>NZ_CP084995.1:0-4670713 GCF_044793955.1 Humibacillus xanthopallidus | reverse complement strand
ACCGTGGAGCACGCGACGTCGGGCGCCGGGTATGCCGGTCACGCGCGGACCCGCTTCGATGTCGTGCAGCACGCGGGCTGAGCGGACCCGCCAGCGGTCGCGGACGGCATACCCCCGCGTTGGGGGATGCCGTCCGGGGCGCCTTATGAACGGGCGTTGGCGGCCGGGTCACAGGGCGGTCGATGGTGGTGCGAGCGAAGGGCGGACGACGATGGCGGACACAGCACGGACCGAGGCGGGCTCCACGAGCGAGAGCCTGCTCACCGTCATCATCGCGCTCGTCGCCAACGCGCTCATCGCGGTCGCCAAGTCGGTGGTTGCGGTGCTCACGGGCTCGGCGTCGATGGTCGCCGAGGCGGCGCACTCGTGGGCCGATGCCGGCAACGAGATCTTCCTGCTCATCGCGGAGCGTCGGGCGAGCAAGCCGCGAGACGCTGCGCACCCCTTCGGCTACGGCCGCGAAGCCTATGTGTGGTCGATGTTCGCCGCCTTCGGGCTGTTTGTCGCGGGCGCGGTCGTGTCGGTGTGGCACGGCATCTCGGCGCTGGGTCACGAGGAGCCGGAGACGTCGTACTTCTGGGCCTATGTCGTGCTGGCCATCGCCTTCGTGCTCGAGAGCGTCTCGTTCTTCCAGGCGACCCGGCAGACCCGCTCCGAGGCCCGCCAGCGTGGGCTGCGGCCGCTGAAGTTCATCGCCAACACGTCGAACCCGACGTTGCGCGCCGTCTTCGCCGAGGACGCGGCCGCGCTCGTCGGTCTGGTCATCGCCGGTCTCGGGATCTTCCTGCACCAGGTGACGGGCAACGCGGTCTATGACGCCATCGGCTCGATCCTCGTCGGGCTGCTGCTGGGCGTCGTCGCGATCTTCCTCATCGGCCGCAACCGTGACTTCCTCGTCGGGCAGTCGGTGCGTCCGGAGCTGTGGCGCGCGGCCTACGACGACCTGCACGCCAGTGGCGAGGTCGAGCGGGTCACCTTCCTGCATCTCGAGTTCGTCGGCCCGGGTCGGGTCTTCCTCGTCGCCGCCGTGGACCTGACCGGCGACGAGACCGAGGGGGTGGTTGCGGGTCGGTTGGCAGCCCTCGGACGCCGGTTGGAGCGCAACGAGCTGGTTGAGAGGGCCATGATCACCCTCTCGCGCAGCGACGCGCCGGAGCTCGACCTCGGTGAGGGGCCGCTGTCGCACGGCGGCCGGATGAGCGCTGACTCGACCAGCCCGAGCAGCCCCGAGCAGCCCCGACCGGCGCGAACAGCCCGATCAGCTCGACCGGCGCGATCACACCTGATCCGGCGTGACCGCAGTGGATCCGGCGTGACCTGACCTGCCCCGGCAGCTGACCTCGTCGACGCTGAGGGTGGAGGGGACTCTTGTCCGGGGCCACGACTCCCGCGAGGTCATCCATGTGTCGCGCGTCGAGTCGGTCGCGGGCAGCGCCGAGGCCCCACCGACCACGGCGGGGAGCGGGGCGGGGGAATCAGGTGTGCCAGGTGACGCTCGTCTGGGTGACCGTCGCCGTCAGGCCGCGCTGATGGACCTCGGTGTGGTGCTTGGGGCACAACAGTGCGCCGTCGCTCACGGACGTGTGGCCACCGTGTCGCCAGTGCACGACGTGATGCGCATCGCACCAGCTCGCGGGAACGCTGCACCCTGCCCAGCTGCATCCCTTGTCACGCACGGCGAGAGCCAGTCGTTGCGCCCGGGTGAAGAGGCGCCGACTACGGCCGACGTCGAGCGGCTTGCTGTCTCCGCCGAGCACCATCGGGATGATCTCGGCGTCGCAGGCCATCCGTCGCACGACGCCCGGCGACAGGACGTCGCCGGACAACGTGGTGCCCGTGCCGCCACCTCCACGGCGACCCCGGCGCCCACCCTTGTCCGAGCCGCCTGTGCGAGCGCTGCGGTCCGGGGTGGCGCGGGCCTGCTCGTCGTGCAGGTCGCTGAGATCGTCGAGCAGGGTCTCGAGGTCGATGAGGACCACGACCTTGGCCTTGTCGGTGGTCGGCACACCGTCGGCGGAGGCGACCCCGCGCTGCACCATGGCCAGCAGGGCGTCCATGCGACGTCGGGCAGGGGTGCGGTCGTCGTGCTTGACGGTGTGGCCGTGCTCGTCCCTCTCGGGGCACGGGATCGACAACGGGTCGACGGCGGACTTGAGGATCGCAGCGCCCTCGGGGTCGAGCATTCCCCGCAGGCCGACCATGCCGGTGGCGTTCGGCTGGCTGAACCACAGACCGCGGGCGTCGCGCCGGCCTCGGTCGAGGGCATCCTCGTCGCGGGGCGGCCTGATCTGCTCGGCGTGGTGGCGGACCAGTCGGGCCAGCTCCTCCGGTCGCAGCTGCCGGGCTTGGTCGGTGAGGTCATCGAGGGCAGTCGTGAGGTCGTCGGGGTCGGCGACCGGAGCGGTGCGCCCGTGGAAGTCGACGATGAGCGCGGCGTTGCCGACCGTCACCTGCTGGGTCGTCACGAGCAGACGCAGTCGGGCCCAGCGTGCGTCGGCCAGCGCGGTGCCGACCGTGACGAAGGCCTTGGCCTGACCGGCGGTCAGGGAGGCGTCGTGGCTGCGCAGCCAGTCGGTGCGCGACAGTCCGTCGGGGGCGTCGAGGCCCCGGCTCACGAGCTCGGACACGATGGTGACGAGGCTGACCTCGTGGTTGCGTCGCTGCTGCGCGACCAGCTCGGCGGCGGCGGCGAGATCGGTCTCGTCGTGGCGCTCGAGCGAACGACCCAGGAGCGCGTCGACCGTGATCCCGTGCCCTCGGTCGGCGCGACCGCCGTCGCGGTCACGGGCATCGCAGCGCGCCGCAGTCGCCTCGATCCACGCCGGGTCATCGATCATCTCGGCGTAGTCGGCCTCGGACATCGGCTCGAGCGCGCGCGGGTCGAGCGCGTCCAGCTGCTCGATCGACAGCTCGGCCCATGGCCCGTGCGCCTCCGAGACCGGACGCGACTCCGGTGCCAGCCGCCGGCTCCGGCGCGATGAGGCCGCTGCCGAACCGCCCATCGATCGGTCCGCGGCTGATGGACCCGCGGTCGAGCTGCCTTCGGCCGCCGATCGGTGCGCTGCCGATCCTCCCGCAGCCGAGCTGGCGTCAGCGCCAAGCGAATCCGAGCGACGACCTCCATCCGCGCCAACAGCGCCACCCACGCCGGGCGGCAGCCACGCCGACTCCGCGTCGGGCGCGGTCGGGCCGGACGGCATACGCCCCGTCATGCGCTGCCAGAAGTCGCTCGCGGACGTGCCGCCGCTGGAGCGCTGCCGCGCCTCCATGTCGGCGAGCCGGCTCCTCAGGAGCTCGAGCACGTCTGCGTCGTTTGCCATGAATTGACCCTAGACGCGACCACCGACAGTGCCCCCCAGCCCAGCTCGTCACCCCACTCGGCTCGACGGGGTCCCGCCAGTCGGCTCGACGGGGTCCCGCCAGACAGACCCCGCGTCAGCGCCGAGGACCGACGGATCCGCGCACTTGGACGGGCATGTCGACGAGGTGCTCCCCACCCGGCTCGTCAGGACCGAGGACGAGCTCCATCGCCTTGCGCCCCATCTCCTCGTAGGGCAGCCGCGCGGTCGTCAGCGTGGGCCGCAGGTAGGAGGCGAGCTCGTCGTCGTCGAAGGACGCGATCGACACGTCGTCGGGCACGCGCAGTCCGTGCTCCCCCAGCGCCTGGTACGCGCCGAACGCCACGCGGTCGTTGAGGCAGAGCAGCGCGGTGACCGGGGCGCCCGACTCGAGCACCTGCTTTGTCCCGGCGTAGCCGTTCCATGGCTCCCAGGAGCCGACGTCGACGACGGCGACCGGTGTCGCGCCGGCCTCGGCCAGGGCCTCGTCGATGCCGGCGAAGCGCGCGCCGATCGTCACCGAAGAGCGTTTGTCGGCAGGGGCGCTCGGGGCGCTACCGATGATGCCGATGCCCTCGCCGTGGCCGTGCTCGAGGAGCAGGCGCATCATGGCCCGACCGGCCTCGTGCTCGGCGGGCAGCACGGAGGGGTAGGCGCTGTCGCCGTGACTGCTCGCGCTGTTGGCCGTGACGATGCGCATCGACTCGGGCAGCGGCGGCAGGTCGAGGAGGCGGGCGGCCATGGACCCGAAGACGAGACCGTCGACCTGGCGATCGATCATGAACTCCAGGGCCTTGGCCAGCTGCTTGGGGTGGTTGCCGGTCTCGGCGATGAGCACGCCTTGGTCGCGCTCGTCGGCGACGTCCACGAGGCCGCGGATCATCGCGGACGCGAAGCGGGTGATCGTCACCTCGTCGGAGATGAAGCCGATGGTTCCGGTCGTGCCGAGGCGCAGCGAGCGGGCCTGCGCGTTGGGCCGGTAGTTGAGCTCGCGTGCGGCCTCGTGGATGCGGGCGACGGCGTCGGCCGACAGCCGCGACCCCGGCCGGTTGTTGAGCACGAGGCTCACGGCCGTCTTGGACAGGCCGGCGCGCGCGGCGACGTCGGCGAGCGTCGGTCGCTTGGTCACGTCCACCCCCTCGTGCGGGCGTCAGATCAGCCCGTATGCCGTGTGGTGCCCTCCCGTGGCGTTCCGGGGGGCATCCGCGCACAGCCTAACCCGGCCGACGGCAGACCAGCCGCGTTGTCGCAGGTTACATCCTTTTAGCAAACCCTTGCGCACCCCACCCGGGAGCCGCTACGGTCACGTGCTGAAAGGTTTTAGCAGTGGCGCTGACCTTCCCACCCCGGAGGAACCGATGAAGCACACCTCGACCACCAAGCGGATTGCCGTCGGCCTGCTCGCAGCCGCGCTTCCCCTCACGATGGCTGCCTGTGGCAAGGGCGGCAGCAGCAGCTCGACCGACGAAGGCGGCGGCGGAGAGCTGACGATGTGGACCCACAACGCCGGCAACAAGGCCGAGCTCGGGGCCATCACGGCGATCGTCAACGACTACAACGCAAGCCAGAGCAAGTACAAGGTCAAGATCCAGGCCTTCCCCCAGGACTCCTACAACCAGTCGGTCGTGGCGGCCGCGGCGAGCAAGAAGCTGCCGTGCATCCTCGACATCGACGGCCCCAACGTGCCCAACTGGGCCTGGGCCGGCTACCTCGCCCCGCTCGAGGGCCTCGACGACACCCTGTCGAAGTACCTCCCCAGCGTGCTCGGCAAGTACGCCGACAAGACGTACTCCTACGGCTACTACGACGTCGCGCTCGTCATGGTCACCCGCAAGACGATCCTCGACAAGTTCGACATCCGCATCCCCACCACCGACCAGCCCTGGACCAAGGACGAGTTCACCGCGGCCCTGAAGAAGATCAAGGACTCGGGCGAGTTCGCGAACCCGCTCGACATCGCGACGAGCTTCACCGGTGAGTGGTGGCCCTACGCCTACTCGCCGATGCTGCAGAGCTTCGGCGGCGACCTCATCAACCGCGACGACTACAAGAGCGCGGAGGGCGTGCTCAACGGGCCCGATGCGGTCGCGTGGGCGACGTGGTTCCGCAGCCTCGTCACCGACGGCCTCGTCCCGCTGAAGTCCGGCGCCGACCCGGCCAAGGACTTCATCAACGGCAAGACCGGCATCCTCTACAACGGCACGTGGACCGCGGTCGACACGCGCAAGGCCTTCGGCGCCGACACTCTCTTCCTCCCGGTGCCCGACTTCGGCAACGGGCCCAAGATCGGCGGCGGCTCCTGGCAGTGGGGCGTTTCCCAGAACTGCTCCGACCCTGCCGGCGCGATGGACTACATGAAGTTCGCGGCCCAGGACAAGTACGTCGCGAGCGTCGCCCGTGACACCAACAACATCCCGGCGACCGACGCGGCTGCCGCACAGGTCAAGGGCTACGAGGAGGGCGGCGAGAACCGCATCTTCCTCGACTACGCCAAGAAGTTCGCGTTGCTGCGTCCCATCACCCCGGGATACCCCTTCATCGCAACGGAATTCACCAAGACGGCGCAGGACATCCTCAACGGGGCCGACCCCAAGCAGGCCCTCGACTCAGCCGTCAAGAACATCGACGCCAACCAGAAGTCCAACGGCTACTTCCAGTGAGCTCCTGAGCAGGAGGTACGCCGCCGGGTGCGGTGGGAGGGGCAGCGTGACCGCGCGCTCCTCCCGCCAGCCCGCCGGACGGCATACCCCCGGCTCGAGCCTGGAAGCGACCGCACGCTGACCACGAAAGGGATGGACAATGTCGACCATCACCGCGGCTGAGAGCGCGAGCGCTCCTGCTGCCAAGACGCGAAAGCGCAAGCCCATCAAGGGCTCTCGCTCGTCGACCACGACGGCGCTGCTCATGCTGCTGCCGGCCGCGGTCCTGCTGATCACGTTCCTACTCATCCCGATCGGTCTGACGTTCGGGCTGGCCTTCACCAACGCGCGGCTCATCTCGCCGCGCCCCGCGGAGTTCGTCGGCGTCGACAACTTCGTGCGGCTCTTCGACGACGACACCTTCTGGGCATCGCTGCGCAACACGATCATCTTCGCGGTCGTCATCGTGCCGGTGCAGTCGGCGTGCGCCCTCGGCCTGGCGCTGCTCGTCAACGTCAAGATGCGCGGCGTCAACTTCTTCCGCACCGTCTACTTCCTGCCCGTCGTCACCTCGATGGTCGTCGTGTCGATGCTGTGGCTCTTCCTCTACCAGCCCAACGGGCTGATCAACCAGGCGCTGGCTCGCTTCGGCATCCAGGGGCCCGACTGGCTCGGTGACCCGAAGACGGCGCTGCTCGCGATCATCCTCATGTCGGCGTGGCAGGCGATGGGCTTCCACATGGTCATCTGGCTGTCCGGGCTGCAGACCATTTCCGCGGACCTCTACGAGGCGGCCGATCTCGACGGCGCCGGAACGTGGCAGAAGTTCCGCTACGTCACGTGGCCGGGCCTGCAGGCGACCCGCACGTTCATCCTCATCACCATCACGATCTCGGCGTTCGCGCTCTTCACGCAGGTCAACATCATGACCCAGGGCGGGCCGCTCGACTCGACCTCGACGCTCGTGCTCATGGCGGTCCGAACCGGCTTCCAACAGCAGCAGACCGGCTACGCCTCGGCGATCTCCCTTGCGTTCTTCGTCCTCGTGCTCGCCGTCACCCTCGCCAACCGCTACTTCACCCGAGACAAGGACGTCGTCCGATGAGCGCCACCCCGATCGGCCCTGTCACTGGCACTGCCGCGGGCACCGTTGCCGGCACTGGGACTTTGGCCCACGTCGCCGAGACCGCCGTCCCCGAGCACCACCGGGGCGGGGAGCGGCCGCACCCGGCCCGGGCGGGGCTGGGGCTGCTCCTGCGGATCGTGCTCTGCCTCGTCTTCGGGCTGCCGCTGCTGTTCATGTTCGTGAGCAGCTTCAAGCCCGACCTGCAGATCTTCGACGACCTCGGCAGCATCAACGCGTTCCTGCCCACGGGCGACATCTCGACCACCAACTACACGGGCGTCTTCGGCCGGGTTCCGTTCGCGCAGTTCATGATGAACTCGGTCATGATCACCGTGGTCACCGTCGTGCTCGGCATCATCGTGAACTCGATGGCCGCGTTCGCGCTGGCCCGGATCGGCTTCAAGGGCGGCGGCGCAGTGCTCGGCATCATCCTCGCGACGCTCATCGTCCCGTTCGAGACGCTCGCGCTGCCGCTGCTGTGGTGGTCGAACCAGCTGCCCTTCCTCGGGCCGGAGGGCTTCTCGCAGGGGTGGCTCGACACCTACCAGGTGCAGATCATCCCGTTCATCGCCAACGCCTTCTCGATCTTCCTCTTCTACCAGTACTTCGACTCCATCCCGAAGGAGCTCGACGAGGCCGCGAAGGTCGACGGCGCCGGCTGGTTCCGCATCTACCGCAGCATCGTCATGCCCCTGTCGGGCCCGGCCATCGCGACCGTCGCGATCCTCACCTTCCTGCCGATGTGGAACCAGTACCTCTGGCCGCTGATGGCGGTGCAGACCGAGGAGCTGCGCCCGGTCATGGTCGGCATCGACTACTTCAAGCAGCTCAACACCTCGTGGGGGCAGATCATGGCCTACGCGACGATGATCACCGCTCCCGTCCTCATCCTGTTCATCGCCTTCCAGCGATCGTTCATCAACTCCATGGCCAGCAGTGGCGTGAAAGGCTGAGTCGTGTTTCGTCTTCCTGAGGCTTGGGTGTGGGACTTCTGGCTCGTCGACGACGGGGAGCAGTATCACCTCTTCTTCCTCTACGCGTCGCGGGCTCTGCGCGATCCGCACGCACGCCACTATCGAGCATCGATCGGTCACGCGGTGTCGTCGGACCTGGTGCACTGGGAGCGGGTCGTCGATGCGCTCGTGCGCTCGGACGCGCCGGCCTTCGACGAGCTCGCGACGTGGACCGGCTCGGTCGTGCGGCACCCGGACGGGCGGTGGTTCATGTTCTACACGGGGGCTCGGCTCAATTCGTCCGGTGCGAATGTGCAGTCCATCGGTTATGCCGTCTCCTCTGACCTCTACACGTGGGACAAGGCCCCCGGGCCAGTGCTCGAGGCGGACGGGCGGTGGTACGAGAAGTACGCGCCGCCGCCCGAGGGCAACTGGCACGACGAGGCGTTCCGTGACCCGTGGGTGGTGGCCGACCCCGACGGGGACGGCTGGCACATGCTGATCACGGCTCGGTCTACGGTCGGGCCTGCCTCTGATCCTTCGGATCGGGTGGATCGCGGGGTCGTGGGGCACGCGTGGTCCCCCGACCTGGAGAGCTGGGAGCTGCGCGAACCGCTGTCGGCGCCGGGGGCTGGCTTCGGGCAGCTCGAGGTCTTCCAGACGCACGTCGTGGACGGTCGGCAGGTGCTCCTCTTCAACTGCACGGTCGGGGACATGCCCGAGGCTGCGCGAGCGGCCGGGATATTGGGTGGCGTGTGGATCGCTGCGGCCGAGTCGGTGGTGGGGCCCTATGACCTCGCCGGCGCTCAGGAGATCAACGACCCGACCCTCTATGTCGGCAAGTTCATCGACGACCGGGAGACGGGGGAGACGAAGTTCCTCGCCTTCCGCAACGAGACCGGCGGCTCCTTCATCGGTGAGATCACCGACCCGTATGCCGTCGCCTGGGACGGCGACCACCTGGTGCTCCCAGCGTAGGCTCACAGCCACGCGGTCAACAGGGTGGCGACAAGGGACGAATGACCGCTTCAGGCGTCAGCAGGCAAGGACATCCACGACCAAGCCGTCTGCACTCACCGCCCCGAGGAGCGCGTTGCGCATGCGAGTTTCAAGGGCGCCTACGGAACCGCAGGCCTGCGGTTAGATCCCAGGAAAGGTTGAGCGGAGTATGGACATCAACTCAACGGCTCGCTCTCGGTCGAGCTGGATTGACTGGCTGACAGTGCCCTGATCCTTCCGCACGTCCGAACCGTAAGTATCCAGCTGCAAGACTTTGACCCCTTGGCGCTCCGCGACCTTCCACCCGCATGAGCAAGTGGTGTGAGGCCGCGCGGACGTGGTGGACTTCGACTCGAATAGTTCAATGATGTATGCCATGGGCTGTTCCTATCAGGCAACGGGAGCACGCATTGGCAGAAGGCAGTCTCCTCGACGTTCTTCGAGCGGGCACAGCACCGCCCGAATCCATCGGGAGACGATCGACACCCGGCCTTCTTCGACGGCAGTCACACACGGCACGACAAGAAAAGACAGGCGATGAACAGCTCAAACCACACCTCCGTAACTGATAAGCTCCCGCTGATAACCGGCCTGGGTCAGCGCCTCACCGACGTATGGGTGCGGGGCGAGCGTGACTACGACACGTGGTTCGCCGAAGACTTCGATGAGGGGGACGCTGACGACTGGCGGAGGGCGGGTTTCACGGCCTCGGAGGCGGCCGCCTGGGTTGGAGCTGACGCCACGTTCGGAGCGTCGTCCAACGGCGCTCGGATCACGATGGCGAGTGCTTGGATCGTCGCCGGCTTCTCACCTGAGGCAGCGAGTGCGTGGGATGACCTTCTCGCGCATCACGATGCGGCGGAACGGCCCATGCTCGCGCGCGAGTGGGTCGCTTCGGGCTTATCGCTCGGCACCGCAAGAGCCTGGATCGAGCGTGAAGACGTCACGACTGCAGTCATACTGGAAAACAACGGCTGGGTGCCGTGGCAGCGAGACATGCTGGATGTCCTCCTCGGCCTGCCAGGGACCGATGACCCGCAACGCCTTGAGCTCATCGCTTCGGGCTTTGCGCCTGGCCACCTCCTCGACTACGTCAGGGCCGGCGTCGACCCGCGCGAGTTCGGGTGGTGGGAACGTCTGAGAAGGCAAGGCCAAGACGTCGATGACCTTCTTTGCACGATGGAAGGCCAACGCGAGTGGTCGTACGACATCGCCTTCCGCCTGGACTGGATTCTCGACTCAGCGGCGGGCTCCCCTGCCGCCCCTCATCTGCGGCGACCGTCGATCCTGGGCAAACCGGACCCCTACGCGTTCCACCACGAGTACCAGTACGGAGAGTTGTCCGATCTGCCTGGACCGAAGCTCATCGAGACCTGGCGGGAGAACGGCGGAGTCCCCGTGCGGTGGGGCTTTGATGAATGGTCGACCGGCGGGTGCCCCGAGGACTACGCGTACGAGCCGAGGTTCGACTGGACGGATGAGCAGGAACAGGGTGTGCGCGAGGCACTCGAAGCCGTCTACGGCGACGAGGAGACTTCGGTGGTGATCAGTTGGCCTCCGGAGGGCTCACTGTGGACCGAGGGCCACGCGTCGTCCAGCGAAGCGGAAGGCTGCTTTGAGCATGAAGAGTTTCGAGCTACATGTGAGTCGTGTCGACCAGCACCGGCACACCAGGTGGAAATGGCCGAATGGCACTGGTACGTCGACGTGGACCTGATCACGCACCTTGAAGACGAGGAGCGTGACGAGTTCATGGAGCACGCGCACGTACTGACGTCGAGCATCGATCCGCGCTGTGTTGAGTACAGCGAAGTGGCGCTCAGATGAGTGAGCGGTGAATGCACCCAACGGGAACACTTCGGACCGCCGCCGATGAGTCAAAGCGGCTCTTCGCACCTGAGGTGGGTCTGAGGACGGACACGCCGGGCTGGGTGATGCGCTGAGGTGAGGGTCGAGGCCCTCAGGATTCGGAACGACCAAGAACCGGATTCTCCGAGGACCTCGACGATGACCGAGCCTACGGCGTGCTGCGCTGCCCGCTGCCCATCTGCCAGCCCGTACTGCGACAACTGCGACCTTCTTGTCGGCCTGAACGGGCTACGGGTGATCGCCGTGGCTCGCGAGGAGGCTGGCGCGTTGACCATCACCGTGGAGTCCGAGCCGGCATTGATGGGCTGCCCGTCGTGCGGGGTCCTGGCGCACAGCCACGGACGGCGCACGGTCGAGCTGATCGACACGCCGTGCTTCGCCCGGCGGGTCCGGATCCGGTGGCTCAAGCGGACCTGGTCCTGCCCGGAGCCGGCCTGCCCGGTCGGGACCTTCACCGAGCAGGACGAGCAGGTCGCCCGACCACGGGCGCTGCTGACGGTCCAGGCGTGCCGGTGGGCGATCGAGCAGCGCCGCCGCGAGCACGCCTCGATCCACGGGCTGGCTCGGCAGCTCGGCACGAGCTGGGCGACGGTGTGGCGCTCGATCCGGCCGCTGCTGCAGGCCTCCGCCGAGGACGAGTCCCGCTTCGACGGGGTCACCACCCTCGGGGTCGACGAGCACGTGTGGCACCACGTCAACCCGCTCGAGCGCGGGCCGAAGGAACTGACCGGGATGGTCGACCTGACCCGCCAGCCTGACCCCAAGAACCCCGGCAAGACGGTCGTGAAGGCGCGGCTGCTCGACCTCGTCATCGGCCGCTCCGGGCCGGCCTACGCCGGCTGGCTCAAGCAACGCGGCGAGGCGTTCCGGAGCTGTGTCGAGGTCGCGACGCTCGACCCGTTCCGCGGGTACAAGAACGCCATCGATGACCAGCTGCAGGACGCCGTCGCCGTGCTGGACGCCTTCCACGTGGTCAAGCTCGCCGGTCATGCCGTCGACGAGGTGCGCCGCCGGGTCCAGCAACAGATCCACGGCCACCGCGGCCGCAAGAACGACCCGCTCTATCGGATCCGGAACATCCTGCACGCCGGGGCCGAGCACCTCACCGAACGGCAACGGTCCCGGCTCGCCGCAGCGATCGCCGCGGACGAACGCCACGACGAGGTGTGGGTCGCCTACCAGTGCGCTCAACAGGTCCGCTCCGCCTACCACCAGGCCAGCCACGCCCAGGGTCGCGTCGTCGCAGAGAAGATCCTCGAGAGTTTCTCGTCATGCCCGATCCCGGAGATCGCCCGGCTCGGCCGCACGTTGGCTCAGTGGCGCGAGGCGTTCTTGGCGTACTTCACCACCGGCGGCGCGAACAACGGCGGCACCGAAGCCATCAACGGCCTCATCGAGCTGCACCGACGCGTCGCCCGAGGCTTCCGCAACCGGGACAACTACCGGCTGCGGATGCTCCTCATCGGCGGCGGCCTCAGCCTGTGGCCCACCTCAGGTACGAAGAGCCGTCAAAGCCCGGACGTGGGCGGCCGCGGAAATTGGACTCAGAGTTCTTATTTCGACAGGCGGGCCTGGGTGCCAACGACTCTGGCCGCCTGGCCGCACCTCAAGCACCTCTCACCCAGAATGGCCGATCTTCATGCGGCTCGAGCTCGCTCGCGCGCCGGCTTTACGAGCGCCACTTGTTGACCATCGTGCGATAGTTCGATAAAAAGCCGTTCGGTTTTCCGCTCCACGAGAGCGCAAGGTGGTCTCTGGCACGGGTGGCGGCAACATAGTGAAGGGAGCGCTCACGGAGCACAGCGTCCTTCCACGCATCCTCGTCGTATGCCTCGTCTCGGGGTCCCGCCGGATTGGAGTCGGCGCCTAGCCCGATCATGACTACACGTGAGAACTCAGTACCCTTGGCACGGTGCATGGTCATCACTACGGGCCCTGCGAGCTTGGCATCTCCTCCATCGAACACCTCGACCGGCACCCGGCGCTCGGCGAGTCCCATGAATACGCGATCACCCTGGTACTTGTCGCGCACCAGAACAGCGATCGCCTCGTTGGCATTGGCATCCTTCATCCAGTCGCGGAGAAGATCAGCCACCATATCCAGCTCATCCCCAGGGGTAATGGCCTCGACGAAGGTGGGCCTGGGGCCCCTTCGAGCCGACCGATAGTTGAGTGGGGCTTCCGTGGCGTCCTCAAGGTCGGTGTAGTCGCCTCCCTGAAGAATGGTCATCGCGTAATCAAGGTTCTGCTCGGTCGTTCTGTAGTTGAGCGTTAGTCGCTGCGATCGGCCGATGATCCTTATCCCATGGTGAGCCAGGACGACTCGCTGTCCGTAGATCCGTTGATGCGAGTCCTCAGCAATGAAAAGGTCGTTTGGCTGCTCGGGCACAAGTGCACGAAGGAGCTGCCAGCGAGGGGGCGTCAGGTCCTGGCCTTCATCGACCAGGACACGGTCAACTGCGAAGTGATCCTCCTCCAAAGCAACACGTCCGAGATGGGTAGCGGCGATCATGGCCGCTTCGCCAAAGTCGACGACTGCTTCCATCCGCCCCTTCGCGCGATATGCCTCCACCATGTCCCATACGGCATCTCGTTTAGCTCGGTCGAGGGGTACCCCCCGGCCCGGCCGACTCACAGCGAAGTAGCCCTGGCGGCTTGTGACGCGGTTGGGCAGGATGACCATCTCGTACTCGGCCTGCATGAACGATGGGGCCCGGAGGAAGCCGGGCAGAGGCGAGCCCACGGAATCAATGGCCTCCTGCCACCTGTTATGCAGCGCCACCTTGACCTTCGGCATCGCGTGACCAAGCACGCCTTCTGCGTCGACCGCGATGTCGGACCCGGCGTTTCTGATGACTGCAGCCGCAACCTGGTCGATGCCTCCCACATAGACCCCGACGTCACCCAATGATGAAGCCAGCCGCACCTCTGGATCGAGACGGCGGAGGTCCCGCCTCATGTCATTCGCCAGGTTGCGTGTGTACGTCGTGAGTAGGATGCGAGCCTCTGGGTCCCGTTCGGCAAGCGTGCGAGCGCGATGAATCAGGACGACCGTCTTTCCGGTACCTGCTCCACCGGACAGGCGGAATGGGCCGTTGTAGTTCCGCTCGATGTACCTGCGTTGCGCGGGATGCAGGAAGACGCGCCAGGACCCGAAGTCACCTTCCTCGATGACGCGCCGCAACTCCTCGCTGCCCTCCACATAGGCGAACGAGAGCCGCGCGGCCGGGTGTGCCAAGCCGCTCACAAGCTGTTCGTCCTCGGAACCTTCCACCGGGAACTCTCTCGCGAGGCCGAGATCTTCCTTGATTTGTGCGACTGAATCGCCGCTCGCGAGACCTAGGAGGGCCAGTTGCTGCCACTCAGGAGCGTCAGCGCCTACCGCGAGGAGTGCGTCGCCGTCGTGCGCCGTCAAGGCCCTTTCAGCGAGCTTGGGATCCAAACCTAATTCGTCTCGCAGCTCAATGAGGTCATGACCCATGGTCACGAGGAAGGAGGGCGACAGTTCCTCGGCTGCCATCAAAATGTCGGCATGGGTGCTCGAGTGAGGAGCTTCGGGGCTCTCGAGAATGGCTTCGGTCACTCCGATCACGGGATTCGTCCGAAGGACGATCTTCTTCGCGATTTCGATGGCTTCGTCATGTGGCCAGACGCCGTTGAAGACGTACGTCGTGTCCCGCCCATGAGGAATCTTGTGCAATACGGCCCTGAAGCCCTGGTCTACGCGTCCAGTCCTTACCCTCGGGTCTGCACTGTTGACGATGGGTTCGATATGGAGTCCCGGTGCGGTGTCGTCGGTGCTGAGTTTTTCAAGAAAAGCGAACGCCTTCTTCTTCAGTTCCGTTGCCACTGGCGCCCGACTACCCAGGAGCAGATATATGGTCATTCTTCGGGCCCCTACTTTAAGTCGGCGGTTCGGCGGCCCGTGTCCAGCGATCGCTGACGACTTCAGAGGCCGGGCACCCAGTTGAGCGTCCCTCGCCGACCATAGTGGTGCATGCCCCTCTTCCGACTCATCACTGCCTGACAGGGCGAAGTTGCAGCTGGGCGAGGCCCGGATGCGTGGCGACGGCGCCCAGACGCATCGTAGGCGTGCGTCACGGGCCAGTGGTGTCGCTCCTATCCGGGAATCGAGCGCCGCCCCGCGAGGCGAGAGGACGGAGCGTTCGGACAGAGTCCCTGCGTTGAACGTTGGCGTGAAACATCCACGGCGCCATCGTGCTGCTCTGAGCAGCGACCGGTTCCGACATTTCGCCCAACCGCTCAGTTGTGATCGCTAGGGTGCAGGTCGAGGGGAGCGCTAGTGAACTTGAAGGCTTGGAACTCGAGACTGTTCGCGGAACTTGTCGCCGATGGTCACGAGGACGACCGGCTATACCTCTATGTGGACCGCGGAGTGCTCGCCAATGCCTCGGGGTTAGAGGAGGAGTCGGCGATCAGAGACTTTTGTGCCGCCTTCCACGCACCCCCGCACCGAGAGTCACCGTTCACTTCCGCTCTTCGGGCGACGGCCGCATGGAGATCGGGTGGTTGGCACGGTGAACCGCCGTGCGTGGCAGCGTTGAGCATGACAGTCCTCGCGGTGACGGAGGACCCAATCGGCAGCGCCAACGGTGTCTATCGACGCCAGAACGAACTGCTGGGTCTTCCGGAGGAGGCCAAGGCGCCACTTGGATACGACAGCGTCCCGGGCCTCTGGAGGATCTGGAACGAGTGGCTGAGCGGACCGGGGGCACGCTACGGGCGACCGAGCGCAAAAGCCCACGAACGTTGGACGCTCCAGGGGTGGGCGCGCAGCCAGGGGCTCGTGAGGTTCAGCGACCGACTCCTTATAGAAGACTTCCTTAGCAGCGTTCGAATCGGTCCGGCCGACGTGTGCCGAGCGGAACAGGTCACGGAGGACTTCCTGGCATGGCTGCGCTATCGGGGCGAACGAGGCAGGAAGTTGTTGACAAAGTTCTCCGATGACGCCGCCATTGACGTGCTACGTGAGGTCATGGGGGATGAAGTCGTTCGGTGGACCGGGACGCGCCGACAGGTCAGGCAGCGCGGACATCAGCTTCAGGCCCTGCTCACCTATGACGAGTGGAGTGAAGAATTCGGCCTAGCCGTGCCGGTTGACCAGCGCCTCCTTGGTCAGGACGTTGCCATTGATGGCGACCAGGTTCACATTGACGAGTTTCTGCCATACCTGAGGCTCCCTAGTGAGCCGGACATGCTTCGGAGTGGGGCTAGCATCGCAATCACGCAAGGGATCAAAGTCCGTTTCTCGCCTGAGCCGGCGTATGTCCTTCGCGACGAGCCTGCTGTCGAGGGGACCGTGCAAGCTCGTGGCGCCGCGTCGTCCAAGGCGTACCGGGTCCTCGTAGACGGCGAGCACCTTGCCGAGACGACGGAGGTGCTTCGGCGTGCGGGGCACTGCGGACACTCAGAATCGGCCGCGAAGGCGGGTTGGTACTGGTTCACGGACGTCATGACATGTCCCGATACGAGCGAGTTGCGCGCATTGGGGCTGGGTGCTTTGGCCTCGCCCCGGCCTACGTCCATGGAGCTCAGCGGTGGCTTGCGACTGAGTCGAGGCACGTATCTCGTCGGCTTCGAACCAGATCTCGCGGTGCCTGAAGGGGTGGCAATAACCCTGGACGGCGTCCCGATTGATGTGCATGGCGACGCGTCAACTGCGTTGTGCAACCGCTCTCTTGTACCCGGGCGTCACGTCGTTAGCACCGACGGGGGTGACTCGGTCTCGTTCGTAACATTGACCCATGTTCAGGAACGCGCCCGCGGATCCGAGCTGGGGTGGCGCCTGGGGACGAATCTTGAGCCGGTAAGGGACTTGGATCAACCCGTTTCCACCATGACGCTGAGCGGGGCCGCCATCCGGGGCATGACCCTGCGGATCCCCTCAGTGGCGCGATTGATGGGGGGCCGGGAGTGCCTCGTCGTCAGCGCGATTGGCGAGATCCGTCAGGTGTGGCCGGCGACCGAAGGGTGGTTGCAGGAGATTGCTCTAGAGCCGGGCGCCATAGATCTGAGTCGTGCACTGCGCGACCTCCTTCCTGACTCTGCGTTCTTCCTCTTCCGCAACCAACGCACCGGTGCAATCGACGCCATGGCGCTGCACAGAGACGTTCCTGCCTCCCCGGGGAAGGTTTCATCCATCACCAGACCCGACCTTGCCTCGGCTCTGTTCCAAAAGTGGCGATGGCTGGGGGACGCGGACACAGAACTGCGTGATGAGGTCCTCACCAAGACGCTCGGAAGGGCGCACTCACCGGCAGCAGCGACTCGACCTGCAACCGCCGCCTACCAAGGCCTCAAGGTCGACCTACGAGCAGATGTCACTGCGGGTCCTGTGGAGACAAATCCATACAACGACATACTCAATTGGCTCTCAGAGCGCGAAGGCGGAACCGCCTCGCTTGAACAGTTCCGAGATGCCTGGGCATGGTCATGTGCGCGCCACGGACTTCCCGAACTTGAGCTCGAGGAACGTCTAGCGCTCTACCGGCTGGAGCGCCTGGGCTTTCTGGAGAGGGATTACGCGCGCCGTCGAATCGGGGTCGCGCGGCCAGCGCTCTCGGCACTCCCCTCGGCGAATGGGCTTCTGATCCTGACTGGCGCTCGCCCGACACGCCTGATACAGCGCCTCGACGACGAAAGCGATCCCGACGAAGTCATCGCGGAAGCGATCATGTCAATAGATATTCAGCCGCGCACCCAACTCGACGCTCACGGGCGACCGATCGCGCCCACGGTCCTTTACGTCTCCTTCGACCCGTCCCAGGTTGCAGTGGTCAGGGCCGGGATGGACCGGTTGGGAATAGCCATGCAGGGGGTGGCTAGCGAGGCCATACTCGGTCATGCTCCGGACGCCCGGCACGCACTTGGCTCTGCCATGCGCTACATCGGCTCACCCGGTCGCCACTTCTTGAGACGAAAGACTGGCCCGGAGGGCGTTGCCGGCTGGAGCCCAGCTGCAAGCGATAACTCGCGAGGGCTGTACGAATACCGCTTGCCCTACGGCTCGGTCTTCGCGTATCGAACCGAATGGGGAGGGGATCTTGTGAAGGTCGACCGCCAACTCGGTTCATGGGTGGACGCAGGAGCGCAAGGGCACAGAAAATTGCTCAAGTACTTGCTAACCCACCGCAAGTTGTATGTCCCTCAAGGCCGCTCACTCCCTTTGCCTCCACTGCTCGACCGCGCCCTCGTCCTCAGAACAGGCCTCCTGCCTACCGCAACGACTCTGTCGCCTCGAGGCTTCGGGCGCAGTGCGAACTACTGGGTATACGAGAACGTTGACCTAACAACCGCCACTCACGTGGCTGACCTACTTGCCCAAACACTGGATGAAATAACTCGAAAGGACTATGTGCCGTGAACACAAGCCAAGGCTCAAATGCTCGGCCTATGACGCCTCGGAGTGTCGCTGAGCACCTCGAGGACGTGTTCATGCGCTACTACAGCACGGCGTACGAACTGCGCGATGCTGGCATTACAGCAGAACGCGACGCCCTTTTGCGCGCACCTGGCACCACATTTACCGAGCCGTATGTCGAGGCCATGCCGGCGTACCAACAGTCAAGTGATTCGCTCGCCGCAGTGCTCGACGGGGTCGACGTGCCGGCAGCAGCATCCCTTATCCAGGCTGGCCTACTCCCGTATACCTACCCCTATGCGCATCAGGTTGACGCGCTGCGCGCGTCCCTGATGGGCCAAGATGTCGTCGTCGGAACCGGCACCGGCTCGGGTAAAACGGAATCGTTCCTCATGCCTGTCGTCTCTAGGCTTGTGGCCGAGAGCGCGCGCTGGACACCCGATGGGCCGTCCGATGCAGCGCCCTGGTGGCCCGGTAAGGGCCCCTTCGTGCCACAGCGAACGGCCGATCCAGGCCGCCCAGCGGCTGTCCGCGCGCTGCTTCTCTACCCCATGAATGCGCTTGTCGAGGACCAGCTCGTCCGCCTTCGCAAGGCTCTCGACTCCCCGATGGCTCGAGCCTGGTACCAGGAGCACACGGGGGGCCAGCGGTTCTACTTCGGTCGGTACACCGGCCGCACCCCGCTCCCAGGGACGCGGTTCAGTGCCGACAGCAACAGAGTTGATCGCCTCCGCCGTCTGATGAAAGGTGGGGCCGCGCGACACGCGAAGTTGCTGGAACGAATTTCCTCAGACGAGGTTGCGGAGGACGCGCGCTATTTCCTGCCCGCCTTGGACGGCTCGGAAATGCGGAGCCGCTGGGATATGCAGGCCACCCCCCCCGACATCCTCATCACCAACTACAGCATGCTCTCCATTGCACTCGGACGCGCTGACGAAGCACCGATGCTTGAGGCGACCCGCGAGTGGATCGAGAGGGATGCGCGCAACGTCTTCACGCTGGTGGTGGATGAGCTGCACATGTACCGGGGCACGGCAGGCTCTGAAGTCGCCTACCTCTTGCGGCGCCTGTATGCAGCGCTCGGCCTCGACAAGCGGCCAGACCAACTGTCGATCATCGGGACCTCAGCGAGCATCAGCAATGATGATCAAGGACGAACCTTCCTGAGTGAGTTCTTTGGCAGGCATCGCGACCGACGATTCCACTTTGTGCAGGCCCAGGCACAGACGCCAACCACACGAACAGACCTGACGGCCCTCGTCGCCTCACTCTCAGCGGAGTCCAATCCGTCCCATGGTGATCTCCCCTCCCAAGAGGTAAGAGACGCGGTACTGTCGGCGCTCGCTCACGACGGAAGCCTGCGGCCGCGGGCGCTAAACGATCTTGCGAGCAAAATGTTTCCTACCCTCGACGCCGCTCAGGCAGACCGCTCCGTCGACGATCTCATCGCGGCCGTGGGCCAACAGACGGTGCCGGCAATACGATTGCGAACCCACCTCTTTGCCAAGACGCTTCAGGGCCTCTGGGCCTGCAGCGATCCGGCCTGCCCAGAGGTGGCAGACCACCATCGCAGCGACGGGCGGCGCATCGGGAAAATCTACAAATCAGCCCGCTTCACCTGTGAGTGCGGCAGCCGCGTCCTTGAGCTCCTGTACTGCCAGTCCTGCGGGGAAACAATGCTGGGCGGGTTCACTGCACGGGAGCAGGGCCGGGAGTTCCTTTTGTCCACGCGAGCAGCCCTCGACGAGCTCCCTGACCGAGCGCTGAGTGCACGTACTGGCGACAACTATCGGGTGTATTGGCCCACGAGCCGGGTTCCTGTCAAGACCGCGGCCAAGTGGTCGGCCACTGGCCGCAAACTCTCTTCCGACCAGGCAACGCCGAAGTACCAGATGCGCTTTCAGCGTGGAAAGTTCCAGCCCGGGACGGGGGCTCTGTCCCCCGCGCCCAGCGGCTCAACAGGCTACTACTTCGAGATCAGGTCCACAGGTGTCGAGGGAGCAGCTGGCCGCATGCCGGCATTTCCTACTCGCTGTCCGGGATGCGGCGATGACTGGGAATACGACTGGATAGGGACGGCCGAAGACCCGAAGCGCAGCAGGTCGCCGATTCGCACTCAGGGTGTCGGTTTCGACAGAGCGAACCAGGTCCTGACTGGCTCGCTCAAGAGGCTTCTGAAAACTGGTCTAGTCATTTTCTCGGACAGCCGTCAAGGTGCCGCCCGAGTGTCCTCCAACCTCGAGTTGGCCCACTATCTGGACCTTGTCAGGACACTTCTCATCGAGGAAGTGGGATCTCCCGCGGACGAACGGACTCTCATCGCAGGCTTTCTTGACGGGACTGATCGAGGGCCCGAGGCCGTTGAAGCCTTCGGGCGACTGGAAGGACGGGACTCGGAGGTCGCCTTGGCCATGGTGAAGGCGGCCAACGGGCTTCCCCTTAGTTCAGTCGATGAGGCGGCTATCGCGCGTGCACAAGAACTGTTGTCCGGCCGCCCATCGGTGATTGATCTCTCGCGGCGGGTGGAGCCGAAGCTCCTCGCCCTTGGGGTCCACCCTGCTGGCCCCATGTACACCCTTCAGAGGACCAAAGTAAAAAGGGGAGAGGGGCGCAGTTGGACCATGTGCTTTGACTGGGATGCATCGCCCATCCGGGACCGTGGCAGTGCCCTGGACCCCGAGGCAAGGGAACTGCTCCAAGCCATGCGCGATGCCCTAAGCGAACAGGTCGTGCGGACTGCCTTCGCAGGCGGAGACCGTGATGTTGAGTCGCTCGGGCTGGCCTTCACCGTGCCTTCGACATCACCAAGAGTGGGCTCGCTCGACGGCGAAACTTCATTGCAGTTCGCCTGTTCAGTCCTGCGAATCTTGGCTCGAAAGCGCCGCTTCCAGGGACTCTCCGAGTTTAAGACCAACTGGCCAGAGGAGGCGCGCGTCTACGCAGACCACGTTGCTGGCAACCTGAAGACCTCCGAGGACGGGACTATCCTGCTGGAGGCTCTCGGCGATCAGCTAGGCGTCGGCGAAGCCTCCGGGTACCTCGTTGATCGGGAGAATGTACGCCTACAGGCCGCGCCCGAACCGCAGTTCTGGCGCTGCGCACAATGCCGAACCAAGCACCTTCATGCAAGCGCCTTGACGTGCACTAGGTGCGGCTATGCGCTCACCGCAGAGGTGCAGCCAATTAAGTTGGCCGAGGACTACTACGCGTACCTCGCCACCGCTGCGGGCGGCCCCTATCGGCTGCATTGCGAAGAGCTCACAGGGCAGACTGATCCGCTTGAAGCCCAAGCCCGCCAAGCCCAGTTCCAAGGGGTCTTTGTGGATGAGGCCGAGCGTCCGCTCACTGACCAGGTGGACGTCCTATCAGTGACGACCACTATGGAAGCCGGCGTCGACATTGGTGCGCTCAAGGCTGTCGTAATGGCAAACATGCCGCCCCAGAGATTCAACTATCAGCAACGTGTAGGACGGGCCGGCCGACGCAGCGAGCATCTCGCGGTGGCTCTCACTGTCTGCCGTGGGGCCCGGAGTCACGATGAGCACTACTTCAACAACCCAGGAGCAATCACTGGGGAAGCGCCACCACAACCGTTCCTGGACATGGCCTCCCCACAGATCATGGAGCGGGCGTTCAATGCCGCGGTCTTGACAAGCCTCTTCCGCGATGCCGAGAGTGACATCTCGGGCTTTGACCCTGGACGTTCCGTGCACGGACAGTTCGGGAGTGTCCATACATGGAAAACTAATGAGAACCTGCGCGACTACGCGGATGAGTGGATTCTGAACAACGAGGACAAAATCCGCGACCTCGCTCGGAGACTGCTGACCTCGACCGCCGTTCCGCATGACGACACGTCACTGTATGGCGCCGCCTCGACCACGATCGTCGACACAATCTCCAAGATCGCGGCTGAGGCCCGAACATCGGCACTTTCAGAGGCGTTGGCTCAGGGTGGGCTCCTACCCATGTTCGGCTTCCCGACACAGGTCAAAGTCCTGTACACCCATCGTCCTAGGATCGGACAGGAACCCAACACGCTAGACCGTGACGCTGACATCGCCATTAGCGAGTTTGCTCCCGGTTCAGAGATCGTGAAAGACAAGGCCGTCCATACCGCGGTGGGCGTTGTCGACTACTTCCAGACCGCCTCGGGCCATTGGGTCTCCGGTCCTGAGCCGCTGAAGTACGCGGTCGAAGCAGGGCTGTGTAATTCGTGTATGGCTGTAACTCTTGAGGATTCCGATACCTGCCCAACCTGTGGCGCTTACGAGCCAGACTTCATCCGTCTGACCCTGGTTGAACCAACGGGTTACCGAACTTCTTTTAGGCCACGAGACTATGAGCAACTGAGCGAGCCGACCTCGCGAGCATCTCAACCAAGACTGTCGATCACGCCCTCCGCCACGAAAAAGCTTGGTTCGGCGCGGTATCGATACGCGAACGCCGAAGTTATCATGGCAAACGACAACAACGGTCACCAGTACCGGTTCGCACCGGCGACCTTCAATGCCCAGGGTCAGGTACAGGATGCGGATGGACTCTTCGAGACGGGGCTTGTAAGTGAAAAAGAGCGTGCGGCCAAGGCCAGGCTGAATGTGACCATCAAGGGGGACGAGCCAGCGCCGGTCGCGATCGCGGCTCGGCGAAGGACGGACGTGCTGACGATCGGTCTTGACCATACGCCCCTCGGTATCGTGATCGATCCGCGCCTTCCCTCTGGGAGAGGGTCATGGGCGTCGTTCGGCTTCATGCTCAAGGGCGCGGCGGTCCGATGGTTGGACATCGGCCCCGACGAGGTCGAGGTGGGCGTGCATCCGATCTCGCATGAAGGAGTCGTGACAGCCGAGCTGTTCCTGGCGGATACGTTGGAGAATGGGGCGGGCTATGCCTCTCGGTTCGGCGACCAGTTCGCGGAACTCGTCGAGCAGACTCGCAGTTTCGCGGAGACACTCGAGAAACACGACGGCAAACCCTGCGACTCCAGCTGCTACCAATGCCTGCGCGACTTCAACAACCGTTCCTGGCATCCGCTCCTTGACTGGGGGCTGGCCGTGGACCTCCTGGACCTCCTTGGCGGAACTGAGCTGAACCCACAGCGCAGGAGCGATCGCGACCAATCAGTGCTCGATGCCTTCTCCAAGGACTTCGGATTCGATGTGCTCGATCTTGGTGTGCCCGCAGTTAGAGGGAGGAAGGGGACCGTAATGGCCTTCCTTCACCCATTCGAGGATGTGTCACCTTCGTCGCTGTGCATGCGTGTGCAGGAAGTACGGAAACAACACCCCGAAGCAATCTTGCGCTCGACATTCGACCTGCTTAGGACCCCCGGTGCGTTGGTGGGAAAACTCATGACCGGCTGAGGGCAAGGAGTCGTCACCTATCCGAACTGTCCGACCTTCGAGGGAGTTGGCTTGCGCCTCACGAGCGCCCCGATTGCTTAGCCAAATTTTCGCGGCTACACGACAGTGGGAATTCGCGTTGCCGAGAGCGACTTGATTGCAGTCTGCGTCGCGGATGACGGCGACGCCGACGTAGGCGACACCCGGTGCCCTTCGATCTCCTCGCTCGAACGGAACGCCTGCTGGAAGTGGCGGGGGTCGATCGCGTCTTCGAATCAGGTCGTGGTTACAATTCCGCTGTATGCCACGCAACGCGGCAAGTCGAGACTCGTGCTCGACCACTCAGCGATGCGGGGGCGCCACGGCACGGATGTCAGCGAGGCCAAGCGGCGCCTCCGAGGAGTGGGTGTGAACTAGCCATGACCCTAGGGCGCTCTCTCAGGCGTTCGATCCGGCTCGGACCTAAGTCAATGTCCTGCGGTACTCACGAACTCAGCCCGGGAGAATGACTCATCCCCTACCAAAGTTAGGAAAGATGGCGCTGTGCTGCCGCCTGGATCCCAAGACCCCCAGACTCGGTTCATGAGCGCCGTGCGCGGAATGCTGGCACGGCCTGATTATCTGATTCCGCTAGCTGCGGCAGAGAGACAGTTTCGGGACCATTACTACGGACTCAACTCTGCGGCGCTGCTGGAGGATCTCTTCTTCGATGCCTTAGGCAACTACGTGCGGCAGGTAGACCCCGGCACCCAGTTGACGCGACCTCCCACAGGGCAGAAGGGATGGGACTACGCTTTCGATGAGTTGCAGATTTCTCACAAAGTTAGCCAGAACTTGAGCGAGATTGCGGCTCTATGGGACGCGACTAAGAGTGGCGTGGAGAGGTGGTCCTTCGATGACCCTATCGTGTATGTCCTGGGATCCAACACCCCGCCGACAAGTGTGCTGGTCGAGTTGTTGGACAGTGCCACGTTGCTCAAGTGTCGAGCGGTGGCCGATCTCGGCCGACCGTATGTCGCGAACGGCAAGACGCTCTTAGTCGTTCGTTGGCCAGGAGATGGTAGTCAGCCACATTTACTTGACATCGTTCCGACCGAAAAGGGTCAAACAGTAGAGGACGCACTTCCATTTAGTCGTGTCTGGGAACACGTTGCGGCAAACGTTGCGGCGGGCCGGGGCGCGGATGAGGTCGACGTCGTCGCAACGAGCAGAGGCTGTCCGCCCTTGCTTGTTGAGACCCTGCGAATGGATGGTCTTCCCGTGCCTATAGACCTATCTGCGACCTTCCGCGGTGGTGTCTACCTGTTCCCGCGTGAATTGCTTCAAGACCTTAGTGTAACAACGAATAATCGTGCAATATTGATACCTAAAGAGACGATCAAGGAGCTCCTGAGCGACGCGAGTATTCGGGGGCTATTCGCGCCCCTACCTTTGTGGTATTGGGTGTACGCGCAGGAGCGGCCTCCGGACATGTACTCCGCCCAGCGGGCTGAGTACGACACGCGGTTCAGTGCGCGCGGAAATATCGACCGGGCCTGAGTTGGCCTTCGGCTCAGTGGTTGAAGTGGTCCTGTCGAGGTCAGAAACCTCCCTAAGTAGGTTCGTTCCTCAAGTGGCGTCTTGGGGAGGCGTGAGCGCCGATTGATTTCGTCCTCGCCGGGCAGCCTGTCCTGCGAGTAGAGGACGATGCATGTGGCCTGGACGGTGATAGGGACGATCCGTTGCTTGAGTACGCCTTCGTCAGCCGGCGACGGTCACCGAGAGTGGTGCCCGGAGGGCGAGTTCGTGAGTTATGGCGGCTTGGGCCAACGCATCCCCGGTTGGCTTTGACGGAGCGCCGAGCACGGTGCGTACCAGTTGGCCCGGCAGATCCGGCGCGTCTCGCTCCACGTGAGTACGGAAGACGTGCCACGCGGCCCCCACGGCGACGCCGTTGCCTACCTGCTTGTACGAGGCTTGATCTCTCTGGCCCCCGAACCAGAATGTGCGAGAGAAGCCTTGAAGGCGGGCGGCTTCGTGGGGCGTCAGACGACGTCTGCGGCTGCCGATGATCGAAGTCTGGGTGATTGCCACCAAGGCCGGCAGGTAGGTCGGTGCCTTGGCGCGGATGCCCGATGGGCGGAAGTGCATGACTGTCTCCCACAGCGAGGCGGTGTCCTGCGCCTGCCACTCCAGCTTCCGCCGCGACTCGGGAAAGGTGGCAAAGGAGCGGTTGGCCTTCTTCCAAGCCTTGATGATGTCGCGGTGCTCGTCGTAGAACCGCGCGTTTTTGATCAAGAAGTCCGCCTTCCAGCGCGGCAGGGCCTCGAGTTCGATGGGGTCAAGCCCGCGCTCGGGGATCCACGCATCTGCCCACAGTGGGAAGCCCGGGAGACGTGTGCCGCGTGCCGACCTCATGCGCTGCACCAAGTCGTCCCATACGTTGATCCACTCGGTCTCGTCGGCCGTCAGCTGGTACTTGGACAGGTTGGGGATCGTGGCGTCCTCATCGAGGATCCAGTCGGCGTCCCAGTCCTGCACGTTCCATCCGGCCACCGGCGCGCGAACAACGGTGGGCGAAACGTCGACCTCCGCCATGGCCCGCTCGGGACCCACGTACGTGCCGAGAATGAACACCCGGTCTCGGACCTGGGGCGTTCCGCCCAGCGAAGGCGGCAGGAAGTGCGGTGAGAAGACCGACGGCGTCGACGACACTCGGTACCCAAGCTCGCGCAGCGTCTGGATGATGACGTCCCACTCATGCCTGTGCCGGGGGCCCGCGAGGTTGCGCACGTTCTCCAGAAGAACTACCGCGGGAGTGCGCTCCTCGAGGATCCGAGCGATGTTCCAGAACAGCGTGCCCCGCGCCTCGTCCATCCCGCGCTGGTAGCCGGACTTCGAGAAGGGCTGGCACGGAAAGCCCGCCGCGAGGACGTCGTGGGGCGGCACCTCGACGGGCCCGTCGTCCGGGGTCGCGAGGGTGATGTCGGTGTTGATGATCGGCTGGTGCGCCTCAGGTAGCGGGTCCACCCAGTTTCGGATGTACGTCTGGCGAGCTTCCCGGTCAATCTCGGAGACGTAGACGCACCGACCGCCGGCGTGATCGAGCATGGCGTGAAAGCCGCCGATGCCAGCGAACAGATCCACGTAGGTAAACGGTGCGAGTCCCTTTGGCATACAGGGAAGCTTAGCTGAGATTTCAGCTGGGTCAAGCTTCCGCGCAGGCTGGGCGGACGCGTTCGTCGAGGGGCCCATCATGGCAAGTCGTACCTCCGCTGGTGCGCATCCTGGAGGCCGACCCGATGCGCCTGTAGGTGGTTGGTTGATGCTGTCGGGTAGCCCACCACAAGCCACTGACAGGGGTGCGACGCAGCGACAGTCAGGCAAGGATGAGTCTGGCGACTGCTGTTGCGTCGTCTTGAACGCTGCACTCCCACACCCGGACCACGTGCCAGCCATGCCCTTCAGCGAGTTCGGTTGACCGCTTGTCGCGCTCGGCGTTCCGGCGCATCTTGTCCTCCCACCGGGCAGCGTTCGGTCCGGTCCAGGGCCGCTTGCGTCCGTGCTCGGGGCAGCCGTGCCAGAAGCACCCGTCCACGAAGACAGCGATGCGGCGGCGGGGGAGAACGAAGTCTGGCGTGCATCCCCTGGCAATGCGGGGATGGAGACGGAAGCGTCCCCCACTTGCGTGCACCGCCTTGCGCAGGGCCACTTCCGGCGCGGTGCTCTCTCGCTTCCGGCCGGCGAGGTGAGATCCAGCGCGGGTGCTGACCCACTTCTCAACCACCGGGCGAGCCTACGTCGATGCGGCGCGGGAGGCCATCTCGTATCTGATCCCTGCACCCAGGCACCCTGACTCCTTCATGGCTCGCGAGCAGAATGCACACGCTTGAAGGAGCGACCTCGCTCCCCATGGGCTGGTCGCGCTTAGCGGCGAGGTAGGTTCAGCGACATGAGTGATGAGTGTCGACATGGGATGAACCCCGAGTGGTGCTCGACGTGTCGAGGTGTCGACGAGAGCGCATTTGACGGCGCGCGCGGAACCGGCCTGCAAGGCGGCGAGGCCAAGCAAGATCAGTTGGATCGGCTCTGTCGGCAGTTGGGCATCCCGACCGTCCCCGTCGGAGTAGGAAGCAGCGTGCCGTCGCACGTCTTTGAGATCGCCGCTCGCCAGTGCGGTGTGCCGCTTGGATCCATGCCGGAGATCGGGGAGGCGCTTGCCCGCAAGGCCGGTCTCCGTTGGACTGCTAACTGTGACAGCCGCGGCACGGTGAGTGGCGGCGGTTCCACCGTCACCCGGGAGGGGCTTGACGTGATCAACAGGGCTGTGGCTGCGCTGCGTCTTCGCAAATAGATCAAGGGCCCGGCTTCGTTGCGAGTCGGCTCAAAGCGCTTCGCTTCTCTGATCGGTCCCCTCCGGAGGAGAGAAGCAATGGGATTCAGCACTACGTATATCGGCCGTACCGACATCGAGCCATGACTCAACACGGTGGAGGCCGAGTGGTTGACGGCCTACGCCATGGTCGACCGGCGCCACTTCACCGACCCCTACGAGGTGCCGATGAACCCGCGGGCGTTAGTCGTCGAGCAGGAGCGGCAACGCAACGAGGCGCGAATGGTCCGTGGGGCGCGTCCGCGCAAGCGTGGGCGCCGGCCTGACGTGCGTGACCCCTTCACGACGCTCACACCCGGGGACGGCAGTCCCTACCCACATCTCGACTGGACGCCGTGCACCGACGGCTGCTGTCTCCAGTGGGACTCTCGCACCGAGAAGTCACGCATGGCAGAGGCCTGGCTGCAGTACCTCATCGACCGCTTCCTGCGGCCCGGAGCGATCGCACGGACAAGCGACAAGCCCGACTTCGACCCCTTCACCTTCGACCACGTCGTCAATGGTCTCCTCGCCGCGACGCGCGACGACACGCGCGAGCTCTGGCTGATCAGGGCGGTCGACAACGAGATCACCACCGAGCAGTTGGTCGCACCCGACGTGATGCCGTGGGATAGCGGCTCCCTGGGCTTGGGGTGACTCACCAGATCGGAGCGTCCTGCCTGGCCACAATGGGGCATGGCGCTCGCGCTCTGCCTCCTGTTCGACTCGCGCACCGACCGGCTCGTGCGTGAGCTGTGGGAGCGGCTCGAGGCGCGCGGCATACGGACGTTGCTATCGCACACCCACGGGCGCCACCACCCACACCTCTCGTATGCCGTTCTGCGGGAGTGGGATCCCGAAGCCGTCCGCGCCGCTGTGGCGCGGTTGCCGACCCCCGGTGCCATCGACATCCCGGTGCAGGGCTCGCTCGTCTTCCCGCGGGGGAGAGTGTCACTCGCGTGCTCGGTTAGCTCAGACCTCGCCACTCGCCAGGAGCGGGCCGTCTTGGCGCTGAGGTCGACACGGGCCGACCTGCACTGGCACTACGCCACGGGTCGCTGGGTGCCGCACGTGTCGGTCGCGACCGGCGCGAGCGCCGACCAGCTATCGGTGATCACGGCTGCTGTGTCCGACGTGCTGCCGCTGACCCTCAACGCTGACCGAGCGGCCCTCATCGACAGTGGCACCAGCGAACTTTGGCCGCTCGACGGAGTCCCGTAACCGGACTCAGCCGCACCACCGCGCGGCCATAACCTCTACGCGACGGCGATGTCGACGAGGAGCTCGGCGGCGAGGCGCTCGAGGTCTGCGCGCAGGGCAGCCGTGTCGGAGCCCGCCGGCACGTCGACGACGACGTGAGCCTCGAAGAGCAGGCCGCCGGCCATCGGCGCTTCGCGGGTGCCGGTCGTCATCGTCTCGATGGAGAGGTCGTGCTTGCTGAGGACGGTGGAGACGTCGCGGACGATGCCTGGGTGGTCGTTGCCGAGCAGGTCGATGGTCAGCTGGTCGGTGCCAGCAGCCGCAGCGCCGGCTCCAGCCGCAGCCGGCTCCGCACCGGGGTGAGCCGACACCTCGAGGAGGCCGTCGAGAGTGCTCAGCGAGATGGTGAACTCCTCGGCGCGGGCCTCCGGCACACTGACGACGACGATGCCGGCGAACTTGCCCGCCAGTTCGGTGAGCTGGCTCTCCTCCCAGTTGCCGTCGTGCTCGGTGACGACGTCTGCGAGGGCGCGGACGAGGCCGGAGCGGTCGTCGCCGATGACGGTGAGCACGAGTCTGGGCACGTGCCGATCCTAACGACCGCCGGCCCACCCCGACGCGGCAAGCTTGAAGCCGGCCACCCCGACGATCACGACCCCGACGCCCCCAGCACCTCCCAGAAGTGGTCGCGCAGCAGGTAGCGCAGGTGCTCGTCCACGTCATAGACGCCGATCCGGGCAGACAGGTCGAGCAGAAGCGCCCGGTCGAGGTCGCTCGGGATGTAGGGCTTCTCGGAGCGCAGCCTGCGACGGTCCTCGGCGCTCGCGGTCACGGACCAGGCGGAGATCACCCCACGGCATACCTCGTCGATGAGCCCCAGCTCGGCTGAGGTCGTGGACGCCGACTGACGCGAGCCCACCCCGTCGCTCGTGCTCGACCAGATCGGCCGGCTCGTCCCCGAGCCAGCACGCACGCCGCCACCGGGCTCGCCGGCCCGCGCTGTCGGGCGAGGCCCCGCCAGCACCGCCGGCGTCGGCCGCGCCGGCGCAACTTCAACATCCGTGCCAGCAGCCGGCGGACGCGGCCCCGGCAACGGCACCACGACCCCAGCCGCCGCCCCAGCACCCGACGCAGCCGGAGCCTCCTCCGGCTGGAGCTGGCGCACGTGCACGGTGTCGTCGACGACCGCCCCGTCGATGACGATGAGGTCGTCGGACTCGCGGATGAGGTGCTTCGAGACAGCGTGCGGCTTGCCCGACCGGTCGGGCACGGCCATGAGCACGACCTGGACGCCGTGGTTCTGCGCCTCCTCGACGGCCTCGCACAGGTCGTCGTCGCCAGAGACGAGATAGATGACGTCGACGACCCTGTTGCGCCCGTGCGCCGCGAGGTCGAGCCCGATCCGCAGGTCGACACCCTTCTGCTCGCCTTGCGGCGAGATGCGTCCCAGCCGCAGCTTCACCCGCGGCAGCATCCCGATCGCCTCCTGCGAGGCGTCCGGTGCACCCCCGCTCCGACGGCCCGAGTCATACCAGTGGACCCGGAGCAGCGGCATACCGCTGGCCTCCTCGGCTGCGGCGATGAGCCGCGCCACGAGGTCGGGGTAGGACACGACGATGCCGCTGCGCAGCGACGTGCCCGTCACGCGCGTGGCCGACGCGGCGAGCAGGTAGCCGACGTCGACGTAGAGCGCGCAGTGAGACCTCATGCTCGGCAGGCTCTCACGGCTGGCGCCGCGCCGCCCGGGCCCGGCCGCGAAGGGCAGCCCAGCCCCTGACCAGATCATGCCGATTCTTCGCATTCTCGCGACGTGTTACCACACCCGGTGCTAGGAATGGGGAATTGCGCGGTACGTCGTCCGTGAGCTGCGACACCCACAGGGGGATTGCGGCGGCGACAGGCCGTGACCGGAGGTCGCAATGTCGCGTGTCAGTGCCCTGCTCTCCCGCATCGCCGCCGCGTGCGCGTTGCTCCTCGTCGCCGCGCTCCTGGCGCCCGTCGGCCCGGCCACCGCCGCACCGCAGGCCGGCGAGCTCTCCTACGCGTGCGCGCTCAAGAGCAACGGCCTGCTCCGCGCGGTCTCCTCGCTGAGCGAGTGCAACAAGAACGAGACGAAGGTGACCGTCAAGCCGGGCCCCACCACGTTCTGCGTGCAGGCCTTCGGATCGGCCCGCCTCGCGAAGGGGAGCAGCTGCCCCAATGGCTTCACCGCCAAGGTGGTCCCGCCGACCGCGGGCACTCTCTACTTCTGCGCCAGCAGCGGCTCGGGCCGCCTGCGCTACGTCACCGGCCCCGGCCTCTGCTTCTACGACGAGGTGCAGGTCGAGGTCACTCCCAACGACGCCGCGCCGAGCGTGACCTCCACGAGTCCCGCCGACGGTGCCACCCGCGTCGCGACGAACGTCAGTCCCAGCGTGACCTTCAGCGAGCCCGTCAACGCGACCGCCGGCTCCTTCGCCCTCGCGTGTGACGCGACGCCGATCCCCTTTGCCATCAGTGGATCCGGCGGCTCCACGGTCACGCTCGACCCCACCGGCGCGCTCCCGCAGGGGGCCACGTGCACCATCACCGTGTATGCCGTCGGGATCAGTGACGTCGACACGCTCGACCCGCCCGACAACCTCGCGGCCAACCGCACCTTCTCGTTCACGACCGACGCGGCGCCCGCCCTGGTCTCGTCGACGCCCGTCGATGACGCCGTCGGCGTCGCGAGCTCGACCAACATCGTGCTGACCTTCAGCGAGCCGGTGAACGTCGCCTCCGGCGCCTTCACGCTCGCCTGCGGCGGCCCCAACCTGCCGTATGCCGTCACCGGCTCGGGCACGTCGACCCTGACGGTCAACCCCGACGCCGACCTCCCGCAGACCGCGACCTGCTCGCTGACCGCCGCGGCCGCCGACATCACCGACGTCGACGCGGGCGACCCGCCGGACGCACTGACCGCCGCCATCGACATCACCTTCACGACCGTCGATGCCGCCCCGACACTCGTCTCGATCTCGCCGGCGGACGGGGCGACGAATGTCGCGACCGACGCGAACATCGTCATGACGTTCTCCGAGCCGGTCAGCGTGCCGAGCGCCGCGACCTTCTCCCTCGAGTGCCCGGCCGCCGGGCTGCCCCAAGGCTTCACCGTCCTCGGCCTCAGCGGGACGACACTGACGATCGACCCAGCGAGCCCGCTGCCCGAGGGGGAGACCTGCCGCTTCACCGGCGACGCCTCGACCATCACCGACAACGACACGGTCGACCCTCCGGACACTCTCACGGCCAACATCGACGTGAGCTTCACCGTCGACAGCCCTCCGGCAGTCGCCTCGACCAGCCCGGCTGACAACGCGACCGGCGTGCCTGCCGACCAGGTGCTCACCGTCACCTTCAGCGAGCCCGTCACCGTCAGCCAGAGCTCCTTCACCCTGACCTGCGACGGCAACCCGGTGGCGTTCACCATCGGCGGCACGGCCACTGCCGTCACCCTGACCCCGACGAGCGACCTGCCCGGCACGGCCGCGTGCATCCTCGCGGTCGTTGCCGCGCAGGTGTCCGACGTCGACGCGGGCGACCCGCCCGACACGATGACGGCCGACGTCACGGTCGACTTCACCACCGTCGACACCGCCCCGACCGTCGTCTCGACGACGCCGGTCAACGGCGCGACCGACGTGGCCAGCGGCGCCACGATCACCGTCACCTTCAGCGAGCCGGTGACCGCGGACGCCGGCGCCTTCACCCTCGAGTGCCCGGCCGGCACGACGACGGCCTTCGCGCTCAGCGGGTCCGGCACGGTCTGGACGCTCACTCCCGACGCCAAGCTGCCCGCCGCCGTGCTGTGCACCCTCACGGTGACCGGTAGCAAGATCCACGACGTCGACACCGTCGACCCGCCCGACGAGATGGTCGCGGACTACACGGCGCAGTTCACCGTGGCCGCCAACAGTGCCCCGACCGACCTCGCGCTCTCGGCCAACACAGTCCCCGAGAACCAGCCGTCCGGCACGGCCGTCGGCACCTTCTCGAGCACCGACCCCGACGTCGGCGACACCTTCACCTACAGCCTGGCCGCCGGCCCGGGTGACACCGACAACGGGTCGTTTGCCATCGTCGGCGACGAGCTGCGCACCGCCGCGACCTTCGACTTCGAGGCGAAGGCGTCCTACTCGATCAACGTGCGCACGACCGACTCGGCCGGCAACGTCTTCGAGAAGTCCTTCACCATCACGGTGACCGACGTCAACGAGGCGCCGACCGACATCACGCTCAGCAACTCCTCCGTCGCTGAGAACGAGCCCACGGGCACGGTCGTCGGCACCCTCGGCGCCTCCGACCCCGACTCAGGCCAGACCCACGCCTTCACCGTCGTCACGGCCGGCTGCGGCAACACGTATCCCGACGGGAGCAGCTTCTCGGTCAACGCCGGGTCGCTCGTCACCGCGGCGTCGCTCGACTACGAGGCGAAGTCCTCCTACACCGTGTGCGTGCGGGTCACCGACAGCGGCACCCCCGGCCTCACCTTCGACGAGCTCTTCACGATCACCGTGACCAACGTCAACGAGGCCCCGGTCGTCGGCGGCGACAGCTACTCCGGCGCCATCGGCAACACCCTGGCGCTTCGCGGCGTGACCGCGACCGGCCCGAGCACGGCCCTCACCGGCGCCCTGCCGCTCGCCAACGACACCGACCCCGAGGGCGACACCCTCTCCGTCGTCGCCGGCACGCTCGCGACGACCGGTGGCGGCAGCGTGACGATCAACGCCGACGGCACCTTCAGCTACCTCCCCGGCGTCGGCGACGTCAGCCAGACCGACACCGTCACCTACACCGTCACCGACGGCCAGTTGAGCTCCACCGGCACCCTCAGCCTCGCCATCGGTGCCGACCGCGTCTGGTGGGTCAACGCCGCCGCCGCGCCTGGCGGCGACGGCCGCTCGACCACTCCGCTGGCCACCCTGCTGACGCTCAACGGCGCCGGTGGCGCGGGCGACGTCGACGGTCCGAGCGACTACCTCTTCGTCTACGCCGCTCCCGGGTCGTATGCCGGTGGGCTGGCTCTCGAGGCCAATCAGCGGCTCTACGGCCAACGCTTCGGCCTGACGATCGGTGGCACGGTGCTCGTGCCCGCGGGCGCGACGGCCCCGACCATCACCAACGCCTCGGGCAACGGCGTCACCCTGGCCGGCGGGGTCGACGTGCAGGGCGTCACGGTGTCGGGCGCCTCGGCGGACGGCATCCACGGCGACAACATCACGACCGCGACGATCGGCAGCACCGTCACGGTGAGCGGCAACGCCCAGGATGGCATCGACCTCACGGGAGCCGCCACCGGCTCCATCGGGGTCGCCGCGACGATCTCCGGCAACACGGCACGGTCGGTCAACGTCAGCAACCGCTCCGGCGGCACGACGTCCTTCACCGGTCCGATCACCGGAGCCGGCATCATCCTCGCCTCCAACACCGGAGCAACGGTCACCTTCAGCGCGGCCCTGACCATCTCGTCCGGCACGGCCAGCGCCTTCAGCGCCACCGGCGGGGGCACGGTCACCGCCTCCGACACGACCTCGACGCTGACCAGCACGACCGGCTCGACGCTCGTCGTCGACAGCACGTCGATCGGCGCGACCGGCCTGAAGTTCCGGTCGGTCAGCGCGAACGGCGCGCCCAACGGCATCCGCCTCAACGCCACCGGCAGCGCCGGCGGGCTGACGGTGCTCGGTGGCGGCAACACGAGCGTCGGCGGCAACGCCAGCGGCGGCACGATCCAGGGCACCACCGGCCCCGGCGTCTCGCTGACGAGCACCAGCGGTGTCAGCCTCAACAACCTCACGGTCAGCAACACCCCGACTGCGTCGGGCATCAAGGGCACCGCCGTCAACGGCTTCTCCTTCACCTACGGCACCGTCACCGGCAGCGGCTCGGCCGCTGGTGGGGCGAGCGGCACGACCGCCTCCAACATCGCCTTCGACGGCATCGGCGACGGCGTCTCCAACGTGAGCGGCGCTGTGACCGTGAGCAACTCGGCCCTGACGAGCGGCTACCTCCACGGTCTGACGATCTACAACAACGCCGGCACCATCTCCAACCTCACGCTCACCGGCAACACGATCACGAGCGCGGCCACCGCGGCCGGCTCCATCGGCAACGCGGTGCTCGTCCAGTCCTTCGGCTCGGCGTCGGTGGCACCGACGATCACGACGGGGTCGATCTCGAGCAACACCATCACCGGCTTTCCCAACGGCAGCGGCATCCGCGTCACGGGTGGCAACATCACCTCGCTCGCGGCCCCGATCTCGCAGATCGGCACGTCGGCCAACCACTTCGTCATCAACGGCAACCTCGTGCGCGGCTTCAGCGCGGCCGTGCCGATGTCGATCGAAGCGATCCTCGTGCTCGCCTCCGGCCGCGGCACGAGCTACATCGACGTCACCAACAACGGCACGCCCGCCAACCCGGTCGGTTTCACCATCGGTGACGGCATCTCGGTCAACGCGACCTGGCAGCACAACCTCACGTCGGCCATCACCGGCAACGTCATCGCACCGGGCACCACCGGAGTCGTCAACAACCGGGGCATCACCGGTGGCGCAGCGGCGACGAGCATCCCGGGCGGCACCGGCGACTCGGCCGTGCTCAACGCCACGATCAGCAACAACACGGTGAGCCAGACCAAGGGCAACGGCATCTACTTCATCGCCAACCAGAGCAGCACGCTGCGAGCGAAGGTGCAGGGCAACACCGTCGCGGCGCCGACGTCGATCGGCGCGGGCATCCGCATCGACTCCGGCACGAGCAACTCGACGGGCGTCAACACGACCGTCTGCGCCAACATCAGCGGCAACACGACGGCAGGCCTCGCGCCCAACCCGGGCATCTCGCTGCGCAAGGAGGACAACACCCCCAACGTCAACACGTTCGGGATCCACGGCATCAGCCCCTCGCCGACGACGCTCCCTGCCCAGACGACGGACTACGTGGCGAGCCAGAACCCGGCCAGCGCCGGCGGCGTGCTGCTCGTCTCCGCCCCGATCGGCTTCACGTCCTGCAGCCTTCCGTGACGACCACCCGTCCCCGCACCCCGGCTCGTCCTACCGACCGGCTCGCACCACCCCACCCTCAGCTCGCAACCCCCGCACGACCCTCACCTCCCTCGGAGCACCAAGGAGCACGTCATGGCTGAACCGTTCCTCGCAGAGATCCGGCTGATGAGCTTCCAGTTCGCCCCCAAGGGGTGGGCTGCGTGCAACGGGCAGCTGCTGCCGATCAACCAGAACCAGGCGCTCTTCGCGCTGCTCGGCACGACCTACGGCGGCGACGGGCGGGTCACCTTCGCCCTGCCCGACCTCCGGGGCCGCGTGCCCCTCCACCGGGGCGGCTCGCAACAGCTCGGCCAGGTCGGAGGGGAGCAGGCGCACACCCTCACGGTGGCCGAGACGCCCAGCCACACGCATACCGTCAACGGCACGACGACGCAGGCGACGACCCCGTCGCCCGGCACGGGCGTGACGTTGGCCACGAGCGCCGGCGCGGCGGCCTACCAGGTGCCCGAGGGCCTGGTCGCGATGAGCGACGCCTCCCTCTCCCCGGTCGGCGGCAGCCAGGCGCACAACAACATGCAGCCCTACACGACGGTGGGCTTCTGCATCGCGCTGCAGGGCATCTTCCCCTCGCAGAACTGACCGACCCACCGCCCCAACCACCACAGACCACCACAGACCACGCACGACCCTAAGAAGGAGGCGACATGGCACAGCCGTATGTCGGCGAGATCCGAATGTTTGCAGGCAACTTCGCGCCCGCTGGCTGGGAGTTCTGCTCCGGGCAGCTCCTGCCGATCTCCGAGAACGAGACGCTCTTCCAGCTCATCGGCACGACCTACGGCGGCGACGGCGAGTCGACCTTCGCGCTGCCCGACCTGCGGGGCCGAGCGCCGCTGCACCAGGGCGGGGGCTTCATCCTCGCCGAGATGGGTGGCACCGAGACGGTCACCGTCACGACCACCCAGATGCCCGTGCACACGCACCGGGTCAACGGCAGTGCGGCCGGCGCCGCGGGCACGGCGCTCGCGGGCAACGTGCCCGGCACGATGGCCGGCGTCACGACCTTCGCCTACGGCAGCGACCAGCCGACGACGACCTTCGCCCCCAGCATCATCGGGCCGAGCTCGGGGGGCAGCCAGCCCCACGACAACATGCAGCCCTACCTCTGCGTCAACTTCATCATCTCGCTCTTCGGCATCTTCCCTTCACCCACCTGAGGAGTGACCATGGCTGACCCCTTCGTCGCCGAGATCCGCATCTTCGGCTTCAACTTCGCCCCGAAGGGCTGGGCGTTCTGCGACGGCCAGATCCTCCCGATCTCGCAGAACACCGCGCTCTTCTCGCTGCTCGGCACGACCTACGGAGGTGACGGCAAGTCCACCTTCGCGCTGCCCAACCTCCAGGCCAGCGTGCCGGTGCACCCCGGCCAGGGCCCCGGCCTGTCGCTGCGCGACCTCGGCGAGGTCGGCGGCTCCGAGACGGTGACCCTCCTTCAGAGCGAGGTGCCCCCGCACACCCACGCCTTCAACGCGTCGGCCTCGGAGGCGGGCTCGACCTCTCCCGGCGGCGAGCTCTTCGCTGTCGGAGCGGGGGTCGCGGAGTATGCCCCACCGGGCGCGTCCGCGACGCTGGCTGCGCAGATGGTCGCACCCTCTGGTGGCGACCAGCCGCACAACAACATGCAGCCCTCGCTCACCCTGAGCTTCTGCATCGCCCTGCAAGGTGTCTACCCCCCGCGTCCCTGAGGGCCGTATGCCGTCCGTCCCCGAAGCGTTGTCGTCGTCGGTCACGCTGCGCAGCGTCACCGACGACGACCGCGAGTTCCTCTGTGCCGTCTATCGATCCACGCGCGAGGCGGAGCTCGCGATGGTGTCGTGGGACGAGTCGGCCAAGGCTGCCTTCGTCGCGCAGCAGTTCGACGCGCAGGGCCGCTTCTGGGCCGAGCAGCGGCCCGACGCGGTGCGTGACGTCGTGCTCGTCGACGGGGTGCCGGCAGGGCGGCTCTACGTCGACCGCACTGCCGACGAGATCCGGGTCGTCGACATCACGTTGCTCCCCGAGCACCGCGGTGCCGGCGTGGGGGAGTCGCTGCTGACGACGATCCTCGACGTGGCCGACCAGGACGGCCTGCCCGTGACGATCCACGTGGAGCGGCACAACCCGGCCCTGCACCTCTACGGCCGCCTCGGCTTCGAGGTGGTCGACGACCTCGGGGTCTATCTCTTCCTGCGTCGACCGAGCAGTCAGGCGAAGACGGCCTCGTAGCGCTGCCGGCCGTCCCCACCCGGCGCGACCGGCACGAGGAAGAGCTCGAGGTCGCCGAGCGCGTCGTGCTGCAGACGCAGGATGCTCTGTCGCAGAGGCGGATTCGGCCCCCCGACGAAGGTGAGCGTGAACTGCTCACGCGTCGGTCCGCCCGCCCCACGGCATACGTCGATGAGGGTGAGGGTGACATCGTCACCCGCAGGCGACTGCACGGCGAAGGCCGAATCGACGTGCGGGGCGAAGTCGTCGGCCGTGACGGTCCCGAGGTCGAGCGTCACAGCCGGTTCACCACGGCCGTCCAGGTGGTGCCGCCATGCCCGGGGACGAGGTGCAGCGGCGTCGCCGCGAAGCCGGGCCGGCTGAGGCCGTAGGTGCCCTCGGGCGACGCGGTGGTTGAGGTGAAGCGCAACGCGTATCGCCGGTCGGAACCGGGTGAGCCGGACAAGTCCTCGACCGCAGCGAGGCGAGCCGACCACGTCGACGTGGCCGACCTCGCGGTGAAGGAGCTGCCGACGAGACCGGCCCAGCGCGACCGGGCGAGCGGGTCGACCGGGGCCTTCGCCGCGACTGCCGTGCCCGTCGGCAGGGCCACTGCGACCGCGGCCGCGGGCACGCTCTGCAGCACCCGTCGACGACTGATGAGGACCATGTCCACCCGCCTCTCACTTCCCCCCGTCGCCGGCACCCTCCGGCACCCTCGCATCATCCCGTGGACACCTCGCGGCGTCAGGCGAACGCCGTCGGGAGCTGGGCACTCGACGGGGGACAGATGTCGTCAACAGGGCACTCGACACCTATCGGGCGCCGGCAAGTGGGCACAGACGGGACAGGGAGCGGTCAGGCTCCGAGGGGTGCCTTGCGGCCGCGGGTGAAGTAGGTGATCGGCCCGACGATGTTGATCGCGATGATGGCGGCCCACTTGCCCTTGCTGCCGTTGACCTGGTCGGCCGGTCGCCTGATTAGGTCGATGTAGGCGGCGCCCGCCAGGGCCACCTCGACCGTGCCGAGCGCGATCATGGCCTTGCGCTGGCCGCTCGTCAGGTCGGCCCACTTCTTCTTCGCCATCGTCTCCACCTCTCTCACGGGCCGAGTCGGCCCTCGCCTTCTGGACTAGCACGCGGGCGCCCGTCCCGGCGACCGGGTGTGAGCGACGAGACGCCCCGAGGCGCCGCCGACCCCGCCGCGCGGTGTCACGCTGGAAGGGTCAGGGGCATCGTCAGGGAGTCATCATGAAACGCGCCTTCGCCATCCTTGCAGCAGTGACCGTGCCGCTCGCCCTGGGGCCGCTCGTCGCGGCACCGGCCGGGGCCGCACAGCCCCGGATCTATCACACGATCAGCAGCACCCTCGGCTCCGCCACCATCGACGTGACGCAGGGCTGCGAGCGCTCCGAGGTCTTCGTCTCGTCGAGCACCGCGATGTATGCCGCCCAGCCGGGTCCCGTCGGAAAGCAGGGGCTCACGGGTGTCTTCGTTCGCGTCACCGATGTCTGCGAGGAGTCGCCCGCGCTGGCCGTGACAGCGGCAGCGGGGGGCGGTGGCACCGTGCTCTTCGAGGCGGACGCGCAGAACCGGGCACCGCTCGTCGTCGACCCGCGCCTCACCCGGGCCTCGGTGACGACCGACCTGCCGGGCACCGACGGCAACGGCGACCCCGTCACCGTGCACCTCGTCGCGACGTGGACCGGCACCGGCCCCCTCGAGCACACGACAGAGAGCACGCACACCCGCTTCGACGACGGCAACGTCAACGCGACCGACAACAACCTGAGGCGGGTCGCCACGGCGGCGGTGTCGGTGCGCGTCGAGGGTCGGAGCATCGCCGGTGAGGACACCGAGGCGGTGCTCGAGCAGACGAAGTCGCGCTGCATCGAGGTGCCCCGACCGGGGGTGGAGGAGTTCTATCCCTGCTTCGGCTTCCCCGGCTGAGTCGAGCGCCCGGCGAGGTGTGGCCACTCGACGTCGGCTGGGCGACCAGGTTTGGCCACTCGACCGGACTGGGCGGCCAGGTTTGGCCACTCGACCGGGCTGGGCGGCCAGGTGTGGCCACTCGACCGGGGCGGACGGCATACGGGCTCGGCGTGGTGCGGTCAGTCCGACGACGCCTCGGGGTGTCGGCGGAGGTAGGACGCGTCGTCGTTGACGTAGGCGTAGTAGAGGCCGATGAGCACCCCGCCGCCGATGAAGTTGCCGACGAGGGCGATCGCGACGTTGCCGGCCGCGAGCCCGACGTCGATGCCCTCCTGGAGGCCGACGATCGTGAAGAGCACCGTGTTGGCCACCGAGTGCTCGAAGCCCATGAAGGCGAAGATCGCGACGGCGACGATCATGACGAGGCTCTTGGTCAGGTCGTCGCGGATGAGGCCGTTGTAGACGAGCAGCACGGCGATGTTGATCATGAAGTTGCAGAGCACGGCTCGCACGAAGAGGTCGCCCCACGCGGCCGGGCCGGCGGAGACGTAGGCGAGCTTGGTGTCGACGGCGTGCTGCATGAGGGGCATCGCCGAGTCGGTGACCGTGCTCACCCAGAAGGGGAGCGCGACGAAGAGGCCGCCGATGGCGTTGCCGAGGTAGCAGAGGCCGAGCAGCCGCAGCGCCCGCTGCCACGACGTGCGCCGGTGGTAGCCGCCGATCGAGACGATCATCATGTTGGACGTGAGCAGCTCGGACTTCGAGTAGTGGATGAAGACGAGGGCCCAGCCGAAGGTCAGGGCGCCGGCGATGCGGCCGAGCGGCGCGAGCGTCGAGCCGCCCACCTCGACGGCCTCGAAGGCGGCGACGACGGCATAGCTCGTGGCGTAGAAGAGGCCGATGAGGATGCCGGCCATCGCGGCCCGCTGGAGGTAGCGGCGGGTCATCGCGCCCGACATCTCGACCTTGGCGTCGAGCGCCCCGAGCACCGTGCCGATGAAGTGCTTGCCCGGGAAGAGCGGATTGGCCGGCGAGGTCATGCGCTCACTCTGGCACCGGTCAGCGGAGGATGTCGCGCAGCGCGTCGAGCAGGAGGTCGACCTCAGCCTCGCCGACGACGAGCGGGGGGGCGAGCCGCACCGTGGAGCCGTGGGTGTCCTTGACGAGCACGCCGCGCTCGAGCAGCCGGTGCGACGCCTCGCGGCCCGTCATGAGGGCAGGGTCGATGTCGATGCCCGCCCAGAGGCCCCGGCAGCGCACCGCGTCGATGCCGTGGCCGACGAGCTCCTCGAGGCCGGCCGCGAGGTGGGCACCCATCTGCCGGGCTCGCTGCTGGTAGTCGCCGGTGGCGAGCAGGTCGACGACGGCGTGCCCGACGGCCGCGGCGAGCGGGTTGCCCCCGAAGGTCGACCCGTGGCTGCCGGGGGTGAAGACGCCGAGCACGTCGCGGTCGGCGACGACCGCCGACACCGGCACGATGCCGCCGCCGAGCGCCTTGCCGAGGATGTAGACGTCGGGCACGACCCCCTCGAGGTCGCAGGCGAACGTCGAGCCGGTGCGGCCGAGCCCCGACTGGATCTCGTCGGCGAGCAGCAGCACGTTGGCGCGGCGGGTCAGGTCTCGCACCCCGCGGAGCCAGCCGTCGGGCGGCAGGATGACGCCGCCCTCGCCCTGGATCGGCTCGAGCAGCACGGCCACCGTGTCGTCGGTGATCGCGGCCTCGAGCGCGCCGAGGTCGCCGAAGGGCACGGTGTCGAAGCCCGGTGTGTAGGGGCCGTAGTGATCGCGCGCGATCGGGTCGTCGGAGAGGCTGATGATCGTCGTCGTGCGGCCGTGGAAGTTGCCGGCCATGACGATGATGCGCGCCCGGCCGTCGGGCACGCCCTTGACCTCGTAGCCCCAGCGACGGGCGGTCTTGATCGCCGTCTCGACGGCCTCGGCGCCGGTGTTCATCGGCAGCACGAGCTCCTTGCCGGCGAGTGTCGCGAGGTCGCGGCAGAAGGGGCCGAGCCGGTCGCTGTGGAAGGCACGACTCGTCAGGGTCAGGCGATCGAGCTGGGCGCGGGCGGCGGCGACGAGCGCCGGGTGCAGGTGGCCGAAGTTCAGGGCGGAGTAGCCGGCGAGCGCGTCGAGGTAGCGCCGACCCTCGACGTCGGTGACCCAGGCGCCCTCGGCGTGCGAGATGACGACGGGCAGGGGGTGGTAGTTGCTCGCCAGCCAGGTCTCCGCGAGGGAGATGTGCTCGTGGGTGGGGGTGCCGGGGGCTGGGCTGCGCCGCGCGCGCGCCCCGGGTCGTGCGGCCGTGTCGCTCACTCCTCGATCGTCGCACCGCGGTGGTGGGGCGGCGGGCGAATGTGAGGTGATCCGCCTCTCGGGCCGGCTCCGGTGGTGGTCGCCGGTGGCAGACTGGCAGTGGCGGGTCTCGCAGCCAGGACTACCCCGCGATGGGTGTGTCGGTCACGTCGGTGACCTGAGCCGTGGAGATCCACATGAGCACCCAACCCTCCCCAGCCACGCGCGTCGTCATCCTCGGGGCGGCCGGCCGTGACTTCCACGACTTCAACGTCGTGTTCCGTGACGACCCGACGCACGAGGTCGTCGCCTTCACCGCAACCCAGATCCCTGACATCGACGGTCGGCGCTACCCGCACGAGCTCGCGGGCCGCCTTTATCCGCAAGGCATCCCAATCGTGGACGAGTCGGAGCTGACCGACCTCATCACCCGTGAGCAGATCGACGTGGTGGTCTTCGCCTACTCCGACGTGCGGCACGAGCAGGTCATGCACCTCGCGTCGGCGTGCATCGCCGCCGGAGCCGACTTCCGCCTGCACAGCGCTCGCCGCACGATGCTGCGCAGCACGCGACCAGTCATCGCCGTGACCGCGGTGCGCACGGGCGTGGGCAAGAGCCAAACCGTCCGCTACCTCTCCCAGCTGCTGCGCGCCCAGGGCCTGCGCGTCGTCGCGGTCCGCCACCCGATGCCCTACGGCGACCTCGCCGCCCAGGCGTGCCAGCGCTTCGCGACCCATGCCGACCTCGACCGCCACGACTGCACCATCGAGGAGCGCGAGGAATACGAGCCGCACATCGACAACGGGGTCGTCGTCTATGCCGGGGTCGACTACGAGCGCATCCTGCGCGAGGCCGAGCAGGAGGCCGACGTCGTGCTGTGGGACGGCGGCAACAACGACCTGCCCTTCTACGCGCCCGACCTGCACATCGTGCTCGCCGACCCGCTGCGCCCGGGCGACGAGGCGGCCTACCACCCCGGCGAGGCCAACGTCCGCATGGCCGATGTCGTCGTCGTCGCCAAGTGCGACTCGGCGCGCACGGTCGACGTCGAGGCGGTCGAGGCGTCGGTGCGAGCGCTCAACCCCCTCGCAACCGTGCTCCGCGCCGAGAGCCCTGTCACGGTTGACGACCCGGCCGCCGTGCACGGTCGCCAGGTGATCGTCGTCGAGGACGGCCCGACCCTCACGCACGGGTCGATGACCTACGGAGCCGGCGTCGTCGGGGCCCGCTCGGCCGGTGCGGCCCACATCGTCGACCCGGTGCCGTATGCCGTGGGGTCGATCGCCGCGACCTACGCGAAGTACCCCAACGCGCGGGGCATCCTGCCCGCGATGGGCTACGGCGCCGAGCAGGTGGCCGACCTCGAGGCGACGATCCGCCGTGCGGTCGATGCGGGAGTCTGTGACGCCGTGGTAGCCGGCACGCCGATCGACCTGACCCGGGTGCTGTCGGTGCCCGTGCCACTCGTGCGAGCACGCTACGAGCTGCGCGAGGTCGTCCCCGGCGGTCTGGCTGCGGCCGTGCGCGCGACCCTCACCGTGGCGCTGGCCGTCGCCCAGGACGGGTCGCGGGTGGCGAGCCTGTCATGAGCGCCCCGCTGGGTCAGCAGAGCCCGGCGCTCGCGCCGCGGTCGTCGAGGCCCACCCGCGCGACCCGGCGCGCGGGCTACGTCGCGGCCGTCGTCGTCAACGCCGCCATGCTCTATCTGGCCAACCGCTGGCCCGGCTGGGAGGCCGTGCCCTTCCTGACCGAGGCGACCGTGCTCGTCATCGGTCTCGTCAACGCCTCCCTCGTCGTCGGTGTCATCGCCAACCTCGTCTACCTCGTCGCGGACCCACCGCGCCTCCGGTCGCTCGGAGACCTCGTGACGACGAGCGTCGGACTCGCGGCGATCGTGCGGATCTGGCAGGTCTTCCCCTTCGACGTGACCGGCACGCCGTGGGAGGCCGTGCTGAGAGTGCTGCTCGCGCTCGCAGCCTTCGGCAGCGGCGTCGGCATCATCGTGGCGCTCGTTGGGCTCGTGCGAGGACGCCGGGCCGGCGTGTGAGACCTGCCACGAAACGCCTTGTCGGTCAAAAGGGCTGGCGATCAGGCGTAGCGTGGAAGCACCGGGGAAGTCCAGGACGCCCACCAAGCCGTTGGCGTCGCCCCGGCGCACCACGACACGGCCGTCCAGGCCGAGACAGGTCGCTGGAGCATGACGTATGCCAGCACCCCACCACCGCCCGCTGAGGCACATCCGGCTCGCCGCCACCTCGCCGCGCTCATCATCGGATGCCTCCTGATCCTGCCGGGACTCGGCCTGCTCCTCGGAGGAGCAGGCGTCGCCGGCACCTACGCCTTCGGCCGTGACGACTCCGGCTTCCTGTCGATGACGGTGCCGACGCTGCGCACCCCGACGGCCGCCATCACCGTCGAGGACATCGTCGTCGAGGCCGCACCCGACGTGCCCGCGTGGGTGCTCGACCGGCTCGACCTCGACCTGCGTGTGACCGCGCGGTCGATGACCCCCGGCGCCGAGCTCTTCATCGGCGTGGCCCCGGCAGACGCCCTCACGGCCTACCTCGACGGGGTCGCGCACGACCAGGTCATCGGTATCAGCGAGCCCCGATCCGGGGTGTCGCGTGCCGCGGTGCTGCGCCGCACGCCCGGTGAGGCGACGGTCGCAGCCCCGACGACCGAGACCTTCTGGGCCACCTCGGCCACCGGCACCGGCGAGCAGCAGCTGACCTGGGCCGTCACGGGTGGCTCGTGGGCCGCCGTGCTCATGAACGCCGACGGCAGCCCCGGCGTCGACGTGTCGTCCACGATCGGCGTGCGCGCGGGATTCCTCCTGCCGCTCGCCCTGCTCCTCATGGGACTCGGGCTCATCCTCACGGGCATCGCCGTCGCGCTCATCATCCGAGGCGCGAGCGGTGAGCAAACCCGGGGGCCGCAGCCACCTTCGGCGGCCGTGTCGACCATGCCCACCGTGCCTCCGGACGGGAGCGCCGTCGGCGCCGTGGGTGCGGGCACCGCTCCGAGTGAGGCCTGGCAGCCCCACGCGCGCGCCGTCAGTCCCGTGGCGCTCAACGCCCGCATCGACGAGCCGCTCTCGCGCTGGCTCTGGCTGGTCAAGTGGTTCCTCGCGATCCCGCACTTCATCGTGCTGGGCTTCCTCTGGATCGCCTTCTTCGTTGTGTCGGTGGTCGCCTTCTTCGCGATCCTCTTCACGGGGACCTATCCGCGCGGCCTCTTCGACTTCAACCTCGGCGTGCTGCGCTGGTCGTGGCGCGTGTCCTACTACTGCTCCAACGGCGGCATCGGCACCGACCGCTACCCGCCGTTCAGCCTCGAGGTCGAGCCCGACTACCCGGCGCGTCTCGACATCGCCTACCCGGAGCACCTGTCGCGCGGGCTCGTGCTCATCAAGTGGTGGCTGCTGGCCATCCCGCACTACCTCATCGTCGGACTGCTCGTCGGCGGTGGCGGGTGGGCCTGGGACTTCTCGCAGGGCGAGGGCTCCCAGGTGCAGTCCTACGGCTGGAGCGTGCTGGGCCTGCTCGTGCTCGTGGCGGGGCTCTCGCTGCTCTTCTCCGGGCGCTACCCCCGGGCGCTCTTCGACCTCGTCATCGGGCTCAACCGGTGGGTCTATCGCGTCGTCGCGTATGCCACCCTGATGACCGACGTCTACCCGCCGTTCCAGCTCGACGAGGGAGGCGCAGAGGTGCCGCTGCCGCCGCCCGGGCCGCCGGTGCCACCGGTGTCGCCGGACTTGGCGGAGCCACCACAGGTCACCGACACGAGGACAGACTCCCTCACCTGATCCGCCCCACCGTCGAGTGGGCACTTTCCACCCGGTTCCCGCGGTGGGAAGTGCCCACTCGACGTGGTGGTGACCTCGAGTGGGCACTTTCCACCCGGTTCCCGCGGTGGGAAGTGCCCACTCGACGTGGTGGTGACCTCGAGTGGGCGTTTTCCACCCGGTTCCCGCGGTGGGAAGTGCCCACTCGACGTGGTGGTGACCTCGAGTGGGCGTTTTCCACCCGGTTCCCGCGGTGGAAGCTGCCCACTCGACGTGGGGGTGGGGCCGGATCAGGGGTGGGGCGTGCCGCCTCGACGGCCGGTGACGACGAGGGCGAGGCCTGCGAGCACGACGAGCGGGCCGATGATCGCCCACAGGGTCACTCCCGACATGACGCTGCCGCCGACAACGCCGAGACCCTGCAGCGTCCAGAGGGCCCCGACGAGCACGAGAAGGATGCCGAGGCCGGTGCGCAGCGGCCCGCTCACGCCGAGGCCTGCGCCGTCTCGAGGTGGGCGTCGAGCCACTCGAGGATCTCGACCTCGACCTCGTCGCGGTTGGTCTCGTTGAGGATCTCGTGCCGCGCGTCCGGCCAGAGGGTCACGGTCACGTCGCACACCCCGAGCCGCTTGAACTGGTCGGCCACCTGCTGCACGCCCTTGCCGTTGCCGCCGACCGGGTCCTTGTCGCCGGAGGTGAGGTGGATCGGCAGGTCACGGGGCACGAGGTTGACGGTGTGGTCGTCGTTGACCTGTGCCAGCCCCCGGAGCAGGTCGGCGAATCCGCCTGCGCTGAAGACGAATCCGCAGTCGGGGTCGTTGATGTATTTGTCCACCTCGGCGGGATCCCTTGAGAGCCAGTCGAAGTCGGTGCGGTTGGGCTTGAAGGCAGCGTTGTACTGCCCGAAGCTCAGCTTGTTCATCAGCCCGCTCGTGTGGGTGTGACCACGGAGCCTGGCCTGCGTCGAGGCGACGAAGACGCCCATCTTGCCGAGCGCCCCCGCACCACCGGCCGTGCCCGAGAGCACGAGGCCGGCGAGCTCGGAGCCGTACTGCGCGGCATACCCCCTCGAGATGAAGGAGCCCATGCTGTGGCCGAGGAGGAAGACGGGCACGCCCTGCTGCTCGTGGCGGGCGTGGGCGGTCACGGAGTGGAGGTCGTCGATGACGGTCTGCCAGCCGTCGTGGTTGGCGAAGGAGCCGCGCGGGCTCGACGTCTTGCCGTGCCCGCGATGGTCCGACGCGTAGACGGCATACCCGTGGTCGGTGAGTCGCTGCGCGAATCGGGCGTAGCGCAAGGAGTGCTCGGCGAGCCCGTGCGCGATCTGCACGATGGCCTTCACTTCCCCGTCGGGCAGCCAACGGTTGACGTGCACCGAGGTGCCGTCGGGGGTGCTCAGCGTGAAGGTGCTGCTCTGCATGATCGTCCTCGATCTCGGAGTGCCGTTTGCCGCACTGTATGCCGTGCGGCTGGCTCTCGTGCAGGCGCTGCCGTATGCCGGGTGGTCGGGGCTCAGCTGGCCGCGAGCTCGGGGGGTGGCTCGGAGGGACGGCGCTCGGCGAGGCCCGCCATGCCCCAGCGGACGGCGGCGGTGCCGAGGTGGCCGAGCGGCCGTGCGACGAGGGACGACGCGGCCTCGGGCAGCGGGATGCCGAGCATCGAGCGGGCCCAGCCGGGCAGGAGCGAGACGCCACCCGAGGCCAGCGTGCCGTAGCCGGCGCGGGCGTAGAACGGCAGCGGTGGCTCGAGCAGCAGGAAGCGGGCGGCCTCGCGGGCCGCATCGGTCGCCTCGAGCTCGGGACGGTAGGCCGCGAGAGCCTCGGCGAGCCCGGCCGCGGTGGTCGGCGGGTCGATGACCCCGAGCCGCACGGCGGGGATGCCGGTCTGCTCGACGTAGCGGTCGGCCTCGTCGTCGGTGAGCGGCTCGGCGCCGAAGGTCTGGTGGGCGCGCAGGAACGAGTCGATCTCGGCGAGGTGCACCCACCTCAGCAGGTGCGGGTCGCTGGCGCGGTATTCACGGCCGAGCGGGTCGCGCCCGCGCACTCGCTCGTGGATGGACCGCACCAGGGCGATGGCCTCCTCGGCGTGCTCGATGGTGCCGAAGGTCGTCGTGGCGAGGTAGTGGCTCGTGCGCTGGAGCCGGCCCCACGGGTCGCTCTTGTAGCCACTGTGGCCGGCGACACCGGCCATGGCGAGCGGGTGCAGCGACTGGAGCAGCAGCGAGGCGACCCCGGCGGGGAACATCGAGGCGTCGGCGTGGACCCGCCAGATCGGGTCGGCCGGCGTGAACCAGCGCTCGCCCTCGGCGCCCCAGATGCGCTGGGCCCGAGCCGGGGCGTCGTCACCGGCCACCTTGGAGCGCAGCATCCTGCCCAGCTGGCGCTGCACCAGCCGTGGACCCGCAGTGAGACTCATGGACAGCAACGTAAGCGCGACCGGTGACGGTGGAGAAGAATCTGTCGAGGGTTGGGGCCGTCGGCGCCGTCACATCACCGGACGTCACGCCAGGGCGATGCGGATGCCTGCCCTGGGCTTGCGCTTGACGACGATGGAGACGAAGGCCGCGGCCGCGTCGCCCAACCGGGCGAGGCGGTACTTCGCGCCGATCGCCCGCTTCACCGCGGCGACCTCCTCGGGGGCGCGCACGACCCGGGCCGTGCCGTGGTGCATCGGTGCGCCGTCGGGCACCGTGCCCCGCATGTCGCAGGGGCGCAGCTCGACCCTGCTCGTGTGGGCGAGGCGCTTCGTCTTGCCCACGCCGTCGACGGTGATGACGACGAGCTCGTCACCGTCACGGGCGACCCACACCGGCGTCGCCACCGGCTCACCGGTGCGGCGGAAGGTCGTCAGCGACACGTAGCGGTGGGCGGCAACGGCGTCGAGGTCGTCGCGTCGGGAGTCGGGGGGCAGGGAGTCCACGTCGTCACCCTAAGCCGCGAATCGGCATACAACGGCGTGTCGCGCGTGTATCGGGCGCGGCTCCTCGCAACACTGAAGAGCAGAAGACTTCGGCGGCTGGCCCGTTGTGGTACGTGAACCGCCAAGGAGCCCGGACTCGCATCGCGAGCCGGGCTCCATCGCGTTCAGGCCACGGGGTTCAGGCCGGGGTCAGGGCCTCGGCCACGAAGGCGCCCCAGGCGCGGGCCCGGACGATCTCGTCGTGGGACAGCGGTCCGTCCTTGCCGCCGACCCAGAAGCTCTCGCCTCGCTTGGCCAGCTCGAATCCCTTGCGGCGCAGTGCGATCGCGGCCTGCTTGGCGGCCGAGCCGGGCATCATGCGCACGTGCACACGGGTGTCGAAGGTGTGCACCGGGAGGTCGGCGCGAGGCTCGCTCGCGTCGATCCACTCCCGGATGCCGATGCGGGGCGTGCCCGTCGCGCCCTGACGCACCGCATCGGCGCGGGTCGACTCGCGCGACATGGAGAACGCGTGGGTCGGGCCGCCGATCAGCAGCATGGTCACGTCGTCGGGCAGCCGCGACGGCGCCTCCGCGACGGGGACGACGGCCACCTCCGTGCCCGGCGGATGGTGCGCACCCTCGCGCCGCACACCCTCTGCGATCGCCTCCGCGATGGCCTCGGTGTTGCCGAACATGGACTCGTAGACGACGAGAACGCTCATGTCGATCCCTCCAGACCCATTGTCGCGCCGTCCGGGCCTCCTGGGGCCGGATCGTGATGCACGAGACGCCGCTCGGCGGAGCGTCGGGCGTGAGGTGTCACTCGTCCTGGAAGGCGCGCACCTCCACCTGGCCGGCGCAGGCTGCCGAGCCCTCGGTCGCGATCGCCAGAGCGGCGGGGAGGTCGTCGGCCTCGATGACCCAGAAGCCGCCGAGCCACTCGCGGGCCTCCGAGAACGGCCCGTCGGTGACGGTGGGGGAGTCGCCGGTCGCGTCGACGACCTTGGCCTCGGCCCGTTCGACGAGACCACCCGCAAAGACCCACTGGCCGCGCTCCTGCAGCTGGGCGTTGAAGCGGTCGACGGCCGCGAAGATGGCCGGGATCTCGTCCTCGGACGGCATCGGGTCATCGGCACGGTGGTGGACGGAGAGCATGAACTGGGTCATCGGGGGGTGCTCCTGTGTGTCGGTGCTGGGTGGGTGCTGGGTCGGTGCAGCGGTCGGTGGTGGTGCGATCTCTCGGCGACCGTCGGCCGCCTGACACCACCGCGTCGATCGACGCGGCGACATCTCGACACGTCGGCGCCGAGATCCTGACGCGCCCCGCCCGGTGACGGCAAGGCCCCGGTGACGACCGTGGTCGCCGCCGGGGCCTCGCAGGGTGCCGCGGATCAGATCGTCGTCAGACCCGGGCGCCGTCGCCGGGGCCGCCGGGGCGCTCGCCGTAGTAGTCGCTGAGGCGCCCGCGGTACTCATCGTTGAAGGTGTTGTCGGTGTCGTCGACGCGGTCCTCGTCGCGCAGCTCGGGCGAGTCCTTGATCTCGTCCTTCGTGCGGTCGACGTAGACATCCTTCTCGTCCCAGTCGACGCGCTCGATCGTGCCGGCGGGCAGGAGCACCTTGCGCCCGAAGATCCACGGGCCGGTGTCGACGACGACGTAACTGTCGTCGACCTCACGGGTGGCGGCGTCGATCTTGCCGATGTGCCCGTCGGTGGCGTGGACCTTGAAGCCGGCCAGGTCGTCCTGACGGGACGAGACGTCGGTGCCCTCACGGTAGTTCCAGGCGTCGAAGTCGTTGTGCGACATGGGGTTCCTCTCCATTGGGGATGACCTTGCAGCGTTGCTCCTACCCGCCGCCCCGGTGGTCCTAACGTTCCCGTTCGTCACCAGTTGCCTTCTGGCTGATGGGCGTTCGGTCGTCAGGTGACGGGGAGGTGCTCCCTGAGGAACTGCTCGGTCGTGCTCCACGCGAGCGCGGAGGCGCCGGCGTCGTGCCACGGCATGTCGTCGTTGTCGAAGGCGTGGTCGGCGCCGTCGTAGGTCTCGAAGACCGTCGCCGGCTGCCGGGTCAACGACTCCTCGATGGCCCGCACCGTCGCGGTGTCGATGAAGGAGTCGGCGAGGCCGAAGTGGTGCAGGCTGGGGGCTGAGACCGTCATCGCCGCGTGCAGCCCGGGCAGCGCCGAGCCGTAGTAGGAGACGAGGGCCTCGACGGGCGTCTGCGCCTCGGCCTCGAGCCGGGCGGCGACGTTGAAGCCGAGCCCGCCGCCGAAGCAGAAGCCGACGACCCCCACCCCGGCGTCGACGGCGTCGTGGCCGCGCAGCCACTGCACGCTCGCAGCCCCGTCGCGCACGGCCGCGTCCCAGTCGAGGCGCTGGACCAGGCCCATGCCCTGCTGCAGCGCGTCCTCGCCCTCGATGGGTGCGGCGACCCCCAGCCGCCAGAAGACCTCCGGCGCCACCACGACGTAGCCGAGCGCGGCGAGCTTCTCGCCCCGTCGTTGCACGTAGGAGCTGACCCCGAAGATCTCCTGCAGCAGCACGATGCCCGGTCCCTGACCGGAGGGGGGCAGCCAGAGGTGGGCCGGCATGTCGCCGGCGTCGGTCGGGACCGTGACAGATGCGCTCATGGGCCCATCCTGCTGCAGCCGGGGCCTGCGTGTCAGAGGTGCTCCTCGGACGGTGCGCGCCTGCACGGGGCGCCCGAGGTGACCGGTGGGACCGCGACCGGACGTCCGCGAAACCACAAACTCACAAAAACGGGTGCCCGTATCCATTTACTTCAGACCACATCAGTGGTTTCATGATCTCACTGGGCCGGTCGCGGGCGCCGCCCAGCGAAGTCGAGTAGACACACCCTGAGGACGAAGGAGTCCCATGTACGCAGCGGAGCGGCAACAGCGGATCATCGCCCAGGCACGTCGTGCCGGCCGGGTGGAAGTCGCTGCGCTCGCTGACGTGCTCGGGGTCGCCGCCGAGACCGTGCGCCGCGACCTGACGGCTCTCGAGCGCCGCGGATCGCTGCGCCGGGTGCACGGTGGCGCGATCCCCGTGGAGCGGCTCGAGATCGAGCCCACGCTCGCCACCCGCACCGGTCGCCTCACCGAGGTCAAGCGCCGCATCGCCGCCCGCGCCCTCGACGAGCTGCCCAACGGAGGCAGCATCATCCTCGACGCCGGCAGCACGACCCAGGCGGTCGCCGAGCTGCTGCCCCCCGACATCGACCTCACCGTGCTCACCAACAGCCTCGCCGCGGCGACCGTGCTCGCGTCACACCCCGGCATCCGGCTCTATCTGCTCGGCGGGCGGGTGCGCGGCACGACCGGTGCCGCCGTCGGCGACTGGGCCACCGGCGCGCTCGCCGACATCGTCGTCGACGTCGCCCTCGTCGGCACCAACGGGCTGTCCGTCTCGCGCGGCCTGACCACCCCCGACCAGTCGGAGGCGCTCGTCAAGCGCGCCATGGTCGGTGCCGCCCGCAAGTGTGTGGTCCTCACCGACTCGAGCAAGACCGGTGACGACCACCTGCACCGATTCGCCCAGCTCGCCGACATCGACGTCGTCATCACCGACATCGACATCGACGATGACGTCGCCGCCGAGATCCGCTCGGCCGGACCGGAAGTGGTGACCGCATGATCGTCACGCTCACGCCCAACCCCAGCATCGACCGGGCAGTGCTCATCGAGGCCCTGCGCCGCGGTGAGGTGCACCGGGCGACCGGCAGCCGGATCGACCCGGGAGGCAAGGGGGTCAACGTCTCTCGCGCCCTCGCGGCCCAGGGCGCCGACACCGTCGCGGTCCTGCCGAGCGGCGGGCCCGAGGGCCACCTGCTCGACGAGCTGCTCGACAGCGCCGGAGTCGCGCACGCGAGCGTGCCCGTCTCCGGCACCGTCCGCATGAACATCAGCGTCCTCGAGCCCGACGGCACGACGACCAAGCTCAACGAGCCGGGCCCCACCCTCTCCGAGGCCGAGGTCGCGATGCTGCTCGACACGACCCTCGAGCGCTCCACCGCCGCCGGCTGGGTCGTCGGCTGCGGCAGCCTCCCGCCGGGAGCTCCCACGGAGCTGTATGCCGTGCTCGTCCGTCGGGTGCGCGAGCGCGGCGGGCGTGTGGCCATCGACTCCTCCGGGGCGTCCTTCGCGGCCGCCGTCGCGGCGACCCCGCACCTCATCAAGCCCAACCACGAGGAGCTCGCCGAGCTCGTCGGACACGACCTGCCCACGCTGCGCGACGTGCGCGACGCCGCCCGTGAGCTCGTCTCGGCCGGCATCGAGGTCGTCGCGGTCAGCCTCGGCGGCGACGGAGCCCTCGTCATCACCGACGACGTCTGCGCGCACGCCATCGCGCCGATCTCGGCCCCCCTCTCGACCGTGGGCGCCGGCGACTGCATGCTCGCCGGGCTGCTCCACGGGCTGTCGACCGGTCACGAGCCGGCCGACGCCCTCGTCACCGGTGTGACGTGGGGCTCCGCGGCGGTCACCCTGCCCGGCAGCCGCGTCCCCTCACCCGCTGACCTCGACGGCATCCGCGCCGAGCTGACCCTCGACCCCGACCTGTCGCGCGCGATCCGCTGACCCGCTCCGCCCGCCACCCGGCATACCAACTGCCCACCAACTGCCCCCAACTGCATTGAACCCCAACACGATCCGAACCGACCCGGCTCTGTGATCCTCCCGAAAGGAACCCACATGTCCCTCATCACCGAAGAGCAGGTCGTCCTCGACCTCACCGGTGCCGACCGCCACGAGGCGACGCGACTGCTCGGCGAGCGACTCGTCGCCTCGGGCCGTTGCACCGACCTCGACACCTTCATCGCCGACGTGCGCAAGCGCGAGGAGACGATGGCGACCGGGCTCCCCGGAGGCATCGGCATCCCGCACGCCCGCAGCACCGCGATCACCGAGCCGTCTCTCGTCTTCGGCCGCTCGGCCGACGGCATCGACTGGGGGGCCAAGGACGGCCCGGCCAACCTCATCTTCCTCATCGCGGCCCCCGAGGGCGGCGGCGACGCGCACATGCAGATGCTGCCCAAGCTCGCCCGCGCCCTCATGAAGAAGGACTTCAAGGCCGCCCTGGCCGCCGCGACGACCGAGGCCGAGGTCGTGCGCATCGTCAGCGCCGAGGTCGAGCTCGACCAGCCGGCCGCCGCGCCGGCCGCTGCGGCTGCCGCAGCGCCAGCCGGCGCCGACGCAACCGGTGGTGCCGCACCCGCTGCCGCAGCGGCGGCCGCAGCCCCGGCCGCAACCGCGGCTCCCGTCGCGGAGGCTCCGCGGGTGCTCAACCTCGTCGGGGTCACCTCGTGCCCCACGGGCATCGCGCACACCTACATGGCCGCTGAGGGCCTCGAGGCCGCCGCCAAGGCCGCCGGCCACACGATCAAGGTCGAGACGCAGGGGTCGGCCGGCTCGTCGCCGCTCTCCGCAGCCGAGATCGCCGCGGCCGACGCCGTGATCTTCGCGCACGACCTGCCCGTCAAGGACGCCGGTCGCTTCGCCGGCAAGCCGATCGTCGACGTGGGTGTCAAGAAGGGCATCTCCGACGGACCCGCGCTCGTCGCCCAGGCGGCCGCCCTGGCCGACGAGTGGCGTGCCGACCCGAGCAAGGCCGCGGCGGCCACCGCCGCCACATCCGGCGCCTCCGGTGGCCTCGTCTCCAAGGTCGAGGCCGGAGCGAGCACGGGCACCAAGATCCGCCAGTGGCTGATGACCGGCGTCTCCTACATGATCCCGTTCGTCGCCGCCGGCGGCATCCTCATCGCCCTGTCCTTCATGCTCGCCCAGGTCGCCCTCGGCGAGCAGGGCGCGATCGAGATCGTCAAGTACAACCTGACCTCGGCAGACCAGTACAACATCGCCCAGAACTTCAGCGCCTTGAGCCTGACCTCCTGGGCCGGTCTGCTCTTCGTCATCGGCGGGGCGGCGTTCGGCTTCCTCGTGCCGATCCTCTCGGGCTTCATCGCCTTCGCGATCGCCGACCGCCCCGGGCTCGTCCCGGGCATCGTCGGCGGTTTCATCGCCTCGACGATGGGCGCCGGCTTCCTCGGCGGTCTCGCCACCGGCTTCATCGCCGGTTTCGCCGCCCGGTGGATCTCGGGCTGGAAGGTGGCCAAGGGCGTGCGCGGCGTCATGCCGGTGGTGGTCATCCCGCTGCTGTCGACCTTCATCACCGCAGGCCTCTTCATCACCGTGCTGGGTCGTCCGATCAAGGCGCTCAGCGACGCCCTGACGACCGGCCTCAACAACATGAGCGGTTCGAGCGCCCTGCTCCTCGGTGTCGTCCTCGGCGCGATGATGGGCTTCGACCTCGGCGGTCCGGTCAACAAGGCGGCGTACTTCTTCGCCACGGCGGGGTTGGCCACGGCCGGCACTGCAGCCGACGCGCCCCAGCTGAAGATCATGGCCGCCGTCATGGCTGCCGGCATGGTCGCCCCGTTGGCCATGGCCCTCGCCACGACGGTCCGCCCCGGCCTCTTCTCCGAGCCCGAGCGCGAGAACGGCAAGGCGGCCTGGCTCCTCGGCGCCTCGTTCATCTCGGAGGGGGCTATCCCGTTCGCCGCGGCCGACCCGGTGCGCATCATGACCTCGTCGGTGATCGGCTCGGCCATCACCGGCGGCCTGGTGATGCTCTTCGGCTCGACGCTGCGGGCACCGCACGGAGGCATCTGGGTGCTGCCGCTCATCGGCAGCTTCCTGCTCTTCCTGCTCGCCCTGGTCATCGGCGTCGTCGTGATGACGACGATCGTCGTCGCCCTCAAGTCGCGAGACACGCACCTTGCCGAGATCGACGCGACCGCTACGGTCTGATCAGGGCAACGCCTGACGCAGCACCCATCAGACGCACGAACCGCATCCAACGAAGGAGCCGTCCCATGGCAACCCGCACCGTCACCATCGCCTCGTCGGTGGGCCTGCACGCCCGACCGGCTGCCCTCTTCGTCGAGGCCGCGAGCAACACCGGCCTCGACGTCGAGATCGCCAAGCCGGGTGACGACCCCGTCGACGCGACGAGCATCCTCGGTGTCATGGCCCTCGGGGCCAAGCACGGCGAGGAGGTCGTGCTGACCGCCGAGGGTGAGGGCGCCGACGAGGCTCTCGACTCGCTCGTCGCGCTGCTCTCGCGCGACCTCGACGCGGAGTAAGGACGTGGCCACGACGGAGCCGGGCACCCCGTCCGGAGCGGAGTCGGGAGTGGGCTCGGCTGCGGGCTCGGGAGCCGGCGCCGAGACCCGCCAGGGCATCGGCGTCAGCCCGGGCACGGCATACGGCCCGGTGGTGCAGGTCGCGCCACCGGTCCGTCCGCCCGCCGACGAGGCTGCGGTCGAGGACCAGGAGGCGGCGCTCGTCGACGTCAGGGCCGCGTTCGAGGCTGTCGCGGTGTCCCTCGAGGAGCGGGCCACCCGTGTCGAGGACACCGCGCAGCAGATCCTCAAGGCGACCGCCCTCATCGCCCGCGACAAGGGCCTGATCAAGGCCTCGGCCAAGCAGCTCGCTGCCGGCAAGGGCCGCGCCAACGCCATCTCGGGGGCCGTCGAGGAGTATGCCGCGCAGTTCGAGGCGCTCGGCGGCTACTTCGCCGAGCGGGTGGCCGACCTGCGTGACGTCGGCTCCCGGGCCGTCGCCGCGGTGCTCGGCGTGCCCGCGCCCGGCGTGCCGCACTTCACCGAGCCGAGCGTCGTCGTCGCGGAGGACCTCGCTCCTGCCGAGACCGCGACGCTCGACCGCGCCCTCGTCGTCGGCATCATCACCGAGGCGGGTGGTCGCACCAGCCACACCGCGATCCTCGCCGCGCAGATGGGCATCCCGGCGGTCGTGCAGGTCGCCGGCGCCACCGGCATCGAGGCAGGCACGCACGTGGCGCTCGACGGTGACACCGGTGAGGTGACGATCGAGCCCGACCTCGAGCTCGTCGAGCAGCAGCAGGCCCGCGCGGCCCGCCGCAAGGAAGCCCTCGGACAGCTCTCCGGGGCCGGCATGACGAGCGACGGCCTCGCCGTCGCCCTGCTCGCCAACATCGGCGGCGTCGACGACGCCGTCGCCGCGGGCGCGCTCGACCTCGAGGGCGTGGGCCTCTTCCGCACGGAGTTCGTCTACCTCTCGGCCACCAAGGCGCCGACGGTCGAGGAGCAGACGCAGATCTATCGCGACGTCTTCGCTCCCTTCGAGGGGCGCCGCGTCGTGGTGCGCACGCTCGACGCGGGCGCCGACAAACCGCTGAAGTTCGCCGATCTCGGGCCGGAGGAGAACCCCGCGCTCGGCCGGCGTGGCCTGCGGCTCTCGGCCGAGCGGCCCGACCTGCTCGATGCCCAGCTCGAGGCGCTCGCCATCGCGGCCAAGGAGACCGGCGCCGACGTGCGCGTCATGGCCCCCATGGTCGCCACGGCCGAGGAGGCGGCCTGGTTCTCCCGCCGCGTGCGTGAGAACGGTCTGCCCAAGGCCGGCGTCATGATCGAGGTGCCCGGGGCTGCGCTCCGGGCCCGGCACGTGCTCGGTGAGGTCGACTTCGGCTCGCTCGGCACCAACGACCTGGCGCAGTACACCATGGCGGCCGACCGCATGCAGGGCGCGCTGTCCGACCTGCTCGACCCGTGGCAGCCGGCCGTGCTCGACGTCGTGGGCCTGGCCTGCGAGGGCGCGAGGAGTGTCGAGCGCCCGATCGGCGTCTGCGGTGAGTCCGCAGGTGACCCACTGCTGGCGCTCGTGCTCGTCGGTCTCGGCGTGACGAGCTTGTCGATGGCGCCGAGCAAGGTGCCGGTCGTCAGGCTGGCCCTCTCGCTGCACAGCGTGGCCGAGTGCCAGCGTCTGGCGGAGGTGGCGCGCGAGTCCCGCACCGCCGTCGACGCCCTGACCGCCGTGCGCGAGGCCGCGAGCACCGAGCTCACCGACCTGCTCTGAGGCGCCGACGCGCCGACCACCCTCCGGATCGAGGTGATGCCGCCACCCACGGGGGTGGCGGCATCACCTCGATCGGGGGGAGACCATTTCACGGCGGGGCATGACCTCCCCCGATGCGCCCCGTTGGCTACCATTCGTCCACAGTCTCCTCACGTGGGGAGATCACGGACGTCGCGGGGAGACGGACATGACCGAGAGCGCTCACGCCCACCCACCGGAGGGCGACCGACGGCCAGGCCCGTCGCGTCGACTCGTCGCCCAGGGAGTCGCCTGGTCGGTGCCCGCAATCGCACTCTCTGCAGCAGCCCCGGCGTATGCCGCCAGCTCGGACATCGCGGTCGCCGTCGTCTCGTCGTGCATCTCCGGCGGCAGCCGCAACGGCAGCTTCACCGTGACGGCAGACTTCATCGCTCTCGGCGCCGAGCTGCAGATCGTCCTCACGCACTCCGGCTCGGGGTCGTTCTCGGCAGTGCCCAACTTCGCGCACACCGGCACGGGCACGACCTACGTCGTGACCGGCACGGGAGGGCCCTCCGTCGGGCAGATCGCCGTGCAGCTGACCGCTGGACAGAACGGCACCAGCGTCGTGACGGCCAACGTCAGCGCGCCGGGCGGTGCCACGACGGGCGACACCGAGGCGCAGATCCGCGTCACGCGCACCGGCAACAGCAACAACTACAGCTGCAGCGCGCTCTGACCTCGGCGGGCCGTGCCCTCGGCACGGCACTCACTGCACGGCCCACGCCAGCCACCGAGACCCACCCGGACCGGCACTTAGGCCGGCACCCGGACCAGCAGAGGGTGGGCCGTTCGGTGGGCCCGGCCGATCGGGTATGTAGCTGCACATGGTGCGCACTCCTGTCCTCGCTGACCTCGGTCACGAGCGTTTCGTCTCTCTGACGACCTTCCGCCGCTCCGGCGAGCCCGTCCCCACCCCCGTCTGGGTTCTCTCGGACGGCAAGGGCCTCGTCGTGAGCACTCCTTCCGACGCCGCCAAGCTGAAGCGCATCCGCAACGACCCGCAGGTGACCCTGCAGGCGTGTGACCGCCGCGGCAAGGTCGACCCCGAGGCGCCCGTCGTCGAGGGGTCCGCCCACATCATCAACGACTCGGCCGCGTCCGAGGCGGTCAGCCGCAGGCTCCTGGGCAAGTACGGCCTCGAGTTCCGCATCTTCACCGCCGTCGAGTGGGTGCTGCGGCGGGGCAACAGCGAGCGCGTCGTCCTGCGCATCACGCCGACCACCTGACGGTGATGCTCGACCGGCACGCTCGGCCGTTGGGTATGGGCCGAGCATGGAGCGAGCGACGATGAGTGCAGGGGCGACCCGGGTGGCACTCGACGATGTGCGCAACGCGCCGTCCTTGCTCGCGGGGATGAGGGCCATCGAGGGCCTGTCCGACGCGGCTGCAGCCGAGCCCGAGACCGCAGAGACCGTGCGGGTGCTGCTCGCGGCGATCCTCGACCCCACCGACCAGCTGGCGGCCATCGGCGCCGTGCTGGCGCTCGGCGGCGTGCGCCACGAGCGCTCCGGATCGGCGCTCATCACAGTGCTCCGCGAAGGGCCCTCCTACCTGCGAGACCACGCCACCTGGGCGCTCGGCGGGTGCGAGATGCTCCCCAACGCTCTACCCCTGCTCGTCTCAGCCGTCATCGAGGGCGACTTCCGCGGCATGCTGGCCCAGCGCACCCTCGAGTCCTGGGCCCTGCGCCACCCCGACGACGTCCGTGTCATGGTGGCCCGGGGTCTGGCCACCACCACCGTCACGGCCGCACGTTCACGTCTCGTCGAGACGCTCGGCCTCGTGCCCGGCGACGCCACCCAGTCGCTGTTGCGGGCCGTCGCGCTCGGCGACCTCGAGGACCAGACGACGCGTGCCACGGCGATCGCCGCGCTCGGCGACCCGCCGCCGACCCGCGAGCGGCGCGAGCAGGGCTTCACGCCGTCGGCGTCGACGCTCAGCGTGCTCACCATGCTCGCCGCCCAGCCCGGCGCCCTGTCGCCGGTGGCCCAGCTCGCGCTCGACGACCTGCGTGCCGTGGCCGAGCCGAGGTCGACGACGCGTCCCGAGGGCGACCGCACCGTGGCCCAGCTCTTCCTGCACGCCGACATCGACGGCGCGCTGACGCACGCCGGGCGCGGCGACACCGGCGGCATCGCCACGCTGCTCGTGCACCTCGGTGACGCCCTCCTGCGGGCCGAGCCGTCCGTATGCCGGGTGCTGACGCTCTCGCGCGGCCGCTCGGCTGCCGCCCTGACCGCCCTCGCAAACGTCGAGGAGCCGGGTCACCACTATCTCTCGGTGCCGCTGTGGGGGCAGTCCCCGCAGGCGGCACGCGCCTGGCCGCTCTGGGTGGCAGCGCGTCGTGGCATCCGCCGAGCCCTGCGGGTCGCCGGGCAGGTCGACGCCCTGCACCTCCGGATGGCCGACGTCGGCTCGCTCGCGGCGGCCTCGGCGGCGCATGAGCTCGGCGTGCCGCTGGTGCTCACGCTGGCGCCCGACCCCCACGCTCTCGTCGCATCGCGCGAAGGCTCGGGGGAGCTGACCCGCGCCACCATCGGCGACGCCGACGAGGTCGAGCACCTCGTCTTCCGTGACAGCCTGCTGCGCCAGCTGGCCCGGCGGGCCGACCACGTCGTCGTCTTCCCCCGTGCCGACCTCGAGCGCGACCTGCGCGACCTGCTCGGCATCGACGTCGACGACGAGCAGTTGCGTCTCTCTGTCGTGCCAGAGGGCATCAACCTGCCCGCGCTCGACGCCGGGCTCCGGCACGCGTCGCCCGACGCCGGCCGAGACACCGACACCGACAGCGCCCGTGGCGTCGAGGGCACGTCGGCCCCCGAGCCCTCGGCCCTGGGCGAGCTCGACACCCTGCTCGACACCCTTCCGGCCGAGCGGCGAGGGCTGCCGCTCGCCATCTCCGTCGGCCGGCTGCACCCCGTCAAGGGCATGGCGACCCTCGTCCAGGCCTGGGCCTCGAGGCCCGACCTCTCCTCCCGCTGCAACCTGCTCGTCGTCGGCGGCGACCTCGACGAGCCCAATGACGACGAGCGGGGCCAGCTCGACCTCATCGGCTCCGTCGTGCCGATCGGCTCCGCAGCCTCGACCGGACTCCTTCTCGCCGGCCACCGCCCCAATGCGACCGTGACGACGTGGCTCGCCGCGACCCGGCACGGTCGCGGCGATGCAGCGGCGGCTCGCGGCATCTACGTCTCTGCCAGCCTCAAGGAGGAGTTCGGCATCGCCATCCTCGAGGCGATGGCGGCCGGGCTCGTCGTCGTGGCCCCCGGCAACGGGGGACCGGCGACCTACGTGACGAGTGGCGAGTCCGGCGTGCTCGCCGACACGGCGTCGGTCGAGGCCCTGGCCGCCGCCGTGGTGGCCGCCCTCGACCTCGCCGCATCGCCCGAGGCCGACTCAACCGCAGAGCGCACGATGGCCACCGTCCGTGACCGCTTCGGCATCGACACGATGGCCACCACGCTGGCGGGGGTCTATGAGCAGGTGGCCACCGCACGGCATACGGCTCAGGCTGGGGGCAAGGCGTCGTGACGCTGCTCGTCATCAGCCCCGACTACGCTTCCCACCTCTACCCGCTCGCGACCCTGGGCACGGCGTGGCACGACGCGGGTGAGCAGGTCGTCGTCGCGACGGGGCCGGCGACGGCCGGGATCGTGCGCGACTTCGGCTTCGAGCGCGTCGACCTGCGGCTGGGCCGAGGCTCCAACCCCGGTGTCATCCGTGCCGAGGACCAGCCCCAGGGTGAGGACGACTCGCTCCGGGGCTTTTTCGACGCCACCCGCCGAGGCGCCGTCGAGACGCTTGCCTTCCAGGCAGAGGCGCGGGGCGACGACCTGCTCTGGGACCCCGTGACGGTGGCGCGTGACGTGCAGCGCATCGTCGCCGAGGTGCAGCCCGACCAGGTCATCGTCGACCACCTCGCCTTCAGCGCCCGCCTGGCCCTCATCAGCGCGGGGGTGCACCACGCTGATGTCGTGCTCGGACACCCGTCAGCGCTGACCGTGGGCGACGAGGTCTATGGCTACCCGCCGGCCTTCCCGACGGCGATCGTCCCCGACCGCGACGCCCTCGCAGACCTGCACCGCCTCTGTGCCGGAGTGCGCGACTCCTTCACGGCGCAGTGGAACCGGGCGCTGGAGGTGCTGGCGCCGGGGTCTGCTCCGAGTGCCGATGCCTTCGCCGAGACCGGTGACGTCGTGCTGCTCAACTACCCCGGTGAGCTGCATGACCCCGCCCGCACCGCCCTGCTCCCGCCGCACGCGTTCATCGGCTCGGCCGTGCGCACCGAGGCTCGCGACGAGCAGGTCGAGACGTGGCTCTGTGAGAGCACGGAGCCGATCGCCTACGTCAGCCTCGGCAGCTTCCTCTCCGTGCGCTCCGATGTGCTCGCCACGGTGGCAGCGGCGTTGCGAGACATGGACATCCGCGTCGCCTTCGCCCTCGGCTCCACCCGACGTGAGGACCTCGGAGAGCTGCCCTCATCGTGGTTGGTGCGCGAGACGCTGCCGCAGGTGCGGCTGCTCGGACGGTCGGCGCTCGCGGTCACGCACGGTGGCAACAACAGTGTCACCGAGGCCCTCACGGCCGCTGTGCCGCTCCTGGTGCTGCCGCTCTCGACCGACCAGTTCGCCGGCGCCGCAGCGATCGAGCAGGCCGGCATCGGGGAGGCGCTCGATCCCAACGCCGCGACCGCCGAGGAGATCGCTGCCGCAGCCGGCCGGCTCCTCGCACTCGACGGCGCGAGCCGCGCTCGTCTCGAGCGTCTCGGTGCCGACCTCGTGCGCACTCCGGGCGCGCAGCGTGCCCGCTCCCTGCTCACCGGCACGTCCGTCTGACAACGCAACCCGGCGGCATACGGTGTGGGCCGTATGCCGCCGGGCTGGGTCGTCACGTGTCGTTCAGACACGCGCAGGGGTGCTCCGGAGCGCGCGAGCCTGCTGCATCTGCTGGTGCAGCTCGGTGAGGCGTGCGTCATAGAGGCGGGCACGGGCTGCGAGCCGGTCGTGGTCGGCGCCGTTGCGGCGGAGCAGCCAGACGAACACAGCGACCGCCATCAACACGGTGCCCTCGAGCGCCCACAGGAGCATGAATCCGTCTGAAGCAGAGCCGATCCCGGCCAGGTAGACGGCCCCCAGGCCGACGAGGAGCACGACCACCGCGACCGCGCCGGCGCCGATCCGGCGAGCGGTGCGACGGTTGGAGGCGGCGAGTGCCTGCTGGACGTAGGCGCGCTCCTCGCGGACGCGGTCGATGCGCAGGTGGACGGGTGCGGGGAAGCGGTGGGTCTCACCCTTCGCCGTGAAGAAGCCACCCGGGGTGTAGTCCCACGGGGAGTCGTAGCGTCCTGCGTTGCTGGTGAACATGGTCTTTCCCTTTGGTGTCAGACGGATTCAGGAGTCCGAGGCGGACCGCAGCCGCGACCCGAGGGCGCCGGCGGCGACGACGAGCGCGGCCGCGACGAGGACGATGTCCTTGAGGACGTACTGCCCCAGGAGCGAGGGGCCGTCCGGGAAGAGCTCGTCGGTGAAGAGGACGAGCGGCGAGAGGATGCCGGCGAAGGCGCCCGCCAGGACGACGAGCCCGAGACGCACGAACTTGCCGGTGACCAGCGTGAGTCCAATGAACGTCTCGAGGAGGGCGGTCATGAGGACCGCTGACTCGCCGCCGATGAGGCCGAAGGTGAGCCGGTCGATCGTCGCGGCGGCGATGTCCTCGGCGGGGCTGAGACCCGGGAAGAACTTGAGGACGCCGAAGCCGAGGAAGACGAGACCGAGGCTGATCCGCAGGAAGCCGACGCTGTAACGGTTGAGCAGGCTCTGCAGGAGGCCGAGTGCGCGGTCGAAGGTGGCGATCACGCCGGTGGGCCGCGACGTGGTGACGTCGGTGCCGGGGCGGTCGAGGGTGAGCTGTGACATGGGTGAATCTCCTTGGGTGTGAGGTGCATCGACCCAAAGAGCGATCGGCAGTGCATCCGGATACCGCGGAGTCCGGGATTGAGTCGACCTACTCAGCCGAAGTGTCCGAATGTGTGCGGAATCCGCACGGAATCAGACGTGGCCGAGTCAGACCCGGATGCGACCGGTTCGGGACATGGCCGCTCGACAAGAAGGTCAGCCGGGTACGCGACTCCTACCGGCGGGCGTGTCGAGAAGTGGGCACTCGACGAGAAGGTCAGTCGAGTGCGCACGTGTCCACCCGGCATACTTCCGTCAGCTGCTCTGACGCGCAGCCTTCTTCGCGGCCATCTCCTCGCGGCGCGCGACGAAGCGCGAGGCCTCGTCGTCGAGCGCGGCCACGGCTGCGGCGAGCTCCTCGCGGGCCTTCTCGCCCTCGGCGTCGAGCCCCTCGAGCTCCCAGACGCCCCACTGGCGCAGCAGCGGAGCGACGATGTCGTCGTGGTGGATGCGCAGGTCGTAGATGCCGGCCATCGCCATCTGCACCGCCTTGCGGCCGAAGCCGGGGATGATCGCGCCGGGCATCTGGAAGTCGACCACCTCGTCGGTGATCGCCCGCATGGTCTGGCTCGGGGTGAGCTCGAGCGCCGCCTGCACGATGTTGCGGTAGAAGATCATGTGCAGGTTCTCGTCCTTGGCGACCCGCGTCAGCAGCTTCTCGGCGATCGGCTCCTCCGTGTAGCGGCCGGTGTTGCGGTGTGAGACGCGCGTCGCGAGCTCCTGGAAGGAGACGTAGGCGCAGACGTTGAGCAGCGGCTTGTCGCCGGAGTCGTAGCCGGTCTCCATCGTCTCCATGCGCGCGCGCTCGAGCTCGTCGGGGTCGACGCCTCGCGTGACGAGGAGGTAGTCGCGGATGCAGAAGGCGTGCCGGCCCTCCTCGGCCGTCCAGCGGTTGACCCACGTGCCCCAGGCGCTGTCGCGACCGAAGGCCCGCTCGACCTCGCGGTGGTAGCTCGGCAGGTTGTCCTCGGTGAGCAGGTTGACCTCGAGGGCGGTGCGCGCGATCGGCGACAGCGGCGACTGCTCCACCGACCAGGGCTCGCCGCCGAGCTCGAAGAAGTCACGGCCCTGCGACCACGGCACGTACTCGTGCGGCATCCACTCCTGGGCCGCCGCGAGGTGCCGGTTGAGGTTGTCCTCCACCGTCGGCTCGAGGGCGGCGAGCAGTTGGGCGCTGTCGAGTGTGGCCATGGGTCCTCCTCGGTGGGGGGAGCGCGGCGCCGCGCTCTTGTCCCTGCCTACACCCTCGGCGCGCTCCGATCCAGACCCGCCACCGCAGATTCCGCGTATGCCGCGGGGCCGGGTGACGCTGCGTGGCTGGCGTGACGACGGGCGTCGCTCGGGGCCGCGGCGTCAGACGCCCTCGAGGATGACCACCTCGGTGGGGGTCTCGATGACCCGGGCGAGGCGAAGCCCCGAGGCCGCGAACAGGGCCGCGAACTCCTCGGTCGTGCGCTCGCGCCCACCGGGCATGACGAGCATGTTGAGGTCGGACAGCGCCGCATCGAGCTCACGCCCTGGGCGGTCGAGCACGGTCTCGACGACGAGGACGACACCACTGGGACGCAGGCTGTCGCGGCAGATGGTGAGGATCTCGACGCACTGATCGTCCGACCAGTCGTGCAGCACCTTCTTGAGCAGGTGCACGTCCGCCGAGGGGACGGCCTCGAAGAAGTCGCCGGGGACTGCGGACCACCGGGCGGCGACCGACTCCGATGCGCCGGTCGAGGGCGTCGACGGCAGGGCCTGGGGCAGGTCGAAGACGGTGCCGGTCAGGTGCTCGTGCCGCTCGAGGACGGCCTCGAGGAGCACGCCGTCGCCACCGCCCACGTCGACGACGGACGAGAGTCCGGCGAAGTCGTAGGCATCGGCCACGGCAGCAGCCATCCGAGACGTCAGGGCCGCCATGGTGGCGTTGAAGACGGCGTTCGCCGCCGGATGGGCGCCCCGATACGACCAGACGTCGACGCCGTGCAGGGCCTCGAAGGCGTTCTCGCCCGTGCGCACGCTGTGCGCGAGGTGACCCCAGGCTCCCCAGGTCGCGGGGTCCTGGAAGGTGCGTGCCAAGGGACGCAGCGAGCCGGGGACGTCCGAGCGGAGAACCTCGCCGAGGTCGGTGTTGGCGTAGCGGCCCTCGGCGTCCTCGGTGTAGACCCCTAGCTCCACGAGCACGCGCAGGAGGCGTCGCAGGGTGTCCGCGTCGGCGCCGATCCGTGCAGCCAAAGCGTCGGCCGTCAGGGCCGTCGCGGCGATCTCGTCGGAGATGCCGAGCTCGGCCGCGACGCTCAGGGCGGCCGAGCGCCGCAGACCGGTGATCATGGCGCTGAGCTCGTCGCGTGGCTCCATGTGGCCCTCCTCGAACGGTGTCAGCTGCCTGTGCTGCCGGCGCCGGGCGGCGACCCGGGCGACGACTCCGGCTGTGACTCGGCGAAGGTCTTGAAGGCGACCATGGTGGTGCGCGTCTGCTTGGGGAAGCTGCGACCGAGCACGAGCCCGACGACCTTCATGGCGCCACTGAACTGGAACTCGTTGTGTGTCACCCATCGCGTCGCTCCGCGCCCGGCCTCGTGGAACTCGTTGCGCGCGATGTTGTGGACACCCTTGGCGTCATAGGTGGCCTCGAACGCATACGGCAGGTCGCGGCGGGTCACCGTCTCGACCATCTCCATCGTGCCGCGCCCACGGCGGAAGGTCAGTCTCGACTGGGCCCCCGGCATGCCCGGGGTGCCGTGGACGGGCTCGAAGGAGATCAGGTCCTCCATCCACGACGACAGCATGGTGGGGTCATCGAAGAGCTCGATGAAGCGAGAGCGCGGCACGTCGACGACGACTTCCTGGGTGTACTCCATGATCGAACGCTACTGCGGCGCGACCGACGCCGTATGCCGTCCGGTGAGCCGGACGGCATACGGCGTCGGTGATGTCTGAGGCCGGCCACGTGCCGATCAGAGTGCGCCGACGACACCCGCCTTGAGCAGGAGGTCGGTCATGCCGAAACCGGCAGGCGTGCCGTAGGTGGGCGACCATTCGGGGTCTTGGTTGAGGTAGCTCTGGCTGTCACCCTCGAGGAGGCCGAGGATCACCTCTCCGACGATGCGCCCGCCGACGGCGCCGAGGTGCTGGCCACCTGCCTGCACGTCTGCCTCGCGAAGGATGTAGAACCACAGGGGAGTCCGCTTCTCCAGGTGGTGGGGCACGAGGTCCGCGAGGTCGGCGGGAGCAAGCGGGGGCAGGGTCATCGCCTTGGCCACCGACTGGCCCGAGGGCACCTTCATCGTCAGAGCCCGCACGAGGTTGCGCGTCGCCAGCGAGTCGGGGGTGCCGGTCGCCTGTCCCATGAGATGGAAGAGGATGCTCGACAGCGTCGTGTCGATGAGCTTGTTGGGACGGGCGCGCCCGTCGCCGAAGTCGAAGAAGGTCTGCCAGTCGACGAAGCGGCGCGAGGCGCGGCACCCGCCGCGCAGGTCGTCGGGATCGGCGGGGTTGGGGTCGCCCGGCTTGAAGAAGAGGGCGAAGAACTGCTGTGCGGCGTCGGCCGCGTCGGTGCCGAAGTTGCCGCGATAGCTGGGGCGCACCTGCGAGTGGCCGAAGCGGTAGGCGGCGACGGAGAACTCGATCGGGATGTAGGGCGCGTTGCGCCACCCGTAGAACGTGCGGCCGTTGGTGAGGATGTCGTCGGTGAGGCTCGCGCCGATCGTCGCCGGGAGGAACTCGTGCACGATCATCCACTGGTAGTGCCAGCGGACGACGCGCTGCGTCTCGGCGAAGATCTCCTCGAGGGTGTAGCCCGAGCCGAGGTCACTCTTGACGTCGGCGAGCACCGCGTTGTGGAACCGCAACAGGGCGAGCTGCAGCTGCGAGACGATCAGGTTCTCGTCGTTGCGGGGGTCGGCGATCAGGGCGACGTTCTGGCTGTTGCGCGGCACGTCGTAGCGCGGCGTCCCGTCGCACGTGACGGCGGCCGACCCCGGGATCTCCTCGACGAGGAAGGTCGTGCGTCCACCGTCCACGGTCTGGTCGTAGAGGTGCGGGCTCACGCCCGGACCTCCGCCGTAGACGCTGTCGAGGTCGAGCGCCGGGATGCGGAAGTTGCGGATCGACTCGGGGTCCTGACGCCGGGCGAGGCTCGAGGTCGGATCGAACGTCATGTCGTGGTCGAGGAACTGGCCGACGAAGGTGAAGCCCGCGGTCATCGTCGGGTTGTTCGGATTCGCCGTGTTGAGAGCGGGATCCACGATGAGGGCGAGCGGGTCGGTGAGATCGTCACCGGCGTCCATGATGCCGCCGGGCTTGCCGACCTCTCTGAGCGCGGCTCTGATCGACGGGGTGTCCGCCGAGAACGGTGGCAGCGACGGGAACATCCGCCCGAAGCGACCCTCGTCGTAGAAGGTGGACTGGGGTGTCGTCAGACCGGCGTCAGCGCTTCCGTGGCTCATACGTCTCAGTGCCGGCGCGCGGCTCGCCTGATACGCGCCGGCCGGTCGTCCCGTGGCTCCCGGCGTGTGTCAGGTCGCCTGCGCGTCGTGGTGTGCGGCATCCCAGGCAGCCCACACCTCCGGGCGCAGACGGCCACGGTCGGCCACGTCGAAGCCCTGGCCGACCGCCCAGGCGCGCACGCTGGCGGTGTCGGGCCCGCCGTCGGGATCACGGGTGCGCTTCTTCCGGGAGGCCTTCGGCTCGGGTGCTGCTGGCACGGGCCCCGCAGGCGTCAAGGCGTCGAACTCGCCGGTGGCCGCGCTCTCGAGCGTGACCTCGTGACGCGCGGCAGCGAGGAAGCGGAAGGTCCACTCCTGGGCGAGTGCTCGCGTCTCGGCGAAGATGATGGGCACCGACGGGTGCCGTGCCTGGCACTCGGCGACGGCATCGGCGACGACTGCCGGCCGGGCATAGGTGAGGGAGAAGATGCGCGAGTAGCGCTCCTCCACCACGACGGCTGCCCGCGGTATGCCGCTCAGCTCGGCGAGCGCATACCTCAGCTTGCCGCTGAGCAGCGACGAGACGAGGTCCTCGAGCGACTTGCGCTCGACCGCGGCGACGACGGACCCGTCGACCTCGACGGCGTAGTCACCCACGGCGAGGTGGCGCGGTGTGGTGACGACCTGCTGGTGGCTGAAGCGCCAGGCGTAGCGCTCGTGGCTGTCGACGAGCACCTCGAGGTCGGCGGGCTCGCCCACGGCGGGGCGGGCCGTCGGGAGGCGGATGTTGGGCCGGGCCTGCTTCGCCGTCCGAGCGCTCTGCCAGAAGATGACCGGACGGCCCTTGGCCCGGGTCAGGACGAACTGCGAGCGGTTCTCCTTGCCGCGGTCGAGCACGAGCTCGATCGAGGCGCCGCGGCTGGTGCAGACGCGCGTCGGCACGCGTTCGATGATCTCGGCGTCATCGGGCCAGGCCTCCGCGCGGTGACAGTAGACCTTGCCCGTGCGCGGCCACGTGTCCTTCGCCTTGATGACGATCCCGTTGGGGCCCAGAGGGATTCGCACCAGGAAGGGGAGGGTGCTCTCCTCGTCCGGGTTGCGGGCGATGAGGAAGTCATCGGGCACGGCACCCATCCTGCCTCACGTCCGGTCAGCAGCCGGTCCCCAGCGCGGGGCCTGCCCCTACGGCAGACATCGTCCAGACCCCGCTTGCACCGGGTGGATGGTCAGCCTTCGAGGATGAGAGCGGCCTGCCACAAGAGCTCCTCACGTGCACGGAGGATGGCCGAGTCCGGACCGTAGACGCGCTCGCACAGGTCTGCGATCTCCCCGGCCGTGGTGATGCGCAGATGTCGCACCAGCACCCGCAGATCCTCCATGTCGCCCTGTCGGAAGGCAGCCATCTTCGTGGCGAGCAGGTGTGGTGCAGGAGCGGTGACGATCTCGACGTTTGCGTACCGAGCCACGACCCGAGGCCGCCGCCCCGTCTCGCGCGTGGGGACGAAGGCAGCCACACCGTCGCTCAACCAGTCGTCAGGGAGGTGGTGCTCGATCGCCATCTCGGCCGCGACGGAGCGCACGGTCTCGCGCGGGTGAAGAACGGCATCGATGTCATGCGTGGACCTGCGGGTGTCCCAGTCGAGCGCGATCGCGGCTCCCCCGACGACGTAGATGCGTGCCGCCACCTCGGCGGCGTCCAACCGCCTGGCCAGCTCCTCCAACAGCTGGGTGATGTCGTGTCTCGACAGGCCTGCCACCTCAGACTCCTGTCAAGGACTCGGCGTCGATGAAGATGCCGACGAGAGCCAGCTCGGTCGGTGTCCGCTGGACGAGGCGGCCCGCCAGAGCTCGCTCGGGCCTGATGAACCACAGACTCTCCAGTGCCTCGACCCTCGTCCATGAAGGAGCTGGGTAGGCGACCTCACGACACGCCCAGCCCACTGCAGCCCGGACGAGGGTGTCCCATCGCCGCTCGCCGATGCTCGGGCGCTCCGCGAGAAAGAGAGCGCGGGCATCGTCGTCGAGCCCGCGAAAGGTGTCGAGCATGGCTCGCACGAGTCGCAGCGCGAAGGCCTCGTCGCCTGAGCGCACCTCGGACGCGATGAGTCGTGAGCTCTCGGCTGCGGTGAGCCACCTGCGCTCGCGGCGCCGCCGGGCGCGGCCGATGAGCCGTGCCACCTCGGGCTGCGATCGTGCGACTTGACGACTGATCGCTCGCTGGCTCTCGCCGCGCTCCGATGCCTCGAGCACCGCGTCCTCGAGCTGCATCCGGGCGCGCCGCATGGCCGCGTCGGCCTGGGCCGCCTGAGTGCTGAGGCGAGTCATGCACAAACGATAGCAAGAGCTATCACGAGTGGGCTGGCCGCCCGCCGGGTCAGGAGCGGCGGCGTGGGGGGTCAGGCGCTCGCTCAGCACGGCGTCGGTGGTCCGATACCGTCGAGCGGACCCGAGAGCCGGAGGAGTGAGATGAGCCAGCCGCCCGAGACGCCCGGGACGCCAGCCGAGATCAAGGCCTGGGTCGAGTCGCTGAGCCCGGACGCGGTGCAGGACCTCGCCCGGTCGATGATCGGCGGCTTCGGCCTCGCCCGTGCGACCGGCGCTCCAGACCCGTTCGACGTCCGCAACCCGCCGATCGAGCTGCCGCCTCCGCCGTCCGAGCCGGTGCTGCTCACCGTGCGGGTCTCCCTCGACGACACCCAGCCCGAGGTGTGGCGCCGACTCTCCGTCCCGGGTGACCTTGACCTCGCGAGGGTCCACGACGCCCTCCAGCAGGCCATGGGCTGGACCGACTCGCACCTGCATCGCTTCTCCCTCGGCGACCCCCACGGCAGCCCGCACTTCATCACCGAGTACGACCTCGACGAAGGCGAGGAGGGCACGCTCGAGACGGATGCCCGCCTCGACCAGGTGCTGCGTGAGCCGGGTGACACGCTCACCTATGAGTACGACTTCGGCGATGGCTGGACCCACACCCTGCAGCTCGAGTCCGTCGACCCGATGCCCAGCCCCGCCACGGCGGGTGCCGGCGACCCGTCCGCCCCGAGCTCGGCGGCATACCCCCTCGTGTGCCTGGCGGGGGAGCGCGCCTGCCCTCCGGAGGACGTCGGTGGCGTCCCGGGCTACGAGGAGGTCGCCGCGTGGGTGCGCGGCGGGGAGGACCCCGGGACTCACCTCGCAAACGGACTGTCCGGCGCCGAGATGCGCGCGTGGCTCCCGGAGGGGTGGCACCCCGACCACTTCGACCTCGACGAGGTCACCACGGGACTGGCGCGCCTCGCGCCCCGTGACACCGCGACCGCGCTGGCGCAGCTGCCGGGCGAGCTGGTCGAGGCCATCACCCGGCTCTCGACGGCTGCTCGTTTCGAGGTCGACGACTGGTTGGCTGCGCCCGGCTGGGACGAGGCTGCGGTCTTCACCGCCGAGGAGGCGGCCGCGTTGACCACGCCCTACCGCGCCGTGCTCGAGGCCGTTGGCGACGGGCTCACGCTCACGGCGGCGGGCTACCTGCCGCCCCGCGTGGTCGAGGCCATCTATGGCGAAGCGCAGCTCGACGGCGAGTGGATCGGCAAGGGCAACCGTGAGGACCTCACGATCCCCGTGCTCGACCTGCGCGAACGCTGCCGTCGCTACGGGCTGATCCGCAAGGCCAAGGGCCGACTCATGCCGACGGCCAACGGTCGGCGCCTGCGCGCCGACCCCGCTGCCCTGCTCGACCTCGTGCTGACCCGGCTGGCGCTCGAGGGTGAGGACTTCGAGCGTGTCGCCACCGGGCTCGCGCTGCTCGGGGTCAGCGGTGGTGCTGCGCTGGGCGGTCGTCTCAGGCTGGACGACGGCGAGGGCGAGCTCACCGCTGCGGTATGCCGCGTGCTTGCCAACGCGGGCTGGCGCGGTGGCGACGGCCTCCCTCTCCAACCACGCCACGTGCGGGCCGCGACACGTGACACCCTCCGCGTCGTCAGGCAGATGGTGCGCTGTGTTGACGGGGATGAAGCGCGCGCGGTCCTGGGGAGGCGGATCGCGCGGGGGATCCTGCAACGCAGGCGGTGACGCGATCCGATTCACCTCAGGTCTGCGAGTTCCTCTGTGGCACAGAAGGCCCCTGTGAATGGCAGACACAGCAGTCAACGTGACGGGGGTCATCGACAAGCCGCTGACCTCGCGAGGAGACTCGAGGCGTCAGGGGAATTGAGACCCACACAGAGAAGGTAGGCGAGCCCCATGGCACGCACCCCGGAAGAAGTCTTCGCGCACCACGGCCAGTCTCTGGGCGCCGAGGATCTGGAAGAGATCATCGCCGACTATGCCGACGACGCCGTCCTGGTGGTGCAGCGCAAGGTCTACCGCGGCAAGGACGGGGCCCGTGAGGTCTTCACCCAGCTGCTGAGCGACGTCCCGCAGGCCGAGTGGGAGCTCGACCAGACGTTTGCCGACGACGTGCTCTACCTCGAGTGGAAGGCGACCGGCGGCGGGCGCAGGGTCGACAACGGGGTCGACACCTTCATCTTCAAGGACGGCATGATCCGCGTGCAGACGGTCGTCTACACCGTGCAGTCCGCGTGACGTCGCTGGCCGGCGCCACCCCGACCCGATCGCCCTGAGACGGGGCGAACGTGCGCGGGCGTCATCCTCCATGGTGATTGCCGAGCGGCCCGACGTCGCCGACCCGACGGTCCGGCCCGCTGCCGACGTCGCGGCGGCGTTGGGCGTCGACGCGTCGGTCGGGTTGAGCGCTGCCGAGGCGATGGCTCGGCTCGTTGCCGACGGCCCCAACGAGTTGCGCTCGAAGCCGCCGGTGCCGTTGTGGCGCAAGGTTCTTGGCGAGTTCAAGGATCCCCTCGTCTATCTGCTGCTTGCGGCGATCGTCATCTCGCTCGCAGCCTGGGTGGGGGAGGGAATGAACGGCGTCCCGGTCGACGCCATCGTCATCGCGCTCATCGTCCTGGCGAACGCGGTGATCGGGCTCGTGCAGGAGGCCCGGGCAGCTGACGCGGTCGCGGCACTCGCGTCGATGACCGCCCCGGTGTCGAGCGTGCTGCGTGACGGTCGCCTCGCCGTGGTCGCCTCACGTGAGCTGGTCCGCGGCGACGTGCTCAACCTGACCGAGGGCGACTCGGTCGGGGCCGACGCCCGCATCGTCAGCGCGACGGGCCTGCGTGTGCAGGAGGCGTCGTTGACGGGGGAGTCCGACACGACGCCCAAGTCCTGCGACGTGCTCCCCGGCCCGGTCGCCATCGGCGACCGGCGCAACATGGTGCACCGGGGCACCGGCGTCGTGCAGGGTGTCGGGCGGGCCGTGGTCACGAGCACCGGCATGGACACGGAGATGGGTGCCATCGCGGGGTTGCTCGACCGGACCGAGTCGGAGCCCTCACCGCTCCAGCTCGAGATCGCCAAGGTCTCCAAGGCCCTCGGTCTCGCCGTCATCGGCATCGCCCTCGTCGTGATGGCGGCGATCGCCGCCATCAGCGGGGTGCAGGACGCCCAGGACCTGGTGACGATATTGCTCATGGGCGTGTCCCTCGCCGTGGCGGCAGTGCCCGAGGGGCTCCCGGCGATCCTCTCGCTCGTCCTCGCCCTCGGGGTCCGGTCGATGGCCAGGCGCAACGCGGTCATGAAGAACCTCCACTCGGTGGAGACGCTGGGCTCGGCGTCGGTCATCGGTTCGGACAAGACCGGGACCTTGACGCGCAACGAGATGACGCTGCGCACGGTGATGACCCCGTCAGGCATGGTCGAGCTGTCCGGCGTCGGCTATCGCCCTGAGGGCGAGGTGCGCGTCGAGCCCGACGGTGCGGCGACCCCAGCCGACGTGCTGCGCGAGGCGAGCGGCGTCCTCGTCGCAGGGTCCCTCGCCAACAACGCCCAGCTGGTCGAGGAGGGCGGCGAGTGGAGCATTCAGGGCGACCCGACCGAGGCTGCCTTCCTCGTCGGTCTGGGCAAGCTCGAGGGCGCGGCGGCCCGGGTCGCGCGCTACGAGCGGGTGGGCGAGGTGCCCTTCACCTCGCAGCGCAAGCTGATGTCCGTCCTCGGCCACGACGTCGAGGAGGGCGAGGACCGTCTCTTCGTCAAGTGCGCTCCCGACGTCCTCCTGACGCGATGCACCTCGGTGCTGGTCGCGGACGGGATCGTGCCCCTGGACGAGCACCACCGCCGGGGCATGCTCGACTCGGTCGAGAAGCTGTCGGCCGAGGCCTTCCGCACCTTGGGCGTCGCCTATCGCGCTGTGCCCCCCGGTTCAGTGGCCGACGCCCTCGACGAGACGGCAGAGTCGGAGCTCGTCCTTCTCGGCGTCGTCGGCATCTTCGACCCGCCGCGCGAAGAGGTCCGGGTCGCCGTCGCCGAGGCGCACCGGGCCGGCATCCGCACCGTCGTCATCACGGGTGACCACCCGGCGACGGCCCTGCGGATCGCCACCGACGTGGGCATCGTCGACCCCGGCGCGCGCGCCCTGACCGGACTCGAGATCGACGAGCTCACCGACGATCAGCTCGCTGCGGTCGTGGACGACGTGTCGGTCTATGCGCGGGTGGCGCCGGAGCACAAGCTCCGCATCGTCGACGCGCTCCAGCACCACGGCAACGTCGTGGCGATGACGGGCGACGGGGTCAACGACGCCCCCGCGCTCAAGTCGGCCGACATCGGCATCGCCATGGGCATCACCGGCACGGAGGTCACCAAAGAGGCTGCGACGATGATCCTCGGCGACGACAACTACGCGACGATCGTCGACGCCGTGCGCCGGGGCCGCGTCATCTTCGACAACATCACGAAGTTCCTGCGCTATCTGCTCTCCTCGAACCTCGGTGAGGTGGCCACGGTCTTCTTCGGCGTCGTCCTCGCAGGCGTGCTCGGGCTGGAGGACGCGAGCGAGCCCGGCACGATCGTGCTGCCGCTCCTCGCCACGCAGATCCTCTGGATCAACCTCGTGACCGACTCCGCCCCGGCGCTGGCCATGGGGGTCGACCCGGAGATCGACGACGTCATGGCCCGGCGACCCCGCCGCCCGACGGACCGCATCCTCGATCGCGCCATGTGGACGCGGATCGGCTTCATCGGCATCGTCATGGCGACGGTCACGCTGCTCAGCATTGACATGTTCCTGCCAGGCGGCATCATCGCCGGCTCCGACTCGCTCGAGGTGGCGCGCACCGCCGGCTTCACGACCCTCGTGCTCGCGCAGCTCTTCAACGCGTTCAACTCGAGGTCCGATCGCACGAGCGGCCTGCGCAACCTCTTCACCAACCGATGGCTCTGGGCCGCGGTCCTGCTCGCCGTGGCTCTGCAGATCGCCGTCGTCCACCTCCCGTTCCTGCAGGTCGCCTTCGGCACGGCTTCCCTGGACCCGGCCCATTGGGCGGTGTGCGTCGCGCTGGCCTCGATCGTGCTCTGGCTCGAGGAGCTCATGAAGCTCGTTCGACGGGTCAGCGACCGGCGTCGTCGGGCGGCAGTCCACGGGTCGTGACGGTCCCCTCGCGCCGGACGGTGAGCACTCTCTCACCGTCGCGGTATGGACCGGGGCACAAGGCCGCTCGATAGAATCGGGGGGACGTCGGCATCGGCGCCACCGCGGCAAAGGAGCCCGCAATGAGCACTCCGGCCCTCTTCATGGAGCGGGTCCGCCTCGAGGACGGTTATCACGAGGACGACCTCCCCTTCATCGAGCGCACCCTGACCCAGCTTTTCCACCAGCTCCAGCGGTTCGACCCCTCGATGGTGCACATCGGACTGAGGGTCAAGGATCGCGGCCAGCCCGGGATGCGCACCTCGATCGAGGTCTGCATCAGTGGTCTCCCGACCGTCATCGGCATTTCCGACCTCGCCGACACGAAGGCCGCGCTCCACGACGCGGAGGCCAAGGTCGTCACCCAGCTGCGCGAGGCGGCCGACCGCCACCACGACCGCCACCCGCGTCGGCACTAGTCCTGCCGGGGTCACGCAGAGGGCACGGAGGGCGGTCAGTCGCTCCCGGCGGACAGGACGTCGGCGAGGTCGTAGCTGACCGGCTCGTCGAGCTGCTCGAAGGTGCACGACTCGGGGGTGCGGTCCTCCCGCCACCGGACGAACTGCGCCGTGTGCCGGAAGCGCGCCCCCTCCATGTGGTCGTAGCGCACCTCGACGACCCGCTCGGGCCGCAGCGGGACGAAGGAGAGGTCCTTGCCGTTGTTCCATCGGGAGTACTCCGACGACCGCGGGGTGCGCACGCCGTCGTCGCCCTCTGACGGCGCCGCCCAGTTCCACGGGTGCTCGTCCCACTCGGCGATGAGCGGTTGCAGCTCCTCGAAGAGCTCCTTCCGGCGCGCCATCGGGAACGCCCCGATGACCCCGACCGAGGCCAGCTGACCATCGGAGCCGTAGAGCCCGAGCAGCAGTGAGCCGATCGCGTCGGGCCCGCTCTTGTGCACGCGGTAGCCGGCGACGACGCAGTCGGCGGTGCGCTCGTGCTTGATCTTGAACATCAGCCGCTTGTCCGGCTCGTAGGCCACGTCGAGCGGCTTGGCGATGACCCCGTCGAGTCCCGCACCCTCGAACTGGGTGAACCAGCCCTGCGCGACCTCGCGATCCGCCGTCGCGGCGGTCAGGTGCACCGGAGCGGACGCACCCGCGAGCGCCTTCTCCAGGGCGGCTCGGCGCTCGACGAAGGGGCGCCCCGTGAAGTCCTCGTCGCCGAGAGCCAGCAGGTCGAAGGCCACGAAGGACGCAGGCGTCTCGGCCGCGAGCTTCTTGACCCGCGAGGCCGCCGGGTGGATGCGCTGCTGCAGCAGGTCGAAGTCCAGCCGGTCTCCGGAGCTCGGTGACACGAGGATGATCTCCCCGTCGATGACCGCCCGCTCGGGGAAGTTGGCCAGGACCGCCTCGACGACGTCGGGGAAGTAGCGGGTCATCGGCTTCTCGTTGCGCGACCCGATCTCGACGAGGTCGCCCGACCGGAAGATGATCGAGCGGAAGCCGTCCCACTTCGGCTCGTAGAGCACCTCGACCTTGACCGCCGAGAACTCCTTGACCGGCTTCGCGAGCATGGGCGACACCGGTGGGACGACCGGCATACCCCACGTCGTGCGCAACTCGGCGTCGCGCTCGGCCTTGGGCGCCATGTATTCGTCGTCCGCCTTGTCGGTGCGTCGCTTGCTCGGCTGCACCCGCGGCGGCTCGCCCGGCATCTTGGGGTAGTCGGGCGGGAAGTTGAGCTCGCCGAGCCCCCGCTCGGACACGTCGCGGTGCCACAGCGCGAGCGCGGCCGCGACGTCGCCCACGGCGTCGTCGATTCCCTCCCACGCATCGCCGCGCTCGGCCACGAGATCCGGCACGGTGCGCACGGTCAGCTCCTTCGGGTCGACCGACCCGAGCTCCTCCCACGTCACCGGCGTCGAGACCGGCGCCCCCGGGAGCGGCCGCGGGGAGTAGGCCGACGCGATCGTGCGGTCGCGGCACGCCTGGTTGAAGTCGACGAAGATGCGCTCGCCGCGCTCCTCCTTCCACCACGAGGTGGTGACGAGGTCGGGCAGTCGCCGCTCGAGCTCGCGGGCGATGCCGATGACGCCGTGCCGCACGTCGAGGAACTCGTGCGTCGGCGCGACCCGCGCATAGACGTGGACGCCGCGGTTGCCCGACGTCTTGGCCCACGCCGTCAGCCCGATCTCGGCCATCACCTCACGCAGGGCGTATGCCGCCTCGACCGCATCCGTGAAACCTCGCCCGGGCTGTGGGTCGAGGTCGATGCGCAGCTCGTCGGGGTTGTCGACGTTGCCCGTGCGCACCGGCCAGGGGTGGAAGGTGATGGTGTTCATCTGCGCGGCCCACACCGCGCTCGCCACCTCGTCGACGACCAGCTGGGAGTGCCGACGCCCGGACGGATAGGTGCACATGACCGTGCGCGTGAAGTCGGGCACGCCCTTGGGAGGGTTCTTGGAGAAGAACTCCTCCCCCTCGATGCCCTCGGGGAAGCGCTGCAGCGTTACCGGCCGGTCGCCGAGCGCACGCAGCAGCGGGTCACCCACTGCCACGAGGTATGCCGCGAGGTCGAGCTTGGTGACCGGCTGACCGTCCGCCATGCCCGAGGCCGGCCACAGGACTCGATCGGGGCTCGAGACGCGCACCTCCCGCACCCCGGACGGACCTGGCGCTTCGACGACGGCGGGCTTGGCGCTCACCCGCCGATCGTAGCCATGGGCACCGTCAACGACGTGCGTCAGACCCGGCCAGCGCAGCGCCCGGTAGTGACACGATGGGGTCGTGCACCACGCAGCGCAGGACGCAGTGCCGGACGCAGTGCAGGAGTCCGGGCCGCCCGACCGGGCCAGGCAGCTGACACGCGCCGGGCTGATCGGTAGCGCTGCGGCGCTGGCCGCCTTCAGTGCCTGGACGTTCCGCTGGACCTACCTGCACTACGGCGCGACCGGCGGCGAGCCCATCGAGACCCTGCCCGGCGACGACCTGCTGCCGTCTGCCGATCTCGTCGCGACCCGGGCAGCGACGATCGGCGCCACACCCGACCAGGTCTGGCCCTGGGTCGCCCAGCTCGGCCAGGGGCGGGGTGGCTTCTACAGCTACGACCGCCTCGAGAACCTCGTCGGCTGCGAGATCGAGAGCGCAGACCGCATCCACCCCGAGTGGCAGGACGTCAAGGTCGGCGACCCGTTCCGGCTGCACCCGAAGCTCGCGCTCGTCGTCGCGGAGGTCAATCCAGGGCACAGCCTCGTCGTCGACGGCCGGGCACGACCGGGGGAGCCCGCCCCGCCCTACGACTTCACGTGGGCCTTCGTCGTGCGCCGCCACCCGGGGCTGCGCACCCGGCTTGTCGTGCGCGAGCGCTACGGCTACACGACCCCCGCGTCACGACTCGTCGTCGAACCCCTCGCGGCTGGGAGCGCGCTGATGACGCGAAAGATGCTGCACGGCATACGTCAGCGGGTGGAGGCGGCCCGGCCGGGCGGACCCCAGCCGGGCGGGTGGGTCACCAGTTGAGCAGGACGCGGTCCTGCTTGTCGCGGAACGTGCCGACCAGAATGATGATGAGGTCGATCAGGGCCCAGATGCCCAGACCGCCGAAGGTCACCAGCTGCAGGATGCCGGTGCCGACCTTGCCGACATAGAAGCGGTGCACGCCCAGCACGCCGACGAAGAAGCAGAGCAGTGCGGCGGCGAGTCGTGACCGGTCGCTGACCGGGTTGCCGGCGGCGTCGTGCGAGACCGCCACGAACGCCGTGGAGATCGCCGGCGCCGCGGGGGGCTGGGCCTGCGGCAGGATCGGGCCGACCTGGGAGGTCCACGCGTCGCCGTCCCAGTAGCGCGACTGCGGCTTGCCCTCGGGGTCGGGATACCAGCCCGCAGGGATCTCGCGAGGGGGTTGCTGGGTCATGCGGTCCTCCGGAGGATCGGGTGATGTGCCATCCCCAGCATGCCGCACGCGACGGCGGACGGTGCCCGGAGACCTGCATGCCGACCTGAATGCCGACCTGAATGCTACCGACAGGTCGAAACGCTGCAGGTCGAGATCGGCTGTGACCGTTGACTGTGCCTTCGTCACGTCGCACGCTTGTTGCCGTCGTCTTGAGCGGAGGGCTCCATGGGCAAATTGATCTACGCGGCGAACATCTCCCTCGACGGCTTCCTCGAGGACGAGGCGGGTTCGTTCGACTGGGCCGTGCCGGACGAGGCCATCCACGAGTTCTGGAACGAGCACGAGCGGCACATCGGCACGTCGCTCTACGGGCGACGCATGTACGAGGCGATGCGCGTGTGGGAGAGCGACGACTGGTTGACGGACTACCCTCCGGTGGTCCGCGAGTATGCCGAGATCTGGCGTGACGCCGACAAGGTCGTCTACTCCACCTCACTCGCCGACGTGTCGACCGCGCGCACGAGGATCGAGCGGCAGTTCGATCCCGAGGCGGTGCGAGCTCTCAAGGAGAACTCCGAATCGGACCTGAGCATCGGTGGCGCGGGGATCGCTGTCGAGGCCTTCCGACACGGCTTGGTCGACGAGTGCGTGCTGCTGCTGTGCCCGGTCCTCGTCGGCGGCGGCAAGCCGGCGCTGCCTCGAGGCGTCCGACTCGACCTCGAGCTGCTTGACCACCGACGATTCGACAACGGCGTGGTCTACGTCCGCCACGCGGTCCGACACCCCGACTGACACCCCGACTGACACCCCGACTGACACTGCGCCGGACGGCGGCAACAGCGGGGGTCGCTAGGAAGGCTGATGGACCGCGAGGAGTGCAGTCAGGGCATCGCGTGAGTCGCTGGTGTCGATGAGGGTGCGGGCCCCGTCACGCCCGGTGTCCCACGGCACCCATGCCTGGCTCTCGACCTCGTGCCACGACGGGACCTGATGGTCAGGGATGTCGGCTGTCCGGGCTTCCACGCGGCGACGGTGCTCGTGCCGGTCGGACAGCCAGGTCTCGACCTGCACCAGTCGAGCCTGGCCACGGCGGGCCGTTTCGCGCCATCCTGCTCGGGCCTCTGGGACCGGATTGACGGCATCGACGACCACATCGAGGCCGAGGAGGAGGTTGGAGACGGCGAGCTCATGGATCACGGCGTAGCCTTCGACGCCAACGGGCAGGCCGGTTCGTCGAAGCGCTGTCTCTGCCGCGTCCACCCGCAAGTAGCAGGCCCGCAGACGCCGGGCGAGAGCCGTGGCCAGCGTGGTCTTGCCCGTTCCCGGTCGTCCTGCGAGGACGGTCAATGTCGGGGTCCCGTCGGCGGGCAAGGTCGCACTCACCTGACCATCCAAGCGTGTGCCGCCCAGCCGTCACACTCGGCGCCAGGATCGGACGTCCCGTCCGCGACCGGCGGCCCGTACGCGGCAGGCAACGTCGACGTCCGGGCGGGCGCGGCCTGCTGCAGGCGGCGCCGAACCTGCGGAGGATGGTTCCGTCGGCGTCTCCGGGTGACGCAGGAACATCCGGGTGGGACGTCGAATCCGCCTGCCGCCATTCGACGTGGTGTCGGAAGCGCCACCACCAACAGTGAAGGAGAACGTCAATGCGCACCCTGATCTCCACCTCATTCGTCTCGCTCGACGGGAAGCTCGACCCCACCGGCGGCGACCCGGGGCTGCACGACACCCAGTGGACCTTCAAGACCGTCGACTTCGCGCCGGAGGCCTACGAGCTCAAGGGCCGCGAGCAAGAGGAGGCGGGCGCCCTGCTGCTGGGGCGCCGGAGCTACCAGCTGTTCGCGCCAGTGTGGCCCGGCATGGCGGAGTTCGCCCGTTATAAGACCCTGCCCAAGTACGTCGTCTCCACGACCCTCGAGGAGGACGACCTTGTCGATGACTGGGGCGAGACGACTGTCCTGCGCTCGGTCGACGAGGTCGCCAAACTAAAGGACACCGACGGTGACCCGCTGCTCGTGCACGGGAGCGCTACGCTCAACCGGGCGTTGCACGAGGCTGGGTTGATCGACCGCTACCACCTGCTGGTGTTTCCGGTGCTGCTCGGCGCAGGCAAGCCACTGTTCAGCGACGCGGACACCGCCGCCCAACGACTCCGTGTCCTGGAGCACGAGGTCTACAGCAACGGCATTCAGAAGCAGGTCCTCGAGGTTCTCCGCTGAGCGTTCTAGCGCCGCGCGCTCGTACACGGTGAAGGTCTGTCGCTCACCACCTTCAGTGGGCTTCCGGCGAACCGGCGACATCATTCGGGGACGTCGCGTCCGCGGCATCAGCGTGCGACGGGATCAGGACGCGCCTGAGCACCAGCTCCGCCCGGACCGCCGTCCTGCTCACACCCGTTCGACGTGGTCGGCCTGTGGTCCGCGATCGCTCTGTCGCACCTGGTACCGGACCCGATCGCCCTGGTGCAGCTCCTCGGCGCCTCTGATGACCGACACGTGCACGAACAGGTCCGCGCCTCCCGCGTCGGGTGCGATGAAGCCGAACCCCCGCTCCGCGTCGTAGCGCGCGACCACTCCCTCGCCGCCGCGCGCCGGAACGTCGGATGCCTCCCGGTGTCCCGTCCGGGCGCGGGTCGTCGACGCCGCGGGTGCAGCTCGCGGTGTCGAGCTGCGGGCGAGGCGGACGTCGCGAGCCTGCGGGCCCCTCTCGCTCACGACGATGTCGTACGTCACCCGGTCGCCCTCGCCCAGCTCGGGGAGCCCGTCGGCCAGCGCCCGGACGTGGACGAAGACATCGGGGCCGCCCGACTCGGGGGTGATGAAACCGAAGCCTTTGTCGCCGTCGTACCAGGACACGGTGCCGTCCGCCCCGTCGGATGCCACGGCCTGCTGGGCGGCCTGGGCTCCCAAGGGCAGCAGATGGTCAGCCTGCGGTCCCTTCTCCCCGTCGACGACGAGGAACGCCACCCGCTGCCCCTCCGAGACCACGCCGCCCGCCACGATGGCCGAACTGTGCACGAAGATCTCGGTACCACCGCCATCGGGCGTGATGAAGCCGTATCCCTTGGCAGGTTCGTACCAGGCGACGGTGCCGAGCACGCCCAGCGGTGTATCGGCGGCCTGGTCGGCCGTGACCCGGACGCGGCGTGCCTGCGGGCCGCGGTCCCCCTCGCCGATCTCGAACTCAACCACCTGCCCCTCCCGGAGCAGCTTCATCGCGTCGTTGCTGACGATCTCGGACGCATGCACGTACAGGTCCTCTGCCTCCTGTCCGAGGGCGATGAAGCCAAACCCCCGGTCGGCATCGAACCAGCGGACGGTTCCCTCGGTCACGGCTGACTCCTTGTCGAAGCTACGGTCGGTGTTCCCCTAGTGTCCCCGACGGGACTGCGACAAGCGGCCGGCGCCAGACGGTGCTCGCACTGCCGTGGCAAGTGCCCGACGGCGGAGCGAGGAGTGGCACCCGACACGTGATGACTCGTCTCGGATCCCGTCCCGGCGGACCACCCCCGACCGGCACCCGGTGCCGGCACGAGGGCACCCGAACGCCAGGTGGGGGTGGGGGTCAGCGGCCGGGGAGGGCGCCGCGGAGCCAGTCGAGGACGGAGCGGTCGCGGGCCCACGCCGGGTCGCCGACCGAGGGCGCCTGTGGGTCGCCGCCGACAGCCGCGCCGTCCGCCGCGCCGGCGACGCCGTCACTGCCGACGCGCCGCGTCACGAGCGACCGGCGGATCGCCTCGGCGACGGTGAGCCGTCCGCCGCTCGGCTCGCCCAGCACGTCGGCGGCGTCGCGACCGGCCACCATGTCGTGCCCGAGACTCGGGATGAGTGACTCCACCACCGGCGCGGGCACGTCGACGAGTCGGCCCGCGACGCGGGCGACCACCTCGACCGGAGCCAGCCACACGGGCAGCTGCACGCGCAGCAGCTTGGCCGCACGCGCATACGTGCGCAGCAGGGTCAGGTAGGTGAGCTGGTCGGGTCCCACGACGTCGAGGTGACCGGTGACCTCGGGCCGCTCGAGCGCCTCGGCGAGGTAGTAGACGGCGTCGGCGGCCGCGACCGGCTGGATGACCGAGCTGCCCATCCACGACGGCACCGTCTGCACGACACCGAGCCGTTGCGACGTCTGGCGCATCACCTCGAAGCTCGTCGACCCCGCACCGACCACCATCGAGGCGCGCAGGGTGAGCACCGAGGTGGCGGCGGTGGCGAGGATCTGCTCGACCTCGAGCCGCGACAGCAGGTGGTCCGACAGCTCCTCCGGAGGAAGGTCGGGCACGATGCCGGAGAAGTAGACGAGCCGCGTGGCACCGACGACGCCCGCGGCATACGCGACGTTGTCGGCCGCCTGCCGGTCGAGCCGCATGAAGTCAGGGTCGTCGAGCCCGTGCACGAGGTAGCAGATCGCGTCGACGCCGCTCAGCGCCGCCACGACGGCCTGCTCGTCGTGCACGTCGACGCGCCGCCACTCGACCTCACCCGACCAGGGGTATGCGGTCGACGGGCTTCGGTGGTGCGTGGCCACCACGTCGTGGCCGCGGCGCAGCAGCTCGGGCACGAGGCGTGACCCGACGTAGCCGCTCGCTCCGACGACGGCGACCTTCATCGAGGTGTCACGGGCGACGACGTCGACGGCCGGTGAAGGATCCGAACAGGTCGGTGGCCGAGCGCCAGAGGTCGACGGCGTCACCGTCGTCCTCCCCGGGGGCGGTCGCGGCGTCGGGGCTGCCCATCCGGATGAGGAAGCGCTCGACGAGGGGGTCCGACGCCCGCTGCACGAGGCCGCGGCCGACCTCGAGCGCGGAGCCGTAGAAGTGCAGGTCGGTCGTCATCCGGGCGCGCGTCGCGGGGCGCTCCTCGGTGTGGCCCTCGGCGTGCGAGAGCACGACGGCGACGGTGATCGTCGCCTTGCCGAGGCCGTGTCGCTCGTGGCCGGTGGCCTCGATCCTGGCCCGGTGGCCGTCCTCGCGCCGCTCGGTGAGCGTGCCCTCACCGTCGAACCAGACCGTGAGCGGGCCGAGACGCGAGCGGATGTTGCCGACGAAGTCGTCACCCTCGACCTCCGTCACGGTCGCCCCCGGGAAGCACCGACCGACGACCTCGAGGTCCATGAAGTTGGCCCACACCCCGTCGATGGGTGCGTCGAGCACCTGGCTGTGACTGAGCCTCACGGCGGCACCTCCTGCACGGCATACGGTCTCGGCTGTCACGGTGCCATACCCATCCATGCCGCGCGAGGGGCGGTCACCGGATGTGACGTCGCCTGTCGAGGGTTGGGTAGCGGCACTCAGTCTCAGCCGACCCGGTGCGGCCCTCCTACTCCCGCAAGGCACCATCACGACCGGGGAGACATCACCACCATGCGCGTCAACTTCACTGCAGCAGAGCACGGCTTCGCCTTCGCCAACAGCTTCGTCAACCACGTCGTCCGCATCCCGGCGCTCGGGATCGACATCACCACGAAAGGGCGGTGCGGCGGCATGGCTGCGGCCGCGCTCGACCACTGGCACGCCGGTCTCGCGATGCCCGAGTCGAGCCTGCTGCCACAGGACGGCTCGCTCGTCGGCGACTACGTCTACAGCCGCCTCATCGACACGATGATCGACAACGGGGCGAAGTTCGTGCACTACGCGACGAGCCTCGACCACCCGACCTGGCTGCGGGGCAAGGGCGTCAGCCGCATGGTCCGCGAGGACGAGCTGCCCCGCCTCAAGGCCCGCCTCGACGCCGGGCAACCGCAGCTGCTCGGCCTGACCCAGGCGCGGTCGGTCACCGAGCTCGGCGGCGATCACCAGGTGGTCGCCTACGGCTACCGCGAGGACGCCCGCTACACCTACGTGCACGTCTGGGACAACAGGTCTCCCGGACGGGAGGTCACCCTCAAGCTGACGACGCGCGACGACCCGAACGAGCGGCAGATCACCGGTGCCGACACCTGGCGCGGCCTCTTCGTCGGGGCCTACTCGCGCAAGCGGCCGAGCTACCTCGCCGAGGGCCGGCTCATCCACGACTCGACCGACCCCCGCATCTTCGTCATCCACGGCGGCGGTGCGTTCTGGATCCCGTCGGGGGCGGAGTTCGACGCCTGCGGCTTCAGCTGGAGCAACGTCGTCGCGGCCAAGCCGGGCTCGATGCGTCACATCGCCACCTACCCGGGCAACGGCCGGCTCGTCCGCGAGCGCGGGACCGGCCCGATCCACGTCGTCTACGGCGGGCGCGCCTTCTGGATCCCGTCGCCGCAGGAGTTCGAGGCGCTGGGACTCGACTGGGCGAGGGTCGTCGACGTGCCGGCGGGGTCGCTCGCCGGGCTGCGGTCGATGCCACGCGAGCTGACCCTGCTGCGCGAGCGGTCGTCGGACCCGGTGTGGGTCGTGCGGGGAGGGCTCCTGCGACACGTGACGAGCCAGGCCGTGATGGACGCCCTCGGACTTGAGTGGGCCTGCGTGCGCGTCGTCCCCGACGGCTCGTTGGCTGGTCTGCCGAAGGGTGCCCCGCTGACCTGACGGGGCCGCTGACCCACTCAGCCCGCCAGGCGAGCTACCACGCGGTATGCCGTCCGGCGGGTCTGCCACGCCGGAGCACTTTGTGACAGAGCAAAGAGGGATCAGTGCTGGTCTCGGCGGTTCAAGGGCAGGGTCACGGTGGCGTCTCACTCCTCCAGTGCTCGGTGAATCCCCCTGCACCACAAAAGGATTCGATGACAGGGATCGTCTGGCGGACGGGAGGGTGGCGCTGTCTCTGACGACGAGATCGCCACGGCGGACCGCTCGGGCGACTTTCCCGAAATCTCCGAAACCGAGACGTGGGTCACAGGACGGGCCTAACGTCCGAAACGGCGCACTGACGGTGCGCCTCTCGGAACCGACACCGGCTGCGCCACTCGACGGGAAGCCTCATGGGCTTGATCCATCGTCTGACCGCTACGCCGAGTCCCCGACTCGGCGCAGTGATGCGCCCTGCCCGACTCGTGGCCGCCGGCACCGCGATGGTCCTCGGGATCGCCGGGGTCCCCGCCGCTGTCGCCACCGCCGCGACGCCTGCGGCCGTGGCCGCACCCGTCGCCGCCCAGGCACCGGAGGCACCCCAGACGGCGGAGCAGGTGCGCGCCCAGCAGGTTGCCGACCAGGTCGCCGCCATCGCCCAGTGGTTCGTCGACATCGACGAGGCCGTGGGCGGCCAGCAAGCGGGCTATGCCGGAGCGAAGCTGGCCCAGGCGGGGGCGGTCTCGATGGCGAAGGCGGTCAACGCGGCCGTCGCAGCCGGAGCCGGGCAGCGCACGGCGAGCGTCACCTCGCCCTCCAACGCCGGTGGCTCCGTGGTGACGAGCGGTGGACGCACGGTGACGACGATCAGCACCCCGGGTGGGATCGGCGTGGTGCAACCACCGACTCCGCGCACGACCATCACGACGATCACGACCACGCCGAAGCCGCCCAAGCCGGGCAGCGGGTCGGCCAAACCGACCCCCTCGCCGACCTCGACCGGCAGCACCGGCTCACAGATGACGTGCGTGCGGTCGGCCGACGGCAACTCGGTGACCTGCACGAGCGGCACCTCTCCGACGGGCACCCCGACTCCTGCCGTGACGAGCAGCGCGACACCGACTCCCACCGTGACCTCAACGCCGACGACGAGCACGACGACCCCGGCACCCGCCGTGACGTCCGAGCCGGAGCCCACAGGCACGACGGCGCCCCCGTCGCCCGCGCCCGACCTGCTCACCGCGTCGGGCGCTCCTGCCGAGCCGGTGGGGCCCGAGGCCGCTCTGAGCGACTCCGAGCTGAGCGCGGCGGTGTCGGCTGCCAAGGCCGAGTGGCGCGACGCCTACCCCTCCGCCGACTTCAGCGGCCTCTCGGCGCGGGTGGCCGACCTGCCCGACCTTCAGCTCGGGTCCGAAGGGGGCGGCGGCATCACGATCGACGTCGACGCCGCCGGCTGGGGCTGGGGGAGCGGAGGCATGAGCCTCAAGACCGCCGTGCGCCACGAGCTGGGTCACTACCTCGGTCTCGGTCACTCGAGCGGCCTGATGGGATCCACGCTGAGCCCCGGTGAGAGCTGGGCCGTCGACGCGTCGAACCTGCCGAAGCCCGAGCCAGAGCCCGCCCCCGAGCCGGCCCCGGAGCCCGCGAGCGCCGACCCCATGACGACTCAGAGCGCGGCGACGGACGCCGCGAAGATGAGCGCAGCGGCTGCTGCGACTGACCCGACGACCGACGCCACGAGCTCCAGCGACCCGAGCGTCTCGGACCCCTCCGCGACCGCTGACGCAGCCACGGATCCCGCAACGGAGCCGACGCCCGACCCTGCGACGGACACCGCGACGGACCCCGCAACCGACCCGACGACGGACCCTGCGACCGACCCGACGGCCGACTCGACGACGTCCGACCCCGCCGCTGATCCGACCTCGGATGCGACCTCGGACCCGGCCTCGGACCCGACGACGCCTGCCGACCCCTTGACGGACCCGGTGCCTGTGCCTGACGTCTCCGGCACTCCGATCCCGCCGCCTCCGACCGCTGGGGACGCCGCGGCAACGGGCACCGGCACGAGCCCCTCGACCACCCCGTCGCCCACGACCTCCTCGGCCGGCCAGACGGGCACGACCTCCTCGACCACCACCACCTCGACCACGACCTCGACCACTGCCGCGAGCACCACCGCGGGCGCGACGACCGCTGACGGCCTCGCCTGGATCGCGGTCGACGGCGTGCTCACCCTCGATGCCGGCACCCTGACGCTCGTCGGCACGATCACCTACGACGGGGGTGCCCGCACGGTCACCTTCACCGCGGCCGGGGGCGGCGGCGCCGTCGTCGGCTCGACCGTCAACATCGCCCTCGTGCGGGTCGTCGGAGGGGCCGGTGACGATGACCTGCTCATCGACGTCCGGAGCTCCGGCGTGGTGCTCGCCTTCGACGGCGGGGGCGGCAGCAACACGGTGCGCGGACCCCCGACCGACACCGCGTGGACGATCAGCGGTCCGGACGCCGGCTCCTTCGGCGGCGTCTCCTTCAAGCGGGTCGGGCACCTCGTGGGTGCTGCCGACACCAAGGACACCTACACCCTCGGCGCCCTGGGCTCGCTCTCTGCGGGCCTCGACGGCGGCGCTCGAGGCTTCGACTCCCTCGTCGTCAGTGGACGCCGCGGAGTCATCACCACGACAGCCGTCGACCCCAGCACCGGCACCCTGACCATCGACGGGACCCTGCTGCGCTACACCGGCCTCGAGCCCATCGCCATCATCGGCAGCGAGGTGCACGTCAGCGGCACCGCCGGCAACGACACGATCCACGTCTCCGTCTCGGGCACGACGCTCAGCGTCTCGAGCCCCACGATCGAGACGCTCAACCTCGCAACGCCCGGCTTGACCAAGCTCGTCATCGACGGGCTGGGCGGCGTCGACAGCATCACCTTCGACACCGACCTGCTGCTGCCCGGCATGGTCCTCGACGTGACCGCCGAGACCATCACGGTCGGCGCAGTCGTCATCAACACGACCGGTGGCGCGACCAACGGCGAGGTCCACCTTCGTGCGGTCGCCACTGCCGACGGCACGGGCTCCGCGGTCATCACCACCGCACCCGGCGCCACGATCTCGCTGACGGGGGCGACGGTCCGCTCCGGGTCCATCTCGATCGGCGCGAGCGCCTCCTCGACGGTGACGACCACCTCGCCGATCGCCCAGGTGTCGATCACCTCCACCGCGACGGTGACAATCAAGGACTCGACGCTGGTGTCGTCCGGCGACATCCACGTCTCCAGCACCTCGACCGTGAGCGCCGACCTGCAGGCAGGCGCGCTGGCGTCGAACACCGACCCGGCCTCGAACGCGGCCTACGCCCAGCTGGACGTCACGACCAAGGCCATCACGAGCCTGACCGGCACCACCCGCTTCCGTGCCGTCGGTGACGTGACCGTCGCCTCGTCGACCCCCACCACCCTCACCGCTGCGGGCAACGCGCTGCTGGCGGGTGCCGGCGGAGGCGTCGCCATCGTCACGCTGGACGGCACCTCACGGGCCCTCATCGATGCCAACAGCCCGACCAACAGCGCGGCCACCCTGTCGGTCACCGCAGACGCCGAGCACACCGTCACGACCACCGGCGTGGCGAGCCAGGGCGGCGCGACGAGCAACTCCACCGGCGTCGTCTACCCCACGACACCTGCGCAGCTGCTCAGCGACGTCAGCACGGTCCTCAGCCCGATCGCCGTCGCTGCCGCCATCGCCATCTCGCGGATCACGACGAACGTCGAGGCCTACATCCACCCGGCGTCCGGCAGCTTCGGTGTGACCACCCCCGGCGACGGCTCGGTGCTCGTGCACGCGGCAAGCTCCACCGAGGCCACGACGACCGCCGATGCCAGCTCCGTGCTCCGGAGTGCGGCGGGCATCAGCGCCGCCGTGGCGATCGCGATCGCCAAGGCGGTCGCGGCGGCGCGCATCGGCGGGGCGACCACCCTGCGCACCGGAGCGGTGACGATCGAGGCTCCCGACGGCGTGCACACCTTCGAGACGAAGGCCGCCTCCGGCATCGGCAACTCCGTCGGCGCGTTCAACGCGTTGGGTGCACCCACCTTCAGCCTGCAGGGCTCCGTGGCGGTCAACGTCGTGACGGTCGACAGCTCGGCGTCCCTCGCGCCCGGCGCCACCCTCACCGCGACCGGCGCCGACGTCAACCTGACGAGCAGCCACGCGACGACATCCAACGCGACCGCCCGCCCGATCGGCCCGTTCTTCCGGCCGCAGGACAACGTGGCGGCCGACAACAAGACGATCGCGCTGCCGTTCATCCTCACGCACGGCAGCGGCCTGCCGGCCAAGACGTTCGAGAAGGTCGCCTACTCCAACGGCGGCGGCGTGAGCATGGGCGGGCTCACGATGAACTCGCAGTACTACCTCTGGTGCCCCAACCACGACACCCTCTTCTTCTGCCTCCCCGACGCCGACGGCAAGACCCGGATCCAGCTCATCTCCGGCAGCCTGCTCATCTCGCCGATCTTCGGCTCGACGCCGGACAGCGCTCTGATCCTCACCGTCGACCCCTCCACCGCCGAGGGCTCGGACCACTTCTTCTACCTCGTCGACACCCCGGGAGACGTCGTCGGCATCGGGGCCGGCGTCGGGGTCAACATCGTCAATGACAGCGACTCTGCCACCATCGGTGACGGGGCCACCCTGACCGGCGCGCGCGACCTCACGCTCGAGGCGAGCACCGAGAGCTCGATGACGACCTTCGCCAAGAGCGGGTCGGCCGGCGCCATCGCCGTCACGCCCGTCGTCGCCGTCGGCATCTCCAACGTCTCCACCCACGCCGACCTCGGCACCGGCTCGCTGCTCACCCTGACCGGTGCCTACTCGGCCACCGCCACCCAGAGCGCCGGCGTCGACTCCACCACGCTCGGTGACACGACGTCGAACGGCGCCATCGGCGCCTCCGTCTCGGTCAACACCGCCGACCACCAGGTGACGGCGCAGACCAAGCGGAGCCTCACGGCCGTCGGGTCGGCGCTCTTCCGGGCCGTCGGTTCCTCGACGACCTCGAGCTACTCGTGGGCGGGCACGGCCGGCGCGCCGGACAAGGACACCTCGACGACGGGCTCGGTCAACGCCCTGGCCGACAGCTACCTCACGATGGGCAACAACCTCGCCGGCTCCAAGGGCGCCAAGCCGGGCAAGGACGCGGCGACTCCCACGGCGAGCACGGCGGACCCGAACAGCAGCCAGCCGGCGCCGTTGAGTGTCGCCGCGGCCATCGCCTTCAACCTCGTCAAGACCGTCAGCAACGTCTCCTTGCCGGGCACGGTGACGATCATCGTCAACGGTGGTCCGCTCACCCTCTCGAGCTCGGCCAACACCGACGCCTCGGCGACCGGTGACGGCGAGACCGGCACCAACGGCGCCACCCTCGCCGTCGGTGCCGGGGTCGGCCTCAACCTGGCGACCGTCGACAACCTCGCCGACATCGCGGCCGGCGCCACCGTGCGAGCCGTCGGCATCGCGATGGGCGCCACGATGACGCCGACCGGTGACTCCTCGCCGACCTCGTGCGCCGACGCCGACGCCGACTGCACGCACACGATCGACGCAGGCGCCATCTCGGCCTCCTCGGGTGGCGGCAAGCTCGGTCTCGCGGGCTCCGTCGCGATCAACATCGTCACGGTCACGACGAGCGCCCAGGTCCGGAGCGCGGCGGGCACGACGACGACGATCGACGCCCGAGGCGGCGCCCTCACCCTCGGCGCCCACTCCGGCAGCGCTGCGACCGCCAGCGCGACGCCCTACCGCGACGCGTTCGACCCGGCCGCCGACATCCTGCTCGACAGCGCCGGCAAGCTCACCACCATCCGGCTCTACTACGAGCTCGCCGACGGCAACGTCAAGACCGGCGACAAGCTCGTCTACTTCACGGGCGGCGGCGACGCCATCGGCATCGTGCCCAGCAGCAGCTCGCTGCTCTGCCTGACCGTCACGGGCCTCAACCCGGACTGCGCCCTGAAGAACAACTTCTTCTACTTCGCCATCGTCGAGCGCCCCGGCTACATCCAGCTCGCCGACAGCTTCGCCAACGCCATCCTCGGCAACGAGCTGGAGTTCGACATCACGAAGACCACCGGCGAGGCGCACTACTTCGTCGTCGTCGCGGCGGACGACACGAACACCCCGCCCAAGGTCGGCATCGGCGCCTCGTTCGGCATGACGATCAACAACGTCACGACGACAGCGGGCATCCAGGACGGCGTCGTGCTCACCGCCCTCGACTTGCTCGAGATCGTCGCCGAGACCGACGCAGAGACCGGGGCCGAGGCCGTCAGCGGCTCCGGCGGCGGCATCGCGATCTCGCCCTCGGTGGGGCTGACGCTCTCCACCGTGACCACCGGGGCCCGTCTCGGCACCGGCGCGACGCTCGTCGTGCCCGGCGAGATCGTGCTCGAGGCCTCGCAGCACACCAGCACCGAGACCATCGGTCGCGGCGACGTCGACGCGGAGACGGCCGGCATCGCGCTCGCCCTGGCACTCGCCATCGTCGAGGACGAGGTCACCGCGCACGTGGCCCGGAGCGTCAGCGCGGCCGCGGTCTCGCTCGGCGCGAGCGGCTCGTCGGCCAACGAGGGCGTCACCGACGCCGCAGCCCCGGGAGCCCCCAAGGACCCGAACGGGGGGGTCAACCAGACGGCCGACAAGTGGCTCGGCCAGGGCAACGCCGTCTCGACGGCGACCACGGGCAAGAGCTCGAAGAGCTCGGGCACCCCGACGGCAGCGACGAGCGACGGTGCGGTCTCCGTCGCCGGCGCCTTCACCGTCAGCATCGTCACCACGGTCTCGAAGGCCTGGCTCTCCGACGGCCTGGTCATCACGGCCACCGACGGCCCCGTGATCCTGGCGAGCTCCGCCAACACCGACGTCTCGGGCGAGGCGAAGGGCACGACCGCGACCAAGGCCGGCATCGGCGTCGGTGCGGGCATCGTCGTCAACCTCGTCTCGATGACCAACCTCGCCACCACGGGTGCCAGCCGCATCGACGCCCACGGCATCGACGTGTCAGCGACGATGACCGAGGTCGAGGACGCCGACGACCCGAGCGCCGACCCCGACGCCATCCACACCATCTCCGCCGACGCGACGGCGGGGGCGAGCAAGACGAGCGACCTCGGTGTCGCGGGCGCGCTCGCGCTCAACATCGTGACGGCCAGCACCCAGGCCCTCGTCCCGGCCGGTGCGACGCTCGTCATGCACGACGGAGACGTCACCGTCACCGCCGGCTACGCCGAGGCCGACGTCGCCGGAGCCTCCGCCAACCCGACGTTCAAGGCCTGCGCCCAGGTGCTCGGCCTCCCGTGTCTCATCTCGAAGAAGATCACCGGTGAGAACACCGACGGCGCCGGAGTCGGCATCGGCGCCTCGGCCGCGATCCAGGTGCTCGCCTCGACGATCACCAAGGCCGAGATCGCCAACGGGGTCTCGCTCACCGGTGGCCACGACGTCACCATCTCGGCCACCTCGGAGCGCTGGATCTCGACCGTCGCCGAGGCCGGTGCCAAGGGCGGCACGGCCATCAGCCCGGCGGTCGCCCTCGTCGTCAACTCCGGCGAGACGACGACCGCCCGCCTCGGCACGGGCCCGGCCATCGACATCAGCGGCGCGCTCGTCATCGAGGCGGTGCACACGTCCGACCTCACCGAGACCCAGGCCAACGGCGACGTCAAGGCGACCAACGTCGGGGTCGGCATGGCCCTGGCGCTGCCCATCGTCGTCGGGTGGACGACCCTCGCCGAGCTCGCCCGCGGCGCCACCGTCGCGAGCGCCTCGATCACCGCCAAGTCGCGCATCGCCGCGCTCGCCCAGGCCAACGCCAGCTCGGTCGGCCAGGAGAAGACCTCGGCGACCAAGACGGCCGACGCGACGGCCACCGACACCGTCAAGAACGACCCCAACGCCGGCGGCAAGGGCGCCGACGCCCTGCCCAAGGCCAACGACGCCGCCAAGACCGGCTCGTCCGCGTCGAGCGCCCAGTCGGGCCAGAGCAGCAGCGCCGTCGGCATCGCCGCCGCGTTCGGCGTCGTGTGGGTCCAGTCCACCAGCACGGCACGCGTCGTGGACGGCGTGACGATCGACGCGACCGGCGCAGTCCTCGTCGGCGCCTACCAGCTGACCGACATCACCGCGCGCGGCACCGGCACGGCCCTCAACACCGAGGCCGACTCGACCGGCTTCGGCATCGGCGTCGGCTTCGCCTACCTCGACATCGCGAGCTCCGCCCTCGTCGGCACCGGCGTCACCCTCAAGGGCGACGAGATCACCGTCGAGGCGACCACCCCCCGCGACGAGACCACCGACGTCCCCCTCGACAACAGGGTGACCGTGTGGGGCATCGCCGCCGCCGGCGGCAAGGGTGACCCGCAGATCGCCGGGTCGGCCGGCGTCATCGTCGTGAAGTACGTGACGACCGCCTCCGTCGGAGCCGGCTCCACCCTGACCTCGACCGGTGACCTCAGCGTCCGCGCCGCCACCCCGATGGGACTGCAGAACCTCGCCCTCGCGGCCGGGCTCTCCCTCAACGGCCAGGGCGTCGGCGCGGCCATCGCGGTCACCGTCCTCACCGCCGTCACGACGACCGCCCTGCTCGACTCGAGCAGCGCCGCACCGACGACGACGAACGCCGCCGGCACCACAACCGTCGAGGCCACGGCCCACCTGTCGCCGCTGCCCTTCGACATCATCAACGACCTGCTCGGAGAGTTCGCCGACACCATCAAGGACCTCCCCGTCCTCGGCATGGACAGCCTCCAGACCCCGCCCTTCTCCTCGGTCGCCATCGGCGGTGGCGCCGGCACGGGCGACCTCGGCATCGGTGGCTCCTTCATCGTCATCGTCGGCAACCGCACGACGAGCGCCCGCATCGGCACCGCCGCCCTCGTCAACCAGACGACCCGCGGCGGCACGGCCCAGGACGTCGTCGTGCTCGCCCGCGACGACGTGTCGACGATCGCGATCGCCGGCGGCATCGGCATCTCGACCAAGGGCACCGGCGTCGGCGTCGCGGTCATCGTCGCAGTCACCAACCAGGACGTCCGGGCCGCCATCGGCAACGGCACCAAGGTCTGGGCCGGCGGCGACGTCCGGGTGCGCGCCATCGCGACCGACCCGGTGCTGGCCGCCGCCGCCTCGCTGGGCGTCGCGAAGCAGGCCGCTGCGGCGGGCTCGTTCATCGTCATCGTGCAGAACCAGGGCTCGGGAGCGCCCGGCACCTACGCGAGCGTCGGCGGCGGGGCCGTCGCGGCCGACCGGGTCACCCTCACCGCGGGCGGTGACCTCGAGGTCAGCGCGCGCAGCGCGATCGACGACAGCGGCGACGCCACCCCCATCCGCCTGTATGCCGGTGGGCTGGCCATCGGGGCCGGCAGCGCGGGCATCGGGCTGGCAGCCTCGGTCCTCGTGCGCAGCAGCCGGGTCGGCGCCAGCGTCGGCCAGGGCGCGACTCTCGACGCCCGGGCGGTGACCGCGAGCACGACCCCGGGCGTCATGGTCTCCGCGAGCCAGCTGGGCGACATCATGCTCATCGCGATCGCGGGCGGGGCGGGCAAGAGCGTCGGCATCGCCGGGTCCACGACGGTCAACGTGCTCACCGACACGACGACGGCGAGCATCGGCACCGACGCCCTCGTCAACCAGACCAACGCCGGTGCCGCGGGTCGCCAGGACGTCGTCGTCATCGCCTCCGACCACACGACGATCGTGGCCGCGGCCGGCATGCTCGCCATCGGCGGCACGGCCGGCATCGGGGCCGGGGCCGACGTCGAGGTCATCACGAAGACCACGACGGCCACCGTCGGAGCCCGGAGCCGGATCGTCGCCAACGGCGACGTGGTGGTCTTGGCCACCTCGAGCGAGCACATCACGTCGATCTCCGTCGGCGGCGCCGTGGGCGGCAGCGTCGCGATCGCCCTCAACGCCGGTGTCTCGGTCGTCAACGTCACCACGTCGGCGTCCCTCGGGGCCGACACGGTCGTCGTCGCCGGGGGCAACGTGCTCGTCACGGCCGACGAGGTGCTCGAGCTGCTCATCGTCGCCGGCAACGTCACCGCCTCGGGCAGCTCGGTGGGCGCGGGTGCTGCCGTCCCGGTGCTCACCAAGACGACGACCGCCACGGTCGGCGACCGAGCCAAGGTCACGGCATACGGCCTCGCGGGACGCGTCGCCCACGGCACGGTGGCCACCGGCGGCCACACGATGACTCAGCAGGACCCGCGTTTCGACCCGCGCGGCTTCAGCAACGGCAACCCGATCCCTCAGGGCCTCGACCCGAGCGACCCCAACCACTTCGCCATCGTCACGCCGACCGCGCACGGCTTCAGCACCGGCCAGCAGGTCATCTACGACAACGGCGGCGGCGCCAGCATCGGTGGTCTCGCCGACGGCGCCACCTACTACGTCAACGTCCTCAGCCCGACCCGCTTCACCCTCTCGCTGACGGCCCGCGGACCCCCGATCGCCCTGAGCCTGCCCAACGCCCTGATGGGCGTCTCCCAGCGTCTCGTCCCCACCAACAGTGCCCAGCCCACGAAGGACGCCTCGCCGAGGTTCATCCCGGCGAAGGACGTCAGCGGCAACACGATCACCCTGCCCTACGCGTTCAACACCTCGATCGCGACCGGCGACGCCGTGATCTACAGCTCCGGCGGCAGCACCCCGATCGGCGGTCTGACCGACGGCCAGACCTACTACGCGATCGTCGTCGGCACCGGCGCCTTCGGCGCCCAGCAGATCCGCCTCGCGACCACCCGCGACCGGGCCGTGTCAGGCCTCGCCATCACGCTCAACGCAGCGCTCGCGACCGGCACCGCGCACAGCCTCGTCCCGTCCGGCGTCCTCCCGGCGCCCGACCCGCGCATGACGAGCCCGCAGACCGCCCAGCTGACGACGCGCACCGGCTTCAGCGGCGTCGCGGTCACCGCGACCAACAGCGACTCGATCAACGCGATCGGGATCAGCGCTGGGGTCGGCGGCAGCGTCGCGGTCAACGTGTCGGGCACTGTCTCCGTCATCACGGTGACGACCACGGCGAGCATCGGCGCGACGGCCAGGGTCAACTGCGCCTCCGAGACCGACTGCTCAGCGAACGCCGCCGGCGCCAACCCGGCCCAGTCCGTCGTCGTCCTCGCGGGCAACAGCTTCCACCAGCTCGGCATCGCGGCGGCTGCGGCCGGAGCCGGCTCGGTGGCGGCGGGCGCCGGTGTCGCGGTGGGCGTCATCGACATCACGACCTCCGCGAGCATCGGCAACGGCGCCGTCGTCAACGCCAGGGGCGACATCGTCATCGAGGCTGACGCCCGCGAGTCGTTCGTCTCGGTGGCCGCCTCCGCCGCGATCGGCGGCAACGCGGGTCTCGCCGGTGCCGTCGGCGTCACGGTGCTCGACCTCACCACCACCGCGACCACGGGCTCCGGAGTCACCCTCCGGGCGGGCAACAACATCCTCGTGCTCGCCGACGACGCGACCGACCTCGTCCTCGTCGCCGCTTCGCTCGGCGTGGGTGTCTATGCCGGTCTGGGCGCAGGCGTGTCGGTCGGCGTCGTGACGAAGACGACCGACGCCCACCTCGGCGCCTCCAACGTCGTCGTCGTCCTGGCCGGCGGGTCCGCGGCGGCCGGCATCTCCGACGGCACCTCGACGGCCTCCGGCGCCTTCGGGGTCAAGAGCGCCTTCCGTGGCCTCGCGGTGCAGGCGAACTCGTCCGAGGAGCTCTTCGGCCTCACCGCCGGCATCGCCGGTGGCTTCGTCGGCATCGCCGGCGGCATCGGGGTCAACATCTTCACCGTCGTCGTCAAGGCGTTCATCGCCGGCGGCACGACCGTCAACCAGGGCACCTCGGGCATCATCGCCGGCGCGTCGTCAGGCCAGTCGGTCGTCGTCGCCGCCACCGACTTCCTCAAGACACTGACCGTTGCCGGAGGCGTCGGCATCGGCGCGGGCGGCATCGGCGGTGGCGTCGACGTCGGCGTCGCCAACATCACCGTCCAGGCCTACCTCGGTGTCGGCAGCGACGTGTGGGCCAACGGCACCGTCGAGCTCAACGCCCTCGCGACCAAGCGCGTGCAGACGTATGCCGTGAGCCTCGGCGGTGGCGTCGTCGGCGTCGCCGGGTCGGTGACCGTCTGGACGGTCGGCACTGCGGCGACCAACACCTACCAGAGCGCCGTCAGCGGACCCGACCGCGGCGTCTGGAGCTCGGCCACGACCTACGAGGCCGGCGACATCGTGTCGGTCTCTGGCGTCAAGTACTTCGCGCGTAGCCGCAACGTCGGCAAGAACCCGACGACCAACCCGTCCGTCTGGATCCCGCGGGCGTGGGCTGCGGGCGTGACCTACGAGGCAGGCGACGTCGTCACCTCCGGTGGCAGCACGTATGCCGCGAAGCGTCGCACCGTGGGCGACAACCCCGCCACCTCGAGCAGCGACTGGTCGCTCAGCGAGCAGTCGCCGACCGGCACGTCCACCGGCAGCGCCGACTCGCTCGCCTCCGGTGGCGGTGGCGGCGCCAGTGGCGGCTGGGGCAGCGTGCTCGGCGGCGCGGGCAGCATCGCCGCCTGGGCGAGCGGCACCGACTACGTGCAGGGCGAGCTCGTCAGCTTCGGCGGCCACTACTACGTTGCCCTCGTCGACCTCACCGCCTCGGCCGTCAACCCTGAGACCGATGCGGCGTCGGCCACCCCGTCGTGGGCCCTCAGCGACGACAACTACCAGGTGCGCCAGCAGGCTGCCTCCACCGGCGCCCAGGCGTCCGTCACGGGCGCCAGCCCCGGTGGGTCGGTGGCCTCGGCCCCGTTCACCCAGCCCGCTCCGCCCTCGGGCACCTCGGCCACGATCTACGGGGCGGTCCACGCCGGCGGCGACGTGCAGCTGCGGGCGACGGACCGGCTCGACCTCACGAGCGTGGCCGGGGTGGCCGCGGTCGGGCTGGGGGCACTGGGCGCCGGCGTCGCCATCATCACCGTGGGCCTCGCGACCGACGCGGGCATCGCCTCGACCGGATCCGTCAGCTCGGGCGGCACCGTCGGTGTGCACGCCGTGCTCGACGAGCGCATCGACGGGCTCGCGGCCGCTGGCGCTCTCGGTGGTCTCGCGATCAGCGGCCAGGTCGTCGTCATCACCGACAGCAGCAGCCAGACCGCGCACATCGACACGGGAGCGACCGTGCCGAGGGCGGTCACGCAGATCGCGGTCGACACCGTCGCGACGCGCACCGTCTCGGCGCGCACCTTCGGGGTCAGCATCGCCGCCGGCGCCATCGGTGCAGCCATCGCCGTCGCCACCATCAGCGGCGACACCACCGCCCTCGTCGGCAACGTGACGATCGGCTCGGCCGGCGCCGTCGGCGGCCTCGTCGTCTCGGCGGTCGACACGATCATCCCGACCAACCAGGCGGTCTCGGTGCAGGGCGGCGTCGGAGCGGCGCTCAGCGGAGCCGTCGCGGTCATCACCTACTCCGGCTCGACCCGAGCGGCCTCGGGTGCCCACGGCACGGTCACCATCGGCGGACTCGGTGTCTCGGTCACGGCCACAGGCAACCACACGGGCATCCGCGCCGACACCCTCAACATCTCGGTCTCGGCGGGGGTCAGCGCCGGGCTCACCCTCGCCTGGGCGACCAACGCACGGTCGACCGACGCGGCCCTCACCTCGACGAGCGACGTCACGACCTCGGGGGCCGTCGCGGTCGTCGCCACGGCCTGGAACGAGGCGCGAGCCGATGCCCCCGGCGGCTCCGGTGGTGCGGTCTCCGTGGTCATCGTGCTGCCGCAGGCGACCATCTCGGGCCACACGCGGGCCCAGCTCGACGGCCAGGCCGACGGGTCGTCGGTCACGGTGCGGGCGGCGGCGACCAACACGGCTTCGGCCACGACGGTGCTGGTCTCGCTCTCGGTCATCGGTGGCGGCGCCGGGGCCTACGCCCACTCGGTGATCACCCGCGACGCCGACACGAGAGCCTGCGTCGGAGCCTTCTCGGCCGCTGGGGTCTGCACCGCCTCGGCAGCCGACATCACGTCCTCGGGCGGCGCCGTCACCGTGCGGGCCGGGCGGCCGGACACGACGAGCACGGGTGCGGCTCTCGCGTCGACCGACCTCGCCTGCACGAGCTCCGGCGTCAACACCATCACGAACCACGGCACCAACTGCGCCTCGTCCGTCGCCTCGGGCGGCGCCGGTGGCGTCCTGGCTGCGGCCACCGTCTTCGTCTCCGACGCAAGCGTCGATGCCGGCGTCCACGCCACCCTCACCGGCATCGTTCGCTCCTCGTCGCGCACCGACGTCACCTCGACCGGGTCGACGTCGGTGACGGCGAAGACGGTGGCCGTCTCGGTCGGGGGCTACGGCGCCCTTGCCGGCTCGGCCTCGCTCGCGAGCATCGGCCAGAGCGCCGGCATCACGGCGGTCGTCGCGGCCACCTCTGTCGCCTCCGCGGGCACCGCCACGGTCGCGGCCGTCGGCACCAACACCGCGACCTCGACCGCGGGAGTCGGCTCGGGCTCGGTCGGCCTCGCCATCGGCGTCACGGTGCCGACCGCGACCGTGGCCGCTCCCGTCACCGCCAGCTTCACCGGCAACGCGAGCGTCAGGGGCCTGTCGGTCACCGCCCTCTCGACGAACACCGCGACGGTCGACGCAGCCACCGGGGCGGTGGCCATCGCCGCCGGCGCCGCGGTCAAGGGCAACGCCCAGATCACCGGCACCGCTGACACGAGCGCCACCGTCGGCCAGGGCACGGTCACCGTCGGCTCGACCGGCATCACGGTCACGGCCACCGGCACCAACGCGGCCACCGCCACCGCCGGCGGCGGGGCCGGTGGGCTCGTCGGCATCACCGTCATCCTCGCGACCGCCGTCGTCGACGCTGCTGTCACGGCCTCGTTCGATGCAGCCATGCCGGCCGCCGCCGCGGCCACGGGAGCCGTGTCGGTGACCGCGACAGGCACCAACACCGCCACGTCCAGCGGCGTCTCCGTCGCGATCGGGCTCGGTGCCGGCACCGGCGTCGGCGCCGAGGCGGTCATCGGCAGCGGGGCCGTCGTGTCGGCGACCGTCGGCGAGCACGCGGTGCTCCGGGCGACCGGCGCCGTCGACGTCTCGGCCACGGCCACCGACAAGGCCAGCGCGACCGGCAACGGCGGGGCGGGCGGTGGCATCTCGATCAGCGCGATGATCCCCAAGGCCGAGGACCGCGGCGGCGCCAGCGCCGCCTTCGACGGCGACCTGCTCGGCGCCGCGAGCCTGTCCGTGACCGCCGAGTCGCAGAACCAGGCGATCGCCGACCTGCTCACGGTCGCCATCGGCCTGGGCGCCGGCGCGGGTGGCAGCGCCTGCGCGACCGTCGGCGGGGCGAGCACCGAGGGCAACTGCACGCTCGTGCACAGCGACTCCGGGACGGGTGGCGCCGTCACCGCGACCATCGGCGGCACGGCCACCATCACCGGCCTCGGCACGACGATCGACGTCGGTGCGACGCACACGCAGACCGCCTCGGCGACCGCCAAGGGCGGTGGCGGCGGTGGCGTGGCCATCAGCGTCCTCAACAGCTATGCCCAGGTGCGCGGCACGACCACGGCCTCGGTCGCGGCAGGCGCCACGATCGGCACCGCCACGAGCAGGTCCGCCGCCCTCAGCGTCACCGCCGACGACACGTCGACGGCGACCTCGACGAGCATCCTCGGCGCCGGTGGCGTCGTGGCCGGCGGCGGCAGCTACGCCAACAGCACGGTGACCCCCACCGTCCGGGCCTTCATCGGCACCGCCGGCACCACCCAGGGCATCCACCTCTCGGGCGACCTCGAGATCGCCGCCGTCTCGCACCGCGCCGAGTCCAACGCGACGGCGAAGAGCTACGGCGGCGGCGGCGTGCAGGTCGGTGTCGCGCGGTCCGTCGTCACGACGAACCCGACCGTCACCGCATACCTCGCCCGCGGCGTCGACGCCCGCATCGGCGGCAGCGCCACCGTCAAGGCCGAGTCGCGCAGCGACTCCGGCACCGGCCCGCTGCCCGACACCTACGTGGCCAACGGCCAGCACGAGGAGCGGGCCCCCGGCGGGCTGCCCGGCGACATCGTCAACGTCGCGAACGTCAACCTCACGACCAACACCGTCTACTTCCAGTCGCACGGCCTGCAGACGGGCGACACGGTCCTCTACGTCGGCACGTCGCTCGGCGGCCTGACAACGGCCCGCGTCTACACGGTCATCAGCGTCGACGACAACTACCTCGCCTTCGGCAACACCTTCGCCAGCGGCCAGATCGACTCCGCCGACCTCACCGGCGCACCAGGCGTCGACCCGGTCCGCGACGTCATCCGCTTCGCGACGCCGCACAACTTCGAGACGGGCGACGCCGTCATCCTGTCCGGCTCCGCGACGCTCAACGGCTCGATCACCACCGGCCAACGGCTCTTCGTGCGCGTCATCGACGCCTACCGCGTGCAGCTCTACACGACGCTGGCCGCCGCCCAGGCCGCGGCCCTGACCTTCAGCCCCGGGGTCGCCTCCGGCACCACGATCACCCGCGGCAACTCCTTCACCACCGGCCAGCGCGTCACCTACCAGGCGCCCGCAGCCGTCGCCTTCGACCCGGGCGCCGTCGACGTCACCGCCTGCCCCGACAAGGACCACTGCTACCTCACCGACACGAGCCTCAACACGATCATGGTGTCGCCGATCACCGGCTTCTTCGCCAACGGCCTCCCGATGCAGACAGCGCACACCTTCGTGTCGGGCCAGCGGGTGCAGTACCTCTCGACCGGCGGCACCGTCGGCGGGCTGACGAGCGGCAGCTACTACTACGTCATCGTCGTCGACGCCTACCGGATCCAGCTGGCCGCCAGCCGCTACCAGGCCACGGCGCACACCTACGGCTGCCCCACCTCCGGCGACCCGGGCAGGACCTGCACCGACAACCCGGTGGCCATGACCATCTCGGCGCCGAGCGCCGGCACGCACCAGCTCGTGCCGGCGCCGATCGGTGGTCTCGTCAGCGGCCAGACCTACCTCGTGACCACGGCCAACGCGTCGGGCTTCGGCCTCGCGCCGATCGCCTCGTATGCCGCCGACGGCAGCGCCGTCGCCGGCACCCCGATCACCTTCTCGACGACCGAGACGACGACCATCTCGGGCAAGGGCACCTTCGTCGACACCGTCGTCTTGGGCACGCAGCGCGTCTGGGCGACCGGCCTGCACCTCACCCCGGCCTGCCTCACCGACGGCTGCTCGGGCCCGTCCGGCCAGCTGCGCGTCGACCTGACGACTGTCTCGAGCGGCAGCTACGGCCTCTACCAGGGCGACCTCAACCCGGTGGACGGCGCCCCCGTCGGTCAGGTGTCGCTGCGCACCCTCAACCCTCCGGTCGGTGATGGCGAGAGCCGGTCGACCGCGGCCGGTGGTGGCGGCGGCGTCGTCGGCGTGTCGGTGCCGACGGCAGACCTCACCAGCAGCCCCACGGCGCTCGCCTACCTCGCCGGGTCGGTCACGGCCGGCGGCAACGTCAGCGTCATCTCGCACGTCGAGTCGAGCAACACCTCGTGGGTCACCAACGGCTCGGGTGGCGTCATCGCGGTCGGCGTCGTCAACGCCAGCGTGACCGTCAACGCCAAGAGCACCGCGCTCATCGGCAGCCTCGTCACCCCGGGCGCCGCCATCTCTGGCGACTCGAGCGTCGCGCAGGTCGCGGGTGCCGGTGCCAACGTGACCGCCGGAGGCAACGTCGCGGTGCTCGCCGACAGCAACCACCTCAGCACCGACCACGCCAGCTCGTCCGGCGGCGGCCTCGTCGGCGGCTACACGGCCGGCGCCAACACCACCGTCACCGACCGCACGGCCGCAGCCACCGGCGCGGGCGCGCAGATCGCCGGCGACACGGTGCGGGTCAACGCCCACTCGGGTGGCGCCCACTTCCTCTACACCCACGCCGTCATGGGCGCCCTCTTCGGCGGGACCAACATCTTCCCCTACTACACGCTCAACTCCAGCGACGTCGCGCTGCTCGACGGCATCGCGACGAGCAACGGGTCCATCACCGGCCGCTACGGCGTCGACGTGCGGGCCTGGCACGACCCCCTCGACGCGGACCTCGACGACCGCTCGACCTGCTACTGCATCGGCCCGTCGCTGAGCAGCGGGTCGGCGACGGTGAACGCCGACGCCAAGGTCTTCGGCCACCAGGGCGTCGTCATCTACGCCGGCCCCCGCCTCATCCCGGGCGTCAACACCTCCGCCAACGCGCCGGCCTCGCCGCTCGTCACCCTGCCCGGGCAGCCCAACGCCGCCCACCTCGTGCTCTACGTGCAGGCGGAGAACCCCAACCGCGTCGAGAGCACCGACGGCGGCATCACACAGACGCGGATCATCGACTGGAACTCCGACGTCGTCGTCAACTCCGGCCCCGACCCCTACCTGCTCGTCGACAGTCAGGGCAAGGTCGTCAAGGCCGTCAACGTCACCGTCAACGGCGTGGCCAACCCCAACATCGGCACGACCTACACCGGCACCATCACGGTCGGCGACATCCGCAACACCGGCAGCGGCGACATCTGGATGACCTCCGCCGCAGGCACGATCCAGGGCGGCTGCGCCAGCAACCCGCCTGCGGGCACGCACTGCTGGGGCACGTTCACCTTCCACGAGAACTTCCGCACCGTGACGCTGCTCAACAACTCGACCTTCGACCTCGTCGTGGGCGACATCGACGTCATCAACCGGACCGGGCAGCCGCACGTGACGCTGGCGACGAGCACGACGGCCTCCAGCACCGTGCGCTTCGACCTCGTGCAGGACGCGACCCCGAGCCTCGTCGTCATCGACAACACCGGTGACTCCGACGTGACGCTGCGGGGCACGATCACCAACCCGCTCGGCGCGACCTGGGTCCACGCGACCTTCGGCTCGATCCTCGCCGCGACGAGCCGTGGCGTGCCGGTCTCGGGGGCCGACACGCACACGACGCTCATCCAGAGCAACATCGTGCACCTCGACGCCGAGCGCGGCTCGATCGGCTCCGCCGCCCACCGCCTCGCGATCGACCTCGTGCAGTATGCCGCTCACGACCTCGCGCTCAGCGTGACCGCCGGGGTCAACGCCCACCTCGACCTGCGCACCTGGCTGCGCGACCCGGCCATCCCCGACCCGGCGGTGGCCGCCAACCCCGCCTACGTCGTGCGCATCGACTCGCTCGTGGCGGGCAACGACCTCGACGTCGTGCTGCGGGCGACGCTGTGGGGCACGGGACGCACGGGCCTTCCCGGCGTGAGCGTCATCAACCAGAACAACGGGTCGCTGACGAAGACCTACTACAGCTTCTACCACCCCGACGCCGTCAACTGCGTCACGAGCCCACAGGCCGACGACTGCCTCTTCGCAGTGGCCGTCACCGGCGGCAACAGCCACGCCGTCAAGAGCACCTACGACTTCGCCACGCTCGACTCGGGCTCGGGCGCGAGCACGCCGAACGGCAGCATCACCATCGCCGCGGCCGACGCCGCCCCGAGCGCGACCCGCATCAACGTCATCGGCCTCGTCGCGGTGCACGGCAACGGCAACGTCAACGTCGACACCAACGGCTTCATCACCCTGACTGCGACCGGCGCCGCCAGCATCGCGCGCCGCGTCGTCGTGGCCCAGGCCTTCAGCCCGATCGACCCGGACTTCGTCACCACGTCAGACGTCACCGTGCCCTTCGGCCCCAACGCCGACCTGCGCCTCGGCCTCGTGCGCTCGACCGACGACGACGTGACGCTGACCTCGCCCGCCTCGATCGTCGACGCCCCGGTCGGCACCGCGCTCCCGCCGGTCATCGGCGACGCGGCCGCCGACGTCGTCGGTGTCGACATCACGCTGACGGCGGGCACGGGCGGGCCGGGCACGATCGGCACCGACACCAACTTCGTCGAGATCGACTCCTCCTACGCCCGTTACGGCGTGCTCAACGCCGATGCGGCCGGCGTCATTCGCATCACCGAGACACCGAGCACCCCGGCAGGCGCGTATGCCGCCGCCAACCCGACGATGGCCGGTGACCTCCACGTCGACACCGTCACGACCTGCGTGCGCGGGACGCTCACGACGTGCGCCGACGTCACGCTGACGACGACGGCCGGCTCGATCCTCGACGGCCACGCCAGCGGCGCCGGTGGCACGACGGTCAACGTCATCGGCAACTCGATCGACCTGCTCGCGCTCGGCGGCAGCATCGGCCGCTTCACGAGCGCAGCGACCGGTGTCTTCACCGGCGACCTCAAGATCGACTCGGCACGCGGCAGCGGGTGCCAGGAGACCTACAGCCTTCGGTGGTTCCGGGCCAGCGCCGCCGACCGGGCCGTCACGGCGACGTGCGACATCGCCGCCCAGGCCGAGGCCAATATCTACCTCACCGAGCTCGACGGCCCGGCCGCCGTGCTGCTCGCCCGCACCCAGGCCGGTGACATCCGCCTCACGACGACCGAGACCACCGTCGAGGGCAACGACATCCTCGTGCTCCACTCCGGCGCCACCCTCGTGCGCGAGCCGGTCAGCCCCTCGCTCGTGCTCAACGTGCAGGTGGTGCCGCGTGGTCTGATCCAGGCCCAGTCCGGCAACGTGCTGCTGCTTGCGGCCGACGACGTCGTCACCGACCCGAGCGCCCAGATCCTCGCCACCGTCCGGGCCGGCGACGCGGGCACCGGCAACACCACCGACCCGAACCGCCCGCGCACGCTGACGGGCAACATCGACATCCACGGCGACTGGCACCCGGGCGTCGTCGACGCGACGGCCGACGAGGGCACGGTCATCGTGCTCCGCGGAGAGGTCACCCCGGGCGCCGGCGGCCTGACCCGGGTCTACGGCAACGCCGACGACGACCAGATCTTCTTCGACCAGACCCTGCTCGGCGGCAACACCCGCGCCTACGGCTCGGCCGTCGCGACCTCGCCGGGCGCCTTCGCCCCGGCCGGCGACGGGTCCGACAGCCTGACGGTCTACCTCCTGCAGACGATGCCGGTGGCCGGATCGACCCTCACCCTCGACGGCCAGGACGGCACCGACACCTACGTCGTGTGGACGCACGGGAGCGCCGGCGGCACCCAGCACTACGTGGTCAACGTGCTGGACAGCGGGGCACCCGCCCGAGGCGTCGACACGCTCGAGGTGCACGGCGCCGACAGCGTGCAGAACGGGCTCAACCCCGCGACGGGCCTCCCGTGGACGACCGACGACATCTTCCTGCTCCGCTCGTCGTCCTACATCCCCGGCGAGAGCTCGGCCCGTCCGTCCGTCTACTGCGGCGCGACCGCGACGGCCGCCTGCGCCAACCGCTCCGGCTACGTCTCGGTGCTGCACCCCGGCGCCCTCGGATCGCTCGACCCGCTCGCCATCGCCAAGCTCAGCGCCTACGTCGGCGTGGTCGAGCGGATCAACTACGACAACGCCGTCAACGGCCGCTTCGCGGTGCTCGGCCACGGTGGCAACGACCACTTCGCCGTCGACGACAACGTCGCGGTCGCGACCCTCGACGGCGGCGCCGGCAACGACAGCTTCCAGATCGGGCAGGTCTTCGGCCTGCGCCGTGACGACGCCCGCAGCGGGCTCTCGCCTCCCGACTGGTTCACGACGATCGCCACCACCCGCGGCTACCTCTCGCCCGGCTCCAGCGCCCCGATCGTGGCCCAGGGCGGTAGCGGCGACGACAGCTTCACCGTCTACAGCAACCAGGCAGCCCTGCGTCTCGAGGGCGACGAGGGCAACGACGCCTTCGCGGTGCAGGCCTTCGCCCTCGCCAAGACCCGCGCCGACGGCTCGATCGTGATGGGCCCGCTCTTCACCGGCTCGGTGACGATCAACAGCACGACGAGCACCATCACGCGCAGCTCGGGCAGCTTCATCACCGACGGCTTCGCCGTCGGGCAGACCCTCGTCGTCAAGGGCGCCGGTGCCCTCAACGACAACACGGCCTCGACGGCATACGTCATCTCGGCCGTCACGGCCACGTCGATCACCCTGGCCCGCACGCTCACGACCGTCCCGCCGCTGCGCGGCAGCGGCACCTTCTCGGTCTCGCTGAGCAGCGGCCCGCTCACCCGCAGCGGCATCACCGTGACCTCTGGCCCGGCCGCGGGCACGAGCACCATCACGCGCAGCAGCGGCAGCTTCGTGACCGACGGCTTCCTCGTCGGCCAGACGATCGCCCTCGCCGGGGCCGGCGCCAACGACAACCTGGCCGGCGTGCCCTACGTCGTCACCGCGGTCACCGCCACGACCCTTGTCGTGTCGTCGGTGCTCACCCCCGGGACGTATGCCGTCGCCACCGTGAGCGGGGTGCTCCCCAGCCCGGTGCTGACCTCCGGCTTCTCGACCGCGGCCCAGACCGACATCCGCACCGGCAACGGCGACAACCAGGTGCAGTACAACATCAACGCCCCGGTGTCAGTCGACGGCGGAACGGGCTTCAACAAGCTCGTCATCCTCGGCACCGAGTTCGCCGACCACATCGTCGTCACCGCGACCGCGATCTACGGCGCAGGCATCCAGGTCAGCTTCCGCAACATCCAGGTCGTCGAGGTCGATGCCCTCCAGGGCGACGACACGATCGACGTGCTCTCGACCGCCCCCGGTGTCGCCACCCGGGTGCTCGGCGGTCTCGGGAGCGACGTCATCAACGTCGCCGGTGACGTCGTCGGCGACGTCGTGAGCCGCGACCCCAACGGCTCGAGCTCGACGATCAACCACCTCGTCATCAGCTCGGACGCCGACTACAACAGGATCATCGCCGCCGGCCTCAACGTCTCGGTGGCCCGTCCGTCGCAGGGTGTCGTGCTGATCAGCGAGTCGGGCGGCTTCAGCTCCGTGCGGCGCCTCACCGGCAGCAGCGCCATCGGCAGCATCGACAGCCACGGCGTGCGCCTCGCGAAGGCCCCGACGTCCGACGTGTGGATCACCGTCTCGGCCGCGGCGACCCCGCGCGAGAAGCGGCCCTACGACGCCCTCGACCCGTTCGAGCAGGGCGACCCCTTCGGCGACACCCTCTACGTCTGCACGACCTCCGCGGCCGTGTGCGCGACGTCGGCGGGCTACTTCCACACCGTCTACGACGAGCTCGGCGTCGCCCACCTCGTGCCCAACCGCGCGGTGGTGCTGCTCTTCACCGCGACGAACTGGCAGACGCCCCAGACGGTCTGGTTCGCCGCAGCCACCAACACGTTGCCTCAGGGCACCATCGTCATGGCGATCAGCCACACCGTCATCAGCGCCGACCCCGTCTTCGCCGGAGCCGTCGTGCGCAACGTCGAGGTGACCATCCACGACAACCTCACCCCCGGCGTCGTCGTCACCCAGCGTGACGGAGCCATCGCCGACACCGACACGACGGTCATCAAGGGCACGCCGACGACGCGGCTGACCGACACCTTCACCATCGAGCCGCCGAGCGCTCCGAGCGGCACCGTCACCTACGTGCTGACGCCGTCGGACTCGCGAATCCAGTTGAGCAGCGACGACCTCCGCTTCTCGCTCGGTGCCGTGGTCGGCGGGGTGCAGACCTACCGCATCACCATCTGCGTCGTCTGCACCAACGGCGAGAGCGCCTGGAACGTGCCGGTGCTCGTGACGGTCACCGCCGTCGACAACTTCCTCGTGCAGGACCCGCACCACACGATCGTGTCGATCACGGTCGCCACGACCGCGCCGGGCCGCGACACGACCTACGACGGCGTCACGGGCTCGCTCGACGTGCTCGTGCTCGACGACAACTCACCCGGCGTCTACATCAAGCCGAGCGGCGGTTCGACAGTCGTCAGTGTGCCCGACGGCTCCACTCCCGGCACCACCGACACGTATGCCGTGCGGTTGCTCAAGGCGCCCAAGGCGGCGGTCTCGATCGGCATCGTCACCGACGGCCAGACCTCCATCGTCACCGACCCGACCTGCGGCGCCGGCATCCTCGGCAAGGTCTGCCTCGCGGCCGTCGGCCGCCTCGCAGCCAAGGAGCTCTTCCGCGGCAACGTCACGATCTCGGGTGCGACGCTCACCCGGGCGGCGGGCTCCGAGCTCGGCAGCTTCGTGCTCGACGGCTTCAAGGCGGGCCAGAAGCTGCTCGTCACGGGAGCCGGCGCCTCGAGCAACACGATCGCGACGGCATACACGATCGTCGCCGTCACGGCCTCGGCGATCACGCTCTCGGCAGCCCTGCCGGCCGGCGGCACCTTCGCCGGCGTCAGCCTGCAGCGGGTCTCGCCTGCGGGCCTCTTCACCGGAGCGGTCACGTGGGACGCCGGCACGAAGGTGCTGACCCGCAGCGACGGCACGAGCTGGCTCGACAACGGCTTCCTCGAGGGGCAGCTCGTGCGGTTCACCGGGGTCACGGGTACCTTCAAGATCCAGTCGATCTTCGGCGCGGGCCTCGACAAGATGACGTTCACCGTCGCGCCCGTGCTGGCCAGCGGCACCGTGACGCTGACCCAGTACGCCGCCGTTGTCACCTTCGACGCGACGAACTGGTGGGTGCCCGTCACGGTCACCGTCGCGGCCGACGACGCCTACCTGCTGCCCCCCGGCCGCGGCGACCTCATCGTCTTCCCGAAGCGGGCGCACCTGCTCTCCGACATCCGCGGGCCGCTCCAGGTCGACGGCGGCACCGGCGGCCTGCGCCGCAGCCTCACCTCGGCCGTCATCGCGCCCGACGAGATCAACACGCCGCCCTTCGGCATCGGCCAGCAGCCGTCGGAGGCACGCCAGGTCGACGTGCTCAACATCTTCAATGACGGCAGCCGCGAGAACCTCACGGGCGAGCTGACGAGCACCGCGCTCACCGGCTTCGGCATGGGGCCGTCGATCATCTTCCCCGGCACGACCGCCTTCGGCGAGCCGAACGCCTTCCCCGGCGGCATCAGCTACGGCACCATCCGCACCAACGCGGACGGCACCTTCGTCACCGACGGGTCGGTGTCGACGATCGAGGTCCTCAACATCCTGCTCGGCGAGGGCAACGACCGGCTGACGATCCGCAGCACGCTCGTGCCGGGGGCCGACACGGCCGAGGACGACAAGCTGCCCGTGGGCATCCCGGCGCTGCACGGCGGCCTGACGACCGTGCACGGTGGGGGCAACGCGCTGCTCGCCGTCACCGGCACGTTCACCGTGACCACAGTGGGCGGCGTCGGCCGCGTCACCCGCACCGACGGCGTCGCCTGGACCACCGCCGGCTTCGCCGTCGGCAGTCGCGTCAACCTGCCGGGGTATGCCGTGGGCGCCTTCACCGTCACCGGTCTTGCCGACGGCGGGGCGACGCTCCTGCTCAGTGGTCCGCTGGGTGGGACCCTGGGCGGCGGGGCGCTGCCGACGACGACCTGGACCGACCTCACCGTCTCGGTCTACGACCCGAAGTCGCCGGAGACCGGCTTCGTCCGGGTCGGCGGCGACCACATCGTCGTCCTCGGCGGCGCGGGTCCCGACTCGCCGCTCGTCATCCACGGTGACACCTCGCAGGACGGCATCTGGTTCAGCGGCGACCCGACGGCGCAGACCGGTCACCTCTTCGGACCCAAGCCGACGATCCAGCCCGTCGGCAATGCCCCCAACTACGTCTTCCCGGTCGCGGCGCCCTTCGCCTACGCCGGCAACGACTTCATCGACGCCGGCGCGCTCTTCGCGTCGCTGCCGAGCGCCCAGCTGCCGACCATCGGCGTCACGATCTACGGCGGCGCCGGGCAGGACACGATCATCGGCAGCCAGGCCGGCGACATCCTCGCGGGCGGTTCGGGCGACGACCTCATCCTCGGCCAGCGCGGACGCGACCTCATCTACGGTGACTCGGGCGTCAACCTCGACGTCATCACCCGGGTTCTCACGGTCGCCACGGCCAACGCGAGCTCGCTGCAGACCGCCGACTCGCTCTTCGCCGGCCACGACGTGCTCATCGGCGAGGGCTTCGGATCGGCGCCGAGCACGGCACCGGGGCAGGCCGACGACGCCGACGTCATCTTCGGTGACCACGGCCAGGTGACGCAGGACGTGCAGGACGCACGCACGTGGCGCCTCGACGAGGCGACACAGACCTTCGTCGCCGACGACGCGGTGCGCCTCCAGCGGCTCCAGACCACCCTCGTCCTGATGCGACTCGCCGTCGTCCAGCCGCAGAACGGCGTCAGCGACACCATCGAGGGCGACCTCGGCAACGACCTGCTTCTCGGCGGCGGCGGCGGCGACACGATCTGGGGCAACGCCGGCAACGACCTCGTCTTCGGCGACCACGGCCGGGTCGACTGCACGCAGATCGACGCCGACGCCGACACGACCGGCTGCCGCATCGAGCCCGCTGGCCTGCCCTTCGACGTGGCGCTCAACGACCACCTCTTCACGTGGACCTCGATCTTCACGGGCCCGACCGCCAACTGGGGCAACGACCTCGTGACGGGCGACGCCGGCCACGACCTGCTCATCGGCGGCGCCGGCTCCGACCGGATGACCGGTGGTGGCGGCGACGACGACCTCATCGGCGGACACACGGGCCGGCCGGTCGCCGGATCGGTGGGCGGCTCGGGCGGGGCCGGCGGCTACAACGCCGGGGTCGACTTCAGTGCCGGCGGCGGGGCCTACGGCGACGTCTACGGCGGCACCGGCGGCACCGACGGGCCGCACAGCGCGTGCGTCGGCATCGGCGCCTGCACCTACGGCGACTACCTCGACGGCGGCTCGGGCAACGACGTCGTCACCGGTGACAACGCGACCATCCTGCGCACCGGCACGATCCTGAGCCCGCGCTTCCGCCTCCTGTCGGGCACGACGATCCTCTCCACCGTCACCGGCGCGGCCCAGACGACGGGGACGAACTTCACCGGCACCTCGGTGCCGTGCGAGTGGGTCAACGCGAACGGCGCGACGACGATCACGGGCTGCACGGCATACGGCTATCAGGCCGACCCGCGGGGGGCGGCGGTGCGCTATGTCACGCTGCACGACCAGAGCTTCACGCCCGACCCCGCGACCTTCTCCGACTCGAGCCTCGCGGGCGGCGCCGGTGACGACGTGCTCTTCGGCCAGCTCGGCGACGACTGGATCCAGGGTGACGGCTCGGTCATCGACGACCGCGGCGTCGTCACCCTCGACGTGCAGACCCGTGACACCGTCAACGACCCGCGTGCCTCGGCCGAGGACTGGGGCGGCCCGGGCACCGACGGCGCCGACTACGTCGAGGGCAACGGTGGCGGTGACGTCATCTACGGCGGGCTCGGCCAGGACGACCTCGTGGGCGGCAGCAGCACGATGTTCGGCCTCGTGAGCCGCGACCAGCGGCCCGACGGTGCCGACTCGATCTACGGCGGCGCCGGCACCCGCGTGGGCATCAACGACCTCGGCGACCTGGCGAGCACCGGGCACGCCCACGACGCCGATGCGATCCTCGGCGACAACGGCAACCTCTACCGACTCGTCGGCGCGAGCGGCAGCGTGACGAAGGACGCCAACGGTGCCACCAAGGCGGCCCTGGCCTTCCTCGCGTTCAACTACGACAACTACTCGACGACCGAGCGCATCGTGCCCCGGGCGTGGACGCTGCTCGACTACACCTACCGGGCCACGGCGGCCAGCGACATCGGCGGCGCCGACCTCGTGCACGGCGAGAGCGGCGACGACCTCGTGCTCGGCCAGGTCGGCAACGACGTGCTCTTCGGCGACGGGCAGCACGACACGATCATCGGCAGCACCGGCAACGACCGGCTCTACGGCGGCACCGGCGACGACGCGGTCATCGGTGACGACGGCTACTACAAGACGAGCCGCAACGGGCTGACCGAGCCGCTGTGGGACGTCGCCGTCGCCCACGCCACCAACGTGCTCGAGGCGATCCCCGGACCCTTCACCCAGGCGCTGACCTACCCCGTCGGCGAGCTCTTCCACGAGGCCCGGCTCTTCGTCTACCCGAGCAGCAACGCGACGGCGACCGGCTACGCCGACATCGTCTACGGCGGGCTTGGCAACGACTGGATCCACGGCAACGAGGGCGACGACGCCATCTCGGGCGCCGAGGCCCTGCCGTTCTTCTTCAGCGACCTCCAGCAGTCGATGACCGCCTCGCAGTGGGGCATCGACCCGGCCGACCCGCTGCGCTACGACCCGACGACGACGAAGTTCGCCGACTACAACGCCGAAGACCCGTGGTCCAAGATCTTCGACTGCACGGACGGCACCCGCGACATCGGGCTCACCGGCACCTGTGTCGCCGGCCAGAAGGTCGACTTCTTCCTCAACTTCACCCCCTTCGTCCTCGACGCGGCCGGGCTGCCGATGCGTGACGCCGCCGGCGGCTTCCTCAAGAGCGACGACGGCTGCGACATCATCTACGGCGACGTCGGCAACGACTGGCTCGTCGGCGGCACCAACACCAACTGGCTCTTCGGTGGCTTCGGCGACGACCTGCTGCAGTCCTCGCCCTACCTCGAGGTCGACGGCGGCACGAACCGCCGGCCGGTGCCGGAGCGGTGGTCGGCTCCGACCTTCGCCTACGGGGGAGCGGGACGCGACGTCCTCATCGCCGGCACCGGCCGGGCCCGGATGTACGACTGGGGCGGCGAGTTCAACAGCTTCGTCGTGCCGTTCGCGCCGTTCGGCGCCCCGGTCGTCAACCGCTCCTTCAGCCCGTGGATCCAGGACTTCATCCGGGCCCTGGCCGTGGCCGGTGGCATGGACATGACCTTCGCCCCCGCGACGCCGCTCGACGAGCTCGCGCTCTCGACCCCCAGGGACTCCTTCTGGAACGACCAGCACGGCGGTCCGCGTGACCCCCAGCCGGGCAACGTCGGCGGCGTGCAGATCGACTACCGCGGCCTCGTCGACCTCGGCGTCGACTGCCCCTGCAAGCCCGGCATCGTCATCGCCGTCAACGGCGCCGTCAACGCCGTCGACCCGCGCGGTCCGACGTCGGTCGAGGACGCCGACGTGCCGCCCGGACGGCTGCTCGTGCCCGGCTCCGCCCTCGCCCTGACCTACCTCGTCACCAACCCGGGCACGACTGCCCTGCAGGTGCTCTCGATCACCGACGACAACGCGACCCCGGCCACGGGCGACGACTTCCACCCGACCTACGTCTCCGGCGACACCGACGGCGACCAGCTGCTCGACCCGGGCGAGACGTGGCTCTACACCGCTGTCGGCGTCGCCGGTGCACCGCAGACGGCGCTCCCGGGCGACCACCAGCACGTGGTCTCCGTGCAGGGCTACGACCCGGTCGCGAGCAGCCTCGTCGCGGCGGCCGACCCGACCAACTACTCCACGAGCCCGACGCTCGTCTCGATCCGAAAGGACCTCAACGCCGTCAACCTGCTGAGCCCGTCGCTGACCGAGCAGGCCGACACGATGGCGACCGCGCCCCGTCTGGCTGCCGGCGCCCCGGTGCGCTGGACCTACCGCCTCACGACGAGCTCGCTCACCCCGGTCTCCGTCGTGTCGGTCATCGATGACAACGCCACCCCCGGCGACGCGAGCGACGACTGGGCGGCGCTGGAGCTGACGACGACGTTCGCCGGCTCGACCTTCAACGTGGGCGACACGAACTACGACGGCCTGCTCGGCGCCGGGGAGACCTGGCTCTACACCTCCGCCGGAGTGGCAGCCGCACCGACGACCGCGCAGGTGGGCTGGTTCACCAACACCGGTCACCTCACGGCCCAGGGCGCCGGGGGCGAGCTCTACCGCGACAGCAACCCGGCCCTCTACCTCGGCACGACCGGTCTCGACCTGGTCAAGGCCGTCAACGCAGCCGACCCGCTGCGGCCCACTGCCGCGGAGGACGCCAACACCACCGGACCGACGGTCGCCGTCGGGTCGACGGTGCGCTTCACCTACGTCGTCGCCAACACCAGTGCCGGCCCGATGGTCGTGACCGAGCTCGTCGACGACAACGCGACACCCGCCGACGCGGCAGACGACGTGCGCCTCAGCACGGGCGCCATCGTGCCGCTGCTCGGCGCGGACGGCGTGCACAACGTGGGCGACGCCGATCTCGACGGCGTGCTCGACGCCGGCGAGCGCTGGGCCTACGCGTGGAGCAGGGTCGTCGGCACGGTGGGCGGCTTCACCAACGTCGCGACGGTGACTGCCACCAACGCCGCAGGCCTCGTCGTGACCGGCACCGACCTCGCGAACTACGCGACCGCCGGTGGCCGGGTCGACATCGAGACGGCTGTCAACGCCGCCGTGCCGCTCAGCCCGACGGGGCCGGAGGACGCCGACACCCCGCCCGGCGCACTGCTCGCCGTGGGACAGAGCGCGGTCTTCACCTACCTGGTGCGCAACACCGGCTACGTGCCGCTCAAGGTCACGGCCGTCACCGACAGCAACGGCTTCACCCCGCGTCCTGTCACCGTGACCGTGGGCGGCGTCGCCTACAACACCGGTGACACGGACCGTGACGGGCTGCTCGACCTCGCCGAGGTGTGGCTCTACACGTCGGCCGGCGTGCGCACCATCACGGCGGCCGTCGGCCTGTACACCTCGATCTCCACGGTCAGCGCCCAGGAGTGCATCAGCGGTCCGACGAGCTGCGGAGGCACGGCGCTCACCGACCGCGACGACACCTACTTCACCGCGTTCACCGGCGGCGTGCTCACCGTCAAGAAGGCCGTCAACGCCGTCAACCCGCTGGCGCCAAGCGCCGCAGAGGACGCCAACGACCCGGCCAACGCGCGGCACCTGCTCAACGGCACCTCCCTCGTCTTCACCTACCTCGTCAGCCGCAAGGGCAACGTCAAGATCCCGGCGTCGGCGATCGTGCTCGTCGACGACAACGGCACGCCGACCGACACGAGCGACGACTTCCGCCCGGTCTATGTCAGCGGCGACGGCAACGGCAGCGGCTCGCTCGATGGCTCCGAGGTCTGGCTCTACACCTCGGCGGGCCTCGGCCCGCGGCTCGCCACCGAGGGTGCCCACGTCAACGTCGCGACGGTGACGGCCAAGGTCGGCAACGTCACCTACGGCGCCACCGACGTCGCGTGGTATCGCGGCTTCGACCTCGGCGTGGTCGTCAAGAAGGCGACCAACGCGGCCGTGCCGCTCAGCCCGAGCGTGCTCGAGGAGGGCGACGACACCGCCCACCAGCTCTACCTCGAGATCGGCACCCCGGTCGTCTGGACCTATCGCGTCACCAACCCGGGCACGGCCGGCATCGTCGTCGCGGCCTTCGTCGACGACCGCGGCACTGCCGGCACGGCCGACGACTTCACCCCCGTGCCGGTGCTGCAGGCAGGCACCGCCTTCAACGTCGGCGACCTCGACCGGGACGCGCTGCTCGACCCCGGCGAGACCTGGCTGTTCACGTCGGCGGGCGTCGCCAAGGCGGTCTACAGCGTGACCGCCGGCCAGTTCATCTCCTCCGCGACGGTCACCGGGCGCGAGCCGAGGTCGGGAGCCACCGCCACCTCGTCCGACCCGAGCCTGCACTTCGGCGCCCTCAACCAGATCGTCGTCAAGAAGGCGGTCAACGCCGTCGACCCGCTGCGCCCGACGCGCTACGAGGACGCCGACAACGGGCCCGGCCCGGTGCTGCTCGCGGGTAGCACGGTCGTGTGGACCTACCTCGTCAGCAACCCGGGCACGACGGCCCTCGACGTCGTGGGCGTGCAGGACGACAACGGCACGGGCGACCCCAACCAAGGCTTCGTCGTCGACCCGGTCGACGCGGGCGATGGCCACGTCGTCGGCGACACCGACAAGGACGGCCTGCTCGACCCGGGAGAGACCTGGCTCTTCCGTGCCACCGGCACCGTGCCGCTCGGCGCCTACCGCAACACCGCCACGGTCACCGGCGTCGTCATCGGGCAGCCGGTGCACGAGACGGTCACCTCGACCGACGTCGCCCACCTCTTCGGCACCCGCGGCGGCATCCAGGTCGAGAAGTTCCTCCGCGGCATCCGCGCCACCGACCCGGCGCACCCGGTGCTCGTGGCCGCCGGCAGCACCGCCCGCTGGACGTATGCCGTGACGAACACCGACGCTGCCCCGCTGGCAGCCGTGGCGATCGTCGACGACAACGGCACACCCGCCAACCCGGCCGACGACCTGACCCCGGCTCCGGTGCTCGCTGCCGGCACGGCATACAACATCGGTGACACGAACCGCGACGGCCTGCTCGACCCCACCGAGACGTGGCTCTACGAGCTCGCGCGCACGATGGTCTACGGGCCCTTCGTCAACGTCGTGCGGGTCCGCGGCGACCTGACGACGAGCACCGGCACCGTCACGGTGTGGGACGACGACCTCCACCACACGCTCGGCGTGACGCCGCAGATCACGCTCGTCAAGGCCGTCAACGCCCTCGACCCGTTCCGGCCGACCCCCGTCGAGGACGCCAACAGCCAGCCGGCCAAGGAGCTGCTCGTCGGCACGACCGCGACGTGGACCTACGTCGTGCGCAACACCGGCAACGTCGCCGTCGTGATGGCAACGATCCGCGACGACAACGGCACCCCGACCAACGTGGCTGACGACCTCGCGCCTGCCCCGGTGCTCGTTGCCGGGACGGTCTTCAACATCGGCGACCTCGACCGTGACGGCCTGCTCGACATCGGCGAGGCCTGGCTCTTCTCCGCGACGACCGTGGTGCGGGGCGGCGCCTACCGCAACACCGCGACCGCCTCGGTCGACGAGCCGATCACCGAGCAGACCGCGAGTGCGAGCGACGTCGCCGGCTACTTCGGCAACGGCTCCGGTGAAGGCCTGACGCCGGGCTACTGGAAGAACCACACGAACAGCTGGCCGACGTGGGCGGACGGCACGCAGGTCTTCCGCACCGACCAGCTCGTCGGATCGGTCTTCACCGCCGCGCCGGAGCCGAACCGCAGCATGACGCTCTTCGACGCGCTCAACGACGGCGGCGGCGACGTCGAGGCGCTGCTCCGCCACGCGATCTCGGGCCTGCTCTCGACCGGCAGCCAGTTCATCTCCTACCCGGTCAGCGCCCGCTGGATCATCGACCAGGTCAACGCTGCGCTCGCCAGCGGCGACCCGAGGCGCATCGAGGACCTCAAGAACCTGCTCGCGAGCTACAACGAGCGCGAGGCCGACCAGACGCCTCCCCGGGTGACGACCACCGCTCCCACGGCCGTCCCGACGACGCAGCAGCTGCTCGCCGCCGGCACGTCAGCGACGACGACCTCGTCGCTGACCGTCACCGACGCGACCGTGCGTGCCGTCGCCGAGGCTGCGGCGGCCCAGTGGGTCTCGGCCGGGGCGACCTCGGACCTGCTGACGCGGGTGACCTTCGTGATCGCCGACCTCGCGCCCGGCGTGCTCGCGCAGGCGGTGGGGTCGGTGGTCTACCTCGACCGCGACGCAGCCGGGTTCGGCTGGTACACCTCGACCTCGGGCTCCCTCTTCACCTCGACGAATGCGGCGGGAGACCTCGTCGCCAGGAAGAACTCGCTGGCCGACGGCCGCATCGACCTGCTGACCGTGCTGCTCCACGAGCTCGGCCACGTCGCCGGCTTGACCCACGACGCGACCGGCACGGGCCGGGTCATGCTCGACGCCCTTCCGTCAGGCGTCCGCCGCACCCTCCCCCTCGCCTACCGCCTCCCCTGACCGACGCACCCCCCTTTTCTCAATCGAAAGAGCAATCCGTCCGCCCCCCACCCCAATCGAGAGAGCGATCCGTCCGCCTGGGTGCCCAGCCCGGTGGGCAGGGAGCGCGCGGAAATGCTCTTTCGATTGAGAGGCGAGCCGACCCGCGCCCCCTGAGCAACGATGCCTATCCCAATCGAAAGAGCGATTCGTCCGCCTGGGCGGCGGGGCCCGGGCGGACGGGGAGCGCGCAGAAATGCTCTTTCGATGGGGAGGTTGGGGACAGGAAGAGGCCGTATGCCGCTGGGTGGGACAGCGGCATACGGCCTCTGGGTGCCGGTCTCAGCTGGGAGAGCCGGCGGGGGAGTCCTCGTCGAACGCGGAGTGACGGTCGTCGGGCACCGGGGACGAAGGCTGGGTGGGAGGCGCCTTCGGGCCGGTGTTGTGCTCGACGAGCTTGTCGATCCCCTTGTCGACCGAGGCACGAACCTTGGTCACGGTCTCGGCGTGCTTGCCGCCGTTGGTCTGGACGAGCTTCGCCTCGGCCTTGTCGAGGGCGTCGTCGACCTTGGGCCGGTTGTCCTGGGCGAGTCCCGCCACGAGTCCAACGGCCTCCTTGATGACCTCGGCGACCGCGTCACCAAAGTCCTTCGCCTTGTCCTGCAGGTGGACCTCGTCCGCCTTGTGCTTGAGCTGCTCACCGAAAGCCACGGTGTCTCCTTCATGCCTGGCACGACCGATCGTCGTGCTCACTGCCTCCAGAGTCTTACCCGCCCGGGGGTTTGCGCTACCGGGGTCCACCCGGATTCGACCCCGAGTCGCCCCCTGAGGGGCTCCCGCTGTCTCGTGCGTCACAACAGCCCCGTTGTGACCCGCAGAACTGCGTCCGCGGTCGCACGGCGAGACGATGGAAGGACGACAACCCGGGAGCTCTAACCGAATCGAAGTGATCAGCATGAACCGGCTGGATGGACGCGTGGCCCTCGTGACAGGTGCAGCGAGCGGCATCGGGAAGGCGACCGCGCGGCGGCTCGCCGAGGAGGGGGCGGCAGTCCTGTTGACCGACGTCAACGAGGCCGGGGTCGCCGTGGCAGCGGAACTGCGCGAGAGCGGCGCTCGTGCGGAGTTCGCGCGGCACGACGTGACGAGCGAGTCCGACTGGGAGGCCGCCGTCGCCCGCGCGGCAGAGCTCTTCGGCGGGCTCGACGTGCTCGTCAACAACGCCGGCATGGGTGACCTCCTGCCGATCGAGGACACCACCCTTGCCGAATGGGAGCGGACGATCGCCATCGACCAGACCGGCGTCTTCCTCGGCATGAAGATCGCGGCCCCGCTGCTCAAGGCGTCGGGCCACGGGTCGGTCATCAACATCAGCTCGATCTTCGGCACGAGCGGCGGCTTCGGCACCTCGCCCGCCTATCACGCCGCCAAGGGCGCGGTGCGCACGCTGACGAAGAACGTCGCGCTGCACTGGGCGACCGAAGGCGTGCGGGTCAACTCGATCCACCCGGGCTTCGTCGACACCCCGATCCTCGACGGGGCGCGTGGCACGCCCTTCGAGCAGGCCATGCTCGACCTGACGCCGATGGGCCGCCTCGGGCGACCTGAGGAGATCGCGGCGGGTGTCGCCTACCTTGCGAGCGACGACTCCGCCTTCGTCACGGGACTCGAGCTCTACATCGACGGCGGCTACATCGCCCGCTGACACCCCCACCCGACCGGCGGGGGTGGGCTCAGGTCAGGGGAGCAGCTCCCAGTGAAGGCCGTCGCCCCAGGAGCCGTCGGCCAGCCGGTCGACGGCGTGCTCGCGCCCGAACTCCGTGAAGCCGTTGGCCCGCAGCACGGCGTTGCTCCCCGCGTTGTCGGCGGCCGTCTCGGCGACGAGCCGGCGCAGGCCGAGCCCGCCCTCGACCGCGGGCTGCAGCGCGTGGGCGATGGCGAGCCGGGCGGCCGTCGTCGCGACCCCGCGGCCGCGAGCGCTCGGGAAGAGCTGGTAGCCGAGCTCGGCGACGTCGTCGATCGGCCCCTGCCGGCTGAAGAGCACGACGCCGCCCAGCGCCCGGTCGGTCTCCGCGTCGGCGACGCACCACTCGACGGCCGTCCCCTCCGCCATCCGCTCCTCGCGCTGGTGGCGCCACGCCACGAAGGTCTCGCGCCGCAGCACCGATCGCCCGGGCATCCAGTGGGACGGGTCGTCGTCACGCGGCTCGATCGCGTCGATGTCGGAGGCCCGCCACGGGCGCAGCCGTATGCCGTCCGCCTCGGTCACCGGGGCGGCATACCAGGGCGTGCTGGCCCGGAGCGGGTCTCCGGCCGCGATACTGCCGGTCCACGTGTCGAGGGCGGTGGGCCCGCCGTCGGGATCGGGGTGGCTCTCGGGGATCGTGCCGTGGATGGTGAAGCCGCACGCCCAGGCGGTGCGACGCGAGCCCCAGTTGCCGACGATCGCCCGCCAGTGGACGCGGCTCAGCGGCTGGCCCCAGCCGCCGGTGTCGAAGCTGTGCCGGCACACGAGACGGACCGCGCGGGCCATGATGCCCTGGCCGCGGGCGTCGGGGTGCAGGCCGAAGCCGAGCTCGCCCACCGTGACGGTCGCCCCGGGGCGCAGGTCGATGGTGCCGGCGAAGCGTGGCCGGCCGGTGGCATCGACCCACTCGATGGCCCACGAGCGCACCCCCCCGGGCTCTCCCCACGCGGCCAGGTTGCGCTCGATCCACGAGAGGGCGTCGTCACGCGTGTAGCCGCGGGGGACCGTCGTCCATCGCTGGCTGTCGGGATCGAGGCTCTGGGTGACGATCGCGTCGGCGTCCTGTGGGGTGTGCGCCCTCAGGGTGACGATGCCGTCGGTCAGGGTGGGGGCCGGGCCGGTCTCGGTGCTCACCGGCACCACCTTGGCAGGCGCCCGAGCCGGCCCGCCACCGGGTTGTCGGCCACAGTCGACGATGGCGAGAGACCGCCGGAGGGCGCAAGGAGTTCGCGAGCAGAGGGCCAGGAGAGCGCGAGAAGGGCTGGGGGACATGAAAGGCCGGGAGCCATCCCCTGCTGACTCCCGGCCTCATGCGGACCGCATCCCCTCCACAGGCTGCGAGCCGATCCCTACGGTAGCCGAACTTCTCGGCAGCGACGCCTACGTTGCGCAATGATGGTCGCAGCGCAACGCGAGCAGGGGCGCGACTCCTCGTCACAGGGGCGGGAGTCGCGGAAAGGGGTCGATGTGCAGGTCGAACGCGACGCCATGTTGCGGGAGCGGCGCCGGGGCGCAACGGGCTCAACCGGCGCAGTGGGCTCAGCAGGCTCAGCGGGCGGCCCGCGCCCATGAGCCAGCTCGCCGAGATGCAGTGGGTGCTGCGCAACGCCCGACAGCACGCCGAGGACGGATCGGTGCGCACCGCAGCCGGCTTCGCCGACGGCGGCGGTCGCGCACCCGCCGTGCACCGGGCCCAGGTCGGGCGCTGGGAGGGAGGCCGGGTCGACATCACCCACGGGCTCGTGCGCCGCTACGAGGTCGTCCTGGGGCTGCCGGAGGGCCAGCTGCTCGCGGCCATCGACTTCTTCTCCCGCTCGCGCAACCCGGTCCGCCCTGCCGCCACCCTGTCGCCGCCCGGTGCACCCGACGTCGACGCGACCCTGGTCCTGCTCGAGAAGGCGCTCGCCGCGGAGCGGATGACCGGCCTCGAGTGGGATCGCCTCTCCGACAACCTCGGCCGGATGCCGCACGCCATGGTGCGCGCCGGCGACTGGGAGCGGTTGCTGCGTCGGGGCATCGAGGAGGTGAGCCTGCACCTCCATCTCGACTACGCCCAGCGCGCCGAGGCGGTCGCACGTCTCGCCGGCCACCCCCGCAGCGGGCCGATCGTCGCCTCGATGGCCGAGGAGGTCGTCGCCAAGCCGGACGCGACCTTCTACAACGACACGCTCAGCCTGCTCCAGTTCACCGTCCACCCGCAGGCGCTGGCGATGATGTTCGGACAGCTGCGCGAGCCGACCAACAGCAGCTCGCTCCGCGCCTGCCTCATCGTGCTGACGACCCTCGTCAAGGGTGCCCGGCTCGACCGCGACCTGCGCCTCGAGGCGGCCCGGCTGGCCGTGCGCCACCTGCGCGACCCGGAGCAGCCCTACCGCGTTCACCGCGGGGCGGCCAACCTCATCCGCGCGCTCGGACCCGCGGGCACCAGCAGGCTCGCGACGGTGCTGACCGCCGAGGACCGGCGCGTGGCCGCCTCGATCATCCGCGACGGCCGGGCGGTCAGCGCCCAGGCGATCCGCGAGTCGCAGAAGCGGGTCCGGGCAGCCCTCGACCTCGGCGAGGGCCACACCCTGGCGCGCGACCCGGTGCTCAGCACGCTCATCTCCACCGCTCTCGGAGAGACGAACGAGGAGGACCGCTCCAACGCCCTGGCGATCCTCATGATCTCGCCGCAGAGCCGCGCCATCGGTCGCGTGCACGTGGCAGCGCTCGTCGAGTCGCTCCGCCGCTTCGACATGGCGGCCGCGCACGAGAGCCTCGCCGTGCTGACGTGGATGGGGCAGGCCGCCGACCTCGACCTCTTCGAGCGACTCTCGCTGGGCCCCAAGACTCCCGCCGACGTCGCGCAGGAGGCGGCCTACGTCGTCGGCAACACTCCCGAGGCCCCGTCGCGTCGCCGTGACGAGCGGGAGGCGGCCTTCGCGGAGCGCATCCGTGAGGTCGCGCTGTCGGGGCCTGACTCGCCCGACACGGGCGAGGCCACGCAGGACCGGCTCCGTGGCCTCTCCTACGTGCTCGGGATGCGGGGCCGCTACGACCTGCTCCGGGAGGTGCGCGACGCCCTGCCCGACCCCCAGGTCGGCGGTGCGGCGTCCGACGACCTCGCGAGCGGCATCCTCCAGTGGTGGCTCGACCTCCCGGGGCACCTGCGTCCGCAGCCGTGACCGGTGCGCAGACCAGCACCTCCCGCCCACCGGAGCGGTCGGGGCGCATCGAGCGCCGACCACTACCTTGGACCACGTGGATACGGATGCCGTGCTCGCCCTCCTGCAGGACGTCGCCGCCGAGGTGATCAACCCCCGCTTCCGTGCCCTCGCCGCCGGCGAGATCCACGAGAAGAAGCCCGGCGACCTCGTCACCGATGCCGACCGCGAGGCCGAGGTGCTCATCACTGCGGCGCTCGTCGCGGCCTACCCCGACTGCGTCGTGCTCGGCGAGGAGGCGCACTCGGCCGACCCCTCGCTCATGGAGCGGTATGCCGCCGCCGACCACGCTTTCACCGTGGACCCCGTCGACGGCACGAAGAACTTCGTCCACGGCTCCAAGGACCACGCCGTCATGGCGAGCGAGACCCGCGGGGGCGAGGTCGTGCGGGCCTGGATCTGGCAGCCGCAGCACGACCTCGGCTACGTCGCGGAGCGCGGCGGCGGCACGTGGCGGCACTCGCCGGCGGGCGTCGCGCGCCTCGAGGTCTCGCCCCCGGCCGAGACGGCCGACCTGCGCGGTCGCACCTCGCGCCGGGCCTGGATCGGTGAGGCCCTCGAGGGCCTCTCGCCGATGGCGCTCACGTGGGTCTCGTGCGGCATCGACTACCCCAAGCTCGTCGAGGGCGAGGCCGACTACGTGCTCTACCACTCCGCCGCGCCCTGGGACCACGTGCCGGGAGCGCTGCTGCTGGCCGAGGCGGGTGGCGTGGTGGGCACGCCCACGGGTCGCCCCTACCGACCGCGCGACATCGCGCCCCCGGGCCTCGTCGCCGCCGCCGACCACACGGCATACGAGCGCGTATGCCGTGCGCTCGCGTCGAGCGACCACCTCGGCTGAGGCGCCGGTGACCTCCGCGACCCCGACGGAGACGGCGGCGCCGGGCGGCGGCACGGGGCACGCGGTGCTGGCGGGCGTCGTCTGCGGGCTCGTCGGCTTCACGAGCTCCTTCGCCGTGGTGCTGACCGGGCTCCAGGCGGTCGGCGCGAGCGCGGAGCAGGCGGCCTCGGGGCTGCTCGTGCTGTGCGTGACGATGGGCCTCGGCTGCGTGCTCTTCTCGTGGCGGCTGCGGATGCCCGTCACGATGGCGTGGTCCACTCCGGGAGCGGCGCTGCTCGTGGCCGCCACCGTGCCTGCGGGCGGATTTGCCTCTGCCGTGGGCGCTTTCATCGTGTGCGGGGTGCTGCTCGCGCTCTGCGGTCTCATCCGTCCGCTCGAGCGGCTCGTCGAGGCGATCCCGGTGTCCCTCGCCAGCGCGATGCTTGCCGGGGTGCTGCTGACGCTGTGCGTGGCGCCTATCCAGGCCGTTGTCGCCACGCCCGCCGCGATCGCTCCGGTCATGGTGGTCTGGCTGCTGCTCGTGGCGTTCGCTCGTCGGTGGGCGGTGCTCGGGGCGCTCGGAGCGGCAGTGGTCGTCATGGCGGTGACCGGGGTCTTCGGGACGCTTGATGTCGAGCAGCTCACTCCTGCAGTCACTTTCGTCGCTCCCATGTGGGACCCAACTGCTCTGCTCGCCATCGGGCTGCCCCTCTTCATCGTGACGATGACGAGCCAGAACATCCCCGGCATCGCCGTGCTCGGGTCGTTCGGCTATCGCCTCGGCATGCGCGGGCCGCTGCTCTACACCGGCGGGGCGAGCGTGGTCGGTGCCGTCGGGGGAGCGCACGCCATCAACCTCGCCGCGATCTCGGCAGCGCTGGCCGCCGGGCCGGAGGCACACCCCGACCGCAACCGTCGGTGGATCGCCGGCGTCTCGTGCGGCGTCACCTACCTCGCCTTCGGTCCCCTCGCCGGGATCGTCACGGCGGCTGCCCGCTCGGCACCCGACGGCCTCATCGAGACGATTGCCGGGCTCGCGTTGCTCGGCACCTTCGCCGCTTCTGCCGCAACGGCGCTCGCCGATCCGGCCTCGCGCGAGGCGGGAGCCGTGACCCTCGTCGTGGCTGCGTCCGGGGTGACGATCGCGGGCGTCGGGGCGGCCTTCTGGGGGCTCATCGCCGGAGTCGTCGTGCTGGCGGCGTTGTCCCTCGAGCGCCGCCGCCGCCGCACTGACTGACCCCTCACAGAGACGAGTGCCCATTTCCCGACGGCCACCCCCCCACCACCCAGTCGAGTGGGCACTTGTCACCCAACTTGTCCGGTGGAAAGTGCCCACTCGACGTCGTTCTCGGTCGAGTGGGCAGTTGTCACCCACGTCGTCCGGTGGAAAGTGCCCACTCGACGTTGCCCAACGTCGAGCTGAAGCTTGGCTTCAGATCGTCTGCGCAACACGAATCGTGTGGAGGCAGATGATGGCTGGAAGGCCTGGGCGGTACAGCGTGGTGCAGCGGCAGCAGGCGTTGGGGCTGTTGGAGCAGGGCCTGGCGGCGTTGGAGGTGGCGCGGCGGCTCGGGGTGGACCGCCGCGCGGTGGGCCGGTGGGCCAAGGTGGCCGGTATGACGTTTCGGATGGGACCGGTCGGTGGCCTGCTGCGCCCTGCCCCGGCGGTGAGCGAGGGCGACTGGACCGACGCGCGGGGCAGGTTGACCGAGGCCGGCCGGGGCGTGATCGCGCTGCGGCTGGGTGAGGGCCGCAGCCCGGCGCGGATCGCGGCCGAGCTGGGCGTGCACCGCTCCAGCGTGTCGCGGGAGCTGACCCGTAACCGGGTCGGCGGGGTGTACTCGGTCCGGGTCGCGCAGCACCGCACCCACGCCAACCGGGCCCGGCCCCAGCCGCGGAAGCTGGACCGGCCCGAGCACGCCGCGCTGCGGGCCGAGGTCATCCAGGGGTTGAACGCGCACTGGTCCCCGCAGCAGATCCAGGGCGAGCTGGCCTTGCGCCACCCGCAGGATGAGTCCATGCAGATCTCCCACGAGACGATCTATCAGGCGCTGTACGTCCAGGGCCGCGGCAGCCTCCGCGCTGAGCTGGCCCGGGAGCAGGCGCTGCGCAGCGGCCGGACCCACCGGGTACCGGCCTCGAAGCTGGCCGCCCGGCCCCGGGGCAAGTCCTGGGTCGGGCAGGCCACCATCACCGCCCGCCCGGCCGAGGCCACCGACCGGGCCGTGCCCGGACACTGGGAAGGCGACCTGATCCTGGGCGCCGGGAACCGGACGGCCGCGATCACGCTGGTCGAACGGAGCACCCGGTACACGATGATCGCCCGGCTACCCGCCCGGCACGACGCGACCACCGTCACCGACCGGCTCATCGACATGGTCACCGCGCTGCCCGCGCACCTGGCCAAGACGCTGACCTGGGACCAAGGGTCAGAGCTGGCCGAGCACGCCCGGTTCACCGTCGCGGCCGGCTGCACCGTCTACTTCTGCGACCCGCACTCACCATGGCAACGCGGCACCAACGAGAACACCAACGGCCTGATCCGCGAGTTCTTCCCCAAAGGCATCGACTTCACCACCGTCACCGACGAACGCGTCGCCGAGGTCGAGGCGCTGCTCAACACCCGACCACGAGCCACCCTCGGCTTCCACACCCCCGCCGCTAAACTCAACCAATTACTCACCGTTGCGCAGACGAGTTGAGACCGCCAAGCCAAGCCGGTGGAAAGTGCCCACTCGACGTCGTTCTCGGTCGAGTGGGCAGTTGTCACCCAACTGGGGCCGGTGGAAAGTGTTCACTCGACTGGGGGTTTGGGGTCGGGCTAGTCCTGGGACGCGGAGGGGGAGGCCTTCTTGGACGCGGCCTTGCGGGCGGGGGCAGCGGCCTTGGTGGCCTTCTTGGCCGCGCGAGCCGCCCGCTTCGCGGTGGCCGAGGTCGGGGCTCCCTTGCGTGCCGAGACGTAGTGCTTCGGGTCCTTGTCGACCGGTGCGACGCCGGTCGCGGCCTTGAGCGACTCGTAGCGCAGAAACTGCACGGCGACCTCGTGGCGCAGCTCGAGGCTCGCCTGCTGGCGGAAGTCGGCGAGGTCCTGCCGCTCCTCCTCGCCCATGTGGTCGCTGTTGTGCACGTTGGCGTCGGTGACCGCGGTCCACCACGCGCTCGACCCCGTCCTGCACCGGGCGACCTTGCGGACCGCGGCCCGGATCTCGTTGTGGTCCTTGACCGCGTCCTCGACCTCCTCCTCGACGGACTCGGCGTCGGCGCCTCCGGTGCCGAGACGCAGCAGCTCGGGGTAGAAGTACTTCTCCTCCGCCTCGGCGTGCGTCTCGAGGAGGATGGCGAGCCGGGTCCAGATCGCAGCGAGCCCTTCGTGGTCGTCGCGCGGCCACTCCTCGAGCATCGCGAACATCCGGCGCTGCTCGTCGTGCTGGTGCGAGATCACCTCGGTGATGTACACGGGCCTTCTCTCCTCGTGTCGGGGCGCCGAATCAGGTGGCTCCACTCTGCACGACGTTGTGCATTTCGGGTATCAGCGACGAGGTTCGGTGCCACCGTGGAGCAGGACGTTCACCTCAGCGTGGGAGGCGGTTGGACATGACGAGCAACGACCTGGTCGTGGTGCTTCCGGGCATCACCGGGAGCACCCTCGGGGTCAGGGGGTCCGACGGATCGCCCGCGAGCGAGAACCTCATCTGGGCACCGAGCGCCGGCGCCGTGTGGAAGCTGCTGACGGGGCGCGGATCGATCCTCAAGAAGGCGCTGCCCGAGGGCATCGGGGACGCCGCGCCGGACGACGGGGTCGAGCCGGTCGCGCTCATGCCCGACGTCCACGTGCTGCCGGGGATCTGGACGCCGATCCGCGGCTACGACACGCTCGTGAGCTCACTCGAGAAGCTTGGCTACAAGAGAGACAACGGACCCAAGCCGCCCAACCTCATCGCCTTCCCCTACGACTGGCGCCTGTCCAACCGCTACAACGGGGAGCGCCTGGGCTCCGTGGTCGAGCCGGCACTCGAGCGGCTCCGCGCGCAGGGCGGTGCCTGGGCGGACGCGCGCATCGTCTTCGTCGTGCACTCGATGGGCGGTCTCGTCGCGCGGTGGTATATCGAGAAGTGCGGCGGCGCCGAGGTCACCCGCAAGCTCATCACGATGGGCACGCCCTGGCGTGGTGCGACCGACGCCCTCGAGCAGCTCGTCAACGGCGTCAAGAAGGGCATCGGTCCGCTGAGCATCGACCTCACGGACTTCTCACGCAGCATGCCCTCGCTCTACCAGCTGCTGCCGGAGTATGCGTGCATCAGCAACGGCGGTGGCTACGCCAAGACGACCGAGGTGGCCGTGCCCAACCTCGCCTCCTCGATGCTGACCGACGCGATGACCTTCCACACCGATCTGCAGGCCGCCGAGTCGGCCCGGGCGGCGAGTCGCGACATGACCCACATGATCGTCGGCATCCGCCAGCCGACGCAGACGACGGTGTCACTGCAGGGCGGGCGGGCGGTCACCTCGCAGACCTTCGGCAACGACAACGACTTCGGCGACGGCACCGTCACCCTGACCGGGGCGGTCGGCCTCGGTGAGAGCCTCGACACCAACCTGCTCGTGCGGGTGCCCGACCAGCACACGAACCTCCAGCACAACCAGTTCGTGCTCGACCAGGTGCAGGAGATCCTCACCGCGAAGCCGGTGCGTCGTCGGGAGCTGAAGTCGGTCTCGGTGCGGGCCTCGGTGCCCGACCTCGTGACCCAGCGATCCGGCCTCAAGGTCGTCTTCGATCTCGAGGCAGACGACCCCGGGGCGGACCCGCCGAAGGTGCCGGTCACCGTGACGGTGCGCAGCGCCAAGGGCAAGGTGCTCGCCAAAGCCGAGCCGAAGCTGCGTGCCGGGCACGGCGTCGCCACCTTCGAGGAGCTTCCTCCCGGCACGCACTCGGTGACGATCGACGGCTCGGCGCCCTCCTCGGTCGTGCGTCCGGTGACCTCGACGGCGGTCGTCTGGCCAGCCGCGGCGCCCTGACGGGCCTCTCGGCCGCATCAGTCGCGTCAGTCGAGTCGGGGGGAGCAGCATCAGCGCTGCGGGCCCCGTCAACGCGCGCGGGCGCCTCAGACAGCGCCTGTATGCCGTGGGGATCGGCCCGCTGTCGGCTGGCGGTGGTTGGGTGGGCACCTCGAGACAAGGAGACCCGCATGACCGACACCTCCACCGCCCCCGGACCGACGGTGACCTTCGACTGCGTCGCCCTCGACTGCGCCGACCCCGCGGGCGTGGCGCAGTTCTACGCCGACCTGCTCGGCGGCACGGTGCGCGCCGACGACGAGGGCGACTGGTTCGACGTCGTCTGGGACGGGCCGCGCATCGCGACCCAGCTCGCCCCCAACCACGAGTCGCCCGACTGGCCGCGCGGGCAGCAGCAGTCGCACCTCGACTTCGTGGTCGCCGACATCGCAGCGGCCCACGAGCGCGTGCTCGCCCTCGGCGGCACGGCGCTCGACCCCGTCGAGCCGCCGCAGCCCTCGCCCGAGCGTGGCTTCCGGGTCTATGCCGACCCGGCCGGCCACCCGTTCTGCCTGTGCCGCCCGAGCACGGACGCCTGGGGCTGAGGGCTCGTCGGGTGATGCCGCGGGGCCGCTGAGGCCCCCCACGCTCACCCCCGGGGGACCCCCACTACCCGCACGCGGCCCCACGCCATGAGGCTCGCGACCCGAGGCCGTCAGCTGATCACGATGCCGAAGTGCCGGGCCAGCACCCCTGGCACGTCGGCCTCGTCGAGCACCACCTCGTCGCGGCGGCCGTGCGTCGTCGTGATGAGGCGCGTGCCCCGGACGGTCACCCGCCCGGTCGGCGTGAGCCGTGAGACCACCGGTCCCCGCGTGAAGTGGCTCTGCGGCGACGTCTGCTGCCACACGTTGCGGGGCTCGAAGGCCGCGAGCGGGTGCGGCGTGGTCGTGAAGACGAACTGCGTGCGCCACTCCCCGCCCTCCACCCGTTCGCGGTAGTGCCAGTCGTCCCCCTCGCGCACCAGGCCGACGTCCTTGCCCCGCTCGTGCGCCACGACGGCGTGACGGAGCGGCAGCGGCTCGATGAAGCCGTCTCCGAAGCCGACATCGGCCAGCACCGGCCCGTCGAGCGCGGGGGAGGTGACGACGAGAGCCACATGGTCGAACTGGTCGGTGAGCCCGCCGTCGGAGGTCGCCACGCGGGCCGAGACGAGGTCGACGGCATACCCCAGGTGGCGCAGGAGCGCGCCGAAGAGGGGGTTGAGCTCGTAGCAGTAGCCGCCGCGGCGGGCATCGACGACCTTGGCGTGCACGGACCCGAGGTCGAGGCGGACCGGCCGGCCGAGCGAGATGTCGAGGGTCTCGAAGGGCACGGCCATGAGATGCGTCCGGTGCAGTGATGCGAGCGCTGCCAGCGTCGGCGCCTCGGGCGCGGCCACACCGAGGCGTTCGAGGTAGGCCGCGGCGCCGACCGCGCTCAGTGCTTCTGTCGTCGAAGAGGTCACGGACCCATGGTGCGACTTCACGTGGACCTGAGGTCAACCGGAGCGGAGGCGGGGAGCGGGAGCGTGACCCCGACCATCGTCACCCCCCGCCCGTCCCACTCGTAGGCCGTCTGCTCGAGCAGCGCGGCCGCGCCCGCGCCGACGACCTCGGGGTCGACGCTCGGGTGGGGCAACCGCCCACGCTGCTGGACGTGGGTGCCGTCGTCGTAGCGCACGAGCACCTCGAGCCGGCTCGGCAGCCGGGCCGGACCCTCGAGGGCCACGACCCGGTGCAGCGCGCGACCGACGCACTCGTCGAGCACCGCGACGACCTTGGACCGCGTGCGGGTCGCGGGCAGCGACCGGCTCGCGCTGACCGACCGGCGCGGGCGAGGAAGCCGGATCGTCGCGTCGTCGGTGCCGTCGGCGATCGCGATCAGCCGGCGTGCCATCGCGGTCGAGACGATGCGCTTGAGGTCGTCCTCGGACCAGCCCTGCAGGTCGGCGACGACGTGCAGGCCCTCTGCGTGCAGGCGACCCCACGTGGTCGGACCGACGCCCCAGAGCTCGTCGAGGCGCAACCGAGGCCGCACCCGGGCCTCGAGCTCGGCGTCGACGACGACGAGACCGTCGGGCTTGGCGCGGCGGCTCGCGAGCTTGGCCATGAGCTTGGTGCGACCCACCCCGACCGACACGGGCAGGCCCACCTCCTCCCGGCACGCCGAGCGCAGCGCGCGGGCCAAGCCGCCAGGGTCACCCCGGTCGCGACCCTCGACGTCGAGGAAGGCCTCCTCGATCGAGCCGGGCTCGACGAGTGGGGTGAAGCGGCGGAAGACCTCGAAGAGCCCGGCGGAGGCAGCCTCGTAGGCCTCGGGGCGGTAGCCGGTGACGAGCACCTGCGGCCAGCGCCGGCGCACCTGGCCGAGCGGCATACCGGCGTGGATGCCGAGACCCCGGGCCTCGTAGGACGGGCACGCGACGACCTCGTGCGCGACGACCATGGGCCGTCCGCGCAGCCGTGGGTCGTCGCGTTGCTCGACCGAGGCGAAGAAGGCGTCGGCGTCGGCGTGCAGGATCACCCGACCACTGTGACGCCGACCGCCGACAGCGTCAGGTCCCCTCAGTAGCCCGCCTGGTCGAGTGCCTCGGTCGTCAGCTGCCGCCCGAGCTCGATCATCTCGGCAGCGCGGTGGAAGTCGAGGGTGCGCACGGCGTTGGAGGGCACCGTGACGAGCACGTCTGGCGGGTTGCTCGCCATGCGATAGCGGGAGATGAGCGCACTCATCGTCTCGAGCGACATGTTGAGCAGGTCGACGAGCCCGATGTCGGCCGGGGCCCGCACGAGGGCATCGGTCGCGAGGGAGCCGACCGGCGGGTCGCCGCCGAGGGACACCGGCACGGACAGCACCCCGTCGGTGAGGTGGGCACCGTCGAGGCCGGCGGCAACGGCCGGGTCGAGCGCGTCAGGCACCTCCCTCGCGTGCGCGAAGCGGCCGGTGATCGCGCGCACCCGCTCGGACTCGAGCATCTCGGAGGCGCCGCGGCGCAGCCGGGTCGTCCACTCCTCGCGGGGGCGCTGCTCCGACGACGCCTTGACAGGGGTGGCCGTGGCTCCGAGGGCGCGCATCCCCGACAGCGACACGGCGACCGTGAGGTCGGCCTCCACCGCGGCGGTGGGTTCGATCGGGACGGGGTTGATGAGGCCGCCGTCGACCAGCACGCGGCCGTTGATGACGGCCGGGGTGATGACGCCCGGGATGGCGATCGAGGCTCTGATGGCCCGCTCCACGGAGCCCCGCTGGAACCACACCTCGCGCCGCGCGTTGATGTCGGTCGCCACCGCGGTGAACGGGATGGGCAGGCTCTCGATCGTCGCGCCGCCCAGGATCTCACCGACCTTGTGGATGATGCGCTCCGCCCGGATGGCGCCGCCCGGCGAGGTGATCGACAGGTCGAGCAGGCGCCACACCTCGCGCTGGCTGAGGCCGCGGGCCCACTCGGTGTACTCATCGAGCTTGCCGGCGGCCGTGACCCCTCCGACGAGCGCCCCCATCGACGTGCCCGCGATGGCGACGATCTCGAAGCCGCGCTCTCGCAGCACCTCGATGGCGCCGACGTGGGCATAGCCGCGGGCGCCCCCCGACCCGAGCACGACTGCTGCGCGCGTTCCCTCAGCCACCCTCCGAGCCTACGACCGGCTCCGCTGCCGGCGCAGCGCCTGGCCGATGCTCGGGGAGATAGGTGATCTCGGTCGTCGTCAACCACTCCGGGTCGGCGATGAGCTCGATGCCGGCGACGCGCTCGCCCACGACCGTGAAGGCGAAGGCGACCTTCGGCTCGCCGCGCACGGCCCAGACGGCCCCGACCTGCCCGAGGGCCCCCCCGTCGTCGGTGCCGAGCACGGCGAGCCGAGCCGCTCTCGCCCCAGCGTTGAAGACCCCCGCCACCTCCGAGCGGCCACGCACCACCGAGGCCGCACCCATGGCGGCCGCCGTGGTGTCAGCCCGCATCACGACGTCGGGGTCGAGCAGCTCGAGCAGTGCGGCGAAGTCACCCGCCCGCGAGGCAGCGAGGAACGCCTCGACCACCCGGCGCTGGCGCGAGCGGTCCGCGTCGGCCTGCACCTGGGCCGACCGCACCTGTCGGCGGGCCCGGCTCGCGAGCTGGCGGGTGGCGGCGGGGGAGCGGTCGACGATGCCGGCGATCTGCTCGAACGGCAGCCCGAAGAGATCGTGCAGCACGAAGGCGAGGCGCTCGGCCGGGGTGAGCGAGTCGAGCACGAGGAGCAGTGCGACGCCGACCGCGTCGGCGAGCTCGGCCTCGGCCGCCGGGTCCGGCGCGGCCGTCGGTCCGGGGTGCAGCGATGTGACGCGCGACTCCGTCTCGACCTCGCGATGCTCACCGTCCCAGAGTGTTTCGCGGCGCGCTGCGCGTGAGCGGAGCATGTCGAGGCTGATCCGGGCGACCACGGTCGTCAGCCAGCCGCCGAGGTTGTCGACCTGGCTCGCGTCGGTCCGCCCCAGGCGCAGCCACGCCTCCTGCACCGCGTCGTCGGCGTCGCTCGTCGAGCCGAGCACGCGGTAGGCCACGGCCCGCAGCCGGGCGCGATGCGCCTCGAAGTCGCGGACCACCCGGTCGGTGGGGGTGCTGCCACCGCCGTTCTCGCTGCCCTCGCCGCCGCTCTGACCCCGCCCCGGTGCCGCCATGTCCATCCGTCCATCCCGTCATCGCGCCGTCACATTCTGCGCCCGGCATCCGTCACCTACTCGACGAGCCGCGGCCCCCGGATGTGACACGCACCCGCAGGGCCTCGGAGCGATCGCCACCACGGCACCACCACGGATCATCACCAAGGAGCACGACATGACCGCTGCCGACACCATCATCTTCCCCGTGAGCGACCTCGGGGCCGCCAAGGGCGTCTTCACGACACTGCTCGGCGCCGAGCCACACACCGACGAGCCCTACTACGTCGGCTTCAACGTCGACGGTCAGGAGATCGCCCTCGACCCGAACGGCCGCCGCAAGGGTCTCACCGGGCCCGTGCCCTTCTGGAAGGTCGACGACCTCGAGGCCAGCAGCGCGGCACTCGTCGCCGCCGGCGCGAGCGTCGTGCAGCAGCCCACCGACGTCGGGGGCGGCCGCCGCACGACCGTGGTCGCCGACGCCGACGGCAACCAGCTGGGCCTCATGCAGGACTGACCGCCGCCGGCGGAGCAGCCGGTATGCCGTCCGGTGGGCACCCAGCCCGCCGGACGGCATACGTGCGCGTCGTTGCAGCCCAGCACACGACGAATTGCCATGTGCGGCAGCGGATCTGGCGCACGCGTGGTTCGCGGTTGCCGCGACCGATGCGGGTGCGCATCGGGATGCTCAGGGCGAGGGGGGTTGCGCAACCAGGGGGATGAGGGCACGATGGGGTCAGATGTAAGCGCTTACAACGCATTCGAACCGCGAGGAACGGGTACGTCAGCAGCGCACCAGACGACTCGACGACGAGACGAAGGAGGTGGCCCGTGGCGACAACCCCACGCAAGCGGCCGGCGCGGACGTCACCCCCGACCGCGGCCCCCACCTCCGCCGCCGCGGCGCTGGCCACCCCCGTCGCCCTCCCCGCCGTCGGCGCGACGATCTACTCCGTCGCCGAGCGCGCGGGTGTCTCGATCGCGACCGTCTCGCGGGTCCTGCAGGGCTCGACCGTCGTTTCGGACGCGACCCGCCAGAAGGTGCTCGACGCCGTCGACGCCCTGCACTACGTGCCGCTCGGCGCCGCGCGCAGCCTCGCCGTGCGCCACCACGAGGCCTACGGTCTGGTGCTCCCCGAGCTGACCGGTCCCTACTATTCCGAGCTGCTGATGGGCTTCGAGACCCGAGCCGCCGAGCTCGGGCAGAGCGTCGTGCTCCTGCTCGCCAACGGCAAGAGCGACCTCCCGCGCGCCGTCGGTCACCTCGCCACCCGGGTCGACGCCATCGGCGTGCTCGGCTCGGCCGCCATGCCGCCCGCCGTCGCTCGCGCCCTGCGCGGGCGCAAGCCGGTCGTCGTCATCGCAGGCGCTCCCGCCGACGGCGTGGGCGCTCTCGACGGGGTCGAGCTCGTGGCGGCGGAGAACACCAACAGCGCCGAGCAGCTGACGACGCACCTGTTCGACCACGGCCGCACGCAGCTGCTCTTCATCGGTGACCCCGACGCGGCTCCCGACATCCGTGACCGCCACGCCGGGTTCGTCGCGGCCCACGCCGCACGTGGGCTCACACCCGCGCCGCCCGTGCGCGTCCCCTTCCGCGAGCGCGAGGGTGCCGCCGTGGCCGACCGGGTGCTGTCCGGCGAGCTGCGGGCAGACGCCCTCGTGTGCGCGAACGACGAGCTCGCCCTGTCGATCATGAGCCGGCTGCAGGACGCCGGCCGCGACGTCCCTGGCGACATCGCCGTCGTCGGCTGGGACGACGTCATGACCTCCCGCTACGTCCGGCCCGGCATGACCACGGTCCGCCAACCCGTCCACGAGCTCGGGGTCTTCGCCGCCGAGCGCCTCCACCAGCGCGTCGAGGGCGCGGCGCCCCTGCCGGCTCCCGTCGTGCTGCCCACCGAGGTCGTGCTGCGCGGCTCCTGCGGCTGCTCGGCCTCCTAGCCACCCGACCGTCGGGCGCGATTAGCCCTCGTCGCCCGCTCACCACCCGCCCCCTCCCACCCGTCCCCGACACCGATTCCCCGCAGACCGATTCCCCGTCATTGATCCCCATAGACCAGCCCCTCCCAGGCCCGAGAACCCCCTCGCGGCACCCCCAGAAAGTGAGACACCCGATGAGACGCACCACTGCCATCACCGTCGCCTGCATGACCGCCGCGGCCCTGACCGTGACCGCCTGCGGCCGCGGCGCCGAGACCGAGGGCTCGAGCGCCGGCCAGACCGGCGCAGCCGTCAGCACCGGCGCCGCCACTGGCACCATCACCGTGTGGGCCATGGGCGCCGAGGGCGAGAAGCTGCCCGAGCTCGCCAAGGAGTTCGAGGCCGCCAACCCCGGCGTCAAGATCAACGTCACCGCCATCCCGTGGGATGCCGCGCACGACAAGTTCACGACCGCGATCACGGCCAACAAGACCCCCGACGTCGCGATGGTCGGCACCACCTGGATGGGTGAGTTCGCCGGTCTCGACGCGCTCGACCCGACCCCGAGCCAGATCGACAAGTCGGTCTTCTTCGAGGGCGCCCAGAAGACGACCGAGGTGGGCGGCACGTCCTACGGCATCCCGTGGTACGTCGAGACCCGCGTCCTCTTCTACCGCTCCGACCTCGCCAAGAAGGCCGGCTACGACGCTGCGCCGACCGACCAGGCCGGGCTCAAGGAGATGGCCAAGGCCATGCAGACCAAGGCCGGCGCCAAGTGGGGCATCGGCCTGCAGGCCGGTGGCACCGGCTCCTGGCAGACCCTGATGCCGTTCGCCTGGTCCAACGGCGCCGACCTCACCAAGGACGACGGCAAGGCCTACAACTTCGACAGCCCCGAGATCCTCGAGGCGACGAAGTACTACCAGTCGTACTTCACCGACGGCATCTCCAACAAGACGGCGCCGGCCACCCCGACCACCGAGCCCGACTTCGCCAGCGGCTCGGTGCCGATGTTCATCTCCGGCCCGTGGATGATGTCCGCGGTCGAGAAGGTCGGTGGCGAGGGCTTCAAGGACAAGTACAACGTCGCGCCGATCCCGGCCGGCTCGGCCGGCTCGTCGTCCTTCGTCGGCGGCTCCAACCTCGCCGTCTTCAAGAACACCCAGAACCGCGACACGTCGTGGAAGTTCGTGCAGTGGCTCGCCGACCCCAAGGTCCAGGCGAAGTGGTACACGATGTCCACCGACCTGCCGTCGGTCAAGAGTGCGTGGGAGGACCCGGCCCTCAAGGTCGACGAGAAGCTCGCCGTCTTCGGCAAGCAGCTCGAGACCGCCAAGGCCCCGCCGTCGTTCGCCACGTGGGAGCAGGTCGTCAACAGCTTCGACACCGAGCTCGAGAAGGTGACGAAGACCGGCGCCGACCCCGCGGCTGCGCTCAAGACCGTGCAGCAGCAGGCGGACTCCATCGGCACGGGTCAGTAAGCGATGACCACCCAGACCATCTCCCGTCGGCCGGGGCAGCTCTCCGGCCGGCGGGAGGCGCGGGCGGCGTGGATCCTGGCGATCCCCTTCTGCCTGCTCTTCCTGGCCTTCACCGCCTGGCCGGTCCTCCAGTCGTTCTTCATGAGCTTCACCGACACCAAGGCGCGTGACCTGCGTTCGCCGTTCTCGGTGGACATCATCGGGCTGGACAACTACACCAAGGCGCTGTCCGACCCGGTCTTCCGCAAGGCTGCACTCAACACGGCCTACTTCGTCATCGTGTGTATGCCGCTCACCCTCCTTCTCGCCCTCGCCGCGGCCGTCGCGCTCGACAAGGGCATCACCCGGTTCCGCTCGATGTACCGTCTCGGCTTCTACACGCCGGTCATCACCTCGATCGTCGCGGTCGCCGTGGTCTGGCGCTTCCTGCTGCAGGACCCGGCCGGACTGATCAACACCGTCCTCGGCTGGTTCGGCATCGACGGTCCCAACTGGCTCGGCGACCCGAACTGGGCGATGCCCGCCATCATCATGATGACCGCGTGGCGCACCTTCGGCACCGCGATGATCATCTTCCTCGCCGGCCTCCAAGCCGTACCCGCCGAGCTCCACGAGGCGGCGGCCATCGACGGCGCCGGTGTGTGGCGGAGGTTCCGGCACGTCACCCTGCCGTTGCTGCGCCCCACCATCCTCTTCGTGATGGTGACGACCTCGATCGGCTACCTGCAGATCTTCGAGGAGCCCTTCGTCATGACGAAGGGTGGTCCGCTCAATAGCACGATGACGGTGTCCTACTACACGTTCAACCAGTTCGGCTACGGCAACTACGGCTTGGCCGCATCGATGAGCTACCTCATCTTCGTCGTCATCGCGATCGTCACGGCGATCCAGTTCCGCCTGTTCCGAGAGAGGACCTGACCATGTCGGTCGACACCGCTCCTCGCCCCCTCGCCCCGCCGCCCGGGGACGACGAACCCTCCGGGCGCCAGCCGCGCCTCGGGATGGTCGGCTCGGGCCACGGTGGCCACTGGTGGCTCTACGTCATCCTCACCGTCGCCCTCATCGCCGTCATCGCGCCGTTCGTCTGGATGATCCTCGGCAGCTTCAAGAGCGAGGGCGAGCTGCGCCAGGTGCCACCCACCTGGTGGCCCGAGGCCGCCTCGCTCGACAACTACACCCAGCTGTTCAGCCGGCTCAACTTCGGGCAGTTCTTCTTCAACTCGGCCTTCGTCGCCGTCATCGTCACGCTGGGCAACCTCATCTTCTGCTCGATGCTCGGCTACGCGCTCGCCATGCTCGACTTCAAGGGCAAGCGGGTCATCTTCGTGGCCGTCCTGGGCACCCTGATGATCCCTGGCGTCGTGACCTTCGTGCCGCTCTTCGTGCTCGTCGCGAATGCTGGTCTCGTCGACACGCTGCCCGGACTCTTCCTGCCCTTCCTCGTCAGTCCGTTCGGCGTCTTCCTCATGCGCCAGTTCATCCTCGGGCTACCGAAGGACCTGCTCGACGCGGGTCGGATCGACGGCGCCGGCGAGCTGGCCATCTTCGGCCGGATCATCCTCCCGCTCTGCGGCCCGGCGCTCGCGACCTTGGGGATCCTCACCTTCCTCGGCAGCTGGAACAACTTCCTCTGGCCGCTCGTCGTGGCGCAGTCCGAGGACAAGTACACGCTGCCGGTCGCGCTCGCCCTCTACGCCACGGGGCAGAACAGCACCAACTACGGCCTGCTCCTCGCAGGCGCCACGGTCACCATCCTCCCGATCCTCGCCATCTTCCTGATCTTCCAGCGGAAGTTCATCGAGGGCATCGCCACCACGGGCCTCAAGTGACCCAACCCCCCAGCCACTCACACCCGTGAGCACACCCCTCGACACAAGCGTGAACCGCAACCGAAACGGAGCACAGCCCATGTCAGACCTCACCCCGAGCCGCCCCACCGGCCACCGTCCGACGCCCACCCGTCGTGCGCTCCTCGTCGGGGGCGCCGCCTCCGTCGCGGCCTTCGCCCTCACCCCTGGGCAAGGTGCCGCAGCAGCGCCACGCAGCGCCCCGGCATACCTGCGTGGCGCGACGGACCTCTCGCTCGACGCGACCCGCGTGCGCACCTGGGCGGCCGACACGTGGCGCAGCCTCGTGGCGATGACCGACCCGAAGACCGGCCTGCCGGCCGACAACATCCCCGAGTCGCTCGCGGCCGGCGACCGCTCGGGCTACACGTCGCCCACCAACATCGGGGGCTACCTGTGGTCGACGATCGTGGCCCGCGAGCTCGGCATCATCACCCGGGGCGAGGCGACGGCGCGGCTCATCCGCACCCTCAAGACCGTCCACGGCATGGAGCACCACGAGCCGAGCGGGATGTACTACAACTGGTACGACGAGGCGACCGGCAAGGCGCTCACGGAGTGGCCCGGGTCGGGTGACAAGGTCTATCCCTTCGCGTCGAGCGTCGACAACGGCTGGCTCGGAGCGGCGCTGCTCGTCGTCGCCAACTCCGACCGCGCCGCCGGCCCGTGGGCGAGGCGGATCTTCGACCGGATGCGCTGGGACGCGTTCTACAACGACAACAGCGACCCGGCGCACCAGGTGCGAGCCGGTGGCCTGCTGCACGGTGGCTTCTTCCCGTTCGAGCACAACCGTCCCGGAGGCGTCTACCAGGGGACGCACATCGGGGGCGACCCCGTGTGGCTCACGACGCACCACTACGACACGACGGTGTCCGAGACCCGCATCACGACCTACCTCGGCATCATCACCGGCCAGATCAACCCCACCGCGTACTACGCGACCTGGCGAACCTTCCCGGACACGTGCGACTGGTCGTGGCAGGAGATGAAGCCGGTGGGCGAGACCCGCAAGTACTACGGGCTCGACGTCTACGAGGGTGCCTACACCTATCGCGGCAAGCGCGTCGTTCCCGGCTGGGGCGGCTCGATGTTCGAGGAGCTCATGCCTGACGTCTTCGTCGACGAGGCCACTTGGGCACCCAACTCGTGGGGCCGCAACCACCCGCTGCACGTCCGAGCCCAGCGTGAGCACGGACTCATCGACGCGGGCTACGGCTACTGGGGCTTCAGCCCGTCGAGCAACCCCGCCGGTGGCTACCGCGAGTACGGCGTGGACCCGCTCGGTCTCGGGCCGGGCAACGAGCCCGGCAACGGCGCCAACGGCTACTTCTCCGACCAGGAGATGACCAACTACGACGTCGGCTTCGACGGCTGCCGGCCCGCGACGAACCCGTCCCCGACCTACGGTGACGGTGTCGTGACGCCCCACGCAGCGTTCCTCGCGATGATGCACGAGCCCGACGAGGCCTACACCAACCTCCTCAACATCCAGACCGACTTCGACTCCTACGGCAGGGGCGGCTTCTTCGACGCCGTCGCGGTCCGGTCGGGCATGGTGGCCCGCCGCTACCTGTCGCTCGACCAGGCCATGGTCATGGGAGCCATCGGCAACGTGATCGGCAACGACGTCGTCCGTCGGGGCTTCAGCACGTCCGCCGTCGAGAAGGCGCTGCGACCGGTCATCGGCATCGAGGAGTTCGGCGCGAGCCCTGTCGCCTGACCCACCGACCGGGTGCCGGCCAGCACCCTCCAGACCTCGTGGCCGCCCGACCGCACGCATCGGGCGGCCACGAGACCCCTCTCCGACGAAAGGCTCCACCCGTGCGCCCCGAGCTCAGCACGACCGAGGACGGCGTCGCCTACCGCGACCTCAACGGCAACGGCCGGATGGACCCCTACGAGGACCCACGGCTGCCGGTCGAGGACCGCGTCGACGACCTCGTCGGGCGGCTCTCCCTCGAGGAGAAGGTCGGGCTGATGTTCCAGACCGTCATCGAGGCGGGCGCGGACGGGTCGCTCATCGAGCGGCCCGGCGCCATCAGCAAGTCACCGACGAGCACGGTCGTGCTCGACAAGCACCTCAACCACTTCAACGTGCACGCCCTCGGCGACCCGAGGTCGGCGGCCCGCTGGAGCAACGCCCTGCAGGCGCTCGCAGAGACCACGCCCCACGGCATACCGGTGACGATCTCGACGGACCCGCGGCACGCCTTCATCGAGAACGTCGGCGTCTCCTTCTCGGCGGGAGCCTTCTCCCAGTGGCCCGAGCCCCTGGGGCTCGCCGCGCTGCGCGACCCCGACGCCGTCAGGGAGTTCGCCGACATCGCGCGGCAGGAGTATGTCGCCGTGGGCATCCGCGCTGCCCTGCACCCCACGCTCGACCTCGCGACGGAGCCGCGCTGGGCCCGTCAGGCCGGCACGTTCGGTCACGACCCGGACCTCGTCACCGAGCTCGGAGTGGCGTATCTCCAGGGATTTCAAGGGAGTTCGCTCGGCGACGACAGCGTGGCCTGCACGAGCAAGCACTTCCCGGGCGGCGGCTCGCAGAAGGACGGCGAGGACGCGCACTTCCCCTACGGACGCGAGCAGGTCTATGCCGGAGGCAGATTCGCCGACCACCTGAAGCCCTTCCCCCCGATCATCGAGGCTGGCACGGCGGGCATCATGCCCTACTACGGTATGCCGCTCGACCTCGTCATCGACGGAGAGCCCATCGAGCCGGTGGGTTTCGGCTACAACAAGCAGGTGGTCACGGGGCTGCTGCGCGGCACGCTCGGCTACGACGGCGTCGTCGTCACCGACTGGGAGCTCGTCAACGACAACCACGTCGGCGACCAGGTGCTGCCCGCTCGCGCCTGGGGTGTCGAGCATCTCGACCCGCACGGCCGCATGGAGCTCATCCTCGAGGCCGGCGCCGACCAGTTCGGCGGCGAGGAGTGCGTCGAGATCCTGCTCGACCTCGTGGCGCAGGGGCGGGTCACCGAGGCGCGGGTCGACGAGTCGGCGCGGCGGCTGCTCGAGGTGAAGTTCCGGCTCGGGTTGTTCGACGACCCCTACGTCGACGAGGACGCCGCGGCTGACACCGTTGGCCGCGCCGACTTCCGCGAGCAGGGTCACGCCGCCCAGGCGCAGTCGGTGACGGTGCTGACCAACCGCGACGCCGCCCTGCCGCTGAGGACGGGGCTGCGCGTCTATGCCGAGCGCGTCTCCGCCGAGGCGCTCGACCGGCACGGGATGACCCTCGTCGAGCGCCCCGAGGACGCCGACGTGGCCCTCGTGCGACTGACAGCCCCCTTCGAGCCGCGCTCCGACCTCTTCCTCGAGGCGTGGTTCCACCAGGGCTCGCTCGACTTCCCGCCGGGTCTCGTGCACCGGCTGGCGAGGATCGCCGCGGTCTGCCCCCTCGTCATCGACGTGGTGCTCGACCGGCCGGCCGTCGTCACGCCGCTGCTCGAGTCGGCGGCCGCTGTCGTGGGCAGCTTCGGCAGCAGCGACGACGCCCTGCTCGACGCCCTGACGGGCAGGATCGCCCCGCAGGGCCGGCTGCCCTTCGACCTGCCCCGCTCGATGGAGCAGGTGCGCCAGCACCACGAGGACGTCCCCGGATTCGACGACCCGCTGCTGCCCTTCGGGCACGGGTTGTCGATCTAGAGCAGGCACCTGCGCGAGCGCCTCCCACCAGCGCCGCCCGTGCCCGTGGAGCCCCGGCCGCCCGTCGGCCGGGGCTCCGACGTCGTCGGGCCGACGTCCGGCACCAGCGAGGCTGGGGCGATCGCGGTCGGTCAGACCCACGAAGTGCCTGGTCGGGCTCCGTCGCCGCACGCCGGCCCGGGCGCGAGCCGGGTTTGTGGGTCTGACCGACGCGCGGCTCAGCCCGGGCCGGCGCCCGTGGCGATTCGTCGGCGTCGCCGGCGCGGCACCCCGAGGGTCGTCTCGCGGGCCTCGAGGGTCCAGGAGACCTTGACCTCTCGGGCAGGCGTGTCGTCTCCCGAGATGCGCCGCGTGAGCAGCTCGAGGGCCTGACGGGCGAGGCCGGTCAGGTCGGGCGAGACGGTCGAGACCGTCGGGTTGCTGTAGCGGGTCTCGGCGATGTCGTCGAAGCCGACGAGGGCGACGTCGTCGGGCACGTGCACGCCGGACTCGACGCAGGCCCGGAGTGCCCCGATCGCCATGAGGTCGTTGAAGCAGAAGACCGCGTCGGGCGGGTCGGGCAGCTCGAGCAGGCGCAGCATCGCGGCGTGCCCGTCGGCGCGGTCGAAGTGCGGCACGTCGATGACGAGGTCGGGGTCATAGGGCAGCCCGGCTGCGCGCAGCGCCTGCCGGTAGCCGCGCAGTCGCTCGGAGGCCGTGCCCCGCACGGCCTCGCGTCCGACGGCGGCGATGCGGCGACGGCCCTGCGCGACGAGGTGGTCGGTGGCGGCCCGAGAGGCGGCCACCGAGTCGACCGCGATGTGGTCGAAGCCCGTCGGCACGGGGCGCTCGCCGAGGAGCACCATCGGCAGGTCGTCGGCGCGGCCGCTGATCTCGTCGGCCGACAGGGCGAGCGGCGAGAAGATGACACCGTCGATGACGTGCGAGCGCATGCCCTCGAGCACGACGCGCTCGGCGTCGGCGTCGCCCCCGGTCACGTCGAGCAGCACGATGAAGCCGAGCGCGGAGGCCTCGGCGGTGATGCGGGCCGCGAGCTCGGCGAAGTAGGGGGAGTCCATCGCCGGCACGGCCAGCGCGAGGAAGCCGGCGCGACCGTGCTTGAGGCTGCGCGCCGAGAGGTTGGGGCGGTACTTGAGCTCGGCCATGGCCTGCTCGACCCGCGCGCGTGTGGACGGCTTGATGTGTGGGTAGTTGTTGAGCACGTTGGATGCCGTCTTGACCGACACGCCTGCGCGCTCGGCAACGTCGCGTAGCCGTGCCGCCATTCGTCCTCCACCCGTCGGGTCGCCGCGACCCACGCTAGCGACTGGCCGCGGTCTCGGTTCGACAACGCCTGATCGTACCTCTGGACAACCGAATGTTAACCGTTGTAGAAATGGCACCACCGGAAAAGGTCAACCGTTGTAAACCGCGGTCAGGCCTCGACTGTCCAGGTCAAGGAGGACCAATGGGTGTGGCGTCCGTGCGGCTCGATCCCGCGTTCGCGGTGGGGCCGCTCAACCGCAGGATCTTCGGAACCTTCGTCGAGCACATGGGTCGGTGCGTCTACACCGGCATCCACGAGCCCGGTCATCCGACCGCCGACGAGCACGGCTTCCGCACCGACGTCGCCGAGCTGGTGCGCGAGCTCGGACCGACGATCGTGCGCTACCCCGGCGGCAACTTCGTCTCCAACTACCAGTGGGAGGACGGGGTCGGGCCCAAGGAGGACCGGCCCACGCGGCTCGACCTCGCCTGGCGGTCCATCGAGACCAACCAGGTCGGCACCGACGACTTCATGTCGTGGGCCTCGCGCCTCGGCATCGAGCCGATGCTCGCCGTCAACCTCGGCACGCGAGGCATGACCGAGGCGATCGAGCTGCTGCAGTACTGCAACGCCGAGCCCGGCATCGAGCTGTCCGACCGTCGCGTCAAGAACGGCCACCCCGACCCGCACGACGTGCGCGTCTGGTGCCTCGGCAACGAGATGGACGGCCCGTGGCAGATGGGCCACAAGACGGCCGAGGAGTATGCCCGGCTCGCCGAGGAGACGGCGCGCGCGATGAAGCGCTTCGACGACTCCCTCGAGCTCGTCGCCTGCGGCTCCTCCAACCGGGCGATGCCCACCTTCGGCACGTGGGAGCGCGTCGTGCTCGACCGCTGCTTCGACTTCGTCGACCACATCTCGGCGCACGCCTACTACGAGCCCGTCGACGGTGACCTCGACTCCTTCCTCGCCTGCGCGGAGGACATGGACCGCTTCATCCGCGCGGTCGTCGCGACCGCCGACCACGTCGCCGCCGTCAAGGGCTCCGACAAGCGGATCAGCGTCTCCTTCGACGAGTGGAACGTGTGGTTCCAGGCGCGCTTCGACGGCGAGAGCAGCCTCGAGATCCGCGAGGCGCCCGAGCTCATCGAGGACGTCTACTCGGTCACCGACGCCGTCGTCGTCGGCAGCCTGCTCATCACCCTCATGCAGCACACCGACCGGGTGTCGATGGCCTGCCAGGCCCAGCTCGTCAACGTCATCGCCCCGATCTCGACCCGCGCAGGTGGCCCCGCCTGGCGCCAGGCGATCTTCCACCCGTTCGCGCTGACCGCCCGGTATGCCGCCGGCACCGTCCTGCGGCCCGCCGTCGTCTCCGACGCGGTGCAGACCCAGGCCTACGGCGCCGTCGACCAGCTGCTCACCACCGCGACGCTCGACCCGGAGACGGGCGACCTCGTCGTGTTCGCCGTCAACCGCAGCCGCACCGAAGACTGCGCGTTGACCATCGACCTCGACGCACTGGCCCACTCGGCCGGCAGCGTCGGGAGCCTTGGGGGAGAAGGGGGCCGGGCGGCATACCCCGCCGGTCGTCAGGTGGAGCACCTGACCCTGCACGACGCCGACCCGAACGCCCACAACACCGAGGCAGACCCGGAGCGCGTCGTGCCGCGCGCCGGCGACGCCGTCCTCGACGGCAGCACCCTGCGAGCCGTCCTCCCGCCCATCTCGTGGCACTGCATCCGCATCACCGAAGGGAACAACTCATGAGCACCACATCCGGACCCCTCACCCGCCGACGCATGCTGACCGGTGCCCTCGGGCTCGGAGGCGCCATCGCCCTCGGAGCCTGCGGCAGCGGGTCGGGCAGCGTGCCCGGCCAGGCGCCCCAGACCGTCGGCGGCGGAGGTGGCGCCACGGGCTACAGCGGCCCGAAGGTGTCGCTCGCCTTCTGGAACGGCTTCACCGGCGGCGACGGCCCCTTCATGAAGAAGCTCGTCGACCAGTTCAACGCTGAGCACGCCAACATCGCCGTCAGCATGAACACGATGCAGTGGGCCGACTACTACACGAAGCTGCCTGCAGCGGTGACCTCGGGCAAGGGCCCCGACATCGGCATCATGCACGTCGACTCGGTCGCCACCAACGCCGCCCGCAAGGTGATCCAGCCGCTCGACGACGTCGCGACCGCCCTGAAGATGAGCGAGGCCGACTTCGCGCCGGTGCCGTGGAAGGCCGGCATCTACAACGACCAGCGCTACGCCATCCCGCTCGACGTGCACCCGCTCGGCTTCTTCTACAACAAGGCCGTCATGGAGCAGGCCGGCCTCGACCCCGAGAAGCCGCCGACCAACGCCGACGAGTACGGCGCCGCCCTCGACGCGATGAAGGCCAAGGGCATCCAGGGCCACTGGGCGAGCCCCTTCCCCTTCACCGGCGGGCTCACCGTGCAGGCGCTCATCTACCAGTTCGGCGGCTCGCTCTTCAACGAGGAGGGCACCCAGGTGCTCTGGGGCGAGGAGCCCGCCGTCAAGGCGATGACGTGGTTCCAGGACCTCGTCAAGAACGGCCACTCCGCCGCGAAGATCGCCCAGGACGCCGACCTCATCGCCCTCGAGAACGGCAAGACGGCCTTCAACTGGAACGGCATCTGGACGATCAACACCCTCGGCGCCAAGACCGGTCTCGAGTGGGGCGTCGCCCCGCTGCCCAACATCGGCGGCACCCCGGCGGCGTGGGCGGGCTCACACCAGTTCGTCCTGCCGACCCAGCGCACGCCCGACGAGAACAAGGCGATCGCCTCGCGCGTCTTCCTCAACTGGATCAGCACCAAGAGCCTCGAGTGGGCCAAGGCCGGCCAGGTGCCCGTGCGCAACAGCGTCCGCGAGTCGGCGGAGTTCAAGGCCCTGACCGACCAGGCGGCGCTGGCGAGCCAGATCGACGACCTGCGCTTCCCGCCCACCGTGGCCGGCATCGGTGACGCCATGCCGGAGTTCGACAAGGCGCTCAACCTCGCCATCAACGGCGGCCAGGACCCCGCCAAGGTGCTGGCCGACGCAGCCGCCCGCGCCACGAAGATCCTCGAGGCCAACGCGAAGAAGTACGGCGGCTGACGCCATGGCTGTGACGACGACACAGCCCCCGAGACCCACCTCGGGAGCGGAGCCCGCGCCGGGCGGACGCCGCTCCCGAGGTCGGACCGCCGGCATCCACGGCTCGCGGTGGACCCCCTACCTCTTCCTCGCGCCGTTCCTCGCCCTCTTCGCGGTGTTCGTCCTGGTGCCGGGCGTGCTCGGGCTGTGGATCTCCTTGCACAACTGGGACTTCCTCCTGCCCAACAAGCCCTTCGTGGGCGGCCAGAACTACCTCGACCTCTTCGACAGCTCGTCGGTGCAGTTCGAGTCGTTCTGGAACGGCATGAAGGCCACCGCCTTTTTCGTGCTCATCAGCGTGCCGTTCCTCGTCGTCCTGCCGCTGCTGCTCGCGATCATGCTCAACCGCAGGTTCCCGGGGCGCACGTTCTTCCGCGCCATCTTCTTCGCCCCCTTCGTGCTCGGCGTGGCCGTCATCGGGCTCATGTGGGCCTACCTGCTCGACCCGTCCTTCGGCCTGGTCAACGGACTGCTCGGCGCGGTCGGCCTGCCCGACGACACCGCGTGGACGACCTCGCAGCCCTACGCGTGGATCTCGCTGGCCGGCGTCACCATCTGGTGGACGATGGGCTTCAACGCCGTCATCTACCTCGCGGGCCTCGGCGACATCCCAGCCGACCACTACGAGGCCGCCGAGCTCGACGGGGCCTCGGCGTGGCAGCAGCTGCGCTACATCACGATCCCGGGGCTGCGGCCGGTGCTGATCTTCATCGTCATCACGACGATCCTCGCCAGCGCCAACATGTTCGGCCAGAGCTACCTCATCACCCAGGGCGGGCCGGGTGACACGACGCGCACGGCGATCATGGTCATCACCGACCTCGGCCTGTCGCAGTACCGCATGGGCGAGGCGTCCGCCATGAGCTACGTGCTCGCGGTCTTCCTCTCGCTCATCGCCCTCGTCAACTTCTGGGCCCTCAGGGAGAAGAAATGAGACGCAGGAACGGGCCCCTCTTCTGGGCCACCCTCGCCATCCTCACCGTCATCTTCGTCGGGCCGCTGCTGCTCATCCTGCTGACGTCCTTCAAGACGCAGAGCGAGGCGCGCACGGTCCCGCCGACCTGGTTCCCCCAGGAGTGGACCCTCCGGGCCTACGACGTGCTCTTCTTCCAGGACGCGGCGAGCCCCGTGCTGCAGTGGTTCGCCAACTCGATGCTGGCCGCGACGCTCCACTCGGCGCTCGTCGTCGTCGTGTGCTCGATGGCCGGTTATGCCTTGGCGCGCATGGAGTTCCGCTTCAAGAAGGCCATCTTCGCCGGCATCATCATGACGCTCTTCGTGCCCGGCTTCATCTTCCTAATGCCCAACTTCCTCATCCTCGACCAGCTGGGCTGGCTCGACACCATCTGGGCGCTCGTGGTGCCCGGAGCCGCCGGAGCCTTCGGCGTGTTCTTCATGCGGCAGTTCTTCATCGGCCTGCCCAAGGAGCTCGAGGAGAGCGCCCGCCTCGACGGCGCCGGCCCGTTCCGCACGTTCCGCTCGGTCGTGCTGCCCAATGCCCGGCCGGCTCTCGTGACCCTCGCGGTGCTGAGCTTCCTGGCCAACTGGAACGACTTCATCTGGCCGATCTACGTGCTCTTCTCACCGGAGCGCCTCACCCTCCCGGCCGGCCTCAGCCGGCTCCAGGGCGCCTACACGATCGACTACCCCGTCGTCATGGCGGGCGCCATGCTCGCCGCCATCCCCGTGTTGCTCATCTACTCGTTCGTCCAGAGATACGTCATCGAGGGCGTCGCCAGCAGCGGCGTCAAGGGCTAGGAGAGATTTGATGTCCCGTCCACCCCGCACATCCCGCCCCCTGCGCCGGGCCACCGCCGCGCTGGCGTCACTCGCCGCGCTGGCCGCGACCGGCGCCACGCTCGCCACGCCGACGTATGCCGCCGAGCCCGGCCCCACGGCATACGCCAACGCCGTCTCGGACTCGTTCTCCGACACGTTCGCGGACCCCGCGGTGATCCGCGGCCGCGACGGCTGGTGGTATGCCTACGCGACGTCCGATCCGCTGCGCGCGGGCGACGCGCCCGGTGCGATGCACATGGCGCGCACGCGCGACTGGTCAAGCTGGGAGTATCTCGGCACGGTCTTCGACGCGGGCAACCGCCCGTCCTGGGCGACACCGACCGCTGGCCTCTGGGCTCCTGACATCCGTTACGTCGCAGGGAAGTACGTCCTCTACTTCACCGTGACCGACACGACACTCAACCCCGGTGACGACTCGGCGATCGGCGTCGCGACGGCGTCGTCGCCGGCCGGTCCGTGGACCCCGACGGATGCGCCGGCCGTGCCACCACGACCCGCCCCCGGCGGCGGCTTCCTCTGGACCTTCGACCCGGCCGGCTTCACGGACGTCGACGGCCAGCGCTACCTCTACTTCGGCAGCTACTTCGGTGGCCTGTGGGCCACGCGCGTGTCGGCGGACGGGCTGACCCCGGTCGGCACGGCGACGCAGGTCGCGATCGACAACCGCTACGAGGGGTCGTTCGTCGTGCGCCACGACGACTGGTACTACCTCATGGGCTCGGCCGCCAACTGCTGCGCCGGTCCCACGACGGGCTACTCCGTCTTCGCCGGGCGCTCGCGCTCACCGCTCGGGCCGTTCGTCGACGCCGAGGGCACGTCGCTGCTGACCTCGCGGGTCGGCGGCACGATCGTGCTGACTCAGAACGGCAACCGCTTCGTCGGGGCCGGCCACCACGCCGTCATCACCGACGCCGAGGGCCGTGACTTCATCGCCTACCACGCCCTCGACCGCACCAACCCCTGGCTGACGTCGACCTTCGGCATCAACCGGCGGCCGATGCTGCTCGACCGGCTCGACTGGGTCGACGGCTGGCCCCGCACGCGCGCAGGAGCAGGGCCGTCGGACACCCCGCAGCCCGCCCCGACCCTGTCGTCGGGGCTCGGCATCACGCCGACCGACCCGGCGGCCGGCGGCTTCCGCGGGATGGCCGAAGGGCCGAGCGACCCGGTCGCCGGCGACACCGGCTTCGTACGGGGCACCGCGTCGACGACCGCCTCGGCGCCCGCCGGACCGCTGCACGTGCGGCTCGACCACCGCGGCACCGAGCCGCTGCGCGTGCTCGTCGGGCGCGACCCGGCCATCAAGGTCACGCTCGACCCGAAGGGCGGGCGCCTCACGGCCCAGCTCGACGACGGCACCGTCCGGTCGTCGGCGACAGCGCTCCCGGCGCTCCCCGCAGATGCCTGGCGCACCCTGACGATCGAGGCGACCGCCGACGGCCTCACCGCCGAGGTGACCGAGAGCGACCTCGCCGACGTCGCCGCGCGCGTGGAGGTGCCGGGCGACGCCCGGCCGGCCTCGGCCCCGGTGCGCCTCAGCAGCAGCCGCGCCGTCGTCGACAACGTCGTCGTCAACCCGGCCGCCGCGGACGCGGCGGACCTCGCGCCCGTGCCCGAGGCGGGCGCGCTGCTCGAGGCGGAGGAGTTCGACAGCCCCAGCCTCGCCGGCTTCACGTGGGTGCGACCCAACCCGGCCGTCACCGTCTCCGGTGGCAGCCTGCGTTGGCCCGTCGAGGGCACCGACCTCGTCGGTGGAGGCAACACCGCGAGCGTGCTGCTGCACGACACCCCCGGCGACGGCGACTGGATCGCCGAGGCCAAGACGACGCTCGACCTGGGTGTCAACACCGTGCGCAACTACCAGCAGGTCGGCCTCGTCGCCTACGAGGACGACGACGACTTCGCGCGCCTGTCCAACGTCGCGATCTGGAACACCCGCCAGACCGAGTTCGGCCGCGAGACGGCGGCAGACCCCGACGCTCCGGACGGCCCGACGAGCTATGGCGGCGCCATCATCGGCACCTCCGCACCCACCCTCTGGCTGCGACTCGCCCACCACCGCAACGCTGCCGGCGAGCACCTCTACCGGGCGGGCACCAGCCGCGACGGGGTGAGCTGGACGTGGGGCGCGACGTGGGCCTTCGCTCCCGGCACCAAGCCGCGCATCGGCCTCGTGGCCCACGGTGGTGCGTCACCGGCGGTCACCGCCGAGGTCGACCACCTGCGGTTCTACGCCTCGACGTGGCCGAGCGACCCCGGAGCAGGATGAGAGGCGCGCGAGCCACGGTCAGCGCGGTCAGCATGGTCGCGGCCCTGGCGGCGACCCTGCTGACCGGCTGTCAGACAGCCGACCCCGACCCGACCACCGGAGGCACCGTGACCACCAGCACGTCAGCCGCGACGAACCCCGTGTGGCCGAGCAACTTCCCCGACCCGCAGATCCTGCCCGACGGCGACGGGTGGGTCGCCATCTCGACGAACGGCAACGGGATGAACGTCCAGACGCTCGTGAGCGATGACCTCGTCACGTGGGCGCAGGGCAGCGACGCGATGCCCGAGCTCGCCTCGTGGACGACACCGGGCAAGGTGTGGGCACCCGAGGCGCACCGCTTCGGCGACCGGTGGGTCATGTACTACACGACGAAGGCGCCCGACCCGGCCATCCAGTGCATCGGTCTCGCCGTTGCCGACGACCCCAAGGGCCCCTACCGCGACTCGAGCAGCGGCCCTCTCGTCTGCGAGGAGGACCAGGGCGGCTCGATCGACGCGTCACCCTTCGTGGCTGCGGACGGCACGGCCTACCTCTACTGGAAGAACGACGGCAACGCGGTCGGGGTCGACACCTGGATCTCGGTGCAGCAGCTCTCCGACGACGGACTGCGACTGGAGGGTGAGCCGAAACAGCTTCTGCAACAGGACCTCCCGTGGGAGGGGCAGCTCGTCGAGGCGCCCTTCGTCTGGGAGCGCGACGGCGTCTTCCACCTCTTCTACTCGGCCAACGACTACGGCAGCGAGCGGTATGCCGTGGGGCACGCGACCGCGTCGTCGCCGACCGGGCCGTTCACGAAGGACCCCGACCCGATCCTGACGAGCACCGACGTCGCCGCGGGCCCGGGTCACTGCGCGCTCTTCGAGGCCGACGGCAGGGTGCTGATGGTCTACCACGCGTGGGCGCCCGAGGCGATCGGCTCGGACGTGCCCGGCCGCACGATGTGGCTGAGCGAGGTCACCTTCGACGGCGGGGCGGTGTCGGTCACCCCGCCGGCGGCACAGCTGCCGATGGGTCTCTGAGCACATCGCCTGCGTCCGCCGTGAGCGGGATGTGAGCGGGATGTATCAGGGCCGCCGCGCGGTGCACTGATCGGCAGGGGAACGGTGCGGGGCTGGGGGGCTGCCCCGCACCACCTCCCTGGACAGCAACAAAAGCATCGAGCGGCGTGCAGCGGGCGTCGAGGTCTGACCAGGGAGCAGACCTCGACGCCCGCTCGTCGCGGTGGCCACCTCGCCCCGCCGTAACGTGGCCTCATGTGCCCCGACGGTCACCCGAACCCCGCCCAGCACCCGGTCTCCGGCGGACTCTTCCTGTCGCCCGTGCCACCGGGCTCCGGCTGGCCGGGTGACCCGGCGAGCGCCGAGACGCCGGTGGCCCGCACCCCCGCCCAGGTGCGGCGACTCGCGGCGGGGGCGGACGGCATACCGGAGCTCGATGCGCGCATCAGCGTGTGCCGGGCGTGCCCGCGGCTCGTGCAGTGGCGCGAGACCGTCGCGGTGCAGGGCCGGCGCGCGTCGTTCGCCGACCAGCCCTACTGGGGCCGGCCGGGCCCGTCGTTCGGCGACGTGGAGGCCGAGGTGCTGGTCGTGGGGCTGGCACCGGCGGCCAACGGCACCAACCGGACCGGGCGGATGTTCACCGGCGACCGCTCGGGGGACTGGCTGTATGCCGCGTTGCACCGTGGGGGCTTCGCGAGCCAGCCCACGTCGGTCGCCTCGGGCGACGGGCTGGTGCTGACCGGGCTCCGCATCGTCGCCGCCGTGCGGTGCGCGCCCCCGGCCAACAAGCCGACGACCGAGGAGAAGGCGGCGTGTGCCCCGTGGCTCGACCGCGACCTCGAGCTGTCGGAGGGACGGCTGCGCTCGATGCTCGCCCTCGGGTCGATCGCGTGGGACGCGGCGCTCGGTGCTGCCAGACGGCGCGGATGGTCGGTGCCGACGCCCAAGCCGCGCTTCGGGCACGGCGCCGAGACCGTGCTGACGACCGGCGCGGGGCGGGAGGTGCGCCTCGTCGGCAGCTACCACGTGAGCCAGCAGAACACCTTCACGGGCAAGCTCACCGAGGCGATGCTCGACGCCGTGATCGCGCGGCTGTGAGCGGCGCGGATCGGCGGGTCGTCGCACGTGGGGTGCCTGTCCTCCTGCGGCCGAGGACGGTGATGTGCTTGGGTCGGGTCATGGCTGACAACGCGATCCATGGCACGGAGTGGACGGTTCAGGAGCTCGGCGGCGTGGTGACGGAGCCGCCGAAGCCGCAGCTCGCCTTCGGCACAGACGGCCGGTTGACCGGCACGACGGGCGTCAACCGTCTGATGGGCCAGTTCGAGGTGCGCGACGGGCTGCTCGTCGTGGGCGACGCGGCGACCACCCGGATGGCCGGACCTCCCGAGGCGATGGCGCAGGAGCAGCAGCTCCTCGAGCTGCTGGCCACCGAGCAGGCGTTGGTCATCACGGGTGACAGGCTCGAGATCGGCGACGGGGAGACCCTTGCGCTGCTCGTGCGCCCCAGCATCCAGCCGGTGCCGGGAGCGGGCACCGAGCAGGTCGATCCCGCCTAGCGGCTTCTCGCCGCGCGTGCGGGACGTCCTGCTCAGGCGGGGCGGGCCGTCAGGTCTGGCGGCTGCTGAGCACGGAGGAGCGGTCGATCTTGAGCCGGCCATCCTGGCGCACGAGCGTGTAGGACGTGCGCTCCACGAAGGTGCGGCCGTCGTCGTAGGCGTAGCGCAGGGTGGCGACGACCGATGACGGCGCCTCGCTCGAGACCTGCGAGACCTGCACGCTGCGGATGCTGCCCCAGAAGCGCTCGTAGTAGTCGCGGCTCGTCGCCGTCGTGCTCCGGTAGCGGTCGGTGAGCAACGCCCAGCCCGCGTCGGTGTCGGACGGGAGCAAACCGTAGTAGTCGCGCACGGCCCTGCTGAGGTCGCTCTCGGTGACCGCGGCCCCGGCTGCGGGAGCCGCGGCGGGTGTCGTCGGGCTCGGCGCCCGCGTCGTGGGGGCAGGGGCAGGCGGCGGCGTCGTGGTCGGTGACGCCGGCCTCGTCGTGGTGGGGGACGGTGCCCGAGAGGTCGTGGGCGCGGCTGATGGCGAGGAGGGCTCGGCGGACGGCTCGGAAGACGGCTCGGACGACGGGGCCGCTTCGCTCGACGCCGTGACGCCGGGAGCCTGTGCGACCTCACCCCCGGGATCGGTGACGCGCTGCACGCCCCACACCGCGAGGAGCACGAGAGCCAGTGCGCCAGCCAGCAGGGCGGCTCCGCGCCGTCGCCGCTTCCCGGGGTCGACGAGGTCGCCCTCGCGCGAAGGCGGCTTCAGCGGCTGGGGCACCGCCGCGCGGGGAGCCGCATCCCCGGCTGGCGCAGGCGGGCCGCTGGGCGCGTCGCCCGAAGCGCCGCTGGGCGCGTCACCGGGAGGGCCGCTGGGCGGTTCGAGGGGCGGGTCGCTCGGCAGCTCGACGGTGTGGCCACCCTCCGACCCGAGCACTGCGGCCGCGCCGGCACCGGCTGCGGCACCGGCTGCGGCGGCCCCGGCGATGGGCAGCACCTTCGTGGACTGGCGCTCGTCACGGTCGGCCGGGGCGAGGCCTCCGCCGACGAGCCGCGACAGCGCCTCGGACGCCTCCTGCATCGTCGGTCGCCGCTCCGGGTCGGCATCGAGCATCGCCTCGAGCACGGGGGAGAGGGCGCCGGCCAGCTGCGGCGGGTTGGTCCGGCCCGACGCCACCTGGTGGAGCAGCGCCATCGGGTTCTCGCCCGCGCCGAAGGGCGGCGTGCCCTCGACCGCTGCATAGAGCGTCGAGCCGAGCGAGAAGACGTCGGAGGCCGGGGTCGAGCTCGCCCCGCGGGCCACCTCGGGTGCGAGGTAGGCGGGGGTGCCGGTCAGCATGCCGGTCGAGGTGAGCGAGGCGTCACCGAAGGCCCGCGAGATGCCGAAGTCGGTGATGAGGGCCGTACCGTCGTCGGTGATGAGGATGTTGCCGGGCTTGACGTCGCGGTGCACGATCTCGGCCGCATGGGCGGCGGCGAGCGCAGCGCCGACCTGGGCCCCGACCTTGGCGACCCGCACGGGCGCCAACGTGCCCTCGGCCCGCAGGATCTCGTGGAGGCTGCGTGAGGGGACGTACTGCATGACGAGGCAGGGCTGCCCCTCGTGGTCGACGACGTCGAAGACGGGGACGGCGTTGGGGTGCTCGAGGCGAGCGGTGATGCGGGCCTCGCGCATCGCACGCTGGTGCGCGACGTCGGCCTCCCCCTCCGGGAGGTCGGCCAGCGCCCGCAGCTGCTTGATCGCGACGGCCCGGCTCAGCCGCTCGTCCCAGGCCAGCCACACGTGCCCCATGCCACCCGAACCGATGCGGTGCTGCAGTCGGTAGCGACCTGCCATCAGGTCCCGCTGCTCACTCACGTCTCATGCTCCTCGTCGCTCGATCGTCCGGTCTCGTCCTGGCACGTACCCTTCCGACGCGCGATCGCACCCTCCGGGCCTCCCCCGCCCCCCGGCATACGGCGTCGTCTACCGTTGATGGCATGTCCAGCCAGCCCTCGTGGGAGAGCCCCGTGGAGAAGCAGATCCGCGAGGCGCAGGAGCGTGGCGACTTCGACAACCTGCCCGGTGCGGGCAAGCCGCTCGACCTCAGCGACTCGGGCGACCCGGACTGGTGGCTCAAGCGCTTCGCCGCGCGCGAGAACCTCGACCTCGGCGGGGCGCTGCCGGGGGCGCTGGCGCTGCGGAAGGAGGCCGCGGGCTATCCGGGGTCCCTCGTCGACGTGCGCACGGAGGCCAACGTGCGCGAGATCGTCGAGGACTACAACAAGCGCGTGCTCGCCGACCGGCTGCGCCCCGCGGTCGGCAACCTGCCGCCGATGATCGCCAAGACGCTCGACGTCGACGACATGGTCACCCAGTGGCGCTCGCTGCGCGCCGAGGTGGAGGAGCACGAGCGGCGTCTGCGCGCCGAGCGGCAGGTGGTCGAGCTCGCCGAGCAGCGCGAGCGTGACGCCCGCACGCCGTGGTGGCGTCGCCTCTTCTCGCGGCGCCAGCCCTCCTGACCCCAGCCTTCCTGACCCCAGCTTCCTGATCGAAAGAGCGATTCGTCCGGTCAGCGTGCGGGTGATGCACGGCGCGAGGGCGCGCGGATCGCTCTCTCGATCAGGAACTGCATACCCCTTGGGGTATGCTGGCGATGATCCCGCCGCTCAAGGAGACCTCGTGAACGTCCGTCGCTCGTCCACCGCCCTCGCGCTCGTCGCCGTCCTCGGCGTCGCGGGCATCGCCGCGTGCGGGGCCGACCCGGCGCCGCAGGCCACGACGACCGCCACCTCGGTCGCAGCGCCCACCAACGGCGCGATGGTCGACGTCGACACCTTCGCCGCGGCTTCGGCGACTCCGGGCACGACCGTCGTCGACGTCCGCACCCCGGCCGAGTTCGCCCAGGGCCACCTCGAGGGCGCCGTCAACATCGACGTGTCGGCGGCCGACTTCGCCTCTCGCATCAGCGCGCTCGACCCCGCGGGGTCCTACGCCGTCTACTGCCGCTCGGGCAACCGGTCGGCGACGGCGGTCGCGGCGATGACCGCTGCCGGCTTCACCGACGTCTACCACTTGGGCGGCGGCACCGGGGCGTGGGCGGACTCGGGCCGCGACCTCGTCTCGGGCTGAGCCCTCGCGCACCCGGGCGCTGGCGTGCCTGTGAAGGCACTGCGTGCCTCAGGCCAGGTATGCCGCCTGACCGGCTCCGCGGCATACGGCCTCGTCAGCTCGGGGCCGGCTCCGTGACGAGGGCGACGAGGTCTGCGACCGAGTCGACGACCCGGGTCGGCCGGTAGGGGAAGTGCTCGATCTGCTGACGGCTCGTCGACCCGGTGAGCACGAGCACCGTGCGCAGGCCGGCCTCGAGGCCACTGATGATGTCGGTGTCCATGCGATCGCCGACCATCAGCGTCGTCTCGGAGTGCGCGTCGAGCCGGTTGAGGGCGCTGCGCATCATCAGCGGGTTGGGTTTGCCGATGTAGTAGGGCTGCCGACCGGTGGCGGTCGAGATGAGTGCTGCGACGGAGCCGGTGGCCGGCAGGGTGCCGGCCGGGCTGGGGCCACTGGGGTCCGGGTTGGTCGCGATGAAGCGAGCGCCCTTCTCTATCAAGCGAATGGCGCGGGTGATGGCCTCGAAGGAGTAGGTGCGCGTCTCGCCCAGGACGACGTAGTCGGGGTCGCGATCGGTCATGACGTAGCCGACGTCGTGCATGGCCGTCACCAGCCCGGCCTCGCCGACGACGTAGGCGCTGCCGCCCGGCCGCTGCTCCGCGAGGAACTGTGCGGTGGCCAGAGCGGACGTCCAGATCGCCTGCTCCGGCACGTCGATCCCACTGCCGCGCAAGCGTGCTGCGAGGTCACGCGGGGTGAAGATCGAGTTGTTGGTCAGCACGAGGAAGCGCTTGCCCGAGGCCTTGAGCGCCTCGATGAACTCGGGCGCGCCCGGGATGACGTCCTCCTCGTGGACGAGCACGCCGTCCATGTCGGTGAGCCAGGTCTCGACGGGCCGGTGATCGGTCATGCCCCCATTGTGGTGGGCAGGGCGTGCGTCCGCGTCAGGAGTCGGCTCTGCAGGAGCGACGGGGGCAGGGTCAGGAGGCGGACTGCGACGCGATGGCGAGGTCGACCCGGTCGGCCGTCAGGGCGTGCTGGATGACCATGGTGGCGGCGCCGATGACCCCGGCCTGCACGCCGGTGGTGGCCGCGACGATCTGCAGGTTGCTCGTGGCGAGCGGCAGCGATCGGCCGTAGACGACCTCGCGCACCCCCGCGATGAGGCTCTCGCCCGCCTGGGCCAGGGAGCCGCCGATGACGATGACCGACGGGTTGAGCAGGCTGACGCAGGTGGCGAGCACCTCGCCGATCGTGCGACCGGCCTGGCGCACGGCGTGGGCGGCCGGGATGTTGCCGCCGCGCACGAGGTCGACGATGTCGGCGTTGGAGCCGGCGGTGATGCCGATCTCGGCGAGGGCGCGCGTGATGGCCGGGCCGCTGGCGACCGCCTCGAGACAGCCGAGGTTGCCGCACGAGCAGAGCACCTCGGGAGCGTGCGGGGCGGCGACGTGGCCGAGGTCGCCCGCGGCTCCCACGGCTCCGCGGTGCAGGCGACCGCCGCTGATGATGCCGGCGCCGATGCCGGTCGCGACCTTGACGAAGAGGAGGTGCTCGACGTCGGGGTGGGCGACGGCATGCTCGCCGAGCGCCATGATGTTGACGTCGTTGTCGACGAGCACCGGCACGTCGAACACGCGGCTCACGTGCGCCGGCACGTCGTAGCCGTCCCACCCGGGCATGATCGGCGGGCGCATCGGTCGGCCGCTCGAGTGCTCCACGGGGCCGGGCAGGCCGATGCCGACGCCGATGAGGTCGGCGGCGGTGCGTCCGGTGAGGTCGAGCATCTTGGAGGTCGTCGAGGTCACCCAGTCGAGCACGACCTCGGGGCCGTCGGTGATCTCGAGGTCCTCGCCGATCTCGCAGAGCGGGCGACCCGTGAGGTCGGTGAGGGCGATGCGACCGTGGGTGGCGCCGAGGTCGGCGCCGACGACGACGCGCGCCTCGGGGTTGAAGGCGAAGCGGACGGGCGGGCGTCCACCCGTGGAGGCGGCCTCGCCGCTCGGCGCCAGCAGGCCGCTCGCGAGCAGCGCGTCGACACGGGCGCCCACGGTGGAGCGCGCCAGACCGGTGAGCTTGGCCAGCTCAGCCCGCGTGCGCGGCGTCTGGTCGCGCAGCAGCTGGAGCAGCTCACCGGCGCCGTTCGGAGGCGCCGTGGGCTGCGGAGACTGGGCAATACTCACCTTTGAAGTGAAGCACATCGGGGTTCTGCGTGTCACTCACCAACTTTCTTGAGACAGAAACAAACTTTTGCTTGACGCCCCGACAGAAGTGGGCCACGGTGTGACCCATGACATCTCGACGGCGAGACGAAGCCGACGCCCCCCTGCTGCGCATGACCGGCGTGGTGAAGCGGTTCCCCGGCGTGGTCGCGCTCGGCGGCGTCGACCTCGACGTCCGCCGTGGTGAGGTGCACTGCCTGCTGGGCCAGAACGGCGCCGGCAAGAGCACGCTCATCAAGGTGCTGGCCGGTGTGCACCAGCCCAACGAGGGCACCATCGAGTGGGAGGGCGAGCAGGTCACGCTGGGCCACCCGCAGGCGGCCATGGACCTCGGTGTCGCCACGATGTACCAGGAGCTCGACCTCGTCGAGGGACTGTCGGTCGCCGAGAACATCTTCCTCGGCCACGAGCACACCCGCCTCGGCTTCTCGCAGCGCTCCGCCGCCCGGCGCGAGGCGGCTGCCCTCCTCGCGCGGCTCGGTCACTCGGAGATCTCGCCCTCGGCCGAGGTCGGCACGCTCTCGGCGGCGTCGTGCCAGATCGTCAGCATGGCCCGCGCGCTCTCGCTCGACGCCAAGCTGATCATCATGGACGAGCCGTCCGCCGTCCTCGACGCCGGCGAGGTCGGTCAGCTCTTCCGCGTCATTCGCGAGATCACCGACCAGGGCGTCGCCGTCATCTACATCTCGCACCGCCTCGAGGAGATCCGCGACATCGGCGACCGCGTGACCGTCCTCAAGGACGGCCGCACGGTGACCACCGGTCTCGACGCCAAGACGACGCCGACCCAGGAGCTCATCCGGCACATGACCGGCCGCTCCATCGAGTACGTCTTCCCGCCCAAGCCCGACGTGGCCGACGCCGAGCCCCTGCTGCGGGTCGAGGGCCTCGGTCGCACCGGTGAGTTCTCGGGCGTCTCCTTCGACGTGCGCCCCGGTGAGGTCGTCGGTCTCGCGGGCCTCGTCGGCTCGGGCCGGTCCGAGGTCGTCGAGACGATCTTCGGTGCCCGCAAGGCCACGACGGGCACGGTGACCGTCGGCGGCCGCACGGTCCGGCCCGGCTCGGTGCCCGCCGCCGTGTCGGCCGGCATCGGCCTCTGCCCCGAGGAGCGCAAGAGCCAGGCCCTCGTGCTCGGCGCCTCGCTGGCCGCCAACATCAGCCTGGCCTCACTCACCCGCTTCTCGCGCGCCGGACTGCTCGACCGTGACGGTGAGAACAGCTCTGCCGAGGAGCTGCTCGAGTCGCTCGACGTGCGACCCCGCGGCATCCACCGCGAGTCGCGCACCCTGTCGGGTGGCAACCAGCAGAAGGTCGTCCTCGCCCGCTGGCTGCTCCGCGGCTGCCGGGTGCTGCTCCTCGACGAGCCCACGCGCGGTGTCGACGTGGGCGCCCGCTCCGAGATCTATGCCCTGATCCGCCGACTGACCGACGACGGCGTCGCCGTCGTCGTCGTCTCCAGCGAGATCCCCGAGGTGCTGGGGCTCTCCAACCGGGTGCTGGTCCTCGCCGACCGCACCGTTCGCCACGAGGGTCCGGCCGACGAGCTCGACGAGCACGCCGTCCTCGACATCATCCTGAAGGGAGACGCGGCATGAGCGCCGACGTCACGAAGGCCGACCAGCCGTCCGGAGATCCGGCGGCCGACAGGACGGGGGCCTCAGAGCCCTCGCCCCAGCACGGACCACCGGTCGGTGGGACGTCCGACCGTCGGTATGGGATCGCCGGGTTCCTCGGTGGCCCCCTCGGCCGCAACGCGGGCCTCGTCGTGGCGCTCGTGCTGCTCATCATCGTCGGCATCATCACCGCCGGCGACCGCTTCGCCAGCCCCGAGAACGCGCTCACCATCCTGCGCCTCGGGTCGGTCATCGGCGTCGTCAGCGTCGGCATGACCTTCGTCATCTGCGGGGGTGGCATCGACCTCTCCGTCGGCGCGATCGTCGCGCTCTCCTCGGTGTGGGCCACGACCGTGGCGACGCAGACCCTGGCCGCCGACATCCACTGGATCGTCATGGTCGGCGCGGCCCTGCTGGTCGGCGGAGCGTGCGGCCTCATCAACGGAGTGCTCATCGCGTACGGCCGGATGGCGCCGTTCATCGCCACCCTCGCCATGCTCGCCGCGGCACGAGGTCTCGCCGAGATCATCGCGAAGCGTCGCACGCAGATCATCCGCGACCGCGACTTCATCAACTTCTTCGGTGGCAGCGTGCTCGGCATCCCCGTGCTCGTCATCCTCTTCGCCCTCGTGGCCGTCGTCGGCTGGATCCTGCTCAACCGCACGACCTTCGGGCGGCGCACGCTCGCGATCGGTGGCAACCCCGAGGCCGCCCGCCTCGCCGGCATCCGGGTGCAGCGCCAGACGATGTACCTCTACATCCTGCTCGGCATCGCCTGCGGCATCGCGGCCGTCATGATCATGGCCCGCACGACGACCGGTACCTCGACGCACGGCACGCTCTACGAGCTCGACGCCATCGCGGCCGTCGTCATCGGCGGCACGCTGCTCAGCGGCGGTCGCGGCACCGTCGTCGGCACCGTCATCGGCGTGCTCATCTTCACGACGCTCACCAACGTCTTCACCCTCAACAATCTCGACACCTCCACGCAGGCGGTGGCAAAGGGAGCCATCATCGTCGCCGCCGTCCTGCTCCAACAGCGGGTCTCCCGCACCAGGTCGACCTAGCCACCGCGGCGATCGACCGACCTCGCCGAGGGGGGACCTCCCGAGGCAACGCACCACCACTCACAGCACCACTTCACCACCCCGCTCACATAGGAGTCAGCGTGTCTGCATCACTTCCCCTCACCACCAAGCGGATCGCCTTCGCGGCGATCACCCTGAGCGCTGCCCTCGTCGCCGCCGGCTGCACGAGCAACGAGCCGGCCACCACGCCCGCCGCCTCGACGCAGCAGGCGGCCGGCAACGCCGCGAGCGACAACGACGCCCCCGGCGAGAAGGTCGTCATCGGCTTCTCCGGCCCGGCGGCCGACCACGGCTGGCTCGCAGCCATCAACAACTCGGCGCTCGAGGAGGCCAAGAAGCACAGCGACGTCGAGCTCAAGGCGGCGGAGGGCACCAACGACGCGAGCCTCCAGATCAGCCAGATCGAGACCTTCATCAACGACAAGGTCGACGCCATCGTGCTGCTGCCGACCGACGGCGCCGCCCTCACCGAGGTCGCGACGAAGGCCATGCAGGCCGGCATCCCGGTCATCAACGTCGACCGTGAGTTCTCCAGCCCGTTCGCCGCGCGGTCGACCATCCTCGGTGACAACTACGGCATGGGCGTCTCGGCCGGCACCTACGCGTGCCAGGTCATCAAGGACAAGAACATCAGCGACCCGGTCGTCGCCGAGATCGCCGGCATCGACGCCCTGCCCCTGACGCAGGACCGCTCGAAGGGCTTCGCCGACGCCCTCAAGGCCTGCAACCAGACCGTCGACAACCGCGTCGCGGCCGAGTTCACGGTCGAGTCCGGCGAGAAGCAGGCCTCGAACCTGCTCCAGGCGGCTCCGAAGATCGACGTCCTGTGGAACCACGACGACGACCAGGGTGTCGGCGTCATGGCGGCGCTCGACCAGGCCAACCGCAACGAGATGGCCTTCATCGGCGGCGCCGGCTCGGCCAACGCGATGCGCTGGATCCAGGAGGGCAAGATGGCCGCCACGGTCATCTACCCGCCCACCCAGGCGGCCGACGGCATCAAGCTCGCGCGCCTCATCGCCCAGAACAAGGGCCTGAGCGACCTCGTGCAGGTCGAGGTGCCCAAGCGCATCGTCCTCAACGCTCCTGTGGTCACCAAGGAGAACGTCGAGCAGTACCTGCCGTTGGGCTTCGAGTCCTGAGCACCAGCTGCCCGCGCCGGCCCGGCCGGCGCGGGCAGCGGATCAGGACCCTCGGAAACCACTGACATCGGATGTGATGACGACATGACGAACTCTCGCAAGCCTGTCCTCGGGGTGGGGATGGTCGGCTACGCCTTCATGGGGCGCGCCCACTCGCAGGCCTGGCGCAACGCACGCAGCTACTTCGACGCCCCCGCGGTGCCGCGTCTCGCGGCCGTCGCGGGACGCAACGAGGCGGCAGCACACGACACGGCGGACCGCTTCGGCTGGGAGTCCGTAGAGACCGATTGGCGGCGCCTGCTCGAGCGCGACGACATCGACATCATCGACATCTGCACGCCGGGCGACACCCACGCCGAGATCGCCGTTGCAGCGCTCGAGGCGGGCAAGCACGTGCTGTGCGAGAAGCCGCTCGCCAACTCGGTCGAGGAGGCCGAGCTCATGGTGCGCGCCGCCGAGGCCGGCGCCGCCCGCGGCGTCCGGTCGATGGTCGGCTTCACCTACCGCCGGGTGCCCGCCATCTCCTACGCCCGCCGCCTCGTCGAGGAGGGCCTGCTCGGCCGGATCCTGCACGTGCGCGGCGCCTACCTGCAGGACTGGCTCGTCGACCCCGACTCGCCGCTCACCTGGCGGCTGCAGAAGGAGCGGGCCGGCTCAGGTGCCCTCGGCGACGTCGGTGCGCACATCATCGACCTCGCCCAGTTCGTCACGGGCGAGCAGCTGACGGGGGTGTCCGCCCTCACCGAGACCTTCGTGCGCGAGCGTCCCGTGAGCGACCCGAGCCACGTCGGCACGAGCGGCATCAGCGGCACGTCCGGCGCCAACGGGTCGGCGACGCTGGGCCAGGTCACCGTCGACGACGCGGCCGTGCTCGTCTCGCGGATGAGCGGGGGAGCCCTCGCGACCTTCGAGGCGACGCGCTTCGCCACCGGACGCAAGAACTCGATCCGCTTGGAGGTCAACGGCTCTCGCGGCTCCATCGCCTTCGACTTCGAGGACATGAACGTCCTGCACGTCCTCGACGCCACGGTGAGCGGTCGCGATGCCGGCTTCACCCGGGTCCTCGTCACGGAGGCCACCCACCCCTACGTCGCCGGGTGGTGGCCCCCCGGCCACGTCCTCGGCTACGAGCACGCCTTCACCCACCAGGCGGTCGACTTCGTCACCGCCGTCGCCGAGGGCACCGACCCTCGGCCCTCCTTCTCCGACGGGTTCCAGGTGCAGCGGATCCTGTCGGCAGTCGAGACCAGCGCGGAGCGAGAGGGGTCCTGGACCCCGATCGACGGGGCCCGCGTGCCGTCTCCCTCCCTGTCCTGAACGTCCACGCACGCGGCCGCTCGCCCGTGCCGAAAGGAGCTCGGTTCCACCACAGCTCGACCTGCGTCACCAGCTCGACCCGCTTGAACCAAGTCTCTGTCACTCCCTGAAGGAGCACGCACACCATGCACAACGACAACGACGTCAACCCGCTGAAGCTCGTCACGAAGCTCGGCCTCAACCGCCGTCAGTTCTTCGCGGCGACGACGGGCATGGCAGCCGCCGTGACCATGACCGGTGCCGCCGCCAAGGCCGCTCCGGGCGGCAACGGCATCCTCATCCCCGCCCCGCGCCGGGGCATCATCCTCTACACCGTGCGCGACGCCGTCAGCCGCAACCCGCTGACCTCCGAGTACGCCTCCGGTTTCAAGGAGGTCCTGACCGAGCTCTCGTCGATCGGCTACCGCCAGATCGAGTTCGCCGGTCTCAGCCAGAACGCCAACTCCGAGGGTGGTGCCAACCTCAACAACGTCGCGGGCGCGACCCTGCTCCGCACCTGGCTCGACGACCTCGGCCTAGAGGCCGAGGGCAACCACGGCCAGATCCCGTCGGGCATGACCGAGGCGAACATCGCCGCCTTCGACACGGCCTGCGAGATCGCCAACATCCTCGGCATGGGCCACATCGGCACCGGTAGCGACCCCACGGGTAGTGCCTACGTCGCCGACTGGGAGGCTGCCGCCGCGCGGTGGAACTTCTACGGGGAGCGCGCGGCCCGCCACGGCCTCAAGCTCTACACCCACAACCACGACATCGCCTACAGCTTCCTGCTCGACAGCGGTCCGCTCGACGCGATGGGCCGTCCGACCCGGTCGTCCGGCATCCGTCGTCTCGAGTACTTCCTCGCCAACACCGACCCGAAGTACGTCTTCCTCGAGATGGACATCTACTGGGCGCACGTCGCGCAGTACAAGCACACGGCCTACACGGCTCCCGACGGTTCGGTCGTCACCTCGATCTTCGACCCGGCCGGTGTCGTCGCAGCACAGACGTCGCGCTTCCCGCTCTTCCACGCGAAGGACGGCAAGAAGGACACGTCGGTCGCCAACGGCTACGTCATGGCGCCGTTCGGCCAGGGCGACATCGACTACTCGACGTTCCTGCGTCGCGTCGGGGCCAAGGGCTCGCACAACCCGATGTGGGAGATGGACACCGCTCCGGGCAACGCCCTGACGGCGCCGAACCAGTCGATGGAGCTGTCGAAGGTCAGCTACGACGCGATGGCCGCCCTGCGCGGCTGACCCGGCCGCACGGACGACCGCAGCCCCGCCACACGCCGGCGGGGCGGCATACCGGAAACACCGGCCCCCGGAGGGCGCAAGATGCCGTTGCAGCGGCGCGCCCCCCGGGGACCGGCTCAGCCCGTCTCTGTCAAGAAGGACGTACCGATGAATGTTACAAGTCGTTTGAGAGGCCGGAGGGCACTTGCGGCAACTGCTGCAGCTGCCCTGGCCGCGACCATGCTGGGCGGGGTGATGACGACGCCCGCGCTCGCGCACGACGGAGTCGACCACGGCGCCGAGCCCGCGCTCGACTGGTCGAACTACGAGAAGATCACCCTGACCAAGGACACCGGCGAGCCGATCGACCTGGCCGTCCTGCCCGACCGCCGCGTGCTCACGACCGCCCGCAACGGTGACGTGCGCCTCGTCGACCCCGACACCGGCGTCACGAAGGTCATCAACACCCTCTCGGTCTACAACAACTCCGAGGACGGCCTCCAGACCGTCACGCTCGACCCCGACTTCGAGACGAACAAGTGGGTCTACCTCTACTACGCGCCGCGCACCATGACGGCGCCCTACCCGACGACGACCCCGACCGGGTCGGCGCCCAACACCCTGCCCGCGGGCGCGGACGCCTCCTACTGGGACCAGTGGAAGGGCTACAACCAGCTCAGCCGCTTCAAGTGGGACGACGCGACCGACAAGCTCGACCTCGCGACCGAGCAGGTCATCATCAAGGTCGAGCAGCAGCGCGGACAGTGCTGCCACGTCGCCGGCGACATCGACTTCGACGGCGACGGCAACCTCTACCTCGCGACGGGCGACAACACGCCGGCCAGTGCCCCGGGCGCCAACGGCTTCGCCCCCAACAACAACGCGCCCGGCTTCAACCCCGGCTTCGACTCGCGTCGTGGGGCCGGCAACACCAACGACCTGCGCGGCAAGATCCTGCGCATCAAGGTCGGCGCCGACGGGTCCTACACGGTCCCAGCGGGCAACCTCTTCGCTCCGGGCACCGCCAAGACCCGTCCCGAGATCTTCGCGATGGGCCTGCGCAACCCGTTCCGCATCGACGTCGACCCGGCGACCAACTCCGTCTCGTGGGGCGACTACGGCCCCGACGCCGGTGCGGCCGACCCGCAGCGCGGCCCGATGGGCTACGTCGAGTGGCAGAGCACGGCCATCAACAAGCCGATCAACGGCGGCTGGCCCTACTGCCACGGCCCCAACGCGAACTACAACGAGTGGAACTTCGCGACGGCGACGCCCGGCCCGTTCTTCGACTGCAACGCCGGAGCCCAGAACAACTCGACGTGGAACACCGGCCTCGCCCAGGTCCCGCCGGCCACCGCGCCGCAGCTCTACTACGGCGACAACAACACCCACCAGCCGTGGCCCGAGCTGACCGACTTCTCTCCGGCCGGTGGCCAGGGCCCGATGGGCGGTCCGGTCTACCACTTCGACGCGGCCAACCCGTCGACGACGAAGTTCCCGGCCTACTGGGACAGCAAGGCGTTCTTCGCCGAGTTCTCGCAGGACTACCTCGCCGTCTTCGACGTGCAGTGGCCCGACGGACCGGTCGATCACATCACCCACTTCCTGCCCAACGCCGCCCTCGAGACGAACGGGCAGCCGATCACCGACAGCCCGATCGACATCGAGTTCGGCCCGGACGGGTCGCTCTACGTGCTCGACTACGGTGACGGCTTCTTCCGGCAGAACCCCGACGCGGGTCTCTACCGCATCGACTACGCGCCCGGCAACAAGGCGCCGCAGGCCAGCATCAAGGCCACCCCGGTGAGCAGCAGCACCGCCCCCCTGACGGTCACCTTCGACGGCTCGGCGTCCGTCGACCCCGAGGGCGGGGCCCTCACCTACGAGTGGGATTTCGACGGTGACGGCACCTTCGACGCCACCGGTGTCACCGCTCAGTACACCTACACGACCCTCGGTCGCTACAGCGCTCGGCTCCGGGTCACCGACCCGGAGGGCAAGCGCGGTCTGACCAGCACCGTCATCAGCGTCGGCAACGTCGCCCCGACGGTCACCATCACCACCCCGCCCAACGGCGCCTTCTTCGACTGGGGCCAGGCCGTGCCGTTCAACGTCACGACCACCGACCCCGAGGACGGCACCGCCACGGTGTGCTCGCGTGTCTCCTGGACCTTCGGTCTGGGTCACGACGCCCACGCCCACCCGCTGAGCCAGGGCACGGGATGCCAGTTCGCCATCCCCACCCCGGCTGACGCGACCCAGCACGGCGAGACCGAGAACATCTTCGGCGTCGTCGTCATCACCTACACCGACAACGGGGCCAACGGCCTCCCCGGTGCGACCACCACCGAGCAGCTCATCCTCAACCCGAAGAAGCAGGAGGCCGAGTGGGCCGACGCGACCCAGGGTGTGGAGATCACCAACGACGACGCCGCGAGCGGCCTGCGCAAGGTCACCTCGTTCGACGCCGGTGACTGGCTGGCCTGGGACCCGACGAACCTCGTCGGCATCACCGGCGTGACCGCCCGCGCCACCGGCACGGGCACCCTGTCGCTCCGCTGGGACTCGCCGACCGCGGCTCCCTTCGGCACGATCGCGGTGAACGGCTCCGGCTGGACCGACGCGGCAGCAACCCTGTCGTCGAAGCCCACCGGCACCGGACGTCTCTACGTCACCTCGACCGGCGGGGTCGTGCTCGACTCCCTCACGTTCACGGGCACCGGCGTCGCCGACGTCACGCCCCCGACCGTCACGGCGACGCTGAACCCGGCGACCCCGAACGGCGCGAACGGCTGGTACACGAGCAACGTCACGGTGACGATCACCGCCACCGACAACGGCACCGTCGCCTCGCGTCAGCGCTCCACCGACGGTGGAGTGACGTGGGTCAACGCCAACAACGCCCTGACGGTCTCGACGGAGGGCATCACCACCGTCCTCTACCGGGCCACCGACAACGGCGGCAACGTCTCGCAGGTCGGGTCGGTGACGATCAAGCTCGACAAGACGGCGCCCACCGTCACGGTCGCCGGCGCAGCCGAGGGAGCCTCGGTCGGCAACTCCGGTGACATCACGTGGACGGCCACCGACGCCACGAGCGGCATCGACACCGTGACGGCCACCGTCGACGGCGTCGCGGTCGCGGGCGACAAGCCGCTGGCGCTCTGGCGCCTCTCGCTCGGCAGCCACACGCTCGTCGTGACGGCCACCGACAAGGCGGGTCTCGTCACGACGACGACGAGGACGTTCACCACGACGACCTCGATCCTCACGCTGACGGCCCTGACGGAGCGACTGGCCCGCGAGGGTCTCGTCACCCCGGCAGGGGAGCGCGAGCTCGAGAAGCGACTCCAGCAGGCGGAGAAGCACATCGCGGCTGGCCGCACCAACGCGGCCATCTCGCAGCTCGAGGGCTTCATCGCAGCGACGAAGTCCACCTCCAACGTCCGTGACGCGGCGGCTGCGGCTGCCCTGGCTCGCGACGCCAACGCGGTCATCGCCTCCTTGCGCTGACCCACTCGGTTCCCGGCGGCGAGGTCCCATCCCCTCGCCGCCGGGGCACCGGCACCACCGAGCACCACCCAGCATCACGCTGACAACACCGAGCACCACCCACCACCCACAGCACGACCCCCCCAACGTCGGCCCCGATGAGGAGAACGAGACATGAGCGACGCACGAACGGGCCTCTGGCTGGTCGGAGCCCGCGGCTCCGTGGCCACCACCGTGGCGACCGGTCTCGCCCTCATCACCGCCCGCGGCCACGGCACCGACGGCCTCGTCACCGAGCAGCCCGAGCTCGCGGCCGCCGGCCTCGTCGCCCTCGACCACCTCGTCGTCGGCGGCCATGACGTCGTCGACGTGCCCCTGCTCAAGCGCGCGGCCCAGCTCGCCGACGCCGGCGTCATCCCGCACACCGCGCTCAGCCTCGTGCACGACGAGCTCGAGCGCACCGACGACCGCGTGCGCACCGGCTACCGCGCCGGCCACGAGGGCCAGGCCGAGGCCGTCGAGCGCCTTGCCGCCGACATCCGCGCCTTCCGCGACGCGGAGTCGCTCGCCCGCGTCGTCGTCATCAACGTCTCGTCCACCGAGGCCGTCGTCGAGGCGCACACCGCCCACGACAGCCTCGAAGCGCTCGAGCAGGCTTGGGCCGCAGGCGATTCGCCCCTGCCGCCGAGTGCCGTCTATGCGGCAGCCGCCTTCACCGCGGGCGCTGCCTTCATCGACTTCACCCCCTCGACGGGCGCCCGACTGCCGGCCCTCGAGGAGCTGGCCCAGCGGCACGGCGTGCCGTGGGGCGGCAGCGACGGCAAGACCGGCGAGACCCTCGTCAAGTCGGTGCTCGCCCCGATGTTCGCCGCCCGCTCGCTGCGCGTGCGCTCCTGGGCCGGCACCAACCTGCTCGGCGGCGGCGACGGGGCGACCCTCGCCGACCCGCAGGCCATGGAGAGCAAGGCCCGCAGCAAGGCGCGTGGTCTGGAGGCCATGCTCGGCCACCCCGTCGACGGACCCGTGCACATCGACAACATCGCCGACCTCGGCGACTGGAAGACGGCGTGGGACCACCTGACCTTCTCGGGCTTCCTCGGCACCCGCATGTCGATGCAGTTCACCTGGCAGGGGTGTGACTCCAGCCTGGCCGCGCCGCTCGTCATCGACCTCGCCCGCCTCGCCGACCTCGCGCTGCGTCGCGACGAGGTGGGCCCGCTGCCGGCGCTCGGCTTCTTCTTCAAGGACCCGGTCGGCTCCGACGAGCACCGTCTCTTCGAGCAGCAGCGCGTGCTGACGGAGTGGGCGACGTCGTCGTGACGCGACTGCGTGACCTCGCCGAGCTGGTGCGGGCCCCCGCGGCGCTCACCGTGCCCGGCGACTCCCTCGCCGGTGCGGCGAGCGCCGGCTGGCCCGCCGGCGTGCGCTCGGCCGCGCTGCCCCTCGCCTCCACCTGCCTCTACTGGGCCGGGATGGCGCTCAACGACTGGGCCGACCGCGACGTCGACGCCGTCGAGCGCCCGGAGCGACCCATCCCGTCAGGGCGGGTGCCCGCGCGCACCGCGCTCGCGACCGCCGGCGGCCTGACCGCAGCCGGGCTCGCCGTCGCCGGGCTGGCGGGCGGCCGGCGCTCACTCGCGCTCGCGTGCGTGCTCGCGGCAGCGGTGTGGTCCTACGACCTCGCCCCCAAGCAGGGGCCCCTCAGCGTTGCGACGATGGCCTCGACCCGCGGACTCGACGTGCTGCTCGGCGCGAGCGCGGGCGGGTGGCCGGCGCTCCAGCGTGCCGCTGCCCCCGCCGCCCTCGTGGCGCTCCACACGGCAGGCGTGACGGCCCTCAGCCGCGGGGAGGTGCACGGCGGCTCCGTCTCCGTCGCGCGGGGCACCGTCGCCACGACCAGCGTGGTCGCCGTGGCGTCAGCGCTGCGCGCCCTGACGACGGGGCCCTCCGCCGGGCGGGGTGTCGCCTGGCGGCTCGTCTCGCTCGCCCTGACGGGGTGGTATGCCGCGGGCGTCGTGGGTGCCCAGCTGGCCGCCGCGCGCACCCCCGACGCAGCGACGGTGCGGCGGGCGACCGGCGCCGGCATCCGCGGCCTCGTGCCCCTCCAGTCGGCCGCCCTCGCCGCGGCAGGCAGCCCCGGCCTCGCGCTGGGTCTCGCCGCGTCCGCCCCCGTCGGCGCCTTTGCCATGAAGCGGGTGTCGGCCACGTGAGTCTTCGCTTCGGCTACGGCCTCAACGGCTTCACCGACCACCGGCTGGGCGACGCGGTCGCGGTGCTCGCCGACCTCGGCTACGACGGGGTGGCGCTCACCCTCGACCACGGGCACCTCGACCCCTTCGCGCCCGAGCTCGCCGCCCGCACCGCCGACGTGGCCGCCCTCCTGGCCCGTCACGGTCTCGGGGTCATGGTCGAGACCGGCGGCCGCTACGTGCTCGACGCCCGACGCAAGCACGAGCCCACCCTCGTCTCCGACGACGGTCGTGACAGGCGAGTCGACTTGCTGCTGACGGCAATTCGCGTGGCCGCAGACCTCGGCTCCCCGGCCGTGTCCTTCTGGAGCGGCATCGCACCGCAGGGGGCGAGTCGTGAGGAGTGCTGGGCGCGCGTCGAGCAGGGCGTGGAGCTGCTGCTCCCGGTGGCCGAGGCGCACGGCGTCGACCTCGCGCTCGAGCCGGAGCCGGGCATGTTCGTCGAGCGGATCTCCGACGTGGACGCGCTGCGAGAGCGCCTCGGACGGCCCGACCGCCTGCGCCTCACGATCGACGTGGGGCACCTGCGCTGCACCGAGGACGCCGACCCCGCCGACTGCGTGCTCGGCGCCGGCGCCCTCGTCGCCAACGTGCAGATCGACGACATGCGACGCGGTGTGCACGAGCACCTGCCCTTTGGCGAGGGCGAGGTCGACTTCCCGCCGGTGCTCGCGGCGCTGTCGACGATCGACTTCACCGGCCTCGTCGCCGTCGAGCTGCCTCGTCACTCGCACGCCGCGCCCCTGCTCGCGGCGTCGAGCCTCGACTTCCTGCGTGACGCCGAGCGTCGGGCGCAGGTGGACCGTCCGCACCGACGACCGCAGGAGGTGGCCCGATGAGCCCCACGACGACCAGGACGACTGCAGACGCGCTCGCGCAGGTCGCGAGCGACCCCGCCACGATCGAGCGCCACTTCCCGGCGGCGGCGCGCACCGCGGCCCGCGAGGGCCTTGACGGGGACGCCGCGCGCGAGGCACTGCTGCTCGCGATCCCCGGCGACGCGGCATACGTCATCGAGGTCGTGAGCCGCGTCTATGAGCACGGTGACCCGGCCGAGCGGCGGGCCGTGCTGCTCGCCCTGCCAGCGCTCGATGCCCCCGGCCGCCCTGCCCGCATCGGCGACGCGGCGCTCCCCGTCGTGCGAGATGCCTTGCGCACCAACGACACTCGACTTGTCGGCGCGGCCGTCGGACCATATGCAGCCACCCACCTCGACGACGACGCCTGGCGTCAGGCGGTGCTCAAGGTCATCTTCATGGGCATCCCGGTCGAGCAGGTGTCCGGTCTCGCCGAGCGGGCCGACGCCGAGCTCGCCCGCATGGTGCGCGACTTCGCCGCCGAGCGCGAGGCCGCCGGCCGTGTCGTGCCGCCCGACGCCCTCACCGTTCTCGCCCTCGTCGACACCCCCGACCCCAGCCCCTCCCGGGCAGACTGAAGGAGCCTCCGGTGCGCATCTTCGACCCGCACATCCACATGACCTCCCGCACGACCGACGACTACGTGCGCATGCACGCCGCCGGCGTCAGGGCCGTCGTGGAGCCCTCCTTCTGGCTCGGCCAGCCACGCACGAGCGTCGGCTCGTTCGTCGACTACTTCGACGCGATCCTGGGCTGGGAGCCGTTCCGGGCGTCGCAGTACGGCATCGCCCACCACGCGACGATCGGCCTCAATCCCAAGGAGGCCAACGACCCCCGCTGTCGCGAGGTGCTCGAGGTGCTACCGCGCTACCTCGTCAAGGACCGTGTCGTGGCCGTCGGCGAGCTCGGCTACGACTCGATGACCCCGGAGGAGGACGAGGTCTTCGCGGCCCAGCTCGCCCTCGCGGCGGAGCACGAGCTGCCCGCGCTCGTGCACACCCCGCACCGCGACAAGCTGACCGGCACGCGGCGCACCCTCGACGTCGTGCGCGAGTCGGCGGTCGAGCCGGGTGCCGTCATCGTCGACCACCTCAACGAGATGACCGTCGCCGTCGTCGCCGAATCGGGCTGCTGGATGGGCTTCTCCGTCTATCCCGACACCAAGATGGACGAGCACCGCATGGTCGAGATCCTGCGGCGCTACGGCCTCGACCGGATGATCGTCAACTCCGCTGCCGACTGGGGCAACAGCGACCCGCTCAAGACGGTGCGTGTCGCCGAGGCGATGCTCGCGGCGGGCTACACCGCCGACGACGTCGACCGGGTGCTATGGCGCAACCCCGTCGAGTTCTATGCCCAGAGCGGGCGGCTCGAGCTCCCGGAGACCCAGGGGCCACAGGCCGAGCTCGTCGGGGCCGAGAGCTTCATGGGCAACTCCGTGCTGCGCGGCGCAAGGGACTGACCCGTGCGCTTCCGGCACGCCGACGGGCAGACGGTCCACGTCGCCTACTGCACCAACGTCCACCCCGGTGAGGACGTCGAGACCATCGTCGGCCAGCTCGACCGCTTCGCCCTGCCCGTGCGGCAGCACCTCGGCTCCGACGTGCTCGGCCTGGGACTGTGGCTGAGCGCGCCCGTCGCCCGCACCCTCGCCGAGGACCCGGTCGCCACCGACCGCCTGCGCAGCGAGCTCGACGCGCGCGGTCTCGAGGTGGTGACCCTCAACGGCTTCCCCTACCGGGGCTTCCAGGACGAGGTCGTCAAGCACCGGGTCTACCACCCCGACTGGACCGAGCCGTCGCGCCTGACCTACACCGTCCACCTCACCGAGGTGCTCGCCCGCCTGCTCCCCGACGACGCAGCGCGGGGGAGCATCTCGACCCTTCCCCTTGCCTGGCGGCACCCGTGGGCGCGTGACCGGCAGACGCTCGCCGCAGAGCAGTTCGACCGGCTCGCCGACCACCTCCACGCCCTCCGCGAGCGCACCGGCCGCCAGATCCGCGTCGGTGTCGAGCCCGAGCCCGGGTGTGTCGTCGAGACGACGACCGAGCTCGTCGAGCGCATGAGCGACTGGGACACCGACGTGCTCGGCGTCTGCCTCGACCTCTGCCACCTCGCCGTCGGCTTCGAGGACGCCGCTGTCGCGGTGCCCCGTCTCGCTGCGGCCGGCCGCCAGGTCGTCAAGGCCCAGGTGTCGGCCGGGCTCCACATCGAGCACCCCGCCGACGAGGCGGCCCGCACCGCGCTGGCCGCCTTCGACGAGGACCGCTTCCTCCACCAGGTGCGCGCCCTCGGGGAGGATGCCGAGCACGGTGTGGGCCGGCCCCTGCGCGCCCGCGACGACCTGGGCGAGGCCTTGGGGGGCTACCGTCCGCTCGACCCCGCGCCGGGTGGGGTCGAGCGGCCGTGGCGGGTGCACTTCCACGTGCCCCTCGGTCACGCCCCCGAGCCACCCCTCTCCGCGACCACCGACGACCTGTGCGCCTCCCTCGGTGTGCTCGTCGGCGGCGACACCGCGCTCACCGACCACCTCGAGGTCGAGACCTACACGTGGTCGGTCGTGCCCGAGGCGCACCGGCCCACCACCGACGACGACCTCGCCCGCAGCATCGCCGGTGAGCTCGCGTGGTTGCGCGACACGCTCATCGACCTCGGACTCAAGGAGCCCGCATGACGACCGACGCCCCCTCCACCCCGCAGCCGGGTGCACCCACCAAGGTGCTGCTCCTCGACGTCGTCGGGCTGACACCGCGGGCGTTGCAGGACATGCCGCGCCTGCGCCGGCTCGCCGGCTCGGGATCGCAGGCCCCGCTCGAGACGGTGCTGCCCGCCGTCACCTGCTCCGTGCAGTCGACCATGCTGACCGGCCGCCCGGTCGCCGACCACGGGGCGGTCGGCAACGGGTGGTACTTCCGCGACCTCGGCGAGGTCTTCCTCTGGCGCCAGCACAACGCGCTCGTCGAGGGGGAGAAGGTCTGGCACGCCCTGCGCCGGGCCCACCCCGGCGCGCGGGTGGCCAACGTGTGCTGGTGGTACGCGATGGGCATGGACGTCGACTCGATCGTCACGCCGCGCCCGATCTACCACGCCGACGGCCGCAAGTCGCCCGACTGCTACACCCGCCCGGTCGCCCTGCACGACCGGCTCACCGAGCGACTCGGCGACTTCCCGCTCTTCCACTACTGGGGACCGACGGCGTCGATCGCCTCGTCGCGCTGGATCATCGAGGCCACGCGCATCCTGCTGCCCGAGCACGACCTGACGCTCTCCTACGTGCCGCACCTCGACTACGACCTGCAGCGCTTCGGGCCCGAGTCTCCGCAGGCCAGGGACGCTGCCGCCGAGCTCGACGCCGCCCTGACCCCGCTCCTCGACGACGCGGAGCGCCTCGGCGTCAGCGTCATCGTGGTGAGCGAGTACGGCATCACCGCCGTCGACCAGCCCGTCGACGTCAACCGGGTGCTGCGGCGAGCGGGTCTGCTCGAGGTGCACACGCAGGCCGGCATGGAGTACCTCGACCCGTGGGCCTCCGAGGCCTTCGCCGTGGCCGACCACCAGGTGGCGCACGTCTACGTCAAGGACGCCGAGCGACTCGAGCAGGTGCGCGGGTTGTTGGCCGCCACCCCCGGCGTCGAGCAGGTGCTCGACCAGGCCGGCCAGGCGGCATACGGCCTCGACCACGAGCGCAGCGGCGACCTCGTGCTCGTGGCTGACCCGCGCGCGTGGTTCACCTACTACTACTGGCTCGACGACGACCGTGCGCCCGACTTCGCGCGGGGCGTCGAGATCCACCGCAAGCCGGGCTACGACCCGGCGGAGCTCTTCTTCGACCCCGCCGACCGCTCGGCCAAGGCGCGCGCGGGGCTCAGCCTCCTGCGCAAGAAGCTCGGGCTGCGGTATGCGATGACGGTCGTCCCGCTCGACCCGCGGTGGGTGCGCGGCAGCCACGGACGCCTGCCCGACGACGCGACCGACGGACCCGTCGTCCTCACCTCCGACGCGGCCCTGCGCCGTGACACGGTGGCCGCGGCGGACGTCCACGACCTCGTGCTCGAGGCCGCAGGGGCGACCCTCTCGACCAGCCGGCCCCAGTGACCACCCCATGAGCACCCCAATGACCACCCCCAGGACCACGGGTTCGCCGAGAAAGAATGCGCTCCCTGCGCTCCACGGCGCAGATCGTGACGCACAGGTCCTTCACGGGAAAAACACCATAAACCTTGACGATCGCGACGTGACCTCTTTAGTTTGTTGTCCCAACGTACTAGCGACGACGCTGGTCACATCGCAGATGGGGGCCGTCATGGTCTCGGAGGCTTCAGCGTCGCGCTTCGGTGCCCACCACACCGCCGACCAGATGAGCGTGCGACGCCACAACCTCTCCGTCGTGCTCAACCACCTCCGGGTCCACGGGGGCCGTTCCCGGGCGCGCATCGCGGCGGACACGGGGCTCAACAAGGCCACCGTCTCCAGCCTCGTCGCCGAGCTGCTCGGTCGGGGTCTCGTGCGCGAGGGCGAGATCGAGCGGGGCAGCGTCGGCCGACCGGGCCAGACGATCGAGCTGGACGCCACGAACTTCATCGCCCTCGGCGCCGAAGTCGCGATCGACTACGTCTCGATCATGGCGACGAACCTGCGCGGCGAGGTGGTCTCCGAGCAGCGTCTGGCCCTCGACACCGCAGGCCTGCAGGCCGGGATCGTCCTGCGCCGCCTCGCCGGCCTTGTGGGCTCTGTCATCGAGCCGCTCGCCGCGGGGGGCGCCGTGCCCGTCGGCCTCACGCTCGCGCTGCCCGGCATCACCGACCCGGCCTCGGGTCTGGTGTGGGACGCCCCCAACCTCGGGTGGCACGAGACGGCTGTCCTCGAGCCGCTGCGGCGCCACCTCGGTGAGCCAGCCTATCCGATCCTGCTCGAGAACGAGGCGAACGCGGCTGTCCTGGCCGAGCTCGACGTGCGCGGCCGCGCGGCCGCCCCGGACCTGCTCCTCATCACCGGGGCCACGGGTGTCGGCGGTGGCATCGTCACCGGCGGCCGGCTGCTGCGCGGCAGCCGCGGCTTCGCCGGCGAGCTCGGCCACATGCAGGTCGACCCGGCCGGACGCCGCTGCCGGTGCGGTCGCGTCGGGTGCTTCGAGACCGTCGTCGGTCTCGGCGCCCTGCTGCGCGCCCTCGCGCCGCAGGGCGACCCGGTGCGCGACCCGTCGATCGACGTCGTCCAACGGCTCGACGAGGTCAGGAGCCGGTTGGAGGCGGGTGACCCGGTCGCCCGCGCGGCCGTCGAGCAGATCGGTGACGGCCTCGTCCAGGGCTGCGGCAGCCTCGTCAACATCTTCAACCCCGGCATGATCGTCCTCGGTGGCTACTTCGCCGTCCTCGGCCAGTGGTTCGCGCCACGACTGCGCTCCGAGCTCGACACGGAGGTGTTCGCACCGAAGTCCGGGGGCTGCAGCATCGAGCTGTCGACCCTGGGGTTCTCCGCAGCCGTGCGCGGCGGCGCCCTGCGGGCCACGCGCCACGTCTTCGACGAGCCGGGCCTCGTGCCCTTCCGGGCCGACGTTCGCGAGACCTCGGGCGCCCTGTCATGACCGGCACCGCCGACGTCCGGCTCGGCTCGCGCTGAGCAGGCAGGGGGCGCCGGCCCGAGACCCCGGCGCGGATCGACACCGCCTCGACCACCACCAGCAGCACCTGAGCAACACCTGAGCAGCACCGCACCACCAGGGCCGAACGGCCGGGGGACCCGCCCCGGGCAGCAGGGAGCGCACCACACCACCTTCTCAAGGAGGAGCAGGGGATGAGATTGCTCACGAGTAGGGCATGGCTACGAACACGGCGACTGGTCGCCGTCGTCGTCGCCATGCTCGTCGCACTGCCCATGGCGGTCCTGTGGTCGGCCGGGATGGCGTCCGCCCACGACGGACACGGCGAGACCGACCCGTTCACAGCGCTGGTCTTCAGCAAGACCGCCGCCTTCCGCCACGGGTCGATCCCGGCCGGCATCGCGGCGATCCAGAAGCTCGGCACCGACCACGGCTTCACCGTCGACGCCACCGAGGACGCGGGCGCCTTCACAGACGCCAACCTCGCCAAGTACGACGTCGTCATCTGGCTCTCGACGACCGGCGACGTGCTCGACACCAGCCAGCAGGCCGCGTTCGAGCGCTACATCGAGGGTGGCGGCGGCTATGCCGGAGTCCACGCCGCGTCCGACACCGAGTACGACTGGCCGTGGTACGGCGAGCTCGTCGGGGCCTACTTCTCCGGCCACCCCGCGGGCACTCCCACCCACACGGTCAAGGTGGCAGACCACGCGCACCCGTCCACCGCCGAGCTCCCCAGCCTGTGGAACCGCATCGATGAGCTCTACAACTTCCGCAGCAACCCGACGGGCAAGGTGCACGTCCTGGCCTCCCTCGACGAGAACTCTTACTCCGGCGGCACGATGGGCGCTGAGCACCCGATCTCGTGGTGCCGCGACTACGACGGCGGCCGCGCCTGGTACACCGGCCTCGGCCACACCGACGCCAGCTTCGCCGACCCGCAGTTCCTCACCCACCTCCTCGGTGGCATCCGGACTGCCGCTGGCGTGGTCCCGGCCGACTGCGCTGCGACGCTCTCGTCCAGCTTCGAGAAGGTCACGCTCGACGACAACACGGCCAACCCGATGGAGCTCGACATCGCCGAGGACGGCCGGGTGTTCTACGTCGACCGCAATGGTGACGTCCGGGTCATCCAGCCCAATGGCAACGTCTCCACCGCCGGCACGATCCCGGTCTACACCGGGCAGGAGTTCGGCCTCCTCGGCATCGCTCTCGACCCCGACTTCGCGACGAACAACTGGCTCTACCTCTACCACTCGCCGGCCGGCGCTGCGTCGGTCGACCGGGTCACGAGGTTCACGATGAGCGGCAACACGCTCGACGCCGCATCGGCCACGCAGATCCTCGAGATCCCGGTGCAGCGCAACGAGTGCTGCCACGCCGGCGGCGCCCTCGAGTTCGACAACGACGGCAACCTCTACATCGCGACGGGCGACAACACCAACCCGTTCGCTTCGGACGGCTACGCGCCGCTCGACGAGCGCACCGGCCGGGTCGCCTGGGACGCCCAGCGCTCGTCCGCCAACACCAACAGCCTGTCGGGCAAGATCCTCAGGATCACGCCCAAGGACGCAGGCGGCTACGACATCCCCACGGGCAACCTCTTCGCCCCGGGCACCGCAAAGACCCGTCCCGAGATCTTCGGCATGGGCTTCCGCAACCCCTTCCGCATCGGGCTGGACGAGCAGACGGGTGCGGTCCTCGTGGCCGACTACGGCCCCGACGCGGGGTCCTCCAACCCGAGCCGTGGACCGGACGGGCGCGTCGAGTGGAACATCGTCGACAAGCCCGGCTTCTACGGCTGGCCCTACTGCGTCGGTGCCAACACCCCCTACATCGACTACGACTTCGCCACGACCCAGTCCGGCTCGGCCTACAACTGCGCCGCACCGGTCAACGACTCGCCCAACAACACGGGCCTGACCCAGCTGCCGCCCGCCATCGGCGCCGAGCTGTGGCAGGGCAAGACGAGCACGGCAAACCCGGAGATCGGTGGCAGCGGTGCCCCGATGACCTCGGGCACGTATGCCTACGACCCCGACCTGGAGTCGGACCGCAAGTGGCCGGAGTACTTCGACGAGAAGGCGATCTGGGCCGACTGGAACAACAGCCGGCTCTTCACGGTGCAGCTGAACGACGAGCACACCGGGGTCGTCGACCTGAACCGCCTCCTTCCCGACCTGGCGATGACGCGGCCGCACGCGCTGCAGTTCGGTCCCGACGGCGCGCTCTACATGATCGAGTGGGGCAGCGGCTTCGGCGGCAACAACGCCGACTCCGGCATCTACCGGATCGACTACGTCCAGGGCAATCGGGCACCGGTCGCCCGGGCCACCGCCTCGCCGCTGTCAGGACCGGCACCGCTCAAGGTCGACTTCGACGGCTCGGGGTCGCGAGACCCTGACGGCACCGACGTCACCTACGCCTGGGACTTCGACGGCAACGGCACGACCGACTCGACCGACGCGGTCACGTCGCACACCTACACGGCGGTCGGCGACTACACCGCCCGCCTCACGGTCACCGACGCTGACGGGCGCACGGCCGTGTCGAACATCGACATCGTCGTCGGCAACACGGCGCCGAAGGTCGAGATCATCGCCCCGGTCGACGGCGGCTTCTTCGAGTTCGGCGACACGATCTCCTACGAGGTGAAGGTCACCGACCCGGAGGACGGCACGATCGACTGCGACAAGGTCGTCGTGCAGCCGGCCCTCGGCCACGACGAGCACGCCCACGGCTACGAGCAGTACACGGGATGCTCCGGCACCTTCCCGCTGCCCGGTGACGAGGGCCACGTGGGTGCCGACATCTTCGGCACCATCACCGCCACCTACACCGACAAAGGTGCCGCCGGCGCCTCGGCCCTCACGGGTCAGGACACGGTCGTCGTCCACACGAAGCGCAAGGAGGCGGAGTTCTTCGACGCCACCGGTCGCGTCGGCGCGGGCACGAACGGCGACCCCGGTGTCGTCGTCGAGGCCGCGAGCGACTCGCTCGGCGGTGGCAGCAACATCGGCTACATCGAGCCCGGTGACTGGATCCGGTGGGACGTCATGAACCTGACGAACATCGACAGGATCACGCTGCGCGCCGCATCCGACGTCGGTGGCGCCGACTGGGAGGTCCGGACGGGCTCGCCCGACGGCCCCACCGTCGCCCGGATCCGGGTCGACCAGACGGCGGGCTGGCAGCAGTACGAGTACTTCTCGGGTGCGGTGAGTGGCGAGACCGCCACCGTCTCCGGACCGCTCTACTTCGTCCAGCTCACCGGTGGGTCGAACGTCAACTGGATCGACTTCGGCGGCCGTGGCATCACGGAGAACCAGCGTCCGGACCTCAGCCTGACGGCGACGCCCACGACCGGGGACGGGCCGCTCGCGGTCGCGTTCACCGCGACGGCCACCGACCCCGACGGCGACGACCCGATCACGTACGCGTGGAACTTCGGTGACGGTTCGACCGCGGACACCGGCCAGACCGGCACGGCGACGCACACCTACACCGAGCCGGGCAGCTTCCGGGCGACGGTCACCGCGACCGACTCCCGCGGCGCGAAGGCGTCCACGTACGTCACGGTCAAGGTCAACGCACCGCTGCCGACGTGCTTCACGGGACGGTCGGACGGCTTCGACGGCAGCGCGCTCGACACGTCGCGGTGGGGCAGCAACGTGCGGGTCGACGGCGACCTGTCCGTCGAGGACGGCCACCTCGTCATCAAGCTCGCGGCACCGGACCTCTACGGAGCCACCGGTGGCGCGACGCCGAACCTCGTGCTGCAGCACCTCCCCGGTGGCGCGTTCGAGGCGACGACCAAGGTGAGCTTCCCCGCGGTCCGCCAGTACCAGCAGGCGGGCCTGATCATCTACGGGGACGACAACAACTACCTGAAGCTCGTCATGCAGGGACGGACGGCATCGCCTGACCCCGCGGGCCGCGTCGTGCAGTTCCTCACCGAGATCGGGGGCACCGCGTCTGAGACGAACTCGGCCGCCCTCGGGGCCTCCTTCCCGGAGACCTTCTGGCTGCGCCTGTCGAGCAGCAACGGGCTCGACGTCACGGCGCAGTACAGCGCCGACGGCAACACGTGGAGCACGATCAGCGGCACGCGGTCCCTCGCCGGGATCAACGAGCCGAGGATCGGTCTCTGGGGCACGGCCAACCAAGCCGCGGCCCTGCCGATCACCGCGAAGTTCGACTACTTCACGCTGACCCCGGACGACACCGCCACGGACTGTGACGCCCCGGACACGACGGCGCCGACGGTCACGGTCACCACCGACCCCGCCTCTCCTGACGGGGCCGACGGGTGGTTCCGCTCGCCGGTGACGCTCAGCGCCACGGCAGCGGACGACGTGACCACGGCCCCCGCCATCGAGTACCGCGTCGGTGACGGCGCGTGGGCGGCATACACCGGTCCCGTCAGCCTGACGACGGACGGCACCCACACGGTGGCGTTCCGGGCCACTGACGGGGCCGGCAACGTGTCCGAGGTCGAGACGGTGGTCGTCAAGATCGACTCCACTGGACCGAAGGTCACCGTCAAGGACGGCGCCGAGTTCACGGTCGGCTCGGGCGGGGTCTACTCCAAGGTCTCGTTCAAGCTGAACGACGCCAACAAGGTCGACCGCCTGACCCTCAACGGCGTGGAGAAGGACCTCACCGACAACGTGTGGTCCGACCTCAACGGCGTCAAGCCCGGTGTCTTCGGTGGCAAGGAGGGGACCAACACGCTCGTCGTCTTCGACGTCGCGGGCAACAGCACGACGGTCACCTTCACCCTCGACACCACCGGACCGAAGGTCACCGTCAAGGACGGCGCGCAGTTCACGCTCGGCGGCGACGGCACCTACGCCAAGGTGTCGTTCAAGCTGAACGACGCCAACAAGGTCGACCGCCTGACCCTCAACGGCGTGGAGAAGGACCTCACCGACAACGTGTGGTCCGACCTCAACTCGGTCGTGCCGGGCGCCTTCGGCGCCAGGCTGGGCGAGAACACGCTGGTGGTCCACGACGTCGCCGGCAACGCCACCACCGTGACATTCACGCTGGAGCAGCCGGTGACGGTCGCCCGACTCGTCATCGCGGACCACGTCGACGCCGGTGACCTCAAGGCCCAGCAGGCCAAGGGGCTCACTGACCGGCTCGACAACGTCGACAGGCACGCGGCCGCCGGCCGGACGGACGCGGCGGAGCGCGCGGTCGACGCGTTCGTGACCCGCGTCGAGACCGTGGTGACGCAGGCGGAGCTCCGCGCCGTCATGCTCGGCCTGGCCGACCTCATGCCGGTCGGTCGCTGAGATGAGTTCCGTCGTGGGGAGCGTGGTCCCGATCCGGTCTCGCACCGGTGGACCACCCACCGACCGGTGGGGATTCGGCCCCACCGGCCGGCGGGGGCCCTCGCTCCCCGCGGCGGAGGGGCGCGGGCGCTACGGCGTCCGCGTCCCGGCGGCCGACGCCGGGGCATTGCGCTCCGTCCCGGCATCGGTCCGCCGCAATCTACCAACGTCCCACGCACCTGGGACCGCACCGAGAGAAAGAGAGAGCACCTCATGACACGACCCATCACCCTCTTCACCGGACAGTGGGCGGACCTGCCCTTCGAGGAGGTCGCGAGACTTGCCGGGGAGTGGGGCTACGACGGCCTCGAGATCGCGTGCTGGGGCGACCACCTCGACCCCTGGCGCTGGGACGACGCGGCCTACGTCCAGTCCAAGCGCGACGTGCTGGAGCGCAACGGCCTCAAGGTCTGGACCATCTCCAACCACCTCAAGGGTCAGGTGGTGTGCGACGACCCCATCGACGCGCGGCACCGTGACATCGTCTCGGACCGGGTCTGGGGTGACGGCGATCCGGAGGGCGTGCGCCAGCGCGCGGCCGAGGAGATGAAGAACACCGCCCGGCTCGCGGCCGCCCTCGGGGTCACGACGGTCACGGGCTTCACCGGCTCCTCGATCTGGAAGTACGTCGCGATGTTCCCGCCTGCCTCGGACGCGATGATCGAAGCGGGCTACCAGGACTTCGCCGACCGCTGGAACCCGATCCTCGACGTGTTCGACGAGGTCGGGGTGCGCTTCGCGCACGAGGTGCACCCCTCCGAGATCGCCTACGACTACTGGACGACCGTGCGCACCCTCGAGGCCATCGGACACCGCAAGGCGTTCGGGCTCAACTGGGACCCCAGCCACATGGTGTGGCAGGACATCGACCCGGTGGCGTTCCTCTGGGACTTCAAGGACCACATCGCCCACGTCCACTGCAAGGACACGAAGAAGCGTCTGGGCAACGGCCGCAACGGTCGGCTGTCGTCGCACCTGCCGTGGGCGGACCCCCGGCGCGGGTGGGACTTCATCTCGACGGGCCACGGTGACGTGCCGTGGGAGGACGCCTTCCGGATGCTCAATGCCATCGGCTACGACGGCCCCCTCTCGGTCGAGTGGGAGGACGCCGGCATGGACCGCCTCGTCGGAGCTCCCGAGGCGCTCTCCTTCGTGCGCCGGCTCTCGTCCTACGAGCCGTCCGGCGCAGCGTTCGACGCGGCGTTCTCGACCAGGGAGTGACCCCGACCCCGGGGTGAACCCACCGGGGTGACCCCCACCGGGGTGACCCTGACCCACCAGCGTCCCCGGACCGCAGCCCGCGGTCCGGGGGACGGGCCCCCGGGCGACCGCCGCCCCGGGCACCACACAAGGAGACAACCATGACAACGACACATCGACGTGTCGGACCCGGACGACTGCTCGGGACCCTGACGGGTCTCGCGGCGCTCCTCCTCGGGTTCGGCGCGGCATCCGCGGGGGCCGTCGACTCGGCGGCAAGCACGAACGCCAGCCCCCAGGCCGGCGCCAGCGAGGAGTACAAGGTCCTCGTCGTCGGCAAGACGCTCGGCTTCCGCCACTCGCACATCGACGAGACGACCAACGCCGTCATCGACATGGGCGAGGAGAGCGGCTTCACCGTCGACGTCTGGGACCCGCCCAACAGCTCCGGGGGCTGGTGGGGTCCCGGCTCGCCCGGACAGCCCGGGCTGACGATGTCGAGCACGCCGTTCACGAGTGCCGAGAACCTGTCGAAGTACGCGACCATCCTGTTCGCCTCGCCGGTCGACAACACCAACAACCTCAACCCGGCCACGCCGCGCCTGCTCAACGACTCCGAGCTCGCGGCGTTCCAGGGCTACATGCGTAGCGGCGGCGGCTACGTCGGTCTGCACGCGGCGACCGACACCATGCACTCCGTGCCGTGGTACTCCAAGCTGTCCGGCGGCGGGGCCCGCTTCGTCAACCACCCGGCGCAGCAGACGGCGACGATGCGGGTCGAGGACCCGACGCACCCGTCGACCGAGCACCTGCCGCTCGAGTGGGTCCGGTTCGACGAGTGGTACAACTTCACGACGAACCCGCGTGACGACGTGCGCGTGCTCCTCACGCTCGACGAGTCCACCTACTCCGGTGGCCGCATGGGCGCCGACCACCCGATCGCGTGGTGCCACAACTTCGAGGGCGGCCGCTCCTGGTACGAGGGCGCCGGCCACGTCGACGCCTCCTACTCCGACCCGGTGTTCCTCGAGCACCTCAAGGGCGGCATCGAGTGGACCGCGGGCAAGGTGAGCGGTGGCGGCGACTGCGTGACCTTCACCGAGGTCGCGGGGCTGCTCGCGGCGTCCGACGACGGCTCGGTCCGATCCGAGAAGCTCGCGGCCCAGCTCGAGGAGCGGCTCGCGGCAGCGGAGGCCGCTGCCGACGCCGGTGACCGCGACGCCGCGCTTCACGCGCTGCAGACGGCGCGGGGCAAGGCCAACGGGCTCGTCGGCGGAGCCGAGGTCGCGTCCAAGATCGCGGATCTCATCGAGTGGCAGACCGGCCTGCGCGCAGCGGGGATGTGACCAAGCGCCGGTGACACGCCGGTGACACGCCGGTGACATCAGGGCTCGGGGGCGTGGTCGCGACAGCTGCGACCACGCCCCCGGGCGGTGCGGCGCCCTCTCGACGGGGGTCCGGGCACGGGGCTAGCGTGCGGAGCATGACGCTCGTGCAGATCGCCCAGCACGCCGACGACCTCCAGCGCGCCAGTGCCTTCTATGCCGATCTGCTCGGTGGGGCACCCGTCGCGACGTTCGACCCGCCGGGTCTCGTCTTCTTCGACCTCGGCGGGGTGCGCCTCCTGCTCGACCGAGGCGCGCCGAGCGCCCTGCTCTACCTCGGCGTCGACGACATCGACGCGACGGTCGAGCGACTCCGCGCCGCCGGGGTGCCCGTCGAGAGCGCGCCGCACGTCATCTTCGGGCACGACGACGACACGCTCGGCCCGGCCGGCACCGACGAGTGGATGGCCTTCGTGAAGGACCCCGAGGGCAACCTCGTCGGCCTCGTCGAGCACCGACGGCGCAGCTGAGCGGGGGGCGAGCGCGTGGCACCTGTCGATCCAGGGCGGCGCCGATCGTGTAGTGGGTGAGCGGCGGCCACGCCGCCGGCTCCACCACCCGCACGCAGCGCACAGACCAGGAGTGACCATGGACACCACCAGGACCTACCTCATCAGCCTCTTCTCCGGCGACGGGCCGCCTCCGCCCGAGGTCGACCTCGCCGTCGTCATGGCCGACCTCGAGAAGGTCAACGACGACATCCGCGCCGCCGGTGGCTGGGTCTTCGCCGGCGGGCTCGCAGCGACGAGCTCGGCGACCGTCGTGCGCAAGCCCGACGCGGTCAGCGACGCGCTGCTCACGGACGGCCCGTTCATCGAGGCCAAGGAGCACCTCGGCGGCATCTCCATCGTTCGCGCCGCCGACTACGACATCGCGCTCGGGTGGGCCGAGCGCATCGCCGGGGCCACCGGGCTCGCTGTCGAGATCCGTCCGTTCGAGGAGGGCGGCCCCGGGCAGGCGCCGACCACCGAGTGAGCGCGCACGACTCCACGGGTCGCCGACCGGTGACGAGCGCCGACATCGCCCGCGTCTTCCGCGACGAGCACGGACGGGCGGTGGCGGTGCTCATCCGGGCCCTCGGTGACATCGACCTCGCCGAGGACGCCGTGCAGGACGCCTTCGCCGTCGCCGTCGAGCGCTGGCCTCGAGACGGTATGCCGCCCAGTCCCGCCGGCTGGATCATCACCACTGCACGTCGCCGGGCCATCGACCGGCTGCGCCGGGAGGCCAGCCGTGACGCACGGCAGACCGAGGCAGCGCTGCTCTCCACCCCGGACGAGCCCCGAGAGGAGGGCCCTGTGCGCGACGAGCGACTGCGGCTGCTCTTCACCTGCTGCCACCCCGCGCTGTCGAGGGAGGCGCAGGTCGCGCTGACCCTGCGCCTGCTCGGTGGCCTGACGACGCCCGAGATCGCACGGGCCTTCCTCGTGCCCGAGGCGACGATGGCGCAGCGGATCGTGCGTGCCAAGAGGAAGATTCGCGATGCGGGCATCCCCTATCGGGTGCCGCGCGACGCGGACCTCCCGGCTCGGGTCACCTCGGTGCTCTCCGTCGTCTATCTCGTCTTCACCGAGGGGCACACCGCGACAACGGGTGCCGAGCTGGGCAGGCCGGACCTCGCGGCTGAGGCCGTCCGCCTCGGGCGTGCCGTCGTCGACCTCATGCCCGACGAGCCAGAGGCGGCAGGGCTGCTCGCCCTCATGCTGCTCACCGAGGCGCGCCGCCCGGCCCGCATCGACGCGGGTGGCGACCCGGTGCTGCTCGCCGACCAGGACCGCACGTTGTGGGACCGCGCGCTCATCGCCGAGGGGCACGAGATTGTGCGAGCGTGCTTGCGCCGCAACGCTCCCGGGCCTTTCCAGATCCAGGCCGCGATCAACGCCGTGCACACGGACGCAGCCGCTGGCGCCGGCACTGACTGGGCCCAGGTCGTCGCGCTCTACGACCAGCTGCTTGCCGTGCTCCCCACCGACGTGGTGCGCCTCAACCGGGCCGTTGCCGTGGCCGAGGTGGACGGGCCTGCAGCGGGGTTGCGACTGCTCGAGGACCTCGAGCTCGACGGCTACCACGCCCATCACGTCGTGCGGGCCGACCTGCTCGCCCGTTTGGGCCGCTCCGCAGAGGCCGCGGCGGCTCTCGAGCGCGCCCGGGCCCTCACCGACAACCGTGCGGAGGCCCGCCTCATCGACCTGCGTGCATCGCGTCACGACGCCTGACCGCCATTCAGGTTGGCCGGGTAGGTTGCCCCTCATGTCGACCCAGCCGTCGGAGTCCCTCGCGTCGTCCGTCCCGTCCACGTGGTCGGCGTCGCCGGAGACAGAGCCCCACCCCGGCGCGCCCCTCGACCTCGCCGCGCCGTGGGGCGGGGCCAGTCGCACCGTCGACCTCGACGGGCCCTTGCACTACGTCGACTTCGGCGGTCCGGAGGGTTGCGACGAGGACGGCGCCCCTCCGCCGGCCGTCCTCGTGCACGGGCTCGGCGGCTCGCACCTCAACTGGGTCGGGCTCGGGCCGCGCCTCGCTCGTGACCGTCGGGTCGTCGCGCTCGACCTCGCCGGCTTCGGGCTCAGCCCGTCGCTGGGACGGTCGTCGTCGGTCCACCACAACGCCGCCCTGCTCAGCCGCTTCATCCACCAGGTGCTCGGCCGGCCGGTCGTGCTCGTCGGCAACTCGATGGGCGGGATGATCTCTCTCCTGCTCGCCGATCGTCGTCCCGAGCAGGTCGTCGGTCTCGGGCTCATCGACCCGTCGCTGCCCATCCCGCGCCAGCGGCCGGACCCCCAGGTCGCCGCGACCTTCGCGCTGTATGCCGTGCCGCGGGTCGGCGAGGCCGTGCTCACCCGCTACAACGCGCGCTTCAGCGACCGGCAGCGCGTGCTCGGCACGATCGCGCTGTGCTTCGCCGACGCCTCCCGCGCCGACGACGAGCTCGTCAGTGCCAGTGTCGAGCTCGCGGCCTGGCGCCGCACGACACCGGCACCGGAGGCCGACTTCCTGATGGCCGCGCGCTCGCTCCTCGCGGTCCTGCGGCGCCCCCGGCGCTACGACGCCCTCATCGCCGGCATCGACCGGCCGGTGCTCCTCGTGCACGGCGAGCTCGACCGGCTCGTGCCGGTGTCGGCAGCGCGGCGGACGGCAGCGCTCAACCCGAGCTGGCACACGGCATACCTCGACGGCGCGGGGCACACCCCTCAGCTCGAGGTGCCCGCCGACGTGATGGCCGCCCTGGAGCCGTGGCTCCAGGGCGTCGAGAACCCTGTCGACTGAAGGGTGCTCGAGCCGCGGACCGTCAGTTGATGAAGACGCTGCCGCGGCTGTCGACGTAGCCGTCGGCCGAGACCGTCCACGACAGCGTCGTGCCGGCGGGGTAGCCGGAGACGATCATGCCGAGATCCAGGCCGTTGGTCCCGGCGGCGTAGGAGCCGAGCGTCGTGAAGGTGATGGGGTTGCCGGCGACGCCGCTCGGTCCCCAGAGCGAGGTCGAGGCCGGCTCGAGACGGGCTGCGCCACGGCCCACCGAGATGGTGACGCGCAGAGGCGTGGCGGGCGCGCCGCCGCACGGGGGCAGCCCGATGCGGCTGATGGTCACGATGCGGTCGACGCCGAGGAGCTCGACCGCGGCCGTGCCCGTCCGTGTCGCGCGGCACGTGACGGAGGCCGCGACTGCAGGCGCAGTGGCGGCCAGGGTGATGACGGGCGCCGTCCAGGCGGCACCGCGGACGATGGTTCGACGTGAGATCCCCGAGTTGTCAGACACAAGGCAGGACTCTAGGGACATTTCGCCCGGAACGGGCTGACGGCTCGGGCTCGCCGCGTCTGAGGGTCGCGCCGTGGGCCTCCCTCCGGGGGGCAGCCGCGTGCCGCGCGGGGGAGGGGCGAGCACAATGAGGGTCATGGACGCCCAGGCATGGAACGAGCGGTATGCCGCCTCCGAGCTCGTGTGGTCGGCCGAGCCCAACCGCTTCGTGGCCGAGCTCGTCGGTGCGATGGAGCCGGGCAGTGCGGTCGACATCGCGGCCGGCGAGGGGCGCAACGCGATCTGGCTCGTCGAGCAGGGATGGACGGTGCTCGCCACCGACTACTCCGAGGTGGCGATCAGCCGCCTGCGTGATCGGGCCGCGGCCGTGCTCGGCGACCGCGCCGACCGGTTGACCGCCGTCGTCGCCGACGCCACGCTCCCGGTGCCGGGCGGTCAGACCCACGACCTCGTGCTCTTCTGCTACCTCCAGCTGCCGCCCCCGCAGCTGGGGGAGGCGCTGCGCGCGGGCCTGCAAGCCGTGCGGCCGGGAGGGCACCTCGTCGTCGTCGGCCACGCCGGGCGCAACCTCGAGCACGGCTGGGGCGGGCCGAACGACCGGGCCGTGCTCTACGACCCCGACGAGGTGCTGGCGCAGTTGGACCCCGCGGCCTCGGACGCGCGGGTCGAGGTGGCCGAGATCCGCGTCCGACCGGTCGACACCGACGACGGCCCACGCGAAGCCCTCGACACCGTCGTCGTCCTGCACCGTTGACCAGGCGCACACCGACCCCCCCACCGTCGAGTGGGTAGTTCGCACCGCCCCCTCACCGTCGAGTGGGCAGTTCGCACCGCTCCCAACCGTCGAGTGGGCAGTTCGCACCGCTCCCTCCGGTCGAGTGCCCGCTTTCTGACGCCCCCGACCGTCCGATGGCCCCGACGGCCCCGACGTCGAGGCGTCCGCGTCAGCGGCGGCCGTACTTCTTATGCACGGCTTGTCGCGAGACCCCGAGCTGCTCCGCGATCTCGGCCCAGGCCATCCCGCCCACCCGGGCGCGGCGCACCACCGCGGCCTCGGTGCGGTCGGCAGCCCGCCGCAGCTCGCGCGCCGCCGCGAGGGCAACCCGCGGGTCGTCATCTCCTGTCGCGCGCGCGATCATCAGCACCTCGTCCACCTCCACGGGAACCTCCACGGGTCGTCAACGTCAGTTGACACGCTAGGCGGAGTGCGGCCCGTACGTCAACCGCGGTTGACGCGAGCGGCACGGGCGCCGACGAGAGCGTGCGCGCTGCTCGGGGCGAGACCTATGCTCAGCCCATGCTCATCATCGCCCTCATCCTCTTCGGCATGCTCGTCGGCGCAGCCGCCCAGCTCATCCTCGGCAAGGGGAGCACGGGCATCGACTGGACGATGGCCTTCGTGGCCGGTCTCCTCGGCTCCTTCGTCGGCGGCCTGCTCTCCAGTCTCATCGCGGGTGACGGGCTCGAGCTGCGAGCCAGCGGCATCCTCGGCTCCATCGTCGGCGCCGTCATCGTCACGGCCATCTGGCGCTGGAGCGCCACTCGCCGCAAGGTCGGCTGAGCCGCGCTCGCGCATCACCTCGCGGCCCGAGCGTCGGTCGCGACAGGATGGCGGGCATGGCCCTTCACCTCTCGCACACGACCGTCAACGCCCTCGATGCGCATCGCCAGTCCGTCTGGTGGGCCGACCTGCTCGGCTACCACGAGGATCCGGACGATCCCAACGAGCCCGGGCACGAGGAGTGCATGATCTTCTCGCCCGACGGGTCGCACCGAATCCTCTTCATCGAGGTGCCCGATGCCAAGCAGGTGCGCAACCGGGTGCACTTCGACCTGCAGCCCACCGACCGTCCGCGGGACGAGGAGGTCGAGCGGGTGACCGCTCTCGGCGCCTCCGTCGTGCAGAACTGCCGCACGGCCGACGGCCGCGGGTGGGTCGTGATGGCCGACCCTGAGGGCAACGAGTTCTGCATCCTGCGCAGCGAGGGCGAGCGGCGCGCGTCCGGCGACCTCTGACCACGCGCCCACTGACCGGAGGTCACCGGGTGCGACGATGGGCCCGTGACCGTCGCCCGCTCGATGCTCCTCTTCGCCCTCGCTGCCGTCGCCGAGATCGGAGGTGCGTGGCTCGTCTGGCAGGGTGTGCGCGAGCACCGCGGCTGGGTGTGGATCGGCGCCGGGGTCATCGCGCTCGGCCTCTACGGCTTCGTGGCCACCCTCCAGCCTGACGCCAACTTCGGCCGGATCCTCGCGGCCTACGGCGGGGTGTTCGTCGCCGGCTCGCTGGCGTGGGGGATGGTCGTTGACGGCTTCCGGCCCGACCGCTTCGACGTCGCCGGTGCGCTGCTCTGTCTCGTCGGCGTCGCCGTCATCATGTATGCGCCGCGGCCCGGGTGAGATGCCGGCTGCGTCACGTGCACGCTCCCTCTGGACGGCGCCGCTGTCGCGGCGGGATCATGGGGCCACGGAGGTGGTCACCATGGCGCTCGAGCAGGACACCGATCGGCCTGTCACCACGGGCACGGAGCTCGCCGCCTACCTCGAGCGCGTGCGGGCGCACCGGGCCGAGCTGCACGAGTCGCTGAGCGCGGTCGACCTCGCCCTCGAGTCGCCGATCGGCAAGGGAGGTCTGTGGCGCGAGCGCGTGCGCGCCGCCCTGGCCGAGCTCGCCCACGACTTCGGCGACCACGTCGCACTGACCGAGAGCCCGGGCGGCGTCTACGACCGGGTGCAGTCGTCGTCGCCGCGGCTGCGGCCCGCGGTCGACCGCCTGCGGGCTGAGCACCAGGACTTCGGCGAGGCGATCAACGGCTACCTCGCGGTGCTCGAGCACGGCGGCACGATGGCCGACCTGCCCGTCTTCCGCGAGGAGCTGACGACGCTCATGGGCCGGCTGAGGCGCCATCGTCAAGCTGGCAGCGACCTCATCTACGAGGCCTACGACGTCGACCTCGGCGGCTCCGGCTGACCGGCCCAGCCCCCACGTTGAACAATCGAGAGAGCGATCCGTCCGCCGTTCTCGGCGACCGCGCGGGCCCCGGGGTGCGGACGGATTGCTCTCTCGATCGCGTGGGTCAGTGGTCGCCGATCTGACCTCGGCGGCTCCGGCTGACCGGCCCAGCCCCCACGTTGAACAATCGAGAGAGCAATCCGTCCGCCGTTCTCGGCGACCGCGCGGGCCCCGGGGTGCGGACGGATTGCTCTCTCGATCGCGTGGGTCAGTGGTCTCCGATCTGACCTCGGCGGCTCCGGCTGGCCGGCCCGGCCCGCACGTTGACTAATCGAGAGAGCAATCCGTCCGCAGTTCTCGGCGACCGCGCAGGCCCCGGGGTGCGGACGGATTGCTCTCTCGATCGAGTAGGTCAGTGGTCTCCGATCTGACCTCGGCGGCTCCGGCTGGCCGGCCCGGCCCGCACGTTGACTAATCGAGAGAGCAATCCGTCCGCAGTTCTCGGCGACCGCGCGGGGCCCAGGGTGCGGACGGATTGCTCTCTCGATTGTGGTGGGTCAGGGGTGTGACGGCTCGAAGCGCGGCCGCAGTGAGAAGCCCGACGCGCCCTCAGGTGCCGTGCGTGATGCGAGCACCTGGTGCAGCTGGATCTCGTTGCGCTCGAAGGCGACTCGCGAGCCTGCGAGATAGAGCCCCCACACCCGCGCCGTCGTCAGCCCGGCGAGTGCGACGCAGTCGTCCCAGTTCTTCGACAGGTTGGTGCTCCACCCGGCGAGGGTCTTCGCGTAGTGCTCGCGGAGGTTCTCGTGGTGGCGCACCTCGAAGCCCTCGTCCTCCATCGCCCGCACGACCTCGCCCGACCCGGTGAGCTCGCCGTCGGGGAAGACGTAGCGGTTGATGAAGCCGCGCGAGGGCAGGCCCGGGTGCTGGTTGTCGGGGCGCGTGATGCAGTGGTTGAGCAGCCGCCCCTCGTCACGCAGCCGCTCGCGCAGGAACCGGAAGTAGGCGGGGTAGTTGCGCACCCCGATGTGCTCGGTCAGGCCGATCGAGCTCACGGCATCGAAGCCGCGCTCGGTCACGTCGCGATAGTCGGCGTGCCGCACCTCCGCCCGGCCGGCGAGGCCGTCGGACTCGATGCGGGCCCGGGCCCAGGTGGCCTGCTCCTTCGACAGGGTCACGCCGAGAGCAGTGACGCCGTAGTGCTCGACGGCATGACGCACCATGCCGCCCCACCCGCAGCCCACGTCGAGCAGCCGCATGCCGGGCTCGAGGCCGAGCTTGCGGGCGACGAGGTCGTACTTGTAGGCCTGGGCCGCCTCGAGCGTGGCGGTGTCGGTCGGGTAGCAGGCGCACGTGTAGGTCATCGACGGCCCGAGGACGAGCTCGTAGAACTCGTTGCTGACGTCGTAGTGGTGGTGGATCGCCTCGGCGTCACGCTCGCGGGCGTGACGCAGGCCGTGGGCGAGGCGGCGCAGCGGGCCGGGGGTCTCGACGTCGGGCAGCGGCGGTACGTGCAGCCCCAGCCGGGCGACGAAGGCGACGAGCTCGGCGGCGTCGCGAGGGCCGAGCCGTCGCGTCACGAGCCCGCCGCCGCCGAGCCGCATCACCTCGTAGGGATCGCCCTCGTCGAGACCGTCGAACTCGAGGTCGCCCGCGAGGTAGGCGCGGGCGAGTCCCAGCTCTCCCGGCGCCGTGAGGAGGTAGTTGAGCCCCCGGTCGCTCTTGAGCCGCACCACCCGCCCCGAGGGGCTGCCGCCGGTCGATCCGTCGAAGGCCACGAGATGGAAGGGGGTCCCCTCGCCGAGGATCCGGTCGAACGCCTCACCCACGGTCATCGTCATCTCGCCTGCACCGCCTTCTCGTAGAGGGTTGGGAACCGCCCGTCGGGGTCGTAGCGCCGTTTGACGGGCCGGTATGCCGTGTCGCCGTAGAGCCGGGCGAAGGTGGCCTCGTCGTAGTAGGCGTCGGAGTAGAGCGACTTGTGGCCTCCGTGCTCGGTCACCTGCCGCTCGATGGCGCGGTTGACGTCACCATCGGCTGCGCCCGGCGCGATGGGGACGGTCGACCAGAAGCCGACGTTGACGTAGCGCTCGTCCGGGCGCAGCGGGTAGAGCGGCCAGGGCGGGTCGCCATCCGTGACACCTCGCTGCCCGTCGCCCCGGGAACGGAGCTGGATGGGGCACAGCCAGATCGGCTCGATCGGCACCTCGCGCAGGAACCACGCGACGAAGTCGGCCGTGCGGCCCAGCGGGATCTCGACGTCCTGCACCACCCGCTCGCGCGGCGGCTGGCCGCGCAGGTGGTCGATGCGACCCATGACCCGGTGCCGGTGCTCGAAGGCGACGATGCGCCAGTAGACGTCACTGCGCAGCAGGTGCCGGGGCCAGAGTCGGCGCACTGCCGGGATCTGGGCACCGAAGGCGCGACTGCACCAGAACCAGTCGGTGTCCCAACGCCAGAGGTAGTCGTGGGCGGTCAGCACGTCGCGCCGCCGGGTCTGGATCGAGCGGTAGAAGACCTGGTCGCCCGTGTAGTCGCTCGGCCGTACGCGGCCCTCGAGGTCGTCGGTCCAGCGGGCGAGGGTGAGGTAGCACTCGGTCGCGCTGAAGACGACGCCGTCGACGAAGTCGACCCGCTCGCCCTCGTGGGCGCGGGTCGTCATCACCTCGTCGACGGCCGCGACGAGCTGCTCCACCGACGGGAACCGCACGTGGCGGAGGCAGACGTAGGGCAGCGCCGGCTCGAGCTCGATGACGAGGTCGAGGGCGTAGCCGAGCGAGCCGTAGGAGTTGGGGAAGGTGCGGAAGAGGTCGGCGTGATCGCCGTCGGGCGTCGCGGTGACGACCTCGCCGGTGCCGGTGAGGATGCGCAGCTCGAGCACCGACTCATGGGGCAGGCCGTTGCGGAAGGACGACGCCTCGATGCCGAGCCCGGTCACCGCTCCGCCGATGGTGATGGTGCGCAGCTGCGGCACGACGAGCGGCACGAAGCCGTGCGGGAGCAGCTCGTCGACGAGCTGCTCGTAGGTCGTCAGGCCGCCGACCCGCGCCGTGCGCGCCCTGGGATCGAGCTCGACGACGCCCTGGAGGGCCGACAGGTCCAGGCCCGCAGCCGTGGGTGCGCTGCGCGTGCGGAAGAGGTTGGACGTGTGCTTGGCGAGACGCACCGGCTGGTCGGGCGGCAGGGCGGCATACGCCGTGGCGGCGTCGGAGACAGCGCGCTCGTGATGACGGGCCCGCTCGTGCGTGTCTGGCGGGCCCGTCATCACCGACGAGCCGAACGTCACCCCTCCGTCATACCAAAGGCCGGGGGCCGGTGTGAGGGAGATCGGCCGGAGATCGGCTGGGGATCGGCTGGGGATCGGCTGGGTTTTGGCTGTCCCGGGCTGCTACTCGCGGGCGAGCAGCGTGACCCCGAGACCGACCATCATGGTGCCGCCGGCCACACCGAGCCGGTCGAGGCGGTGGGGCTGGCGCGCGAACCAGTCGCGGGCCTTGGAGGCGAGCACCGCCCAGATGCTGTCGGAGCAGATCGCCATGACGCCGAAGACGACGCCGAGCACCGCCATCTGCACGCCGACCCGGCCGGCAGCGGTGTTGGTGAACTGCGGGAGGAAGGCGACGAAGAAGAGGATCGTCTTCGGGTTGGTGACTCCCACGACGAAGCCGATGCGCAGGGCATGGCCGCGGGTCGCCGCCACCTGCGACTCGAGGGCCTGCCGGGCCTCGCCCCGGTGCCGGATCGCCTGGATGCCGAGCCAGATGACGTAGCCGGCGCCGACGACCTTGATGACGGTGTAGGCCGTGGCGCTCGCAGCGACGACGGCACCGAGGCCGACGGCGACGAGCAGCACCTGCACCGTGACTCCGACGCCGTTGCCGACGACCGAGAGCAGGGCCTCGCGGCGGCCGACGGTCAGGGCGCGGCCGATGGTGAAGAGCAGGCTCGGACCCGGCACCTGGATGAAGAGGATCGAGGCGACGAGGAAGGCGAGCCACTGGCTGGAGGTGGGCACGCCACCAGTGTGGAGCCACCGCGGCGTGCGGTCACGCCGTTTCCGACGGGTGGGCAGCCGGCCCACCGGCGCGCCGCAGGCAGAAGCGCCGCAGCGGCTCGGCCTGCATGACCTCCGCGAGGTCGCGGTAGAGCGCCACGGCCTCGTCACGCCGCCCCGTGCGCCACGCGATGTCGGCCAGCGCCAGGGCGGCGTCTCGACTCGCGTATGCCGCGGGGCCGGCTTCCAGGGTCCGCAGCTCCCGCTCGACCGCGGTGGTGCCCCGCGCCTGTGCGATGCGTCCGTGGGCGGTCGCGACGAGGCGGGCGACGTGGACGGCGGGTGAGGGCCAGCGCTGCTCCAGGGCCTCGTAGAGCGAGACGATGCGATCCCAGTCGGTCTCGGCGAAGCTGGCGGCACTGGAGTGCAGCCCGGAGATCGCCGCCTCGATGGCGAAGCGCCCGTCGCCGGCGGCAGCCGCGGTCGCATCCGTGAGGCCGGCCCGAAGGAGGGCGAGGTCCCAGGCGTGGCGGTCCACCTCGTCGAGAGCCAGTCCGGTGCCGGTGTCGTCGATGCGACCGGGCCGCCGGGCGAGGCCGAGCCGGATGACGGCACGCAGACCGAGGGCCTCGGTGTCGGCCGGATAGGCGGCGACGACGGCGTCGGCGATCGAGAGGGCCTGCCGTCCGGTGTCGGCCACGCCGTCGACCGGGTCGAGCACCGTGCGATGTGCGACCGTGAACATGCCTGCGACACAGGCGAGCACGACTGGCAGCCGCCGCTCGCGCTCCTGCGCATCAGGGATGCGGAAGCTGCCGCGGGCCTCGGCGAGGGCACGCTTGGCCCGCGTGAGCCGAGCGGCCGCCGCGGTCTCCTGGATGCCGAGGTGCCCTGCGATCTGCGGCACGGTCAGGCCACAGACGACCCGCAGCGCGATCACCATGCGCGAGGTGGGCGAGATCGCCTCGTCGCACGCGACGAAGAGCAGGGCGAGGCGGTCGTCGAGCCCCGCGCGGGAGAGGTCGTCGGCATCCATGGAGGCTCGATCGGTGACAGGAGCGGACCGGGGGTCCGCGTCGGGGCGGGCGAGCTCCGGGGCGAGCCGGCGCTCCACCGTGCGACGTCGGGCGTCGTCGAGCCAGGCGCGCTTGGCCACCGAGGTGCACCATGCGGCATACGACTGGATCGGCGACCCACCGGACTGCTCGTGGGCGGCGGCCCGCGCGACGGCTTCGGCGGCATACTCCTCGGCATCGTCGAGGCTGCCGGTGAAGGAGGCGAGGGCGCGCACGATGCGCGGCCACGCCTCCTCGAAGTCACCCGCGCCCGTCACTCACATCCCCGACGGGAAGACCTTGCGCCACTCGGTGTGCCCGCCGGTCGGCACGAGCGCGGCGATCCGTCGGGCGGTGTCCTCGTCGTCGGTCTCGACGAGGTAGAAGCCGCTGATGACCTCGGAGGTGTCGGTGAACGGGCCGTCGGTGTAGACGGCCTCCTCGACCAGCCGGCCCGTGGCGCCCGGGGTGACGGTGCCGCCGTGCCGGGAGTTCTGCAGTGCTGCACCGCCGACGATGCGGGCGCCGAGGTCGGCCACGGCCTTCTGGAAGGCCTCGTGCTCGGGGAACGACGCGTTCATGTCGACGTCGGGTCCGCCGCCAAGCAGGGCGTCGGAGTCCCAGTCGCTCTCGTGGATCAGGTAGACGTACGTGTCAGCCATGGCAGGCTCCTTCGTGCTCTGGTGCGCTGCGCCGGTGTGGCGCTGGCGCTCGTGGCGACCCTCGCCACATCATCCTGACGAACTCGCCCCGAGGGAATCGACACGGTGGTGCGATCAGTCCTGGAGCTTGCGCAGCCGCGTCTCGAGGGAGGCCCGGCGGTGCTCGTTGCCCGGGAGCTCGACGTAGCGCTCACCGAAGGTCGCGAGCAGCGCGTCGTCGAGGCGCCGCACCGCCCCCGGCGGGTAGCGGTAGCCCATCCGCGCGCCGAGGTCGATGCCGTCGACGGGAGCGATGACCTCGGCCAGCTGCTCCACCGAGGTGATGCCGAGCTCGAGGAGCAGGCCGGAGACCCAGGTGTAGTGGTCTCCGCGCGACCAGCCCGCGTCGGTGTACTTGCCTGCAAGGAACTTGGCGAGATCCTGCGCGTCGATGCCGGGGTGGTGGCCGCCCGGCTCGTCGGGGTCGTCGGGCTTCTCGGGCAGGGCCTGCTGGAGGCGCACCCGGATGGCGGAGAACTCCCGGTCGGCGAGCTCGAGCAGCCCCGCAGCGAGGGTGAAGCGCCGGTCGAGGTCGTGGGCGTGCTCCTCGGGCACCGTGCCCTTGTAGCGGATGTCGTGCTCGAACTCGGCCCACGCGTGCTGGAGCACCGTGCGGATCTGCACGGATGCGCTCCGCGTGCGCAACGAGGAGTATGCCGCCGGGATCGTGCGGCTCGCATCGACCGACACGAGCAGGTGACGGCTGGCGTAGCCGAAGCGGCCGGCCCGAGCCGTCTCCTGACCCATATCGCGGTCGTCGATGACGGCGAGCTCCTCGGCGAGCAGCTTGGCCACGGCCGTGACGTCGTCGGGCACGAAGGTGATGACCCGCACCCCCATCTGGTCGGTGATGTCGACGAGCGGGTTGGGGTGGAGCAGCTTGCCGTCGTGGCGCCGCTCGGCCTTGGCGGCGAACGACTCGAGCGACTTCGTGCGGCCGGTCACCGACAGGTAGTTGATGCCGGCGTCGTCGAGCAGCTCGCGCACCATCTCGACGAAGCGCTCGGTGGCGGCCTCGAGCTCCGGCCGCCCAGCGGCATACGCGGCGATGGCGTCGGTGGTCACGGAGGTGTCGTCGGGCATGCTGCCATCCTGCCGTGCCCGGAGCGTCGCACGCGCAATCGGCGTGACGACGGGCGGGCTCTCGTGCCACGGTGTGCCCATGCACGTCGAGACCCCGCGCCTGGTCATCCGGCCGTGGACCCATGACGAGGCCGAGCGCCTGCTCGACATCCAGAGCCGCCTCGAGGTCGTCACCTGGCTCGGCGACGGCGAGCCGGTGCTGATGAAGGACCTCGACGAGGCGCACGAGCGGATCGAGCGCTACCACAGCAGGAGCGCGAACCCCCCGCTCGGCTTCTGGGCGGTCGAGGTCCGCGCGACTGCCGACGCGCCTGCACGGGTCGCCGGCTCGGCCCTGCTCCTGACGCTCCCGAACGCCGACCACGGCGAGGTCGAGATCGGCTGGCACCTGCACCCCGACTCCTGGGGTCGCGGCTATGCGACGGAGGCAGCGGTGGCCGTCGTGCAGCACGGCTTCGACGGCGGGTTGCCCGAGATCCTGGCTCTCACCCACACCGACAACGAGCCGTCCAAGGCCGTGTGCCGACGGCTCGGCATGGAGGACCTCGGCATCATCGAGAAGTACTACGAGGGAGAGTCGTGCCTCTTCCGGATGACTCCTGAGCGCTGGAGCCGTCGGCCCGAGTCCGGATGATCGCGAACTGCGAGGCGAGCGGGATGATCCCGAGGACCAGCACCATCGGCACGGCGAAGCCGAGGCGGAGGTTGTCGGAGCCGATCACCCCCGTGAGCACGGCGCCGAGCAGGGCGCCGACGTAGTTGAACTGGTTGAAGCGGGCCACCACCTGGTCGACCCGTTCGATGCGTCGCACGTCGCCCTGTCCTTGCCCTCCGGCGATCGCCCCGGCAGCGGAGAAGGACAGCGGCGCGATCGTCGCGACCGCTCCACCGAGCACGGTGAAGCCGATGACCGCCACGACCCAGCTGGGCGCGAAGACGATGACGGCCAGGGACAGGGCGGCGACGACACCGCAGATCCGCAGCAGCCACACCGCGTTGTAGCGGTGCACGAGCCCGTCCCCGATCCCGCGGGCGATGAGGGTCGCGACGAGATAGGGGAGGGTGGCGAGCGCCGTGAGCCCGCTGACGGCAGGATCGGTCGCCGATAGAGGTGCTCGACCGTCACCGCCTGCATGTTGCTCGAGGCGTCGACGAGTCCCAGTCCCACGCCGTAGGCCGCGAGCCCTCCGACGAAGACCTGGAAGGTCGGGGCGACGAGGAGCAGCACGAAGCCCATGGTCGCGACGACGAGGCCCAGCCGCACGACGACCGCGCTCGAGGTCCGCCCCGCCACCACCTCTGCGAGCACGGATCCGACCCCGGCCAGGAGCACGACCATGAGCAGCAGGCCGCTCACGGCCAGCTCGTCGAGCGACCAGCGGTCCTGGATCTGCGGCAGTCGCGTCGTCAGGGTGATGAAGAGCAGCCCTTGGGCGAAGAAGGCTGCACCAGCGGCGAGGCGAGCCCGAAGGTGCGGGGCCTGCGAGTGAGGGGTCACGGGGGGTCACCATGTCGCCCGGCTGCGCCGGCCGTCAAGGAGTCGAGCCGCACGTGCGCCGCCGGGACGCGGGACGACCCTGCAGATAGCATCGCCTAATGGCGATGACAGCGAAGATGATCGATGAAGAGCTGGTGGATCAGCCCGATGCAGCCGACGCTCTCGCCGTGGCCGCGCTGCTCTTCCATGGCTTCAGCGACCCCAACCGGCTGGCGATCCTGCGTCACCTGACGCTGGGGGAGCACCGGGTCGTCGACCTCACCGCCCACCTGGGCCTCGCGCAGTCGACCGTCTCGAAGCACCTCGCCTGCCTGCGCGAGTGCGGACTCGTGGTGTCGCGGCCCGAGGGGCGGGCCTCGCTCTTCCGGCTCGCGGAGCCCGAGGCGATGCTCGAGATCTTCGAAGCAGCCGAACGGCTCCTCGCCCTCACCGGCGACGCCGTGGCGCTGTGCCCGACGTCCGGACGGCAGGCGTCATGACGCAGGGTCGCCGCCCCGACCTCGGGCTGACTCCCGTCGACCGGCGCGGTCACGGCGGCGCCGACGCCCCGGCCGCTCACGCCGGTCACGTCGATCACGCCGGGCACGTCGATCACGTCGGTCACGAGCACGGTGCAGCAGGGCACTCCCACTGGGTGGCCGACCCGGCCGAACAGGCGCGGCTCGGTCGCCGCGCCCAGCTGCTGGCCGGGGCCTCCGTCGCCTACAACGTCGTCGAGGCCGGCGTGGCCATCGCTGCCGGCATCGCTGCGGGCTCGGTGGCCCTCATCGGCTTCGGGCTCGACTCCACCGTCGAGGTGTCGAGCGCACTCATCATCCTCTGGCAGTTCCGCCATGCGGTCCCGGAGTCGCGCGAGCGCGCCGCCCTCAAGGCGCTCGCGGTGTCGTTCTTCGCCCTCGCCGCCTACGTGACGTTCGAGGCGGTGGGAGCGCTCGTCGGCGGTGAGCAGCCTGAGGCCTCACCCGTCGGCATCGGCCTTGCCGTCGCCTCGATCCTCATCATGCCGTGGCTCTCCTGGGCCCAGCGCCGCACCGGTCAGGCACTGGGCTCGCGGGCGGTCGAGGCCGACGGCAAGCAGACACGGCTGTGCGCCTATCTCTCCGGCGTGCTGCTCGTCGGGCTGCTGCTCAACGCGACGCTCGGCTGGGGCTGGGCCGACCCGGTGGCCGCGCTGGTGATCGCCGCCGTCGCGGTCCGTGAGGGCCTGGAGGCCTGGCGCGGAGACCACTGCGACTGCTGACCCCGAGCGCGGGGCACAGGGCGGGTGAAGACTGGGCGGCATGCTGCGACTGACCGTCACGATCCCGGACGAGCTGACCGAGCGCGTCACTCAGGTCCTCACCGACTCGACCGCCGTGAGCTCGCTGTCCGTGCTGCGCGGCGTCGCGGTGCGCCCGGTCGGGGACGTCGTCCACGCCGATGTCGCACGGGAGGGGGCCACGGCCGTCATCGACCGGCTCCGCGACCTCGGCGTGCACGAGAACGGCACCCTCCAGATCGAGCCGGTGACGACGTGGATCTCGCGCGCCGGCTTCGAGGCGGACGAGGAGACTCCCGGCAGCAGCGCCGATGCCGTCGTGTGGGCACAGGTGGCCCAGCGCTCCTACGACGACAGCGAGCTCAACTGGACCTACCTGTCCTTCATGTCCCTCGCGACCCTCATCGCCGGCATCGCGATCGTCCTCGACTCGCAGATCCTCGTCATCGGGGCGATGGTGCTGGGCCCGGAGTTCGGCGCCATCGCGGCGCTCGGCGTCGCGCTCGTGCGCCGCCGACCGCTGCTGTTCGCCGTCGCAGCCCGGGCCCTCGCGATCGGCTTCGCCGTGGCGATCCTCGTGACGTGCGTGGCCGCGCTCGTGGGTCGGGCCCTCGGCTGGGTCGCCCTCGACGACATCACCGGCCCGCGACCGGCGACGGGCTTCATCTACTCTCCCGACAAGTGGTCGTTCATCGTCGCGATCCTCGCCGCGGCGGCCGGGGTGCTCTCCCTGACGTCGGCCAGGCTCGGTGGCCTGAGCGGGGTCTTCATCTCCGTGACGACGATCCCGGCGGCCGGCAACGTGGCGCTCGGACTCGCCTTCGGGGCGTGGGACGAGGTCTGGGGCAGCGGCCTGCAGCTCGTCGTCAACATCGTCGGCATGGCCCTCGCGGGCTGGGTCACGCTCGCGCTGCAGCGCGTCATCTGGTCGCGAGTGCCGGCGCCGCGCCGATCGCACGCGAGGCTGAGCCGCCACATCCATGCTGATCCGCCACGTCGCCGCTCGCCGTGAGACCGCACGCTCCGGCCGACGCAGACAGGCCGACGCGGGTATGCCGCCCGGCCGGGAGAGGGCCCCGCCTCCGCTCCCGGGCCGGACGGCATACGTCGATGGTGCTCTGGCTCAGCTGCGCTGGGCCGGGAGGGTGTCCCAGAACGACGCGTCGACGGTGTTGATCGAGCCGTCGGCGATCGCGCGTGCCGTCGACGTCAGCGTCACGACGGTCTGCTTGATGAGGTAGCCGTTGCTCTTCTGGCCGAGCACGGCGCTCTCGTTCTCGTGGTCGCTCATGCCGCGCATCTCGAAGAGCAGCGTCGAGATGCCGTACTCGGCGGCGAGACCGTTGCGGGCGATGGTGCGCTCGCTGCCGCCGACGTAGCGACCGAGGTGGCCCCAACCCGTCGGCTGGATCGCGTTGTAGACCACGGCCCCGAGACGCTTGCTGCCGGCGAGGGTCTCGGCGCCGACGTCGCCGTTGGTCGGGTAGAGGATCGAGCCGGAGACGAGCTCACCACCGGCCCGGCTCGTCGTGCCCTGGTGGTGCAGGTCGATCGCGTAGTCGATGTCGTAGGCCCGCAGCACGTTGTCGTGCAGCGCCTGCGTCTCGGGCTGCGCCTTGGCGACGTGGTCGCGGTTGAGGTCCACCCGGGCCGCGTTGTAGCGGGTCAGGTGCCGGTCACCCGCGGCGACGTAGTCCTCGAGCGAGAAGTCGACGTCGCCCATCGCACCGTCCGCGTTGAGCATCGGGACGATGAGGATGTTGACCCCGTCGAGCACGTCACCGTTCTTGCCCGTGCCGAGGCTCTTGATGAACTCGAGGGTGCCCTCCGTCGTCAGCTGCTCGTTGCCGTGCTGCTGGGTCAGGTAGAGGATCGTCGGGTTGGACGGGTCACCGAGGTACTTCACGAGGTGGATGTCGCGGCCCTTGATGGTCTGGCCGATGACCTCGAGCTCCATGCGGGGCTGCTTGGCCGCCTGGGTCTTGAGCTCGGCGACCATCGAGTCGTAGGTGTGCAGGATCGAGGTGTTGACCGTGCCGTTGGTGCAGCACGACGGGCCCTCCCCGACCGCGATCGCGGATGGGGCGCTGAAGGCGGCGATGCCGCCCAGCAGGGCTGCGGCGGCGAACGAGACGGACGTGCGGGTGAAGCGTCTGGACATGTGAGTGCGTTCCTGTCGGGTCGTGAGTTGCGGGGACTCACCGGCGGCGACAGCCGGCGATGCACCCAGTCAACGTCCCATTTGTCCGGTCTGCAACCGGACGCCACTCACCGAGCGGCGGGGCTGGTCCCGGTCGTCGACGGCACCGGTGTGGCGGGGGCCCGCGTCGCCGGGGCCGGCAGCGCGTAGGTCGAGCGCAGCGCCCCGTTGACGAGCGAGAGCAGCACCGAGGTCTCCTGACGGATGACGGCGTAGCGCCCCGCAGCCTGGGGCGAGCCGGCAGCCGCCTCGTCGGACGCGGCCTCGGCGAAGAGCTGGAGCGAGCCGATGCGCGAGTAGTAGCTCGGCGGGTCGATGCCGGGTGGGGCGCCGTTGGCCCGCAGGGAGGCGAGGTGGCGCGCCAGGACCTCGAGCTGCAGGGCCGTCGGCGCACCCGTGGCAGGCATGCCGTCGAGCACGCGCACGTCGTCGATGAGGTTGGTGTAGTCGAGCGTCGCGAGCGACTGGTTGAAGGTCGTCGTGGCCGTCAGGCTCGGGCGCGGGAGGGCGGTCACCGTCATGGTGGCGGTCGTCGTCAGGGTCTGCGTCACCGTCGTCGTCACCGTCGGCGTGATGAGCTCGGTGACCGTGACGGTCTGCGTCGGTGCGGGCGTGCCGGCCACGGCCTGGCTCAGCTCGACCTCCGGACGGTCGGCCGTGCACCCGGCCAGCGCGGTGACACCGAGCGCAGCGGCGATCGCCGCGACGGCCGCAGCGGCGGCTGGCTTCGCGTGCACGGGATGCTCCCGTCGTGTCTAGGGTGGGTCGTCCGACGATTGTGTGCTCTCCGGGCTCCGGGTGGAACTGCTTCGTCCGAATTCGTTGTCGGGGGGTGACCGCGCACCGGGCGCGTGCCATGCTCGGGGAGGCGGCGCAGTCGGCAAGCAGGGCCGGCCCGGTGAGCCGCCTGCCAGGAGGGCCGCATGCGCACGACCGTCAGGGGCGTCGTCGTCGCCCTGCTCCTTCTCTGTGTCTCCGCCGCCGGCACGGCGCACGCGCAGCCTGCCGCGGTGGCGTCGGGTGCGCCGGCGGGTGTGTCGTCGGGTGTGTCGTCGGGGTCGCCCACGGCCGGCTCCCGCGCGATGGGCTGGTATCTCGCACTGGGCGACTCGCTCGCCGCCGGCTACCTCCATGGCACGGGCGACCATCGCACCGACGGCTACGTCGGGCCCACGCTCGCCGCGGTGCAGGACCGCACGCCCAAGACGAAGCTCGTCAACCTCGCGTGCTCGGGCGAGACGACGACCTCGATGATCACGGGCGGCAGGTGCGACTACGAGGAGGGCAGCCAGCTCGCGGCGGCCGTCGAGTTCCTGCGCGCGCACAGCCGCACGACGCGTCTCGTCACCATCGACATCGGCGGCAACGACGTCGCGACCTGTGGCTTCGTCCTGCTGCCCACGAGCTGCACCGACCCGGCTCTCGACACGCTGCGCACCAACCTGCCGGTGATCCTCGACGCGCTGCGCGAGGCGGCGGGTCCGCACGTGCAGATCATCGTGCTCGACTACTACGACCCCTTCCTCGTCTACTGGTTGCGCCTGGGCCCGGACGCGCCGCTCTTCCGGCTCGCGGCGCTGTCGTCCGTCACCCTGCTGACCGGCCCCGGCGGCGTCAATGACACGATCGCCGCCGCGGCTGCAGGGGCTGACGCCGAGGTCGCCAACATCGAGGGCGCTTTCTCGACAACGGCTTTCACCCCCACGCTGCCCTTCCCGGAGCACGGCGACGTGCCGCTCAACGTCATCCGCATCTGCCAGTGGACGACGATGTGCAGCAACCTCGACTTCCATCCCAACCCGGAGGGGTATGCCGTGATCGCCCGGGCCGTGATCGCCCGGTTGCAGGAGTAGCCCGCCCTAGAGCAGCGAGCCCGGGTCGTCGGGGACGTCGGCGGCATACGCCTGCAGCAGCTGCAACGGCACGACGTCGAGGGTGCGCTCGTGCGTCGCCGCGAGGAAGACGGGCGCTGCGGCGCCGGCCTGGTGCGCCTCGAGCCACCGGCTCGCGACGACGCACCACCGGTCGCCGGGGACGAGGCCCGGGAAGCGCCACTCCGGCCGCGGAGTCGTCAGGTCGTTGCCGACACTGCGCTGGTGGTCGAGGAACTCCGACGTGACGACGACGCAGACGGTGTGGCTGCCGCGGTCCTCCGGGCCGGTCGTGCAGAAGCTGTCGCGATAGAAGCCCGTGACGGGATCGGTGCCGCACACCTCGAGCTCGCCCCCGAGCACGTTGCGTTCGCCGCGCACCATGAGCGCAACGGTAGCCGTATGCCGTCCGGTCGGCACAGCGGCTCGGGGTGCCGACGCGACGTGGCTGACTAGGCTGAGGGCATGCTCGGCATGAAGGAGTACGACGGCGACTACATCGATGCGTGCCGCTCGCGCGTGGAGACCCAGACGGCGATGTTCCGCGAGGTCGCCCAGGCCGCCCGCGACCACGGGGACGCCGACGTCTCCGGGCTCGAGGGCGCCCTCGAGTCGCTGGAGTCCGAGTACTTCAACAACATGCTCCTCGTGCTCGAGGGCTATTTCGTGCACCGGCTGCGGGGGGTCGAGGGCAAGGACGGCAACGCCCTCAACGAGGTGCGCGTGCTGGCCCGGTCGCTGATGGAGAACGGCGGCACCGTCATGGAGGACACCCAGATCGCCCTCGACCCGGAGCGGAGCGTCCTCGGACTGCGCGTGGGTGAGCCGGTGCGCCTCACGCTGCAGCAGTACACCCGCCTCTCCGACGCGTTCTTCCGCGAGCTCGAGCGCCGGTTCAGCGCCACCTAGACCGCGGCGAGATCATCTGACACCAAAGGAGATCCCACATGCCCAAGCCTCCGTTGCCCGACGAGGTGGTCGCCTTCCTCAGCCGCCCGAACTACGCGACGATCAGCGTCGTGCGGCCCGACGGTCAGCCGGTCTCCGTGCCGACGTGGTATCTCTTCGAGGACGGCCAGGTCGTCGTCAACATGGATGGCGGCCGCAAGCGGCTCGACTACCTGCGGGCCGACCCGCGGATCAGCCTCAGCGCCATGGACCCCGACAACTGGATCACGCACGTGAGCCTCCAGGGCCGCGTCGCCGCGATGGTCGAGGACCCCGACCTCGTCGACATCGACCGCATCGCCCGGCACTACACCGGCAAGCCGTATGCCGTGCGCGACCGTCCCCGCGTCACGGCGCGCATCGACGTCGACCGGTGGCACGGCTGGGGCCGACTGCGAGACGCCCGGTGAGCTGGCGCGTCGACCGCGACGCGACCGGCATCCCCCACTTCTGGGCCGACGACGTGCTCGAGCTCGCGCGCGCCCAGGGACGCGTGATCGCCCTCGACCGCGGCTGGCAGGTCGAGCACCAGCGGTGGCGCATGGAAGGGCGCACGGCCGAGCACGTCGGACCCGCCGGCCTCGCCTGGGACACGTTCGCCCGGCAGGTGGGGCTCGAGCAGACGGTCCGTCGCTCCTACGAGGCCCTCGACGAGGAGACGCAGGCGTGGCTGGGGGCCTACGTGTCGGGCGTCGACGAGGGGCTGTCCGAGGGACTGTCGCGTGCGGCCGAGATCGAGGCGCTCGGTCTGCAATCCGTTGCGGCCGAGCCACGCCCGTGGGCGCCGTGGACACCTCTGGGCATCTTCTGGTCGATCCACCTGCTCTTCGGCACCTTCCCCTACAAGCTCTTCAACGGTCATGTCGTCGACACGGTGGGGGCCCACCTGCTGCCGCTCATCCACGCCGAGGGGCTCGATGGTCGCGAAGGGGTCGAGCAGTCGGGCAGCAACGCCTGGGTGGTCGGGGGGCGGCGCACGGCGACGGGTGCACCGCTGCTCGCCGGAGACCCGCACCGCACGATCGAGCTGCCCGGCTGCTACCAGCAGGTCGGCCTGGCGTGCCCGGAGTTCGACGTCGTGGGCTTCACCTTCCCCGGCGTGCCGGGTGTGCAGCACTTCGCCCACGCGGGTTCGGTGGCCTGGGGCATCACGAACGCCATGGCCGACTACCAGGACCTGACCATCGAGTCGCTGCGGGTGGCGCCCGGCCAGGCTCGCGGGGGCGCTGGTGAGTCCATGCTCGAGGCGCGCGGCGTCGACGGGTGGGAGCCGGTCACGCGCTCGCTCGAGACCGTCGACGTGCGCGGGGGAGACCCGGTCGAGGTGCCGGTCGTCGTCACGGCCCGCGGCCCGATCGTCACGGGGGTCGCCGAGGCCGTCGCAGCCGCCGAAGCCTCCGCTGAAACCGCCGGCGAAACCTCCGCCGAAACCTCCGGCGAGGGCCCGGCGGTGACGAGGCCCCGCCCGGTGGCCCACAGCCTGCGCACGCCGAGCCAGGTCGACCATGACCTCGGCTTCGGCGCCCTGCTGCCGCTGCTGCGCTCGCGCTGCGTCGACGACGTCGAGCAGGCCCTGGCCCGCTGGGTCGAGCCCGTCAACAGCGCCCTCGTCGCGGACACGACCGGTCGGATGCTTCACCTCGTCGTGGGGCGTGTCGCCGACCGCGACCCCCTCAACCTCGACCGGCCCGTCGCGGCCTGGGACCCGCGCCACGTGTGGCGCGGCCGCCGGACCAACGCGGCCCGCGACGTCGAGGACGTCATGGTGAGCGCGAACGACCGCAGCAGCGGCGGTGGCCTCGGAGTGGAGTATGCGACTCCCTTCCGTGCCAACCGGATCCGTGAGCTCATCGACGAGCTCAGCGGCGTTCTCAGCGACGGCCGACGCGGCCTGACCGTCGAGGACTGCGCCACCATCCACGTCGACACGGTCAACGGGCAGGCGGCCCTCATGCGCGAGCTCGTCGCGTGCGTGCCGGATCACGAGCTGACGTCCGGCGGCGCAGCGACGCGTGCCGTGCTGCTCGGGTGGGACGGCCGCAGCGACCGCGCGAGCCACGGAGCCGCCGTCTTCAGTGCGTGGCGCACCGCCCTCGTGCGTTGGTTCACCGCGCAGCCGCAGCTGGCGGCGCTGCACACCCCGACGGGCCACTCGCGGATCTTCGCCTCCTGGCTCGATGTCGACGGGCAGGTCGGCGCCGGCTGGCACTCCCTCGCGCGGGGCGGCCCCGACATCGGCATCGACGTCGCAGCGGGAGTGCGCGCCGCCCTCGACCAGGTCGCGACACAGGTCGGCCCGCGCGAGGTGTGGGGTGACCGGCACCGCCTCGACCCGCTGCACCAGCTCGACAGCGTGAGCTCCCCGGACGGCATACCGCTGCGGGGGGTGCCGTCGGTCGCGCCCGACCCGGTGGCGGGCGACAAGGGCTGCGTGCTCGCGGCGGCGAGCGCCCCCGGCGTCACCGACCGGGCCTACGGCGGACCCGTCGCACGCTACGTCTGGGACCTCGCCGACCGCGACGCGAGCGGGTGGGTCGTGCCGCTCGGTGCGTCCGGAGTGCCCGATGACGAGCACTTCGCCGACCAGACGCCCGACTGGCTCGAGGGCCGGCTGCGCCGGGTCGGCCCCGGCCCGCGCCCCTGACGCCCCTGACGCCCCTGACGCCCCTGACGCCCCTGACGCCCTTGACGCGCCTGCCGGAGGGAGCCTGCTCCCACGCCGTGGGTGGGGGCTGTGCCAGAGTGTCCGCGTGGGCAACGGAGTGACGCGGGCGACGATCGTGTGGATCGTGGCAGCTGCCGTGGTGGGCAGCGTCGCAGGCGTCCTCTGGGTGCTGCGCTCCGACCTCGGCGGGGGGCGCTCCGGCACCCCCATCGTCGTCGGATCGATCGCGCTCACGCTGCTCGCGGCAGCGATGCTCTATCACGGCATAATGGTCGCGGCGCGTGAGCAGGACCGGCGGGCCGACCTCGTCGCGAAGCGTCGCCGACAGGAGCGACCGGGCGCCCGGCCCCAGGGGCCGCCAGCCGATGACGAGCCGCTGACCTTCCGCCGGGGCAAGAGGATCTGAGACACCAGGCGACCGCGCGACGCCGACCACCGGGCGCGCGACGCCGCAGCGCGCCCATCACGGGGCGAGGATCACCTCGTCTGAGGGCACAATGCACTCATGAGCCCGCAGCCCTGGGTGCTGCACGTCGACCTCGACCAGTTCATCGCGGCGGTCGAGGTGCTGCGGCGTCCCGAGCTGGCCGGTCGTCCCGTGATCGTCGGCGGACGAGGCGACCCGACCGAGCGCGCGGTCGTGTCGACGGCGAGCTACGAGGCCCGGGCCTTCGGTGTCGGCTCCGGCATGCCGCTGCGTCTCGCCGCGCGCAAGGTGCCCGATGCTGTCATCCTCCCGGTCGACGCCCCCGCCTACACCGAGGCCTCGGAGCAGGTGATGGACGCCCTGCGCGGCCTGGGTGTCGTCGTCGAGGTGCTCGGCTGGGACGAGGCGTTCCTCGGGGTGGCGTCCGACGACCCGGAGGCGTTTGCCCGCAGCGCACAGGCTGCGATCCTCGAGGCGACCCGGCTGCACTCCTCGGTCGGCATCGGGGACAACAAGGTGAGGGCCAAGATCGCGACGGGCTTCGGCAAGCCGCGCGGCGTCTTCCGCCTCACTCGCGACAACTGGTTCGAGGTGATGGGAGCGCGTCCGACCATCGATCTGTGGGGTGTGGGCTCCAAGGTCTCCAAACGCCTTGCTGCGCATGACATCTCGACCGTGCAGCAGCTGGCGGACGCTCCGGAGTCGGTGCTGGTCGGGGAGTTCGGGCCCCGGATGGGGGTCTGGTACTCCCAGCTCGGCCGGGGGCTCGGCTCCTCCGTGGTCGACGATGCACCCTGGGTGGCTCGGGGACACAGCCGCGAGACGACCTACCAGAGCAACCTCACGACTCCCGAGCAGGTCGAGGCAGCCGTGCGCGAGCTCGCGTCGCAGGCCTTCGACGACACGGTGCGCGAGGGTCGGCCGGTCTTCCGGGTGACGCTCAAGGTGCGCTACGCCCCGTTCTTCACGCAGACCAAGGCCAAGAAGCTCCCCGGCCCGACCACCGACCGCGACGTGGTGGTCGCGGCCGCCGTCGACCTGGCCCACCGCCTCGACCCGGCCCGAGAGGTGCGTCTGCTCGGGGTGCGTGCCGAGATGGTCATGCCCGAGGAGGGCGACCCGGTGGAGCGCACCCCGATCCGCGGACGACTCTGACCCTTCCCGGGCCGGCGCCGTCTGCGTCCACCGCCACGATGTCGGTATACCGTCCGGCGTGCTCAGCCGGACGGCATACCGACGCGGTGGGCAGCCTTCTCCTGCAGGCTCGCTCAGGGTCCGAGCGAGCCGTCAGGACCGTCGTCTCGCGAACGGCCGGGTGGCGAGCCAGACGATCGCCACCAAGCCGGCCATCGTGGCGAGCCGGTTGGGGTCGACCGCGGGATGCCAGGTGACCTCGTCCCCCTTGATCGCGAAGACGCCGGCGGGTCGTCCGGCCATGCCGAAACCGCCGCCCTCACCGTCACCTCCCGACTCGTCGTGACCGGAGCCCCCGCCTCCGCCCCCGGCCACCAGCGCTGCCGGGATGACCGTGAGGCCGTCCCGTTCGTACGGCTCCCCGTAGACGCGCTTCACCGCGATCGAGTCCTTCGCCCTGCTGATGAGCTCATCGACCTTCATGACCCCTCCTCCTGGCCGGCGGCGCCGGCTCCTCGCCTCCAGCCTGTGGGCCGGTGCGGGCACAGGGCAAGGCTGAAGGTCCCGGCGCGCGCGACGAAGGGCTTGCGCACGGCGAGGAGCCCGAGCACGGCGAAGGGCCCGCGCGCCGCCGGGAGTGGGCGGCACGCGGGCCCTGGCCGGTGACCTGATCGAGCAGGTCGTTGCTGACTACGCGCGCCCGTGGGCAGCGCGGCTGCGTCGGGAGATGGCGTCGACAGTCACGGCGAGGAGCAGCACCGCGCCCGTGATCATGTAGAGCTCCGGCGACTGGAGGTTGATCAGGTTGAGCCCGTTGGAGATCGACTGGATGACGAGGATGCCGAGCAGCGCCGAGTAGGCCGAGCCGCGGCCACCGAAGAGGCTCGTGCCGCCGATGACGGCAGCAGCGATGGCGTTGAGGTTGGTGTCGCCGCCGCCGCTGCTCTGGCCCACGGACGACAGGCGCGCCATGGCGAAGATGCCACCGAGCGCCGCGAAGGTGGAGCACAGCGCGAACACCGAGATGTAGATGCGGCGCACGTTGATGCCGGCCCGGCGGGCAGCCTCGACGTTGCCGCCGACAGCCATGACCGAGCGGCCCCAGCGGGTGCGCCGGATCGCGAAGTCCATGATGACGACGAGCGCGAGGAACACGAGGAACATCACCGAGACGCCACGGTCGCGGTTGAGCACGACGGCCGGCACGAGGAGCAGCGCTGCCAGCCCGCCGGCCCGCATCGCGATGGCGGTCACGGGAGTGGTGGAGAGCCCGGCCTCGTTGCGACGAGCGTTGGCGCGCAGGCGGCTCGCGGCATACGCGGCGACGACGAGCAGCGCGAGTGCGTAGGCGACGACGTCGGGCAGGAAGGCCTGCTGGGCGAACTTGGTCAGGGCGGACTCGAAGGGGACGTTGATCGACCCGGTGTCGCCGAGCACCTTGAGCTGGAGCCCGAGGAACCCGAGCAGTCCGGCAAGGGTGATGACGAAGCTGGGCACTCCGAAGCGGGTGAAGATCGCGCCGTAGGAGATGCCGATGATGGCGCCCACGGCGAGCCCGGCGAGGATCGCGGCGATGAGCGGCCAGCCGGACTTGACGAAGGTGACGCCGACGATGGACGCCGCGAGACCGCTGATCGACCCGACCGACAGGTCGATCTCGCCGAGCAGCAGCACGAGCACGATGCCGATGGCGATCGTACCGATCGCGGCGCTCTGGAGAGTGAGGTTGACGAGGTTGCGGCTCGAGAGGAAGGCCGGGTTGAGGGTCTGGAAGACGATCCAGATGATGAGCAGGCCGATGACAACGGGCAGTGCGCCGAGGTCGCCGCTGCGCAGGCGGGAGAAGAAGACCCGCACGGCGCCGGACACGCCGCTCTGCGCGATGAGTCGCTCGTCCTGCAGGTCGGCCGGGAGGGCGCTCGCCGCGGTGGGGTCGGCGGTGGCCGAGGCGTCGCGGGCCGGGTCGGGAGTCGTGGTGCTCACTGCTGCTCCTCGCTCTGCTCGCGTCGCGAGGCGCGCTCGGACACGGCGTTGGTCGTGGCGCCGGTGATCGCGGCGATGATCTCCTGGGCGTTGGTCTGGCTGACGTCGAAGGTGCCGTTGTTGCGGCCGAGGCGCAGCACCGTGACCCGGTCGGCCACCGCCATGACGTCGCTCATGTTGTGGCTGATGAGGATGACGCCGTGGCCGTTCTCGCGCAGCCGCTCGACGAGGTTGAGCACCTCGGCGGTCTGCGCGACCCCGAGGGCTGCCGTCGGCTCGTCGAGCATGACGACCTTCGGGTCGCCGAGCAGCGAGCGCGCGATCGCCACCGTCTGGCGCTGGCCGCCGGAGAGGCTGGCGACCGGGATGCGCACCGAGGGGATGCGGGCGGACAGCTGTCGCAGCAGGCGCCAGCTCTCCTTCTCCATCGTCACCTCGTCGAGGGAGCGGGCGTTGTAGAGCTCGCGGCCGAGGAAGAGGTTGGCGACGACGTCCAGGTTGTCGCACAGGGCGAGGTCCTGGAAGACGGTCGCGATGCCGAGGCGCTGGGCCTCGGCGGGGGTGTTGACGGTGGCGCGCTTGCCGTCGAACTCCATGGTGCCCTCGTCGGGCGCGTAGACGCCGGCGATGGTCTTGACGAGCGTCGACTTGCCGGCGCCGTTGTCGCCGACCAGGGCGACGACCTCGTGCGAGCTGACGTCGAAGTCGATGCCGCTGAGGGCCTGCACGGCGCCGAAGCGCTTGGAGATCCCCCGGAGCGAGAGCACGGCCGTCTTCGTCGGGGCCGGCGGTGGTGAGGTGGTGGCAGTCATGAGAGTCCTTGGGTCGGTCCGGTCGGTCACCGGTGAGGGCGGGACGGGGGAGGGCTCGTGCTCGGCACCCCGGGAGGCCGTGTCGTCGCCGTGGAGGTGGCGGACACGACGCCGGGTGGGTGGGCTCGTGGCCCACCCACCCGGTCTACACCCGCGTGGTCACGAGCGACAGTGTCTGTCGGTTGTCAGTCGGGTCCGGCTGGAGATCAGCTGATGCCGGCTTCGGTGCAGGCCGCGGCGACCTCGCCCGTGCAGATGTCGCTGACCTTGTAGATGCCGTCCTTGACGACGGTGTCCTTGATGTTGTCCTTGACCACCGCGATCGGGTCGAGGATCGTCGAGGGCACGCCCTTGAAGTCCGTCGTCTTCTCGGGGGTCTGGCCGTTGGCGAGGGCGAGCGCAGCCTTGGCGGCAGCCTCCGCCTCGGGCTCGATCGGCTTGTAGATCGTCATCGCCTGGTCGCCCAGCAGGATGCGCTGGATCGCGGCGAGCTCGGAGTCCTGACCCGTGACGGGCGGGAGCGGGGTCACGCCGCCACCCTTGAGGGCCGCGATGGCGCCACCGGCGGTGCCGTCGTTGGCGGCGTAGACGCCGACGAGGTTGCCCTTGACCGCGGAGATCTGGCCCTCCATCCACTGCTGCGCCTTGTCGGGGCTCCAGTCGGGCGTGTCGTACTCCGCAGCGATCTTGAAGCCGCTGCCGTCGAGCACGCTGTGGGCGCCGGACTTGAAGTCGGCCGCGTTGGGGTCGGTGGGCGAGCCGTTGATCATCACGAGGTCGCCCGAGGTCTTGCCGCCGGCCTTGAGCAGGTCGACGAGCGTCGTTGCCTGGATCTTGCCGACCGTCGCGTTGTCGAAGGAGACGTAGTAGTCGGCACCCTCGATGAAGCGGTCATAGGCCACGACGGGGATGCTGCTGCCCTTGGCGCTCGCGACGACCGAGGCGGCGGCGGCACCGTCGACGGGGTCGAGGACGAGCACGTCGGCGCCCTGGGTCAGCGCGGACTCGGCCTGCTGCTGCTGCTTGGCGGCATTCTGGTCGGCGTTGCTGTAGATGATGGTGCAGTCGGCGCAGGCCGCCTTGACGGCCGCCTCGAAGAGCGGCTTGTCGAAGGTCTCGTAGCGCGTGGTCTTGGACTCCGGCAGGAGCAGGGCGATCTTCTTGCCGCCAGCAGCGGCGTCGCCGGTGCTCCCGGGTGTCGTGGACGTGTTGTCGCTGCTGCCACAGGCGGCGAGCGAGGCGAGGCCCAGACCGGCCGCAAGGGCGATGCCGGCGAGGCGAGTGGAGCGTGCACGCATGTCTTGGAACTCCCTTGTTCATCGCCGACACCTTGAGGTGGTGCGGCCATACGTGTGAGTAAACGAGGTTCCCGGCTTGGCGTCAAGCCTTGAATTCAAGACGTGGACGCAATCGTTACCAAGAGACCGTCGCTGGCGGCGTGCAGCGTCTCGGCGGCGACGACGGCGCCGATGACGTCGGCCCCGGTCAGCAGCTCCGACTGGCGCACGACGAGCGACGCGGTGGCGCTCGGGATGGCGCTGCGCTCCAGGGCCCGGCGCATCGGGTCGAGGATGATGTCACCGACCTGGGCGAGCTGCCCCCCGACGACGATCACCTCGGGGTTGAGCAGGTTGACGAGGCCGGCGACGGCGACGCCGAGGTGGCGACCGGCGTCCTCGAGCACGCGGCGGCAGCCGAGGTCGCCCTCGAGAGCCTGGAAGATGATGTCGCGCAGGGTGAGGCGCCCGTGCGAGCCGGCGAGGGCGTCGGTGAGGGCGGGGGAGCCGATGAAGGTCTCGAGGCAGCCGCGGTTGCCGCACCGGCAGATCTGACCGTTCTCGTCGATCGTCAGGTGCCCGATCTCGCCGGCCGTGCCGGCGCTGCCCCGGAAGAGCTCACCACCTAGCACGAGACCGGCGCCGACACCGTAGGAGAGCTTGATGTAGGCCCCGTCCGAAACTCCTTGCAGGGCACCGCATCTCAGCTCGCCCAGCGCTCCGAGGTTGGCGGTGTTGTCGATGACGACAGGCGCCCCCAGGCGTCCTCGCATCTCGTCACCGACATCGACGCCCCGCCAGCCGGGCAGGATGCTCTCGGAGCCGACCTGTCCTGTCACGCTGTCGACGGGAGCCGGCACCCCGACCCCGACCGCCTTGACGTCCGACATGGTCTTGCCCGACTTGTCGACGAGGTCGTAGAGCAGGCGCGCGGCGCGCTCCATGCCCTCGTCGGCGTTGTGGCTGGCGGGCAGGGGCATCCGGTGCCGGCCGACGATGTCGCGTGGTCCGGTGGCGATGGCGACGCGCACGTCGCGGTCACCGAACGCGATGCCGGCCAGCAGCGTGTTGCCCGTGGCGAGCGAGACGAGCACCGCGCGTCGCCCGTTGCGGATGCTCGGTGCGAGCTCGACCGCGCCGGCGCCGTCGAGCTCCTTGACCATGTTGGAGACGGTGGCGGGCGACAGACCGGTCGCCCCGGCGATCTCGACCTGGGTCATGGCACCCTGCTCACGCAGGGCGTCGAGCACACGCAGGCGGTTGGCTTCGCGCAGGGAGGCCTGCGAGCCGGGGGCCGCCTGGGATGGATTCACGGGGTAAAGATAAGCGGATCGGCCGCTCGTTGGGTAGCGATGTCCGTCCGCTCGTTGGTCAGCGCGGGGTCAGCGAGGTGGTCGGGGAGGTGGTCGGCGCGGTGGCCACCGACCTTCTCGGCATCGCTCAGAGTGCGGCGGCCACCGCGCGCCCCGCCGTGCGACCGCTGAAGAGGCAGCCGCCGAGGAAGGTGCCCTCGAGCGAGTTGTAGCCGTGCATCCCCCCACCACCGAAGCCGCTCACCTCGCCCGCGGCATACACCCCCTGCAGCGGCTGCCCGCCAGCGCGCAGCACCCGGCCCGCGAGGTCGGTCTCGAGGCCCCCGAGCGTCTTGCGGGTGAGGATGTTGAGGCGCACGGCGATGAGCGGCCCGTCCTTGGGGTCCAGCAGCCGGTGCGGGCTCGCGACGCGAATCAGCTTGTCGCCGCGGTAGTTTCGAGCACCCCGGATGGCGGTGATCTGGGCGTCCTTGGTGAAGTCGTTGTCGATCTCGTTGTCGCGGGCGAGGATCGTGCGTCGCAGCGAGTCGAGGTCGATGAGCCCGTCACCCGTCAGGTCGTTCATGCCGCGCACGAGCTGCTCGAGCGTGTCGGCGACGACGAAGTCGGACCCGTGCTCCTTGAAGGCCTCGACCGGGCCGGGAGCGCCCTTCCGGGCACGGCCGAGCACCTGCCTCACGTCCCGGTCCGTGAGGTCGGGGTTCTGCTCCGAGCCGGAGAGGGCGAACTCCTTCTCGATGATGCGCTGGGTCAGCACGAACCACGAGTAGTCGTGGCCGCTGCGCATGATGTGCCCGAGCGTGCCGAGGGTGTCGAAGCCCGGGAAGAACGGCGGTGGGAAGCGCCGGCCCCGCGCGTCGAGCCACAGCGACGACGGGCCGGGCAGGACGCGGATGCCGTGGTTGTCCCACACGGGGTCCCAGTTGCGCAGACCCTCGGTGTAGTGCCACATCCGGTCGGGGTTGATGACCCGGCCGCCCGCGGACTCGGTGATGCCGAGCATGCGGCCGTCGACGTGGGCGGGCACCCCGGCGACCATCCGGGCCGGTGGGGTCCCTAGGCGCTCCGGCCAGGCGCGGCGCACGAGGTCGTGGTCGCCGCCGATGCCCCCGCTCGTGACGATGACTGCCTGTGCGGTGATCTCGAAGTCGCCGACCTCGTCGCGGCTGCTCGGCCGTCCGCGCTCGGAGGAGTCGGGGGCGAGCACGCGCCCGCGCACGCCTGTGACAATGCCGCCGCTCTCGACGAGGGCGTCGACGCGGTGGCGGAAGGCGAAGGTCACCAGGCCGGACGCCACGCCGGCGCGCACGCGCCGCTCGAACGGCTCGACGAGCCCCGGCCCGGTGCCCCAGGTGATGTGGAAGCGCGGCACGGAGTTGCCGTGGCCCTCGGCCCGGCCGTCGCCGCGCTCGGCCCACCCGACGACCGGGAAGAGTCGGTGTCCCTGCTCGTGGAGCCACGCGCGCTTCTCCCCGGCGGCGAACTCGAGGTAGGCCTCGGCCCAGCGGCGCGGCCAGAAGTCCTCGTCGCGGTCGAACTGCGCCGAGCCCATCCAGTCCTGCGTCGCGAGCTCGAGACCGTCCTTGATGCCCATCCGGCGTTGCTCGGGGCTGTCGACGAGGAAGAGCCCGCCGAAGCTCCAGAACGCCTGCCCGCCGATCGACTGCTCGCCCTCCTGGTCGACGAGCACGACGCGCTTGCCGCGGTCGACGAGCTCGGCGGTGGCGACGAGTCCGGCAAGGCCGGCCCCGACGACGACGACGTCGGATTCCATGGGTTCCTTCCCCGGGGTCGGGCTTTCGCTGGGTGACTCTCGCGCGCTCTCGGCGGGCTCGGGAGGAGCTGCCGTATGCCGCTGTGCCCGACCAGCCTCACGGCCGACGGTCCGCGGGTCAACCGTTTCCAACGACTTGACAGCATCGTGTGCAAATGAGAATCATTCTCGTCATGAGTCGTCGAGTCCTGGCCCTTGTCATCCTCCCCGCCCTTGCCGGAGCGGTCGCCGCCTGCGGCAGTCCCTCCGCGCCCGCGCCCTCGTCGCCCGCCGCGACCGGAGCCGCGGGCGCCACCGTGGCCGCGCCCACCACCGCCGCGGCGCCCAGGCCGCGACCCACCGGCGAGGCGGCCGGCCCGACGCCGCGGTTGGCGATCAGCCATGCCGGTGGCGTCATGGTCGTGGACGGTCGCACGCTCGAGGTCGTCGGCAGCGTGCCGACGACCGGCTTCGTGCGGCTCAACCCGGCGGGCGACGGTCGGCACGTGCTCGTGACGGAAGGCGACGCGTGGCGGGCCCTGGACCTCGGAGCCTGGACGGAGGCCCACGGCGACCACGGGCACTCCTACACGACCGACCCGGCCTTCACCGGCACGTCCTTCGCCGGCTCGCACCCCGGCCACGTCGTGGTGCACGGCAACCGCACCGTGCTCTTCGCCGACGGGACGGGTGAGATCCAGGTGCTCGACCCCGGCAAGCTCGCGGCCACGACGACCGCGGCGTCGCCCGCCGCGCCACCCGTCGTGCGCCACCGCACTCCGCAGGCGCACCACGGCGTCGCCCTCGTGCTGCCGGACGCCACGCTCGTGCACAGCCTCGGTGACGACACGGCCCGCACGGGTGCCGTCGCGCTCGACGCGTCGGGTCGTGAGATCGCGCGCACCGACACCTGTCCCGGCCTGCACGGTGAGGCCGTCGCGGCGCACGACGCCGTCACTCTCGGCTGCGAGGACGGCATCCTCGTCTACCGTGACCGCGCCTTCAGGAAGGTCGCGAGCCCTGACGACTACGGGCGCATCGGCAACCAGGCGGGCTCGGAGGAGTCGCCCGTCGTGCTCGGCGACTACAAGGTCGACCGCGACGCCGAGCTCGAGCGTCCCACCCGCATCTCGCTGACCGACACGGCGACCGGCCGGCTGCGTCTCGTCGACCTCGGCGCGAGCTACTCCTTCCGCAGCCTCGAGCGCGGGCCGGCGGGGGAGGCGCTCGTGCTCGGGACCGACGGCCGACTGCGGGTCATCGACCCCGCGAGCGGGGCGACGACGCGGTCGATGCCGGTCGTCGAGCCGTGGTCGGAGCCGCTCGAGTGGCAGGATCCGCGACCCGCCGTGCGCGTCGTGGGAGATCGTGTCTTCGTCACCGATCCCGCCTCCTCGGGCCTGGTCCGCGTTGACCTCGCGACGGGTCGTGTCGCAGAGCGGGCGCGTCTGCCCCACGTGCCCAACGAGATCGCCGGCGTGCAGGGGTGATGAGTTCGGGGCGCACGCGCTGACGGATGGGGCTGCGCCGCGTGAACGTCGTCACGGTTGGCGGTGATGATGGGTCGGGTACGGCGACAGGGCCCCCGTGAGTTGCGGGGCCCAACGACCGGAAGGCAGAACGATGACCGAAGTCACCGCTGACCAGGGACTCCTCCACGACGTCAAGATCCACGTCGAGGACACCGGCGGCGAGGGCCGCCCTGTCGTGCTCATCCACGGCTGGCCGCTCTCGGGCGCCTCGTGGCAGGAGCAGGTGCCTGCTCTCGTGCAGGCCGGCTACCGGGCCATCTCCTACGACCGCCGCGGCTTCGGACAGAGCGACAAGCCGCGCGGCGGCTACGACTACGACACGCTGGCCGACGACCTCGCGAGCCTGCTCGATGGTCTCGACCTGCGTGATGTCACGCTGGTCGGCTTCTCCATGGGTGGCGGCGAGGTCGCCCGCTACGTCGCGCGCCACGGTGAGGACCGGCTGCACAGCGTCGTCTTCGCCGCCGCCGTGCCGCCGTACCTGCTCCAGACCGACGACAACCCGGACGGCCCGCTGACCGAGGACGCCGCGAAGGAGATGGAGGACGGCGCCAAGGGCGACCGTGATGCCTTCTTCGACCAGTTCACGACGCAGTTCTTCTCTGCGGGTGGGCAGCTCAGGGTCACCGAGCAGCAGCGTCAGGAGGCGATCGCCCTCTGCCAGCAGGCGGACGACCGGGCCCTCATCGGGTGCATGCAGTCCTTCGGCACGACCGACTTCCGCGACGACCTGACGAAGGTCACCGTGCCCGCACTCGTCATCCACGGCGACGGCGACGCGACGGTGCCCTTCGAGGGCTCGGGCCAGCGCACCCACCAGGCCCTCGCCCAGAGCGAGCTCCACGTCATCGAGGGTGGCCCGCACGGCATCAACGTGAGCCACGCCGAGGAGTTCAACCGCGTGCTGGTCGACTTCCTCGCGAAGTGAGCAGCAGCCCCTGAGCACACCGACGGCGCCACCGGCTCACTGACCGGTGGCGCCGTCGATGCACTCGCGCAGCAGGTCGGCATGGCCGCAGTGCCGGGCATACTCCTCGATGAGGTGCACGAGCACCTCGCGCAGGTTGATCGGCTCGTCGGGGGAGGCGCTGACGAGGTCGAGAGACTCTGCCTGCGCGACGAAATCGTCTGCGTTGGAGACCTCCTCGCGCCACCGAGCCCACGCCTCGGCCACCACCTCGTCGTCGGCGACAGCTCCGTCGAAGTCGGCGTCGCGGTCGTCGGCCGTCCGATAGAGGTAGGGCACGTCCTGACCCGCCATCCGTCGACGGAACCAGCTCTGCTCGACCTGCGCCAGGTGCCTCACCAGTCCGAGCAACGACATCGTCGACGGGGGCACCGACCGCGTCGCCAGCTGCGCGGCCGTCAGCCCGGAGCACTTCAGCTCGAGGGTGAGGCGGTAGGTCGCCAGGTAGTCGAGCAGCGTCGTGCGCTCGTCTGCCAGCAGTGCTCCCTGGGTGCGCGGGTCGTCCTCGGGGTCGACCCACATGTCGGGGTATCTGGTTCCGGCCATGCGCCCATCGTGGTCGCTCGTGAGGGCGCCGGCCAGCGAGATTCCGCCGGACGGCATACGCCGTTGGCGAATCTGCCTGCAGCAGATGGTCATTCACAGGAGCGGGTATGCCGTCGAGGCTGGGTGGCATGACCGAGACCCTCATGCCCGGACCGCTCGACGACCAGCTGGCGATGCAGCTGCTCCACCAGCGGATCATCGTCCTCGGGGCGGAGGTGGACGATCCGATCGCCAACCGGATCACCGCCCAGCTGCTCCTGCTCTCGGCGCGCGACCCGCGCGCCGACATCAGCCTCTACGTCAACAGTCCCGGCGGCTCCGTGACCGCGGGGCTCGCGATCTACGACACCATGCGCGTCATACCCAACGAGGTGTCCACGCTGGCAGTGGGATTCGCGGCGTCGATGGGACAGTTCCTCCTCGGCGCAGGGACGCCAGGCAAGCGCTTCGCCCTGCCCAACGCGCGCATCATGATGCACCAGCCGTCGGCGGGCATCCAGGGCACCGCCGCCGATGTCGAGGTGCAGGCCGCCAACCTCCAGGCGATCAAGCGACGCGTCAACGAGCTCCAGGCCGAGCACACGGGGCAGTCCGTCGAGCAGATCACCCGCGACAGCGAGCGCGACCGCTGGTTCAGTGCGGCGGAGGCGCAGGCCTACGGCATCGTCGACCACGTCGTCGCCTCGCTCGCCGACGTGCGACCAGCAGGGGTCGAGCGGAAGGTGGGTCTGCGATGAACGGCGCACGGTCGCAACCGGCGATGAGCAGCTACCCGATCCCCTACGTCATCGAGAAGACCCCGTCCGGCGAGCGCAGCTTCGACATCTACAGCCGGCTCCTGCAGGAGCGGATCGTCTTCGTGGGCACGGAGATCGACGACGGAGTGGCCAACGTCGTGATGGCCCAGCTGCTGCACCTGGCGGATGTGGCGCCCGACCGCGAGGTGGCGCTCTACGTCAACAGCCCCGGCGGCTCCTTCACGGCGCTCATGGCGATCTACGACACGATGCAGTTCGTGCCGACGCCGGTCGCGACCTACTGCCTGGGTCAGGCGGCGTCGGCGGCTGCCGTGCTGCTCGCGGCCGGCGAGTCGGGGCGGCGCTTCGCGCTCAAGCACTCACGGGTGCTGCTCCACCAGCCGTCGTCGGGTGGGCAGGGGACGGTCAGCGACCTCGCCCTGCAAGCCGACGAGCTGCTGCGGGTGCGCTCCCAGGTGGAGGGAGTGCTGAGCCGGCACACCGGGCGCTCCGTGGAGCAGCTGCGTGCCGACACCGACCGCGACAAGGTGCTGACCGCGGCGCAGGCCGTCGACTTCGGGATCGTCGACCACGTCATCGAGCGGGCGTCCGAGGCCGCGGTCCGGGAGGTCGGGGCGGCCGAGCCGGCCGCCGGCCTCGCGCGCTAGGCAGCGACTCGCAGGGCGGTCCGGTCGACCTCGGTCGCCGGGGCCAGGTCGCGGCCCGCCCACGGGTCGACGGACCGCACGCTGGTCAGCTCGAGCACCGCGGGCTCCTCCAGCGGTCCGTCGAGACGCTCCAGCGTGAGGCCGCTCAGCTCACGGTGGGCGGCACCGACGAGCAGGGTGACGCTCGAGCCGAGGGCAACGCAGATGGCCTCGAGCACCTCGGACGACGGCTCCTTGAGTCCACGCTCGACCTCGGAGAGGTAGGCGAGCGAGACCCCGGCCGCGGTGGACACCTGGGCGAGCGTGCGCCCCTGCCGGGTGCGCAGCCCCCGCAGCAGTCGGCCGTAGACCTCGCGCAGCAGGGGGCGGCGGGGTGCGGGGGACGGGTGGCGGGGCAGGGTGCTCATGGGGCTCTCCGATCGTCGGGCGCTCCCAGCGTCGCACGCCCGGTATGCCGTGGGCCCGAGTCGGGCTACGCCGTCGGCGTAAGGGGGAGGCCGGGGCGGCGTCATCGGCGCCCGAAAGATGTTGACGGCGTGCACACCGAACGTAGAGTGTCAGTGGTCGTCCTTATCGTTGTCGGGATCGGGACCCCTCACTCTCGGGAGAGCCACACCATGACCACCACCTCCACCGCGCCCGCCGGGCGCACCAGACCCGTGGGCCCGGCCATCGAGGCCGAGCACCTCGTCAAGCGCTTCGGCGACATGACCGCCGTCGACGACGTCAGCTTCACCGTGCCGCAGGGCACGGTCCTCGGTCTGCTCGGCCCCAACGGCGCCGGCAAGACCACCACCGTCCGCATGATGACGACCCTCAGCGAGCCGACCAGCGGCACCGCCCGCGTGGCCGGCCACGACGTCATCCGTGAGCCCGAGGCGGTGCGCCGCAGCATGGGCCTCACGGGGCAGGCCGCGACCGTCGACGAGCTGCTCACCGGCCGCGAGAACCTCCGGCTCATGGGTTCGCTCTACGGCCTGCCCAAGGTCGAGATCCGTCGGCTCTCCGACGAGCTGCTCGAGCGCTTCTCGCTGACCGACGCGGGCGACAAGGTCATCAAGGACTACAGCGGAGGCATGCGCCGGCGCCTCGACCTCGCGGTCAGCCTCATCGCCACGCCTCCCGTGCTCTTCCTCGACGAGCCGACCACCGGCCTCGACCCGCGCAGCCGGGTCGAGCTCTGGGAGGTGTTGCGCGGCCTCGTGCGCGAGGGCACGACCCTGCTGCTGACGACCCAGTACCTCGAGGAGGCCGACCAGCTCGCCGACCGCATCGTCGTCATCGACCACGGCCGCATCATCGCCCAAGGCACACCCCTCGAGCTCAAGGACCAGTCCGGCAAGGCCGCCATCGTGCTCACGGTGTCGCACGTCGACCAGCTGGAGCCGGCCCGGGCACTGCTCGCCTCGCACGTGCCCGAGGTCCACGTCGACATGGCTGCTCGTCAGCTGACCGCCCCTGCCGAGGGACTGGCCGACATGACGCGGGTGGCGATGCTGTTCGAGCGCAGCGAGATCGTGCTCGATGACCTCGGCCTGCAGCGGCCGAGCCTCGACGACGTCTTCCTCAGCCTCACCGGCCACCGCGCCGAGTCACCGTCCGGCGACAGCACCGGCGAGGACGGTCAGCCCACGCGAGCGACGCAGCCCCCCCAGCAGAGCCAGCCCACCGCACCGATCGAGGAGCAGCCATGACCGAGTCCGCAGTCCGCGACGCCACGCGGGCGGCCCGGGTCGAGCCGCATGACTTCGAGCCGCCCGGCTTCGTCCGTCAGGTCACGACGATGGTCTGGCGCAGCCTCAAGCACATCAAGCGCCAGCCCGAGATGCTCACCGACGTCACCATCCAGCCGGTGATGTTCGTGCTGCTCTTCGCCTTCGTCTTCGGCGGCTCGATCGTCATCCCGGGTTACAACTACCGTGAGTGGCTGATGCCGGGAATCATGGCCCAGACGATGGCTTTCTCCGCCTTCATCGTGGCGATCGGCCTCAACATGGACCTCGGCAAGGGGATCATCGACCGCTTCCGGTCGCTGCCGATCTCACGAGGGTCGGTGCTGGTCGGTCGCAGCATCTACAGCATCATCCACTCGAGCATCGGCATCTTCGTCATGTCGCTGACCGGCCTGGCGATCGGCTGGCGCATCCACAACGGCGTCGGCAAGGCACTGCTGGCCTTTGGGCTGCTGCTGCTCTTCGGCTTCGCGATGATCTGGGTGGGCATCCTGGTCGGATCGTCGATGCGTTCACCCGAAGCGGTCAACGGCCTGATGTTCACGACGATCTTCCCGATCACGTTCTTGGCCAACACCTTCGCCCCGACCGTGGGCATGGCCAGCTGGTTGCGGACGATTGCCGAGTGGAACCCCATCAGCTCGCTTGTCCAGGCCATGCGGGAGCTCTGGGGCAACGGACCGGCTGCGCCGCCCGAGGCTGCGCTGCCGCTGCACTACCCGGTGCTCACGACGGTCATCTGGTCGGTCGCGATCACCGCCGTCATCGCGCCGCTTGCAGTGCGCGCCTTCATCCGACGCACGACCGACTGACGTGACGTGGCGCCGAGCCGACCGGCTCGGCGCCACGGTCTGGCCCTGTGCGGTGACGCTGCACTGGATCCCGAACACCCGCGCTGTGGGGCCTCAGCGCACGCCGGAGCCCTCGAGCTCGCGCGCCTCATCCGGGCCCCGCTGCGCCGCACGAGCACGGGTCAGCGACTCACCCTCGACGTCGACGTCGGGCAGGAGGCGATCGAGCCAGCGGGGCAGCCACCAGGCCTTGTCGCCGAGCAAGTTCATCACCGCGGGGATCAGCGTCATCCGCACGACGAAGGCGTCGAAGAGCACGGCCACCGCGAGGGCGAAGCCGATCGACTGGATGAGGGCCTGGTCCTGCGCGATGAAGGCAGCGAAGACCGAGATCATGATGATGGCCGCCGCGGTGACGACTCGGGCGCTGAAGCGGAAGCCCTCGATGATGGAGTGCCTCGCCGAGTCGCCGTGGACATAGGCCTCGCGCATCCGGGTGACGAGGAAGACCTGGTAGTCCATCGCCAGCCCGAAGACGATGCCGATGACGAGGATCGGCATGAAGCTCATGATCGGCGCCGGCTCGAACAGGCCGAAGAGGCCCTCCTGGAAGACGAGCACGGTCAGGCCCAGGGTGGCGAGCACCGAGAGCAGGAAGCCGACCGTCGCCGTGAGCGGCACGAGCACGGAGCGGAACACCATCATGAGCAGCACGAACGCGAGCCCCACGACGATGGCGAGGTAGGGCGCCAGCGCCCCGGCGAGCCGCTCACTGACATCGGTCTGGATCGCGGTTACGCCGGTGACGCCGAGCGTCGTGCCGGTGGCCTGCTCCTGGGCGGCCTGGCCGTCGCGGAGCGCGGCGAGCAACTGTTCGGTCGCGATGTCGTCGCCCCCGCTCCGCGGGGTGATGAGCACCTGCGCGCCGGTGCCGGCCTCGTTCTGCGCGATGACCTGGGCGTTGGCGACGTCGGGCAGGCCGGCAGCCCAGGACGTCACCGTGCCGATCGCCTCGCCCGCGGCCTGGCCGCCACTGGTGGCGCGGGCATCCACCACGAGGAGCAGCGGGGCGTTGCGGCCGGGCCCGAACGCACCGTCGATGAGGTCGGCCGCGCGACGGGCGGAGGTCTCCGTCGAGGAGGTCGAGTCGGTCGGCAGCGCGAGGTGCAGGTCCTTGACCGGCACCGTGAGGCTGCCCAGCAGCACGATGCCGAGCAGGCCGATGATCACGGGGTGGCGGCCCACGAGACGCGCCCACCGGACGCCACCGTTGTCGGAGCCGGGCGTGCGCCGGTCCGGGTCGCCTCCCTGCAGGGCCTCGCGCCGGCTCGTGACCTCGGTGAGGTCGCGGGGCTCGGACTCCAGCTCGTCGGCGACGATGCGGTCGCGCCGGACCCGACCGGCGAAGGCCTTGCCGCCCAGCATGCCGAGCAGGGCGGGGAGCAGGGTCAGGGCGATGAGCACCGCGACGAGCACCGTGGCCGCGGCCGCGATCCCCATGGAGGTGAGCAGGGGGATGCCCACGACCCCGAGCGCGGCGAGGGCGATGACCACCGTCAGACCCGCGAAGACGACGGCGGAGCCGGCCCGGCCGACGGCGAGCCCGGCGGCCTCCTCGCGATCGTCGTGGTGCAGCAGCTCGGCCCGGTAGCGAGACAGGATGAAGAGCGCGTAGTCGATGCCGACGGCGAGGCCGAGCATCGTGGCCAGGATCGGGGTCGTGCTGCCGACGTTGACGAAGGCGGTCGCGGCCGTGACGCCGAGCGCCCCGATGCCGACGCCGACGAGTGCGGTGAGGATCGGCAGCCCGGCGGCGACCAGCGAGCCGAAGGTCAGCACGAGGACGAGCGCGGCGATGGCGATGCCGATGGCCTCGCTCGAGCCGCCGGGGAGCTCGAAGGACTGCAGCGCACTGCCGCTGGCCGCGACCGTGAGGCCGGTGGTGCGGGCCGCGGAGAGCGCCTCCGCGACGTGCTCCTGGGTGGCCTTGTCGATGTCGGTCGGCTTGTCGACGTCGAACGTCAGCGAGATGGTGCCGACGCGCGCGTCCTCGCTGAGGGGGGACAGAGCGGCGGCATTGGCCTCGGCGACCGCGCGCGGCTGACCAGCCTTGACCGAGGCCTCGACGAGCTGCTCGCGCTGCCCTGCTGCCGCGGCGACCGGACCCACGACGGGTGCGTCGGCGTCGATCTGCGGGGTGCCCCGGAGCGCGGAGACGAGGTCGTCGACCGCTCGGGTGTAGGTGGGCTCCCGGAGGGTCTGGCCCTCGGGAGCGGCGACGACGATGGTCGCGCCGGCGCCGTCGTAGGCGCTGCGCGCTCCGGGGAAGAGCTCCTGCTGCAGGGTCTGCGCCTGCTCGGAGGGGATGCCGGGGATGCTGAACTCGTCCTGCATCGGCTTGCTGATCGCGGCCGAGACGCCGGCGATGCCGACGAGGACGATGAGCCAGCTGACGAGGACGACCGGCCAGCGCCGGTAGGCGAGCTTGCCGAGTCGATAGAGGCGGGTGGCCATGGCGGTGCCTTTCGGGCGGTGATGCGGTTGAGGGCAGGACGAGATGGCGCCACGGCGGCGTGGCGGTGAGGCGGTGAGGCGGGGTGGGCGCGACGCGGGTGCGTCAGGCGAGGACGGAGCGGGCGGTGCCCACGGCGCGGCGCAGGTGGTCGACGAGGCCGGCGTCGAGGTCGGGCTCGCGGATGAACTCGTGCATCGCGTGCGCGATGAGGGCGCCGAGGAGGCTGACGACGACCTGGGCCCGGTGCGGATCGGACTCGCCCGGTCGGTCGGCCGCCATCGCGACGGCCTCGGCGCACACGGTGTCGAGCTCGCGGATGACCCGACCGATGAGCGACGGGTTGGTCTCCATGAGCTGGTGGAAGCGGGCGGCGTCGGCTCGGTCGGCGTCCTCACGGTCGAGCAGCTCGACGATGAGGGCGAGCAGGTCGTCGAAGAGGTCACCGGTCGGGCCGCCCGCGCGGAAGTCGGCGACGAGCCGGGGGTCGAAGTCCGGCCGGACCCCGAGCACAGCCTCTTCCTTGCCGCGCACGTGGTTGAAGAGGGTGCGGCGCGAGACCCCGACCCGTTCGGCCAGCTCGTCGAGGGTGAAGCCGTCGTAGCCCCGCTCGATCGTCAGCTCCTGAGATGCGATCGTGATCCGTCGCAGGGTGCTACGCCGTCGCACGGTTGCACTACTGGTCACGGAGTGCAGTTTTGCACTTCATGGCACCAGAGTGCAAACGGCGGATCAGGCGACCTGGGACCGCAGCCAGGTGATGTCAGCGGTCTGGCCCTCCACGCCCCCCGGGGTCTCGCACACGACCGGCGCTCCCGCAGCGCGCACCAGGGCGGCGACCGCCTCGCCGTCCAGCGTGCCGGATCCGAAGTTCGTGTGCCGGTCGGCACCGGAGTCCGCCTCATCGCGCGAGTCGTTGGCGTGGATGAGGTCGATGCGCCCGGTGATCGCCCGGATGTCGTCGACGACGCTGCCGAGGTCGAGCCCGCCGGCGAACGCGTGGCAGGTGTCGAGGCAGAAGCCGACGTCCTCGACCCCCGATGCCGAGCCGATGGCGTCCCAGAGCCGGCCGATGGCCTCGAGCCGCCGGGCCATCGCGTTGTCGCCGCCGGCGGTGTTCTCGATGAGCAGGGGCACCGCCAGGTCGAGGCCGTCGATGCACTTGCGCCAGTTGTCGAAGCCCTTGGCGGAGTCCTCGTCGACCCCGAGGTGCCCGCCGTGCACGATGACACCCTTGGCCCCGATCTCGGCGGCTGCCGTGAGGTGCTGCTGCAGCAGCTTGCGGCCCGGGATGCGGATGCGGTTGTTGAGGCTGGCGACGTTGATCGGATAGGGCGCGTGGACGTAGAGGTCGACGCCCGCCGCCTCTGCGTCGGCTCGGAGCGCAGCCGCCCCGGCGGCATACCGGATGACCGGGCCCTTGTAGCTCTGCGGGTCACCGAGGAAGAACTGCGACAGGGTGGCGCCGCGCGCCCTCGCCTCCGCGATGGGGTCCTCTTGGTCGACGTGCGCTCCGATGTGCAGGGCCATGAGGAGAGGGTATGCCGCTGGGCCCGGCTCGTCCGATGCTCCCCCACGCTCGCCGCGATGCGCTTCCACCCCGGTCCGCCGCTCCTTCCGGCACACCCACCCCGAGGCGGGCGCGTCCCCCTCGGGTGGATGTGGGGTGGTTTGGGCATCCGGATGCCGAGCAGGATTGGATAATCAAGGGTTATGCGTCCAATAATGCGGGTCATGAGTTCCTCGCGCTTCCCGGCCGTCGTCGACGACGTCACCGTCCGGCTCATCGCTGCCGTCGTGCTCGCCATCGGCGTCCTCGCCCTCGGCACCCAGCAGTGGTGGCTCTATGCGGTGCTCGCCGCCGACTTCACCCTGCGGGCCGCCCTCGGTCCGCAGGCCAGCCCGATCGCCCGGCTCGTGGGCCGGTGGATCCGGCCCGCCGTGCCCGCGGCGAAGCGACCGACGGCCGGCGCCCCGAAGCGCTTCGCGGCCGCCATCGGTGCCGTCATGACGGTCTCCGCGACGGCGCTCTGGCTTCTCAACGTCATCACGGGGTCCTCGGCCGCGATCACGGCCGTCGTCGTCATCGGCGCCGTCATGGTGCTTTTCCCGTTGCTCGAGGCGGCGTTCGGCCTTTGCGTCGGCTGCCGTCTCTTCGCCGTGCTCATGCGCCTCGGGCTCGTGCCCGAGGAGGTCTGCCTCGACTGCGCCGACATCACCCGGCGGCGCGCGCCCCAGACCGTCAGCTGACCCAGCCCGTCAGCGGACCCAGCCGCACGGCATACCCGCTCGGGGTGCCGCTCAGCCCGCTCGCTCGCGAGCGAGAAAGCCGCGGATCGCCTCGCGAGGGTTGTCGCGCAGCTCAGGGCCGTGGGTGAAGGCGGCCACGTCGTAGTCGAGCTCGCCGAGCACCTCGGCGGTGCGGGTCGTCATGGCGAAGTCGGTGCAGAAGGCGCGGATCGGCCACCGCAGCCGGCGGACGTTGAAGATCGCGTCACCCGTGATGAGCAGGCGCGTCTCCTCGTGGAGCAACGAGATGTGCCCCGGCGAGTGGCCGGGGGTGTGCACGACCCGCAGGCCACCAGCCACGGGGAGCACGTCGCCGTCGGTGAGCTCGCGGTCGACGGGCACCGGGGTGAAGGCCTGGCCGCCGGCCACCCAGTCGAAGAGCCGCCCGAGCAGGAAGCTGCGGTCGCGCGGCGGCGCCTTGCCCGTGCGGGCGTAGGGCGCGTCGCCCTCGTGGACGTCGAAGCTGCGACCCGTCCGGCTGGCCACGTGCGCGGCACCGCCCGCGTGGTCGGGGTGCGCGTGCGTCAGCACGAGGCGGGTCACGTCGGAGGGGGTCGACCCGATGGCGCCGAGCGCCGCGATGACCTTGGGACCGGATGACCGCAGCCCCATGTCGACGAGCGTGACCTGCCCGTCGTCGTCGCGCAGGATGAAGCCGTTGATCTGGTCGCGCAGCAGCGGGATGCGCCAGATGCCGGGGACGAGGGGCACGACCGGGGCAGGGGCCATGCCCCGATGCTAGGCGCTCGACCCGGCACGGGGGCAGGGGCGAGCGCCTGGCATCAAGGCGCGACAAGGCGCCGACGAGTCAGAGGAAGGACTCCTCGCCGGGCGCGAGGAGGCGCAGCCACCGGCCGGCGTGGCCCTCCACCCGCAGCTCCACGGGCGTGCCCGACGAGACCGGCACGTCGTCGTCCGCAGCCGCCGTGACGCCCAGGGCGTCGCGCAGCACGGCTCCCTCGGGCACGTCGTCGAGCGTCACGGTCACGGTGCACGTGTCGGCCCCGAGGTTGTGCACGGCCAGCAGGCGCCAGTCGTCACAGCGGCACAGATGGGCGAGCACCGCGGGCTGGTCGTGGTCGAGGATCTCGACCGTCGACCAGCCGATCTCCGGCATCTGCCGGTAGGTGCGGATGAGCCGGCGCATGAAGTTCCACAGCGAGTCGGGGTCGCGGCGCTGCTCGAGCGCGTTGACGTGCTCGGGGGAGAAGAGCCCCGTCGGGAGGGGTCGGGCGAGCCGGCGGGCGGGGGCCGTCGAGAAGCCGCCGTTGGGGCCGTCCGACCACTGCATCGGGGTGCGCACCGACAGCCGGCCCTCGACATCGAGGTTCTCGCCCATGCCGATCTCCTCGCCGTAGAAGAGGACCGGTGTGCCGGGGAGGGAGAACATCAGCGAGTAGACGAGCCGGATCCGGCGCTGGTCGCCGCCGAGCATCGTCGGCAGCCGGCGTCGCAGGCCACGGTCGAACAGCTGCATCTCGGGCTCGGGGCCGAACGCGTCGAAGACCTCGTGCCGCTCGGCCGTGGTCAGCTTGTCGAGCGTCAGCTCGTCGTGGTTGCGCACGAAGTTGGCCCACTGGCTCGTCACGTCGATCGCGGGTCGCTGGCGCAGGGCCTCGGCGAGCGGTGAGGCGTCGCCGCGGGCGAGCGAGAGGTAGAGCTGCTGCATGCCGTTGAAGTCGAACTGCATGTTGAGGCCGTCGCCGTCCTCTCCGCCGAAGAAGCGCTTCTGCTCCTCGTAGGGCAGGTTGACCTCGCCGAGCAGCATGGCGTCGCCGAGGCGGCGGGTGACGAAGGAGCGCACGTCGCCGAGGTAGCGGTCGGGTTTGAACGCCTCGGCGTCCTCGACCCCGGGCACGGAGTCGCGCGCGAAGAGGAAGGGCACGGCATCGACGCGGAAGCCCGAGACACCGAGCTGCAGCCAGAAGCCGAGGGTCTTGGCAATCTCTTCCTGCACAGCGGGATTCGCGATGTTGAGGTCGGGCTGGGTCTTGTAGAAGTGGTGCAGGAACCACTCTCCGGTGCGCTCGTCCAGCTCCCAGATGCTGTCCTCCAGGTCGGGGAAGACGACGTCCTTGGCGCTCGACTTCGGCTCGGTCGGCGCCCACACGTAGTAGTCGCGGTAGCGGTCGTCCGTGCTGCGACGGGCCGACTTGAACCACGGGTGCTGGTCGCTCGTGTGGTTCATGACGAAGTCGACGATGACGCGCAGGCCGGCCGACCGGGCGGTGCGCACGAGCTCGACGAAGTCGCCGTGGCTCCCGAGGCGGGGGTCGACACCGAAGAAGTCGGTGATGTCGTAGCCGTCGTCCTTGTTGGCGGTCGGATAGAGCGGCATCAGCCAGAGGCAGGTGACGCCGAGGTCGGCGAGGTACTCGATGCGCTCGGTCATGCCGCGCAGGTCACCCTGGCCGTCGCCGTCGGAGTCGGCGAAGGTCTGCACGTCGGCGCAGTAGAGCACGGCGTTCTTCCACCACAGGTCTGCGGTCTGGGAGTGCTTCACGAGCGCGCCTCCTCGCGTTCGACGGCCGGGGTCGCCGTCGTCGCGGGCGGCGGCGCCATGGGGTCGAGCTGCGGCAGGACGCTCTCTCCGAAGGCGTCGATGAAGCGCGACTGCTCCTTGCCGACGAAGTGCAGGTAGAGCTCGTCCCACCCCTGGTCGACGTACTCCTGCAGCCATGAGGCGTGCTGACTGAGGTCGTCGGACACCCGCACGACCTCGGCGACGTGCTCGGGCGTCACGTGCTCGGCCATGAGGTCGAAGGCCTCGACCGTCTCGGTGTCCCAGGCGACCGGCGGCCCGTGCACGTTGCTGCGCCACTGGTCGTGGGCGATGGCGAGCGCCTCGTCCTGGGTGGGTGCCCAGCTGAGGTGGATCTGCAGTCGCGCCGGGCCTCGGCCCCCGGCGTCGCGGTATGCCGCGAGCACCTTCTCGAGGACGTCGAGGGGTTGGTTGACGGTGATGAGGGCATCGGCCCACTCGGCGTGGCGCGCGGCGGTCGCGGGGGTGACGGCGGGTCCGACGAGCGGCGGCACCGTCTCGGGCAGGGTCCAGAGCCGGCCCCGGTTGACGGTCACGAGACCGTCGTGGTTGACCTCCTCGCCGGCGAGCAGCCGGCGGATGACGTCGACGCACTCGCGCAAGCGCTCGTCGCGCACCTCCTTGCGGGGCCAGGCAGCGCCCGTGACCCGCTCGTTGGCAGCCTCGCCGGAGCCGAGCGCGGCCCAGAAGCGGCCGGGGAACATCTGGGAGAGCGTCGCGATCGCCTGCGCCGTGATGGCGGGGTGGTAGCGCTGGCCGGGTGCCGTGACGACGCCGAAGGGCAGCGACGTCGTGGCGAGGGCGGCCCCGAGGAACGACCACGCGTAGCCGGACTCGCCCTGCCGGGCACTCCACGGAGCCAGGTGGTCGGACGACATGCCCGCGGTGAAGCCCGCCTGCTCCGCGTGTTGCACGTCGCGCAGCAGGGTGGCAGGGTCGATCTGCTCGTGGGAACAGTGAAAACCGATGACAGTCATGCCGATACGCAACCCGACCTGAGCGCCCCCGTCAAACGCCTGCGCTCTGCTGCGGGCCCTCCGGAGGGGCGCTGGTGCGGGGTGCGACGAGGTGGGTAAGGCCCGGAGGGGGGCGCGACAGCGCCACCGATGATCCATCCGGCAGCGCCGTGCGCTGCGCACCACCGCCACACCAGGAGGCACCGTGTCCAAGAAGGTCGCATTCCTCGTCGCCCCCGAGGGCATCGAGCAGGTCGAGCTCACCGAGCCGTGGAAGGCCGTGACCGACGCCGGCCACGAGGCCGTGCTCGTCAGCACCGAGTCCGGCTCGGTCCAGATGTTCCACCACCTCGACAAGGGCGACACCCAGAGCGTCGACGTCATCGTGGGCGACGCGACGGTGGGCGACTTCGACGCCCTCGTGCTCCCCGGCGGCGTCGCCAACCCCGATGCCCTGCGCACCGATGGCACGGCCGTCGCCTTCATCCGCGACTTCGTCGCCTCGGGTCGCCCCGTCGCCGCGATCTGCCACGCACCGTGGACGCTCATCGAGGCCGATGTGCTCAAGGGTCGCCGGGTCACGTCGTGGCCGAGCCTGCAGACCGACATCCGCAACGCCGGCGGCGAGTGGGTCGACGAGGCCCTCGTCACCGACGGCAACCTCATCACGAGCCGCAACCCCGACGACCTGCCGAAGTTCTGCGGTGCCGTCGTCGAGTCGCTCGACCACGGGGCAGCCGCAGCCAGCGCCTGAGCCGCCTGAGACGACGGAGCCCGCCCCACCGCATACGGAAGGGGCGGGCTCCGTCGTGCGGAGGGGCCCCGTCAGCCGAAGCCGTGCTGCGCGAGCGGGTGCACGAGCTCGCGCTCCTCGTATGACAGGTGGGAGAGCAACGTGTCGGTGAGCAGGTCGACCGTGCGCTGCAGCTCGTCGAGCGCCTCGCGCCCGGCGGTGCCGTAGCCGTCGGCCCCGACGATGCCGACGAGTGCCTCGTCGACCTGCTCGAGCACGTCGGCGATGACGTGGTGCTCCTGCTCGAGGCGGTCGATGACGTGCGTGAGGCTCGGCTGGCGGCGTCGCAGGTGCGGGAAGATGCTGCGGTCCTCGAGCGTGTGGTGGCCGGTGACGACGCGGCAGTAGGACTCGCAGTAGGCGCCGAGGGTCCAGTTGTTCTGGCGCATCGTCATCGTGTTGATGACCGAGCGCGCCTGCCCGACGGACAGCAGGCCGCGTCGCACCTGGTCCACGACGTCGCGCAGCTGGGTCAGCTCCGTGCGCAGGTGGTCGTGCACGTCGACGAGGTGTTGCGAGGTCGCCTGCTGGGCCGGGGTGTATGCCGCGTCGTCGGGCTTGGCGGTCACCGGCCGGTCGTCCTCGCGCCAGGGGAGCGACGGGCTGAGGCGCCTCCCGCTGTCGGGCGTCGGCTGCACGGCGAGCGGGGTCGCCCGAGGCGCCGGTGGGCCCTGGCGCGTGGTGTGGGCCGGGGCGGGTCGGGTGCCGGGTGCGGTCGCCGTGTCGTCAGGCGCTGCGAGTGCGTGGTCAGGCGCGTCCTCCGCCGGAGCCGAGGCGCGACGGGCCCGCTCGGCCTGCACGAGCTCGCGCACGGCGGGCGCGACCTCGTCGGCGAAGCGGCGCACCGTGTCGGGGTCGTCGCTGCCGAGCACGTAGGTGCTCATGCCCACCTCGAGAGTCAGGTCGGCCAGCTGCTCGGCCCAGTCGTCGGCCGTGCCCTGCAGGAAGCCGACACGGGTGCCGAAGCGGCCCGAGACGTTGTAGAGGCGCCGGATCGCCTGGGGTCCGCGGCCGGCCGCCTCCGCCGCCTCGTCGATGGTGGCGTTGAGGTCCGCGAGCGTGGAGGGCTCCGCGTAGCCCTGGCTCGGCAGCCACCCGTCGGCGAGCTGCCCGGTGACCCGGAGCATGCGGGGCTTGTAGGCGCCGAGCCAGATCTCGACGTCGTGGAGCGGTGTCGGGCCGGCGCGCATCCCCTTGACCGTGTAGTGCTCGCCCTCGAGGCTCACCGACCGCTCGCCGGGCCGGGCCGGGTCCTGACCCCACGTGCGGCGGATGATCCGGATCGCCTCCACGAGGGCGTCGACGGCCTCCTTCGGGGTGCGCCGCTGGCCGCCGGAGGCGACGATCGCGTCCCAGAAGGCCCCGGTGCCGAGGCCGAGCTCGGCGCGGCCGCCGCTGACGATGTCGAGGGTCGCGATCTGCTTGGCCAGGCCGACCGGCGGTCGCAACGGCAGGTTCGCCACGTTGTGCGCCACCCGGATCGTCGACGTGCGCGCCGCCACGGCCGTCAGCAGGGTCGAGGTGTCGAGGTGCGCCGCGTTGTAGGGGTGGTCCTGCACGGTGAAGAGGTCGAGCCCCAGGACATCGGCAAGCTGCGCCAGCTCGAGGGTCTCGTGCACACGGGCCGCGTCAGGGCTCGCGAACACCCCGAACTGCAGGTCGTGTCCGTAGTCAGCCATGTCCGGGGAACGGTCGGGGGCAGGGGCGGCATTCCCTGCACCCGGCGAACCGGACGGCATACGCTCCGGGGATGCGACGCAGCAACGGGGAGCCGGCGGTCGAGGCACTGCGGGCGCTGATCCGCATCCCGACGGTCTCGGACTGGGACCGCGCCAAGGAGGACCGGGCGGCCTTCGCCGCGTTGCTGGACGAGCTCCGGGTGCGCTTCCCCCGGCTGCACGAGGCGTGCGAGGTCGAGCGGATCAGCGGCGACGCCCTGCTCGTGCGGTGGGCCGGGCGTGGGCGGGAGGCGCCTGTCGTGCTCATGGCCCACCTCGACGTCGTGCCGGTCGACGACCCCTCCGTGTGGGCTCACCCGCCCTTTGCCGCCGACCTGGCCGACGGGTTCGTCTGGGGCCGTGGGGCGCTCGACTGCAAGGGCTCACTCGTGGCCACCTGTCAGGCGGTAGAGGACCTCATCGCCGAGGGCGTCACGCCGGGACGCGACGTGTGGCTCTCCTTCGGCTGCAACGAGGAGGTCTCGGGGCGGGCCGCCAAGGACGCGGTGGCGATCCTGCGCGAGCGGGGGGTCGAGCCGTGGTTCGTCATCGACGAGGGCGGCGCCATCGTCGAGGGCGTGCTGCCCGGGGTCGCGGCCGAGATCGCCGTCATCGGGGTCTCCGAGAAGGGCACGGTCGACGTCGACCTCACCGCTCGCGGTGACGGCGGGCACGCGTCCGCCCCGCGGCGGGGAGGGGCGACGGCCCGGCTCGCGCGGGCCATCACCCGTCTCGAGAAGCGCCCCTTCCCGGCCCACCTGCCCGACGCCACGGTCGAGATGATGGAGACCGTCGGACCCCACGCGCGTATGCCGTTCGGCGTGGTCTTCTCCCGCGCCCGGCTGCTGCGGCCCGTCCTCGCGCAGGTGCTCTCGCGGCTCGGCCACGAGACGGCGGCGATGACCCGCACGACCGTCGCGGTGACGCAGCTCTCCGGGTCGCCCGGCGCCAACGTCATCGCCGCGACGGCGCGAGCGCACGTCAACATGCGGGTCATGGTCGGCGAGACGGTGGACGGCGCGATCGAGCGGATCCGCAGCACGGTCAAGGACCCCCACGTCGAGGTGACCCTCGTCAGCGGCGACGAGCCGAGCCCCGTGTCACCCACGGACGACGCGGCCTACCGGCTGCTGGAGACCACGCTCGCCGACGTCTTCCCGGGCACGGTGCCGGTGCCCTACGTCATGCTCGCCGCCACCGACTCGCGGCACTTCCACCGGGTCTGGCCGCGCGTCTACCGCTTCACCCCGTTCCGCATGACGACCGAGCAGCGGGCCTCGATCCACGGCGTCGACGAGCGCATCGGCGTCGACGCCCTGCTCGACGGTGTGCAGTGGTATCGCCGTCTCCTCGAGCAGCTCTGAGCCACAGAAGGATTCGCATGACCGACGACACGGCCGTCACCGACGCCGCCCGCGCCCTGGCGCGCAGCCCGATCACGAAGGTCGTCGGCTTCCTCATCTGCGTCGAGCTCGCGAGCGGCGTGCTGCAGGGCTACTACACGCCGATCTTCACCGACATCGCGCGACACCTGTCGATCAAGGACGCCGACGTCAACTGGTTCGAGGCGGCGCAGCTCATCGTCTCGGCCCTCGTCGTGCCGCTGCTCGCCCGGCTCGGCGACCTCATCGGCCACCGCAAGGTGCTCCTGCTCTCGACCGTGGTCACGGCGATCGCGTCGTGGGGGGTCGCCTTCGCACCGAGCTTCGGGCTCTTCCTCGTCGCGTGGGCGCTGCAGGGCTTCTACGTCGTGTGGCTGCCCATGGAGGTGGCGATCATCCACCGCCGCACCCGTGGCTCCGAGTCGCGGGTGCGGGGGGCGGCCGGCCTGCTCGTCGCCGGGCTCGAGCTCGGGGTCATCGTCGGTGCCCTGACGAGCGGCGCGCTCGCCGAGTCCCTCGGCATGACGGCGCTGCTCGCGGTGCCGGCCGTCGTCGTGACGCTGGCGCTCGGCGCGATCTGGTTCGGGGTCGAGGAGTCGCCGGTGCTCGCGCACGGACGGGTCGACTGGCACGGCTTCGCGCTCATCACCCTGGTGCTCGGCCTCGTCATGGCCGGCCTCGTCCTGCTGCGCGTCGTCGGCCCCGCGAGCCCCTGGCCGTGGCTGCTCGTCGTCGCGGGCGTCGTCGCGCTCGTGCCCTTCGCCCGGGTCGAGCTGGCGCACCCCGAGCCGCTCGTCGACCTGCGGGTGCTCGGGGCGCCGGGGCAGTGGCCGATCCAGGCGACGGCGTTCCTCTTCGGCGTCTCCGTGCTCGGCGCCCAGATCCCGTTGTCGACCTTTGCCCGCACCGACCCCGCGGTGACCGGCTACGGGCTCGGCGCCACCGCCAGCAGCGTCTCGATCATCATCGGTGGCTACGTGCTCTCCCTCGCCGTCGGGGCGCTGCTGCTGCCCGTCGTCGGACGGCGCACCGGCACCCGGGCCGCGATGATCGGGGCCGCCGTGCTCGTGGGGGTCGGCTACCTGCTCTTCCTGCCCTTCCACGACACCCTCACCCAGACGATGACCAACATGGTGATCGCGGGCCTGGGCTCCGGAGCCCTCGTGGCCGGTCTGCCGACTGCCGCCGCAGCGGCGGCGCCACCGACCCACACGGGCCTCACCACCGGCATGACCAACACGACGAAGACGATCGGCGGCGCCTTCGCCTCGAGTGTCTTCGCCATCGCGCTCGCCTCCGCGGGCAGCGTCGACGCCGAGGCCACGGCGCACGCGTCCCTGTCGGGCTACCTCACCGTGTGGGCCATCTGCGGCATCACCGCGCTCGTCGCGGCGCTCTTCCTCGCCGTCGTCCGGCCCCGTGGCGGCCGGATGACCCAAGTGCCTCAGATGCCGATGCCGCCCGTGGGAGCGTAGGGCCATGCGCCTCGCCTCCTACAACGTCGAGAACCTCTTCGACCGCGCCAAGGTGCTCTCCTCGGGGGAGTGGAGCGACGCCCGCGCGCTGCTCGACGCCTACACCGAGCTCACCAAGGTCCTCCAGCAGCAGGACTACTCGGCGGCCGACAAGGCGACGATCCTGCGCCTGCTCGAGACCCTCGGCCTCAAGGCCTCGGACGAGACCCCCCTCTTCCTGCTGCGGCAGAACCGCGGTCGCCTGGTGCGGCGATCCGGGCCCGGCAAGGTCACCGTGGTGGCGAACGGTCGCGGTGACTGGATCGGGTGGCTCGAGATGAAGCGAGCGACCGTCACCGACCTGGCCGTGCGGCATACGGCCCAGGTGGTGCACGACGTCGGCGCCGACGTGCTCGGCGTCGTCGAGGCCGAGGACCGCTGGGCGCTGCGGCACTTCAACGCCGACCAGCTCGCCCCGCTGGGCGGGCGCATCTACGGGCACGTCATGCTCATCGACGGCAACGACGAGCGGGGCATCGACGTCGGGCTGATGACACGGGGCAACCTGCCGATCGGCAGCATCACGAGCCACGTCGACGACGCCGACCTCGCGGGGCCGATCTTCAGCCGGGACTGCCCCGAGTTCGAGATCGCGCTGCCCGACGGACGCACCCTCGTCGTCATGGTCAACCACTTCAAGTCGAAGGGGTATGGCGGGCGGTCGGCCACCGTGAAGCGCAAGCGGCAGGCCCAGCGGGTGCGCGAGATCTACGAGCAGCGGCGCGCCGACGGTTTCGACCTCGTCGCGATCGTCGGTGACCTCAACGACACCCCGAGCAGTGCGGCGCTGTCACCGTTGCTGCGCTCCGGCGGCACCGGCGTGGCCGCCACGCGCAGCGACCTGCGCGACGTGTCGGCCTTCGCGGGCTTCGACGACCTCGGCCGGCCGGGCACCTACGGCACCGCCGCCAAGGGCAACAAGATCGACTACATCCTCTGCTCGCCCGCCCTCTTCGAGACGATCACCGCCGCAGGCATGCACCGGGCGGGGGTGTGGACCGCGTCAGGCAAGTGGGAGATGTATCCCACGCTGACCCGAGAGCAGGACGCCGCCTCCGACCACGCTGCCATCTGGGCCGATCTCGACCTCTAGGGCGGGGCCGGCGGTCCTGTCGGTCCTGTCGGTCCTTCCTGTCCGTCCTGAGCTCGTCCGGGTGGTTGCATGGGCCCATGACCGCGCGCGAGTCCGAGGACGCCACCCGAGCCGAGCTGCGCCGACTTCTCGCAACGGAGCCCGGTCTCGAGCCGGACGGCGGTGGGGGTGTCGAGCTGCGGCCGATGTTCGGCACGCTCGCAGCCCTCGTCGACGGCCACGTCTTCGCCATCGCGATGGCTGACGTCATCGGAGTCAAGCTCGATGCGGCCTCGCTCGAGGAGCTGAGCGGGCTCGAGGGCAGTGAGCCGCTGACGATGGGCACCCGCACGATGCGCGCGTACCGGTCGCTGCCGGCAGGCCTATCGGCCGACGAGCGCACCACGTGGCTCCGGCGCGCTCGCGACCACGTGCGCCAGTCGCACGCAACCTGAGGTCGAGTGCTCACTTCCTGACGGGGTATGCCGGGTGGCGGGATCTGACCAAGAGGCCACTCGACGGTGGGCTCAAGTCGAGTGCCCACTTCCCGACGGGTGCCCTGGGTATGCCGGGGGTTCGGGGGTGTGACGAAGCCGCCGCTCGACGGAGAACGTCCGTCGAGTGCTCACTTCCTGACGGGACTGCCGGGGTCGGGGGTGTGACGAAGAGGTCACTCGAGTCTGGGGAGGCGTCGGGAAGTGGGCACTCGACTTTGGGTTGGCGTCGGGGTGTGAGGAAGAGGCACTCGAGTCTGGGGCGGCGTCGCGAAGTGGGCACTCGACTTCGTGGTGGGTGTGACGGCGAGGCCACTCGAGGGAGCGGGGGAGAGGAGGTGGGGTCAGGGGGTGATGGCGGGGCCGGAGCCCAGCTCGGCGCGGTCGGCGGCGGCCCGCCCGGAGTGCCAGCCCTCGGCGTCGCGCACCGAGCCGACCGAGTGGGCTCGCAGCTCGGGGAACCACGTGCTGACGGCGTCGTCGACCTCCTCGGCGCGCGCAGCGAGGAGGGGCACGAGCTCACGTCCGGCCGAGCGCACGGTGGCCGAGGCGGCGACCTCCTCGGCGGCCGTCACCTCGCGCAACCGCTCGCCGATGCGCGACGCGTAGGCGGTGAGGAACGACTGCCGGAACGACCGGGTGCGGCTGCCCCCGTGCCGGTCGGTGCGAGACCCTGCCGACGTGAGGGTGCGCGTCGCCTGCACGAGGAGCGAGGTGAAGAGCACCTCGACGCCCTCGAGGTCGGACTCGAAACCGATCACCGTGCCGAAGCCGAGCTCGCGGCTCCACACCATCCGGCACCGGTTGGCCGAGGCGACCGCGTCGAGCAGCATGGCCTTGGGCCCGTCGTAGGGGTTGTCGATGCCGATGCGGCGCCCCTCGGGCGCCGTGTGGTCGCGCAGGCGCGTCGGGTCGGCGGCGGCGAGCACCGCCGCGTCGATGCTGTGCCGCGCCATCAGCGACTGGGCGCCGGCGGTGAAGGTCTCGGCCTCGGCTGCGAAGGTCGTCGACTCGGCCTTGGCGAGGAGCAGGCGCACCTTGCTGAGGATGCGCTCGTCGACGGCCGGGCGCTCGCCCGCCTCTCCCTCGGACGCAGCGGCGGGCGGCACGACGGTGCCGGGCAGCGGGGTGAGCTGCTCGAGCACGGGCAGCCGGGCGAGCAGGTGCAGCACCGTCAGCGCCCGTGACACGAGGGTGAACCAGTCGACGCCACGCTCGCGGTGTGCGTCGAGCAGGGTGCTGGACGCCGGCCACCACGCCTCACCGCCCTGCTCGCGCAGCTGGGTCCACCAGCGGCGGTCGACGCTCGTCGGGGCGTAGCGGCCGAGCTCGTGGCTCATGACGTCGACCGCGAGACCCTGCTCGGCGGCGCCCAGCCGGCGTCCGGCGAGGCGGTGCACGTCGCTCGGCTGCCACCCGCGGTGCCACGCCATCGAGGTCGCGGCGGTGAGGCTGTCGAGCAGGGTCACGACCACCGTGCGTTGGGTCGCCGCCGACGCGCACCTGCCCGCGAGCGTGACGGCGGCGTCATCGAGGCGGTCGCCGAGGCCGTGGTCGAGGGCGTGCAGCGCCGCGCTGACGAGCGCAACGACCTCATCGCTGTCCGTGCCCACCGTGCCCACCGTGCCCCACCTCCGTGTCGTCGAGCGCCCATGCTGTCACCCGAGACCCATTGGCCACCGGGTCGGACCGTGGGCCTGTGGACAACGGGAACTAGGTTGGTCCCCGTGGGGCGCACCAGGATCACCGTCACCGGCACGCCCGTGGGCGAGGTCGACCTCGCGCTCGTCACCCCGCACGGCACACGCCGCACCGAGGCCCTGCCGCTGCTCCTCGCCCACGACGGGCCGGAGTACGCCCGGCGGGCGCACCTGCTCCAGGTGCTGCACGACGCCCACCTCGCCGGTCGCGTGCCTGCCATGCGGGTGGCGCTGCTGCGACCCGGCCCCCGCAACGCACGGTATGCCGCCAACGCCCACTACGCCGAAGCGCTGACCGAGCACGTGCTGCCAACGGTGCTCACGGCATACCGGACCGTCGGGAGGCCCACCATCATGGGGGCGAGCCTGGGGGCGCTCGCGGCGCTGCAGGCCGAATGGCTGCGCCCGGGCACGTTCGCGGGCCTCTTCCTGCAGTCTGGGTCGTTCTTCCGCAAGCGGATCGACGGCGAGGAGAGCTTCGAGCACTGGGACCGCGTGACGACGTTCGTCTCTCAGGTGAGCCGCGCCCGTCGCCGGCGCAGCCACGCCCGCATCGTCCTCACGTGCGGCTCGGCCGAGGGCAACCTGCGCAACAACGAGCTGATGGCACGCACGCTCGAGCGGCAGGGACACGACGTCGACCTGGACGTGGTGCCCGGCCGGCACGACTGGCCCTCGTGGCACCGGGCGTTCGACCCGCACCTGCTCGACCTGCTGGCCCTGACGACGCTGGGCGCCCGAGCCGTGCCGACGATTCGGGCCACCCAGACGACGAGCGGAATCGCGACAGATGGCGCGCTACCTGCAAGGATCGCTCTCGTTGACCGAGCCACCGGACCCTAGGAGCTGCACGATGACCGAGAACGCCCCGCAGCAGTCGGCCGAAGACGTCGACGTGACGCCGTCATCGACGACCCGGACGCACCTCGTCGGTCTCCTGCTCGGTGCCGAGGAGGACTGGCCCACTGCGTTCGAGGAGCTGTTGCGGCTCGTCGGTCCGATCACCACCGACGACGGCGTCACCCACGAGCTCACGAGCGAGCGGCTCACCATCGAGCCGTTCGACCTGCGTCAGCCGGTGCGGACCGAGCTCGTCATCGACCGCCTCGCCTACTGGTACTACCACCCGCGCGAGTGGCTCAAGAAGGCCGCGCTGATGAACGACACCTACCTGCTCAACAGCCCCTTCACCTTCCAGTCAATGGAGAAGCACAGCGCCTACGTCGCGCTGATGCGATTGGGGCTCAAGGTCCCCGAGACGTGGCTCGTCCCCTACAAGCACCCCGTCGACAACGTGCGCTGGGCCTACACCTCGGCGAAGTACAACCAGCCCTTCGACCTCAAGGCGATCGCCAACGACCTGGGCTACCCGATGTACATGAAGCCCTTCGACGGTGGCGGCTGGCGCGGCGTCTCGCGCATCAACGACGAGGCCGACCTCATCAAGGCCTACGACGAGTCGGGCGAGATGCTCATGCACCTGCAGTCGACGGTCGACTACGAGCACTTCGCGCGGGCGCTGTCGATCGGCCCCGAGACCATGGTCATGGACTTCCGTCCCGACCAGCCGATGCACAACCGGTATGCCGTGTCCTACGACTTCCTGTCACCGTCGGCGGGCAAGCAGACCGCGGCCATCAGCCGGATCGTCAACGCGATGTTCGGCTGGGAGTTCAACTCCTGCGAGATGCTCGTCGCCGGCGACGACGTCTATCCGATCGACTACGCGAACGCCTGCCCCGACGTCGCGGTGACCTCGCTGCACTACTACTTCCCCTGGGCCATCAAGGCGCTCGTGAGGTGGTCGGCCTACTGCCTCGCCACCGGGCGCCGCGGCCCGATGGACCTCGAGATGCGGCGCTACTTCGACGTGGCCGACCGCACCGACCTCGACGACGAGCAGAAGCTCGACGCCTACCTCGCCATCGCCGACGAGTACTTCGAGACCGAGGCCTACTGGGCGTGGTGCCAGCGCCACCTGCCGCACCTCGACGCGGCTGTGCTCGAGTGGGTGCAGTCCGATGCCTTCACCCGGATCCTGCGCTCGACGGTGCAGGCCACCTACCCCGCCCACGAGCAGGACACCTTCATGGCGCACTTCTCCGGGCTCATCGGGCTCTGGGTGTCGGACGAGAAGTCACGCCTCGGCGTCTGAAGGCTGGGTTCAGCCGCCCAGACCACCGAGACCGGCGAGCAGGTTGATCGTCGCCGCGATGACGATCGTGCCGTAGAGGTAGGCGAGCAGGGCGTGCCCGAGCACGACCCTGCGCACGAGCGCGGTGCGCAGGTTGGTGTCGGACACCTGGTAGGCCATGCCGAGGTTGAAGGAGAAGTAGGCGAAGTCCGAGAAGGTCGGGTCCTCGTCCTGGTTGAAGTCGATCGGCGGCGTGGGGCTCGCGTAGTAGACGCGTGCGTAGCGCAGCACGTAGACCGTGTGCACGCAGAGCCAACCCACGGCGACCGCCCCGGCACCGATGAGCGCCTCGACGACCTGGGCGGCGCCCCGTGACTGCCCACCGATGAGCAGCACCGCCACGCCGCAGAGGCTGGCGAGCCCGACGATGATGACGACGAGGTCGTACCACGCCGCGTCGCCGTCACGCCCCGCCACCTTCGCGCGGGTGTCCGGGGCGTCGTGCCCCAGCAGGTGCACGAGCAGCGGCACGGCGAAGGCGAGCCCCCCGACGACGAAGCCGACGAGCGCGTGGGTCAGCAGGTGGCTGCTGGTCCCGAGGGGGACGAGCAGCCCCGCGAGCACGCCCAGCACGGTCGCGAGGAGGAGGCGGTGGCGGATGGTGGGCACGGGCGCAGGCTACGCGTCGGGGGTCCGTGGTGGGCCCCGCGGCAGCGTGGGTATGTCACCGGCTGGTCGAGTCGACGGCCGCGTCCCCCTCACGCCTCGAGCCCTAGGATCCCCCCATGTCAGACACCGTGCCCGAGGCGCCCCGCGCCCGCCGCAGCCTCACCGTCGTCTACAACCCCGTCAAGGTCGATGACCTCGACGCCACGAAGCAGCTCATCGGCTCCGCCGCCGCGACGCACGGCTGGGACGAGCCGAAGTGGATCCCGACGACGGCCGAGGAGACCGGCGAGAAGCAGGGCCGCGAGGCCGTCGAGTCCGGTGCCGACGTCGTCGCCTCGCTCGGGGGCGACGGCACCGTGCGCGCCGTCGCGTCCTCGCTCGTCGGCACCGACTCCGCGCTCGGCCTGCTCCCCGGGGGCACCGGCAACCTGCTGGCCCGAAACCTCGGCCTGCCCATCGACTCGCTCGAGGACGCCGTCGAGGTGATGCTCTCGGGCTCCGACCGACGCATCGACGTCGGGCTCGTGCGCACCGGCGACAGCCTCTCCGAGATCGGCGCCGACTCCACCGCCGGCCCGGGCGGCCGCGCCGACGACCCCACGGAGGGGCGTCGCGACGGTGAGGAGGTCTTCCTCGTGATGACCGGCATCGGGCTCGACGGCGAGGTCATGGCCGACACGAACGAGAAGGTCAAGAAGGTCGTCGGCTGGGTGGCCTACATCTTCGCCGCGATGCGCAAGATCTTCGGTCGCGGCTTCTCAGTCGCGGTGTCGGCCACCGGGGGACCGGGCGAGGTCGATCGCCCCGGAGACCGCATCGGGCGCCACGCCCGCAGCGTCGTCATCGGCAACTGCGGCACCCTCCAGGGTGGCATCGAGCTGATGCCCGAGGCGAAGCTCGACGACGGGGTGCTCGACTCGGTCGTCGTCGCACCGAAGGGCTTCTTCGGCTGGCTGTCCGTCTTCGGCGACGTCATCACGCACCACCGCACGGGCCACAAGCGCCTCGACCGGCTGCGCGGACGCGAGTTCACCGTGCAGACGAAGGACGCGGTGGAGACCGAGATCGACGGCGACCCCATCGGCACGCGTCGCGCCCTGGCGGCGCGCGTGCTTCCCGACTCGTTGGTGGTGCGGGTTGGCTGACCTCGAGAGGCGCGGGCCCGAGCCGCGCGGCGGTCGGGGCCGTCGGCTGCTCAAGGCAGTCGGCTTCGGCCTCGTCTTCGCCGTGCCGGTCACGGCGCTCGCCTTCGTCGTCCGCGAGAAGTTCCTCCCCGTCATCGAGTTCGACGAGCGCGTCATCGTCGCGGCGACGGACATCACCCGTGACAACCCGTGGCTGCGCACCGCGCTGATCTGGTGGCAGGAGGCGACCCAGCCGCGGGTGCTCTACGTGCTCGCCACGATCGTGTGCATCGTCGTGTGGCGCAAGTACGGCCTGCGCAGCCGCGCCCTGTGGGCCTTCGTGACGATGATGGTCGCCTGGGCCCTGCAGCTGGCGCTCAAGGAAGTCGTGCATCGCGCCCGTCCCGTCGTCAGCGACCCGGTGTCGCACGCCCCGGGCTACAGCTTCCCGTCCGGTCACGTCGCCAACTCGGCGGCCATCGCGACGGTGCTCGTGCTGCTCCTCTGGCCGGTGCTGTCGCCGGCTGGGCGTCGCTGGCTCGTCGGCGGCCTGTCGGCCGTCGTCGTCGTGACGTGCCTCGACCGCGTCTTCCTCGGCGTGCACTACCCATCGGACGTGCTGGCCGGCGTGCTCTTCGGAGTGGGCCTCGCCACGGCCTCCTACCTTGGCTATCTCGGGTGGAACCCCACTGGACCCGATGACACCCCTCCGCCGGAGGGACGCAGCGGGCCTGAGACGAAAGGCGATTCGTGAACCACACCTTCATCCACCGCTATGAGATCGACAGGTCACGGCCTCCGGTGGGGTCGGCCCTTCGCGACATGGCCCTGCGGGTGCTCGCGCCGGCCGTCGTGCTCTTCGGCGTGATCGTCGGCATCGGCTTCCTCATCGTCGGCCCGCTGGCCGACCTGAAGTCCGAGGAGTCCATCAGCACGTCGCTCGCTGGCGGGCGCACCGAGCTGTGGAACGCCATCACCAACGTGTGGTCGCGCATCGGCAACACCGAGATCATCATCGGGGTCTGCATCATCATGGTCGCCCTCGTGTGGTGGCGCACCAAGGAGTGGTGGTATGCCGTCGTGCCGGCGCTCGCGATCTCCGCGCAGGCCAGCGTCTTCGTCGCGGCCACGACGATCACCGGGCGCGACCGTCCCGAGGTCACGCGCCTCGATCCGGCTCCTCCGACCTCGAGCTACCCCAGCGGCCACATGGGTGCCGCAACGGCGCTCTACCTGACCTTCGCGATGATGGCGCAGCGCATCGAGCTGCCCTGGCTGCGTCGGCTCGTCACGGCCCTCTGCGTCCTCGTGCCGCTGCTCGTGGGCTACGCCCGCCTCTACAGGGGCATGCACCACCTCTCCGACATCGTCATCGGCGCGGTCAACGGCGTGATCTGCATGCTGCTCGCGTGGAACTACCTGCGCCGCAAGACGTCTGGCGCGAAGGTCGGCGCGCAGGCACGCGAGGCCGTGCGGCGCTGACGTCGGCAATCGAGGCGAACGTCTCTGACACGCCGATCGCCGGGAACCCTTGGGGTTCCCGGCGATCGGCTTATCTGTGCCCCGGAGAAGGGCGGGGGTCCTGTGCCCGACTCAGACGTCGGCGTGACGAGCGCGCCCGAAGCAGTAGATGCCGAAGGCGATGAAGCCGAGGGCGACGAGTGCGAGCAGCACCGGACCGCCGGGGGCGCCGAGCAGGTTGCGCAGGGCGCCATCGAGGCCCTGCGCCTCGCTGGGCTTGTGGCGCACGGCGGCGAGCACGAAGAGCCCGCCGACGATGGAGAGCGCGATGCCCTTGGCGATGTAGCCGACCCGGCCGGCCTTGACGATCCACTCGCCGGGGTGCGACTCGAGGTCGCCGAGGAACTTCTTCTTCCACCCCTTGATGATGTGGTAGACACCGACGCCGATGACACCCAGCCCGACGGCGGCGACGAGCCACTGGCCCGCAGGCTTCTCCATGAGGGTGGTCGTGAAGTCGGTGGACTGCTCCTTGCTGGAGGAACCACCCCCGGTGGCGAAGCTGAAGGCCGACCATGCGAGCACGACGTAGACGATGGCCTTGGCGGCGGCCTTGAGCCGGTCGCTCGTGTCACGGCTGCCGGTGATGGCCTCGGTGACCTGCCAGATGCCGAGCCCGAGCCACGCGACCACGGCGATCCACAGCGTGATCATGCCGAGCGGGTTCTGCGCCATCGACCCGAGCGCACCGGACTGGTCGGCGCTCGCGCTCTTCGAGCCGAAGGCGAGGGCGAGGGCGATGACGCCGATGATGATGTGCAGCACGCCGTTGGTGGCATACCCGATGCGGGCGGCCATCTCGAGGGCTGGGTGGTCACCCGCCCGCCGTGAGGCCTGCTTGACGTCGGTCGAATCCATGTGAGCGGTTCCTGTCGGTTGAGGGATCCCCGGTGGGCACCCGTGAACATACCCACCTCGAGGGCCTCGCTTGCGCGTTGAGACGGGGCCGTTTTCATCCGGCCGGAGCGCCGAGGACCCGCCTGATCTCGGGCCACGCGAGCAGCCCCAGTGCCCGGTCGGCCGCTTCCGAACCGCCGCGTGCCATCCGGGCGCCGCCGGTGGCGACGCTCTCACCCGGCATCACCACACGGTGACCCGCGCTCGGGTGAGTCACGACGGTCGTCGGCAGGTCGAAGGCCGCGCGCCGGGCCTCGATCCGTCGGGCCGAGTCCAGCGAGGGCCAGACCTGGTCGTCGCCACCCGCGACGAGCAGCACCTCGCCGAAGAAGCGCTCGACCGGAATGGTCGCGGCGGCCACGAGGTCCTCGTGCGTCGCCAGGCTCGCCCGGTAGAGCGGCTCGAAGGCGGGCGGGTCGCCTCCCACGGTCACGTCGTCGTCGTAGGGCACGAAGGGCACGGGCCGGCCCGCCCTCGACCAGGAGGAATGCTGCGGCCGAAGGGATCCGTCGGGACCCGGAGCGACGTTGGCCCACACCACGTGACTCGGCGACAGGGCGACGACGGCGTCGACGCGGGGGTCGTCGGCGGCATACAGCAGGAAGGCCTCCGCGCTCTTGGACGACCCGAGGAGCACCACCCGGTCGCACTGGGAGGAGAGGTGATCGACGGCCCACTCGAAGCTCTCGAGCGGCAGCTCCCAGATGCCGGCCGGCTGGCCGGGGGAGCCGAACCAGCGGTAGGTGAGCGCGGTCGTGCCGACCCCGGCGAGGACGCCGGCACGCTCGAGCTCGACCCTGCCGCTCGACCCGGACAGCACCAGCACGCCGGTGCCCGTGTGCGTGCGGGAACCCACCGGGCGCACACACACGCCGTCAACCTCGTCGAGGACCTCGGTGCGCAGCTCCACCGGGCGATGCTAACCGGCGCGGGGCCCGACACGCCGGTGCGAGGTATCAACCGGTCGACATCGCGGCTCTACCGGACATCGGGGGGCACAACGGGCGACACCGGGCCACAGGAGGTCCCGGCGCACCCGATCCAAAAGGGATTCCGCATGCATGCACGAGCTCGCAGGCGCCGGCCTGCCTTGACACGGTCTTTCACCGCCCTCGCGGCGACACTCGCACTCGCGGCAACCGGCTTGGCCGGCGCGCCACCGGCCTCTGCCGACCCGTCGCCCGGCGCCTCGGCCAGTCCGACGTCCATCAACCCCGGCGGCACGTCGACGGTGACCCTCACCCTCCAGGGCGAGACCAGCGTCCAGTCGACGCCGACTGACCTGGTCCTGGTCCTCGATGAGTCGGGCAGCATCAGTCCGGCCGACTTCACCACCCTGAAGACATTCGCCAACAGCGTCGTCAACGCGGTCGCGGCCGACGGACTGTTCACCCAGGGCGGCCGGGTCGGCGTGGTCGGCTTCGCGTCCGGCCAAGAAACGATCATCGGCCTCAGCAGCAACCAAGGGGACGTCAACACCGCCATCACGAACAACCCCCAGTCGACCGGGACCACCTGCATCTCCTGCGGCCTCAACCAGGCGGCCTCGATCCTTCCGGATACCGCAGGTCGTAACCAGGTCGTCATCGTCATCACCGACGGCAACGCCAACGGCGGCGACCCGACGCTCGCAGCAGCGACGGCCCTGCAGTCCGAAGCTGAGGTCTTCGCCGTCGGCGTCGGCAGCGGGATCAACCAGGCAACGCTCAACACGATCGCCTCAGAGCCGGATGCCACGCACACCTTCCCGGTGGCGGACTTCGCCTCACTTGCGGCGATCCTGCAACAGCTCGTCGCGGCAGTCAACGTGCCCGGTGCCACCAACCCGCAGATCGTCGTCACCGTCGCGAACGGCTGGGACTATGTGGCCGGCACCGCAGCGGCGACTCTCGGAGCCGCCGTCTCCGGGGAGACTCTGGCCGGCTTCACCGTCAAACGGGCGAACCTGGGCGACGAGTTGCTGACCATCACCTACGACGTCGTGCACGAGGGGACGCCGTGCGGCTCACTGCCCGTCAACCAGTCCGTCACGTACACCGACGACGAGGGTGCGACGGTCAACTTCCCGGCCGTCAACGTCTACGTCAACTGCGCTCCCGTGGCCGACGCCGGCCCGGACGTCTCGGTGGCCGAGGGTTCCACCGTCGCGCTGGACGGCAGCGGTTCGTCTGACACCGAAGGCCCGCTCGCCGCATACGCATGGAGCGGCGCCGCGCCCGCCATCGGCTCGATCACCAACGCCAACAGCGCCATCGCGACCTACAACGGTCTGGACGACGGAGTCGACGCGGTCACCCTCGAGGTGACCGACGCCGGTGGCCTGACCGACAGCGACAGCACCGACGTGACCGTCACGAACGTCGCGCCGAGCCTGACGCTGACGAGCTGCCCCGTGGCGCCGAACCAGGTCGGCACCGACGTCTCCTTTGCCGGCACCTTCACCGACCCGGGAGTCAACGACACCCACACGATGACGGTCGACTGGGGCGACGGGGCGGTGAGCCCCGCAACGGCGGCGACCTCGCCGGTCGGGGGAACGCACCAGTACACCTCGGCAGGGATCTTCGACATCGCGGTCACCGTGACCGATGACGACGGCGGGTCCGACACCGAGACGTGCGGCTTCGTCGTCGTCTTCGACCCCGACGGCGGCTTCGTCACCGGCGGCGGCTGGATCACCTCGCCCGCCGGCGCCTACCCGGCCGACCCGGACGCGTCCGGTCGGGCGAACATCGGCTTCGTGTCGAAGTACAAGAAGGGCGCCACCGTGCCCACCGGCAGCACCGAGTTCCAGTTCCAGGCGGGCAACCTGAACTTCCACTCGAGCACCTACCAGTGGCTCGTCGTCGCCGGCACCAAGGCGCAGTACAAGGGCACCGGCACCGTGAACGGCGCCAGCGGCTACAGCTTCATGCTGACCGCGACCGACGGCAGCCCCGACAAGCTGCGAATGAAGATCTGGAAGACGTCGGACAGCACCATCGTCTACGACAACCAGATCGGCAGCGGGGACACCGCGAACCCCACCACGGCGCTCTCGGGCGGTCAGATCGTCATCCACAAGGGCTGACCCGGTCCGGATGACGCGTGGTCCGAGGTCCCCGGTGGTCGCAGTCGGCCACCGGGGGCCTCGGTCAGCCGCCGAGCCGCTCGAAGGCGGTGACGGTGAGGACCGCGGCTCCCACCTCATCGCTCGCGGTGAGGTCGACGATCGCGGTGATGCCCCAGTCGCGGTCGCCATCGGGGTCGACGACGACCTGACGAAGCCGCCACTCATGCGCCGTCTTCTCGATCTGCAGCAGGCCCGGCGAGCGCGCCTCCTGGTCCGTCGCGATGGAGTCGTGTTCGTCGTAGTAGGCGCCGAGCGCGTCGTTCCACTCCTGCGGGGTCATGACGACCTTCTGGGGCGGGTCGGTCAGTTCCGCCACCCGGGCCTCGAGGTCGCCGAGCAGCTCCCACGCATCGCGCGACGCGAGCTCGACGCGGTGGAACATCGCGTTGCGCACCATCACGGTGAAGGCGCGCACGTTGGCCGTGAGCGGGCGGGCGGGCGGAGCGAGGTCTCCCTGCTGCAGCACGGCGGCGCTGGGGTTGACGAGGTCCTCCCACTCGTCGAGCAGGCTCGAGTCGGTCTGGCGCACGAGCTCGCCGAGCCACTCGATGACGTCCTCGAGCTCCTCGGTGCGGTGCGACTCGGGCACCGTGTGCCGCAGGGTGCGGTAGGCGTCCGTGAGGTAGCGCAGGAGCAGACCCTCGGAGCGCGAGAGCCCATAGGCGGAGATGAACTCGTTGAACGTCATGCCCTGCTCGTACATCTCGCGCACGATCGACTTGGGCGAGAGCGCGTCGGGTGAGATCCACGGGTGCGTGTGGCGGTAGGCGGAGAGCGTGACCTCCAGCAGGTCGGCGAGCGGCTTGGGCCAGGTGACCTCCTCGAGGCGCTCCATGCGCTCCTCGTACTCGATGCCGTCGAGCTTCATGGCAGCGACGGCCTCGCCGCGGGCCTTCGACTCCTGGGCCCAGAGCACCTGACGGGGGTCCTCGAGGATCGCCTCAATGACGGACACGAGATCCTTTGCGTAGGAGTCGGACTCGGGGTCAAGGGTCTCCATGACCGCGAGCGCAAAGGGCGCCAGCGGCTGGTTGAGGGCGAAGTCGCGCTGCAGGTCGATGGTCAGCGCGTAGCGGCGTCCGGAGGCCTCGGCGGTGGGGAGCCGCTCGACGACACCGGAGCTGATCAGCTCCTTGGCCAGGACGAGGGCGTGGCGCTGCAGGCGGCGCTGGTCCTTGGCCTCGTGGTGGTTGTCGGAGAGCAGCCGCTGCGCGTGCGCGACCGGGTTGCCCTCGCGGGCCAGGATGTTGACGAGCATCGAGTGCGAGACGCGCATCCTCGGCGCCAGGGCCTCGGGCTCGGCGGCGATGAGGCGCTCGAAGGTCTCCTCCGACCAGCTGATGAAGCCCTCGGGCGCCTTCTTGCGCTGGATCTTGCGCTGCTTCTTGGGGTCGTCGCCCGCCTTATCGACGGCCCGGTGGTTCTCGATGACGTGGTCGGGGGCCTGGGCCACGACCCAGCCACGCACGTCGAACCCGGCGCGGCCGGCCCGTCCGACGATCTGGTGGAACTCGCGCGCCTTGAGCATCCGCTGCTTCGTGCCGTCGAACTTCGTCAGTCCGGTGAGCACGACCGTGCGGATGGGCACGTTGATGCCCACCCCGAGGGTGTCGGTGCCGCAGATGACCTTGAGCAGGCCGTCCTGCGCGAGCTGCTCGACGAGCCGGCGGTACTTCGGCAGCATGCCCGCGTGGTGCACGCCGATGCCGTGACGCACGAGGCGCGAGAGCGTGCGGCCGAAGCCCGCGCCGAAGCGGAAGTTGCCGATGCGGGCAGAGATCGCGTCGCGCTCCTCCCGCGTCGTGATCTTGACGGCCATGAGGCTCTGCGCCCGCTCGAGGGCCGCCGCCTGCGTGAAGTGCACGACGTAGACGGGCGCGCGGTCCTTCGCGAGCAGCTCCTCGATGGTCTCGTGGAGGGGGGTGATGGCATACGAGAACTCGAGCGGCACGGGGCGCTCCGTGCCGGAGATGACGGCGGTGGCGCGGCCGGTGCGGCGCGTGAGGTCGTCGCGAAACATCGTGACGTCGCCGAGGGTCGCCGACATGAGCACGAACTGCGCCTGCGGCAGCTCGAGGATCGGCACCTGCCACGCCCACCCGCGGTCCGGCTCGGAGTAGAAGTGGAACTCGTCCATGATGACGAGCCCCACGTCGGCCGAGCTGCCCTCTCGCAGAGCGAGGTTGGCGAGGATCTCGGCCGTGCAGCAGATGATCGGCGCGTCCGAGTTGACCGACGCGTCACCGGTGATCATGCCGACGTTGTCGGCACCGAACTGCTCGCAGAGGGCAAAGAACTTCTCCGACACGAGCGCCTTGATCGGGGCGGTGTAGAAACTGACCCGGTCCTCGGCCAGGGCGGCGAGGTGGGCCGCGGTGGCGACGAGCGACTTCCCCGAGCCGGTGGGCGTGGAGAGGATGAGGTTGCTCCCGCTGAGGATCTCGAGGAAGGCCTCCTCCTGGTGCGGGTAGAGGGTCAACCCCCGCTCCGCGGTCCACTCGGTGAAGACCTCGTAGAGGCTGTCGGGATCGGGGTCCCGCGGGATGCGCTCGGAGAGGTTCTTCGTCACCACGTGAGTATGCCGTCCGGTCGCCGTCTGCTCCCAATGTGCGGCGCTCCCGCGGTGGCGGTGCGGGCAGGTATCAGTGCGCCCGCCCGGCCCTCTACCCCGGGAGAGCACTGGGGGGTGATGGCGATGACGGCGACGATGGGTCCCTTCGTGGTCGCCACGCTGGCCCTGCTCGTGGTGCCGGGACCGTCCGTCGTCTTCGCCGTGACCCGAGCCGTGGCGCACGGTCGGGCGGCCGGTCTCATCACCGTGGTCGGGCTCGAGGCCGGCCTGCTCGTCCACGTCGTCGCGGCGGCCGTCGGAGTGGGTGCGCTCGTCGCGTCGTCCGGTGCGGCCCTCACCGCCCTGCGCGTGGCCGGGGTGGCCTACCTCGTCGTGATCGGCGTGCGGCACGTGCTCCCGGCGAGGACGGTCTCGGCCGTCACCGTGACGGTGACACCGCGCCGGGGCAGGTGGGTGCTGGCCCGGGATGCCTTTGCCGTCGACCTGCTCAACCCCCAGACCGTGGTCTTCTTCCTCGCCTTCCTGCCGCAGTTCGTCACACCCGGATCCGCGGTGCCGACGGGGCAGCTGCTCCTGCTCGGCCTCTGCGTCGTGCTGCTCGCCTTCGTCTGCGATGCGGGCTACGTCATCGCGTGCACGGCGCTCCTGCGTCGGCGCTGCTCGCCGTCTCGACCACAGCTGCTGGGTGGCTCGTCGCGGTCGGCCGGGGTGGCCACCGGAGGTGTCTACCTCGGGCTCGCCGCCTGGTCGGCCCTCGCCTGATCCTGATCCTCCTGGTCCAAGGCCGGCCCCGCGGCCGTCAGACGGCGGCAAACATCGGCGGCTCCTGCTCGGGGGTCAGGGCGGTGGGGCCGTAGAGCCAGTCGACGAACGAGTAGTCGTGGACGTCGCGCGAGCGCATGACCTCGTTGCGCCAGACCCGCTCGTCACCGACGTGGTGCCAGAGCTCGCCCCACGCGCGGGCCGTCGTGAGGACCCGCCGGCAGTGCTCGGGGCGGACCGCGTCGTAGGCCGCGAGGGCCACGTCCCAGTCGAGAGAGTCCGCGGTCGCGCCCGACTCGAGCTGCGAGCCGACGTGCTCGGAGAGGACATAGGCGTCCTCCATCGCCATGACGGCGCCCTGGGCGAGGTACTGCAGCGGCGCGTGGGCGGAGTCTCCCGACAGCGCGATGCGTCCGGTGACCCACGTCGGGATCGGCTCACGGTCGAACATCCGCCACCAGCGGTCACGCCACATGAGCGGCAAGCCGGCCCGCACCTCCTCGCACGTGTCCGCGAAGGCGTGGTCCAGCTCGTCAGGTGTGCCCCAGTCACTCTCTCCGGCAAGCGCTTTGGGCGACTCGAAGACGGCGACCTGGTTGAACATGTCGCCGCCGCGGAGCGGATACTGCACGAAGTGGCACTTGGGCCCGACATAGACGACGACATCGCGCATCGAGACGCCGAGGGCCTCGACCTGGGCGGCCGGCACGGCCCCACGGTAGGCGACGTAGGACGAGCTGACCGGCTCGTCGTCGACGAGGAGCGGCCTTGCGACGGAGCGGATCCCGTCCGCAGCGATGACGACGGCAGCCGTCTCTCGGCCAGCGGCGTGGATCGCGGTCGCCCGACTGTCCTGCTGGTCGTAGCCCGTGACCGCGACGTCGGTGACGAGGTCGACCCCGGCCCGCTGGCACGCTCGCAACAGCACCCCGTGCAGGTCGCTGCGGTGGATGACGACGTAGGGCGCGCCATACCTCGCCTCGACGTCCTTGAGGTCCAGCCGCGTCAGCTCGGAGCCGTCGACGGCATCCTTCATGACGATGTTCTCCGGGGTGACGCCGAGGCTCCTCACCTCGTCGAGCAGGCCCCAGTGCTCGAGAATGCGGGTGCAGTTCGGGGCGATCTGCAGGCCGGCGCCGACCTCGCCGAACTCGGCTGCCCGCTCGAGGACCCGCACGCGCAGGCCCTTCTGGGTGAGGGCGAGGGCGTTGGCGAGGCCGCCGATCCCACCGCCGACGACGACGACGTCGGCGCTGTCCGTGGTGTGAGTGGTCATGACGAGTCCTTTCGGGAGCATCCGCGGTCAGAGCCAGCGGGGGAGGGAGGGGAGCGCAGCGCCGTCGGCGTGCAGTCCGGTGGCCGGTCGGCCGGAGAGGTATGCCGTGAGCTGCGCGAGCGAGCCACGCACCGTGACGGTGTCGCCGGCTCCCGTGACGACCCACGAACGGTCGTCATCGGTGGGTGCCAGGCGCAGGTGCGGTCCGTCGGCACCGGCCGACCGCTTCGCCGTGATGTCGTCGAGCAGCGCCGCGTCGAAGGAGGCGGGCAGGTCGGCGAACGTGACCGCGCCCCCGAGGTCGACGGCGTGCACCATCACCTCGCGCGAGCGCATCCACGGGATCTCGGTCGCCGGCACGGCGCGGCCCTGGGCCGTGAGCACCTCCCGGGCCCACTGGTCGGGAGTCAGGGCGTCGAGCGAGTCCGCCAACCGGGCCGCCGACGAGGCCACCCAGAGCCGCAGCTCGGCCACGGGCCGCTGCGCCCCGACCTCGATGTCGGCGCCCCGCTGCTCGGGGGAGGAGTACATCGGGGTCGCCTCGCCCGTGCGGGCCCAGCGGACGAGGTTGCCGAGGGCCTCTGCGTTGGCGGCGACGTGCGCGACGACGTGGCTCCCCGTCCAGCCGGGCAGCGAGCCGCGGGCCGCGAGCGACTCGTCGTCGAGACTCTCGAGCGCCTTGAGGAAGAGCTCGGTGCCCTCGTTCATCCAACCGAGGGCCGGCTCGGGTGCCGGGGCCATCAGGGGCGCCCGTCGTCCACGACGACGTTCTCGCAGCGGCCGAGGCCCTCGACCTCGGTGACGACCTTCTGCCCCGCCGAGAGGTAGCGCGCGGGCTTGCGGGCGTGCCCGACTCCGCCGGGCGTCCCGGTGGCGATGAGGTCACCGGGCCGCAGCGTGATCATCGTCGAGACGTATTCCACGAGAGCCACCGGGTCGAAGAGCAGGTCGCCGGTGTTGTCCTCCTGCATGACCTCCCCGTCGACCTCGGTGCGGATCGCGAGGGTCGGGCGCACCCCGCCGGGCAGTTCGTCGGGTGTGACGAGCCACGGGCCGACCGGGGTCGTCGCCTCCCAGTTCTTGCCCTGGAGCCACTCCTTGGTGCGGAACTGCCAGTCGCGGGCGGTGATGTCGTTGAGCGTCGCGAAGCCGGCGATCGCTGCCTCCGCCTCAGCGGTCGTCGCCCGACGGACGGGAGCCCCGATGATGATGGCGAGCTCGCACTCCCAGTCGAACGCGTCGGTCTCGACGGGTCGCTGGATGTCGTCGTGCGCGCCGATGAGCGTCTCGGCGTACTTGCTGAAGAGGGTCGGGAACTGCGGCAGGTCGCGCCCCATCTCGATGATGTGGCCCCGGTAGTTGAGCCCGACGCAGACGACCTTCGCCGGCCGGGTCACGACCGGGGCGTATGCCGCCGAGCCGAGGTCGACGGTCGGGCCGGCTGCCGCTTCGGCCCTGTCGCGCCAGTCCGACTGTGCCAGAAACGAACCCACGCCAGGTGCGCCCAGGAGCGTGGCGGTGGTGCCGTCGACGCGGACCGCCTCGGTCGTGCCGTCGGCGTTGCGGAGGGTGGCGAGCTTCATCGGGGGAGTCCTTCGGTGACGGAGGCGGAGACGGACGTGCGGGCGAGGCCCAGCGACTCGAAGATCGGGCTGTCGCTGAAGCGGAAGAGGTCGAGCGCGCCGGAGTCGGAGTCGGAGGCGGACGCCTCGGAGCGGATCGACAGCGGCTGCCACGACGGCACGACGAAGAGGTCACCGCGGGTGACGCTCCAGCTCGTGTCCCCGACGGTCACGGTGCCGGCGCCGTCAAAGACCTGGAAGACGGACGAGCCGACCTCCTGGCGCGGCGCCGTCTCGGCGCCGCTGCGCACGCGGTGGAACTCCGTGCGGATCGTCGGCAGGACGTCACCGCCGTTCGTGGGGTTGGTGAAGCGGACCGCGGCGTGCCCCGGCTCGACCGTCGCGGCATACCCCTCGTCCTCGAGGTCGAGCTGGTCCTGGAGCGCGAGGTCGGTGTCTGCCCAGCGGTAGGCGAGCAGCGGGCTCGCGGGCATCGGACCGGGGACGGACACCGGGCGCAGGCCCGGGTGGCCCCAGAGGCGCTGCGAGCGCGAGCGCGAAGGGGTGGCCCGCTCGACGTCGGAGATCTCGTCGCGGCCGAACTCGAAGAACTGGGACTCCGTGTAGTACTGGAACGGGATGTCGAGCCCGTCGATCCACGCCATCGGCGTGGCGGCCGCGTTGTGGTGGGCGTGGAGGTTCCAGCCGGCCTGCGGCAGGAAGTCGCCCCGACTCATCGGCACGGGATCCCGGCCGACCACGGTCCAGACGCCCTCGCCCTCGACGACGAAGCGGAAGGCGTTCTGCGTGTGCCGGTGCTCGGGGGCGTCCTCACCGGGCATGAGGTACTGGATGGCGGCCCAGAGCGTCGGCGTCGCGAAGGGCCGGCCGCCCAGCGACGGGTTGGCGAGGGCGATGGCCCGGCGCTCGCCGCCCCGACCGACGGGCACGAGGTGACCGGCCCTGTCGGCGAGGTCGAGCAGGGTCTGCCACTGCCAGCGGTGCGGGGTGGCCTTGCTCTGCGGGTGCGCCGGCATGAGGTCGCCGATCTCGGTCCAGAGCGGCACGAGGAGCTCGTCCTCGAAGCCGCGGTAGAGGGCCTCGAGCTCGGGGGTGGGGGTGGGCTGGTCGGGGGAGTCGACGGCCTCGATCCGCACGGGAGAGGTTACTGCCTGGGTCATGGTCGTTCCTTTCGGGTGAGTCTGGGGGCCAGGGGGATTCAGTGGACGAGCGCGCTCTCGATCGGGCGCGTCGAGACGGCAGGCTTCGTGACGACGGCGGTGACGGCCAGCAGCACGGCGGCCAGGCCGGCGGCGATCGAGAAGGCGAGGAAGTTGCTGCCCACGCCGAGGTCGGCGTCGAGCAGGAGGCCGCCGACCTGCGGGGCGAGGACCGCGCCGATGCGGCCGACGCCCAGCGCGAAGCCGAGCGAGGTGCCGCGCAGCGTCGGTGGGTAGTGGCTCGCGACGGCGGCGATGATGAGGCACTGGGTGCCGTGCGTGCCGACCCCGGCCAGGATGAGCGCGGCATAGATCGGGGTCGCGTCGGTGGGGTAGGTGAGCAGGAAGGCGAGGGCGATCGAGGCCACGGCGGCCGCGGCGACCCCGCTCTTCAGAGGGCCGAAACGCACCCCTGCCCACGCGGTGACGACGGAGCCGAGCACCGCGCCGATGTTGAGGGCCAGCAGGAAGGCGAGGGGCTGGCCCATGTCGAAGCGCGGGTCGGAGCCCATCAGCTTGGGCAACCACGTGCCGAGGCCGTACCACGCGAAGAGCGTGGCGACGGTGGCGGCGGCGAAGAGCACCGTCGGCCGCAGGAAGCGGCCGCGCAGGATCGTGCGGAAGCCGGGTGCGTGGGTCTCGGCGCTGTGGTCGCTCGGGTCGTGCACGAGCCCGAACTGCGCCTCGATGGCCTTGCCCTCGGCGACCCGTCCGTGGGCGCGCAGCCACGTCGGCGACTCGGGGAGCAGGAGGTAGCAGAGCGGCAGGAGGACGATGACCGCGACGAAGGCGACGGCATACATGGAGCGCCAGCCGAAGGTCGGCAGGAGCCAGAGGCCCAGGATGGCGGCGATCGACCCGCCGATCGGCACGCCCGACATCATCATCGTCGAGACGGCCGAGCGGTGCTTGCGCGAGACGAACTCAGCGGTCAGCGCGTTGGCCGACGGCACGAGCCCGCCGAGCCCGAGGCCGGCGAGGAAGCGGAAGAGGCCGAAGACCTCGGCGCTGGGCGCGAAGGCGCACAGGGCGGTGAAGAGCGAGAACCACAGGGTGGCCCAGAGGATGGTCCGGCGGCGACCCAGCTTGTCGGAGAGCAGGCCGGCGCCGAGCGCGCCGATGAGCATCCCGGCGAAGGCGAGGCTGCCGATGAAGCCGGCGGAGGTCGGGGTGAGGTCCCAGCCCTTCTCCTTGAGCAGGCTGGGAAGGGTCGTCCCGTAGACGATGAGGTCGTAGCCGTCGAAGACGACGATGAGCCAGCAGAGGAGCGTCACGAGCCAGGCGGGCCTGCTCGGGCGGCTCGCGCCGGTGCGGGCCAGCGGGCGGGTCGGGGTGGGGGGCGTCGTTGCCATGGGGATGACTGTGGACTACGTTCGCCATGACAGAACACCTAATTCTGCTATGAGGAATCGATGGCTCAGGACCGCGCCCAGAAGAACCGCCCGCACTATGCGCTCACCAGCGTCGACCACGCCCTGCGCCTCGCGGTCATGCTCCAGGTCGAGGGGCCGCTCAGCGTCTCCGACGCGGCCGAGCGGCTCGGCGTCGCGCGCTCGACCGCGCACCGGCTGCTCTCTACGCTCGTCTATCGCGACTTCGCCCGCCAGGGCGAGGACCGCCGCTACCACGCGGGCCCGGTCATCTCGCTGACCGCCGACTCGCAGTCGCGCACGGCGCTGCTGCGCACCATCGCGATGCCCCACCTGCACGCGCTCGTCGGCCGGCTGGGCGAGTCGGCCAACCTCCTCGTCCTCGCGGGCGACTACGCCCGCTTCATCGGCTCCGTCGAGAGCAGCCAAGCGCTGCGGGTCGGCAACCGGGAGGGGATGGTCTTCCCGGCACACCTCACCTCCGGCGGCAAGCTGATGCTCGCCGACCTCACCCCGGAGGAGCGGGTCGAGCTCTATGCCACCGACCGCTGGGAGGGCCGCGCCGACGAGCGACCCGACCTGCAGACCCTGGAGAAGGAGCTCGCCGTCGTGCGCGAGCGCGGCTTCGCGATCAACAAGGACCGCACCGAGAGCGGGGTCACGGCGATCGGGCGCGGGGTGCGCGTCACCGACCGGGTCGACGCCGCGGTCAGCGTCTCGATGCCGACGGTCCGCTTCGACGAGTCCCGTCTCGTCGACGTCGTCAGCGCACTGGCGCTCACCGCGCGCGACATCGAGCACGACCTGCACGCGGCGCTCCGCATCGAGACCGGCGTCTGAAGACCTCCCTTTCCGGGTCAAAGTGCCCAGCGCGCAGCGGTATTCGTCGAAGTGACCCGCTGGCCCGCGGCGCGGGTCCGAGGCCCGGAGCCCACGCGTGCCTACCGTGAAGGAGTGGACCGACGACTGTTCCTCACGTCCGTGGCCGCCATGGTGGCGACCGGGCTGGCAGCGTGCGGTCGCGACGACCCGGCGATCGACGACGCCGTCGCCGACACCCGGATGTTCACCGCCCCGCAGGGTCTGACCAAGGTCGCGCTGCCGCACGGCACGTTGTATCGGCTCCCCGGCAAGACGAACCACATCGCGCTCACGGTCGACGACGGCACCAACGCCGCTGTCATCGAGGGCTACGCCAAGCTGTGCCGCGACACAGGCCTGCGCGTCACCTTCTTCTGCAACGGCGTCAACCGTGGCTGGACCGAGCACGCCGGCCTGCTGCGCCCGCTGCGCGACGACAACCAGATCTTCCTCGCCAACCACACGTGGTCGCACGCCAACCTCGCGCGGCTCTCGTCGCGCAAGCTCGCCGACCAGGTGCGGCGCAACGAGACGTTCCTCAAGAAGACCTACGGCACGCTGGGGCGCCCGTTCATGCGGCCGCCCTACGGCTACACGAACCGTCGGGTGGCAGCCCAGCTCGCCGACCTCGGCTATCCCGCGGTGACGATGTGGCTCGGCAGCCTAGGCGACTCGTCGAACGTCAAGCCCGCCAGGATCGTCGAGCACGCCTCGGAGTGGATGACCGCCGGACGCATCGTCATCGGCCACGCCAACCATGCCGCGGTGACGAAGGTGTACGGCGAGCTCGTCGAGATCATCCGCAGCCGGGCGCTCGTGCCGGTGCACCTCGGCGACGTCTACGCGGTCTGAGAGGGCCAGGGCGTCCTGAGCGTCCACGGCGACGACCAGCCGGTATGTCGTCCGGCCCGGGCAGGCGGCCGTGCGCGGTGGGGTGTCGGCGCAGTGTCCATGCAGGTCGGTGGAGTGTCGGTGCACCATGGCAGGCTGGCGCCGATGGCGACAGCGAAGCGGGCCGACGTGCTCGACCGATTCTCCCCGGCGACGGCTGCCTGGTTCCGGGGCAGCTTCAGCGCGCCCACGTCCGCCCAGGCGGGAGCGTGGGACGCGATCAGCTCGGGCCACCACTGCGTCGTCGTCGCGCCCACCGGCTCGGGCAAGACGCTGTCGGCCTTCCTCTGGGCCATCGACCGGATGGCGCGAGAGCCGGTGCCGGACGACAAGCTCGCGCGCTGCCGGGTGCTCTACGTCTCGCCGATGAAGGCGCTCGCCGTCGACGTCGAGCGCAACCTGCGCGCCCCGCTCGTCGGCATCGGCCACGCGGCGACCCGACTCGACCTGCCCCAGCCCGACATCAGCGTCAGCGTGCGGTCGGGCGACACCCCCACCAACGAGCGCCGCGCCTTCGCCCGCACGCCGACCGACATCCTCATCACGACGCCCGAGTCGCTCTTCCTCATGCTCACCTCGTCGGTGCGCGAGGCACTCAAGGGCGTGCAGACCGTCATCATCGACGAGGTGCACGCCGTCGCCGGCACCAAGCGTGGGGCGCACCTCGCGCTCACCCTCGAGCGGCTCGACGCGATCCTCCCGCAGCCGGCCCAGCGCGTCGGGCTCTCGGCGACGGTGCGCCCGGTCGAGGAGGTCGCGCGGTTCCTCGCCGGCGGTCGGCCGGTCGAGATCGTCCAGCCCGTCTCGACCAAGGAGTGGCAGCTCGACGTCGTCGTGCCCGTGCCCGACATGGGCGAGCTCGCCGGGTCGCCGGTCGAGATCTCACCCGGGGTGCCCGACCTGTCGGGGCCGGCGGCCGGCAACGCCCCCCAGGCGAGCATCTGGCCGCACGTCGAGGAGCGCATCGTCGACCTCATCGCCGACCACCGCTCGACCATCGTCTTCTCCAACTCCCGCCGTCTCGCCGAGCGGCTGACGTCGCGGCTCAACGAGATCTGGGAGGAGCGGCTGGCCGAGGACGAGGGCCTGCCGCAGCCCGCCGTAGCCGGCCTGCGCCCACCGGCACAGGTCATGGCCCAGGCGGGGGTCAGCCGTGGAGCCGCGCCGGTCCTCGCGCGGGCCCACCACGGCTCGGTGAGCAAGGAGCACCGCGCTGCCATCGAGGAGGACCTCAAGGCGGGTCGGCTGCCCGCCGTCGTCGCGACGAGCAGCCTCGAGCTCGGCATCGACATGGGTGCCGTCGACCTCGTCATCCAGGTCGAGAGCCCGCCCAGCGTCGCGAGCGGGCTGCAGCGCGTCGGCCGTGCCGGCCACCAGGTCGGCGCCGTCAGCGCAGGTGTCATGTTCCCGAAGTTCCGCGGCGACCTCGTGCAGACCGCCGTCGTCGTCGAGCGCATGCGCGCGGGCGCCATCGAGTCGCTGCGCATCCCCGCCAACCCCGTCGACGTGCTCGCCCAGCACGTCGTGGCCATGTGCGCGATGGACGAGTGGACCGTCGCCGACGTCGAGGCGCTCGTGCACCGCACCGCGAGCTTCGCGTCGCTGCCGCACTCGGTGCTCGAGGCGACGCTCGACATGCTCGCGGGCCGCTACCCCTCCGACGAGTTCGCCGAGCTGCGCCCGCGCATCGTCTGGGACCGCGTCACCGACACCCTGACGGGCCGGCGTGGCGCTCAACGCCTCGCCGTCACGAGCGGCGGCACGATCCCCGACCGTGGCCTGTATGCCGTCTTCCTCGCCTCCGGTGAGGGGCCCGGTCGCCGGGTCGGCGAGCTCGATGAGGAGATGGTCTACGAGTCCCGCGTCGGTGACGTCTTCACGCTCGGCACGTCGACGTGGCGCATCGAGGACATCACGCACGACCGGGTGCTCGTCACGCCGGCGCCCGGGCAGGCCGGCAAGCTGCCCTTCTGGAAGGGCGACCAGCAGGGTCGCCCGGCCGAGCTCGGTCGCGCCCTCGGAGCCTTCGTCCGCGAGATCGTCGGCCTGTCGCCGGAGCGGGCCCGGGCGCGCGTCACCGCAGCAGGGCTCGACGAGTGGGCCGCCGACAACCTCATCGGCTACCTCACGGAGCAGAAGGAGGCGACCCGGCACGTCCCCGACGACCGCACGATCGTCGTCGAGCGCTTCCGCGACGAGATCGGCGACTGGCGGGTGGCGGTGCTCTCACCCTTCGGCGGTCAGGTGCACGCGCCGTGGGCGCTCTGCGTCGCGGCGCGCATGCGCGAGCGCTTCGGGGTCGACGTGCAGGCGATGCACGGCGACGACGGCATCGTCTTCCGCCTGCCCGACCTCGAGTTCGACGACGCCGTCGGCAGCGGGCAGATCGGCCAGCAGCTCATCGAGCTCGTGACCCTCGAGCCCGAGGAGGTCAGCGCGCTCGTCACCCAGGAGATCGGCGGATCGGCCCTGTTCGCAGCGCGATTCAGGGAGTGCGCTGCGCGTGCCCTGCTCCTGCCGCGCCGGCGGCCCGACCGGCGCCAACCGCTCTGGCAGCAGCGGCAGCGCGCCGCCCAGCTGCTCGAGGTGGCGAGCCAGTACCCCACCTTCCCCATCGTGCTCGAGGCTGTGCGCGAGTGCGTGCAGGACGTCTTCGACGTGCCCGGGCTCGTCGACCTGATGACCGACATCCGCTCGCGGGGCGTCAAGGTCGTCGACGTCGAGTCGAGCCAGCCGAGCCCCTTCGCCAAGTCGCTCGTCTTCGGCTACGTCGCCCAGTACCTCTACGAGGGCGACTCGCCGCTCGCCGAGCGGCGTGCCGCCGCGCTGGCCCTCGACCCGTCGCTGCTCTCCGAGCTGCTCGGCCAGGGTGAGGCCCTGGCCCTGCGCGACCTGCTCGACCCCGAGGCGGTGGCCCGCACCGAGGCGGAGCTCCAGCGACTCACCCCCGAGCGTGGCGCCCGCGACGGTGAGGACGTCGCCGACCTGCTGCGCGTGCTCGGACCCCTCTCCCTGCGCGACCTCGTCGCCCGCGCCGCCGAGGGCTTCGAGCCGACGGCCATCGCCGCGGCGGTCGCCGAGCTCGAGTCGGCCCGTCGCATCATCGCCGTGCGCGTCGCCGGTGACGAGCGCTGGGCCGCCATCGAGGACGCCGCGCGACTGCGCGACGCCCTCGGCACGTCGCTGCCCGTGGGGGTGCCCCAGGCCTTCCTCGAGCCGGTCGCCGACCCCCTCGCCGACCTCGTCGCGCGCTTCGCCCGCACCCACGGTCCCTTCGCGGTGCAGACCGTCGCGGCCTGGTGGGGGGTCGGGCCGGCCGTCGTGCACGACGCCCTGCGCCGGCTCGTCGGCTCGGGCCGGGTCGTCGAGGGTGAGCTGCTGCCGACCGAGAACGGCGGTGGCCACGGCCCCGAGTTCTGCGATGCCGAGGTGCTGCGGCTGCTGCGGCGCCGCTCCTTGGCCGCCCTGCGTCATGAGGTCGAGCCGGTCGACCAGGGCGACCTGGCCCGCTTCCTGCCGCAGTGGCAGGGCGTCGGTGGCGGACTGCGCGGCCGGGAGGGCCTGCTCCGTGCCGTCGAGCAGCTCACCGGCGCGGTCGTGCCCGCGAGCGCCCTCGAGACCCTCGTCCTGCCGGCCCGCGTCGCCGACTACCGACCTGCCCTGCTCGACGAGGTGATGAGTGCGGGCGAGGTCGTGTGGCGGGGGCACGGGTCGCTGCCGGGTGACGACGGGTGGGTCAGCCTGCACCTGGCCGACGCCGCGCACCTCACCCTCACGCCGCCCGACGACACCGAGCTCACCGACGCGGAGCAGACCGTCCTCGACGCGCTCGAGGGCGGTGGGGCCTTCTTCTTCCGCGCCCTCGCCACTCGCGTCGGCCTGGGCGACCCCGAGCTCAACGAGGCGCTCTGGTCGCTGCTGTGGTCGGGGCGCGTCACCAACGACACCGTCGCCCCCCTGCGCGCTCTCCTCGCCGGGGGCCGCACCGCTCACAAGCGCGCCCCCTCCGGTCCCCGGTCGACGCGGTATGCCGGCCGGCGCGGCTCGCTCGGCCGCTTCGGGTCGCTGCGCGGAGCGGTTGCCGGCGCGACCCCGGCGCAGGTCGAGGCGGCCGAGGACGCCGCGACGACGCGCGCGCTCACGGCCGGACGGGCGGCCGGCTCGGGCCCGTCGACCGGCGTCGGACGCTGGACGATGCTTCCCCCGGCCGAGGCCGACCCGACCGTGCGCGCCGTGACCAACGCCGAGCTGCTGCTCGACCGCTACGGCGTGCTGACCCGCGGCTCCGTCGTGACCGAGGACGTGCCGGGCGGTTTCGCCGCGGTCTATCGCGTCCTCGCGGCCGCCGAGGAGGCCGGCAAGGTGCGCCGCGGCTACTTCGTCGAGGGCCTCGGGGCATCGCAGTTCGCCTCGACCGGCGCCGTCGACCGGCTCCGCTCGTTGTCCCGCCTGCCGGGCGGCGACGGGTCGGGGCAGCCCGCGGGCCGCGTCGACCCCGACGAGGGCGACGAGTGGTCGACGGGCGCACCCGACCCCCGGGGCGGCATACCGGGTCGAGGTGCCCATCGGGGTGGTCAGGGTGCTCGCACCTCCCCAGGGGGCGACGGACGCCGGGAGCGCACCGGGCCACCCGCCCTCGTGCTCGCGGCGAGCGACCCGGCCAACCCCTACGGCGCGAGCATCGGCTGGCCCGAGCGGGGCCTCACCGAGCCCAGTGACGAGCCCGGTGACGAGCCGTCATCCGACGCGACTGCCGATGCCGGTGAGCCCGGACGCTCCCGGCGCAAGGGCCACCAGCCGAGTCGCAAGGCCGGCGCGCTCGTCGTGCTCGTCGACGGCGACCTCGTGCTCTATGTAGAGCGCGGCGGCAAGTCGATGCTCTGCTGGTCCGACGACTCGGAGCACCTGCAGGCAGCCGCCGACGCGCTGGCCCTCGCCGTGCGCGAGGGCGCTCTCGGCCGCCTCACGGTCGAGAAGGCCGACGGAGCCTCGGTGCTCGGCTCGGGGCACCCTCTCGTCGAGGCGCTCTCGCACGCCGGCTTCCACATGACGCCGAGAGGCCTCCGCCTCCGCCGCTGATCTGCGCTCCGTCGTTCGTGTGTCAGGCAGTCATCGGCCAGCCCTCGAGCGCTCATCAGGCGTTGATGCGTGGGCAAACGGGGACAAAGAGCGACGGGCGCTCGCCGCCGGCTATGACCGAGACCACAAGATCTTCCACTGATCGCGGGTGTGATGCCCCTCCACGGGTGAGACTCTGATGAGGGGCGCACCAGATACCAGAACGGGCCGGGGGGCACGCGGTTCAGGAGTGCGCACCATGGGGCTTGCGCGGGGACACGCCATCGGTCAGTTGTGAGGAACTGGGTGGTGACCGGGATGAAAGATCTTGGTGCAGTGGGACGTCGACCGCTGAGTCGGCGCGCGTTCATCAGGGCGGCGGGAGTCGCCGGGGCAGGCTTCGTGCTCTACGCCTACACGCCGGGAGGGACGAGACAGGCGGTGGCGGCCATCCCCGGGGGGAGCCTCGACCCCGCGGCCCTGCCGAAGTTCGTGACGCCACTGCTCATACCGCCGGTGATGCCACGAGCAGCCACCATCAGGCTGAAGGGTGGCAAACCGGCCGACTACTACGAGATCTCGGTGAAGCAGATCTCGCAGCAGATCCTTCCGGCGGGGCTGCCCGCGACGACCGTCTGGGGCTACGGCGCAGTGAGATCTGCCAACAAGAAGGGTCTGCTGATCCACAACGCACCGTCGCTCACGATCGAGTCGAAGTGGGACCGTCCGGTGCGCGTCAAGTGGATCAACGATCTCGTCGACGCCGACGGCAACTACCTGCCACACCTGCTGCCGGTCGACCCGACCCTGCACTGGGCCAACCCGTCCGGTGGCGAGAGCGGTCGCGACACGCGTCCGGACCTCGCAGGACACACCTACGTGCCCGTGGCGGAGTTCACCGACCCGGAAACGCAGTACACCTCGTACACCGGACCCGTGCCCCTGGTGACGCATCTGCACGGCGCGGTCGGAGTCGGCGACGAGAGCGACGGCTACGCCGAGGCGTGGTTCCTGCCGGCGGCGAACGACGTCCCGGCGGGCTACGCGACCGAGGGCACGTGGTACGACTTCTTCGCCGGCAAGGCGTCGACCAGCTTCGATGCCACGTGGGGGCCGGGATTCGCGGTCTTCCAGTACCCGAACGACCAGCGTGAGTCGACGCTCTGGTATCACGACCACACGTTGGGCATGACCCGCCTCAACGTCTACGCCGGTCCGGCGGGCTTCTTCCTCGTCCGAGGAGGTCCCGAGGGAGAGAAGGCCATCCTCGACAGCCGCTCCGGCCGAACGGCCGTGCTCCCCGGGCCCGCGCCGATGGAGGGAGACAAGTTCCCTCCCAACAAGACCTACTACGAGATCCCGATCGCGATCCAGGACCGCGCGTTCAACGAGGACGGCTCCCTCTTCTACCCCGACAGCCGCGAGTTCTTCGACGGTGCCACGGCGCACGACCCGGGCTTCATCCCGGTCACGGACCTCTCCCCGATCTGGAACCCGGAGTTCTTCGGCAACACGATCATGGTCAACGGCAACACGTGGCCGTTCCAGGTCGTCGAGCAGCGCCGCTACCGGCTGCGCTTCCTCAACGGCTGCCAGTCCCGCTTCCTGATCCTCGACTTCGCCGACGTCGTGGGTGTCGAGGTCTGGGCCGTCGGCAACGAAGGCGGCTTCCTGGCCGCACCCGTGAACCTCACCGCGACCAACGGCAACCGGCTGCTCATGGGGCTGGCCGAGCGGGCTGACCTCATCGTCGACTTCACCAACGTCCCGGTGGGGAGCTACGTGCTGGGCAACCTCGGACCGGACGAGCCCTTCGGTGGCGGAGAGCCGGCCGTCGGCGGCGAGTCGGACGACGAGCACTTCGAGGTCGCCGATCCGGACACGACCGGTCGGGTCCTGCAGTTCCGGGTCGTCCCCGCGGTCGCGCCGGATCCGACCACGCCTCCGCAGTTCCTCACCCTGCCGCCCATCACCCCACTGCCTGCCAGCACCGTCACGCGCCCCCTGGCCCTCATCGAGATGATGTCGATGTCCTGGGACGGTCCTGCGGAAGCCCTGTTGGGCGCCGTGGATGGCGACGGCATGCCGGTCCACTCCATGTGGGAGGAACCGGTCACCGAGAACCCGGCCGTCGGCGACACCGAGATCTGGGAGTTCCACAACTTCACCGCCGACGCCCACCCCATGCACGTCCACGAGACCACGTTCGAGGTGATCGACCGTCAGGCTCTGGTGACCGACGAGGAGGGTGAGACCGAGCCGCCGTCCCGGCTCGTGGGCGACCCGCGCCCGCCCGAGGCGTGGGAGAGCGGCTTCAAGGACACCGTCATCGCCTACCCCGGCGAGGTCACCCGCATCAAGGCGAGGTTCAACCACCCGGGGCAGTTCGTCTGGCACTGCCACATCGTCGAGCACGAGGACAACGAGATGATGCGGCCGTATCGGATCGGCCCGGTGCAACCCGGCCAGCCCGGGGAGCAGGTGTGAGGTCGGCGCGACCGGGTGGTGGGCCCGGTCGCGCGGCCGCGCCGTGCCGCGGCGTCCTCCGCCCGGGGTCCTAGCGCTGGAGGGCCTTGAGCGACATCGGCTGGCCGCCGCTCAGCCGGTCGACCTGGGCGAGGTAGAGCTCGGCGCAGGCGAGGGCGTCGGTGAGCGCCTCGTGCGCGGCATACCGGGGGAGGCCGAGGTGGGCGCGCGCGGTGGGCAGGCGCAGGGCGCCCTGCGGGAGCCCCTCCCCGGCGTTGCTGCGCAGCACACGGCTGTGCAGCTGCATCGTGTCGACCGCCGTCATCGGGAGCGGCACGCCCAGCTCGCGCTCGCAGGCGGCCGAGAGGAACTCCGTCTCGATGACCGCGTGATGGGCGAGCAGTGCTCGACCGGTGAGCGCCGTCGCGACGCGTTCGACGAGGGTGCGCAGGTCGATGCCCTCGGCGAGGGCGTCGTCGGTGATGCCGTGGATGGTCGCGCTCTGGCCGACCTCCACCTCCGCGCGACAGAGCAGGTGCTCGGCGCCCGAGAGGACGATCTGCCGTCCGTCGACGGGCACGAAGCCGACAGAGAGGATGTGGTCGCTGCGGGGGTCGAGGCCGGTGGTCTCGAGGTCCAGCGCGAGCAGCCGGAGGTCGGCGACGTCGGTGCGCGGCCCGGGTGGAGGGGTCGCGAGATAGTCGCGCACGGGGCCGGGCGGCGCCTGGCCCGCCCAGCGGGCGCGTCGGCGGTCGGCACCGAGGCGCGACAGCATCACGTGAGGTGTCCGAGGGGGTGGCTCTGCAGGATCATCTGCTGAGCCGTGCGCACGATCTGGAAGGCGTCGCGCAGGTGGCGCTTCTCGAAGCTGCTGAGCTCGCTCGGCGCCACGAAGTTGTCCGGCGCCTCTCCGGAGCGAATCTGCTTGGCCTGATGGAGAAGTCGGACGTAGCGGATGAACTCGAAGGCATCGTGCAGGTCGGCGGCACTCTCGGCCCCGAGCCCGCCCGCACCTGCAGCCGCCGTGATGCGCGAGAGGGTGCTCACCTGGGGCAGGCCTCGCGACAGGGTGTGCACGCGAGCGACCTCGACGACGGCGTGGAAGCCGCCGCGCTTGAGGTCGAGCCTGTCCTTGTGCTCGCCCTCGCGCTCGAGGACGAAGCCGCGGAAGAAGCCGAGCGGCGGCTCGTTGGCGGCGGCGTTGCGCGCGAGGTGGGCGAGGAAGCGGCTGCTGCGCGGTGCAGACCGCCGGATCTGCTCCTGCAGCTCCTCGACGAGCGCGGGGTCACCGTGGACGACGCGCAGGTCGAAGAAGATGGCCGACCGCAGGATCGCATCGGGCACCGGCTCGTCGATCCACTGCGCGAACGTGCGCTTCCACTCCCGCAGCGGCTGACGCCACCGTGGGTTGGTGGCCATGATGTCGCCGGGGCACCGGGGGTAGCCGCACGCGACGAGCCCGTCCACGACGAAGCGCGCCAGGGCCTCGAACCACGGTGCGTCCGCAGGTGTCACGTCGTCGCTGAGCACGAGGGCGTTGTCCTGGTCGCTGCCCGGCCCCTGCTCCAGCCGGGCCTGTGACCCGAGCACGACCCAGGCGTATGCCGCCGGGCTGGGTCCCAGCGTGCGCTCGGCGAGGTGGATGAGCCGTTGCTCGATGGCGTCGCCCACGGCGGTGACGATGCGGCCGATGCCGTCGGCGGTGGCGTCCTCGTGCACGAGCTGGTCGATGATCCGCGGCAGGCGCTGGCTCAGGGCGACGAGCGTGTCGAGGTCGTCGGCCTTGGCGATGTCGCCGACGAGGTGGATCGGGTTGGCCCGCTCGAGCCGCATGAGGTCGGTGCTCGTCAGCATGCCCAGAGGAGTTGCTCCGGGGCCCTGGTCGACGACCGGCATGTGGTGGATGTTGCGCGAGGTCATCTCGAGGATGAGCTCCATCGCGATGTCGTCGGGTCCTGCGGTGACGGGGTGGGTCGTCATCATGGCGCTCACGGGCTGCGACGTGTCGAGCCCGGCGGCGAGCACCCGCGTGCGCAGGTCACGGTCGGTGACGATGCCGACGAGTCGGGCTCCGTCGACGACGAGCAGTGACGACACCTGCTCGCGGGCCATCAGCTGCGCCGCCTCCCGGATCGTGGCGTCACCCGTGGTCGAGATCGGTTCGCGGCGCAGCAGGTCGCGCAGGCGGGTCTGGAGCACCGCGCTGCGCTGCTCGCTGTGCGGCATCGTCTGCAGGGCGTGGCGCAGGCGCGCCGCCCGCTGCTGCGAGAAGTAGTCGCCGACGACGGGGTGCGCCGCGGCCAGCTCGCGGAAGACGGCCGCGGGCAGGACGAGCAGGAGGCTGTCCTCGATCGCCTCGACGTCGAACCGGGAGGCCTGGCCGTCGAGCGCCGTCGTGCCGAACGCGGCACCCTCTCCGCCGCGGCTGACGAGGGTGCCGTTGTCGTCGGTGATCTGGACGGCTCCGCTGCGCACCACGAAGACCTCGTCGTTGGCCCGCCCGACGGCCATGAGCCGGGTGCCGCGTCGGGCGTAGCGGACGGTCAGCCGGCGGGCGAGCCGCTCGAGCTCGGCCCTCGGCACGGCGGCGAAGGGGGCGTGCTCGGCAAGGAAGTCGGTGACTTCGGGGATCTCGGCATCGGCCACGCCGTCATCGTCGCACCGCAACCGCCACCAGCATCGTCGCACCGGTCAAGAGTCTCGAGGGTCACGTTCGCAGCGCGGGTGGGCTGTCGGGCCGCGGCGGGTCGGGTTCCGCGGCCACTCGAGGGGGTGGGGGCGCCGTTTCGGGTCAGCACTTCTGCCAGTAGCCGGGTGAGCTCTCCCTGAGGGTCGCCGTGTAGAAGGTGTTGTAGAGGCCGAGCAGCTGCTTCGAGCCGACCGCGTAGGCGTAGCCGCCCGACTGGTAGGCGCGACCCGCCACGACGTGGGCGTAGTTGCTCGACGTGACGCAGGCCGGGGCGGGAGCCGTCGTCGTGGTGGTGGTCGTCGGGGCCGTGGACGTGGTCGAGGTGGTGGGGGCCGCCGTGGTGGTCGTCGTCGACGGGGGCGGCAGCGTGCCACCGGCCAGGCCGAAGAACTGCACGTCGTGGTAGGCGGCACAGACGGTGTCGAGGAAGTAGGCGCCCGCTGTGCCGCACTGGTCGGCGGCCGTGCCGGGGTCGACGGGGGTGCCGTGGCCCATGCCGGCGATCGTCGTCAGCCGGACCTTGCCGCCGTAGTCGGCCCAGGTGACGCCCGCGGTGATGGACCCGGTCGACGTGGGCGTCTGGGAGACGCCGAGGACGTTGGTGAACTGGTCTCGCAGCTCACCGCCGTTCAGGGGCGCAACCGTGGTGTCCGACTGGCCCTGCCAGATGGCCACCCTGGGCCGGGTGCCCGACCAGCCGGCATACGCGCCTCGCACGAGGTCACCCCACGCCGTCGGTGACTTGTCGACGCCGGGGGTCATGCACGAGAAGGCGGCGACGACCGACGTCGCGCACCGGTAGGGCAGGCCGGCGTTGATCGAGCCTCCGGCGAACAGGTCGGGGTAGGCCGCCAGCATGACGGCGGTCATGGCGCCGCCCGCGGAGAGCCCGGTGACGTAGACGCGCGAGCGGTCCGAGCCGTAGGCCGTGACGGCGTGCCCGACCATCGACGCGATGCTCGCGGCCTCGCCCTGACCCCTGGCGACGTCGCCGGCCTCGAACCAGTTGAAGCACTTGTTGGAGTTGTTGGCCGTGCTCTGCTGCGCCAGGACGAGCGCGAAGCCGTGGCGGTCGGCGAAGGTGCGCCAGCCGGAGCTCGCGAAGTAGGTCGCGGCGTCCTGGGTGCAGCCGTGCAGCTGGACGACCACGGGGGCGCCTGCGGGCAACCCGTCGGGGCGGTAGCTGAACATCGTCAGCCCGCCCGGGTTGCTCCCGAAGCTCGCCACCTGCTGCAGGGTCGCCGCCTGAGCCGGTGGGGGCGTCGTGCCGAGGATCGCCACGGCCGCGGCGAGCACGAGGGCCAGCAGGGCCCCGATCGCGCGGACGGCCCGTGCGGGGACGGCCAGGGTGAGGGTGCGTGTCGACGTCATCGTCGCCTCCGGTCTCGGGGCATCGTCGGTGGTGCCCGTTTTGTCACCATGGCAGCGACGTGCGGCCACCGGCGTGGGCTCTCGTGCCAGTGCCGACCCGCGGTGGTGGGCCGCGCGACCATTGCGCCGACCGCCCGGGCGTGGCACGTGTGGGCCGCGAGCCCGGCAGGGACGACGGCGATGCCCGACCCGTCAGAGGCGCTCGACCCGTGGGCCCGGCGTCGCGACGCCGCGGGTGTCGAGGAAGCGCCGTGACCGGCGAGCCAGGTCCTCGACGTCGTAGCCGCGGTGCTGCTGGAGCAGCACCGTGAGGTCGGCCTCCGACACGGCGGCCTCGAGGTCGGTCGCCGCGGCGACCTCGTGGCCGAGGGCCTCCCAGCGCCGGATCAGCGGGTCGTGGAACTGCACGGTCGCCCCGAGGTCGAGCAGGCGCCTGCCGACATGCACCGCGGGCGACTCCCTCTGGTCGGCGATGTCGGGCTTGTAGGTGACGCCGAGCAGCAGCACCCGCGAGCCGCGCAGCGCCTTGCCGTCCTCGTTGAGGGCGTCCTGCGCCCGCCGCACGACGTAGGCCGGCATCGACGCGTTGATCTCCTGAGCGAGCTCGACGAAGCGGAAGGGGTAGCCGAGCCGGGTTCGCACGTTGTGCGACAGGTAGTTCGGGTCGATGGGGATGCAGTGGCCACCGACGCCGGGGCCGGGGTAGAAGGCCTGGAAGCCGAAGGGCTTCGTGCGCGCGGCGGCGATCGCGTCCCAGAGGTCGATGCCGAGCTCGTGACAGAAGCGCGCCATCTCGTTGACGAGGGCGATGTTGATGTGACGGTAGGTGTTCTCGAGGAGCTTGGCGGTCTCGGCCTCGCGGGTGCCCTTCGTCGGCACGACGGTGTCGACGAAGAGGGCGTAGAAGTCGCACGCCACCTCCGTGCAGCCCGGCGTGAGGCCGCCGACCACCTTGGGGGTGTTGCCGATGCCGTATGCCGCGTTGCCGGGGTCCACACGCTCCGGCGAGAAGGCGAGGTGGAAGTCGGCGCCGGCGACGAGGCCGCTCGCCTCGAGCAGCGGCCGCACGACCTCGTCGGTCGTGCCAGGGTAGGTCGTGGACTCGAGGACGACGAGGGCTCCGGGCCGCAGGTGTCGAGCGATCGTCGCGGCGGCGGACCGCACGGCAGTGAGGTCGGGCCCGCCCTCGGCGCCGAGCGGGGTGGGCACGCAGATGACGGTGACGGCGGCCTCGGCGAGGATCGTGGCATCGGTCGTCGGCTCGAAGCCGGCGGCGAGCATCTTGGCCACGTCCTCGTCGGGCAGGTCGTCGACGTGCGAGCGACCCGCAGTCAGGGAGTCGACGACGGCAGCGCTCGAGTCAAGCCCCGCGACGGCGAGTCCCGCGTTGACCGCGGCCTGCGCGAGGGGCATGCCCACGTAGCCCAGGCCGATGACGGCGAGATCGAATTGTGGCCGAATCATGGCTTCTCCCAATCGAATTCGCGACCGACGAGTGAAGGTCGAGTGAACCCTTCGTGCAGGCGCCCGGAGCGGCCGATCTCGCTCGGATCGTCCGGCATCGTGAGGGTGGGTCGAGCCGACAGGCGGCTCGGCAACGTCCCAGGAGCACCGCGATGCAGCGAGTCATGACCGTCTACGGCACCCGCCCCGAAGCCATCAAGATGGCGCCGCTCGTCGCCGCCCTCGAGGCCGACGAGCGCTTCTCGGCGATCGTCGCCGTCACGGGTCAGCACCGCGAGATGCTCGACCAGGTCAACGCCCTCTTCGGCATCGAGCCCCATCACGACCTCGATCTCATGGTCCCCGGGGCGACCCTGGCGCAGCTGACGGCCCGCACGGTGCAGGCCACCTCCGAGCTGCTCGCCGCCGAGCGACCCGACGTGGTCGTCGTGCAGGGCGACACCACGACGGTGCTCTCGACGGGTCTGGCGGCCTTCTACGAGAGGATCCCCGTCGTGCACCTCGAGGCGGGGCTGCGCACCGGCAACGTGCACTCGCCCTTTCCCGAGGAGGTCAACCGTCGGCTCACGGCGCCGCTCGCCGCCCTGCACCTGGCGCCGACGAGCACCTCGCGTCACAACCTGCTGCGTGAGGCGATCGACCCGGCGCAGGTCGCCGTCACGGGCAACACCGTCATCGACGCGCTGCAGTGGACGACGGCCCGCCCGGTCTCCTTCCGCGACGCGCGCGTGCAGCAGTGGGTGGACGAGGCGAGGGCCGGTCGAGACCTGCTGCTCGTCACCGCGCACCGCCGAGAGTCGTGGGGGGCCCGCATGGTGGAGGCGATCACCGCGATCCGTGACCTTGCTGCGTCCCGGCCCGAGCTGCGGGTGCTGCTGCCCATGCACCGCAACCCCGTCGTGCGCGAGGCCATCGAGCCACTGCTCGCGCCCCTCGACAACGTGCTGCTCACCGAGCCGCTCGACTACCACGAGTTCGCCCACGCCCTCGCGGCCGCGACCGTCGTCGTCACCGACTCGGGCGGGGTGCAGGAAGAGGCCCCGAGCCTCGGCAAGCCGGTGCTCGTCATGCGCGACACGACCGAGCGGCCGGAGGCGGTGCAGGCCGGCACCGTGCGCCTGGTCGGCACCGACGGAGGCGTCATCCGGGCCGCTGTCGAGGAGCTGCTCGACGACAGTCTGGCCTATGCCGAGATGGCCAACGCCGTGAATCCATACGGTGACGGTCACGCTGCCGAGCGGTCGGTCGCCGCCATCGCCGAGCTGCTCGGCGTCGGCCGGCGCGCCGCCGACTTCGACCCGCTCGTCAGCGAGGATGCTGCAGACCGGCTCGTCACGGCGTGACCCCGGAACCGGTGCTGGGACGGAAGGCGGTCCCGGCACCGAGCCGATCTCGGGGCCCGCACTCCCGCAAGGGAGCTCGGGCCCCGGGCGCTCAGCGCCAGACGCCGCGCGTGTCGACGAGCTGGCGTCCACGCAGGTCTCCCAGGCTGATCGAGCGGAAGTCCGCGTGGTCCACGAGCAGCACGACGACCTGAGCCTCACGCAGGGCCTGCTGCGTCGGCACGAGCTCGACGTTTGGCAGCGCGGTGAGGGCGTCGGGCAGGGCCCGGACGTGCGGCTCGACCGCGAGGATGCGGGCAGCGGGGTGCTCTGCCGCGAGGGTCTCGGTGATCGCCAGGGCTGGCGACTCGCGCAGGTCGTCGATGTCGGCCTTGAAGGCCAGGCCGAGGCAGGCGATGGTCACCCGGCCGTCGGCGCCGCCGTGCCCCGAGGCCGTCACGGCGTCGTCGATCTTGGTGAGCACCGTGCGCGGGCGAGCGTCGTTGATCTCGCGCGCTGCCCGGATGAGTCGCGCCTGCTCCGGTGCGGCCGAGACGATGAACCACGGGTCGACCGCGATGCAGTGGCCGCCGACGCCGGGTCCGGGCTGGAGGATGTTGACGCGAGGGTGGTGGTTGGCCATCGAGATGACCTCCCACACGTCGACCCCGAGGTGGTCGCAGATCTCGGCGAGCTCGTTGGCGAAGGCGATGTTGACGTCGCGGAAGGCGTTCTCGGTCAGCTTGGCCATCTCGGCCGACGTCGCGTCGGTGAGCACGATCTCGCCGGTGACGAAGGTCCGGTAGAGCTCGGCGGCGCGCTCGGCGCACTCCGGTGTCAGACCACCGACGACGCGGTCGTTGGTGAAGATCTCGACCATGATGCGACCGGGCAGCACCCGCTCGGGGCAGTGCGCGAGGTGCACGTCGGGGATGCCCCCCAGGTGGGGGAGCTTGAGGTCGGGTCGCAGGTCCGAGATCCACTCGGAGATGAGCTCTGTCGTGCCGGGCGGGGACGTCGACTCGAGGATGACGACCTCCCCGCCGCGCAGCTGCGGGGCGATGGCCTCCGTGGCGGCACGCACGTGGCGCAGGTCGGGCTCGTGGTCACCGTGGAAGGGCGTCGGCACGGCGATGAGGTAGACCGACGCGGGCGGCACCTCCGTGGTCGCCGTGAGCAGCCCCCGCTCGACGGCCTCGAGGATCGCCTCGTCGAGATTCGGCTCGACGATCGGCACCCGTCCGGCGTTGATCTCGGCGACCGTGCGCGCGTTGACGTCGACCCCGACGACCCGCAGGCCGCGCCCGGTCAGTGCCGCGCAGGTCGGTAGGCCGATGTAGCCGAGACCGATGACGGCGATTCCGTCGTCGAACATGGTGTCTCTCCCGTGGTTGGTCGCTGGCCCTCCGGGCCGGAGGGCATCTGGGTGGCAGGGGTCGGTTTCCCCGGCTGCTCGGGGCGGCCGCGGCGAGCGAGGCCGCGGACGTGCGCCACGAACTCGTGCCCGACGGCGTTCCAGTCGTGGTGCTCGCGCACGTAGCGGTGCCCGGCCCGGCCGAGGGCAGCGCGACGCTCGGGGTCCGCAGCCAGCTCGATGAGGGCGGCGGCCGTCGCATCGGCGTCGCCGAAGGGCACGACGACCCCGCAGCCGGCCCGCGTCACGATGTCGCGCGCCAGCGGGAGCGGTGTCGTGATGACGGGGATGCCGTGGGCCATGTACTCGATGACCTTCGTCGGCATCGAGTGTCGGTAGTTGGGTCGGTCCTCGAGCAGGGAGAGGCCGGCGAGCGCCCCGTCGAGCATCGGCAGGGCGACGTCGCTCGGCACGAAGCCGTGGTGGCGCAGGTGCCCGCTCTTGACCGCCCACTCGAGCGCCTCGGCGGTGCGCGCGTCACGGGCCGGCCCGATGACCTCGACCGTGATCCGCCCCTTGCGCGCGACCGTGACCTGACGGCCGGTCTGCACGAGCGTCGCGGCCCCGCGCGGCATCGTCACCGATCCGAGGTAGACCGCTCGGTGGCACCCGGGCGGGGCGACCGTCTCGGGCACCCGCACCGTGTTGGGCACGACGAGGTGGTTGCCGGTGAACCGGTCGGCATAGGCGTGCTCGGCGAGGATGAGGTCGTGGCGTCGCTCCGCGTGCCGCTCGAGGGCCCGTGCTGCCGCCATTATCGGTCGGCGGGCGCGAGACGGCACCCAGTCCTTGGTCTCGATCGAGGCGACGGTGTCCTCGTGCACGTCCCACAGCAGGTTGCGCAGCCCCAGCCCGAGTGCCGCGACGAGCAGCTCCGGGTCGTGCACGATGACGACGTCGTGCTCGGCGCCCTCGACGCGCAGCAGCTCCCGCGCCGCCCGCATCGCCTCGCGGCGCGTGCGCCCGCTCGCGTGCGGGAGGTCGACGGGCCGCAGCCCGGCCACGTCGGGTAGGGGCAGTCCGTGCGCGACGAAGGGGGCGGCATACGTCACCTCGAAGCCGGCCTCGAGGAGCGAGCCGATCTCGCGGTGCCGGACCCGGGCGTCCTCGGGGTGGTGGACGACGGTCATGACGAGCGCGCGGTCGGGTCGGCTGGCCCGGTCGCCACGCCCGCGGGAGTCGTGGCGTCCTGTCATCGGCCGGCCTTGCGATGGCTCGCCTCGTAGGCGGAGACGACGTGCTCGGTGGGGCCGTCCATGATGAGCCGGCCCTGGTCCATCCAGAGCACGCGGTCGCAGGACTCCCGGATCGCGGCGTTGGAGTGGCTGACGAGGAAGACGGTGCTGGCGTGCTCGCGGATCTGCGCGATCCGCTCGCGGCTGCGCGCCTGGAACTCCGCGTCTCCCGTCGCGAGGGCCTCGTCGATCATGAGGATGTCGGGGGCGGCCGCTGTCGAGATGGCGAAGCGCAGACGCGCGCCCATGCCGGAGGAGTAGGCGCTCATGGGCAGGTCGACGAAGTCGCCGATGCCCGAGAACTCGACGATCTCGTCGTAGCGCTCGCGCACCTCGCGGGGCGACAGCCCCAGGGCCAGCCCGCCGATCATGACGTTGCGTGAGCCTGTGAGGCCGGTGAGCAGCACCGCGTTGATGCCGAGGAGGGCGGGTCGGCCTGCGGCCCAGGCTCGCCCACCACTCGGCGGGATGAGGCCGGCGATGGCGCGTAGCAGGGTGCTCTTGCCCGACCCGTTGCGTCCGATGATGCCGACGGCCTCGCCATGACGCACGACGAAGGAGACCTGCTTGACGGCGTGCACCTTGCGCACGGCGCCCACGTCGATCTGCTTGCGGCGCTGCAGCATTCGCTCGAGCCATGGCTGCTCGCCCTCGGTGGTCGTCACCCTCTTGCGTGCGCCGAAGACCGTGTAGGTGACGTCGAGCTCGGAGCAGATCACGCTCGGTGCCGGTGCGCCGGGACGCTCGCCGGCTCGATCGGTGGCTGGCTCAGTCACTTCCATAGCGACCCTCCCCGCGCCAGAAGAAGACGAGCCCGCCGGCGCCCAGCACGAGCGCCCAGAGGCCGGCTGCCGCCCAGCTCGACCACGTCAGCGGATACTGCTCGAGCAGTGCCTCCCGGGCGATCGTCAGGGTGACCGCGAAGGGCTGGTAGAGCAGCAGCATGCTGACGATCCCGTGGCCGGCGTAGTGGGTGATGCTGAAGAAGACGCCTGAGACGTAGCGGGCCAGCCGGATGCCAACCGGCACGAGGTTGGCCGTGTCACGAGCCGCGTTGACGACGCGGGCGAGGAAGAAGGCCATCCCGAGGTTGATGACCGTCTGCAGCAGCAGCGCCGGGCCGAAGAGCAGCCAGTGCCACGAGAACGGCTCTCCCGTCAGGGGAATCATGATCAGCAGCACGGCGAAGGCGGGCAGGTTGACGAAGAGCTGGGTGAGCGTGACCGACATCGGCAGGATCGCGCGTGGGAAGCGCAGCGCACGCACCAGCCCGATGTTGGACGTGACGGCTCGGGCCCCGGCGATGACCGCCGACGCCGAGTAGCCGAACACGAAGATGCCGACGGTGAGGAAGGCGATGTAGTTGTCGGTGCCGCCCCGCGTCTCGAGGAGCACCCCGAAGATGAGGTAGTAGGACCCGACGAGCAGCAGCGGGTTGATGACGGCCCAGAGCTGGCCGAGGTGGTTGTTCTGGTTCGTCGCGTAGGCCTGGGCCGACGACAGGTGCCACACGAGGTGCCGGAAATCCCAGATCTCGCGCAGGTAGTGCCGCCGAGGCGGCCGCACACCCAGCTCCGAGAGCCCCGCGGACCGCGCCAACTCGGCGGACTCCTCGGGTGAGAGCGGGGTGGGGGTATGCCGCGGCGTGACCGCGTCGCTCGTCGCCTCCACGGCCCCCGGCTGGGTCGACAGGGTGCTCACGAGGCCAGCCGGACCGGACGATCCGACGTGGACCCGGACGTGGAGGTGGACGTGGAGGCGGACGAGGACGAGGAGGTGCGGGCCGGACCGACGTCGAGGGAGGTGTAGATGTCGTCGTAGGCACGGGCGGCCGCACTCCACGTGCGATGGCTCGCGACGTGGGCGCGTCCGGCCCGGCCGAGCGACTCCCTGCGCCGCGGGTCGTTCGTGAGGTCGACGATGGTCGCCGCGAGGGCTTCGAGGTCTCCGGCCGGCACGAGCACCCCGCGCGGGTCGCCGGTGCCAGGTCCACCACCAGTCCCAGCGCAAGCCCCACCACCAGCCTCGGCCGCAAGGAGCTCGGCGAGGGGCGGCAGGTCGCTGGCGACGACCGGCCGGCCGAGGGCCATGGCCTCGACGGGCTTGAGGGGCGGCACGAGGGCCGTCACCGGGGTGTCTCGGCGCGGCACGCAGAAGATGTCGATGGCCGCCTGCGCCGCCAGGGCCGCGGCGCGGGGGAGCCGGCCCGTCACCATGACGGAGGTGCGGATTCCCATGTGGTGCAGACGCTCTGCCGCGCGGGTCAGGGTGTCGCGCTCCGGACCGTCGCCCACGACGAGCACGACGACCCGTGCGTCGTCGATGAGCCCAGCGGCATCGACGAGCAGGTCGATGCCCTCGTAGGCGTTGAGGGTCGAGACCGTGCCCACGACGACGGCATCGGCGGGGATGCCCAGGTCGCGTCGGGCCGTGGCCCCGTCCGGCGTTGCGGCGAGCAGGCTGTCGTCGACGCAGTTGCCGACGACGTGCACCCGGTGCGCGTCGATGCCGCGGGCGACGACCTCGTCATGCATGGCGGTCGACAGGGTCACAACCGCTGAGGCGAGCTGCATGCACCGGGTCTCCGTCTCGCGCGTCCAGCGGTAGAAGTCGCTCGTGGGGTCGCCACCCCTGGAGCGCCAGGTCTCCTCGAGCAGGCCCCTCACCTCATAGACGACCGGGAGGTCGAGCCGACGACCGGCGATGAGCGCGGCCTGGGCGTTGAGGTGGTTGCTGTGGGCGTGGATGACCTCTGCACCCCGAGCGGTCGCCTGCATCGCCACGGAGTCGGCGTGCCCCATGAGGGTGCGGTCGGGCGCGCCCGGCGACACGGTGACGTGGGGTCGCAGCGAGCGGAGGTAGGAGATGCCGTCGCGGGTGGCCGACTCGCCGGCGGCGAGCCGGCCCTGGGTCACGGGACAGCCCGGCGGCGTGACGGCAGCCACGCGCTGACCAGCGGCGTGCTGGGCGGTGAGGATGCCGTGCGTGCGGATCGTGTAGCCGGCCTGCACGTCCGGCAGGGCGTTGGTCACGACGTGGAGCACCGCGGCCTTCGAGGACGTGGCGCGACGCGGGCGAGGCGCTGACAGGGGCTCGATGGCCGCACCGCCCAGCACGGCGGCCTGCCCGTCGAGCCAGCGTCGATGACGACGGACGAGCGGTCCGCGGCGGCCGGCCAGGCTCGCTCGCGCGCGCAGCAGGTGACCACGGCTCTCGAGGACGTATGCCGTGTGGCTCGCGGCGCTCTCGGCGTCCTGCGTCCCGAGGCCAGTGGCGGCACCGGCGGCCAGTGCCCGCTCCCGCGCGCGGCCCGTCGTCGTGGTGACACGGAGGGCGAGCAGGCCCCTTGCGGCGTCACGCCGTCCGGCCGCTGCCGTCAGCACGATGCCGAGGGGCGTCGCCCCGGCCAGGTCGGCGGCGGGCGAGAGGACGGCTCTCGGCAGCAGACGACCGCACACCCACGCCGCCTGCCACGGGTTGCGGGCCAGGTGGACCATCACCGTGGACAGCGCCGTCGGTGTGTTGCGCAGCACCCTGAGCCCCGCCGGGAGGTCGGTGGCCAGTGGCCGCGAGTTTGCCTCGCGTTCAACATGAATTGCCACACTGGCGCCGCGTCTGGGGGTCACGACACCAGCGTCGGGTGACTCGCATAACGCCAGACCCGTGCCAATCGAACGAGAGTCGAACAGATGCCAAAGTCTGTGTGGGCCGCGGGACCGCTGGCCCGCGATGTCACACGGGTGAGCAGTGCCCTGAGCCGGGCCGTCAGCGATCCGCTGGCGCGAGAGGATCTCCCGCGCAAGCTCCGAGTCGAGCTGAAGCGGCGGCTGCCCGCGCTGCCTCGGGCACGCAACCGCGTCGACGTGCCGAGGCCCGAGATCCCGACCGGACCGGTCAACCGGCCGGATGTGACGGCCGCGGTCATCCTCGACGACTTCTCCGCCCTCGCCCTGCGCTACGAGTGGCAGCAGGTCGCGGTCGAGCCCTCCACCTGGCGGGCGACGCTCGCCGAGCAGCCGGTTGACCTGCTCTTCGTGGAGTCCGCGTGGCACGGCAACGGTGGCGCCTGGCGTCTCGCCATGACGGGCGCGGGGGCTCCGTCCGACGAGCTCACGGCGCTCGTCGAGTGGTGCCGGCAACGCGGCATACCGACGGTCTTCTGGAACAAGGAGGACCCGCCCAACTACGACGCGTTCCTCGAGACCGCGCGCCTCTTCGACCAGGTCTTCACCGTCGACGCCAACTGCGTCGAGGACTATCGGCGGGACCTCAGCCATGACCGGATCGCTCTGCTGCCCTTCGGTGCCCAGCCGCGGATCCACACCCCCGTCCGGCGCGGGGCGGGCCGCTGCCGCGAGGTCGCCTTCGCCGGCACCTGGTTCGCCGACAAGCACGACGCCCGACGCGAGCAGATGGACACGGTCCTGGCGCCCGCCCTGCCGCTCGGCCTCGAGATCTGGTCGAGGATGGCGGGAGGCGACCGGCGCTACCAGTTCCCGGGGGCCTACGCCCGGGCTGTCGTCGGCAGCCTCCCCTACGAGCGACTGCTGGGCGCCTACACGTCCTATCGCGTCTTCCTCAACGTCAACTCGGTCGTCGACTCGCCGACGATGTGCGCGCGCCGTCTCTTCGAGCTCTCGGCGGCGCAGACCCCGGTGCTCTCGGCTCCATCCGCAGCCATCGAGCCGTTCTTCGGTGACACCGTGCGCGTCAGCGACTCGCCCGAGCAGACCGGTCTCGAGCTGAGGGCTCTGCTGCAGCACGCGGAGTATCGCGACCGCCTCGCCCTCCGGGCCCACCGCCGGGTGCTCGACGAGCACCGCTACGAGCACCGGGTCTCCACGGTGCTCGACGCCGTCGGCATCGAGACGGCCCCGCGTGACTGCTCCGTCTCGGCCGTCGTGCCCTCGATGCGACCAGCCCAGGTCGACCACGTGCTCGACTTCATTGCGGCACAGTCGCATCGGGATCTCGAGCTCGTCCTCGTGACGCACGGCTTCACCGTCGACGAGTGGGAGCTGCAGTCTCGGGCGCGGTCCCTCGGCCTGACAGACGTCGTCGTGGTGGCTGCCCCCGCGGAGTGGACCCTCGGCAGGTGCATGAATGCCGGCGTCGAGGCCGCGTCGGGCCGCTACGTCGCCAAGATGGACGACGACAACCACTACGCGGAGCACTTCCTCAGCGATCTCGTCCGCGCCTTCGACTACTCCGAGGCGGGTGTCGTCGGCAAGTGGGCGCACTACGCCCACCTCCGCTCGACCGCCGCGACCCTGCTCCGCTTCCCCGATGCCGAGCACCGCTACGTCGACCTCGTGCAGGGAGGCACCATCGTCGTGCCCCGCGACCTCGCACGGCAGGTGCGCTTCGAGGACCTCCCGCGCCGGGTCGACACCACCTTCCTCGAGAAGGTCCGCCGCGACGGTGGCCGCGTCTACTCCGCCGACCGCTTCAACTTCGTGTCGATGCGCGCGGCCTCCCCGGACGGGCACACCTGGCCGGTGTCGGACCTCGAGCTGCTCGCACGCCGCGGGTCGCTCGTCTTCCACGGCGACCCCGTCGCGCACGTCACCGTCTGAGCAAGCCCACCACCGACCGGAGATCCGTGACCATCGTGAACGCAGCGCCGCCCGCCCGTCGGCTCGTCGTCTCCTACTGCTTCCCGCCCTACGCCGACACGGCCGCGATCGTGGCTGCCAAGCGAGTGGCCGAGCACGGCGAGCCCGTCGACGTCGTCTTCAACGCGATGGACGCGATCCGCAGCCGCGACCCCGGCCTCGTCCGGCTCTGCGACGGTCTCGTGCGCCGGTGGGCCGCGGTGCCGTCACGCACCGCGTTCAGCTCCTGGGCCTCGATCGGTGACTTCCAGAGACTGGGCCTCTCCGAGGTCGCGCGCTGGGAGGCGGAGCAGGGGCCCTACACCTCGCTCTACAGCCGGGCGCAGTTCGCCGCGTCGCACTTCCTCGCAGCCGAGGTGAAGCTGACCCGGCCCGGGATCGTCTGGGACGCCGAGTTCTCCGACCCGCTCTCCCATGACGTCAAGGGCGGAGTGCGCTCCTCGCCCGCGGCCGATGACCGCTCGCTCCGGCGCCTGCGCCATGCCATCGAGCGGGCGGGCTTCCGGCCCCCAGGTGGCACCAACGCCTTCGAGTGGTGCGAGGTCGCGGCCTTCGCCCTCGCCGACCGGGTCGTCTTCACCAACGCGCACCAGCGCGACTTCATGCTCGAGGCGTGCCATGATCCGGACCTCGCGGCCCGGGTCTCGCAGATCGCGGTGGTGTCGCCGCACCCGACACCACCTGCCGAGCTCTACGCGGTGGGGAAGCCGGAGCTGGCGCTCGACCCGGCAGTGCGTCACCTCGGCTACTTCGGCAACTTCTATGCCAACCGGGGCCTCTCGCTCGTGCTCGACGCCCTGGGCCTGCTGCCGGCCTCGACCCGGGAGCGGCTCGTGCTGCACGTCTTCACGACCGATCCCGACGAGCTCGACGCGGAGACGGCCCGGCGCGGTCTCTCCGGTCAGGTGCAGGCGCGACCCTTCGTCGGCTACCTCGACTTCCTGGCGCTCGCGAGCCGAATGGACTGCCTGCTCGTCAACGACGCGGTCAGCCCGGCCGGCGGCCGCAACCCGTTCCTGCCCTCGAAGTGGAGCGACTACCGCGGAAGCGGCACCCCGGTGTGGGGGATCGTCGAGGAGGGGAGCGCGCTCGATGCCCAGCCGCTCGACCATCGCAGCCCGGTGGGCCATCTCACGGCAGCAGGGCAGATCCTCCAGCGCATCGCCGGAGGCGCCGCCCGCGCGTGACCGCAGCCCCCGCCCCGCCCGGCTGCACCCACCCGGGACCCCGGCCCCCTCGCCGTCGACGGACTGCCGTCAGGCGTCGCTGCGAGGCCGATACGGACGGCCCGTGGTCGGGCGCACCCGGATCTCGCGGTAGAGGCGCAGGTCGTCGCGCAGGGCCGGGGGGATCGGTAGCCGTCGCCGGGCGAGCTCGGCGGCATACAGCTCCATCGCCTCGAGCAGCTCCCCGTGGGCGAGCTGCAGCTGGTCACGGTCCACGGTGCCGGAGCGCAGCTCCATGACGCGGGCCCGGGCCGCCGAGACCCGTGCCATCAGCTCTGCTCGCCTGTCTGGGAGCGGCGGTTCAGGGGGTGGTCTGGACGTCATCAGCCGGCTTCCGGGGTGATCCGTCGCCGCGCAGTGCGGCTGACGCGATGTGCTCTGACAGTACGCCTCGACCGGGGCGGCGACGGCCGGGGCCCGCACGAGCTCATCCGAGCACGATGCGGCGCAGCTGGTCTCCCGTGGTCTCCCCCGCGAAGCGCTCGGCCACGACGCGGGCAGCGAGGGCCCCCTGCGACGACCATTCGCCGCGGCTCGAGAGCGTGAGCACCCGCTCGGCGGCGGCATCGACGTCATGGGCCACCCAGTCGTCGGGGAAGAGCCGTCGGGCGCCGCCGATCTCGGCGTAGACGGGCCAGTCGCGCACGACGGGCACGGCCGCGCTCGCGGCCATCTCGACGAGTCCGATGTGGAAGCCCTCGCGCCGGCTCGAGCTGACTCCCCACCCGACGCGGCGCAGCACCTCGGGCAGGCGCTTGCTGTAGCCGACGAAGTCGACGGCGTCGGCGAGCCCGGAGCCGCCCGCCAACAGGCGTGCCCGGACGTGCCGCGCGGCCCGGCTCTCCACGGTGTTGGCGCTCCTCAGCGGGAAGTCTGCGCCGATGAGGAGAAGTCGCCAGCGGTCGTCCTCTTCCCGGAGCCGCTCGAGCAGGTCGAGGGTCCAGCCCGGGTCCTTGACCTGCTGGGCCCAACCGACCATGCCCAGCGTGTGCTCCGCGCCGGGCAGCTTCGGCAGGGCATAGCGGTCGGCCTCGACGGGGTTGGCCACGACGTGCTGGCGCACGCCGTCCAGGCGCCCGCCGAGCGCCCGCTCCGTGGCGAGCCGCAGGTGCTCGCTCGGGAAGATCGCGTCGTCGACGCGCTCCCACCGGGCGGTGTGCAGCCAGGCGCTGAGGGTGTCGACACCGTGGAGCCGCACGACGACCCGCGTGTGGTCGGGCACCTGCTCCGTGGCGACCGTGAGCCCCTTGTCGGCCCAGTCGACGAACAGGACGTCGGCGTCGAGCGCGGCCGCCGTTGCTGCGTCGAGCACGGGTGGCACTCCGGCGGCCCGGGCCACGCGCTCGCGCACGCTCTCCGGGTCGATGGCGGTGTTGCCGTAGCGCCGGTCGGTCTCGGCGAGGTCGAGCACGTCGACCTCGGCGTGCTGCTCCAGCTCTCGCACGACCGCAGCCGCGAACTTGGGGTAGGCCCCCGGCAGCACCGTCACACGCGGCCGGCCCTGCCGCGCCGAGATCCCACCCACGGGTGGGCGCGACATACGTGCCGGACGCGACGCGACCGTCGGGCTGATCAGCTGCCCGACCTGCGAGGTGCGCAGCGGCGCAAGGAAGTCCGCGGGATCGGAGACGAGCGGCGAGGTCGTCGCGGCCGTGTGCAGCACTCGGGCGAAGAGCAGGTCGAGGGCGAGGCTCGTGAGGAAGGTGACGCGGTCGAGATCGCCCGACGCCAGCGCCTCGTCGGCGTGGCGCAGGCAGGTGCCGACGACGGCGGGGACGTCCACCCGGGCCGGGCCGGCCTCGTCGACCGCGACCAGCTCCTCGAGCACGCTGTGCCCGGCGGCCTCCGCCTCTGCGGCACCCGTCGCCGCGAAGCAGTCGTCGAGCAGCTGGGTCGCCGCAGCCCGCCGTCCCGCCCGCACGAGCCGGTATGCCGCCCCCGTCCAGAGCGCCGCCGGTGACGGGTGCTCCCGGGTCGGTTGGGCGGCGGCGAGCAGTCTCGACGCCTGACGCAGCCCCAGCGCCTCGGCGCGGCTGAAGCCCGTGCGGCTCGCTGCCACCTCGAGCGCCAGCGCGGCGAGCTCGGGACCTCGGTCGCGGCGTCGGTCGCGCGGCTGGTGACGGGTGTGGTCACGGGTGCGGTGAGGGCGCAGGTCGGCCCCGACGCCGAGGCGGTCGACGACGTGGTCGCCCGCGATATCGAGGACGAAGAGCTCGTGGGGGCCTCGCAGCAGGTCCGCGGCCGCGCGGTCCGTGTGAGCGAGGCCGGGCGCTGCGACCCGGGCCGGCAGCACCTCGGGCGCCACGCGACGCGCGACCCGAAGCCCCTCGCGCGTGAGGCGCCGGGCCAGTCGGCCGGCCCGGGCGGCCCGTGGCGGGTCGGCACCCAGCAGGCGACGGACCGTGGCGGAGGCCGCCGGCTCGACGGCGGGAAGGTCGTCGGGCAGCAGTGCGAGGCGGTGGCCCGTCCGACCCGAACGCAGCGGGTCGGCGAGCCGGCCTCTCAGGTGGAGGACGCGGACGGCATACCCCGCCGTGATGAGCAGGCGGAGCGCGCCGGCGTGCTCGTTGACCGACCGGGCGTCACCGGCCACGACGACGAGCGGATGGGCGAGGCGCGGTGCGGTGGTGAGGGCAGCCCACGGGGAGCGGGCGCGTCCGAGCTGCTCGCGCACGAGGGCGTCGACGAGCTCGGTGGGCGGGGCGGTGCGCAGCTCGTCGACGACGGCGAGCCGTGAGGCGAGGTCGCGGGCGCCGGAGGGCCCCGCGGTGCGGAAGTAGGTGGCGCCGCGGTGCGCCGGCGTGAGGTCGTAGCCGCTGAACTGCCGCTCGAAGGTGCCGAAGAGGTGGGCCGTCAGCACTGCGTCCTCGTCATGGGCCAGGGCGGACGCGAAGGGCGTGTCGACCAGCCAGGCGGTCGGATAGACCTTGCCGCCGACCGCGCTCGCCAGCTCGAGGTCCGTGACGCCACCACCGGACCCGCCCTCAGCACGGGATCCGTCGGGCAGCACGTCGACGACCCGGCCGGCCGCGACCCGGTTGGGAGCCGCCGAGCCCAGAAGCAGCTCGAGATAGTCCGGAGCCACGAAGTCGTGCTCTCCGACGAAGGTCGTCCACGTGCCCCGGGCGCGGGCCACGGCGGCGTTGCGGGCCGCTGCCCGGGTCGTCCCGTCGGCGGCCACGAGCACCACCTCCGGGCCCGATGCGATGCCGTCGAGGTGCACGGTGACCCGGGCGGCGACAGCGGCACGATGGGCGGCGGAGTCGTCGGCCAGGGTCACGACCACCTCGAAACGGTGCATCGCCAGGGTCTGCGCGGCGAGGCTGTCGAGGCACCGGCGCAGGTGGTCGCTCTCGGCGAGGGCGGGCACGACGACGGTCAGCTCTGGCACGCGCCGACGTTAGGCGCCACCGCTTACAGTGCGGAGAACACCACGTGACGAGCACGTGGACACGAGGAGGTCACCTGCCGTGCCCGAGGGCGACACCGTCTGGCGCACCGCGCAGCGCCTCCACGCCGCCCTCGGGGGCAAGCCGATCGTCGAGGCCGACCTGCGCTGGCCCGAGATCTCGACCGCGGACCTCAGCGGTCGCGCGACGATCGAGGTCGTGAGCCGCGGCAAGCACCTGCTGCACCGCGTCGAGGGCGGTCTCACCCTGCACTCGCACCTGCGCATGGAGGGGCAGTGGCGGGTCGAGGCGACCCCCTCGCTCGCGGCCCGGTGGCGCCGCAACCCGCAGCTGCGGGCCCTCGTCTCCGCGCCCGACTGGACGGCCCTGGGCCTGAGGCTCGGGATGCTCGACCTCGTGCCGACCGCCCGCGAGGCCGACCTCGTCGGTCACCTCGGGCCCGACGTGCTCGGCCCCGACTGGGATGCCGCCCGCGCCGTCGACAACGTCGCGCGCGCCCACGTGCCCATCGGGCAGGCCCTGCTCGACCAGCGCAACCTCGCCGGGGTCGGCACGATGTGGTGCGCCGAGACGCTCTTCCTCGAGAAGGTGCCGCCGTGGAGCCTCGCCGACGAGGTCGACCGAGCGGTGGTCGAGCGGGTCGTGAGCCGGGCACACCGCCTCATCGACAACGGCAAGGGCCATGCGGTGCAGTCGAGCACCGGGTCCTACCGCCTCGACGACGCGCACTACGTGCACGCCCGGAGCGGGCGGCCATGTCGCCGCTGCGGCTCCACGGTGCGCGTCGCCCCGATCGGGGTGCCGCCGCAGGAGCGGACGATGTTCTACTGCCCCGGCTGCCAGGGGGGTCTCGGTCCCAGCGACGACGGCCGCGTGCAGCGCCCGCTCGGCGCCGAGGGCCGATCGGCGTCAGGTCGGCGCGTCGCCCGTTGACGAGGCCAGACCGGCGGGCGGCTGGATCGGGCAGGCGGATCGGGCCGAAACCCGACCGCTGTCGGCGCGCCGTCCTAACGTGAGTGGTCGAGACCGGCAGACCGCACGGTCCACCCCGAGACCCGACCCCGAAGGAGTGCGTCATGGCCTCTCGACTCAACCCCTACATCAGCTTCAAGGGCAACGCCCGCGAGGCCATGGAGTTCTACACCTCCGTCTTCGGAGGTGATCTCACCGTGAGCACGTTCGGTGAGTACGGCGACACCGGGCCCAACGCCGACGGCATCATGCACGCCCAGCTCGAGACCCCGAGCGGCTACACGATCATGGCCTCCGACACCCCCGACGGCATGTCCTACGAGCCCGGCACCACCATCACCGTCAGCCTCAGCGGTGACGACCGTGACGAGCTGCGGGGCTACTGGACGAAGCTGGCCGACGGCGGCACGGTGTCGATGCCGCTCGAGAAGCAGATGTGGGGCGACGAGTTCGGGCAGCTGACCGACCGCTTCGGCATCGGCTGGCTCGTCAACATCGCCGGCGAGCAGTCCTGAGCGACGATCCGCGGGGCCGGGCCACGGCGTCGCTGAGCACGTCAACGGCGCAGCCGGACGAGCTGGGCAGCCAGCTCGCTCGGACCGACGAAGCTCGTGTGCGTGCCCTCGGTGCCGCACGCCCAGGCCCCCGAGACGGCGCCCGCCAGCGCGGCTGACCGAGCGCCCCGGCCGGCCAGCCAGGTCGCCAGGAACCCCGACACATAGGCGTCACCAGCACCGTTGGAGTCGACCACCGGGCGGTCCGGCACGTCGACCGCCGGCACGGTGAAGCTGCCGCCCTCGCGCACCGTGACCCGGCTCCCGCGCGCGCCGTCCATGACCACGACGACGCGAGCCCGGCCGCGATCGAGCACGTCGGCGACGACGGCCTCCTCGACCTCCCCGAGTCGCGAGCCCGACACGAAGACGAGGTCGGCGGCATACGCGAAGGGGCGGTGGTGCGGGTTGTCACCGTCCCAGTCGTGCAGGTCGGTCGAGGTGGTCAGGCTCCGGCCGGTCGCCTCCTCGAGCGCCGCGACGGTCCACGGCATGATCGAGGCGTGCACGTGTCGCGTCGCCGCGACCGCGTCACGCCACAGGTCGGGGTCGGGCACGAGGTCGTAGGGGTGGCGCGGGTCGTAGAACGACATCCGTCGCCCCTGGGCGTCCACGAGGTTGACCGCGCGCCGCGTGCCGGAGGGGTGCACGACGTGGTCGAACGGCACGCCCTCGGCGGCGAGGCGGCTCGTCACCAGGCGACCCTCGATGTCGTCGCCGATGACGTCGACCAGACGCGTGGCGAGCCCCAGGTGGTGGCAGCCCAGTGCCACCCCGGTGCCCGTGTGACCGACGAGCGTCTGGATGGGCGGCACGACGTGCGAGTCGGCGAGCGGCACCGGGAGCGTCTCGACCCGCACGATGGTGTCGACCCCGGCCCCGCCGACGACGAGCACGTCGGTGGGTGGTCGTGGCGGCCCTGTCGGCGTCGTCGGCGTCGTGGGGTCGGACGGCGTCGTCGGCGTCGTCATGGCCGCGTCACGCCGAGGATGCCGAGGCACATCTCGTCGGTCGTGCCCTCGCCCCACACGACATACCGCTCCGGCAGGTCGCGCAGCGCGGGCAGCTTGTCGCGCCAGGCCTGGTCGTGGGTGCAGGTCACCCGCAGACGGTCGCCGGGCTCCATGGCAGCGGGGGAGATCGAGACGGCGCCCTGGTCGTCGAAGTCCCAGACCTCGGTGTCGAGCAGTGTGCGCGCCGCAGCGGTGCCGGGGTTGAGCTCGATCCGGATGCTCGACCCCATCAGGTGCATGTGCCCGGCGGCGGTGCGCACCGTCGCCGGTTCCTGCACGGTGCGCGTGCAGGTCTGGGTCGTGCCGGGGCGGGGCTCGAACGAGCCGTTGCACAGCAGCAGGAGCCCGGCCACCATGCGACCGGAGGTGGCTCCGAAGCGTGCGGCCACGTCGCGCACGGCAGCGTCGCGGTCGCAGAGCGGTTCGGTGTGGCCGGTGCGGCACGGCAGCTCGACCGGCGCCGGCAGCAGCATCGTGTCGAGGGGGGTCAGGGCGCGCGTCGAGAGTCGCAGGTCCACCGCAGTGCGATCGGGGGTGACGCCGTGCCGCAGGTTGTAGTGCACCTGCAGGACGAGCAGCGAGCCCTTTTCCAGGGGGATGCCGATGTCGCGATCGAGCAGCTGCTCGGTGCCGCCCGGCGCCCAGGCACCCACCCACGGGGCGTCGTCGAGCAGCGAGCCCTGCGACTCGAGGCCGGTGCCCCCGAAGCAGGTCCACCCGTCACCGGGGGTCTCCGCGTCGCGCTGACGGGCCGCGGCCGCCTTCGTCGGCGGCACGCGATAGAGGATGACGTGGTGCACCTCGGCTGGTTGGCCCGGCACGATGTCGAAGCCGGTGACGAAGGTGTCGGCGGCGATCCGGGGGTCGAGCACGAAGCAGCGGTAGTCGTCGGTGCCGCCGCTCGGTGCAGCGGGGGTGTAGGGCGCCGACACCGCCACGGTGCGGATCGACTCGCCGGACCGGAGGGAGGCCGGAGCCGGCCGCGGCGACGACGCCGCCGAGCCGTGACCCGACACGGCGGGCTGCGCTGCGCCGGAGGTCGGCACCGACGTCGCCGGCGACCCAGGGCGGGTCGTCTCGGCGTGGGTGGCTCCCGCGTGTCCGTCGAGGCGTGACTGGGCCGTCGGGTTGGGGGCCCCGCACCCCGCGACGAGAGCAGTCGCCGCGGCGAGCGCCGCGACGCACCGGGCGAGACGCCGTCGGGTGGTCACCCGTCCAGTCTAGGAAGGCTCAGGGATTCTCGGGCGCCCTACTGACGGGGATGCGCCGGTTGTCGGGGGCGCTGAGGCGCTCGGCGTTGGCCTCGGAGTCGGCCAGCTCCTTCTGCGACTCGAGCTCGGCCGAGACCCGGGCGCGGTAGGCGGCAACCTCACGCGCGACCCGCTCGTCGTCCCAGCCGCAGATCGGAGCGATGAGCCCGGCCACCGCCTCGGCGGTCTCGGTGCCCCGGTGCGGGGTCTCGATCGAGATGCGGGTGCGGCGGGCGAGGATGTCGTCGAGGTGCAGCGCACCCTCGTGCGTCACCGCGTAGACGACCTCGACCTGGAGGTACTCCTCCGCGCCAGGCAGTGGCTCGAGCAGGCTGCGGTCGCCCTCGGCGAGGGCGAAGAGCTCGTGCACGAGGGAGCCGTAGCGCTGGAGCAGGTGGTTGATGCGCCACACCGGGAGGTCCTGGTGGCGGGCGAGCCGGTCGACCTGGTTGACGAGCGCGGGGTAGCCCTCGGCGCCCAGCAGCGGGATGAACTCGGTGACGCTGTCGGACACGTCACCGCCGATGTCCTCGCGGGCGGCGTCGACGGCGTCGGCCGCCATGACGCGGTAGGTCGTGTACTTGCCTCCCGCGATCGAGATGAGCCCGGGCTGGGGCCGCGCCACGGCGTGCTCGCGGGAGAGCTGGCTCGTGTCCTCGCTCTCGCCCGACAGCAGGGGCCGCAGGCCGGCATAGACACCCTGGATGTCGTCGTGGGTGAGCGGCACGTTGAGCACGGCATTGAGGTGCTCGAGGATGTAGTCGATGTCGGCGCGGGTCGCTGCCGGGTGGGCGCGGTCGAGGTCCCACTCGGTGTCGGTCGTGCCGATGATCCAGTGCGTGCCCCACGGGATGACGAAGAGCACCGACGTCTCCGTGCGCAGGATGAGCCCGCTCTCGGAGTTGATGCGGTCGCGGGCGACGACGATGTGCACGCCCTTGGAGGCGCGCACGTGGAAGCGGCCGCGGCCGCCGGCCATCGTCTGGATGTCGTCGGTCCACACGCCCGTGCAGTTGATGACGACCGACGCGTGCACTTCCACGCGCTCGCCGGTCTCGACGTCCTCGACGACCGCACCGACGACCCGCTCGCCGGCCCGGAGCAGCTCGACGACACGGGCGGAGGCCAGGACCGTCGCGCCGTAGGCCGCTGCCGTGCGGACCGTCATCATCGTGTGGCGGGCGTCGTCGGCCTGGGCGTCGTAGTAGAGCAGGGCGCCGGTCAGCGCATCGCGCTTGAGAGACGGCGCGATCCGCAGGGCGCCGGTGCGGGTCAGCTGCTTGTGGCGAGGCGTCGAGCGGGCGCCGCCCATCGAGTCGTAGAGGGTGAGTCCGGCTGTGACATAAGGCCGCTCCCAGCCGCGACCGGTGAGTGGATAGAGGAAGGACACCGGCCGCACGAGGTGCGGAGCGAGCCGGGTGAGCATCAGCTCGCGCTCCTTCAGTGCCTCTCGCACGAGGTCGAAGTTCATCTGCTCGAGGTAGCGCAGGCCGCCGTGGAAGAGCTTCGAAGACCGCGAGGACGTGCCAGACGCGAAGTCGCGCTGCTCGACGAGGGCCGTCGACAGCCCGCGGGTCGCCGCGTCGAGCGCGGCCCCGGCGCCGGTGACGCCTCCACCGACGACGAGCACGTCGAACGTCTTGGTGGCCAGTCGCTTCCACGCCGCGGCGCGGTAGTCGCCGTCCAGCCGGACCGGACTCGTCATGCGGCCCCCTCAAGCCGTGGTGCTGAGGGCTCCACCCTAACCGCGGCGGCCGGGGGTAGGTTCGGCACATGCCGACAGCGCACAGCAGCCACGTCGTCGCGATCGACCAGGGCACGACGAGCACCCGGGCCATGGTCTTCGACCGCAGCGGGAGGGTGGTGGCCGTCGACCAGCTCGAGCACCGGCAGATCTTCCCGCGCGCGGGGTGGGTCGAGCACGACGCCCTCGAGATCTGGCAGAACACGCGAGCGGTCGTCGGCGGCGCACTCGGCAAGGCCAACCTCAACGCGACGCACATCGTCGCGGTCGGCATCACCAACCAGCGCGAGACCGCCGTCGTGTGGGAGCGGGTGACCGGACAGCCGATCCACAACGCGATCGTCTGGCAGGACACCCGCACGCAGGCGATCTGCGACGAGCTCGCCGGCGACGTCGGGCCGGAGCGCTTCAAGGCCGTCACCGGCCTGCCCCTCGCGACCTACTTCGCCGGGCCCAAGGTGCGGTGGATCCTCGACAACGTCGACGGCGCCCGTGCGCGCGCCGAGGCGGGCGAGCTGCTCTGCGGGACCATCGACAGCTGGCTCCTCTGGAACCTCACCGGCGGGGCCGACGACGACGGCATCCACGTCACCGACGTCACCAACGCCTCACGGACCCTCCTGATGGACCTGCGCACCCTCGCCTGGGACGAGCAGATCGCCGCCGAGATGGGCGTGCCGCTCGCGATGCTGCCGGAGATCCGCTCGTCCTCGGAGGTCTACGGCACGTGCAAGCCGGGCATCCTCATCGACGTGCCGGTCGCGGGCATCCTCGGTGACCAGCAGGCGGCGACCTTCGGGCAGGCCTGCCTCGAGGTCGGCACCGCGAAGAACACCTACGGCACCGGCAACTTCATGCTCCTCAACACCGGCACCGAGATCATCGACTCGACCCACGGGCTGCTGACGACGGTGTGCTACCAGCTGGACGACGCCCCGCCGGTCTATGCGCTCGAGGGCTCCATCGCAGTCACGGGGTCGCTCGTGCAGTGGCTGCGCGACAACCTCGGTCTCATCTCCGACGCCAAGGAGATCGAGACCCTGGCTGCGACCGTCGACGACAACGGCGGCGCCTACTTCGTGCCGGCCTTCTCGGGACTCTTTGCTCCGCACTGGCGCTCCGACGCCCGCGGCGCGCTCGTCGGCCTGACGCGCTTCGTCAACAAGGGACACATCGCCCGCGCCGTGCTCGAGGCCACGGCCTTCCAGACCCGTGAGGTGCTCGAGGCGATGAACGCCGACTCGGGCGTGCCCCTCACGGAGCTGCGGGTCGACGGCGGCATGGTGGCCAACGAGACCCTCATGCAGTTCCAGGCCGACCTGCTGGGGGTCGACGTCGTGCGCCCGCTGATCGCGGAGACGACGGCCCTCGGCGCCGCGTATGCCGCCGGGCTGGCCGTCGGCTACTGGGAGAGCACCGACGAGATCACCGAGAACTGGGGCGAGGACCGCCGCTGGTCACCCCAGATGGACGAGGTCGAGCGGGAGCGGCTCTTCCGGCAGTGGAAGAAGGCGGTGCAGCGCACCCTCGACTGGGTCGACGACGACACTGCCTGACGGCATACCGTCTCTCGGTGGTCGCGATCAGCCGAGCGCGGCGATCGCGGCGTCGTAGTCGGGCTCCTGGCCGATGGTGGGCACGACCTGCGTGTGCGTCACGACGCCCTCGGCGTCGATGACGACGACCGCGCGGGCGAGCAGGCCGCGGAAGGCGCCGTTGTGCAGCTCCACGCCGTAGTCCTCGCCGAAGTGCGAGCGGAAGGTCGAGGTGACGAGCACCTTGTCGATGCCCTCGGCGCCGCAGAAGCGGTTCAGCGCGAAGGGCAGGTCGGCCGAGACGCAGATGACCGTCGTGTCCTCGAGGCCCGCGGCGATCTCGTTGAAGCGCCGCACGCTCGCCGCGCACACGCCGGTGTCGACGCTCGGGAAGATGTTGAGCACGACGCGCGTGCCGTGCGGCAGCGTCACGTCGTGCAGGTCGGCCCCGGTGAGCGTGAACTCGGGGGCGGTGTCTCCCACGGCGGGGAGCTCTCCGACGGTGTGGACCTCGGTGTCGCCGAGACGCGTGGTAGCCATGCAACGGTTCTAGCATCCGGAGGCCGACGCTGCGCGGGCCGTCCGCCGTCGCCATCCGCCGCCGCGTAGGTTGGGTGCCATGACGGAGCAGACGGGCCCGCCGCTCGACCCCGAGCAGACGCGACAGGTCGTGGCGATGGCCATGGAGCTCGCGCGGGAGGGTCGCACCAAGATGCTCGCCGACCTTGTCGACCACGGACTTCCCGTCGACGTCTTCGACCACGCAGGCAACACGGTGCTCATGCTGGCGGCCTACCACGGCCACCCCGACACCGTGTCCGCGCTCCTGCAGCGGGGAGCCGACGTCGACCGCCGCAACGACCGCGACCAGTCACCCGTCGCCGGAGCCCTCTTCAAGGGCGAGGAGGAGGTCGTGCGGCTGCTCGTCGCCGCCGGGGCAGACCTCGACGCGGGCACGCCGAGCGCGCGCGGCACCGCGCAGCTCTTCGGGCAGCAGCACCTCATCGAGCGCGAGGAGGCATCCGGCCGTGGCTAACCCGCAGCCGTCGACCGGGGCCGGCACCCGCTTCGTCATCAACATGATCGGGGTGGTCGGACTCGTCTTCGGCGTCCTGCCCATCGTGCGCTACCTCCTGCAGCTCGAGATCTTCGAGTTCTCGACCGCTCCCTACGACTGGCTCCAGCTCGAGGGCGCCGCACGCTTCCTGCCCCCGGCGATCGTCCTGGTCGTCTGCATGGCCGCGGCCTACCTGCTGGAGAAGCGGCTCGAGCGCCGCTGACGGGCACCGGGGCATCCCAACCCTCGACGGTGGATGACCGTTCAATGAGACGCCCGTGATGTGATGTGGGCATGTCGGTCCGGGCCTCCCTCCTCGCCGCGCTCGTCGTCGGCTCCAGCCTGACCGTCGCGCCCGGTGTGTCGGCGGCCCCGGCGCAGTCCGCGGCCGCGCCGAGCGCCGTGGTGGCGGCCGACGCCGTGACGCCCGAGGTCGCCTCCGTGCCGGTCGGCCCGGAGCCGGACGGCACCGCCGTGCAGCTGGACGTGTCGGTGTGGCCCCAGTCCTCGGGCAAGCACCCCGTCGTCCTGCTCGCCCACGGCTTCGGCGGCTCCAAGGACTCCCTCACGACCCAGGCGAACGCCCTGCACGCGCGGGGCTACGTCGTCATGGCGTGGAGCGCCCGCGGGCACGGCGCGTCAGGCGGCCGGATCCACCTCAACGACCCGGCCTACGAGATCACCGACGCCCGCGCACTGCTCGACCTCGCGGCCGAGCGCGGCGATGTCGAGCTCGACGCTCCCGGAGACCCGCGCGCCGGCGTCATGGGCGGCTCCTACGGCGGGGCGCTCGGCCTCATGCTCGCCGGCGCCGACCCTCGCGTCGACGGCGTCGTCTCGGCGATCACGTGGAACGACCTCGCCACCGCGTTCTTCCCGCAGGCGGCGGTGACCGCCGCACCGACGACGGCGGCCGGCCGTGCGCCGATCGCCACCGCAGGCCCCTTCAAGCAGGTCTGGGCGACCAACTTCTTCCTCTCCGCCAGCCGCGGTGCCGGCACCGGCGCGAGCACGGGCGCGACCAGCGACAACGGTGCGGCTCCCGCCGACGCGTGCGGACGCTTCGACCCGACGATCTGCCGGCTCTTCGTGCAGACCTCCGAGACCGGCACCGCCAGCCCCGAGCTGACCGCCCTGCTCCGCGCCCACAGCCCCCAGCCGACGATGGCCGAGGTCAGCGCGCCGACCTTCCTCGTGCAGGGGGTGGCCGACTCGCTCTTCGGCCTCGACCAGGCCGACGCCAACGCGCAGGCGCTCGCCGCCTCCGGCACGCCGTATGCCGTCCGGTGGAGTGACGGTGGCCACGACGGCCCGAGCAGCCACGAGGCGGAGGAGACCGAGGCCTCCTACCAGTGGCTCGACCACTACGTGCGCGACAAGGCGCCGCTCGACGGTCCGCTGCCGACCGCGGCCTTCACCTACGGGATCCCCGCCACGCGCGGGGGCCAGCCGAGCACGCTGACGACGCTGCCGGCATACCCCGGCCTGTCGGGTGGTGCGCGCGACACGCGCGAGCTGCCGCTGACGACGACCGAGGGCGCGCTCGTGCACCCGCCCGGCGGCCAGCCCGCCTCGCTCATCGCGGTGCCCGGGCTCGCCGCCCTCGGGATCAGCCTGTCGACCTACCAGATCGCCGCGCTGCCAGGGCAGTCGACCGCGCTCGACTCGGCGCCGACCACCGAGGCCGCAACCGTCGTCGGGTCGCCCACGATGCGCTTCACCGTCACCTCCGACAACCCCGACGTGACGCTCTTCGCGTCGGTCTGGCGGGTCACCGGGGGGTCGGTGACGCTGACGAACCCGCTCGTCGCGCCGGTGCGCCTCACCGTGACGCCGGGCCAGCCGAGCCCGGTGACGATCTCGCTGCCGGGTGCGACCTACGACCTGCCCGCGGGCACGCGATGGCGCGTGCTACTGACGAGCACCGAGTCGACCTACTCCAACTCGCGCGAGCCGAGCCGCATCCGCATCACCGACGCGTCGGCCCTGACGATGCCCGTCGCGGCCGGCGCCAGCGTCGGGGGAGTCGTCGCCGGGGGTCTCGACACCGAGGCGATCATCGCGCTGTCGCTGCTGGGTCTCCTGCTGCTCCTCGCCCTCGTCGGCTGGCTCGTGCGGCGCCGGCGCCAGCGCCACCTGCCCGCGCGACCCGACCTCGCCGACATCCCGCTCGTCGTCGAGGGCCTCGTCAAGACCTACTCCGACGGCCACCGGGCCGTCGACGACGTGTCGTGGCGCGCCGAGAAGGGCCAGGTCGTCGGCCTACTCGGACCCAACGGCGCCGGCAAGACGACGACGATGCGCATGGTCATGGGCCTCATCGGGTCGGACGCCGGCTCCGTGCACGTGCTGGGCGAGGCCGTGTCGGCCGGGTCACCGGTACTCGGCCGCGTCGGCGCGCTCATCGAGGGGCCGGGCTTCCTGCCGCACCTCACGGGTCGCCAGAACCTCGAGGCCTATTGGGCCGCCACGGGCCGCGCCCCGCAGGACGCACACTTCGACGAGGCCCTCGACGTCGCCGCGCTCGGCGGGGCCGTCGACCGGCCGGTCAAGTCCTACAGCCAGGGCATGCGTCAGCGGCTCGGCATCGCGCAGGCGATGCTCGGGCTGCCCGAGCTGCTCATCCTCGACGAGCCGACCAACGGGCTCGACCCGCCCCAGATCGCGGCCATGCGTCCGATCCTGCGGCGCTATGCCGAGACCGGGCGCACCGTCGTCGTGTCGAGCCACATGCTCGCCGAGGTCGAGATGACCTGCACCCACGTCGTGGTCATGCACGCCGGCCGGGTCATCACCTCCGGCCTCGTTGCCGACCTCGTCGACAGCGATGACACGACGATCCTCGACCTGCCCGAGCACGTCGACCACGACGCCCTGAGCGCGGGGGTGCACGCGCTCGAGGCCTCCGAGGGTGTCACCGAGGTGCGCGTCGACACCCCGACCCGGCTCGTCGTCGTCGCCGACCGGGGCCGCGCCGAGGTCGTGGCCGCGGCCGTGATGGCCGGCCTGCCGGTCGTCGGCGTCAGCAGCCGCCGCCACCTCGAAGAGGTCTTCCTCGGCGTCATCTCGTCGGCCACCGCCCCCGGTGAGCCCATCGAGCCCGGTGACGAGGGCGCCTCCCTCGTCGAACGACTCAGGCAGGTGAGGGCGCGATGAGCGAGACGCCACGACAGCCACGCGACGGCGCCCGAGATCTCGAGGGCGTCCGCACGAGCGAGGAGCAGGCGCCCGGTGAGGCGCTGCTCGACGTCATGGAGCCTGCCGACACGGCAGCGAGCCAGGAGATCACCCACGTCCACAGCCCGCTCTCGTGGCGCGCCGAGGTGCGGCGGCAGTGGGGCCGGCGGCGCACGACGTGGGCCTTCGGACTGCTGCTTGCCCTCCCGCTCGTGCTCGTCGGCTCGTTCTTCTTCGGCGAGCGCTCGACCAACAACCGCGGTGGCGCCACCACGCGGATCTTCGACCTCGCGCAGAGCGGAGCCGCGAACTTCAGCCTCGTGCTCGTCTTCCTGGCGTCCGAGCTGTTGCTCGTGCTGCTCGCGGCCCTCTTCTGCGGCGACGCCGTGCCGTCGGAGGCCTCGTGGGCGTCGCTGCGCTACCTGCTCGTCGCGCCGGTGCGACGGGCGCGGCTGCTGACGAGCAAGCTCGTCGTCGGCGTCGGGTCGACCCTGCTCGCCACCGTGCTGCTGCCCGCATGGGGCTTGCTCGTCGGCGGCGTCTTCTACGGCTGGGAACCGCTGACCAACCCCATCGGCGAGGACCTCGGCTGGGGGCAGTTCCTGCCGCGGCTCGCCCTCGCCATGGGCTACATCTTCATCACCCTGCTCCCGATCGCGGCCATCGCCTTCTGGCTCGGCACCCGGTCGGACGCGCCGCTCGCGGCGGTCGGCGGGGCGGTGCTCGTCAGCATCCTGCTCAACATCCTCGACCAGCTCGACGCGCTCGAGCCCTACCGCAACGCCTTCCCCGGCCACTACTCGAGGGCCTGGCAGGACGCACTCGCGGTGAGCCCGGACTACGGCGACATGCTGCACGGCGCGCTGTGGTCGCTCGTCTGGGCGGTCGCGTTCACGATGCTCGCCTACCGCCGCTTCCGCCGCACCGACATCCTCAGCTGACGGTGCGGTCGAAAGCCCCGGACCGTCGGACCCACAAACCGCTGCCGGTGCGGCCAGGGCACGCTCGACCGGGGCCCGCCACGCAGGCTTGTGGGTCCGACGGGCAGCAGCCCGCCTCAGAGCGCGGCGGCCGCGGGGATGATGCGCTCGCCCAAGAGCTCGAGCTCGTCGGTGCGGGAGCAGTCGGCGACGCCGGTGTGCAGGTGCGTGACGCCGAGAGCCGCGAGCTCGGCGAAGTGGGCGAGCACCTCGTCGGCCTTCTCACCCCGGGGGCCGAGGTCGACGAAGCTCATCACGGTCTTCTCGATCTCGTCGTAGTCGCGGCCGAGCGCGTCGCAGTGGCCGCGCAGCACGTCGAGCTTGTGGGCGAGGTCGGGGCTGTCGAAGAGGTTGCAGGCCTGGGCGTACTGCGCGACCATCCGCAACGTCTTCTTCTCACCGCCACCGCCGATGAGGATCGGCGGGTGCGGCCGCTGCACCGACTGCGGGGAGTTGAGGGTGGCGCCGAGCCGGTAGTGCTTGCCCTCGTAGGGCTCGTCGCTGTCGCTCCACATCTGCAGGCAGATCTGCAAGGTCTCCTCGAGGCGCTCGAACCGCTCGGCGGTGGGCGGGAACGGCAGGCCGAGGCCGACGCACTCCTCCTCGTTCCACGCGGCCCCGATGCCGAGCCAGGCGCGCCCCTTCGAGAGCACGTCGAGCGTCGTGACCTCCTTGGCGAGCAGCCCGGGCTCGCGATAGACGGCGGCCGTCACCCACGCGAGCAGCTCGACGCGCTCGGTCACCGCGGCGAGGAAGCCGAGCGTCGTGTAGGCCTCGAGCATCTCGTGCTCCTTGGGCCCCACCCCGCGGATCTGCCACACGTGGTCCATGACGGACAGCTTCGTGAAGCCGACCTCCTCGGCGAGCCGGGCGGTGCGGGTGAGGTCGTCGACGAAGGTGGCCGAGCCTCCCGACCAGGTGAAGTTGGCGAGGTGCAGTCCGAGGTCCATGCTCTGCACACTACGTCGGGCGCGCCGCCCGCGCCTTCAGACAACGCTCAGGTATGCCGTCCGGCTGGCGCTCGCCCCCCAGCGGGTCCGCGCCCCACCGACCAGGTATGCCGTCCGGCCGGGTCGCGTCGTGACGCTCAGCGGGTGCCCGGCCGGGAGCGGTGCGCGGCGAGGACCGCGGCGTAGAAGCGGCCGGAGTCCTTGACCGTGCGCTCCTGCGTGTCGTCGTCGACCCGCACGATGCCGAAGCGGCGGTCGTAGCCGTAGGCCCACTCGAAGTTGTCGAGCAGCGACCACACGAGGTAGCCCCGCACGTCGGCGCCGGCATCGAGCGCGTCGGCCACGGCCCCGAGGTGGCGTCGCAGGTAGTCGGTGCGCTCGGTGTCGCGCACCCGGCCGTCGGCATCGACCCGGTCGTGGAAGGCGGAGCCGTTCTCGGTGACGAGGAGCGGCAGGTCGGGGTAGCGCCGTGACAGCCCGACGAGCAGCTCGGTGAAGCCGGACGGGTCGATGTTCCAGCCCATCGCGGTGTGCGGCGGCGCCGTCGGCGGGAACTCGACGTGGTCGGCGCCGACCCAGGGGCTCGCGCCGTCGCCGTGCCCGTCGGCGGTCGCTCTCGGCGTGGCGCCGTCGTAGTGGCGCACGACGCAGCTCGAGTAGTAGTTGATGCCCAACGTCGTGAGCGGGGTCGTCAGCGTGTCGAGGTCGTCGTCGCGCACGAAGTCGAAGTTGGTCACCCCGGCCACGTCGCAGATGAGGTCGTCGGGATAGCGGCCCTCCATCATCGGCTGGAGGAAGGCGCGGTTGGCGAGGGCGTCGACCCGGCGCACCGCGTCGAGGTCTCGGGGGTCGGTGGGGTCTGCGGGCCGCGGCAGGTGGAAGTTGAGTGCCGCCCCGATGCCGGTGTCGGCACCCGACACCGCGCGGATCGCCTTGGCGCCCAAGGCATGGGCGAGGTTGAGGTGGTGCACGGCGGCCATGGCCGCGGTGGGCTCGGTGCGGCCCGGCGCGTGCACCCCGGCGGCATAGCCGAGGTAGGCGCTGCACCACGGCTCGTTGAGGGTGAGCCACAGGGGAATGCGGTCACCGAGGCGCTCGGTCACGAGGCCCGCGTAGTCGGCGAAGCGGAACGCGGTGTCACGCTCAGGCCAGCCGCCGGAGTCCTCGAGCGCCTGGGGCAGGTCCCAGTGGTAGAGCGTCGGCACTGGACGGATTCCCTTGTCCAGCAACGCATCCACCAGACCGGAGTAGAAGTCGAGGCCCTCCTCGTTGGCGGGTCCACGGCCCGTCGGCTGGATGCGCGGCCACGCGATGGAGAAGCGGTAGGACTGCAGCCCGAGGTCGGCCATCAAGGCCACGTCGTCGCGCCAGCGGTGGAAGTGGTCGACGGCGACGTCGCCGGTGTCGCCACCGGCGGTGCGCCCCGGGGTGTGGCTGAAGGTGTCCCAGATCGACGGTCCGCGGCCTCCCTCGTGGACGGCCCCCTCGATCTGGTAGGCCGCGGTGGCCGCACCCCAGCGGAAGTCCGTGGGGAAGCGCGCGGCGAGGGAGCCGACGTCGGAGCCGGCCGCGTCGGTGGTCATCGAGCCACCCCCTGCGGGCCGATCTCGACGACGGAGCCCTCAGCTCGCATCAGGCTGGGCCCTCCGGGTCGGGGGGCTGGGCCCCCGAGACGGGCGGCTCGGCCGACCACGGGAAGACGATCCACCGGTCGGTCTGGCGCCAGACGTAGTCGGGGGTCACCTCGGAGCCGGGCTTGGCATAGAGCACTGCGCTGCGAGCCTCGGCGCCGTGCTGCTGCAGCAGGTCGAGCACGAGCGCGAGCGTGCGGCCCGAGTCGGCCACGTCGTCGACGACGAGGATGTGGCGGCCCGCGATGCTGTCGGTGTCGAGGTGCGGGGCGAGCAGGATCGGGTCGGGCAGGGTCTCCTCGACGTCGGTGTAGAACTCGACGTTGATGGCGTCGGTCAGCTTGATGCCGAGGGCGTAGGAGAGCCCGCCCCCGGGCAGAAGCCCCCCGCGGGCCACCGCGACGAGGATCTCGGGTCGGAAGCTCGAGTCCGCCACGAGTGTCGCGAGCTCACGACAGGCCGTGCCGAAGGTCTCCCAGGTCAGCACCTCCTTGTCGGCGAGCGTGGAGGAGTCCGCGTGGTAGGCGATCGTCATGCGCCGAGGCTATCCGCGCCCTGTGAACGTGACGTTTCGGACGGCGGGTCGAATCCGATCGCGTCAGTGGCGAGACATCCCCGCGCGCACCTCGGCGAGCAGGGGGTCGGGGAAGAGCGACCGCGGATGGAGCGCGATGGCGCCGCCCTGACCGCGGAGCATCACCGTCTCGCCGCGCACGGTGACGCCGCTGAGGTCGCTGTAGGCCGTGTGGGTCGCGCCAGCAGACGAGGTCGTCGTGAAGCCGTCGTCGCCGAAGGCGAGGGTGATCCGGCCCGTCGGGACCTTGCGCAGCATCCGCCGGGTGCCGAGATAACCGCCGCCGACCACGAGGGCGATGAGCACCAGCGTCACGGCAGGCAGCACCCACCGCGTCGTCGCGCTCGCGGAGAACTGGACGGCCACCGACAGCACGACGAGCAGGCCCAGCAACAGCATCGTGCTCACGCTGGTGAGCGAGTCGAGGGTGAAGTCGCGGGCCATCCGGGCGATGGTCGCCTCGTCGACCTCGGCCGTCGTGACCCGCGCGGGGTCCGTGGGGGCTCGATGGGTGGCGGAGCGGTCGTCGGACCGGGCATCTGCCGGGGCTGGCACCGCAGGGCCCTGAGGGTCCAGGTCCTCTCCGGTCGTGCGAGCGATCCCGGCCCGCACCGCCGCCATGAGCGCTCTGTCGCTCACGGCGGCGGGCAGCACGACCTGCTCCTGCGCACCTCGTCGCGTGACCACGAGGTGGTCACGCATCATCGTGGCCGCGTCGATGGTGGTCCATCGCGCGTCGACGATCGGCGCCTGCTCGCCCTGCGTGACGACGAGACCGCGGGGGCCTGCCGTCACGGTGAGGCGCTCACCGACCGGGAAGGATCGCGCGAAGCGACGGCGAGCCTGCCGGATGCGCAGCGTGACGATCACGGCGACGGTGGCGACGGCGAGCAGCACGCCGACGGCGAGGGGCAGCCCGAGCAGCCACTCGAGCGCGAAGACGAGGGTGGCCGGCACGAGCAGGTCGACCCAGTGCCGCGCCGAGAGCCGTGCCAGCACGGAGGCGAGGGCGACCCGGCCGGGGTCCGAACCGGCCACCACGGTCGAACGGGTGACGTCGGCGTCGGAGGGTGTGCTCACGCGCAGATGGTAGGCGCCCCGGGCCCGGGGGTGCGCGAGACTGGGGTCGTGACCGAGACACCGCACGTCCTGACCGCCTCCCGCCGCTCGCGGGTGGCGCCCTTCGAGGTGATGGACGTGCTCGACCGCGTGGCGGTGCTGCGTGCCGCCGGACGCGATGTCGTGTCGCTCTGTGCCGGTGAGCCGTCCGGCGGTGCGCCGACTCTCGTCTCCGAGGCGGCCGCGCGCATCCACGCCTCCGGCCGGGCCCTCACCTACACCTCGGCGCTCGGCATCCACGAGCTGCGCGCCGAGATCGCCGCCCACTACGGCCGGTGGTATGCCGTCGACGTCGACCCTGCGCGCGTGGCCGTCACGACGGGGTCCTCGGGCGGCTTCGTCCTCGCCTTCCTCGCGGCGTTCGACCCCGGGGACCGGGTGGCGCTGGCGCGACCCGGCTACCCGGCATACCGCAACATCCTCACGGCCCTCGGCTGCGAGGTGGTCGAGATCGACTGCGGTGCGGGCACCCGCTTCCAGCCGACCCCGGAGCTGCTCGACGAGGCGTCCGCCGACGGTCCGCTCGCGGGGCTCATCGTGGCCTCGCCTGCCAATCCCACTGGCACGATGGTCGATCGGTCCGAGCTGGCGGCCATCGCGCAGTGGTGTCGGGCCCGTGGGGTGCGTCTCGTCAGCGACGAGATCTATCACGGGGTCACCTACCCCGAGCCGGGTCAGGTGGATCCGCGGGGGGTCTGCGCGTGGGAGGTCGACGACTCGGCGATCGTCATCTCGTCGTTCAGCAAGTACTGGGGGATGACCGGCTGGCGGCTGGGCTGGATGCTCCTGCCGGAGGACCTCGTGCGGCCCGTCGACGCGCTCGCCGGCAACGTCGCGCTCTGCCCGCCTGCGCCGGCGCAGTATGCCGCCGTGTCGGCCTTTGCCCAGGAGTCCTACCTCGAGTGCGACGAGGCTGTCGCGGAGTTCGCCCGCACGCGGAAGCTGTTGCTCGACAACGGATCTCGCTTGGGTTGGGGGGACTCTGCGCCACCCGACGGGGCCTTCTACTACTGGGCCGACCTCGGGCCGCAGCTCGAGCGGTGGGGCTCGTCCGGAGCCTACGCGCGGGCCCTGCTCGAGGACGCCGCGGTGGCGCTCACGCCCGGCGGCGACTTCGACGGACGGTCTGGTGCGCACTCGGTGCGGCTCAGCTTCGCCGCGGGGAGCGTCGCCGTGGCCGAGGCGATCGAGCGGATCGAGGCCTTCAACCGGGTCTGAGACGACCCGGCGCCCACCGAGGATGGCACGCTGGGATGAGCGGATCCGCTCGTTCACCCGGAAGAGGTCTCATGGCCGAGTATCCCCAGCTCCTGCACACGGTGCTCGACACGACGACGCCCCGCCGACTGGCCGAGTTCTACCGGCTGCTGCTCGGGCTGCAGTACCGTCCCGGCGACGAGCCGCCGGCAGGCGGAGAGGCCGACGAGGCGGACTGGCTGGTGCTCGTCGACGGCGCAGGGGCGCGCAAGCTGGCCTTCCAGCTCGTCGACGAGCTGACCCCGACCACGTGGCCCACCCACGAGGTCCCGATGCAGCTGCACGTCGACTTCACCGTCTCGAGCCGCGACGAGCTGGAGCGGCACCGTGTGCGGGCGGAGGCCCTGGGGGCCGAGCTTCTGCTCGACCGCTCCGACGACCCCGACGAACCGCTCTACGTGCTCGCCGACCTGTCAGGCCACCCCTTCTGCCTCTTCGTCGGCTGAGCGCAAGAGCGTCGGACGGCCGGCGACTCGATCGGGCTCGTCCGCTTCGAGCAGTGCCTGGAGGGTCCGGTGGGCAGTCCGTGACATCACCGGGTTGGTCTCGCGGTAGTACCAGAGACAGCCGATCGCCTGCGCCAGGGCCCATCCCCTCCCTCGGTCCCACTCGTCGTCGTCGCACGCGAGTGCCTGGCGGTAGGTCGCGCGGGGGCCGGGGGTGAAGAGGTTCCACGCTGGCTGCAGGTCGAGTGCCGGGTCGGCGACCGCGAGCTGGCCCACGTCGATGACGCCGCTCAGGTCACGACCGACGACGAGCAGGTTGCCCGGCATGAGGTCGCCATGGGTCCAGGTGTCGGGGTCGGAGCGTGGGGTCCGCCGCAGCCGGTCCCAGAGGTCAGCGAGGGCGACGGTGTCGATGAGCCCCTCGCTGCGGCGCAACCCGGTGGCCACGCTCTCGTCGTGCTGGGTGAGCCGGCCGCCACGGCGCGTGCCGTGGAAGGTGCGGCCACCTGTGGGTAGTGACCGGATGGCAAGCACGAAGGCGGCGAGCTGCTCGGCGAAGCGGGAGGTGTCCGCAGCGGAGGTGCCTTGGGCGATCGAGCCGGGGACCCAGCGGTAGACGGACCAGGGGAGCGGGTAGCCCGCTCCGGGCTCACCCAGGGCCACCGGCTCCGGGGTGGTCACCGGGCTCGTGGAGAGCAGGGTGTGGGCGGCCTGCATCTCGCGCAGCAGCTCACCGCGCTGGGCCTCGACCTCTCCGTCCTGAAGGGGGAGGCGAGCCACGAGGTCGGCGCCGACGCGGAAGATCGCGTTGACGGTGCCGTGCGAGGGCACCTCGCTCACCGGCAGCCCGGCCCACTCGGGGAACTGGTCGCGCACCAGACGGCTGACGGTCGCCGCCGTCACCTCGAGCTGGTTGTCGTGCATCGGCTTCCCTCGCGGCGGCATGCGCCGAGTCTTCGTCAGGACCCCGACCACCGTCCAACCGATATCGCGCGGTGCGACGGCCGGCCGGCGATCGGCCGGTGGGCGAGGAGCACTACCGCTGATTGCCGCGTGCGGAGCGGCGTTGCGGGCTACCGTCCGAGGATGGGGTGGTGGTCGAGCATCGTCAGCGCGGTGACCAGTCGGATCGGCGGGGACCGTCCGGAGCCACCCCCGCCGGGCCAGTTCCCCTCGGTCGACGTGCTCGTGACCCGGATGGGTCAGGTGCAGGCTTCCCTCCCCGACGGCGACGGCGTGCGCGCGTTCAACGGGATGTATCTCACCGTCACCGAGCTCGTGCGAGACCGGCTCGCGGCGGGTGGCTTCGCCGACAGCGCCTTCATGACCCGGCTCGACATCGTCTTCGCCGGCCTCTACCTCGAGGCGGTCGACGCGACGCGCCCGGTCAGCGCCTGGCGGCCCCTCTTCGAGCAGCGCCGCGCGCCGGGCGTGCTCTCGATCCAGTTCGCCCTCGCCGGGATGAACGCGCACATCAACCACGACCTGCCGATCGCGGTCGTGCGCACCTGCCGCCAGCTGGGTCTGACCCTCGACAGCCCGGGCGTCGAGACCGACTACCAGAGCATCACCGGGCTGCTCGCCGACGTGCAGGAGCAGGTGCGGCAGTCGTTCTTCGATGGCATCCACCTCGAGGTCGACCGGCAGTATGCCGCGCCGCTGGCCAACCTCGTCGGCTCCTGGAGCATCGGGCGCGCGCGCGACGCGGCCTGGACCAACGCGCGGGTGCTCTGGGAGATCCGCGGCGCCGAGCCGCTGCGCACCGACTACCTGTCGACGTTGTCGAGCACTGTCGGCATGGTCGGGTCACGACTGCTCACGCCCGTGGCCGACCTGGCCCCGTGAGAGCCACCGCCGCCTGGGGTCGACCACGGTTCGAGGTGATGCGGGGCGCCACGTGGGTGCCGGCATCACCTCGAACCGCGGAGGGGGCGGGACGGTCAGGCGGTAGCGGGGACGGGCTCCAACTGCCGGACCTGCTCATCGACCGGCTCGTCGACCTCGGCGGAGCGCGACCGCAGGGCGGCACGGAGGCGCCACGCGGCATACACGGCGGCAAGGCTGATGACGAGGTGGAGTCCGAGGAAGCCGCTCGACAGACCCAGGCCGAGCAGCGCGCCGGCGACGAGCGGTCCGAGCGCCGAGAAGGTGGTCTGGATCGCGGTGAACAGGCCCAGGGTGGTGCCGACGAGGCCCTTCGGCGCGAGGCTCGCGGTGAGCGGGTTGAGCACCGGGGCATACATCGTCTCGCCGACGGCGAAGATGCCGAAGGTCGTGACGAAGAGGGCCGAGGCGATCTCGGGCGTGAACGCGGCGGCCGAGAGCACGACCCAGGCGAGCGTCCAGATGCCGCCGACGGCCATCAGCAGGGTGCCGGCGCCGCGCTTGGCGGTGAGGCGCACGACGACGACCTGGAGCGCGACGATGACGACGCAGTTGACGGCAGCGGCGAGGCCGATGGCCGCCTCGTCGATGTCGAGCACCGTGAGGGCGTAGGCCGGCAGGCCCGACTCGAACTGCGCGTAGAAGCCGAGGGCGAGGGTCACGGCGACGACTGCCGTCCAGCGGAGGGCGGGCACGGCGAAGATGCGCCGCATCGCGTCCATCGTGCTGAGCTTCATCTCGGCCTCGCCGGCTGCGAGCTCAGGGGCGAGGTCGGTGGGAGCGCCGATGCCGGCGACGTGGATGAGCAGGGCCGAGACCGCGAAGCCGACACCTGCCGCCACGAAGGCGAAGACCATGCCGTCGGTCCGGTCGAGGTCGACGAACTGGCCGGCGACAAAGGCGCCGACCGCCATGCCGATGGCCTCGCCGGTGAACTTGTAGGCGAAGACCTTGCGGCGGTCGTCGCTCGGGGTCCAGCGCAGCACGAGCACCGACGCCGCCGGACCGGCCGCGGTCAGGCCGAGGCCGAAGACGAACATGCCGGTGAGGAAGGCGGGTGCCGTCGTGGCCCACACGAGGCCGCCGACGCCGACGGCCGCGAGCAGCTTGGCGAGCACGGCGACGGTGACCGGGTTGAAGCGGTCGGAGAGACGGCCGGCGAAGGGAGCCGCGACGAGCGCGCCGACGGAGAAGAGGGTGCTGGCGAGAGCCGCGATGAGGGCGCCCCAGTCACGGGTGTTGGCCGCGTACGCGTACTGGTACGGCAGGACCGTCCCCCAGCCGAGCATTCCGATGGAGGAGGCGAGGATGAGCAGCTTGGTGCGCACGAGGTTTCACACCCTTTCTGACGACGTGAGGAGGCCGAAGCATCGCAACAGTGCTTCGGCCTCAAATATTTCGAATACGAACTTCGACATCGAAACTCTAGCACTCGCCCCGCGGGTGCGACAATGCGGTTCATGGCAGCCAAGCGACGGCAGACGGCGCAGCAGGAGCACTCGGCCGACGTCGCGACCTACGTTGCAGCGGGCGGCGAGGAGTCGGTCCAGCGCGTCATCACCGCCGTGTACGGCCTGACGAAGAAGCTCGACCAGTGGTACGTGCGGCAGTTCGCCGACCTCGACCTCACCCAGGGCGAGTGGTCGGTGCTCGCCGCCCTCGCGCGGGCGGGCGAGACCTGCCTCACCCCGAGCCAGCTGGCCGACCTGTCCAACGTGGCGCCCTCGTCGATGACGCACCGGCTCGACAAGATGGCCGGCCGCGGGCTGCTGCAGCGACGTCCAGACCCGACCAACCGCACCCGCACCCTCGTCTCCCTGACGACGGACGGCTGGGCGCTCTTCAGTGCGGCGGTGCGCGAGTCCAACGTCGTCGAGAGCGACACGCTGCGAGGGCTCAGCAGCAGCGAGCGGCATGAGCTCGCTCGCCTGCTCGAGATCGTCATCGACGGTCTCGACGACGTCGACGCGTAGTCGGGGCGCAGGGGTCGCTCGGTCGGGCGACCGGGCGACCCACAGAGCGACCCACAGAGCGGGACCGGCGCCGCGGTCAGAAGGGCGGCGGGTCCGGGTCGGCTGCGGCCGGGGGTCGCGGGGCGTCGGGGGTGGGTGGGGCCGCTGTCGGGGGTGCTGGCTCGTGGGGGTGGTGGTGGTCGAGCCAGTCCTTGGGGTGGGTGGTGTAGGTGCGGCCGGCGGCGGTGTGCCAGGTGAGCAGGGCGTGCTCATGTCGGGTGGTGCTCCACCAGCCGGCGGTCTTGATGCGGTGGTGCTGGCGGTGCGCGGCGGTGAGGTTGTCGGGGTGGGTGGGTCCGTGGGGCCAGGGGGTGTCGTGGTCGAGGTCGCAGAGCCGGGCGGGGACCGTGCAGCCGGGGCCGCGGCAGGTGCCGTCGACGGCCCGGACGTGCTCGGTCATCGCGGGGGTGGGGTGGTAGGAGCGTGAGAGAGCGATGGCGCGGCCGGTGGTCGGGTCGGCGAGCAGGGTCTGCCAGGTGGAGCCCGGGGCGGTGATGACGGCGCGAGCGTGGGCCGCGCTGAGGTGTCCGTGGCCGGTCAGCTCGCAGGGCTGGTCGTCGCGGCCGAGGAGGGTGTCGACGGGGATGACGATGACGGCGTGCCCCGCCGGTGACGGGGACAGCGCGGCGAACCCGCCGGCGCCGGTGCCGTGGGTGTCTCCGGGGCCTGGGGTCCCCGGGGTGCCTTCGGTGACGGGGGAGACGGGGGTGTCGCCGGGGCCTGGGGTCCCCGGGGTTCCTGCGGTGTCGCTGGTGTCGTGGTGGGGCCAGCCGTGGATGGCGGCGCCGGTGAGGAAGTCGGCGCGGAGCTGGCTGAGGGTGCGGGGGTCGCCGGCGGCGCGGGCCGCACGGGCGGCGGTGTCGGCGCGGTCGATGGCGGCTGCGATCTTGTCGGCGTCGTTGATGACGGTGAGGCGACCCGTGCCGTCGTCGTAGATGTCGGCGTGGGCGCCGTTGCGCTGGCGGGCGGCACGGCGTCGGGCTGCGTGGGCGGCGGTGTCGGCGTCAGCCGCGAGCAGGGCCCGGCGCAGCCGCTGGCGGAAGAGGGTGCCGGTCAGGCCGGCGCCGTCGCGGGTCGGGGCCGGGGTGGTGCGGGCGAGGTGGTCGGCGCTCTGGTCGTCGAGGTGGCGGCTCTGACGGACGATCTCGCAAGCGCGGTAGAGGCTGGTGGCGCCGGAGCGGATCTGCTCGCGCAGGAACCCGGTGCGGTCCGGGGCGGCGGTGGCGAGCTCGAGCCGTAGGGACAGGTCGGCCTGGGGGAGCCCGGTCGCGGCGGCCACCTCGAGGACGACGGCCTCACGGGCCGACAGTGGCGTGCGCTCGACCCAGGACTGGCTGTGTCGGGCGGCGAGCTCGGCCAAGGCCGTGGCGTGCAGCCGGGCCAGGGCCTCGAGCTGGTGGTCATCGGCGATGCCCTTGATCCGCTGCCCGCCCTCGAACCAGCCCAGGTCGGCCGCCATCGCCGCCTCGAACGCCGCCGCGCTCTCGCGATCAGCGCTCTCGGCGTCAACACTCTCCGCGGCATCGCTCTCAGCATCGGCCCGACCCGGCTTCGGGGCCGAGCCACCCCTCCGGGCTCCCGCCGGAGCGACCCCCGGCTCCGGGTGCAGCGCCGGGGCGACGGGAGACATCAGGGCCGCGACGATCTGCTGCGCGGAGGGTGTCACTCGCCGCTCACGGCTCTGCCGCATCGTCACGACGAGCCCCTGCTCGAGCCGTGACCGCACGTCCACCGTGAATGGCATGACACCCTCCCCTCTCCCTCTATTAGAACATGTGTTCGACTCAGGATCAAGAGCCCATCAGAGCCAATGTCGCTCCAGCGCAGACCAATTCGCTGATCAGGCCTCTCACGAGCATGCCGTTGCAGCCGGCCTCCGACGGTAGCCGCAGAGGCGGGGAGCGGTGCGTCGTCGGGGACGAACTACGCTCGGCACCGTGAGCTTCCGCCGACCCGTGCCGACGATCGGTGACGCGACGTCAGCGGCAGACCGGGCGCAGGCTCCCGATGCCTGGGCCATGCGCGACGACCTGGCCGCGCTCGAGCGGGTCATCGGCGCGCGCCGCGACATCCGGCGCTTCCGCCCCGATCCGGTGCCCGACGACGTGCTCACGGCCGTGCTGGCCGCAGGACATCGCGCCCCCTCGGTCGGCCACTCGCAGCCCTGGCGCTTCGTCGTCGTCACCGAGGCGGCCACGCGCGACGCCGCCGCGCTGATGGCCGACCGCAGCCGCCTGCGCCAGGCCGCTCACATGGCGGAGGAGTCGGCTCGAGGCCTGCTCGACCTTCGCCTCGAGGGCATCCGCGAAGCGCCTCTCGGCGTCGTCGTCGCCTGCGACCGCCGCACGCCCGCAGCCGGGGTGCTCGGGCGCGCCACCTTCCCCGACGCCGACCTGTGGTCGTGCGCGGCAGCGATCGAGAACGTCTGGCTCACCGCCCGCGCCCACGGCCTCGGCCTGGGCTGGGTGACGCTCTTCGAGCCGTCCGAGCTCGCCGAGCTGCTCGGCCTGCCCGAGGGGGTCGAGACCCTGGGCTGGCTCTGCCTCGGCTGGCCCGACGAGCGGCCACCGGAGCCGGGTCTCGAGCGCGCCGGGTGGTCGAAGCGACTGCCGCTGGAGCAGGTCGTCATGCGCGAGCGCTGGAGCGAGCGAGACGCTCCGACCTCGCACCTGCGCGCGCCCGCCCCGAGCGAGGTCGTCGCGGCCCGCGACCGCGCCGACGACCTGCTCACCGTGCCCGGCTCGCTCGGCGTGCTCGACACGGTGCTCGACCGCATCACGGCGCTGCCGTCGACGCAGGGTGGGGGCACCCTCCTCATCGCGGCCGCCGACCACGCCGTCACGGCATACGGCATCAGTGCCTTCGACCCGACCGTCACGGCAGACGTGGCCCGAGCCACGCGTGAGGGCACCTCGATGGGCGCCGTCGCGGCTCGCTCGGCGGGCCTCGACGTCGAGCTCGTCGATGCCGGGATCGCCTGCCACAGAGGCGATCTCGTCACCACCGACGCGCTCGACAAGGCGACGTATGCCGCCCTGCTGGCTCTCGGACGTGAGCGCGGTGCCGCGCTGGCGGGCACTGGCCCGGTCGCCATCGGTGAGGTCGGTGTCGGCAACACCACCGTCGCGGCGGCCCTGGTCGCTGCCCTGCTCGACCTCCCGGCCGAGGAGGTCGTCGGGCGTGGGTCGTCGGCCGATGCGGCGATGGCCGAGCGCAAGCGCGACGTCGTGACCCGAGCCCTCCGGCGGGTCGGACCCGTGTCGGGGCACGAGGTGATGCGGCGACTCGGCGGGGGCGAGCTCGCCGTGCTCTGCGGAGTCGTGCTGGGCGTCGCCGAGGCAGGGGGAGTGGTCGTCCTCGACGGGCTCGCGACCTCGGTGAGTGCGCTCGCCGCGACCCGGCTCGAGCCCGCCGTCGCCGCCCACCTCGTGGCCGGCCAGCGCTCACGCGAGCGGGCACACGCCCTCGTGCTGCGCGAGCTCGGCCTCGAGGCGGTGCTCGACCTGCGCATCCGGGCGGGGGAGGGCGTGGGGGCAGCCCTCGCGACCGGTGTCATCCGCGACGGGCTGGCCCTGCGCGCCGGGGTGGCCCGCACGACCTCGGGTTGAGCCACCCGCGGTGTCGTTCTAGGTTGAATCGTCGGCGACGGCGAGACCTGACGGGATCCAGCACGAGGTCCGGGACGAGATCCACGACGACAGCATGTCGACTCCCCGCGGGGGGATGGGAGAGACCATGTCAACGACGGCTCAAGGCGGCGCGCCACGCAGCGACACCGGGCCCGACCCTGATGACCGGGGCTTCCTCGGGCATCCGAAAGGGCTCTCGACGCTCTTCTTCGTCGAGATGTGGGAGCGCTTCTCCTACTACGGGATGCGCGCCATCCTGCTCTACTTCCTCATCGATACCGCCGCCAACGGCGGGCTCGGCATCGACGAGACGACGGGCACGGCGGTCGTCGCGATCTACGGAGCCTCGGTCTACCTTCTCTCCATCATCGGGGGGTATGCCGCCGACCGGCTGATCGGTGCGCGCCGCTCCACGCTCTACGGCGGGATCGTCATCATGGCGGGCCACCTCTCGCTCGCGGTGCCCGCGACGGCCACGGCCTGGCTCGGCATCCTCCTCGTCGCGCTGGGCACCGGCCTGCTCAAGCCCAACATCTCGACGATGGTCGGGCAGCTCTACACCGACAAGGACCCGCGTCGCGACGGCGGCTTCTCGATCTTCTACATGTCGATCAACATCGGGGCCTTCTTCTCACCGCTCGTCGTGGGCTTCCTGCGCGACCGCTGGGGCTACCACGCCGGCTTCTCGGCAGCAGCGGTCGGCATGGGCATCGCCCTGATCTGCTTCGTCCTCGGCCGCAGGAGGCTGCACGGCGCCGGGTCCGACGTGCCCAACCCGCTGCCACCGGCCGAGCGCGGCAAGGTCATGGTGCTCGGCATCGGCGCGCTCGTCGCCTTCGTCGCCGTCGTGCTCGTCGCCGGCCTGTGGCGAGACGCGATCCTCGACCAGGTCATCGACGCGATCTCGATCGTCGCCCTGCTGACGCCGATCGCCTACTTCACGATGATGTTCCGCAGCCCCAAGGTCGACTCCGAGGAGAAGACCCACCTCGCGGCCTACATCCCGCTGTGGATCGGAGCGATGCTCTTCTGGATGATCTTCGAGCAGGCAGCGGGCAAGATGGCGCTCTTCGCCTCCGACCGCACCGTGACGGAGGTGGCCGGTGTCAGCATCAACCCCGAGTGGTTCCAGTCGGTCAACCCGCTCGCGATCATCCTGCTGGCTCCGGTCTTCGGGTGGATCTGGACGAAGCGTGCTGGTCGATTCCCCTCCACCCCGGTGAAGTTCGCGCTAGGTGTGCTCATCATCGGCCTGTCGGCCCTCGCCATGTCGTGGGCCTTCGCCACCTTCGAGGACAACTCCGCCCCGGTCCTCATCCTCATCGGCGTCTTCGTCATGCAGACCGTCGCCGAGCTCTGCCTGTCGCCCGTGGGCCTGTCGGCGACGACGCGCCTCGCGCCTCGGGCCTTCGCGAGCCAGGCCATGGCGCTGTGGTTCCTCGGCAGCGCAGCCGGCCAGGCGCTCGCAGCGCAGCTCATCCAGGCGATGGGTGACCTCTCCGACTCGACCTACTACCTCGTCAACGGGATCATGACGCTCTTCTTCGCCGCGATCCTCTTCGCCCTCGTGCCGTGGATCCGGCGCCGGATGGCCTCCGTCGAGATCCAGGCCCCCGAGGCGGTGTCGACCGCGCACTAGGGTCGGCTCCATGAGGAGCACCACCGGCCCCCTGTCCGACGTCGTCGTCGTCGACCTCTCCCGGGCGCTGGCCGGGCCGCACGCCACGATGATGCTCGGTGACCTCGGCGCCCGGGTGATCAAGGTCGAGACTCCGGGTCGCGGCGACGACACGCGCGGGTGGGGCCCGCCCTTCGTCGGCGAGGAGGGGCGGCGGGAGTCGACCTACTTCCTCTCGGCCAACCGCAACAAGGAGTCGATCACCCTCGACCTCAAGGCCGAGGCTGATCGTGAGGTGCTCCTCGCCCTCGTCGACCGCGCCGACGTGCTCGTCGAGAACTTCCGCACAGGCGTGCTCGAGCGGCTGGGGCTCGGCCTCGAGGAGCTGACCCGGCGCAACCCGCGCCTCGTCGTGCTGTCGATCACGGGCTTCGGGCACGACGGGCCCGAGGGCGGACGGGCGGGCTACGACCAGATCGCCCAGGGCGAGGCAGGCGTCATGTCGCTCACCGGCTCCGGCCCCGACGACCCGCAACGGGTGGGAGTGCCCATCGCCGACCTTCTCTCGGGGATGTACGGCGCCTATGGGGTCGTCGCCGCGCTCCACGAGCGTGACCGCACCGGTCAGGGGAGCGTCGTGCGCACCTCGCTGCTCGCTGCCGTCGTCGGCGTGCACGCCTTCCAGGGCACGCGGTGGACGGTGGCCGGTGAGGTGGGCAGGTCGGCGGGCAACCACCATCCTTCCATCGCGCCCTACGGCCTCTTCCACTGCCGCGACGGCTCGGTGCAGATCGCCGTCGGGAGCGAGGGACTCTGGCAGCGGCTGTGCGCGGCCTTCGGGCTCGACGCCGCCGGGGAGGGGCTCGCGACCAATGCCGAGCGGGTCGCTCACCGCGAGCGCGTCATCTCGCTCATTGAGGACGCCTTCGCCCCGTGGGACGCCGAGCCGCTGCTCGCCCGGCTCGCCGAGGTGGGCGTGCCCGCCGGGAAGGTGCGCGGTCTCGACGAGGTGTATGCGTGGGACCAGGTCGCGAGCCAGGGCCTGCTCATCGACGTCGACCACCCGACCCTGGGGCCGCTCACGCTCCCCGGGCCACCGCTGCGCTTCTTCGACGGCGACGGCACCGAGGTGACGCGCCGCGACCACGACGCCCCGCCCACCCTCGACGAGGACGGCGCCGCCATCCGGGCGTGGCTCGCCTCAGGGACGTGAGCGGCTGACCGGGCGCTCAGCTGCGGTGCCGCCACCACAGGGGCCGGTCAGCCGCCAGCGGCGGCGCTCCCCAGCGGGCAGCCGTGCACGTGGTCGGGGGTCGAGCGGGTGCTCCACTCCGCCAGGCAGATCCGGCAGAGCCGGACCCCGAGGCCCCGGGCCGGTGCGGCGATCACCGGATCACCGCCGGCGACGGCGTTCTGGGCGAAGGTGAAGATGCTGAGCTCGTCGTCGGTCATGTCCTCTCGCGGCTTGTCCACAAGGCCGCGGATGCGGACCAGGGCGTAGCGCATCCACGCGGCCTCGCTGACGTCGTCACCCATGAGGCAGCCTCCTCGTCGAGCGCTGTGAGCACTGGCCAGAGCACGTCATGACGACCTCCGTCGGTGGAGCAGGGTCTCCATCATGGCGCGTGGAGGTGCTCGGTGGCGCCCCTGACGGTGGCGGTGTCGGCGCCCCGCGCACACGGGTGTCACCGGAAGCGCGCGGCGAACTCGCCAGGGGTGAGGCCGGTGGCCCTGCGGAAGTCGCGGGTGAAGTGCGCCTGGTCGGCGTAGCCGAGATCGGCGGCGATGCCGGCCAGCTCGGCGTCGGTGTCGCGCAGCCGGTCGGCGGCCTCCTGCAGCCGACGCCGCCGGATGAGCCACTTGGGGCCGAGCCCGATGCGCTTGTGCAGGAGGCGCTGCAGGGTGCGCTCACCGATGTCGAAGCGGGCGCACAGCTCGTCGACACGGAGCAGCTCGGGTGAGGTCTCGACATCCTCGACGACGGCGTTGACGAGCAGGCCCTCGTCGTCGACGGGCAGCAGGGGCCGCAGGGCCGCCTCCACGGCCACCCGGGCCCGGGCCTGCGCGCCCTCCGAGGTCGGGTCGGGCGTCATGAGCTCGCGCACGACCGCCGTGAGGGCCTCGCCGTCGAGCGAGTGGCGTGGGTCGAGGGTCGCCAGGTCGACGAAGCGGTCGGTCATGCGGCGGACCGGGGCCCTCGTGAGCAGGTGGCCCGCCGCAGGCTGGAGCATCAGCCCGACGGCCCAGCCGCGCCCCGACAGCACCGTCTGCGACAGCCCCGAGACGACGCCGTAGAACCGGGCGTAGGAGTCGGAGATGACGACGAGGCACACGGGATACTGCAGGACCCGCTGCGGCGCGAGCTCGCCCTCGGGCACGTCCCACACCGGGATCCAGAAGCGGCGCGCGAGGTCGGCGAGGTCGGGTGAGACGTCGGACCGGGCGATCGACCACGTGCGGTCGTGCGGGTCGACGAGGTGGGCCCGCTCGATGTCGTCGCGCGCCGACGTGCGTGCCTCACCACCGGTCGCCATGTGTCGGAAAGTATCAAGACCCGCTGACGGTGCGCTGCCTACCGTGGCTGCAAGAACACGACCACCCGACACCACCGAACCAGGAGCGACCATGACCGGACCCACCACCACTGCGCTGCAGGACTTCTCGCGACTCGCCGACCGCTTCGGCCGCGTCGTCGACCGGCTCGACGACGCCGACTGGGGCCGCGCCTCACCCTGCGAGGGCTGGAGCGCCCGCGACGTGCTGCACCACGTCATCTCGACACAGTGCGACTTCCTCGCCCAGCACGGCATCGACGCCTCACCCCCGACCGACGTCTCGACCGACGTCTCGACCGACGTCTCGACCGACCCCGATGGCGCCTGGCGCGGTCACGACGACCGGGTGCGCGCCCTGCTCGCCGACCCGGCCGTGGCCTCGCTCGAGTACGACGGTGTCTTCGGGCGCACGACGATCGGCGCCTCGCTCGTGACCTTCTACGGCTTCGACCTCATCGTGCACCGCTGGGACATCGCCGCCGCTGCCGGTCTCGACGAGCGCCTCGACGGCAGCGAGCTCGACATGATCGAGTCGTCGGCCGACGGATTCGGCGAGCACCTCTACGACGACGGTGTCTGCAAGCCAGCCGTGGCCACTCCCGCCGGTGCCGACCGGCAGACCCGCGTCCTCGCCCGACTCGGGCGTCGCGCGACCTCCGACATCGTCTGAGCGCTCAGCGCGACCAGAGGTACTCGACCTCGGGACGACCCGCACCGGCATACCGGGAGCGGCGCACGACGACCCTTGTCTCGCAGAGGTGCTCGGCGTAGCGGCGCGCCGTGACCCGGCTGACGCCGAGTGCCTCAGCGAGCTCGCTCGCCGAGCGCCCTCCGTCGGCCTCGCGCAGCACCCGTGACACCCGGGTGAGCAGCTCCTCGCCCATGCCCTTGGGCAGATGGGTCTCGCCTCCGCTGCGCGCGCCGGCGAAGACCTCGTCGACCTCGGCCTGGGTCGAGACCTCCTGCCCGTGGTCGTGCTGGTCGCGATAGGCCCGGTAGGCCAGCAGGCGCTCGCGCAGGGTCGCGAAGACGAAGGGCTTGAGGACGTACTGCACGATGCCGAGCGACACCGCCGCCCGCACGACCTCGAGGTCCCGGGCCGACGTGACGGCGATGACGTCGGCCCGGTGACCGGCGGCGCGCATCGCGCGCACGACGTCGAGGCCGTGCCGGTCGGGGAGGTTCATGTCGAGCAGAACGACGTCGATCTGCTTGTCCTGCAACGCTTTCAGCGCAGCCTGCGAGGTGCCCACCGTCGCCACCGGCACGAAGCCCGCGACGCGGTTGACGTATGCCGTGTGGGCCTCCGCCGCGATCGGCTCGTCCTCCACGACGAGCACCGTGAGGTCACGCCCGCCCGTCATGACGTCGCTCCCGAGGGCCCCGCCGCCGGTCCCAGCCCCGCCGACGGCGCCGGTCCCGTGGCAGCCCGCTGCGGGTGACCGCGCCCCGAGTCATCCCCGTTGTGCCCGTTGCTCCCACCGCGTTCATCGACCACGTCGGCCTCTCCCGCGCCGGGGGACTGCTCGGGCACGGGCAGCCGCACGGTGAAGCGAGCGCCCGGTGGCCCGGAGACCGTGAGCCGGCCGCCCAGCCGATCGACGGTCTGGGCGACGAGGGCGAGCCCGATGCCGCGCCGGCCGGCCACCCCCTGGTCCTTCGTCGACCAACCCCGGCGGAAGGCGTCGTCGACCGCTCCCGGAGGCAGGCCCGGCCCGGTGTCGGAGACGTCGAGGACGGCATACCCCTGCGGTGTCACGCCCGGGCGCACGCCCCCGCTGGGCGCGACCGGCTCGAGGCGGGCGTCGAAGGTGACCCGCCGCCCGGTCGGGTCGTCGACCTCCGCCACGGCGTCGAGGGCGTTGTCGATGAGGTTGCCGACGATGGTGACGATGTCGCGGGTGGGGGCGACGTCGGTGGGCCAGCGGGCACCGGCGGCGATGTCGAAGGCGATGCCGCGCTCGTGCGCCTCGGCCGCCTTGCCGAGCAGCAGCGCCGTGAGGGCTGGCTCCTCGACGGAGCCGACGACGCGGTCGGTGAGCACCTGCGACACCGCGAGCTCGTCGGTCGCGAAGTCGAGGGCGCGGTCGGTGTGGCCGAGCTCGATGAGGCTGACGATCGTGTGCAGCCGGTTGGCCGACTCGTGGGCCTGGGAGCGCAGGGCCTCGGCGAGGCCTCGCGCCGAGTCGAGCTCACCGGTCAGCTCCTCGAGGTCGGTGCGGTCGCGCAGCGTCGCGACGTGGCCGAGCAGCCGGCCCTCCCACGTCGCCGGGCCACGGTTGAGCACGAGCACGCGGGCTGACGTCACGTGCAGCTCGTCCTCGTGCGGGTGGTCGTCGGTGAGGGCGGCCGCCAGCGGCGCCGCGAGACCGAGCTCGCCGACCTGTCGGCCGACGGCGTCGGGTGGCAGGTCGAGCAGGCGGATCGCCTCGTCGTTGGCGAGCCGGAGGCGCCCGTCGAGGTCGGTGATGAGCAGCCCCTCGGTGACGGCGTGGAGCACCGCGTCGTAGTACTCGTACATCTCGCGCAGCTGCTCCTCGCCGAGCCCGTGGGTCTGGCGCCGGATGCGGCGGGCGACGAGAGCTGTGCCGAGCCCGGAGAGGAGGGCGGCGACGAGCCCGGCGAGCAGGATGGCCGGCAGCTGCGCGCGCACCTGCTCGCCGACCGCGGACTTGCGGATGCCGACGGCGACGAGCGCGACGACCCGGCCGTCGTCACTGACCGGCTTGACGACCCGCAGCGAGGGTCCGAGCGTGCCGGTGTAGTCCTCGACTACCGTGCCTCCCGCGAGCGCCTCCTCCGTGTGGCCGAGGAACGTCTTGCCGATCTGCGAGGGGTCGGGGTGGGTGAAGCGGATCGACTGCGGGCTCATGATGACGACGAAGTCGGTGCCCGACTCGACGCGGACCCGCTCGGCATACGGCTGGAGCGTGGTCGTCGGCGACGGCTGCTGCACGGCCGCGATGACGGTGGGGGTGGCGGCGACGGTCTCGGCGACCGCCGTCGCGCGGGCGATGGCCTCGATGTCACCGGCGCGCTGGGCCTGCACGAAGGCCCCCGCCAGGCCGGCCGCGACGACGAGCACGGCCACGCCCACCTGGAGCACGAAGGTCTGGGTGGCCACGCTCCAGCGCGCTGGCGATCGCGTGCTCACGGCCCGACCGCCGGCGTCGGCGAGAACTCAATGAACACAATCGTGACCCTAGTTCGTCGGGCCTCCAGTCTCGTGTTATCCACCCCGTCCGGTCAGCGAGTGCCCGGGCCCAGACCACGGAGGTCACCGTGAGTTCCACCGCCGACAGCGCCGTCGACGCCCAGCCGGGCCCGACTCCCAAGAAGGACCGCACGCACTATCTCTATGTCGCCGTCATCGTCGCGATGGTCGCCGGCATCCTCGTCGGCTGGCTCTTCCCCGAGGTCGGGAAGTCGCTCAAGCCGCTCGGGACGGGGTTCGTCAACCTCATCAAGATGATGATCACGCCGATCATCTTCTGCACGATCGTCCTCGGCATCGGCTCGGTCCGGAAGGCCGCCCAGGTCGGCAAGGTCGGCGGTCTCGCCCTCGCCTACTTCGTCACGATGTCGACCGTCGCGCTCGGCATCGGTCTCGTCGTCGGCAACATCATCAAGCCGGGGGCCGGCCTCGACCTCACCGCCGAGATGGCGGCGGCGGGCCAGACGGCGGCCTCCGGCGAGGCGGAGTCGACGGTCGACTTCCTCCTCGGGCTCATCCCCGAGACGCTCGTGTCGTCGCTGACCGGCGGCTCCGTGCTGCAGGCGCTCTTCGTTGCCCTGCTGGTTGGCTTCGCCCTGCAGAAGATGGGCAAGCAGGGGGAGCCGATCCTGCGCGGCATCAAGCACCTCGAGCGCCTCGTCTTCCGCCTGATGGCGATGATCATGTGGGCGGCCCCCGTCGGTGCCTTCGGCGCGATGGCCGCCCTCGTGGGGGCGACCGGGCTCGGCTCGCTCAAGAGCCTCGGCCTGCTCATGGTCGCCTTCTATGCGACCTGCGCGATCTTCGTCTTCATCTTCCTCGGCACGATCCTCAAGCTCGTCACGGGCTTCAGCGTCTTCGCGCTGCTGAAGTACCTTGCCCGCGAGTTCCTCCTCATCGTCTCGACGTCCTCGTCGGAGTCGGCCCTGCCCCGTCTCATCGCGAAGATGGAGCACCTCGGTGTCTCCCGCCCGGTCGTCGGCATCACCGTGCCGACCGGCTACTCCTTCAACCTCGACGGCACCGCCATCTACCTGACGATGGCGAGCCTCTTCATCGCCGAGGCGATGGACAAGCCCTTCACCATCGGCCAGCAGATCTCGCTGCTCGTCTTCATGATCATCGCGAGCAAGGGCGCAGCCGGCGTCAGCGGCGCCGGCCTCGCGACCCTGGCCGGCGGCCTGCAGTCGCACCGCCCCGACCTCGTGCCCGGCGTCGGCATCATCGTCGGCATCGACCGCCTCATGAGCGAGGCTCGCGCCCTGACCAACTTCGCCGGCAACGCCATCGCCACCGTGCTGATCGGCACCTGGGTCGGCGAGATCGACCGGGACAAGGCGGTCCGGGTGCTGGCCGGTGAGGACAAGTTCGACGAGGCGAGCATGCTCGACGACGACGAGGCTCCCGCCGACGACGCGGCGCCGGTCGCCGCGGCTCCCGCCGCTGCCCCGGCCACGGCGCACGCCCCCGAGCTCGAGGCGGCCCGCCGCTGACCGTCCCGTCCCCGCAACACACCGAACAATCGTCAGGGCCATGCGGTATGCCGCGTGGCCCTGACGATTGCCCGGTGTGTTTGCGAGGTGGTGACGTCGCGGACGTGCGTCTGCTCAGCCGACCCGGTCGACCAGCCGGATCCCCTCACCGCGCACCGTGACGAGCAACGGCTGAGCCGCGGCCGTCTCGATCCGCGTCCGGAGCCGGCGCAGGTGGGCCTCCAGCCGGGCCTCGTCGCCGGGGCCGTAGGTCCCCATGGCGCGCCGGCACAGCTCCCGCCGGGAGACCACGCATCCGGACGCACGCACGAGCACGGAGAGGATCCTGAACTGCGTCGGCGTGAGGTCGAGGTCTCGCCCGCACCAGGTCGCCAGGTGGCGGCGAACGTCCAGCTCGAGCGCGCCGAAGGAGACGCGTCCCCGCTGGAGGCCGCTCATCTGCCGCCTGACCTCGATCGCGACCTCGAAGTCGTCGGCGTCGCGGGCCAGGACGGCAGCCGGCTCGACCACGGTCGTGCGAGCCGTCTCACCGAGCAGGAGCACCGGCACCTCGAGCTCGGCCACCGCACGTTCCACCTGCGCGTCCGACACCGAGACCTCCACGGCGAGCACGGCCAGGTCGACCCGCACCAGGTCGGCGAGGTAGCGCAGGTGCCTCGCCCCCGCGATGACGATCGGCACGATGTCCATGCCGACGAGGTAGCGGACCAGCTCGTGCGTCGACTTCCCGGCCGGCATGGCCACGACGACGCAGTTCCTCGGTCCCTCGTCGTCGAGCTGCGACGGCGCGGTGGTCATGGTGCTCCTCCCTGTCGAGCCACCCCCGCGGCCCCCGACCACGCCACCGGCTCGGTGTCGTCCAATAGTCGGAAAGTGGCTCCCTTTTGTCGGATTCTGCCCCTTCTGTGTCAGTCCCGCTCGTCGAGCGGAATGGGAGGTTGCGGACATTCGGTGCTCGTCGACAGTGGGAGCAGACATGTTCAGGATCATCGGTGGGCCCCGTCGGACCCTCGCAGGAGCGGTTGGATTCGGCTTGGTGCTCGGCTTGCTCACCCCGGTGACCGACGCGATGCGGCCACCGAGCCAGCTGCCTATCGCGCAGGCCGCGGCCGCGGGCACGGTGCTCCTGCGAACGCCCACGACGCTCAACGGCAATGGCGCCGTCCTCAGCTGGGACAGCTACGTCCCGAGCGGCACCGCGCCCTTCACGGCATACGAGATCCACCGCTCCGCGACGGCCGGCTTCACGCCCTCGACCGCGACCCTCCTGACGACCATCACGGACCGCAACACCACCACCTGGACCGACACCACCGCCAAGGGCGGGTCCGCGGTCAGCTATCGGCTGGTCGTGGGTGGAGTGCTGTCGGCGAACGTCGCCGTCACGCTCCCCGCCTCCGGAACGACCACGATGACCCTCCAGCCCGACGCCTCGAGGGGGCAGGTGACGCAGATCGTGCACAACGTGTCGTCTGCCGTGGCCTGCTCGGACGACCGCAACTACGGTGCGTCGCCGACGATGCGCGTGGGAACCACGGCCGACGGCTGGCAGCACCGTGGGCTGCTGCGCTACGACCTGCGATCCATCCCCTCGACGGCCACCGTCACGGCGGCGACGCTGAGCCTGGCGTATTCGGGGACGACGAATCCCGGAGCGGCCGTGTCGGTCCACCGACTGCGGCAGCCGTGGAAGGAGGGGACCGAGAACGCCACCTGCGGCACCTCGGGCGCCACATGGCTGGAGACCCAGCGCGCCGTCGGCTGGGCCTCTGCGGGCACGTCCTACGACACCACTGCCGACGCGTCGCTCCTGGCCACGTCGCGAAGCACGGCCGGGACCGACGCGTTCAACGTGCTCGGGCTGGTGCGCGAATGGGTCACCGGGGCCGCGCCCAACGACGGGGCCCTCGTCAAGGCGACCAACGATGCCCCCGACGGTCTGACGAGCCCCTACGTCGACTACGGCTCGGACGACTCCACGACGTTGGCCAGGCCCAAGCTCGTGGTCACCTACTCCAACCCCCAGGCGGTGTCACGCGTCCCCTGGGCAGCCGTTGCCGCTCCCGCGGCCGCCTCCACGGTGACCGGCACGGTGCCCCTCCGTGCCGCCGGTGGCGACGACGGCCGCGTGGCCAAGATGGAGTTCTTCAGCGGCACCACCCTGCTGGGCTCGTCGACGGCTAGCCCGTGGACCTTCGCCTGGGACACCACGGCCGCTGCGGTCACGGCGGGGTCCCAGGTCATCACCGTGCGCGCGACCGACGACGTGGGCAACCAGACGACCTCGCCCGGGGTCAGCGTCACGGTCGACAAGACGGCAAAGCCGACGGTGACACTGACGGGGCCCACGGCGTCGACGGTGGTCGGCACGTCCGCCACGATGACGGCAAGCACGACCGGGACCGGTGTGACCAAGGTCGAGTTCTTTGCCGACGACCAGCTGGTCGGCACGGACACCGCGGCGCCGTGGTCGACGACGTGGCGACCCGGCAGCATCGCGGACCCTGCCTACAACAACACGAGCCACCAGCTCAGCGCGCGAGCCTTCGACGGCAGTGGACGGACCGCGACGTCCGGCACCACGACGGTGACCGTGTCGCGAGCCGGCGGCACCATCTACTCGGCGACCCTCGACCTCAACGAGTCGGGCAACAGCACCACCGCCCTGGAGATCCCGCCGTCCTTCCTCGACAACAACCTGGCTCCCACGACCGACACCTACTCGGGCTCGGCGACCACGACCACCAGCCTCAGCTCGACGCCCAAGGACAGCACGAACGCCTACGCCACCTACGCCGGCAGCGCAGTCATGTCGCCGTCCCAGCGGTCGGTGACCGGCGGGTCACCCTCGCTGATCGACGCGGACACGACGAGCGTCAAGCCGATCCGCGACCCTGCCAGCGTCGCCCGCGGCGCCCTGCTGGCCGACGTCACGGTGACCAACACCAGCTCCATTGCCTGGAAGGGCGGCAGCAGTGGCCTGCAGCTCTGGTACCGGTGGTACGTCCCGACCGAGGTCCCCAAGGGAGACGGCTCGGTCGGGGACGACGGGATCGTCCTCTTCGAGGGGCCGGCCAACACCTACTTCCCGAGCACCGTCCAGCCGGGCCAGAGCAAGCCCATCCCCGTCCTGATCGAGCCGCCGGCGCTGCCGGCGGGCATCGACAAGGCCCGCGTCCGGCTGCGGATCGACGTCTATGACGTCGCCTCCACGAGCGCGGACAAGTGGTTTGCGACGAAGGGCAACGCCCCGATCGACCAGCCGGTCGTCGTCGACAAGGACCTCGAGGGCAACCTCGGCCTCGAGCGCTTCTGGCAGTACGAGGGCACCGACACCGGCGCGGGATCACAGGCCCTGACCAATGTGAGCAACGGCAACACGCTGTGGCGGTGGAGCCCCTTCTCGGCACCCGGCCGCGGCCTCGCCACGACCGTCGACCTGACCTACAACTCTCTCGAGGACCACTCGGAGTCCCCGGCCGGCAACAACATGTCGCTGGCGATCTCGGGGCTGACCCGACTGGGCAACCCCCTGGACATCCACCCGAACCGCGCGGACACGATCTCCGGGCGCTCCAGCAAGTACGTCACCTTCACCGACGGGGACGGCACGACGCACAAGTTCACCGGCACGACCCAGACGGACGGGACGACCACGTGGGCCGAGCCGGCCGGCGTCAACCTCTACCTCCAGGGGCCGAGCACCGACCCCACCCGGCGGTGGTCGCTGACCCGTCCTGACAAGGTCGCGTTCTACTTCGACACCGAGGGCTACCCCACGTCCGTCGTCGACCGCAACGGCAACACCCTGACGTTCACACTGGAGACGGTGCTCGCAGGGGAGGACCCGGGTGGCCCGAAGAAGCGCATCACGAAGGTCACAGACGCGGCCGGCCGCTTCTTCGCCGTCGCCTACTGGAGCAAGGCAGAGGTCAAGCGGGCGCACGTGCGCGGCAAGATCAAGAGCATCGCCGACCACACCGGCTCGATGCTGCTCTTCGACTACTACGACGACGGCAACCTGCTGCGGCTCACCCAGGTCGGTGGCACGCAGGCGAACGGCGAGCGTCTCGATGACCGCACGTTCGTGTTCACCTACACGACCTCCAACGGCGCCGGACCGGCGATCACGACCTCCGCTGCTCGCGCCAAGCCGGACCCGCACACGCCGAACCAGTCGACGCGGCTCTACAGCGTCCGCGACCCACGTGGGGCCGAGACGGCCTTCGCGTACTACGGGCCCGGTAGTGGACAGCTGCGCTGGAAGGCCAAGAGCCGGTGGAACCGGCTCGGCGACCCCTCGCTGGCCTGCACCAGTGCCGCGTCCTGCACCGCCTTCAGCTACGACCTCACCAACCGACGCACCACCGTCGACGCGCCGTCGAGCCGCGACACCGAGTACGTCTACGACACCCTCGGTCGCGTCACGAGCCTGGTGGACGCGTTGGAGCAGACCACGTCGGTGACCTGGTCGAGCGACAACAAGGTGCAGCGGCTCGTCGAGCCGGGCGGCGCCGTGCAGACGTGGACCTACAACGCCAACGGATACCTGACCTCCTGGATCAACCAGGTCGGCGCGCAGACGACGCTGACGTACGAGACCGCTCTCTCGGTCCCAAGGACACCAGCGGCCACTGGAGCGTCCTCACCGGACGGACCAAGCCCGAGGGCGGCACCTGGGTGTTCACCAACGACGCCGCGGGCAACGTCACGCGGACGGTGGACCCGGAGGGCTACGCGACGGCCCTGACGTGGAACCTCAGCGGCTCCGCGGCGCCCGGCACCGTGGCCTCGACGACCGACGCCCGCAGCCAGACGACGTCCTACACCTACGACGCGTCGGGGGCGCCCTCGAAGATCGCCGAGCCCGAGGGCATCACGACCGAGATGGGCTACGACGCGGACGGGCTGCTGCGCTGGGTGCAGGACGGCAACCTCTCGGCGCAGGCCAACCCGACTCTCGCAGGCTCCGCCTCCGACCGCGCCGCGGCCGCCTTTCTCGACTACGACGCGTTCCACCGCCTCGGGAGGCAGTCCGCTCCGAAGTCGTTCGACTACGAACGCGGCCGGCTGATCTGGTCGTCGGCGCAGTTCGACGCCAACGACAACGTCCTCCGCAACATCGACCCGCACTACGGCAGTGCCTCCGACGACGGCGAAGCCGCCGTCGGTCAGACCGGCACGTTCGACGCGATGGACCAACCGCTCACCCAGGCGAACCAGCAGGGCGAGACGACGGCATACGCCTGGGACGTCGCGGGGCGCATCACCTCCATCACCCGCCCCAAGGGGTCGGCGACCACGGCGACGTCCCTCGACTACGCCTCGGAGTACGACTACGACGTGCTCGACCGGGTGACCCGGCAGACCGACCACGGCGCTGTCGCCACCGACACCCGGACGACGCTCCTGTGCTACGACACCGCGGGAGACCTCCGTTCGGTCACCTCGCCACGGGCGAAGAAGACGTCGGTGACGTGCCCGTCCACCGGACCGGCGGTGGAGCGGTTCACCACGGTGTATGCCTACGACCCGGCTCACCGACTGCTCACCAAGACGGACCCGCTCGGGCACGCCCAGACCAAGACGTACGACCGCAACAACAACGTGACCGTCGTCGAGCAGCTCATCGACAAGGCCGCGTCCACGACCCGCATGCAGCGCACCACGACCGCCTACGACAAGCGGGACCTTCCCGTCCGCTCGACGCAGCAGGTGACCGGCTCGCGCACCGCAGTCTCCAAGGTCGTCTATGACGGCAACGGCAACCGGACCCTCGTGGCCTCGCCCCGCGCGGTCGACCACGCCGCCGGTGGGGCCATCTCCAGCTCCTCGCCCTACGTCACGGCATACAGCTACGACGGTGTCAACCGCCTGGTGCAGACGGTCAAGCCGTTCGCACCCGGCGAGTCGGAGCGGCAGTCAGAGTTCCGCGCGTACGACAAGAGCAACAACCTGCTCTGGAACTCCCTGCCGGTGACCTCGACCACCGCATCCGCGGTGAAGGACAGCGCCCGGACCGTCCGGACCTTCTTCGGTCCGGGATGGATCCGCACCGCCAAGAGCCCCACCCAGCCAGTCGTGACCTACGACTACGCCGCGCAGTCCTGGCAGACCCGGCGCACCCCTGAGGTCGCGGGACAGCCGGGCACCCCGGACCTCGAGAAGGAGATGATCTGGCGCTACTTCGACGACGGCAAGCTGTCGGAGCGGGCCGACCGCGACGGCAACCCGACGACCTACGCCTACGACGGCAACAACAACCTCACCTACTCGCTCGACACCTCGGGCGTCGGGTCGGCCGGGGAGAACCCCGTCGAGACGAGTGCGAGCTGGGACGGCTTCGACGAGATCAGTCGGGTGTGGCACCGCAAGAAGGCATCGGGCACGACGCCGTGGACCTTCAACGACTACGCCTACGACGAGAACGGCAACGTCACCCGCCGTCTCGAGAACGGTGAGCAGGACAGCGCCAAGCAGACCGTGACCAAGGCGCCCAAGGAGTACGAGCTCACCTACGACGAGGCCGACTGGCTCACCACGCAGGTGAACCGCCAGGCGACCAACACCGACCTCACCACCGCCAGCGCCTGCGACGGCGACGAGTACCTCACCAACTCGTGGTTCGACACCGGCTGGGAGCGCACGCGCACGCTGCGCCGTGCACAGAGTGACTGCACCGGGGCGGCCTCCAGCTGGCCGGTGAAGCAGACGACGAGCTGGGACCGGCTCGACAACGGCAAGGTCGAACTCCTCAAGACCGTCAACGCCTCCGGCGGCGTCATTACGAGCCATGACGTGGAGTACCTAGAGTCCGGGACCCTCGCGAACGGCAGCGCCGGCGACCGCTACGTCGACGGCAACCGCACGAAGGACACCTTCGTCAACAAGCGCGCCGACTCGAGCACGACCTGCGCCAACGTGGCCAGCCCGTGCATCGCCACCTACACCTACGACGCACGGCAGAAGGTGACGAGCAACCAGCGACGCCAGGGGGTGACCGACACCTTCACGCTGGACGAGCCGGCCAACCTCGTCGGCGACACGAGCATCCGGGGCGGTAACGTCACCACGAAGGCCGAAGCCGGCAAGCCGACCCTCACCCAGAAGTACCAGTCGAACCAGCTCAAGGAGCTGTCGTCCGGAGGCGGCTCGGTGTCGTACGTCTACGACAACTACGGCAACGTCGACTGCGTCGCCGTGGGCTCGGGTGTCAGCTCCTGCCCGACGGACTCCGGGCTGGTCCAGGACTACGCCTACGACGACCTCAACCGGTTGGCCAGCCAGCGCACCTACACCGGCGCCGTGGCCACCGACAGCAGCACGTACGACTACGACGCGCTCGACCGGGTGAGCAAGGAGACGGAGTCGCACTCGACCGCCGGCGACAACCGCTCGACGTCGTTCACCTACGAAGGGCTGACGACCAGGACGACGGAGGAGAAGCAGTCCGGCGGGACCGACCCGAAGACCAAGACGTTCTCCTACGACGCCTACGGTCACCGGATCTCGATGAGCTCGCAGGACAACGGGACGACGACGACCGACAGCTTCTCCTACGCCTATGACGTCCACGGCTCCGTCTCCCAGCTCGTCAACGACTCCGGCGGAGTCAAGGCCTCCTACGGGTACACGGCCTACGGCAGTGAGGACGACGGCCTGTCGTCCACGCAGGATGCGACGACGGACACCGACACCAACCCGCTCAACCCCTACCAGTTCCAGGGTCGTCGCCTCGACTCCGGAGGCGCCACCGCCACCTCCGCGAGCTCGAGCCTTGACATGGGCGCCCGCCGTTACGCAGCCGACACCGGTCGGTTCATCCAGGAGGACATGTACGCCTCGGCCCTCGGTGACCTGGGGCTGTCGCTCGACCCGCTGAGCCAGAACACCTACGCCCTGGCGGCCGGCAACCCCATCTCGTTCGTGGAGGTCGACGGGCACCGGCTCATCGCCGACGGCGGCGGAGGCGGATCGACCAGCCCGTCTCCGGTCGAGCTCGACCTCCACGTGCTGCAGCTCGGGCGGTTCGTCCTCGGACCGGGGATCGTCGCCGACCCTCAATCTGGCCCAGGAGACGATCTCGGGTGCCTCGGAGGGCGCCGCGGGTTACTACTCCGACCAGTGGGTTCGCGGTCTGAAGGACCAGACGGACGACTATGCGGCGAAGGCTGCTCGCCGGTCCGCCTGGGCCAAGAGCATGGTGTCGAACGGCGGTCGCTTCACCGGCTCGAGCGCAGACAGCTACTACAAGTTCCTCGATGAGAGCAAGGAGTACAGCGCCAAGGCTGCGGCGTCGGGCTCCATGGCGACGAAGATGTCGCGCTTCTCCAAGCTAGGCGGTCGTGCCATCCCAGTGGTCGGGTCGGCCATCGGGTTCGGGCTGGACGTGGCCAATGGTGAGAGCGCCGGCCGTGCCGGGGCCAAGGCCGGAGGCGGGCTCGTGGGCGGCATGGCTGCCGGCGCGGCCACCGGAGCCCTGGTCGGGAGCGTGGTTCCCGGGGTGGGTACTGCCATCGGCGGGGTCGTCGGGGGTGTCGTCGGCGGGTTCGTCGGCTCGGGCATCGGAGCGTCGATCTTCGACAACGGGCTCTCGGCCGGGTCGGTCCTGGAAGGAGCTCAAGAGGGAGTCGGCGAGCTCGGTTCGGCGCTGGGCGATGTCGGCAGTGCGCTCAACCCGTTCGACTGACGTGAAAGGGAGATACTCGCACCATGCGGTATGCCGTGGAGCTCGTGCTGCAGTGTGTCGGCTGGGCGCTGCTCGCCATCGGTGTCGGCTCGGTGTACCTGTTGGTGACCACAGGCTCGGCACCGGCGCTGGGCTCCCTGCCCCTCGCGCTGACCGTGTGCGTCGTCGGGGCTGTGCTCATCTGGGTCACACGCAGGAGCCTCTACAAGAAGCAGTACCGAGACGACTGACGGTCGTGTCGCCGCCGCCGGCAGGGCGGCGGCGCGGCCGGCTCGACGAGACGGAGGGTCCATGAACGACGCCGCTGGCGGGATCGCGGTGCTGGCCGCATTCGCCCTAGTGATCGCCGTGCCCATCGCCCTGGCAACGCACCGTCGGGCGCCGGACAAGGTGGTGACGACCGGCACGGCCGGCGGACGCACGGGGATGGCCATCCACCCGAGGCGTGGCCACCCCCTCGCCCCCGCAACCGCGTGGGTCGTCGCCCTGGGAGTCACCGGGCTGGGGGTCTACTACCTCGGCTCGTCGGTCTACGCCGCTGCGTTCTTCATCGCCGCGGGCCTCTTCCTCGTCTACCTGATGTGGTCGCGGACCAGCGGCCGCGCTGGCGACGGCACGATCACCCTGACGCCGGACGGCATCCACCAGCTCTGGGCCGGCTCAGAGGTCTCCGTCCCCTGGGACCACGTGCGTGGCCTGGTCACCACCCCCACCGACTTCATCGTGGAGACCACCGCCGCGCCCAGGCAGATCCACCACATGCCGCCCTTCCTCAGTCGGCGCAGGGTCCTGACCGCGGACGCCGTGAGCCTGCCCCGCCGCAACCTGCCGACCCTGCCCTTCCAGGAGATGGTCGAGCTCTATTCGACGAGCCCCGCGGCTCGTGCGGAGCTCGGCACCGACGAGGCGATCCAGCGTGCTCGCGGGATGCTCGCCGACGCCACCTGACAGCAGTGCGAGACACTGCGTCGGGCCGGCTCGAGGCCTACTTCGTAAATCCAGCGGTCAAGCCGCTCAGCAGCTGGCGGCGTCCGATGATGTAGAGCGCGAGGATCGGCAGGGCCGTGAGCAGCACGGCGGCGAGGATCGCCGGGACGTTGATGCCGTACTGGCCCTGGAAGGTCCACAGCGCGAGCGGCAGCACCCGCAGGTCCGGGCTCTGCGTCAGCACGAGAGGCAGCAGGAAGCCGTTCCAGATGCCGAGGGCGTTGTAGATGGTCACGGTCACGAGCGCCGGGCGCGTCAACGGGAGGGCCAGGCGCCAGAGCGTCTGCCACTCGCTGCAGCCGTCGAGGCGCATCGACTCGAAGAGCTCGTTAGGCACGTCGCGGATGAAGTTGGACAGGACGAGCACCGACAGCGGGATCGCGAACGCGATCGACGGCAGGATCAGGGCCAGCAGGGTGTCGTAGAGGTGCAGCCGGATGATGATGAGGTAGACCGGGATGATCGTCGCCTGCAGGGGGATCGCCAGACCCATGAGCAGGATCGCGTTGGTGGACTTGAGGAACCAGTTCGGCCGGCTCCGGATGATGGCGAACGCGGCCATGAAGGACACGAGGACCGCCGGGATCACGGCGCCGACCGTGACGATGACGCTGTTGAAGAAGTAGCGGATGAAGTCCGACTCGATCACCAGCCGGTAGGCGTCGAGCGTCGGCTCGGTCGGCGGCGCAAAGGGATTGGTGATGAAGTACTCGGACTGGCTCTTGATGCTCGTGATGATGATCCAGTAGATCGGCAGGATCACGATGAGGAGCCAGAACCAGCTGAGGGCGCCGCCGATCCAGTTGCGGTTGCGGATGCGGGTGCTCTTCTGTGCGTTGTCGGCCATGGCTCAGGCCCCCTCGAGCTGGCTGGCGGTCTTGTCGCCTCCGCCAAGCCGTCGGAACAGCAGCGCGAGCAGGAGCCCGACGAGGACGAGGATGACGCCGATGGCGCTGGCCGGGCCCATGAGGTTGGCCTGGAAGCCGGTCTTGTACATCTCGAGCGCGAGGACCCGGGTGGCATCGCCCGGACCGCCGGCCGTGAGGACGTAGATGAGATCGAAGAACGTCAGTGAGCCGACGACCATGAGCGTCGACGACGTGATGATCGTGTTCTTCAGCTGCGGCAGGGTGATCGAGAAGAACTGCCGGATGCGGCCGGCCCCGTCGATCTGGGCCGCCTCGTACATCGAGGTCGGGATCTGACGCACCGCGCCCTGGTAGATCAACGAGTGGAAGGGGATGAACTGCCAGGACACGACGAAGACGACGACGCCGAGAGCGAGCTTCGGCTCACCGAGCCAGTCCTGGGAGAGGAACGGCAGCCCGAGACCGGTGCCGATGCCGAAGTTGGGGTCGAGCAGGGCCTTGAAGGTGATCGCGATCGCAGCCGAGCTGAGCAGCAGCGGGATGAAATAGAGCACCGCGAGGAACGCGCGGTACTTCTGTGCCCCTGCGAGGAAGACCCCCAGGAGGATGCTCATCGGGGTCTGGAACAACCAGGAGAGCACCGCCACCTGGAACGTGACCCACATCGCGTGCGGGAGGCCGGGATTGGTGAGCACGGCCTTCCAGCTGTCGAGGCCGGAGGGCACGACCTCGCCGATCCCGTCCCACGTGGTGAAGCTGAGGAGGAGCACGCCGATGAGCGGGATGATGCCGAAGGCGGTGAAGAAGACCAGCGCCGGGACCGCCAGCCACCCGAGCGATCGAGAGTGCACGCTCTGGGCAGATCGGGACGGTGCAGGCCTGGCGGACCCGACGCTGGCGAGGGTCACGAGTTCGTGACCGCGTTGAGGTTGGTGGCGAACTCCTCTGGGGTGATGCTCAGCTGGAACAGCTTGGCGATGTTGTCGAGGAGCGTCTCGGCGGCGCTCGGCGGCAGGGCCTGGTCCCACGACTGCGCGAAGACCTTGGCACCGCTCGACACCCCGTAGAGGAAGTTGAGCCACTCGGCGTCCTCGGAGCCCCCGATGTTGGCGTCGGCGCCCTTGACGATCGGGATGGAGCCCGTATCGATCCAGGCCTTGACCTCGGTGTCGTCGAGCACGCCCGTCGTGAAGAACTTCTTGGCCGTCTCCTTCTCGGCGTCGGTGGCCTTCGACGAGATCGAGAGGTACTGGCCGGGGTTGCCGACGGTGTTCGACGGGTCGCCCTTGCCGCCGGCCACGGGCGGGAAGTTCATCCAGCCGAGGTTGCCGCCCTTGACGAAGTCGCCGCCGTCGCTCTTCATGCTGCCGTACGTCCATGCGCCGTGCAGCATCATGGCGGCCTTGCCGGTGTAGAGCAGGGCCTGGTCGGCGTTGGAGTCGGCCGTGATCGAGGAGAAGCCCTTGATGAAGCCGTTGGCCTTGACCAGGTCCTGCATCTTGGTGAGGGCGGTGATCGCGTCGGGGTTGGACCAGGCGTCCTTCTGGCCTTCGAACGCGGCCTGGAAGACCTCCGGGCCACCGATCCGGTCGAAGAGGAACTCGAGCCACATCATGTTGGTCCACCGGGACTGGCCGCCGAGGGAGAACGGGGCGATGCCCTGGTCGTTGAACTTGGGGACCAGCGCCATGATGTCGTCCCACGACTGGGGCGGCTGAACGCCGACCTTCTCGAAGACCGCCTTGTTGTAATAGAGCACGATCGGCTGAACCGTCTCGCACGGCATGGCGTAGATCTTGCCGCCGACCGTCGCCGCCCCGAACGATCCGGGGAAGAGCTTGTCCTTGACGGCGGCGTTCTCGTCGAACCACGAGGTGAGGTCCTCGACCTGGCTGGCGTCGACGTACGACTTGAGTCCGCCACCGCCCCAGCCCCAGATGATCGTGGGGGCCTGACCGGCGCCGATGGCGGTCTTGATCTTCGTCTTGTAGGCGTCGTTCTGGAATGCGGTCTGGGCGATCTGGGTGCTCGAGTTGGCGGCGTTGAAGCGGTCGACCGCACCCTTGCGGATGCCCTCGCCGGGCTGGCCGGTGAGGTACCAGTAGGAGGCGCCGGAGCCTGCCGCCCCTGCGCTGCCCGAGGCGGTGCTGCTGCTCGGTCCGGAGCTGCCGCACGCGGTGAGAGCAGCTGCAAGCGGGACGCCCATGGCGAGCCCGAGGAAGGTACGACGAGAGGGGGTTCTGGGATCCACGTTGATCTCCACATGTGTCGTGGCCGCGGGACGGCCGGTTCCGGTGTCACCTCGTCCGAGATCTCGGCGACCGAGAACGCGGTCTTTCGCAACAACTTGGTATGTGCGACGATACTTTTCGTAAGTTTTGGGTGTCAAGAGATGTGTCCAGACCGTGTCCATCCTCACCACCGGCAAGGTTCGTGCGTGAAAACCGGTCAGATCACTGCAATAGCGCCCAGTTCGATCTCGAAAACTTTCGAGATCATGGATCAGCAAAGGAGCTCACCATGGTCGAGACGCGCTCGCAGGATGGCACCCAGGACGTCACCGAAACCCCCACCGGCGGGGCGGGCGCCCTCTGGAGGGACCCGGAGCGCAGCCCCGACGAGCGAGTCGACGACCTCCTCGCCCAGCTCACCCTCGCCGAGAAGGTGGGGCAGCTCGGCAGCAGGTGGGCCCTCAACGACATGACGGCCGACTCCGGCACTGACTCCGGCACTGACTCCGGCACTGACGCCGGCACCGCCGCGCCAGCAGGCGCGCCGCCTGCCGACGACGGGCTCGACCCCGACGAGGTGCTCAACGTCGCGCCCATGCAGGACGTCTTCGCCGCCTCCGGCACGATCTCGCTCGAGGACGCCGCGGCACACGGTCTGGGTCACCTGACCCGCGTCTACGGCAGTGTGCCGATCACGCCTGCCGGTGGGGCCGCCGAGGTCATGAAGCAGCAGCGGGTCGTCATCGACGGCTCGCGCCTGGGCATCCCGGCCATCGTGCACGAGGAGTGCCTCACGGGCTTCACCGCCTTCGGCGCGACCGTCTATCCGGCGGCGATCGCGTGGGGCGCCACCTTCGACCCCGACCTCATCGAGCGCATGGCGGCCTCGATCGGCCGCGACATGGCGGCGCTCGGCATCCACCAGGGACTCTCGCCGGTGCTCGACGTCGTGCGCGACTACCGGTGGGGACGCGTCGAGGAGACGATGGGCGAGGACCCCTACCTCGTGTCGATGCTGGGCACGGCATACGTGCGGGGTCTCCAGAGCGCGGGCGTCATCGCCACCCTCAAGCACTTCGCGGGCTACTCCGCCTCGCGCGCGGCGCGCAACCACGGCCCGGTGCCGATGGGCCGGCGCGAGCTGATCGACGTCATCCTCCCGCCCTTCGAGATGGCGGTCCTCCTCGGCGAGGTCGGCTCGGTCATGAACTCCTACTCCGACGTCGACGGCGTGCCCGCCGGGGCCGACCCGTGGCTGCTCACCGAGGTGCTGCGCGACACGTGGGGCTTCACGGGCACGGTCGTCTCCGACTACTGGGCGGTGCCCTTCCTCACCTCGATGCACGGCGTCGCCGCCGACATGGACGGAGCCGGCGTGCTGGCCCTGCAAGCGGGCATCGACGTCGAGCTCCCCGACACCCTCGGCTTCAGCCAGCAGCTCGCGCAGCGGGTCGCGGACGGCGAGCTCAACGAGGCGTTCGTCGACCGCGCCGCCCGGCGGGTGCTCCTGCAGAAGATTGAGCTCGGCCTGCTCGACCCGGACTGGACCCCTGAGGGATCGGTCGTGCGGGCCGACGAGGTGCAGCTCGACTCGGCGGCCAACCGCGACCTCGCCCGCGAGATGGCCGAACGCAGCATCGTGCTGCTCGACGCCGGCACGGCCCTGCCGCTGACCGGCGAGGGCCGAACGGCCCCCGCGACCGTCGCGGTGGTGGGCCCGGCGGCCGACGACCCGCGCACCTTCATGGGCTGCTACGCCTTCCCCAACCACGTCCTGCCTCGCTACCCCTCGCGGGGCCTCGGCATCGAGGTGCCCAGCCTCGCCGACGCGCTCGCCGCCGAGCTGCCCGAGGCGCGCCTGCTCCAGGCCCGCGGCTGCTCGACGAGCGGCGACGACCGGTCGGGCTTCGCCGAGGCCGTCGAGGCGGCCCGGCAGGCCGACCTGTGCGTCGTCGCCGTCGGCGACCTCGCCGGGCTCTTCGGTCACGGCACCTCGGGCGAGGGCTGCGACGCCGCCGACCTCCGACTGCCGGGCGTGCAGGGCGAGCTCGTCGCCGAGCTCATCGCGACCGGCACCCCCGTCGTCGTCGTCGTGGTCTCCGGGCGTCCGTATGCGCTCGGAGAGATCGCAGGTCGCGCGGCTGGTCTCGTGCAGGCTTTCATGCCCGGCGAGGAGGGAGGCTCGGCCATCGCGGGGGTGCTCTCCGGGCGGGTGCAGCCGTCGGGTCACCTGCCGGTGCAGATCCCGCGGCATCCGGGGTCCCAGCCGAGCACCTACCTGCAGCCCCGTCTCGGCGTGGGCAACGACGGCATCACGACCCTCGACGTCACCCCGCTCTTCCCCTTCGGGTTCGGATCGTCCTACACGCAGTTCGAGATCGACGGTCTCGAGCTGAGCGCCGAGCAGATCGCCACCGACGGCGAGGTGACGATCTCGGCGCGCGTCACCAACACCGGTGACCGGGCCGGCGTCGAGGTCGTGCAGCTCTACCTGCGCGACGTCGTGGCGCAGGTGACGCGGCCCGTCCTCCAGCTGGCCGGTTTCGCCCGGGTCTCCCTCGAGCCCCTAGAGTCTCGCCGTGTGAGCTTCACCCTCCACGCCGACCGGACGGCATACACCGGCCGTGACCTGCGACGCATCGTCGAGCCGGGCGACCTCCACGTCATGGTGGGCAGCTCGGCGGGCGACCTGCCCGGCCGCGCGGTGCTGCGCCTGACCGGCGAGACCCGCGTCGTCGGCGCCGACCGTGTCCTCGACACCCCCGTGCTCGTCGGTCCCGCCGAGCACCCAGCCCGGTAGGGCCGGCCGTGTCCGGTTCGAGCACGCGCACCCGAGCGCGGACCACCCTGGCCGAGGTCGCCTCGTCGGCCGGGGTGTCGGTCGCGACGGTGAGCAAGGTCGTCAACGGGCGCACCGACGTGTCTCCCGAGACCCGCGAGCGCGTGCAGGACCTGCTCGACCGCATCGGCTACCGACCCCGCGGCGCCCGCCGCGGCGCCACGCGCCCGGCCATCGAGCTGGCGTTCGAGGGAGACCTGCACGCCTACTCCGCCGAGATCATCCAGGGCGTCGTCGACGCCGCGGCGCCCACCGGCACGCACGTCGTCGTGACGCGGCGCGCCACCGGCGCGCCGCCGGTCGAGGGGCCTCCTGACGACTGGGCCCGCGACCTGGCCGACTCCGGCGTGCGCGCGCTCATCGCGGTCACGAGCATCATGTCCGCCGAGCAGCTGTCCGCGCTTGGGCGAGCCGGGGTGCACCTCGTCGTCATCGATCCGCTCGAGCTGCCCAACGTCGACGTGACGAGTGTCGGGTCGACCAACTTCGTCGGGGGCCTCTCGGCCGCCCAGCATCTGCTCGACCTCGGGCACCGCCGCATCGCCTTCCTCGGCGGGCACCCGCGCGCGGCGTGCAACCAGGCGCGCATGAGCGGCTACCGCGCCGCGCTCGAGCGCGCCGACGTCGACGTGCCCGCCGACTACGTGCGGTCCTCGCACTTCATGTATGCCGACGGCGTGCGCGGCGGCGCTGCCCTGCTCGACCTGCCGGTGCCCCCGACCGCCATCTTCGCCGCGTCCGACGAGATCGCGGTGGGCGTCATGGAGGCGGCCCGCGCTCGGGGACTACGCATCCCCGAAGACCTCAGCATCGTCGGCTTCGACGACACCCAGCTCGCGCGCATGTCGTCGCCCCCGCTGACGACGGTCCGCCAGCCGCTCGCCGAGATGGGCCGGGTCGCCGTGCGCACCGCGCTGCGACTCATCGAGGGGGAGTCGATCGACTCGCACCACGTCGAGCTCGCCACCGAGCTCGTCGTGCGCGAGTCCGCCGTGCCACCGTCCGCGACACCTGGGGCCTGACGGGCCGGGGGCCGGACCCGGCCGCGCCGTGCCGCCGTCAGTTGCAGTCAGCCGACGGCAGCCGCCGTCAGCTGCCGGACCGGATGATCCGCCGCTCGATCGCCGCCGCCACCGCTCCCGCGCGGGTGTCGACGCCGAGCTTGGTGTAGACGTGCGACAGGTGCGACTTGACCGTGGCCTCCGACACGAGCAGCTCTCGGGCCATCTCCCGGTTGCCGAGGCCACGCGCGAGCAGCTCGAGCACCTCGACCTCGCGCTCGGTGACGGCAGGGCCCGGCGAGGCGGTGCGGCGCACGAGTCGCGCGGCGACCGAGGCCGCGAGCACGGTCTCGCCACGGGCCGTCGCGCGGATGCCGGCGAAGAGCTGGTCGGGCGGGGCGTCCTTGAGCAGGTAGCCGACCGCACCGGCCTCGAGGGCCCGCAGGATGTCGGCCTCGGTGTCGTAGGTCGTCAGCACGAGCACCTGCGGCGGCTGCGGCAGCGCGCGCAGCCGCGCGGTCGTCTCGGCACCACCGGGGCCGTCGCCGAGGCTGAGGTCCATGAGCACGACGTCGGGCCGCTGCGCGACGACGACGCGCTCTGCCGCTTCGAGGTCACCGGCCTCACCGACGACGTCGAGGTCGTCCTGGCCGCTGAGCAGGGCTCGCAGCCCGGCTCGCACGACGGGGTGGTCGTCGACGAGGACGACCCGGACGGTCCGCCCCCGCTCGTCCCCGCCGTCAGGCACGACGCCCATCGCGACTTCCATCGTCGGCGAGCGGGAAGCGCACCGACACCGTGGTCCCCTCCCCGGCCCTGCTCTCCACGTCAGCGCTCCCACCGAGGTCGGCAGCCCGATGCCGTATGCCGTCGAGCCCGCGACCTCGGTCACCATTGGCTCCCGCGAGGGCCGGGTCGAAGCCCTGCCCGTCGTCCCGCACGTCGAGCAGCACCTCGTCGGGGTGGTAGGTCAGGCTGACGACGGCGCGCCGCGCCCCGGCGTGCTCGACGACGTTGGCCAGAGCCCCGCGCGTGGAGCGCACGAGCGCGCTCGCCACCGGCGTCGGCACGGCAACCGGGTCGCCGTGCACGCGCACCTGCACGTCGACGCCGTGGGCGGCGCTGTCGGCGACCCGTCGCAGCGCGTCCGGCAGGGCCTCGGGCGCGGCCTCTCCCGAGGCGTCGACGTCGAGACCCGCGGGAGCGAGGTCGCGCACGACGCGTCGCACCTCGTCCAACCCGTCCCGCGCGGTCGCCCCGGCGGCGGCGACGTGCTCGCGGGCTGCCTCCGGTCGCCGGTCCCAGTCCTGCTCTGCGGCGTTGAGCAGCAGGTTGATGCTCGACAGGCCCTGCCCCACGGAGTCGTGGATCTCGCGCGACAGCCTCGTCCGCTCAGCCAGGGCCCCCGAGCGCCGCTGTGCCGCAACGAGATCCGCCTGCGCCACCGTCAACTCGTCCAGGAGCGCCTGGCGTGTGTGGGCCTCGCGCTCGAGAGCACGGTAGGAGAGCACCGTCACGAGCGCGATGCCGACCGGCCCGACGAAGACCGTCGGGTCGAGGTCGTCGGTGATGCGGCTCCACGCCACGCTGACGACCGCGGTCATGACGACGACGACGCTCACGGCATACGGAAAGGGGAGCACCTGCAGCACCGCAAAGGCGACCGGCACGGCGGTCCAGGCGAAGGAGGGCGCGACGAGGGTGAGCGTCACCCAGAGCACGACGACGACCGCCACCCACACGGTCGGCCACGGCGGACGGTCGGCCACGAGCCGCCGGGTGAGGTAGGCAGCCCCGAGCACGACGGCGCCGGCGAGCACGAGCAGTGCTGTCGCGTCGAGGTCGTGGCGCAGCAGGTAGCGCACCGAGCAGGTCGCGAGGAGCGCGAGCAGGACGGCGTCGAGCCACCGGTCGAGTCGCGCCACCGGCGCGAGGATGCCCTCCTGCATGACCGCAGCCTAGGGACGTGGAGCGGCGGTCGGCATCATCCGATCGGCTATCGCGAGGTGGACGGTTGCCCGACGCGGTGGCCCGGCCGCAGCGGTGATCGTGGTGGTGACCCCAGCACGACCAATGAGGAGACTGCCATGACATCCGTCCTGAAGACCCCGACGAAGCGCACCATCGCAGCCGTCGTCGCCGCCGCGACCCTGCCCCTGCTGCTGGCCTCCCCGGGTGCCGCCTCACCCACAGGGGAGGGGCGTCCGGGCACCTACCAGCTGACCGGCGACGAGGGTGGCTCGAAGTTCGAGGGGATCGGCGTCGACGGGGCGCGCGGCCTCTTCTACGTCAGCGAGACGACGGGCGGTGAGATCCACCGTGGCACGGCGATGAGCCCGCACACCGAGGAGTGGCTCGCCGGCAACGGCACCGACGGCCGCTTCACCGCTCGCGGAGTCACGACGGACGACGCCGGCCGCGTCTACGTCGCAGGCGGGCCGAACGGCATCGGCACGGGGCGCCCCGACCTGTGGGTCTACTCGCCCGACGGCGAGCTGCTCGCGGCGCTCCGGGCGCCCGGCGACAACGTGTTCCTCAACGACGTCGCGATCGGACCCGACGGCGCTGCCTACGTGACGAACTCCAATGCGCCGCAGGTGTTTCGGGTCTCGGTCGACGCCGGCGTGTGGTCGCTGGACCGGTGGGCCGACGCCACCAGCACGATCACGCAGGCGGCAGGCTTCAACCTCGGCGGCATCATCGTCACCGCCGACCGCTCGGCCCTCGTCGTCGCCCAGGGTAACGTCGGCGCACTGTGGCGCTTCGACCTGCGCACGGCCGTCGCCACCCGGGTCGACACCGGCGACGCCATCCTCACCGACGCGGACGGGCTCGTGCGCCAGGGCTCGAGGCTCACGGTGGTGCGCAACTTCGCCCGCGCGCTCGCCACGCTCGAGCTCGCGGCCGACGGTCGCTCGGCGGCTCTCGTGTCGCAGCAGTCCACCGACCCGACGCGCGTGCTGACGACCGCCAAGGTGCTGCGCGGTCGGATCCTCTTCGTCGACAGCAAGTTCGACGAGCCGGTCGCGGCCGGCCCGTACGAGGTCGTCACCGGCCCGCTGGCACCATGAGACTCGTGCAACGACGCCGTATGCCGTTCGCTTGGCCGTTCGCCGGGCCCGTCGCCGGTGTCGCACTCTCGGCCGCGGTGGCCCTCACCGCCTGCTCGAGTGGCCCCGCGACCTCAGCAGCACCGGCGACGGGCGGGGCCGGCGTGACGACGCGGCCCCTCGAGCAGGGAACGGCCACCTCGAGTGGACCCGCGACCTCAGCAGCAACAGGAAAGGGCGGTGCCGGAGTGACGACGAGGCCACTCGAGGGTGGGACGACGGGGACGGTCAAGGGGCGGTCGGCGGCGGAGCAGGCGCGCCTCGACGAGCAGCTGCGTGACGCGGCGTGGGCCGATGACGTCGCACGGGCCGCTGCGCTCGTGCGGCAGGGCGCCGACGTCAACGCCAAGGACGACACGGTGCAGTCGGCATACCTCATCTCCACGAGCGAGGGTCACCTCGACCTGCTCCGCCTGACTCTGGCCAACGGCGCAGCCGTCGACGACAAGGACAGCTGGAACGGCACTGGCCTCATCCGCGCTGCCGAGCGCGGTCATGCGCTCGTCGTGGGCGAGCTGCTGCAGGCCGGCATCGACCGTGACCACGTCAACCGCATCGGCTACCAGGCCGTGCACGAGGCCGTGTGGCTCGGCCGCGACACCCCGGCCTACGTCGACACGCTCCGGGTCATCGTCGCCGGGGGAGTGGAGCTCACCCGGCGCTCCCGCGACGAGGGGCTCACCCCGCTGCAGATGGCCCGCGAACGCGGCCACACCCGACTCGAAGGAGTGCTCGTGAAGGCAACGACGACCAAGCCCCCGGCCGATGCTGACGCCGCGCTGCTCGCCGCCGCGACGCGCGGCGATGCTGACGCCGTCGCCCGGGCGCTGCGGGCCGGCGCCGACCTCGAGGCTCGCGATGACCGCAGACGGACGGCCCTGCTCCTCGCCGCGACGGGCGACCACGTCGACGCCGCACGGGTGCTCGTCGCCCTCGGCGCCGATCCCGACGCCCTCGACGACCGGCACGACACGCCGTGGCTCGTCACCGGCGTCACCGGCAGTGTCGCGATGCTCGAGGCGCTGCTGCCGGCCGGGCCGGACCTGACGATCCGCAACCGCTACGGCGGCGTCTCCGTCATCCCGGCCAGCGAGCGAGGGCACGTCGACTACGTGCGCCGTGTCGTCACCACCGGCATCGACGTCGACCACGTCAACGACCTGGGCTGGACCGCCCTGCTCGAGGCCGTGATCCTCGGGGACGGCGGACGGGACCACCAGGAGATCGTCCGCGTCCTGCTCGCGGCCGGCGCCGATCGCAGCATCGCGGACAAGGAGGGAGTGACCGCCCTCCAGCACGCCCGCGCAAAAGGGTATGCGGAGATGGTGCGGCTGCTGGAGGCGCCGGCTCCCTGACGGGGAGGCTTGTCTCTCAACCGGACTCGTCTGACTCCGCTGACCAAGCGAACTAGGCGAACTCGGCGAGGAGGTCGGGGCTGACCTCGGCGAGCACCTCGTAGGCCCGGTCGACGGGCACATCGACGAGGTCGTAGTGCTGGCGGCCGGCTGCCGTCGTCGCGACGAGCGTCGCCACCCCCGCGCGGCGCTGGAAGAACGACTGCTCGACCTTCCACCCGATGATGCCCTCGCGGTCGAGCACGACGCGCTGCCGGTCGAGCGAGCCGTGCCTCGTGACGAGGTGCTCGGCGGTCACGGCATGCCCGAGCGAGCGATAGCGGTCGACGCCCAGCGCCACCGCGGCGACGGCGAGCACGGGTGCTACGCCGAGCAGGGCGGCGGTCCAGCCCCAGACCAGCCTGCCGACGACGAGGAGAGCGACGACCACGAGCACCGGCAGGACGGCCCGGGTCAGGCGTCGGCGCCGGGCCGTCGGGCCGTGGCTGCGCAGCGGTCCTGAGACGGCCTGCTCGTCGGGCCTGATCTGGCAGGCGAGCGACGTGACCGTCGCGGTCGGAGCGGGCGGGCAGAGCCAGTCGGATCCGCCCTGCTCGCGCAGCAGTCCCGTCGTCACCACCTTGAGGCGTCGGGCGCCGGCCAGCCGCAGCCCGAGGGGCTCGTCGATCTGGATGCCGCGCACTCGTGCCGGGTCGATGCTCGTCTCCCGGGTCGTCAGCAGCCCGCGGCGGGTGTGCAGACTGCCGTGGCGGTTGCGGGTGAGCCGGAAGCCCCAGAAGGTCAGCACATAGGCAGACACGGCGAGCCCGCACACGAGGAGGAGGACGAGCACGACGTCGATCCACCAGTCCAGCTCGCGCAGCCCCCGGGCCCGCTCGACCAGCACCTCGCTCTGCTCGGCGAAGCGCGTGAAGCCCTGGGTGAGGAAGCCGAGCGCTGCCGCAGCGGTGGCAAGGCCGGTGGTCGTCAGGGGTGCGTAGCGGACCCATGCCGGGTCGAGCGCCAGCAGCACCTCCTCGTCGGCGACCGGCGCCACCTCGAGGTCCGGACCGAGCTCGCCGACCTCGACGGGCGTGCCGGTCGGGGCGGGCAGGCCGGTGATCTCCGGGTTGGCGCGGTGCAGCAGCTCGACCCGCAGACGTCGGCCCTCGTCGACGAGCAGGGAGTCGAGCACGAGGCGGTCGCGGGGTCCGCCGCCGGTCGAGATCTCGACCTTGGCCAGCCCCAGCAGCCGGTGGTGCAGCTTGGCGGTGAGGTCGACGGTGCGCACCTTGTCGAGCCGTGCCGTCGTCGTCTGCTTGTTGAGCAGGCCCCGTTGCAGCTCGATCTGCCCGTCGACGATCCGATACCGCGTGGTCACCCACCGCATCACTCCGAAGGCGACGATGAACGGCAGCGCGATCAGCTCCCACCGGCTGTCGCTGTCGGAGCGCGCGATGAGGACGACGACCAGCGCCGGGAGCAGCCGCAGCAGGGTCTCGATCGGGTGGACGAGCAGCATCCGGGCGTTGAGCCGGCGCCACGGGGTCACGTCGCGTCGCCCCGCTCGCGGATGGCCGCGGCCGTCAACGACTCCACGAGCTGCTGGGCCACCGGGAGGTCGAGGCCGTGGATGCTCAGCGGGCCGGCTGCCGACGCGGTCGTCACGGTGACCGAGGCGAGCCGGAAGAGCTGCGCGACAGGGCCGCGCTCGAGGTCGATCGTCTGCACGCGGCTGATCGGGGCGATGCGGCGCTCCTGCCGCAACCAGCCCGCCTGGGTGTAGATCGCGTGCTGGGTCGCCTCCCACCGGTGCACGCGATAGCGCCAGCGCGGCATGACGACGACGTAGGCGATCGACAGCACGAGCCAGAGGGCGCCGACCAGCCAGTGCGCGGTGCGCGAGTCACGGTCGTCGATGAACCACCAGATGATCTGGCCGGCCAGCAGCACCGTGACGCCGACGAGCGCCTCGACCGTCCACATGCCGATGGCGCGTGTCGACACCCGGCGGGCGGGCTCGCGCATCGGCCCCCGGGGCGGCTGCGGCGGGGGGAGCTGCTCGTCGCGCACGTCCACGACCCCACGGTGCCACAGGCGCGCCCCGGCCGGATCACCGACCACGGTATGCCGCCCGGCGAGGTCGCGCTGCACCCTTCCTCGCGCCCCCGCAACATCGAGTGCCCACTTCCCGACGATGGGAGACGGGGCACTCGATGTGGTGTGCGTCGAGTGCTCATCTCTCGGCGGCAGGAAACTGGGCACTCGATGTGGTGTGCGTCGAGTGCTCATTTCCCGACGGAAGGAAGCTGGGCACTCGAGTGCGGGGAGAGGCGGTGGCCCTGCCGAGGGGTGCGAGGTCCTAGGGTGCGCGCATGACGAGCATCGAGGAGCGGCTGAAGCACTACTACGACCGCGAGATGGCGCAGCGCGCCGAGCGCCCGCTCGGCGAGGAGCGCGAGTCCCGGCTCGCAGACTTCGTGCTGCTCTGCCGGGACCGGGGCCTGCGCTCCGTGGTCGAGGTCGGCTGCGGTGCGGGCCGCGACGGCAAGGTCCTGGCTGCAGCAGGACTGGCCTACAAGGGGATCGACCTGTCGGCGGCGTCGGTGGACCTGTGTCGCACCCTCGGTCTCGAGGCCGTGGCGGGATCGGCCCAAGAACTGCCCTATGCCGATGACGAGTTCGACGCGGGGTGGTCGATGAGCACCCTCATGCACCTTCCGGGCGAAGGCCTGAGGGTCGCGCTCGGCGAGCTGCACCGCGTGATCCGTCCCGGAGGAGTCCTCGAGGTGGGCCTGTGGGGCGCCGACGAGAGCGGCGAGTGGACTGATGCGGACGGCCGCTACTTCCGCAGCCGCACCGATGACGAGCTCTGCACGCTGCTGTCAGACGTGGGCGAGGTGACGCACGTCGACACGTGGTCGAGGTTCGACGACGGCGGGCACTACCAGTGGGCCCGCGTCGTCGTGGACTGAGTCGAGGTCCCAGTTCCTGACGGTAGGAAACTGGGCACTCGTCCGGGTTGCTGGTCGAGTGCTCAGTTCCTCGCGGTAGGAAACTGGGCACTCGACGGGGTTGCTGGACGAGTGACTCGGCTCCTGACGGCGGGGAACTGGGCACTCGACGGGGTGTGTGTCTGGGGTCAAGCTGCGAGGGCTGGCTCGCGCTCGGCGGGCTCGCGCTCGGCGGCCGAGCGGGCGGCGGCGAGCCGGGAGTAGCGCCCACCCCGGGTGATGAGGTCGTCATGGTCACCGAGTTCGACGACGCGGCCGTGGTCGAGCACCGCGATCTGCTCCGCGTGGCGCACCGTCGACAGCCGGTGCGCGATGGAGATCGTCGTGCGCCCCTCCATGAGCCGGTCGAGCGCGGCCTGCAGCTCGCGCTCGGTCTCGTTGTCGAGGGCGCTCGTGGCCTCGTCGAGCACGAGCACCCGCGGGTTGCGCAGCAGGGTGCGGGCGATGGCGAGGCGCTGTCGCTCGCCGCCGGAGAAGCGGTGGCCGCGGGCCCCCACGATCGTGTCGAGCTGGTCGGGCAGGGTCGCAACGAGGGCCGACACCTGCGCCGCCTCGAGGGCGTGCCACAGGTCGGCGTCGCTCGCGTCCGGAGCGGCGAGCAGCAGGTTGTCGCGGATCGAGGCGTGCACGAGGTGGGTGTCCTGGCTGACGACGCCGACGATGCGGGCGAGGTCGGCCGGGTCGAGGTCGCGCAGGTCGATCCCGTCGATGGTGACCCGGCCGGAGGTCGGGTCGTGCAGGCGGGCGACGAGTCCGGCGAGGGTCGACTTGCCCGACCCGGTCTCGCCCACGAGAGCCAGCGTCGTGCCCGCGGGCACGGTGAGCGTGACGTCGTCGACGGCATACCTCGTGGGGTCTGTGACCGTCTCGCGCGAGCCTGCGCTGCCGACCTCGTGGCTGAAGCGGACCCGCTCGAAGCGCACCTCACCGCGGAGGCGGTCGTGGCGCACGGGCACCGGCGTCGCCGGGGGAGCGATGTCGACGGGCAGGTCGAGGTAGCCGAAGATGCGGCTGAAGAGCGCCATCGAGCTGATCCACTGGGCGCCGACGTTGAGCAGGCCCATGAGGGGTCGGAAGATGCCGGCCTGCAGCGTCGTGAAGGCGATCAGCGTGCCGATCGTCATGCCGCCCGAGGTCGCGGGGAAGCCTGCGGCGAGGTAGATGAGGGCAGGGATGGCGGCGAAGATGATCTGCATCGTGGCCATCCGCCAGCGACCGGCGAGCTGCGAGCGCATCTCGAGGTCGATGAGGTCGGTCGAGGTGGCGGTGAAACGCCGCTGGGTCGCATCGGCGGCACCGAGGGTCTTGACGAGCGTCATGCCGCTGACGGTGAGGGTCTCCTCGACCTGGCTGTGCAGGTCGGCGAGCCGGCGCTGGCGGCGGGCGGTGATGTCACGACGGATGAGGGCGACGCGCCGGGTCATCCACACGGCAGGTGGGATGACGAGCAGCGAGAGCAGCGACAGTCGAGGGCTGAGGGCGATCATCGCGACGGCTGTCGCGATCGCGGTCGTGACGTTGCTCGCGATCGAGGTGGCCGTCGAGGTGATGACGGCCTGCATGCCGCTGATGTCGTGGGTGAGGCGCGACTGCACCTCTCCGCTGCGGGTGCGGGTGAAGAAGGCGATCGACTGCCGCTGGAGGTGCCGGAACACGTCGGTGCGCAGGCCGTGCATGACGCGCTCGCCGACCGCGGTCGTCAGCCAGGTCTGCACGACGCCGAGCAGCTGCGTGACGACGGTGACGGCGAGCATGCCGCCCACGGCCCAGAGCAGCAGGCTGACGTTCTGGTGGGGCAGGGCGTCGTCGATGACGGCGCGCAGGAGGAAGGGGGAGGCCATCGAGATGACCGAGATGGCGACGATGATCGCCGTGACGAGGGCGACGGATCGTCGGTGCGGGCCGAAGAGGGCGAGGACCCGGCGCATCGGCACGGGGGATTCGGCGAGCTGCTCGCGGTCGGCGGGGTCGATCTTGTCGGGGCCGCGTCCGCCGCGCTGTCGGGGGGTGGTGGTGTCGTTCAAGGAATCACTCCATATCTGATCTCCGATTCATAATGCTGAGGTTACCTCACTATGAGGCAGCATGGCAAACTGCACCGTATGCTGCTGCCATGCGCCCACCTGCCGAGCCGTCTGCGGACCAGCAGTCCGTGGATGTGCCGTCCGTGGACGAGCAGTCCCTCGACGAGCTGCTCCTGGGCGCGGCTCGCGCGCTGCGGCGCACGTGGTCGAGCGGCCTCGGTCCCGACCTCTCGCCCCACGACGCGCGGGCGCTGCGCGTCATCGGGCACCACGGCCCGACCCGGCTCGGCGTCGTCGCCGACCACCTGCGCATCGCTCCCCGATCGGCCACCGACGTCGTCGACCGGCTCGAGTCGCGCGGGCTCGTCGAGCGGGCTCCCGACCCCGACGACCGCAGAGCCATGACCGTGCGCCTCACCGAGCCCGGGCTCGTCGCGCTCGGCGAGGTCGACGCCTCCCGCCGGGAGGGTGCTGCCCAGTTCTTCGGGGGGCTCAGTGCGCGGGAGCGGGCCGAGCTGGCAACGATCCTCGCCAAGCTCGACCCCCGGTCGGACTGAGGACTCCGTGCCGCTCCACTCGGTCGAGGCGCTGCTCGACGCCGCCACCGATGCGGCGGTCAGGCGGGAGTGGACGGCGCTCGCGGAGGCCGGGCTCCCGAGCCAGACCGCGCACCGGGGGCCGACGAACGCGCCGCACGTGACGCTGTCGGTGGCGACCGGGGTGCCCGACGCCGTCGAGAGCAGGCTGGCGCGCGAGGTCGAGGCCCTGCTGCCCCTGGCCGTACGCCTGGGCCCGCCGCTCGTCCTGGGGTCGAGACGTTTCGTGCTGGCCCGGCTCGTCGTGCCGACCGAGGAGCTGCTGCGTCTGCACGCCGTCGTCGCCGAGGCGATGTCGGCGGCCCCCGACGTGCCCGAGGTCGTGCGCGCGGGTCGGTGGACGCCGCACGTGACCCTGGCCCGCGGCCTCGAGTCGGGGCAGGTCGGCGACGCGCTCGCGGCGCTCGGGCGGGGCGGGCCCTTCGACGGCAGCATCGCCACCGTGCGGCGGTGGGATCCAACGACACGGCGCGCGTGGCCGGTCGGTCGCAAACCTACGATGGAGCCATGAGCCTCGAACTCGGCCTCGACACCTTCGGCGACATCGCGCACGGCCCCGACGGCACGCCCCTGCACCCGGCGACCGTCATCCGCGAGGTGCTCGCCGAGGGCGAGCTCGCCGACCGCCTCGGCCTCGACTTCTTCGGCATCGGCGAGCACCACCGCGACGACTATGCCGTCAGTGCGCCCGACGTGCTGCTGGCCGGGCTCGCGACCCGCACGGAGCGCATCCGTCTCGGCACGTCGGTCACGGTGCTGAGCAGCGACGACCCGATCCGTGTCTTCCAGCGCTTCTCGACGGTTGACGCGCTGAGCCGCGGTCGAGCCGAGATCACCGTCGGCAGAGGCTCGTTCATCGAGTCCTTCCCGCTCTTCGGTCTCGACCTCTCCGACTACGAGACCCTCTTCGAGGAGAAGCTCGACCTGCTCGCGGCCGTCGCGGCCGAGCAGCCGGTGAGGTGGGAGGGCTCGATCCGGCCCCCCGTGCAGGTCGAGCGCGTCATGCCCGCGACCGAGTCGGGTCACCTGCCCGTCTGGGTGGGGGTGGGCGGCACGCCGCAGTCGGTGGTGCGGGCCGCGCACTACGGCTTCCCGGTCGTCATCGCCATCATCGGCGGCTCGGCGCGTCAGTTCGCGCCGCTGGCCGACCTCTATCGCCGTGCCCTGTCGGAGATGGACAAGCCCGAGCTGCCGCTCGGCGTGCACTCGCCCGGCTACGTCGCGGCCACCGACGAGCAGGCCCGCGAGGAGTTCCTGCCGCACTTCCTGCCCCTGATGAACAAGCTCGGCCGCGAGCGGCGCTGGGCGCCCATGACGAAGGAGCAGGCAGCGCTCCAGCTCGGTCCCGACGGCGCCGTCTACTGCGGCTCTCCCGAGACAGTCGCGGCCAAGATCGCCGACACGGCAAGGGTGCTCGGGCTCTCGCGCTTCCAGCTGAAGTACTCCTTCGGCACCCTGCCGCACGACCAGCGGATGGAGTGCATCCGTCTCTACGCCGAGGAGGTCGCGCCCCGGGTGCGTGCGCTGCTCGCAGAGGACTGACGTGAGGGTGCTGCTCGTCGGGATGGGCTCCCGCGGTGACGTGCAGCCGCTCCTCGCGCTCGCCCCGCGTCTCGAGCAGCTCGGGTATGCCGTGTCGCTCGCTGCCGCGGCCGACTTCCGTGAGCTCGTCGAGGCCCACGGGGTGCGTTTCGAGCCGCTGTCCTTCGACCTCGAAGGGCCACTGCGAACCGGCCTCGGTCGTGAGGGGCTGCAGGGCTCGGCCACCAACCAGGTGCGCGAGGCCCGGCTCATGCGCCAGGTCGTCGCGCAGACCGCGGAGGCCCTGGCAAGCGACCTCGAGAGGCTCGTCGCCGACACCGATGCGGTCGTGTCGGGAGCGCTGACCTTCGACGCCGTCGACGCCCTCGTCTCTGCGGGTGGCCGCGCCTCGAAACCGCACGTCTATGCCGTCTTCGCCCCGGTGTGGCCGAGCGCCCACGGGCCGTCCGTCGCGCTGGCGCTGCGGCCCGGCTCGACCTCTCGGTTCAACCTCGCGTGGAGCATGCTCGCAGGCCGGGTCGCGTTCGACCTCTTCCGCCCGCCGGGCGACCTCATCCGCAGACGACGAGGACTGCCGCGCAACACCTTTCGCGGCTATGTCGCTGCTGCCCGTCGCACGCCGACCCTCCTCGCGGCGAGCCCTGCGGTCGTGCCGCCAGCGCCGGACTGGCCGCTCGCACTGCGCCAGACGGGCTACTGGGTGCGCGCCGGGGTCGTCGGCGAGGGCGCGGGCGCGGGCGAGGGCGCGACCGGTGGCGGCGACGGCGACCGCGGTTCGGGTGGCCTCGAGCCCGCCCTCGAGCAGTTCCTCGTCGACGGCCCTCCGCCCGCCTACATCGGGTTCGGGTCGATGCCGACTGCCGACCCCGTCGGCGTCGCCCGCGACATCCTCGCCGTGCTCGACCGGCTCGGACTGCGCGGCGTCGTCAGCGAAGGACTGGCGGGCCTCGTCGCACCGACGACGCCCGGACCGGGGTCTGCGGGCCACGGCTCGGTGATCGGCGTGGGCGCCACCGGTCACGAGGCCCTCTTCCCCCGGTGCGCCGTCATCGTGCACCACGGCGGGGCGGGCACGACCGCCGCCGCGGTGCGGGCCGGCGTGCCCCAGGTCGTCGTGCCGCACGCTGCCGACCAGCCCTACTGGGGCCGCCGCCTGGCCGACCTCGGTGTCGCGGCCGGACCCATCGCGCGCAAGGACCTCACGCCGATGCGTCTCCAGCGGGCGCTCGAGGTCGCGCTGTCGCCGGAAGCCCGCCGGGCGGCATACCTCCTCGGTGAGCGGGTGCGGGCCGAGGACGGTGCCGGCGATGCCGCGGCCCTCATCCACGCCCACCTCGCAGGTCGCTGAGCTCCGCTGCCCAGGGGCCAGTCGAGTGCCCATTTCCCCCACAGCTCGAGTGCTCACTTCTCGGTGTCGAAAACGGGGCACTCGACTCGATCCGAGGCAGACGTCCAGTCGAGTGCTCACTTCTCGGTGTCGAAAAATGAGCGCTCGACTCGATCCGAGGCAGACGTCCAGTTGAGTGCTCACTTCTCGGTGTCGAAAACTGAGCACTCGACGGAGGAAGGGGCCTACCCCTAGATTGTTGCGGCGAGCTCGGTGGCCTGGCGGATGGCGCGCTTCGCGTCGAGCTCTGCGGCGAGCTCGGCGCCGCCAATGACATGGACGCGCACGCCGCGCGCGGTGAGCGCCGGCCCGAGGGCGTTGACGGACTCCTGGCCGGTGCAGACCACGATGGTGTCGACCTCGAGGACCTGAGGGTCGGTGCGGTCGGGACCGTGCGTGATGTGCAGCCCAGCGTCGTCGATGCGCTCGTAGTTGACGCCGACGTGGTGGTGAACGCCCTTGGCCTTCAAGGACGCCCGGTGCACCCAACCGGTCGTCTTGCCGAGGCCCCTGCCGATCGGCGTCGCCTTGCGCTGGAGCAGGTGCACCTCGCGCGGTGACGCCGCGGGCTGCGGCGGCACCAGCCCGCCTCGCGACGCGTCCGGAGCGCCGACGCCCCACTCCGCCATCCACTGCTCGACGGTGAGGGGCGACTCGACATGGGTGAGCCACTCGGACACGTCGACCCCGATGCCGCCTGCACCCATCACGGCCACCCGTTGACCGACAGGCGCGCCGTCACGGACGGCGGCGGCATACGTCACGACGGAGGGGTGGTCGATGCCGGGCACGTCGGGGATGCGCGGCTCGACCCCGGTGGCGACGACGACCTCGTCGAAGTCCGTGAGGTCGTCGACCTCCGCGCGCCTGCCGAGGTGCACCTTGACGGTGGCGAGGTCGAGGCGCCTGCGGTAGTAGCGGATCGTCTCGGCGAAGTCCTCCTTGCCGGGGATGCGCTGGGCGATCGCGAACTGCCCGCCGAGGTCGTGGCCCGCCTCGAAGAGCTCGACCCGGTGGCCCCGCTCGGTGAGCGCGACCGCGGCCGCGAGGCCGGCTGGGCCTGCGCCCACGACCGCGACGTGCTTGGTGCGGCGGCTGGGGGCGAGGACGAGGAGCGTCTCGTGGGCCGCGCGTGGGTTGACGAGGCAGGTGGCGGTCTTCTTGGCGAAGGTGTGGTCGAGGCAGGCCTGGTTGCAGGCGATGCACGTGTTGATCTCGTCGGCGCGCCCCTCGGACGCCTTGACCACCCAGTCGGGGTCGGCGAGCAGGGGCCTCGCCATCGACACGAGGTCGGCGCTCCCGTCGGCCACCACCTGCTCGGCGAGGTCGGGCATCGTGATCCGGTTGGAGGTGACGACCGGGACGGAGACCTCGGGCCGGAGCCGTGCGGTCACCCGCGAGAAGGCGCCGCGCGGCACCGAGGTCACGATCGTGGGGACGCGCGCCTCGTGCCAGCCGATGCCGGTGCTGATGATCGTCGCGCCGGCCGCCTCGACCTCGCGGGCGAGCGCCACGATCTCGTCCCACGACTGTCCGTCGGGCACCAGGTCGAGCATGGAGAGGCGATAGACGACGATGAAGTCGGTGCCGACGGCCTCACGCACGGCACGCACCACCTCGACGGGCAGCCGGCGGCGGCGCTCCGGGGAGCCGCCCCACTCGTCGTCACGGCGGTTGGTGCGCGGCGCGAGGAACTGGTTGAGCAGGTAGCCCTCGGAGCCCATGATCTCGACGCCGTCGTAGCCGGCGGAGCGGGCGAGGCGCGCGCAGCGGGCGTAGTCGTCGATGGTGGCGCGCATGGCCCGGTCGGACAGGGCGCGTGGCGTGAAGCGCGAGATGGGCGACTTCTCCGCCGAGGCCGACACGGCGAGCGGGTGGTAGGCATAGCGGCCGGCGTGCAGGATCTGCAGGGCGATCTGGCCGCCCTCCCGGTGCACGGCGCTCGTGATGACGCGGTGGCGTCGGGCCTGCCGCTCGCTCACGAGCACCGACCCGCCGGGATAGAGCGACCCGACGAGGTTGGGCGCGAAGCCGCCGGTGACGATGAGGCCCACCCCACCCCGCGCTCGCGCGGCGTAGTAGGTCGCGAGGCGGTCGAAGTCGCGGGCCCGGTCCTCGAGGCCGGTGTGCATCGAGCCCATGACGACGCGGTTGCGCAGCGTCGTGAAGCCGAGGTCCAGCGGCTGGAGGAGATGAGGGTATGCCGTCGTCACGGGTCCGAGGGTAGCCGCTGGTTACCGCTCGGTAGCCGACGGCGCGTCGAGGGTCACAGTGGCCGGGGGACGAAGGGCCAGCGCGGAGCCGTGGGTGACAATGGCCGCGTGAGCGAACATCTCGACGTCCTCGTCGTCGGCGCTGGACTCTCGGGCATCGGCGCCGGCTACCGGCTCCAGACGATGACGCCCTCGCGGTCTTGGGCGATCCTCGAGTCGCGTGACTCGCTAGGAGGCACCTGGGACCTCTTCCGCTACCCCGGGGTGCGGTCGGACTCCGACATGATGACGCTCGGCTTCCCGTTCGAGCCGTGGACCGACCCCGACGCCATCGCCGACGGCTCGAAGATCCTCGACTACCTGCGCGCGACGGCGCACAAGTACGGCATCGACGAGCGGATCCGCTTCGGGCACAAGGTCGTCGCAGCCTCGTGGTCGACGCCCGATGCGCGCTGGACCGTCGCCGTCGAGCACCGCACGGAGCGCGGCACAGAGCTGCTCGAGCTGACCTGCTCGTTCCTCTACCTCTGCAGCGGCTACTACGACTACGAGCGTGGCCACGAGCCGGACTTCCCGGGGCGCGACGCCTTCGAGGGGCGGGTCGTGCACCCGCAGCTCTGGCCCGACGACCTCGACGTCGCGGGCCAGAAGGTCGTCGTCATCGGCTCGGGAGCCACGGCCGTCACGCTCGTGCCTGCTCTCGCCGAGCGTGGTGCCGAGGTGACGATGCTGCAGCGGACCCCGACGTGGATCACGTCGCTGCCTCGACGCGACCGGGTGCGCGACGTCGTGCAGCGGGCCCTGCCGGTCGGTGCCGGGGGTGCGGTGGTGCGCTACAAGAACGTCCTCACGTCGATGGCCTTCTACGAGCTGACCCGTCGTCGACCGACCGCGGCGCGTGCGCTGCTGTCCAAGGGTGCGACGCGGTCACTGGGGTCGGCCACGATGGTCGCCGACCACTTCACCCCGACCTACGACCCGTGGGACCAGCGTCTGTGTCTCGTGCCCGACGGAGACCTCTTCGAGGCCCTGAGATCGGGGCGTGCCCACGTCGTGACCGACACGATCGAGACCTTCACGCCACACGGCATACGGCTCGCATCGGGACGTGAGCTCGAGGCCGATGTCATCGTCACGGCAACGGGCCTGCGCATCAAGGTCGCCGGCGGCATCGAGATCGTCGTCGACGGGGAGCGGCGGCCCACCCGCGACCTCACCGTCTATCGGGGCATGATGTTCGTCGGGGTGCCCAACCTCGCGATCAGCGTCGGCTACGTCAATGCGTCGTGGACGCTGCGCGCCGATCTTGCGAGCCGCTACCTCTGCCGCCTGCTCACCCACATGGAGCAGCACGCCTGGCGCATCGCGGTGCCGCAGGCGCCGGAAGGCATGGTCGGCCGCCCGCTGCTGCCCCTGGCGTCGGGCTACGTGCGCCGCGCGGGGGACGAGCTGCCGCAGCAGGGCGACGCCGCGCCGTGGCTGATGCGCCAGAACTACCTGCTCGACCGCCGCGACATGCTGCGCGGTGACGTCACCGAGGCGATGGCCTTCGCCCGCTGACACCGTTGTGCGGGCGGCGGTCAGCGGACCAGCGCCCAGACAACCACCACGACGAGTGCCAGGGCGAGGATCGCGAGGAGTGCGGGGTGGAGACGCCGCGTCTGCGGGAGGCCACGAGTGGTCGGGTCGCTTCGGACTGGCGGTGCCGTCATCGCCGGAGGGATCGATGTGTGTGTTGATGGCGTGCGCGGGGTCGGGGTGTGGTCGGTCGCCAGTGCGGACGGCAGCCGGCGGAACTGCAGTGCTGACATCTCAGCCGGCGGCAAGCCTTCGGCCCTGGGGAAGGGCTGCTCCCAGTAGAGCGGCAGGACGAAGCCGTCCCTCGGCGTCGCGAGGGCGTGCTCCCACTGCTCACGGCATGCGGGCGACACCATGGAGCGCGACGACCAGAAGAGCTGGAACACGTCGGCATCGTCGATGAGGGGCAGCAGCCATCCGGTCGGCGCATCCTCTTGCTGGGCGGTCACCACGCGGTCGAGATAGTCGTCACCCAGGGCCCTGGCCACGGCGGCGACTCCCTCCACGACGGCGGCGTCGCCTCGGTCGAAGCAGGGGAAGATCCTGCGATAGCGCGGAATGGGCGACGGCCGGGGTGTCTCACCCGCTTGGCCGTCACGGTGGATCGGCAGCTCGAGGCGCGTCTCGGCGATGACGACCGGCCCGCAGAAGACGCGAAGCCACCCCTCCGCGGTCGTGCCCGCAGCGGCCGCGTTGGCGCGCAGGAAGAACCTGGCCTCAGCGACATCTCCCGTCCAGGCGAGGTCGGCCTGTCGCGGGTGGCACTCCACGTGGTGGGGCAGCTCGGGCACGATGACGAGCCGAGCCCCGCGAGGGAGCACGAGGCTGGACTCCTCGGTCGTCGTGCGGACGGGCTCCGCTCCGAACAGCCCCTGCACGCGGGCTCGCACCTGAGCCACCTGGTCGACGGTGCGACCGTCCTCGGCGACGAAGGGCTCGCCGTGGTGCGCCAGGACGAGCAGGGTCTCCCATCTCTCCGCGAGCAGCCGCGGTGGTCGCGCCACGGTGAACTCCACGTCCTCATCGAGCGGTGGCAACAAGCCGGCTCGGAGTCCCGCTGCGACCGATGACGAGAGATGGAGGGCGATGATCGGCCAGTCGCGCGCCAGCCGAGTGTCGCTGTCGGCCAAGGCCGCCCGGGCGCGGGTCACGGCCTGCTCGATGGGCGCAGCGGCGGCCAGCCCCTCGTAGAGCGATGCAGCGAACGCCACCGCCGCCGCATCGCTGACCGCTGCGCGCATCGCGATGACGGCGGGGATGCCGGCCCGCACGAGCGACGTGCCCGCGCCGGCGAAGGGATCGCCGGGGTCGGCGATCGAGCCGTGGCAGGAGTTGAGCACGACGAGTCGAAGGGAGGGTGCGGCGCCGAGCACCGCCGCCACGTCGTCGAGGGACCGGACCGACAGCCGCCCCTCGCCGTCGGTCAGAGCGAGGGCGCTGCGTCCATCGGGCCCCACCGTGCCGTGACCGATGTAGTGGAAGACATGGGTCTCCCTGTCCAGCAGGGCTGCCCGGATGCCGTCGAGCGAGGCGTTCTCGATCACGTCGACGACGACAGCAGATCCCGAGGTCACCGGGGTGAGCCGCGCCGTGAGCTCGGCAAACTCCGTGGCGCCGTCGATCGGCGTGGTGGCGAGCGGGGAGGTCACCGCCACGAGGATGCGCAGGGGTGCACCCCGCGCCTGCTCGAGCTCGTGCACCGCCGTCTCGGTGCAGCGCACGAGGGGAATGCGCGGGTCGAGGGCGACGAAGGTGTCGGTCTGCGGGTCGCGGAGCAGCTCCCAGGGCAGCACGTCGGCGCCGCCCTCGAAGCGCAGCATGATCCGCAGCCCCGAGCCGACGGCACCCGCCCGCAGCACGCTCGCCCGGAACCTGACGAGGACGGCGTCGACCATGAGGGCCCTGAAGAGGACCTCTCCCACGAGCCGGTCGTCCGGCGGGTCGTCAGGAGCCGGTCCGGGTCGCGCACCGGACAGCGGGGCCAGCCTGCGGTTCGAGGGGGTCGGCCGCTCCGGCCTCCACAGCGCGGCGACCCCTGGCCAGGCGGACCTCACCGTCGTCGTCTCTCCGGCGGGCGAGCGCAACACGCGCACCGCGATCTCGTCGCCGTGCCTCGACACGGTGACGTCGAAGTCGAGATAGCTCTGTGGTCCCACGCTGCGCCTCGCCTGGCCGACTCACTCCAGACTGGCACGGATGCCGCGCTGTCACAGGTGAATCGAGCGCCGGGCAGCAGCGCTCAGCGCGGCCCGCGCCGTCAGCCGATCGTGATCCGGTCGGACACGAGGCCGCGGTCGGCGAGGTCGCGCAGCCGGGTCACGGTGCGCTCGTGCACCGCCCACGGGTCGATGGTGTTGACGTAGATCTTCGTGCCGCCCTCGAAGCCGGCGGGGGTGGACACCCGCAGCTTGATGACGGCGCGGAGCGGGATCGGTAGGTCGAGCTGCGGCGGCCCGTGGTGCCACTCCTCGTTGGTCGGCACGTCGACCCCGATCGCGGCGTGGCAGGCGTGGACGACGTCGGAGAAGTCACGCACCTCCTCGTCGGACAGCTCCCACGGGCGCCGCTCGGTGTTCGTCGTGTGCACGACGAGGGAGGGGTACTGGTGGCCGACCCCGGCGAAGGCCACGGCCGTCGACGTGCGCGCGACGACGAGGCCCTGCTCGTCGGCGAACTGGCGACCCCACCGCGTGAAGAGGTCGGGCTCGGCCCGGACCCGCTCGGACTCGCGCTCGAGGTCGACCCCGGGCTCGTCGATGGCCACGAGCTGCTTGTGCAGGTGGTCGAAGGACGCTCCCGCGGGCCGCAGCCAGTTCTGGAAGGCCGATACGTAGCGGGCATGGGGGTTGCCGCGGTAGAGGTCGTGCATGGCCTGGATCGTGAATCGCGTGTAGTGCCAGTGCTCCTCGGGAGTCAAGGTGCCGGACCCGGCGTTCTGCCAGTCGTCGAGCGCGCCGTCGGTGAAGTGCCGGCGAGCCACGAGCACCTGATGGTTGCCCGCGAAGAGCGCCACCGACTCCCGCTCGAGGTCGCGCTCGTCGAAGGGCTCCGCGTCGGCGCCCCGGCTGTCGCGCGCCCGCATCCTGATGCGGGCGAGGGCCGTCAGGTGAGCGCGCCCTCCGGGCGTCGAGAGGTATGCCGTCCGGTGACCCTGGGACTCCGGAGTGGGCTCGAAGCCGTGGGCGAGGTGCCAGTAGTCGTAGGTGAGGATCTCGAAGAGGTTGGGGAAGAGCCGGAACTGCGCGACGGTGTCGCCCAGCTGCTCGGCCGTGAGGCCCCGGATCTCGCGCCAGCCACCGGCCTCACGCACATCGCGGACGAGGCGGGCGATCTCGGGGGTCGTCTCGAGCAGCCGTCCGGCGCAGAAGGCGCAGTGCCGGTCGTGCTCCGCCGGGTCGAGGGGGAGGGGCGCGGGCCGCGTCAGCCCGAGGGGTCGGGCACCCCGGCCCGGGAGCGTCCACACCTTGGTGCCGGTGACCGGGTTGACCTGCTTGACCGTGCCGTCGGGCAGGCGGGTGAGGGGCTGGACCTCACGCTCGGCGTGAGCCGCACGCACCGCACGCTCACCGTGCGAACGGCCGGTCCCACGGCCGGTGTGCTTGCCGGTCTGCTTGCCGGTGGGCTCGGTCACCGCCTCAGCCTAGGTGGGCTAGCGTCGAGCCGTGGACGACGACGACACGACCCGCCCGCCCTACCGCGACCCTGCGGTGCCCGTGGAGGCACGGCTCGACGACCTGCTCGGGCGCATGACGTTGCCCGAGAAGGTCGGGCAGATGCTGCAGCTCGACGCCCGCGGCGACCTCAGCGAGATCGTGCAGACCAAGCTCGCCGGCTCGATCCTGCACGCGTCTCCCGAGAGTCTCGTCGCGGCCGTCGCCCTCGCCGGGCAGACCCGTCTCGGCATCCCGCTGCTCACCGCCGACGACTGCATCCACGGCCACTCCTTCTGGCCGGGGGCGACGATCTTTCCGACCCAGCTCGGCATGGCGTGCTCGTGGGACGCCGACCTCGTCGAGCGGGCCGCGCGTGTGACGGCTGTCGAGGTGTCGGCCACCGGCATCCACTGGACCTTCTCACCGGTGCTCTGCATCACCCGCGACCTGCGCTGGGGCCGGGTCGGCGAGACGTTCGGGGAGGACCCCCACCTCATCGGCGAGCTCGGCGCCGCCATGATCCGCGGCTACCAGGGTGACGGGCTGACCGACCCCACGGCCATCCTCGCCTGCGCCAAGCACTTCGCCGGCTACTCCGAGACGCAGGGCGGCCGCGATGCCAGCGAGGCCGACCTGAGTCGGCGCAAGCTGACGTCATGGTTCCTGCCGCCCTTCGAGCGGGCGGTCCGTGAGGGCTGCCGCACGTTCATGCTCGGCTACCAGTCGATCGACGGCGTGCCGGTGACCGCGAACCAGTGGCTGCTCGACGACGTGCTCAAGGGCGAGTGGGGCTTCACCGGCACCCTCGTCACCGACTGGGACAACGTCGGGCGCATGGTGTGGGAGCAGAAGGTCTGCGCCGACGACGTCGAGGCGGCGACGGTCGCGGTGCGCGCCGGCAACGACCTCGTCATGACCACACCGACCTTCTTCGAGGCCGCCCAGGAGGCCGTCGCACGAGGGCTGCTCGACGAGGCGGCCATCGATGCGGCGGCGCGGCGGGTGCTGCGCATCAAGTTCGAGCTCGGGCTCTTCGAGGACCCGCGACCGCCGGACCCGGCTCGGCAGGCCGCCGTCATCGGGTGCAGTGAGCATGCCGACCTCAACCTCGAGCTGGCGCGACGCTCCCTCGTGCTGCTGACCAACGACGGCACGCTGCCCTTCGGCGTCCCGCCTCTCGGCGCCGCGCCCCTCGACGCTGCTGGGGCAGACGCCTCCGACCTTGCGAATCTTGCTGGAGGCCAGACGCGCTCGGCGGTTACCATCGCCGTGATCGGTCCCAACGCGGACGACCCGCAGGCCAACCTCGGCGACTGGGCCGGGGCCTCGGGGCAGGTCGACTGGATGCCCGACGGCCACCCGCGCGACACGGTGGAGACGGTGCTCGACGGCTTCCGGGTCGTCGCTCCCGCCGACTGGACCGTCACGCACGCGCGCGGCGCCGAGATCGAGGTGCTCGTGCCGGACCCCGACGGCCCGCTCTTCCCCGACGGGCAGCCCCGGCCCCCGGTGTCGCAGGCAGCCGCGGTCGATCCCCAGCAGCTCGCCGAGGCCGTCGCGGCGGCGCAGCGGGCCGACCTCGCCGTCGTCGTGCTCGGCGACACGATCGCCCTGACAGGAGAAGGCTGCTCGACCGCCACGCTCGAGCTGCAGGGCGGCCAGATCGCGCTGCTCGACGCCCTCGTCGACACCGACACCCCCGTCGTGGTCGTGCTGCTCCACTCCAAGCCGTGCGTCCTGCCGCCCAGTGCCCTGCGTGCCGCCGCCGTCATCGAGGCCTTCAGCCCCGGCATGCGGGGAGGCCGGGCCGTCGCCGAGCTTGTCCTCGGTCAGATCGAGCCCTTCGGGCGGCTGCCCGTCTCGGTGCCACGGCACGTGGGCCAGCAGCCGACCTACTACAACCAGGTGCGCGGCCAGCACGGTCACCGCTACGCCGACCTCACCCAGGACCCCCAGTTCGTCTTCGGCGAGGGCCTGACCTACACGACCGTCAACTGGTCGGACCTCAGGTTGGATGCGAGCGACGTGACGCTGGACGACGTCGTCACCGCGCAGGTCGCGCTGACCAACACGGGCCACCGGACGGCATACGAGCTCGTGCAGGCGTATGTCACCGACGTCGTCACGAGCGTCACGTGGGCGACCAAGGAGCTCAAGGCGTTTCGTCGGGTGACGGTGCCGCCGGGCGAGACCGTCACCGCGAGCGTGGAGGTGCCGGTCTCGGCGTGCACCCTCGTCGACGCCGCGGGCCGACGTGTGGTCGAGCCCGGTGAGTTCGAGCTGCTCGTCGGGCGCAGCTCACGTGACGCCGACCTCCAGCGAGCCCGCTTCACCGTCCAGGTCCAGCAGTCCGCGACCCCCACCGCCTGAAGGAGCACCATGCGCGCAGCCCGAGTCACCACCCTCGACGGGCCCCGCTCTGTCGTCGTCGAGACCGACGTGGCCGAGCCGGCCCTGGCGCCGGGCCACGTCCTCGTCGACGTGCACGAGGCAGGGGTCAACTTCCCCGACGTGCTCATGACGAAGGGCCTCTACCAGATGCGGCCCGAGCTGCCCTTCGTGCCCGGCTCGGAGTGTGCGGGAGTCGTGCGTGAGGCTGCTCCCGGCAGCGACTTCCGCCCGGGCGACCGGGTGGCGGCCTTCCCGGTGCTCGGCGCCTTCGCGGAGACGGTGAGCGTGCCTGAGGCGATGGTCTTCCCGCTGCCCGACGCCGTGTCGTTCGAGGCAGGTGCGGCACTGCCGATGAACTACCTCACCGTGCAGTTCGCCCTCGACCGCCGGGCGCGGCTCGAGCGCGGCGAGGTCGTGCTGGTGCACGGTGCGGCCGGTGGCGTCGGCACCGCGGCGATCCAGGTCGCGCGAGCCATGGACGCCCGCGTCATCGCAGTCGTGTCGTCGGCCGACAAGATCGAGACGGCCCGCGCGGCCGGTGCGCACCACGTCGTCATGGCCGAGGGATTCCTCGCTGCCGCAAAGGAGCTCACCGATGGCCGTGGCGTCGACGTGGTCGTCGACCCCGTCGGGGGCGACCGCTTCACCGACAGTCTGCGCAGCCTCGCGCCCGAGGGCCGGCTGCTCGTCATCGGCTTCACGGCCGGCCAGATCCCCGAGGTCAAGGTCAACCGCCTGCTGCTCGGCAACCTCAGCGTCGTCGGGGTCGGGTGGGGTGCGTTCTGGCAGCACCGGCCCGACTACCTGAGGTCCCAGTGGGAGGCGCTGCTGCCGCTCCTCGAGCGGGGGCTGCTCGACCCCCTGATCGGCTCGCGCCACCCGCTCGACGACGTGGCGGGCGCGCTCGCCGAGATCGACGAGCGTCGGGCCCGGGGCAAGGTCACGCTCACGATCCGGTCGGCCTAGGTTGGGGCGTATGCCGTCCCGCTCGCGCCCCGTGTCCACCTCCCCCCGCCGGGTGCTCGTCACCGGCGCCGCCTCCGGTCTCGGGCTGGCTCTCGTGCGGGTCATGGTCGCCCGGGGCGACGACGTGCTGGCGACCGACCTGCAGGAGGAGCGGCCCGACGCGCTGCCGACGGGGGCGGCATACCTGACGCTCGACGTGCGCAGCGACGAAGCGTGGGCGGCTGCGCTGGCCCACGTGCGCGACACGTGGGGTGGGCTCGACGTGCTCGTCAACAACGCGGGCGTCGCTGCCGGCGGGCGCATCGACGTCGCCACGATGCAGGAGTGGCACTGGATCGTCGACATCAACCTGCTCGGCGTCGTGCGGGGGTGCCGCACCTTCACCCCGTTGCTCAAGGCGCAGGGGAGCGGGCACATCGTCAACACCGCCTCGCTCGCCGGGCTCGTGCACGCCCCGGGGATGTCTGCCTACAACACGGTCAAGGCCGGCGTCGTCGCGCTCAGCGAGACCCTGTCGCACGAGCTGGCACCGCACGGGATCGACGTCTCGGTCGTGTGCCCCTCCTTCTTCCGGACCAACCTCGGCGCGTCCTTCCAGGGAGCTGACACCGAGATGGAGGAGGCGGGTAAGCGGATGGTGAGCCGGTCGCGGCGCAGTGCCGACCAGGTGGCGCAGACCGTGCTGCGGGGGATCGACGCCAGGCGCGAGGTCATCCTCACCGACCGCGAGGGACACCTCGCGTGGCGTGCCAAGCGCTTCGCCCGTCCGGCCTACACGGCGGTCATGAAGCGCGCGGCAGCCAGGCGTGTGGGCGCCTGACCGGGGCCTCGCCGCCCGTCACCGGCGAGCGGCGACGACTCAGCCGTGCGCAAGCAGCTCGAGCGCGATGACGGCGCACCCGAGCAGGAACTCGGCGAGCAGCACGATGAGCCGCTGCGGCCACGTCAGTGCCACCCGACGCACGGCGAGGTAGCCGATGACGACGAGCGAGGCGACGAGGGCGGCGGCGGACGCCCAGAGCGCGGTCTCGAGAGCCATCGTCTCGGTGATCGCGAGGCCGAGGAAGACGAACGGCAGGCCGAGGGCTCCGAGCGAGCCGAAGCTCACCCGGACCATGTGCCGCAGCTCCGGGCCGGTGGGCAGGGCCGCGTGGACCGCGAGGTGCGAGACGACGTCCGCGACGAAGACCGCCAGCAGCGTGCCCAGCACGACGATGAGCAGCGTCGCCAGTGCCCGAGCCGCCGACTCCGCGTGGGACTGCAGGGCGAGCACCACGGCGAGCGCCGTGAAGGTGATGTAGACGCGTTCCTTGAGCCGCTCTGCCCGCTCACGGTTCAGGTCGCGCAGCTCGTCACGGCCGACGGTGGAGTCAGGGGACCCGGTCATCCACCAAGGATAGGAGGCCGGGACGATCACGGCCGGGACCGTTCAGTGCTCCCGGGCGGCAGAGCGACGCAGCACGACGCTCTCCGGAGAGGGCGCCCCCAGGACCTTCTCGAGGCTGTCGCGCATGAGGCGAGCGGCCTCCGTCGCGGCCCCGGGGTCGCCGGTCACGTCGGTGCCCTCGACGCCCTCGACGCCCTCGACGCCCTCGACGCCCTCGACGGCCGGTGACGCGTGCGCATAGGTGCGGTGGAAGGCCGGCTCGCGCCCGTCCTGCCCCCAGCCGAGGGCGAGCAGGGCCTGCTCCTGCTCGACGCTCAGGTCGCTCAGACCTTCGAACTCCGTGTCGCTGATGCACTCCAGAGCGAGCACACCATCGAGGCGACGAGCCTGGAGGAACACGTCAGCCATGGCGTCGTGCGCGCCCGACGTCGACGGCGAACCCCGCCGGAGCGACCAGCGGCGTGCGCGATCAGCCGGCTCCGCGGCATACGGGGCGGAGCCGTGCGGGCTGCCCTGCTGCCCGGGAGCCGCGGCTGGGGCTGTGGTCACGGTCAGCCACTCGCCGTCGGCGAGGTCTGCGAGCTCGGCGGCGACGCGCGAGGCCCACTGCTCCCACGACTCCGCCGCGGTCGCGCTGCTCACGACCGCTCCGTGAGGGCCGACTCGAGGAGGGTGCGCAGGTGGTCGGGGATGGGCGTCGGCCGACGTGTGGCGGCATCGATCTCGACGTGCACCCAGTGGCCCAGCGCCTTGATGCCGGCATCGTCGGGAGCCGCGCCGGCGGGATCGACGAAGAGTCCGAGCTCGTAGGTGACGCTGCTCTGCCCGAGGCGGGCGACCCGAAGCCCCACCACGAGGCTCGACGGGAAGCCGACCTCGGCGAAGAACGAGCACCCGGACTCGGCCACGACGCCCTGGGTGAGGTCGGTCATCGGGTCGATCGTCGCGTGCTCGGCCTGCCAGCCGTTGATGGCCGAGTCGAACAGCTCGTAGTAGACGGCGTTGTTGAGGTGGCCGTACATGTCGTTGTCGGACCACCGGGTCGTCACCGGCCGGCGCACCGGGAAGTCGTCGAGGGTGAGGGCTCGGGCGGCATCGGCCCGCGAGCGGGTCGTCGCGACGTCGGACATGCATCCATCGTGCCGCACCCGCGGGGCTGGGGATGGGCCCTGGCGGTGTCACCTTCGACACCTAGAGTCGGGGCATGGCGTGGAGCGTGGGGCGGGCGACGTGGGTGGCAGCCCTCAGCGACCCCGAGATCGCGCAGCAGGTGGGCACGCGCACCTTCGACCGAGGCGTCGCGTATGCCGCCGAGGCCCGGGTGCGCTCGATCGCCACCCGCCCCGACGGGCTGATGCTCCTCGGCACCATCGAGGGCAGCGGCTCCGAGACCTACCAGACGATCATCGAGGCCCGGCCGCACCCCAAGGGCCGGGCCCACCTGTGGAGCGGCCGGTGCAGCTGCCCGGTGGGCACCGACTGCAAGCACACCGTCGCGCTCCTGCTCGTGGCCCGAGACGTCGCCCACGGCATCCTCCCGCAGCGGCCCGGCTCCGAGGGGCGCGACGAGGCCCCACCGGAGGGCGAGGACGGCGCGAGGTCGCCGGTCGGTGCGCCGGCGAGCACGGCGACGGCCGGCGGCGAGGTCCACTGGGCCGAGCTGCTCGGCCACGTCCGCCCGCGCACGGCAACCGCCTCACCCACGACCCGCGCGCGACCGGAGCCCCGCGGAGACCTCATGCCGGCGGGCCTCTTCGTCGACACGATCTATCGCGAGCCCCGTGGTGGACGCGGCTCGAGCGGCTCGCGGCTGGCGAGGCCGCGCGGCGCCCTGCCCGAGCCCGGCTACGGCCTGCGGCCGACCCGGTGGACCCGCGCGGGCGCGTGGCACCGCACCCTCTCGTGGCACGACGCGCTGCCGCAGTGGCGCGCCGGCATCCGGCTGCTGCCCGAGCACGAGCGCATCCTCTCCCGCATCCACGACGCCACGCGTCACGGGTCCGGAAGCCTGACCTACTTCAGTGCCGTGCCGCCGATCTCGCTCGATGCGAGCCCCGACATCTGGCCCCTCCTCGTCGAGGCGATCGAGGCCGGCGTGGAGGTCATGCCGGGTGAGGGTGTCGTCGGCCCCGTGCACGTCGCCCCCGAGCCGGCCACCCTGACGCTCGGGGTGATGCGCGCCGACGACGGGTCGGGCGACCTCGTGCTGCGGGTCGCCGTCGAGGGCCTGCCCGACTCGGGCGGGGAGGTGCTGCACCTCGGTGACCCCGTGCACGGCATCGCCGTCTCCACCGAGGACGGGAGTCTGACGCTCGTCCCCCTCGACCAGGATCTCGAGCTGGGGCCCGAGGCCCTCGCCCAGGCGGTCACCGGCATGCGGGTGCCGGCCGCTGAGCGGGCCCGCTTCCTCGGCGGGGCGGTGCCCGGGCTGCGACAGCGGGTGCGGGTGCGCTCGCAGGTGCCGCTCCCCGCACCCGACGCCGGAGACGCGGGTGACGCCGGACCGGCGGCCCAGTCGGGTGCCGGGTCTGGTGTCGACGGGGCAGGTGACAGCCTCGGCGAGGAGGGCTGGCAGCCCCAGCGGGTCACGGTGCACGTGAAGGTCGGCAGCGACATGCCCGGTGAGGTGCGGCTCGACCTCGGCTACGCCTATGACGGCACGCCCCGTCCCTTCACGACGCAGCGTTTCGGCGGCGTGCTCGGGGGCCGCGATCGTGACGCCGAGCTCGAGGCCCTGCGAGCAGCGACCGCGCTCGCCGAGGTGCCCGGCGCCACCCGCGGAGACCGCGACGGGCCCTATGCGCTCTCGCCGCGCATCGTGCTGCGCGGGCTCGCCGCGGCGACCTTCGTGCCCGAGGTGCTGCCGCTCCTCGACGCCGATCCACACATCACCGTCGAGGTCGACGGAGAGCTGCCCGACTACGAAGAGGTCACCTCTGCCCCCATCGTGCGCCTCGGCACCACGGACTCCGTGCCCGCGGCAGTGGTGCCTGCAGCGGGGTCGCCCCCGCGGAGGGCTGCCGAGCCGGGGGACTGGTTCGACCTGCGCGTGACGATCGAGGTCGAGGGCGAGGACGTGCCCTTCGAGCCGCTCTTCGGGGCCCTGGCCCGCGGCGAGGAGGTGATGTTCCTCGACTCCGGCTCGTGGTTCCGCCTTGACCGCCCCGAGCTGCACCGGCTCCGTGCCCTCATCGACGAGGCCCGCGAGCTGGCCGATCCCGAGTCCGGCGGCCTGCGGCTCTCGGCCCACCACGCCGACCTGTGGGACGAGCTCGTCGCCCTCGGCGTCGTCGACGAGCAGAGTGCGCGGTGGGCCGCCAACGTCGCGGCGCTCGGCTCGCTCGACGACGGTCCCCTCGCCGAGGTGCCACCCGACCTGCGGGCCACCCTGCGGCCATACCAGCTCGACGGCTTCCGCTGGCTCGCCCGCCTCTGGGACGCCCGCATCGGCGGCATCCTCGCCGACGACATGGGCCTGGGCAAGACGATGCAGGTCATCGCCACCCTGGCGCGAGCGCACGACCGCGGCGAGGTCGGCGGCGACGCCGGGCCGGTCCTCGTCATCGCTCCGACGAGCGTCGTCGGCACATGGTTGGGTGAGCTCGCCACCTTCGCGCCACACCTGCCCGTGGTCGCCGTGACCGCGACGGAGCGCAAGCGCGGCGTGCCCCTCGCGACCGTGATCGCGGGTGCCGAGGTCGTCATCACCTCGTATGCCGTCCTCCGCCTCGACGACGCGGCCTTCCACTCCGTCCGCTGGGCCGGGGTCGTCCTCGACGAGGCGCAGTTCGTCAAGAACCGGCAGGCCAAGACCCACCTCGCGGTGCGCCGGCTCGGGGCTCCCTTCACGGTGGCGGTCACGGGCACGCCCCTCGAGAACTCGCTGATGGACCTCTGGTCGCTGCTCTCGCTCACCGCGCCCGGCCTCTACCCCCGCCCTGACGTCTTCACGAAGAGCTACCGCAAGCCGATCGAGTCGGGCGAGCGGCCCGAGCTGCTCGACCTCCTGCGTCGGCGCATCCGACCGCTCATGCTGCGGCGCACCAAGGAGCAGGTGGCGCTCGACCTGCCGCCGAAGCAGATCCAGGTGCTGCCGCTCGAGCCCCACCCGGTGCACCGGCACATCTACGACCGGCACCTGCAGCGCGAGCGTCAGCGAGTGCTCGGCCTGCTCGCCGACCCCGAGTCCAACCGCGTCGCCATCCTCGCGGCCCTCACCCGGCTGCGTCAGCTCGCCCTCGACCCGGCCCTCGTCGACCCGGCGCACGCCGGCAAGGCCACCCCGGCCAAGGTCGACTTCCTCGTCGACCAGCTGCGCGAGCTCGCCGCCGAGGGCCACCGCGCGCTCGTCTTCAGCCAGTTCACGGGCTTCCTGCGCGGAGTCGAGGCCGCACTCGCGCACGCGGGGCTCCACACGGCATACCTCGACGGCTCCACGACCGACCGCCAGGCGGTCGTCGACGACTTCCGTCAGGGTGACGCCGTGGCCTTCCTGATCAGCCTCAAGGCCGGGGGCTTCGGGCTGACCCTCACCGAGGCCGACTACGTCTTCGTGCTCGACCCGTGGTGGAACCCTGCGGCCGAGGCGCAGGCCATCGACCGGGCGCACCGCATCGGCCAGAGCCGTCCGGTCACCGTCTATCGGCTCGTCTCGGCCGGCACCATCGAGGAGAAGGTCGTCGCCCTGCAGGAGCGCAAGCGCGACCTCTTCCAGCGGGTCGTCGACGACGGCGGTTCGCTGTCCGGCGCCATCACGGCCGACGACGTGCGCGACCTGCTCGGCGCCGTCTGACTCGGTGCGACAATCGCGCCATGGAGATCGTCGAGACCCTGCTGCCCGGCGTCGGCATCCGCTACGAGCTCGTCACCCGAGAGGGTCGCAACCTCGTCGTCGTCGTGCGGCGCGACGGGGACGTGCAGCTGTGCGCCTACGGTCTCGACGACCCCGACGAGGCCACCGAGCAGCTCGAGCTGCAGGCCGACGAGGCCCTCGCCATCGCCGACCTGCTCGGCGCCGCACGCGTCACCCAGCGCTTCGCCGACCTCTCCCGGGAGGTGCCGGGGCTGGAGTCGGCTCGGCTGTCGATCTCCCCGGGCAGCCCCTACGACGGTCGGCGGCTCGGTGACACGAAGGCGCGCACGCGCACGAGCTGCTCCATCGTCGCCGTCGTGCGCGGCGACGACGTGTCGCCCGCGCCCGGGCCCGAGCACCCGCTGCGGGCCGGCGACGTGCTCGTCGTCATCGGGGGGACGAGCGGGCTCGAGCAGCTCGCCGCGCTGCTCGAGGAGGGCTGGACGCCCCAGGTCCAGGCCCTCGGCCCGGTCTCCTGATCGACGCCAGGATGGACCACCTGGCGCTCCTGCTCTTCGAGCTCGGCCTGATCTTCAGCGGGCTGGCCCTGCTCAGCTGGCTCGCCCGGCGACTCGGGATGTCGGCGATCCCGTTCTTCCTCCTGGCCGGTCTGTTCTTCGGACGGGGCGGGCTCGTGCCCATCGACGAGGCGGCTGCCTTCATCGAGGTCGGCGCGGAGATCGGCGTGCTGCTGCTGCTCCTGCTCCTCGGGCTGGAGTTCACCGCGACCGAGCTCGTCGACAGCCTGAAGCGTCACCGGCGCTCGGGCATCGTCGACTTCGCCCTCAACTTCACCCCGGGTCTCGTCGCAGGTCTGCTGCTGCAGCTCCCCGTCGTCGCCGCCGTCGCGCTGGGTGGCGTCACCTGGATCTCCTCCTCGGGTCTCATCGCCCGACTGCTCGACGACTTCGGGCGACTCGCCAACCGTGAGACGCCCGCAGTCCTGTCCGTCCTCGTGCTCGAGGACATCGCGATGGCGCTCTTCCTGCCCCTGCTGCTCGTCCTGCTCTCGGGCGGCGGCCCGCTGCAGGCCCTCGGCGGAGTCGCCCTCGCCGTGGGCGCCGTGACGCTGGCGATCCAGGCCGCCAAGCGGGCCGGGCACCGCATCGCCCGGGTGCTCCGGACCGACAACGACGAGCAGGCCCTCTTCCTCCTCCTCGGGCTCACCCTGCTCGCGGCCGGGGTGACCCAGGGCCTCGGTGCGAGCGCCGCCGTCGGCGCCTTCCTCGTCGGCATCGCGGTGCCGACGGAGGCCGGTGACCGGGCTCGGACCCTGCTCGGTCCGCTGCGTGACTTCTTCGCCGCCGTCTTCTTCGTCGGCTTCGGGCTGACGACCGCGCCCGCCGCGATCTGGCCGGTGCTGCCCGTCGCGCTCCTGCTCGCCGTCGTCACGGCCCTGACCAAGGTGGGCACCGGCTGGTATGCCGCGGCCCGTGACGGGGTGCTCTTCAAGGGACGACTGCGCGCCGGCACCGCCCTCATCGCGCGCGGCGAGTTCTCCATCGTCATCGCCGGACTCGCCGCAGCGGCCGGCAGCGCGCAGATCAAGCCGATCGCGACGGCCTACGTGCTCGTCCTCGCCGTGGCCGGGCCGCTGCTCGCCCGCTACAGCGACGCCATCGCCGACCGCCTGCGGCCACCGCCCCCTCGGGTGAAGCCACCCGCGGCGCCGCGGCACCCACCCGGAGTCACCGGTGACGTCACCGGTGTCACGGAGTGAGCCGACCGGCATACCTCGGGGTTCGCCCGTGTTGGCGCGAGGGTAGGAAACATCTGCGTCAGGTCCGTCAGGACACCCCGCCCCCACCCTTGCCGGAGGCCTCCCGCCCCGGCATAGAGTGGTCGGAGCCTAAAGGTCTCCACGAAAGGAACTTCAAGTGGCTTACACGCTTCCCGAGCTCGACTACGACTACGCGGCCCTCGAGCCCCACATCAGCGCTCGCATCATGGAGCTGCACCACAGCAAGCACCACAAGGCCTACGTCGACGGCGCCAACGCGGCCGTCACCAAGCTGGAGGAGCTGCGCGAGTCGGGCGACTACGCCGCACTCAACGGGGTGGAGAAGAACCTCGCCTTCCACCTCGGCGGTCACACCAACCACTCCGTCTTCTGGAAGAACATGAGCCCCGACGGCGGTGGCCAGCCCGAGGGTGAGGTCGCCTCGGCGATCACCGAGTACTTCGGCGGTTTCGAGAAGTTCCAGGCGCACTTCAACGCCAACGCCAACGCCATCCAGGGCTCCGGCTGGTCGATCCTCGCGTGGGACACCATCGCGCAGCGGCCGCACATCATGCAGCTCTTCGACCAGCAGGGCAACATCCCCGTGGGCCAGATCCCGCTGCTCCAGCTCGACATGTGGGAGCACGCCTTCTACTTGCAGTACGAGAACGTCAAGGCCGACTACGTCAAGGCCTGGTGGAACGTCGTCAACTGGCAGGACGTCGCCGCTCGCCTCGAGCGCGCCCAGGCCACCAAGGGACTCATCCTCCCCGCCTGACCCGCCTCTCGCGTCGACGAAGGGCGGCCACCCCGTGGGGTGGCCGCCCTTCGGCATGCGTCCGACATCGACGGAAGACCCTGTGGCCGTGGGTCTCCGGGCGGTCCCGCTTCAGCGGTGCAGCAGGCCGATCATCGCTCGACCGGTCACGGCCGCCATCGTGACTGCCATCGCGAGACCGGCCAGCAGGCCGATGGCGATGCGGAGCCAGAGCTCCTGACCCTCCTGCCACAACGGCGTGCTGATCGCGACGAACACGCCGAGCGCCAGCGTCCACGCGAGGGCAGTGCCCAGGATCCACCGGCCGGCCTGAGGGACGTGGTGACGCAGCTCGAGCCACTGCGCGGCCCCGATCGAGGCGAGCAGTGCGAGGCCCAGCACAACGAACAGGGGCACCTGGAGGGCGGGAGCCCAGCCCGACCACGTCTCCCAGAAGGTGCTGGGCAGCACTCCGATCGCGTAGGCGGTGACGGCTCCCGCCGCAGTGAGCCCGACCCACGTCGCGGGGGCCAGTGCGGGTAGCTCGGCCCTCAGGGCGAGCCACTGCGCACCGCCGAGAAGCCCGCCCTCGACGGCGCCTGCCGCGAGCAGCGCCGGGACGAGGATCGCGGCGGACTCGTCGTACAGGGTGGCGCCGACGACTGCTGGCACAGCGAAGCCCAGCGCTTCGCCGACGGTCACGACGACGATCCAGCGGCGCAGAAATCCCGGCCTCATGCCTCTCAGCGTAGGCAGCGCCGCCCGCGAGTGGTGGTGTCACGGTGACGCTGACGGCAACCTCACGTCGGTGGGTGATGTCGGCCCCTGGCGTGGCCACGTCACGGCGACGACGGTCGCGCGAGGCGGTCGATGACCCCGAGGAGCAGGGCCTCGCGCAGCGCGGACGGCAGCGCGTCGAGGAGGGCGTTGAGGGGTGCCATCCGCTCGGGGAGGGTGATGCCTGCGCCACCCGCGCCCCCGCTGAGCCCCGCGAGGGCGAGCAGCCCGTCCAGCGCTGCGTCGTCGAGGGTGGCCGGGTCGAGCGACGCTGCGGCGGACACGAGCTCGGCCGGGACCTGTGCCGGCCCGGCGGCTCGGGCGGCAGCGGTCGCATCGGCGAGATCACGAGCGATCTGGTCGGAGGCCGTCGCCGTCGCAGCGCTGAAGGTCAGGTGCAACGTCGCGGGGAGGTCTCCGAAGCGCATCTGCGGCTGGACGTACCACCCCCGCGCCAGCATCTCGTCACTGATCGTGAAGACGTCACACGTCGCGTCGGTGATCAGAGAGAGCAGTGTCGAATCCGGCTGCGCCGCAAGCGAAAGACCTGGTATGCCGCTGACCGCGGTTGCGAGGGCGAGCGTGGCTTCGCGTGCCGTGCGGGCGAGCGACGTGTAGCGGTCAGCCCCGATGTGGTGGACGACGGCCCAGGCGGCGGCGAGCGGGCCGCCGGACTTCGTCGACTGCGCTGTCGTGTTGAGCATCGTGTAGCCGGGCCAGCGCGCGGAGGCGAAGAGGTGCGGACGACGCAGGGCGGCCGAGGCGTGCAGCAGGATCGAGACACCCTTGGGCGTGTAGGCGTACTTGTGCAGGTCGAGCGACAGGCTCGTGACGCCCTCGACTGCGAAGGTCCAGGGCAGCTGGTCCGGCTCGGCGGTGCGCAGGTGCGGGAGCACCCACCCGCCGATGCACGCGTCGACGTGGCATCGCACCCCGGCAGCCGCGGCCGCGGCGGCGATCGGCCCGACCGGGTCGATGACGCCATGGGCATAGGACGGTGCGGATGCGACGACGAGCACGGTGCGCTCGTCATTCGCGGCAGCCATCGCCTCGGGGTCGGCCCGCTTGGTGACCGGGTCGACGTCGACGAAGACCGGCTCGACCCCGAGCCAGTGGGCGGCCTTGTGGAAGGCCGCGTGCGCCGTCGTCGGCAGGACCATCCGCGGTGCGGTGATCTCGGGCCGCCCGTCACGGGCGGCGAGCACCGCGAGCAGGATCGACTCCGTGCCACCCGAGGTGACGACGCCGGCGAATCCGTCTGGGGCATCGACGAGTCGGCCGGCGATGCCGACGAGGTCGTTCTCCATGGCGAGCAGCGAGGGGAAGGCCGTCGGGTCGAGGCCGTTCGTCGAGGAGAACGAGGCGAGCGCCTCGCGGCCGATCGCATCGGCCTCGGCGAGACCCGAGTCGTAGACGTAGGCGAGGGTGCGACCACCATGAGTTGGCAGGTCACGGGCGCGCATCGCCTCCAGAGCGCCCCGGATCTCGTCGGGGGAGAGGCTCAGGTCCGTGCCCATGGTCGACCTTTCGACGTCGGTCGAGGTGATCGTGAGAGGCACGTGGGTGCCGGGATCGCCTCGATTCGGGGTGGGGGTGGGGTCATCGCGACCCCTCGAGGCGGTAGCCGCGGAGGGCGAGGAGGGAGATCGCGACGAGCGCAGCCGGGACGAGCGAGAAACCGAGGGCGATCGCGGTGACCGCCGAATCGGGTTGGACGGCAACCGTCCCGGTGGACGACACGTAGCCCCCGAGAGCGAGCACGACGGCATACACGGCGGGCCCGAGAGCGAGGCCCAGCGTCTCCCCGGCGGTCCACACGCCGGTGTAGAGACCCACGCGCGACTGCGCGTCGCCGGTGCGGCTCGCCACGTCGGGGAGCATCGCCATCGGGAACATCTGCGCGCCCGCGTAGCCGACCCCGACGACGGCAACGCAGAGGTAGACCACGCCGGCGGGCATCGAGCGCGACAGGACCAGGGCGAGGGCCCCGCCCCCGAGGAGGAATGACGCGAGGAGGTAGCCGCGCTTCTTGTCGCGGGCCGTGCCGTAGCGCTGCCAGAGCGGGGTGACGACGAGCGCGGGCGCGACGAAGCAGACGAAGAGCAGGCTGGCCGCGCTCGGCGCACCCAGCACCCACCGTGCGACGTAGTCGACGCCGGCGAGCATCGCGCCCGTGGCGAGCGCCTGCAGGACGAACGTCGTGAGAAGCAGCCGGAACGGCCGGTCCGAGCGGATGAGGCGCAGCTGGTCGCCGAAGGACGTGCTCGTCACGGCGCCCGCCACCACGCGCGCCCGCTTCGTGCCGTGCCAGGCGCCCCACGCGCCGAGGGCGATGAGTGCCGCGACGAAGAAGCCCACCGCGCGGTAGCCCCATACGGGCCCGAACGCCTCACGGATCACCGGCGAGAGGCCGCCGCTGACGAGGATGGCGAGCGCGAGGATCGCGACGCGCCACGTCATGAGCCGGGTGCGCTCGTCGTAGTCGTCGGTGATCTCGGCGGGCATCGCGACGTAGGGCACCTGGAAGAAGCTGTACGCCGTCGCGCAGGCGAGGTAGGCCACGGCCACCCAGGCGGCGCCCGCCCAGGGCGGTGAGGTCGGGCCGAGGAAAAGCAGGGCGAAGCAGGCGGCGAGGAGCAGGCCCGCACGGATCAGGAAGGGCCGACGCTTGCCGTCAGGGTGCTGCGAGCGGTCGCTGATGCGCCCGGCGACGGGGTTGAGCACGACGTCCCAGGCCTTGGGCGCAAAGACGATGACGCACGCGAGGGCTGCGCTGACTCCGATGCGGTCGGTGAGGTAGGGCAGCAGCAGCAGGCCGGGCACCGTGCCGAAGGCGCCGGTCGCCACCGACCCGAGCCCGTAGCCGCGCCGAACCGCAGCGGGCAGGGCAGAACTCGGGACAGGGCTCGGGGCAGGCGACGTCGCCGAGGTCATGCGTCGCACCCTAGCCAGCAGGGCGTGGGGATGTGGGCACTCGACGGATTGGGGGGCGTCAGAAAGTGGGCACTCGACCAGGGAGAGTCGAGTGCCCACTCACCTACGCGTCTGCGGGCCTCGACGTCGCGTCAGGCGTCGCGTCAGGCGTCGCGGTGCGCGGGGGCGCTCGCGACGACGGCGAAGGAGACCGGCGGCGTGTAGCCGTGCTCCTCGAAGGCCGCCGCGACCGCCCCCGCCACCTCTTCGACCCGGCCGGCGGGCACGATCGCGATGCACGATCCGCCGAAGCCGCCGCCGGTCATCCTGGCGCCGAGCGCGCCGTGGGCACGCGCGGTCGCGGTCGCGACGTCGAGCTCGTCGCACGACACCTCGTAGTCGTCGCGCAGCGAGGCGTGCGAGGCATCGAAGAGCCGCCCGACCTCGGCGAGGTCTCCGGCTCGTAGGGCACCGACCGTGAGGGTGACGCGCTCGATCTCGGTGACGACGTGACGCACCCGCTGCCGCTGCTCCTCGGAGTCGAGACGGCCCAGCGTCCCGTCCAGGTCGGCGGGGGCGATCTCTCGCAGCGTCTCGACCCCGAGGACCCGGGCTGCCTGCTCGCACGCGTCGCGCCGAGCGGCATACTGCCCGTCGACGAGTGCGTGCTCGGCCCGGGTGTCAGTGACGAGCAGCGCGTGCCCGGCACCGGCGAGGTCGAAGGGCACCTGCTCCGTGTCGCCGGACCGGCAGTCGAGCAGCAGGGCCGCGGCCTCGTCGCAGAGCAGCGACGCCGACTGGTCCATTCCTCCGGTCGGTGCGCCGGCGATGACGTTCTCGGCCTCGACGCACAGGGCGGCGAACCGGGCCCGGCCCTCGGCGGAGTCGAGCAGGCCGAGGCCGTGGAGGTCGCTGACGGCGGCCGCCACCGCGCACTCGAGCGCTGCCGAGCTCGAGAGCCCGGCGCCGAAGGGCACGGTGGAGTCCACGACGACGTCGAGGCCCCCGACCTCGAGCCCGTCGCGCCGCAGGGCCCACAGCACGCCGGCGACGTAGGCAGCCCAACCTCCCGGGCGGTCGGGCGAGATGTCGTCGATCTCGACCTCGGACGTGCCCTCCTGCTGCGCCGAGACCATGCGCACCAGGTCGTCGTCACGGCGCGAGACCGCGGCAAACGTCCTCTGCGGCAAAGCGATCGGCAGGCAGAGTCCGCCGTTGTAGTCGGTGTGCTCACCGATGAGGTTGACCCGGCCCGGCGCCGACCACACGCCGTCGGGTGCCGCCCCGAAGGTCCTCTCGAAGGCGGCGGTCACCGCTGCGACGACCTCGGCCCCGCTGCGCTCGCTCACGGGGCCACCTCGCGCAGGCGGGCGGCCGCGCGCTCGGGAGCCACGTCGTTGACCCAGCCGCCGACGCCGGACTCCGAGCCGGCGAGGAACTTCAGCTTGCCGGGTCCACGCAGCACCGAGACGAGCTGCAGGTGCAGCCGCGACACGTCACGACCGGTCTTGGCCGGAGCCTGCTGCCACGCGGAGATGTAGGGCAGCCGCACCGGTGCGCCGTGCTCGTCGACGTGGTAGCGGTCGAGGCGCCCCAGCAGGTCGCGGTAGACGGCGGCGAGCTCGTCGCGCTCCGCGTCGTCGAGGGCGTCGAGGTCAGGCACGTCGCGGTGCGGGGCGAGGTGCACCTCGACCGGCCAGCGGGCCGCAAAGGGGACGTATGCCGTCCAGTGCGTCCCCGAGAGGACGACCCTCGAGCCGTCGGCGCGCTCGGCGGCGAGGATGTCGGCCCCCAGCAGCCGCCCGGTGCGCTCGTGGTGGCGCCGCGCCGCGTCGAGCAGCTGCGCCGAGCGGGCGGGCAGGTAGGGGTAGGCGTAGATCTGACCGTGCGGGTGGGGGAGGGTGACGCCGATCTCCTTGCCGCGGTTCTCGAAGCAGAAGACCTGCTCCACCTCCGGCCGGGCGCCGAGCTCGCGGGTGCGATTGGCCCACGTGTCGATGACGGTGCGCACGCGCTCGACGGGCAGGTCCTTGAACGACGCCTCGTGGTCGCTGGTGAAGCACACGACCTCGCACCGGCCCGCTGCGGGGCGGGTGCCGAAGACGCCTGCAGGATCAGGGGCGTCGGCTCCCTCTGCACCGATCGAGTAGGACGGGAAGCGGTTCTCGAAGACGACGACCTGGTAGTCGCGCTCCGGGATCTCGGACGGCATCGACCCGAGCCCGGCCGGGCAGAGCGGGCACTCGTCCTTGGGCGGCATGAAGGTGCGGTTCTGCCGGTGCGAGGCGACCGCGACCCAGTCCGCGACGAGGGCATCCCACCGGATCTCGCCGGCATGGACGCGCTCCTCGACGGGGCGCGGGTCGACGGCATGGCGCTCGGGGGCGCCGGGCTCGTCGACGTAGATGATCTCGCGGCCGTCGGCGAGCTCACGTCTGGTGATCCGGTTGTGCATCAGGCCTCCACGATCTCGAGCGAGCCCACGGCGTCGGAGAGCGCGGCTCGGGCCCGCTCGGGCAGGCCGTTGTCGGTGACGAACAGGTCGATCTCGGAGAGGGCGGCGAAGGTGCTGAGGCCGATCGTGCCCCACTTCGAGGAGTCCGCGAGCACGCACACGTGGCGGGCCGAGGCGACGAGCGCCCGGTTGGTCTCGGACTCCACGAGGTTGGGCGTCGTCAGCCCCGTCGTGGCGTCGACACCATGGGCGCCGAGGAAGAGCAGGTCGACGTGCAACGAGCGCAGGGCGGCGACGGCGACGGGGCCGACGAGGGCGTCTGAGGGCGTGCGCACACCGCCCGTGAGCACGACGGTCTGGCCAGGGGCCCCCGACTCGTGGAGCAGCTGGGCGACCGGCACGGAGTTGGTGACGACCGTCAGCTGCGGCACGTCCTTGACCGCCCGGGCGAGCTCGAAGGTCGTCGTGCCGGCTGAGATGCCGATCGCGCTGCCGGGGGCCACCCGCGTGGCGGCGGCCTGGGCGATCGACTGCTTCTGGCCGAGCTGGAGCAGCGACTTGGCCGAGAAGCCCGGCTCCTCGCTGCTGTGCGCGCCGCCGAGGGCGAGGGCGCCACCGTGGACGCGCTCGAGCAGGCCGTCGCTCGAGAGCCGCTCGATGTCGCGCCGGATCGTCATGTCGGAGACCCCGAGACGCTCGACGAGCTCGGACACCTTGACGGCGCCGGCCTCCTCGACGAGGTCGAGGATGACCGAGCGGCGTTGGCTGGCAAGCATCGTCACTCCTCCCGGATCACGGCGGCGCCACCGGGAGCGAGTCGCACCGCGCCGTCGATGGCTCCGTCGGCGACGAGGTCGTGGCCCGTGGCACGCACCGTCTGCTCGGCGTCGGTGTGGTTGAGCAGGAAGAGCCACGAGCCCGAGTCGTCACGGCGCCGGGTCGCCTCGACCCCGCGCGGCAGACCCGTGACCGTGGGCTCCACGCCCGCGGCCGACAGCACGCCGTCGAGCAGGGCACCGAGACGCTCGTCGTCGGGGAGGGTGCTGAGATACCAGGCGGCACCGCCGCCGACGTCGCGGCGCGTGACCGCGGGACGACCGGCGAGGGGCCCGACGGCATACGTCGACACGACCTCGGTGCCGGGGAGGACGGTGACGTCCTCGCTCCACCACGTGCCGGTGCCGTCGGCCAGCTGCACGGTGTCGTCGGGGCCGAGCGGGAAGAACTCCTCGACCCGCACGCCGAGCAGGTCGCGGAAGGCGCCCGGGTAGCCGCCGAGGCGCACGTGGTCGTGCTCGTCGCTGATGCCGGAGAAGTAGGTGACGACGACCTGGGAGCCGGCCTCGGCCGCGGCGGCGACGGTCGCGGCGTGCTCGTCGGTGACGAGGTAGAGCTGGGGCACGACGACGAGGGCGTAGCCCGTGAGGTCGGCGCTCGGGTGCACGACGTCGGCGGTGACGCCGCGATCGTGCAGCTGGCGGTGGATCGCGTGCGCTGCCTCGAGGGCGTCGAGCTCGGAGGACGGCATGCAGGGCCCCTCGGCCGCCCAGATCGCCTGGTAGTCGTGCAGGATCGCGACGCGCGACTCCACCCGGCTGCCGACGAGCTCGCCGAGCCGGCCGGCGATGCGCCCGAGCTCCTCGACCTCGCGGAAGCGGGCGCTGTCGGCGCCGGCGTGCGGCACGACGGCGCTGTGGAACTTCTCGGAGCCGGCGCGCGACTGGCGCCACTGGAACCACGCGATGGTGTCGGCGCCCCGGGCCACGTGGGCGAGCGCGTCGCGGATCGTCTGGCCGGGCGCCTTGGCGTGGTTGGTCGGCTGCCAGTTGACCGCGCTCGTCGAGTGCTCCATGAGCATCCACGGGGCGCCGCCGGCAAGGCCACGGGTGAGGTCACCGCTGAAGGCGAGCTCGGCGCGGGGGTGCTGGAGGGCGTCGACGATGTAGTGGTCGGTGCTGACGACGTCGACCGTCGGGGTCCACTGGGTGTAGTCGAGGTGGCGGAAGTGCTCGAGGGTCATGAAGTTCGTCGTGACGGGCACGCCCGGCGAGAGCTCGTCGAGCACGGCGCGCTCACCGCGCATGTGCTCCAGCAGCGCGTCGGAGCTGAAGCGCTTGTAGTCGAGCACGTGCGTCGGGTTGTTGAACGTCGTCGAGCGGCGCGGGGGCAGGATCTGCTCCCAGTCGGTGTAGCGCTGGCTCCAGAAGGCCGTGCCCCACGCGTCGTTGAGCGCCTCGAGCGCGTCGTAGCGCCGACGCAGCCACGCGCGGAAGTGGCGCGCGCACTCGTCGCAGTAGCAGGGCAGGTTGTGGCAGGCGTACTCGTTGGAGACGTGCCACATCGCGAGGCCGGGGTGGTCGTGGTAGCGGGTCGCCATCTGCCGCGTCAGCGCCAGGGCGTACTCGCGGAAGACGGGGGAGGTGGGGCACCACGTCTGCCGGCTGCCCGGCGAGAGCGTGTGCCCGTCGACGTCGACGGGCAGGATCTCGGGGTGGGCCGCCGAGAGCCACGGCGGCGGGGTGGCCGTCGCCGTCGCGAGGTCGACGGCGATGCCGCCGGCGTGCAGCTTGTCCATGATCGTGTCGAGCCACTCGAAGTCGTACTCGCCCTTGGCGGGCTCGAGCCAGCTCCACGAGAAGATGCCGAGGCTGACGAACGAGATGTTGGCCCGCTGCATCAGGGCGATGTCCTCGTCCCAGACAGGGCGGGGCCACTGCTCGGGGTTGTAGTCGCCACCGAGTGCGAGGGTCTTCGTCGGCCATGAACGCATGGCACACAGGGTGTCGCCTCCAGTGCGGCGATGTCAACATTTTCAAACATTCCGGGTGGGTCCGGTTCACGAGCGTTCTCGGCTATTGGCGGTCGTGCACCCCCGGCCAGGCGACCGTCCGGCCGAGGAGGTCCTGGCTGCAACCGGGCTGGCGGACACGCCCGATCCGTGCGTGCACGAGCCGAATCCCGTTTACAACGGTGTAAATTCGCGGTCCTCCGGCATCGCAGGTCTCGGTTCGGTCGCGGACGTCTGCGAGTCTTCGCGAATCGCTTGACACGGCCACCTGGCACCGTCATTCTCTGTTTGTTGTTGAAGGTTTGTGGTGATGGATGTTCGAAACTGTCACCCCGGCAACATCCCGGCACAGCGTCAAAGGAGACAGCAATGACCCGCCCCTCGAGCGAGGCCGACTACCTGGCCCGCATGGTTCCCCCCTCCGTCCGCGGCGTCGACCGTCGGACCCTGCTCCGCGGCGCGCTCGGCGTCGGTGCCCTCCTCGGCGCCGGCACCCTCGCCTCCTGCGGCAGCGGCAGCGAAACGAGCACGGGCGTGCCGACGGGAGCCGTCTCCGGCACCGTGACCGTCGGCTCCAACCAGTCCGACGCCGTGCCGAAGGCCGCCGTCCAGTCCTACATGGACGCCTTCGCCAAGGCGAACCCCGGCACCACGGTCAAGATCAACACCGTCGACCACAACTCCTTCCAGGAGAACATCAACAACTACCTGCAGGGCTCGCCCGACGACGTCTTCACGTGGTTCGCGGGCTACCGCATGCAGTTCTTCGCGGAGAAGGGCCTCGCGGGCGACATCTCCGACGTCTGGGCCGACATCGACGGCATGGGCGAGGCGATGAAGAAGGCGTCGACCGGCGCCGACGGCAAGCAGTACTTCGTGCCGATCACGAACTACCCGTGGGCGGTCTTCTACCGCAAGAGCGTCTTCCAGGAGAAGGGCTACGAGGTCCCCAAGACCCTCGACGACCTCAAGACCCTCGGCGCCCAGATGCAGAAGGACGGCCTCGCCCCGATCGCCTTCGGCGACAAGGACGGCTGGCCCGCCATGGGCACCTTCGACCAGATCAACCTGCGCGTCAACGGCTACGACTTCCACGTCAGCCTGATGGCCGGCAAGGAGGACTGGACCAACCCCAAGGTCAAGAAGGTCTTCGACACCTGGGCCGGCATCCTCCCGCTGCACCAGGCGGACTCGCTCGGCCGCACGTGGCAGGAGGCCGCCCAGTCGCTGCAGCAGAAGAAGTCGGGCATGTACGTCCTCGGCTCCTTCCTCGCCCAGCAGTTCGAGAAGGGCGCCGAGCAGGACGACCTCGACTTCTTCGGCTTCCCCGAGATCGACTCGACCATCGGCACGGACGCCGTCGAGGCGCCGATCGACGGCTACATGATGAGCGCCCGGCCCAAGAACGAGGCCGCCGCCAAGAAGCTGCTCCAGTACATCTCGCAGCCCGAGGCCCAGCTGCTCGCCCTTGCGGCCGACCCGAGCGTCATCGCGACGAACGACAAGGCCGACACGAGCGGCTACACGGCGCTGCAGAAGAAGTCGGCCGAGTTCGTCAAGTCCGCCAAGTCGATCACCCAGTTCATGGACCGCGACACGCGTCCCGACTTCGCCTCGACCGTGATGATCCCCGCCATCCAGGACTTCATCAAGAACCCTGCTGACATCGACGGCCTCTGCAACAGCATCCAGGCCCAGAAGAAGAGCATCTTCGGTTCCTGACCAGGAGGCATGCCGCCATGGCGAGCAAGCGCACGTACAGAGGCATCGACCAGCTCACGGGACGCGACAAGATCGTCGTCTCCCTGATGGTGATCGTGCCGACCCTCCTGGTCCTGTGGCTCGTCTGGCTCCCGGCGATCGGCTCGGTCCTGCTCTCGTTCACCAACTGGGACGGGATCGGGCCGCTCTCCGGCATCGAGACGGTGGGGCTGCAGAACTACCGGGACATCGCGACGATCTACCCGCCGTTCTGGCCGGCGATCCAGCACAACCTCATCTGGCTGGGCGTGATGTTCTTCATCGCGACCCCGCTCGGGATGCTCTTCGCTGTCCTCGTCGACCGGGGGGTCGCGGGGACCCGGTTCTACCAGACGAGCATCTACCTGCCGGTGGTGCTGTCACTCGCCCTCATCGGCTTCATCTGGCAGCTCATCTACTCGCGTGACCAGGGTCTGCTCAACGCGATCACGGGTGGCACGACGGACTGGTACGGCGACCCCGACGTCAACCTGTGGGCAGCGCTCGTCGCGGCGTCCTGGCGACACGCCGGCTACATCATGCTGCTCTACCTGGCCGGCCTCAAGGGCGTCGACCCGTCGCTGCGTGAGGCAGCCAAGATCGACGGGGCCAGTGAGACGACCACCTTCTTCCGTGTCGTCTTCCCCGTCATGCGGCCGATCAACATCATCGTCCTCGTCGTCACCTTCATCGAGTCGCTGCGCGCCTTCGACCTCGTCTGGGTGATCAACAAGGGCCGCAACGGGCTCGAGCTCATCTCGACCCTCGTCACCCAGAACGTCGTGGGGGAGGCGAGTCGCATCGGCTTCGGGTCGGCGCTCGCGACGATCATGCTGCTCATCTCGAGCGTGCTCGTCTTCATCTACCTGCGCATCGCCATGAAGGAGGACTGACATGTCCCTCACCTCCAACCCGGTGCAGGAGCGGGAGCAGGCGCTGCTCAAGCCACGCGAGGGCGGCGCCCGGTCGGGCCGTCGCTGGCTCATGCCGCTGATCCTCACGGTCATCTCGCTGATCTGGCTCTTCCCGTTGCTCCTCGCGCTCGTCAACTCCTTCCGCGACTACGCGTTCACGGCGCAGAACGGCTACATGTCGTGGGGCGGCTTCACCCTCGACAACTACACCAACGCCTGGGCGCAGGGAGACTTCGGGCTGCACTTCTGGAACTCCTTCATCATCACGGTCCCGGCCGTGGTGCTGACGCTCTTCCTCTCGGCCTGCGTCGCCTTCGTCGTCGCCCGCTTCTCCTGGAAGCTCAACCTGGCGCTCCTCGGCTTCTTCATGGCCGCGAACCTGCTCCCCCCGCAGGCGCTGCTCATCCCGGTCTACCGGATGTTCCGCGCGATCGAGGTGCCCTTCTGGTTCAGCGAGTCGGGCACGCTGCTCAACAGCTTCCAGGGGCTGATCCTCGTCAACGTCGCCTTCCAGACGGGCTTCTGCGCCTTCGTGCTGAGCAACTACATGAAGGCGCTCCCCAAGGAGCTCTACGAGTCGGCGGTCATCGACGGGGCGAGCGTGTCGCGGCAGTTCTTCCAGATCACCCTGCCGCTCTGCCGCCCGGCCCTGGCCGCGCTCGCCGTGCTGCAGACGACCTGGATCTACAACGAGTTCTTCTGGGCCACGGTGCTGCTCCAGCAGGGCGACAAGTACCCCGTGACCAGCTCGCTCAACAACCTGCGCGGCCAGTTCTTCACCGACAACAACCTCGTGGCCGCCGGGTCGATGATCATCGCGATCCCGACCCTCGTGATCTTCTTCGTGCTCCAACGACACTTCGTCGCCGGCCTGACGCTCGGCGCGACCAAGGGATGACGTGACCGACCAGACAGCCCCGCCCACCCCGACCGCCCCGTCAGTACCGTCAGTGCTCCACCTGGAGTCCGCCGGCACCGCGCTCGTCCTCGAGCCGCGGGCCGGGGGCTCCGGGCTGCCCGAGGTGCTGCACTGGGGCAGCGCGCTCGCGGGGGGCGCGAGCACGTATGCCGCGCTGTCCGCTGTCACGACGGCACCGATGCCCCCGAGCGCCTTCGACGCCCCGTGGCCGCTCACCGTGCTCCCGGGTGAGGCCGACGGTTGGTCGGGCACGCCCGGCTGGGCGGGTCACCGCGCGGGCGCAGCGGGCGCGGTGCGCTGGCACGACGTCACGTGCGAGGTCGTCGACGCCGCCCTCGTGACGCGCGCGAGCTCGCCCGACGGCACACTCCTCGAGCTGCGGCACGCCCTCGACGACCACGGCGTGCTGCGCGTCGACGCCTCGGTGACCAACGCGGGCACCGACTCCGTGCCGCTCGACGTCGCCGCGCTGCGCGCCATTCTGCCCCTGCCGCTGCGCGCGGACGAGGTGCTCGACCTCACCGGCCGCTGGTGCCGCGAGCGCTCGCCGCAGCGCAGCCGCCTCGACCACGGCACGCACCTGCGGGCGAGCCGCCGCGGCCGCACCGGTCACGACGCCACGCTGCTCATGATGGCCGGCACCTCCGGATTCGGCTGGCGCCACGGCGAGGTCTGGGCCGTGCACACCGCGTGGAGCGGCAACCACGAGCACCTGGTCGAGGCGCTCCCCGAGGGCGCCGGTCGCCACCACGCCGTCCTGGGCGGCGGCGAGCTGCTCGCTCCCGGCGAGGTGCGCCTCGCGCCGGGGGAGACGTATGCCGCCCCGACGGTCGTCTTCGTCCACTCGACCGACGGCCTCGACGGCCTCTCGCGCCGCCTCCACCGCAGCCTCCGGGCGCGCCCGGGCCACCCGGCGCGTCCCCGTCCCGTCGTGCTCAACACGTGGGAGGCGGTCTACTTCGAGACCGACCTCGACCACCTGAAGTCGTTGGCCGACACGGCCGCCAGCATCGGCGTCGAGCGCTTTGTGCTCGACGACGGGTGGTTCGGCGGTCGTCGGCACGACCGCGCCGGGCTCGGCGACTGGGTCGTCTCACCCGACGTGTGGCCCGACGGCCTCGGCCCGCTCGTCGAGCACGTCAAGGGCCTCGGCCTGGAGTTCGGCCTGTGGTTCGAGCCGGAGATGGTCAACGAGGACAGCGACCTCGTGCGCGAGCACCCCGAGTGGGTGCTGCGCCCGGCTGACGGCTCCCCGCGCGAGTGGCGCTGGCAGCAGCTGCTCGACCTCACGAACGACGACGCACGCGGGCAGCTGTTCGAGCGGATCAGCCACCTCGTCGCCGACACCGGCATCGACTACATCAAGTGGGACCACAACCGCGACCTGCACGAGGCCGTGCACACCGTGACGACCACGGACGGGCGTCGGCTCGTCGACGCGCCGGCCGTGCACGCCCACACGCTCGCCTTCTATCGACTCCTCGACGACCTGCGCGCCCGCCATCCGCGGCTCGAGATCGAGTCGTGCAGCAGCGGCGGTGCCCGCGTCGACCTCGGGGTGCTGGACCGCACCGACCGCATCTGGACGAGCGACTGCAACGACGCCCTCGAGCGCGCCAGCATCCAGCGCTGGACGAGCCTGCTCGTGCCGGCCGAGCTCATGGGCACGCACATCGGCCCCGCGACGGCCCACACGACGCACCGCACCGTCGACCTCGGCTTCCGCATGCTCATGGCCCTGCAGGGGCACGCGGGGCTCGAGTGGGACATCAGCAGCTGCTCGGCCGCGGAGCTCGAGCAGCTGACGGCGTGGACGGCGCTCGCCCGCGAGCTGCGACCGCTGCTGCACACCGGTGACCTCGCCCGCTCCGAGACGCCCGACGGCACCCTCCAGGTGACCGGCACCATCGCACCCGACGGCGGGAGGGCGGCATACACCGTCGCCCGTCTCGTCACGGGACGTGACGCGGTCACGGGCGCCGTGCCGCTGCCGGGGCTCGACCCCAGCCGCACGTATGCCGTCCGCGTCCGCCCCGAGGCAGGGCTCCCTGCCGTCGTGGAGTCGGCACCGGCCGCGTGGTGGGAGCGCGCCCTCACCGCGGACGGACTCGTCGTTCCGGGGGCAGTGCTCACTGACGTCGGTCTGCCCGTGCCGGTGCTCGGCCCGGCCCAGGGCTACCTCCTCGACGTCCGGGCGGTGTGACCGGACTCCCTTGCCTCCCAGCGGAATCGGAGCAGGAGCACGATCGCCCCGGCCAGCGTCCACACGAGGAGCACGGCCAGGTGGCCCCACGCGAAGCCGCCGGCCGCTCCCGGGGCGATCGACTCGGTCATCGCACTGGCCGCGTGGCGCAGGGGGAAGATCCACGAGACCACCTCGACGACGGGTGGGAAGCTCGCACCGACGACGAAGATGTCTGAGATGAAGGCGAGGGGGAGCAGCGTGCCGAGCGTGACCCCCACGACCGCCTGCGCCGAGCGGACGAAGGTCATGACGGCCAGCCCGACGACGGCGAAGCAGACGGTCGCGATGACGAGGCTGACGACGGCCGCCGGCAGCCCCGACGGCCACCCGGGTCGGTAGGCGAGACCGGCGAGCACCGCGATCGCGAGCCCGGTGATGAGCGTGACACCGAGGGCGCCGGCGATGCGGCCGGCGACGAATGCCGGGGCGGGCAGTGCGGTGCCTCCGGTGCGCTTGAGCACACCCCGCTCCCGGTCCTCCGCGACTCCCTGCGGCATGTTGACGTAGGCCGTCACGGCAGCGCCGTAGATCGCCATCGTCGCCGCATAGAACGTGCCGAGCGGCAGGCCGTTCGACATGAGCTGGTCGCCGCCACCGTTGACGGCGGGGATGATGGCGACGAGCACGACCGGGAAGGCGACGGCGAAGAAGACGGCCGAGGCGTCGCGCCAGAGGATCGACTGCGCGTGCCGCACCTGGTCGAGCAGGAGCGCGCCGAGCGCGGGTGATGCGGTGCGGCGCGGCACGGCATCAGCCGCGCGGGCACGTGCCCTCGCGCCCGTCCCTGCTGATGATCGTGCGGCCGGTGCTGCCGCACGGGAGGCGTCGCGGTCGCGGTCACGGCGCAGCAGTGCGATGGCGACCAGGGCACCGGCGAGGCCCCAGAGGAGGATGACCGCGAGGTGGTCGAGCTGGAAGGCGCTGCCCGTGAGGTAGGGGTTGAGCGCGTCGGAGAAGAGTGCCGTCAGGTGCTTGAGGGGGAAGAGCCAGCCGATCGTCGAGAGCCACTGGGGCATCTGGCCCCCGATCATGAACATGTCGGAGATGAAGGCGAGCGGGATGACGACGCCGTTGCTGACGGCGAGCGTCAGCTGCATCGTCGGCAGCGCCATGGCGAGCGCGAGCCCGAGGGCGCTGAAGCTCGCCGACGCGATGAGCAGCGTCACGACGATGGCGGCACCCGACCGGCCCGGCAGGATGAGGTCGTAGAAGACGACTCCGGCCGCGAGCACCAAGGCGGTGGAGGTGAGCCCGAGCACGAGGGCAGCGCCCATGCGGCCACCGATGAGCACCCAGCGCGGCGCCGGCGAGCCCGACTGGCGCTTGATGACCCCGAGCGACCGGGCCTCGGCCAGCCCGACGGCGAGGAACGAGAAGGTCGCCATGACGACCCCGAACGACGCCATCCCCGGCGCGAGGAACTGCACGAGGCGCACGCCCTGCGTCTCGTCGACGACTTGGTTGCCAACCAGCGCGGAGAGCAGCACGAAGAAGAGCAGCGGCAGGCCGATGCTGAGGATCAGGGTGATCGGCGTGCGCACGAGGCTGATGAGCTCGTGACGGGTCTGGCGCCAGAGCATCCCGGCCTCGGCGCCGTGGCCCTGCGTGCCGGTGCGGGGTGCGGTGGCGACCGCGGTCATGACCTCGACCTCACGTGCGTGCCCACCGTTCCGCGCCGAGCGGCGGCGGCGTCACTTGCTCCGGACCCGTGGCTCCCGCCGGCCTCGTCGTCCCGGCCCGCCCCGCTGTCCTCGGTGTCCTGGGTGTCCGCGTCGTCCTCGGCGCGTCCCTGCTCCCCGACGAGGTCGAGGTAGACGTCCTCGAGGCTCGGCCGCGCGAGCGTCAGGGCCTCGAGCTCGAGGCCGCGCGCGACCGCCCAGGCGGCGAGGGTCGCGACGTCGGCGGTGGGCGACTCGGTGCGCACCTCGATGACGCTCCCCGCGATCCGGCGGTCGAGGCCGAGGTCGGGCAGGTCGATGGAGGTCAGTCCGTCGGGCACGCGGAAGGAGATGACGGTGGCCGCCCCCGCGGCGGCGGCGAGCTCGTCGGGGGTGCCCTCTGCCACGATGCGGCCGTGGTCGACGACGACGACGCGGTCGGCGAGGTGCTCGGCCTCGTCGAGGTAGTGGGTCGTCAGCAGGATCGTCGCGCCGAGGTCGCGCAGCCGCTCGACGAGCTCCCAGGCCCGGCGCCGCGCCGACGGGTCGAAGCCCGTCGTCGGCTCGTCGAGGAAGAGCAGGTCGGGGTCGCCGATGATGCCGAGCGCGAGGTCGAGGCGACGGCGCTGGCCACCGGAGAGCGTTCGTACGCGGGCGTCGGCCTTGTCCTCGAGGCCCGTGAGGGCGATGACCTCGTCGACGGCCCGGGGGTGGGGGTAGTAGCCGGCGTGGAGGCGGATGAGCTCACGCGGGGTGAAGCTGTCCTCGAAGCCGGCCTCCTGAAGGACGATCCCGATGCGCTCGCGGAAGGCGCGCCCCCCGGTCTGTGGGTCGTGTCCCAGCACCGAGACCGTGCCTGCATCGGGGGCGCGATAGCCCTCGAGGATCTCGACGGTCGTCGTCTTGCCCGCTCCGTTCGGACCCAGCAGGGCGACGACGTCACCCTCCTCGATGGTCAGGTCGATCCCGTCGACTGCTGCGACGCCCCCGTAGACCTTGCGCAGGCCCTGGACCTCGATGGCTGCCATGCTCCTTGCCCCCTCCGGTGCGTGGCGCCGCCCGGCGCGACAGCGCCTCCCCACCAGTCAACCGCGATCGGCCGACGCCGGAGGGCGGATGTGACAGAAGCCTCCGGCACCGGTCGCTGGCGCGGTCGGACGGGCCCCGCGCTCAGCCGCAGTCGCTGCAGGTGCCCAGCAGGGCCGCGTGCGAGGTGTCGAGCCGGAAGCCGAGCTCGTCGTGCAGCCGTGTCGCGACCGGGTCGAAGGTGTCGTGCGGCACGTCGATGACTCGACCGCATGACGAGCACTGCACGTGGGCGTGGCTGTGCGCCGTTGCAGCAGAAGGGCGCTCGACCTCGAGGTGATAGACGGTGGCCGACCCGCCGAGGTGCACGTGCGAGACCACGCGGGCCTCGACGAGGGAGGTCAGCGTGCGATAGACGGTGGCGCGGTGCACCGACGGCTCCGCCTCGGCGACCCGGGTGCCGATCTGCTCGGCCGTGAGGTGCTCGTCCGAGACGTCAGCGGCGTCGAGGACGCGCAGCACGGCATACCTCGCGGGGGTGACCCGCTCACCGGCGGACCGCAGCCGGGCGACGGCGCCGGCCACGCGCTGGCTGTCACCCGGGCGGAGGTGGTGGGCTCCCGTCTCTGGCACGCCACCAGTATCGCGGGTGGCAGACTCTCCCCGTGCGTGCACTCACGAAGCTGTCCGCGGGCCCCGGGCTCGAGCTCACCGACCGACCCGAGCCCACGTGCGGCCCGGCCGACGTCAAGATCCGGGTGCTGCGCGCCGGCATCTGCGGCACCGACCTGCACCTCGCCGGCTGGGACGACTGGGCGCAGTCGACCGTCGAGCCTCCCCTCGTCATCGGGCACGAGTTCTATGGCGAGGTCGTCGAGATCGGGGAGGACGTCACGGGCCTGACGGTCGGTGACCGCGCCTCGGGCGAGGGGCACATCGTCTGCGGCCGCTGCCGCAACTGCCGGGCCGGCCGCCGCCACCTGTGCATCCGCACCCAGGGCATCGGCGTCAACCGCGACGGCGCCTTCGCCGACTACGTCGTCATCCCCGCGAGCAACGCGTGGGTGCAGCCCGCCGACCTCGACCCCGACCTCGGCGCCGTCTTCGACCCGCTCGGCAACGCGACCCACACGGCGCTGCAGTGGCCGATGGTCGGCGAGGACGTCGTCATCACCGGCGCCGGCCCGATCGGGGTCATGGCCGCCGCGATCGCCCGGCACGCCGGCGCGCGCTACGTCGTCGTCACCGACGCCAGCGACTACCGGCTCGCGCTCGCCGAGCACGCTGGGGCCGACCTCACGATCAACGTGACCCGCGAGAGCCTCGCCGACGCACAGGCGCACCTCGGCATGAAGGAGGGCTTCGACATCGGCCTCGAGATGTCGGGCGCCGCCCCCGCCGTGAGCGACCTCATCGCCAACATGAACCACGGCGGCCGGATCGCCCTGCTCGGCCTGCCCCACCAGGGCTACGACCTCGACTGGGGCAAGGTGATCACCCACATGATCACGCTCAAGGGCATCTACGGACGCGAGATGTATGACACCTGGTATGCCATGTCGCAGATGATCGCGACCTCCGAGCGCTTCCGCTCGGCCGTCGCGCAGGTCATCACCCACCGCTTCCCCGCCGAGCAGTGGGAGGAGGCCTTCGCGACCGCGCAGTCGGGTCAGTGCGGCAAGGTCGTCCTCGACTGGAGCTGAAGGGTTCTCGTATGTCGTCCGACCCCGTCCCCACGCCCGCCCCGCGTGACCGCCCCCGCCCGCTCGTGCTGCTGCACGGGCTCGGCCAGTCACCCATCGCCTGGCAGGACGCCGTCTCCGCCCTCGGCGCGGGGAGGCCCATGACCGCGCCGTGGATGCGTGGTCTCAAGCCCAAGGACCCCGTCGGTTTCGACCTCGGCGCAGCGGCAGCCGGCGTCGCCGACGAGCTCGAGCTGCACGGCATACGCCGGGCCGACTTCCTCGGGGTGTCGGTGGGGGCGAGCGTGGCGCTGCGGCTCGCCGTGGAGCGGCCCGAGCTCGTCGGGCGCCTCGTGCTGGGCAGCCCACTCGTGCGACCGTCGAAGGGGGCGCTGCGGATGCAGCGGCTCGCGATGCGGCTCGTCCCCGAGAGCAAGCTCGTCGACGCGGGTGTGTCACGGCCCCGGATGCTCGCCGTGCTCGACGCGCTCAAGGGCTTCGACGGCACCGAGTCGCTGCGTCAGGTCACCGTGCCCGTGCTGCTCGTCGTGGGCGGGCGCGACAAGGCCGGCATCGCCGCCGCGCAGCAGCTCGCCGCGCTCCTGCGCGACAGCGAGGTGGCCGTCATCGAGGGGGCGGGATCGGTGCTCAACACCGAGGCACCGCGCGAGCTCGCCGACCTGACGACGCGCTTCCTCGACGCCGACGCCGGTCTCGACGCCGACGCCGGTGAGGCACCCGAGGCCGATGGCGACGCCCCTGGGGGCGAGGTCAACAGAGGTTGATGCCGCCGGAGTCGAGCAAGGCTCCGGCCATGCGGTCGTCGGCCACGACGGGCACCATCCAGTCGGTGCCGGCGATCGACTTCACCGCGGTCACGCACTCGAGCGTGGCGACCTGCCGGTCGAGCTCGACGGCCTCGCCGTAGAAGGTCGCCTCGAGCCGGCGACCCGCGTCGTCGGTGCAGCTCACCGAGCGCTCCTCGACCGAGCCCTGCCGGTCGCCGCCCGAGGGGCAGACGATCTCGGACACCCGCACCCAGGCCGGGTGAGCGGCGGCGTCCTGGGGCGACACCTCGACGGTGCCGCTCCCGCACGCGCCGAGGGCCAGCAGCGCGGCCGTCGCGAGGCAGATGGGCACGAAGCGGTGCGGCACGGGTGGGTTCCTCCGGGGGTCGGTGGTCGAGGGGCCGGTCGTCCGGCAGACCAGACATACCCAGCAACCGTCACAAACCCCGGCAACCTTAGGGGGGCCGCCAGCCCGGTCGCACATCCACGACGACGGCGGCGTCCTTGCCGGCAGGACCCGGAGCCGACAGCCGATGCGCCTGCCGGCCTGCCCACCCGTCGGATCAGCGCGAGAGCTCGGCGTCGATCGCGACCAGGCCGTCGTGGACGGTGCGGAGGAACTGAGCCCGGTTGCGCGCCTCGGTGCCTGCCATGACCGCGAGGAAGTCGACCTGGTCGCGCACCTGTCGGAGCTGCTCCTCGCTGCCCAGCTCGCTGGCCCGGCGATAGAGGCTCAGTGCCTCGCGAGCCGCGTCCTCGGTCGCCCGCGGCCCCCAGAGGGCGCGCAGCACCGTGAGGTCGGCATAGACCGCCACGGTCCAGAAGGTGCGGGAGAGGTAGGCCTCCTCGCGGGCGGCGGCCAGTGACTGCTTGATGAGCGTGCGCGCGGTGTCCTTCGGCAGGGGCTCTCGACCCGCCACCGGACGCCACCGCAACGCGAGCTCGGCAGCGAGCCAGTTGGCCAGGGCCCCGAACCGGCGTCGGTCGTTGACGCCGGAGGCCGTGCGGGCTGCGTCGAACCACTCGGCCATCCGCGTCAGGGCATCCTGGGTCCGTGCCCAGTCGCCCGACCGCGGACCGGCCCCGGGTCGCTCCGGGCAGGTGACGACCGCCAGCAGCTTGTAGGCGCTCGCCACCCGCCACAACCGGTCGACGGTGGCGGCAGTCGTCACCGTGGGGGGCGACGACCCGTCTGAGGAGGCTGCGCTCTGCACGCTCCGCTGCGGCGCGTGGGCTCCGAGGAACAGCGAGCCCGGATCGGTCAGCAGCTGCTGCAGGCGGGCGATGGCGTCCTCGATCGAGGTGACGGCGCGATCGACGGTCTCGCGGTCGTCCGCCTCGTCCGCCGTCGCCGTCGCGGCGACGCGGACCATCTGGTCGATCCACACCTCGAAGTCGCGCACGGTCAGGGCGAGTCCGCCGTGCTCCAGCGTGCGCTGGAAGTGCTCGGTGGCGCGGCGTGCGTCGCCGAACTTCGTGTAGGTGCGCGCGAGGAGCACCTGAAGGGCGTCGTCCTGCTGGTCACCGGTCGGGAGCGACTCGTAGAGATGCTGCAGGCGCTCGAGACCCACCTTGGTGTTGCGGCTGATGTCGACCGACTGGCTGAGGTTCTCGATGTCGACCCGGGCCTGCTCGGGTGTGGCCGGTCGTGACCGCGAGGCACTCTCGCGGTGCACGACCGCGTCGGGGGCCAGGCGGAACTCGGGGTCGCCGTAGCACTGGTAGGCCCCCCAGGTGTTGACCGACTGGTGCCCGCTCCAGGTGTCCTGGCGGGCCGCGGCGATCGCCTCGCCGAAGGTCGCCCCGGACAGGAGCCGCTCGTAGAACACCGTCGCGAACGTCGCCGCTGCGCTGTCGTCGACAGCCCAGCCGCACGCCACCACGGCTCGGACCCCGATGTCGATGAGCTCGGTGGCAAAGCTCGCCGCGAGGCGGTGGTAGGTGCCCGTGGTGCGGCCCGTCGTCGTGGCCTGCAGCCCGCCCATGGCACCGAGGTGGCAGCAGTTGACGACGACGAGCTCGGGCACCTGGCGCATCTGGCCGATCTCGCCGGCCGTGAGATACATCCCGTTGCCGAGCACCATGCCCGTCACCCGCGCCTCGGTGCCGTCACCGAGGGGCCAGTCGTAGACCCCGTGCCCTGCGAGGTGCACGACGCGGTAGGCGGAGTCGAAGAGGGACTGGATGATCTTGGTGCCGCTGTCGCCGATGAGGGCTTCAGCCTCGAACCCACTGTCGCGCAGGGCCGCCGCCACGTCCTTGGCCTCCTTCTGCGCAGCGGGGAGAGCGGCGAGGCCGCTCGCGGTGTCGCCGATGACGAGGGCACGGTTGCCGGTGGCCGACAGCACGTGACTGCGCATCGAGGACCCCTCGAGCTGGCGCACGAGGCCGCGCCGGACCCCGAGCGGCTCGCGGTTCTGCTCGGTGGTGCGGTCGTCGAGCAGCTCCCACGGGTAGTGCGCCGAGCCCTGGTCGACGACGAGCACGAGGTTGTCGGTGTCGGGAGCCCTCGCCTTGAAGTCGTTGGGGAAGAGCAGCTCGAAGAGGGTGCGGGCCGCGGAGCTGTCGGGCGACGGCGAGTCCACGAGCGACTCCACGAGCCGATCGACGAGGGCGCGCTGGGTCGGAACCGTCCGCGTCGGTGCGCCGGCCCGGCGCAGCGCCGCCTCGAACGTCAGGCCGCCGTCGGCCTCGCTGCGCACCCGCACCTGCTGCCACCACCCCGACGGCTCCTGGAAGACGAGCCGTCGCTGGCGACCCGGGCGCTCCTCGAGGCGCAGGTCGGCCGTGAACGACTCGGAGAGCTCTCCGCTCGTCAGCGACGCTCCCAGGGCGGCCACCGCCTGCAGCGCTCGGTCCTGCCACACCTCGGTGATCTCGAGCTCGGCGATGTGCACGGCGAGGTCGGCGTCGGCCAGCCGGTCGTTGGCGCGCTGGATGCCGGTGAGGAGGGCCTGCACGCTGTCGCGCACGGGTAGCCCGCCCGGGCCGGTGCCGATGAGCAGGCTGGACACACGCAGGTGCTTGACGCCCGAGGGAGCCGCCGAGGTGCCGACGGCCAGGTTGCCGAGCGCGGCCGTGAGCGAGGCGTGGGCCACCGCGCGGGCGAGCGCGGCGGCGCTGAGGCCACCGACCGGGCCGAGGCCCGCGACCACGGCGCCCGGCGGCCTCGTCCACTCCTCCGGGTCGGTGAAGACCTGGCACGTCTCGAGGGGCCCGGGGTAGATGCCGAGCAGCGCCGCCCGTGAGAGTCGACCGTCGAGCAGGTCGTCGAGCGCCGCCTCCGCGCCGATGAGCGTGCTGCCGGGGTAGTGCCCGATGAGGACGTGGTGCCGCGCGAAGCGCAGGTCGCCGTGCGAGATCCGCACGGTCGTGCGTGGTCGCTCCGGATCGGCGCCATCCTCTGACGCCGCCGGTTCCGGTGCTGGTGCCGGTGCCGGCTCCGCTCCGGGGGTTGTGTCGCCCAGCGGCTCAAGCGTCGGCTCGCGCGCCGGCTCCGGTGCAGCCTCGGGTGCAGCCTCGGGCGTCTGCTCGGGCACCGCGTCGGTCAGCACGAGGCTCGCGGCACCCGTCGGTGGATCGGTCACTCGATCGGTCGGGGCGTCGGTCGGGGTAGCGGCCGGGCCGTCAGGAGGTGAGGAGGCCGACCCGTCGGTCGCGGGGTCGTCCGACGGGTCTGGCGATACGGCGGACGACGGTTCGCCGAGGGGGTGCTCCTCGGCGGGGGTGGGCTCGGCGGGTGCGGGGCTGACCGTGGGCGTCGACATCGTCAGGCCGTGGGCGAGAGGAAGGCCTCGTCGAGGCGGGCGGAGCGACCCTCGAGCTGGGGCACCTGCTCATAGGCGTTGCGCAGGCCGGCGAGTGTCTTCGCGTGCAGCCGCCGGTAGGTCGCGTCGGGCTCGTCGCGCATCGCGCGCACGAGGTAGTGGGTGAGCGCTCCGGCGAAGGCGCCGTCGATGTGGGCGTCGGCCGACGTCTGGTCGTCACGGCACCCGGTGAGGAGCGTCTCGACCAGGTCGACGTCGTGCACGTCGCTGGCACCGCGTCGGCGCCGGCGTCTCGGGGCGCCGGTGAAGGAGCCACCGGATCGCTCGTCGTGCGGGTTGGGCAGGAATCGTGAGATCACCTCGGGCTCGGGGGCGCCCGGCCGGGGCGGCTCGCGGGTGTTGCTGCCCGAGTGGCAGCAGTCCATGACGACGGTGAGCGACGCGCCCGGGTCGAGCCGGTCGAAGGTGGTCCGCAGCCAGTCGTCGGTCAGCGGGTCGTTCCAGTCGAGATCGTGCGGGCACAGGATCTCGTCGCGGTCGTCGGTGACCTCGTCGCCGTTGCTGTCGGGCACGTTGGACCCGTGGCCGGAGTAGTGCAGGTAGAGCACGTCGCCCGGTGCTGCGGCGTCGACGAGATCGGAGATGGCCGCCATCATCGCGGTCTTGGTCGCCTCCTCGTCGAGGAGCGTCGTGATGTCGGACGGTGAGAAGCCGTAGACGTCGGTGAGGGCGCTCGCCATGGAGTGCACGTCGTTGACGCAGCCGCGGAGGTTGGCGCCCGGGAGGGCGTACTCGTTGATCCCGATGAGAAGCGCTCGCTTCGCCATGGTGCACTCCTTCGACCCGAGCGCCGCGCGGTTCCGCGCGGCGGCCCCTCTGCACAGTGTTCTCCGGTGACCGGCGTGATACACCGGCTTCGGCGAACTCCGCCGCCCCGGTGGCAGCGCTGCTCACCCGGAGGACCATGGTCGCAGTCAGGTGGCGGGCGCGTGGCTCCACGACGCGAACCGGGTGATGTCGACGCGCACCATCGGACCGGCGGGTGGATCCGACTGGTACTGCGGGTATTTCGCGGTCAGGGCCGCGAGAGCCGCTGCTGCTTCAGCCTCCTCGCGACCGACGATCCGGGCGTCGCCATCGAGCCGGACCCACCACAGCGACGTCCAGTCGTCGCTGTAGTGGTCGACGAGGAGGCTGACGCGCGGATTCACCCGGATGTTGTCGAGTCTCCGGAGGGCGCGGGTCGACTTCGGCTTGCCGTCGACCGCGCTCCACACGGCGTCGTCGACGAGGGCAAAGACGACCGGCACGAGGTGGGGCCGGCCGTCGGCGTCGACCGTGGCGAGACGGGCCACGCGGGCCTTGGCGAAACGGTCCCGCGCCGCGTCGCGGCGGTGCTCGTCGTCGCTGCGCGCAGCTCCTGGTGCGTCCACGGCCCCGCCCCAGCCCAGCCGCCGTCAGCCTGCGGCCTGCTCCATGGCCCGCTCGAGCGCGCTGGGGAAGCGGGTCTCGAAGTCGAGCAGTCCGACCCACTCCGGGGTGACGAAGACGCGGGTCATGCTGCTCGTGATGGCTCGAAGGTTGCCGAGCCACGCCTCGGCGGCCTCGTCTCCCATCATCCGCCTCGACATCGCCTCGTACTCCGGCGAGAGCCCCTCGACCGTGTCGGTGTGCACCCGGCCCCGGATCTGGAGCACGTGGTAGGGCATCGCGTCGGTGTCGATCGACACGGCCACGGAGTCGCCGTCGTGCAGGGCCTTCGTCTTCGGCGAGTCGGGCGGTGTGCCGAAGACGAGCTCGGAGCCGTTCCAGTGGAATCCGATCGGCACCAGGCGTGGTGTGCCGTCGGTCCACAGGTAGGCGAGGCGGGCCGGCGACGGCGACTGCAGCAGCTGCTGCGCGACGGGTTCCTGCAGGAGGGCGAGGTCGCCCTGGTGACTGGTCATGACTGGCTCCTCTGCGTCCGAACGCCCCGAGACTCACCTCCCAGAGTCCTCCTGTGGGGGCCCGCTCGTCGCCGAATCCACCGAGCCGTCGTCGGATCGGAGCAGTTCGCCCGCCGGGTGCGCTCCCGGCCGGACCCGACGAACGGGCCCTGCGGCATACCCTTGCGGTGTCGCCCACCCCGCCGACCTGCGAAGGACACCGATGTACGGCTCAGTCAAGGACGAGATCGCCGAGACCCTGCGCGAGATCGAGGAGGCCGGGCTCTACAAGCGGGAGCGCGAGCTCACCTCGCCGCAGGCGGCGCACGTGACGACGCTCAAGGCGGAGGCGCTCAACTTCTGCGCCAACAACTACCTCGGCCTGGCCGATGACCCGGTCGTCGTCGAGGCGGCCCGGACGGCGCTCGACGAGTGGGGCTTCGGCATGGCCTCCGTGCGCTTCATCTGCGGCACCCAGACGCAGCACACCCGGCTCGAGGCCACGATCAGCGAGTTCCTCGGCACCGAGGCGACCATCCTCTACTCGTCGTGCTTCGACGCCAACGGCGGCGTCTTCGAGGTGCTCTTCGGGGCCGAGGACGCCATCATCAGCGACGAGCTCAACCACGCCTCGATCATCGACGGGGTGCGGCTGTCCAAGGCGATGCGCTTCCGCTACAAGAACGCCGACATGACCGACCTGCGCGCCCAGCTCGAGGCCGCCCGCGCGGCGGGGGCCCAGCACACGGTCGTCGTCACCGACGGCGTCTTCTCGATGGACGGCTCCTACGCGCCGCTCGACGAGATATGCGACCTGGCAGACGAGTTCGGCGCCCTCGTCTTCGTCGACGACTCGCACGCGGTGGGCTTCGTCGGCTCGGGCGGACGCGGCACCCCCGAGCTCTTCGGCGTCATGGACCGCGTCGACATCCTCACCGGGACGCTCGGCAAGGCGCTCGGCGGCGCCTCGGGTGGCTACGTCGCGAGCCACCAGGAGATCGTCGACCTGCTGCGGCAGCGGTCACGCCCGTATCTCTTCTCCAACTCCGTGGCGCCGGCCGTTGTGGCGGGGTCGCTGGCGGCGCTCGAGCTCGTCGCGTCCTCCGGCGAGAAGCGCGAGGTGCTCCAGGCCAACACCGCGCTCTTCCACTCGCTCATGACCGAGGCCGGGTTCGAGCTGCTGCCCGGCACCCACCCGATCCGACCGGTGATGTTCCCCGGCGAGGACGGCGCCCGCCGGGCCGCGCAGATCGCCGACCACATGCTCGGCAACGGTGTCTACGTCATCGCCTTCAGCTTCCCGGTCGTGCCGCGGGGCAAGGCACGCATCCGCGTGCAGCTCTCGGCGGCCCACTCCGAGGACGACGTGCGAGCGTGCGTCGACGCCTTCGTCGCGGCTCGCGACGCCGTCGGCTGACGGCCGGGTCGAGTCCTGCCCCAGGCGAGGGGTGGGCCCGCGGGCTTCCACGAACGGAGTCCGCGCGACCCGAGCACGGGGCTCGGCGAGTCGGGGCCAGTCGGGGCGAGTCGGGTCAGGCGGAGTCGGCGGAGTCGACCCGGGCGTGCAGCCACGGGCGGTGCAGGTCGAAGCGGCGTCCGGTGATCTCGTCGGCCGTGATCTCGACGACGATGTACTTCGGGGTGTCGACCCACGGCCGCAGCGGCAGGCGGTCTGCCACCCACGCGGCGGAGCCGACGAGCTGACGGCCGCGACCGCGCACGAGGACGCTCGTCGCGTGCTCGTCGACGATCTCGTCGACCTCGAAGGCGACGTCGGAGTTCATCGTGACGCCGAGCAGCTTGCTGCCCTCGGCGGTCAGGAAGAGCAGCCGGTTGTCGTCGACGGCGTAGTTGATCGGCACGATGTGCACCTCGTCGGCGAGGTGGAAGCCGAGGCGGCCGAACTCGTGGCCGCGGAGGAACTCCCAGCACTCCTCAGGGTGGAGCTCGTGCACGGGGTTGTCGTTGGGAGACATGGTCGCCACCTTTCGCGATAGCTTCCCGTGGTGGTCGGGCGGGTCCGCCTGGCTACTACGAATAGTAGTAAGAATTACCGGGTCGCGGGGCGCTCACGTGGCGAGTCTCCTGTCACACCGCTCGTGCGCTTGACTGTGGCCATGGACTTCTACAGCTCCTACGCCCAGGGCTTCGCGCGGGTCGCGGCCTGCACGCTGCCGGTCGCCCTCGCCGACCCGGAGCGCAACGCCGATGCGGTCATCGCCCAGGTGCGCGAGCTGCACGACGACGGCGTCGCGCTCGCGATCTTCCCCGAGCTCGGGCTGTCGGGGTATGCGATCGACGACCTCCTGCTGCAGGACCCCCTCCTCGACGCGGTCGACGACGCCATCGCGCGGGTCGCCGAGGCGACTGCCGGCCTGCGGCCCGTCGTCGTCGTCGGGGCGCCGCTCGAGCGGGGCTCGCGGCTCTACAACTGCGCGGTCGTCATCCACGACGGTGCCGTCATCGGGGTCGCGCCGAAGTCCTACCTGCCGACCTATCGCGAGTTCTACGAGCGGCGTCACTTCGCCCCCGGCGACGACCAGCGCGGGCAGACGATCGAGGTCGGCGGTGACCGGGTGCCCTTCGGCCCCGACCTGCTCTTCCGGGCCACCGACGTGCCCGGCTTCGTCGTGCACGTCGAGGTGTGCGAGGACATGTGGGTGCCGGTGCCGCCCAGCCACGAGGCGGCCCTCGCGGGTGCGACCGTGCTCGCCAACATCTCCGGCTCGCCCATCACCGTCGCGCGCGCCGAGGACCGCCACCTGCTGGCGCGCAGCGCGTCGGCGCGGTGCCTCGCCGCCTACCTCTATGCCGCCGCCGGAGAGGGCGAGAGCTCGACCGACCTGTCGTGGGACGGCATGACGATGGTCTACGAGAACGGCTCGCTGCTCGCCGAGAGCGAGCGCTTCCCTGAGGGGCCGCGCGCGTCGGTGACCGACATCGACCTCGACCTGCTGCGCCAGGAGCGCCAGAGGCAGGGCACGTTCGATGACAACCGGCGCACCCTCGCAGCCCGCACCGACGGCTTCCGCACCGTCGAGCTCGAGCTCGACCCGCCGACCGATGACATCGGCCTGCTCCGCAAGGTCGACCGCTTCCCCTTCGTGCCCGACGACGAGGCGCGCCTCGCCCTCGACTGCTACGAGGCCTACAACATCCAGGTCTCGGGCCTCGAGCAGAGGCTCAAGGCGATCGGTGCCCCCACGATCGTCATCGGCGTCAGCGGGGGCCTCGACAGCACGCACGCGCTCATCGTCGCCGCCAAGGCGATGGACCGGCTCGGCCGGCCGCGCAGCGACATCCTCGCGTTCACGATGCCGGGCTTCGCCACGAGCGACCACACCAAGAGCAACGCGATCGCCCTCATGGAGTCGCTCGACGTCACCTGGGAGGAGCTCGACATCCGCCCCGCGGCGACCCAGATGCTGCAGGCGATGGGCCACCCCTTCGGCCGCGGCGAGGAGGTCTACGACGTCACCTTCGAGAACGTCCAGGCCGGCATGCGCACCGACTATCTCTTCCGGATCGCCAACCAGCGTGGCGGCATCGTGCTCGGCACCGGTGACCTGTCGGAGCTCGCGCTCGGCTGGTGCACCTACGGCGTGGGCGACCAGATGAGCCACTACGGCGTCAACGCGGGCGTGCCCAAGACCCTCATGCAGCACCTCATCCGGTGGGTCGTCACCTCGGCCCAGTTCGAGGACCACGTCGGCGAGACCCTCACCTCGATCCTCGACACCGAAATCACGCCTGAGCTCGTGCCCGCCAAGGCGGGGGAGAAGCCGCAGAGCACCGAGGCCACGATCGGGCCCTACTCGCTGCAGGACTTCACGCTCTTCCACGTGCTGCGCCGCGGCTATCGGCCCTCCAAGATCGCCTTCCTCGCGTGGCACGCCTGGCGTGACAGCGAGGCAGGGGAGTGGCCCGCTGGCTACCCCGAGGCGGAGCGCGCGGCATACGACCTCGCGACGATCCGGCACTGGCTCGAGGTGTTCGTGCGGCGCTACTTCGCCAACCAGTTCAAGCGCTCCGCGCTGCCCAACGGGCCCAAGGTCGTCGCGGGCGGCTCGCTGTCGCCGCGCGGTGACTGGCGTATGCCGTCCGATGCAGCGGGTGCCGCGTGGCTCGACGAGCTCGACGCCAACGTGCCCGAGGCCTGAGCGATAGACGAAGCGACAGACGAAGCGACAGACGAAGCGACAGACGAAGCGACAGACGAAGCGACCGGGAGTCATCGATGGCAGAGCAGCTCGTGGTCCGCGACTACGTCGACGAGGACTGGCCGCAGGTGTGGCCGCTCATCGAGGAGGTGGTGCGCGCGGGCGACACCTTCCCCTACCCGACCGACCTCACCGAGGCCGAGGCACGGCCGCTCTGGCTCGAGAACGGGCCGGGCGGGCGCACGACCGTGGCGACGGAGGGCCAGCTCGTGCGCGGCACGGCGAAGATGGGCCGCAACCGGCCGGGCCCCGGCTCGCACGTGGCCACCGCGAGCTACATGGTCGCGGCCGAGGCGCGCGGACGGGGCGTCGGGCGCGCCCTCGTCGTCGAGTCGCTCGAGTGGGCGCGGGCGTCCGGCTTCGCCGCCATGCAGTTCAACGCGGTGGTCGCCACCAACACGAGTGCCGTGCGGCTCTACGAGGACCTTGGCTTCACGGTGATCGGCACGGTGCCCCGCGCCCACGAGCTGCCCTCCGGTGAGCGGGTCGGATTGCGCATCATGCACCTCGACCTCTGATCGAGAGAGCGATCCGCGCGGCCCATGTGCTCGCGCGGATCGCTCTCTCGATCGTCAGGCGGTGAGCACGACCTTGAGGGCGCGGGTCTGCGCCGCGTCGGCGAAGGTGTCGTAGGCCTGCATGAAGTCGCCGATGGCGAACCGGTGCGTCACGAAGCGGGCCAGGTCGATCTGGTGCGTCGCGAGCAGCCGGAGCAGCGTCGGCGTCGAGTACGTGTCGACGAGACCGGTCGTGATGGTGACGTTCTTGATCCAGAGCTCCTCCAGGTGCAGCGAGGCCGGGCCGCCGTGCACTCCCACGTTGGCGACCGTGCCACCCGGGCGGATCAGCTCGGTGCACTGCTCGAACGTCGGTGCCACCCCCACCGCCTCGATCGCGACGTCGGCGCCGAGGCCCTCGGTGAGACCTCGGACGATCGCGACGGCGTTCTCGCGGGAGGGGTTCACCGTGATGTCGGCCCCGAACTGCTTGGCCGCCTCGAGTCGGGCATCGGCCAGGTCGATGGCCACGACGTGCGCCGGACTGAAGAGCTTGGCACCCATGATGGCGGAGAGCCCGACCGGGCCGGCGCCCACCACCGCTACGACGTCACCGGGGGAGACCCGGCCGTTCAGCACACCGACCTCGTAGCCCGTGGGCCCGATGTCGGCGAGCATGAGTACTTCCTCATCAGTCACACCTGGGGGGACGGCATACGTCGACGTGTCCGCGAAGGGGACCCGGACGTACTCCGCCTGCGTGCCGTCGATCTTGTGGCCGAGGATCCAGCCGCCGCCACCGATGCACTGGCCGTAGCTGCCGTCACGGCAGTAGCGGCAGGCACCGCACGCGGTGATGCAGGAGACCAGGACCCGGTCGCCGACGGCGACGTTCTTGACGCCCGAGCCGACCTGCTCGACGGTGCCGACCGCCTCGTGCCCGAGGACGCGCCCGTCGGTCACGGCGGCGACGTCACCCTTGAGGATGTGCAGGTCGGTGCCGCAGATCGTGACGGTGTCGACCTTGACGATGGCGTCGGTGTCGGCCTGGAGGGCCGGCTTCGGCACCTCTTCCCAGGCCTTCTGCCCGGGGCCGTGATAGACGATGGCGTGCATCGTGGGCGTGTGGTCGGACATGGCGGTCAGCTGATCTCGACGTGCGTCGGCTTGGCCTCGGTGGCCTTGGGCATCGTGACGAGGAGCACGCCGTCGGAGAGCGATGCGGTGACGCCGGTCTCGTCGACGGGGACCGGGAGGATCGCCTCGTAGGTGAAGCTGCCCGACGTGCGCGTCGTGTGGCGCAGCGTGCCCTGGCCCTCCTTCTCGGTCGTCTTCGTGCCCCGGATGCTGAGCCGGCGGCCGGAGAAGGCGATGGTGATGTCCTTCTTGTCGACCCCGGGCACGTCGAGCTCGAGGGTGAAGGCCTCGTCGGACTCGCGCAGCTCCCCACCGGGCGAGAAGTCGCTTCCCGCCAGCGCCGGCGACCACATCTGCTCCATGAGGTCCTGCATGCGCGTGGCCCAGGGGGCCAGGTCGGCCCACGGTGACAGCTCTCCCCAGGGGGACCGGTCACGACGTTCGGTGGCCTTGCCGGGGGTGTTGGTGCTCATCGTTCCTCCTCGTTGGCGACGTGCCGTGACTCGTCGTCGGCACACCACCAGTGCACGCCGCACCGGTGCTGGGAAACAGGGCCATTGGTCCCTGCCCGGCCGGACCGCCGCGGGGCATCGTGGTCTCATGGCCGAGTTGGCAGTCCAGCGCGGCGTCGGCGACCGGCGCCCCATCGAGCACGTCCCGTCCCTCCCCCCGCTGCTCGGGGACTACGGGCACCGGCGGCGCACCTTCTCCTGGGAGGGCGCCCGGCACTGGCTGGGCGTCGACGGCGCCGGGCGCCTCAACATGGCCCACGAAGCCGTCGACCGGCACGCGTCAGGCCCCCTCGCCGACGTCGTCGCGATCCGCTTCCTTCAGAAGGACGGCCCCGCCTTCGAGCTGACCTACGCGGAGCTGCGGCTGCAGAGCGACCTCACCGCGGTCGCGCTGCGCCGTCTCGGGGTGCTGCCGCACGACGTCGTGTGCACGCTGCTGCCCCGCACCCCCGAGCTCTACCTCACCGTGCTCGGCACGCTCAAGGCGGGCGGCGTCTACTGTCCCCTCTTCCCGGCCTTCGGCCCCGAGCCGGTGCGAGAGCGCCTGACGCTGGGCCGCGCCCGCGTGCTCGTCACCGACACCCTCTCCTACACCCGCAAGGTGGCGCCCCACCGGTCCGAGCTGCCCGACCTCGAGCACGTCATCATCACCGACTCCGACGAGCGGGGGTGCCCCGTGGGGACGATGCCGTGGTCACGCCTGCTCATGGCCGGCGCGGCGGCATACCACCCGAAGGAGAACGTCGTGGCGCCGACGTGGCCCGACGACCCAGCGCTGCTGCACTTCACGAGCGGCACGACGGGCAAGCCCAAGGGGGCCGTCCACGTGCACGAGGCGATCCTCGCCCACCACGTCACGGCCGAGTTCGCGCTCGACCTGCGCCCGGGTGACGTCTACTGGTGCACGGCCGACCCCGGCTGGGTCACCGGCACGTCCTACGGCATCCTCGGCCCCCTGAGCTGTGGCGTCACGGTGGTCACCGACTCCGCCGACTTCGATGCGCGGCGGTGGTATCGGATCCTCCGGGACGAGGGCGTCACGGTCTTCTACACCGCGCCGACGGCGCTGCGGATGCTCATGCGAGCGGGCGCCGACCTCGCGCACGAGTTCACCTTCCCGGCGCTGCGGCACGTCGTCAGCGTCGGTGAGCCGCTCAACCCCGAGGCGGTCGTGTGGGGCGTCGAGGCCTTCGGGATGCCGGTGCACGACACGTGGTGGCAGACGGAGACCGGCGCCATCATGGTCAGCAACTTCCCCGGTATGCCGGTGCGCCCGGGCTCGATGGGACGCCCGGTCCCCGGGGTCGACGTCGCGGTGCTCGCCCAGGGGGCCGACGGCCGCGCCGAGGTGCGCGACGGGCACGTGCGGGTGCTCACCGACCCCGACGAGGTCGGCGAGCTGGCGCTGCGGCCCGGGTGGCCGTCGATGTTCCGCGCCTACCTCGATGACCCCGACCGTTATGCGCGTGCCTTCGCCGACGGGTGGTACCTCAGCGGAGACCTCGCCCGCATCGACGCCGATGGCTACGTGTGGTTCATCGGTCGCGCCGACGACGTCATCAAGTCGGCGGGCCACCTCATCGGGCCCTTCGAGGTCGAGAGCGCGCTGATGGAGCACCCGGCCGTCGCCGAGGTGGGCGTCATCGGCAAGCCGGACCCGCTGGCCGGTGAGATCGTCAAGGCCTTCGTCACGCTCAAGGTCGGGCACGAGCCGACTCCGGCGCTGGCCCGTGAGCTGATCTCCTTCGGCCGGCACCGGCTCGGCTCGGTCGCGCCCCGCGAGATCGCCTTCGACCAGGCGCTGCCGCACACCCGCAGCGGCAAGGTGATGCGGCGCCTGCTCAAGGCCCGCGAGCTCGGACTGCCCGAGGGCGACCTCTCCACGGTGGAGACCTCGCCCGGACAGCCCGCCATCGAGGGGGCGGGCGAGCGGACACCGACCCCGGAGGTGACGCCGTGAACAGGCGACTCTTCGTGGAGCTCTTCACCGGCCTGCTGCGCGAGATGATCCGGATCCGGCGCTTCGAGGAGAAGTGCGCCGAGCTCTACAGCGCGACGAAGATCCGCGGCTTCCTGCACCTCTGCATCGGTGAGGAGGCCATCGCCGTCGGCGTGGTCGGCGCCCTCGCTGAGGGCGATGCCGTCGTGTCGACCTACCGCGAGCACGGGCACGCCCTCGCCCGGGGCGTGCCGATGCCGTCGATCATGGCCGAGATGTTCGGCAAGGCGACGGGTTGCAGCGGTGGCCGCGGGGGGTCGATGCACCTCTTCGACGCCGGCCGGAGGTTCTACGGCGGCAACGCGATCGTCGCCGGCGGGCTGCCCGTCGCGGTCGGGCTCGCCCTGGCCGACCACCTGACGGCCGACCCTGCCGTCACCGTCTGCCTCTTCGGCGACGGCGCCTTCGCGGAGGGCGAGTTCCACGAGAGCGCCAACCTCGCGGCGCTCTGGCACCTGCCGGTCCTCCTCTGCTGCGAGAACAACCGCTACGCGATGGGCACCGCCCTGGCCCGGGAGCACGCGGCCACCGACCTCGCGATGCGCGCGGCGGCCTACGGGATGGTCGCCTGGACGGTCGACGGCATGGACGTCATCGCCGTGCGCGAGGCGACCGAGCGAGCCCTCGCCTACGTGCGCGACAGCGGGCAGCCGTGCTTCCTCGAGCTGCGCACCTACCGCTTCCGCGCGCACTCGATGTATGACCCTGATCGCTACCGCGACAAGGCCGAGATCGAGACGTGGAAGCAGTCCGACCCGATCCCGGCGCTGGCCGCGCGACTGGTCAGCCAACGGCTGATGACCGCCGAGGAGGTCGAGCGCTGGCGGGTGGGAGTCGAGGCCGAGATCGACGCCGAGATCGCGGCAGCCATCGAGGCCGCTGACAGCGCACCGCTGGAGCCGGTCGAGGACCTCCTGCGCTTCGTCACGACGGACGCGAAGGACTCGCCCGATGACGTGGCCACGCTGGATGCGGTGGTGGCCGGGAGGTCGACATGAGCGGACGCAGCGCGACCACGGTGCGCACGACGCAGCAGCCGACGTCGGCACCGACGTCGGCGACGGCCGACGCGCTGGTGACGACGACGTATCGGGAGGCGCTCCGCGAAGCCCATCGGGAAGCCCTGGCGCGGGACCCCCGGGTCTTCCTGATGGGCGAGGACGTCGGGCGCTACGGCGGGTCCTTCGCGGTGAGCCTCGGCCTGCTCGAGGAGTTCGGTGAGGAGCGCGTGCGCGACACCCCGCTCTCGGAGTCCGCCTTCACCGGCGCCGGCGTCGGCGCGGCCCTGCGCGGCCTGCGACCCATCGTCGAGATCATGACCGTCAACTTCAGCCTGCTCGCCCTCGACCAGATCATGAACAACGCCGCGACCCTGCGCCACATGTCAGGCGGTCAGCTCTCCGTGCCGCTCGTCATCCGCATGACGACGGGCGCCGGCCGGCAGCTCGCCGCGCAGCACTCGCACAGCCTCGAGGGGTGGTATGCGTCGATCCCCGGCATCCGGGTGATCGCCCCTGCCACCCTCGAGGACGCGCGCGGCATGCTCGCGCCGGCGCTCGAGGACCCCGACCCCGTCGTCATCTTCGAGCACGGCTCGCTCTACAACCTCTCGGGCACGTTGCCTGCCGAGCCCGTGCCGGTCGACATCGAGCACGCGGCCATCCGACGAGCGGGCACCGACGTCACCCTCATCTCGTATGCCGGTGGGCTGGGCAAGGCCCTGTCAGCGGCGGATCTGCTTGCGGCTGAGGGGATCTCGGCCGAGGTCATCGACCTGCGCGTGCTGCGCCCGCTCGATGACGTGACCATCATGGGCTCGGTCACCCGGACCCACCGCGTCGTCGTCGTCGACGAGGCTTGGCGCACGGGCAGTCTCGCTGCCGAGGTGTCGGCACGGATCGTCGAGCAGGCGTTCTACGAGCTCGACGCGCCCATCGAGCGGGTCTGTGCCGCAGAGGTGCCCGTGCCCTACGCCCATCACCTCGAGGAGGCGGCGCTGCCCCAGGTCGAGGACATCGCCGACGCGGCGAGACGGGCGGTGGGTGTGCATGGGTGAGTTCCGCATGCCCTCGCTCGGCGCTGACATGGAGCAGGGGATGCTCGTCGAGTGGCTCGTCAAGGTCGGTGACCAGGTGCGGCGAGGCGACATCATCGCTGTCGTCGAGACGCCGAAGTCGACGGTGGAGGTCGAGTGCTTCGAGACGGGCACGGTGACGCAGCTGCTCGTCGAGGAGGGCCAGACCGTGCCGGTCGGGGCGACCCTCGCCGTGCTCGGCGCGGACACCGGTGCGCCCGCCACGGGGGCACCTGTCGTGCCTCCTGCCGCTCCACCAGACGCTCCACATCCCCCGCCACCCGTCGCACATCCTGCCTCACCAGCGGCTGCCCGGCCGCCGCTCTCCCCGGTGCTGCGCCACCTCGCGCGGGAGCTGGGCGTCGACCCGACGACGCTGCACGGCACCGGCCGGGACGGCGCCCTCACGCGTCACGACGTCGAGCACGCCGCGGCCGCTCCTCCCTCGTCCGCGGCGTCACCGTCGTCGGCGGCGGTGCCCCGGGCGCGGGTCTCTCCGCTGGCGCGCCGTCTCGCCGCGGACGGGGGAGTCGACCTGGCCCTCCTGACCGGCACGGGGGCGGAGGGCTCGATCCGGGCGGATGACGTGCGCCGCGCCGGACGGCATACCCCGGTCGAGGTGAAGCCGGCGGCCCCGACGGCCGCGCCGCCACCGCCACCCGTGAGCGACATGAGGCGGAGTATCGCCGCGCTCATGACGGTGTCGAACCAGCAGATCCCGCACTACCACCTCAGCCTCACCGTCGACCTGTGGCGCAGCATGCAGTGGATGAAGGAGCGCAACCGCGAGCTGGAGATGTCGGAGCGGATCGTCCCCGCCGCGCTGCTCCTCGCCGCGACGGCGCGTGCGGCCAGGGCGGTGCCCGAGCTCAACGGGCACTGGATCGACGGTGCCTTCCGCCCGGCCGACCGTGTCGACCTCGGGCTCATCCTGTCGCTGCGGAGCGGAGGTCTGCTGGTGCCGGCCATCAGCGGCGCCGACGGTCTGACGGTCGAGGAGATGATGGCGCACATCAAGGTGCTGACTCGCCGCGCTCGCAGCGGGCGGCTGCGCGGGTCCGACCTCGTGCCACCGAGCATCACCGTGTCCAACCTCGGCGACCAGGGCGTCGACAGCGTCTTCGGCGTGATCTATCCGCCGCAGGTCGCCCTGGTCGGCTTCGGGGCCGTGGCGGAGCGGCCGTGGTCCGTCGACGGGCTGCTCGGAGTGCGGCCCCTCGTCACGGTGACGCTCGCGGGCGACCACCGGGCCACGGACGGCGCGACCGGATCGCGCCTGCTCAAGACCATCGACCGCCTGTTGCAGGCACCCGAGGAGCTGTGACCAGCATGAGCACCACACCGATCGGCGGCGTCTCGAGCCCGTGGCCGAGGGAGATCCTCGAGGCCACCCTCCGCGAGATCGTGCCGGACGCGAGCCTCGCCGGCCTGCCGGGCGACGCCGACCTGCGCGAGACCTTCGAGCTCGACTCCCTCGACTTCGTCGAGCTCGTCGAGCGGCTCGGCAAGCGAGCGGGCTTCCGCATCGAGGACGACGACGCCGACCAGCTGCGCACGGTCGACTCGGCCACGGCGTTCCTCCTGCGCGGTGCGAGCCGCACGGGCTGACCAGGCACCGGCGCAGCGTCCGCCGTGTCGGGCGTGTCCGTCGTGTCAGACGCGTCCGGGTGTCCTGGGCGGGTCAGGCGTCCGCACCCGGGCCGGGCAGGGCGTCCAGCACCGCGACGACGGCCTCGCCGAGGCTCCGCAGCTGGTCCGCGTCGAGCGAGGCGAGCGAGGCGCGCACGTCCCAGGCCTCGGAGTGGAACATGCTGCCGGCCTGCACGATGACCCCGTGCTCGGCGGCGAGTGCGAGCAGGACGTCCTCGGCCGACGCCGCGTCGACGAGCCACGTCGCGAAGCGGTCGCCCCGACGGGTCCGCGCGACCTCGACGAGGTCGACGAGCGCGTAGTACATGCTGTCCTGGCCGCCCGGCGGCTCGAGACCGAGCGGCTCGAAGAGGGCGTAGGACCGGCGGGCGAGCTCGGCTCGGGTGGCGTCGACGTAGTCGCGTCCCGAGGGCAGCAGGTAGGCGAGGGCGAAGAGCGCCATCTGCACCTGCTCGGTCGTCGAGAGGCCCGCGATGTTGTGCAGCGCGACCTCGCGGCTGTCGGCGACCACCCGCGCCATGAAGGGCAGGTCGCGCGCCGTCGAGGTCATCGAGGAGTAGCGCTCGTCGTGCAGCGCGCGGACCTGCTCGGGCTGGGCAGCGATGACCTCGTCGACGACGGTGTCGGCCGCCATCGCCACGAAGCCGAGGCGGTTGCCGGTGGCACCGAAGTTCTTCGATAAGGAGTGGATGAGGATCGTGTGCCGCGGCAGCACCGAGAAGATGCCCCGGAAGCCGTCGATGAAGGTGGCGTAGGCGGTGTCGGCCACGATGACGAGGTCGGGCCGCTCCGTCAGGACGAAGTCACGCAGCTGGAGCAGCTTCTCGGGGCGGATGGCCCGGGTGTCGGGGTTGCCGGGGTTGATGACGAAGAAGACCTTGATGCTCGGGTCGCGCAGGCGATCGAGGAATCCGTCGTCGAAGCGGTGGTCGGTGTTGTGGGCCGAAGGGATCTCGACGACGCGCACCCCGAAGTCCGCCAGCACGGGGATCTGGAGATACGGGGTGAAGACCGGCGTGGCGATGGCGACGGCGTCGTCAGGCCCGATGACGAGGTTCTCGCGCAGGGACCGGAAGGTGTAGGCCATGGCGGCCGCGCCACCCTCGGTGGCGAAGACCTGATGGGTGCCTGCCGGGGCATCAGGCGCCCCGGTTACCTGCACGAGGTAGCGCTCGAGCACCCGCTCGAGATGGGTCAGCATCCGGGTCGGCGGGGTAGCCGGCGCCCAGCACGGCGCGCACGAGCTCGTGGACGAAGGCGTCAGCCTCGAAGCCCAGTTCGGAGACGGCATACGCCAGCGCGTCGGCCAGGAAGGCGGCACCCTCGGAGCCGTCGGCGATGAGCGTCTGGACGAGGCGGCCGTGGAGCCCCTCCGGCGGCGGGAGCTCGCCCCACCGGTCGTGGCTGCTGAGGCGCCCCGACTCCTCGACGGCGAAGGCGCCCAGCCGGAAGAAGCCGGCCCGGGGCAGCGTCGCGGTCCAGTTCGGCTGGCCGCGCCCGGCGTCGAGCAGCGGTCGCCCCGACGCCCGGGCAGCCGCCACGACCCTCGCCTGGAGCTCCGAGCTGCCGGCGAGCCCGGGCTGCTGGGCGACGACCCCGGCGGGCTCCGTCTCGTCGGTGGACCCGGGGGTCGGGATGGGCGGCATGTCAGACGTGCAGGCTCGTCGCCTGCTGCGAGCGGGCGCGTTGGGCGGCCATGTGCTCGTCGAACTCCGCCTGCCAGTTCTCGCTCACGGCGATGCCGCTCCTGCGGGCGTCCTCGGTCGAGAGCTCCACCGGGAAGCCGAACGTGTCGTAGAGGACGAAGAGCTCGGCGCCCGTGACACCCGTGCGGCGATAGCCGCCCAGCTGCTTGAGGCCCTTGCGCAGGGTGCGCCGGAAGGCCTGCTCCTCCTTGGCCAGCACCGCGACGACGAAGTCGGTGTGCTCCTTCACCTCGGGGTAGTGGGCGTCGTAGATGCCGGCGACGGTGGGAATGATCTGCGGGAAGAAGTTCTCCTGCAGCCCGAGGTCGAAGGCGAAGCGGACGGCCCGTCGGATGAGTCGCCGCATGACGTAGCCCTGAGCCTTGTTGCTCGGGCGCACCCCGTCGATGGCGAGGAACGTCGCGCCGCGCAGATGGTCGGCGATGACCCGCATGGCGTGGGTGTCGTCCTCGTAGGTCCGGCCCGACAGCTCCTCGAGCCGCTCGACGATCGGCCACAGCAGCGCGATGCGGAAGACGTCGGAGGTGTCGAGGGCAGCGGCCGCGATGCGGGCCAGGCCCCCGCCGTAGTCGACGTTGCGGCGCGGGAGCGGCTCGAAGCCGGTCTCGGTGCGGCGGTACTCCATGAAGACCGAGTTGCCGAGCTCGATGAAGCGGCCGCAGTCGCAGTTCTGGTGGCAGTGGGCGCCGTAGGCGGGGTCGTGCTCGATGTGGGGGAAGAGGTAGAAGACCTCGGTGTCGGGCCCCCCGGGCTCGCCGACCGGCATCTCCTCGGCCTTGCCTCCGCGGCACCACCAGTTCTTCTTGCCGTAGAAGGCGATGCGCGCGCCACCGGTGCCGACCTGCGCAGCGTGCTCCTCGGTGTCGACCTCGACCTGGTCGGCGACGATGCCGGCCTCGGCGAAGAGCCCGGTCCAGATCGCGGCCGACTCCTCGTCCTTCGGTATGCCGTTGGCCGGGTCGCCGATGAAGCAGGAGACGTGGATCCGGGCGGGGTCGAGGCCCACCTTGTCGGTGAGGAAGGTCCAGAACTGCGGGATCTGCTCATCCTTGAAGTAGTCGCCGAGGCTCCAGTTGCCGAGCATCTCGAAGAAGGTCGTGTGCCGGTTGTCGCCGACCTCCTCGATGTCCTGCACGCGCAGGCACGTCTGGCTGTCGGCCAGGCGGGTGCCGGCGGGGTGCTCGGACCCGAGGAGGAAGGGGAGCAGCGGCTGCATGCCGCTGCCGGTGAAGAGCGTGGTCGGGTCGTCCTTCGGGATGAGCGGAGCCCGCGGGATGATGACGTGGCCCTGCTCGGTCATGTAGTCCAGGAACGCCCCCCGGATCGCATCTGCATCCATGGCCCAAGTCGACACCACCCCGGCGGCTCCGTCCAGCCAGGGTCCCCGCGCGTGGCCGGTGTCGTATCTCGGCGCAGTCGTTCGTGGAGTCGGTGAGCGGAGGTCATCGGGGCCGACGCACACGAGGAGCCGACACCGGCCCACCCAGCGACGAGGAGAGATCACGATGACCGACCTGACCAGTGCGGATGCAACCCGCATCCGGATCGTCCCCGAGGAGAGGTGAGCACGATGCCCCGCTATCTGCTGTCGGTCTTCGGACCGGCCGAGCCCACCGAGTTCGGCGCCTACCCCTCACGCGAGGCCATGCTCCAGGCGTTCGCCGACACCGGCGACTTCAACGACCGCCTCCGGGAGCAGGGCCACCTCGTCTTCGCCGACGGACTCGAGCCCGCGACCACGGCGACCACCGTCGACGGCCAGGGCGAGAGGCCGGTCCTCACCGACGGGCCCTACCTGGAGACGAAGGAGCACCTCGGTGGCTTCTGGGTCATCGAGGCGGACGACCTCGACGTGGCGCTCGCCCTGGCGGCTGAGGGATCCAAGGCGTGCCGCGGCGTGGTGGAGGTGCGTCCCTTCCACACCGGGGAGTCCATCGAAGCCATGCTGGAGCCGTGACCGGTCCGACCGTCGAGGAGGCGATCACGCGTGTCCACCACGAGGAGTGGGCGCGGGTGGTCGCCGGCCTCGCGCGCCGCTTCGGTGACATCGACACCGCCGAGGAGGCCGCGGCCGAGGCGTTCGCCGCCGCCTCGGAGCGGTGGCCGCGCGACGGGCTGCCGCCCAACCCCGGCGGCTGGCTCGTCACGACCGCGACCCGCAAGGCGATCGACCGGCTGCGCCGCGAGTCCCAGCGCGACGCCAAGCACCAGTCGGCGCTGATGCTGCACGACGACACCGCTCCCGAGCCGACGGGTCCGGTCGAGGACGACCGGCTCCGTCTCGTCTTCACCTGCTGCCACCCCGCGCTGGCGATGGAGGCTCGGACGGCGCTCACCCTGCGCCTGCTCGGCGGCCTCACCGTCGCCGAGATCGCCCGGGCCTTCCTCGTGCAGGAGGCCACGATGGCGCGGCGGATCACCCGCGCCAAGGCCAAGATCAAGGCAGCCCACATCCCCTACCGGGTGCCGTCGGACGCTGACGTCCGCGACCGGCTCTCCGGCGTGCTCGCCGTGGTCTACCTCGTCTTCAACGAGGGCTACCTCGCCGGTGCGGGTGAGGACCCGGTGCGCGCCGACCTCACCGACGAGGCGATCCGCCTCGGCCGCCTGCTCCGAGACCTCGTGCCCGACGACGGCGAGGTGGCCGGCCTGCTGGCGCTCATGCTCCTCATCGACGCGCGCCGGTCGGCGCGTGTGTCACGCACCGGCGAGCTGGTCACCCTCGACGAGCAGGACCGCGGCGCCTGGGACCGGGCTTTGATCGCCGAGGGCAGGGCCCTGCTGCGCGAGCGGGTCGAGGTGGTGGCGGCTGGTGGGGAGCGGCCCGGGCGCTACCAGCTGTTGGCCGCGATCAACGCGGTCCACACCGACGCGCCGTCCTCCCGAGACACCGACTGGTCGACGATCGTGGCCCTCTACGGCCGGCTGTCAGTGCTCGACCCCTCCCCGGTCGTGTGGCTCAACCGGGCCGTCGCGGTCGCCGAGGTCGACGGCCCCGCGGTCGGGCTGGCCGAGGTCGACCGGCTCGGCGAGGCCCTCGACGGCTACCACGCCTTCCACGTCGCGCGGGCCGACCTGCTGCGACGTCTCGGGCGCAGCAGCGAGTCCCGGGCCGCCTACGACCGGGCCATCGGCCTGGCCGGCAACGCGGCGGAGCGGGCCTATCTCACCCGGCGCCGCGACCAGCTCGCGGGCTGACCGACCCTCGGGGCCCCTGCCGATCCAGCCGGGCCACGCGGCATACCGGCAGCGTTGGCCGTGAAAGGGTCGGGGCCATGGCAGGTGGATCAGCTCCGGACCGCGAGGTCGTGCTCGAGACCGATCGCCTCCTGCTCAGACCGTGGCGCGTCGCGGAGGCAGCCGTCCAGCGTGAGCTCTGGACCGAGCGCGATCCGCGGGTGCCGCCGCACCGCCGCATCGACGAGGAGGGTCGGCCCACGGTCGCGGACCTCGAGGAGTCGATCCGCAGCAGCGAGCCGCCGTCGTCGACCGGTCTGCTGGCCGTCGAGCGCAAGGCGACGCTGGACGTCATCGGCTACTGCGGGCTCGTCGACAGCGGGCGAGGTGCGGCCGGGAAGCCGGAGCTGGCGTTCGAGCTGCTCCGACGCGTCTGGGGCCGGGGCTACGCGACGGAGGCCTCCCTGGCAGTGCTCGACTGGGCGCGGGCGTCGGGCCACGAACGTCTGTGGGCGACGGTCTGGGAGTGGAACACCGCCTCTCGCCGCGTGCTGGCCAAGGTCGGCTTCACCGAGACCGGGCACACGGAGGTGGACCCGGTCCACGGGACCACCCTGATGACGATGTGCCGCCTCTGACCGCGCGGTCGGAGGCGGCGCACCCGAGGCGGCGCACCCGAGGCGGCGCATCGGAGCCGGCTCATCGGAGCCGGCGGTCGCATGAGAAGCGGTCGGATTGCTCTTTCGATTGCCTTGGGGTTGTTCTGTCGATCGGCCACGTGAGCGCGGTCAGACGGGCGTGCCCTCCAGCGCCTGGCGCAGCAGCTGCACGAGCGCCTCGAGCTGGAGGGTGTCGCCCGCGGCGATGTCGACGTCGCTGCCGTCGAGTGCACGTGCGGCCAGGCCCTGCTTGGCGTCGATGAGCTCGGCGATCTTGGAGTCGATCGTGCTCGCGGCGAGGATCCGCCACGCGGTGACCGGCTCGTCCTGGCCGATGCGGTGCACGCGGTCGATGGCCTGCCCCTGCTCGGCTGCGGTCCACGACAGCTCCGCGAGCACGACGTTGGACGCCGCGTGCAGGTTGAGGCCGACGCCGGCTGCAGTCAGCGAGCAGACGGCCACCGCCACCTCGGGGTCCTTCTGGAAGGCGTCGATGGCGTGCTGGCGTTGCGTAGAGGTCTGCTCACCACGCACCGACACCGTGCGCAGCCCCGCCTCGGCGAGCACCCGCTCGGCGGTGTCCATGACGTCGATGTGCTTGGCGAAGAAGACGACCTTGCCGACGGAGTGCGACAGCTGCGCCGCGTAGTCGGCGGCGAGGGTCGCCTTGGCCTGGCCGATCTTGCGCACGAGGGTGAAGACGTTCTCGGTGTTCTTCTGCCCCGTGGCGGCCTTGAGCTCGGCGGCGGCGACGCGACGCATCAGCGCCTCGTCGGGCTCGAACGCGAGCTCGGGACCGCTGACGGTGACGCCGCGCTCCTCACTCAGCAGGGCGGCATACCGCTTGGCGAGACGGTCGCCGACGGCCCGCTCGGCCTTGCGGATCGACTGGCCGAGGGCGTCGTCGAGCTCGACGGTGATGTCGGCGATGCGCTTCTCGGGCAGGTCGCTCGCGACGTCGACCTTGCGGCGGCGCACGATGCCCATGTCAATGACGGCGCGGCGGGCCTCGGGATAGAAGCCCCGGTCGGCCGGAGAGTAGCCCGTCTCGTCGAGGCGACGGACGATCTCGGCGACCGGCTTGCCGCCCTTGATCCAGCCGAGAAAGCGCCAGATGGCGTCGAAGTCCTTGACGTCGTTGATGAGCGGCGTGCCGGTGAGGGCAAGGAGCAGGGGGTCGCCACCCGGTGTCGTCGCCCGGAGCCGGTCGGCGAGGGCGAGCACCTGCTGCGAGCGCTGCGAGGAGAGGTTCTTGATGAAGTGCGCCTCGTCGACCACCATCGAGCGGAAGCCGAAGGACGACAGCCACGCGAAGTGCCGGTCGAGGATCTCGTAGTTGACGACGAAGACGTCGGCGAAGGCGTCGACGTCCTTGCCGTCGCCGTGGATGACGCTGACCTTGCGCTGGGGCGTCCACAGCTCGACCTCGCGGGCCCAGTTGATCTTCACGACGTTGGGCACGACGGCCAGCATCGGGTAGGCGTTCGCGACCGAGGCGGCCAGCACCGACTGGGCCGTCTTGCCGAGGCCGGGCTCGTCGGCGAGCAGGAAGGTGCGGTGGCCCTCCTGCACGCTCTGGAGGAAGCGCGACTGGTGCACCATGAGGTGCTGGCCCACGGGGGAGAAGCGGTCGATGAGGGGAGTCGGGGGCAGCTCCATCGACGCCGCGTCGCCGCCGGCGCCGAGCTCGAACGCGCGGTAGAGCGGGCCGAGCAGCTCCCAGCCGGCGAGGCGGCTCGGCAGGTAGTCGTGCGCCGGTCGCGGGGTCAGGTCGGGCACGAGGAAGGGGTTGGCGAGGGCACGCGCCGGCACCGACTGCGGCATGACCTGTTTGGCCGCGAGCTGCGGGGGCACGAGGGGCGCGGGGGGCGGGGGCGCGGCCGCGACGAGGTCCTCCTCGCCGAGCTCGGCGCCCGACTCGAGCAGCCAGTCGCGGCGCAGCTGCTGGGCGGCCGCGCCGGGTCGGGCGTCGACGTCGAGCAGCGGCAGCAGGCTGGTGTCGCGGGCGGCGATCTGGGCGAGGATCGTCGCGATGCCGTCGAGCCGCTTGAGCAGCTCGGCGCGGGTGGCCCCCGTCAGGGCGGCGTCGTCGCGGACCCGTGATCGCTCCGCGCGCATGAGCAGGGCGATGACCTGGAACTTCGTCCGGTTGGTCGGGCTCGCCTTGCCCTTGGAGGTGATCCGCGCCTCGATCTCGCGCACGCGGCGCGCGAGCACGGGGATGAGCGGCGCCGGGTCGTCGCGGCGGTTCTGGGCACGTCGCGCCCCGGTGTCGCTCGAGCCGTCGGATGAGCGACGGCGCACTCGCGCTGGCATGTTCCTCCTGGTCATGCAGGTGACGCTCGTCCGCCCACCTGCCGGTGGTCGTGCGTGGGCGGTCGTCACCAGGTCCATGGCACGCAGGTCAACCCTGGACGTGCCGTTGTCCCGCTCCCGTGTGGAGGCCGAGGTCTCGACCTGCGCGTCCGGTGTGGAGCGCTCGCCCGTTGGGGAGGCTGCTCCTGCGGCTCGTGGCGCCAGCTGGCACCGGGACCCCTCGACTCTACATGCCGATGCCGTATGCCGGGTGCTTGCGGCCCGATGCGCCGCCGGCTTCCGCGACGGCGGGCGGACGGACCAGGAGGGATCAACCCAGGCTGACGCCGGCGACGACACCGATGAGGTAGGTGACGCCCATGGCGACGAGGCCACCGGCGACGTTGCGGGCGACGGCGCGCGGCACCGGGCTGCGGCCCAACCGGGCGCTGACCCAGCCGGTCAGCACGAGCGCGGCAGCGACGCTGGCCACGGTGACCCAGACCCGCATCGACTCCGGCGAGAAGCTGATGGTCAGCAGGGGGAGCAGGGCCCCGACGACGAAGGCGAGCATCGAGGCGCCCGCGGCCTGCCACGGACTCGTCAGGTCGGCCGGGTCGATGCCGAGCTCTGCCTCGGCGTGCGCCTTGAGGGCGTCGTGCTCCGTGAGCTCGACGGCCACCTGCTCGGCGACCGCGCGGCTCATCCCCTTGGCCTCGTAGAGCTGGGTCAGCTCCTCGAGCTCGCCGTCGGGGTCCTCGTGCAGCTCACGCTTCTCGAGGTGGATGAGGGCCCGCTCGGAGTCACGCTGCGTGCTGACGGAGACGTACTCCCCTGCAGCCATCGACATCGCGCCGGCCGAGAGGGCGGCGATGCCCGAGAGGATGATGGCGCCGCGGTCGTTGGTCGCCCCCGCGAAGCCGACGACGACGCCGGCCGTCGAGACGATGCCGTCGTTGGCGCCGAGCACACCCGCCCGAAGCCAGTTGAGGCGCGACCCGACGTTCGCGTCGTGCGGCTCGTCGGTCTGGTGCTCGCCCGGGGTCACGAGGCCCGCGGGCTGGTCTGCCGTCATGCTCCGATCGTGGCACCGCGCTCGGCGGGTGTCACCACAGGACAGCCTTGCCTCAGGTGGTGCGTTCAGGTGGTGCGGGTCGCACCGGTCTGGGTGCCGGCGTCGTCCTGGCTCTGGTCGTCCTGCCCGAAGGGGCTGGGCTGACCGGAGCCGAGCTGGCCCTGCTCGTCGAGCAGCTGCAGCAGCTCGTCGGGACTCAGCTGGAGCAGCTGGTCGGCGTCGAGGCGGGTGAGACCACCGCCCGAGCCGGTGTCGGAGCCGGTGTCGGAGCCGTTGTCATCGCCGGAGCCGGGGAGGCCGGGGAGCTGGCTCCCGTCCTGCTGGCCCTGCTGGTTGGGGGCCACCTGCTGCCCCTGCCCCAGCTGACCCTGAGGGCCCTGACCGCCGGGGAACGGGAAGGTGCGGCCCTGGCCGGGTCCGCCGAAGCGTCCGGTCTCGGCGGTGCTGCCCGCGGGGATCGCGGCCGCAGCGGCGATGGCTCCGGCTGAGGTCAGCACCAGGGCGAGGCCAGCGGTGACCGCGGTCTTCTTCGCAGACCACCGCGGTGTGCGCGTGGGCACGGGCGCAGCCTCGGCCACGGCGGGCGCAGCCTCCGACACCGCGGGGGTGGACTCGGGCGCGGAAGCCGGCCCGGCGGCATACGCGTAAGGGGCGGCCGGGGGCACGATCGGCGTGCGGGCGGTCGGCGTCGACGGGAGCACCTGCGTCTCGTCGGGTGTGGTGCTGGATGGCGGGGGCGGCACCGGCGCGCCGGTCGAGGTCGGGTCGAACTGTGGCAGGCGCGGCTCCGGGCGCTCCGGCTGCGTGGGGATGGAGTCGTTGCTCATGACGCCACGGTCGATCCGCAACCTGTGCCGGCACTGTGGTGCAGCCGTCGGCGTGCTGGGACTTGGTGGACAGCAGGTCCACAGAATTCGCACAGGCAGGTGCTGGCGGTCGCACAGTGCTCACAGGTTCACTGGACCCATGAGCGAGAAGACCCAGGCCGCCGCAGCCCGACTCCAGCGACTCGACGGCTCGCCGGTGCGCGTGCTCGTCGTCGACGACGAGCCCAACCTCACCGAGCTGCTCGGCATGGCCCTGCGCTACGAGGGGTGGGAGGTCCGGGCCGCCGGCACCGGCATGGAGGCCGTGCGCGCCGCCCGCGAGTTCGACCCCGACGCCGTGGTGCTCGACATGATGCTGCCCGACTTCGACGGCCTCGAGGTGCTGCGCCGCATGCGCGCCGACAACGCCAACGTGCCCGTTCTCTTTCTCACCGCCAAGGACGCCGTCGAGGACCGGGTCTCCGGGCTCACCGCCGGTGGTGACGACTACGTGACCAAGCCGTTCTCCCTCGAGGAGGTCGTCGCCCGCGTGCGTGCCCTCATGCGCCGCACCACGGTGGCCGTCTCGTCGAGCGACTCGATGCTCGTCGTCGGCGACCTCACCCTCGACGAGGACAGCCACGAGGTGCGACGCGGCGATGACGAGATCCACCTCACCGCAACCGAGTTCGAGCTCCTGCGCTACCTCATGCGCAACCCGCGCCGCGTGCTCTCCAAGGCCCAGATCCTCGACCGCGTCTGGAACTACGACTTCGGGGGCCAGGCCAACGTCGTCGAGCTCTACATCTCCTACCTGCGCAAGAAGATCGACGCCGGCCGTGAGCCGATGATCCACACCATGCGAGGGGCGGGGTATGTCCTCAAGCCCGCCGCCTGAGGTCACCTTCCGCGACGCCGGTCCCGCGGACGACCCGACACCGGAGGACCTGCCCGACGGTGCCGGTGCACGCACTCCTGACGCGCTCTCCGAGCCGGCGAGGCCGCGACCCGGCCTGCGGCAGCGGCTGGCCGGGGCTCAGGACAAGGTGCGGCCGTGGTCGGCGTGGACGCTGCGCGCCAAGCTCGTCGCCTCGATGCTCGCCCTCTTCACCCTCGTGAGCATGATGACGGCCGTCTTCACGATCACCGCGCTCAACTCGCACCTCACCACCCAGGTGGACGGTCAGCTGCAGGCCTCGCTGCGTCCGGACCGCACCGGTGGGCCGGGATCCACCGACGACGGCGACGGGCCGCGTGGCCCCGGCACCGACCGCATCGTCGTGCAGATCACGCCCGACCGGTCGGTCGGCTACGTCGAGTCGAGCGACGACCCCGAGCCCCTGACGCCGGCAGAGATCGCCTCGATCCAGAGTGCCGGCATCCGCCCCGACGAGGGCACCACTATCGACCTCGGTGGCACGCTCGGCCGCTACCGCATGATGTCCAAGAGCGTCACGTTCTATGACCGTGCCACCCAGACGGCCACGCCCGGCACACTCGTCGTGGGCCTGTCGACCGACCCGACCGACGCGACGATCGGTCGCCTCGTCATCATCGCCATCTCCGGCGTCGGCCTCGGACTCGTGCTCGTCTCGGTGCTGGGCACGTGGATCGTGCGGCGCAACCTCGAGCCGCTCCAGCGCGTCGCTGACACGGCCACTCGCGTCTCGCAGATGCCGCTGTCGACCGGCAAGGTCGCACTCGCCGAGCGGGTCGACCCCGCTGACACCGACACCCGCACCGAGGTCGGGCAGGTGGGGGCCGCCCTCAACGAGATGCTCGACCACGTCGACGAGGCACTCAACTCCCGTCACCAGAGCGAGCAGCGGGTGCGCCAGTTCGTCGCCGATGCCTCGCACGAGCTGCGCACGCCGCTCGCCTCCATCAAGGGCTACGCCGAGCTCTCCCGTCGTGAGCCCGAGGAGGTGCCGACGTCGGTCACCCACGCGATGGGTCGCATCGAGTCGGAGGCCAACCGGATGAGCTCGCTCGTGGAGGACCTCCTGCTCCTCGCCCGGCTCGACGCCGGCCGGCCCCTCGAGCAGAAGCCCGTCGACCTGTCGATGATCGTCATCAACGCAGTCAGCGACGCGCACGCTGCATCGTCCGACCACGTGTGGGACCTCGACCTGCCGCCAGAGCCGATCGAGGTCACCGGCGACACCGCGCGCCTGCACCAGGTCGTCGTCAACCTGCTCGCCAACGCTCGCACCCACACGCCTGCTGGCACTCGCGTCACGACGTCGATCCGACGAGATGCTGACTGGGTGCGCCTCACGGTCCACGACAACGGGCCGGGTGTGCCAGTTGCCCTGCAGCCCAACGTCTTCGAGCGCTTCGCCCGTGGTGACGACGCCCGCAACAGGGTGGGTGGCAGCACGGGGCTCGGGCTGTCGATCGTGGCCGCGGTGGCCAAGGCCCTCGACGGGCGCGTCGAGCTCGCGAGCCGCCCCGGCGACACCACCTTCTCGGTGCTGCTCCCCGCGGCCTGACCGTCAACCCAGCGCCAAAGGCGTTGTGGGGCAGCCGACTCGGTGCAAGCCGGTGACCTCTCCCAGATCCGCGCGACGTGATGTTGCCGACACAGGGGCCGCGTCGATAAGGGTCAGGCCGGTCGCACGCCGGGAATATCGTGAAGGGAGAGCAGGGCATCGCCAGCCATGGCGCCTGAGCCGCGGACTCCCCGGCGAGGTCCCACTCGCGATTCGCCGTGAGGGGGTGATCGCGATCAAGGAGCTGGAGTACGACGAGTTCGAGGTGCTGCTCGAACGCAGCGGCGACGGCTACACCGTGCGCGTCGTCGACTCGCCCACCGGCCCGGTCCCCGCCCTCCCCTTCGTGCCGCCGGAGCCGCTCGGCGGGCTGCCGGCGCTGCGACTCGCCGTCCGGGGCCGAGCGGAGGCTGACGTCCGAGGCCGGCGCGGCGAGCCCCAAGGACATCGGCGCGGACCTGTTCCGAGCGCTCTTCAACGACAAGGCGCTCGCCATCCTCCGGACGAGCCAGTACGTCGCGGCCAAGCGTCAGCGTGGACTGCGCCTGCGGATCCGCTTCTCCGACGCCACAGCGCTCGCCAACCTGCCGTGGGAGCTGCTCTACGACCCCGAGCGCCACTGGTATCCGTGCCAGCTGAGCCGCTTCCCGACGATCCGCTTCGTCGACCTGCCCGAGCCGGTGCAGCCCCTGCGAGTCACCGGACCGCTGCGGATGCTCGTCGTCATCTCCAGCCCGACCGACCTGCCCCCACTCGAGGTCGAGCGCGAGTGGAGCCTGCTGCAGGCCGAGCTCGACCCCCTGGTGCGGTCGGGCCGGCTCGAGCTCGAGCGTCTGCCGCTGGCCTCCCTCGAGGACGTGCGCGAGACCCTGATGACGCGGGACTTCCACATCTTCCACTACATCGGTCACGGCGGTGTCGACGACGACACGGGGGAGGGTCAGCTCGCCTTCACCGGACCGGACGGACGGCAACGTCGCGTGACGGGCAGCCAGCTCGGGGTCATGCTCTCGAACGCGCCGATCCGGCTCGCCGTGCTCAACTCCTGCGAGGGCGGGCGGGTCAGCGACGTCGACCCGTATGCGAGCACCGCGATCGCCCTCGTGGAGCAGGGGATCCCCGCCGTGGTGGCCATGCAGTTCCAGATCACCGATGCGGCCGCGACGGCCTTCAGCCGCACGCTCTACGACTCCGTGACGGCCGGCCGGCCCGTCGACCTCGCCGTGACCCTCGCGCGTCAGGCCGTCCTCGCTGCCAGCGAGGCCGAGTGGGCCACCCCCGTGCTCTACCTCCGAGCCGTCGACGGAGTCCTCTTCGACCTCGAGCACCGCGACGAGCCAGCCGCCGCCGCACCTCCGCCCGAGCCCCGCTCCGTGCCGGTGCCCGCCCCGGAGCCTGCGGTGCGAGTGGCGGCGCCGGTGGCGGCGGAGCCGGCGGTGCCGGCCCAGCCTCGTCACCTGCGTGCCGAGGTCGTCGACGGGGTCGTCAACCTCCTGTGGCAGCAGCCGACGGAGCACGCGATGCCCGCACGTGCCTGGGAGGTGTGGCGCAACGGCATCCGGCAGGCGATCGTCCGCCTCCCCATGGCCCTCGATGACACCCCGGGTCCGGGTGAGTACCACTACACGGTGGTGGCCCTCGGTGACGGGGAGACCCGCTCGCCCCACTCCCACACCTGCACCACCTATGTCACCAAACCGGTCAGGAGAACGGCACCTGCGGCCATGCCTCCACCGCGGACGGCGCCGGTACCGGTGAGGCAGGCGCTGCAGCCTCCAGTGCAGCCCACACGACGGAAGAGCCGGGCCGGCTGGATCCTGCTGGTCCTCGCGCTCGTCGTCGGCTTCGGCGCCTGGTCGCTTCTTCGTCCGGGCACGACCCCGTCAGGCACCGGCGTCGTGACACCACCCAGTGTCGGCACGGACGGGAACGGGGCCGACGATGGCAGTGCCGCCCCCGCGAAGGCGGACCTCTCCGTGTCTACGCCCGGCCCTGAGAGCTACTCCCGGACAGAGGTCCAGTTCACCTTCACGATCGCCAACCACGGGCCGGGTGACGCCACTGGGGAGACGGTGACCGTGACCGTGGAGGGTGGGGGAACTGGGGCTCTGTTGGCCGCTCAGGTAGAGCCACCGGGCGAGTCCCAACGCAGCTGTGACCCCGGTGGTAGCGCGGATACCGCCACGTGTCGCATCGACACCCACCTCGCGGAGAGCGAGGCCACGGTCGTTGTCGTTGTCCTGCAGGGCGACGGAACGACCACCGTCACGGTCGAAGCACGAAGTGATGTAGAGGATTCGAACCCGGACGACAACTCGACGACGGTCCGGACGATGTGACGGTCAGCACCACTCATCAGGGTGGCTCAGACCGGTCATAGGCGCAGCACAGCGTAGGACCGGAGCGTGGGGGTCATGGACATGCTGACCCTCACCTCGCCGGGCGACCCGACCTCGCCCGCGGCCGCTCGCACCTCGCCGACGGCGTCGCCCACCCCGACCACGCCGGGTCCGGCGACGCCGCCAGCGGGGCAGCGGCCGCCCCGCAGCGGTCGCGCGCACCGACTCTGGCGAGGTGCGGACTCCGACCCGGCGTGGGCCCGCCCGGCACTGCTCCTGCTCCTGCTCGCCACAGGCGTGCTCTACACGTGGAACCTCACGTCGAGCGGCTACGCGAACTCGTTCTACACCGCGGCGGTGCAGGCCGGCAGCGAGAGCTGGAAGGCCTTCTTCTTCGGCAGCTCCGACGCCGCCAACTCGATCACCGTCGACAAGCCGCCGGCCTCGCTGTGGGTCATGGCGCTGTCGGTGCGGTTGCTGGGCCTCAGCTCCTTCGCGATCCTCTTCCCCCAGGTCCTCATGGGGGTCGCGACCGTCGGCGTCGTCTACACGACCGTCAAGCGCCACTTCGGCGCGGCGGCCGGCCTCATCGCCGGCGTCGCCCTCGCGTTGACCCCCGTCGCCGCGCTGATGTTCATGTTCAACAACCCCGACGCGCTGCTGACGCTGCTCATGGCGCTCGGGGCCTGGGCGACGATGAAGGCCATCGAGCAGGCCTCGCCGAAGTGGATGATGATCGTCGGGGTCTTCATCGGACTCGGCTTCCTCACCAAGACCCTCCAAGTCCTCCTCGTCGTGCCGTTCTTCGGACTCGCCTACCTCATCGCGGCGCCCACGACCTTGCGCAAGCGCATCGTCCACTCCCTCTTGGCAGTCGGCACGATAGTGCTCTCCGCGGGGTGGTGGGTCGCCATTGTCGAGCTCATGCCGGCCTCGGCGCGGCCCTACATCGGTGGCAGCCAGACCAACTCCTTCCTCGAGCTGACGTTCGGCTACAACGGGCTCGGCCGGCTGAACGGTGACGAGACCGGCTCGGTCGGCGGAGGTGGCCCCACGGCGGGCGGCCAGTGGGGCGAGGCCGGTCTGCTCCGGATGTTCTCCTCGAGCGTCGGCGACCAGGTCTCGTGGCTCATCCCCAGTGCCCTCATCCTGCTGCTCGCGGGGCTCTGGTTGCGTGGACGGCGGCCTCGCACCGACCTGCGTCGCGCGGCCTACCTCGTCTGGGGCGGCTGGCTCGTCGTGACCATGCTCGTCTTCTCGCTCATGGCCGGCATCTTCCACGAGTACTACACGGTCGCCCTCGCGCCGGCCATCGCCGCCCTCGTCGGTATGGGAGCAGTCGAGGCGTGGGAGCGTCGCGACAGCAGCGTGGCCACGATCGCCCTGGCAGCCGCCATCGCCGCCGCCGCGACGTGGGGCTTCATCCTCCTGTCGCACACGACGGCCTACGGTGACTGGCTCCGCGTGTCCGTGCTCGCCGTCGGCATGGCAGCGGCGCTCCTCGTGCTCGCGCTGCGGTGGATGCACCCTCGGGCCGTGCCCCTCGTCCTGGCGGGGGCACTCCTGGCAGGCCTCGCCGGACCGGCCGCCTACACCGTCTCGACCACCGCCCAGGCCCACACCGGCTCGATCGTGACGGCCGGGCCCGCAGCCTCGGGCGGGCCGGGCGGCGCTCCGTTGGGTGGCCCCGGTGGTGGCATGGGTGGAGGTATGGGTGGGCTGCTGGACGCGTCGACCCCGAGCACCGCTGTGGTTGCGGCTCTCTCGCAGGACGCCGACCAGTTCACCTGGGCCGCAGCGGCCGTCGGCTCGCAGACCGCGGCGGGTCTCCAGCTCGGCACGGGTTTGCCGGTCATGGCGATCGGCGGCTTCAACGGGTCGGATCCCAGCCCCACGCTCGGCCAGTTCCAGCAGCTCGTCGACGACGGCCAGATCCACTACTTCGCCGCTGGAGGTCGAGGGTTCGGCAACCAGAACGGTGGCAGCAGCGCCTCCTCGGAGATCTCCTCGTGGGTGCAGCAGAACTTCACCGCGGTGACGATCGACGGGTCGACCTTCTACGACCTGACCCAGCCCCTGTCCAACGCCTCCTGACGATCGAGCGAGAGATGACGACCATGGCTGCTCCGCGGATCCAACTCTCCCAGCAGGTGATCCGCTTCGCGGGCGTCGGTCTGGTGACGACCGCCCTGCACCTCGGCCTCTTCGCGGCCCTGGTGCGGGGCGGCGTCGGGTCCCAGCTCGCCAACGGGGTGGCCCTCGTCGTCGCGACCCTCGTCAACACGGGCATCAACCGGGCGTGGACCTTCGGCGTCTCCGGGCGCAGGCGGCTCGCGATCCACCACGGTCAGGCGCTCGTCATCTTTGCCATCACGTATGCCGCGACGACCCTTGCGCTTGCCCTGCTCGGCGTCGTGGCGCCCGGGGCGAGCACGATGGTGCAGACCGGCGTCGTGCTCGTCGCCAACGTGGTGTCGACGGCGGCCCGTTTCGTCGCGATGCGCAGCTGGATCTTCACTGAGCCCGGCGCGGCGCTCGCCGAGACCACGGCGGGGGCGAACTCAGCCCCCGCGACCGTGCCCGGACCGACGGACCGCCACGACCCGGCATACGGTGACGCCCGTGTGCTCGGGAGCGCGCCCTCCCCGGAGTGATGGCGGTCGGTCGACCCCGGGCGGTCGCGAGACTCTCGCTCCTGGCGAGTCAGTCGCGGTCGGCGGGCGCCGAGCAGGCCTCCCACCACGGGTCCTGATGGGCTGCCACGACAGCCTCGATGTCGTTGTCGCTGAGCTGGATCCGCGTGCCCACCTTGGGTGCGACCAGACGCACGCCGTGCTCGGCCGCTGCCCGGCGCGCCCAGCGGATCGGCTCGCTCCACCAGTGCGTGGCGAGATTGAAGGTCGCCCAGTGGATGGGAAGCATGACCGAGTCGGGCGTGCCGCGGTTGACGTCGAGGTGGGCCTCGATGGCCTCCTGCGGGTTGAGGTGGATGTCGGGCCAGTGCACGCTGTAGGCGCCGATCGGGATGATGGTCAGGTCGAAGGGCCCGAGGTCGGCGCCGATGTCGACGTAGCGGTGGGTCGGCCCCGAGTCGCCGCCGAAGAAGACGGAGTGCCGCGGGCCGCGCAGTGACCACGCTGCCCACAGGGTCTGGTTGCGCACGAGCCCCCGACCGGAGAAGTGCCGGGCCTCGGTGCAGGTCAAGCGGATTCCGCCGACCTCGGTCTCCTCCCGCCAGTCGAGGGAGGTGATGCGCTCGGCCGGCACCCCCCACGACTCGAGATGCAGGTCGACGCCGATCGGCACCACGTAGTGCGGCCGGTGGGAGCGCTCGAGCTGCCGGATCGACGGCTCGTCCAGGTGGTCGTAGTGGTCGTGGCTGATGACGACGGCGTCGAGCCGGGGGATCTCGGCGATGCTCCCGGGCGTCGGATGCAACCGCTTGGGACCGACGAAGGCCGACGGCGACACGCGCTCGCCGAAGACGGGGTCGAGCAGGAAGCGCCGTCCGTCGAGCTCGACGACATTCGTGGCGTGGCCGTACCACGTGACGGCAAGGTCGGCGGGCTCGTCGGGGTGGCGGGGCGCCACGAGCGGCACGTCACCTCGGGGGCGGCCCCGGCCGAGCTCGCGCAGCATCGTGGCGACCATGTTGCCCGGCCCCTCGGCCTCCGACGTCGCCACGATGTGGGCCGGCTCGTGGGCCCGGAACTCCCCGTCCCGGTAGTGCGGCGAGTCGGCGGCCCGACGGCGCATCGCGGCCGGGCTGGCGCCCATGCGGCGAAGGATGGGGAGCTGCACAGGTCCTCCTGGTGGCGGGTGAGGCGGCGGCCGATGCGCCGCCCCCATTGTCGTCAGCGAAGCGTGGGGCGTGGGAGTTCCCGAGGCGCGCTCGAGGGGAGCGCGCTCGATTGGTGCCTGTGGAGCGACTGCTCTCTCGATCGCTGAAGGGCGCCCACCCGCCCCCATCGTGATCGAGAGAGCGATCCGTCCCGCGTTCGGGTGGCGACGAAGCGCTCTTTCGACTGGCGGGGTCAGTCGCGGTCGTCGGGGGCTGAGCAGGCCTGCCACCACGGTGTGGAGAAGGTCGCGGCGACGGTGGTGGCGTCGCCCGTCGTGAGATCCACGCGTTCGCCCACCCGAGGGCAGGCGACGGGGACGCCCGCCTCGGCGGCCGCCTTGAGGAGCCGGCGGATCGGCTCGGCCCACCAGTGCATCGACAGGTTGAACGTGGCCCAGTGGAGCGGCACGAGGAGCGACTCCCGCGCTGCGGTGTCGACGGTGCGCGTCGTGGTGGTGCGGTCACCCTCCTCGTGCGTGCCGCCCGGAGTGTCGATGCGCTGGTCGCCCTCGATGAAGCCGTCGGCGACGCCGGCCTCGTCCTTGGCGAGGGCCTCGGCGTCGCTGCCGATGCGGTTGACGTCGCGGTGTGCCGCGAGAGCCTGCTCCGGATCCATGTGGATGTCGGGCCAGAAGGAGTCGTAGGCCCCGATGGGCATGAGCGTGAGGTCGAAGGGTCCGAGGTCGGCGCCGATGGCGGCAAAGCGCTTGGACGTGCCCGAGTCGCCGGCGAAGTAGGCGGAGTGCACCGGCCCGTGCAGCGCCCACCCGGCCCACAGGGTCTGGCTGTCGACGAGGCCGCGACCGGAGTTGTGCCGGGCCTCGGTGCAGGTCAGGCGGATGCCGGCGACCTCGGTCTCGCCGCGCCAGTCGAGCGCGGTGATGCGGGTCTCGGGCACGCCCCAGGCGAGCAGGTGGGCGTTGACACCGAGCGGCACGACGTAGTGGGGCTGGTGCGTCTCCTCGAGCCGCACGATCGACGGGTGGTCGAGGTGGTCGTAGTGGTCGTGGCTGATGAGCACCGCGTCGATGGACGGGATCTCGGCGATGGGGCCGGGCACGGGGTGCATCCGCTTCGGGCCCGCGTGCCGGATGGGGGAGACGCGCTCGCTGAAGACGGGGTCGATGAGGAAGCGCGCGCCGTCGATCTCGAGCACCGCGGTCGCATGGCCGTACCACGTGACCGCGAGCTCGCCCGGGGTCTGCGGGGGACGGGCCGCCACGACGGGCACCGCGCCGACGGCCTGCCCGCGACCGCTGACCCGGATCGCTGCGATGGCGGCACTCGTCTGCGCTCGCACGCGCGGGCGGAGCGAGGGCTCCTCGCCCTCGAAGCGGCGTCCGGTGAAGTTGGGGGAGCCCTCGACGAAGGGCAGGATCGCGGCCGGTGAGGCGCCGATCCGCTCGGTCACGCGGAGGAACTGGCGAGCCCGGGTGCGGGAGGAGACCGTCTCGATCGCGCGGGAGACGGCACGCACGGCGGGGCGGTCGGAGGTTCCGAGGCTGCGCATCGGCACCCTTTCGAGTCAGGTGAGGGGTGGGCAGAGCTGGTGCTGCTGGCCCCGGAGGGCCTGCTGGAGAACGTACCCCGGTCGCGAGTACGCCCACCGGCTCACGTCAGGCGGCGGCATACGGGCTGGGCCTCGGGCTACATGACGAAGGTGACGTCGCCGTGGTGTTGACATGACACCATAATGATGTCAATGTGGTGCACATGGACATCACCGAGTACGTCGACGCACTGCGTCGGGATCTCGCCCAAGCGGCCAGGGCGATGGGTCCGGAGACCGAGCAGGCCGCCGAGCGCATCGGCTTCGCGCTCGACTCCTCTGCACGACTGGCCCTCATGGACGCCCTCTCGCACGCCGCTGCCGAGATCACGAACGAGCTCGAGGGCATCTCCGTCGAGGTGCGCCTGCAGGGCCGGGAGCCGGTCTTCGTCGTCGTCGGAGGCGGCCCGGAGGCGGTGGCGGCGGCCGACACCCAGGCCATCCACACAGATGACACCACGGTGGTGTCATCGGACGACGCCGGCGACACGGCGCGCATCACGCTGCGGCTCTCCGAGCAGCTCAAGAGCCGCGCCGAGGAGCTGGCGGCCCAGCGCGGGCAGTCGCTCAACACCTGGATCGTGGGGGCGGTGCGCGCGGCGACGACCCCTGGGGTCACGGTCAACCTCGGCCCCCTCGCGCCGGGCGCACCGGGACGCAACCGCTCCTCCAACAAGCGCGTGCAGGGCTGGGTCCGCTGATGCGCGCCCAGCCCAGCACCCACCCCAGCACCCACCTTGGCACTCACCCCGCACCGACCGAAGGGACACCACGATGACCACCCCACTCGAGACCCGCTTCGACACCACCGGACCGATCGCGCTCAAGGTCGAGCTGCACCAGGGCGACCTCAGGCTGCGCGTGACCGACGGCCCCACGACCGTGGTGCGCCTCCTGCCGCAGGGTAAGGGCGGTGCCGAGCTCGCCGAGCGCTTCACCGTGGAGGCGCGTGGCGACGGAGTCGTCGTGCTCGCACCCAAGGAGCGCTCGTCGGCTTTCTCCTTCGGCAAGCGCGACGCCGTCGACGTCGAGGTCGACCTGCCCGAGGGCAGCACCCTCGATGTGCGCTCCGGCTCCGGTGACGTGCGCGGCAACGGCCGCTTCGGCGACACCCAGGCCGCCACCGGCTCCGGAGACGTCACCTTCGACGACCTCGGCGGCGCCGAGCTCAAGTCGGGCTCCGGTGACCTCAAGGCCCGCGCCGTGCGCGGTGAGCTGCGGGCCAAGACGGGCTCGGGCGACATCGAGGTCGAGGTCGTCGACGGCCCGGCCACGCTCACCTCGGGCAGCGGCGACGTGTCGCTGCGGCGCGCCGAGGCGCCCGTCCACGCCAAGACCGGCTCGGGCGACGTGTCGATCGGGGCTTCCGCGGCCGACGTGGAGGTGATGACCGGCACCGGCGACGTCGTGCTCTCGGCGGTGCACGGCGGCGAGATCCGCGCCAAGACCGGCACCGGCGACATCGTGATCGGGGTGGCCTCCGGAGTGGCTGCCTACCTCGACCTCAACACCGTCACCGGAGACGTCAGGATCGACCTCGACCAGAGCGACGGCCCCGGCGACGCCGAGGCTCAGGCCCGGCTGTCGGTGCACTCCGGCAGCGGAGACATCAAGGTCCGCCGGGCCCAGGCGAGCCTCGCATGAGGCCGGCCGACGTGAGCCTGCGGCTCACGCCACAGGAGACCCTCGCGCGCGACCTCATCCACGAGCGCGCGGCGGTTCGCCACCGGGCCCTGCGCCGCCGTCACCCCAGCCGCGCCGCGCTGCTCCTGCGGTCGCTCGCCGACCGCCTCGACCAGTCCGGGCACTCCGAGCTCTCCGAGCACCCCGGGCGGGTCGACTGCGCGCACGCCGCCGGCGCTCGCGTCGTGCAACCGCGGCCGTGGTCGGCGACGGTGCGCCGAGCGCCCCACCGCCACAGCTGACACCAGAGCCGAGCCCGCCGACGTCGTGTCGGCGGGCTCGCGTGCGACCATCGAGGCGTGTACGTGCCGCCACCGAACGCCATGACCGAGGCCGACGTCGCCGCCTTCCTCGGGACGCACCCTGCGGGCCGCCTCGTCACCGTCGGGCCCGACGGTCGGCCCGACGCGACCCTGCTCCCCGTCCTCGTCAGCGGCTCGACCGTGCGCGCGCACCTCGCCCGAGCCAACGACCACTGGCGCCGCATCGCGCCCGGGTCGCCGGGGTTGCTCGTCGTCTCCGGCGCAGGTGCCTACGTGTCGCCCGGTTGGTATGCCTCGAAGCAGGAGCACGGGCGGGTCGTGCCGACGTGGAACTACAGCGAGGTGCAGCTGCGCGGCTCCGTGACGGTGCACGACGACCCGGACTGGGTGCTCGACGTCGTCACCGGTCTCACGGAGCGGCACGAGGGCGGCCGCGAGCGGCCGTGGGCGGTCACCGACGCACCGCCGGCCTACGTGCGCGGACAGCTGCGCGCGATCGTCGGTGTCGAGCTCGTCGTCGAGCACGCCTCGGGTGTCGAGGGTGTGGAGGGCAAGGCCAAGCTCAGCCAGAACCGCTCCGACGCCGACCGTCGCGGGGTCGTGGCGGGCCTGCGCACCGAGGGCGACCCCGCGGCATACCGCGTGGCAGACGAGATGGAGCGAGCGCTGGAGCGCTGACTCTCGACGGCTCCGAACGGCACTGTCTCGCAGGCGATCTCCGGACATCGGAGACACATCGTGACACCACAGACGTCTCACAGTCGTCGGTCCGAGGCTCAGGACATGGATACGACACCCACCCCCGCAGCCCCCGCAGCCATCCCGACCACCTCCTCGCGCTCGGCCCTGCGCCGCGGCCTCGGTGCCGCCGGCGCCGCCGTCGTCGTCGCCTTCGTCGGCACGGCGGGTCTCGGCGTCGCCCAGGCCCACGCCGCCGGCGTCTCCACCGGCCTGTCGTATGCCGCCCAGCCCGGCACGCGCGCACCGCACCCGCCGCACCGGGCAGACCACCCGGCCAACCTGCCGGCCGCCACGACGACGGCATACCGCTACTCCATCAGCAACGGCCAGCTCATCGAGCTCTGAGGCACCCGAGCACCCGCTCAGACGGCCGAGAGCCAGGCATGGACGAGCGGCACGACGGACGCGCCCTCCCCGCTGGCGGCAGCAACCCGCTTCATCGAGCCCGACCGGATGTCACCCGCGGCGAAGACCCCGGGGAGCGTGGTCTCGAGGTTGCCCGGCGGCAGGCCGCCGCGCCAGTGCTCCGGAGGCACGTCGCGGCCCGTCAGCACGAAGCCCCGGGCGTCGCGCGAGACCGAGTCGGGCAGCCAGTCGCAGTGCGGCTCGGCACCGAGCAGCAGGAAGAGTCCTGAGCAGTCTCGACGCGTGTCAGCCCCAGTTGTCGTGTCTCGCATGGTGATCCACTCCAGTCGCCCCTCGCCGCCGACCTCGACGACCTCGGAGCACGGCTGCACCGTGATGCGCGGGTTGTAGGCGATCTCGCCGATCAGATAGGCCGACATCGTCGACTCGAGGTCAGGGCGCCGCACGAGGATCGTCACCGAGTCGGCGAAGCGTGCGAGGTGGATCGCCGCCTGCCCTGCCGAGTTGCCGCCACCGACGACCACGACGTCGTTGCCCTCCATCTCGCGCGCAGCCGTCATGGCGCTGCCGTAGAAGACGCCGAGACCGACGAGCCGGTCGACGCCGGGCACCCGGAGGCGCCGATACTCCACGCCGGCCGAGACCACGACCGACCGGGCGCGCACGTCGCCGCCCTCGGTGCGCAGCACGTGCGGCGCGCCGTCGACACCGGGCTCGAGGTGGGTCACCGGCCAGCCGCTGAAGAAGCGGGTGCCGAAGCGGATCGCCTGGTTGCGCGCCCGCTGCGCCAGACGCATACCGGAGATGCCACGAGGGAAGCCCAGGTAGTTGCGGATCATCGACGACGTGCCGGCCTGGCCGCCGACCGCCTCCGCCTCCAGCACGACGGTTGTCAGGCCCTCCGACGAGGCGTAGACGGCCGCCGCGAGGCCGGCAGGCCCGGCGCCGACGATGGCGACGTCGACGACCTGGTCGAGGTCGATGTCGGCGGGCTGTCCGTAGATGCGCATCGCGACGTCGCGCACGGACCGCGGTGACGTCGGCAGCTTGTCCATCGCCTCGACGACGGGATAGTGCGGCTCGCCGTCGACGGCGGCGAGGACCTCGCGGCCGACGTCGCTGTCGGGCGGGTAGACGCGGTTGGGCAGCCCCATGCGGTCGAGGTAGTCGCGGATCGAGAGCGTCAGCGCGTCGGCCACGGGCGAGACGATGCGGACGCTGACGACCTCCGGCGTGGCCACGGTGGAGCCCCAGTCGGAGAGCAGCTCGCAGACCGCCGTGTGGAACTCCTCGTCGCGCACGCCGCGGGGCATGAGCAGGTAGGCGTCGTACTTCCCCTTGGCGAGGCCCGCACGCAGGGTGGGCGCGTCGGTGAGGAAGCGTGACCAGTGCGCCGCGATGAGGCGGCGGGCGGTCGGCACGACGGCCCGCCACCGGGCGAAGGCCTCGAGCACGGACGCGTCGGGCAGCTGCGACTCCGCGACGAACATCGCCACCTGGCCGCCCTCCTCGCGGACGGTCGCCGCGACGCGCTCCGCCTCGGCGACCGTCGTCGCGGTGTGCAGGTCGTAGTCGCGCGCATAGCGACCGAACTCGTCCCGCAGCTCAGGGCAACGGGTCTCGGACACGAGGATGAGGGCCGGCATCACTCGTCGATCGTAGGCAGGAGACACCGCTCGCGTATGCCGTCCGGTGGGCTGCGGACGATCCGCCGGGTGGCGTGGTGCCTCGGACGGATCGCTCTCTCGATCGGTGGGGCGCTGCCGAGGCGGCGGGAGCGGGCGCGCGGATCGTTCTCTCGATCGGGGGTGGTCAGTGGAGGACGACGGACACGTCATCGGGGGCGGCGAGCACCGTGACGGTGCCCTCGGCGTCGACGGCGAGGTCGATGCGCTCGCCGAGGAAGCGCAGGCCCTCGACGCGCATCGCGCCGTAGGGCGCCGGGCGGCAGGGCGTCAGGTGGAGGGTGCGGGTCGCGGCCTCGGGACGGGGGCACAGCGCCACGCTGACGAGCGCGGCGGCCGAGGCGGCCGACCACGCCTGAGGGCGGCACGAGGCGGGATAGGGCGTCGGGGCGCCCGCGATGGGGACCCCTGAGTAGAGCTCAGGCCAGCGATAGCCGAAGGCCTCGGCGGAGGCGAGCAGCGTGCGCGCGACCCTGGCCGCTTCGGAGGCAAAACCCTCACGGCTCAGGCCGATTGCCGTGATCGCGGTGTCGTGGGTCCAGATCGACCCGGTGTGGTAGCCGATGGGGTTGAAGCCGCCGTTGCCCGTGCCGAAGGTGCGCAGACCGAAGTCGTCGAGCAGCTCGGCACTCGTCACGGTGTCAGCCACCGACCGGGCCTCGTCGGGGGTCAGCGTCGACGTGCCGAGCACGTGACCCATGTTGGAGCCCAGCCCGTCGACGGCCCGCCCCTCCCCGTCGATCGCGAGGGCCAGGTGGTGGCCCGCGTCGGTGTCGACCCAGAAGCGGTCGCGCACGCGCGACTCGAGCCCGGCCGCCTCGGCCTCGAGCCGGTCGGCGCCGTCGATGCCCAGCGACCGGTAGAGGCGAGCTGCCCCGCGCAGGGCCTCGACGGCATACGCCTGCGCCTCGACGAGTGCGATGGGAGCCTCCGCGACGGTGCCGTCACGCCACCGGATGGAGTCGCCGGAGTCCTTCCAGCCCTGGTTGGCCAACCCGGTGCCCGAGGTGTCGAGGTACTTGAGCAGCCCGTCCGCGTCGGGCTGCCCGGCGCCGATGAGCCACTCGACGGCCGCCTGGAGCGCCGGGGAGAGGTCGGCGGCCCGGTCGAGGGGCAGCCCCCAGTCGCACGCCTCGGCGAGCAGGCAGACCCACAGCGCGGTGGCGTCGACGGTGCCGTAGTAGACCTGCGGCAGGGTCATGCCCGAGGTCTTGTCGCGATAGACGTGCCGACGCAGCTCGTGGGGGATCTTGCCGGGCGCCTCACCGGTGCGGGGGTCGGTGGCCGTGCCCTGGCGACGAGCCAGGGTGTGCAGGGTGCCCTCGGCCAGCTCGGTGCCGAAGGGCAGGAGGAGGCGAGCCGTCCACAGCGAGTCGCGACCGAAAAGCGTGAGATACCAAGGGGATCCGGCTGCGGCGAAGGCGTGCTGAGGCGAGAGGGGGTCGCGGAGGATGAGGCGCCGGAGGTCGTCGAGGCCCCGCTGCAGCGTGCGCTCGAGTCGATGGTCCTGGGCGCTGACCCTGACTGCGTCCCAGTGCACGGCATCACCGCCGGGGTCGGCGTCGAAGGCCGATGCCCGTCGGCGCTCCGTCACGGCCCGGAGGGTGACGTGCGCTGAGCCGCCCGGCTCCACACTGACCGAGGTCTCGAGGACGACGGTGCCGTCGGGGGCGGGGGCGTGCGCCAGGGCATCGGGCGCGTCGAGCGTGACGGTCGTGACGTGCCACTCGTCCGCGAGTGTGAGCACCCCGTCGGAGACGGTGGCCGGGGTCGGGGGTCCGTGGAGCCGGCCCGACTTCACGAGGGCGATGTCGAGCCCGTCGCCACCGACGACGAAGCGCACCGTCGTCTCGACCCGCTCCGAGGCGCGCGAGGTGATGGTCACCCGCTCGGTGAGGGCGCGACCCTGCTCGTGGTCGAGACGGCAAGACCGGAGCACCTCGACCGTGGGATCCGCTCCGGCGTCACCCAGTCCCCTTGCCGCGCCGGCGAACTCGCCCATCGCACCCGAGGCGCGTGCGGCGACGGAGGCGGGCGGCTCGTCGCCCACTTCCAGCCTCAGCACCGAGAGGATGCGCCGGTCGTCGACGTAGAGGCCGTGGCTCGTGCCTGCCAGCATGTCGCCCGTGCGGTCGCAGAGGGCGGTGGCGTTGCCGTCGACGATGATCGACAGCTCGTGCAGCCACGGCTGACGAGGCGGCAGGGCGGTGTCGAGGTCGGGCACCAGTGACCTTCCTTCGAGGGGGTGATCGAGGGGTTGCGAGGGGTGATGTTCGATGTCACGTCACGGTTCGGGCAAGAGTGCTTGACCGATTCGCCAGACCAGAGCATGCTCCCTCTCGTATGAACGTTCAAGTCTCCGCCTGACGGAATTTGAACGATCAACTCGAGACGCAAGGGAGCGTGAGAGTGCAGACGGACGGGTTGCGCAGCGGCGAGCGGGAGGCGCGAGCCACGATCGTCGACGTCGCGGCAGCCGCAGGCGTCTCGCGTCAGACCGTCAGCAACGTGCTCAACCGTCCTGACCGGGTGGCCGCCCCGACCCTCGAGCGGGTGCAGCGAGAGATCGACCGCCTCGGCTTCACCCCGCACGTGTCGGCGCAGCAGCTGCGCCGCCAGCGGGCCTCGGCCTTCGGCTTCGAGGTCAACCCGTCGGGCCACCGGCGCATGGGCCACATCCTCGACGAGTTCCTCGTCGAGCTCACCGTTGCGGCGCCCTCGGACGCCGGTCACCTCGTCGCCTTCGCGCCGGACCCGGACGACGTCCTGACCGCCTACCGCAAGACCCTCACGAGCGGCATCGTCGACGGCTTCGTGCTCGCCGACACCCGCACCGACGACCCGCGCCCTCCCTGGCTCATCGAGCAGCGGGTGCCCTTCGTCTCCTTCGGCCGGGTGTGGGACCAGCCCGAGCTGACCCGCTGGGTCGATGTCGACGGCGGCGCCGGTGTGCGTCAGGCCGTGCACCACCTCGCGACCTCGGGCTACTCCCGGATCGGATGGCTCGGCTGGCCGGCGGGCTCCAACGTCGGCGACGACCGCCGGCGCGGGTGGGCCGAGGGGCTGCGTGAGCTGGGGCTCGATGTCGACGCCCCCGCCGAGGAGTCCGTGCAGGACCTCGACCAGGCCACCGAGGCCGCCGAGTCGCTCGTCACCCGCCTGCTCGCCCAGGGCCGGGGCGACGTCGCGGTCGTCTGCGCGTCCGACCTGCTCGCTCTCGGCGTCATGCGGGCCGTGCGCCACGTCGGCCTGGTCCCGGGCGTCGACGTCGGTGTCGTCGGCTTCGACGACACCGAGGTCGCCGCCGCCCTGCAGCTGACGAGCGTGCGCCAGCCCGTCGCCGAGGCCGCTCGCACGGCGTGGGGCCTGCTGCTCGATCCCGAGCTCGAGGGTCCCGTCCTGCTCGATCCCGACCTCACCGTGCGCGCCTCCAGCGTGCGCGACCCCACGACCGCCGCCGGCGGCCCGTAGGACTCCGGACGGCTCGCGCACCGCACTCGCACCCGCAACCCCCGATCCGACACCAGCTCGACCATCCCATGCTCGAACCCCAAAGCTCGACCACCCGAAACAGGAGAGATCGATGTCACGCATGACCAGGCGCACGACCGCAGCCCTCGCGGCCTGCCTCACCGGAGTGCTTGCCCTCGCCGCATGCGGCGGTGGCAGCAGCTTCGACGAGGGATCAGGCTCAGGCGGGAGCCAGCCCGCAGCCTCCGGCCCCGTCACGATCAAGTTCATGATCACCTCCAACGGCCCCGCCGACATCAAGCTCCAGCAGGACACGGTCAAGCCGTGGGAGGACAAGACCGGCAACAAGGTCGAGGTGATCGCGGCCTCCGACAGGAACCAGCAGCTGACCCAGGGCTTCGCGGCCGGCTCGCCGCCCGACCTCTTCTTCACCGAGGCCTCGTCCTTCCCGACCTACGCCAAGGCGGGGAACCTTGCCCCCTATGGCGACCAGCTCCCGATGAAGAGCGACTTCTACGACGGGCTCGTCCAGACCTTCACGTACGACGGCAAGTTCTACTGCGCGCCCAAGGACTTCTCGACGCTCGCCCTCGTCATCAACACCGACCTGTGGCAGCAGGCCGGGCTCGGCACGGGCGACATCCCCAAGAACTGGTCCGCGCTCGAGACCGTGGCCCAGAAGCTCACGACCGACAAGGTGAAGGGCCTCGTCATCGGCGACACCCGCGACCGCGTCGGAGCCTTCATGAAGCAGGCCGGTGGCTGGATCGTCAGCCCCGACCAGACGAGGATGACGGCCGACACGGCCACCAACCTCGCCGGCCTCACGGAGGTGCAGAAGCTGCTCGCCAGCGGATCCGCCTCCTACCCCAAGGGTGTCGACGCCGGTTGGGGCGGCGAGGCCCTGGGTCAGGGCAAGGCGGCCATGACGATCGAGGGCAACTGGATCAAGGGTGCCATCAAGGCGGACTACCCCAACCTCAAGTGGCAGGCTGTCGAGCTGCCCGCCGGCCCCGCCGGCAAGGGCACGCTCTCCTTCACCGAGTGCTACGGCGTCGCGGCTGCGAGCAAGAACCAGGCTGCCGCGATCGACCTCGTCAAGTACCTCTCGACCCCGGAGCCCGCGATGGCGCTCGCGACGGGACTCGGCGTCATGCCGTCGCTCAGGTCCGCGGCGGCTGCCTACAAGGGGGCCTTCCCCAACGACGCGGCCTTCATCGCCGGGGCGGAGTACGCGCAGGGCCCGGTGACCGTGGCCGGCATGGACCCGGTGCTCAAGGACTTCGACACCCAGCTCGCCAGCCTGCCCGGCGGTGACCCCAAGGCGATGCTCGCCCGCCTCCAGAAGAACGGCGAGGCCGTCTTCAAGTAACCCGCCAACCGCCCCACCGAGCCGTATGCCGGTTGCCCGCCCTCCGGCATACGACCGCCCCTGACGGGGTTGGCCGGGAGCTCCGACGACCGCTCCCGGCCAGCCTCGCGCACCTCTCACCAGGAGGATCCCCATGCCTGCACGCTCCCGAGGCAGCTCTGCCCGTGCCGCCGAGACGCGCTCCGGCTGGCTCTTCACCGCGCCCGTCATCGTCATCCTCGGGCTCTTCCTCGTCCTGCCGATCCTGGTCGCGCTGTGGGTCAGCGTCAGCGACTGGACGGGGCGCGGCTCACCCCTCAGCTCCGAGGTGGGCTTCGTCGGCGCCGACAACTACCGGCAGCTGCTCACCGAGGACACGCTCACCCGGAGCGACTTCGCGACCTCGCTGCGCAACAACTTCTACTACGTGCTGATGGTGGTGCCGATCCAGACGGTGCTCGCCCTGGCCCTCGCCCTGCTGCTCAACCAGCGCCGCCTCAAGGGGCTCTCGTTCTTCCGGACGGCCTACTACTTCCCGTCGGTGACGAGCTCGGTGGCGATCGCCAGCGTCTTTCTCTTCCTCTTCGCCGGGGGCGGCAGCATCAACGCCCTGCTCGCCCTCGTCGGGATCGACGGGCCGCAGTGGTTCGCCGACCCGCGGGGGGTGCTCCACATGGCGCTCGGCGCGGTCGGCATCGGCGACGGGCCCCAGGCTCCGGGCCCCGAGGCCCTGACCTCGCGCGACTTCATGGGTCTGACCTGGTGGGACTGGCTCGCCGGACCCTCGGTCGCGATGCTGACGATCATCTTCCTCGTCATCTGGGTCTCGGCCGGCGGCTACATGCTGCTCTTCCTGGCCGGGCTGCAGAACATCTCCTCCGACGTCTACGAGGCCGCCGCCATCGACGGATCCTCGCGCTGGCGCACCATGCGCTCGATCACGGTGCCGCTGCTGCGTCCGACCCTCTTCACGGTGCTGACCCTCGGACTCATCGGCACGTGGCAGGTCTTCGATCAGGTCTACATCATGAGCAAGGGCAACCCGGGCAAGACGACGCTCACCCCGGCGTTCCTCTCGTACGACCAGTCGATCAACAACGGCGAGTGGGGCACCGGCACGGCGATGTCGTTCGTGCTCTTCGCGATCATCATCGTCTTCACCGCCGTGCAGACCTTCGCGCTGCGCGACCGCGACCGGAGCGGCGGGGGCGGGGGCGGCAGTGGAGGTCAGGGGGGCGATGGCCCGACGACCCGGCGCGGGCGGCTCCTGCGTGCCCTGCGCATCGGCAACACGCCGAGCGCCACGACGAGAGGCATCTCATGAGCCAGCCGACAGCGGTCCGCACGACAGGCCCGGGCGCCGACAGCCCTACGCCGCTCGGGCGACCCCACGCGACCCGCACCGCGATCCTCAAGGCGTTCGGCTACAGCGCGCTGGTCGTCTTCGCCCTGCTCTACCTCTTCCCCTTCATCATCCAGATCGGCACGAGCTTCAAGACCGATGCCGACTCGACGGCCAACCCGCTCAACCCGATCCCCGAGACCTTCACGACGGCTGCCTACCAGTCACTCTTCCAGCAGGACCTGCCGCTGTGGTTCGGCAACTCCGTCATCGTGGCGGTCTTCGTGACGGCCGGTCGGGTCTTCTTCGACTCCTTGGCGGGTTACGCGCTCGCGCGCCTGAAGTTCCGGGGCCGCGGAGCGGTGACGCTGGCCGTCGTCGCAACGATGGCGGTGCCCGGGGTCGTCCTGCTCATCCCGAAGTTCCTCATCATCAAGCAGTTCGGCATCTACGACACCTACACCGGCATGATCGTGCCGTTGCTCGCTGACGCGGCCGGGGTCTTCATCATGAAGAACTTCTTCGAGGGCATCCCGGTGAGCCTGGAGGAGGCAGCCAAGCTCGACGGTGCCGGCGTCTTCCGGACGTTCTGGTCGGTCGTGCTGCCGATCGCCCGACCGGCCCTCGTCACGATCACGATCATCGCCTTCCAGAGCTCGTGGAACGAGCTGCCGCACTTCCTCGTGTCGCGGCAGTCCCCGGAGCTCAACACGCTGACGACGGGGATCTCAGGGCTGCTCACCGGTGCTCTCGGGTCGGGCAACCGCTATCCGCTCAAGCTCGCCGCCGCCGTGATCATGACGATCCCGATCGCCCTGATGTTCTTCGTCTTCCAGAAGCGGATCATCTCGGGCTCGCTCGAGGGCGCCGTCAAGGAGTGATGCCGGTGGGTCCGGGCGCGGCCGTGGCCGCGTCCGGCTCACCCGGCTCACCCCGCTCGCGGAGGGTGAGCCACAGCCGGTGCGCGGTGATGACCGCGACTGCCCAGGCCAGCCCGATGAGCCAGCCGGCGACCACGTCGGTCAACCAGTGGTGGCCGAGGTAGACGCGCGAGAGGCCCATGAGCACGACGAACGCGGTGCCCACCGTCACGGCGAGAACGCGCTGCCACGTCGCCGTCGTCTCGATGAGCACGAGGTAGACGACGACCGTGATGAGCACCGTCGCGTTGAGCGTGTGCCCGCTCGGGAAGGACGGCGAGACCTCGAGCGGCGGCACGGCGAGGTCGGCCGGCGGCCGCGCCCGGTCGATCATGTCCTTGCCGACCACGGTCATCGCCACCGAGCCGGCAGCGGCGATGACGGCGATCACGACGGGCGTCCACGAGCGGCGCCAGAGGGCGATGGCGATGACCGCGACGCCCGCGATGATCGGCATGCCGATGGCACCGCCGAGGTCGGTGAAGGCGGTCACCGCACTGTCGAGCCCGGGGGTGCGCCGGACCACCATCCAGTCGAGCACCGGCTGGTCGAAGCCGGCGAGGCCGTCGCGGTCGGTGACGTTCTCGTAGACCTGCTCGATGCCCTCGACGAGCAGCGCGATGAGCACGAGCGCAATGACCGCGAAGACGACGAAGGCGAGGTTCGCAGCCGACCATGCGGCCACCCGACCCGCGACCGGACGCGCGGCGCGGGCGAGCGCGACGAAGGCCGCGACGAGCCACCGTCCGAAGCGGGTGTGCCACGCCGTGAGGTCGCGCCCACCGATCGTGTCCTCGGGCGTGCGGGATCGCGGTGGCAGCGGCATGCGCCCATCCTCACCCACCGGCAGGCCCCCCGGCTGTCCGAGGTCGTCGCTAGCGTGGTGTCGTGAGCTTCGAGGTCAGGCCTGCCAGCGCCCATCGATTCGACGACGTCGCGACGATGCTCGGGCCGAAGAACCCCACGTCGTCGGTCTGCTGGTGCCTCAGCCACCGCATCGACTCGAAGACCAACCGTGAGCTCGTCGGCCCGGCGCGGGGCGACTACGTGCGCACGCTCTGCGAGCGCGACGTCGCTCCGGGGGTGCTCGCCTACGACGGCGACGAGGTCGTGGGGTGGGCGGCGGTCGCGCCACGGGCCGAGCTCCCCTTCGCCCGCTCGGCCAAGATCCCGCACGTCGACGACCTGCCGGTCTGGTCGGCGTGGTGCGTGCGCGTCCGACCGGGCCACCGAGGCCACGGCATCGCAGTGCCCCTCCTCGAGGGCGCGGTCGCCTACGCCCGTGACCAGGGCGCTCCGGCGGTCGAGGGCTACCCCGTCGACAACCGGGGCGCCAAGGTCGACCTCACGATGGCCTACGTCGGCACCCGCTCGCTCTTCGAGCGGGCGGGTTTCACCATGGCCTGCGGCACCGACGCCGTGTCCGGCGGCTTCCCGCGCGTGCTCATGCGTCGGCAGCTGACCTAGGGTCGCGCCATGACAGTCGTTGGTGCTGACGGGCTCGTGCGGCCGGAGTGGGCCTCGCACGACCCGCTCCTCATGGACTACTACGACACCGAGTGGGGCATGCCGATCCGCGACGAGCGCGGGCTCTACGAGCGCATCTGCCTCGAGGGCTTCCAGGCCGGCCTCTCGTGGGTCACCATCCTGCGCAAGCGCCCTGCTTTCCGCGCAGCCTTCGCCGACTTCGACCCCGACATCGTCGCGGCCTACACCGACGCGGACGTCGAGTGGCTGCTCGGCGACGCCGGCATCGTCCGCCACCGCGGCAAGATCCAGGCGACGATCGCCAACGCCCGGGCGACCCTCGCGCTGCGTGAGGAGGGCGGCCTCGTCGACTTCGTGTGGAGCTTCCAGCCCTCCGACACCCCGCAGCCCCGTGACCACTCCGAGGTGCCGACCGTTTCCGACGAGTCCAAGGCCCTCTCGAAGGCCTTGCGCAAGAAGGGTTTTGCCTTCGTCGGCCCCACGACGATGTATGCGTTGATGGAGGCGGTCGGCATCGTCGACACGCACCTGCTGACGAGCCATCGCCGAGGCAGCTCGGGCGTCTGGGTGGACTGAGGGTCGTCCTCAGGCCAGCAGCGACCGCGCGGCGTTGTGGCCGGGGATGCCGCTCACACCGCCTCCGCGACGCGCGCCGGCTCCCGCCAGCAGCACGTTGCCGTATGCCGTCTCGACCCCCCACGTGCCCACCTCGCCGTCGCACTCGGCCCAGGGCCACTGCAGCGTCCGGTGGAAGATGTTGCCCCCGGGCAGGGCGACGTCCTGCTCGAGGTCGACGGGGCTCTTGACCTCGATGCACGGGTTGCCGTCACCATCGCGTGCGATGACGCCTGAGATCGGCTCTGCGAGCACCGAGTCGAGGGAGCGCAGCGTCGCCTCGAGTGCCTCCTTGGTGGCGGTCTCGTTGTCGCGCCGGAAGAGCCGGGCCGGCAGGTGCAGGCCGAAGAGGGTCAGCGTCTGCGCGTCGCTCGAGGCGAGGTCGGCACCGAGGATGGAGCGGTCGCTCAGCGTGTGGCAGTAGATCTCGCAGGGCGGGAGGTCAGGGATGCGCCCGCCGGCCGCCGCGGCATACGCCTGCTCGAGCTGCGCGTAGCCCTCGTTGATGTGGAAGGTGCCGGCGAAGGCTGCGGTCGGGTCGACCGAGGCGTCGCGGAGCCGGGGGAGCCGGGTGAGCAGCATGTTGACCTTGAGCTGGGCGCCCTCGACGTCGTCCTCGGTCTCGACGGAGTCGGCACCCGCCTCGGCGAGCAGGCGGCCCAGCACGGTGGGGGCGCACCCGGCGACCAGCGCGCCACCGATGGCGGTGCCGCGGCCCGCGCTGCCGCCTGCCCACGTGACCTCTCCGGTCGAGGGATCGACCGACTGCACGTCGGCGCCGGTGACGATGGTTGCGCCGGCCGAGACCGCCGCTGCTGCAAGGGAATCGGTGAGAGCGCCCATGCCGCCGACGGGCACGTCCCAGTCGCCGGTGCCGCCACCGATCAGGTGGTAGAGGAAGCAGATGTTCTGTCGCAGGTCGCTCTCGCCCATCGACGCGAACGTGCCGATGAGGGCGTCGGTGGCGATGATGCCGCGCAGGGTGTCGTCGCTGGTCACCGACTCGATGAGCTGGCCCAGTGGCCTGGTGGTCAGTGCGTCGAAGAGCTCGTCGTCGTCGACGAGAGCGCGCACGTCGGACTGCGAGCGGAGCGGCTCGAGCACGGTGGGAAAGACGCGCTCCGCGAGACGTGCCATCCGGCCGTAGAAGTCGCTCCACCCTGCGTGGGCGTCGTCGCTGCCGGTGAGGGCCCGGAAGGCGGCGCGGGTGGCGGACGTGTCGGCGTTGTCGACGAGCAGGCCGCGGTCGGGGTCGCCCGGCACGGGGGTGTAGGAGGAGAAGCGGCGCCGGATGAGGCGCAGGTCGAGGTCGAGGTCCGTGAGGATCTGGCGCGGCAGCAGCGACACGAGGTACGAGTATCGCGAGAGGCGTGCGTCGACGCCGGCGAACGCCTGGGCGGACACGGCGGCCCCGCCGACGTGGTCGCCCCGCTCGAGCACGAGCACGGACCGACCCGCGCGGGCGAGGTAGGCGGCCGCGGTCAGGCCGTTGTGGCCGGCCCCGATGATGACGTCGTCGTAGCGCACGGGGCCACCCTAGGCGACCGGTGGAAAGTGCCCACTCGACCAACCTCACCGTCGAGTGGGCACTTTCCACCCGCGGTGGTGCGCTGAATTTGGGTGCAAACTGCCCACTCGACCGACTTCACCGTCGAGTGGGCACTTTCCACCCGCGGTGGTGCGCTGAATCTGGGTGCAAACTGCCCACTCGACCAACCCCACCGTCGAGTGGGCACTTTGCACCCGCGGTGGTGCGCTGAATCTGGGTGCAAACTGCCCACTCGACGTCGGGGGGTGGGTGGAAAGTGCCCACTCGACTGACGTCACCGTCGAGTGGGCACTTTGCACCCGGGGGAGGGGGTCAGCCGCGAGCGGCGAGCTGGAGCGCGTCGTAGCGGCGGTCAGCGGCGTCGATGCTCGCCCGGCTCGACAGGTCGACGCCCGCGCGGGCGGCGGCCGCCTTGGCGGCGGGGCTCGTGAGGTCGGGAGCCGCGATGCGCTCGGGCGTGATCGTGCGGTCGGCGGCGGCATACCGCTGCGCGTCCTTGGCGAGCCTGGCGGCCGACCTCTCCGCCTTGGCGGTCGTCGCAGCCGCGCTCAGCGTCGTCGTCAGCCCGAAGGCGGGCTTGGTCACGACCGCGTAGCCGTCACGGTGCCCGGCCCGGTTGGGGTGGTAGCTCTCGCTGACCGGGCTCGACAGGCCGTTCAGCCACTCGACGTCGTCGCACACCGCGTGCCCGATGAAGCGGCTCGTCGGGTTGGCGAACTGGAAGCCGGCTGCGGCAGCGGCGGCCTGCGTCTTGCTGTTGAGCAGGTCGGCGGTGGCGTTGAGCCGCGACTCCTCGGTGGGGGAGAACCACGTGAGCAGGTTGCAGTCCTCGCCGTTGAAGATGCGCGGGTAGCCGACGACGATCACCCGGGCAGCGGGCGCCTTGGCCTTGATGGCGGAGTAGAGCGTCGTGAGGCGTCCCGGCAGGGTGGTGTTGATGAACGAGTTGGCCTTGTCGATCGCGCCGTAGCAGTTGCTCAGCCAGCTCGGCTGCGCACACGTCGTCAGCACGCTTGCGAAGCCCGCGTCGTTGCCGCCCACCGAGATCGTCACGTATGCCGTCGCGGTCGTGAGCGCGGACAGCTGGGTGTTGGTCACGTCGGCGACCGTCGCACCGGAGCACGCCCGGAAGTTGAGGGAGAGCGAGAGGGCGGCCGCGTCGAGCGACGGGTAGGCGTAGACGGAGCGCTGGCACGAGGTGCCGTCGCTGATGTAGGTGCGGGTGCCGGTGCCGGAGGAGTAGGAGTCGCCGAGGGCGACGTAGCTCGTGCCCGCAGCGTTGGCGGGCGCCCCGAGCGAGAGGGCGACGGCGGCTCCGGTGAGGCCGGTGACACCAGCGATGGCAAGACGAGAGGACAAGCGCTTCACGACACACTCCTTTGTGGATCGGGGGACTTGCGGCAGCAGGCCGTCGACACCCCTGGAGCACCTGCTCGACACCAGTGGGGAGCGCGTCGTCCCGGCGGTGTCGTGTGTCTCACGTCCTCTGTCGGACAGTAGGGCTCACCGGGGGTCGCCGCCAGCGGAACCGGGCGACTCGGCCCGGGCATCGAGGAGGCTGTGGTCTCGCGGGTCACCGAGCAACCCTCCGATCCACCGAGCCCCGGGGTCGACGTCGACGAGCACGGCCTTGACGAGCAGCGTCAGCGGGATCGCCATGACCGCGCCGATGGGGCCGAGGATGCCGGCCCACACGATGAGCGAGAGGAAGGTGAGGGTCGCCGAGAGCCCGACCGCGTCGCCGACGAGCTTGGGCTGGATGATCGACTGGATCACGAGGTTGACGACGCTGTAGAGCACGATCACGGTGAGGGCCAGGCTCGGCCCGCCCTCGAGCAGGGCGAGGATCGCGGGCGGCACGAGCCCGATGATGAAGCCGATGTTGGGGATGTAGTTGGTGATGAAGGCGAGCAGACCCCAAAGCACCGGCGCCGGCACGCCGAGTCCCCAGAGCATGAGGGTGTCGATGACGGCCACGACGAGGCCGAAGACCGTGGCCACGAGCAGGTAGCGGCGGGTGCCGTGGGTGAAGCCGTCCATCGCGGCCACGAAGCCGGGCCGCTCGTGCCGCAGCCGGCCGAGGTGGGTGGTGAAGGTGTTCGCGTCGATGCAGGTGAAGAGCACGATGGCGAGCACGAAGACGAGGCTCGTCACCGAACCGAGCAGCCCGCTGAGCAGGTCTCCGAGGAAGCCCGTGACACCACCGAGGTCGAGCGACGAGAGCATCGCGCTGGCCTGCTCGGGAGCCACGCCCAGCGAGGCCAGCCACTCCTTGACGGAGCCGGTCAGCTCGGCGGCCTGATCGGCATACTGCGGCACGAGGCCGGCGAAGCGGGCGACCGAGATCACCAGCAGCGCGACGAAGACGACGACCCCGGTGGCGACGGCCGCGATCGCGGCGAGCGCACCCACCCACGACGGCAGACCACGACCGACGAGGTAGGTGCGGATGGGCGCCGCGGTGATCGTCAGGACGAGCGCGAGGAAGGTCGGGCCGATGACGCTCGAGAGGCGGTTCAGGCCGATCGCGACGACCATCGTCGCTGCGAGGCCGACGATGATGAGCACGCCGCGCGGCAGGAGGGGGACAGGCGCTCCCGGGGCAGCCGCGTTGGGGCTCATGCATCCTCCACAGGCGAGGCCGGTCGAGGCCGGTCGAGAGGTCGGTCGTCGACCTCCGGGCCAGCGTCGCAGAGTGCCCAGCGCCCGTTCCTCACCCGCGCGGGGTGAAGGAGCGACGCCGCCCCACGTCCTCTCCGTCCTGACACGCCGGGCAATCAACACCCGACGGGACCGGTGGACCTAGGCTGACGGCATACGGGCCCTCGGGCGGCCCGCCGGTGAAGGAGGGCGTCGTGGGGTTCCCCGAGAACGTGTTGGCCAAGGGCGAGAAGGTCGAGCGCGACCTGCACCCGCACTGGCTCACGGTCGTCGTGCCGACCATCTTCGGACTGCTGCTCACGGCGGCCTGCGTCTTCATCGTGATCCAGACACCCGACGACGAGACGGGCAACCGCATCCAGTGGATCGCCGTGGCGGTGCTCGTGCTCGTCGCCATCCCCGCCGTCGTCGTGCCCTACCTGCGGTGGCGCACGACGCACTACGTCATCACGACCCACCGCGTCATGGTGCGGCGCGGCATCCTCACCAAGCAGGGCAAGGACATCACGCTCTCGAAGATCACCGACGTGAGCTTCCAGCAGACCGTGCTCGACCGGATCATCCGCTCGGGGTCGCTGCACATCGAGTCGGCCGGTGACAGCCCCGACGAGAACCTCACCAACATCCCCCACAGCAACATCGTGCAGCAGCTGATCAACCGGCTCATCGACGAGGACGACCTGCGGCGACGTGCGCACAGCCAGGGCTACCCGCCTGCAGCCCCGGGCTCGGGCGCCGACGACAGTGGCCGGTTCGACCGAGACCTCGGTGGCGCCGACACGACGGCGGTGCCCCAGGGTGAGCGGCCGTCACGGCCCGAGCTGGCCGACGAGCGTCGCCGTCAGCCCCCGCAGCCGCGCGACCTCAGCGGGGCCGGCGACTGAGGTCGGGCCGCCACCACGGCGGGACCCGTCGTGGCAGAGTCGGACCATGACCGCGACGAGCTCGACGACGAGCGTGACCGACGCCTATCGCGCCTCCCGTGACCAGCTGCTCGGACTGAGAGGCGAGCACGAGCGGGCCGTGCGCGAGTTCCGCTTCCCCGACCTCGGCACGCGCTGGAACTGGGGGATCGACTGGTTCGACGCCGTGGCCCGCGGCAACGACCGCACCTGCCTGACGATCGTTCAGGAGGACGAGTCGTCGGCATCGGTCTCCTTCGACGAGATGGCCCGCCGGTCCGACCGGGTCGCGGCGCTGCTCGCCTCGCTCGGCGTGGGGCGCGGCGACGCGGTGGTGCTCATGCTCGGCAACCAGGTCGAGCTGTGGGAGTCGATGCTCGCCGTCATCAAGCTCGGTGCGGTCGTCATGCCGACGACCACCGCGGTCGGTCCCGGCGACCTCGTCGACCGCATGGGGCGGGGCTCCGCGCGGGCCGTCATCACCAACGCCCGAGAGGTGCACAAGTTCGGCGACGTGCCGGGCGACTACGTGCGCATCGCCGTCGGCGGGTCGCGGGAGGACGGCGCACCGAGCGACACGTCGGGCTGGGCCGACTACGCCGCAGCCGTGAGCCTCGAGGTCGGGCCGGCCGAGCACCCGGGCACGGCCCCCGACGACCGGATGCTGCTCTACTTCACCTCCGGCACGACGAGCCGCCCCAAGCTCGTCGAGCACACCCAGGCGTCCTATCCCGCGGGGCACCTGACGACGATGTACTGGCTCGGGCTGCAGCCGGGCGACGTGCACCTCAACATCAGCAGCCCCGGCTGGGCCAAGCACGCGTGGTCGTCGTTCTTTGCGCCCTGGGCGGCGGAGGCGACGATCTTCGTCTACAACTACGTGCGCTTCGACCCGGCGGCGCTGCTGCGCGTGCTGCGCACGCACGACGTCACCTCGCTCTGCGCGCCGCCGACGGTGTGGCGCATGCTCATCACGTCCGACCTGTCGGGCGGGCCGGGGTCGCTGCGCGAGGTGATCGGGGCCGGCGAGCCGCTCAACCCGGAGGTCATCGCCCAGGTCGAGCGGGCCTGGGGCCTGACGATCCGCGACGGCTACGGGCAGACCGAGATGACTGCGGCCGTCGGCAACACCCCCGGATCGCCGGTCAAGCCCGGCTCGATGGGGAGGCCGCTGCCGGGGTGTCCCGTCGTGATCGTCGACCCCGTCACCGATGTGCTGGTGTCCGACGCTGATGCGTCAGGCGTCAAGGAGGGCGAGATCTGCCTCGACCTGTCGAAGCACCCGCTGCCGCTCATGACCGGCTACCAGGGCGACGAGGCGCGCAACGCCGCGGCGATGGCCGGCGGGTGGTACCACACGGGAGACGTCGCCTCGATGGACGCCGACGGCTACATCACCTACATCGGCCGCACCGACGACGTGTTCAAGGCGAGCGACTACAAGATCAGCCCCTTCGAGCTCGAGTCGGTGCTCATCGAGCACCCCGCCGTCGCCGAGGCGGCCGTCGTGCCGGCACCCGACGCACTGCGCCTGGCGATCCCCAAGGCCTACATCGCCCTCGTGCCGGGTGTCGAGCCCGGCGAGGAGGTGGCCCGCTCGATCCTCGCCCACGCCCGCGACCATCTCGCGCCGTGGCAGCGGGTGCGTCGCATCGAGTTCTTCGAGCTGCCCAAGACGATCTCGGGCAAGATCCGCCGGGTCGAGCTGCGCGGGCGCGAGGACGACCTCGTCGCCTCGGGCGGAGAGCAGCCGGCTCTCGAGTGGCGCGACGAGCAGTTCCCGGAGCTGCGCGGGTGAGCCGCGAGGCGGGCCTCGCCAACCGTCCCGACCGCATCATCCTCGTGCGCCACGGCGAGTCCGAGGGCAACGTCGACGAGACCGTCTACGAGCGGGTGCCCGACCACCGGCTGAGCCTCACCGAGAGGGGAGTCGAGCAGGCCCGGCAGACGGGGGAGGTGTTGCGCACGCTGCTCGACGGCGACTCCGTCGAGGCCTACGTCTCGCCCTACCTGCGCACCCGCCAGACCTTCGCGGCCCTCGGGCTGCCGGTCGCGGAGCGCGACGTCCGGGTGGAGCCGCGCCTGCGCGAACAGGACTGGGCCAACTTCCAGGACCCTGCCGACATCGCCGAGCAGAAGGCGCAGCGCGACCGCTACGGGCACTTCTACTACCGCTTCTCCCACGGCGAGTCCGGCTCCGACGTCTACGACCGGGTGTCGACCTTCCTCGAGTCGATGCACCGCAACTTCGCGACTCCCGCAGCCCCGCGCAACGTCGTCATCGTGACGCACGGTCTGACGATGCGGCTCTTCTGCATGCGGTGGTTCCACTGGAGCGTCGACTACTTCGAGTCGCTCGAGAACCCCGCGAACGCTCAGCCGATGGTGCTGCGCCGCCAGGCCGACTTCCGTTACCGGCTCGAGCGCCCCTTCGTGCAGTGGGACAGGACCGTCGTGCCGACCGAGCGCGAGCGGTCGAGCTGGCTCTGACTCACGCGTCAGGGTCAGGGGTCAGGGTCTGGGCGGGGTCAGGGCGGGGTCAGGGGTGGGGTCAGGGCGACGGGCGGGGTCGAGCGCGGGCCCCACGGGTCAGAGGTACTGGCCCGTGGGTCCGCCGGCGTGGCCCTGTCCGTCCGCGTCGGGGTGCATGCCGGGCGGGGTGCCGTAGGAGGCGCCGGGGCCGGGCGGCAGCGCCCGCATCTGCTGGAGCTGCTGCTGGGCCGCCATCTGTTGGGCGACGAGAGCGGTCTGGATGCCGTGGAAGAGGCCCTCGAGCCAGCCGACGAGCTGCGCCTGGGCGATGCGCAGCTCGGCGTCGCTCGGCGAGTCGTCGCCGAAGGGCAGCGCGATGCGGTCGAGCTCCGAGACGAGCTCGGGGGCGAGACCGCCCTTCAGCTCGTCGATCGAGCGATGGTGGATCTCGGCGAGGCGGCGGCGTCCGGCATCGTCGAGGGGCGCGTTGCGCACCTCCTCGAGGAGCTGCTTGATCATCGACCCGATGCGCATCACCTTGGCCGGCTCCTCGACGAGGTCGGCCGGGTTGGTCCGCTCGTGCTCCTGGGAGGAGCCCTCGGGCCTTTCGTCGTCACGACGCGTGCCCTCGGACGAGGCGACGCCCATCCCGTTGGGCATGACGACGACGACGCGCGCGTCGTCGGGAGCCTGCTGCTCGGGTCGGCCGGTTGCCTGCTGCTCGTCGGAGGTCATGCCTCCCATCCTGCCCCACGGGAGCGGTCAAGCGTCCGGGGGACCGGGGGACCTGGGGGCCCGCTCAGCGTGCTCCGGCCGTGGCGAACCACGGGTGGTGGAGGTCGTGGTAGCTGACGTCGCTCATGAGCGCCATCATCTCGTCCATCTCGGCCTGCGCCTCGGGCGGTGGGACCTTCTGCTCGCCCGCTCGTGCGTCGGCCTCGGTGCGGAACGACATCGTCTGCGTGAAGAAGCCGTCGGGGTCGATCGCGATGGTGCCGCCGATGATGTCGGGCCGGGCCTCGTGGAGCATGTCCATCGGCCCCTCCATGAGGTGACGGAACTGCTCGGGGTCGCTGAGCCGGCCCTGGATGACCTGGACGAAGCCTGCGTCGTCACTGCCGCCGTCGAGCATCATCGTGACGTCGTCGCAGTCGTGGAAGCTCACCTCACCGTCGAAGAGGCGCGAGGTCTCCTCCCACCACGCGCCCTGCTCGGGCCGCATCGAGTTGGCCTCGGCCGAGGCCCGTGAGTCGAAACGGACGACACCGACGAACTCGCCGTCGTCCGTGACGCCGTAGGTCCCGCCGAGCCAGCCCGTCGCGCTCGGCTCGAGCTCCTCGCGCCACCGGTCCATCTGCCGGTGGAGGGCGTCGGCGTCATTGCACCGACCCTGGATGACCTGGATGAACACCGTGAACCTCCCGTTGACCTCGGGGGCCGCTTCGACCGAAGTGGTCCATCGATCGACGGTACGCCGGTCGGGCTCACGCGTCACCGGACGAGTCCGACACGGCCGGATCGTCCCGTCACGGAGCCCGCCCGGCCAGCCGGACGGCATACCCCTGAGGCAGAAGGGGAAGGCCCGGCGGACGGTCAGGTGGTGAGCAGGATCTTGCCGATGTGGCCGGAGGCCTCCAGCTCGCGGTGCGCCTCGGCGGCGTGCTCGAGCGGGTGTCGCGAGTGGATGACCGGCCGCACCTGACCCGCCTCGAGCAGCGGCCACACGTGCTCGCGCACGGCGGCGACGATCGCGGCCTTCTCCATCGGCGGGCGCGACCGGAGGGACGTCGCGATGACGGCGCCGCGCTTGGCGAGGAGCCTGCCGAGGTCGAGCTCCGCCTTGCGCCCACCCATGAGGCCGATCGTGACGAGACGTCCGCCGGGGGCGAGCAGGTCGACGTTGCGAGCGAGGTACTTCGCGCCCATGTTGTCGAGGATGACGTCGGCGCCGTGGCCGCCCGTCTGCTCTCGCACGCTCTCGACGAAGTCCTCCTCGCGGTAGTTGACGAGGATGTCGGCCCCGAGCGAGGCGCAGTAGTCGAGCTTGTCGCGGGTGCCGGCCGTCACGGCGACCCGGGCGCCGACGGCCTTGGCGAGCTGGATGGCCATCGTGCCGATGCCGGAGCTGCCGCCGTGCACGAGGAGCACCTGGCCCGGCTGGATGTTGGCGACGAGGAAGACGTTGGACCACACCGTGGCCGCCACCTCGGGCAGGCCTGCGGCGTCGACGAGGGAGACGCCCCGCGGCACGGGCAGCACCTGACCGGCCGGGGCGACGACGCGCTCGGCGTAGCCACCGCCGTCGAGGAGCGCGCACACCTCGTCGCCGGGCTGCCACTGCTGCACGTCGTCACCGACGGCGATGACGCGCCCGCTCACCTCGAGGCCGGGGAGCTCCGACGCCCCGGGCGGAGGCGGGTAGTGGCCGAGGCGCTGCATGACGTCGGCCCGGTTGACTCCGGCGGCCGCCACGTCGATGAGCACCTCGCCGGCAGCCGGCTCGGGGGCAGGGACCTCGTCGAGCACGAGGGCGTCGGGGCCGCCCGGCTCGGGGATCGTGATCGCGCGCATGGAGCGAGCCTATGCAGAGCGACCCGTCGCGGTGACGAACACCTCCCCGGTGGCGCCGCGCGTCGCGCGCCAGACCCGCCCCGCGCCGAGCACGCGCCCGCCCGGTGCGAGCGTCGTGTCCTCGTCGATGGCGACGCCGTGGGGAGCCAGCCCTGCCTCGACGACCGCGACGAGGCGCGAGAGGTTGCCCCACTGGGCCGCGTGCACGTCGACAGCGCCCGGCACGAGGCCGATGCCCTGGACCACGGTGACCGCGTCGAGCTCCTCGTTGCTGTCCTCCGGGCAGACCGGCACCCCGTCGACGCGCCAGCCGCCGATGACGGCGTGGCTGCCCGCGATGGCGGCCCCGGCCGAGAAGCCCGCATAAGCCATCCCCTCGCTGACGCGCGAGCGGATGCGGGCGTATGCCGCCGCGATCGACGCGTGGTACTCCGGGGTGGGCCCTCCGCCGACGAAGAGGCCGTCGACCGCGTCGAGGCGCTCGACGACCGCCGGGTCGAGCGGTGAGCCCTCGGGCACGCGCACGACCTCGAGGTCGTGGCCACCGACGAGCTCGAGCTTGCGGAGGTAGCGCTCGTGGTAGTCGAGGGACTCCTCGTCGGTGCCCATGAGCACGAGCAGTATGCGTGGACGCGGGGCCGGGCTGACCTCCGCCGCCGCCTCGATGAAGCCGCCGTAGATCTCGGGCGCGAGCTCGTCGGACCAGCCGCCACCGATGAGGAAGACGTTCATGGGCGCACCCTAGGAGACGGGCGAGTCTGCTGTCGCGCAGAATTCGGGCACCCGCACGTCTGGTGACGTCTGGTGACGCCCGGTCACGTCCCGGTCACCTCCCGTGTCACGCCCGGGTGGCCGCCGGGCTGAGTCGCCGGGCGATCTCGGCCGCGGTCGTCCGCACCCGCGTCACGAGCTCGTCGACGTGCTCGGGTGACGCGTCGTCGGTGCGGAGGGTGACGGCGATGGCGGCGAGCGGCCGCCCGGCTCGGTCGAGCACCGGCACGGCCACCGACGAGAGATCGGGGGTCACCGTGCCCTCCTCGAGGGCATGGCCGCCGGTGCGCACCCGGGTGAGCAGGCTGCGCAGCTCGGGCAGCGACCGCGGACCGGTGCCGTGTCGCTGCACGAAGCTCGCCCGGTCGGGATAGAGGGCGCGCACCTGGCTCGCCGGCAGCGCCGAGAGCATCGCCAGCCCGCTGGCGGTGAGGTGCGCGGGCAGGCGCACCCCGACGTCGGTGACGAGCATCGGCTGGCCCGCCGCCCGCTCCTCGAGGAGGTAGATGACGTCGCGCCCGTCGAGGGTGGCGAAGTGGGCGTTGCGTCCGACCTGGTCGACGAGCCGGCGCATCGCCGCCCGGGCGACGCGCGCGAGCGGTGCCTGGCGCTGGTAGGCCGAGCCCAGCTCGTAGGCGGACTGACCGAGGCCGAAGCGCCGCTCCTCGACGTAGTGCGTGACGTAGCCGCGCGCGTGCAGCACCTTGAGCAGGTGGTAGACCGAGCTGCGGGGGAGGCCGAGGTCGCGGGCGATCGACGCCGCGGGCACCGGCTCGGCATGGCGCGACAGGTGCTCGAGCACGTCGAGGGCGTGGGCCGCGGCGGGCGCGTTGGACATCGGTGACCACCTCTCGTCCGCACCAGGGGGCTGACGTCTCGCATCTGAGACGATTGTGCTCCCTCGTGGTCCCGCGCACCAGTGCAGGGGCGCTTCCATGGAGACATGAACGCAACGCACCCCGTGACGCAGCGTCGGGCCACCGTGACAGTGGGCGTCGGGCCCCTCGCCGTGGAGGAGATCATCGCCGTCGCGCGGCACGACGCGGCCGTCGAGATCTCGGAGCAGGCAGAGGCCGAGATCGCCCGCAGCCGTGAGGTCGTCGAGGCGCTGGCCCACGACACCGTGCCCCACTACGGCGTCTCCACCGGCTTCGGTGCCCTCGCGACGCGGCACATCCCGACGGCCCTGCGCGCCCAGCTGCAGCGCTCGCTCGTGCGCTCGCACGCCGCCGGCACCGGCCCCGAGGTGGAGCGCGAGGTCGTGCGCGCCCTCATGCTCCTGCGCCTCTCGACGCTGGCCACCGGGCGCACTGGCGTGCGCCTCGAGACGGCCCGGGTGTATGCCGCGTTGCTCAGTGCCGGCATCACCCCCGTCGTGCACGAGTACGGCTCGCTCGGCTGCTCCGGCGACCTCGCGCCGCTGTCGCACTGCGCGCTCGCCGTCATGGGTGAGGGGCCCGTGCGCCTCGCCGACGGCACCCTCACCGATGCGGCAACTGCCATGCGCGACAACGGGATCGAGCCGGTCCAGCTCGCCGAGAAGGAGGGCCTGGCCCTCATCAACGGCACTGACGGCATGCTCGGCATGCTCGTGCTCGCCATCGACGACCTGCGCCACCTGCTTCGCGTCGCCGACATCTCCGCCGCGATGAGCGTCGAGGGCCTGATGGGCAGCGACGACGTCTTCGCCGCGGACCTGCAGGCGCTGCGGCCCCAGCCCGGCCAGGCCCTCTCGGCTGCCAACATCCGCAGCCTGCTCGCCGGGTCGCCGATCCGCGCCTCGCACGACAACGACGAGGACACGCGCGTGCAGGACGCCTACTCGTTGCGCTGCGCGCCCCAGGTGCACGGCGGCGCGCGCGACACCGTCGACCACGCCGCGCGGGTCGCCGCGGCCGAGCTCGCCTCGGCCGTCGACAACCCCGTCGTCACCCTCGACGGGCGGGTCGAGTCCAACGGCAACTTCCACGGCGCCCCCGTCGCCTACGTGCTCGACTTCCTTGCGATCGTCGCGGCCGACGTCGCCTCCATGTCCGAGCGGCGCACCGACCGCTTCCTCGACAAGGCCCGCAACCACGGACTGCCGCCCTTCCTCGCCGACGACCCGGGTGTCGACTCGGGCCTGATGATCGCGCAGTACACCCAAGCCGCCATGGTCTCCGAGCTCAAGCGCCTCGCGGTGCCCGCGTCGGTCGACTCGATCCCGAGCTCGGCCATGCAGGAGGACCACGTCTCGATGGGCTGGTCCGGGGCCCGCAAGCTGCGCCGTTCCGTCGACGCGCTGAGTCGGGTGCTCGCCATCGAGCTGCTGACGGCAGCACGCGGCATACAGCTGCGCGCTCCGCTGAAGCCGGCGGCGGCAACGGCGGCCGTCATCGGTGCGCTCGGCAAACACACCGACGTGACCCCCGGGCCCGACCGCTTCCTCGCCCCCGACATCGAGGGGGCCTGGCGGGCGGTGCAGGACCGCGCCGTCGTCACGGCGGCCGAGTCCGTCACCGGCCCCCTCAACTAGCCCGTCGAGAGGCCAGTCGTGGTCGCTCCCACCCCGTCGAGTGGCCAAATGAGGCGGCACGAAGTGGCCTCTCGACCAGGCAAGGCGACACGAAGTGGCCACTCGACGGGTGAGGGGACGAGACCCGAGGAGCCGGGCTCACGGCATACATCGTTGGAAATTGACTGAACGAGAAGGGAACTGACATGGAAGGTGCACGACCCGTCCGCGCGGCCCGCGGCACGCAGCTGACCGCGCAGTCGTGGGCCACCGAGGCCCCCCTGCGGATGCTCATGAACAACCTCGACCCCGAGAACGCCGAGCGACCCGACGACCTCGTCGTCTACGGCGGCACCGGCCGGGCGGCCCGTGACTGGAAGTCGTTCGACGCGATGGTGCGCACCCTGACGACCCTCAAGCAGGACGAGACGATGCTCGTGCAGTCGGGGCGCCCCGTCGGCGTCATGCAGACGCACGAGTGGGCCCCGCGCGTGCTCATCGCCAACAGCAACCTCGTCGGCGACTGGGCCACGTGGCCGGAGTTCCGCCGGCTCGAGCACCTGGGCCTGACGATGTACGGCCAGATGACCGCCGGGTCGTGGATCTACATCGGCACCCAGGGCATCGTCCAGGGCACCTACGAGACCTTCGCCGCGGTCGCCGAGAAGCGCTTCAACGGCACGCTCGCCGGCACGCTCACCCTGACCGGCGGCTGCGGCGGCATGGGCGGCGCGCAGCCGCTCGCCGTCACCATGAACGAGGGTGCCTGCCTCATCGTCGACGTCGACCCGGCGCGCCTGCACCGGCGGGTCGAGCACCGCTACCTCGACGAGGTGGCCGACAACCTCGACGACGCCATCGACAAGGCGCTCGCCGCCAAGCGCGAACGGCGCGGCTGGTCGGTCGGTGTCGTCGGCAACGCCGCCGAGGTCTTCCCCGAGCTGCTCCGTCGCGGCGTCGACATCGATATCGTCACCGACCAGACGTCGGCGCACGACCCCCTCAGCTACCTCCCCGAGGGCGTCGCGCTCGAGGACTGGGCCGAGCTCGCCGAGAAGAAGCCCGAGGACTTCACCGACCGCGCCCGCGCCTCGATGGCCAAGCACGTCAAGGCCATGGTCGAGTTCCAGGACGCCGGCGCCGAGGTCTTCGACTACGGCAACTCGATCCGCGACGAGGCCCGCCAGGGCGGCTATGACCGCGCCTTCGAGTTCCCCGGCTTCGTGCCCGCCTACATCCGTCCGCTCTTCTGCGAGGGCAAGGGCCCCTTCCGCTGGGCGGCGCTCTCGGGCGACCCGCGTGACATCGCGGCGACCGACAAGGCCGTGCTCGAGCTCTTCCCCGACAACGACCGCCTGCACAAGTGGATCCGTGGTGCGCAGGACCGGATCGCCTTTCAGGGCCTGCCGGCCCGCATCTGCTGGCTCGGCTACGGCGAGCGCGACAAGGCCGGCCTGAAGTTCAACGAGATGGTGCGCACGGGCGAGCTCTCGGCCCCCATCGTCATCGGTCGCGACCACCTCGACAGCGGCTCGGTCGCGAGCCCCTACCGCGAGACCGAGGCCATGGCCGACGGCTCCGACGCCATCGCCGACTGGCCCCTGCTCAACGCGCTCGTCAACACGAGCTCAGGCGCCAGCTGGGTGTCGATCCACCACGGCGGAGGCGTCGGCATCGGCCGCAGCCTGCACGCCGGGCAGGTCTCGCTCGCCGACGGCACCGACCTCGCGGCGCAGAAGCTGGCCCGTGTGCTCACCAACGACCCGGGCATGGGCGTCATCCGGCACGTCGACGCGGGCTACGACATCGCCGACCGGGTCGCGCACGAGCGCGGCGTCCGCATCCCGATGCAGGAGGGCTGAGAGCCCGTATGCCGTGTGCCGCCCCGGCCCCGATCGAAAGCGCAATCCGTCCGGCAGGTGCGTCCGCTCCGCGGGCGCGCGACGTGGACGAACTGCTCTTTCGATCGGGGCGTGGGGGTGGGCGGGGTCAGCGGGGGCGGCGCACCCGGATCGGTCCCTTGACGTGGCTCGGGTCGATGACCTGCCCGCCCTGGGTGATCTGGGCGACGCCGGCTGCGACCAGCCGCCGGGCGGCCATCCGAGCGGGCTCCATGAGGCCCTCCCAGTCCTCGCCACCCACGGCCCGGGCGGCCTCGGACGGGCACACCGATGCTGTGGTGGCGCGCGCGTCGAGCAGCGCCTCGAGGGAGTCCTGCAGCTGGAGGTCGACCTGGGTGAGGCCGTGCTTGCGGCAGTTGTCGGAGCACCACCGCACCGACTCCCAGTCACGCTCCCACGCCTTGCGCCACGTGATGACACGCCCACAGCGGTCGCACGGTTTCGTCGGCAGCGCAGCTCTTCCCATGGGCCCAGTGTGCGCCCTCGCTGGGTGGGCGTGCGCCACAGACCACGGCCCCTCTCGGCGTCGGCCGCTCCCGAGGCTCCGGGCGGCGGCCACGGGGAGGTCAGCCCTTGCCGGTCTCCTCGTCGGAGATGTCGGCGACGGTCGCGTCGAAGAGCCGGATGACGTCATCGCCCTGCACCGTGAGGCCGACGCCGTGGTCGCCGCCGCCGATCGAGATGCGGCGACCGACGAGGTGGCTGTCGGCGATCACCGGCAGGGGCGTCGCCGAGCCGAAGGGCGTGATGGTGCCGCGCTCGTAGCCCGTGACCGCCCTGGCCGTGTCGGCATCGGGCATCGAGATGCGGTTGGTGCCGAGCAGCGCCCGCACCTTGGCCCACGAGAAGGTGCGGTCGCCGGGCACGAGGACGAAGACGTGATCGTCCTCGGAGCGGCGCACCACGAGCGTCTTGATGAGGTCGCGCGGCTCGATGCCTCGGGCGGCGGCGGCCTCCTCGAGACTGCCGACCCGACCGTGGCGGGTCACCGCGTGCGGGATTCCCGCCTCGCGCACGGCGTCGACTGCCGGGGTGCGGATGGCGTCCGAGTCACTACGCTCGGCGGTGTCGTCGCGGTCAGGGTCGCCAGAGTCCATGTCAGCCAGCCTAGTTACGTCGTCGGCGCAGCACGCCGGCGCGAGGAGCGGAGATCGTCGTGACTGCCCCCTTCGACCGGATGTGGGCCGAGCTCGAGCCCGTCGGGCGGGCATCCGAGACGGGTGGCTACCGCCGCTACGCCTGGACCCGCACCGACCACGACCTGCGTGAATGGTTCGCGGGAGAGTGCGCGGCCCGTGGCCTCGACGTCGTCGAGGACCGTGCGGGCAACCAGTGGGCCTGGTGGGGTGACCCCGACACGACCCCGGGCGTCGTCATCGGCTCGCACCTCGACTCCGTGCCCGACGGCGGGGCCTTCGACGGGCCCCTGGGCGTGGTCAGCGCGCTGGCCGTCGTCGACGACCTGCGCGCTCGTGGTCTCGAGCCCGACGTGCCGCTCGGTGTCGTCAACTTCGTCGACGAGGAGGGCGCGCGCTTCGGCGTGGCCTGCGCCGGCTCCCGCATCATCACCGGCGCGCTCGACGCCGACCGGGCCCGCTCGCTCACCGACCTCGACGGCGTCACGATGGCCGAGGCCTGGCGCGCCGCCGGTCGCGACCCCGACTCGCTCGGCCCCGACCCCGAGTCGGTCGGCCGGATCGGTCGCATCGTCGAGCTGCACGTCGAGCAGGGCAAGGCCCTGGCCCTCGCACCCGACGGCACCGAGGACCTAGGCGACGACTCCCGAGCCGTCGCCATCGGCACCGACATCTGGCCGCACGGCCGCTGGCGGGTCGACCTGCCGGGCGAGGCCAACCATGCGGGCACGACCCGCATCGAGGACCGTCGTGACGCGATGCTCTCGCTCGCCGACGTCGTGCACGCCACGCGGTCGTATGCCGTGGGGCTCGGCTGCGTCGCCACCGTCGGCAAGGTGCACGTGCAGCCGGGAGGCGTCAACGCGATCGCGAGCCACGTCACGGCCTGGCTCGACGCCCGTGGGCGCAGCGCGGCGTCAGTCCGGGCCACCGTCGAGGCCGTCACGGCCGACGCCGAACGCCTCGGCGGCACCGTGCGCGAGGAGTCGTGGACGCCGACGACCGACTTCGACGCCGGGCTCGTGAGCCGGCTGAGCCGCATCCTGCCCGACGCGCCGCTGCTTGGCACGGGTGCGGGGCATGATGCGGGGATCCTTGCGGCGCATGGCATTCCGGCAGCCATGATCTTCGTGCGCAACCCCACAGGTGTCTCACACTCGCCGGATGAGGCCGCGACACCCGACGACTGCCACCATGGGGTGGCGGCCCTGACGGCCGTCGTGACCGACCTCTGCACCCGGAAGGACGCCGACCACATGAAGGACGCCAGATGACCGCCTACTGGTGCGAGAGCGCTTGGCTCACAGGCGGATTCGCTCGCCGGGTCCGACTGGTCACGCAGGACGGCCTGCTCAAGGAGGTCCTCGTCGGGGCCGACGCGGAGCCCGACGACGTGCGGCTCGCAGGGGTCACCCTGCCGGGCATGGCCAATGCCCACAGCCACGCCTTCCACCGGGCCCTCCGCGGCCGCGTCAACGGCGGTGGTGGCAACTTCTGGAGCTGGCGCGAGCAGATGTATGCCGCCGCCGAGCAGCTCAACCCCGACACCTACTTCGCCCTCGCCCGAGCGGTCTTCGCCGAGATGGTGCAGGCGGGCTTCACCGTGGTCGGCGAGTTCCACTACGTGCACCACCGCCCGGGCGGCCGGCCCTACCGCGACCCCAACGCGATGGGCCTCGCCGTGCGCCAGGCCGCCGACGAGGCGGGCATCCGGCTCACGCTGCTCGACACGTGCTACCTCGAGGGTGGCCTCAACGGTGGCGGCCACGTCGAGCTGCACCCGGGCCAGCGTCGCTTCAGCGACGGCACCGTCGACGCGTGGGCCGAGCGCATGGCGGCCCGGCCGGCCGAGACCGACCGTGTGCGCCTCGGCGCGGCGATCCACTCCGTGCGGGCGGTCCGCCGCGAGGACCTGCCCCAGGTCGTCGCAGCGGCGGGGTCGCTCCCGCTGCACGTGCACCTTTCTGAGCAGCACGGTGAGAACCACGCCTGCCAGATGTTCTACGGCCACACCCCGACCGAGCTGCTCGACGAGGCCGGCGCGCTCGGCAGCAACCTGACGAGCATCCACGCCACCCACCTCACGGAGCACGACATCGAGCTGCTCGGCGGCACGGGCACGGGCGCCTGCATCTGCCCGACCACCGAGCGCGACCTCGCCGATGGCATCGGCCCCAGCCGTGCCCTGCACGACGCCGGCAGCCCGATCTCGCTCGGCTCCGACCAGAACGTCATCATCGACCCCTTCGTCGAGCTGCGCGGTGTCGAGATGCACGAGCGTCTCGTCACCAACGAGCGAGACCGCTTCTCGGCCAACGACCTCCTCCTGGCGGCCTCCTTCAACGGCTACCGGGCGCTCGGCTGGTCGGACGGCGGCCATCTCTCGAAGGGGGCCCTCGCCGACTTCGTCACGGTGCGCACCGACACCGTCAACACGGCCGGCTCGGCCCCCGACCAGATCATCTACTCCTGTGTCGCCTCGGACGTGTCGACCGTCGTCGTGGGCGGCGAGGTCGTCGTCAGCGACGGCCGGCACCGCATCGGTGACGTGGGTCGACTGCTCGGCCTCTCCATCGAGCGGGTCGCCGGAGGCGTGCACTCGTGAGCATCCTCGTCACGGGCATCGCGGAGCTGACGACCAACGACCCCGCGCGCAGCGCCGACGCGGGCTCGGACCCCGGCGACCGGCTGCTCGGGATCGTGCGCGACGCAGCCCTCGTCGTCTCCGGCCGCGGGCCGGACGCCGTCGTCGAGTGGGTCGGTCGCGCCGCCGATGCGCCCGCCGCCGACGAGCGGCGCGACCTCACCGGTCGCGCCGTCATCCCCGGCTTCGTCGACTCGCACACCCACCTCGTCTTCGCCGGCGACCGCTCGGCCGAGTTCGCCGCCCGCATGACCGGCACGCCCTATGACGGGGGCGGCATCGCGGTCTCGGTGGCGGCGACGCGTGCGGCCTCCGACGACGAGCTGCGAGACCTCGTGGCGGGCCGGGTCGCCGAGATGCGGGCCCAGGGCACCACCACCGTCGAGATCAAGAGCGGCTACGGCCTCACCGTCGCGGACGAGCTGCGCTCGCTCCGCATCGCGCGTGAGTTCACTTCTCACACAACCTTCCTCGGCGCCCACGTCGTGCCACGCGAGCACGCGACCGACCGGACGGCATACGTCGATCTCGTCATCGGTCCGATGCTCGACGCCGTCGTCGACGCAGGCGGACCAGCCCTCGCCGAGAGCATCGACGTCTTCTGCGAGCCGCACTCCGCGCACGCCTTCGACGGCGACGAGGCGCGCTCGATCCTCGAGGCCGGACGGTCGGCGGGCCTCGCCCTGCGCGTGCACGGCAACCAGCTCGGCCACGGCCCCGGCGTTCGGCTCGCCTGCGAGCTCGGGGCCCGCAGCGTCGACCACTGCACCTACCTCGACGACGCCGACGTCGAGGCCCTCGTCGCCGCGAGCGGCACGACGGTGGCGACCCTCCTACCGGGAGTGGAGTTCTCGACGCGCTCCCCCTACCCCGACGCCCGGCACCTCATCGATGCCGGCGTCGACGTCGCGCTGGCGAGCGACTGCAACCCCGGCACCTGCTACTCGTCCTCGATGCCCTTCGCCATCGCCCTCGCGGTCCGCGAGATGGGCATGACCCCGGCCGAGGCGCTCCACGCCGCGACCGCGGTGTCGGCGCGCTCGCTCGGCCTCGACCGCCGCATCGCGCCGGGTCAGCCGGCCGAGCTCGCCGTCATCGACGGACCGAGCCACCTGCACCTGGCCTACCGCGCCGGGGTGCCGATCGTGCACGCGCTCGAGCTCTGACGGTCGCCCGAGGGTCGGCAGCGATCGTGTGGGCCAGGGCGTCAGCCCCCGGTCGGCTCCGCCGCGTCGACGTGCTCGCAGCGCAGCACCGACCCCGGTCCGGGATGGATCAGCCCGGTGTGGCCGTCGGCCCACTCCACGACGTAGGGCGGCCCGCCGGCCTCCCCCTTGACCTCCCGGATCGTGCCCTCTCGCGGGCGCTGGCCTACGTGCTCGCCCGCCATCGTGATGCGGTCACCCACCCGTGCCTCCATGGCACACCTCCTCCAGAACAGGGTCCGGTTCTAGGACACCACGTCGAGGGCCGGCTGCACAGGCCGTCGGCCCGGTCGATCGTCAGTCGAGCAGCACCCGCTCGCCGTAGCGCGGCACGGACACGGCACAGTCGAACTCCTTGCGTATGCCGTCCGCGAGGGCCTGTGCGGCCGCCGGCTCCCCATGGACGACGTGCACCGTCTCGGGCGGCTGGGGCAGGTCGCCCAGCCAGGTGAGCAGCTCGTCGGCGTCGGCATGCACCGAGAAGTCGTCGAGGGTGACGATCTCGGCGCGCACCGGCACGTAGTGGCCGGCGATCTTGACCTCTCGGGCGCCCTCCTGGAGGTGGCGTCCGCGGGTGCCGACGGCCTGGTAGCCGGTGAGCAGCACGGCGTTGCGGGCCTGCGGCAGGAGATGGCGCAGGTGGTGGATGACCCGGCCACCGGTCGCCATGCCCGAGGCCGACACGATGATGCACGGCGTGCCGGGGGTGTTGAGCCGCATCGACTCCTCCGCTGTGTGGGCCGAACGCAGACCGTGCAGGCGGCGCAGCCGTTCGAGGGCCTCGGGGCGCACCTCGGCCGCGTGCGCCGGATCGCGGTAGATGTCGAGCGCGGCCAAGGCCATCGGGCTGTCGACCCACACCGGCACGTCGGGGATGAGCCGCCTCTCGACGAGGTCGGCAATCGCGAGCAGGACGATCTCGGTGCGGTCGACGGCGAAGGCGGGGATGACGACGCTCCCGCCACGCCCGATCGTGCGGCGGATCGCGCCCGCCATGACGTGGTGGTCCGGGTCGACCTCGGGGTGTGCCCGGTCGCCGTAGGTCGACTCGATGACGACGGTGTGGGCGGCCGGCGGCGTCGCGCGCGGCAGGAGCACCGGGTGGTCGGGCCGGCCGAGGTCGCCGGAGAAGAGCACGCTGGCGCCGCCGGTCTCGACGAGCACGCTCGAGGAGCCGAGGATGTGCCCGGCCCGCGCGAAGGTCACCTCGGCCCCCGCACCCCGCCCCACGCGTACCCTCTGGTCGGCGAGGCCGGCGGCACCCGAGCTCGCCTGGCCTGAGCCCGCACTGCCCGCGCCGCCGTGAGTGACGGGCGGTCGCAGCGGCTGTAGGGCAGCAATGGCGCGCTCGGCGTCGGCGACGTCGTAGAGGGGCAGCGGAGGGTCGTGCCGCGACCACCCGCCGCGGCGCGCCTCCTCCGCTTCCTCCTCCTGCAGGCGCGCGCTGTCCCGCAGGATCACGGCGGCGAGCGCTGCCGTGCCGGCGGTCGTCACCACAGCCCCGCGAAGCCGCCGCGCACGAGTGCCGGCAGGTAGCCGCAGTGGTCGAGGTGCGCGTGCGTCAGGGCCACCGCGTCGATGGTGTCGGGGGGCACCGGGAAGTCCTCCCAGTTGCGCTCGCGCCAGCGCTTCTCGCCCTGGTAGAGACCGCAGTCGACGAGCAGGCGACCGGCGTCGCTCTCGATGAGGAACTTGCTGCCCGTCACGGTGCCGGCCGCCCCGTAGAAGGTCAGGGCGGGCGCCCGCGTGTGGGCCTCGGTGGCGGAGCTCATGGCAGGCCTCCTGTCGCTGCGGGCTCACGTCCGGCGGACGTGAGCCTCCTCGCCCGTGCGGGCCTCGATCGCGTGCTCGGCCGTCTCGACGAGACGGTCGGCGAGGTGGCGCAGGGCTCGGGCGACGGCGACCTCGTCGCCGATCGTGGACACGGGGTCGTCGCCGACCGAGCGGTGGCTCTCGCCTCGTGCCGACAGCGGCCCCGGTGCGTCGGCGAGCAGCACGACGCTCGCCTGGGTGTCGTCACCCGACTCGAGGATCGACACCCGCACGGTCCACTCCCGCACATAGCTGACGTGATCGGAGTGCCCTCCCTCCCGGGGTGGGCCGTCGTGCGCCAGGGCTGCGGTGTCGTCCGGTGCCCCGAGCCGCAGCACCGTGCCCGGGCCGGGGAAGATGAGTCCGGTGTGCCCGTCGCTCCACCGGACGAGGTAGGGCGGCCCGCCGTCGTCGCCCCTGACCTCGAGCACCTCGCCGTCCCTCGTGGGCTGGTCGATGTGCTCGGCCGCCAGGATGATCCGGTCTCCTACTCGTGCACGCATGATGGCCTCCCTCGGTCTGCGCGGGCCGTCGGCCGGACCGGAAGGGGCCGGGACGGGCCGGTGCGTGGTGGTCCGGGGCTCCCGCGACCCTTCCATCGGAGCATCCCCGAGGCCGCTCCAGCAGAGTCCAAGGTCCCGGTGCTGGTCCGGCCCGCCGACCCCCGACCGCTCCGGGCCGCTCCGGGCCGTGCCGTGCGGGGCCTGCAGGCCGTTCGGGCCGTTCGGGTCGGCCGCCCCGCCCCGCTGCCTAGGATCGGAGCATGGAGCAGCCTGACCTCAGGTCCCTGCTCGATGCGGTGGTTCCCTTCAGTGCCGATCTCGACCTGGCCGGCGTGCTCCACCGGATCACCAGGGCTGCGTGTGAGCTCGTCGGTGCGAGATACGGCGCGCTGGGCGTGGTGGGCCCTGACGGTCGCCGGCTCTCGGCCTTCTTCACCCACGGCCTGAGTGACGAGGAGCGGCAGCGCCTCGGGTCGCCGCCGACCGGCCGGGGCGTGCTCGGCCTGCTCCTGCGCGACCCGCAGCCGCAACGGCTGCACGACCTCACGGCGCACCCCGACTCGGCGGGCTTCCCCGAGCACCATCCCGTGATGCACAGCTTCCTCGGGGTGCCGATCCGGCTGCGCCAGCACGTCTTCGGCAACCTCTACCTGACCGAGAAGCAGGACGGCTCGGACTTCACCGAGGACGACGAGGCCCTCGTGGTCTCCCTCGCCGCCGCGGCGGCCGTCGCCATCGACAACGCCCGGCTCTACGAGCGCAGCCAGACCCGGCAGCGGTGGTCACGGGCGTCGAGCGAGCTCGCCCAGTCGCTGCTCGAGGCCGACGACGAGGAGGCCTCTCTCGAGCTGATGGCGCGCCAGGTGCTCGAGAGCAGCGCGGCCCGGGCCGTCGCGGTCGTGCTCCCCGACACGGCCGGGCGGCTCGAGGTGCGAGCCGCCTGCCGTGTCGCCGACGACCTCGGACGTAGCGCAGCCGACGGCAGTGAGCTGCGGGGGGCCCTCCTGCAGGGGGCGTGCTGGCACGACGCCCTCGCAGACCGCCAGCCGCTCCTCCACGTGCCGGGCGGAACCCCTGACCCGCGCGCCCTCCCGGCCATCGAGGCCCGCCGACTGCTGGGGCTCGACGAGCAGGCTCCCGTCGCAGTGGTGCCGCTCACCGCCGGGCCGGCCTCCGTCGGCCTGCTCCTCACCGGCTGGAGGCCGGAGGAGGAGCTCGTGGCCGAGGACGCGGTGCCCGACCAGGTGGCCTTCGCCCTGCAGGCGGGTGTGGCGCTGACCGCCGCGCGCTCCCATCTCGACCGGGCCCACATCGCCCTGCTCGAGGACCGCGAGCGCATCGCGCGAGACATGCACGACAACGTCGTCCAGCGGCTCTTCGCGACCGGGCTCTCCCTGCAGTCGACAGCGCCCCTGGCGCAGCACCCGGTCGTCCAGTCGCGCCTCAACGCCGCCGTGGCCGAGCTCGACAGCGCGATCACCGAGATCCGCCAGGCGATCTTCGGGCTTCACGCGCCGCCGACCTCGGCAGGTCTCCCCGCCAGGGTGGCCGCGATCGCCGAGTCGTATGCCGTGAGCCTGGGTTTCGCCCCCCAGGTGAGCTTCGAGGGGGCCTGGCCCGACACCCTCGCCCCGGCCCTGCGCGCCGATGTCGAGGCGGTCGTGCGCGAGGGACTGGCCAATGTGGCCCGGCACGCGCACGCCTCCGCCGCGCGGGTCCGGGTGTCGGTGGGGCGCGACGTCGACGTCGAGGTCGTCGACGACGGGTTGGGCACCGAGGGCCACGAGGCACGGAGCGGGCTGGTCAACCTCGGTGCCCGGGCCCAGGCCGCAGGGGGCACACTGACCCTGGAGCCGGGTGAGCGCGGCGGCACGCGCCTCCACTGGCACGTGCCCACCCCGGTGAGCGCCGACGACAGGAGGGGCCGATGAGCATCAGGGTCTTCCTCCTCGACGACCATGAGATCGTGCGACGCGGACTGCGCGACCTCATCGAGGCGACCGGAGACCTCGTCATCGTCGGGGAGTCCGGCTCGGCCGCCGAGGCGACCCGGCACATCCCGGCCTTGCGCCCCGACGTGGCGGTGCTCGACGCGCGCCTGCCCGACGGGTCGGGCATCGACGTGTGCCGCGACATCCGGTCGGTCGACCCGAGCATCCGCGTGCTCATCCTCACGTCCTACGACGACGAGCGAGCCCTCGTCGCCTCGGTGCTCGCCGGAGCCTCCGGCTACCTGCTCAAGGCGCTGTCAGGCGAGGGCATTGTCGAGGCCATTCGCCGGGTTGCGGGTGGCGACGACCTGACCGACCAGCCTCAGGTGCAGGCCCTGCGGGCCGGCTGGTCGGCGCGCGCCGAGACCGATCCCCGGCTGCGCTCGCTGTCGCCGACAGAGCGCCGCATCCTCGACCTCATCGCCGACGGACTGACCAACCGCCAGATCGGCGAGCACCTGGGCCTCGCCGAGAAGACGGTGAAGAACTACGTGTCGACCGTGCTGTCGAAGATGGGCATGGAGCGCCGCACGCAGGCCGCCGTGTATGCCGCGACGCACCGCAGGGCCGAGCCCCCCGGGGACGCGTGACGCCCCGAGCAGTCACCACGTCGGGTGGCCACCAGCTCGAGTAGCCAGCATTTGCGGGACGGACGGCGACCCCGGGGGTGGCAAGGACGGCATACCGGAGGGACCTGACGATGCCTGAGAATCCCTGACGGCGCCCGAGGAGCCCGACGGTGCCTCACACCCTGCTCCGCTGGGCGGAGCAGGGTGTGAGTCGGGGGCGGGCGGCACCTGGTTGGCGCCTCACATGCTGCTCCGCTGGGTGGAGCACCATGAGAGCCAACGGCGGGGAGCGCCCCCGCCGGCGCCTCAGCGCGTGTCAGCCGTGGCCGTGCGCCCCTCCGCGAGCACGGCCTCGCGTCCGGCCTGGAGGCGGACGACGGGGATCCGTGGGGGCGAGCACGAGAGGTAGTCGACACCGGCCGCGTGGAAGAACGCGGTGGACCCGGGGTCGCCGGCGTGCTCCCCGCAGGCGCCGAGCCCGAGGGACGGCCGCGCGCGGCGACCGTCGTCGGCCGCCATCCGGACCAGCGCCCCGACTCCGACCTCGTCGAGGGTCTCGAACGGGTTCGACGTGAGGATGCCGGTCTGCCGGTAGGCGGTGAGGAAGCCGGCCTCCGCGTCGTCGCGCGACATGCCCCACGTGGTCTGGGTCAGGTCGTTGGTGCCGAAGGAGAAGAAGTCGGCCTCGGCAGCGAGCGCGGCCGCGGTGAGGGCCGCGCGAGGCAGCTCCACCATGACGCCGACCGGCAGGTGCAGCTCCGTGCCGTGCGCCCGCGCGACCTCGGTGATGACGCGATCGATGCGTCCACGCGCCGCGACGAGCTCTCCGACCTCGGCCACGAGCGGCACCATGAGCTCGGGACGCACCGTGCGGCCCTCGGCCCGCAGCCGAAGGGTCGCCTCGGCGAGGGCGCGGACCTGCACGTCGATGATCTGGGGCAGGACGGTCAGCAGGCGCACGCCGCGCAGCCCGAGCATCGGGTTGGACTCGTGCCACCGGCGCACCGCAGCAAGCCGCCGGGTCGTCGCTGGGTCCTCGGTGCCGCGCTCGGTCTCGAGGGCAGCGCGCACCGACAGGTCGACGAGGTCGGGCAGGAACTCGTGCAGCGGCGGGTCCAGCAGTCTCACGACGACGGGCAGGCCCTCCATCTCGACGAGCAGCGCGGTGAGCCCGCGCAGGGCGAGATCCTCGATCTCGGCCAGCGCGCCCGCTCGGTCGTCGTCGAGCACGAGGCGCTCGACGAGCTCTCGACGCGCACCGAGCAGCATGTGCTCGGTGCGGCACAGGCCAATGCCTTCCGCGCCGAATCGCCTTGCGGCGCGGGCCTCCTCGGGGATTTCTGCGTTGGCGAGCACCTTGAGACGGCGACGCTGATCGGCGTGGGCGAGCAGCCTCAGCACGGCGTCGACGACGGGGTCGGCGTCCGAGGGCGCATCGCCCTGGATCGCCGTCGCCACGGGGCTCTGCTCGATGTCGCGCTGGCCCTCGAAGATGTCACCGGTCGTGCCGTCGACCGACAGGAGCGACCCCTCGCGGACGACCCGCCCCCCGGGGAACGTCGCGGTCCGGGCATCGAGGTCGATGACGAGCCCCTCGACCCCGGTGACGCAGGTGCGACCGAGGCCGCGGGCGACGACGGCTGCGTGCGAGGTGAGCCCGCCGCGGGCGGTGATGACCGCCCGGGCCGCGACGAGCCCGCCGAAGTCGTCGGGGCTCGTCTCCGGACGTGCCAGCACGACCCGGTGGCCGAGGGCGGCGCGCTCGACGGCCGTGGCGGCCTCGAGCACGAGCTGACCGGAGGCCGCGCCGGGGCTCGCCGCGAGGCCGTGGGCCAGTGTCGCGGCCGATCCGTCGCGGGTGAAGGTCGGGTGGAGCAGGGTCTGCAGCTGCGTGCCGTCGACGCGGGTCAGGGCCTCGTCGAGGTCGATGACCCCGTCGTCGACGAGGGCCGCTGCGATGCGGAAGGCGGCGGCGGGGCTGCGCTTGCCGAGCCGCGTCTGCAGGATCCACAACCGACCCCGCTCAACGGTGAACTCCACGTCGCAGAGATCTCGGTAGTGCGTCTCGAGGGTGCGCAGGTGCTCGCTCAGCTGCCGGTGCAGCTCAGGGTCACGGCGTTGCAGCTCGGAGAGGTCGAGCGGGCTGCGCACCCCGCTGACGACGTCCTCACCCTGGGCGTCGGGCAAGTAGTCCCCGAAGGCCCCGGGGGCTCCGGTCACGGGGTCGCGTGTGAAACACACCCCGCTGCCGGAGTGCTCGCCCCGGTTGCCGAAGACCATCTGCACGACGTTGACGGCGGTGCCGAGGTCGTCGGCGATGCCCTCGTGGCGGCGGTAGAGCCGGGCCCGGTCGCCGTTCCAGGAGCCGAAGACCGCGAGCACGGCTGCGTGCAGCTGCTCGCGGGCATCCTGGGGGACGTCGTGGCCGGTCCGCTCGCGGATGATCGCGCGGAAGCCGTTCGTGAGCCGCTTGAGGGAGGAGGCGTCGAGCTCGGCGTCGGTCTCCACGCCGACCGCGCGGCGCATCGCCGTCAGCTGGTCGTCGAAGAGCGTGCCGTCGACCCCGAGCACCGTGCGGCCATACATCTGCGCGAGCCGGCGGTAGCAGTCCCAGGCGAAGTGCGCCTCGCCCCGGCGTGAGAGCGCGGCGGCGACCTCGTCGGTCATGCCGATGTCGAGGATCGTCTCCATCATGCCAGGCATCGAGAAGCGGGCCCCGGAGCGCACCGAGAGCAGGAGCGGGTGCAGCGGGTCGCCCAGGCGCAGGCCGGTGCGCTCCTCGAGGGAGCCGAGCTCCTCCTCGACCCGGGTCCACAGGCCGTCGGGCTCGCCGCCGCTCGTCAGGTAGGCGCGGCAGGCCTCGGTCGTCACGATGAAGCCGGGCGGCACCGGCAGCCCGAGCCGGGTCATCTCTGCCAGGCCCGCGCCCTTGCCCCCGAGCAGCCCGGCCATCGACCGGTCTCCCTCGTGCAGCTCGACGACGAGCGGGGCGCTCGTCGTCCTCTCGATGATGGTCATGGCTCCTCCGGTCACGCGAGACGGGCCGGGCGCACCGTGCGGCGGCCTCGCCTCCTTGCATCGTCGGCCGCGGCGGCGTCCGACGCGTAGTGCCGAAGGTCCCTCTGCGCGCCCGCGGACCGCGCGTAGCGTGGAGAGCGAGCGCGGAGGAGCGCAGGAGGTGGCCCATGGAGCGCGCGGCCCCGGCCGGACCCGCCGTGGTGGCGGCCGGCGGCCTGAGCGCATCCGAGGTCGTGCAGCGGCTGGAGCGCGACGGGCCCAACGTCATGCCGACGCCGCGCGCGCCCTCGGCACTCGTGCAGCTCGGCCTCCAGCTGGTGCACTTCTTCGCGATCGTGCTCTGGGTGGCGGCCGGGCTGGCACTCGTCGCCGGTATGCCGCAGCTGACGGTCGCGATCGCCGTGGTCGTCGTGCTCAACGGGGTCTTCGCCTTCGCCCAGGAACACCGTGCCGAGCGGGCGGGCGCGCGCCTCGCTGACCTCCTGCCGCCCCGGGCGCGGGTGGTGCGTGACGGCGCGGTCGTCGAGGTGTCCGCCACCGATCTCGTCGTCGACGACGTCGTGCTGCTCGAGGCCGGCGACCGGATCAGTGCCGACCTGCGCCTCGACCGGGCCGTGTCCGTGGCTGTCGACGAGTCGATGCTCACCGGCGAGAGCGTCACATCGAGGCCCGAGCTCGGCGCCGTGCTGCGCGCGGGCACCTTCGTCGTCGAGGGGGTGGGCCGGGGCACCGTGACCGCGACCGGAGGGCGCACGCGGCTGGCGGAGATCGCAGCGCTGACGAGGGCGGCTCGCCGCCCGCCCAGCCCGCTCTCGGTGCAGCTACACCGCATCGTCACCGTCGTGGCCGTCCTCGCCGTGGCCACGGGCGTGGTGGCCTTCGGGGTGTCCCTGCTGCTCGGGGTCGAGCCGGCCTTCGGCTTCCTCTTCGCGGTGGGCGTGACGGTGGCGCTCGTCCCCGAGGGTCTGCTGCCGACCGTCACCCTGTCGCTCGCCCGGGCGACCCAGCTCATGGCCGGCCGGCACGCGCTCGTGCGGCGCCTCGAGGCCGTCGAGACGCTCGGGTCGACGACCTTCATCTGCACCGACAAGACGGGCACGCTGACCCGCAACGAGATGAACGTCGTCGAGGTGTGGACGCCCGCGGGCACGGTGCGCGTGGCGGGTCGTGGCTACGAGCCGACCGGGCAGCGCACCGGCGGGGCCGCGGCAGTGGTCGCGGCCACCGAGCTGGCCCGCTCGGCCGTCGAGTGCGTGCACGGCAGGGCCGTCCTCGCGGAGCTCACGCCCTTCGTGGTGTGGTCGCTGACCCTGGGGCACGTGCCGCTCGCACTCTCCGTGCTCCAGATCCTCGCCCTCGACATCGGCACCGACTTGCTGCCCGCCCTCGCCCTCGGCGCCGAGCCCGCGAGCGAGCGGGTGATGGCGGGGCCGCTCCACCAGGGCGCGCTCGTCGACGGGGTGCTCATGCGGCGGGCCTTCCTCGTGCTCGGCCCCGCCGAGGCCGTCGTCGAGATGGGGGTCTTCATCGCCGTGCTCGTGCACGGCGGGTGGGTCTACGGCACGGTCCCCGGGGCCGAGCTGCTGGCCCTGGCGTCGGGTGGCGCCTTCGCGACCGTCGTGCTCGGGCAGCTGGCCAACGCGTTCGCGTGCCGCAGCGCGAGCCGCAGGGTCGGGGCGTGGTCGCTGCGGGGCAACCGCCTGCTGCTCTGGGCGGTCGGCGTCGAGCTCGCGTTCCTCGTCGTCATCCTCGGGTGGCCGGCCCTCGCCGCCGTGCTCGGCGGCTCGATGCCCGACCTCGCCGGGTGGGCGATGGCGCTGCTCGTCGTGCCCGCGGTCCTGGCCGCCGACGCGGCACACAAGGCGGCACGACGGTGGGGCAGGCGGCGCGCGCAGCCCGCCTGACCGCTGAGCCGGCCCGCCGGTCAGGCGCGCGCTCAGCCCCGCCCGTCAGCCCCGACTCAGGGGGTGGCCTTGTCGATGGCCTTCTTGAGGGCCCGCTCGGACTTGCGCTTGGCCTTGGCGACCTTGGCGTGCGCCTTCTTGTCGGTCGGCGTCAGCTTGTCGTCCTCGAGGCGCTTCGGCAGGTGGCCCGAGCTGTTGCGGTAGTAGCTCGCGGCGCCGCGCTCGACCGCGACCCGGGCGGCCGAGACGAGCATCGACGACAGCGCGGTGAAGAGGATGACGTCGCGGGTGCGCTCGCGCTCGAAGTCGCCCTTGACCGGCACGTTGCGTCCGGTCGCGATCTTCCAGCCCTTCTGCGCTGCGTCGGTGGCGAGCTTCGTCGCGATGATGGTCGACCCGACGCTGAGGACCTTCCAGACGACACCCCCGGCGGCGCTGCGGTGCGGCACCACCTTCTCCTCGGCAGCCTTCTTGCCCTTGGTGATCGCCTTCTTCGCGTCCTTCGCAGCCATGCTGTGACTGTGCCATGCGAGGGAGGTAAAGTCACCTTCACAACTGAAGAGCACCACCCACCCATCACGACAGGGGAGCGCCCTCTAGCGCTGAGAGTGCGGCGGTCGACACCACGTCGACGACAGTCCGCAGACCCTCGAACCTGCTCCGGTTAGCACCGGCGAAGGAAGTCGGGATTTTCTCAGGTCACCACTCGGCATACGCCATCGACACGCGTCGACGTATGCCGTCCGGTGCCCTCCCCGAGGTATCCATCGGAACCCGGGAGATCGTCATGTCCACCACCATCACCGCCAGCGGTCCACTGACCCGCTGGCGCACCATCGACCTGCTCACCTGCGCCTTCCTCGGCGTCGCGTTCGGCGTCGCCTACTGGGCGTGGGGCCTCGCCTACGAGGCCCCCTCGGCCGCGGTGTCGGCCGCGTTCCCGCCGCTCAGCGCCCTCTTCGCCTGGCCGTGGCTCGTGGCCGGCATCGTCGGCATGCTCGTCATCCGCCGCCCCGGCGCCGCCGTCTTCACCGAGCTGCTCGCAGCGATCGTGTCGGCGCTCATCGGCACCCAGTGGGGCCTCACGACGCTCGTCTCGGGGCTGCTGCAGGGGCTGGGCGTCGAGCTCGGCTTCGCGCTCTTCGGGTATGCCGTCTACAGCTGGGCCCCGCTGCTCGTCGGCGGCTTCCTCGGCGGGGCCTTCGAGGCCGTCTACGAGTGGTACTCCTACTGGACCGACTGGGGCTTCGGCTACAAGATCACCTACCTCTTCCTGCTCGGCGGGTCGGTGGCGATCTTCGGCTCGCTGCTCGCGGTGGGCCTGACGAAGCTGCTCGCGAACGCGGGCGCGTTGTCCGCCTTCCCGCCCGGCCAGGAGGCGCGCGAGCGCGCGGCCGTCTGAGCCCGGCATGACCGAGCCGGTGCACGAGGTCGAGGGGCGCGTCGACCTCGCGCGCCCCGACCTCGCGCGCCCCGACCGCCCAGCACCCGCCGCCCCCGCGAGCCGGCCGCCCCAGGCCGGTCCCGCGGGGGCACGGGTCGAGGTCGCCGGCCTGTCGTGGCGTCCCTACGGCCGGGCCCGACCGGTCCTCGACGGGCTCGACCTGAGCATCGCGGCCGGCGAGCGCGTGCTGCTCGCCGGCCCGAGCGGGTCGGGCAAGTCGACCCTGCTGAGGGCGCTGGCGGGCCTGCTGCTGACGGCCGACTCGGGCGAGCTCGCGGGAGAGGTCACGCTCGACGGCGAGCCCGAGCACCGGCCCGGCACGGTGGGCCTCGTCCTGCAGGACCCCGGCGCCGGGGTCGTCGCCTCGACGATCGGCCGCGACGTCGCCTTCGGCCTCGAGAACGTCGGCCTGCCTCGTGAGGCCATGCCGGCGCGCGTCGCCGCGGCGCTCGCCGAGGTCGGGCTGGACCTGCCTCCGGACGCCTCGCCCCTCACCCTGAGCGGGGGAGAGGCCCAGCGGCTCGCTCTTGCGGGCGCTCTCGTCATGGAGCCCAGGCTGCTGCTCCTCGACGAGCCGACCGCGATGCTCGACGCGACCACTGCAGCCGGGGTGCGGCAGGTGGTCGCCGAGCTCGTCGAGCGTCGCCGCCTGACGCTCGTCGTCGTGGAGCACCGGCTCGACGGCTGGATCGACCTCGTCGACCGTCTCGTCGTGCTCGACCTCGACGGTCGCGTCGTGGCCGACGGACGGCCTGACGACGTGCTGGCCCACCACGCGGATTCGCTCGTGCAGCAAGGGATCTGGGTGCCGGGTGCACCGGAGCCGCAGCCGTTGCCGGTGGCTCTCACGGCGGCGCCCCGCGCAGCGGCCGGCAGCGTGGCAGCCGGGCAGGCAGTCGTGGCAGGCATTGACATCGGGGTCGAGCGGCGCAGCAGACGCCTCGGCTCGACCTCGCGCAGCACGACCGCCGTCGCCGGCGTCGACCTCGACGTCGTGGCCGGGCAGGTCACGGCCCTCACCGGACCGAGCGGTGCCGGCAAGACGACGCTGATGGCCGCGGTCGGGGGCCTGCTCGCACCGACCACCGGTCGGGTCGCCGTGGCAGCGCCCCTCACCCCGACCGGTGCCGGTGACGGCTCCGTCGCGTCGGGCTCGCCGGAGGGCGCGACAGGACGTGCGCGCGAGGGCTCTCGTCGACCGGTGGAGGAGACCTCGCGGCCACCGCACGAGTGGGCGTCGGTCGACCTCGCCCGGGTCGTCGCCTGGGTGCCGCAGCGCGCCGCGACGGCCGTCGTCGGTCGCACGGTGCGCGACGACGTGCTGACGACGGCCCGCGCCCTCGGTCACGACGACGCCGACGCCGAGACCCGCGCCGACGAGCTGCTCGCGACCCTGGGGCTCACGAGGCTCGCCGGCACCGACCCCCGCCATCTGTCCGGCGGCGAGCAACGTCGCCTCGCCGTCGCCTCGGCGATCGCGCACGGTCCCGCGCTCGTGCTCGCCGACGAGCCGACGGTCGGTCAGGACCGGCTCACCTGGGCAGCCGTCATGGGCACCCTCGAGGCCGCCCGCCGCGAAGGTGCCGGGGTCCTCGTCACCACCCACGACCCGGGCGTGGTCGCCCGCGCCGACCGGGAGGTCGCGCTGCGGCGCCCACCGCAGCCACCACCTGACCCCGAGCCCGAGCGCCAACCACTGCTCGCCCGAGTCGGCCCGCTCGCGCTGCTCGTCGCTGCCCTGTGCGTGCTGCCGCTGCCTGCGCTGCTCGGGTCGTGGCGACAGGGCCTCGTGGTGCTGGGGGTGGAGCTCACTCTGGGCCTCATCGGGCTGATCGCGCCCGGCCCGGGCCGTCGGCCGCAGGGACGGCTGCGCGGCGTGCTCGCGCGGCTCGCCCCCGCCGCTGTCGCCGTCGCGGGGGTGGCCTGGTCCGCATGGCTGCTCGGCGGACGTGACCTCGAGATCGCGGCCGGAGCGGCGGTGCGCGTGCTCTGCCTCATCGTGCCGTCGGCCTTCGTCGTCGGCTTCATCGACCCGGAGCGCCTCGGTGACCACCTCGCCCAGCGGCTGCGGCTGCCCGCTCGTCCCGTCGTCGCCGCGACGGCTGCCCTACAGCGGTTGCAGTCCTTCGACGACCTCTGGACCGAGCTGATGACGACGAGGCGGGTGCGCGGCATACGGGCCGATCGGGGTCTGGTGCGCCGCGGCGCCGAGGCGGTGGCCGTCACCGGCGGGCTGCTCGTCGGAGCGCTCGGGCAGGCCGCCGGGCTGGCGCTCGCCATGGATGCGCGGGGTTTCGCCGAGGCACACCGGCGCTCGTGGGCGGGTTCGGCGCCCTGGCGGCTGCCCGACTCCCTCGCCGTGCTGGCCGGCCTCGTCGTCATCGGCGCGGCGGTGGCCGCCCGGTCCCTCGTCGGCTGACTCCGCGGGGCACAATGGCCTCGAAACCGCCCCGCCACCCGCCACAGCGATGCCGAGAGGAGCCGACCGTGACCAGGTCTGCAGACGAGCAGGCGTATGCCGTGACGCGAGCGCGCGTGTGCGGCGCACCGGTGCGGCCGGCCGGGCTGGTCGCCGTGGCGCTCGCGTCCGCGCTCGCCCTCGGTGCCTGTGGGCAGCCGACGCCGTCGGACGACGGGGTCGGCCCGACGGTGAGCGTCGAGGTGCAGCCGACCATCGCCCCCGAGACCCCCACCGTCGACGCGCCCGACACGACGGCCCCGGTCGCCGGCGGTCTCTTCGACGCCTCGACGAGCCTCGTCGCCTCGAGCTGCCAGCCGACCGGCGACGTGTGGAACTTCGCCGGCACGGTGCAGAACTCCGACACCGTGCCGCACACCTTCACCGTCGCCGTCTTCGTCGTGCGCACGTCCGACGCGTCCGACGTCGCCGGCAAGGAGATCGACGTCACCGTCGGGCCCGGCGAGAAGGGTGACGTGGCCGCGAAGGCCTTCTGGCGCGGCCCCGCGACCGGCGTCGAGTGCCTCACCGGCGTCACCGTCAAGGAGGAGTGAGGTGCGCTTCTTCCTCGTGCGCCACGGCCAGACCCATGCCAACGTCGCCCGCCAGCTCGACACCGCGGTGCCCGGACTCGATCTCACCGACACCGGGCACCAGCAGGCCCGGGCTCTCGCCGAGCGGCTCGCGGGCGAGGATCTCGGCGCGATCTACACCTCCGACCTCGTGCGCACCCAGCAGACCGCCGCTCCGCTGGCCGAGCGGCTCGGGCTCGAGATGGTCGTGCTGCCCGGACTGCGCGAGATCCAGGCGGGTGACTACGAGATGTCGACCGACTGGCAGCCCTACGTCGACGCCGTCATCCGGTGGGGCGACGATCCGGGTCACGCCATCCCCGGCGGCGACACCGGCATCGGCTTCATGACCCGCTACGACGCCGCGATCCGGCAGATCGCGTCGGACGGGCACTCCGCTGCCGTCGCCATCAGCCACGGCGCAGCGATGCGCACGTGGTGCACGGCGCGCCTCGGCCTGCCGCCCGACTTCTTCGCGAGCCGCCGGCTCGACAACACCCACGTCGTGACCATGGAGGGCGACCCCGACGCCGGCTGGCGCCTGCTCGCCTGGGGCGACGAACCCCTCACCGACTGACCTCACCCCAGTCGAGTGCCCACTTTCCGACGTCAACGACGCGTCGAGTGGGCAGTTTCCACCGGGGTCGGGCCTGGTCCTCGCGTCGGGAACTGGGCACTCGACCTGAACCCCAGTCGAGTGGGCACTTCCTGACAGGGTCGGGGCCCGGCGGTCTCAAGTCGGGAACTGGGCACTCGACCTGAACCCCAGTCGAGTGGGCACTTCTTGACGGGGTCGGGCCCGGTCCTCGCGTCGGGAACTGGGCACTCGACCTGAACCCCAGTCGAGTGGGCACTTCTTGACGGGGTCGGGCCCGGTCCTCGCGTCGGGAACTGGGCACTCGACCTGGTCCCCAGTCGAGTGGGCAGTTCCCACCGGGGGGTGGGCGCCCCCCACCCCACGTCTGACGGGTCACGGATTGGCGACACTTGACCGTCCGGGGCGCCGCTGTGGGGCCGGTGCTCGACACTGTGCTGCGTGACCGACTTCGGCTTCAGCGACGAAGCCCCGGATCGGCGGCGGTCTCCCCGAGGGAGCAGCTCGAGGCGACCGACCGTGACGGGCATCATCTTCACCCTCGGAGTGCTCGCCCTCGCCGTCTTCGGCGTCTGGGCCTGGTCGGTGCGCAGCCACGCCGACGACCTCGCGGCCTGGGACACCCTGGAGACGACCTTCGAGGTCATGGACCGGAGCCTGCCCCCGCTGGGCCACAGTGAGGCGCCGCCCTGCGAGGACGAGCAGGACGGCAGCCTGACCCGGACCTACCCGCCCTCGACCGGACCACAGGCCGCGGCCGTCATCGGCTACCTCACCCAGCTGGGCTGGACTCAGCAGACCGCGTCCGACAGCTCCGACGTCGACCCGTCGGTGCTCGCCCGGCTCACCAAGGACAGCGGTGGTCGCGACCTGACGATCACGGTCAGCGGGCCGGGGCTCAACCGCCTCGTCGGGTCCGTCGCCGGCCACAGCCCGGGGTCGAGAGTCGGCTGCCTCGGACGCTGACGACGCTGACGGAACCGGTCCGGCTCTGGAGGAGACCGACCCCACAGGCCACATGCTGGGAATAGCCCGGCTCACGGCATACCGGGGTGTCACGCTGGGGCCCATGCGCGTGGTCACCCAGTCCCGGAAGCTCCGATCGGTCTGTTACGAGATCCGAGGACCCGTGCTGGCCGAGGCCAAGCGACTCGAGGACGAGGGGCACCGCATCCTCAAGCTCAACATCGGCAACCCGGCGCCGTTCGGCTTCGAGGCGCCCGAGGACATCCTCGTCGACGTCATCCAGGAGCTGCCGACCGCGCAGGGCTACAGCGACAGCAAGGGCATCCTGTCGGCGCGGCGCGCGGTGAAGCAGCACTACGAGGTGCGTGACTTCCCGCCCGTCGGGGTCGAGGACATCTACCTCGGCAACGGCGTCAGCGAGCTCATCGTGATGGCCATGCAGGGGCTGCTCGACAACGGCGACGAGGTGCTCATCCCTGCGCCCGACTACCCGCTCTGGACCGCTGCGGCGAGCCTCGCCGGCGGCACGGCCGTGCACTACGTCTGCGACGAGCAGTCGGGCTGGGCCCCTGACCTCGACGACATCCGCAGCAAGGTCACCGACCGCACCCGCGCGATCGTCGTCATCAACCCCAACAACCCGACCGGCGCGGTCTATCCGCGGGAGGTCCTCGAGGCCATCGCGCAGATCGCCCGGGAGCACGAGCTGATCCTCATGGCCGACGAGATCTACGACAAGATCCTCTACGACGACGCCAAGCACACCTCCGTCGCGGCCGTCGCTCCCGACCTGCTCTGCCTCACCTTCAACGGGCTCTCCAAGGCCTACCGCGTGGCGGGCTTCCGGTCGGGGTGGCTCGCGATCACCGGGCCGAAGGAGCACGCGCGCAACTACATCGAGGGCCTCGACATCCTCGCCAACATGCGCCTGTGCGCCAACGTGCCGGCGCAGCACGCCATCCAGGTGGCGCTCGGCGGCTACCAGTCGATCAACGAGCTGATCCTGCCCGGAGGGCGACTGCTCGAGCAGCGCAACGTGGCGTGGGAGCTGCTCAACCAGATCCCCGGCGTCTCGGTGACGAAGCCGGAGGGGGCGCTCTACCTCTTCCCGCGCCTCGACCCCAAGGTGCACCCGATCGTCAACGACGAGAAGTTCGCCCTCGACCTGCTGCGCGAGCAGAAGCTGCTCATCGTGCACGGCACGGGCTTCAACTGGCCGACGCCCGACCACTTCCGCATCGTCTTCCTGCCGCGGGTCGAGGAGCTCGAGGACGCGGTCGGCCGCCTCGAGAAGTTCCTCGCGACCTACTCGCAGTAGCAGCGACGGAGCAGCTCAGCTGGTGGCGTTGGAGGCCCACCACTTGAGGACGAGGCCGAGCACGACCGCCCAGACGACCGTCATGGTGAGGCTCACGGCGATCGCGATCAGCGCCGCCGACCTCCCGCCGCGCTCGCGGTGGGCAAGGCTCAGACCCGCGAGCGCGAGCCCGAGCAGCTGCGGCACGAAGACGAAGCCCAGGACCACCGATGCCAGCGACGCGACGACCGCGCCGCGCGCCAGCGGGGCCTCGCTCGCGAGCCGCAACCCGGTCGGCTCGACGTCGACATCGGGCGTCCCCGACAGGGGATGATCGGGGTCCGTCACACGTTCAGGATAACGATGAGTCCCTCCACCACCTCCCCGTATGCCGTCCGCTCGAGCCGCGCGCAGGCCCTCCGTCCCCGGCTCGGCCCCCCGCTCAGACGCGGGGTGGCCGGCGTTGCCGTGCTGGTCGCCGTCATCGCGCTGGGCGCCTGCGGAAGCGAAGACCCCGTGCTGACCGACCTGCCCTCCGACGTGGCGAGCGCCCGGCCGACGATCTCGGCGGAGGAGGCGAGATTCGTGCTCGCTGCCGAGGAGCTCGGAGCCGCGGTCACCGGCGCGACGGTCGACAGCGACATCGAGACGGGCACGACGACCTGCTGGGTGCTGCGCAACGGAGGGGTCAGCCTCGACCAGGTCGCGGTCGACGAGAACGACGCGCTGCTTCCCAACACCGGTGAGGCGCTGCGCACGAAGCAGCTGATGGCAGCCGGGGTGCAGGCCTTCTGCCCCGACCACGACGACCAGATCGCCCTCCTCAAGCTCCCCTGACTCGCCCCGCGCGAACACACCGAGCAATCGTCGGTTCCACGCGGCATACCTCGTGGGTGTGACGACTGCGCGGTGTGTCGCGGAAGAAATGGGCGGGGGGTCGTGGTTGGCACCGGTGTGAGCACCCGTCCGCGCGCCCAGCTAAACATCCTCGACCTCGTCCCCGTCCGGGGCGGCGGCACCGCCGGTGAGGCGATCGCCGCCACCGTCGACGTCGCCCGGCACGCCGAGAAGTGGGGCTACGGCCGCTACTGGATGGCCGAGCACCACAACATGCAAGGCGTTGCCTCGAGCTCGACCGCGGTGCTCATCGGTCACGTCGCCGACCAGACCGAGACGATCCGGGTCGGCGCGGGCGGCATCATGCTGCCCAACCACGCGCCCTACGTCGTCGCCGAGCAGTTCGGCACGCTCGCGACGATCCACCCCGGCCGCATCGACCTCGGGCTCGGTCGCGCCCCGGGCACCGACCCCTTCACGACCCGCGCGCTGCGCCGCAACGAGGCCGCCGCGATGAACTTCGCCGGCGAGGTCGAGGAGCTCATCGGCTACCTCGGCGACCCCGACCCCGACGCCAAGGTGCGCGCGATCCCCGGCGAGGGCACCCACGTGCCTATCTGGATCCTCGGGTCGAGCCACGGCGGTGCCCAGGTCGCAGCGGCTCTCGGGCTGCCCTACTCCTTCGCCTCTCACTTCGCGCCCGCCGCGCTGATGAGCGCGCTCGAGGTCTATCGCTCGCGCTTCACCCCGTCGACCGAGCCGGGCGGTCTCGACGCGCCGCGCAGCATGGCCGGCGTCAACGTTATGGTCGCCGACACGACGGCCGAGGCCGAGCGGCTGTTCACGAGCGTGCTCCAGCGCTTCCACGGCATCGTCACCGGCCGCCGCACCGGCGTCACCGAGCCGCAGGGCGACATCGCCGGGCTGATGGCCACGTGGTCGCCGGCCGAGCGACAGGCCGTGTCGGACATGACCCGCGTCTCGCTCGTCGGCACCCCCGACGAGGTGCGGGACGGCCTTGCCGGCTTCGTCGAGGCGACCGGCGTCGACGAGGTCATCGTCACCTGCGGCGCGCACGACCACGAGGACCGGCTGCGCAGCTTCGAGCTGCTCGCCGACGCCTGGAGCTGACGCTCACCACCCCCCGAGGTATGCCGTCCGGCGGGCTTGGCCGGACGGCATACGACCCGCGCGATCTGAGAGGCTGCCCCCATGAGCACCGACGCCCCCGACCTCCGCTCCATCACGCTGACGCGCGACAGCCTGGGCCGCTACACGGCGCGCAACCGCCGCGGTGGCTCGCTCACCGTCAGCTCCGGCACCGACGAGCTCTCGCCCGTGGAGCTGCTGCTCGCGGGCATCGCGGCCTGCACGGCGGTCGACGTCGACACCGTGACCAGCCGGCGAGCCGAGCCGGACTCGTTCGAGGTCGAGGTCACCGCCGACAAGGTCAAGGACGAGCACGGCAACCACCTGCAGGACATCACGGTGAGCTTCCGGGTCCGCTTCCCCGAGGGGGAGGGCGGGGACGCCGCGCGTCAGATGCTCCCCAAGCTGGTCAAGCGCTCGCACGACGAGTGGTGCACCGTCAGCCGCACCATCGAGCTCGGCACCCAGATCGAGGCCACGGTCGAGTAGGTCGACCCGCCGGCGCCCTCAGGTCGCAGAGAGCCCGACGAGCGCCCTCATCACCTGTGGACGACGACCTTGTCGCCGATCCGCGAGGCGAAGTAGAGGGCCTTGACCTGGGCGTAGTCGGCGATGTTGACACACCCGTGGCTGGCCCCGGCGTAGCCGATGCGGGCGAAGTTCGACGAGTAGTGCACGGCCTGTCCGCCGGAGAAGAACATCGAGAACGGCATCGGCGTGAAGTAGAGGTTGGACACGACGTACTCGTACTTGCGCAGCACCTTGAAGGTGCCCTCGCGGGTCTCGAGGCCGGGTCCGCCGAACCGGGCCCACATGACGGAGGTCGGCTTGCCGTAGACGACCCACGTGAGGGTGCGCGTGCCCTTGTCGATGCACATGACCCTGCCCGTGCGACAGCGGTAGTCGAGCGACGCGAGGGTGGGCAGGTGCGGCCGCAGGCCGGCCTCGTAGCGGTAGCGGTCGAAGGTCCCCGGCGTGTAGGTGACGGCGACGAGCCGGCTCCACGTGCGCCGGTCGACGACGCCGGACTGGGGGAGGTTCTGCACGCGCTGGAAGGCCAGCACCTTCTGACCGAGCGTCCAGCTGTAGGTGCCCGAGATCGACGAGGTCCAGAGGCCCTTGGCCCGCAGGCGCAGCTGGAGCTCCTTGACCGTGCCGCCCGACGCGGTGCTTGCGATGGCGATCGGGGTGGCCGTGAGCCCGACGAGCCGGTTCCAGGTGCGCTGGTCGACGACGCCGGACTGGGGGAGGCTCTGGTCACGCTGGAACGTGAGCACGCGCTGGCCGACCGTCCAGCCGTAGGAGCCGTCGATCGACGTCGTCCAGTAGGCGGCCTTGACGATCCGCAGGCGCACCTGCAGGTCCTTGACGCGGTCACCCGTGCTGCCCGCGGTGATGACCGTGGCCGACGCCGACCGAGCACGCAGCACCTCACGTGCCTGTGCCGTCAGTGTCGTGCCGTCACCCGGGAGGCCGCTGCCCCGAAGGAAGGACCCGAGCGCCGCGGCGACGCCGGAGTCGTAGACCCCGTCGATGGTGCCGGACGTGCGGCCGACGACGAGCAGGCGCGACTGGAGGTCCTTGACGCTCCAGCCGGTCGCGCCGACGCGAAGCACGACCGGGCTGCCGAGCGGCACGGGGGCGGTGGCGACCGTGGTGCTGGTGGGTCCCTGCGTCATCGTCGTGGGCGTCGACGTGCCGGCGCTCGTTGTCGTCGGCGCGGGCGCGGTGGTTTCGGTCGCGGTGGTGGTCTCGCTCGTCGTGGGGGTGCCGGTCGACGTGCTCGACGTCGTGGTGGTCGACGACGTGGCCGTGGCCGTGTCGGTGGCCGTGGTGGGGTCGTCGGTCGACCCTGACGACCCGGCCGACACGCCGGGTGCCACCGAGCCCGACGTAGGCGGCGACGGGGTTCCGGTGTCGTCGGCGAACGCCATCGGCGTGACGAGCATCCCCGCGATCGCGAAGGTCGCCGCCACGGCGCTGCTGCGCCGTCCCATGTGGATCGTCTTCATGCTCTCCCCTGTCGTCACGACCGTAACCGGTCGCCCCGGTGCGCGCGAGCGCGCGCCTCATTGTGGCAGCAGCCGGACGATCTGGCTGGCTGTGCCGGCGAAGTCCTGACGCGGTGAGGGCCCGGAAAGGTTGTCAGGGGTGCAGACGTCGCACGGTCAGCACCTGCTCGGCCCTGCCGACCGGGCCCTGCTCGTCGTGCAGCGTCGTCGACGTCAGGCCGAGCCCCGTCGTGCCCATCGAGACCCGGGTGTCGAAGCCGACCCACCCGCGCACGGGCTCGCGGAAGAGGTGGATGGCGAGGTCGAGATTGGGAAACATCCACTCGTCGGGCGAGACCCGCACCGCGATGCCGTTGGCAGTGTCGACCAGACGCACGAGATCGGCTGTGGGAGAGCAGGACTCGCCATCCACCAGCGCGTTTGGCGTGCGGATCCACGCGATCGCGCGACCGGGTCGCCGCTGCGGGTCGACGCGGAACTCGAGGCCGCGGATATAACCGCCGCGCCACGTGTCCGCGCCGTCCCACGGCTCCAGCTCGTCAGGCCCCGGTATGCCGTCGAGCTCGACCCCGGCCACCGGCGCCGAGTCGTGGGTTGCCAGGCGCCACGCCTGTGCCTGCACGGCGACGCGGTCATCGACGCTGAGGGTGGCCTCGACGAGCTCGATGGTGCGGCCCGGTCGGGCGGTGCGCACCTGCACGCGGGTCTCCCGCGCCGGGATGACGCCGAGGATCTCGAAGCTGATCCGCGCGAGCTGCATGCCCTCGCGCGGCTCGTGGGCGTCGATGGCGTGGGTGAGCAGGCCGCTGACCGGAGCCATGTGCTGCTCGTCGTCGCGCCAGGCGCCCTGGGTCTGCAGGGTCGGCAGGAAGAGGTCGTCGCCGAGCCGTCGGTAGAAGGCGAGGGTCTGGGAGTCGAGGCCGCCTGGGTCTGCCGTGGTGGGGCCGGTCGTGACGGCGTCAGTCTCGATGGCCTCGGTCTCGATGGCGTCGCTGCTCACGCCGTGCACTCTAGGCGGCACGCTACGCGCGGCGGTCTGCCGGCCCGTCCGCGGGCACGGACTCAGGCGGCGCGGAGCCTCCCAGGCCGAGGCCGAGGTCGACCATCCGCACGAGCCGGGGGGCCAGCGCGTCGACGGCTCCCGGGGGGAGGTCGCGCAGCGGTCCCTCAAGGGCCAGCATGGCGAGGCCGTGCACCGCCGACCAGGCGAGCAGCTCGGCGCCCGGGCGCTCCGTCTCGGACAGCACGCCCGCCTCGGCCATGGCGTCGAGCGTGTCGCTGAGCAGCTGGAAGGGCGTGCGACCGGAGGCGCCAGCGGCGTCGGGCGAGGCCGAGCGGCGCAGGTCGACGGGCACGGCGAACGCGGTGCGGAAGAGGCCCGGCTCGTCCACCGCGAAGCGCAGGTACCCCACCCCGACGGCGCGGAACCTCGCCCGCGCGAGGTCACCGGACGGCATACCGTGCGGCACGGCCTCGATCGCCGCGGAGATCACGTCGGCCGCTCGGGCCTGGGCGATCGAGACGACCTCGTCGAGGAGCGCGTCGCGGTCGGCGAAGTGCCGGTAGGCCGCGTTGGCCGAGACGCCCACCCGTCGCGTCGCCTCGCGCAGCACGACCTTGTCGGGGCCGCCCTCGCGGGCGAGCTCGGTGCCGGCTTCGAGCAGCGCGCGGCGCAGGTCGCCGTGGTGGTAGGTCGAGCGGGGCGTGACCGAGTCCTGCGGGCCGGGGGCGGCGGCAGCGGAGGAGGTCACGCTGACATCATCCCCCCAGCCGGTCGGCTGCCGCCGGGGTGTCCGGGTCAGAAGCCGAAGCGTCGGGCGGTCGCGCGCACCGCGTCGGCGGAGGAGCGCAGCCCGGCCAGCTCGGCATCGGTCATCGGCACCTCGACCCGGGCGCCCACGCCACCGGCGTGCACGATCGCGGGCACCGACAGGCAGACGTCGCTGATGCCGTAGTAGTCGTCGAGCAACGACGACACCGGCAGGATGCGGCCCTCGTCGTTGACGACGGCCTCGAGGACGCGGGTGCCGGCCAGGCCGATGGCGTAGTTCGTCGCCCCCTTGCCCTCGATGATGCGGTAGGCCGACTGCACGACGTCGGTCGCGATCCGCTCACGCGCTGCCTCGTCGAGGGAGACCTTGCCGTCCTCGCCGAGCCACTGCAGCAGCGGCACCGACCCGATGGTGGCCGACGACCAGAGCGGCAGCTCGGAGTCGCCGTGCTCGCCGACGACGTAGGCGTGGATGCTCTGCGCCGCGACGCCCGTGTGCTCGGCGAGCAGGAAGCGCAGGCGTGAGGAGTCCAGCACCGTGCCCGAGCCGAAGAGCTGGTTCGGCGGGAGCCCCGAGACCTGGAGCGCGGCATACGTGACGACGTCGACCGGGTTGGTCACCATGATGTGCACGGCGTCGGGGGCGGCGTCGACGAGCTGCGGCAGGATCGTCTTGACGATGCCGATCGTCGTCTCGGCGAGGTCAAGGCGCGACTGCCCCGGCTTCTGCTTGGCGCCGGCGGTGAAGACGATGACGTCGCTGTCGGCCAGCACTGCGACGTCGTCGGAGCCCTCGACCTTGGCCATCGGCATGAACTGGATGCCGTGCGCGAGGTCGAGCGCCTCGGCGCGCACCTTGGCGCCGTTGATGTCGTAGAGCGCCACCGTCTGCGCCGCGCCACGCATGAGCGAGGCGTAGGCGAGGGTGGCGCCCACCGCCCCCGCTCCGACGATGCCGAGCTTGGTGCGGCGCCGGCGGGGAGCCGGGACGCCGGACCCCTCCGTCGCGTCGTGGCTGTGGGTCGTCTGGCTCTCGCTCATCGTGTCTCCCGCGCTCGTGACTGACGTCGCAAGGCTATCGACACCGCAGCGCCCGCCCGGGCAGGTCAGGCAAAGAGCTCCTGCACGCACTCGAGGAACATCGCAGTGTGGGCCTCGACGTCAGCCGCCGTCGTGTCGGGGCACATCAGCGCCATGTTGTGGAAGGGCGTCAGCAGGATGCCCCGGTTGAGGGCGTAGAGGTGGAGGTACTGCTGCAGCTCGAAGTCGTCGGAGTCGTGCGCCTGCTGGCCGTCGTGCGAGGGCACGGCCGAGAAGTTGTATTCCGCCCGGGCCCCGAGGCGCGTCACGTGCCAGCCGGCACCGACGGCGTCGATGCCGGCCTGCACCCCGTCGGCCCACGCGTCAGCGAGCGGCACCATGTGCTCGAAGGCCGCGGGGGTCATGACCTGCTCGAGCGTCGCCTTCATGGCCGCCATCGACAGGCCGTTGCCCGCGAGGGTGCCACCGATGCCGCCCACGTCGATGTCCTCGAGCTCGACGGACCGAGCGATCCGGTCGGCGATCTCAGCGGTGAAGCCGAAGGTGCCGCAGGGGATGCCGCCGCCGATCGACTTGCCGGTGACGAGCAGGTCGGGGTGCAGGTCGTGCGCGCGGGTGAAGCCGCCCGGGCCGGCGCAGATGGTGTGGGTCTCGTCGTTGATGAGCAGGGCGCCGTAGCGGGTCGCGAGCTCGCGGACCCCCTCGTTGTAGCCCTCGTCGGGCAGGACGATGCCGATGTTGGTCAGGGCCGGCTCGACCAGGATCGCGGCGACGTCGCCGTGAGCGAGGGCCCGCTCGAGGGCCTCGAGGTCGTTGAACTCGACGACGCGGGTGGTCTCGGAGGTCGGCACCGGCGCGCCGATGTTGCTGGGTCGGTCCACGGTCGTCCCGCCCTCGCCCAGCGTCGCGAAGGCCTCGTCGACCGAGCCGTGGTAGCACCAGTTGTGCACGACGACCTTGGAGCGCCCGGTGAGCAGTCGGGCGTAGCGGATGGCGTGCCGGTTGGCGTCGGTCGCGGTGAGGGTGAACTGCCAGTAGGGCAGGCCGAAGCGCTCGGCGAGGCCGGTGGAGACGGCGATCGCGTCCTCGGTCGGCAGCATGGTCGTGATGCCCCGGGCCAGCTGCCGGGTGACGGCCTCGACGGTCGCCGCGGGGGAGTGGCCCATCATCGCTCCGGTGTCGCCGAGGCAGAGGTCGACGTGGTCGATCCCGTCGACGCAGGTGAAGTGGGCGCCGGCCGCACTCTCGACGAAGACCGGGAAGTCTCCCGGCCACTTGACCATCCAGCTCATCGGGACACCGCCCGGCATGTGGGCCCGGGCGCGCTCGGCGAGCTCGCGGGAGCGGGTCCGGGACGCGGTGAAGGCGGCGCGCTCGCGCTCGTGGAGCCGGGCCAGTCGGGATCGGTCGAGGGAGGTCATGGGCGCATCCTGCCCCGAGCGCGGCTCCCGCGGAAGGGGAACGCTGAGAGCGGTCCACCTTCGGAATCCGTAGGTGATGGAACTTCATTCCATCGAAAACTGTGGGTGCCTCCCACCTACACCTCGACAGGTCCGACGTGCATACTTCCTCGCATGCTCGCGAGCGGATACCGAAGCCTGAGCCTGTGGCACGACACGATGGACGACGACTTCACCCCTCGACCGGCCCTCGATCGCGACGTCGAGGTCGACGTCGCGATCGTCGGAGGCGGCTACACCGGGCTGTGGACGGCATACCACCTCGTCGTCAACGACCCCACGGTGCGCGTTGCCGTCATCGAGCGGGAGGTGGCCGGTTTCGGCGCCTCGGGACGCAACGGGGGCTGGTGCTCGGCCCTTTTCCCCGCCTCCCTCCAGCGGATGGCGAGCGAGCGGGGGCGCGACGCGGCCGTGCGCATGCAGCACCAGCTGCACGACACGGTCGCGGCGGTGGGCACGATCACTGCCGCGGAGGGCATCGACTGCCACTTCGACCAGGGCGGCTACCTCTCCGTGGCCCGCAACCCCGCCCAGCTCGAGCGGGTGCGCGCCGAGGTCGCGGACTTCCACGCCTGGGGCTTCGGGCCCGACGACCACCGGCTGCTCGACGCCCACGAGGTGGCCGAGTTCGCGCAGGTCGCCGACTCGCTGGGCGGCTCGTGGACGCCGCACTGCGCGGCGATCCACCCGGCCCGGCTCGTGCGCGGGCTCGCCGATGCCGTCGAGCGCCGTGGGGTCACGATCTACGAGCGCACCATGGCCGTCGACGTCGGCAGCCGGCGGGTCGTCACGCCGCACGGCACCGTGCGGGCGGAGCACGTGGTGCTCGCCACCGAGGGCTACACCCCGACCGTCGCAGGTCGTCGCCGGTCGATCGCGCCGGTCTATTCGCTCATGACCGCGACGGAGCCGCTCAGCGAAGACCTCTGGGCCCAGATCGGCCTCGAGAGCCGCAGCACCTTCGCCGACAACCGTCATCTCGTCGTCTACGGCCAGCGCACGCGCGACGGCCGCATCGCCTTCGGCGGGCGGGGCGCGCCCTATCACTACGGCTCACGCCTCTCGCCCGCCTACGAGCGCGACGACCGGGTGCACGCGATGCTGCGACGGATCCTCGTCGAGCTCTTCCCCGTGCTCCGTGACGTCACCTTCACCCACGCGTGGGGCGGCAACCTCGGGGTGCCGCGCGACTGGTTCCCCTCCGTGCGCCACGACAAGCACACCGGGCTCGCCTTCGCCGGAGGTTACGTCGGCGACGGGGTGGCCACCTCGGCTCTCGCGGGCCGCACCCTCGCAGCGATGATCAGTGGCGACGACCCCGACGACCTCGCGTCGCTGCCGTGGGCGGGGCGCACCTCGCGAGCCTGGGAGCCGGAGCCGCTGCGCTGGCTCGGCGTCAACGCCGTCACCGCCCTGATGACCTCGGCCGACTGGTCGGAGCGCCGCACCGGCCGCAGCTCGCGCGCCGCGTCGGCCTTCTGGACCGCGATGGGCCAGTAGCCAGCCCCAACCACCTTCCGCAGTCGAGTGGGCGCTTTCCACCCAGGTCGGTCGGGTGGAAAGTGCCCACTCGACGTGTCGGCTCGGTGCAGAGTGCCCACTCGACGTGGGAGTGACGTGGGGGTTCGAGCCGGTATGCCGTCCGTCCCCCTGCATAGTCGAGTGGGCACTTTCCACCCACGTCGGTCGAGTGGAAAGTGCCCACTCGACGTGGTGGTTCGGCTTGGCTTCAGATCGTCTGCGCAACACGAATCGTGTGGAGGCAGATGATGGCTGGAAGGCCTGGGCGGTACAGCGTGGTGCAGCGGCAGCAGGCGTTGGGGCTGTTGGAGCAGGGCCTGGCGGCGTTGGAGGTGGCGCGGCGGCTCGGGGTGGACCGCCGCGCGGTGGGCCGGTGGGCCAAGGTGGCCGGTATGACGTTTCGGATGGGACCGGTCGGTGGCCTGCTGCGCCCTGCCCCGGCGGTGAGCGAGGGCGACTGGACCGACGCGCGGGGCAGGTTGACCGAGGCCGGCCGGGGCGTGATCGCGCTGCGGCTGGGTGAGGGCCGCAGCCCGGCGCGGATCGCGGCCGAGCTGGGCGTGCACCGCTCCAGCGTGTCGCGGGAGCTGACCCGTAACCGGGTCGGCGGGGTGTACTCGGTCCGGGTCGCGCAGCACCGCACCCACGCCAACCGGGCCCGGCCCCAGCCGCGGAAGCTGGACCGGCCCGAGCACGCCGCGCTGCGGGCCGAGGTCATCCAGGGGTTGAACGCGCACTGGTCCCCGCAGCAGATCCAGGGCGAGCTGGCCTTGCGCCACCCGCAGGATGAGTCCATGCAGATCTCCCACGAGACGATCTATCAGGCGCTGTACGTCCAGGGCCGCGGCAGCCTCCGCGCTGAGCTGGCCCGGGAGCAGGCGCTGCGCAGCGGCCGGACCCACCGGGTACCGGCCTCGAAGCTGGCCGCCCGGCCCCGGGGCAAGTCCTGGGTCGGGCAGGCCACCATCACCGCCCGCCCGGCCGAGGCCACCGACCGGGCCGTGCCCGGACACTGGGAAGGCGACCTGATCCTGGGCGCCGGGAACCGGACGGCCGCGATCACGCTGGTCGAACGGAGCACCCGGTACACGATGATCGCCCGGCTACCCGCCCGGCACGACGCGACCACCGTCACCGACCGGCTCATCGACATGGTCACCGCGCTGCCCGCGCACCTGGCCAAGACGCTGACCTGGGACCAAGGGTCAGAGCTGGCCGAGCACGCCCGGTTCACCGTCGCGGCCGGCTGCAACGTCTACTTCTGCGACCCGCACTCACCATGGCAACGCGGCACCAACGAGAACACCAACGGCCTGATCCGCGAGTTCTTCCCCAAAGGCATCGACTTCACCACCGTCACCGACGAACGCGTCGCCGAGGTCGAGGCGCTGCTCAACACCCGACCACGAGCCACCCTCGGCTTCCACACCCCCGCCGCTAAACTCAACCAACTACTCACCGTTGCGCAGACGAGTTGAGACCGCCCGGTGAGAAGTGCCCACTCGACGTTGGGGGCGGGTGGAAAGTGCCCACTCGACTTTGGAGGGGCGGGGGTCAGGCGGGGCGGTAGGCGCCGTCGCGCAGCACGGGGACGGCGCTCGACGTGTCGAGCTCGGCGGCGATGGCGACGTCGTCGGGCCAGCCCTGGGCGATGAGCTCGCGACCGCTCGCTGCCGCCGAGAGGGCAGCGCCCACGTCACCCTCGACGGCGCGCCAGGCCGACATGGCCGCAGTCGCCTCGGGGCTCAGCAGGAGCGGACCGGCCTGGTGCTCGAGCTGCCCGACCAGGGAGGCGATCACGGCACCTGCGCCCCACAGGTCCTCGACGGCCGGCCGCAGCGATCCGTCGGGCCATCGCTCGCCGGCCGGCACCACGACGACTGCCGGAGGGCGCCTCCCTGCCGCGACCAGCTGCGTCACGATCCATCGCGCGACGGCATCGCGGTTGCGCAACGACGCGGCGACGACGTCAGCACCTGAGTCGGCGAGGACCTGACTGATCATCGAGCCGTTCGGCGAGGGCAGCACCAGGCTGGTCACACCAGTTGACTCGCGAATCGACTTGGGAGACAAGCTGATCGGCGCCTGCTCGTGCGCAGCATCGCCGCCCCCAGCAACCCGGGACTGCGATCGCGGCACTGCGAGCGTCGCGCCCAGCTGCTCGGCGTGCGCCGTGGCCGAGGCGTCCTTCCAGCGGTAGGGGTGCACGGTGATGCCGGCATCGGCCGCCACCGACACGCACGTCGTGAAGCTCAGCACGTCGATGACGACGGCGGTCACGGCGGCGCCCGACGCGACGGCATACCTCGTCAGTGCCTCAGCGCCGGTCGGCCCCCACTCGAGACGCACGACGTGCGCATCCTGGCTGTGCCAGGGGCGCGTGGTGACCTCGCCGTCGGGGGCGCTCACGAGCCCGACCGGGCCTCGAGCTCGCGCACGAGGCGTGGCGGCGCCGTGAGGCGGTAGGAGGCATCGACGAGCTCGGCCACCTCTTCCCACGCGACCGCCGCGACCGACCCGGCGCGGCCGAAGTCGAACCCCAGCCAGCCGTAGGGGCCGAGGTAGGCCGGCTCGAACACGCGGTCGTCATCGAGCAGCGCGGGGCGGTCGGCCGCGTCCGGCAGGAAGACGACGGAGCGGGCGTAGGGCTCCGGGTCATGGTCACCCCGGATGACCGCGCCGTAGCCGGCGAAGACCTTCTTGGTGAAGAAGTTCGGCCGGCCGTGCGAGACCTTCTCCTGTGCCTCGGGAAGCGCGAGGCAGATCTCGCGCAACCTCGTCAGGTAGGGGTCGGAGTCCTCGAACATCACCGGGTGGGCCATGCCCTCCACGGTAGGGGCCTCAGCGCGCGCAGACCCCGCCGCCGCACCCGTCGGCGCTGCAGGCACCGCCGCAACCGCCCCCGGCCGCGACCGGCTCGGGCTGCTCGTGGCGCGTCGACCACGCGGTCTCGAGGGCCTGGGCGAAGACCTCGACGGGCTGGGCGCCGGTGACGCCGTACTTGCGGTCGAAGACGTAAAAGGGCACGGACTCGATTCCGAGCATCTTGGCCGTGGCCTCGTCGCTGCGCACGTGGTTGCCGAAGTCGTCGGACTCGAGCATCGAGCGCACCTCGGACTCGTCGAGACCGATCTCGGTGGCCAGGCCGACGAGCGTGTCGCGGTCACCGACCGCGAGCCCGTCAGTGAAGTAGGCGCGCATCAGGCGCTCGTGGGCGACGTCGGCGAGGCCGTGCTCGGCGGCGAGGTGCACCAGCCGGTGGGCGTCGAAGGTGTTGCCGTAGCGGGCCTGCTCCCAGTTGAACTCCAACCCGAGGTCAGCGGCGGCCGCGGCCATCGAGCGGTGCTGGGCGACGGCCTGCTCCTGGCTCGTGCCGTACTTCGCGGCCACGAGGTCGACGAGCGGGAGGTCCGAGACGGCCGGTGCGTTGCGGTCGAGCTCGAAGCTGTGCCACGTCACCTCGATGGCGTCACGGTGCTCGAACGATTCGAGGGCAGCCTCGAGGCGCCGCTTGCCGAGGTAGCAGAAGGGGCACACGATGTCGGACCAGATGTCGATCTTCACGGTGCTGCAACCTACCCGCGGGCCGGGTTCTTCCCCGCATCCGCGTCATCTGCGTCACCTGCGTCACCTGCGTCACGCACGCGGGCGATGACCGCCGCCGCGCACTCCTCCGGCCGCCGCTCGGGCAGCCAGTGGTTGTCGTCGAGCTCGACGAACGAGTAGGCGCCACGCACGTGCTCGCGGGTCAGCTCCGCGGCCCCTCGACCGAGGAAGGAGTCGCGCGACCCCCAGACGTAGGTCGCCGGCACCGACACCCGGTGCGCGGGCACGTTCGAGGAGCTGCTCGCCCGATACCAGCCCATCGGCCCGGCGAGCGCGCCCCCGTGAGCCAGGTGGGCGGCATACCGGCGAGCGTCCTCCGGGGGCATGCCCGTGCCCACGACGACGGAGTTGAAGAGCGCGCCGAGGACCCGCTCGGGTGCCCACGGCACCTGGAAAGCGGCGACGTACCACGACCTGAGGCGCTGCCCTCGGTCGGACTTCCACGCGCGCGACAGCGCGGCCGGGTGGGGCGTCGAGAGCGCCGTCACCGACGCCACGCGGTCGGGGTGGTTGGCGGCCAGCAGCCACGCGACCGCGCCGCCCCAGTCGTGTCCGACGAGGTGCGCGCGCTCGACCCCAGCGGCGTCGAGGAGCGCGAGCACGTCGGCGAGCAGCTCCTCGTGGCGGTATGCCGCCCGGCCGGGTGGACGCGCGCACGGCGAGTAGCCGCGCTGGTCGGGTGCGAGCGTGCGCAACCCGGCCGCGTGGAGCAGCGGCGCCATGCGGTGCCACGACGTGCGGTCTGTGGGGAAGCCGTGCAGCAGCACGACCGTCTCCCCGCCGAGCGGGCCGGCGTCGTCGAGCTCGAAGGTGAGGCCGTCGCGGGTGAAGGTGGACAGGCGTGCTGGGTCGGGAGCCACCTGCCCATCATCTCGCCACCGCCGCTCGGCAGGGGCAGGGGCAAGGGACAGGGCAGGGGCGGGGGCAAGGGAGAGGGTCAGGGGCCGGTCTCAGGGGCCGCTCCGGGACAAACCTGAGGTGGGGGGCCCCTGCGGGGACCTACCGTGGAGACATGCCCGACACCACTGCCCACCTGCGCACCGGTCGCCGGTGGTGGCACGTGTCGGGCACGGGCGTCTTCTTCGCGGCGGCCTACGTGCTCATCTCGATCTCACCGAGCCTGCTGCCCCGCACCTGGTACTACCAGGGCATGATCACCGGCCTGTGCGCCGCGGCCGGCTATGCGCTCGGGGTGGTGCTCGCGTGGCTCGTGCGCACGATGGCGCGGGTCATCGACCTGCGGGTGACGGTGAGCGGCGAGGCCCGGCACTGGCTGCTCGTCGCGGCACCCGTTTTCGCCGGGGTGGCCGTGGTCGCCGTGACGGTGTCCAACGTGCGCTCGCAGGCGCGCACCGCCGCGGTCGTGCGCCTCACCCCGCTCAGTCCCCTCGACTGGGTGCTCGCCCTGCTGCTCGCGGCTGCCATCGCGGCTGCCCTCGTCGCGCTGGCGCGCGGCCTCCGTGGCATGACGCACCGGCTCGCCGAGGCGGCCGGTCACGTGCTGCCCAAGACGATCGCGTCGGCGATCGCCGTCGTCGTCGTCGTGCTGACGAGTGCGTGGGTGACCGACAGCGTCGTCTTCCACCGCAGCATGCAGGCCTTCGCCGGCATGGCGTCCCAGGTCAACGCGAGCCAGCCTGCCGGCCGTGCGGCCCCGACGTCGGCGCTGCGCTCCGGCGGGCCGGGGTCGCTCGAGAGCTATGCCGACCTCGGCTACCAGGGGCAGATGTTCGTCACGAGCGCGCCCACGCCCCAGCAGATCAGTGCCGCCACCGAGCGGGGTGCGATCGAGCCGATCCGGGTCTATGCCGGCCGTTCGCCGGACGAGTCGGTGGGTGAGGTGGCCGACACCGTCGTCGCCGAGCTGAAGCGCACCAACGCCTTCAGCCGCAGCGTGCTGGCCGTCCTCACGACGACGGGCACCGGCTGGGTCGACGACTGGTCGGCCCAGTCCATCGAGTACCTCAGCAACGGTGACAGCGCGATCGCCGCGATGCAGTACTCCTACCTCCCGAGCGCGCTGTCGATGATGACCGACCGGGAGACGCCCCGCGAGGCGGGCAAGGCGCTCTTCGACCGGGTGTATGCCGTGTGGCTCACGCTGCCCGAGGACAGTCGCCCCCAGCTCGTGGTCGGCGGCGAGTCGCTCGGGTCCTACGGCGGCCACGCGGCCTTCGCCGACGCGGCCGACATGATGAGGCGGGCGCAGGGGGGCGTGTGGGTCGGCACCCCGAGCTTCACCGAGATCGCCATGTCGTTGACCGCGAGTCGCAACGAGGGCTCGCCCGAGATCGTGCCGGTCGTCGACGCGGGACGCCACATCCGCTTCGCCGCCGGCAGCGACCAGCTGACCAGCGACTACTACGGGCGCGACTACGGCACCTGGGAGTTCCCGCGCTTCGTCTATGCGCAGCACCCGTCCGACCCGGTCGTCTGGTGGAACCCCGCCCTGCTCGGTGCCGAGCCCGACTGGTTGCGCGAGCCGCGGGGCCGTGACGTCAACCCCGACGTCACGTGGATCCCCTTCGTCACCTTCTGGCAGCTGACGACGGACATGGCGGTCGGGCACGACCCGCCCGACGGCTACGGCCACCGCTACGGTCCCGAGCTCGTGCCGCAGTGGGGAGCGGTGCTCGGCGGCTCGCCGACCGACGACTACTCGGCGATCGTCACGGGCATCGAGGCGACCGTGAACCGCGTCGAATAGGCGCTGACCTACGCTCGGGTCGTGCCAGCGCAACGGTTCCACGGCCAGATCGCCGGCGTCGGGTCCACCTCCGGCGTCCGGGTCGTCATCGGCTCGTGGCGCCGCACACCGCTGGGGACCTTCGGCGACGCGATGGTCGAGACCGCGAGCGGGCACCGGGTCCTGCTCGCGCCGAGCGCGGAGGTGGCGGCGTTCATCGAGGCGACCTACGTCTTCGACGAGGTGCGCATCGAGCCGATCTCCGTCGCCACCGACGCTGGTCGGTGGCGCGTGGCCTCGCCCTCCCTGACGCTCGACCTCAGGGTCGGCGGGCGTATGCCGCTCGGCCGGCTGCTGCGACTCGTGCCGGGTCGCGTCGCGGCGAGCCCCGCGTGGGCGACCGTCGTGGACCCGGTCGCGCGGGTCGCCCTGCGCGGCGTGCGGACCCGTGGCACGGCGCTCGCCGGACGGCGGGAGTACTACGGCGCCACCGACCTGCACGCCGTCACCTCCGTCGCGGGCACCTTCGACGATGAGCGGCTGGGGGCGCTGGCGGCGGTCGACCCGCCGTGTCGCTTCGGCTTCTCGTCGACGCCGCGCCGTCCCGCAGTGACCACCGTCGTCACGACCGTGGTGACACCCGACCCGTCGGGGTGTCGAGAAGTGGGCACTCGACTTTGACTTCCTGTCGAGTGCTCAGTTCGTGGCGGGTGGGGCGCTTGGCGTCGGGACGTGGGCCCTCGACTGCATGCCGGGTGCGCCCGTCACGACGGTGCCCGGCCGAACCGCGCCACGTAGTGCCAGACCCTCTTGAGGGACTGCTCGTCGTGCCGGCCTGCTCGTGCCGCGTCACCGACGGGCCGCGGCGTGAGGACGCCCTCCACCGCAAGCGACTCGCCGAGCGCGACGAACTCGGGCCCGCGGTAGGCCGGGTGGGCACGCAGGGTCGCGACGTCGAGCCGGTAGCCCGGGTGCCACTCGACGGGCACCCCGAGCTCGAGCGCGTCGGACTCGACGTCGGTGCCCCGGTAGCAGGGGTCGAGCACGAGGGCCTCGACGTCCTGGGTGATCTTGACGACGCCGTGCACGTGGGCCTCGACGTAGTCGTCGAGCAGGTCGTGGTCGGCCGCGGCGGCCGGCTCCGCGAGCGCGAAAGCCGTTGCGGTGCCGAAGAGCTCAGGATCGAAGACGCTGTCGGGGAAGCAGAACGTCGTGCGCTCCACAGTGTGGGCTGCGAGCCGCACGTGGGCCGACCCGAAGCGGGGCGCGGCACCGTAGGCCCGGCGGTCCAGGTCGAGGGCGCCGTACTTCGGACGCACCGCCGGCTCGGCAGCGTCGTAGGCCCCGCCGAAGATGCGGCTCTCCCAGCGCCACCGGTCGCCGCCGGGGTGCGCCGTCAGCCCGCCGTTGCCCGTGCCCGTCTCGAACTGGGAGCGATAGACGCCGTCGCGGGCCATGACGGCGAGGATCGGCTCGCCGCGGACGAGCCGGTCCGGGTGGAAGTTGAGCGTGACCCGGAGCGTCGGGTCGAGCGGGCCGCCTGTCGAGAGCCCGCGGACGTGCGCGAGCGCCCTCGTCACGGCGGCGGGCTGGGCGGGCACGCCGCCATCCTCACACCCGCGAGTAGGCACGGGCCCTCCTAGGGCCGCACGCGGCATACCTGGTGGGTCGTCCCGGGGCGTGCGGACGTCAGACGTCAGCTCGAGAAGAAGAGGCCCGACATGCCCTTCTTGCGGTAGTGCTTGCCGCCGCGGTTGCCCCACGACGGACCGCCGTACTGCTGGGGTGGCGGCTGAGCGACGAACCGGCTCTCCATCTGCGAGAGGTGCTCGAACTCGCCGAAGTCGAGGAAGATGCCGCGGCACTGGTCGCACTGCTCCACATGCACCCCGTTGCGGTCGTAGGTGCGCATCGCGCCTCGGCACTTGGGGCACACGAAGCCCTGCGGCTGGTAGGCGGCGGCGCCCGTGTTGTCCTGGTGCGGGAAGGGCGGTGGTTGCTGGGTCATGGGCCCATCCTCACATCCGCGCGCAGGCCTGCAACAGGTCGGAGGCTGAGTTCTCGCTGGACGCCGACGGGGAGCCGAGCTCGCGCACGGTGGCGACGAACACCGCGCACCGGGCGGCGAGGTCGAGCCGCGGCCAGGGGTCCCCGTCAGCCCCGTCAGGGGGCACTCCGGGGCCTCCGGACGCGCGGTAGCCAGCGAGGAAGGCATGCCAGTCCCCGTCCCCGAGCAGGCCGGCGGCCCAGAAACCGGCCGGCCGGCCGAGGTCCCAGGCCGGGTCGCCGAGCCCGACGTCGTCGATGTCGAGCAGCCGCCACCCACCGTCGACGCGAGCCAGCTGGCCGAGGTGCCAGTCGCCGTGCACCAACGTCGTCGGTGCCGGGCCTGCTGGATGACTGCGCTCACCCACCTCACCCAGCTCCGCAACGAGGCGGGCGCCCAGTGACCCGAGGCGGTGCCGGTCTTCGTAGGAGACGGGGAGTGACCCGACCCGACGGACAGCCCGCGCCAGTCGCTCGGCCCCGCCGTGCACGGCAGGAGCCCGCTCGGCCCGAGGCGGCGCAGTGCGGTGCAGACGAGCGAGGAGGGCCCCGGCCGCAGCCCAGGGCAGGTCGTCGTCGTCCGGGTCGAGCACCTCGACCGTGGGCCAGGCGGTGACGAGCCGGCGGGTCGCGGGCTCGATGGTTGCCGTCGCCGCCAGCGGCTGCACGAAGAGGTCGTATGCCGCGAGGCCCGTGACGACGGCCAGTCGGGCTGCCAGCGCCGCGGGGTCGGCGCGGGGGTGGTGCACCTTGACGACGACGTCGCCGAGGTGGGCGACGAGCGCGCCGGAGGGCGTGGTCACGCGGCCGACCGACGCGCCGGGGCGGACCGCGGCGCCCAGCCTGGCGGCATACGAGCGCAGCCAGACGTCGTCCGGCGAGGCAGAGGGCACGTGGTCCACGGGGACGCCGGGCACGTGGTCCACGGGGACGCCGGGCACGTCGTCGAGGGGCGCGCTCGTCATCCGGCGATTGTCGCCGACGGCGCCGGACGATAACGCTCGTCGAGGTGACCGGCGTCGACGAGCGACGTGATCGTGTCGCGGATGGTCAGGTCCCAGGGCCGGGGCTCCAGCCCGAGCTCGACCCGCGCGCGGCTGTCGTCGAGCCGGGTGTCGCGGATGAGCAGCTCGACGCCCTCCCGGTCGACCGGGTAGTGCCAGGCGACCGGCAGACGCGACTGCACCGCATTGATCGGAGCCGTCACCGGGCCGGCGACGGGCTTGGGCAACGTGAGATGGGGGCGCTTGCGGCCGATCGCCCGCTCGACGGCGCCGTAGAGCTCGGAGCCGTCGATGTGGTGGCCGGGCACGACGTAGCGGCGCGGGCCGTGACCGGGCTCCATGACCCGGACCATGGTGGCGGCCACGTCGCGCACGTCGACGCAGTGGTAGCCCCCAGCGGGCCACATCGGCATCCGACCTCGCACGATCCACACGAGCCGGCCGCCCTGGTCGCCGAGGTGCGGGTCGTGCGGCCCGTAGACCCCTCCGGGGTAGACCGTCACGACGGGCGCGCCGGTCTCCTGCAGGCGGCGGGCGACCCGCTCCGACTCCACCTTCGACGCGGCATACGGCAGGTCGAGGTCGCCGAGCGGGAGGTCCGGGCCGCTGGGGCCGAAGCGCGTCAGGGCCACCGAGGACGAGACGTGGACGACGGGGTCGCAGCCGGCCTCGACGGCGAGGCCCAGCACCGCCTCGGTCGCGGCCACGTTGGTGGCCGTCACCTCCGCGGCCCGACGGGGGTCCACGGAGAAGACGGCGGCTGCGTGCACCACGGCGTCGCAGCCCTCGAGGGCCCGTCGGATGACCGCACCGTCGCGCACGTCACCGACGACGAGGTCGCCCGGCGACCTGCCTGCATCGAGACCGTGCGGCGCGAAGGTCGCGTCCACCAGCTCGGGGCGGCGCACGAGCAGCCGCACCTCGTGACCCGACGCCAGCAGGCCGACCACCGCGTGGGACCCGACGAAACCCGTGCCCCCGGTGACCATCACCCTCACCCGCCCAGTATCCGGCGACCGGGGTGGGTTGCGCGGGCGTATCGCAGAACCTCGCCGGCCCTCGCCAAGCTTCGCCCGCCTTCGCCGAGCCTCGCCGACCCCGGCGAGCACCGCCCGACCCGTCTCGTCATCGCACCCGCACAGGCATCAGCCCGTCGCGCCTCAGACTTCGCTGGTATGACAGGGGGATGGGATCGATGATCGAGCTGCCCCAGCATGAGCTGACCGCCTATCGGGCCGACCCTCCGGGAGAGGTGCGCGGGGGCATCGTCGTCATCCAGGAGATCTGGGGGCTGGCCGACCACATCAAGGACGTCGCCGACCGCTTCGCCGAGCAGGGCTACGTCGCCGTCGCCCCCGACCTGCTCGGGCACATCGGCCTCACGCCCGAGGTCGGGGCCGAGCTGCAGCAGCTGATGTCGGCGGACGAGGCGACCAGGACCGCGGCCCAGCCGCGGATGCGCGAGGCCCTGGGCGGCGCCCGGTCGCCGGAGTTCGCCGCCTGGGCGGTGCCGGCGCTGCGGTCCGTCGTCGACCTCCTCCTCGAGCAACCGGAGGTCGACGGGTCGGTGGGTGTCGTCGGCTTCTGCTTCGGTGGCTCCTACAGCTTCGCGCTCGCGCTCGCCGACCCGCGGCTGCGCGCGGCGATCGCCTTCTACGGTGGCTTCCCCGAGACGGGCGACCCGGCGACGATCGACTGCCCCGTGCTCGCCTTCTACGGCGAGGAGGACCACGGCATCACTGACGGCGTGCCGGAGCTCGAGCAGCGCATGGCCGAGGCCGGTGTCGACTTCACGGCGCGCGTCTACCACCGGGTCGGGCACGCCTTCTTCAACGACACCTCGCCCTCGCGCTACAACGCCGAGGCCGCCCACGACGCGTGGCAGCGCACCCTCGACTTCCTGGGGCGACACCTCTGATGGCCGGGTCGCAGGGTCCGCTCGTGCTCGGTCCGATGCTGCGCTACATCGGCGAGACCGATGCCACGGTCTGGGTCGAGACCGCCGAGCCCGGCGTCGTCACGGTCAAGGCCGACGGCCGCGAGTGGCGGGCTCCGACCTTCAGCGTCATGGGCCACCACTACGCGCTCGTCGTCGTCGACGGGCTCGCCCCCGGCGACGAGCTGCCGTATGCCGTCCGATTCGGTGACGTCGTCGTCTGGCCTCTCGCGGACTCCCGCTTCCCGCCGCCGCGGATCCGCACGATCGACCGCTCGCGGCCGACGCGGCTGCTCTTCGGCTCGTGCCGCACGAGCGTGCCGCACGATCGGGAGGGCAACTCCAGCAACGGTGTCGATGCCCTGCGCGCCCTCGCCCTGGCCCTCGCGGACGGGGAGGAGGCGTGGCCCGACGTCGTCGCCTTCCTCGGCGACCAGGTCTATGCCGACGCGACCTCGGAGGCGATGCGGGACTTCATCGCCGAGCGGCGCGACATCACGCAGCCGCCCGGCGAGGAGATCAAGGACTACGAGGAGTACGCCCACCTCTACGGTCTGGCCTGGAGCGACGAGGCGATCCGGTGGCTGCTGTCGACCCTGCCGAGCTGCATGATCTTCGACGACCACGACATCCGCGACGACTGGAACACGTCGTGGACCTGGCAGGAGGAGATCAACCAGACGTCGTGGTGGCACGAGCGCCTGATGGGTGGGCTGTCGGCCTACTGGGTCTATCAGCACCTCGGCAACCTGCCGCCCGCCGAGCTGGCGCGCGACGAGGTCTACGCGCAGGTGCTGGCCGCCGGCAGCGGCGACGGCGCCGAGGGCTCGGGCATCGATCTGACCGAGCCGGTCTTCGACCTGTCCCGTCGCGTCGACCGGCACCCCGAGGTCTACCGCTGGAGCTACCGGCGCGAGCTCGGCGACTGCCGCCTCGTCGTGGTCGACTCCCGCGCCGCGCGGGTGCTCGACCCCGACCGTCGATCGATGCTCGACCCCGACGAGATGGCGTGGCTCGACGAGCAGCTGACCGGTGACGTCGAGCACCTCTTCATCGGCACCTCCCTGCCTTTCCTCCTGCCGCCGGGGTTGCACGACTTCGAGGCGATCGACGAGGTGCTCGCCCAGGGTGCGCACGGGCGCCTCGTCGCCGCGGCCGCCGAGCGGGCCCGCCAGACCATCGACCTCGAGCACTGGGCGGCCTTCAACGAGGGCTTCGCCGAGGTCTTCGACATGGTCATCGACGTGGCGCGTGGCAACCGCGGCCGCGCGCCGTCGACCGTCCTCTTCCTCTCCGGTGACGTGCACAACTCCTACGTCGCCGAGGTCACCGACGCCGCCGCGCGGCACGGCGCGCAGTCGCGCATCGTGCAGGCGGTCTGCTCCCCGATCCGCAACCCGATGCCGCGGGTCGTCAGGGTGCTGATGTCGGCGTTCGCCCGCAGCCTCGTGCGGCCGATGCACTTCATCGCGGCCCGCTCGAGGCGCGTCCCCGATCCCGCCTTCCCGTGGCTCGTCACCGACGGTCCGTGGTTCGACAACTGCCTCGCCGAGGCGACGATCCAGGGGCCCGACGTCGCGATCGTCTGGCGTGGCGGGGAGGTGCGCGACGGCGACGACCTGCACCCGGTGCTCACGACGGTCGGTGCGGTGCGCATCCCCGGCGGGCTGGACGACGGGGCCCGTGCCGGTGAGAGTGCCGCTGACGGACGGCCCACCGTCGCGCGATGATGCCCGTGTGAGCACGAACGACCCGGTCGCCCGACGCCTCCAGATCGCCCGGCGAGCAGCCCGCGCCTATCAGGCCAACGATGCCGTAGCGGCGGTGCTCGTGGCCGGCTCGGTCGCGCGTGGCCTGGCCGATGACGCCTCCGACATCGAGCTCGACGTCTACTGGTCGCGACCCCCGAGCGAGCAGGAGCGGCAGGCAGCCGTCGAGGGAGCCGGCTGGCAGCGCGTCTACGCTGAGGAGGACGACCACGAGTGGGCAGACGGGCTCATGGTCGACGGGGTCAAGATCGATGTCAGCGGCTTCGTCACGACGACGATCGACGACTACGTCGACCGGGCCACCCGGGGCGACACGGAGGCCGAGCTCCAGGTGCGCATCACCGCCCTGCTCGACGGAGCCACCGTGCACGGCGAGCCGGTCATCGACGCGTGGCGGTCGCGGTGCCAGCCCTACCCTGAAGCGCTCGCCAGGGCGATGGTCGAGCACGGGCTCGACCTGCGCCCGCAGGAGCAGCTCGAGATGCTGGCCGCCCGCGACGACGTCGTGCTCTTGCACCGCGACCTCGTCGACGGGGTCCAGGGGGTGCTCGACGCACTGTTCGGAGCCAACCGGGTCTACGCGCCGCACCCCTTCCACAAGTGGCTCGAGTGGGAGGTCAGGCTGCTCGCGGAGCAGCCCGACGACCTCGCTGCGCGCATCCGCTCACTCCTCGTCGCGGAGCCGTCCCTGGCCGCTGCCACGCTGGGCGCCCTCGTGCACGACACCTTCGACCTCGCCGCGCGACTCGTCCCCGCGGCCAACCTCGAGGCGTTGCGGACGGCATACGGCCTGCGCCGCGTGAGCGCGAGCTAGGCCGCGCTCACGAGGCCGAGGGGGCGCGCCGCCAGCGGCTGGGCGCAGGGGGCACCACCGGTATGCCGTGCGGCTCGCCGAGTGCCTCGGGCTCGTCGCGCTCGAGGGCGTTCTCGTTGTCGAGCGGGCTGAGGCTGCCCAGCCCCTGGGCGACGACGACGGCGTCGTCGCCAGGCTGGAGGCGGAAGGCGGACGTGGGGTTGGTGACGGTGAGTCCGTCGCGCACGACGGCCAGCAGGGTCGCCTCGTGGTCCTGCCGGAGCCGCGACGAGAGCTCGTCGGTCGTCAGGTCGACGTAGTCGTCGGGCAGGGCGACGCGATAGAGCTCCGACCCGTCTCCGCCGGAGACGATGTCGGTGACGAGCCCCGCGAGCCCTGGGTAGAGCGCCGACCGTGCGAGCAGGCGTGAGGCGAGCGTCGAGGTCACGAGGATCTCGTCGGCGTGGGCGCGCTCGAAGTGCTCGACGTGCTTGGGGTTGTTGACCTCGACGACGGTGCGCACGTCGGGCGCGAGCGACTCGATGGCGAGCACCGCGAGGATCGATCGCATGTCGGCCTCGTTGCTGCCGTCGGCCGGGAAGACGATGGCGGCACTGGCCTGGGCGATGCCGGCTCGCTCGAGGTCGTGGGAGTTGGTGACGTCACCCTTGACGAAGTAGACGCCCATGCCGGCGGGGTTGGAGTCGCTGTCGTGCACGAGCACGATCTTGGAGGTGAACTCGTCGCCACGGAGCTCCTCGATGAGCTCGCGCGCGGTGGAGTTCCAGCCGCACACGACGATGTGGTCCTCGTAGCCGGCAGCACCCATGCCCTGGCCCTCCTTGAGCAGGTAGTCGATGACGAAGCCGACGAGCGCGGCCGTGAGCGCGGCGACGATCGCCACCCCGAAGAAGGCGAGAACCCAGCCGATGACGAAGCCGGGCGCCGACGTGACATAGCTCGAGTCGCCGGAGCCGATGACCGTCGTCACCGCCCAGTAGAACGAGTCACCCAAGCCCTCCAGCGACCGCTTCTCGACCTCGAAGACGGTGACGAGGAACGCTGCGACGAGGACGAATCCGATGATCGTCATGAGGAGCGTGCGGAAGAAGTGGAGGTCGACCCCGCCACTGATCCGCTTGAGGTGGAAGGAGATCCGCTTGACGATGGGCAGCACGGTGACGTGGCTGAAGGGCGCGACGACGACGCGCTTCACCGCTGCTCGCATGAGACCCCCGTCCGCCGAGGCGCGGGCCAACCCGCTGGACTCCTGAGTCATGGTCCCGCGAGGCGAACTCTGGCGCAGCAGAATCGCCAACGTCGGCGTCGGGACACCTGGCCGACGCGCCCATCGGACGTCGGTGGCCGAGTTCAGTAGTCCTGGGCAAGACAAGTCAGCGGCGCCGCCGGGGTCGTGCCAAGCAGCGGCGTCGCTGCGCTCTCTCGGTCAGCTCCGGTGTGCCCGCAGGCGCTCCATCTCGGCCTCGACCTCTGCGGGCCCAGGCTCCGGGCTCATCACGTCCCAGACGTTGAAGGCGAGCCCGATGCCCCAGCCGAGGATCGGGAAGATCGGCCAGAAGAAGCCGACCCCGCTCACCCACCAGATGCCGACGAGCATGAGGTTGACGGTGACGTAGGCGATGACGTGGGCCTGCAGGTCGCGCTTGGCCTTGAGGTGCTTGAGGGCGCGCTCGCGCAGATCGTCATCGACACGGTCCGGTGGCACCTCGACGCCTCGGGGCATGGTCTCGTTGTTCATCCTGATCTCCCTTCCACTGCCAGTGTGCGCTTCGCCGCGGCCCGGGGTCAGGGCCGTTGGTCCTGCAACCGGTGGAGCAGGAAGGCGAAGACCACGAGAGTCGCGCCGGTGGTCCACCCGCCCACCGCGAGGGGGACGGGCACCCACAGCAGCAGGACGAGGCCCGGCACGACCAGGGCAGCGGCGAGCACGGCGAAGAGCCGAGTGCCGTAGAGGAAGACGAAGGGAAGGTAGTGCGCCCCGACGACCACCGTGCTGGCCGGGAAGAAGAGCTCGCTGCGGCCGCCGAGCATGGCGATGACCACGACGAGACCCACGGGCACGGTGAACGCGATCTGGATCGCCAGCCCGGCCATCGGGTGGCCGGCGGGCAGCGAAGCGGGCCGTCCGTGCAGGCGGATGACGGTCCACGTCAGCGGGAAGATGAGCACGCCGCCGAGGAAGAGCACGACGACGGCGCTCCCGGGCGAGACCCAGGTGGCGGCCGCGGCGGCCGACAGCCACACGGCGGCAGAGACGAGCTGACCATAGAAGCCGCCCGCGTAGAGGCGACGCACGTCGCGTTGTGCATCGCTGATCGTCATGCCGATCGTCATCCTGACCGCCATCCTGAGCGTCGCGTTGCAGACCCCTCGCGGCGTGGTCCGTCGCGTCGCGGCCTGCCTCACCGTACGGCGGTGCGGGACGGCCGCGACATATGCCGCCACAAGGACACGACAAGGACAGGACAAGGACAACGACGGGGAACAATCCCCACCTGCCCGAAGTTGAGTCGAGTGAACGCAAGATTTGCGAGTCCGGCTTTGACAATCGGGAGCCGGTCGAGCAGATTTGTCGAGAAGCCCCATCCCAGCACCACCACGCAACGAGGAGTTACCCATGGCACGTGCGGTCGGAATCGACCTCGGTACCACCAACTCGGCTGTCTCCGTCCTGGAGGGCGGCGAGCCGAGCATCATCGCGAACGCCGAGGGTGGGCGCACCACGCCGTCCGTCGTCGCGTTCTCCAAGAACGGCGAGGTGCTCGTCGGCGAGGTCGCCAAGCGTCAGGCCGTGACCAACGTCGACCGGACGATCCGCTCGGTCAAGCGCCACATGGGCACCGGCTGGAAGTCGCCCGAGATCGACGGCAAGACCTACACGGCCCAGGAGATCAGCGCCCGCATCCTGCAGAAGCTCAAGCGCGACGCCGAGTCCTACCTCGGTGAGACGGTGACCGACGCGGTCATCACCGTCCCCGCCTACTTCGACGACGCCGAGCGCCAGGCCACCAAGGAGGCCGGTGAGATCGCGGGCCTCAACGTCCTGCGCATCGTCAACGAGCCGACCGCTGCCGCGCTCGCCTACGGCCTCGACAAGGGCAAGGAGGACGAGCTCATCCTCGTCTTCGACCTCGGTGGCGGCACGTTCGACGTGTCCCTCCTCGAGGTCGGCAAGGACGCCGAGGACGGCTTCGCCACGATCCAGGTGCGGGCCACCAACGGTGACAACCACCTCGGTGGCGACGACTGGGACGACCTGCTCGTCCAGCACCTCATCACCCAGGTCAAGAACAAGACCGGCCAGGACCTGTCCAAGGACAAGATCGCGATGCAGCGCCTCCGTGACGAGGCCGAGCGCGCCAAGAAGGAGCTCTCCACCGCGACGAGCACCAACATCTCGGCGCAGTACATCTCGATGACCCCCGAGGGCCCGATCCACCTCGACGAGAACATCACGCGCGCGCAGTTCGAGCAGATGACGAAGTCGCTGCTCGACCGCACCAAGGCGCCGTTCCACAAGGTCATCGAGGACGCCGGCATCAAGGTCGCCGACATCGACCACGTCGTGCTCGTCGGTGGCTCGACCCGCATGCCCGCCGTCACCGCGCTCGTCAAGGAGATGACCGGGGGCAAGGACCCCAACAAGGGCGTCAACCCCGACGAGGTCGTCGCCATGGGCGCGAGCCTGCAGGCCGGTGTCCTCAAGGGTGAGCGCAAGGACGTCCTGCTCATCGACGTCACGCCGCTCTCGCTCGGCATCGAGACCAAGGGTGGCCTCTTCACCAAGCTCATCGAGCGCAACACCGCGATCCCGACGAAGCGCTCCGAGATCTTCAGCACCGCCGACGACAACCAGCCGTCGGTCCTCATCCAGGTCTTCCAGGGTGAGCGCGAGATCGCGCAGCACAACAAGTCGCTCGGCACCTTCGAGCTGACCGGCATCGCGCCGGCGCCGCGCGGTGTGCCCAAGATCGAGGTCACCTTCGACATCGACGCCAACGGCATCGTCAACGTCTCCGCCAAGGACCAGGGCACCGGCAAGGAGCAGAAGATGACGATCACCGGCGGCTCGGCCCTGTCCAAGGACGAGATCGACAAGATGGTCAAGGACGCCGAGGCGCACGCCGACGAGGACCGTCAGCGTCGCGAGGAGGCCGAGGTGCGCAACCAGGCCGAGCAGCTCATCTTCTCGACCGAGAACTTCCTCAAGGAGTCGGGCGACAAGATCCCCGCCGACGTCAAGACGCCGGTCGACGAGTCGCTCGCCGACCTCAAGGCCGCCGTCGCCGAGGGCTCCGAGGCCAGCGCCGACGACATCAAGGCCAAGATCGAGGACCTCAACACCAAGTCGCAGGCCATGGGCCAGGCGCTGTATGCCGCTGAGCAGGCTTCCGCTGGTGCCGCGGGCTCCGCTGGGGCGCAGGACTCCTCGGCTGACGCCGGCTCCTCGGCCGGTGCAGGCGACTCCGCGGCCGACGACGACGTCGTCGACGCAGAGGTCGTCGACGACGACGAGCCCAAGGACGCCAAGTGACCGACACGACCGGCACCCCGGCCCCCGAGGGCGCACAGCCCGAGGGTGTCGAGCCCGAGTCGGCCACGGCGGCCCCCACCTCGACCACGGGCGCCGGCAGCGGAGACGCTGCCGGCGGCCCGGCCGGCGAGTCGACGGCCTCCGCGGGCCGCCACCGCTACTTCGAGGGTGGTCCCGGGGCCTCGTCCGAGCCGGGTGGCGAGGACGAGTTCGACCACGGCGCGGGCGAGACCGAGCGCGAGGTGCTGGCCCGCGAGGACGCCCTCGCGGCCTCCTACCTCGCCGACCTGCAGCGGCTCCAGGCCGAGTACGTCAACTACAAGAAGCGCGTCGACCGCGACCGCGACGTCATCCGCAACACCGCCGTCGGCAGTGTCGTGGAGTCGCTGCTGCCCGTGCTCGACGACATCCACATGGCGCGTCAGGCCGGCGACCTCGCCGACGGTCCGTTCGCGTCGATCGCCGACAAGCTCGAGTCGATCCTCGGCCGCTACGGCGTCGAGCGACTCGGCGAGGCCGGCCAGGAGTTCGACCCCAACGTGCACGAGGCCCTCATGCACGTCGAGGCCGAGCTGCCCGAGGGAGCCTCCGGCACGCACGTCGTGCAGGTGCTCCAGCCGGGCTACCGCATCGGCGAGAGGCTCGTGCGTGCGGCCCGGGTGTCGGTTGCCGACGCGGGCTGAGCGTCTCGTCGCCCGGCGCGGGGCGAACCGCTCCGTGATCTGCTCCGCGCCGGGAGACATGCAGCATGATGTGAGGATCCAGCCACACGATCAGGAGGAGGTGCGCCGTGGCTAGTCAGGACTGGTTCGAGAAGGACTTCTACGCCACTCTCGGCGTGCCCCAGGATGCCGACGCGGCCGCGATCAAGAAGGCCTACCGCAAGCTCGCCCGAGACCTGCACCCCGACCACAACGTCGGCAACGCCAAGGCCGAGGACCGCTTCAAGGAGATCGGCGAGGCGTATGCCGTGCTGTCCGATCCCGAGCAGCGCCGCGAGTACGACGCCATCCGTGCCATGTCGCACGGCGGCGCCCGCTTCACCGCTGGTGGCCCCGGCGGCGGTGCCGGCTTCGAGGACATCTTCTCGGCGTTCGGCGGCCCGGGTGGCCCCGGCGGTGGGGGCCAGCGGGTGCGCTTCGACACCAGTGGCGGCGGTCAGCCCAACATCGAGGACCTGCTCGGTCAGATGTTCGGCGGCGCCGGCGGTGCCGCGGGTGGCTTCGGTGCCCGTCAGGGCTACGGCGGCTTCGGGTCCACGGCCGGACCTCGTCCGGGCGCCGACGTGCAGGCCAGCACCCGCATCGGCTTCCGTGACGCGGTCGAGGGATCGACGGTCACGCTGAGCTCACCCGACCTCGGACGGGTCAACGCCCGCATCCCTCCCGGCGTCAAGGACGGTCAGCGGATCCGCCTGCGCGGCAAGGGGCGTCAGGGCGACCCCGGTGCAGCTGCCGGTGACCTCATCCTCACCGTGACGGTCGACAAGCACCCCGTCTTCGGCCGCGACGGCGACAACCTGACTCTCGACCTCCCCGTCACCTTCGCCGAGGCCGCACTCGGCGCGACCGTCGCGGTGCCGACGCTCGACGGCGGCTCGGTCAAGGTCAAGGTCGCCCCCGGCACACCGAGCGGACGGGTGCTGCGGCTCAAGGGCCGCGGCGTCTCGCGGGGCGACCACAAGGGCGACCTGCTCGCCAAGGTCCAGGTCGTCGTGCCGCAGCGCCTCACCGACGAGGCCCGTGCGGCGATCGAGACGATGGCCGCGGCCGAGGACGGCCACGACCCGAGGGCTGAGCTCTTCCAGCGCGCCCGGGCCTGACGGCATACGGCACGAGAGCACCAGCGGAGCGAAGGACGGTGATGGCGATGGCACGAAGGAACCCCCGGCAGGGGGGTCACGACGACGACGCCCCCGTCTTCGTCATCTCCGTCGCCGCCGAGCTCGCCGGCATGCACGCGCAGACGCTGCGCCAGTACGACCGGCTGGGGCTGGTCACGCCCTCGCGCACTCGGGGCGGAGGGCGCCGCTACAGTACGCGTGACGTGGCCCTGCTGCGTGAGGTGCAGCGGCTCTCGCAGGAGGGTGTCTCGCTCGCGGGCATCCAGCGCATCCTCGAGCTCGAGTCGCATGTCGACGCACTTCAAGCCCGGGTGGGCGAGCTGACCGCGGCCCTCGACGACGCGCGCTCCGCGCTCGCATCAGGCACGCGGGTCTTCGCCGTGGGCCCGATGGGAGAGGTCGTCCCGATTCGTCCGGGGCAGAGGCCGCCTCGTCATCCCTCGTCACAGGCTCTCGTGGTCTGGCGCCCCGATCGCTAGCAGCGTGAATCATCAATCACGTGTGTAAGACTGTAGGGCCGCCTCGAGCCAAGGGGCGCATGGATCGCAGTAGATGGATGCCCCCGGAGGCTGCACGTGATTGACATTCCGGAGGTCGCGTGACCCCGCATCGCCCGGACGGCGAGCCGCCGGTCGACGTCCTCGCCGGCCCTCTGACCGAGGCGTCGGAGCCGACCAGCGAGATGCAGGAGCTCTTCGCCCTCACTGACTGGAGCGCCACCCAGCTCGGCCCGGTCCAGACCTGGCCCGCGCGACTGCGCACCATCGTCGACATCTGCCTGTCGTCGCGCTTCCCCATGCTCGTGTGCTGGGGCCCTGACCTCGTCATGATCTACAACGACGGCTATCGCGCGCTCCTCGGTGCGGAGAAGCATCCTGGAGCGTGGGCCCGCCCCGTGCGCGAGGTGTGGCCCGAGATCTGGGACGAGATCGGCCCGATGTTCGACGGCGTCGTCGAGGGCGGCCCGTCGACGTGGGTGGAGGACGGACTGCTCGTCGTCGACCGCTTCGGCTTCCCCGAGGAGGCTTACTTCACGTGGTCCTACGGCGCCATCCACGACGACTCCGGTGACCGGGTCGTCGGGGTGCTCAACGTCGCCACCGAGGTGACCGGCAAGGTGCTCGCCGAGCGGCGCGCGAAGGTGTCGGCAGAGCTCGTCGCGGAGCTGGCCGACGCCACGACCCCCGACGAGGTGCGCCGCACCACGCTGCGGGTGCTCGGCTCGCACACCGAGGACCACCTCGGGGTCGACCTCGTGTGGGCAGAGGGCAGCGGAGTGCAGCCCGGCTCCCCAGACGTCGAGCCGCCCGGCTCGATCGGCGACGGCGCCGTCCACGTGCTGCCCGTCCTCGAGCCCGGGCTCCCGGAGCCCACGGCCCACCTGCACCTCACGGCCAACCCGCGACGCCCGTGGGATGCCCAGTTGCAGACGTATGCCCAGCTGTGCGCAGCGCACGTCGCCATGGCGCTGAGCGGGCTGCGACGCCTCCAAGACGAGCGGCACCGGGCAGAGGTGCTGACTGCGCTCGACACGGCCAAGTCCGACTTCTTCGCCAACGTCAGCCACGAGCTGCGCACCCCGCTCACCCTCATCGCCGGGCCGGTGCAGGACGCCCTCACCAACCCCGACCTCGGCGAGGAGGCGCGCGAGCGCTTCGAGCTGATCCGTCGCAACACCGACCGGCTCGTCGGCCTCGTCGACCGCATCCTCGACCTGACGCGGGTCGAGGCAGGCGCTGTCGAGGCGCACTGGGTGAGGGCCGACGTGGCCGACCTCGTGCGGGGCCTCGCCGCCAACTTCCGTCCCGCCATCGAGCGGCTCGGCCTCGACTTCGACGTCGAGCTCGACGACCTCGGACGCGACACCTTCGTCGACGTCGACATGCTCGAGCGCATCGTGCTCAACCTGCTGTCCAACGCGCTGAAGTTCACGCCGCGCGGCCGCATCCTGCTGCGGCTCAAGGCCCGCGACGCCGGCTACGAGATCTCCGTGAGTGACACCGGCATCGGCATCGCCGAGCGAGACCTCGAGCTCGTCTTCGACCGCTTCCGGCAGCTGAGCCGCACCGACGAGCGGCGATCGCGGGAGGGTGCGGGCATCGGCCTGTCGCTCGTCCAGCAGCTCGTCAGCCTGATGGGCGGGCGGGTCGCCGTCGACTCGACCGATGGCAGGGGCAGCACCTTTGCCGTGCAGCTCCCGTGGGGCGCACCCGCCGCCCAGTCGGCCACCCGGCCGTCGATCACCCCGCGTCCGGTGGAGTCCTTCATCTCCGAGGCGAGCGGCTGGGCCCTGCGCTCGATCGACGCCGCCGACGCCCCTGCCGACCTGGCCCCGCAGAACGTGCAGGACGCCGGCTCGGGGTCGTCGGACGCCGACGCAGCTGCTGCTGCGGCTGGCGCTGCGGCAGCAGCAGCCGGTGCTGTCAGCGTGACGGCGGAGCGGCCGCGTCTGCTCCTCGTCGAGGACAACACCGACATGCGCGACTACACCGCGCGCCACCTCGCCGCCGACTACGACGTGGTGCCGGTGCCCGACGGTCTCGAGGCCCTCCACCGGATGCGCAACGACCCACCCATCGACATCGTGCTCGCCGACGTCATGATGCCGCGCATGGACGGTCTGGAGCTCGTCCGCGAGATCCGTGGCGACGAGCGCCTGCGGGCCGTCCCCGTCGTGCTCCTCTCGGCGCGCGCCGGGGTCGAGGCCAGCACGACCGGTCTCGTCGAAGGGGCCGACGACTACGTCACCAAGCCCTTCCATCCCGACGAGCTGAGAGCCCGGCTCGCGTCCAACCTCGTCCGCGCCCGTTCGCGGTCGCGCGACGCCGCCTGGCTGCGGGCGATCCTCGGCTCGATCCAGGAGCCCTTCGTCGTCGCCGACAGCGAGGGCCGGGTGCTCGAGATCAACGAGGCCTTCACCCAGGCCTACGGCTGGTCGCTGGCCGACGGCCCGTTGACGCCGCCCTACCCGTGGTGGCTCTCGGCCCACCACCATCCCGACGAGCGCCGCAGATCTGAGCGGCGGATGGATCTCATGCTGGCGGGGCAGCCCGTCATGGAGGACCACTACCGCATCCTGCGCAAGGGCGGTGGCGAGGCGTGGATCCACATGCGCGCCGCCACGGTGCCGGCGTCCGCCGAGCATTCCGGCTTCGTCATCGTCGTCGCCCGTGACGAGTCGCGTGAGCGTGAGTCGCGGATGAGGCGTGAGCTGGCTGCCCGCATCGCGGTCGACCTCTCGGCGGCCGACGACCTCGAGTCAGTGCTCGCCACGGCGGTCACCGGCTTCACCGTGCTCTTCGACGGGGAGGTCACCCTGCGGGTGGCGCCCCAGCGGGGTGACACCGTCGTGCTGAGCCCGCGCGGGCAGGTGCGCTTCGACGAGCTGCCGCACGCGGTCCGGCAGGGCCTGCTCGCCCGCGCCGGATCCGACGTCCGCACCGGCGAGAAGCGCGAGGGGCTCCTGCTGGCGCCCACCTCGCAACGGTCGGACTGCCGCGCGTGGGTGCAGTTCGACGCCCCCCGCCTGGTGCCGTCCGACGAGCTCATCGTCGGCGACCTGCTGGCGCAGGCGCTCGGTCAGGCCGTCGACCGGGTCATCGACCGGCGCGACAGCGCGGCCAAGCAGGACCAGCTGGGGCAGGCCATCGAGAGCCACCGGCTCATCGGACAGGCCGTCGGCATCCTCATCGAGCGCCACCGCACGACGCCTGCCGAGGCCTTCGAGATGCTCCGGCAGGCCTCGTTGCACCGCAACATCAAGCTCCGCGAGATCGCGACGCGCGTGGTCGAGTCAGGCGAGGACCCGGCGACGGCGTGAACCACGGCCGCGGTCTTCTAGACTGCGGCCGTGGAAACGGAGCACCTCCTCGTCTTCCCCGACCGTGACGCCGCCCAGCTCGTCGCCGCGCAGCTCGGGGCCGCTGGGCTCTCGGACGTCCGCGTCGTGCGTGAGGCGCTCGCGGGGGAGGACGACTCCGAGGCCCACGAGTGGGGCGTCTACGTGCGCACCCCCGACGATCCGGGGTATGCCGTGGAGTTCCTCGCGCTCGCCGAGCGCCACGACGGGTGGTACGACCCCCACCCGCGCGGCTGAGCGGGAGCGCGTCCTCGCGTCAGCGGCCGAGGAGTCGAGCGCGTCAGCGGCCGAGGAGTCGAGCGCGTCAGCGGCCGAGGAGTCGGGCGAGGAAGCCCTCGCGCGGCGCGATGAGCGCCGAGCCCTGCTGTGTGGATGGCTGGGTGGCCCGACCGTGCAGAGCGGCGACCACCTGGTCGAGGAGGTCGTCGACGGGCACGTCGTCGTAGCCGCCCAGCCTCGACGGGAACGCAAGGCCCAGGACGAAACGCTCGGTGTCCTCGGCAGGGTCGCCCGCGTCGATGCGGGCGATGAGGACCTCGAGCGCGTCGTCGACGGCCTCCACGTCGTAGCCACGCCGCATACCTCGCGTTGCGAAGAGCGAGGACCGGATGGCGGCGACGATCTCGGGACGATCCATGGTGACCACCCTAGGAGGCGTGCTGCGTCACGTTCCCGCGCCATCCAAAGTTGAGTGGAATAGACTCAAGTAGACCCCGGTTGTCCCCAGGGAAAGCACCCCCCTCACCAGGAGACCGCATGGACCTGCAGCTGACCACCAAGGCACAGGAGGCCTTCGCCCAGGCCGCGACGACCGCGACGGGCAAGCACCACCCCGCCATCGAGCCCGCCCACCTGCTGCTCGCCCTCGCCGCGCAGACGGGCACGACCACGCCCGCCCTGCTGTCGGCGGGCGGCTCGAGCGTGGCCGCTGCCACTGCTGCGGCCGAGCGCGGCATGGCCTCCCTGCCCCAGGTCAGCGGGGTCGCCCAGCAGCCCCAGCTCTCACCGGCGTCGCTGCGGGCCATCCAGCAGGCGCAGCAGTACATGACCGCGATGGGCGACTCCTACGTCTCCACCGACCACCTGCTGCTCGCGCTCGCCCGCACGGGCCAGTTCGGCCTCGACGCCGACGCCATCGAGAAGGCGATCCCCGGCCTGCGCGGTGGACGACCGGTCACGACCGACAACCCGGAGGGCACCTTCGAGGCGCTGGCGAAGTACGGCACCGACCTCACCGCCCGCGCCCGCGAGGGCAAGCTCGACCCCGTCATCGGACGTGACGCCGAGATCCGACGCGTCGTGCAGGTGCTGAGCCGCCGCACGAAGAACAACCCCGTGCTCATCGGCGAGCCCGGCGTCGGCAAGACCGCCGTCGTCGAGGGCCTCGCCCAGCGCATCGTCGAGGGCGACGTGCCCGAGAGCCTGCGCGACAAGACGCTCTACAGCCTCGACCTCGGCGCCATGGTCGCCGGGGCGAAGTACCGCGGCGAGTTCGAGGAGCGACTCAAGGCGGTCCTCGAGGAGATCCAGGGCTCCGACGGGCAGATCGTCACCTTCATCGACGAGATCCACACCGTCGTCGGCGCGGGGGCCGGGGGAGAGGGCGCCATGGACGCCGGCAACATGCTCAAGCCCATGCTGGCCCGCGGTGAGCTGCGCCTCGTCGGTGCCACGACCCTCGACGAGTACCGCAAGCACATCGAGAAGGATGCGGCTCTCGAGCGCCGCTTCCAGCAGGTCTTCGTCGGCGAGCCGTCGGTCGAGGACACCATCGCCATCCTCCGTGGGCTCAAGGAGCGCTACGAGGCGCACCACAAGGTGACGATCGCCGATGCCGCCCTCGTCGCAGCGGCGAGCCTCTCCGACCGCTACATCAGCGGCCGCCAGCTGCCCGACAAGGCGATCGACCTGATCGACGAGGCGGCCTCGCGGCTGCGCATGGAGATCGACTCCAGCCCGGTCGAGATCGATGAGCTCCGCCGTGCGGTCGACCGCCTCAAGATGGAGGAGTTCGCCCTCGAGCCGGAGACCGACGCCGCCTCGCGCGACCGGCTCGAGCGCCTGCGCAAGGACCTCGCCGACCGCTCCGAGGAGCTCGCTGCCCTCAACGCCCGGTGGGAGGCCGAGAAGTCGGGCCTCAACGCCGTCGGCGAGCTCAAGGCCCGCGTCGACGACCTGCGCACCCAGGCCGACCGCCTGCAGCGTGAGGGCGACCTCGGTGCCGCCTCGAAGATCCTCTACGGCGACATCCCCGCCCTGGAGAAGCAGCTCGCCGACGCCCAGGAGCGCGAGGCGGCTGCCAGTGCCGGTGGTGAGGAGCCGATGGTCAAGGAGGAGGTCGGTGCCGACGACATCGCCGACGTCATCTCCGCCTGGACCGGCATCCCGGCCGGCCGCTTGCTCGAGGGCGAGACCGAGAAGCTGCTGCACATGGAGCAGCACATCGGCGCGCGCCTCATCGGTCAGGCTGATGCCGTGCGCGCCGTCTCCGATGCCGTCCGGCGCACCCGTGCCGGCGTCTCCGACCCGGACCGGCCGACCGGCAGCTTCCTCTTCCTCGGCCCCACCGGTGTCGGAAAGACCGAGCTCGCCAAGAGCCTGGCCGACTTCCTCTTCGACGACGAGCGGGCCATGGTCCGCATCGACATGTCGGAGTACTCCGAGCGGCACTCCGTCGCCCGCCTCATCGGTGCGCCCCCGGGCTACGTCGGCTACGAGGAGGGCGGTCAGCTGACCGAGGCGGTGCGCCGCCGGCCCTACTCGGTGATCCTCCTCGACGAGGTCGAGAAGGCCCACCCCGAGACGTTCGACATCCTCCTGCAGGTGCTCGACGACGGACGCCTCACCGACGGCCAGGGGCGCACGGTCGACTTCCGCAACGTCATCCTCGTGCTCACCTCCAACCTGGGCTCGCAGTTCCTCATCGACCCGCTGCTCAGTCCCGAGGCTCGGCGAGAGTCGGTCATGACGGTCGTGCGCTCGACGTTCAAGCCGGAGTTCCTCAACCGGCTCGACGAGGTCGTCGTCTTCGATGCCCTGAGCCGTGACGACCTCGCTCACATCGTCGAGCTCCAGGTGCGCGCCTTCGCGGCGCGGCTGTCGGACCGGCGCATCACCCTGACGGTGACCGACGGAGCCCGGGAGTGGCTCGCTGCCCGGGGCTACGACCCGGCCTACGGCGCCCGTCCGCTGCGTCGTCTCGTCCAGCGCGAGATCGGCGATCGCCTCGCCCGGGGCCTGCTCGCGGGCGAGGTGCGCGACGGCTCGACGGTGACCGTCGACGTCGACCCCGGGGGCGACGCGCTCGTCCTGTCCTGAGCGTGAAAGCGCGGCCACTCGAGGGGTCGTTCAGACCGTCGAGTGGCCGCGCTTCCTCGCCCGTCTCAGCGCGTGAAGAGCTCTGCGTCCCAACCGAACTCGCGCGCGGCGGTGACGTTGTCGTCGCGGTCGTCGGTGAACCAGACGTGCGCCCGGGCCACCACACGCCCGAGGTCGGCTTCGATCGCGCGGTGGGCGGCGGCATACGCCTGCAGGTCGGGCTTGGCCACGCCGAACACGGCGCTGTTGAGCACGCCGTCGAAGAGCCGGTCGAGCCCGAGCAGGGAGAGCTCCGTCGGCACGTAGTCGGTGCCGTTGGTGAAGACGTAGGTGCGGTGGCCGTCGGACCTCAGGGCCTCGAGCCGCTCGACCGTCTCGTCGATGGCGCAGCCGCGGTGGGTGCGCCACGCCTCCATGTGCTCGCGCACCCGCTCCGGCTCGGGCGCCACGCGCTCGAGCTCGGAGCAGATGGCGGTGAACCACTGCTCGAAGCTGCGCCGCCCGGTGATCGTGGGCAGCAGCAGCTCCGGGCGGAAGGCCGTCGCTGCCACGTGCCCCGTGGGCAGGCCGAGCGCGACCTCGATGGCCGGGTTGGCGTCGCCCGGGGAGAAGTCCCGGACGACGCCGTCGAGGTCGAAGACGTAGGCCTCGTGCCCCGTCACGCGTTGGTGCGGCGCTCCGCCGTCGTGTCGGTGCCGTCTGCACGGTCGGCACGGTCGGCACGGTCGATGCCGTCGGCTCGGTCGGTGCTGTCGCGCCGCTCCGTGCTGTCAGCGCGGTCGGTGCCGTAGGTGCCCTCGCGTCGGCCCGCAGCGTCGTCGGTCCACGACGCGGTGCCCTCGTGGACGTTGCCCTCGGCGCGACCGGTCACGACGTCGGCGACCGACGGGGCCTGGCGATCGCGCCACTCGGCCTCGCGCCGGGCGAGCTCGGCCTCACGGCTGTCGAGGTCGTCGCGGCGGCTCGTCAGCTCGGTCTCGCGGCGGCGCAGGTCCTCGTCACGCAGGCCCGCATCCTCGACGCGGCGCTCCTGCTCGAGGCGGGCCGTCTCGGCCTTCTCCTCGACCTCGGCCAGGCGAGCAGCCTCCTTCTCCTCGCGACGCGCGCGGGCCCGACGGCGAGCGGCTGCCGAGAGCAGCGCCCACCCGAGAGCCAGCAGCAGCACGGCGACGGCCGCATAGAGCGCGAGCTCGACCGGGCTGACGTTGCGCGTGAAGCCGAGAGCCGTGAGGGCGATGGTGCCGCCCGCCGCCTGCGCTCCGATGTAGGTGAGGACCGCGGCTCCGGCGCCGATCAACAGGAGGATCACTCCGATGAGGGCCATTCTGACTCCTTGGGATATCGGGGCGTGCTGCCGCCCCAGTGCATCTGTCGACAGTTCCATACCCGCAATGCGGCGCGTGTCGGACGACGGCACCGCCCCCGTTCGGGTCGTGCGGTTAGCCTGACCTCCATGCGCATGATGGGAAGGCTCGCGGCCGCTGCTCTCGCCGCCCTGTGCCTCGTGACGACGTCGGCCTGCACCGGCAGCGGCGACACGCCGAGCCCGACCCAGTCGACCCCGTCGGCCGCCCAGCGGCTCACGGCCGCCAAGGCGAAGGTCGACGCGGCCCCGTCGGTGCATCTCACCCTGGCGAGCAAGGACGTGCCGGAGGGCAGCAACGGCATCATCTCCGCCGACGGCTGGGGCAAGCACCCGCCGGCATTCAAGGGCACCTTCAAGGTGCGCCTCGCTGGCATCGAGGGCGATGCCGAGATCACGTCCGTGGATGGCGCCGTCTACGCGAAGCTGCCCTTCGTGCCGGGCACGCGCGAGATCGACCCCACGAGCCTCGGGCTGCCCGACCCGGCCACCCTCTTCTCCACCGACGCCGGTCTCACCGGCCTGATGACCAAGACCACCTCGCCGACCGTCTCCGGCCAGGTGCGCGCCGGCTCCGAGGTGCTGACGACGATCACGGGCACGATCCCGGGCGCTGCGGTGGTCGACCTCTTCGGGATCGGCGACCGCGCCGGCACGTTCGACGTCACCTACGGGCTCACCGAGGGCGACGAGCTGCGCCAGGTCACCCTCACCGGGCCCTTCTTCGGTGCCAGCACGTCGTCGAGCTACGTGCTCACCCTCGACCAGTACGGCCAGCCCGTCACCATCACCGCCCCGTGAGCGAGACCGGCGGCCGCCTGCCCCTGCTCGCCGCGGCTGCCGCGGCCGTGGCGCTCGCGGCGGCCGACACCTACATCGTCGTGCTCGCGCTGACCGACATGATGGCGGGCGTCGGCATCGGCATCGACGCCCTGCAGCGAGCCACCCCGATCATCTCGGGCTTCCTGCTGGGCTACATCGCGGTGCTGCCCCTGATCGGCCGCCTGTCCGACCTGCTCGACCGGCGCCGCATCCTGCTCGGCTGCCTCGTCGTCTTCGTCATCGGCTCGGCGATCACTGCTCTGGCCGTCGAGATGTCGGTGCTGGTCACGGGTCGCGTGCTCCAGGGCGTCGGCGGTGGCGGGCTCGTCCCGGCGACCCTCGCGCTCGTCGCCGACCTCTGGCCCGCCGACCGCCGCGGCACCCCGCTCGGGGTGGTCGGAGCCGTGCAGGAGCTCGGCGCGGTCCTCGGCCCCGTGCTCGGCGCCGTCATCCTCGCGTGGGCCGGCTGGCGGGCGATCTTCTGGGCCAACGTCGTCGCGGGTCTGCTGCTGTATGCCGTCATCCACCTGCTCGGCGCACGTGCCCTCGGTGCCCTGCCGGACGGCATACCTCCTGATGGGTCACCGGTGCGCCGCGGAGGGCGTGCGCTCACGGTGCTTGCCTGGCTGCTCGCGGTGCTCGCGGTGGGCCTCGGAGGCCTTGCGCTGGCTGCTCCCGAGTCGCTCGTGACGGATGTGGCTCTCGGCGCTCCTTTCGTGCCGTTCGCCGGGGACTCCCGGGTGCTGACGCCCATCGGCGTCGTCGCCCTCGGGCTTCTCCTGGTCCTCGCGGCCGTCACGGCGCCGCGGTGGTGGCCGGTGCTGCGGCGGTCCGACCTCTTCGGCGCCGTGCTCGTCGCGGTCGCCCTCGGCAGCCTCGTGCTGACCTTTGCCTCCTCGGACCCGGAGCGCGAGGTCGTCGGTCCGCTCGGCTACTCGCTGCTGCCCGTCGGTGCCGTGGCGCTCGGAGTGCTCTGGTGGTGGCATCGGCGTGCGGACGCCCCGCTCATCCCGCGTGGCGTGCTGCACGCCCGGGGCGTGCGCGCGCTTCTCGTCAGCCTGCTCGTCGGGGCGGCGCTCGTCGCGGTCGTCGTCGACGTGCCCCTGCTGGCCCGACTCACCGAGGACTACGACGCGACGGGCGCGGCGCTCGTGCTCGTGCGCTTCCTGCTTGCCGTGCCCGTCGGGGCGCTGCTCGGTGGCTGGGCCCTGCGCCGCCTCGGTGACGGCGCAGTGGCCGGTCCGGGCCTCGCTCTCGCGGGTGTGGGCCTGCTCGCGATGTCGCGATGGACGCTCGACTCGCTCGGCGAGGCCGTGCCGACGACTCTGGTGCTCGTGATGGTCGGCCTCGGCGTGGGGCTCGCGCTGGCACCCGTCAACAACGCCGCGCTCGCCGACTCACCGGCCGACGCGCACGGCGTCGCGAGCTCGCTCGTGGTCGTGGCCCGCATGGTCGGCATGGTCGTCGGGCTGGCGCTGCTCACCACGGTCGGGCTCGCCCGCTACTACGACGCGGTGCGCCTGCTGCCCGACCCGCTCGACACCACCGCGCTCATCGGGGCGGGGGTGGTGCAGGTGCAGACGGTGTTCCTCGGCGGCGCGCTGGCCGCGCTGGTCGGCGCGGCGGTTGCCCTCACGCTTGGGATCCGGCGACCCGAGACGGTCCGCCGAGCGGGTGAGGAGCGGCTGGCGGCGATCCGCTAGCTCGGGGAGGGGGAGCGGGTCAGTCCGCGATCTCGACGACGACGGGAGCGTGATCGGACGCGCCCTTGCCCTTGCGCTCCTCACGGTCGATCGCCGCACCGACGACCCGCTCGGCGAGTGCGGGTGAGCAGAGGGCGAAGTCGATCCGCATGCCTTGACGCTTGGGGAAGCGCAGCTGGGTGTAGTCCCAGTAGGTGAAGGTGCCCGGCTCGGACGTGTGTGGACGAACGACGTCGGAGAACCCGGCGTCGACGACGGCCTCGAACGCAGCGCGCTCGGCGGGGGAGGTGTGCGTCCTGCCCTCGTAGTAGGGCACGCTCCAGACGTCGGCGTCGGTCGGGGCGATGTTCCAGTCGCCGAGTAAGGCGATCTGCGCGGCGGGGTCGTCAGCGAGCCAGGTGCGGGCGGAGGCCTGGAGGGCGGCCAGCCACTCGAGCTCGTAGGTCAGGTGCGGGTCGTCGAGGGCGCGACCGTTGGGGATGTAGAGCGACCACAGCCGCACGCCCCCGCACACAGCGCCGATGGCTCGCGCCTCGGCGGCTGCTGGCTCGCCCCATCCGGGCATGGCGTCGAAGCCGATCTGCACGTCGGTCAGGCCGACGCGAGAGGCGATGGCGACGCCGTTCCACTGGTTGAGGCCGTGGTGGGCCACCTCGTAGCCGAGTGCCTCGAAACGGTCGAACGGGAACTGGTCCTCACGGGCCTTCGTCTCCTGGATCGCGATCGCGTCGACCTCGTTGCCCTCGAGCCAGGCGGTGACCCGGTCGATGCGGGAGCGGATCGAGTTGACGTTCCAGGTGGCGATACGCACGTCGGCCACCCTAGATGACCCGTCCCACGGCCACTGCTGGAGGTCCTCTACGGGCCAGCAGCCGCACCCGGCGTGCGGTGTGTCCGCTAGTCAGGGTCGTATGGGGGACCGGCACGTTCATCGGGCCAGGTCGCGCGGGAGTCGCCGGCTGGGCTGCAGGGGTCGGTGGCGGCCACGTCCAACCCGTCGTGGCTGCTGTGGTGGCTGCCGTCGGACGGTGCTGGCGTCGCGCCGGTGGGGCTGCGGCGGGGCACGTCGCGTCGCCACTGCTGCCATGTGTGCCAGGTGACCCCGGTCGGAGTGACGGTCGCCGTGAGGCCCTGGCGGTGGACGTGGGTGTGATGACGGCGGCAGAGCAGGGTGAGGTTGTCCAGGCTGGTGGCGCCGCCGTCGATCCAGTGGACGAGGTGGTGGGCATCGGTCCAGGCGGCGGGCACGGTGCAGCCGGGGAAGCTGCAGCCCTTGTCGCGCAGGACGAGCGCGGTGCGGATCGCAGGGGTGACGAGCCGGTGCTGGCGGGCGACGTCGAGCGGCTCGCCCTGTCCACCGAGGACCGCGGCGATGAGGGACGCGTCGCAGGCGAGCCGGCGCACGGTGGCCGGTGAGAGGACGTCACCGGTGCCCGACACGCCGCAGCCGGTGCCGGGGCGCGCTGCGGGTACCGCGCCGGTGCCGTTGGCGGCAGTCTCGCTGTCGCTGTCGCTGTCGGTGTCGGTGTCGGCGTCAGCGTCAGTGTCGGCGTCAGCATGGGGATCGGCGTCGGTGGCGTTGGTGTTGGTGGCGGCGGTCGCGCCGGGGAGCTTGTCGGCGAGGGTGTCGTAGTCGATGGTGACCACGATCTTGGCCTTGTCGGTGGTCTGTTGCCCGTCGGGGGCGGCGACGCCGCGGCCGACGATCTCGACCAGGGCGTCGAGGCGGCGCTGGTGTGCAGACCGCGGATCAGGCTCGATCACGGCACGGGTGTCCTCGTCGCGCAGCGGACGGGGCGCGGCGAGGGGGTCGATGGCACCCTTGACGATGGCGGCGTTCTCGGGGTCGAGGACGGCCTTGAGGTTGACCATGCCGGTCTTGTTGGGCTGGGAGAACCACAGGCCTCGTGCCCCGCGACGGGCGTCGTCGAGATCGTCGAGATCCCGCGGGGGGCGCAGCTCGTCGGCGTGGTGCCGGCACGCCCGGGCCAGCTGCTCCGCCCGGAGGGACGCGGCCTCTTCGGTGAGGTGCTCCATCGCCTGGGTGAGCTCCCCTGGGTCAGCGACCGCGTGGAGGCGCTCGCCGAGCTCGAGGATCTGGGCGGCGTTGTCGACCGGCACCGACCCGTCAGCCACCCGGGACAGCAGCTCCTCGCGCACGGCCCGCCGGGCCGTGGTGGCCGCGTCCTCGAACGGGCTCGGGTCCTGCCCGGCAGCGGCGGCGGCCGCTGATGCAACGGTGACGACGGCCTTGGCGGCTGCTGCCGTCAACGACGGGTCCACTGCCCGGAGCCAGTCGACCCGGGACAGCCCGCCGGGGGAGTCGACACTGCGGGCCTCCAGCTCGGTGACGACGCGCAGCAGGATCAGGTCACGTGCCTGTCGCAGGTGTCCGAGGACCGACACCGTGTCGAGCAGGTCGGCTTCGCGGCAGAACGACAACGGCGCCTGCCACGACCGGGCGATCTGGGCGGCCACGCCCAGGCTCGCCGAGAGTCGGGCATCGACGTTCTCCCACACCACCCCATCGGCGTCCACGCCCGTCGCGACGGGCGACTCGGGCCCCCGCACGTGCTCGTCGGGACTGCCATCTGAGACCGCCTCGGCAGCACCCGGTCCAGGGCTGTCGGCACGAGCACCGGCCGCACCGCCCGTCAGCGTCCCGTCGGCCGGGTCTGTGGCGTCAGCAGATGCCGCCCCTGCGGCCCATGCCGGGTCAGCGACCCCGCCGGCAGCGCGCTGCCGCGCCTCGAGGTCGCCCAGGCGTGACCTGAGCTCCTCGATCGTGCGGGCGGTGCGGGCTTCCATGAGACGAACACTACGACGCACCACCAACAACGCCTTGCCGCGAATCCTGTTTATCCACAGTTTGATTCAGGCTGCGCTCGTTCTCGCCCAGGTGTGGACAAAGCCAGGCGCCGCCAGGGTGTCGGGAGCACACCGGGAGCGGAGACTCCGTTGTCGCCGGAGCCTCCTAGGGTGAAGCCATGCAGACCCGCGACACAGCCACCCCCCGCCCCACGGCCCTCGTCACCGGGGCGAGCGCCGGCATCGGCCGGGAGTTCGCGCGCGAGCTCGCAGCCCGCGGCCACGACCTCGTCGTCGTCGCCCGCGACGCCGCGCGCCTCGAGAAGCTCGCCGCCGAGCTCACGTCCTCCCACGAGGTGCACGTCGAGGTGCTCGTCGCCGACCTGTCGGACCGGGCGGCGCTGGGCCGCGTCGCCGAGCGTCTCTCCGACAAGGCCCGCCCCATCGAGGTCCTGGTCAACAACGCCGGTTACGGCCTCAAGGGCAGCTTCCTGCGCAACGACGTGGCCGACGAGGAGCGCATGTTCGACGTGCTCACGCGGGCAGTGCTCGTCCTCTCGCACGCCGCGGCGAGGTCCATGGCTGCCCGGGGCCACGGGTCGGTCGTCAACGTCTCCTCGGTCGCCGGCTGGCTGGCCTCGGGCACCTACTCCGCGGCGAAGTCGTGGGTGACGGTCTTCACCGAGGGCCTGTCGAGCGAGCTCGCGGGCACCGGGGTGACGGCCACGGCGCTCTGCCCGGGTTTCACGCGCACGGAGTTCCAGCAGCGGGCCGGCATCGGCACTCCCGGCCCGCAGTTCCTCTGGCTCGATGCCTCGCGACTCGTGCGCGACTGCCTCGACGACGTCGAGCGCGGGCGTGTCGTCTCGGTGCCGGGCCTGCAGTACAAGGCGATCGCCGCCCTGCTCCACGTCGCTCCGCGGCCCCTGCTCCGGCGCCGGCTGCGCGCCTCGACCGGACGGTGAGGTGGGCCACCCCGCCGAGCCAGCCACACGGCATACCATCGGGCTCGTGAACGCCGTGACCCCAGACGTCGAGTCCGCCCGAGCCCGCCTGCTCGAGATCATCCGGGAGAAGGCGATCGTCCACGGTCGCGTCACCCTGAGCTCCGGCAAGGAGGCCGACTACTACGTCGACCTGCGCCGCATCACGCTCGACGGGGAGGCCGCACCGCTCGTCGGCGTGGTCATGCGCGACCTGACCAGGCACCTCTCCTACGACTCCGTCGGCGGCCTCACCCTCGGCGCCGACCCGGTCGCGACGTCGATGCTGCATGCCGCGGCGGCTGCCGGTGAGCGGCTCGACGCCTTCGTCGTGCGCAAGGCCGGCAAGGCCCACGGGCTCCAACAGCGCATCGAGGGCCCCTCGATCGCCGGCCGCCGGGTGGTCGTCGTGGAGGACACGACGACGACGGGAGCCTCCCCACTCGCCGCCGTCGAGGCGGCCCGCGAGGACGGCGCGACCGTCGTCGCCGTGGCGACCATCGCCGATCGGGCCACCGGCGCGGGGGAGCGCATCAGCTCCGAGGCCGGCGTCGACTACCTCCACGCCTACTCGCTCGAGGAGCTCGGGCTCGCCTGAGCCGGTGAGGCGCTCGACCTCGACGCGCCGAGCTCAGAGCCGCGGGACGTGCAGGTCGTACTGCGCGATCTTGCGATAGATCGTGGAGCGGCTCATGCCGAGGTCGCGGGCGGCCTCCTTCATGGTGGCCCCGGGCCGCGTCAGCGCGCGCACGATCTCCTCGCGCTCGAAGGCCTCGATGCGGGTGAGTCGCCGGTGCGAGCCGCTCAGCACCTCGCTCGGCAGGTGGCGGGCGTCGACGACGTCGGTGCGTGTGACCGCCTGCCGCACGACGTGCACGAGCTGCTCGACGTTGCCCGGCCAGTCGTGGTCGGTCAGGGCCCGTTGCGCCGCCGCGGTGAACGCGATGTCGCGGCCGCGCACCCGTCGGGCGACGTGCGCGGCGAGCGCGAGCACGTCGGACGGCCGCTCCCGCAGGGCGGGCACCGCGACGACGGTGCCGACGAGCGCCCTCACCGCAGGGGGTATGCCGTCGAAGTCGCGGGCGGTCACCGCGCCACTCGCGCCGTGGCCGGCGACACAGACCTCGGTGACCTCAGATACCTCCGCCGTCGTGACGTCGACGGCGGCGTCCGGCAGCCGGGCCGCTCGGCCGAGCACGTGCCCGACCTCGTCACCCGCCCACGCTGGAAGCTCATCGACGTCGCAGGCGATCACCGACGTGCTGGGCTTGCCGACCTCGGGGGTCCAGAGCGACAGCCACGCCGCGACGTCCTGGGGCGCCGGCAGCCCGGCGCTGAGGATGCGGTCGCGGGGGCGGGCGGCCCGCAGTGCCTGGGCGAGCAGGGTCGCACGACCCGACCCGGGCTCGCCGACGGCGGCGACGAGGCGACCTGCAGCCAGCGCACGCGCAGCCTCGTCGACGGCCTCGCGCCAGGCGGGGGAGAGGTCGTGCAGCGTGCCCGAGCCGGGCTCGAGCTGGGCCGCCTCGACGCGATAGACCTCGCCGCGGGGAGCGGCGCGCGGGTGCAGCCCACGGGAGCGCGCGAGCATCAGAGCCGTCGTCGTGCTCGCGGCCGACTGGGCGAGCGCGAGGAGCAGGTCACCCCGGTCGCGCGACCACGTCGTGATGTTGACGCTGCCCTCGAGCCGGCCGGTCGTGGGGTCGAGCACCGGCACCGCGGCACACGTGTAGCCGCAGAGGCTGAGGCTGTAGTGCTCCTCGGCGCGCACGAGCGCCGGCACGCGGTCGGCGAGCGCGAGGCCGAGCCCGTTGGTGCCCGCCTCGCGCTCGGAGAAGGCGAAGCCGGGGGCGAGGTGCACGGCGTCGAGGGCTCGCAGGAGCGAGGTGTCGCCGCTCAGCCGGCCCAGCACGACGCCATCGGCGTCGGTGAGCATCAGGCTGATCGGCTCGTCGGCGAGCGTGCGGTGCAGGCTGGTCAGCACCTCGTGCCCGCACTGGAAGAAGAGCGAGTCCTGGGCCTCGGGCGCGCCGGCGAAGACGGGCCGCACCGAGTCGAGCGGCACGCCGTAGTCCTCGCTACGCCGCCACGACGCGAGGAGGCGGTCGGTGACCGGGGCAGCAGCCAGGCCTGCGCCGGGCTCGGTGGGGCGAGCCGCCGAGGGCGCCCCTGAGGCACTGTCCATCCCCGCCCGCTCGGGCAGACCATCGTCCATCGGCACCATCGCCGCCTCCTGCTCGACCTCCTTTTCGACGCTACCGCGCGCGGCGGAATCCGTCTCCGCCGCTGCGTCTCAAATTGGGACACCGTGCGTCTGTCGGGGCCGCCGGTCCGTGCCTACGGTCGTGGAGAGGTCAACGACGACATCACCGAGGAGACAGCATGTACAGCAAGGACGGCGAGAGCTACTACATCGTCGACGCGCACATCGCGTTGTGGGACGCCCGCCCCGAGAACCAGCGCAACATCCACGGCAAGCAGTTCATCGACTGCTTCTACGACTACCACCGCAACCTCAGCCCCGAGTCGGAGGTGTGGAGCTACGAGGACTACCTCTACCAGGGCGGCGAGCGCCTCAAGAAGGACCTCTTCGACGACGGCTACGTCGACCACGCCATCTTCCAGCCGGCGCACCTCGGTGAGTTCTACGTCAATGGTTTCGGGCAGACCGAGGAGGCGTCGCAGCTCGCGAAGGCCGACCCCGCCCGCCTCACCTACAACCACCACTTCGACCCCCGCAACGGCGAGCAGGGCCTCGACCAGCTGCGCGCCGACGTCGAGCGTCTCGGCTTCAAGGGCGTCAAGCTCTACACCGCCGAGTGGCACGGCGAGAGCCGCGGCTGGAAGCTCGACGACCCCTGGGCCTACCGCTACTTCGAGGCGTGCCGCGAGCTCGGGGTGACCAACATCCACGTGCACAAGGGCCCGACGATCCGCCCGCTCGACCGCGATGCCTTCGACGTCGCCGACATCGACCACGTCGCGACCGACTTCACCGACCTCAACTTCATCGTCGAGCACGTCGGCCTGCCGCGGCTCGAGGACTTCTGCTGGATCGCGACGCAGGAGCCCAACGTGCACGGCGGCCTGGCCGTAGCGATGCCGTTCATCCACACCCGCCCGCGCTACTTCGCCCAGATCATCGGCGAGCTGCTCTACTGGATCGGCGAGGACCGCATCCAGTTCGCGAGCGACTATGCCATCTGGACCCCGAAGTGGCTCATCGAGAAGTTCGTCGACTTCCAGATCCCCGAGGACATGACGGAGTACGCCCCCCTCACGACGGACCAGAAGAAGAAGATCCTCGGACTCAACGCTGCCAAGATGTATGGCCTCGACGTGCCGGCCGAGCTGCGCCTGCCTGACGCCGACGAGCCGGCCACCGGCCCGCGCGGCGCCGACGACACGGTCGATCGCGCGCAGGACCCGAGCGCCCTCGCCGGAGTCTGACGATGGGTCTCGCCCCACTCGAGACCGCGCCCGCGACCGGGTCCGCGACCGGGCCCGCGACCGGGCCCGCCACGGGGCCGCGCGCGGACGCCTACGACGCCCTGTCGTCGGTGATCGACCCCGAGCTCGACGAGCCGATCACCGACCTCGGCTTCGTGCGCTCGCTCGAGGTCGACGGTGACCGCGTCACCGCACACCTGCGGCTGCCGACGTCGTTCTGCGCGCCGAACTTCGCCTACCTCATGGCGTCGGACGCCAAGGACGCCCTCACGGCGCTGCCGTGGACGAGGGAGGTGGTCGTCGAGCTCGACGACCACCACGACAGCGACCTCATCAACGTCGGGCTCGCGGCCGATGCCGGCTACCGCGGCACGTTCCGCCACGAGGCCGACCAGGACCTCGACGAGCTGCGCACGACGTTCCTGCGCAAGGCGCACACCGCGGCGATGGAGCGCTGCCTCACGGCGTTGCTGAGGGCCGACCCGGACCGCGTCGTGGAGGACGTCGGCACCGTCACGCTCGGCGACCTGCCGCTCGACGACCTCACGGCCTCCCTGCGCCGCCGTCGCGCTGCCATCGGCCTCCCGGTCGACGTCAGCGCCGCGGTCCTCGTCGACCACGAGGGCAGGGGGTATGCCGTCCGCGACGTGCCGCTCGCGCTGCGCCGGGCGCGCTCCACCCGCATCTCCATCGACGGCAACGCGCACTTCTGCCGCGGCCTGCTCCGCACCCGCTACCCGGGGTCGGAGCTCGACCAGGCGGATCGGCCGGAGGGCGCCGAGCCCGCCGACCGGGCGCGCACCGCCTCGCCGACCACCGGCCCGACCAGCACCCGGGCGCCAGGGCCGGCGGCCCGTCCCGAACCGACGTTCATCCCCCTCTCCCAGTTGAAGGAGCACCGCTCATGAGCACCATGCGAGCCGTCCAGGTCGTCGGCTACCACCAGAACCTCGAGATGAAGGAGGTGCCGGTTCCCGAGGTGACGGGGGCGTACGACGTCGTCGTCAAGATCGGCGGTGCGGGCGTCTGCCGCACCGACCTGCACATCCTCGAGGGGCAGTGGGCCGAGAAGTCCAATGTCGCACTGCCCTACACGATCGGGCACGAGAACGCGGGCTGGGTGCACGCCGTCGGGAGCGAGGTGACCAACGTCAAGGAGGGCGACAAGGTCATCGTCCACCCGCTCATCACCTGCGGGCTGTGCCGCGCCTGCCGCTCCGGCGACGACGTGCACTGCGAGAGCAACCAGTTCCCCGGCATCGACACGAACGGCGGGTATGCCGAGTACCTCCGCACGTCGGCTCGCAGCGTCGTGCGCATCGACGACTCCCTCGAGCCCAAGGACGTCGCGGCGCTCGCGGACGCGGGCCTCACGGCATACCACGCGGCGGCGAAGGCGGCCCGGAGGCTGACGCCGCGCGACCGCGTCGTCGTCATCGGAGCGGGAGGCCTCGGGCACATCGGGATCCAGGTGCTCAAGGCGCTGACGCCGGCGGAGATCATCGTCGTCGACCGCAACCCCGACGCGCTGAAGCTGGCGCTCTCGATCGGCGCCGACCACGGCATCGTCGGCGAGGGCAACCAGGTCGCGGAGGTGCTCGAGCTCACCGAGGGCCACGGCGCCGAGGTCGTCGTCGACTTCGTCGGCGAGGGCGGCGCGACGGCGGAGGGCGTCGCGATGCTGCGCCGGGCGGGCGACTACCACGTGGTCGGCTACGGGGAGAACATCAACGTGCCGACCATCGACATCGTCTCGACCGAGATCAACTTCATCGGCAACCTCGTCGGCTCCTACAACGACCTCCAGTCGCTCATGGTGCTCGCCGCCCGAGGCCACGTGAAGCTGCACACGCAGACGTATGCGCTCGACGACTTCCAGCAGGCGATCACCGACCTCGACGCCGGCAACGTCAGGGGTCGGGCGATCCTCGTCCCTTGATCGACGGCGGGCGCCTTCCCCGACCCACGTCCCCGATTCCCTTGTCCTGTCCGTCTTCTCGACACACCACCAGGAGAGTTCCTTGATCTTCATCACCGCGAAGTTCCCCGTGAAGCCCGAGCACGCCGACGACTGGCCCGAGATCTCCCGGTCGTTCACGGAGTCGACCCGCGCCGAGGAGGGCTGCCTCTGGTTCGACTGGTCGCGCAGCCTCGACGACCCCAACGAGTACGTCCTCGTCGAGGCCTTCCGCGACGACGCCGCCGGCGGTGCGCACGTGCAGACCCCGCACTTCGCCACCGCGACGCAGGAGCTGCCGGCCTACCTGTCGGCCACCCCGCGCATCGTCAACACGACGGTGCCGGGCACCGAGTGGTCGGAGCTCGGCGAGCTCGCCGTGCGTGACTGACGGCTACTCGAGGACCTCGAGGAGGACGGCGGCGTCATCGCCCTCCTCGAGCTCCTCGGCGCGCCGCACCGCCTTCTTGACGGGCAGGACGTAGGCGCCGCGCGTGCTGTCGGGGAAGACGGACGTCGTCCAGGTCGTCGACCCGATGGTGGCCCGCACCCGCACCGAGCCGAAGCCCCGCGGCGGTCGAGGCCGCTCGCGGATGAGCGCGGACTCCCGCGCGGGCACGGTGACGAAGAACCAGGCCCCCTGCGCCTCCCAGCGCCAGAGCTCCGCCGTGAAGCGACACGTGCTCATGGCGCCAGCCTAGGCCGGGGGGACGACAGCCCTCGGCCGGACGCACCCGCCAGTAGGATCGGGCCGACGGCCACGGTGGCCGCACCCTCATCCCTCGGGAGATCGCATGCTCATCGTCTGGATCCTGCTCGGCCTCGTCGTGCTCGCCGCGATCGTCGGGGTGGTCATGTACAACGGCCTCATCGGCCTGCGCAACCGGGTCGAGGAGGGCTGGCGCCAGATCGATGTCGAGCTGAAGCGTCGGCACGACCTCATCCCCAACCTCGTCGAGACGGTGAAGGGCTACGCCTCGCACGAGCGGGGCACGCTCGAGGAGGTCATGCAGGCCCGGTCGGCGGCGATGAGCGGGGCGTCGACGCCGGCAGCCGCGGCCCAGTCCGAGGGCCAGCTGAGCCAGGCGCTCGGTCGCCTCATGGCCGTCGCCGAGGCCTACCCCGACCTCAAGGCCAACCAGAACTTCCTCGCCCTGCAGCAGGAGCTGTCGAGCACCGAGGACCGCATCGCGAGCTCGCGCCGCTACTACAACGCCCTCGTGCGCGACCTCAACACCAAGGTCGAGAGCGTGCCGTCCAACATCGTCGCCGGCATCGCCAAGGTGCAGCGGGCCGAGTACTTCGAGACGCCCGCCACCGAGGCGGTCGCCCCCACCATCTCCTTCGGCGGCAATGCTCCCGGCGGGTCGGCCCCGACCATCGCTCCGTCGACCCAGCCCGGGGCCGTGGGCGGCGCCTCGACCCAGCCCGGTGGCGCGCCCGGTGCCCTCCCGCAGGCGCAGGCGCCGAGCGCTGGGGCGCCCGACCCGACCACCGACTCGGGCACGCCGAACCCGTAGGCCCCACCCACAGGCGCACCGCGGCGCGGTGGGAGTGCGACGCCGCGGCGGCCTAGCCCTTGACGTAGGACAGCTTCTCGCTGACCTTCCCTCCCTGCAGGCGCACGACGTCGACCCCGCGCACGTGGCCAGGCGACCCGTCCGGCGCGACCCAGTCGAAGCGCCAGCGCAGCACGCCCCGGTCTCCGGCGACGAAGGACTCCTCCTCGCTGAAGGCCGGGCTGCCGGTCTCGGTGAAGAGCGACTCCCAGACGCCCCGCACGTCGGAGGCCCCGACATGGCGCACCCCGTCGGGCGCCGGGCCGGTCGCCTCGAAGACGCAGTCGTCGGTCATCAGGGCCATGATTGCGTCGACGTCGCCCCGGCCGAAGGCTGCGATGAAGTCGGAGAAGGCGGCGTGGGCGTCGTTCCAGGCAGCGTCGCGGCCGAAGCGCGCGAGCAGGTCGTCGTGGGGATCACCCGTCATGAGACCGCGCGGACCGATCGCGCCGCCCTCGCGATAGAGCGACTCTCGGCCGTCGAACCAGCTCGCCACGGCCCCGACGAGCTCCGCGTCGAGGGTCCGGTCGCCGCCGGTCGCCGCGGCGAGGTCCCAGCCGTGCACGAGGTGGTCGGCGACCAGCTGCCGGACGTACTCGTCGGCCGACTCCTCGCCGTAGGACAGGTGCACCGTGCCGCCGGCGTCGAGGGCCGCGCTCGCGGCCACCGCCTGCGCCCCGGCAGCCCGTCCGGCTGCCTTCGGGTCGTCTCCGAGCAGGTCGCCGTCGAGGCTGTCACCGACGTCCTCGATCGTCGCCCCGCCGAGCAGGGGCACCGTCCAGAGGTCCTCGCCGACGACGTGGTTGACGAGGTCGCGCACCGACCACCCGCGGCACGGGGTCGGGTCGTCCCAGCAGTCGTCGGGCACCGCCTCGAGCGTCGCGAGCCATCCCTCGACGGAGCGCCGGTGCAGGCTCGCGGTGTCGGGAGACCCGCCCGTCGTTGGTCCCCCCGGAATCGTCATCTGGCCCATCCTGACCTCCGATCCGCCCCCGCACCTCGTGCGCGTCACCGCGCGTCCCTGCCCCTCCAGTGTGCGCCGGGTTGGAGCGCGACGTGGCCCTTCTCGCCAAAGCCGACGAGGCGGCATACGGCAAAGGGCCCGATCCGCGGGGGATCGGGCCCTTTGCGCAGGGCGTGCGAGGGGAGTACGAGTGGCGACCGGTCAGCGGCGCTCGCCGGGGGCCGGGTCGACGACGCCGGAGACGCCCTCGGTCGGGTCGATGAGGTCCTCCGCGGCCTCGCCGATCTCCTCGACGATGGCGTTGGCCTGGCGACGGTGGCGGAGGTACTCGAAGACCATCGGCAGCACCGAGACGGCGACGATGAGCAGCACGGCGAGCTCGAGGTTCTCCGACAGCGCCGGGAACGCCGCGCCGAGGAAGTAGCCGAGCAGCGTCAGGCCGGCGGCCCACAGCACGGCCCCGATCGCGCTCCACGTGAAGAAGCGGCGGCGGTCCATCCGGCTGACACCGGCGACGACGGTGATGAAGGTGCGCACGATCGGCACGAAGCGGCCGATGACGAGGGCCTTGTTGCCGTGCTTGTCGAAGAAGAGGGTCGTCTGGTCGAAGTACTTCTTCTTGAGGATGCGCCCGTCGCGCTCGTAGAGCGGTGTGCCGATGGCCCGCCCGATCTCGTAGCCGACGACGTTGCCGAGGAAGGCCGCGGCGCAGAGGGCGATGACGGCCACCACGATGTTGACCTGCACCTGGCCGGTGGCGATGAACAGCCCCACCGCGAAGAGCAGCGAGTCGCCGGGCAGGATCGGGAAGAGGAGCCCGCACTCGATGAAGACGATCGCGATGGCGATCCAGAAGAACGCAGCGCCGTACTGCTCCAGCAGGTAGGCGGGATCCATCCAGTCGGGTCCGAGTGTCGGGACGGCAGCCGGAAGGGCGGCGAGTGCATTCATGCCCAACAGGGTATGCCGTGAGGCTGGTCCCGCCGGAATCGTCGGCTGGGTGCCGGGCCAGCAGGTCGCGACGTCAGGCGATCGGCAGGTCGGCGAGGTTGGCGGCGGCGACGGCCACGGTCGCGATGGCGGCCACGACGAGCAGCATCCTGGCGGGCAGGAACGAGAAGCTCGTCATGACTCCGGAGAAGAAGAGCGCGACCGCGAGCAGGATGGTGTTGATGATGTAGTCGTGCGAGTTCTCGCCCGCGTCCAGGGCGACCTTCGTCGCGGCGTCCGCCTTGGCGGTCTCGGCTCGGTAGGGCCCGAGCTGGGCGTCGACGTAGGAGGCGTCCTCGATGAGCCTGGTCGGGGTGCCGCCCGCCTTGATCTCTGCCTCCCAGCGGTCGATGACGGGGAGCATCTCCTCGCGGATGATCGTGGCGCGATAGAAGGAGACGAGCGCGGTGTTGCCGGCCTGCACCGCCTCGGCGTACTGCGCGATCATGCTGCTGTCGTAGGAGGCCTTCTGCGTGGCGAGCCCGAAGAGACGGCTGGCCTCGACCCTCGCGTCGGTCGAGGTGCTGGTCGCGCTGTTCGCCACGCCGTTCCACTGCGCAGCCTGGTAGCCGCACCAGGCGGTGCCCACCGTGGCCAGGCCCAGCACGAGCACGGCGACGAGCTCGATCAGCCGGTTGAAGCCCGAGCTCTGGTGGTTCATTGCGGCTCGGTGACGGTCGGGTCGCCCACCGCCGGGTCGACCACGGCGGGGTCGTCGCGGACCGTGAGACCCAGGCGGCCGGGGGCGGCGCCGGGGCGGCGGGCGATCTGCACACCGTCGGAGCGCTGCACGAGGTCGCGCCACAGGTCCGTCTCGCGATAGCGCCAGGCCCCCTCGCGCAGGCTCGTGATCTGCTGCTCGAGCTCCCCGTCGTTCTGGGCGCGGGCCAACCGGGTGGCCGCCTCGGCCTCCTCGAGCGCAAGCTCGAAGCCGGCGCGCACGGTGGCCTGGATGACCTCGCCGGTGCGGCCGAGGTCGACCGGTCCGAGCACGAAGCCCGCGACGCGGATGCCGTGCTCGGCCAGGGCCGCGGTGACCGCCTCCTTGAGGCGCGCCTCGGTCTCGGTCCGGGCACTGCCGAAGAGGCTGTCGACGGTGACCGCGGGGTCGCTGAGGGCCCGGCTGATCGCGCGGCCGCTCTCGTCACGGACGAGCCCGTGGATGCCGTGGGGCCCGAAGCGCTCATGCACCGTGCGCAGCTGGTCGTGGATGATCGCGTACCTCACGGTGTAGGCGACGTCGACCAGGGCACGGTCGCCGAGGGCGCAGCTGAGGCTCGGACCGGTGCGGTCGAGCTCCGACACCGCCGACGACGCGTCCTCGCCGGCTCGGTAGGCGAGCTCGACGGAGGGATACTCGACGACCATCGTCTTGCGCAGCAGCGGCACCCAGTGCCGGCCGGGGGCCAGGGCGTGGTCGGTCGCTTTGCCGTTCTTGAGCACGAGACCGAGCGCGCCGGCGGGCACCTTGATGACCGAGGCAGCGACCACCATCCACCCGAGGATGCCGAGGATCGGCACCAGGAGCACCAGCAGGATGACCGTTCCCGCGGTGCTCATGACGGCCCTCCGGCCCGGGTCGGGCTGGTCGTCGGGGTCGGGCTGGTCGGGCTGGTCGTCGCTCGCATGGCTGGTCTCCTGTCACCCACGCGTCGGCCTGGCCCGGGTCGTCGCCCGGGCTCACGGCCCGGTCGCTAGTCTTCCGGGCAGTCCGACGTTGGGACCAGCGTGGACCGGAGGGAGGCACGGTGGCATCGCACGAACGGGGTGAGACCGGCGGCTCCGGCGCCGGACCCGAGGTGGGCGTCGGGCCGTGGGTGGGCGACTGGCCGACCGGTGAGCACTGGGACCCCGACCTGCTGCGCGAGGGCGACCGGCGCAACGTCGTCGACGCCTACCGCTACTGGCGACACGAGGCGATCGTCGCCGACCTCGACACCCGACGGCACGACTTCCACGTGGCGGTCGAGAACTGGGGTCACGACTTCAACATCGGCTCGGTCATCCGCACGGCCAACGCGATGGGCGCGCGGGCCTTCCACATCGTCGGCAAGCGGCGGTGGAACCGGCGCGGCGCCATGGTGACCGACCGCTACCAGCACGAGCACCACCACCCCGACGCCGCGGCGCTCGCGGCCTGGGCGCACGGGGAGGGGCTCGTGCTCGTCGGCATCGACAACCTGCCGGGGTCGCTGCCGCTCGAGACGCACGACCTGCCGCGCGCCTGCGTGCTCGTCTTCGGCCAGGAGGGGCCTGGACTGTCGGAGGCCATGCGCGCGCAGTGCGACGTGGTGCTGCACATCGAGCAGTTCGGCTCGACGCGGTCGATCAACGCCGGCGCCGCTGCGGCCATCGCCATGCACGCCTGGGTGCGTCGCCACGTCTTCGACCAGCACCCCTGACTCGCCCACTGACCCACCCCTGAGGGCGCAACACACCGAGCAATCGTCAATTCGACGCGGCATACCTCGTGGGGTTGGCGATTGCTCGGTGTGTCGCCGCCGAGGGGGCGTCAGGTGACCGGCTCGCGGCCTCGCCAGCGCAACGGCTCCTCCGCATACTCCTCGACGACGTGCGCGGCGACGCCGAAGGAGCGCGCGGCCTGGAAGACCACCTCGCCCGCCTCGGCCGGCAGGTCGAGCGCGTGCAGCGCCGCGGCGCTCGCGAGGTCGATGTTGGGCAGCGACCCCGTGCGCTCCGCGACGATGCGAGACAGTCCCTCGACCCGGCGACGCAGCGGCCGGGTGCCGGGCAGTCGCCACACGGCCTCGAGCACGACGTCGGCCCGGGGGTCGCCCTCGGGATAGAGGAAGTGGCCGAAGCCGGCGACGCCGCGGTGGTCGCGCACCATCCGACCGACGGCCACGGCGGGGTCGAGTCCAGGCACCAGCAGCGCATGGGCGGCGATCGGCGCCGCGCCGTGGAGCGGCCCCGACATGGCGGCATACGCGGCCACGAGGCAGTCGTGCAGCCCCGCCCGTGTGGAGGCGGCGACGCGGGCGGCGACCGTGGAGGCCGTGAGGCCGTGGTCGAGGAGCGCGACGAGGAGCACGCGCGCCAGCGTGAGCTCGTCCGGCGACCCGTCACGTCCGCCGAGGGCGCGCAGCAGGTCTCGGGCGAGGTCTCCCGTCTCGGGGGTATGCCGTGTGGCCGGGGCCCTGCCCGCGGCGAGTGCCAGCGCGGCCGGCACCAGGGCGAGCGCCGTCGCGCGCACGCGCTCGGGGTCGTTGTCGCCGGCGAGTGGGTCGGTGACCGCGAGCAGCTGCACCGCGACGGGCAGGCGCCGCTCGAGGGGGAGTCGGGCGATGCCGGTGGCGAGGGGTCGGAGGGTGCGGGGGAGGGGTGCGGATGGTGCGTGCGAGGCGGTGCCGTCCCGCGAGATCGCTTGTCCTGCAGGCGTTCCCACAGGTGTTCCCAGGACGAGCGCCGCAGCCTGCTCGACGGAGTCCATGGCGATCACCTCGATGAGCGGGACGCCGCGATAGAGCAGGTCGCCGTCGAGCTGGGTGCTCACGGCGGTCGCGATGCTGCGGAAGCGCAGCACCGGCTGCGGCGAGCCCGACGGGCGGGAGGTCGAGGCCAGAGCGTCGATCTGGGCACGGTCGAAGAGGCTCTCCTGCTGGCCCGGGCGGCGCTGGCTCTGCAGGAGACCGCGACTGACGTAGGCGTAGAGGGTCGCGCGTTTGACCCCGAGGCGCTGCGCCGCCTCGGTTGTCGTGATCCAGCCGTGGGGGGTGGGGGTCATCGGGCCTTCCGTGTTGATCGGGTCAACGTTGAGGCGATCAACATTGACGATGTTGATCAATATCGCTGACAGTGACGAGTGAACCGAAAGGAGCACGCCATGTCCACCACGTCAGCACCAGGCGCCACGGCTGCCACGTCCGCATCCCCCGTCGACGGCTTCATCAGCGTGCCGCCCGGTCTGGCCAAGGTCGTCGTCACCGAGACCACCCTCGGCGACGTGCGCGGCGACGAGGGTTTCTACCACTACCGCCAGTACTCCGCCGTCGACCTCGCCGAGCGGGTCTCGTTCGAGGAGGCTGCGCACCTGCTCCTCGTCGGCCACCTCCCCGACGGTGCCGATCTGGCCCGGTTCCGCAGCGAGCTGGGGAGTCGACGCCCCCTGCCTCCTCGGCTCGCGGCGCTCCTGCCGGAGATCTGCCGCACGACGAGCGACTCGCTGCAGGTGCTCCGCACCGCGCTCTCGGCGTGGGGCGGCATCGCCGACCTGCGTCCGCTCTACGACGCGGGAGAGCAGGAGCGCTATGAGGCGGCGCTCAGCGCCATCGCCGTGACGCCGACGATCCTCGCCGCCGCCCACCGTCTCCAGCGCGGGCTCGAGCCCCTCCCCGCCGACCCGGCCCTCGGCCACGCGGTCGACTACCTGCGGATGGTGACCGGCGCACTGCCGGGCGAGCACGAGGCCCGCGCGGTCGAGAGCTACCTCGTGGCGACGATGGACCACGGCTTCAACGCCTCGACCTTCACGGCGCGCGTCATCGCGAGCACCGGGGCCGATCTCGCGGCCTGTCTCGTCGGGGCGATCGGCTCGTTCTCCGGGCCCCGGCACGGCGGCGCGCCGAGCCGCGCCCTCGAGGCCCTCGACGAGATCGGGTCGCTGGACCGGGCCGCCGAGTGGGTGCGGCAGCGCGTCGAGGCCGGGGAGCGCATCATGGGCTTCGGGCACGCGGTCTATCGCACGCACGACCCGCGCTCGGAGATGCTCAAGGGCCTGGCGCGGGGGTGGGACGACCCGCTCGTCGACCTGGCGATCGGCGTCGAGAAGGCCGTGGAGCAGACCCTGGCCGAGCTCAAGCCGGGCCGCGAGCTGCACGCCAACGTCGAGTTCTACGCGGGGGTCGTGATGTCGCTCGCAGGCCTGCACCCCGGGATGTTCACGCCGACCTTCTGCGTTGCCCGGGTCGTCGGGTGGGGCGCCAACGTGCTCGAGCAGGCGCGCGACCCGAAGATCATCCGCCCGGCCGCCCGCTACGTCGGCCCGCCACCACCCCAGCCCCTGCCGCTCTCCCGGCCCGGACACACCTCCGGGTCGAGGTGATCCTGCACCCGACGTGGGCGCCGGGATCACCTCGACCCGGTGAGCAGCGGGTGGTTCAGCTGCCGTAGAGGTCGACCGCGCCTTGGCGGTCCGCGGAGGTCATCGACAGGTTGCTCGACGTGCCGTTGCACTGCGGGTAGTGCATGATCGACGACGAGTCGTAGGGAGTCAGGGGACGCCAGTTGTTGTCCTCGAAGCAGGTGCCGGCCTCAGGGCGGGTGTGCTCGTGGCGGAAGCCGAGCGTGTGGCCGAGCTCGTGGGCCATGATGTTGGACGGCGTCCACGAGCCGGAGTTGTAGAGCGACCTGGCGTTGACGAGGATGTTGCGGCCCGACTTCGCGGTGCTCGGGAAGAAGGCGCGCGCGATGTACTGCGTCGTCTTGGTGGGCTCGACGGAGAAGACGACCGAGCTGTTGCGGGTGTTGCAGTTGCCGTCCTGGCTCGAGACGTAGGTGTAGTTGATCTTGGACGACGCGGCCTCCCACTGGCCGGCGCCGGCCGCCATGGCCGACACGACGCGGCTGTAGTCAGCGCCGAACTTCGTGCTCACGCAGTAGGTCAGGTTGGCGGCCTGCGTGGCCGACCACTTGTCGTCCCTGCCGCTGACGACGTTGACGATGAGCGAGTCCTCGTCGACGTGCTTGGGCGTGCTCACCATCGAGTCGTAGAACTGGCGGAGACCGCCCATGCTGCCCTCGGGCTCGTCACCGTTGACGACGTAGACACCGCCCTCGTCCTGGTAGGTGCTGGCGGCGAACTCTTGGAACGTCGGCACGTCGCCCGAGACGGGCGCGGCGCTGGCGCTCGTGGCGGCCAGACCAGCCGCGAAGGTGGCGGCAACAGCGATCGACAGGGTTCGAGTTTTGGTGAGGTGCATGGTGCTCCTGGGTGTCGGGGTCACTCTCTCGGGGTGGGTGACTCATCGAAACGTAGGTCGGCGAGGGTCACCCGTAGTCGAGAAGTTGGTCATGACTCGGCAGGAGCAGGTCAAGGAATGGTTGCGTCGAGGTGATCCCGCCCCCGACGTCGGTGGCGGGATCACCTCGATCCGGGAGTGGGGTCACTCCGGGGTTGCGTACGCCTCTCGCCACGAGAGCCGGCCCCGGGTCTGGAGCAGCGAGCGGCGATAGATCTTCTCGCCGATCACCACGGTCACCGCGGCGAAGCCTGCCATGATGCCGAGCGACACGATCGGCTCCCACCACGCCGTCTCACCGGCGAGGATGCGCGCCGGCATCGAGACGACCGAGGCGATGGGCACGTAGGACGCGATGACCGCCGCCGTGCCCGACAGGCCGAAGCTCGCGAAGTAGACGAGCATGAGCGCCGTCGTCATCGGTGCGGTCGTGCTCTGCAGGTCCTCCATCCGGGACGCGAGCGCCCCGCCGACCGCGAAGAGGCAGGCCAGAGCGAAGAACCCGACGATGAAGTAGAGGACGAACCACACGACGGCCGTCGACAGGGCAGGCAGGAGCGTCGACCACTCGGAGAACGACACGGCGACGAGGCCGACCGCGGCAAAGAGGACCACCTGGCCCAGGGCGATCACGGAGTTGCCCCCCACCTTGCCGGCCAGCAGGTGGCGCAGCGGGATCGCCGTCGCGATGATCTCGACGAGCCGCGACTGCTTCTCCTCCACGACGCTCGCCGCGATCTGCTGGCCGAACATCATCGCGGCCATGAGGAAGAGCAGGGCGAAGGCCACCGTGGCCACCTGCACGAAGCCGTCGTCGATGGCCTCCCCGTCGAAGCGGGCGACAGTGACGGTCGTGCCGCGCTCGAGGGCCTCGACGCTCGTGCCTGCCGAGGCCGCGTTGGTCTCGAGGGCCGCGGACCGCACCGCCGACTCGACAGCGGTCCGGAGGCTGAGCGGCACCTCGTCGGCCGACGTGAGGGTCCATCCGTCGTCACCTGCGTGCAGCCACGCGGCGGCGTCGCCGCTCTCGACGAGGGCGCGCGCGGCGGGCTCGCCGGCCACGGTCTGGGCCTCGATGGCCACCGTGTCGTCGCTCTGTCGGGCTGTCGCGGCCGCATCGCTGACGAGGCGCTCGCCCTCCGGCGCGGTCACGGCGACGGTGTGGGTCGTCGTGCGGCTGCTCTGCCACAGCGAGAACGCGCCGAAGCCGGCGATGAGCACGATGGTGAGCAGGGTCGAGATGATGAAGGCCCGGTTGGTGGCGCGCACGACGATCTCGCGGGTGGCGACGATCAGCCAGGGCGGGGTGTCGGAGCGCGAGCCATCCGGCCCGGCGTCGGTGTGCGGGTCGCGGGCCGGCGCCGGTGGGTGCTGTCGCGGCAGACGGGCCGGCGGGGTGGGCTGGGTCGTGGTCATGCCGTCACCTCACGGTAGATCTGGGCCAGGGTCGGCCGCTGGGGAGAGAACTCGCGGACCTCGCCGCGGCGCAGCGCCTCGCCGAGCAGGTCTCGCTCGGCCCCGGGGCTCAGGATCTCGAGCAGCGCGCTCGAGCCGTCGACGTCGACCGCGTGCACCCCGCCGACGTCGCGCACCCAGCCGGCGTCGCCGGACAGCACGAGACGGTGACGAGCCACCGACGTCGAGCGCAGCTCGTCGGGGGTGCCGGCGGCCACAACTCTGCCCCGGGAGAGCACGACGAGGTGCTCGCACAACCGCTCGACGAGGTCGAGCTGGTGCGAGGAGAAGAGCACGGGCACGCCCTGGGCCGTGTGCTCGCGCAGCAGGTCGGCCATGCTGTCGACGGCCTGCGGGTCGAGCCCGCTGAACGGCTCGTCGAGCACGAGACCCCGGGGTCGGCCCATCACCGCCGCGATGATCTGCACCCGCTGCTGGTTGCCCAGTGAGAGCTTCTCGACGTGGTCGCGGGCGCGGTCGGCCAGGCCGAGACGCTCGAGGTGGCTGAGCACCGAGGTGCGGGCCGCGGCGGTCGACATGCCACGCAGCCGTCCGAGGTAGACGAGCTGGTCGAGGACGGGTTGCTTGGGATAGAGGCCGCGCTCCTCGGGCATGTAGCCGAGCTGGCGCCGGTCGGCCTGCGTGATGGGACGGCCGCCCCACAGCACCTCGCCCGCGGTGATCGACAGGACGCCCATCACCATGCGCATCGTCGTCGTCTTGCCGGCGCCGTTGCCGCCCACGAAGCCGGTGAGCGCGCCGGCCGGCACCGTGAAGCTGACGCCGTCGACCGCCCTCACCTCCCCGAAGTCGCGCCTCAGGTCGCGCACCTCGAGATCGGCCCACTCGCCTCTGCTGGTCTGGTCCAGGTCCCCGTGATCTGCCATGCCGCCACGCTAGGCCGCGCCCGCGTGCCCGCGGATCAGCCCGCAGGTGGAGTCGGACCGTCCCCCGGCAGGATGAGGCCCGCCTCGTAGGCGAGCACCACGGCCTGCACGCGGTCGCGCAGCCCCACCTTGCGCAGCACGCTCGACAGGTGCGTCTTGACGGTCGCCTCCCCGAGGAAGAGGTGCCGGGCGATCTCGGCGTTCGACAGGCCCCGGCCGACCAGCCCGAGCACGTCGAGCTCTCGCGGCGTCAGCTCGGCCAGCCGCGGGTGGGCCGAGCCGGCACCCGAACCAGCGCCCGGGCCACCGCCTGAGCCGGCGACGTCGTCGGGGAGCCCGCCGGACGGCATACCGGCTCGGTCGTCAGCGGTCATCTGCGCGATGACCCGCAGGGTCACCTCGGGCGCGAGGAGGGCGTGCCCACCCGCGACGGCGCGCACCGCCTCGATGAGGTGGTCGGCGTCGGCGTTCTTGAGCAGGAAGCCGCTGGCGCCCGCGGCGAGCCCCGCGAAGACGTAGTCGTCACGGTCGAACGTCGTGAGGATGAGCACCTTGGACAGGCCCGCACCGACGATCCGGCGGGTCGCCTCGATGCCGTCCATGACGGGCATCTGCACATCCATGAGCACGACGTCGGGACGCAGCTCGCGCACGAGCCGCACGGCCTCCGCGCCGTCAGCCGCCTCCCCGATCACGTCGAGGTCGTCCTCCACCGAGAGGATGAGCGAGAAGCCCGACCGCACGAGCTGCTGGTCGTCGACGAGCAGCACCGTCGTCCTGGGCTGCGGTATGCCGTCCGGCTCGCTCGAGTGCCCGACGCCCGCCCCGCTCGGCGTCGTCACGAGGACCCGCCGGGCAGCGGCATCCGCACGCGGACGCGGTAGCCACCGGTCACGCGGGGACCGATCTCGCTGACACCACCGTGCGTGGCCAGCCGCTCGCGCACGCCGAGCAGCCCGAGGCCGGTGCCGGAGGTGCCCGAGCGGGGGCGGCCGTCGTCGATGACCTCGACCTCTGCGTAGCCGTGGTCGAACCCGCGCTCGGGCCGGCGGTCGACGCGCACGACGACGCTGGCGGTGGTCGCGGTCGAGTGGCGACGCACGTTGGCGAGCGCCTCCTGCACCGTGCGATAGAGCGAGAGGCCGACGGGGCCGGGCACCGCGCCGACCGCGCCCGGGGCGTCCTCGACGACGCGGCACGTGGCGTGCAGCCCCTGCGTCGAGCTCGACTCCACGAGGCGGGGCACGTCGGCGAGCCCGGGCTCGGGGGCGCGGGTCTCGTCGCCGGGTGCGTCGTCGGTGCGGAGCGTGCCGAGCAGGCCGCGCATCTGGGTCACGGCCTCGCGCGACGACGTCTCGATGGAGCGCAGCGACTGCTCGGCGACGTCGGGGTCGCGGCGCAGCACCCGCCGAGCGGCCGCTGCCTGGATGCCGATGACCGACACGTGGTGGGCCACGACGTCGTGCAGCTCGCGGGCGATGCGCAGCCGCTCCTCGACGACTGCCTGCCGCTGCAGGGTGGTGGCCTGCGCGTCGATGGTCCGGGCCTGGTCGGCGAGCCGATCCCGTTGGTAGGCGGAGCGCCACGCGGTCTGTCCGCCGATGACGGCCCCGCCGAAGTAGACGACGTTGATGAGCAGGGTGTAGATGACGTAGGCACTCGTGGGGGAGAAGAGGCCCCGGCGCTCCATCGGTCTGCCGTCCGACGAGAGCGCCTGCTCGATGCCGCTGCCGACGGCGAACTGCCACGTCAGCCAGCCGAACATCAGCAGGAGCACCCCGGTGACGACGCCGAGCATGAGGCGGCGGTCGCGAGCCCAGGCGACGCCGGTGAAGAGCGCCACGAAGTAGACCGCCTGGAGGGGCAGCGACACCGCGACGGCGGGCATCATCAGGCCGAACGCGAAGAGGTGGAGCGACAGCAGGGCGGCGACGAGGAGCGGGTAGCGGCGGCGCCACGCGAGCGGCACCGTGCCGACGAGCACGGCGACGTGCGGCCAGAACCACGAGTCCTGCACGTTGCCGAGGGCATCGATGCTGCGCAGCAGCTCGACGCCGAGCGAGCCGGCGACAAGGAAGCCCAGGGCGAGGAACGCGTCGGAGCGGCGCGCCTGCGCCGGGTCGTCCGGCACGCGCTCCCAGTCCGTCTCGACGCCGAAGTAGTCGCGTGCGCGCGCCACCAGCGCCTGTGGGCCCCCGTGCATGCCGACAGCCTAGGCAGCGGGCGGGTGGCCGCGGCTCCCCCTGGAGGAGGAGGGGTGCTCAGGCGACGTGGGCCGGCCGCTCCGGCGCGAACGGCCGGATCTCGTCGTCGCCCTCCTGGATGATGCCGCACGACGACTCGGGCACCTCGCGCCAGGCTCCCGGCAGGTCACGCAGTGGCTCCGACACGACGAGTCGTGCGTCGTCGCCGAGGGTCTGGAGCACCTCCACCTCCGGGTGGAGGCGGCGCAGCTCGGTGACCGCGGTCGAGTGGAAGAGGGTGCGGCTCTGGTGCTGCGACGAGTAGCGGAAGGCCCAGACCGAGCGGCCGTCCGTGGTCGCGATCGTCGCCTGGATCGGGTTCGAGACACCCTTGCGCTCAGCGAGGTCCTCGACGAAGCCGACGGCCCGGGCCACGCCACCGATGGCGTCGTCCTCGAGCCCGAAGGTCAGCGCGAGGAAGAAGAGCACCTCGGAGTCCGTCGACCCCTCGATGTCGGCGTAGAGCGACGGGTCGACCGCGAAGACGAGGTCGCGCTTGAGCTCGTGGAAGCCGAAGACGGCACCGTTGTGCATCCACAGCCAGTCGTCGTGGCGGAAGGGATGGCAGTTGCTCCGCTGCACCGGGGTGCCCGTCGAGGCTCGCACGTGCGCGAAGAACAGCCCGGTGCTCACCTGGGCGGTCAGCTCGCGCAGGTTGCGGTCGTTCCACGCCGGGTCGACGTTCTTGAACACGGCGGGCGTGGGGCCTCGGCCGTACCACCCGATCCCGAAGCCGTCGCCGTTCGTCGTCGTCGCCCCCATCGTCGAGTGGAGACTCTGCTCGATGAGCGAGTGCTCCGGTTTGAAGAGGAGGTCCTCGGCGAGGATCGGATCACCTGAATACACCATCCACCGGCACATGCCTTCAGGGTGGCAGCGAGCCCCGGCGCACCACATCGTCCAGACGGGATGACTTCTCCCGCATCGGCCGACCGTCCTAAGAGCGCACCGCTCGAGCGGTAGCGTCTGCCGCATGGGTGTCAGCTCCGCCGTCCTCGATGTCTCGACCATGCGGGACCGGCTCGACCGTCTCCGTGACCGCGCTGTCGAAGCGGGAGTCGCGGCCGTGGTGGTCACGCCCGGATCCGACCTGCGCTACCTGCTGGGCCTCGGCGGCTCGTCGTTCGAGCGGCTCACGGCGCTGGTGGTGCCGAGCGACCGCGCACGTGCGGCCGTGCTCGTCTCTCCGGCGCTGGAGTTCGCGGGCCAGCGGCACCTGCCGCTCGAGGCCCTCGGGGTCGACGTGCGCACGTGGGTCGATGGGGAGAATGCCCACGCGCTGGCGCTCGCCGGCCTGGCGGCCGGACCCGTGGCGGTCTCTGACATGACACCGGCACTGCACCTGCTGCAGCTGCGTGACGCCGGCGCGACCGACCAGCGGCTCGCCGGCCCGGTCCTGCGCGAGCTGCGCATGCGCAAGGACGTCTCCGAGCTGGCCGAGCTGCGCGCCGCCGGCGCCGCCATCGACCGCGTGCACGCGCGGATGGAGGAGTGGCTTCGCCCGAGCCGCACCGAGGCGGAGGTCGCAGCCGACATCGCCGCCGCCATCGTCGAGGAGGGCCACGCCGCAGCCGATTTCGTCATCGTCGGCTCCGGGCCCAACGCCGCGAGCCCGCACCACGCAGTCAGCGACCGCGTCATCGAGCGGGGTGACGTGGTCGTCGTCGACATCGGTGGCCCGCTGCCCTCGGGCTACTGCTCCGACAGCACCCGCACGTATGCCGTGGGCTCACCTCGCGAGCCCGACGTGGCCGAGGCGTATGCCGCGTTGCAGGCGGCCCAGCAGTCTGCCGTCGACGCCGTGCGACCGGGGGTGACCTGCGAATCCGTCGACGCCGCAGCGCGATCGGTGCTCGCGGAGGCGGGACTGGCGCAGTACTTCATCCACCGGACGGGCCACGGGATCGGTCTCGACGTGCACGAGGAGCCCTACATCGTCGCGGGCAACGACCTCGTGCTCGAAGCGGGCATGACGTTCTCCATCGAGCCGGGCGTCTACCTCGAGGGCCGGTGGGGTGCTCGCATCGAGGACATCGTGGCGGTCACCTCCGACGGGGTGGAGCGCTTCAACACCCGCCCCCACGACCTGACCGTCCTCTGACCCTGAGCCACCACGACGACCCCAACGACGCTCCCCCCAAGTCGAGTGCCCATTTTCCCGACGGGACGTGCGTCGGGAACTGAGCACTCGACGCAGACGGGTCAGGAGTCGAAGCCGACGCCGATCGTGTCGAGCGCCTTGAGCCACAGGTTGCGCTTGCCGGTGCGGTCCTCGGCAGCGAGCGCCGACCGCGTCGCCCGCACGGCGGCATACCGGATCGGCTCGGGAGGGAAGGGGATCGGCTTGCGCCGCACCATCTGCAGCCGCGTCACCTCGGTGTCGCGCCCGTCGAGCAGGTCGAGCGCCACCCGTGCCCCGAAGCGCGTCGAGGCCACGCCCAGCCCGGTGTAGCCGACGGCATAGGCCATGCGGCCGCCGAGGGCGGTGCCGAAGACCGGAGTGAAGCGTGACGTCGTGTCGATCACTCCGGCCCACCGGTGCGTGAACCTGATGTCAGCGAGCTGCGGGAAGATGTCGACGAAGTGGTCGGCCAGCAGGCCGTGCGAGGCGTCGGACTGCTCGAGCGCCGGGTCGATGCGGCCGGGGAAGTGGTAGTTGGCGTCGTAGCCGCCGAAGAGCACGCGGTCGTCGAGCGTCCTGCGGTAGTAGTGGAACTGGTTGCCGGCATCGGTCAGTCCCTCACGCCCCTTCCACCCGATGGCGTCGAGCTGCGCCGCGGTGAGGGGCTCGGTCATGAGCACGTGGTCGTAGACGGGCAGCACCCAGGCGCTGAAGCGCTTGAGCACGCCCTGGGCGGCATTGGTGCCGATGACGACACGCCGGGCGTGCACGCTGCCACCCTCGAGCGAGACGCGCACGCCGTCGCCCTCGGTGTCGAATCCCGTGGCGCGGGTGTGCTCGTGGATGCGGACGCCCAACGACTCGGCTGCCCGGGCGAGGCCCCACACGAGACGAGCGGGGTCGACGAGACCGACCTCGGGGTCGAACAAGCCGGCGCGATAGAGCGGCGAGTCGACGCGGCCGCGAGCTCCCGCCGCATCGAGCAGCTCGACCTCGTAGCCGTGGGCACGATGCAGCTCGAAGGCCTCGTGCACGGCGGGCACCTGGTGCTCCGTCAGCGCAAGGGTCAGCTCGCCGGGCACGTGGAAGTCGGCGTCGATGCCGTGGGCCTCGAGCGTCGTCCCGATGGCCGCGAAGTTGTCGGCCGCGAGCCGCTCGAGCGTCTCGATCTCGTCGGGCCAGCAGCTGAGGCCCTGCGACAGCCCGTGGGTGAGGCTCGGGCTGACGAAACCACCGTTGCGGCCCGAGGCCCCGTCAGCCAGACGGTCGGCCTCGATGACGACGACGTCGCGGGAGGGGTCGTCCTCCTTCGCCTGGATCGCGGCCCAGAGCCCGGTGAACCCTCCGCCCACGACGAGCAGGTCGGTGCGCGTCGCGAGGCCGGTCAGCGGCGGCCGCGGGTCGGGGCGCTCGGGCCGATCGGTCCAGAAGGGGGTCGGCGCGGCGTCGGCGAGGGCGCGCGCGGCGCGCGGGCTGAGGCTGTCGGGTCGGTTGCTCATGTCGTGGCGATTCGACCACGGCACGCGCCGGAGTGGAACCGCACATCGCACCATGACGAAGCGCGCTCGCACGGGTCGCGGCCTCGGAGGTGCCCGAAGGGTGAAACCCGTTGCACCCCGCACAGGGGTTTGGTTGTGTCACCACCATGACCCCTGATGAGCTGTTGCGCGTCTTCCACGACGAGACCCGTGCGCGGATCGGGCTCGGCACGGCGCAGCGGCCGATCGAGGTCGACGGCCTGATCCGGCGCGAGTACGACGTCGACGGCGGCCAGTGGAACATGGTCGAGAGCCCGGACGGGCTGGGCCCTGACCCCGCGGCCTACGACGCGGTCATCGCCCGCCAGCGGGACTTCTTCGCCGCCCGCGGGCAACAGGTCGAGTGGAAGACCTACGACTACGACGAGCCGGCCGACCTCGGCGAGCGGCTGCTGCGTGCCGGCTTCGTCAAGGAGGACGACGAGGCGCTCATCCTCGGCGAGGCGGCCCCCCTCGCGGCCCAGGACATCCGGCTCCCCGAGGGGGTGACCGTCCGTGCGGCCGAGACCGAGGACGACTTCGCCCGGATCCGCACGATGCTCGAGGCGGTCTGGGGCAAGGAGCAGGAGTGGGTCACTGCGTCGCTGCTGCCCACCTGGCAGCGTGACCCCCGCGCGATGGACGTGGTGCTCATCGAGCAGTCGCCCGACAGCCCGGTGCTCTGTGCCGCCCGGAGCGAGTACGACGAGAGCAGCTTCACCGGTCTCTGGGGCGGCTCGACCCTGCCCGAGTGGCGCGGCCGGGGCCTCTATCGCGCGACCCTGCTGCACCGCGCCCGGCTCGGCCTCGACCGGGGCAAGGACTACGTCCGGGTCGACGCCTCGCCCGACTCGGAGCCGATCCTGCGCCGTCTCGGGCTGCACCGGGTGGCGACGACCACCCCCTACGTCTTCGACCCCCGGGCGTCCTGAGCGGGCGCTCACCGGTGGGTGGGACTGCCGCCCGACCGGACGGCAGACGTGGCAGGATCGACGGCGGATCGTGAACCCGCTCATTCGACAGCAGGAGTAGCAATGCCCATCGCCACCCCCGAGGTGTATGCCGACATGCTCGACCGCGCGAAGGCTGGCTCCTTCGCGTATCCCGCCATCAACGTCTCGAGCTCGCAGACGCTCAACGCGGCCTTGAAGGGCTTCGCCGACGCCGGCTCCGACGGCATCATTCAGGTCTCGACCGGTGGCGCCGAGTACCTCTCCGGACCCAGCATCAAGAACATGGTGAGCGGGTCGCTCGCCTTTGCCGCGTTCGCCCACGAGGTGGCCAAGAAGTACCCCGTCAACATCGCGCTGCACACCGACCACTGCCCCAAGGACAAGCTCGACGGCTTCGTGCGCCCGCTCCTCGCGGCGAGCACCGAGCGCGTGCAGTCCGGCGGTACCCCGTGGTTCCAGTCGCACATGTTCGACGGGTCGGCCGTGCCGCTCGAGGAGAACCTCGAGACCGCGCGTGAGCTGCTCGCCCTCGCCAAGGCCGCCAACGTCATCCTCGAGATCGAGGTCGGCGTCGTCGGCGGCGAGGAGGACGGCGTCGCCCACGAGATCAACGACAAGCTCTACTCCACCCCGGCCGACGCCATCGCGACGATCCAGGCGCTCGGCTCCGGCGAGAACGGCCGCTACCTGACGGCCCTGACCTTCGGCAACGTGCACGGCGTCTACAAGCCCGGCAACGTCAAGCTCCGTCCGGAAGTGCTCCTCGAGGCCCAGCAGGCCGGTGCCCGTGAGCTCGGCCTCTCCGACGACGCACGCCCCTTCGACCTCGTCTTCCACGGCGGCTCGGGCTCTCTGCCCGAGGAGATCTCCTCGGCCGTCGACTTCGGCGTCGTCAAGATGAACGTCGACACCGACACCCAGTACGCCTTCACCCGCAAGATCGCCGACTGGATGATCTCCAACTACACCGGCGTGCTCAAGGTCGACGGCGAGGTCGGCAACAAGAAGCAGTACGACCCGCGCGCCTGGGGCAAGGCGGCCGAGGAGGCGATGGCCGTGCGCATCGTCGAGGCCTGCGAGGCGCTGCGATCGGCCGGCACCCACCAGTGAGCGACAACCTGCTCGGCATCCCCGAGACCCGCCTCGCGGTCGACCCGGCAGCCGAGAAGCTCGCCTCGGGCGTCGACCCGGTCCAGGTGGCAGCCGCCTACCCCGCGAGCGCGCTCGCGTGGGCGGTGCTCGCCGAGGACGCCCTCGCCGACGGTGACCGTGATGTCGAGGCCTACGCCTACGCCCGCACCGGCTACCACCGCTCCCTCGACTCCCTGCGCAAGTCGGGCTGGCGCGGACAGGGCCCTGTGCCGTGGTCGCACGAGCCCAACCGCGGTTTCCTCCGCGCCCTCGGGGCGCTCGCCCGGGCGGCGCGCGCCATCGGCGAGAGCGACGAGGAGGCCCGCTGCACGCAGTTCCTGCGCGACAGCTCTGCCGAGGGCGCGCGCGAGCTCGGTCTCTGAGCCGCAGCCGCGAGTTCCACACCACCACAGCGTGATCGGCGCCGGGAGCCCCTTGGGGGACCCGGCGCCGACCACTGCCCCGACCGGACGGCATACGCCCTCATGACGCTCTTCTGCTGTGACATCGACGGCACCCTGCTCAACTCGCACCGCACCCTGTCGGAGCGCACCATCGCGGCGATCCGGGCGGTGCGCGAGGCGGGCCACTCCTTCGTGCTCTGCTCGTCGCGGATGCCCGAGTCGATGGCTGCGCTCGACCGGCTCTCCGGCGGCACAGGGGTGCCGCTCATCGCCTACAACGGCGGGCTCGTGCTGCGCGACGACCGTTCCGTCGCGACGAACGAGCACATCGCCGCCGCTGACGCCCGCGTCGCCTACGAGACCTGTGCCCGGATCGGCTTGCACGGCAGCTTCTTCGCCGGAGACAACTGGTATGCGTGGGGCCGCGACCGCTGGACCCAGCGGGAGATCAACCACACCGCCGTCGAGCCGTCGGCCGAGTCGGCGCACGACTACGCCGCACCGGGGCGCATGGAGGCGGAGCCACCGCACAAGGTCATGGGCATGGGCGACGCGCACCTCGTCGACGAGCTCGAGCAGGTCCTCGCCGGCCGCGACGGGCTCGTCACCTACCGCTCCAAGGCGACCTACCTCGAGGTGGCGAGCGCCGACTGCTCGAAGGGTGCCGGTGTGCGGTCGATCGCCGCCGACCTCGGCATCGACCTCGCCGACACGGTCTTCTACGGCGACAACGACAACGACCTGTCCGCCTTCGCCGTCGTCGGCACCTCGGTCGCCGTGGCCAACGCGAAGCCGCACGTGCTCGACGCGGCCTCCGAGGTCACCGCTGCGCACCACGCCGATGGTGTCGCTGCCCACCTCGAGGACTGGCTCGCCGCGCACACGGGCTGACCTCGCATCCAGGTGAGAGCCGACGGCCGGTCGAGGCAGTCGTGAGCCGCCCGCATCCTGCTCCACCCAGCGGAGCAGGATCCGAGTCCCGAGGCCCGAGGTCCGAATCCCCGAGGTCCCGGCCCCGTGAGGTCACGTCAGCCAGTGCGCCCCGACGTAGGGCTCCGGGTGGCCTCGCGCCCAGTCGGCGAGGGCGCGGGTCAGCTCGTCGCGAAGGAGTCGAGCAGTGGCGGGCGGGAGCATCTCATCGATGAGGAAGGCCGTCACGCCAGGAGCCGGGCCCGTCGCTCCGTCGCCGGGCCGCGATGGGTGATCCCGGGATGGTCACGCGCGTCGGACGACGGGGAGGGTCCCTTCCGCGAACCGATAACCTTGCCGTTGGCTGACCCAGCGAACGGAAGGCGGAGGGATGCCGGCAATCGTGCTCGTCGGAGCGCAATGGGGTGACGAGGGCAAGGGCAAGGCGACCGACCTGCTCGGCAGCAGTGTCGACTACGTCGTCAAGTTCAACGGCGGCAACAACGCCGGCCACACCGTCGTCATCGAGAAGGACGGCAAGCGGGAGAAGTACGCCCTGCACCTGCTGCCCTCCGGCATCCTCAGCCCCAACTGCGTGCCGGTCATCGGCAACGGCGTCGTCATCGACCTCTCGGTCCTCTTCGAGGAGCTCGACGGGCTCGAGGCGCGGGGCGTCGACACGAGCAAGCTGCTCGTCAGCGCCAACGCGCACATCATCCCCAGCTACAACCGCACCATCGACAAGGTGACGGAGCGCTTCCTCGGCAAGCGGCGCATCGGCACGACGGGGCGCGGCATCGGCCCGACCTACGCCGACAAGATGAACCGCATCGGCATCCGCATCCAGGACCTCTACGACGAGCCGATCCTGCGGCAGAAGGTCGAGGCGGCCCTCGAGTTCAAGAACCAGGTGCTCGCCAAGATCTACAACACCCGCGCCTCGGCCGTCGACGACGTCGTCGAGGAGCTGCTGTCGTATGCCGCCCGCCTGGCTCCCATGGTCGCCGACACGAGCCTCGTGCTGGGCCAGGCGCTCGACCGGGGAGAGACGGTCCTCTTCGAGGCCGGGCAGGCGACGCTCCTCGATGTCGACCACGGCACCTACCCCTACGTCACGTCGAGCAACGCGGTGTCGGCCGGGGCCTGCACGGGCTCGGGCGTGCCGCCGACCCGCATCGACTCGGTCATCGCGATCCTCAAGGCCTACACGACGCGCGTCGGCGAGGGTCCCTTCCCGACCGAGCTGCACGACGACTCCGGCGAGTTCCTCCGCAAGACGGGGGCCGAGTACGGCACGACGACGGGTCGCCCCCGCCGCTGCGGCTGGATGGACACGGTCGTCGGCCGCTACGCGACGCGCATCAACGGCGTCACCGACTTCGTCATCACCAAGCTCGACGTGCTGACCGGTCTCGAGACGGTGCCGGTGTGCGTCGCCTACGACGTGGGCGGCGTGCGCCACGACGAGATGCCGGTCAACCAGACCGACTTCCACCACGCGACCCCGATCTACGAGGAGCTGCCCGGCTGGTGGGAGGACATCACCGCCTGCCGCTCGTTCGAGGAGCTGCCCGCCAACGCCCAGGCCTACGTGCTGCGCGTCGAGGAGCTCATCGGCGCCCGTGTGTCGGCGATCGGCGTCGGACCGGGTCGTGACGAGATCATCGAGCGCCACCCGCTCAAGCCCGCGGTGGCCGGCTGACCCGCTCAGCGGCATACCTCATCACCCGAAAGCGCTTGGAGCAGAAGGACAGTCATGACTGACAACGTCGTCGAGCAGAAGGTCGAGCTCGACTGGGTCACCCGTCTCGCCGACGAGGTCGTCGCCGAGGCGCACCACCGCGGGATGGACGGTCCGATCGTCTGCGCGTCGGGCATCAGCCCGTCGGGGCCGATCCACCTCGGCAACTTCCGCGAGCTCATCACCCCGCACCTCGTTGCCGACGAGCTCAAGCGACGCGGCATCGACTGCGAGCACATCCTCAGCTGGGACGACTTCGACCGCTTCCGCCGTGTGCCCAAGAACCTTGCGGGAGTGGACGACTCGTGGGAGCAGTACATCGGTATGCCGCTCACCGCAGTGCCGCCGCCCGCCGGCTCGTCGCACGCGAGCTGGGCCGACCACTTCAAGGCGCCGCTGCTCGAGGCCATGGAGGCCACCGGCATCGAGGTGCGCGAGATCAGCCAGACCGAGCAGTATCGCGCCGGCGCCTACCGTGACCAGGTGCTGCTCGCGATGCGCGAGCGTTTCGCCATCGACAAGGTGCTCGACCAGTACCGCACACTCGAGGCTGCCGAGAACGCCCGCCAGAAGGCCACCGGCAAGGGCCGGCAGCAGGGTGGTGGCAAGGGGGCCAAGCTGACCGAGGAGCAGGCTGCGGCAGCGACCGAGGCCGAGCGTGGCTCGGGCGCCGCGGCCGAGGACGACGGCAGCGAGGGCAAGTCCGGCTACTACCCCTTCAAGCCGTTCTGCTCCGTCTGTGGCACCGACTTCACGACTGTCACCGCCTACGACGACGACAGCCACGACCTCACCTACGACTGCACGAAGTGCGGCCACACCGAGACCGTCGACCTCGACACCTTCACCAACGGCAAGCTCGTGTGGAAGGTCGACTGGCCGATGCGCTGGGCCCACGAGCACGTCGTGTTCGAGCCCTCCGGGGTCGACCACCAGAGCCCGGGCAGCAGCTTCGTCGTCGGCAAGGACCTGGCGCCGATCTTCGGCTGGGAGCGACCCGTCGGGCCGATGTACGCCTTCGTCGGCATCGCCGGCATGGCCAAGATGAGCTCGAGCAAGGGCGGTGTGCCGATCCCCACCGACGCCCTCGAGGTCATGGAGGCGCCGGTGTTGCGCTGGCTGTATGCCCGGCGCCGGCCCAACCAGAGCTTCGACGTCGCCTTCGGTCCCGAGCTGCAGCGGCTCTATGACGAGTGGGACGCCCTGAACCGCAAGGTCGCCGACGGCTCCGCACAGCCGGCTGACCTCGCCGCGCACCTGCGCGCGACGTCCACGGCGTCGGGCGTGCTCCCCGCGACGCCCCGGCCGATGCCGTTCCGCACCATCGCCTCCGTCATCGACGTGACCCAGGGCGACGAGGAGCAGGCCGTGCGCATCCTCAGTGACCTCGACCCCGAGCACCCGGTTGCCTCGACGGACGACCTGCGGCCGCGCCTCGACTGCGCCGAGCGCTGGATGCTCGGCTACGTGCCGGCCGAGGACCGCACGGTCGTGCGCACCGAGCCCGACGCCGGGCTGCTCGGCTCGCTCGACGAGTCGCAGCGTGAGTCGTTGCGCCTGCTCGCCGACGGACTGGGTGCGCACTGGTCGCTCGACGGCCTGACCCACCTCGTCTACGCCGTGCCGAAGATCCAGCGCGGCATCGACCCCGAGGCCAAGGTCAAGGACCCGGAGCTCTCGGCCGCGCAGCGCACCTTCTTCGTGCTCGTCTACCGGCTGCTCGTGGGTCGCGACACGGGCCCGCGGCTGCCGACGCTGCTGCTCGCCGTGGGGGCCGACCGGGTGCGCACCCTCATCGGCCACTGACACCAGCGTCGAGAACTGGGCACTCGACGGTGAGGAAAGTGAGCGCTCGACTCACGAACGGTCGAGTGCTCACTTCTCGACGAGAGGAACGTGGGCACTCGACTCACGAACGGTCGAGTGCCCACGTCCCGGGCAAAGGAGCGGGCGAGGGGCGAGACGCTGGGGGGGTGCGTCTCGTCCCTCGCCCGAGCGCGTCCTCATGGGGGGCGGGACGGCGCCGGACGTCGACTGGGTCTGGGGGGTAGACCGGCGGGGAGGGTGGTTTCGCACTGCCGTCGACGTCCTGACCATCATCGCGCGCAAGACGGCCGGATGCTCTCCAACACGGCATTCCTTGAACAAGTCTTTACCTTGCCCCGTCAAGGCTCATTCCGGGCTCGCTCCGAGCCCACTTCGAGCCCACTTCGGGGCTCACCCCGGCTCACGACGTCGGGGTCAGCACCGTCATCCGGTGGGCCGCACGGGTCAGCGCCACATAGAGCACACGCACCCCACCAGGCGACTCGCGCACGATCTCACGCGGGTCGACGACCACGGTCGCGTCGTACTCCAGGCCCTTCGTCGACATCGGGTCGACGACCTGCACGCGTCCCACGACACCCTCGTGGGCGAGCCCTGAGAGGGGAGCGAGCCGGGCGGCATACGTCGCCGGGGTGATGACGGCGACCGAGCCGTCGACCTGCCCGAGCAGCTCCTCGACCGCGGCGCTCACGGCCGAGACGGGGTCACCGCCGAGCGAGGCCTCGACGGGGTGGATGCCCGTCTCGCGCACCGCCTGCGGGATGTCGGCGTCCGGCACCTCACGGCGCACGATCTCCGCGGCGTAGTCGAAGATCTCGCGGGCGTTGCGGTAGTTGGTGTCCATGTGGAAGAGCTGGCGCGCCTGGCGCCCGAAGGCCTCCTCGCGGGCTGCCGTGGCCTCCACGGGGTCGGGCCAGGACGCCTGGGCGGCGTCGCCGACGACGGTCCACGACGCGGTGCGACCCCGCAGGCCGATCATCCGCCACTGCATGGGGGAGAGGTCCTGGGCCTCGTCGACGAGCACGTGGGCGTAGTCGTCGGGCTTGCCGATGCGCCCGGCGAGCAGACGCTCGCGGGGGTCGGCCGAGCGGGTGTGCGACGTGTCCTCGCGCTCCGGGCTGCTGACAGGCTGCACCTCGGTGACGCCGTACTGGGTGAGGTCGTCGAACTCCTCGATCTCGTAGAAGCCGCGCTCCTCGGCCTCCTTCTCCTTGACCGGGCCGACCCGTCCGGCGAGGTCGTCGACGAGGGCGACGTCGGCCACCGACCACGTGCTGGTCTCGAGCGCCGTCGCGAACGACGCGGCGAGCAGGTCGGCGTCGGCATCGGGCAGTGAGCCGCGCGCGTGGCGGCGCAGCAGGTCGGCGTCGGCGAGCCAGAGCAGCACCTCGCGGGGGTCGACCTGCGGCCACCACTCCTGCATGAAGGACTCGACGTCGAGGTGGTCCTCCCACTTGTCCATGAACTCGGCCTTGGCGTCACGCTCACCCGTGACCCCGAGGCTCGACCAGGCGGCCTCGCCGAGGGCGGCCTGGGCGACCGACGTCGCGGTGTTGCGCTGGTGCTGGCGCAGCACCTGGGAGCGGACGCGGTCGAGCACCCGTGCCTCGAGGCGCACCGCGCGCCCCGCGACCATGGCCCGGAACTCCGTCGGAGCGTCGGGCACCCGCCCACGCGCCGCGGCGGACAGCAGCGGGCGGATCCGCATCGAGCCCTTGAGCCTCGCGACGGGCGGGGGGTCGAAACGCTCGGCGTGCATCACGTCGATGACGTCGCCGAGCGCGCGCAGGGTGACGCTGTCCTCGCCGAGCGAGGGCAGCACCCGCTCGATGTAGGCCGTGTAGGCGCCCGAGGGGCCGACGACGAGGATGCCGCCGGACTCGAAGCGGCGCCGCTCGGAGTAGAGCAGGAAGGCGGCCCGGTGCAGGGCGACGACCGTCTTGCCGGTGCCCGGACCGCCGGTGATCTCGGTGACACCCCGGGCGCTGGCGCGGATGGCCTCGTCCTGGTGGGCCTGGATCGTCGCGACGATGTCGCGCATGCGCTCACCGCGGCTGCGCGTCAGGGCAGCCATGAGGGCGCCGTCGCCGACGACGACGAGGTCGTCGGGAGGCTCGGGCACCATGAGGTCGTCCTCGATGCCGATGACCGTGGCGCCGCGGCTGCGCAGCACCCGACGGCGCAGGACGCCCATCGGCTGGGTTGGCGTGGCCCGGTAGAAGGCGGAGGCCGCCGGCGCGCGCCAGTCGATGACGAGCGGCTCGTAGTCGTCGTCACGCACCCCGAGGCGCCCGATGTAGCGCACCTCGCGGTCGTCGGGCCGGGCCCGGCGCTCGCCGCCGTCCCCGCCGGCACCGTCCTCCTCACGCTGCATGCCGTGGTCGAGGTCGAGGCGTCCGAAGACGAGCCCTTCGTACTGCGTGTCGAGCGCCGTGCGCCGCTTGGCGGCGTGGAACATCAGGGCGTCGCGCTCGAAGAGGCCGGCGGCCTCCTCCATGCCGACCTCGGCCGACTTGGCGATGTGGCCCCGGGCCAGGCCCTCGGCCTGCACGACGTCGGCCCGCCGGCCGGCCTTCTCGAGCTCCTCGTGGACCCGGTCGACGTGCGCCTGCTCGACCGCGATCTCGCTCGCGACGTCGTCGGTCACGGGGGCGCCGTTGCGGCGCGGCGGAGTGGCGGCAGGGGTCACGGGGCGGGGGTCACCGGTCGTGGTCGACCGGTGCGGTGCTGCATTGGAGGTGCTCACTGACGTCCCAGCGTTCGGCGGGCGCCGCAGAGGCGGCGCGGGAACCATCGAGTCTACTGTCATCGCATGCCCGTCCCCGCCTGTATCCCGCCCACCGGCGAGCCTCTCGTGGGGCGCTGGGTCCGACTCGACCTGATGCAGCCGGGCGATGCCCGTGGACTCTTCGCCGTCTACTCCGACCCGCGCTGCTACGAGCAGGGATTCGCGATGCTGAACCCGCACGCATCGCTCGCCGAGACGGAGGCGCTGGTCGCGGACTCCATCGCGGCCCGCGGTGCCGGCCGGACGGCATACACCGTGCGTCTCGTCGGCGACAGCGCCCTGGGCGCGGCGGGCACCGTCGTCGGGTCGAGCAGCCTGGGCGACGTCGACACGGCGCGCGAGCACGTGCACCTCGGGTGGACGATGATCGGCTCCCGCTGGTGGGGCGCCGAGGTCAACCCCGAGAGCAAGCTGCTGCTCCTCGGGCATGCCTTCGACACGTGCGGCTTCGGCCGCGTCAAGATCCAGACCGACGTCATCAACACCCGGTCGCGCGCCGCCATCCTCAGGCTGGGCGCGGTGCCCGAGGGCGTCACCCGGCGCGACGTTCGCCGCGCCGACGGCACGTGGCGCGACACGGCGGTGCACTCGATCCTCGTCGACGAGTGGCCCACGGTCCGGGCAGGCCTGCTGGCGCGCCTCGCGTCACCCTAGGCTGGCGCCGTGAAGGTCCTCGTCCTCGGTTCAGGCGCCCGCGAACACGCACTCGTCAAGGCCGTTGCGGCCGACCCGGAGGTCGACGCGGTGATCGCGGCCCCGGGCAACCCCGGCATCGACGCGACGGCGCTCTGCGTCCCCGTCGACATCCTCGACGGCGCTGCGGTCGCCGCGCTGGCCCGCGAGCACGAGGTCGACCTCGTCGTCGTGGGCCCCGAGGCCCCGCTCGTGGCAGGCGTGGCCGATGTATGCCGTGCGGCCGGCTTCGCGGTCTTCGGACCCTCCGCCGAGGCCGCGCGTCTCGAGGGCAGCAAGTCCTTCGCCAAGGAGGTGATGGCCGCTGCCGACGTGCCGACCGCGCTGGCCCACGTGTGCACGACGATGGACGAGGTCGAGTCGGCGCTCGACGCGCTCGGCGCCCCGCACGTCGTCAAGGACGACGGGCTCGCCGCGGGCAAGGGCGTGGTCGTCACCGACTCGCGGGAGGAGGCGCTGGAGCACGCCCGGGCCTGCCTCGCCAAGCCCGACGGTCGCCTCGTCGTCGAGGAGTTCCTCGACGGCCCCGAGGTCTCGGTCTTCTGCATCAGCGACGGCTCGAGCGTGGTGGCGCTCTCGCCGGCGCAGGACTTCAAGCGCGTCGGCGACGATGACGCGGGCCTCAACACCGGCGGGATGGGCGCCTACTCGCCGCTCGACTGGGCACCCGAGGGTCTTGCCGACGACGTGGTGCGCCGGGTCGCGCAACCGACCATCGACGAGATGCGCCGCCGCGGCACGCCTTTCGTCGGGGTGCTCTACGTCGGTCTCGCCCTGACCACGCGCGGCCTGCGCGTCATCGAGTTCAACGCCCGGTTCGGCGACCCCGACGGGCAGGCGTCGCTCGCTCGCCTCGAGACCCCGTTCGCCCAGCTGCTCCACGCGGCGGCGACGGGGCGGCTGGCCCAGTTCGGGCGGCTGCGCTGGTCGGACGACCGGGCGGTCGTGGTCGTCGTCGCGGCCCACGGCTACCCCACCTCGCCCCGCACGGGCGACCCGATCACCGGCCTCGACGCCGCCGCCGAGGTGCCCGGCGTGCTCGTGCTCCATGCGGGCACACGTCTCGACGAGGCCGGCAGGCTCGTCTCGGCCGGCGGCCGGGTGCTCGACGTGGTCGCGGTGGCACCCACCCTGGCCAAGGCCCGCCGCGCCGCCTACGACGCCGTGGCTGTCATCGAGCTCGAGGGCTCGCACCACCGCAGCGACATCGCGCTGCGCGCCGAGCGCGGTGACATCGCGGTCGGCTGAGGCGAACCGTCCGGGCCGAGCCGGACTCTCCTTGGCATGAGCGCCATGACTGCGGGCCGAGGCGGGTCGGTGTCCGATGCCGGCAGGCCGACGGACGACCGGGGCCTGTGGTCCCGGCTGGCCGAGGCGGACGGAGGGGCGCTGACGGAGCTCTACCGCCGACACTGCGATGCGGTCTACAACTTCGCGTTCCGGCGCACGGCGTCATGGGCGGCTGCCGAGGACGGCGTGCAGGCGACCTTCACCGCCGTCTGGCGCCGGGCTCGCAACGGCAAGGTCGACCCGCTGCGGGCCGACACGGCGCGGGCGGTGCTGCTCGTGATGGCCGGGCAGGAGTGCGCCAACGTCGCGCGGTCGGCTCGCCGGCAGCGGTTGCTGCACGGGCGCATCGAGGCGGACGCCGGCGGCGCCGTCTCGCCCGACCATGCGGCCTCCACCGCTGCGCGAGTCGACGACGAGCGCCAGATGAGCGAGGTGCGCCGCGCCCTCAAGCTCATCCCGGCGGTGCAGCGCGAGGCGATCGAGCTCGTCGTCTGGTCGCACTGCTCCCTGGCCGAGGCGGCCGGCGCGCTCGGCGTCTCGGAGGGGACCGTGAAGTCCCGTCTCCACCGGGCTCGCCAGAGCCTCACCCACGTGATCGAGATCGACGCCCTCAAGGAGGCCCTGTCATGAACCTGCCCCTTCCCCCCGAGCGCACCCTGCCCGATCGGTTGGGCAGGTGGCAGGCTGTGCGCGTGACCGACCTACCGATCGAGCTGCCCGGCTATGAGCACGTCTACTCCGGCAAGGTGCGTGACCTCTACGTGCCGGTCGGCCCCGACGGGCAGGTGGTCGAGGACCAGCTGCTGCTCGTCGCCTCCAACCGGCTGTCGGCCTACGACTGGATGATGACCCCCGAGATCCCCGACAAGGGTGCGGTGCTGACCCGACTCTCGCTCTGGTGGTTCGACCAGCTCGCCGACCTCGTGCCCAACCACGTCGTGTCGACGGAGGTGCCCGATGCCGTCGCCGGCCGGGCCGTGCTCGTGCGCAAGCTCGAGATGCTCAAGGTCGAGGCGATCGCCCGCGCCTACCTGACCGGCGGCGGGCTCGAGGAGTATCGCGCGACGGGTGCCGTGTGCGGCGTCGTGCTGCCCGAGGGGCTCGAGGACGGCTCGAAGCTGCCCGAGCCGGTCTTCACCCCGACGACGAAGGCGCCGGTGGGTGAGCACGACCTGCCGATGTCGCCCGCCGAGGTCGACGCGGAGCTCGGCGCGGAGGTCGCGGCCGAGGTCTCGCGGCTCACGCGTGCGATCCTCGCCCGCGGCAACGAGATCGCCGCCGAGCGCGGCATCCTCATCGCCGACACGAAGGTGGAGTTCGGGGTCTCGCCGGACGGGTCGGGTGGCCTCGTGCTGGCGGACGAGGTGCTCACCCCCGACTCGTCGCGCTTCTGGCCCGCTGCCGCCTGGCAGCCGGGGCGCACCCAGCCGTCCTACGACAAGCAGTTCGTCCGGGACTGGCTCACCTCGCCCGAGTCCGGCTGGTCGAAGGCGAGCGGCGAGGCGCCACCGGAGCTGCCCGAGCGCATCGTCGAGCAGACGCGGGCGAAGTACGTCGAGGCCTACGAGCTGCTCACCGGCGAGACGTTCTGACCTCAAGCGGTGAGCTCGACCTCGAAGCCTCGGTGCCGATAGAGCTCGATGATGATCGCGCCCGCGCCGGTGCCCCCGCCCGCGTGCCGCTCCGAATCGCCGACGTCGACCTCGGGTGCCGTCGAGGACGACGAGGTGGTCGCGGAGGAGGCAAGCGAGGGCGCAGGGAGCAGGACCGGCGGTGCGGTCGACCGGTAGCGGTGCCCGGTCGGGGTCGTGATCTCGACCGTGTGGGGCTGCTCGTCGCTGTCGTCGCCCGCTGAACCCCTCGCCGTGTGCGAGGGGCCGGGATGGACGACCGTGGCGCTCCACCCCGGCTCCTCCTTGACGAGGTTGCAGCGCACGCAGAGGCCCTGGCCGTTGGAGGCGCTCGTCGGTCCGCCGGACACGTGGGCGACGACGTGGTCGGCGTGGGCGACGGGCGCGTCGCACCACGGGGTGCGGCACGTGCCGTCGCGGGCGACGAGGAAGCGGCGCAGCCCGGCTGGGAAGAGCCGGCGGGTGCTGTCCATGCCGACGAGGGTGCCGGTCGCGGGGTGGGTGTAGAGCCGGCGCAGCCACGTGACTGCCGCGCGTCCCTCTTCGTCGTGCGGTGCACCACCCTGCGCCGCGAGGTGGCGGGTGAGCAGGTCTCGGACCCATGCCGAGGGCACTGGCCCGTAGCCCGGGACGTGCGCGGGCGTCTCGTCACCGGCGACGAGCGCCTGGTCGGTGAGCACCACCTGGACCTCGACCGGGACGTCGTCGGCCGTGGCCTGGCCGGTGACCCGCTCGACGAGCGTGTCGGCCATGAGCTGGCCCTTGCTCCGCTCGTCACCGGCTGCCTTGCCCGCCGCGGCCGCCTGGGTCAGAGCGGCGTGCACCGCCACCGCCTGCGCGACCGGCAGCAGGGCCGTCACCGTCGCCATGGCGTCAGGAACGGGACGGATCGAGACTCGCCGCTGGCTCTCGGCGAGGCGGGTGCGCTCCACGGCCGCGGCGGCATCGAGATGGTCGGCACAGGCCCTGACGCGCCGCTCGACCTCGCGGTCGCCCCACGAGGCCACGCCACCGGGTGCCGTGTCGTCGTCGGGGTCGACGTTGGCCCCGATGACTTCAGCGTCGACGAGGCTGCGCAGCTCGGGGGTGAGGTGGCTCGTGCCGCGCACGACGAGCTCGGCCCGCAGTTCGTTGAGGATGCCGGCCGAGAGGGCGGCCAGCGTGTGCGGGAGGTCGTGCACGAGGGCGACCGAGGCATGGGCGAGGCGGGCCCCACGAGACGGCGACTCGCGCCGGGCGAGACCGACCTGCGCCGAGACTCCGGTGCGTGACATCGCCGCCCGCCGGGCGGACCTGGAGCGACGGCGCGTGCGACCCGGCTCGTCTCGAGGTGTCGGCTCGAGCTCGCGCGTCCGTGCCTCGTCGCGGGCGGCCACCCAGCCGTCGAAGTCACCGTTGTCTGAGCAGGCCTGGGCCTCCTCGCGCAATTGGGCCGCGACGGCAGCCTGCGAGTCGACGAAGCGAGCGGTGAGACGTGCCTGCTCGGCGGCGCACGCAGCCTTGGCTCGCTCGAGGACGGCAATCCGGGAGATCAGCTGGGCGTCGTCCAGACCGTCCCCGTCGTCGAGCAGTGCCGTGGAGCCGGTGGGAGCGTCGGCGGATCGCCCACCGACGGGCACCCCGCCGTCCCCACTCCTCAGCTCCTCGAACATGTGTTCGATTCTACTACCAATGCGCGGGCGGGCAAGGCTCAACTCCGTGAAAACCGTTGTGTCCCTGTGGATTCGGCTCTGTGGATGTGGACGCTCCCGGTGCCCGTCGGGACGTCCCGACGGCCCGAGCCGGACGGCATACGGGCTCGGTGAGGGGGTGGTCCGCGGAGTGCGGACGGTGGGAGGCGGTGCTGCGCCCGGCCGATAGACTTCCTTCGGCTCGGCCGGGCCTGTCACCCGGCCCTCGATCACAGGGAGAAGCACCGATGGGAAGCATCGTCGTCGACGTCATGCTCAAGCCCGAGATCCTCGACCCCCAGGGGCAGGCCGTCGGAGGAGCCCTGCCGCGGCTCGGCTTCGATGGCTTCACCGATGTGCGGCAGGGCAAGCGCTTCGTGCTCACGGTCGACGGTGACGTCACCGACGCGCACCTCGAGGCCGCCCGGGAGGCCGCGGAGACCCTGCTGTCGAACCCCGTCATCGAGGACGTCGTCTCCGTGCACGTGCTCGAGCAGGCCTCCGCCAGCGATGCAGCAGCCGGCGACACCGCGGCCGGCGACCCCGCGGCCGGCGACGACGCCCAGGGCGAGGCCGGCGACGACGCCCAGGGCGACGCGAGCGAGGACGATTCCCAGTGAGGATCGGCGTCGTCACCTTCCCCGGCTCGCTCGACGACCGTGACGCCGCGCGAGCCGTGCGCGAGTGCGGCGGCGAGTCGGTGCCGCTCTGGCACGGCGACGACGACCTCAGGAGCGTCGACGCCGTCATCCTCCCGGGCGGCTTCTCCTACGGCGACTACCTGCGGTGTGGCGCCATCGCCCGCTTCGCGCCGATCATGGACTCCCTCGTGCCGGCCGCCCAGGGCGGTCTGCCGGTGCTCGGCATCTGCAACGGCTTCCAGGTGCTCACCGAGAGCCACCTGCTGCCCGGCGCCCTGATCCGCAACGACCACCGCAAGTTCAACTGCGTCGACAGCCGACTCGTCGTCGACAACGCCTCGACGGCCTGGACCTCCGACTATGAGGTGGGTCAGGAGATCACGATCGTCCTCAAGAACGGCGAGGGCGGCTTCGTCGCCGACGACAAGACGCTCGACATGCTCGAGGGCGAGGGCCGCGTGGTCGTGCGCTACGTCCCCGATGCCGACGGCCGCAACCCCAACGGCTCCTACCGCCACATCGCGGGCATCACCAACGAGCGCGGCAACATCGTCGGCCTCATGCCGCACCCGGAGCACGCGGTCGAGGTGGGCTACGGCCCGAGCCTCGACGGCCGCGGTTTCTTCACCTCGATCCTCAAGCACACCCTCGAGACCGCAGCGAAGGCCTGACGCGATGACCACCACCGACGAGCAGACCCAGCCCGGCACGACTTCGGACGGTGCGCGGGTTGCCGATCCCCACGAGGGTCTCGACACCGTCGAGCACGCCGCGCGCACCCCCGACGTCGACCAGCCGTGGTCGGAGCTCGGCCTCAAGGGCGACGAGTACGCCAGCATCCGCGAGATCATCGACCGCCGCCCCACGATCTCCGAGCTCGCGATGTACTCCGTCATGTGGAGCGAGCACTGCTCCTACAAGTCGAGCAAGGTCCACTTCAAGCTCTGGGGCGAGAACACCACCGACGAGATGCGCGAGAAGCTCCTCGTCGGCATCGGTGAGAACGCCGGGGTCGTCGACATCGGCGACGGCTGGGCGGTGACCTTCAAGGTCGAGTCGCACAACCACCCGAGCTACGTCGAGCCCTACCAGGGCGCCGCGACCGGCGTCGGCGGCATCGTGCGCGACATCATGTCGATGGGCGCTCGGCCGATCGCCGTCATGGACCCGCTCCGCTTCGGCAACCTGCACCACCCCGACACCCAGCGTGTCCTGCCCGGCATCGTCGCGGGCGTCGGCGGCTACGGCAACTGTCTCGGCCTGCCCAACATCGGCGGTGAGGTCGTCTTCGACGACTGCTACCAGGGCAACCCACTCGTCAACGCCCTGTGCGTCGGCGCGATGCGGGTCGAGGACATCCACCTCGCCAAGGCGACCGGCGTCGGCAACAAGGTCATCCTCTTCGGCGCCAAGACCGGCGGCGACGGCATCGGCGGCGTCTCGGTGCTCGCCTCCGAGACCTTCGACTCCGGCGGCCCTGCCAAGCGCCCCGCGGTGCAGGTGGGTGACCCGTTCGCCGAGAAGGTGCTCATCGAGTGCTGCCTCGACCTGTATGCCGCGCACGTCGTCGACGGCATCCAGGACCTCGGCGGCGCCGGGCTCTCCTGTGCCACCAGCGAGCTCGCGTCCAACGGTGACGGCGGCATGAGTGTCGAGCTCGACCTCGTGCCGCTGCGCGACGCGACCCTGCAGCCCCACGAGATCCTCATGTCGGAGTCGCAGGAGCGCATGATGGCCATCGTCGAGCCCGGCAAGCTCGACGAGTTCATGGCGATCACCGACAAGTGGGACGTCGAGGCCACCGTCATCGGTGAGGTCACCGACGGCGACCGGCTCGTCATCACCTGGCACGGCGAGGTCATCGTCGACGTGCCGCCGCGCTCGGTCGCCCACGACGGGCCCACCTACCACCGACCGCTCAGCCGGCCGGCATACCTCGATGCCCTCAACGCCGACGGTGCTGCCTCGCTCGAGCGCCCCGAGACGGGCGAGGAGATCAAGACGCAGCTGCTGACCCTCCTCGGCTCGCCCAACCTCTGCGACAAGTCGTGGGTCACCGACCAGTACGACCGCTACGTCCTCGGGAACACGGCGCTCTCGCAGCCCGACGACGCCGGGGTCGTGCGGGTCGACGAGGAGACCGGGCGCGGCGTGGCCGTGTCGACCGACTGCAACGGCCGTTTCACCAAGCTCGACCCCTACACCGGCGCGCAGCTCGCTCTGGCCGAGGCCTACCGCAACGTCGCGACCGCGGGCGCCGCGCCGCTCGCCGTCACCGACTGCCTCAACTTCGGCTCGCCGGAGGACCCGGGCGTCATGTGGCAGTTCCGCGAGTCGATCCGCGGCATCGCCGAGGGCTGCAAGTTCCTCGGCATCCCGGTCACCGGCGGCAACGTCAGCTTCTACAACCAGACCGGTGACGTCGCGATCCACCCGACGCCCGTCGTCGGCGTGCTGGGCGTCATGGCGGACGTGTCGAAGCGCTCGCCCTCGGGCTTCCGCAGCGAGGACGCGCACATCTACCTCCTCGGCACGACGCGCGAAGAGCTCGACGGCTCCGAGTGGGCGCACGTCATCCACAAGCACCTCGGCGGCCTGCCGCCCCAGGTGGACCTCGCTGCCGAGCAGGCGCTGGGCGCAGCCCTCGTCGCCGCTGCCGAGGCCGGACTCGTCGAGGCGGCCCACGACCTCTCGGAGGGCGGCCTCGCGATCGCCCTCGCCGAGGCGTGCATGCGTCACGGCGTCGGGGCGACGATCGACGGACTCGACCAGGTGGGCGTCGACTCCTTCACGGCGCTCTTCTCCGAGTCCAGCGCGCGCGCCCTCGTGGCCGTGCCGGCCGGCAGCGCCGCTGCGTTCGAGGCGCTCCTCGACGAGGTGCCGCACCGCCGGATCGGCGTCACCGGCGGCCGCGACCTCGAGATCACCGACCTCTTCTCCGTGTCGGTGTCGGAGCTCACGTCGGCCCACACGTTCACGATGCCAGCGGTTTTCGGCGCCTGACGGCACGACTGCCGTATGCCGTGGGGCGCGCCCCCGCGGCACTGTGGCCCGGTGGTCAGAGCGAGCCGCGCCGCCAGGGCCCGGTGATCGCGAAGGTGATGCCGGGGCTCTGGAGGTTGGCGAAGAGCCAGTTGCCCTTCTTGGGCTCGAACACCGAGCCCGCCCATTCCGAGCCGGTGTAGGTCCCGGGGTTCACGCTCTTGCCCGGCACGCCACCAGCGGGGATGACGACGTTGTTGAGGGCGAAGGGAAAGACCGCCCCGTCCGTCGTGAGGCCGTGGAGGTACTCGAGCCCGTCGCCGTCCTCGCACAGCACGATGCCCCCGCGGGGTGAGACGCAGAGGTTGTCCGGGTTGTTGAGCACCCCGGCGCTCGGTGAGGCGATGAGCACGCGCATGTACTCACTGCGCGGGTCGTACTCGAAGACCTGACCCTGCCCTGCGGGCCCACCGTTCGTGGAGACGAAGTAGGCGCGTTCGTTGCCCCACCAGGCGCCCTCGAGCCGCCGGAAAACGGCGCCACCCTTGAGCTGGCCCTGGATCGCGAGTCGCAGCTCGCCCGGGGCGAAGTCGGGGTTGTCGATGTCGACCCAGTCGGTGCGGTACTCCGTGCCCGTCGGGTCGGTGTAGGTGGAGTAGGAGACCCCGCCGTTCTCGATCTCCATCATCTGCAGGCGCCCGCCGGCAGCGAGGTCGCCGGGAGAGTCGGGCAAGAAGCGGTAGAGGCCGGACGGGGTGGCGTCCTCGGTCAGGTAGACGATGCCCGTGCTCGGGTCCATGCAGGTCGCCTCGTGGCTGAACCGACCCATCGCCTTGAGCGCCACTCCCGTGCCGACACCGTCGTGCGGCACCTCGAAGACGTAACCGTGGCGGGTGCCGTCCGGGCCGACCTCGCTCGTCTCCTCGCACGTCAGCCACGAGCCCCAGGGCGTCGTGCCGCCCGCGCAGTTGCGGATCGTGCCACCGAGGCTCGGCACGGTCTCGAGGAACGCACCGGCGTCGGGGTCGAAGGTGAGCGTGGTGGTGCCCCCGGCCGCGTTCGCGTCGTAGGCCGGGGTCGTGAAGGCGCCTGCGTAGCCGCTGCGCTCGTGGTTGCGCACGATCGCGACCTTGCCGTCGGCGCGGCGGAAGGCCCCCATCCCGTCGTGGTTGCCCGGGGTGGGGTTGCCGTTCGCCATGACGTCGCCGGTCCACCCGTAGGTGAGGTACTCGAAGCCCTTCGGGAGCGCGAGCAGCTCGAGGCCGGTGGTCTGGTCCTTGACGGGGCGCAGCGCGCCGTAGTCGGCGCTGGACGGCTGCTTGGACAGCGGGGCGGCGCCGGCGGAGCGGGCGCCCAGGGCCTCGAGCGGACCGAGGGCAGCGAGCGCCGCGGCTCCGGCGCCCGCCCGGAGCAGACCTCGGCGTCCGAGGCTGGGTGTTGCAGGTGACATGGGAGTTCCTCTCGTCGGAGTCTCCATGCCAGTGGCCGCAGGTGGAATCCACGAGGCGCCGAGGTGACGGGCAGACGTCGGGATGGCGGCGAGGGGATGCGGGAGCGTGGTGCCGGTCAGCGGGCCCGCCACGCGCCAGCCGGTGGCGGCGGCGGGCTCTGCATTCCCTTGTCGTCCAATGGTTTTGCCCCAGCGATCAGCCGCTCCAGGGCCGCGCCCTCGCGGAGCCCGGTCGGGAGGTTGGCGCGGGCGACCTCGCGTCGCAGCACCTCCATCGGCAAGGGGGCGGCGCTGGCCACGACCACGGAGTTGCCGAAGCGCTTGCCCTTGAGCACCTCGTGCGTGGCGATGAGGGCCACGTGGGGCAGTGACTGGCGCACCGTCGCGAGCACCCTTGCGACATAACGCATCCCCGGCTCGTCGGCGAGATTCCACAAGGCGGTCCCGCCCGGCTTGAGCACACGCGCGATCTCGAGCACGTATGCCGCAGAGACCAGTTCGGCTGGCACGCGCCCCTCCGCATACGCATCGGTCACGAATACGTCGGCGGAGTCGTCGCCGAGCGCTCGCACCCCGGTGAGCCCGTCGACGGGGCGGACCCGGATCCGGTGTCGCCGGGGGAGCGGGATCTCCTTGCGCACCAAGGCCGTCAACGACTCGTCGGGCTCGAGCACGATCTGCGGGGAGCCGGGACGCGTCGCCTCGACCCAGCGGGGGAGGGTGAGGCCGGCACCGCCGACGTGGGTGACCCCCAACGGGCCCGGTGGCAGCGCAGTGATGACCAGGGCGAGGTGCTGGACGTATTCGAAGACGAGCAGCGTCGGGTCGTCGGGCTGCACGTGCGACTGCGGCGACCCGTCCATGTGCACCGTGACGCCGCCGCGCTCGTCCCACTCGAGCGTCACGTGGTCGTCGCCCACGCGGGCCTCGCTCACGGTGACGCCGGGAGGCCGAGCACGAGGGTGCGCTCCTCGCCGTAGCGGGTGAAGCCGATGCGGCGCAGGATGGGCGACGACGTGTCGACGACGCCGTGGGTCAGCGCGAGCGAGGCCCCCGCCGTCCGGGCCGCCCGCAGCCTTGCGTCCAACACGGCACGGTAGGCACCGCGACCGCGGAGCGTCCCGTGGGTGCTGCCGCCCCAGAGCCGACACACCTCACCGGCGAGCGTGTAGCCGCCCGTGCCGGCGGGACGGCCCTCGACGTAGGCGACCCAGCGGCCGCTCGAACCGTCCCCGAGCCCTCGCTCGACCTCGGCCAGCGCCGACGCCACCTGCTCGGCGGTCGGGTCCTCGCCGCCGAAGGCGTCGTTGCCGATGACGATCGCGTCGCGCACGGTCTGCTCGTCGGTCACCCGGCGCACCTCGACGTCGTCGGGCACTCCGAGGTCGGGCACTCCGTCGGCGAGCGGGAGGGCGAGCACGTCCATCCGGTCGACGAGGCCGGCCCTACGCGCCAGCAGCTCCCGCTCCAGACCGGCCGGTCGGGTGAACTCCGACAGGCGCCACCACAGCCGATCGCGACCCCACCCGGTGGCGACGGCGCAGATCTCGTCGACCAGCTCTGCCGCGTCACGGTCGGAGCCGAAGACGCGCGCCGACGTCGGGGTGAGGAAGTAGTCGGGATAGGCGACGACGAGATACTCCTCGCACTGCACGTGGCGGGCGTCGTCGGGCACCCACGCCCACTCGTTGGAGGCGGCCAGCACGGCCTCGGCGTCCCAGATCGCTGTCACCCCGACAGGCTACGGTCGGTCGCATGCGATTCGGCCTGACGATCCTGCCCGAGCACACCTGGTCGGTGGCCGAGCCGCGGTGGCGCGAGGCCGAGGCGCTGGGCTTCGACCATGCGTGGACCTTCGACCACGTGACGTGGGGCGGGTTGCCGGACTCCCCGTGGTTCGCCGCGCTGCCCACGCTCGCGGCTGCCGCAGCCGTCACCGACCGCATCGGGCTCGGCACCTTCGTCACCTCGCCCAACAACCACCACCCCGTGCAGCTCATGCGCGAGGTCCTCGCCCTCGACGACATCTCGCGGGGCCGCTTCCTGCTCGGCATCGGCAGCGGCGGCGACCTCGACGCGCGCATCATGGGGGAGGATCTGCCGCTCAGGGCCCGCGTCGACCGCTTCCATGAGTTCACCGAGCTGCTCGACCGGCTCCTGCGCGACGACCACGTCAGTGCCGAGGGCGACTTCTACACCGCACGCGACGTGCGCACCCTCCCCGGTCCAGTGCGCGGCGCGGCCGACGGCAACCGGGTGCCCCTCGTCATCGCGGCCAACGGCCCCCGGTCGATCCGGCTCGCCGTCGAGCGCGGAGACGGCTGGATGACCTACGGCGGCACCGCCGACACCGACGACGCGTGGTGGGCCCTCATCGCCGACCTGTCGAGCCGCGTCGACACCGCGCTCGAGGCCGCCGGGCGCGCCCCCGAGAGCCTCGACCGCTACCTCAACCTCGACTCGGCCCCGACCTTCTCGCTCACCAGTGCCGCCGCCTTCGAGGACGCCGTGGGCCGCGCCGCGGCGCTCGGCTTCACCGACGTCATCACGCACTGGCCCCGCGACGACGAGCCGTTCCTCGGCACCCGCGACGTGCTCGATCAGGTCGCGAGCGAGGTGATCCCCGCCCTGCGCTGAGGTCAGGGGCGGGCGGTGCCCGCCGCACGGCATACCGGCTCGGCGCAGTCAGGCAGCGCGGCTAACCTGCTGGGCATGCCTCCCCGCCGCCGCACCCCCGTCGCTGAGGGCCGCGCCGCCCTCGAGGTGTGCCGCGCGGCCGGCTGGAGCGCCGACCGCCGCACCACCGCCACCGCGGTCCGCTACACCCTCGACGAGCTCGCCACGACCGCGCCCGGCCGCACGGTGGAGGTGCGGGTGCCGCCGCACGGAGCCGTGCAGTGCATCGAGGGGCCGGTGCACACGCGCGGCACCCCGCCCAACGTCATCGAGACCGACGGGGCGACCTGGCTGCAGTTGGCCGTCGGCGACCTCACCTGGGAGGAGGCGCTCGCGGGCGCGCAGGTGCGCGCGAGCGGCCAGCGGGCCCACCTCGACGGACTTCTCCCGCTCGGCTCGCTTAACCTTGGGGAGTGACCACCTCCCCTGATGGGCGCTCAGCGCCACGCACCCCGAACTTCAAGCGCTTCCTCATCACCGGCGCGTTCCTCGGCTTCGTCATCGGGGCGGTCATCTCCTTCATGGGAGACGACGTGCGGGGCTACTCCGCGACGACCGCCGCCCTCTTCCTCGGCGCCCTCGGCGCCATGCTCGGTGCCGGTCTGGCCGGCATCCTCGGCATCGTGCTCGACCGATCGGGTCGCGACCGGTCGTGACGGGCAGCGGCCCGCTGGCGGGCGTGCGCGTCGTCGAGCTTGCCGGCCTCGGTCCGGCGCCCTTCGCCTGCATGCTCCTCGCCGACCTCGGCGCCGACGTCATCCGGCTCGACCGCCCCGGCCGGCCACCCCTGCCGGTGCCGATGCCGCCGGAGGCCGACGTGCTCCGCCGCGGGCGGCCCTCCGTCGTGCTCGACCTCAAGCACCCTGACGGGCTCGCGACTGCCCGCCACCTCGTCGCGCAGGCCGACGTGCTCGTCGAGGGCTACCGGCCCGGGGTCGCCGAGCGTCTGGGCCTCGGCCCGCACGACTGTCTCGCGCTCAACCCGCGCCTCGTCTACGGCCGGATGACCGGCTGGGGCCAGGACGGGCCGCTCGCCCACGCCGCCGGGCACGACATCGGCTACGTCGCCATCACCGGCGCGCTCGGCGCGATCGGCCGGGCCGGCGGCCCGCCCCAGGTGCCGGTCAACCTCGTCGGCGACTTCGGTGGGGGTGCGCTCTACCTCGCGGTCGGCGTGCTCGCCGCCCTGCTGGAGGCCCGCACGAGCGGGCGGGGGCAGGTCGTCGATGCCGCCATCGTCGACGGCACGGCCCACGTCTCCGCGCTCGTCGTCGGGCTCGCCTCGGCCGGCCTCTGGTCCGACCAGCGGGGCACCAACCTCCTCGACACCGGGGCGCCCTTCTACGACGTCTACGAGACGAGCGACGGCGGTTGGCTCGCGGTCGGGCCGCTCGAGGACGCCTTCTACGCGGAGCTGCTGCGCCTGCTCGGGATCGCCGACACGGCGCCCGACCGCCTCGACCCACGCCAGTGGCCGGCGCTGCGCGCACTGCTGGCCGGCACCTTCGCGACGCGCACCCGCGACGAGTGGACCGCTCTCCTCGAGGGCACCGACGCCTGCGTGGAGCCGGTGCTCAGCTATGCCGAGGCCCCACACCATCCGCACCTCGCCGCCCGCGGCACCTACGTCGAGCACCACGGCGTCGTCCAGCCGGCCCCGGCGCCCCGCTTCTCGCGCACGCCCGGCGCACTCAGCACCCCGCCACCCCGCGCGGTCGGCGTCGACACCCGCAGCGCCCTCGAGGCCTGGGGCGTCACGGGCGTGGACGCGCTGCTCGCCTCCGGGGCCGCGGTCGAGGCGTCCTTCGACGCCGACGAGGTCGGCGAGCCCAGCGAGGTCGCCGAGCCCAGCGAGGTCGCCGAGCCCGGTGAGGCCGCCGAGGCCGCCGAGCGATGAGGCTCTTCGTCGCGGTCGTGCCGCCCGACGAGGTCCTCGACGACCTCGAGGAGCACCTCGAGCCCCGCCGGGACGCCGGGGCAGACGTGCGGTGGACCGACCGGCACCAGTGGCACGTGACGCTCGCCTTCCTCGGCGACGTGGCCGAGCGCCGGCTCGACGACCTCACCGAGGCGCTCACCCGCTCGGCGGCCAAGCGCAGCCCGCTCGTCCTGCGGCTGGCGGGCGCCGGCGCCTTCCCCAACCCGTATGCCGCCCGCGTCCTCTGGGCGGGAGTGGAGCAGGTGCGCGGTGACCTCACGACGGTCGCTCACGGCATACGCTCCTCGGCGAGCTCGGTGGGCGCGTCACCCGACGGCACCCGCTTCCAGCCACACCTCACGCTGGGGCGCTTCGCGCGGCCGACGGAGGCGACCCGGTGGATCCGGGCGCTCGACGCGTTCGAGGGCCCGGCCTGGGTGGCCGACCACGTGACGCTCGTCGAGTCGCACCTCGGGGAGGGGCGGGGGCGGCGCCCGCGCTACGAGGTCGTGGCCGAGCTGCCGCTCGGTCGCTGACACGGGGATTGCCGCGGCAGGTCCGTGTGGGAGACTGCGGTAGTGGCACGCGGCGATGGACGACTTGGTCATGATCTCCTCCCCGGCGAGAAGGGCCCGCAGGATGCCTGCGGGGTGTTCGGTGTCTGGGCACCGGGTGAGGACGTCGCGAAGCTGACGTACTTCGGGCTCTACGCCCTGCAGCACCGCGGGCAGGAGTCGGCGGGCATCGCGACCGGTGACGGGGAGAAGATCCTCGTCTACAAGGACATGGGCCTCGTCTCGCAGGTCTTCGACGAGACCGCGCTGAGCTCGCTGCGCGGGCACCTCGCGATCGGCCACACCCGCTACTCGACGACCGGCGGCTCGACGTGGGAGAACGCCCAGCCGACGCTCGGGGGCACCGGCCACAGCACGATCGCGCTCGCGCACAACGGCAACCTCATCAACACCGTCGAGCTCAAGGCCCTCGTCGACGAGCACTTCGGCAGTGGCCGCGTCACGGGCGAGCTCGCCCGCGGCAACACCTCCGACACGGCGCTCGTGACGACACTGCTCGCGGGCGACGAGGACCTCACGCCCGAGCAGGCCGCCCTCGAGCTGCTGCCCAAGCTCAAGGGCGCCTTCTCCTTCGTCTTCATGAACGAGGAGACCCTGTATGCCGCCCGCGACCCCTGGGGCGTGCGTCCCCTCGCGCTCGGCCGCCTCGAGCGCGGCTGGGTCGTCGCCTCCGAGACCGCGGCGCTGCAGACGATCGGTGCCTCGGTCATCCGGGAGATCGAGCCCGGTGAGCTCATCGCCATCGACGAGAACGGCCTGCGCTCGCACAAGTTCGCCGAGCCGCAGCCCAAGGGATGCGTCTTCGAATACGTCTACCTCGCACGCCCCGATGCCGTCATCCGCGGTCGGGTCGTGCACGAGGCGCGCGTCGAGATGGGCCGCGTCCTCGCCCGCGAGCACGCCGTCGACGCCGACCTCGTCATCGGTGTGCCCGAGTCGGGCGTGCCTGCGGCGGTGGGATATTCACAGGAGTCGGGCATCCCGTTCGGCCAGGGCTTCGTCAAGAACGCCTACGTCGGCCGCACCTTCATCCAGCCGTCGCAGACGCTGCGCCAGCTCGGCATCCGGCTCAAGCTCAACCCGCTGGAGCACACGATCCGCGGCAAGCGTCTCGTCGTCGTCGACGACTCGATCGTGCGCGGCAACACCCAGCGTGCCCAGATCCGCATGCTCCGCGAGTCCGGCGCGGCCGAGGTGCACGTGCGCATCAGCTCGCCGCCCGTGCAGTGGCCGTGCTTCTACGGCATCGACTTCGCGACGCGGGCCGAGCTCATCGCGACCGGCCTCAAGGTCGAGGAGATCCGGGCCTCGATCGGCGCCGACTCCCTCGGCTACATCTCGGAGGAGGGCATGATCGGCGCGACCAACCAGGCGCCCGACCAGCTCTGCTCCGCCTGCTTCACCGGCCGCTACCCGATCGAGCTGCCCGAGGACGGCCACATCGGCAAGCACGTGCTCGAGACGCTGCCGCTGACGGTGCGCACCGGCCACGACCGCTCGGTCGACGTCGACGGCGTCACGCTCGGCGTCGGCCTCGGCGGAGGCAACGCCCTCCAGCACCCCTGACGCCCTCCCCACCCCCCCAACCTGCAATCTAAAGAGCGATCCGCGCGCCCTCGGAGGCGGACGAATCGCTCTTTCGATCGGTGGGGGGGTCGGCCCGGGTGGCCCAACGCCCTGCCGCACCCCTGACCGCAATCGAGAGAGCGATTCGTCCGGGTCGTGGGCACCCGAACGGCGGACGAAGTGCTCTCTCGATTGAGGTGGGGAGGGTCAGTCGGTCTCTGGGAGGATCGCGACGCCGGCGAAGCCCTGTAGCAGGCTTGCCGTCGCGATGATCCCGTCGTTGGCGCTGAGCACGAGCACGCGCATCATCCGCCATCGGCTCGTCAACCATTCACGCACGCTGCGTCCTCCTGCGCCGTTTGCGACAGCTCGGTCTTCTCAGCGGGAGCGTGCCATGACAGGACGCCGAGCAGAAGCCCCGGCTGTGATCGCCGAACCGGGGGAGGGCGCTGCGCCGGTAGGGTGGCGGGGTGAGCGATGCCCCCATCACCTACGCCTCTGCCGGAGTGGACGTCGAGGCGGGTGACAAGGCCGTCGAGCTGATGAAGGAGTCGGTGCGGCGCGCGACCCGGCCCGAGGTGCTCGGCGGGCTCGGCGGCTTCGCCGGCATGTTCGACGCGAGCGCGATCGCCCGGATGACCCGGCCGATCCTCGCCACGAGCACCGACGGGGTGGGCACGAAGGTCGCCATCGCCCAGGCCCTCGACAAGCACGACACGATCGGCTTCGACCTCGTCGGCATGGTCGTCGACGACATCGTCGTGTGCGGGGCCGAGCCGCTCTTCATGACCGACTACATCGCCACCGGCAAGGTGGTGCCCGAGCGCATCGCCGCCATCGTCGGCGGCATCGCCCGTGCCTGCGAGGAGGCCGGCGTGGCCCTCGTCGGCGGCGAGACCGCCGAGCACCCCGGCCTGCTCGAGCCCGACGAGTACGACGTCGCCGGCGCCGCCACCGGCGTCGTGGAGTACGCCGCCGTGCTGGGTCCGCAGCTCGTCGCCGACGGTGACGTCGTGGTGGCGCTCGCGAGCAGCGGTCTGCACAGCAACGGCTACAGCCTCGTGCGCCGGGTCATCCAGAGCGCCGGCTGGGCCCTCGACCGGCACGTCGACGACTTCGGGCGCACTCTCGGGGAGGAGCTGCTCGAGCCGACCCGCATCTACACCCGGCCCCTGCTCGACCTCATCGCGGCCGAGGGCGTCGAGGTGCATGCCCTCAGCCACGTCACCGGTGGTGGGCTCGCGGCCAACCTGGCCCGCGTGCTGCCCGCCGGCACCTACGCACGGCTCGACCGCTCGACGTGGACCCCGCCGGCGATCTTCCGCACGATCCAGGACCTGGGACGTGTGCCGCAGGCTGACATCGAGCGCACCCTCAACCAGGGCATCGGCTTCGTCGCGGTGCTGCCCGAGGCCCACGCAGACCGCGCCATCGAGCTGAGCCAGGCAGGCGGCATACCGGCGTGGCGGCTCGGGGAGGTCACGACGCTCGAGCGTGCCGACATCACAGCCAAGGCCGAGGTCGTCAGGGGCGCCAAGGGCGTCGACGGCGGCTCGGTTCAGGTCGTCGGGCAGCACCCGACGACCTGAGGACCGGCACAGCCGATCGCGGGACGAGTGTCAGCACTCGACTCACGAGGTTGAGCGGAGAAGGGGGAGGGGGCGAGCTCAGCGCTCGCCCGACGCCCACTTCCCGTATTCGTCGTACTCGTCAGGCTCGGTGACACGTGCTGGCTCACGAACCGGACTGGACGTGTCGCGGTGCAGCTCTCGCTCCAGCGCGCTCAAGTCCGTTTCAGGTGTGTAGTACTTGAGCTGCCGTGCGACCTTGGTCTGCTTGGCTTTGGCTCGGCCGCGCCCCATGGCGTGACCCCCTCGTGCGTCGTGCCGGGACGGCATCGCTCGTCGGAGAACCGGGTGGTTCTTCGATGTCCGCGTAGCGGCCCCGGGAATGTGTGTGTTCTCGTGGGGCTAACGCTACATGAGCGGAGCCGGTCCTGCGTGCCACGACCTCCCCGGCCCACGCGTGGGCCCTTGCTCGCCCAGGCCGGTCGGGTCGGGAGCCCGTCAGTCAACGCTCGACCGGCCCCCCGGCGCCAGTCCCTCGAGCTGCCTGCAACACCCGTAACAAATCGTCTCTTTTCGGCGTTTGGCCGGTAACAGCAGGCGTGGGACTTTACTCTGTCTTTACCTAAGCCTCTCCCTGGGGCTGGATGCGTGTCGCTGCACGAGCGACAGGGTGGTGGGGAAATGACAATGACAACGCAGGATCGACACGAGACCGAGAAGCTGCTGACACCAGCCGAGGTCGCAGCGCTCTTCCGGGTGGACCCGAAGACGGTCACCCGGTGGGCGAAGGCGGGGAAGCTGACGTCCATCCGGACGCTCGGCGGCCATCGCCGCTACCGCGAGTCCGAGGTCCGCGGACTGCTCGGCGGCAACTGACCGCAGCCGCCACGGCGGCTCGGAAACACCGCAACGGGGGAGGGGCGCCGCTGGTGCCCCTCCCCCGTAGCGCTCGGTGGGATGGCGGCCGGCCCCACGCTGTCGGCAGATCGCCCTACGGTCAGCACATGACCACCGGACCGATCATCACCGCCATCACGCTCGGGGTGCGCGACGTCGAGGCCGCGCGCGACTTCTATGTCGACGGGCTCGGCTTCCGCCTCGTGCTCCACGAGTCTCACGAGATCGCCTTCGTGCAGTGCGCACCGGGGCAGCTGCTCGCCCTCTGGGACGTCACGCAGATGCCCGGCGAATACGGCGCCGTCGCGCACGGGCCCGAGGCGCCGCCGCTGTCGCTCGGCCACAACGTGCGCTCGCCCGGCGAGGTCGAGCACCTGTATGCCGCCGCGCTGGCCGCCGGCGCCACCTCCGTCTCTGCCCCGCAGGAGCGTGAGTGGGGTGGGGTCAGCGCTTGCGTGGCGGACCTCGACGGCTTCCGGTGGGACTTCGTCTTCAATCCGGGCTTCGGGGTCGACCCCGACGGCACGGTGCACCTCGGCGCGGCCTGACGACCCGCTCGCGAGGCTCAGATCCGCTCGCGCCACGGGTGCTCAGGGGCGTCAGTGGCCCAGGGCCCGCAGCTGGAGGCGCAGCGCGAGGCGGGTCTCGGAGTCGTGCAGGTCGAGGTCGACGACATCGCTGAGGCGCGTCATCCGGTAGCGCAGGGTGTTGGGGTGCACGTGCAGCCGCCGGGCGGCCTCGCGGGGGTCTCCCGGGTGGTCCAGCCAGGCCGCGACGGTCTCGAGGTAGGCGGTCTGGTGTGCCTCGTCGTGGGCGCGCAGCGCGGAGACCGGGCCGAGCAGCTCCTCGGTCCAGATGCCGCCGAGGGCACGGGCGTTGGTGACCGCAGCCCAGGCGTCTTCGACCGTGGTCGCCGTGCCGGTGATCCGCCCGGCGTCCCGCAGGCGCTGCACCTCGGTCGCCTCGCGGCGCGACCGGTCGAGCTCGGTGGGACGGCTGACCGAGCCTCCAGCGCTCGCGGTCGCGGTGGGCGTCGTGGCCGCGACCTCCTCGACGACGGCGAGCAGCCACTCCAACGTGCCGGGAGAGCCGTCTCCGGGCACGTCTCGCACGAGGGTGAGGCCCACCCCGTCGAAGATCGACAGCAGGGGCTGGCGCCACGACCGGCGCCGGGCCGCCGACTCCCACACGTCGAGTTCGCGCTCCGGGTCGGCGGGCTCATGCGACCCCAGACCGTCATGGGCCCCGGCGAGCACGACGACGCGCCACGGGGGTGGGGGCAGCCAGCCCTCGGCCTCGACGACGTCGCCGCTCAGCACCGCCCGCAGCCGGTCGCTCATGACCCGTCGGGCGAGGTCGGCCTGTGATCGCAGGCGCAGCAGGTGCAGGGCCACGACCGATCCGGTCTGGCTCAGCGAGCGCAGCACGTCGTCGGCGGGCTCCTCGTCGACGACGGCCCAGATCGAGCCGAGCCACTCGTTGCCGGCCCGCACCGGCACGACGAGGCGGGCGCGAAGGCCCCGTCCGGCGGCGACGAAGAAGGGCTGGTCGGAGCGGGCGAGCCGGCGGAAGACCCCGCGGCCGCGCAACAGGGCGATGACCTCGTCGGGCACCCGCCGGCCGACGATGGTGGAGACCCGGGCGGGGTCGGCGACGTCCTGGGTGGAGGAGTAGGCGAGCACCCGCGACTGGGTGTCCTCGATGGTGATGGGGGCCCCGACGAGGGCGGCGCAGGCATCTGCGAGCGCGAAGAGCTCGTCGAGCACGGGTCCTTCAGCGCGCAGGGACGGGCCGCTCGCCGCGCGGTCGAGCACGCCGCGCAGCAGCCACACGACGTGGGCCCACGACGCATGGTCGGCCAGCTCGACGAGACCCACTCCGAAGCGCGACGCAGCGGCACGGACCTGCGGGTTGCGGGCGGCCACGCGGCGCAGCACGACGGCCCGGCTGCCCACCGCCGCGGCCCCCTCGAGCAGGGCGGCCGCCTCGGCCGGGCGGTCGACGCCGACCCCGAGGAGCAGGTCGCCGGACTGTCCATAGACCCCCGAGCCCGGCTCAGCGAGCGTCACGTCGTCGACCGTGGCCGGGCCGGCATCGACGACGACGGTGAGCAGGCCACCGCCGAGAGCCCCCACGAGCTGGTTGATCGGCAGGCCCACCGGCGTGGTCGACGACGTGCGCGTCGCCTCAGCCGTGGAGCGTGTCGGGCGCGACGGGGACCTCGGGGCGGAGCGCGAGGTCGGCGGCGGCATACGTCAATCGTGCACGAGATGGTGCCAGCAGCACAACGATCGGTCCCAACATTGGCAAGCAGGCACTACGAGCGAGCAGGCCACTGCCGAGACCATGGACGAAGCAGGATCCAGCACCCCGACCTGACCCAGGAGTCGACCCATGCACGCTGCCACCCCCGCCGGCTCGCCGGCCCCCCAGCGCGTCGCCGTCGTCGGCGCCGGCATGGTCGGCCTCGCCACCGCTTGGTTCCTGCAGGAGCGCGGCGTCGAGGTGACCGTCATCGACCGCGACGGCGTGGCCGCCGGCGCGTCCTGGGGCAACGCCGGCTGGCTGACGCCCGGCATCGCGACGCCGCTGCCCGAGCCCGCGGTGCTGAAGTACGGCCTGCGCGCCGTGCTCAGCCCGAGCTCGCCCGTCTACGTGCCGCCGAGCGCCAACCCCGACTTCCTCAAGTTCGTCACGGGCTTCACGCGCAACAGCACGATGAAGGCGTGGAAGAAGGCGATGGGCTCGCTCGTGCCCGTCAACGACCTGTCGCTGCAGAGCTTCGACCTGCTGCGTGGCGGTGGCGTCGACGCCGAGACCTACGAGGCGAAGTCCTTCACCGCGGCCTACCGCACCGCCGACGAGCGCCAGACGCTGCTCGAGGAGATCGAGCACATCCACGCCTCGGGCGGCGACATCACCTTCGACGTGCTGACTGGCGACGAGGCCCGCTCGATCGAGCCGGCCCTCTCTGACAACATCGGCGCCGCGATCGTGCTGCACGGCCAGCGCTTCATCAACCCCGGCGCCTACGTCTCCGCGCTCGCCGACTCGGTCATCGACCGCGGCGGCAAGATCCTCACCGGCAGCGCGATCCAGCGCATCAGCGACACCCCCACCGGAGTGCTGCTCACGAGCGACTTCGGCGTCAGCGAGCACTACGACGCCGTCGTCGTGGCGACCGGCGCGTGGCTGGGCCAGATGGCCCGAGAGTTCGGCGTCAAGCGCGTCGTCCAGGCCGGCCGCGGCTACTCCTTCAGCGTCGCCGTCGACGACCTGCCCAACGGGCCGGTCTACTTCCCCGCCGCACGGGTGGCGTGCACGCCCGTGGGCGACCGGCTGCGCGTCGCCGGCATGATGGAGTTCCGCAAGCCCGAGGCCGCGCTCGACCACCGCCGCATCCAGGCCATCGTCGAGGCCGCCCGCCCGCTCCTCAAGGGCGCCGACCTCGACCACCGCCAGGACGAGTGGGTCGGCTCGCGCCCCTGCACCGCCGACGGCCTGCCGCTCATCGGCGCCACGAAGAGCTCCAAGGTCTTCGTCGCCGGCGGCCACGGCATGTGGGGCATCACGCTCGGCCCCGTCACCGGTCGCCTGCTCGCCGAGCAGATCGTCACCGGCGTCGCCCCGGAGCAGCTGGCGCCCTTCGACCCGCTGCGCTGAGCGCCCGTCCAGACGAAGAAGTGCCCACCCGACCGTCGCGGTCGGGTGGGCACTGTCGTGCGCCCGAGGCTCGGGTCCGACGCACGACGGGGTCGACGGCGTATGCCGTGTCCCGGGCGGCCGCTGCCCGACCCCTCAGCGGGGCAGCAGTCACCTGCGAGTGGTTCGGAGCATCACGCGATCCGGATGGGGGCCGTCCCGAACGCGACGTCGAAACGGTCGCACCAGATGACGACCGAGGTCAGGCGGGAGAGGTCGACCCCCGCGGGGATGGCGTAGTTCTGGTTGCCGTCGGTGCCCTTGAGGTCACCGAGGGAGACGTGGACCCCGTCGTCATAGCTGTGCCAGTCGCCACCCGCGGGCTGGTCGGTGAGCCAGACGTCGACGTCGGGGCCGTCGCTCGTCGAGAAGCCCTCGAGCCGCAGGGAGCGGGAGCCGTCGGCCAGCTCCACGATGCGGGCGGTGCCCGACGTGGCGTGCTCCGCGTCGACGAAGCGACCCTCACCGAGCACCTGGCTGGCGGCGGGCGCGGCCTCGTCGACCGTGCTGCGGGTGATCAGCCGCCATGGCTCGAAGAGGACCAGGGCCGCGACGAGCAGGGCCGTGCCGACGACGGCGATGGCGACGAGCAGCGAGCGCCGCGGGCGGCGCCTCCGGGTCGGGTCGACCGGCGACGGGTCGTGTGGTGGTGAGTCGTCGTCCGGCGGCGGGTGGGGCGCTGAGAAGTCGGGCGAGGCGGGTGTCTGGTGCTGGGTCATGGTCGCTCCGTGGTGGCAGCCACGTCTCGGACGTCGCTGGCGCGGGGGCCCCGACCGGCGCGTCGGGGTCGATGCTCCACTCCACCGCGTGCCAGCGGGCCGTGACCATGACGAGGTCCTTACGGTCTGCCAACGTCGTGCGTCCGGGGCTCAGGGCACCAGCGAGATCGTCACCTCGGGCTCGTGCGTCAGGGTGCCGTGCACCGTGCAGCGGTCGATCATGGCGAGCAGCGGCTTGTGGCGGCTCTGCGGCACACCCTCCGGGAGGTGCACCTTGACGTCGAAGCTCGAGACCCGTGAGGGCGTCGTGCCCATGGCATAGGTCGTCTCGACGCGCAGGCCCTCCACCGGCAGGTCGTGCCGCGAGAGGTAGCGACGGGCATAGAAGGCGGAACACGACGCGAGGCTGGCGACGAAGAGCTCCGTCGGCGTCGGGGCCGTGTCGTCACCCCCCATCGCCTCGGGCTGGTCGACCGTGATGCGGTGACCGCGCACGGCGATCTCGAACCGGTCACCACCGAGGTGGCTCACGCTCACCGTCGGCGACGTCTTGTCGGTCGTTGCACTCACTGCACTCGTGGCTCTCATTGGACGCTCCTGTCTGCGAAGGATGCTCCCCTCCCCACGCTAGACGCGCGAGGCCGCCCGGCCCCGAGGAGGCCGGGCGGCATACATCACATCGCCTCAGGCGCGGGTGAGCACGACGAGCGAGTAGGCGCCCACCGAGACGGTGCCGTGCGGCGGCTGGTCGTCGTCGGGGTCGTCGACGGCGTCGAGGTCGTGGGTCTCGTGGCCGGCGAAGAGGGCGCTGTAGGTGGAGGCGTCGGAGTTGAAGCGCACCGCCCAGTGGCCGGCGCTGGGCAGCGGCGTCGTGACGTCGCGCGGCTCGGCACTGAGGTTGACGACGACGACGGCTGCCTCGTCGCCGCGGGCACGGGCCCAGGCGAGCGTCTTGGCCTCGTCGTCGACCTGGAGCAGGGCGAAGGTGTTGCCGGTGAGGCCGGCCGACGTGCCCTCGGCGTTGCGTCGCAGGCAGATGAGGTCACGGGCGAGTCGCACGATGTCGCGGAACTGCTCGGCGCGCTCCCAGTCGAGCGGCACGTCGTCGCGGAACCACTCGTCCTCGAGGAACTCCTGCCCCTGGAAGATCATCGGGATGCCGTGCCCGGTGAGGGCGATGCAGAGCCCGAGGGTCGCCCGCTTCTGTGCGGCCCAGCCGCCCGGGTCGCCGCCGTCGATCTCCTGCGTGAGCCGCAGCTTGCCGTTGGCGACCTCGTCGTGGCTCTCGGTGTAGATGATGCGGGCGAACGGGTTGTCGTCGGCGCCGATGGCCTCGGCGAGCTCGGTCATCGACCGCTCGCTGTCGTCGACGGCGGTCAGGGCCTGACGCACGGGGTGCACGAAGCCGGCGTCCCACTGCGAGTGGAAGCCGGCGCCGCCCTCGCCGAAGGTCGTCAGGGCCGCGTCGTTCTGCAGGTCCTCGGCGATGAGGATCTTGTCGGGCCGGGTCTCGCGCACGCTCGCGGTGATGGCGCGCATGACGTCCCAGCCCTCGGGGATGTCGCCGGTGCCGAGCCCGTCGATGGTGCGGATGTAGAGCGTCGCGTCGAAGCGGAGACCGTCCATGTGGTACTCGTCGAACCACATCAGCGCGTTGTCGTGCAGGTAGGCCCGCACCTGCTCGCGGCCGTAGTCGGGACGGGTGTCGCCCCAGGGCGTCGAGGAGCGCTCGTCGTTGTAGAAGTAGATGCCGCCCTTGTCGTTCTCGCTCCAGCCGTCGAACTGCCACAGGGCGAGGTCGCTCGGGCCGAAGTGGTTGAGCACGACGTCGACGATCACGGCGATGCCGTGCCGGTGGGCCTCGCGCACGAAGGCCTTGAGCAGGTCGGGGCCGCCGTAGGTGTTCTCCACGGCGAAGGGGTTGGAGGGGTTGTAGCCCCAGGAATAGTCGCCGGCGAACTCGGTGACGGGCATGAGCTCGATGGCGTTGATGCCGAGCGCGACGAGGTAGTCGAGCTTGCCGGCCAGCCCCTCGAGGTCTCCGGCCTCGCCGTGGTGCGCCATGAAGGAGCCGATGTGGGTCTCGTAGATGACGAGCTGGTCGTGCGGCGGGCAGGCGAAGGAGTCGCCCTGCCAGTCGAAGGCGTCACGGTCGTAGACGAGGCCGTTGCCGGAGGAGTTGGTGACCGCCCGGGCCCGCGGGTCGATCCGCATGAGCCGCTGGTCACCGTTGTGGATGACGAACTGGTACTCAGCACCCGGCTCGACGCCGTCGACGTCGACGTACCAGTGGCCGTTGTCCTCGGCCTCCATCGCGTGACCGTCGCCGGACCACTCGGTGAAGCTGCCGGTCACGGCGACGGCGTCGGCGTGCGGCGCCCAGACTCGGAAGGCGGTGCCGCCCTCGTGGGGCATCGAGCCGAGGCCGGGGCGGTGGGGCGTGTCGTTCATCGGCTCTCCTCGTCGGGCGGGCAGCCGGACAGGCTCCCGCTCCGACCCTAGATCTTGGGGGTGTCAGACGCTGACGGTTGGTCAATCTCGGCGCCGGTCACCCGCGCGAGCTGCCCCTAGTCGATCACGTGGTGGCTGCCGACGGCCCTGCGGGTCTCGGCCACCGCCTTGCGGGCACGCCCCAGGTCGCGCTGGGCGACGGCGAGATAGAGGCAGTCGACGACCGTCAGGGCGGCGATTCGGCTGGCGGTCGCGCCGGACCGGAGGTTGGTCTCGCGGGCCGAGGTGGTCAGGAGCAGGTCGGCGTCGGCGGCCAGTCGGGACAGCGGGAAGTTCGTCAGGGCGACCGTCGTCGCTCCCGTGGCCCGCGCCGCGGCGAGCGACTCGATGGTCTCCGTCGTGGTGCCGGAGTGGGAGATGCCGACGGCGACGTCGCCGGGTCGCAGCAGGGCCGCGCTCGTCAGGGCGATGTGGGGGTCGTTCCACGCGAAGGCGATGACGCCGATGCGGTGCAGCTTCTGCTGCAGGTCGGTGCCGACGATGGCGCTCGCGCCCATGCCGTAGATGTCGACCCGTCCGGCCGTCGCGATGGCCGCGGCCGCACTCGCGAGCGCGACCCGGTCGAGCTGGTGGGCCGTCTCCTCGACAGCACTCGCGTCGGTGAAGGCGACCTTGGCGATGATGTCGTCGATGGCGTCGCCGGCGTTGATGTCGGTGCCGCTGCCGCCCAGCGTGCGCGGCTGCGCAGACTCCTCGGCGAGCGCCAGCCGCAGCTGCGGGTAGCCCGGGAGCCCGAGACGCCGGCAGAAGCGCAGGACCGTCGTCTCCGACGTGCGCGCCGCCGTCGCCAGCGCGCTGATCGTCAGGCCCGCCGAGCGCCGGGCGTCGGCGAGCACCACCTCTGCCACGCGCTCCTCCGCCGGTGTCAGCGACGGGCGGATCGCGCGGAGCCGGATGAGCAGGGGCGCAGCGGCCGCGAGCGGGCGAGTCGGCAGCTCATCCGGGATCGACATGGGGCCTACGCTACGGCGCTGCGGCCGGTGAGCACCCACCCATCGGCCGTGAACGCCTGGGGCGTCTTCTCGCCGTCGAGAAGCACACCGCCCGGGCCGTTGACGAGCACGTCGTCGACGACCACGCCCCTGCCGAGGTAACCGCCGTCGGTGGTGTGCCGCCAGCGCAGCTGTTGTGCGCCGCCGGGGAGGTCGGCGCGCACCTGCACCCAGCGACGGTCGCCCGCCCCGGAGATGATGCCGTCGGACGGCGTGGTCTCACCGCGGTCACTGACCTCGAAGGGGACCGGTGTCCACGTCGCTCCGCCGTCGCTCGAGCGCTCGAGGTGGAGCAGGTCGGTCTCCTCGGTGTCGAGGAAGAGGTCGAAGCCGAGGCGTGCCCCGGCGACGGGGGCCGTGAAGGGCTCGGTCGTCAGGGTCGAGGTCGTGGCGTTCTCACCACCGGTGAACCAGGCGGTGTCACCGTGCTTGGGCCGGACCGCCATGGCCGCACCGAGGCCGTGCGCCCACTCCCGGCGAGCGATGTTGACCGAGCCCCAGGTGCGAGAGGGGTGCACCCGGTTGGTGAGCAGGATCGCGAACGACCGCGAGCTGAAGTCGATGACGATCGAGGTGCCCGTGTAGCCGGTGTGGCCGGCGGTGCGCGGCCCGGACAGCGTGTCCATGTACCAGCGCTGGTTGAGCTCGAAGCCGAGACCGTGGTCGTCGCCCGGGAAGGCTCCGTTGAAGTTGGTGATGAGGGCCTCGACGCTCTTGCGGCTGAGGATGCGCTCGCCGTCGTAGGTGCCGCCGTTGAGCAGCGCCTGCGAGAGGACGGCGAGGTCGTCAGCCGTCGAGAAGACGCCAGCGTGGCCGGCGACGCCGCCGAGCGACCACGCGTTCTCGTCGTGCACCTCGCCACGGACCATGCCGCGCGGGGGAGACGTCTGGTACTCCGTGGCCGCGGTGCGCTCGCGGTCCGTGGGGTTGTAGCCCGTGTCACCCATGCCGAGGGGCGCGGTGATGCGGTCGCGCACGACGGCGTCGAGCGGGGCGCCCCGCAGCTTCTCGACCATCACACCGAGGGTGATGAGGTTGAGGTCGCTGTAGAGGTAGGTGGACCCGGCCGGGTTGGTCAGCGGCTGGTCCATGACGGCCTTGATGCGTGAGGCCTTGTCGGGCCACCTGCTCCACAGCGGCAGCCACGAGGTGAAACCCGACGTGTGGGTGAGCAGCTGGCGCACCGTGACGCCGCCCTTGCCGTTCGCCGCGAACTCCGGCAGGTATGCCGCGACCGGGCTCTCGAGGGCGACCTGGCCCTCCTCGACGAGCTGGACCACGGCGATCGAGGTGAAGAGCTTGGACACGGACGCGAGGTCGAAGACCGTGTCGTCGCGCATCGGCACCCACTGGTCGCGCGGCAGCTCCGTCGTCGAGGTGGCGTAGCGCAGCGCCCAGCCGCTCGCGTCCCGCTCGACGATGCGTCCGTCGTGGCCCATGATCCCGACCGCGCCGGCATAGAGCGGCCGGCTGCCGGCCGGCGCCTCCTCGTGGGCGCGGATGAGGTCGACGGCCTCGGCGATGGGCTCCGGGTCGAGACCGACCTGGGCCGGAGCGGCATCGCGCAGCACCGTGTTGGGTGGGGCGAAGCCGCGATCGGGCCGGCTGAAGTCGTCGGCGCTCGCCGGCGCCGTGGTCATGAGGCTGCCGGCGAGGGCGAGGGCGCCGACGGCGGCCGGGACGAGGGTGCGCAGGCGCATGTCACTCCTTGATGGTGCAGCAGGCGGGTGGGTGGGTCAGTGCGACGGGCCGTTGTAGAGCAGGTACTGCTGCCGCCGGGCGTCGAAGGCGGCGAGCTCCTCGCGCCACGCTCCGACGACCTCGTCAGCGGACGCGCCGGCGGAGATCTGCGTGCGCAGTCGCTGCGAGCCGGTCAGCTTGTCGATCCAGTAGGGGCGGGCCGGGTCGTAGGAGTCGTAGCGCCAGGCAAAGTCGCTGTAGAGCGCCTTGGCCGCGACGAGCATCTCCACGGAGGAGCTGATCGGGTCGAAGGTCGACGGGTCGGTGACGTGCACCTGCACGCCACCACAGACACGGCCCGTGTGCTTGCTGAAGGTGGGGGAGAAGTACGCCTCACGGAAGCCGACGCCGGGCAGGTCGAGGGACGCGAGGCGTTCGGCCCACTTGTAGTCGACGTAGGGCGCGCCGATCAGCTCGAACGGCCGGGTCGTGCCGCGGCCTTCCGAGAGGTTGGTCCCTTCGAACATCCCGGTGCCGGGGTAGACGAGCGCGGTGTCGGGGGTCGGCATGTTGGGACTCGGCATGACCCACGGGAGCCCGGTGTCGGCATACGGCACGTCGCGGCGCCAGCCCTTGACCTCGATGACGGACAGCTCGGCGACGCGGCCGCCGGCCTCGGCGGGGAGGAACTCGCCGTCGAAGTAGCGCGCGAGCTCGCCGACGGTCATGCCGTGGGCCTGGACGATCTCCTTGGCGCCGACGCCGGAGGTCCACGGGGTCGTCATCATCGGCCCGATCGCCTTGCCACCGATGGGGTTCGGCCGGTCGAGCACGACGAAGCGGGCCCCGACCGCGACGGCAGCGCGCATCGCCGTGTACATCGTCCAGATGTAGGTGTAGAAGCGGGCGCCGACGTCCTGGATGTCGAAGACGACGGTCTCGACGCCGGCGGTGCGGAAGAGCGTCGTCATCTTGGCCGCGTTGGCGCCGTAGGCGTCGTAGACCATGAGCCCGGTGCGCGGGTCGGTGTGGTTGCCCTCGGAGTCACCTGCCTGAGCGGTGCCGCGGAAGCCGTGCTCGGGACCGAAGACGCCGACGATGTCGACGGCCCCGGACTCGTGCATCTCGTCGACGATGGTGCGCAGGTTGGTGAGGATGCCCGTCGGGTTGGTGATGATGCCGACCTTTTGACCCGAGAGCGCCGACCAGTTCGCCGCGGCCGCGCTCTGCGCCCCCGTCGTGACGGGGTTGCGGGGGAAGTTGCCGGCGTATGCCGCCGGGCCGGTTTGTGCGGCAAGGGCACCCGACGCGCCGGCCGGGATGGCGACGGCGCCGAGGGCGCCGGCGGTGAGCAGCTGTCTGCGGTTGAGATGGGTCATCTGGGTCGCTCCCTGTCGATGCGGTGTCAGGTCGTGCGGTGTCAGGTCGTGAGGTGTCGGGGTCGTTCGAGGGTCAGTAGGTGAGGCCGTGGCCGAACGGGTAGAGCACCGTGGCCGGGTCGCCGGCGACGGGGATGTCGACCGGCAGGGAGGCCGTCGGCGCGACCTCGCCCACGAGCACGCGGGCGGCCGCCTCGATCGCGACGGGGCTGTAGGAGTAGGTCGCGACGTAGGTCGGTGCGCTCGTGAAGTAGGCGATGTCGTAGGGATCGCGCACGGCGACGACCACGACCGTCTTGCCCGTGGCGAGCAGCTGCGTGACGAGCTTCTGCTGACCGCCGCGATTGTCGGTGACGCTCGTGTCCCACGCCTTCATCGTCGTGACGACGACGACGTCCTTGTCGGAGGCGGCGGCGACCGCGGAGGCGACTGCGGCATCGGTGGGTGAGGTCCCGGTCTGGATCGTCTGGACCGTCGCACCCTTGGCGGTCAGGGCGGCAGCGAGCGTGGCGGTCGTCGACACGCCGTAGCCCGTGACGAGCACCTTCTTGCCGCTCGGGGCGATCGGCAGGGCCTTGTCGTCATTCTTGACGAGCGTCGTCGTGCGGTCGGTGACCGAGGCCGCGGCGGCGAGGTTGGCGGGAGTGCCGACCACGGCAGAGACGCGCGCAGGGTCGGCGTAGGGCTGGGCCACGACACCGCGGCGGTACTTGAGGCGCAGCACGCGACGCACCTTGGTGTCGAGCTCGCCCTGCTGGATGCGGCCGCTGCGCACCGCGTCCAGCACGGCGGCATACGCCTCGTCCATGGCCGGGGTCATGAGCAGCTGGTCGACGCCTGCGAGCAGCGCGCGCACCGCCACCTCGGCGTCACCGTAGAGGTCGCGAACGCCCTGCATGGCAAGGGAGTCGGTGACGATGATGCCGTCGAAGCCGAGCTCCTCGCGGAGCACGCCGGTCATGATCGGCTTGCTCAGGGTGGCGGGGTGGCCGGAGTCGTCGAGCGCCGGGAAGGCGAGGTGCGCCGTCATGATCATGTCGATCTGCTCGTTGATCGCGGCCTGGAAGGGCGGCGCGTCGATCGACTCCCACTCCTCGCGCGTGTGCGTGATGATCGGGAACGCGACGTGGCTGTCGGTGGCGGTGTCGCCGTGCCCCGGGAAGTGCTTGGCAGACGACGAGACGCCGCCGTCTCGCTGGTAGCCCGCGACCTGGGCGGCGACGAGCTCGGCGGCGACATCGGGGTGCGACGAGAAGGAGCGCGTGCCGATGACGGGGTTGAGCGGGTTGACGTTGACGTCGCAGACCGGCGCAAAGTTGGTGTTGACGCCCATCGCGAGCAGCTCGCGCCCGGTGATCGCCGCGGCGGTGCGTGCGTCCGGCGCGCTGCCACCCGCGCCGAGGGCCATGGACCCGGGGAACTGCGTCGCGGGCGGTCCGATGCGGGTGACGACGCCCTGCTCCTGGTCGATGGCGATCTGCAGCGGCACGCGCACCTTGGACTGCTGCGTCAGCGCGGAGCGCTGGAGGCCGTTGGACAGGCCGACGATCTGGTCGGGGTTCTGCACGCTGTCGGTCCACGCGAAGTAGATGACCCCGCCGAGGCGGTACTTCTGCACGACCTCGGCCGGGCTCGCCACGCCGTAGAGCGGCAGGTTGCGGCTGTCGGGCGTCGTGGCGTCGCGGCCGTAGACGTTCTGGATGAAGAGCTGGCCGACCTTCTCCTCCAGCGTCATCCGGGCGAGGGTCGAGGTGACCCAGCCGGTCTCTGCGGCGGGCCCTGCCACGCCGCCTCTCGCGGCGTCGGCGCGGCCGCTGACGGCGGCGACGGCCGCGGTGGCGAGTCCTCCCGCGAGCACGGTCCTGCGGGGAAGTTCTGACGTGGACATGACGCCTCCCTGGCATGTAAGGAATTCACGCAATCAGTCATCAGAGCGGAACTTACCTACATACCCAGGGGTCGGCAAGAGATAGGAGCGGCCGAATTGCGGCTTTCGCTCCCCGACGGGGAGCGGCACGTCACCAGCCCGCGAGGGCGCGCACGGTCTGCACGGTGTCGATCTCGGAGACCGGCTTGTCGTCGCGATAGCGCAGCACCCGGGCGAAGCGCAGCGCCATGCCGCCGGGGTAGCGGGTCGAGCGCTGCACGCCGTCGAAGGCAATCTCGACGACCTGCTCGGGACGCACGCGCACGACCCAGTCGCCGCGCTCGGTGGCCAGCTCGTCGAAGCGGCGGGTCTGCCACGCGAGCATCTCGTCGGTCATGCCCTTGAAGGTCTTGCCGAGCATGACGAGCTCGCCCGTGTCGGCGTCGCGCGCCCCGAGGTGGATGTTGGACAGCCAGCCCTTGCGGCGGCCGCTGCCCCACTCGATGGCGAGCACGACGAGGTCGAGGGTGTGGCGGGGCTTGACCTTGACCCACCCGGGGCCGCGCCGGCCGGCGGCATACGGCAGGGCGGGGTCCTTGACGACGACGCCCTCGTGGCCGGCCGCGACGAGGTCGTCGAAGAACTGCTGGGCGCGCTCGGGGTCGTCAGTGAGCTCACGGGGCACGAGCCACGCGGCGGGCACCGTCTGGGCGAGGCGGCTCCACCGGGTGGCGGCCGGCTCGTCGAGCAGGTCGTCGCCGTCGACGTGCAGCACGTCGAAGAAGTAGGGCGTCAGCGGCACCTCCTCGCGGAGCCGCGCGACGTCGGCGCTGCTCGCCGTGCGCGCACCGGTGACCTGGAAGGGCTGCGGGCGGCCGCCCTCGCCGAGCGCGATGACCTCACCGTCGAGCACGAGCGTCTCGACGTCGAGGGTTGCGAGAGCCTCGGTGATCTCGGGCATGCGGTCGGTGACCTCGTCGAGCGTGCGGGTGAAGAGGCGCACCGTGCCGGGGGACGTGCGGTTGTCGACGTGGGCCTGCAGCCGTATGCCGTCGAGCTTGGTCTCGACGACGGCCTCGCCTCCCAGCGTGGCGAGCGCCGCGGCGACGTCGGGCGCCGAGCCGGCGAGCATCGGCCGCAGCGGCCGGCCGACCTCGAGCGTCAGCGCGTCGAGGGCATCGGCGCCCCCGGCGAGGGCAGCGCGGGCGACCGGGCCGGCGAAGCCCGCGAGCATGACCGCCCGGCGCACGGCGGCATCGGGCACCTCGGCCGCCTTGGCGATGGCCTGGAGCATGACGCCGTCGCCCGCGCCCTGTCGGGTCTCACCGGTGATCAGCCCCCGCAACCATGCCTGCTCGTCGGGCGTGGCACGGCCGAAGAGGTCACGCACGGCGGTGGATCGGGCTGCGGCAGAGCCCGATCCGGTGATGGCCGCGATGGTGCTCGCGGCCGCGTCGACCTCCTCGACCGTGAGGCTCGACTCGGTGGCCGGCTCGGGGAGGCTCTGGAGACCCCGCCAGCTGACGCCGATGCGCCGTTGCGGCAGCACCCCCGACAGGTGGGCGGCGACGACCTCGATGACCTCGGGACCGTCGACCGCCGCTCGCCGCAGGCAGGCGGCGAGCGCCTCGACCTTGGCGGTGCGCGAGCTGGTCGCGGCCACGGTGCGCGCGGTGTCGACGACGTCGGAGAGCTGCATGCCCCGATCCTGCCTCCCACCACCGACGGCCTCCACCCCCGAGGCCTCCGCCCGAGTGCCCCGCCTTCCGCTCACGTCAGCCGCTGACGCGCTCCACGAAGGCGACGGCCCGGTCGAGGGCGATCCGACCGGCCTCGGTGTCGAGGTCGAACTGGAACTCGTGACCCAGCCGCGGCTCGTGGTCGCTCTCGAAGAAGAGCGTCTCGTGGTCGACCCCGACGCGGTCGAGCGCGGTCGCGAGGCCGAGCGAGTGTGGCAGGAGCGGGTCGGCGTTGCCCGCCGCCACGAAGGCGGGCGGGAAGGCCGCCGGAAGGTTCTGTGGCACCGACGCGAGCGCGGAGGCGGGGTCGGAGCGGTGGTCGCGGGTGCCGAGGTAGGACCAGAGGGCGGTGTCGACGAGCCAGGCGCCGAGCCTCGAGCTGCCGTGCGACAGCTCGAAGTCGAAGGCCCCGCAGAAGAGCACGACGCCGCGCAGGCTGGCGGGGGGCAGGTCCACCGCGATGCCCACCCGTGACGCGTAGTCGGGGTCGGTCACGAGGCTCGCGACCTGCGCGGCGATCTGCGCTCCGGCCGAGTCGCCCGCGAGCACGATCCGTCCGGGGTCGACGCCGAGCCGGTCGGCGTGGTCGACGAGGTGGGCGAGAGCGGCGGCGACCTGGCGCACCGGGGTGGGGTAGCGCTTGCCCGGGGCGATCGAGTAGTCGACGCCCACGACGGTGAAGCCGCGCCCGGCGAGCACGCGCAGGTAGTTGGCGATGTCGCCCTTGGTGCCCGACACGAAGGCGCCGCCGTGCACCCACACGATGGTGGGCAGTGCCTCCTGGCGGTCGGGGCGGAAGACGTCGAGGCGTCCGTCGGGGTCGGAGACGGCATACGCCTCGTCGATGACCTCGACGAGGTCGGTCGGCGCGTGCGGCACGAGTGCGGCGCTCGCCCGGGCGGCGCCCCGGTCGAAGACCGCGCGGATCGCCAGGGCCGACGGCCACGGTGAGAGGCGCAGGGCGGCGCCCGCTGCCACCACCGCGCCCACGGCAGTCGTGCCGACCCGCCCGGCCCGGTCGACGATGCCGCCCACACCCCCGACCATGCCGCCGACGACACCTCCGACGGCGTTGCCGACCACGGTGCCTCGCCGGCGCTCACTCATGGCGCCGAATGTACTCGCCCCGGCGCGCCCGCTCGGCCGGTCGGCACTTGACGTGGGGCGCCCCGAGTGGACAGGGTAAGCAAGCGCTTAGTCACGCACTGCCGAGCCTGAGGCAAGGAGAGCACCACATGGTCGACACCGCCGTCGTCACCGGGGCAGCCCGGGGGATCGGCCGCGCCATCGCCACCCGTCTCGTGCGCGAGGGGTGGTCTGTCGTCGTCGCCGACCTCGACGCCACCGAGCTCGCCGTCGTGGCGGAGGAGCTCGGCGCCCTCGCCGTCCCCGGCGACACCTCGACCGACGCGGGCGTGCGCGACCTGGTCGATGCGGCCTACGCCCACCTCGGCCACGTGGACGCCTTCTTCGCCAACGCGGGCATCGGCACGCTGGCGGGGCTCGAGGCCACCGACGAGCAGTGGCAGCGGGTGCTCGACACCAACGTCATGGCCCACGTGCGTGCGGCCCGCCACCTCGTGCCGCGCTGGCTCGAGGCCGGGGGTGGCCGCTTCGTCGTCACCGCGTCGGCCGCGGGTCTGCTGACGATGCTCGGCGACGCGCCCTACTCCGTGAGCAAGCACGGGGCCGTCGCGTTCGCCGAGTGGCTGAGCGCCACCTATCGCCACCGCGGCATCGTCGTCCAGGCGATCTGCCCCCAGGGCGTGCAGACGAGGATGCTCGAGGAGTCGGGGCCGCTGCAGGCGCTGCTGACGCTCGACGCCGCCGTCACGCCCGACAAGGTCGCCGATGCCGTGTGGACGGCCCTCGGCAGCAACGACTTCCTCGTCCTGCCGCACCCCGAGGTGCGCGACTACTACGCCCACCGCGCGGCGCACCCCGACGCCTGGCTCGCCGGCATGAACCGGCTCCAGCAGAAGCTCGACAGCCAGCCCACCCCGAACCAGGAGAACGCATGACCGACCAGCCCACCCCGGCAGCCCAGACCAGCACGCAGCGCACCGCCATCGTCACCGGAGCCGCCCGCGGCATCGGTGCCGCCGTGGCCAAGCGCCTCGCCTCCGACGGGTATGCCGTCGCCGTCCTCGACCTCGACGAGTCCGCTTGCGCTGCAGTCGTCTCCGAGATCGAGTCCGCGGGTGGCAGGGGCCTCGCTGTCGGGGTCGACGTGTCCGACGAAGCCGCGGTGCAGTCCGCCGTCGACCGCGTCGCGACCGAGCTCGGCGCGCCGACGGTGCTGGTCAACAACGCCGGCATCATCCGCGACAACATGCTCTTCAAGATGAGCGTCGACGACTGGGACGCCGTGATGAACGTCCACCTGCGCGGCTCCTTCCTCATGACGCGCGCGACGCAGAAGCACATGATCGAGGCGAGGTTCGGGCGCATCGTCAACCTCAGCTCCACCTCGGCCCTCGGCAACCGCGGGCAGGCCAACTACTCCGCGGCCAAGGCCGGACTGCAGGGCTTCACGAAGACGCTCGCCATCGAGCTCGGCAAGTTCGGGGTCACCGCCAATGCCATCGCCCCGGGCTTCATCGCGACCGACATGACGCGTCAGACCGCCGAGCGCATGGGCATCACCTTCGAGCAGTTCCTCGAGGGCGCGGCGAAGGAGATCCCGGTTGCTCGCGTCGGGCAGCCCGAGGACATCGCGGCGACCGCGTCGTTCCTCGCGAGCGAGGGGGCCGGCTTCGTCTCCGGCCAGGTCATCTACGTCGCCGGTGGCCCGAAGGCCTGACGTGCCAGACCTCCCCGACGCAGACCTCGCCCAGCAGGACCCTCCCGGCCTGCCGCTCGACCGGCTCAGGGCCTTCCTCGACGAGGAGGCCCCCGGGCTGCTCGAGGGTGGGCTGACCGGCCGCGTCATCGCCGGGGGGAAGTCCAACCTGACCTACGAGGTCGGCGACGGGCGGCGCACCGTCATCGTGCGCCGTCCACCGCTCGGCCACGTGCTCGCCACCGCCCACGACATGGTGCGTGAGCACCGCGTCATCACGGCGCTGCGTGACACTCCCGTGCCGGTCCCCGAGACGTATGCCGTGTGCCCGGGCGACGCGGTCATCGGCGCCCCGTTCTACGTCATGGAGCGCGTCGAGGGCACGCCCTACCGGCTCGCGCGTGAGCTGGAGCCGTTGGGCCCCAGTCGAACTCGCGCCATCGCCGATCGGATGGTCGACACCCTGGTGGCGCTGCACAAGGTCGACCCGGCGGAGGTCGGGCTCGGCGACTTCGGTCGGCCCGAGGGCTTCCTCGAGCGGCAGGTGCGGCGCTGGAAGCAACAGCTCGACGCCTCGCGCAGCCGCGACATCGACGGGGTCGACGAGCTGCACGCCCGGCTGGCCGCCTCGGTGCCCGAGCAGGGCCCGCCCGCGGTGGTGCACGGCGACTTCCGTCTCGACAACCTCCTCGTGCGCGAGCGAGATGGCCAAGACCGCCGAGACGAGGTGACCGCGGTGCTCGACTGGGAGATGGCCACGATCGGCGACCCGCTGACCGACGTCGCGCTGCTCGCGGCCTACCAGTCGCTGCCGCACATGATGCAGACCAACGCGGTCTCCGACGTCGCGCTGGCTCCCGGATTCCCCACGGCCGCAGAGCTGCTCGAGCGCTATGGCGCGGCGAGCGGGCGCGACCTCTCGAGCCTGTCGTTCCATCTGGGGCTCGCCTACTTCAAGCTCGCCGTGATCCTCGAGGGGATCCACTACCGCTACACACAGGGCCAGACCGTCGGCGCGGGCTTCGCGTCGATCGGGCAGGCCACCGGCCCGCTCGTCGCCGCCGGCCTGCGCGCACTCGAGGAGGACTGAATGGACTTCGGATTCGATGCCCACACCGAGGAGCTGCGCCAGCGGCTGCTCGGCTTCATGGACGAGCGCATCGCGCCCTCGCTCGCGACCTTCGACGAGCAGGTGTCGGCGCTGCCGGACCCGTGGGCCTGGAGCACGGCGCCCGTGCTGCAGGACCTGCGGCAGGAGGCCCGCGACCTGGGGCTCTGGAACGCCTTCCTCCCCGGCGAGCACGGCGCCGGACTGACCAACCTGCAGTACGCCCCGCTCGCCGAGATCACCGGCCGCTGCATCCGGCTCGCCCCGGCGGTGCTCAACTGTGCGGCGCCCGACACCGGCAACATGGAGGTGCTCGCCCAGTTCGGCAACGCCGAGCAGCAGGAGAGGTGGCTGGCACCCTTGCTGCGCGGCGAGAGCCGCTCGGCCTTCGCCATGACCGAGCCCGACGTCGCGAGCAGCGATGCCACCAACATCGGCATGAGCATCGTGCGCGACGGCGACGACTACGTCATCAACGGCCGCAAGTGGTGGATCACCGGGGCGATGAACCCCGAGTGCGAGATCTTCATCGTCATGGGCAAGACCGACCCCACGGCCGACCGGCACCGCCAGCAGTCGATGATCCTCGTGCCGCGGGACGCTCCGGGGCTCGAGGTCGTGCGCGGCATGGAGGTCTTCGGCTACGACGACCACGACCACGGTGGCCACGCGGAGCTGCGCTTCACCGACGTGCGGGTGCCGGCGAGCAACCTCATCGGCGAGGAGGGCACGGGCTTCGCCATCGCGCAGGCCCGGCTCGGCCCCGGCCGCATCCACCACTGCATGCGCTCGATCGGCATCGCCGAGGTCGCCATCGAGGCCATGTGCCGGCGGGCCTCCGAGCGGGTCGCCTTCGGCCGGCCCCTCGCCGAGCAGGGTGTCGTGCGTGACTGGATAGCCGAGTCGCGGGTGCGGGTCGAGCAGCTCCGGCTCCTCGTGCTCAAGACCGCCTGGCTCATGGACACCGTGGGCAACAAGGGCGCTCACAGCGAGATCCAGGCGATCAAGATCGCGACGCCCCAGACCGTCGAGTGGATCCTCGACAAGGCCATCCAGACCCACGGAGCCGCGGGCCTCAGCCAGGACACGGAGCTCGCGATCGCCTTCGCGGGCATCCGCACGCTGCGCTTCGCCGATGGCCCCGACGAGGTGCACAAGAACGCGCTGGCCAAAGCCGAGCTGCGCAAGCACGCCCCCGCGACTGCCACCCCGAGAGAGAAGAGCTGAGATGGACCTCAACCTGTCGGCCGAGGAGCGCGACATCCGTGACTGGGTGCGCACCTTCGTCACCAAGGAGCTGATGCCGCTCGAGCAGCAGGTGCTCACCCGTGAGCGCCGGGGTGAGAAGGGCGTCACCGACGAAGAGCTCAAAGCCTTGCAGGACAAGGCGAAGGCTGCCGGCTTCTTCGGCATCCAGACCCCCGAGAGCCACGGGGGCATGGGCCTCGGAGCGGTCATGTCGGCGCTCATCCAGGTCGAGCTCGGTCGCACCTTCGTGCCCTTCCGCTTCGCCGGCGAGGCCGACAACATCCTCTTCAGCGCGACCGAGGAGCAGCAGGAGCGCTACCTCGTGCCGACCATCAACGGCGACAAGAAGTCGTGCTTCGCCATCACCGAGCCGGGCGCCGGCTCGGACGCGCGGGCGATCCGCACGAGCGCCCGCCGCGAGGGCGACGTGTGGATCATCAACGGCGAGAAGACCTTCATCACCGGGGGCAACGAGGCCGACTTCGTCATGGTCTTCGCCGTCACCGACAGGGAGTTGGGCGCCGACGGCGGTGTCACGTGCTTCCTCGTCGACCGCGACCGTGGCTGGACGAGCACCCCGATCGACACGATGGGCGAGTGGGGCCCGGCCGCCCTCGTCTTCGACGACGTGCGCGTGCCGCACTCGGCCATCCTCGGCGAGGAGGGCAAGGGCTTCGAGCTGGCCATGCGCTGGATCGGCAAGGGCCGCTACATGTTGCCCGCCAACGCGATCGGCTCCTGCGAGCGGCTCGTCGAGATGGGCATGGAGTGGGCCCGCAACCGGGTGACCTTCGGTCAGCCGATCGCCGAGCGACAGGCGATCCAGTGGATGGTGGCCGACTCCGCCGTCGAGATCGAGGCGCTGCGCTGGCTCGTGCTGACCGCTGCGTGGCAGGTCGACAACGGCATCGACTCGCGCCAGTCGCAGTCGATGGCCAAGCTTTTCGGTGGCGTCAAGGCCAACGAGATCGTCGACCGGGTGCTGCAGATGCACGGCGGCATGGGCTACACCCGCGAGCTGCCCGTGGAGCGCTGGTATCGCGAGCTGCGCCTGCTGCGCATCTACGAGGGCACCGACGAGATCCAGCGCCGCACCATCGCCCGCAACCTGCTAAAGGGGCACGCCTCGGTGCGCGGCCACCTCGGCTAGACCTCGCTGGCCCGGAGCCCTGCGGGCGCGCACAGGACGGCATACGGCAGCGGCTGTGTGCCGCCCGGCGGGCACCGAGCCCTTGCGCCATCTGCGCCCCCGTGGCATGGTCGGGGGAGCCGAGCGGTTCAACAACAGTGCCGACTCCGTCACCGATCATCCGGAGATGAGTCATGGCACACGTGCGTTCACTTGCCGCTGCTACCCCTGCGGGCGCCCCCGTCGTCAACACGTCCGGCAGCCCAGCGGCTGAGGCCGAGACCTCGTTCCCCAGCGTCCACGCGGAACGTGACGCCGAGACTGCCGAGCTCTTCGCCGCCCTCGCCGCAGCACCCGACGGGCGCTCCCGTGCCGTTGCCCTCGAGCGCATCGTGCTGCTCTATCTCGACCTCTGCGGGTCGATGGCCTCGCGCTACGACGGGCGGGGGATCGAGCACGACGACCTCGTGCAGGTGGCCCGGCTCGCGCTCGTCAAGGCGATCGACCGCTACGTGCCCGGGCAGGGGCCCTCGTTCGCCGCGTTCGCGGTGCCGACGATCTCGGGAGAGCTCAAGCGGCACTTCCGCGACCGCGGCTGGATGGTGCGGCCGCCCCGCCGGCTGCAGGAGATGCGGGTGCAGGTGCAGTCGTGCCGCAACCGCCTCGAGCAGGAGGTCGGGCACACCCCCACCGACGCCGACGTGGCCCGCGAGCTGGGCGTCACGCGAGCGGCGGTCAAGGAGGCCGTCGCGGCGTCGAGCAGCTTCCACCCCACCTCGCTCGACGCCAGCACGACCGACGACGAGTCGGGCTCGGTCGCCTACCTGCTTGGTGACGACGACGAGTCGCTGGCCCGGGTCGAGGACCGGGTGTGCCTCAGCGCCGCCCTCTCCGGCCTCGACGCCGACGAGCGGCAGCTGCTCGCGCTGCGCTATGTCGACGAGCTGACCCAGCGGGAGATCGGCGTCCAGCTCGGGATGAGCCAGATGCAGGTGTCGCGGGCGCTGCGCAGGCTCGTCGCGCACCTGCGGGTGGCCCTCGCCGACGACCCGACGACGGGTCGCCGCCGGCTCGGCCAAGCCTCCTGACAACACTGTCGAGTGCCCAGTTTCCGACGGGGTTGCGTGTCGGGAATTGGGCACTCGACGGACTTCTGGGTCGAGTGCTCATTTCCCGACGGGGTATGTGTGTGACGGCGCGACCACTCGAGTGACCGCTGCGTCGAGTGGCCACTTTTCGTCGGGGATTTCCGTCGAGTGGCCACTTTTCGACGGGGTATGCGTGTCGAGAAGTGGGCACTCGACGGAACTCTGCGTCGAGTGCTCAGTTTCGGACGGGGTCTGGGGCGACACCGCCCGACCCGCGCTGTTGGAGCCGGACGATGCCACACCTGACGCCTACCCATGTGGCGGCATCGAGTCGTGTTCGTGCCGATCTGTCTGAGACGAGCCGTTGTCAGCTGGCCGCGGGCTCGGTGCTCAGCCATTGCTCGCCCGCGAGGGCCCGCCCCACGAGACCGTCGCCCCCGGTGCCGAGCAGGGTGGCGGCGGCGAAGTCGGCCGCGAGACCGTCGAAGTGCGCGACGTGGCGCAGCATGGCGTGCTTGCCGCCGACCACCGTGACGTGACCCACCCGGGCCGTCCGGGCGAGGCGGCGCGCGACTTCCTCGGCGATGTCGGGCCGGGCGATGCGGTCCCGGTCGCCGTGCACGATGAGCACGTCACGGCCGGTGAGGTCGGTGCCGCCGTCGGCGGGGTAGAGCCAAGGAGCGAGCGCGACGACGCTGCGCACGGCGGGCTGCGAGCCGGCCAGCAGCGCGGCCCGGCCTCCGAGCGAGTGGCCGATGAGGCATACCGGCAGGTCGGCCCCGAAGCGCTCCGCCGCCTGGGCGAGCGCCCAGCGCACGTCGTCGACGGGGGTCGCCTGTGCGTCCCAGCCGCGCGAGGTGTTGAGGAGGCGCTGCACCGCGAGGCTCGGCGCCGTGCGCGCGACCCGGGCGGCCACCGGCACCATCCGCAGCACCGACAGCTGCGCGGGGCTGACCGGCATGCGCTGGCGTCGTGCGGCGCCGCCGTGCAGCACGAGGACGACACCCTGCGGCCGGTCGGGCACGTGGGTGTCGACGAGGCGCGGTCGCGGGTCGCTCACCTGCGGCCCGTACCCGATCGGGGGATCGCTCGCCCGGGGATCAGGTCAGGCCTCGCGGCGGTCGTCGTCGCGGTCGAGGCGGTCGGCGTCGGTGCGCCGAGCCGGCAGAGGGAGCTCGCCGGACTCGGCCACCTCGACGGCGACGTCGCGCAGCTTGCGGTTGGAGTTCTGGCTCGCGATGCGCAGCAGGTCGAAGGCCTGGTCGCGGGTGACGTGGTGGCGCGTCATGAGCACGCCCATGGCGGTGCCGATCTCGCGGTTGCTGAGGAGGGCCTTCTGGAGGTTCTCGACCTTGCGGGCGTTGACGATCGACTGGGCCGCGAGCGCACCGTGCGTGGCGACCATGAGCCCGACGAGCACGTCGTCGTCGTCGAAGGCGGCCCGGCCGCGGGAGTAGATGTTGAGGCCCTCGATGACGTCGTCGTCGCCGCCCTCCTTGAGCAGCCGGTAGGAGAGCATGCTCTCGACGCCGACCTCCTGCGAGACGCGACGGCCGAACTCCGGCCACTCCTCGCAGTGCCGCAGGTCGCTCGGACGGAAGACGGCGTTCTGGAGGATCGCGTCGAGGCAGGGGCCGGAGCCGACGGCGTACTGGATCGCGTCGGCCTTGCCGGCCTTCTCGTCGGTGAGCGCCGCCGTCGAGAACTCGCCGTCGGCGAAGCGCGTGACGCTGGCCCACTCGGCGCGGTCGATCAGCTCGACGGCCATCCGGGCGACCGCCTCGAGGGGGTCGCGATGGGTCATCTTGCGCAGGTGGTCGCCGATGTCGCGGAACCGCTCGGCCACCCGCGCGAGATCGCTCACCGTCGCCGTGTCGCTGTCGCTCACCTTGAACACCCCTTTCGCCTTCCGTGCCAGACCCTAGTCTTGGCCTCAGCCAAAAGCGACGGACCCCGGTCGGTGGGGGAGCGGTGGTGGGCGCCCAGCCGGGGGGCGGCGCGCCCGCCACGCCTGTGACCGGGCCCGTCGTGACCGCCGCGCCCGCGCTGGGTAGGTGCACGCGGCATACCTCTGGAAGGACCCCACGCTGTCGATCGACCTGATCTATCTCATTCTCGGCATCGCCCTGCTGCTCGCAGCGGTGCTCCCCGGGCTCCTCGAGCGCTATGCGGTCTCGGCCGCCATGGTGCTCCTCGTCGTCGGCGTGGTGGTGGGCCTGCTGCCCCTGCCTGAGGGGCTCTCCCTCGACCCGCTGGAGATCCGCCCCCAGATCGACCGCATCACGGAGCTCGCCGTGCTCGTCGCGCTGATGGGGGTCGGGCTCGCCATCGACCGGCCCCTGCGCCTGCGCGACCGCGCGAGCTGGGCGCGGTGGTCGCCGACGTGGCGGCTGCTCGCGATTGGTATGCCGCTGACGATCGCCGGGGTGTCGCTGCTCGGTTGGGGCCTCGGGCTCGCGCCTGCCGCGGCGCTCCTGCTCGGTGCGGCGCTGGCGCCCACCGACCCCGTGCTCGCGGGCGACGTGCAGGTCGGGGGACCGCACGTGGGACCGGCCGAGCCCAAGGCGGAGGGTCACGGCGAGGGGGAGGTCGAGGGTCACGGCGATGAGGGCTCTGGTGACGGGGCTGGCGGCGCCGGCAGTGACGGCGCCGAGGGGCAGGGCCGCGAGCGTCAGAGCGGCACGGTAGACGAGGAGGAGGCCGAGGCGGTCGACGAGGAGGACGACGTCCGCTTCGCGCTGACCTCGGAGGCAGGTCTCAACGACGGGTTGGCCTTCCCCTTCGTCGCGGCGGCGCTGCTCATCGCGACCGGCACCGCGACCTCGCTGGGGTCGTGGGTCGGCTGGCTGGCCTGGGACCTCGTCGGCAAGGTCGTCATCGCGATCGTGCTCGGTGCCGGTCTCGGCTGGCTGCTGGGGCGGATCGCCTTCCGCTCGCGCCAGCAGACCCTGCGGCTCGCCGAGCAGGGGGAGCCGCTGCTCGCCATCGCCGCGCTCGTCATGGCCTACGGCCTGGTGCAGGTCGCCCACGGCTACGGCTTCCTCGGGGTCTTCGCCTGCGGGCTCACCCTGCGCGCGGCGGAGCGGGGGCACGAGTACCACCGCTCGATGCACGACGTCGTGCAACGCCTCGAGCGGCTGCTGACGCTCATCATCCTGCTGCTGCTCGGCATGGGCCTCAGCAACGGGCTGCTCGGCTCCCTCGACTGGCGGGGTGTGCTCGTGGCCCTGGCGCTGGTCTTCCTCATCCGTCCCTTCGCCGGGGTGGTGAGCCTGCGGCTGCGCCCGCGGTCGCCCGACCTGCCGGGCGGACTGGGTCGCAAGGAGGCGCTCGCGGCGGCCTTCTTCGGCGTGCGCGGCGTGGGTTCGCTCTACTACCTGGCGTATGCCGCCGGCCACGCCTACTTCCCGGAGGAGCGCTGGCTCTGGTCGACCGTGGCCTTTGCCATCGTTGTCTCCGTCGTGGTGCACGGCGTGCTCGCCACCCCCGTCATGGGCTACCTCGAGCGGCGCCGCTCGCACGCGTGACGTCCGAGGTATGACGCTCGCGACAAATGGCCCGAAGGGGACGTTTGGCACTGGTGGGGCGGCCCGGCAAGGGGCTTGCGTGGGAGTGGGCCCGGCGGATGGTTCGGGCCCGTCCATGCGAGACGAGGAGGAGTCATGTCCGTCACGATGCACCTCAAGACGGCCAACGGTTACTACGCCCAGGCGGTCAACGGTGGCGGGGGAGAGGTCACGGCCAAGGGGCCGTGGCCCCGGGAATGGGAGACCTTCACCCTGCGGAGCGTCACCGGTGACTGGGCGGACGTGACGGCGGGCAGCGCCGTGCTGCTCCGCACCCAGAACGGCCGGTACGTCACCGCGGAAGGGCCCGGCGGCGCGCTCGTGGCCACGGCCGCGGCGCCCACGGCTCAGGCACGCTTCACCCTCGTCACGGCGGCCGGGGAGCCGCCGGTGGTCGGGCACTTCTCCTCGTTCGGGCTCAAGGCGCCGAGCGGCAAGTTCGTCTGCGCTGAGGGGGCCGGGGGCGGCATCATGGTCGCCAACCGCGACGTCCTGGGGCCGTGGGAGACGTTCGTTGCCACCCTCCACCCGGAGCCGGCCGACTGCGTGCTCACGACCGGGATCCGCACCACCTCCAAGGTTCACTTCCTGCAGGCCGACAACGGCGGAGGAGCCGGCCTCACGGCGCGGGGACCGTGGGTGCGCGAATGGGAGACCTTCGACATCGTGGCCGCCGACCGTGCGGCCCGGGGCTTCACCAGCGGCGCGCGCGTCCACGTGCGCTCCGACTCGGGGCACTACCTCCAGGCCGAGGGCGGCGGGGGAGGCAAGGTCAGCGCCGCAGGCCCTTGGCCGCGCGAGTGGGAGACGTTCACGCTCGTGGTGCCGGGTCGCCGCGCGTGGCTGCGGCCCGGAGGGAGTTTCGCCCTGCTGGCGGCGAACGGGCGCTACGTCGAGGCCGAGGGCGGAGGCGGCGGGTCTGTCGTCGCGACCGGGTCGACGCTCGGCCGGGCCGCGACGTTCACCGCGTCCGACCGGGCCGAACCGCCCCACGAGAGCACGACGCTCGACGTGTGCGCGGCGGTGCGCGAGGACCAGACCTCCGCCACCGCGTTCGCCCGTCTCGTGCCGGGGCTGGGGAGCCTGCGCACGACCGTGCCCTGCACGATGGTGGCCACCTTCGTCACCGAGGCCCGCACCGTGGCCGGTGCCCGGCTCGAGGTGCGGGTGACCGTGGACGGCGAGGTGATGACTCCCGGGCCCAGCGTCCTGACCGACTCGGCGTCGTTCCGCACCTGCACGTATGCCGCGTGGCTCGACGGCGTGGCCCCGGGCTACCACAACGTCGACGTCGAGTGGCGCTCGTCCGGTGGACAGGTGTTGGCCCGCAACCGGAGCCTGACGGTGCAGGTCGTCGGTGGAGCATGATCGCCGCGTGACTGCCAAGGGCGACGCGTCCGGCTGAGCCGGGCGCGTCGCCCTCCGCCCGAGGTGGGTGCCTTCGGGTGCGCGTGGCGTGCGGTGGGTGAGTCTCAGACCCGGTCGACCATGACGGCACACGACGCCGCGGACGAGCCGGCGGCGAGCCGGATCTTGTCTGCGGCCGCTTGGGCGGCGTCGCCTGCAGCCGTGACCTCCGAGTAGGTGGAGCTGTCCATCGCTGCGGCCAGGTCGCGGTAGGCGGATGCCCAGGCGATGACGGCGACGCGCAGGGCGAGCGCCTCGCGTGACGTCGGCTCGGGCATGGCTTCGATGGTCTCGGCCGCGCGCGTGGCAGCGATGGCAGCTCCCAGCGCCAGGGCCTCGGGGGCCGCGTTGTCGCCGGCCTCCGCCTTCCACGAGCCGTACTCGTCAACGGCGAGCCGGCACGCGTCGTCCGCTTCCGCGAACCACGCTGCGTCGGAGTGGCCCTCGGGCGAGTCGGGAGAGTCCGGCGAGTCGGGCGGGTAGGGCTCAGCCTGCGAGTCGGGGTCCGGGGCGGTGGGGGTCTGCTCTGGCGTCGCGCTGTCCGGGGGCGTCGACGGCTCCGTCACGCTCGTCGCGGCACCGGGGCCGTCGCCTCCGTTGTCGGATGAGCAGGCCGGAAGCACGAGCGACCCTGCCAGCGCGAAGGCCATCAGCAGTCTGCCCAGCAGGCGGTTCCCCGATCGCACGGATCCGATGCCGTCGCGCGTGCCCTTGCGCTTCATCGCAGGCCCCTCTGCCTTGGGATGGTCTTCCCTTGTCTCCGACGATCCACCGGCAGGCCGTCGTCCAGAAAGGGTCGATAGTCCCTGTTTGAGTCGAGTCACAGCGCGGTCGGGGTGCTTGAGCCCGACGGTGCGGCTGCGTCCTGGTGCATCGGCGTCCGGCCTAGGCTGAGCACATGACGGCACGGGCGACCTCGCGCAGCGCGGAGGGGCCGCCCCGTGAGGTCCGCGACGGGATGCTACGGACCTTCAGGTGGGGCAACCGGCGCGTGATGCTGCCGATGCTGCAGCACCCGCTCGTGGGGGCCTGGGTGGGCAGCCCCGTGATCGGCTACTTCTTGACGTTGACGACGACCGGGCGGCGCTCCGGCGTGCCGCGCCGGACGCCGCTCAACTACGCGATCCTCGACGGGCGGGTCTATCTGCTCTGCGGGTTCGGGGCCCACGCCGACTGGTATCGCAACCTGACCGCCGACCCGCAGGTCACCCTTTCCCTGCCTGGTCGGGTCGTCCACGGACGGGCCGCCCCGGTGGCGGACCCGGCCGAGGCGGAGCGGGCAATGCTGGCCGTCGTGCGCAACTCCGGAATCGCGCTGGTCTTCGAGGGCCTGAACCCGCTGACCGCTACCGACGAGCAGCTGCGGACGAAGTTTGCCGGACGCCCCGTCGTGCGAGTCGACACGCCTGAGCCGGTGTGCCCGGGTCTGCATGACCCGGGCTCGCCGGCCTGGCTGCTCCCGCACGTTGTCGCGCCCCTGGCCCTCAGCGTGGCGGTCCGAGCGCTCAGACGCCGCTGACCGAGCCCACGACTGTGCGAGCGTGCCTGCGAGGCGAGGCTCACGGCATACCTGCTGCTCGGGACGGTGACGTGGCGAGGGCCACCCTGGGCTGGCACTGAGGGTGCGCGCACGCTGGAATGGGGTCATGCCCCAGAAGATGGCCCTGCGCGCCTACATCGACCAGCTGCGGACCGAGGGGTACACCGTGCGCGACGACCACGGCGACGACCCCATCCTCATCGCCCCGGACGGCAGCGCCGTCGAGACGTGGCGCGACGAGTATCCCTACGAGGAATTGATGTCGCGCAACAGCTATGAGGTCGAGAAGTACCTGCTGCAGATCGAGCTGCTGAAGTTCCAGTACTGGACGATGGACACGGGCGCGAAGCACGTCATCGTCTTCGAGGGGCGCGACGCGGCGGGCAAGGGCGGGGCGATCAAGCGCTTCACCGAGCACCTCAACCCCCGGGCCGCGCGGGTGGTGGCGCTCACCAAGCCGACGTCGACGGAGAGCGGTCAGTGGTACTTCCAGCGCTACGTGGGCCACCTCCCGACCGCGGGCGAGATCGTCATGTTCGACCGGTCCTGGTACAACCGCGCGGGCGTGGAGCGGGTCATGGGTTTTTGCACGGACGAGGAGTACGAGGTGTTCAGGGCCCAGGCGCCGACCTTCGAGCGGATGCTCGTCGAGTCCGGGACGACCGTCACGAAGCTGTGGTTCTCGGTGACCCAGGACGAGCAGCGCACGCGTTTTGCGATCCGACAGATCGACCCCGTCCGGCGCTGGAAGCTCTCGCCGATGGATCTGGAGAGCCTCGACCGGTGGGAGGCCTACACGGATGCCAAGGTGGCGATGTTCGAGCACACGGACAAGAAGTACGCGCCGTGGCTCACCGTGAAGAGCAACGACAAGAAGCGGGCTCGAGTGAACGCGTTGCGGGCCTTCCTGCACCAGTTCGACTACGAGGACAAGGACACGGACGTCGTGTTTGCCCCTGACCCGAAGGTCGTGAAGCGCGCGAAGCACACGGCCGGCGACTAGGGCGGGAATCTTGGGTCACCTCGGCGGCGTCGTGCTGGACGGGGGTTGGGCGTGCTGGGGGTTGGGCGTGCTGGGCCGGCCACGGTGGTCAGGGGTTGCGCACGATGGCCCCGCCGGACGTCTCGACGTTGGAGCTCGCGGGCTGGGTCGTGAGTGTGAGCACCACACCTCCGGAAGCTGACCCGGTGAGAGATCCACTGACGCGGACGGAGGCCACGACCCCACCGCTGAGGTCGATGGTGGCGTTCGTCGCCTGAAGTCCGCTCAGGTCAGGCAGTGCCCCGCCACTGGCCTCGAGCCTGAGGTTGGTGGCGGAGCCGGAGAGCGACGCCCGGGCACCTCCCGACATGGTGAAGGCGAGGTCCTGGGTGGTGCCGACGGCGCCGCTGGCGCTGGCACCGCCGGACAGCTCGATCCCGGTCATGCGTGGCGTCGTGACCTTCACGACGAGACCCTGGGCAGTGACGTAGCCGCTGGTCGTGTCGACGGTGAGGCGCGACCCCGACACCTCGGTCGTTGCGATATCGGCGATGTTGGGCTGCGCGGTGACGACCACTTGCTGAGGTCCCGTCGCCAGCTCGAGCTGGATGCCGCCGTCTGCGGACACTTCGGTGAATCGGGCGACGGTGCGGGTCTCAGAGGTGACATCGCCTGATCCGACGACCATCCCCCCGGTCGAACCCATGCTGCATGCTGTGACGAGCGCGGCGACCGTTGCGGCGAGCGCGAGCGGCCGCAGTCGCCCACGTCGTGCTGTGGTCTCTGTCGTCAGGGTTGCCTTCACCCCTCCAGCGTGTGGCGAGCAGCCTCTTTGCGCGAGGGCCCAAGGTCCCCCTTCAGCTGATCCAGTTGAGTCCATGGCATTGGTGTCCGACGATCCCGGTGAGCATGTGCTGCCCAGGCAGGTGCGCTCCCCCCGGTTGCCGCGGGATCAGGCCGCCTACCGACCCCGAGAACGGCAAAACTGCAGGTCAGACGTGGTCTGACCTGCGGTTCCGGGTGGTGGCCAGGGGCGGCGGCGCCGTCTGCGACAGACCCGAGCGTTCGCCGCACCGAGTTGATCGCGGCGGGAGGGTGCGCCCGGGATCAGAAGGCGGACGAGGGGGTCCAGCCGCCGAAGGCGTCGCGCAACACGTCGACGACCTCGCCGATCGTCGAGTACGCCTTGACCGCCTCGATCGTCGCCGGCATGACCGAGCGACCGGCGGCGACGTCTTCGCGCAGCCGGGCCAGTGCAGCGTCCACCGCCGCTTGGTCGCGCTTGGCCCGCATCGCGCGCACCGCGTCGATCTGTCCCCGCTCGGCCGACGGGTCGATCCGGAAGACCTCGAGCGGCTCGGCAGGGGAGGGGAAGCGGTTCACGCCGACGACTGTCCGCTTTCCGCTCTCGATCGAGATTGCCAGGTCATAGGCAGCCTCCGACAGCTCACGGGCGAACTCGCCCGACTCGATCGCCGCGAGCGCACCCCCCTTGCCCTTGATCTGCTCGAGAAGGTCCCAGATCGAGGACTCGAGGTCATCGGTGAGAGACTCCACGGCATACGACCCACCGAAGGGGTCGAGCGTCGTCGTCAGCCCGGTCTCGAACGCCACCACCTGCTGAGTGCGGAGCGCGAGCGTCGCAGCAGACTCTGTCGGCACACCGAGCGCCTCGTCGTAGGCCGAGACATGCATCGTCTGCACACCGGCGAGCGCCGCGGTCATCGCCTCCACGGATGCGCGCACGACGTTGTTCAGTGGTTGCTGCGCCGTCAGCGTCGAGCCGGCCGTGAAGGCGAAGATCCGCAGCTGCTGCGAGCGGGGGTCCTTCGCCCCGTAGACATCTCGCATCAGACGCGCCCACACGCGACGGGCCGCGCGGAACTTCGCGACCTCCTGGAGCACGTCGGTCGTGATCGCAAGGAAGGTGAACAGCGTCGGCGCCACCTGGTCGACGGAGACTCCGCGGCGCACGCACTCGTCGAGGTAGGCGCGAGCGTTGGCGAAGGTGAAGGCGATCTCCTGCGTCGCGGACGAGCCCGACTCGCGAATGTGGTAGCCGCTCATCGCGAGCGGGGTCCAGTTGGGGACGTGCTCCGCGCAGTACTCGATGCAGTCGACGGCGAGGCGTAGTGACGGCTCCGGCGGAAAGATCTGGGTGCCGCGGGCGATGAACTCCTTGAGCACGTCGTTCTGGATGAACATGCCGAACGCGTTCGGGTCGACGTTCCGCTTCTCCGCAAGGGCGACGAAGAGCGCTGCCCAGATGTAACCGATCGAGTTGGCCGTGGTGCGGACCTGGCTGATCCGCTCGAGCGGGATGCCGTCCATGAGGACCTCGATGTCGGCGAGCGAGTCGATCGCCACCCCGACGCGCCCGACCTCGCCGGCGGCCCGCGGGTCGTCGGAGTCGATGCCCATCTGGGTCGGCAGGTCCATCGCGACGGAGAAGCCGGTGACCCCGGCGTCGAGCAGCTTGCGGAAGCGCTCGTTGGACTCGCGGGGCGTGCCGAAGCCAGCGTATTGCCCCATGATCCACGGCTTGGGCTCATTGGAAACGCCTCGGGTGTAAGGGAACTCCCCAGGTCGTTCTGAGCCCTCGGGTGCGTAGTCCGTCTCGAGCCGGGGGTCGGCGTTCATCGGTCGGCTCCTGCGGCCTTGGCCCCCGCCGCCTCGGCGTCGAGCTGCTCCCGGAGCACCTTCTTGGCGATCTTGCCGGTGGAGTTGAGCGGGAACTGCGCCACGACGCGCACCTCCTTGGGCTTCTTGTAGGACGCCATCCGAGACCGACAGTGCTCCATCACGGCATCGGTGTCCACCGTCTGCCCAGGCAGCTCGGTGACGAGGGCGACGACCCGCTGCCCCCAGTCGGCGTCGGCGACCCCGACGACCGCGACCTCGGCGACGCCCGACACCTCGGCGACGACGTCCTCGACCTCGCGGGGATAGATGTTGTAGCCGCCCGAGATGATCATGTCGCCCTTGCGGTCGACCAGCCAGAGGTTGCCCTCCTCGTCCATCCGGCCGAGGTCGCCGGTGTGGAGCCAGCCGTCGACGACAGACTTGCTGAGGTCTTCGCGCGACTCGGCGTTCCAGTAGCCGGCCATGATGTGGTCACCGCGCGTGATGATCTCGCCGGTCTCCCCGGGCGCGACGTTGGCGCCGGACTCGTCGACGACCGCCAGCTCGACCCCCAGCGCCGGGCGACCTGCAGACGACAGCAGTCCCGGCTCGTCGTCGAGGCCGCGGGTGTGCAGGTCGCGGTCGAGGACCGTGACGGGCGGGATCGCCTCGACGAGGCCGTAGTACTGCACGAGGCTGGGCGTGAGCCGGTCGTAGGCCTGGCGCATCTGCTCGGGCGGCATCGGTGCGCCGGCGTAGCCGAGCATCTTCAGGCCCGACAGGGTCGCGCGGCTGATCCCGTCGACCGCGAGCAGCCGCGCGACCATCGTCGGGACAACTGCGGTGTGCGTGGCGCCACGCTGCCCCACGGCGTCGATGAAAGTGTCGGGGTCCCAGCTCGGCAGGATGATCTGGCGCGCGCCCGCGACGAGGAAGGGAAGCACGAACAGACCCGACGTGTGGGTGACCGGCCCGGCGTGCACGTAGCAGTCCGCATCGGGGTCGGGCACCCCGCCGAGCACGTCCTGGGTCATGTTGACAACCGATGCCAGCCAGTTGCGATGCGTCCTCTGGGCGCCCTTGGGGTGGCCGGTCGTGCCCGATGAGTAGTGCAGGCCGCAGAGCGCGTCGGGGTCGAGCGCTCGCAGTGGGGAGCTGGCGGCGCCGTCGATCAGCTCGTCGAGGGTCAGCCCGCCAGCCGAGCCGTGCGTGCTCGTGCCGCCGACCTGCACGACGACGTCGATCTCGTCGCGGAAACCCGCGATCTGGTCGGCGAACTGTTCGGCGTGGACGAGACCGCGCGCGCCCGAGTCGCGCGCGATCCGCTCCCAGTCGCTCGGGTGCAGCCGGTAGTTGAGCGCCGCTCGCACCAGCCCTGCCGCGCGGATCGCCAGGTCGGTTTCGAGGTATGCCGTCGAGTTCGTCTGCAGGTCGAGCACCCGGTCACCGGGGTGGAGTCCCTGCGCGAGCAGGCCGTTCGCGATCCGGGTGACACGATCGCCGAGCTCGGCGAAGGTGCGGGTGGCGTCCGGTCCTTCGACCGCCACCCGGTCGCCGAAGCGGTGGGCGGCTCTGGTGACGAGGGTGCCGATGTCCATGCGGGGTCGTGTCCTTCGGTGCGTCGTTCTCGGTTACGTCGTTGGGCTCGTCGGTGGTGTCAGGCTGGATGCTCGGGGTCCGCGTGGGCGCCAGTGCGCTCGAGGGCGTCGCTGGTCGGCGCGATGTACGCCGCGTCGAGCACGCGCACGCCATGTCCCTGGGGAAGGACGGTGACGGGGTTGAGATCCAGCTCGAAGCCGGACGGCCACGAGCCGACGATGCCCGCCAGGCGGCATACGGTCTCGACAAGGGCCGCGCGGTCGGCGGGCGCCGCGCCACGGACGCCCGCCAGCAGCGTGCTGAGGCGCGTCTCGTCGACCATCTGCTCGACATCGGCGGCGGTGACGGGCAGCAGCCGCAGGGCGACGTCGTTGAACACCTCGGTGAGCACGCCGCCCACCCCGACCGTGAGCACCGGGCCCAGCGGGCTCGGCGCGCAGCCGACCAAGGCCTCGACGCCACCGCCGACCAGCTCCTCGGCCCACACCCGGCCACCGAGCCCGGCGACCTGCTCATAGGCCGCGGCCGCGCGGTCCGGGGTGACGCCCACGACGACTCCGCCGGCATCGGACTTGTGCACGAGGCCGGGGACCACCGCCTTGAAGACGGCAGCGCCACCGCACTCCTCGACGGCTTGGGCAGCGTCGTCGGCCCTGTCGACGAAGCGCCCCGTCGGCACGGGGATGCCGGCAGCGGCGAGCAGGTCCTTGACGTCCTGCTCGCTCGCGCCGTGAGGCGGCGTCTGGTGGGACATCCGCTCTCGACCGTCGGAGACCGCACCTTCGACGGGGACAGGTGCTTCCGATCGGGAGGAGGCGTGCTCTCGACTGAAGGAGTGCAGGGCGGCGAGGGCTCGGACGGCGCGCGCGGGCGTCTGGTAGCACGGTATGCCTGCGGCTCGCATCTGCGAATTCGCAGCGGGCGCAAGGTGGTCCGCACCGGTGCGCGCCACGACGACCGGCTTGCCGCTCCGCTCGGCGACCCGGGACAGCGAGTTGACGACGTCGTCCACGTCCTTGCCTGTGAGCACGCAGAAGCACGCGACGATGCCGTCGACCCCGGGGTCGTCGGCGATCGCGTCGAGGGTGCGGTCGAAGAGCGCGCCGTTGCTCATCACCGACGCCGTGACGTCGACCGGGTTGGCGGTCGAGCCGAAGGCCGGGACGATCTCGTCGAGGGCCACCGTCGTCTCCGCGGCGAGTGCGGCGAGCGTGAGACCGTGCCTCTCGACCGCGTCGGCGGCGAGGATCCCTGATCCGCCAGAGGTCGTCACGATGGCGATTCGGCCGCCAGCGAGCGGCGGGCAGGTCATCACGTCACCGACGTCGAGGAGCTCGTCGACGTCGTCGACGCGCACGACGCCGATCTGGCGCAGCGCGGCGTCGACGACCCGATCACCCGCTGCCAGGGCGCCCGTGTGGGAGGCCGCGGCCCGGGCGCCGGCGTCGGAACGACCAGCCTTGAGCAGGGCGACCGGCACACCGCGGTCGACGACGGCACGCAGGCCGGCGATGTCGCCGAGCGACTCGGCGTAGGCGAGGATGCCTCGGCACCCCGGCTCGTCTGCCATCGCGGCCATCACCTCGACCGCGCTGATGTCGGCCTCGTTGCCGGTGTTGACGACCCAGCCCAGGCCGAGCCCCCGCTCGAAGGCGAGCGACACCGCTCCGTAGCCGAGCGCGCCGCTCTGCGACACGAAGCCGATCGGCCCGGGCACGAGCTCGGTCCGCTCTCCCGAGAACAACGGCGAGAAGGAGGTCACCTGGCCGGCCGCGACCCCGACCGTGCCGATGCAGTTCGGGCCGAGCAGCCGCACGCCGCCCGCCCGCGCTTTCGCCACGAGCCGCTCCTGCAGCGCGGCGCCCGCGTCTCCGGTCTCGGCGAACCCGCTCGAGCAGATGATCGCGGTGCCGATGCCCTCGGCGATGCAGTCGTCGATGACGGCCTCGACCCGATCGGAGCCCACGAGGACCACCACGAGGTCGATCGGCCACGGGGCGACGGCGAGGCTGCGGTGGCTCGGCCGGCCCATGACCTGGCCGCCGGACGGGTGGATGATGGACACCGGGCCGCGGTAGCCGTAGCGCTCCAGGAAGCGCACCGGTAGCTGCCCGAGCGAGCCAGCCCGGTCACTGACACCGATGACGGCGACGCCCCGGGCCGCCCACAGGGCTTGGATGTCCGACGGCGGCGGCACCAAGCCGGCGCCCGCGGACCGGGCCGACCCGCGCGACCCGTGCGACCCTTCCGGCCCGGTCGAGCCACCAGCCGACACACCGTCAGCCATTCGGCTGCCACCTGCGGTGCCGCGTCCCCTGAGCGCCCTCGCGGACGAGCTGCAGGCGTGGCTTCTCGCCCTCGGCGCGGCCGGTCTGCGGCTTGCGCCGTCCGGCCCGCCACGGCATCGGCCACACCGCGCCCGGCCCGTCATAGTCCTGCTCGACGGCCGCGTGAAGGGTCCAGTTCGGGTTGTAGAGGTGAGCCCGCCCGACCGCGCAGAGGTCGGCCCGGCCGGCGAGGACGATGGAGTTCACGTCGTCCCACGAGCTGATGATGCCGACGGCGATCGTGTTGATCCCGACCCGGTTGCGGATCGCGTCGGAGAAGGGGGTCTGGTAACTGCGCCCGAAGGCCGGCTGCTCGTCCGGCGTCACCTGCCCGGTCGAGACGTCGATCGCTGCGGCGCCGGCGTCCTTGAAGGCCTGGGCGATCTCGCACGCGTCGTCGACGGTGACGCCGCCCACGACCCAGTCCGTCGCCGAGATGCGGACGGTCATCGGCGTCGGCGCCGGCACGACCTCGCGCATCGCCGCGAAGACCTCGAGCGGGAAGCGGAGCCGGTTCTCTAGGGAGCCGCCGTAGCCGTCGGTGCGCTGGTTGGTCACCGGCGAGATGAAGGAGGAGAGCAGGTAGCCGTGGGCGCAGTGCAGCTCGACGAGGTCGAAGCCTGCGGCAACGGCCCGCTCGGCCGCGCCGACGAACTCGGCCTTGATCGCCTCGAGGTCCGCGGTGGTGAGCTCGCGAGGCACCTGGTTGACGCCCTCCTTGTAGGGCAGCGGCGACGGCGCGACAACCTCCCAGTTGCCGGTGTCGAGCGGCTCGTCCATGCCCTCCCACATCAGCTTCGTCGAGCCCTTGCGACCGGAATGCCCGATCTGCATGCCGACCTTGCTCGCAGACTCGGTGTGCACGACGTCGACGATGCGCCTCCACGCCTCCATCTGCTCGTCGTTCCAGATGCCCGTGCAGCCCGGGGTGATCCGGCCCTCGGGCGAGGTGCAGACCATCTCGGTCATGACGAGACCGGCGCCGCCGAGCGCCTTGCCGCTGAGGTGCGCGACGTGGAACCCCGTGGGCAGGCCGTCGTCGTGGGCGGCATACATGTCCATCGGCGACACGACGACCCGGTTGACCAGCTCGAGCTCGCCGAGCGTGAACGGCTGGAACATCGGCGGCGCGCCGCTCTCCGACCCCGGCGTCGATGTGGCGAACCACGTGTCCATCCGCTCGACGAACGCCGGGTCGCGCACCTTGAGGTTGTCGTGCGTGACGCGGCGGCTGCGCGTCATGATGTTGAAGGCGAACTGTTCCGGGTCCTGGTCGACGTACTGGCCGAGGCTCTCGAACCACTCGAGGCTCGCCTGCGCGGCACGCTGCGTCGACAGGACGACGGGCTTGCGCTCGGCCTCGTAGGCGCTGAGCGCCGCGTCGAGCGTCTCGTGCTCATGCAGGCACGCGGCGAGGGCGAGGGCGTCCTCCATGGCGAGCTTCGTGCCCGAGCCGATCGAGAAGTGCGCGGTGTGCGCCGCGTCGCCGAGGATGACGATGTTGTGGCGCTCGCCAGCCCGCCAGTGCTCGTTGCGAACGGTGCGGAAGGTGATCCACCGGGAGTTGTTGGACATCACCTCGTAGCCGTCGAGGATCTCGCCGCAGATCGCGCGGACCTTGGCGATCGACTGCTCGTCGGAGTCGCCCGGCTTCCACTCGCGGGTGTCGAAGTCGGCGAATCCCGCTGCCTGCCAAACATCCTCGTGCATCTCGATGATGAAGGTGCTGCCCGTCGCGTCATAGGGGTAGCCATGCACTTGCATGACGCCCCACGGCGTCTCGAGAATGTAGAACTTGAACGCGTCGAAGACCCGGTCGGTCGCGAGCCACATGTACTTGCACTTGCGCATGTCGAGAGTCGGGCGGAACTCGTCGGCGTGGTTGGTGCGGACGAGCGAGTTGAGACCGTCGGCAGCGATGACGAGGTCGTGCGTGGCGGCGAGCTCGTCGGCGTCCGGCGCCTCGGTGCGGAAGTGCACGGTGATGTCGAGCTCGGCGGCACGGGCCTGGAGCAGCTCCAGCAGCCGCTTGCGGGTCATCGCCGCGAAGCCGTGCCCGCCGCTCGTGATCGTCTGCCCGCGGAAGTGCACGTCGATGTCGTCCCACCGGGCGAACTCGGCCTCCATGGCGGCGTGGATCGCCGGGTCGGCGTGCTCGATCCCGCCGAGCGTCTCGTCGGAGAAGACGACGCCGAAGCCGAACGTGTCGTCCGGTGCGTTTCGCTCCCAGACGGTGATCTCGTGGCTGGGGTCGAGCTGCTTGGCCAGGACCGAGAAGTAGAGACCTCCTGGGCCACCGCCGATGAGCGCGATCTTCACGTGGACCTCCGATGGGACGTGCGCTGTGATTGTCCTAGGGCGACGCCAAGGCTATGTTGTTTTCCAGACGGTCGTCAACAGAACGGAATGAGAGATGTCTTCGAGAGAGTCCCGTTTCGCCGGGAGCACCGTCGTCGTCACCGGCGGAGCGGGGGGCATTGGCCAGGCCGTGTGCCAGGGATTCGCGATCGCGGGCGCCAACGTCGCAGTCGTCGACGTCCACGCAGTGGAGGACGCTGCGCGCACGCTCGCGTCCGAGATCAGCGCGGAGACCGGCGTCAAAGCCGTGGCGTATGCCGCTGACGTTGCGTCGCGTGCCCAGGTGACCGACGTCATGTCGCGGGTCGTCAGCGACCTCGGTGGGCTCGACGTGCTCGTCACGCTCGCCGGCGGCTCGCTCGGCACGCCCAAGGGATTGGAGGAGATCACCGAGGAGCACGTCGACCTCGTCGTCGACGTCAACGTCAAGGGGACCTTCTACAGCGCGCAGGCCGCGCTCGAGCACATGGGTCGCGGCGGTGCGATCGTCACCGTCAGCTCGATCGGCGGGCGCCAGCCGTCGCCCGTCACGGGCGTGCCGTATGCCGCGTCGAAGGCCGCCGTGGTCGGGCTGACGAGGCGTCTCGCTCGGGAGGTCGGGCAGCGGGGGATCCGCGTCAACGCCGTCGCTCCGGGACTCTTCCTCACCGGGCGGCTGCAGACGATGTACGACGAGATGCCCGAGGCGGAGCGGCGCGAGGTGCTCGACGCCATCCCGCTCGACCGCTTCCCGGAGCTGCGCGAGATCGTCGACCCGGTGCTCTTCCTCGCCTCGGAAGAGGCGTCCTACATCACCGGGGTCGTGCTCGACGTCAACGGCGGCCGCTTCATGCCCCTCTGAGTCATCGCTGGTGCGTCACGTCGTCGACTACTTCTGGCGCAGGCGGAAGCGCTGGACCTTGCCTGTCGAGGTTCGGGGCAGCGCCGCGATGAACTCGATCTGGCGCGGGTACTTGTAGGGCGCGATGGCTCGCTTGACGTGGTCCTGGATCTGCTTGGCCTTGGCCGCCCTCGCCTCCTCGGTAGGCACGGAGTCAAGGCCCTCCTTGAGCACGATGTAGGCCTTGACGACGCTGCCGCGGGCCTCGTCAGGGGTCCCGATGACGGCGCTCTCGAGGACATCCGGGTGGGTCACGATCGCCTCCTCGACCTCAGGCCCGCTGATGTTGTAGCCGGAGCTGACGATCATGTCGTCGCTGCGCGCCTGGTACCAGAAGTAGCCGTCCTCGTCGCGGATGAAGATGTCGCCGGTGATGTTCCAGCCGTCCTGGACGTAGACGGTCTGCCGCTCGTCGGCGAGGTAGCGGCAGCCCGTCGGACCCTGCACGGCGAGCCGGCCCGGCTCGCCGTCGGGCGCGTCGCCGCCGGCGAGGTCGACGATCTTGGCGCGGTAGCCGGGGATCGGCTTGCCCGTGGCGCCCGGCCGAATGTCCTCGTCGGCCGCGGAGATGAAGATGTGCAGCATTTCGGTGGAGCCGATCCCGTCGATGAGCTCGACGCCGCTCGCGTCCTTGAACGCCTCCCAGGTCGCGACGGGCAGGTGCTCCCCGGCGGAGACCCCGCGGCGCAGCGAGCGCAGCTTGTCGACGTTGCCCGAGGCGATCATCGCGCGGTAGGCCGTGGGGGCCGTGAAGCAGACCGTCACCCCGTGCTCTGCGATGAGCTCGGCGAGCTGGTCGGGAGTCGCCTTCTCGACCAGCAGGGTGGACGCGCCAACCCGGAGCGGGAAGATGATCAGCCCCCCGAGCCCGAAGGTGAACGCGATCGGCGGGGTGCCGGTGAAGATGTCGTCCTTCGTCGGGCGCAGGACGTATCTGCTGAAGGTGTCGGCGTTGGCGAGCACGTCGCGGTGGAAGTGCATCGTGGCCTTGGGACGTCCGGTGGTGCCGGAGGTGAAGGCGAGCATCGAGACGTCGTCGGCGGAGGTGTCGACGTTGTCGAAGGCCTCGGGATGCCGGGCGCTGGTGCGGGTCAGGTCGTCGGGGGAGTCCCCGCCGTACTCGATGATCGTCAGGTCCTTGATGGCGGCCGCGGCGAGGTCGTCGACGAAGCGTGCGTCGCAGATTGCCAGGGTGAACTGACCGATCTCCCCCATCGTCGAGAGCTCCTTCGGGCGGAGCAAGGGCATGGTCGGCACGACGACGCCTCCGGCCTTGAGCACGCCGAACCATGATGCGGCCAGCCAGAGGTTGTTCGGGCCGCGGAGCAGCACGCGGTTGCCCGGCAGGAGCCCGTGGTCGGTGACGAGCGTGTTGGCGACCTGGTTGGCGTGGGCGAGGAGGTCGCCATAGGTCCAGACGGTGCCGTCGGGGCTGCGGAGGCACGGCCGACCGGGGCCGAGTTCCTCGATGACCCGGTCGAGCAGCTCGACGGCGCAGTTGAGCCGCTCGGGATACTGCACGTCGGGCAGGTCGAAGGAGAACGCCGGCCACAACTCCTGCGGTGGCAGGTTGTCTCGGCAGAACGAATCGGTGTGGGCAGACCGGGCCAGCTCCATCGGTCCACCGTATGGAGGCCACATGACGACAGTCAATGGTCCGCCATGGTGCGGTTGGGGCGATGGTCACGGGTAGGCTCGGCCCTCGTGAGTGATGACCAGCAGCTCGAGCTGATCGGGGACGCCGGCCCGACGCTCGCCCAGGCGCGGCCGCGGGCCTACATCGTCAGCATCTACGGCCTCTACGCCCGCGAGGTGGGCGGTTGGCTGAGCGTCAGCGCGATCATCCGGCTGATGGCCGAGCTCGGTGTCGACGAGCCGGCCGTGCGGTCGTCGGTCTCGCGGCTCAAGCGGCGCGACATCCTCGAGGCCGAGCGGATCGACGGGAGCGCCGGCTACACCCTCTCTGCCGGGGCCCGGCTCATCCTCGACAGCGGCGACCGACGGATCTTCAACCGCCGCCCCGCCTCCCCCGAGGACGGCTGGATCCTCGCGATCTTCTCGGTGCCGGAGTCCGAGCGGCGCAAGCGACACCTGTTGCGCACCCGGCTCGCCTGGCTCGGCTACGGGACGGTCAGTGCCGGCGTGTGGGTGGCTCCGGGCCACCTCGAGGACGAGACCCGCGAGGTCCTCTCGCGGGCCGACCTTGGTGCGTATGTCGACCTCTTTCGGGCCGATTACCTCGGCTTCGGTGACCTCGAGAACGAGACCCGGACGTGGTGGGACCTCACCACGATCAACTCGCTCTACCAGCAGTTCCACGAGCAGCACGCCCCGCTGCTCGCGTCGTGGCGCGCCCGCCGGCGCAGGGACGACGAGGCGGAGGCATTCGCCGACTACGTGCGGACGATCACGGCGTGGCGCCGGCTGCCCTTCCTCGACCCGGGCCTGCCGGTCAAGCTGCTCCCGCGGGACTGGGCCGGTGTCGAGAGCGCCAACACCTTCGATGCGCTGAAGCGCCGTCTCGAAGCGCCCGCGCACCGTTTCGTCGACGAAGTCCGCAGCGCGTGACCGTCGAGTGCTCGACTGCACGCCCGGACGCGACCACGCCGGGTGGGAGGATCCCGTCATGACGGTGCTCGACGAGGTCACCGGCGCGCGGCTGACGATGCGCCGACGGCTCCGGTGGAACGAGACGGATGCGGCGGGGCACAACCACTTCAGCTCCGCCGTGCGATGGCTGGAGGAGAGCGAGCACGCGCTGTGGCGCGAGCTCGGGCTCGTCGACTACGTGCCGCGGGTGCCGCGCGTCCACCTCGAAATCGACTACCGGGCGCGGGTGTGGTTCGACCAGCCGCTCGAGGTGACGGTCGGCGTGATCCGGGTTGGCGAGACGTCGTGCACGTTCGGCTTCTCCGCAGTGGTGGTCGACGGGGAGCCCGACGACACGGGCGCACCGCGGGAGGTCAGTTCCGAGGGACGGTTCGTGGTCGTCCATGCGCCCGATCCGAGGGGCGGCGCACAGCCGTGGCCGGACGAGGTGCGTTCCCTGCTGGAGTCCGATCGCGCGCTGGTCTCGAACTGAGCCCAGCGGTCTACAGCATCGTCTGCTTCCTTGCGCCGCCCGGAGTCGAGGTGCCACCCCGGCGGGACGCGACGGATCACTCGAGGAGTCAGCGCAGGCCGGCGTTGGCCAAACCGGTGCGCAGTGCGACGCCGTCCTCATCGACCAGCGCGGCCTCCATGAGCCGAGCCAGCTGGCGCGCTGCGCCGTCCTGTCCGCGCAGGCGCTTCGCCGCCTCCATGAGCAATCCGAAGCTCTCCCGGCCGTGCTCATGCGTCTGGCCGTAGCCCTTGAGCACGCGCTCGCACCGGATCACCTCGGTCCCGAGGTCCGGGTCCTCGCCGGCGAGCTCCGCCGCGAGGTCGAGCCAAACGTCGATGAACTGCTGCTCGCGCCCGAAACGCAACGAGCGAGGGCGCATCGGCCGCAGCCGCGCAAGAACTGACAGGGTCGTGTAGCCGGACGCTGATGTCGTGTTCACGACGATCCCCTTGTGCGCCACCGCATGCACGACCTTGCCGAAGGCCTTCGACTTCGCGAGGCGCGCACCGAGCGCTGTGGGCATCGTGTCGGTGATCTCGTCGACCTGCGGGTGGAGGAACTCGCGCACCTGCATGAGCTGCTCGGGCGCCGCACCCGCCTCCGCGCGGACCCGCTGCAGCCGCTCCTGCCGCGTCTTCTGCAGGGCGACGTGGATCGTGTCGTGGTAGCACATCCACAGCGCCACGTGCCGCGCCGCCTCGGTGGTCATCGCGGCCTCGCCGTCGCGATCGGGGTCGAGCGCGGCGATCCGCGCCACCCGCGCGAGATAGCGGTCGGTGTAGTCGAGGTCCTGGTAGAGGGCGGTGCGCTGGATGCCGCGGAGCAGCATCAGGCGGGCAGCATCAGGGAAGTCTCTGGCCACGCGCAGGGCATGAGCGTGCAGCTCGGGGCCGACGAGAGAGGTCGGGTCGGCGATGGCCTGGGACCGTGCTGCTGCTTCGGCCCGGGCGGCCTCCTCGGCCGGGTCGGCGGGCCGTCGCAGGCTGAGCATGACCGGGACCGGGTTGCGGGGCCGGTCCACCAGCTCCTCGGACTCGACGGCAAGAGGAGTCCCGTCGGGCGTCGCCCCCGCGCGCGGCGGCTCGAGGGCAGTGCGCGCCGCCTCGAAGCCGGCCGCGAAGGCGCGGAGGCTGGCGTCGGCCTGCTTCGCCTTGCCGGTCTGGGTGATCGCGGCCTCGAAGTCCTCTCGCGAGAACGGCAGCGTGCCGCTCGCGGCCAGCGCGCCGAAGAGTGACGCGCTGATGACGCTCCGGGCGGCGAGAGCGAGGGCCATGAAGTCTGCGCCGACGAAGCGTCGCGAGGCTGCGCCGGCGCCGGAGATGAGGGCGTCGGAGTCCACGCGGCCGTCGCCGAGGGTGCTGCGCTCGGTGATCGAGTAGACGCGGTTGGTCGAGGCGATGAGCGTCGTGCGGTCGGGCGTGACGAAGCCGCGCTGGACTGCCCGCCCGGCCTCCATGAGCTCTGAGGCGATGACGACGTCGACCTCACCCGGCGTCGGCATCATGCTGAGCACCGGCTCCTGCCGGGCGCCGGTGCCGGTGTCCTCGTGGGGTGGGAAGAGCTCGATGTAGTAGATCGTCGCGCCGGTGCGCTGGGCTACACCGGCGACCGAGGTCGACTGGGAGGTCCAGCCGTCCGCCTCGCCGAGCGATGCGATCCAGTTCGAGAGCACGCCGCCGCCCTCGCCGCCCATCGCGAGCACCGCGACCGTGATCGGCCTCTGCCCGTCTGTCCAGCTCATGCGGAGACTCGCGCGCGGGAGTCGGACACGGTCGTGTGCGCTGGCACCGTGTCCGGCGCTCCCTGACCTTCTGGAGCCGCTGGGGCCTCGATGGCTGATGCGCGTCGCTCGATCCCCTTCGACATCAGAGAGATCCACCCGTTGCGCATCTTCGCCAAGGCCTTGTCTCGACGGGTCGGGTTGAACACGACATCGGTGCGATAGAAGGAGGGGCACAGCGCCGCCGCGTGGGCGTTGGCGCCGCAGACCCCACAGCCGACACAGCTGTCAGTGACGGTGGCGACGGGGTCGATCCGCATCGGGTCGGGGTTGGGCTTGATCGTCAGCGACGGGCACCCGGAGATCCGGATGCACGCGTGGTCGCCGGTGCAGGTCTCGGAGTCGACCCCGAAGCGCTCCTTGACGATGCGTTTGCCGTCGGAGACCGCCTGGGCGCGCTCGGGGGCCACCCGGCGCTGGCGGTTCAGCTGACACTCGCTCTGGGCGACGATGACCTTGGGGCCGGGCTCGTCGGTGGTGAGCGCGTGGATGAACAGGTCGCGCAGCTCGGCCACCTTGAAGGTGTTGGTGACGGTCGTCGCCCACGTGACGCCGATGCCACGCACGGCCTTCTCTATCGGATGCTGGGTAGAACGCAGCGGGCTCTGGGCCTGGGAGGAGAGCACGTCCTGGCCGCCGGTCGCCGCGCTGTAGGCGTTGTCGACGACGACGAGGAGCTGGTCGTTCTTGTTGAACACGGCGTTGCCGACGCCACTTGTCAGGCCGTTGTGCCAGAAACCGCCGTCGCCCATGATCGCGATCGTCCGGCGACCGGCGTCCTTGGAGTTGAGGGCCGCTCCGCCGGCGGATCCCAGGCCGTAGCCCATCGTCGTCGCGCCGAGGTGGAAGGGCGCGTTGATCGAGAAGAGGTGGCAACCGATGTCGGCGCTGATGTGGTGCTGGCCGGTCTCGCGCTCAGCGAGTTTGAGGGCGCTGAAGATCGGGCGTTCCGGGCACCCGGTGCACAGGCCCGGCGGGCGAGGCTGGACGACGGCCGGCTCGACCCGAGGAGCGAAGGGGGAGCTCGGGTCGGTGTCCGGCCGCAGCAGCGCGGGCTCGGAGGTGATGGCCTCGGGGAGGTACTTCCTGAGGAAGGCGGCGACCCCGCGGGTGACCGCCGTCGGGGTGTACTCGCCGGCGACCGGCAACAGGTCCTTGCCATGCAGAGCAGCGGTGGCCCCCGCCCGCCGCAGGATCGCGTTGAGCGACTGCTCGATGTAGTCCGGCTGGCCCTCCTCGAGGAGCAGCACGGCGCGCTTGCCCTCGCAGAAGCGCAGCACCTCGGCGTCGACGATGGGGTAGGTGACGTTCATGCAGTAGAGCGGGACGTGGGAGTTGCCGAACGCATCGGAGCAGCCGAGCAGCTCGAGGGCCCGGTTGAGCGTGTTGTAGAGGCCACCCTGCACGATGATCCCGATGTCGGCGGCATCCTCCGCGAAGAACTCGTTCATCCCGCGCTCCTGGATGAACCTCACGGCGGACGGCCACCGGTGCGTGATCTTCTCCTGCTCGTGCAGGAAGCTCGCGGGCGGCAGGACGATCCGGCTCACGTCGCGCTTCGGGTTCTCGACGGCATCCGTCACCGTCATCGGCGGGCGCTTGTTGTCCTTGGCGACGAAGCTGCCGGTCAGGTGGCAGGAGCGCAGGCGCAGCTGGAGCATGACCGGGGTGTTGCTCACCTCGGACAGCTCGAAGCCGGCCTCCACCGCGTCGACGATCGCCGTGAGGTTGGGCCGTGGGTCGAGCAGCCACATCTGCGACTTCATGGCGAACGCGTGCGAGCGCTCCTGCATGATGCTCGAGCCCTCGCCGTAGTCCTCGCCGACGATGACGAGTGCACCGCCGGTCACGCCGCCGCTCGAGAGGTTGGCGAGGGCGTCGGATGCGACGTTGGTGCCGACGGTCGACTTGAAGGTGACGGCACCGCGGAGTGGGTAGTGCACCGAGGCGGCCAGCATGGCGGCCGCCGTGGCTTCGGACGCGCTGTTCTCGAAGTAGACGTCGAGCTCCTCGAGGATCTCGTGCGCATCGCCGAGCACGTCCATGAGGTGGGAGATCGGGGCGCCCTGGTAGCCGCCGACGTAGGCGACGCCCGATTGGAGGAGGGCCTTGGTGACGGCGAGGATGCCCTCCCCGCGGAAGGTCGTGCCGGCACCCTGCCGGAGCGCGAGAACCTCGTGCGCGAATGAACGTTCGGCCATGATGCTCCTCTACTCGTCACCAGTGTGCGCACTGGCTCGCCTCGACGCTATATCGCCTCAGTGACGAGGGTCAAGGATTCGCCATACTTCCTCGAGGGGCCGTGTGGGCTCAGCGCTCGACGAGGGCGTAGACGCGTGCGGGCGCACCGGACCCGGTGACGATCGGCAGGGGTCCGGCGACGAGCACCGCTCCCGTGGTGGGGAGCTGGGCGACATTCTGCAGCTGGGTGAGCCCGTACTTGCCGCTGCCCATGAGGTAGGAGTGGCACGGGAAGGCCGGGTCGAACGAGTGGGCTGCGCCGGCGTCGGTGCCGACCGTCTCGACGCCGACCCCGACCAGCGGGGACTCCTCGGCGATCCACCGCGCGCACTCGACGGTCATGCCGGGGGTGTGCGGACCGTTCTCGTCCGCGTTGATGAACTCCTCCTGGGAGTTGGATCGCTCGTCCCAGCCGGTGCGGTAGATCATCCAGCCGCCGTCGGGCAGCGGGCCGTTGTCGGCCTCCCACGCCTTGATGTCATCGACCTCGAGGAGGAAGTCGGGGTTGACGGCGCACTGCGTGCTGAAGTCCAGGACGACGACGGGGCGGATCAGCCGGTCGACCGGGACGTCTGCGACGTCACCGAGGTCCTTGCCCGTGACCCAGTGGTTCGGTGCGTCGAAGTGGGTGCCGGTGTGCTCGCCGCTGCGGAAGTTGTTCCAGTACCACCCCGGGCCACGGTCGTCGTAGTTGCTGATCTCCTCGAGCTCGAAGCGCTGGGTCTGGCCGAACATGGGGGGCAACTGGATGATCGGGGTGTCGCTCGACAGCCTGGCCGTGAGGTCGACGATCGCGATCTGGCCGTCGGCGAGGCCGTCGACGAGGTCCTTGAGTACGGACATGGTTCTCCTTGGTCGAGGTGGTGCGCGGTGTGGTGGTTATGAACTCGGGCAGGGCGTCGAGTCGGGTCAACCAGAGCCGGTCGTCGTCTCGGCGAGCCGGCCACCAGTATGGCTTTCTTTCGACGGTCGTCACACAATCGACCTAAACATAGGTCATCCGTGAGCCGCGGAGAAGCCCCTGAGGAGAAAGACAGTGAGCCGGCTGCGGCCGGTTCGGCGTCAGCAGCGGTGCAACGTCGTGGACGGGCTCTCGCCGAAGCGGTTGCGGTAATCCCCGGCGAACCGTCCCAGATGGGTCAGCCCGACGCTCAGCGCGACATCGGTGACGGTGGTGTCCTGAGGGGCCGTCTTGATCAGCCGGGCCCTGGCCGCCCGCAGGCGCCGCTCACGGATGTAGGCGAGCGGCGCCACCCCCAGCTCACGGCTGAAGGCATCCTGCAGCACGCGCGTGCAGACGCCCACTTCGGCCGCGATCGCCGAGACAGCGAGCGGCTCAGGCAACTGCGCATCGATGACATCGAGAGCGCGCCGAAGCGTGCGCGCCGACGCGCCACGCCGCAACAGCTCGCGGGTGTGGCTGTGGGCGTGCGACTCGAGCAGCTGCGTGGCGATGGAGAGCCCGAGCGCGTCGGCGTGCTCGACGAGCCCGCTGCCAGGCACGTCCTCGAGCTCGGCTCGGAGGCAGTCCACGGTCGTGAGCCAGCTGCGCGCGCGGGGCGTCGTGAGCGGCATACCGACCTCGAAGGTCAGTGGGCCCGAGACGCTCGCACCGGTCAGCGACTCCAGCGCGTGCTCGACGAGCGAACGGGCGAGATAGACGATCGTCTGGGGGTTGCCGGCGAACCAGGTCATCGAGGTCGGCTCGTGCGGCGAGAGCACGGAGGCGCGGGACGGGTCCGAGAGGATCTCCTGACCGGCGTGGGCCACCCGGGCGGCGCCGGAGCGCGGGATCTGCACGAGGTAGAAGTGCTCGAGCGGCTCGGGGGCGATGTCGACGGTCGCGCCGTAGTCCAGGTGGATGATGCCGACCTGGTCGGCCCGCGCCGCTCGCAGCCGCACGTCGACCCTGCCCCGCGGCTCGAGCCCGTGCGGGCAGAAGACGGTCGCCACCCGCTCGCGAGCCGCGTCGACGTCTGTCGTCGTCACCGACTCCCGCTCGATCTGCGTTGCCACGCCTGCCATGACTGCCCTGCCTTGCTGCCTCGCGTCCATCACGTCCGCGCCAAGGGGAACGCTACTCGCTGGGATCGCGCGTCGTGAGCGGTCGGCAGGAATGCGGCATACCGTCCTCGCAAATCGGATAGCCACGCGCCCGCGCAGTTCCTAGCGTCGGGCTCATCGACTGCACAGACGCGGACGACGCACGGCCGTCACGAAGGAGTCACGGATGAGCGGTTCACTGGATGGGCGGGTGGCGATCGTCACCGGCGGGGCCACCCTCGTCGGGCACGGGGTCGTCCGAGCCCTGCATGAGCAGGGCGCGACGGTCGTCGTCGCCGACATCGACACCGAGGGTGCGCAGCAGATCGCCGACGAGCTGGGCGGTCGGGTGCACGTCGCAGCAGTGGACATCACCGATGACGGCGCGATCGAGCGGCTCGTCGCGCACACCACCTCGGATCGCGGCGGGCTCGACATCCTCGTCAACCTCGCGTGCACCTACCTCGACGACGGTGCCGACACCGATCGGGCCCGCTGGCTCGAGGCCTTCGACGTCAACGTGGCGAGCGCCGTCATGATGACCAAGGCGGCTCGCGCCGCCCTGTCGGCGAGCGGCCACGGCGCCGTCGTCAACTTCACCTCGATCTCGAGCAAGGTTGCCCAGACCGGCCGCTGGGTCTACCCGGCGTGCAAGGCGGCCCTCGTGCAGATCACCCGCTCGATGGCGATGGACCTCGCCGGCGACGGGATCCGGGTCAACTCGGTCAGCCCGGGCTGGACCTGGTCGAAGATCATGGACACCCTCAGCGAGGGCAACCGCGAGCGCACCGACGCCGTGGCCGCACCGTTCCACCTCACCGGCCGCGCCGGCGACCCGCTCGAGGTCGGCCGGGTGGTCGCCTTCCTTGTCTCCGACGACGCCTCCGTCGTCACCGGCGCGGACTGGGCGGCAGACGGCGGCTACTCGGCCATGGGGCCGGAGCAGGCCGTGCCCGCCATCCCGCAGCTGATCCCCGACACCAACCCCGAGAACGGCGAGTGACATGAAGATCGCGATCATCGGAGCGGGGTTCGCCGGCCTGGCCGCGGGCAAGGTGCTCGGCCAGTTCGGGCACGACGTGACGATCTACGAGAAGGCACCCGACGTCGGCGGGGTGTGGAGTCGGACCCGCCGCTACCCGGGCCTGTCCACGCAGAACGACAAGGGCACTTACCACCTGTCCGACCTGCCGATGCCCAAGAGCTACCCGGAGTGGCCGAGCGGTGAGCAGGTGCAGCAGTACCTCGAGTCGTATGCCGCTAGTTTCGGTCTCCAGGACAAGCTGCGTCTGGGCACGGAGGTCGTGGCCGCCGAGCTCGACGAGTCGGGCGAGGAGCCGCGCTGGACGGTGCGGTCGAAGGACGAGTCGGGCGCCGAGCACGCCGACGAGGTGGACTACGTCGTCGTCGCGAACGGCATCTTCTCGCAGCCGAGCATCCCTGCCTATGAAGGGGCGGAGGAGTTCACCGCAGCAGGCGGGCGGGTCTGCGCGCCGAGCGAGGTCCACGACCTCGCGGACGTCAAGGGCAAGGACGTGCTGGTCGTGGGCTACGGCAAGTCCTCGTGCGACATCGCGGCCGCCATCACCGCGTCGGCCAAGAGCACCACGGTCGTTGCCCGTCAGCTGATCTGGAAGATGCCCAAGAAGATCCAGGGAGTGCTCAACTTCAAATACCTCATGCTCACGCGCACGGGCGAGGCGCTCTTCGAGTACCAGGAGCTCAAGGGCCTGGAGAAGTTCATGCACGGCAAGGGCAAGGGCGTGCGCAACGGCATGCTCGGCTCGCTCCAGTCGGTGGCGACGAAGCAGCTCAAGCTCGAGAAGCACGGACTCGTGCCCCAGGGCGACTTCGAGCGGATCGGCCGCAGCACGGTGAGCCTGACGACGGACGGCTTCTTCGAGAAGGTCGACAAGGGAGAGCTCAACGTGCTGCGCGATGCGCAGATCGCGCGTCTCGGCGTGGAGGACGGGCGGACGGTGGCGCAGCTGTCCACCGGCACGACAGTCCCGGCCGACGTCGTCATCGCCGGCACCGGCTGGCAGCAAGGAGTGCCCTTCCTGTCCGAGGACGTGCAGCACCGGATCACCGACGAGCGCGGCAACTTCGAGCTCTACCGCTTCATCCTCCCGCACGACGTGCCGGGCCTCGCCTTCTGCGGCTACAACTCCTCCTTCTTCTCGCCTCTATCGGCGGAGGTCGCCGCGCTGTGGATCGCCAACCACCTGATGGGGGCGAGCAACCTGCCCCCGGTCGAGGAGCGGCGCCGCCAGGTCGCGGCCCGGCTGCGGTGGATGGAGGAGCGCACCGAGGGTCACCACGCACGCGGCACCAACCTGATCCCCTTCTCGATGCACAACATCGACGAGACGCTCGAGGAGATCGGCATCACCATCCCGGACTCGATCCGCCGGCGCGAGTGGCTGATGCCGGTGCGCCCGTCGGACTACCGGCAGATCACGACGAAGCTGCTCGAGCGGCGAGAGCAGCATGAGAGGCTCAGCAGGTGAGCCACGACGTCGTCGTCATCGGTGCGGGGATCAACGGGCTCGTCGCGGCGGCTGAGCTGGCCGGGGCCGGCTGGTCGGTCTGCCTGGTCGAGCGCAACGACCGACTCGGCGGTTTCATGGCCTCCGACGAGCTGACCCGCCCGGGCTTCGTGCACGACACGTTCTCGTCGTGGCACCCGTTGTTCGTCACGGGAGGGGCGTATGCCGCCCTCGGTGACGATCTCGCTCGTCACGGGCTCGCCTACGCCAACACGGACGGGGCGGTGACCGCGTCGGTGGACCGCGATGGTCGTCATGTCGTGGCCCACCGGGACCCGGAGGCGACGATGACGGCCTTTGCGATCGACGCCGACCGGGCAGCCTACGGGGAGATGCTCGGTCGGCTCGGCGCGGACATCGACGTCATCGGCGCCCTGCTCGGGACGGAGCTGCGCGCGCTGACGGCGCTCAGGCCGCTGGCGACGCTCGCCCGGCGCGGGCGGCAGGCGCGGCTCGAGGGCTGGGCCCGCGACACGGCAGCGAGCGGGCGGCGCTGGACCGCCCGCCACTTCGAGGGCCGCGAGGTCGACCACCTCTGGGCACCCTGGCTGCTGCACGCCGGGCTCGCGCCGGACAGTGCGAGCGGCGGCCTGATGATCCCGCTCTTCGCCGGGACGCTGCACGGCGCCGGTCTGCCGGTGGTCGTCGGCGGACAGCGCAACTTCGTCGGCGCCTTCGAGGCACTGCTCCGCGAGCGTGGGGTCGACATCCGGCTCGGCGCCCCCGTGGACCGCATCGTCGTGACCGGTGGGCGCGCCACCGGTGTCGTGGTCGGCGGCGAGACGATCCGGGCCGACCGGGCGGTCCTCGCCTCCGTGACCCCCACCGCGCTCTACGACGAGCTGCTCGCCGACGCCCCGGCGCAGGCGCGGACGGAGGCTCGGCAGTACCGCTACGGCCGCGGCGCGATGCAGGTGCACGTCGCCCTGTCGAAACCGCTCGAATGGAGCGAGACCGCGCTCAGCGGCATACCGCTCGTTCACCTCTCCGACGGTTCGGGGTCGACGGGGATCGCGTGTGCCCAGGCCGAGGCCGGCGTGCTGCCGACCCGGCCGACCGTCGTCGTCGGGCAACAGCAGCTGCTCGACCCGACGCGGTGCCCCGACGGTGCCGGGATGCTCTGGCTGCAGCTGCAGGAGGTTCCCTTCGCGCCGACCGGGGACTCGCGCGGCGAGCTCGACACGGCAGGCGGATGGACACCCGAGCTGACGCAGGGCTACGTCGACCGGGTGCTCGACCTCGTCGAGGAGCAGGCGCCCGGGACCAGGGTGAGCGTGCTCGAGTGGAAGGCGCTGACGCCCGTCGACCTGACCCGCGCCAACGTCAACTGCGTCGACGGCGACCCCTACTGCGGGTCAGCCGAGCTCGACCAGAACCTCGTGTGGCGCCCGGGCCCCACGACGTCGCGGCACCGGACCGCCGTGCCCGGGGTGTGGCACATCGGTGCGGCCACCCACCCGGGGCCGGGTCTCGGCGGCGGCTCGGGACACCTGGTCGCCCAGTCGCTCATCGGTGCGCGGGAGGGACGCTTCGCCTCGCTGCGCGAGCGTCTCACCCGCTGACCCCCTCGAGAGTGCCCTGGCCCGGTCGCGAGCGTGATCAGGACGCGATCCGGACACCGTCTGGCGCATTCTGGCTAGTCGCGCTTCCCTGACGACCGTCACAGTTGTGCCTCAAGGAGGTGCGACCGTGGACCACAAGGACCCGCAGACACTGCGCCGGCTGCTCTCGCGCTGGACCACCGGCGTCGCCGTGATCACCACGGCCGGGCGTGACGGGGTGCCGCTCGGCAAGGCGGTCAACAGCTTCCACTCCGTCTCGCTCGACCCGCCGCTCGTCGGATGGTGCGTCGACGTGCGGTCCACCCGCTACGACGAGTGGGTCGAGGCCCCCGGCTACGTCGTGCACGTGGTCAGCGAGGGCCAGTCCGACCTCGTCAAGCGCTTCGCTCGCAGCGGTGGCGACAAGTTCGACGGGCTCAACTGGGAGCCGGGTCCGTTCGGCATGCCGCTGATCAGCGAGGCGTCCGTGCGGCTCGAGTGCCAGATGTGGAAGCAGGTCGAGGCCGGCGACCACACCTACCTCATCGCTGAGGTGATCGAGGTCGAGGACGGGCCCGTCTCCGCACTGCTCTTTCACGCCGGGCAGCCGCGCACCCTGGGCGAGCTGGTCGAGCTGCACACCGCGTCCCAGGCCGTCACGACGCTGCCTCGCCCCAGCGTCGCACCCACCACCCCGTTGTTGAAAGCACTGTGAGAGGCACCGCCATGAGCATTCCCATCCTTGACACCACGGACTTCCGACTTGGATTGTTCTCCTCGAACTGCTCTGGCGGACTCGCCGTCACGACGGTCCCGGAGCGGTGGAGCGCCTCGTGGCAGGACAACCTGCGGCTCGGCCGGCTCGCCGACGAGGTCGGCATCGACTTCATGCTCCCGATCGCGCGGTGGATCGGCTACGGCGGCGCGACGAACTTCCACGAGAGCGTCCTCGAGCCGGTCCCGTGGGCCGCCGGACTGCTGTCGAACACGTCGCGGCTCAACGTCTTCACGACGATCCACACGGCCTTCAACCACCCCGCCGTCACGGCGAAGCAGCTGGCCACCATCGACCAGATGGCACCGGGACGCATCGGCCTCAATGTCGTCGCGGGATGGAACGAGCCCGAGTATCGGGCCATGGGCGTGGACCTCCCCCAGGACCACGACTCCCGCTACGCCCTCGCCCAGGAGTGGATCGACGTCGTCACGACGCTCTGGGCGCCCGGTGAGCGCACCGACCTTCCGGGCCGCTTCTGGAACCTCCAGGGGGTGGAGTCCGTGCCGAAGCCGGCCGCGGGGCGCCTGCCGATCCTCAACGCCGGGTCCAGCAAACAAGGACGGGAGTATGCCGCCCGCAACGCCGATTTCGTGTTCACCATCGTCGCGGGTCCCGAGGACGGCGCGCAGGTCGTCGACACGGTGAAGGCAGATGCGGCGGCCAAGGGCCGCACGACCGGCGTCATGACGCCCTCGCACGTGGTCTGTCGTCCGACGGCGAAGGAGGCCGAGGAGTACCTGCACTACTACGCCGACGAGAATGCCGACTGGGACGCCGTGGACAACCTGATGCGGCTCCAGGGGCTGCACGCGCAGTCCTTCACGCCGGAGATGCTCGAGATGTTCCGGTCGCGCTTCGCTGCCGGTCACGGCACCTGCCCGCTCATCGGCTCACCCGACGACGTCGCCGACGAGATCGAGCGCTACGCCAAGGCGGGCTTCGGCGGCATGACGCTGGCCTTCGTCGACTATGTCGGTGAGCTCGAGTACTTCGCCCAGGAGGTCATGCCCCGGCTCGAGGCGAAGGGACTGCGCGCACCGAGGTGAGCCGGGTCGCACGTTGACCGAAACCCTGTTCGCCGGAAGCGGTCGTGGCTATCGTCAGGTCATGACGGTCGTCACACAGGCGGATCAAGAGGCGCCGCTGGCCGGGCCCTTGGCCCGCGCCAGTGCGTCGCCGACGGAGCTGCGCGACGCGATGCGCTCGATGTCGGTCCAGCACGAGGTCGAGCCGCTCACCGGGGCGCTCGACGGGCTCGCGACCGGGGCTCGGCTGGGTGACGTGCACCTCGCGTTCGTCCGCTATGGCGCACCGGCGCGAGTCGTGGCCGCACCCACGGGGTCGCTGGTCTGCTGGACCGTGCCACTCGGACCGATGGGCGTCAGCATCGGCGGCCGACCGCCGTCCGTGCGGACGGGTGGCTTCCTGCTGGCCCCGGACGACTTCACGACGATGCTGCCCTCCCCGGCGCGTGGCGCCGTCGTGATCACCGCGAGCACGGACAGCCTGACCCGGCACCTCAGGGCCCTCTCCGGTGGGGTGGACGTGCCCCGGGTGAGGGTCGGCAGCGGGCCGGCGCGACCGGAGGCCCGAGGCCTCATCGACTCGGCCTGGCAGCACGCTGCCCGGGTGTTGCGTGCTGCGCCGACGGCCTGGGACCGGCAGGCAGGCGTGCTCGAGGAGGTGTTGCTGACCTCGTTGCTGCTCGAGCTGCCGACGGACGCGGCCCGCCACCTCGAGGGCCAAGCCTCGCGGTCCCCAGCAGCCGAGCACGCCGACCGTGCGGTCCAGTGGCTGCAGGAGCAGCTCACCGAGCCGGTGACGATGGCGCGGTGGGCGGCGGGCGTCGGCCTGTCGGTCCGCCACCTTCAGAAGGTCTTCCACGAGGTGCACGGGTGCAGCCCCGGCGACTACGTCGTGCAGGCGCGTCTGGACCGGGCGCACCACTTGCTCCTTGCGTCGTCAACCGACCGCACGGTGACGAGCATCGCGACCGAGGTCGGCTTCACCCACATGGGCCGCTTCGCGGCGCTCTACCGACGACGCTACGGTGTGGCCCCCTCAGAGGCCCGGCTCCGACACGTCGGGTAACGGTCGCGGGCGCCCACGCCACCCGCGAGCGCGATGTGACTCTGCGGCATACGGCCGATCCGCGTGGAGTGCACGACCCCCGGGACGTGCCCGTCAGACCCCCGAGACCTGCCCATCAGGCAGGGACGACGGCATGTCCCTGCACCTCGACGAGCGCCTCCTGGTCCCAGAGCCGGGAGACGCCGATCCCCGCCATCGCCGGGTAGTTCGCGCCGATGAGCCGCTTCCAGACCCGACCGATCTCGCGGGCGTTGGCCTTGTAGTCGTCCATGTCGACGATGTAGATCGTCAGGCTGGCGAGGTGCTCGGGGCCGCCGCCGGCGGCGCGCAGCGCCACGAGCAACGAGGTCAGCGCCGTCTCAAACTGCTCGACGACGGTGTCGCCGACGATGACGCCCTCGGGACCCAGGGCGGTCTGCCCGGCGAGGAAGACCTGCCGTCCGACTCCACTCACCGCGTGGCTGAAGCCACTCGGCTTGCCGAGCTCCGGGGGGTTGACGTATTCGAGATGCGATGGGGTGGTCATGAGGGGACGGCTCCTCCGTCGACGTTGATGCCCTGGCCGGTGATGGCTCCGTTGGTCACGCAGAGCAGCACGGTGTCGGCCACTTCGTCGGGCGTGATGAGCCGTCCGATCGGCTGCTTGGCCTCGAGGGCGGTGCGGGCCTCCTGCTCGGTGCGCCCGGTCTTCGCGACGATGCTGCGCACCGTCGCGTCGGTCATCGGGGTGTCGACATAGCCCGGGCAGACTGCGTTGACCGTCACGCCCTTGGTCGCCACCTCGGCGGCGGCGGACCGCACGAGGCCGAGCACGCCGTGCTTGCTCGCCGTGTAGGCACTGATGTAGGGCTCGCCGATCTTGGCGGCCACCGATGCGATGACGACGACCCTCCCGTGGCCCCGCTCGACCATCGCGGGCAGCGCCCGCCGGAGGCAGCGGAAGGGCGCTGTGAGGTTGAGGTCGAGCATCCGCTGCCAGTCCTCGTCGGTGGTGCGCACGACGGAGGCCGACACTCCCGCGCCGGCGTTGGCGACGAGGACCGAGACGGGGCCCCACGCGGCCTCGACGTCGGCGTAGAGCCGGTCGACGAACGCGGGGTCGGTGATGTCGCCGGGGAGCACGAGCGTCTCGCCGGGGCACTGCGCCGCCGTCGCCTCGAGGTCCTCGACGCCGCGGGCCGTCAGGGCGACGCGGTGACCCGTCGCGCTGAGGCGGGAGGCGACACTGCGCCCGATGCCACGGCCGGCCCCCGTGACGAGCGCCACGGGCATAGTTTGGGAGTCAGGCACGGCTTGACCTTGCCATCTTTCCGTTACGACCGTCAAGATTGCGATATATGAACCAGCTACGTGAAGCCGTCATCATCGATGCCGTGCGCACCGTCTTCGGCAAGAACCGCGGTGGGCTGTCCGGGATCCGCACCGACGACCTCGCGGCGCTGCCCTTGCGCGAGCTCGTCTCCCGTCACCCCGGCCTCGACCCCGCCCGGATCGAGGACGTCTACTACGGCAACACCAACGGCGCCGGCGAGGAGAACCGCAACGTCGCCCGCATGGCCGGCCTGCTCGCGGGCCTGCCGGTGAGCGTCCCCGGCGTGACCCTCAACCGCCTGTGCGCCTCGGGTGGCGAGGCGCTCATCCAGGCCGGCCGCGCCGTTGCCACGGGCGACGCCGACCTCGTCGTCGCCGGAGGGGTGGAGGGGATGAGCCGCGCGCCCTACGTGCTGCAGAAACCGGACGAGGCCCTGCCGCGCCAGATGCAGCTCCAGCAGACGACGGTCGGCTGGCGCATGGTCAACCCGCAGTTCCCTGACGAGTGGACCCGCTCGCTCGGGGAGTGCGCCCAGCGCATCGCCGAGGAGAAGGGGATCGGTCGAGCCGAGCAGGACGAGTGGGCTGCCCGCTCGCACCAGCGAGTGGCCGCCGCCTACGACGCCGGCAAGCACGAGGGATTCGTGCTCCCCGTCGGTGACCTCACGCGCGACGAGAGCCTGCGACCGGAGAGCACCGTCGAGTCGCTGGGACGGGTGCGGCCGGCCTTCACGCCCGAGGGCAGCGTCACCGCCGCCAACGCGTCGCCGATCAACGACGGCGCGCTCGCCAGCTTCGTCGGCACGCGCGAGCTGGCGGACGAGCTCGGGGTCGATCCCCTCGGGACCATCATCGGGTCCGCCACCGTGGCGGTGTCGCCTGAGCGCTTCGCGGTCGCCCCGGTGCCCGCGATCGCGAAGCTCCTGTCACGCGCAGGTCTGTCGCACAGGGACATTGATCTCTGGGAGATCAACGAAGCCTTCGCCGCGATGGTGTTGAGCACGTTGTCGGAGATGCCCGACGTCGACCGTGACCGGGTGAATGTCAACGGTGGAGCGATCGCCATCGGCCACCCGCTCGGGGCCTCCGCGCCGCGCGTGATCGTCGACCTGTGCCGCGAGCTGAAACGCCGCGGTGGTGGGATCGGCGTCGCCGCCGCCTGCATCGGGGTCGGCCTCGGCCAAGCGGTCCTGATGCGTGTGGACTGAGGCACAGACCGACCATGACGTATGCCGCCGAGCGGGCGCAGCGTCATACTCCCTCCTCACGCACCGCCCGCCGAAGCAGAGACAGCCCGCCGCACGAGAGACAGCCCGCCGAAGCAGAAGGAGAGCGACGTGATCAAGCCCGAAGAGTTCACCGACATCACCTACGTGGTCGAGGAGGACGCCTACGCGATCATCACGATCAACCGCCCAGACCGCTACAACAGCTTCCGGGGGCGGACGGTCGACGAGCTGATCGCGGCCTTCAAGACCGCGTGGGCTGACAAGCGGGTCGCAGCCGTCATCCTCACCGGGGCTGGCGAGAAGGCTTTCTGCGCGGGTGGCGACGTCAAGGAGCGCGCCGAGACCGGGCACTACGGCGAGACCGAGTCCGGGCTCTTCGAGATCCAGGCGCTGCACCAGCTGATCCGCGACCTGCCCAAGCCGGTCATCGCGGCGGTCAACGGCGTCGCGGTCGGTGGCGGTCACGTGCTGCACGTGCTCTGCGACCTGTCGGTCGCGTCGTCCACCGCCCGCTTCGGGCAGGCCGGCCCGCGGGTCGGTTCCTTCGATGCTGGCTACGGATCCGCCTACCTGGCAAGGGTTGTCGGCGAGAAGCGCGCGCGGCAGATCTGGTTTCTGCTCGATCTCTACGATGCGGAGACGGCCGAGCGCTGGGGCCTGGTCAACGACGTCGTGCCGCCGGACGAGCTGCTCGACAAGGCCCGCGAGTACGCCCGCAAGATCGCGTCCTACTCACCGACCGCTATCCGATTCCTCAAGCACTCCTTCAACGCTGACACGGACCACCTCGCGGGGCTCGGTAACGTCGCCTTCGCGGGGCTGGACCTGTTCGTGCACTCCGACGAGGGGATGGAGGGGGCCAAGGCCTTCGCCGAGAAGCGCCCGCCGGACTTCTCCCCCTATCGCTGACACCGCCGACCAGCTCGAGCGAGAGGGGCGACCCTGCTTCCACCCCTCTCGTCACCGCGGTGCCGCCACGCCCTCGGGCGGGTTGCGTCGTCCGCGGCAACGTTGACGTGGGTCGGTGGGCGGGTCGACGATGAAGCAGCAGGACAGCCCGAAGGAGACGACGTGGTGCCCGTCCATGCACGCACTGCGGAGCAGACACCCACGTCCTCCATGTCCTCCGCGACGTCCGCCAGTGGCATGAGGCTGCCCGAGGCGACCGCCGAACGTGCGTCGAGGTTGCTCGACCACGACTTCGCGCACGTGCGTGTCCATTCCGATCGCGAGGGCCAGAGGCTGACCGATGACCTCGGCGCCCGGGCAGCGACCATCGGTCGAGACATCTTCTTCGCGCCCGGCGAGTATCGACCGGGCACGCGAGACGGCGATCACCTGATCGGTCACGAGCTGGCCCACGTGATCCAGCAGGAGGGCGGTCAGCCGACGCGCGGTGCACCTGTTGATGCGCACGCTGCCGCAGAGCTCGCCGGTGAGGCCGTGTCTCAGGGGCGGAGATCGAGGGTCGCGCAGCCTGCGACACCGCCGGGCCACCCTGCGCGGCAACCCAAGCTCGGCACACCGCCGACGACCGACGCGGGGCCCCAGCCCACGACGGCCCCCACGAACGCCCCAGCCGCTCCGGTGAAGACCTGGGATCAGCGCGTCACAGACGCGCAGGCCGAGCCAGACCTGGTCAGGAAGAGCACGGCCATGACCGCCCTGACGCAGGAGGCCCTCGGTGCCGCCTACACGGTCAAGGAGGCGGGCACCACGTCTCTCGACAAGCTCGACCGCGCGGACTACGCACTCGCCCCCACGATCAACTTCGACGTGCGACTGACCGGCAAGAAGAAGACCAATGGCAATCCCGTCGGCGACGTCGCCGGGCACACGTTCGGTCCGGGTCCGAGCGCGCAGTACTGCATCCTGGGTCCGAAGGTGCTCAAGTCGGGCTCCCCGCAGGACGTCGCCCTGTATGCAGACCACGAGCTGTACCACTCCAAGAAGCCGTCCGCCGGCGAGCTGGAGGTGTGGACGGACAGCTTCCTCAACTACTTCATCAAGTCCTTCGGCAACCAGTGGTCTCCGCTCATCGGATACTACGACTCCGAGAAGGCCGACGGCGCCGGCAAGTTCCCTCAGCGGGAGTCGACGATCACCGCGCTGGACACCTTCTATAAAGGGCTCTCGGACACGGCTGCTCCCGGCGCAAAGAACAGCGACAGGATGAAGTTCATCCTCTGGTTCCGACGTCGGATCTCCGATCGACCAGGATCCACGTTCGTTGCGGATCTCTCCAAGAAGACCGGTGTGACTGCGACGGTCCCTGCGGCGGCACCCACCGCGCCGAAGAAGCCCTGAACGCTGCTCACGGACGCAGCTGCGGCGCGAGGAGTGGATCTGGTGGCCAGGGGCGGGGTCGAACCGCCGACCTTCCGATTTTCAGTCGGACGCTCGTACCAACTGAGCTACCTGGCCGGGCACAACGACTGGAACTATAGCCGACCCCACAGTCCATCTCGCAAACGCCCACGACATGGAGCCGTGCCAGCCTCCGCCCGCACGGCGCGCCCGCCGCACTCCTCACCCAGAGCAGCCCAGGCGCGCTCCCCGTCACCAGCCCGCAGCTGGGGGTGCGCCCCGCCTCTGCGTGCGAGAGGCTGCAGACGGCATACGCGTCGTCACGCCCGACGTGACCGAACGCGGTCATGGAATGTTCAACCAACCACCCCCATGACAGAATGCACATCGCCGACATCGCAGAGCAGGGGAGTGACCGCATGACCGACAACGTTTCCGCACTGAGTGGGGACTGGGACTTCGACCCGGCCCACACCCGCATCGGATTCTCTGCGCGGCACGCCATGGTCACGACCGTCCGCGGCTCGTTCAACGACGTGACGGGTCGCTTCTACGCCGACCTCGACGACATGGACAAGTCCTACGCAGAGCTGACGCTCAAGGCGGCCAGCGTCGACACGCGCAACCAGCAGCGCGACGACCACCTGCGCAGCGCCGACTTCTTCGACGTCGAGCAGTGGCCCGACATCCGCTTCGTCAGCACCCAGATCGAGGAGGTCGAGGACAACGCCTTCGTCGTCTCCGGCGATCTCACAATCCGCGACATCACCAAGCCTGTGACGATCCCGCTCGAGCTGATGGGCGTGCAGACCGACGCCTTCGGTGCCCTGCGCGCCGGCTTCGAGGGCTCGCGCCGCATCAACCGCCGCGACTTCGGCCTCGAGTGGAACATGCCGCTCGACGCCGGCGGCATGCTCGTCTCCGAGAAGATCTCGCTCGAGTTCGAGATCTCCGCGATCAAGCGCGGCAGCGACGAGGGCGCCCAGCCAGAGGGCTGAGTCCGGCACCGCACAGACAGCAGAGGGCCGACCCGTCACAGGTCGGCCCTCCGTCATGTGCCACGGCACCGTGGAGGTATGCCGTGTGGCCGGCCCCGCGACCGCCTGCACCCCAAGGGCGCTCAGGTCACAGGCCGAGAAGGCGAGCTCAGGCGGCCGGCCCCTTGCTCCGCACGTCGGCGACGTGCGCCATCGCGTCACGCAGCTCGCTCAGCCAGTCGCCCTCGTGCTGACCGACGAGCTTGACGCACCAGGCGAGTGCATCCGCTCGTGACCGGGCGACGCCGGCGTCGACGAGCGTGTCGAGCACGAGCCGCTCCGGCTGGCGCAGGCGCGTCATCGCCGGTGCGGCCACGTGGGTGAAGAGCTCGGTGCGGTCACCGACGCGCACCGCCCACGACACCTTGCGATCGAAGCGGTGCTCGGCCTCCCGGGCGATCTCGATCCGGCGGCCGCGGGTGTCCTCGCGGAACGCCTTGGCCCGACCCGCCCTCGCCTCGGCGCGCTCGGCGTCGCTCGTGCCGTCGGGCAGGTCGACGTCGCCGATGGTCAGCACGACCGTGATCTCCTCGCGGTCCACCGTGACCTCGGGCCCCGACCCCTCGGCCCCTGCCGCAGCCTCGCCGCGCCATTCCTCGGGCAGGCGGCCGACGAACCAGCCGCGCACCCGCTCCTGTGCTTCATGAGTAATCATGTAATCATCATTACTCAGCGACACGCGAAGGTCAACGGTGTTCGCCGTGGACGAACACCGCTCACCGAAACACCGCGTCAGACCTGCCGCACCCGGATCGTGTAGCTCCCGGTCCCGGCGCGCGTGTAGTGCCGCACCTGGGCGAGGTAGCGCCCCGGCGTCAGCGCGCGACGGATCTTCGCGTTGCGCCCGTAGCCGCTGTCGTCGTCCTCCGCGATGAGCGCCGTCGGGCTGTCGGGCCCGTAGAGCTTGAGGTAGACGTCCGTCGTCCCTCGCGTGTAGAGCTCGAAGAGCCCGTCGTCGGCCACGTCGAAGGTGTAGAGGTCCTCCTCGCCCGGCGCGCCGATCGCGCCCGACACCTTGGGCCCGTCGACGACGATCGTCGGGGCGTCGCTGACGACGGGTGCCGTGCGCGGATACATCCCGGCGCCTGAGACGAACGCCTTGTCGAGGTTCGAGAGCACGTCGTTGGCGTGGGTTGCGATGCCGTTGAGCGTCCACGCCGCCGGGAAGGCGTAGAGCATGATCGAGTCGGGGTCGAACTGTGTCCCCTTGATCTGGTCGACCGCATACTTCCGGAAGACGTTGTGCCGCACCCGCGCCTCGTCCCACCGGTTCGGCGGCTTCGCGAGGGCCGCGATGACGACCGGCTCGTTCCACTGGATGCCGCCCGCCGGGTTCGAGTGCTCGTGCGCGAGCCCGATGGCGTGCCCGAACTCGTGCCCCGCCGTGCCGCCGTCGAGGAAGCCGAGGTTCATCGTCGCCTCGTCGGCGGGGATGCTCTTGCAGTCGGTGCCGACGTAGGACCAGGCGCCGTCACTCTGGTCGAAGGTGATGCGCAGGTCGGCCGCGATGTGGTCGCCGAAGTCGAAGCTGAGGTTGCAGGCCTGCTCCCACCACAGCGCCTCTGCTCGCGCCGTATTGCGTTCTGCCGCAGTGCCGCCGGTGAAGCTGACCGTCAGTCGCGAGCCGTTGGGCCAGGCCTTGCCGATCGGCGATATCGCGCGGTCGGCGCCGTCCTCCCCCCTCTCGCGCCGATGGGGCCGCATGAGGTTCTGCGGCAGGATCCGGTCGAAGCACACGTGCGGAGCAGCGTCCGTCGTGCCCTGGTCGGTGGTCTCTCGTGTCGTGTCTGCCATGACGTCCCCCTTGGAAGCGGGGCGCGAGGATGCGCCTCCTCCCATGGTCCTCGCGTCGCGACCTCGCCACAGGTAAATCGACGGTATGCCGTCCGGCCGGCCACCCGGCATACCCCTCGCTCCCCGCGGGGCGGGGACAGCACTCAGCCGGTGCGGCGCACGAGGTCGTGCACGAAGGCGAGCTTCGCGATGACCGTCTCACTGAGCACGAAGGGGTAGAGGTCGTCGTGGCCCATGCTTCGGTTGGAGGCGTTGAGGGCGTAGGACAGCGGCAGCCAGTGCGCGATCAGTGCCTCCACCGTCGGCAGCTCGCTCGGCACCTCAACGGGCCGCGTGTGTAGGTGCTGCGCCTTGGCGTCGACGACATCGGCGCCCTCGACGACGAGCCCGTAGGCGGCCGCGGTCTGGATCGAGTCGGTGATGTGCAGGTAGTGCGCGAAGGTCTCGGCCCAGTCCTCCCACGGGTGGGATGTGGCGTACTCGCTGACGTGCTCGGTGCGCCAGTCCGCGGGCGGGCCGTCGTCGTAGTGCTTCTCGAGCGACTGGGCGTAGTCGGCGCGCTCGTCACCGAAGAGCTCGCGGAAGGCGGCAAGCGAGTCCTCGCCCCGCTCCCACGCCCGGCGCGAGCCGTCGTCGCGGATCCAGCCGGTCTCGGGCACCGCGGCCTGCACGAGCACCTGCCAGTAGTAGTGGCCGGTCTCGTGGCGCAGGTGGCCGAGCATCGTGCGGTAGGCCTCGCCCATCTGCAGGCGCATCGCCTCGAGCTTGGCGTCGTTGCCCTCGGCGAGGTCGATCGTCACGACGCCGTCGGCGTGCCCGGTGATGACGGACTCGTCCCGGCTCGAGAGCAGCTCGAAGGCGACCCCCGCCGGGTCGTCGTCGAGGGAGACGACCGGCAGCACGAGGTCGAGCAGCTGGTAGATGAGCCGGCGCTTGGCCGACTCGGTCTTGGCCCACGCCGCGAGGCCCTCGGAGTCGGCGTCGTTGGGGCGCTTGCGGGTCAGCCGGCACGACAGGCACAGCTGGCCCGGACGGTCGACGAGCCACTGGCACCCGACCGGTCCGAGGTTGGCGCACGCCACCACCGACCCGTCCGTCGGCACCGGCACGAGCGCCATCCGGGGCATCGAGAAGCCCTGGTCGGTGCCGCAGGTGACACACACCGAGTTCTCGAAGCCCAGCAGGCTCGAGCAGACCGCGCACGCAAAGGCTCTCACCCGGTCGAGAGTAGGAGACCCGCGTTTCGTCGAGGTGAACGGCAGCGAGGTGAACGGCACAGCGGGTGAGATCAGGGGTGCGACGTAGACTCAGCGCTCGTGCAGTTCCTCAACGGTCTCCAGCCCCAGCTCGACCTCACCTACGACGACGTCTTCATGGTGCCGAGCCGCTCGTCGGTGACGAGCCGCCTCGACGTCGACCTCTCGACCGTCGACGGGTCGGGCACGACGATCCCCCTCGTCGTCGCGAACATGACCGCCATCGCGGGTCGGCGGATGGCCGAGACGGTGGCCCGGCGCGGTGGCATCACCGTCATCCCGCAGGACATCCCGCTCGAGGTCGTGCGCGACGTCATCGGCTGGGTCAAGCAGCGCCACCTCGTGCACGACACCGCGATCACGCTCGAGCGCCACCTGACCGCGGGTGAGGCCCTCGTCCTGCTGCAAAAGCGCGCCCACGGCGCCGCCATCGTCGTCGACGGCACCAAGCCGGTCGGCATCGTCACCGAGAAGGACCTCACCGGCGTCGACCGCTTCACGCAGGTCAAGGACGTCATGGGCCAGGAGATGGTCGTCCTGCCCGACGACATCGAGCCGCAGGAGGCCTTCGAACGGCTGCTCACCGCCCGCCGCCGGGTGGCACCGGTCGTGTCGGCGCAGGGCGAGCTCGTCGGCATCCTCACCCGCGGCGGTGCGCTGCGGGCCGGTCTCTACGACCCTGCGGTCGACGCCTCGGGGCAGCTCCGGGTCGCCGCGGCCGTCGGCATCAACGGCGACGTCGCCGCCAAGGCCGCCGAGGTGCTCGACGCCGGCGCCGACGTGCTCGTCATCGACACGGCCCACGGCCACCAGGACAAGATGCTCGACGCCCTGCGCGCAGTGCGGGCCCTGTCGCCCTCGGTGCCGGTCGTCGCGGGCAACGTCGTCTCCGCCGCCGGCACGCGCGAGCTCATCGAGGCCGGCGCCGACATCGTCAAGGTGGGGGTCGGCCCCGGCGCCATGTGCACGACCCGCATGATGACGGCGGTGGGGCGCCCCCAGTTCTCAGCCGTGCTCGAGTGCTCCACTGCCGCAAGGGAGCTCGGCAAGCACGTCTGGGCCGACGGCGGGGTGCGCCACCCGCGTGACGTCGCCCTCGCGCTCGCCGCAGGTGCCAGCAACGTCATGATCGGCTCTTGGTTTGCCGGCACGCTCGAGTCGCCCGGTGACCTCTACACCGACAACGACGGGAAGCAGTACAAGGAGTCCTTCGGCATGGCGAGCTCCCGCGCGGTGCGCGGGCGCACGGCCAGTGACACGGCCTACGACCGGGCCCGCAAGTCGCTCTTCGAGGAGGGCATCAGCTCGGCCCGCATGTATGTCGACCCCGCACGCCCCTCCGTCGAGGACGTCATCGACGAGATCATCGCGGGGCTGCGCAGCAGCTGCACGTATGCCGGTGCGCGCACTCTCGAGGAGTTCCACGAGCGGGCGATCGTCGGGCTCCAGAGCACGGCCGGCTTCGCCGAAGGGCGCCCCCTGCACACCTCCTGGTGATCGAAAGAGCAATCCGCCGGGGTCAGCGCGCCGGTGACGTACGGCGCGACTGCGGCGGATTGCTCTCTCGATCGGTTGGGCTGGGGTGCGCCCTTCCCAGCCGCTGGCCTTCTCTGTGATCGAAAGAGCAGTCCGCCGGGTGAGCGTGCGGGTGCCGCACCGCTTGACGGCGGCGGATTGCTCTTTCGATCGGGTCAGCTGGCGGGGATGGGAGGCGCGGCGTTGACGGGTGCCTTGGGCGTGCCACGGCCGATCAGCCGGCCACGCTCGCCCTTGGGCGGAAGCGCGAGGCGGAAGACCTTGGCCCACGCCTGGCCGACCTGACGGTGCATCGGGCCGGTCGTGTAGGGCAGGCCGTAGCGCTCGCAGATCTCGCGCAGCTCGACGGCGACCTCGTGGTAGCGGTTGCTCGGCAGGTCGGGGAAGCAGTGGTGCTCGATCTGGTGGCTGAGGTTTCCGGTCATCAGGTGCAGGGCCTTGCTGCCCGAGATGTTGGCCGAGCCGAGCATCTGGCGGATGTACCAGTCGCCGCGCGTCTCGCCCTCGATCTCCTCCTCGGAGAAGGTGTCGACGCCGTCGGGGAAGTGACCGCAGAAGATGACGGAGTGCGCCCAGACGTTGCGGATCGCGTTGGCCGTGAAGGTGCCGATGAGCGCCTGCTTGCCGGAGCCGAAGACGGCGGCGGCCGCGGGGGTGGCGACGTAGTCCTTGGTGAACTGCGTGACGACCTTGCGCCCGAGGGCCTTGAGGCTGACCTTGAGCTCATCGGTGGACTTCTCGCCCTGCTGCCAGGCCTCGAGCTCGAGGTCGTAGGCCGCGATGCCCCACTCGAAGAAGGGCGCGAGCACGAGGTTGATGGCCGGGTTGAAGATGTTGTAGGGCTGCCACGGCTGGTCGTCGGCCATGCGCAGCGTCGAGTAGCCCACGTCCTTGTCCTTGCCCAGCACGTTGGTCCACGTGTGGTGCAGGTCGTTGTGCGTGTGCTTCCACGCCGCAGCCGGCGTGACGAAGTCCCACTCCCACGTCGTGGAGTGGATGTCGGGGTCGCGCATCCAGTCCCACTGGCCGTGGAGCACGTTGTGCCCGATCTCCATGTTCTCGAGGATCTTGGCGACGGAGAGCATGGCCGTGCCGGCGACGAAGGCGGTCTTCTTCTTCGACAGCATCAGGGTGGCGCGGCCGGCGATCTCGAGCGTGCGCTGCACCTTGATGACGCGACGGATGTAGGCCGCGTCCGCGGCGCCGCGCGAGGCGATGATGCGGTCGCGGATGGCGTCGAGCTCCTGGCCGAGCTGCTCGACCTGCGCGTCGCTGAGGTGCGCGGCCGCGCGCGGGCGGGCCACCGGGTGGCCGGTGGTGGCGAGGATCGGCTTCTTCGGCCGGATCGCCGTCGTCGTATCAGACGCCTGCGAGGGCGAATCGGCTTGAATGGTGGGCCTGTTCACGGTCGTGGTCATGTCTGGGGTCCTATCTCAGATGTCCAGGTGGACGGGGCCGGCTGCAGCGTTGACGCAGGTCTGGATGAGCTCGCCCTCGTCACCGTGCACCTCGCCGGTGCGCAGGTCGCGCACCTTGCCGGCGACGAGCGGGATGAGGCAGCTCCGGCAGATGCCCATGCGGCATCCGCTCGGCATGACGACGCCGCATTCCTCGCCGGCGTCGAGGAGGGGGACGTCGCCAGCGACCTCCACCTCCTTGTCGGATTTCTCGAAGGTCACGAGGCCGCCCTCGCCGCCGCTCCCGGGGAGCAGGGCGGGGGCGAAGCGCTCGATCGTCAGGTTGGCGTGGGTGGCGTCGCTGCCGTCGCGCTGCCACAGCTCGGTCGCGGCGTCGAGGAAGTCGGCCGGACCGCAGGCGTATGCCGCACGGTCGCGCCAGTCGGGGCAGAGCGTCTCGAGGTCGGCGGGGTCTCCGAGGTCGAGACGGCGGGCGGGCGCGCCGGTGCCGGAGTCCCGGGTGAACCAGTGCTTGACCGTCAGCCCGGGGAACTGGTCGGCCAGCTCGAGCAGCTCGTCGTGGAAGAGCGCGTCGTCGGGAGTGCGGGCCGAGTGGATGAGCACGACGTCTGCGTCCGGGCGGCGGGGCACGAGGGTGCGGATCATCGACATGACCGGCGTGAGTCCGCTGCCCGCGGTCAGCATGAGCAGCGGCAGCGGGTGCTCGGGAAGCACGAAGTCGCCCTGTGGGGTGTCGAGGAAGAGGATGTCGCCGACCTTGGTGCTGCGGGCGAGCGCCGTCGACACGACGCCCATGGCGGTGACGGTGATGGCGGGGTCGTGGCCGACAGCGGCCGAGAGGGAGTAGCTGCGCCAGTGGCGCACCCCGTCGATCTCGACGCCGATTCGGGCCCACTGGCCGGCCGCGTGGGGGTTCCAGCCGCGCCCGGGCCGGAAGTGGATGGTCGTCGAGTCGGACGTCTCGCGCACGACCTTCGTCACGACGCCGCGCAGCTGGCGCGACGACGACAGCGGGTTGATCAGGCCGAGGATGTCCTCGGGTGCCAGCGGGGTCGTCAGGATCGACGCCATACGCCGGAGCACTCTGATCTGGGCCATACCACCATGATTGCGCCCGCAGGCCCCCTATATCTTGGGGCACGGCGTACTCTTTGGGCCAAGAAACTGTTGTTTGACGACAGAAATTAGGTGCGCGCTGTGGTCCAGACCACGTCAGACCCCCCGTGGTTGTATCTGCCGGCGGAAATCACCACTGCGCTCCGCCCGGTCGTGCGCGACATCGTCGAGGCCATCATCGAGGGCATCCCGCGCGACGTGCCCGTCTATGCGATGCCGATGGAGGGTCGCTTCGGGCAGGGCGTGCGCCAGGGCGTCACGGTGGCCATGCACCGCTTCCTCGACCTGCCGGGGACCCGCCTCGAGGCGCTGTCGCCCGACGGCAAGTGGATCTACGAGAGCCTGGGCCGCGGCGAGGTGCGCTCGGGGCGCAGTCTCGAGTCGCTGCTGGCTGCCTACCGCTACGGCGCCCGCGTCACCTTCCGGGCCATCTCAAGGCTCGTCGACGTGTCACAGATGCCGCCCGACGTGCTGCTCGCGCTCGGCGAGTCGCTCTTCGCCTACATCGACGAGATCTCGGCCGCGAGCGCCCAGGGCTATGCCCAGGAGCAGTCGGAGCGCGCGGGGGAGCAGCAGCGGGTGCGGGCCGAGCTGCTCGAGATGCTCCTGCGCGGTGACTCCAGCGACGGGGGCCCCGCGCGCCTTGCTGCGGCCGTCGGCTGGACCCTGCCTGAGTCGGTCGTCGTCGCCCTCGTGCCCTTCCCGCACGTCGATGGCTTGCGCGCCGCCCTCGGACCCGAGGCGCTGGTGGCCGAGCGGGGCACCGACGTCGTCGTCGTCTTCCCGGCCACCTCGACCGTCCGGCGCCGGCGGCAGCTCGACCGGGCGCTCGCCGGACGCCGGGCGGTCGTCGGGCCACCGCGGCCGTGGCAGCGGGCGGGCGAGTCGCTCCAGCTCGCGACCTCGGCAGGGGCGCACGGCATCGGCGCGAGCCCTGACGCGGGCGCCACGTCGGGCGCTGACGGTGACATAGGGGCGGCAGTCTGGGTCGAGGACCACCTCGCCGAGCTCATCGTGCGCGCCGAGCCGCTCGCGACCGACGACCTCGCACGTCGCCGCCTCGCACCGCTCGACGACCTGCGGCCGCTCGTGCGGGAGCGGCTCACCGAGACTCTCCTGTCGTGGCTCCGTCACCAGGGGCAGCGCGCGCCGATCGCCGAGGAGCTCTTCGTCCACCAGCAGACCGTGGGCTATCGCGTCAACCAGCTGAGGCAGATCTTCGGCAACGACCTCGACGACCCGGAGGCCCGCTTCGAGCTCGAGCTCGTGCTCCGCGCCGGCCACCGCTGACCACTGCAAACCCAACGTCGAGTGCTCACTTCCCAACGCGCAAACCCGGGGCGGCCCCAACTCGTCCGGTGGAAACTGCCCACTCGACGCGAGGGCACGTCGAGTGTGCAGTTTCGGACGCGCGTGCGCCGTGGGGAAATGGGCACTCGACGCAACCCAACGTCGAGTGGGCAGTTTCCGACGCGCGTACGCCGTGAGAATCGGGCACTCGACGCGAGTGCACGTCGAGTGGCCACCTCCGGACACGCATACGCCCGTGGGGAACTGGGCACTCGACGTGACGCGACCTCTGTCAGAGGACGCGGATCGGGGTGCCGTCGAGGTAGGCGACGATGTCGTCGACCACGCCCGCGAAGAACGTCGCGTAGACGTCCTCGGTGACATAGCCGAGGTGGGGCGTCAGCAGGGTGCGGGGAGCCGTGCGCAGCGGGTGGTCGGCCGGCAGCGGCTCCTCGTCGAAGACGTCGAGACCGACGCCGCCGAGGTGCCCGCGCTCGAGGGCCGCGAGCAGGGCGGGCTCGTCGATGATCGGCCCCCGCGAGGTGTTGACGAGCAGCGCGTCGAGGCGCATGAGGCCGAGCTCGCGGTGCGAGAGCAGCCCACGGGTGCTCTCGCCGAGCACGAGGTGGATCGAGACGACGTGCGAGTCGGCGAGGAGGTCGTCCAGCGCCACGGCCCGGGCCCCCGCGGCGGCCGCGCGCTCGTCGGTGAGGTGGGGGCTCCACGCGACGACGTCCATGCCGAAGGCGCGGCCGACGGCAGCCACCTGGCTGCCGATGCGCCCGAGCCCGAGCAGCCCAAGGGTGCGGCCGGCGAGGTCGGTGCCGACCGTCGTCTGCCAGCCACCGGTGCGCACCGCCGTCGCCTCGGTGACGAGGTGGCGCGCCAGCCCGAGCACGAGGGCCCACGTCAGCTCGGCGGGGGCCGTGGCGCGGCTCTCCGTGCCGCACACGGTGATGCCGGCGCTCGCGGCCGCGTCGAGGTCGATGCTGGAGTTGCGCCGCCCGGTCGTGACGACGAGCCGCAGCCGGGGGAGGCGGCCGAGCACCGCGGCGGGCAGTGGCGTGCGCTCGCGCATGACGACGACGGCGTCGTAGGGGGCGAGCCGCTCGATCAGGGCGGCGGGCTCGCTGACGTGGTCACGGAAGACGTCCACCGGGCACGTCTCGCCCGTGCCGGCGCTGTCGACGCGTGAGGTCACCGGGGACCAGTCGGCGCTGCTGAGGGCCACGCCCTGGTAGTCGTCGAGCACCGCGATCCGCATGCGACCCACCCTAGGACGACAGAAGCGCCGCTCTCGCTGAGAGCGGCGCCTCCATGTGAAGCGACCCCGACCGGGCTCGAACCGGCGACCTCCGCCGTGACAGGGCGGCGCGCTAACCAACTGCGCTACGGGGCCTTACTGGTGGTGCGTGTCGTGCTGGGTGGAACTGTACTGCGTATCCCCAACGGGATTCGAACCCGTGCTGCCGCCGTGAAAGGGCGGAGTCCTAGGCCGCTAGACGATGGGGACCGGCCCGACCATTCCGTTTGGGACGTCGAAACTATATGGTCTGCGAGGTCGCGCGACCAAATCGGCCCCGATCAGCCCTTGGCCCAGGCTCGCACGTCGTCGACCGGCCACGTCGTGACGATGCGCTCGGCCGGGATGCCGAGGCGCTCGGCACGCTCGCAGCCGAGCGACTTCATGTCGAGCTGGCCGGGCGCGTGGGCGTCGGAGTCGATGGTGAAGAGGCAGCCGAGGTCGCGCGCGAGCTCGATGAGATCGTCGGGCGGGTCGCACCGCTCGGGGCGGGAGTTGATCTCGACCGCGACGTCGTGCTCGAGGCAGGCCCGGAAGACCTTCTCGGCATCGAACTGCGACGGCGGCCGCTTGCCCCTGCCGCCCGTGACGAGCTGGCCCGTGCAGTGGGCGAGGACGTTGGTGTGCGGGTTGCGCACCGCGGCCACCATGCGGGGCGTCATCTCGAACGACGGCTGGCGCAGCTTGGAGTGGATCGAGGCGGTGACGACGTCGAGCTGGTCGAGCATGTCGTCGTCCTGGTCGAGGGTGCCGTCGAGGTGGATGTCGACCTCGATGCCCTTGAGCAGGGTGAAGGCGTCGCCGAGGCTCGCGTTGATCGCCTCGACCCGCGCCAGCTGGTCGGTGAGGCGCTCGCGGCTCAGGCCATTGGCGATCGTGAGCCGCGGGGAGTGGTCGGTCAGGGCCATCCACTCCTGGCCGAGCTCGACGGCGGCGAGCACCATCTCCTCGATCGGGCTGCCGCCGTCGCTCCAGTTGGAGTGGGCGTGCAGGTCGCCGCGCAGGGCGGCATAGAGCTCGGCGCCGACAGTGGTCAGCGGTGCGCCGTGCTTCTCCTCGACGGAGGCGAGGTAGGCCGGCACCACCCCGCGCACCGCCTGGCCGATGATGGCGGCGCTCGAGTCGCCGATCCCCTTGATCTGCTTGAGCGTGCCGGCCTCGACGCGCTCGTGCAGTTCCTCCTCGGAGATGAGCGTGATGGCCTCGCTCGCCTTGCGGAAGGCGTCGACGCGATAGCTGCTCTCACGGCCTCGCTCGAGCAGGAAGCAGACGCGTCGCAGCGCCTCCTGCGGGCTCATCGGCGCCTGCGGCGGGGTCGGCTGCTCCATGGCGGCAGCCTAGCCAGCCCCGCCGACGCCACCCGGCGCGAAGCAGCGACCCGACTTAGCGCAGCGGCGTCGAGATCGTGCCGTCCGGCAGCTTGCCCGTGTCGGCCGCTACCTCCACGCTGACGAGCCCCGGTCCGTAGTGCCGGGCGAGCACTCCCGGCGACAGCCCCTCGACCGCGGCCACGACGACGCGGTCGCTGCGCGCGTCGATGCGCACCCCGGTGATGTCGACACCCTGGGCCCTCCACTGTGGGGCGTCGGCGACGATCTGGTCGGCGACGGCGCGCTTCACGGCATACGAGTTGGCGACGGTCGCGAACTCCGCGTCACCCGGCGAGGGCATCGCTCCGGTGACGAGGGCCTCGAGGGCGGGGTCGGAGCGCGTCACGGTGACGACGATGCGGCCCATCCCGTCGCCGGCCGCGTAGGCGCCGGCGAAGACGTCGGCGAACTCCGACGTGAGGCGCGGCTCGATGCTCTCGAAGGCCGTGCGCTGCGGCGTCGCGGGCCCGGTGAACCACGCCGACCCGTCGCGGGCGCCCGGCATGTCGGGGGGCGCGCTCGGCAGAGCCGTGCCCGTCGGTATGCCGGTCGGCAGGCTCGTCGGGGCCAGGCCCGGCACGGCGCCGCTGTCGGTCTCTAGGTCCTGCCCGCCGCCGGCGCTGTCGACGGCGCGCTCCTGCACGGCCGAGCCGGCGCTCGTGCTCGCACCCCCCTGCTGCCCGACGACCCAGGCTCCACCGACCGCACCGACGACCACGAAGGCCGCCGCGGCGCCGAGCGCCGCGTTGCGGCGGCGCGAGGTGCGCGCCCGTCCCCGCAGGAGCGCACGCTGCACGAAGAGGTCGTCACGAGGGGGCTCGAGGTCGTCCACGGCACCCAGCACCTTTCGCAGTCGGTGCCCGCCGTCCTCGGGCTGGTCAGGCTCGGGCGTCGGCAGGCGGGTCGGGTCGTCGGTCATGTCGCGGCTCCTGCCCCGGTCAGCGGTGGCTCGGCGAGCCGGTCGCGCAGGGCCGCGAGGCCCCGGTGGATGTGGCTCTTGATCGTGCCCTCGGCGACCCCCGTGCACTCGGCGATCTGGGGCACCGTGAGGTCCTCCCAGAAGCGGAGCACGAGCACGGCCCGCTGCTTCTCGGGCAGGTCGGCGAGCAGTGCGGTGAGGGTCATCGCGAGCTCGCGGTCGTGGTCGGAGGTCACGGGCTCGGGCGGGCTGTCGGTGAGGACCTCGCGCTTCCGCTTGCGCTGGTCGTTGAGGTAGAGGTTGAGCATCGTGCGTCTCGTGTAGGCCGTCTCGGCGCCGGTCGCGATGCGCGGCCAGGCGACGTAGACCCGGGCGAGGGCCTCCTGCACGAGCTCGTCGCCGTCGGCCCAGTTGCCGCAGAGCAGGAAGGCGCGGCGGCGCAGCAGCGACTGCCGCTCGTCGACGAACGCGCGGAAGGCGGCTTCGTCCCTGCGCCTCATCTGCTCCCTGTCGGTGTCGTGGGTGTGGGTCAGGTGGTGGTGGTCGTGAACTCGTCCTACACCAGCATGGACACGCGAGCCCCCGGAACCGTTGCACGTTGGGGCCGACCAGGGGTCGTCAGCAGACGCGACCGAGCTCGAGCAGCGCGAGCATGAGGGCGGCGACGGTCTCGCCGTCGGTGATCTCGCCGCGACGGATCATCGCCAGAGCCTCCGCGACCGGCACGCGCGAGACGGCCGAGATGCCTTCTGCGACCTGCTCGCCGGAGCGGTCAGCGTCGTCGATCGCCTCCGCTGCACCGCCGGCGGGGCGCAGGTCGGTGGCGAGATAGACCACCTCGGGGGCGCGGCAGATGCCGTTGAGCGCGGTGACGTCGCCCACCCGGCGCCACGTGCCGGCGGCGAGACCTGTCTCCTCGGCGAGCTCGCGACGGGCGGCGACGAGGGGGTCCTCGCCGTCGGTGCCGCCCGCCGGCACCTCGACCGAGGGGCCGACGGTGTGCCGGTCGACGGTGACGAGCACGACCTCGTCGGCGTCGGTCAGGGCGACGACGAAGACCGCGGGACGGCGCACCTCGACCACCCCGTAGACGCCGGGTGAGCCGTCGGGCCGCACGACCTCGTCCTCCCGGACCACGATCCACGGGTTCTCGTAGGCGACGCGTGTGCGCGTCACCGGCCAGGTCATCGACGGGCTCGCTCTCGCATGCCCCGATCGTCGCAGCCCGGCAGTCGACGTGGCACGGTGGCATGAGCCGGTATGCCGTGTCGCCGGGTGAGCGTCAGGGTGGCCTCCCAGCAGGGCGGGCCACGCGGCATACGCCGGGGTGGGCGGGTCTGCCCCTCGTCAGGCAGCGGCCTCGACGTCGAGCAGGAAGCGCTTGGCTGCGAGCCCACCGAGGTAGCCCCCGAGGCCACCGTCGGAGCGCACGACCCGGTGGCAGGGCACGACGATGGGCACGGGGTTGGTGGCGCAGGCACTGCCGACCGCCCGCACCGCCCGGGGGCTGCCCGTCGATGCGGCGACCTCTGCATAGCTCTCGGTGTGCCCGTAGGGGATGTCGCGCAGGTGGCGGAGCACCTCGCGGCGGAAGCCGTGGGCGAGGCGGAGGTCGACTGGCGTGTCGAAGCTGTGGCGCCGGCCGGAGAAGTAGTCTTCGAGCTCGCGGGCCAGACCGTCAAAACGCTTGTCGTCACGCAGGATCCGTGAGCCGATGCGCGTGGCTAGCGAGTCGAGGACGGCGTCGTGGTCCTCGCTCTCGAAGGCGAGGCGGGTCAGGCCGACGTCGGTCGCGGCCAGGAGCAGGCGGCCGACGGGGGAGTCGACGACGCGATAGCCGAGGTCGAGCGACGTTGTGGCAGAAGCGCGCTGCACCAAGCGGTCGTGCAGCGCCGCGACCTCTGCTGTCAGGGCATCGGCCTGCCGGGGTGTGGCTAGGGCGTGGATCCGGCTGTCAGACATGGGAACTCACTTCTTCTCTCGCGGCGTAGGTGAGGCGCAGGCGGGCGATGCCGTCGGCGCAGGCGCGGCGTGCCGCAGCCGGCGTGCCGCCGACGATCGATGCCACCTCGCTGTGCGGCAGCCCCGCGACGTGGTGGTAGGCCACGCACTGGCGCTGCTTGTCGGGCAGGTCGGCGAGCGCCGACCACAGGGCGTCGTCGGGGAGTGCCTGCTCGGGGTGGTCGGCTCGCGATGCGATGGGCTCGGGCAGCTCGTCGACGGGCACCGCGCGGCGAACGCGGGCCCGGGCGACGTCGATCGCCTTGCGGTGCGCGATGGTGACGAGCCAGGCCCGCACATCGGCGTCGTCGGGCAGGTCGGGCCAGGCCCGCAGGGCGGAGAGGAAGGTCTCCGACCACGCGTCGTCGGCCTCGTCTACGCCGAGCACGGCGCGGCAGACACGCAGCACCACGGTGCCGTGCTCGGTGACGGCCTGCTCGAACGGTCGCTTCATGTCCTGTGGACGCTCCGGCCTCCAGAAGTGTGAGGTCCCTCAGTGTGGCGGATGCGTTGGGGTGGCCACCCGCGGTGGTCTGGGGTCAGAAGAGACGGCCGGCGTCGGCGGCGTGCGGCTCCTCGAGCGCGAGGAGGTGTCGCTTGCGACCCAGCCCTCCGGCATACCCCACGAGGGAGCCGTCGGCTCCGATGACGCGGTGGCACGGCACGACGACGGCGATCGGGTTGCGGCCGTTGGCCGTGCCGACCGCCTGGGCGAGGTTGCGGTCGCCGAGGGCGCGCGCGAGGTCGCCGTAGCTGCGCGTCTCGCCGTAGGGGATCTCGCGCAGCAAGGCCCAGACGCGCTGGTGGAAGTCGTCACCGCGCGGGGCGAGCGGCAGGTCGAACTCGCGCAGCTCGCCCGCGAAGTAGGCGTCCAGCTGGGCCGCGGCGCTGGCGAACGGCTCCGCCCGAGGGTCACCTGGCTCGCCCAGCACGTCGGGGTCGTCGGGGCGGTACTTCGCGGCGTCCATGAGCACGTGCGTGATCGCGCCGTCGACGGCGACGACGGTCAGCTCGCCGATCGGCGAGGCCACGACGACGTGCGAGGGGCTCACGGTCGTTCGGGCCCCGCCCCTGACGTGGTCTCGTGCGAGGCCAGGATGTCGTCGTGCGTCGGCACGGGGAACTCTGCGGCGTAGTCGCCGTAGGCGCGGGGGTCCTCCGACGGCTCGAGGTGGCAGGTCAGGGCGATCTCGCCGAAGCCGTCGTGCACCGCGGCCTCGACCTCCTCTACGAGGTCGTGCCCCTGCTGCACGGTCCAGGCGCCGGGCACGAGCACGTGCACCTCGGCGAAGCGGTGGTGCCCCGACTCGCGGGTGCGCAGGGCATGGAAGTGCACGTCGCGCGTGACGAAGCCGGCGAGGATGTCGGCGATCGCGCGGTTGTCCTCCTTGGACATCGAGATGTCCATGAGGCCCGCGGTCGACTCGCGGATGAGCTTCCAGCCCGTCCACACGATGTTGATGCCGACGAGGAAGGCGACGATGGGGTCGAGCCGCTCGATGCCCGTGAGGGCCACGACGAGCACGCCGACGACGACACCGGCCGACGTCCACACGTCGGTCATGAGGTGCTTGCCGTCGGCGGTCAGCGTCAGCGACCGGTAGCGGCGACCCGCGCGCAGGAGCACGAGGGCCACCCCGCCGTTGACGAGGGAGGCGACGACGGAGATCGCGAGGCCGATGCCGACGTTCTCGATCGGGCGGGGGTTGAGGAAGCGCTCGACCGCGGTGTACATGATGACGAGGGCGGCGACGAAGATCATCATCCCCTCGATGGCAGCCGAGAAGTACTCGGCCTTGGTGTGGCCGTAGTGGTGGTTCTTGTCGGCCGGCATGGCCGCCACCTTGAGGGCCACGAGCACCGCGACCGCCGCCACGAGGTTGACGACCGACTCGGCTGCGTCGGAGAGCAGACCGACCGAGCCCGTGACGCGCCACGCGATGACCTTGAGGGTGATCGTGACGATCGCAGCGGCGATCGAGAGGTAGGCGAAGCGACTCAGGTCGCGCGTCTGCTGGGCACGCGGACCACCGACCGGGGTGGTGGCGGTCGGTGGGCTCTCGTTCGATGACACCCGTCCAGTGTGACAAGACCGACCGACAGCGGGCGCGTCGGGACTGCTCTGCGGACAACCGCTGCAAAGTCAGGTGCCCGGAATGGTGCGGATGTGGGAGCAGCGGGTAGGACACCACTATCCGATCGAGAGGAGTCCAAACGATGGGACTCATTGACAAGGCCAAGAACGCCGGGGAAGACCTCAAGGGCAAGGCCAAGGAAGCAGCCGGGAAGTCGACCGACAACGAGCGGCTCGAGGCCGAGGGCCAGCGAGACCAGGCTCAGGCCGACCTCAAGCAGCGGGGAGAGCAGCTCAAGGACGCGGGCGACGACGTCAAGGACGCCTTCAACCGCTGAATCGACCGGCACTTCCCGGCGAGGTGGGTCGGTCCCTTCGGGGGCCGGCCCACTGGTCTGTCCGCCGCCAGAGCGTGGGTGGAGCCGGCGGAGGGGTTGTCTGGGCGGCGCGGGTCCGTGAGGCTCGGGGGCAACGCCGACGACCCATCGAGAGGTGTCACCCGAGATGAGCACGACCGCCCAGCCTGCCGCCCCCACCGATCCCGCCGGTCACGCCGCACCCGCCGTCCCCGCCGCGACGGCGGAGGAGATTGGGGCGATGGACGCCTGGTGGCGCGCCAACAACTACCTGACAGTCGGTCAGATCTACCTGCAGGACAACCCACTCCTACGACGGCCGCTCACCTCCGACGACATCAAGCCGCGGCTGCTCGGCCACTGGGGCACGAGCCCGGGCCTCTCGTTCATCTACACGCACCTGTCGCGGGTGATCCGGCACACCGGCCAGGAGACGATCTACCTCACCGGTCCCGGACACGGTGGCCCGGCGCTCGTCGCCGCCGGCTACCTCGAGGGCACCTACAGCGAGATCTATCCCGACGTGTCCCTCAACGAGGAGGGCGTCAAGCGTCTCTTCCGCCAGTTCTCTGCCCCCGGCGGCATCCCGAGCCACGTCTCCGTCACGACGCCCGGCTCGATCCACGAGGGTGGTGAGCTCGGTTACGTGCTCGTGCACGCCTTCGGTGCGGTGATGGACAACCCCGACCTGCTCGCGCTCGCCGTCGTCGGCGACGGCGAGGCCGAGACGGGCCCGCTCGAGGGGTCGTGGAAGGGGATCTCCTTCCTCAACCCGGCGCGCGACGGCGCCGTCCTGCCGATCCTGCACCTCAACGGCCACAAGATCGCCGGCCCGACGGTGCTCGGGCGCAAGGACCCGGTCGAGGTGCGCAGCCTGCTCGAGGGCCACGGCTACGAGGTGTTCGAGGTCGAGGGCGGTGACCTGCCCGGCATGCACGAGCGCTTCGCTGGGACGCTCGCGACGGCATACGGCTGCATCAAGACGATCCAGGCTGCGGCGCGCGGCGGCGACTGGGACGGCACCCGTCCGCGCTGGCCGCTCATCGTGCTCCGCTCACCCAAGGGATGGACGGGCCCCGAGGAGGTCGACGGCATCGCGGTCACCGGCACGTGGCGCTCGCACCAGGTGCCGCTGTCCGGCGTCAAGGGCAACGACGAGCACCTCGCCGTGCTCGACACGTGGCTGAAGTCCTACCGACCGGAGGAGCTCTTCGACGAGAACGGCGCGCCGACGGCGATCGTGCGCAGCGCCAATCCCGAGGGTGACCTGCGGATGAGTGCCTCACCCCATGCCAACGGCGGGTCCGGGGTGGGCGATCTCGACCTGCCCGACTTCCGCGACTTCGCCCGCGACGTGCCGGCGCCTGCGACCGTGCGCGAGGAGTCGACCCGGGCGATCGGCGAGCTGATGCGCGAGCTCTACGTGCGCAACCCCCACTCGTTCCGGCTCTTCAGCCCCGACGAGACCAACAGCAACCGCGTCGGGGCCGTCTTCGACGTCTCCGACCGGATGACGGCCGAGCGGGTCGAGCCCGCCGACGTCAAGCTCTCCCGCGACGGGCGGGTCATGGAGGTGCTCTCCGAGCACAGCTGCCACGGGTGGCTCGAGGGCTACACCCTGACGGGGCGGCACGGGCTCTTTGCCACCTACGAGGCGTTCGCGATGGTCAGCGCGTCGATGACCGTGCAGCACAGCAAGTGGCTGCAGGAGGCCAACCGCCTCGACTGGCGTGCCGATGTGCCGAGCCTCAACATCCTGCTCACCTCGACCGCGTGGCGCAACGACCACAACGGCTTCTCGCACCAGGGCCCGGGGCTGATCCAGACTGTCCTCAACGCGCGGGGTGACGTGGCCCGTGTCTATCTGCCGCCGGACGCGAACTGCCTTCTGTCCGTTGCGGATCACTGCTTCCGGTCGAAGAACTACGTCAACCTCATCGTCATCGACAAGCAGCCGCAGCCGCAGTGGCTGACGATGGACGAGGCGATCGCCCATTGCGCCAATGGAGCCGGCACGTGGGACTGGGCCGGCAACGACGATGGTGACCGCGACCCCGACGTCGTGCTCGCCTGTGCGGGTGACGTCGTGACGATGGAGGTCGTCGCGGCGGCGCAGATCCTCAAGGAGAGGCTGCCGCAGCTGCGCTTCCGCGTCGTCAACGTCGTCGACCTCATGACGCTGCCCCGGGTGCGCAGCCACCCCCACGGCATGGACGACGTGCGCTTCGGCGAGCTCTTCACCAACCACGTCGACGTCGTCTTCGCCTTCCACGGCTATCACGGCGCGATCCACCAGCTGCTGCACGGCCGCCCTGACGCCGACCGCTTCCACGTGCGCGGCTTCAGCGAGGAGGGCACGACGACAACGCCGTTCGACATGGTCGTGCGCAACGGGGTCGACCGCTACCACCTCGTGATGGACGCCATCAACAACGCGGGTCGCCAGGTGCGCGGGTCCAGCGAGCTCAAGGCGTGGTGCGAGGAGCAGCTGACGACGCACGAGCACTACATCGTCGAGCACCTCGAGGACATGCCGCAGGTGCGTGACTGGGTCATGACGACCGTGGTCGACGACTGACCCCGAGCACCACGAGGGGTATGCCGTCCGGCCGGCCGGGCGGCATACCCTCGCACGCCTAGGCGCTGACGTTCTCGAGGACGACGGCGAGGCCCTGACCCACGCCGATGCAGATGCACGCCACCCCCCAGCGGTCACCACTGCGTTGGAGGCTGCGCGCCAGGGTGCCGAGGATGCGGCCGCCCGACGCGCCGAGCGGGTGACCGATCGCGATGGCGCCCCCGTGCCGGTTGACGATCTCGGGGTCGATGTCCCACGCGTCGAGGCAGGCGAGCGACTGTGCCGCGAAGGCCTCGTTGAGCTCGACGGCGGCGACGTCGCCCCAGGTGATGCCGGCCCTGGCCAGGGCCTGGTTGGCCGCCTCGACGGGCGCGAAGCCGAAGAGCTGCGGGTCGAGGGCGCTGGCACCCCGCCCGGCGATGCGAGCGACCGGGGCGAGGCCGACCTCGTCGGCAGCAGCAGCGCTGCCGAGCAGCACGGCCGAGGCGCCGTCGTTGAGGGGCGAGGCGTTGCCGGCGGTCACGGTGCCGTTCTCCGCACGGAAGGAGGTGCGGAGCCCGGCCAGCCGCTCGGGCGTCGTGTCGGAACGGATCGACTCGTCGCGAGCCAGGTCGACGCCGGGCACCGGCACGACGAGGTCGTCATAGAAGCCCGCGCTCCACGCCGCGTCGGCGAGGCGGTGCGATCGGGCCGCGAAGGCGTCCTGCCGCTCGCGCGAGATGCCGTGGCGCTCCCGCAGCTGCTCGGTGGCCTCGCCGAGCGAGACGGTCCACTCGGACGGCATCGCCGGATTGACGAGCCGCCAGCCGAGTGTCGTCGAGGCGAGTGCGAGATCGCCTGCGGGGTAGGGCTTCTCGGTCTTGGGCAGCACCCAGGGGGCCCGCGTCATCGACTCCACCCCGCCGACGATGACGACGTCGGCCTCCCCGGTGGCGATCTGCCGGGAGGCGATCATCGCCGCGTCGAGGCTCGAGCCGCAGAGCCGGTTGACCGTCGTGCCCGGGATGGACGTCGGCAGGCCGGCGAGCAGCGTCGCCATGCGCGCGACGTTCCGGTTGTCCTCGCCGGCCCCGTTGGCGTTGCCGAAGACGACCTCATCGACGTGCGCGCCGGCGCCGTCACCCGTCAGCCCTGGTGCTCGATCGACGATGGCACGGACGACGAGGGCGGCGAGGTCGTCGGGTCGGGTGGTCGCGAGGGCGCCGCCGAAGCGACCGAAGGGAGTGCGGACGGCGTCGTAGACGAACGCGTCGTTCATGTGCGCACCTCGTCGAGGCGGTGGGTCATGGCGGTCTCCTTCGTCCGGTGCGGCGAGCATGCCACGTCGACACGTCGCCGATCCTGCAGGCCTGGGGTGGCTGGGGCCATCCGGCGCGAGGCGGGTGCGGGCCCGACCCGGTTGCACGTGCGACACAGTCGCATCTAGCGTGGGTCCGTGGCGGTCGATCTGGGGGTCTCGAGCGGTGCTCGCACGTCGGTGCTGTCCAGGCTGACCCGGGGCGAGCGGCGCAGCGTCATCGGCATGAGCCTCGTCGTGCTGCTGCTGCACGTCGTCGGCTGGGGGCTGCTCGTCGGCGTCGTGGCGCCGCAGGAGTACCAGGTCGCCGGCCAGCTCTTCGGTGTGGGACTCGGCGTCACGGCATACACCCTCGGCATGCGGCACGCCTTCGACGCCGACCACATCGCAGCGATCGACAACGCGACCCGCAAGCTGATGAGCGACGGACAACGGCCGATGAGCGTCGGCTTCTGGTTCAGCCTCGGGCACTCGTCGGTCGTCTTCGCGATGGTCATGCTGCTCGCCCTCGGCATCCGCGCACTCGCGGGAGCGATCGCCGACGACGGCTCGCAGCTCCAGCAGATCACGTCGGTCTGGGGGACCTCGATCTCCGGAGTCTTCCTCGTGCTCATCGGCCTGATCAACCTCGCCGCCCTCATCGGCATCCTCGACGTCTTCCGGCGGATGCGGTCGGGTGACTACGACGAGGCCGAGCTCGAGCGGCAGCTCGACAAGCGCGGCTTCCTCAACCGCATCCTCGGGCGGGTCAACCGGGCCGTCAGCAAGCCGTGGCACATGTATCCCGTGGGCGTGCTGTTCGGCTTCGGCTTCGACACCGTCACCGAGGTCGGCCTGCTCGTCATCGCCGGCGGCGCCGCTGCCGCCAACCTGCCGTGGTATGCCGTCCTCACCCTTCCGGTGCTCTTCGCTGCGGGCATGTCGCTGCTCGACTCCATCGACGGGTCGTTCATGAACTTCGCCTACGGCTGGGCCTTCAGCAAGCCGGTGCGCAAGCTCTACTACAACATCACCGTCACGTCGCTCTCGGTCGCCGTCGCGCTCGTCATCGGGGTCATCCAGCTCATCTCGATCCTCACCGACAAGCTCGAGATCACCACCGGCCCGCTCGCCTGGATCGGAGGCATCGACCTCGCCAGCATCGGCTTCTGGATCGTCGGGCTCTTCGTCGCGACTTGGCTGCTCGCGCTCGCCATCTGGCGCTGGGGGCGCATCGAGGAGCGGTGGACGACCGGCTTCACGGACTGAGCGTTGTTGCGGCGCCGGGCCACCCGGCATACGGGATGGTTGGAGTGGTGGGCCCCGTCGGGCTCGAACCGACGACCGGCGGATTAAAAGTCCGATGCTCTACCGACTGAGCTAGAGGCCCGGAGACCGCACCCGTCCCGAGGGCGGCGCGATCACGGCCTCAGTATGCCGTAGGGCTGGGACCGGCCCGACGGTGGCGCCGGGATGACGGGACGTGCTCCGGATGAGATTCTGGTGGGGCGAGAGCACGGCTTTGATCCACAGGAGGAGCGATGAGCGGGCGCCCGGCCTTCGGTGAGTGCGTCTACGACTACGGCACGGCCACGTGGTGGTGGTCAGATGACATGTATGTCGTCGCAGGTCTGACGCGCACCGAGGCCGACCCGTCCGAGATGCTCTTCAAGCGGATGCACTCCGACGACCGGGAGCGCATCGCAGAGACGCTCGCGGCCGCACTCGAGGCGGGCGAGCCGCTCTCGGGCCAGTACCGCCTGTTCGACGAGTCCGACCGGCAGCGCTCCATCGCCTTCGTCGGTGATGCCGAGCGCGACGAGGACGGGTGCCTCCTGCGCATGCGGGGCTATGCCTTCGACGTCACCGACGTCGTGGGGGACCTGTCCAACGCAGCCGTGGCGGCGGCGACGGCCAACCGGGCAGCCATCGAGCAGGTCAAGGGCGCCCTGATGTTCGCCTACGGGCTCGACGACGCCGCGGCTTTCGGCATCCTGTCGCGCTACTCGCAGGCGAGCAACGTCAAGCTGGGCGTCATCGCGCAGCGCGCCGTCGAGCAGCTCGGCCGAGCCAAGGCGGGCGACGCCTCCGTCATCCAAGTCGTCGAGGCGGCTGCGTCCGGCTCCTAGGAGAGCCGGACGGCACTGGCAGCACTGTCGGCGACGACGCGGCATACGGCCACGACAGCGAAAACAGCAGTGCGGTGTGCCCCGACGGGGCACACCGCACGTGGACTGCGGGGGAGCGAGGCTCTCGTCAGGCGGAGACGAGCTCTGCCGGACGGAGGTCGGCCGGCTCGAGGTGCTCACGCAGCTCGTCGAGGATGCGGCGGAGCAGGCGGCTGACCTGCATCGCCGACAGGCCCAGCGAGGAAGCGATCTCGGCCTGGGTCATGTCGCGCGTGAAGCGCAGCTCCACGATCTCGCGGTCTCGGGGTGTGAGCCGCTGGAGGGCGGTGCGAACGATGATCCCCTCGTCGAGGCCAGGGTCGCCGATCGCGTCCGCCCGGCCGTCGATGAGGTCGAGCACGGGGCGGCCGCCGTCGGCGGTCGTCGCGTCGAGCGACGCCGGGCGCAGGTTGGTCGCTGCCACCTGGGCGTCCTTGACGGCTTCGATCGTGAGGTCGAGCTCGGCTGCGATCTCCTCGAGGCTCGGCTCGTGGCCGAGGCTCTGCTCGAGCCGTGACCGCGAGTCCGTGACGAGCTGGCGGCGCTCCTGCAGGCTGCGCGGGGGGCGCACCAGCCAGCCGTGGTCGCGGAAGTGTCGACGCAGCTCGCCCGTGATCGTCGGCGTCGCGTAGGCCCCGAACTCCGTGGGCTGCGCGAGGTCGAAACGTTGGACAGCCTTGAGCAGTGCCAGGAAGGCGACCTGCTCGAGGTCGTCCCGGTCGATGCCCTTGCCGGCGTATCGGTGGGCGAGCGAACGAGCCAGCGGCAGGTGCATGCGCGTCACGTCCTCGAGGGCCCGGGAGCGCTCGAACTCGCTTGCGGCAGTGCGGACTGTGGCGATGAGCTCTCGGGTGCGCGCGTCGCGCGGACCCCGTGTCGGGTCGGTCATGCGTCCTCCATCAAAGATGTGGCGGCGCTTTCTTGACCTCCTCGACAGACATTAGACAAAGAGTGGACACGGTGCAACTGACGTGTCCAACGTTGCTCCCGGCCCGAGGTCGGTGCGGCGTCGGTGGGGGTCGGCGCCGGGGCGTCGTCAGTGTGGGGGACTAGCCTGCTGGGATGAGCGAGAGCGAGCACCGCAACCACAGGCGGCCCGCCTTCTTCAGCCCGTCCGCCCTCGAGGCCCACGGGCCGGCCTACGACCCCACCGAGCAGATCCACGTCGCCCACGAGACGGCGCTCGCCCTCGTCCACGCCGGTCGGGCGGCTGCCGACCCGGCCGTCACCCAGAAGCTCGTCGCCCTCGTCGACGACATCGGCCTGTCGACGCTGGCCGAGCTGTGGTCGCAGCGACCGGCCCGCTCGCTCCCCGGAGCACTGTGGCGCCTCTACGTCCTGCGGGAGTGGGTCCAGCGTGCCCCCGACGAGGCCAGCCGCGAGTATGCCGCGGGCATCCGTTTCACCGGCCCCAACCATGCCGTCGCCGGCGCGGCCGAGCCCCCCGGTCCGCAGGAGATGAGCCGCGTCATCGACGAGGTGCTGCGGGGTGTCTTCGAAGGAGACCTGGCCGTGGCGCTCGAGCGGGCGGCGGCCTTCTGCCGCGTCGTGTCCGCGGGCCGAGCCGACATCTCCTCCGGCGGCGCCACGGCGCAGCAGGCGGCCAATATGTTCGTCATGGCCGACGACCTCTCGGCCGGCGCGCGACTGTGGCGGGCCGACGCACTCGACTGAGCACTCGAATGGCCGGGGGCTTGCACATCGAGACCTTTGGTGATCCTCCCCGGCAGGATTTATCCTTTTCCTCGCGTCGGGTCGCGGTAGCCCCGGGTCCCAAATTCAGCCGCTACGAGCGGCCCTGTGCCGAGAGGCGCTCCCGGCCCGACGCCACAACTTCCGCCATGGCTGCCTCCGCCGTCGTCACTGCCTCCGCCGCCGCGACCCGTCTGGGCGGTCTGGGGCGTCAGTGCTGCCGAAGCCGCCTCGGCAGACCGGCACAGCACCTCATGGGCGCGCATGTCGGCCTCGATGGAGTAGCGGGCTCGGCGGGCCGGGCTCCTCCACCGGCACGCCTCGCAGCTGCCGAGCAGGAAGCTGCCGTGCTCGACCACGCTCCACGACATCGGCGCCGACGCCTCCGGTGGCATGCCTCCATGATGCCGGTGCGGCCACCACGTGGAAACCCCAAGCATCGTTTGTGGTTAAGCGCCACGACGCCCATCGCGGCGATCTAGATTGAGCCCATGACGCCCGAGGAAGAGCGGTCCGGAGACCTGCTCGACGTTGCCCTGGCCGACGAGATCGAGCTCGTCAGCGACCTCGTGGTAGCTGCCTCGTCAGCGACTCGCCACTTCACGCCGGCCGAGGTCGATGCGCTGCTGGGCGTCTTCCCGGTCAAGGGACACGGCAGCACGTCGAACTAGGGCTTCCGCCCCGTCAGGCTCGCCGCCTGATCCCGCGCGGATCCGGCCGGGGCCTGGGTGAACGGCAGATGTCGGCTCGGTTGCGTCCGGACGTCGATCAACCCGTAGCATCTTCCCGGACCCAGACCCCGATCGACCGGAGCACCCCCGTGGGTTTTCGCCTCACACCCCAGGACACGAGCTTTTTCACGCTCTTCACGGCGCAGGCCCAGCTGCTCGTCGAAGCGACGCGTGAGCTGACCCGCTTCCTGGAGGTCGACCTGACGAAGCGCCAGATGGTCGCCGACCGGCTCAAGGACCTCGAGCACGCCGCCGACGAGGCGACGCACGAGCTGATCAGCAAGGTGAACAGCTCGTTCATCACGCCGTTCGACCGCGAGGACATCCACAACCTCGCCGCCTCGCTCGACGACTGCATGGACCTCATCGAGGAGACCGGCGACCTCATCGTGCTCTACCACGTGGGCGACATCCCCGAGGGCCTCGCCGAGCAGTTCGAGATCCTCGGCCGGATGGCGGAGGTGACGGCAGAGGCGATGCCGCGACTGCGCTCGCTCAAGGACCTCAAGAGCTACTGGATCGAGATCAACCGGCTCGAGAACCAGGCCGACGCCCTGCACCGCAAGCAGGTGGCCAAGCTCTTCACCAACTCACCCGACCCGGTCGAGCTGATCAAGATCAAGGCCATCGTCGACGGGTTCGAGGACGCAGCGGACGCGTTCGAGAAGGTGGCCCACGTCGTCGAGGGCATCGCGGTCAAGGAGTCCTGACCCGCCGATGGAACCCACCCTTCCCCTGTTGGGGGTCATCGCTGTCATCACGCTGGCGATGGGCTTCAACTACACCAACGGCTTCCACGACGCGGCGAACGCCATCGCCACCTCGATCTCGACCCGGGCGCTGACGCCCCGGGTCGCGCTCGCGATGGCGGCGGTCGCCAACCTTGTCGGCGCCTTCTTCGGCTCCAACGTCGCCAAGACCATCGGCTCCGGCATCATCGAGACGCCGGAGGGTGTCGACGGCCTCTGGCTCGTCGCCGCCGCGCTGGTCGGGGCCACGGGCTGGAACCTCATCACCTGGTGGTTCGGCCTCCCCTCGTCGTCCTCGCACGCCCTCATCGGCGGGCTCGGCGGCGCGGCCCTCGTGGCCGGCGTGGCGGTGCAGTGGGACGTCATCTGGACCAAGGTCGTCATCCCGATGGTGGCCTCGCCGATCATCGGCCTCACCCTCGGCTACCTCTTCATGCTCGCCATCCTCTGGGGCTTCCGCCACGCCCATCCCACCCGGGTCACCCGTGGCTTCCGCCTCGCCCAGACCGCATCGGCCGCCGCCATGGCCTTTGGCCACGGCCTCCAGGACGCCGCCAAGACCGCGGGCGTCGTCGTGCTCGCGCTCAACATCGCGGGCTACCACGAGGGTGACTCGATCCCGTTGTGGGTGCTCGTGATGTCCGCTGTCGTCATCTCTGCCGGCACGTATGCCGGTGGGTGGCGCATCATGCGCACGCTCGGTCGCCGCATCATCGACCTCACACCCCCGCAGGGCTTCGCCGCCGAGACCACTGCGGCCTCGATCCTCTACGTCGCGGGTCTGGCCTTCGGGGCACCGATCTCCACGACCCACACGATCACCTCGGCGATCATGGGCGTCGGCGCGACCAAGCGGCTCTCGGCCGTGCGCTGGAGCGTGGCCGGCAACATCATCGGCGCGTGGTTCCTGACCTTCCCCGGGGCCGGTCTCGTCGCCGTCCTGACCTGGTACGTCACCGGCATCTTCCGCTGACCCCCACCTGCCGATCGAAAGAGCGATTCGTCCGGGTCGCCGTGTGGGTGCCGTGCGACGAACTGCTCTTTCGATCGGTGGGGTGAGGCAGCCGGGCTCGCTCGGCGGGACGGCATACCCCTGTGTGTCGATCCACTGGACCCGGCAACACACCGAGAAACCGTCAACCCCACCGGGCATGCCCGGTGGGGTTGACGACTACTCGGTGTGTTGCGGTGGGGGTCAGCCGAAGCGGCCGGAGATGTAGTCCTCGGTGGCCTGCTCGGACGGGTTGTTGAAGATCCGCGTCGTGTCGTCGATCTCGACGAGTCGGCCCGGCTCGCCGGTCGCCTTGAGGTTGAAGAAGGCCGTGCGGTCGGAGACGCGGGCGGCCTGCTGCATGTTGTGCGTGACGATGACGATCGTGAAGTCGCTCTTGAGCTCGTTGATGAGGTCCTCGATCGCGAGCGTCGAGATCGGGTCGAGAGCTGAACACGGCTCGTCCATGAGCAGCACCTGCGGCTGCACCGCGATGGCCCGGGCGATGCAGAGGCGCTGCTGCTGGCCACCGGAGAGGCCGGCGCCCGGCTTGTTGAGGCGGTCCTTCACCTCGGTCCAGAGGTTGGCGCCCTTGAGCGAGGACTCGACGATGCCGTCGAGGGTCTTCTTGTTCTTCACGCCGTTGAGCCGCAGGCCCGCGGCGACGTTGTCGTAGATCGACATCGTCGGGAACGGGTTGGGCCGCTGGAAGACCATGCCGATCGTGCGGCGCACCGTCACCGGGTCCATCGAGGGGGCGTAGAGGTCCTGGTCGTCGAGCATGACCTTGCCCTCGACCCGACCGCCGGGGATCACCTCGTGCATGCGGTTGAGGGTGCGCAGGACGGTCGACTTACCGCAGCCGGACGGGCCGATGAGCGCTGTCACGGACCGGGGCTCGACCGTCATCGAGACGCCCTCGACGGCCTTGAAGGCGCCGTAGTAGACGTTGAGGTCGGTGACGTCGATTCGCTTTGCCATGGGTGGACGCTTCGCTTTCTCTTACTTCTTGACCGAGCCGAAGTACGCGATGACCCGGCCGATGATGTTGAGGAGCAGGACGAGGATGATCAGGGTGAGGGCGGCCGCCCACATGCGCTCCGCGGCGGTCGCCAGGGCGAAGTCGCCGCGGTCCTGGTTGATCATCATCGGGAGGGTGGGGAAGTTGCCGGCGAAGAGGTCGCGCTGGAAGTTCTTCGTGTAGGGGGCGAGGATCAGCAGCGGCGCCGTCTCGCCCATGACGCGGGCGATGCCGAGCAGAACGCCGGTGATGATGCCCGAGAAGGCCGTGCGCAGCACCACCTTGACGACGGTGACCCACTTCGGCACGCCGAGGGCGTAGGCCGCCTCACGCAGCTCGTTGGGCACGAGCTTGAGCATCTCCTCGGTCGAGCGCACCACGACCGGGATCATGAGCAGCACGAGGGCGAGCGACGCGGCGAACCCCGACCGGCTGAGGCCGAAGGTCGTGACCCAGACGGCGTAGATGAAGAGCGCCGCGACGATCGAGGGGACGCCGGACAGGATGTCGACGGTGAAGCTGATCGCCTTGGCGAGCTTGCCGCGGCCGTACTCCACGAGGTAGACGGCGGTGAAGATGCCGATCGGCACCGCGATCATCGCCGTGACCGCCACCATCTGGAGCGTGCCCTCGATGGCGTGGCGGGCGCCGCCCCCGGCGTCGTCGGAGTTGATGTTGCGCTGGTTGCCGGTCCACCACTCCATCGATCCGAGCAGGTGGGCGCCCTTGGAGATGACCGTCCAGAGGATCCAGACGAGCGGGACGATCGCGAGGAAGAAGCAGAACCACATGACGATCCGGGCGACGGTGTCCTTGATGTTGCGAGCCCGGTGGGGGCTGCCCATCTGGCGCAGGGCGTCGCGGCCCTGACCGCCGCCGGGAGGGGTGGCGTCGTCGGGCGCGGAGGCGTCGTCGGGGCGGCGCTCGTCGGTGATGGCGCTCATTCGGAGAAGGCCTTCCTGCGCTCGATGACGACTCGGGCGATGCTGTTGACGACGAAGGTCAGCACGAAGAGCACGAGCCCCGCAGCGATGAAGGCCCCGGTCTTGCCCGGGTTGCTGAACTCGGCAGCGTTGTTGGCGATCTTGGAGGCGAAGGTCTCGCCACCGTTGAAGAGCGACCACGTCCAGGGAGCGCCGTCCGCAAGGGCCGACACGAGGAAGGTCACGGCGATCGTCTCACCGAGCGCCCGGCCGAGGGCCAGCATCGAGGCGGAGATGACACCCGGGCGCCCGAAGGGGAGCACCGCGGTGCGGATCATCTCCCACTTCGTCGCCCCGAGGGCGAGCGCTCCCTCCTTGTGCGCGATCGGCGTCTGGTCGAAGACCTCACGCGACAGGGCCGTGACGATGGGCAGGACCATGATCGCGAGGACGATGCCGATGAAGAAGATCGTGCCGCCGGAGATGCCGGTGGGGGCGAAGAGCGGGAACCAGCCCAGCGTGCCCTCCATCCACGCCTGAAAGGGCTTGAAGAAGGGGCTGAAGGTGATCAGGCCCCAGAGGCCGTAGACGATCGAGGGCACCGCGGCGAGCAGGTCGACGAGGGCAGCGGCCGGCCGAGTCAACCAGGCGGGCGCGTACTGCGTGATGAACAGGGCGACGCCGACCCCGACCGGCACCGAGATGAGCATGGCCAACGTCGAGGCGGTCACGGTCGTCCACAGGAACTCGAGGATGCCGAAGCGGGGCTCCTCCCCGCCGGGCGCCCACTCGCGGGAGGTGAAGAAGTTGGCGCTGTTGTTGGCCAGTGCCGGGATCGCCTGGACGATGAGGAAGACGGCGATGAGGGTCACGAGGACGATGACGACGACCCCCGAGAGGGTCGCGACACCGCCGAAGAGGCGGTCGCCGAGCCGTCCGGTGGAGGCGCGGTCACCCTCGAGCGGGCGTCTGCCGTCAGGGCCGGGCAACTCGTCGGTGGCGGAGACACCGGTCACGCTCGACACGTGGTTCCTTCTTCCTGGAGGGGGCTGGTGGTGCCGCGAGGGGCGGACGCCGGATCACGGCGCCCGCCCCCGCACATCGGGTCAGGAGATGGCGTCGACAGCCGTCTTGACCTTGGTGGCGACCTCGGCCGGCAGGGGCGCGTAGCCCTGCTGGCCGAGCTGGCCCTGGACCTCGTCCGAGGAGAAGGTCTTGAGGAAGGCCTTGACCTTCTTGCCGGTCTCGGCGTCAGGGTACTTCGAGCAGACGATCTCGTAGGTGACGAGGACGATCGGGTAGGCCCCGGCCTCCTTGGTGGCGTAGTCGATCTTGAGCGCGAGGTCGTTGCCCGTGCCGGTCTGCTCCGCCGTGGCGACGGTCTTGCCGGCCGACTCGGCCGTCAGCTCGACCGGGCCGGAGCCACTGTCGATCGCGGCCATCTTGAGCGAGTTCTGCTCGGCGTAGGAGAGCTCGACGTAGGTGATGCCGCCGTCCTGGCCCTTCGTGGCGGTGGCGACACCGGCGGACTTCTCCTTGCCCTCGCCCTTGCCGGTCCACTTCTTGCTCGTCTCGTAGCTCCACGCCTCGGGCGCGGCGGCCTTGAGGTACTTCGTGAAGTTCTCCGTGGTGCCCGACTCGTCGGAGCGGAAGTAGACCTTGATCGGCGTCGCCGGGAGCGTGACGCCCGAGTTGAGGGCCGCGATGGCCGGGTCGTTCCAGACGGTGATCTTGCCGTCGAAGATCTTGGCGGTGACGTCGGCGTTGAGGACGAGCTTGTCGACACCGGCGACGTTGTAGGCGATGGCGATCGGCCCGGTCACCATGGGCAGGTTCCAGGCGGGCGAGGCGCAGGCCTTGGCGGCGTCCTCGGACTCGATGGCGCCGTCCTTCTCCTCGGTCTTGAGGGCGGAGTCGGAGCCGGCGAAGTCGACCTGCTTGGCGATGAACTGCTTGATGCCGGCGCCCGAGCCCGTGGGCTGGTAGTCGATGTTGGCGTCGGTGCAGACGTTCTGGAAGACGGAGATGGCCTCGTCGATGGCGTTCTTCTGGGCCGAGCTGCCCTCGGCCTTGAGGTCGCCGGTGAAGCAGTCGGCGGACGAGCCGGCGGCGGTGCCGCTGCCGGCGGGGCTGGTGGTGGTGCTGGTGTTCTCGGAGGCGCAGGCCGAGAGCGCAAGAGCGCCAGACAGGGCGATGGCGCCGAGAGCGCTGATACGCGATACAGACACGAGCGGTTCCCTCTCGATGGGGGTGGTCTAGATGCCGGGCGGTCGGGCCGTCCGACGGTGGACTTCTCATCCACCGGCGACGCTAAGCGCGTCGGGTGACCGTTTCTCCCCGTCCGGTTAACGCAGGGTGAACGGGGCCTGACGAGTTGGGGAGGGCGCTCATCTCGTCGTGCGGGCGACCGCGCACGGGCGCACGATGAGGGGTTGGACCGCGCCGGTATGCCGTCCGGCGCGCTCCCCGGGTCAGGTGTCGATGCGCTCGACGCCCACGAGGCGGGCCTGCTCGCCGCGTCCGCTCAGGTGGCAGACGAGCACCTCGCCCTTGCGCATCGAGGAGCGGGCGGCCTCGTGGAGGCGCGCGGTCAGCCCGGTGTGCTCGGCCCCGGCCCGCGCGCCGAGCGACTCGAGCAGGCTCGGCAGCACCGGGCCGTGGCTGCACAGCGCTGCCGGCTCGCCCTTGGCGAGGAGCCGCTCGAGGTCGCGGGCGGCGCCCTCGGGGGACTCGGCGTAGCCCTCCTCGGAGAGCGCGTCACGGGTGCGGAGGCGCAGACCCCGCGCGACGGCATACGGCTGCACGGTGGCGCTGCAGCGCACCGACGAGGAGCTGACGACGCGGGTCACGCCGTAGGCGCCGAGCACGGCGGCCACCCCGGTGGCCTGCGCGCGGCCCACGGCGTCGAGCGGGCGCTGGCGGTCATCGCCCTTCCACTTGCTGCGGGGGGTCGCCTTGGCGTGGCGCACGAGGGTCAGCGGCCAGGTGTCGAGCTCGCCCGCCCGCTCGGCCCGCACGAGCGCGAGCAGCTGCTCCCGGTCGCGGGCGTAGTCGAGCCGGTCGTTGGCGGTGCGCACGTCGACCCAGGCGACCTCGTCGATCTCGTGGAGCAGCTTGCCCGAGCCGCCGGTCACGACGGCTGCCCAGTAGTGCACGATCTTCGTCGCTGGGGCGCCCGTCGCATCGAGGATGGGGTACTCCGCCAGCGGGAGCGGCGTGCCGAGCCTCACGACGAGCCCGGTCTCCTCGAAGGTCTCGCGGGCGGCCGCGACGCTCGGGTGCTCACCGGGGTCGAGCTTGCCCTTGGCCCACGACCAGTCGTCGTACTTCGGCCGGTGCACGAGGGCGACCTCGAGCCGACCGTCGCGGCGGCGCCACGGGAGCGTGCCAGCGGCTGGGACGAGGGAGGCCACGCGCGCAAGTGTGCCGCATGTGCGCCCTCAGGGCGCGGTGGTCACCCCGCACTGCCTGATATCCGTGCGCGAGGCCGACGCGCGGCGCGTCGACCGTCACGGATGCCGGTCAGCGGCGGCGTGCCTTGCGGCGGCGCTTGTCGTGGCGCTCGATGAGCTTCTGCTGCACGTCGTCGAGCGGTTCGCCGGCCTCACCGAGGTGGTGGCGCACCCACCGGCCGTCGGAGCCGAGGTCCCACCGCGACGTCGTGTCGTCGAAGCCGAGCTCGAGCAGGTCGGCCAGCTCGAGGATGTGGCTGGGCTCGGCGATGCGCACGAGCGCCTCGACCCGCCGGTCGAGGTTGCGGTGCATCATGTCGGCACTGCCGATGTAGACCTGCGGGTCCCCGCCGTGGTCGAACCAGAAGACGCGCGAGTGCTCGAGGAAGCGGCCGAGCACCGAGCGCACCCGGATGTTCTCGGACAGCCCCTCGACGCCCGGACGCAGCGCACAGATGCCGCGCACCCAGACGTCGACCCGCACCCCGGCCATGCTCGCCCGGTAGAGCGCGTCGATGACGCCCTCGTCGACCATCGAGTTGACCTTGATGACGATGCGGCCGGGAGGAGCCCCCTCGTCGCGGCGCTCGTGGATCTCGATCTCCTGCTCGACGAGGTCGACGAGACCGGAGCGCACCGAGCGCGGCGCGACGAGCAGCCGCTTGAACTTGCTGCGCGGTGCATAGCCCGAGAGCAGGTTGAAGAGGCGGGAGAGGTCCTCGCCGACCTGCGGGTCGGTGGTGAAGAGCCCGAAGTCCTCGTAGACGCGGGCCGTCTTGCCGTTGTAGTTGCCGGTGCCGATGTGGCAGTAGCGCACCAGCCCCTCCGACTCCTGGCGCACGACGAGGCAGAGCTTGGCGTGGGTCTTGAGCCCGACGACGCCGTAGACGACGTGGACGCCGGCCTCCTCCAGCTTGCGCGCCCACGAGATGTTGTTGACCTCGTCGAAGCGCGCCTTGATCTCGACGACCGCGAGCACCTGCTTGCCCGCCTCGGCAGCGTCGATGAGGGCATCGACGATGGGCGAGTCACCCGAGGTGCGATAGAGGGTCTGCTTGATCGCGAGCACCTTGGGGTCGCTCGCCGCCTGCTCGATGAAGGCCTGCACCGACGTCGAGAACGAGTGGTAGGGGTGCTGCACGAGCACGTCCTTCTGCCGCACGGCCGCGAAGAGGTCGATCGCCTTGGAGCTCTCGGTCGGCGCGAAGTCGGGGTGCGTGCGCGGGAAGAACTTGGGGAACTCGAGGTCGGACCGGTCGACGTCGGCGACGGTGAAGAGCCCACGCAGGTCGAGCGGGGTGGGGAGGCGATAGATCTCGCGGTCGCTGATCTGCAGCTCGCGGGCGAGCATGTCGAGCACCTTGGGGTCGATCTCCTCCTCGACCTCGAGCCGGATCGGCGGCCCGAAGCGGCGCCGCGTCAGCTCCTTCTCGAGGGCCGTGAGGAGGTTCTCGGCGTCGTCCTCCTCGACCTCGAGGTCCTCGTTGCGGGTGACCCGGAAGGAGAAGTGCTCCTGCACGAGCATGCCGGGGAAGAGCTGGTCGAGGTGGCTGGAGATGACGTCCTCGAGCGGGACGAAGCGCTTGCGCTCGATCTCGGAGTCGATGTCCTCCTCGACGAGGATGAAGCGCGGGAGGCTCGGCGGCACCTTGACTCGGGCGAAGTGCTCCGTGCCGGTCTTGGGGTTCTGCAGCAGCACGGCGAGGTTGAGCGAGAGCCCCGAGATGTAGGGGAAGGGGTGGGCCGGGTCGACGGCGAGCGGCGTGAGCACGGGGAAGACGCGGTCGGCGAAGAAGAAGTGCAGCGGCTCGCGGTCGTGCTCGTCGAGGTCGTCCCAGCGCACGATGGTGATGCCCTCGTCCTCGAGGCTGGGCCGCACGTCGTGCTGGAAGATCGACGCGTGCTGGTGCATGAGCTCGTGCGCGAGGCGCGCGATCCGCTCGATGAGCTCGCGCGGCTCGAGACCCGCGGCCGTGCGCACGGCGAGGCCCGTGGCGATGCGTCGCTTCAGCCCGGCCACCCGCACCATGAAGTACTCGTCGAGGTTGCTCGCGAAGATCGCGAGGAAGCGGGTGCGCTCAAGCAGTGGCACGGCGGGGTCCATCGCGAGCTGGAGCACCCGCTCGTTGAACTGCAGCCACGAGAGCTCCCGCTCGAGGTAGCGGTCGGCGGGGAGCTCGTCCTGCTCCTCCGGGACGGCCGCTGCGCCGACGAAGCGTCCGTTGGGTCCCCGGGCGGGCACCCGCCGGCCCTGGACCGTGCTGGTGAAGGAGCTGACCTCGGCTTCGAGGCCCTCGCTCAGCGCGCCGTCGCGGGCGCGCTCGTCGGTGCCGGTCTCGTCGAGGGGGGTGGTGGTGAGGCTCCCGGTGCTCATGTGCCCATGGTGGCACCGATTGAGGTCGGCAGGGCCATCCTGTCTCGTCCGGCGGAGGGTGCCCGGCCGGCGTGCTCGCGCCGGCCCACCGACCCCGAGGCCGTATGCCGTCCGGCTGGGTCGCGCTGTAGGCTCCGTCGGCGCGGGGCACCGGCCCTCAGGCGGCCCTCTGGCGCCTTCCGGCGGCCCTCAGGGGCGGGCGAACTGCTGGTGCACCTCGACGTCGGTGAAGCCCAGCGCGGTGTAGGTGCGCACGGCGGCGACGTTCTCCTCGTCGACGTAGAGCACGACCTCATGGAGGCCGAGGGAGCGAAGGTGGTCGAGTCCGAGCACGGTGACGGTGCGCCCGAGCCCCTGTCCCTGACGATCCGGTGACACCGCGACGACGTAGACCTCACCGACCTGCCCGCCGTCCTGCACCGGGGGGTCGACCTTGGTCCAGTGGGAGGCTGCGAGCCGGTCGGGGTCGTCGGCCTCGACGACGAGGATGAGGCCGGCCGGGTCGAACCACGGCTCCGCCATCCGCTGATCGAGGTCGGCGCGACGCAGCGAGCCCTGCTCGGGGTGGTGCGCGAAGGCGGCCGCGTTGAGGGCCAGCCACGCGTCCTCGTCACGTCCGCGCTCGAAGGTGCGCACGGCATACCCCGCCGGCAGCTCGGGAGCCGGCCATGGCGGGCCGGAGCGCAGGGAGCGGCCCATGACGTGGAGTCGCCGCACGGGCTCCAGCCCGAGGGCGGCGGCGAAGGCGGAGGCCGACGCGGCGCTCGCTCCGGAGCCGTGGCTCCAGACGCGTGCGTCACGGGGCAGCGCGACGAGCAGGGCACGACCGACGCCCTGCCGGCGACGTGTCGGCGCCACGACGAGCTCGGCCGAGGGCGGCTCGCCGGCGGCGCCCACCCGCCACTGGGCGTAGCCGATGATCGCGCCCGCGTCGTCGGTGGCGAGCAGGTGACGGGCGCCGTCGTGGTCGCGCGAGCGGGCCGAGAGGCGGAACTGCTCCGAGAGCGGGGCGGACCCGTCGTGCCGTTCGGCGTCCGCCGCGAGGGCGAGCACGGAGTCGGCCTCGGCGGCGGTGAGCGGGTGCTCCTGGTCGCGCACGGCGACGGTGGGCGGACACATACGGCGATTCCACCACAGCGGCACCACGCGACCGGGGGTCACGGCAGCAGAAGCGGGCTCGCCGGTCACCGGCCGTCACCAGTCTTTTACCTGACAACACCCATTTGGCTCCCGCCCGGGGCTACCCTCCCGGGAGGACGCCCATGGGCTCCGATCACCACCGATGAGCAAGGGGAAGACATGTCCCGTTCCACCCGCCGCCTCGCCGGCGTCGCGATCGCAGGTGCCTGCGTCGCAGCGCTCGCGGCCCCGGCCCTGGCGGCACCCACCGCCGGTCCGGACACGAGCAAGGCCCCCGGCAAGACCCAGTTCGACATCCAGATCCTGTCGTTCAACGACTTCCACGGCAACCTCGAGGCGCCGTCCGGCTCGAGCGGCCGCGTCACCGTCGACCACGTCATCGATGCCAATGACGTCGACGGCGACAAGATCACCGACGAGGCGGCCGACGTCACGGTCAACGCCGGCGGTGTCGAGTACCTCGCCACCCACCTCGCCGAGGCCCGCAAGGGTAAGCCCCACTCGCTCACCGTGGCGGCGGGCGACCTCGTCGGGGCGTCGCCGCTGCTCTCTGCGGCGTTCTACGACGAGCCGACCATCGAGGCCCTCAACGCCGTCAAGCTCGACGTCTCGGCCGTGGGCAACCACGAGTTCGACGAGGGCTACAAGGAGCTCCAGCGCCTGCAGTCCGGCGGGTGCATCGACGACGGCGACGGTGAGGACGACCAGAACTCCTGCCCCGACGGGTCGTTCTCCGGTGCTGACTTCCAGTTCCTCGCTGCCAACGTCATCGAGAAGGCGACTGGCAAGACGATCCTGCCGCCCTACGCCATCAAGAACGTCAACGGGGCCAAGATCGGCTTCATCGGCATGACCCTCGAGGGCACGCCCAACATCGTCACGGCAGCGGGTGTCGCCGGCCTCGAGTTCAAGGACGAGGTCGAGACGGCCAACGCGCTCGTGCCGGTGCTCAAGAAGCAGGGCGTCAACGCGATCGTCGTGCTGCTGCACGAGGGCGGTGACCTCAACCGTCAGCCCTGGGTCTACAACGGCAAGACCTACCAGGCCAACCCCAACTACGACTACGTGTGCCAGGGTGGCGGCTCGCTGCGCGCCGGCTCGCCGATCCTTGCCATCAACGAAGGCCTCGCCCCCGAGATCGACATGGTCGTCTCCGGACACACGCACCAGCCCTACGTGTGCGGCCTGCCCGACGGCAACGGCAAGGAGCGTCTCGTGACGTCCGCCTCGTCGTTCGGTCGGCTCTACACCGACACCACGGTGACCTACGACCGTCGCACGTCCGACATCGTGCGTCCGACGATGGCTCAGTCGGCCAACAAGATCGTCACCCGCACCGTGCCCAAGGACCCCTTCCAGACGGCGCTCATCAGCACCTACAAGGAGCTCGTGCGTCCGATCGCCTCGGCCGTCATCGGCTCGATCACCCAGGACGTGACGCGCACGGCCAACACGAGCGGCGAGTCGGCGCTCGGGGACCTCATCGCCGACGCCCAGCTCGCCGACCCGACCGTGGTCACTGGCGGACAGACACCGGTCATCGCGTTCATGAACCCGGGCGGCATCCGCGCCGACCTGACCTACAACAACTCGCCCTACGGAGAGCCGGCCGGAGACGTCACCTACGAGGAGGCGTTCACGGTCCAGCCGTTCAACAACTACCTCGTCTCCCTGACGATGACGGGCGCGCAGATCAAGACGCTGCTCACGCAGCAGTGGACGGGCGCCAACGCCGCGGCGCCCAAGATTCTGCAGGTCAGCAACGGCTTCGCCTACACCTACACGGGCACGACGCTGGGCTCGGTGACGCTCAACGGAAGCCCGCTGGTCGACGGCCAGAGCTACCGCGTCGTCACCAACAACTTCCTCTCCGACGGTGGTGACGGCTTCCCGGTCTTCACCCAGGCGACGGGGAAGTACTTCGGCGGGCTCGACATCAAGGCGTTTGCCGACTACCTCAAGGCCAAGTCGCCCTACACGCCGGCGCCGCTGAACCGCATCACCAAGCTGGGCTGAGTCCCGGCCACCACCCACCGGGCGTATGCCGTGAGCCCGCCTCACGGCATACGCCCGCGGTGGGCGTTGCGACATCTGCACAGCCGAACGGCCCGTTCCCCACGGGGGGACGGGCCGTTCGTCGTGTGCTGGCGGGGCCAGGCGGTCAGGTGCCGGCCGGCTGGGCCTCGGCGCGGTCGGGCACGAGGCGGTAGCCGACGTTGCGCACGGTGCCGATGAGGGCCTCGTGGTCGGGGCCGAGCTTGGCGCGCAGGCGCCGCACGTGCACGTCGACGGTGCGGGTGCCGCCGTAGTAGTCGTAGCCCCAGACCTCCTGCAGCAGCTGGGCGCGGGTGAAGACCCGGCCCGGGTGCTGTGCGAGGTACTTCAGCAGCTCGAACTCCTTGTAGGTCAGGTCGAGCGCGGCCCCTCGGAAGCGCGCCGAGTAGCTGGCCTCGTCGATGACGAGCTCACCCGAGGTGATCGGCAGGTCGAGGTCGGCGTCGCTGTCCTGACCCTTCGTCATGGCGAGGCGCAGGCGGGCGTCGACCTCGGCCGGCCCTGCGGTGTCGAGCAGCACGTCGTCGAGCCCCCACTCGGCCGTCAGACCGGCGAGGCCGCCCTCGGTGAGGACGGCCAGCAGGGGGGTGCCGATGCCGGTCGTGCGCAGCACCCGGCAGAGCGAGCGGGCGCTCGCGAGCTCGCGGCGGGCGTCGACGAGCACGACGTCGCAGTCGGGGGAGTCGACGAGCGCAGTGGCCTCTGCGGGCAGGATGCGCACCGTGTGGCTGAGCAGGCCGAGGGCAGGCAGGACCTCGGCGCTCGGAGCGAGCGCGTTGGTGAGCAGCAGCAGTCGGGCCATCTCATGCAGGATAGGCGAGACTGGTCACCTGCGGCCGGATGACAATCCACGGTGAGACGACGTCCGGAGCGGTCCTCGGCCGCAGTGCTGACGGGGGCAGCGAGCGGCAACGAGCGACCAGCGACGACCAGCGACGCCGCACGACACAGAGCGACACAGAGCGACACGGAGCACGAGGAGCGACATGGCGGTCCCACAGACGCACGCGGCAGTGACCGTGCGCTACTGGGCTGCGGCCCGGGCGGCGGCCGGCGTCGACGCCCAGACGCTCGAGCTCGCGGCTCCGACGACCGTGGGAGCCGTCGTCGACGCCGCCGTGGCCGCCCACCCGCAGCTCGGGCGAGTGGCACGCGTGGCGACCTTCCTGCTCGACGGGCGCTCCGTCGGACGCGATGCCACGGTCGGGGACGGAGCCAGCGTCGAGGTGCTCCCCCCGTTCGCCGGCGGGTGATGCACAATGGCGCCCGTGCCTGACGACGACGCCGCCACCGCCCGACCGGGCGAGCCCGGCTCTCCGCACGTCCGGGCCTCCGCGGCTTCGGGCGCGTCGGCCGCCTCGGGCGCGTCGGCCGGGCCGGTGCCGCCCCCTGCGGCCGTCGTGCGCTGGGTGGGGGCCGGGGCCACCCTCGTTGCCGCCCTGGCGATCCTGCTGGCAGCCACGGCGGGGTATGCCGCCCTGCTGGCTGTCACCCTCGTGCTCGCCCTCGTCGTGGCGTGGGGTTGGCCGCCGGTGGCGCACTCACACACCCCCGACGCCACCTCGGTCGTGCTCGCCCTCTCGGCCGTGGCCATCGTGCTCAGCGCGGCACGCGACGACCTCGAGTGGCTTGCCGCCGCCGTGGCCTTCGGCATCCTGCTCTCCTTCGCGGCCCAGCTCATCCGGCCGCCGCAGCGCGAAGGGCTCGTGCTGACCCTGCTCGCGTCGTTCGGCGGGCTCGTCGTGATCGCCTCGGGCACCTCGGCGGTCGTCGCGGCCAACTCGACGACCGGCGCGAGTGTCGCCGCCCTCGGGGGTGCCGCGGTCGCGGCGGCCCTCGTCGCCGACCTGCTCGCGGGGGTCGTCGCGCGGACGGGCCGCGACGAGCGCGTGGTCGGAGCCCTGCTCGCGGGTGTCGCGCTCGTGGCCGGCGTGGCCGGGGCGGTCGTCACCGCCGCCCTCGTGGGGGACGTCAGCCCGGGTCCGGCCGCGCTGGTCGGAGCCGTCGTCGGACTCGTCTCGTGGGGCCTGCGCCGGGCGCTCGTCCTGGAGCCCGCGATGGCGACGGTGCGCGGTCAGGCCGGCGCCGCGGTGGCCTCGGTGCTCGTGGTGGGCGCCGTCCTCCACGCGGCCACCACGGTCCTCACCTGACCCCTCGAGTGGCCGCTCCGTCCCTTGCGCCCAGGGGAAGGGGAGGTCAGTAGACGAGGGCCTGGGCCCGTGGCGCCATGACCTCCTCGACGAAGGCTGCCGCGCCGCGGATCTGCGCCCCGTCGACGAGGTCGCTCTCGGACAGGTCTCGCCGCGCGGCGCACTGCGAGCAGACGGTGAGCCGACCCTCGGCGACCACGGCGTCACGCAGGTCGGCCAGCCCGGCGGCATACGGCAGCTCGAACTGCTCGGCGCGCCCGGGCACCGCCAGCCACGACGCCTCGCCCGTCAGCCAGAGCGAGACCTCGACCCCGCTCGCGACGGCCGTCGCCGCGACGGTGAAGGCCTGCGAGAGCCGCTCGGGCGCCTCGACCCCGGAGGTGAGCTTGACGACGAGCATGCGCGAGGGGGAGTCCATGCCCTCAGGCTACGATCGCCGCATGTTCAACCTCGACCAGGACATCCCCGAGCCGCTGCGTCCGCTGGCGTGGCTCATCGGTCGCTGGGAGGGCGCCGGCGTCGTCGGCTACCCGACCATCGAAGAGGCCAACTTCGGTCAGGAGATCGAGGTGACCCACGACGGACGCGGCTTCCTCAAGTGGGAGAGCCGCGCGTGGATCCTCGACAAGGAGACCGGCGAGCGGGCGCGTCCCGCTGCTGTCGAGTCGGGCTTCTGGCGTCCGCTCGAGGGTGGTGAGGTCGAGCTGCTGCTCGTGCACCCGACGGGCATCCTGGAGCTTTACTACGGCACCATGGAGCCGGCCAAGATCCAGCTCAAGACCGACGGCGTGCTGCGCGCCCCGGGCGCCAAGGAGTACAACGCGGCGACCCGGATGTATGGCCTCGTCGAGTCGCAGCTCTTCTGGGTGATGGACATGGCCGCCGTGGGGCAGGAGCTGCAGAGCCACGTGTCGGCGCGCCTCAAGCGCGTGGAGTGACGCCCGGAGGCCGGTCGGCTCCCGGTCAGTCATGGCATCGGCCACGGTCGTGCACGGAATGCGCCGCCGCCGTGCGATGGTTGCACGGTGGTGAGTGACGTGACGCAGGTGCCGACCGACCGTGACGAGACGGACGGGCAGAGCCCTGCCCCTCGCAGCCCGCTGCTCGACCGACCCGGTGCCGTCGCCGGCGAAGGACGCGACGCCTCGGTCGCGCTGCACTACGGCGACCCGATGCGTGAGCAGCGGATGCTCGAGGAGGGGCTCGGCGTCGTCGACCTCGGCAACCGCGAGGTGCTCACCGTGTCGGGCCCCGACCGCCTCAGGTGGCTCAACTCCCTGACGACGCAGCTGCTGCTCGGGCTGGCGCCGCGCGAGTCGCGCGAGGCCCTCATCCTCTCGCCGAAGGGCCACGTCGAGCACTCGCTGCACCTCGTCGACGACGGCGCGACGACCTGGATCACGACCGAGCCCGGAGCTGGCGCAGCCCTGCGCGAGTGGCTCGAGCGGATGAAGTTCATGCTGCGCGTCGAGATCGCCGACGTCACCGCCGACTGGGCCGTGCTCGGCGAGCCGCACGCCACCGAGTCCGTCGAGGGCGAGCCGCTCGCCTGGCGCGACCCGTGGCCGCACCTCGTCGGCGACACCACCGCCTACGGCCCCGCCGACGACCACCCGGGCAGCACGCGGGCCTGGCGCGAGGTGATCGTGCCCCGCTCCGATCTCGTTGCGGCAGTGGGAGATCGACCTGTGGCCGGGCTGTGGGCGGCCGAAGCGCTGCGCGTTGCCGCCTGGCGTCCGCGGCTGGGCTTCGAGACCGACCACCGCACGATCGTGCACGAGGTCGACTGGCTGCGCACCGCCGTGCACCTGCACAAGGGCTGCTACCGGGGGCAGGAGACCGTGGCGCGCGTGCACAACCTCGGCCGTCCGCCCCGCCGCCTCGTCTTCCTCCACGTCGACGGCTCCGGTCACGTCCTGCCGCCGCAGGGCGCGGAGGTGTATGCCGGCGACCGCGTCGTCGGTCACCTGACCTCCGTGGGTCGTCACCACACCGACGGCCCGATCGCACTTGCGCTCATCAAGCGCAACACCGACCCCACGCTCGACCTGCTCGTCGGCGGCCTCAGCGCCGCGCAGACCGTCATCGTCGCTCCCTGACCTCTCTGCCCGACGTCAGGGGCCTACGGGTGGCTGGCAGGATGACGGCATGAGCACCGCACGCACTGCCGCGAGCACGCTGATCACCGTCGCACCGACGGGCGCCGAGACGGCCAAGGTCGACGTCCCGGCCCTGCCGACCACGCCCGAGGAGCTCGTCGAGACGGCCGTGGCGTGCGAGCGGGCCGGCGCCGCCCTCATCCACATCCACGTGCGCGGACGCGACCACCAGCCGACCCTCGACCCGGTGCTGCTCAAGGAGGCCGTCGACGGGGTGCGCGAGGCGACCGACCTCGTCGTCCAGCTCTCGACGGGCGGCGCCATCACGGACCCCCTCGAGCAGCGCCTCACGGTGCTCGACGCCGACCCCGACTCGTGCTCGTTGACGTGCGGCACGACGAACTTCGGTGACGGGGTCTTCCTCAACCCATGGGGTTTCATGGTCGACCTCTACCGCCTCGCCCAGGAGCGCGAGGTCGTGCCGGAGTTCGAGCTCTTCGAGCTGGGCCACGTGCACGCCCTGCGCCGCCTCATCGACGAGTGCGGCCTGCCCCACGGCGGCAAGGTCCACGTCGACTTCGTCACGGGCGTGCCCGGCTCCATGCCCGGCACCGCCCAGGCCCTGCTCGCAGGGGTCGCCATGCTGCCGCCCGAGGTGACGAGCTGGTCGGCGACGGGCATCGGTCGCGCCCACCTGCCGATCGCCGCGGCCTCCCTCGCTGCCGGCGGCCACCTGCGGGTCGGCATGGAGGACAACCTCATGTTTGCCAAGGGTCAGCCCGTGGGGCACAACAGCGAGCTCGTCGCGCGGGCCGCGCAGCTTGCGACGCTCCTGCAGCGACCGCCCATGTCGACGGCCGAGGCGCGCGCTGCCCTCGCGATCAAGGACCGCCGCACCCGCTGACCCGGCCGGACGGCATACCGGAGTCTCTCGCCCAGCCGCCGGTCATGCGGCAGGCACCTGCAACGTGCGTTCGGCACCCCAGAGCCGTCAGGGGTGTCAGACGCACGATCTGCCGCGCGTCCGGCACCTCCGGACGTCGCGAGGTGCCAGACGCGCGAAGGGGTAGGTGAGGGGTGTGGGCGGGCTCACGCTGCCCACAGTTTGCATTTTGCTTGCTCTAGCAAGCACAATGGAGAGGTGAGCAAGCTACCGCTACCGGACCTCGGGGCCTACTTGCGCGAGCAGCGCGAGAACGCCCAGCTGTCCCTGCGTCAGCTCGCCGAGATGGCCGGCGTCTCCAACCCGTATCTGTCGCAGATCGAGCGAGGCCTCAAGCGGCCGAGCGCCGAGATCCTGCAGCAGATCGCCAACGGGCTGCAGGTGTCGGCCGAGTCGCTCTACGTCCGGGCCGGAATCCTCGACGAGCGGGTCGTCGACGACCCGGCCGCCGCCCCGAGCGTCCTCACCGCCATCGCCGCCGACGCCGCCCTCACGGATCGTCAGCGCGCTGTGCTCGTCGACATCTACCTGTCCTTCGTCGGCGCAGCCGACAACGACCCCCAGACCCCCGGCCGGACGCCGATCCCTCGCGCCCGCCGCCGCACCACGCCGCCCAGCTCTCCCGCTGTCGCGGCCCCGAACGTCAACGAGAAGGAGAACTGAGATGGCTCTCAGCGACAAGATCACCAAGGCCGTCAAGGACGCGCAGAAGCAGGCCGAGGCCGCAGCTGCCGACGTGCGCGGCCAGCTCGACGAGATCGAGGGCAAGCTGCCCGAGGTCTCGGTCGACGCGACGCCGTTCTATGCCGTCGTCGGTGCCGCCAACATCGCGCTCGACACGGTCAAGACCGCCAGCGAGCAGCTCGACCTCGCCCGCAAGCAGGCCAAGAGCATCGACCTGCGCAAGGGCGCCCAGAAGGAGGCCAACGAGCTGCAGAAGGACCTCCAGAAGCGCATCAAGGACCTCCAGAAGGGCACCGCGCAGCTGCAGGCGCTCGCCACGACCTATGCCGAGAAGTTCGTCACCCAGGGCAAGGACCTCCCGGCCCAGGTGCTCAACCAGGGCCTCGTCATCGCGAGCAACGCCAAGGACCAGTACGACGCTGCCGCCGCGCGTGGCGAGAAGGTCGTGACCGACCTGCGCGCCCAGGGCGAGCGCGCCGCGTTCGACGCCGTCGAGATGCGCGACGCCGCCATCAAGCGTGGCCGTCGGGTCGCCAAGACGACCGCCACCGAGGGCAGCAAGGTCGCCTCGAGCATCGTCGACGTCGTCACCCAGGACGCCTCCAAGCTCGGCGCCCAGGTCGAGAAGGCCGCCGAGGCCGTCGAGAAGGCTGCCGCCCCGGTGCCCGCCAAGCGCACGGCCGCCCACCAGCGCGCCATCCGCAAGTCGGCGGCCCAGAAGGCCGCCGCGACGCGCAAGGCCAACGCCGTCGAGTCCACGACGACCCGCAAGGTCGCCGCCCGCAGCTCGGCCACGACCGACGACCCGCAGGCCACCGTGGCCCGCAAGGTCGCCCCGGCCAAGACCGCCGCCAAGAAGACCGCCAAGAAGACGGCGACCACGACGAAGAAGACGGCCCAGAAGGCTGCTTCGACGACGAAGGCCACCGCCGCCAAGACCGCCGCCAAGACGGCCGACACGGCCAAGACCGCGGCAGCCAAGACCGCCGACACGACCAAGACCGCCGCGGCCAAGACGGCCGACACGGCCAAGACCGCCGCTGAGGTCACCACGGGCGTCAAGACCAGCTGACCCCGCGCCGCACGTCGGCACGAGTCACAGCAACAGGGCCGTCACCCATCGGGTGACGGCCCTGCCGCATGTCCGGCCGCAGCTCCGACGCAGACGGGCGGCCGTCGGCGCGGTGCGAGCCCTCCGGCATACTGCGGGTCGTGTCCAGCCCCCACGCCCCGGCCTCGTCCGCCCTCACCGCCGCTCCCGTCGTCGCGCACGTCGTGCGAGGCGGATTCGTCGAGTCGGTGCACCACGGCACGGCGGTCGTGACGGCCGCCGACGGCACCGTCGAGCTGGCCGTCGGTGACCCGGAGGGTGTCGTCTTCCCGCGGTCGTCGAGCAAGCCCCTGCAGGCCCTCGCCATGGTGCGCCACGGACTCGCGACCGACGGGGCGCTGCTGTCGCTCGCATGCTCGAGCCACTCCGGCGAGGACCTCCACCTCGACGGCGTGCGCGAGATCCTTGCCAGCGCAGGCCTTTCGGAGACCGACCTGCAGAACACTCCCGACTACCCCTACGACGAGGCCGCTCGCACGGCGTGGATCGCAGCCGGCAGCCCGAAGCAGTCCATCGCCCAGAACTGCTCGGGCAAGCACGCCTCGATGCTCGCCACCTGCGTCGTCAACGGCTGGAACCTCGAGACCTACCGCGACCCCCGCCACCCGCTCCAGGCCGCGATCATCGAGACGATCGCCGACATCACCGGCGCGCAGCCCGGCGCTGTCGCGGTCGACGGGTGCGGCGCCCCCATCCACGCGATCCCGCTCACGGCCCTGGCCCGCGGCTTCGGCCGGCTCGCCGCCGCGACGGACGGACCCGAGGCCCGCGTCGCGGGCGCGATCCGGGGATTCCCGGAGCATCTCGGCGGCACGACGCGTGACGTCACCGCCCTCGTGCGCGGCATCGACGGGCTCGTCGCCAAGGACGGCGCCGAGGCGGTGTATGCCGTGGGGCTGGCCGACGGACGCGGCGTGGCCGTCAAGATCGCCGACGGCTCCCCGCGGGCGCGGTCGGTCGTGCTCGCGGCCGTGCTGCGTCGGGTCGGGCTTGAGAACCCCGATGTGCCCGCCACGGCCGACGCCTTCGCCGCCCTCGAGCGGTCGCCGGTGCTGGGGCACGGCCAGCCGGTCGGCTCCGTCGTCGCCGTGGGCATCTGAGGCCGTCGTGCGGGCCGTGCTGCAGCGAGTGACGCGCGCGAGCGTCAGTGTCGACGGCGAGGTCGTCGGGGCGATCGACCGGCCGGGGCTGGTGGCGCTCGTCGGCGTGACGCACGACGACGGCCCCAGCCAGGTGGAGCTGATGGCGCGCAAGATCGCGGAGCTGCGCATCCTCCGCGACGAGCAGAGCGTGACCGACACGGGTGCGCCGGTGCTCGTCGTCAGCCAGTTCACGCTCCACGCCGACACCCGCAAAGGCCGACGCCCGTCGTGGTCGGCCGCAGCACCGGGGCCGGTGGCCGAGCCGGTCATCGCAGAGCTCGTCGCGGCGTTGCGAGCCCGCGGCGTCGAGGTCGAGCAGGGCCGCTTCGGCGCGATGATGGAGGTCTCGCTCGTGAACGACGGACCGGTCACCCTCGTCATCGACACCTGAGCGATCTGGCCGCTCCGGTCCCGACGAGGCAGCCCGACGACACGGCCCGATGACGCGGCCGACGAGGCCGACGGCGTCGTCGGTCCGGCCGCAGTCTCCGACCCGCGGGTTACGCTGGTGTCATGGAGATTTTCCAGGGCTTCCAGACCATCGTGCTCTACGCCCTCGGTGCCGGCGCGCTGGCCCTCGAGGTCTTTGCCTTCGTCGACGCCCTCCGACACCCGGAGGGGTCCTACCTCGCCGCCGGCAAGCGCACCCGGACCTTCTGGCTCGTGCTGCTCGGGGTCGCGATGGCCCTGGGCATCGTGACCCTCGCCTCGCTCAACCTCTTCGCCCTGCTCGGCTTCGTCGCCGCAGCGGTCTACCTCGCCGACGTGCGACCCGCCCTGCGCCAGGTGCGGGGCCTCGGAGGCCGCTCCAACGGGTGGTGACCACCCACCCGCCCACTGAGCCGGGCCCCTCGCCCTCCCCGTCGAGGCGCGCGCACCACTCTGCGTAGGGCACACTGGGCACTCACAAAGATGGGGGAGCCATGACCGACCAGCACCACGCCGGCGCCACCGTCCCGGCGATCGACCTGGACGCGCACGACCTGCACGACCCCGTGGTCGACCACGACCACGACGACGAGCTCGTGCCCACGCACAGCCCGTACGACTACGACCTCGGCGACCGCAACCCGACCGAGGACATCTTCCTCGCGGAGCGCCCGTGGGGTCACTTCCAGCAGTTCGTCTCCAACGAGCAGGTCACGGTCAAGATCATCACCGTGCACCCCGGCCACCGGCTCTCGCTGCAGAAGCACGACCACCGCGGTGAGATGTGGCAGGTCCTCGACGTGCCGATCGACATCACCGTCGACGACCGCTCGTGGCTGGCCCAGCCAGGCGAGACCGTCTGGGTGCCGCGCGGTGCCACGCACCGCATGGGCAACTCGGGCGAGCAGCCCGGCCGCCTCCTCGAGGTGGCCTTCGGCCTCTTCGACGAGTCCGACATCGAGCGACTCCAGGACGACTACGTGCGCTGAGCGCCACGGGCCCACGCAGTCTCACGCAGCCTCCCAGGGCCCAGCCACCTGCTGACGTATGCCGTCTCCGCCATCGGGCGCAGACGGCATACCTGCGTCGTGGTGGCGCCCGGGGCGCCGACGCCCGCTCAACCGGCCGCGGGCGTGGCGTCGACAGTGGTGACCGACTCGGCGAGCTCGGCCCAGACGAGCTTGCCCGAGGGCAGCTCGGTCGACCCCCAGCGGCGCGACAGGGCCTCGACGATGTCGACCCCGCGACCGCTGGGGTCGTACGAGTCGGGAGAACGCCGGGAGAGCGGGTCGTGCGCGGCATCCTCGACGCCGATGCGGACGCCGTCGTGCTGCCGGTCGAGGGTGGCCCGGAACGGCGAGTCGGCGTGTCTCACGGCATTGGTGGCGAGCTCGGAGGTGACGATGGCCGCGTCCGCGTCGAGCCTGCCCAGTCCCCACGCGTGCAGCACGTCGATGACGAAGTGCCGCGCGGCGGGCACCGACTCGGCAACGGGGAGGTAGACCTGCGAGCAGGCATGGTAGCGACCGACGGCGACGGGTCCTTCGGAGCTGCCTGCGGCAGGGGTGGCGAAGCCGGCCCGCAGGTGCTCGGTCGCGACGCTGAGGGAGGGATCAGCGGCAGGTGGGCCAGCCGCGAGGAGCTCGCTGTGCAGGTCACACACCCGCCGCACGTCGACGAGGCGTGACTCGTCAAAATCGTGAGCCGGATAGGCGCAGAGCAGCGAGAAGTCCCCCTGACGCAGCAGGACGCGCCATTGCGCCTCGAGCTCGAGTGCCTTCGTGATCTCGTCCCGGTGCCGGAGCAGCGCAATCAGCTCACTGAAGACACGCACGTGCGCACCGTCCCGACCGGCTTCCGCGAGCAGTTCTCCCACGACGGCCCGGAACCGCTCCGGGTAGAGCACGCCGTCGTCAACGAACCTCGGCACCGTCGTGTCGACGTCGAGGGCGACGTACCGACCTTGGTGCTTCATCAGCTCCGGGTTGGCCCCGAGCTCGGCCATCGCGGCATCGATGCGCTCGCGGTGGTGGGCGCTCGCGATGATGAGGGCGCCGTCGGCCTCTGACCAGCCGTGCGCGACGAACCGGGCGACGGCTTCGATGCCCTCGCTGTCCAGTGCGTACCAACTCCCGGCATGACCGCTGCCCCACCTCGGCCTGCCGTCGTGCGACATGCCGCTCATGCTACGCCGGGCGGGATCGCCTGTGTGCTATAGGCGCCAGTGCTCAGAACGACTCGAGGGGAGCAACGGCCGCCCAATCGACTGTCACCTCGCCCAGCCGCCAGCGGGCCGGCCCGTCGAGCAGCGGCCACCCGTCCTGCAGGTGCCGGGCCGCGGCGAGGAACCGCTGGCGGGCGCCCCACGACGCGCTCGCCGCGCTCCGCTCCCACGCGCGGTCGAGATCGCCGAGGAAGGCGTGCACCGGCTCGCCAGGCACGTTGCGGTGGATGAGCGACTTCGGCAGCCGCTCGGCGACGTCCGAGGGCCGCTGCAGTCCGGCGAGCCGCAGCGACAGGGTGAGGCTGATCGGCCCTGCCTGCTCGACAGTGACCCAGGCGGCGCGTCGCCCGATCTCGTCGCACGTGCCGTCGACGAGGATGCCCTCGGGAGCCAGCCGCTCCTGCACCCGCGCCCAGGCGGCCGGGACGTCGCCCTCCGCATACTGGCGCAGGACGTTGAAGGCGCGCACGACGGTCGGGCGCGCCCCGTCGTCGAGCGGCACCTCGAAGCCGCCGAGGCGGAAAGTCAGGCCGGGGCGCTCCAGCGGCGCGGCGTCGCGCACTCGGGCGGGGTCGATCTCGACGCCGACGACCTGCACGTCGGCGCGCACCCGGCGCAGCCGGTCGTGCAGCTCCACCGCCGTGACGGGGGAGGCGCCGTAGCCGAGGTCGACGACGACGGGCGGGGTGGTGGAGCGTCGCAGGCGCCAGGCCTGGGGGCCGGCGATCCAGCGGTCGCACCGGCGGAGCCGGTTCGGGTTGGTCGTGCCACGGGTGATCGTGCCCACGGGACGGTCACGGCTGGCCACCTGCGAAGCCTAGAGCCCCGCAGCGGGTGCCCCGGCCCGCCGGCAGCGGTCGGCCGCCTCGACGAGCCCTGATCGCGGAATACATCGAATCGGCCTTGTGGTTGAGTTCGAGAGGGACATCCGGTCCGGTGGAAGGTGAGCGATGCAGGGCGATCCGAGGCGTGTGGCGATGATCAGCGTGCACACGTCGCCGCTCGAGCAACCCGGCACGGGCGACGCCGGCGGGCTCAACGTCTACGTCGCCGAGACCGCGACCCAGCTCGCCGCGCGCGGCATCGAGGTCGACATCTTCACCCGGCGCACCACCGGCGACACCCCCATCGAGGCCGAGCTCGTGCCCGGCGTCCGGGTGCGCCACGTGACGGCCGGACCCTACGAGGGCCTGTCCAAGGAGGACCTCCCGGGCCAGCTCTGCGCCTTCTCGGCCGGCATCATGCAGGCCGGGCTCTCGGTCCCCGAGGACCACTACGACCTCGTGCACTCGCACTACTGGCTCTCCGGGCAGGTCGGCTGGCTCGCCGCCGACCGCTGGCGCGTCGCGCTCGTGCACACGATGCACACGATGGCCCGCGTCAAGAACCTCCACCTCGCCGAGGGCGACAGCCCCGAGCCGCGTGGCCGCGAGATCGGCGAGGTCCAGGTCGTCGAGGCCGCCGACCGGCTGATCGCCAACACCGACGGCGAGGCCCGCGAGCTCATCGAGCTGTATGCCGCCCTGCCGTCCAAGGTCTCCGTCGTGCCCCCGGGCGTCGACCTCGACACCTTCACCCCCGGCGACCGCGGGGCGGCGCGGGCCGAGCTGGGCCTGCCCGTCGAGGGCGACGTGCTGCTCTTCGTCGGCCGCATCCAGCCGCTCAAGGCCCCCGACATGCTGCTGCGCGTCGCGGCCGAGCTGCTGCAGCGTGACCCCTCGCGGCGGGACCGCCTCACGGTCGCCGTCGTCGGCGGCCCGAGCGGCAGCGGCCTGACCCGGCCGCACGAGCTCGAGGACCTCGCCGTCTCCCTCGGCATCGGCGACGTCGTGCGCTTCGTGCGGCCGGTCGAGCGGCCCGTCCTCGCGCAGTGGTATCGCGCGGCCGACCTCGTGCTCGTGCCCAGCTACTCCGAGTCCTTCGGCCTCGTCGCCATCGAGGCCCAGGCCTGCGGCACCCCCGTCGTCGCGGCCGACGTGGGCGGTCTGCCCACGGCCGTCGGCGACGCCGGTGTGCTCGTCGACGGGCACCGGGTCGGTCCGTGGACCGACGCCGTCGAGTCGCTCCTGCTCGACCGTCCGCGCCGGCTCGAGCTCGGTCGGCAGGCCGTCGAGCACGCGTCGCGCTACGGGTGGGCCGCCACGACCGACCGTCTCGTCGAGGTCTACCGCCAGGCGATCCGGGGTCGTCAGAGCTCCGGCAACGAGTCACCCATCGACGAGGGCAGCGCGCTCGTCGGGGTGCCGACGGCGGTCATCCCGTGACCGCCGACGCGGACGTCGCGGGGGCTGACCGCGCGCCGGCCGCGGAAGGCCGCCTCACGGCATACCTCGACGGGGTGGGTCTGGGCTGGGAGCTCGGCGGGCGCGCGGGGGAGTACGTCGTGACGCTGCCGGGGGAGAAGAAGCTCAAGACCGTCGTCTCGGTGCTCGTGCGCGACCGCACGACGAGCCTCAGCGCCTTCGTCATCCGCAACCCCGACGAGAACCACGAGGCGTTCTATCGCACCCTGCTGCGCAAGAACCTGCGACTGCAGGGCGTCGCCTACGCCATCGACACCGACGGCGACGTCTACCTGCGCGGCGAGCTGCCGACCGCGGCCCTCGACGAGGAGCACCTCGACCAGCTGCTCGGTGTCGTGCTGACCGCCAGCGACGAGGTCTTCAACGAGCTGCTCGCGCTCGGCTTCCTCGGCTCGATGAAGAAGGAGTGGGCCTGGCGGGTCTCGCGCGGCGAGTCGACCCGCAACCTCGACGCCTTCCGACACCTGCTGGAGGACCCCTCGCAGGCGTGAGCCCGCTCGCTAGGCTGGCCGCATGACCTACACGCTCGTCCTCGTCCGTCACGGCGAAAGCGACTGGAACGCCAAGAACCTCTTCACCGGCTGGGTCGACGTCGACCTCACCGACAAGGGCCGCGCCGAGGCGGTGCGCGCCGGCCAGCAGCTCAAGGAGGCCGGCATCCTGCCCGACATCGTGCACACCTCGGTGCAGCGCCGGGCCATCACCACCGCCAACCTCTCCCTCGACGCGGCCGACCGGCACTGGATCCCCGTCAAGCGCGACTGGCGCCTCAATGAGCGGCACTACGGCGCGCTGCAGGGCAAGAACAAGAAGCAGACCCTCGAGGAGTTCGGCGAGGAGCAGTTCATGCTCTGGCGCCGGTCCTACGACGTGCCGCCGCCGCCCATCGACGAGGACGACGAGTTCGCCCAGACGGGTGACCCGCGCTATGCCGGGCTCGGCGACGCCATGCCCCGCACCGAGTGCCTCAAGGACGTCGTGCACCGCATGGTGCCCTATTGGGAGAGCGAGATCCAGACCGACCTCGCCGACGGGCTGACCGTCATGGTGGCCGCCCACGGCAACTCGCTCCGCGCCCTCGTCAAGACGCTTGACGGCATCTCCGACGACGACATCGCCGGGCTCAACATCCCGACCGGCATGCCGCTGGTCTACGAGCTCGCCGACGACTTCACGCCGGTGACGCGCGGTGGCCGCTACCTCGACCCCGAGGCCGCCCGGGCTGCCGCCGACGCCGTCGCCAACCAGGGCCGCTGAGAACCCTCCCAACCCCCACCGTCGAGTGGGCACTTTCCACCCGACCCCGCAACGTCGCGTGGGCACTTTCCACCCAACACCCCCAACGTCGAGTGGGCACTTTCCACCGGCCGTGAGGCGGTGGAAAGTGCCCACTCGTGCTTTCGGGGGGAGGGTGCCCTAGACGGCGTCGTGCTCGAGGGCCGCGAGGTCCTGGGCGTCCTCCTCGTCCTCGTGGTCGACCGTCTGGTCGTACTCGCCCGTGACGAGGTAGATGACCCGGCGGGCCACCGACACCGCGTGGTCGGCGAAGCGCTCGTAGTAGCGCCCGACGAGGGTCAGGTCGAGGATGGCGCTGCGCGGCCACGAGGTGTCCTCGTCGAGCAGCGCGGCGAAGAGCTGACGGTGCAGCTCGTCCATCTGGTCGTCGTCCTTCTCCAGCCCGATCGCGGCGGCGACGTCCTTGCTCGCGATGATCGAGCCGCACTTGGCCACGATGGCCTCGGCGACCTGCCCCATCTGCAGGATGTGGGCGCGCAGCTCGGGTGGCACGGCCGAGTCGGGCGTGCGCAGGCGGGCGACCTTGGCGACGTGGCGCGCCAGGTCGCCCATCCGCTCGAGGTCAGAGCTCATGTGCATCGCCGTCACGACGATGCGCAGGTCGGTGGCGACCGGCTGCTGGCGAGCCAGCAGGTCGATCGAGAGCTCGTCGAGCTCGATGCGGATGTCGTCGAGCTTGCGGTCGGCCTCGATGACCGACTCGGCGAGGTGCACGTCGGCGTCGAGCAGTGCGGTGGTGGCGCGGGAGATGGCAGACCCCGCGAGCCTGGTCAGCTCGACGAGCTGGTCCGAGATCGTGTCGAGGTCCTCGTGGAACTGGTCGCGCATGGTCTTCCTGTCGGTTTGCCGGGCTGCGTCGAGCAGAGAGTCGCAGCCCTGCGTTAATGATCGGGGGTGCTCAGGTGAACAGTCGGTATGCCGTGTGCACACCGTGCGCCCAGGTGGTCCGGGCCTGCACCCGCAGGTGCGTACCCTGATTGTCGTGGATCCGACGACGGCGGCAACCCTGGGTGGCATCGCCGGCCTCGCCCTGGGGGGCGTGGCCCTCGTCGCCGTGCGCCTCTCCGACCGCGCCACCGACACCGACGGCGACGCGGCCCCGCCGCAGCCCGTGCCTCCGGGCGTCGGCGACGTCATCGCAGTGCTCCGCTCGAGCGGCATCGTCGTCGACTCCTCCGACCGTGTGGTCAACAACTCACCGGCCGCCGTGGCGCACGGTCTCGTGCGCGACCACGAGCTCGTCCACCCGGAGCTGCTCCACCTCGCTCGCGCGGTGCGGCGTGACGGCGTGATCCGTGAGGCCGAGCTCGACCTGCGCAAGGGCATCGGTCCCGGCCGGCTCGTCGTCGCAGCCCGTGTCGCACCCCTCGGTGCCGACCACGTGCTGCTGCTGGTCGAGGACCGCTCCAAGGCGGCGCGGGTCGAGGAGATCCGCCGCGACTTCGTCGCCAACGTGAGCCACGAGCTCAAGACGCCGGTCGGCGGCATCGCGCTGTTGGCCGAGGCGATCCTCGACGCCCACGACGACCCCGAGGTCGTGGCCCGCTTCGCCAAGCGCATCAGCGTCGAGTCCGACCGGCTCACGCGGCTCGTCAAGGAGATCGTCGAGCTGTCGCGGCTCCAGGGCGCCGACGTGGTGCGTGAGCCCGCCCTCATCGACGTCGCGGCCTGCGCCCGAGACGCGCAGGACCGCAGCCACCTGATGGCGCAGGAGAGCGACATCGAGCTCGCCGTCGCCTGCGACGACGGCTGCGAGGTCTGGGGCGACGCCGAGCTCGTGACGACCGCGATCACCAACCTCATCGGCAACGCCATCGCCTACAGCGACCGAGGCACGCGCGTCGCGGTGTCGGTGCGCCGCGGCACCGACGGGCTCGTCGACATCGCCGTCACCGACCAGGGTCTCGGCATCGCGCCCGACGAGCAGGAGCGCATCTTCGAGCGCTTCTACCGCGTGGACACCGCGCGCTCGCGGGCCACCGGCGGCACCGGGCTCGGCCTCGCCATCGTCAAGCACGTCGTCGACAACCACGGCGGCACGGTGTCGGTGTGGTCGCAGCCCGGACGGGGCTCGACCTTCACGATCCGTCTCCCCGCAGGCGCCCCGGCGGCTGCGACGAGCACCGAGCCTGACGAGGTGTCGCCCCCCTCGGAGACCGGCGACTCCTCTTCTCCGACCGCATCCCACCCGCGACCGACCACGACCGCCACAGCCACCCCGACGGGCCCGTCACACTCGACGGTGTCCGCAGGTGCCTCACCGAGCCCGGAAGGCCACTCTTGAGCCGCATTCTCATCGTCGAGGACGAGGTGTCGTTCTCCGACCCGCTGTCCTACGTCCTGCGCAAGGAGGGCTACGACGTCGCCGTGGCCGAGACCGGCCCCGACGGTCTCGCCGAGTTCGACAAGAACGGCGCCGACCTCGTCCTGCTCGACCTCATGCTGCCCGGGCTCTCGGGTGTCGACGTGTGCCGGGCGCTGCGCCAGCGCTCGACCGTGCCGGTCATCATGCTGACCGCCAAGGACAGCGAGATCGACAAGGTCGTGGGCCTCGAGATCGGGGCCGACGACTACGTCACGAAGCCCTACTCGAGCCGCGAGCTGCTCGCGCGGGTCAAGGCCGTGCTGCGTCGTCTGGCCGAGCCCGAGGAGCTGCTCCCCGCCACGCTCGAGGCCGGTCCGGTGCGCATGGACGTCGAGCGCCACACGGTGAGCGTCTCGGGCCGGGCGACCTCGCTCCCACTCAAGGAGTTCGAGCTGCTGGAGATGCTGCTGCGCAACTCCGGTCGCGTGCTGACCAGGATGCAGCTCATCGACCGCGTCTGGGGCAGCGACTACGTCGGCGACACGAAGACCCTCGACGTCCACGTGAAGCGGCTGCGCGCCAAGATCGAGCCCGACCCGGCCAACCCGGTGCACATCGTCACGGTGCGCGGGCTCGGCTACAAGTTCGAAGCCAACTGACCGCGCCTCGATCGAAAGCGCATTCCGCGCGCGAGCGACCGAACGCGGGCGATCGAAAGAGCAGTTCGCGCGGGCACCTGCCCGCGTGCACCGGGCGCTGAAGCGCGCGCGAACTGCTCTTTCGATCAGGTTGGCGGCACGGCATACCTGCGATGCGAACTGAGCTGTCGATCAGGGGCGCGGCACGCGTGCGATCAGGCGGGCGGCATACCTCAGCTGGAGGTGGGGGCGGGCGTCACCGTGGCGTAGTAGTCGACGGCCGGGACGACGGGCACCGTGAGGATCGTCGTGCCACCCGTGCTCGAGGTGATGCTGACGGGCACCAGCGTGCCCGCCTTGGACGTGACGCCGGTGAGCTGGAGGCCCTTGGTGGCGAGGTCGACCTGCTCACGCGGGCCGAGCTGCAGCTCGGAGCCGCCCTGGGGCGTGGTCGGCTCGGCGGTCGCGCTCGGCTGGGCCGCCATCTGCACGGTCATGGCCTCGGCGCCGCGGTTGGTCGCGTTGCCCGAGACGACGAGCGGCCCGGAGCCGTCGCCGACGAGCACGAGGTCGCGGATCGCGAGGTTGCCGATGTCAGCCTGCACCCCGTCGGCGGGGGCGTACTGGAGCTCGGTCGTCAGGGGGTTGTTGACCTGGCAGCCAGCGGTGACACCGGCGACCGCGAGGCCGACGCCGACAGCGAGGGCGCGGCGGACGAACGGGCGGTGCGCGGAGGCCGCGGCGGGGAGTCGACGCTTCACGGGCGACAGCCTACCGGCGCAGGGTCCCCGCGCGCGGACCACCCGCCGCACCGGCTCGGCCCGGGTGTCGCGACGGCGTCGTGGCACCCCTCGCCGCACCCGCCGAGACGGCACCGCGAGGCTCCCCGCCGGTGCCCCCAGCGGCACGCCGGGGCGCGGGGATACATGCAATCGCGGTTCTGTCAAGACTTCGAGATGGGGCCCTGTGGGCAGAACTATGGCTCTGACCTGCGACGATGCCACATCCTGAGATCGCCTTGTCCGCCGACTCGTGATAATCTGGAGGTCGCGAAAGGGGAAACAGCAGATGGTTTTCAAGGTCGGCGAGACGGTCGTGTACCCCCACCACGGGGCTGCACTCATCGAAGAGATCAAGACACGAACGATCAAGGGAGAGGACAAGCTCTACCTGAAGCTCAAGGTTGCTCAGGGTGACCTGACGATCGAAGTCCCCGCCGAGAACTGCGACCTCGTGGGTGTCCGCGACGTCGTGGGCCAGGAGGGTCTGGACCGCGTGTTCGAGGTGCTGCGCACCCCGCACACCGAGGAGCCGACCAACTGGTCGCGCCGCTACAAGGCGAACCTCGAGAAGCTGGCGTCCGGCGACGTCATCAAGGTCGCCGAGGTCGTGCGTGACCTCTGGCGCCGTGACCAGGACCGCGGTCTGTCCGCCGGCGAGAAGCGCATGCTCGCCAAGGCGCGTCAGATCCTCGTGTCCGAGCTCGCGCTCGCGGAGAAGACCGACGAGGAGAAGGCCGAGACGATCCTCGACGAGGTCCTCGCGTCCTGAGTCGGAGCTCATCCTGAACAGCTCATCCGGAGCCGGTCGCGTCGGCGTCATCGTCGTCGCGGCCGGCTCCGGCTCACGTCTGGGGCATGCCGTGCCCAAGGCGTTCGTGCCCCTCGCGGGGGTGCCCATCCTCGGGCACGCCCTGCGGGGGGTGCTGTCGTCTCGGGGGGTCGCCGAGGTCGTGGTCGTCGCGCCTGCCGCCCACCGCGCCGAGGCCGAGGTGCTCGCCGCCGACGTATGCCGTGAGGTCGGGTCGGACGCCGTCGTGACCGTCGTCGTGGGCGGGGCCGAGCGTGGCGACTCGGTCGCCGCCGGGCTCGCGGCCCTCGCTCCGGAGGTCGAGGTCGTCCTGGTCCACGATGCCGCCCGGTGCCTGACTCCGGTCGCCGTCTTCGAGCGCGTCATCGCCTCGGTGGCGGCCGGAGCGGTGGCGGTGGTGCCCGGCACGGCGGTCGTCGACACGATCAAGCAGGTCGACGAGACCGGCCTCGTGGTGGCGACGCCGGAGCGGTCGACGCTGCGAGCCGTGCAGACACCTCAGGGGTTTCGGCGCGAGGTGCTCGAGCGGGCGCACGCCGTCTCCAGTGCGGCGACTGATGACGCCGGCCTCGTCGAGCGACTCGGCGAACGGGTCCTCGTCGTCGAGGGGGACTCCCGCGCGTTCAAGGTGACGACGCCGGGCGATCTCGAGGCTGCTGCCCGTATCCTCGCCGGATGACCGAGACAGGGAGTGCACTCGTCACCGGAGGCGGCACCGGCATCGGTGCGGCCATCGCCAGGCGTCTGGCGCGTGACGGCTTCGAGGTGGTCGTGGCCGGCCGCCGCCGCGACAAGCTCGACGCGGTCGTCGCCGAGATCGAGGCCGGAGGAGGCGCGGCCCGGGCGCTCGTCATGGACGTCACCGACCCCGAGTCGGTCACCGCGGGGGTCGCCTCCCTCGGGCGCTGCGACGTCGTCGTCAACAACGCCGGTGGCGCGCTCGGCGTCACACGGGTCGAGGACGGTGACCCGCTCGAGTGGGAGCGGATGTATGCCACGAACGTCGTCGGCACGCTCCGGGTCATCCAGGCCGTCCTGCCACTGCTGCGAGAGTCGCCCCGCGCGACGATCGTCGACATCAGCTCCATCGCGGGAGAGCGCGTCTATGAGGGCGGCGCCGGCTACGTCGCGGCCAAGCACGGCACGTCCGTCGTCTCCGAGACCCTGCGCCTCGAGCTCAACGGCGAGAACATCCGCGTCGTCGACATCCGCCCCGGCATGGTGCGCACCGAGGAGTTCTCCCTCACTCGCCTGCACGGCGACCGGGCTGCGGCCGACAAGGTCTACGACGGCGTCGACCGGCCGCTCGTCGCCGACGACGTCGCGGAGTGCGTCGGCTTCGTCATCGGCCTGCCGCAGCACGTCAACATCGACACGATGGTGATCAAGCCGGTGGCGCAGGCCGCGCCGCACAAGATCCATCGCGGTCCGATCGACTGGAAGGACGCCTGATGGCAGCCCTTCCGCGCGTCGGGGTCGGTGTCGACGTCCACGCCCACGCGCCGGAGGGCTCAGACCGCGAGCTGTGGGTCGGCGGGCTGCTGTGGCCGGGGGAGCGTGGACTCGACGGCCACTCCGATGCCGACGTCGCCGCCCACGCTGCGTGCGATGCGATCTTCTCCGCCGCCGGCATCGGCGACCTGGGAGCACACTTCGGCACGTCACGTCCCGAGCTGGCCGGGGCCTCCGGTGTCGCCCTGCTGGCCGAGGCGGCGAGGCTGGTCCGCGGCGCCGGCTACGAGATCGGCAACATCGCGGTGCAGGTGATCGGCAACCGGCCCAAGGTCGGCACCCGCCGCGCAGAGGCCGAGTCTGCGCTGTCCGCGGCGGCCGGTGCGCCGGTCTCGGTCAGCGGCACGACGACCGACGGGCTCGGGCTCACCGGCCGCGGCGAGGGCATCGCCGCCATCGCTACCGCCCTCGTCGTCCCCCGGAACGGTTAGGAACTGCCCACTCGACACGAGGTCAAAGTCGAGTGGGCACTTTCCACCACACCCAGGATCGAGTGGGCACCGTGCATCGGGGCGGCGGTGGGTGGAAAGTGCCCACTCGACGTGGGGAGTGCGTGGGGGTGGCGGTGGGTGGAAAGTGCCCACTCGACGTGGGGAATGGGTGGGGAGCGCGTGGGGGTGGCGGTGGGGCGGTGACGTCGGCGGTGGGGCAGGATCGAGTCCGAGACCCAGCCCCCCGCACCACGAGGAGTAGCCATGCCCCAGACCGTCAAGGGTGTCATCAGCCGCAGCAAGGGAGCCGACGTCGAGCTCGTCGACGTCATCGTGCCCGACCCCGGGCCGGGCGAGGCGGTCGTCAAGATCGAGACCTGCGGGGTGTGCCACACCGACCTGCACTACCGCGAGGGCGGCATCAACGACGACTACCCCTTCCTGCTCGGCCACGAGGCAGCCGGCTACGTCGAGGCGGTCGGTGAGGGCGTCACCGACGTCGCCCCCGGCGACTTCGTCATCCTCAACTGGCGCGCCGTCTGCGGCCAGTGCCGCGCCTGCGCCAAGGGCAAGCCGCAGTACTGCTTCAACACCCACAACGCGACCCGCAAGATGACGCTCACCGACGGCACGGAGCTGACGCCCGCCCTCGGCATCGGCGCCTTCATCGAGAAGACCCTCGTGGCCGCGGGACAGTGCACCAAGGTGCCCGAGGCGGACGCCGGCGCCGTCGGCCTGCTCGGGTGCGGGGTGATGGCCGGCTTCGGCGCGGCCGTCAACACCGGTGGCGTGGGCCGCGGCGACTCCATCGCCGTCATCGGCTGCGGGGGCGTCGGCAACGCCGCCATCGCCGGCGCCAAGGTGGCCGGGGCGACGACGATCATCGCCGTCGACATCAGCGACACCAAGCTCGAGCAGGCCAAGCACTTCGGTGCCACCCACACCGTCAACAGCGCCAACACCGACCCCGTCGAGGCGATCCGCTCCCTCACGGGCGGGCACGGCGCCGACGTCGTCGTGGAGGCGGTCGGCCGCCCCGAGACCTACGAGCAGGCCTTCTACGCCCGCGACCTCGCCGGCACGGTCGTGCTCGTCGGGGTGCCGACCCCCGACCAGCAGGTCACCCTGCCGATGATCGACATCTTCGGCCGCGGCGGCTCGCTCAAGTCGAGCTGGTACGGCGACTGCCTGCCGAGCCGCGACTTCCCGATGCTCGTCGACCTCTACAAGCAGGGCCGCTTCGACCTCGACGCCTTCGTCACCGAGCGCATCGGCCTCGTCGACGTCGAGGCGGCGTTCGACAAGATGCACGGCGGCGACGTGCTGCGATCGGTGGTCGTGCTGTGATGACCGCCGACCAGATCACCCCCTCGCCCGGCGGCGTCCGCGTCGAACACACGACGACCGAGGGCACCTTCAGCCTCGATGGTGGCACCTGGGAGGTCGAGAACAACGTCTGGGTGGTCGGCGACGACACGCAGTGCGTCGTCATCGACGCCCCGCACGACGCGGCCCCGATCCTCGAGCTCGTCGGTGACCGACGGCTGACCCACGTCCTGCTGAGCCACGCGCACGACGATCACGTCACCGTCGTCGCAGAGCTGCTCGAGGCTCACCCGGGCGCGAAGGTCGCCCTGCACCCCGACGACCGGGTGCTCTGGGACCAGACGCACCCCGACCTCGCACCGACGCAGGACCTCGCCGACGGTGACGTCGTGCAGGTCGGTGACGTCGAGCTCTTCGTGCTCCACACACCGGGCCACTCGCCGGGCGCGGTCTGCTTCCACGCCCGCGACCTCGGCGTCGTCTTCACCGGCGACACGCTCTTCCAGGGCGGACCGGGCGCGACGGGCCGGTCGTTCTCCGACTTCGGCACGATCATCGAGTCCATCCGGGGCGCCCTGCTCTCGCTCCCGGAGGCGACCCTCGTGCTCACCGGGCACGGCCGCGCCACCTCGATCGGCGCCGAGAAGCCCGACGTCGAGGAGTGGATCCGCCGGGGCCACTGACGCCGCCCGCCCCGCCAGGCGTGACACCCCGCCGACGACACACCCCGGGGGTATGCCGTTCGGCGGCCGAACGGCATACGCTGGCCTCTTGGTCATGGCAGCGTGACCCCACGATCGTCAGGGCCTGCTCCCTCGGGGGGAGCGGGCCCTGACTCGTGTCCGGACCCGGGCGCGCGACGCTGGGTCAGCCGTGGGTCGGGTGCGAGCGGTCGACGGCCTGCAGGAGGCTGATCTTCTGCCAGATCTTGCGGCTCATGCCGGTCGTGAGGTTCTCGATCTCGCTCACCGTGTCGAGCACGAGAGCGTCGGTCGACTCCTCGGCGCAGAGGGCGGCGGCCTTGGAGGTCAACGAGAGCAGCTCGGAGCAGTAGTCGAGGTAGAGCGCGTAGTCGCGCACCGACATCGTTCGCGGACTGATGACGTCGTCGCCGGCGACGGCCCCCATGACGCTGTCGGGCAGCAGGGCGGCGGGGTCCTTGCTCATCTGGTGCATGTCGATGATGTGGGCCATCGAGCGGAGCCGGTGCAGGCGCCGGATGAGGTCGTTGCGCACGACGCGGTCGGCGAGCGACAGCAGGAACCAGATCGCGATGCCGGCGAAGACGAGGTCGTTGATGAGGCTCTCGACGAGCGGCAACCACTCGAAGGACTCGAGGGAGCCGGCGCCCGCGATCGCGTCACGCGCGGCGAAGCCGGTGGCGACGAGCACGACCACGAGCACGACGACGATGAGCGAGCGCGACGTCCACACGAGCGCGGCCCGCTGGGCGGGGGCGTGACGCCGACGGTCGAGCAGCCCGTCGACGAGCGTGCCGCACTCGTCGACGGCCGTGCGCAGCCCGGGGTGGCGCGGCAGGTAGGTGTCGATGCGCTCGCCGAGGTAGGTGAGGACGGCGCGCACCTCGGTGCCATCGAGCCGGTCGTAGCTCGTGAGCCGCGGTTGCGCCATGGGACCGAGCGTAGGGACAGGCCCGCACGCTCGTGGTCGGGTGGCGAGGGACGCGCCGATAGACTTCGGCGGGTGAGCCTACGACTGTTCGACTCCGCCACCCGGGAGCTGCGCGACTTCACGCCGCGCCAGGCGGGCAAGGTCGGCATGTACATCTGTGGGCTGACGACGCAGGGCGCGCCGCACATCGGCCACATCCGCTTCGCCGTCGCCTTCGACGTGCTGCGGCGCTGGCTCGAGGCGGGTCACGGCTACGACGTGACCCTCGTGCGCAACGTCACCGACATCGACGACAAGGTGCTGCGCAAGGCCGCCGAGGCGGGCGAGGACTGGTTTGCGCTGACCTACCGCAACGAGCGGCTGACCGGCGAGGCGCTGGACGCCCTCGGCGTCGTCCCGGCGACCTACGAGCCGCGCGCCACGGGCCACGTGCCCGACATGGTCACGCTCATGGAGACCTTGATCGACAAGGGGCACGCGTATGCCGCCCCCGACGGCAGCGGTGACGTCTACTTCGACGTGCGCTCGTGGCCGGACTACGGCTCGCTGACGGGTCAGTCGATCGACGACATGACGAGCGCCGACGACGCCGACCCACGCGGCAAGCGCGACCCGCGCGACTTCGCCCTCTGGAAGGGGCGCAAGCCCGACGAGCCGGAGAGCGCGTCGTGGCCGACGCCGTTCGGGCCCGGCCGCCCGGGCTGGCACCTCGAGTGCTCGGCGATGGCGCGCCGCTGGCTCGGCGACGAGTTCGACATCCACGGCGGCGGCATCGACCTGCGCTTCCCCCACCACGAGAACGAGCAGGCGCAGTCTCGAGCGGCCGGTCTGGGCTTCGCGCGCTACTGGCTGCACAACGCCTGGGTCACCGTGCGCGGGCAGAAGATGGGCAAGTCGCTCGGCAACGCCCTCGAGGTGCGCCACCTGCTCGAGACCACCCGACCCCTCGTGCTGCGCTACTACCTGACCGCGGCGCACTACCGGTCGACGATCGAGTTCCACCCCGGCTCCCTCGAGGAGGCCGGTGCGGCGGTCGAGCGCATCGAGGGCTTCCTCGAGCGCGCGGCCCGGCGGTCGCCGAGCCACGAGATCGTCGCGGCCACCGAGCTGCCGGCTGACTTCGTCGCGTCGATGGACGACGACCTCGGGGTCTCGGGCGCGCTCGCCGTCGTGCACGAGACCGTGCGAGCGGGCAACACCGCGCTCGACGAGGACGACGACGAGGCCGCCCTCGCCGCGGCTTCGGCAGTCGTGGCGATGACCGAGATCTTGGGCGTCAATCCGCTTGCGGCGCATTGGGGCTCGCGTGACGGTCTCAGTGACGCTGCCGCCGAGTCAGCCCTCGAGGCCCTCGTCCGGGCGCAGCTCGATGCCCGACAGGCAGCCCGCCAGGAGCGCGACTTCGAGCGCGCCGACGCGATCCGCGACACGCTCGCCGCGGCCGGCATCGCCATCACCGACACCCCGTCGGGTGCGCAGTGGTCGCTCGCGCGACCTGCCGCCGAGACGGTCACCACCGAGAAGAAGGTCTGAACATGCCCGGCAACTCCCAGCGGCGCGGAGCCGTGCGCAAGGGCGGCAAGAAGCCCACGGTCGGCTCCGGCGGTCAACGCCGTCGCGGGCTCGAGGGCAAGGGCCCGACGCCCAAGGCCTCCGAGCGCGAGTACCACGCCGCCCACAAGCGGGCCACCTCGAGCGCCAAGCGCGCTGGCGGGTCGGGCTCGGGCTCGGGCGGCTCTGCCGTCGCCGGCCGCGGAGGGTCGCGGCCCCAGCGACGGGCCAAGGGCTCGAGCGAGATGGTCTACGGCCGCAACTCGGTCGTCGAGGCCCTGCGTGCCAACGTGCCCGTGTCGACGATGTATCTCGCCAACCGCATCGACACCGACGACCGGGTGCGCGAGGCGCTCAAGCTGGCGACCGAGCGCGGTCTCGCGATCCTCGAGACGCCGCGCGGCGAGCTCGACCGGCTCACCGACGGTGGGGTCCACCAAGGACTCGCGCTGCAGGTGCCGCCCTACGACTACGCCGACCCGGCCGAGCTCATCGACCCCGAGATGCCCGGCATCCCGCTCGTCGTGGCCCTCGACGGCATCACCGACCCCCGCAACCTCGGTGCCATCATCCGTTCGGTGGCCGCCTTCGGTGGCCACGGTGTGGTCGTGCCCGAGCGCCGCTCGGTCGGCATGACGGCGTCCGCGTGGAAGACCTCGGCCGGAGCTGCTGCCCGCATCCCCGTGGCCAAGGCCGGCAACCTGACGCGGGCTCTCGAGGAGTTCAAGAAGGCCGGCTTCTTCGTGCTCGGCCTCGACATGGACGGTGACGTCGAGCTGCCCGACCTGTCGCTGGCATCGGAGCCCCTCGTCATCGTCACCGGCTCGGAGGGCAAGGGACTGTCGCGGCTCGTCCGCGAGACCTGCGACCAGATCGTGTCGATCCCGATGAGCTCGGCCGTCGAGTCGCTCAACGCCGGCCTCGCGACGGGCGTCACGCTCTACGAGATCAGCCGCCAGCGTCGTCGCTGACGCGGCGACAGCACCCGACAGCACCCGACACCAGCCGCGGCGGCGACGGCCAGTGTGACCCCGGGAACTCTCCGGGGTGGGCCAGACGCTGGCCCTAGAGACGTCTGTAGAGTGATGCCATCGCCACTACAGGCGGTAGTAGACCGAGGGTCTCCCCAGCAGAAGGACGGATGACGTGGCGAAGAGCAGTCGGGCCGAGGCAGCGGCCAAGGCGGCGCAGATGCGTGCCGAGGCAGCCCGCAAGGACCGCCAGCGCAAGCAGGTCATCGCGGCGGTCGTCGCGGTGGTCGTGGTCATCGCGGCGGTCGTGATCGGCGCCGTCATCGCCAACCGGCCGCAGTCGGCCCCGGCGGCTGGCGGCTCGGGCGCCACGTCGGCGAGTGCCGACGCCGCGCTGGCCAAGCTCGTCGCGCTGCCGCAGGCCACGCTCGACGCCTCGCCCGCACCCAACCCCAACCAAGCGCCGGCCAAGCTCGACGGTGGCACGGCCCTGACCCAGGACGGCAAGCCCAAGGTGCTCTACGTCGGCGCCGAGTACTGCCCGTTCTGCGCCATGGAGCGCTGGCCGCTCATCGGTGCACTGTCGAAGTTCGGCACCTTCAGTGGCCTCAAGCCGACGACGAGCTCGTCCGACGACGTCTATGCCGACACCCCCACGTGGACCTTCGCCGGCTCCAGCTACACCAGCGACGTGCTCGCCTTCGAGGCGGTCGAGACCGCCGACCGCGAGAAGCAGCCACTCGAGACCCTCGAGGGTGACAACGCCGCGATCTTCCAGAAGTTCAACCCCGAGGGCGGCATCCCGTGGATCACCTACGGCGGCACGCATGCCACCAACGGCGCCACGGTCGATGCGAAGCTCTTCGAGGGCAAGACCTACGACGAGATCATCGCCGGCATCGAGGACCCGACGTCCGACATCGGCAAGTCGGTCAACCCGGCCATGACGATGATCACCGCCCAGCTGTGCCAGCTGTCCGGTGGCCAGCCGAGCAACGTGTGCACCAGCCAGGCCGTCATGTCGGCCTCGGTGCTGCTCAAGCGGTGACGTGGTGAGCAGGGTGGCCTCGGCCGAGCAGGTCGCGCCGGCCGTGCGCCAGCGTCCGACCTGGTTGGTGCCCGTCTCGCTCGTGCTGTCGGTGGCGGGCCTGGCGGTCTCGGCCTACCTGACCTTCGAGCACTTCACCGACAACTCGACCCTCGCGTGCAGCGTCGGAGGAGTCGTCGACTGCGCCAAGGTCACGACGAGCGCCTGGAGCTACTTCCTCGGCATCCCGGTGGCGGTGCTGGGGCTTCTCTTCTTCGTCGTGACCACGGCCCTCTGCCTGCCCCGGGTGTGGCGCTCGTCCGCGGCCTGGCTCGACCCCGCCCGGCTCGCCTGGCTCACCGTCGGGCTCGGCATGGCCCTCTACCTCGTCTGGGCCGAGCTCTTCCGGATCAACGCCATCTGCCTGTGGTGCACGGCCGTGCACGTGATCACCTTCGTGCTCTGGATGGTCGTGCTCTTCGGCCAGATCCTGTCGCCGCCGGCCCCACGAGAGTCCGATCAGGACGTCGTCGACGCGGCCTGAGCGGGTCCGGGCTGCGTGCGGCGCCCGACCGGACGGCATACGGCGTCGTCAGTCGAACATGCTGATGACGGGCATCTCGGCGGTGTCGACCCCGAGCACCGCCTTCTCCTCCGGCTTGGCCGGGAGCACGGTCGCGACGTAGTCGCGCAGCGCCTCCTCGATCGGGGTGTCGTGGCCGGCGCGCTCGCTCATGTACCAGCGGTGCTCGAGCACCTCGTGGAAGACCTCGGCGGGCTCGAGGCGGCTCGTCAGCTCGCGCGGCACCGCGCGGGTGACGGGCTCGTAGATGCGCGTCAGCCAGTCGTGCGCGACGATCTCCTCGTCCTCGTTCTGGCGGTCGGTGGCGGCGGCGTAGGAGTCGAGGTCGTTGAGCAGGCGGCGGGCCTGGTTCTCACCGACATCGAGACCGGTGAGGCGCAGCAGACGGCGTGAGTGGTGTCCGGCGTCGACGACCTTGGGGGTGATGACGATCTCGGTGCCGCCGATGTCGGTCGTGATCGACAGCTCGTCGACGTCGAAGCCGAGCTCGTTGAGCCGTCGGATGCGCTCGTCCACGCGCCACCGGTCACCGGACTCGAAGCGCTCGGTGCCGGTGAGGGCGTCCCACAGCGTGTGGTAGCGCTCGATGATCGAGGCGGACACGTCGAAGGGGTCGGCGTGCTCCTCGAGGAAGCCGCCCGCGGCGAGGTCCATCAGCTCGCCGGCGATGTTGACGCGAGCGATGTCGAGGTCGTGCTCGCGCTGCCCGTTGGACAGGCGCGGGTGCAGCTCGCCCGTCTCGGCGTCGACGAGGTAGGCGGCGAAGGCGCCGGCGTCGCGGCGGAAGAGCGTGTTGGACAACGACACATCACCCCACCAGAAGCCCTCGAGGTGGAGGCGGACGAGGAGCAGGGCGAGCGCGTCCATGAGGCGCACGGCGGTGTCGGGGCGCAGGTTCTGGCTGTAGAGCGCTCGGTAGGGCAGCGAGAACTGCAGGTGCTTGGTGATGAGGCAGGCGTCGAGCGGCTCGCCGTCAGGGGTGGTGCGGCCGTGCACCACCCCGAAGGGCTCGACGCTCGGCACGTCGAGACGCCTGAGACTGCGCAGCATGGCGTACTCCCGGTCGGCGATGTCGTCCTTGATCTCCTTGACCGCCAGCACCCGGGGGCCGAGACGCACGAAGCGCACGACGTGCCGCGAGATGCCGCGGGGGAGGGCAGCCAGATGGCTCTCCGGCCACTCCTCCAGGGGAGTCGACCAGGGCAGGTCGAGCAGGGCGGCCTCAGGTCGCGCCGTCGTGATCTCGAGCGTCACGAGGCCATCGTGTCACGATCGCCCGGCAGTCGCCGGTCGCCCCACCGAGCAAGTGCCGCGAGAGCCAGGAAGAGCACCGCGATGACCGCGCAGTTGAGCAGGGTGCGCCCGTAGCCCAGCTGGTCGACGTTGATGAACGGATAGGGATACCACCCCACGAACGGCCCGAGCGCGAGCGTCGCGGCGAGCCAGAGCACGGGCCAGATGAGCGACGGCAGCAGGTCCTCGCGCCGGACGAGACCCCTGGGGCCGAAGACCAGCCAGCCCACGAAGGTCAGGACCGGCACCACGATGTGCAGCAGCCGGTCGCAGACGAGCGAGCCGAACGTGTAGTTCGGTGACGGCGGCAGCGCGACGGCCGCGACGATGCCGGTCACCGTGATGCCGACGAGCGAGGCGAGCCTCACGACGCGAAAAAGCTGACTCCCCAAGCGATCTCGGACGATGAAGACCATCGACACGGCGACGAGGAAGTTGGCCTGGATGGTGAAGTAGGAGAAGTAGCGGCGCGTCTGCTCGAGACGGCTGGCCGCAGCAGTGGAGTCGAGGATGTTGTCACCCGAGGCCACGAGGTAGAGCTGGAGCACGAGCGCGAAGGTCGCCACCACGAGAGTGCTGATGTGCCAGTAGCGCCCGACCCTCGACTTCGTCACAGCCGCGAGCCTAGGGGTGAGGTGGTGGCCGCGCCACAACCCTCGACAGGCGGCAGCGCCGCGCCGCGGTCTCCGGGGTGCCACTTCACCGAGGGGGTATGCCGCTGGGCCGGCACCCAGGACGGGGTGCCGGCCCAGCGGCATACGAAACTACTTGTGCGCCAACGGCGCTCGACTCAGTCGCCCTCATTCGGCGACTGAGCCGAATCGGCGCTCCGGGCCTCCCTCGCTGGCGCTCGGTCGATCCTCGCGCCTTGGCTCAGTCGCCGACGCGGACGCCCGACTCAGCGTTGAAGACGTGCACGTGGCCAGCCTTGGGCTTGAGGTAGATCTTCTCGCCCTTCTCCGGGGGGCGACGACCGTCGACGCGCGCGATGAACGGCACGTGACCGGCGTTCTCACCCGTGGCCTCGAGCAGCTTCTGCTCGGACGTGCCGTAGATGTAGGCGTCGGCGCCGAGCTCCTCGACGACGTCGACCGTGACCGGGATGCCCGAGCCGTCGGTCGACAGGTCGAGGTCCTCGGGACGCACGCCGAGCGTGACGTGGTTGCCCACGCCGGCGAGGTCCTCACGCGAGACCGGGACGATGTGGCCGTGGAGGTCGACACCGCCGTCGGCGACCGGCACGTCCATGAGGTTCATGGCGGGCGAGCCGATGAAGCCGGCGACGAAGACGTTGGCCGGGTGGTCGTACATGCGGCGCGGGCTGTCGCACTGCTGGAGGATGCCGTCCTTGAGGACCGCGACGCGGTCACCCATCGTCATGGCCTCGACCTGGTCGTGCGTGACGTAGACCGTCGTGACGCCGAGACGGCGCTGCAGCGAGGCGATCTGCGTGCGGGTCTGCACGCGGAGCTTCGCGTCGAGGTTGGACAGCGGCTCGTCCATGAGGAAGACCTGCGGGGAGCGCACGATCGCGCGGCCCATCGCGACGCGCTGGCGCTGGCCACCGGAGAGGGCCTTCGGCTTGCGGTCGAGGTAGGGGGACAGGTCGAGGATCTTGGCTGCCTCCTCGACGCGCTTGCGGATCTCGCCCTTGTCGACGCCGGCGATCTTGAGCGCGAAGCCCATGTTGTCGGCGACCGTCATGTGGGGGTAGAGCGCGTAGTTCTGGAACACCATCGCGACGTCGCGGTCCTTGGGGGACAGGTTCGTCACGTCGCGGTCACCGATGAGGATGCGGCCGCCGTTGACCTCCTCGAGGCCGGCGAGCATGCGCAGGGAGGTGGACTTGCCACATCCGGAGGGACCGACGAGGACGAGGAACTCCCCGTCCGCGATCTCGATGTTGAGCTTGTCGACGGAGGGAATCGGGTTCCCGGGGTACTGCCTCGTCGCGTTGTCGAACGTCACAGTTGCCATGGCTTCATTGCCTTCCTTCACCGGCAGGAACGTGCCGGACGATCCGTTGTAAAGGGCATGCCCACCCGAGCGGGCGGGCAGGGCCATCATGACCCATCACCACGGGCTTGACCAGCCTCGGACCACGCCTCGGGTGCCCGGGTCTCGCCGGATGTCCCACCGAACGTCTCATCGGCGGCGTCCCCGACGGACTCCCCGAAGGTCTCGGGAACGACACGGTGAGGGCACGGTTCGGTCGCCAAATCGTGACGGGGGTCGCGACCTGCGGGCGAGCGTGCCAGCGTTCGAGGGGTCCGCGGCCGGAACCGCACGGTGGCGCTCGAAGGTAGACGTGTGTGTGATCACATCGTTGCAAGAACTTGCAGCAGAAGGTTTCGCGAGCCTGCAAGTTCTTGCTACATTCGGCTCCACCGGTGGCGGCGTGTGCCACCTGGCTTCAAAGGAGAATCCATGCACAAGCGTGCGCTTGGTGCTGTTGCTGTCACGGGTGTTGCTGCCCTGGCCCTCAGCGCCTGCGGTGGGTCCAGCCCCACCACCCCGTCCAACACCGCCGCCGGCACCTCGAACGCGGCCACCACCACCGGTGTGCCGGAGACGCCCACCGGCACCGCGGCTCCCGTCCGTGACACCAACGTCGACCTCGTCATCTGGACCGACGCCGACCGTTCCGCGGCCGTGCAGAAGTACGCCGACGAGTTTGCCGCCGAGAACGGCGTGACGGTCAAGGTGCAGATCTCGACCGACACCCGCCAGCAGTTCAAGGACGCAACGAAGGTCGGCAAGGGCCCGGACGTCATCGTCGGCGCCCACGACTGGCTCGGCGAGCTCGTGCAGAACTCCACGGTCGCCCCCGTCAACCTCGCGGCTGACGTGACGGCCAAGTTCCTCCCGAAGTCCATCGAGGCGACGAAGTTCAACGGCCAGGCCTACGGCGTGCCGTATGCCGTCGAGAACATCGGCCTCATGTACAACAAGGACCTCGTCCCGAACGCCCCCAAGACGATGGACGAGCTCGTCGCCACGGGTGAGAAGCTGGTCCAGGAGGGCAAGGCCAAGCAGGTCCTGTCGCAGTTCGTCTCCAAGGTCGGCAACGCCTACTTCGCCTACCCCTACCTCTCGGCGTTCGAGGGCGGCGGCATCTTCGGCCTCACCCCCGAGGGTGGCTACGACCCCAACAAGGTCATCGTCAACAGCGCCGGTTCGATCAAGGGCGGCGAGGTGCTCGCGGACCTCGGCAAGCAGAAGGTCCTCTCGACCAACGTCGATGACACGAACCAGGACGCTCTCTTCGACACGAAGGCCGCCCCGTTCATGATCAGCGGCCCGTGGAGCGTCGCCAAGGCGAAGGAGGCGGGCATCAACTACGGCATCGCCCCGCTGCCCAGCCTCGAGGGCGGTGGCCCGATGAAGCCGTTCCTCGGTGTCCAGATGTTCTACGTCTCGAGCAAGGCCAAGAACGCCGCCCTCGCGCAGGAGTTCGTCACGAACTACATCCCGCGCAAGGACGTCCAGCTGGCCCTCTTCGAGGTCGGCAAGCGTCCGCCGGCCCTCAAGGAGGCCTATGACGAGGTCTCGGCCACCGACCCCGACGTCAAGGCGTGGTACGAGGCCGGCGTCGACGGTCTGCCGATGCCCAACATCCCCGCGATGAACGCGGTCTGGGGCCCCTTCGGCCAGGCGACCGCCGACATCATCGCCGGCAAGGCCGGAGCGCAGGCGCGTCTCGACGCGGCTGCCAAGGAGATCACGGCGAACATCGCCAAGGGCTGAGTCTCTCTGATGTAAAAAGGGTTCCGGGGTCCGCCAGCACGGCGGACCCCGGGATCCGGCTCGTCGGTCGGCTCGATGCGAAGCCGGCCTGAGAGGCCTTCGGGGCTCTCGCTCGTGCATCTTCGGCAACGGCGCCGGTCGGCGCAAAAGGACGTGTCTCCATGACGAAGCCCCTCGTTCTCGCGATCAAGTGGATCCTCATCGCCGCTGCGGTGATCGGCATCTTCGTGATCGCCACCAAGCTTGCAGAGGCGGGCAACACGCTCGCCGTCGTTCTCGCCGGATTCGTGGGCCTGGGCATCCTGGCCATCTACGCGACACGGCGCGCTGTGCCCCTGAAGTACCTCGCCCCCGGCGTGCTGCTGATGATCCTCTTCCAGCTGTGGCCGGTCGTCTACACGGCCAACCTCTCCTTCACCAACTACGGCGACGGTCACCTCTACTCCAAGGAGGAGTCGGTCACCGACATCATCGCCCAGTCGGTGCGTGAGGTGCCGGGCGCCCCGCGCTACAAGATGAGCGTGGCTGTCGAGGAGGGTGCGAGCGTGCAGACCGGCGACCTCAAGATGCTGCTGACCGACCCCGACGGGGCGACGTTCGTCGGTGACCCCAAGGGCCTGACCCCTCTGCCGCCCGAGGGCGTGACGAAGAACCCCACGGGCAAGATCACGGCCGCCCCCGGCTACACCCTCCTCACGGCCCGCGAGGTCAACGCCCGGAGTGCGGACCTCTCGGCCCTGGCCGTGCCGACCTCCGACGGCGGCGGCATCAAGCCCGTCGGCCTGTCGGAGGCCTTCGAGGGCGCGCCCACGATGACCTACGACGCGGCTGCCGACCAGCTCACCGACAGCTCGACGACACCCCCGACCATCTATGCACCGGCCGACGCCCGGTGGGCCAACGTCGCCGACCCCGCCCAGACCCTCCCGCAGGGCTGGAAGGAGAACGTCGGCCTCGACAACTACACCCGGATCTTCACGGACTCCACGCTGCGTCAGGGCTTCGTCAGCATCTTCGTCTGGAATCTCGTCTTCGCCGTCACCTCGGTGCTCTCGACGTTCCTGCTCGGCATGCTCATCGCGCTGCTCTTCAACGATCCGAGGCTGCGCGGCAAGGCGATCTACCGATCGCTGCTGATCCTCCCCTACGCCCTGCCGATCTTCGTCACGGCGCTGGTGTGGAAGGGCATGTTCAACCAGGACTACGGCATCATCAACGAGATCACGGGGCTCAACGTCGACTGGTTGGGCACGGAGTTCGGGGCCAAGGCCGCCATCCTGATCACCAACCTGTGGCTCGGCTTCCCCTACATGTTCATCGTCTGCACCGGCGCCCTGCAGTCCATCCCGCAGGACGTGCGCGAGGCAGCGACGATCGACGGTGCCAACGCCTTCCGCACGCTTCGGTCGATCATCATGCCGCTGCTGCTCGTGGCCGTCGGCCCGTTGCTCTTGGCGTCGTTCGCCTTCAACTTCAACAACTTCGGGCTCATCTTCCTGCTCACCGAGGGCGGACCCTTCAGTGGCGAGAACACCTCGATCGGCTCGAGCGACCTGCTCATCACGTATGCGTATCGCCTCGCCTTCTCCGGAAGCGCACCCAACTACGGCTTCGCGGCTGCCGTCTCCGTCGTCATCTTCATCATCGTGGCGCTGATGAGCATCCCGGGCTTCCGTCGCACCAAGGCTCTCGAGGAGATCAACTGATGTCTGGCATCAACGCTCCCCTTCCCACGGACCCCCGCATCGAGCAGCGTGTCGAGGCCGAGACCAAGGAGACACCGGCCTCGCCCAAGCGCAGCGGCATGGGCGGCCAGGTGTGGTGGCGGCACGCCCTCGCGGTCGTCGCTCTCATCTGGGCACTCTTCCCGATCCTCTTCATCTACTCCGCCGCGACGAACCCCTCGGGCACGCTCAACACGGCCAGCCTGCTCCCGTCGGGCTTCTCGACCGTCAACTTCGAGGCGCTCTTCAACGACGCGTCGAGGCCCTTCTGGACGTGGTACAAGAACTCCATGATCGTCTCGACGATCGGGGCGCTCGGTGCGGTCTTCGTCGGTGCGTGCGCGGCGTTCGCCTTCTCGCGGCTGCGCTTCAAGGGCCGCCGCCCGGGCATGATGTTCCTGCTCCTGACGACGTTCTTCCCGGCCCTGCTCGCGATCGTCGCGATGTACATCATCTTCGCCGGCATCGGCGACGTGCTGCCGGCCTTCGGCCTCAACACCCTCGCGGGCCTCGTCCTGGCCTACCTCGGTGGTGCGCTCGGCGCCAACGTCTGGCTGCTCAAGGGCTACTTCGACACCGTGCCGCGTGAGCTCGACGAAGCGGCCATCGTCGACGGGGCGAGCCACGCCCGGATCTTCTTCACGATGACGCTGCGCCTCGTGATGCCGATCCTCGTGACCGTCTTCATGCTCGTCTTCGTCGGCCTCTACGGCGAGTTCATGCTCGCGAGCATCTTCCTCACCGACGTCGAGACCCAGACGCTCGGGGTGGGCCTCTACGGCATGACCCTCGGCAACGACGCCAACACGCTCTTCGGTCGTTTCACGGCCGGTGCGCTGCTGGCCTCCCTGCCGGTCATGGTGCTCTACCTCGCCTTCCAGCGTCAGCTCGTCGGCGGCCTCACCACGGGCTCCGTGAAGTGACCGCCGCCCCGACCCGCCCGCAGACGTGGCTCAGCCAGCCGCACCACGACGGGTCGGGGCGCTACGTCTCCAACCAGGCGCCCCGTCTCGGCGACCGCGTCGACGTGCTCCTGCGGGTGCCGCTCGAGGCCGAGGTCGATGCCGTCCACGTGCGCACGGCACCCGACGGCGAGGCGACGTTCACGGTCGCCAAGCGGGTGCGCACCACGGCGACCGACGACTGGTGGCGCGCGACGCTGACCTGCCACAACCCGGTCACCACCTACCGCTTCCTGCTGACCGGTGGCCCGACGAAGTATGCGTGGCTCAACGGCACGGGCGTGCACGTGCGCGACGTTCCCGACGCCAGCGACTTCCGGCTCGTCGCGCACGACTCCCCGCCGCCCGCCTGGGCCCTCGGCGCGGTCGTCTACCAGATCTTCCCCGACCGTTTCGCGCGGTCGGGGCGGGCCGATCGCTACGAGACCCCGGACTGGGCGATCAAGGCTGCGTGGTCCGACCCCGTCGACCTCAGCAAGAAGGGCGTCGCGCACCAGTTCTACGGCGGCGACCTCGACGGCGTCACCGAGCACCTCGACCACCTCGAGGCGCTGGGCATCGACGTCGTCTACCTGACGCCGTTCTTCCCCGCTCGCTCCAACCACCGCTATGACGCCTCCTCGTTCGAGCAGATCGACCCGCTGCTCGGTGGAGCACCGGCGCTGCGCCGCCTCACCTCCTCGGCCCACGAGCGCGGGCTCAAGGTGATGGGCGACTTCACGACGAACCACACCGGTGACGCCCACGAGTGGTTCCTCGCAGCGTCCGGTCCGGGCGGCAAGAGCCGTCCTGAGCGCGACTACTACATCTGGGAGGACGGCAGCTACGTCGCGTGGCTCGGCGTGCCCTCCCTGCCCAAGCTCAACCACCTCAACGCCGCACTGCGCCAGCGCATCTTCGAGCACCCGCAGGGCGTCGTGCGCAAGTGGCTCGGGCGGGCCGGCGGGCTCGACGGCTGGCGCGTCGATGTCGCCAACATGACGGGGCGCTGGCGCGACACCGACGTCAACCACGACGTCGCGCGGCAGATGCGCGACGTGATGGGCCGCGTCGCTCCCGACGCGCTGCTGGTGGGGGAGCACTTCCACGACTACACGCCCGACATGCCGGGTGACGGCTGGCACGGCGTGATGAACTATGCGGGCTTCTGCAAGCCGGCGTGGACCTGGCTCCGGCAGGACCCCAAGGACCCGCGCTTCCTCGGAGCGCCAGTGCCGCTGCCGCTGCTCGACGCGGGCTCCGTCGTCGACACGATGCGCGACTTCACCTCACGCATCGCCTGGCAGTCGCTCGTGCACTCCTTCAACCTCGTCGGCTCCCACGACGTGCCGCGCATCCGCACGCTCGTCGGGCAGGGCGGTGTCGAGGCCGCGGCCGGTCTCCTCTTCACGTTCCCGTCGATGCCGATGCTCACCTACGGCGACGAGATCGGCATGGAGGGCACCTTCGGCGAGGACGGCCGGCGACCCATGCCGTGGGACGAGTCCGACTGGGACGCAAGCACGCTCGAGGTCTATCGCGGGCTCATCGCGGCCCGCAAGGGCTCGGTGGCGCTGCGCCGCGGGGGCATGCGCTGGGTCCACGCCGAGGGTGACGCCATGGTCTTCCTGCGTGAGACCGAGCAGGAGGTGGCGCTGGTGCACATCGCCCGCGGCGCCCACGCGCCCGTCACCCTGCCCGCAGCTCACCTCGCGGGCATCGGCGCCGGCACACCGGCATACGGACCCGCTCCGGACATCGGTGAGGAGGCTGTCACACTGGGCGCCGACGCCGCGCTGGTCCGCATCTGGACCTGGAAGCCCACCGACGGAGGGGCGCGGCACGCTCGGCGAAAGGGGCGGTGACGTGAGGGCTCGGCTCAAGGACATCGCCGACCAGGCGGGCGTGTCCGAGGCCACCGTGTCACGCGTGCTCAACGGCAAGCCCGGTGTGGCCGAGGCGACCCGGCAGGCCGTGCTCACGGCACTCGACGTGCTCGGCTACGACCGGCCGTCTCGCCTGCGGCGCAAGAGCGCCGGCCTCGTCGGCCTGATCGTGCCCGAGCTGACCAACCCGATCTTCCCCGCCTTCGCGCAGATCATCGAGAACTCCCTCGCGCAGAACGGCTACACCCCCGTGCTCTGCACGCAGGTGGCCGGGGGAGTGCACGAGGACGACTACGTGCAGATGCTGCTCGAGCGCGGCGTCGCCGGCATCATCTTCATCTCCGGCCTGCACGCCGACACGACCACCGACTCCGCCCGCTACGTCGCGCTGCGCGAGCGGGGCCTGCCGCTCGTGCTCGTCAACGGCTACATCGAAGGGGTCGACGCCCCCTTCATCTCCAATGACGACGTCGCCTCCATGGGCCTGGCTCTCGAGCACCTCGTCAGCCTCGGCCACCGCGAGATCGGCCTGGCGGTCGGGCCCGACCGCTACGTGCCGGTCATCCGCAAGATCGCGGGCTTCCGTCACTCCATGCAGGAGCTCACCGGCAGGTCCGACGTCGACGACCTCATCGAGCGCTCCCTCTTCACGGTCGAGGGCGGGGCGACGGCCGCTGGGCGCCTGCTCGACCGCGGGGCGACGGCGGTGGTGTGCGGCTCCGACCTCATGGCGCTCGGGGCGATCCGGGAGGCGCGCAAGCGGGGACTGCAGGTGCCCCGCGACTTCTCGGTCGTCGGCTACGACGACTCGACGCTCATCGCCTTCACCGACCCGCCCCTGACGACAGTGCGCCAGAGCGTCAACGCGATGAGCGCGGCGACGGTGCGCGCGCTGCTCGACGAGATCGCCGGGCAGCCTTCTCCCCGTGCCGAATACGTCTTCCGTCCGGAGCTCGTCGTGCGGGGGTCGACGGGCGCGGTGCGCCGCCGCTGAGCGGGCTGCACCTCACGGCATACGGCTGCTCGCGCAGCGACTGCTGGGGTATGCCGCCGCGCGAGGAGAGCGGCGCGCTCAGCTGGGCACGTGGGCTGCGGAGCAGAACTGCCACAGCTTGGTGAGCACCCGGGCGACGGTGGCCTCGTCGTCGACCCGGTAGCGGGCCGCGGTCGAGCCGCTGCCCACCTTGACCGTGACGTCCTGCGGACGCCGCATTCGCATGAAGGCGTCCTCGTCGGTGACGTCGTCGCCGAAGTAGATGCGCGAGACGGCGTCGACGCTGCGGCCGAGCGCCGTGACGGCAGAGCCCTTGTCGGCGTGCGAGACCGACAGCTCGAGCACCGACTTGCCCTTGAGCACCTTGACTCCGGGGTGCTCCAGGGCGAGGCGGCGGGCGTCGGCGATGGCGGCGTCGGACACCTCGCGCGTCAGGCCGCGCGTGTGCACGACGACGGCGGCAGCCTTGTACTCGATGCCGGCCTCGGGGTGGCGCTCGCGGACGAGGGTCTCGATGTCGGTCCGCAGCTCCTTGAGGGTGACCTCGTCGTCCTCGGTGACGGCGGCGTGCTCCATCGCGGATCGCACTGCCTCGTCGGAGGACTCGGCTCCGTGGCTGCCGATGAGCACGATCGGCTCGTCCTCGTCGATGCGGGTCAGGCGCCGCAGGGTCGTCAGGTCGCGGCCCGAGATGACGGCGACGTGCACGCCCGGCAGGTCGGCCAGCGAGCGCAGCGTGTCGATGGTGCCGGGCTCGGCCGCTGCCCGCATGGGGTCGGCGGCGAAGCGGGCGAGCACGCCGTCGAAGTCGGTGGCGATGAGCAGCCGCTTGGAGGCGGCCGCCTCCTGGAGGGCCTCGACGAGGTCAGGCAGTCCGTCGGTCATGCGAAGGTGGCCCTCTCTGCGGTGCTGGTCCCGCCGAGGTGCAGCGCGCCCGGGTCGGCGCCCGGCCCGGCGAGGGGGTCGCTGCCGCCCCCGCCCACCTGGGTGTGGCGGGGCACGTCGGGCGCGGCGTCGAGCGCCGCGAGGTAGCGGGCGGCCCAGCGCTGCACGTCGTGGTCGGAGACCCGGCGGCGCAGGGCGCGCATGATGCGCTGCTTGTCCTTGGCCGGGGTGTTGATGGCTCGCAGGATGGTCTGCTTGAGGCCTTCGATGTCGTGCGGGTTGCACGCGAAGGCCTGGTGCAGCTCGTGCCACGCGCCGGTGAACTCCGAGAGCACGAGAGCGCCGCCGAGGTCGTGGCGGCAGGTGACGTACTCCTTGGCGACGAGGTTCATCCCGTCGCGCAGTGGCGTCACGAGCATGACGTCGGCCGCCTGGAAGAGGGCCGCCATCTCCTCGCGGGGATAGGAGTGGTGCAGGTAGTGCACGGCAGGCGACCCGATCTTGCCGAGCTCGCCGTTGATGCGGCCCACGGTCTGCTCGATCTCGTTGCGCAGGTTGCGGTAGGCGTCGACGCGCTCGCGGCTCGGGGTGGCCACCTGCACGAGGGTGACCTCGGGCGGGCCGATACGGCGCTCGCTGAGCAGCTCCTCGTAGGCCTTGAGCCGGTGCCGGATGCCCTTGGTGTAGTCGAGCCGGTCGACGCCGAGCATGAGCACCTCGGGGTCGCCCAAACTGGCGCGGATCTCGCGGGCCCGCTCCATGACGTCAGGACGCTGGGCGAGCTCCTCGAGGCCCTTGAAGTCGACGGAGATGGGGATCGCCGCGGCGCGCACCCGGCGGTGGCTGCCCTCGACGGTGACGATGTCGCGCTTCGTGCGGGCTCCGAGCAGCTGGCGGCAGGCGCGCACGAAGTTGCGCGAGTCGGCCTGGCGCTGGAAGCCGAGGAAGTCGGCTCCGAGCAGGCCGTCGAGCAGCTGCGTGCGCCACGGCAGCTGGGCGAAGAGCTCGACCGGGGGAAAGGGGATGTGGTTGAACCACCCGATGCGCACGTCGGGGCGCAGCTTGCGCACGAGGGCCGGCACGAGCTGCAGCTGGTAGTCCTGCACCCACACGCGGGCGCCCTCGGCGGCCACCTCGGCGACGGCCTCGGCGAAGCGCTGGTTGACCGTCTGGTAGCTCGACCACCAGTCGCGGTGGAAGGAGGCCGGCACGATGACGTCGTGGTAGATCGGCCACAGCGTGTCGTTGGAGAAGCCCTCGTAGTAGTCGCGCACCTCGTCGGCCGACAGCGGCACGGGCCGCAGATGGATGCCGTCCTCGTCGAAGGGCTCCGGGGCCTCCTCGCCGGCGTCACCGGCCCAGCCGACCCACGCGCCGGGCTGGCTGCGCATCACCGACTCCATGGCCGTGACGAGCCCGCCGGGGCTGCGGCGCCACTCCACCTCTCCGCTGTCGGTGACCACCTTGTCGACGGGCAGGCGGTTCGCCGCGATGACGAGGTCGTAGGTCGGCCGTGCAGACGGCACGCAATCAACTCCTGCTCTGGTGGGACCAGCGGCAACCGGTCGGTGGCGTGGGGTGGCGTGTGGGTGGCGTGGGGCGCGGGGGCTCCCCTCACGGGCAGCGGCGCGCGCAGGGCCCACTCTAACGAGAGAATGGTGGCGCCCGGACGGTCCCGGCTCTAGGGTCAGGAGCAGGGCACTGGTGCCCGCACGGCTGGTTGACGGCCATGTCGCCGAGTTGAGAAGGAGGTCGCCATGAAGATTTCTGACGTGCTGCGGTCCAAGGGCGGGGGCGTCGTGACGATCCAGCCCGATGACACCGTGGACCACCTGCTCGCCCTGCTCGACGAGCACCACATCGGTGCCATTGTCGTGAGCACCGACGGCGCCTCCGTCGAGGGGATCGTCAGCGAGCGTGACATCGTGCGCCACCTGCACGCGACCGGCACATCCGTGCTCGGCGGGCCGGTGTCCGCGATCATGACGAGCGAGGTGACGACCGGGTCGGCCAGCGACAACATCGCCGATCTCGCGGGCACGATGACCGAGATGCGGGTGCGCCACGTGCCGATCCTCGACGAGGACGGCACGCTCACGGCCATCGTCAGCATCGGCGACATCGTCAAGCACCGGCTGAGCGAGCTCCAGTCCGAGCGCGACGCGCTGCGCGACTACATCACCAACTGACGCGACGACGCCGGGCGCCCGTCAGGCCCCGGTCACGATCCGGGGCTCGACGGCACTGCACCGTGCCGCCGGGACCGCCGGGTCGCTTACCGTAGGGGCATGACGGCGTACGACCGGACCGAGCGGGCACCTCGCCCGCCCTCCGGCGTGCGCGCCGACGAGCCCGACGGTCGTGACGGCGTACCCCGCGAGCGGCACGAGCGGCTCGGGCCCTACCGCCTGATCGAGGAGATCGGCGAGGGCGGCATGGGCGTCGTGCACCTCGCGCTCGACCCGCGGGGGAGGGCCGTCGCCATCAAGGTGCTGCGCACCCACATCGCCCACGACGACGACGCGCGCCGGCGCCTGGGCCGCGAGGTCGACACGCTCTCGCGCATCCGCGACGACCGCGTGGCGAGCGTCATCGACGCCGACATCATGGGTCCGCGCCCCTACATCGTGACCCGCTACGTGCCCGGGCCAGCGCTCGACGAGACGGTCGAGGAGCACGGCCCTCTCGCTCCCGACGAGCTGCTGCGGCTCGCGCGCGGTGTCGCCGAGGCGATCCGCGCGATCCACGCCTGCGGGGTCGTGCACCGTGACATCAAGCCCGGCAACGTGCTGCTCGAGGACGGCGAGCCGGTGCTCATCGACTTCGGCATCGCCCACCTGCAGGACGACGTGCGCCACACCGTCGGCGGGCTCGTCATGGGCACCCCGGGCTACCTCTCGCCCGAGCTCGTCGAGGGCGCGGCCATCACCGACGCCACCGACTGGTGGGGCTGGGCGGCGACGATCACCTTCGCCGCCTCGGGCCGTCCGCCGTTCGGCCGGGCCCGCATGGACGCCGTACTGACCCGGGTGCGCGCGGGTGACGTCGACCTCGACGGCGTCGACCCGCTGCTCGTGCCGCTGCTGCGGGCGGCGCTCTCGCCCGACCCCGCGCGTCGCCCCCACGCCGACGACGTCATCGCTGCGCTCGAGCAGTATGCCGCCGGGCGGGCTGCCACGGTGCCGCCTCCCCAGGGTGGCCCGTGGGACGACGAGACCACCCATGTCGAGCCACCGCCGCTGCCGGGCTCGACCCAGGTGCTCCAGGAGCGCAGCACCTCGGTGATGCCCCCCGTGCCGATGTCGACCGCGTGGCCGCCTCCGAGCCATCGCTCGGCAGCGTCCGCGCCGCCGCCAGCGCCGCCTGCTCCTGCCGGACCCGCGCCGACCGGGGGCCCCTACGCGGCGCCGGCGGCGAGCAGCTGGGAGGACCTGCCGGACAGCGGGCCCCTGCCAGCCGACGACTACTGGGACCGGGGCGTGCCCGAGGACGACGAGGAGATCGTCCCGCGCGAGGGCGACCCGCGCATCGGGCTGCCGATGCGCACCGGCCTGCTCGGGGCCGCCGCGCTGGCCTGGGTGGGGGCGCTCGCGGCGTGGCCCGGCATCGCCCTGCTCGTGCTCGTCGGCTGGTCGGTCATCGCCCGGGCGACCGACCTGTCCTTCACGTCGCTCGTGCTGCGCCGCTACGAGCGGGGACGTCGTCGCAGCGACGTCGCGATGACGGTCCTCACGAGCCCGTGGCACCTCGTCGTCGGTGTCGTGGCGACCGCGGTGAGCCTCATCCTCCCGGTCGGCGTGGCGCTCGCGGGCATCTACGGGTCGGCGCTGCTCCTGGCCGGCACCCGTGGCGGTGAGCTGGGCCCCGGCGCGCCCGTGACCCTCGTCGTCGGCGGTGCACTCGGGCTGGCGATGCTGTGGTGGGGCCCCGGCGGGGCCTCTCTGCGCCGTGGGTCGCGCTCCATCGTGAGACGGCTCGTGCCGCCTGGTCTGCCGATGCAGGTCGTGGCCGGCGTCCTCGCGACCGTGGGCGTCGTCGCCGGCGCGGTTGCCATCGCCAAGGGGGTCGCCATCACGTGGAATCCTTTCTCCGGCAATCCCTTTGGCGGCTAGGGCACCTGCAGCGGCTGGGCCGAGGACGGTGCCGGACGGCATACCTGCTCATAACGGGACACACAGGGGCACCACAGCCCACGCCCAAAGAGTAAAGAAAGCGTCAAGTCCAGATCACGAAAAGATCTCGGCACGGCTTGTCACGGGTGGGGACCTCACGTACCGTCGATCATCGGCGGCCTCCTTCACCCGGAGCCGGATCGGGGGTTTCTTCCTTTCCATGTGGTCGCCCGTCGTGCCCGGAAGCCACCGGCGCGCTCCACAACTTCACATGGACACCCATCAATCCGGTCTCTGAGCGCGCCGAGCCTCGCCAGCCAGAGACGCAGCCCGCACCGTGCGGGCCGGGCGAGGACGGGGGACCCAGTGTGGCCAGCGTGCAGTGACAACGTGCGATGACGGCGTGTGTGTGCCGTCCTGGTCTGGGGGTGAAGCCGCGCCAGCGGCCGGGCACCTGACCGCCCGAACCCGACAGCTAACCCCGCAGGCGCGCGTCAGGAAGGAATCACCCATGCACTATCAGTCCAAGCATGCCGTGGCGAAGCGTCTCTCCATGAAGCAGCGGATGGCCGGGGTCGGCATCGCCGGCGCGGCGACCGTCGTCGCCGGGATCGGCACCGCGAGCTCCGCGAATGCCGCGGGGAGCGTCTGGGACCGCGTTGCCGCCTGTGAGTCCGGGGGCAACTGGAGCATCAACACCGGCAACGGCTTCTACGGCGGCCTGCAGTTCCTGGGCAGCACGTGGCGCGGCTTCGGCGGCGGGCAGTACGCCTCGCGCGCCGACCTCGCGACGAAGGCGGAGCAGATCGCCGTCGCCCAGCGCGTCCTCAAGGTGCAGGGCCCCGGCGCCTGGCCGGTCTGCTCCAAGCGTGCGGGCCTGACCCGCGCCAACGGCGGTGCGGCCACGACCGCAACCACGACGACCAAGAAGGTCACGACGAAGAAGACCTACGCGGCCCCCAAGCCGACGACCACCAAGAAGGCGACGACCAAGAAGGCGAACCCGACCGCGTCGCGTTCGACGACCCGCACGTCGACGGCCACCGGCGCCAAGGTCACCATCAAGAGCGGTGACACGCTCAGCAAGCTGGCGCAGAAGCACGACGTCGACGGCGGCTGGAAGGCCCTCTACGCGGCCAACCGCGGCACCGTCGCCAACGCCAACCTGATCTACGTCGGTCAGGTCATCCGCCTCCCCTGAGCTTCGGGCTCGGGCCGGGTGACGGCTCAGCACGTCGGACGGCTCCGCACGACCTCACGGTCTGCGGGGCCGTCCTGCTGCGTGGGGCTCGTTGTGGCGGGGTGGGGACGCTGCGAGGCGTGGACGCTGCGAGGCGGTGGCCGCGCCGCGGGCGGCTTTCCGGTAAGCCGTCCGGCTCCGTTACGCTTTCGCCGTCCCGACCGCGCTGGGTGCTCCGGCGTCGCTGCCGCGATCGGGCCTGCTGGCGTGGCGCAATTGGTAGCGCACCTGTCTTGTAAACAGGCGGTTAGGGGTTCGAGTCCCCTCGCCAGCTCCATCGTGTGACCTGCGAAAACAGGCTCTGACCTGCGCTTATGTGGCCCTGTAGTGCGCTGTGGCCCAGAGTCAGAAGCGGACACGAGACCGCCCAGATGTACTCTCTAATCGCACGCTAATCGCACGCTAATCGCACGGCGATGGCTGGATCGGGAGGGTCGCGGGTGGCGAACAAGCCCAACAAGCGAGGCTTCGGACATCTTCGGCGGCTGCCCTCCAAGCGGTGGCAGGCCAGTTATGTCGGCCCCGACCTGGCCCGCCACAACTCGCCGACTACCTTTGCGACCAAGGGCGACGCTGAGGCGTGGCTGGGCGCCGAGAGAAACCTGGTCGCTTCCGGACGGTGGGAATCGCCGGTGGCGCGCATGCAGACGCGGACCGCGTCCAGCTTCAGCTCATACGCGAGGCGTTGGCTGGAGGACCGCCCGCTGAAGCCCCGGACCAGGGACGGCTATGAGCACCTGCTCGAGCGTTACCTGCTTCCGGTGTTCGGGGATCGCCCGCTCGCGTCCATCACCCCGAGCCAGGTGCGCGTGTGGTGGGCCGGTCTGAACCCGTCGACCCCGACGGTGAATGCCCGGGCCTACGCGCTCTTGAAGGCCGTACTGAACACCGCCGTGGCCGACGAGGAGATCTCCGCGAACCCGTGCCGAATCAAGTCCGCCTCCAATGCGCCGCGAGCTTGCGAGATCAGGCCTGCGACCGTGGCCGAGCTGGACACCATCGTGGCGACGCTCCCCGAGAACAGGCGGGCCATCGCCCTCCTGTGCTCTTGGTGCGCCTTGCGCATCGGCGAGGTTCTTGAACTACGCCGCAAGGACGTGGATCTCACGAGAGGGACGGTGTGCGTCGACCGCTCCGTCGCCTGGGTCAAGGGACGCCCGGTCGTTGGCGCGCCGAAGTCCGCCGCCGGCCGGCGAACCGTGGCGATCCCGCCGCACGTGGTGCCAGCGATCAGCGCGCACCTTGACGGCCACGTCGGGCGAGGCAAGGAGTCGTTGCTCTTCCCGGCACGGGACGGGCGCAGTCATCTTCAGCCGACCGTCTTCAATGACGCCTTCCGCAAGGCGAAGCTGGCTGCGGCTCGCGAAGACCTTCGAGTCCATGACCTCCGGCACACCGGAGCCACGCTGGCCGCGATGACGGGGGCCACGCTGGCCGAACTGCAACAGCGACTCGGTCACTCTTCGGTAGGGGCGGCTCTGCGATATCAGCACGCGGCCGCCGGCCGCGACGCCCAAATTGCGGCTGCACTCTCGCTGCTCGCTGAGGGAACTCTCGATGAAACGCACCCCATGCCGACCGCGCCTGACTGAGGTGCAGAAGGCGAGGGTCGTCCGGCACAGCTGGTCGGGTGCCGGTGAGCCGCCAGCGTATGACGCTCGACACGCCACGAGACCCTGCGCGTCTAGCCAGATTGATGCCTATCTAGCGCTAGCCTAGATATAGGCATAAATGGTCAGAGGACGGAGCCGCCATGGAGGCCAGACGAAACCCGTACAGTCCGGGAGCCGGTCGGCCGCCGCTGGCGTTGGTAGGGCGCGATCTCGAGCTGTCCGACTGGGCCGTGGCGTTGGACCGGGTGATGGCGGGTCTGTCGGTGCAGCCGGTGGCTCTCTATGGGCTCCGCGGCGTGGGCAAGACCGTCCTGCAGACCGCGATGGCGAAGGCCGCGGAGAGCCATGGCTGGGTGGTGGCGCAGATCGAGGCCGGTGCGGGCAAGACCTTGCGGGTGGCGTTGGGCGAGGCGTTGTACGGCCCGCTCTCGGACTTGGCACGCCCCAGCGCGGGCCGTCGGATCCTGCGTGCTCTCAAGACTGCCTTGTCGTTCAAGGCGTCGTACGACTCGGCGGGGACCTGGTCCTTTGGGGTGGATCTGGCGGACTCGCCTGGTGGAGGCGCGGACTCCGGCGTCTTGGAGACCGACCTCGACAAGCTCGTCAAGGACCTGAGCGAGGGCGCGGGTGAGGAAGGTGTCGGCGTGGCGGTCCTCGTTGACGAGGCTCAGGATCTGACCACGGACGAGTTGGTGGCGCTGTGCGCGATCGCGCACCGGGCCTCGCAGCAGGGCTGGCCGTTCCTGCTCTGTCTCGCTGGGCTTCCGTCGCTGCCGAAGGACGTTGCCGAGGCGAAGTCGTACGCCGAGCGGCTGTTTGCGTTCTACCCGATCACGGCCCTGCCCAGCGCCATCGCCGGTGAGGTGCTCACCGTCCCCGCCCAGAGAGCCGGCGTCGGGTGGGAGGCCGCCGGGGTGGCGCTTCTCGTGGAGGAGGCCCGCGGGTATCCGTACTTCCTTCAGCAGTACGGGCAGGACACGTGGAACAGTGCTCTCGGCGACGACGTAATCACCGTCCATGACGCCCGAGTGGGCGCCGCTGTGGGTCGGAGTGCCTTGGATAACGGCTTCTTCCGGGCACGGTGGGACCGGGCAACCCGCAGCGAGCAGGCCTACCTGCGGGGGATGGCCGTGGACGGGGATGCGGGCAGCTCCTCAGGAGAGGTTGCGCGCCGTCTGGATCGCAAACCGACCAGCCTGGGACCCACGCGGGCTGCCCTGATCGCCAAGGGGCTGTTGTATGCCCCGGAGCACGGACGGATCGCGTTCACGGTCCCCGGCATGGCTGACTTCATCACCCGTCAATCCGATCCTGACATTGCCTGACCTGCCTGGTCCACGGCAGGGCCAGACTGTGAGGCTCGCCGCCGGTTGTGCCGGCTGGCGCATGATCGTGTGCAGAACTTCCGCCGGCGCGCCATGTGCAGCGGGCAGAACTCCGCGCCGCACTGTGCGCAGGTGACGACGATCACCACCCGGCGACTCACGCGAGGCGTCTGGCGACCGGACGCCGAAGCTACAGCCCCCGCAGGGGAGAGCGGCATCCCACCAGCGAGTCGCGCAGCGGTGGCTCTTCCGGGATCACGTGCAGCGATGAGACCTGTTCGTGAGGGCATTTGGGCTGCGCCGCGCTCGGCGAGCTTCTCGAGCACTGCTGCGGCTACGAGCCCTTTGGATCGACGTAGGCCGTGCTCGAGCTTGTACTGCCGGGCGCGCATGCCGTGACCCTTGTAGGCGTGGAGGCCCAAGTGTGGGCCGCGCCAGCCGCAGATGTGGCACAGGAGTCCATCGGCGTCCTGGTCGAGGACGCCGAACAGGCCGTACCCGTCTGGCTCTCCCACTTGGATCGGGTCACCTGTGTTGTCGTAAGGGGCCACGGGACTGATCATGCCGGTGCGAAGCCGGAGAGGCAGGCCGGAGTACCCGGGCAAGCGGATTCCCGCGCTGCCTGCAGGCTCAACGGGAAGGGCGCGGTGCTCCCATGGACTCCGGTCCTGCAGACATGGTCGGCAGGCGCACCATCATCTGGTCGACGTCGTCCGGGTCGACTCGAAGCACACGGGGCCCGCTGCGGTATGCGGCGAGCACGCCGCTGGCGATGCGCCGTCGAATCGTCTTCGTGCTCAAACCTGTCCGCTCGGCGGCTTCAGCGAGCGACTCGAACTCGCGGCGGTGCTTCTGGTTCATGGTGACCTCCCAGTCTCCAAAGCCCTGGCACTGCGTTCGGGCGATCACCTCAGGTGTGTCTCGCGTTGGAGCAGAGGAGGCCTGCGGTGCAGGCCACGCCCACCATGCCCTTGCTGTGTGGCGCGGTTGCAGCTCCTTCCATGACCCGATGGTCCCCACTCTCGAACTGCGCGATGGCCGCGGGTGTGGTGCCATGGAATGGCAGAAGCGCAAATGGGGCGAATCCACAAGGCCCGTAGCACTTGCAGGTCGTTATCCACAGGTAGCCGTCAAGTGTGCTCAGGCGGGCAGACCGGCCATATCGTGAAAATCGCCGACCCGACGCTGATCGCCAGGCTCAGGTGGGTGGGCTTTATCTCTTGAGACACACGGGGAGAGACGAGATGACTCGAGCATGTAGGCGAGCCGCCGCAGCCGCCATCGCCATTGCTGCGCTAGCTGCGTGCACAGGTTCGTCGACTCCGTCCCTGCCCGCGACCTCCGCGACGCCGAGCGTCGCGGGTTCAACCTCGAGCTCACCGACGTCAACGACGCCGAGCCCAACTCAGGTCGCGGAGGAGGATGCCAGGGGGATGGTGGCAAGGTTCTATCGGGACGCAGACCGCGGAATATTCGAGCCCACCAAGACGAACCCTTCGTTTTTCGAGGGTTCCTCGACGGGCACCGCGTTGGTGGAGAACGTGAACACGCTGAACGCCGTCAAGGCGCAGAGGGTGCATCAGACGGGTGAGACGAAGCTCAAGTGGGTCAAGCACGTCAAGACGGACCTGGCGATCGACCTCAAGTCCACTCCTCCCACAGTCCCCGTCGTCACGTTTCTGGTCTGCTACGACGTCAGTGGCGTCGACATCGTCGACAGGAAGGGCAAGTCGGTGGTGCCTGACAGCAGGAAGCCCACCGGCGTGAACTTGGTCGGGGTCGCCAACCGCGATTATCCGAGCCCTGATGGGTGGCGTGTGGCTTATGTGCAGCCGAAGGACGACAAGTGTTAGCCAGGCGGATCGCGTCGGTTGGAGGAGCACTCGTCCTCGCGGCCATCAGCACGGCCGTGCCCGCCGGCGCGGCGGCTCCGGTCTGTGAGAAGTTCAATCAGAGAGGCGTGTGCATCATCTGGGCCGGCGGTGGCGCAACGCCCGGTGCGGGGCCCGGTGGGGGTTCCACGAGCGGCGCACCTGCTGGGGAGACGTCGGGTGCGAGCACCGGTGCTCATGGTTCGAACGGCGCAACCTCGAATGTTGTACGGGTCAACGGCGTCACGTGTCTTTTCATGGGAGCCCTGGCCGTGGCACCTCTTAAGACGGATCCCATCTGGGCCGGCCACACCGACGGAGGGATCTACCAGTGCCTCGTCGCCGGAAGCGACGTCAATGGCGATCGGGTGCTGCTCTTCTGGGCTGCCGGGCCACCGCCGGCGGCGCCTCCGCCGCCGGACCCGCGGGTCTTGGCCCGTCGGGCCATGAACGCGATGCAGCTGAAGGCGGTGAACATCGGGATCGTCCCCGAGCCCCGGCCCGGGAGTATCGGCATCATCGGGCTACCGACCTGGATGTGGGTGGACGGACCGGCGGAGAACACGTGGGGGCCGATCACCCGCACCGCGTCAGCGGGCGGCTTCACGGTCCGGGCAACAGCCAAGGTCAAGAAGGTCGTGTGGGACATGGGCGACGGCACCCAGGTCGTGTGCCTCACCAAGGGCACCCCGTACGCGGACTCCTATGGGAGACAGTCCAGCCCGGACTGCGGGCACACCTACACCCGCCAGGGCTCGTACGTCGTCACGGCGACGAGCTACTGGAGCGTGACCTGGACGGGGGTCGGGGAGAGCGGCGTGATTCCGCTGGACCTGTCCCGCACGACGAACATCACCATGGGCGAGAGCCAAGTCATCAACCGGTAACGGCTCGACAGGGGAACGCGGATGACCGTGACGACAGGGCACACGGACAGCACCGACGCTGGCCGGCGGAACGGACGCGCCAGGCCCTCTCCGCCCAACCCCGGCGAGGTGGCGCCGGCACCGAAGCTGCGGCGCCGCCCGATCCTCGTCGTCGCTTCGGTCGCCGCCGTCTGCCTCGGCGCGCTGCTCGGGGTGTGGGCGTGGACCTCGACGAGCAACACCCACGAGGTCGTCGCGGTCCGCGCGACCATCGCCCGCGGCGAGACGATCGACCGAGCGGACCTGATGACCGTCCAGGTCGGTGTCGACCCCGGCTTGCGGACCGTCGCCGGGGACAGCCTGCCTGAGCTGGTGGGCCAGCGCGCCGCGATGGACATGGCCGCCGGGAGCCTCGTGACGTCCGAGTCAGTGACGCGGTCGGTCATCCCCCCGGCAGGTCAGTCGGTTGTGGGGGTCGCGTTGCCGCCTTCGCTGATGCCGGGTGAGCCGTTGCAGGCCGGCGACACCGTACGAATCGTCGGTACCCCGGGCGCGCAGGGCGAGGCCACCGACGCCGCGCCGGTCGAGGTCACCGCCACCGTCGTGGGCCTGCACCCGGGCGCGGAGCAGGACAAGACGGTCGTGTCCGTCCTCGTGCCGAAGGACGAGGCCGGTGAGCTCGCCGCCCGAGCGGCCACCGGCAGGGTCGTGCTCGTGCTCGACAGCCGGGAACGGTGACCTGATGGCCCTGATCGTGCTCACCTCAGCCTCCGGGTCACCAGGGGTCACCACCTCGGCGGTGGGCCTCGCGCTGACCTGGCCGCGGCCCGCGCTGCTCGTCGAAGCCGACCCGACGGGCGGATCCTCAGTCCTCGCTGGCTACCTGCGCGGTCAGACCGCCCCGACAGCCTCCCTCATCGACCTGGCGCTGGCCCACCGGTACGGCCAGCTGGACCGGGCGATCCCCGAGGCCGCGGTGCGGATCGAGGGAACCTCAGCCGCGCTGCTGCCGGGGACCCGCTCGCACACGCAGGCCCCCAGCCTGGTGCCGCTGTGGGAACCTCTCTCGGCCGCCCTCAAGACATTGGAACGGACCGGGCAGGACGTCATCGTGGACGCCGGCCGGCTGGGCCTCACGGGGTTCCCGGAGCCGTTGCTATACGCCGCTGACCTGTGCCTGCTGACGGTGCGGTCGGACCTGGTGTCCCTGTCCGGGGCCCGCTCCTGGGCGCAGACGCTGCGGGGCGGGTTCGAGCGGGTCGGCGGCCTTGCGTCGCTGGGGCTGCTGATGGTGGGGGAGGGCGACCCGTACACCGCCCGTGAGGTCCGCAAGGTGCTGCAGATCCCCGTGATCGCCTCTCTCGCATGGGATTCCGCCGCCGCGCAGGTGTTCGGCAGGGGCGCCAAGGCGCCGCGGAAGTTCGACACGTCACCGCTCGTGCGGAGCCTCTTGGCCGCCCGTGAGGCGATCGACTCAACGGTCGCCGCCAACCGTGAGGAGCTCGCAGGCCCACCTGCCCAGGCCCTGATGGGAGCTCGACCATGAACGAGAGCATCGGCCTTCCGCGAACCGCGCAGGGGGCGCAGCCAATTCACGCTACGGACCCCGTTGACCCGACCGATCCGACGTCGTTGCCGCTCTTCGCGACACCGGCACCGACACCTGCGTCGAGCGCCTCATCGGCATGGGCGTCGTCGCGGCCCGGCCGGGTGCGGGGCACCTTCTCGATGCGGCCGACGGCCGAGCGCGACCCCGAGCGCGACGATGCGCGTGACGCTATGACGGGCCCGCAGCAGCGGGCGACGGCGGAGCTGCGTCCGGTGCCGGCGGCATACAGGAGCGTGCTGGACTGGGAGCTGGTCGCGGCGCTGCGGCAGCAGGCGTCGGACCGGCTCAGTGCCGCGTTGGGGGAGGAGCGGGCGCACCTTTCGGCGGCGGTGCAGCGGGAGCGGGGACGAGCGATCATCCTTGACCTGCTCAACGACGAGTCGGTGGCCCGCGTCGAGGCGGGGCAGGCGCAGTGGAGCCCGGCCGAGCAGGACGAGATGGCTCAGGCGCTCGATGATGCGCTGTTCGGCCTCGGGCGGCTGCAGCCGCTGGTGGACGATGACCGGGTCGAGAACATCATCGTCACCGGCTGCGACCGGGTGACCCTCGAGCTGACCGACGGGCGGATGGTGCCCGGTCCCGCGGTCGCGAACAGCGACCAGGAGCTCATCGACTTCCTCGTGTTCCTGGCGAGCAGGTCGGAGGCCAACGCGCGGCCGTTCTCCGAGGCGCAGCCGAAGCTGCACCTGCGTCTGGACGGGGGCGCGCGGCTGGCGGCGGTCGCGTGGGTGATGCCGCGCCCGTCGATGGTGATCCGCCGGCACCGGCTGCGGCAGGTGACCCTCGCTGATCTCGTAGAACGGGGCAACCTGTCCGAGACGGCGGCCTCGTTCCTGCGGGCGGCGGTCCGGGCCCGCAAGTCCATCGTCGTGTCGGGGGCCCAAGGGGCCGGCAAGACGACGCTGGTGCGCGCGTTGTGCGCCGAGATTCCGCGGCACGAGATCATCGGCACCTTCGAGACCGAGTATGAGCTGCACCTGCACGAGCTGACCGAGACCCACCCCATCGTCTTCGCGTGGGAGGCGCGGCCCGGGTCGGGGGAGCGCGCCGCGGACGGGCGGCAGGCGGGCGAGTTCACCCTCAGCGAGGCTTTGTTCGACTCGTTCCGGTTCAACCTCTCCCGGCAGATCGTCGGCGAGGTCCGCGGCCACGAGATCCTCGCGATGCTCAAGGCGATGGAGTCCGGCGCCGGGTCGATCAGCACCACGCACGCCGTCAACGCCGAGGGCGCCATCAACAAGCTCGTCACCTGCGCGATGGAGGCCGGGCCGCACGTCACCCACGACTACGCCGTGCGGGCGATCGCGGCGAGCATCAACCTCGTCGTGCACGTCCACCTCGAGACCAGCCCGCTGGCCGACGGGACCGCGCAACGCGCCCGCTGGGTCTCCGAGGTCATCACCGTCACCCCGGGCGAGCGGGAGAAGGGCTACGCCGTGCAGAAGGTCTTCGCGACCGCGCCCGGAGCGCGGGTCGCCACCCCGAACGTGCTCCCCGACGACTACCGGGACCTGCAGCAGTGGGGCTTCGACCTGCCCGGCTTCTACGGCCACCGGGACGAGGCCGCGTCATGACGCCGCTGATCCCGGCCGTGGCCGGCGCGCTCGTGGTCGCGGGCCTGCTCGGGCTCGTCCTGGGCCTGCAGCCACGGCCGGCGGAAACGGCCCCTTCTCGTGGCCACCGTCTGGCGGGGCCGGCCGGGTCGCGCTGGTCGCGGTTCGCTGGGGTGAGTAGGCGTAGCCGGCGGCTGCTCCTGGCTGGTCTGGCGATCGGTGTCCTGGCGGCGACGTTGACCGGGTGGGTCGTCGCGATCCTCATCGTGCCAGCGACACTGGCTGGCCTGCCGTACCTGCTGTCCTCCCCGGAGTCGGCGAGCAGGATCGAGCGCCTCGAGGCGATGGAGGAGTGGACCCGTTCCCTGTCCGGCATCCTCACCGCCGGCGTCGGGCTCGAGCAGGCGCTGATCTCCACGCTGCGCTCCACGCCGGAGGAGATCCGGCCCGAGGTCACCCGGCTGGCGTCCCGGCTGCGGGCCCGGTGGGGCACCGAACGGGCGTTGCGGGCCTTCGCCGACGAGCTCGACGACGCGACCGGTGACCTCGTCGCAGCCAACCTCATCCTCGGCGCCCGCCGCCGCGGCGCCGGCGTCGCCAGCGTCCTGGAAGCGTTGGCGGAGTCCGTCGCGGCCGACGTCCGGGCTCGACGCGAGATCGAGGCCGACCGTGCCAAGCCCCGCGCGACGGCCCGCTGGGTCACCATCATCACGATCGGTGTCCTGGCCGTTCTCGCCCTGACCGGCGACTACATCGCCCCCTACGCGACCCCGTTCGGGCAGGTCATCCTCGTCGTCCTGCTGAGCCTCTACGTGGCAACCCTGATCTGGATGAAGCGGATGGCCATCGGGGAGAGCCTCCCACGGTTCATCGGCACAGCCGCGAAGGAGGCGGCTCGCTGATGCCCACCGGACTGCAGCTGGCGATCCTGGCAGGTGGCCTCGTCGGGCTCGGCGTCGCCCTGATCGTGTGGCGACTCACCCCAGCCGACCCGGACCTGGGCGATGCACTCAATCGGCTCTCACCCAACCGGACCCCGTCCCGCGCGGATCTCGGCCAGGCGGAGGCAGGAGCCAGCGACGCGCGGGAACGGCTCGGGCTGTGGGGAATGAAGACGCTGCCCGCCGGGGCGTGGGGCAGCGTCCCCGTCAAGGAGCTGGCCATCCTGCGGATCCCGGTGAGCCGCTTCTACGGCGAGAAGCTCATGTTCGCCGGGCTGGGGCTGCTGGCCCCGCCCCTGCTCGCGGCCTTCTTCACCCTGCTGCGTCTGCCCGTCCCGGTCGTCATGCCCGTCATCGCCTCGCTCGGGGCCGCGGTGGTCTTCTTCTTCCTGCCCGACTACAACGCCCGCGACGACGCGAAGAAGGCCCGGGCCGAGTTCGCTCGCGCCCTGGGCGCCTACATCGACCTCGTCGCCCTGGAACGCAACAGCGGAGCCGGGCCGCGGCAGGCGATGGAGGCCGCCGCCGACGTCGGCGACTCCTGGGTCTTCCGGCGCCTCGGCGAGGAGCTCGCCCGGACCCGCTGGTCCGGCCTGACCCCGTGGGACGCGCTGCGCAACCTCGCCGACGAGCTCGGACTGCCCGAGCTGCAGGACCTGGCCGACATCATGCGCCTCTCCGGGGAGGAGGGTGCGCAGATCTACTCCAACCTGCGAGCCCGGTCCGCCGGGATGCGCGCCGCGATGCTCGGCGCCGAGAAGGCCAAGGCCAACGAGGTCGGCGAACGCATGTCCATCCCGATGAGCCTGCTCGGCGTCATCTTCCTCGCCATCCTCGTCGCCCCCGCGCTGCTGCGGGTCATGGGCGAAACCTGACTTAACGAACTCGAACGGCACTGCACCGCAAGCGATTTCGCATCACCCACACCACCAAAGGGCACGTGAACAGCCCGGGAGAACTCGGGACCACCCGGCAGCAACAACACGAAGACAGGAGAGGCTCATGAACTACCTCGCAGCGACCCTGCACATCCTCGCCGCCACCCTCACGGACAGGGCGGAGGCCACGCTGGCGACCGGGCTCGGACGCAACCCGAAGCCCGGCGAGGACCACGTCCCTGACAGGGGGGCGGTCACGATGGAGATGGTGATCTGGGCGGTCGCGATCATCGGCATCGTCGGGATCGTCGTCGCCGCCATCACCAGCTACGTGACCTCCAAGGCCGGCAGCATCAGATAGCAGCCACCGGATCCGCAGGCCGAGGATGAGCAGCACCCGGGCGCCCAGACGGCGTCGCCGCAGCGCGGCGGGGCCATCCGAGCGAGGCTCCGCCTCGATCCAGATGGTGCTGCTGCTGCCGGTGCTCTTCACGGTCATGTTCCTCGGGATGCAGGCGGCGTTGTTCTACCACGCGAGGTCCGTCGCGATCGCCGCGGCGCAGGAAGGAGCGCGGGCCTCCTCGGTCGAGGACGGCAGCCGGGGAGCGGGCGCTGCCGCGGCGGCCTCCTTCGTCGCCGAGGCCGGCGGTGACGACGTCCTCAAGGGCGCCCTCGTCAGCAGCAGCCGGACCGCGGAGGTCGCGACCGTGACCGTCACCGGGACCTCGCTGAGCGTCATCCCGGGCTGGTCGCCCTTCGTGCGGCAGTCAGCGACGGCGCCCGTCGAACGGATCACCCGATGACCCGCCTCCCATCCCCCCGACGCATTCACCGCCCGCAGCGGAGGGGTTCCGAGCGGGGCTCGGCCGTCATCGAGACCGTGATCGGCGTCCCCGCGTTCCTGCTCTTCGTCGGGCTCATCATCTTCGCGGGCCGGATGGCCATCGCGCACCAGACGGTGGAGGCGGCCGCCAACAGTGCGGCCCGCTCGGCGTCGATCTCCCGCACCCAGGCAGAAGCGGAAGCGGCCGCGTCCCCCGCAGCCACCGCCACGCTGGCGAGCCAAGGGCTCACCTGCGCCAGCACGGCGGTGTCGGTCGACACGACCGGGTTCGCCGCCCCGGTCGGCACGCCTGCTCAGGTCACCGCGACCGTGACCTGCGAGGTCGACCTCGCCGACCTGTCCGTGCCCGGCGTCCCCGGCACCAGGACGGTCACCGCCACGATGCGGTCCGCCATCGACACCTACCGACAGCGGTGATGACCATGACGACCAGCACGACGACACGGCCACCAAGCCCGGAGCGCAGGGGAATCCGTGAACGCCGCCACGGCGTCGGCATGGCGCGACGCGACCGCGGCTCGGTGAGCATCTGGCTGGCGGCCAGCGGCCTGGTCATGATCATCCTCGTGGGCCTCGCCGTCGACCTCGGAGGCAAGGTCGGCGCCCAGCAGCGCGCGCAGGACGTCGCCCGTCAGGCTGCCCGCGCCGGCGGTCAGCAGCTCCAAGCGGCGGGAGCGGTCCGCGGCGACGGTGTCACCGTTGACCTGTACGCCGCGCAACGAGCCGCCCAGACCTACCTCGCCGGATCGGGGATGACCGGGACCGCGTCCGTCGTGGACGGTCAGACGGTGCACGTCACTACCACGGCGACCTACGAGTGCACGTTTCTGGGCATCATCGGGTTGAGCTCGTTCACCGTCCACGGGGCCGCAGACTCCCGCACCACTCGCTCCGTCTATGGGGTCGAGCAATGACCCTTAGGACTGAGCGAGACGCCCGGCTGCGGGCACGTCTGCTCGGCCTGGCCGCGGCGGCGGGGCTCACCGCGATCCTGGTCGGCCTCCCCGCCGCGTTGCTGGCCGTCGGAGCAGACCTCATCCCGGACACGGTCCCGTCCGTGCCCTCGATGAGCCGGTTGTGGGCGGCGCTGACCAGCCCGGACGACGGGTCCCTCGTGCTGGGCCTGCTCACGATCGTCGGCTGGGCCGCGTGGCTCTTTCTGGCGGGTTCCATTGTCCTCGAGGTCATCTCGCGGCTGCGCGGGGTCCGCGCTCCTCGGCTGCCGGGGCTGGCGCTGCCGCAGGTGGCCGCCCGGAATCTGGTCAGCGCCGCGCTACTGCTGTTCATCACCGCGCCCGTCGGCGCCCAGCCGGCCAAAGCGGCGACCATCGCGACCTCCCCGGCGGCTGTCGCTGCCGCGGTTGAGATCCCCGCCGGGGCCCACGCGGAAAGTAATGGCACACCCCAGGAAGGGCGCCCGGCCCACGCCGCCACCGGAGCCGCCGCAGCGGCGAGAGACACCCTGACCACGAACCGCGGGACCCATCGGGGCAGTGCTCCGCACTTGCTGACGCACACGGTCAAGCGGGGCGAGTCGCTGTGGTCGATAGCGGAACAGCGGCTCGGCTCCGGGGCGCGTTTCACGGAGATCGCGGTCCTCAACACCGACGTGCTCGGGGACAAGCCCGGCTTCCTCACCCCGGGCACCGTGCTCGTCATCCCCCGGGCAACCACCACAGACGCCGCACACGCCGTCACGGTCGAGCCCGGAGACACGCTCTCGCAGATCGCGCAGGAGCAGCTGGGGGCCGCGGGCCGGTACCCGGAGATCTTCGAGGCCTCGAAGGACACCCGCCAACCCGGCGGCGCACGACTGAGCGACGCGGACCTCATCCAGCCGGGGTGGACCCTGACCGTGCCCACCGCTGCCGCACAATCGACCCGTGCACCCGAGAGCCACCAAGAAGCGGACAACACAGGGGAGCGCGCCGTCACCGTCAAGGCGGGCGACACCCTCTCCGGCATCGCCCAGGAACAGCTGGCCGATGCCAGCCGCTACCCCGAGATCTTCGACGCCTCGACGGACACCCGCCAGGCCGACGGCGAGCAGCTGCGCGACCCGGACCGCATCCGCCCCGGCTGGATCCTGACCATCCCCCCAGTCCACGGACCGGTCAGCCAGCCGCCGCCCGCGCCAACTGCATCGCCGGAGCGTCACGTGCCGCCCCGGCCGGCACCCCGGCACGGCGCCGAGACTCCGTCGCCCGCCTCCACCCGAGGATTCACCGACCTGGCTGGCGCGACGACGACCGCAGCCGAGGGCGCGACACCGACCACACAGCCAGCAACTCCCGGGTCGCCGACTGAGGGGCCGTCGGCCACAGATCAGCAGGGTGAGGTGCCGGCCGCGTGGATGCTGACCGGCCTCACCGGTGCGGGAGCGCTCCTCGCGGGGTCCCTACTCCTGCGCCTGCGCAGGCGACGCGCAGCCCAGTTCAGGGCACGGCGCCCCGGCCGCACGATCGCCACACCCGAGCCGGCCCTGGCGCCCGTGGAGAAGACCGTCTTCGCTGTCGGCGGCTCCAGCGCCCCGACCGTCGTCTACGTGGACGAGATGCTCCGCCGGTTCGCCGCCGCCCACACCCGGACCGGCGGTGCCCTCCCGCAGGTGGCGGCCATCGAGCTGACCGAGGGGACGATCCGCCTGCACCTGATCAGCCCGGCTGCCCTTGCCGCGCCCTGGCAGGGCACGCCCGACCAGCTGCACTGGACGCTGCCAGCCACAACCGCGCTTGACGAGGTCGGGCCAGCCGTGCCGGACCAGCCCGCGCCCTACCCCCTGCTGGTCACGATCGGAGCCAGCGACACCGGGGACCCCTGGCTGCTCAACCTCGAGGACCTCAACGTCAGCATCACCGGCGACCCGGACTTCAGCCGTGACCTGGCGAGGTACCTGCTCGCCGAGATCGCCTGCAACCCGTGGTCACACGGAGTGCGGGTCGACATGATCGGGGTCGCCTCCGAGGTGGCCGCCATGAACCCCGCCCGGCTCCGCCTCCACACCGGCGGCGACCCGGCCGCGGACGTTCTCACCGAAGCCATCGCGACCCTCGACCGTGCCCAAGAGCTCGGCGACGACGTGCCCACGGCCCGGGCCATCCAGGCGGGCGCCGACGCCTGGCCCGCACGCCTGTTCATCCTCGACACCGCAGCCGACGCCGCGGTGACTCCAGCGCTAACGCAGCTGCTCGACCTCATCCACGCAAACGCCTGCCGCACCGCCACCAGCGTCGTTGTCTGCGGTGAGCTCACCGACAGCGGCGGCAGCCCACCCCCAGCGATGGAGATCACGGTGACGGCGGACGGGCGGGTCCTGCTGCCGGGAGTCGGGCTCGACCTCGTCACGGTCGGCCTCACCCCGGACGAAGCCCAGGGTTGCGCAGCTCTGCTCGCCCAGAGCGAGGACCTCGACGACGTCCCCATCCCCACCACCGACGCCGGGGAGGGGTGGCGGTCCTGGACCAACGAGGCCGGCGCCCTACGCGACGAGCACACCCTGCCCCGATCCGTCGACGAGCACAGCCTCGGCGAACCCGTCACCACCGTCCTCGACCTCGACGACGAGGACTACCTCCGGGACGGCGCGACCACCCGAGAGGACCTGCAAGCACTCGCACCCAAGGTCGCCGCCCAGGTCAGCGACGCCGTGCTCGCCGCGGACCCCACCCTCGACGCGGACCTCGCCGCATGGTGGTCAGACGACTGCCGGCTGCCACGCCTGACCCTGCTCGGGCCGGTGAGCGCCCGGACCCGCGGCACCCCGCTGACCAAGCGCAAGCACTACTTCACCGAGATGCTCACCTACCTCGCCACCAGGCCACACGGCGCCACCCCAGCAGAGCTCGCCGACACCTTCAACATCACCCAGGCCAAGGCCCGCGACTACATCCGGATCCTGCGCGACTGGCTCGGAGTGAACCCCCGCACCGGCGACAAGCACCTCCCCGACGCCCGGAAGGCACCAGCCGCCCTCGCCCGCGGCGTCGGCGTCTACCAGGTCGTTGACGTCCTCGTGGACGCGGACCTCTTCCGCCGCCTCCGAGTCCGAGGTGAGGCACGCGGACCCGAGGGGATTGAGGACCTGGACGCCGCCCTGCGGCTCGTGCAGGGCCAACCTTTCAGCAGCCTCAAAGAGGACCGCTGGTACTGGCTGGTCGAGGGCGACCGGATCGACCAGCACCTGCTGTGTGCCATCGTCGACGTCGCCCATCTGGTCGCCACCCAGAGCCTGCGAGCAGGCGACCTGCGGCGGGCTCGGCTTGCCGCGGAGACCGCCGCACTGGCCGCGCCCGACGAGGAGATCCCGCGGCTCGACCTCGCGGCCATCGCCGACGCCGAAGCCCACCACGCCGAGGCGGACCGGATCCTGCGCGATGATGTCCTCAACCGCTCGGACAGCGAAGGCGCACCCCCGGAGCTGACTGACCGCACCAGACAGGTCATCGCCGCCAAGGACTGGCTGGAACGGACCCGCCACGCCAGCTGAGCGGACCAGGCCGGTGGCTCCCGCCAAAGGACGTTGATCGAACACCTGTTCCATACTGGTCCCATGGCTGGAGGATCAGGACGAGGCGTCACACACCCCGTTCCCGCCACGCCCCCAGCTCGACAGCACTGCTGGGTCACCGGCCCATCCACGGCCCGTGGACCACACCCGGGTCTCGTCGTGCGCTGGCAGCAGACGCCGGACGGCTCATGGAAAGCCCTCGTCGTCTATCTCGTCGAGAGCGACGAGACCCTCATCCAACAGTGGCTACCGGCCGAAATGCTCGTCCCAATCGCACGGTGAGCATCCAACCCGCTGCGAGCTGAACTCGCCGAATGACCGCGGTGCGCGGCAGGAAGATGTCGACACGTCCTCGGGGGTCTCGGTCCACCCGTCGTGGTACGAGGACCGGGCACGGCCCCCGCCATCCGATTGGGGGGACCCAGGGCGTCGGGCTTCAACGGGGACGTAACGTCGGGCTATAGCGGGGACGCATGGCGCATCTCCTGCATGCTGGGTCCATGAAAAACTCGGAAGAGTTTCCCCCGATGGAATCGTTCCCGCGCTTTCCGGGAAGCATCACCCGAGAGTTCCTGACAATCGGCATCGCGCCGGTCGGGCCTGACTTCGACGTCGAGTACAGCACCGACGTCGGGTTCTGGATGGTCTGGCTCAGGCTGGCGCATGACCATGCGATGGAATCGGCGGCTGCCCGCGAAACAGCGCTGGTCGCGCGCCGCGCGGGCGACGCCCCGGCCGTTCAGAGCGCCCTCTGGTCCGAGTTCAGGCATGGCCTACAGGCCGTCACCGCGTCCGCATACTCACTCGAGGCGCTGTGCAAGATGCTTGAGGCGCGGGGCGCGGTGGACGAGGAGACCGAGAAGCGCCGGCGCAAGAGGAAGCCTTGGGCGAGTCGGCGGGTGATGGAGACCGTGCTGCTGGTGAGCAATATCCCCGCCCCACGGATGGACCGCCTCCGCCCGAACATCGAACAGCTCTTCAACAACCGCAACGCGTCCGTTCATCCCGAACTGGACTTCAAGACCAATGTTCGGCATCACGCCCTCGACGTCGACGTGAACCCCATCTACGTGTGGTGCGGCAGCGAGCAGGCCGTGGGAGGTTTCGCAGTCGCTTTGGAGTTCCTCGCTCTCGCCGTCGTCCACGTCGACGACACCTCCTACAGCTCCCAGTTCCTGCGGATCGCCAGGGAGGGCTTGGTCGAGTTCCTGCGGGAGCATCCTGACCTCGTGTCGGATGAGGCTCCAGAGTTGGCCGACCTCATCGCTAACGCCTGACGAAGTACCTAGGCCGAGGACCTGGACTCCTCGTACAACATGGCCCGCACCATCGCCAACCAGCTCGAAGAGTCCACGCAGTCGTGAATTGAGGACTCCTGCCGTGGCTGCATATCGCCCCCCGCCTCAGGCGATCGTCACCACGACTGCGAAGCCGGTCGCGATGCTGCACCAGTGGGTGAAGCGGGAAGACGGCTCGGTGCACGTCCCTCCGCAGGTCGTGGTTCGACAACGGGCGGGCCGAACAGCGTCCGCGTCACCCTGGCCGGCGACGGCCGGGAACCTCTCCCCATGGCGCTCGTCGAGCTCGCCACCCGCTACGAGGGCACGCGAATCGGCCGGAAGGAACTCCAAGGGAACTCCTGGACGAGGTGGAGCGTGCGCTGTGGCAGAGCGCCAGATCAACGGGGACCGGGTCCTCGGCCGCCCCGCCGAACTGGTCCGGGTCGTCGTCGCTGTCGACCCCACGGTCACCAGCGGGGAACGCCGGCGAGACCGGCATCGTCGCCTCACGGAAGGGCACCGACCGGAAGGGCAATGTCGTAGCTGTCCGGTTCCAGCCAGGACACGCCCGGCCGGTGGGCTCAGGAGATCGCCGTAGAGGATCCCGTTCGGCCGGGAGCGCGCCAGTTCACGGGGGCCTCGACGAGCTGGGCGATCTGCGCGTCTGCCTTCGTAAGGGGACGTTGTCGTGCGTTTCGGTTCTCGCGTTGAGGTGGGGTATGGGAGGGCGGGACCTTCACTGGGCGTGAAGCTGGGGCAAGGGACGGCAGTACCCCACCGGCGCCTCCGGACGCCCCAGGCGAAGCACATGCGCCGAGTAGGACAGCGAGCAATCCTGCAGCGGCGATCAGTAGCGCGCCGGGAGCCCACCGGCGCATGCGCACATAGGGTGTTTGGACCATGTTGGCCCCCTGTAGTTTGTCGTCCCATGCGCAGCTAGTGCGTTGGGCGACCACCTCACTCCAGGATAGGACGCGTCCGCGCTGCCCGCTCCGGTTGTGGCAAGCGCGGCGGTTGTCCGCCGGCGCCGCAGGTCGACGCGGCCAGTCCACGAGATCGCCGGACTGGAGACGTGGGCGCGGACCCGCAGCGGCGGTTTGATCAGTTCCCGACGAGCCGTCACAGTCTGGTGGTCATCTCTGCGCGGGAGCTTGCGGGTTCCCCCGCCGATGCCCGGATGGCCGCAGCGTCAACGTCAGCGGCGTCCGAGGCGGTCTTCTCATCGGTGGAGTTGCTGTCCGCCCTTGCCTTGGGCATGTCTTGATAGGCCGTGCCCAAGAACCGCCGAGCAAAGCCGGCGCGCCCTGGCCGTGGTCGCGTACGGCGGGTCGCCGATGGCGATCGCGGCGTGTCTCGCAGCTTGGCAGCACCCGTAGTGCAGGGCGCCCGGCATCGCGTGCGAGCCGGCCTTCTGCTTCCCTGCTCGTCCACCCGAGGGTCCGGACCTGCTCGAAGCGGGACTCGTCAGCGGCAGCCTGCTCACGCGGCGGCCGGATCGCGACCCACCGTGTCCCAACTGGTGCCCGGCTGTCGGGCGAGCCCCTGGATCGAGGCGTGCTCACCCCACACTCATATCGGAAGGCCGGCAACGTCGTCAGCGCCACTCACCAGCCCAGCCGACACGCCGCGAAGGCCTCGGGGAAGAAGCTGGGCAGGCGCCCCGCCTCGTCACGAACGAACGCGCCGCCACCGCCCGCGAGCTGCGTGACGCCGGCATGAGCCTGCGCGCCATCGCGACCCACATGCGCGTACCCCAGCCGCCGTGAGCCGGCTGACGGCCCTGAGCTTGGCCACGCCGAGTGGCGGCCTGACGAGGAAGCGTCACATTCGCACGAGCACTAGGACGCCAGCGAAGAAGAGCCCCATGAGGATAGCGACGATGATGACGATGACGATCGAGTAGAAGTAACCATCGTTCTCATGCGATACTTCCCTTGTAGCCGATCCCATTGCGGTGTGGATCGGAAGTGAGCTCCAGGATTTCCTGCCGGACGACAGGGCCTGGGGCTCGCGCCATGTCTGGGATCAGATGTCGATGATCGTGGTCTTGGACTCGATGTGTGCGTAGTGCTCGATGGTACCGCAGCGCGTGTCGGCGACTGTCCCGCAGACCGCGTCTGGAACCCACAGCAGAGGCTCCTCACGCCCGCGCGCGTGGTCGAGGCGGATCTTGCCCTGGAGGGCATGGGTACGGCGCATCGCATCGAGCATGTGGGCGTCGCGTTTGTCGTCGGCCTTGCCGCGGGACTCGAAGACGACGTGCTCGACGCCGAGACCGGTGAGTTCCCACATGAGGGCCTCGAAGCACTTCCGGCGTGCCCGTTCGCGAGAGCCGCCGAGGTCCGCTGGGTCGCTTCGCACGACGACGACGTGCTCGGTGGGGCTGGCAGCCACGGCTCGAGCGATGCTCGAGCGGCGGCCATGCTGCTCGTCGCGCCAGTGCAGTTTGGCCTGACCGGGCAGCCGCATCGCGTTCATCGTTGCCCGGACATCCTCTTCGAGCGGGACCTCGATCACGGCGGCCGCGAGGATGTACGTTCCCGGGTCCTTGACATGGTTTGACCCGGATTCGTCGGCGTACGCCCGAACGAGGATGGGTGGCTTCGTGCTGGTCATCTCGGCCGCTTCTTACGTCGGGCCGTGACGCGCCGTCGAGGCCTGCGGGGCGCGGGCCTCGACGCCTCGATCGAGTCGGGGTCGAACGGCTCGAGCAGCGTGTAGCGGTTGCGCGTGCTCAGCCCGGTGGGGGCCAGTGGGTTCGTGTATGTCTCCGGGTCGACCTGAAGGACCTTCTTGTCGGCGAGCTCCTTGAGGCCGCGCTCGGCGGTGTCGGCCGACCAGCCGTACCAGTCCGGTACGTGCTCGGTGGCGAGCTTGAAGTGGGGCGGCTCGCAGAGGGCGACCAGCAGCATGGCGATCGCCGGCAGCGACAGCTTCTTGTCCCACTCGTCGAGCCAGAACCGGTGGCTGAGGCGGAGGAAGCGCTCACTGTCGTCGCGGCCGGTAGGCCGTGTGTAGGGCGCGCCGGAGCCGTCGGGGCGGAGCAGCGTCACGGCGACCAGCCGCTCGCGACCGCGCCTCGTCCGCTCGATGAGATCCCGCTTCACGAGCCGAGACAGGATCTTTGTCGCCGCGTTCGACGCCGAGGCCTCGCCGGCGGTCTCGACGGTGCCCAGCGCGCGAGCCCAGAGCTTGATGTCCAGGCTCGTGGTCCACCCGTCCTCCCGGGCGCCGCTACTGATGATCGTGTTAACGAACAGGAAAGCGAGGAGGCCGCGCTTGTCGCCGTTGTTGACGAACTCGGCCAGGGGCCCGTGACGACGCTTCAGCCGGCGGTTCGGGTTCTGCACGAACACCTTGGCGATGGGCACGAACGATCGCCCGGACCGCTCGATGAGGAAGAATCTGGTGTCCTGCGCGGTCGCGGGGATCGGCTGGTCGCCGATGGGGGGTGCGACGGACCCACTGCCGTGAGGCTGGGTCGTCGGCTGCTTGGTCATGGGTCAGTTGTACAGCCTTTGGGGGCGAATCGGAAACCGCATTGTGTGAGGCTAACTGCCGCTGAAGCGGGTGTCTGATGAGAACATGCAATAGCATGTGAGGACTGATGACAGTACCGGTGATGAGGGCCATAGTCGGCTGCCGTGCTGGCGCAACGATCCTGTGTGTGAAGGGGGCAAGGCGCGCTCTCGCCGAGAGCCTGGCTGACGATCAAGTCGCCGTCAGGTAGCCGAGCATCGGCCGCACGGGCTCGTCAGCACACCGGGGTCAGAAGTGAGCTCTCCAACCACTGTTGGACGAGGATTCCGCCGGGCTCCAAGTAGGACACCAATGCGAACCAGCCGTCATCGCGTTTCTCCCAGTCAAGAACCAGACCAGGGTGGGCGGCCAGGTTGCTGTTCGACCTCGTAGCAGGCGACGGTGCCCTTCATCCCGGCCATCATCCGACCCTGCTCGGTGGCGAGGTCAAATGTCGCCGCCGACCGAGGCGAGCTTCAGCCGAGTCGGTCCGCGTGGTCGACGACGTCCTCGAGCTGGCGCGGGGTGCGGGTGAGCAGGTCCCTGTCCTGCATCATCCGCACGTACGCGGGCCGGGGCTTGCTCCGGGTGGCGCTGACGTCGTTGTCCTCGTAGACCTCGTTGACCGACCAGCCAAGGCGCTCATCGAGTTTCGCGCAGTGGGCCAGCTGCCGCTTGACCCCCGCCCCAAGCCTTCTGAGTCGCGGGAGATCCGTAGGTGGATGCCCACGGCCACGGTCATAACTGGCTTTAACGAGAGACCTACGGGATGGCTCACGGCTGCACGTCGACATCCCTGGCATCAGCCGCGCGCATCGGCATCTTCAGATTCTTGGGGTACACCGCGTCGTCGCAGGTCAGGATGACGTACCCCCGTTGCCGGTGAAACGTCCCCCTCTGCGGATCCGCACATGGGGTGACGTTCCCGGGGACGTCTGAGAGCGACCTTCCTGCCGTGTCTGAACGGCGGAAGGAGCTCATGATGAGTGTCGCGACGCAGCTGGGTCTGGGTGACCCGGAGAGTGATGTCCTGGCGGCGGCCCGGTCGCGTTGGCCCGGTTGGGTGTCGGCCCACCCGGAGCTGGGCGTGGTGGGGGACCTGCTGGAGCTGCCGGGGTGGTTGCGGCAGGCCGACCGCGGTGACGCCGACGCGGTGCTGTTGACGTTGGCGGAGCTGTCCTCGCCCGAGGGTGGTGACGACGTCGCCGCGACGGGGGCTCTGGTGTGGGTGCTGCTTCCCGGGGTGAGTCTGCTGGCTGCCCGGATGTTCACGCTGGCCCCGAGGATCGACCAGCTGCTGGCGGCCGCGTTGTGGATGGAGGCGCGGACCTTTCCGTGGCAGCGCGGGCATCGGGTCGCGGCGAACATCCTGATGAACGCCCGCAAGGCCGTCATGCGAGACCTCGGCGTTGGGGTGGCGGCGGACCCGACGTGGGCGCGGACCTTCCCGGCCGCCCCCTCGGAGCGGATCTGGGAGGACTTGCCGACGGTCCCCGCCGGGCCGCTCGAGCCGTCCGAGGCTTCGGTGCAGCAGGGGCTGGCCGAGCTGCTGGACTGGGCGTGTGCTGGTGGCGTCATCACCGGCGAGGACCGAGCCTTGCTGGTCGAGGTCGCGCAGACCGCTGACCGGCAGCAGACCGTGAGGTCCGGGCGTGGCCACGCGGGGCTGCTCGGTAACGACGTCTCCGGCGAGGTCGCCGGGCGGCGGGGAGTCGCGGCCATCACGGTGCGCCGTCGCACCAGCCGCGCCATCCGAGCCCTGCGGGACGCGGTGGGTGTCACGGCCGCGAAGGTGCCCGCGTGAGCTTTGTGACCGCCTGCCAGCGCGGGCGGGCTTTAGGGGGCGAGGTGATGACAGTGACCGTCCGAGAAACCGTGACAGAGACAGACCCGAGAGACGCCGAGCGCCTGATGGACGTGGCCAGCACGGAGGTGGCGACGATCGAGGAGCTCGCTGCGTGTGTCGAGCGGCTGCACGAGGTGCACCGCGCCAAGGTGGCACTGTCACGGCTCGACTCCGCGGCCCTGCGACAAGCACTCGACGCGCGCCGCACAGTGTTCGACGGGGGACCGTCGTGACCACTGCCGTTGCGCGCCCGGCGGTGAGCACAGCCGAGCTGAAGCGGGCGTGGATGGCCGTCCAGGCAGGGCAGTTCCGCAGCGGCGGCCGCCGCCGCTCGACCTCACCCGGCTGCGCCAGGTCGAGGCCTGAAGGTGTGTGGGAGCCGACCGAGCCGGTGCTGCCCGTGGTCGGCTGCCACGGCGGCGCCGGCGCCACCACCCTCGCCGTCGCGCTGGCGACTGCCTCCGGGGTCGCGCGGGTCATCGAGTGCGCCACCGCCACCGCCTCAGGCCTGGCCGCGACAGCCACCGCAGAGCTCGGCCACACCGGCGGCTGGGCGCAGGGCAGCCGCGACCAGGTCCTGCTCGAGCGCGCGACCGCGACGGTGACCGGCCCTGACGACGTGCCAACGCCGACCGCGCCGACACGACCAGAGGGCCTCAGCGTCCTCGACGTCTCATGGGAGCTCAGTCAGCTCCTGGCCGGGTCATCCTGGCTGGCCGACCAGGTGCGGCACGCGCCCACGGTCATCGCGGTCACCTCGGCCACCCTGCCCGGCCTACGCCGGCTCGAGGGGGCACTCGCACTGCTCCATGGCACGGACGTGGTGGCAGGCGTGGTCGGACCCCGGCGCGGGCGGTGGCCGCGCGGAGTCGCTGCCTCCATGGGTCCGCGGACCCGGGAGCTGGACCGACGCTGTCATCTCGTCGACATCCCGACCGACGCCGGGCTGGCCGGCAGAGGACTCGACTCTGGGCCCCTCCCGCCGGCGCTGCTCAGCGCGGCGGCCACCCTGCTCCGGCTCGCCACTACCGACACCCACGGGAAGGACCTCCCATCATGAACGCCACCCCTCACAACGTGTCGGCCGCGTATGCCGCACTGCCGCACAAGGTGTGCCCCGTGGCCCCGCCGGGCGCCCAGGTCTACGCCGACCAGCTCATGGGCTACGTCCTGTGGGGCGTCGGGATCCTCTTCACCCTCGGGATCGTTGTCGGCATCGGTGCCGTCGTCGGCGGCCGCATCTTCGGCATGCCCCACGCCAGCAAGGCCGGCGTCGTCGGCCTTGCGATGGTGTTCGTGGCCGTCATCGGCTACCTCATCCTCCCGGGGATCGTCAGCGCGATGACCGGCAACGGGTGCGTCTGATGCGACCCGCAGTCCGACCTGCCGGTCGATCCGCCGGCCGGTATGACGGCGCCGCCGGGACCGGGTGGGACCGGCGACGGCTGCTGACCGTTCTCGCGGGCGGTGTGTTGGCTGCGCTCGTCTTCCTCGTCGGCCTGGGCTTCGCCGTCTACTACGCGCTCGGCTCCGTCGGCCGCTCCACGGCTTCAGTCTCATCCCCAGCAGCCACCGTGGGAACGGGCGGGGCCCGGAGCCTCGGCGATGCCGGCCGCGATGCATCAACCGGGGCCGGGAGAGGTCAGGCGTACCGCGACAGCATCGCCGCCGCACCGATGCTCACGGTCGAGCCGGACAGTGCCCGCCGGGGCGTCCCCTCGGCTCACCCCGCGCCGACGCTGCTCGTCCCGGCGGCGACGGGTACCGGCCCAGCGGGCGTCCCGACCGGCTTCCCGAAGACCCCGGCGGGGGCGGTGGGCCAGCTCGCCGCGATCGAATCCACCGTGCTGCAGGGCATGTCCATCCCGCAGGTCAACGACGTCCATCACCGATGGACCCTGACCGGGGCGGTCGGGGTGGCGTCATGGCCGCTCACCCAGAACGTCCAGGCCTTCCTCGCCGCCGCCGGTCAAGGGCAGAGCAAGGACCTCGCTGTGACGGTCACCGTCACCCCGCTCGCGGGGATGGTCAAGGGCGTCGACGGTGACGAATGGGTGCTCGCGTGCGTCCTGCTCGACGTGCAGGCCGTGATCACGACCGACGCGCGGATCGCGTACGGCCACTGCGAACGCCTGCAATGGACCGATGACGCAGGCACCGATGGTACGGGCGTCGAGGGCACGGGCGGAGCGCGCGGACCTGGGGGACGTGGGGGGCGGTGGATGATCGCGCCCGGGCCGAGCCCCGCCCCGGCGCCGTCGACGTGGCCGGGCACCGACCTGGCCATCCAGGCAGGGTGGCGGACCTGGGTCGACGCCCCACCCGCCCCCAACACCGGTGCCGGTGCTGCACCCGACGCCGCCGTTGACAACGTGCCCGACGCTGAGGCGGTTGCCGGAAGTGCGGGGTCCTGAGCATGCTCAACCCGTTCTCGTACTTGGCGTCGGCGGCCGGCAAGGTCGTCGCCGACGGCTGGACGGCCGCGATGCTCGGCCTGTGGAACGCGGGCCTGTGGCTGCTCAAGCTCGTCCTGGGCATCGTCGATGACTTCACAACTCCGGACCTGAGCGAGGGCGGGCCGGCGGGGTCGCTGTACCGGGTGACGTTCTGGATCGGGCTGACCCTGATGCTCGTCCTGACGGTGGCGCAGCTCGGGATCGCCGCGTTCCGCCGAGACGGCCGCTCGGTCGGGCAGGTCCTCGTCGGCACCGGCCAGTTCCTGCTCGTGTGGGTCGCCTGGATCGGGTACGGCATCGCGGTCCTGGCCGCGTGCGGTGGCCTGACGAAGGCGCTCATGGCCACGCTGCTGCATGTCGACAGCTGGGCGCAGTTCAGCCCGCTGGGCGCCCAGCTCGACGTCGCCGACATCTCCGACGGCACGGTCGCCACCGTTCTCGGGTTGATGGGCATCGTGCTGGTCTTCGCCGCGATCGGGCACCTGCTGGTCATGCTGACCCGCGCCGGTGCGTTGATGGTGCTCGCGGCGACGACACCGATCTCCGCTGCCGGCCTGTCGTCCGACTTCGGGCGAAGCTGGTTCTGGAAAAGCTTCCGCTGGTTCCACGCCGCCGCGTTCACCCCGGTCCTGATGGTCCTCGTCCTCGGGGTCGGGGTGCAGATGACCTCCGGGGTCGCCACCGGCATGACGGACGAGCTGCAGAAGGCCATAGGCACCGCGGTGCCCGGCGTCATTCTCATCTGCATCGGCTGCGCGAGCCCGCTCGCCCTGTTCAAGCTGCTGGCGTTCACCGACCCGGGCACCTCCTCCGGCGCCGCGCTCCGCGCCGGGATGGCCGCCCAGGGCGGCCTGAGCGGAGTCCTCGCCGGAAAGGGCAGCGCAGGCGACTCCACGTCCGCAGCAGCGTCGAGCACCGACGAGCACGGACGCTCCCAGGCCGAAGGGGCAGGCGAGAGCTCCACCAGCAGCCGTTTCGGCGATCTCGCAGCAGCCGGTCTGGGTCTGGTCGCGACCGTCGGCGCCAGAGGTGCAGCGATGGGAGCCGACCTGACCAACCAGATGGGAGTCGGGGACTCCAGCTACGTCCCGGACTTCAGCAGCGGCCGGCGCAACAACCAGCAGCCCAACCAGCAGCCCAACCAGCGCCGTGACGATGACAACCCGGAGATCAACGGCGCCGACGGCAACGGAACCGACGGCACGGGCGGCATGGGCGGCGGCGGGCCGTCCTCGTTCCCGAGCACGCCGTCCATGCCCAGCACGCCGTCGGGGACCGGCCCCGGAGGAACCGGGCTGTCGGGGAGCAGCGGGGGCCGCGGGGGCAACGGCATACCTGCTGGCACAGCGGGTGCTGGTGGTGCCGGCGCGGGCGCGGCCGGTGGAACAGGTGGAGCGGCGGCCGCGGGCGCGGTGCCCGCCGTCCCTGCATAGGACCGGCATAGGAGAGAGGAAGCGTGTCATGGGTGTCATCTACTCCGACTACTCCAGGGCCCGGATCGGGTGGTTCTTCGGCCTGTCCGGGTGGCAGCTGGCCACGGTCGCGCTGACGTTCCTGCCGATCGCGTGGGCGATGCAGCAGGCGGCGTGGGCGTCCGTGGCTCTGTTTACGCTGTTGTGGGCGGTGATCGTGCTGGTCACGGTGACGCCGGTCCGGGGTCGGTCGGCGGTGGGCTGGGTCTTCGCCTCCTTGTCGTTCGCGGTCGGGGGCCTCGCCGGGTGGACGCGGTTCCGGTCGAAGGCCTCCACGGGAGAGGCGGATTCGCTGGCGGAACCGGACCTGCCGGGGGTGTTGCAGGGTGTCCGGATCCACGACGGCCCCCCGCGTGGCGTTACGTTCACCAGGGCCGCGATCATCCAGGACCACCGCTGCCGGACGTGGGCGCTAACCGCGGCGGTGACCCACCCCGGCATCGGCCTGGCCGAGCTCGACCAGCGCGAACGACTCGGTGCCGGCTTGGGGGAGCTGCTCGACCTCGCCGCCCGGACAGAGCTGGTCGACGCGGTCGTGTTCTTGGTGCGGACCGTTCCGGAGGACGGCGCCGAACGCGACCAGTGGATCGTCCGGCACCGCCGCGACACCGGGCCGCTCGTGTCCCGGCAGGTCAACGACGAGCTGCAGGCGAACCTCACCCGGGCCAGCGTCCGGACCGAGGCGTTCGTCACCGTCGTCGTCCCCGAGGGCCGGCTCGGCCGGGAGGCCAAGGAGTCCGGCGGCGGCCTCGACGGCCGCGCCCGAGTCCTCTACGGTCTCGCCGACGAGATCGAGGCTCAGCTGCGCGGCGGGATGGGGATGACCAGCGTCGCCTGGCTCACCAGCCCCGAGCTGGCGCTGGCCTGCCGCACCGGCTTCGCTCCCGGTGACCGGGCCGGGATCATCGACGCCCTCGCCGGCCGCAACACCAACCCCGCCGCTGACACCGCGTCCCAAAGCGACCCCGGGATCAACCCTGCGGTGAATGTAGGGATCAATGCGGACGTGCCGTGGGCGATGGCCGGGCCGTCCGGGGCGGACCCGGCGGTGCGGCACTACAGCCACGACGCGTGGAACTCGATCTCCTCGACGGTGAAGCTGCCCGTCCGGGGCGCCGCGATGGGAGCCCTCGCGCCCGCGCTGACCCCGACCGCGTCGGGGGAGCGGCGCTCCTTCATGGTCTGCTACCCGATCCTGACCGCGTCGGTCGCGAACCGGCAGAGCGCCACGAGCGAGTGGGCCGCGGACATCGGCGACGAGCTGCGGCACCGGGCCAAGGTCAAGAAGCGGGCCAAGGCGAGCGACGAGAGCGAGAAGGTGCGTCGCCTCGACGCGAAGCTGGCCCGCGGCAACAGCCTCACCCGCCCGTATGCCGTCGTCACCGTCACCGTCCCCAAGACCGCCCGGGTCTCCGCGTTCGGACGCGACCTGGACGCGTCCGTGCGCCGGGCCGGGTTCGCCCCGTTGCGGCTGGACCTCGCCCAGGACGTCGCGTTCGCCGCGTCGACCGTCCCGCTCGGGGTCAGCCTCACCCGCAAAGCCGACTGAAGGAACCGCACCGTCATGCGCGCTGCACGCACAGGCCACACGGACCATCGGGGTGACAGAAGGGGGGACGGTGGCGATGCGGGTCGGGACATGTCCCGGCTCCTGGCGGACTTCGGCCACGAGCTGCCCTCCGCCCCGCGGCCCCTGCACAGGCCGAAGGATGCTCGGCTGTTCCGGCACGTCCCGTCGCGCGGGGCGCGCCGACCCGGCCGGGGCTGGGCGTCGGGGTCGGCGCCGGTCTCGACGTGGCGGATGACCTCCGAGCAGGCCCCGGTGTTCTGGCCGTTCATCTCGACCCCCGGGCTGCCCCCGACGGGGGCGCAGATGGGGATCGACCTGCTCTCCGGCGGCTCGTTCTACGCCGACCCGCTCGGCTGGGTCCTCGACGACACCGTCCCGGTCACGAACCCGAACATCTTCAGCCTCGGCAAACCCGGCCGCGGCAAGTCCGCCACCACGAAGGCGTTCTGCCTGCGGATGATGGACTTCGGCTACCGCGTCCTCGTCCTGGGCGACCCGAAGGACGAGTACGAGCCGCTGTGCCGGTTCCTCGGCGTGCAGCCGTTCGCGATCGGGCACGGCCTGCCGGCGCGGATCAACCCGCTCGCGTTCGGGCCGCTGATCACCGGCTGGGACCAGCTCAGCCCGGAGCAGGCACAGGGCCGGGCCGCGATCGTGTTCGCCCGTTGGCTGACCCTCGTCCGGGGGCTCGTCGGCTCCCAACGCATCGGCGAGCACCGGGTGCCGTTCGGTCCCACCGACGAGGTCGTCGTCAAGGCCGCCCTGGCGCACCTGACCGGGTACGCCCACGGCAACACCCGGATGCGGGAGACGACCATCCCGCACCTGTGGCGGCTGCTCGACGCCCCGACGAGCGAGCTGGTCGCGCAGTGCCGGTACGCCGACGAACGCCACTTCCTCGACGACACAAGGATGCTGCGGGACGCGCTCGGGCAGCTCGTCTCCGGGGCGTTGGCCGGCCTCTTCGATGACCACACGAGCATCGAGGTCGACTGGGCCGCCCCGATCCAGTCGCTGAGCCTGTCCCGCCTCGAACCGCTCGGCGACGAGGCGGTCGGGATCGCCCTGACCTGTCTCAACTCGTGGGGCCGCGGGATGCGGGAGCTCGCGTCACCGGGGGACGTGCGGGTCGTGGTCCGCGACGAGTCGTGGAAGCAGCTGCGTCTCGGCCCGGAGGCCGTCAAGAGCTTCGACGCGGACCTGCGCCTGTCCCGGCGCGACGGGGACGTGCAGTTCGCGATCGCCCACAAACCCTCCGACCTGCTCTCCGCCGGCGACAGCGGATCGCAGGCCGTCGCGATCGCCAAGGACCTGCTGCACCTGGCCGACATCAAGATCCTGCACGGGCAGGACCGGGCCGTCGCGGCCGAGCTCGAGACGATGCTCGGGCTGGGCCCGATCGCCCGCGACCTCGTCACGGGCTGGGCGATGCAGGGCAAGGGCCGCGCCCTGTGGTGCGTCGGCGACCAGCTCTACAAGGTCGCCACCGTCCTGCACCCCGTCGAGCGGCAGCTCACGTTCACGAACCAGGCGCTCGAGGGTGCGGGCTGAAAGGCGCTGGTGATGAAGAAGATTGCCGCGATCCTGCTGCCGCTGGTGCTGCTGGCCTGCACTCCCATCGCGGCCGCGGTGCTGGTCATGGCGGTCGCGGGACCCGCCGCGGGGGAGCAGCTGCGGACCATCGCCTGCGGCACCGGCATCCCGGCGACGGGGGAGTGGCGGCCACCGTTCACCCAGCCCTACACCGTCAGCAGGCGCGGCTTCGGCCAGCAGTTCCACCCCATCCACCTGCGCTGGGAACACCACTCCGGGCAGGACCTCGTCTCCCAGCCCGGACCCGGACCGGTCGTCGCGATCGGCCCCGGACGTGTCGCCTTCGCCGGGGTCTCCCGGGGCGGCTACGGCAACTATGTCGACGTCGCGCACGCTGGCGGCGTCAGCAGCCGGTACGCCCACCTCGCCCGGATCGACGTCCGGCAGGGACAGCCCGTCACGGCGGGGGAGCGGCTCGGCGTCGAGGGCAGCACCGGCACCAGCACCGGCAACCACCTGCACCTCGAGATCCTCGTGCGCGGGGTCGCGACCGACCCCGTCCCCTGGATGCTCGCGCACGGCGCCCCCCTCAACGGTCTCGCCGTCACCGCCACCCCCACGGGGCCTAGCGAAGGCAGCGGCGCGGCGACCGGGGCCGCGGGTGACACCGGGGGGACGGCGGCGGCGATGCAGGCGGTGACGATGCAGGCAGTGACGGAGGGGGTGATGGAGGGTGGGATCGGGTTCGAGCTTCCCGCGCCCGGCACCCCTCGGCAGGCCTCGCTGCGCAACCCGCCCCTGCCGATCCCCGACCGCGTCAAGACGCGCTATGAGGCCGCGGCCGCCAGGCACGCGATCCCGTGGGCGCTGCTCGCCGGCATCGGCATGGAGGAGACCGGGCACGGTCGCACCACCGCCACCTCGAGCGCCGGCGCCCATGGCCTCATGCAGTTGATGCCGGCCACGTTCGCGGCGGTCGGCGTCGACGGCGACGGCGACCGCCGCGCTGACATCCGCAACGACGCCGACAGCATCACCTCCGCCGCGAACTACCTCGTGCGCTCCGGCGTCACCGACGGACCGGACGGGGTCGTCAAGGCCCTGTACGCGTACAACCACGCCACCTGGTACGTCAACGACGTCCTGCACTACGCCCACGCGTACGGCGGCGGGATCGTTCTCGGCGACCCGACCGGCTGCGGCGCCCCGACAAGGAACGGCAGCGGTGGCGGCGGTGATCCGGCCCTGCCGCCGCTGACCAGCGACCGGGTGCGGCAGCTGCTGCAGTGGGCCGGCAGCCAGGCCGGAGACGCCTACGTCATGGGCGCCAACGGACCGGACGCGTGGGACTGCTCCTCCCTCGTCCAGGCGGCGTTCGCGCGGATCGGGATCAGCATGCCCCGCACCGCCGGAGCGCAGCGGGCCTGGCTGGCCAAGGGCAACGGCTTCCGCGTCCCACCCGGCACGGAGCGGCCCGGCGACGTCATCTTCTGGGACTCCTATCTCGGCCCGTCACGGATCGGGCACGTGATGCTCGTGTGGGACCCCGCGACCCGGACCACCATCGAGGCCCGGTCGAGATCCCTTGGTGTCGGGCACTTCTCCTACGCCGCCGGGCCGAGCCACCACATCTACGAGATCTGGCGGGTCGGCAACATGGCCGACCAGCCGACTGTGACCCGGTAACTCAAGTGACTCACGTGAGTCAGATGAGCGACGTCCCCGCCGAATCAGCCGACGACCCCGAGCAGCCCGCACCGTGGGAGTTGTCCGACGACCTCGCGCGGGAGGCCGCAGCGACGGGCTCTGGTGGGGGTGTTGGTGCGCCTGTCACCGAGAAGGGCCTCACGCCAGAGGAGCTCGACCCTTCCGATCCGGCGTTCCACTGGCACAGCGTCGTTCGGGCTCGCGGCTGGGCGCAGCCGACCCTCGACGGGAGCAACGGCGGGCAGGACCCGGCGGCGTGGCTGTGGCGCCACCAACGCCTCCACGAGAACCCTGCACAGCCGTCCCCACCTCCGGATCGTCGGGATGGGCGGCGGCGGTGAACGCCCACCCGGGCGTCGACGGCTTTGGTCGCTGAAGGAGGCGCTCACATGCAGCAGTCACGACGCTCGAACCCGTATCCGTTCACGTGGGAGATCCCGCTCATGCTCGCCGTCACGGTGATGCTGCTGCTCGTGCTCGGCGTGCAGGCCGGCCGGGCCGCCGCGAACCTCGCCGCCGGGGCCGGCGTGTCGTTCCCGCCCAGGGAGGCCCTGTTCACCAGCGTGCCCGGGATCCTGGCCGGGGACGCCAGCGCCGGTCTACCGCGGGGCGCAGGAAGCCTGGCGTCACCGGCCGCGGTACGCGGCTGGGTGGCCGCGTCCGAGCTGATGATCCTGATCGTCATGTGCTGGGCCGGGAGGGCGCTATGGCTGCGGTGGGGACCCCACCGCATCCACGGGATGGCCAGCAAGGCCGAGGCGCAGCATCTGCTCGGTCGCCGTCGGCTCCATCGGGTCCGGGGCATCATCCGCCCCGACCTCTACGGCAAGGACCGGGCATGACGACAGGAGCGCAGCCGACAGGAACTGAGCCACGGTCGCGCTCTGGGTCTTGGTCCAGGTCCCGCTTCGAGCCGACCCACGTGGGATGGCGGCTCGGCAGCTCGAGCCAGCCCAGGGGCGGGCAGCTGTGGGTGCCGTGGGACCGCACCGCCGGGGTCATCGGCCCTCAGGGCAGCGGCAAGACCCTCGACGCGCTGATCCCCGCGCTGCTGCAGGCTCCCGGCGCGGCACTGGTCACGCTGACGAAGCTTGACGACCTGCTGCTGAGCCTGACGGCCCGCTCCGCGGGGGAGCGGCCGTGTGTCGTGCTCGACCCGTTCGGCGCAGCCACGGGGTTGCCCGAGCTGGTGTGGGACCCGATCGATGGGTGCGTCGACCCGATGCTCGCCGAGCGGCGGGCGAAGGCGTTCACCGCCGGCAGCGTCAAGGGCGCCGTCGCGGGCGGGCACGGCGACGACGCGGCACGGTTCTACGCGGCCGAGGCCGCGAAAGTCCTGCAGGCCTACTTCCATGCGGCCGCGTTGACCGGCCGTACCCTGCAGGACGTGCTGCGCTGGGTGGCGAACCCGCTCAGTGCCACCGACCCGACCGAGATCTTGCGGGAGCACCCGCACGCGGCACCGTTCTGGCACGGGCTGCTGTTCGGGGCGCTCCGCGGCGATGACCGGACCGCCGGGAACACGATCACCACCGTGCAGCAGACGATGAGCCTGTTCTTCCAGGAGCCGATCCGGCGCCGCTGCGTCCCCGGGCCAGGGCGTCCCGCCACTGATGTCGCCGACGTCATCGCACGGCGCGGCACCATCTACCTGCTCGGACGGGAGGACCCCTACGCCAGCGCGTCACCGCTGATGACGGCCGTCGCCGAACACGTCCTCGACACGGCCCTCGCCGCGGCGAACCAGTCACCGTGGGGGCGGCTTTGCCCGCCGATGCTCGCCTGCCTCGACGAGCTGCCCTCCACCGCACCGTTGCCCACGCTGCGCACCCGGATGGCCAACGAACGCGCCCTCGGGATCTCGTTCATCTGGGCCGCGCAGACCCGGCCGCAGCTCTCCGCCATCTTCGGTGAGCAGGAAGCCCGGACACTGATCGGGCTGACGAACACCCTCTTCCTCTTCGGCGGCTCCAAGGACGTCGCGTTCAACCAGGAGATCAGCGACCTCCTCGGGCCCGTCCGGGTCGCCCGCACCAGCTGGCAGAGCGGGAACCGCGGCGGCCGGAACGTCGCTGGCGAGGACATCCCTATTCTCACCGGCGCCGAGGTCCGTCAGCTCAAGGAGCGGCACGCCCTCGTCGTCGCCGAGAACGGCAAACCGATCATCGCCGCCTTGCATCGGTGCGTCGACGGACCCAAGGGGCGGCAGCTCCTCGCCCAGCAGGCCGCAGCACGCGCCAAGCTGGGGGAGGGACGCCGGCTGGTGGTCACCCCCGCGGCCCGCGCCACCGCTGCGCTCGTCGAAGCGCGCCGGCACGGACTGTCCAATGACACGACCGACCGTCCTAACGTCCCGCCGCAGTTCACGGTGCGGCGATGAGCGTCACGACAGATCCCCAGCTCCCGCCGACCCCCATGGTCCGCCCCTTCCCGGAACCAAGCCGCGGGCTGGCGCACTGCTACCGCGAGCTGCACCTCGCGGCCAACGGCACCGCCGAGCAGAAGAAGGCTCTCGGCGACCTACGGATGTTGCCCCGACCGTGGGACCCCACCAGCATCCGAGAACCGCAGCTACGGCGCGAGCTGTGGACCTGGCTCGACCAGGTCGTCGACTGGCTCAACGTCGAGTACGTCTGGGACGTTGTCGGCATCATCCCGCCCTGCTGGCCCCAGCATCCCCACCTCGTCCACGAGATCGCCGTTCTGGCCGACCAACGCCGCCGCGCCGGCCTCGGCTTCACGAGCGACGCCCTCGAGGAATGGCACCGCTACTCCCTTCCCGCCTTCACCGAACGACTCCGGACCCGACTGAAGGACCACTGCGAGGAAGGCCACAGCGACTGGCCCGCCCGCGGCCGCCACAACCGCCACGCCGCCGAGCACGCCGTCCAGCAACGCGACACCGCGTTCTCCAACGACGAAGCCCTCGCGAAGAGCACGCGCCGAGACCCCAGCGAGACCCTGCGACTGCACCTCGTCGACACCGGACACCTCAGCCCAGAGGTCGTCGACCTCGAGACTGGCGAGATCCTCGACGACGGCGATGAATGAGCAAGAACAGCGAGCACAGAGAACCTTCGGAGACGCAGCAGGAGCCGAATGGCCTCGCGTGGCCCCTTCAACGACGTGCCGACGGACGCGAGTCCTTCCCCCCGGGGTAGGCGCCCCTATCCCCAGTTAGGGCGGGTACGGAACCTGTTGTCGACCGCCCAGATAGGGCGCGCGTGGTCTCCACCGGCCTACCGCCCACGAAGACGTGCGAACCTCGCCTACATTCGGTTCCCTCGTGCAGTCGTGGCGCCGTCGCAGGCGTATGCGAATATCACACCCATGACTTCAGGGGACAGCAGCGTGACCATTGAGACTTCCTCCACCGTCGGTGCGCGTGAGGTGCGTACCGGAGCTCGGTGGTGGCGGGTCGACATCCACGCGCATTCGCCCGCCTCCCGAGACTTCGGGAGCAGCGAAGGTCAGGACGCTGACGGCGAGAAGCCGTCATTCCGTGCTTGGCTACAGGCGTATCTGGACGCCGGCATCGACGGTGTTGTAATCACGGACCACAACACCCACGAAGGCATCGAGCAGGCGCGATTCGCGCTGGAGCAACTTCGCGATGAGAACTCAAATGTGGGGGACCTCACCCTCTTCCCTGGCGTGGAGCTGACTGTGTCTGGGGGTGTGCACCTCCTTGGCATCTTTGATCCTCAGACCCCCGCACAAGCGATCAACGAGGTGATCGCGCGCTGCGACTACGGAGGCAGGCGCGGGGGCAGTACCCAGACAGCCAACGCGACAGTTGTGGATGCTGCGCGAGAGATTGAGAAGGCAGGCGGCATATGCATACCGGCCCATGCCGATCAAAATGCAGGGTTTCTCACTCGGTCTGAGCTAGACCTGCCCACGATCAAACAGACGAACATCGTTGCTGTTGAAATTGTCGACGACGCTAACGTACATCAAGCGGAACGTCATGGTTGGGTTGCACTGCTCGGGTCGGACGCACACTTCCTCACCACTGACGGGTGCCCACCTGAGCATGAGGCCAAGGCTCCGGGAACGCATTTCACTTGGATCAAGGCTGAGTATCTCGACTTGGAAGGTCTCAAGTTGGCTCTGACCGACCCCAAAGAGTCGGTGCGGCGCGCTCGGCAGGGCAGCATCGATCCCAACCGCATCTTCCATGGACACATCGACCGGGTCTCCGTCAGCCACAGGGGAACCATGGAGACGTACAGCTTCAATCCATGGATGAACTGCCTCATCGGCGGGCGTGGAGTTGGCAAATCCACCATTGTGGAGCTGATCCGATTAGTGATGGGCCGCAGCGCCGACCTCCGAGAGACGGCGCTGATGCCCGATCTTCAACGGTTCGTTCCGGGCGGCGACCGAGCGCAACAGTGGTGGGATGACTCCTCTGAGATCGAGGTGCGGTACACCAAAGACACCTTGCCCCTCCGGGTGCTGTGGTCAGGTAGCAGCCCCAATGAATCCCGCATCGAGGCGTGGAACGGATCCGTTTGGGAGCCGCAGGCAGGGCAAGTTTCCGACCGAGCGCCCATCCAGGTCTTCAGTCAGAAGCAGATCTACGAACTGGCCCGACAGCCACAGAGTTTCCTGGCCATCCTCGACCGGATGGAGGAGGTACACAAGGCAGAGTGGAACGAGCGCTACTCAGCACTCGAAAGCCAGTTCCGCCGCGGCCGAGAGCGACTGCGGGAATTGTTGACAGAGACCGACCGGGCTGATCGACTGCGAGGACGCCTTCAGGAGGTACAGGGCCGGCTCCACCACCTTGCCCAACTGCGAGCCGATCCCCAGTATCAAGAACTCGAGGAGACCGAGTCCCACCTGCGGGCCGTCACAGCCGGAGAGAAGGACGCCAGTGAACTGGTGCATGAGTTGCAACGGCAGGCCACCGCGCTCCGCTCATTAGCGGACACCCATGGCGAGGTGGCCGGCTACCGAGACCGCACCGCGAGTTTCACCGAGGCAGCGACCCTCATCGACGCCGTGGTCACGAAATTAGAAGCGTCGGCGAAGGACTGGCAGCTCGGAAACACCCAGGCGCGCTGGACTACCCGAATCGACGAGCTGGGCAAATGGCTATCCGAGCAAGGCGGCGAGACTCGAACCCCGTTACCAGAACAAACCCACGCTGACCGTCAACTCGAGAAGCAACTGCAGCGCGAACTGCTCGCCTTCGAGAACTCTGACAAGAAGGTCGAGGCTCACAGGAACGAACTTGGGAAACTTCAGGGCCTCCTTGCGGAAATGCGCAAGGAGCTGCACCAGCGCAGGTCCGATTATGTGAATGGCCTTTCGACAAACACCGAGGCTCGCACACGTGTTCGGGTGTATCATCAAGGCGGCATTGCAGGCGTGGGGGAAGAGCTTCGCACGGTCTTAAACCGGCCCGATTCGTTCGATAACGTCTTCATGCAGGAGGGCATTGCCAAGCCTCTCTTTGATGCTCAGCCAAAGAATCCTACGTTCCATCAGACAGTTGTTCCGTCATTCAAGAAGGATCTTCTGGATCTGGTCCAGCGCGGCGTCGACTCAGACATCGCACAACGGGTGCGAATCGATGCTAGGTTCCACCGTCGCCCTGACAATGGCGATGCATTCGACCTTGAGACCAACATCGTTCTCTGGTTCCCGGAGGACCTTGTCACGGTCGAGTACAAGCCGAACGGCAGCAGCAACTTCACGCCGGTCGATCAAGGCTCACCCGGCCAAAAGACGGCTGCCCTGCTTGCCGTCATTCTGCAGATGGGCAGGGAGCCACTCCTACTTGATCAGCCGGAAGACGACCTTGAGAACAAGCTAATCAAGCATCTAGCGGTCGAGACGCTCAAGCACATCAAACGCAACCGACAACTAATTATCTCGACGCACAACGCAAACATCGTCGTCACCTCTGCGTCCGAGCAGGTCCTAGTGATCCAGCATGGACAAGAGCTACCAGGGTTGGAGGCATCGGGAACGCTTCAGACGAAAGCAGTAAGGGACAGCGTCTGCCTCATTCTCGAAGGAGGGGTTGACGCCATCAGGACAAGGTATAAGAGGCTCGTGGGTTGAAATGTGTTGCGCTTCATTCAGAGAATATGCAGCATGAGCGAAGCGGCCTTGAACAGCTGCCGCGTCGCTCCCCCTTGCTTCCCTGGAGTGATCCGACCAACTCACGAGTTCGAATCGTCCTGATGCGATGCCGGAGCGGAGGCCCCGCTCCTATATCGAATCAGGCAACGGTCTGGGACAATTCTGCGGCCGGCCAGTGGCCGTCTCGCAACTTGCTCAACGTCATCGTCGCGCCACGCGCCTGCTTGTGCGCCGTCGGCTCGACTGCACCGAAGGACGCGTCCTACCAAGAGTTCGAGGGCGCCTTGTGGTTCTCGCGATTTCGAGCTCTTGGGGCCGCGCATGTTTAAGACTTGCCTGCACTGATGCGACCAACACAACCGCAACCACCCCCGTCAGTTCCACAGACAGCCATTTGTCGAGCGCGGTGAGGCCTGAAATGTTTGGTGGCACCAGGACTTGACGCAGCGCGTATAGGCTCAGAACAGCCGCGGCAAACTCAATTGGACTCACAGCCTCCAAGGCCAGCCTAGAACCATTCCGGCGTAGCGCAAGATAGGCAACCATGAGCACGGCAGGCACAGACGCCAAACCGTAGATGAACCAAGTGTAGGTCCAACTTCGCCCAATAACGACGTCCGGTAGCACCAGGCCATCTCGAGGACCCAGCAACGAACGCGGCAACACCGTGAATTGAATATCTCCGACACGGATAACGTCCACGGTGACCCGGACTGGCAGCGAGGAGTAGTCTTTGGTGGTGGGCTCCATGTTCGGCCGCGAGGTTGTGATGTTAAGTGGTCGGGAGAATCGGAGGCTTGGCGTGAGATAGATTGAGTACCTATCGCTAGGAAACTCTCGGCTCGAGCCATAAATATCTAGAGTCACACGTTGTCGAAGGTAGGTCTCGCTTGTGTGTGCAGCCAGTGATTCGATAGGCCATGATGACTCGTGATTCGCGACCCGCAGTGTGGCGTCGCCAGACACTTCGCTGTTAGTCAGAGTCGAGCCCGGTACCGATAAAACGGCCTCAGCCGACGCTGTCCCGTTGGATGCGTCGATATCCAAGACATCCACGTATAGGTTGGCTACTGGGCCAACTGTGGCCGGAGATGAAGGAGATGCCTCGGCTGGCTCCAATGTTGCCAATGTGGATCGTTCTCGTAGACCGAACTGCTGCGCAAGAAGATCTGCAGGGTTACTCAGCAGGTATGTGCTGATGACTAGCGTGATCAGGGCCACCCCGAACCAGACGGCACCAACATAGGGGTTCTTGACCACCTGGTACCGAGCGTCGCGCGCGAACTGTCGGAGATGACGTGGCATGCCTGAAAGACTCCCACGTTCAGGGCCCACCAGAGGACCACACTGAGAATCCAGCCGTGGGACCGCTCGGCAATAGCTGACCGCAAGATGCGCGGTCAAACGGTCCGGGTAGCGAGATGCGCCCCGTCGTCGTGCCTCCCTTACGTAGCCGGCATCCCAATAGCCGCCCCGTGGGCAGAGGGGGGCGGTGCGTCCCTTCTCCCAGATAGGGCGTGTCCGGGACCTGCCGCCTACCGCTCGTTAGGGGCACCGAAGCGCGGCGGCCCCTCCGGCCTCGACTGGTCTCGTTCGCGGACCACTCCTCGCCACGACTGGCGCGCTGGGCACCCCAGCGCGCTGGCCGGCCAGCCTTCGGCCGCGCCTTCTCCGCTCAAAGAACCGGGCGCATCCGGCCCGCGGCAATGAGATGATGCCTGAGTGGATGAGCCGCTTGTTCTCGACGCATGGTTCATCCATCCGAAGTTAGCCCTCAGTCTTTTGGACGACGCAGCTGCGCGTGAAGTGGCTTCGAGGTTGCCAGCAGAGAACAACCCAATGTGGCGCTCGTTCCACATGGACCTCATGGAACGTGCGCTCGCCCAGGCGTTTGCGGAACTCAAGCCGGTTTCTCTCGCAGTGGCACATGCCGAGCAAACGCTGGATGCCGGACAACTCGTTTGGGTGGAGCAGCGGTTCTACTTTAAGGGCGTGGGAAAGGCGCTGGACAGCCTAGCAGCAGGTCGTGTGGCGAGGGCCTCCTTCACGGCTCCGCTCGCTACGGACTCCACAGTAAGTGTCACCGGTTCGTATAACGTTCGCCACCTCACGAGCGAAACATCCGCAGGGGAGCTCAGCGGGGCGAAGCGGCAGTTCGTAGTTGGTTATGTGACGGCACTTTCTCCCCAAGAAGTCGACATACGTCCGATTTTGATTGCGAACCGCTGGGGTCGGGGCGTCATATACCGAGGCCTCGGATTCGTGGAAACTGAGCCTCTGCACGTCTGGCCAGGCGCCGTGGACCAGTTTGCCGGCGTGGATTGGGGCATGCGACTAGGCCGGCCCGACTTGGATCGCCTCAGAGATGTGACAGAGGAGCAATTGAAGATCTGGCTCGCGGGCATCATCGGCGAACCAGAGGTGCCGAAGGACTGGGGCGGTGAGCAGTTTGATCTTTGGAGTGACCGCATGACAGTCAATGGCAAACGGCTGCGAGCTGCCTTCCTTCTCAAAGGGCCCGCCAAGTTCCACCCCATGACCATTTCCGACCTCGGAAAGAACGGTGACCAAATATCGCGTCTCGCTCATACTGCTGCGGACCTCCTCGTCGTCCAGCACTGCCACGCGATTACGGCGCCGGTGCAGCACATGCTCCACGCGTTCGCGGCAGACCCCGCAAATCCAAGGCGTTATATGACCATCGACGGCTACAACACCATTCGGATCCTGAAGCACTTCAGACACCTCGGTTGACGCGTCCCGATCAGGAGTGGAGATCTCTGGATGGTGAGACGATTGCCAAGCTCGTCCGCGACCAATGGTTCGGGTCCTCCGGCGAGGTCACCGCCGCGCTCGTGGCGACTCCCGGGCTCGCCCGCCAACGACCTACCGCGCCGTCGAACAGGCCGCAAGTGTGTAGATTGCGGCCACGCCTGCGCCCTATGCCCCGCTGAAGCCGCGCAGCACTGCGAGCAGAACGAGCCGGTTTCCCAGCGCTGCTACGGCTGGGTGCAGCACCACGATTGGGGCTCTGTTGCGCCCAGCACGGCGTGTTCTGTCTCGGTAGCCAGTCGGTCACTGTTGGCCGTGAATTGATAGCGCTCTTCAGAATCCAAGGTGCGCACCTGGTCGGCCCTCGATCGAGGGTGGGGGTGGCGTCTTCCGATGATGGGAGTGCTGACGCTGGCCATGGGCAAGAAGGGCCAGGCACGACTCAGCGGGCGATCACGCTACGTGTTTGTGCCGATCAATTGGTCAACCGCCGACTCGATCTGTCCGTTTAGACCCTTGCGAACGAGTTCCTCATGGATGAGCGTGCGGGCGGTTTGGAAGCCTATGCCCGGCGGCAGAAGCAGAGAGCAAGCCACCGACTCGGCGTCCCCTGCAAGGTCTGCGATCTGTGCGTGCAGGGTGTTGGTCGGATCGAATACAGGGATCGGTACGTAGAAGATGTGCTTGTCGAAGTCGCGAGGACCAAACAGTCCCTTGGTCTGCAGTGGCGTGACGCGGCGCAGTAAGCGGTCGCTATTGAGGATGGCTACCAAGTAGCGCGCCTCTTTGACCCCGCTGACGGCCGCCCAGTAAAGCTTGTGGTCTATCAGGGCACGGGGATCATCCGTGCGGGCCGCAGCCAGCCTGTTCCCTGCCTTGCTGTACAGCACGCGGTTGGTCGCCGCAGGCAGTTGCGCGGACAGTTGCTGGTGGTAGTCGAAGCGCTCCAGGAGAGGCAGTCCTTCGGATGGCTTCCTGCCCATCTCCCAGGCTTTCTCGACTCGGTCCCACCAGCCGCTCAGACCAGCCTCGGCAGCGACCTCAGCGCGGGTGAGGATCCGCGCATCGTTCACAGGGAGAACCGATCGGCGCGCCGGGAGGACCCGGAACGGGACGACTGACTCACCCAGCAACACGTCCCTCACGAACCGCTTCTCAACCGTGCCACTAATCGACGGGTGACTCTTCCATGGGTCCTTCTCTTGTGGAGATCTCGCCGATGAGACGGACACTCGCCCGGCACCCGCCCCCAGTGGGTTGGCGTTCGATTCCTCGGTGACGAAGAGCAAGTAGCGCGGGACCAGAATCGCGCCTTGGCGAAAGGAACTGCGGTACGCCGAGCCCGCAGTACCGGCCGAGCCATCGATCGCAACCACGTGACCACTCGCCGTAGTCACGTTCTTCCGCGCCACTTGCCAGGTCACGTCCGGGTTCCGCAGCTTCCCGGTCCAAGCCTGAACGTCCCCAGGCATGGGCACCGGCTGAGCGCTGAGTCGACCGTGCACGACGCATGAACTCATGGGAAAGCCGGTGGTGACCTTGTCAAGGTCCCACGCCTGGTCGAACGAAGCCGCGAGGACTAGCCCCTTGTGGCCCCATTTCCCGGATCGAAAGTTCGAGTGCGGCTTGCGCGAGAGAGCGCCGTGGGGCATGACGAAGGAGAACGCCCCACCGGGCTTCAGGTACAGCTCCACTGCTCTCACCACGAAGAGCGTGGCGAGGTCGCGCGCGGAGGCGCCCAAACCTCCACTCAGCAGGTTTCTCTGCCTCGCCAAGACCAGGTAGCGGGCTTGCATCGCCGACGTCATCTTCGAGTACCTCAGCCAAGGCGGGTTCCCTACGAGAACATCGACCCGGTTCTTGGGGTCTGCCAACCACAAGGGTCTGATGAGGTTGCGAACGTAGTAGCCCCAGATGTGGTCGCGGCCGCTCGCGTGGAGCCGGCGCATGGTGTCGAAAGTCTCGGTGAGCAGGTCACGCTCACCGTGGTGGATCCCAAACTGCTTCAGGACAGGCGCGATCACATCCCCGCTGGAACGTGGTGACGCGTCGCGCGCCTTGTCCGCCATGGCGTTGACGAGCCGGTCAAATGTCCCAGCGTCTGCGAGCGCCGACTGTGGAAAACGCAGGTCGTCGCCGAAAAGCACGCCACCGCCAGAGACCAGATCGTCGCCAGCTGTACTGATGGTGATCACGTCATTGGCGCTGATGAGATCCGTGTGCTGCTCCCACTGCACCGAATCCCCGAGATAGACCGGTATGGCCAACGGACCTCTGTCAGGTGCGTTCAAGCGATCTCTGCCAATCGCCATGAGATAGGTGACTCGAGCCAGGATCACCGATACCGGGTGCACGTCCATCCCGATTACCGATGACACCACCGAGGCAACTGCCGCGCCGGCGGTAGAGCCGGCAGTCTCGGCAGCCTCCAGGTGCGCGCGCACAGCGTGTAGCAAGAAGGTCCCCGACCCACAAGAGGGCTCGAGCAGGCGCTGGTTGAGTGGGTCTGTGTAGCACTCCGCCACCATGCGGTCCGCCAGCCAGTCAGGCGTGTAGTACTCGCCCAGAGCCTCTCGAACCTTGGCAGGGAGAACGGACGTGTATAGCGCTTTGAGGACGTCGTGTCGCAGAGGGCCGGACCAGTCGAACCGGCCGATACGGCGGGCGAGTTCGGTGATAAACCCAGGTCCACCAGGGACGTCGAGAACCCAATCGAAGAAGTCCTCTTCAACCACGCCGTAGATCTGGGCATCCTGGAATTTAGACCCTCTCGCGATGTCCTGCGGGGTCAACTGGCCGCTCGTGAGGTCGAACCCAACCACCCCGTGAGCAATTGACTCAGCAGTGAGCACCAGAAGGGTGTGGTCGATGAACAACTCGGGTGACTCGCTGAAGGCGGAGCCAAACGCCGTCCGCAGCAACTTCGCCCAGAGGTCACGCTTGACCGCTACTTCCGGGCGGGTGGCACTCGCCTCGTACAGCGCCCTAAGGGTGGCATGGTCGAGCAGGTGCGCTGGTGAATCTGCTCCAAGCCTGTCCCGAATCTCCTTGGGCGACGGCGGAATTTTCTCGTCCGTTGCGAGCACAGACTCCAGCCAGATCACCAGGCCGTCCGGCTCGTCGGGTGAAGCCGTGTACGTGGCCACCTCTCGCAGTTCGTCTGCCACCAAGTGGTTCAGATGCCACGCCACGCCATCCGTGATGACACCGACGTATCGTGCTCCAGTCTGCTGAGACTTCGTCTGTACATAGCCAGCGAGTTGTACACGGGCGTCCGCCAAGATCGAACCTATGCGGAGGTCCTTCTTGACCTCAATGCAACAGTGCCCAAGTTCGATGTCCAGCCGACGCCGCGTCCCGTCCTGTGTGGGCACCTCCAGTCGCGCGACGTCGTCCTGATTGAGCTGAAGAGCCCCCACGGTCAGGAGGGCGTAGATGTCGGCCTGTAACTGGGCTTCCGCTCGCCCCTTGTCTCGGCGAGCGATGCGGGAGACGGTGTCAACGACGATCTTGGTGGCCACATGCAGTGTCTATCAGGTCCCCCCAACGAGCGTTGGTCTGAAGCCACAAGCACTCGGCCCATGTAGTAGCTACGACGTATGGCGACCGGCGCGACGAGGTTCGGAGCTGAGGCAACGGTGATGTGGGGAGCGCCGACCAGCAGCACGAGCCGTACCCCCACCCTGTCTCCAGACGGTAAGAGCGCAGAAGCCGGGGTAACGCATGATGGGCGCTGCCAAGTCCATGGACCGTCCTATGGTCCTTCCGCCGCGTTTCGGCGTGGGCGGTGCTTCAGGCCGGGGGTAGTGCTTCTGCGAGTTGGCGGTGCATCGCGGCGATGGTGTCGCCGGTGTAGGGGCCTCCTGCCTGGAGCTGGGGGTAGAGCTTGCTGGGCCACAACGCCTGAACGCCGCGGGTCGTGAAGGTGCCGCCGATCAGGGGCCAGTCCGCTTCGATGAAACAGAGCACGCCGTGGACCGGGACGTCGATGTCGAGCAGTCCGCGCAACACGTCGACCTGTCTGAGCACTCTGTCGACGAGCTTGGTGCAGTCGCGGGAACCCACAAGTAGCCGTTCGGTGCGGGGCCGGAAGAGGCCGCCCTCGATCTTGAGGTGGGGACGGCCGCGGTACTTCTTGGCGTCGATAACATAGACACCGCTGGCGGTCACGGCCAGGTGGTCGATGTTCGCCCTGCTTTTCGGGATCCGGCGGTCGTGCAGCAGCCGGACGTTGTCTGAGGCGAGGCCGTCCAAGCCCTTGCCGAGTCGTTCTTCCCCGGCGGCGCCGGTGTCCCAGGCGGTCGTTGACTGTCGCTCGCTGGAGAGGGTGAGGATCAGACCGCCGAGTTTCGGGTGCGCAGCCCGGATGCGTTCTTCACGCTTGGCCTTGCGGCGCTCGAACTCGCGACGCGCTGATGCTCCCGCGGTGCCGGACTCAACGACGTCCACAACAGCAGCATCGACCGCTCCCGCATCAGCGGGTTCGATCGGTGAGAGCACGTCGTGACTGACGCAGCGGACCGTCTTCGTCGTCCGTTCATAGATTGCCTCGGCCCGGGCGGGGAGCTGCACACCACAGACCCAGCAGGAGCCGGCGTAGCGCAGGCGCATGCGCTTTTCGTCGGTCCCCCCGTCCACTCGTTCACCGTACGGTGAACGCTCCTCAGAGTTGAGCCGACCGCTGAGAAATTCGCGTGATGTCGCCGCAGAACGACCGTCCTTCAGAGAGGCGGCACTCCACCGGAGCCAGCCGCCCCTACGATCGCGTCATGGCCCAACAAGTGATCACCACTCTGGTCGACGACATTGACGGCACTGAGGCAGCCGAGACAATCACGTTCGCCGTCGATGGCAAGTCCTACGAGATTGACCTGTCGGAGAAGAACGCGAAGGAGCTGCGCAAGACCCTGGGGCACTGGACCGACCGGGCGCGGACCTCAGGGCGGCCCGCACGCACCCGTCAGCGGCTCGCAGCCGCAGGCGACTCGCGTAACGCGGAGATCCGCGCCTGGGCGCACAGCAACGGGCATGACGTGCCCGCGCGTGGACGGATCCCGCAACGGATTGTTGCCGCGTTCGACGCAGCCCACTAAACACGCGAAATGCCTCAGAGCGCACGGGTCGACGATGGTCTGGGCGCTTCGGCTTTCGGTACGCCGATGACCCAGTCACTCACATGTTCCTCCGCAGAGATCTGGAATGGCGAGCGTCAGCGTTTGCAGGTCATCCGGACCTGGCCCGATTACGGAACGTCCGTACGGCGTTAGCCGCTGGCAGTGGTCATCGCTCGGTCCAGGGTGGTCCCCGGGGTTGTGACCTCAGCGCCGGATGGAGCCTCGTCCGTGCGCCGGTCTGTCGCCGCCGGCCGCCTGCTGCATGGCCGCACCGGTCCGGTGGCGGCTCGCAGTCTCGGGCTCGTTGAACGGCACATCGTCGGACGCAGGGTCGTCGGGGAGCCGGACCGCGAGGCGGTGGCGGAGCTCTTGCGCCGGTCGGTCCTGGAGCGGCTCCTCGTCGATGAGCTCCCGGCACAGCGCGGCGACGTCGTGTCCGCCCCGATGCGCGTGGTCGAGCATGCTGGCCAGGGCGGGCCAGTCGCTCTGGGCCGTGAGTCGGGGGTCGAGTTCCCGGGCCAGCCCGCGCCACCGGTCGACCGGCTGCTGTTCCGCGATGTTCTCGAGCCGCGCGCGGACCCCGCGGACGGCGGTCAGCTGCTGCTGGGCGGTGGTCCGCGGGTTGCGGTTCCAGTCCTCGGCGTGGCCGGTGAGGCAGGCGCGGGCGGTCTGAAGTGGGACCCCGAGTCGCTGCGCGACGTGTCGGCTCCCCGCCTCCCACGTGGCGCTGGGTTGGGCGGCGAGGATCTGGCTGGCCTGCTGCAGGGCGGCCTCGCCGGTGAGGTTGTCGAGTCGCTCCTCGACGAGCAGCGACGACAGGGGGCGGGCGCGGTGGAGGGTCTCGAGCAGCGCGCGCTGGCCCCGGCCGGTCAGGACGTCGGCGGGGTCTGACCCGTCGGGGAAGAGGGCCACGGCAGGGGCGAGTCCGTTCGGGGCGAGCATCCAGAAGTCCCGTTCGGCGGCGACCCGGCCGGGCAGGTCGCCGTCAGTGGCCACGACCAGAGGCCGGCCCAGCGCCGCCAGTTGCGCGGTCTGCTGGTTCGTGAGGGAGGTGCCGAGGGTGGCGACGCCGACGAAGGCTCCGCCGCCGGCGAGGGTGACCGCGATGGCGTCCATCGGGCCTTCGACGAGGACGAGGGCTGTGTCGTCGGGCAGGGACCCCGGCGGTATGCCGTAGAGGTGGGCGCCCTTGTGGAACAGGGGCGTGTCGGCGGTGTTGAGGTACTTCGGCACACCAGGGCCACGACCTGCGTCGTCGGTGAGGGCGGGGTGGCGGCGTCCGACGAAGCCGAGGACGTCGCCGTCTTGGGTGATCGGGAGCATGACCCGGTCCCGGAACCGGTCGATCAGTCTGCCGGTGCGGGCAAGGCTGGCGACCCCCGCGGTGAGCATCTCGATGTCGGTAACGCCGGAGCGTCGCAGGGTGGTGACCAGAGAGGTCCAGCCGGCGGGCGCGTACCCCGGCGCGAACGCAGTCAGGGAGCCACCAGGTCCACGCGGTCCAGGGGGCGATTCGCTTACGGCACCGAACCGTTCGCGCAGGTACTGCTCGGCCCAGCTGCCAGGGAGCTGGTCGCGGAAGTAGGTCTGCGTGAGCTGGTTGATCGCGAGCATCCGCTCGCGACTGACCGGGCTGTCGTCCCACAGCGCGGCACGGGCGACCATGACCTCCACGTCATCGTCGGCGGGGTCCAGGGCTCCCATCGTCTCGCGGACCATGGCGGCGAGCTGCAGCCGCGCTTCAACCGCGGCACCGGCCTCGGCGGCGATATCGACGGGAGCCGCTGCTCCGTTGGCGTCAGCCTTGGCGCCTATGTCATGGTGCTCCGTGCCCAAGTCGCTGCCCGCGTTGGGGAGTTCGTGCCATTGCTCCGGGGTGGGTGCCTCACTCAGAGGGTCGACGCCGCAGTCGATGTCCATTGGGGGCAGCTCGTCCTCGTGCGCCGGGTGGTCGTCCACGTCCTCCAGCGGCGGGGGAGGGTCGGTGAGGACGGTGATCCGCCACACCATGGCCTGGCAGTCGTCGAGGTCACCGGATGTGGGAGCTGCCTGGTCGTATGCGGCGCGGTTGTGACTGGGGTTGGTGTCGAGCAGGTCCTGCAGGGCCCAGCCGCGTTGCAGGGCGTGGTCGATGCTGGTGACCAGGGCAGGCCACCACGGGCTGGCCTGCAGCTCCTGGGCGCGGGCGGGGCCGTAGGTGGCGGTCAGGTGCGGCACCCACGACGTTGTGAGCGCGTCGTGGCTGTAACGGCGCGCGTGGTCCAGGTCCGCGGCGACAGCCGGCGAGAGGTGGCGGCTCAGGCGCCACCAGAGCGCGGCGGCGGGGTGGTCATCGGGGAGCGGCGCGACGACCGAGGCACGCCGGAGTAGGCCGAGTGCGTCGAGCCCGGCGCGGGAGATGGCGGCGAGCCGTTCGGCCAAGGTCGGGGTGAAGTCGTCACGGCGGATTCCGGGGGCGGCGGCGTGCAGGAGCTCTTGCCATTCCTGAAGGGCGGGGGAGCGGCTGCCCTGAAGTTGCGAAGCGAGCTTGCGCTGCCAGAGGGCTGCCGCCTTCTGCAGCTGTGGGGGCCCGGTGGGCCGCCTGTCGGTGTCGGGAACCTGCGTGGCGGCCCGCCAGATCTGCACGTCGGCGAGGACGGCGGGGTCGAGGCGGGCGGCGGTGTGGGTGACCCAGGCGGGCGTCCGTGTGTGGGCTGCGTCCTTGACCTGAGCGGCGAGGGTGCTGACGAGTTCCGCTCTGCGGGTGAGGTATTCGCCCCACGTCGGGTGCTTCGCCAGGGCCGGCGGGATGCCGGGAAGCCACGGCAGCGGGCCGGTGCTGGGTGTGTCACTGCCAGCGTGGCGCGGGTAGGTGGTTGGCAGGCTGGGGTCGTCGAGGCGCCAGTCGATGACGGCTGCGGGGTCGGCTGCGGTGTCGAGCTCCCGGGTGAAGGCGGCGGTGCGCAGCGCGGCTGTGGGGTCGAGGTCGTGGGCGGCGAGCAGCATCAGGTGCGCGCGCAGGGTGGGCCAGGCAGGCTGTTCGGTCAGTCCGGGGACAGCTTGGTCGGCGTCCTGTTCGAGGGCGTGGATGCGGTCGGGACCGAGGAGATCTTCGGTGGCGTAGTGGACGGCGTCGGTGTAGCGGGCGGTCGCTTGGCCGAGGAGCCTGGCGGGGTCGGCGGCGTCGCGGAGCTGCGTGGTCGCGGAACTGGGTGAGTGGTCCCGGGCCAGGATCGTCTCGAGGATGTCGGTGGCGGTCGGTGGGGTGAGGGTGTCGGGGTGGATCGCGGTGTGCGGGTCGCCGTCGCCGACGACCTGGACGTAGACGTGGTTGGCGACGCGGCCGCGGGTGAGCATCGTGTAGAGCTGCTGGCGTGACTCCTGCCCGGTGGCGAGGCCGTGCATGGTGTCCGCGGAGACGCCTTGGGCGGCGTGGACGGTGGTGGCATAGCCCAGCTCCGTGGACGCGGTCACGTAGCCGGCGGGGAGGGTGATGGTGTGTCGGTTCCTCACGTGTTGGACTCGTAGCCGGCCGTCGTCGCCGACGTCGAGGATGGTCCAGCGGTCGCCGTTCTTGACCCAGTCCGTCGGGGTCACCCTGAGTCGGCGGTCGTTGGAGCGGGTGATCACGAGGTCCCCGACCGAGGCGGCGTTCCCGCCCGCCAGAGTGACCTCCGTCCCTCGATCGTGGCCTGGCGGCTGACTGTCGATTCGGTGGGCGCGGGCGCGCTGGTTGAGCTGGGCGACGAGCTCGCGGGTGGGGGCGAGCATGATCGCGTCCAGGCCGGTGGCGGTGTCGGTTTGCCAGGCGGTGAAGACGTCCTCGGTGGTGGTGGCGGGGTCGCCGACGTGGACGCGGTGGCGGTCGAGGTAGAACCCGAGCGCCTCGGGTGCGCCGTCGCGGAGGGCGAGGGTGGCGGCGGCTTCGGCGGGGTCGGTGAAGCGCATCAGCTCGGTCAGCCGCAGCGCGCCGTGGTGGTGGGCGATGTCGCGCAGGACGCCACCGGCGCCGATCGCGGCGAGCTGCTGGTCGTCGCCGATGAGGCGGACCGATCCGCCGCGGGCGGTGACGAACTGGACGACGGTGTCGAGGGTGAGGGTGTCGGCCATGCCGGCCTCGTCGATGAGCACGAGGCCGGCGGCGTCGATGTGGGCGGCCCAGTCGGGCAGGTCGCTGTGGTCGATGGACCAGGTGAGCTTGGCGAGGGTGTCGGTGACCGCCGGCCCCGGGTGAACTGGACCGACCCTTCCGTGGGTGCCGATGGTGCGGACGGCGGCGGCTTCGGATGACGCCGGTGTTACTGAGGTGGGGGTGCTGATCTGATCGCGGAGGACGGCGGCTGCGGCCGCTGACGGGGCGAGGCCGATGACGTGGCCGCCGCCGTTGGCCCAGGCGGTGGCCAGAGCCCGTAGGGCGGTCGTCTTCCCCGCTCCGGCGGGTGCGATCGCCAGCTGCAGCCGCGCCCCGGAGGTCGCCATCCCGCGCACCAGCGCGGCCTGCCCGGCGTTGAGGGTGACCCCGTTCGCGGCCGACTCGAGCAACGCCAAGTCGACCGCTGGGGTGTCGACGGTGGCCCCGTCGAGGCGCCCGGCAGCATCGAGGAGGCGCTGCTCGGCCGACAGGACAACGGCCGAGCTGTACTGGTCCGCGCCGTGCACCGTGTAGACGCTGGAGTCATCCCGGCGCCGCAGCTGCGCCGGCTCGCGGATCCCGTCCCCCTGGTCGGTGAGACGTACCGACCGGCGCTCGAGGACGTCGTCGACGATCAGCCCCACCACGGCGTCCACGTCCCTGACAGCGAGGTCAGCGGGGTCGGTGGATCTCACCCGACGCTGCGCCTCGGCCCGGACGTGCCACACCTGCCACGTGCTTCGGCTCGCCTCCAACGAGGCGACGATCGAGGCGGCCGTCGCGTCCATCCACGCGGCGTCGACCCGGCTACCAGATGGCTGCGACGCCGCTTTTGGCGCAGTGGCCGCCCGGGTCATCGCCGTCAGGGCGGGCTCGTCGCCGAGGACCTCGATCGCCTGCTGGCGCCACGCGGCGCGCTGCTCAGCCAGGGTCCGCGGGTCCTTCTTCGCCTGCCGGGTTTCCAGGGTGGCCTGCTGCGCGAGCTGGATCGACTCCACCGCTGTGGGGGGCCGCCCATGGTCGCGCTGGAAGGCTTGGGCGAGGTCGCCGCGGCGGGCCACGACGGCCGCCCGCCGCGCCGACCACCGCTCGTTCAGTCGGGGGTCGACCCCGACCACCTCCCCGACCGCACGCTTCCGGGAATCGTCGACATCAGGCTTCTGACGTGAGCTGTGTAGCTCAGTGTCACGCTCGTGGAAGCGGAGCCCCAGGCCGGCGTGGAGGTGTTTCTCGAGGGCGGTGTTGTAGGTCTCGGAGGCGGACACGTTGGCCTTGAACAGCACCCGCCCGTCGATGCTGAGCCAGCGCCCGTCAAGGGTCTGCACCTTGTTCGCGACGGCGACATGGGTGTGCAGGTCAGGGTCCCCGGCGCGGGAGTCACGGTGCGTGAACGCGGTCGCCACCAACCCCCGGACCTCGACCTGACGGACCCCGTTGGTGCCGGTCCTGGTGAACAAGGCGTGCTCCTCCAGGAACCGCAGCGCGTCCCCGACGGCCGCCAGGTGGGCCCGTTCGATCGCGGCGGCGGTCGCCGGATCGGCCACCGCCCAAAGGGCGCTCACGCTCTTGACCGGTGAGAAGGTCAGGTCGTAGCCCGCGACCGCGGTCGTCCGGGGACGGGAGTGTCTCGCGATCGTCGCGGCGATCTCCCGGACGCCGTCCGACCCAGAGGCGGGGTCCCGGCCGTGCTCGGCACGGAAGAAATCGGTCGCCACCTCGGTCCGGATCCGGGCCCGCTCCTCCAGCGGAACGACGGCGTCCGAGCCGTCACCGAGGTCGTCACCGAGGCCGGCCCCCAGCTCCGTGGCGAGCTCGTGGATCCGGCGGGCCACCCCGATCCGGAACGCGCTGACATCACCCGAGTACACCTTGTACGGCAGACCGAGCCGGGTCACCGCCTGGTAGTCACTCTGGGTCAGGTCCGGCCCGGCGAGCCGGTCCAGTCGCTGTTGCGCGAGGGGGTGGTGGCCGGAGCCGAAGATCGCCTGCATCTGCTCTTGCGTGACGACGTCGCCGACGTCGAGGCCGTCGATGCCGGCCATCCCGGAGCCCACCCAGACCCCGGGGGTCTCACCCTTCTGGGCGTAGTAGCTGGCCAGGCCGGTGTGGCCCTTGTCCGTGGCGTCCTGCGCCGCGACCTGACGGGTGAGGTAGTCGTACCCGCTCCCGGCCGTGAGCTTGTGGATGGACATCGTCACACCGACCAAAGCCCACCCGGCGCCCCTGGCGATCAGGTGGTTGAAACTGAAATGACCGGGAATGCATGAGGTGTGTGTGACATGGGGTTTGCGGTTTCGGTGGGGGTACGCCTGGCACGGCGGCGTCGATCGCGCCGGTCTTCGGACGGTGTACCGGCGAGCCGCTCGCGACGGCACTTCGTCGTCGGTGATGTCTCGGATGGCAAGGAGTGATCGCTGACAGGCGATCACCGGTCTTACGTCGATGACAGGAGCCGTGCGCGTCGAAAGGCCTGATCATGAGTGAACCCACCGGGCGACAAGAGCGGCCGTCGGTGCGTCAAGCAGCTCGCCGCGCCGCGCTCGACGCGCAGGCGAAGCTGCGCGCTGAGCGGCAGGAGCGGGACAAGCGGCTAGCTGCCATTGCGACAGAGGTTCTCGTCGCGCTGGGGGAGCGAGACGCCGCCGTCGCCCGATGCGAGCAGCAAGCCGGCGCGGCGCTGCGCCACCTGCTCGACGATGAGCACCTCACGCCAGCCGAGGTGCCGCAGTGGTGCGGCCCCAGCATGACCATGCGGGAGATCGCGAGGCTCCGCCGGCTCGGCGGCGACCAGCCGCGAACTGACCGGAACCTCGCGCGGAAACAGGTGGGCGACCCAGCGCGAGAGCGTTCCTCAGGTCTGGACCGCCCTCAGCCGTGACCGAGAGCTGACGACACAGCATCCGAGGGCCAGGTGATCGCCGAGCAGGCGGGCGTGGCTTTGGTAGGTGAGCGTGCCGTTCGACGCGAAGGAGAGCATCGTGAGCCAGGAGAACCTCGTGCTGCACAGCATGAGCGAAGTGGTTGCCGCGGTCCCGCACTTCCTCGGCGTACACCCGCAGGACTCGCTCGTGGTCGTCCCCGAGGTGACCGGCGACGCCCCGGTGGCGAGGGTGAACATGCCGCACGGCGCGCCGCAGACGGCGGCGGTCGCTCGAGGGCTCGCACGGGCGTATGCCGGCGCGGGCGTCGGTGTCGTCCTGCTCGCGTACACCGAGCACCCGGATGTGGCACGCAGGGTGTGCGACACGGTCCGGGAGCGGCTGGAGTCGGCGATCCCCGTGATCGGTGCGGTGATGGTTGACGGCGACGGCTGGGTGCGTCTGGACGGACCGAACCGGGGGGAGGTGACCCAGAGCGACCGGGACCTGATGACGGCAGAGTTCCTCCTGCTGGACCGTCCGATGCCGTACGCGACGCCGGGGCAGCTGCGGCAGGCATACGCTCCCGGCCGGCCCGTCGCGGACGAGCTGATCGCTCCAGCAGCGGAGCGTGCCGCAGCGGCTGCGCGCGGCGGCCCCGAAGGCGAGGTCGAGCGGCAGTGGATCACCGCCATTCTGGGCCGCGCGGCAGCGGGAGGCACCGTCCTGCCGGAAGCTTATGCGGCGCGCCTGATCGCCGACGTCCAGCACATCCCGCTTCGCGATCAGGCCTGGGCGTCGATGGAGCGCTCGACGGCACCTCGCCATGCCGAGCTGTGGCGCGACCTGCTGACCCGCTGCCCCGATAGCCCCGCGTCACCCGAGCCATCATCGTCACCAGGGTCAGCCGTGGCTGCGGTGGCGTCGTTGGCGGCGTTTGCGCACTGGCTCGACGGCGACGCCGTCAAGGCGCGCGTCGCCTTGGACCGCGTTCCAGCGGGGACCGCGTACCAGATGGCACGACTGATCAACCTCGCTCTGGAGCTCGGGATGGACCCCCGCACCTGGAGCGCGTCGGACGACGTGGCCGGACCCCACCCCGACCCGTCCCCATCGCCCAAGTCCGGGCTGAGCCGCGCGATCCGCGAGTCGCCGAAGCCCCCACCGGGGCCCGGCCCTGCTGGACCACATCGGTGAGACGCGGCGAGCCCGTCACCAGCCGGGCCGGTGACATGCACCGGACGCCACGGCCGCGCCGGTGGACCCGGCATCATGCATGAACTCCTGATCACGGCGACCAAGGCCAGCGAGGGCTCCGCCCTCCGGGTGAGTGTCACTGACACGATCACCCGTTGCCCCGCGCAGTCGCGTGTTGGGGGCCAATGGCCGGCCTCCCAGACCGCACGGTGCTGATCGTCGAGTCGCTGGTCAGTGTCGCGTCGACCTGACCGGTGGACTCGCCGGCTCCGTGGAGGCGTGGGCGAGCTCGAGAGAGTGGACCCGTTCGAAGGTGGCAGCCGTGCGTGACTGCCACAGCAGGAAATCAGCCAACGCTGGCGCCAAACCGGCGCCGGCGACGTGCTCGTCGCCCATGGCCCGAAGCCGCGCGGCCCACGAGTCCTCCGAGCGGGGGACGAGGTAGCTCAATCCGACGACAGCCCCACTCAACGCGCCTCCCACGGCAGCCTCGGGTTGGCCAGCACTGACGCCTTGGCCGAGGGCGACCAGCCCCACGACGAAGCGGGCCCGCCACATCAGGGCCACCAGCGGCAGGCGCTCGCCCGTGGCACCCACCGCGCGCGCGAGGCCGCGCAGGAACCGCCACGGCGTCGTCCACAGCCGTATCCCCAGCTCGGAACGGACGGCGCCGACCTGGACGAGTGCCGCCGCGTGGGCGATCACGGCGGCCGCTTGATCCGACGTGAGCCGGCCCTGACGGACATGCGACACAAGCTCGGCGGAGACGAGGACGGAGCAGCGGCCGGCGCCTCTCGCGGACACCGCCTGCACCCCGGGCCGTAGGTACAGGCGGACCAGCGGAGGCCCCAGGCCGCGCTGGCAGAGCAGCACGAGCGCGGGAGCCAGCGCTGCCGCCTCGGCGGGCGTCAACGCCCGAGCGCCGAAGAGCGCACGTACTGCGGTGGTTTCGCCCGCGCCGGCGAGCAGGCCGACCGTCGCGGTCACGACGCCGATCCAGACGACCCAGGGGAGGGGGCCCGGCAGAACCGAAACCAGGGCGGCTGTCACAACGGTGCTGACAGCAACGCCCGGCGCGTGGGCCAGCGCTCTGCACGCCCGTGCTCGCATCACACGCACCCCCCTCCCAGACGAGCGACCCAACCCCGGACAACCTCTTCCCAGCTGATCGTCAGCGCTCGGCTCCGGGCTTTGGTCCGTGAGACCAGTGTCGGTCCCGACACCGACACCCGCCGGTTATCCACAGGCCGCGCCGAGGTGGGTCCGCCGCCGCGGCCACCGTTTGCGTGGATGAAGACAGGCAACACATCCGAGGAAGACGTGGGAGGCGCCATGACATCAAGAGGACCCGCCGAGGCATCGGTGACATCGGAGATGACCGTGACCAGAACCGACGGTGCGGCCGTGATGGCTGCGGCCGTCCTTCTCTTGGAGGCTGCAGCCGATCGCTCCCTGAGCCTCCTGGCTGCAGGCCCGGCGTCCGGTCTCGAGGATTCCTTCGCCCTGTCGGATCTCGGCTTGGGCGCCCGCCTCGCCGCGGGCCATGCCCGAAGCCTGCTGCCAGCTGACGTCGGGCTCGACGACGTCCCGCTCGCCGGGTCGTGCTCGCGCCAAGACGACCCGATCGAGCTGGTGCAGGCGGCGGAAGCCCTGACCCGAACGGTCCCGATCGAGGCGCTGCCCGCAGGCAGCAGCCGGCTCGTCGTCGCGCTCTGCGACCTCCTTCGAGAGCACGCTGATGCGCGCCCGTGATGGCCGCAGCGTCGGGGAGCTGCTGCTGGACTGCGACCTCAAGGTGCGGGAGGTGCTGATGGACACCCCGCTCATGGACGGGCGGGTCATGGTCCGAACGTGGGGTGAGGTCGTCGAGGCGGCCGGTGACCTGTGGCGTGCGTTGCCCGACCCATCCGCCGGCACAGCCGGATCGGCGCGTCGGGATGCGGGTGCAGCCCTCATGGCGCAGCTCGAGGCCATGAACGGCAGCCTGCTGAAGGCCGCCCGGAAGCGCCAATGGCCCGGGACCGGCCCGGCGGACGAGCGGTTACTCCAGGTGTGCGAGAACCTGACGCTCGCCGCCGAGCTGCTGCCGCGTCGGCGCACCGACATCCGCCCGATGCGAAAGCAGGTCCGAGCGGACCTCGAGGCGGCCACAGCACGGTTGATGCACGTCCTCTACGTCGGCGCCCACGGCGTGCAGGTCGCCTTGAACCGCGACCTGCGTCTCCTTGCCGTCATGCCCGCGGCGAGACGCGCCACCCTGCCGGCCGAGTCGATGAAACGCACCGTGGAGGCGCGCGACCGGATGGCGTGTTTCGAGCAGCTCGTCGCGTCCTACGTCTCAGCCACCTTCCCTGCAGCGCTTCACGGCGAACACAAGCCGCTGCCCGAGCCCGACCGACTGCGCCAAGCGCTGGCCACCTGGGACATCCAGGCCCACCGCGCCCTGGCAAGAACCACCACAGCCGCAACGATCATGCTCGTCGCGCAGACCCAAGCCCACACCGCCTACGCCACCCAGACACTGCTGCGCGCCGCATCCGAAACTCGCGCGATCGAACCCCGCCAATATCGCGATCGCCTCGCGCCCGCGCTCGAGGCAGCGCAGGCAAGCTGGGTCGCCCTCGCGACGACCTGGGCGCAGCTGGCACCCGCTCGGGGGCGCCGCCTGAGACCCGACCTTGTCGTGGCGGCCAACGAGATCCGTGCCGCGTTGCTCGAGCTCACCCACGACCACACCGGCCCAGCGACCGTCGAGACCCTCGCCGCCACCGTTGACCTCAAACACGCCGCCCAAACACTGCAGTTGGGACTCGCGACCTCCACCGACCTCGCCTACGCACTCCGAGAGGCCACGACCAACCCGGACCTGCTCGCGTCGGCCCGCGAAGTCAACGCCATCGCCATGGCGCTCGAGGCGCTGGGCCCTCACGGCAACGTCAGCCCTGAAGCGTGGGTGCGCCTAGCAGACCACGCCCACGACCGGCCCGTCGCGCTCCCCGACACGATCCGTGATTCACTCACGCGAGCAGCCGAACACACCGCATACGCGACCACTACAGCGGCAGGTGCCGCCGCCGCCCTGAGCGCGCCCGACCGCGACCAAGCCGCGAACCCACATCATGCAGAGCTGGATTCGCCTGTGCATCGCGGCCGGCAGCCTCCCGGCCTCCCGGCGCCCTCGCCGAGCAGCGTCCGCTTGCGGTGATCGCGTCCAGACCATGCCCGCGGCACTGCGCTCTGTCGATTCACGGTGACTGACATCGTCAGCTCCGCCCGAAGGCCCTCAAACGAGATTGGTCCAAGTCAGCTCCCTTGAGTCGCGCAGATCCAGATCTGCGCCTCACTACCCAGCGATCGCCTGTGGTGCCCGTCGTTGATGGCCACGTGGTGTCCGTCTCGAGCAAGCACTGCAGTGCCAGCCACCTTTGTCCCGACGCCAAATGTTCGGAGGTGACGTACGCATCGTCGCGTCGGCGACAAGCGAGGGGTAACCCGAGCGCCGTCCCGCCGGCGGGTGATGCGCATTGCCTTCACGGCCCCGCCAGATCGCCAGTAAACGCTCCCGGAGGTGGACGGCGCGTCCCGACCGTCCGGGACGGTCACGCCGGGACGACGCTCATGGCCGACGTCGCGTTCCTCGTCGGGATCGCATGATCGACGAGGTGGCGATACAGGCAACGCAGAGACTCTGAGCGAGATGCGGAGCGTCGAGATGCTGTGCGGCGTCCGCCACCGTGATCGAACGCCTTGGTTCGCCGCACCCGCATGATGGCGAGAGCGCCAGAACAAACGGTGGGGCGGGCTCTTTTCAGAAACCGCAGGACGTGGCTATCCTGTCGCTGTTCGGCCGGTCCAGCAGACGGCCGGGGCCGCAGGTCGACCGTTTCAGGAGCGGCACGATGCAGGCGAACCAGCACCACAAGACCGACCCCGTGCAGGCAGTCACCCGGGTCATGACAGAGCATCCGGTCGACACGGGAGATGACGGATCACTCACGGAGACAGAGGCGTTCATTCTCGAGATGCTCGAGCGGCTCGATGAGGCCAACACCGAAGCAGCCAACCTTCAACGAGCTTTGGAGCACAGCCGCGACATCGGTGCGGCGGTCGGAGTGGTGATGGCCTTCCACAAGATGCCCCAGGACGAGGCGTTCGAGATGCTTCGGCGCACCAGTCAGGACCTGAACCGCAAGCTGTATGCCTTGGCTCGGGAGGTGCTCGCCACCGGCGAACTGCCCTCCCGCCTGTGACCAGCCTCTGACGCCTCGGGCTCACGATCAGAGACAGCCGCGGGCAACTGGACGGCATACGCGTGTTGTGCGCTATTGGAACAGTCCCTAACGGTTGGTCGTGCTCTAGGTTCGCGAACCAGTCCCTGCCCCTCAGCGCGAAGGAGCCATCGTGCAGATCGGTGTCCCACGAGAGAGTCGCCCCCGTGAGACACGGGTCGGCGCGACGCCCAAGACCGTCGGTCAGCTCGTCGGGCTCGGCTACGACGTGGTCGTCGAGGCCGGCGCGGGCGCGGTGGCCAGCTTCTCCGACGAGGCGTATGCCGCTGCGGGGGCTCGGGTCGTGGACGCCGAGCAGGTGTGGGGCTCGGACGTCGTGCACAAGGTCAACGCGCCGAGCGACGAGGAGATCTCGCGCCTGCGGCCGGGCACGGTGCTCGTCTCGCTGCTGGCGCCGGCGCTCAGTCCCGAGCTGGTCGAGAAACTCCGCGCCGTAGGGCGTGACCGCGATGGCGATGGACGCGGTGCCGCGGATCAGCCGCGCGCGCAGTCGCTCTAGCTGGCGATCGCGTCGCCGAGACCGCGGGCGAGCTGCTCGGCCCTGACGTGAGCTTTGGCCAGGCTCGTGTCGGCGACGTCGGTCAGGTGGGCCAGTTTCGGGTTGACCGCGGCCATGGTGAGGTCGATGAGGATCTCTTCGAGCTCGCATCCGAGTAGGTCGACAAACTGGCGCCGCAGGTAGGGCTCTGCATGGTCGAAACCCTCGAGCGGCATCCCGGGGCCGTATGCGCCGCCCCGGGCGCTCACCATGACGACGGTCCTGCCCGCGAGTGGCTGGGTGATTCCGTACCCGGGGAAGAGTCTGATGTCGGTGAAGACGTGGTCCAGGTACGTCTTGAGGCAGGCCGGGATGCCGAGGTTGTACAGGGGCGCGGTCAAGAGGACGACGTCGGCTTCGAACAGCTCGTCCGCGAGGACCGCCGCACGAGCCTGAGCGGTCACGTGCTCGGGGGTCCTGTACTCAACCGGAACGAACATGGCAGTGTGTTCGAGCTCGGTCAGGTAGGGCAAGGGTGTGAGGCCGAGCTCGCGCTGGTGGACCGGCCCGGCGGGGTTCTCTGCGCGCCATGCGGCCTCGAAGGTGTTGGCGACCTGCCGAGAGACGGAGTTTTCGTCGCGGATGCTGGAGTCGATGCGTAGCAAGGACTTGGAAGAACCGTTCATCAGGAACTCCTTCAGGTCTCTGGAATGACGTCGGTCGCTACTCATCAATGGCGTGAACGGCGTGACCGCTGAGTTCAGTATGTGTTGGGAATTCACCTCGCGCTGCCGGATCTTCAACGTGGGACGTGTCTTGGGTGAGTTGCTCGATGGCGGCAGGCGTAGCCCGGCTGCGCCGGGCATCAGCAACTTCACGGAGAACAGGTCCTCCGGCGTAGCGGGTGTCCGCGAGATGCGGCTTCGCCACTGTGCAAGGCGCGGCTGGGGCGATACTGAAGCCATGATCCGCTTCGCGGCGGTCCTGGTGCTCGCCGTCCTGGTGCTGCCGGCATGCTCGACCGACCCGGCGTTGCCCCGGGGGCCGTCGTCGGGCCCAGGGGCGACGAGCGGCCCAGCCGTGCGTGGCACGACCGGGGCGGGGGGCGCGTCGGGACGCGTGGAGATCTTGGCCCTGTTTCGGCCAGTGTGCGGACCGGAGCCGCGCAGCCCGGCCACCCCGGCCGGCGCGTCCGACTGTCCCGAGGAACCGGTCGTTGGCGTCGAGGTCACGGCCACGAAGGCTGATGGCTCCGTGGCAGGACGGGGGACGACTGCTGACGACGGCACGGTGGCTCTGGACCTGGCGGCGGGCACCTACACGCTGACCGCGGCGCCGGCAGACCCGCCGAGGATCACGCCGCCGCCGGCGACCGTGACCGTCGGCACCGAGCCGGTGCCGACGGTCATTCTGGTCTACGAATCGTCAATGCAGTAGGGCCTATTCGCCAGTTGGGCGGCCTACCTGCCCGTGCCCCCCTTCATGACGATCGATGCCGCATTGGTGTTGTTGCCCAGCGTCAGGTCCGGCGTCGAACTTGTCACGGAGGCGGTGTTGAGGATGGTGCCGACGCTGCCGGAGACCTGGGACTCGATGACGAACGTCACCGATGCACCGGCGGGGACGTTGGTCGAGGTGCACCGCACGGTGTGCGTCGCCTTGGTGTAGGTGCACTGCGGCGACACGTACTGCACGATGAGCTTCTTGTTCGTCAGCGGCAGCACGTCCGTGACGACGATGTCGCGGGCGTCGGAGGGGCCTCCGGTGCCACACGTTGGGGTCTGCGTTGACTGCGCGTCGGTCTCGCACCCGGCGCCGTTGTGCACGACAAGGGTGTAGATGAGCGTGGGCGACGGGTTGCCGGACCGCTTGCTCGCCTGCTTGTCGAGCCAGACGTCGGCCCGGGTGTTGACGGTGGTGGCCGCGGTTGCGGTGTTGTTGCCCAGGACCGGATCCGGCGTCGCCGAGCTGACCGTGACGCTGTTGTTCAGCACCGCGCCGGGGTTGAGCGAGGCGTCGACCCGGACGGTGAGCTGGACCGTCGCGGACTGGCCAGGTTGCAGCGTGCCGACGGCGCACTCAACGGTCGTGGTCTGCACGAGCGTGCACACCGTCTGGCCGTTGTTGTTGACGCCGGACACGAATGTGACGCCGGACGGCATCGTGTCGGTCAGCAGGACCGAGGTCGCCGTCGAGGGGCCGCCGTTCGTGGCCACGATGGTCCACGTCAGGAGGTTGCCGGCGATGACCGGGTCGGGCGAGTCGGTCTTGGTGACCCGCAGGTCGGCCGAGGCCGTGACGCCCGTCGGGACGCTGACCCGGTTGTTGGCGTTGTCCGGGTCGGCCGTGGTGCTCGACACGACGGCCTCGTTGACGAGGATCGTGCCGGGCGGGGCGTCCGGTGCGACCGTGCCATTGACGGTGACGACGGCGCTCGCCCCGGCGTTGAGGTTGCCGAGGTTGCACGTCAGGTCGTGCCCGGTGGGCTGGCCGTAGGTGCAGGTGCCGACGGTCGTCGACACCGACACGAAGGTCACCCCGGTGGGCAGCCGATCGGTCACGACGACGCCCACGGCCCGCGAGGGACCGTTGTTCGTCACTGTGACGACGTACTGGATCGGCGTTCCGGCGACGACCGAGGCCGGTCCGGTCTTCGTCACTCTCAGGTCGGCGGAGCCGGTGAAGATCACCTTGCCCGTCGCCTGGTTGTTGGCCGTGACCGGATCGGGCGTCGGGCTCGACACGGTTGCGACGTCGTTGACCTCGGCGACGTCGGTTGCGGTGACGAGGACGCGCACGGTGGTGCGCCCCCCGGCCGGCTCGGTGCCGAGGCTGCAGGTGATCGTGATCGCGGTAGCCGGACCGGCCGTGGTCGGTGCGCACGTGCCGGACGGGGTCACGGTGACCCCGGTGACCGAGAACGGCGTGCTCGAGGTGAGAACGTCGGTGAGCGTCACGTTGACGGCGTCGGATGGTCCGAGGTTGTCGACGTGGATGTCGCAGAAGGCCTCCGTGCCCGCGGGTGCGGTGGTGTCTGGCTTGCAGACCTTCGTCACGGCGAGGTCGGCCTTGGCCTGCACTGTCGTCGTCGCGGTTGCCGTGTTGTTGCCGGGAGTCGGGTCGGTCTGGTTGGCCGCCGCGACCGAGGCCGTGTTGGTGATCAGGCCGGACGTGTTGGTGCCGAGGAAGTTCGACGGCACGTGGACCTGGATCCCGATGACGACCGACTGGGCCGGCAGGAGTGTCCCGACGGCACAGGTCAGGATGCCGGCGGCGTTGGTGCAACCGGGCGCGCTGACGAGGGTGACCCCGGCCGGCAGCACGTCGGTGATGGTGACGGCCTGCGCCGTCGCCGGACCGTCGTTGGTCGCCGTTAGGGTGTAGGTGAGGTCCTGCCCGGCGGTGACCGGGTCGGGCGAGTCGGACTTCGTGATCCGCAGGTCGCTCTGGAGGCACGACGGCAACCGGAACGAGCCGATGGTCGTCAGGCCGTTGTCGTGCATGCCGGTGAGCCAGAACGTGCACTCGTCGACGGGGTCGACGTTGAGGCTCGCGTAGTCGCCCCAGCGGTTCGACCCGGTCTGGGACACGGTGCCGGCGGTCATCGTCTGCTCACCCTGTGGCATCGACCCGATCGGGTCGTTGAGGCTGCGGGCTGTGTAGGCGAGCGACGGGAACGTCGCCGTGCTGTCGGAGGAGGTGTACCCGATGGCGATGTCTCCCCGACCGTCCATGGCGGCCGCGGCCATCCAGCGGTGCACACCGTCGATCGGCGCATAGGTGCCCTGCTGGAAGATCGACCAGCCAGCGCCGGTGTTGCGCAGCTCGTACCAGCGCACGCCCGCGCGGTTGGCGCCGTCTGCGTCAACGGTCTGGTTGATGACCATCGCCTCGTGGTCGCCGAAGTTGCGGTACTGCAGGCGGGCCATCAGGCGGTTGGACAGCGAGTCGACCCGGTTCGTCGTTCCGGGCTGCGGTATGCACGCCCGGAAGTTGGGTGAGCAGCTGAGGTCGGTGTCGAAGGCCGCAGTGTTGAGCGTGTCCGTGAGGGTGAATGTCGTGTTGGCCGGGGTGGCCCAGTCGACGTGGAACGACCGGATCTCGATGCGGTCGTTGCCACCGTCGAAGGCGCCGTCGAACGACATCGCGAACGGGTTGGGCGCTCCCGCAGGCGGCGGGTTCGCTCCGTCCCAGTCGGCCGGGACGATGCGGCGCTCGCGTCCGTCGACGCCGCCGCCGACGCCGACGCTGAAGGACTGGAACGTCGCGGGCGAGCCGGACAGCATTTGCGCGCGGTCGAAGGCGTAGGCACCGACGGAGCCACCCTCGTACGTCGACATGTAGAGCGCGTCGGGCCAGATGCCGTACTTCATGTAGTCGTGCGACCGCGGCAGGTTGAACTGGTAGAGGAACCAGTTCTGCGTCGGGTCCGGCGTTTGGGAGTAGGCGATGCACATCGGGAATGTGCCACCGGGACCGGTCGCCGAGTTCGGGTTGGTGAACTGGCTGATCATGAACCGGTCGGCCTCTTGGTCGTAGAGGACGATCGGGTCGCCGGCGTTCTGGGTGCGGCACTGGTCGAAGCCGGTGCCCGCTGTGGTGCCGTTGACCCAGAGCGTGTTGATGTTCACTGCGCCGGCGAGCGTGGTGCCCTGCTTGTCCCAGATCTGAATCTGGGAGTTGATCATCTGGACGTAGTGGTTGGGCCCCACGTCACCGTTGGGGTCGGGAGGGCTGAAGGGACTGGTCTGGCCGGCGAAGGACACCAGGGGCGCGGTGAGCTCCTGGCCGGCCTCGGAGGCGGAACTCTTGCTCGTCGCCGCGGACGGGGCCTCGGCCGTCTGGAGGACGGGGTCCTTGGTGCCCGTGCCCCGGGCCGCAGGCGCGCTCCGGCCGCGGCCCAGGCCCTCGCCCGGGTCGACGCGTGTCGCGCTCGTGTTGTGGCCCATGGACTTGAGCGCCTTGTTGGTGCGGCCAGCCGAGAACGGCTGGCTGACGAACGGCCCCGTATCTCTGCCGCTCTGCGTCACCGTGCCCTGCACCGGTGTGGTCGCAAGCGCGGGGGCCAGGGGCAGCATTGCCGCCATCAAACTGACCGCCAGCACACGAGGGACGAGGTGACCAAACATGTCCGAACCTTCCCTGAGGTGGACTAAAGAGACCTCTCAGTCTCCTGCCGCACCACTTCTGACCGCAGTCGTTTGGGGAAGGTGCCCGAAATGCCCTGTGGAACAAGAACATCCGGGCCTACCTGTGGTGCGCGCGTTAGTGGAGGTGCTGGAGTGCTCCACAGAGAAGAGAGCGGTCGGCGAGGTGCCTGGCCCCGGCGGCCTCCGGCGGTGGCAAGACCATCTCGTGCCACGGCGGAAAACTAGGACGCTTGCTCCGTGCACCGGCTACTTCGCGCCACAGGAATGGGTAGCAACAGAGCCCCACCCGGCGTCGCAGTGTTCCGGAAGACATGGGTTCCTCCCGCCCACAATTCTCTAGTGAGCAGATGAGGCGACAGCCGGAGGGTGCCGCCCGCTTCGCGGCTGATAGACGACTGCCGTGGTCGCTGGTATCGCCAGCTGAGCGTGCGTGGCGCGATGGTCAGCCACTCCGCGTGGGTGCCAAGCGTCGACACATGATTGGCCCGGTTGATCGGTGCACGCTTCCGCCGGGACGCCGCCCGGGCGGAGCTACTCCCGGGATGACCTCGGCCTTATCCGCCGCGGGGCGCGGGTATGGCTGTCATTGGCGATGGACGTGACCATCTAGGCGGGCCTGAAGTCCGATTAGGAGGGCTTCCAGGCCAAGGTCCAGCTCGGCGGCGCCGTCGAAACGGACGAGCTCGCTGGCGAGGCCGCGCAGGAGCGGGAACTCGTCGGCTGGCAGACGGTGCAGCCCAAGGCGGAGCAGGGCCTCGGACTCCTCGGGGTCGTGGCTGACTTCCTGCAGCTCGTTCAAGAGACTGCCGAAGAGGAACCCGAAGTAGGTGCGGTAGACGTGCAGGGCGTCGGCCGGCGGGAACCCGGCGTTGGTGAGGAGCTCCAGGATCCGCTCGAGGGGGCGCAGCGTTCCCAACGGTCGCAGCCCGAGGGGGGTCATCGGGGGCCGGGTGACGAGCAGCGGGACGACATGCGGGTGGGCCATGGCCAGGGCGCGGACGTCGTGCGCGATGCGGCGCAGCTCGACCTGCCACTCTGATCCTTCAGTGGGGATGTCGAGCTGGTCCAGGACGTGCTCGGCCACCCCGTCCAACAGGGCTTCGCGGTTGCGGGTATAGCGGTAGAGCGCCATCGGGTCGCGGCCGAGCTCTTGGCCCAGGCGCCGCATCGTCAGACCGTCCAGGCCATCGGCGTCGACCAGCCGCACGGCCGCGGCCAGGACCTCGTCGCGGCTCAACGTCCCGCGGCGGGACCGCTTCGGACGGTCTGCTGGCGGGGCCGGCGAGGGGTTCGTTGACTGCGGTGTCATGGGTCGATCCTCCAACAAGTGCGCCGGTCCCGGTTTGCTTATCGCGTAGTCTACGTCTACCGTCTACAGCGTAGAACAGCGGGTGCGGCGCCGACGCCCCCCGCCAGCGACTGGGCCAGAGGCTCAGCGCCCCCAAACGAACCGAAGGGCATCCCCATGAGCAACGCCACCCGCACCCACGCCGACCCCGACCAGATCGTGGACCGGCCCCGCCGCCTGACCACCGAGACCAAGGCCTCGACCAAGACGACCGAGTTCTTCGTCTACATCGCCGTCGTTCTCGCCGTCGCCGTCACCGCCTTCATGGTCAACGACGATGGCGGCGCCTCCGGCGGCAACGGCGTCGACCCGTTCAGCGCCCTCGACGCCCTCCGCTACATCACCTACCTGACGATCGGCTACATGATCGCCCGCGGCCTGGCCAAGGCCGGCAGCCGCGACGCGTACGACAACTACGACGCCTGACAGTTAACGCTCGTCACGCTGGACCGCAGCCCCCGCAACAGGGTGGCTGCGGTCCAGCTGCACACCCACGAACAAGCGCCACCACCGCCTCAAGGAAAGCAGCCGAACACCATGGAACGAGGACGCACCATCCGTATCCGCCCGCTCGGCGGCGCGCCGGGCTGCCTGACGATGATCCTGATCTCCGTGCTGGCCTCCGTAGCACTAACCATCCTCCTCAACGTCGTACTCCGCTGAAGACTCCTGCCAGGCCCGCCGATCCTCATGCGGTCGCGAGGGTCCGTCAGACAATCGGTGTAACTGGCGTTTTCATGGTTAGAGGTTCTCCGCTGCCGGCATCCGGTCGGCGAAGGTGATCGCGAAGGCGTTCAGGGCCGGCTTCCACCGGGTCACCCATCGTGCCTGCCCGAGGCCTTTGGGGTCCAGGCTCCGCGTGACGAGGTACAGCGTCTTGAGGGCGGCCTGCTCGGTCGGGAAGTGGCCCTTGGCGTTGACCGCCCGCCGGTAGCGGGCGTTGAGCGACTCGATCGCGTTCGTCGAGCAGAGCACCTTGCGGATCTCCAGGTCGTAGGCCAGGAACGGGATGAACTGCTCCCCCGCGTTGCGCCACAGCTTCGGGATCGCCGGGTAGGCCTTGCCCCACTTCTCCTCGAACTCCTCGAACTCCTCGAACGCCGCCCACGCCGCGTCCGCGGTTGGCGCGGTATAGATCGGGCGCAGGTCCCTGGCGATGGCCTCCCAGTACTTCTTCGACGCGTACCGGAACGTGCCAGTCGCATGCAGGGATCAGGTGCACGATGCAGGTCGGCACGATCGTCTCGTTGAAGACCGTCTCCACGCTGTCCGGCAAACCCTTGAGCCCGTCACAGACGATGAAGAACACATCCGCCACGCCCCGGTTGCGCAGGTCGGTCAGCACGAACATCGCGAACTTCGCGCTCTCGCCGGCGCCGTTGCCGGGCCACAGCCCGAGCACGTCCCGGTGCCCGTGCAGGTCGACCCCGATCGCGGCATAGAACGGCTGGTTGCCGACCTGCCCGTCGCGGACCTGGACCATGATCGCGTCGATGAAGATCGCCGCATACACCCGCTGCAACGGCCGCGAGGACCACGCCTGCATGTCCTCCAGAACCTTGTCCGTGATCCTGCTGACGGTGTCCTTGGACACCGACGCGCCATAGATCTCGGCGAAGTGCGCGCTGATCTCCCCAGTGGTCAACCCGCGGGCGCACAGCGACAACACGACCGCATCCACGTCCGTGAGGCGCCGCTGCCGATTCTTGACGATGACCGGCTCGAAGCTGCCGTCCCGGTCCCGCGGCACCTCGATGTCGACGGGGCCGGCGTTGTCGGTCAGCACCGTCTTCGCGCGGGTGCCGTTGCGGGACTTGGCCCCGTTACGCCCTTCGGCGGCGTGCTTGTCGTAGCCGACATGCTCGGTCATCTCCTCCTCGAGGGCGGCCTCGATGACCTGTTTGGTGATCGCCTTAAGCAGCCCCTCCGGGCCGGTCAGCTCCTCACCCCTGGCGCGAGCAGCCTTGACCAGCTCGCGCACCGCCGCACGCTCCACCTCAGCAGGTGTGAGCGACTTCTTGCCTGCCTTCCGCAGTGGGCTCACGCCCACCAGTGTCTCGGTCATCATCCGACCCTTCCCGCTGAACCCGTCAGCGCGTTGGGCCAGTTACCCCGTTCGTCGGACAGTCTCGGTCGCGACGATCGCGAAGTCCGCCTGGCGGGGTCCCAACAGAGAGGAGCCGAAATGACGCACGGTGCGGCGCGGCCATGCGATTGCGAGTTCCAGACGAGCCTCGCTCTTGGGCCTGTCAGGTGGGTCGTTTCTCATCGGGAAGCCGGAGTCGGCGGCAGGTGTCGGCGTAGTGGGGCGCGATCCGTTCGGGCGTGAAGAGCACCCGCGTATCGGGGTCCCGATCCCGGGTCGGGAACTCCGCGACCGTGCAGGGGCTCGTCGATTGGCGGGTGCGAGCTCTTCGGGGTGCTCGGACGGGGGCCGAGCACGCCGCGGCCCTGCCCCAGGGTCGTGGGAGCCCTTCGACGGCGGTGCCGACGACCGGCACCCGCAGACCCCAAAGCGGGGACGGCGCTTTGCGACCAGCCCTTCTCCCGGACGGGACGACGTGCACGGTGGCTCCGGCGATCTAGGAGCCGGAGGGCGAGCGACCGGGCGAGGGACGTCCGCAGCGGGCCGTCGCCGAGCAGTAGCGTCGCCGGCGCCGGCGCCAGCGGATCAGGAAGCATTGCCAGAGCGTCGAGCAGGACGTCGGGGCCCTCCTCCAGATGAAGGCGCCACGCAGACGGCGGATCGGCGCGGTGGGCGGGTCCGCCAGCGCGGCGACTCCCCCTTTTGGGGTGAGGCGCCGTGCCGGGAGAGATGGTTGTGTGGCGTGTTGACGCCGTGGTCGCGGATTCCTATCGCTCTTCGACGCCATGAGTTCCTTAGAGACGGAGAACGTAATGACCACGTCGACGGACGGAACACCCGCAGTTCAAGCACAGCGTGCGCCCGCGAGAAGGGTGGCGCATCTGAGCCCCGAGGAGCGCGTGGCCCGGGGTAAGGCCGCCCGCAACGACACCCCGAGGAGCAGTCACGGTCGATGGGAACCGGCGGACAGCCGCCCGGACCCGATCGCGCTGCTCGAGGAACAGGGGGCGAGCAGAGTTCTCGAGCTCGTTCCTCTGCGCTACGGGCGGATGATGGTCTCGCCGTTCACCTTTTTCCGCGGGGCCGCGTTGATCATGGCGTCCGATTTGGCGGCCACCCCCCGCTCGGGCCTGAACGCCCAGATCTGTGGTGATGCTCACCTGTCGAACTTCGGCGTGTTCGCCTCCCCGGAGCGGCAGTTGATGTTCGACATGAACGACTTCGACGAGACCCTTCCCGGGCCTTGGGAGTGGGACGTCAAGCGGCTCGCGGCGAGTTTCGAGATCGCCGGGCGAGACCGCGGCTTCAAACCCGCCGACCGGCGCGCGGTGGTCATGGCGGGCGTCGCGGAGTACCGGAAGCGGATGCATGAGTTCGCTGCGGCCCGCAACCTGGAGGTCTGGTACGCCCACATCCCGGTCGAGCGGATCTTCGAGGAACTGAAGGCCACTGCCACCAAGAAGCAGCAGGCCAAGGCCGCGGCCAACGCAGCCAAGGCGCGAACCCGTGACAGCATGCAGGCGTTCAGCAAGCTCACCCACGTGGTGGACGGTGAGCGCAGGATCGTGTCCGACCCCCCGTTGATCGTCCCGATCGAGGAGCTGATCCCACCGGGTCTGGGTCGCGACGACGTCGAGAGGGAGCTGCGCGAGCTGATCCGGTCCTATCGCCGCTCCTTGGAGACCGACCGCCGCGAGCTGCTGGAGGCCTTCGACTACGTACACCTCGCCCGCAAGGTGGTCGGCGTCGGCAGTGTCGGTACTCGTGCGTGGATCGCGTTGATGCTCGGGCGAGACGACCAGGATCCACTGTTCCTGCAGGCCAAGGAGGCCCAGGAGTCGGTGCTGGAACGGTTCGTCGGCAAAAGCAAGTACCGCAACAGTGGTCAGCGAGTTGTGGCCGGCCAACGCCTGATGCAGGCGAGCAGCGACAACTTTCTAGGCTGGCAGCGGATCACCGGGCTCGACGGGCAGGTGCGCGACTTCTACCTGCGTCAGCTGCGCGACTGGAAGGGCTCGGCCGACGTCGACAACATGGCCTCGAACCTGATGACCGGTTACGCCAAGATCTGCGGAGCGACGTTGGCTCGTGCCCATGCCCGCTCCGGGGACCGCATCGCCATCGCGTCATACCTGGGGAACAGCGACACCTTCGACCGCGCCATCGCTGACTTCTCCGCTCTCTACGCCGACCAGAACGAGCGCGACTACCAGGCGTTGGTCCACGCCGTCCAGTCCGGCCGGCTGGAGGCACAGACCGGGCTCTGACAGGAAGGTAGGCGGTGCCGCGGCGGCTGAGGTGGTGCTTGCACTTGTCGGATGCCCCCCGGAGCCCGTCGGATCGACCTGCCCAAGTCCAATCCTCCCGACCCACAGCGGCATTCGCGCGTCACGACCCGCTTCACCCGCTCACCAATCGGTGGATCAGGGCTCAGGCGGGCAGGCGTCGAGCAACTCTAGGCAACTGGCCCCACCCCACCCTGATTGGGCCGCTCCCAAGCCCGAGAGTGACCGCGTCCGACACCGTGGCGCCCACGGCAACGCCGAACCGTCGCCGGACAACAGGCGGCCGCTAGAAGACTAATTCCAAGGGGTCAGTGGTCGTAGGCGGTCAGGGACCGCAGCACGGTTTGGCCCGTGTGGTCGTTGTGCCAGATGGCGGCGGTCATGGCCAGGAGTCGTTGCAGGCCGCGGACGATGACACCGGTCGGGGTGCGGCCACCGTGTCGTTTGAGGCTGAGTTGCCCTTGAGGGTGTCGAACACGGATTCCACGGTTTGTCGGAGCGGTTTGAGCAGGTGGGTCCCAGTCTGGGGTTCTTCCCGGTCCGGGCCTTGCGTAGGAGGGTGAACCCGGTTGCGGCCAGCGTTGATTCGAACTCACGGCCGTAGTAGTTCTTGTCCGCGATGATGGTCCGGCCACCGCCGGCCAGTGCCGGGGTTGAGCCGATCAGGTCGGTCAGCACGGTTCGCTCGTCGGCCTTGGCGCCGGTCAGGGCGTAGGCGGTCGGCAGCCCCTGCAGGGTGCACACCAGGTGCAGGCGCAGTCCCCAGAAGTAGCGGGAGTGGGAGGCGCAGTAGCCGTACTCGGCCCAGCCGGCCAGGTCCGAGCGTTTGACGGTCTCCCGGGACCGGGCGCACTCGACCGGGGTGGAGTCGACCACCAGCACGTCATCGAGGGCCACGCTGGTGTCGGCGGCCAGGTGCTCGAGCAGGGCCACCATCACCGGGCCCAGTCGGCGCAGCCGCTTGTTGTACCCGGGCTGGTGTGGCAGGCAGGGGAACACGTGGCGCCACTGGGCGCGGACGTGCCCGACCCAGCGGGCCTCGTCATCGAAGCCGAGCACCGCCGACAGCACCGCCAGGGTGATCATCTCCGCGTCGCTGACCTTCGGCTTCATCCCGACCGCCGGCCGCCACGGGACCAGCTCAGGGCGAGCCTTCAACAGATCGTCGGTGCTGACGTAGATTGCGGTGGCGAGGGTGTCCAGATCGGGGTCCACGAAGGCCCTCCAAGGCTCGAGTTGGTTCACAACATCGAGTTTGGGCACCCTCGTCCTCAAGTCACACGCGCTACACCAGTCACCTTGGAATCGATCATCTAGGCGATTGCCGTCACGCTCGGTGTCTGCAGGCAGGGTCCCAGTCGCCCTTGCTGGATCAACACCCCTCCGGGAGACTCAGCACGGTTCAGTCCGCCGCTCGTGCGGTCGCGTCACTCGCTGCGCTGACCCTCCGCACTCGAGGTCGGCCTTCTTATCCGCGACCGTGACCGTGACGGAGGCGTAGCGGGCACCAGGGATGGTCTGCAGAACACCCCGCGCGACCGCCAACACGATCGCCTCAAGGTCTGTCGCATCCGGCAGCGCCCGCGCCATGGCGTCGGCGTGCGGCGCTATCGAGTGGGCGGCCCTGTCGACGCCTCTTGGCCTCGAATCCGAGATCGTGGTGCCGCCACCACGATGATGATTTTTGATGTCATAACGGAACCCCGGCTCTGATTGAACGGATCGGGGCCGAGGTCTGGCGCACCGGGTGGTCCCGGCGTACACGAGGAACACCAGCGCTGTCCCTCCGCCGAGGCGGGCTGTCAGGGAGGCGATCTCAACCCCCCGCAACTCGATGCTTGCCGCGACGTGACCCGCCGGATGCCGTCCCAGTGGAGAGAGACACCTTCGAACAGGGTGAGGGGGAAGAAGTACCAGCCCTGGTGCCGGACCGCCCACCGCACCACCCGGAAGTTCGAACGCCTGGCGCCGGACGGTGTGAAGGCGAGCGCACCGGGTGCGACGTCCGGATCGGCGCCGTCCTTGTTGGGGTTGGCGTGCTGCCGGTTGTGTTTGCTGCGCCACAACCCATGGCTGATGCCGACCAGGAGATTGGCGACCACCAGGCTGACCCAGCCATTCCATCTGCTCGAGGTGAACATCTGTCGGTGAGCGGCGTCGTGTCCGAGGAAAGCGACCTGGGTGAGAATGACTGCGAGCACCGCGGCCATCCCGAGCTGCCACCAGGTGTCACCCAGCCTCACGAACGCGGCGACCCACGCAGACAGCGTCAGGACGGCGCACAGTGCGATCCAGTAGTAACCGCGCCGGCGGCGCAGCAGGCCCATCTCCTGGACCTGTCGTGTCAGAGCGCTGAAGGCACTGACGGTGGACGCGGCGGAGACCGCGGAAATGACGCGTTGCTCTGGTGTCGACATGATCCGGTCCTGGGTCGCAGACAGATGGCGGCCCTCGGGGCCCGTGGATCGACGGCATCACCCGTGAGACAGTTCGTCGCTTGACTCTCGCGACGGGCCCTTGGTCACTCCGGTCGCAGCCTCGAGGTCGACGCGCCGGGGTCCGGGGACACGTCTGATCGATCACTGTGGACATACCCAATATGAGGCAGCTCAGCGCAACCCGATTCTTGCGTCGCGGCGCTGTTCCTAGACGGGCGACACCTGCGGAAACTGGCGTGATCTGCGCCGGCCTCCGTCAACTGATCATCCGTCAGGGGTCCCTACGTTGCAGTTCGCCAGTTTCGGCGAGATCGAGGGCCACGGCGTGGAGCTTCTCGTTCAACCGGCTCGATGCCAGGCGCAAGGCGTCGAAGGCGCCCTCCGGGGTGAGCTTGTGCCGTTCCATCAGGATCCCCTTGGCCTGGCCGATGACATCGCGGGAGAGAACGGCCTTGTGCAGGTTGTCTGCCAGATCCTGCAAGGCGTCGCGTTCACGTGCCGCGCCGGCGGCCATGGAGGCGTGCGCTGCGAGGATCAGTCCGATCTGCTGCGCCTCGTCGGTGAACGCCTCCGGCTCGATGCCGTACGTGTTCAGCGATCCTTCAACGCTGGCGCCGGAGGTCGCAGATCCCGTGGATCCTAGGCGGTAGGAGGCCGCTGAGTGAGCACCCAAGTCGGCCGGCTGCGACGCGAGCGTCGGCCACCGGGGGTCGGGAAACGACTGCGCATAGACGACCGGGGTCTCGACAGCATCCAGTGTGGGTCCTTCCTGGGCGTCGTACTGTGCTTGGTCGACCGCTGACGCGGCCACGTCCGTTGTCGAGGCTGTGCGAAGGGTCCCTTCCTCACTGACGGTGACACTTGCCATCTCGCACCCTGCGACGGTGCTCACCGCAGTCTCAGCTATACGCAGAAGGACAGCGTCATAGGTATCCGCGGCGTAGAGATTCTCGGCGATGGTGGCGAACGCCGTTGCCAGCCCGGTGGTCGGTGTGGCTTCCAGCCGTCGATCTGTTGCTTCTTCCCGGGCGTCAGCGGCCGCATGTCGCTCGACCTCTGAACCTTCCCGGTCCTGCCTCGCCTGGCCCCGCGTCGCTCGAGCCTCGTCTCGCTCCGCTGTGGCCGCGGCGCCGCGCGATAGCCCGAGTGCTGCCTCCCGGGCGTCCAGCTCACGTTCGCGCCGGTCCAACGCGCGCTCCCGCGCGTCGGCCGTCATGTCTCTGACAGCACCAGCCACGTCTCGCTCATCAGCCAGCTCGTCACGACGGTCACTAACGAAGTCGCGCTTCTCCGCCGCCCACTGGCGTTCCACCTCAGGTGGTTGCGCAGTCATTAGATCGTTCCCGTCCTCGACGCCACCGACGAAGGGGAGCATACGCTCCGGTCCCCGCCGGGCGGTCCACCAATCCGGGCCCGCAGCCGAGATCAACGATGCCCGATTTAAAGGGGATCCTGGGAGAGGCCCCTCCCAAGGGGTCACTACGGGGGCCCGCTGGAGACGTGCGTCCGCAGAGACCGACATTGGCGAGAACCTCTCAATAACCGCCGCCGCCCCTTGGACCACCCCGGTCATCCGCCCTCAGAGTCACCGACCTTTGCACGCGGGCCACACCAGCAGGGCGCTGACAGCGTGGAGATCGGGTATGCCCACGTCGTGGAACCGATTCCGGAAACGCAGGCAGCACTGCGCCAGCTGTCCCAGTACCAGGACGACGACGTCAACGCCCAGCTTTCAGGCCTGGCAGACCAGGCCCAGCATCTGGTCCCCAGCCTCGTCGGGCTGAGCCTGACCGAGGTCAGCAAGGGCGTGACCCTGACCTACGCCGCAACTGACTCCACAGTGGCTGCCCTCGACGGGCTCCAATACGCCGACTCAGGCCCCTGCGAGGAAGCCGTCGGCCGGGGCGAACGGGTGAACGTCGACCATCGAGACCTTCTGGACGAGGGTCGCTGGCAGCTTTTCGCTCAAGGCAGCGCCGCCGCCGGCGTCCAGAGCACTCTGTCGCTGCCCACCTTCGACGGAGCAGCCGTCAGTGGAAGCGTCAACCTTTACGGGGCACGCCCCGACAGCTTCGACGGCCAGCACGCAGCCCTCGCCGACCTGTTCGGTGCATGGGCCGCGGGTGCGGTCACCAACGCTGACCTCTCCTTCAGCTCACGTCTCGAGGCAGCCAAGGCCCCCGCCATACTCGAAGATGCACACACGATCGACGTCGCCATCGGCGTCTTGGCCCACACCCATCAGGTCAGCACCGAACGGGCCGAAGAGAACCTCCGCCAGGCCGCCGCACGCGCAGGCGTCCCCGTCGTCGCACTCGCGATGTTCATCGTCCACCCACCTGAGGGTCGCTGACTCAGTAGCCCGCCAACGCAAGGGCCGACCATTGAGGCACGAGGGCGAACCGGCGGTGGGCAATGGCGCGCGGAGGCATACAGCACACGGTTCTGTAGGGCCCGCTGTGAGCGAGGCGACGACTCGAGCGCCGCTGTCACCGATCTGCCACCCTCCCTTGCAACCTCCACCGTGACCGGCCAGCGCCGTCGGTCGACACCGCCTTGACGAGGGCCGCCGGCGGGGGTCCGTCAAGGCCCGCCCGGCCTCGATGGCCCGCCCAGCCATCCGCGGTCGCGGTGGCAACGGACACAGGCAGCCTTCGAGCCCACGGATCGACGCCTCACTACACGGGCAACGCTGCGCCACTCATGAAACTCGAAGGCGATCGGGTTGAGACGGGTCATGCGTGGGAACGGTGAAGGAACAGGTGGGGTGCCAGCCGCTGGCAGGTGCCCGCCGCGAGCAAGAAGGAGATCGCATGACTACGCAGGTCGAGAAGAGCATCATGGTGAACGTCCCGGTCAGCCGGGCCTACAACCAGTGGACCCAGTTCGAGGACTTCCCCCAGTTCATGGGTGGTGTCCAGAGCGTCACGCAACTCAGCGACGACCGCCTCGAGTGGGTTGCGGAGATTGCTGGCGTGCGTCGCCAGTGGGAGGCCAAGATTCTTGAGCAGGTGCCGGACCAGAAGGTGTCTTGGGCTGCCACCGCTGGTGCGACCAACGCCGGCTCGGTGGTCTTTGAGGATCTGGGCGGTGACCAGACCTCGGTGACTCTGGTGCTGGAGTACGAGCCCGAGGGGCTCGTGGAGAAGGTCGGCGACAAGCTCAACATCGTCGAGAACCAGGCCGAGAATGACCTCACCCGATTCAAGCAGTTCATCGAGTCCGAGGGCTATGCCACCGGTGCGTGGCGTGGCTCTGTGGCCAGCGGGGGAGCGGTCGGCAGTCCTGGCGTCGACGACGCCGCTGCCTCGCGTGGGGACTCAGGCAAGGCCGGTCTCTCGGGTAAGGCTGTCGCTGCCGGTCTCGGGGTTGCCGCCGCGGCCGCTGCCGCCGCCGTCAATGTCAGGTCCGGCTCGAAGGACGCGACGTCCGAGACGGACCAGGACAGTGACATGATCCCTGAGCCGGCGTATGTGAGTGAGACGGCTGACTCTGGAGCGGGCGGGACGGTGCGCATGCTTACGGATGAGGAGATTGAGGCCGGCGCCTCTGATGTCCCACCCTCAGCCACGGACGCTGGCGCCGCACGCGACCAAGCGTCGAACCGCTAGCCCTCGGTTCCACCTCAGCGTCCCCATCCCTTGTTGGCTGGATGGGGACGCTGAGGCTTTCGGCGGTCCACGCGGGGAGAGGCGCTCCGCCGAAGGCGGCCCCGCCAACCTCGAGCGAGCACCGTGAGGCAGCCTGACGTCCCACGGACGCTCTTGAGCCTTCCCGAGTTCTCGTCGTCGGCAGGTCGGCGACGTTCGCGCTGGCTGGATGCCCGTCACCCATTGCAGCAGAGGCCACGCGCGGGCCGTCGTCGACGTACGCGCACCGCGTCGAGGGCCGTACGATCATGCCGGCTTGGGACGTGGGTGAACACCAGGCCACGGCCACAGGGCCTGTGTTACGCCCACGAGGCCCGGCAGCCGACACGCGGGAGTGACGCCACCCACAGCGGGTCCCCAGAGTTCGCGGCCGCCGTGCCACTTCGCTCGTCAACCAGGTCTCGCACGCGGAGAACCAACTCGAGAAGCCCCCCGGGCGCTGCGGCGGTCTGGCGACCGCCCAGTCCTGCGCATGGCGTGACAATCGCGTCGTCTGCCTGGGCCCATCGGTCATGGGAGCCGGGATTGATCTGCTCATCGGCAGCCCGGCGCCCCGGCAGTGGTCAGACTTGTGTCGATCACGTCTCCAGGGCTCCTCACCAGATGCTTGGCTTTGCAGGCATGTCATGCAGAGCGGTCGTGGTCCTCGATCGCGAATGCTGTCCTCAGCCCCAGAAGGATGCGGGCAAGGGCCCGCGACACCTGCATCTGCGTCATACCGAGCAGCGCAGCAATCTCGCGTTGCGTCAACTCATCGCCGTACCGCAAGGCCAGCAACCTCCTCGACCTCGCATCCAGTTTTGCCAGCTCCCGCGACAGGCAGGCGTGGTCCTCAACGAACTCGAACCCGCCGTCCTCGTAGGGCAGCGTGGCAGCGGACTCAGCCAGCCCATCGCCAGCGATAGCTGCGTCGATCGACGTCGGACGGAAGCAGCTCATGGCAAGCGCCAGTTCCTGTAAGTCATCGGCGGCCAAGTCGAGGGCTTCTGCAATCTCATGCTCAGTCGCAGAGCGCCCGAGACGCTGCTCAAGCTCAGCCCGAGTCGCGGTGACTTCCGTCCGAAGCTCCTGGATGCGGCGCGGGGGTCGAACCACCCACGCGCGGTCACGGAAGTGGCGCTTCAGTTCTCCAGAGATCGTCGGGACCGCGTAGGCGGCAAAGGAGCGACCCAGCCCCGGCTCGTAGCGCTCAATCGCCTTGAGCAACCCGTACCGGGCCACTTGAACGAGGTCGTCGAGCTCGATGCCCTTCCCGTCGTAGCGACGGGCCATCGTTGAGCAGAGCGGGAGGTAGAGGCGCACGATGCGCTCTAGCACGTCCGTCCGGCTCGACACCTCCCCGCGACGTAGATCCAAGAACAGTCGGTCGGTGAGGCGATCCCTCGTGTCGAAGGATGACCGAGAACCACACTGAGCACGGGACATGACCCACTCCAAGGAACTGGAGGATGAGCCGCGCTTCTGGACCGCTCTGTCTGTCAACGAGATTGCCACCTGCCCCGCCAACAACGCAATACCTTCAATGCGTTAAGGGCAGGGGATCGTGGGTAGTGGCAAGTAAGACAGATATCGTCCGCCGACACGTCCCGTCCGAGCAGACCTCGGAGCGGCCGGCAGGTGAGAAAGGCCAAGCAGATGACTCAGTATCCACACATCCCGTCGGGGACGTCGTTCGACGAGCCTGACGCCATGACACAGCCGCAGCACGCGGCATACGGCGACTCCACGTCGGTCACGAGCGCATCCCCGACCGGGGTCAGCGAGCCGGTCGAGCCGTTCTCGGGCACGACGCCCGAGGCGGGCCGGTCGGGGTCTTCGAGCGGCAACGGTGCCGCCTCCACGTCAGTGCGCGAGGAGGCGGCGTCGGTGACCTCGGACGCCGCGCAGAGCGGTCGCCAGGTGGCCGACACGGCCGTCTCGGAGGCCAAGGACGTTGTCGCAGAGGCGCGCACCCAGATCAGCACCCTGTTGGAGCAGCTCCGCGGCGAGGCCACCACTCAGGCCTCGGGGCAGAGCGACCGCGCCGTGAAGGGCCTGCGCAGCCTGGGCGACGAGCTCAAGCAGATGGCCTCCACCTCAGAGCAGCGCGGCATGGCGACCGACCTCGCCGGCCAGGCGGCCGACCGGGTGCAGTCGGTGGCCGGCTGGCTCGAGCAGCGGCAGCCGGGGGAGGTCCTCGACGAGGTGCGCGACTTCGCGCGCCGGCGTCCCGGCACCTTCCTCGCCGCCGCCGCCGTGGTCGGCCTCATCGGCGGGCGGCTGACGCGCGGGCTCACCGCGAGCTCCGCCGGCTCCACGAGCGCCGACTCGCGCGCCGACGTCGGCCTCAGCGCCACCCCGCGGTATGCCGCTGCGCCGGTCACGAGCGTCGGGACCGACCCGACGCGCGTCGACGCGGGCATCGACCCGGTGACCTACACCCACCCCCGGCTCGGCATGGAGGGTGTGGAGGGCGCCGAGTTCGGCCAAGGGCAGCGATGAGCACCCAGGCATCGCGCCCGATGGGCTCGCACACAGGTCCCGTCGACGACGTGAGTGCTCACGAGAAGGCCGACACGGCGTCGTTGGGCGACATCGTGGGCGACATCAGTGCAGGCCTGTCGACGCTGATGCGCCAGGAGGTCGCGCTGGCCAAGGCGGAGGCCCGGGAGTCGGCGTCGCAGGCGGGCAAGGCTGCGGGCCTCTTCAGCGGCGCGGCCCTGGGCGGTTGGATGGCCGCTCTCTTCCTCTCCCTCGCCGTGTGGGAGTGGATCGCGGGAGCCATCGACAACCGGGGTTGGGCTGCGGTCATCGTGATGGCCATCTGGGCCGTGATCGCAGCGGTCCTCGCTGCGATGGGCCGTAAGGAAATGAGACGTGTGAGTGGCATGCCCCGGACCCTCGAGACCACCAAGCGAGTTCCGGATGCCCTCAAGGGACAGGAGACGACATGAGCACCTACGACAGCGATACAAGCAACGACCCCGACGTGATCCGCGAGGAGATCGAGCAGACCCGTCGCAACCTCAGCCGTGACGTGAACGCGCTCGGTGAGTCGGTCACGCCCAGCCATCTGGCGAAGCAGCAGGCCGAGAAGGTCAAGGACAAGGCCAGCGGCCTCAAGGACCGCATCATGGGCAGCGCGTCCGACGCCGGCAGCTCCACCGCCGACCGGGCATCCGGCCTGGCGTCCGACGTCGGCGACAAGACCCAGGGTGCTGCGGCCGCCGTCAAGGACCGGGCGGTCGGCAACCCCCTGGCCGCAGGGCTCATCGCCCTCGGCGCCGGGTGGTTGCTGGGCTCGCTGCTGCCCGCCTCGCAGAAGGAGCGCGAGCTGAGCGAGACGGTCAAGGAGAAGGCAGCGCCCGTGCTCGAGGCAGCGCAGTCGACCGTCAAGGACGCGGCCGCCGAGGCGGGCGAGCACCTCAAGGGCCCGGCAACCGAGGCCGTGACCGCCGTCAAGGACCAGGCGCAGACCTCGGCCGACACCGTCAAGCAGGAGGCTCAGCAGGCCACCAGCGACGTGCGTGACAGTGCGACCGACTCCGCGAGCGCGGTGCGCGAGCAGCACTGACCTCACGGCAGCACGGAGGGCGCAGACCGACAGGGTCTGCGCCCTCCGTCGTCCCCACGGTTACGCGGACAGAGCAGGTGACCCCGCCAGGTTGGCGCAACGCCCCGGCCTTTCCTGTGCACCGGGCGTCGCGTCAGTGGGTCAGCGGCCGGTGGCGGCGAAGCGTTCCCAAACCCGGTGGAGCGTGAGCAGCTCGGCCATGTCCGTCAGGACGCCCTCTGGCCGGTTCACGTCATCTCCGGTGATGACACCGGCGCCGTCACGCGCGACTCCCGCCGCCTTCAGAGCACTAAGGCCGGCGTCACCTACGGCGCCGAGGGCCTTGCTGTGGCGCCACACCTCTACGATGAGCAGCGCGATTCGCGGGTCGGTGGGTGCAGCTGCGTCGGCTCTCGGTTGGGCCGCGCGTGCGTCGATGCCGGGCACGCCGTCGGCTGCGGGTGTCGCGCCCACGACCAGGAGCGCGTCGAACTCGAAGGATCGGGCAGTCGCGTAGGTGCGCGACACGACGACGTCACCGATCCGGCCACCGTGTGGCGCGATGACGAGAGGCACCATGGCGCCCGCCTCGACACCCGCGGCGATCGCGGACACGGCGCCCGCGTCGCTCGACGCGTCGACGACGATGCCGACCTTGCGGCCGTCGGCCGGGTAGGGGGTGCCCACCTGCGACAGGGCAGGGCTCGGCTCGGCGTCAACCAGCTCGATCGTCGGGTCTGGGGCGGGCAGTCCAAGCGCCAGGGCGACTGATGCGCACAGGTCGACATCAATGTTGGCCAGGCACTGGAGCTGTCGCTCGCGAATCGCTTGCTCGTAGCATTTGGCAAGCTCGAACGCGTAGGACGCCTTGATGTGGTCCTGCTCCACAGGGCTCATGGAGTGGTAGAAGAGTCGTGCCTGTGAGAAGTGGTCGTCGAACGAGCGCGCTTGGGCGCGGACCTTCTGGCTCTCCTGGATAGCGGCGGGTACCTCCACGAACGCGCGGTCGGCGGCGCCGGCATGGAAGGGACATCCACCGTCGAGGGAGTTCGGTCGGTAGGGGGCGACGCCGCTGTGGACGGCGTGCTGGTGGAAGCCGTCGCGCAGCATGTCGTTGACCGGTGCCTGGGGCCGGTTGATCGGGATCTGGTTGAAGTTCGGCCCGCCCAGTCGGGTGAGCTGGGTGTCGATGTAGGAGAAGAGCCGAGCCTGCAGCAGTGGGTCGTTCGTGACGTCGATGCCCGGCACGAGGTTGCCCACATGGAACGCGACCTGCTCGGTCTCCGCGAAGTAGTTGGTGGGGTTGGCCGTGAGGGTGAGCAGACCGATCGGCTGGACTGGAGCGATCTCCTCGGGAACCAGCTTCGTCGGGTCCAACAGATCGATTCCCTCGAACATCTGCTCCGGGGTGTCGGGGAAGGCCTGGACTCCAAGCTCCCACTGCGGGAGGTGGCCCGCGGCGATGGCGTCGGCGAGGTCGCGGCGGTGGAAGTCGGGGTCCCCGCCCGCGGCGAGCTGCGCTTCCTCCCAGACGAGGGAGTGCGCACCCGCCCGCGGCTTCCAGTGGAACTTCACGAGCGTCGTCTCGCCCTCGGCAGAGACGAGCCGGAAGGTGTGGACGCCGAAGCCCTCCATCATCCGGTAAGAGGCATGGATACCGCGATCCGACATGTTCCACATCGTGTGGTGCTGGGCCTCGGTGTGGAGGGACACGAAATCCCAGAAGGTGTCGTGGGCCGACTGTGCTTGCGGGATCTCGCGGTCCGGATGTGGCTTCGCGGCATGCACGACGTCGGGGAACTTGATGCCGTCCTGGATGAAGAAGACTGGCATGTTGTTGCCGACGAGGTCGAACGTGCCCTCGTCGGTGTAGAACTTCACCGCGAAGCCACGGGTGTCACGGACCGTGTCGGCCGACCCACGTGAGCCCAGCACCGTCGAGAACCGCACGAAAACCGGCGTCTCGACGCCGTCCCCGAGGAAGCCCGCCACAGTGAGGGACGAGGCGGTGCCGTAGCCGCGGAAGACGCCGTGCGCCCCGGCTCCTCGCGCGTGCACGACGCGCTCGGGGATGCGTTCGTGGTCGAAGTGGGTGATCTTCTCGCGCAGGTGATGGTCCTGCAGCAGCGTGGGACCCCGCGCACCAGCCTTCAACGAGTGGTCCGTGTCGCGCAACCGCGCACCCAGACTCGTCGTGAGGTAGGCACCGGACTGCGCCCGTGCCGCCTCGGGAGCGCCTGTGGGCTTGCCCGTCGCGGACACCACCTCAGGGGCGAGCTGGTCGGGCTGCGGGGAATAGGGGTCGTGGGGCTCGCCAGGCTCGGCGACAGTGGGCGGGGTCCAGGGCTCTTCCACAACGATCTCCTTCGGTCGGTGCGGACCACTTACCCAAGCAGCAGCGATCTGGTCAGGCGAGGTCAGAGAGCTCGCCGGCGACCCTGAACCGCGAACACCTCCAGGGGTCTGACACGCGAGGCTGTGGGCGTCCTTTCGGGACGAGCCGCGCCCACCGCAACACCGGCTGGTCATACCTCGGGTGGAGATGCTGCACGTCGAGCAGGTCTGAGCCAGCTGGGTACTCGTGCGTGAGCCAGTGCCGCACGTGCTGCATTGGAACCGCACACCCCGTGCACGCCTCCGCCCGGGTGGGCTGACGCCGACCCGAGGTAGGGGCCCTTGATCGGGGTCTCGGCCCGCCCCGTCCCGGGCACCGGGCGAAACACCAGCTGTTGCTGGAGAGCGGCGGTGCCACCATTGAGGGCGCCGCCCACGAGGTTGGCGTCAAGGCTCTCGAGCTCGACCGGCCCAAGGACCCGGTGCGCTGTGATCCGATCGGCGAAGCCAGGTGCGCACCCCTCCACGCGTGCCTGCACCCGGTCCGCCATCCGTTCGGCCGAGTCGTGGCACCAGGGCCCCGGCTCGATGGCTCGTTGGCCATCCGCCGCGCGACTGAGCTGGCGCACCGTGCTCGGCACGTGGCCATAGGCCCAAGCCGACTCGCCGCCCACGGGGGCGCGGGTCGGATCGGTTGTCGCCATCTGGCCGACGAGGACAAGACCACCCCTCGGCACGACGCCGGCCGCGGCTTCCGCCCCGGCGAGAGCGAGGGCGTCGACGGAGGTGGGGAGGTGCACCCTCCCGGGGGGCGCGGTCGGGTGCACCGATCCACGGGATGGGGCCATCGAGGGCCCAGTCGACCTTGACTGTGCAGGGATCCCATTCGAAGCTCGTCATGCGCCGCCTCAGTCGCGTGGGCAGGTGTCGCCAGTCGACCAGCCCGCCGTAGAGCGAGGTAGCCGCGACGTCCGCGACGATGCAACGACGACACCTGATCTGCTCACCGTCGGCGGTGCGCAAACCTGTGGCCCGGCCGTCCTCGACGATGACGGCCGTGACGGGGCATGAGGTCCGGGTCGCTCGACCGGCCTCCGTCAGACGAGCTGCCATCGCGGATGCCAGACTGCCGGACCGCGCCCGTTTCCGTGGCCAGAAGCTGGCCACGATGCTCAAAACTGCGGCCAAGCTGCGCGTTCATTCAGGGTGGGACGTCGAGACGGCCAGCACTGTCCTCGCGCTGCGCACCTTGGCTCGTCGCGCGCACGCGATGTTGAAGGAGGCGCGTGAGCTGCAGAAGGCGATCGTGGTCATCATCCGCCGCTGGCGCCCTGACCTGCTCGAGGAGTTCGGCGTCGGACCGATCGTCGCGGCAACGGTGTTGTGCGCGTGGTCCCACCCAGGCCGCGTCCACTCCGAGGCCGCGTTCGCGATGCTCGCCGGGGTGGCACCGATCCCCGCCAACAGCGGCCAGGTCACCACGCGGTATCGGCTGAACCGTTACGGCGACCGGCACCTCAACACGGCACTGCACACCGTGGTCCAGATCCGGATTCAGTATCAACCGGCCACCCGCGACTACGTCGCTCGTCGAACCGCTGAGGGAAAGACCAGCCGCGAGATCAAACGCTGCCTGGCACGCTACGTCGCACGCGACCTCTACCGCCTACTGGAAAGTGGGGCCGCAGCTGCTTGACGAGGCATAGGAGCGTCGCACCGTGCCGGGCCGAGGAGCTGCGCGGGTTATTGGCTGGCCAGCTGGGCGACGACCGGGGTCAACACCTCGGCGGAGTCGGCGCCAACGATGAAGTATGAGTAGCGATCTCCTCACGCCGTCGCTGATCTTCTCGGCGGCTGCTGCTGGGTCATCCGTGGGGTTGGTCAGCGAGTCCGTGCCCCGCAACGCGGCCGGATCGGTGTCTCGCGCGGACGCCATGGACGGCGCGACCGTGTCGACGGCGACCGGAACGTGCAGCGCGACCTCGACGTCTCGCCCGGCGCGGATATCGCTCGCCCATGCCGGCGACCGCGGCACGAGTGTCGCTCGCAAACGCTGCGATGGTGACGGTGTCAGCCCTTCACCGGCCTTCCCGCCGGGGCAGCCACTTCTCGAGCTTCCACCGGGCGTCGTAGGCGGTCATGACAGACGCGGGGTGCGTCCGCGCGCGGCGATGGTGAGCCCTCGGCACATCCGCAGATTCGCGCCGGGCGCCCCAGTACTGGCGCCCCCTCCAAGCGACTGCTAGTCGGGCAGCAGGCGGTCGGCGGCGGCCGTCACAATGCGGTCGCGATCGCTCCGCGCGACGGTCGAAGTGCCGTCGACCACCAACCAGACAGCCCCTCGCGGATCGGTAACGACGACGATCTGGGCCGAACCCGCCCGGTAGTGCGAGGGCACCCTGCCCACCATCGCGAAGCGCCCGCCGATGACCGCCGGAGCCGCGTTTGCACACCGGGTGGCGGCGTCCTCGAGGAACTCGCCCACCCGGCGACGATCGCCGGCAGCGAACTCCAGGGCGGCGAAGTCCACCGACTGCTCCACGACCGCCGGGGTGGGTGTCGCCCGTGGCGACCCACGCGCGCCCCCCGGCCCCGCCCTCGGGTCCGCCGTGATGCTGCCCTCGACGAGGCGCCGGGAGCCGCTCGCGATGAAGAAGTCGTCCGGGGCCAGACCCGTCCACGGCGGCTCGTGGCAGCTGGGCTCGGCCGGCAGCGTACCCGGGCACTGCGCGATGTCGCGGCCGGCCACAGCCTGTGTCGGCTGCTGCAGGATGCCACCGTCGTTAACCGGCCAGAGGGTCTCGAACGTCAGGGGTTCCTGCCCGAACGGCACTTCGCTGCGCACCAGGCAGTGCGGGGACGCATCGACCGGGGTCATGCTCGGTGTGGGAGAGAACAGCGCGGGCTGGGCCTCGGTGGGCGGGTGCGTCCCCGCGTCGGACTCGCACGCGACGAGCAGCAAGCACGTCAGCGCCGCGGCAACTCCGGTGCGTGTCCTTGTCCTTGACCAGGGTGCCCGACCCATTCGGTGATTGTGACAGAGCGGCCGTCGACCCGCCTATCACTCGACCTCACTGCCGGCCGCCCTCAGCCTCAGCCTCTGGCGGCTGTCGGCGCGGACTCCTAGGCTGCTGTGGGTCCGGGTGTTCCACGGGTGCTGGGGAGGGGCCATGGAACCGGTTGTGAGTGTTCGCGACTTGCGGATGCGCTACGGAGACAATGACGTGCTGACCGGGGTGGACTTCGATGTCGCCGCGGGCCAGGTTGTCTGCCTGCTCGGCCCGAACGGTGCAGGGAAGACCACGACGATCGAGATCCTTGAGGGATTTCGGATCCGGTCGGCAGGCGAGGTCAGCGTGCTCGGCCAGGATCCGGGGCATGCGGACGAGGACTGGCGAGCGCGCACCGGCGTCGTCCTTCAGTCGTGGCGTGACCACCCGCGCTGGACCCCACGCAAGCTGCTGAACCAGCTCGGCGGCTATTTCGCGCCCTACTCGACCCCTGAGCGGAGGCGGCCCCACGACATCGACCGGCTCCTCGACACGGTGGGGCTCACCGACCTCGCAGACCGCAAGATCGCCACCCTGTCCGGTGGGCAGCGGCGTCGACTCGACGTCGCGGTCGGGATCGTCGGACGCCCCGAGCTGTTGTTCCTCGACGAACCCACGGCCGGCTTCGACCCCCAGGCCCGGCGTCAGTTCCATCGTTTGGTCCGAGGGCTCGCCGACACGGAGGGAACCACGATCCTGCTCACGACTCACGACCTGGACGAGGCGGAGAAGCTCGCCGACCGGGTGCTCGTGCTTGCGGCCGGGAGGATCGTTGCGGACGACACGGTCGACGGCTTGTCGCGGCGCCTTGAGGGGGAGGCGCAGGTGCGGTGGACCGCAGCTGGCACCCGCCACAGCGAGTCCGTGCCCGATGCGACGGCGTTCGTGCGTGCCCTGTTCGCAGAACTCGGCGACGAGGTGCAGGACCTCGAGGTGCGTCGGGCCAGCCTGGAGGACGCGTATCTGACGCTCGTCCGACAGCACGAGGCCGGCCATGGTGAGGCGGCGGCGACGCTCTTCGCGGAGGTGAGCCAGTGACGTCGGCGAGCAGCCCTACGCGGAACGCGATTCGTCTCGGTCTGCGCCGAGGCTGGACCGAGTTCGGGCAGAGCATCAGCAGCACCCAGGACCAGGGCTTCTACCTCTTCACCGGAGCGGCGACGGTGGGCTACTTGTTCCTCCGGCGCGACACCGAGGTCGAGGGCACCGACCTGTTGCTGCCCTCGGTGGCTCTGCCGAGCATCCTCGGGGCACTCATCGCGTTCGGGGTGATCATCGGTCCGGCGTATGCGCTCGCGATGGAGAAAGAGGACGGAACCCTCCTGCGACACAAGGCAGTGCCGCACGGCCTGCAGGGCTACTTCACCGGGCAGCTGCTCTTCCAGTCGCTCTCGCTGCTGCCGCAGATGGTCGTGATCCTCGTGCCGAGCTTCCTGCTGTTCGACGACCTCATGGCGGACCCGTCCGGCTGGCTGACCATCGCGTGGGTGATCCCCTTGGGGCTGCTGGCAACCATGCCAATCGGGATGGTCATCGGGGCCCTGGTGCCGAGCACCCAGAAGGTCGGCACGTGGGGGATGCTGCCAGTGCTCGTGCTCACCGGCATCTCGGGGATCTTCTACCCGATCCAGGCGCTGTGGGGCTGGGTGCAGGTCGTGGCCCAGGTGTTCCCGACGTACTGGATCGCGCTCGGCATGCGGTCCGCGTTCCTCCCCGACGAGGCCGCGGCTCTCGAGGTGACCGGCAGCTGGCGCACCACGGAGACCGTTGTCGTGCTGGGGATCTGGGCCTTGGCGGGTGCTCTGGTGACACCGCGGGTGCTGCGGCGCATGGCGCGCCGCCAGACCGGGTCGCAGGTCGAGGCGGCACGTGAGGCGAGCCTCCAGTGGGTGCGCTGACCGACCCACTCCGTTCGTGGCTCTCGGAGTCAGTATCTGTGGCAATGGGGCGCAGGCGTCCTGAGGAGTCCAAGCAGCGGCGGCCGCGGGCGACGTGGGGTGCTGCCCCGCGAGCTAAGTCGATGCCCGCCCTGGACACTGGTGTCGGTGCGCTGTGGGGGCGCTGTGGGTGGGGTGGGACGGCATCCGTCGTGAGGCTGGAGGCACCAGTTCCAGCCAGCCAACCAGGAGTCACCGTGACCGCCACGACCTGCACCCACCAGCGTCCCGACGTCCAGGAGATGGTCGTCGTCCACCGCGCCTTCCGGCGGGAGTCCGCCGCTGCCGCCGGCCTCATCCGAACGACACCCGATGGCGACATCCGCCGCGCCATGGTCGTCGCCGACCACCTGCGTCTGTGCATGGCCGGCCTGGAGATGCACCACACCGGCGAGGACATCGTGCTCTGGCCGCTGCTGCTCGAGCGGGCCGCACCGTCGACCGGGCTCGTGGAGACCATGCTGGCCCAGCACCACGCCGTCGACACTCACATCGAGGCCATCACCCCTGCCCTGGCCGCCTGGGAGGCGAACCCGACCAGGGCCGCTGGCAAACAGCTCGCCACCCTCTTCGAGGGGTTCACCGCGGCGCTCGTCGAGCACCTCGACCTCGAGGAGCGCGAGATCCTGCCGCTGGCTTCACGCCACGTCACCGCCGCCGAGTGGCGCCAGATGGGCGAACACGGGAAGGACTCGATGAGCCCCAGCCAGCTGCCGATCATGTTTGGCCTGGTGCTCGAGGACGCCGACGACGAGGAGCGCGCCAGGATGCTCGGCAACCTGCCGCTGCCGATCCGAGTCCTGCTGAAGACGGTCGGCGCGTGGCAGTTCAAGCGCTACGTCCGCCGCCTGCGCGTGTCATGACCATCGCGGCGCGGGCCTGGATCTCGGCGTCGCTCGCGGTGCGACCGGCGTCCCACTCGCTGGTGAACTCCCGTTCCCCCAGAACGGCGCGGGTGGCGTCGAGCCCGCGGTCGGACAGCGCCCGCGACACGGGGAAGGTGGGGTCGACGGCATCCGATGCCGAGATCGAGGCGCCCGCCCCGAAGAGCCAGGCCGCGGATGCCGGGTCGCCCACCCGCTGCGCGAGGCTCGCCAGCGCGGGCAGGGAGTAGCCGAGGGTCCAGCTCAGCCGCGCCGCGAGCGACAGGGCGACCGCCTCACCGAGCAGGGCGGCGGTCAAGGGCTCGTCGCCGAGCAGCTCGGTGCGAGTGGCGTTGATGTTGAGTGCGGTGGCCAAGGTGAAGGGGTTGCCCAGCTCACGCGCCGTGGCCACGCCCTCCGGCAGCACGAGCGCGGCTGCGTCGAGATCACCCGCCGTGAGGGCGAGCAGACCCTGGGCCAGCTGCACGTGTGCCGCGACCCAGGTGCGCCCGCTCTCCGAGGCCGCCACCGCAGCGGCCGCCAGCAGCCGCTCGGCCTCGGGCAGCGCGCCGGCGAAGACCGCGCCCTGCCCAGCCAGGAGCAGGATCTCGCACGTCACCCCAGGATCGGCGACGCGTCGCGACAGGGCCACGGCCTCGTCGGTCTCGTGCCTCATCCCCTCGACGTCGCCGGTCACCATGAGCAGACCCAACCGCCCGGTCAGCGCCCGGCAGCGCGCAACATCGGATGCTCCGGCCCCGATCCGGTCGAGCCACGCCAGCCCCTCACGGGCGTGTCCACGCAGCGCGAGGTAGAGCCAGATGCTGCCCGCGAAGTCGGCGGCATCGCCGTCGCGATTGAGCTCGAGCAAGCGCAGGTAGGCCGAGCGCAGGTTGGCGTGGTCAGCCTCGAGCCGGTCGAGCGCGACGCCGAGACTCGGCCCCTGGAGGGGATCTCGGAACGCCGTCGCTCGAGCGTGGAAGTGTGCGGCGTGCCGGTCGGCGGTCTCGGTGGCGAGCCCCGACTCGTGCAGGCGCTGCATCGCGAACTGCCGCACCGGCTCGAGCAGCCGGAACCGCGGCTCGTCGTCCGGAGCGGGCACGCGCAGCACGAGGGACTGGTCCACGAGCGCGCCGAGGGCGGGCAGGACGTCGGCGTCGCCACCGTCGTGCGCGACGGGCCCGACATCGTCGAGCGAGAACCCACCGCTGAAGACCGCGAGCCGGGTGAAGAGGTCGACCTCCTCGGGCTCGAGGAGGTCCATGCTCCAGTCGAGCACGGCGGCCATGGTGCGGTGTCGGTCGGGCATGTCGCGCGGGCCGGCACCGAGGCCGCCCGGCCCGGCTCCAAGCCGGGTCTGCTCCAGCCGCGTGAGCAGGGTCGAGGGGGAGAGCAGCCGCAGGCCCGGTGCCGCGAGCTCGAGCGCGAGGGGGATGCCGTCGAGCCGGCGGCAGATCGCCGCCAGCGTGGCCGCGTCGTGCTCGGTGACAGGGGTGGGTGACCCGGACGCCGCGGCGCGGTCGAGGAAGAGCGCCACGGCAGGGGAGGACGCCACCGTCGCGAGGTCGTCGTCCGCGGGGGTGGCCAGCGGCCCCAGCACGAGCTCGTGCTCGGCGCGCACTCGAAGCGCGGCCCGGCTCGTCGCCACGACGACAAGATCGGGACACCGCGCCACGAGGTCGGCCAGCAGCGGCGCCGCACCGGTGAGTTGCTCGAGGTTGTCGAGCACCAGCAGGACACGCAACCCGAGCAGGTGGGCGACGAGTGCGTCGAGTGGGTCGGCGCCGACGGCCTCGGGCAGGCCGAGCGCGGCGGCGATCCTTGGCACCACGAGGGCCGGCTCGCGCACGGCAGCGAGGTCGACGGCGCGAGCCCCACTGGGAAACTGCGCCGCCTCGCGGTACAGCAGTTCCATCGCGAGTCGGGTCTTGCCGACCCCGCCGGGCCCGGTGACGGTCACCAGCCGGTGAGTGCCCGAACGGATGAGGGTGCCCAGCTCGTCGAGGTCGGCCTCGCGGCCGATGAGCGGCGTCGTCGGCATAGGCGGGTTGGCGGAGGAGGCACCGAGCGCCGGTGCCGGTGCCGGTGTCCGAAGAGCCGATGCCGTCCCACCGGCATCCACCCGGCTGCTGGGGGGGAGCCTTGGCGCGGAGGTGGACTGCGTAGAGCCGGCCACCTGCCGGACGTGCGGTGCCGCCCCGACCCGTGGCCCGGCATCCCGGCTGGGGACGGCGGCGACCAGAGTGGAACGTTCGTCGTCGTCGAGGGCGAGCCCATCGGCGAGGCAGCGGACTGTGTGCGGGTAGGGGCGTCGGCGCTCACCGCGCTCAAGGGCGCCGATCGCCTTGGCGGTCAAGCCGGCTCGCTCGGCCAGCTCCTCCTGGGTCAGCGACCTAGACTCGCGCAGGCGGCGCAGCACGACGGCGAAGTCGCCCGGCGCCGCACCCGAATCCACGGGTCAGACGCTAGCCGTCGGATGCCGGGTGCGTCAGTGCTTCGAGCGGGCTGCCCAGGTGTGGTGCCGGTGTGGGCCTGCTGTGGGTGGGATGGCGCTCGCCGCGACGCGAGGCTGGGACCTGACGGCATCCGGCCGCACCGACGAGAGGAACGACCATGACCGCCACCCACATGACCAGCACCGCGCCCGGCACCGACGCGGGTGTGCGGACGTCGACTCATGGCCGCCAGATGTCGGGTGTGCTCGTCGCCGCTTTCGCTCTGTCGGTCGTTCACACGATCTACGCGTGGGTCGCGGGCATCGAGGACCCGACCTTCACCGTCGACACCCCGCTCGCCTGGGGCTTCTACGCAGTGGCCTTCGGCATGGCGGCTCTGGCCCGCCGAAAAGAGCAGTGGGCCCAGCTCACGGTGATCGCTTACCTGGTGACCGTGCTCGGCATCGCGTTCTTCTACTACCCGACGACGTTCGGCGCCGAACAGCAGACGGTGTTCGGGTGGTTCGAGAACGACGTGTACGTGGGCCTGCTCGTCACCGCCACCTATCTCGGTGTGCTGCGGCTGCGTCGCACCACGCTCACGCCGGCCTGACACGACACCGTGCCATCGAAGCACCAGGCCGCCGCACAGGCCCGCGCATTGTCAGCGGTCGGCTGCCTTGATCAGCGAGACCACCGCCGACGGGTGGCTCATCATCGCGACGTGCGAGCCTTCGCGCATCGACGCTAGGCCCGTTCCAGTTCTCGAGTCCGCAGGCGGCGAGGTGACGCGGGCTTCGAGGCCCTTCACTAGCTGGGTTTAGGGGGTGCGTCGCCGCCTGGGTAGGCGTCGGCGCCTTGCGCGGATGGGAGTGCCAACATTGCTGCGCGGGAAGACCTCAGGTGCCCACCGCTACCTCGCTGGCCTAACCTGACTACCTTCACCCGCCTCGCGAGCTCGGTTTGGAGTTGGTCCGGTAGCGCTTGGACCCGGACAGCGCGGGCGCGGCGTGTGCGTGGTCCTGCCTGTCCGAGCGGGTGCACACAAAGGGTGGCAAGAATGGGGTATGCCCCCCCAAGGTCATTCCGATGCTTCCGTGCGCGGACATCGACGAGATCGCGGAGTTCCTGACCGCGCTTGGCTTCACCGGCACCTACCAGCAGACCAGGCCCAACCCGTTCGTTGCGTTGGATTGTCACGGGATTCCAATCCAGTACTACGGACTCGATGGACACCTCGCCGAACAGTCACACAGCACCTGCGGAGTGTTGGTCGCCGACACCGGGGCGATGTTTGAGACCTTCGCAGCCGGTCTCCGGGCACGATAGGGGAGGCTCCCGGTGCAACCAGGCCCAACACCCGGCATCTGGTCATGATGATGGCGCGCACCCGGCTGGCTGCGTGGATGTCGCCGGCGATGGCCTTGTCCCAGAGCGCCACCGGCAGGGAATCCAAGCGTGCCATCTCGAGCTGCTGGTGGTCCTCGACCGCGTCCCTGCAGTCACGGAACAGGGCCTGAAGGACGATGTGGTGCACCGTGCCGCGGTTGGCGGATCCGAGCTCGTCGACGATATCCTGGTAGGTGTGGCCCTCGGTCGCCAGCTGGATGGCGCGGGCGTGCCGGGGCCTGGCTAGGGCCCGGTTGCGGTGCATGCCGCGGACCATGGGGACGGCCCCGGGCATGCTCATGGGAATCATTCTCGCTCTGCTATGCCACTGATGGCGATGCCTTACCGGCACGCGACCGACAACGGCCGGCCTTCCAGCGAGCTCGTCGTGAGCTCGCGGGGGGCCTACGCTGGGACCGTGCTAGCGGGTAAGTCCGTGACGTTGCGTCAGGTCCGTGAGGTGGATCTGGACGTGCTGTACGACGCACACACCAACATCCGCAGCCGAGGCGCGTACTTCCCTCTCGGAGTCATGTCCCAGACTGCCTTCCGTGGCGAGTTCGCCGAGCACGGCTTCTGGCAGATGACCGAGGGGATGCTCGTCATAGAGTCCCCAGAGGGCGAGATTGCCGGGCACATCGAGTTCTTCCGTCCGGTCTCCTACTGGGATGCGTTCGAGCTGTCCTACCAGCTCTACGCCGATGAGTACGCCGGACGTGGATTCGTGACCGAGGCGGTCCAGCAGCTGGTGGACTACCTCTTCGCCGTCAAGAAGGAGCACCGCATCCACCTGGTGATCGTCGGCGAGAACGTTGCCTCCCGCCGCATCGCAGATAAGTGCGGCTTCGTACTCGAAGGAACCGTACGCGGCGCGTTCTTCAACGACGGCCGCAACCAAGACGTACTGCTCTACTCCCTGCTGCGGACCGACCCACGGCCCTGGCACGAGGCTATCGGCGGGCACTGACTCACAGACCGCGTGGATGCACCACCATCGCGCCGCGGCGGGCGCCCTGGTCGGATCCCGGGCGGCGCGAAGACTCCCATCGATATGGTGGCGGCGGTGGGGCGCTGCCTGTGGAGCCGGTTGACGGTCTGGACCCGTAGCCGGGTCAGCTCTCGCGGCGGTCGGGCAACATCCGCAAGCCTCGAGCGCGCCGTCGTAGGACAGCACCCGCAAACCCTCGGTGCGGACCGCGACCACCGCGACGGCGTGCGCGTCGTGGGCGTCGGTCTAACGAGCGATTCAGAGGCCGAGGACCGTCCGGTCCTCGGCTGAGAGCACCACGGTTCGAGGCGTCCAAACCCTCGGCGAATTCGGGCGTTCGGTCAGCCCGAGGAGCCGGACCCCGGGCCATGAGGATGGCGCGCACCTCCCGGCACGCCTCGAGATCGCCGGCGAGGGCCTTGTCCCAGAGGGCGACCTGCAGGGCGTCCAGTCGTGCCATCTCGAGCTCTTGGTGTTCCTCGACCGCCAGATTCCGGTCACGGGCCAGCCAGGAGTGGACGATGTGGTGGACGGTGCCGCGGTTCGCGTAGCCGAGCTCGTCGGCGATCTCCTCGTAGGTGCGCCCCTCTGTGGCGAGCTGGATGGCGCGGGCGTGCCGGGGCAGCAGCGAGGGCCGGGTTGCGGTGCCAGCCGCTGACGGGCGGAAGGGCTGCAGGGACGCTCGTAGGAATCATTCTCGCGCAGGCCCGGCCGTGGAGGAAGCGACTTGCCCGTGCTGGGTGGTGTCGCGGCGTCCTGCCCGGGCGCCATCGAGCCCCCGAGTCGGTGGCGTCTCGCCTGCATTGCGGGGGTACAGCCTCCCTTGCGGCGCGTTCGCTTGGTTGCCTTGTGGAAGGTCAGCGGATCAGCGTGACGGTCACGTTGCGCGGTGTGGCCGTGCCGGATGCGGTCGCGGGCGAGACGACGAACAGTCCCCCGCCTCCGGCCCAGGTCTCGAGCTCGACGAGGGCGGCGTACGTCTTGGGTGTGCCGTAGGCGTGGTCGAACTCGCAGGCGAGGGTGTAGGCACCTGAGCCGCTGTCGCTGGAGATCCAGAACACGGCAGAGATCGTGCGGAGCAGACTCAGACGCTGGCTGCCTCGGAGGGTCGCACCGTCGAGGACCTTGAGGTTGATGATCACCTCGGCGGACGCGTACCCGAAGATTGCCCCGATGACCGTCCAGTAGGAGGTGTCGACGATGGTCTCGACCCGGATCCGGCGCACCGCGGCGTCCGCCGTGAACGTGCCGCCTACGGATGCCAGCTGCTGTTGATTGCCGACCTCCACGTGGTTGTAGCTCCTCAAGGCACCGGTGGTGCGGTCGGCTGTTGCGCCGCTGCGCGTCGACCCGAGCGTGTACGGCTTGGGGATGGTCAGCGTCGAGACTGCCGGCGGCGGCGGTGGCGGGACCCACCATGACGCGATGTTGACCGAGTACCCGACGAGGCCTTCCGACGCCATCAGCCGGTCGGCGTCCCGGGTGGCCGTGGCGGGCAGGTCCTTGGGTACGTCGTCGCCGAGAACCGCCTTCGCCTCCGCCCTGCCCCGCTTCGGGTCGACACCCGTTGCAGCGACCGCCTTGCTGAGGCGGGGCGCCCAGGTGGCCTGCGCCGTCTCGAACCGCGCCAACGCGCCGTCCTCGTCGCCTTCGGCGGCGGCCTTGAAGTCGGCTCGCATCGCCTCGAGGTCGAGCCCCGTCGTGTCGGCTCCCTTGCGCGCGTCCTTCTCGTACTTCTTCGACAGTTTCTCGAGCGCCTTGAGCTGGCCATCAAGCTTCTGGCCCTGATCCGTGCGCGCCTTCTCCAGATGCTTCTCGTAGCCCTTCTGCAGCTGCGTGACCTCGTCCGCGTCGGGGCTATTCTCGGCGCCGGCGTTCGTGTCGTCCTTGACCATCATGGCCGTCCCTTCATCTTTGAAGTTCCCCTGTCCCGCCCGTCAGGGTCGCGGCAGAGGGAGGTGATGCCTGCAGTTCCTACGCTGACAGATCACCTCCGGCACGACAGCGGAATACGCACCCCGGATGTGGATAGCGGGGCGGTGCAGGCGCGACCCGTCAGCCGATGATCGGACATGCCATCTCGGCCCATGCGGTTTCGCGGTCCCGGGCCTCCTTGGGCATCCCGGGGCCGCGCCCACGTGCCTGGCCGTTCCCTCACCGGCCCGGCCAGGTCGTGGGTTCTGCTGCGCCCAGCGATGCCCTTGCCGGGCCACGCCCGGCCCGCCCTGGTGAGCGCTCAAGGGGCGGTGCGACACGCCCCTTGAGCGTCCCTGCCTTGAACTGCCTTGCCCTGCCTTGCCATTTGCACCGAGCGGTTGTCAGCGCACGGGCACAGCTAAGGCGAGCCCGTCGCCGACGAACGTGCCCTCGCCCGGCACCGTCTCCTCGAAGTGCAAGGTGCATCGGACGAGATCCGGGTCGTCCAGTCCCCGGCCCCCGGCCCACGTCTTCGTCTCGAACTCCTCGATGGGCTCGCCCCCGCCCTCTGGGGTGAACACTCCCCCGAACCTCAGCATCACGGCGTGGTAGTGCACTCCGTTGATCCAGGCGCTCCGTCCCCCGGCGAAGATTTCCCTCTCCACGCCGTCGCAGATCCAGACCTCGGGCTCCTTGTTGTCGGGGATGGCCTGGGCGGTGCCCGACATTCCCACCACTCCCGCTGTTGCCAGGGTCGCGACCGCGACCCCGGCGAAGAACTTGCGCATTCCTGTCTCCCTTCCATTGCCGGAAGGACAGCCGGGTTGACCGCCCCCCCGTCGGTTGAGCGCCCCCGTACGACGCAAACTTTACTGGCCGCGCCCAGCAACGTCCGGCGGTTGGACGACGCGGGCGTGCGGGCTAGCAGGGAGGGCTCGGTTGCGGTGCCGGCAGCTGACGAGAGGGATCGCTGCGGGCCACTCATGGGAATCGCTATCAGTCCTCGAGGGGATCAACGTCTGTAACGCCACCCTTGCCCGAACAGATGTACACGATGCGAGGCGCTATTGGGACCCCCGAGCCGATGGCGCCTCGCTCTACTTCCGCGGTCACGCTGGGAAAGAACGCCGACTTGGGGAGGTCGGGCCGGCGCGTGGACTACCGGGCTGCGGCCAGCCGGGGCAGGACGAGCCGGACGCTTGCCTGCATGGCCGCACGGTCCTCTTCGACGACACCAACGTGCGCGGCGCCCAGGTAGCAGGGTCGATGCTTCCGCCGCGCCCCAGGTAGGCGCGAGTCCAGCCAGGGACGCACAATGGGTTGTGGTCTCGAAACAGTTTCTCGTGGCCGCCATCGACGGCGGCGGCACCCTTCCGCCGGTGATGGGTGTCGCTGCCGAGCTGGTCAGGCGCGGGCACCGGGTCCGCGTCCTGGCCGACCCGACCGCGGAGGAGGCAACCCGGGCCGCCGGCTGTGCCTTCAGCGCTTGGCGGACGGCGCCGCATGTCAGCTCCCTCGCCGAGCAGACCGACCTGATTGCCGACCTCGAACGGGGCAGCCCGTTGCGCCAGCTGCGGGAAGTAAGGCTGCGCCTGCTGGCTGGACCGGCCGGGCTGTTCGCGCGTGACCTGCTGGACACGGTCGCCGATCACCCGGCGGATGCCCTTCTCGTCGAGGGGATGGTGCCCGGCATCGTGGTTGGAGCGGAAGCGAGCCGGCTGCCCTTCGCTGCCCTGCTGGCCAACGTCTACGTCCGTCCGACCCCCGGCCTGCCACCCTTCGGCACCGGCTGGTCGCCGGGCCAGGGGCGCCTGGGCCAGGGCCGCGACGCGGTGGCCCGGTACGCGATGCGGCGCGCCGTCGGGGGAATGACGCCGCACCTCAACGCGGTTCGGGCCTCGTACGGTCTCGATCCGGTCGAGGGGATGTTCGAGATGCTCGACCACGCCCCCCGGGTGCTCGTCCTCACCAGCCCGTCGTTCGACTTCGCCACGCCGCACCTGCCCCCGAACGTCCGCTACGTCGGTCCCCAGCTCGACGACCCCAGCTGGGCGGGCGACTGGCAGGACACCGCGGACCAGACGCATCCACTCGTGCTCGTCGCTCTGAGCTCCATCTACCAGAACCAGACGCAGACCCTCACCCGCATCGCCGCCGCCCTGGGTCGTCTGCCCGTCCGGGGCCTGGTCACGACCGGCCGGGCGGTCAGTCCCGGAGCCGTCTCCGCCCCGGCCAACGTGCGGGTCGTCCAAACCGCCCCGCACGGACAGGTCCTGCCGCGGGCGGCCGCGGTCGTCACCCACGCCGGCCACGGAACCGTGCTCAAGACGCTCGCGGCCGGAGTCCCTCTGGTCTGCCTGCCGATGGGACGAGACCAGAAGGACAATACCGTCCGGGTCTTGCGGTTGGGTGCGGGCGTCCGGGTGGATCGGTCCGCACCGCCGGAGCGGATAGCGGCCGCGGTGCTCAGCGTGTTCGAGGACCCGCAGTACGGCAGAGCAGCGCGGGCCTTCGCCGAAGTGCTCGCCGAGGAGGCCAGGACGGGTCGGTCAGCCGCCGACGAAGCCGAGGCACTCGTCGGAGCGGGCTGACGCGTCCACAGGACGAGCACGCCGATTGAATTCGTCGCCGCTACGCAAGGCCCAGGGGTTGAATCCAGCCTTCAGCGTCCGTCGGAGTGGGCTGGCCCGGTCAGGGGGTGAGCGCGTCGGCCACCGTCGAGAGCACCGGGTCGAGGCGCCAGAGCCAGATGACGTGGTCGGCTCGGCCTCGGTGACGAGCTGGCTGTCGCTGGACACGCCGGCCATAAGTTCGTGCCCGGCGTTCCAAGCCACCGCGAACTTGGCGGCGTCCAGGGCCGCGGGCAGCCGTGGGGGCTGCTCGGGCGCGATGACCCACAGCGGCACGTCGAGGCCGCTGATCCGGTCGTAGGCCGCCCACGAGCCCGGGTCGAGGCTCTCGCGGTGCGTGCTCGGGTCGTCGAAGCGGCGCATGTTCTCGAACATCCCAGTCAGCTCAGGGTCGCCCGGGTCCGGCGGCGGCAACAGGGAAGGAAGGGCCGCCTGCCAGCCGGGCGGGTCGGCGTCGAGCAGCACCAGGGCCCGGGCGTCGGGCCGGTGCTTGGCGGCCCAGGTGACGGCGATGGGCCCACCGAGACCGTGCGCGACGAGCACGACCGGCCGGGGCACCGCAGCGCGGAGATGACTCCGTCGAGGTCGGCCGCGATGTCCTCGAACGTCTGGACCGGGGGCGGGGAGTCGCTGCGGGCGACCCCGAGGCGGTCGTACATGCAGGTGCGCGCGGTGGCGCCGAGACGGGTGGGCAGGCCCTCTGAACTCCATCTCGCTGCCGTAGCTGTTGACGAGCAGCACGGACGGCCCCTGGCCGGTGCACTGTGCCTTGAAGTGGCGACCATCGACGACGAGGTCCCGCTCAGCCTCCAGCGTCGCCGGACTCGAGGCCAGTCCCGCCATCACCGGTGGCGCCGGCGAGGACACCGGGTCCGCTGACGTGCATCCCCCGAGCAGGACGAGCACGCTCAACGCCGCAGCGGCAACAGCGCCGCCCGCCCTACGGCCGAGGTGCTCAGGAGACGTGTTCATCGGGGGCCTCCTTCTAAGCCTCTGCCGGTCTTCGGCACCCCCACGATCGCCGTCCCACCACCCCCGCGTCTGTGCGCGTCATGACACTCCGCGCGTGCTGCCTCCTACGCGGCGGGTGCCTCCGGCGCCTGGGGTTTGGAAGGCCCGCCCTACCACGCGGCGGGCGGCGCCCAGGGGCGAGGGGGCTGGTGCCTTAACTCCTGGAACCTCAGGGTGGCGGCGCTACAGAAGGGCCGGAACGACGACTGAGCAGTAGCCCTCTTCCGTGAGGGTGTCCCGATGGCCGGTCATGTGGACGACGACTGCCGGCCCGAGCTTCTCGTCGTCGGAGTAGTCGGCCGGCGTCCCCATGTCGTCGAGAGTCGGCTCGTAGGCGTACAGTCCGGCGTCCATGCCGAGCACTTCGACAGTGTCGTCGTACCAGACGCCGTGATGGTTCCCCGACACGTGCAGCGTGTAGGTGCCGTCGTCGTGGTACGTGACACTGGTCTTTTGGCTCCTGCGCTTATTGATGTACGTCACCTGCCGGCCGGTTGCCACGTTGGTGAGGACTTCCGTGTCTGAGCCGTGCGACATCCAAAGTGGATAGCCGTCTGTGCCGGTGGACTTCACCCAGAACTGGCCCTCCGCTGAGCCGACGAGGCTCGCGGTCAAGCCCGTAACGCCGCAGAAGTCTTCCAATACATCGGGCCCCAGGAATCGCCAACGATCGGCCCCTTGTCGATGAGTGCCGCCGAGGCCGTTCCTGCCAGCGAAACCGCCGGAAAGGTCAGGGCTGCAACGAGAGCCGGCGCTACGGTCATACCGCGCAATCGGGTTATGAACTCCACCTCCTGGTGGGTTTTGGGTCAAATCGGCGATGGCCCTCGTTCCGGCTTACTCCCTATGTGGTGATTCCGCAGCAAAACCATTAAGCAGGGTACGCCGCTCTTTGCGGTTATGATCCTTCTGCCCCAAACGCCCTATTTGTGCTCAGCGGACGCGGTCGGGTGGGGCTCCGGCAAGGGACCGCGTCCCTGGACACGATCCACACGTCGCTGACCCGCGGCGCACTCATCCCACACACGCCCCGACCCAGACCCGGTTGACCCAGCCCGTCGCCAGCACGACCGGCGGCAGCGGCAGCGGCAACAATGGAGCCGATCGAGCGACTGGGCCGTGGTCCTGCGCACCACCTGATGGGTGATGGCGACCTCCAAAAGAAGGTGTGGCCGATGAAATCTGGAACGCTGATGGAGATCTCCTCGGTGGAGTCGCTCGGCGGCAGCATCTTCCCCAGCCGAACCGTCGAAACCTTCGCCGCGGTGACGTGTCCCTTTCTGGGCGGAAGGACGCGCCAGCGGGGGAAGGGACACGGGTACGTCGGCGGCCAGATGCCTAGCCAGCCCTAGACGCGCAACGGGGTGTCGACGAGCTTGTCTACGCTCGGCCCAGTCCTCATCTTCAGCTTCGATGTCGTCGGGCGAGCCGTGCTTAGTTGGTCATCGGATCGGGCGCTCGGCCGGTGAGGTCGATGAAAGGGCCGTCGTTCCGCGGCGAGTTCGCTGGGAACGCGATGCGTCTGGCGCCGGGAACTCGCGACAGCCGCGCGGTCGGTGGCGCGTGGCTCCCGTCCCACGGCTTGCGGCAGACCGCACAGAAGACTAATCGCACGCTAATCGCACGGAGCCACCTTCTTCGACGGGGGCGCCTGACGTATACGCACGTCAGACCCGCAGTATCGGTGCCACCACCACGTGTCTTGTAAACAGGCGGTTAGGGGTTCGAGTCCCCTCGCCAGCTCCATCGTCTGACCTGCTCGAAGGCCTCATTTGCGGTGATGCTCTGTCTACGCGTGGCCCAGCACACGGGCAACAACCCGGCGCACACCTGCTCTCTCGTCGCACCTCAATCGCACGCCCATGGCACGGTGGGGAGGTCGCGGGTGGCGAACAAGCCTGACAGGCGAGGCTTCGGACACCCTCGGCGTCCGCCCTCTAGCGGCGGCAGACCAGTGACGTCGGCCCTGACCTCGTTTGGCGGCTCATCACAGATGAGGGTGTAGGAGCCGGCAGCGCGTCGGTCGCTGGGTAGGCGTCGAGGCCTCCCGAAGATGGAAGTTCTCACGCTGCCCATCTGAAAGACCTCGACGTGCCTGACGCTACCCTCGCCTGCCCTGACCTGACCACGTACTGCCGACTCGACGAGCTCGATCTGGAGGTCACCGGCCAACGACTCCAGCCGGACCGGGCCGTGCTGTCCTGCCGCGTCGTCGAACCCGACCAGTGGTGCCGCCGCTGCGGCTGCGAGGGAGCTTGTGACAGCGTCGTGCGGAAGCTTGCCCACGAGCCGTTGGGCTGGCGACCCGCGACGCTCCGGTGATGATCCGCGGTGCCGGTACACCGGCTGCGGGCACGTATGGCGCCAAGACACCAGCAGGGCGGCCGAGCCACGGCGAAGCTCTCCCGCCGGGGGCTGCGCTGGGCACTCGAGGCGCTCGTGGTCCAGCACCTCACCGTCTCCCGGGTCGCCAACGGGCCCGGGGTCGCCTGGAACACCGCCAACGACGCGGTCCTGGCCGAAGGCCAGCGGGTCCTGATCGCGGACCCGGCCCGGCTCGACGGCGTCACGACGGTCGGTGTCGATGAGCACGTCTGGCGGCACACCAGGCGCGGCGACAAGTACGTCACCGTCATCATCGACCTGGCCGGGATCCGCGACGGGAGCGGGCCGGCGCGGTTGCTCGACATGGTCCCGGGCCGCTCGAAGCAGGCATTCAAGACGTAGCTCGCCGACCGCGGACAGCCGTGGCGCGATGGGGTGGAGGTCGTGGCGATGGACGGGTTCACCGGGTTCAAGACCGCCACCGCTGAGGAGCTGCCCGACGCGGTCGCGGTGATGGATCCCTTCCACGTGGTGCGGTTGGCCGGTGACGCCTAAGACCGGTGCCGCCGAAGAGTCCAGCAGGACCTTCACGGACATCGCGGCCGGACCGGGGAGCCGCTCTACGCCGCACGCAGGACCTTGCACACCGGCGCGGGCCCCCGAGGCGATCAACGGCCGGCTCGAGCACCTCCGCGGCTCCCCCCCGGCTTCCGCAACCTGAGCAACTACATCGCCCGATCCCAGCTCGAAACAGGCGGATTCAGCACCCCGGCTCCACCGTCATCTGTGAAGAGCCCGTTTGGCACGATCCACCACTTTCGGCAGGGCGATGGCGGGAGCCGTGTAGGCCTTCCGCCGGTCCAGGCTCTTGAGGTCGATCGGCGAGAGCTTCCAGCGCCAGACGGGGTCGATCTGACGGATCGCCAGGCGGGTGCGCTGCTCATCCTGGGTCACCGAGAACCACAACTTCGTGACGGTCGTCCCGGACTCGACGATCATCCGCTCGAAGGTAGCACTGGAAGTACGACTGCCCGCTCTCGGTGGACGTCGGCTTCGTGAGAGCCACCACCCGCGCCGCCCGGGGGTTGAGGTGCTCGGTGAACCGCTTGATCGCCCCGCCCTCGCGGCCGCTGAACCTTCGCACAAAGCCCGACGTGACACGTCCGTCAGTAGTTCGATGAGCCAATATATCGCCAAATATACATCGTCCCCTCCCGACAGAACCAGTGCTTCAGTCCTCTGGCGGAGCAGGCCTGAGCCCACGAGCGTGAATAGCGGGTATTCAACGGAGTTTCCAAAGGGGGAAACATCATGAAAACACTTGCTGCGGGGCCTCGACGGTCGAGGAAGGCCATGAGACTGTTCACGGGAAGTGTCCTGGCAGTGGGGATGGCCATGGGCGGTGCGCCGTTTGGTGGCAACGCCGCCTTCGGCGTGGCTGATAGCTACACGTACACGAACACGGCGGACTTCAACTCGGGCACTGCGCTCAACCTGAGCACCGCAAATGACGAGCTCAGACTGACTCCGAGCTTTGCGTTCCCGTTCGTGTGGGTCCCCGCCAGCGCGCGGGGCACGATCGTGAAGATCAACGCGAACACCGGCGCGGTCGTCGGTGAGTACTGGTCGGCGCCTCAGAACATGGCGCACGACCCTTCCCGCACGACGGTGGACCAGAACGGGAACGTCTGGGCAGGCAACCGGGCTGAATCCAGCGGTTGGCAGGGGTCGGTGGTCCAGATCGGCTTGAAGGAGGCTGGACAGTGTGTCGACCGCAATGGAAACGGTGCGATCGACACCTCCGGCGGCCTCGGTGACATCAGGCCGTGGGCCAATGCGTTGTTGGAGGACAGAGGCGGGGGCGTGACGACGGCCGACGACGAGTGCGTCATCCAGTTCGTCCGGACAACCGGACACACGATCAGGCAGGTCTCGATCGACGCTGACAACCACGCGTGGGTCGGTGGGCCCGGTCTGGTCTCCAACGTCGGCCGGTACTTCGACCGGATCAGCCCGACGGGCACCATTGTCAAGACGTTCAAACTGCCGGACTCCGGGCCGTACGCGGCCTACGGCGGCCTCATCGACGAGAACGGCGTGCTCTGGAGTGCCGCCGGCCCGACCGGCTTCAACCTGGTCTGGCGCGTCGACCTCGCCTCGATACCGGACACGACACCACCTGCGATTCTCACCTCGCCGGCGAACTACACGCTCGTGCCAGCCGAATCGGCTTACGGCATGGGTAAGGATCTGACCGGCAACATCTGGGTGAGTGACTACTCCTTCGGCACCGTGACGAAGATCAGCCCGGCTGGCCAGGTGCTCGGCACCTATCCCACGGCCACGTCAGGCAACCGCGGAGTCGCGGTGACCGCTGACGGTGACGTGTGGGTGGCCGGCAGCGGAAACGGACGCGTTGCCCGTCTCCACAACAACGGGTCCCTCGTCACCACGATCGAAGTCGGTGATACGCCGACCGGGGTATCGGTCGATGCCAACGGGAAGGTCTGGGTGTCCCTGCTGGGGTGGAATCAGGCGAAGCGCATCAACCCGGCCACCAACACCGTTGACGAGACCACCGACCTCGGCATCGGAGCAGGTCCCTACACATACGGCGACATGACCGGCAACGTCAACGTCGGTGGCCCAGCAAGCGGGTCGTGGACCAGGGTCATCGACAGTGCGACCGCTGGCCAGCACTGGTCGACGGCCGACTGGACCGCGGTCCTCAACGGAGGAGAGGTCACCGTGACCGCCGCCGCCAGCGAGGATGGCGCCACGTACGGTCCCGAGACTCCCGTCACCGACGGCGGCACCCTGGGACTGACGGGCCGATACCTCAAGCTGACCGTCACGCTCAGCCGGACAGCCGCCATGGTGGACGCGGACATCACGCCCGTCCTCGCGGACATCACGGTGGCCACAAACCGGTTGCCCGTCGCGGTCGCAGGTGACGACCAGAAGGTCGACGAAGGCGCCCTGGTCACGTTGAACGGAACCGAATCGAGCGACCCGGACGGCGACACCCTCGGCTACGCCTGGGCGCTGCTGCCTGGATACACGGGGCCGGCAGTGACCCTGTCCGCCGCAACGGCGGCGCAGCCGACGTTCACCCCGACCGACAACGGCGTGTACACCTTCAGGCTGACCGTCGATGACGGCAACGGTGGCACGGCGACAGACGATGTCATCGTCACGGTCGACAACGTCGCTCCCGTGATCCAGTCGTTCAGCTCGCCTCCCGACCCCGTGCCGATGGGGTCCGCCGTGAACCTGTCAGCGACGTTCAGCGACGCCGGCACCAACGACACTCACACCGCGTCGTTCGCGCTCGACTCAGCCAACACGGCCGGGACCGTCACCGAGTCGGGTGGCTCCGGTAGCGCGACGGGGTCCTTCACCCCAAGCGCGGCTGGCGTCTACACCGCGTCGGTGACCATCACCGACGACGACGGCGGTCTCGACACCGAGACAGCCCTGATTCCGGTCGTCGTCTACGACCCAGCCGGGGGGTTCGTCACCGGGGGCGGACGTATCGCTTCGCCAACGGGCGCGTTCACGCCCGACGCCAGCCTCGTCGGCAAGGCAACGTTCGGGTTCGTGTCCCGCTACCAGAAGGGTGCCACAATCCCCTCCGGCAACACCGAGTTCGTCTTCCACGCAGCCGGCCTGAATTTCCACTCCAGCAGCTACGACTGGCTCGTGATCTCCGGGGCCCAGGCGCAGTACAAGGGCGTGGGCGAGGTCACCGGACTCGGAGCCACTTACAACGGCACCTACAAGTTCCTGCTCACCGCTGTCGACGGCGGCCGCCTGGGCGGCACAGCGCCCGACACGTTCCGGATCAAGATCTTCCGTGACGACACCGTCCTGTACGACAACGGACCGGGAACCTCACTCGAGGGTGGATCGATCATCGTCCACAAGTAGAAATCAGGCATATCTCGGGCTTCGGCCCCGCCCCTGGGCGGGGCCGAAGCGCGTAGGCGGAGCATCCTGCAAGGTGAATCGCCTCGGTTCCACGGTGACCTTCAGGGTGCTGCTCGCACGAGTTGTGAGGGCACGTCTTCAGACTCGTGGAGGGTCTCGAACTCGATGGGTGGGATGTCCCGCAGTCGGCCGTCTAGGCGGCTGTTGTTGTACCGGTCGTCCCTAGCCAGCGACGGCGAGCTCCACGTCGTCGTCACGCGTGTGGACGTTCAGGCAGGTGGTGCCGAGCTCCCGACCGCAGTCAGGCGGTCGAGGAGACGGTGAGGAACCACCCACCGGGGGACCCGCTGATGTGCCAGACGGCCGCGTCGATGGGGGCGACGAGTGCGTTGAGGGCATCGCGCAGTGAGCCCCGCGGCAGCGACACCGAGACGGGCGGCCCGTCTCCGTCCACGAATTCCTGGAACAGCTCCATGCCGTGGTCCTGCAGTCGCAGCCGGTCGTCGAGGACGCGCCAGAGCCCCTCGCTGTCGATCTCCAGCGGGTCCACCCGGTCGTCGAGGACGGAGTGGGACGGGAAGACGTTGATCAGACCGACTGCGGTGAGATCCCACCTGTAGGAATGGTTCTCGGCGACCACAGCGTCCAACAGCTCGCGCACGGTCCCGACCTCGGGGCTACCGGCCGACGGGTTGATGCGGGCCGGGTCCTCGAGGCAGCACGCGCGGATGCCCCACTCACGCAACCGTGCGCATACCGCGGCGGGGGAGGCGAGCACGGCGCCCGGGGGGAGCGGTCGGTCGAGCAGAGAGGCGCCCGAGGCGTTCATGGCTTGTACTGCTCGGTGGTCTCGTGGATGCCGACCTTCTCCGTCTGGAAGAGCAGCGGCATGGTCTGGCCGGGAAGCGGAGGCCCGATCTCGCGGTCGAGGGTGCGGTTGAGGGTGAAGGGTCCGGCAAAAGTCGTCCACGTCGTGCCCGAGTCAGGGCTGTACTGGTAGACCTGAGAGCTCGTCATGATCCCCGGGAGCGCGCGGGTGCCGGTGGGTACGAAGTCGGCGGAGCGTACGGCCGATGTCGGCATCCAGTGCGTATCGGTGACGCCGTTGAACTCGAGCTCGTTGGGGCTGACCACCGTGGTGCGCGCCGGCGCGAAGCTGACGCCGGCACCTGGGGGCAAGATCGTGGGGTCGGGCGGGCTGATCCGGTGGGCGAAATCATTGCGGGAGTAGGTGACTCGCTCACGCCAGTTGAGTCGGGCGGACTGCGCCTGCAGGTCGGCGACCGCTCCGGAGCTGCTACCGCAGCGGAACTTCAGCTGGAAGCCATACCGCGAGGCGCCGGGGGACCAGCTCGTGAGGAGCTGTTGCATGTTGACCGGCACAGCCGCAGATGGGGCGCCGGAGCCCGAGCCCGAGCCCGAGCCGACGCCCGCGTCGGCCTGGTCGATGAAGCTGCCATCCGTGCCGTCGGCGCCCTCCTCGGTCGACAGGACGTCGAGCGCGTCCGAGCGACGGAGCTCCGCCTCGTGGTGGCGCGCGTGGCGTTGGGGCCGGTGGGTCGCGACCGCGCTGATGTCATGGCCGAGGCCGGGGAGCAGGGCGTCGAGTGCCGCGTCGGCGCCCCTCGGCTGTGGAACGTGCAGCGGTGTTGGTCTCCGGGCGTGGTCAGCGATCTGCGGCTGCTGTTGGTGCTCGGTGGCGAATCCCGTCGTCGCCCATGCCCTGCTCGTCATGACGCGTCCCCGTCCGCACGTGGAAATCGTTGGGGTCCCGATGGTGAGGCGTGGCCCCGTCCGTCCAGCGTCCGCCGGTGCGCACGGCATCGCAACCGCTTTGGCGGAATTGGGGCAGTCACCGGGCTTCGACGGTCGCCGTGACCGAGCCGGCCAGTTCGGAGATCTGCTGGGCGGCATCACCCTCCAGCGTCCCGAGGACCACGATCCCCGGGAAGGAGGACTGGTCCCCGTAGTAGAGGACGAGGTCCTGACCCGGCGCGTAGTACCCGACGTCTCCCGTGTCCGGATCTGCGCCTTCAGGTTGACCGTCGAGCGAGAGTGGGGATGGAAGCGGACCGGTCTTCTCGACCCCGCCGTGGTCACCCATGTCGATCGTGACGGGCAACTGAGCAATCAGGTCGCGGGCCGCGGCACTCTCGGTGAGCGTGGCCCGGAAGCGCTGGCCGCCGATGGTGATCTCGATCCTCATCCGCTTCTCCTCGTCGGCGCTCGGGGTGGCGGTGGGGGTGTCACTGCTCGGGCCGTTCCGATCTGGGCTGGTCGAGGTCCCCGGCGCGGTCGCAGGCGCATCCGGTGAGACCGGGGTGTAGCGGGAGCCGGCGTCACCGCAACCTGCACCGAGGATGCCGACGGCCGCGATCACCGAGATCAGCCTCGTGCGTGAGAGGGACATGTGTGGGCCCTTCGGGATCAGACGGTGAGGAGCACTTTGGTGGCGGTGCGCTGGTCCATGGCGCGGTAGCCATCGGCGGCCTGCTCGAGAGGAAGCGTGAGGTCGAAGACCTTGCCGGGGTCGATCCTGCGGTCCCAGATGAGCTGAATGAGCTCCGGCAGGAACCGGCGTACCGGGGCGGGGCCGCCGTGCAGGTGGACACCGGCCATGAAGAGCTCCTCGCCCGGGATTTTCACGTCGTGGGAGACGCCCACGAAGCCGACGTGACCGCCGGGCCGGGCCGAGCGGATGGCCTGCATCATGGCTTCCTGGGTGCCGACGGCTTCGATGACGGAGTGGGCGCCGAGTCCGTCGGTGAGGTCCTTCACCTTCGCGACACCCGCATCGCCGCGCTCCTCGACGATGTCGGTGGCGCCGAACTCGCGGGCGAGGGCCTGGCGGTCGGTGTGGCGGCTGAACGCGATGATGCGGTCGGCGCCGAGCTGCTTGGCGGCGAGGATGCCGAGGAGCCCGACGGCGCCGTCGCCCACGACCGCGACGGTCTTGCCGGGGCCGACCTCGGCGGCGACGGCGGCGAACCAGCCGGTGCCGAGCACGTCGGAGGCGGCCATCAGCGACGGGATGAGGTCCGGCTCCGGGATGCCGGGGGTGGCGACCAGGGTGCCGTCCGCGAGGGGGATGCGGGCGAGCTCGGACTGGGTGCCGAGAGTGCCCATCAGCACCCGGTGTCTGCAGTAGGCCTGGTAACCGGCCTGGCAGATCTCGCACGTGTTGTCCGAGGCCCAGAAGGAGCCCACGACGAAGTCGCCGACCGTGACTCTGTGGACCTCGGACCCGATCTGTTCGACGACGCCGACGTACTCGTGCCCCATGACCTGGTGGTCGACCGGCTCGGCGCCGCGGTAGGGCCACAGGTCGCTGCCGCAGATGCACGTCGCCGCCAAGCGGATGATCGCGTCGGTCGGCTCGATGATCGTCGGGTCGTCACGGTTCTCCACCCGAACGTCACGGGGTCCGTACATCACAACCTGTCGCATCTCTCGCTCCTCCTCATTGCTCGCTCGTCCACAGGGCTGCTGCCTCGGCAGTCCGGGCCACGACACCGAGTCAACCCTCCGAACCGTCGCGCTGGGAGTCCCTACGAAGAGGTGTACTGACTGGGCACCCTTCGCGACTCCGCACACGAACCGGGCGGCTTAGGCTCGGTGGCGTGGACGACCGCGATAGGCGCGCGGAAGCGAAGCGTCGATCACCAACAGAGAGAAGGAGATCCATGCAGATCACCCGCAGCTCCATCGACACGGTGAAGGGTCCCAGCGACTGGTTCACCGGCGACGTCTACATCGACGCCGTCGCGGCAGCACCCACGCCGTCCCGGGTGACGGCCAACCTGGTGCACTTCATGCCCGGCGCCCGCACCCACTGGCATCGGCACCCGTTGGGCCAGACGGTCTTCGTCACGGAGGGCATCGGCCTGTGCCAGCGTAGAGGCGGACCTGTCGAGGTCATCCGCCCGGGCGACCGAGTGCTCTTCGAGGCGGACGAGGAGCACTGGCACGGCGCCGCCCCCAACCGCCTCATGGTCCACGTGGCCATCAACGAGGGCGACGACGAGCACGACGTCGTGCAGTGGCTCCAGCCCGTCACCGACGAGGAGTACGCCGAAGCGCCGTTGACCGACGCCTGAGAAGGTCGTGCGAGAGGGAGTCTGTGCTCCGTCCTGATCCTCCGAGGGTGGGTGAACCAAGCCACAGAACGGGGCCGAGTCTGCTCACGGGGACGAGAATGGGCATGAGGCGCCGTCGCGGCTGCCCTGGCGAGGTGCCGGCGTCGATGAGGACGACGACCCGGGGCCGCCGGGTGGAAGGCAACGCCATGGAAAAGGTCATGTGGCTCGTCCTCGGTGCCACCGTGATGGTCGCGTCCCTACGCGCCGACCGGAGCGAACGGGCCCGGATGGTGGCCCGCACAGCCCTGGGGGTGCTGTTCCTGGTCTTCGGGGCCATCGTGAACGCGATCTATCTGGTCACCGACTGGGAGTCCTTCGGCGAGTTCGGTGAGCTGTCCCAGTTCGCGTTCGTCCGTGACACGTGGGCTTCCCTCGTCGCCCCCAACACCGGACTCTTCATCGGCCTGCTCATCGCCGGCGAGGCCGCCGCGGGCATTCTCGTCCTGTCCGGTGGGCGGTGGACGCAAGCGGGCCTCGTCATGCTCATGGCCTTCCACGTCGGCCTGCTGTTCTTCGGCTGGTGGCTGTGGATTTACGCCGTGCCGATGCTGGGGGCACTGAGCCTGATGCTCCGTGCGGAGCGACGGCACGAGGCGCAACTGGCCGATGCCGCGCCCACGCGCAGGCGGCGACGGTGATGGCCGCCGCGACCCCGGCCAGGTCCGGGGACATCGAACACGCCGGGGGCATCGAACACACCGGTGTAGGGCGCCCGGACCCGACGTGGGGCCTGCTCTACAGGGCGGGAGGCTGGTCGGCGCTGCTGTTCGTGCTGCTCGTCCTGCTTCCGGTGGTGCTTGTCTTCGTCGCCCCGGTCCCGCCCGCTGGGGGAGTTGCGCTGTTGGACTACATCGCCGCCCACAAGCTCGTCTACCTGACCGAGTTGGTGTGCTTCGTCGGGCTGGCGGTGCCCGCCTTGGTCGTGTTCGCGGCGGTGGCGGTGGCGTTGAAGGAGGTGGACAAGAGCCTGGCAGCCATTGGTGGCCTGCTCGGCATCGCCTCCGAGGTGATCGCGCTGGCGCTGGGCAGTAGCCCCGAGTCCCTGCACGGCGGCTTGGTCGTGCTCAGCAACGCCTACCAGGCGGCCGGATCAGACCCCGAGCGGGCTGGCCTGGTCAGTGCTGCGGACGCGCTCATCGCCGCCACCAACGCGGTGTCGTGGGCGGGAATCCTGACCGCGGCCGCGATCATGCTGCTGTCCGCGATGATGCGTCGGACGTCGTCGTTCGGGCGGGTGGTCGGCACCATCGGGGTCGTCGCCGGGACGCTGGGGATCGTGTCGGAGGCGTTGCGGCCGGTGATCGGGCCGGCCTACCTGATCTACGGGCTGCTCCTGCCGACCTGGTTCGCCCTGGTCGGCTGGAAGCTGCTCCACCTCGACCAGTCGTCGCTCGCAGCGACACCAGACACCACCGCGAAGCACGCATGAATGAGGTCACGCGCCGCAGTCTCCTGCTCGGCGGGCTCGCCACGGCGGGAACCGTCGCGCTGGTGGCTTGCTCGGGCAGCGCCGACGCGCCGCCCGGGAAGGTCTTCGCGACGCCGGCACCGCTGACACCGAGCCCGGGTCAGAAGGTCGTGACGGCGACTCTTCGACCCGCGCCGGTGACCGTCGACCTCGGTGGTCCTGTGGTGCAGACCTGGGCCTACGGCGACACCGTGCCCGGCTCGGTGATCCGTGCCAACGCTGGCGACCTGCTCCGGGTGCGCGTCGATAACGGGCTGCCGGCGCCGACGACCGTGCACTGGCACGGGATCCGGCTCGACAACGCCGCTGACGGCGTGCCCGGCCTGACGCAGGACCCCATCCCGGTCGGGGGCAGCTTCCTGTACGAGTTCATCGCCCCGGACCCGGGCACGTACTTCTTCCACCCCCACGTGGGGGTGCAGCTGGACCGCGGCCTCTATGCACCGCTGATCATCGATGACCTTCGCGAGCCAGGCGACTACGACGCCGAGTGGGTCGTGGTGCTGGACGACTGGGTCGACGGGACGGGACGGACCCCGGACGACGTGCTGCGGTCGCTGATCGAGGCCGGGGGTGGAGGCACTTCCGGCTCGATGGGCGGCATGGGCGGCATGGGCGGCATGGGCGGCATGGGCGGCATGGGCGGCATGGGCGGCATGGGCGGGATGGGCGGGATGGGATCTGCGCCATTCGGTGACGCTGGAGACATCGTCTACCCGCACTACCTGGTCAACGGAAGGGTGCCTGCGGCGCCGTCGGTCTTCACCGCGAAGCCGGGACAACGCATACGCCTCCGTGTGATCAACGCGGCCTCCGACACCATTTTCAGCGTCGCGCTCGGCGGCCACCTGGTGACGGTCACTCACACCGACGGCTACGCCGTCGCCCCGGTGGAGACCAGCGCGTTCTACATCGGGATGGGAGAGCGCTACGACGTCACCGTCACGGCTGGCGACGGCGTCTTTCCTTTGGTGGCAATACCGTTCGGCAAACAAGGGCAGGCGCGGGCTCTGCTCAGGACGGCCGGAGGTGCGGTCCCCGCGGCCGGGACTCGTCCCAGCGAGCTCGACGGCGCGGTCCTCATGGGATCACGGCTGACCCCCGCCGCCGGCTCACGGCTCAGTCCCCGTGAGAGCGACGCCGCCGTCGACCTGACGCTGAACGGCTCGATGGCCCCGTATGCGTGGGGCATGAACGGAGCGCCCTACGGGGAGAACGACCCCCTCACCGTCGCGGCAGGACAGCGGCTGCGGATCAACGCCGTCAACATGACGATGATGACCCACCCGCTGCACATCCATGGGCACACGTTCGCGCTGGCCGGCTCGGGTCTGCGCAAGGACACGGTCCTGATGCGACCGATGGAGTCGATGCCGCTGGAGCTCGAGGCGGACAACCGCGGCGACTGGATGGTCCACTGCCACAACATCTATCACGCAGAGGCCGGCATGATGATCGCCCTCAAGTACACGTAGAGGCGTCATCCGGCCTGGGCCAGGCCTTCGTCGTTCGTGCACCGATCGAATGAGCAATCCGCCGCGCTCACGCCCGACGGAACCCACGCTGTCCCCGGCGGATTGCTCTTTCGATCACCGGCGGGGGAGCAGAATGGCGGTGGTGGGCAGGGTCCATCATCGGCGCCCGGAGGCGGTGACGTGAGGGTCAGTCGCTCGAGGATGTCGTGTTGACGACGAGGACCATGTCGTTGTGGAGATGACGCTTCTGGGTGAGCGGCACCTCCGTGTAGCGCTCGGCCACCGTCAGGATGGCAACGCAGACGTCGGTCAGCGGAACCCGCACGGGAGGCGGATCGGGCAGACGCACCACCGCATCCGCGGAGGTGGGCACTGCAAGGGCGCCAAGGGCCATGACGGCGATCGCCGCGGAGCGGAGCCGCGGCCATGAGAGTGTCCACTGGGTCCGGCCGTGCTCGCTGCCGCTCGGTGGCAGGCCGCGGGCCCAGGTTGCCCGAGGCCGAGGCGTCGTGTTCATGAGAGCTCACCTCCGGGGTGTCGCGCGAACGTCCGATCACCCCAACTGTGAGCCGGACAGCGCCTCCCGTCTGTGCCCGCGGCGACACAGTGGCAGGGCGCCTGGTCGCGGTGCCTTCCCCTTGGCCGCTACCTCCGGCAGTGGAGCATCGCGACTCGCGCAAGCGGGTCCATGCGCTCGAACATGATGGGAATGGCCATGGCTCCGAAGGTCAGCAACCGTTCGGACACGTGACGGCCACCCGGCCCCGCTGACCGTCCGTCCGCGAGGTCGTCAGCGGGGCACGACCCACCTGGGGTCGGCCATCGTCCCGGCTACAAGCCGGTGCGCGCCTCGAGGCGGCCGGAGGCGATGGCATCGAGCAGGGCCTGGTGGTCGCGGTCGTTCTGGTCGGCATACGTGGCCGAGAAGTCGGCGATGGCCCGGTCGAAGGTGTCGCTGGTCCCCAGGTAGGCCGCGATAGCGATGCGGTCGCCCGAGCGCGCATGGGCACGGGCGAGTGTCGCACCGCAGATCCGGGCGTAGGCGGCCATCAGGCTCGAGGTCATGTTGTCGACGTCGGCCGAGCCCTTCCAGTCGCGCAGCTGGCGCAGGTAGAAGTCGCGGGACTGCCCGTCCAACCCGGTGACGCGTTGCCACCCGAGGAAGATGTCGCTGGCCGCCTGCATGAGCCGTTGGCCGGCCACCACACGCTGGCCGTGGTTGGGGTACTTGCTCCTGCCGGCGAAGCGCTCCAATACGGACTCCTGGGCCTCCTTGGCCTGCAGGAACAGCGGGTCCTGTCCGTCGCGGCCGAGCAGCAGGATGATCCAGGCGCGCGTGCCGACACTGCCGACACCGACCACCTTGCGGGCCGCGTGGACGTAGTCGAAGCTCTCCAGCAGCTCGCGACGGTCCGTCTCGAGGGTCCGGCGGTAGGACCTGATCATGGCGCGGAGCTCGCCGTCGACATCCTCGCGACGTGTGCCCTCCGGGATCAGCTCCTCGATGGGCACGATCAGGGGTGGGTCCGAGATGATCCGGCGCTGCCCCTCGACCTCGTGGGTGAGCTTGGCGAACGCCTGCATGCTGTCACGGGTCCGCGCCTTGGCCACGTTGGCCGAGGCCTTGGCCCGCTGCTTCTTCGTCGCGCTCGACTTCAACGCCTCGAAGATGCTGTCGACGTCGATGTGCGCATACCAGACGTCGAGGTTGCGAGCGGCAGCCAGCTGCTGCATCCGGACCCGGTACTCGGCGATGCCCGCCGTGACGATCCCGCGCCGGGCCTCAGGCGTGAATCCGCGGTCGCGACCAGCGATCTCAAAGCTCGCCGCCAGCCGCTTGACGTCCCATTCCCAGGGCCCGGGAAGGGTCTCGTCGAAGTCGTTGATGTCGAACATCAGCTTGCGCTCCGGAGAGGCGAAGACCCCGAAGTTCGACAGGTGGGCGTCCCCGCAGATCTGGGACGTCAATCCCGAATGGGGGGTGGTGGAGAGGTCATGGGCCATGATCAGGGCCGCGCCCCGATAGAACGTGAACGGCGACACCGTCATGCGGCCATAGCGCAGCGGCACCAGCTCGGGCACCCGGCTTGCGCCCTGCTCCTCCAGCAGCGCGATGGGGTCCGGGCGATCCGGGGCTGGTCGCCAGTCGGCGTGGCTGCTCCGAGGGGTCCTCGCGCGCGCGGCCTTCCCTCTCGCTACCCGCTCCTCCGGACTCACGCCGGCAACCACCGTGCCCGCCGCCCGGCCGCGACTCCCGGAGCCGCGCGTCGTCTCCACCGAGGGTTGTCCTGCTCTGGTCACGAGTCTCTCCAGCCGTCGAGTTGTCCCGTTAGCACGTGGCGTCCTTCCGGACGGTGCCACGTGCCGTCGCCCGTCACATCACCCACTGCGGATGAGGCGTCCCGCTGGCTCGGGCCGCCCACGGCGCACCCGGGCCCGACTTCGCGTCAGATCCCCGACAGGTCGAGCACGCCTGGCGCCTCGCGCCAGATCTGCTGAGACACCTGCTCGGGGTATGCCGTGACCTCGGGTTCGCGGTCGAACAACCGTGTCGCGCCGGTGTCGTAGGCAGGCCAGCCGGGGTCGCCGTGCGTCGCGAACGAGGTCCACGCCCCGCGCAGCTGCGCCGACATCGCCTCGGCCTCCGGAGTGGGGTCGCCGATCAGCATCGCCGTCTGACCGGTGATGAGGTTGCCGAAGACGAGCGGCACGTCCAGGCCGTGGCAGGCCCCGAGCACGCCTCCCATGCCAGGCGCCGGCCAGGTCAGCTCATAGAGGTGGGCCCGGCCGCCTGCCTCGAGCTGCGCCTCCGCGAGGTGGAGCGACGGCATACGGAAGAGCCAGTCGGAGCGCACCACCTCGTAGCGCTCCTCGGGGTCGGGGAAGCTCTCCCGGTAGCGCTGCGGATCCGGCCCGAAGACCTCCGCGGCCTCGTTGGCCTGCGCCTCGGTGATCTCTCCCAGGAGCCCGCCGAGCGCCGTGAGCAGCCGCTGCTCGTGTCGTGTGTGCCCGACCAGCAGCTCGACCGAGCCGGTCAGGCCGCGCCACGGCGTGGTCGGCAGCACGTCGCCGTCGACGACCGGCGCGAAGAGCGCCGGCGCGTGCGCCGCTCGGCCCCACCGTGACGCGAACTGCCCGATCGTTGCCGCGACGGCATCGCTCGCGGTGGGGAGCAGCCAGGGATCAACGGTCGGCAGCTCGGCGGGCTCGACACCGAGCTCGGCAGCACACGCACGTGCGATGTCGGCAGCGAGCCGGGGCGTGAAGTAGGTGCCCTGCGCACTCTGCGCGATGGCCCGGTGGAAGAGGCCGGCGGCCCGCGGCATCGCGAGCAGTGCCGCCACCGATCCACCCCCGGCCGACTGGCCGAAGACGGTGATGCGCTCCGGGTCGCCGCCGAACAGGTAGATGTGGTCGCGCACCCACTCGAGCGCCGCGACCTGGTCGAGCAGGCCGCGGTTGACCGCCATCCCCTCGACGTGGCCGAAGCCCTCGAGCCCGACCCGGTAGTTGAACGTCACGACCACGACGCCGTCGCGCGCGAGGGTGCTGCCGTCGTATTCGGGCAGCCCCGACATGCCGAACGTGTAGGCGCCGCCCTGGATCCACACCATCACCGGCAGCCGGCCGCCGACGTCGCTCGACCACACGTTGGCCGTCAGCCACCCGTCGCCGTCACCGTCGCTCTCGCCGTCCAGGGCGTCCATGCCGAAGGTCCCGGACTGCGGCGGGGGCGGGCCGAAGCGCGTCGCGTCGCGCACTCCCCGCCACGCGACCACGGGGTGCGGCACTCCGAAGCGGACGGGCAGCGAGGCATACGGGATTCCGCGGAAGGCAGTGAGCCCGCCCTCCGTCTCGCCGCGGACGATGCCACCGGTGACCTCGATGTCGCTGTGCACCCTGCCAGTCTCGCCACCGCGGTCGCGGGCTCGCCAGCCGTTTGTGGCTCGCCAGCCCCTCGTGCCCCGGCGGAGCGTGACTCGCCCGATCGGGGTGAGTGCCACGGGGCGGCCGAGACCCGAGACTGTGGTCATGGACGACGACGCGGCCGGCGCGACCGACGCGACCGACGCGACCCGCGTAGGGAGGGCACGCCGCCCCGCATGGCCGCCACGTCTTGTCGGTCCGAGTCGCCGCCGGATCGTCGTCTCCGACATCGTCAAGGTCGGCGTCGTGCTCGTCGCGCTGTGGTGGTTCGCCCGCATCGTCGGGCAGGTCGACTGGGGCGCGGTGTGGGTGGCCGTGCGCGACCTCGCCCCGCTCGAGATCCTCGCCCTGCTCGCCGTCATCGCGATCCGTCAGACGCTGAATGCCGGCCCGCTCGCGATCTTCGTGCCGGCGCTCCCGCTGCGTCGGGCGCTCGCGAACGACCTCTCCGCCAACCTCATCGCGACGGTCGCACCGCCTCCCGCCGACGTCGTGCTGCGCATCTCGATGCTGCGCTCGTGGGGCATCCCGGCCGCCGAGGGCGTCAGCGGCATCTCGCTCAACACGCTGACCTACTACGTCGCGCGCTTCGGAGCGCCGGCGCTCGGCCTCGCGGTCGCCTTCGCGGCGGGCCAGGTCGAGTCGTCCTTCGTCTGGACCGCCTTCACGAGCGGCCTCGTGGCGGCGGCCGTCGTCGCCGGTCTCGCCATCGCAGCCCGGGGTGAGCGGGTGGCCGCCGCGGCCGCCGGCTGGGTGGGGGAGCGGGCCCGCCGGGTCTCGCACCGCGTCGACCCCGTCGACTGGTCGAGGCGGGCGGGCGACTTCGTCGCGCAGTCGGGTGAGGCGCTGCGTCGCGGGAGCCTCAAGGCGATGGCCTGTCAGGTCGGGCTCGTGCTGAGCGAGGCCCTGCTGCTCCTGCTCTGCCTGCGCTTCGCCGGGGTGCCGGCCGCCGCGGCCTCCGCGGTCTCGATCGTCGTCGCGCTGCTCATCAGCTATCCACTGACCGCGCTGCCCTTCGCCGGTGTCGGCGTGCTCGACGCTGCGGTGCTGACGATCCTCGGGCTCGACACCGGTCCGTGGGAGACCACTGCGGTGGCGGGCATGGTCGTCTTCCGCGTGTGCTGGATGCTCGTGCCACTCGCCCTCGGTGGCCTCACGGTGCTGTGGTGGCGCCACAGCCAGCGGGGGCTCGCGTCAGCCGGTGAAGGGCCAGACGAGCGGGATGACGACGACGGCCACGACGAGCCAGAGCAGCATGACCGGTAGGCCCAGCCGCCAGTAGTCGGAGAAGCGGTAGCCACCCGGCCCCATCACCATCATGTTGGCCGGCGTCGCGATCGGCGTCAGCAGCGCGCCTGCGCCGGCCACGGCGATGAGCATGAGGACCGGCAGCACCGAGACCCCTGTCTCCTGCGCGGCGGCAACGGCGATCGGCACGACGATGAGCACGGTCGCCGTGTTGCTGACGACCTGGCCGAGCACGGCTGTCAGTGCGAAGAGTGCGACGAGCAGCAGGTAGGGCCGCCCGGCGCCGACGATGTCGATGAGCCGCCGGGCGACGACGTCGGCGGCACCACTGGTCTGGATCGCCGTCGAGAGCGGGATAAGACCGCCGATGAGCACGACCGTCTGCCACGAGACCGCCCGGTAGGCCTGGTTGACGGTGACGACACGGAAGAGCACCATCGCCGTGGCCGCAGCCAGCCCGGCGATCGCCGGAGGCACGATGGCGAAGGCGAGGAGCACGACCATCGCGATCAGCACGGTGATCGCGACACCCGACCGGGCACCCAGCGGAACCGCTTGGCGCCGAACGAGATCGGGCGAGTCGACCATGAGCACGTCTCTGTCGTGGACGAGCTCGTCGATCGAGGACCACGTTCCGTGCAGCAGCAGGCTGTCTCCGGCCGCCAGCTCGACCGGCCGCGGTCCAACGTCGTTGCCCAGCCGTCGGATGCCGAGGATGACGAGCTCGGAGCTGCGCTGCTGCCCCGGGAAGGCGACCTCACCGACGAGCGGAGACCGCGGCGGCACGACGACCTCGCTCACCCCCACGTCGCGCGTGACGAGCTCGCCGTCGGCGGTCGTGATCGGCTTCATCTCGACGGCGAGCAGCTGCGCGATGACGAGGCGGCTCACCTCGGCCGGGTCGCCGGTGACGACGAGCACGTCGCCGGCCTCGACGACGTGGTCACCCGAGAAGGTGTGGCCCCCGCCGCTCTGCAGGCCGATGAGCACCAGGCCGTGGTATGCCGTGAGGTCGAGGGCCGCGGTCGCCGTGCCCTCGAGCGGGGACCCGGGTCGCACGCGCAGACGGTAGAAGCCGTCGTGCAGCTCATAGTGCTCCGCGAGGTTGCCGGCGTGGCTGCTGAGGTCGCGCGGGGCGCTCGCGGACTGGCGCACGGGCAGCACCCGGGGTCCGAGGAGGACGGCGAGCAGGATGGTGCCGATCACGAGCGGAACGCCGATGACGGCATACGAGAAGAAGCCGAAGGCGCCGGCGCCGGCGTCCTGCGCGGCCTCGGACACGATGACGTTGACGGGGCTCCCGGTGAGCGCCAGCAGCGAGCCGGCGCTGCCCGCGAAGGCCATCGGCATGAGCATGCGCGAGGGCGGCGTGCCGATCTTGAGCGCGAGCACGAGCACCATCGGCAGGAGGGCCGCGACCGACCCGTTGAGCGTGATGACCGCGGTGAGGAGCGCGCAGAGCGCGAGCACGGCGACGAGCACCCGCATCGGTCCGTCGCCGACCACCGCGATGAGCCGCTGCCCGGCCCACGTCGTGACCCCGGTCGCGTCGAGCGCCTCGCTGACGATGAAGAGCGAGGCGATGAAGACGACCACCGGGTCACCGAAGCCGGCGAGGGCGGTCGTGGCGTCGACGAGGCCGGTGAGATAGAGCGCGAGAGCGGTGAGCACTGCCACGACGCCCACGGGGAGGCGGTTCCACACGAAGAGCACGATCGTCACGGCGAGGACGAGCAGGCTGGTCGTCGACGGGCTCACGGGCGCACCCGCGCCGGCGCTGAGGGTTTGCCCATGTCGTGTCACGCCTCCCGGGATGCGGTGACCGGCAGAGACGCCCGGTCGGGGGTGAACCTAACCGTGAGCCTAGGTGACCGGCTTCACCCCCAACGGGTGACGGCATTGCGGCGCAGCGTGCCCGACGCTGGGGTGGCGGGTCGCTCCGGCGGCGAGCCGCGAGTCGACGTCGCTCGGAGGGGCCGGGCGCCACCCCAGAGGAGAACTGATGAGCACGCCAGCAGCCCGGTCGGCGGATCCCGTCCCGTCGGCGAGCCTCGAGATCGAGGTCACCACCTCGGCGTCGCTGCCGACCCCCGACCGGGCCGGTGCGGTCGCGGTGCCCGTCGCCACCGACGGCGCGGTGCCGAGCGATCTGGGCTTCGACCGGGCGGCCCTCGAGGCCGCAGGCTTCCGCGCCGAGCGGGGCACGACCCTCGTCGTGCCCTCGGCGGAGGGCAGGGCCCTCGTCGCCCTCGGCATCGGCGCCCGCGCGAGCGTCGTCGCCGCCACGGTGCGCGACCTCGCCGCCGACTTCGCCCACGCCGTGCCGCACCAGAAGCGGCTCGCCGTCGAGCTGCCGGCAGGCGACACGGGCCTGTCGACGGCCGAGTTCGCCGCAGCCGTGGTCGAGGGCGTGCTGCTCGCCCGCTGGCGCTTCCTCATCGGCAAGGGCAGTGACGAGCCGACCCTCGAGTCGCTCGTCATCGTCGCCCCCGACGCCGCCGCCGACGCCGTGCGCGAGGGCATCGACCGCGGGCGGGTGCTGGCGTATGCCGCGATGCTCGGTCGCGATCTCGCCAACTGCCCCGCGGCGATCCTCAGCGCGGCGCGCATGGCCCAGGTCGCCGAGGACGTGGGCCGACGGACCGGTCTCGAGGTGGAGGTCTTCGGCAAGGACGAGCTCATCGAGATGGGCTGTGGCGGCCTGCTCGGCGTCAACATGGGCAGTGTCGACGAGCCGCGCATGGTGCGGCTGCGCTACGTGCCCGAGTCTCCGACGGGCCATCTCGCCCTCGTCGGCAAGGGCATCATGTATGACTCCGGCGGCATCAGCCTCAAGCCGAGCGACGACTCGCACGCGCAGATGAAGAACGACATGACGGGCGCCGCGACCGTACTCGCCGCGATGTCGGCCCTGCGCGACGTCGGCTGCCGCACCGAGGTCACCGGCTACCTCATGTGCACCGACAACATGCCCTCGGGCTCGGCGATGAAGCTCGGTGACGTGCTCACGATGCGCGGCGGCACGACGGTCGAGGTGCTCAACACCGACGCCGAGGGCCGCCTCGTGATGGCCGACGCCCTCGTGCTCGCGGTGGAGCAGGGCGTCGACGCGATCGTCGACATCGCGACCCTGACGGGGGCGTGCCTGCGCACCTTCGGCGTCGACCTCGCCGGGTTGATGGCCAACGACGACGGCCTCGCCGACCAGGTGCGTCGGGCCGGTGAGGAGGTCGACGAGCCGGTGTGGCCGCTGCCGTTGCACCGCCCCTACCGCAAGCAGCTCGACTCGCCGATCGCCGACATGACCAACATGGGTGGGCCCAACGCCGGGTCGATCACGGCGGCCCTCTTCCTCGCCGAGTTCGTCGGCGACACCCCGTGGGCGCACGTCGACATCGCCGGCACGGCTCAGCTGCCGGCCGCCCGCGGGTGGCGCAACAAGGGGGCGACCGGCTTCGGCACCCGGCTGCTCGTCGAGCTCGCCTGCACGTTCACGGTGCCCACGCGCGCGTAGGTCTGGGGAGCCCTCTCGGGTCGGCGCGGCCGCGGAGTCCTGCGGCCGGCGCCGACCCGGGAGTGGGGGCAGCGGTCAGCGCGCGTCGCGCTTGGCCTGGCGACGAGCGCCCGCGGACTGCGAGCTCGCGTCGCGCTTCACGCCACCCGTGGTCTTCGTGGCACGCCGCCGCGTCGAGGCCGCAGCGGTGCCGGTGCCGGTGCCGGCCGCCGCCGCCCCATCGGGTCCGGTGCCGGCCTTGACCGCGGCTGCGGCGGCGAGGCGCTCCGCCTTGAGCTCGGCGGCGGCGGCGCGCGCGACGACGTCGATGCGCTTGCTCACCCGGGCGAGGGCCAGCTCGAAGACCTCGGCCCTCTCGGCGTTGAGCCGGTTGGCCGGACGAGCCTTGCCCCGAGCGCCCTTGGCAGCCACCCGGGCCGCGCCCTGGCGGCGGTAGAGGCCGACGTACTTGTTGCGGGCGCGACGGATGCGCGCGTGCAGGGCGAGCAGCTCGTCCTCGTCGAGCTCGGCGAGCCGCGCCGTCTCGGTCTCGCGGATGAGGTCAGCCTGGGACGACGTGAGTGAGCCGAGGGAAATCGATGCCGCCATGCCGAGGTCCTTTCGTCGTCGCGCCTGCGCACCGCCGACGCGTCCTGCCACCTCGACTCTGCTGTCCGCCGGGCACGGGGGCATCACCCCCGAGGGGTGATGCAGGACAGAGCGACCGCCTGCAAGGCTGCGCGAGCCCACGGACGGGAGGTGCGACGACCCGGCCGAGCGGCATACGTCAAGGTGGTCGGAGGGGGTGGCACGGTGGCGTCAACGATCTCGACGGGGACACTGCCGCGTGAGGAGATGGTGCGTGCCCTCGTCACGGCGGCGCACGCCGAGAGTCTCGGGGTGCACGAGGGAGTGGTCGCGACCTACATCCCGCAGCTGGCCGAGGCCGACCCGGACGCGTGCGCCGTGTCGGTGGTCTCGGTGCGGGGACGGTCGGTCGAGGTCGGAGACATCGGCGAGAGCTTCTCGATCCAGAGCGTCTCCAAGCCCTTCGTGCTGGCGCTCGCCTGCGATGCGCTCGGCGCCGATGTGACGCGAGATCGCTTGGGAGCCAACGCAACCGGTATGCCGTTCAACTCGGTGATGGCCGTCGAGCTCAACGAGCAGCGCACGATGAACCCGATGGTCAACGCCGGCGCGATCGCGGCGACCAGCCTGCTCGTCGACGCCGGTGGTGACCGGGAGGCCGGGTGGGGACTCGTGCGCGAGGGGCTCAGCCGCTTCGCCGGGCGTGACCTCGTCATCGACGAGGAGGTCTATGACTGCGAGACGCGCACCAACCTGCGCAACCACGGCATCGCGCACCTGCTGCACAGCTACGGGCGCGTGCTCGGGGACCCCGACGTGGCGACCGACGTCTACACCCGCCAGTGCTCGCTCTCCGTCGACACCCACGACCTCGCCGTCATGGCCGCGACCCTCGCCGACGGCGGCGTCAACCCGATCACGCGGGAGCGGGTCGTGCGCGAGGACACCTGTGCCAAGGTGCTCGCGGTGATGGCCACGGCCGGGCTCTACGAGCGGACGGGCGACTGGTTGTGGGACATCGGGCTGCCCGGCAAGAGCGGCGTCAGCGGCGCGATCGTCACCGTGTCTCCCGGCAAGGGCGGTCTCGCCACGTGGTCACCCCGTCTCGATGCCGCCGGCAACAGCGTGCGGGGGCAGCTGATCACCCGGCGACTCTCGATCGACCTGGGACTCAACATCTTTGCGTCACGCGCGGTGGAGGAGTGACGGTCGTGCGGCCCGCGCCGGCGTCGTGATCGACCACGAGGCGCTGCGGCGGCGGGCGCAGGAGCTGCTCGCCGACGACGTCTTCGCCTACTACGCCGCGGGCGCGGGAGCAGAGGTCACGCTGGCCCGGGAGGCGCGGGCCTGGGACGACGTGCTGCTGCAGCCTCGCGTGCTGAGGGACGTGTCGCGCACGACCACGGTGACCCAGGTGCTCGGTCACCCTCTCGCAGCCCCGGTGCTCGTCGCGCCGACGGCAGCCCAACGGCTGGCCCACCCGTCCGGCGAGGTCGGGGTGGCTCTGGCCGCCCGTGGGACCGGGGCCCTCATGGTGCTGTCGATGCGCTCGAGCACACCCGTCGAGGAGGTCGGCGCCGTCGGGCCCTTCTGGCAGCAGCTCTACGTGCTGCGGGACCGGGGGATCACCGACGAGGTCGCCCGACGGGCCGCTGCCGCAGGAGCGCTCGCGCTGGTCGTCACCGTCGACACGCCCCAGGTCGCTAGCAAGCGCGCCGGCGCGCCCGCGGTCCTGCCGCCCCTCGGCATCGTGCCCGCCCTCGACCAGCGCGACGTCGACGACCCCCGGCTGCGGCAGGCTCCCGACGTGGGTCCGCACGACCTCGAGCGACTGGCCGAGCTGAGTGGCCTGCCCGTCGTGGCCAAGGGGGTGCTGTCGGCGCAGGCCGCACGTGACTGCGTGGCTGCGGGCGCCGCTGCCGTCGTCGTGTCGACCCACGGCGGTCGTCAGCTCGACGGGGTCGTGCCCTCGCCGGTGGCGCTGCCGCAGGTCGTCGAGGCGGTCGGCGCGCGCGTCGAGGTCTATGTCGACGGCGGGGTGCGCACCGGTTCTCACGTGCTCACGGCACTGGCCCTGGGCGCGCGAGCCGTGCTCGTCGGACGGCCCGTGCTCTGGGCGCTCGCCGCAGGCGGCTCCCACGGGGTGAGCGCCCTCCTCGCCGAGCTGACCGAGGAGGTCAGGGAGGCCCTGGTGCTCGCCGGGTGCCGGTCGTGCGCGGACGTGGGCCCCGACCTCGTGCGTCGCTGACGACAGCGGGCATGGCCGTGCCCCAGCGCCCGGGAGGACGCTGAGGCACGGGTGGATCCGTGGGCGGCGGTCAGGCCGGAACGTCGGCTCCGGTCGGGTCCTTCTCGCCGCGCGCGGTGGCCGTCTCGAAGAAGGGCGCTGCAAGGGCTGCGAGAGCGCCACCGATGAGGGGCGCGACGATGAACATCCACACGTGGGCGAGGGATTCGCCGCCGTTGAACAGTGCCGGGCCGATGGATCGAGCCGGGTTCACCGACGTGCCGTCGAGCGGGATGCCGACGATGTGGATCGCGGTGAGCACCAGCCCGATCGCGAGGCCGGCGAAGCCCGGGGCAGCCGCACGGCTCGTGACCAGCAGCACGACGAAGACGAGCAGGAAGGTCATCACGACCTCGAGGACGAAGGTGCCGCCCGCCGTGATGGAGTCGCCCCAGTTGTTGGTGCCGAGACCCCCGGACTCGTCCGTGACACCGCCGAAGCCCGACACCATCAGCTTGAGCAGAGCCGCGGCGACGATGGCGCCGACGAGCTGTGCGACCCAGTAGTAGGCGGCCTCCCTGGTGGTGATCCCCTTGCGAATGAGCACACCAAGCGTCACAGCGGGATTGACGTGGCAGCCGGACACCGGACCGATGGAGTAGGCGAGGGCGAGCAGCACGAAGCCGAACGCGAAGGCGACACCGAGCTTGCTCATGGACTCGATGCCGAAGACGGCGGAGCCGACGGCGAAGAAGACCAGGATGAACGTGCCGATGGCCTCGGCCACGGCCTTGCGGGTGATGTCGGGAGCCGGAGCGTTGGCCGGCGTGGTGTCAGGCATGAGGGACCCCTTGTCTCGGGAAGCCAGCCCGACCCCCGGGCTGCCTGGTGGCGAGCCTAGAGCCCCGTCGCAGGTCTGCCCCGGATCTGCGCTGCGCCGCTCCGGTGGACCCACCTGTTTCCGCAACGGGCGACCGCCGCGAGGTGGAGACTGCTGGAGGGGACAAGGGAGTTGCTCACGGCGCGATGGAGGACTGGCATGAGCCGGTTCGAGGAGTCGAGTGGACCGACGGGGGTCGACCGTGCGCGCGCCCTCGAGGTGCGGCTGGCCGAGGTGCAGGAGCAGCTCCGGGCCACGAGCGACATCCTCAAGGTGCTGACGAGCTCGTCGTCCGACCAGACCCGCGTCTTCGATGCCGTCGTCGACAACGCCCGGCGGCTGCTCGACGCGCAGGTGGCGCAGATCTATCTCGGGGACGGCGAGTACTACGTCCTGGCCCGCTCGAGCGGGCTCTCGGAGGAGTTCGTCGACTTCGTCGCGCGCCACCCGATCACTCGCGACCGCGGCACCCTCGTGGGCCGCGTGACCATCGACCGCACCGTGCACCGGATCACCGACGTGCTGGCCGACCCGGAGTACGGCCGCAGCGACTTCCAGCGCATGGGTGGCTACCGGTCGATGATGGGCGCCCCCATGGTCGTCGGTGACCAGGTCGTGGGAGCCCTCAACGTGTGGAGGACGACGGTCAACCCCTTCGACGACGCGGCCGAGGCCCTCCTCGCCACCTTCGCCGAGCAGGCCGCCCTCGCGCTGCTGCACGTCCAGCTCGTGACCGCCCTCGAGAGCCGGTCGGCGGAGCTGGCGCGCAAGGTCGACCAGCTCGAGGCGCTCGCCGAGGTGGGGGAGGCGATCAGCTCGACGCTCGTCGCCGACGAGGTGTTGACGACGATCGTCACGCACGCCGTGCAGCTCTCCGGCACCGACGGTGGCTCGCTGATGGAGTTCGACGAGGCGACGGGTCTCTTCGGCGTCCGAGCCGCCTACGGCACGACCCCTGCGGTCATCGAGGCCCTGCGTGCCACCGAGATCCACCTCGACCGCACCTGGGTGGGGCGGGCCGCGCGCGGTCGGGAGGTGCTGCAGATCGCGGACCTCGACGCCGAGACGCCGCCGCTCGACCCGCACCTGCGCCTGCTGCACGCCGACGGGTGGCGCTCGCTGGTCGCGATCCCGCTCGTGCGTCCAGATCGGGTCGTCGGGGCGCTCGTCGTGCGCCGCAAGTCGGTGGGGTCGTTCAGCGACGAGACGTGCGAGCTGCTCGCGGCCTTCGCGAGCCAGTCGGCCGTGGCCCTGACGAACGCCCGCCTCTACCAGCAGCTCGAGCAGCAGAGCGCAGAGCTGGCCGCCGCCAGCCGTCACAAGTCGGAGTTCCTCGCCAGCATGTCCCACGAGCTGCGCACCCCGCTCAACGCCGTCATCGGCTTCTCGGAGGTGCTGCTCGAGCGGATGTTCGGCGAGCTCAACGATCGCCAGGACGACTACCTGAGAGACATCCACGCGGCCGGGCGCCACCTGCTCGCCCTACTCGGCGACATCCTCGACCTGTCCAAGATCGAGGCCGGCCGGATGGAGCTCGACCTCACGAGGTTCCCCATGGACGACGTCATCAGCCAGGCACTGGCGCTGGTGCGCGAGCGAGCGTCGCTGCACGGCATACGGCTGAGCCTCGAGGCGGACGGCAACCTCGGCACGGTCTCGGCCGACGAGCTGCGGCTCAAGCAGGTGATGCTCAACCTGCTCAGCAACGCCGTCAAGTTCACGCCCGACGGAGGCCGCGTGACCGTGCGCGCGTGGCGCGACGGTGACGAGATCGACGTCACCGTGACCGACACGGGCATCGGCATCGAGCCGGCCGACCAGGACCGCATCTTCGACTCCTTCCAGCAGGGCGAACGGTCGGCATCGTCGAGCGAGGGCACCGGTCTCGGGCTGACCTTGAGCCGCCGCATCGTCGAGCTGCACGGTGGCCGTCTGTGGCTGACGAGCACCCCGGGCGAGGGCAGCACCTTCGGCTTCGCGATCCCGCAGCCCGCCTCGACCACTGCGCCGGAGCCGGACTCGGGACTCCAGGACGTGGAGATCACCGGGCCGACCGTCGTGGTCATCGAGGACGACCCGCGCTCTGCCGAGCTCGTCGAGCTGCACCTGCGGGCGGCCGGCCTGCGCACCGTCGTGGCCTCCAGCGGCGAGCAGGGCCTCGACCTCGTGCGCGCCGAGGAGCCCGTGGCCGTCGTGCTCGACATTCACCTACCCGGGATGAACGGCTGGGAGGTGCTGGCCGCCCTCAAGGGTGACCCCCAGACGGCCCACGTGCCGGTCGTCGTCGTCAGCGTCGAGCCTGAACGCGGCCGCGGCTTCGCCCTCGGGGCGACGGAGTACCTCGTCAAACCCGTGAGCGGCGAGCACCTCCTCGCCGCCGTGACACGGTTGCTGCCACCCTCCTGGGGCGTCGAGGGCGAGGAGCCGCACCGCCTGAGCGCCGTGGTCGTCGACGACGACCCGCTGGCGCTCAAGCTCGTGCGCAGCACCCTCGAGCCCCTCGGGTGGGAGGTGCACACGTGCGCCGGAGGCCAGCAGGCGGCGGATCTCGTGCGCGCCGTGTCGCCGTCGGTCGTCGTCATGGACCTGCTCATGCCGCAGGTCGACGGCTTCGCCGTCATCGACGAGCTGCGCCCCGAACGCGACTCGGAGGGGCCGCCGATCGTCGTGCTGACCGCGAAGTCCCTGACTCCGCAGGACCGCTCGCGCCTCGAGGGCCGGATCGCCTTCGTCGCCGAGAAGGCCGGGATCGACCTGCCGGGTCTCGCGCGGCGGCTCGCGGCGGTCGCCGGGGATCACGTCGCCCGCGAGCGCGACGCCGGAGACGGGGAGGCGTCATGAGCCGGCCGCCCGTCGTCCTCCTCGTCGAGGACAACCCCCGCAACCTCAAGCTGGCCCGCGACGTGCTGGAGTATGCCGGCTTCCTCGTCGTCGTCGCGACGACGGGTGAGGAGGGGGTCGAGCAGTCGAGGACCACGCTGCCGGACGTCATCCTCATGGACCTCCAGCTCCCCGGCATCGACGGCTACGCGGCGCTCGAACTCATCCGCGGACACGGCCAGACCGAGCACATCCCGGTGATCGCGCTGACCGCCTTTGCCATGCGGCGCGACCGGGAGCGGGTGCTGACGGCGGGTTTCGCCGGCTACCTCGAGAAGCCGATCAGCGTCCGCGAGTTCCCGGCGCAGGTGCGACGGCACCTCCCGCGGCACGACGAGCGGGGGCAGCCGTGACGAGCGGTGCCGTCGCCGCGCGGTCGCAGCCGCAGCCAGAGTCCGGGGTGAGGGTGCTCGTCGTCGACGACCTCGAGGCGAACCGCAAGCTCCTGCACGCCGTGCTCGAGCCCCGGGGCTTCCTCGTGCGCTCCGTCGCGTCGGGGGAGGAGGCGCTCGCCGTGCTCGCCGAGTCCGACGTCGACGTCGTGCTGCTCGACGTGCTCATGCCGGGGCTCGACGGCTATGCCACCTGCGCCAGCATCAGGGCCGAGCCGCGCACCGCGATGCTCCCGGTCGTCATGGTCACGGCGAGCGGGACGCAGCAGCGGCTTCGAGCGCTGGAGGTGGGCGCCGACGACTTCATCGCCAAACCCTTCGACCAGGCCGAGCTCCTGGCGCGGGTGCGCTCCCTGGCGCGGGTCAAGCGGCTGCACGACACCGTCGTCGAGCAGCGGGCAGCCCTCGAGCACTGGAACGCCGAGCTGGAGCGGCGGGTCGCGGCGCAGGTCGATGACCTCGAGCGGCTCGGAAGGCTGCGCCGCTTCCTCTCGCCCCAGATCGCCGGGCTCATCGTCGAGACCGGTGACGAGTCCTTCCTCGAGAGCCACCGCCGTGACATCACGACGGTCTTCACCGACCTGCGGGGCTTCACCGCCTTCGCCGAGACGGCCGAGCCCGAGGAGACGATGGCCGTGCTTCGCGACTACCACGCGACGCTCGGCGCGCTGGTCTTCGCCTACGAGGGGACGCTCGAGCACTTCGCCGGTGACGGCCTCATGGTGTTCTTCAACGACCCGCCGCCCTGCACCGACGCGCCCGAGCGTGCCGTCCGCATGGCCCTCGACATGCGAGACCGCGTCGACGAGCTGGCGGAGTCCTGGCGTCGGCACGGGCACGACCTGGGCTTCGGCGTGGGCATCGCCCAGGGCTACGCGACGCTGGGGAGGGTGGGCTTCGAGGGGCGGTGGGACTACGCCGCCATCGGCACCGTCACCAACGTCGCCGCGCGGCTCTGCGACGCGGCCAAGGCTCGCCAGATCCTGATCAGCCCGCGGGTGCTCGCCGGCCTCGACGGGCGCTTCGAGACGCGCGCCCTCGGTCCCCTCGAGCTGCGTGGCATCTCACGGCCCGTGGATGTCCACGAGGTCATCGGCACCGTCGACCCGGAAGGCAAGTCATGAACGCCAGCGCGACCACCGGAGCACCCGACCTCGGGCAGGCGGAGCTACTCGACGACCTCGACGAGGCCGCGCGGGAGGAACGCTTCGACGCGCTCCAGCAGCGTCTGCCCGAGATCTGGCGATCCATCCGGAAGGACGACCCTCGCGAGTCGGTCGTCGTGGTGCCCTCGATGAGCATCGACCGGATGGCGCCGAGTGCGGGAGCGATGAACCAGGCGATGGAGGAGCGTCTGCTCTTCCTGCTGCTCCTGCTCCGCCAGCCCCGGCTCCGGATGGTCTACGTCACCTCGATGCCGATCAGTGATCAGATCGTGGAGTACTACCTGTCGCTGCTGCCGGGTGTCATCCCGAGCCACGCACGCTCGCGCCTATCGCTCGTGTCGGTCGGCGACTCGTCCACCGCGCCGTTGACCGACAAGCTGCTCTCCCGCCCGCGCCTGCTGGCGCACGTCGCGTCTCTCATTCCAGACACGGCGCGCTCGCACCTCATCCCCTACAACAGCACCTGGCGTGAGCGTGACCTCGCGCTGGTGCTCGGCATCCCGATGTATGCCGCCGACCCGCGACTCTTCCCCCTGGGCACCAAGACGGGTTGCCGAAGGGCGTTCGCCGAGGCCGGGGTCACGTATCCCTTCGGCGCTGAGGACCTCCACTCGGTCGAGGACGTGGTGGCTGCGCTGCTCGACCTGCACGCTGCTCGACCGGCCGCGGAGTGGGCGATGATGAAGCTCAACGAGGGGGCGTCGGGGTCGGGCAACGCGCTCGTCGACCTGCGAGATCTGCCCGCGGCCGGCGACGTGCGTGCAGCCGTGACGGACCGCGTCATGGCGATGCAGTTGGAGAGCGCGAAGATCACGCTCGACACCTACCTCAAGCGACTGGCCGACGCAGGCGGCATCGTGGAGGAGCGCATCGTCGGTGACGAGGTGCGCAGCCCGAGCGTGCAGATGGCGGTCACGCCGCTCGGCGAGCTCGACATCCTCTCGACCCACGACCAGATCCTGGGCGGGCCGTCCGGTCAGGTCTACCTCGGGGCGCGGTTCCCCGCCGACCCCGCCTATGCGGCGGCGATCACGCACGAGGCCGAGGCGGTGGGCCGGGTGCTCGCCGACAAGGGCGTGCTCGGTCGCTTCGCACTCGACTTCGTCGTCGTGCGCCACGGCGATGCGTGGGAGGCCCATGCCATCGAGATCAACCTCCGCAAGGGAGGCACGACGCACCCCTTCCTCACCCTGCAGTTCCTCACCGACGGACGCTACCTGCCCGACGAAGGCCGGTTCCGCACACCGGCCGGGTTGGAGCGCCATCTCGTGGCCACCGACCACCTGGAGGACGACGCTCTCAGGGGCCTGCGGGTCGCCGACCTCTTCGACCTCATCGCCAGGGCCGGCCTGCACTTCGACCCCTCACGACAGGCGGGCGTCGTCTTCCACATGATCAGCTCGATCACCGAGTGCGGCCGGGTGGGCATGACAGCGATCGGTGACACGCCGGCCTCCGCCCAGGATGTCTTCGACCGGGCGGAGGCGGCTTTGCTCACCGAGGCGCGCGACTCCCTCTCCCCGGCGCCCCTGGCGCCGTCGCGGCCTCGGTGAGGGCCCGAGATGCCTCAGGGCGAGATGCTCGCCGAGTGGATGAGGGCACCGACGAAGGCCTGGTGCCAGGTGAGCCGGACGACGCCGGAGCGGGCTGACGCGCCGCCGCACCCGCACTCCCAGGTCCAGCCCCCGAGCGGGTTGCGTCGCACGAGGGGGTGGTGGTGGGCGAGGTCGGTGCGGCCTCGTCGTGCCGGCGTCGGGGTGGTGGTCGTCGTCATCGGAGTGCCTCTCTGCGGGGGGTTCGTCACCGGGACCTCGCCGGATCCCTTCCCCCTCGACGATCCCCGTCGCGAGCGGGCAGGTCTGTGCCCGTGGCGACACTCGGAGAGTGCGCGTGCGCACCTTCGCCGGGGCGCACCGTGACGCTCCACCTCGGCCTGCTCGCGGAGCTCGACGCAGAGGACCAGCGCCGGCTGGTGGCGCGGATGCGTCGCCGCTCGTTCGAGGCCGGCGACATCGTCTTCCACGAGGGAGACCCCGCGGACTCGGTGCACTTCCTCACGGAGGGCCGCGTCGTGGCGAAGCGCTCGTCGGTGTCAGGAGACCGGGTGGCCTACACCGTCTCGGGCCCGGGCGAGGCGTTCGGCGAGCTCGGCATGCTGTCGGCGGACCGACGACGGACGGCAACCGTGCAGGCCGTGGCACGGACGGTGACCCTGTCGCTCTCCTACGCGGAGTTCGACGCCTTGCGCTCCCGTCATCCCCCGGTCGAGCGGCTGCTCGTGCTCCTTCTCGCCGCGCGTGTGCAGCGCCTCACCGAGGGCCTGATGGAGGCGCTCCACGTCTCGGCCGAGGCCCGGGTGGCCCGGCGACTCCTTGACCTCACCGAGTCCCATGCCACCGGCGCGCGGCCCGGCGTGCCGCTCCTCGTGACGCAGACCGAGCTCGCGGAGCTGGCGGGTGTCACGCGGCCCACCGCCAACCGCGTTCTGCGCCGCCTGGCCGAGGCAGGCGCCGTCGACCTCTCCCGGGCGCGGATCGTCGTGAGGGACCCGGCGTGGGTCCGGCAGGTCGCCGACCTGCCGCCCACCCTGCGCTGACGGTCCACGTCGCGAGTGCGGCCTCAGCGGGTCGGGCCGGACGGCATACGTGCGCGTGCTGGTGGTGGTCAGCTGACGAGGACGACCGGCCACTCCATCGTGTCGCGCTGGGTGGCCGAGACGGGCACCGCGTCGAGGTCGATCGTGCACGCGCCGGTGGAGCAGGACGCGAGGGTCTGTCGCCCGGGGGACTCGCGGTCGAGGAGCGTCAGCACGAGAGCCCTGCCGTCCCGGCCGGACCACGCGGGTGACCAGGCGCCGTCGGTGAGGCTCACCCGCGCCACGACGCGTCCATCGCGCACGTCGGCCATCTTGAAGGTCGTCGACCCCGCGCCGTCGGCGACCTCGGGGCCGACGACGACCCGGCCCCCGTCGCCGAAGTGCGACGGGGCGAAGCTGCCGCACGACCACCAGCGGACGGAGGACGTCCGGAGGTCGAAGATCGCGTAGCAGGTGTTGTCGGGGTCGTAGTCCTGGTTGGGGTAGAGCAGCGCGAGACCGACCGACTCCTGCACCGACTGGAACCGGCCGTCGGTCACGTCGGCGACGGCGCCCGTGTCGGTCTGCCACGAGCGGGTCGACACCCGCCCACCCGCGTCGATCCGGGTGAAGTAGACGGTGGCGCCGAAGATCCCGCTGGCAGAGGTGTCGGGCGAGCCGGCCGCGTGTGACTCGAGCTCCTCGCCCGAGCTGTCCAGCAGCCGCAGGACTCCCGTGCGGTCGACGGTGACGAGGCGTCGGCCGTCGGCCGATGCGATGACGTCCTGCACATCCGTGAGGGTCTTGACGATCTCGCCGCCTGATCCGACCACCCACGTGGTGGTGGAGCGGGTGTCGGCTGGGGCGTGCACGACGAAGCGGTCGTCGACGAGGCGCGCGACGGCGCGGATGTCTGTGCTGACAGGAAGTTTCACCGTCCGGCCGTCGTCGTGCAGGACACCGCCGACGACGTAGGCGGTCGCGGGGGAGCCGGTCACGGGGCCGAAGGCAAGATCGATGGAGGTCTCGGGCGCAGCGTCCGAGTCGCGTGTCGGAGGGGGACCGGCCGACGGCGTCGGCGAGCTGGGCGGCGAGGTGGTCGGTGGCGGCGTGGTCGGCGAGGCCGATCCCGTGGGACTCGGCGAGACCAGGCTGGTCGAGGTGGGCAGGGCGGGAGCCGGTGACGGGCCGGGGCCCTGCGCCGACCACAGAGTGGGCACCGCCACGGCCACGACGGCTGCCGCCGCCACCGCGCCGAGGACGCCCTTCGTGCGCTGGTCGCGTCGGCGCCGGCGGATGGCCGCAGGGGCGAAGTCGCCGGACACGTCGACCGTGTCGGCCTGACGGCTCAGCGCGGCCCGGAGGTCGCGCTCGTCCTGGTCGAGGTTCATGGCGTGACCTCCGTCATCGTCGCTCTGAGTGACCGGATGGCCCGGCTGGTGTGGCTCTTGACGGTGCCGACGGTGCACCCGAGGATCTCGGCGGTCTGTGCCTCGCTGAGGTCCTCGTAGTAGCGCAGCACCACCGCGGCCCGCTGCTGCGGCGCGAGGCTCCGCACGTGCGACCAGAGGTCCCCGTCGTGGGTGGGCTGGGCGGCGGCGACCGGCTCGAGCACGCGGATGAGCTCGCTGTCGGTGCGCTCGCGGTGGCGCCACTGTCGCCGCCACCAGGTCGTGTGCTCGTTGACCATGACCTTGCGCACATAGGCGTCCGGCGAGTCCACGGTGCTGATGTGGTCCCACTTGCCATAGACCTTGGCGAGCGCCGACTGCACCAGGTCCTGCGCGGAGTGGGGGTCACCGGTGAGCAGGTAGGCAAAACGCGCGAACGAGGCCTGACGCGCTCGCACGTAGGCGGTGAAATCCGCCTCGCGATCTGGGCTTCCCACGTGACTTCCCCTGTCGTGCTTGGTTGGACGCACTCTCAACGCTGCGAGGGGGCGATCCGGTTGTCACGGCCGGCGTGCTCGCCGGTCATCTCCAGTGTCGACCTGCCGTCGTGGCTCGGGAGGCGTTCTCGGGTGGTCGGTCCGTGCGAGGGTGGAGCCCGTGATCTACCACCTTGCGGAGCTGCCCCACTGGGAGCAGGCACAGCGTGACGGCACCTACAGGCGCTCGACGATCGGCCGGTCCCTCGACGACGAGGGCTTCGTGCACGCTGCGTCGGCCGAGCAGTGGCCGGGGGTGCGCGCGCGCTTCTATGCCGCTGTCACCGAGCCCCTCGTGCTGCTGCACGTCGACGAGTCGCGGCTGACGTCCCCGCTCGTGCTCGAGGTGGGGAACCCCGAGACCGGAGAGCGGTTCCCGCACGTCTACGGGCCGATCGACCTCAGCGCCGTCGTCGGCACGACCCTGCTGGACCCGCCGCACGCCTGAGCCGGTCGTCCTGCCGCTCGATCGGACCCGGTTTGAGGGCGGGCGGGTATGGGCAGGGAGAGGTGAGCGCTGTGCGCCACCCCCTCGATCCGCTAGGAGCACCATGTCCACCGACGCCATCGTCCTGCTGAAGTCCGACCACAAAGAGGTCAAGGCCCAGTTCCGGGAGTTCCAGAAGCCGGGCAAGACCCCGGCCCAGAAGGGCAAGATCGTGGACACCATCCTCGAGCTGCTCACCGTGCACACGTACATCGAGAACGAGGTCATGTATCCGCGTGTCCGCGAGCTGCTGCCCGAGCTCGAGGACGACGTGCTCGAGTCCTACGAGGAGCACCACGTGGCCGACGTGCTCTGCATGGAGCTGGCCGGGATGCAGCCGAGCGACGAGCGCTTCGACGCGAAGACGACGGTGCTCATCGAGAACGTGACGCACCACATCGACGAGGAGGAGCAGGACTGGTTCCCCAAGGTCCGCGAGGGCCTCGGCCGCAAGCAGCTCCAGGACCTCGGGGCCGAGATGCTCGAGGCGAAGAAGACGGCGCCCCGCCGGCCCGAGCAGCCGAGCGCGATGAAGAAGGCCATCGACGCGGTCGTCTCCTGACGGTCGCAGCTCTCGTGAGGGCGCGCCTGGCGCGCCCTCACTCGCCGGTGACGCGACCTCGCCCTGACTTGATGTCAGATCGTCTCTTCTTGCTCTCAAGCCGGCGGCGCTGAGACCCCTTGGTGGGTTTGGTCGCTCGTCTGGCGGCCGGCGCGGGGGCAAGTGCCGTGCGGAGGATCTCGGCGAGACGATCGCGCGCGATGGACCGGTTGCGCAGCTGCGACCTCTGCTCCGACGCCACGACCGAGATGCGTCCCGCGACGAGCCGGTCGGCCAGAGTCTCCGCCAGCCGCTCGCGTTGGGCGTCGGTGAGGGCGGCGGAGGCTGCGGGCTCGTAGAGGAGCTCGACCCGGCTGTCGGTCGTGTTGACGCCCTGCCCCCCGGGCCCGGACGACCGGCTGAACCGCTCGACGAGCTCCGATGCGGGGATGACGAGCCCGCGCCGCAGGCCGGGGCCTGGCGCGATCACGAGGTCGTCCCCGGGCTCGTTCATGGGCCTATTGTGCCGGGCGGCTGCGGCGGACCCGCTCGACGAGCTGTCCGTGGGAGGTATCTGGGTGGGCACCTGGGTGCTCCGACAGGAGACGGCAACCAGAGGGCGCGCACTCCCATCCACCGATCCATCGTCACCACCCGCCCTCGGCACGTACGGGCACCGAGGATGCCCGGAGGGGAAGGGCCATGCAGACGGACCGCTCGACACACGTCACCGTTCTCGCGCCGGAGTCGCACCAGAACCGGCGCTACCTGCTCGGTGAGGACGACGTCCTCGTCGGCCGCGCCGAGGCGTGCGACCTCCGCTTCGACGACCCGTACCTCAGCCGGGTCCACGCCAAGATCGAGGTGCGTTCCGGACGGCTGTGCATCCGCGACCTGGGCTCCTCCGGTGGCACGTGGGTCAACGACGCTCCGGTCACGGGCGTCGTGGAGCTCCACGACGGCGACGTCGTGACCCTCGGGCAGGTCCGCCTCCGGGTCTCGAGCGACGCCTCCGGCACCCAGGTCCTGCCGACGTTCGGGCCTGCGACCGCGGTCGCCGCCTCGAGCGCCGGAGCGAGCGAGGGGGTCGTCCCTGCGGTGCACTACGACGTCGGCGATCAGCGGGGTCACACGATCAACAACATCGGGCGCGACCAGTACACCGCCTACATCCATCGACGCGAGAGCTTCCTGCGGGAGGTCGCGGCGACGCGCACCAAGGCGCGCTGGCTCCTCTGGACCGGGTTCATCGTCTTCGTCATCGGGTTCGGTGTGCAGCTGTCCGGGTCGATGGAGTACATGCAGGGGATCACGGGGGCGATGGAGCAGGGATTCGGGCAGTCGTCGGGCGACGGGCGACCGGCGTTCCCGTCGATGAGCGGCTTCCAGGCTGCCTTCGTCGGTGCCGCGGTCTCGTCCGTCGGCCTCGTGCTCTTCGTGGTCGGGCTGGTGCTGCACGTGGTCGCCGCCTCGCGCCGGAAGCGGGTCGACCGCGAGCTTCCCGTCCACCCCTGGTCTCACGAGTACTGAGGAGTCGACCATGGCCTTCAACATCGGCAACCAGAATGCCGGCACGATCAACAACGTCGACGGCGACCAGCACGTGCATGGCGGTCAGCACACGACCGCGCGGATCCACCAGGACCTGAGACTGGGCCGGGACGCCTTGGCCGATCTCCGGTCCGCGTTCGACGCGGCCCCTGTGGCCCGGCAGGACCCGGTGGCGCAGCGCGAGGTCGACCGGATCGACGAAGCCCTGAGTGGGGCGGAGCCCGATCGAGCGGCTGCCACGTCTGCTCTCGAGAGACTGACCCGCAGGCTCACGTCGCTCGGTGCGCTCTCCGCTGCAGGCGCCGCGCTCATCGCGCCGATCAGCGCATTGGCGGAGTGGCTCGGGCCGGTCGCCGCCAGTGTGGTGGCGCTGCTGCCGCTCTGACGGCCATCGGGGTGGGGTCACGGGGCCACTCGACGGTGGGGGTGTCCGGAAGTGGACCTCGACGGTCGAGCGCCCAGTTCCTGACGGTTGGGCTCGGGGCGCGGCGCCGGGACTCAGCGCGGGGGCATCCGCAGGGCGCCGTCGAGGCGGATGACCTCACCGTTGAGCATCGGGTTGTCGACGATGTGGCGCACGAGGCTGGCGTACTCCTCGGGCCGGCCGAGCCGGGAGGGGTGTGGCACCTGCTTCTCGAGGACCTCCTTGACCTCGCCGGGCAGTCCGGCGAGCATCGGCGTCTCGAAGGTGCCGGGGGCGATCGTCATGACGCGAATCGCCTTGTCTGCCAAGTCCCGAGCCGCCGACAGGGTGAGCCCGACGATGCCACCCTTGCTCGCGGCATACGCTGCCTGGCCGATCTGACCGTCGAAGGCCGCGATGCTCGCCGTGTTGACGATGACGCCGCGGTCGCCGTCGACGACCTCGTTGCCCACCATGGCGGCGGCGGCGAGGCGCAGCACGTTGAACGACCCCACGAGGTTGATGTCGATGACGGTCTTGAAGGTTTCGAGCGACAGCGGTCCGCCGCGGCCGATGACCCGGCCGGGGGTCGCGACGCCGGCGCAGTTGACGGCGACGCGCAGCTCTCCGAGCTCGCACGCGCGGTCGACGGCCGCCTGCACCTGGGCCTCGTCACGGACGTCGGCGGCGACGAAGACCGCGCTGCCGCCGCGGACCGCGGTCAGCTCATCGACGAGGGCCGGGGCGCTGCTGCCCTCGAGGTCGACGATGACGACGGTCGCTCCGTCGGCCACGAGCCGACGGGTCGTGGCGCCACCGAGGCCGGAGCCGCCCCCGGTGACGAGGGCGACGGTGGATGGGCGCAGCTGCATGGCAGGACCTTTCGCGGGATTGGGTGACGTCAGCGGGTGAGGAGGTGGCGCGAGATGACGAGGCGCTGGATCTGGTTGGTGCCCTCGAAGATCTGGGTGACCTTCGCCTCGCGCATGTAGCGCTCCAGCGGGAAGTCCTCCGTGTAGCCCGCTCCACCCAGCACCTGCACGGCATCGGTCGTGACGCGCATCGCGGCATCCGTGGCAACGAGCTTGGCGACGGCCGCCTCCTTGGAGAAGGCGCGACCGGCGTCCTTGAGACGGGCGGCGTGCAGGTAGGTGGCTCGGGCCGAGGTGACGGCGGCCTCCATGTCGGCGATGAGGAAGGCGAGGCCCTGGAAGTCGCCGATGCGACGGCCGAACTGCTCACGCTCCGAAGCGTATTCGGCGGCCCGGTCGAGGGCGGCCTGGGCCAGTCCGGTCGCTGCTGCGGCGATGCCGAGGCGGCCGGAGTCGAGCGCCGAGAGCGCGATGTGCATGCCCTCGCCCTCACGGCCGACGAGCCGGTCGGGGTCGATGCGCACACCGTCGAAGGTCACCTGCGCGACCGGGTCGCAGTGCAGGCCCATCTTCTTCTCGGGCTCGGCGAAGGTCAGTCCATCGGCATGCCCCGGCACGATGAAGGTCGACAGGCCCCGCCCGCCGTCGTCGGAGGTGCGGGCGAAGGTCGTGTAGTAGTCGGCGTGCCCGGCGTGCGAGATCCAGGCCTTGGTGCCCTTGAGCGACCAAGCGTCGTCGGAGCGGGTCGCCCGGGTGGTCATCGAGGCGATGTCGGAGCCGGCGAGAGGCTCCGAGAGGCAGTAGGCGCCGAGCTGCTCGCCCGAGAGCATCCCCGGCAGCAGCGCCTCCTGCTGCTCACGCGTGCCGAAGGCTGCCACGGGGTAGGCCGTGAGGCTGTGCACGCTGACGCCCACGGCGACACTCATCCAGACGGAGGCGATCTCCTCGACGACCTGGAGGTAGACCTCGTAGGGCTGGTCGGCGCCCCCGAACTCCTCGGGGTAGGGCAGCGAGAGCAGGCCCGCTCGACCCAGGGTGCGGAAGGTGTCCTGCGGGAAGGTGCGCGCCCGCTCGGCGTCGTCGACCTTCGGCGCGAGGTCCTTGCGGCAGATCTCTCGCGTGAGCTCGATCAGGTCGGTGGCGTCGTCGGTGGGCATCAGCCTCGTCGCTGGCATGCTGTAGATACTAGGACGTCCGAGCATTCTGTCCAAAATGTGAGACATAGGCGGGGCGGGAAACGAGGTGACGGCGACGGCAACCGCGCCCTAGCGTCGAGACCGTGCTCGCCCTCCTGCGGCGTCCGCTGCGCGACGTGGACGCCACGCCCACCTTCTATGCGCTGACGGCCGTCGCGGCGTTCGCCTTCGCCCTGTGCTTCACGCTCAACCTCGTCTTCCAGTATCGCGTCGTCGGCCTCGACCCCTTCCAGATGGTGCTCGTGGGCACGGTGCTCGAGGCGACCTGCTTCCTCTTCGAGGTGCCGACGGGGGTGGTGGCCGACCTCTGGAGCCGGCGGGCCTCGGTCATCATCGGCTTCGTGCTCGTCGGGACGGGCTTCGCCGTCGAGGGCATCGTCGCGACCTTCGCGGCCGCAGTCATCGGCAACATCGTGTGGGGGATCGGCTACACGTTCACCTCCGGAGCCCTCCAGGCCTGGATCACCGACGAGGTGGGCGAGGAGCACGTCGCACCGGTCTTCACCCGCGAGACCCAGATCGACCTCAGTGCGACCCTGGTCGGCACCCTCGCCGCAGGCGGGCTCGGCCTCATCTCCCTCCGGGCGCCGATCATCGTCGCCGGCGTCACCCTCGTGCTGCTCGGCGCCGCGCTCCTGGTCGTCATGCCGGAGCGCAACTTCACCCCGACGCCGCGTGGGGAGCGTGAGACCTATGCGCACCTCAAGCAGCAGCTCGTCGCCGGGCTGCGCATCGCGCGGACCCGTCGGGTGGTGCGGGTCTTCCTGGTCGTCAGCCTGCTCGCCGGCCTCGCGAGCGAGGTCTTCGACCGGCTGTGGCAGGTCAGGGTGCTCGACACCTTTGCGATGCCCGCCATCTTCGGCGGGGACGAGGCGGTTGCCTTCACCGTCTTTGCCCTCGTGGGCACGTTGGTCTCGTTGACCGCGTCGCTCGCCAGCGGTCGGTGGCTCCCGCGCCACGTCGTCGACTCGCACCCGGGGCTGCCCGTGGCGATCGCCGCCGCGGCCCAGGTCGCGGCGGTCGTCGGCGTGGCGCTGCTCGGCAACCTCTGGCTGGCGCTCGCCTGCGTCTGGGTGCGTGGCGCGGCAATGGCCTTCAGCGGTCCGATCGAGGCGGCGTGGCTCGCGCGTAACCTCGACTCCGCGACCCGGGCCACGGTGCTGTCGATGAACAGCCAGGCCAACGCGATCGGCCAGGTGGTCGGCGGCCCGCCGCTCGGCGCCCTCGCGACGCGCACCTCGATCCCGGTGGCGATGCTCGTCGCCGCCGTCGTGCAGGCCCCCTCGGTCCTCGCCTTCCTCCGCATCCGCCGGCTCGGCGCCACGACCCCGTCGGCCGACACCGCGACGCCGGCCTGACCCGACCCGTCAGCGCGGATAGGTGCGCACCTCGGTCGCCTTGACGGCCGCCCAGACCTCACGCCCCACCTGCAGCCCCAGCGCGGTGACCGACTCGAGCGTCACCTCGGCGGTGAGCGGCACGGCGCCGACGAGGCCGATGCGCGCCGACTGCCCCTGCATCGTCACCGACGCGATGCGCAGCCGCCACGTGTTGCGGGGGGAGCCCTCCGGCTCGTGCTGGTGCAGCGAGACCGCGGTGGGTGGGATCGTGGCCCACACCGCACCCTCAGTCGGACTGGTCGTGACGATGAGCCCGCCGTCGAGGGTGCGCACGTGACCGTGCGAATCCCCTTGAGCGGCATACAGGTTGAGCCCGACGACGGTGCCGACGTAGGCGCTGCGCGGCTCGCGCAGCACGTCGCTCGGGGTGCCTGCCTGGGTGACGCGGCCGTCCTCGACGAAGACGAGGTGGTCGGCGAGGGTGAGCGCGTCGAGCGGGTCGTGGGTGACGAGCACCGTCACCCCGGCGTATGCCGCGAGGCGGGTCGCGAGGTCACTGCGGGTGCGCGCTCTGGTGTCGGGGTCGAGCGCCGCGAGGGGCTCGTCGAGCAGCAGGAGCGCGGGGTCGGTCGCGAGGGCCCTCGCGAGGGCGACCCGGGCCTGCTGCCCCGACGAGAGCTCGCGCGGCTTCGACGCGGTCTGGTCGGCGAGGCCGACGCGCTCGAGCTCGACGCCAGCGCGCTCGCGGGCGGTGCGCCGGTCGACGCCCCTGCTCCGAGGACCGTAGGCGACGTTGTCGAGGGCGCGCAGGTGCGGGAAGAGCAGGCTGTCGGCGAGCATGAGTCCGACGGCGCGCTGCTCGGGCACGAGGTGGCGCCGGCCGTCGGCCCAGACCTCCCCGTCGACACGCACGTGCCCCTCATCGAGACGAAGCACTCCAGCGAGGGCGAGCACCGTCGTCGTCTTGCCGCCGCCGTTGGGGCCGAGCACCCCGATGACCTGACCCGGCTCGGCGGTGAGCGCGACGTCGACCTCGACGGCGCCGCGTGAGAGGCGAATTCGCGCGTCGAGCCCATGACGGTCGGGGGCCGCGACCCTCACCGCAGCCACCGGCCGCGCAGCACACCGAGCACGAGCACGCTGACCGCGAGCAGCATGATGCTGATCGAGATCGCCACCTGCGGGTCCCGCTCCAGCTCGACGTAGACGAGCAACGGCAGGGTCTGGGTGCGCCCCTGGAAGTTGCCGGCGAAGGTGATCGTCGCGCCGAACTCGCCGAGCGCTCGAGCCCAGGCGAGCGCGAGGCCGCTCGCGATGCCCGGCAGCACGAGCGGGATCGCAACGGTGCGCAGGTAGCGCAGGTCGCCCGCGCCGAGCGTGCGCGCGACCGACTCGAGCCGGGGGTCGAGGCCGCGCATCGACGCCTCGACGGCCAGCACGTAGTAGGGCATGGCGACGAAGGTCTCGGCGAGCACGACGGCCACCGTCGTGAAGGGGATCTGGATGCCGAAGGGCGCGAGGTGCTCACCGAGGAGCCCGTTGCGGCCCCAGGTCATGAGCAGCGCGACGCCGCCAACGACCGGGGGCAGCACGAGGGGGACGGTGAGCAGCGCCCGCGCCCAGCTCGTCGCCGGGTGGTCGGAGCGGGCGAGGAACCACGCGAGCGGCGTGCCGAGCAGGAGGCACAGCACCGCCGTGATCGACGTCGTGATGAGCGAGAGCCGCAGTGCCGGAAGGACGGTCGGCGTCGCGAGATCGGACGGGATGCGCGCCCAGTCCGCCTGCAGCATGAGGGCGACGAGCGGCACGACGAGCAGGAGCAGCGCGAGGGTGGCGGGCACACCGAGCACGACCCGCGAACGCCACCGGCCGGCATACCTCCTCGGGGTGCCAGCCCCGCGATCCAGACGGGACTCCCGACTGGTGGAGGAGGTCATGGGGCGCCGAAGCCGAACGCCTGCACGGTGGCCAGGCCCGGGGCGCTCAGCAGGTAGGCGACGAACGCCCGGGTCGCCGCGTCGTCGGCAAGCGTGATGACGGGGTAGTCGAGGCTCGTGTTGAACTGAGCGGGGATCTCGACGCCGCGGACGGCGTCCTTCGCTGCGATGACGTCGGAGCGGTAGACGACTGCGGCATCGGCCTCCCCGAGCTTGACCTTGGCGAGCGTCGCCTTGACGTCGACCTCCGTGCTGACGACGTTGGGCACGACGCGAGCCTTGCGGAAGGTCGCCTCGGCTGCCTTGCCGCACGGCACGGTGTCGGCGCAGAGCACGACCTTGACGGTCGGCTCGGCGAGGTCGTCGATCGACGTCACGTTGCCGGGATTGTCTGGGGGAGTGGCGATCTCGAGGATGTTGGTCGCGAAGGTCTGCGTGTCCCTCACGAGGCTCCGGTCGAGGGGCTCGGCAGCCGACGTGCCGGCCAGCGCGATGACCGAGGCGGGTGCACCGTTGTTGACCTGTTGCACGAGGGTGGCGCTGGAGCCGTAGGACGTCTCGACCGTGACGTCCGGGTTGGCGGCCTCGAAGTCTGCTCTGAGGGCGTCGAACGACTCGGTGAGCGATGCTGCTGCGAGCACGGTGACGGTGCCGCTGACGCCCGCGGTGCCGCTGCCGGTCGAGCCGGTGGGTGTCGTCGAGGTGCCGCAGGCGGTGAGCAGCGCGACGAGGGCGGCTGCCGCGACGGCACGGTGACGTCGGGGGAGGCGAGGGGGCGGGGCGCTCATGCCGGGATCTCCACGACGACATGGGTCGACTTGACGCTCGCGACGGCGACGGAGCCGACCTCGAGCTGCAGGTCCTCGACCGACTCGCTCGAGAGCAACGACACGATCCGGAACGGGCCGCACTGCATCTCGACCTTGGCCATCACGGTGTCCTTGGTGATGGCGGTGACGATCCCGCGCATCCGGTTGCGGGCGGACGCGCCCCCGATGGCGCCGACCGCAGCCGGATGCGCGAGCTCCTGGGCGATGGCGGCGAGCTGGGCGCCGTCGACGGTGCGGCGCCCGGCGTCGTCGGTGCCACCGTCGAGCCGGCCCGCGTCGACCATCCGTCGCACGGTGTCGTCGGAGACCCCGAGCAGCGCGGCGGCCTCGGTGATACGCAGATGCGGCATGAAGGACACTCTATCGCCGCAGATGCGGCCCGATCGAGAGAGCGATCCGCGCGGGGAATCCCTCGGTGAAGGCGTACGGATCGCTCTTTCGATTGGGGTTGGGGGAAGGGTTGACGGTAGGGCCGCCGCAGGTGTGTAATCAATAAGTCAGTTGATAAAGGAGTTTGTTGACAATGGTCCTCGCACCCGTCTCGGACGACGACCTCGACCGCGCCTTCGCGGCCCTGGCCGACCCGGTGCGGCGCGCGATCATCGCCCGCCTCAGCCGGGGCGCCGCGACGGTCAACGAGCTCGCCGAGCCCTTCGAGATCAGCAAGCAGGCGGTGAGTCGGCACATCCAGGTGCTCGAGCTCGCCGGCCTCGTCAGTCGCAGTCGCGACGCCCAGCGTCGCCCGGTGCACCTCGAGGCGGCCCGGCTCGAGGCGATGACGGCTTGGATCGACCGCTATCGCCTCGTCACCGAGCAGCGCTTCCGGTCGCTTGACGCCGTCCTCGACCGCACCGCTGCCACCCCGCAGCAGGACCACACCCGCACCACCCATCCGCACAACACCGACAAGGAGCAGTCATGACCAACGCACTCACCCTCGACATCCCCGCAGGCGTGCCGTGGATCGACTTCACGCGCGAGTTCGACGCACCGGTCGAGGCCGTCTTCAACGCACACCGCGACCCCGACCTCGTCCGACAGTGGCTCGGCCCGCGCGGCTACGAGATGGACATCGAGCGCTGGGACTTCACCACCGGTGGGGGCTACCGCTACGTCCACCGCAACCCCGACGGCATGGAGTTCGGCTTCCACGGCACCTTCCACACGATCCGCGACAACGACCTCGCCATCCAGACCTTCGAATTCGAGGGCGCCCCCGACGAGGTCGCCATCGAGTTCATGCGCTTCGTCGACCTCGGCAACGGCCGTTGCCGCCTCGAGGGCCGCAGCATCGGCCGCACCGTCGAGGGGCGCGACATGATGGTCGAGAGCGGCATGGAGAAGGGCATGGCCGAGGGCTACGAGCGCCTCGACGAGCTCGTCGCGCAGCCGGCCACCTCCGGTGCCGTCCCCGGGTCCGGGTCCGTCTCCGAGGCCGTCCGAGCCTGACCCATGGACTGGACCCTCGAAGTCGTCATCGTCCCCGTCAGCGACCTCGACGACGCCATCTCCTTCTATCGCGATCGGGTCGGCTTCGACCTCGACCACGACACCCGCACCGAGCAGATGCACGTCGCCCAGCTGACGCCGCGCGGCTCGGGCTGCTCGATCGTCATCGGTGACCTGCCTTCTCAGCGGGCAATGAGCCCGGGCAGCCTCCACGGACTGCAGCTCGTGGTGGCCGATGCGGCTGCGGCTCGCGAGGAGCTCGTGGGTCGCGGTGTCGAGTGCTCCGACGTCACGGTCTTCGACGAGCGGGACGGAGGGACGTTCTTCGGGTTCAGCGATCCCGACGGCAACTCGTGGGCGGTGCAGCAGATCAGGGCCCGCGCCGAGCGGCCGCTCATCCCGCACGACTCCGGCGGCCGCTTCGGCGAGGGCGTCGAGCTCTGACCCGGTGGAACCTGCCCACTCGACCGAGGGGGAACGTCGAGTGGGCAGTTCCCACCGGAGGGCGTCGAGCTCTGACCCGGTGGAAAGTGCCCACTCGACCGAGGGGCACCGTCGAGTGGGCACCTTCCACCGGGATGGCCGTGACGACGCAATCGGTCGTTACAGCCACCTCTGCCCGGCGGGTTCCGGGCTCAAGTAGGCCTCCGGCTGCGGAATGCGCACCCCGCCCGCGCGCCGCCCGGCTTCCGCTGGGACGCGGCCGGACGGCATACTGGCCCGCATGAGCAACGTCCCCCAGCAGCGGCTCCTGCAGACCGCGATCCCCGGCCCCCGCTCGGCCGAGCTCCAGAAGCGCAAGACCGCCGCGGTCTCCGCCGGCGTCAGCACGGGCCTGCCCGTCTACGTCGAGCGCGCGGGCGGCGGCATCCTCGTCGACGTCGACGGCAACCAGCTCATCGACTTCGGCTCGGGCATCGCCGTCACGACCGTCGGCAACGCCGCCCCGCACGTCGTCGAGCGCGTCACCGCGCAGGTGCAGGACTTCACCCACACGTGCTTCATGGTGACGCCCTACGAGGAGTACCTCGAGGTGGCCGAGGCGCTCAACGACCTGACGCCCGGCGACCACGACAAGCGCACCGCGCTCTTCAACTCCGGCGCCGAGGCCGTCGAGAACGCCGTCAAGGTCGCCCGCCACTTCACCGGCCGCAACGCCGTCGTCGCGTTCGACCACGCCTACCACGGCCGCACCAACCTCACGATGGCGCTGACCGCCAAGAACATGCCCTACAAGCACAGGTTCGGCCCGTTCGCCGGCGAGGTCTACCGCGCCCCGATGAGCTACCCCTACCGCTGGCCGGGCGGCCCCGCCGACTGTGCCAAGGAGAGCTTCGACGCGTTCGTCGCGCAGGTGCACGCCCAGGTGGGCGAGGACAACCTCGCCGCGGTCATCCTCGAGCCGATCCAGGGGGAGGGCGGATTCATCGTGCCCGCACCGGGATTCGTCAAGCAGGTTGCCGACTGGTGCGCCGACAACGGCATCCTCTTCATCGCCGACGAGGTGCAGACCGGCTTCTGCCGCACCGGTGACTGGTTCGCCAGCGAGCACGAGGGAGTCGTGCCCGACCTCATCACGACGGCCAAGGGGATGGCGGGCGGCCTTCCGCTCGCCGGCGTCACGGGCCGCGCCGACGTCATGGACTCCATCCACGCGGGCGGCCTCGGCGGCACCTACGGCGGCAACCCCGTCGCGTGCGCCTCCGCCCTCGGAGCCATCGAGACGATGAAGGAGGAGGATCTCTGTGGCCGCGCAAAGCAGGTCGAGGCCCTCTTCGTGCCCCGCCTCGAGGCGCTCGCCGAGCGCTATCCCCAGATCGGCGACATCCGTGGCCGCGGTGCCATGCTCGCCGTCGAGCTCGTCAACGGCGCCGGTGACCTCACGCCCAACGCCGCCCTGACCGCCGCCGTCAACAAGGCCTGCCACGCCGAGGGCCTCGTCACGCTCACGTGCGGCACCTACGGCAACGTCTTCCGCTTCCTCCCGCCGCTCGCCGCCAGCGACGAGCTGCTCAGCGAGGGCCTCGACATCTTCGAGAAGGCGTTCGCGGCCTCCGTCTGAGACCCCACCGACCCGAGCCGGTATGCCGTCCCGCTGACTCCGCGGCACGGCATACCGCTGTCTTGGGCTGGGTCGGCAGGGACGGCTGACTCCTCTTCGCCGACCGGGCCCGGTCGCGCGTGCTCAGGCCGCCGCGGCCGAGGGCCGAGAGGTCGTCAACCGTCCCTCGTCCGCGCCGAGCTCGGCGATGCGGCGCCGGACGGTGCGCTCGATGACCCGCGCGACCCACGCCGGGCGGAGCATCACCTGCTCCCAGGTGAAGCGCAGCACGAGCCATCCGCGCGAGACGAGCTCGTCGTAGCGCTCGGCGTCGCGCGACATGGCTGCCCGCTCGCCGTGGAACTCGAAGCTGTCGGCCTCGAGCACGAGCCGGAGGCGCTCGTCGGCCAGGTCGACCCGCGCGTAGAAGTCGTCGTAGCGGATCCGGTGCTGCGGGTCCTCCCGGTGACGCCCAGGGCGATGGCCCGCAGCACCGACTCGAAGGGGTTGGCCGCTTGTGCGCTGCCCTGCCTGACGACGCCCAGCGCGCGAGCCCGGAGGCGCGGGCCGAGCGCCCTGGCCGCCGTGACGAGGGCGCTTCTGGGCAGCCCGCCGCGCAGCGCCGAGTCGACGACGGAGAGGGCCTCGTCGAAGGGCAGGTCGAGGCAGCAGTCGAGGACGGTGCGCACCGGGGTGGTGACCCAGCCGTCCGCGATGTCGGCCGGGGCGAGGGTGCGGCGGTGCACCGTCGCGCAGCCTCGGGTGCTCGCGCGCGGCTTGCGTCGGGCCGGGAGCGTGACGTCGGGCAGACGGGGCACGGTCTTGACCTTCCACCCCCAGTGCAGTGCCGCGGTGCGGTGCGATGCGACACCGGTCATCCGCCGAGCGGCTACCCGCCCCTCGTCCACAGCGGGCAGAGCGTAGCTGCCGTGGCCGATGCGCTGCACGAGGCCCGCGTCGAGCGCCGGTCCGATGAGCCGCCACGGCACGGCCCGCCGCAGCTCGCGCCACGAGCAGGTGCCGCCGAGCCGCGTCACGGTGGTGACGACGTCGGCTGTCGTGCGTCCGCGCCGGGGCCGGCGCCGGGTGGTCATGACTCGAGGGTGGCGGAGCCGGCAGTGCGCCGGCCGGACTTCTCCACAGGCGAAAGGGACGGGTGACGACCGTTCGCGGCGGCAGGTGCCGCGGGTCGTGCTCAGCCGCCTGGTCCAGGCCACCGAAGGGGCGTCCGTCGTCCCAGCCCACGCTGCGGTATGCCGTCCGGCTGAGCCAGCGACACGGCATACCGGCGCGTCGGGGTGGCGTCAGGCGAGGGGGCCGACCTCGGGGCGCTTGGCCTGGCGCTGGTCGCCGGACGATCGCCCGGTGAGGCGGCGGTGGACCCACGGCCCGACGTATTCCTTGGCCCACTGCGCGTTGGCCTGGAGGGCCTCGCGGCGACCGATCGACGGGGCCGGCTCGAGCGGGGTGGCCCAGTCGGTCTCGGCCGGTGTGTGGCCGAGGGCCTCGAGCGCGGCGAGGGAGACGCGGCGGTGCCCCTCGGTCGTCATGTGGATGCGGTCGTCGCTCCACATCCGCCAGTCGCGCAGCGCGTGCAGCCCCCACTGGTCGATGACGTGGGCGCCGTTGCGTCGGGCGATGCTCCAGATGTTGGCCGTGTGGATGGCCGCCCGGCCGCGGGTGGCCTTGACGAGCGGGGCGTCCGCCGGGTCGACGGGCGTCGCCATGAGCACGTCGGCGCCCGTGGCGCGGATGCGGGCGACCGCGGCCTCGAGCCGGGCGGCGAGACCGTCGAGGTCGGCCTTGGGGCGCAGGATGTCGTTGCCGCCACCGACGATGCTGACGAGGTCGGGCTGCAGGGAGAGAGCGTCCTCCAGCTGCGGGCCGACGACGTCGGCGAGCTTGCGGCCGCGCACGGCGAGGTTGGCATAGCCGAAGTCGAGCCCCTCGCCGCGGGCGATCTCCGACAGGTGCGACGCGAGGCGGTCGGCCCAGCCGGCGAACTCGCCGTCATGGCCGAAGGTCGGGTCGTCGTCGCACATGCCCTCCGTGAAGGAGTCGCCGATCGCGACGTAGCGGGTCCACACCGTGGGGTGCGAGACCTCGGGGGCGGGCTGGGTCATGTCAGCCTCCAGTCGATGGGTGCGGCGCCCTGCTGGGCGAGGAGGTCGTTGGTGCGGCTGAATGGCCGCGAGCCGAAGAAGCCCGAGCGCGCCGACAGCGGCGACGGGTGGGCCGACTCGATGCGCGGCACGTCGCCGAGCATGGGCGCGAGCGACTGGGCCTGCCGGCCCCAGAGGATCGCGACGAGTGGACCGCCACGCTCGACCAGAGCCGAGATCGCTTGTGCCGTCACGGTTTCCCAGCCTTTGCCCTGGTGGCTGGCCGATGCGCCGGGGCGCACAGTGAGCACGCGGTTGAGCAGCATGACGCCGCTCTCGAACCACGGGGTGAGATCGCCGTTCCGAGGCGTGGGCAGGCCGAGGTCGGTGCCGAGCTCGGCATAGATGTTCTGCAGCGAGCGCGGCACCGGCTGCACGTCGGGCGCGACGCTGAAGCTCAGGCCGACCGGGTGGCCGGGCGTCGGATAGGGGTCCTGCCCGACGATGAGCACCCGCACGTCCGGCAGCGGCCGGGAGAAGGCGCGCAGCACGTGGTCGCCGGCAGGCAGGTAGCCGCGACCGGCTGCGAGCTCGGCGCGCAGGAACTCGCCCATCGCGGCGATGGTGTCGGCGACGGGTGCGAGGGCCGGCACCCAGGTCGGGTGGACGAGCTCACTCAGGGGTCTGGCCGGCACGGGCACCCACGCTACCCCTCCCCGACTGGCTCAAGTGCGACAGAATCGGTGTCGATGAACGCCACACTTCGCGGACCCGCCCTCGTCGACGACACCGTGCTGCCCGACGTGCTCGTGCGCGTCGACGGCGACCGCATCGCCGCGGTCACCCCCCTCGTCGCAGGCACCGAGCCGCCGCCCGGCGCCGACGCGGCCGAGCGGGTGAGCGGCACGATGCTGCCGGCCTACGTCGACATGCACTGCCACGGGGGCGGGGGCACGGCCTTCACCGACCTCGACGACGCCGCTGCCGCACGCGCTGCCGAGCACCAGCACGCGCGCGGCACGACGAGCCTGCTCGGCAGCCTCGTGACGATGAGCCCGCGCGACCTCGAGCGGGGCGTCGCCATGCTCGCCGAGATCGCCGACGACGGGCTCATCGACGGGATCCACCTCGAGGGGCCGTGGCTCGCGGAGGCGCGCTGCGGCGCCCACGACCCGACGCTGCTGCGCGACCCCACCCTCGCGGAGGTCGAGCGGCTCCTCGCCGTGGGGCGTGGGCACATCCGGCAGGTGACCCTCGCCCCGGAGCGCGACCACGGGATGGACCTCGTCCGCTGGCTCACGACGGCTGGCGTGCACGCGGCGGTGGGGCACACCGCTGCGAGCTTCGCCCAGGTCGAGCAGGCGATCGCAGCCGGAGCCGACGTCGCCACCCATCTCTTCAACGGCATGGACCCGTGGCACCACCGCGTGTCCAGTGCCGTGCCCGCCCTGCTGCGCGGTGCGGCCCGCGGTGGTGTGGTCCTCGAGCTCATCGCCGACGGCGTGCACGTCGCCGACGAGACCGTGCGCACCATCGTCGACCTCGTCGGCGCGGGCTCGGTCGCCTTCGTCTCCGACGCCATGGCCGCGGCGGGGGTGGGCGACGGCGGCTACGTGCTCGGCGGCCTCGACGTCGTCGTCCACCAGGGTGTCGCCCGCCTGACCCACGCCCCGGACGGCACGTCTCCCGGCTCCATCGCCGGAGGCACGAGCCACGTCGCCGACATCGTCAGCCTCCAGGTCCGCCACGGGCTCCCCCTGGCGTATGCCGTCCGGGCCGGCGGGCGCACCCCTGCCCGCCTGCTCGGGCTGCGTGACCGCGGCGCGCTCGAGGCGGGAGCGCGCGCAGACGTCGTCGTCGTCGACGAGGACATCCGGGTGCAGCGGGTGATGCGGGCCGGACGCTGGCTCGGCGGCTCCTGACCGGTTGGCTACGCTCGCCGGGTGACGACTCCCCGCTGGTCCACCGCCGTCTTCGACCTCGACGGCACGCTGGCCGACACCATCAACCTCATCGTCGAGTCCTACCAGCACGCGTTCCGCACCGTGCTGGGTCGTGAGGAGGACCCCGACGTCATCCGGTCCTGGATCGGCCGACCGCTCATCGGTGCCTTCCGCGACCATTCGCCGGAGCAGGCCGACGAGCTGTATTCGACCTATCTGCAATGGAACACGGACAACACCGAGCGGCTCATCCGCACCTACGACGGTGTCATCGACGTGCTCGGAGAGCTGCGGGCGGCCGGAGTGCACGTCGGCATCGCCACGTCGAAGCGGCGCGAGTCGGCCCAGCAGGCGATGGACATCCTCGGCATCAGCCAGCACGTCGACGTGCTCGTCGCGATGGAGGACACCGACCGCCACAAGCCCGATCCGACCCCCCTGCTGCTGGCCCTCGAGCGGATGGGGCGCAGCAGCAACGGCGCCGTCTACGTCGGGGACGCCGTCGTCGACGTGCTCGCCGGCAAGGCGGCCGGCATGGACACCCTTGCCGTGACGTGGGGTGCCGGCTTGCCGGATGCGCTGCACGCGGTGCGACCCAACGCCGTGGCGTCGACCGCCGACGAGCTGCGCGCCGCGTTCCTCGGCTGACACCCGGCCGGCCTCAGCCCGAGGTCACCAGGAGTCAGCAGCGGTCACCGCATTCACAGCACAGGCAAACCTGACTCACCACCAGCACAGGCAGAACGGGTGACCGACCGGGTCGGCATAGACCCGGTAGCCCGCGTCGGCGGAGTGCTCGTGGCTGTGCAGGTGCCGTGCGCCCAGACCCACGGCACGCTCGTGCGCGCTCTCGATGTCACCGACGTGGAAGTCGAGATGCAGCTGCTGCTGCACCTGCGGGTCGGGCCAGGTCGGGGCGACGAAGCCCGCGGCCCGATGGAAGCCGATGCTCGTGCCGCCGTGGGGAGCGTCGAGCGTGACTGCCCCACCCTCCTCGAGGGCCTCGGGGCCCACCTCGGGCATCGGCCAGTCGAGCAGCCGGGCGTAGAACTGCGCCAGCGCTGCCGGGTCGGCGCAGTCGAGCACCACCGTGTCGAACGTCGGGACCGCGTCGTCGGGCGTGGGTGCCACGGGGACTCCTCATCGGGTCGGCAGTCGGGTCAGCGCCGGCTCGGGCCAACCGGTCATCTCGCCCTCCGACGCTACTCGCGTCATCGGCCGGGCAGGCCCGAGCGCGTCGGAGGGTGCGTCAGAGGGTGCGTCAGAGGGTGCTCAGCGGTGCCAGCGCGAGGGCCTAGCATCGGGCCGTGCACAGCTTCGACAAGGACCCCGACCACATCGCCGTCGACAAGGTCCTCACCTACGCCCGCGAGCGACTCCTCATGGACCCCATCCCGCTCGACGGGCCTCAGTCCGAGGACTACCTGCTCTCCGCCGCCGGGCAGACGATCACCGCGGCTGGCCTCGGCTCGACCCGGGCGATGGAGCTCTTCGAGCACACCCTCGCCCCGGCCTGCCTGTCGACCGACCACCCCCGCTACCTCTCCTTCATCCCGTGCGCCCCGACGCGCGAGGCCGCGGCCTTCGACGTCGTCGTCGGGGCCTCGTCGATCTACGGCGGCTCCTGGATGGAGGGGGCGGGCGCCGTCTACGCCGAGAACCAGGCGCTGCGCTGGATCTCCGACCTCGCGGGCCTCCCCGAGGAGGCTGGCGGTGTCTTCGTGCCCGGTGGCACGGTCGGCAACCTGTCGGCGCTCGTCACCGCACGGCATACTGCCCGCGCGAAGGCGCTCGCGGAGGGCACCGGGGCGCGGCCCTTCCGCATCGCGGCGACCGACAACGCCCACTCGTCGGTGACGTCGATGGCGGCCGTCATGGACGCGGAGGTGTGCGGCGTCGTCGTCGACGACATGCTGCGGATGACCGGCCCGGAGCTGCGCCGCACGCTCGAGGAGCACGGTCCCGAGACCTTCTTCGCCGTCGTGGCCACGAGCGGCACGACCAACTTCGGGGTCGTCGACGACCTCGACGGGGTGGCCGAGGTGTGCGAGGAGTTCGGCATCTGGCTGCACGTCGACGGGGCCTACGGCGGCGCCGGCCTCGCCGCCCCGTCGGTGCGACACCTCTACGAGGGCATCGAGCGGGCCGACTCCTTCATCGTCGACCCGCACAAGTGGCTCTTCGCGCCCTTCGACTGCTGCGCGCTCATCTATCGCGACCCGTCGCTGGCGCGCGCCGCGCACACGCAGGAGGCGGGCTACCTCGACGTCATCACGAAGACGAGCGAGTGGAACCCGACCGACTACTCGATCGGCCTGACGCGCCGCGCCCGCGGACTGCCGCTCTGGTACTCCCTCGCCGTCCACGGCACCGATGCCTACGTCGAGGCCATCGAGGACACCCTCGCCGTGACGCGGCACGCCGCCGCCGAGATCGAGCAGCGCCCCTACCTCGAGGCGGTGCGCGAGCCCGACCTGTCGGTCATCGTGTTCCGCCGCCTCGGCTGGTCGCCTGACGACTACCAGGCGTGGACCGACCGCCTGCTCGACCAGGAGTTCGCCTTCGTCGTGCCGACGACCTTCCGCGGAGAGACGCTGACGCGCTTCGCCGTCGTCAACCCGCACACGACCAAGGAGGACGTGACGGCCATCCTCGACACGATGGCCTGAGGGTCTGATGGGGCCCGTGTGACGGGTGAAACGCAGCGGACGAGTGCGATCGGGACACGCCCCGGCACGGCCCAGCAGGCAAATGACACCCCTGTCATTTGGGTCTATGGTGGGGGCGGAGCCAACGCCTGACCGCACCACCTGACGACCGCAGCGAAGACGGGGACATGAGCACAGACCACGCCACGGCGCAGCCACACCGCCACGACTCGGAGCACGGCCTGTCGGCCCGCGACCTCGAGATCCTGGCGTTCGAGCGCCAGTGGTGGAAGTACGCCGGGTCCAAGGAGCAGGCCATCAAGGAGCTCTTCGACATGAGCTCCACGCGCTACTACCAGGTGCTCAACGCCCTGCTCGACAACCCCGACGCGCTCGCCGCCGACCCCATGCTCATCAAGCGACTGCGCCGCATGCGCGCCAGCCGCCAGCGCGCTCGCACGAGCCGCCGCCTCGGCATCAACGTCTGAGTCCGGCTCAGTCTCTCTGAGCCTGTCTGGCCCTGGCTGAGTCTGTCCACGCTGGACCCCACGTCCGCGCATCGGCGCGCCGGTCGTGATTCACTTCGGGCATGGCCGAGGTCGTGATCCGTCGCGCGGGTCCCGATGACGCCTTCGTCGTCGCCGCGCTGCACCTGCAGTTCGCCCGCGAGCTCGGTATGCCGTCCGAGCAGGGCTATCTCGACCGTTTCGTCGACGCGTGGCTGGCTGACCGGCCAGACCGCCCGACCTGGATCGCCGAGAGCCGTGGCGAGCACGCCGGACTGCTCGAGACCCGACGCATCCGGGCCCTGCCCTGGCCGGGCCGTGCCGACGTCAGCTGGCTCCACGTCGGTGGCCTCTTCGTCGCGCCGACCTGCCGCGACCGCGGGGTGGGCCGCGCGCTCACCGAGGCGATGATCGAGTGGGCGCGCACGACCGACGTCAAGTGGATCCGCCTCAACGCCCCTGACGCGCGGGCGCAGGAGTTCTACGAGCGGCTCGGCTTCAGCTCGCCGGGCCGACTCATGGAGTTCGAGCTGCGGGACTCGCAGTGACCTCCGGACCGGCGGGTGGTCCCACCGCAGCCGGCCCCACGAACTCGCTCGTCGACGTCGCGGGCATCCGCGTCGGCCACCTCACCCGCGACGAGCCGGGCTGGCTCACGGGCGTCACCGTCGTGCTGGCCCCGCCCGGCGGCGCCGTCGCCGGAGTCGACGTGCGCGGGGGAGGGCCCGGCACCCGCGAGACCGACCTGCTCGACCCGCGCAACCTCGTCGACCGGGTCGACGCGGTGCTGCTCGGCGGGGGCTCCGCTTTCGGGCTCGCAGCCGCCGACGGGGTGATGGACGCGCTCGCCGCCGACGGCCGCGGCTGGCCGATGGTCACGCCACCTGACCCCGCCCGGGTCGTGCCCATCGTGCCGGCCGCGATCCTCTTCGACCTGGGACGGGGCGGCCCGTGGGCCCACCGTCCGCGCGCCGAGGACGGCAGGGCGGCATACGCCGCGGCGACCGACGCACCGCCCGGCCAGGGCAACGTCGGCGCCGGCACGGGCGCCAGGGCCGGTGGCCTGCGCGGCGGGCTGGGCACGGCGAGCGCCACGCTGCCGTCGGGCGCCACGGTCGCCGCGCTCGTCGTCGTCAACGCGGTCGGCTCGGCCGTCGACCTCACCACCGGCCTGCCGTATGCCGTCGGGCTGGGGCTGCCCGGCGAGTTCGCTCACGTGCGGCAGCCGAGTCAGGCGGATCTCGTTGCGGCGCAGGAGCGCTGGCGGGCTGACGTCGAGGCGGCGGAGACGGCCAGGCCAGGTCTCGCGACCACGATCGGGGTCATCGCGACCAACGCGACCCTGACCAACGCGCAGTGCCAGAAGATGGCGGGGGTCGGCCACGACGGCATCGCCCGCGCGGTGCGCCCGGTCCACACGCTCTTCGACGGCGACACCCTCTTCGCCCTGGCCACGGGTAGCGGTCCGGCGCCCGACCCTGGGGAGCAGACGGCGATCATGGAGGCCGGGGCCGACTGCGTGGCGCGCGCGATCGTGCACGCGATGCTCGCGGCGACCTCGGTCGACCGGGCCGCGCACGGCGGGGTGGCGCTGCGGTCGTGGTCAGACGCCTTCCCCTCCGCGCTGGCCTGACCGGAGCCGCGGGTCGGTCAGAGCCAGGTCTCGAGCAGCTCGTGGGCCAGCTCGCGCGACAGGCCGGGGCGCAACGACGAGAGCTCGATGTCGGCCGCCGCGACCAGCCGGCGTCGGGACTCGAGGATGGACCGCTCCGGGGTGACGGGTCGCGCCTCGACAACCTCGATGCGCAGGTCGTCGCGGGGGTGGCTGTCGTCCCAGCGCAGATCGCCACCCCGGGCGCGGGCTCGGGCGGCGACGATCTCGGACGGGGTGGGTGCCGGTCGCGTGCGCACCTGCTCCAGGGCAGCGAAGGGGTCCTCCCGCCGACGGGCGGCCGAGCCGGCGACGGTGTGCAGGCCGCTGGTGTTCATGACGGTGAGCAGCAGCCGCACGACGGCTGCCGTGCCGGCGACGTCGGCAGCCCGGAGGTCGGCGCGGTACTCGCGGTGCTGGCGGTCGGTCGCGGCCAGCCTCTCGAAGGCGAGCAGCAGGGCAACAGCAGGCAGCGAGAGCAGACGCAGCAGGCCCGATCCCATCGCGTTCATCGTCGCCGTGCCACCCCAGCCGCCGTCGTCGACGCTTGACCTGCCCAGCTCGGAGTAGGCGTCTGCCGGCAGCGGGGTGATCAGCGTGGCGAGCCGCTCGAGGACGACGTGGGCCTGGCCGACGAGCACGGCGCGAAGGGTGTCGCGGGCGGCGAGGTGACCGAGCTCGTGCCCGAGGAGCGCGATCCTCTCGTCGTCGGTCAGGTAGGTCCAGCACGGCAGGCCGATGACGAGTGCCGGTCGCAGGAGCCAGCCGGTGCTGACGACATGAGCGTTGAAGTCGAGGTCGACGTGGATGCTCGCCGGTGGGCGCGCGCCGAGGTGGTCGGCCAGGGACGTGACGAGACGGTGCGTGTGCGGGAACTCCTCCGCGGGCAAGAGCTCCGCGTCGGTGACCTGCTGGGGGCGAGGGAGCACGGCCACGACCACGACCCAGCCGACCACCACGCCGACCCAGCCCCAGAGTCCCTTGGGCTGGACGGTCGCCCACAGCAGGAACACGACGGCGGCGACGAGCCCGAGCAGCACGACCACGGAGAAGCCGACGAGGGCCGTCGAGGTCGCGCGGCGGGACGACGCCGCTCCGTGCGCGACGACGTCGTCGTGGGCGCGCCGCGCGGCCCGGTCGACGTAGGCGCGCTGACGGCGGCCGAACCACGAGATCTTCGCCGCCGTGCCGGCTGCGCCAGCACGAGGGCTCGGGCCCGGGGTGTGACCGGGATGGTGCTCAGACACGGGCGTCCTTCTGCGATGGGCGGGTGACGGGGATGCTACGGCCCGGCGCACCAGCGTGCACCCATGACCAGGGGCTCGCTCCGTCGGGTGGATCGCGGCGCGGATCCGGAGAATCGCCTCCCAAACCCCACCACGAGGCAGGAGACTCAGAGCAGATCATCCACACGACCCGTCGTGCAACGGCATGGAGCCTGCACCGGCAAGAGAACCGGAGCCCATGATGGCCCGATCGTATCGACACCTGATCACTGGAGTCCACGGACGAATCTCCGAGACCTTCACCCCGCCGGGCGGAGAGATCATGTCGGCGCAGGCGGTCGTGCACGTCTCGGCTGGACAGGTCGCCGTCCGCGACGCCGGACCGGGCGACATGGCGTTCGGGCCGGACGGCGGGAAGACGATGACGCAGCCCTTCGCCTACACCGTTGGCGACGCCGACGTCTGGGTGAGCAACGTGTCGCCACTCAGCCTGGAGGACAACCCCGCCGGTGCGTCGGGCGGCGTCGCGTACGTCCTGCACGTCGACTCGGCATCGCCCGTTGACGTCGCCGTCACGATCACGATCGAGGACCAGACCGTCTGGGCCATCGACTGAGCTCTCGACGCCGGAGTCGCAGCCGGCACCACGACGCTCACGCGACGGGCGGGTTGGCCTGCTCCCAGCCGCGGCGGATCGCGGACCCGAGCCACTCGAGGGGGTAGGGCAGTCGGTCGTCGGGCTCGCGCAGCGCGTCCTCAAGCGTGTGGCCACCGAGCCGGCGGGCGCGGATCACCGAGGCGACCGCCGCGATGTCGTCGCGCTGGGCCTCGGCGAAGGCGGTGTCGACCGGCCGGCCGTGCCCCGGGATGACGACCGTGCGATCGCTGGTCTGGTAGAGGTGTGAGGTCAGGGTGTCGGGCCAGTCGAAGGGCCAGCAGTCCCCGCCGAACGACGGGTGGGCGCTCTCCTCGATGAGGTCGCCGAGGAAGACCGCGTCGGTGTCGGGCACGACGACCGCGATGTCGCCGTCGGTGTGGCCGCGACCGGCATACGTCATCGTGACGACGCGGTCGCCGAGGTCGATGGTCGCATTGCTGCCGAAGGTGCGGTCGGGTGCGCGCACGACCGTGGCGAGCACGTCGGCGGCGTCCTGCGCGGTGTAGCCGAGCTCGGGCGCCGCCCCCGGGTCGGCCCGGAAGAGCGCCTTGACCCGCTCGGCGTCGGCAGCGATGGTGCGCCCGACGTTGTCGTGGGCGTGCACCGTGGCCGTGTCGAAGGCTGCGTTGCCGAAGGTGTGGTCGAAGTGCACGTGCGTGTTGACGACGTGGGTGACCGTGATGTCGCGGCCGAGCCGTCGCACGTCGTCGAGGGCGTGCCGACCCTGCGCGTCACTCGAACGCGTGTCGATGACGACGGCGCCGTCGCGGCCGAGGACGAGGCCGACATTGACGTCCCACGCGGGGTAGCGGGCCACGAAGACCCGGTCGGCGACCTCGACGAACCCGCGGGCGACCGACGGCCCGGTCGACGACCTCGTCCGGTGCCTCGTCTGTGGCCTCTTCGATGGGCCCTTCGGAGGCCTCGTCGGTGGCTGCGCCGTCATGCCCCCACGCTAGTGGCGGGAGCATTCGCCAGGCGCTCGATGCCCGATTCGCGCCCGTCTTCGTCTACGTTGGGTGGCCATGTCCCCCGATACCCGCACCGAACGACGACAGGCCCGCCACCGCCGCAACCTCGTCATCGGTTCGGTCGTCGGCCTCGCATCCGTGCTCAGCGCCGCCCTGGTCGGCGTCCTCCTCGTGGTCGGCCCGGGCGAGCCGCCGTCCGCCGCGCGCGCGGTGGGGCCTGCGTCGAGCGACTGGTCCGGGGCGGCCGACGACGTGTGGAGCAACGCCGCCCCGATGCCGTCGGTGACCACCTCGTCGGCCGCCGTCACCGGCACGCCGTCAGCCACGACCGGCACCTCAGGGCCCGCAGTGACGTCGGCCAATCCCGTCACCTCGACGACTGCCGCGCCTCGTCGCACCGCCGTCACGGTGCTGCGCACCGCCGCCGCACCCCAGCCGCCGGCCCCGACGTCGCCCTCGCCGAGGCCCACGGCGTCGACGAGCCCCACGACCGACGTCCCCCCGGGCCAGCTCAAGCGGCCCAAGCCCAAGACCCCGCCGCCGCCGCGGCGCTGAGACGTTCGCGCCGACGGCCCAGCCACGTCGCGGGACGTCGCACGGATCACCACGTGGGAGCCTGAGCGCATGGACTGTGTCTTCTGCTCGATCGTCGCGGGGGAGCTGCCCGCCGACGTCGTGCTCGACGAGCCGGACTTCATCGGCTTCCTCGACCGTCGCCCGGTCTTCAAGGGCCACGTGCTGCTCGTCCCGCGGGAGCACCTCGACACCCTGCTCGACCTCCCGCCCCGCCTGCACGCCGGGCTCACCGAGACGACCCAGCGCCTCGCCCGCGCTGCCGTCGAGGGTCTCGGCGCGCAGGGCACCTTCGTCGCGACGAACAACGTCGTCAGCCAGTCGGTGCCCCACCTGCACGTGCACGTCGTGCCCCGCACCAAGGGCGACGGCCTGCGCGGCTTCTTCTGGCCGCGCACGTCCTACGCCTCCGCCGAGGAGTCCGCGGGGTATGCCGCCCGCATTGCCGCCGCGCTCGGGCCGAGCCGTCAGGGCTGACGCCACCACACGGCATACGGCAGCGTGGCAGGGCGTTTCGGGGGTGCTCGGGGGCGCAGGCCGACCGCGGCCACGAGCGCGCGAGGGTTTGCACTCTCACCCGGAGAGTGCCAATAATGGCGTTAGCACTCTCCATGGGGGAGTGACAGATCCGGGCCGTATGCCGAGGGGCTGGGTCCCACAGCGACGTGAGCTGCGGGGGTCGGTCCCGTCCGTCGCGGGCGACATGCGGTCCACCACACATTTTTCGCGTGGGAGGAACCACCCGAATGGCAAAGACCATTGCTTTTGACGAAGAGGCACGCCGCGGCCTCGAGCGGGGCATGAACATCCTCGCCGACGCCGTGCGAGTCACCCTCGGCCCGAAGGGCCGCAACGTCGTGCTGGAGAAGAAGTGGGGCGCACCCACGATCACCAACGACGGTGTCTCGATCGCCAAGGAGATCGAGCTCGACGACCCCTACGAGAAGATCGGCGCGGAGCTCGTCAAGGAGGTCGCCAAGAAGACCGACGACGTCGCCGGTGACGGCACCACGACGGCCACCGTGCTCGCCCAGGCCATGGTGAAGGAAGGCCTGCGCAACGTGGCCGCCGGCGCCAACCCGATGGCGCTCAAGCGCGGCATCGAGAAGGCCGTCGACGCCGTCTCCGCGACCCTGCTCGAGCAGGCCAAGGAGATCGAGACCAAGGAGCAGATCGCCTCGACCGCCAGCATCTCGGCGGCTGACGAGGAGATCGGCGCGCTCATCGCCGAGGCGATGGACAAGGTCGGCAAGGAAGGTGTCATCACCGTCGAGGACTCCAACACCATGGGCCTCGAGCTGGAGATGACGGAGGGTATGCGCTTCGACAAGGGCTACATCTCCGCCTACTTCGTCACCGACACCGAGCGCATGGAGACCGTGCTCGACGACGCCTACGTCCTCGTCGCGAACTCCAAGATCAGCAACGTCAAGGACCTGCTGCCCCTCCTCGAGAAGGTCATGCAGTCGGGCAAGCCGCTGCTCATCATCGCCGAGGACATCGAGGGTGAGGCCCTCGCGACCCTCGTCGTCAACAAGATCCGTGGCACGTTCAAGTCGGTCGCCGTCAAGGCCCCCGGCTTCGGAGACCGCCGCAAGGCCATGCTCACCGACATCGCCATCCTCACCGGTGGTCAGGTCATCTCCGAGGAGGTCGGTCTCAAGCTCGAGAACGCCACCCTCGACCTGCTCGGCCGGGCTCGCAAGGTCGTCGTCACCAAGGACGAGACGACCATCGTCGAGGACGCCGACGACCGCTCGCAGATCGAGGGCCGCATCGCCCAGATCAAGGCCGAGATCGAGAAGTCGGACTCCGACTACGACCGCGAGAAGCTCCAGGAGCGCCTCGCCAAGCTCGCCGGCGGCGTCGCCGTCATCAAGGCGGGCGCGGCCACCGAGGTCGAGCTCAAGGAGCGCAAGCACCGCATCGAGGACGCCGTGCGCAACGCCAAGGCTGCCGTCGAGGAGGGCATCGTCGCCGGTGGCGGCGTCGCGCTCATCCAGGCCGCAAAGGTCGCGTTCGAGTCGCTCAACCTCGAGGGTGACGAGGCGACGGGCGCCAACATCGTGCGCGTCGCGACCGAGGCCCCGCTCAAGCAGATCGCGATCAACGCCGGTCTCGAGGGTGGAGTCGTGGCCGAGAAGGTGCGCGGGCTCGAGTCCGGTTGGGGCCTCAACGCCGCGACCGGCGAGTACGTCGACCTGCTCGCCGCCGGCATCATCGACCCGGTCAAGGTGACCCGCTCGGCGCTGCAGAACGCAGCCTCGATCGCGGCGCTCTTCCTCACGACCGAGGCCGTCATCGCCGACAAGCCCGAGAAGAACGCGCCGGCGATGCCTGGTGGCGACGACATGGGCGGCATGGGCGGGATGGGCTTCTGAGCCCAGCACCTCCCGGCAGCACAGCCTGACCGAAGGGCGGTTCCCCACGAGGGGAGCCGCCCTTCGGCGTGCCCGGAGGTATGCCGCCCCGTCAGGCCCGCGGGCTTCATGCTTTGCGCTGTGGTGTGCGTTCGGCACCCATCAGTTGGCAGGGGTGCCGAACGCGCGACCAGTCGTGCGCCTGACACCTGTGCGGTGCCGGAGGTGCCGAATGCACGGCTGGTGGGGAGCGGCTCAGCGGAGGCGGGCGAGGGACTCGGTCACGGTGGCGAAGGTCGTGGCGTCGACGGCGACGCCGGATCGCCGCAGGGCGAGCACCGCGGCGCCGACCAGACCGTCCTCGACGACGTGGATCGGCAGCGAGCGCCCGGCGTGCTCCAGCGAGGCTCGGACGAGGTGAGTGACGGCGGCCTGGTGCACGAGCACGCTGCCGCCGAGCACGACCGGCCCGTCGAGGTCAGGCAGCAGGGTCGCCGCCAGGGTGTTGGTCAGGGCCAGGCCGGCCCGGGCGATGATGTCGGCCGCGACCGCGTCGTCGACCGTCGCCACCGCAGCGAAGGCGAGCGGAGCGAAGCGGGCCAGGTGGACGGGCGGCACGGCATACAGCTCGCGCACGAGGTGGCGCAGCGCAGGGTGCTGCACGGCACCGGGGGCGAGCGGTTCGGCCTTGGACGTGGCCGCCCGCGGGACGGCCTCGAGCAGCAGCGGCGTCAGAGCGGTGCTGGCCCCGCGCCCGTCGAGGTCGGCGCTGACGGCGCGCACCACCTCGCGGCCGATCCAGAAGCCGGAGCCGTCGTCGCCGAGCAGCCAGCCGAGGCCGTCGCAGGTGGCGGCCACCTCGCCGTCGACGACGCGGACGGCTGCGGCGCCCGTGCCGGCGACAAGCGCGTAGCCGCTCGCCTCGTGCGTGCCGGAGAAGTAGAGGGCGAGCAGGTCGGGCTCCACGGTGAGCGCCGCGGGCACAGTGGCGCTCACGAGGGCGCCGCGCAGGGTCGCCGCCACCTCGTCGTCCTCCGCGACCCGGCTGCCACCCGCCATGGCCACCGACGTCGAGCCGACCGCAGACCCCGGGAGCCCGGCAGCTGCGAGGGCTTGCTGCACGGCGTCGCGCATCGATGCGGCGGCAACCGCCGGTCCGGCGGAGATCGGGTTGCCGCTGCCGGATCGCCCGTAACCCAGGCACCGGCCGTCGGAGCCCAGCACGACCGCCCTCGTGGAGGTGCCGCCGGCATCGATGCCGAGATGGGTCATCGTTAGCGTTTTGACATCACTCAATCGTTGACCCCGCCGCCGCGATGGGAAAGATTTTCACTGTTGCCTCCAGACAAGTGAGATGAATTTTCACATGCCCTCAGCGAACCGCGTGTCGCACCGAGCAGGATCCGCCGACGCCAGCCCCGGCGTCGCGCACCGGATCCATGCGAAGCGTCCGCAGATGTCCGCTGCCATGGCCAAGATAGCCGCACTTCTGCTCGAGAATCCGACTGCGCCGCTCAACCTTTCGATCACCGAGCTCGCCCAGCAGGCAGGCACCTCCGCGGCGACCGTGACGCGCTTCTGCCGGGCGATCGGCTACGCCGGCTACGTGCCGCTGCGGGTGGGGGTCGCGGCCGACGTCGGGCGGGGCGATGCCAACGAGTCCTGGCACACCGACATCGGCCGCGCCTTCGAGCCCGACGACTCCGCGGCCCAGGTCGTGCAGGCCCTCTTCAACACGCACTCGCGCTCGCTCCAGGCGACGGCGGCCTCGGTCGACCTCGAGCAGTTCTCGCGGATCGCGGCCAGGATCGCCACCTGCGACCACCTCGACATCTACGGGATCGGGGGCAGCGCCGGCATGGCCACCGAGATGGCGATGCGGCTCTATCGGATCGGGATCAACGTCCACGCGTGGTCAGAGGTGCACCTGGGCCTCACGAGCGCGGCGATCCAGGACGATCGCAGCGTCGCCATCGGCATCTCCAACACCGGTCGCACGCAGGAGACGGTGCAGATGCTGTCGCAGGCGAGGTCGACCGGCGCCCTCACCATCGCCATGACGAACCGCGCCGACTCACCCCTCGCCCTGCTCGCCGACGAGCACCTGCTCACCGCGACTCCCGACGAGTACCTCCAGCCCGACGAGCTCTCGGCCAAGCACGCCCAGCTGTTCGTCCTCGACCTGCTCTACGTCCTCATCGCCCAGCAGAACTTCCCCCGCACCACGACGAAGCTGGCCGCCTCGGCGATGGCGGTGCTGCCGCACCGCCGGCCGCTGCGCAAGCAGGCGGACCCGGGGCCTCCCACCCCAGCCGTGGGCGACGCCGCGGACACGCCGACCTCCGCCCCGACCTCCCGCTCGAGCTCCACCCCACGCCCCACCTTCCGAAAGGACGTACCGCATGGCTGACCTCATCGGGCAGATGACCGAGGAGACCACGAGTCGCATCGAACGGATCGCCGAGTCGGCTCGCGACGGCGGGCTCGACGACGCGATCACCCTGATCGTCGACGCGATCGAGTCCGGTGGCGTGCTGCAGGCGTTCGGCACCGGTCACTCCCAGGCCTTCGCCATGGAGATCGCCGGGCGGGCCGGCGGTCTCATCCCGACGGCCCGGGTCGCCCTCAGCGACCTCGTCGTGCTCGGTGGTCAGGACCCGGCCGTCCTCGCGGACGCGTCGACGCTCGAGCGCGAGCCGACCGTCGTCGACGCCCTCTGGGAGCTCACGGCCGCCGCTCCCGGCGACCTCTTCCTCATCGCCAGCAACTCGGGGGTCAACGGCTCCATCGTCGGGTTCGCGCTCAAGGCCAAGGAGAACGGTCACCGCGTCATCGCCGTGACCAGCCTCGAGCACACCGCCCGCGTGACGCCCAAGCACCCGAGCGGCAAGCGTCTCAGCGAGATCGCCGACGTCGTCATCGACAACCTCGCCCCCTACGGCGACGCCACCCTCACGCTGCCCGGAGATGTCGCGGTCGGTGCGGTCTCGTCGATGACCGCCGCCTTCATCGCCCAGCTGCTCACCGTCGGCGCTGCCGGTCGGCTGGCGGCATCGGGCACGACCCCGCCCGTCTACCTCTCGGCCAACATCCCCGGCGGTGACGAGCACAACCACCGCCTCGAAGACCGCTACGGAGACCGACTCCGTCGCCACGCCTGACCCACCCACCCACGAAAGGGATGAACAGCACCATGAGCATCGAGAAGAAGGCATTCGACCGCCGCACCTTCGTGCGTGGAGCCCTGGGGCTCGCCCTCACCGTGCCGCTTGCGGGCACCCTCGCGTCCTGCGCGGGCAGCAGCAGCAGCCCGGACACCGCCGCGGGGCCCACGGGCGCCGTGTCGAAGGACAACCCGTTCGGCATGGCCGAGAAGTCGACCATCGACGCCGTCATCTTCAACGGTGGCTACGGCATCGACTACGTCACCTTCGCGGCCGCGATCCTCGAGAAGAACCACCCGGGCAGCACCGCCAAGGTCTCGCCGTCCACGCAGATCGCCCAGGAGCTGCAGCCGAGGTTCGTCGGTGGCAATCCGCCCGACCTCATCGACAACTCGGGCGCCGGGGCCATCGGCTTCAGCACGATCATCGACCAGCTCGAGGACATGACGAGCCTCATCGAGGCGCCCAACCTCGAGGGCACTCCCATCAAGGACACCCTCTTCGGCGGCGTCACCAAGCCGGGCACGTTCGGTGACAAGTTCGTGGCGCTCAACTACGTCCTCACCGTCTATGCGCTGTGGTACTCCGACGCTCTCTTCCAGGCCAACGGCTGGACCCCCCCGAAGACGTGGGACGACGCCATGAAGCTCGGCGCCGAGGCCAAGGCAAAGGACAAGTACCTCTTCGTCTGGGGCAAGGAGGCGGCCACGTACTACCAGACGATGGCCATCGCCTCGGCGATCAAGCAGGGCGGCGACGAGGTCCGCCTCTCGCTGGAGAACCTCGAGGGTGACTGCTGGTCCAAGCCGGCCGTCCAGGCCGTCTTCACGGCCATGGGCGAGATCGTCAAGGCGGGCTACTTCAAGCCGGGTGGCTCGGGCACGCAGTTCACCGCCGCCCAGGCGCAGTGGAGCAACGACGAGTCGGCCCTGCTCTACCCCTCGGGCTCGTGGATCGAGAACGAGATGATGAAGCAGACCAAGGAGGGCTTCAAGATGACCGGGGCACCCGAGCCCACGGTCGATGCCAGCTCGGCGATGCCGTACGAGGCCATGCACAGCACGGCCGGCGAGCCGTTCGTCATCCCCTCCAAGGGGGCCAACGTCGCCGGCGGCAAGGAGCTGCTGCGCGTCATGCTCTCCAAGGAGGCGGCGACCAACTTCTCCAAGACGCGGCTGTCGCCGACCATCGTCAAGGGCATCGTGCCAGAGGACGGCTTCGGTTCCACCGCCCTGGTGTCGCAGACGAGCATGCTCGAGGCCGCGGGCGACAAGATCTTCACGTGGAACTTCGTCGACCTCTACGGGATGAACAAGGACCAGCTCGTCGTGTGGAACAGCTTCCTCGCCGGTGACACCGACGCAGCCGGACTGACCTCCGGCCTGCAGAAGATCACCGACACCGTGCGCAACGACGACTCCATCAAGAAGGTCACCGTCTCATGACCAACCCCGCGCTGGTCGGGGCCCCCGACGGCCAGGCGGGGTCGAGACGTCGGCGGTCCAGACGGCGGCTGACCTTCGACCGGGTCAGCTTCATGGTCGTGTTCCTCGGGTTGCCGCTGACGATCTTCGTGGTGTTCGTCATCTGGCCGTTCGTCCAGGCGTTCTACTACTCCCTGACGAACTGGTCCGGCTTCACCCCCGACATGGACTTCATCGGCCTGGCGAACTACCAGAAGCTGCTCGCCGACGACATCTTCATGACGGCGCTGTGGAACAACGTGCTGCTGGCGATCGTCGTGCCGCTCGTCACCATCGTGCTCAGCCTCGCGCTGGCCACGATGGTGACGGTCGGGGGCTCCGGCCACGGAGCGGTCCGGGGGCTGCGCAACTCGAGCTTCTATCGCGTCGTGTCGTTCTTCCCCTACACGATCCCGGCGATCATCACCGGACTGCTGTGGGCGCAGATGTACGACCCGTCGCGGGGACTGCTCAACGGGTTGCTCACCGGCATCGGGCTCGAGAGCTTCGAGTCCTTTCCGTGGCTCGGTGACACGAGGACGGCGATGCCGGCGATCATGTTCGTCATCATCTGGAGCTTCGTGGGGTTCTACATGGTGCTCTTCGTCGCGGCCATCAAGGGCATCCCGTCGGAGATGTACGACGCTGCCCGGATCGACGGTGCGGGCCGGTTGCGCACCGCGTTCTCGGTGACGATCCCGCTCATCCGCGAGAACGTGCAGACGGCCTACATCTACCTCGGCATCCTCGCCCTCGACGCCTTCGTCTACATGCAGGCGATGAACCCCGGGGGCGGGCCCGAGAACTCGACGTTGGTGATGTCCCAGGACCTGTTCACGACGGCGTTCAGCAAGGGCCAGTTCGGCCTCGCGAGCGCCATGGGTGTCACGCTCGCCGCGATGACCCTCGTCTTCGCGGGTCTGGTGTTCCTGGTCAACCGGCTCACCGGTGGCGGCCAGCGGGGGGAGGCGCGATGAGCACCGCAACCGAGCCAGTGAGCTCGAGCCCGAAGGCACTCGAGCACAAGGCGTCAGGCACCGACCGCGCCTTCAGCATGTCGGCCCACACGGTGCTCATCGTCTGGTCGACGATCGTCATCGTTCCGCTGCTGTGGACGGTGATGACCTCGTTCAAGTCGACCAGCGAGATCTTCGCATCGCCGTTCTCGCTGCCCGAGAACTGGGACTTCACCAACTACGTCAACGCCTGGACGACGTCGGGCATCGGGGACTTCTTCATCAACACGGTCATCGTGGTCGGGGCGGCACTCGTCATCGTCATGATCCTCGGTGCCATGTGCGCCTACGTCCTGGCGAGGTTCGACTTCTTCGGTGCCCGGGCGATCTACTACCTGATGCTCGCGGGGCTGACCTTCCCGGTCTTCCTCGCCATCGTGCCGCTGTTCTTCGTCCTCAAGAGCGTCGGTCTGCTCAACACCCTCCCAGGGCTGATCCTCACCTACGTGGCCTTCGCCCTGCCGTTCACGGTGTTCTTCCTCTACCCCTTCTTCAAGGACCTGCCCGACGAGATCGCCGAGGCAGCAGAGGTCGACGGTGCGGGGGAGTGGCGCAAGTTCTTCCAGATCATGTTGCCCATGGCCAGACCGGGCATGGCATCGGTGGCGATCTTCAACTTCCTCGGCTTGTGGAACCAGTTCCTGCTGCCGGTGGCGTTGAACACGAACCGCGACAACTACGTGCTGTCGCAGGGCATGGCGTCCTTCGCCTCACAGGCGAACTACGCCGTCGACTTCGGTGCCCTCTTCGCGGCCGTGGTCATCACGGTCGTGCCGGTGTTCATCGTCTACCTCATCTTCCAGCGTCAGCTGCAGGGCTCCGTCACGGCCGGCACGATGAAGTAGCGCATCCCGGTCGCCGGCAGTGCACCGGAGGGTGGGTCCGTCGCTCGACGGGCCCACCCTCCGGCTCTCTGCACCCGGCGCGGCCCTCCAGGGGTCAGGACCTGCGCCGGGGGCTGGCGACGCCGCCGGTGCAGCGTGCTGGTCAGCGTGCGGATCTGTGGCCGGGTCAGCGGGCGAAGAGGGAGCGCGTCGCGTTCTCGTGCTCGAGGTAGGCGCCCGCCACCCGCGAGGTGAGGCCCCCGATGTCGGAGATGACCTCGTTCATGCGGGCCTGCGCGCTCTGGTAGTCGTGCATCACCCGGACGAACTCCGCCTTGGCCGGCCCCTCCCAGGCGCCGTCGAGCGAGGCGAGGCGACCACGCAGGGTCGCGACGTCGGCCTGGATGCTCGGCCAGGCGGTTGATGTCGCCGGCGGCTGCGGCGATGACCTCGGTGTCGACGATCGAGCGGGACATGGTGGCTCTTTCGGGGTCGGGACATCCGGTCTGACGTCCTCTCCCGACCGAGGCTAGGTCGGCCCGCGTCCACGCCTCGGCCGTCATCCACAGGGCCGGAGGTTGTCAGGAGGCTGCCCTAGGCTGCCGGGGTGACCGTGTGGATCGACGAGCCCATCTGGCCGGCCCACGGTCGGCTCTTCGCCCACCTCGTGAGCGACAGCTCCTACGCGGAGCTGCATGCCGTCGCGCGGGCCGCGGGGCTGCACCCGCGCTCGTTCGACGGCGACCACTACGACGTGCCCGACGTGCGCTGGCACGACGCCGTCGCCGCCGGCGCGACCCCGACGTCCGGGGTCGACCTCGTCCGCAGGCTCAACGCCTCGGGCCTGCGGCTGCGCAAGCGCAAGCACGACCGCGGCGTGGCCCGTCAGCTCGACGTCCCCTTCCCCAACGGCTCGAGCGACGTCGACCTCGTGGCCTCGAGCGTGCCCGCCGACGAGCGGCGCGTCTTTGCCGCCATGGTCTTCGTGCGCGACTCCCGCGGCGACTTCGCGGCCGTGCACAGCGTCCGCCGAGCCGACTGGGGATCACCGGGTGGCTGGCGCGAGCCCCACGAATCGCCCGTCGAGAACGCCGTGCGCGAGACCCGGGAGGAGACCGGGCTCGTCCTCGACCCCGCGCGTGTGTTCCCTTGCGGCTACGAGCGATTCACGCCGCGCACCGATGACAACGTCATCGACGTCGCCAAGCCCTATCTCCAGGTCTTCCGCACCGAGCTCGACACGGCGCGGCCCCCGCTCAGCAACGGCGACGACGGCATCCACGCCACCCGCTGGCTGACACCGCAGGCGTATGCCGCCCACTGCGGTGCCCTCTTCTGGTGGCCGCTCGCGGTCGAGGTGTTCGCCGACCTGCGGGGTCTGGTCCCCGCCCCGTGACGCGCGTATGCCGTCCGCCTGGGCCAGGCGGACGGCATACGGGAGCAGGCGCTCAGCGCTGGTTGGTGAAGGACAGCGCGACGTCGAGGTCGGCCTCGCGCAGCATGCGCTGCACGGCCTGGAGGTCGTCGCGGCTCTTGCTCGAGACGCGCAGCTCGTCGCCCTGGATCTGGCTCTTGACGCCCTTGGGGCCTTCGTCGCGGATGAGCTTGTTGATCTTCTTCGCGTTCTCCTGGGAGATGCCCTCCTTGAGGGGCGCGTCGAGGTGGTACTCCTTGCCCGAGATGCGCGGTCCGGCCTCGGGGACGTCGAGGTGTTTGAGGCTGACCTTGCGCTTGACGAGGTGGGTCTGCACGACGTCGAGGACGGCCTTGCAACGCTCCTCGGTGCTGGCCTTCATCTTGATGACCTCGCCGGCGAGCTCGACGGAGGCGCCGACGTTCTTGAAGTCGTAGCGCGTGGCGATCTCCTTGCTCGCGCTGTTGACGGCGTTGGCGATCTCCTGCTTGTCGAACTTGCTGACGATGTCGAACGAGGAATCGGCCATCTGGGGCTCCTTCGGGTCGGTTGCGGGGTGGCTGTCGGAGGGTCCGGCGAGGCTCGTCCGAGGGGGTGGGGGAGGTCGCTTCGACCTCGATTTCGGACGGCGCTCGATCTCTTGCTATCCTTCCATGCGCACGGGGCAGGTTGTCCGAGCGGCCAATGGAAACGGACTGTAAATCCGTCGCGAGAGCTACGAAGGTTCGAATCCTTCACCTGCCACCATCTGCACAGAAGGGCCCCTGACCAGCGGAAACGCCGGTCAGGGGCCCTTCTTCGATTCCCGCGACACGGAGGAGGAGCGACCGTCTCGCGGGAGTGGCGCGAGCCGCCCGCGGGCTCACTGCTTGAGGTGCCCCGTTGCGGTGAGCTCTACGGGGATCTCGGAGACCTTGGGGTTGCCGTGCTGGCCGACCCTGCCGAGCACGCTGGAGGCCTGGTCGGCCCACGTTCATCCCGAGGGGATGAGGTCAGGCGGGCGGGGCGCTCCTAGCGTGGTGGGCAACGCAGTCACCGCCGAGCGGCGGGCTGCACCCCGAGGCGTCACTCCACCCGCGCGCACTTGATCCACACCCGACCCACCACCACCACCACCACAAGGAGAAACTGACATGACAGTCAACATCGACGAGCTCGGTCCGGTGGACTGGATCGTCGTCGAGTTCGAGGGCACCAAGCTCAACGGCGACATCGCGCCGATCCTCAAGGACTACGTGGATCGCGACCTCATCCGCGTGCTCGACCTGCTCTTCATCAAGAAGGATGAGGACGGGGGATTCGAGGCGTTCGAGGCCACCGATCTCGAGGACTCCGAGATCGGTGAGCTGCGTTCCTACGAGACCGAGTTGGCGATGTTGCTCAGCGAGCAGGACGTCGCCGACCTGGTCGAGACCATCGAGCCGGGCAGCTCCGCCGCCGTGCTCGTGTGGGAGAACCTGTGGGCCGCTCCCTTCGGCGCAGCCGTGCGCCACGCCGGGGGCCAGCTCGTGGCCAGCGGCCGCATCCCGATCCAGGCGGTCATCGCCGCCATGGAGTCCGACGAAGAGGAAGGAGCCTGACATGCCACTCGCAGCCAGGCGTAGGAGAAGGACAGTGGCCGCCGTCGGCGGCGCGGTCGTGGTCGCGCACGGGATGCACCGTCGCGGCGAGCGTCGTGAGGACCGGCGGGACGATCGTCGCGACCGCCGCTGACCCGTGACTCGGGCGTGGGGTGGTCCGTCGAACGGGCCACCCCATGGCGTGTGTGCCCGTGTCGCGCCGCCGGACCCCGCAGCAAACGGTGCCGGCGGGCTCAGCAGCGATGGTATGCCGTGAAGGTGCACGCGCTGACCCGGTGACGGTCGGCGCAACGAGGTGGGGAGGGTGTGATGGGTCCCGCGACGACGGTCGACGGGGGACGAGGAGCTCGCCCGCGCGCCACGTCCCGCGCTCGGCGCTACCTCGTCGCCATCGACGACCAGCCCCGGGCGCGCCGCGCGAGCGACGTGACGACCGTCGTCCTCGGCGCTGCGCTCATCGTCTGGGCCGTGGCGGTGCACGTGCAGGGGAACGGCGCAGGGTCGACGGCGTCGAGCCTCCCCCGCTGCCCGGGTGGGTGATCTCGACGCTCCACCTCGTCAACACCGCGACGCTCCTCTTCACGACGGCGGTCGTCGTCGTGCTCGCGCTCGCGCGCCGTGGGTCCGCCCTGCGTGATGTCGTCGCCGCGGGTGCGCTCGCGGTTCTGGGCACCGTGGCGTGCATGGCGGCCTACGGAGAGCTGTGGCCGATCCCCTTGCCGGAGTATGCCGCCGACCCCGTGCCGCAGTTCCCCGTCCTGCGCGTCGCCGCGGTCGCAGCAATGCTGCTCGCAGCCGCGCCCCACCTCGCCAGACCGATCCGCCGGGTCGGGTGGGTCCTCGTGCTGCTCAGCGGAGTCGCCGCCCCCGTGCTGGGTTTCGGGGAGCCGAGCGGCTCGATCGGTGCGGTCGGCATCGCCATGGTCAGTGCGGGCGCCGTCCTGCTGGCGTTCGGGTCTCCCCGCGGCTACCCGTCCGTCGCCTCGGTGGCAGAGGCACTGACCGATCTGGGCCTCAGGCTCACCGACCTCCGGGTCGACCCGGACCAGTCGTGGGGCGTGCGCAGGATGGTCGGCACCGCGAGCGACGGGGGACCGGTGGAGGTCAAGGCCTTCGGCCGCGACGCCACCGACTCGCAGCTCGCGGCCCGGGCCTGGCGGCGGCTGGTCTATCGCGGAGAGGACAGTACCCTCGCGTTCTCACGACTGCAGTCTGCGGAGCACGAGGCGCTGGTGACCCTGCTCGCCCAGCGCGCCGGTGTGACCGTCCCCGACGTGCTGGCGGCCGCCAGCACCTCCGGCGAGGTGGCCATCCTCGCCACCCGCAGCCGTGGGGCTCGGCTCGATGCCGTCGACCCCGACACCATCACCGACCCCGATCTCCTCGGCCTGTGGCAGGACCTCATGCGGCTGCACGACTCGGGCATCAGCCACGGCGCGCTCGACATCGGCGCCGTGCGCAAGGACGAGGACGGCCTGGTGCTCGGGGAGTTCGCCTCCGGCTCACTGCACCCCGGTGAGCGCCAGAAGCGCCTCGACACCGCCCGGTTGCTCTTCGTGCTGGCGCAGCTGCTGGGGGTGGACCGAGCCGTCACGACGTCTCGCACGGCTCTCGGTGACGACCAGTTGGGCGCCACCCTGCCCTACCTGCAGACCCCCGCGATGCCCTCGAGAGACCGTCGCCACCCCCACGTCACGGCACGTCAGCTCAAGGAGCTGCGTGCCCGCGTGGCCGCCGAGACCGGTGTCGCCCCGACCGAGCCGGTCAAGCTCCGTCGGGTCGGCCCTCGCGACGTCCTGACGCTCGCCGTGCTCATGCTCTTCGTCGGAGCCATGCTTCCCGTGCTGGCGGGAGTCGACTACGCCCAGCTCTGGGCGGAGCTGCAGGGAGCCATCTGGTGGGTCCTGGCCTGCGCGGTCATCCTGGGGCAGGTCGTCTTCCTCCCGCAGGCGGCCTCGATGATGTTCTCCGTCGGACGATCGCTCCCGTTGCGCCCCGCCACCACCCTCCAGAGCGCCATCGCGTTCATCTCGTTCGCCATCCCCGGGGTCGCCGGCCGCGTCACGATGAATGCGGCGTTCCTGCACAAGTTCGGGGTGTCCCCCGCTGTCGCGGTGACACAGGGTGGCATCGACGGGCTGTCGGGTTTCATCGCGCAGCTGGTCATCCTCGTGGTGGCGTTCGCGACGGGCACGGTGGTCTTCGACGTCTCCGGGGCCTCGGCCGCCGAGGTCGACTGGCAGCTCCTGCTCGCGATCGTGCTGCTGCTCGCCGTGGTCGCGCTCGTCGCGCTCTGGAGGGTTCGGCGGCTGCGCGACCGCGTGCTGCCGGTGCTGAGGTCGGCCTGGACCGCGCTCGCCGAGCTGATGAGGTCCCCGTCCCGCGCCATCGGCCTCTTCGGGACCCAGCTGCTGATCCAGCTGATGTGGGGCCTCATCCTGTGGGCCAGCCTCGCCGCGGTCGGCTCACCCCTCGGCCTGCTGTCGTGCACGGTCGTCGTCGTGGCGACCAGCCTCTTCCAGGGCATCGTCCCCATCCCCGGCGGGATCGGCGTCTCGGAGGCGCTCATGGTGGGGCTGCTCGTGCCGCTCGGTGTCTCCGCCGAGGTGGCGATGGCGGCCACGGTGGTGTGGCGCGTGGCGACCTTCTACCTCCCTGCCACCGAGGGTTTCTTCGCCTCGAGGTGGCTCGAGCGCCACGGCTACCTCTGATCGTCAGGGGGCTCGAGCCGGAGGGCGATCCGCTCCTGCGCGAGGCGCTCCTGCTCGGTCGCCAGGAGCTCGAGGGCGCGCACGTCGGCAGTGGTCGGTCGCGAGGTGTCGAGCGCTCGTGGCCAGAGCCGCAGGTGCAGCACGACCGCGGTCTCTGCGCTGTAGAGCAGCGCCTGGCTGACGAGGTAGAGCAGCGCGAAGCTGCCGGCGACCGTGGCGAAGCTGCCATAGACGGGGCCCGCGTTCGACACCAGCCGCGCGAGCAGCCGGCCGCCGGTCGAGAGCACGAGCGTGACGGCGAGCGCGCCCGCCGCCGCGGCCAGCCAGGTGGTGCGCACGGTCACCGGTCTGGCCACGAGCAGCTTGGCCGCACCGACGAGCACGAGGAACACCACGGCATACGTGGAGGTCGGCGCGTAGACGCGCTGCAGCGCCTCCTGGTCGGGCAGCGCCGCAGCGGCCACGGTGAGTCCGGCCACGACGACCCCTGCCGTCAGCACGACGACCAGCATCAGCAGGACCCGTGCGTAGCGGGAGACGAAGCCGAAGCGTGATCGCAGCGGCACGCCTGCCACGTGGTTGAGGGTCTCGTAGGCCGAGAAGACCACGCCGGTGCCGGAGAAGAGCAGCCCGAGCAGGCCCACGGCGAGCGGGAGCCCGGACGACGGCATGGAGGTCAGCGCCGTGTCGACCGTCTCCTGCAGGCGTGGCGGCACGAGAGCCTCCACCATCTCGGCCCGCAGCGCGTCGTTCTCGACGAGCACCCTCGAGAGCACGGACACCGCGACGAGCAGGAGGGGGAAGATGCTGAGGAACCCGTAGTACGTGATGAGTGCCGCGTGCCGCCCGCCGGCGTCGTCGCCGTACTTCTTGACCACCGCGTAGGGGAACCCCAGCACGGTGTGGCGACGTTGCAGCGCATCCGCCCACGCCAGCAGACGCCCGTATGCGTTCGCCCGGCTCGGGTGCGCGTCTCCACCTCCCTGCTCCGCTGGCATCGGCGCGGGTGGGCTACGCCCGCGACGGCGTCGGCGCCGACCGGAAGGACGAGACGAGGATGTGCAGGCTGAGCAGCAGGACCCAGATCGGGAAGAGCAGCACGGCCCACACCGTCTGCGGCGGCGCAAGGAGCAGCACCACGGCGACGACGTAGCCGACCGCCACGAGCCACCGGGGCACGATGCCGGCCCGCCGACCGAGGTTGGTCACGACCATCGTGAAGACCGCGGCCATGCGCACGCCGAACGTCGCCAGCAGTGACGTGCTCACCGCTCCGACGAAGCGGACGTCCTCGAGCGACACGGTGCCGGGTCCGTCGTAGAGGGTGAGCAGGGCGCCGACGTTGGCCGCCGCAGCGAAGAGCATCGCGACGAAGAGCAACCCGGAGCCGAGGAAGGCGGTGGCGAACAGCTTGTCCTCGCGTCGTCCGAGACGGGAGCGGATCACCCCGATGAACCACAGGAAGGCGATGCCGGCGTAGGGGGTCAGGCCCATCGCCAGCGAGACCTTCTGGCGGCGTGAGTCGTCGGTGATCCACTGGAAGCGGACCTCGGCGGCAGGGAGCGCGAGATAGAGCAGGATCACGACCGCTCCGAGGATGAGGGCGAAGGCGATCCCCGCGATCGCGGCAGCCCTCGGCGTGCGGATCTCCTCGAGGATCGGTGACGGTCGACCCGGGTCGTCGATCGTGTCGTCGTGCGGGTCGTCGTGCCGGTCGTCGTTCGGGTCGCTCGGGCCACCCGCGTCGGGCTGCGTGCTCACCCTCCAGTTCTAGCCCGGCCCGGTGCCCCGGTGCGTCCTCCGATGAGGACGATGCTGCGGCCCGACCGAGGCGAGCCGGACCAAGCCGAGTGAGTGCCGGGGGAGAGCCAGACGTGACCTGTCGCACGAGTTGGCCGAAAGCCCGGAGGCGCCTCCGAGCACCGTGCCATGCTCCGAGCATGACGTCCGCACCACCGGCCCGGTCTGGTGTCGAAGGCCGTGCGCAGCGGGAATCACCTCAGCAGGCCAACCGACGCGTCGTCCGGCAAGGCCTGCTGGCCCGGCTCGCTGCGCCCGGGGTCCCTCCGGTCGTCGTCATCAGTGGACCCGCGGGGTCGGGCAAGTCGACCCTCGCCGCGCAGCTCCTCGACGTGGACGACCGCGCCCATGCGGTGGTGCGCCTGGCGAGGCACGACGACGACCCCTCGGTGCTGGCTCTGCGCCTCGTCGACGCGCTGCGTGGGATCGGTCCCGACGCGCCCTCTGCCCGGGCGGCCATCACGGCCTCGGAGCCCGGCTTCTCCGCCCTGCTCCTGCCCACCCTCCAGAGACTGGCGGCGTCGCGGGAGCAGCCCTATGTGCTGGTCCTCGATGACGCCCACCTGGTGCGCCACGATCAGTGCCTCGACCTCGCGGCAGCCCTGGCCGCCGGGGTCCCGTTCGGATCCAGCGTCATGCTGCTGACCCGCGAGGCGACCCCCGCGCGACTGGCCCGCGCCCGCGCGGACGGTCGCCTGCTCGAGCTCGGCCCCGCCGACCTGTCGTTCGACGTCGAGGAGGCCACGGAGCTGCTGGCCAACCTCGACCTGCGTCTGACGGCATCGGACGTGGCCTCCCTGGCCGAGCACACGCAGGGCTGGGCGGTGGTCCTCTACCTCAGCGGGCTGGCCATCCAGCGGGACGGATCGCCGTGGGGCGTGACGAGCAGTCCCTCACCGCGCGGGTCTGACCGGTTCATCGTCGACTACCTGCGCACCGAGGTCCTGGGTCCCCTCCCCGAGGTCGAGAGATCCTTCCTGGTGCAGACCTCGGTGCTCGACGAGCTCGACGCGGGCCTGTGCAACGCGGTGACGGCCCGCAGCGACTCCGCCGCGATCCTCGCGTCCCTGAGCCGGAGGACCCAGCTCGTCGTGTCCGGCGACCACGAGGGGCACTACCGCTGTCACCACCTGCTCCGCGAGGTCCTGCTGGAGGAGCTGGCCGAGCGCGAGTCGGGCCTGTGGGCAACGGGGCACCGACGGGCCGCCCACTGGTTCGCCGACGGCGACGACGTGGATGCCGCCGTCCGCCACGCGGCGGCGGCTCCCGATGTCGACCTCGTCGCGGAGCTGGTCTGGTCGGGCATCGTCGGATGCGTCGGCTCGGGTCGGCCCGAGCGACTGAAGCTGTGGCTCGGCACCCTGTCGGAGCACCAGATCTCGGCGAACCCCTGGTTGTCCCTCTCTGCAGCCTGGTCAGCCCTCCAGTCGGGAGATCCCGACAGCACGAGACGCTGGCAGCTGAGGTCGCAGGCCCACGCCGGGCGCGACTGGCGCTCGCGAGCGACGTCGGAGGAGTATGCCGCGTCCCTGGCGGTGCTCGTGGCGCTCGTGGGCGCGGGCGGGCTCGAGGACACCGCCTCCCTGTGCGAGACCGCCCTCGTGGGCCTGCCACCGGACTCCGGCTTCCGCACTGCCGCGGCCTTCCTGCGGGGAGTGAGCCAGACCCTGCTGGGTGATGCTCTGGAGGGCCGGCAGAGCATGCTGGAGGCCGAGTCGCTGGCTCGAGCACTGCAGGTGCCGATCATCCAGGCCGACGCCTTGTCGTGGCAGGGCGTGCTGGCCGTCCTGTCCGGCGATGCCAACCGCGGCTCCCAGCTCATCGCCGAGGCCCGCGACGTCATCACGGACCATCACCTCGAGCGGCTCGCCAGCTCGGCGCACTGCGTCACGGCCCAGGCCCTGCTCGATGCACTCGCCCATCGCCGCGAGGCGAAGCTGACCTTGGCGAACGCCCTGAGGCTGACGGCGCTGATCCCGGAGATCGCTCCGTGGTTCGCAGTGTGCGGACGGCTCTTCCAGGCCCGCTCCGCCGTGCTGCTGGGCGACGGCGCACTCGCCCGCATCCTGATCGCTGATGCCCGCAGGGCGATGACGCCCGATCTTGCCGCCTCACTCGCCAACGACCTGCTGGTGGACACGGAGGCCGCCCTGCGTTCGCTGACCCGCGACGGGGTCTCGGCCGCAGCCCTCACCACGGCGGAGATGCGGGTGCTGCAGTTCCTGCCCAGTCACCTGACCTTCGCGATGATCGGCGAGCACCTCTTCCTGTCCCAGAACACGGTGAAGACCCATGCGCTGTCGGTCTATCGCAAGTTCGCGGTCGTCTCGCGCTCCGAGGCGGTGGCGGTCGCGCAGTCGTTGGGTCTCGTGGACGGACCGGCACGCGACTGAGCGGCCTTGCGGGTCATCCGGATCGGACGATGTGGGGCGCTCTGACGCAGGCCGAGACTGAGGTGTGTCGGCGACACGCGTCGATGGGACAAAGGACCCGCAATGAACACTCAGGCTGACTGGCTCTCGTGGCGTCGGGAATTCTCCGCGACCGAGATCGCCACGGCGCACGAGCCGCTGCAGTCCGGCGCCATCACCCAGCAGGCGTTCGACGCACTCAAGGCGAATGCCCTCCGCTGACGATCGGCCCGCGGAAGCCGCGGCCCGGCCGTCCAAGCGCCCGTCCACCGTCCGCAAGGACGTCGGGGCGGGCGCGGTCCTGGGACTGGTGAGCGTGCCGGACGGGCTCGCCTCCGGACTGCTGGCGGGGGTCAACCCCGTGGCCGGGCTCTACGGCTACCTCTTCGGGACGCTGGCCGGCGCCGTCACCACCAGCTCGGTCCTGATGTCCGTGCAGGGCACGGGCGCCATGGCCGTCCTCATCGCCGACGTGCCCCAGGTCCGAGAGGGGGCGGACGCGACGTCGGCGCTGGTCACCCTCGGCGTCCTCACCGGGCTGGTCATGCTGGCCGCCGGGCTCCTCCGGCTCGGTCCCCTCGTGCGGTTCGTGCCCAACGCCGTGCTGACCGGCTTCATCAACGCGGTCGCCGTCAACATCGTGCTGGCGCAGCTGGCCGACTTCACCGGCTACGACGGCCAGGGAGACAACCGCGTCCTGCGCACGTTCGACACCCTCCTCCACGTGGGCTCCTTCCACTGGCCGACCGTCGCCGCCGGAGCGGGCACGGTGGGCCTCATCCTCGTGCTCGAGCGGACCCGGCTGCGGGGCCTGGGCATGGTTCTGGCAGTGATCGGGGTGTCGGCGGTCGTCGCCGCGATCGGGACTCGGGGGATCGCCGTCGTGAGCGACGTGGCGCTCATCCCGGACGGACTGCCACGGCCTGAGCTGCCGGCGCTGGGCCTCGTGCCCGACCTCATCGTGCCTGCGCTCGCGCTCGCCTTCGTGGGCCTCGTCCAGGGGGCCGCGATCAGCCAGTCGGTGCCCAACCCCGACGGCAGCTATCCCGAGGTGTCGCGGGACTTCGCAGGCCAGGGGGTCGCCAACCTCGCCTCGGGTGTGTTCCAGGGCGTGCCGGTGGGCGGCTCCATGTCGGCCACGGCCATGGTGCGAGAGGCGGGGGCGCGCAGTCGCCTCGCCAACATCATCGCAAGCGTCGTGATGGCGCTCGTCATCCTGCTCTTCGCCGACATCGCCGGGCTCATCGCCATGCCGGCCCTGGCCGGGCTGCTCATGCTCGTGGGCTTCCGCACGTTCAAGCCCGAGCAGGTGCGCATGGTCTGGCGCACGGGCGCGACACAGGCCACCGTCATGTCGACGACGTTCGTGCTCACCCTTTTGATCCCGTTGCAGTATGCGGTCCTCGCCGGAGTCGGGCTGTCGGTCGTCCTCTTCGTGGCGCAACAGTCCAACAAGGTCACCATCGTGCGCTGGGAGCTCGAGGAGGGTGCATCCCTCCCTGTCGAAGTCGCCCCGCCACCGGTGCTCCCGGCTGGCGAGATCGTCGTTCTCGTGGCCTATGGCAGCCTCTTCTTCGCATCGGCTCAGGTCGTCGAAAGCCAGCTGCCACAGGTGGTTCCGGCATCTCGAGGTGCCGTGGTCGTCCTGCGTCTGCGGGGCAAGGAGGACTTGGGCAGCACGTTCATCCAGGCGATGGTCCGCTACCACGAGACGCTTCGCGCGGCTGGTTGTCACCTCGTGCTCGCGGGGGTGGGCGACGCCGTGATGGGCCAGCTGACCCGCACCCGGGCGCTGGACTCGCTCGGTCGCGCGAATGTGCTGCCCGTCGAGGCGACCGTGGGGGCCTCGTTGCAGGCGGCGATCTCGCGAGCGCGCGAGCTGCAGGGTGCGGGCGCTGCCTAGGGCGGCGGCACGGCCGGGCTCGGGCCATCGGCACAGCGGTCGCCCGGCCCGATGAACAGGATGCACGAACCGATGTCCGCGGGCAGCACGCCGGAGAGCACCTCGATCTCGTAGCCGACCCCGGAGCCACTGATCCGAGGCGACGCCACCGTCAGGACGGGCGCGCCGAGCAGCTGGGTGTCCGGATCCGCCTGGCCCAGCACGGCTCTCAGCCGGCACGACGACAGCCCGCTGCGGGGGTCCCACCAGAGATCGAGGAAGGTGCCGGTCGCGAGGTGCCCCACCCGCTGGGGGGTGTCGTGCAGGACCCAGATGGTCGACGGCGAGAGGTCGGTCAGCGTGAGCCCGCGAGCGTCCGCCATCGCTCCTCCGGCCACCTGCACGAAGGTCACGGCGGTCCGGGCCGCGTGAGCCAGCTCGGCCAGCTCGCGGCTGCCGGGTGGCGTCCGGGACGAACGCATCACGTCACCTCGGGCCGGCCTGGCCGCGCGTCGAGACGGCCGCACCGTAGCGAGCGGCGAGGGGAGCGGCAGTGAGGCCATGGGCCACGACACTGAGCAGCACGGTGACCGTGACGATCGCCACCGCCTCGTCGGCCACCGACCCGAGGGCTTCGAGGGCCAGCAGCGCGAAGACGAGGGAGGCCAGTCCTCGAGGGCCGAACCAGCCGATGAAGGTGATCGTGCGCCGATCGAGGCCCGCACCGATGGAGGACAGCGCGACGGGCAGCATGCGCACGACCGTGAGGCTGAGCACTGCGTAGACGACGATCAGGACACTGCTCCGCTCCAGCATGATGGGCACGGCCACGGCGCCGAAGGCGAGCCACACGAGTGTCGACACGAGGTCGCCGGCCTGCCCGAGGAAGACCAGCTCCTCTGGAGCGCGCCTGCCCGCGGTCGCACCGAAGGCGATGCCTCCGCAGAAGGCGGCGACGAAGCCGTTCCCGCCCAGCGACAACGCAGCGGCGTAGGCGAGCAGCGCCAGCGCCAGCACGGCAACACCCGTGAACCCCTCGGAGGCCCAACCTCGTTGTCGGGCCCGTCGCAGCAGCCACCCGCCCGCTGCCCCGACCGCCACACCGACGGCGACACCGAGGAGCAGCTGGATGACCGCGTGCCCGGCGCCCTCGACGCTCTCCAGACCCGCGCTGGCGGCCGCCCCGGCGATCGCCACCATGACGACCGGCGTCGCGATGCCGTCGTTGAGGCCGCTCTCGACGGTGATGAGCTGCCGGATCCGTGAGGGCACAGCAGGATTGGTCACCACCGCCACCCCCAGCGCCGCATCGGTGGGGGCGAGCGCCGCGCCGACGAAGAGTGCGAGCCACAGCCCGAGCTCGGGGAAGAACCACGCCGCGAGAGCCCACCCGAGTGCCATCGTCAGGGGAAGGCCGATGCCGAGCAGCCGCAGGTAGCGGCCGACGTCGTGGCGCAGGTCCTGCAGGGGCAGTCGGGCAGCGTCGGAGAAGAGCACCCAGACGAGTGTCATCTCGACGAGGGGGGTGACGGCCTCGGGAGCATCCGGCCCGTCGACGAGGCCGCTCCATGCCAGCAGGGCTCCGAGCACGACGAAGATGATGGGAGCGCTGAGGTCGGCGTGCTCGAGGCGTCGGGCGACCAGACCCCACCCGAACAGTGCCGCGGTGATGATGGCGACGACCGTGATGTCCATGGATCTGTGCCTCCTGCGCCGCGCCGGGTTGTGCCGGCTCCGCCCAGCATCTGCCCGTGAGTGGTGGTGCTGCATCCTCCGGCTCGGATGAGAGCCGGAGGGTCTCGACGTGAAACGGAGCGTCAGCGGCCTGCGGCCGCAGGCCTGCCGGATCCGTGGCAGGCGAGCCAGGTCCTGCCGCTCGAGCACGTGCAGAGGTCACCGTTGCCACGCCTAGCGTCGGCTGCGGCATACCAGCTCCGCAGGGCCGTGGCATCCCTGCCCTGCCTCAGCAGGGCCGCCATCACACGCATCGGGGCGTCGACGTGGCGGAAGAAGAGCTGGTAGCCCTCGCAGAGGTAGTGCAGGCCGGGCTCCCCGTCGGGTGTGCTGATGAAGCGGTCCTTGGGGCAGCCGCCGTTGCAGGCGAAGCGCACGTCGCACGACCGGCAGTAGGCCGGCAGGCTGTCGAGCTTGGACTGTCCGAAGGCCCGCTGCCGTGGCGAGTCGACCAGCTCGAGCATCGTCCGTCCCTGCCTGATGTTGCCGAGGAGGTAGTCGGGCTCGACGTAGTGGTCGCAGGAGTAGAGGTCACCGTTGTGCTCCAGCGCGACCGCATCGCCACAGGTGCGGGCGTGGACGCACAGGCCCACCTGGTCCATGCCCATCCAGTGGGCGAGCGCGGTGTCGAACATGGAGACGAAGACGTCGCCGACATCGTGGCGGGCCCACTCCTCGAAGACGTCGATGAGGAACTGGCCGTACTGCGTCGCGCCGACGGTCCGGTGGGTGACGAGGCTGCCGTCCTGGACGTAGAGAGGCCGCTCGCCGGGCCGTCGTCCCCAGCCCGACTCGACCAGGGGGAGAAGCTCCGGAGTGACCCGCTCCACGATGGGGATCAGCTGCACGTACGTTGCTCCGAGCTCGTCGCGCAGGAAGGTGTAGACCTCGCGGCCGTGGTCACCGTTGGCGGCGTTGACGGTCGTGAGGGCGTTCCACTCGACGCCGTGACGCTTGAGGGCGTCGAGACCGCGGATGACCCGGTCGAAGGTGGGCTTGCCCCCCTTGTCGACCCGGTAGGCGTCGTGCATATCGCGCGGCCCGTCGATCGAGACACCCACGAGGAAGTCGTTGTCACGCAGGAAGCTGCACCACTCGTCGTCGAGCAGGGTGGCGTTGGTCTGCATCGTGTTGAGGATGCGCTGCCCGGGCGCCGCGAAGCGCTGCTCCAGCTCGAGGGTGCGCCGGAAGAAGTCGAGACCCATGAGCGTCGGCTCGCCGCCCTGGAACGCGACCACGACCTCGTCGACCCCCCGCTGGGCGGCGAGGAGCTGGCTGATGTAGGCCTCGTGCACCTCGGGCGCCATCCGGAAGCCGCTGCCGGGGTAGAGCTCGTCCTTGGAGAGGAAGAAGCAGTACTCGCAGTCGAGGTTGCAGATCGCCCCCGTGGGCTTGGACATGACGTGGAAGGCCCGCGACCCCGTGAGCGGGGCCGCAGGTCCTCTGCGTCCAGCCCGTGGGCCCGGTTCAGGCGCCGGGCTCACGGGCCACCTGCGACCGTGTCAGTCGAGCAGGAACCATCCTCGGACCTCCGCCTCATGGTCGACGTACCGCTCACCGGACACGTCGACGACCACCTTGTCGATGCTCCCACCCGTGAAGCGGTAGGGAGCCGTGTAGCTCGGCGACACGGGTGAGGCGTCGTCGCGGCCCACGCACAACCCGTCACCCACCAAGCAGAAGGCACCCGGCTGGGTCACGATCTGGGCACTGCCGACGGCGTCGGCGTCGACGTAGAGCGTCAGGGTTCCACGGGCGCCGGCCATCATCGGGTCCTCGCTGCGACCCTCGGCGACGAACTCCGCCGACACCACGTGCGCGCCGGGCTCGATCGCGCGGTCCGCGGTGACCGTCTGGACGTAGGTGCCGACCCAGTTGAAGACGTAGGTCAGCCGTTGGTCCTGTACGAAGAGGCTGTGCCCGCCGGCCACGCCGCCCTGGGCGAAGAGGACGCCCTGTGCGTCCGCGGTGTCGACCTGCACACCGGCCGAGATCGTGTAGGAACGTCCACCGACCGCGACGGCCGACTGCTCGGGCACTGACACGCAGTCGGGGTAGTAGACGTAGCGCTCGCGGGTGGGAGTGCCGCTGGGACGCTCGGCGAGCATCTGTTCGAGCGCGTTGCGGTCATCGAGCGGGAGCCCGTTGAACTGCTCAGCCAGCTCGAACCAGCGGGCCACCATCGCGCGCACCCGCTCGGGCTCGGCGTCGGCGAGGTTGGTCGATTGAGACCGGTCGACCTCGACGTGGTAGAGCTCCCACACGTCCTGGTCGAACTTGCCCCACCCGCTCAGCGGCGGGTGCATCGTGCAGGCCAGCCAGCCGTCCTCGTAGAGGGCGCGCTGGCCGAGCATCGCATAGAACTGGGTGCGCTTCGCAGGGGCGTCGAGTTGCGTGAGGGACGCCGCGAAGCTCTCGCCCTCGATGGCGCGCTGCTCGAAACCCTTGAGGCTCTGCGGCGGCGTGATGCCGATGAGCTCGTAGATCGTCGGGACGACGTCGACGGCGTGGACGTACTGCGGGCGCGGTGTCTGGGTCGCTGGCACCTTGGCCGGCCACGACACGATGCACATGTCGGCGATCCCGCCCTCGTAGCCCGCCCACCGCTTCCAGTAGGGGAAGGGTGTGTCGAAGGCCCATGCCCAGCCGGTGTTGTAGTGATTGTAGGACTTCGGCCCCCCCAGCTCGTCGATGTGCTCCAGGCTCAGCTCGGTGGGGGTGGGCACGCCGTTGAAGAAGCGCCACTCGTTGAACGTCCCGTTGGGGCCGCCCTCGCCGCTCGCCCCGTTGTCCGAGACCACGACGATGATGGTGTTGTCGAGCTCGCCCGAGGACTCGAGGAAGTCGACGACGCGACCCACCTGGTCGTCGGTGTACTCCACGTAGCCTGCAAACACCTCTGCCATGCGGACGAAGAGCCGTTTCTCGTCGGCGCTGAGCGACTCCCACGGACGCACGGTGTCGAGCATCGGCCACGGCTGTCCGTCCGGGCCCGTCACACCCGGCTCACCGTGGGGGTTGATGCCGGAGAGCTGGGTGTCGTCCGGCAGCAGACCGAGCTCCTTCTGGCGGGCGAGGATGCGGTCGCGGATCTCCTCGTAGCCCTCGTCAAAGACGCCCTTGTACTTATCGGACCACTCCTCGAACACGTGGTGCGGGGCATGCGCGGCGTCCAGGGAGAAGTAGAGGAAGAAGGGCTTGTCCGGCTCGACCACCTTGGCGTCCCGGATGAACTGGATCGCCCTGTCCGAGAAGTCCTTGGCGATGTGATAGCCCTCTTCCGGAGTCGCCGGAGGCTCGGTCGGGTGGTTGTCGTGGATCAGGTCGGGATACCAGCCGCTCGACTCGCCACCGAGGAAGCCGTAGAACCGCTCGAACCCACGACCCAGCGGCCAGCGCTTCTTCCACGCGGCCATGCCGGTCTCCTCACCGGGGGTGAGGTGCCACTTGCCGACGCAGTAGGTGTTGTAGCCGTGCTCCACCAACACCTCGGAGATGAAGCCGTTCTCGAAGGGGATCCGGGTCGAGATGCCCGGGAAGCCGGAGCTGAACTCCGCGATCGTCGCCATGCCGTTCGAGGTGGCGTTGCGACCGGTCAGCAGCGATGCGCGCGTGGGCGAGCACAGCGCCGTGGTGTGGAAGTTGGAGTACTTGACCCCGCGGTCCGCGATGCGGGTCATCGTCGGCGTGTGCACGGGACCGCCGAAGCAGTCCATGGTGCCGTAGCCCACGTCGTCCCAGACGATGAACACGACGTTGGGAGCGCCCTCGGGCGCCTTCGGCGCGAGGTACGGCTTCCAGTCGGGGACCGAGTCCCGGATGTCCAGCTCGACCCTGCCGTCGAAGTCCGTTGACATGAAAGCCGCCTCTCCTTCGTCCCGCAGCTCGTCGAGCTCGCGGATGCGCTCGTCGTGACCGGCGAGGAACTGGACGAATCGCGCGCAACCGCACGGACGAGCATGCCCCGGGTCGTGGGCTTCCCCCGCGTGTCGGGGGCCCTCTGCGAGCGTGGCACCGAGCGCGGGGCCACAAATCATCCGAAGGGGGTGACCCTCGGGTCCTCGGCTGCACGCAGAGTCACGGTGGGCACGATCGCGTGAGGTCAGTCGTCGAGGGCTGGCGCCGCGGCGAGACGGGCTCAGCGGCGTGCGAGGCGAGGCGACGCCCCGCTCGGGGGATCGGGACGCCGCCCCGCACCGACTACATCGCGTCGGGTCGGCGATCGTTACGGAGAGGCGGTTGCGGGGTCACCCGGAGCGACGTCGTCGGCAGCCGTGACGAGGACGACGATGAGGGTGCGCGGGCCGTGCACCCCCTCGACGCGCTGGAGCTCGATGTCGCTCGTTGCGCTCGGGCCGCTGATCCAGGTGAGCGGACGAGCGTCGCCCGGGGCCGGACGCAGCCGGGCCACGGCCTCGGGCACGTCGTGCACGATGCGGTCGGCGTCGATGACGCAGACGTGCGTGTCGGGCACCAGCGTCAGCTCGCGCCGGCCCTGGTCCGGACCGTGATCGAGCACGATCGTGCCGGTCGTCGCGATGCCCACGGCCGAGCGCGTCACCACGGCGTCGACAGCATCGAGCTCGGAGTGGGTCGTCGCGTCGGCTTCGTGGCTGACCGTCGCCACCGCGCCCAGGGCCTGCACCCAGGCGGGGTCGAGGCCCGAGGGCACCACGACCGAGTGGCAGCCGCTCGACCGCACTGCCTCGGCGACGGCGGTGGCCACCTCGGTCGCGCGGGCGCGGATGACGGTCGCCCGGTAGTCCGCGACGTTCTCGGCAAAGAGCTCCACCGTCTCGGACACCCCGGGCGAGGTCTCCTCGATGACCGGCACGGGACCACGCGCCCCGAGCTCCGTCGTCACGTCGGCCGTCGCCGCTCGCACCCTGGCGAGGATCTCGTCGCGTGCACTCATCGCTCGTCTCCTTCACTGCCGTGCTCGGTGCCCTGCCCGCTGCCGTCCGCCCTGCCCTGCTCGCTGCCGTGCTCTCGGACCCACCACTGCCGGAACGTCTCGGTGGGCGGCGTCGGCAGGTCGCGGGCGTTCGTCCACGCCCCGAGGCCAGGCACCGACCGGATGGTGCGCTTACCGATGATCCGCCCGGCAGTCGTCGCGGCCCGTTGCGCGCCGGCCAGTCGCTTGGGATCGGACAGCACCCACGCCGCTGCCTTCATGGCCGCCGACTCGGCCCGATGGCCGCCCTGCTGGGCGACGGTGCCGCGCAGCTCGACGAGCAGCTCGGGGATGTTGATGCGCACCGGGCATGCGTCGAAGCAGGCGCCGCAGAGGCTCGAGGCGTAGGGGAGCGACTGGTCGATCTCGCTCGCGGTGCCACGCAGCTGCGGGTTGAGCACGGCGCCGATCGGGCCCGGATAGACCGAGCCGTAGGCGTGACCACCGGTGCGCTCGTAGACCGGGCACACGTTGAGGCACGCGGAGCAGCGGATGCACCGCAGGGCCTGGCGTCCAAGGCGGTCGCCGAGCACGTGCGTTCGGCCGTTGTCGAGGAGGATGACGTGCACCTCCTGGGGCCCGTCACCTGCGTGCACCCCTGACCACATCGTCGTGTAGGGATTCATCCGCTCGCCGGTGCTCGACCGTGGCAGCAGCTGGAGCATCGGCCCGAGGTCCTCCCACGTGGGCAGGACCTTCTCGATGCCGACGACCGAGATGAGGGTCTCGGGCAGGGTCAGGCACATCCGTCCGTTGCCCTCGGACTCGACGACGACGAGGGTGCCGGTGTCGGCGATCGCGAAGTTCCCCCCCGACACCGCGACCTTGGCCCGCAGGAACTTCTCGCGCAGGTGCAGGCGCGCGGCCTCCGCCAGCCGGGCGGGGTCGTCGGTGAGGTCGGCGGGCGCCGGTCGCCCGACCTTGCCCATCTCGCTGGTGAAGATGTCACGGATCTCGCTGCGGTTGCGGTGGATCGCCGGCACGAGGATGTGGCTCGGGCGGTCGTGACCGAGCTGCACGATGAGCTCTGCGAGGTCGGTCTCCCACGCGTTGATGCCGGCGGCCTCCAGGGCTTCGTTGAGCTCGATCTCCTGGGTGGCCATCGACTTGACCTTGACGACCTCGTCGACCTCCTTGGCCCGCACGATGTCGACGACGATCTGGTTGGCCTCCTCGGCGTCGCGCGCCCAGTGCACGACGGCGCCGGCGGCGGTGAGGGTCGACTCCAGCTGCTCGAGGTAGTCAGCCAGGTGGGTCAGCGCCTCATCCTTGGCTTCGGCGCCGGCCACCCGGAGGGCCTCCCACTCGGGCACCTCGGCCACGACGTGGGCGCGCTTGGCGCGGATCGTGTGGGTCGCATTGTGCAGGTTGCGCCGCTGCTGGGTGTTGGCCAGCGCCGTGCGTGCCGCGTCGGGGAAGCTCGGCATCCCGACGAAGGTCGCCGAGGTCTGCTGGACGGGCCCCCCGGTCGGTTCGCCCGCCGTGCGGGTCGTGCTGCCGTATGCCGCATCGCCGGGTGCCGCAGGTGGCGTCGTCGCGCTCATGCCGGGTGCTCCTTCGTCGAGGCCAGGATCTCGGCCAGGTGCAGTCTGCGCACCCCGGAGCGCTCGCGCCCGAGGATGCCGCCGATGTGGGCCAGGCAGGAGTTGTCGCCGGCGACGAGCACCTCGGCGCCGGTCTCGACGACGCGTCGCGCCTTGTCGGCGCCCATGGCGACCGACACGTCGGCGTTCTTCATCGCGAACGTGCCACCGAAGCCGCAGCACTCGTCGGCGCCGGGGAGCTCGACGAGGTCGATGCCGCGCACGGCCCGCAGCAGCTGGAGGGGGCGGTCGCCGACCCGCAGCATGCGCAGCGAGTGGCAGGTGGGGTGGTAGGTGACGCGGTGGGGGAACCAGGCCCCGACATCGGTCACGCCGAGCACGTCGACGAGGAACTCCGACAGCTCGTAGACCTTGGGTCGCAGCTGCTCGACGCGTCTCTGCAGGCCCGCGTCGCCGCCCGACGAGGCGATCATCGGGTGCTGCTCGCGGACCGAGCCGACGCACGATCCCGACGGGGCGACCACGGCGTCGTAGTCGCCGAACACGTCGACGAAGCGGCGCACGAGCGGCAGGGCTTTGGCGGCATACCCCGTGTTGGTGAGCATCTGCCCGCAGCACGTCTGCTCCATGGGGAACTCGACCCGGCAGCCGAGCCGCTCGAGCAGCCGGACGGTGGCCTTGGGGGTCTCGGGCCACATCGTGTCGTTGAAGCAGGTCGCGAAGAGCGCGACCCGCAGGTCGGTCGCGCGAGGAGTCGGCGTCGTCATGGCAGCATCCAAGCAAGAACGCTCGACTGCAGCCCGACGAGCAGGCACATCGCGATGATCAGGCCGATGCTCCACGGCAGGACCTTGCGCAGGATGTCGGCCTCACGGCCCAGCAACCCGACGGCCGTGGCCGCGATGGTGAGGTTCTGCGGGCTGATCATCTTGCCGACGACGCCGCCGGAGGTGTTGGCCGCGACGAGCAGCGTGGGGTCGATGCCGGCGGTCTGCGCGGCGCTCTGCTGGAGCGTCGCGAAGAGGGCGTTCGCGCTCGTGTCCGAGCCCGTGACGGCGGTGCCGATCCAGCCCAGCAGAGGGCTGAGGTACGCGAAGAGCGCGCCCGTCGCGGCGATCCACGTGCCGATGGTGATGGTCTGGCCGGAGAGGTTCATGACGTACGCGAGGGCCAGCACCGACGCGACAGTCAGGAACGCGAACCGCATCTTGTGGGCCGTCGCCGCCATCTCCTTGCCCCAGCCGCTGAGGCCGATGCCGTAGACGAGGGCGACGATGAGCGAGCAGATGAGCAGCATGGTGCCGGGGGAGCTGAGCCACGCGAGGGTGTAGGTCGTGGAGGGGTTCGGCGTGCCGGCGTGGGTCAGCACCTCGCCGGAGAGGCCCGGCCACCCGATCTTGAGGTCGGTGCTCGCCAGCCAGGCCTTGACCGGCGCCACGAGCTTGGCGATCGCGAAGACGACGATGACGAGCACGTAGGGGAAGAGCGCCATGCTGATCCGGCCCGGGGTGAGCGACCGGGCACGTGCCTCGAGCTCGTCGGCCGAGACGGTGTAGTCGTTGCCGCCCGCCACGGCCCGCGGCGCCGTGGTGCCGTCTTCCCCCTCTGCCGGGGTGGCCGAGGCGGTCGAGCCTGCCGACCCGGCAGCGGAGGCGGTGGAGCCCGACGCCACCGAGACGAGGTCGCGCTCACGCTCGAGGTGGAGCGTCTCGAGTGCCGACTCGCGTCCGGTGGGCTGCCAGACCTTGAGGAAGAGGACTGCCGCGGCCAGCCCGGCGAGCGAGGCGATGATGTCGGTCAGCTCGACCGAGATGAACGTCGCCGAGAGCCACTGGAAGAAGGCGAAGGTGACACCGACGACCACGGCCACCGGCCAGGTCTGGCGCACGCCGCGCCGGCCGTCCGCCATGAGCACGAGCAGGAGCGGCACGAAGGCCGCGAGGATGGGGGTCTGGTGCCCGACGTAGGCCCCGATCTCGGTGTACGGGATGCCCGTGAGGGCGCCGGCGGTGATGATCGGCGTGCCGATCGCCCCGAAGGCCACGGGAGCGGTGTTGGCGAGCAGGACGACCGCGGCGGCGCGCAGCGGTGAGAAGCCGAGAGCCATGAGCATGACGCCGGTGATCGCCACCGGGGCCCCGAAGCCCGCCAGCGCCTCGAGCAGACCGCCGAAGCAGAAGGCGATGATGATCGCTTGCACCCGGGGGTCGTCCGAGATCAGGTGGAAGGTGGCACGCAGGTCCTCGAACCGGCCGGAGCGCACGGTGACCTGGTAGAGCACGATCGCCGTGAAGACGATCCACATGATGGGGAAGACCCCGAAGGCCGCGCCCTGGGTGGCGGCCAGGACCGCGAGCTCGACCGGCATACCGAAGAAGAGGGACGCCACGACGATGGCAACGGCGACAGCCGTGAGTCCGGCCCAGTGCGCCTTCCAGCGCAGCAGGCCCAGCGTGACGAAGACGGTCAGCAGAGGCACGAGGGCGACGAGCGCCGAGATCGCGAGGCTGTCACCCACCGGGTCGATGTCGGGTTGGAAGGCGGTGGGCACGAGGGTGGCGAGGGGCATGGGTCCTCCGAGTCGCACGACGTTGGGCTGGGAGACCTAATGGTCAGACCATTAGGAGTGCCTGAAAAGTAGGGGGCTGGAGGGGGGCCTGTCAATGGTCTGACCATTCTTTCGGACGACGGGGTCGTCGTGGCATGCTGTGCCGGTGCCTGCTGACGACGCTCCCCTTGCCGCCGGCGCGCCCGGTGACCGCGGCCCGAGGGCCTTCGAGGTCGTGCTCGGCTGGGTCGATGACCGCATCCTCAGCGGAGAGCTGCGGGTGGGGGACCGGCTGCCGCCCGAGCGGGAGCTTGCCAAGCTGCTCGACGTCAGCCGGCCCGCGGTGCGCGAGGCGGTGCGCACCCTGCAGGCGCAGGGCGTCGTGCACTCGGCAGTCGGCGCCGGTGCCACGGGGGGCACCACCATCCGGGCGGTGCCGACCGATGCGCTGACGCGGCTGCTGCGCCTGCACGTCGCGCTTGCCAACTTCGCCCTCTCCGACGTCATCGAGGTGCGAATCGCCTTGGAGCGACTCAGTGTCCGCCTCGCGGCCACCCATGCGACGGCTGCCGACCTGGCGACGATGCGACGCCTCCTCGACGCGATGGCCGATCCCGAGATCGAGCGCGTGCGGTTCAACGACTGCGACACGGAGTTCCACGTGGCCGTGGCGGCCGCGGCGGGCAACAGTCTCGCGACCGACCTGACGGTCGCGATCCGCGAGTCGTTGCGGCTGCCCATCCTCGACCGGTTCCGTCGGCTCGACTCCTGGGACGACGTCGTCGAAGGGCTCCGGCGCGACCACGAGGCGATCCACGCCGCCATCGCCCGTGGCGACGGCGATGAGGCAGAGCGGCTGGTGGAGGCGCACATCCGAGGGGCCTGGCGCAGCCTCAACCCTGTGGGCGAGGCAGCCCCGGCGTAGCCCCTCGGGTGCCGGGCCGCGACACCACGGCCTCCGGACCCCTGCGGCGCACCCTGGCGGGCGGCTGCGTGGCCGTACGGTGGCGCCATGACCGAGCCGTCACCCGAGCCGTCACCCGTGCCGTCAACCGTGCCCGTCGAACGCGTCGTCCCTCCCGCGATGATGACGCGTCTCGCCAACCCCGTCCTGACGTGGCTGCTCTCCGGGCGGCGCCGGTCGACCAAGGTGGGCCAGGGGTTGCTCCTGCTTCATGTCACAGGACGCCGCTCGGGGCGGGTGTACTCGACCCCCGTGGCCTACCACCGGCTCCCGGACGGCCGCCTGCTCGTGGTGTCGAGCTCGCGTTGGCGGGTCAACCTGCGGGGGCGAGCGACGCCGGTGGAGCTCACCCTGCTCGGAAAGCGCGTGCCGGCCACCGCGACGCTGGAGGAGCGGCCCGAGGCCGTCGCCGAGGTCTACGAGCGCATGATCAGGGACCTCGGACCCGACCAGGCGCGCCGCCGTCTGGGCATCCGGATCAACGTGCCGCGCGTGCCCACGCCGGCGGAGCTCGAGGACGCCGTGCGGCGCGAACACCTCAGCCTCATCCACCTCGACGTTGCGAGGGGTGAGGTGTGAGGGGGCCGGTGCTCGTGGTCGGATCGCGCGGCAACGTAGGCGCTGCCACGGTGCGCGCCCTCGTGGAGCGCAGCGTGCCGGTGCGGGCGGGCGTCGCCGGCCCCGCTCCGGCGTCGGCGACGGCAGCGACCCCAGGGGTCGAGAGCGTGCACCTCGATCTCTTTCGGCCCGAGACCTTCGGCCCGGCGGTGCAGGGCATCGGCGGACTGCTGCTCCTGCGGCCGCCGCCCGTCTCGAGAGTCGGCCCCACACTGAACGCGCTCATCGAGGCTGCGGTCGCGGCGGGTGTGCCGCACATCGTTTTCTCGTCTGTCGCTGGAGCCGACACCAACCGGCTCGTGCCGCATCACCGAGTCGAGACCCACCTGCGGCAGCACGCACCATCCTGGACCATCCTGAGGCCGGGCTTCTTTGCGCAGAACCTCGCCGATGCCTACCGGAGAGACATCACGGAGGACGACAGGATCCACCTTCCCGCAGGAGAGGGGTCTGTCGCCTTCGTCGACACCGACGACATCGGCGCGGTCGCCGCTGGGATCCTGGCCGAGCCGGGGCCGCACCGGGGTCGCGGCTATACGCTCACCGGCCCTCAGGCAGTCACGTTCGGCGACCTCGCCGGCATGCTGACGGCCGCCCTGGGGCGCCACATCGGATATGAGCCTGCCACGGTCCTGGGCTACGCACGACACCTGCGTTCCCGAGGACTGCCGATCGCGCAGGTGGCTGTGCAGACGGTCCTGCACGTTGGGCTGCGGCGCGGTGACGCGGAGCACGTCGACCCCACTCTCAGTCACCTGTTGGGCCGGCCGGCTCGTTCCATCGAGGAGTACGTGCGCGATCACGCGGCCACCTGGGCACGGCCAGCCCAGTGACCCCCGCGCACGGGGCGGCCCGCTCCGGTCAGCTTCATCGAACACGTCGTGGACGCTGTCCTCCGCTCGCAGTGAGGGTCTGCGGGCTCGTGGCCTGCGGTTCGGTGTGGCTCGGTCCGTCGTCTCGCAGCAGGCCGCGATCTCACGGGGCTTGCGCGACGGCAGGTTCGGGGCCCTTCCGTCGAAAATCGGTGGATGCGGACGGACTAGATGCTGCGCCCGTCGGGTAGTGAGGGAAGACAGACGGTCGCCGGTCGGCTTCCCACGGCTCAAGAAACGGGTCCCTTGCGGCCGGCGCGCAGGAAGGGCACATCATGACCCAGCATCCACACACCCCGTCGGGGACGTCGTTCGATGAGACTGACGCCACGACGCTGTCGCAGCACGCGGCATACGACGACTCCACGTCGGTCACCAGCGCAACCCCGACCGGAGTCAGCGAGCCCGTCGAGCCGTTCTCGGGCACGATGCCCGAGGCGGGCCTGCCGGAGTACTCGACCGGTAACGGCGCCGCCTCCACGTCAGACCGCGACGAGGCTGCGTCGGTGACCTCGGACGCCGCGCAGAGCGGTCGCCAGGTGGCCGACACGGCCGTCTCGGAGGCCAAGGACGTTGTCGCAGAGGCGCGCTCACAGGTCAGCACCCTGCTGGAGCAGCTCCGCGGCGAGGCCACCGAGCAGGCGTCGGGGCAGAGCGACCGCGCCGTCAAGGGCCTGCGCAGCCTGGGCGACGAGCTCACGCAGATGGCCTCCACCTCGGAGCAGCGCGGCATCGCGACCGACCTCGCCGGCCAGGCGGCCGAGCGGGTGCAGTCGGTGGCCGGCTGGCTCGAGCAGCGCCAGCCCGGGGAGGTCCTCGACGAGGTGCGCGACTTCGCGCGCCGGCGTCCCGGCACCTTCCTCGCCGCCGCGGCCGTCGCCGGCCTGATCGGTGGACGGCTCACCCGCGGGCTCACCGCGGGCTCGGACAGCTCGAAGACCACGGGCGCGGGCACGGGCTCGCGCGCCGCCGTCGGCGACGACCTCCCCGGCACCCCGGGGTATGCCGCCCGGCCGGCAACGAGCGTGGGCACCGACCCGACGCGCGTCGACGCGGGCATCGACCCGGCGACCTACACCCACCCCCGGCCCGGCATCGAGGGTGTGGAGGGCGTCGAGCTCGGCCAGGGGCTGCGGTGAGCACCCAGGCATCGCGCCCGGTGGGCTCGCACCCGGGCCCGGTCGACGACGTGAGCGCTCACGAGAAGGCCGACACGGCGTCGCTGGGCGACATCGTCGGTGACATCAGCTCGGGCCTGTCGACCCTGATGCGCCAGGAGGTCGCGCTCGCCAAGGCGGAGGCTCGGGAGTCGGCCTCGCAGGCCGGCAAGGCCGCGGGCCTCTTCAGCGGCGCGGCCCTGGGCGGCTGGATGGCCGCTCTCTTCCTCTCCCTCGCCGTGTGGGAGTGGATCGCGGGAGCCATCGACAGCAGGGCCTGGGCAGCCCTCATCGTGATGGCCATCTGGGCCCTGGTCGCAGCGATCCTCGCTGCGATGGGCCGTCAAGACATGAGACGTGTGAGTGGCATGCCCCGGACCCTCGAGACCACCAAGCGAGTTCCGGATGCCCTCAAGGGACAGGAGACGACATGAGCACCTACGACAGCCAGACCGGGCAGACGAGCACCGACCCCGACGTGATCCGCGACGAGATCGAGCAGACCCGGCGCAACCTCAGCCGGGACGTCAACGCGCTCGGTGAGTCGGTCACGCCCAGCCACCTGGCGAAGCAGCAGGCCGACAAGGTCAAGGACAAGGCCGGCGACTTGCGTGACCGCATCATGGGCAGCGCCTCCGACGCCGGCAGCTCCACCGCCGACCGGGCGTCCGGTCTGGCGTCGGACGTCGGCGACAAGACCCAGGGTGCTGCCGCCGCCGTCAAGGACCGGGCCGTCGGCAATCCCCTGGCCGCGGGCCTCATCGCCCTCGGTGCCGGGTGGCTGCTGGGCTCGCTGCTGCCCGCCTCGCAGAAGGAGCGCGAGCTGAGCGAGACGGTCAAGGAGAAGGCGGCGCCCGTCGTCGAGGCGGCGCAGTCGACCGTCAAGGACGCGGCCGCCGAGGCCGGCGAGCACCTCAAGGGCCCCGCGTCCGACGCCGTGACTGCCGTCAAGGACCAGGCGCAGACCTCGGCCGACCACGTCAAGCAGGAGGCCCAGCAGGCCACGAGCGACGTGCGCGACAGTGCCACCGACTCCGCGAGCGCGGTGCGCGAGCAGCACTGACCTCGCGTCAGACGGAGGGCGTCGACCTCGAGGTCGGCGCCCTCCGTTGCGCCCACATGGTCACCCGCCACGGGGTCGCGGGCTGCCCGCAAAGGCTGGCACCGGCCGTTCGCGACGGATTACGCTGGCCCCAGGAGCGGGTGGGAGCAGGCACCGCGCTCTCAAGCACCAGCCGTCGCAGGAGATGCACGATGACACGATCGTCGACCTCGTTGCCGAAGCCCGTGCATGAGGCCCAGTCCGTCCACGTCAGCCAAGGGATCTTGGCGGTCGACGTCGACCTGACCGAGACCGAGCAGTTCATCCTCGAGATGCTGCAGCGGCTCGATGCCGCCGACACGGAGGCAGCAAACCTCAGGCGTGCTCTTGGCCACAGCCGCGACATCGGCGCGGCCGTGGGGGTGCTGATGGCTCTGAGAAAGGTGACGCGCGAGGAGGCCTTCGACCTCCTGCGCCGGGCCAGCCAAGACCAGAATCGCAAGCTGTGCGACCTGGCCCTCGACGTGCTCAACACCGGTGAGCTGCCCTGCAGCTCGAGATGACGTCAGTGCCGCCGCTGAGGCGCCCCGGCAGTGGGTAGGGGTGATGCGTGCAGACGTCCCTCGGCTCACGTGTCCTCGTGGCGGCCATCATCGTCACCGCGACCGGGTCGGGCTGCGGCCCGCAACAGGGCAACCCGGAGGCCCGAGACGTCGCCTCCGTGGTGGTTCAGTTCAGGTCCCACGCGGTCTCGGACGTGGAAGCTGCGTGCGCGCTCCTCGCACCAGAGAGCGCGATGGAGCTGGAGCAGGCCTCGGGCAGCTGCGGCCGTGGCTTGACTGCCGCGCACCTCGCAGACGGTGGACGCGTGCGAGACGTTGAGGTCTACGGGCTCGACGCCATGGTGCGCCTGGAGCAGGACACCGTCTTCCTGGCCCGCTTCGACGACGGCTGGAGGATCACGGCCGCCGGGTGCACGCCTCGGGGTGATGGGCCCTACGACTGCGACATCAAGGGAGGGTGACGTGCGTTCGGTGTTCGTCGGCTATCTCGTCTTCATCTCAGCGGGGCTCGCCTACTGCCTGGTGATCGGGCTGTCTCAGCGATGAGGTGGGTGAAAGAGCAGGGCCTCACTCTCGCCTTCACCGGTCTTGCTGCTGGCCGCGCTCGTCGGGCAGGCGGTCACCGGGCAGGCTGGCTACAACGACGAGGCCCGCGGGGCGGGACTGCCCCAGATGAGCCTGCTCGACTACGTGAGGTCGTCCCAGTTCGCTGTCGACGTCGCCGAGAACTGGCAGTCCGAGTACCTGCAGTTCCTGCTCTTCGTTCTTCTCACGGTGTGGCTCGTGCAGAAGGGCTCTCCCGAGTCCAAGCCCCTCGACCAGGTCGGACGCGAGTCCGACGAGGAGCAGAAGGTCGGCCCCCACGCCCTGACCGACTCTCCGGCCTGGGCGAAGGTCGATGGATGGCGTCGTGCGGTCTACTCCCGGTCGCTGGGACTCACGATGGGCCTGATCTTCCTGCTGTCATGGCTCGCTCAGTTCGTCGCGGGGCGCAGTGCCTACAACGCGGAGCAGATTCAGGAGCTCCAGGCCCCGCTGGGCTGGGGTGAGTATGCGTCGGCACCTGACTTCTGGAACCGCACCTTCCAGAACTGGCAGTCGGAGTTCCTGGCTGTCGGCAGCATGGTCGTACTCAGCATCTACCTGCGGGAGCGCGGCTCGCCGGAGTCGAAACCGGTCGGGCAGCCGCACACGTCCACGGGCGTCGAGGGCTAGAAGGCCACGCGGCTCATCCGGGATCGGGCTGATGACGGGTGTCGTGGGTCTCGTACATCCGAAGGGCGACGACGAGCCCGGAGAGGGCGGTGAGGACGGCGACCACCCACACCGCGGCCCGCACCCCGAGAGCGTCGGCGACGACGCCCGCCAGCAGGGCGCCGACGGCGAATCCACCGTCGCGCCACAGGCGATAGACCCCGACGGCGCGGGCGCGCCACGACGGGTGGGCGACGTCCCCGACGGCGGCGAGCAGCGTGGGGTAGACCATCGCGGTGCCCGCACCGAGGAGCGCGGCGCCCACGGCCCACGGGGCGAAGGAGCTGGAGATCGCGATCACGACGAGGGCCACCGCCTGCAGCCCCATCCCGCCGACGATGAGCCACTTGCGCCCCCAGCGGTCCGACAAGGCTCCCGTGACGAGCTGGCCGAGCCCCCAGACCGCGGGGTAGAGGGCGGCGAGCACGCCGATCCTGCCCACCGAGAGCCCGGCGCCGGTGAAGAGGACCGGGAACAGCCCCCACGCCAGGCCGTCGTTGAGGTTGTTGACCAGACCGGCCTGACTGGCGGACGACAGGGCCGGCTCACGGAAGCTGGTCTGGACCGCGACCTCACGGCTCGTCAGGTCCCCGTGGAGGTGAGCGTGCCTGCCGTCCGGTCGCGGGGTGTGCAGCGAGGCCTCGAGCCGCGCATGGCCCTGGGTCTCCCTGACGAAGAGGGTCGAGAGCCCGAGCCCGAGGGCGGCGAAGGCGATCCCGAGGTAGAAGGGCGTCGGCCGCAGACTGTGCGCCTCGGCGAGGTAGCCGGTGGCGAGGGCTGTCACGGCGACGGCGAGATAGCCGGCTGCCTCGTTGAGGCCCATGGCGAAGCCTCGGCGGGCGGGGCCCACGAGGTCGATCTTCATGACGACGGTGGTCGACCAGGTCAGGCCCTGACTGATGCCGAGCAGCACGTTGGCGGCGACGACCCAGGCCCACGACGGCGCCCAGATGAGCAGGATCGGCACAGGCAGGGCCAGCACCCACCCGGCGACGAGGACGGGCTTGCGCCCGTAGCGGTCGCCGAGGGTGCCGGCGACGTAGTTGGTGGCCGCCTTCGCCAGCCCGAACGCCACGATGAAGGTGAGCCCCGCCGTGTAGGCCTGCAGGCCGAACTCGGACTCGGCCAGCAGGGGCAGCACGGTCCGCTCCTGACCGAGCATGCCACCCACGAGGGCGTTGACCCCGACGAGGAGCCCGAACTGCGCGGCGTTCTGGCGCAGGCCGAGGTGGGTCGCCCTCCGGCGGTGCGTGGTGGTGTCGTTCATGGAATCCCGTTCTGGCCAAGGTGACGCGGTGCGGTCGTGCGGGCGCGGGCCATTCCGTCAGGCCGCTGTGACGCAATGATTCTATACCCATGGGGGTATGCCGTTCGATTGGCGCGGAGGGCCGTCGTCGGGTTACGCTCTGTCCCGAGAGATACCCCCATAGGTATCCAAGAACTGTGTGAGGAGAGACTTCATGACCACGACCACGACAGTCGGCGCGCTCGCTGCCGCGCATGCGGACGGCGCCGTCGTCATCGACGTCCGTGAGCCCGGCGAGTACGTCGGCGGACACGTGCCGGGCGCAGTGTTGATGCCGATGGGGCAGCTGCCCTCCCGCGTCGCCGAGCTCGACCGCTCGCGGCCGGTCTTCGTCATCTGCGCCAGCGGCAACCGCAGCCGGGCCATGGCCGACTACCTCGAGCGGGCCGGCTTCGACGCCCGCTCGGTCGACGGCGGCACCGCGGCCTGGGTCCAGTCCGGGCATCCTGTCGTGCGGGGCGCTCGCCCCACGGCAGCCTGAGGCTCACTCACCACTGCCCCACGACCTCCAGCACCACCACCCACCCGTTCCACCAGAAGGAGACAACCATGTGCCGACCCGCCAACTGCAGGACCTGCGGCAAGACGACGTGGGCCGGCTGCGGCCAGCACGTCGACCAGGTCATGCGCAACGTCCCGGCGTCGCAGCGCTGCGCCGGTCACGTCAAGGCCGAGAGCGCCTCGTCCGGAGGCTTCCTCGGTCGCCTCTTCGGACGCAGCTGACCGACGGCTGACCAAACGACTGACCAACGACTGACCGACGACCGTCCGGCACCTCATCAGGGGTCGGTCGGCGATTGGCCCCAGTGGCACGCGGTGGGCAACCCGCCGCGTGCCACTCCTTTTCGGGGTCCGACGAAAGGAACCATGAGCACCACCTCCAGCACCGCCCCCCGCACATCCCACCCCGCAGCCCTCGACGCCGCGGCCCTCGAGGAATGGCTGGCGAGTCCGGACCGGCCTCGCCTGCTCGACGTGCGAAGCGCCGCCGAGTTCACCACCGCGCACATCCCCGGCTCCTACAACGTGCCGCTCGGCCTGCTGCGTGAGCACCGCGACGAGCTGCGCGACCACCTCGACGAGGACGTCGTGCTGATCTGCCGGTCCGGGGCCAGGGCCGGGCAGGCCGAGGGTCTGCTGTCGGCCACCGGCCTCGACAATCTGCACGTCCTCTCCGGCGGAGTCTCCGCTTGGGAGTCTGCCGGCCTCCCGCTCAACCGGGGCTCCGAGACCTGGGAGCTCGAGCGGCAGGTCCGCCTGGTCGCGGGTGGCCTGGTGCTCGCCGGGGTGCTGGCGAGCATCCGACTGCCAGCCGCCAAGTGGGTCTCGGGCGCCATCGGCGCCGGGCTCACCGGCGCCGCACTGACGAACAGCTGCGCCATGGGCAAGGCCCTGTCGATGCTGCCCTACAACCGCACCGGCGAGCCGAGCCTCGACAGCGTGCTTCGCGAGCTCTCGGCTCCCACCGCCTGAGCAGACCCGACCTGCGACGACCTCCTGCACCCCGCACTCCATGCGGCTGCAGGAGGTCGTCGCTGTGTCAGGCAGCGTGTCAGGCAGCGTGTCAGGCAGCGTGTCGGGCAGCGTGTCGGGCAGGCGTGTCGGAGCACCAGCAGGCAGCGCCCTCGTGAGGCGCCCTCGTGCGGCCGGAGGACGGCCACGTCAGCCGAGACCACGCTCGGCGTTGAGGCGCTGGAGCCGCAGGCCGACCTCCGCAGGCTCCACGCCGGTGCCCGGGAAGCCGAGGATCCGACCGACCGGGGCCGACCCCAGCAGCGTGAGCATCTCGGCGTCGTCGAGGAAGCGAGACAGCCCGGGCCGCACGATCTCGGCCGCCTCCTCGTCGGCCATCACCTCCTGCATCGTGGACTCGAGCGACAGCGGCAGCCGGACCTCGTCGCCGGAGACGACGACGGCCGCGGAGAGCCGAAGGTCGCGACTCGACGCACCGACCTCGACGGCATACGGCCCACCCTCGACCAGCCAGGCGCCTGCGCGCACGTCCCAGTGGGCGAGGTCCGCTCGTCGCACGGTCAGTTCGACGACACGGCGCTCTCCGGCCGCGAGCGCCACCGACGCGAAGGAGGCCAGCTCGCGCGGCGGCCTGGACACCTGTGACGATGCCGGCCCGGTGTAGACCTGCACCACCTCGCGACCGTCGCGCGGGCCGGTGTTGGCCACCGTCAGGCTCACGGTGAGGCCTCCCGCGTGCGCCGTCACCGCCAGGTCGGAGTAGGCGAAGGTCGTGTAGGACAGGCCGTGGCCGAAGGGGTAGGCGACGTCGAGGTCGCGGGCGTCGTACCAGCGGTAGCCGACGAAGATCCCCTCGCCGTAGCGGACGTGCCCGTGCTCCCCGGGGAAGTCGAGGTAGGCGGGGGAGTCCTGCAGCCGATGGGGGATCGTCTCGGCGAGCCGGCCCGACGGGTTGGCCACGCCGTAGAGCACGTCGGCCACGGCGGTGCCGCCGGCCTGGCCGAGCAGCCAGCCCTCGACGACGGCCGCAGCCCGGTCCGCCACGGCGCCGAGGCGCACGACGCCACCGTTGGAGAGCACGACGACGGCACGCGGGTTGGCGGCGGCCACGGCCTCGAGGAGGGCCAGCTGGTCGGCTGGGAGGTCGATGTCGTCGCGGTCGAAGCCCTCGGACTCGAGCTCGGCCGGCAGGCCGAGGAAGAGCACGGCCACGTCGCTCGAGGCCGCGGCCGCGACGGCCTCCTCCAGCAGCGCCGCGGCGCCGGGCGTTGCGGTGCCGGAGTCGGACTCGCCGAGCAGGAAGCCGGCGGCATACGTCAGGTGGTCCGCATCGGCGTGCTGGCGGAGGCCCTCGAGGGCCGTGTCGAGCCGGGTGGGGTTGATGAGCGAGCTGCCGGCGCCCTGGTAGCGGGGCTGGGTCGCGAACGCGCCGATGACGGCGACCCGCGTCGAGGGGTCGAGGGGGAGGATGCCGTCGTTCTCGAGCAGGACGATGCTACGCGCCGCCACCTCACGAGCGAGGGCGTGGTGCGCCTCGACGTCGTGGCCCCCTGCTCCGTCTCCGGTGCTGGCCGCAGCTGTGCTGCCGTGGCGACGCAGCGCCTTCTGCACGAGGTCGACCACCCGGGTGGCGGCGACATCGACGACCGACTCCTCGAGCCGGCCCTCCCGGACCGCCGCGACGATCTCGGCGTCGGTGCGCCCCTCGCTCGATGGCATCTCGAGGTCGAGACCTGCAGCCACCCCGGCGACTCGGTCGTCCACCGCGCCCCAGTCCGACATCACGAGGCCGGTGAAACCCCACTCCCCGCGCAGCACGTCGGTGAGCAGCCACCGGTTCTGCGAGGCATAGGTGCCGTTGACCTTGTTGTAGGAGCACATGAGGGTCCACGGCTCGGCGTCCTCGACGACCCGCTGGAAGCCGCGCAGGTAGATCTCGCGGAGCGGGCGCTCGTCGACGTCTGCGGAGACCCGCATGCGGTCGGTCTCCTGGTTGTTGGCAGCGAAGTGCTTGAGGGAGGCCCCGACGCCCTGGCTCTGCAGGCCGAGGACGAGCGCTGCGCCGAGAACGCCCGAGACGAGGGGATCCTCCGAGAGGTACTCGAAGTTGCGGCCGCACAGCGGCGAACGCTTGATGTTGATGCCGGGGCCGAGCAGCACGCCGACGTCGTGCGCCACGGCCTCCTCGCCGAGCGCGACGCCGACGCGCTCGAGCAGCTCGGGGTCGAAGGTCGAGCCCAGCGCCACGGCCGGAGGGAAGCAGGTGGCCGGCACGCTGTCGGCGAGTCCGAGGTGGTCTCCCCCCTCGCGCTGCTTGCGCACGCCGTGCGGCCCGTCCGTGAGCATGACCTCGGGGATGCCGGCCCGCGGGACGGCCTGAGTGAACCAGAAGCTCGACCCGCTCGTGAGCGCCGCCTTCTCCTCGAGGGTCAGTCGCGCGACGACCCCCTCCGGGGTCTCGGCGAGCATCGCCTCGAGGTCTGCGGCGGTGGGGGATGAGGCGTCGTGCTGGAGGTCGCTCACGGTTGTCCTTTCGGCAGGTCGCAGCTCTGCGACCCAGCCAAAACCATACGACGCTCGGTTTTTGCCGCGCAAGGGCCGTACGATGCGCGCATGGCCGAGAGAGGCGCATACGCGAAGGGCGTCGCCAAGCGTGAGGAGATCCTCGACGCGGCCCTCGGTGTCATCGCCCGCAACGGCTACCACCGCACGACGGTGCGCGACATCGCCGAGGCGGTGGGCCTCAGCCAGGCGGGTCTGCTGCACTACTTCTCGTCGAAGGACGCGCTCTTCGTCGAGATCCTGCGACGCCGTGACGAGGTCGATCGCGAGCGAATGCCTGCTGACCCGCAGGCCCGCGTCGAGGGGCTCATCGAGGTCGTTCGGCACAACGCCGACGTGCCGGGTCTCGTGCAGCTCCATGCTGAGCTCTCGACCGAGGCCGCCCACCCCGACCACGCCGCTCACGATCACTTCACGCGGCGCTATGCCCGGCTGAGGAGCGAGCTGGGCGAGGCGGTGCGCTCGGCGCAGGAGCGGGGCGAGCTGTCGCGGTCGCTCGACGCCGAGTCCGTGGCGACGATCCTGCTCGCGGCGGCCGACGGGCTGCAGACGCAGTGGGGGCTCGAGTCCGAGCTCGACATGGCGGCACAGCTGGAGCATCTCTGGGCAGCTCTGCGGCGGGTGCCATGACCTCGATCGGCCTGACACGAGAGGGAGCCCGATGATCGACGACCGGGCCACACCCCCGGAGGCGACGACCACGACGGGGCGTGTGCGTGGCGTCTGGCGCCAGGGGTCAGCGGCGTTCCTCGGCATTCCCTTCGCCGAGCCACCCACCGGTGCAAGACGATTCGCGGCGCCGCAGCCCAAGGAGGCGTGGGCCGGTGTGCTCGACGCGACGGCACACGGCCCGACACCGCAACGCCGAGCGCTGTCTGAGGTGACCCTCATCCCCGAGCCGTCGGTCCCGGGTGACGCGACGCTCAACGTCGACGTCTTCACCCCGGCGCCCGGGCTGCCCACGGGCGCAGGGCTCCCCGTGCTCGTGTGGATCCATGGGGGTGGCTTCGTCGCCGGGTCGCCGGCCAGCCCGTGGTACGACGGTCGGGCCTTCAACCGCGACGGCGTCGTCACCGTCACCGTGTCCTACCGGCTCGGTTTCGACGGTTTCGGGTGGATCGACGGCGCGCCGCCCAACCGCGGCGTCCTCGACTGGCTGTTGGCGCTCCGCTGGGTGCGGGACAACGTGGCGGCCTTCGGGGGCGACCCGACCCGCGTGACGATCGCGGGCCAGTCGGCCGGTGGCGCAGCGGTGCTGACGCTCCTCGGCATGCCGGCCGCCCAGGGCCTGTTCGCCGCCGCCTGGTCGCTGTCGGGCCTCGTGCCCGGCATCCCGGCCGATCGGGCGCAGCGGTATGCCGCCCGCCTGGCCGTCGCTGCCGGCGTCACGCCCGACCGGGAGGGGTTCACGTCGGTCGGGGAGGCCGAGCTTCTCGCGCACCAGCTCGCGCTCGACGAGGCGGTGGGCGAGGCGGGGGACGAGGCGGCCGTCGGGAGCTCGGTGTTGCCGGACGCGGCGCTGGCGCCGGCCCGTGACCTCGTCACGGAGGGGCTGAGCCTCGGTCCCGTCATCGACGGTGACCTGCTGCCCGTGCCGACCCTCGACGCCTACCGCGCAGGGACCGGCGCTGGGGTGCCGCTCGTGATCGGTGCGACCGACGACGAGTTCGCGCTCCTCGTCCACGAGGCGCGGGGGCCGCTCGACGCCCTGTCTGGGCGAGAGGCGCTCGCGGCTCTCGGACTGGCTCCGCCCGCGCTCGACCGCTATCTCGCCGCGCGCGGCGAGCGCTCGACGTCTGATCTCGTCGGGCGCTACGTCACCGACCGACTCTTCCGCACGGCGACGCTCGAGGTGCTCGCTGCACGCGGGGCGGCTCCGTCGTGGCTCTACCGCTTCGCGTGGCGTTCGCCGGTATTCGGCGAGTCGGTGCACTGCCTCGACGTGCCGTTCTGGTTCGACTGCCTGGGTCTCGACCGCGTCGCCGCCCTGGCAGGTCCGCGGCCTCCTCAGGGGCTGGCCGATGACCTCCACCGCGCCGCAGTGGAATTCGTGGTGCGCGGCGTGCCCGGGTGGCCGCACTGGTCGGAGCCAGCGCGGCTCACCTGGGTCTTCGACACGCCGGGCTCCGTCGAGGGTGACGGCTACTCGGACGTGCGGGCCCTCATGGAGTGAGGGGTCGGGCCGTCCGTCAGGAGGCGACGGCGTGGACGAGCGCCCACGCGCCGTAGCCGCCCATGATGTCGGAGACGTCGCTGAAGCCCTGGGAGCGCAGCAGGCTGGCGCCCACGCTGCTGCGCCACCCGCCCGCGCAGTAGAGCACGACGGGCTTGGACGGGTCGAGCTCGCCACTGCGGCGAGCCAGCTCGGCGAGCGGGATGTGACGGGCGTAGGGGAGCATGCCCACCTCGAGCTCACCGGCACCCCGGATGTCGACGATCTGCACGTCGTCGGACTCGATCGCGGCCTGCACCTGCGTCGAGGTCAGGCGGCTCGCGTGCTCGACGTCATCCTCGTGGGCAAGCAGGTAGGCCTCCGGGTCCGGCACGTAGCCGAGGACGTTGTCGAAACCGATGCGGGCGAATCGGGTCGCGATCTCCTGCTCCTGGCCCTCGGGAGCGATGATGACGACCTTCTGCTCGGGGGTGAGCACGCTGCCGACGGTCTCGGCCATCCGGCCGTCCCACGGCACGTTGATCGAGCCCTTGACGTGACCGGCGGCGAACTCCTGCTGGTCACGGGCGTCGTCGAGGACCGCACCGGCGGCGAGCGCCGCGTCGACCTGCTCGTCGGTGAGTGCGGGGATGACGGCGTCGGTGTCGCGCACGCCCCGACCCTGCTTGTTGAGGGTCGCGTTGTAGACGAAGTAGGCGGGCGCCGGCGGCTGACCGGCGGTGACGACCTCGAGGAAGTCGGCCTCGCTCATCGGCTGGCAGGCGTAGTTGAAGGACCGCTGCTCGCCGATCGTCGACTGCCGCTCGGTCGAGAGGTTCTTGCCACAGGAGGACCCGGCGCCGTGGGCGGGGAAGACGCGGACGGCGTCGGGCAGACCCATGAGCTTGTGCTGCACCGAGTCGTAGAGCATCCGGCCCAGCTCGTCGGCGGTCACGCCGACGGAGGCCAGCAGGTCGGGACGGCCGACGTCACCGATGAAGAGCGCGTCGCCTGTGAGCACGCCGTAAGCCGTGTCGTCGTCCGCGTGCTCGAAGACGAGGACGCTGATCGACTCGGGGGTGTGGCCGGGCGTCTCCATGATCTCGAGCGTCACGTCACCGAGGCTGATGCGCTCGCCGTCGCGCAGGGAGCGGACCTCGAACTCGGGGTCGGCGGCGGCGCCGTAGCCGATCCAGGCGCCCGTCTCGCGGGCCAGCTCGAGGTGGCCGGAGAGGAAGTCGGCGTGGAAGTGCGTGTTGATGATGCCCACGATCGTGAGGCCGTGCGCCTGGGCGTCGTCGAGGTACTCCGCGACGTCACGGCGCGGGTCGACGATGACGGCCTGGCCGGTCTTCTCGTCGCCGACGAGGTAGGACGCCTGGGAGAGGCAGTCGAGGTAGTACTGGCTGAAGTACATGGGTCTCCTTGGGTTTGCGCAGCAGCTCTTGACACCATCGTAACCGATACCCATGGGGGTATATTTCCACCGGGTCTCGCGGCTTCACACAGGCTTCACATCCGGTCGCGCAGGACCTTCACGCGGGCGCGGTTGAGTGAAGACAGAGGGAACGGGAGGACCCGGACCCGACAGCCACCACGATGAAGGAGCAGATCATGAACACCACCTGGAGGAACCGAACAGCGGTCATCGCGGGTGCCGCCCTGATCCTGGCCGGCGGAGCGGCGGTCTCGGCCGGCGCCTCGACCGGCGTGGCCCCGACCTCGGTCGTCGCCACTGCCACCGCCACGGACCCCGCCCTGGCGAAGGGGCTCGCGTTCACTCGCGAGGAGGAGCGCATGGCGCGCGACCTCTACCAGGCGCTGGCCGACCACTACGACGGGGCACTGCCCTTCAGTCGGATCGTCACCAGCGAGCAACGGCACTTCGACGCCGTCGGCACGATGTTGGAGCGCTACAGCGTGACCGACCCGGCAGCAGGCAAGCAGGCGGGCAGCTATGCCGACCCGACGATCCAGAAGCTCTACGACGGTTGGCTGGCGGAGGGCAAGACGTCGCTCGCAGCGGCATACGGCGTCGGTGTGGAGCTCGAGACGCGTGACATCGCCGACCTCGAGAAGGCCATCGCCGCAACGTCCGCTGCCGACGTGAAGCAGCTCTACACCAACCTGCAGCGTGCCTCCGAGCACCACCTCGCCGCCTTCGAGGCTGCGGTCGACGGCCGCACCCTGGGGACCGGGATGGGGACCGGGATGGGGGCCGGTATGAACGGTCAGGGGCAGATGGGCCGCGGCAACGGCAACGCCAACGGCAACGGCAGCGGCCAGGGTCGGATGGGATCCGGTCTCGAGCGCGGGCCCGGAGCCGGCAATGCTGGAGACTGCCCGCTGGAGGACTCGGCGAGCTAGACAGTCCTGCTGCTCGGGTGACTGCCGAGCGGGAGCCGGGCCGTGAACGTCGCACCGCGACCACGGCCCGGCGACTGCGCGACGAGGTCGCCGCCGTGGGCTCGCATGATGCCCCGGGCGACCGTCAGCCCGATGCCCGACCCGGTGTCGCCCTCGCTCGATCGCCTGCCGGGAACCCGGTAGAAGCGCTCGAAGACCCGCTCGAGGTCGGCGGCATCGAGACCCTCACCGGAGTCGGCCACCTCGACGAGGCCGGCTCCGTCGTCGCGCCGGCACGTCACCCGCAGCTCCCCGCCCGGCGGCGTGGCACGGATGGCGTTGCCGAGGAGGTTGGTGACGACCTGCGAGATCCGGTCCGGGTCGGCGGCGACGAGGATCGGATCCGTCGCAGGGTCGACGACGAGCGTCAGGCCCGCGTCCTCGGCCTGGGGCCGCAGTCGCTCGGCAGCCGTGTGCGCGAGCGATCGGAGGTCCACGTCGCGCAGCACGAGGTGCAGGCGACCCTCCTGCGCCCTCGACAGCGCGGAGAGGTCGTCGGAGAGCCGCCGCAGCCGTCGCACCTCGTCGCTGACGCGCCCCAGCTCCGTGGGGGTCGCCGGCAGGACGCCGTCGATCATCGCCTCGACGTAGCCGTCGATGACCGTCAGGGGGGTGCGCATCTCGTGCGCCACCTCGCCGAGCAGGCGCACGCGGCGCTCCTCCGTCTCGGCGAGGGCACGGCCGAGGGTGTTGACGTCGGTCGCGAGGTCGGCGAGCTCGGTCTCGCGGGGGATGGGCACGGGCACGGCATACCTGCCCTGGGCCATCTCCCGCGTCGCCGCCCGGACCGTGGCGAGGGGGCGGATGAGGCGGTATGCCGCGAACGTGCCGAAGAGCGCGGCTGCCAGCGCGCCGACGAGGGCGCCGACGAGCAGGGCGCCGTCGACCGCGTCGGCGAACTGCTCGCGGAGCGATCCGACACCGCCCTGGCCCGGCCCTCCCATGCCACCCGTGCCCGACATCCGCATGCTCTCGTCGAAGATCGCCGGGGCCAGCTGCCTCACGATGACGTAGGTCGCGATCGCGCCGAGCACCGCGACGAGCAGGTGCGACAGGATGAGCCGCACGTCGAGGCGGTTCATGACGTGCCGTCCATGGGGTCGAGGAGGAACTTGTAGCCGACGCCGCGCACGGTGCCGATCACCCTCGGCGAGGTGGCGTCGTCGCCGAGGATCTTGCGCATGCTGCGGATGTGCACGTCGACGACGCGTTCGTCACCGTAGAAGTCGTAGCCCCAGACCTTCTCGAGCAGCTGGGAGCGGGAGTACACCCGGCCGGGCGAGCTCGCCAAGGCGATGAGCAGGTCGAGCTCGAGCGTCGAGAGCGCCACCTTGGTCTGGCCCGCGACCACCTCGCGCCGGTCGGGGTCGATGCTCAGCCCGTCGAAGCGAAGGGTCGGATCCGCCGGTGGCGCAGGGTCGCCCGGGTTGTCGGCCTGCGCCCTGCGGAGCACGGTCTTGACCCGGGCCACGACCTCCCGCGGGCTGAACGGCTTCGTGACGTAGTCGTCCGCCCCGACCCCGAGACCGACGAGCTTGTCGACCTCCTCGGCCCGCGCCGTCACGAGGATGACGCACAGCTGCGAGTGCTGCCGGATGGTGCGCAGCACCTCGAGACCGTCGATGTCGGGCAGCCCCACGTCGAGCAGCACGAGGTCCGGCACCTCACGCGTGGCGGTCGCCTGGCGCAGTGCCTCGGCGCCGGTGGCGCACTCGGCGACCTGGAAGCCGTCCGCCTCGAGATAGGCACGGAGCAACGGTGCGGATCTGCGGCTCGTCGTCGACGACGAGGATGCGTCGCGCCACGGGTCACACCTCCTTCGGCTCCGATCTGACCCCAGCCTAGGAGCCCTCCGAGGTCGCGGCAGGCACCGGGCACCCACGGCCTCAGGAGGACACCACCTCCGCGAGGACCGAGAGGGTCGCAGGGTCCTCGAAGAAGCTGACGTGGTCGGTGGCGACGACGTGCAGCTGCGGTGCCGGTTGACGGCCCTGGGGCACGGACGACGCGCTGTGCACCGACACGGCGAGGTCGTTGGGCTTGTTGAAGAACACGAGGTCGACGATCTCGCGACCGATGCGCGAGGGGGCGAGCCGTCCGAGGAGCCGGGCGATGCGGCCGTTCGGGGTGCGCTCTGCCGACTCGATGAGCGAGCGGTTGCCGACGATGACGTGATAGCTCGTGCCGGGATCGGGCGCGCCGGCGAGCTCGCTGAGGAAGCCCGATCCCGGTTGCATCTGGTCGAGTGCCGTGTCGACCTGCTCGACGGTGCCCAGGAGTGCAGCCAGGGCGGTGACCGGCCACGCGACCGGGATGAACCCATTGGCCACCAGGGCGATTGCGGCCGTCGCCCATCCTTGGACCGACGGCCAGGGGGACCCACCGTTGGGGGTGCCGAGGGTGACGAGTCGGTGCACGTCGACGCCCCCGTCGAGCTCGATGAGGTGCCGAGAGACGAGACCGCCCATCGAGTGGGCCACGATGTCGAGCCGCTTGCCGTGCCCGCTGGTGAGCCCGACCTCGCGCAGCATGGTCCTCAGTGACGCGGCGTTCTCCTCGATCGGGGTGTCGAGGTTCTCGTAGTCGAAGGTGAGGACGACGTCATAGAGCGCCCCGATCGGCGCGGCGCCACCACTGAGGCGCGAGCTCCGCACCATCCCCTCGGTGTCGCCGATGATCCCGTGCACGTAGAGCAGCACGGCATCGGCTGCCGCCACTGCCCGCTTCAGCTCGGCCGTCTCCGACGCGTAGGTGACGCTGCCGTCACCGGCCACCGTCGCCATCCGCAGCAGCGGGTAGGCCGGTGGCAGGCCCAGGGCCTTGCCGACGAGCTTGCGGAAGAGGATGCGGATCGAACCGGTCAGGCTGCGCTGCGTCGACACCGGGTCGCTGAGCCGTTGGAGGACGATCTCCGTGCCCGATCCGGACTGGCGAGCGAAGCCGAGCGGCACGTAGAACTCCCCGTCCCAGGCGAGGGGCAGCACGTGGGCATCGGGCTCGAGCCCCCTGTCGAGGGTGAGCACGAGGGGCTGAGACGGCGTGACAGCGGCAGGGTCGGCCGCCGCGTCCAGCATGATGACGAGGGCATCGGACTCGCTCTCGTCGCCACGGCTCGCGATGAGACCGAACGGGGTCGTGCCCGCCTCGTCGAGAGGGCCCGGGACGGGCGCGACGGAGATGTCGCGCGTGGCATCGGGCGCACCGGAGAGCTGCACCGTCGCCCGCAGGCTGGGGTGCGGGCCCACCCGCACACCCGGCGCCACCTCGACCGATCGGTCGGACGTGACCGCGACCCCGGGGCGCGGCCGCACGGCGACGACCTGGATGTCGCGGGTGAACCAGTCGGCGGCCGTGTCGCCGGCGCCGACCGGCCTGGTGCGACGGGTGCCGACGTGCTGGAGCAGCCGGTCGAGGGCCGACACCGGGCCGACCTGTCGCAGGCCCTTCTCCGTGCGCAGCGGCGCGGAGACCTCGAGGTCGTCCTGCGCGAGCGAGCGGGGGTCGAACTCCTCCGTGCTGACGATGAGCTTGAGCAGGTCCGTGACCTCCGTGACGCCCTGGTCCCACAGGGTGTCGGGGACGACGGTCTCGAGGTCGATCGGGTGGCTCTCGCCCGGAGCGAGCTCCTGGGACCCCGCCTCGATCGCGTCGGCATAGACGCCGAAGGTGTCGGTGAGGTCGAGCAGCGCGACCCAGAGCGGGCGCTTCGAGGCGTTGGTCAGCGTCACGGTGAACGGACGCGGCCGCTGCTGGCCGCCCGGGTCCTGGTGGTAGTCGAACCGGTGCAGCCCGTCCACCTCGGCGAAGGGCTCCTCGCCTGCCTCGACCTGCGCCACGACGGTGACCGTGACGGCGTCACGGGACAGGCGCGCCGCAGGGTTGTGCAGGTCGGCGACGCGCTGCCAGGCGGCGATGTGCTCGAGGACGCCGATGGCCTCGTCCGGGGTGTCGGCCCGGGGGGAGAGCTCCCGCTCGCTGGCGATGCGGCCGATGGAGTAGCCGGACCGGGCGGAGGTCACCTGGACCTGCGCCTCCTCGCCGGCCTCGGCCTCCGCGACGAGCAGCGGACCGCGCTCGTCGCGGGCCGCGAGCGCCGCGTGCAGGGCCGCGGCCCCGGGGCCAGGCTCGATGCGCACCAGCAGGGGCGGGAGGGGACTGGCCGTCACGGTGGCCCGATAGCTCCGGGCAGGGTCGAGCTCCCCGGTGGTGACGGTGATGGTGGCGTCGGCCGCGCGCACGGCCGTCACCGCTGCCGTCGCCACTGCGGCGTCGTGCTGGTCGCGGATCTCGAGGTGCGTCTGCTCGTCGCGGACGGGTGCCGCGAGGCCGTGCATCAGTCCGCCGTCGACGGTCCACGCCCTGCCGTCGTGGGTGACGACGAAGTAGCGGGCCGTCGCGGCGACGGCGCCGCCCAGGAAGGGGCGATCGAGGTCGTCCGTGGTCGTGGTCTCCAGCTGCGGTGACTGGTGGCGCACCGTCCGGCGCACCTGGGCGCTGATCTGCCGGTGGATCTCTCGGTAGGTCAAGGCATCGCCGGCGGTGCTCAGCGCAGCCTCGAGAGCGGCCGACATCGCCCCTCGGTGGGTGCCGCCGTGCACGACCTCCTTGGACGTCTCGTTGGAGCGGCACCCGGTGAGCAGCACGTGGTGCGCGTTGGGCATCGTCCAGCCACTGTCGCCCAGGGCGTCGCGCTCCGTGGGTCGCGACCGCACGAGCTCGTTGACGTGGCGCCGGTCGAACAGGAAGCTCTCGAGGGGACGTGCGCGACGGTCGGTCGGTGCCTGTCGGCCGACGAGGCCGTCCTCGAGCGGGGCGCGGGTGCCGCTGCCGGAGTGGCAGCAGTCGAGGACGATGACGACGTGCGGGTCCGAGGCGGCCACCTCGGCGATGAGCACGGAGAGCTCCTTGTCGGCGAGGTCCCACTGCCCGGGCGTCCGGCTGTCGTGGAGCACGAGCGTCTCGTCGAGACGGTCCGGCTCGAGGTGCCACCACTCCTGCGGCGCCGGCTCCTGCGAGCCGTGCCCGCTGTAGTAGAAGAGCGCCACGTCGCCCTCGCCGGCCTGCGCCAGGTGCTCGCGGAAGCCGGCGATGACCGCGGCCCGGGTCGCCTGCGCGTCGGTGAGGGACCGCACGTGGAGGGAGTGGTCGGCGCCGGTCACGCGAGCAGTGAGCAGGGCCTCGATGGCCTCGATGTCGTTGCGGCACCCGCTCAGGGCGGGCACCGGCGACGGGTAGTCGTCGATGCCGACGAGCAGCGCGTAGACGTTGCGGTGGGCCGGCCGCGCGTCGGTGTCCGAGGTGGCGTGGGTGGTGGCAGTGGTGGTGGTCATGGTCGCCTTCACCTTCGTGCTGAGCAGTGGTCGCGTGCTGGTCGAGTCGCGGTGGCGCGTCCGGCGCCGGTCCTAGGTGATGCCGCCGGAGGCCGCCAGCAACGAGGACGGGTCGCCGTAGAGGGCGTAGGCGGCCCAGGTCGTGCGGTCCTGCTGCCGGCTGTGGCTGAGCACGCGCGCACGGCGCAGGGCCTCGCCGACCCGCTGGCGCTTCTCGATGAGCTGGCGGTAGAACTCGACCGCCAGCTCGGCCGCCGTGTCGTCGAAGACGGGCCAGAGGGAGCCGACGCACGCCTGGGCACCGCCGTAGACGAAGGCCGAGGCGAGGCCCTGGGCCTGGGCCACCGTGCCGCCCGTCGAGCGCCCCTGCTCCTGCGGCGCGGACTTGCTCGACTCGCAGGCGTTGAGGAAGACCACGGGGTGTCCCTCGAGCAGCCGCTGCACGCGCTCGGCTCGGAAGTGCTCTCCCGTCGAGAGCAGCAGGTAGCTCCGTTCGGGGCGATCGGCGTCGAACCCGGCGTGACCGGCATAGTGGATGAGGTCGTAGTCGCCGAGACTGATCTCGTCGGTGAGGCGGCTCGCGGTCACGTCGGATCCGCTGAGCTTGGTGACGACCGGCGCCGGTGACATCGTCGCGAGGCCCGCCTCGATGGCGGTGATCTCACGCTCGGCCTGCTGGAGCGGCTCACCGTGCACCGAGTGGATGAGCAGCACGGTGGTCTTGCGGCGCACGCCGGGTGCGGCGAAGTCCCGCGTGCGTCGTGGGAAGGTCTGCTGCGCCGGCATGCGCGCGAACGTCCGCTTGAGACAGAGGAACTCGGTGCCGTCGTGCAGCAGCTCCCACGGCAGCTCGGGGTTGTTGGAGGTGATCGTCAGCGGGAACTCGTCGGTCTCGTCGATGAGCCGCTGCATCGCGTCGGGAATGAGCAGGCTGTACATCCGGCGGCCGATCCGCTCGAGCCGCCCGGCCGCGTCGAGCTGGTCAAGGTGGTCGGGCGCGACGGCTCGGACGGGAGCCGCCCGGCGCACCGCCGGCGCACCGCCCGCCGGTGTCGCCTCGCCATCGTCATCGTCGGCGTCGGACTCCGCATCGGCCTCTTCGTCGGGTTCACCGGAAGGCTCCGGAGGGGCAGCCTGCTGCACCGGCGCGGCCTGCTGGCCGGCCGCTGATCGGATGCCCTTGATCGAGCTCTCGGCGATCGTGTCGATCGTGTCGCGGAAGAGCTCCTGGTCGGTGCGGAGCACCTCGACGTCGTCGTAGAGGTTCGACTCCTGGATCGTGCCGAAGTTGGGCCGGCGCAGCAGCACCTTGTAGGGCACGCTGAGCTCGACCGTGGAGCCCGAGATGAGGAAGAGCTCGGCCCGGCGGGACAGCTTGGTGTCTCTCAGCTCGGCGTCGCGCACCTTGCGCTCGAGCTGCTCGGTGTAGGTCTCGAACTTCGCGGCGTCGACGACCACCCCGTCGGGGGCGGCGACATCGGGTTCGCCCTGGTCGAGCGTCAGCCCCTTCTCGGCGAGCCGGGTCTTGGCGTGCTGCACCGCGACTGCGGCGGTGTCGTAGCGGCCCGACCTGAAGTCCGCGTCGCTCGTGCGGAACTTCCCCACCACGTCGAGGGCCAGGTCCGCCTCGGACTCCGCGTCGTCGTAGCGCAGCTCCTCGGCCCGCTCGACGACGTGGTGGAGCCGCTCGAAGTTGAGCTGGAGGCTCCGGTACTCCTCGCTGACCGCCGCCACCCACGCGTCGAGCGCAGCCTTGCGCGACCGGAGCTCGCGCTGGGTCGCGCGCGCGACAGTCCACTCCGGCTCGCCCAGCAGGCCCTCCAGGGCTGCCATGCAGGTGCGGCGCGGCGCGGCGGGTCCCGTGGCCATGCGGGCGATCTGGTCGTCGGCCCGCCCGATGAGGGTCACGAGGGAGGTGATGAGCTCCTGCTCCCCGACGACCGACGTGAGGCGCGTGCGGGCCATCGCGTCGGTCGTCGTGCGCAGGTCCTCCACCATCGTCCTGCACTCGTTGAGCTGACGCGTGGCCTCGGCCAGGCGGGCGACCGACAGCGGTGCCGGTGCGGGGGACGCGGGGGCCGCAGACGCGGTGGTATGCGTGGCGTGGCGCGACGCTCGCGGCTTCGGGGCCCCGGCCCCGCGGGCCATGGGCTGCTGCGCAGCGGTGTCGTTGGCGCGTTTCACCGGGTCACCTCGCTCATGGCCTCCACCGCTGCCGTGAGGTCGTCGATCTGTCGCTGCACGAAGGCGGGCGTGTCGATCGGCTCGACCGGGTCCCACTGCTCGCGCAGGGCCCTCAGGTTGGCCTGTCTGATCGTCTGCTCCAGCAGCCGGATCCGCTCCTGGGGTGTGTGCGTGCCGGGGGTGTCCGCGGTTGCAGGAGAGGAGGGCTCGTCTCCTGAGGAGGTCGACAGCACGAGCGCGTGGTCCTCGGACTGGAAGAGCACCGGCTGGGCCCACTCGTCGCCCAGCGACGACGCGAAGGCGATCTGCTGCGCGCGCCCGGAGGCGACCGCCTGGGCGACCGTCGAGCCTGATCCCAGCGCTGCATAGAAGCCTCCGAGGAAGGCGAGGCAGCTCGGGTCGCTGATCGCCCCGCGGATCCCGATCACGGCCGGGACCGTGGTGGCGAGCTGAGCCGCGAGCTGGTCGCTGTCACACGCCGCGAGCACGAGGATCCGCAGGCGCGAGCTCTCCCGGAGCGACGACGACAGGGACTTGCCCGACATCACCTCGGGCCGCTCCGTCGACCCGATGACGAGGTCCTGCCAGCCCTGCCGCGCCCGGTGGCCGGTGCCCAGCACGTGCACGAGGTGCGCATCGTCCTTCTTGAGGGCGATCGTCAGCTCGCCGGGCCGCACGTTGCCCGTGGTGCTCATTGTGGCCTGCGGGAACGCGTTGCGGATGATGGCCGGGTCGTTGGTCTGGTCGATCCCGTTGATGGGTGAGGTGAGGGCGAGGATCCTCACCTCGGCCGGGGCGAGCGGGGTGGGCGGGGCCGCAGGTGCGGGGGTGTCGGGGTCGGCGCGGTCGCGGATGACCGACCACCCCTCCGACATCACGACGTACTGCGAGCCCGACGTCAGGGTTGGGTCCGTGAGCAGCTCCCACGGGAGGGCGTGCACGGCATACGACGTGCTGCGGATGACGATGTGCAGGCCGCCGCGCTCGCGGCCGCGCTCGACGGCCTGCGCCCAGCAGCGGCTGAGGGCCCCGGAGAAGAGCGCGCTGAAGAGCTGCGCGCCGATCCTGGCCCGGTTGGGCTCGGTGGGGTAGATCTTCGAGGTCGTCGGCCGGGTGCCCTGCAGGCGCCACTCGGGGCTCACGACGAACGACCCCGTCGCGATGCCGCCGTCGTCGTCGACCTGCGCGGTCACGTCGTGCCGGTCGGGGTCACGGTCGTCGGGCAGGATCGTCACGACGAGTCGCGCCGGGTCCAGTCGACCCGCCGTCACGTACTCGGACACATCGTTCTTGAAAAGGGCCATGTCGGCCTCCCAGCGACTCCGCCAGTCCCAGTGTGTTCCGGTTCGGGGCCTCCTCGCAGGGGAACTCCCGATTACTGTTCAGAGGCGCCGCCCGGGACGGTGATACCGACCCGGCCGGGCTCAGCTCACCGGGCTCCCCAGGCTCGCCGCGATGCGCCGGGAGGTGGCAGCGGCGTCCTCTCCCACCCCGAAGAGCAGCGACGACCGGCGGCGGCGCAGGAAGTGCACGCCGACGAAGTGCAGGCCCGGCGCGACGGTGCTCTCGCCGTCGTCGTGCACGGGGAAGCCCTGCTCGTCGACGAGGCCCGGCACGTCGATCCACTCCGCGTAGCGCGACCGGAAGCCGCAGGCCACGACGACCGCCCCGAAGCCGCGCAGGTCGAGCCCGGTCGGCGCCTCGGTCGTGAGAGGGGTGGGCGGCGGGATCTCCGGCAGCGTTCTGTCTTCTCGCGAGCAGGCTTGCGCCACAGCGCTGCTCACGAGTCGGAAGCCGGCGTCGCCGGCGGCGATCGTCCGCTCGAGGTCGGGCAGCAGGTATGCCGTCCGGCCGGCGACCGCTGCCAGGTGACCGACGAGGCGCACCCCGAGGCCTGCGAGCACCCGGTAGTGCAGGTCGTGACCACCGCGGGCACCGGTGGCCTGGACGTTGGCGCCGTGCCGGGCGGCCGGGCTCGCGAGCTCGTCGGGCCGCTGGTCGTAGAAGTCGGACGCCATCAGCCAGTCGAAGACGTCACGGCCGTCGAGACGGCGATAGAACCACGGGGCTCTGCCGCACGCCATGACGACGTCACGGCCCGACAGCACGAGCTCCTCGGCGATCTGGCACGCGCTCTGGCCGCTCCCGACGACGAGCACCGCGCCGTCGGGCACGGTCGCCGGGTTGCGATAGGTCGCGACGTCGATGACGGTGATGTCGGGGGAGAGGCCTGAGAGCGCAGCCGGGCGCACGGGCTGCTGGTAGGCACCCGTCGCGATCACGGCGACGCGGCTGCGGATCGGCCCGTCGTCGGTGTCCAGCTGGTAGCCCGAGGAGTTCGCCCTTGTGAGTCGATGCACCGGAGTGCCCGGACGGACCGGCGCCCCCAGCCGCGCGGCATACCGCTGCAGGTGCTCGGCGATCTCGGCGCGCCCCATGAAGCCGCCCGGGTCGTCGCCGGCGTAGGGCGCGCCCGGCAGCCGGACGGTGTGGTTGGGTCCGACGAGGGTGAAGCTGTCCCAGCGCCCGAGCCACGACGAGCCGGGCACGGTGGCCTCGAGCACCACGTGGTCGAGGCCCCGGGCGGTCAGCTCGTGGCTCGTGGCGAGGCCGGCCTGCCCGGCCCCCACGACGACCACGTCGATCTCCTCGACCATCACCCCACGGTGCCACGTCGTCGCCCGGCCGAGGTGCGGAACGCCGACAGGGGTGATCGCGCCCGACCGATGGACCCAACGCGGACGCCGAAACGTGATCCCCCGGGTCCCCGCGATTCGTCACGCTGCGGCAGCGCTGCTATGGGAGCGTTCCTCCAACAGCCACCCCTCAGGCCGGAGAGAGCAGACGATGGCGCAAGCGGTGAATGCGGAGGACTCCGCCGCAGGAGTTGCACCCGGCGGGGCCGACGTCGACGGCTCCGTCACGTCACTGCCGGCGCCGTCGTCGGGGGAGGGACGCCTGCGCAGGATGCTCCACGCCACCGTCCCGGGGTGCTGGGGCGCCGTCCTCTTCGCTGCGCTGTCCTTCACGCCGTCGCTGCTCCCACGAGGGGGCTTCATCCAGGGCCTCGTCTGCGGCATCACGGCGGCGATCGGCTACGGCCTCGGGGTGCTCGCCGCCTGGCTGTGGCGCGCCTTCGCGGACCGTGAGGCGCGCGATCCGAAGCCGTCGTCGTGGCGCATCCTCGCGATCGGCGGTGGACTGCTGCTCGTGGTCGCCTTCGGCCTAGGGCAGTACTGGCAGGCCGAGATCAGGTCGCTCATGGGGGTGACGGAGCACAACATCGCTCTCGTCGTCGCCTCACCGTTCGTCGCAGTGTTCTTCTTCGCGCTCTTCCTGCTCATCGGGCGCGGCATCCGGCGGGTCTACCGCTGGGTCGCGGGGCTGCTGAGTCGCCGGTTCGGCAAGCGGGCTGCGAGCGCCACCGGCTGGGTGCTCGTCGCGGCCGCCGTCTACCTCGTCGTCAGCGGCATCCTGCTCAATGGTCTCGTGACGGCGATGGACCAGGCGTTCTCGGTGCGCAACGGCATCACCGAGGAGGGCGTCGAGCAGCCGACGTCGGCCCTGCGGTCGGGTGGCCCGGGCTCGGTGGTGCCCTGGGACACGCTCGGCAGGGAGGGTCGCACGTTCGCGGCATCGGGGCCGACGGCCAGCGAGATCGAGACCGTCGTCGGCCGACCTGCGGTCGAGCCGATCCGCACCTACGCGGGCCTCGACTCGGCCGACGACGCCGAGGGTCGCGCGGCGATGGCCGTCGACGACCTCGAGCGGGCTGGCGGCTTCGAGCGCACCAACCTGCTCGTCATCACCACGACCGGCAGCGGATGGGTCGACCCCGCCCTCGTCGCCCCCTTCGAGTACCTGAGCGACGGAGACGCCGCCAGCGTGGCGATGCAGTACTCCTACCTGCCGTCCTGGCTCTCCTTCCTCGTCGACCAGAGCAAGGCGAGGGAGGCCGGACGCGCCCTCTTCGACGCGGTCTACGAGCGGTGGTCGCAGCTGCCGCAGGACCAGCGCCCCCGGCTCTACGTCTCGGGTGAGAGCCTGGGGACCTTCGGCGGCGAGACCGCCTTCAGCGGGGAGTTCGACCTGCGCAACCGGACCGCCGGCACGGTGTTTGCCGGACCCCCCAACTTCAACACGCTCTTCCGCGACTTCAGCGACCACCGCGACCCGGGCAGCCTCGAGATCGAGCCGGTCTACAAGGACGGCCGCACGGTCCGCTTCACGACCGACGCGGGCACGGCGATCCCGCCGGCAGAGCGGCCCTGGGACGGCACCCGGGTGGTCTATCTCATGCACCCGTCAGACCCGATCGTCTGGTGGAGCCCGAACCTCATCTTCACCGAGCCCGACTGGATCAGCGAGCCCCCGGGCCGCGACGTGCTCGAGGGCATGCTGTGGATGCCTTTCATCACCTTCTGGCAGGTCACCGCCGACCTCCCCTTCTCGACGGGGGTTCCCGCGGGTCACGGTCACAAGTACACGGTGGAGTACGTCGACGGCTGGAACGCCGTGATGCGGCCGGAGGGCGTCACGGCGGCGGAGCTGGCAGCGATCAGGACGGCGATCTCGGCGCCGGAGTGACCGGTCGGGTCAGGCCACCGGGGTGTCCCGGCTGCCGACGGCGCTCGCGGCGCGAGCGGTCGGCAGGCGGAGCTCGAAGCGGCAGCCCCCGGAGACGTTGGCGACCGTGAGGTCACCGCCGTGTGCGCGGGCGATCGCCCGCGCGACGGTGAGGCCCAGGCCGGTGCCCTGGTCGTCGCCCGGGCTGCGCCCGGAGTCGCCGCGCCAGCCGGTGTCGAAGACGTGCGGCAGGTCACCGTCGGGTATGCCGCCGCAGCCGTCGGTGACCGCGATGACCGCCCCGTCGTTGCCGGCGTCGAGGTCGACCTCGATGGTGCTCCCGCCCGGTGAGTGGGTCACCGCGTTGGCCACGAGGTTGTCGAGGGCGCGCGAGACCTCCTGGGCGTCGATGTGGGCGACGACGGTGTCACCGGCGGCGCCGAGGACGCGGATCCCCTTGCGCTCGGCGAGGATCCGGGCCGAGGCGAGGGCGTCGGAGACGACGTCTCGGAGGTCGACCTCGGTGCGGTCGAGCTGCACGCTCTCCGACTGCAGCCGGGCGAGCGACAGCAGCTGACCGATCATGGCCGCCATGCGGTCGGCCTCGCCGCGGATGCGCGAGGGGTAGTGCAGCTCCGCCGCGGCCACACCGTCCTCCATCGCCTCGGCCATCGCCCGGATGCCGGCCAGGGGGGTGCGCAGGTCGTGCGAGAGCCACGCGACGAGCTCGCGCCGGTCGGCCTCGACGCGGCGGTCGCGCTCGAGCTCGGCGGCGGTCTCGGCCGCTTCACGGGCGCGGTGCTGCACCTGACGCGCGATGAGCCACCCGAAGACGGCGGCGACGGGCAGGCACGTGCCGATGACGATGATGACGACCATCCGGTCGTGGTCGCTGATGAACATCGCCCGGGCGGCGATCGCCGTGCCGATGGCGACGCTGACCAGCACGACGAGCGGCGCGATGGCGGCGGCCAGGGCCAGGGACCGGCTCGAGGTCCATCGCACGAGCAGGGCGCCGACGACCCCGACGACGACCGACGTCAGAGCCGCGACCGCCGCCGCTTCGGCGATCACGACGCGCCGTCCCAGCGGTAGCCGACGCCCCAGACCGTCGTGATGCGCTCCGGCTGCGACGGGTCGCGCTCGACCTTCTCGCGCAGGCGGCGCACGTGCACGGTCACCGTGGCCTCGTCGCCGTAGTCCCACCCCCACACGTCCGTCATCAGGGCGCGCCGGGAGTGCGCGGTGCCGGGCGTCGCCATGAGGTGCACGAGCAGGTCGTACTCGCGCACCGTCAGGGCGAGCGGCGTCTCCCCGAGCCAGACCTCGTGGCGACGCCGGTCGACCCGGAGGTCACCGTCGACGAGGGCCTCGCTCACGGAGGCTGCCGGGGCAGCGTCGGCCCCAGCACTCGGGGGCGTGGTCGACGGCACGGCGACCCGACGCAGGATCGACTGCACCCGCAGCACGAGCTCACGGTTGCTGAACGGCTTGGTGATGTAGTCGTCAGCCCCCACCTCGAGGCCCAGCACCCGGTCGGACTCCTCGCCCCGGGCCGTCAGCATCACGACGGGCAGGTCGCCGCGCACGGCGCGCATGCGACGGAAGACCTCGAGGCCGTCGAGGCGCGGCAGGGTGAGGTCGAGCACGACGAGGTCGGGGTGCCCTGCCTCGAACGCCCGCAGGGCCGCCTCGCCGTCGCCGGCCTCGGCGACCTCGAGGCCGGCTCGGAGCAGATAGCTGCTGAGCACCTCGCGCACGATCGGGTCGTCGTCGACGACGAGGACGGTGGCCACTCTCGAAGGGTAGGCCAGCACGGGGCCGGACATGGCACAGTGAGAGCGGCGCCGGACCCGGCGTCGCCCCGTGGCTCGCGACCGCCGGCTGGCGCCGGCTGAGCCGCAGCCCCCGTCCCGGACCTGCCCGACCCTGAAGGGAGCTCCCCGCCATGAGCAGCGAGGCGCGCCGCTTCCCCCGCTCCGTCTACGGGAAGGGCGAGGACCCCGACCCTCGCTTCAGCCTGGCCAACGAGCGGACCTTCCTGGCGTGGGTGCGCACCTCGCTCGCCTTCGTCGCCGGGGGCCTCGCGGTCGAGGCGCTCGAGCTGCCGGTCTCGCAGCCGCTGCGCCTCACCATCTCGCTGCTGCTCCTGCTCGCCGGCATCGCCGCAGCGGTGCAGGCATGGCTCGGCTGGGTGCGCACCGAAAGGGCGATGCGCCACGTGGGCTCGCTGCCGTCGTCGGGCCTCAAGCTGCCGATCGTCATCATCCTCGGCATCGTCTGCGTGGCGGTGCTGGTGGGCCTGCTCCTGTGAGCGTGCCGAGCGGGCCCGGGCTCGCGGAGGAGCGCACGGCGTTCGCGTGGCGGCGCACCGCGCTCAGCGTCGCGGTCGGTTCGCTGCTCTGCCTGAGGGTCCTCCCGCCGCAGCTCGGCCCGGCGGGCTGGGTGCTGGCGGTGCTCGGCCTGTGCTGGAGCGCCGACCTCGCCTGGATCGGGTGGCGACGGCAACGCGACCTGACGGGGGCCGGGCAGCCGGACGTCGCACCTCCCCTCGCCGGCGCCGACGTCGTGCGCACCGCTGTGGTCACCCTCGTCGTCGGTGTCGTCGCCCTCGTCGCGGCGGTCCTCATCGCCGGCCGCACCCTCTCGCCCTGAGGCGGTCAGGGGGGCGGAGTCTCGAGGACGCGCTGGATGGCACCCACGGCGGTGTGCCACGGGTCGAGCGTCCCGGGGCAGGTGACCGCGGGCTCGGCAGGCCCGTGGTCGAAGACGGTGTCGGCGGCCTCGAGCGCGGCGACAGCACGGTGCAGGTCGGCCAGGGGCCACGACGACAGCATCCGCGGCAGCACCGAGCGCTCCTGTGCACGCGCGTGACTCAGCACGGCGGCCTCGAGGGTGGCGACGCGGTGGTGCACGACGGCGTCGTCGAGGTCGAGCGTCAGGGCGAGACCAGCAAGCGGCCCCATCCGGGCTGCTGCGTCGACCCGTTCCGCCGTGCCCACGGGCGCGCGGCGCAGCCCGATCTGCTCAGCGGCGACATGCAGCAGCAGGTAGTGAGAGAGCCAGCCGGCCGCTGCCGTCCGGTCCGTCCCGCCGCTCAGGGCCACCTCGTGGAGCAGCCCTCGGATGCGTGTGTGCTGGCGGGCGACCACACGGACGACCTCGGTCACCGCCGGTCGTGGCTGCATCGCTCGCCTCCTCGGGATCGCTCAGCATGGGTCGGGGCATGGATCGGTGCACGGGTCGGGGCGTGCCGCGTCGCACGCCCTCCACCAGCCTCTACGGGGGCCCTACCCCCCTGCGCCGGTCCCAGACGTGGGCGCCTCCGCGCGAGTGGCCCGTGCCACGTAGGGTGGTGCTCGCCGGCCCCTGGGCCGCACCGACCCCGACGACGACCGGTGATCGTGGAGGAACGGCGTGGATCGCTACCAGTACCTGCTCCTGATGGCGGCATGCCTCGCGATCACGCTGCCGCTCGAGTTCGTCCTCGGTGCCCGGGTCTATCGCCGACCGGCCCTGCTCGTCGCCGCGATGGTGCCTGTCGTCGTCGCCTTCTCGGTGTGGGACATCGTGGGCATCTGGCGCGGCCACTGGTCCTACAACCCGCTCTACGTCACCGGCATCGACCTGCCGCTGCGCATGCCCCTGGAGGAGCTCGTCTTCTTCCTCGTCATCCCGATCTGCGGGCTGCTGACCTATGAGGCGGTCGGGCAGGTGCTCCGCTTCGTGCGCAAGCTGCGGTCGGGGGCGAACGCCGATGCCTGAGTACACCGTGCTCGCCGTGGTGGCCGTCGTCATCACCATCGCGTTGGAGCGCTGGTCGGGCACGCGCCTGTTCACCCGGCTCCAGTTCTGGCTGGCCATGGCGATCGTCTTCGCCTTCCAGATGATCGTCGATGGCTGGCTGACCAAGCTGACGGCGCCCATCGTCCTCTACAACCCCGAGCACCACCTGGGCCTGCGGTGGCCCTGGGACGTGCCGGTCGAGGACTATCTCTTCGGGTTCGCGATGGTGGCGAGCACGATCGTCCTGTGGGAGCGCGCCAAGCGCTCACACCGGACCGACCCCGAGCACCAGCCGGCGGTCGCGCACGACCACGACGAGGAGGACCGGTGGACGCAGGGCAGGTGACGCGCACGGAGGTGCCCGAGGCCTTCGACGAGGTGGCCGAGCGCTATGACCTCATGGTCGGCATGAGCCCGGGTTACCACGCCCAGCTGCGGGCCTCGGCCGATGCGCTCCTCAGTGCCATCCCCGACGCCGCCCCGGTCCCGGCCGGAGGCGAGTCCACGCGGCCGGCCGGCCCGTTGCACCTGCTCGACCTCGGGTGCGGATCGGGGGCGTCGACCCGCGCCCTCGTCGAGGCCGTGCGCCGGCACGCCACCCCGGGCGGTCGCACGGCCGCCCGCCCGGCGGCGGTGCTGGCCGTCGACGGCTCGCCGGGCATGCTCGACGCCGCACGCAGCAAGGCCTGGCCCTCGTGGGTCGGCTTCGCCCAGGGTCGCGCCGAGGCGCTGGCGCACCAGCCCGAGCTCGCCGCAGCGCGCGAGGCCGGAGGCCTCGACGGGGTGCTCGCGGCCTACCTCGTGCGCAACGTGCCCGACCGCGACGCCGTCATCGCGGCCATCCGCGACGAGCTCCGCCCCGGCGGCGTGCTCGCCGTGCACGACTACTCCGTGCGCGGGCAGCCGGCCGCGAGCGCCCTCTGGACGGCGATGTGCTGGTCGATCGTCATCCCGCTCGGCTGGATGACCTCGCGCACCACCCGCCTCTACCGCTACCTCTGGCGCAGCGTGATCGACATGGACTCGACCGCCGAGCTCGAGGCGCGCCTGCGACGCGCAGGCTTCGTCGACGTCACGACGCACCACGCGGGCGGGTGGCAGCGCGGCATCGTGCACACCGTCGTCGGCCGTCGGCCGGCTGACGCATGAGCCGCCTCCCCGCCCTGCCCCCGAGACTCCGGATGCCCCAGCGGCCGAGGATGCCCGGACGGGCACGCTGGACCCCGGGCCTCGACCCCCGGGCCGAGCGGCACACCGCCCGCGTCCCCGCCGGTCCGCTCGATCCCGCTCCCGACCTGTCACCCGTGGTCGTCGTCGGTGGTGGCATCGCCGGACTCGCCGCAGCCACCGGCCTCGCCGAGCGCGGGGTGCCGGTCGTGCTCATCGAGCGCGAGTCGACGCTGGGGGGCCGGGTGCGCTCGTGGCCCGTCACGACGGAGCAGGGCGAGCCGATGACGATGAGCCGCGGCTTCCACGCCTTCTTCCGGCAGTACTACAACCTGCGCTCGCTGCTGAGGCGTGCCGACCCCGCCCTCGAGCGGCTCGAGCCCGTCGACGACTACCCCCTGACGCTCGCCGACGGGCCGACCGACTCGTTCGCCCGCATCCCGCGCACGCCGCCGCTCAGCATCGCGGCCTTCGTCGCCCAGAGCCCGAGCTTCCCCGTCAGCGCCCTGCGACACGTCGACGTCGGCGCCGCGCTCGGCCTGCTCGACGTGCGTTTCCCGCAGACGTATGCCGACTACGACGGTGTGAGCGCGGCCGACGTGCTCGATCGGCTCCGCTTCCCCCACGAGGCGCGGCACCTCGCCCTCGAGGTCTTCGCCCGCAGCTTCTTCGCCGACCCGCGTGACTTCTCCGGCGGCGAGCTCGTCGCGATGTTCCACACCTACTTCACCGGCTCGGCCGAGGGGCTGCTCTTCGACGTGCCAGGAGACGACTACGACGCCGCGTTGTGGGCGCCCCTCGGCGCCCACCTCGCCACCCTGGGGGTCGAGGTGCGCACGGGCACGGAGGTCGCTGCCCTCGAGGACGGGCCGGACGGCATACGGGTGCATCTGGGTGACGGCACCACCGTGTCAGCGAGCGGCGTCGTGCTCGCGACCGACCGGGAGCCCCTGCAGCGGCTCGTCGCCGACGCCGACTGGCTCGGCGACCCCGTGTGGCGCGCGGCCATCGCGCAGCAGCGCATCGCACCGGCCTTCGCCGTGTGGCGTCAGTGGCTCGATCGCCCTGCGGCACCGGGCAGCCCGCTCTTCCTCGGCACGAGCGGCTACGGGCCGCTCGACAACGTCACGTTCGTCGACCAGATGGAGACCGGGGCAGGGCAGTGGGCAGCGCGCACCGGCGGCTGCGTCGTCGAGCTGCACGCGTATGCCGTGCCCGACGGCACCGACGAGGGTGACCTGCGTGCGGAGCTGAGTCACCAGCTGGGGCGCCTCCACCCCGAGCTCGCCGGTGCGACGGTGCTCCACGAGGAGTGGCTGCTCGCCCGCGACTGCCCCCTGGCGGGCACGGACGCCTGGGCGGCGCGGCCCGGCGTCGTCACACCCGACCCGCGCGTCGTGCTGGCCGGCGACGGGGTGCGCTGCGAGCACCCGGTGGCGCTCATGGAGCGGGCTGCGACGACCGGGTGGATGGCCGCCAACGAGCTGCTCAACCGCCGGGGGCTCCCCGGACACGACCTCTGGACGGTGCCGACCCGCGGACGGGGGCACACGGTGGCCCATGCCGCGCGGCGGCTGCTCGGCGCGGCCGACTGACCCCGCCACCGGCGCGGCTCGGGAGGTCACCGACACCCAGAGCCGGCGATCCTCCCGAGCGGTCGGTCAGGGCGGCGCTCAGGCGCCGTAGGTCTCTCCGCGGTCGCGCAGCAGCCAGCGGCGCTCGGCATAGGCCATGTCGTCGACCCAGAGCTGGCGGGCGGTCGACGCGACCGCGGGCCGGATGAGCCGGGCGGCGGCGCGGGCGATGCCGAAGCCGGTGCGGTCGGAGTGCGCGATCGTCGCCTCGGTCATGACGGTGCACGGGCGTCCGGAGCGGTCGTGGCCGGTCAGGGTGGCGTGCGTCTCGACGACGCTGCCGGTGCCCTCGCCCTCGACGATCGTCATGACGATCGTGCGCGCGTCGGGGCAGGCGAACTCGGCCCGCACCGGCACGCCCCACGTGCGGCTCAGCCGGAACGCGACGTCGACGACGAGGCGGTCGTCGGACGAGGCTGCGTCGTCGACGGTGAGGTGGCTGAATGCGTAGGGGTGATACCAGGTGCCGTGCCACGGGTCGAGGCGGTTGGCGATGACGTCGGCCGGCTCGCAGACCCCGCGCACCGCCACCACGGTCGCGAAGGACTGTGCGACCGGCGGTCGCGTCGTCAGGGTCGGGAGCGCACTCGGCGTCTCGCCCTCCGTGGGCAGCTGCACCCAGAGGAGCACCCCGTCGTCGTGGGCCGGGAAGGTGAGCCAGTCGCGGCGCGTGCCCGGACCGAGGGCGAGGCCGTGCCAGCGGCAGTAGACCTGGCCGTGCATCACCTCGCAGTCCTCGAGCAGGGCACCGAGGTGCGGGCAGGCGCCGGGCCCGGCGAGCAGGCTGCCGCCCTCGCCGCGCCAGAGCACGACCTCGCGGTCAGCCACCGTGCGGGTCACCGACCGGGTGGCACCGACGTCGGTCGAGGCCCCGACGACGTGCCAGCCGCCGGGGTCGCGCTGCTGGGCATCGAGGAAGGACCGTCGGATGCGGGCCGGCCGCGCGTCGCGCCACGTGCCGGCCAGGCGGTCGCGCGGCTCGGCGGGCATGCGCCGGAGCGGGTTGATGGGACGCGCCGGGCTGACGGGCGCGTGCCCGGTGTCGGGGGTGGCGCGCAGGAGGGAGCGCAGGCTCATGGGGTGGCCGCCCTTCGCTTCGTGGGTCCGAGGATGAGGATGCGGGTGCTGAGGGCCGCCTTGTGCCAGGTCGGCACCCGGGCCCGTCCGGAGAAGACGTCGTAGTCGCGGGCCTCGATGCGCTCGAGGATGCGCGCATAGAGCGTGCGCGCCGCGGAGACGCAGCGGGCCGAGGAGGGCGGCAGCAGCGGTATGCCGCGGTCGGCCTCGACGTAGAGGGCGCGGTTGCGCTCGATCTCGAAGCGCATGAGCTCACGCCACTCGGGCGTCACCCGGCGCAGGTGGGGGTCGGCCCCGAAGCGGCGCAGGTCCTCCTGGGGCACGTAGACGCGCCCCCGCTCGAGGTCCTCACCGATGTCGCGCAGGAAGTTGGTCAGCTGGAAGGCCTGGCCGAGCGCGCGTGCCGGCCCGAGGGCGTCGGGGGAGAGGGGGCGCAGCACCGGGAGCATCATCTCGCCGATGACGGCGGCCGAGCCGTCCATGTAGCCGAGCAGGTCGTCCCACGTCTCGTAGGTGGTCTGGGTGAGGTCCTGGGCCATGGCGCGGAAGAAGCGGTCGAAGCACTCGCCCTCGATGCCGCAGGTGCGCACGCTGTGGCCGACGGCGGCGATGACGGGGTCCTGGGTCGGGGCGCCCGCGGCGACCTCGCGGAAGTGCTCGGCGAAGCGCGCCAGGCGCTGGGTCGTCTCGGCCACCTGCACCGGGCCGGTCGCGCCCGGTGCGTCGACGATGTCGTCGGCGAGGCGGCACAGGGCATAGACCGCGTAGACGTGCCGGCGTCGCTCCGGCGGGAGCAGGATCGTGCCCCAGTAATAGGTCGTGCCGTGCTCACGGGTGATGCGCGCGCAGACGCGGTAGCCCTGCGCGACCTGCTCGGTCATCGTGTCGTCGACGGTGCTCACACCGTGCTCCCCGTGCTCTCTGTGCTCTCTGTGCTCCCGCCGTCCGTGCCACCCGACCCGGGCCGAGCCGACCCCGAGCGAGCCAGGCCGCCACGGGCCGGACCCCCGCCGGCCGGGGCCGGCAGGTAGGCATCGACCCGGTCGGCAGCGAGCTTGCCGCTGACGAGCACCATCGGCACCCCGACGCCGGGCACCGTGCCGGACCCGGCGAATACGAGGCCGGGCACGCGACGGTCGAGGTTGCCCGGCCGGAACGGCCCGGTCTGCCCGAAGGTGTGGGCGAGGGCGAAGGGCGTGCCCTCGTGCATGCCGAGGTCCCGCCACTCGAGCGGCGTCATGAGGTGGTCGGTGACGATGTCGGTCGGGTAGCCGTTGGCATCGAGGAAGCCCGTGAGCCGCTCCGCCATCTGCGGGCGGGTCGTCTCCCAGTCGACGGTGCCCGTGAGGTTGGGCACCGGCTCGAGCACGTAGAGCGTCGAGCAGCCCTCGGGCGCCAGGGTCGGATCGGTCACCGTGGGCACGGTGACGAGGCGCGACGGGTCGGGCATGAGGCTGCGGTCGTCGATGAGGGCCTTGAAGCTGCCGACCCAGTCGTCACCGAAGTGGATGTTGTGGTGGGCCGTGCCGTCGGCGGGCAGACCCCGCGCGCCGACGTGCCACACGACGGCCGAGGGGGAGTAGGTGCCCGACCGCACGGCGCGCGGCGGCTTGAGCTGCGGCAGCAGTCGGTCGTAGGCCGTCGGCAGGTCGAGGGTGCAGACCACGGCATCGGCGCGCAGCTGCTCGCCGGAGTCGAGGGCCACCCCGCTCACGGCGCCCCTGCGGTCGAGCAGGAGACGCTCGACGCCGGCCCCGTAGTGCTGCTCGACCCCGGCGCGGGCCGCCGCCGCCGCGAGAGCGGCCGGCACGGCGTCCATGCCGCCCTTCGGGAACCACACTCCCTCGATGGAGTCCATGTAGGTGATCACCGCATAGATGGCGAGCGCGTCCTCGGGCGACAACCCGGCATACAGCGCCTGGAACGAGAAGAGCCGGTGCAGCCGCTCGTCGTCGAACCACCCGCGCACCACCGGCCCGAGCCGACGGAAGCCGCCCATCCGCACGAGGGTCGCGGCGGCCTTCGGCGAGGAGGCGAGCCCCAGCGGGGAGTCGAAGTTGTGGTCGATGAAGTGCGGCATCTCGACCTCGTAGAGGCGCTTCAGCCACGCCGCGAAGCGCGGGAAGGCCTCGGCGTCCTTGGGCCCGCAGGTGCGCGCGATCTCGTCGCGCATCGCCTCGATGCCGTGGCGCACGTGGATCGTCGAGCCGTCGGCGTAGACGGCACGGTAGGCCGGGTCGAGCAGCGTCATCGGCAGCTCGGCCTCGATGGTCGTGCCCACGGCGCGCAGGGCGTCGTCGACGAGACCTGGCATCGTCATGACGGTCGGGCCGGTGTCGAAGACGAAGCCCTCCTGGCGGCGCCGCAGGCCGCGGCCACCGGGGCGGTCCTCGCGTTCGACGAGTGTCACCTCGTGCCCCCGTCCGGCGAGGTGGCAGGCGGCGGACAGGCCCGAGAGGCCGGCCCCGATGACGATGACGCTCATGCGTCCCTCCAGGCGATCGATCGAGCGAGAGACCGCAGGACCTCGACGCCGGTGGCGTCGAGGTCGACGTGGTCGAGAGCGGTGAGGGCGAGGTCGACCTCGTGGGTGATGCGCTGCTCGGCCTGCTCGAGCACCCCGGCGTCGAGCATGAGCTGCTGCAGCACCCCGACGTCGGCATCCGTGATGACCGAGCGGTGCCCGAGGTAGCGCTCGGCGATGTCCTCCGGGAGGAGGCGGCGGGCCTCGGCGAGCAGCACGGTCGCCTTGCCCCGGAGCAGGTCGTCACCGACGGGCTTGCCGGTGCGCTCCGGGTCGCCCCAGATGCCGAGCACGTCGTCGCGCAGGGCGAAGGCCTCACCCACGTGCCCGCCGTAGGCCTCGAGGGCGGCCAGGGCGTCGGCGTCGGCCCGCGCGGCGAGCGCCCCGAGCAGGAGCGGCCGTTGCACGGTGTAGGCGCCCGACTTGAGGCGCGCCACCCGGCGCGCCTGGGCGAGGTCGCGCCGCCGGGCCGCGGCGCCGGTGACATCGAGCAGCTGGCCCTGCACCAGCTCGCGGAGCATGTCGGCCCAGGCCCGCTGCAGCGGGGCCTCGAGAGAGCCCGTGAGCACCCACGACTCGGTGAGCGCGAGGTCACCGAAGAGGATGGCGATGCTGTCGCCGAAGAGGGCCGGGTCGCCGAGCGCCCCTGCGGACGTGTGCTCCTCGGCTGCCTCGACGTGCGTCGTCACGCGGCCGCGGCGTGAGTCGGACCGGTCCATGACGTCGTCGTGCACGAGCGCGAAGAGGTGCACGAGCTCGAGCGCGGCGCACACGGTGACGGTGTCGTCGCGGCCCACGCCACGGGCCGGGCCGCCGGCACTCACCCAGCCCCAGTGGCACATGACCGGGCGCAGACGCTTGCCCGTGGCGGGCAGCAGCCAGCTGCGCAGGTGCTCGGGCAGGTCGGCCCGGAGCACGTCGGCGGCCTCGGGACACCGCGAGCGCCACTGCCGCTCGAGCTCGGCGCAGACGCGGTCGAGGACGAGATCGGTGCGTCGCAGCGTCTCGTCGAGGCCCAGCGTCTCGGCCTGCACCTCGCTCGCCCAGCTCGCGACGAGGACCTCGTCGTCGTTGGCGGTGGGTGCGGGCCGGTGTGGACTCATGTCGCTCCTCGCTGCTCGGCGGACGGGCACAGCCCCGACGTCGCGGGCTGCCGGACGCAGCCGGCGGCGCGCGGGGCCGGTGGGCTCTCACCTTGGGTCACATCAGCCCCAGTGATCAAGGAAATGTCCAACGTTGTCTCCGGGTGCGGTCGCGAGCGGCGGCTGCAGCGCCTCCGGCAGCAGCCGCGGCGACTCGTCGGGCCAGGTGTGCGGCGGGCCGAGCCGGCCGAGCAGGGCGATCTGCTCGCGGCACCACACGGACACCTCACGCCCTCGGGTGACCGACGTCACGAGGTCGTCCCACGGCTCCCAGGCCCACTCCGCGACCTCGTCGTCTCGTGGCCGCACGGGCTGGTCGCGGTCGACGTGCACCGCGAGGACCGGGCACAGCTCGAGCTCGACGACACCTGCCATCTCGGCGCGGTAGCGGAAGTCCGGCAGGACGAGGCGGGGCTCGCCCACCTCGAGACCGAGCTCGTCGGCGGCACGCCGCCGGACGGCATACGGCAATGGCTCGCCGGGGGCCGGATGTCCGCAGAAGCTGTTGGTCCACACGCCGGGGAAGGTGCGCTTGTCGAGGGCCCGCCGGGTCACGAGCACGTGGTCGTCCGCGTCGAAGACGTAGCAGGAGAAGCCCAGGTGCAGGGGGGTGTGCGGCCCGTGGACCGTCGCTTTGGGGGCCGTCCCGAGCGCTCGGCCGTCGTCGTCGACGAGCACGACCTGCTCGTCCTCGATGCCCGCCACGCGCCCTCCTCGATCGACACGATGACAGGTCGACCGGGCGGCGACCTGCCGTAAGGCTAACCAGAGCGCGGGTGCGGCGCACCACCCCCTCGGACTTGTGGCATCGCACCGGGGCCTCGATGTATCGTTTGATACATGATCAGCGCGTTGTCGACGAGCAGCGGCTCACCCGACCGGCTCTGGCTCCTCGTCAGCGAGGTCGAGCAGTGGGGTGACCGACTGCCGACCTTCACCTCCGTGCGTGCCCTGGAGCCCTGGCGGGACGTGGGGGTCGGGTCCCGCTTCGAGGTGCGTCAGCCCCGGCTGCCGACCGCCGTCTACGAGATGACGGAGTGGACTCCGGGTCGCACCTTCACGTGGATGGCCCACGCGCCCGGCATCACGACGACCGCCACGCACACGGTCAGCGCCCGCGAGGGCGGCTCCGTGGTCGACCTCGCGCTCGAGTGGAGCGGGCCGCTGGCTCCCGTCGTGCGAATGCTGCTCGGGCGCAAGGCCCAGTCGATGGTCGAGTCCGAGGCGCAGACCATGGCACGCCTCGCGGAGCGGGTGTGAGCAGTCCGCGACCGCGGGATGTCCTGTTGGCCAAGGCCGTCGGCTACTACGCCGAGCACGGCGTGCGCGACACCAGCCTGCGGACGCTCGCGACGTCCATCGGCACCAGCCAACGGATGCTGCACTACCACTTCGGCTCGCGTGAGGACCTCCTCGCCGCGGTGATCGAGATCGTTGTCGCCGACCAGATCGCCGCGCTCGACCGGCTCTTCGCCGAGGTCGACGACCCCTTCGAGGCGGGCCGACGCAACTGGGAGGCCGCCGCCGCCTCGGCGCAGACCTTCGGCCCGCTCTTCTTCGAGCTCGCCTCGCACGCCATGCACGGGCGCCCGTATGCCGCCGGGCTCGGCGAGGTGGTCGTCGCTCGCCACGTCGCTGCCTTCCGTCGGGCCTTCGCGACCGTGACCGACTCCGGTCACGCCGAGGTGCTCGCTCGGCTCACCCTCGCGGTGGGGCAGGGCGTGCTCTTCCAGCTGCTGCTCGACGGGGACCGGCCGGCCGCCGACGCGGCGGTCGACGAGCTCACCGAGATGGTGCGGACCAGGATCGAGAGCGCGAACGTGCGGTGACCGGCGTTCGGAGGTGGGTACGGGCACGGCATGCCAGACACTTCGAAGTTCACGGTCCCCGGCCTCACGCTCGGCGACGGACACCGCGTCGGTGAGGCCCTGCAGCTGCGCCTGCACGCCCTCAACGACCTCCAGCTCACGCTCAAGCACGTGCACTGGAACGTCGTCGGCCCCCACTTCATCGGGGTGCACGAGATGCTCGACCCGCAGATCGAGGCCGTGCGCGCCATGGTCGACGAGACCGCCGAGCGCATGGCGACGCTCGGGGTGCCTCCGATCGGCACGCCCGGTCACCTCGTCGCCGCCCGCACGTGGGACGACTACACGCTGCTGCGCGACGACACGACCGCCCACCTCGCCGCCCTTGACCTCGTCTACACCGGCGTCATCGAGGACCACCGGGGCGTCATCGAGCTCACCGACGACCTCGACCTCGTCACCCAGGACCTGCTCATCTCCCAGGTCGGCCAGCTCGAGCTCTTCCAGTGGTTCATCCGGGCCCACCTCGAGTCGACGTCGGGTGAGCTGAGCAACGCCGGTGCGCAGCGCGAGTCTGAGGCGGCCCGTGGCGCGACCCGCACCGCCGCCGCGTCGGGTGGCGTGGCCGCCGGGGCAACCACGCGTGCCGCAAGCAAGACGGCGACCAAGACCGCGAGCAAGACCGCGACCAAGGCCGCAAGCAAGACGGCAAAGAAGGCCGCCAAGAAGGCCGTCCGCTGACCCAGCCGTCAGGCGAGCCGCAGCGGCACGTCAAGGCGGCTTCCGCCGGGCGGCAGGCCAGCCAGACCCATCCCACCATCGGAGGAACAGCTCATGTCCGAGATCGCCGAACGCGCCGAAGCCCTCGTGCGCCATGACGCCAAGGGCGGCTTCCCGCCCCAGCAGCAGCAGCCCCCGGGCCTGACGAGCGCCATGGACCCGGTGCCCGACCACGGCGAGGAGACCTACGTCGGTCACGGCAAGCTGGAGGGCCGCAAGGCCCTCATCACCGGAGGAGACTCCGGCATCGGGCGGGCCGTGGCGATCGCCTTCGCCCGCGAGGGTGCCGATGTGGCCATCAGCTACCTCGCCGAGGAGCAGTCCGACGCCGAGGACACCCTCGGCTGGGTGCGGCGCGCCGGCCGGACGGGTGTGCTCGTGCCCGGTGACCTGGTCGAGCGCGAGACGTGCCAGCAGGTCGTGGCCGACGCGGTCGAGGGTCTCGGCGGGCTCGACATCCTCGTCAACAACGCCGGATACCACTGGGACCGGGGGCCCTCCGGCCTCGCGGGGCTCGAGCCCGAGCACGTCGAGCGCGTGCTGCGCACCAACCTGCACGCCGTCATCTGGCTCACCCAGGCCGCCGAGCCGCACCTCGGCCCGGGCTCGTCGATCATCATGACGACCTCGATCCAGGCCTACGACCCGTCGCCCGCGCTGCTCGACTACGCAGCCACCAAGGCGGCCATCAACAACCTCACGGTCAACCTCGCGGCGGCCTTGGGGCCCAAGGGGATCCGCGTCAATGCGGTCGCCCCCGGACCGATCTGGACGCCGCTCCAGCCCGCGACCCGTGACAAGGACAAGATCGAGACGTTCGGGGCAGACACCCCCCTTGGCCGCGCCGGCCAGCCCGGCGAGGTCGCCCCGGCCTATGTCTTCCTCGCGTCGCCGTCCGACGCGAGCTACGTCTCGGGCACCGTCATCGGTGTCACCGGAGGTGGCGCGGTCTTCTGACCGGCCCCCCGTCCGTCGGGTCCCGCGCGGTGGGGCCCGAGACCACAGCAACCCACCTGGAGGACCCATGCCCACCGTCAGCCGCACCTTCCGCGTCGATCCGGCGCCCACGACCGTCCTCGACTACCTCAAGGACTTCTCCCGGGCTCAGGAGTGGGACCCCGGCACCGAGCAGTGCACGCAGACCTCGCCGGGGCCCGTCGTCGTCGGCACTCGGTGGCACAACGTCTCGAAGATCATGGGCGTCACCACCGAGCTCGACTACGAGCTGACCGAGCTGTCGGCGGGTGGCCTCACCTTCGTCGGTCGCAACGACAGCGCGACCTCGACGGACTCGATCTCCGTGACGCCCGACGGCTCGGGCAGCCAGATCACCTACACGGCCGACCTCGACATGCACGGGGCCGCCACCCTCGCCGCGCCGGCGATGAAGCTCGTCTTCGAGAAGCTCGCCAGCGACACCGAGGAGCAGATGACGGCAGTGCTCAACCGCCTGCCGGGCTGACCAGTCGCCCTGCCGGCACTCCGGTGGAGCAATGCACACAGAGGGGCCCGGGGTCCGACCTCACGGTCGGACCCCGGGCCCCGCGCCGTCTGGCCTCTTGGGCCGTCGGGCGCCTCAGCCGGTGGCCAGGGCGGCGGCGCTCGCCGCGTGCAGCCGTCCGAGACGCTCGCGCTGGTCGAGTGCCCGGTCACGGAGCCCAGCCAGCTCGTCGGGGTCGGTCAGGGTGATCTCGGGCCCGAGGGCGGCGAGCGTCTCCCAGAGCCGCTGCTTGCCGGTGACGGCCATGGTGAGCGCCTCGAGCTCGACGACGTCGGTGAGCGGGCTGCGCTGCGCCAGGAAGCCGTTCGGCTTGAGGCGCCCGAGCTGCTCCCCGGCAGCGGTGACGAGCCGCTTGAGCGGGTCGGGCGTGATCTCGAGACGCTGCATGACCGACGCGAGGCTGCGCCGGTCCTGCTCGACCTCGGCGTGCAGCGCGGTGAGCTCGGCACGGGCCTGCGGGTCGCGATGGCCCTGGGCGGCGGAGCCGAAACGGCGCGCTCCGGCCAGGGCCCCGGAGTCGTGGTCGCGCAGGTAGGTGCGCAGCAGCCGTCGCGCCTCCTCCAGGTCGGGGGCTGCCACGGGCTCGCTGCTCACTGGGCTGCCCTCCGCAGCTTGTCGAGCAGCGGTTCGGCCGCCTGCTCGAGGAAGTCCTGCTGGGTGTCGCCGCCCACCTGCACGAGGGCGATGTCGGTGAATCCGGCCTTCCAGTAGGCGCTGACGGCCTCGACGATGGCGTCGAGGTCAGGGCCGCACGGGATCGACTCGGCGACGTCCTCGGGCCGCACGAACTGGCTCGCCCCGGAGAAGCCCGCAGGCGTCGGCAGGTCGGAGTTGACCGACCAGCCGCCGCCGAACCACCGGAACTGCTGGTGGGCGAGCTCGACGGCTGCGTCACGGTCGGGTCCCCAGCAGATGGGGATCTGCCCGATCGCCCGTGCCGAGCCACCGATGCGCGGCGAGCCCTCGGTGTCGTTCCACGACGTGATGAGGTCGGCGTCGGGCTCCACCGCGATGAGGTGGTCGGCGAGCGGGGCGAGGCGGTCGATGCCCTTGTCGCCGCCCACAGCGACCCCGATCTGCACCGGCTCGTCGGGCACGTCCCAGATGCGGGCGGAGTCGACGTCGAAGTAGTCGCCGTGGTGGGTGACGAGGTCACCCGTGTGCAGCTGGCGGATGATGTCGATGGCTTCGACGAGCATCTCCTGGCGGGTGATCACCCCGGGCCAGCCCTCCCCGACGACGTGCTCGTTGAGGCTCTCACCGCTGCCGACCCCGAGCGTGAAGCGGCCGTCGGCGAGGATCTGCAGGGTCGCGGCCTTCTGGGCGACGACCGCGGGGTGGTAGCGCATCGTCGGGCAGGTGACGTAGGTCATGAGGTCGACCCGCTCGGTGGCATGGGCCACGGCGCCGAGCACCGACCACGCATACGGGGCGTGCCCCTGCTCGGTGAGCCAGGGTGAGAAGTGGTCGCTCGAGACCTCGAAGTCGAAGCCGGCCTGCTCGGCGGCCACGGCCCAGCGGACGAGGTCCTTGGGTCCGCTCTGCTCGGTCATCAGCGTGTAGCCGAAGCGTGTCATCGGGGTCCTTCCGGGTGGTGGTGGGTCAACGGGGTGGGGAGGGGCGGCGGCGACGCCTCCACGGGAGAGGGCTCCCCGATCGCGCTCAGCCGGCATCGGCGACGGGGCCGCCGTGTGCGAGCTCGTCGAGGTAGGCCGCGAAACCCTGGGGAGCGCGTCCGGTCGTGCGGGCCGAGGTGCGCACCCGCACGCGCGCCGTGGCAGCGATCCGCGCACCCCCGAGGCGCATCCGCTCGACGAGGCGCACGTCCTCGTGCACGGGCAGGGGCTCGAAGCCGCCACCCGCCAGGTAGGCCGACATCCGGAAGGCGAGGTTGGCGCCGTGCACGTGTGCTTGCCCCTCGACGAGCTGGTGCCGTCCGCGCCAGCGGGCGAGCACGTCAGTGGCCAGCTCTGTCGGGTCGGGCTCCACGACGCCCACGACGACGTCGTGGCCGACCTCGGCCAGGGCCAGCTGGTCGATGAGCCACGACGAGGGCACGACGCTGTCGGCGTCGGTGTTGGTGACCCAGTGCGCGACGTCGTCGACGCGGCCGTCGGCCCGCGGGTCGGTGCCGGCCCGTTCGAGGACGTGCCGTATGCCGGCCTGTCGGGCCGCGCCGACGCGCGCGGCGTCGACGGCCAGCACCGTCAGGCCTCCGTGCCGCGCCACGACATCGGCCGTGCCGTCGGTGCACGCGTCGAGCACGACGACCACCTCGACGGCGACATCGGGACGGTGCCGACGCAGGCTCCGACGCGCGCGGTCGAGACCGTCGAGGCAGCGGCCGATGAGCAGCTCCTCGTCGCGGGCCGGCACGACGACGGTGACCTGCCGCACGGCATCCCCCGGCGCGGGGTGGTGGGCGCGATCGGCGGCGCGCAGGTCGAGGTGCCTCACGGCGTGCCCGCGCGGTGGTCCGAGGCGTCGCCGAGGACGTCGAGGAGGAAGTCGTCCTCACGGTGCTCGGCGATGACGGGCAGGCGGCTGAAGCGGTGCCAGATCTCGTGCACGCGCGGCCCGTCGAGCGGCCAGCCGACGATCGGGTGTCGCCAGTGGCAGAGCACGATGACCCCGTCGTCGGTGAGGCTCGCCTCCGCGCGGGCCATGAGCTCCCGCAGGCGGGCGGGGCTGAGGAAGTAGCCGACCTCCGACACGACGACGAGGTCGAAGCGGCCGCCGGGCCAGGCCTCGGGCAGATGGGCCTGCTCCACACGCGCCTGCGGCGTGCTCGCCAGGCGCCGGGTCGCCGCAGCGGCCGCGACCTCGCTCTCGTCGAGGGCCAGCACCTCGTCGCACCGATCGGCGAGCCGTGCAGTCAGCGCGCCGATGGAGCAGCCCACCTCGAGAGCGCGTCGGAAGCGCCGCCGGGGGAGGGCGGCGAGGGTCAGGTCGCGCTTGCGCTCCTCGTACCAGCTGTCGTCCACGCTCCACGGGTCGGCCGCGTCGCCGTGCACCCGGTCGAAGACCCGGTCGGCGGTGCGCGGCTCCTCGATGAAGGTCTCGCGGTCGCGCACGAAGTGCTCGAGGACACCCGGGAGCAGCAGGGCCTCGTCGCCGGGATCGTCGGAGAGCGGCGCGACCTGGCTGCGGTGCACCGAGATCGCGTGCGACTTGCGTGCACGCACCTCGCCGTCGAGGGGCAGCGTGCGGAAGCGCGACCACGGGGCGTCCTGCGGAGCAGCCCAGTGCCACAACCAGATCGGGTACTCGATGAGCCGGGCATCGGTGCGGTGGGCTGCCACTGCGGCGGCCCGGCCGGCTGCTTCGTGATCGGGGTGACCGTCGTGGCGCCACGGGGCGGCGACGACGGTCCTGGACCCGTCCTCGCCGACCGCGCGAACGATGGCCTCGACGATCTCGTCCTCGTGGGAGGCGAGGTGCCCGTCGTGCAGCCCCACGACCACGAGGCGGGCGTGCGGTGCCAGCAGGGACAGCGCCGCCCGGGTCTCCTCGACCCGCAGGCTGGCGAGGTCGGCGGCGCTGTGCGTGCGGGATCCCGGGTGGGATCCCTCGCCCGAGCTGAGCAGCACGACCTCGATGCGCTCACCCGCGGCGCTGGCTGTCGCGAGCAGACCACCCGCCCCGAGGGTCTCGTCGTCGGGGTGGGCCGCCACGAGCACGAGCCGTGGGGCCGCGGCGAGGCCCGGGCTCGGGCTGAGCGACAGGGGAGGAACAGAGACCCACTCCGGCCGCTCTGCCCACTCCCGCTCGGGGGTGCCCGCGTCGGAGTGGTGGAAGGTCGGGGCCGCCGTGCTCACCAGAGCACCTCGGCGTCCGGGCCCTCGGCCGAGTGGCTGAGCACCTGACGGCCGAGGACGGCGGCGTCGCGCTCGGCGTGCTCCTGCCGGACGTAGAGCTGGAGGTCGGCCACGCGACCGGCGTGCTCCTCCTCGAGAGCGAGGGGTCCCGGCCCGAGCGCGTGGCCCACCCGACCGAGCACCTCCTCGACGCTGAGAGCCACGACGCGGCGCACGCGCAGGGCCAGCGCGGCACCGGCGGGGCCATCCGCGTCTCCGGTGTCGACCGACGTGGCAGCGTGCTCCAGCACGGTCGACGCCGCGTGCAGGGTCGCGTCCACCGCCCCGAGGTGCATGAGACCGACCTGGTCGGGCTCGCGCCGCCCCAGCTGCTCACGCAGGCGTCGGGCGACGCCGACGGCGCCACCCCACCAGATCGCGGCGACGCCCATGCCGCCCCACGCGAAGCCCGACCGCTCGAGATACCACCCGGGCGGACCCACGGGGTGGGCCACCGACGCCGTGAAGCTCACCGGTCCGCTCGGCACGAGTGGCAGCCCGCGGGCGACCCAGGCCCCCTCCTCGAGGGCCACGCCGTTGGCGGCACCCAGGCGCACGGCATACAGCCTGCGGGTGTCGTCACCGCACCACGCCGTCACGAGGGCACGGTCGAGGGAGCCGGCGAGCGAGCACCAGGGCTTGCGACCACCGAGGGTGGTCGGGTCGGTCGACTCGTCGGCCACGAGGCGCGAGCCCGGGCCCTCGGCGGCGAAGACGCCCCAGCGGGCCCCGTCGTCGTCGGCCCCCTCGCCGCCATGGCCGGCGGCGCGAGCCTCCGCGAGGATGGCGAGCGCGTCGAGGTGGGGCTCGACCGCGCGGGCCACCGTGAGGTCGACCGAGCCGAGCACGGCGAGGGAGGTCCAGAGCCGCCACGTGGCGCCCGAGCCCGGGAGGGGGAAGGCGGCAGCGTGGCTCCCCGGCAGGTCGAGAGCAGCGATCACGTCACCCCGAGCCCGCGCCGCGTCCGCGGCCAGGTCGGCGGAGACCCGGTCGGTGACGGTCACGGCTTGAGCACCACCTTGAGGCAGCCGTCGCTCTTCTCCTGGAAGGTGCGGTAGAGCTCGGGTGCGGCCTCGAGCGGCGCGCGGTGGGTCGCCAGGGACTCGAGGCCGAGCACGTCGTCGGCACCGCCGACGAGGTCGAGCAGGTCATCGGACCACCGGCGCACGTGACACTGGCCCATGCGCACCGTCAGGCCCTTGTCGAAGAGATCCATCATCGGCATCGGGTCGGCCATGCCTCCGTAGACACCGCTGATCGACAACGTGCCCCCACGGCGCACCGCCGCGACGGCCGTGTGCAGGGCGGAGAGGCGGTCGATGCCGACGCGCTCGATCGCGGCGCGCGCCACCGGCTTGGGCAGTCGGCTCGCGCCTGCGATGACCTTCTCCGACAAGGGATTGCCGTGCGCCTCCATGCCGACCGCGTCGATGACCGCATCCGGTCCGCGTCCGTCGGTCAGGTCCTTCAGGGCGTCGGCGACCTCGTCGACGTCGCGCACGTCGACCACCTCGGCTCCCCACGAGCGGGCGAGGGCGAGGCGGTCGTCGACGAGGTCGACCGCGATGACGCGGCCGACCCCACGGTGCAGGGCGCTGCGCACCGCGAGCTGCCCGACGGGGCCAAGCCCGAGCACGACAAGGGTGTCGTTGCCGTTGACGTCGGCGTAGTCCACCGCCTGCCACGCCGTCGGCAGGATGTCGGAGAGGTAGAGGAAGCGCTCGTCGGGCAGGTCGCTCGCCAGCAGGATGGGGCCGAAGTCGGCATGCGGCACCCGGACGCGCTCCGCCTGGCCGCCGGGCACGGAGCCGTAGAGGCTCGTGTAGCCGAAGAGGCTGGCACCCTTGCCCTGGGCGACGTTCTGGGTGGTCTCGCACTGGGCGAAGAGGCCGCGGTGGCACATCCAGCAGCGTCCGCAGGAGATGTTGAAGGGCACGACGACGCGGTCACCGGGCTGGAGCGTCGCGACGTCGGAGCCCACCTGCTCGACGATGCCCATGAACTCGTGGCCCAGCACGTCGCCCGGTTGCAGGTAGGGGGCCAGCACGCCGTAGAGGTGCAGATCCGACCCGCAAATGGCGGTGGAGGTGACGCGGACCACGGCGTCGGTGGTCTGCTCGATGACGGGATCGGGTACCTCCGTCACACGGACGTCCTCGATGCCGTGCCAGGTGAGTGCTCGCATGACCACTGACTACCCCGGCCGACCGACGAGGAAACCTCACCCGACATCGAGGAGAACGACATGCAGCGTGCCGCCGGACCAGCCAGGGGCCTCGCCCTCGTCATGGGGGCCTCGCGCGGACTCGGTCTGCTCATCGCCCGCGAGCTGCTCGACCGCGGCCACGACGTCGTCATCACCGCGCGAGGGGAGTCGGACCTCGACGCCGCCGCGCGACGGCTGTCGGGCCGGGGCCGCCAGGTGCACGCCCGCGTCTGCGACGTGCGCGACCGCGAGGCCGTCACCGCCCTCGTGGAGGACGTCGAGGGCACGCTCGCGCCCATCGACGTGCTCATCAGCGTGGCCGGCATCATCGAGGTCGGTCCGGCCGAGTCGATGACCGCGGACACCTACGACGACGCCATCGACACCATGACGCGGGGCCCGATCCACGCGGCGCTCGCCGTGCTGCCGGGCATGCGAAGCCGTGGCCGCGGGCGCATCGGCACCGTCACGTCGATCGGCGGCATGGTGTCGCCACCCCACCTGCTGCCCTATGCGACAGCGAAGTTCGGCGCCGTCGGCTTCTCCGACGGGCTTGCCGCAGCCCTGAGCGGCACGGGGGTGACGGCGACGACTGTCGTGCCGGGGCTCATGCGGACGGGCTCGCACCAGCGGGCCCGCTTCTCCGGCGACGCCGCCGCGGAGTACTCGTGGTTCGCCCCGGCGGCCTCCCTGCCGCTCCTCTCGATGGATGCGGACCGCGCGGCGCGGCGCATCGTGGCCGCAGTGCTCGCCGGGCGACCGATGGTCGTGCTCACGCCCCTGGCGTGGGTCGGCATCCGCGTGCGCGGCCTTGCCCCTGCGACGACGACGCGCGTCATGGGTTGGGCGGGTCGCGTCCTGCCGGGTCAGCCGCGTCGTGGCGGTCGTCATGCGGTGGAGGGGCGAGATGCGGCCTCGGCGGTCGGCAATGTCGTGCGCCGGCTCACGACGTTGGGGGACAAGGCGGCCCGGCGCAACAACGAGGTCAGCGAGGTGCGGGTGCGGGAGCCCGTGCCCGAGTAGACTCCGAGGCGCAGTGCACTGACAGGTTCCACTGGATGCTCCGGAGCCGATCGCCACCGAGGGCAGTCAACCCGGCCGGCAGTCGGGGGTCGGGGCGCACCGATGAAGGAGGTGCCATGGGTGACCAGGTCGGACTTCTCGTCCTCCTCGGCGTCGTCGTCCTGATGGCCGGCGGTTTCGCTCTCACCTTGGGCGCTCGCGGCAAGGGCCCCAACGACACCCTCAACACCCACGAGCAGCAGACGGTGCGAGAGCGTGCGGACCACCCCGAGGGCGCGGAGCGCTCTCACCTCGTGGGCAACCCACCCATCGACAGCATCACGACCGAGGGCTGGGGCGGAGCGCGCCCCGGCGAGGGCGCCGAGCCCGAGGAGCTCCCCGAGGACGTGCACCCCGACAAGCACGACAGCGACCGGCGGCACGGCCGGCACTGACGAGCGTCACCCGAGTCGCCACACGGTGGTCGTCCGGTGCTCCGTGCCGGCGCGGAGCACCGTCGTGGGGAAGTCGGCGTGGTGAGGCGCATCGGGGAAGCCTTGTGTCTCCAAGGCGATTCCCGCCCGAGGCCCGTATGCCGTGCCCGACGTCCCCGTGACCGTGCCGTCGAAGTGGGCACCGGTGTAGACCTGCACGCCCGGCTGGTCGCTCTCGACGACGAGGGTGCGTCCCGAGGCACCGCGCAGGGTCGCGACGTGACGCAGTCCGGCGCCGTCGACGACGAAGTTGTGGTCGATCCCCTGGCCGTGCGCCAGCTGCTCGTCGGTGTGGGAGAGGGCCTCGCCGAGACGGCGTGGGTGCCGGAAGTCGAAGGGTGTGCCCTCGACGTCGCGCACCTCACCCGTGGGGATGAGCAGGAAGTCCGTCGGGGTGAACGCGCCGGCCGAGAGCGTGAGCCAGTGGTCGTCGACCGACCCGCTGCCCTCGCCGTCGAGGTTGAAGTAGCTGTGATTGGTGAGGTTGACGACGGTGTCACGGTCGCAGACCGCGGTGTAGTCGATGCGCACCCGACCGGGCAGGGCGGCATACGTCACGGTGACGTCGAGGGCGCCGGGGAAGCCCTGGTCGCCGTCGGGGCTGTGGAGGCCGAAGGTCACGCTCGTGTCACCGCGGTCGACGACGGTCCACGCGCGGTGGTCGAAGCCGTCAACGCCTCCGTGCAGCGTCGTCGTCCCCTCGTTGCCGCTGAGCTCGTGCGTCTCGCCGTCGAGGTCGAACCGGGCTCCGGCGATGCGGTTGCCGAAGCGGCCGATCGTGGCACCGAGGTAGCCGCCGTTGGTGACGTAGGTGCGTGGGTCGGCATGGCCGAGCACGATGCCGACCGGGCGTCCACCATCGCCGGTCACCTCGAGGCGGCGCACCGCGGCCCCTGCCGTCAGCACCTCGAGCATCAGGCCCTCGGCCCGCAGCTCGACCGACGTGGGTGGGGCAGGGCTCTGCGACACGGGTGCTCCTTCGGTGGTGTCTCTCGCGAGGACGACGGGCCCAGTCTGCCGTCTCAGCGGTCACGAGGGACGCGTCCGTCCCGTGGCCGTGCCGCCTAGGGTGGGCAGTGACCACCGGGAGCGGGAGGAGCGCAGGCCATGACGCAGGTCGAGACCAACTGGGCGGGCAATCATGCCTATCGGGCGCGGATCGAGCGGGTGCAGTCGATCGAGCAGGTGCAGCACGTCGTGGCGGCCGCTCCTCGCGTGCGAGCGCTCGGATCGCGGCACAGCTTCACCGACCTCACCGACACGACCGACGCGAGCGGGGCCGGCGGCGTGCTCGTCTCGCTGACCGACCTCCCCACGACGGTGGAGGTCGACGCGGAGGCCCGAACGGCCCGAGTGGCCGGCCGCGCGGCATACGGCGACGTGGCGACCCGGCTGCAGGCGGAGGGGTGGGCGCTCGGCAACCTCGCGTCGCTGCCGCACATCTCCGTCGCAGGCGCTGTCGCGACGGGCACTCATGGGTCGGGAGTCGAGAACGGCTCTCTCGCAACGGCGGTCGCGGCTCTCGAGATCGTCGGACCCGATGGTGAGATCCGGCGGGTGGCCCGCGGCGACGCCGACTTCGAGGGCAGCGTCGTGGCGCTCGGCGCCCTCGGGGTCGTGACCGCCGTGACCCTCGACATCGAGCCGACCTACGACGTGCGCCAGGACGTCTTCACGGGTCTGGGCTGGGACGCCCTTGCCGAGCACGTCGACACCATCACGAGCAGCGCCTACAGCGTCAGCCTCTTCACCCGGTGGACAGACGTCGGCATCGACCAGGTGTGGCTCAAGGGCCGGGTCGGCGACACCGCTGCGGTGCCGCCGCGCGAGCTCTTCGGGGCCCTCGCCGCCACCTCGACACTGCACATGCTCGAGGGCGGGGCCACCGAGGCGATCACCGAGCAGGGCGGGGTGCCGGGGCCGTGGCTGGACCGGCTTCCGCACTTCCGCATGGAGTTCACGCCCAGCCGCGGCGAGGAGCTGCAGAGCGAGTACCTCCTGCCGCGCCACCACACCATCGAGGCGGTCGAGCGCCTGCGGGCACTCGCCGACGCGATGGCTCCGGTCCTCATGGTGACCGAGCTGCGCACCGTCGCCGCCGACGAGCACTGGCTCAGCAGCTCCTACGGTCACGACGTCGTCGGCCTGCACTTCACGTGGGTGCGCGACGTCGAGCGGGTGTATGCCGTGCTGCCCCTCATCGAGGCCGCCCTCCTGCCGCTCGGGGCGAGGCCGCACTGGGGCAAGTGCTTCGTGGCCGGCGCGGCGCAGCTGGAACCGCTCTATCCGCGGCTCGGCGACTTCCGCGAGCTGCGCCGCAGGGTCGACCCGGAGGGCAAGTTCGGCAACGCCTTCCTCGACCGCGTCATCGGCTGACCTGCCCACCACCTGCCGCCCACGCTTCCTGGTCGCGAGCACCCGACGCCGGAGGCCCCCGGCAACGACCCCACCCGCAGACTGATCCGCAGCGTGATCGACCAAGCGCGTCAATCTGCGGATCAGTCGGCATCCACTGCTGCCCTGACAACCCTCGATGCAGACTGATCCGCAGCTTGATGGCTACAGCGCATCTGTCTGCGGATCAGTCGGCAGGTGGTGTCGTAGAGCGCGGGGCGTGTGGTGGGGTGAGCGGCATCGGCGGCGGCCAGACGGCATACGCCAATGAGCACGCGCTGGAACGGCCGCCGACGCTCCACGCCGCGAACCCCGCCGCGCGTCCCGCGCGACCCAGCAGCGTGCGCGACCCCGCGCGATCCGGTCGTCCGTCAGAAGTCGCCGGCGTCGCGGCGCAGGCGGGTCAGCACGTCGACGAGAGAGCTCACGTCGCTGCTCGAGAGGTCGGGGCGCTCGAAGACCTCGGCGTTGAGGGCCTTGGTGGCGCGCTCGGCGAGCTCACGACCTGACGGAGTGAGCGCGACGAGCATGGCGCGGCGGTCGTCGGGGTGAGTGGACCGGGTGACGAGACCAGCGTCCTCGAGGCGGTCGACCGCGTTGGTCACGCTGGTCGGGTGCACCTGCAGCCGGCTGCCGATCACCTTCATCGGCAGGGAGCCACGCTTGCTGAACCACAGCAGCATGAGCACCTCGTAGCGCGCGAACGTCACGCCGAGCGGCTTGAGGGCCGCCTCGACCCGGGCCAGCACGATCTGGTGGGCGCGCATCAACGAGGTCACGGCCGCCATGCCGTCGGCAGCCTCCGGCCAGCCCTGCTCCACCCACTGTCGACGGGCCTGGTCGATGGGGTCGAAGCCGAGGCCAGGGCCGGTCACAGGCCTCGGACCCGTCGTCTCCGCGCTCATGGCGCCATCGTAGTCAGCAGACGCGTTGACGTCCATTAGTAGGAAGTCCTACTATTTTCTCATGTCTGACGCATCGCAGCGCGCCCTCCACCGCCCGACGCACCACGTGCGGCTCGTCACGGCCAGCAGCCTCTTCGACGGGCACGACGCCTCGATCAACATCATGCGGCGGATCATGCAGTCGCAGGGCGCGGAGGTGATCCACCTCGGGCACAACCGATCCGTCCAGGAGGTCGTCGACGCGGCGATCGAGGAGGACGTGCAGGGCGTCGCCGTCAGCTCCTACCAGGGCGGTCACGTCGAGTACTTCGAGTACCTCGTGCAGCTGCTCCAGGAGAACGGCGCCGGCCACATCCGCGTCGTCGGCGGTGGTGGCGGTGTCATCGTGCCCGAGGAGATCGCCCGGCTGCGCGACTCCGGCGTCACGATCTTCAGCCCCGAGGACGGCCAGCGCCTCGGCCTCGCCGGCATGATCAACACGGTCGTCGCCGACTGCGACTACGACCTGTGGCAGACGGGTGCGCCGTCACTCGAGGCCGTGCTCGCCGGTGACCGCACCGCGGTCGCCCGGGCCCTCACCGGCGCGCAGGAGGGCATCGTCGACGAGGCCACCCTGACCGGCATCCGCGAGGCAGCCGCCCGCCGCCGCGTGCCGGTCCTCGGCATCACCGGCACCGGCGGCTCCGGCAAGTCGAGCCTCACCGACGAGCTGATCCGCCGGCTGCGCCTCGACCAGCAGGACAAGCTGCGTGTCGCCGTGCTCGCGGTCGACCCCACGCGCAGCCGCGGGGGCGGTGCCCTCCTCGGGGACCGCATCCGCATGAGCTCGCTCGACGGCGACCGCGTCTTCTTCCGCAGCCTCGCGACCCGCGGCGGCTCCCAGGTGCCGACGCACCTCGACGACGTGCTCTCGGTCGTGCAGGCCGCCGGCTTCGACCTCGTCATCCTCGAGACGCCGGGCATCGGCCAGGGCGACGCCGCCATCGTCGACTTCGCCGACGTCTCGCTCTACGTCATGACTCCGGAGTTCGGGGCCAGCAGCCAGCTCGAGAAGATCGACATGCTCGACCGTGCCGACGTCGTGGCCATCAACAAGTTCGAGCGCCGCGGCGCCGAGGACGCCCTGCGCGACGTCGGCCGCCAGATGGTGCGCAACCGCGAGGCCTTCGGCAAGGGCCCCGCCGACATGCCCGTCTACGGCACGTCCGCGGCCACGTTCAACGACGACGGCGTCACGGCGCTCTACCAGGAGCTGCGAAGCCTCCTCTCCGACAAGGGAATGCCGCTCGCGGAGGGCGTCCTCCCGGTCGTGTCGACGAAGCAGTCGACCCGCATCGCGACGGTCGTGCCCGCGGCGCGGGTGCGCTACCTCGCCGAGATCAGCGACACGGTGCGCGGCTACCACGAGGCGACGGAGCGGTATGCCGCTGCGGCCAGTCGCGTGCAGCGCCTCGAGTCCGTGCGTGGCGAGCTCGCCGACGCCGCTGCGGCCGACGATCTCGACAGTGCCGAGAGTGCGGTTCGCGCGGTCGAGGCCCTCCTCGACGAGGCCCGCACCGACCTGCCCGGCGAGGTCGCCGGCGCCCTGTCCGGCTGGCCCTCGGTCGTCGAGTCCTACTCCGGTGACGAGCAGGTCGTGACCATCAGGGGCAAGGAGCTGCGCAACGTCCTCACGCGAGAGTCCTTGTCGGGCAACAAGATCCCGCGGGTCTCCCTGCCCCGCTACCGCGACCACGGCGAGCTCGTCAGCTTCTTGCGCCGCGAGAACCTCCCCGGCTACTTTCCCTTCACCGCCGGCGTCTTCCCGTTCAAGCGCGAGGGGGAGGACCCCGCACGGATGTTCGCGGGTGAGGGTGACCCCTTCCGCACCAACCGCCGCTTCAAGCTGCTCTCCGAGGGGCAGCCCGCGACCCGGCTCTCGACGGCGTTCGACTCGGTCACCCTCTACGGCCGCGACCCCGACCCTCGGCCCGACGTCTACGGCAAGGTCGGCACCTCTGGCGTGTCCGTGGCGACGCTCGACGACATGAAGGTGCTCTACGGCGGCTTCGACCTCGTGTCGCCGACGACGAGCGTCTCGATGACGATCAACGGCCCCGCGCCGACGATCCTCGCCTTCTTCCTCAACACCGCCATCGACCAGCAGGTCGACGCCTTCCGATCGCGGGAGGGGCGCGACCTCGACGAGGCCGAGCGGGCCGACCTCACGGCATACGCCCTCGCCAACGTGCGGGGCACGGTGCAGGCCGACATCCTCAAGGAGGACCAGGGCCAGAACACCTGCATCTTCAGCACGGAGTTCTCGCTCAAGATGATGGCCGACATCCAGGAGTGGTTCATCGAGCACGAGGTGCGCAACTTCTACTCGGTGTCGATCTCCGGGTACCACATCGCCGAGGCGGGGGCGAACCCCATCAGCCAGCTCGCCTTCACCCTCGCCAACGGCTTCACCTACGTCGAGAGCTACCTCGCGCGCGGCATGGCCGTCGACGATTTCGCGCCCAACCTCTCCTTCTTCTTCAGCAACGGCATGGACCCCGAGTACTCCGTGCTCGGGCGAGTGGCCCGCCGCATCTGGGCCGTCGCGATGAAGGAGCGCTACGGTGCGGCGGAGCGGTCGCAGAAGCTGAAGTACCACGTGCAGACGTCGGGCCGCTCGCTGCACGCGCAGGAGATGGACTTCAACGACATCCGCACCACCCTCCAAGCGCTCATCGCGATCTATGACAACGCGAACTCCTTGCACACCAACGCTTTCGACGAGGCCGTCACGACCCCGTCGGAGGAGTCGGTGCGTCGGGCCCTGGCCATCCAGCTCATCATCAACCGCGAGTGGGGCCTGGCGATGAACGAGAACCCGCTCCAGGGCTCGTTCGTCATCGACGAGCTGACCGACCTCGTCGAGGCCGCAGTGCTCAGGGAGTTCGACCGCATCACCGAGCGCGGTGGCGTGCTCGGCGCCATGGAGACCGGCTACCAGCGTGGCCGCATCCAGGACGAGTCGATGCTCTACGAGCACCGCAAGCACGACGGCAGCCTGCCGATCATCGGCGTCAACACCTTCCGCAACCCGCACGAGGGTGAGGTGCCCCGCACGGTGGTGCTGGCCCGCGGCACCGAGGACGAGAAGCAGGGCCAGCTCTCGCGGGTCCGCGCCTTCCGGGCGGAGCACGAGGTCGAGGCTGCGGCGGCCCTCGAGGAGCTCAAGGCGGTCGCGATCGAGGGTGGAAACGTCTTCGACGTCCTCATGCGGGCGTCGCGGGTGTGCTCGCTCCAGCAGGTGACCGAGGCCTTCTTCGAGGTCGGCGGCCAGTACCGCCGCAACGTCTGACCCCTCACCGTCGAAAGGCCACTTCTGGCCGCTCCCGAACCGTCGAAAGGCCACGCCTTGTCGCCCGTGTGCAGTCGAGAGGCCAACGTATGCCGCCTGTGACGCTGTTCGACGACCTCGGGTATGCCGTCGCGCTGGCTGCCGCTCCCCAGCGGGTCGTCTCGCTCGTCCCCTCCATCACCGAAGCCCTCGCGGCGACGGTGCCGGAGCGGCTCGTCGGCGCCACGGACTGGTGCACGCACCCGAGCGACCTTGCGGTGCAGCGCGTCCGGGGCACGAAGAACCCCGACCTCAGAGCCATTGCAGCGCTCGAACCCGAACTCGTCGTGGCCAACAAGGAGGAGAACCGCGAGCTTGACGTGCAGCGGATGCGGGCGAGCGGCATACCGGTCTGGGTGACCGACATCGAGACGGTGCCGGGCGCGCTCGACTCGCTCGAGCGGCTCTTCGTCGAGGCACTCGAGGTCGAGGTCCCCGCGTGGCTGACCCAGGCGCGATCCGAGTGGTCCGGGTCCGTGACCGACCCGACCCTCGACGTCGCGGTCGCCATCTGGCGCGACCCGTGGATGGTCGTGGGCCGCGACACGTTCACCGGCGACGTCGTGGAGCGCCTCGGCTGGCGCAACGTCTTCGCTGGGCACGCCGACCGCTACCCGCACGTCGACCTCGCCGAGCTCGACCGCGACGGCGTCGTCGTCCTGCTACCCGACGAGCCCTACGTCTTCACGTCCACCGACGGCCCCGAGGCCTACGTGCACGCTCGCCCCGCCCTCCTCAGCGGGCGGCTCCTCACGTGGTACGGCCCGAGCCTCGTCGGCGCCCGCGCGGCACTGGCGGCCGCGGTCAGCGACTGACCCGACACCAAATGGCCTCTCGACGGGTGTGACCCGACACCGTGTGGCCTCTCGACGGTGTGACCCGACACCGTGTGGCCTCTCGACGAGGTGATGTCAGTCGTCGAGGACGACGAGACCGGCCAGCAGGAGCCGGCGGGCGAGGTCGACGCCCACCATGTCGGCCCGCAGCACACCGCCGCCCACGATGGCCACCACGGTGCCGACGTCGTGTGGCTCCACGGCGAAGTCCGGCAGACGGCTCGTGAGCACCGCGTGCCCGTCACCGGTCGCCACGAGCCGGGCATCGACGTGGGGCCGGAGCCGCACGCAGGTGTCATCGGTCAACGATTCGGCGGCGGCCAGCTGGGCCAGCGGGCCGATCGGCGCGGGGCGCTGGGCGGCGCGCACCCGCGTCTCGAGGTGGTCGGTGACCGCGTCCGGCTCGACGTCGCGCAGGGCGCGCAGCAGGGCCTCACGCACCACCTCGATGTCGGTCGTCAGGGTGCCGTGGCCGAAACCCTCGGGCGACAGGGGGAGCGAGGCCCGCACCTGCTCGTCCCGGCTCGCGGCCGTGATCGCCGAGGCCACCAGCGCGTCGGCGAGGTGACGCCGGGTCCACACGTGGACACCGAGCGTGAGATGGGTGCTGACGCCGCCGAGGGCGGTCGCGGAGTGCACCCATCCTCGGGGGAGGTAGAGGACGTCACCCGGGCGCAGCGTGAACTCGAGCGCCGGCTCCTTGGCGCTGGCAGCCTCGACGGCTGCCCGGTGGCCGGTCCAGGGCTCGTCACGCAGGGGCACGGGGTGCACGGGCTGGCGCAGCCGCCAGTGCTTCTCACCGCCCACCTGCAGCACGAAGACGTCGTGCACGTCGTAGTGGTCGCTGAAGCCCGTGCTCTGACGCGGTGTCACATAGGCGTTCGCCTGTACCGGGTGCCCGAGCTCCTCGGCCAGCTGCTGGCAGAAGTCGATGAGCGGACTCCATGTGCGGTGCAGACCCTGGAGCACGATCGTCGAGCCCGCGGCAAAGAGGCGCAGCAGCTTGTCGTCGCTCACCTGGTCGGCGACCGCGGCCCCGACCCCGCCCCCCTGCGTGAACTCACGGTCACCGAGCGTCTGACCGTCGCGAGCGACCCGGAGGAAGGGGGCCCGCAGCCCGCGACGCGAGACGAGCTCGTCGACCGCGCCCTCGGCGAAGAGCTCGAGCAGCCCGCCCGGCAGGTCGGCGGCGCGCGTCACGAGCGGAGAGGTGCCCCACGTGTCAGCCGCGAACTGCGCGGCGTCGACGGGCACGAGGCGCTGGAGCGCCGAGCGCCCACGCTGCTGCGCGGGCACCCGGCTCGTCGTGCCAGCGGTCATCAGATCGAGCTGGTCGGGTCCGCTCCGGCCCCACCGTCGGCGCCGCCGTCGTGGCTCTCGACGTCGGCTCCGCCGTCGGCCGGGCCCTCGCTGTCGGCGCCACCGTCGGCGCCGCCGTCGTGGCTCTCAACGTCGGCTCCGCCGTCAGCGGGGCCCTCGGTGTCAGCGCCACCGTCGGCGCCACCGTCGTGCGACGAGGTGTCGGCTCCGCCGTCGGCGGGGCCCTCGGTCATCGGGTCGTTGCTGGTGGGCTCGCCCACCGGGTCCATCGGGGTGTCGCTCATCGCTTCTCCTCCAAGGGATGTGGCACGACGCCGGACGACGCCGTCGATGGTCTCCTACCCGCTCGCGGCGCCTCTGGCACAGCCCGATCGGACGTGTTCTCATCGAGGGCATGGCGATCGCTCAGGGAGACACCGTCCACTGGAACACCTCGCAGGGCCGCACCACAGGGCGTGCGGTCGAGAAGCGGGTCTCGGAGTTCACCTTCGAGGGGCACAAGTTCAATGCGTCGAAGGACGAGCCCTACTGGATCGTCGAGTCGAGCAAGACCGGTGCGAAGGCGGCCCACAAGGAGTCCTCGCTCGACGCCGTCTGACCGACCGCTGACCGACCGCTGACCGACCGCTGGCCGACCGCTGGCCGACGCCGGAGCGACCATGACTGCGCGACGCAGGCCTCAGGTCAGGTGGTCGAAGTCGCCGCGCGTCCACGCCGCGTGGCGGTCGGCGGAGCGACGCAGCACGCCCTTGGCATCCGTCGGCACCACCGCGCCGAAGTTGTTGTAGAGGCGGTCGAACGGCAGCGCCTCGAGCTGACCGGCGATGCGCTGGACGACGTTGCCCGACAGGGGGATCCGATTCGGATAGCTGCGCATGAAGCTCACCGACCGACGGTCCGGGTTGGGGAAGACGGCGTCGCCGGCGAGCAGCACGCCACGACCGTCGGCCCCCGCTGTCCACAGGGCGACGGCCTGACCGCGGAAGTGCCCGCCGACGCGGTGCAGGGTGAGGCCCGTCGCCACCTCGCGCGTGTCGTCGTAGAGCTCGACCAGTGGGGTGGCACGTCGCACCCACTCGCGGTCACGCTCCGCCACGAGCACCGGCACGTCGCCGAGCGCGTGGGCCCACTCGGTCTGCACGCCATACATGTGCGGGTGGCTCGCCGCCACCGCGAGCGTCGGCCCGAGCGATCGCACGAGTTCGACCGCCTCGTCGTCGATGAAGCCGACGCAGTCGAAGAGGAGCGTGCCCTCCGGCGTGCGCACGACCATCGTCTGCTGCCCGATGCCCACCTCGGGGTCGGCGCGCAGGCCCCAGAGATCGGGCTCGACCTCGGCCGCGACGATGCGGGTGCCGCGAGCGCGCAGCTCCTCCAGGGTGGTCCAGCGCTGCCCGTCCTGCGGCACCCACTGCCGCTCGTCCTCGCAGACGCTGCACTCCTCCGGAGGCTCGGTCAGGTCGGCGGTCTCGACGGCGCACGTCTCGCAGATCCGGATCACGGCACCACTCTGGACCGCAGCGGACCGCCTGCACCACCCCGAAGCACGGGATCGTGAGGGAGGATGCAGGCGTGATCCTGCACCTGCGCGCCGCCGTCGAGCAGCTGTATGCCGCGACGCCGGGTGAGTTCACCGCGCTGCGCACCCAGCTCGCCAAGCAGGCCCGCTCCGCTGGCGACGTCGACCTCGCCAAGGCGGTCACCGCCCTGCGCAAGCCGACCGTGGCGGCCTGGGCGCTCAACCACTTCGTGCGCGAGCACGGCGACGAGCTCGACGACTTCCGGGCCTTCGCCGAGCTGTTGCGCGAGGCCCAGCGCACCCTCGACGCCGACCAGCTGCGCGCCCTCGGCCGTGAGCGGGCCAAGCGGGTCGACGCGGTGGCCGAGCGCGTCGCGCAGGAGGCTCGGGCAGCGGGGCAGCCGCTCGGGGTCGGCGTGGCCCAGGAGGTGCGCGACACCTTGACGGCGCTCGTCGCCGACGAGTCCGCCGAGGCGTCGGTCCTCACCGGCGCGCTCGTGCGCGCCTTGTCCTACTCGGGATTCGGCTCCGTCGACATCGACGACGTCGTCGCCATCGAGCACGAGGCCCTCGCCGACCGAGGGCGGTCAGGTCGACCGACGCTCGAGGTGATCGAGGGCGGTGGTGAGGGGACGGGCGACACCGTCGACCTCGAGGAGCGCCGCCGCGCCCGACGCGCGGCCGAGCGGGGCCGCCTGGCGGCTGAGCTCGAGCAGGCCCGCACCGAGCTGCGCACGGCCGATCGGCAGGTCGCCGTGCTCAGCGCCCGGCAGGAGGAGGTCGTCGAGGGCATCGCCGACCTCGAGCGGCGACTCGCGACGGCGCGGTCACGGCTCGAGAAGGTGACGTCCGAGCTCGACGAGGCGAGCGGCATACGGGATCGGGCCGAGGAACGAGAGGCTCGGGCCGCGCGCGCTCTCGAGGACTCCGAATCGCCTTGATGCTCAGGCGCCCTCGGCGGCTGCGGGGCGAGCCTTGTCATCGCTGACGGAGCCGCCGGCAGCGCCCGGCGCGGCCTCGGCCTCGCTGGAGTCTGGCTGGGCCGCCTGGAGCGAGGCGAGCTCGGGCACGAGGTCGTACTTCTTCGAGTAGATGCCGAAGAGCGCGAGCATCAGCGCCGCCACGGGCACGGCGACGAAGGCTCCGGCCACCCCGAAGAGCGCCGCGCCGAACATCACGGCCGCGAACGAGACAGCCGGGTGGACGTCGACGGCCTCGGCCGAGATGCGCGGCTCGATCGTGACGTTCTCGATCTGCTGGTAGACGAGGGCGAAGGCGAGCAGCGCCAGCCCCTGCCACGGCTCGGGGCCGACGAGACCGACGAAGACCGGCAGCGCGATGGCGATGTAGGTGCCGATCGTGGGCACGAACTGCGCCACGAGGCCGGTCCAGATGCCGAGGGCGAGCCAGTAGGGCATGCCGATGATGAGCATGAAGAGGCTCGACAGGCCGCCGCAGATGGCGGCGAGCACCAGACGCGCCGACACGTAGCCGCCGGTCTTGATGACGGCGAGGTCCCAGGCCACTCCGAAGACCTCCTGCTGCTTCGGCGGTGCCAGCCGAGCCACCCACATGCGCAGCCGTGGGCTGTCGGCGGAGAGGTAGTAGGTGAAGAAGAAGAAGGTGATCGAGGAGAAGAAGGCTCCGAGCACGGCTGCCACCACCCCGATGAGGCCCCCGGCGAGGTCGCCCGCCAGCGCCGTCAGGCCTGATGTGCCGCCGGTGAACTGGTCGAGGAGGGACTGGACGGACAACGACGTCCCGAACGTCTCGTTGGCCCACGTCACGCCCGACTCGACCAGGGCGGGCACCGACTTCACGAAGGTCGCGAGCTGCTCGCCGAGCAGTCGGCCGAACGCGAGCAGGAAGATGATGATGAAGACGAGCACCCCGAGCATGACGATCATCGTGGCCACGCCGCGACGCATCCGCTGACTGAGGCGGGCCACCGCTGGCTCCATGGCGATCGCGGCCAGCATCGACATGATGAGGGTGAAGATCACGCTGCCGCCGTCGCTGATCACGAAGTTGGCAAGGGCCGCCAGCGCCACGACGCCGACGAGGACCCAGCCGGTGCGCCACACGTTGGCCCGGTCGAGGTGGATGACGACGTCGGTCGCACCCGGGGGAGCGATGGACCCGGCCGGCGCAGCGGACGGCCCGGGCGCGGACGTCGGCGGCGGCGACGGCGGGGGCTCCATGGCGGGACCGGTCATGGCCCCGATCCTCTCAGTCCGGCGATGCGTGGCGGGGGAGATACGCCGCGTCCGCCGATTTCGTTTCTGCCGCGCCGACCGTGTAGTCTCACCGACGCAGAACAGGTCAGCAGCGGCTCCTGAGAGGGAGCCGTGTCGCGTTGGCCGTGCCCCAATAGCTCAGTCGGCAGAGCGTTTCCATGGTAAGGAAAAGGTCTAGGGTTCGATTCCCTATTGGGGCTCTGGTCGGTCGCCCGATCGGGTCCGTCGCCTCACCGCGACGGTCCCCGGGTGGCAGCCCATGGCGGGGTAGCTCAGCTGGTTAGAGCGCACGACTCATAATCGTGAGGTCGCGGGATCGAGCCCCGCTCCCGCTACCACGTCCGGTGCGTGGCGTCCGGTGCGTCGGAGATCGGCAGACGATTTCTCGATCGGCACCGCCGTCACGTAGCCTTGTGTGTCGCGACCGCGTGCCCGCTTGTTCACGTGCGCGGCGGAGCACCCGAAGACATCGTTTCAGCAAGCACGTTCCCGAAAGAGCAGGTTGCCGTGGCCAGCAAGAGCACCGACGTCCGTCCCAAGATCACGATGGCGTGCGTGGACTGCAAGGACCGCAACTACATCACGAAGAAGAACCGTCGGAACAACCCCGACCGTCTCGCCTTCAACAAGTTCTGCCCGAAGTGCGGCAAGCACACCGAGCACCGCGAGACCCGCTGACCCCAGCACCTCTGCCCGCGCCTTGAGCGTGGCAGCACCGTTCGCTCCTCCTGCCCTCGGGCCGGGGGAGCGTTCGTCGTCACCGGCTCGATAGGGTTGCCGGTATGCCGGTCAACGCAGACTTCCAGGGGCGGGAGTACCCGCCCACCCAGCCCTACGGGGTCAGTGCCGCCAAGATCCGCGAGTTCGCCGAGGCGGTCGGTTCGACCGACCCCGTGCACGTCGACGCCGAGGTGGCGCGATCTCGTGGCTACGCCGACGTCATCGCCCCGCCGACGTTCGCGGTGCTCATCGCCCAGCAGTGCGACGGTCAGCTGATCCGCGACCCCGAGGCCGGCATCGACTTCAGTCGCGTCGTGCACGGGGAGCAGCGCTTCACCCACCACCGCCCGCTCACCGCGGGCGACGCCATCGTCGGCACGCTGCACGTCGACACGGTGCGCGAGGCTGGTGGCCACGCCATGGTGACCACGCGCACGGAGCTCGCGACGGAGGCCGGCGAGCCGGTCTGCACCGCGACCTCGACCATCGTCATCCGAGGAGCCGAGTGATGAACGAGCCCACCACCAGCCCCGCAGCACCCGCCACGGTGCGCTCTGCCGCCGACGTCACCGTGGGGGAGGCCCTTCCGGCCGTGACGATCCACGTCGACCGTCCGCGCCTCGTCCAGTACGCCGGCGCCTCGCTCGACCGCAACCGGATCCACTGGGACGAGCCGTTCGCCAAGCAGGTCGGCCTGCCCGACGTCATCGCGCACGGCATGTTCACGATGGGCTCGGCCGTCACCCTCGTCACCGAATGGGTCGGCGACGCAGGCCGCGTCGTCGAATACGGCACCCGCTTCACCAAGCCCGTCGTCGTGCCCTACGACGGCGGTGCCGACATCGAGGTGAGCGGGGTCGTCAAGGCGCTCGACCCCGAGACGAAGCGCGTCACGATCGAGCTGACCGCCACCGCCGCAGGCGAGAAGGTGCTCGGCAGGGCCCTCGCCGTGGCCGTCCTCGACTGAGCCGGACGACCAGCGTGCGCGAGGACCACGACGTCGCCCTGGCGACCCTCACGACGATGCGGGTCGGTGGCCCGGCCGCCCGGCTCGTCACGGTGACGACCACCGACGAGCTCGTCGACGCCGTGCGCGAGGTCGACGACGCCGACGAGCCGCTGCTGCTCGTCTCGGGAGGCTCCAACCTCATCGTCGCCGACGACGGCTTCGACGGCACCGTCGTGCACGTGGCGACGACGGGGGTGACCCCGGAGTCGGCCGACTTCTGCGCGGGGGCGCTCGTGCGCGTGGCCGCGGGGGAGGACTGGGACTCGCTCGTGGAGCACGCCGTCACCCAGGGGTGGGCCGGCGTCGAGGGACTCTCCGGCATCCCCGGCCGCACGGGCGCCACGCCTATCCAGAACGTCGGCGCCTACGGCCAGGACGTCTCCCAGACGATCTGGTCGGTGCGCACCTGGGACCGGCGCGACCAGGCGGTGCGCACCTTCGCGAGCGGCGACTGCGGCTTCGGCTACCGCCACTCCCGCTTCAAGGGCACCGACCGCTTCGTCGTGCTCGACGTGGTCTTCCAGTTCGAGATCGCCGACCTCAGCCGGCCGATCGCGTATGCCGCCCTGGCCGACGGTCTCGGGGTGCCGCTCGGCACGCGGGTGCCCCTGGCCGACGCCCGCGCCGCCGTGCTCGAGCAGCGTCGCAGCCGCGGCATGGTGCTCGACGCCGATGACCACGACACGTGGTCGTGTGGGTCGTTCTTCACCAACCCGATCCTGCGGCCGCGCGAGTTCGACGCCCTCGTCGAGCGCGTGGGCGACCGGCTCGGGCCCGAGGCCCCCACGCCGCCGCGCTTCGCCGAGTCCGACGGGCGCTTCAAGACGAGCGCCGCATGGCTCATCGACAAGGCGGGCTTCACCAAGGGGCACGGACTGCCCGGCCCGGCCGCCCTCTCGACCAAGCACACGCTCGCCGTGACCAACCGGGGCGACGCGACGACGTCCGACGTCCTGGCGCTCGCCCGAGAGGTGCGCGACGGGGTGGAGGAGGCCTTCGGCGTGCGTCTCGTCAACGAGCCGGTGCTCGTCGGCGAGACCCTCTGACGCTCCTGGCCTCGCTGGCGCGGGCGCTCGACCGGGCCGGCGGCTACTTCGAGAGAGCCACCGTGAAGGTCTTGGCCGGGAGGTTCTTGTCGGTCGTGCTGACCTCGTAGGCCGGCCGGTTGAAGGCGAGCTGCAGAGCCGAGGTCGTGCCGCGGTTGACCTTGAAGAAGACCCAGCCCGACGTCGTCTCGTCGCGGTCGGCCTTGGTCAGCTCCTTGGCCTGCCACAGCCCCTTGAACTCGTTGGTCGGCGCCACCGTCTGCTTGGGGTTGCTCGCGACGAGGCTGAGCATGGCGGGCTCGAGGGTCGCGGAGTAGCGCGAGCCTGCTTCGAAGCGCACGCGCACCCCGACGATCTCGAACTGCTCGGCGCCGACGGGCTGGCCGGCGGGCCACTTGAGGTTGCGGGCGAGCCGGGTGGCGGTGATCGTGTGGCCGAGGTCCGGGTCCTTGATGACCGCGTTGATGTTCTTGTAGGTCGATCGCTCGACGGCGGCCGGCGGGGGCGTCGTCGGCGTGGCCGTCTCCGTTGTGGGCTCCGCCGTCGGCGCCGTGGTCGTCGTCGAGGTGGTCGCAGCCGCACTGGCCGAGGTCGCCGGCGCGGTCGGGTCGGCGGTCACCGGCGACTCACCGCTGCACGCGGTGAGGGTGAGCGCGGGCACGACGACAGCGACGGCACAGAGCTGTCGCAGGCGGGTGCGGGAGGTCGTCGAGGGGGCGTCGGAGCGTCGCGTCAAGGTCTTCATCTCCCGTCCAGCATGAACGCCGGGGTCGGGCTGGAGCAAACTCGGCTCACCGTGGGCGAGACCGCTGTGTCCGTTTGGTCCCGCTTGCGGTGCGTGGCCGCACGTGGCGAGCCTCACGCGGGATCAGGCGCCCGCAGCCACGCGTCGACGTCGTCGAGGGCCGCCTGACGCACGCGCTCCGGGGCCCGACTCCCGCGCAGCGACGCACGAGCCAGCGCCGCGAGCTCGGTGTCGTCGAAGCCCAGCTCGCGGGCCGCGGCATACTGCGCAGCCAGCCGGGTGCCGAAGAGCAGCGGGTCGTCGGCCCCGAGCGCCACCGGTATGCCGGCCTCGACGATCCGTCGCAGCGGCACCTCCGCGGGCGTGCCGTAGACGCCGAGCGCGACGTTGCTCCCGGGGCAGACCTCGAGGGTCACGCCGGACTCGGCGACCGCGTCGAGCACGGCGGGGTCCTCGACGGAGCGCACCCCGTGCCCGATCCGGTCGGGGTCCAGGTGCTCGAGGGTCTCCATGACCGCCTGGGCGCCGAGCAGCTCCCCGCCGTGCGGCACGAGCGAGAGGCCGGCCCGCCGGGCGATGGCGAAGGCGTGCCCGAAGTCGGCGATCACGCCGCGTCGCTCGTCGTTGGAGAGTCCGAAGCCCACGACGTCGCCCGCGTCGTCACCGGCATACCGTGCCGCGAGGCGAGCCAGCGTGCGCGCCTCGAGCGGGTGGCGCATGCGGCTCGCGGCGACGACGACGGCCACCCCGATGCGCCCCTCCGCCGCCACCGACCGGGCCTCGTCGAGCACGATCTCGAGGGCCGGGGTGATGCCACCGACGAAGGGCGCGTAGGACGTCGGGTCGACCTGGATCTCGAGCCAGCGCGAGCCCTCGGCGGCGTCGTCGTGGGCAGCCTCCCGCACGATGCGCCGCATGTCGGCCTCGCCCCGCACACAGGCCCGTGCGGCGTCGTAGAGCCGCTGGAACCGGAACCAGCCGCGCTCGTCCGTCGCCCGAGCCAGTTTCGGCGGGTAGCCGGTGACGAGGGCGTCGGGCAGCCGGATGCCGTGCTGTCTGGCGAGGTCGCGCACGGTCTCGACACGCATCGACCCCGTGAAGTGCAGGTGCAGGTGGGCCTTGGGCAGGGCCGTCACCTCGCGCGTCATGCCGGTCAGTGTGTCAGCGTGCGACCAGTGGCCCGTCAGCGGTCAGCGGTCGGCGGGCTCGTCGGCGATCTCGTCGACGATGTGCATCGCGGCCTCCTCGGCCGAGGCGCCGGCACCGTCGATGCCCACGTCGCTCGCCCAGGCCTGCTTCTCGTCGTCGTCGTGCGCGCCCTCGTCGTCGGCCACGAGCCGCCCCGCGCGCTGGTCACCGACCTCGTTGTCGCCCAGCCAGTCGTCCTCGGCATCGATGGAGTCGGGGTCGTCGCCGCCGACGCGCTCGTCGTCGAGCCCGCTCTCGTTGTCGGGTGCCCCGTAGGCGGAGTTGGGGTCGGGCACCTCCTGCAGGATCCGCTCGTCGATCGTCTCGTCGATCGACTCCTCGTAGGCCGTCGTGCCGTGGGCGTTGACGCCCTGCGGACGGTCGTTGGGCGAGTAGCCACGGTCGAGGACGTCCTCGAGGTCACCGCCCTCGAGGGTGTCCTCCGCCTGGAGCTGGTCCTCGTCGTCGACGCTGTAGGTCGTGAGGTCGTCGGCGATGGTCTCGCCCTGCTCGTTGTCGCTCATCGCGGCGCTCCTTCGGTGGTGGGCACGGTCGGCCCGGTGGTGGTCTCGCTCGCTGGTCCTACCCCGGAGACCCGGTCCTGCGTCAGCTTCTCGGCGGCCGCCAGCGCGACGCAGGTGGCGACACCGGCCATGGCCGTGCGCACCTCGTCGAGGCCGGGGAAGGTGGGCGCGAGACGGATGTTGCGGTCGCGGGGGTCCTCGCCGCGGGGGAAGGACGCCCCCGCCGGCGTCAGGGCGATGCCGGCGCCCTTGGCGAGGGCGACGACGCGCGAGGCGGTGCCGTCGAGCACGTCGAGGTTGACGAAGTAGCCGCCCGTCGGGTGGGTCCACTCGGCCACCTCGAGGCCGTCGAGGCCCTCGGTGAGGGCCGCATCGACCGCGGCGAACTTCGGGGCGATGATCTCGCGGTGGCGGCGCATGTGCGCGCGCACCCCGTCGGCGTCCTTGAAGAACTCGACGTGCCGCAGGTGGTTGACCTTGTCGGGGCCGATCGAGCCCATGGCGAGGTGACCGAGCCACCACTTCACGGTGGCCTGGCTGGCGGCGAGCACGGCGACGCCGGCCCCGGCGAAGGTGATCTTCGAGGTCGACGCGAACATGATCGGACGGTGGGGGTGGCCCGAAGCCGCCGCCAGGCTGAGGATGTCGGCGCTCTTGGCCTCGACCTCGGTGAGGTGGTGGAAGGCGTAGGCGTTGTCCCAGAAGATCGTGAAGTCGGGGGCGGCCGTCGGCATCGCGGCGAGGCGCGCGGCCTTCTCCTGCGACACGATCGCGCCGGAGGGGTTGGCGTAGGTCGGCACGATCCAGATGCCCTTGACGCTCGGGTCGTCCTTGACGAGCGCCTCGACGGCGGCCATGTCGGGGCCGTCGTCGTGCATCTCCACCGTGACCATCTCGATGCCGAACTCCTCGAGCATGGAGAAGTGGCGGTCGTAGCCGGGCACTGGGCAGATGAAGGTGACCTTCTCCTCCTTCGACCAGGGCCGCGGGGAGTCGACGCCACCGAAGAGCAGGAAGTCGACGATCGTCGTGTGCATCATCGTCAGGCTCGAGTTGCCGCCGACGACGACCTGGGACGGTTCGACCCAGAGCAGCTCTGCGAAGAGCTCGCGCAGCTCCGCGAGACCCTCGAGCCCGCCGTAGTTGCGCACGTCCACGCCCGCCCGGTCCGTCGTCGACGACGGCAGGCGCAGCAGCTCGTCCGAGAGGTCGAGCTGGGCGGCCGAGGGCTTGCCCCGGGTGAGGTCCAGCTTGAGACCCCGACCCTGCAGCGCCGCGTAGGCTTGCTGCTGCTGCGTGAGGAAGGCGGCGAGGTCGTCGTCGGACAGGGACGCGAGGGGGGTGCGCGGGTTCGTCACATCCCCGATCCTGCCACTGCGCGTCACCCCTCGGGCAGCCCGGTCCGTATGCCGGGTGCGACGCCGTGCTGGACGACGGGCTGGACGAGGGGTGAGGGTGGCTCGCTCCGGTTCGCGCTGGGCCCGGTGCGTCACGTATGATCGATGCTCGGACGGCTTCGCTGGCCATGCTGACGCATGCCGTCCCGCCGGTGTCCACCCCATGGTTCCGGTGAAGGGCAATAGCTCAATTGGTAGAGCTCTGGTCTCCAAAACCAGCGGTTGGGGGTTCGAGTCCCTCTTGCCCTGCGCATCTGATGATGTGGTCGTCGTGCAAGGCGGCACGCGGCTCTGGCCCCGAGGTGGCATCCCACCGAGACGGGCTGCTGTCGCGGGCCGACACCCAGGCAGAAAGAAGGAATCGTGACCGAGACGAGCGCCAAGCGCGGGTCCGACCGGGCCGACAAGGCCCGTGGCGGCAACGCGATCTCGCGTCTCTTCGGAGCGATCAGCCTGTTCGTGCGGCAGATCCTCGACGAGCTGCGCAAGGTCGTGCGTCCGACGGGCCCCGAGCTCGTGCGTTACACGACCGTCGTCGTCGTCTTCGTCATGGTGATGATGGCGCTGGTGTCCCTGCTCGACTTCGGGTTCACCCGGCTCGTCTCGTGGGTCTTCGCCGGCCCGAGCTAGCCGAGGGCGTCCGCCCGAGTCAGATGTCACCACCAGCCCACCCGGCTGGTCCCCCAGCAAGGAAGTAGGTCAGAGCGTGTCCGAGCAGCTCGCCCAGCAGGGCGCCCCGAACGGCGAGAACGCCGAGAGCGACGTCGTCGACCCCGTGGTCGGTGCCGACGCCTCGAGCGACGCCGTCGCGGACGAGCAGGACACCGTCGCGGCCGTCGCGTCCGAGGACGACACGGTTGGCGCTGACGACACAGTTGACGCCGACGACACGGTCGAGACCGACGAGACCGACGAGGCGGACTCGGTCTCCGAGGAGCCTGTGGTCGAGGGCAGCGGCGACCCCGTCGCCGACTTCAAGGCCGACCTGCGCTCGCGCTTCGGTGACTGGTACGTCGTGCACTCCTACGCCGGCTACGAGAACCGGGTCAAGGCCAACCTCGAGACGCGCATCCAGACCCTCAACATGGAGGACTTCATCTTCGAGATCGAGGTCCCCATGGAGGAGGTCACCGAGATCAAGAACGGCCAGAAGAAGCTCGTTCGCCGCGTCCGGATGCCCGGCTACGTCCTCGTCCGCATGGACCTCACCGACGAGAGCTGGGGCGCCGTGCGCCACACGCCCGGCGTGACCGGCTTCGTGGGCAACGCCCACCAGCCCGTGCCGCTCTCGATCGACGAGGTCTTCACGATGCTGGCCCCGTCCTTCGAGGCCGCTGCAGGCTCCGGCTCCGGCGACTCGAAGCAGACCGCTCCGAAGGACGTCCGCGTCGTCGACTTCGAGGTCGGCGAGTCCGTCACCGTCATGGAGGGGCCGTTCGAGACCCTTCCCGCCACGATCTCCGAGATCAACGCCGACACCCAGAAGCTCAAGGTGCTGGTCTCGATCTTCGGCCGGGAGACCCCGGTCGAGCTGTCCTTCGGTCAGGTCGCCAAGATCTGAGTCGAAGGTCGTAGGACCTCGTGCGGCTGACCGCACGAGGACATGCAACCGGGTCATCGCCCATCCAGCACCACTGGCGTAGGCCCAGCAACACAGAAGGTAGGCATTATGCCCCCCAAGAAGAAGAAGGTCTCCGGCTTCATCAAGCTGCAGATCCAGGCCGGTGCAGCCACGCCCGCGCCCCCCGTCGGCCCGGCCCTCGGCCAGCACGGCGTCAACATCATGGAGTTCGTCAAGGCCTACAACGCCGCGACGGAGTCCCAGCGCGGCAACGTCATCCCGGTCGAGATCACGGTCTACGAGGACCGCTCGTTCACCTTCATCACGAAGACCCCGCCGGCCGCCGAGCTGATCAAGAAGGCCGCCGGTGTGGCCAAGGGCTCCGGCGAGCCGCACAAGACCAAGGTCGCCAAGCTCTCCCGCGACCAGGTCTACGAGATCGCCCGTCAGAAGATGGAAGACCTCAACGCCCACGACGAGGAGATGGCGGCGCGCATCATCGCCGGCACCGCCCGCTCGATGGGCATCGACACGGAGCTCTGACGAACCTGCAGCGGAGGTTGGGGGCCGAGCTTGCGAGGCACCCGGCCGAAGCGAAAGGTGAGGAAGAGCGACAACTAGGCACCGAGCTCTGAGCTCCGTGTCACCCCGGCCGCACGGCATACGGACCGTATGCCGTCGGCCACGTGGGAGGGCCAGCGCTGGTCCGCACCACGACTCCACCACCACGCAAGGAGCAGTTCCATGAAGCGCAGCAAGAACTACCGCGCAGCCGCCGAGCTCATCACGCCCGGCAAGGTCTACGCCCCCCTCGACGCCGTCCGCGTCGCGAAGCAGACCGCCAAGGCCAAGTACGACGAGACCGTCGAGGTCGCGATGCGCCTCGGCGTCGACCCCCGCAAGGCCGACCAGGCCGTCCGCGGCACGGTCAACCTGCCGCACGGCACGGGCAAGACCGCCAAGGTCCTCGTCTTCGCCAACGGCGACAAGGCCGAGGCCGCCCGTGAGGCCGGCGCCGACTACGTCGGCTCCGACGACATGCTCGAGAAGGTGCAGGGCGGCTGGCTCGACTTCGACGCCGTCGTCGCCACGCCCGACATGATGGGCAAGGTCGGCCGTCTCGGCAAGGTGCTCGGTCCGCGTGGCCTCATGCCCAACCCGAAGACCGGCACCGTCACGATGGACGTCGCCAAGGCCGTCACCGACATCAAGGGCGGCAAGATCGAGTTCCGCGTCGACAAGCACGCCAACCTCCACTTCATCATCGGCAAGGCGTCCTTCGACGAGACCAAGCTCGTCGAGAACTACGCCGCCGCGCTGGAGGAGATCCTGCGTCTCAAGCCGTCGAGCTCCAAGGGCCGCTACATCGAGAAGGCCACCGTCTCCACGACGATGGGTCCGGGCATCCCGCTCGACTTCTCCAAGACCCGCAACCTGCTGGCTGAGGACGACCAGGCCTGATCGCCTGACTCACGCCGCCGAGAGCCCGTCACCCCTTGTGGGTGGCGGGCTCTCTCCGTTGTTGCTGGACTGGGCGCCGCGGCGCCCGCAGCTGCTCGCGGCGTAGAGCGTCGACGGGCGTATGCCTGCACGCTCACTCCCACGGTCACGCTGCCCGTCGCCGATGCCGCTCCCAGCCACGGACCCCGCGGCTCCTTGGACCGGGACACCGTGCCCGTCGCCGATGCCGCTCGCGACCGCCGACCCCACCCGCTCCAAAGCCGGCTTCCCCGTCGAGTGGCCGCGTGGTCACACCCGGTTCCGCGCGCGGATCGGTGGGGTCGCTCGACGCGATCTGTGGTGTGTGCGCGGGTACGGTCGGATCATGAGTCGTCACAGCGCACGCACAACGACACGTTCCCGATGGGTCCTCGGCGCTCTCGTCGTCGGACTCCCTCTCTCGGTGCTGCCGGCCACGGCCGGTGCCCAGACCCAGACCGCCCCGGCGGCAGCCTCCGGCACCGACCGCGGCTGGCACGGCAAGCCGACAGAGCTGCCCAAGGTGCCGGTCATGACCGGCTCCGGTGGAGCGGTCTCCTCGGTCGACCGTGATGCCTCGCAGGTCGGCATCGACGTGCTGGCCCGGGGTGGCAACGCGGCCGATGCCGCCGTCGCCACGGCGGCAGCGCTCGGCGTCACGGAGCCCTACAGCGCCGGCATCGGCGGTGGTGGCTTCCTCGTCTACTACGACGCGGCGACCAAGACGGTCAGCACGATCGACGGTCGCGAGACCGCGCCGGCGACCTACACCGCCACCACGTTCACCAACCCCGACGGCTCGGCGATGAACTTCAACACCGTCGTCAACTCTGGTCTGTCAGTCGGCGTCCCCGGCACACCGGCCCTGTGGGACAAGGCTCTTCGCGACTACGGCACGCTGTCGCTGAACGCGGCGCTCAAGCCCGCGGAGCGGCTCGCAGCCCAGGGCTTCGTCGTCGACCAGACCTTCGCCGACCAGACCGCGGCGAACGCGACGCGCTTCTCGATGTTCCCCGAGACGGCGCGGGTCTTCCTCCGCGACGGCAAGGCGCCCGCGGTCGGCACGGTCTTCACCAACCCCGACATGGCCAAGGCCTACCGCACGCTGCGCACGCAGGGCACCTCTTCGCTGTATGCCGGCCGGCTCGGTCAGGCGATCGTCGACGAGGCCCGCGCCCCCCACACGACGGCCGGAACGACGGTGCCGGGTGGTCAGATGACGATGGCCGACCTGCGCGCCTACCGCGCGCTCACCCGGGCGCCGATCCACTCCGAGTACAAGGGCTACGACGTCTACGGCATGCCGGTCCCGAGTTCGGGTGGCATCGCGGTGGCCGAGATCCTCAACCTCATCCAGGCCTACGAGGACCGCACCGGGGTGGAGACCTCCGAGCTGTCCGACGTCGACTACCTGCACCGCTTCTCGGAGGCCTCGGCCACGGCATTCGCCGACCGCAACCGCTACGTCGGCGACGTGCCCGGCGTGCCGGTGCAGGAGCTCATCAGCCCGGCCTTCGCCGCTGAGCGGGCCTGCCTCTTCGACCCGACCAAGGCGCAGCCGCGCCCGATCCCGTTCGGCTCGCCCGACGGCAGCTACACGTCCTGCGCTCCGGGCACCGAGACCCAGCGCGAGCCCCACGAGGGCCCGTCGACGACGCACCTCACGACAGCCGACCGCTGGGGCAACGTCGCGTCCTACACCCTGACGATCGAGTCGACCGGAGGCTCGGCCATCACCGTGCCGGGCTACGGCTTCCTGCTCAACAACGAGCTGACCGACTTCAACTTCGTGTCGACGACCCCGGCCGGGGTCACCGACCCCAACCTGCCCGGCCCCGGCAAGCGGCCGCGCTCGTCGATGAGCCCGACGATCCTGCTCGAGGACGGCAAGCCCTTCCTCGCGCTGGGCTCGCCCGGCGGCGCCACGATCATCACCTCGGTGTCGCAGACGATCCTCGGCTACCTCGACCGCGGCCTGCCGCTCGTCGACGCGGTCGCGGCTCCCCGCCTCAGCTCGCGCAACGGCGCGGAGGGCGCCGAGCCGGCGCTGTTCAGCGGCCCGGTCGGTGCCGGTCTCAAGGCACTCGGCCACAACCTCACCGAGGTCGGTGAGATCGGTGCGGTCACCGCGATCCGCAGCCTCGACGCGGGCGTGTTCGAGGCGGCTGCCGAGACGGTGCGCCGCGGCGGCGGCTCGGCCATGGTGGTGAAGCCCCAGCCCTGACCTCCAGACAATCGAAAGAGCAGTTCGTCCGCGAGGCCGTCCACGGCCGAGCGGACGAACTGCTCGTTCGATTCCCGCCGTCAGCAGGGACCGGAGACTGGCACGGAGACCTTGAGGTTGGTCGTGCCCATCGACTGGATCGTGACGCGGGCGCCCTTGTCGTCGCGGCTCTCGACGCCGGTGAAGCCTCCGGTCAGCTGCGACTCCTGCGCAGCGGGGAAGCCGTGCTGGGCTAGCACCGCCTTGGTGTCGGCGATGACGGCGGCCCAGTCGGGGGTCTCGAGCGGGTCGAGCTCGGCGGTCAGCGTCTTGGTGAACCAGCGGCAGCCCTCGGTCGTGAGGTTGGTGCCGCCTCCGGTGCCGTCCTTCCAGGTGGCGCCCAACGGGCCGGCCGCCGCCTTGGCGACGGCCTGCAGCACCGGGTCGTAGGTCGTGCGGGCCTGCTCGCTCGTCAGACCCGAGGAGCCCGAGCAGCCCGCGAGGAGCGCGAGAGACGCGGCCATCGCCACGGCCGAGCGACGCCAGGTGGACGGGACAGGCACGGGAGTCTGCCTCCGCATCTGAGCCTCTCCGTCGCTGCGCCGCGTGGTCATGACCCCGATTCTGGCAGTGCCGTGTCGACGCCGCCCCTCGGGCCGGACGATGCGGGGGTCTCGCTGGGGGAGTCAGGCCGTCTTGGCGGTCGGCCACGGCCAGGCCGTGCAGCCCTTGAGGCCGTAGGTCTGCTGCATCATGACCGGCGCCACCTTGCCCGCGCCGCCGCAGTAGGCGTGCCCGTGCCCGAGCCCGTGGCCCACCTCGTGGTTGACGAGGTAGGTGCGGTAGGCGGCGACGTCAGTGCCGTAGGCCTCGGCGCCCAGCAGCCAGCGGCGGGCGTTGAGCACGACCCGGCCGCCGTTGTGGCAGCTCACCTGCCCGCGCGTCTGGAGCGGGGCGCACAACCGGTCCGTCAGGTCGGGGCTCGCGAGCGTGATCTTGAGGTCGACGTCGGCGCGCCTGGCGGCCTCGGCCGGCGAGACGTTGACGAACCGCACCCGGTCCTTGGTCTGCCAGCCGCGCGGATCGGCCAGCACGGTGGCGACCGTCGTCGCGAGCGCTGTGGCGTCGACCCCGAGACCGCCCTCGGTTTCGAGGGTCCAGCGCACCGTGCGGCCGGAGGTCGGTGGGGTCCCCAGCGCCGCTGCCGGCACGGCGACGACGGTCAGGGTGCCGCTCCCGCGCTCGACGACCTTTGGGGCGGCCGCCGCGGCGGCGCCGGCAGGGCGGGCGGGGGCGGGCTTGGCAGCCGAGTCGGGCACGCGCTCGACGTCGTCGAGTGGCACCGACGCGGCGAACCCGGCGGTCATGGCGACGCGCGAGGCGGTCGAGAAGGAGCCCTCCGGCACCTCGCCGGCCCCCGCTGCTGCCACGGCCCAGACGTCGGCGACGAGGCACGCGACGACAGCGGCCGACGCCGCAACCCGCCGTCGGTGCATCTGCTGACGCCGTGCGTCGAGCGCACCTCCGGACCCGCCACCCCTGCGCATGTGCTCCACGCTAAGCCACCTACCCGGTCGGCGCGAGCATGTGACGTGCGAGCCGCCCGGCCCGATTTGGCCGGGGACGCGTCGAGCCCGTACTCTTACGGAGACCAATGACCGCCGGTTGGGCTCTGTGGCTGACGCAGAGTCTCGAAGGTTCCGCACGATGCGGGCAGCCAGCGCAGGAACTCAGCCTCACGGCATACCACGTATGCCGCCCGAGCCCCGAGCGCCCTGCGCCGGGGCCTTTTTCGTGAGGGCCCTTCCCCGGTGGCAACACGCAAGGGAAGGAGGCCCAGATGGCAAAGGCCGACAGGACTGCCGCCATCGCCGAGATCGCGGATCAGTTCCGTGAGTCCGGCGCGGCCGTTCTCACCGAGTACCGCGGCCTGACCGTGGCCCAGCTCTCGCAGCTGCGCAACTCGATCCGAGAGCACGCCACCTACGCCGTGGTCAAGAACACGCTGACGGAGAAGGCCGCTCAGGAGGCCGGAATCACGGCTTTCGACGGCCACTTCCAGGGCCCGAGCGCCATCGCCTTCGTGACCGGTGACCCGGTCGAGGCGGCCAAGGGCCTGCGTGACTTCGCCAAGGCAAACCCCCTCCTCGTGATCAAGGCTGGCGTCCTCGACGGCAAGCCGCTGACCACCGAGGAGATCACGAAGCTCGCCGACCTCGAGTCGCGCGAGGTTCTCCTGGCCAAGATGGCGGGGGCCATGAAGGGCTCCCTCACCAAGGCCGCCTACCTCTTCGCTGCTCCTCTGTCGCAGACGGCCCGTGTGGTCGACGCCCTGCGCCAGAAGCGCGAGGCGGAGGGCCCCGCCACGGAGGCTCCGGCCGCCGAGGCAACCACCGACGTCGCCGAGGGTGGCGACGAGAGCTGACGCGTTCTGGCGTCCGTTCGATTCATCAATCAGCCACTCACGGCAAGCAACAGGAAGGAAGCCATCATGGCGAAGCTCAGCACCGACGAGCTCCTTGACGCCTTCAAGGAGATGACCCTCATCGAGCTCTCGGAGTTCGTGAAGCAGTTCGAGGAGACCTTCGAGGTCACCGCCGCCGCCCCGGTCGCCGTTGCGGCCGCTGGTGGCGCCGCCGGCGGCGCCGCCGCCGAGGAGGCCGAGGAGCAGAGCGAGTTCGACGTCGTTCTGACCGCCGCGGGCGAGAAGAAGATCCAGGTCATCAAGGAGGTCCGCGCGCTCACGAGCCTCGGCCTCAAGGAGGCCAAGGACCTCGTCGACGGCGCCCCCAAGCCCGTCCTCGAGAAGGTCGACAAGGCTGCGGCCGACAAGGCCAAGGAGCAGCTCGAGGCCGCTGGCGCGTCCGTCGAGCTCAAGTGAGCCGTCCCGGCTAGTCCGGGACCTCAGCATCACCGCGAAGGCGGGTCCGACCTCGGTCGGGCCCGCCTTTTCGCGTCCCCCGCGGCGCGACCCAGTCGAGTGCCCAGTTCCCGACGGACTTCGCGTGGCCCGGCGTGTCGGGAACTGGGCACTCGACGTGTGGTGCCGGTCGAGTGCTCAGTTCCCGACGGTGTTTTCCGCAACGGGATCGGGGCGCGAGGCCGCTCGCGGCGTGGAGCGTCGGCGGCCCGTTCCAGCGCACCCTCGTTCCGTATGCCGTCGAGCCGCCGCCGGTGCCGCTCGCACCCCCGCGCCCCGCGCCTTCCGACGCCCGCTGACCACCACGGCGAGTGGGCGCCTTCCACCCGAGCACTGTCCGAGTCGAGTGGGCACTTTCCACCGTCCCGCGTCCCTGGGGGTCGGTGATCCTCGTGACCCGACGAGACGGCATACCTCGACCCGCGGGTGAGGGTCAGGCGGTGTGGGCGAGTGCGTCCTTGAGGGCCGCGAGGATGAGGGCGACGCGGTCGGGGCGCGCGTTGTGACCCATCAGCCCGATCCGCCAGACGCTCGAGGCGAAGGCGCCGGCGCCCGCGCCGATCTCGAGGTTGTGGCGCTCGAGCAGGTAGCCCCGCACGGCGGCCGAGTCGACTCCGTCGGGCACGCGCACAGTCGTCAGCTCGGGCAGGCGCGAGCCCTCCTGGGCGAAGAGGGCCAGACCCATCTCCTCGAGCCCGTCCTGCAGCAGCTGGCCGGCCTCGGCGTGACGTTCCCAGACCTTCTCGAGACCCTCGTCGGCGATGCGGCGCAGACCTGCGTGCAAGCTCACGACCATGGCCGTGGGCGCGGTGTGGTGGTAGGTGCGCTTGCCCGCGCCGGTGGTCTCGCCGACGTAGCCCCCGAGCAGCCCGAGATCGAGATACCACGACGACGGCTTCTCGACCCGCCGGGCGAAGGCCCGGTCGTTGATCGTGAACGGCGCGAGCCCCGGTGCCACGCCGAGACACTTCTGGGTGCCGGCATAGCCGATGTCGATGCCCCAGTCGTCGGCCCGCAGCTCGATGCCGCCGATGCTCGTGACGGCGTCGACGAGCAGCAGGGCGTCGCCCTTGGCCGCGCCGAGTGCCGCGATGTCGGAGCGGACCCCGGTGGAGGTCTCGGCGTGCACGGCCGCGATGATCTTGGGCGACGGGTGGGCCGTCACGACCCGGTCGACGTCGACGGGCTGACCCCACTCGTGGTCGACACGCACGACCTCGGCGCCGTGCCGTCCGGCTACGTCGACCATGCGCTCGCCGAAGAGGCCGTTGACCGCGACGACGACGACGTCACCGGGCTCGACGGTGTTAACGAAGGCAGCCTCCATGCCGGCCGACCCGGTGGCCGACAGCGGCAGCGTGCGCTGGTTGTGGGTGCCCCAGACGTGGCGGAGCAGGTCGCACGTCTCGTCCATGATGGCGAGGAAGTCGGGGTCGAGGTGGCCGAGCAGAGGAGCCGCCAGGGCCAGCGTCGCCTCCGGGTAGGGGTTGCAGGGCCCGGGGCCGAAGAGGTGCCGCTCGACGATCGGCCGGGTCGTGGTTGCGGGGGGCGTGCTGGGCGAGGTCATCAGAATCCGGCTCCGGGGTTGAGGATGCCCTGCGGATCGAGGGCGTGCTTGATGCGGTGGGTGAGTGCCATGACGTCGGGCCCGAGCTGCTCGGGCAGCGCGTCGCGCTTGAGGCGACCCACGCCGTGCTCTCCCGTGATCGTGCCGCCGAGACTGATGGCGAGACTCATGACCTCCGAGAAGGCTTGTGCCGCACGGGCTTTCGCCGCGAGGTCACCCGGGGGATAGACGACGACCGGGTGGGTGTTGCCATCGCCGGCATGCGCGACCACAGGGATCTCTACCTCGCGCGCCCGGGCGATCTCGGCGATGCCGGTCAGCAGCTCCGGCAGGCGCGGCACGGGCACGCCCACGTCCTCGAGCAGGATGGTGCCCCGCCGCTCGATGGCATAGATCGCGGCTCGGCGGGCTGCGACGAAGAGCTCGCCCTCGTCGGGCTCCGTCGTCGTGAAGCACTCGCGGGCGCCGCCCTCCGAGCACAGCGTCTCCATGAGGGCGATCTCCTCGCCGCGGGCCGCACCGGGAGCGTCCGACTGCGCGAGCAGCAGGGCGCCGGCCTCGCGGTCCAGCCCCATCGGCTGGTGGTCCTCGACGGCGTTGATCGACGCCTGGTCCATGAGCTCCATCATCGAGGCCCGCAGCCGGCCGCCGATCGCGACGACGACCCGCGCCGCATCGGCGACGTCATCGAAGGTGGCGACGAGGGTGGCGGGCGGCTCCTGTGCCGGCACGAGCCGCAGCGTCGCACGGGTCACGACGCCCAGCGTCCCCTCGCTCCCGACGAAGAGCTTGACGAGTGAGAGCCCGGCGGCGTCCTTGATCCGCTGGCCCCCGAGGTGCACCAGCGTGCCGTCGGCCAGCACGACGTCCAGGCCGAGCACGTAGTCGGTGGTGACGCCGTACTTCACGCAGCACAGGCCCCCCGCGTTGGTCGCGACGTTGCCGCCGATCGAGCAGATCTCGTAGGAGGACGGGTCGGGCGGATACCAGAGACCGTGCACGGCGGCGGCCCGCTTCACCTCGACGTTGAGGGCCCCCGCCTCGACGACGGCCGTGCGCGTGGTCGTGTCGATCTCGATGGCGCGCATCCGCTCGAGGCTGAGCACGACGCACCCATCGATCGCGTTGGAGCCCCCGGAGAGCCCGCTGCCGGCCCCTCTCGGCACGAGGGGTATGCCGTGTGCACCGGCCCAGCGCACCGTGGCCTGCACGTCGGCCGCGGTCGACGCGCGGACCACGCCGAGCGGCATACCGGCGTCCTCGTCGGCGGTGAAGTCGAAGCGGTAGGCGGCGACTCCGGCGGGGTCGGTGAGCAGCGCGCCGGGGGTCAGCGTCGCCGCAAGGGCATCGAGATCGGTGGAGTGGTCGGTGGACTGAGCGTCCTTGCTCACGGTCGTCACGCTCCCCACGGTAGCCGCGTGACCCCCGCGCGGCGCGACGGCACCCGACCCGACGGGCAGGGCGAGGACGCCCGGACGGCCGCGGGGACCACGCCCGTCGTGGAGGGGTCTGGCCCGGTAGGTTGACCGCCATGGGATCGGTGCCACACCAGCAGGAGCAGGCTGCGGCCGCGTCACAGGACGCCGAGAGCCCGATGGGTCGCTACGGGCCGCAGGTCGCCGTCACCCGCTTCGACACCGCGCCGCGCGAGCTCGAGTGGCAGCTGCCGCTCGAGGGCGAGCTCTATCGCCTCATCCCCGGGCCGGACCGCCCCGACTACTCCCTCCTCGTGCTCGAGCGCCCCCTGCACTTCTATCCCGCCCCCGGCTTCGACCTGGGACGGGTCGAAGCCGACCAGCGGGTCGAGGACCGCAAGGGCCGGCCGATGGTGCGGGTGCACGCGTTGCTCGTCTGCGCCCGGTTCGTCGGCCAGCAGCTGCACCCCGGCATGCGCGACCTCCCCGTCAACATCGCCTACGTCATCGACAACTCGCTCGCCCGCGACGCGGTCGTCGACTTCGCCAAGATCGAGGTCGCCGCGGTCGGCTTCCTCAGCGAGGGGCACTCCGGACAGCAGGCGCCCAACGGCAGCCACACCGACGAGGCCGGCAGGGCCGACGGGGCCGCGGACGAGCCGGCGGTCGAGGCCCCGGTCGCGCAAGCGGTCGAGTCGGCGGACAACGCCGTGGTGGACGTGGAAAGCGTCGTGGCCGAGGCGGCGCGCGTGCTCCGTGACGGTGTCGCCGCCCACCGCGGGCATCCGGTCGAGCGGCTTACCGCGACCTTCGTCGTCGGGGGTGACCACCGCCTCGCCGGGCTGTCGGGCAACGCCGACGGGCAGGCCCCGGTGCCGACCCCCGAGACGTTCGAGCAGCTCAACGCGGTCCTCGCCCGACTCGGGCGGCTCTCGCAGGACGCGGGTGCCGGAGAGCCGCCGGCGAGCCCGGACGGGCTGCACGAGGCCAGCGGCCCCGAGGGCTCGACGCGCCGCTTCACGGTGCGCGTCGAGGGCGAGTCCGTCGTCCACGAGGGCGAACCCGGCGTCTCCGCGTAACCCTGCATAACCTCAGGGCCCCCGAGTCGTTATCCGTGTGACCGACGTGCATCGGTCAGGGGATGGCAGCCACGAGCCCAGCACGGCTGAGGGGCCGACGGCTCGAGCGTCCGTTCCCGCAAGGGGGGAGAAGGTCTCGGGCGCCCCGGCTGGGCGCCCGGGACCGACCTCTCGCGCTCGGCCCGCTGGGCCGCCGGGCCCGCGAGCCGGGCTCGGTGAGTGGTCCGAGGGTCCACGGGGGCACAGGGCCGCTCGGCCCGCGAGCCCCCGTGTATTGGCATACTGCGCTTCGTGAAGCTCATTCAGGCCGAAGCCGTCCTCGAGTCCCTCGCCCGCGTCGATGCGCCCGGAGCCGCGCCCGTCAGGGTCGGCCTCGTGCAGCATGCCTGGACCGAGGATCCCGCGGAGCTCGTCGAGACCCTCCGCGACGGCATTCGCACGGCGGCCGACGCGGGTGCCGCGATCGTCTTCCTGCCCGAGCTGACCCTGTCGCGCTACCCGGCCGACACCCTGCCGGAGGGCACGCCGTCCGCGACCGCCGAGGACCTCGACAGCGGTCCCACCATCGCCTTCGCGCGCGCGGCCGCCGCCGACTTCGGTGTGCACGTGCACGCCTCGCTCTACGAGCGGGCGCCTGCCCCCGACGGCGCCGACGACGGTCTCGGCTTCAACACGGCCGTGGTCGTCGCCCCGAGCGGCGAGATCGTGGCCCGCACCCGCAAGACGCACATCCCCGTGACGGCCGGCTACTACGAGGACAAGTACTTCCGTCCCGGCCCGCCTCAGGATGCCTATCCCGTTGTGGCACTTGATGATCCAGCCATCCGGCTCGGGCTCCCGACGTGCTGGGACGAGTGGTTCCCGGAGGTGGCGCGGCTCTACTCGCTCGGTGGGGCGCAGGTGCTCTGCTACCCGACGGCGATCGGCTCGGAGCCCGACCACCCCGACTTCGACACGCAGCCGCTGTGGCAGCAAGTCATCGTCGGCAACGGCATCGCCAACGGCCTGTTCATGGTCGTGCCCAACCGCTACGGCACCGAGGGCCTCATCACCTTCTACGGCAGCTCCTTCATCTCCGACCCCTACGGCCGCGTCCTCGTGCAGGCGCCCCGCGACGAGGCGGCGGTGCTCGTCGCCGACCTCGACCTCGCCCAGCGCGACGACTGGCTCGAGCTCTTCCCCTTCCTCTCGACGCGGCGCCCCGACTCGTATGCCGCCCTGACGCAGCCCGTGCGCGACGAGCACCGTCGCGTCGTGGCGGACTGACGTGCCGGTGAGCGGGGGGCCAGGCACCCCGGGAGCCACCGGAAGCGCGGGAGGCGCGGCGGCGCCGACGTCGTGGCGTATGCCGTCCGAGACCGCTCGCCATGACGCGACGTGGATGGCGTGGCCGAGTCAGGGCTACACGTTGGGCGAGACTCCCGACGAGATCGAGCGAGCCCGCTCGACGTGGGCGGCCGTGGCCCATGCCGTGGCGGACTTCGAGCCCGTGCGGATGGCGGTGGTCCCCGGCGACGTCGAGGTGGCGCAACGCTACCTGCGCCCCGATGTCGAGCTCGTGCCCACCGAGCTCGACGACGCGTGGATGCGCGACATCGGACCCACTTTCGTGGTCTCCGAGGCGGGCACGCTCGGGGCCGTCGACTGGGTTTTCAACGGCTGGGGCGCCCAGTCCTGGGCCACGTGGGAGCACGACGCCCTGATCGGGGCCTTCGTGAGCGGGCGTGCCGGTGCCCAGCTCATCAGCTCTCCGCTCGTCAACGAGGGTGGGGGCATCCACGTCGACGGGCTGGGCACGGTGCTGCTCACCGAGACCGTGCAGCTCGACCCCGGCCGCAACCCGGGGCTCACCCGCGCCGACGTCGAGGCCGAGCTGGCCCGCACCATCGGGGCGACGACGTGCATCTGGCTGCCACGGGGCCTGACCCGCGACTACGACGAGTTCGGCACGCGCGGCCACGTCGACATCGTCGCGACGATCCCGTCACCGGGCGTCGTGCTGCTCCACGAGCAGCAGGACCCGAGCCATCCCGACCACGCGGTGTCCCGCGAGCTGCGCGAGCTGCTCGAGGGTGCGCGTGACGCCCGCGGCGAGCGGTTCGAGGTGGTGGGGGTTCCGGCGCCGCGCACCCTGGCCGACGCCGAGGGCCCGGTCGACTGGTCCTACCTCAACCACCTCGTCGTCAACGACGGCGTCATCGCGTGCACCTTCGGCGACGAGCAGGATGAGGCGTCGCTCGCGGTGCTGTCAGAGGCCTACCCGGGTCGGCGGGTCGTCGGGGTCGACGCGCGGCCGCTCTTCGACCGCGGCGGCGGCATCCATTGCATCACCCAGCAGCAGCCCGCCCTCTGACCCCGAGCCCCCCGCAATCACAGGAGCACTTCGAATCGAAAGAGCAGTTCGTCCGCTCGGCCGTTGACGGCCTCGCGGACGAACTGCTCTTTCGATTGTCTGAATTCGACTGTCTGAGGGCGGGCGGTCAGGCCTGGGGGAGGCGCTTGTGCACGTCCTCGCTCATGCGCACGACGGAGATGCCGAACTCGAGGCCGATCCTCACGACGGCGAGCCAGATGACGGCGACCAGGGGCCCGAGGACGAGGGCGATCAGCCCGTTCGTGACGCTCTGGGTGAACGACGAGATGACGACGATGACGTACATCACGACGGCCCAGATCGTCGCCAGGACGTAGACGAAGCGGACGATCTTGGGCGTCACGAAGCTGTTGAAGCTGAAGTCGAAGAGCGCGGGCAGGAAGCCGGCCGACGAGTCGGTGATCGCTTCGGCGCCCGACTGCATGGCGGCCGAGGCGGTCGACGGATGCGCCGGCGGACCTGAGGGGGTCCCCGGTGTCGCCGGGGTCGCTGGGGTCGACGACGTCAGCGGGGCGGGCGGCGGGGGAGGGGTCGAGCCGCTCCCGGCGGGAGGGGTGGGTGTGGGTCCGGCGCCCTGCGGGTCTGAGCCCGGGGGCGGCGAGCCGAAGGAGCCCTGCTCCGGGGGGTTCTGATCGGACATCGTGCGATCTCCTTCTGTGCGGGGGTGGCGCGGGTCTGCGCCCCGAGCCGGACCGTTCCAGCGTAGGGCGGCGGGGTCCGCGGCCCCCTTCGGGCGCGCCGAACCGTGGTCCGCTCTTGACGTGGGCCCGGGGAGGGTCCATATTCGTCGCGTTCGCATCGCGAGCCCCCGGTCCGGGGGGCGTGGCAGGTCACGTCGAGGGCATCCGGTCTGTTGAGACCGGGTGGGTGCCTCGACGACGACCTCCGCCTCTTGACCCGGCTGGACACTCCTGCCCTTCATGGGTAGGCTAGGCCTTTGCGCTGCCCATGCCCACCTTTCGCGACCCCGGTCCGACTCTCCGTGCCGCTCAACGGCACGATCACCGACCCGGGGACCCGCGAGCGGAGCCATGCGTCAGCGCGGATCTGAAGATTCGAAAAAAAGGCCCGTGGAAGGACCCTCCTTGGCTGCCGCGCGTTCTGCGACGAACATGTCCACCGCACAGACCCCTTCGGGACGTCTGTCCTTCGCGAAGATTCGCGAACCCCTCGAGGTCCCTGACCTCCTTGCACTCCAGACGGAGAGCTTCGACTGGCTTCTCGGCAACGAGCGCTGGCAGGCCCGCGTCGCGGCTGCGAAGTCCGGGGGACGCACCGACGTTCCCGACCGCTCCGGTCTCGAGGAGATCTTCGAGGAGATCTCCCCGATCGAGGACTTCAGCGGCTCGATGTCGCTGTCGTTCCGCGACCACCGCTTCGAGGAGACCCGCAAGACGATCGAGTCGTGCAAGGAGCGCGACCAGACGTATGACGCACCCCTCTTCGTGACGGCTGAGTTCATGAACACCGTCACCGGTGAGATCAAGAGCCAGACCGTCTTCATGGGCGACTTCCCGCTCATGACCGAGCGCGGCACCTTCATCATCAACGGCACCGAGCGTGTCGTCGTGTCGCAGCTCGTCCGCAGCCCGGGCGTCTACTTCGAGCGCACGCCCGACAAGACGTCCGACAAGGACATCTACACCGCCAAGATCATCCCGAGCCGTGGTGCGTGGCTCGAGTTCGAGATCGACAAGCGCGACATGGTCGGCGTCCGCGTCGACCGCAAGCGCAAGCAGTCGGTCACCGTGCTCCTCAAGGCCCTCGGCTGGACCGAGGCCCAGATCCTCGAGGAGTTCGGCGAGTTCGAGTCGATGCGCCTGACGCTCGAGAAGGACCACACGCAGGGCCAGGACGACGCGCTGCTCGACATCTACCGCAAGCTGCGTCCGGGCGAGCCGCCGACCAAGGAGGCCGCGCAGACCCTGCTCGACAACCTCTACTTCAACGGCAAGCGCTACGACCTCGCCAAGGTCGGCCGCTACAAGGTGAACAAGAAGCTCGGCGTCGACGCGCCGATCAGCGACTCGACGCTGTCGGTCGACGACATCGTCAAGACGATCAAGTTCATCGTGTCGCTGCACGACGGCCAGGACTCGATGAAGGGCGTCAAGAACGGCGACGAGATCGACGTGCGTGTCGAGGTCGATGACATCGACCACTTCGGCAACCGTCGTCTCCGCTCCGTCGGCGAGCTCATCCAGAACCAGGTCCGCACCGGTCTCTCGCGCATGGAGCGCGTCGTGCGTGAGCGCATGACGACCCAGGACGTCGAGGCGATCACGCCGCAGACCCTGATCAACATCCGCCCCGTGGTGGCCTCGATCAAGGAGTTCTTCGGCACCTCGCAGCTGTCGCAGTTCATGGACCAGAACAACCCGCTCGCGGGTCTGACGCACAAGCGTCGTCTGTCCGCGCTCGGCCCGGGTGGTATCTCCCGTGACCGCGCCCAGATGGAGGTCCGTGACGTCCACCCGTCGCACTACGGCCGCATGTGCCCGATCGAGACGCCTGAAGGCCCGAACATCGGCCTCATCGGCTCGCTCGCGTCCTACGGGCGGATCAACGCGTTCGGCTTCATCGAGACGCCCTATCGCAAGGTCGAGGGTGGCGTCGTCAGCGACGACGTCGACTACCTGTCGGCCGACGAGGAGGACAAGTACGTCGTCGCCCAGGCCAACGCGCCGATCGACCTCGAGGGCAACTTCACCGAGGAGCGCGTGCTCGTGCGCACCAAGGGTGGAGAGGTCGAGCTCGTCCCCGGTGACGAGGTCGACTACATGGACGTCTCGCCGCGCCAGATGGTGTCGGCCGCCACGGCCATGATCCCGTTCCTCGAGCACGACGACGCCAACCGCGCGCTCATGGGCGCCAACATGCAGCGTCAGGCGGTCCCGCTCGTCAAGAGCGAGGCCCCGCTCGTCGGCACCGGCATGGAGTTCCGTGCGGCGCTCGACTCCGGTGACGTCGTCCGTGCCGAGAAGGCCGGCGTCGTCCAGGAGGTCGCTGCCGACCTCGTGACCGTCGCCAACGACGACGGCACCTACCGCACCTACCCGATCGCGAAGTTCGCGCGCTCCAACCAGGGCACGAGCTACAACCAGGTCGTCGTCGTCAACGAGGGCGACCGCCTCGAGGCCGGCGGCGTCATCGCCGACGGTCCCGCGACCGACGGTGGCGAGATGGCGCTCGGGCGCAACCTGCTCGTCGCGTTCATGTCGTGGGAGGGCCACAACTACGAGGACGCGATCATCCTCAGCCAGCGTCTCGTGCAGGACGACGTGCTCTCCTCGATCCACATCGAGGAGCACGAGGTCGACGCACGCGACACCAAGCTGGGTCCGGAGGAGATCACCCGGGACATCCCCAACGTCTCCGAGGACGTGCTGGCCGACCTCGACGAGCGCGGCATCATCCGCGTCGGCGCCGAGGTCCGCGACGGCGACCTGCTCGTCGGCAAGGTCACCCCCAAGGGCGAGACCGAGCTGACCCCGGAGGAGCGCCTGCTCCGTGCGATCTTCGGTGAGAAGGCGCGCGAGGTGCGCGACACCTCGCTCAAGGTGCCCCACGGCGAGACCGGCACCGTCATCGGCGTCAAGGAGTTCCGCTCCGACCTCGGCGACGACCTGCCCCCGGGCGTCAACCAGCTCGTCCGCGTCTACGTGGCCAACAAGCGCAAGATCACCGACGGTGACAAGCTCGCCGGCCGCCACGGCAACAAGGGCGTCATCTCCAAGATCCTGCCGGTCGAGGACATGCCGTTCCTCGAGGACGGGACGCCCGTCGACGTCGTGCTCAACCCGCACGGTGTGCCGCGACGCATGAACCTCGGCCAGATCCTCGAGCTGCACCTCGGCTGGGCTGCCAGCCGCGGCTGGAAGATCGAGGGCAAGCCGGAGTGGGCCGACCAGATCCCGCTCGACGCGCACGAGGCCCCGCCCGGCTCGCGCGTGGCGACGCCGGTCTTCGACGGTGCGTCCGAGGACGTCGTGACGGGTCTGCTCGACTCGACGCTCAAGACGCGCGACGACGTGCGGCTCATCGACGCCTCGGGCAAGACCCGCCTCTTCGACGGCCGCTCCGGCGAGCCGTTCCCGGAGCCGGTCGCGGTGGGCTACATGTACATCCTCAAGCTCCACCACCTCGTCGACGACAAGATCCACGCTCGTTCCACGGGTCCCTACTCGATGATCACCCAGCAGCCGCTCGGCGGTAAGGCCCAGTTCGGTGGCCAGCGCTTCGGTGAGATGGAGGTCTGGGCCCTCGAGGCGTACGGCGCTGCCTACACGCTCCAGGAGCTGCTGACGATCAAGTCCGACGACGTCCCCGGCCGCGTGAAGGTCTACGAGGCCATCGTCAAGGGCGAGAACATCCCGGACTCCGGCATCCCCGAGTCGTTCAAGGTCCTCCTCAAGGAGATGCAGTCCCTGTGTCTCAACGTCGAGGTCCTCAACTCCGAGGGCACGACGATCGAGATGAAGGAATCCGACGAGGAGGTCTTCCGCGCGGCGGAGGAGCTCGGCATCGACCTGAGCCGGCGTGAGCCGTCCAGCGTCGAAGAGGTCTGAGAAAGGCCACCACACGACAAGCGGTGCGTATGCCGCTGGGCCCGCTCAGCGGCATACGCCACCGATGTCTTCGAATCCCACTCAGACCAAAGACTTAACGAGAGTTACGAGAGAAGGAACCACGTGCTCGACGTCAACTTCTTCGACGAGCTGCGCATCGGCCTCGCCACGGCGGAACAAATCCGCCAGTGGAGCCACGGCGAGGTCAAGAAGCCCGAGACCATCAACTACCGCACCCTCAAGCCGGAGAAGGAGGGCCTCTTCTGCGAGCGCATCTTCGGTCCGACTCGCGACTGGGAGTGCAACTGCGGCAAGTACAAGCGCGTCCGCTTCAAGGGCATCATCTGTGAGCGCTGTGGCGTCGAGGTCACCCGCGCCAAGGTGCGCCGTGAGCGGATGGGCCACATCGAGCTCGCCGCCCCCGTCACCCACATCTGGTACTTCAAGGGCGTGCCGAGCCGCCTCGGCTACCTGCTCGACCTCGCTCCGAAGGACCTCGAGAAGGTCATCTACTTCGCGGCCTACATGATCACGTCCGTCGACGACGAGCAGCGTCACACCGACCTGCCCTCGCTCGAGGCACAGATCCAGGCCGAGAAGAAGGAGATCGAGAACCGTCGCGACGCCGACGTCGAGACCCGCGCCCAGACGCTCGAGCGCAACATCGCCGAGCTCGAGGCCGAGGGTGCCAAGGCCGACGCCAAGCGCAAGGTCCGCGACCAGGCCGAGCGCGAGATGAACAACATCCGCAAGCGCGCCGACCAGCAGGTCGAGCGTCTCGAGCAGGTCTGGGACCGCTTCAAGAACCTCAAGGTCCAGGACCTCGAGGGCGACGAGATCCTCTACCGCGAGATGCGTGACCGCTTCGGTCTCTACTTCGAGGGCGGCATGGGCGCCGCGGCGATCCAGAAGCGCCTCGAGTCCTTCGACCTCGACTCCGAGGCCGACCTGCTCCAGGAGATCATCGCGACGGGCAAGGGTCAGAAGAAGACCCGCGCCATCAAGCGGCTCAAGGTCGTCAACGCGTTCCAGACGACGACGAACCACCCGTCGGGCATGGTCCTCGACGCGATCCCGGTCATCCCGCCGGACCTGCGCCCGATGGTGCAGCTCGACGGTGGCCGCTTCGCGACCTCGGACCTCAACGACCTCTACCGTCGCGTCATCAACCGCAACAACCGCCTGAAGCGGCTCCTCGACCTCGGCGCGCCCGAGATCATCGTCAACAACGAGAAGCGCATGCTCCAGGAGGCCGTCGACAGCCTCTTCGACAACGGCCGTCGTGGTCGCCCGGTCACGGGCCCCGGCAACCGTCCGCTCAAGTCGCTGTCCGACATGCTCAAGGGCAAGCAGGGTCGCTTCCGTCAGAACCTGCTCGGCAAGCGCGTCGACTACTCCGGCCGTTCGGTCATCGTCGTCGGCCCGCAGCTCAAGCTGCACCAGTGCGGTCTGCCCAAGCAGATGGCGCTCGAGCTGTTCAAGCCGTTCGTGATGAAGCGCCTCGTCGACCTCGACCACGCGCAGAACATCAAGTCGGCCAAGCGCATGGTCGAGCGCGCCCGTCCGGTCGTGTGGGACGTCCTCGAAGAGGTCATCACCGAGCACCCCGTGCTGCTCAACCGTGCGCCCACGCTGCACCGTCTGGGCATCCAGGCGTTCGAGCCGCAGCTCGTCGAGGGCAAGGCCATCCAGATCCACCCGCTCGTCTGCTCGGCCTTCAACGCCGACTTCGACGGTGACCAGATGGCTGTGCACGTGCCGCTGTCGGCGGAGGCACAGGCCGAGGCCCGCATCCTCATGCTGTCGAGCAACAACATCCTCAAGCCGGCCGACGGTCGTCCCGTCACGATGCCGACCCAGGACATGATCACCGGCATCTACCACCTGACCGACGCGGTCGACGGTGGGGGCATCGGTGCGGGTCGTGCGTTCACCTCGCCGTCGGAGGCCCGCATGGCCTTCGACCGTGGCGAGCTCGAGCTCGGCTCGGCGATCAAGCTGCGCCTGACCGACGCGGTGCCGCCGCCCGGTTTCGAGCTGCCCGAGGGTGTCGAGGTGGGCGAGGACGGCATCGTCCCGAGCATCACGCTCGAGACGACGCTCGGCCGCGCGATCTTCAACGACACGCTGCCGCTCGACTACCCGTTCGAGAACCGCCCGGTCGACCGCAAGCGGCTCTCGGCGATCGTCAACGACCTCGCCGAGCGCTACTCCAAGGTGCAGGTCGCCGCATCCCTCGACGCCCTGAAGGAGGCCGGTTTCCACTGGTCGACCCGCTCGGGCTGCACCGTCGCGATCTCCGACGTCACGACGCCGGACAACAAGACGGCCATCCTCGAGGGCTACGAGACCAAGGCCGCCAAGGTCCAGACCCAGTACGAGCGCGGTCTCATCACCGACGACGAGCGTCGTCAGGAGCTCGTCGAGATCTGGACCCAGGCGTCCAACCAGGTCGCCAAGGAGATGGAGACCAACTTCCCGCGCACGAACCCCATCTACCGGATGGTGTCCTCGGGTGCTGGTGGTAACTGGTTCCAGATCCGTCAGATCGCCGGCATGCGTGGCCTGATGGCCAACCCGAAGGGCGAGATCATCCCGCGCCCGATCAAGGCGAACTTCCGTGAGGGCCTCACGGTGCTGGAGTTCTTCATCTCGACGCACGGTGCCCGCAAGGGTCTGGCCGACACGGCGCTTCGCACGGCCGACTCGGGCTACCTCACGCGTCGTCTCGTCGACGTGTCGCAGGACGTCATCATCCGTGAGGACGACTGTGGCACCGACCGTGGGCTCAAGCTGCCCATCGCCGAGGTCAACGAGGCCACCGGCGTCCGGTCGCTCGGCGACGCGGTCGAGGCCTCGGTCTACGCCCGCACGCTGGCCGAGGACGTCGTCGTCGACGGCGAGACGCTCGCTGTCGCAGGCATCGACCTCGGAGACGTCGTCATCGACGCGCTCTTCGCGGCGGGTGTCGACGAGGTGCGGATCCGCTCGGTCCTCACCTGCGACAGCAAGGTCGGCACGTGTGCGGCCTGCTACGGCCGCTCGCTCGCGACCGGCAAGCTCGTCGACATCGGCGAGGCCGTCGGCATCATCGCGGCCCAGTCGATCGGTGAGCCCGGCACGCAGCTGACGATGCGTACCTTCCACACCGGTGGTGCGGCTGCGGCCGACGACATCACCCAGGGTCTGCCGCGTGTCGTCGAGCTCTTCGAGGCCCGAACCCCCAAGGGTGTGGCCCCGATCGCCGAGGCCACCGGCCGCATCGAGATCGAGGACACCGACAAGGCGCGTCGTGTCCTGCTCACGCCCGACGACGGCTCCGAGCAGCACGCCTACCCGGTCAGCAAGCGCTCGCGCCTGCTCGTCGGCGACGGTGACCACGTCGTGGTCGGCGACAAGCTGGTCCAGGGCGCGATCGACCCCAAGCAGGTCCTTCGCATCCTCGGCCCGCGCGCGGCCCAGAAGCACCTCGTCGACGAGGTGCAGCGGGTCTACCGTCAGCAGGGTGTGTCGATCCACGACAAGCACATCGAGGTCATCGTGCGGCAGATGCTGCGGCGCGTGACGATCATCGAGGCCGGCGACGCGGACCTCCTCCCGGGCGAGCTCGCCGAGCGCGGCCGCTTCGAGGACGAGAACCGTCGCGTCATGGCCGAGGGTGGCCGTCCGGCCGCTGGTCGTCCCGAGCTCATGGGCATCACCAAGGCCTCGCTGGCCACCGAGTCGTGGCTGTCGGCCGCGTCCTTCCAGGAGACGACCCGCGTGCTCACGCAGGCCGCCATGGAGGCCAAGTCCGACCCGCTGCTCGGCCTCAAGGAGAACGTCATCCTCGGCAAGCTCATCCCTGCCGGCACGGGCCTGCCCCGCTACCGGAACATCAAGGTCGAGCCCACCGAGGAGGCCAAGGCCGCCATGTACTCGCTGCCGAACTACGACGCGTACGACTACGCGGGCTTCGGCACGGGCTCGGGCGAGGCGATCCGCCTCGACGACGAGGCGCTGGGCCTGGACCAGTTCTGAGCGGTCGCGTCCACCGCGTGAGCGGTGGCCGCTGACCATCCCGTATGCCGCTGGGCCGGCTCCCCGAGAGGGGGGTCGGCCCTTCGGCGTCCCGGGTTGCACCGCGGCCTCTCGCGGCGGGGTGGGGCTCGATAGGGTGGAGCGCATGACCGAGCCCACGGCCGCAGAGCCGAACGCGCCCTCCAGCGGCGACGACACCACGGCCGACAGCGGGGCCCCGACGGTGATCATCGTCGTCACCGAGGAGCCGCTCAAGCCCGTCGACGTCGACAAGATCATCGCGCTGCACGAGGAGGAGTCGGCGACCTACCGGGTGCTCGTGCCGGCCGACGTCCAGCGCAACATGCTCTCCTCGTTCCTCAACCACCTCAGCCTCTTCGAGATGAAGGAGGCCCTCGACAGCCTGCGCCCCGTCGACCGCGACGAGGCCCACGCCGACGCGCAGGGCGCCCTCGACACGACGCTGGCGGAGTTCGCCGCGCACGGTGTGCCGGCGACCGGTGAGATCACCGGGGACGACCCGCTGCCGACGCTCGTCGAGGAAGTGAGCCGGCTCGATGCCAGCGAGGTCGTCGTCGTGACGGAGCCGCAGGCCGTCGAGGACACCTTCCACACCGACTGGGCCTCCAAGGCCCGTGAGACGCTCGGCCTGCCGGTGCTGCACATGTATGCGGGGGACTGGCGCCTCGGCTGACGCCAGGACGTGAGGACCGACCGAGCGCCAGCGAGGGAGGCCCGGAGCGTCCGTGGGCGTCAGCCGCGAAAACAGGGCTGACGCCAGGACGTGAGGATCGACCGAGCGCCAGCGAGGGAGGCCCGGAGCGTCCGTGGGCGTCAGCCGCGAAAACAGGGCTGACGCAGGGGCTGACGCGGGGCTGAGGTCAAGGATTTGGTCGGCGTGCCGCGCCCCGGTACGCTTGAACACTGTGCTTGAGGCGCAGTCCTCTCGCATGCGCGATGACGGCCCTGGTGCCCTGTCTCCCCGGTTCGCCGGATGGCATCACTGCGGTCCAGAGCGAACCTCCCGCCGGGCAACCCACCACCAGCTGGTCGCGAGACCATCGCACGGGTGGGGAGTGCAGGGGGGAGAACCGTTGCCGACACGCCCGACCTCGGGGGTCGTCGCAACGAACAGCCAAGGAGTCGTCCGACTGGACGCCTGACAACGAGCAACGTTATGGAGTAACCAGGTTGCCTACCATCAACCAGCTGGTCCGCAAGGGCCGCCAGGACAAGGCCACGAAGGCCAAGACCCCGGCGCTCAAGGGCTCGCCCCAGCGCCGCGGTGTGTGCACCCGCGTGTACACCACCACCCCCAAGAAGCCGAACTCTGCCCTGCGCAAGGTCGCCCGCGTGCGCCTCTCCAGCGGCATCGAGGTCACGGCCTACATCCCCGGCGTCGGCCACAACCTGCAGGAGCACTCGATCGTGCTCGTGCGTGGTGGTCGTGTGAAGGACCTCCCGGGTGTTCGCTACAAGATCGTCCGCGGCACGCTCGACACCCAGGGTGTCAAGAACCGAAAGCAGGCTCGTAGCCGTTACGGCGCGAAGAAGGAGAAGAGCTGATGCCTCGTAAGGGACCCGCTCCGAAGCGCCCGCTCGTCGTCGACCCGGTCTACGCCAGCCCGCTCGTCACGCAGCTCGTCAACAAGATCCTCCTCGACGGCAAGAAGTCGATCGCCGAGATGATCGTCTACGGCGCCCTCGAGGGCGTCCGCGCCAAGACCGGCACCGACCCCGTCGCCACGCTCAAGCGTGCGCTCGACAACGTCAAGCCGGCCATGGAGGTCAAGAGCCGTCGCGTCGGTGGCGCGACCTACCAGGTGCCGATCGAGGTCAAGCCCAACCGCTCGACCACCCTCGCCCTGCGCTGGCTCGTCGGCTACTCGCGTCAGCGTCGTGAGAAGACGATGACCGAGCGACTCATGAACGAGATCCTCGACGCGAGCAACGGCCTCGGTGCCGCTGTGAAGCGCCGCGAGGACACCCACAAGATGGCCGAGTCCAACAAGGCCTTCGCGCACTACCGCTGGTAACAGCGACGCCCGGCCGTATGCCGAACCCCGAGGGGCCCGCCCCCCGGAAAACCCCAGAAGGCCTGCGTGGCCCGACGGGACGGCATACGGCTGGGGCCCCGCCCGCCCCGTCACGAACGATCGTGGCGTGCGGGTCCCCGAGATTTCACCCCACGACGAATGAGACGAGAAACCTGACGTGGCACTCGACGTTCTGACGGACCTCAACAAGGTCCGCAACATCGGCATCATGGCGCACATCGACGCTGGCAAGACCACGGTGACGGAGCGCATCCTCTTCTACACCGGTGTCAACCACAAGATCGGTGAGACCCACGACGGTGCGTCGACGACCGACTGGATGGAGCAGGAGAAGGAGCGCGGCATCACGATCACGTCTGCCGCCGTGACCTCCTTCTGGGCCAAGAACCAGATCAACATCATCGACACCCCCGGGCACGTCGACTTCACGGTCGAGGTCGAGCGCTCGCTGCGCGTCCTCGACGGCGCCGTCGCCGTCTTCGACGGCAAGGAGGGCGTCGAGCCCCAGTCCGAGACGGTGTGGCGTCAGGCCGACAAGTACGACGTGCCGCGCATCTGCTTCGTCAACAAGATGGACAAGCTCGGTGCCGACTTCTACTTCACGGTCGACACGATCAAGGACCGCCTGGGCGCCGAGCCCCTCGTGATCCAGCTGCCGATCGGTGCCGAGAACGACTTCGTCGGCGTCATCGACCTCGTCGAGATGCGGGCCCTCGTGTGGCCCGGCGACGCCAAGGGCGATGTCACGATGGGCGCCAAGTACGAGATCCAGGAGATCCCGGCCGACCTGCAGGCGAAGGCCGACGAGTACCACATGGCCCTCGTCGAGCGCGTCGCCGAGGCCGACGACGAGCTCATGGAGAAGTACCTCGGCGGCGAGGAGCTCACCGTCGCCGAGCTGAAGGAGGGCATCCGCAAGCTCACCGTCAGCTCCGAGCTCTACCCCGTGCTCTGTGGCTCCGCCTTCAAGAACCGCGGTGTCCAGCCGATGCTCGACGCCGTCGTCTCCTACTTGCCGTCGCCGCTCGACGTGCCCCCGATGATCGGCCACAAGCCGGGCAACGAGGCGGTCGAGCTGACCCGTGCGCCGTCCACCGACGAGCCGTTCTCGGCGCTGGCGTTCAAGGTCGCGACGCACCCGTTCTTCGGCACGCTGACCTTCATCCGCGTCTACTCGGGCCAGATCAGCTCGGGCACCACGGTGATCAACTCGACCAAGGGCCGCAAGGAGCGCATCGGGAAGCTCTTCCAGATGCACGCCAACAAGGAGAACCCCGTCGAGGAGGCCCTGGCCGGCCACATCTACGCGGCCATCGGCCTCAAGGACACGACGACCGGCGACACCCTGTCGGACATCAACGAGCAGATCGTGCTCGAGTCGATGACCTTCCCCGACCCCGTCATCCAGGTCGCCATCGAGCCCAAGACGAAGGGCGACCAGGAGAAGCTGGGCACGGCCATCCAGAAGCTCTCGGCCGAGGACCCCACCTTCCAGGTGCACCACGACGAGGACACCGGCCAGACGATCATCGCCGGCATGGGCGAGCTGCACCTCGACATCCTGGTCGACCGCATGAAGCGCGAGTTCAAGGTCGAGGCCAACGTCGGCAAGCCGCAGGTCGCCTACCGCGAGACGATCCGTCGTCCCGTGCTCAAGTACGACTACACGCACAAGAAGCAGACCGGTGGCTCTGGGCAGTTCGCCAAGGTCCAGGTCAGCTTCGAGCCCCTGGGCGAGACCGAGGACGGCTCGATGTACGAGTTCGTCAACGGTGTCACCGGTGGCCGCGTCCCGCGCGAGTACATCCCGTCCGTCGACGCCGGCATCCAGGACGCCATGCAGTACGGCGTGCTCGCCGGCTACCCGCTGGTCGGCATCAAGGCGACCCTCGTCGACGGTGGCTACCACGACGTCGACTCCTCCGAGATGGCGTTCAAGATCGCCGGCTCGATGGTGCTCAAGGAGGCCATCCGCAAGGCGGACCCGGTCCTGCTCGAGCCGATGATGGCCGTCGAGGTGCGCACGCCCGAGGAGTACATGGGCGACGTCATCGGCGACATCAACTCCCGCCGTGGCCAGATCCAGGCCATGGAGGACATCAGCGGTGCCAAGGTCGTCAAGGGCCTCGTCCCGCTGTCGGAGATGTTCGGGTATGTCGGTGACCTTCGGTCCAAGACCCAGGGTCGTGCCAACTACTCGATGGAGTTCGACTCCTACGCAGAGGTCCCCAAGGCTGTTGCCGAGGAGATCATCAAGAAGACCCGGGGAGAGTGACCGCGGTCTGCCGCACTCCGGCTATCCCGTAGTCTCTACTCCGGAATCACCCCCCAGCGCCACGTCCTGCCCTGGTCGTTAGGCGTCACACATTAAAGTCCTGAGGAGGACACCACAGTGGCGAAGGCAAAGTTCGAGCGGACCAAGCCGCACGTCAACATCGGCACCATCGGTCACATTGACCACGGCAAGACGACGCTGACGGCTGCGATTTCCAAGGTTCTGCACGACAAGTACCCCGACCTGAACCCCCAGTTCGCGTTCGAGGACATCGACAAGGCTCCCGAGGAGCGCCAGCGAGGCATCACGATCTCGATCGCGCACATCGAGTACCAGACCGAGGGTCGTCACTACGCGCACGTCGACTGCCCCGGCCACGCCGACTACGTGAAGAACATGATCACCGGTGCGGCCCAGATGGACGGTGCGATCCTCGTGGTCGCGGCGACCGACGGCCCGATGCCGCAGACGAAGGAGCACGTCCTGCTCGCGAAGCAGGTCGGCGTTCCCTACATCGTCGTGGCGCTCAACAAGGCCGACATGGTCGACGACGAGGAGATCCTCGAGCTCGTCGAGATGGAGGTCCGTGAGCTGCTCTCGGGCTACGAGTTCCCCGGCGACGACCTCCCGGTCGTCAAGGTCTCGGCGCTCAAGGCTCTCGAGGGTGACCCCGAGTGGGGCCAGTCGGTCCTCGACCTCATGGACGCCGTCGACACGGCGATCCCGACGCCCGAGCGTGACGTCGACAAGCCGTTCCTCATGCCCGTCGAGGACGTCTTCACGATCACCGGTCGTGGCACCGTCGTCACCGGTCGTATCGAGCGCGGCATCCTCAAGGTCAACGAGGAGATCGAGATCGTCGGCATCCACACCGGCCCCCCGGCCAAGACGACCGTCACCGGTGTCGAGATGTTCCGCAAGCTCCTCGACGAGGGTCGCGCGGGCGAGAACGTCGGTCTGCTGCTTCGTGGCACCAAGCGCGAGGACGTTGAGCGCGGCCAGGTCATCTGCAAGCCCGGCTCGATCACCCCGCACACGGACTTCGAGGCGCAGGTCTACATCCTCTCGAAGGACGAGGGCGGCCGTCACACGCCGTTCTACGACAACTACCGTCCGCAGTTCTACTTCCGTACGACGGACGTGACGGGTGTCGTGCACCTGCCCGAGGGCACCGAGATGGTCATGCCCGGCGACAACACCGACATGACGGTCGAGCTGATCCAGCCGATCGCCATGGAGGACGGCCTCAAGTTCGCCATCCGTGAGGGTGGCCGCACGGTCGGCGCCGGTCGCGTCACCAAGATCATCAAGTGATCTGACGCTGCTGACGCAGCACTTCGGAAGGGCCCGGTCCGCTTCGGCGGTCCGGGCCCTTCTGCATGTCCGTGAGGCGTGGGGTGTGCGGGGTCGCGCGGGGCGCGCGGCGGTGCTCGCGGCGTGGAGCGTCGTCGGCCGTCCCAGCGCACGCTCATTGACGTATGCCGTGTGGCCGCCGCCGATGCCGCTCACCCGGCCACCCGCCCCGCGCTTCCACGACACCACCTGCCGACTGATCTGCAGACTGATGCGGGTGGAGCGATCAATCTGCGGATCAGTCTGCGTTTTGGGTTGTCAGGGCAGCAGTGAATGCCGACTGATGCGCAGACTGATCGGACTCGGCGATCCGGCGGCAAGCCGCCGCCCGCGTCTCAGAGGGGTGGCAGGCCCAGGACGTCGCGGAAGGCGGTCTCGACGGCGTCGGCCCGGTCGTGGCCGCCCATGGTGCCGGTGAGGAAGGCGAAGGCGTAACCGTCTCGGGTGCTGGCCCAGCCGACGCTGCCGCCGATGCCGCCCATGCCGAAGCCCTCGTCGTCGACGCCGAAACCGAGGCCCCAGGAGCGCTTGGGTCCACCCATGACGCGGTCGACACCGCTGGCTTGAGCCCGTGCGGCCTCGTTGCGCAGGGACGGGGAGATGATGCGCCCGCTGAGCAGGGCGGCATACAGGCCGGCGACGGCGCGTGCGGTGCCGTGACCGTTGATGGCGGGGATCGCCGCACGGCGGAAGGCGCCGCTGTTGACCGTGTCGGGGTCGAGGGCGCCCGGAGGGTTGAGCAGCGCGCGACGGAGCAGGTCGGGACGGTCGGGGCCCTCGAGGTCGGCGACGAGCGACGCGACACCGGTCAGGTGGACGGCTCGGTCCAGCTCTGCGTCGGAGAGGCCGACGGCGAAGTCGAGCTCGTGCGGGCCGCAGACCTCGTCGCGCAAGAAGCGGCCGAGGGACCGGCCGTCGACCCGCCGGACCAGCTCGCCGACGAGGTGGCCGTAGAAGAGCGCGCTCTCCCCGATGGCGGTGCCGCTCGTCCAGAGCGGCTCCTCCACGGCGAGACGCGAGCAGAGGCCGTCCCAGTCGAGGAGCAGCTCCGGGGGAGCGGGATCGGCCAGGGCGACGAGCCCGACCTGGTGCGAGAGCAGCTGGCGCACGGTCGCGGGCGTGCGCAGCTCCGGCCAGTGCCGCTGCACGGTCTCGTCGAGGTCGAGCAGCCCGCGGTCGACGAGGACGAGGGCCGCCAGGGCGGTGAAGGCCTTGGTGACCGAGTAGGGCATGACGATGCTGTCGCGCTGCCAGGGGATCGTGCGGGCCGAGTCCGTACAGCCGCCCCAGAGGTCGGCGACCCAGCGCCCGTCGTGCCAGATGGCGGTTGCCGCGCCGGTGCCGTCCTGGCCCCGCACGACCTCGGTGAACGCCTCACGCACCGGCTCGAGCCCGGCCGCCACCCAGCCGAGCACCCCGTCAGCCGGTCCGTTGGTCGCCGTCATGTGCTCAGGAGGTCGAGTGCCCTGCCCGCGACCTCGATCGACTGCACCGTGATCGGGTCGAGGACGAGTTGGACGTGCACTGCACCGGCTTCGGCCATGGCGAGCAGGTGCTCGGCGATGGCTGCAGGATCGCCCGGCACGGCAGCGACGGGCGCGTTGTAGTCGCCTTCACCCATGGTCCGGCCGACCCCGTCCTCGAGTTGAACGAGAACCGCTGCCGTCGCACCGACCTCGCCGGGAGCGCGCCCAGCCGCCTCGGCAGCCCGCTCGACCTCGGCGCGCAGACGCACGAACCCCGGGACGCTGTTGTCGTAATCGCTCCACCAGGCGTTCCACAGATCGACGTGCGGCAGGCCTATCCGCATCATCCGCGGGCTCGTCGAGCCGAGCATGAGGGGCGGGCCACCGGGTCGTGACGGCGGAGGATCGAGGACGCACTCGACGACCGAATAGTAGTCACCGCGCAGGTCGCAGCGGCCGTCACGCACGAGCTGCCGGATGATCGTGAAGGCCTCCTCGAACCGGGAGACCCGGTGGTCGAAGGGGAACCCGAAGGCGGTGTACTCCCGCTCGTTCCAGCCGGCGCCCAGCCCGAGGACCAGTCGACCGCCAGAGATCGCGTCGACCGTGGCAGCCTGCTTGGCGAGCATGGCCGGTGCGTGGAAGCTCGTCGACGCGACGAACGGCCCGAGCTCGACCCGTTCGGTCACGGCGGCCAGAGCGGCCAGCGACGTCCAGACCTCCCAGGGCCCCCGCGTGATCCCGCTGGGGAGGTCGTAGAGCAGGTGGTCTCCGAGCCACACCGAGTCGAGCCCGACGTCCTCGGCGGTCCGGGCCATGGTGATGAGCTCTGGCCAGTCGACGCGGCGCTCCACCTCGGGGAGCTGGACGCCCACCTTGAGGGCTGGCGTCGGGCTCATGCGGCGCGAGCCGTCGTGTAGCGAACCTGCTGGGTGAGGTGCAGCTGCCCATCGTCTCCGCGGTCCCCGTCGAGGGCCAGCTCGATCTCGGCGAGCACGCCGGGCAGCGCGCTCTCGGGCACGCTCGCCCAGAACTGGCGCAGCCCGAAGCCCATCGTCCACGCGCGCCACGCTGCGGCGTCCGGGAACGTGACGAGGAGTGGTTCGACCACCGTCTCGACCTGGCTCGCTCCACAGGCCCTGAAGAGGCTCTCCAGGGCCTCCGAGCTGGCGAAGGGTCCGCGGGTGCCTGTCGTACGTGGGTCGAGTGCTCCGGCCGGGGCGTGAGCGAGCAGGGCAGCTTCGGCTGCGGCCCAGTGCTCGTCAATGCCAGCGAAGGACGTGATGCCGAGGCGGCCGGTCCTCGGTCGCAGCAGCTCGAACCAGCCACGCAGAGTGGACTCGGCGTCGGGATCGAAGAAGAGGACAAGCGAGGCGGTAACGACGTCGAAACGCTCAGCGCCCAATGTCGCCGGACCGGCCTCTCCGACGATGGCGTAGATGCCGGCGACCCCGCGCTCCAGGGCCTCCCGCTCGAGCAGGCCGACCATGGCGGGGGAGAGGTCGACCGCGGTGACGTGACCCGTCGCTCCCACGGCCTCACGGAGTGGGAAGGTCGCGGCCCCCCGACCAGCTCCGATGTCGAGGGCGTGCTCACCGGGCTGCGGCCCGACCAAGGCCACGAGGCGCTGCGCGATGGGGCCGAACCACGGCACGCCGCTCTGGTCGTAGAGGGGGGCGAGCTGGTCGAAGAGGTCGGCCACTCCGGCTCGCCGCTGCTGGGCTTCGGCCTGGGCTTCGGTCTGGGCTCCGGTCATGGCCTCATCGTCCTCCGCCGAGGGGCGGCCGTCCCGAGTTCTCGCGAGGCGGGTGACCCACCCGTCGACCGCTGTCGCAACCGGGACCGTGCGCGGGAGCCCTGTGATGTGCTCGGTAGGGTCGGTCGCATGGCGCACTCGTTCGACCACTCGTTCGACACCGACACCGAGGCCCAGGGCCTCATCGACTTCGTCGACGCCTCGCCGACGCCGTTCCACGCGTGCGAGCAGGCGGCGCGGCGGCTCGGGGAGGCCGGTTTCACCGAGGTCGTCGAGACGCAGCCCTGGCCGAGCGAGCCGGGCCGGCACTACCTCGTGCGGGGCGGCTCGCTCATCGCCTGGGACACGACCGGCGCCCACGCGGCCGGGGCAGGTCCGGCTGCGGGCTTCCGCGTCGTGGGGGCGCACACCGACAGCCCCAACCTGCGCCTCAAGCCCAACGCCGACCACGTCAAGGCCGGCTGGCAGATGCTGGCGGTCGAGCCCTACGGCGGCCTCATCCTCAACTCGTGGCTCGACCGCGACCTCGGGCTCGCCGGCCGCGTCACGGTGCGCACAGCCGACGGCGTCGAGTCGCGTCTCTTCCACGACGCGGCGCCGATCCTGCGGGTCGCGCAGCTCGCGATTCACCTCGACCGCAGCCAGAACGACGAGCTCACCCTCAACAGGCAGCAGCACATGGTGCCGCTGTGGGGCCTCGGCGACCAGCCCGCCGACGTCCGGCGCTACCTCGCCGCGCAGGTCGGGGTCGACCACGGCGACCTGCTCGCGTGGGACGTCATGACCCACCCCGTGCAGCCCTCCGCCCGCATCGGGCGCGAGCGCGACCTCATCGCCGCACCGCGGCTCGACAACCTCGCGACGTCGTATGCCGGGGTGCGGGCCCTGCAGGACGCCGTGGCCTCCGAGCCCACCCACGTGCCGGTCCTCGTGCTCTTCGACCACGAGGAGATCGGCAGCACCTCGGAGCGTGGCGCCACCTCCACCCTGCTGCCGTCGGTGCTCGAGCGCATCGTGCTCGCCGGTGGCGGCACGCGCGACGACTACTGGCGCGCCCTCGCGGGCACGGTGATCGCCTCGGGGGACATGGGCCACGCCACCCACCCCAACTACGCCGACCGCCACGAGCCGCTCCACCAGATCCGCGTCAACGGCGGCCCGGTGCTCAAGGTCAACACCAACCTGCGCTACGCCACCGACTCGGTCGGCGCTGCGGCGTTCCGACTCGCGTGCGAGCAGGCCGACGTGCCGATGCAGACCTTCGTGACGCGCAGCGACCTGCCGTGCGGCTCGACCGTCGGCCCCGTCACCTCGTCGCTCACCGGCGCCACGACCGTCGACTTCGGTGCGGCCGCACTGTCGATGCACAGCGCCCGTGAGCTCATGGGCGCGGAGGACCCCGCCCTGTATGCCGCCGCGCTGGCCGCGTTCCTCGCCCCCGCCTGAGCGGGCGGTGGGCACCCACGACGCCGGACGGCATACCCCTGCCTTTGCGTCGGCGCCCGGGTGCGACGATGGGGGAGTGGCACAGCGACCGACGCTCGTCTATGACGCGGACTGCGCCTTCTGCACGCGCAGCGCGCAGGTGGCGCGGCGCTGGGTCGACCGGCAGGGACGCTACGACGTGCGGCCCTGGCAGGAGCTCGACCTCGCAGCCCTGGGCCTCACGGCCGAGCAGTGCGACGAGGCGGCGCAGTTCGTGAGGGTCGACGGCGCGATCCGCTCCGGCCACGAGGCGATCGCGGCCGCGCTCATGCACGGTGCGCCGGGGTGGCGCCCGCTCGGGCACGTCCTCCTGGCGCCCGGCGTCAGGGCCCTCGCGGCCCGCACCTACGCCTGGGTGGCGGAGCACCGCCACCAGCTGCCCGGGGGCACGGCGCAGTGCGCCCGCCCCGAGCCCGGCGACGACCGCACCGCCGGCGACGCGCCGCGCGCCCCTGGCCTGCGGCAACGGCCCGGGCCGATTTGATAGTGCGTCGCCGCCTCTGGCACACTGTTCAGGTTGCTTGACGCGCGTTGCTGACCCATGTCGGTGGCGCCGCCCCTTGAGAGCCTCCTGACGGGGACTCGCCCGGACTCCTCTCGGAGGCCCGAGGGAAGCGCAAGTTACCCGGTTCGGCCGGGATCTCCACGAGGACAGTGGCACTTCGGTGCGCACTTTCACCGCGAAGCGGGCGCGACACGCCCGACCTCGGGGGTCGGAGATCCAAGGGAACCGGCAGGCAGAGTACGGCGAGAGAGAGACGTAACGGAGATGGCGGGACAGAAGATCCGCATCCGCTTGAAGTCGTATGACCACGAGGTCATCGACAACTCGGCGCGCAAGATTGTCGACACGGTGACGCGTGCCGGTGCCACTGTGGTGGGCCCGGTGCCGCTTCCGACGGAGAAGAACGTCTTCGTCGTCATCCGGTCGCCGCACAAGTACAAGGACAGCCGCGAGCACTTCGAGATGCGCACGCACAAGCGCCTCATCGACATCATCGACCCGACGCCCAAGGCCGTCGACTCGCTGATGCGTCTCGACCTGCCGGCGGACGTCAACATCGAGATCAAGCTCTGAGGCGGTTGATCATGACTGTTGCAACCACGACTTCAGCCAGGACCGTCAAGGGCGTGCTCGGCGAGAAGCTCGGCATGACCCAGGTGTGGGATGCCGACAACCGACTCATCCCCGTGACCGTGGTCCAGGCCGGCCCCTGCGTCGTCACGCAGGTGCGCGCCGACGAGACCGACGGCTACGCCGCGGTGCAGATCGCCTTCGGTGCGATCGACCCGCGCAAGGTCAACAAGCCCATGAGCGGGCACTTCGAGAAGGCCGGCGTCACGCCGCGCCGTCACCTCGTCGAGCTGCGCACGGCCGACGCCGGCGACTACGAGCTCGGCCAGGAGATCACGGCCGACTCGTTCGAGGCGGGCCAGCGCGTCGACGCGACCGGCACGACCAAGGGCAAGGGCTTCGCCGGTGTCATGAAGCGTCACGGCTTCCACGGCGTCAGCTCCTCGCACGGTTCGCACCGCAACCACCGCAAGCCGGGCTCCATCGGAGGCTGCTCCACGCCGGGCCGTGTCTTCAAGGGCATGCGCATGGCCGGCCGCATGGGTGGCGTCCGCCAGACGACCCAGAACCTCACGATTCACGCCGTTGACGCCGAGAAGGGCCTGCTGCTCATCAAGGGTGCCGTTCCCGGCCCCCGCGGCGGCATCGTCCTGATCCGCACGGCCGCGAAGGGTGCATGATCCACATGGCAACCACAACCCCCAACCTGCCCGCCGAGATCTTCGACGTGCAGACGAACGTCCCGCTGATCCACCAGGTCGTGGTGGCTCAGCTCGCGGCGGCTCGTCAGGGCACGCACTCGACGAAGACCCGTGGCGAGGTGCGCGGCGGTGGCCGCAAGCCCTACCGCCAGAAGGGCACCGGCCGCGCCCGTCAGGGCTCGACCCGTGCGCCCCAGTTCGCCGGTGGTGGCGTCGTCCACGGCCCGCAGCCGCGTGACTACTCGCAGCGCACCCCCAAGAAGATGAAGGCCGCCGCCCTGCGCGGTGCCCTCTCCGACCGGGCCCGCTTCGACCGCATCCACGTCGTCGACTCCATCGTCTCGGGCGAGCTGCCCTCGGCGAAGGATGCCGCCGCCGTGCTCGCCGGACTGACCGAGCGTCCCAACCTGCTCGTCGTCATCGAGCGTGGCAACGACGTCGCGATGAAGTCGGTGCGCAACCTGCAGAACGTCCACGTCCTGGTCGCCGACCAGCTCAACACGTACGACGTGCTCTGCGCCGACGACATCGTCTTCACCCAGGCCGCCCTCGACGCGTTCGTCGCCGGCCCCGTGAAGGCTGACAAGGCTGCCAAGGAGGACGCCAAGTGAGCATCCACGCCAAGGACCCCCGCGACATCCTCATCGCGCCGGTCGTCTCGGAGAAGTCGTACGGTCTGCTCGACGAGGGCAAGTACACCTTCATCGTCGACCCCCGCGCGAACAAGACCGAGATCAAGATCGCCATCGAGTCGATCTTCGACGTCAAGGTCGACAAGGTGCACACCCTGAACCGTCAGGGCAAGAGCCGTCGCACCCGTTTCGGCATCGGCAAGCGCAAGGACACCAAGCGTGCGATCGTCTCCCTCCGCGAGGGCACGATCGACATCTTCGGTGCGGGCGCCTGAGACCGACGAAGAACAGGACTGAACCACTATGGGAATCCGTAAGTACAAGCCGACCACGCCGGGCCGTCGTGGCTCGTCGGTCGCCGACTTCGTCGAGATCACGCGCTCCACGCCGGAGAAGTCGCTGGTCCGCCCGCTCACCAAGACGGGTGGCCGCAACAACGCCGGTCGCATCACGACGCGCCACATCGGTGGTGGCCACAAGCGCGCCTACCGTGTCATCGACTTCCGTCGCCACGACAAGGACGGCGTGCCCGCCAAGGTCGCGCACATCGAGTACGACCCCAACCGCACGGCGCGCATCGCGCTCGTCCAGTACGCCGACGGCGAGAAGCGCTACATCCTGGCGCCCAACCGCCTCAAGCAGGGCGACCCGATCGAGAACGGCGCCGGCGCCGACATCAAGCCGGGCAACAGCCTCCCGCTGCGCAACATCCCCGTCGGCACGGTCGTTCACGCGATCGAGCTGCGGCCGGGTGGCGGCGCGAAGATCGCTCGCTCCGCGGGCGCTCGCGTCCAGCTCGTCGCCAAGGACGGCCCCTACGCCCAGTTGCGTATGCCGTCCGGTGAGATCCGCAACGTCGACGCGCGCTGCCGCGCGACCGTCGGCGAGGTGGGCAACGCCGAGCAGAGCAACATCAACTGGGGCAAGGCCGGCCGCATGCGCTGGAAGGGCAAGCGCCCGACCGTCCGTGGTGTCGCGATGAACCCGGTTGACCACCCGCACGGTGGTGGTGAGGGCAAGACGTCCGGTGGACGTCACCCCGTCAGCCCCTGGGGCCAGGCCGAAGGCCGAACCCGTAAGGGCCACAAGGAAAGCGACAAGCTCATTGTTCGTCGCCGTCGTACTGGCAAGAAGCGCTGATAGGAGCCTTTGGAATGCCTCGTAGCCTGAAGAAGGGCCCCTTCATCGACGACCACCTTCAGAAGAAGGTGGACGCCCAGAACGAAGCGGGAACCAAGACCGTCATCAAGACCTGGTCGCGTCGCTCGGTCATCAGCCCCGACATGCTCGGTCACACCTTTGCCGTCCACGACGGCCGCAAGCACGTCCCGGTGTTCGTCACCGAGTCGATGGTCGGCCACAAGCTCGGCGAGTTCGCGCCGACCCGCACGTTCAAGGGTCACGTGAAGGACGACAAGAAGGGTCGTCGTCGCTGATGGCCACTCGAACCGAAGAATCCAAGGAAGCAGCCATGGAAGCCAAGGCCTCGGCCCGGCACGTCCGGGTCAGCCCCCAGAAGGCGCGTCGTGTCGTGGACCTCATCCGCGGCAAGGGCGCCACCGACGCCATCACGACGCTGACGTTCGCGCCGCAGTCGGCGTCCGACCCCGTCAAGAAGGTGCTCGAGAGCGCCATCGCCAACTGCCGGGTCAAGGCCGACCGCGAGTCCGTCGCGTTCGACGAGCGTGAGCTCGTCGTCAGCGCCGCCTTCGTCGACGAAGGTCCGACGATGAAGCGTTTCCGTCCGCGTGCCCAGGGCCGCGCCGGTCGCATCAACAAGCGCACGAGCCACATCACCGTGGTCGTGTCCCAGATCGAGAAGAAGAAGGGAGCCCGCTGATGGGTCAGAAGGTCAACCCCCATGGCTTCCGTCTGGGCATCACCACCGACCACAAGAGCCGCTGGTTCGCCGACTCCACCAAGCAGGGTCAGCGCTACCGCGACTACGTCAAGGAAGATGTCTCGATCCGTCGCCTGATGGAGAAGGGCATGGAGCGCGCCGGCATCGCCAAGGTCGAGATCGAGCGCACCCGTGACCGCGTCCGCGTCGACATCCACACCGCGCGTCCGGGCATCGTCATCGGTCGCCGCGGCGCCGAGGCCGACCGCATCCGCGGCGAGCTCGAGAAGCTCACGGGCAAGCAGGTCCAGCTCAACATCCTCGAGGTCAAGAACCCCGAGATCGACAGCCAGCTGGTCGCCCAGGGCATCGCCGAGCAGCTCTCGGCCCGCGTCTCCTTCCGTCGCGCGATGCGCAAGGGCATGCAGTCCGCCCAGCGCGCCGGCGCCAAGGGCATCCGCGTGCAGGTCTCGGGCCGTCTCAACGGCGCCGAGATGAGCCGCACCGAGTTCTACCGCGAGGGTCGCGTGCCGCTGCACACGCTCCGTGCGCAGATCGACTACGGCTTCTACGAGGCTCGTACGACGTTCGGTCGCATCGGCGTCAAGGTGTGGATCTACAAGGGCGACATGACGGCCAAGGAGCTCGCTGCCCAGCAGGCCGCGGCCCCGCGCCCGTCGCGTGGCCCGCGTCGTGACGGCGGTGACCGTCCCAACCGCGCCCGTCGTGGTGACCGCAACGAGAACGCCGGTGCGCCGGCCGTGACCGACACCGCTGCTGCAGAGGCCCCGGCCGCCGCCAGCACCGAGAATGAGCAGGCCTGACCATGTTGATTCCCCGCCGAGTCAAGCACCGCAAGCAGCACCACCCCAACCGCCACGGCGCGGCCAAGGGTGGCACCGCCATCGCCTTCGGTGAGTACGGCATCCAGGCTCTCGAGCCTGCCTACGTGACGAACCGTCAGATCGAGTCCGCTCGTATCGCGATGACCCGCTACATCAAGCGTGGCGGAAAGGTCTGGATCAACATCTACCCGGACCGTCCGCTCACCAAGAAGCCCGCCGAGACCCGCATGGGTTCCGGTAAGGGTTCGCCGGAGTGGTGGATCGCCAACGTCAAGCCGGGCCGTGTCATGTTCGAGCTCTCGGGCGTGTCCGAGCCGGTGGCCCGCGAGGCCATGCGTCTCGCGATGCACAAGCTCCCGATGAAGTGCCGCTTCATCCAGCGTGAGGGTGGTGACATCTGATGGCAGTCGGAACCAAGGACCTGGCTCCCAACCAGCTGCGTGGTCTGGACGACACCAAGCTGGCCGACGAGCTGAAGAAGGCCAAGGAGGAGCTGTTCAACCTCCGTTTCCAGTCGGCCACCGGCCAGCTGGACAACCACGGTCGTCTGCGTGCCGTCAAGCGCGACATCGCGCGGATCTACACCGAGATGCGTGAGCGCGAGCTCGGCATCGGTTCGGCCCCCGTGGCCGAGCCCGTCGTGGAGCCCGCCGCGGACACCAAGGCCGACAAGAAGGCCAAGAAGGCCGACAAGGCCGATGACGACAAGGCTGACAAGGCCGAGAAGAAGGCCAAGAAGGCCGACAAGGCCGAGAAGGCTGACAAGGCCGACAAGGAGGCTGACGCGTGAGCGAGCAGGACAAGGCCACGACGGCCGCCGAGACCAAGACGGGCACGACCGACCGCAACTACCGCAAGACCCGCCAGGGCTACGTGGTGAGCGACAAGATGGACAAGACCGTCGTCGTCGAGGTCGAGGACCGCGTCAAGCACGCCCTCTACGGCAAGGTCATCCGCCGCACGAGCAAGGTCAAGGCGCACGACGAGCAGAACACCGCCGGCGTCGGCGACCGCGTGATGATCATGGAGACGCGTCCGCTCTCCGCGACGAAGCGCTGGCGCGTCGTCGAGATCCTCGAGAAGGCCAAGTAACCCACCGCTCGGGGAGCTCACGGCCCTCGCGGGCCTGCGCCCCCCGAGTACCCCCCGACCACCCGCGTGGTTGGGGACGTGGGCCAGGCGGCATACCCCGAGGTATGCCGTGTGGTTCCACCACAGACACAGTTTCCATTGAGTTCGGCAAGGCTTCCGGCAAGAGAAATCGCGCAGGGCGCGAATTCTCTTGCCGGGAGAACCAGCACGACGACAGGAGTTAGACAGTGATTCAGCAGGAGTCGCGACTGCGCGTCGCCGACAACACCGGTGCCAAGGAGATCCTTTGCATCCGTGTTCTCGGCGGTTCGGGCCGTCGGTACGCCGGCATCGGCGACACGATCGTCGCCACCGTCAAGGACGCCATCCCGGGCGGCAACGTCAAGAAGGGTGATGTCGTCAAGGCCGTCATCGTTCGCACCGTCAAGGAGCGCCGCCGCGCCGACGGGTCCTACATCAAGTTCGACGAGAACGCCGCCGTGATCCTCAAGACCGATGGTGACCCCCGTGGCACCCGCATCTTCGGGCCGGTCGGCCGCGAGCTGCGCGAGAAGAAGTTCATGAAGATCATCTCGCTCGCGCCGGAGGTGCTGTGAACATGGCGAAGACCACCATCAGCAAGATGAAGATCAAGAAGGGTGACCTCGTCCAGGTCATCTCCGGCCGCAGCCAGAAGAACGGCGGCGACCGGGGCAAGCAGGGCAAGGTCATCGCGGTCTACCCCGAGACCCAGCGTGTGCTGGTCGAGGGCATCAACCGCGTCACCAAGCACGTCAAGGCCGGCGCGACCGCTCGCGGCACGCGCACCGGTGGCCTCATGCACACCGAGGCTGCGATCCACGTGAGCAACGTGGCGATCGTGGACCCCGAGACGAAGAAGCCGACGCGGATCAAGACCCGCGTCGAGACGGTGGAGCGGGGCGGCCGCACGAAGGCGGCTCGCGTCCGTGTCGCCGTGACGTCGGACAAGGACCTCTGAAATGACAAACACCGTGACTGAGTCCGCTTCCACGAAGCCGCGCCTTCAGCAGCGCTACCAGGACGAGATCAAGAGCGCGCTGCTCGAGCAGTTCGGCTACGCCAACGTCATGCAGGTGCCCGGCGTCGTCAAGGTCGTCGTCAACATGGGTGTCGGCGACGCGGCCAAGGACAGCAAGCTCATCGAGGGTGCCGTCCGTGACCTCACCGCCATCACCGGCCAGAAGCCGGTCGTGACCAAGGCCCGCAAGTCCATCGCGCAGTTCAAGCTCCGCGAGGGTATGCCGATCGGCGCGCACACGACGCTGCGCGGCGACCGCATGTGGGAGTTCCTCGACCGTCTCGTGACGATCGCGCTCCCGCGTATCCGTGACTTCCGCGGCCTGTCGCCGAAGCAGTTCGACGGCAACGGCAACTACACCTTCGGTCTCACGGAGCAGTCGATGTTCCACGAGATCGACCAGGACCGCATCGACCGGGTCCGTGGGATGGACATCACCGTGGTCACCACGGCGACCAACGATGACGAGGGTCGCGCGCTGCTCAAGCAGCTCGGCTTCCCCTTCAAGGAGAACTGACATGGCCAAGACCGCACTGGTCAACAAGGCGAACCGGAAGCCGAAGTTCAAGGTCCGTGGCTACACCCGCTGCCAGAAGTGCGGGCGTCCGCACTCGGTGTACCGCAAGTTCGGCCTGTGCCGCATCTGCCTGCGCGAGATGGCCCACGCCGGCCAGCTCCCGGGCGTGACCAAGAGCTCGTGGTGACCGGCACCGCCGGACACCAACCCCAGACCAAGCAAACCTCTGACACCGTAGGTCGGCCCCACGGCATACGCCGATTGGCAGCCTTTGAACCGCTGCCGAAGGTCGAAACCCCGGTGAGGAAGGGCGGAGAGCCCACATGACCATGACTGACCCGATTGCGGACATGCTGACCCGCGTCCGGAACGCCAACTCGGCGCACCACGACGTCGTCTCCATGCCGTACTCCAAGCTCAAGAAGAACATCGCCGAGATCCTCCAGGCCGAGGGCTACATCGCCTCGTGGAAGATCGAGGAGGCCGAGGTCGGCCAGACCCTGACCATCGACCTCAAGTACGGCCCGAACCGCGAGCGCTCCATCGCCGGAGTCCGCCGCGTCAGCAAGCCGGGTCTGCGCGTCTACGCCAAGTCGACGAACCTTCCCCGGGTTCTCGGTGGCCTCGGCGTCGCGATCCTGTCGACGTCGAACGGTCTGCTGACCGACCGCCAGGCACACGAGAAGGGCGTGGGTGGGGAAGTCCTCGCCTACGTCTGGTAAGGAGAGACTGACATGTCGCGAATCGGACGACTTCCGGTCTCCATCCCGTCGGGTGTTGACATCAAGGTCGAGGGCCAGGACGTCAGCGTCAAGGGCCCCAAGGGTGAGCTCTCGCTCACCATCCCCAACCCCATCACCGTCGAGGTCGCCGAGGGCAACCTCGAGGTCAAGCGTCCCGACGACGAGCGCGACTCCCGCGCCCGTCACGGCCTGACGCGCTCCCTCATCAACAACATGGTCCTCGGTGTCACCGAGGGCTACGAGAAGAAGATGGAGATCCACGGCACGGGCTACCGTGTCGCCGCCAAGGGCAGCAACCTCGAGTTCTCGCTCGGGTACTCGCACCCGATCACCATCGAGGCTCCCGACGGCATCAACTTCGCCGTCGAGAACCCGACCCGCTTCTCGGTGCAGGGCATCGACAAGCAGCTGGTCGGCGAGGTCGCGGCCAACATCCGCAAGCTGCGCAAGCCCGACCCGTACAAGGGCAAGGGTGTTCGCTACGCGGGCGAGCAGATCCGTCGCAAGGTCGGAAAGGCCGGTAAGTAAGCCATGGCAATGATCATCAAGCGCGGCAAGAGCAAGGCCGCCGCACGCATCCGTCGCCAGGTGCGCGGTCGCAAGAAGATCGCCGGCACCGCGGTCCGTCCCCGCCTCGTCGTGTCCCGCTCGAGCCGTCACCTCTTCGTCCAGGTCGTCGACGACACGGTCGGCAAGACCGTCGCGTCCGCCTCGACGATGGAGGCCGACCTGCGCGCGTTCGACGGTGACAAGACGGCCAAGGCCAAGCGCGTCGGCGAGCTCGTCGCCGCTCGGGCCAAGGACGCCGGTGTCGAGTCCGTCGTGTTCGACCGTGGTGGCAACAAGTACCACGGCCGGGTCGCGGCCATCGCCGAGGGCGCCCGTGAAGGTGGGCTGTCCCTGTGACCAAGCACTTCGTGAACGCAATTGTTGAGATGAGGAACATCTGATGCCCGGACAGCAGCGTCGAGGCGGCGTGGGTGGCCCCGCCGGTGGCGGCGAGCGCACCGAGCGTGGCGACCGTCGTGACAACCGCGGTGGCCGCGACAACCGTGACGCCGAGAAGAGCCAGTACGTCGAGCGCGTCGTGACCATCAACCGCGTCGCCAAGGTCGTCAAGGGTGGTCGTCGCTTCAGCTTCACCGCCCTCGTCGTCGTCGGTGACGGTGACGGCACCGTCGGTGTCGGCTACGGCAAGGCCAAGGAAGTTCCCGCGGCCATCGCCAAGGGCGTCGAGGAGGCCAAGAAGAACTTCTTCAAGGTCCCGCGCATCCAGGGCACCATCCCCCACCCCGTCCAGGGTGAGGCTGCTGCCGGCGTCGTCATGCTCCGTCCCGCCGCTCCCGGTACCGGTGTCATCGCCGGCGGTCCGGTGCGTGCGGTGCTCGAGTGCGCCGGCATCCACGACGTGCTCAGCAAGTCGCTGGGCTCCGACAACGCCATCAACATCGTGCACGCGACGGCCCAGGCCCTGCGTGACCTCGAGCGCCCCGAGTCGGTCGCCGCACGTCGCGGCAAGACCCTCGAGGAGGTGGCTCCGGCCGCCATGCTCCGGGCTCGTGCCGCTGGCCTCGCCGAGGCCAAGGCCGCCGAGAAGGCAGGTGCGTGATGGCTCGTCTCAAGGTGACCCAGACCCGATCCGAGATCGGCGGCAAGCAGAACCAGCGTGACACGCTGCGCAGCCTCGGTCTGAAGCGCATTGGCGACGTCGTCGTCAAGGAGGACCGTCCCGAGATCCGCGGGATGGTCAAGACGGTGACGCACCTCGTCTCCGTCGAGGAGGTTGACTGACCATGGCTGACAAGAAGCCCAACGCCCAGGGCGAGTCCGCCCTCAAGGTCCACCACCTGCGTCCGGCCCCCGGAGCCAAGACCGCCAAGACCCGCGTGGGTCGTGGCGAGGGCTCCAAGGGCAAGACCGCCGGTCGTGGCACCAAGGGCACGAAGGCCCGCTACCAGGTTCCCGAGCGCTTCGAGGGCGGCTCCATGCCGCTCCACATGCGCCTGCCGAAGCTGCGCGGGTTCAAGAACCCGTTCCGCACCGAGTACCAGGTCGTCAACCTCGATCGCCTGCAGATCCTCTTCCCCGAGGGTGGGCAGGTCTCGGTGGCTGACCTCGTCGCCAAGGGGGCCGTCCGCGACGGCTTCCCGGTCAAGGTGCTCGGCACCGGCGAGATCTCCGTGAAGGTCGAGGTGGCGGTCCACAAGTTCTCCGCCTCCGCCAAGGAGAAGATCGAGGCCGCCGGCGGCACGGTCACGGCGCTCGACGCCTGACCCGGGTCGCTGCCTGAACCGGTCCTCGTGACCACCCCACACCTCGTGTGAGCAGCGCCCCGGGCGCCCGCTCCGAAGGCCGACGTGATGTCGACCACCGGACCGGGATGCTCGGGGCGCTGCGTCTTTGAGTTACCCTTCCACGGATTGCTTGACCAACGCCGCGCCACCCGTGCGGCCCCAGGAGGACCCAGTGCTCGCCGCCTTCGTCCGCGCGTTCCGCACCCCGGACCTGCGCAAGAAGCTGCTCTTCACGCTCGGCATCATCGCGCTCTTCCGGCTCGGTTCCCACGTGCCGACCCCGGGCATCAGCTATCCGCTGGTGCAGGACTGTCTCGCGGCGGGGCAGGCTGCCGGCGGCAGCGACCAGAGCGGGTTCCTCAACCTCGCCAACCTCTTCAGCGGCGGCGCGCTGCTGCAGCTGTCGGTGTTCGCGCTCGGGATCATGCCGTACATCACGGCGAGCATCATCATCCAGCTGCTGACCGTGGTCATCCCGCGCTTCGAGGCCCTCAAGCAGGAGGGCCAGTCCGGGCAGTCGAAGCTGACGCAGTACACCCGCTACCTGACGATCGGTCTCGCGGTCCTGCAGTCGGCCACGCTCGTGACCTTCGCGCGCAACCCCTCGAGCCTCTTCGGCGGCAACTGCCCGACGATCATGCCCGACGACTCCATGGCGACCATCCTCATCATGGTCCTCACGATGACGGCCGGCACCGGCCTCATCATGTGGTTCGGCGAGCTCATCACCGACAAGGGCGTCGGCAACGGCATGTCCCTCATGATCTTCACCTCGATCGCCGCCGGCTTCCCGGCCTCGCTCTGGGCGATCAAGGAGAACAAGGGCTGGGGCACCTTCCTCGGCATCATCCTCATGGGCATGTTCGTCATCGCCGCGGTCGTCTTCGTCGAGCAGTCGCAGCGCCGCATCCCCGTGCAGTACGCCAAGCGGATGGTCGGTCGCCGGATGTACGGCGGCACCTCGACCTACATCCCGCTCAAGGTCAACATGGCCGGCGTCATCCCGGTCATCTTCGCCAGCTCGCTGCTCGCCCTCCCGGGCCTCATCGCGCAGTTCAACACGCGCGCCGACGGCAACAACCCGGGCTGGGTGCAGTGGACCCAGGAGAACCTCGTCCAGGGTGACAAGCCGATCTACATGCTCGTCTACGTCGCGCTCATCCTCTTCTTCACGTTCTTCTACGTCTCGATCACGTTCAACCCGACCGAGGTCGCCGACAACATGAAGAAGTACGGCGGCTTCATCCCGGGTATCCGCGCCGGGCGACCCACGGCCGAGTACCTCAACTACGTCCTGACCCGAATCACCGTGCCGGGTGCCATCTACCTCGCGATCGTCTCGCTGATCCCGCTCGTGGCCCTCGTGCTCGTCGGCGCCAACCAGAACTTCCCGTTCGGTGGCACCTCGATCCTCATCGTCGTCGGCGTGGGCCTCGAGACGGTCAAGCAGATCGAGGCGCAGCTGCAGCAGCGCCACTACGAAGGGTTCCTCCGTTAATGCGACTGATCATCCTCGGCCCGCCCGGCGCCGGTAAGGGCACGCAGGCCGCGCGCCTCGCCGAGCGCCTGTCCATCCCGGCCATCTCGACCGGCGACATCTTCCGGTCCAACATCAAGAACGAGACCGAGCTCGGTCTCAAGGTCAAGGACATCCTCGCCTCGGGCGGCTACGTGCCCGACGAGGTCACCAACGAGATCGTCGAGGACCGGCTCGGCTGGGACGACGCGACCGGGGGCTTCCTGCTCGACGGCTACCCCCGCACCGCCGGCCAGGTCGACGCCCTCGACGCGATGCTCGAGCGTCACGGCCACCAGCTCGACGCCGTGCTCGAGCTCGAGGTCGACGACGACGCCATCGTCGAGCGCCTGCTCAAGCGGGCGCAGACCGAGGGTCGCGCCGACGACACCGAGGACGTCATCCGCGAGCGCCAGGCGATCTACTACCGCGAGACCGCGCCCCTTAGCCACCACTACGACGAGGTCGGCCTGCTCGTGCGCGTCGACGGCATGGGTGAGCTCGACAAGGTCACCGACCGGCTCCTCGAGGCCCTGCCGGCCCACCCGAGCAGCTGAGCGCCCGCACCGTGTTCGGACGCCGCAACCGGCTCCAGGGCCGCACCGACGAGCAGCTCCTCCTCATGCGTGAGGCGGGGCTGCTCGTCGGTCGCACCCTCGAGATGCTGGCCGCCGAGGTGGCGCCGGGTGTCACGACGCTCGATCTCGACCGCCTCGCCGAGGAGTTCATCCGCAGCCACGGCGGCGTGCCCAACTTCCAGCTCGTCCCCGGCTACAGCCACACCCTCTGCACGAGCGTCAACGAGGAGGTCGTGCACGGCATCCCCGGCAGCCGGGTGCTGCGCGAGGGCGACATCGTCTCGATCGACTGCGGGGCCGAGGTCGCGGGCTGGAACGGCGACGCAGCCCTCACCGCCGTCGTCGGTGGTCCGGACGCCGGGCGCCCCGAGGACCTCGCCCTCATCGCCGCCACCGAGGCCAGCCTGTATGCCGGCATCGCCGCGATGCGCGTCGGTGACCGTCTTTATGCGGTGGGCGAGGCCGTCGAGGGCAGCATCGAGGCGGCCGCCGAGCGCGACGGCCGCGTCTACGGCGTCATCGAGGACTACGTCGGCCACGGCATCGGCACGCAGATGCACATGGACCCCCAGATCCCCAACTACGCCGTGCGCGATGTGGGCCCCAAGCTCGTCGACGGCTTCACCGGCGCCATCGAGCCGATGGTCACCCTCGGGACGTCCGACACGACCGTGCTCGACGACGACTGGACCGTCGTCGCCGCCGACGGCACCCGCGCCGCTCACTGGGAGCACTCCGTCGCGGTCCGTGACGAGGGCCTGTGGATCCTCACGGCCATCGACGGTGGCGAGGCGGCGCTGGCAGCCCGCGGCGCGGCATACGCCCCGCTGGCCTGAGCGCAACGCCACGGCTCGCCCGGAGGCAACGCCCCGGGCCGAGGGGACGACGCGTAGCCTCGCGCTGTGACGCTTCCTCGCAGCACCCCCAGCGCCCAGGGCCTCGATGCCGCCGGTCTCCTTGCCTTCGTCGACGCCGCCGAGAGCGGTGGGCTCGGGCTGCACAGCCTCATGGTCGCCCGGCACGGGCACGTCGTCGCGCAGGGGTGGTGGCGCCCGTATGCCGCCGAGCGGGTCCACCTCGCCTACTCGCTCTCGAAGACGGTGACCGCCACGGCCGTGGCCTTCCTCGTGCAGGAGGGTCGCCTGTCGGTTGAGGACCGCGTGCTCGACCACTTCCCCGAGATCGACGTGGCCGCGGTGCCGGCCGGCTGGCACGACGTGCGGATCAAGCACTGCCTGTCGATGACCGTCGGCCACGAGGACGACGCCTGGACGAGGGTGTTCGACCGCAGCAGCGGCACCGACTACCCCGACCCGGAGGACTGGGTGCCGCGCGTCTTCGCGACCGAGCCGACGCGGACGCCGGGCACGGTGTTCGCCTACAACCAGGTCGCCACCTACCTGCTGTCGGTCATCGTCGGCCGCGTCACGGGTCAGGGGGTGGCCGAGGTGTTGAAGCCACGGCTGCTGGCCCCGCTCGGGCTCCCTGACATCCCGTGGCACCGCGACCCCCTCGGTCGTGAGCTCGGCTTCAGCGGGTCGCACCTGACGACCGAGGCCATCGCCTCGATCGCGCAGCTCTACCTCGACCGGGGCCGGTGGGAGGGACACCAGCTGCTGTCACCCGCGTGGGTGGCCGAGGCGACGGTCGGCTTCGGGCCGCGCAACGAGGACCCGATGACCCCGCCCGACTGGGCGCGCGGTTACGGCTACTCCTTCTGGATGCAGCGCCACGGCTACCGCGGCGACGGCGCCTACGGGCAGTTCCTCGCCGTGCTGCCCGAGCAGGACCTCGTCGTCGCGATCACCTCTGAGCAGCCCGACATGCAGGCGACGCTCGACGCGCTGTGGGAGCACGTGGTGCCCGCGGTCGGCCGCTCCGGCTCGGAGGAGGCCGATGCCGAGCTGACCGCCGTGCTGTCGAGCCGCGAGATCCCGGCCATGGCAGGCGGTGCTCTCGGGCCCGACCACGCCGAGTTCACCCGGTCATCGGCCTCCGACCTCTCCGACGACTACACCGCCGTGTCGGTCACCCGCGACGGCAGCGCACACGTGCTGGGCCTCGCCCGACGGGGGGAGTGGCTGCGCCTGCCCGTTGCCTCCGGCGCGTGGGCGGAGTCGGCCCTCGTCGGTGGTGGAGCCACGCTGCCCGTGGTCAGCAGCGGCGGCTGGGTCGACGAGGACGTCTTCCGCGCCGAGGTGATCGCGATCGAGACGCCGCACCGCTTCCGGGTCGAGGCCCGGCTGCGTGGCGGTGACGCCGACCTCACGTGGCGGATGGTGCCGCTGACCGGCTCCGACCCGCTCTGGCTCTCCACCCGCTGGTCGCCCGCCTGACCTCGACGTGAACATCCGGTCGAGTGCCCATTTGTCGACAGGGCGTGGCGTCGAAAAGTGGCCACTCGACAGGGCGTGGCGTCGAAAAGTGGCCACTCGACAGGTACGTGGCGTCGAAAAGTGGCCACTCGACGTGAACATCCGGTCGAGTGCCCAGTTGTCCACTCCGGTGGCGTCGGCTAGCGGCCGAGGGTGCCCGCCTGGCCGCCGAGGTGCACGAGCAGGCGCTCGGCTACGACGCGGGCATTGGCCTGGAGCACGGACAACGGCACCCGGGGGAGGTTCTCCTCCCAGTCGAGCAGCGGCGACCCGCGGAACTGCAGCACGCGCGCCGGCCGGCCGAAGAAGAGCAGGTGCAGGTGGGCTCCGCCGTCGCCGTACTTCGCGAGGTGCACCCGGCCGACGCTCGGCACGTGCTCAACGGCGTCGGCGACCGTCACGACGAGCTGGCCCATCTCGGCGGCCAGGTCGGCGGGCAGGCTCGGGAGGTCGTGGTGCTCGAGCGGTGAGAGGACGAGCTGCACCGGCAGTCCGGTCTCGGCGGCGAGCCCGAGCCGCCAGCGCGCGTTGGACCACACGAGCGTGCCGTCGTCGGGGCCGAAGCCGCCGGCGCACCAGCAGTCGGCTGCGGCCTCCCCGCGCCGGGCCGGCTCCGCGTCGGCGAGCGGCTGCAGCGGCTTGAGCCGCAGGCTGTCGATCTCGTAGGGGTAGATGTCCCACCCCGGCATCTCCTCGACGGCGACCGCGAGGCGCCCCTCTGCGTCGGCCGCCGCCACGATGCGCGCGTGGTAGGACTCCGGGCTCTCCGCCTCGGCCGGCACTGCGTCGTCGCGCTCGGGACCGTTGTCGCTCATCCGGCCAGTATGCCGCTCGGCGGGGCCCCGCGTTCGGGGCTCACGGTGGAGCGCGCAGTGGGAGCATCGAGGCATGGGTGAGCTCACGGCATACCTCGAGTCCTTGCCCTCGCCGCAGCGCGAGGTGCTCCAGCAGGTGGTCGACGTGGCGCGTCGGGCGGCGCCGGAGGCGCAGGAGGGGCGCAGCTACGGGATGGCTGCGCTGCGGCTGGCGGGCAAGCCGCTCGTGGGCGTCACGGCATCGGCCAAGCACCTCTCGCTCTTCCCGTTCAGCCCCGCCGTCGTCGAGGCGGTCGCGCCCGACCTCGAGGGCTACAGCCTGTCGAAGGGCACGATCCGCTTCACCGCCGAGCAGCCGCTGCCCGACGGGGTCGTCGAGCGCGTCGTCGCCCTGCGGCGCGCCGAGATCGAGGGCTGACCCCCCCGCCGGTTCGAGGTGATGCCGCGCCCCACATGGGTGCCGGGATCACCTCCACCGGGTAGGACGTCCGGCTGGCCCGATTTCAGGGAAGCGGTCCCCGTGGCGTATTCTTGTGCGTTGGGTGTCGTGTGCCTCGACACCTGCTCACGCCTGTGCTCTGCACGGGCAACCACGGCACGCCCCAAGGCCGGTCCACTCCGGGTCGGCCACCAACAGATTGACGGAGGATATGGCCAAGAAGGACGGTGTCATCGAGATCGAGGGCACGATCGTCGAGGCTCTCCCGAACGCGATGTTCCGGGTGGAGCTCTCCAACGGTCACAAGGTGCTCGCTCACATCTCGGGCAAGATGCGCCAGCACTACATCCGGATCCTCCCTGAGGACCGGGTCGTGGTGGAGCTCTCGCCCTATGACCTGACCCGCGGTCGGATCGTCTTCCGCTACCGCTGATCACGAAGCCGGCTCGCCCCGCACCAGCGGAGCGGACCGGCACGCGTGTGAAGCACCTCCTCACAACCCCAGCTCCTGCTCGTCCGGGCCAAGGCTCGCGGTGGACAGGTGCGTGATCTGAAGACAGCAGGCAGATGAAGGTTCAGCCGAGCGTCAAGAAGATCTGCGACAAGTGCAAGGTGATCCGCCGCAACGGTCGGGTCATGGTGATCTGCGAGAACCTGCGCCACAAGCAGCGTCAGGGCTGAGCAGACCCACCACCCTCGCCGTCGACAGAACTTCGACAGCACGCCACAAGTGAATGAAAGCAGCACCCGGCCCCTGATGACCGACCGTCGCGTCGGCGCAGGATGTCACCCCCGGCACGGAGGCCGGGGACCGGAGGACCGCCCTTCTGAGCGGCGGCCCACGAACCCGGATCGGTGACTGCTCCAGACCTCCGCGAAACAGAATCCAGGAGAACCACCAACATGGCTCGTCTTGTTGGAGTCGACCTTCCGCGTGACAAGCGCGTCGAGGTCGCACTGACCTACATCTTCGGTGTCGGTCGCACCCGTTCCAAGGAGGCGCTGGTTGCGACCGGCGTCGACCCCAACACCCGCGTCAAGGATCTCGGTGAGACCGAGCTCGTTGCGCTTCGTGACTTCCTCGAGGGCAACTACCGCCTCGAGGGTGACCTTCGCCGTGAGGTGCAGGCCGACATCCGCCGCAAGGTCGAGATCGGCTCCTACGAAGGTCTCCGTCACCGTCGTGGTCTCCCCGTGCGCGGTCAGCGCACGAAGACCAACGCTCGCACCCGCAAGGGCCCGAAGCGCACCGTGGCCGGCAAGAAGAAGGCCAAGTGATCCTGATCGAGATCGCCACGGCGCCCTCATCAGTGATCCTCACCGACATTCAGTTCTGACGTAGGAGAAATATGCCTCCCAAGGCTCGTGTGACGAAGGTTCGTCGCAAGGAGAAGAAGAACGTTGCCCACGGGCACGCTCACATCAAGAGCACGTTCAACAACACCATCATCTCGATCACGGACCCCTCGGGTGCTGTGATCGCGTGGGCCTCTGCCGGCCAGGTCGGCTTCAAGGGTTCGCGCAAGTCCACCCCGTTCGCTGCCCAGATGGCCGCCGAGGCTGCTGCCCGTCGCGCCATGGAGCACGGCATGCGCAAGGTCGACGTCTTCGTGAAGGGCCCGGGCTCGGGCCGCGAGACGGCGATCCGTTCGCTCACCGCCACCGGCCTGGAGGTCGGCGCGATCAGCGACGTCACGCCCACGCCGCACAACGGTGTCCGCCCGCCCAAGCGCCGCCGCGTCTGATCCGGCCAGAGACCAGGAAGAGTAGATAAGTCATGGCTCGTTACACCGGCCCGATCACCAAGAAGTCCCGCCGCCTCAAGATGGACCTCGTCGGCGGCGACAAGAACTTCGAGCTCCGTCCCTTCCCGCCCGGCCAGCACGGCCGTCGCCGGATCCAGGAGAAGGAGTACCTCACCCAGCTCCAGGAGAAGCAGCGCGCCCGCTTCACCTACGGCGTCATGGAGAAGCAGTTCGTCCGGTACTACAAGGAGGCGGCTCGCCGCCCCGGCAAGACCGGTGAGAACCTGCTCCAGATCCTCGAGACCCGTCTCGACAACGTCGTCTACCGCGCGGGCCTGGCCCGCACGCGTCGTCACGCTCGTCAGCTCGTGACCCACGGTCACTTCGAGGTCAACGGCGTGCGCGTCGACGTCCCCTCGTACCGCGTCGAGCAGTACGACATCATCACGGTCCGCAAGCAGTCGGTCGAGACCTTCCCGTTCGAGCTGGCTCGCCAGACGTTCGGCGAGCGTCCCGTCCCCGCCTGGATGCAGGTCGTCGACGGCTCGCTGCAGATCCTCATCCACCAGCTCCCGGTGCGTGCGCAGATCGACAGCCAGCTCACCGAGCAGCTCATCGTCGAGCTCTACTCCAAGAACTAACACGCTCGGGGGCTCACGGCCGCTGGCGGCCTGCGCCCCCGAGTCCCCCCGAAGAGCCCGCCCAGGAGGGTTGGTCTTCGCGAACACGAACCTCTGCGTATGCCGCCGGCTTCGGTCGGCGGCATACGGGAGGGGTTTGCCTGGGGTCGCGCTCGCAGACAGAGCCGAGCCGGCCCGCCCGGATCACGACCGGGCAGCATCACTTCGCGTCATATAGCGGTCGCGAGGTGGGAAGGAAATGAACAGTGCTCATCGCACAGCGTCCAGTGCTCTCCGAAGAGGTCGTGGTCGAGAACCGCAGCCGCTTCACCATCGAGCCCCTCGAGCCCGGCTTCGGCTACACGCTCGGCAACTCCCTCCGTCGCACCCTGCTCTCGAGCATCCCGGGCGCGGCGGTCACCTCCATCCGCATCGACGGCGTGCTCCACGAGTTCTCGACCGTGCCGGGGGTGAAGGAGGACGTCACCGAGATGATCCTCAACATCAAGGGCCTCGTCGTCTCCTCGGAGCACGACGAGCCGGTCGTCATGTACCTGCGCAAGAACGGTCCGGGCGCGGTCACCGCTGCCGACATCACGCCTCCGGCTGGTGTCGAGGTGCACAACCCCGACCTGCACATCGCGACGCTCAACGACAAGGGCAAGCTCGAGATGGAGCTGACCGTCGAGCGTGGCCGTGGCTACGTCTCGGCGCAGCAGAACAAGTCCGGCGACCAGGAGATCGGCCGCATCCCGGTCGACTCGATCTACTCGCCCGTGCTCACCGTGACCTACAAGGTCGAGGCGACGCGTGTCGAGCAGCGCACCGACTTCGACAAGCTCATCGTCGATGTCGAGACCAAGAACTCGATGACGCCGCGTGACGCCATGGCCTCGGCCGGCAAGACGCTCGTCGAGCTCTTCGGCCTGGCGCGTGAGCTCAACGTCGAGGCCGAGGGCATCGACATGGGCCCGTCGCCGACCGACGCGGCGCTCGCCGCCGACCTGGCGCTGCCGATCGAGGACCTGGACCTCACGGTTCGTTCCTACAACTGCCTGAAGCGCGAGGGCATCCACACCGTGGGTGAGCTCGTGAGCCGCAGCGAGGCCGACCTGCTCGACATCCGCAACTTCGGTGCGAAGTCGATCGACGAGGTCAAGGCCAAGCTCGTCGGCATGGGTCTGGCCCTCAAGGACAGCCCGCCCGGGTTCGACCCGTCGGCTCTCGTCGACAACTACGACTACGACGACACCGACCTCGACGACGTGGCGTCGCTCGAGGACGAGCAGCTCTGACCGACCGCTTGTTGACCCAGTCGTACTGCACAGCCTGACGGCGGCAGCGGCGAGGTCAGACCTTCTAGGAGAAACGAAATGCCCACCCCCACCAAGGGTCCCCGCGTCGGTGGCGGCCCCGCCCACGAGCGGCTCATCCTCGCGAACCTCGCGACGTCGCTCTTCGAGCACGACCGCATCACGACGACCGAGGCCAAGGCCAAGCGCCTGCGTCCGCTCGCCGAGCGTCTCATCACCTTCGCCAAGCGCGGTGACCTGCACGCTCGTCGTCGGGTCATGACCGTCGTGCGTGACAAGGGTGTCGTCCACCGCCTCTTCGCCGAGATCGCCCCTGACATGGCGGCTCGCGAGGGTGGCTACACCCGCATCACCAAGATCGGCGCCCGCAAGGGTGACAACGCCCCCATGGTCGTCATCGAGCTCGTCCGCGAGCCGCTGTCGGCCAAGAAGGCGACGGTCAAGGAGGCCGAGGGCGCGACCCGTCGTGCCGCCAAGCAGGAGGAGGCCAAGGCCGCCGCTGCCGAGACCAAGGCCGCCGAGGACGCCGACAAGGGTGAGGAGCTCACCCTGACCGACGCCTCCGACGAGGTCGAGGCCACCGACGGCGAGGCCACCGAGGCTGCTGCCGCGGTCGACCTGCCCGACGGCGCTGTGGCCGCCGAGGAGGACGGCTCGGCCCCCGAGGGCTACACCGTCAAGGGCAACGCGGACTCCGGTCTCTACCACGAGCCCGACGGCCAGTGGTACGACCAGACGGTCGCCGAGTTCTGGTTCAAGTCGGCCGACGACGCCGAGAAGGCCGGCTTCAAGAAGGCCGGCTCCGGCTCCTGAGTCGTTCGCACGCACCATCGAAAGAGCAGTTCGTCCCTCGGGGACGAACTGCTCTTTCGTTGGTGTGCGGACGAAGTGCTCTTTCGATTCCCTGGTGGGGACGACGTGCTCTGTCGGTCACCAGGCGTGGGCGACGTCGACGACGAGGCGACGCCCGCCGTCGGTGTCGGTGAGCACGAAGGCCCGCATGGGCAGCCGCGCCCGCACCCCGAGGCCGTAGTCGGTGTAGCCCTCGAAGCTGCCGACCGACCGCAGCTGGCGGAAGGTGCGCCAACCCGGGTAGTTCGTGGTGCTGGCCGCGAGCACCGACGGCGCGTTGATGGTGACCTGGAGGCGGGCCCCACCCGACACGGCGACCGGGAATCCGCTCCCCGGGCTCGTGACGGTCGAGACGTAGCGCACGCTGTAGCCGAGCGTGCCCGCCCCGCGGCCGATGTCGAAGACGACGCGGTCGTAGCAGGAGTGCTGTCCGGAGCGGTGTCCCTCCAGCCGGCCCGACCACAACAGGGCCGGGCTCGTGGCTTTGGGCAGTGAGCCCCAGGTGATGCCGCAGTACGGTGCGGCGCTGGCGGAGGTGGCCGTGCTGGTCGCCGAGGACGCGGTGGCCCCCGTGACGGCAGCCCCCGAGACGGCGAGCGTGGTGATGGCGGCCGCAGCCAGGAGGCGGCGGCGCAAGGTGGTGTGCATGAGATCCCCCTTCGGGCGGGCGCCGCGCCCCGTTGCCCGGCGCTCCACCGTGAAGACGCGCGAGGTTCCCGTGAGGTTGACGTTAGGCTTCCTCGCCATGAGCGAGACGAGCCGGCCGATGCTGCGCGTCCGGCTCGACCTCGCCTACGACGGCACCGACTTCTCGGGATGGGCGGAGCAGCCGGGCCTGCGCACCGTCGAGGGCACGCTGTCAGCCGCGCTCGCCACCGTGCTGCGCCTTCCCGAGCCGGCGCGACTCACGGTGGCCGGTCGCACGGACGCCGGCGTGCACGCGCGCGGGCAGGTCGTGCACCTCGACGTGCCCGCTGAGGCCTGGGCCGCCGTGCCGGGGCGCTCGGACCGGGCACCCGGGACGGCCCTCGTCTCCCGCCTGGCGGGGGTGCTCCCCGTCGACGTCGTTGTGCGTCGCGCGGCCGAGGCCGCACCCGGGTTCGACGCGCGGTTCGCCGCCCTCGAGCGGCGCTACCTCTATCGCATCGTCGGAGTCGACGGACCACGTGACCCGCTGCGCCGGCGCGACACCGTGTGGTGGCGACGTCCGCTCGACCTCGCCGCCATGGACGAGGCAGCCCAGCGGCTCCTGGGCCTGCGCGACTTCGCGGCCTTCTGCAAGCGCCGCGAGGGAGCGACGACGACCCGCACGCTGCTCGAGTTCTCGTGGCACCGCCTCGACGACGGCGTGCTCGCCGCCACGGTGCGGGCCGACGCCTTCTGCCACTCGATGGTGCGCTCCCTCGTCGGCGCCGTCGTGCCGGTGGGGGAGGGGCGGCGTGGCGTCGACTGGCCCCTGACCCTCCAGCGGCAGGCGGTGCGGGCGGCCGAGATCCACGTCATGCCGCCGCACGGGCTCAGTCTCGAGCAGGTGCTCTATCCGCCCGACGACGAGCTCGCGACCCGGGCCCGCACCGCGCGGTCGCGCCGCGAGCCCGTGGTGCCGGAGGTGCCCGAGGTGCCTGCCGGGGCCGGCGACCCCGGTCAGGGGGCGCCCGGGTCTGTGGTTGACTCGGCGCATGCCTGACCGCTCCTCCCGCCGTCGCCCGGACCCGAGCCGGAGGCCCCGGTCGGGGCTGGCGTCGGCACTCGGGCGGGCCCGGTGGGCCGGGGTCTCGGTGCTCACCGTCGCGCTGGTGCTGGGGGGCTGCTCCACCGGTGAGCCCACGACGAGCGCGGGAGGCTCCGCGAGCTCCGCCTCCCTCGGCGCCACGTCCGCCCCGTCGTCCGCGACCGAGACGGACACCGATCTCGTGCCGGCGCGCTCGGGCGACTTCGGCGTCGTGCCGCCGGAGGCCTGGGCCGAGGCCACCGACCGCGCGGGCGACGTGCCCGATCTCGATCTCGTGCTCCTCTCGTCGCGCAAGGTCGCGGGCTTCAGCAACAATCTCGTCGTGCTGACTTCGGTCGGCGACGCCGCCTCCCTCGAGGCCGAGATCGCCAAGGGGCGCGAGCAGATGGGCGCCGCCGGGCGCACGGTCTCCGAGACGCCCGACAAGCAGGTGGCGGGCGTCGCCGCCCGCGGCTTCCAGACCGCCTTCGAGCAGCAGGGCATCCAGGTCGTCGCCCGCTCGTACGGCCTGACCCGCAGCGGCAAGGTCTACCTGCTCACGCTGAGCGCGTCGGAGCAGGACGCCGAGCACGCGATGACCGAGCTCGACGAGATCCTCGCCTCGTGGACCTGGTCATGAGAGCCGGGGCCGTGAGACCTCGGGTCACGGATCCCACCGCGTCGCGGCCGAGCGTTAACGGCGTGACGCAGCCGCCCGGCATACGTCAGTCTTGACCCTCGTGGGCCACGTCGACGTCAACTCCGTCTCCTTCAGCCTGCCGGACGGCAGGCCGCTGCTCAATGACGTCTCCGTCCGGGTGGGCGAGGGCGCCAAGGTCGCGCTCATCGGCCCCAACGGCACGGGCAAGACCACGCTGACGCGCATCATCGCCGGCGACGTCGACGCCCACGAGGGCGCCGTGACGCGATCGGGCGGTCTCGGGGTGATGCGGCAGTTCATCGGCAAGGTGCGTGACGACACGACCGTGCGCGACCTGCTCGTCTCGGTGGCGCCGACTCGCATCCGCGAGGCGGCGCAGGAGGTCGACCGCACCGAGCTGCTGATGATGGAGCGCGACTCCGAGGCCGACCAGATGGCCTATGCGCACGCCCTCGTCGAGTGGGGCGAGGCCGGCGGCTACGAGCAGGAGACCGTCTGGGACCAGTGCACGATGGCCGCGCTCGGCATCCCCTACGAGCAGGCGCAGTGGCGCAAGGTCACGACGCTGTCGGGCGGTGAGCAGAAACGGCTCGTGCTCGAGGCGCTGCTCCGCGGACCCGAGGAGGTGCTGCTGCTGGACGAGCCCGACAACTACCTCGACGTGCCGACGAAGCGGTGGCTCGAGGAGGCCCTCGTCGCCAGCCCCAAGACGGTGCTCTTCATCAGCCACGACCGCGAGCTGCTCGACCGGGTGGCAACCCGCATCGCGACGCTCGAGCCCGGTGCCGCGGGCGCGACCCTCTGGGTGCACCCGGGTCGCTTCTCGACCTACGCCCAGGCGCGCGACGACCGCAACGCGCGGCTCGAGGAGCTGCGCCGGCGCTGGGACGAGGAGCACGTCAAGCTCAAGACGCTCGTGCAGACCCTCAAGGTCAAGGCGAAGTACAACGACGGCATGTCGTCGCGCTACCAGGCCGCCCAGACCCGGCTGGCGAAGTTCGAGCAGGCCGGCCCGCCGCAGGAGACGCCGATGCTCCAGCAGGTGAAGATGCGCTTGGCGGGGGGCCGCACCGCCAAGCGGGCCATCGTGGCGACGGCCCTCGAGCTGACCGGCCTCATGAAGCCCTTCGACCTCGAGGTCTGGTACGGCGAGCGCGTCGCCGTGCTCGGCTCCAACGGCTCGGGCAAGTCGCACTTCCTGCGGCTGCTCGCAGCTGGCGGCAGCGACCCCGAGCGCGAGCACCAGCCCGTCGGCGACGTGCAGCCCACTCCGGTCGAGCACACCGGCGTCGTGCGGCTCGGCTCGCGGGTGCGGCCGGGGTGGTTCGCGCAGACCCATGAGCACCCGACCCTCCTCGGGCGCACGCTGCTCGAGATCCTGCACCGCGGCGACGAGCACCGCGTCGGCAAGCCGCGCGAGGAGGCCGCGCGGGCCCTCGACCGCTACGAGCTGGCGCGGTCGGGCGAGCAGACCTTCGAGTCGCTCTCGGGTGGGCAACAGGCGCGTTTCCAGATCCTGCTCCTCGAGCTGTCGGGGGCGACCCTGCTGCTGCTCGACGAGCCGACCGACAACCTCGACCTCCAGTCGGCCGAGGCGCTCGAGGAGGGGCTGTCCCGCTTCGAGGGCACGGTGATGGCCGTGACGCACGACCGGTGGTTCGCCCGCGGCTTCGACCGCTACCTCGTCTTCGGCTCCGACGGCCGCGTCTACGAGTCGACGGAGCCGGTCTGGGACGAGAAGCGGGTCGTGCGCCCCCGCTGACGCGAGAGGCCCGTCGGAGTAGCGTCGCAGGATGACCCTGCGCACGATCGACACCGGCGTCGTGGCGGCCCCGATGGCCGGCGGCCCGTCGACGCCCGACCTCGTCGCGACCGTCGGCGAGGCAGGCGGCTTCGGCTTCCTCGCCGGTGGCTACCTCACCACGGAGCAGCTCGCGGCGCAGGTCGCGGGGGTCTGGGACCTCTCCTCGTGCCCCTTCGGGGTCAACCTCTTCGTCCCCGACATTGCCAACCGGTATGCCGTGCGGCCTGGTGGGCTCGCCGGTGCCGACCGCGCCGCCGCCGTCACGGCCTACGGGCAGTCCCTGCTCGACGAGGCTGCCGCGGTGGGCGCCCAGCCGGGGGACCCGCGACCCGGCGACACCGACGAGTGGGAGCGCAAGCTCGATCTCGTCGTGCGCGAGCGGGTCGCTGCCGTCTCCTTCACCTTCGGGCTGCCCTCGGCGGCCGTGCTCGGGGAGCTGCGCCGGGCCGGCATCGAGAGCGTCGTCACCGTCACCGACCTCGACGAGGCGCGGGCGGCGCTCGACGCGGGGGTCGACGGCCTGTGCGTCCAGGGGGCCGAGGCCGGCGGTCACCGGGGCACGCTCGACCCGACCGCGGTGCCGGACGGCTCCGACCTCGTCGAGCTCGTCGCACAGGTGCGCCGGCTCGCCGCGGAGGCCAGGCCTGACGACGTCGCCATCCTGGCTGCGGGTGGCATCGCGACCCGGGAGCGGGCGGATGCCGTGCGAGCAGCCGGCGCCGACGCCGTGCAGGTCGGCACGGCGCTGCTCCTCACCCCCGAGGCGGGCACCGGGCTGGCCTACCGACGTGCCCTGGGCGGCGCGGCATACGACAGCACGACCGTGACCCGGGCCTTCTCCGGGCGGCTGGGGCGCTGCCTCGAGACCGACTTCGTGCGCCGGCACGACGAGGAGGCGCCCGCGGCCTACCCGGAGGTTCACCACGTCACGGTGCCGCTGCGGCGGGCCTCGGCGCTCGCCGAGCGACCCGACCTCGTGGCGCTCTGGGCCGGCACGGGCTGGCGCTCCGCCCGTCCGGTGCCCGCGGCCACGGTCGTGGCGGGACTCTCGCGCTGAGGCACCCGCGGTCGACGCGACACGGTGGGACTACGGGGGCGCCACGGTGTGTGCCGGGGGAGTCAGGCGTCGTGTCGCGGCGAGATGCGGCGGGCCCGACGACCCACGGGGGTCCATGGCGGCATACGGTGTGCCCCATGCCCTCAGCCGAAGGAAACCTCACGTGGCTGCCTGCCGCGGACTGGCCCGACCTGCTCGCCCCGCCCGTGGCGGCGGCCCTGGGCCGGGTTCCGGGAGCGCTGGCGACCTCCATCGATGCCGCGCTCGCCGACACGGCGGCGTTCTGCGACGCCTACGACGTGGCCCCGGAGGCATCGGCGAACTGCGTGGTGGTCGAGGGGCGGCGCGGCGAGGAGGTGACGTTTGCGGCGGTCATGGTGCTCGCGACGGACCGGGCCGACATCAACCGGGTCGTGCGGCGCCACCTTGGCGTGCGCAAGATCTCGTTTGCCGACCAGGCGCGTGCGCAGGAGCTCACGGGGATGGAGCAGGGCGGTATCACACCGGTCGGGCTGCCCGATGGCTGGCCGGTGCTCGTCGACGCCAGAGTCGTCGAGGCGGGGCCAGTCGTCATCGGGGCGGGCCTGCGGGGCGCCAAGCTGCTCGTGCACGGCTCTGCGCTGGCAGAGCTGCCGGGCGCCGTGGTGCTCGAGCTCGCGATCAGCTGAGCCGGGGACGCTGGGCCCCCGGCGCAAGGTCGATCGGTCAGCCGGCGACGTCCCACAGCAGGCGCGAGCGCTCCGAGGCGGTCGTGCCGCCCCAGATGCCGAATGTCTCGGGCACGCGCATCGCGTGGTCGAGGCAGGCCCGGGCGACGGGGCAGTCGGAGCAGACCGCCTTGGCGGCCTCGGTCTGCTCACGGCGCTGCACCTGGCCCATCTCGGGGTCGTCGATGAAGAACTGCTCGACGTCCTTGCCGCGGCAGAGGCCCTGCTCCTGCCACTCGTAGGAGCTGTAGACGGGGCGGGGGAGACGGGTGACGGTCATGGCTTCCTCCATGTGAACCGATGTGGGTGACCCCTGCCCGAACTTGTGCAGTGATCTTGTGCACTGAACTTACGCAGAAGTCACGCGTTGCACAAGATGCCTGCACAAGTTTATTGTGGGAGGTGCCTGCAGGGAATCGGGCCGCACAGTCGTGCCCCTCGAGATCCCGGCTGGCACCTGCAGAAGTGGTGGTGAGCGATGACTGACGACGTGAGCGGGGCGCACGACCGTCGGCTGGACGGTCGTGGCGGCAGTGACGACGGGCACGTTGGCGAGCGCGGCCGCGCGCAGCCGGCAGCGGTCCCGGTGCTCAGCTGGCCCGTCGGGGCGGTGGCCGAGCGTCTGGGTGTCTCGACCTCGACGCTGCGCTCGTGGGAGCGGCGCTACGGGCTCGGCCCGACGCACCGCACCGGCGGCAACCACCGGCGCTACGGCCCGGTCGACCTGCAGCGGGTGCAGCTCATGGTGCGCCTCACGGCAGCCGGCATCCCCGCTCAGGCCGCCGCCGAGAACGTCACCACGATGGCTCCGGAGGAGGTGGCCCGGCGACTCGGCTCCGGTGGTGGTGCCGCGGCCGGGATCGACGCCACGGGTGAGCGCGCCTCCGACGGTGACAGCCTCTTCGGCCCCGCCCGGTCCGTGATCCCGAGCGACCAGGCCACCACCGACGAGGGTACGGTCGACGCGATCCTCTCGGCCGCTCGCGAGCTCGATGCGACCGGACTCGTCCACCTCTACCGACAGACGCTGCGGCGCCTCGACTTCGCCGACGCCTGGTCGGGGGTCTTCGTCCCGTCGCTCCGAGCGATCGGCGAGCGCTGGGGCGAGGGCAAGCTCGGCATCGAGTCCGAGCACCTGGCCAGCGAGCTCCTCCAGGGCGAGCTGCGCGGGGTCGTGCGCGCCAACCGCTTCCGGGTCTCCGGCACGCCCGTGCTCCTCGGCAGCGCCGACGACGAGCAGCACCACCTGCCGCTGCTCGCCGTCGAGGCCGAGCTCGCCCGCCACGGGGTGGCGAGCCTGCTGCTCGGGCCCCGGGTGCCCGTGCGGGCCCTGGCGCAGGCTCTCGACCGGGCCCGCCCACCGGCCATCTTCATCTGGGCCTCGTTGCGGCGGCTGCCGACCGAGCCGTTCTGGGACCTCGTCGACGGACTCGACTGGCCTCTCGTCGTGGTGATCGGCGGCCCCGGCTGGCCACCCGAGGTCACCGGCACGCGTGGCTTCGCCACGGTCGTGCACGCCAGCGACCTCGCCTCGGCCGTGTCTCACATCGTGCCTGCTGCCGAGGCCTGAGGCCGCGGGGTCCTCCGTCCGGGTGTGGCAGCCGTGCGATCTGCAGGCGTGCCGGCCGCAAGAAGTCGGCCTTCTCTGAAATTTCTTGCAGTCAGATCTGGCGCAGGGTGCAAAAGGGGGGATACGGTTCCCTCTGGTCGTTGCCGCGCGCGGTGACGGCCAGCCCCACAGCACCACGCCCTGCACGAAGGAGTGCGCATGCGCCGTCGCCCGGCCACGACCGCCGTCAGCCTCACCGCCCTGGTCCTCGCCGGCCTCGCGGTGCCGATCACCGGAACGGTCGCCCGGGCCGCGGAGCCGGCCCGCACGGTCACCGTCGTCGGGTCGCTGCAGGACGAGCTGGGGTGTCCGGGTGACTGGCAGCCCGAGTGCACGAGCACCGACCTGGCGCGGGTCGGTGAGACGAGCACCTACACGCGCGACTTCACCGTGCCGAAGGGCTCCTACGAGCTCAAGGTCGCGATCAACCACTCGTGGGACGAGAGCTACGGACAGGGAGGCGGCAACGTCCCTCTCGTGCTGGGCGGTCCGGCGAAGCTGCGCTTCACCTACGACGACGTCACGCACGCCATCGGCATCGCTCCGATCGAGCTGTCGGGACCGGCGACCGCCGCCGACCAGAAGCTCGCCACCGCCTCGCTGCGCGAGCTCGCCACCCGCGAGCGCTTCTACTTCGTCATGGCCGACCGCTTCGCCAACGGCGACACCGGCAACGACCGCGGCGGCCTCACGGGCGGCCGCCTCGAGACCGGCTTCGACCCCACCGACGAGGGCTTCTACCACGGCGGTGACCTCAAGGGCATCACCCAGCGCCTCGACTACATCCAGGGGCTCGGCACGACCGCGATCTGGCTCACACCGTCGTTCAAGAACCGCGCCGTGCAGGGCTCCGGCTCCGACGCGAGCGCCGGCTACCACGGCTACTGGGTCACCGACTTCACGCAGATCGACCCCCACCTGGGCACCAACGCCGACATGAAGGCGCTCATCGCCGCGGCGCACGCCAAGGGCATGAAGGTCTACTTCGACATCATCACCAACCACACGGCCGACGTCATCGACTACGACGGCGGCAACCACGGCTACATCTCCAAGGAGACCGAGCCCTACAAGGCAGCCGACGCCACGGTCTTCGACGACGCCGTCGTGGCAGGCAAGCCGATGTGCGAGGGGACCCAGGCGGCATACCCCGCCTGCTTCCCCGAGCTGTCCGCGGAGACGTCCTTCCCCTACAAGCCCGTCTTCCGCAGCGAGGCCGACAAGACGGCCAAGGTCCCGGCGTGGCTCAACGACCCGACGATGTATCACAACCGCGGCGACTCGACCTTCGCCGGTGAGTCCTCGAGCTACGGCGACTTCGTCGGCCTCGACGACCTCTTCACCGAGCGCGCCGACGTCGTGACCGGCATGGAGGACATCTACAAGACGTGGGTCGACTTCGGCATCGACGGCTTCCGCATCGACACGGTCAAGCACGTCAACATGGAGTTCTGGCAGAAGTTCTCGCCCGCCCTGCTCGACCACGCCAAGCAGACCGGCAACGACGACTTCTTCATGTTCGGTGAGGTCTTCGACGGCAACCCGGCCTACATGAGCCAGTACACGACGACCGGCAAGCTGCCCGCGACGCTCGACTTCGGCTTCCAGGGCGCTGCCCTCGGCTTCGCCCAGGGCAAGGCCACGACCGGTGTGCGCGACCTCTTCGCCGGCGACGACTACTACACCGACACCGACTCCAACGCCTACGAGCTGCCGACCTTCCTGGGCAACCACGACATGGGCCGCATCGGCGCCATGCTGCTCGGCGGCGACTACGACAACGCCGACCCCGCCAAGCGCCAGAACCTCCTCGACCGCGCCGAGCTCGCCAACTCGCTGATGTTCCTCACCCGCGGCAACCCGGTCGTCTACTACGGCGACGAGCAGGGCTTCACCGGCCCGGCGAGCGGCTTCGACGACAAGCGCGCCCGTCAGGACATGTTCGGCACGCAGACCCCGATCTACCAGGACGACGTCGTCATCGGCAGCGCCGCCGCGCAGGGTGCGGGTGCCCACTACTCGACCACCGTGCCGCTCTACCAGCACATCAAGACGCTTGCGGCCCTGCGTCAGTCCCACCCGGCGCTCGCCGACGGCGCGCAGGTGCACCGCTACGCCTCCGACGCCGCTGGCATCTACGCCTTCAGCCGCATCGACAAGGCGGCCAAGCGCGAGTACGTCGTCGCCACCAACAACGCGACGACCGCCAAGTCGGCCACCTTCGAGACCTTCTCGGCCGGGGCGAAGCTCGTGCCGCTGCTCGGCGGCTCTGGTGACCTGCGCGCCGACAAGGCGGGGCGCGTCACCGTGACCCTGCCGCCGCTGTCGGTCGCCGTCTACCGGGCCAACGCGACGATGGCCTCGTCATCGGTCGCCCCGACCGTCTACCCGACCTCGCCCAGCGCCGGCGCCGTCGTCGGCGGGCGCGCCGAGATCGGCGCCGCCGTGCCGGCCAACACCTTCGCCGAGGTCAGCTTCCTCTACCGCCCGGTCGGCACGTCGACCTGGACCCCGATCGGCACCGACGACAACGCGCCCTACCGCGTCTTCCATGACGTGAGCGGCATGGCGAAGGGCACCCTGCTCGAGTACCGCATGGTGGCCAAGGACCTCTCCGGCCGGGTCTCGGCCACGTCGACCTACGGCATCGTCGGCGAGCCGCAGACCTCCGGCGGTGGCGGCGGTGGCGGCGGCGTCGGCCCCGTCACCCAGCCCGACGCCGTCTCGGTGCCCGGCTCGCACAACAGCGAGATGGGCTGCACCGGCGGAGCCAACGGCGGCGACTGGGAGCCCGCCTGCGACCAGGCTCAGCTCGCCCTCGACGCCAAGGACGACATCTGGAAGGGCACCTGGACCATCCCGGCCGGCGACTACGAGTACAAGGCCGCGGTCAACAAGTCCTGGGACGAGAACTACGGTGTCGGCGGCGCCCCGGGCGGCGGCAACATCGCCTACAAGGCCCCCGGTGGCCAGGTCACCTTCTACTACGACCACCGCACGCACTGGGTGACGAGCAGCGCGCAGGGGCCGATCATCACCGCCCCCGGCAGCTTCCAGAGCGAGCTCGGCTGCCCCGGTGACTGGGCGCCCGACTGCATGCGCTCGTGGTTGCAGGACCCCGACGGTGACGGCACCTACACCTTCAGCACCGACCAGATCCCCGCTGGCAACTACGAGTTCAAGGTCGCGGTCGGTCTCAGCTGGGCCGAGGCCTACCCGGCCAACAACGTCGCGTTCTCGGTGCCGTCCGACGGTGTCGTGACGACGATCAGCTACACCGCCTCGAGCAAGGAGGTCACCGTCAAGACCTCCAAGGCGGGGGCCTCGCCCGACCTGACCAAGGCCAAGGCCTTCGTGGTCGGCCCCGACCTCGTCGCGTGGCCGGCCTCGGCCCTGCCCGCGGGGGTCGACCCGGCGACGCTGCGCTGGCGGCTGCACTGGTCGGCCGACGGCGGTCTCGCCGTCGACGCCGAGGCAGTCACCGGCGGCTCGGTGGCCGCGCTGACCCGCGACCCCGCAGGCCTGCCGGCCTCGCTCGTGGAGCAGCACCCGGAGCTGAAGGGCGCCGTCGCGCTCCGTCTCGACAAGAAGACGGCGAAGCAGCTGGCCGAGATCCTCAAGGGCCAGGTGGCCGTCGCGATGTACGACTCCACCGGCAAGTTGCTCGACGCCACCGGAGCCCAGATCGCGATCGCGCTCGACAGCCTGTATGCCGCCAAGGCGGCGTCGCGCTCCTACGGCGTCAGCTTCAGCGGTGGCAAGGTCGGCTTCACCCTGTGGGCGCCGACCGCGCGCTCCGTGACGCTGCTGACCTGGCCGGCCGGCTCCACCGACCAGCCTGCGAGTGCGGCACGGCGCGCGCCGATGACGCGAGCCGCCGACGGCTCGTGGTCGACCTCGGTGGCCTCGGCCAAGAACGTCCGCTACCTCTACGAGGTGAAGGTCTACGCCCCGAGCACCGGCAAGGTCGAGACCAACCTCGTAACCGACCCGAATTCGGTTGCGCTGACGCTGAACTCGACAAGGTCAGTGGCGGTCGACCTCAGCGACACGGCATACATGCCCTCGGTGTGGCGCACCACGAAGGCGCCGGCGCTCGCCAAGAACGTCGACTCGACCATCTATGAGCTGCACATCCGTGACTACTCGATGAGCGATGCCAAGGTCTCGGCGGCCAACCGCGGGAGCTACCTCGCGTTCGCCGAGAACGGCGATGGGCGCGCGCACCTCAAGTCGCTCGCCAAGGCGGGCCTCAACACGGTGCACCTGCTGCCGAGCTTCGACATCGCCTCGATCGAGGAGGACCCGGCCAAGCAGCAGACGCCGCAGTGCGACCTGGCGTCCTACGCCCCCGACAGCACCGAGCAGCAGGAGTGCGTCAGCGCCGTCGCCGGCAAGGACGCCTTCAACTGGGGCTACGACCCCTACCACTACAGCGTGCCCGACGGCTCCTACGCCTCGAGCGCTGCGGCCGCCGACGGCGGCGCCCGCGTCGCCGAGTTCCGCACGATGGTCGGGGCCCTGCACCAGGACGGCCTGCGCGTCGTGCTCGACGAGGTCTTCAACCACACAGCGCAGTCGGGGCAGGCGGAGAAGTCGGTCCTCGACAAGGTCGTGCCGGGCTACTACCACCGCCTCAACGCGATGGGTGCCGTCGAGACCTCGACGTGCTGCCAGAACGTCGCCACGGAGCACGCGATGGCCGAGAAGCTGATGGTCGACTCGGTCGTCACGTGGGCCAAGGACTACAAGGTCGACGGCTTCCGCTTCGACCTCATGGGCCACCACAGCAAGGACAACATGCTCGCGATCCGCGCAGCCCTCGACGCCCTGACCCTCAAGAAGGACGGCGTCGACGGCAAGGGGATCTACCTCTACGGCGAGGGCTGGAACTTCGGTGAGGTGGCGAACAACGCACTCTTCACCCAGGCCACGCAGGGGCAGCTCGGCGGCACGGGCATCGGCACCTTCAGCGACCGCCTGCGTGACGCGGTGCGTGGCGGTGGCCCGTTCGACGAGGACCCGCGCAAGCAGGGCTTCGGCTCGGGTGAGGCGACCGACGACAACGGTGCCATCGGCTCGGACGGCAAGCCCGTCAACGCCGATGCGGCTGCGCGCCTCGCGCACGACACCGACCTCGTGCAGCTCGGCCTCGCCGGCAACCTACGCACCTTCACCTTCCGCAGCCAGTCGAGCGGCGCGATGGTCAAGGGCACGCAGGTCGACTACAACGGCTCACCCGCCGGCTACGCCGATGAGCCCGACGAGGTCGTCACCTACGTCGACGCGCACGACAACGAGACGCTCTTTGACGCGTTGACCTACAAGCTGCCGGTCGCGACGACGATGAAGGACCGGGTGCGCATGAACACCCTGTCGCTCGCGACGACCGCTCTCGCGCAGACGCCGTCGTTCTGGCACGCGGGCGCCGACCTGCTGCGCAGCAAGTCGCTCAACCGCGACAGCTACGACAGCGGCGACTGGTTCAACCGCCTCGACTGGACGGGCGCCGACAACGGCTTCGGCCACGGGCTGCCGCCCGAGGAGGCCAACGCCGCCAAGTGGTCGTTCATGAAGCCGCTGCTCGCCAACCCGGCCCTCAAGCCGTCGGCGAGCGACGTCAAGCAGGCGAGCGCTCTGGCGGCGGACCTGCTCGAGCTGCGCTTCAGCTCGCCGCTCTTCCGTCTGGGCAGCGCGGCGGCGATCAACGCCAAGGTCGGCTTCCCGGTCTCCGGCACGCCGGACGCGCGTCAGGGCGTCATCGTGATGCGCATCGACGACACCGTGGGTGCCGACGTCGACCCCGCCCTGCGTGGTGCGGTCGTCGTCTTCAACGCGACGCCGGCAGCCGTCTCGCAGAAGGTCCCCGGCCTCACCGGCCAGGTGCGTCTCAGCCCGGTGCAGGCGGGCGGCTCCGACAGCGTCGTCAAGCAGGCGGCCTATGACGCCGGTGCTGGCACGCTGACTGTGCCGGCGCGCACGGTGGCGGTGTTCGTCCAGCCCAACTGACACCTTCCTGAGGTGGCGCACACGTGCCCTCGGCGTCCCGGTCCACCGGGCGCCGAGGGCCGTGCTATACCCTGAGGGGTATGCGTGAACTCGAGTCCCCTCCGACGCTCGGCCCCCTGACGGCGGGGGAGCAGGGCGACGCGGTCCGCTGGGAGCGCCCGCGCCCCCGGCTGGGCGTGGCGGTCGTCGCGGCCGTGCTCACCTTCCTCGTCATCGGGCTGCCGACCGACATCGTGCCCAACCCGGTCTTCGGCCGCGAGGTGCCGGTGCGGCCGTGGGAACCCGGCGTGTGCTTGCAACGAGCGTGCTCACCGGGCTCTGGTTCGGCCTCCAGCGCGGCCGTGCCACGATGAGGGCGGGCGAGGACTCGAGCGCCCCGGCCCTCGGCGCCGCCGGCCTGGCGCTCTTCGCCGTGGCCTGTCCCGTCTGCAACAAGGTGGTCCTCCTCGCCCTCGGCACGTCCGGCGCCCTCGGCATCTGGCAGCCGCTCCAGCCCTGGCTCGCGGGGCTCTCCCTCGTCGCGCTGCTCGCCTCGGTGGCGTATGCCGCCCGGCGCCGACCGTGCGTCGACGGCGTCTGCGAGGTGGCGCGGTGAGGCGCCCCGTGACCCGCCCCGTCGAGGCGCCGCGGCTGGGTGCGGCGGACCCCGGACTCGTCCCCGCTCCGAGTGGCCGGTGGCCGGTGCGTCGGCGGGTGGCCGCGCTCGTCCTCGCCGTCGTGCTGGTCCTGCTCGTCGCGGCCGGGCCGGGGTGGGCCTTTGCGTCCGAGCCGGTCTGGTCGGTCCTGACACTCGCGGCCGTCCTCGCCTCGGCGGCCGCCGTCGCGACCTTCGTGCCACTCGCCGGGGAGGGTGTGCACGTGCACCTTGGGTGCGCACCGTGCGCGGCGGCGGGCGGGTTGGCCGGCATCGGCGGCGCGTGGCTCGCCCTGACCTCTGCCCACGACGGGGGAACGGCCTCGCTCGCGCTCGCGCTGTCGGGTTTTGCGCTCGCCCGGAGGCTCACCGAGCCGCAGACCTGCGACCGGGGCCTGTGACGCCGGCCGGCAGGGAGGTCCCCATCTGTCGCGAGCCCGCCGGGCGGCATACGTTGGTCCGGTGACCACACGTGCGACCAGCGAGATGACCTATCGACAGCTCGGCGACAGCGGCCTGACGGTCTCGACCGTCGGGCTCGGATGCAACAACTTCGGGCGGCGCCTCGACCAGGAGGGGACGACCGCCGTCGTCAACGCGGCGATCGACGCCGGCGTGACGCTCTTCGACACGGCCGACATCTACGGGCTGGGTGCGAGCGAGGAGCTGCTCGGTGCCGCGCTCGGCCGCCAGCGCGAACACGTCGTGGTGGCAACGAAGTTCGGCATGGACATGCAGGGCGCCAACGGTCCCGACTGGGGCGTGCGCGGCTCGAGACGCTACATCCGCACGGCCGTCGAGGCGAGCCTTCGCCGCCTCGGCACCGACTGGATCGACCTCTACCAACTGCACCGGCCCGACCCGCACACGCCGATCGGTGAGACCCTCGCGGCGCTCGACGAGCTCGTGCGCGAGGGCAAGGTGCGCTACATCGGCAGCAGCAACCTCACCGGCTGGCAGGTCGTCGACGCCGACTGGACCGCCCGGGGAGCCGGCACCGAGCGCTTCGTCTCGGCGCAGAACGAGTACTCCCTCCTCGAGCGCGACGTCGAGGACGAGCTCGTGCCGGCGTGCGAGCACGTGGGGGTCGGCCTGCTGCCCTTCTTCCCGCTCGCCTCGGGTCTGTTGACCGGCAAGTACCACCGGGGTGAGGCGGCCCCCGAGGGCAGTCGTCTCGCGTCGATGGGCGATCGCCTCGACGCCGCCGACTGGGACACCATCGAGCGCCTCGAGGGGTATGCCGCCGAGCGCGGTCTGCGGCTCATCGACGTGGCCATCGGTGGGCTCGCGGCCCAGCCCGCGGTGGCCTCGGTCATCGCCGGCGCGACCAGGCCCGAGCAGGTCCTCGACAACGTGCGGGCCGGCCTGTGGCAGCCCAGCGTCTCCGACCTCGCCGCCCTCGACGAGATCACCCAGCAGCCCTGACCCAGGCGGCGGGGGGGCGCGTACCAAACTGCCCACTCGACGAGATAAGTCGAGTGGGCACTTTGCTTCAGTTCTCCACACCTCGGGGGGTGTGGACTCGTGCGTGAAAGTGCCCACTCGACGTGATGAGTCGTCGAGTGGGCAGTTTGCTTCAGTTCTCCACACCTCGGGGGGTGTGGACTAGTGCGTGAAAGTGCCCACTCGACGGGGTTGGGAGGCGCTGCGCTCGGCGCGGCGGGCGGGGAGGTAGAACCAGGCGCCGACGATGCTGACCGCGCCGGCAGTCATCATCGCGACCTGGGTCGAGGTCTGCTCGGCGAGCAGGCCCAGCAGCGGTGCGAAGACGCCGAACGCCGCGAACGCGACCATGGAGTTCATCGACAGCACGGTGGCGCGGTTGCCGGCGCGGGCCTCGCGGTGCAGCAGGGCTGCGTGCATCGGCCCACCCGAGCCGTGCAGCAGGTAGGTGACCGAGTAGGCGGCGATGAGGGCGGCCGGCCCGGCGACGAGCCCCATGACCACCGCCCCGGCGCCGTTGAGCACCCGGGCCAGGATCGCGGTGCGCGTCACACCGACTCGGCGGCTCGTCCACCCGGCCAGCGCTGCCCCGACGGCAAAGACCGCCCAGCCGCCGGCCGCCACCGGCCCCATGATGGCGCCGGCCCGCTCCTCGCTGCCGACGAGCTCGGCGAGGCGGATCGGCTGGAAGGTCTCGAAGACGATCATCGCGACCGACCAGAACACCTCGACGACGATGAGGCCGCGCAGCACCCGGTTGGAGCGCATCAGCCCGAGCCCGTCTCGCACGACTGCCGGAGCCTCCTTGGCAGACGCGGCGGCGCGACGCAGGGCCGATGTGGCGACCGTGGGCCGGGGCTCGCGCAGGAGCGCGACGGTGGCAACCAGGTGCACGACGTTGAGCACGACGAAGACGACCACCGGCAGCAGCAGCGCAGACGACGCGGTGAACGGGTGCCACCAGACCAGTGCCCCCGAGGCAAGGGCCCCGGCGGCGATGCTCCCGCCGAGCACCGTGCCCTGGGCCGCCAGCGCGCCGTCGACGTCGGCACCGGGTGACGTCGCGTGCACCGTGTCGACGAACCACGCCTCGAGCGGTCCCGAGTCCAGAGCCCGGAAGATGCCGGTCAGCACCGCTGCGACGAAGAAGACCCAGAACGACTCGGCGACGATGAGCACCGCGCTCGCCGCGACGTTGACGACCGCCGACGCGATGAAGACCGGCCGCCGCCCGAAGGCATCGGCGAAGCCGCTCGTCGGCAGCTCGAGGAAGAAGACGGTGAGCCCGGCCGCCGACGAGACCGTCAGCGACTGGGCCACGGAGAGCCCGCGCTCGAGCTGCCACAGGGTCAGCAGCCCGACGACGAGCCCGACCGGGAACCATCGGGTGAAGCTGAGCACCAGGAAGACCCGGCGTGCGGCGGCGGGGGAGAGGACGGCATACGGCCGATCGGTGGTGGACATCAGCGGGCACCCCGCGTCGGGGGCCGGTCGAGGTCGAGGGGGTAGGCGAACGCATAGACCGCGATGCGGCGGGCCTGCGGATTGCCCTGTCCCACACGGCGATAGCGCTCGATGAGGTCCCACATCTCGGCACGCATCTCCTCGAGGGCCTCGGCCGTGACGAGGATCGAGGCGTCGCTGGAGCCGCAGGCGTCCTGCCAGTCGGTGGGCCAGGTCGTCGAGACGTCGAGCCACTTGTCGTACTGCTCGCTGAAGTGCCGCGCGTAGTCACGGGTCAGCCAGTTGAGGGCGGTCTCGGCGTCCTCGTCGCCGTCGAAGTCGCTGGGGTGCCACGAGTGGTACTCCGACGCGGCCCGCCACAGCCGGCGCTTGCCCTCGCCCTCCTCGGTGTCGCGCACGAGGCCGACCCACTCAAGCTTGCGCAGGTGGTAGCTCGTGGCGCCGGAGTTGGTGCCGAGCTGGGCCGCGAGGTCGGTGGCTGTGGCCGGGCCACCGCGCCGCAGCGCCCCGAGCAGGCGCGAGCGCAGCGGGTGGGCGAGCACCCGCAGGCTCTCGGGGGTCAGCCAGAGGTTGTCGCCGTCGGTCTCGCCGGGCGGCGCAGGGGGGGTCGGGGAGGAGTCGCGTGCAGCCATACTGTGCACAATACCTCTGCACACTTCGTTTGCACAAGAGTTGTGCACGCGTCGAGCCACCCGACGTCGTCGCAGGTCAGAGCAGCTTTGGAGGCCCCGGGGCAGCGATTTGGGTGCCACCCGCCCGACCCGTAGACTTGAGCACTGTTGTGCCACACCGGCACGAGCGCCCCGCCTCCCCACCTCCACGCTGACCCAGCTGGAGCGAGACGGACGATCGGCGCGGGCCCGGCCCCACGGCATACACCAGCTCGACCACACCAGTAACGAAGGCAGACTCCATTGCGCACGTACACCCCCAAGCCCGGCGAGGTCACTCGCACGTGGCACGTCATCGACGCGAGCGACGTCGTGCTCGGCCGCCTCGCCAGCCAGGCGGCTGTGCTGCTCCGCGGCAAGCACAAGCCGCAGTTCGCCCCGCACGTCGACACCGGTGACTTCGTCATCATCATCAACGCCGAGAAGGTCGCCCTCACCGGCGCCAAGCTCGAGCAGAAGAAGGCCTACCGTCACTCGGGCTTCCCGGGCGGCCTGCGGTCCACCTCCTACACCGAGCTGCTCGCCAAGAGCCCCGAGAAGGCCGTCGAGAAGGCCATCCGCGGCATGCTCCCGAAGAACTCGCTGGCCCGCCAGCAGCTCTCCAAGCTCAAGGTCTACCGCGGCGCCGAGCACCCCCACGCGGCCCAGCAGCCCGTCCCCTTCGAGATCACCCAGGTTGCGCAGTAAGCCCCCCGGCTGCTGCGTAGAAAGCGACAAGACACGTGACTGACATCGTGAACGAGGACGTCCTCGACACCGACGAGCCCGAGCTGACCGAGTACACCAGCGAGACCTCTGCGACCGACGCCGCCTTCGGCGAGACCAAGCGCACCCGTGAGGTCTCGACCCCCGGTGCCGCCACCGGCCGACGCAAGCAGGCCATCGCCCGTGTGCGCATCGTCCCGGGCACCGGCGAGTGGAAGATCAACGGCCGTACGCTCGACGCCTACTTCCCCAACAAGGTGCACCAGCAGATCGTCAAGGAGCCCTTCACGCTCCTCGAGCTCGACGGCTCCTACGACGTGCTCGTGCGCGTGCACGGTGGTGGCCCCTCCGGCCAGGCCGGCGCGGTGCGCCTCGGCGTCGCCCGCTCGCTCAACGGCATCGACGAGGAGCTCAACCGTCCCGCCCTCAAGAAGGCCGGCTTCCTCACCCGTGACCCCCGCGTCCCGGAGCGCAAGAAGGCCGGTCTCAAGAAGGCCCGCAAGGCTCCCCAGTACAGCAAGCGCTGATCTGGCTGCCCCAGCTGGTTGCGTGAAGGCCCCCGAGCACTGCTCGGGGGCCTTCGCCCTTCCCGGGCGCCTCGGGCCCGACCGACGCGGTATGCCGTCCGGTCACCTCGGGTGGGCCCGTGCGCCGGAGTGCCGGGCTGGCCGCCGGGCTGGGACCCCGGCTGGGCGCCGGCACGTTGGCCACAGCACCGAACGGCACCGAACGGCACTGGACGGCGCTTGACGGGCGCTTGACGGGGCCGAACGGGCACCCTGAGGCGCTCGAACGGGCGCTTGCGGGCCGTGGGGGTATCGTCGTCCGAGCACATGATCAGGGCGTCCGAGAGGGCGTCCCAGCAGGAAGGCACACCAGCGTGGCTCGACTCTTCGGCACGGACGGGGTCCGTGGTGTCGCAAACCAGGACATCACCGCCGAGCTCGCCCTCGACCTCTCGGTCGCCGCAGCACACGTCCTCGCCGAGGTCGGCGCCTTCAACGGCCACCGCCCGGTCGCGGTGGTCGGACGTGACCCGCGAGCGTCCGGCGAGTTCCTCGCAGCCGCGACGGTGGCCGGACTCGCCTCGGCCGGGGTCGACGTTCGCGACGCCGGGGTGCTGCCCACTCCCGCCATCGCGTTTCTCGTCGCCGAGCAGGACGCCGACCTCGGGGCGATGCTCTCCGCGTCGCACAACCCGATGCCCGACAACGGCATCAAGTTCTTCGCCCGGGGCGGCCACAAGCTCGCCGACGACCTCGAGGACCGCATCGAGGGCCGGCTGCGTGAGCAGTGGGACCGCCCGATGGGAGCGGACGTCGGACGCATCACGCGCCTGACCGACGGCGCCGACCGCTATGTCGCCCACCTGCTCTCGGTCCTGCCGCACCGGCTCGAGGGCCTGCACGTCGTCATCGACGCCGCCCACGGCGCCGCCTCGGAGGTCGCCCCGCGGGCGTTCCGCGAGGCTGGGGCCCGCGTCACCCTCATCGGTGGCGAGCCCGACGGCATCAACATCAACGACGGCTACGGCTCCACCCACGTCGAGCCGCTGCAGGCGGCCGTCGTCGAGGCGGGCGCCGACCTCGGCATCGCGCTCGACGGAGACGCCGACCGGTGCCTCGCGGTCGACGCAGCGGGCCGGCTCGTCGACGGCGACCAGATCATGGCCATCCTCGCCGTGGCCTTCAAGGAGCACGGCACGCTCCCCGGCGACACGCTCGTGGCCACGGTGATGTCCAACCTCGGCATGATCCGGGCCCTCGGTGGTCACGGCATCAAGGTGCTCCAGACGGCCGTGGGCGACCGTTACGTCCTCGAGGGCATGCGTGACGGCGGCTTCACCCTCGGCGGTGAGCAGTCGGGTCACGTCGTCATGCTCGACCACGGCACGACCGGCGACGGCACCCTGACGGGCCTCATGCTGGCCTCCCGCATGGCTGCCACCGGCCGGCCGATCGCCGACCTCGCGAGCATCATGACGCGCTTCCCGCAGGTGCTTGTCAACGTCAAGGACGTCGACAAGGGCGCGCTGGAGCACAACGTGGTCGTCGCCGACGCCGTGCGGTCGGCGGAGAGCGAGCTCGGCGAGAGCGGCCGGGTGCTGCTGCGCAAGTCGGGCACCGAGCCGGTCGTTCGGGTCATGGTCGAGGCGGCCGACACCGCCCAGGCCAAGGCCGTGGCAGACCGTCTCGTCGGCGTGGTGCAGTCCGAGCTCTCACTCTGAGCCACCCCGCCGGGCGCCGAAGCACGCCGTCCGAGAGCCGGTGACGGCCGCTGTCAGTGCGTCTTGACGCGATCTTGACGCCCAATCTGCCCGCGGCTGCCCGGATGGTGCGGTCCGGCCGGTGCACGCCCCTACAGTCGATGGATGTGACTGTGACCCGTGGGGCTCGAACCCCCTTCATGCGCTGGTTCCTCGACGCGGAGGAGGCCGACCCGGGGGGCTACTACGAGGGCGAGCGCGAGGCGGTGACGAACCGCCACGTGCAACCGTGGTGGCGCGTCATGTGCCTGACCGGTGTCGACTACTTCTCGACGCTCGGCTACCAGCCCGGCATCGCGGCGCTCGCCGCCGGTGCCCTCTCGCCGGTGGCCACGCTCGTGCTCGTGCTCATCACGCTCTTCGCGGCGCTGCCGATGTATCGGCGGGTCGCGACCGAGAGCCCGCACGGCGACGGCAGCCTGTCGATGCTCGAGCGGCTGCTGGCCTACTGGCCGAGCAAGGTGCTCGTGCTCTCGCTCATCGGCTTCGTCGCGACCGGCTTCATCATCACGATCACGCTCTCGGCCGCCGATGCCACGGCCCACCTGATCGAGAACCCCTTCCTGCACGACACCCTCCAGGGCCGCCACGTGCCGGTCACCCTGATGCTGCTCGTCATGCTGGCGGCCGTCTTCCTCAAGGGCTTCAAAGAGGCCATCGGGGTCGCGGTCGTGCTCGTGGTGATCTACCTCGGCCTGAGCCTCGTCGTCATCGCCCGCTCGGCCCTCGAGGTCGTGGCCGAGCCCGGCCTCGTCGGCGACTGGACCGATGCCATGACCCTCGAGCACGCGGCTCCCTTCGGCATCATCGGTGCTGCGCTGCTCGTCTTCCCCGCCCTCGCGCTGGGCCTGTCGGGCTTCGAGACGGGCGTCGTCGTCATGCCGCTCGTCAAGGGCGACCCCACCGACACGGAGGAGTCGCCCGCGGGGCGGATCCGCAACACGAAGAAGCTGCTCACCGCGGCCGCGCTCATCATGAGCGTGATGCTCATCGGCAGCTCGCTCGTGACGACGCTGCTCATCCCGGCCGAGCAGTTCCAGCCCGGCGGCGAAGCGAACGGCCGGGCCCTGGCCTACCTCGCCCACGAGCTCTTCGGAGACGGTTTCGGCACGGTCTACGACGTCTCGACGATCGGCATCCTGTGGTTTGCCGGGGCGTCGGCGATGGCGGGCCTGCTCAACATCGTGCCCCGCTACCTCCCTCGCTACGGGATGGCTCCGGACTGGGCCCGCTCGACCCGACCGCTCGTGCTCGTGCTGTCGCTGATCGCGGCCATCGTGACGCTCGCCTTCGACGCGAGCGTCGACAGCCAGGCGGGGGCGTATGCGACAGGCGTGCTCGCACTGATGACCTCCGCCGCGATCGCGGTGTTCCTCACCGAGTGGCGGCGCGGCCACCACCGGGCGGGTGCCTTCTTCGCCGTGGTGAGCGCGATCTTCGTCTACACCTTCGCGGTGACCATCATCGAGCGGCCCGAGGGCCTGATCATCGCGTCGATCTTCATCGCGATCATCGTCGTCATCAGCGTGTGGTCGCGGATCGCGCGCTCCACTGAGCTGCGCGTGCAGCAGGTGACCTACGACGAGGGCGCCCTCCGGATGCTCGAGGACGCGGCGGCGGGCCTGCAACCGGTGCGCTTCATCGCCAACAAGCGCCAGCTGGGCGATGAGGACGAGTACCGCAACAAGCTCATGGTCGTGCGGTCGGACAACCACCTGAGTGCGCCGGGGGCCATCTTCCTCGAGGTCGAGATCAGTGACGCGAGCGACTTCGAGACCTCGGTCCGGGTGACGGCGGCCGCTGTCGACGAGCACCGGGTGCTGCGCGCGACCGGGCCGTCGGTGCCGAACGTGCTGGCCGCGATCCTGCTCGACGTGCGCGACCGGATGCCGATGCCGCCCCACGCCTACTTCGAGTGGAGCGAGAAGGGACCGGGCCAGAACGCCCTGCGCTTCCTCATCGCCGGTGAGGGCGACATCCCGCCACTGACCCACGAGATCCTGCGGCTGGCCGAGCCCGACGACTCGCGACGGCCCCAGATCCACGTCGCCGGCTGATCCTCCTCGTCTCTCGCGATTCGAGGTGATCCTGGGCGGCGGGTGGTCTGCGCGATCACCTCGATTCGGAGGGGAGGGGGCGCGAAGAGGGGGCGAGCTCAGGAACGGGGGCGGTAGCCGAGCCGCAGGGCTCGCTCGCGCAGCCACGCGCCGGTGCTCAGGGCCGCGGGGTCGTGCGGGCTGAGGTGGGTGCCTCGCAGCCGGTCGACGGTCGCAGCCCCGGCCTCGACGGCCTGTCCGGGGTGGTGGGCCCACTGCTGGAGCAGTCGCGCACGGTGCCTGGCCCGGGCGGCGAGCAGCCCGGCGCCGCTGATGTCCTCGTCGTGGACGAGGTCGATGTCGAACCGCCGTCTCAGCACGCGTGGGGAGACCTGCGGCCCGGCGACGACGTTGCGCAGGTTGGCGTCGTGCAGCACCTGAAGCCACATCGGCTCGGCCCGCACCTCGAGCACCGGCGCGGTGCGGCGGGCGAGGTTGTGCTTCGTCGTGTGCACCGTGCGGGGTGGGGCGCCGGGGGTGCGCCGCTCGATCAGGGAGAGGAACGGTCCGTGCGGCTGGTCGCGACGGTAGACCGCTCCTGACCGGTCGACCTGCAGCCCCCGCGTGAAGTTGACGAAGAGGAGGTCGTCCTGGCCGAAGGACGAGCCCATCGTCGGCAGGCGGTCGAACTGCGCCTGCACCGCGGCGACGAAGTCACGGGCGACGGCGTCGTCGCTGTCCACGCGCGACGTGATGAGGTGCGACGGACCCGACGCCGCGGCATACCGCTCGATGGCCTGGGGCAGCGCGACACCGTGGAAGTCCTCGTGCCCCCACACGGGCTCGAAGGCGCCGTCAGCGAGCTCCTCGACCTGCGCGCGGAACGCGTCGGGGCAGCGGTCGTCGAGGAAGACGAGCCAGCGGAACGGCGCACCCCCGACCTGCCGGGTGAGGCTCGGGTGGCACGCGTCGTAGAAGAACCCGAGGCGATAGGTCAGCCACTCCAGCGGCATCGGCTCGACCTGCCCGCGCCGCACGGCGCTGAAACGCGTGAGCACGAGGTGGTCGAACGGCATACGGCAACCGTAGGGGCTGGGGCCGGCACCGTCCGCCTGCCACGGTGTCGAGCGCTTCCTTCAGTCGATCTGCTGGAGCAGGCCGGTGTCGACGTCATAGAGGAAGCCGCCCACGACCGTGCCCTTGGCGATGAGGGGGTGGCTTCGCACCTTGGCGACGTCCTCGCGCAGGGCCCGCTCCTGGTCCTCGATGACGTGGAAGCTCATCCACGACGCGTCCTTGCCGGCGCTGGCTCCGACCCGCGAGCGCAGCTCGGCCGCACTGTTGGAGGCCACGGCGCAGCGCGTGTGCGGCACGACGAGCACGCGGTCGACGTTGAGCAGGTGCGTGCCGAGCACGAGTGCCTCGAGGGCCAGGTTGTCGATGCGGCCGCCGGGATTGCGGAAGATCTTGGCATCGCCGGGTGAGAGCCCCAGCATGCCGAGCGGGTCGATGCGCGAGTCCATGCACGTGACGACCGCGACGCCCCGGTGGGCCACGCCGTCGAAGCCACTGAGGCCGAAGTTTGCCGCGAACGTCTGGTTGGCCGCCAGCAGGTCGGCGAACGCCGTTTTGTCAGAAGGGTTCTCGGTCACGGTTGTCTCCTCGTTGTCACTGGGTTCAGCGCTCATGCCAGGCCCGGTCGCTTCTCGATGGTGAAAGCCATCGGCTTGCTGACCTCGGCGAAGAAGTCATTGCCCTTGTCGTCGACGACGATGAAGGCCGGGAAGTCCTCGACCTCGATCTTCCACACCGCCTCCATGCCGAGCTCCTCGTATTCCAGCACCTCGACGTGCTTGATGCAGTCCTGTGCGAGTCGGGCGGCGGGGCCGCCGATCGAGCCGAGGTAGAAGCCGCCGTGCTGGTGGCACGCCTCCGTGACCTGCTTGCTGCGGTTGCCCTTCGCCAGCATCACCTTGGAGCCACCCGCCGCCTGGAACTGGTCGACATAGGAGTCCATGCGGCCGGCCGTGGTCGGGCCGAACGAGCCGGACGGCATACCGGCCGGGGTCTTGGCCGGCCCGGCGTAGTAGACCGGATGGTCCTTGAGGTACTGCGGCATCTCGTCGCCGGCGTCGAGTCGTTCCTTGATCCTGGCGTGTGCGATGTCGCGGGCCACCACGAGCGGGCCGGTCAGCGAGAGTCGTGTCTTCACAGGGTGTTTCGAGAGCTCGGCGAGGATGTCGTCCATCGGCTGGTTGAGGTCGACCTTGACGACGACGTTCTTGCTGATCGAGCTGACACCGACGGCGTCGTCCTCGTGGTCGCCGAGGTCGACGGCGCCCGCGTCGGGCAGGAAGCGGGCGGGGTCGGTCTCGAGCTGCTCGATGAAGACGCCCTCGGCGGTGATCTTGCCGAGCGCCTGCCGGTCGGCTGAGCACGAAACCGCAATGGCGACAGGCAGACTCGCGCCGTGACGGGGGAGCCGCACGACCCGGACGTCATGGCAGAAGTACTTGCCGCCGAACTGGGCGCCGATGCCGAACTGGCGGGTCAGCTCGAGCACCTTCTCCTCGAGCTCGGTGTCCCTGAAACCGTGGGCCGTGACCGGGTCGCCCGACTTGGGCAGCGTGTCGAGATACTTCGCCGACGCGTACTTCGCTGTCTTGAGGGCGAACTCGGCGCTCGTGCCGCCGATGACGATGGCGAGGTGATAGGGCGGGCAGGCCGCCGTGCCGAGCGAGCGGAGCTTCTCGTCGAGGAAGCGCATCATCGCATCCTCGTTGAGGATCGCCTTGGTCTCCTGGTAGAGGTAGCTCTTGTTGGCCGAGCCGCCACCCTTAGCCATGAAGAGGAACTTGTACTGAGCCTCGTGACCGGCGGCGGTGTCGGCGTAGATCTCGACCTGGGCCGGCAGGTTGGAGCCGGTGTTCTTCTCCTCCCACGTCGTGATCGGCGCCATCTGGGAGTAGCGCAGGTTGAGCCGGGTGTAGGCGTCGTAGACGCCCTCGCTGATCGCCCGCTCGTCGGTGCCCGGCGTCAGCACGTGCTGGCCGCGCTTGCCCATGACGATCGCCGTGCCGGTGTCCTGGCACATCGGCAGCACACCGCCGGCGGCGATGTTGGCGTTCTTGAGCAGGTCGAGCGCGACGAACTTGTCGTTGTTGCTCGCCTCGGGGTCCTCGAGGATGTTGCGCAGCTGCTGGAGGTGACCGGGGCGCAGGTAGTGCGCGATGTCATGCATGGCCGTGTCGGTGAGCAGGCGCAGCGCCTCCGGGTCGACCTCGAGGAAGGTGCGTCCGTCGGGACCGGGGATGGCGCGCACGCCCTCGGTCGTCAGCAGGCGGTAGGGCGTCTCGTCGGCGCCGATGGGCAGCAGGTCCTCGTAGGCGAAGTCGGCCACGACACGCTCCTTGCGATCCGGGGTGGGCTCGTGGTGCAGGGCCGTGTGCCGCCGAGCCCTGCGGCATACGACAATCCCCTCCCAGCCTAGTGAACGGCTGGGAGGGGACGGTGTCAGGTCCGCGCGAGGACGGTCTTGGGTGTCAGCCCTTGACCGCGCCCGAGGTCATGCCACGCACCATGAAGCGCTGCAGCGAGAAGAACACGATCATCGGGACGATCATCGAGATGAAGGCTCCCGCGGTCAGCAGCTCCGTGCCCTGCCCCTGCGTGCCGAGCAGCTGCTGGAGCTTGACGATCACCGTGGTGTTCTCGCTCCTCAGGAAGAGCTTGGCGATGAGCAGGTCGTTCCAGACCCAGAGGAACTGCAGCGTCGCGAACGCCGCGATGGCCGGGATGGACATCGGGAAGACGAGACGCCAGAAGGTCTGGAAGTGGCTGCATCCGTCGATCTTGGCCGACTCGACGATGCTGCGCGGCAGCGTGCTCATGTAGTTGCGCAGCGTGTAGATGCACAGGGGCATGCCGAAGCCCGTGTGGAGCAGCCAGACCGCGATGTACTGGCCCGAGATGCCGAGGCCTCGCGGGCCGAGCACGTTGAGCATCGGCTGGAAGGCCACCTGGATGGGGACCACCATGACGGCGATGATGAGCAGGAAGAAGAGCTCCTTGAACGGGAAGTCCATGAAGGTGAACGCGTAGGCGGCGAACGCCGCGAACATGATCGGGATCACCGTCGCCGGGATGGCGACGACGATGCTGTTGATGAATCCGGAGCTGAGGTCGGCTCCGGTCCAGGCACCGGTGTAGTTGCTCGTCGTCCACTCGGCCTGGAACGGGTTGAAGAACGCCGTCCACCATCCGGAGGTCGCGGCGTCGTCCCGGGTGCGGAACGAGGTGACGAGCAGCCCGATCGTCGGGATCGTCCACAGCAGGGCGAGTATGCCCATCGTGGCCATCGAGAACGGGCTGCGGGGCCGCCCGTCCTTCATCAGCGACCGGCTCATCGCGAGGCCTCCTCGTCCTTGAAGTGCTTGATCTGGAACCAGATGAGCGGGATGACCGCGATGAGCAGGACGACGACGATGGCTGTTGCCTGCCCCGCCTCGCTCGCCGCGAAGAGCTTGTTGAAGAAGAGGTTGGCGATGACGTTGGTGCCGTAGGCGCCGTTGGTCGTCACGTAGACGATGTCGAAGACCTTGAGCACCGTGATGAAGACCGTCACGAAGACCGTGATGATCGTGCCGCGGATCTGGGGGATGATCACCTTGAAGAAGATCTGCAGCTCGCTGGCCCCGTCGATGCGGGCGGCCTCGATGGTGTCCTCGGGGACGCCCTTGATGGCCGAGCTGAGCAGCACCATCGAGAAGCCGACCTGCAGCCAGATCAGGATGACCATGAGCAGGATCGAGTTGAGCTTGGCCGTCTCGATCTGCAGCCAGGTCTGCGGCTCGCCGCCGAGCCCGACCCAGATGGCGTTGAGCAGGCCCGTCTGCGCCTGGCCGGGGTTGTTGAAGGCGTAGACGAGGCCCCAGATCGCCGAGGCGCCGACGAACGAGATCGCCATCGGCAGGAAGATCAGGCTCTTGGCGGCCTTCTCTCCGGTCGCCGACAGCTTGTCGGCGAGCACCGCGACGATGACTCCGAACGCCACGACGATGGCCGGGACGATGAGCAGCCACAGGACGTTGTTGACGATCGACTTCCAGAACTCCGGGTCGGCGAAGATCGTCTGGTAGTTCTGCAGCCCCACGTAGGCGGTGCTGTCGGAGTTGGCGAACGAGTAGTTGATCGACTGGAACGTCGGGTAGATGAGCATCAGCGCGACGAAGAACAGCCCGGGCAGGACGAACGCGTAGGGGATCGCCCCCTCGGACAGACGTCGTGGGAGACCCTCGACGAACATGTTGAGGAAGTAGAAGAGCAGGGCTGCTCCGCCGACTCCGACGACGATCGCAAGGACGCCGATGATGAACTTGTTGCCGAACCACTGCGGGTAGTAGCCGAAGGCCAGGAAGAGATTGGCCAGCCCCCAGACGATGCCGACCATGCCCACGATGCCGATGGCGATCTTGGCCGGGTTGGCCCGCAGCGAGGCACCGGGATCGTCGACCCGCATCTTTTGCGGCGGCGCTGCCGCGCTCGTGCCGGTGGTCATGACTTCGGCCAAGCGGCTTCGATGTTGTCAGCCGTCTGCTGCGACGACTGGCCGTTCGCCCACTTGACCATTTCCTTCCAGAAGACGTCCGAGCCGATGGACTTGGGCATCAGGTCGGACCCGTCGAACCGGAGGACGCTGGCCTTGTTGGCGATGTCGGCGATCTTGCGCGTCGTCTCGTTGGGGTAGTTGCTCACGTCGAACGTCTTGTGCGGCGAGAGCCACCCGCCGGCCTTGGCCCACGGGGCACCGAACTGGTCGGACGTGATGAACTCCATGACCTTCTTGGCGTCCTCGTCGTTGCCGTTGAAGAGGCCTGCGAGGTCGCCGCCGCCGAGGATCGAGGCGCCGTCGTAGCCGCCCTCGAACTTCGGGAAGACGTAGATGCCGACCTGGTTGTCGAGGTCGGCCTGGACGTTCTTCGGGTAGAACGTCGTGGCGAAGTTGCCCTGGCGGTGCAGCATGCACTTCGGCGGGTTGGAGAAGGCCGGGGTCATCGCGTCACCGAAGGCGGTGTTGAGCACGCCGCGGGGCCCGCCGAGCACCATTGCGGGGTCCTTGTTGAACTTGGCAGCCTCGTCGAAGGCCGCGACGACGCGCTCGTCGTTGAAGGGGATGCGGTGGGAGGTCCAGTCGTCGTAGACGGACGGGCCGTGCATGCGCAGCATGAGCTCCTCGACCCAGTCGGTGCCGACCCAGCCGGTCGCCTGGTCGGACTCCCAACCGATGCACCAGGGGGTGATGCCGCTGGCGGCGATCTTGTCGGCGACGTTGGTCCGCAGCTCCTGGATCGTGGCCGGGTCCTTGGGCAGACCGGCCTCGTCGTAGGCAGCCTTGGGATACCAGACGACGCTCTTGACGGCGTTGCGCATGGGCGCGCCGTAGACGCGGCCCTTGTAGCGGCTGGCGTCGAGGAAGCCGGGGAGCAGCGTGCCCTGGAGCTTGTCGTAGTCGAGGTAGCTGTCGATGGGCGCGATCTTGTTCTGGGCCGCGAACTCGATGAGGCCGCCCGGCTGCGGGAAGAGGCCGATGTCGGGCGAGTCGCCCGAGTTGACCTTCTGCTTCACGGTCGTGGTGAAGTCCGTGTCAGCGGTGTACTGCACGTCGATGCCGCTGGACTGCTCGAACTCGGCGAGTGACGCGACGAAGTTCTTCTCCTCGTCACCACCGAAGGCACCGAGGATGGTCACCTTCTTGTCTCCGTCGGCGGAACCGCCGTCGACGACGGACGCGCCCCCGCCAGCGCCACCCTCGCCGCCGCCGGCGTTGGGGTTCTGGAGGCAGCCCGTGAGCACCAAGGCCGCGGCGGCGACCACCCCGCCGGCCCTCAGTGCACGTCTGGGAATTCCACTCATGGTCGCTCCTCGTCGTTGAGTTGTGCGTCGATCCCCACCGATCAACGTGACCACGGTCACGTGAACAACCTCATTCCTACCGCGTCGCCGGGGGTCGGTCCAGTGACAGACACGCGACAGTGACCACCACGTGACCTTCGGGCAGGATCGGGCGTCATCCGGGCACGACTCGGACGTCGACAGGCTTCCCGGCCCGCGCGAGATGCGGGAGGCGCAGGCCCCCCGGATCTGCTTCAGACGCAGCGGCCGTCCTTGCACTCGTGGTCGAAGAGAGCCCGCGCCAGGACCGTCGTCATGTCGGCCGGGCTCGGCGCGGAGTAGAAGTCGGAGTAGGTCATCGTCGAGATCGACGTGAGCGCCTTCGGGTCGACGTCGGGCCCGATGCCGATCGTCGTGATGGCGATCGGCTTCGTCGGGTCGCTCGCGGCGCGCAGCTTGGCCTTGAGCTCGTCGAGGGAGAGGCCGCCCGGGTCGTCGTTGCGCCCGTCGGTCAGCACGACGACGGCGTTGACCCGGTCGGGGTCGTAGCTCTTCTTCGCCGTCTGGTAGGCCGCCCAGATCGTGTCGTAGAGACCGGTGCCGCCACCGATGCTCTTGCTCAGGCTGGCGGCACCCGCCGCGACCCGCGCGCGGTGCCCCTCGTCGTCGAGGCGGCCGATGGGGGCCACCTCCTTGTAGTCGGCGCCGCCGGCGCCGATGCCGATGGAGAAGAACCAGAGCCCGAGCTTCGTCGTCTTGGGCAGGGCCGAGAGGGCGATGCCGGCTGCCTCCTGCGTGATCGCCACCCGGGTCGTGCCGCCGACCTTCTCCTTCATCGAGCCCGACACGTCGAAGACGGCGAGGAGCGAGAAGTCGGTCGTGGCCGACTGCCAGGTGTCGGTGGCCCGGGCGACGGTCGGCGCGTCGGGCTGCGGGCCGATCGTGACCTCGCCGATGCTGCCCTGCGGGGTCGGCATCGTGACCGGCACCGACGTGGAGCGGATGCCGAACTGCGAGAAGATGCTCGCCGCCTTGGGGGTCTGCAGGTAGGCGCGCAGCAGCTCGACGGCCTGGTCGCGCACCGGGTCGGTGGCGACGTTGACGAGCGAGAACTCGAAGGCGGGCGTGCCCTCGGCGGGGGTCACCGACACCATCTTGTGGTCGGGGTAGAGACGGTTGTGGTCGATGAGGTCGGCCTCCGCCACCGGGAAGGCCTGGGCCTTGTCGGGGCTGGCGTTGTAGGTCGCGAAGAGGTCGTCGATGGACGACGAGGCGCCACGGGCCAGCGTCGGGATCACGGTGCGGCCCTGCTCGGCGCTCATCTGCGGCATCGCGGAGGCGAGGGCGAGCATGCCGGCCGTGGTCGTGCGGGGGTCGCTGAGCCGGATGGGGTCGCTCGAGGCGACGAGGTCGAGCCACTGCGGCTGGCTGCCGAGGGCCTCCGCGGCGGCGGGGTCCATCGCGATGACGAGCGGGCTCTTGGCGAAGGGCTGGGCGATCTTGGCGTTGATCTTGGCCGTCTGGTTGACCCGCTCGACCCAGCGCGGCGAGTCGGGGATCCAGCCGTCCGGCCGGTTGGGCTGCCCCTGCCCGAGGCCGATCATGGCCTCGATGGGCGACTTGCCCTTGACGAGGTAGTCGACGCAGGGCGAGGCGGGGTCGGCCTGGTACTGCTTGGCGAGCGCGAGCGTCGCCGGTTGTGCGGCCTCCGACACCCACAACGTCACCGGGGTGCGCTGGGGGCAGGCCTTGCCGGTCACCGAGGGCAGCGCCGACAGGGGGTCCGCGCTGACGCGTCCGGTCCACCAGAGGGAGCCTCCGACTCCGGCGCCGACGAGCAGCACGATGCCCGCGATCGAGGCGATGACGCGGCGGCGCCGCCTCGCGGCGAGCTTCTGCTCGAGTGCCTTTCGTGCGGCACGACTGTTGTAGAGGCTTGTTTCGTAGGGGCCGACCGGGCGCTGTGGAGGGGTGGGGCTGGTCAACGGGGTTCCTCACATGTGGACACCCCGGCAGCCCGGGGCGTCAGGATGATCCACCGGTGGAAGGTACCCGGCGGGCCGCGCAGAATGGTGCCTGACCCCTGACCGTTCTGTCGAATGCCCGAATTGTGTCGCGTCACCCTCCTCAGGTGTGAGGCATCGTCCCCTCATGTGGCGGTTCTCGAGGTGCGCCGGGCGCGTCAGGCGGGCTCTGCCAGGTCGGCTCGCTGGGGGGCATGGGCCCCCGCCCGCTCGACCGTGAGGGCGCCGGTGCGCAGGGCCCGCTGCACGGCGGGGACGACCTCGGCGATCGACGCCGCCTGCAGCCGCTCGCGCGCCTCCGGGCCACCGAGCAGGCCCGCGTCGAGCAGCCCCGACACGAGCCCCGCCATGAAGGAGTCGCCGGCGCCGACCGTGTCGATGACCTCGACCCGGGGCGCGGGCAGCGCCTGCACCTCGCCCGTGGCCGTGGCGCGCACGACCGCACCGGCTCCTCCGCGGGTGACGACGAGCAGGGCGGGCCCGAGCGCGCCCCAGGCGGCGATGACGTCGTCGAGCTGCTCGCCGGGGCAGAGCCAGTCGACGTCCTCGTCGCTCAGCTTGACGACGTCGGCGGACGCGATGGCCTCCTCGATGAGGCGACGCGCGTCGGCCGGGGCGCCCATCAGGCTGGGTCGGGCGTTGGGGTCGTAGGAGACGGTGGCTCCCGTCGCGCGAGCGGCAGCCAGGGCGGCCCGCACGTCGGCGCCGCCGGGCTCGATCACCGCGGCGATGCTCCCCGTGTGCACATGGCCGTATGCCGTGAGGTCGGGGATCGTGGGCAGCTGCCAGTCGAGGTCGAAGACATAGGTCGCCGCGCCGGTGGCGTCGAGCGTCGCGTGGGCGACCGAGGTGAACTCGGCCGACTGGGAACCGGGCGTGAGGGCGACCCCGCGCTCACGGCATACGGCCTCGATGCGGGAGCCCCGCTCGTCGGTCGCGATCCAGGTGGCGAGGTCGACCGGGTGGTCGAGGGCCGCGAGGCCGAAGGCGACGTTGGCGGGGCTGCCGCCGACGTGCTCGACGACGGCGCCCGAGGCGTCGGTCACGGCGTCGACGAGCGCCTCACCGATGACGAGGGTGCGCGGGGGTGTGGTGCTGCTCACGACCGTCTCCTCAGGGCTCGATCATGTCGGTGCTGCCGAACCACCCGGGGCGGTCGAAGCGGTGCTCACTGTCGATGGTGCGGATCGTGCCGCTGCGCGAGCGCATGACGAGCGAGTTGGTGCGGGCCGACTTCGCGCCGTAGCGCACGCCGCGCAGCAGCTCACCGTCGGTGATGCCCGTGGCGACGAAGAAGCAGTCGCCGACGACGAGGTCGTCGGTCGAGAGCACGCGGTCGAGGTCGTGGCCTGCATCGATCGCCCGCTGGCGCTCGTCGTCGTCCTTGGGCCAGAGCCTGCCCTGGATCACGCCGCCGGTGCACTTGATGGCGCATGCGGCGATGATGCCCTCGGGGGTGCCGCCGATGCCGAGCAGCAGGTCGACGCCGGTGCCCGGGCGGGCCGCCATGACCGCGCCGGCGACGTCACCGTCGACGATGTAGCGGATGCGCGCCCCGGTGTTGCGGATCTGCTCGGCGAGGTCGTCGTGACGCGGCCGGTCGAGCATGACGACCGTCACGTCGGCGGGAGTCTCCTTCTTGGCCTTGGCGATTCGCCGGATGTTCTCGGCGACGGGCAGGCGGATGTCGACCACGTCGGCTGCATCGGGGCCGGTGGCGATCTTGTCCATGTAGAAGACGGCGGAGGGGTCGTACATCGCGCCGCGGTTGGCGACGGCCATGACGGCGACGGCGTTGTTCATCCCCTTGGCCGTGAGCGTGGTGCCGTCGATGGGGTCGACCGCGACGTCGACCTCGGGGCCGGTGCCGTCGCCGACGTGCTCGCCGTTGTAGAGCATGGGGGCGTTGTCCTTCTCGCCCTCGCCGATGACGACGATGCCGTTCATGCTGACGGTGGAGATCATCGCCCGCATCGCCTCGACCGCGGCGCCGTCGGCCTTGTTCTTCTCGCCGCGCCCCACCCAACGGCCTCCGGCCATCGCGGCCGCCTCGGTGACCCGCACCAGCTCCAGGGCGAGGTTGCGGTCGGGCTGGCTGTGCTTCATCGAGTCCTCCGTCGGCTCCGTTGCACTGTCGCGAGTGGGCGACAGCCTAGCGGGGGTCGACAGTCGGTTTGGACGTGCGTCCGGCGCCGGGGGACGATGGGGCCATGACGTCACCGGGCAGCCCAGCGGACCCGTCGGTGCAGCCGGCGGTGGGGTCGCCGGACGGCCCGGCGCTGGCGGCGGAGTCGATCGAGTCGACAGAGTCGCAGGGCTCTGCGGCGACGCCCCAGCCGGCCGCCGCGCCCGCTGCGCCTCCTGCAGCCCCGAAGAGCCGCTACTCGATGGGCTCGATGTCCAACATGCTGCGCTCCTTGCTCGTCGTCGGCTTCTTCCTCCTGGTGCTCGTCGCGATCGTGCCGCGCATGAGCGAGGTCGAGCGCCCCGCGGTCGACGCTGCGGGCAAGGCGGCCTCGGTCGCCACGCAGACGAGCTGGCCGATCGAGATGCCGACGGGTCTCGGCTCCGGCTGGGTGCCGACGACGGCCACCTATGCCCCTGGCACCGACAAGGTGCCCACCTTCACCACCGTCTGGAAGACGCCTGCCGGCGGGGACCTCGCCTTCAAGCAGGCCGCGGCTCCCACCGACACCTGGCTGTCGACGTCGGTGACCGACAACCCCGCGGCCGGCACCGTGAGCATCGGCGCCCGAACCGTCGAGAGGTATGCCGGTGGGCGCACCTCGCAGGTCAGCTACGTCGTGCGACCTGCCGCCTCGGGCGGCATCACGCTCGTGGCCACGACCAACGCGAGCGAGGACGAGCTCGCGGCCTTCGTCGCCGCCCTCAAGCCCGTCACCCCCGCCGGCTGAACCCGCCGCCTGCCGACCCACCACCGGGCCACGACACCACCTGCAGACTGATCTGCAGACTGATCGTTCGGCTCATCTGGCTGCGGATCAGTCTGCATTCACGGTCGTCAGGGCAACAGTGACTGCCGACTGATCTGCAGGCTGATCTGGGAACGGGTCCAGGCCGATCTGACTGCGGATCAGTCTGCCCTTGGTGTCGTCAGGACAGCAGTGATCGCGGACTGATGTGCAGACTGATCGTTCGGCCGATCTGATTGCGGATCAGTCTGCAGTGGGTGTCGTCAGGGGAGCACTTCACCCGAGTTGATCTGCCAGTTGAAGCCTGTCGCGGGGCTTGGCGCGATCAACTCGTGGATCAACCGGACTCTGGTGTCGTGTGGACAGCGCTCCACCCGAGTTGATCTGCCAGTTGATCTCTGTCCCGGGGGTGGGCGCGATCAACTCGTGGATCAACCGGTCTCTGGTGTCGTGTGGACAGCACTCCATCCGAGTTGATCTGCCAGTTGATCGGCCAGGTGTTGGCCGGGCCGGTCAGGACTCGTCGTCGAAGATCTCGTCGTCGGCATGCAGCGGGGCGGCCGACGGCGCCGGTCGCGTGGCCTGCTCGATCTCGGACTGGGCGTCTTCGAGCCACCGGCTGCAGTGCGCCGCCAGGGCCTCGCCCCGTCGCCACAGCTGCATCGAGTCCTCGAGCGGTGCCTGGCCGGTTTCGAGCCGGGAGACGATCGAGACGAGTTCCTCGCGGGCGTCCGCGTAGCGCAGCGCGGCGATGTCGGGAAAGGCGACCTCGGCGCTAGCGGGAGCGCCGGTGTCTCTCGTCGACGGCTCGGTCGAGGCAGCGGGGTCGGGCATGGCGGCCACCCTACGACGACTTCTTCGTCGTCTTGCGCGGGGAGGCCTTGGTCGTGCGCGCCGCGCGGCTGCTGGTTCGGGCAGCCGCGGGCGCGGGCGCGTCTGGCGTGTCGTCGGTCGACGCCGCGATCCCGTCGCTCACGGGTCGCACGCCAAAGTCGCCGCGGGCGACGCGCACCCGCAGCAGTTCGCCGACCCCCACGTCGTCGCGGTCCATGACGATGCGGCCGTCGCGATGCTGCACGACGGCATACCCCCGCTCGAGGGTGGACTGAGGGGAGAGCGCGACGACCTGACGACGGAGGTGCTCGGCCTCGTCACTGGCGCGGTGCAGCCGGGTCTCGAGCCGCATCGCGGCGCGCGAGCGCAGGGTGGCGAGCTCCTGACGGCGCACCCGCACGAGGGCGACGGGGTCTGCCATGACGGGACGGCTCACGAGAGCCCGCAGACCGGACCGCTCCGTCTCGAGGCGTCGCACCGCAGCCCGTCGGAGGCGGTCGCGGCCCCCGACGACGAGAGCGAACTCGCGCTGGGCGTCGGGCACGACCTTCTTGCCCGCGTCGGTCGGCGTCGAGGCCCTCCAGTCGGCGACGAGGTCGAGGAGCGGCTGGTCGACGTCGTGTCCGATGGCACTGATGACCGGGGTGCGCGCCGCCGCGACCGCCCGCACCATCGCCTCGTTGGAGAAGGGGAGCAGCTCCTCGAGGGCGCCGCCGCCGCGGGCGATGACGATGACCTCGACCTCGGGGTGCGCGTCGAGCTCGCGCAGCGCTTCGATCACTTCGGTGACCGCGCTCGTGCCCTGCACCGCGACCTCGCGGATCTCGAAGCGCACGGCGGGCCACCGCCGGCGGGCGTTCTCGACGACGTCCTTCTCGGCCGCGGAGCTGCGACCTGTGACGAGCCCGACCCGCTTGGGCAGGAACGGGATCGGGCGCTTGCGGTCGGCGTCGAAGACGCCCTCGGCCGCCAGGGTGCGCTTGAGGATCTCGACCCGCGCGAGCAGGTCGCCGATGCCGACCGGCTTGATCTGGCGGGCCTCGAGCTGCAGGGTGCCGCGCTTGGTCCAGAAGGTCGGCTTGGCCTGAAGCACGACCCGGGCGCCCTGGGCGAGGGGGATCGGCATCGCGTTGACGGCGTTCATCGGCACCGAGACCGACAGCGACATGTCGACGTCGGGGTCACGCAGCGTGAGGAAGGCCGTGCCGCCGCGCGGGTTGAACTGCACGACCTGGCCCTCGACCCACAGCTGGCTCATCCGGTCGACGTAGTCACTGATCTTGAGGCTGAGCACGCGCACGGGCCACGGCTGCTCAGCCGTGGTGTCGGCCGCCTTGTCGGGCAGGGGGCTCGTCATGCTCACGGGCGCAACACTAGGCGCTGGCTCGGGGTCGGGCGTCCAGCCGCTCGACACGTAGCATGGGCGCATGACCGACGCCACCGACCTGACCGCAGCGAACGCCGAAGCGACGACGGACCAGCCGGAGAAGAAGGTCCTGCTCGCAGCCCCCCGCGGCTACTGCGCGGGCGTCGACCGTGCCGTGGTCACCGTCGAGAAGGCTCTCGAGCTCTACGGTCCGCCCGTCTACGTGCGCAAGCAGATCGTGCACAACAAGCACGTCGTCAACACGCTCGAGAAGCGGGGCGCGATCTTCGTCGACGAGACCGACGAGGTGCCGGAGGGCGCCACCGTCATCTTCTCGGCCCACGGCGTCGCCCCCGTCGTCCACGACGAGGCCAAGGCACGCAGCCTCAAGACCATCGACGCGACCTGCCCGCTCGTGACCAAGGTGCACCGCGAGGCCGTGCGCTTCGCGGACGACGACTTCGACATCCTGCTCATCGGCCACGAGGGCCACGAGGAGGTCGTCGGCACCGCGGGTGAGGCCCCCGAGCACATCACGCTCGTCGACGGGCCCGACGATGTCGACAACATCACCGTGCGCGACCCGGAGAAGGTGGTCTGGCTCTCGCAGACCACCCTGTCGGTCGACGAGACGATGGAGACGGTGGGCCGGCTCAAGGAGAAGTTCCCGGCGCTGCAGAGCCCGCCCTCCGACGACATCTGCTACGCCACGCAGAACCGCCAGCTCGCCGTCAAGCAGATGGCCAAGGACACCGACCTCATGATCGTGGTCGGCTCGCGCAACTCGTCCAACTCGGTGCGCCTCGTCGAGGTAGCCATCGAGCACGGGGCCCGTGACGGGCACCTCGTCGACTTCGCCGACGAGATCGACGAGGCGTGGCTCGAGGGGGTGTCGACCGTCGGGGTCACCTCCGGCGCCAGCGTCCCCGAGGTGCTCGTGCGCGACGTGCTCGCCTGGCTGGCCGAGCGCGGCTACGGCGAGGTCGAGGCCGTCATCGCGGCGGAGGAGTCGCTGCTCTTCTCGCTGCCCAACGAGCTGCGCCGTGACCTCAAGGCCCGCAAGGGCGAGGACTCCGGCACCCTGCGGCACGACGCCGCGTTCGAGGAGTCCGGCTCCCTTCACTGACGGGCCGCAGGAGCGCCGGTATGCCGTCCGGCACGTCGTCGGGTCGACCGGACCCCAGACTCAGCCGCCCAGCGCTCGGAGCAGCACCGGCTCGAGGTCGTCGACGGTCGGTGCGGCGAGGTAGGAGCCGCCGGCCGTGGCCGCGATGTCCTTCATCGCCTGCACGTCGACGGCCGGCCCGAGGCCGATGAGGACGACCCGCACCGGTCGGGCCGGGTCCTTGGCGCCCGCAAGGCGTTGCCGGAGCAGGTCGAGCGTCAGGCCGTAGTCGTCCTCGTTGGGACCGTCGGCCACGATGACGACGGAGTTGGTGTGCCCGCCGGCAAAGGCGGCCTTGCCGCGGTCGTAGGCGGCGGCGACGGTGTCGTAGAGGCCGCTGCCCCCGCCGACGGTCTTGGTCAGTCCGGAGAGCGCCTTCTCGACGGCGGCGAGGTGGGCCGCGTCGCCCAGCGAGCCGTAGCCGACGAGCTGCTTCTCGTCGTCGCCCTTGGTGCCGATGTGCTGGGAGTAGGCCCAGAGCGATGCCCGGGTCTGCGGCGCCGCTGCGCCCAGGGCGCGCATGGTCGCGCGCTGCACCACGGCGAGCTTGGTGCCCTCCTCGGTGCGCTCCAGCATCGAGCCGGAGACGTCGAGCGCCAGCAGGGTCTGTGACCGTGGGGCGCTAGCGTTCCACGCGGTCGTGGCCCTGGCGATGGCGGCTGGGCCGGGCGCCTCTGCGACCCTGACGGTGCCGACCAGGAGAGTCGGTGGCTTCGCGTCGCCACCAGATGGCATACGGAATCCGCTGTCCTGCAGCAGCTTTCGCGCCTCGTCACTCTTGAGGTAGTCACCGAGCTGCATCACGAGGGAGCGAGTCCCCGCGTCGGTGGAGACCGGCAGCAAGGAGAACTCGACCGCGGCAGCCCCCTCGGTCGGCGCGACGGCGGCGAGTGCCTCGTCGGGGTGGGCGGCGTTCCAGGCCGTCACCTCCGCCTCGGTGACAACGGCGCCGACGGCGGGCTGTGCGGCGGCCACCCCGTCGAGCGCCACGGTGGCGGTGCCGACCCGGGCACTGCCGGCCACCGCCGCGCGCAGCCTGGCGTCGTCGAGTGTCGCGGCAGCGGCACCGAGAGCCAGCCGCCCGATGGTCGTGCGGTTCGGGTCGGGCACCCGCACGGGCGTGGGGCCCGCGAGCAGGCGCGCCCAGCCGAGGTCGTCACCCATCGCCTCGGCCGCCTCGGTGGGCATGGCGACGACGAGGGCCGTGGAGGCGAAGGGCTCGGTGGCCGTCAGCGTGGTGCCGGAGGTCTGCTCGGCGCGCTCCAGCAGTCCGGACGAGTCGGTGACCCAGCCGTCCGGGGCGGCCGACCCGATGAGCGAGCCGGCGACGGCATACGCCTGCGCTGGCTCGATGTCGTAGGCGGCACAGGGGCCGTCCGGGTGCTGGCTGAGGGCCTCGGCGGCGGCGGCGACGACGGGTGCCACGGCAGGCGCAACGGCCAGGCGCACGACAGTGGGGTCGGCGCACGACGTCGGCTGGGCGGCCGCCTCGGGCACCGTCGTGGCCACGTCGCGCTGCCCGACGATGCGCCACGCGGCGAACCCGGCTCCTGCGACGAGGACGGCGACGAGGACGGCGACGAGCACGCGGGTGCGGCGCTGGCGACGGGCTCGTTCACGGGCGGCGGCAGCGACGCGCTCCCGCGAGTCTATGAGGCTCTGCTCGTAGGGACCGATGCGTCGCCCGCCGGCGCTCGGTGGCGGAACGTGCTGACCCTCTGGACCCGGAGCCCCCACTCCGGTCATGCTCTACCCGTTTCCACGCGGCGTATTGTCCGTTGCGCCTGCCCGGGTGTCCACCCCTGTGCCACGCTGGGATGCGGTCCGTCCGGGCCATCGCTCGATCTCCGGAGGTGATCCGTGGGCCCTCGACGATCGTCCACGCCGCACCCACCACAGCCACGACAGCCGGCGCTGATCGAGGCATGGGACCGTCGGCTCGAGCGGTGGAATCCTCTCGTCATCATCCTGCTTGCGCTCGGCGGGGGAGCCCTGGGAGTCGGACTGCTCCTCCTGGGGGCCCGGTCGGACCCGCGGAGCAGCCAGTTCATCGCGACGAGCGGCTTCCTCGTGTGGGCCGCCGTGATCGCGGTGCAGGTGGCCGTGTGGGCAGTGGTCGCCCTCCCGCTCTGGTCGGAGGTCGTCGACATCGTGCAGCACGACCGGGTCAGGCGCACGGTGTGGGCGATCCCCGGTGTCGTGGGACTGGCTCTGGTGCTCCTCGCCGTGCTGTCGCCTGCCGCGGACTTCGGGTGGCCGCTCGTCGGCCACAGCCCGAAGGTGTGGGTGCTGACGGCGATGGCAGCCGTCGGTGTCGGACTCCCGGCCCTCTTCGGGATCGGTTGCGTGCAGGACATCGTCCGCCGCGCCGTGCCGACGGTCGACGACACGGACGCCGTCAGGCTCGCGCTGGTCTCACGTCACCGGGTCCGACGCTTCCTCGGGTCGGCGGGGGCCGTCATCGGCCTCGCCGTGCTGGCGTCAGGCTCGCTGCGGCTCGCGACAGTGCCCACCTACGTCTCGGCGGCGGACTTCCCTGCGGTGAGCGTCCTGCTCTACGGGGCGTTCTTCACGGCACTGCTCGTCATCGTCTACGTGCCGGCGCACCTGTCGCTGCAGCGGCTCTGCGCCGAGATCCGCGAGGCGTCCTTCCCCCTCGACGCGATGCCCTCGCCGACGTCGCCCGAGCTCGAGGTGTGGCTCGGTGGGCGCAAGCGGGTCGACGCCCTCACCGAGGCCAATCTCACCATCGGGTCCCAGCTGCAGGCCGCTGTCTTCATCCTCGCGCCCCTCGCCTCGGCTGTGGTCACGACCCTCTTGCCCAAGACGGGCTGACCGTCAGGCGGTGGCCGAGTCGTCGTGACGCTCGCCTCGGCCGCTCCCCGCCCGTTCACGATCGAGGTATGCCGTGTCGCGGGCATCCCGAGCCTCCGCCCCGAACGCCGCGTCGACCTCGGCGTTACCGGAGAGGCGCGGAGCCCTGCCGTCGAGCAGGCCGGACGAGTCAGCCACCTCGCCACCCTCTGTGAGCTCCGGAGCGCTCATCGACCTGGGAGCGACCTCGAGGGGCGCCAGCGCGGGCGGGCGCTCGCTCGTCAGGTGCAGCTCGTGCATGCGGCGGGTGGTGACGAGCACGCGCGACTCGAGCGTGCCGACGAAGCGGTTGTACTGCTCCACCGAACGGGCCAGCGACTGGCCCATCGCCGTGACGTGCCCGCCGAGGGTCGTCAGGCGCGTGTGCAGCTCCTGCCCGATCCCCAGCAGCTCGCGGGCGTTCTGCTCGAGGGCGTCCTGCTGCCAGATGGCGCCGACGGTGCGCAGGACGGCATACAGGGTGCCGGGGGAGGCGAGCACGACCTTGCGCGAGAGCGCGTGCTCGTAGAGGCCGGGGTCGTCGGCCAGGGCGGTGGCGAGGATGGCCTCGCCGGGCACGAAGCAGATGACGACCTCGGGGGAGCGGGTGAAGGCGGTCCAGTAGGCCTTGCCGGCGAGGCTCTCGACGTGCCGGCGCAGGGCGGTGGCGTGCGCGGCGAGCAGCTCGGCGCGCTCGAGCTCCGACACGGTGTCGCCGTGGGCCTGCAGGAAGTGCGACATCGGAGCCTTGCTGTCGACGACGACGTTGCGGCCGCCGGGCAGGTTGATGACCGCATCGGGCCGCACCGTCGCGCCGTGGCGGCTGACCCGCGTGACCTGCTCGTCGAAGTCGCACCGGGCGAGCAGGCCGGAGAGCTCGAGCACGCGCCGCAGCTGCACCTCTCCCCAGGCGCCGCGCACCGTCGAGGCGTTGAGCGCCGTGGCGAGGGTGGCCGTCTCCGAGCGCAGCGACTCCGTCGACCGGCTGACCTCGGTGAGGCGCTCGCCGAGCTGGCCGAACTGCTGCACGCGGTCGCGCTCGAGCGAGCCGACCTGGCGCTCGACGCGGCCGATGGTGTCGCGCAACGGGACCAGCAGGGCCGCTGCCTCCGCGTCGTCGGCACGGGCGGTCTCGAGGTCGCCGATGCGCTCGCGCAGCACGTCGCGCTCGGCCTCGGCGGCGGCGGAGCGCGCGAGCAGGCCCGAGCGGGCCCAGAGGCCGGCGATGACCGCACCGAGGAAGCCCCCGAGGAGGAGGCCGATGAGCAGCGCGGTCATGTCCATGCGGCAACCGTCGCAGACCCCACCGACACCCGACTGCCGACGCGCCCGCGGGGGTGCGCGTCTGTTAGACCTAGTCCGTGACTGAGTACGACGACGCGATCCGGCTCGAGACCGGCGACGACCCAGCCCGCAGGACGGGCACCTTCTCCGAGGACTGGATGATCGGCAACGCCGTCAACGGTGGTTTCGTCATGGCCACCGGTCTCAGCGCGCTCGGTCAGCACCTGGCGACCGACCCCGCCGAGCAGACCCCGCACAGCGACCCGGTCGTCATGTCGGCCTACTTCATGACCGCCGCGGCACCGGGCCCCTTCACCGTGACGACGGACATCATGCGCTGCGGCCGGATGCTCTCGACCGGGCAGATCTCGCTGAGCCAGGTGGGGCCCGGCGGCGCGCCGGTCGAGCGGATGCGGGCCATCGCCTCCTTCGGCAACCTCGAGCACGTCGACACCCTCAAGCAGTCGACGCCCCCCGACCTGCCACCCCCGGAGCAGTGCGTGTCGGCCGAACAGGCGCCGCCCGAGTTCCTCGCCAACATGCGCTTCCTCGAGCGGCTCGACCTGCGCCTCGACCCGGCGACGGCCGGTTGGGCGCTCGGCAAGCCGTCGATGCAGGGCGCGATCCGGGGCTGGCTGCGCGTGAAGGACCGTGAGCCGGACACGACGCTGCTCATGATGGCGCTCGACGCCCTGCCGCCGGTGGCCTTCGACCTCGGCATCCTCGGCTGGACGCCGACACTCGAGTTCACCGGCCACATCCGCCGCCGACCCGCCCCGGGCTGGCTGCGGGTCTCGCTGTCGAGCGAGAACGTCGGCGGCGGCATGATGGAGGAGGACGCGAGCATCTGGGACAGCACGGGCGCCCTTGTCGCACAGTCGCGGCAGCTCTGCGGGGTGCGGCTGGCGAGCGGTCGCAACGGCTGACCGCGTGGCCGTCCACCTGACCTACGAGACCCACGCGACGACCGAGGACAACGAGCAGGGCGTCGCCACCGGGTGGCTGCCCGGTCGGCTGTCGCCAGCGGGCCGCCGCCAGGCCGCGCTGCTCGGCGAGCGTCGACGACCGGAGGGGTATGCCGCCGTGATCGTCTCCGACCTCGCCCGCGCTGTCGAGACGGTGGCCATCGCCTTCGCCGGCTCTGACGTGCCGGTCCGACAGGACGCCCGGTTGCGTGAGTGCGACTACGGCGACCTCAACGGGTGCCGCGTCACCGACCTCGAGCAGGTGCGGCTCGACCACCTCGACGTGCCCTTCCCCGGCGGCCAGAGCTACCTGCAGGTCGTCGACCAGACCCGTGAGCTGCTCGGCGAGATCAGCGCGGAGTTCGACGGCGCCCGGGTGCTGCTCGTCGCCCACTCGGCAAACCGCTGGGCCCTGCAGCACCTGCTCGACGGCACGCCCCTCGCCGAGGCGGTCGCAGCGCCCTTCGACTGGCAACCCGGCTGGAGCTGGACCGTCACCTGACACGGCTCCGGAGCAGGTCCGATCTGCTCCCCGGCGACCCCGGGACGGTGGGTGACGGCCGACGGGGGAGGGCGGCATACGGGCTCGTGGTCGGCGAGGCCCGCGAACGCCACTAAACTCTTGTCCTCGTGGCACTCACCATCGGAATCGTCGGGCTCCCCAACGTCGGCAAGTCGACGCTCTTCAACGCGCTGACCAAGAACAACGTGCTCGCCGCGAACTACCCGTTCGCGACGATCGAGCCCAACGTGGGCGTGGTCCCGCTGCCGGACGCGCGCCTCAAGGTGCTTGCCGGCATCTTCGGCTCGGAGAAGATCCTCCCCGCGACGGTGAGCTTCGTCGACATCGCGGGCATCGTGCGCGGCGCCAGCGAGGGTGAGGGCCTGGGCAACAAGTTCCTCGCCAACATCCGCGAGGCCGACGCCATCTGCCAGGTCGTTCGCGCCTTCGAGGACGGCGACGTCGTGCACGTCGACGGCAAGGTCAGCCCGGCCAGCGACATCGAGACGATCCACACCGAGCTCATCCTCGCCGACCTCCAGACCCTCGAGAAGGCCGTGCCGCGCCTCGAGAAGGAGGCGCGCATCAACAAGGACCGCAAGGTCGCGCTCGACAACGCCGCCGCCGCGCAGAAGGTCCTCGAGGAGGGTCACACGCTGTATGCCGCGGGGCCGGCCGCCGGGGTCGACCTGACCGAGGCCAAGGGGCTCGGCCTGCTGACGACCAAGCCGTTCATCTACGTCTTCAACCTCGACGAGGACCAGCTCGCTGACGCCGAGCTGCAGGCATCGCTGCGCGCGCTCGCGGGGCCGGCCGACTCGGTCTTCCTCAACGCGAAGCTCGAGATGGACCTCATGGAGATGGAGCCCGAGGAGGCCCTGGAGCTGCTGCAGAGCTTCGGCGCCGAGGAGTCGGGCCTCGACCAGCTCGCGCGCCAGGGCTTCCACACCCTCGGGCTGCAGACCTACCTGACGGCGGGTCCCAAGGAGTCGCGCGCCTGGACGATCGGCAAGGGCTGGACCGCTCCGCAGGCTGCCGGCGTCATCCACACCGACTTCCAGCGCGGCTTCATCAAGGCCGAGGTCGTCAGCTTCGACGACCTCGTGGCGGCCGGATCGATGGTGGCGGCGAAGTCCGCTGGCAAGGTGCGCATCGAGGGCAAGGACTACGTCATGAGCGACGGCGACGTCGTGGAGTTCCGCTTCAACGTGTAAAGCCGCAGGTCAGAGCCCGGCCACTTCCGTGGACCGCTGGCTCGGCTGGACAATGTGGCTCGTGGAGCAGCGGCTCGGCTCGGCCAGCCTCGAGGACGGCACGGCGATTCGGTTCGCCGTCGCCGGCAGAGGTCCGGTTGCGATCTACGTCCCGGGGTGGGTGTCGCATCTCGAGCTCGGGTGGGCGGTGCCGGCTGAGCGCCTGTTCTACGAGGGCTTGGCGAAGGGTCGGACCCTCGTGCGCTACGACAGACCGGGATGCGGTCTGTCCGGGGCGACCAGCCGCACGGACATCGTCGAGCTGGAGTTGGAGGTGCTGCACGCGGTCGCGACCGCGGTCGGTGCTGACCGCTTCGACCTGATCGGCGCCTCCTTCGGCGCGCCACTGGCGGTGAGGTGGGCTGCTCGTCATCCCACCTCGGTGACGCACCTGGTGCTCTACGGCGGGTGGGTCGACGGTGCCGTGGTGGCTGCGCCGGGTGTGCGTGAGCACGTGCTGGGCCTGGTCGACCAGCATTGGGGTCTCGCGTCGGATGTGCTGACCGAGATCTTCGCCCCCGACGCGGATGCCGGGTTCCGCGCGATGTTCTCGCGCTACCAGCAGGAGTCGGCACCTGCCGCCTGGGCGCATCAGCTGTTGGCCGCGTGCTACGACATCGACGTCGCTGACGATCTCGGTCGGATCAGGGCACCCACCGCAGTCATCCACCGCCGGGATGACCGCGCCGTGCCGCTGGCGGAGGGTGAGCGGTTGGCCGCCGGCATCGACGGCGCGACGCTGACGGTGCTGGCAGGTCGCACGCACATCCCCTTCGCTGGCGACACCCACTCCGTGCTGAACGCGATGCGCCGCGGCCTGGGCCTGCCGCCGCTCGACCTCAGGACGAGGCCGGCGCTGACGCCGCGCCAGACACAGGTGGCCGGGCTGGTGGCGCAGGGCTGGTCGAATCGGCAGATCGCCGAGGAACTGGTGATCACCGAGCGGTCCGCCGAGTCACACGTCGAACGGATTCGTGCCCGGCTCGGCTTCCGATCCCGCGCCCAGATCGCAGCCTGGTACGTCGCGTCGAACCCGTCCGGCTGACCGCTCAAGTGCGGTATTTCCACTGCTGACGACGTCACGGGCCGAGCGTCACGCTCGATGCATGACCACTCGCACCAAGCAACCCGCCCCCGTGACGACCACCCGCATCCGTCGGCCTGAGGACGTCGAGGAGCTCGCGGGGTTCGACGAGCATCCAGGCCGCGGCCGGTTCAACTCGGCCTTCTTCTGGGTGATGGGCGGCTACATCAACTGGCACATGCACACACGCAAGTCCGCAGCCTTTGCCGATCTCCCGCCGACTGTGGTGGAACTGGGAGCGGGAGTCGGCGCGAACATGCGCTACCTGCCGGTCGATGCGCGCCTGGTCGCGATCGAACCCAACCGCCACATGCACACGCGGCTCAGGCGGGCGGCCCGCTCGCACGGCGTCGACCTCCAGATCCGCGGCGTCGTGGGTGAACGGATCGACCTGCCCGACACGAGCGCCGACGCCGTCATCTCCAGCCTGGTTTTGTGCAGCGTCTCCAACCCCGATGCCGTTCTCGCCGAGATCCGACGTGTCCTGAGACCCGGAGGCCGGTTCAGCTTCGCCGAGCATGTCGCGGCAGAGCGTGGCACGCCGACGCGCTGGACGCAGCGGATCGTCCGTCGACCGTGGGCGTGGATCTTCGAGGGCTGCTCCTGCGAACGAGACCTCGCGGGCGTGATCCAGTCGGCTGGCTTCACCAGCGTCGACCTCAGCCATTACCGGATCCACTCACCATTCCTGCCGTTCAACACTCACATCGCCGGCACGGCCATCGCCTAGGCCTGGCCACGTCTCGACCCGGACTCGCCCTCGGTTGGGCGGTAGCCGAGGCGTGACTGCGGCGCCGATCTCAGACCTGGAACAGGAAGGCAGACCAATGCGCGTCCCCGTCATCGCTGCGCCCTTCACGAAGGCGCAACGGCTCATCATGTGGGCCGGCCCCGACCCCGAACCCACCGCCACGGCGGAGGCCGCCGGAGCGCGCAGGCGCTCCCGCGACGCCAGCCTCAGACCCATCCGACTGCGCAGTCTCACGCCAGCTGACGCGCAGCACATGACCGACCTTCTCCAACGACTGTCACCGCAGTCGTGCTATCAGCGCTACTTCCGGCTCGTGCGCTCTTTCGCCCCGGCTGACATCGCGCGCTTCGTCGCCGTCAACCCCGGGCACCTGGCCGTCGGGGCGTTCGACGGGGACGACCTCGTCGGCGCCGCCCAGTACTTCCGATCCTCGGAGCACCCCGACCATGCAGAGGTCGCCCTCGAAGTCGCCGACAGTCACCATCGTCGCCGGATCGGCGCCCGACTCGTTCAAGAGCTCGCCCGACTCGCCGCCGAGGTCGGCATCACGCACTTCACCGCGACCGTGCTTGCCGAGAACCGGGCCGTGCTCGGGCTGATGCGGCACTCGGGCTGGGAGATCGCGACCACTCTGGACGGAACCAACGTCGACGTCGTGATGACCCTGCCGCCACAGCTCGTGGCTACCGCAGGCCGAGGAGCCGGGCCCCGATGGCGTCGTTGAGCCGCGTGGGCAGGACCGCGTTCATGGTGACCATCGCCCGGGCCTGGGCCCCGGCGGGGTAGCGGGCCCGAGGGCGGCGTGCGGTCAGCGCTTGCTCGACCACCCGGGCGACGACGTCCGGCGGCGCGGTCCGGGACTGGAGCCTACTGACCAGCTTGCGCATGCCGCTGATGTGTTGTGCGTAGAGCTCGCGGTGGGTGGTCGACATGCCCTGCTCCATGGCGGCAAGCATCGACTGGATCTCACGCCAAGGACCGGTGTCGGTGGGGCCGGGCTCCACGACGGACACGTCGATGTGCCAAGGCCGGAGCTCGAGCCTGAGGACGTCCGCGAGTCCTTCGAGCGCGAACTTCGACGCGCAGTAGGCCCCCTCCATCGGCACCGGTGCCCGGCCGCCGGTCGACGAGACGAACACGATCCGGCCGTTGGCGGCACGGATCCGGGGGAGCACGGCCTGGGTGACCGCGACCTGGCCGAAGAGGTTGACCTCGAACTGGCGTCGGAACTCCGGGATGGAGACGGCCTCGACAGGGCCCAGGACCCCGATGCCGGCGTTGTTGACCACCGCGTCCAACCGGTCGGGCAGTCGGTCGGTCAGAGCGGCGACGTGTGCCTCGTTGGTGACGTCGAGCAGGACCGGTGCGATGCGGTCGTCCTGGGCAGCCAGGCGGTCACCGCTGGAGTCGTTGCGGACGCCGGCCAGGACGGTCCACCCGGCGCCGGCCAGTCGCAGCGCGATGGCTTCGCCGATGCCGCGGCCAGCTCCGGTGATGAGTACTGACGGCATGATGAGCGCCCTTCTCGGGAGGAGACTCTACGCAGCGGAACACTACTCCGTAGTGCTTGGTTGTCACTACTCCTATAGTGGCTGGATGACCTCGTTGCGCGACCGCGCCCTGGACGTCGCCATCGAGCTGCTGGGCACGCAAGGCCTGAAGGCGCTGACCCATCGCCGGATCGACGTGCGGGCGGGGCTCCCGCCGGGGTCGACGTCCAACTACTTCCGGACGCGCGACGCGCTGCTCAGGGGGGTTGCCGACGCCATCCTCGAGCGGGAGGTCGCCGGCATGGGCGCCACGTTCGCCCCGCGATCGGCCGAAGAGCTCCTCGACGCTCTTGTAGCGCTCCTGGATCGCACCACCGAGGACCAGCGGACCCTGACCAGCGCGCGGCTCGTCCTCTTCATGGAGGCCAGCCACAATCCCGCCCTGCGCGAGACCCTGGGGCAGGGGCGGGCGATCCTGGAGGCGGCCCTTCAGGGGGTCCTTCGTGACCTCGGCGCGAGCGACACCGGCGCGTCGGCCCGGGCCATCATGGCGTGCGCAGAGGGGCTGATCCTGCACCGCGTTGCTCGCCACGACGACAGCGACATCCGGCCGGTCCTCGCCCTCGTCGTCCGCGCCGCCATCGCCTGAGTCCGATGGTCGCCCCGACCGGACGATCCGCAGCGCTCCAACGGGTGACCCGCGGTCAGGCCGCGGGTCACACGAGTCGGTGGCTCAGTCCTTTGGCGCAGGGGGCGCGGCGACGCACAGGACTCCCGTGTTGCCGTCCTGGTCGGCGATCACGGTGAGCGACGGCGCGTCGCTGTCGTCGACGACGGTCCCGCCCGCGGCGACGGCGGCGGCGATGCGTTGCGCCGCCACCTCGGGCGCCACGTAGACCTCGAGGTGGAACCGCTGGCGCGGGGCCTCGTGCTCGTCGGCGTCGCCGAACCACAGGTTGGGGACCCGTCCCGTGGCGTCGCGGATCTCGTCGCTGGGGGTGCCGCGACCCTGGGCCTCGGCGTCCCCGGTCAGCAGGGCGGCCCACACCGGCGCGATGGTCGCGGAGCGCGCCGTGTCGAGGCCGAGCTCGATGACGCTGACCGAGGCCGGGTCGGCGTCAAGCTGGTGCTCGGCGGCGATGTCGGTGATCCGTCGGGCGAGGTCGACGTCCTGCTGCGTCACCCACTCGACGACGTGCTCGGTGCCCTCGTCGTCGCGGTAGATGGCGTCGGCGCTGACCAGCTTGAGGTCGACGCGTCCCTCGCCGATCGAGACGGTCGGGTGGTGTCCGAGCTCGTCACCCGCCTCGCCCACCGCAGCGACGAACCGTGCGCCGGCGCCGAAGTCTCCGACGAGGTAGCGGGCATGCAGTCCCTGGGCCAGCTTGCGCCAGTCGGTCAGCTCGGCCTCGGCGATCTTGTCGCCCGTCAGCATGTCCATGCTCGGCGACACTAGCCGCGATCCAGCTGCTGCGCTCGTGCTGCCGAGCGGCCACCTGCGTGGGGCCCGGCCGTGTCCCCGGGTCGCGGCTGCAGGGCCCTTCCGATCGGCTGCGGTGAGCGGCCCTGCCGGACCACACTCGAGGTATGCGGCGTTCTCTCGTTCTGGCGGCCCTCCTGGCTGCCGTGGTGCTCGGCGGTTGTGGTGGCGGTGGCGTGCGTGTCGCCGCCGGGGCAGCAGACCAGGCCGCGGTCGCGATCGGGGGAATGGGCAGCCAGGTCGTGGAGCTGAGCGCGGATGACGTGGCACGCATGGCCCGGGTCGGTGCCGTCAGCGAGGACGCGATCCGCGCAGCCGCCGGGCAGGCCGATGAGCAGCCCCAGTGGGCGCGGTGGATGGCGTCGGCGCGGCAGGTCGCCGCCCGCACCGACAACGAGATCCGTGAGATCGCGCTCGGGTCGGCCTGCGATGCGCTGAACGGTGAGATCACGACCGAGCAGGAGCTCTACGCGTCGTTGGCCGGTCAGTTGGAGGGGCTGACCCAGTCTGAGCTCGAGAGCGTCTACACCGCGACGCTGGACCTCTACGGCGACCTCGTCGAGGCCGTGCAGAGCGGCGATCCGGCGCGCAGGGCCTCCGCGCTCATCGCCTGCTACACCCTCCAGCAGGTGTCCTAGGTCGACATCGCGACGAAGCGTGTCCTGATCTGCAGGTTCAGTCAGGCGGGAGGGACCGCAGCAAGGCGGCGATGCGCTGCTCGCGAGTCTCCGGCTTGACTGCCTCCTCGATGGGTTGCAGCAGTCGCCGCCGCTCGGGAGGCGTCCTGCCTTCGAAGGCGGCGAGGCGACCGCTGTCGGTGAGAGCCCGGTGGATGTCCTCGGGGAGCGGAACGTCGTCCGGATCTGCGGGGCGCAGGCGACAGTGCACGACGTCGCCGGGCCGAACGCCCAGCCGGCGCTGGAGTCCCTTTCCGGCATACATGAAGGCGTCGCGAATGACATCGGCCCGGTTCACCCCGACATTGACCGGCACCTCGTTGATCGTGCCCTCGACCCGACGGGTGCGAGCGGCCTTGGCGGCGCTCTCGAGCGCTCCGTCCACGCGCAGGATCGTGTAGAGGCTGCGCCCCCACGGCAGCACCTCGACGAGCGCGTCGAACTCGACCCATGCCTGCTCCACCTTTCGCTCCACCTTTCGCTCCACCTCTCGCTCCGCCTCCCGATCAACCATTGCTCAGCTGGCTCCCCGCTGAGCGATGCTGCCCGCGGAGAGGGCGAGGACCAGTGCGCGCACGACGACGGGGTCGCCGAGGCTGTCGCCATAGAGCTCGCGCACCTGCCCCATCCGGTAGCGCACCGTCTGGGCGTGGACGTGCAGCTCAGCGGCGACGTCGTCGCGCCGGCCCTGGTGGAGCAGCCAGGAGAGCAGCGTCTCGGCGAGCCGGTCCTGAGTCGCAGGTGACAGGTCGGCGAGTGGCTCGAGCACCTGCGCCCGCAGGTCGGCCAGGGCATCCGGGTCGGCGGTGAGCACGAGGTCGGCCAGGTGCTGCTCGCTGTCGACGGGGTCGCCGCTACGCGACGTCCGGCGCAGCGCCAGGGTGCGCGCCGCGCGGTCGTAGGAGGAGCGCGCGTCGATCCACGGCCGCGCTGGGCCGACGACGGCGTGGCGACCACCGAGCACCCGCAGCAGGTGACGGCGCCCGGGGCCGTCGGCGTCGGGCACGAGCAGCAGCGTGAGCGGGTGGTCGACGTCGACGTCGATGCCCTGGAGGTCCTCGCCGACGGCCAGGGTTGCAGCCCCGAGCGGCGCCAGGGCGCGTCGCGCCTCGGCGGCAGGCAGCAGCACCGCCGTCAGCGAGGTCGGGGGAGTCCACTCGGCGCGCGCCGCTGCCGCGGTCAGCACGTCGGCCCCCGCGCCGGCGAGCAGATGCTGGCCCAGCCGCTCGCGGTAGCGGTCGCGCACCCGCCCACTCGTCGTCAGCTCGTCGGTGTGTCCGGCCACGCTCGCCGCCGAGAGCTCGTCGATGTAGGCGAAGAGCAGCTCGGCGAACTTCGCCATCGTCGTCGCGGGCAGGCCCGCCTCCGCCGCCGCCTGCGCCAGCTCGCGCCACGACACCCGGGCCCCGACGCGGTATGCCGCGAGCAGGCTGTCCATCGACCGTCCGCCCCGCGCCTCCCCCCTCCCGAGCGCGTAGGCACCTTCGCGGGTCGGGCCGAGGGGCGTGCTCGGGTCGACGTCGCGGCCGCCGGCGGCGAGCTTGAGGAAGCCGGCGATCGCCATCTGCACGGCCTTCTCGATCGTGTCGCCCGCCGAGCCGCCGAGAGCGCCGGTGTAGTCGGGGACCTCCTCGACCACCGCCGCCATCGTCGTGGTCGCGATGGCGGGGAGGCGTTCACGCAGGACGCGCAGCACCGAGACGTCCATCTGGAGGGCGGCGGCCCCGCGCACTGTGGCGCTGCTCACGCTGGCGGGCATGATTTGTCTCCTCCGCACAAGAGTTCCTGAGCGCTTCACGCCCAGCGGTCAGGATCTTACCCTTGACCGTCAGTCATGCTGAAGACATGAGCCTGACCGCACCCTCCACCCGACCCGACCGAACGTCGCTGCGCCGACGGCTGGTCATGCTGGCCGAGCGTGCGACGACCCCGCTGCTGCCGGCCGACTACCTCGACCTCTTCGACCCGCTGCGCCCCGGCGCCGACCTGCGCGGCCGCATCGTCGAGGTCCACCCCGAGACCTCCGACGCCGCAACGATCGTCATCCGGCCCGGCGCCGACTGGGCCGGCCACGTGCCGGGGCAGTACGTGCGCATCGGTGTCGACGTCGACGGCATCCGGCAGTGGCGGGCCTACTCGCTCACCCACGGCCCGCGCGCCGACGGCAACATCTCCATCACCGTCAAGGCGGTGCCGGACGGCCTCGTCAGCACCCACCTCGTGCGCGAGTCACGACCGGGCACCCTCGTGCACCTCGAGCAGGCGCAGGGCGAGTTCGTCCTGCCGACCGAGGGCGGCAAGTTCCTCTTCGTCACCGCCGGCTCCGGCGTCACCCCGGTCATCGGGATGCTCCGCAACCTCTTCCCCGTCGCCGACGCCGGCGTCGTGCGCCTGGCCCGCTCGGCGGCATACGACATCGTCGTGGTGCACGTGGCACCCAGCGAGCCCGACTCGATCTTCATCGACAACCTCCGCGCGCTCGACGAGGCGGGCCTGATCCGCCTCGTCGCGCGCTACGACGACGAGCACGGCGTGCTCGACGTCGCCGATCTCGAGACCCTCGTGCCCGACCTGCACGAGCGCCAGACCCTGGCCTGCGGGCCCGGCGGACTGCTCGACGCGCTCCAGCAGCACCACGACGCGCGTGGGCTGGAGCTGCTCACCGAGCAGTTCCGCGTCACGACGCTCGTCGTCGGCGAGGGCGGCACCGTCGACTTCACCGGCTCGGGCACCACCGTCGACGCCGACGGCGCGACTCCCATCCTCGACGCCGCCGAGGCCGCCGGGGTGCTGATGCCCTCCGGGTGCCGGATGGGCATCTGCTTCGGTTGCGTGCTGCCGCTGCGCGAGGGCGCCGTGCGCGACCTGCGCACCGGCGCCGTCACGACCGCGACGCCCGGCGAGACCGAGGGCAGCGGCGTGCCGATCCAGACGTGCATCTCGGCCGCTGCCGGCCCCTGCCTCATCGACCACTGACCACACCGCGACCCCTCGCGACCATCCCGTTCGACACTGCTCCACCCACGACCTGAGGAAGTGCCATGACCGTCCTGCAGAAGAAGGCCCACAACCCCGTCGGCCACCTCACGCCCGAGGACATCGAGCAGCTCGGTGTCGAGCTCGACGCGATCCGCCAGTCCGTGATCGACACGCGTGGAGCCGACGACGCCGCCTACATCCGCAGGGTCATCGACGTGCAGCGCAAGCTCGAGCTCGGTAGCCGCGCCATCCTGCTCGTCTCGATGTTCCCGCCGGCGTGGGTCGCCGGCACGGCGGGGCTCGCGGTCGCCAAGATCATCGAGAACATGGAGATCGGGCACAACGTCATGCACGGCCAGTGGGACTGGATGCGTGACACCAAGATCCACTCGACCACCTGGGAGTGGGACAACGCCAGCCCGTCGGAGCAGTGGAAGCACTCGCACAACGAGCTGCACCACACCTACACCAACGTCATCGGCAAGGACAACGACCTCGGCTACGGCATCATGCGCGTCGACGAGGACCAGCGCTGGGTGCCCTTCTACACCGCCCAGCCGCTGTGGAACTTCGTCAACGCCTGCTTCTTCGAGTACGGCATCGCGGCCTACGACCTCGAGCTCGGCAAGAACCTCGCAACCAAGGAGCGCCGTCAGAACCCCGAGTTCCAGGCGCGCGCCAAGGTCACGCTGAAGAAGATCCGCAACCAGGTGACGAAGGACTACGTCATCCACCCGCTGCTGTCGGGGCCGTCCTTCCTCAACACCCTGGCCGCCAACGCGACCGCCAACCTCATCCGCAACCTCTGGACCCACTCGGTCATCATGTGCGGCCACTTCCCCGAGGGCGTCGAGACTTTCGAGCGCAAGTCGATCGTCGGCGAGACCCGCGGTGAGTGGTACCTGCGCCAGATGCTCGGCTCGGCCAACATCAGCGGCAGCAAGGCCATGCACTTCATGACGGGCAACCTCAGCTTCCAGATCGAGCACCACCTCTTCCCCGACCTGCCGAGCAACCGCTACCAGGAGATCGCCCCGCAGGTGCAGGCGCTCTTCCAGAAGTACGGCCTCACCTACACGACGGGATCGCTGCCGCGTCAGGTCGCGTCGGCGTGGAAGAAGGTCATCCGCCTGTCGCTGCCCAACGACTTCGGTCGCAAGGCGCGCGCCAAGGTCCTCCCGATGCTGCCTGCCACGCCGCGCACTGAGAGCAGCTCGGCCCGGGCTGCCTGACCGAAACGTGATCGTCAGGTCGTCGCCGCGGTGTCACCGCGGTCGTGACGGCCAGCACCCGAGAGGGCGCCTCCGTCGGAGGCGCCCTCTCGGCACGTCAGCTCGCTGACTCGGTGACCTCGTGCCCCGGCCCGGTCGTCGCGATGAAGTCGCGGACCAGCACGGCGAAGCGGTCGGGGTCGTCGAGGTGGGGGAAGTGCCCGGCGCCGTCGAAGAGCTCGACCCGGCAGCCGGGGATGGCCTCCTTGGCACGCGCCGCATGCTCCGCAGGGATGACCATGTCGTTGGTGCCCCACACGACCAGCACCGGGATGTCGACGAGGTCGGGGAGGTAGTCCTGCGCCGTGACGCTCTGGCCCCCGGCGTCGATGACCGCTCGCGTCGTCGCGAGGAAGGCGCGCCGGCTGTCGGCGTCGCTGAGCCGGGCGAAGCCCTCCCAGGCGGCGCGCATGTCGTTGCTGGCCCGCCAGCCGGTCTTGGCCAGGGTCTTGCCCACCGTCTCGACCCGGCCGCGCACCCACCCCGAGGCCAGCGCGGGCAGCACCCACTCGGCCCCGGGCAACGTGGCCGCACGGAGGGCCGGGTTGACCTCCCGGCCGAGGCCGCCGCTGCCGACGAGCACGAGCCGCTCGACCCGCTCGGGGAAGAGGTAGCAGAACTCCAGCGAGATCCCACCACCGAGCGAGTGCCCGACGAGCGTCACCCGGTCGATGCCGAGGCGGTCGATGAGGTCGCGCAGCGTCGCCGCATGGGTGGCGAGCGAGTAGTCGCCGCCCGGGTTGGCCGAGGCGCCGTGGCCGAAGAGGTCGGGCACGATGACCCGGTTGCGGTCATCGAGCCGGTCGATGAGGTGGGCCCAGTTCGAGTGGGACCCGAGCAGCCCGTGGACGAAGAGCACGGCATCACCGCTGCCGCTGTCGACATAGGACAGCGCGTGGCCGTGCAGGGAGATCAGCTGAGGGGCCAGGGTGCTCACGACACCTCCTCGGGTCTGTGGAGCCTCTCTTTCGAGATTAACCCGGCGGAGGCGTCGCGCTGGCGCGATCGGCAGTGTCGTGCGCCACCACGGGGTCGGCACGGACTAGTCATCGCGGTGGACAGCGGTGACCATTGTCGGCCCGTCGCACGGGGCGAAGCATGGTCGACTGAGCCGCTCGTGGGGCAGCTGTGGCGACAGTGCCCGGTTGGCGGCATACATCCGTCAGCAGCCGACCGGTGTCACCGCGCGAAGGAGCCCACCCATGCGTCCCGTCCAGCGACCTCGGCGCTCGCGCCGCGTCCTGCTCTCCGCTGCCGCCGGCGCAGCTGCCGTGACGGTCGCGGTCCTCGCGCCGCAGCAGGCGGGTGCCCTCGCGACGGCGGCCGTGCCCGTCGCCGTCGTCGACTACGACTCCCACGACGCAACGGAGTATGCCGCCCGGTGGGTCAATCCCTACGGCCCCCTCGACGGGGTGGTCCCGCAGGTCGATCCCTCGGGGGCGGTCACGCTGAGCGACGTTCCCTTCAAGCCGGGCACCGACTTCAGCGTCTTCGACCACCTCAAGTACATCGGGATCAGCACGCAGACCTTCACCGTGCCCAAGGTCGGCACGGTCACGTTCGAGGTCGACATCGCTGCCAGCACGCCGGGCGCCACGCCGGGTCACGTGGTGGAAGGCGTCTACGGACCACCCGGGGCCTGGAGTCTCGCCGACCCCGATGCCCGGCCCTACACCGCGACGGTGCTCGAGGGCCAGCAGGCGGGTGTCGTGCTCAACATGATCGACTTCTGCACGGGCCAGCTCTTCGACTGGTTCGTCGCCGGCGGGTCGGCGTTCCCGCTCATCGAGCGGCTGCCCACCTCCGTGACCGGCAACACGAGCAACCCCGGTTGCCCCGGCGCCACGGAGGTCGGTCTCGACAAGGCCTACACCCAGATCATCAAGAACATCCCGCTCGAGCCGGGGCAGACCCACCACGTCGCGATCTCGTTCTCGCGCAGCGCCGGTCAGTCCAACGTCGCCTATGCACTCGACGGTCAGGTTGTCGCGACGGTCACCAACGTCGGCATCCCGCTCGACCAGCAGGGCAACAGGTACGCCTGGACGGGCACCTACCCGTCGTTGGGCAAGGGCGAGAAGCTGGCGGACCAGATCAACTCGTTGTCGATCGGACACGGACTCTTCAGCCTGCTGGACGCCTTCCCCTTCCAGTACGGCTGCTCGCCCCCCACCACGAGCCCGGGTGCCGGGGCGTGCTCACCCGACTCGGCGGCATACAGCGTCTCGTTGTCACCCGCGGAGCGCTCCTTCGGGCAGGGCGCCGAGGGCGTCTTCAGCGGCTTCCGCGTCACGACGACCGGACGCTGAGGCGGACCGACCTGGGGCCACGAGGGTCGGCCCGTCGGGCGAAAAAGAAACCGGGCCGGGCTGTAACGCCACCGGCCGCACGCGCGATGGAGGGGGTGAAGAGGCGCCACTCGGACCCCCGAGCGAGTGGCGCCTCTCCTTGCGTCCGGCGATCCGTCAGCCGGTGCGCTGGCTACGAGCGCTACGCGGGTCGCCGACTGCCAGGCTGACCGCCTCCTCCGGCGTGAGGGATCGCCCGTGCGTCACTTCGGCCTCGAAGGCGACGGCGCCGAGTGACTCCTGCGCCTCTCGTTCCGCGACGGCCCGGAGGGTCGGGTCCGGCAGGTAGTAGCCGTAGACGGCGGATCCGACCCGGTCGCGCATCGCGGCGGAGGCGCCGAGCAGCACGGCAGCTCGCGCGTGGTCGCCATGGGAGCCCTCGACGACGGCGAGGCTCTCGAGGAAGAACGAGAGGTTGGCGAGGTCACCGGTCTCGTCCGAGAGCTCGATGCCCTCGGAGAGCAGGCCGCGAGCCTCCTCGGAGCGACCGAGGGCCAGCGCGGCCTGGGTCAGACCGTAGAGGGCGACGTAGGTCGTCAGGCGGTCGCCGCGTCGCCGCGCCCGGGCCAGGCCCTGCTCGCACCGGTCCACTGCCGCATCGGGCTCGCCCCGGAGCAGGTGGACCGTGCCCAGCCAGACGTGGGTCAGGCCGAGAATCCAGTCCGCCTCGGGATCGTCCGATCCCACCGCGTCGAAGGCACGGAGGAAGTGCGATCGGGCCTTCAGCACGTCACCGGACGCGAGGGCCGCCAGTCCCTCGCCGGCCTCGGCGTAAGCGTGACCGAGCGTGTCGTCGGCGTCGAGCGCGACCTCACGCGCGATCGCCCAGCGGTGCTCGCTCACGCTGATGTCACCTTGGGCGAACGCCATCGACGCGGCGGTCAGCATGGCTCGGACCCGCGTCCGCGGGGCCATCTCCAGGGCGATGGCGCCCTCGGCCAGGCGCCGACCCTGACGGAGGTGACCGCGGAGCCACCAGAAGAGCCAGAGGTGCCACACCATCTCCCCGGCGTGCTCTCCATCGTCCTGGGCGAGCCAGTGGTCCGTCGCGGCGGCGAAGTTCGCTGCATCGCGCTCGGACTGCTCGAGCCAGACCACTTGGTCGCGGCCCTCGTAGTGAGGGGCGGCCTCGCGGGCGCGCTCGCGGAAGACCGATGCGTGACGCGTCCGTGCGAGCAGCGCCTCGTCGTCGGTGAGGAGCAAGGCCGCGTGCTGGTGCACCGGCTCGAGCATCGAGTACCGCGACTTCCCGTCGGGAAGCGGGGTCGCGTGCACGAGCGAGTGCTCGATGAGCTTCTCGAGCAGGGCCAGCACGTCGCCGAGGTCGTCGGCCACCTGCTCGACGGCGTCGAGCGTGGCGCCGCCGACGAAGACTGCCAGCCGGCGATAGAGGCGACGCTCCGCATCGCTCAGCAGCCGATAGCTCCAGTCGAGCGTCGCCCGCATCGTGCGCTGGCGCTCCGGGAGATCGACGGCGCCCGCGTGGGTCATGGCGTCGTCGAGGCGTTCGAGCAGGAGCTGAGGGGACAAAAGCCGGGCTCGGGCGGCGGCGAGCTCCAACGCCAGAGGTATGCCCGCCAGTCGACGACAGAGCGCAGCGACTGCGGCAGCGTCGTCGGGGCTCGTCCCAAAACCCGGTGAGACGGCTCGGGCCCGGGTCAGCAGAAGTAGTCCGGCCGGAGCTGCCTCGACCTCCGCCATGCCGCCGACCCCGCTCGGCGTCGCCAGGGGTTGGACAGCGTGCTCCACCTCCCCGCGGATGCGTAGCGCGGCGCGGCTCGTGGCGAGGACGACCAGCCCGTCGCACTCTTCGAGCAGTCTGGCCACGACGAGGCCGACCCCCGACAGCTGCTCGAGGTTGTCGAGCACCAGCAGGAGGCGACGGTCTCTCAGGGCCGCGACCACGGTGTCGTCGGAGCCCTCGACCGCGTGCAGCCCCAGGGCCCGGCCGATGGTCGGGATGACCAGCGTGTCGTCCTCGACAGGGGCCAGGTGCACCATGACGACGCCGTCGTGGTCGTCGATCGCCGCCCGCGCGACAGCGGTGGCCAGTCGGCTCTTGCCCACGCCACCCGTCCCGGTCAGCGTGACCAGTCGGGCGCCGGTCGTGCGCAGCAGGCTGAGGACCGCCTTGACGTCGGCCTCGCGGCCCACGAGGGGCGTGAGCTCCGTTGGGAGACGGTCGAGCCCGTGTCCTCGACGGTGCGCGCCGTCCTCGCGGCCCGGCCCTGTCTGCGCGGGGGACTGGACGCGTACGGGTGGCGTGCGCGAGGGCACGGCTGCGCGCAGCAACGCCCGGTCGGCCGGCCCGAGAGACAAGGCGCTCTCCAGTGACCGCACCGTGTGTGGGTAGGGCCGCGAGCGCAGCCCTCGCTCGAGGGCACTGATGCCGTGCGAGGTCATCCCGGCGCGCTCCGCGAGCTCCTCCTGCGTCCAACCCTGCGCCTGCCGCAGTCGGCGCAGCACGTGACCGAACGGCTCCCGCGGGTGCGAGACGCCGTCCTGCTCGGATGCTTCGAGGTCCGTCACGCGGGGAGTCTAGGTCTCGCACACTGCTCGTACAGTCGGAACGTGCGAACGCCGTGCGTGGTATCCGAGGCCCGCCCGGCGGCAATCTCTTCAGGACGGCGCGAACACCAGATGGCGCCCGGAACTGGAGGTAGGAAATGTTGCGCAGGACTGCTGCGACACTCGCCCTGACGACGGCGCTTGTGGCCGCGGGCGCTGGGGCCGCGTCGGCCCACGAGTGCTACATCGTGGGCCGCTCGGACCAGGGCAACGCAGGCGCCAGCCACTCGGCGAACTGGTACACGCTCCAGCTCGAGGAGCTCTACCGCAGTGGCCACCACTTCCTCGGTGGCGAGCCGCTGACGGATGCTCAGGTCTCGACAGCTCTCGCCATGTCCGCCGAGAAGGGCGTGCCGCTCAGCTTCACCGTCTTCGAGCGCTTCACGATCCCGCGGTCGATGAACGAGCTGGAGGCACTGGCCACGAAGTCGGCTGACGGCAAAGGCGTCGACCACTTCTTCGTCGCCTACGGCGACAGCATCGCGGGCATCTTCTTCGCGGCCCAGGCGTCCTGAGCCCGGGCCGCACCGGGGGGAGCGTCAGGGGACACAGGGGACACAGGGGGAACACCGGGGAACACCGGGGAGCGCAGTCGGCGTCCGGCACTCGCGTGCCGGACGCCGCTGTCGTGGCCGTGGTGCTCAGCCGGTGCGGGTGGCGGTGAGGAGCAGGTACTCCCAGCGCATCCAGCCGCGCTCGTCCATGGCCGCTCGGGCTAGCTCCGACAGGGCGGAGTCGAGGGCCGCGACCCTGTCAGGGTCGTCGGCGATGCCGCGGTAGGTGACGATCGTCGGGCCGTAGGCGCGCTTGAAGAAGTCGCGGAAGTCCTCGGGCCGGGCGAAGTGCACCGTCACCGACCGCTTCTCGGTCGCGACGGCGTCGATCCGGTCGCCGAGCAGCGCGCGCACGTGGCTCTCGTCGCCCCACAGCGGCGGGGGCTGGGCCCCGGGAGGCGGCGGGGCGGCATACGGCTTCATGGTGGCGAACATCTGCCCGATGAAGCCGGCGGGCGTCCACGCGACGAGCCCCAGCCGGCCGCCCGGCCGGAGCACGCGCACGAGTTCGTCGGCGGCGACCTGGTGGTGCGGCGCGAACATCACGCCGACGCTCGAGGTGACGACGTCGAAGGACGCGTCGCCGAAGGGCAGCGCCTCGGCGTCGGCGCGGCGCCACTCGAGCGCCAGCCCGACGTCCTCGGCGAGGCGGCGGCCGATGTCGAGCAGCTCGGGCGCGAGGTCGCTGGCGGTGACCTCCGCGCCCGCGCGGGTGGCGGGGATCGCGACGTTGCCGGTGCCGGCGGCGACGTCGAGGACGCGTTGCCCCGGACCGATGTCGCAGGCGTCGACGAGGACGTGGCCGAGCTCCGGGATGAGCTCGCGGGCGACGGCGGCATAGTCGCCGAGTGCCCACATCGCGGCATGCTTGGCCTTGAGGGCCGCGTCGTCGGCCGTCGGTGGTGCCTGGGTGTGCGTGGTCATGCTGGGTTCCTCCCTGGTCGAGGCGATCTCGGCAGCCCCTCGCTGCCCGCCCGTCGTTCCAGCATCCGCCGCGCCCGCGCCGCCACCCAGTCCCGAAAGTGGACTGACAGCGCGGCTGTCACGCGCCGACAATGGGAGGACCGACCGGAGGTGCGACATGGGCCGACACGATCCAGGCGCGGGGCAGTACTGCCCGATCTCGCGCACGCTCGACGTCGTGGGGGAGCGGTGGACGCTGCTCATCGTGCGCGACCTGATCGTCGGCACGACCCGCTTCAACGACCTCGCTCGCGGGTTGCCCGGTCTCTCCCGCAGCCTCCTCACCAAGCGCCTGCGCCACCTCGAGCGCACCGGCGTGGTCACCCGTGCAGGCCAGCACTACGTGCTCACACCCGCCGGTCGGGCCCTCGAGCCGATCGTCTTCGGCATGGCGGAGTGGGGCGCGCGCTACGTCTTCGGCGACCCGCAGCCCGAGGAGCTCGATGCGCAGCTGCTCGTCTGGTGGATGCACACGCGCGTCGACACCTCGACGCTCGAGGGCGACCGGCACGTGGTGCACGTGCGCTTCGCCGACGACGCACGTCGCTTCTGGATCCTCGTCGAGCGAGGGGTGCCGTCCGTCTGCATGGCCGACCCGGGCTACCCCGTCGACCTCACGATCTCCTCGGACGTGGCGTCGCTGTATGCCGTGTGGCTCGGGAGGATGCCGCTGCCCGTCGCGCTCCGGGCCGGGCGGGTCACCGTGCAGGGACCGACCGCGGTCACGCGCCGGCTCGGCGAGGTGCTGCAGCTGAGCCAGGTCGCGCCCTTCGTCGCGGCCTCGGCCTGACGAGGGGCGCGAGCGGCCGGCTCAGGCCGTCGCGTCGCCCGCGCGGGGGCGCGGGGTGTCGAGCTGCACGGGCCCTTCACCGAGGGCCGCGGCGGGCTCCTCGGTGTTCTCGGGGAAGTGGCAGGCGACCTGGTGGCCCGGCGCGAGCTCCACGAGCGGGGGCTCGACCGTGCGACAGACCTCCTGCGCCTTCCAGCACCGGGTGTTGAATCGGCACGCCGGCGGCGGGTTGATCGGGCTCGGCACGTCGCCGGTGAGGCGGATCCGCTCGCGCTTGGTGCGACGGCTCGTGTCGGGAACCGGCACGGCCGACAGCAGTGCCGTCGTGTAGGGGTGCATGGGGCGGGTGTAGAGCTCGTCACGGTCGGCCACCTCGACGAGCTTGCCGAGATACATCACGGCCACCCGGTCGGACATGTGCCGCACCACCGAGAGGTCGTGCGCGATGACGACGTAGGTGAGGTCGAACTCGTCCTGCAGGTCCTCGAGCAGGTTGATGACCTGCGCCTGGATCGACACGTCGAGGGCGGAGACCGGCTCGTCGGCGACGATGAGCTTGGGGCGCAGGGCGAGCGACCGGGCGATGCCGATGCGCTGGCGCTGACCGCCGGAGAACTCGTGCGGGTAGCGGTTGTAGTGCTCCGGGCTCAGGCCGACGAGCTCGAGCAGGTCCTGGACGGAGCGCTTGATGCCCTTCTCGGTCTTGATGTCCTGCAGTTTGAAGGGGGCACCGACGATGGTGCCGACCGTGTGGCGCGGGTTGAGCGAGCCGTAGGGGTCCTGGAAGATCATCTGCACGTCGCGGCGCAACGGTCGCAGCTGGCTCATCGACGCGTGGGTCACGTCGCGCCCCTCGAACTCGAGGAGCCCGTCGGTCGGCTCGATGAGGCGCGTTAGCATGCGGCCCGTCGTCGTCTTGCCGCACCCCGACTCGCCCACGAGAGAGAGGGTTTCGCCCTTTGCCACCTCGAAGCTCAGCCCGTCGACGGCCTGCACCGCCCCGACCTGGCGCTGGAGCAACCCTCGGCGGATCGGGAAGTGCTTGGTCAGGTTGGTGACCCGCAACAGCGGCTCGCCGCGCGTGACGTCGGCGTCGGGCGAGGGCGCGGTCGACGCCGTCATGAGGGTGCTCCTGAAGTCGTCGTGGTCATCACAGCGTCGGCCTGATGTCGTTCGCCCAGATGCTGTTGCGCTCCTCGGTCGTCAGGTGGCACGCGGCGTAGTGACCGGGCGCCTTCTCCTCCAGCGGTGGCCGCTGGCTCTGCGACAGGCCACCGGTGCGGTCGGCATAGGCGCAGCGCGGGTGGAACGGGCAGCCCGACGGCACGTTGATGAGGCTCGGAGGCGCGCCCGGGATGGGCCGCAGGCGCTCGGTCCGCACGCGGTCGAGACGCGGCATCGAGCTGAGCAGGCCCCAGGTGTAAGGGTGCTCGGGTCGTTCGAAGACGTCGGCGGCAGCGGCGTACTCAACGGCCCGGCCGGCATACATCACCATGATGTCGTCGGAGAGCTCGGCCACGACCCCGAGGTCGTGCGTGATGATGATGACGGCAGAGTTGAACTCGGTCTGCAGGTCACGGATGAGGTCGAGGATCTGGGCCTGCACCGTGACATCGAGCGCCGTCGTCGGCTCGTCGGCGATGAGCAGGTCGGGGTCGCACGACAGGGCCATCGCGATCATCGCGCGCTGACGCATGCCGCCCGAGAACTGGTGCGGGTAGTCGTCGACGCGGCTGCTCGCCTGGGGGATGCCGACGCGGTCGAGCATCTCGACGGCGTGCTTCTTGGCCACCGACGTGCTCACGTCGTTGTGCACCCGGTAGGCCTCCACGATCTGGCGGCCGATTGTGTAGAAGGGGTGCATCGCCGACAGCGGGTCCTGGAAGATCATCGCCATCCGCTTGCCCCGCAGCTCGCGCACGGTCTCGCTGCCGGCGCCGATGAGCTCCTCGCCGCCCAGCCGGATCGAGCCGGTCATGGTGACGGTGCCCGGCTTGTGCAGGCCCATGATCGACATGCTCGTCACCGACTTGCCCGAGCCGGACTCGCCGACGATGCCGAGGGTCCTGCCCCGGGCGAGGTCGAAGGAGATGCCGTCGACCGACTTCACGACGCCGTCGTCGGTCGGGAAGTGGACGCGCAGGTCGCGGACGGACAGGAACGAGTCGGGCGCCGGCGCGCCGAGTCCTCCGATGCCGTCGAGGCCGGTCGAGGGCGGGGCCTCACGGCGTCTGCGCGAGCGCTTCTCGCTGGGCGCTGCCGGGGCGTCCGTGTGCGCGTCAGCGTGGGCGTCGGGCGGGCTGTCCGGAGTGGTGCTGGGCTGGCTCACGAGACACGCACCCTCGGGTCGACGACGGCATACAGGAGGTCGACGACGAGGTTGGCGACGACGATGAACGTCGCGCCGAGCAAGGTCACGCCAAGCACCTTGGGGAGGTCGTTGTTGGCCACCGCGTCGACGGCATACTTGCCGATCCCGTTGAGCGAGAAGGTCGACTCGGTGAGGATGGCGCCGCCGAGCAGCAGTCCGAGGTCGAGACCGAAGATCGTGAGGATCGGCGTCAACGCGGCGCGCAACCCGTGGCGCACGACGACGTCGCGTTCCCGGAGGCCCTTGGCGCGCGCGGTGCGGATGTAGTCCTCGTTCATGGTCTCGAGCATGCCCGCGCGGGTGAGACGGGCGTAGGCCGCGGCATACAGGAAGGACAACGTGATCCACGGCAGGAGGAGGTCGTAGGCCCACTGCGCAGGATTCTCCTGGAAGGGGGTGTAGCTGCCGCCCTGGGCGGTCCACCCGAGGCCGTAGCTGAAGATCGAGAGGGCCAGCAGGCCGGTGAAGAAGATGGGCAGCGAGACGCCGGCGAGGGCGATGCCCATCGCGGTGCGGTCGAGCGGACTACCACGTTTGAGGGCCGACACGACGCCGGTGGCGACGCCGCCGAAGAGCCACAGCACCGCGGCGCCCGCCGCGAGCGACAGCGTGACGGGCAGGCGGTCGAGCAGGTCGGGCAGCACGGGGTTCTGGGTGATGAAGGAGTAGCCGAGGCACGGGGCGGGGCACTGCTCCACCGTCACGCCGGTGTCGTACTCCGACCCGACGACGATTCCCTTGGCGAAGCGGCCGTACTGCACCCAGATCGGGTCGGTGAAGCCGAGGCGCACGGCCGCGGCGTGGATCTGCTCCTGGCCGGCGGTCTTGCCGACGTAGCGGGAAGCGAGGTCGTCGGGCGTGGCCCCGGCCAGCCTCGGCAGGAGGAAGAAGATGGCGAAGGTGACGGCGCTCACGACGAAGAGCAGGACGACGGCGCTGATGAAGCGCCGGATCATGTACGTCAGCAAGGGATTCGGCCGGACGCGGTGGCGGGGGACCCCGCGGGCCCCCCCGCCACCGGTCTGCGCCTTCACCTACTTTCAGGTGGTTGGGCGGTGGTGCGGTGAGCGACGGGCAGTGCTGGTGTTACTGCTTGACGCCCATCGCGGCGTAGTCGTACATCGTGAAGCCGTCGTTGACGAAGACGTTGGTGATCGTGTCGGGACGGAAGAGCAGGCCCTTGGCCCACACGCCCGGGATCACCGCGGCCGCCTCCATGACGGACTTGTCGACGTTGCCCCAGATGGCGTCACGCTTGGTGGCGTCGGTCTCTGCCATCGCCTGGTCGATGCCCTGGTCGACCGCCGGCACCTTGATGCCGAGGTTGGTGTTGCCGGACGGGCGGATGACCCGGCTGTCGACGATCTGCGAGAGGAAGCCGAAGCCGTCGGGCCAGTCAGCACCCCAGCCGTAGACGATGATGCCGAGGTTGTTGGCCTTGGCGTAGTCGGGCTTGCCGGCGTAGAGCTTGGTGTAGTCCGCCGTCGGGAAGGCCTTGATGTTGAGCTTGATGCCGACCTTGGCGAGCGACTGCTGGAGCGACTCGGCGGTCGCCTTCTCCTTCGGGCGCTCGGCACGGTAGGAGATGTTGGTCTCGAAGCCGTTGGGCTGGCCACACGCGGTGAGCGCGGCCTTGGCGGCGTCGGGGTCGCCCTGCGGCTTCGCCTTGAAGTCGTAGAGGTCGAAGGCGGCGTGGCCGGGCACGTTCGGCGGCATGAGGCTCGTCGCGATCTCGCCGCCGGTGTTGCCACCGTAGGCACGCTGGTAGCCGGTCTTGTCGTAGGCGAGGACGACGGCCTTGCGGCACTCGACGTTGTCGAGCGGAGCGACGTCGCTGTTGAGCACCGAGAACCACGTGCGGGCGGCCTGGGCGTTGTCGGTCTGGGCCTTGAGGGTCGGGTCGGCGAGGATCTTGCCCTGCGACTCGGCCTGCACGCCGGTGCCGGCGATGTCGACGTCGAGGCCGCCGCTCTGCAGGCGGTTGTCGACGTCGGCCGCGTTGAGGCTGAGCTCGACGGTCAGCTTGTCCGGCAGCGCCAGACGTCCCGACTCGGGGTCGGTGGCCGCGTCGTAGTTCGGGTTGCGGTCGAGCTCCATGTTCTTGCCCTGGGCGTAGGACACGAACTTGTAGGGCCCGCTCGAGACGACCTTCTCCTTGTACTTCGTGCCGGTGTCCTTCGCCTGCGGCACGGGGGCCGTGGCGGGCAGCTGCGCGAAGTAGTCGAAGCCCGAGAAGCCGGTCTTCAGCTTGAAGATGATGGTCTTGTCGTCGGGCGTCTCGATGGACTTGAGGTCATCGAGGTTCTTGTTCTTGTAGACCGAGTAGCCCTCGGGGATGTCGGCGAGGAAGTCGTTGAAGTACGTCGGACCGTTGGGGAACGTGTCCTTGTCGAGCTGGCGGGCGACGGCGTACTTGATGTCCTTGCTCGTGATCGGCGTGCCGTCCTCGAACTTGATGCCGTCGCGCAGCGTGTAGGTCCACGTCTTGTTGTCGTCGCTCGGCTTGCCGAGGCTCGTCGCGAGGTCGGGGACGAGCTTGGCACCCTCGGCGCCCGGGCCCGCCTTGAAGACGACGAGCGTGCGGGCGTAGTTGCGCAGGAAGTTCCACGAGAGGCCGTAGTAGGTGTCGCCCGGGTCGACGGAGTCCCAGTCTCCGGCCATGCCGAAGCGGAGCGTGCCGCCCTTGGTGGTCGACGGGTTGTAGATCTTGCCGATCGCCGCGTCGGCCGCCGGCGCCGCAGCACTGCCGCCGCTGCCACCGGTGCTGCCGGTGTCACCGGTGCCGTCGCTGGCGCTGCCGCCGCAGGCGGACAGCCCCAGGGCCAGGGCGGTCGCGGCTGCGACCACCATCAAGCGTGTGTTCTTCATGGGTGAGTGCGCTCCTTGCTATCGGTCGAGCGAAACTGCAGGCCGCGGAGGTTACCGAGACCGGGGGTCGAGGGCGTCACGCAAGCCGTCCCCGAAGAGGTTGAAGGCGAGGACCGTCACGAAGATGGCCAGGCCGGGCGGCAGCATGAACCAGGGGTCGACCTGATACCACTTCGCCGCGTCCGCGAGCATGCCGCCCCACGTGGCGCGGGGCGCCTGCACCCCGACGCCGAGGTAGGACAGCGCGGCCTCGAAGAGGATGTTGCTCGGGATGAGGAGGGTCGCGTAGACGAGGATCGGCGCGATGAGGTTGGGCAGCAGGTCCTTGCGCAGGATGTAGGGCGCTCGCGCCCCGAGGCTGCGGGAGGCGTCGATGAACTCGCGCTCGCGCAGAGAGAGGGTCTGCCCGCGGACGATGCGGCCGATGTAGGGCCAGTTGAAGAAGCCGATGATGAAGACGATGACGGCGATGCGCAGCGAGTCACCGCTCAGCCCGAAGGCCGACTCGGGGATCACCCCGACGAGCGCCAGGGCGAAGACGAGGAGTGGGAAGGCCAGGAAGATGTCCATGAGCCGGCTGATGAACGCGTCGGTCGCGCCGCCGAAGTAGCCCGCGACGACACCCATGATCGTGCCGATGACGACCGAGATGATCGTGGCGAGGAAGGCGATGAGCAGCGAGATCTGCGAGCCGAAGAGCACCCGGCTGAAGAGGTCGCGGCCGTTGACGGGCTCGAGGCCGAAGAGGAAGTCCCAGGACACGCCGCCGAAGGGCGCGGTCGGCACCTGCAGGTCGGGGTCGATGAACTCCTGGTGGAACTCGTCGGGCGGGTGGCCGAGCACGTTGACGATGAGGGGCGCGAGGATCGACCCGACGACGAGGAAGATGATGAAGAACCCGCCGGTCAGTGCGACCTTGTCACGCTTGAGGCGCGTCCAGGCGATCTGCCCGAGCGAGCGGCCCTCGATGTGCTTCGCCCCCTCGAGCACCGCCTCGGGAGGGGCGGACGCGCCTCCCGGCTCCAGCTCGAGGGGTGTGCTCACGTGCCGTCACCTCCGGGTGGGATCGAGGCCGGGGACGGGGATCAGCCTCCGGTGCGCTGCGGCAGGCGCCACCCTAGACCCCCCGACGCCCGCGCGGGCCCCATCTTTCTGCGCGACACCACCCGCCACAACCGACGATGCCGAATCGTGACGCGGTGGATATCTTCCGGCGACATGCCGTGCGGGGCGGCACACTTCTCGGCCAGCGGCGCATCGCCCGGACGGTGGCCAACGAGTCGAGTGCCCACGTCCCCACGGGTGACCATGTCGAGTGCCCAGGTCCTGACCTCGGGACCTGGGCACTCGACGGAGTTGGCTGTCGAGTGCCCAGTTCCCGACGCCTGTCCGAGCCAGGGTGATGTCGACACGTGGGCACTCGACTGGGTCAGCGGGCCCGTGCGCGGACGGTCGCGGCTGAGGCGCTTGGGGTGGCGGGGTCAGCGCCCGGCCGAGCGGACCGTCGCCTCTGAGCTGCTCGAGTCGGTGTCGGTCTCGTCGTCGAACTGCCCGAGCACCCGCTCGAGAAGGTCCTCCATGGTGACGAGCCCGATCGGACCCTGCGCCCCCTCGACGAGCACGAGCTGGGCGCGCTCGGCCCGCATGGCGCTGATGGCGTCGAGCAGCGAGAGCTCCTCCTCGACCCGCATCGCGGCGGAGGTCAGCGTCGTGACGGCGGCGTCGCGCGGGGCACGCACGATGTCGCGCACGTGCGCGATCCCGATCGGCACACCCCCGTCCGTCACCACGAGACGCGATCGTCCTGACTCGCGCGAGACCCGCTCGGCCTCGAGGACCGAGGCCGAGCCCGCGACGCCGACGGCGCGCTCGAGCGGCACCATGACCTCGGTGATCCGCGTCGTGTCGAGGTCGATGGCGCCGGCGAGCACGCGGTGCTCGGACTCCGCGAGCTGACCCTGCTCGCGGGCGCTCTCGAGGAGCAGGGCGAGCTCCTTGGGGCCGTGGACCTGGGCGAGCTCGTTCTGGGGCTGGACCCCGACGAGTCGCAGGCAGCTGTTGGCCATGGCGTTGAGCACGCTGAGGACCGGTCGCATCACCCACGCGAACGCGCGGAAGGGCAGCGCCAACAGCACGGCCGAACGCTCGGGGTGGGCGATGGCCCACGACTTGGGCGCCATCTCGCCGACCACCATGTGCAGGAAGACGACGATGCCGACGGCCAGGATCACCGCGACGACATATGCCGCCTCCTCGGGCAGGCGCAGGAACGTGAAGACGGGTGCCAGCAGGTCGGCCACCGCGGGCTTGGCCACGGCGCCGAGGCCGAGGGTGCACAGGGTGATGCCGAGCTGGGCGCCGGCGAGCATGAGGGACAGCTCGCGGCTGCCGGCCGCGGCTGCGGCCGCCGCACGGCTGCCCTTCTCGGCGAGGTCGTCGAGGCGGTGGCGCTTGCTCGCGACGAGCGCGAACTCGGCCGCGACGAAGAACGCGTTGAGCACGAGCAGGACGACTGAGATCAGCAGGGCGGTGATCATCGGGCGCTCCTCTCGTCGTTGGCATGGGAGTGGTCGGCGTGTCGGGTGGCCCGGTCCTTGTCGGCTCCGGCCGGCACCGCGCGCTCGAGCTCGCTGTGGGTCGCCTCATCGGGCGAGTCGGGCTCGTCGCCCATGGCGTTGTCGTTCTCGTCGAGCAGCTCGAGCTCACCCAGGAGGTCGAGCACCTCGACGCGCACCGAGGCGGGCACGTGGCGGTCGACGGCGTGGACCGTCAGCCGCACCGTCACGTGCGGCCGACCGGTGTGGTGGTCGTCTGAGTCGTCGCGTCGGTCGTCGCGTCGGTCGTCGCGTCGGTCGTCGCGCCGGTCGGCCTCGTCGTCCCGGTCATCCCTTTCGCCCCTGTCGGACGCGGACGCCGAGGCGAGGTCACCGTGGTGGTGGTGGTCGTCGGAGTCGACCTCGCGGCGACCCTGCACCTCGACGACGTCGCCGACCTGGGCCGTGCGACCGAGGTCCTCGAGGATGAGCCCGCTGATCGTGGAGTACTCGTCGGTGGCGGTGAGGCGCACGCCGGTCGCGGTGTCGAGCTCGTCGAGGCGCAGGTGACCCGGCACGACCCAGGCATCGGACCCGTCGGGCTCCACGGACACCATGTCGGTGTCGTCCTCGTCGAGGATGTCTCCGACGACCTCCTCGGCGATGTCCTCGAAGGTGACGATGCCGGCGAAGCCGCCGTGCTCGTCGACGACGATGGCCATCTGCCGGTGCTCGGTGCGGATCTGCTCGAGCACCTTGGGCAGCGGCGCGCTCGTCGGGACGACGGTGGGCTCGGGGGTGACCGACCCGACGGACGTGGTCGCCCGCAGCTCGGGCGCGACAGCGAGCACCTCGGCGATGCCGGCCACGCCGACGATGTCGTCGCCGTCGGTGCCGGTCACGGGGAAGCGCGACCAGCCGGTGTCGAGCAGCTCGACGAGGCGACTCACCGGGTCGTCAGCGTGCACGGTCTGCACCCGCACGCGCGGGGTCATGACCTCGCCGGCGTCGAGCTCGCGGAAGCGCAGGCCGCCCTCGAGGACGTCGGAGAGGTCGTCGTCGAGCAGGCCGCCGGCGTGGGACTCGTCGATGATGCGGGTGAGGTCCTCGGCGGTGGCGCCGTGCTCGAGCTCCTCGACGGGCTCGATGCCGACCTTGCGCAGCAGGGTCGTCGAGGCCCGGTCGAAGAGCCGCACGATAGGGCCCGCGACGGTGAGGTAGATGAGGGTCGAGCGCGACAGCGCACGGGCCAGTGGCACGGTGCGGGCGATCGCGAGGTTCTTGGGGGCCAGCTCGCCGAAGACCATCTGCACGACGGTCGAGAAGATCAGCACGGCGGTGACCGACAGGCTGAGGCGGGCGGCATACGACATCGAGGGGTCGAGCAGCTCGGCGATGCCGGCGCCGACGAGGGGCTCGGAGATGTAGCCGACGAGCAGCGCGGTCACGGTGATGCCGAACTGGGCGGCCGACAGGGTGAAGGACAGGCGCGAGGTGACCTTGAGGGCCCGTTGGGCCGGCTCGTCACCCTTGGCGGCGAGCTCCTTGAGGGCGTTGCGGTCGACGGCGACGTAGGCGAACTCCTGGGCGACGAAGTAGCCGGTCGCCGCCGTCAGGGCGAGGATCAGCGCGATCCCGAGGGCGATGCTCATGCGATCACCACCCGCGTGAGCGAGTGGGGCTGGGGGAGCCGGGCAGCCGTGGGGCCGTCCGGCTCGGGACTATGGCCCTCCTGGGACTCGGCGCGCGAGTCAAGGCGTGAGTGCGATCGCATGCAGGCAATCCTAAGCGATGGAAGCGGGGGCCTCACCCGGTCGGCGTCGCGCGGACCCGGGTGGCCTCCTGGGCGATCTCGTGGGCGAGCTCGACATCGAGCTGGGTCAGCCCTCCCTCGGAATGCGTCGAGAGGGCGAAGGAGATGGTGCGCCACCGCACGTCCATGTCGGGGTGGTGGTCCATCGCCTCGGCCAGCAGCGCCACCTCCTGCACGAGCCGGATGCCGGCCAGGAAGTCCGGCGCTTCGTAGCTCGCCCGGAGCGTGTCGCCGTCCCGCGACCAGTCGGGCAGGTCGGCGAGCTGGCGGGTGATCTCGTCGTCGGTCAGCAGTCGGCTCATGCTTCCCAGTCAACGCCCGGCAGGGCCGTGGGGGAAGCGGCACGCCGCAGTGCGACGGTTGACCGGGGTCCGGTATGGCACGATCTAGCCCGCCATGAGCACCGTTCCCGATCCCGTCACCCCCGCCGTGCGCCTCGTCGTCGGCGCGGCCGTCGTCGACGACCTCGTGCGGCCCACCCGGCTGCTTGCAGCACGCCGCACCGAGCCGTCGGCGCTCGCGGGCGGGTGGGAGCTGCCCGGTGGCAAGGTCGACGACGGAGAGATGCCGCTCGCGGCGCTGCACCGCGAGCTGCTCGAGGAGCTCGGCATCGAGGTGCGGGTCGGTCCGCACCTTCCGGGCCCGTTGCCGGGCACGACCTGGCCGCTCGGCGAGCGCTACGAGATGCTCGTGTGGTTCGTCGAGGTGACCGGCGGCGAGCCCGCCCCGCTCGAGGACCACGACGAGCTGCGCTGGCTCGAGGCGTCGCAGCTGTATGCCGTGCCCTGGCTCCCAGCGGACCTGCCGATCGTGCGGGCGCTCGAGGCCGCCCTGTCCTGACGTCGTGGCCCCAGGACCCAACGACCTCCACGACGGTGCCGCTGACGCGCCCGTGAGCACCGTGGTCGGTGGTGTCGCAGGTTCGTGGCGGTCCGTCTGCCCGCCGCGCGGGACGGCGTGCGGGGCCGAGCGGCATACCGGCGGGGTTGCGGTGCGCCAACCCCCGGGGCGCGGTGGGGCGGGCTACGGTGCTGCGTGGCCGCGGACGTGATCGGCGAGCCGACGTCCGCCGTCACCGACCGAGAGTGAGACCACCCATGCCAGCGCCCTCCGTGCTCTTCCTCGGCGGCACCGGGATCATCAGCTCGGCGTGCACCCGCCGCGCCCTCGAGGAGGGTTTCGAGGTCTTCGTGCTCGGACGGGGGCTCACGACGACCCGGCCCGCGCCCGAGGGCTGCCAGCTGCTGACCGGCGACCTCGACGACCCCGACTCCTTCCGGGCAGCGCTCGGCGACCGTGACTTCGACGTGGTGGCCGACTTCCGGGCCTTCGGGCCCGATGATGTGACGTCACGCCTCGATGTGCTGCGCGGCCGGATGGGGCAGTACGTCTTCATCAGCTCCGCCTCGGCCTACCAGACCCCGCCGGCCCGGCTGCCCGTCGTCGAGTCGACGCCGCTGCGCAACCCCTTCTGGGACTACTCGCGCGGCAAGATCGCCGCCGAGGACCTGCTCGTGCGGGCCCACCGGGAGGAGGGCCTGCCGGTCACGATCGTGCGGCCGTCGCACACCTACGACCACACCGCCCCGCCCTTCGACGGCGGGTGGACGGTCGTCGACCGCATGCGGCGCGGCGCCGAGGTCGTCGTGCACGGCGACGGCACCTCGCTGTGGACGCTGACGCACCACACCGACTTCGCTCGCGCGTTCGTCGGCCTGCTCGGCCACCCGGCCGCCATCGGCGACAGCTTCCACATCACCTCGGACGAGTGGCTGAGCTGGAACCAGGTCTACGAGATCGTCGCGGAGGCTGCGGGCGTGACGCCCCGGCTCGTGCACGTGACCTCCGATGCCGTCGCCGCCGTCGATGCCGACTGGGGCGCCGCCCTGCTCGGCGACAAGGCGCACTCGATGGTCTTCGACAACTCCAAGGTCAAGCAGGTCGTGCCCGGGTGGTGCGCGACCGTGCCCTTCCAGCGGGGCGCCGCCGAGATCGTCGACTGGTTCGACGCCGACCCGGCCCGCCAGCAGGTCGACGCCCGCATGGACGCCCTCATGGACCGGCTCGTCGAGCGCCACCGATAGGGCGCTGCGAGAGCGAGCGGGGAGCGTGCCGGGCTGCTCGTGTACGAAGGCACCCGAAAACCCTGAGAGAATGTCCCTCATGCCTTTGAAGACCCGTGCGGACATCCGCAACGTCGCCATCGTCGCTCACGTCGACCACGGCAAGACCACCCTCGTCGACAAGATGCTCTGGCAGTCCGGTGCGTTCGGCGAGCACCAGCACGTCGACGAGCGGGCGATGGACTCCGGTGACCTCGAGCGCGAGAAGGGCATCACCATCCTCGCGAAGAACACCGCCGTGCACTACACGGGCAAGGCGGCTGCCGAGCGCGGCCTCACCGACGGCGTCACCATCAACATCATCGACACCCCCGGCCACGCCGACTTCGGTGGCGAGGTCGAGCGCGGCCTGTCCATGGTCGACGGCGTCGTCCTGCTCGTCGACGCGTCCGAGGGCCCGCTGCCCCAGACCCGCTTCGTGCTGCGCAAGGCGCTGGCCGCCAAGATGCCGGTGATCCTCTGCATCAACAAGGTCGACCGTCCCGACTCGCGCATCGCCGAGGTCGTCGACGAGACCTACGAGCTCTTCCTCGACCTCGATGCCACCGAGGAGCAGATCGACTTCCCGATCGTCTACGCCTCGGCCAGGGCCGGCCGTGCGTCACTCGAGCGCCCCGACGACGGTGGCATGCCCGAGGGCGAGGACCTCGAGGCCCTCTTCGACACCATCCTGTCGACCATCCCCGCGCCGGTCTATGACGACGAGGCCCCCCTGCAGGCCCACGTCACCAACCTCGACGCGTCCAACTTCCTCGGCCGCCTCGCCCTGCTCCGTGTCTTCAACGGCACGATCAAGAAGGGCCAGCAGGTCATGTGGTGCCGTCACGACGGCTCGCAGCAGCGTGTGAAGATCACCGAGCTGCTCATGACCGAGGCCCTCGAGCGCAAGCCCGCCGAGAGCGCCGGCCCGGGCGACATCATCGCCGTCGCCGGCATCCCCGAGATCACCATCGGCGAGACGCTCGCCGACGCCGACAACCCCATCCCGCTGCCGCTCATCACGGTCGACGAGCCCGCCATCTCGATGACGATCGGCACCAACACCAGCCCGATGGTCGGTCAGGTGCGCGGCTCCAAGGTCACCGCCCGCATGGTCAAGGACCGTCTCGACAAGGAACTCATCGGCAACGTGTCGCTGCGCATCCTGCCGACCGAGCGCCCCGACGCGTGGGAGGTGCAGGGTCGAGGCGAGCTCGCCCTCGCCATCCTCGTCGAGCAGATGCGCCGCGAGGGCTACGAGCTGACCGTCGGCAAGCCCCAGGTCGTCACCCGCGAGGTGGACGGCAAGGTGCACGAGCCCGTCGAGCGCCTCACGATCGACACGCCGGAGGAGTTCCTCGGCCCGATCACGCAGATCCTCGCCGCCCGCAAGGGCCGCATGGAGCAGATGACCAACCACGGCACCGGCTGGATCCGCATGGAGTTCCTCGTGCCGAGCCGTGGCCTCATCGGCTTCCGCACCGAGTTCCTCACCGAGACCCGTGGCACCGGCATCGCCCACCACGTCTTCGAGGACTACGAGCCGTGGTTCGGCGCCATCACGACGCGCGTCAGCGGGTCGCTGGTCTCCGACCGCAAGGGCGTCGTCACGGCCTACGCGATGGTCAACCTCCAGGAGCGCGGCACGCTCTTCACCGACCCGACGACCGAGGTCTACGAGGGCATGATCGTCGGCGAGAACTCCCGCGCCGACGACATGGACGTCAACATCACCAAGGAGAAGAAGCTCACCAACGTGCGCGCCTCCTCCTCCGACAACTTCGAGAAGATCGTGCCGCCGCGCAAGCTCAGCCTCGAGCAGAGCCTCGAGTTCTGCCGCGAGGACGAGTGTGTCGAGGTCACTCCGGAGGCGGTGCGCATCCGCAAGGTCGAGCTCGACGCCAACGTGCGCGCCCGCTCCGCTGCCCGAGCCCGTTCGGCGGCGAAGGCCGAGGGCTGATCGGGTGTGAGACGCCGGGTCGACGGAGCGCGCTCCGTGCTGTCTCGATGGCCGCGTGCGGCCCGACGGCTCGGTGTCGGCGTCGTCTCCGCCGTGGTCGCGGCCGTCGTGGCGACCGGGGCCGCCTCGTGCACGACGTCGCCGTCACCCACTGACGGCGGCGGCGCCGGCAACGCCGCTGTCGGGGTCGCCGCGGCGCAGGGGGGTCAGCCGGGTGGCACGCTGCGCGTGCTCGTCGCGGGCAGCATCGACACCTGGGACCCCCAGCTGATGTATGTCGGCCCGGAGGCCTTCTTCGCCCAGCGCACCTTCGCGAGGGGCCTCACGGCATACGGCATCGGCGAGCGGCAGCGTGACCTCCAAGGGGACCTCGCCACCGACACCGGTCGGGCGAGCACGGACTCCCGCTCGTGGACCTTCACGTTGCGCGAGGGCGTGACGTGGCAGGACGGCTCGCCGATCACGTGCGAGGACGTGCGTCACGGGGTGGCCCGCACCTTCGACCGCGCGACGCACGTGGGTGGCACGAACTATGCGACCTACCTGCTCGACGTGCCGACCCAGGTGACGCCCGAGGGACTCGAGAAGCCCGTCTATGCGGGCCCGGCCGACACGCGCCACCAGCCCGACTTCGACCGCGCCGTCAGCTGCAAGGGGCGCACCATCACCTTCCGGCTGCGCGAGCCCGAGCCGGACTTCCCGCACGTCGTGGCGCTGCCGGAGTTCGCGCCGCGCAAGGTCACGGCCGACGAGGCCGGCGAAAAGGCTGGCGACGCGTCGGGGGACAAGCCGGGGCACGTCGTCCTCAGCAGCGGTCCCTACCGCCTCGAGAAGCCGTGGGTCGTCGGCACCGGCGGCACCTTCGTGCGCAACGAGCACTGGGACCCCGGCACCGACCCGATCCGCAAGGCCTACCCCGACCGCATCGAGGTCACGACGGGGCTGGGCGAGTCCGCCGTCATCGAGCGGCTGCTCAACCAGCAGGACGACGACGCGTATGCCGTGTCGTGGGTCGCCGCGTCGCCCACCCTGCGCAACCAGGCGGGCACGGACCTCCAGGCGCGTCTGACCTTCCCCCACACGGGCAACGTCGACTACCTCGCGCTCAACATGCGCAGCACGGTCATGTCCAATCCCGCTGTGCGACAAGCGTTTGCGATGGCGACCAACCGTGCGACCTATGTCAGCGCCAGCGGCGGCGAGGGTTCCGGTGACCCGTCGTGGTCGATCCTGGCGCCCAGCATCGACCCGAGCAGTCTCGAGCCGCCGAGCGGATCCTCGCTGACGGGCGACCCCGAGGCCGCCCGCAAGGTGCTCACCGATGCGGGGGTGCGCCTACCGGTGACGGTGCGCGTCGTGCACGCGAAGTCCGCGCTCGTCGACAAGGCGTATGCCGCGCTCGCCGCCGGGTGGGAGCGCGCCGGCTTCGACGTGCAGCTCACCGGCGTCGAGCCCGAGAAGTACTACGAGACCATCGAGGACAAGACCTCGGTCGAGCGCTACGACGTCTTCCGTGGGGTCTGGACGTCCGACATCCCGTCACCGAGCGGCGTGCTGCCGGCGCTCTTCGACGCGCGCATCAACATCGACTCCTCCGGGCCCGGTCAGGACGTCGGCTACTTCGCCGACGACAGCGTCGCCGCCCTCATCGACAAGGCCGACGCCACAGGGGACCCCTCGGCCCGGATGCGCGTGTGGAAGCAGGTCGACGAGGCGATCCGGGCCAAGGGCGGCTACATCGCGCTCTCGGCGACCAAGGCCCTGCACCTGCACGGCGCCGGGGTGCGCCACTACGAGGACCACGCCGTGGGTGGCATCGTCGACCTCGCCACCGTCGCCGTGCGCTGAGGAGGAACGACGTGTCAGCCGTGCCAACCGAGTCGGCCCAGCCAGCCGAGGCAGTGGGGTCGCGTGCGTCGCGGCTCCTCTTCGTCCACGCCCACCCCGACGATGAGTCGCTGACGTGCGGCATCGCGATGGCCCACCACGTCGCGCGCGGTGACGAGGTGCACGTCCTGACCTGCACCCTCGGCGAGGAGGGCGAGGTCATCCCGCCGGGGCTCGCGCACCTCGAGGGCGACTCCGACGACGCCCTCGGCCAGCACCGACACGGCGAGCTGACCGAGGCGCTGCGCCGGGTCGGGGCGACGATGCACGTGCTCGGCGCGGAGCCGGGCCGGCTCTCGCTCTACCGCGACTCCGGCATGGTCGGCTCTGCCGCAGCCGCCCGACCGGAGGCCTTCACGGCAGCCGACCTCGACGAAGCGGCCGGCCTCGTCGCTGCGCTCATCGGCACGCTGCGGCCCGACGTCGTCGTCACCTACGACGAGCACGGCGGCTACGGTCACCCCGACCACGTGCAGACCCACCGGGTCACCCGCCGCGCCCTGGAGCTGGTCCCCGACGACCTGCTGCCCGCTCGCGCCTTCGAGATCCTGACGCCGCTCACCTGGGCCCGCGAGGACCGCGCGTGGCTGCGCGAGGCCGACCCGGCGGCATACCGCAGCGAGTCGTGGTGGCGAGAGCACGCCCGGTGCCGCGACACCACGGGGGAGCGCCCGTGGCCGCTCGTGCTGCTCGGCGACGACGACCCCTACCCGCCCTCGGTCGTCGACGACGACCTCGTGACGCACGTCGTGCGCGACGACGCCGCCCGTGCCGTCAAGAACGACGCCCTGCGCGCCCACGCGACCCAGGTGCTCGTCGTCGGCGAGGACGTGCACGCCCTCTCCAACCTCGTCGCCACGCGCACGACGGGGCGCGAGGGCTTCCGCCGCGTCGACCCGCGCACGTGGCGACCGGTGGCCGGGACGGAGCAGCAGACCTCGCTGCTGGCCTGAGCCGTCGACGCTCAGGCGCTCGGTCGCGCCAAGTAGGTGTAGTCGTGGTGCACGCCGAAGCCGAGGCTCTGCCAGAAGGCCACGCCGTCGGTGTTGGCCGACGAGACCTGCAGGTAGATGGCGGGCATCGCGTTCTCACGGGCCACCATGGCCGCGGCCGACACGATTGTCGACGCGATGCCGCGGCGCCGGTGGGCAGGGTCGACCCAGAGGCCGAAGAGGCCCGCCCAGCCCGGGTGGATCGCGAGGCGTGCGATGCCGACGAGCTGGCGGGTGGTCTCGTCGCGCACCGACAGGAAGAGCTGCCCGTCGCTGCCGGTGAGGACCGCCTCCGTCACTCCGGGCACCACCGACCGGCTGCGCCCGTAGGTCATCAGCCACTCGGGCGAGAGCTTGGCGTCGGCGGTGACCGGCGCCGACTCGGTCGTCAGCGCAGGCACGGCGGAGGCCAGCCCGGTCATGACGAGCACTTTGTCCCAGTCGGCGCGGCCTCCGCCAGCGACATAGCCGCGCTCGAGCAGGGCGGCTCCGGCGGGCACGTCGGCGACGGCGAAACCCGGCTCCCCGGGCAGCTGGAAGAGGGGGGCGGCGTCACGCTCGGCGTACCACCGCTCGACGTAGTCGATCGCCTTGTCGATCGGCAGGCTGGGGTCGCCCACGACGAGGGCGGAGTTGGCCCGCCCCGTGAAGCCCCCGGCCGAGCGGAGCACCCAGTCGCCGAGGCCGGCGCGGTCGGGGGCGACCCAGCCCTTGGCCATCAGCACCTCGAGGTCGTCGGCCCCGACCCGCTCGTGCGCGGGGCCCGGACGGCTCGCGGGCGGCGGCACGTCCTTGGCGGCGATGACGTCGGCCCGGATGAGCTTGACCCGCTGCTTCTTCGTGTCGACGATGAGGAAGTCGTCGTTGCGGGCGACGAGCTCACCGATGAAGTCGGTCGCCCGGGCCTGCGAGCCGTCCTCGAGGCGATAGCGCACGACGACCCTGTTGCCGATGGTCAGTCCAGCCGTCAGCAGGTGCCCGGCGGTGTCGGTGGCCGGGCGGTCGGACCCCTCGTCGGACGTCGGAACGTCCACCGGCAGAGAGCCCTCGTCAGGCGTCTCAGCGGCGGGGTCTTGCGTGGGGTCGCCAGTCATGTCCGGCATACTAAGCGGTGCACGCATCCGCCCCGAACGCTCCACAGCAGGAGGTCCGCACCCCATGACCTACGTCATCGCCCAGCCTTGCGTCGACCTGAAGGATCGGGCGTGCATCGAGGAGTGTCCGGTCGACTGCATCTACGAAGGCAAGCGGTCGCTCTACATCCACCCTGACGAGTGTGTCGACTGCGGCGCGTGCGAGCCGGTCTGCCCCGTCGAGGCCATCTACTACGAGGACGACGTCCCCGAGCAGTGGGCCGACTACTACGACGCCAACGTGCAGTTCTTCGACGACCTCGGCAGCCCGGGCGGCGCTGCCAAGATGGGCGTCATCGACAAGGACCACCCGCTCATCGCCGCCCTGCCCCCGCAAGAGCACAACGAGTGAGCCGAACGAGCTGACGCGTGGTCCCCACGCTCTCTCCGCCGGCGCTGCCCGACTTCCCGTGGGACTCGCTCGCGCCCTACAAGGCTCGGGCGAGTGCCCACCCGGAGGGGCTCGTCGACCTGTCGGTCGGCACCCCGGTCGACCCGACGCCGGAGGTCGTGCGCGCAGCGCTCGTGGCCGCCGCCGACGCGCCGGGCTACCCCCTGACCATCGGCACGGCTGACCTTCGCCACGCCATCGGCGAGTGGTTCGCCCGCCGTCGGGGCGTCACCGGTCTCGGAGCCGACGCGGTGCTTCCGACCATCGGCAGCAAGGAGCTCGTGGCGTGGCTGCCGACCTTCCTCGGCCTGGGCCGGGGCGACCTCGTCGGCATCCCGGCCGTCGCCTATCCGACCTACGACATCGGGGCGCGGCTGGCGGGCGCGACCTCCGTCGTGGCGCAGTCGCTCACCAGCCTCGGCCCGCTGACCGCCGCCACGACGCCAAAGCTGTTGTGGCTCAACAGTCCCGGCAACCCCAACGGCCAGGTGCTCGGAGTGCCGCACCTCCGCAAGGTCGTCGAGTGGGCACGTGCGCACGACGTCATCGTCGCCAGTGACGAGTGCTACGCCGAGCTCGACTGGCGCGAGGGGCAGGTGGGCACGACGACACCGAGCATCCTGCACCCCGACGTCAGCGGGGGAGATCACACGGGCCTGCTTGCCGTCTACTCCCTGTCCAAGCAGAGCAACCTCGCCGGCTACCGCGCCGCCTTCGTCGCCGGCGACCCGGCGATCATCCGATCGGTCCTCGAGGTGCGCAAGCACGCCGGCATGATCATGCCCACACCCGTGCAGCACGCCATGGCGGTCGCCCTGCGCGACGACACCCACGTCGATGCGCAGCGGGCGGCATACGGGCGCCGTCGAGAGCGGTTGCTCGCAGCCGTCACCGCGGCGGGCCTGCGCGTCGACCACTCAGAGGCGGGGCTCTATCTGTGGGTAACCCGCGAAGAGGACTGCTGGACAACGGTTTCGGCGCTTGCCGACCGCGGCATCCTGGTCGCACCCGGGTCGTTCTACGGTGCCGCCGGGGGCCGGCACGTGCGCATCGCGCTCACCGCCACCGACGAACGCATCGACGCTGCCTGCTCCCGTCTGACCGCCGCGCCCTGACCAGCGGCGACGCCCGGCGACAAACGTTGGCCGAGCGCGTGTTTCAGGGATGGACCCTGTTTGGTCCTCCCGCCCGCCGCTGGGGTAACGTCGCACGCGGACACCTCCGGCGACCCCTGGCCGGAACGACAGGAGGCGAGACACAGTGACGAAGGCAGTGGACGCGACGCTCAAGGTCGCAGACAAGGAACTCACCTTCCCGGGTGTCGAGGCCGTCGACGGCAACGACGGGATCAGTGTCGGGTCGCTTCTCAAGGAGACCGGCCGCGTCACCTATGACGTCGGGTTCGTCAACACCGCGTCGTGCAAGAGCGACATCACCTACATCGACGGCGACCAGGGCATCCTGCGCTACCGCGGCTACCCGATCGACCAGCTGGCCGAGAAGTCGTCGTTCGTCGAGGTCGCTTACCTGCTCATCTACGGCGAGCTGCCGACGCCCGACGAGCTGAGCCGCTTCGAGGGCCTCATCCGCCGGCACACGATGCTGCACGAGGACCTGCGCGCCTTCTTCAACGGCTTCCCGCGCGACGCCCACCCGATGCCCGTGCTCAGCTCGGCCGTCTCGGCGCTCGGCACGTTCTACCAGGACAGCCTCGACCCCTTCGACCAGGAGCAGGTCGAGATCTCGACCGTGCGCCTGCTCGCCAAGCTGCCGACGATCGCGGCCATGGCCCACAAGAAGAGCGTCGGCCAGCCGTACATGTATCCCGACAACTCGCTGTCGTTCGTCGAGAACTTCCTGCGGATGACCTTCGGCTACCCCGTCGAGCCCTACGAGGTCGACCCCACGGTCGCCAAGGCCCTCGACCTGCTCTTCATCCTGCACGCCGACCACGAGCAGAACTGCTCGACCTCGACGGTGCGTCTCGTCGGCTCGGCCCACGCCAACCTCTTCAACTCGGTCTCGGCCGGCATCCACGCCCTGTCGGGCCCGCTCCACGGCGGTGCCAACCAGGCCGTCCTCGAGATGCTCGGCAAGCTCCACGCGTCGGGCGATGACCCGAAGCACTTCATGGAGAAGGTCAAGAACAAGGAGGACGGTGTCCGCCTCATGGGCTTCGGACACCGCGTCTACAAGAACTACGACCCGCGCGCGGCGATCATCAAGAAGGCCGCCGACGACATCCTCGAGAAGCTCGGCCACAACGACCCGCTGCTCGAGATCGCCAAGGGTCTCGAGGAGATCGCCCTGGCCGACGACTACTTCGTCGAGCGCAAGCTCTACCCGAACGTCGACTTCTACACCGGCCTCATCTACAAGGCCATGGGCTTCGAGTCGAAGATGTTCACCGTGCTCTTCGCCATCGGTCGCCTGCCGGGCTGGATCGCCCAGTGGCGCGAGATGATGAACGACCCGGAGACCAAGATCGGCCGCCCGCGCCAGATCTACACCGGCGCCCCGGAGCGCAACTACCCGGGCTGACCCACCCCGCTCGAGTTCACCGATGTCCCCGCCCCGCAAGGGTCGGGGACATCGGCATGATGGGGTGATGGCCAAGTACCACGTCAACGACGCGGCCGTCGCGCGGTGCCGCGAGCTCATCGACAAGCGGCAGTACGTCCTCGACAGCGACTGGGGAGACGTGCAGCCGAACGCCGAGGCGCAGAACGCCTTCCTCGAGACGCACTCGTGGGACGACTACGCCGCGTGGCACCTCGGGCTCACCGAGGGCGCCAACGACGCGACCAAGGCGCGGTATGCGTTCGTCTACGGCGACCTGCGCCGGGTGCACCGCTCGGCGCTCATCGCCTGCGTCTACCGGGCGTCGGAGTGGCGGCACAAGGACGTCGAGCTCGCCGCCCACGACCTCCTCCAGCACCTGGACGAGGTCTCCGGCTGAGGCCCGCGGCTCGGTGATGGAAAGTGCCCACTCGACGTGCGGGGCGGCATACGGGGGCGAGGTCGAGGGTGGAAAGTGCCCACTCGACGTGCGGGGCGGCATACGGAGGGCGAGGTCGAGGGTGGAAAGTGCCCACTCGACGGAGACCACGGTCGAGGGGGCACTTTCCATCGAGGGTGGGTCGGCTGGGACGGGTGGAAAGTGCCCACTCGACGTGCGGGGCGGGCATACGGGGGCGAGGTCGATGGTGGAAAGTGCCCACTCGACGTGCGGGGCGGCATACGGAGGGCGAGGTCGATGGTGGAAAGTGCCCACTCGACGTGCGGGGCGGCATACGGGGGCGAGGTCGAGGGTGGAAAGTGCCCACTCGACTCAGACCACGGTCGAGTGGGCACTTTCCATCGAGCGGGGGACGACCGGCGACGGGTGGAAAGTGCCCACTCGACGGGGTCAGGCCAGGGCGATGGTGACGGTGGTGCCGTCGTTGGCGCCGTCCGACCACGTGGCGTCGCGGTCGGCGCGGTCCCACGTGCGGTCGCCGACGGTGACCGTCGTGGCGCCGTACTGCTCGGCCCTGGCGACGGCCCAGTGCGCGACCGCCCACGCCGAGGTGGCGTCAGCGGCGGTGACGGTGAGCACGCCGTCGCCCACGGAGGTGTCGGTGATCCCCATCTGCCGCTCGAGGTCGGCCGCGACGTCGGCCGGGGCCACCGAGGCGGTCGGCGCGTCGAGCCGGCAGGTCAGCCCGGCGGGGGAGTGCCCCGTCAGGGTGGAGGCGAGCACGCGACCCTCGCCCTCGTGGTCGCGGTAGGCCTCGGGGAAGCCGCTCTTCTGCACCTTCTGCGCGATCGTCGTGATGTCGGTGTTCTCGTAGCCCTTGTACTTCACCAGGGCGTCGAAGAAGGTGTTGGTCGAGTAGACGGGATCGAGGATCTCCTCCTCAGTGCCCCAACCCTGGCTGGGCCGCTGCTGGAAGAGGCCCAGCGAGTCGCGGTCTCCGTAGCGCAGGTTGCGGATCTTGCTCTCCTGGATGGCGGTCGTCAGGGCGATCGTCGCGGCTCGCGGAGGCAGGTCGCGCTTGAGCGACAGGGCCGCGATGAGGGCGGCGTTGCCGGTCTGCTCCGGGTCGAAGGTCTCGGTCATGCCGCCGGCGCTGATCGTGCACTGCGGGTTGACGACGCTGTCGAGCAGGAAGCGTCCACCGAAGTAGCCGCCCGCGGCGACCAGTCCGACGACGACGAGCAGCGTGAGGCCCCGTCGACGGCGCCGGGCGGGCGACCCGGTGACGGGGCGGCTCGGCCCGGCCCGGTCAGGGGCGGGTCGGGTCTTCGACATGGTGGAGGGGTGTCCTTCGGTGGGCGCCGGTCGGCTCGAGGCAGGGCCGGCGGTGGTCGGTCAGTCGTTGGCGTGCAGGGCCGCGTTGAGGGTGATGCCGGTGCCCGCACGGTCGCGGGCCTCGACGGCACCCGTGACGCTGTTGCGGATGAACAGGATGTTGCTCGACCCCGACAGCTCCCTCGCCTTGACGACCGAGCCGTCGGGCAGCGTCACCTTGGTGCCGGCGGTGACATAGAGCCCCGCCTCGACGACGCAGTCGTCGCCGAGGGCGATGCCGATGCCACCGTTGGCCCCGACCAGACAACGCTCACCGATGCTGACGCGTTCCGTGCCGCCGCCGGAAAGTGTGCCCATGATGGAGGCACCCGCCCCGATGTCGGACCCGTCGCCGACGACGACGCCCTGCACGATGCGTCCCTCGACCATCGAGGTGCCGAGCGTGCCGGCGTTGAAGTTGCAGAAGCCCTCGTGCATGACGGTGGTGCCGGGCGACAGGTGCGCGCCCAGCCGCACGCGGTCTGCGTCGGCGATGCGTACGCCGGGGGGCACGACGTAGTCGGTCATCCGCGGGAACTTGTCGACGCCGTAGACGGCGACGTGACCGGCGGCGCGCAGCCGGATGCGGGTCTGCTCGAAACCGTCGACGGCGCAAGGGCCGGCACTCGTCCACGCGACGTTGGGCAGCGCGCCGAAGATGCCGTCGAGGCCCAGCTCGTTGGGGCGCACGAGGCAGTGCGATAGCAGGTGCAGACGCAGGTAGGCGTCGGGCGTGCCGTCGGGGGCCGCGTCGAGGTCGATCTCGGTGCGCACGATCTCGGTGCGCACGCCTCGCAGCGGGTCCGAGCCGACGAGCGCCTGCAGCGCGTCGGGGGCGCTCGCGTCGTCGGGCGCCGTCCCGAGGGCGGGGGAGGGATACCAGGTGTCCAGCACCTGCCCACCGTCCGTGACCGTCGCCAGACCGAATCCCCACGCACTCCGCTGCTCAGACATGCGCCCAAGGGTAGGGCTGGTCGGTCGGCGCCGCGCAACCCGGCTCGCGTGCTGGGCGCGGGTTGGGTGAGCACGCCGCCGCACCGTCGGCTGCTGCCGCTAGCCTTCCCGGTATGCCGTCCCCGACCGAAGCCGCCCAGGCCACCTCCGCCGCCACGCTCGACCTGTCCACCGACGTCGTCGCGCTCACTGCGGCCGTCTGCGACATCGAGTCCGTGAGCCAGGACGAGGCCGCACTCGCCGACGCGATCGAGGCCGCGCTGCGTCCGCTCGAGCACCTGCACGTCGAGCGCGCCGGCAACACCGTCGTGGCTCGCACCTCGCTCGGCCGCGCGGAGCGGGTCGTGCTCGCGGGCCACATCGACACCGTGCCGCTGACCGCCGCCCCCAACCTGCCGACCCGGCAGATCGACGGGCTGCTCTGGGGCCGGGGCACCGTCGACATGAAGGGTGGCGTCGCCGTCATGCTCCGGGTCGCCGCGGAGGTCGCGGAGCCCACTCGCGACCTCACCTTCCTCTTCTACGACTGCGAGGAGATCGACGGACGCTTCAACGGTCTCGGCCGACTCGCCGACACCCGCCCCGAGCTGCTCGAGGGCGACTTCGCCGTGCTGCTCGAGCCCACCGACGGGGCCATCGAGGGCGGCTGCAAGGGCACCCTGCGGGTCGAGGTCGTCACGACCGGCACAGCGGCGCACTCGGCCCGTCCGTGGAAGGGCCACAACGCGATCCACGACGCCGCCGACGTGCTGGGCCGGCTGGCCGCCTACGAGGCGGCGACGGTCACGGTCGACGGTCTCGACTACCACGAGGCGCTGCAGGCCGTGGGCATCACGGGCGGCATCGCGGGCAACGTCATCCCCGACCGGTGCACGGTGACGGTCAACTACCGCTACGCGCCCGACAAGGACACCGAGGCTGCCCTCGCCCACGTGCGCCAGGTCTTCGACGGCTACGACGTCACTCTCGGCGACGCCGCCGACGGCGCCCGCCCGGGGCTGCACCTGCCGGCTGCCCAGGCCTTCATCGAGGCGCTCGGGGTGCCCGTGAGCGCCAAGGAGGGCTGGACCGATGTCGCCCGCTTCTCGGCGCTCGGCATGCCAGCCGTCAACTACGGCCCCGGCGACCCCAACCTCGCGCACATGGACGACGAGAGCTGCCCGGTCGAGCAGTACGTCGCCGCCGAGGCCGCGCTGCTGCGCTGGCTGGCCTGACGCGGCCACTCGTTCTGAGACGGGCCAGAGACGCGCCAGGGACGCGCCAGGGACGCGCGAGAGTCGAGTCCGAGTCGCGTCCGAGACGAGCCAGTGACGATCTCGACCGAGCCGGGACACATAGGGTGACGCTGTGACTGACGAGCAGCCCGACGAGCAGCCGGACGTGCAGCCCCAGCCGGTCCGGCCCGACGCGGGAGCCAGGCGCCAGACCGGGCCGGTGACCCTGCGCCGTGGCCGGGTGCCGGCGACGACGACCGACCAGCGGCTCCTGCAGGGCACGACCCACGTCGACTGGCTGCACGCCGACCCGTGGCGGGTCATGCGCATCCAGTCCGAGTTCGTCGAGGGCTTCGGCTCGCTGTCCGAGCTCGGTCCCGCGGTGGCGGTCTTCGGATCCGCGCGCACCCAGCCCAGCGACCCGGCATACGCCATGGGGGTCGAGGTGGGACGCAAGCTCGTCGAGGCCGGCTTCGCGGTCATCACCGGTGGGGGACCGGGCGCCATGGAGGCGGCCAACCGCGGTGCCTACGAGGCGCGCGGCACGTCGGTGGGGCTCGGCATCGAGCTGCCCTTCGAGACGGGGCTCAACGAGTTCGTCGACCTCGGCATCAACTTCCGTTACTTCTTCGCGCGCAAGGTCATGTTCCTCAAGTACTCCCGCGGCTTCATCGTGCTGCCGGGCGGCTTCGGCACGCTCGACGAGCTCTTCGAGGCGGTGACGCTGGCGCAGACCCGCAAGGTCACCGAGTTCCCCGTCGTGCTGATGGGCACGTCCTACTGGCAGGGGCTCATCGACTGGCTGCGTGACTCCGTGCTCGAGAGCGGCATGATCGGCCCCGAGGACCTCGACCGCCTCATCCTCACCGACGACCCGGCCACGGCGGTCGCGGCGATCACGACCTACGAGGAGCCGACGCGGTGACCTGGTTCATCCTCTTCGTCGGCGTCGTCGTGGTGTGCTTCGTCGCGGCGCTCGTGCTCGGCCTCATCGGCGCCGGCTCCGCGGGCGGACTCGGCGGCGGCACGCGGAGCCTGTCGCACGAGCCGTTGCCCGACGACCCGATCGAGGACACCGACTTCGACGACCTCGTCTTCGACGTGGGGCTCCGGGGCTACCGGATGAGCCAGGTCGACGGCGTGGTCGACCGACTCCGACGCGAGCTGCGCGAGAAGGACGAGGAGATCGCCGTGCTCCGGGGCGGGCCGTCCGCGCCGGTGCGCGCCGAGGTCACCGAGCGGTCCCGTGCCACCGCGCAGGCCGACCCCGCCGAACACGCCGCCCAGCACGAGCACGCCGCCCGGCACGAGCAGGCCGCGCAGCACGAGCAACCCGAGCCGCCGCTCGGCCGCGAACCCCGTCCATGACCGACGCACCCACCCTGCGGCCGCGAACACCGTCGATGACCGACGCACCCCGGCTCCGGCCCCGCCGCGAGTTCGTCCTGTGGGTGCTCGCGGTCTACGCGATGGCGCGGGTCGTCACGACGACGATCCTGCTCGTCGTCATGCGCCAGCAGGCGCCGAGCGGCATGACCGGCGGCGACGACGTGCCGGTCGGCTACTTCGCCTTCACGGCGCTGTGGGACGGTCAGTGGTACCAACTGATCGCCGAGAACGGCTACCCCTCCACCCTCCCCGTCACCGACACGGGCAAGGTGGGCGAGAACCCCTGGGCGTTCTACCCGCTCTTCCCCTACCTCGCCCGCGCCGTCATGGCGGTGACCGGCCTCGGTTTCCCCGCCGTCGCCTCGACGATCGCCCTGCTCTGTGGCGTCGCAGCGGCGGTCATCATGGGACTGCTGCTGCGCGACCGCATCGGCGACCCGGCGGCATACCTCGTGGTGGCCCTCTGGGCGAGCTTCCCCGCGTCGGTCACGCTGCAGCTGGCCTACACCGAGTCGCTCGCGATGCTGCTGCTCGTCGGCTACCTCTATGCGCTGTCGCGGGAGCGGTGGCTCGTCGCCACGGCCGTGGCGCTGCTCGTCGGGCTCTCCCGGCCGATCGCCGTTCCGCTGGGAGTCGTGACGCTCGTCGTGCTCGTGATCCGGTGGCGCCAGCGCACCGAGCGCCCGATCCCGGCCCGGGAGTATGCCGCGATGGCCGCTTCGCTCGTGGGCTGCGGGGTGGCGGGCCTGCTCTGGCCGGCCATCGCCTGGTGGCGCACCGGCATCAGCACGGCCTACACCGACACGATGGCGGCCTGGCGCGGCTACGCGACGGTCGAGCCCTTCACGCCGTGGCTCGACAAGGCGCGCTACTTCCTCGGCGACACGTGGGGCCCGGTGTGGCTCGTCGTGATCCCCATCGTGCTGGTCGCGATGGTGGCGGGACCCTGGGCCAAGAATCTCGGCGCCGACCTGCGCACCTGGTCGCTCGCCTACCCCGCCTACCTCGCCGCGGTGCTCGACCCGTTCACGAGCATCTTCCGCTACCTGCTGCCGCTCTTCCCGCTGCTCGTCGTCGTGCTCGGAGCGGGCTGGGCCGACCGACGCGGCAACGGCTGGGGCCGACTGCTCTGGCGGGCGGTGCCGCTGCTCGTCGTCTTCGTCGTCTGTCAGTACTGGTGGACCGACGAGCTCTGGCGCTTCGTGCCCCCGAGCGACTACCCGCCGTGACCTGCCGCTGGGCTCAGCGACCCGTGTAGGTGGGCTTCGTCTTGGCGAGGAACGCGTCGACCGCGGCCCGGTGGTCACTGCTGACCCCGGTCAGGGCCATCAGCTCGGCCTCGTGGGCGAGCGCGTCGGCGAGGTCGGTGCCCGCGGAGTGGGCCACGGCCCGCCGGATCGAGCCGTAGGCGAGGGTCGGCCCATCAGCCAGTGTGCGGGCCAGCTCGCGCACGGTCTGCTCGAGCTCCCCCGCCGGCACGACCTTCGTCACGAGGCCGAGGGCGAGCGCCTCGTCGGCCGGCACGGTGCGCGGCAGCAGCAGCAGCTCCTTCGCGCGCGCGGGCCCGATGAGCCGGGGCAGGGTCCACGAGGCTCCCGAGTCGCACGAGAGCGCGATGCCGGCGAACGACGTGTTGAGCCCCGCGCCCTCGGCAGCGATGCGGAAGTCGCACGCCAGGGCGAACGACAACCCCGCCCCCGCCGCCACCCCGTTGAGCGCGGCGATGACGGGCTTGTTCATCGTTGCGAGCGCGATGACGATCGGGTTGTAGTGGTCGGTGACGGTCGTCGCCAGGGTCGAGTCGGGGTCGGAGAGGCTGCGCACGTGCTCTTTGAGGTCCTGGCCGACGCAGAAGGCGCGACCCGAGCCGGTCAGCACGACGCACCGCACCTCGGGGTCGTCGCCCACGCGCGAGAGCGCGGCCACGAGCGCGTCCTTGAGGGCGTTGTCGAGGCTGTTCATCGCCTCGGGGCGGTTGAGCCGGAGCCACGCGACACCGTCGGCGACCTCCACGAGCAGCGGGGCGGCCGCTGCGGCGTCGGCGTCGGGGTGGGTGGCTGCGGTCGCGGATGACTCGGTCATGGCGGCAACTCTGGCCCATCGGCGCCCGGACCGGAAGCCGTGGCGGCCTCGGCGTGCCCTCCGTCACATCCCGGATTAGGTCTGGCAAACCAGACACGGAATAATGTCCTCCAAGACCGAGGATTCCTAGGGAAGGGGAACCATGGCAGCAATGAAGCCGAGGACCGGCGACGGGCCGCTCGAGGTCGTCAAGGAGGGCCGCGGCATCGTGCTGCGCATGCCCCTTGAGGGCGGTGGGCGTCTCGTGGTCGAGATGACCCCTGACGAGGCTGCAGCGCTTCGCGATGCGATCCAGGGTTGTGCCGGCGTCAGCTGACCCCTCCGACGATCAGCCAGGACGGCCCCCGACCACCCGGTCGGGGGCCGTCTCGCATGTCCCAGCCACACGGCATACCGGAGCGTGATCGGGCGGATGCCGTCCCGGTCGGGTGCCGTATGCCGCCCAGCCGGGTCGGCGGGCTCGTGACGGTGCCGCGCGGGCGAGAGCTCAGCGCTTGACGGCGACGAGGAGGCCCTCGCCGACCGGCAGCAGGGCGGAGACGAAGTCGTCGCGGTCGCGGATCGAGCGGCCGACCTCGCGCAGGGTGCGGGTCTCGGCGTCGCGGTTGGCCGGGTCGGCCTCCTTGTCGGACCACGTGAGCACGAGGGTGCCGCCACTGCGCAGGAGCCGGGCCGCCTGCTCGACGTAGTCGGGATACTCCTCGCGGTCGGCGTCGACGACGACGAGGTCGTAAGCGCCGTCGGTCATCCTCGGGAGCACCTCGAGGGCGCGCCCGGCGATGACGCGGGTGCGCTGGTGCGCGAAGCCGGCAGCGGCGAAGGCGTCACGCGCGGCTCGCTGGTGCTCGGTCTCGAGATCGATCGTGGTGAGGATGCCGTCGGCCGGCATGCCGCCGAGCAGCCAGAGCCCCGATGCGCCCGCACCGGTGCCGATCTCCATGACCGCCTTGGCCCCGGTGGCGGCGGCGAGCATCTGGAGAGCAGCCCCGACGCCGTTGCCGACCGGCCGGGCGCCGAGCTCCTCGCCGTGGCGCACCGCCTCCTCGACGTGCGCGCCGGGGGTGACGAACTCCTCGGCATGCGACCACGCGGCCACCTTCTGGGTGCTCATGCTCGCCAGCCTACTGTGGCGTGCACGACGCGCTCGCGTGGCCCGCGGCCCGCGGCCCGCGAAGGGTAAGGATCTGGCATGGACGACAACGACGAGCCGACCACCGAGCACCGCCGCCCCCGCGGCGTCGACGACGCGACGGTCGAGGCGCTGGGCAAGCTGTCGGAGGCCCTCGAGGTGGTCGAGGACGCCCGCGGTCACCTCTACGGCTTCCATCGCCTCTCCGGCATGGCCGACCTCACCCTGGGCGAGGCGGTGGACAAGCTGCGGGCGGCAGGCCACGGCGGCCTCGCCGACCGGCTCGAGACCGAGCTCGTCGGGCGCAACGTGATCGAGGGCCGCTGGACCTTCCAGCTCGTCGAGGAGTACGACGACGACTACTACGCGACGTTCAAGCGGCTCGAGTCGGACGCGCGGCGTGATCTCGTGGGCGGGCGGCGACACCTCTTCGAGGCCGAGATGAAGGAGGACCGGCGCACGCCCGGTCGGCCCCATCACGAGGCGGTCCCGGGCGGTGCGGCGGCGGCAGCGTCGGCGCAGAACCCCCGGACGTAGCCCGTTCACAGCATTCACAGGCTCCTGACAGGTTCCGATGTGCGGACGCATGGGTGACGTCGAGATGCTGAACGGGAACGAAAGAGGTGGAGACGGCGTTCTCCACCACACAACCCCGTGAAAGGCGTCAGCCCATCGTGACCACCAGCGTGACCAGCACCCAGCTCCCCGCCTCGGGCGAGCCCGATGTCGCCTGGACTCCTCCCACGTGGGAGGAGATCGTCGAGCAGCACTCGGCGCGCGTCTACCGGCTCGCCTACCGCCTGACGGGCAACCCCCACGACGCCGAGGACCTGACGCATGATGTCTTCGTGCGCGTCTTCCGCTCCCTGCACTCCTACCAGCCCGGCACGTTCGAGGGCTGGCTGCACCGCATCACCACCAACGTCTTCCTCGACAAGATGCGTCGCAAGCAGCGCATCCGCTTCGACTCCCTGCCCGAGGACGCCGCGGGTCGCCTCGCGAGCCTCGAGAAGGGCCCCGAGCAGACCTACCACGACTCACGGTTCGACGACGACGTGCAGCGGGCGCTCGACGCGCTGGCTCCGGAGTTCCGCGCCGCCGTCGTGCTCTGCGACATCGAGGGTCTGTCCTACGAGGAGATCAGCGCGACGCTGGGCGTCAAGCTCGGTACCGTGCGCTCGCGCATCCACCGTGGTCGTGCCCAGCTGCGCGAGGCGTTGGCGCACCGCGCCCCCGAGGTCGTGGCCGCCGCCGGCTCGTCGCAGTCCGCCAAGCCCGAGTCCCGCACCGCGCGCGCCGGCCTGCGGCTCCCCGGCCGACGCGTGGCAGCAGGGACCCGCTGATGGAGCCGGAGGTGACGCCGTGACGCCCCACCTGCGCGGACAGGTCCGGGCCTACGTCGATCGGTCGCTGCCCCCGGCGTTGCTCCACCTCTATGACAAGCACCTCGTGTGCTGCACGATGTGCCGGCACGCCGCCGACCAGGAGCGGCGCATCGTCTCGGCGCTGCGCTCCGACACCGGTGTCCCGATGAGCCTGCGCTCCTCGCTCATCGGTCTCGCGGCCACGCCGCCGCCGATGGAGCAGCCGATCCAGTCGAGCGGCCCTCGCATCCCCGTGCCACCGCTCGGCTTCCGTATGCCGTCCGGCGCGTCCCACGAGCCGGTGCCCACCGTGCGCCCCACCGCGCCGCCCCTGCACCGCTCGCCGATGCGCGCGGCGGTCGTGGCCTCCATCGCGGCCGGCGCCTCGGTCGCGGCCGCCTGGGGTCTGGCCGTCTCTCCGTTGCCCGGTGGTCGCCCGGTGACCGCGCGGGTGCCGGTCGCGAGCTTGGGAGAGACCGGTCTCGGGGCCTCGTCGGCAGGCACGACGACCGTGACCACCGCACGGCCGTCGGCCCCCGCCCAGGCGGGTGTCGGCCTGTCGGGGTCGTCGACGCTGTCGGGCTCCGTCGGGTCCGCGGGCTTCGCGGGACTGGCCGCTGCGAGCCGTGGCTCGGTCACCGTGCCCTACTGGCTCGTGCGGGGCCGCACGAGCGCCGTCGTCGCCGAGGTGGGCCCCGTGCGCGCCGCGGTGACGCTTTCGGCACAATCAGGGCCATGAGCGACGAGTCGACGACGCCCGGGGCCGAGCCCCCGCGCAGGGCGCAGCCGGACGAGACCGGCATCATCGACCTCGAGCACACCCGGCCGGTGCGGCGCACCGACGCTCCCGGGCCCCCGTCGGCCCAGCCCGAGCGACAGCCGCAGCCCGACCAGCGCGACGACGCCTGGTTCGACGTCTTCGGACCCGAGCACCCCTCGCAGGGCGCCGGTGTCCCCGTTCGCGCCGACGAGGCGTGGGGCAGCGACCGGGCCGATGCCCTGGCGGAGGAGGCCCACCGCGCCGCCTACGCGCCCCCGGTGGCCGACACCTCGAGCGAGGCGCGGGCGGCTCACGCGCCGGGTGCCGGTGACGCCGCGGGCTTCGCGTGGCCGGCGCCGTCAGGTCCGGCTGTGTCGCTCACCGATCCACCGGAGGGTGACAGCGGCTCCTCGGCCGGACGCCCTCGTCGCGGTCGCTCACGCGGCGGCCTCATCGCCGCCGGAGTGGTCGGCCTCTGCCTCCTCTCGGGCCTCGTCGGCGGCGTCGCGGGCCAGCTGCTCCAGGACCGCGTCAACCTTGCCGGTTCGACCCTCCCCGAGCCCGGTCCCGGCGCGACCGACCGCCCGGCCGGCTCGATCGCCAACATCGCTGCCACGGCCCTGCCCAGCGTGGTCACCATCAAGGTCGACGGCGGCGGGGAGGGCGCTGCCACCGGGTCGGGCTTCATCCTCGACGCCAAGGGCCACATCCTCACCAACAACCACGTGGTCGAGGGCGGCGCTGCCGGCGACATCGAGGTGGTGCTGAGCAACGGCGACACCGAGGAGGCCACCATCGTCGGCCGAGACCTCAGCTATGACCTGGCCGTCCTCAAGATCTCGCGCTCCGGCCTGACGCCGCTCCAGCTCGGCCCGTCGAGCAAGGTCGTCGTCGGCGACCAGGTGATCGCGGTCGGCGCACCCCTCGGGCTCGACCAGACCGTCACGTCGGGCATCGTCAGCGCCCTCAACCGGCCCGTCACCCCCGGTAACGGCAACGAGACCTCCTACATCAACGCGATCCAGACCGACGCCGCGATCAACCCCGGCAACTCGGGCGGGCCGCTGCTCGACCTCAACGGCAAGGTCATCGGCGTCAACTCGGCCATCGCCCGCGTGCCGGGCACCGGCGGCACCACTGGCGGCAGCATCGGCCTCGGCTTCGCCATCCCGAGCGACCAGGCTCGCCGCACCGCCGACCAGCTCATCGCCACCGGCAAGGCGACCCACCCGATCATCGGGGTGCAGCTCGACCGCACCTTCAGCGGCGAGGGCGCCCAGGTGACGAGCGGCTCCGGCGCGATCACCGCCGGCGGTCCTGCTGCCAAGGCCGGCGTGCAGGCGGGCGACGTCATCACCGGCTTCGAGGGCAAGCGCATCCGCACCCCCGACCAGCTGATCGTCTCGATCCGCGCCCGGGCCGTGGGCGAGACCGTGACGCTGACCGTCGAGCGTGACGGAAAGCAGATCGACCTCAAGATGACCCTCGAGGCTGAACCCGACAACTGACTGCCGGGCAACATCCGTATGATGACGCAGCCAGGGTCGCAGGGAAGCGAGGACGTGTGTTCGACATCAACGGCTGGGAGCTGCTGCTCCTCGGTCTGCTCGCCATCCTCGTGCTCGGTCCCGAGCGACTGCCGGAGTATGCCGCCAAGTTCGGACGCTTCGTCCGCCAGGCCCGTGGCATGGCCGACCGGGCCAAGGCCCAGCTCAAGGACGAGATGGGGCCGGAGTTCTCCGACATCGACTGGCGGGCCTACGACCCGCGGCAGTACGACCCCCGCAAGATCGTGCGTGATGCGCTCAACTCGCCCGCCGACGAGGACGACGACGCCCCGGCCGGCTATGACAAGCCGGTGAGCACCCCGCGCGGCTACGACCCGCTGCTGCCGACCCCCTGGGACGCCGAGGCCACCTGACGGGTCGCGCGGCCGCCCCGGGTCCTCGGCGCGGCGGCCCCGGGTCGCTCAGAGCTGCTGAGGGTCGCTCAGCAGCTCGGGAGCGGCCGGCTGAGCAGCGCTCCTCGTGTGCTCAGCGGCCGGCGGGCGTCAGGCCGAGCGAGCGGCCGGCGAGACCACGCGCGCGCGTGCCGAGGCCGCGGGCGATGCCGCGCAGCGCCACCGCGGCGGCGGTATCGGGGGCGCCGATCACGACCGGCGTGCCGCTGTCGCCGCCCTGGCGCAGGCGCGTGTCGAGCGGGATCTGCCCGAGCAGCTGCACCGGGGCACCGATGCTCTTGGTCAGCGAGTCGGCCACCGCCTGGCCACCACCCGAGCCGAAGATCTCCTGGCGCGTGCCGTCGGGCAGCTCTAGCCACGACATGTTCTCGATGACGCCCGCGACCCGCTGGTGGGTCTGCAGGGCGATCGAGCCGGCGCGCTCGGCGACCTCGGCCGCGGCCTGCTGCGGCGTCGTCACGACGAGGATCTCGGCGGTGGGGATGAGCTGAGCGACGGAGATGGCGATGTCTCCGGTGCCGGGCGGCAGGTCGAGCAGCAGCACGTCGAGGTCGCCCCAGAAGACGTCGCCGAGGAACTGCTGCAGGGCGCGGTGCAGCATCGGGCCGCGCCACACGACGGGCTGGTTGCCGGGCACGAACATCCCGATCGAGATGACCTTCACCTCGTGCGCGATGGGCGGCAGGATCATGTCGTCGACCTGCGTGGGGCGCTGCTCGACGCCGAGCATGCGCGGCACCGAGAAGCCGTAGACGTCGGCGTCGACGACTCCGACCCGCAGCCCCTGCTCGGCCATCGCGGCAGCGAGGTTGACAGTGACCGACGACTTGCCGACCCCGCCCTTGCCCGACGCCACGGCATACACGCGGGTGAGGCTGTTGGGCTTGGCGAAGGGGATCTCCTTCTCGGGGGCGCCGCCGCGCAGCTGGGAGCGCAGCTCGGCACGCTGCTCCTCGCTCATGACGTCGAGCTCCACCTCGACCGAGGTGACACCGTCGAGGGCGAGCAGGGCGTTGCTCGAGTCCCGCGTCAGGGTCTCCTTCATGGGGCAGCCCGACACGGTGAGGAAGATGGCGAGGTCGACCTTGCCGGCGTCGTCGATCTCGACCGACTTGACCATGCCGAGCTCGGTGATGGGCTTGCGGATCTCGGGGTCGTTGACCTTCGAGAGGGCCGTGAGCATGGCATCCCGGCTGGGCAGTGCGGCGACAGACATGTCCTCCATCGTAAGCGGACGCTCGGGGGCTCACGTCCGCGGGCGGCTTGTGCCCCCTGCAGCCACGGCCACCATGATCCGTCGCAACCCGGCAGAGTGCCGACGTCGGCGGGTCAGCGTTTGTCGTCGGGGTCCTCGCGCCGGATGAGCGCGCGGTCCTCGAGCTCGTCGAGGAGGTTGCGCAGCTCGGAGCGCACGAAGTCGCGGGTCGCCTGCTCGCGCAGGGCGATGCGCAGCGAGGCCACCTCGCGGGTGAGGAACTCGGTGTCGGCGAGGTTGCGCTCGTCACGGGCGCGGTCCTGCTCGAGGCCCACGCGGTCGCGGTCGGCTTGGCGGTTCTGCGCGAGCAGGATGAGGGGGGCGGCATACGACGCCTGCAGGCTCAGCATGAGCGTGAGGAAGATGAAGGGGAACTCGTCGAAGCGCAGGCCGCTGGGCGCGACGACGTTCCAGACGACCCACGCGGCGACGAAGACCGTCATGCCGATGAGGAAGCCCGCCGTGCCCATGAGCCGGGCGAAGCGCTCGGAGAGGACGCCGAAGGCCTCCTGCGAGAACGACAGCGTCGGCAGGACGCGGGCGCGCTGCTCCTGGGGCTGGTCGAGCTTGTCGCCTCGCACGGCACGCGCGCCGGTGCGGCGCTCCGGGCGCTCGCTCACCGGTGCGCCCCGATCTCGTGCCGCTCTTCACGCCAGTCCTCGGGGAGGATGTGGTCGAGCACGTCGTCGACGGTCACCGCGCCGATGAGCCGGCCGTCGTCGTCGACGACGGGCAGCGAGACGAGGTTGTAGGTGGCGAGGGTGCGGGTCACGCGCTCGAGGGAGTCGCTCGCCGCCACCGGCTCGATCTCCTTGTCGATGATCGACCCGATCGCCGCGTGCGGGGGCTCGCGCAGGAGCCGCTGGATGTGCACGAGGCCGAGGTAGCGCCCGGTGGGCACCTCGAGCGGCGGCCGGCAGACGTAGACCATCGAGGCGAGTGCCGGGGCGAGCTCCTCGCGGCGCACGGTGGCGAGGGCCTCGGCGATCGTTGCCTCGGGCCCGAGGATGACCGGCTCGGTCGTCATCATGCCGCCCGCGGTGTTCTCGTCGTAGGCGAGCAGGCGTCGCAGCGGTGCGGCCTCGTCGGGCTCCATGAGCTGGAGCAGCTGCTCGGCCTGCTCGGGTGGCAGGTCGGCGAGCAGGTCGGCGGCGTCGTCGGGCTCCATCGCCTCGAGCACGTCGGCGGCCCGGGCGTTGGCGAGACCGGCGAGGATCTCGACCTGGTCGTCCTCTGGCAGCTCCTCGAGCACGTCGGCGAGGCGCTCGTCGTCGAGGGCCGCGGCGACCTCTGCGCGGCGTTTGGGGTTGAGGTCGTGGATGACCTCGGCGAGGTCGGCGACCTTGAGGTCGTCGTAGGTCTCGAGCAGGCGCTCGGCACTCTGGGCCCCGAGCTGCTCGTGCAGTCCGACGACGTCGCGGATGTCGACGAGCATCGTCTTGCCCGAGCGGCGCCGCGTGAGACGCGACATCGCCTTGGACGCCGACGAGACGCCGGTGGCGGCCTGCCGCACGAAGACCTTGACGCCGATCCACTCGCGCCGCGGACCCTGCTCGATCGCGAGGTCCTCGACGAGGGCCTCGGCGAAGCCCGCCTCGACCGCCTCGGGGGCGGTGACCGTCACGGTGCGGTCGAAGAGCTCGGCCGCGACGAGCACCTCGTTGGTGCGCTGCTCGAAGCGGCGCATGTTGACCAGCCCGGTCGTGATGACGGCGCCGGCGTCGATCGAGGTCACGCGCGTCATCGGGACGAAGACGCGACGGCGGCCGGGCACCTCGACGACGAGACCGATGACGCGGGGCTGCGGACGGCTGGCCGAGAACATCACCACGACGTCGCGGACGCGTCCCACCGGGTCACCGAGCGGGTCGAAGACCGCCAGGCCGGTCAGGCGCGCGACGAACACGCGGGGGTTTGCGCTCATGCCCCAAGGCTATGGGGTCAGCCGCCGCTCAGACGGCCGCCACGGCGTTGGCGCTTGGCCCTCAGCTTGGCTCGCTCCCGGGCTGCCGTGCGCGCGGCTCGCTCGGCCGCCTTGGCCCGCTTGCGCGCTGCCTTCTCCTCGCCCCGACCCCGCCAGTGCCACGGGCGCCACGAGGTGGTCGTCGCAGCGGTGCGCGCGGGCGCGGAGCGGGCGTCGGCGGCCGCATACGCCCCCGGTGCCTCGATGGGGGAGTCGAAGGGCACGAGCGCGGTCAGGGTGCACCCGCCCGCCCAGCGGGTGAGCGAGTCGTCGATGGCGTTGAGGCGGGAGGCGCGGAGGAGCTCGGCGGCCTTGTCCCACTCCGCCGAGCCGGGCTCGAGGACGTGGGTGTGGGCGCGCAGCGTCAGCAGCCGGCCGCCGGTGTCCTTGCTGCGCAGGATGACCCGCACCTCCTCGGGGAGCCAGGGGAGCGGCTGCTCGCCCGGGCCGCTCACGACGTAGGCGGCGCCGTCGTCCCACACGTGCCAGGCGGGCCAGGCGCGGTCGCCGGCGACGTCGATCCAGAGCAGACCCGACTTCGTCATCGCCTCGCCCAGCAGGGCGGCGACGGCCGCGACGGAGGCGGGGGCCGTCGCGGAGGCGGCATCGGAGACGGCATCGGAGGCGTCGGAGGAGGCGGCCGTGCGTGCGCCCGTGGCGGGCTCGGCGGGCTGGGCGGTCACGGCACCACCCTAGTGATCCGCGCCTCAGCACGGGCGGGGGTGACTGTCGTCATAACCGGCCCGTGGCGGCCGTTGCTACGTTGCAGACCATGCGCAGCGCGAAGGACTTCCATCGTCCCCTGGCGGTGGGCGCGCCGACCCCGATCACCGAGGTCCCGGCACGCCCCTCCCGAGTCATCCACTTCTTCGACCCGAGCAACGCCAAGATGGCGGCGAAGGTGCCGACCATGGTCGGCACCGTCGACGTGCTGCTGGGCAACCTCGAGGACGCGGTCAAGGCGGACCGCAAGGAGGCGGCCCGGGCCGGGCTCGTCGAGATCGCGAGGGCGACCCACTTCGGCGAGCACACGCAGCTCTGGACCCGGATCAACTCCCTCGACAGCCCGTGGGCCCTCGACGACCTGACGACCCTCGTCACCGAGATCGGCGACAAGCTCGACGTCATCATGGTGCCCAAGGTGCAGGGCGCCGAGGACATCCACTACGTCGACCGGCTGCTGGCCCAGCTCGAGGCGAAGGCGGGCCTGACCCGGCCGATCCTCGTGCACGCGATCCTCGAGACGGCGCGGGGGATGGTCAACGTCGAGGAGATCTGCGGCGCGTCCCCCCGCATGCAGGGCCTCTCGCTCGGCCCCGCCGACCTCGCGGCTGACCGGCGGATGAAGACGACCCGGGTCGGCGGTGGGCACCCCGGTTACCTCGTGCGGCAGGACCCCGAGGGCGGTGACATCGCGGGGGAGCGGCCGACCTACCAGCAGGACCTCTGGCACTACACGATCGCGCGGATGGTCGACGCGTGCGCGATGCACGGCATCTATCCCTACTACGGACCCTTCGGGGACATCGCCGACGTCGTGGCGTGCGAGGACCAGTTCCGCAATGCCTTCCTGCTCGGCTGCGTCGGCACGTGGTCGCTGCACCCGATCCAGATCGAGATCGCCAAGCGGGTCTTCAGCCCATCGGCCGACGACGTGGCCCACGCGCGACGCGTCGTCGAGGCCATGGGTGACGGCACCGGCGCGGTCATGCTCGACGGCAAGATGGAGGACGACGCGAGTCTCAAGCAGTGCCTCGTCATCGTCGAGCTCGCCGAGCGCCTCGCGCAGACCGACCCGGCGCTGGCCGAGCTCTATGCGACGCCGCAGCCCGCGCCCTCTGCCGAAGGGGGGCAGGGGTGACCAGCACGCCCGCGGCCTACCGCCCTCGGCGCTCGGTGCTCTACATGCCGAGCTCCAACGAGCGCGCCCTCGAGAAGGCCAAGACGTTGCCGGTGGACGCGCTCATCCTCGACCTCGAGGACGCCGTCGCCCCCGACGCCAAGGACCTCGCCCGCGAGAACGCCTGCGCCGCAGTGCGATCGGGCGACTACGGTCGGCGAGAGCTGACCATCCGCGTCAACGGCATCGGCTCCCAGTGGCACGACGCAGATCTTGCTGCTGCCGCCGCTGCCGGACCGGACGCGATCGTCGTGCCCAAGGTCGGATCGGCAGACGAGGTGCGCTCGCTGGCGGCCGCGATGGAGACCGCGGGTGCGCCCGAGCACACCCGGCTCTGGGCCATGGTCGAGACCCCGGTGGCGGTGCTGCACGCCGAGGAGATCGCCCGGGCGTCCGACCGACTCGCCTGCCTCGTGCTCGGCACCAACGACCTCTACAAGGAGCTCGGCGCAACCTTCGTGCCGGGGCGGGCGGCGATCCAGGCCTCCCTGCAGCTCGTGCTGCTCGCGGCCCGCTCCGCAGGCGTCGCTGTCGTCGACGGGGTGTTCAACGACGTCCGAGACGCCGAGGGCTTCCTCGCCGAGGCACGCCAGGGACGCGAGATGGGCTTCGACGGCAAGACGCTGATCCACCCGGGTCAGGTCGAGCCCTGCAACGGCGTCTTCGCCCCCGGCGCCGACGAGGTGGGGCGCGCTGAGGCCGTCATCTCGGCGTTCGAGGCCGCCCAGGCAGAGGGCCGAGGCGTCGCCACTCTCGACGGCAGGCTCATCGAGAACCTCCACGTCGACACCGCCCGGAAGGTGCTCGCCACCGCAGAGGCCATCGCCGCGCTCGAGTGAGCCGCAAGGGTGAAGGCCCGAACCCCTGACGGGGTCCGGGCCTTCGCCCTGTGAGTCTGCGCCCACGGGCGGACGCGGTCCACGGCGTCGGGCCGTCAGCTCATCCCGATGCGTGCCGCGATGATGCTCGTGACGATGACCGACGTGATCGTGACGGTCGCGAACCCGGCGACGATCATCTTGGGCAGGATCTCGTGCTCGATCGCGGCGATCTCCTCCGGACTCTCGCCTGCGCCCTTGGCGGCCTCCTGCGACAGGATCATCGTGCCGGGGAAGCCGTAGAGCGACGTGAGGCCGATGGCAACCGACATCGGGATGCTGTAGCCGAGCAGCTTGCCGACGAGCGCGGAGAAGCCGGCGATGCCGACGACCCCGAAGAGGAAGGCGAGCAGCAGCGGGAAGGCGAGCGCGGAGACGTCGGACGGCTGCACCGTGGCGAGCGGTCCGAAGACGAGGATCATGATGGCGATCATCATCAGGCCGAGGGAGTCGATCCCGGCGAGGACCGAGGGCTTGAAGATGCCGGTGGTGCGCAGCGTGATCCCGAGCAGGAGCGCCACGACGAAGGTGTTGAGGATGCCGTCGGTGAGGTTGTTGATCCCGATGCTGATGAGCACCACGACGCCCACGACGAAGAGCGTGCCGGCCGTCGTGCGCAGGGCCGAGGGGAGCTTCGAGGTGTCAGCAGCTGCCGGGTCATCGGCCTCGGCGACTACGAGGTTGCCGGCACGGTACTCGCTCTTGAGGCGAGCGGCCTCCTTGCGCAGGATGATCGAGGTCAGGGGGAAGCCGATGAGGCCTTGCAGCGCGGCGATGAGCACGGGGAAGACGGCGATGCTCGTGAGGCCGACGCCGAGGGCGGCCTCCTGCACGATGAGCACCGAGATCGTGCCGCCGCTCAGCGCGCCGGTGCCGGCCACGATGAAGTCGAGGGCCTGCGCGTAGCCGTCGGCCACGGACCCGGTGATGCGCGAGCCGAAGATGAGGCCCGCCACCAGGAGGGCGACGCCGATGCCGATGACGGTGGCGACCCCGATGAGGAAGGTCTTCCACTGCTTCTTGAAGTCGTCGAGGCTGATCATCGTGCCGAGGTGCACGATGATGAAGCCGACGACGACCCCGGCCAGGGCCAGCAGGCTGGAGCTCGCCAGCAGGTCCTCCGGGAAGATGTCGGTGAGGAACCCGATCAGGAAGATGATCGAGGCGACGAACAGCGACGACAGCAGTGACTTCGTCTTCTTGGCCACGAAGTCACTGATCGTCCACACGAGCATCACGACGACGAACGCAAGCACCGGGTTCAACAGGACCTCCGAGGGGTGAGTGGCTGTGGCTCGATCCAACCATCGCGAAGCCCTGTGCGTCGGTGATCGTCGAACTCACGCGGCGCGTCGGCGCGCCGGGCTCACACCCGGCGTCGACACCCGCGCCGCCACCGCCCACGTCGCCTGTCAGCTGAGGTGGTGCGGGGCGACCTCGCTGCGCTTCGCGTCGTCCTCGCCGGACTCGAGGGTGTCGGTGGCAGAGTGCGACGGTGCCGTGCCCGCGGGCACGAGCCGCACGATGACGGCCTTGGACACGGGGCAGTTGCTCCCGACGGCCGTCGACTCCAGCGCCACCAGGGGATTGACCTCGGGGTAGTAGGCGGCGACGCAGCCGCGGACGGTGGGGTAGGACACGACGCGGAATCCCCGCACGACCCGCTCGGTGCCGTCAGGCCACGGGGCGATGATGTCGACGAGGGAGCCGTCCGAGAAACCTTGGGCCACAAGGTCATCGGGGTGGACCATTACGATCTCGCGCCCTCCGGAGATGCCGCGGTAGCGATCGTCGTGGCCGTAGATCGTCGTGTTGAACTGGTCGTGGCTGCGCAGCGACTGCAGCACGAGGTGTCCCTCGGGCGCCGACACCATCTGGAGCGGGCTGACCGTGAAGAGGGCTGTCCTCGAAGGCGTCTCGAAGGTGCGGGAGTCACGTGGCGGGTGCGGGAGGGTGAAGCCGCCAGGACGCTTCACCTTGTCGTCGTAGGCGTCGCAGCCGGGCACGACCCGGGAGATGTGGCGCCGGATGACGCCGTAGTCGTCGGCCATTGCGGCCCAGTCGATCTCGCCTGCACTGCCACGCCCGGCGAGAGTCGCGGCGGCGATGCCGCAGATGATCGACACCTCGGACCGCAAGTGCGGGCCGGCAGGGTCGAGCCGGCCCCGAGAGAGGTGGACGCTCGACATGCTGTCCTCGACGGTCACGCCCTGCAGCCCGCTCGCCTGCACGTCGCGCTCGGTGCGGCCGAGGGTCGGCAGGATGAGCGAGGTGTGACCGACGACGACGTGCGAGCGGTTGAGCTTCGTCGAGATGTTGACGACGAGTTCGACCGACCGGAGCGCGTCGTGCGTCACGGCGGTGTCGGGGGTCGCGGCGGCGAAGTTGCCCCCGAGGCCGATGAGCACCTTGGCCTCGTCGTCACGCATGGCGCGGATGGAGTTGACGACGTCGAGCCCGCGATCGCGCGGCACCTCGAGACCGAACTCCGCATCGAGCGCGTCGCCGAAGTGCGGCGGCAGCTTCTCCCAGATGCCCATGGTCCGGTCGCCCTGCACGTTGGAGTGCCCGCGGACGGGGCAGAGGCCGGCACCGGGCCGCCCGATGTTGCCCTGGGCGAGGGCGACGTTGGCCATCTCCTTGATGGTCGCCACGGCATGGCGGTGCTGGGTGACCCCCATGGCCCAGCACAGCACCGTCTTGCGCGAGCGGGCAAAGAGCTCGGCGACGCGCTCGATCTGGGCGCGGTCGAGCTGCGTCGCCTCGGAGACGAGGTCCCAGTCGACCTCGCGCATGTGCTGCGCCCACTCGTCGAAGCCGGTCGTGTGGCGCTCGATGAAGTCACGGTCGAAGACGTCCTCGCCGGCGTCGTGCCGTGCGACGAGGAGGGAACCGAGGGCCTGGAAGAGGGCGAGGTCACCGCCGAGCCGGATCGGCAGGAACTCGTCGGCGAGCTCGGTGCCCACGCCGCTGAGACCGCGCACCGTCTGGGGGTTGTCGAAGCCGCGCAGACCCGTCTCGGGCAGCGGGTTGACGGCCACGATCCTCGCGCCGCCGCGCTTGGCCTTCTCGAGGGCGGTGAGCATGCGAGGGTGGTTGGTGCCCGGGTTCTGCCCGGCGATGAGGATGAGTTCGGCCTCGTGGATGTCGTCGAGCGTGACGGAGCCCTTGCCGATGCCGATCACCTCGGCCAGCGCGACCGACGTCGACTCGTGGCACATGTTGGAGCAGTCGGGCAGGTTGTTGGTGCCGAAGGCCCGCGCGAAGAGCTGGTAGGCGAAGGCCGCCTCGTTGGAGGCACGGCCGCTCGTGTAGAAGATCGCCTCGTCGGGTGAGGCGAGCCCGCGCAGCGTGTCGGCGATGAGGGAGAAGGCCTCGTCCCACGAGATCGGCTCGTAGTGGGCGGCGCCCTCGCGCAGCACCATGGGGTGGGTGATGCGACCCTGCTGACCGAGCATGAAGTCGCTCCAGCCGCTCAGCTCCTCGAGGCTGTGCTCGGCGAAGAACACCGGGTCGACCCGGCGCAGCGTCGCCTCTTCGGCGACCGCCTTGGCGCCGTTCTCGCAGAACTCGGCGAAGCTGCGCTCCTCGGGGTGCGGGTCGGGCCAGGCGCATCCCATGCAGTCGAAGCCGTCGACCTGGTTGATCCGCCGCAGCGTCGCGAAGCTGCGGCGCGCCCCCATCTGGCCGAGGCCGCGCTGCGCGGTCACCGCGATCGCGGTGAGCCCGCCCGCCTTCGACTTGATGTGGCCCCGCTCGACCTCGGTCGGGTCGACGTCCTCCGTCGGCGCGGGCGTGGGGCGCACGGGCACGAGCGGGATCACGGTGTGGCGGCGGGTGTGGTCGGACATGCGGCAAACCCCTCGTCGAGTCGGTCTCGTCCATGGTGTCGTTCCCCGTCAGACCACGCACGTCACCGTGTGGGGCTGGCAGCTCCCTGTGAGTCTGCCCCAATCCATCGGCTCCCGCGGGATCGGTGCGGCCTCCTCGGGCGTTGGACGGGTCATGGAGGGGACGGAGCAGCGCACGCACGACGAGCGGCGCATGCACGAGCAGCCGCGGGCGGCACCGGGCGACGAGCCGCGCACCGTCACGAGACGCCGCCTCCTGACGCTGGGCGCCTTGGGCGTCGTCGCAGCAGGCGGCACGTATGCCGTGACTCAAGCGGGCGGCATACCCTCGCTGCCCGACGTGCCGGGGTTGTCGGGCCTGTCGGCACCCGCCCCGCCGGAGCTGCGGATCGACCCCGACCCGGTGGATTTCCGGCAGCTGCAGTCGCGGCGCACCGTCGGCCCCGCGGCCTACGCGTACGAGGTGAACGGCCGGCGTGCGACCTACTACGTCACCGAGCCCTTCGGCCGACGCCTCGACCGGTGGCTCGCCCTGCACCGCCAGCACGTCGGTCAGGCGCCCGACGAGATCCGCTCCTTCGGCGCGTGGGTGCGCGGCTCGTCGACGTCGTGGCACAGCTCCGGTGAGGCGATCGACATCGCGCGGCTGCGCGCCGACGGCAAGGACCTCACCTCGTTGCGCCACGACCTCTGGAGCGATGCGCCGGCCCCGGAGCTGCGCCGCCGTCTCGCGCTCTACTGGCGCACCGCCGCGGGTCTGCACCACGAGTTCGCCGACGTGCTCACCTATCTCTTCGACGCCGCGCACGACAACCACATCCACGTCGACATCGGACGCTTCGGACCGGAGCAGCCCCGACTCATCCGACGGTCGAACGCCCAGGTGCAGGCGGTGCAGGCGATGTGCCGGCACGTCTGGGGCCGCACCGAGGTCGAGATCACGGGCGAGTACGACGACGTGACCCGCGACGCGACGACGCGCATCCTCGAGCAGGTCGGCGGGCCGGGCGAGCTCGCCGACTCGCGGGAGGCCTGGCAGGCCTTCATGGTGGCGACGATGCAGCGGGCGTGAGGCGGCTCGCGCGCCGACCGTAGGATCGAGCGCATGGCCAAGACCGTGCTCACTCCGCAGTCGGAGGACTTCCCCCGTTGGTATCAGGACGTCGTCGCCAAGGCAGAGCTCGCCGACAACGGCCCGGTGCGCGGCACGATGGTGATCCGCCCCTACGGCTACTCGATCTGGGAGCGGATGCAGGCCGACATGGACCGGCGGATCAAGGAGGCCGGCGCCCGCAACGCCTACTTCCCGCTCTTCATCCCCGAGTCCTACCTGACCCGCGAGGCCCAGCACGTCGAGGGCTTCAGCCCCGAGCTCGCCGTCGTGACGCACGCAGGAGGCAAGGAGCTCGAGGAGCCGGTCATCGTGCGGCCGACGTCCGAGACGGTCATCGGCGAGTTCATGGCCAAGTGGACGCAGAGCTATCGCGACCTGCCGCTGCTGCTCAACCAGTGGGCCAACGTCGTGCGGTGGGAGCTGCGCCCGCGGATCTTCCTGCGCACCAGCGAGTTCCTCTGGCAGGAGGGGCACACCGCTCACGCCACCGAGGAGGACGCCCGCCTCTATGCAAAGCGCATCCACGAGGAGGTCTATGCGACCTTCATGCGCGAGATGCTCGCCATGCCCGTCGTGCTGGGTCGCAAGACGGCGCGCGAGCGCTTCGCCGGGGCGACCAACACCCTGGCGCTCGAGGGCATGATGCGCGACGGCAAGGCCCTGCAGATGGGCACCAGCCACGAGCTCGGCCAGAACTTCGCCCGCGCCTTCGACATCTCCTACCTCTCCGAGCAGGGCCGGCAGGAGCTGTGCTGGACGACCTCGTGGGGCAGCTCGACCCGCATGCTGGGCGGGCTCATCATGTGCCACGGCGACGACAACGGCCTGCGGGTGCCGCCGCGGCTGGCCCCGGTCCAGACGCTCGTCATGGTCGTCAAGGACGGGGAGGGCGTACTGGCCGCCGCGCGGCAGGTCGTCGCCGACCTCGTCGCGCGGGGAGTGAGGGCCGAGCTCGACGCCCGAGTCGACACCCCCTTCGGCCGGCGCGCCGTCGACGCCGAGCTCAAGGGCATCCCGGTCCGCGTCGAGATCGGGCCCCGCGACCTCGCCGAGGGGTCGGTCACCGTCGCCCGACGGATCGCCGGCGGCAAGACGTCCGTGCCGGTGGGAGCGGTCGGCGAGGTCGTCGCCGCCGCGCTAGACGAGGACCACGAGACGCTGTATGCCGCCGCGCTCGCTCACCGGGACGAGCACACGACCACGGTCGCCACGATCGAGGAGGCCGCCGAGGCGGCCCGCACGGGGTGGGCCCTCATCCCGTGGTCGACGCTCGGACCCGAGGGTGAGGCGACGCTCGCGGAGTCCGCGGTCACGGTGCGGTGCCTCACCCTGCCCGATGGGTCAGTGCCGCAGGACGAGGCGGACCCCGGCGTGATCGCCGTCGTGGGCCGCGCCTACTGACCTGATCGAGAGAGCGATTCGTCCGCAGGCGGTCGCGGGGATGGCGGACGAATCGCTCTCTCGATCGGGGGAATGGCGGACGAAGTGCTCGCTCGATCGGGGGAAGGGCGCGTGGCGTTGCTGGGGATGGTGGTGACGCGCGGGTCTTTCGGACACGGTGCGGGCTTGATCGAGAGAGCAATCCGTCCGCGGGGGGAGCGGACGAAGTGCTCTCTCGATCGGGGGATGGCGCTTGGTGTTGCCGACGCCGGTTGTCGGGAAGAGACCCGGGTGGGGCATGGTTGTGGGGTGCGTGAGGACGGTGAAGCAGACGTGAGCGACGAGACGGTGACCACCGGACGGCATATGCCAGCGGTGACGTCGGCGCAGCCGGAGGTCCTCACGCCGCTGCTGCGTGAGCGCGAGAGCGTCATGATCTACGACCGCTCCCACGTGCTCGCGGGCCCGGCCCTGCGGGCCATCCTCGAGGCCGCCCGGTGGTCGCCGTCAGCGGGCAACTCGCAGCCGTGGGGTTTCATCGTCGGACTGCGGGGGGACGACACGCATGCCGGCATGGTCGAGGTGCTCTCCTCGGCCAACCAGATCTGGGCCCCGGCCGCGTCGGCGATCATCCTCACCCTTCACCAGGTGGCGACCGACGAGGACCACGAGATCGCCTACAGCGACTACGCGATGTTCGATCTCGGCCAGGCCGTCGCCCACATCACGGTGCAGGCCAGGTCGATGGGCCTGCAGGTGCGCCAGTTCGGAGGTTTCGACCACCGGGCCGCGGCCGCGCGCTTCGACGTGCCGCCCCACTGGGCGGTGACGACCGGCATCGCGCTCGGGCTGCCCGCCGAGCCGGGTGCCGACGACGCGCTGCCCGAGTGGCTGCGGGCCAGGGCCCGGCTGCCGCGCTCGCGCCTGCCGCTCGAGGCGTTCGTGCACTCGGGCAAGTTCGGCCACACCGCCGACTTCCTCACCGACTGAGGTGCGCGGCCGTCGAGGCCGTGTCGACGGCGTCAGTCGGGAGCCGCTGCCTCCAGCTTGTCGAGGTCACGCTCGGCGAACTGCCGGTGGTGCCACTCCTCGTTGAGGACGATGAGGAGACACTCGCGCACCTCGAAGCTGCGTGGCGGAGGCCAGCCGTCGCCCTCCACCGGCTCGGTGCGGGCTGCGAGGGACTCGTCGGTGAGGCCGTCGATCACCCGGCGCGCGGTCGCCATGCGATCGTGGCGCAGGGACAGAACCTCGTCGAGGGAGGGCCGCGCCGACCGGTCGCGGGGGATGCCGGGTGTGTCGGGCATGCCGTCCCACGGCAGCTCGAGCGGGTGCCACGGCGACGGGTCGCCGAGGATGGCCCTGCCCACCCAGGCGTCCGTGGCGAAGGCCAGGTGGCGCAGGGTCTCGATGAAGGACCACTCACCGTCGACCGACTCGTGCAGCAGGGCCGGGTCGAGGCTACGGGCCCGCTCGACCGTCGCGGCCCACCTGCGCTCGACGATCTCCCAGGCCTCGCGGAAGCCGGCAGGGTCGGTCGGTCGCATCTTCACGCGCTCGGGCTCACGCCGGTCGAGCTCGGCCTCGACGAGCGGAGCCACGTCGACACCGTTGAGCACGAGGCGCAGGAACTCGCCGTCGATCTGGACGTCGCAGAGCTCGACGCCGCGCATGACGACATCGCGCATCTCGGCCCCTCGGGACACCGACCTCGAGAGGTCGGTGTCCACGAACTCCGAGCCGGTCAGGTCCACGCGCTCGAAGCGTGACCCGCTGAGGTTGTCACCCTTGAAGTCAGCCATGGTCGGACGCTAGCCCTGACCGCTGACACCCACCAGCGTCGTGGCTCCCGCCGGCTACCAGCGTGACGTGGCCGCGGCCATGAGGTCACCGAAGAGCAGGCCGTCGTCGACGGCATATCCCCGCCTCGTGAACCACTGCGCCATGTTGCGCGCGTCGCGCTCGAGGAACTCCGGGCCGTGCGGGTTGCCGATGACGTCGACGATCTGCGGCCAGTCGATGATGACGAGGCGGGCCGCGTCACCCTCGCCCTCGAGGAGCACGTTGTAGGGCGAGAGGTCGCCATGGGCCCAGCCGAGCTCGGCCAGGCGGACCATCGACTCCCGCAGCTGCTCGAAGAGCACCGGCAGCACGTCGGCCTCCGGACGGCACTGCGACAGGCGTGGCGCCGCGATGCCGTCCGAGCTGCCGATGAACTCCATCAGCATCTCGTCGTCGGCCAGCTGCACCGGGTAGGGCACCGGCAGGCCCTCGTCCCAGAGGCGCCCGAGCGTCTCGAACTCCGCAAACGCCCAGAGCCCGCTGATCAGCTCCTTGCCGAACGAGGTGCGGGTGCGCATGGCCCGGGTCTCGCGCGACTTCCGCACCCGGCGCCCCTCGAGGTAGCCAGAGTCGCGGTGGAACATCCGGTGCTTGCTCGACCGGTAGCGCTTGCCGGCCATCAGGATGTCGCGTCCCGGGTCGTCGGGCACCCACCGACGCACGAGGTGCACGTCGGCTTCCTTGCCCGTCTTGAGCACGCCGAGATCGCTCTCGACCGCTCCGAGGTCGGTGATGACCCAGTCGGGGCGCGGCTTCGGTCCGTGGGTCGCACCGTCCCAGCTCGACCAGCGCTCACCCTCGGGAGGCGCGTCGGGCTGGGAGTCGACGGCGAAGGACTCGGTCTCGAGCCCGGACGGCCGTCCGTGGTTCAGATGAGGACGCAGGTCCTCGTCGTCGTGAAATGCGTTGAATGACAAGGGAACTCCAAGGAAGAAGTGATGTGGGCTGGTAGGCCCGGGACCGTTGTCGACATGTCACCCTCCTTGGGGTTCCGGTGCGGCTCCTGGTGGATCCGCGTTCGTCCATGACGATGCCGGACCACGGGCTCGAGGTGCAACCGAATATCCGCGTCCCTCGCGCCGTCACTTCGGGCAATTCGTATCACTGCCCTCGTCCGCGGCTCTACGGTGGCAGGAGACGAACCGTCGTGGGTCTGTCGGAGGGGAGCGAGGTATGCCGTCCGCGTCCTTTGGTGGGGGAGCGGTGCGCGTGCGCACCCCCGGCAGCTACGACGCGACCGAAGGCCGTGACCGGGGCGAACGAGACCTGGGCGACGGAACCGGCCGTGCCGCAGCGAAATCGGCGCTCCTCGCGGCCCTGGCGGAGCAGGACTTCGACGTCGTCGACCGCATCGACCTCACCCCACGACGGAGCAGGGACCTCGAGTCTCCCGGTCCTGCCAACCGCCGCGGAACGGTCAGCGTCGACGTCGACGTCGCGCCGGGTGACGACGCCGTGGTGCTGCTCGAGCGTAACGGGGTCTACTCGTGGCACCTGCCCGCGCGCCCCACCGGCGGGACCCGGTCGCTGGAGCCCCGCACCCTGACCTTCGAGATCGCTGTGCAGCCTCGGAGACCGAGCGCATCGGCCGCGCGAGCCAGCCGTCGGACGCGCGCCCTGACCGCCGAGCAGCCCCACGACCGTGGGCTGCTGGGCGATCTGGTGCACGGCGCGGTGCAGGCGATCGTGCTGCGCTTCGCCGTGCCGGTCGTCGTCGGTCGTGTCGTGCGCAGGCTCGAGGAGCCCGTGCGACCGGGACTCGTCCACGTCGCCGGACCGTCGGCTGCGTCCTGGCAGCCCCTTGTTGACGGGGCCACCCTGCCGTTGCCGGTCGGCCGACCGGTGCGCCTGCTCCTGCTCGTGCACGGCACCTTCTCCTCGACCGTGGGCGCCTTCGCTCCGATGGGACTCGTGCCGGGCACCGAGGGGTTCCTCCCGACGGTGCTGTCTGCCTATGACGCCGTCATCGGCTACGACCACCGGACCCTCAGCGTCGATCCCCGACAGAATGCCGAGGACCTGCTGGTCGAGCTGCGGCGTCAGCACCCTGGCACCGACCTGACGATCGACATCATCACCCACAGCCGCGGCGGTCTCGTGACCCGGTCCTTCGTGGAAGCCGTGCTGCCGCAGTCGAACTGGCCGGCAGCCGTCGACAACGTCATCTTCGTGGCCTCGACCCACGGTGGCACCCACCTGGCCGACCCGGCCCGCTGGCACGACCTCGTCGACCTCTACACCAACCTCGTCACCGTGGGTGCCGCCGGCCTCGCCCTCGTGCCGGGCGGGGCGCCCGTCGCAGCCGTGGTCGGAGGCGTCGTGCGGGGCATCGGGGCGCTCGTGAAGCACCTCGTGTCCTACGCCGCGGAGGGCGACGACGTGCCCGGCCTCGCCGCGATGATCCCCGGCGGACCCTTTGTCACGGAGCTCAACGGGGAGCAGCCCGGCCAGCCAGGTCCCGGCACGAGCTGGCACGTCGTGTCGTCCAACTTCCACGTCAGCCTGGGCGACGGGAGCCATCGGCCGCCGGAGTTCCCCAAGGAGCTCGTCGTGCGGCTCGGGGAGGGTTTCGTCGACGGGCTCTTCGAGGGAGACAACGACCTCGTCGTCGACACCGCCTCGATGTCCGCCATCGGTCCGGCGTCCGGTGGCTACGTCAAGGACTCTCTCGCGTTCGGCACGAACGACGAGGTGTACCACACCAACTACTTCAGCCAGCTGCGCGTCATCGAGGCGATCGCCGGCTGGCTGCCGCTGGGCATGGGCGCTGGCGGAGGGGCGGAGGCCGCGGCCGAGGCGCCTCCCCAGACCGTCCCTGATGACGTCGACGACGGGCCCCTCGGGTCGCGCGGCGATCGCGTCGTGTCGGCGGGCGACGACGTCGGGCTCTCGGAAGTTGCGCTCGAGGCGCCGTCCGGCCACGCCCCGCCACGGCCGCCGATCCTGGCTGCGTCTCGTCCACCCGCCCTCCCCGGGCTCGGCACCCGCGCGCCCACCCGGCCAGCGCCCACCAATGGAGCGCCACGTCCGACCACGGCCACGACGAAGAAGAGTGCGACGAAGCCGGGCGCTCCCAAGGCGGCTGCGAAGAAGGGGACCAGGAGGGCGCCGGCGACGAGGACAGCATCGCCGGAGCCCGTCGCTTCTGGTGGCACCAGTCCGGGTCGGCTGGCGGCCGAGATGCCTGCCACGGTGCTCCCCGAGCAGGACTTCACCGTCCGCGTGCGACTCGGCACCGGGGCGATCGAGGCCAGTCACGGCACGGTGTCCGTCAATGCCGCTGTGCAGGTGGATGCCGCACGGCCGGTCAGCGTCCAGGTCGTCGGCAAGCAGAACGCACGCATCGTGGGTGAGGACAGCAGGACGCTCGGCCTGCCGCAGGGCGACTGGACCAGCGACGCCCAGTTCACCGCCCAGGCCCTCGAACCGGGCCCGGTGCGCATCACCGTCGTCGCCCGCCAGGGGTGGGTGCCGATCGCCAACCTCACGCTCGAGGGCGAGGCGACAGCGGCGGGTCGAGTCGGAGTGATGCCCCTGACCGCCTCTGCCCGGGCGCGGGCCGACGGAGCTTTCGGCATCGACGCGACCGGTCTCGAGCGGTTGCCCGTCCTCGAGATCTTCGAGCGGCGGGTCACCGGGGGGCGTGTCGTCTACCAGTACGCCATCCGGGCGACGCCGCGGGCGAGGGTCCGGCACTTCGAGTCGCTGCCCCTGAGCCGCAGCGAGCAGTTCGCCGCCAAGCGCATCGCACAGATCGCGGGCATCTGGCGCAACCCGCACCTCAGCGACGAGGAGCGCTTCTCCGACGTCCAGGACATCGGTGTCGACTTCTTCGAGCGACTCTTCCCCGAGGACATGCAGGAGTTCCTCTGGGAGCGGCGTGACAAGCTGAAGAACCTGCTCGTCCTCACCGACGAGCCCTACATGCCCTGGGAGATCGTCCACCTCAAGCCACCTCGGGGAGAGCGGGAGCAGGAGCCGCGCTTCCTCGCCCAGGGCGGGCTCGTGCGCTGGCACTTCGACCGGGTGCCCCCGCAGCACCTGCGCGTGCGTCCCGGTCGCGCCCGCTCGCTGTGCCCTGTCTACGAGGATCCCGCCTTCAGCCTCGCCGGTCCGGAGCAGGAGGCGCACTTCCTCGAGCAGCGCTTCGGGGCGACCCCGATCCGCCCGACGCCGCGGGCCGTGCGCGCCCTGCTGCGCAGCGGAGGCTTCGACCTGCTGCACTTCGCCGGCCACGGTGCGGCCGACGCGGCGACGATCGAGGACGCGCGCATCCTCCTGGCGGCCAACCGGCGTGACGGCCAGGACATGCAGGAGTTCCTCTCGGCCACCAACGTGAGCGCCAACGCGAAATGGACCCGCAAGGGCGAGGTCGGTCCCGTCGTCGTCCTCAACGCCTGCGAGGTCGGTCAGTCGGGCACCCAGCTCTCCACGGTCGGGGGCTTTGCCAAGGCCTTCCTCGACGCGGGGGCCTCGGCCTTCGTCTCGTGCCTGTGGTCGGTGCGCGACGAGCCCTCGCGCACCTTCGTCGAGGCACTCTACGACGAGCTGCTGAAGGGCGCGACCGTCGCGCGGGCCAGCGCCCGGGCGCGGGCCGTGGCACGCGCAGCCGGCGACGAGACCTGGCTGGCCTACGTCGTCTACGCCCGCCCCGACGCCGTGCTGGCGACCGAGCCGGACTAGCTCGGCACGCATCAGCTCGCACCACCCAGACCACCAACCAGCTACCGACCAGCCACCGACCAGCCACCGACCAGCCCAGCCACACCGAGGAGAGGACGAGCCATGACCAGCAGAGCCCTGTGCGTGGGGATCAACGAGTTCGAGACGCTGCCCCAGAGCAGCTGGCTGAACGGGTGCGTCAACGACGCCGACGACATCGCAGCCATGCTGAAGAAGAACGGCTTCACGTCGCGCAACATCACGGTGCTGCACGACGCCGAAGCCACCAAGGAGGCGATCATGACGGCACTGACCGCCATGGTGCGCAAGTCCAAGCCGGGAGACGAGGTGTTCTTCAGCTACTCCTCCCACGGCACGCAGGTGCCCAACCTCCCCGGCACCGAGGCCGCGGGGGACGACGAGCCCGACGGTCTCGACGAGGCCTTCGCGTGCTGGGAGATCACGGTCGGCGCCGAGGGCTGGGACCGCGGGTCGGTCATCGTCGACGACGAGCTGCGAGATCTCTTCGCGTCGGCTCCGGAGGGCGTCCTCGTCGAGGTGCTCCTCGACACCTGCCACAGCGGTTCCGGCACCCGCGACCTCGACGACATCCAGCGCGACCTGCTGCGTGGACGACGTCCCCGCTACCTGCCCCCGCCGACGGCGAGGGCCCTCGCCAAGGCCCGCGAGATCCGGGCCGCCCACCCGGAGGTGGTCGAGCGCAAGGCCCTGATGTCCCTCGTGAAGTCGCGCGGCGCGACGGCCAAGCCGGTGCTTTTCGCCGCCTGCCGGCCCGACCAGACCGCGTCCGACGCCCAGTTCGACGGCGGCCGGCCCAACGGTGCCTTCACGTACCTCTTCCTCAAGGCCCTCAAGGAGAGCCCCACGAGCACCCGCACCGACCTCCACAAGGCCGTGACCGCGGGTCTCAAGGCGGAGGAGTTCACCCAGAGGTCGACGCTCGAGGGTCCCCTCAAGGCGAAGAAGACCTCCTTCGGGCAGCGATGGTGAGCGCAGCCTGCGGAGGCCTCCCGATGCAGGGGCTGCGCTGTCGGTGACCCAGACCACAGGTGTCCACGCTCACACGCACGGGCACTGACCGACGGCGCTGAGCGCAGGCATACTCGGCGGAGTTGACCTCGGTCGACCCCGTTGACCCCAGCCCGACGCAAGGTGGCGATCCAGGCATGTCCCGACTGCAGCAGACCGACGGCCTCACCGAGGAGCAGACCGAGCTGATCAAGCTCGTGCGCGAGTTCGTCGAGGAGCAGATCATCCCCGTCGCGATGGAGCTCGAGCACAAGGACGAGTACCCGCAGGCGATCGTCGACGGCATGAAGGAGATGGGGATCTTCGGGCTGATGATCCCGGAGGAGTACGGCGGCCTGGGGGAGTCGCTGCTGACCTACGCCCTGTGCGTCGAGGAGATCGCGCGCGGCTGGATGAGCGTCAGCGGCATCATCAACACGCACTTCATCGTCGCCTACATGATCCTGCAGCACGGCACCGACGAGCAGAAGCAGCGCTACCTGCCCAAGATGGCCACGGGCGAGATCCGCGGCGCCTTCTCGATGAGCGAGCCCGGCTGCGGCTCCGACGTCTCCGCGATCAAGACCAAGGCTGTGCGCACGGGCGAGGGCGAGGACGCCGGCTGGTCCATCACCGGCCAGAAGATGTGGCTGACCAACGGCGGCTCGGCCAACCTCGTCGCGGTGCTCGTCAAGTCCGACACCGGGGCGAACTCGGTCTATCGCAACATGACGACCTTCCTCATCGACAAGGAGTCCGGCTTCGGCGAGACCGCCCAGGGCGTCACGGTGCCCGGCAAGATCGAGAAGATGGGCTACAAGGGCGTCGACACGACCGAGCTGATCCTCGACGGCCACCGCACGACGGACGCGCAGATACTCGGCGGCGAGCCCGGCAAGGGCTTCTACCAGATGATGGACGGTGTCGAGGTCGGCCGCGTCAACGTCGCCGCGCGCGGATGTGGTGTCGCGAGAAGGGCATTCGAGCTCGGCGTGTCCTACGCGCAGCAGCGTGAGACCTTCGGCAAGAAGATCGTGGACCACCAGGCGGTGCTCTTCCGGCTCGCCGACATGGCCGTCAAGGTCGAGGCCGCCCACGAGATGATGGTCAAGGCCGCGCGCAAGAAGGACTCCGGCCAGCGCAACGACCTCGAGGCCGGCATGGCGAAGTACCTTGCGTCCGAGTACTGCTCACAGGTGGTCGAGGACAGCTTCCGCATCCACGGCGGCTACGGCTACTCCAAGGAGTACGAGATCGAGCGCCTCTACCGCGAGGCGCCGATGCTGCTCATCGGCGAGGGCACCGCCGACATCCAGCGGATGATCATCGGTCGCCGCCTCGTCGAGGACTACAAGCTCAAGGGTTGAGGCGCCACCTCCACGAGGTGATGCCGCGGGGATGCGAGGATGAGGCCATGAGCCTGCAACCAAACCGAGCAGGGGGACGGCCCGGCTTCGCCACGCTCTCCCTCGACTATCCGATCTCCCTCGGCGTCTTCGAGAAGTACGAGGATGCCCAGAAGGCTGTCGACGTCCTGTCCGACAAGGACTTCCCCGTGCAGAACGTCCTCATCGTCGGCACGGACCTCAAGCAGATCGAGCGCGTCACCGCCAGGCTGACCTGGGGGCGCGTCGTGCTCGGCGGCCTGCTGTCGGGTGTGTGGCTGGGTGTCTTCGTCGGCCTCATCCTCTCGCTCTTCGGCCGGCCGGAGAGCACGTTCGGGCTGCTGCTGTTCGCGGCCCTCTGGGGCGCACTCTTCGGCGTCGTCTGGGCCGCGGCCGGCTACGCCTTCACGCGGGGCCAGCGCGACTTCTCGTCGGTCACCCAGGTGGTCGCCACCCGCTACGAGGTCTTCTGCGAGCACAAGTTCGCCCAGCAGGGCCGTCAGATCCTCGCCGAGGCCGGACTGGCCTCGACCACGACCGCGCCCCCGACCACGAGCGCGCCGCCGGCCACGCCGAGCGACCCCTACCGTCCCCCGGGCGTCTGACCTCGCGACACCTCACGACACCTCGCGACATCTCGCGCACCGCAAGGTGCAACGGAACCTCCCCGCGACGGGTCCTCCCTGATAGAGGATCGTCACAGGGAGGTTTCTCATGTCCACGGCTCACCCCGCTTGTCGCTCGCTCGCACCCCTCACCTCGCTCCGGGCGGGCGCCGTGGCCGTTGCGGCTGCGCTCCTGCTCGCGGCCTGCGGCCAGAGCGCGCCGGGCGGCTCGGGTGACACCCCGACGACCCTGCCCGCCGTCACGACCGGCCCGCTGCGTCCGCTGACGTCGCAGCCCATTGCGGCCGACGGCGCCCTCGACTGCCCCGCAGCGCTCGACTCAGCCGCGGGCATGACGGTCCCGGAGAAGCCGCAGGGGGTCGACGGTGCTGCCCGACTGCTGCCCGAGCGCGACCCGTCGACGCTCGTCGTCTGCGCCTACCCGACGATGCGGCTCGAGGCCGCGACCCCGCTCACCGCGCCCTTCGCCCTGTCGCAGCGGGTCGTGCCCGACCCGACGCAGCGCCGGGCGGTCGTCGACCTGCTGACCTGGGCGGCTCGGTGGAACGGGCAGGAGCGGGCCTGCACGATGATGGCCGGCGACGAGACGGCATACCTCGTCGGTGCCACGTATGGCGACGCCATCGTGTGGGTGGGCGCACAGGCCGACGCCAACGCGTGCTCCCGCGGCACGAACGGCGACTTCGTCACCGGTGACCCCGTCGGGGTGCCGCTCGCGGCCACGCTCTCCGGGCAGGCACTGCCTGACGGAAAGCCCTGTGACGCAAGCGGGCTGGGGCGCCTCGACGATGACCGCACCCTGGCGCCGGTGGGGAGTCCGCTCGTGACCGTGTGCCGGCTCGACGCACAGAGCTCCTGGCAGGCCACGCCGCTCGACGCGTCGCGCAGCGGCCAGGTCGTCGAGCTGCTGCGCTCCCTGCCGACGCAGCCCACCGACCACGTCTGCGAGGGGTCGGGCGGCGCGAGTGACGCGCGCTTCTCGCTGGTGCTGCGGTATGCCGCCGGGCCCGCCGTGCGCATCAGCGTGGACCCCGGGTGCCGCCCGGGAGTGCTCGGGAGTGGCGTCGAGTCAGCCGATGCCGGCGCACTTGTCGCCCTCGTCGAGCCGTGGAGCCCGCCGATCCCGGGGCCGGACCCCGACGGGTCGGTCTCCTCGCCCTGAGCCGGCCCTGAGCGCGCCGTGAGCCGGCCGCGATCGGACCGTGCCGCCGCGGCTCAGGCGCTGCGGTCGGCCCAGGTGCGGGCGATCCACGCCTCGACGTCGGCGCTCGTGCGCGGCATCGCGGCGGAGAGGTTCTCGCACCCGTCGGCCGTGATCAGCACGTCGTCCTCGATGCGCACGCCGTTGCCGCGGAACTGCGCCGGGACGAGCTCGTCGTCGGCCTTGAAGTAGAGGCCCGGCTCGACGGTGAGGATCATGCCGGGCTCGAGCACCGCGTCGTTGTACTGCTCTCGCGTCGCGAGCGCGCAGTCGTGCACGTCGATGCCGAGGTGGTGGCTCGTGCCGTGCACCATCCAGCGACGGTGGTACTGCCCGTGGTCGGCGTCGAGGGTCGCCTCGACGTCGATGCCCTCGGGCAGCAGGCCCCAGGCGTGCAGGTGCTCGGCGATGACGCGGATCGCGGCGGCGTGGACGTCGCTGAACTTGTTGCCGGGCTTGCAGGCGGCGATGCCCGCCTCCTGGGCGGCATACACGGCGTCGTAGATCTGGCGCTGGGCGTCGGTGAAGGTGCCGCTGACGGGAAGGGTGCGGGTGATGTCGGCGGTGAAGAGCGAGTCGACCTCGACGCCGGCGTCGAGCAGCAGCAGGTCGCCGTCGCGGATGTCGCCGGTGTTCTTGATCCAGTGCAGCGTGTTGGCGTGGTCGCCGCTGGCGCAGATCGAGTCGTAGCCGACGCCGTTGCCGTGGTGGCGGGCGTGCAGGCCGAAGACGCCCTCGACCCAGCGCTCGCCGCGGCCACGCCGCACGGCCTCGGGCAGGTCGGCGATGACGGCGTCGAAGCCACGGTGGGTGCCGTCGACGGCCGAGCGCATCTGCTCGATCTCCCACTCGTCCTTGACCATGCGCAGGAGGGACAGCGCTGCGGAGAGCTCGTCGTCGGCCTCACGCGCCTGCTCGGCGTGCACATCGGCCTGCTGGGTGTCGGATGCCGCAGCGGCGGCCTGCCGGGCGCGGTCGACGAGCGCCGCCACCTCGGGGTCGGCGTCGCGCACGACGCGCACGGTGAGGGCACCGGCGTCCTTGGCCACGGCCTCACCGAACTCGTCGATGTGCCGCGCCGTGACCCCGAGCTCGGACTCGACGTCCTCGAGCGTGGGGCGGGCGCCGACCCAGAACTCGCCATAGCGCGAGTCGCCGAAGAACTCTTCGGTGTCGCGGTCGGCGAGCGGGCGGAAGTAGACGACGGCGTCGTGACCGGCCGGGGCGTCGTCGCCGCGCCGGGGCTCGAGCACGAGGACCGCGTCGGGCTCACGGTCGCTGCCGAGGCCGGTGAGGTGGGCGAAGGCGCTGTGCGGACGGAAGACGTAGTCGGTGTCGTTGCTGCGCACCTTGAGGCCGCCCGCAGGTACGACGAGCCGGTCACCGGGGAACGCCGCGCTGATGGCCTCGCGGCGCTTGGCCGCCCAGTCGGCCGCGTCGGACCGCGGCGTCACCGCCGTGCTGCGCGGGGCCCAGCCGGTGGCGACGAACGCCCGGAACTCGTCGGTCGTCGGGCGCTTGCGGCTCGGGGAGGTCTTCTGCTCTTCGCTGCTCACCCGGCCATGGTGTCACGAAGCAGCCCGGCCACCGAAGCGGGTTTGAGTGGTGTGGCAGGTGGGACGAGAGGGTCGGCCACGTCGCGTCGGCAGGGCGGCATACAGTCTCGGTGTGGCGCGCAAGGACCGACCGACCCGGCCGATGGGAGCGCGCCGCGCGCTGCCCTCGTTGCGGTCGAGCACGCGCCGGGCGATGCGGCCGAGCGGGCCGCCCACCGACGAGATCCAGATGTGGACCACCCCTGACAGGGTCGACCGCGACACCGCTCAGGCGGTCATCGACCTCGCGATGCGTGCCGGGGTGGCGATGCTCGCCACGGGCGCCTCCGCCGCCGACGTGACCGCGACCGTGCTCATGCTCACCAGGGCCTACGGGCTGAGCTCCGTCCACGTCGACGTCACCTACACCTCCCTCACCGTGTCCTACCACCGCGGGCCGCACGCCGACCCGATGACGGTGCTGCGCATCGTGCCCTTCCGGAGCCAGGACTTCACCCGGCTCGAGCGCCTGCGCGAGCTCATCGTCGCGCTGACCCACGAGACGCTGCCCGTCGACGAGGCTCGCGTGCGCTTCGACGGGGTCGTGTCCTCCCCCCACCCCTACCGTCGCTGGCTCGTCACCGTGGCGGGTGGGGTGCTCGCCGCCGGTGCCGCCGCACTCGTCGGCGCCGGACCGTTCATCGTGCTCGTCAGCTTCGTCACGGCGCTCGTCGTCGGTCGCGTCATGTCGTGGCTCGCGAGCGCGGGGGTGGCGTCGTTCTTCGCCCAGAGCGTCGGTGCGGCCATCCCGACGCTCGTGGCGACGCTCGTCGTCGTGCTCCAGTCGCACGGCATCACCGTCATCGGCGACGTGTCGCCCTCGCTCGTCGTGGCGTCGGGCATCGTGCTGCTGCTGTCCGGGCTGTCGGTCGTGGGCGCCGCCGAGGACGCGCTGGAGGGCTACTACGTCACGGCTGGTGCGCGGGCCTTCGAGGTCATCGTGCTCACGCTCGGCATCGCCGTCGGGGTCTCGACGGTGCTCTCCTTCGGCCAGCGGCTCGGCTTCCCGATCGCCATCACGTCGCAGACCGACCTCACCGACGCGGTCGCCCTCCAGGTCGCCTGCGCCGTCGTCATCTCTGCCGCCTTCGCCGTCATGTCGTATGCGCGCGGCCGCATCGTCGTGGCCGCCGGCGTCGCCGGGGCGCTGGGGTGGCTCGCGCTCGCGCTCGGTGAGCAGGTCGGCATCGGCACGATCACCGCCTCCGCCATCGCGGCTGCGACGGTCGGCTTCCTGTCGCGGGTCGTGGCCCGCCACCTCGGCTTCTCGGCGCTCGCGGTCACGACCGCTGCGATCGTGCCGCTGCTCCCGGGTCGCCTTGCCTACCAAGGCATCAGCGAGATCGTCACGCGTCCCGACGAGACCGGCGTACCCTCCGGACTCACGACGCTCGCGCAGGCCTTCGGCACCGGGCTGGCCCTGGCGGCGGGCGTGGCGATGGGCACCTACTTCGCGGGCCTCATCCAGGCCAAGCGCACGGGGGAGCCGCCGCGGCCGGCTGCCGCGGCCTCGCGCACGACTGGGTCGCGGTCCGTGGGGCGGCCGACGCTCTCCGACACCGGTGACGTGCCGCGGGTGACCGGATCAGGCACCGGACCACCGGACGAGCCGGACGCGGAAGCCCGCCCGGGAGCGTGAGGAAGCACACGGCATACCCCGGTGTCCGTGGGCGGCGCGCTCGGGCAGGCTGGCAGCGGACCTTCGAGGACGAGGAGTGGGCATGCAGTTCGGGCGCAGCTATGAGGAGTTCGAGGTCGGTGCCGTCTATCAGCACTGGCCGGGCAAGACGGTGACGGAGTACGACGACCACCTCTTCTGCCTCCTCACGATGAACCACCACCCGCTCCACCTCGACACGCACTACGCGGCGGGCTCGACGCAGTTCGGGCAGAACGTCGTCGTCGGCAACTACGTCTATTCGTTGCTGCTCGGCATGTCGGTGCCGGACGTCTCGGGCAAGGCGATCGCCAACCTCGAGATCGAGTCGCTGCGCCACGTCGCGCCGACCTTCCACGGCGACACGATCTATGGCGAGACGGTCGTGCTCGACAAGTGGGAGTCGACCTCCAAGGACGACCGGGGCGTCGTGCACGTCGAGACGATCGGCTACAAGCAGGACGGCACGATCGTGTGCATCTTCCGCCGCAAGGTCATGGTGCCCAAGGAGAACTACCTCGAGGCACGCGGCGGTGAGCAGCCCGGCCGACCCGTGCCCATGCCCGACAAGAACTGGCCCGGTCGGGAGCCCCGCACCGACTGACCCCTACCGCCGCCGACCGCCCCGCCCGACCCCCTCAACCGCGCAACACACCGAGAAATTGCCACAACCACGAGGTATGCCGCGTGGCGTTGTCGATTTCTCGGTGTGTTGCCACGGAGGTGCTGGGTCGCCCACGAGGCGGTGTCCGGTTGAGCGGGTGGTCAGGCGGCGTCTGGGCGCTGAGGCGAGGGAGCCGGTCGCGCGGCCCGAATGCGGGCACCCAGCAGGCCCGGCCGATCGAGTTCATCCCAGATCACCCGCTCGACCGGGTGCCCGCGCCTGCGGATGACGTCCTCGCGGCGCTTCTCCAGCCAGACGATCTCACCGGCGTCCTCGCCCTCGGCGCGGTACTTGACCCGCCCGTCGAACTCGAGCACCACGCCCTCCACGAGGAAGTCGACACGCGCCACCGCGTTGCCGGCGGCGTCCGTGATCCAGACCTGGCTCTCGTGGGCCAGGCCGAGGTCCTGCAGGATCAGCCGGGTGCGCGACTCGCCGACGGACTCGGCCGCCTCGTCCATGCGCAGCACCGCCTCGAGGGCTCGTCCTCGACCCTCGTGCGGTGAGACGCGGGCGACCTCCGCGAGGAGCTCCTCGCTGGTGACCAACCCGGCGTGCAGTGCCGCGTCACCTGCCACCACCGCGCAGTCACGCCCCATGGTCAGGGCGGTGCGCACGACCGCCCTCGCCACCGGCACCACGGCGAGAGCTCCGACCTGGACGGGACGCACGGCAGCCCGAGGATGCAGGTGCAGGCCGGTCCGACGCACCGCCTGGCCGACGTCGGTCAGCAGGTCGACGCGCTCGGTGTCGTGCCCCCACAGGGGGAGCCCGTGCAGTGCGAGGGCGGCATGGTGGCTCACGACGTCACCCGCGCGGGTGTGCGCCACCGCCCGCACGAGCAGCCGGAAGCGCTCGTCGGCATCGGCCTCGCGCCAGCGCACCGCATCGACGTAGGCAGCCCGCCGTGGACGCACCAGCTCACCTCGCCGGACCGCACGGCGCAGCTCGGCGTGGTCGACACCGAGGTCGGCTGCTTGGGCAGAGCTGAAGGCGCCGTCCTGGCGGCCGGCCAGCGCGCGGAGTCGAGCGTCCATGCGAAGCAGGCTGGACGGCATACGGTGTCGGCGAAAGCCTCGGGAGCCGCGCTGTGGACGCCCGTCCCCGCCGTCGACCCAGGTGTGGACATCCGCAACACACCGAGCAATTGCCAGACTCGCGAGGTGTGCCGCGTGAAGTTGGTAATTCCTCGGTGTGTTGCGCAGGAAGGGGGTGGAATACCGCGAATCGGACACGGATCCTGTCCGCCGCCCCTAGCCTCGGACCCATGGGGGTGCGTCCGTGGTCCCTGGTGGCAGTCGCTCTGGTGCCCGTGGCGCTGGGAGCGACGCTGTCTGGCGCCCCCGCGCACGCCCGGTCGTCCACCTCGCCGGCATCCGGCCACGCGGGCCATGGCGGCGGAGCCGGCAGGGACGCCACCGTGTCGGACCGGCTCGCGGGCACGCTGGGCGGGCCGGCCCCGGTGCCCCACGCGCCGACCGGCACCGCCACCGCCACCGGCGCGACGACCGGAAGCAAGACCGCCGCGACCACGCACTCCGCCGCGACGATGTCGGCGACCCCGTCGGCCGCCCTGGGGGCCGTCGCCGCCACGACCACGACGGCCAGCGACGCGTGGAGCACGGTCGGTACCTTCCGCACGGCCGAGGGTTGGTATGCCGCGCCGATCCACGCGACGCTGCTGCCGGACGGCCGGGTCCACTTCATCGGCATCGCCCGCGAGTCGGACCCGCCCACCCAGAACGGCCGGGCGCGCCGCGTGTCGTGGGTGTTCACACCGCCTGCGCCAGGGGTCACACCCGCGTCCGACATCGTCATCACCGAGGTCGCCGAGCCGGTCGAGCACACCGGCACGCCCTACGGTGACGCGAGCCTCTATGACGACCTCTACTGCACGAGCGCGACCCTCGACGACACGGGCCGCGTCGTCACGGCGGGCGGCACGCGGATCGTCTCCGACGGCACGACGGGCGAGCTGCGCTACACGCTCGGGCTGCCCTATCAGACCGTCTTCGACGGCACGACGTGGGAGCGGATCCCGGGCGAGATGGTCGGCCGCGGCTACCTCGACAGCGCCGCGCGGTGGTATCCCACGCTGACCCGCCTGCCCGACAAGCGGATGCTCGTCACGGGCGGCCTCGAGCTCATCACGCTCGACGCCTCGGGCACCGACAACCGCAGCCTCGAGACGCTCGACCCGCACACCGGCGAGCGCGCGCTCGTCTCGGGTCACACGCAGACGCCTGTCTCGATCCACGCGCGCGACTACACGATTGTCTTCGTCCTGCCGTATGCCGGGGCCGACTCCGACCTGCTGATGGTCGCCGACTCGGGCACGCCCGTGACGACCGCTGCCAAGGCGGGTGCGCCGTGGAACGTCCTGGGCCAGCGGCCCGCCCACGGCACGACCGACCAGCCCGGCTGGGGCGCCTCGAGCGTCATGCTGCCGATCCGTCCCGGGAGCGGTGCGGATGCGCCATACCGCAACGGCAGCATCCTCGTCGCCGGCGGCGACATGGTGGGCAGCTACCAGCGCACTGCCGACGTGCTCGACCCGGTGACGGGCGAGTGGGGCCCGTCGATCGACCTGGGCATCAACCGGCACCATCCGGACTCGATCGTGCTCGCCGACGGCCGCGTGCTGCTCCTCGCCGGTCACGACATGACCGGCGCGACCGACGTCACGCGGGCGCAGTACGTCGACCCGCTCTCGGACTTCTCGGTGACGACGGGCACGACCTCGTCGGGGGTGATCCGGGGCTACCACTCCGTCGCGCTGCTGCTGCCCGACGGGCGCGTGCTCGTCGGCGGCGGCCGCGACGTCGTGACGGCCGACTCGCTCGAGAAGCCGACCTACCAGATCTACACCCCCGACTACCTGTCACGGGCCCGCCCCATCATCGCCTCGGCACCCACACAGCTCGAGTACGGCGCACTCTTCCAGCTGCCGACGGTCGGCACTCCGTCGGAGGTGGTGCTCGTGGCGCTCGGGTCCCAGACCCACTCCTTCGACACCGGCCAGCGGGTCGTGCAGCTGCCCATCGGCGTCACCTACAGCCGCCCCGACGGGGCCGCCCTCAGCATCGTCGGCACCCCGGTCGACTCGCACGTCGCACCGCCGGGCTACTACGCGCTCGTAGTGCTCGACGGGGCACGCACCCCATCGGTGGCAAAGGTCGTGCACGTGGGGTGACGGGGAGCACAGCCGTCGGGGCGCCCTCGCCTTTAGGGTGTCCTCGTGACGAGCGACGGGAGTGCGCGACGGCCCGGCCGGCAGAGCGGGCCGGTCATCGACCTGCACGCCCACTCCACCGTCAGCGACGGCACCGAGAGCCCGACCGTGCTCGTGGAGGCAGCGACCGCGGCCGGCATCGACGTGCTCGCCCTCACCGACCATGACACCGTCGGCGGCTGGGAGGAGGCCACGAGGGCGGCGCGCCGCACCGGCCTGACCCTCGTGCCGGGCATCGAGATCTCCTGTGCCGTGGGCGGTGTCTCGATCCACCTGCTCGGCTACCTCACCGACCCCGACGACCCCGCGCTGATGGCCGAGCTCGCCCACGCGCGGGAGTCCCGCGCCACCCGGCTGGCACGGATGGTCGCGCGGATGGCCGCGGACGGCATACCGGTGACCTATGAGCAGGTGCTGGCCCAGGTGGCCCCCGGTGCAACCGCTGGGCGCCCCCACATCGCCGATGCGCTCATCGCGAACGGCACCATCCGGCACCGCGACGAGGCCTTCGAGGTGTGGCTGGCCGAGGACTCGCCCTACTACGTCTCGCACCACGCCCCCCATCCGGTGCGCGGCGTCGAGCTCGTGCGCGCGGCCGGGGGAGTGCCCGTGCTCGCGCACCCCTTCACGCTCACCCGTTCACGCGGCGCCGACGAGGCGCTCGTCGAGCAGATGTATGCCGCGGGGCTCGTCGGTCTCGAGGCCTTCCACCGCGACCACGGGCCCGAGCAGATCGCGCGGGCGGAGGCGCTCGCCGAGCGATTCGGGCTGCTGCTCACGGGCTCGAGCGACTACCACGGTGCAGGCAAGCTCAACCGTCTCGGAGAGCACACGACCGACCCGGAGGTGCTCGACGCCATCGAGCGGGCGTCGTCGGGGGTCACGACCATCGTGCGCCCCTGACCGCGTCGAACTGCCCTCGTGGTCAACGTGATTGATCCGATGCGCATGGCGAGTAGGGCGCGCTCGACCGGCCTCGGCGCTCATGGGACGTGAGCACTCGACGGTCGAGTGGATGCCTGGGGACGTGGGCGCTAGGGATGTCGGACGGAGGTCCTAGGGTGGTCGCGTGACGACGCGCCCGGCCGAGCAGGAGACCTTCGCCGGCATGCCCACGCCGCTCTACTCCGGGTCGCCCTCACGGCTGATGGCGTGGCTCGACTGCCCACGGCGCTACCGCATGCAGTATCTCGACCGCCCGAAGCCGGCGGCCCGGGCGCAGCGGGCCCACACCTCCGTGGGCATCGCGACGCACAACGTGCTGCGCGACTTCTGGGACCTGCCTCCCGCGCAGCGCACGCCTGCAGGGGTGGCCGAGCTCGTGCGCACGTCGTGGATCGACGTCGGCTTCCGCGACCCCGAGCAGTCCGTGGCGTGGCGGATGCGCGTGCGTGAGGTCGTCACCGACTACCTGCGCACCTCCGACCGCGAGCGTCAGCCCGTCGGCATCGAGCGCAGCGTGTCGCTCAAGACCGACGAGGTCGCGATCACGGGGCGGATCGACCGGCTCGACGACCGCGACGGCGAGCTCGTCGTCGTCGACTACAAGACGGGTCGTCAGGTCCCGACCGGCGACGACGCCCGCACCTCGCTGCCCCTGGCGCTCTATGCCGTCGCGTCCTCGCGCATGTTCCGTCGCCCGTGCCGTCGGGTGGAGCTCCACCACGTGCCCTCCGGCACCGTTGCCGCCCACGAGCACACCGACGAGTCGCTGCAGCGCAAGGTCGCCGAGGCCGAGTCGATCGCCTCCGACCTGCGCCGCGCCGATGCCGACTACGCCGAGGTGGGCATCGAGTCGACCCGCTTCGCCCCACGACCCTCCGCGTTGTGCTCGTGGTGCGACTTCCGGGCGCACTGCCCGGAGGGCCAGGCCCAAGGACCCGAGAAGTCCGACTGGGCCGGCCTCGAGCCCTATGTGCCGACTGACAGGGGAGACCCGTGACCGATCTCCGAGCCGCCTTCCTCTCCGCCACCGATCACGTGGCCGCGATCGTCGCGCGTGAGGACGTCCGTGCCGCGTGGCACGAGCAGAGCGCCCTCGCCGAGTGGGAGGTCGGGGGTCTCGTCGCCCACCTCGCCAACCAGCCCGTCACCACCGTGGCTCTGCTGCGCGCCGATCCGATCGGCGACCCGATCACGCTCGAGGAGCACTACGCCCGGTCCGCCTGGGTCCACGCGAGCCTCGACGACGAGGTCAAGGTCTCGATCCGCGAGAGCGGCGATGCCCGGGCCGCCGAGGGCCCCGATGCGGTGCTCGCCGCCGTGATGGAGGCGCGGCGGGTGCTGCCCGATCTCCTCGCAGCGCAGTCCGACGGCCGTGCGGTGCTCATCCCATGGTCCGGCTGGTCGCTGGGTCTCGACGACTTCCTCACCGGGCGGCTGATGGAGGTCGTCGTGCACGGCGAGGACCTCGCCGCGAGCGTGGGCTTCACGTCGCCCACACTGCCTCGTGACGTGCTCGACCCCGTGCTCGCCCTCCTCACCCGGCTCGCCGTCACCCGGCACGGCCAGGGGGCGGTGGTCTCGGCGCTGACCCGGGCCGAGCGTGCGCCACGGACCATCTCTGCCTTCTGACCACCGACCTGACACACTGCTCGCATGGCCCGCCGCACGAGCATCAGCGACCCGAGCCCCGCTCCGTCCACCTCCGGTCCGACCGTGATCGCCCTGGCCAACCAGAAGGGCGGGGTCGCCAAGACGACCTCGGTCGCGAGCCTCGGTGCTGCCCTCGCCGAGCTCGGCAAGCGGGTCCTGCTCGTGGACCTCGACCCGCAGGCCTGTCTGACCTTCTCGCTCGGGGTCGACCCCGACACCGTCGAGCGCTCCGTTCACGACGTGCTCACCGGCGGCGTCGCGCTCGCTGACGTCGTGCTGACGACCGACGACGGCATGGATCTCGTGCCGTCGGCCATCGAGCTCGCCGGGGCAGAGGCGATGCTGCTGTCGCGGCCCGGGCGCGAGTACGTCCTGCGCACGGCGCTGGAAGGCGCCGACACGGCATACGACGTCGTGCTGCTTGACTGCTCGCCGAGCCTGGGGGTGCTGACGCTCAACGCGCTCACGGCTGCCGACGGGCTCATCATCCCGATGCCGTGCGAGATGCTCAGCCACCGCGGCGTGGGCCAGCTGCTCGACACCGTCAGTGACGTCCAGAAGATCCTCAACCGCGACCTCGAGGTGTGGGGCATCCTGCCGACGCTCTACGACGGACGCAGCAACCACTCGCGTGAGGTGCTCGCCGACGTCGGTGCGCGCTACGACCTGCCGGTGCTCGAGCCGCCGATCCCCAAGACGGTGCGCTTCGCCGAGGCACCCGCCGTCGGCCGGTCGATCCTCGCCACCGCGCGCTCGTCCAAGGGTGCGCAGGCCTACCGCGAGGTGGCGCAGTCGCTCGTGCCGCGTCTCTGACCGAAGCGGCCTCCGACAGGGAATGTTTCCCGGTGACCCCGTGCTGCACCTCAGAGTGCCCGCACGACATCGGCACGACCCCTGCCTGAAGGAGACCCCGTGATCACCACGCCCGCCCTCGTCGCCCCGAGCGCCGGAGCCCGCTTCGAGGCCCGCTCCATCGAGCACCGTGACCTGCGCGACGACGACGTGCTCATCGACATCAGGTTCGCCGGCATCTGCCACAGCGACATCCACCAGGTCCGCGAGGAGTGGGGCAGCGCCATCTTCCCCATGGTCCCCGGCCACGAGATCGCCGGCGTCGTCTCGGCGGTCGGTGACGGCGTAACGAAGCACAAGGTCGGCGACCGCGTCGGCGTCGGCTGCATGGTCGACTCGTGCGGCGAGTGCGAGTTCTGCAAGGACGGCGAGGAGCAGTTCTGCGCCAAGGGCGCCGTCATGACCTACAACGGCAAGGGCTACGACGGCGAGCCGACCAGGGGTGGCTACGCCCAGCAGGTCGTCGTCTCGGAGCGCTTCGCCGTCGGCATCCCCGACGGCATCGAGCTCGACGTCGCCGCGCCGCTGCTCTGCGCCGGCATCACCGTCTGGACCCCCCTCAAGCGCTGGGGCGCCGGCCCCGGCAAGAAGGTCGCCGTCATCGGCTTCGGCGGGCTCGGCCACATGGCCGTCAAGATCGCAGCCGCCCTCGGCGCCCAGGTGAGCGTCCTGTCGCGCACCGACGCCAAGAAGGACGACGGTGCCGCACTCGGCGCCGAGCACTACCACGCCACCGGCGACGAGGGCGTGCTTGCGAGCCTCAAGGGCAGCTTCGACATCATCATCAACACGGTGAGCGCCGACCTGCCGATGCAGAAATACATCGGCCTGCTGCGCCCGCTCGGTGTCATCGCGAACGTCGGACTGCCCTCTGGCAACTACGATTTCGCGCCGGGCGCCGTCGTCGGTGGCAGCCGCGTCGTTGCCGGCTCCACCATCGGCGGCATCCCCGCCACCCAGGAGATGCTGGAGTTCTGCGCCGCCCACGGCATCGGCGCCACGGTCGAGACCATCTCGGCCGACGAGGTCGACGCGGCCTACGACCGGGTCGTCGCCGGCGACGTGCGCTACCGCTTCGTCATCGACACGAGCACCATCGCCGTCTGAGTGCCGTATGCCGTCCGGTCGGCTCCGTGGACCGGTGACCACGCGCAGGCGCTCGGGGCCCTAGGCTCGCACTGTGCAGTGGGATGACTACGACGCGGCGCTCTTCGATCTCGACGGGGTGCTGACACCGACCGCCGAGGTGCACATGCGCGCCTGGGACCGGATGTTCAACGACTACCTCGCCGAGCGGGCCAGCGAGGAGCCGGTGGACCGCTACACGTCCGCCGACTACTTCGCGCACGTCGACGGCAAGCCCCGCTTCGACGGGGTGCGCACGTTCCTCGCCTCTCGTGGCATCGAGCTGCCCGAGGGGACGACGGACGACGCCCCCGACGCCGAGACGGTCGGGGGCCTCGGCAACCGCAAGAACGCCGTCTTCGCCGCAATCCTCGAGGAGGAGGGCGTGGAGCCCTACCCGGCCTCCGTGCGGCTGCTCGACCACCTCGCGGGCCGGGGCACCGCCGTCGCGGTGGTGTCCTCGTCGCGCAACGCGCCCGTCGTGCTCGCGGCCGCGCGCCTCGCGGACCGCTTCGAGATCGTCGTCGACGGCCAGGTCGCCGCCCAGGAGGGTCTCGAGGGCAAGCCGTCACCCGCCACCTACCTGCACGCTGCGCGCCTGCTCGGCGTGGAGGCGGGGCGCAGCGTCGTCCTCGAGGACGCCCTGTCGGGGGTCGCCTCCGGCCGCGCGGGTGACTTCGGCCTCGTCGTCGGTGTCGACCGGGGGGCCGGGCGCGACGCCCTGCTCGACGGCGGCGCCGACATCGTCGTGGCCGAGCTCGACGAGCTCATCCCATGATGCGCCACGAGCTGCAGGGCAGCCCCGACCCGATCGACCGCACCCGCTTCCCCGTCGACGAGTGGGCCTGGCGCGAGACGTGGTACTCCACCGACGACCTCGGCCTGACCGAGACCGTCTTTGCCGTCGGCAACGGCTACCTCGGCATGCGCGGCAACGTCGAGGAGGGCCGCGACGTGCACGCGCACGGCACCTTCATCAACGGCTTCCACGAGACGTGGCAGATCCGCCACGCCGAGGAGGCCTTCGGCTTCGCCCAGACCGGGCAGACGATCGTCAACGTCCCCGACGTCAAGACGATCAAGGTCTATGTCGACGACGAGCCCCTCATGCTCTCGCTCGCCGACCTGCAGGACTACGAGCGCACGCTCGACTTCCGCGACGGCGTGCTGCGCCGCAGCCTCGTGTGGCGCACCCCGTCGGGCAAACGGGTGCTCATCGAGTCGACCCGCATGGTGTCGTTCGAGCAGCGCCACCTCGCCGTCATGACCTTCGACGTGACGCTGCTCGACGCCGACGCGCCGGTCGCGATCTCGTCGCAGATCCTCAACCGCCAGGACGGCACCGACGACTACCACGTGTCGACGTCGGCCCGTGCGTTCGACCCCCGCAAGGCCTCCCGCCTCGTCGAGCGGGTGCTCGACCCCCAGAGCCACTGGGCGAGCGACCGCCGCACCGTGCTCAGCTATCGCTGCGTCAACTCCGGCATGACGCTCGCGGTCGGGGTCGACCACGACATCTCCACCGACTGCGACTACGAGGACCTCAGCCACGCCGAGGACGACCTCGGCAAGAAGATCTATCGCGTCAAGGGCCGCCAGGGCCACCCCATCCGCCTCACCAAGGTGGCGGCCTACCACACCTCGCGTGGCGTGCCCACGCGCGAGCTCGTCGACCGCGCCCGACGCACCCTTGACCGCGTGCGTGACACCGGAGTCGCCGAGTGCTTCGAGCAGCAGCGGAGCTGGCTCGACCGCTTCTGGGCCGACTCGGACGTCCAGGTCGAAGGTCACCCGGCGATCCAGCAAGCCGTGCGCTGGAACCTCTTCCAGCTCGCCCAGGCCTCGGGGCGCATCGAGCAGGTCGGCATCCCCGCCAAGGGCGTGAGTGGCTCGGGCTACGAAGGTCACTACTTCTGGGACACCGAGACCTACGTCCTGCCCTTCCTCAGCTACACCTCGCCGTCCGTCGCGCGAGGCGCTCTGCGCTTCCGCTACCTCATGCTGCCCGCGGCCCGCCGCCGCGCCGCCGAGCTGTCCAACACCGGCGCCCTCTACCCGTGGCGCACGATCAACGGCGAGGAGGCCTCCGCCTACTACGCCGCCGGCACGGCGCAGTACCACATCAACGCCGACATCTCCTTCGCGCTGTGCAAGTACGTGCAGGCCTCCGGCGACGACGACTTCATGATGCGTGAGGGCATCGACATCCTCGTCGAGACGGCGCGGATGTGGACCGACCTCGGCTTCTGGCTGGGTCGGGGCGAGTCACGCCGGTTCCACCTCCACGGCGTCACCGGTCCGGACGAGTACACGACGGTTGTCAACAACAACCTCTTCACCAACGTCATGGCGAGCGACAACCTGCGCCAGGCCGCCCGTTGGGCCCGCCGGCTGCAGCACGAGTTCCCCGACGCCTACGAGCGTCTCGTGGATCGACTCGACCTCGACGACGACGAGATCGACGAGTGGGCCGACTGCTCTGCGGGGATGTACATCCCCTACGACGAGGGCCTGCAGGTGCACCCGCAGGACCAGCACTTCCTCGAGCGCGAGGTGTGGGACCTCGCCGCCACCCCCGACTCCAAGCGGCCGCTGCTGCTCCACTACCACCCGCTCGTCATCTACCGCTTCCAGGTGCTCAAGCAGGCCGACGTCGTCGCGGCGCTCTTCCTCCAGGGGCAGATGTTCTCGCAGGAGCAGAAGCGCGCCGACTTCGAGTACTACGACCCGCTGACGACCGGAGACTCGACCCTCTCGTCGGTCGTGCAGTCCATCGTCGCGGCCGAGGTGGGCTATCGCGACCTCGCTCTCGAGTACTTCCACTCGGGGCTCTACGTCGACCTCGCCGACCTGCACGGCAATGCCGCCGACGGGGTGCACGTCGCCTCGACGGGCGGCGTGTGGAACGCGCTCGTCTACGGCTTCGGCGGCATGCGTGACCACAACGGCACGCTGACCTTCGACCCCAGACTCCCCGTGGACTGGCCGCGCCTCACCTTCCGCATCCAGGCACGGGGCAGTCGTCTGCTCGTCGAGGTCGACCACGAGCGGATCAGCTTCACGCTGCGCGACGGTGACCCCGCCGAGGTCTCGGTGCGCGGTGAGCGGGTCACCGTGACCGGCGTAGACCCGACAGTCGTCGAGCTCGACGGCCACGGTCCGGTCATCCTCGGCCGGCTCGGCAGCCTGCCCTTCGTCGGCTCGAGCAACGAGCACGAGATGGTCTACACCGCAGGCGTGCCCGATCCGGAGCGGGAGCGACGGCGACGCGGCTCACGAGCCTAGGGCGGGCAGGCCGTCGATCGACGTCGCGTTCTTCGTGGCTCGGTAGGTCTCGAGGCCGGCCTCGCCGCGGTGCCCGGCCCACGACGTCAGCAGGTCACGATCACCCTCGTGCGACATGAGCGGCACGGCATACCCGCAGGAGTCCGAGACCCGGTCGACGTCGACGACCACGATGCCGCGCACACCGGGGTGGTCTGCGAATCGCTCTCTGAGGGAGTCGAACTCGCCCTCTCCGGGCACGGTGTGCCGGCCGTGGCCGTGCAGCCGGACGATGTTGGGCGGTCCCTCGAAGGCGCAGAACATCACCGTGATGCGGCCGTTCTCTCGCAGGTGCGCCACCGTCTCGGCGCCGCTCCCCGTGAGGTCGAGATAGGCCACGGTGTGCTCGTCGACGACGGCGAACGTGCCGTCGAGACCCTTGGGGGAGAGGTTGACCCTGCCGTCGGCAGCCAGTGGTGCGGTCGCGACGAAGAAGACGTGTTGCTTCTCGATGAAGGCCCGCAGGCGATCGGTGATCGACTCGTGCAGCTTCATGACCGCTCCTCACCCGGCCCCGTGCGCCTCAGCAGCGCAGCGGCTCTGGACGTGAGCTCACTCGACGGTGACCGACTTCGCCAGATTACGAGGCTTGTCGATGTCGAGCCCCAGCGCGACCGCTGCGTGATACGCGAGCAGCTGCATCGGGATCATCAGCAGGATGGGGTCGAGCTCGACCTCGTTGCGCGGCACGTCGACGCGTCGGTCCTGCAGGGGCCCGAGGTCGACTCCGGGGTGCGAGATCGCCACGACCCGCCCGCCGCGCGCCAGCACCTGCTCGGCAGCGGCGAGGTTGCGGTCGGTCAGCTCGTCGTCCGGGATGACCGCGACCGTGGGCCTGGACTCCTCGATGAGCGCGAGCGGCCCGTGCTTGAGCTCGCTCGTCTGGTAGGCCTCGGCGTGCCGGTAGGAGATCTCCTTGAACTTCTGGGCGCCCTCGCGTGCCACGGGGAAGCCGCGCACCCGACCGATGAAGAAGAGGCTCTCGGCGCTCGAGAGCTCCTCGGCCAGGCGGGCGATGCGCTCCTCGTCGGCGAGGACTGCCGCAATGTCGGCCGGCAGCCGCTCGAGGCCGGCGATGACGCGTTGCCCGTCGGCGACCGAGAGGTCGCGCACCCGCCCGAGCAGCAGGGCGAGCAGGGCGAAGCCGACGCCCATGTGGGTCAGGGCCTTGGTCGAGGCGACCGCGATCTCGGGCCCCGCATGGAGGTAGATGCCTCCGTCGCACTCACGGGCGATCGTCGACCCGACGACGTTGACGAGGCCGATGACCTGACCGCCCTTGCGCTTGATCTCGCGCACGGCGAAGGCGGTGTCGGCCGTCTCGCCCGACTGGCTCACCGCCACGTAGAGGGTGTCGGGCTCGATGATGGGGTTGCGGTAGCGGAACTCAGAGGCAGCCTCGGCGTGCGCCGGGATGCGTGCCAGCTCCTCGATCATCAGCGCCCCCAGCTCACCGACGTAGTAGGCGGACCCGCAACCCAGGATCTTGACGCGGCGGAAGGCGCGCAGCTCGCGCGGCGACAGGTTGAGCCCGTCGAGCCGAGCCGTGCCGAAGCGGGTGTCGAGCCGGCCGCGGAGCATGCGCGAGACGGTCTCCGGCTGCTCCGCGATCTCCTTGGCCATGAAGTGCCCGTGCGCCCCGATCTCGACGTCGTCGGCCGAGACCTCGATCTCGGTCGGCACGCGGCCGGTGTCGTGGCTGTCGCGGGTGAAGGTGCGGTAGTCCTTGGCCGTGACGACTGCCAGCTCGCCGTCGTCGAGGTGAACGACCGACGAGGTGTGCCGTACGAGGGCGGACGCGTCGGACGCGACGAACATCTCCCGGTCGCCCACCCCGATGATGAGGGGGGAGCCGTTGCGCGCCACCACGACGCGATCGGGCTGCTGGGCGTCGAGGACGGCGACGGCATACGTGCCGACGACCTGCTCGAGCGCCTCGACGACGCGGTCCTCGAGCGTGGCGGCGCCGGAGCGTGCCACGAGGTGCGCGAGCACCTCGGTGTCGGTGTCGGAGCTGAAGGTGACGCCCTCGGCGCCGAGCCGCGAGCGCAGCGCGCCGGCGTTGTCGATGATGCCGTTGTGGACGACGCTGATGCGGCCGTCCTCGCTCGAGTGCGGGTGGGCGTTGGCCTCGGTGGCCGGCCCATGGGTCGCCCACCGGGTGTGACCGATGCCGACGGTGCCGGAGAGCCGCTTGGGCAGCGCGCCCTCGAGCTCACGCACCCGGCCGACGCGCCGCACGACGGTGGCCCCCGCGCTGCCGAGCACGGCGATGCCGGCGGAGTCGTAGCCGCGATACTCCAGGCGCGTCAGGCCCTCGATGAGGATGGGGGCGGCGGGCTGGCGTCCGACGTAGCCGACGATTCCGCACATGGGTGAACTCTCCTGATGGTCGGGGTGGGGGACGGGACTGGACGGGCCGGGCTCAGCCGTAGATGATCCGGCGCAGCTGGCGCTCGCTGAGGGTGGGCGCGGCGACGAGGCGCTGGCTCAGCTCGCCGGCGATCGTCCGGTAGATGGCGGGGTTGCGGGTGCCGCGCAGCTGCAGGGCGGAGTGCCGGCGGCGCACGAAGTCCTCGACGGGCTCGGCGTAGTGCGCGAGCACGTCGCCGATGACCCGCGCTGCCTCGGCCTCGCTCAGGCCGGTTGATCCGGCGACTCGGGCGACGAGATCACGGTCAGGCACTCGACGAGGATGCACCACGCCTGCTCCTGACGCCAAGAATCTGCCCGATTTCGGGCAGACGGGACCCGATGGGGACGTCCCTCGATGCTGGGTGTCGTATGCCGCGTGGCCCGGACATGCGTGTGGCCACCTCCCGCAGGAGGTGGCCACACGTCGGAGCAGGAGCGTCAGCTCACTCGGCTGCCACCGGGGCGGGCGCGCTCTCGCCGCGGCCCGAGCCGCCGCGCCGGCGCCGGCGACGGGGCCGGGTGTCATCGGACTCGGGCGCACCGTCGGTACCTTCACCGTTGCCGCGCGAGGGCGATGCACCGTTGGCGCTCGGCGCGTCTCCCGTGGCGCCGTCGGCGCCGCCGGCCTCGGCGCCGGCAGCCGCCGCACCGCTGCCGCGGGTGCGGCGACGGTTGCGGTTGGGGCGCGGGCGGCTCTCACCGTCAGCAGTGCCGCCAGCCACGCCGGAGGCCTCGTCGCCGGAGGCGCCGGTGCCACCCACGGGCGCATCGGCGGCGGTGTCGCGCGCCACGGCATCGCGGGAGCCGTCACGCGATCCGGAGTCACGGCCGCGGCCGTCGCCGCGACCCCCGCTGCGCGAGCCGCCGCGACCGCCGTCGCGGGAGCTGTCGCGCCCACCGTCTCGCCCACCGTCGCGACCGCCGGACTTGCCGTGCCGCTTGCCGGTCTCGCCGAGGTCCTCGATCTCCTCGGCCCCGAGGCCAGCCAGGGTCTGCTGCGAGCGGCGCAGGCGACCCTTGGCGTCGGTCGGGATGCCGAGGTCGCTGTAGAGGTGGTCAGAGCTCGAGTAGGTCTCCTGCGGGTCGGGGATGCCGAGGTCGAGCGCCTTGTTGATCAGGGCCCACCGGTGCAGGTCGTCCCAGTCGACGAAGGTGACGGCGACACCGGTGTTGCCGGCGCGCGCCGTGCGGCCGATGCGGTGCAGGTAGGTCTTCTCGTCCTCGGGGCACTGGAAGTTGATGACGTGCGTGACGTTGTCGACGTCGATGCCGCGGGCGGCGACGTCGGTGGCGACGAGGATGTCGACCTTGCCGTTGCGGAAGGCCCGGAGCGCCTGCTCGCGGGCTCCCTGGCCGAGGTCGCCGTGGATCGCGGCGGCCGCGAAGCCGCGCTCGACGAGCTCGTCGGCGACCTTGGCCGCGGTGCGCTTGGTGCGGCTGAAGATGATGGTCAGGCCGCGGTCGGTCGCCTGGAGCATGCGCGAGAGCATCTCGACCTTGTCCATCGCGTGGGCGCGGTAGACGAACTGCTCGACGGCCTTGACCGTGTGGGCGTTCTCGGTGTCGTCGCCCATCGCGCGGATGTGCGTGGGCTGGCTCATGTAGCGCCGGGCCAGCGCGACGATCGCGCCGGGCATCGTCGCCGAGAAGAGCATCGTCTGGCGCGAGGCCGGCGTCAGCGACATCAGCGTCTCGACGTCGGGCAGGAAGCCGAGGTCGAGCATCTCGTCGGCCTCGTCGAGCACGACGGTGCGGGCCTGCGACAGGTCGAGGTGCCCCTGCTTCGCCAGGTCGATGAGGCGGCCGGGCGTGCCGACGACGACCTCGACGCCGGTGCGAAGGGCCTCGATCTGGGGCTCGTAGGCGCGGCCACCGTAGACCGTGAGCACGCGCACCCCGCGACGGCGACCGGCCCGCTCGAGGTCGCCGGCGACCTGCACGGCGAGCTCACGCGTCGGTGCCACAGCAAGAGCCTGCGGCTTGCCGGGACGGGCGAGGGCGGCATACCCCTCGTCGGCGGGCGTGACGACACGGTTGAGGATCGGCACGCCGAAGCCGAGCGTCTTGCCCGTGCCGGTCTTGGCCTGGCCGATGATGTCGTGGCCGCCGAGCGCGACGGGGAGCGTCATCGCCTGGATGGGGAAGGGGATGATGATGCCGGCGTCGGCGAGTGAGGCCACGATGTCGGGGTGGACGTCGAAGTCGGCGAAGGTGAGCTCCGGAGCCACTGCCGCGGCAGGCTCGATCGGGCTCTGGGTGGGCTGGGTCATGGGCATCTCTCGATCGGCACGAGCACCCCGCGGGGCGGGAGCTCAGTGGCGCGTGACGGGCCGATCGGAGCGTGTCGTTGACGGTCGGTGGCTCTCGCATCGATGCGGGCTCCACCGGTGCGGGGTGAGTCTCTGCTCCTCGCGGGCACCATCTGGGCAAACCTTCGGGCCGACCGGGCACCGAGTTGTCCAGCCCATCCTACCGGCACGTCGGCGCGGGGCCCGCCATCGATCACTAGATTGTGTGCATGACCAGCGCTGACGCACCGTTCGAGCCCCTCCCGGCCACCGCGGGGGAGCCCGGCTACCTCGCGGCGGTCACTGACCTGCTCGGGGCGCTGGCCTACGGCGAGCTGCGCGCCTTCTCGCAGCTGGCCAAGGACGCCGAGCTCGCGCCGACGCTGCGCCACAAGTCGGCCATCGCCCAGCTCGCCGCCCACGAGCTGCGCAACTTCACCGTCTTGAGCGAGCGGCTGGCGTCGCTCGGGGTCGAGCCGGAGACGGCGATGGAGCCCTTCGTGCCGGCTGTCGACGCGTTCCACGAGCGCACGGCGCCGTCGGACTGGCTCGAGGGGATGGTCAAGGCCTACGTCGGCGAGGGCATCGCCCAGGACTTCTACCGCGAGATCTCCACCTACGTCGACGCCGACACCCAGGCGCTCGTGCTGCAGGTGCTCGAGGACGAGGGACAGTCGGACTTCGCGGTGGCTGCGGTGCGCGAGGCGATCGAGCAGGACGGGCGCCTGTCGGGCCGGCTCGCCCTCTGGGGCCGGCGTCTCGTCGGCGAGGCGATCACCCAGGCGCAGCGCGTCGGGGTCGAGCGCGACGCGCTCGCGAGCATCCTCGTCGGCGCACCCGGACGCGCTGGTGCCGACCTCGCCGAGCTGGGCCGGATGTTCGCCCGGCTCACCGACGAGCACACCCGTCGCATGGAGCGGCTCGGGCTGTCGGCCTGACCCTTCGAACACGACAGAAGGGCCCGGCCGTGAGGCCGAGCCCTTCGTCATGCCGAGCGGGGTGTGCCGCGGGGCGAAAGTCCGTGTCAGACGGACTTGTTGGTGATGCGGCCGTAGGCGACGATGCCGAGCGCGGCGAGGATCGCACCGACGATCCAGTACCACCACTGGATGCCACCGTTGGCGTTCTCGTAGCCGAAGATCGCGCCGAGGATCAGCGTCGCGACGAGCGAGGCGATGATGCCGATGACGATCGTCATCACGATCGAGATGTTCTGCTTGCCGGGCACGATGAGACGGCCCAGGGCGCCGATGATGAGGCCGGCCACGATCGCTCCGATAATTGCGCCAATCATGTCTTTGCTCCTTCTGGCCCCCCGTGCGGGGCGACCTCTTGGTCCGCGCGGGAGCACGGACGACAGTTGCAGCATTCCACTGTCCCACCATTGGGGCGGGAGTGGTGGGTGTGACGCGCGGAAACTCGCGTCGGACACCCGTCAGCGGGTGGGGTGGCTCGCGCCCCTCACCCGGCCGTAGCCGAGGATCAGGATCGCCGCGACGACGACCCCGATGAGTCCTGAGGTCCAGTCGACGGCAACGGTGTCGCGGTCACCGCTGATCGAGTAGTAGATCAGCGTCCCGACGAGCGACCCGGCAGCGCCGAGCGCGATCGTCAGGGGGAGGCTGATGGACTGCCTGCCTGGCAACGCCAGGCGGGCGAGGGGGCCGACGACGGCGCCAGCGACGACAGCGAACACGACGGTCCACAGCACGCTGGCCTCCTCCGGACGGCCCGCGGGTGTCGGGCTGACGGCGGACCGGCATGAACCGGCCCCTGACGTCAGTGTTGTACCCGGATCAGCGGCTCGAGCCACACGGCGATACGCACCTGTGACCTGGGACGGGCGTCCCAGGTCACAGCACGGGTCCCGGCCGTCGTCGCGCCGACCGTCAGGAGGCGCCGAATCCGACCCCGCCACGGCGCTCGGCGCCGGTGGTCACGTAGCCGATGGATGCCGACGGCACGATGATGCGACCGCCCTTGTCGTCGACGAGCTCGAGCACGTCGGAGTCGAGCGCCGCCTTGACCGCGGCGAGGATCTCGTCGGTCGACTGCGCGGTCTCGAAGGCGATCTCGCGCGCCACGTTCTGGACGCCGATGCGGATCTCCACGTCATACCTGCTTTCTCACACGTCGTCGGGCGCGCGATCGGCGCCCGTCGTCACCTTAACCAGCGGTGGTGCCCACGGATTCCTTGGGCTTGTCGGCGCCGGATCGCACGGACGGGAAGGCCCCGAAACCGCGGCGGATGAGCGCCGCGGTGACGCGGACCGCCGTGTCTTCGGACAACGTCGCCTCGTGGGTCAGCCAGTGCCGCGCCGCCGTCTGGGCCATGCCGACGAAGGCGACGCCGACGAGCACCGCCTCCTCCTGCTCCATCGACGTTTCGCTCGTGATGATCTCGGCCATCGCCTCCGCGCAGGTGAGGTCGATCTGGTCGAGCCGCTTGCGCACCTCGGGCTCGTTGGCGAGGTCGGACTCGAAGATGAGGCGGAAGGCTGCGCCCTCCTGCCCGACGAAGTCGAAGTAGGCGCGCGTCATCGTGTTGATGCGGGCCTTGTTGTCCTCGAGGGCGAGAGCGTCGCGGACGAGCTGCTCCAGCTCACCGGTGTGCTGGTCGATGAGGGCGAGGTAGAGCTCCAGCTTGCCCGGGAAGTGCTGGTAGAGCACGGGCTTGGAGACGCCGGCGCGAGCGGCGATGTCGTCCATGGCGGCGGAGTGGTAGCCGTTCTCGACGAAGACGCCGAGAGCTGCGTCGAGCAGCTGGGCGCGTCGCTCCGACCGGGGGAGCCGCTGGCCGCGAACGGCGGCGGGGGAGTCGTCAGGCATGCGGGTCCTCGTGAGCGGTTCGGTGCTGCGAGCGTCCCTCTCGGGACGACGATGTCATTGTCACCATACCGAGCAGTACCGTGATCGCATGTCGACGGATCCGCTGGTCAAGACGGGTCGATCGCTCAGCCGACCCGAGCTGACGCGCTACGCCCGGCACGTGCTGCTGCCCGACGTGGGGCGCGACGGTCAGGAGCGGCTCGCCGCCGCCCGGGTGCTCGTCGTCGGCGCGGGTGGCCTCGGATCGCCGGCCCTGCTCTACCTGGCAGCCGCCGGGGTCGGCACCATCGGCGTCGTCGACGCCGACGTCGTCGACCTGACCAACCTCCACCGCCAGGTCATCCACTCCGACGCCGACATCGGTCGGCCCAAGACCGAGTCCGCCGAGGCGGCCGTGCACCGGGTCAACCCGCACGTCACCGTCGAGCGGCACGACCTCGCACTCGACTCGTCCAACGCCCTCGAGATCATCGCGGACTACGACGTCGTCGTCGACGGCACCGACAACTTCCCGACCCGCTACCTCGTCAACGACGCCTGCGTCATGCTCGGCAAGCCGCACGTCTGGGGCTCGATCCTGCGGTTCGACGGCCAGGTCTCGGTGTGGTGGGCGGGCCACGGACCCTGCTATCGCTGCGTCTTCCCCGAGCCGCCACCGCCGGGGTCGGTGCCGAGCTGCGCCGAGGGTGGCGTGCTCGGTGTGCTCTGCGCCGCGATCGGCTCGGTGCAGTCGACGGAGGCGATCAAGCTGCTCCTCGGCATCGGCGAGCCCCTCACCGGCAGGCTGCTCGTCCACGACGCGCTGCGCCAGAGCTGGGACACCCTGACCGTGCGGGCCGACCCCGAGTGCCCGGTCTGCGGTGACGACCCGAGCGTCACCGAGCTCATCGACTACGTCGAGTTCTGCGGGGTGCCCGGCGCGGCTGCCCCCGACGAGGGTGACCTGCCGACCGTGACGGTGCACGAGATGGTGGGAGAGCTGGCCTCCGGCCGCCCGCCGTTGCTCGTCGACGTGCGCGGCACCGAGGAGCGGGCCATCGCGAGCATCCCGGGGGCGGTGGCGATCCACCTCGACCTCTTCAGGTCGGGCGAGGCCTTCGAGGAGCTGCCGGACGACCGGCGGGTCCTCATCCACTGCAAGGTGGGCGCGCGCTCCGCGGAGGCGACCCGCCTGGCGCTGCGCGCGGGGCTCACCGACGTCGCGAACGTCGAGGGCGGCATACTCGCCTATCTGCGTGAGATCGACCCGACGCAGCCGGAGTACTGACCCACCCGACCAGCCCCGAGGAGCGCGCCCGATGTCGGTCGAGGACCACGCCGCGAGGGTGCTCGACCTCGTGGCCCGCATCCCACCCGGTCGAGTGCTCGCCTACGGCGACATCGCCAAGCGACTCGGCGGCCTGGGGCCCCGCACGGTCGGCACCGTGATGAGCCGCTACGGCTCCGACGTGCCGTGGTGGCGGGTGATCCGGTCGGACGGGCGCCCTCCGCAGGGCCTCGAGTCCGAGGCGCTCGAGCACTGGCGCGCCGAGGGCACCCCGATGGTCGGTGGACTCGTCGAGGGGGGCCGCGCCGACATGGCGCGCGCCCGCTGGGAGGAGGCGCCCGGTGCCCGGCCCGCCGGGGCGCGGGGCGGGCTGCACCACGTCGAGATCTGGGTCGCGGACATCGAGGCTGCCGGGCGCGAGTGGGGCTGGCTGCTCGAAGGGCTCGGCTACCGCCTCGGCGACGACTGGGGCCATGGCAGGGCGTGGGAGCGCGGGTCGCTCTACCTCGTCGTCGAGGCAGGCCCTGACGTGCAGGAGGGTCGCCACGAGCGACGACGGCCCGGGGTGAATCACCTTGCCTTCCATGGCGGTTCGCGCGCCGAGGTCGATGCGCTGGTGGCGGGTTGCGAGGCGGGCGGTTGGACGCTGATGTTTGCCGACCGGCACCCGTATGCCGGTGGGCCCGATCACTACGCCGCCTACCTCGAGAGCGGGGAGGGCTTCGAGGTCGAGCTCGTCGCCGACTGACCTCTTCGGCGGGGCCGGTCTCACATTGAGACTTGATCCGCTCCAGATAACGGGCCAGACTCGGGTCGTGGTCGAGACGGACATCGAAGTGCAGCTGAGACAGTCGGGACTGCGTGTGACGCGCCCGCGCGTCGCCGTGCTGACGGTGCTGCGCGACCACCCGCACACCGACACCGACACGATCATCAGGCGCGTCCGCGACGTCGCCGGTGACGTGTCGCACCAGGCCGTCTACGACGTGCTGCGTGCCCTCACCGACGCCGGTCTCGTGCGCCGCATCCAGCCCAGCGGGTCGGTCGCCCGCTACGAGGTGCGCGTCGGTGACAACCACCACCACGTCGTATGCCGTTCGTGCGGCTTCATCGCCGACGTGGACTGTGCGGTCGGCGAGGCCCCGTGCCTCGACGCCTCCGCCGACCACGGCTTCCTCATCGACCAGGCCGAGGTGACGTACTGGGGACTCTGTGCCCCGTGCGCTGCAGCGGCAGCCTCCTGAAGTGCCCACCCCTTGAGAGAAAAGGACGTCCTCGTGTCTGAGCTCCACCACCCGAATGCCGAAGTCGGCGAGATGAACGAGCCGGAGGCCGCGAAGTGCCCCGTGGCCCACGACCGGTCCACCCGTCCGGGGGGCACGAGCAACGACGAGTGGTGGCCCAACCGCCTCAACCTCAAGGTGCTGGCCAAGAACCCGGCCGTCGCCAACCCGCTCGGTGAGGACTTCGACTACGCCGCGGCCTTCAGCAGCCTCGACCTCGCCGCCGTCAAGGCCGACATCGCCGCCGTGTTGACCGACTCGCAGGACTGGTGGCCGGCCGACTTCGGCCACTACGGGCCGTTCATGATCCGCATGGCCTGGCACAGCGCGGGCACCTACCGCGTGCAGGACGGCCGCGGCGGTGCCGGAGCCGGGCAGCAGCGCTTCGCTCCCCTCAACTCCTGGCCCGACAACGGCAACCTCGACAAGGCCCGCCGCCTGCTGTGGCCGGTCAAGAAGAAGTACGGCCAGAGCCTGTCGTGGGCCGACCTCATCGTCCTCACCGGCAACGTCGCGCTCGAGTCGATGGGCTTCGAGACCTTCGGCTTCGGGGGTGGACGGGCGGACGTGTGGGAGCCCGACGACGACGTCTACTGGGGCTCGGAGGCCGAGTGGCTCGGCGACGAGCGCTACACGGGTGAGCGCGACCTCGAGAACCCCCTCGCCGCGGTCCAGATGGGCCTCATCTACGTCAACCCCGAGGGCCCCAACGGCAACCCCGACCCGCTGCAGTCGGCCCGCGACATCCGCGAGACCTTCGGGCGGATGGCGATGAACGACGAGGAGACCGTCGCCCTCATCGCCGGCGGCCACACGTTCGGCAAGACGCACGGCGCCGCCGACCCGCTCGTCAACGTCGGTCCGGAGCCCGAGGCCGCGCCGCTCGAGGCGCAGGGTCTCGGTTGGAAGCAGTCCTACGGCACGGGCAAGCTCCAGGACGCCATCACCTCGGGTCTCGAGGTCACGTGGACCCCCACGCCGACGCAGTGGGACAACACCTTCTTCGACATGCTCTTCGGCCACGAGTGGGAGCTCTCCGAGAGCCCCGCCGGTGCGGCCCAGTGGGTGGCCAAGGACGCGGAGGCGATCATCCCCGCCCCCGACGAGGGTGGTGCGAAGCGACTGCCCACGATGCTGACGACCGACCTGGCGCTGCGGGTCGACCCGGCCTACGAGCAGATCTCGCGCCGCTTCCACGAGAACCCGGCCGAGTTCGCCGACGCCTTCGCCCGCGCGTGGTTCAAGCTGACCCACCGCGACATGGGCCCCGTCGAGCGCTACCTCGGCCCCGAGGTGCCGCAGGAGGAGCTGCTGTGGCAGGACCCGCTGCCGGCCGCCTCCGGCGAGCCGATCACCGCTGACGACGTCGCCACCCTCAAGCAGGCGATCGCCGACTCCGGCCTCACCACGACCCAGCTCGTCAAGGCGGCCTGGGCCTCGGCCTCGACCTTCCGCAGCAGCGACAAGCGCGGCGGCGCCAACGGTGCCCGCGTGCGCCTCGCGCCGCAGAGCGGGTGGGACGTCAACGACCCCGCCGAGCTCGCGACGGTCCTGCGTGCCCTCGAGGGCGTGCGGGCCGACTTCAACGGCCGAGGTGGCCGGGCCGTCTCGCTCGCCGACCTCATCGTCCTCGGCGGCAACGTCGCGGTCGAGCAGGCCGCTGCCGCGGGCGGGGTCACCGTCGAGGTGCCCTTCCGAGCCGGCCGCGTCGACGCCTCGCAGGAGCAGACCGACGTCGAGTCCTTCGCCTACCTCGAGCCGAAGCACGACGGCTTCCGCAACTACGTCGGCAAGCCGGGTCGGGTGCCCGCCGAGTACCTCCTCGTCGACCGCGCCAACCTGCTCGGGCTCTCGGCCCCGCAGATGACCGTGCTCGTCGGTGGCCTGCGCGTCCTCGGCGCCAACACCGGCGGCTCCACGACGGGCGTCCTCACCGACCGACCCGGCACGCTGACCAACGACTTCTTCGTCAACCTGCTCGAGCTGGGCACGACGTGGACTCCGACCAGCGAGGCGGCCGACGAGTTCACCGCGACCAACGCCGCGGGCGAGCAGACCTGGACCGGCAGCCGCGTCGACCTGCTCTTCGGCTCCAACTCCGAGCTGCGTGCGCTCGCCGAGGTCTACGCAAGCGACGACGCCACGGAGAAGTTCGTCCGCGACTTCGTCGCCGCGTGGGCGCAGGTCATGGAGGCCGACCGCTTCGACGTGAAGTGACGGGTCGGCTCGCGCGGCACCGCTGACGGAGCCGCGCAGCCCGGGCCGGGCACCCCGCACCGGGGTGCCCGGCCCGCTGTCGACGAGGGAGGCGCAGCAGCGCCGCAGGGGGTATGCCGTCCGGTGCCCACGGCATACCTGCTCGGCGCCCGCGCCGGTGTCGGAGGGACGTGATGGAATCCTCCGGTGGTCATCCTTCGTCGCGCTCCTGCCGTGGTCCCGGCCCAGGTGCGGCTCGACGAGGGGCAGCGCGCCGCGCTCGACTCCGACGCCCGCGTGCTGCGCGTGCTCGGGGGGCCGGGCAGCGGCAAGTCGACCCTCGCCGTCGAGCTCGTCGTCGACGCCGTGCAGCGGCAGGGCCTGCGCGCCGACGCCTGCCTCGTGCTGACGTCGAGCCGCAGCGCGGCGGCCGAGCTGCGCCAGCAGGTGACCGGGCGCCTGGGCGGCACGTCGACCGAGTCGCTGGCGCGCACGTGGCAGGCCTTCGGCTTCGGCGTGCTGCGGGCCGAGGCGGCGCTGCGCGGCGACCCGCCACCACGTCTGCTCAACGGTCCCGAGCAGGACGTCATCCTCCGTGACCTGCTCGCCGGCCACGCGTCCGGCGAGGTGCCCGGTCCGCCGTGGCCCGACGCGCTCCGGGAGGCGCTCACGACCCGGGGCTTCCGCAACGAGCTGCGTGACCTGCTGATGCGCTCCGTCGAGCTCGGCCTCGGGCCCGACGACCTCGCCCGGCTCGGCGCCGAGCACGAACGGCCCGAGTGGCTCGCCGCGGCGCAGGTGCTGCGCGAGTACGACCAGGTCACGTCCTTCAGCCGGCACGGCTCCTACGACCCTGCGTGGGTGCTCACGGCCGTGGCGGACCTGCTCGACGACGACCCGCCGGCGCTCGCGCGGCTGCACGAGCGGGTCCGGCTCGTCGTCGTCGACGAGGCCCAGGAGCTCACCTCGGCCGCAGCGCGGCTGCTGCGCGTCGTCGCGAGGGGCGGTCCCCGCATCGTGCTCATCGGCGACCCCGACGTGGCCGTGCAGACCTTCCGCGGCGCCGACCCACGCTTCCTCGCCGACGGCTGGACCGACCTCGCCAGGGGAGGACGCGATCCGCGCTTCGTCGGCGGTCTCTTCGACCTGCTCGACGACAGCAGTGGCGACAGCCACACCGTCGTGCTGGGCCGCACCCACCGCCTGGGCACGGCCATGACGGCGGTCGCCGACCGGGTGTCGCGCCGCATCGGGGCCCTCGGCGGCGGGGAGCAGCGGCGCCTCACGACCGCGGTGTCGCAGCCAGACCGCGGCACGGTCGAGGTCGCGCTGCTGCGCTCGGCGGCGCAGGAGACTGCCCACGTGGCCGCCCTCCTGCGCCGGGCCCACCTCGTCGAGGGCGTGCCCTGGACCGACATGGCCGTCGTCGTGCGCGGGTCGGGCCGCGCCGACACGATGCGCCGCCTCCTCGTCCAGTCGGGCGTGCCCGTGCAGGCCGGCTCGGCCGAGACGCCGGTGCGCGACGAAAGCGCGGTGCGACCGCTGCTCCACCTCCTCGAGGAGAGCATCGCGGTCGCGCGTGCCGAGCATCGCGGCGAGCAGCACGTCATCGACCCCGTGCGGGCCGCCGACCTCGTCGTCTCTCCGATCGGCGGGTCCGACACGGTGGGGCTGCGCCGACTCCGGCGGGCGCTGCGTCAGGACGAGCTCGCCTCTGGCGGTGGACGATCCAGTGACGAGCTGCTCGCCGAGCTGCTCCAGCTCCCCGTGAGCGCCCACCTGCTCGGCCCGACCGGGCGTGCGGCCGAGCGCCTCGGCGCGGCCCTCGCAGCAGGTGCGGCCGCCGCCCGCGTCGGCGACGACGGGCGGTGGGCGCCCGGGGTGACGGCCGAGTCCGTGCTCTGGGCGATCTGGCAGGCAGCGGGAGTCGCCGAGTCGTGGCGTCGGCAGGCGCTCGCGGGCGGCTCGTCGGGCGAGCGCGCCGACCGCGACCTCGACGCGGTGCTGGCGCTCTTCGACGCTGCCGGCGCGTTCGTCGACCGGCTCCCCACCGCTGGGCCCGACAAGTTCCTCGAGCACATCCAGGGCCAGGACGTGCCCGGAGACACCCTGCTCGTCGGCGGCCAGTCCGGCGGTCGGGTCGCCCTGCTGACCCCGCAGTCCGCGGCCGGGCGGCAGTGGCGCATCGTCGTCGTCGCCGGGGTGCAGGAGGGCGTCTGGCCCGACCTGCGCCTGCGCGGCTCGGTCCTCGGCTCCGAGGACCTCGTCGACGTCGTCGCGCAGCGTCCCCTCGGCTTCCGTGCCGCGCAGGCCGCCGTCCGCTACGACGAGACGCGCCTCTTCCTCGTCGCCGTCACCCGCGCCACCGAGCGCCTCCTCGTCACCGCGGTCGGCAACGAGGACGAGCAGCCCTCCGTCTACCTCGACCTCGTCGACCCTCCGGCGACGACCAGGCTCGCCGACGAGGTGCGACCGCACACCGACGTCGCCCGCACGATGACCCTGCCCGGGCTCGTCGGCGAGCTGCGCCGCGAGGTCGTGAGCCCCGACCCCGGCGTCGCCGAGCCGGCGCTGCACCTGCTCGCCGCTGCGGCCCGCGAGGGGGTGCGCGGCGCGGACCCGGCGTCGTGGTGGGCGCTGCGGGGCGTCACGAGCGACCGGCCCGTGCGACGGCCCGACGAGCAGGTGCCCGTCTCACCGTCGAAGGTCACCTACTTCTCCGAGTGCGGTCTGCGGTGGTTCCTCACCTCCGTGGGCGGCGAGGGGGTGTCGCTCGGAGCAGCCTCCGTCGGCACGTTCGTCCACGACATCGTCGCCGAGCTGCCCGACGCCACGCTGACCGAACTCGAGCACGAGGTCGACGCGCGCTGGGGGCGCCTCGGACTCCGGCCGGGCTGGATGACCGAGCGCACGCGCCAGGACGCCCACGACATGGTGGCCCGCTTCACGGCATACCGCGAAACGGCGGAGCGCGACTGGGAGCGCGTCGGCATCGAGGAGGGCTTCCGGGTCGAGGTCGGCCGCGCGGTCGTCGCAGGGCGGGTCGACCGCATCGAGCGCGACGCCGAGGGGCGGCTGCGCATCGTCGACCTCAAGACCGGCAAGTCCAAGCCCACCGAGGCCGAGCTCGACCGGCACGGCCAGCTGGGCACCTACCAGGTGGCCGTCGAGGAGGGCGGCTTCGCCGGTCTCGGTGAGCGCAGCGCGGGGGCGGCACTCGTCTTCATCGGCAAGGGCGGCCTCAGCGGGCTCAAGCCGAGCGTCAAGACGCAGCCGCCGCTCGCGCGCAGCGACGACCCCACGTGGGCCCGCACGCTCGTCGAGCAGACGGCCGAGGGCATGGGGGCCCGCGACTTCCGCGCCGCCCAGGGCAAGGCGTGCGAGACGTGCCCCGTGCGCTCGTCGTGCCCCGTGCAGCCCGAGGGTGACGCGCTGTGACCGCGACCCGCACCCGGCCCGCGACGGTGGTGCGGCACTCCGCTCTCGACATCGCGACCGCCCTCGACATGCCCCCGCCCACCGACGAGCAGACCGCCGTCATCGAGGCGGGCCCCCGGCCGCTGCTCGTCGTGGCGGGCGCGGGCTCCGGCAAGACCGAGACGATGGCGGCCCGCGTCGTGTGGCTCGTCGCCAACGGGCTCGTCGACCCCGACCAGGTGCTCGGCCTCACCTTCACGCGCAAGGCCGCCGCAGAGCTGTCGCAGCGCATCGCCAAGCGACTGCGCGGGCTCGAGCGGGCCGGCATCTGGACGCCGCCCGCCGACGACGGCACGGGTGCCGAGGTGCTCGGCGGCACCCCCACCGTGTCGACCTATCACGCGTATGCCGGCCGGCTCGTGCGCGAGCACGCGCTCCGGGTGGGCATCGAGCCCGAGTTCCGCGTCCTCACTGAGGCCGGGGCGTGGCAGCTGGCGGCCGAGGCCGTGTCGCGCTGGGACGGCCCCATGGACGCCGTCGTCAAGAGCGAGGCGACCGTCATCCAGGCCGTCATGGCGCTGGCCGGCGAGATGGCCGAGCACGTGCGCGCCCCGGCCGAGGTGATGGAGCACCTCGACGTCGTGCTCGCGCGCCTCGACGCGCTGCCCGACGGCGAGGGCAAGGGGTCGCTCGTCGCGGCTCGCGAGGCCGCCACAGTGCTGCGCGAGCGGCGCACCGTGCTGCCGATCGTCGAGGCCTTCCTCGCCCTCAAGCGCGAGCGGGAGTCGCTCGACTTCGCCGACCAGATGGCGATCGCCGCCCGCCTCACGCGGTCGATCCCTGCTGTCGGTGAGATCGAGCGCCAGCGCTTCCGGGCCGTGCTCCTCGACGAGTTCCAGGACACCTCCGAGGCGCAGCTCGAGCTGCTGCGGTCGCTCTTCCACCACCCGGGCGTCGCGCTGACGGCGGTCGGCGACCCCAACCAGTCGATCTACGGCTGGCGCGGCGCGAGCGCGACCACCCTGCTGCGCTTCCCGGCCGAGTTCGCGGGTGAGGAGGGGCCGGCGGACGTGCTGCCGCTCTCGACGAGCTGGCGCAACGACTCCCTCATCCTCGACGCGGCCAACGCCGTCTCGGCCCCGCTCGCCACCGCCCACGTGCAGCCCCTGCGGCCGAGGCCCGGCGCTGGACTGGGCTCGATCGACGTGGCCCGACTCGAGACCGCCGAGGAGGAGGCCGACCACCTCGCCGCGTGGATCGCCGCCCGGTGGTCCAGCCCGAGCGGCCGGCGCACCGGGCTCAGCGCCGCCGTGCTGTGCCGGCGGCGATCCTCCTTCCCCCTCGTGCTCGAGGCCCTGCGGCGCCACCAGCTGCCCGTCGAGGTCGTCGGGCTCGGCGGCCTGCTCGTGACGCCGGAGGTGAGCGACCTCGTGGCGGCACTGTGGGTCGTTCAGGACCCCACCCGGGGCGACCAGCTCATGCGGCTGCTCACCGGGCCGGTCGTGCGGATGGGAGCCGCCGACCTCGCCGGCCTCTGGGCGTGGGCACGCGAGCTGCACTCGCGCCCGACCCGCTCGGGGGTGAGCTCCGCGGCGGCCCCCGACACGACCGTGGCCCCCAGCGGCGATGGCGGGACGACAGAGGCCGGCGAGCTGGGCGAGCCCGCAGCACCGGGCGAGCCGGCCGTCGCGGACCGCCGGGGCTCTGACCTCGCCGCCGACAGTGCCGACACCGCCACGCTCGTCGAGGCCCTCGACGACCTCCCTCGCCCGGGCTGGGTCAGCCGTGACGGCGCCAGCATCGGTGAGGAGGCCCTCGCGCGGTTGCGCGACCTGGGTGACGTGGTGCGACGGCTCCGGCGCCTCACCGCCCTGCCGCTCGTCGACCTCGTCGCGGAGGCAGAGGTCTCCATCGGCCTCGACATCGAGGTGCTCTCGCGACCCGAGCACACCGCCTCGACCGCACGCGTGCACCTCGACGCCTTCGCCGACGTCGCGGCGCGCTACGCCACGTCGGCAGACCGGCCCACGCTCTCGGGCTTCCTCAGCTGGCTCGACGCGGCCCGCGACCAGGAGCGGGGCCTTGACGCCGGCCACGTCGAGTCCGACGCCGACGCCGTGCAGGTGCTCACCGTCCACGCCGCCAAGGGCCTCGAGTGGGACGTCGTGGCGGTGCCGACCCTCGTGGAGGGCGTCTTCCCGGCGCACGGCGGTGCCACCTCGGTCGCGCCCGTGCCCGAGAGCGACCCGGTGGACTACGCCTGCACCGGCGACGTCAAGGACAAGGGCTGGCTGATCGGTCTCGACTCGCTGCCCTACGACCTGCGCGGCGACCGCGCGGGCCTGCCGCACCTCGACTGGCGCGGCGCCCCGGACCGCAAGGCCCTGGGCGTCGCCATCGGCGCCTTCGTGCTCGACGGCGGCCGCCACGCGGTGGCAGAGGAGCGGCGACTGGCCTACGTGGCGCTGACCCGCGCCCGCTCCGCGATGTTGCTCACCACCCACCTGTGGGGTGCCGCGAAGAAGACCCTGTCGGTGCCGTCGCGCTTCCTCGTGGAGGTCGAGGGCGCCCTCGCCGGTGCGGTCACCCGCACCAGGTGGGTGGCTGCCCCCGAGCCGGTCGTCGACGACAAGGGCAAGGCCTCCGCGCCGAGCAACCCGCACCTCGCTGTGCCGGTCTCGCAACTGTGGCCGCACGACCCGATGGGAGCCCGCCGGCAGGGGTTGCTCGAGACCCGCAGGCGCATCGCGGCCCTCGTCGACTCGGGTCCCTCTGTGCCGCAAGGTGACCCGCGGGTTGATGACCTGCGCATCCTGCTCGCCGAGCAGGCGGCGCGACGATCGCGCGGAGAGCCGGTCGTCGACGTGCCACGTCACCTGTCGGCCTCGGCAGTCGTCGCGCTGGCCCGCGACGTCGAGGCGTTCGCGATGTCGCTCCGGCGACCGATGCCGAGTCCGCCCGCTGTCGCGGCGAGGCAGGGCACTGCCTTCCACGCGTGGATCGAGGAGCACTACTCCCGTGCGGCGTTCGTCGACCTGCTCGACCTGCCCGGCAGCGCCGACGAGGGAGCCGCCGACGACGCCGACCTCGACGTCATGAAGGAGCGTTTTCTCGCCAGCGAGTGGGCCGACCGCATCCCCGAGGAGATCGAGCTGTCGATCGAGACGGTGATCGACGCGATCGCGGTGCGCGGCCGGGTCGATGCGGTGTTTGCCCGCGACGACGGCGGGTGGACCGTGGTCGACTGGAAGACCGGTGCCCGGCCGACCGGCCGCGACGCCACGGTGCGCGCCCTGCAGCTGGCGGCCTACGCCGTCGCCTTCGCCAGGCTGCGCGGCGTCGACCCGTCGCTCGTCGACGCCGCCTTCTACTACGCGGCCGAAGGCGTCACCGTGCGGCCCGACCTGCCCGGAGAGTCCGAGCTGATCGACCTGCTGCGCACCTTGCCCGAGTGACCGTCAGGACCGGTCGTCGCGGGGGCGGTGGGGCTCGACCGGGATGAAGTCGGAGGCCCCCTCGTGCAGGTCGAGCAGGCCGCCGTCCCCGTCGGGCAGGGCCTCGACCTCGTCGATCTCAAACGTCGTGTCGCTGTGGCCCGAGGCGACGAAGGGCACGGTCACCGCGTCGCTCTTCGCCTCGGTGTCCGCGTCGATCTCCGGCTCGGGTGTGACGGCGGGGCCACTCGAGGGTGCGGGTGGGGCGTCCGCGGGCTCCATCTCCGGGGCCTCGGCCTCACCGGTGTCGCCGCGCTCGTCGGCGAGCAGCCCTGCCATCGCCACAGCCTGGGTCTCGGCCAGCATCGGGAAGGGGTGGTGCGGCTGCGTGGCGTCCCACTCGGGTCCGGGGCCGGCCTCGGGGTCGTCGGGGTCGAGCGCGGCCGCGCGGGCCGCCTGCTCGCTCGCGCGGCGCGAGCGCTCACTCCGGGCCGCATCCTCACGCGCGTGTCTCGCGTCGTCCTGCTCGATGCGCTCGTCGAGGTCGCGCAGTCGATCTGCAGTGCGCTCGACCAGGGCCAGCTCCCCGCTCGACAGCGCCCGCAGCAGCGTGCGCAGCGGCGTCATCTCGGCCGCGAGCCGCGCCCGCGCCACGAGGGCTGCATCGGGACGCTCGACCCGGGAGCGTGCATAGCTCTCCAGCACGGAGTCGAGGGTGTCGGGAGCCGCCCGTGCGACGAGGTCGGCGAAGTCGTCGGCCGGGTCGCCGATGCGCGACTCCTCCCACGCCAGCACGCCGCGCACGTGGCCGCTGCCGGCGTCCTGCTCGTCGTCGAAGGAGGCGAGCACGTTGGCGCCCGTGAAGGTGCCGTGCACGGGACTCGGCGCGAAGCGCCACAGCGAGACGTCCTCGAGCATCCGCTCCCAGCGGGTCAGCAGGTCGGTGGGCACGTGCCCGGTGGCCGCGGCCCGGTCGAGCTCGGAGAGCTGCCGGCGACGGTGCGACTCGGCGTCGTAGCTCGGTCGGCCGGCCTCCTCGAAGAGGAGGTGCTCGACGTTGTGGATGTGCGCCAGCGTGCGCCCGACGGCCTCGGCGAGGGGGCCGGGCGGCATCGCCCCGAAGTCGAGGGGTCGTCCGGGCACCCGCAGGTAGACGGCGGCACGTCCCTCCGCGACGGGCGCGTGACCGCGCACCATGGGCATCGCCACGTCGAGCCGCCGCCCGAGCAGACCCGAGAGCGCCGAGATGTCGTCGAGCATCGCGCCGGCAGCCGCGGTGCGGGGTGCCTTGACGACCCATCGCCGGTCCTGGCTGTCCTGCACGTGGGCGATCTCGAAGAGGTCACCCGGTCGCACGCGCACGCCCTCGACCGAGACCGGGTCGAGTCCCGGCACGGCAGAGCTCGCCAGGGCGGCGAGGACGAGGGGGCTGCGGCTCACGCGACCACGGTATGCCGCGGGGCGGGCCGAGCGTGGGAGGCGAGCCCACGCTCGTGCCGGGAGCCCTGGTCCTAGGGTGGGGAGAGTGCCCAACACCACCCCCGATGCCCCGCTGACTGGCGGATCCCGCGACGACGACCGCTTGCGCGACCTCGCGCTCGCGCGAAGCGGCCTCGACCGGGTCGCCCACGAGCGGGCGCGCACCTCGATCCTCGACGAGCTGCTCGGCGACCCCGCGACACGGGTCGTCGAGCTGCGCGGTGAGCGGCTGCCCGTCCGTGCCTCCGCAGCCGACGACCTCGCCCTGCAGCTGCGGGCGCCCGTCGATTCCGACCGCGCCCGGCTGGGGCTGCACCTCGGGCGCGGACCCGACGGCGCGGCATACCTCGGCGTCGTGTCGCCGGAGCCCGCCCCCGAGCATGCCTCCGAGCCGGCCTCCAAGCACGGCGAGGAGCCCGGGGCCGAGGCGCCCACCTGGCTGACCCTCCGGCAGGCGGGCGAGGCGCTCGGTGCCCGCGACGCCGGTCTCTTCACGACGGCACTGGCGCTCGCCAACTGGCACGCGACGCACCGGCACTGCCCGCGCTGCGGGGCGGAGACGGAGCCGACCCAGGCGGGCTGGGTGCGCCGGTGCGGGCGTGACGGCAGCGAGCACTACCCGCGCACCGACCCGGCCGTCATCATGTCGGTCATCGACCGCGACGACCGGCTCCTGCTCGGTCGCGGTGCGCACTGGCCGGAGGGTCGCTTCTCGGTGCTCGCCGGCTTCGTCGAGCCGGGGGAGTCCTTCGAGGCCGCGGTCGCCCGCGAGGTGGCGGAGGAGGTCGGCATCCGGATCGCCGACGCGCGCTACCTCGGCAACCAGCCGTGGCCCTTCCCCTCCTCGCTCATGGTCGGCTACGCCGCGACGACGTCGGAGACCGACCTGCGACCCGACCCGGCCGAGATCGCCGAGGCGCGGTGGGTGACCCGCATGGAGTATCGGGACCTGTTGTCCAGCAACACGATCCGCACCCCGAGCGGCATCTCGATCGCCAAGCGCCTCATCGAGCACTGGCTGGGGGCGACCGTCGAGTCGGTGGCCGGCCCGTCGGTCGTCGACCGCTGACGCGTCCACGACCGTCGACGCGTCCTCGAACGTCGGCTCGGCCGACGACGGCGCTCAGGCGCTGAGCCGCGCCCGCACCTCGACGAGGGACGGGTTCGTCGCTGCCGAGCCGTCGGGGAAGAGGACCGTCGGCACGGTGCGGTTGCCACCATTGACGGACTCGACCCAGTCGGCGTGCTCGGGGTGGGCCTCGATGTCGACCTCGGTGAAGTGCACCCCGTCGCGGTCGAGCTGCGACTTGAGGCGGCGGCAGTAGCCGCACCACGACGTCGTGAACATCGTGACCGAGCCCGTGTCGGGCCGCAGGTCGGGCCGCAGGTCGGGCCACCCATCGGGCCCCAGGTCGGGGCCGTCGGTCGCAGCTGGTGTCGCGTCGGACATGCGGGGTTCCTCGGTTCTGTGGACGACGGGGGACGGGCCCCGACGCGCGGTCGGCTCTCGGTGCAAGGATGAGCCCATGGCCCGCCACGGTGCAAAGCGACCCAAGAAGATGGACCTCGACGTCTACGAGACCGAGATGCGACGGCTGCAGGCCGACCTCGTCACCTTCCAGGAGTGGGTGCGGGCCACGGGGCAGCGTGTCGTCGTCGTCTTCGAGGGGCGCGACGCGGCGGGCAAGGGGTCGGCGATCAAGCGGATCACCGAGTACCTCAGCCCCCGCGTCGCCCGCATCGCCGCGTTGCCGGCGCCCACCGACCGCGAAAAGACCGAGTGGTACTTCCAGCGCTACATCGCCCACCTGCCGGCCGCCGGCGAGATGGTGCTGTTCGACCGGTCCTGGTACAACCGCGCCGGCGTCGAGCGCGTCATGGGCTTCTGCACCGACGACCAGCACGCCCGCTTCCTCGAGCAGGCGCCCCTCTTCGAGCGAATGCTCGTCGACGACGGCGTCATCGTGCGCAAGTACTGGTTCAGCGTGTCCGACGTCGAGCAGGAGCGCCGGTTCCGGTCGCGCGCCAAGGACCCCATGCGCCAGTGGAAGCTCTCGCCGATGGACCTCGAGTCGATCACCCGCTGGGAGGACTACTCCGAGGCCAAGGACATCATGATGGCCGCGACGAGCACTGAGTGGGCGCCGTGGCATGTGGTGGAGTCCGAGGACAAGCGGCGCTCGCGGGTCAACATGATGAACCACCTGCTCACCTCCATCCCGCACGAGCCGATGGTCGCCACGGTGCCGCCCATCCCCAAGCGCCCCGCCCCGCGCGGCTACGAACGGCCCCCGCAGGACGGTCAGAACTACGTGCACGACCACGCCGCCGACGTGCTCCGACTCGCCAAGGGTGAGTCCTCCTGACCGCACTTCCCTCGGCCGACGACATCCTGGCCGGACTCGACCCCGAGCAGCGCGAGGTCGCGCTCGCGCCCCCGGGCCCGCTCTGCATCCTCGCCGGTGCGGGCACCGGCAAGACCCGGGCCATCACCCACCGCATCGCGTATGCCGTCCACTCGGGCGCCCAGCAGCCGCAACGCGTCCTCGCGCTGACCTTCACCGCCCGCGCGGCCGGCGAGATGCGCACCCGCCTGCGGGGGCTCGGGGTGCAGGGCGTGCAGGCCCGCACCTTCCATGCCGCCGCGCTGCGTCAGCTGCACTACTTCTGGCCGCAGGCCGTCGGCGGGGCCGCGCCGGAGGTCATGAGCCACAAGGCGGCCGCCGTGGCCGAGGCCGCGAGCCGGCTGCGCCTGCAGGTCGACCGCACCGCCATCCGCGACCTCGCCGCCGAGATCGAGTGGGCCAAGGTCAACCTGCTCACGCCCCAGTCGTATGCCGCTCGGGCCCGCACTGCCCGCCGTGAGCCGCCGGGCGTCGACCTCACCGCCATGGCCCGCGTCTTCGAGGCCTATGAGGAGGTCAAGCAGCGGCGCGGGGTCATCGACTTCGAGGACGTGCTGCTGCTGACCGTCGGCATCCTCGACGAGCGCGACGACATCGCCCGGGCCGTGCGCGGGCAGTACCGCCAGTTCGTCGTCGACGAGTACCAGGACGTCAACGACCTCCAGCAGCGGCTGCTCGAGCTGTGGCTCGGCGAGCGCAACGACCTCTGCGTCGTCGGTGACCCGGCCCAGACGATCTACTCCTTCACGGGGGCGAGCCCGCGCCATCTCGTCGGCTTCCCCCAGCGCTTCCCGGGGGCCCAGGTCGTGCGCCTCGTGCGCAACTACCGCTCCTCGCCCCAGATCGTCGGGCTGGCCAACACCATCGTCGCGGCGGGCACCCAGGCGGCCCGTGACGGCGCCGTGCGGCTGCTGGCCCAGGGGGAGGCGGGGCCGGAGCCGGTGCTCGAGTCACACCCCGACGACCCGGCCGAGGCCGCTGCCGTCGCTGCCCGCGTGCGCCAGCTCGTCGACGGGGGCACGCCGCCGGCACAGATCGCCGTCCTCTTCCGCACCAACGCGCAGTCCGAGGCCCACGAGACCGCGCTCACCGACGCCGGGGTCCCCTACCTCGTACGGGGCGGCGACCGCTTCTTCGCCCGCAAGGAGGTGCGTGACGCCATCCTGCTGCTGCGGGGTGCGGCGCGCAGCGACGACGGCGACAAGCCGCTCGGCGCGCTCGCCCGCGACGTCATCACGGGCGCCGGATGGAGCCACGACCCTCCGACCGGGGGTGGGGCGACGCGCGAGCGGTGGGAGTCGCTGAGCGCCCTCGCCACGCTCGCCGACGACCTCGCGGCGACCTCACCCGACGCGCGGCTTCGCGAGCTCGTCGCGGAGCTCGACCGCCGGGCCGCCGAGCAGCACGCGCCCGCAGTGCAGGGAGTCACGCTGGCGAGCCTGCACGCCGCCAAGGGCCTCGAGTGGGACGTCGTCTTCCTCGTGGGTGCCTCCGACGGGCTCATCCCGATCTCGATGGCCGAGGGGCCCGAGGCGGTCGAGGAGGAGCGCCGGCTGCTCTACGTCGGCCTGACCCGAGCGCGGCGTCAGCTCTTCATCTCCTGGTCCGGCGCGCGCACCCCGGGGGCCCGTGGCACCCGTCGCGTCTCGCGCTTCCTCGCCCCTGCCGCAGGCATCCTCGGCCAGGGCGCCCGCCCCGAGCAGGCCCAGCGCGGCGGAGGCGGCCGGCGCGGCGGCCCCAAGGTGGCACGCATCGCCCACTGCCGCGGCTGCGGAGCCGAGCTCGTCACCGCGGCCCAGCGCAAGACGGGTCGGTGCGACACCTGCCCGCCCACCTATGACGAGGCGACGTTCGAGCGGCTGCGCACCTGGCGACTGGCTGTGGCCCGCGAGGCGAGCGTCCCGGCATACGTCGTCTTCACCGACGCGACGCTCACCGCGATCGCCGAGGCCGAGCCCGTCGACCAGGGCGCGCTGTCGATGATCAGCGGGGTCGGTGTGCGCAAGCTCGAGCAGTACGGCGCCGACGTGCTCGCCATCCTGCAGGGCGCCGACCCGGAGGAGCTCCTCCAAAAGGCTTCTGCCGCAAGGGAATCGGACGACTCCTGACCTGCGCCGAAAAATGTTCCGGAAAAGTTCGTTAATTCGGTTGTTCGCCTGCGAGGGGCCCGCGTACCCTTGTCGGAGTCAAGCCCAGTGGCTCAGGTGGCCAGCTGGGAGCGCGAGAAGAAGTGAGGAGGGCCGGTCTGATGGACAACACCACGATGACGATGAACGCAGCGAGCTGCGTGCTGTCCGTGCGTCCGCGTATCGCCGGCCCGGTTCGCCTTGCCGCCGCGCTCCTCATGGACCAGGGGACCACCCTGTCCGTCGCCACCACCGCGGGTGTCCGTGTCGCCCCCATCGGCGCCGGCTTCCTGGGACAGGTCTCGGACGAGGTCCGCACCGTCGCCCCCACGTACAAGACCCTCGATGTCGCTCGCTCCCGCTTCGGGAGGCCACCGGTCTGACCCAGACCGAGCCTCACCTCCCAGGCCGCGAACCCGACATCACCGGGTCCGCGGCCTTTCTGTTGTCTCCGGACACCTGCCGCTCAACGAAGACCGACACAGCTGCACCGCCAACAGCGCACCGACCGGTGCCAGACAGATCAGGGACAAGACATGACTCCTCGCATGCCGAGCAGCAGGACCGAGACGCGCACCTCCGGTGCGGGCCTTCGGGCCAGGCCAGGAACGAGTGAAGAGGCGGCCACCCGCACGGTGGCCCCGGAGACGGAGGTGACGATGCCACTCAGTGAACTGCTCGACCTCGGGACCGAGGCGGAGCAACTCGGCGAGACCATCCCGTGTCGCGACTACGACGCGGAGCTCTGGTTCGCCGAGCGACCGGAGGACGTGGAGTTCGCCAAGACGCTCTGCGGGCTCTGCCCCGCACGACTCCAGTGCCTCGCCGGCGCCCTCGAGCGTCAGGAGCCCTGGGGCGTCTGGGGCGGTCAGCTCCTCGTCCAGGGCGCCGTCGTCGCCCGCAAGCGGCCTCGTGGCCGCCCCCGCAAGCACCCTGTGGCCGCCTGAGCCTGCGTGACCACGCATGACCCAGACCCCACCGGCCCCCGACACCAACCCATTCCACAGACCAGGAGATCGCCATGAACCAGCTCGAGATGCTGGCTCGCGACCGGATCAACCAGCGCAGCCAGCGCCAGGACCGCAGCGGCATCCGTCGCAGCGCCCGGCTCATCGCGCAGGAGATCCGTGCCGGCCGACGCCACGACCAGAAGTGAGGGACCGCCCGGAGGGGCGCCCTGCAGGACAACCGAACCGAGTGAGCAAGCCGCGGGTGACGCGCACGTCACCCGCGGTTTTGCATGTCCGGAACGCCACGCGCGTCCGGCGACCACGCACCTGACCTTGTCTGCGGCCACCACAGCCGGATAATCGAGGGGGAGAGAGGGGTGGTCATGATCGAGCAGCCGCCGGCGCACCACGACGATCCGGGTGACACCGCAGCCCTCACCTGCGCGACGTGCGGACAGCGCCCGGACCCCGGCCACGAAGCCACCGCCCGGCTCACTTGGAGCCGTGACACCAGCGGGGACGTCGTCACGTGGACGTGCGACCGGTGCAGCCGCGAGCACCTCCGCGCGATCGAGGGAAAGCTCGACCCAGCCTGGTGGTGAGCGACCTCCCTGGTCGTCAGCCCGTGCCGCGCTGACCCACCGGCGGCAGGTCGGCGCCCGGCAGGAGCGCGTCGACGATCTCGCGTCCGCGCACCGTGCCACCGAGCTGGCACAGCACCCCGATGCTGCCACCCCACACCCGGTGGATGAGGAGGTACTCCGGGGGCAGGTTGAGCTTGTAGCCGACGGCGTAGTTGGGCTGCCGGGGATCGTTGATGTGGGCGAAGACGCCACGCAACCAGTCGCGGCTGAAGGTGAACTCGTCCTCGCGGAAGGGCGCCATGAACGGCTCGAGGTAGTCGAGCAGCCGCTGCGGGTCGAGGTCGATGCTGGATCGCACGAAGCCGAGGTCGCGCAGGCCGTCGAGCACGCCCTGGGCGCTGCCCTCGAGGCCGGTCGTCAGCAGCGGGCCGATCTCGGCGGGCATGCCGTCGGGCAGGCGGTTGACCGCCCCGAAGTCGATGACGCCGAGCCGGTTGTCCGGGGTCATCCGGAAGTTGCCGGGGTGCGGGTCGGCATGGAGCAGACCGGCCTCCGCGGGCCCGGCGAGAAGGAACTCGAGGTAGAGCTGCGAGGCGTCGTCGCGCTCCTCGGGAGTGCCGTCGGAGATGATCTGCGACAGCGGCTTGCCCTCGAGCCACTCCGACACGATGACGTGCTCGGCATGGGCCACGACGGCGGGGATGGAGAAGTCCTCGTCGTCGGCGAAGGCCGCCGCGAAGGTGGCCTGCGACTCGGCCTCGAGGCGGTAGTCGAGCTCCTCGGCCATCCGGTCGCGCAGCTCGTCGAGGATCGGCCCGAGGTCGAGTCCGGGCACCCATCCCGCCGCGACCTTGGCGACGCGGGAGATCTGGCGCAGGTCGCCCATGAGGGCAGCGCCCGCGCCGGGATACTGGATCTTGATCGCGACGTCGCGCCCGTCGGCCCACACCCCGCGGTGCACCTGACCGATCGACGCCGACGCCACGGGGTGGTCGTCGAAGGAGGCGAACTTGCTGCGCCAGCGGGTGCCGAAGTCGGCGCGCAGCACCTCGTGCACCGAGCTCGTCGGCATCGGGGGCGCACTGTCCTGCAGCTTGGTGAGGGTCGCGCGGTAGGGGACCGCGATCTCCTCGGGGAAGGCGGCCTCGAAGATCGAGAGCGCCTGACCGAACTTCATCGCCCCGCCCTTGAGCTCGCCGAGCACCTGGAAGAGCTGCTGGGCGGTGCGGGCCTGCAGCTCGGCGGCGACGACCTCGGCGGGCTTGCCGCCGATCCTCTTGCCGAATCCGAGCGCCGTGCGACCGGCGAAACCGAGCGGCACTGTCGCGAGCTTGGCACTGCGCACCACGGCCTTGCGGGGCAGATCGGTCACGGCACCTCCTCGGTGGTCGTCATGGGCCACCTGCGAGCCTACGTTCTGTCGGCGCCTCGCGCTGAGGCGGTGCCCCCGGGGCGCCGGGAGGCGCCTCGCGCGGTCCGTCAGGCGATGCCGGCCTCGCCGGCCCGAGCCGACCCAGGGGGAGGGGCGGCCCGGGCAAAGGCGTGGCGGCCGCACCGCGGGTGCGGGCGCCAGCGGCGGTGGTCGAGCCTCGGCCAGGGCAGGCTCACCTCGACGGCCACTCCGGGCGGGGGTCGCTCACCGGCGACCGATCGCGCCACGAGGGCCGCGACCGTGCCGGCGACGAGCTGCGCCAGCCCCGGCTCACTCGGGTGCGCACGGGCCCCCCCGGCGTCGGGTCCGACCCGCAGCGTGCCCCGGTCGTCGGGAAGGGCGGCCACCTGGGCCATGACCGTCGGCCACGCCTCGTCGCGGTCGCTGCGGTGCAGGTCGAGGCACCACAGGCAGGGCGCACCCGGACCACCGTCGACGAGCGGCCCGACCACGGCCCGTGCGCCGGTGGTGACGACGGGCAGGTGGGGCACTCCGCGCTGCAGCCAGACGTCTCCTCGACGGGGGTCGAGCGCGATGTCGGCCACGAGGACGACGGCGCACGGCGGGCTCGCCTCCCGCTCGAACGCACGCGGCTCCGCGGAGGAGACCGCCCACCTGACCGCACTCGGGGCCTCCGGGGCCTCCGTGGCCGCCGGGGACGACGACGTCGCGGCGGACCAGGGCGCGTCGGACGTCCCGAGCGCGTCGTGCCCGAGCAGGCGGGCGAGGTCGCGGGACAGGGCTCCGCCGCCCTCGATGAGCACGTGCGCCGCGGCATCCGGCGCCGCGGAGCCGTCAGGCAGCGTGGCGACAGTGGGACGGCCCGGCGCTGGCTCGAGCAGGCCAAGGCGCACGACGAGGTCGAGCAGCACCCGCCAGCGGCGCTTCGAGACACCGCTCGCCTTGGCGACCGCGCCGAGCGCCTCGGCGGGCAGACTCCCGTCGAGCCGGGCGAGCAGGCGGGCCTCGTCCGGGGTGACGCCCGTGACGATGGGGCCGCCCTCGATCACCCCGAACTGCACCTCGCCCGGGCGCCGGGTGATCGGGCGCAGCCAGCGGGGGATGCCGGCATACGGGCCGGGTTGGGCGCTGTTCATCGGACCTCCGAGAGGGGGCGGCAGAAAGCCGCAGCGGCTCAGGGGCTCAGCGTCGCAGTCGAATCCGTCGGGGGGACCCGGTCGTCCACAGGCAAGCGAGAGGGGCGGGACCATGGTGGTCCCGCCCCTCCTCAGACGGCGTCGGTGACGCCGTCACGACCTGTTCAGGCCTTGCCCAGGATGCGGTTGAGGTTCGTGCCGCACACGGGGCACACGCCCTTGGCCATCCGGCGGCCGTTGTCAGAAACGACAACCTTGCCCTCGGCCTCGCGCTTCTCCTTGCACTTCACGCAGTAGAACTCGCCCTTGTAGGTCTCGTCAGCCATTGGTGTGTCTCCTCGTTGCTGGCACCCATCCGACGGGTGCCTCGGCTCGCACAACCCTAGAGCACGCTGAGCACGAAATCATGCTCATGCCCTGCTTGGCGCGCCAGCGCGACATGCGGTAGTACGCGCGAGCGGGCGCCGGTGCGGTGTGCGGGGCGGCGTGGGTCCGTGGCAGTGTCACCGGCGGGGCTTACCCTGCGGTCATGGCGACGTCGCGGCGCGAGGTGGTGCAGACGGTGGTCGACGGGGTCACCGTCGAGGTCCGCCGCAGCGCCAAGCGCCGCCGCACCGTGTCGGCCTACCGCCAGGAGGGGCGGCTCGTCGTGCTCGTGCCGGCCCGGATGAGCGCCGCCGAGGAGGGAGAGTGGGTGCGCACGATGGTCGCGCGCGTCGCGGCCTCCGAGCAGCGCCGGCAGCGCAGCGACGGCGACCTCGAGCGGCGAGCGCTCGAGCTCTCCCGCGACCACCTGGGCGGCCGAGCCGTGCCCTCGAGCGTGCGGTGGGTGTCCAACCAGAGCAGCCGCTGGGGGTCCTGCACGCCCGCCGAGGGCACCATCCGGTTGTCCGACAAGCTCCAGGGCATGCCGGCGTGGGTCGTCGACTACGTGCTGCTCCACGAGCTGGCACACCTGCTCCAGCCCGGCCACGGTCCCGAGTTCTGGCGGCTGATCGAGGGCTATCCCCGTCTGGAGCGGGCCCGGGGCTACCTCCACGGCGTCTCTGCGACCGCGGGACTCGACCTCAGCGACGACTGAGCCGCTGGGCGGCCCGGATGAGTGGCACGAGGACTGCGGGGGCGCCGTCGGGCAGACGGGCGGCGGGCCACCAGCGCACGTCGAGCGACTCCTCGCTCACGCTGTGCCCGGCGTCGGCCGGGGCGATCGCAGCGAAGCGCACGTCGAGGTGCTCACGGCAGCGACCGAACGACGCGGCGAGGGCGTGCCGGCTGAGGTCCACGATGTCGGGCAGGACGGTGAGCGAGTCGATGCCCGACTCCTCCAGCGCCTCGCGGGCGGCGCCGTGCCACACCGTGGCATCGCCCTCCTCGAAGTGCCCCCCGAACTGCAGCCACAGCCGTGCCTTGGGGTGGTGCGTGAGGAGCACGTGCTCACCGCTCTCGTCGAGCACGATGGCGCTGCCGGTCAGGTGCGCCGGCGGCCCCGACCGCGCCATCGCGTCGGGGTGCTCCGCGAGGTGGTGCAGGTAGTCGAGCCGCAGCCGCTCCTGGGCCTCCGAGGGCGCAGTCCACGTCGTCAGCCGAGTGATCGCGTCCTCGCGGAGCGAGAGGTATGCCGCCGAGGTCACTCCCGCTCGCCGGTGGACGGTCCGTCGGGGTCGGGTGTGTCGTCGCCGGGCCCGCGCGGACCGCCGGCGTCACGCTCGCGGTCGGCCTCCTCGAGGATGCTGCGCAGCACGGCGTCGAGGTCGTCACCCAGGCTGTCGCCGCTCGGCTCGGCCCCCGATCCGCCCGCTGCAGCGGCGCCCGAGACGGTCGCCTCGCCCGGGGCCGACGACTCCGCACCGGAGATCCGGCCGGTGCCGCCCGTCGCTCGCTGGACGTAGCCGATGGGGTCGTCGAGGTCGGCAGCGGTCGGCGCGAGGTCGGGGTGGGCCCAGCGGCTGTCTCGCAGGTCGGCGCCGCCGGCGTTCTCGAGCGCCGCCCACAGGTTGGCCGCATCACGCAGACGCCGCGGGCTCAGCTCGAGGCCGACGAGACCGGCGAAGGTCTTCTGCGCCGCGCCACCGACCCGGCGGCGGCGGATCGTCTCGGCGAGCGCCGCCGACTGGGGCAGATGGGTGGCGGTGGCCCGGTCGCTGACGTGGTCGACCCAGCCCTCGGCGAGCGCGAGCAGGGTCTCGAGGCGAGTGAGTGCCGCCTGCTGTGCAGGAGTCGGGTGCGGGCGGAAGAGGTTGCCCTGCAAGGCCCCGCGCAGGGCCTCGGGGTCGGAGGCGTCGATCGTCGTCAGGGCCGACTCGATGGCCTCCGTGTCGATCGTGATGTTGCGGGCGTAGTCGTCGACGGCCGAGAGTAGCTGCGGCCCGAGCCAAGGCACCTCGGAGAAGAGGCGCACCCGCGCCGCCTCGCGCACCGCGAGGTAGAGCCGCACCTGGGGCAGGTCGATCTCGAGTGACTGCGCCAGCGCTGCGACGTTGCCCGGGAGCAGCGCCACGAGGCCCGGCTCCGTCAGCGGGAGGCCGACCTCGGTCCCGCCGACGACCTCGGTCGCCAGCGTGCCGACGGCCTGGCCCAGCTGGGCGGAGAACATCTGCCGGCTGAGGTTGCCCAGCATCGGTGCCCACTGTTCCACCATGGACCGCGGGTCGAAGCCCTCGGGCAGGCCTGGGGGCAGGGCCTCGCCGAAGGCCTCGGGCCCGAGCTCGCCCATCTGCTTGCGCAGGGCGTCGGAGGTCGCCGCGGTGACGCCGTCGCTCACCGGCTCGATGAGCTCGAACCAGCGGGGCATCGTCGCCTCGACCCACTCGGCACGGGAGAGGCCGGTCGCCCGCCACGCGGGCGCCGCGAGGGTGGTCTGCTCGTCGAGCCACAGCGTGGCCACCGCGACGGCGTCGGCGACGGCCTGGGACGCGGCGGCGTCGTGCACGTCGTTGCCCTCGCTCGCCAGCACGTGCTTGCGCGCCACCTCGGTCGCGAGGTCGCGCGAGCCCGTCGGTGACTGCTGGGCCTGCATGAAGGTGCCGAGCTGGGCGCGCATCGCGGCCTGGGTCGCCGGGTCGGTGGGGTCGACGCCCATGCTGCGCATCATCTCGGCGAGCTCGGGGTTGTTGGCGGCCTCGCCGAGCACCTGCTCGAGCATCGCGCCGAGGTCGCCGCCGCCGAAGCCGGCCGGGCCACCCGGGCTGCCCATGCCTCCGAACCCGCCGAAACCGGGGAGGTCGGGCAGGCCCCCGAACGGGTCGGACGCGTCGTCGCGGCTGCCGCCGCGCAACGGCAGGCCGAAGGGGGAGTCCTTCGGGTCGCGCCGGGTCACGTCGTCGCCGCTGTCGCGGCCGGTGGCCGCTCCGGTCTCCTCGCCAGTCTGCTGGCCGGTCTGCTCGGCGTTCGTCTGCTCGCTGCCGGTCTGCTCGTCACCGGAATGCTCGTCGGGGCGCTGCTCGCCCTCGCTGCCGTCGGGCCCGCGGTCGTCCGCCATGTCAGCTCATCCCCACTCACCAGATGTGTCATCGTGCTACCACCAAGACAACCACGGATCGGCGTCGTTGGTTCCCCGGGTTCACGGCTCGCACAGGCAGGGGAGGGCCGTGGCCGGAGCGTGACGATGGCGAGCAGCGCCAGCCCTCTCGGCGGCATACGATGCTCGTCGTGACGGTCGCCCTTGCCGAGATCCGCGAGACACCCCTGTCGGTCGACGAGGTGCTCGCGAGCGTCACGGACCCCCGAGCCGGAGGCACGTGCCTCTTCGTCGGCACGGTGCGCGACCACGACGGCCCCCACGACGCACAGGGCGACGGCGCCGACGACGGCAACCGGGGCGTGAGCCACCTCGACTACTCGGCCCACCCGCAGGCGGGCGACGTCGCGCGTGCACTGGCCGACCGGCTCGCGGCCGAGGGCCGGGTCGTGCGGATCGCGGTCGTGCACCGTGTCGGCCACCTCGAGGTCGGCGACCTCGCCGTCGTCTGCGGGGTCAGCGCCGCTCACCGCGCCGAGGCCTTCGAGGTCTGCCGGGCGCTCATCGACGAGTTCAAGGCGACGGTGCCGATCTGGAAGCACCAGCAGTTCGCCGACGGGGGCGACGAGTGGGTGGGCCTTCCGTGAAGACGATCAAGCGCGTGCCCGACCAGCGCCCCGACGAGGGGTATGCCGCGTGGGACGGGGCCGTCGAGGGGGACCCGCGCACGGCTCGCCTGACGCTGGGCAACAAGATCACGCTGGGCCTCTTCTTCGCCCTTCTCGCGCTGCTCGTGGCCGGATCGCTCGTCAAGCTGCCCTATGCCGTGATGAGCCCCGGACCCACCGTCAACACCCTGGGTGACACCCCCGGCACCTCGACGCCGATCATCGCCGTCGACGGGCTGCCGACCTACCCCACCGACGGCGCCCTGAAGTTCACGACCGTGCGGGTGGAGGGTGGTCCGGGCTACCCGGTGGACGTCTGGGACGTGCTGCAGGCATGGGTCGACCCGTCGCGCGACGTCTTCCCGGTCGACGCCATCTTCGACCCCAACGTGTCGCAGGAGCAGGTCGCCGAGGAGAACGCCGTGCAGATGGAGGGCTCCCAGGAGGAGGCGACCGCTGTCGCGCTGCGCGCCCTCGGCAAGGAGGTGCCCACCTACGTCACGGTCGCCGGGCTGTCCCCGACGTCCAAGGCCAAGGGGCTGCTCGAGGTCAAGGACCGCTTCGTCACGGTGGGCTCCACCGAGATCACGACGGCCGACAGCCTGCGCGAAGCCCTCCAGAAGGTCGACCCCGGCGACCCGATCGAGCTGACCGTCGAGCGGGGCGGCAAGGACGTCACGGTCGACGTGCCCACCATCGAGGGCGCTGGCGGCCGCACCGCCCTCGGCATCGGCGTCGGCCTCACGCACGACTTCCCGGCGAAGGTCACCATCGACGCCGGCTCCGTCGGGGGACCCTCGGCGGGCCTGATGTTCTCCCTCGGCATCTACGACAAGCTGACCCCCGGCGGCCTCACCGGCAACCGTCAGGTGGCCGGCACCGGCACGATCGACGACGCGGGCAAGGTCGGGCCGATCGGCGGCATCAGGCAGAAGCTGGCCGGCGCGCGCGCCGGCGGCGCGGAGTTCTTCCTCGCACCAGCCCTCAACTGCCCCGAGGTCGTCGGCAGTGTGCCCGACGGGCTCGAGGTCTTCAAGGTCGCCACCTTCGACGAGGGTCGTGCCGCGGTCGAGGCGATCGCCAAGGGGCGCACGGGCGCCCTGCCCCGCTGCTGAACCGACCCGTTCGCACGAGCCGGCAGACCCGCAGGCTCAGTCCTCGAAGGTCGCCTGCAGGGCGGCGACGAGCCCCGGCGCGAGGTCGCGTCCCGTGGCCACCGCGTCGTCGGAGTCGTGCGCCCGCTGGCGCAGCAGACAGATAGAGGTGCCGTCGCGCAGCACGGCGACGAGCAGGCGCACGTCCTGGCGGTCGGGGTGAGCGGCCAGGTGGTCGACGGCCGCCTCGGGGCGCTCCGGGAGGTCACGCTCGGCGTCCGGGGGCACGACCATCCGCTCGATCGCGAAGGCGCACCCGTCGACCTCCGGCGGCCACGCGAGGCGCCCGAGCAGCGTCTCGAGCGAGCTCGTCGCCGGGAGGCCCTCCTGCTCGACCGCGCTCAGCGCGCCCTCGGCGAGGTCGGAGGTGCCCATCTGCCCGCGCAGGTGCGGCTCGCGGGCGAGCAGGTCGGCGGTGCGCACGAGGGCAAAGAGCCGCGGCGGCTGGTCCCAGCCGGCGGCCGCGACGTGGCGCTCCGCGTCGAGGGCGGCGATGGCGAGGGGGTCGGCGACCGGCTGCACGTTCACGGCACCCATGCTGCCGTATGCCGCGTGGCCCGGCCCCACGGCATACCGCAGCGGGTGGGGTCGAGGGGTCTCAGCCAGGGGTCGGCGCCGTGCTGGGCCCGTGCTGGACCCGTGCTCACGCTGCGTCACGTCGAGCGCTTGGTCACGGTGCGGCATCGGCCCGCTCTGACTCATGGGGAGCCGGGTTATGGTTGCGCCAGGCGGCCCCGGCCGCTCTCTCAGCCCGGCGACCACAAGGCACTCCACGTGAGCGACAGCAACTTCGGCCCCCCTCCGAGCAACTTCAACGACGGCGACGGCACCGGCGGACCCCCGCGGCGGGGCGACACGGCCACGCTGCCACCGACGCGCAAGCCGCTCGTCACGGCACTCGTCGTCGCCGGTGTGCTCGTCGTCCTGCTCGGCATCGCGGCACAGTTCTGGACCGAGGTGCTCTGGTACCAGTCCGTCGACTTCTCCGGAGTCTTCAGCACCCAGATCATCACCAAGGTGGTCCTCGGTGTCATTGGGGGTCTGCTGACCGCCGCCGTGGTCTGGTCGAGCATCCACGTCGCCTACCGCAACCGGCCGATCTACGCGCCCTCGCCCGACACCCAGGCGATGGAGCACTACCGCGAGCTCGTCGAGCCGATGCGTCGCACCGCGACGATCGCCGCTCCGCTCGCCATCGGGCTCTTCGCCGGGCTCTCGGCCGCGACGCAGTGGGACACCTTCCTGCTGTGGCGCAACGGCACTCCCTTCGGCACCACCGACCCTGAGTTCGGCCTCGACATCGGCTTCTTCGTCTTCGACCTGCCGTGGATCAACTTCGTCGTCGCCTTCCTCACGATGGTCCTCGTCATCGGCTTCATCACCGCCGCCTTCACGCACTACCTCTACGGCGGCATCGTGGCGGGGCAGAAGATGCGCTCGACGCAGGCGGCCCGGGTGCACCTGTCGGTCATCGCGGCTGCCCTCGTGCTCGTGCGCGCTGTGGCCTTCTGGATCGACCGCTACAACCTCGCGACGGCGCAGTCGACGCGGATGACCGGCATCCAGTACACCGAGGCGCACGCCGTCATCCCGACCAAGGGCATCCTCGCGATCGCCGCGGTGATGTGCGCGGTGATGTTCATCGTGACGATCTGGACCCGGTCCTGGCGGCTGCCGCTCGTCGGCGTCGCCGTGCTCGCGGTCATCGTCGTCGCCGTCGGTGGCATCTACCCGGCTCTCGTCCAGTCGCTCAAGGTCGGGCCGTCGGAGAAGTCGCTCGAGGTGCCCTACATCCAACGCAACATCGATGCGACGCAAATCGCCTACGGCTTCAACGCCGTCAAGGTCGACTCCTACGACACCAACACGGTCGCGGCCCCCGGCGCGCTGCGCGACGATGCCGCCACGGTGCCGGGCATCCGCCTCATCGACCCCAACGTCGTCAGCCCCACCTTCAAGCAGCTCGAGGCGAGCAAGGGCTACTACCAGTTCGCCGACGTGCTCGACGTCGACCGCTACGTCATCGACGGTGAGCCGACCGACACCGTCATCGCCGCCCGTGAGCTCGACCTCAGCGGCGTGCCCGACGGGCAGCGCAACTGGCTCAACGACCACACCGTCTACACCCACGGCTACGGCGTCGTGGCCGCCAAGGGCAACACCCGCGAGGACGACGGCCGCCCGAGCTTCTTCGAGTCGCAGATCGGCTCGGAGGGCAAGCTCGGCAAGTACGAGCCGCGCATCTACTTCGGCGAGCAGTCGCCTGAGTACTCCATCGTCGGCGGCGACAAGAAGGAGTTCGACTACCCGGACCCCGAGGGCACGGGGCAGATCACCTACACCTACCAGGGCGCGGGTGGCGTCGAGCTCGACGCCGTCAAGCGGATGGCCTACGCGATCAAGTACCGCGAGATCAACTTCCTGCTCTCCGACGCGGTCACCAACGACTCGCGCATCCTCGACCACCGCACGCCGCGCGACCGCGTGCAGCGGGTGGCCCCGTGGCTGACGCTTGACGGCAACGCCTACCCGGCCGTCGTCGACGGCAGGGTGCTGTGGATCCTCGACGGCTACACGACGTCGGCCAACTACCCCTACTCCGAGACGACGACCCTCGACCAGGCCACCGAGGACTCGGTCACGAGCGTGCGCCAGTCGGTGCGCGCCGTGCAGGCCGGCAAGGTCAACTACGTGCGCAACTCCGTCAAGGCCACGGTCGACGCCTACGACGGCACCGTGATGCTCTACCAGTGGGACGAGGCCGACCCCGTGGTCAAGGCCTGGATGTCGATCTTCCCCGGCACCGTGAAGCCGCTGGCCGACATCAAGGGCTCGCTCATGGAGCACCTGCGCTACCCCGAGGACCTCTTCAAGGTGCAGCGCCAGCTCCTGCAGAAGTACCACGACACCGACGCCGCCTCCTTCTACGGTGGTCAGAACTTCTGGCGCGTGCCCGACGACCCGACGCAGCAGGGCGTCGACCTGCTCCAGCCGCCCTACTACCTCTCGCTCGCGATGCCCGGGCAGGAGGAGCCCGCCTTCTCGCTGACCTCGACCTTCATGCCCGTGGGTGACCGCAACGTGCTGACCGGATTCCTCGCCGTCGACGGCGACGCCGGCAACACGACCGGCAAGAAGGCCGCCGGCTACGGCACGATGCGTCTGCTCGAGACGACCGGAGGCACGGTCAACGGCCCGGGGCAGGTCTACAACGACATGCGCAGCTCGGCTGTCTCCTCGAAGGACCCGGAGCTGCCGACGACGCTCGCCCAGTACATCGGCACGACCTCCAACAACGGCAACGTCGTCATCTTCGGCAACCAGCTGACCCTGCCGGTCGGCGGCGGTCTGCTCTACGTCCAGCCGATCTACTCCCAGGCCCGCTCGGCGTCGGGCACCTATCCGCGACTCGTCGCAGTGGCGGTCGCCTTCGGCAACAAGATCGCCTGGGCGGGGTCGCTCGACGGGGCGCTCAACGACCTCTTCGGGGGCTCCTCGGGTGCCTCGGCCGGTGACACGGGCACCAACACGCCTGCGACGCCGACACCCGGTTCGACAGGCACGCCGACCACGACCCCGACCCCCTCGGGCACGGCGACGGCCACACCGAGTCCCGCGGGCACTCCCAACGCCGCGGCGCTGGCACAGGCGCTCAAGGATGCCGAGGCGGCGTACGCCGAGGGCGAGGCCGCGCTGAAGCGCGGCGACTTCGCGGCCTACGGTGCGGCGCAGACCAAGCTGAAGGACGCGCTCGCGCGGGCCGTCGACGCCTCGCCGCAGGGCGCTGTGCCGACCACCGCCCCCTGACAGCAGGCTGGCCTCTCGTTGTGCTGGTGCGTGGATCACGCACCAGCACAACGAGATCCGGTCTCGGGCAACGTCCGCACGTGGTGCGGGCACCTCGATTTGGTGTCTGCGGAGGATTCGCGTAACGTTGCTCTTGCCGACGCGGGGTGGAGCAGCTCGGTAGCTCGCCGGGCTCATAACCCGGAGGTCGCAGGTTCAAATCCTGCCCCCGCTACCAATCGCAAGGCAGACGAAGGGCCCCAGAGAGATCTGGGGCCCTTCGTCATGTCACGGGCTGCCGGTGGAGCCCCCGTCTCGCCGTCTCGCCGTCTCGCCGTCTCGCTCAGGCTGGCTCGTCCGGCCGGGATGCGGCGATGACGCGCGTCAACGACGCGTGCAACTGCTGGAGCTGCGCGACCTCCATGCCGAGGCGCTCGATGATCTGGGGCGGCACGAGCAGCGCCTGGGCGCGCAGGTCGGCCCCCCGCGGCGTGAGGGTCACCTGCAGGGCCCGGTCGTCGTGGGGGTGGCGCTCGCGCGCGACGAGACCGGCGGCCTCGAGGCGCTTGACGAGGGGGGAGACGGTGGCGGGCTCGAGACTCAGCAGGTCGCCGATCTCCTTCTGGGTGAGCGGGGCCCGCTCCCACAGCGCCAGCATGACGAGGTACTGCGGGTGGGTGAGGCCCATCGGCTCGAGGACCGGTCGGTAGAGACCGATGACGTTGCGTGCGGCGACGGCGAGCGCGAAGCAGACCTGCTGGTCGAGGCGCAGCAGGTCGTCGGGGTAGTGGCCGTCCACCGCGTGCGACGGGCCGGCCGAGTCGGACCGTTCCGACCGGTCGGCACGGTCGGCTGATCGGGGCGGGCTCATGTGGGCGTCCTCCTGGTTGCTCCTCGCAGGATAGTATGTGCACTAACCATTTGTGCACCGATGACAGCAAGGTGGCTCGACATGACCCGATCCTCTCGTGGCGAAGGGCTCTCACTCGCCTACCGGTTGGGCTACCGGCTGCGCCTCGCCGCCCTCACCCTGCTCGGGCCGGCGGAGCTCGAGGAGCACAACGACCCCAAGGCCAAGCTGCGCCGGGAGCGCGAGCGCAAGGTCGCGGCCGCCCGGGCCCGGCGCGACGCACGCACCTGAGCGGACCCGCGGCTCCGGTTGAGGCGCAGGTTCAGGCTCGGGCTCCGGTGGGAGCGGTCGCGGCGCGGTGCAGGCTCGTCGCAGGCAGGTCGAACCACCTCAGGTGGTCGAAGTCCGTGTTGACGCTCGCCTCGGGGCAGGAGGCCGGTGAGGCGGCGGCCAGGATCCGGCGCCCCTGCTCCAGATGGTCGGCCAGCACCTCCTCGCCGGCGCGGTCGTGCTGCTGGGGGTAGTGCAGGCCCTGCGCATCGAAGCCGACCTGACGCAGTCTGAGCGGCGGCTCCACCGGGCCGTTGCGGTGGCGCCAGAGCCCGCTCGTCGCGTCGAAGTCGTAGTCGCCGAGCAGTCGCCACCCCTCGCGAGCGACGAGGCGCACCGCCTCGATGACGTAGTCGGCGACGGTATCGGAGATGAAGTAGTTGAAGTTGACGCGGACCCACCCCGGCTTGATGCCCTCGCAGCCCCGCCCGATCTCGCGCTCGAACTCCTGGGAGCGCTCGAGGTCGATGCCGAGCAGTGCGTGGCCGTAGGGGCCGGCGCACGAGCAGCCCCCGCGGGCCTGGATGCCGAAGAGGTCGTTGAGCAGGGAGACGACGAAGTTGTGGTGCAGGTGGCGACCGCCGGTGGTCCGCACCGTGAAGGAGACGATCGAGAGCCGCTCGGCGGCGAGGTTGCCGAGGATCTCTATGGTGGGCTCCTGCTCCCAGGCCTCCACGGCCCGGCGGAGGAAGACCGCTTCGCGGGCGCGGATCGTCGGCACGCCGACCGCCTGCTTGAGCTTGAAGACGAGGCCGGCACGGATCGCCTCGATGATGGCGGGCGTGCCGCCTTCCTCGCGGTGGGCCGGGTCGGTCAGGTAGTCGTGCGCGGTGGGGTTGACGAAGGCCACGGTGCCGCCGCCCGGCACGTCCGGCACCCGGTTGGTGAGCAGCTCGCGGCGCACGACGAGGACCCCGGGAGTGCTGGGGCCGCCGATGAACTTGTGGGGGCTGAGGAAGACGGCGTCCTTGTAGGCCGCGGGGTCGGCCACGCCGCGTCCACCCTCGCCGTACATCTCGATGTCGACATAGGGCGCCGCGGCCGCGAAGTCCCAGAACGCAAGCGCTCCGTGCTCGTGCAGGAGCGTCGAGATCCTGTCGGTGTCAGTGACGATGCCCGTGACATTGCTTGCGGCAGAGAAGGATCCGATGACCAGGGGGCGAGCGGCATACTCCTCCAAACGCGCTCGGAGCACGTCGAGGTCAATGTGACCGTCGAGGTCCTGGGGGATCACCACGACGTCTGCCACGCACTCACGCCACATCACCTCGTTGGAGTGGTGCTCGTAGGGTCCGATGAAGATGACGGGCCGCTGGTCTGCAGGCACGAGCGCTGCAGCGTGCCAACGGTCCTCGAAGTTCGACGGGACGCGGAGGCCCAGGATGCCGACGAGCTTGTCGATGGCGCCCGTGCACCCCGACCCGGCGAACACGACGATCGTCTCGTCGTCGCCGCCCACTGCGTCGCGGATCTCGCGCCGAGCATCCTCACGCAGCCGTGTCGTCTGCAGACCCGTGCCGGAGCTCTCGGTGTGGGTGTTGGCGTAGCGAGGCAGCACCTCGTCGCGGATGAAGTCCTCGATGAAGCCGAGTGCGCGCCCGGAGGCGGTGTAGTCGGCGTACGTGACACGGCGCGGGCCGTAGGGGCCCTGCATGACCTGGTCGTCACCGATCACGCTGTCGCGGATCAGGGAGAGCAGGTCGTCAGAGGTGGTAGCGCCCGAGGCGGAGGGGTCGGTCGGGGTCATCCCCACAGCATACCGCTGGTGATGATAAACAAAATTTGCATAACGCCTGCTTATTCGAGCCATTTCGGGGCGCGAGGCGGGAAGGGACGATGGACGTCGCATAGGGTCGATCGCGTGACTGCGATCTCCTATCCCCTCGTCGAGCGCACGCTCGCCAACGGGTTGCGCGTCATCGTCTCTGAGGACCACACGGCACCCAACGTCGCCGTCAACCTCTGGGTCGGTGTCGGCTCCCGCCACGAGAGCCCCGGCCGCACCGGCCTCGCGCACCTGTTCGAGCACCTGATGTTCCAGGGCAGCCGCAACGTCGCGTCGGGGGAGCACTTCTCGGCCCTGATGGACCAGGGCGCCCGGCTCAACGCGACGACGTGGTTCGACCGCACCAACTACTTCGAGACCGTGCCCACGGGGGCCCTGGAGCTCGCGCTCTGGCTCGAGGCGGACCGGCACGGTCACCTCCTCGACGCCGTGACGCAGGAGAACCTCGACAACCAGCGCGACGTCGTCAAGGAGGAGAAGCGCCAGCGCTACGACAACGTGCCCTACGGCGCGGCTCTCATCGACATCTACGCGACCGTCTTCCCCGACGGCCACCCGTACCACCACCCGACGATCGGCTCGATGGAGGACCTCGACGCCGCGACGCTCGAGGACGTGCACGCCTTCTTCCGGTCGCACTACGGCCCCAACAACACCGTGCTGACCCTCGTCGGCGACATCACCCCGGACGAAGGCTTCGCAGCCGCAGAGAAGTACTTCGGGCACCTGCCGTCGATCGAGCTCCCGACCCGGCCGAGGCACGCGCAGCTGCCCCCCATCAAGGGCCCGCTGCGCGTCGACCGCGTGGGTGAGGTGCCCAACGACCGCCTCTACGTCGCCTTCCGCCTGCCCGTCGACACGACGCCCGACTACCTCGCCTGCCAGGTGGCCGTCGACGTGCTGGGTGGCCTGTCGAGCAGCCGGCTCATGCACCGTCTCGTGCGCACCGACGAGACCGCTGTGGCCGTGGGCGGCTGGACGATGGGTCTCGTCGACGGGGTGGGCCTGGGCGCCTTCACGGTCGATGTGTCGGCCGGGGCCGACCCCGACGAGGTCGAGCAGGCGCTCTGCGAGGAGATCGAGCGCTTCGTCGCCGACGGCCCGGACGAGGCCGAGCTCGAGTCGGTGATCGCCGACACCGAGCGCTCCTGGCTGAGCGCGCTCGCGAGCATCGAGGAGCGGGCCGACCACATCAGCCACCACGCCCTGCTGACGTGCGACCCCGACTACGTCAACACCTACGTCGACCGCCTCCGTCAGGTGCGGGCCGACGACGCCCGGGCCGCGGCTGCCGCCTGGCTCGACCCCGGCTCCCGAGCCGTCGTGCGCTACCTCTCCGACACGAGTGGTCGCGACGAGGAGGGGGAGGCCGCATGACCGCCGTCGCCCGCCCCGTCGTCGCGCCCCCCGAGCCCTGGGACTTCCCGCACGCCAGCACGCACGACCTCCCCAACGGATTGCGGCTGCTCACCTACGACGTCCCGGGCCAGTACGTCCTCTCGCTGCGTCTCGGCCTGCCCATCTCGCTGCGCGACGAGCCCCGTGACCGCGAGGGCGTCGCGACGATCATGGCCCGCTCCCTCGACGAGGGCACGCAACGCTGGTCGGCCGAGGAGTTCGCCCGACTGCTGGAGCGCAAGGGCGTGAGCTTCGGGGCGGGGATCACCGACGCCGGGCTCTCGCTCGACCTTGACGTGGTCAAGGGCAACCTCGAGCCGGCTCTCGACCTGCTGCGCCAGATCGTCACCGAGCCCGCCTTCCCCGAGACGGAGGTCGCTCGGCAGGTGCGCACACGGCTCGCCGAGATCGACCAGGAGAGAGCGGTGCCCGCGGCCCGCGCCGGACTCGAGTTCGTGCGCACGTTCTATGCCGCCGACGACCGGTCGTCGCGACCCACCGGCGGGTCGCGCGCGACGGTGGCCCCGATCACCCGCGCCGACGTCGCGGCGTTCCACGAGGAGCACGTCGTCGCCGCGGGCGTGACGATGGTCGTCGCAGGCGATCTCGCTGGCCTCGACGTGCCCGCGCTCGTCGGGACCGCGCTCGGCGGCTGGGGGAGCGGTGGGCGCGAGCGGGCCCGCTTCCTCGATCGCCGCGCGAGGCTCGCCGGTGACCGTTCGCGCATCGTCCTGGTGTCGCGCCCCGGCTCGGTGCAGACCGAGATCATGGTCGGCGCCCCGGGGCCCGACCGCTCCGTCGACGGCGGCTGGGCGCCCTACCCGGTGCTCGGTTTCGTGCTCGGTGGCTCGCCGACGGCTCGCGTCGACGCGGTGCTGCGCGAGGAGAAGGGCTACACCTACGGCATCCGCTCGAGCTTCCGGCCGAGGCGTGCCGGAGGTCTCTTCCTCACGTCCGGCTCCGTGCGCGCGGACTCCACGGTGGAGTCACTGCGGCTGCTCGTCGAGCTCCTCGAGAGCGGGGCAACGGGCTTCTCCGACAAGGAGATCCGCTCCGGTGTCGACTTCATCAGCAAGACCGCCCCGGGCCGCTACGCGACGGCGGACGCCATCGCCGACGAGGCCGTCAGCATGGCCCTCGACGGACGCACGACCGAGTTCGTGACGAGCAACCTGCGCGACCTGCGCACCGTCGACGCACCGCGCGTCGACGCGGCATACGCCCGCTTCGCCGCAGGCGCCGGCATCGGTGACGGATCGCGACCGGGTGCCGGCTGGACGATCGCCCTCGTCGGCGACGCCGACGCCCATCTCGAGGAGATCAGGGCCCTGGGCCTCGGCGAGGTGACGGTCGTGCGCGACGACCAGGCCTGACCCCCACCGCGCCCCGACGACCCCGGGTCAAGGTGATGCTGGGCGGCACGTGACCTCCGGGATCACCTCGAACCGGGCGTGGGGGGTGGGGCGCGCGGGTGGGGGCGGTGTGTCAGAGGCGGCGCTCGAGGACGTAGTCGTCCTCGTAGGTGCCGCCGACGAGGAAGCGCTTCGTGCCGACGCGGACGAAGCCGCTCTTGGCATAGAAGCGCTGTGCCCGCTCGTTCTGCTGGTTGACGCCGAGCCACGTGCCGGCGGCGCCGACCGACGCGGCCCACTCGAGCGAGGCCGCCATGAGCAGCGCCGCCGCCCCGGTGCCGTGCGCCGCCGGGAGGACGTAGATCTTGCTCAGCTCGACGGTGGGGTGCAGCGTGAGCGCTGCGCGCACGTCGGCGTCCTGCGGCTCGCCGCGCACGAGCATCGCATAGCCCAGGGGTATGCCGTCCTGCTCGGCGAGCAGCAGGCGCCGGTCGGGATCGCTGACGTAGCCGTCGAACCGACCCGCCGACAGCACCTCCGCGACGAAGGCGTCGACCCGGTCCTGGGTCATGCCCGGCGGGCAGGCGAGGGCGAACGTGGCGGCGGCGACCTCGGCCAGCTCGGGCACGTCGCCCGGCCCGGCGACTCTGACGATCACGTTCACGGCAGCCCGATCCTCGCGAGCACCTCGTCGTGGAGCAGGCCGTTGGTGGCGAGCGCATTGCCGCTCCAGCACCCCTCGCGTCCGTCGAGCCCCGTGAAGCGGCCGCCGGCCTCCTGCACGATGGCGACGAGCGCTGCCATGTCGTGCACCGCGAGCTCGGGCTCGGCAGCGATGTCGACCGCGCCCTCGGCCACGAGCATGTAGGACCAGAAGTCGCCGTAGGCGCGGCTGCGCCAGCAGTCGTCCATCAGCTCGAGCACCTGTGCGCCCCGGCCACGCTCGCGCCACCCGCCGAGGGAGGAGTAGGACATCGAGGCGTCGGCGAGGGTGCTCACCTTCGACACGGAGAGGCGGTGCGCCGACGACAGCGACCGGCCCGACCAGGCGCCCGACCCCACCGCGGCCCACCACCGTCGCTGCAGCGCGGGCGCCGCGACGAGCCCCAGCACCGGCACCTCGTCGACGACGAGACCGATGAGCGTGGCCCACACGGGGACGCCCCGCACGAAGTTCTTCGTGCCGTCGATGGGGTCGACGAGCCAGCGTCGCGACCCGTGGCCGGTCGTGTCGAACTCCTCGCCCTGCACGACGTCGCGAGGACGGGTTCGCTTCAGCTGCAGGCGGATCAGCTCCTCGGCAGCGCGGTCGGCGTCGGTCACGGGCGTGAGGTCCGGCTTGCTCTCGACCACGAGGTCGTCGGCGCGGAAGCGTGCGGTCGTCACCCGCTCGACAGCGTCGGCGAGGACGTGGGCCAGACGCAGGTCGTCGTCGTAGGAGGTCACCGGGTCAACCTATCGCCGCCGACGTGGCCGGACGGTGGCGACGTGCCACCGTGCCACCGTGTCACCGAGGCGGCACGGCGCACGTCACGCGACGGCATACCTCAGTAGTGGTCGTCGGTGCTCGACCGGCTGCTGAGCAGGCGGCGCAGCGAATCGAGCCGGCTCCTGCCCGAGGGTCCCGCGTGGCCGTCCTCCACCCAGGCGTCGAGGGCGCACTCCTCCTCGTCGTGCGTGCACCCGCGCGGGCAGTTGTCGGTGCCGGCGGCGAGGTCGGGGAAGTGGTCGATGATGTGGTCGACGTCGATGTGGGCCAGGCCGAAGGACCGAATGCCGGGGGTGTCGATGACCCACCCGTCGGCGTCGTCGGGCAGCCGCAGGGCGACGGCGTTGGTCGACGTGTGCCTGCCCCGCCCCGTCGTGTCGTTGACGACCCCGACCGCTCGCAGCGCTCCCGGCACCAACGCGTTGACGAGGGTGCTCTTGCCGACGCCCGAGTGGCCGACGAGCACTGACACTCGTCCTGCGAGGCGCTCGCGCAGGTCCTCGACGCCCACCACCTCGCCGTCGCGGCGGGACGTCACGACGTGCTCGACCTCGAGCGGGGTGTACTGCGAGAGGAAGGGCGACGGGTCGACGAGGTCGGCCTTGGTCAGGGCCAGCAGCGGCACGAGATCGGCGTCGTAGGCGGCGACGAGGCAGCGGTCGACCATGCGTGGTCGCGGCTCGGGGTCGGCGAGGGCGGTGACGATCACGAGCTGGTCGGCGTTGGCGACGATGATGCGCTCGAAGGGGTCGGTGTCGTCGGCGGTGCGGCGCAGCACGGAGCGGCGCTCCTCGATCCGCACGATGCGGGCGAGGGCATCGGGCCCCCCGGCGAGGTCTCCGACCAGGGCCACGTCGTCACCGACGACGACCCGGGTCCGGCCGATCTCACGCGCCTTCATCGCCGTGACGACGCGCTCGGGCTCCTTCTTGCCGAGAGCGCCCTTGGGCACGAGGCAGGTGTAGCGGCCGCGGTCGACGCCGATGACCATGGCGATGATCGCATCGGCGTGAGCGGGTCGCTCCTTGGTGCGGGGCCTCGATCCCTTGCGGCTCGGGCGCACCCGGATGTCGCCCTCGTCGAGGTCCCGCCAGCTCATCGCGGCAGCACCACGGCAGCGGTGCCGTCGAGCATCGTGCGCCACAGGCCGACGAAGTCCGGGAGCGTCTTGGCCGTCGTCTCGACGTTCTCGACGACCACCCCGGGCACGCGCAGGCCGAGCACCGCGCCGGCCGTCGCCATGCGGTGGTCGTGGTAGGTGCGCACCCGGCCGCCGTGCAGGGGCGCCGGGGTGATGCGCAGCCCGTCGTCGGTCTCGATGACGGAGCCGCCGAGACCGTTGAGCTCTGCGGTGAGGGCGGCGAGGCGGTCGGTCTCGTGGCCGCGGATGTGAGCCACCCCCCGGATCCACGTGGGGGTCGAGGCGAGCGCGGCCAGGGCCGCGACGGTGGGGGTCAGCTCGGCCGCGTCGTGCAGGTCGATGTCGATGCCGACGAGCTCACCGCTGCCCGTCACGGTGAGGCCGGAGCGGTCGAGCCGCACGTCGGCGCCCATCGTGTCGAGGATCTCGCGCAGCAGGTCGCCGGCCTGCGTCGTGTGCTGCGGCCAGCCGGGCACCCGCACGGTGCCGCCCGCGACGAGCGCAGCGGCGACGAAGGGCCCGGCGTTGGACAGGTCGGGCTCGACCGACACGTCGAGGGCGTTGATCTCCGACGGCTCGACGCGCCACGTGTTGGGCTCGCTGTCATCGACGATCGCGCCCGCGTCGCGCAGGGTCTCGACCGTCATGAGGATGTGCGGCTCGCTCGGCACCGGCTTGCCGTCGTGGTGCACGGTGACGCCCTCGTCGTAGCGCGCCCCGGCGAGCAGCAGGGCGGAGATGAACTGCGACGACGCCGACGCGTCCATCGTCACCGAGCCTCCGGTGACGCGACCTCGACCGCGCACGGTGACCGGGAGGTGGCCTGCCCCGTCGTCGTCGATGTCGACACCCAGGCTGCGCAACGCGTCGACCACCGGACCCATCGGCCGCACCCGGGCCTGGGGGTCGCCGTCGATGACGACCGGTCCGTCGGCGAGCGCTGCCACGGCCGGCAGGAAGCGCATCACCGTGCCGGCGAGGCCGCAGTCGATGCGCGTGTCACCGCCGAGCACCTCCGGCGGGCTGATGACCCAGTCGTCCACCGCACCCGCGACCGCTTCACCCTCGGGCGGCACGTCGTCGATGCGGACCCCGAGCCCTCGCAGGGCCTGGGCCATGAGCAGGGTGTCGCGCGACCGCAGCGGCGCCCGAAGCCGCGAGCGGTCGGACGCGAGGGCCGCGAGCACGAGGTAGCGGTTGGTCAGCGACTTGCTGCCCGGCAGTGCGACCGTGGCGTCGAGGGGGCCGTCCGCCACCGGGGCGGGCCAGTGCGCGGGCTGCCCGTCCGGGCCGGGACGGGTCGTGGGCGGCGCGGCGGGACTCAACTCAGCTCACGACGTCCTTGGCCTGGTGGGCGAGCAGCCGGGCCTCGCGCGACGCGGCGCGCTTGGCGTGGCGGGCCTCCCGGCGCGTGACCTTGCCCGCGTGCTGCGCTCGCCACACGAGTCCGGGCCGTCCCTCGGTGTCGACGGCCGCGAGCAGCAGGCCGCCGAGGAGCCCGACGTTCTTGAAGAAGAGGCTGCGCGACTGGGCCTTGAGGTCGGGGTCGGTCTCGTCCCAGAAGGCGTGGTCGATCGCCGTCGTCGGGATGATCGACGCGGCCAGCACCGTCGAGGCGAGCCGGGGCATCCGGCCGGTCGCGAGCAGGACGCCACCACCGAGCAGGGCCGCGCCGTTGACGCGGACGAACAGGTCGGGGTCCTTCGCTGCCGACTGGGCACCCGGCACCTGGTCGGGCACCTTGCCGAGCAGCTGCGCGGCCTGCTGGCTGCGCAGGCCGGGGTGGCGCAACGCGTCGATGCCCGCGGCGACGAAGACAGAGGCGAGCAGGGGACGGGCGAGACGGCGGACGATCATGGGACTTCCTCCTGGATCGGTGGGGACCTACGTTATCGACATACCCCGGCGCGTGATCACCGCGCCCGTCAATGGCCGCGCGGCCCCGGGCGACGTCAGCCCCGCGGCATACGCTGGGCTCCATGTGCGGGAGGTATGCCGCGAGCGCGCGGCCCGACGAGCTCATCGAGGCCTTCGACGTCGACGAGGACCACACCGACGAGCCCGCGCGCAGCGTCCTCAAGAGCCCGCAGAGCCCCCCGGCGGGGGAGCCCGACTGGAACATGGCGCCCTCGAAGCAGGCACCCGTCGTCCTCACCCGTCGCCCCCGCGGCGACGCCGGGGCCGACGACCTCGCCGATCCCACCCGCCAGCTCCGGCTGCTGACGTGGGGACTCGTGCCCGCGTGGTCCAAGGACGTCACGACCGGATTGCGCATGACCAACGCCCGGGCCGAGTCCGTGCTCGGCAAGGGCGCCTTCGCCAAGGCGGCGCTCTCGCGCCGCTGCATCGTCCCCGCCGAGGGGTGGTACGAGTGGCAGGTCTCGCCCACCGCCCTCGACGCCAAGGGCAAGCCGCGCAAGCAGCCCTTCTTCATCCACCGCGCCGACGGCGCCCCCGTCGCCTTCGCAGGCCTCTACGAGTTCTGGCGCGACCGCGAGCTGCCCGACGGTGACCCGGCCGCCTGGCTCACGACCTTCACGATCATCACGACGGCGGCCGACCCCGGCATGGACCGGATCCACGACCGCCAGCCACTCGTCCTCGAGCCCCAGCAGTGGGAGCACTGGCTCGATCCCGACGAGAAGGACCCCGAGGTCGTGCGCACCTTCCTCGAGTTCGCCGAGCCCGGCCGATTCGAGGCCCACCCCGTCGGTCGCGCGGTCGGCTCGACCCGCAACAACGGCCCGGCGCTGCTCGACCCGGCGCCCGCGGCAGAGCTCGACGGTGTCGTCGACCCGATGACGGGCGAGGTGATCGGGGCGTGAGCGGCGCACGGGAGATGGTCCGCGAGATCGCGACGCCCCAGGGACCTGCCCGGGCCCACGTATGCCGTCCGGTCAGGGCCGCGGGCACCGTCGTGCTCGGCCACGGGGCGGGGGGAGGGCTCGGCGCGCTCGACCTCGCCGTCGCCCGCGAGGTGCTCGTCGACCGGGGCTGGGCCGTCGTGGTCGTCGAGCAGCCCTGGCTCGTCGCCGGACGCAAGGTCGCCGGGCGGCCACCGACCCTCGACGAGGCCTGGGTGCCCGTCGTCGAGGCGCTCGTCAGCGGACGGGGCAGGCTGCCCCGCCCGCTCGTCGTCGGGGGTCGCAGCGCCGGCGCGCGGGTGGCGTGCCGCACGGCTGCCGAGCTCGAGGCGGATGCGGCGCTGCTCCTCAGCTTCCCGCTGCACCCACCCGGCCAGCCCGACAAGCTGCGCGCCCACGAGCTCGCCCTCGCGCCCGACCCGTCGTGGGTGGTGCAGGGCTCGGCCGACAGCTTCGGCACCCCGGCCGAGCTCACGGCATACCTCCCCGTCGGCACGACGCTGCTCGAGGTGCCGGGCGCGCACTCCTTCCCGCGCGGGTCGCGGCCGGCGCTCGTCGATGCTCTGACGCGAGTGGCGGGAATGCTCCCCGCGTAGGTGTCGTTGCATCCCACATGGCCCCCTGTCCCACGAGCGCACCCGAGCGCGCCACCCCCGCGGACCCCTCCACCGGGGCGGCAGCGCTCCTCGCCTCCCAGACAGCCGGACTAGGCTGGGGGGCGATGGCCAAGGACAAGACCCCAGACCCCACTGCCGCCGTGCGGCCGACGTCGTCGGGCATGCCGGACGACGCCAACGTCGATCTCGCGACCGAGACCGACGTCGAGCGCCGCGCCCGCTTCGAGCGCGAGGCGATGCCGCTGCTCGACCAGCTCTACAGCGCGGCCCTGCGCACGACGCGCAACCCGAGCGATGCCGAGGACCTCGTCCAGGAGACCTTCGCCAAGGCCTTCGCGGCGTTCCACCAGTACCGCCCCGGCACCAACCTCAAGGCGTGGATGTATCGCATCCTCACCAACACCTACATCAACAGCTACCGCAAGAAGCAGCGCCAGCCGCTCGAGGCCGACTCCTCCGACATCGAGGACTACCAGCTGGCGCGTGCCGAGTCGCACACGAGCGCGGGGCTGCGCTCGGCCGAGGCCGAGGCGCTCGACCACCTGCCCGACAGCGACGTCAAGCGGGCGCTGCAGCAGATCCCCGAGGAGTTCCGTCTCGCCGTCTACTTCGCTGACGTCGAGGGCTACTCCTACAAGGAGATCGCCGAGATCATGGACACCCCCATCGGCACGGTGATGAGTCGTCTCCACCGCGGTCGACGCCAGCTCCGCGAGCTGCTCGCGGACTATGCCGCGCAGCGCGGCTTCGTGGCGGCCGGCAGCGCAGGTGGAGCGGGCACGGAAGGACAGCGGTCATGATCGACGAGACGAGCGAGGGCGCGACGCGCAGCACCTCGGGCGCCGACTGCTCGGAAGCGCTCCTGCGGGTCTACGAGTACCTCGACGGTGAGCTCGGACCCGACGAGTGCGCCAAGATCCAGGCGCACCTCGACGAGTGCGGTCCGTGCCTCAAGGAGTACGACCTCGACACCACCCTCAAGGCGCTCGTCAAGCGGTCCTGCGAGTGCGAGCAGGCCCCCGACACCTTGCGAACGACGATCATGTCGCGCATCTCGATGACCGTGATCCGCGTCGACGGTTTCTGAGCACAGCACCGACGCACTCTCCGGCTGACCGGCCCGACCGTCGCCGGACACACGAAGGCCCGCCCCGTTTCCGGAGGCGGGCCTTTGGAGTGTCAGGAGCTCACGCGTTGGGCTTGCGGCCGTGGTTGGCGGCGTTGCCCTTGCGCGAGCGGCGCTTGCGGGCGCGCTTGCTCATCGTCGGCTCTTTTCGTCGGGTGCTGCGGTCAAAGGCCTATGGTCCCACATCCGGCGGCGCACGCCGAATCTCGGGGGTCAACCTTAAAATCTTGGTATAGAAGTGCCCGGTCGAGGGGGTCAGGGGGCGATTCGTGGCTGAGGGTTTGGCAGGCTGAGGCCCTAGACCCCCCCTTGCGTCCGTGCTGCGAGTGGCACGGATCCTTCTCCGTGTGCACGGTCAGGACGCAAGTCGTCGTTAGGAGACCCCATGTTCAGCGCCCTGCTGTCGGCCCTCGGAGATGGTGGCTTCACCACCCACGTGCTCGCCTTCCTTGCGAACACGTGGACGTGGGGCACCTGAGACCCCGACGCCCCGCCCTTCTCGGACCACCACGTCCCGTGCGCCCTCGTCCCTCCGGCCGAGGCTTGCGGGACATCGGCGTGCCCGCGCTTCAATAGCCTGTGACCACTCGCCCCGTGCAGCCGACGCCGTCGCGCTGGCTGCCTGCCTACATCGCCGCCGTCGTCGTGGCCGCCGTGGTGCTGGGGGCGCTGTCCTGGCAGTGGGGGCGGCGGCCCGACCTCGCGCCCCTGCTGCTGCTCTCGGCGATGGGCATCCTCAGCTTCCAGCTGCGCGAGCCGACCGTCACCTCGCGCATCGGCTTCTCGTTCCTGTCGATCATCCTGCTCGCGTCGGGGGCGATCCTCGGGCCCTTCGGCGCGTGGTGCGTGGGTCTCATCTCGGTCGTCATCGACCGCGACCCCAAAATGCGCTGGTTCCAGCGGGTCTTCAACGCTGCAATGACAGCGATCGTCGGGGTCGCCGGCGGGTGGGCCTATGCCTGGTCACGCGGGTCCGAGGACCTCGGCTCGCTCTCTGGTCTGACCGACATCGCGACCCAGCTCGGCCTCCCGCTGCTCATTGCGGACGTCGTGCAGTGCATCACCAACGCGCTGCTGCTCTCTGGGGTCATCCACCTCTTCCAGGGTGTGCCGTTCCTCGTCTTCCTGCGCAGGGTGCTCGTCAGCTCGGGCGTGGCCTACGTAGGCTACGGCGCCATCGGCTTCCTCTTCGTCATCCTGTGGTTCCCGGCAGACCTGGGGCCGTTCAGCGCCGTCCTCATCCTCGCTCCGCTGCTGGCCGCGCGGTGGGCCTTCATCCAGTTCGGTGACGAGCTGCGCTCGCACGAGCGGACGGTGGACACGCTTGTCACGGCGCTCGCCACCAAGGACCCCACTGCCGCGGACCGGAGCCTGCGCGTCGCCCGGCTCGCCGAGTGGGTCGCCGAGGAGATGGGACTCGGGCCCAGCCAGATCGGCACCGTGCGCTATGCGGCGATGCTGCACGAGATCGGTCACCTCGGCGTGCCGACGCGACTGCTGCGGCGGCCACGGAGCTCGCTCAGCGCCGCCGAGCGTCGGGTCGTCGACCGCCACTGCGTGCTCGGGGCGCGGATGATCGAGGGCATCGACTTCCTCGAGCCCGCCCGGTCGGGCATCCGCCACCAGGGGGAGCGCTTCGACGGCCGCGGCTCGCCCGACGGCCTCTCCGGCCAGGCGATCCCGGTGGTCGCGCGAGTGCTGGCCGTCGTCACGGCGTTCGAGGACATCGTCGGTCGCGGTGGTCACGAGCCCCTGTCGCGCGGCAGGGTCGTGGCCACGCTCTCGCACGACGAGGGCCGCTTCGACCCGGCCGTGCTGATGGCGCTCAGTGCAGCCCTCGACAAGCACGGGCCCGCAGCGGCGGTCATCGTGGCAGGGGATCGGACATGAGCCGCAGCACGCGTTCCGAGATGGTCGCCCTCGTCCTTGGGGTCGTGATCCTCGTGGTCAGCATCGTCGCCGCGCAGGCGGCCGGGGACTTCCCGGGGTGGGGGAGCGGCGCGAGCCTCGGCCTGCTCGCCGCGTCCGCACTCACCATCGCCCTCGGCGAGTGGCTCCAGATCTCGGCGCCCGGACTGCGCGGAGCGGCGCCGCTCGCGACCGCCAGCGCCTTCGGGCTCTGCTTCATCGTCGAGGTGCCCGGGAGCCAGCCCATCACCTACGCGGCGGCCGTCGTGATCGGCGTGACCGCGGTGGCAACGGCCGTCGGGGTCGGGGCGCGGCTCGCGGCCCGCCACGGTGTCAGCTTCGTCGAGGTGACGGGGCGCCTGGTCGCCGTCGTCGTCGTGGCGCTGCTCTACCGCACCGTCCACCTCGGGCAGGCACCCGGCTCGACGGTCATCGACTCGGGGCAGCCGCCGTGGCGCGACGCCATCACCATGCTGGCGATCGCGGCCGTCGGCCTGTTCGCCGACGTGGCCCTCACGGCGGCGCTGCGTCGGCTCTCCGCAGGCGCAGGCCTGCGACGCCTCGTCGCCGAGGAGCTCGTGTCGTCGGTGGCGCTGTCGACGCCGGTCGCCGTCACCGGCGTGCTCATCGCGCTCGCGGCCCCCACGCTCGGCATCGCGGCCCTGCCGCTCTTCCTCGTGCCTCTCGTGCTCACGCTCTTCGCCTTCCGGCGCTACGTCAGCATCCGGGCGACCTACCTCCAGAGCATCCGCACCCTGTCACGCCTCACGGATGCCGCGGGCTACACACCTGCCGGGCACTCCGAGCGCGTCGCCGACCTCTCGCTGCGCGTCGGGCGGGAGCTCGCGCTGCCGGAGCGCGAGATGCTCGACCTGGAGTATGCCGCCCTGCTGCACGACATCGGCCAGGTGGCCCTCGTCGAGCCGATCCCCGGCGGCGCCACCGTGCTGGCCGCGCCGGCCGACCAGCGGCGCATCGAGGCCGACACCGTCGCGATCGTGCGCGAGACCGGTGTCCTCGAGGGGGTCGCCCGCATCCTCGAGCACCAGACGACGCCCTACCGGCAGGTGCGTGAGCTCGGAGAGGAGATCCCGCTGACGAGCCGCATCATCAAGGTCGTCAACGCCTACGAGGACCTCAACCGGGGGGCCCGGGGCCGCCGCTCCCGCGACGCCGCCCTCGAGCGGATCTACCTCGGTCTCGGCTACGAGTACGACCCACGCGTCGTCGATGCCCTGTTGCGCGTGCTCGACGTCGCCCCTCACCACAGCGACCAACCTCCCACCTGAGACGCCGGTCACTCCGAAATGCCTTGAGCCAGCACCGGCCCCGTGCGACGATGGCCGCTCGGGCAACCCCCGTTACGCGAGAACGACCTTGCAGGCATGACCCCGGCATGGTTCCACCAGTCAGGGCGCCTGCCCTTCTCCGTCACGCGAACGAGGTGTTCCAGCCATGAGTGCGTTGCCCACCCATCAGCTCTTCGACCCACGCGACCCGGTCTTCGTCGTGCACGAGGGCGGCAAGCTCGCGGTGCACGCCACGTCGGAGCTGCGCGACGCAGCCGACCTCTCCCTGCTCTACACGCCCGGGGTCGCCGACGTCTCCCGCGCGATCGCCGTCGACCCGTCCCTGGCCGACGTCTACACGAGCCGCCGCAACACCGTCGCCGTCGTCAGCGACGGCACCGCCGTGCTCGGTCTGGGAGCCGTCGGGCCGCTGGCGGCGATGCCGGTCATGGAAGGCAAGGCGGTGCTCTTCAAGCACTTCGCCGACGTCGACGCCGTGCCGGTGTGCATGGAGACCGGCACCGTCGAGGAGATCGTCGAGGCCGTCGTGCGCATCGCACCGACCTACGGCGGCATCAACCTCGAAGACATCTCGGCCCCGCGGTGCTTCGAGATCGAGCGCCGGCTCAAGGAGCGGCTCACCATCCCGGTCTTCCACGACGACCAGCACGGGACCGCCATTGTGGCCCTGGCCGCCCTGCTGGGCGCCGTGCGGGTCGTCGAGAAGAGGCTGGGCGAGCTCACCGTCGTCGTGGCAGGGGCGGGCGCGGCGGGCGTCGCCGTGACGAGCATCCTGCTCGCGGCAGGCGTGGGCGATGTCATCGTCACCGACTCCCGCGGGGTGCTCGGCCCGGACCGTGCCGACGAGGCCGGACTGCCGGTGCACAAGGCCGACCTCGTGCGTGACACCAACTCCGGGGGCGTCACCGGCACGATCGGAGAGGCTCTCGAGGGCGCCGACGTGCTCATCGGGGTCTCCGGTGGCACCGTCGCAGAGCGTGACCTCATGAGGATGGCACCGCGGGCGATCATCTTCGCGCTCGCCAACCCCGACCCCGAGGTGCACCCCTCCGTGGCGCGGCGCTTCGCCGAGGTGGTGGCGACGGGACGCTCCGACTTCCCCAACCAGATCAACAACGTGCTCGCCTTCCCCGGCATCTTCCGGGGGGCCCTCGACTCGGGCGCTCGCGCCATCACGGAGGAGATGAAGCTCGCGGCGGCGCACGCCATCGCGAGCCTCACCCCGCACCCGACCGCCGAGCAGATCGTGCCGAGCGTCTTCGACGAGCGCGTGGCACCCGCCGTCGCGGCCGCGGTGGCGCGCCACGCCCCCCGCTGAAGCTCGAGTGCTCACTTCCTGACGGGGTGTCCGGCCCTTCGCCGGCGTTGGGCCACGTCGAGAAGTGGGCACTCGACTCACGCTGCTGGTCGAGTGCTCACTTCCGGACAGGGAGTCCTGCCCGGCACCGGCGTTGGGGCATGTCGAGAAGTGGGCACTCGACTCGCGCTGCTGGTCGAGGGCTCACTTCCGGACAGGGAGTCCTGCCCTTCGCCGGCGCTGGCGCACGTCGAGAAGTGGGCACTCGACTCGCGCTGCTGGTCGAGGGCTCACTTCCTGACGGGGTGTCCGGCCCGGTGCCGGCGTTGGGGCATGTCGAGAAGTGGGCACTCGACGTGGGTGGGCTGAGGCGTCAGGGGTGCTGGGCGGGATCGGTGAGGCCGCGTGCCGCCAGCGCCTCACCGGTCGCTCGGCCGTAGGCGACGACCTGCAGGACGGTCGGCACGACCAGGGCGCGGGGGTTGCGCTCGAGGCCCCGGGCCCGCGCGGAGTCGCGCACCACGCCGAAGGCGCCGGCCACCCACGGCACCGAGCGCAGGACTACCGCCAGGGTGAGGGCGACGACCTCGGGGTCGACCCAGCGCGAGACCGGTCGGGCGCCGTGCACGACGGCGTCGAGCATCGTCGTGACCGGCGTCGTCGCCGTGAGCAGTCCCGCCGCGACGAAGGCGGTGGCGATGCCGAGGACGACGCGAGCGGCATACGCCGGACCCACCGCCCACCACTGGAAGGCCCCGAGCACGACGAGCACCGGCGCGAGGGCACGGAGCGACCGGAGCAGCCGCGACAGCGGCACGCGAGCCGTGGCGGCCACGACGAGGAGGGCGGCGAGGACCACGGCGAGAGGCAGGGGAGTGCGCACCCACCACGGCAGCAGGCCGATGACGATGACCCCGATGAGCTTGGCCCCGAAGGGAGTCCGGTGCAGCCACGAGTCGCCGACGACGTGCGAGGTGAACAGGCCCGGGTCCCTCACGACGCGCTCACCGACCGGCGGTAGTGCTCCACGGCCACAGCCGGCGCGCCGTCGAACACGACGGAGCCGTCCTCGATGACGAGGGTGCGGTCGGCGTCGAGCGCGAGTTCGAGATCGTGGGTCGCCGTCACGACGGACTGGGGCAGCGTGGCGACCAGGCGTCGCATCGCGATGGTGTTGCGCAGGTCGAGCAGGGTGGTGGGCTCGTCGAGCACGAGGAGGCGCGGCTCGGTGGCCAGCACGACGGCGAGCGCCATGAGCTGGCGCTCGCCCCCGGACAGCTCGTGGACGGAGCGGTCGGCCAGCGCCGTGAGCCCGAAACGCTCGAGGACGACCTCGGCGGCCCGCCGCCGCTCGGAGCGTGACCGGTGGACGCGCCGCAGCGACAGCTCGACGTCCTCACGGCCCGTCGGCATGACGAGCTGGGCGATCGGGTCGGTGAAGGCGAAGGCCACCCGGCGGCGCACGTCGGCGCCGTGTCGCGCCGTGTCGAGGCCCTCGACGCGCACCGACCCGCTCGTGGGCAGCACGAGGCCGTTGAGCAGCCGCAGGAGGGTCGACTTGCCCGACCCGTTGGCGCCGATCACGGTGATGCGCGCCTCGCGCAGCGTGAGGTCGAGCGGTCCGAGCAGCGTGCGCCGGCCCGCGCCCGCGTCGAGCGGCACCGAGACCGTCGCACCGGCGAGCACGACCTCCGGGCGGGGCCGGCCCGGCTCGGCGGTATGCGGCTCGGCGGGCATCAGCGGCGCGTGACCCTCCGCACGAGCACGTCGGGGAAGGCCCGGTGCACCGCCGCCGCGGCCACGGCCGCCACGAGGCCCTTGAGGACGTCACCGGGCAGGAAGGGCAGGTCGACGGCGAGGGCGGCCGAGAACGACAGCTTGGCGTTGATCATGAGCCCGGCGATGCCGAGGGGGTGGATGACGAGCAGGGTCGTCAGGAGCGTCGCGACGAAGAAGAGCGGCGCCCACCAGGCACGCCGGGAGCGCCGCAGCACCGACCGGCTCGCGAGCCCGAGCACGAGGGCGGCGACGGCGAACGACACGAGGTAGCCGGCCGTGGGTCCGGCGAGCACCTGCAGCCCGGACTGGCCCCGGCTGAAGACGGGCAGCCCGACGAAGCCGATGAGCAGGTAGAGCAGCACGGCTGCCGTGGCACGGCCGGGCCCGAGCACGAGACCGGTGAGCATGACGGCGAGGGTCTGCAGCGTGATCGGCACGCCGAGCGGACCGACGGGGATGCCCGGCACGACGGCGGCGGCGATGAGCAGCGCGGTGAAGACCGCGACGAGGCCGACCGACTGCGCATCGAGCCCCCGGCCCCGGCCCCGGAGGTCGGCGGCGTCGGCGTCGGGCACGTCGTGGACACGGGTGGGGTCAGTCACGCCACGGACCCTATCGGGCGCTCCACCGGTGCCCGGTCACTATGGTGCTGGAATGCTCGCTGCCTACGCCGCCTCCCAGTCCGCCTCCGACCCGCTGTCGGGTCTCGTCGTCGGGGAGCGCCCCGACCCGCGGGCCCGCGAGGGCTGGACGGTCGTGCGGCTGCGGGCGGCCGCCCTCAACCACCACGACGTGTGGTCGCTCCGGGGCGTGGGCCTGCCGGCGGACCGGCTGCCCATGGTGCTCGGCTGTGACGGCGCCGGCGTCGACGAGGCAGGCAACGAGGTCATCGTGCATGCTGTCGTCGCGTCGGACGGCTGGCGCGGCGAGGAGACCCTCGACCCCCGCCGGACCCTGCTGTCCGAGCTGCACGACGGCACGCTCGCCGAGCAGGTCGTCGTGCCCTCGACCAACCTCGTGCCCAAGCCCGAGTCGATGTCGTGGGAGACCGCGGCGTGCCTCTCGACGGCGTGGCTAACGGCATACCGGATGCTCTTCAGCAACTCCGGTGTGCAGCCCGGCGGCACGGTGCTCGTGCAGGGCGCGGGGGGCGGCGTCGCGACGGCGCTCATCCAGCTCGGTGCAGCGGCGGGCTACCGGATGTGGGCGACCGCACGCGACGAGGCCAAGGGTGCCCGCGCGCTCGAGATCGGGGCCGACCGGGTGTTTGCCTCGGGGGAGCGGCTGCCCGACCGTGTCGACGCCGTCATGGAGACGGTCGGCGCGGCCACGTGGTCGCACTCGGTCAACGCCCTGCGGCCCGGTGGCACGATCGTCATCTCCGGCGCCACGTCGGGTGACGCTCCCGCCAAGGCCGAGCTGACGAAGATCTTCTTCAAGCAGCTGCGGGTCGTCGGGTCGACGATGGGCTCGCAGCAGGAGCTGGCCCAGCTGGCCCGGCTGGTCGTGCAGGCCGGCATCGAGCCGGTCATCGACTCGGTGCGGCCCCTCGCCGAGGCGCGTGACGGCTTCGCCCGCATGGTCGACGGCGACGTGTTCGGCAAGGTCGTCTTCACCGTCGGGTGAGCGCGGCCTCGCTGACCTGGCTGACCTGGCTGACCTAGCCGACGGGGCCGACCTGGGTGACCTGCACGACGACGGAGCAGCCGTCGGCCGCCGGCACCGCCGGATCACCCGCGAGCCCGTCGCACCACAGGGCGGCCTGCAGCCGCGCGACGAGGCGCCCCAGCTCGTAGGGGGAGTCGGCCCCGAGCGTCACGGACGCCTCTCCGACGTCTGCCGTCGCTTCGTCGTCGAGCGCCAGGGCCAGCCGCACGGCGCGGGCGACGGCCTCGGCCCGGGTCTCCGGGCCGACGGGTGGGATGCCGACCTCGAGGGCGAGGTCGCTGCCGGGCGGGGCCCCGAGGGCTGCTCGCACGGCCTCGACCCGGCCGTGGCCGAACCAGTCGTCCCGGCCGGTCCGCACGAGGTCGCGGGCGCCGGGGGGTGTGCCTCGCCGGTCGGTCGCCGCGCCTGCCGCCTCAGCAGCCGCCTCGTCCGCAGCCCCGTCAGGGGCCTCGCCTGTCACCTCCCGTGCCACGTCGTCGACGACGACGTCGGTGAGGCCGCGCACGACAGCCGCAGGCACGCCGAGGACCTTGCCCTTGACGAGGTCGGCGGCGGCCGCGATCTCATCGGCGAGGGCGCGCGCGGTCACCGAGAGGTCGCGCCCGTCGGCGTCGACGCCACCGCGCAGGTCGTCGAGCACGTGCAGCCCGTGCGCCCCGAGGGCGAAGTCGACCTGCCCCACCCGCCAGGGCCGTCCGGCCGTGTCGCTGAGCACGACCCCGAGCCTCACCCCGTGCCGTCGGGTGAGGGCGTCGTGGAGCTGCTCGCAGACCTGGTCGGGGTCGTGGGGGAGCAGCAGCAGCCCCCCGCGCTCCCCGGTGTTGCTCCCGTCGACGCCGGCCGCAGCCATCACCGGGCCCGCCTTGGCCTTGACGATGCGGGTCAGCCGGTCGCCGGCGCGGCGCTCGGCCACGACGCGGTCGGTCTCCCCGGCGACGACGCGCTCCCTGTCGACGTCATCGGTCACGAGCCCGAGTGCCTTGCTCGCCACCTTGCTCGAGACCACGACGACGTCACCGTCGAGCAGGGTGAGGCCGGACGCACGCAGACCGGCGTCGAGCAGGTCGGCGAGGTCGTCGCCGGGGCACACCTCTGGTATGCCGTGGAGCGGGGTGAGCGTGACGGTGCCGTTCACGCAGTGACCCGGCCCGCGCGGTCAGCACGCAACCGGAGCCCGAGGTCGAGCGCGGCGCCGGCGAGGTCGGCGGCGGCATCGACCGAGCTCATGAGCAGCGGCCGGTGCTCGACCTCGAGGCGCGAGCGAGTCGACGGCCGGCGGCCCTGCATGGGGTCGTGCTCGTCGACGAGCCAGCCGTCGAGGAAGTCCTCGTAGAGGCCCGCGACCCCGGCGCTGGTCTCCTCGACGCCGATCGCCCGCAGGCAGGCGTCGGCGTGGCCCCGGACCGGGCGGCCTCCGACGAGAGGGGAGACGCCGACGACCGGCGCCCGGGTGCCGCGCAGTGCGTCGCGCACCCCCGGCACGCCCAGGATGATGCCGATCGACACGACCGGGTTGCTCGGGGGCAGCAGGACGACGTCGGCCTCACGGATCGCCTCGAGCACCCCGGGGGCGGCCGTGGCCTGGTCGAGACCGGCGACGACGAAGCGGTCGACCGGCAGCGCGGCCTGGTGGCGGACCCACCACTCCTGGAAGTGGATGGCGCGCTGCTCGCCGTCCTCCTCGACGACGACGTGCGTCTCGACCGGGGTGTCGGTCATGGGCAGCAGCGTGACTCCGAGCTCGGGCAGGCCCCAGCGGGAGGAGAGGCGCGCGACGACCTCGCTGAGCGGCATACCGCGTCCGAGCAGCTGCGAGCGGTAGACGTGCGTCGCAAAGTCCTTGTCGCCCAAGGTGAACCACTGCGGCGTGGCGCCGAGGGCCGCGAGTTCGTCTGCGACAGAACGGGTCTCGTCAGCGCGCCCCCAGCCCTGGCCCTCGTGCACGCCACCCCCGAGGGTGTAGAGGATTGTGTCGATGTCGGGGCACACGCGCAGTCCGAAGAGGGTGATGTCATCGCCCGTGTTGCCCACGACGGTGATCCGGGTAGGTGCGTCGCTGGGAGCGGTCGCGGAGCGGTGCTCGAGGTGGCGGAGCAGTCCACGGAGGAAGCGGGCGCCGCCCACACCTCCGGCCAGGGCGGTGATGCGCATGCGCCGATCCTCTCAGCACGGCGGGCGGCCCACGTCGCCAGGGCTCTCGAGAAGTGAGCGAATATCACCTTCGGGCTTGACGTGAGGCGTATGACACGCATGTAATTTCATTGTTGTATTCGTCGGGGTCGGTTCCGTGGTGGTGCTGGTCGGTGCAGGTGGCCGGTTCGCTCCCACTCGGGGGAACGATGCCGAGGGATGCGGCAAGTGCTGACACACATGGAGAAGTCAGGGTCGAGGAGGGGTCATGCACGAGCTGTTGGTAGTCATACCGGAGACGGGTGCGGAGGAGGGTGAGCTCTCCTGGCAGGAGCGTTCGCTCTGCGCGCAGACGGATCCAGAGGCGTTCTTCCCCGAGAAGGGCGGTTCGACCCGCGAGGCCAAGAAGGTCTGCGTCGGATGCGAGGTGCGAGCCGAGTGCCTCGAGTACGCCCTCTCCAACGACGAGAGATTCGGCATCTGGGGCGGGCTGTCCGAGCGGGAGCGTCGCAAGCTGAAGAAGCGCGCGGTCTGAGCGTGTCGTGCCCCGGACCGTCGCGGTCCGGGGCGATGGTAGACCCGTGCCAGCCGAGCTCACCCGTGTCATGACCACCCCCGCAGGCGCGGGGGCGGCAGCCACGTCCGTCCTCCCCTCCACCGGACGTCCCGCTGCCGCCACGGTCGACGCGGTGCTCGTTGTGCGCGACGGCGCCGACTGGCTCCCGCAGTGTCTCGACGCGATAGCGGCCCAGCAGGTGCCGCCGACGCGCGTCGTCGTCGTCGACGTCGCGAGCACCGACACGTCGGTGGCGATCGCGCGAGCCCACCAGGGCGTGCGCCGCGTCGCTCCGTCCCTCGAGGTCGTGCGCATCGACGAGGACGTGCCGCTCGGCACCGCCGTCGCACGCGGCATCGAGGCGCTGCCCCTCGACGGCGACCCGGCCGACGCCTGGGTGTGGGTGCTGCACGAGGGCGCCGCGGCGACCCCGTCGACGCTGGCGCGCCTGCTCGCCCCCGGTCTCGGATCACGGTCCGTCGGCATCGCAGGTCCCAAAGTCGTCGCCTGGGACGACCCGCGTCGCCTCGTCGAGCTCGGCATCCAGGTCACCCACACGGGGCGCCGACTCGCCACCCCGGCGGTCGGCGAGGCCGACCAGGGGCAGTACGACGGACGCGAGGACGTGCTCGCCGTCAGCACCGACGGCATGCTCGTGCGCCGTTCGGTCTGGCACGACGTCGGCGGCTTCGACCGCAGCTTCCTCGAGCACGGCGCCGCCCTCGACCTCGGCTGGCGCACGCAGCTCGCCGGCCACCGGGTCGTCGTCGTGCCGGGAGCGGTCGTCCGCGACGCAGGCACCCGCCTCGGGTCGGGCGACGCGCCGCCCGCCGAGCATGCCGCAGCGCGCTCCGCCGAGCGGGCAGAGCGGCGCGCCCTGCGTCAGGTCGCGCTGGCCCGCTGCTCACCTCTTGCTGCGCCCTTCCTCGCCGGGTGGCTCGCGGTGTCGTCCGTCCTGCTCGCCCTGACGCTGCTCCTCGCCAAGCGTCCCCGCCTCGCCTGGCGCGAGCTGGCTGACGTCACCGCCCTTTTGCACCCGTTCGCCACCACCGGGGCCCGGTGGCGGGGCCGGCGGTCGCGGCGGCTGGGGCGCGGCGACCTCGGCACCCTCTTCGTGCCCCCGGGCGCCTCTGCGCGCACCGCCCTCGACCGCATCCACGACTCGGTGGTGCCCGACCGGCGCCCCGAGCTTCGACAGGCTGCCCCCACCACCGAGACGGGGCCGGCCACCGACGAGTCCGAGGCGCTCGGGGCCCTTCCCGTGTCGCTCGCGCGCCGCATCCTCGGCCATCCCGGCGTGCTCGCGGTCGGCACCGTGCTCGTGACCACCGCGATCGCCTGGCGCACCGCCCTCGGCGCGGGAGCCCTCTCCGCGTCCCACACCGGCCTGGCCGGTGGGGAGCTGCGGCCGGTGACGACCGACGCCTCCGGCCTGTGGAACGCGTTCCGCGACGCCTGGCACGGAGCCGGGCTCGGCACCGGCGTCGAGTCCGGCCCGCACCTCGCCGTGCTCGCAGGCCTCACCTGGGTCGCCGAGCGCCTCCCCGCGCTCGACGACAGCCGCTCGAGCGCCGGGGTCACCGTCGCCTGGCTGCTGCTGCTCGCCCCGGCGCTGTCGGCCTGGACCGCATACCTCGCTGGTCGGGTGGTGACCTCGTCCCGGGTTGCTCGTGGCATCGCGGCACTGGCCTGGGGCACGAGTGCCGTCGTCACCGCCGCGACCGCCGACGGTCGCCTCACGCTCGCCGTCGGCCACGTCCTGCTGCCCCTCGTGCTCGCCGGCCTCACCCTGGCGGCCCGCCGCGACGGCACATGGACCGCCACCTTCGCCACCGCCCTCGCTGCGGCCGTGCTCGGTGCCTTCGTGCCGCCTCTGCTCGTCGTCGTGCTCCTCGCCGCGCTCGTGCTCCTCGTCGTCGGCCCCGGCATGGCGCGGGGGCGCGCGCTCGTGCTGCTCCTCGTGCCCGTCGGCCTGCTCGGTCCGTGGGTCGCGCGTTTCGTCGACGACTGGCGGCTGCTGCTCTCGGGCCCCGGCCTGCTCGCCACCGGTGAGGGACCGGGCACCTGGCCCCTGCTGCTGACGCAGCCCGGGGCAGCCACGACGACGACGTGGCTGCTGGTGCCCGTCGTCGTGCTCGGCCTCGCCGGGTATGCCGTCCGCTCCCGGAGCCGTGCCGCGGCCCTCGGTCTCGTGGCCGGCGCCGTGCTCGCGCTCGTCGGGCTGGCGGCCGCCTTCGCCGCGGGCCGGGTCGTGCTCGGCTCGGCCGAGACGGGCGTCGGGGTGTCGGAGCCGGCCCACCTCTGGGCCGGCGTGGGTCTCGAGCTGTGGCTCGCCGGGCTGCTCGTCGGGGTGCTCGCCGGCAGCGCGCCCGTGCTCGCCGCCCTCCGCGGCCCCCGGCGGCGCTGGTCCTTCGCCGCCGCCGTCACCGTCGTCGCCGTGCTCGTCGCCGCCGTCGTCTCGGGCGCGGCCGTCTGGGCCGCCCGTGGCGCGAGCGACACCCTGAGCGTCGGTGAGGCGACCCTGCCGGCCGTGGCCGTCGAGCAGGGATCCGGTCCGCTTGCGGGCCGCCTGCTGCTGCTCAGGCCCTCTCCCGAGGTCGTCGACTTCGTCCTCGCCGGGCAGGAGCCGGGTGAGCTGCTGCGCGACCTCGACCGTCAGCCCGACGCCGACGACGACCCCCTCGTGGCGGCCGTCGCCGAGCTCGTCGGGGGGCGGGGCGCCGAATCCCTCGACGCGTCGTCGCTCGCCCGCCTCGGCATCGGCTTCGTGCAGGTGTCAGACCGCTCCGACTCGACGCTGACCCGTCGCCTCGACTCCGCCGAGGGACTCAGCCGCCTCGGATCCAGCGAGCAGGGCATCCTCTGGAAGGTGCAGCCGCTGCCCGCGGCCGCCGGCGCCCCCGCCGCGACCGCCCCGACGCGTGCCCGGCTCGTCGACGCCGCCGGCGCCCAGCTCGACGTCGTGCCGACGGTCGGCCCCCATGCCGCGATCGACACCGTGCTGCCGCCCGGTGCCGACGGGCGCCGTCTCGTCGTCGCCGAGCCCGCGCAGTGGGCCGACCACGCGGTCGTGACGCTCGACGGGCAGGTGCTCGCTCCCGTCGCGGGCACCGACCAGCCGACGTATGCCGTGCCAGCCGCAGGCGGCTCCCTGCGGGTCGACCTCGCCGCGGCCGACCCCTGGTGGCGTCTCGGACAGGCTGCCCTGCTCGCCTTCGTGGTCTTCATGGCGCTGCCCTTCGGCAACCGACGCTCGAGGAGGCGGGCATGAGCAGGGTCGGGCGTGCGGTGCGCGTCACCGCCCTCGCCGTCGTCGCAGCGGGCATCGCGGTCGGCGCGGCCCGCGTGCCCGGCACGATCGAGCTCGCGCCGTCACGCGACCAGGCGGGGCTGCCGCAGGTCTCGAGAGTGCTCGTCGACGAGGCCGTCCTCGCGTGTCCGGGGCAGCAGCGCCTCGGGGCCGCCGGGCTGCGTGACGTCCGCGGCGACGTGCGCCTCGGTGCGTCGGCGGCTCCGGCCGCCGCGCTGCGCGGCGCAGGGGTGACCCCTCCTCCGGGAGCGGGTCAGGTCGACCTCGAGAGTGGAGGCAACGGCGCCGTCGTCGCCACCGGCGCGACGGTGGACGGTCTCGTGGCAGCCGGGGTCACCACCACCGCGCCGGTCGTCGCGCGCGCGACGGGAGCGCTGGCGCCCGGACTCGTGGCCACCCAGGTTTGGCGACACACCGGCGACGACGACCGAGGCCTGGCCATCACCCCCTGTGGCCTGCCGGCGGCCGACGCGTGGCTCGTCGGCGGTGGACCGGGGGCCTCGCGCACCGAGCGCATCGTGGTGACCAACCCTGGCGCCAATGCGGTGACCGTGTCCTTCGACGTCTTCGGTCGCGGCGGTCCCGTGGCGGCAGCAGAGGGCCGCAGCGTCTCCATCCCGCCCCGCGAGCGCGCGGTGGTCTCGCTCGACGCACTGGCACCCGATGAGCCGGCGCCGGCCGTGCACGTCACCGCGACGGGCGGCGTCGTCTCCGCCGTGCTGTCCGACCAGTGGATCGACGGTGCGACCGCACGGGGCATCGACGACTCGGTGCCGGCAGCAGCCCCGGCCGCCACGCAAGTGCTGGCCGGCCTCGACGTGGCGGCCACGACCTCCCTACGGCTCGTCAACCCCACCACGGTGGGGGAGGCGCTCGTGCAGGTGACGGTGCTGACGGAGCAGGGCCCGAGCCAACCCGCCGAGCTGCGTGCCGTCCGCGTGCCACCGGGCGCCACCACCGACGTTCCCCTGGCCCTGCCCGCCGGCGCCTACGGACTGCGCCTGAGCTCCGACCGCCCGGTGACGGCCGCGGCCTGGACCGAGCGGCGGGCCACCACGGCAGACCAGATGGGTGACTTCGCCTGGTTGCCGGCCACGGCGGCGATCCGTGGGGTGGCCGGCGCCACGCTCCCCGCCCTGGATGCCAGCGCGCAGCGGTTGCTGCTCTCCGCCGGTGCGCAGGGTGGCAGCGTCGAGGTCCAGATCGCGACGGGCACCGAGCGGCGCACCGTCCCGGTCACCGTCAAGCCCGACTCGACGGCCGTCGTCGACCTGGGCCGCGCCGACCGCGTCTGGGTGGCGACCCGGGGTGGTGACGTGCGAGCGGCCGTGTCGGTCGTCGGTGCCGATGCGGGCGTGCCCCAGGTGGCCGCGGTGCCGCTCACGACGGCCCCCGTCACCTCCCTGTCGGTGCCGGTGCGCCAGGTCGGCAGCTGAGCGACGAGCTGCGGTCGGCGAGCAAGACACCCCTCTGAGGGCAGTGTCCTTCCGGGGTCAGGACCTGGTTGCACGGCACGCCACGCGCTGGGACTGGCCGTTGGACGGACCGAGGCACTCAACGCGCTTGTGGTGGGTCTTGCTCGTCGCCCGTGTGGTTGTGCCAGGCGGTGTCCTGGCTGGAGTACGTGTCGAGTGCGGACTTCCACAGGCGCTTGAGAACCCGAGCCATCGGGCCTAGATGAATGACGAACAGCAGGGGCCTCTGGGTCCACCGAGCCCCGTTGTTGACCCATTCGGCCTGGACACGGCTGCCGCCTCCAACCAGGGCGTCACGCGCGCGAAGCCCTGCCCGCCGCCGCCGTAGCTGCTCTCGGTGACGGTCCACCTCACGACGTCGGGATCGGACCAGTCGTAGCGCATGACCACCCAGAACGGCGATCCGGGGCTGCTTTCCTTGGCCACCGCCCACGTGTCCCCGCGGTCGCGCACCTCGTAGGTCTTGGGGTCCAGAGTGCGATGCCAGATCTGCAGGCGACGCTCCGAGAAGTCGGTCAACGCGCGACGCACCTGCGCCGGCGATGCCTTCGTCTCAAAGTCGAGCCGCATCCTCCCATTGCGCACCGGCTGCCCGGCAGAGTCCACAGAACGACGTCCCACGACCCATCAGGACCACGCCAGAACGAGCCATGCCGCCGTCGTCGGACACCGGACGAATCCGCCAGCAGAAACGCCCTAGTCCCCGAAGCCCGGGTCGAGCTCTTCGGGTGAGACCCCGAGCAGCCCCGCCACCTGCTCGGTGACGATGTCGGCGACGAGGGCAGCCACATCACGACGGTCGCTGACGCGGGTCTCGACCGGCCTGCGGTAGACCACGATGCGAGCCGGTCGTGATCCCGTCGCCGGGAAGAGCCGGCCGAGCGGCACCTCGCGGTGGTCCCAGGGGGCCGGCCCGCGAGGCACGTCCTCCACGGCGAACTCCACCGCGGGGAAGGCGCGCCCGCAGGTCGCCTCGAGGCGGGCGGCGGCGTCGAGCACGTAGTCGTCGAAGGCGTCGCGTCGACTCCTCATCACGGGCACGGGTGGCCACGCCACGGGACCGCGGTGGCCCCGTCCGTGCCGGTCGCGGCGCCGGACCGCCGGGGTGGGGCGCGGGGTGCTCGTGCTCACGACCTCACTCTAGGCTTCCGCGGTTCCTCCACGACCGGCGTGGTGTCGGCGTGGTGTCTCCGTGTCGTCCCCGGACGCGACTAGAGTCCCCGGCGTGGGTCTGACACGTGGGTGTTCCAAGACGGGGTGCAAGCGCCCGGCGGTCGCGACGCTGACCTACGCCTACGCCGACCGGGCTGTCGTGCTCGGTCCGCTCGCGACCTACGCCGAGCCGCACACCTACGACCTGTGCCGCGACCACGCCGAGCGCATGACGGCTCCACGGGGCTGGGAGGTCGTGCGCGTCGGTGGTGAGTACTCCGAGCCGGCCCTCGCCCCCGACGACCTGCTGGCGCTCGCCGATGCCGTGCGCGAGGCCGGCCGCCCCCGCGCGCAGCGTCCGCCGAGCGCCGCCGGCTCGCGCGACTCCGGTGCGCAGCGGGGTGAGGCCCGGGGTCAGGCTCGAGGTCAGGCCCGGGCCGAGGCGGAGTCCGGAGCCGTCGAGGCCGGGCGGCGCGGCCACCTGCGCATCCTGCGCGACTCCTGAGGTCCGCAGCGCCGGCCGTGACGGCTAGGGTGGCGCCCGTGCCCACCCTTGCAGAGTTCGTCAAGGCCTATGACGTGCGCGGCATCGTGCCCGACCAGCTGTCACCGCAGGTCGCAGAGGCCATCGGTGCAGCGTTCGCCGAGGTCGTCGCCATCCCCGACGGCAGTCCCGGCATCGTCATCGGGCACGACATGCGGCCCAGCTCGCCCGAGCTCTCTACGGCCTTTGCGGCCGGCGTGACCTCCCGCGGGGTCGACGTCATCCTCATCGGTCTCTGCTCGACCGACGGGCTCTACTACGCGAGCGGCGCGCTCGGCCTCCCCGGAGCCATGTTCACGGCCAGCCACAACCCGGCCCGCTACAACGGCATCAAGCTCTGCCGGTCCGGCGCGCGCCCGGTCGGGCAGGACTCCGGCCTTGCCGAGATCCGCGACCTCGCGCAGTGGATGCTCGACGGCGGCACCGGCCTGGCCGCACCGGTCGACGGTTCCGGCAGCGTCGAGTCGCGTGACCTGCTGGCCGACTACGCCTCCTTCCTGCGCGGCCTGGTCGACCTCTCGGGCATCCGCCCGCTCAAGGTCGTCGTCGACGCGGGCAACGGCATGGGCGGTCACACGGTGCCGGCCGTGCTCGGCACGGGGGCCGGCCTGCCCGAGCTCCCGCTCGAGATCGTCCCGCTCTACTTCGAGCTCGACGGCACCTTCCCCAACCACGAGGCCAACCCGCTCGACCCGGCCAACCTCGTCGACCTGCAGGCCGCCGTGCGCGAGCACGGCGCCGACATCGGTCTCGCCTTCGACGGCGACGCCGACCGCTGCTTCGTCGTCGACGGCGACGGGGAGCCGGTGTCCCCGAGCGCGATCACCGGACTCGTCGCGACCCGCGAGATCGCCCGCGCGCGGGCCGGTGGAGACGAGGAGGTGGCCGTCGTGCACAACGTCATCTCGAGCGCCGCGGTGGCCGAGATCGTGCGCGAGGCAGGCGCCCGACCGGTGCGCACCCGCGTCGGCCACTCCTTCATCAAGGCCGAGATGGCGCGCAACGGTGCGGTCTTCGGTGGGGAGCACTCGGCCCACTACTACTTCCGCGACTTCTGGTTCGCCGACACCGGCATGCTGGCGGCGCTGCACGTGCTCGCCGCACTCGGTGAGCAGCAGCGACCCCTCTCGCAGGTCTGCGACCGGTTCGAGCGCTACGTCGCCTCGGGTGAGATCAACTCCACGGTCACCGACCAGCAGGCCGTCATCGAGCAGATCGAGGCCTGGGCCCGCGGGCAGGCGGCCCGCACCGACGAGCTCGACGGACTCACCATCTCGTGCCCCGAGGGCACCGACCCGATGTGGTGGTTCAACGTGCGCGCCTCCAACACCGAGCCCCTGCTGCGGCTCAACGTCGAGGCCGCCGACCGTGAGACGATGGAGCGGCTTCGTGACGAGCTGCTCGCCCTGATCCGGGCCGACCGTGGCCCCGTCCCCGCCCCCGCCGACCCCGACGCAGGAGAAGCACCGTGAGCCAGACCCCGACCACCATCGAGCCGTGGCTGCGCGAGATCCTGCGCTGCCCGCAGTGCAAGGGTGAGATGACCGACGTCACGGGTGCAGCCCCAGAGGCCACTGCCGATTCGGCGTCCGGGGTCACCGAGCTGCAGTGCCCCGCCTGCGGGCTCGGCTACCCGATCGAGTCGGGCGTGCCCGTCCTGCTCGTCGACCTGGCCCGTCGGCTCGGCTGAGCCGCGGCACCGGTGTTCGACGAGGCCCGGCTCGACGACGAGGACGCCATCGCGGCCCTCGACCACAGCCTCACCCTGCGCGCGCTGGCAGGTGCCGGAGCCCAGGTGCGCATCGCCCTGCGAGCGGCCGAGGAGGCCGGCCTCGAGCGGCTGCGTGACGTCGAGCCGCGGGGCGTCGTCGTGGCCGCGGCCGGGGGCTCGGCCGCCGTCGCCGACATCTTCGTCGCCGCCGTGCGATCGGCAGCGGCCCTGCCGGTGCAGGCCTGCGCCTCGGGTCCGCTGCCGGGGTGGGTCGGAGCCCTGGACGTCGTCATCGCCGTCTCGCAGTCGGGTCGTGCGGCCGGGGCCCTGTCGATGGCGGCCGAGGCCGCCCGGCGCGGTGCCTTCATCGTCACGATCGGGGCCGCGGACTCCCCGCTCGCCGAGGTGAGCGCCAGGGCTCGCGGGGTGCACGTGCCCATCGCGGTGCCCGACACGACCTCGCGCACCTCGATGTGGGCCCAGGCGACACCCGCCCTGCTCGCGGCCGACGCCCTGGGTCTGGCGACGGTGGACCGGTCGAGCCTGCTCGCCGTCGCCGACGTGCTCGACGACTGCGCGACCGCCTGCCGCCCGTCGTCGGAGTCGTTCGTCAACCCGGCCAAGGTGCTCGCGACCGAGGTCGCCGAGTCGACGCCCATCGTGCTGGGCGAGGGCCCGTTCGGCGCGGTCACCGCGTGCCGGGCGGCCTCGATGTTCGGCCGCACCGGTCGGATGCCCGTCGCCTTCGGTTCTCTCCCCGACGGGGCCAGCCAGATCGTGGCGTGCTTCGACGGTCCGCTGGCCGGTGGCGAGGGCCGCCACGGGGCCAGCGACGACATCTTCGCCGACCCCTTCCTCGACGGCCCGACCCGCCCGCCGCTGCGGCTCATCATGCTCCGAGACACCTCCGAGGGCGCCGACCGCCGGCTCACCGACACCGTCGTGTCCGTCGCCGAGGACGCCGGCGTGCGGGTCTCGCTGGTCGAGGCCCCGGCGACCGACCCCGTGCTGCGCCTGGCCCACCACGTGGCCCTCACCGACTTCGCCGCCACCTACCTCGCCCTCGGCCAGGGCTACGACCCGTCGTCGTCCCCGCACGTGCGGCTGCTGCGCGGCGCCCGCGACGTCGGACCGTTCTGACGGTGCCTCGGGTGCCTTGGCGGCCTTGGGTGCCCGGGCGAGCCCGGCACGGCGGCACGTAGGCTGCCGGGGTGAGCGAGCAGACCCACCAGACCGAGCACTTCGACCTCGCCATCATCGGCACCGGCTCGGGCAACTCGCTCGTCACGCCCGACTTCGAGGGCAAGCGGGTGGCCGTCATCGAGGGGGGCACCTTCGGCGGCACCTGCCTCAACGTCGGCTGCATCCCGACCAAGATGTTCGTGTATGCCGCCGAGGTCGCAGCGAGCGCCCGTGACGCCGCGCGCTATGGCGTCGACGCGACCGTGCAGGGTGTGCGCTGGGCCGACGTGCGTGACCGTGTCTTCCAGCGCATCGACCCGATCGCCGAGGGCGGCAAGCGCTACCGGGTCGAGGGCCCGGGCACGACGGCCTTCCTCGGCCACGCCCGCTTCACCGGCGACCGCCGGCTCACGGTCGATCTCGGTGAGGCGGGGGAGCGCAGCCTCACCGCCGACCAGGTCGTCATCGCGGCGGGCGCCCACCCGGTGGTCCCTGACGTCGTTCGTGACTCGGGCGTGCCCTTCCACACCTCCGACACGATCATGCGCATCGACGACCTGCCCGAGCACCTCGTCATCATCGGCGGCGGCTACATCGGGGTGGAGATGGCCCACGTCTTCGCCTCCTTCGGGGTGCGCGTCAGTGTCGTCGCCCGAGGCCCGCTGCTCGTGCGCCACCTCGACGACGAGATCGCGAGCCGCTTCACGGCCCTGGCCCGTGACCAGTGGGACGTGCGCACCGGCACGACCGTGACCGCCGTCGCGCGGCACGGGGACGGCGTGCGGCTGCACCTCGAGGACGAGTCGGGCACCTCGGTCCTCGACGGCGACCTGCTGCTGGTCGCCACCGGACGCGAGCCCAACACGGCCGACCTGGGCGTGGCAGCGGGCGGCATCGAGCTGCACGACGACGGCCGGGTCGTCGTCGACGAGGTGGGCCGCACCAGCGCGCGCGGCGTGTGGGCCCTCGGCGATGTCAGCTCGCCCCACCAGCTCAAGCACGTGGCCAACGCCGAGGCCCGGGCCATTGCCCACAACCTCGTGCACCCCGACGACCTCTGGCTGCTGCCGCACGACAACGTGCCCGCCGGCATCTTCAGCCATCCGCAGGTCGCGACGGTCGGCCTCACCGAGCAGGAGTGCGTGGAGCGCGGCATCGCCCACGTCGGCTTCGTGCAGTCCTACGGCGACACGGCATACGGCTGGGCGATGGAGGACACCACGAGCGTCTGCAAGCTGCTCGCCGACCCGACCACCGGCCTGCTGCTCGGGGCGCACGTCATGGGTCCGCACGCGACGACCCTCATCCAGCCCCTCGTGCAGGCGATGAGCTTCGGTCAGACGGTGCACGACGTCGCGCGGGGGCAGTACTGGATCCACCCCGCCCTCGCCGAGGTCGTCGAGAACGCGTTGCTCGGCCTCGCGGTCTGAGAGCGGGCTGTCAGGGCCCTAGGCTGTCGGCATGGCTGGAGGACTCGTAGCGCTGCTCGACGACGTGGCGGCTTTGGTGAAGCTCGCGGCGGCATCGGTCGACGACGTCGGCGCGGCTGCCGCGCGGGCGAGCGTCAAGGCCACGGGAGTCGTCGTCGACGACACCGCGGTGACGCCCCGCTACGTGCAGGGCCTCGAGCCCGAGCGCGAGCTGCCGATCATCAAGCGCATCGCCCTCGGGTCGTTGCGCAACAAGCTCTTCATCATCCTCCCGGTCATCATGCTGCTCAGCCAGTTCGTGCCGTGGCTGCTGACGCCCATCCTCATGATCGGTGGCGCCTACCTCGCCTACGAGGGCGCCGAGAAGGTCTGGGAGCTCGTCTCGGGGCACCACGTGGAGGCGACCGACGCCAGCGAGGTCGACGAGGACTCCGTCGTCTCGGGCGCCGTGCGCACCGACTTCATCCTCTCGGCCGAGATCATGGTCATCGCCCTCAACGAGGTCGACACCGAGCCGTTCGTCTCGCGCCTCGTCATCCTCATCGTCGTGGCACTGCTCATCACCGGACTCGTCTACGGCGTCGTCGGGCTCATCGTCAAGATGGACGACGTCGGCCTCAACCTCGCCCAGCGTGAGTCCGGCACGGCGCAGAAGATCGGCCGTGCGCTGGTCAAGGGCATGCCGAAGCTGCTGTCGGTGCTCTCCACGGTCGGCATCGCCGCGATGCTGTGGGTCGGTGGGCACATCCTGCTCGTCGGCATCGACGAGCTGGGCTGGCACGCGCTCTACGACGTCGTGCACCACCTCGAGGAGGCCGTGGCCGGGGTCGCCGGCATCGGCGGCGTGCTCGCCTGGGTCGTCAACACCCTCGCCTCGGCACTGCTCGGCCTCGTCGTCGGCGCGATCATCGTCGCCGTCATGCACGTCATCCCGCGCCGCAACAAGGGCGACAAGGCCGCTGCCGCGCACTGACCGCGCACTGACCGCGTCCTCACCGCCCGGTGGCAACCCTCGACGCTCGGTCGAGCGTCGCGCCCTGCGCCGCTAGACTGGGGGACTGCCGGCGTGGGTGATGACCCGCCACGAGGAGCCCAGAGGGGCGCGCCGGGTCTGCAGACCGACAATCAACGGAAGAGATCCTCCATGTCCTTTGACTACAAGGTTGCCGACCTGAGCCTCGCCGAGGCCGGCCGTCACCAGCTCCGACTCGCCGAGCACGAGATGCCCGGCCTGATGTCCATCCGCGAGGAGTACGCCGCCTCGCAGCCGCTCAAGGGCGCACGCATCGCCGGCTCGCTGCACATGACCGTGCAGACCGCCGTGCTCATCGAGACGCTCACCGCGCTCGGCGCCGAGGTGCGCTGGGCCTCGTGCAACATCTACTCCACCCAGGACGAGGCCGCCGCGGCCGTCGTCGTCGGTCCGAAGGGCTCGGTCGACGACCTCCAGGGCGTGCCGGTCTTCGCCTGGAAGGGCGAGACGCTGCCGGAGTACTGGTGGTGCACCGACCAGATCCTCACCTGGCCCGGTGGTGAGGGTCCCAACATGATCCTCGACGACGGTGGCGACGCCACGATGCTCGTTCACAAGGGCAAGGAGTGGGAGGCCGCCGGCCAGGTGCCCCCGCTCGACGAGGCGGACTCCGAGGAGTTCGGCGTCTTCAAGGACCTCGTGCGCGAGACCCTCAAGACCGACCCGCAGAAGTGGACGACGGTCGCCGCCGGCATCAAGGGCGTCACCGAGGAGACCACGACCGGTGTGCACCGCCTCTACCAGCTGGCCGAGGCCGGCGAGCTGCTCTTCCCGGCCATCAACGTCAACGACGCGGTGACCAAGAGCAAGTTCGACAACACCTACGGCACCCGCCACTCGCTCATCGACGGTCTCAACCGCGCGACCGACGTGCTCATCGGCGGCAAGACCTGTGTCGTCGCCGGCTTCGGCGACGTGGGCAAGGGGTGCGCCGAGGCGCTGCGCGGCCAGGGCGCTCGCGTCATCGTCACCGAGATCGACCCGATCTGCGCGCTGCAGGCCGCGATGGAGGGCTACCAGGTCGCCCGCCTCGAGGACGTCCTCGACGCCGCCGACATCTTCATCACGACGACGGGCTGCTACGACGTCATCACGGCCGACCACATGGCGCAGATGAAGAACAAGGCGATCGTCGCCAACATCGGCCACTTCGACAACGAGATCGACATGGCCGGACTGGGGCGCATCCCCGGCATCCAGAAGACGGAGATCAAGCCGCAGGTGCACGAGTGGACCTTCGCCTCGGGCAGCTCGATCATCGTGCTCTCCGAGGGCCGGCTGATGAACCTCGGCAACGCCACCGGCCACCCGAGCTTCGTCATGAGCAACAGCTTCAGCAACCAGACGATCGCCCAGATCGAGCTGTTCACCAAGACGGACGACTACGACAAGCAGGTCTACACCCTGCCGAAGCACCTCGACGAGAAGGTCGCCCGCCTGCACCTCGACGCCCTCGGCGTCCGGCTCACCGAGCTGACCAAGGGCCAGGCCGAGTACCTCGGTGTCGATGTGGCGGGCCCGTACAAGCCGGAGCACTACCGCTACTGAGCCCAGGCCTGAGATCGACCGAGCGCCTTCCTTCACACCAGCACGATGACGTATGCCGTCCGCCTCGCGAGGTGGGCGGCATACGTCGTCGTGGGGTGACCGGGCGCGGGCGCGACTCCGGCGGGGCATGGGACGATGGGGACTCTCACCGACACGGCAAGGCAGGGACCCTGATGACAAAGCTCACGACCGCCACGCTCGCCCTCCTGCTCGCGGGCTCGCTCACGGCGTGCGCCAAGACCCCGGAGCTGCCGACGCTGCCCACGGGATCGCTCCCGACGGCTGCCGCCTCGACGACGCCCGGCGACACCACGGCGACCGGCCCAACGTCCGACGACACGACGGCCAGCGGCTCCGCGACGACGACCGGCACCGCGGCGCCGGTCACGCTCGACCAGTCGACCCCCGAGGCCGCGATGATCTCGTGGCTCGGCGCCATGGTGGCCGGTGACGGCAAGGCCGTCTGCGAGATCATGGCCTTCAGCGGCAAGCCGATGACGGAGATTCCCGGCGCAGCCGACGGGTGCGCGTCGTCCGTCACCCCGATGCTCGACCAGATCAAGCAGCTCGGCGGGGTCTTCCAGGGCCTGACGATCTCGGGCGCGACCGTCAAGGGCGACACCGCGACCTTCGAGAGCGTCACGACGACCCCGGCCCTCGCCGCCGACGTCGTCTCGAACTTCAAGGCCGTCAAGATCGACGGCAAGTGGTACGTCTCGCAGGGGTGAGCCCGGCGCCGGCGTGACCCGGGCGGCTCCCGCGAGAGAGGCCGCACGGCATACCTGTGTGAAGATGTGGTCAGGAACGGGACGCGCAGGTGGTGCGCTCCCGGGGAGGAGTGTGCCGTGAAGGGTCGGGTACTGGTTGTCGACGACGACCTCGCGCTCGCCGAGATGCTGGGGATCGTGCTGCGCAACGAGGGTCTCGAGGTCACGCACGTGGCCGACGGCTCTGAGGCGGTCGGCGTGTTCCGCGAGTCGCGTCCCGACCTCGTGCTGCTCGACGTCATGCTCCCCGGCCTCGACGGCATGGAGGTGTGCCGGCGCATCCGCTCCGAGAGCGGCGTGCCGATCGTCATGCTGACGGCCCGCACCGACACCGTCGACGTCGTGGTCGGTCTCGAGTCCGGCGCCGACGACTACGTCGTCAAGCCGTTCAAGCCGCAGGAGCTCATCGCGCGAGTGCGGGCGCGGCTGCGCCGAGGCGACGAGCCGGCTCCCGAGAAGCTCACCATCGGTGACCTCGAGATCGACGTCGCCGGCCACTCCGTCAAGCGGGACGGCGCAGCGCTGTCGCTGACGCCGCTCGAGTTCGACCTGCTCGTCGCCCTCGCCCGCAAGCCGTGGCAGGTCTTCACCCGCGAGGTGCTGCTCGAGCAGGTGTGGGGCTACCGGCACGCCGGTGACACGCGCCTGGTCAACGTGCACGTGCAGCGCCTGCGCTCCAAGATCGAGCACGACCCCGAGCACCCCGAGATCGTCGTGACGGTGCGCGGCGTCGGCTACAAGGCCGGCACGGCCTGACATGAGCGAGCGGACCGGCGCCGGACGACTCGGGGGCCAGGTCTCCGAGGTCGGCGCCGGCCTGCGCCGGGCCTGGCGGCGCACGCTGCACCTGTGGCGCTCGTCGCTCGGCTTCCGGGTCGTCGTCGTCACGATGCTGCTCGGCGTGCTCGTGCTGACCGCCGTCGGCACCTACCTCTACGGCTCGATCGCGCAGGGCCTGGTCGACAGCCGGCAGCGGATCGCCGCCGAGGACAGCCTGCGCGACGCCACCGACGCGCAGAAGCGTTTCGACGCGACCGACCAGACCGACACGCAGGCCAAGCTCACGCAGTTCGCGACGACCCTCATCAACACCTACCGCCGCGACGCCGGCAACGAGCCGCGCTACGTCGTGCTGACCCGCTTCGAGGACAACACCTCGCCCGTCATCGTCGGGCCCCTCGAGAGCGGGAGCGTCGGGGTGCGCTTCATCCCCGAGGAGCTGCGGACGCAGGTCGAGAGCCAGCCCGACCGCCAGCACCTCCAGGTGAGCACCATCGACGAGGGCGGAGACACCCTCTCGGCCGTCATCGTCGGTCAGCGGATCGACGCCGGGGTGGCCGGTGACTACGGGCTCTACTTCATCTATCCGATGCACCGCGAGCGCGAGACCATCAGCTTCATCGGGCAGACCTTCCTGCTCGGCGGCGCTGCGCTCATCCTGCTGCTCGGTGCCATCGCCTTCGTCGTGACCCGCCTCGTTGCCGACCCGGTGCGCCGGGCCGCGATCGTCGCCGAGCGCTTCGCCGACGGCAACCTCGACGAGCGCATGCAGGCCAAGGGCGAGGACGACCTGGCCCGTCTCGGCACGTCCTTCAACGGGATGGCCGCCTCGATCCAGCAGCAGATCGCCCAGCTCGAGAACCTCTCGCGGGTCCAGCAGCGTTTCGTCTCCGACGTGTCGCACGAGCTGCGCACCCCGCTGACGACCATCCGCATGGCGGGCGACCTCATCCACGACTCGCGCCGCAGCTTCGAGCCGACCGTCGCGCGCTCGGCCGAGCTGCTGCACCACGAGCTCGACCGCTTCGAGTCGCTGCTCACCGACCTGCTCGAGATCTCGCGCTTCGACGCCGGAGCGGCCGTGCTCGAGGTCGAGGCGAGTGACCTGCGCGCCTCCGTCGACCGCGCGGTCGACGCCCACCGCACCCTGGCGGCTCGCAAGGGCACCGAGCTCGTCGTGCACGAGCCCGACGAGCCGGTCATCGCCGAGATCGACTCGCGCCGCATCGAGCGCGTGCTGCGCAACCTCGTCTCCAACGCGATCGAGCACGGCGAGGGCCTGCCCGTCGAGGTGACGATCGGCAGCAACGACTCGGCCGTCGCGGTCACCGTGCGTGACCACGGGGTCGGGCTCAAGCCCGGCGAGGCAGCGCTCGTCTTCACCCGCTTCTGGCGGGCCGACCCCGCGCGGGCGCGCACGACGGGAGGCACGGGCCTCGGCCTCGCCATCGCCCTCGAGGACGCCCGCCTGCACGCCGGTCGTCTCGAGGCCTGGGGAGCACTCGGGGAGGGCTCCTGCTTCCGCCTCACCCTGCCGCGCAAGGCCGACGCCACGATCACGAGCTCGCCGCTGCCGCTCAGCCCGCTGGCGGCCGAGGCTGCGGAGGCCGCTGAGGCCGCCGAGGCGGCCCGGGCCGAGTCGGGCGCGGGGCAGGGAAGCGGCGCCGGCCGAGGATCCGGGCCGGGCGGCCAAGGAACCGGGCCCGGAGCCGGCCACGGATCTGGCAAGGGAGCCGGCAACGGCAGCGGCTTCGCCGACGACGACACCCTGCGCCTGCGGCGCATCGTTCCCGAGCGCACGCCATGAGACGCCGTCTGCTGGCAGCGGCCGCGCTCGCGGTGAGCCTCGTGCTGACCGCCTGCGGCGGCCTGCCCGAGTCCGGACCGGTGATCGAGGGCAGGGCCCTCGGCGAGGCGATCAACGAGCCCGTGCGCGTCGCCGCGACCGGCCCGCGTGACGGCGCCAGCCAGGAGGAGGTCGTGCGCGGCTTCCTGCGCGCTGGCGAGGACAGCGACGAGACGAGGCAGACCGGCAAGCTCTTCCTCGCGCCCCAGTCGGTCGACCTCTGGCGCTGGTCGACCCAGGACGTCGTCATCTACGACAGCGACCTGTCGGTGCGCAAGGTCGACGAGGAGACGGTGCAGGTCCGGGCCACCGAGGTCGCGCGCCTCGGACCCGACGGCCGCTACACCGAGCAGCCGTCGGGCACGAAGGCGACCCTGACCCTCGGCGTGCGCAAGGTCGGCGGCGAGTGGCGCATCGACCTGCCCCGCGAGGGCTTCGGCCTGTGGCTCGACTCCGACCAGTTCGACCGCACCTTCACGGCCCGCATGGTCTACTTCGTCACCCCGAGCGGTCGCGACCTCGTGCCCGACTTCCGCTGGTTCCCCAACGGGCCGCGCCTCGCGACGACCCTGGCCCGGGCGCAGCTGGGCCGGGTGCCCGACTACCTCCAGAACGCCGTCGTCACCGGCGTGCCCGCCAACACGCGCCTCGCGGTCAACGCGGTGCCCGTCGTGGGTGGACGCGCCCAGGTGAGTCTCAGCAGCGAGGCGCTGTCGGCCGACCCCGATGACCGCACGGCCATGTGGGCCCAGCTCACGGCCACCCTGTCGCAGGTCTCGTCCGTCTCGTCCGTGTCGCTCGCCGTCGACGACACCCCCCTCGAGCTCCCCCGCGGGGTCAGCTCGGCGGGCTCTGCGGCTGAGCTCGGCTACGACACCGTGACCAACCGGACCTTCGACACGGCACTGCTGCGGCAGGGCGACGAGCTGAGCCGCCTCGACCCGCGCTTCCTGCCCGACACCACGGTCGGCTCCCGACGTGCCGACACCAAGCCCCAGGACGGCGACATCGCGCGCATCCCCGACACGTGGACGCGGCTCGCCCTGTCTGCCGACGGCAAGCAGGTGGCTGCGGTGAGCACCGGCCGCCAGCTGCTCTCGTTGTGGAAGGCCGATGCGCCGCAGGTGGTCGTGCCCCCGTTCGCCTCCTCGCTGACCGCCCCCGTCTATGACGAGCAGGGCTACCTCTGGGTGGGCGGCGCCGGTGCGGACGGCGACGACCGCATCTACGTGCTCGACCCCCGGGCTGCGGCCGCTGCCGCCACCCCCGTGGCGGTCAAGGCGCCGTGGCTGAAGGACCGGCGGGTCGTCTCGCTCGCAGTGGCCGGAGACGGGGTGCGCCTGCTCGTCATCACGACCAACCGGCAGGGCACCGACGCGCAGCTGGGCGTGAGCGGCATCCAGCGGTCGCCCAACGGGCAGCCGATGAGTCTCGCCACCCCGCTGCGCCAGGCGCAGCCGCTCCTGGTGCTGACCGACGTCGTCTGGCTCGACACGACGCGATCGACGTATGCCGTGCTCGGCCAGGTCAGTGAAGCCGACCCCCCGCGGCCCTGGGTGGGCACCATCGGGCTGGGTCTCGAGGGCATCCGCAGCCACGGGCGATCCTCGGCCGAGTCGGCCCGCACCGCACCGGTGCCGGGCGCGGTCAGCCTCACAACGGTGGGCGGCCCCCGCGGCATCATCGTCACGACGGCGGACGACTGGGCGTGGGCCCGGGCCGGCTCCGCCTGGCGGCAGGTGGTGCGTGCCACCGACGTCCTCGTGCCTGCCCGCTGAGGCAGCCGCCACCCGGGTCTCATCTCGCCTCCCACCGCACCCCTCCCGCGCGACACACCGTGCAGGCGTCAACTCCGCGTGTTGTGCCCCGCGGACCTTGCGATTTCTCGGTGTGTTGCCGGGGGAGGGGGGCGGGAGGGAACGGAGTGACTGAACCAGGGGACGGCGGCCCGGGGGCGGGATTGCCCGAGCTGTCCACACCTCGCGCGCTGCCCGCCCGGTGAGGGCCGCGCATCCACAGGGCCCGGTCTCGGCGCCGGCCGAGCGCCCTGCGGTGGTCGACTCGGCCCATGGTGCACCGCCTCGCAAGCCCGCTTGTCGCACGGCTCGCCGACCTCGTGCTCGGCACAGAGTGTGCAGCCTGCCATCGCCCCGGCACGCGGTGGTGCGCGCGCTGCGACCTGGCCCTGCATCGGCTCGAGCTCGGACCCGAGCCCGTGTCGGTGCGTCCGCGACCCCTGCCCCCGCGCATGCCTCCGACGCACGCCGCCGTGGCGTATGCCGACCCGGTGAGAGCCGCCGTGTCGGCCTGGAAGGACGCCGACCGCCGCGACCTCGTGACCGTCCTCGGGCCCGTGCTCGAGCGCTCGCTCGAGGCGGCCGTGCTCGCCGCCGGGTGGGGCGAAGGCCCCGTGGTCGTCGTGCCGGCGCCCTCGTCCGCCGGAGCCGAGCGCCGCCGTGGGGACGCACCGCTGCTCGACCTCGCCGCCTGGGTCGCTCGGCGGCCCGGGCACGCACAGGTGAGGGTGGCGCCGGCGCTCCACCAGGTGCGGCGCGTTGCCGACCAGTCGGGGCTCGGCATCTCCGAGCGGCGCCGCAACCTGGCCGGAGCGATGGCCGTCAAACCGATGTGGCACAACGTGATTCGCGACCGAAACGTCATCGTGGTCGACGATGTGGTCACGACCGGAGCGACCCTTGCGGAGGCGGCCCGTGCACTGCGCCGGGCAGGGGCGCTGCAGGTCGTGGGGGCCGCGGTCGCCGCAGCCCAACGGCACGAGCAGGTGTGACCCGTGGGTCGGCTGTGATGTTTCAGTCGGCCTGTCGCAACGCCTTCCCACGGTCGTCCCGGGCGAAGTAGTGTCAAGGCAAGGCCCCGTCCTGCACGGGCCGGCAGCTCGATCGACGAGCCGGTCGACGGCAGGACTCACGGAGCGGAGAGGGGTGGTGCCGATCGAACGGCGGGCCCGACCTCGCTGAGGCCGGCCCGGTCAACACGTCGCCACATGCGCGCGAAGAAGACGCGCGCGACAAGGAGGAACCGTGGAGATCGTCGTCACTGGACGTCATGTCCAGATCCCCGACCGATTCCGTGAGCTGCTGGAGGAGCGGCTGGCCAAGGTGCCGTCGCTCGCTCCCAAGGTCCATCGCATCGACGTCGTCGTCACCCACGAGCGCGTCGCTCGCGGGTCCGAGAAGGTGGAGATCACCTGCCACGCCAAGGGCCCGGTCATCCGGGCGGAGGCGTGTCTCGACGACAAGTTCGCCGCGCTCGACGCGGCCGTCGACAAGCTCATGGAGCGATTGAGGCGGGTGCACGACAAGCAACGCGTCAGTCGCGGTCGGCGCCAGCCCGAGTCGGTGGCGCGGGCGACGGCCCGCATCGACGCCGCGACCAACGGCTCGGCACCCGTGACGACCCTGCAGCCCGAGCCGGAGCCGGAGGTCGACGACCTGGACCGCTTCGGAGCTCTGGGCAACTCCCCGATCGAGGTCCGCGAGAAGGTCCACACTGCGGCACCGATGTCGCTCGAGGACGCCGTCAACCAGATGGAGCTCGTCGGGCACGACTTCTTCCTCTTCCACGACGCCGACACCGATCGGCCGAGCGTCGTCTACCGGCGCCGCGGCTGGAGCTACGGCGTCCTGCACCTCGAGACCGATGCGACGTCCGCGGGCGACTCCCGTCACGGCCCGTCCCCTGTCGAGGCCGTCGGGAGTGTCGCCGCCACGGGCTGACCCCCTGCGGCCGGTGCGGCGAGGCGTCGGGGCGTCACCGGGAGACCGGTCGGCGCCCCGGCGTCGATGTCTGCGCCCCGGCGTCGGTGGCTGCTGACAGGATGACGGTGTGAACGTCACCGCCGAGGTCATCCGTGTGCTCATCGTCGACGACCACGCCCTCTATCGCCGCGGGCTGCTCACCGTGCTCGACACGGAGGACGGCATCGAGGTGGTCGGGGAGGCCGCCGACGGCATCGAGGCCGTCGACCAGGCCGAGGAGACCCTGCCCGACGTCATCGTCATGGACGTCAGCATGCCCAAGCGCGGCGGCATCGACGCCTGCCGCGTCATCAGGCAGCGGGTGCCCTCGGCCCGCATCCTCATGCTGACGAGCTCCGACGACGAGGCCAACCTCTTCGAGGCGGTGCGGGCCGGCGCCAACGGCTACCTCCTCAAGGACGTCCCACCCGAGGAGGTGGCCGCCGGCATCCGGGGAGTCCACCAGGGACAGTCGCTGCTCTCTCCGATGATGGCCTCCAAGCTGTTGACGGAGTTCGCCCTGATCAGCCAGCGTGACACCCTGCCTGCGCCTACCCCGGGGCTCGAGCTGCCGCGCCTCACCCACCGTGAGCTCGACATCCTCAAGCTCGTGGCGCGGGGCCGGCTCAACCGCGAGATCGCCGCCGAGCTGTTCATCTCCGAGAACACCGTGCGCAACCACATCCGCAACATCCTCGACAAGCTGCAGATGCACTCGCGCATGGAGGCGGCGATGTATGCCGTGCGGCAGCGGCTCATCGATCCCGGCGAGTGACCGGGGAGTGATGGGGAGTGACCGTCCCATGACGACCCGCTCGCTCACGCGCGCCCAGGCGCGGCGCGTGGCCATCGCCGCGCAAGGCTTCCTCGACCCCCGCCCCGCGCCGTTCGCGGCGACGAGCAGGCACGTACAGCGCGTCATCGACCGCGTCGGGGTCGTGCAGATCGACAGCGTCAACGTGCTGGCCCGCAGCCACTACCTGCCCTTTTTCTCGCGCCTCGGGCCCTACGACACGGCGCTGCTCGATCGAGCGCGCGATCGAGCGCCACGCCGTCTCGTCGAGTACTGGGCGCACGAGGCCAGCCTCATCCCCCCGTCGACGTGGCCGGTGCTCGACTTCCGCATGCGGGCCGCGGCCGAGAGCGCGTGGGGCGGCATGCGCCGCATCCTCGAGGAGCGTCCCGACTTCGTCGACGTGGTGTGCGCCGAGGTGGAGGCCCGCGGTCCGATGACCGCGCGCGAGCTCGAGGTGGCGCTCGAGCACGACCAGCCGCGACGCACCGACCACTGGGGCTGGAACTGGTCCGACGTCAAGCAGGCCCTCGAGTACCTCTTCTGGTCAGGGCGGGTGAGCTCGGCCGGGCGCACGGCCTCGTTCGAGCGCCGGTATGCCGCCCTGCCGGCCACGGCGCCCCCGCCGCTGCGTGAGGCGTGGACGCAGCGTCCCGGGCCGGAGGCGGACCCGCAGCGCTACGTCGAGCTCGTCCGCATCGCGGCTCGGGCCCACGGGGTCGGCACCGAGCTCTGTCTGGCCGACTACTTCCGCATCAAGCGCGAGGAGGCCCGGCCGGCGATCGCGCACCTCGTGGACACCGGCGAGCTCATCCCCGTCACGGTGCCCGGCTGGCGTCCGGCCTGGCTGCACGCCGACGCGCGCCTGCCTCGACGCGTCCACGCCGAGGCGCTGCTCAGCCCGTTCGACTCCCTCGTCTGGCAGCGCGAGCGGATCCTCGCCCTCTGGGACTTCCACTACCGCATCGAGATCTACACCCCCGCCGACAAGCGCGTGCACGGTTACTACGTGCTGCCCTTCCTCTTCGGTGACGGCCTCGTCGCGCGCTGCGACCTCAAGGCCGACCGCGCGGCCGGGGTGCTGCGGTGCCACCGCATCAGCTGGGAGCCCGGTGCTCCGGCCGAGGCCGGTCCCGCCCTCGTGGCCAACCTGGAGTCCATGGCGGCCTGGCTCGGTCTGGCGCGCGTCGACCTGCCGAGCGGATGACGTCGGCCGGGCCACGCGGCATACCGTGGAACCGCCGCGCGCGGCGGCGCGTTGGTCGTTCCGTCAGGTGGACGGATAGCCTAGGCAGGTCCCGTGACCCATCGCGGGCGATGGAGCCCGCCCACCGGGCGAGTCCACACGTTGAGTCGGGAGTGAGATCACCAGATGGCCGTCATCGAGAAGCTGCTTCGTGCCGGCGAAGGCCGGACCCTGAAGAAGCTGCAGGGCATCGCCAAGCAGGTCAATGCCCTCGAGGCCGACTTCGAGAAGCTCACCGACGAGGAGCTGCGCGACGAGACCAAGGGTTTCCGCGAGCGCCTCGACAAGGGTGAGACGCTCGACATGCTCCTCCCGGAGGCGTTCGCCGCCGTTCGCGAGGCGAGCAAGCGCACCCTCGGCAAGCGCCACTTCGACGTGCAGATCATGGGTGGGGCAGCCCTGCACCTCGGGAACGTCGCCGAGATGAAGACCGGTGAGGGCAAGACCCTCGTCGCGACGCTCCCGTCCTACCTCAACGCCCTGACGGGCAAGGGCGTGCACGTCATCACGGTCAACGACTTCCTCGCGGAGTACCAGTCCGAGCTGATGGGCCGCGTGCACCGCGCCCTCGGCATGGAGACCGGCTGCATCCTCAGCCAGATGACCCCCGAGCAGCGGCGCGCCGAGTACGCCAAGGACATCACCTACGGCACCAACAACGAGTTCGGCTTCGACTACCTGCGCGACAACATGGCCTGGGACCCGGCCGAGCTCGTGCAGCGTGGCCACAACTTCTGCATCGTCGACGAGGTCGACTCGATCCTCATCGACGAGGCGCGCACGCCGCTCATCATCTCGGGCCCGGCCGACATCGCCACGAAGTGGTACGTCGAGTTCGCCCGCATCGTGCAGCGGCTGAGCCGCGGCGAGGACGGCCGCGGGGACTACGAGGTCGACGAGAAGAAGCGCACCGTCGGCGTGCTCGAGTCGGGCATCGCCAAGGTCGAGGACCTGCTCGGCATCGACAACCTCTACGACACGGTCAACACCCCGCTCATCGGCTACCTCAACAACGCCATCAAGGCCAAGGAGCTGTTCAAGAAGGACAAGGACTACGTCGTCATGAACGGCGAGATCCTCATCGTCGACGAGCACACGGGTCGCATGCTGGCGGGGCGGCGCTACAACGAGGGCATGCACCAGGCCATCGAGGCGAAGGAGGGCGTCGAAATCAAGAACGAGAACCAGACGCTCGCCACGATCACGCTGCAGAACTACTTCCGCATGTACGCCAAGCTCTCCGGCATGACCGGCACGGCCCAGACCGAGGCCGCCGAGCTCAACTCGATCTACAAGCTCGGCGTCATCCCGATCCCGACCAACCGGCCGATGATCCGCAAGGACCAGGCCGACCTCGTCTATCGCACCGAGGTCGCGAAGTACGACGCCGTCGTCGACGACATCGCCGATCGCCACGAGGCCGGCCAGCCGGTCCTCGTCGGCACGGTGTCGGTCGAGAAGAGCGAGTACCTCTCCCAGCAGCTGAAGAAGCGCGGCATCCGCCACGAGGTGCTCAACGCCAAGCAGCACGAGCGCGAGGCGACCATCGTCGCCGACGCCGGACGCAAGGGCGCGGTGACGGTCGCCACCAACATGGCCGGGCGAGGCACCGACATCATGCTCGGTGGCAACTCCGAGTTCCGCGCCGTGGCCGAGCTCAAGCGTCGCGGCCTCGACCCGCACGAGACGCCGGAGGAGTACGAAGCAGCGTGGGACGACGCGCTGGCGCAGGCCGAGGCGGAGGTGGCCACCGAGCACGAGGAGGTCACCGACCTCGGAGGTCTCTACGTCCTCGGCACCGAGCGTCACGAGTCCCGCCGCATCGACAACCAGCTGCGTGGACGCTCCGGCCGCCAGGGAGACCCCGGCGAGTCCCGCTTCTACCTCTCGCTCAACGACGACCTCATGCGCCTGTTCAACTCCGGGCTCGTCGACCGCTTCATGACGACGGCCGGCATGGAGGACGACGTGCCGATCGAGAGCAAGATGGTGACGAACTCGATCCAAAAGGCGCAGGGCGCCGTCGAGGCTCAGAACTACGAGATCCGCAAGAACGTCCTCAAGTACGACGACGTCATGAACCGCCAGCGTCAGGTCATCTACGAGGAGCGCCGGGCGGTGCTCGAGGGTGAGGACCTGCACGAGCAGCTGCGGATGTTCGTCAACGATGTCGTCGGCTCCTACGTCGACGCGGCCACCGCAGAGGGCTTCGCCGCCGACTGGGACCTCGAGCGACTCTGGGAGGCCCTGCGTCAGGTCTACCCCGTCGGCATCACGGTCGAGCAGGTCGAGGACCTTGCAGGCGGTCGCCAGGCGATCTCGGCCGTCCTGCTGCGCGAGCAGCTCATGTCCGACGCGCACCACGCCTACGACCAGCGCGAGGAGTCGCTCGGCTCCGACACGATGCGTGAGGTGGAGCGCCGCGTCGTGCTGTCGGTGCTCGACCGCAAGTGGCGCGAGCACCTCTACGAGATGGACTACCTCCAGGAGGGCATCGGCCTGCGGGCGATGGCCCAGCGTGACCCGCTCATCGAGTACCAGCGCGAGGGCTACCAGCTCTTCGAGGCGATGATGGAGGCGATCAAGGAGGAGTCGGTCAGCCACCTCTTCTCCGTCGAGGTGCAGGTCGCGCAGCCGGCTGCCCCCGCCGTGGGCGCCTCGCCCATGTCGGTCGGTGACCTCGTCGGTGGCCTCGCCGGTGCTGCGCCCGACGACCGCACGGGGGCCGCGTCCGCCGCGGGCTCAGGTCGCCCGGGTGCAACGGCCGACGACGCCGACGACTCCGGCCGGCCGCTCGCCCGCTCCGGGGTCCAGGTCTCGGGTGTCGACCTGCAGGAGGGCCAGCGCGCCTCGGCGCTGCGCTACTCGGCTCCGGGGGAGGACGGCCACGTCGTCGAGACCGAGCCCCAGCGCACGGTCGAGCGTCAGGCCGACCGTCGAGGCAAGAAGGTCAAGCGCAAGCGTCGCTGACTCCGGCCCCGGATGAGGCGCGGACGTCCGCTCCGCTCTCGACCCACCCGGCCAGCTCCGTGAGAGGACCCGACCCCTGCCGGGGTCGGGTCCTCTCACGTCGACCGGGTATCTCACATCGACCGGGGTGCCGCCCTCGTCGCCGACGGCCGGGACGTTGACGCCAGACCCGCTGGCGTCACCCGATGGTGAGGGCCGTGATGATCCATCGGCCGTCGAGTCCTTCGAGCCGCATCGCGAGCGCGCGCACCCTGCCGTGCGCCACGACGACGGCACAGGCCTCGACGACGCCGTCGGCGGGTGCGCAGAGCCGAACCCGGCGCACGATCGGGGGGCGCTGGGCGCCCGGTGCGCGCCGACGGCCGGCGACCATGGCCTGCCGTGCGAGCACCGAGTAGACGGTCGGTGCCGTGTGCCGGATGAGCTGCGGGGCCGGGCGTTGCCCGGACACCACCTCGATGACCGTCTGCGCGAGCCAAGGCACGAGCGGCGCCGGATCGGGCAGCAGGGCCGAGCGGGTGGGCTGCGGCCCGAAGTCGTCCTCATCGAGGCGGGAACGGAAGTCGAGCGCGAGCGCATCCTGGGAGTAGGGAGCCTCACCGTGCCAGGCCTCGTCGGCGCTGATGATCCGGGGCGCCGTGGCGGGAATCGGTCGCACCGTGAAGCCGGCGACGACGCGACCGACCGCGGAGGGCCTGCCGTCGCTGCCGGTGGTCGTCACGACAGGCGTCATCGGAGGTCTCCTTCGCGAGGTGGGACGAGCTGGGTGCCGGGGTGGATGAGGTCGGGGTCGTCGCCGATGACCTCGCGGTTGGCGGCATACCACTGCGGCCAGGTGCGGGCGACCTCGGCGTCGGTGGCGGCCGCCCCGAGATGCCGCTCTGCGATCGACCACAGGCTGTCGCCACGGCGGACCGTGACGGTGTCGAGGGCTGCCGCACCGGGTCGGGGCGACGGCGCGAGCAGCCGCGCCCCCGCCTCGTCGGGGGTGGGAGCCGGCCGGGTCGGCCGGAAGCCCGGACTCCCAGCGGGCAGGGCCCCGGCAGCCTGCGCACCGGAGGGCGTCGGGCGGAAGCCGGGTCCGGGCTCCAGTGTCGGGCCGAAGCCCGGGCCGGGCATCGTCGAGGTGTCGGGCCGGACTGCCGCGCCGGTGCCGGGGGCACTGCCCTCCGATCCGGTCGCCCTGAGCTCGCCGACCGCGGTCGCTGGCGGCTCGTGCCCTTGCGGTGCGGTCACCCGCTCCGGGGGCAGTGCCTGCGTCAGCAGCTCCAGGGCTCGTCCCGACGTCGTGGTCGGGGCCGGCCCGTGCGGGGTCGGTGCCGCGACCGTGCCCACCACCGCGGCCGGAGGGAGCGCCACGGACACGGTCGAGGTGCCGATCGCGGCGGCGAGCAGCCGGCGGACGAGCAGCGGGGTGAGGTGGTCGGCGAGCAGTGCGCAGCACCGCCCCAGGGCGCCGGGGAGGGTGGCGAGCAGGGAGAGGGCAGATCCCAGGGCGAGCCACGCCGACAGCACGAGTCCTGCCCAGGCGAGCACGACCACGAGCATCTCGTCGGGTCGCCGACCCGGCGCAGACCAGGCGTCGACCCCGATCGCCGGAGAGGACGCCACCGCGTGCAGCACCACCATGGCGGCGAGCGAGAGGCCGAGGCTGACCACGGACCGCCTGCGGGGGGTCGCCGGTCGTCGATGAGCTTGCATGTGGCCATTCAATGCAGTTTGCTTGTGTTTGGTCAAGGATGAGTTCGTCAGGCTGTGGATGGTGTGCGCGGTCGGCTGGCCGCGACCTCACCCACGAGGGAAGGTGGGGGCATGCGGTGGGAGCGGCTCTTCGACGACCTGGAGGCGCAGCTCGCGTCCGACGACGCCCACGACCGCGAGGCCGAGATCGCCGACCGCACCCGGCGTGAACGGGCCCTCATCGACCTGCACGCCCGCCTGCTCGCCAACATCGGTGACGTCGTCGGCTGGTGGGTCGCCGGGCAGACGCTGACGGCACGCGTCACTGACGTCGGGCCCGACTGGGTGCTCGTCGAGCCCGCTCCTGGCCGGCCCCTGCTGCTGCGCCTGGGCGCGGTGCGGTCGGTCTCGGGCCTGCGGCGCGGCGCCCAGGCCCCGTCGGTCGTGGCACGCCGCTTCACGATGGGCCTCGCCCTCGGAGCGATCAGCCGGGACCGCGCGCCGGTCGAGATCCGCGACGTCGACGGCAGACCGCTCGTCGGCACCGTCGACGTCGTCGGGGCAGACCATCTCGAGATCGCCGAGCACGCGGGCGACGAGCCACGACGAGCGGCCAACGTCACCGCGGTCTCGCTGGTGCCCTTCGCCTCACTAGCCTGGGTGCGCCGCCTGCGTCCGCACCCGGCTGACGGTTGAGGAGCCGGCAGGTCACTCCTCGGCCGTCCCCCCGAAGGGGTGGGCCTCGACGAAGGACCGGGTCTCGGCGTACATCCGCTGGATGTAGGCCTCGAGCTCGGTGGCCTCGACCCGCCACTGACCGCGCCCGCCGATCTTGATGGCGGGCAGCTCGCCCGAGCGCACGAGGGCGTAGGCCTGGGCAGCCGAGATGTTGAGCACCTCGGAGACCTCGGCGAGCTGCAGGAAGCGCTGGGCCACTCTCTCTCCTCCTCGTGGTCGTGCGACGGGCCGGTCCCATCGTAGGTCGCCGCGGTATGCCGCAGTGCCGGGTCTCCACAGGTGTGCAGCTCGGCGCGCGCATCCTCTCCACCTGTTGCAGGATGTGCTGCACTCACTGCGCGCGTCGCACACCGCACGACCTCAGGGGACACCGCATGACCGAGCTCGCCCGACCCGCCGCCAAACGCCTGCAACGGCCCTCGTGGCGTGACAGCCGGCTCGTCGTCGGCGTGCTCCTCGTGCTCGTGGCGGCGACGCTCGGCGCCAAGGCAGTCGCGAGCGCCGACGACCGCGTGCCGGTCTGGGCAGCGGCCGACGACCTCGTCGTGGGCGACCGGGTCGACGCGTCGTCGTTCACGCGCGTCGACGTGCTCCTCGGCGACGGCTCCGTGCCCTACCTGTCGGCCGACTCACCGGCGCCGACAGGCAGCTTCGTCGTGCGCGACGTGAGAGCCGGTGAGCTGGTGCCGGCAACCGCGGTCGGGAGCCCCTCCGACGTCGACGTGCGGCGCGTCACGGTGCGCGCCGACGCGGCCTCGACCGCGGGCCTGACCCGGGGGAGCCGGGTGGATGTCTTCGTTACCCCGAAGGCGGTCACCGGCGGCGACCGCACCCCGCCCCGCACCACGCGACTCATCGAGGGGGCCGGGGTCGCCACCGTCTCGACGACGACCGGCGGGCTCGGTGCCAACGCGATGACGTCCGTGCAGCTCTACGTGCCCGCCGACACCGTGCAGCCGCTTGTCGAGGCCGTCGACGGCGACGCGAAGCTCACGCTCGTGCCGGCCGTCGGGTCGGTGGGCGGGTCGCTCGGCGGTGGCGGGGCGTGACCGACGTCATCACGGGGCTCGGCCCGCGGTGGGAGGCCTCGGTCGCCACGACGCTCGAGCGGGTGCCCGGAGTGACGATCGCGCGGCGGTGCGCGGACGTCGCCGAGCTGCTCTCGGTCGCGCAGGCCGGTGTCGGGCAGGTGGCGGTCGTCTCGTTCGACCTCCGGGGCCTCGACCTGGAGGTGGTGGCTCGCCTGCGCGCCAAGGCGATCCGCGTGGTCGGTCTGCATCCGGTCGACGACGAGCAGGCTCAGCGGCGGCTGCGGCAGCTCGCGGTGCCGACGCTCCTCCCGCTCGACGCGACCGCCGGTGACCTCGCTGCTGCGTTCGACGCCGCTGCCAGTGTCGATCCCGGTGCCAGCGTCGATCCCGGTGCCGGCGACATGACGGGCCGCCTCGCCGACCTCATTCAGCCGCCGGTCGTCGACCTGCCGGGGAGGCCGGCCGCCGGCGACGACGACGACGCCGGCGAAGGCCCCGACAACGGCAACGGCCCCGACAACGGCAACGGCAACGGCGAGTGGAGCGGCTGGCGCCCCCGCGGTGGCTTCGATCCGGTCGACGCCGACCGTGACGGCGGGCGACTCCCCGATGGGGTCGACGACGAATCCGATGGCGCCGGAGCGCCGCCCGAGCGTGCCCGGATCGTCGCCGTCTGGGGGCCGACGGGTGCGCCCGGCCGCACCACCGTGGCCACGACGCTGGCCGCCGAGCTGGCCTCCCGGGGCGGGGAGGTGCTCCTCGTCGACGCCGACACCTACGGCGGCTGCATCGCCCAGACCCTGGGGCTGCTCGACGAGGCTCCCGGCATCGCCGCGGCCTGCCGCGCGGCCGAGCAGGGCACCCTCGACCTGCCGGTCCTCGCCGGTCTGGCCCCACAGGTGCTCCCCGGTCTGCGGGTCCTGACCGGACTGCCCAAGGCGGAGCGGTGGACCGAGGTGCGGGCGGCGGCCCTCGAGCGGGTGCTCGAGCTCAGCCGGGCGCTCGTGTCCGTCGTCGTCATCGACTGCGGCTTCTGCCTCGAGGACGACGAGGAGCTCAGCTACGACACGGTGGCGCCCCGCCGCAACGAGGCCACCCTCACCAGCCTGTCCGCTGCCGACACCGTGATCGCGGTGGGTGGGGCCGACCCCGTGGCGCTCCAGCGGTTCGTGCGGGGCCTGCAGGAGCTCGGCACCGTGCCGTCGCCGCAGCCCCTGCCCGTCGTCAACCGGGTGCGCAGCGCCGCCGTGGGGTCGCGTCCCGAGGCGCGCATCGCCGCCTCGCTGCAGCGCTTCGCCGGCCTCGAGGCCGTCCGCTTCGTGCCCGACGACCCTGCGGCGGTCGACGCCGCAGTGCTCGCCGGCCGCTCCCTCGTGGAGCAGGCACCCGAGTCGCCGGCCCGATCGGCGATCGCTGACCTGGCATCGGCGGTGGCGCCCTGGACCGCGCCCCGGGGGCGCCGACGTCGAGAGCGCGGTCTCAGAGCGCTGTCACGCCGTTGACGAGCACGATGACACCGAGCACGGCCAGCACGACCGCGCTGAGCATCGTGGCCCGCGCCTGCAGCCAGCGGTCGCCATGTTCGAGCGCGCGCAGCGCCCCCTCGCCGCCCGCCACGCGATAGAGCACGGGACCGGCGACGCCGATCGAGCCCACGATCGCGAAGAGCAGGACGGCCGGCACGTGCAGCGCTGGCGACGTCGTCGCCTCCAGCAGCGCCGACGTCGCGCTGGCGATGATGGCGAGGTTCTTGGGATTGACCGCCCCGAGCGCGAAGCCCGTGCTGAAGGCCTTGCGCGGGCTCCAGCCGGCGACTCCCTTCATCCACGCAGGCTGCTTCGCGGAGCCACGGGCCTGCCACGAGCGTGCTCCGAGCACGAGCAGCGCGACACCGGCCGCGATCCGCACCCAGGCGAGTGCGACGTTGGAGGGCGGGTCGGACCCGTCGGACGCGGCCACCGCGACATCGGACACCGCGATGACGACGCCGAGGGCCACCGCGAGGCCCAGCGCCCACCCGCCGGCGAGGCCGAGACCGACCGGAGCAGGGCGGGACGAGGCGAGCACGAAGGCCAGCACCACGACCGGGACACCCGCGACGGCCACGGCCACCCCGTAGGTCAACGCCACGACGAGGGCCGAGCCCAGCTCCGAGGTCATGGCGTCAGCCTAGGGACGATCGCTACGGCGTGAAGAGAATCGTCAGACCACCGAGGGTGTAGAGGATCATGACGACCATGAGCGGCACCTGACCGATCACGGCGGCCCGGTGCGGCAGCACGGTGATGGCCCGCTCGTGGGCGGCGAGCACACCGAGCAGGTGCCCGATGACGATGCTGACGGCCTGGATGGTGGCGACGAGCGTCGGCTCGATGAGCGCGGCGGCGGGCACGAGGTCAGCGGTCCCGAGCCAGTCGGCGCCGGTGCCGAGAGGGTCGCTCAGCAGTCGCCACGCCTCCTGCCCCTGGTAGACCCACAGCGACCAGTAGTGCGCGATGACGTAGCCACCGGCGATCGGGATGAGGGACGGCGCCATGTCGCTGACGAAGGGCACTGACTGCCGCAGCGGCTGACCCGCCAGCCGCACCGACACGGCTGACGCGAGCCAGAGGGTCAGGGCGACGAGGGCGAAGAAGCCGATCAGGGTCACCGTGCGCAGCAGTGACGACGGCAGGGGAGAGCTCTGCACGAAGGTCGCCCACCCGAGGTTGGCCGAGAAGCCGTCGTATGCCGTGCTGCCGAGCATCACGGCCACGGTGGCCACGAGCCCACGCTGGCCCCGCAGCGTGTTGACCCCGTGCAGGGGTGTGCGCAACACCCAGCGTCCGTCGTCACGCCGGCCGAGCGGGGCGAGCAGCCCGAGCAGCCGAGACCAGGCCTCGAACGGGTCGGCGTGGTCGAACCACGTGCGTCCGAACACGGCGGCACCGAGGAGCGAGATGGCGAAGAAGGACGCGATGAGCACGCGGAGGAAGCCCAGCGAGGTGTTCTCCTCCGCGACGAGCTCGACCCAGGTGAACGCTCCGAGGCCCAGGGCCGCGGGCCACAACCCCCAGCGGTAGGGCAGCAGCGCCAGTTCGGGAGAGACCCGCGCGAGCCGCAGCACCCCGGTGTGGAGCAGGCGCAGCGGGTTGATGACCCTCCAGACCGGCCCGAGCACCATGGAGGCGAAGGCGAGCCCGACCCAGAGCCAGACGTAGACGACGTGGGGCACCGGGTTCCTCGCGGAGTCCGGCCCGAAGACGAGCGCGAGGAGGGTCCAGAGCGTCAGGACGACCGCGAGGACCTGCGCCACGACCCGCAGCCAGCGGGAGTCCAGCACCGCTGCGAGCCAGCCCGGCAGCAGCACGCCGTCGCTCTCGCGCAGCCGTGGCTCCCTCCAGAGGAAGGCGATCGCGACGAACGAGATGAGCAGCGCGGCGCCGGCCGCGACGACGAGTGCCGTGAAGGGCAACGGCAGGTCGCCGCGGCTGCCGACGCCATGAGCCGGCAGGGCGGTGAGCACGGAGGTGGTGCTCACCGCACGGCGATGGAGAGCAGGGTGAGAGCGGGCTCGTGCGTCTCGACGTCGTAGACGCCGGGCTCGGTCGCCGTGAGCCGCAGCGTCGTCGGCACCCCGGCCTCGAGGGTGGCCTCGTCGTCGAAGCCGTGAGCGTGCAGCTCGTCGTCGTGGTCGCTCGTCACGACCAGCTCGAGCGTCGTGCCGACCGGCACCTCGACCTGGGCGGGTGGTGGCGTGACCGTCGTGCCGGTGATCGTGACCTCGAGGCGCTTGACCGCGCCCGTGCCCGTCGCGACCGGCTGGCCCGTCCCGGTGGAGTCGCTGGTCGAGGCGCACCCGGCCACCCCGGTCAGGGTGCCCGCGAGCACGAGGGCGGTGACGGCATACGGGAGGGGGCGAAACGCGCGCATGGCCACGATCCTAGGTCGGGGCGTCTGGCAGAGTGGCACCATGTCCGACCGGCTGACCTCGCTCGACGCGTCCTTCCTCTACCTCGAGGAGTCGACGACGGCGATGCACGTCGGCTCCGTCATGGTCTTCCAACCGCCGCGCGACGGCTTCGACTACGACCAGCTCGTCGACATCATCGAGAGCCGCATCGGGGCGATCCCGCGCTTCCGCCAGAAGGTGCGTGACGTGCCCGGTCGCATCGCCAACCCCGTGTGGGTCGACGACGAGGCCTTCGACATGAGCTACCACGTGCGCCGGGCGGGCCTGCCGCGCCCGGGCAGCGACGAGCAGCTGCAGGACTTCGTGGCCCGGGTGCAGCCCCGCAAGCTCGACCGCACCCGGCCGCTGTGGGAGGTCTACCTCGTCGAGGGCCTGCACGACGGCCGCTTCGCGATCGTGACCAAGACGCACTACTCCCTCATCGACGGGGTCAACGCCCTCGACATCGCGCACGTCATCGTCGACGCCGTCAAGGGTGAGGGTGAGGGCGCCGAGCCCGTGCCGTGGGAGCCGAGCCGCGCCCCGAGCTCGGCCGAGCTGCTCACCGGGGCCGTCATCGATGCCGTGCGCCGGCCCACCCAGGTCGTCGACCTCGTGCGCGGAGGCATCAACGACGTGCTCAACGTCGGCCTGCGGGCAGCCGAGTCGGCGGGCACCCTGCTCTCCGCGGTCGCCCGCACGGCGGCGAGGCCGGCACCCGACTCACCGCTCAACGCCGAGGTCGGCACGGCCCGCCGCTGGGTCATGGTCTCGACCGACCTCGAGGACTACCGCACGGTTCGGCGGCGCCTCGCGCGCGGCGCCTACGCCGAGGACGTCACGATCAACGATGTCGTGCTCGCCACGATCGCCGGTGGCCTGCGCACGTGGCTGCTCGGGCGCGGCGAGGCGGTGAGCGGGCCCAGCGTGGTGCGCGCCATGGTGCCCGTGAGCATCTACGGCGACGACCCGGCGGGCATGTATGCCAACCAGGTCATGGCGTGCGTCGTCAACCTCCCGGTCGGCGAGCCGGGCGCCTCGATGCGGCTGCACCAGATCGCCTTCGCGATGCGGCAGCAGATGGAGGGCGGTCAGGCGGTCGGCGCGTCGTCGCTGGCCAACCTCGCCGGCTTCGCGCCGCCGACGTTGCACGCCCTCGGCGCCCGGCTCGGCTCGGCCATGTCACGTCGGCTCTACAACGTCATGATCACCAACGTCCCCGGCCCGCAGAGCCCGCTCTATGCCGGTGACGCGAAGATGCTCTCGACCTACCCCGTCATGCCGCTCGCCAAGGGGCAGGCGCTCTCGATCGGCATCACCTCCTACGACGGCGGGGTCTACTACGGCCTCAACGCCGACCGCGAGGCGATGCCCGACGTCGACGACCTGGGCTCCTCGATCCTCGAGTCCATCGACGAGCTGACGAGCGGGCACGAGTCCTGATGGCCGTCGTGCGCGTCTACGTCCCCCTCGGCCGGACGGCCCTCGAGGAGCTCGCCGCGTCCGGGAGCCTCCCAGCCGCGCAGGGTGCCCCGATCTCCGCGTATGCCGTGACGTCGGCCCTGCGCTCGCGTGCACCCGGTCTCGACGTCGAGGACCTCGAGTACGCCGCCTTCAGCGACGCCGTGGCCGTTGCCGCCGGGGTGCGCGAGTCGCCACAGCACCGTCGGGTCGTCGCGGCTGCCGACGCCGACCCGTCGTGGGTCGTGCAGGGTGTCGCCGACCCGGCCTCCGGTGTCGTGCTCGTGGCACCCCTGCCGCTGTCGCGCGTGGCCTCCTTCCACGTCGACGACGAGACGGCCGTCGGTCGCGCTGACGAGGAGGCCGACGAGCTGCTCTGGTATGACGTGACCGAGCTCGACGACGTGCGCTCCTTCCTCGCCTGACGGTAGGTCGCACTCGTGACCGGGGAGCCGACGGACGAGCGCGTCGCCCGCTACGACGAGCACGGCGCGGTCGTGGGTGAGGTCGCTCGGTCGGTGATGCGCCGCGAGAACCTCTGGCACGCAGCATCATCCGTGGTCGTCCGCGACCCGCTGGGGCGCATCTACCTGCACCGTCGCACGACGACGAAGGACGTCTATCCGGGGCTGCTCGACTTCGCAGCCGGTGGGGTGGTGGCTGCCGGCGAGGACCCGTCACGGGGGGCGGTGCGCGAGGCCGACGAGGAGCTGGGCGTGCACGGCGTGCCCCTCGAGCCCCGCGGCGTCGTGGCCTACGCCGACGAGCACACGCGCTACCACGCCCACCGCTTCACTACCCGGTGGGACGGCCCGATCCGGTGGCAGCCGGAGGAGGTCTCATGGGGCGACTGGATCCTCGTCGACGAGCTGCTCCAGCGACTCGAGGCAGAGCCCGGGGCGTTCGTGCCCGACAGTGCCGCGGTCTGGGGACCGGTCTTGCGTGACTGGCAGGCCGACCGGGTGCTGCTGACCCAGGGGTGGGACAGCGAGGCGAGCCTCGTCGAGGGCCGGTGGGTGGACCGGTCGCCACGCCGCCCCGAGGTCGAGCGACAGCTGCTCAGCGAGGCGGCCCTGCTCCCGCTCATCGGCGACACGCTGGGGCAGACCGGCGTCGAGGTGCCGCGCCCGAGCATCGTGCGTCGCGAGCCGCTCATCGTGCGCCACCCGCTGGTCGTGGGCACGCCGGCCGACCCCGAGCGGCTGAGCGCCGCCGATGGTGACCGCCTCGGCCGCTTCCTCTCGCTGCTGCACGGCACCGCCGACTCGGTCCTGGTCGCGGCCCGGCTGCCCTCTGCCGCAGACGATTTCGTCGAGACCGCGCAGCAGCTCGAGCGCCTCCGCCTAACGGTGCTTCCTCTTCTCGACGATCGTGCCCGGGCGGTCGCGTCGTCACTGCTCGAGACGGTGGACGTCACGGCAGACCGCGTGCTGTGCCACGCGGACCTGCTGCCCGAGCACGTGCTCGTGCGAGACGGCGCCGTCGTGGGCATCATCGACTGGGGCGATGCCCGGGCCACCGACCCCGCCATCGACCTCGCCTGGCCGTTGCACGGCACCAGCCGCGCCTTCGCTGACGGGGTGCGCGCGGCATACGGCACCTCCGACGACGTCGTGGACCGGTCGCGCGCCTGGTGGGCCCTCGTGCCGTGGTTCGACGTGCACCGCGACGTCTTCCTCGGCGACGGCGCAGCGCTCGCCGGCGACCTCGACACGCTGACCGAGCGGTTGCGATGGTGGCAGCACCCCTGAGCCGGACACCTGTTGTGGGCGCCGCGGCGTCCAACCCGTGGTCCGGGGGAGTCCGAGCCACCCGGTCGCTTGTTAGTTTGCACGGATGGACTTCAGCGCTGACGAGTACGCCCGCCGCGATGCCGACCGTCTCCGCGAGGTGCTCGCCGGGCCGCCCGTGACGTGGGTGTTCCTCGGCGACAGCATCACCCAGGGGGTTCGGCACACGCGCGGCCGACGGGGCTACGTCGAGCACTTCGCCGAGCGGGTGCGTGGCGAGCTCGGCCGGCGCAGTGACGCCGTCATCAACTCCGGGGTCTCGGGCACGACGACCGAGGACTTGCTGCCGGAGTTCCACTGGCGCGCCGGGCGATTCGCGCCTGATGTCGTCTTCGTGATGTTTGGCACCAATGACCAGACGGCCGGTCCCGACGGCGTCCGCGGCTTCCGCTACCGCCTCGACCAGATCGTGCAGCGCTCCCGCGACGTGGGCGCCATGGTCGTGCTCCAGACCCCGCCGCCCGCCCGGGCCGAGGGGGACCGTTCGCCAGAGCTCGCCGAGTCCTACGCCGAGGTGGTCCGGCAGGTCGGCGACGACCTCGGCGTGCTCGTGGTCGACCACGCGGCGGCCTGGCGTGACGCGGCTGCACGCGAAGGTGCGTCACCGGCCCCGGACGGCTGGCTCGACGACTCGTTCCACCCCGGCGCGCGAGGCCACCTCGAGCTGGCGCTCACCCTCTTCGCCGCCCTCGGCATCACCGACCCGGCGAGCGAGGTCTGCACGCTCGTCGTCGACGAGTCGGTCGGCGCGAGCGCCTGACCTGGCGCGCACCGGGCGGGAGGGTGCCACGCCCGGTCTCAGGGGCGGCTCAGGGTCTGATCAGGGCTGTCCCCAGCAGCGCCGGTGCCCGGGGAGCCGGAGGATGAGGTCATGACACAGCCGATCCCCACCCCGCAGGGCCAGGGCCTGCCCGCCACCACAAGCGAGGAGCGCACCTGGGCGATCCTCGGCCACCTCTCGGCGATCATCGCCGCCGTCATCTCGGCCGGCTGGCTCAGCGTCGTCGGCCCGCTCGTCATCTGGGCGCTCTACAAGGACAAGAGCGCCTTCGTGCGCCAGGCCGCGGCCGGCGCCTTCAACTTCAACCTCGCCGTGTGGGCCGCCGTCATCGTCGGTTGGATCATGTTCTTCACGGTGATCCTCATCCCCGTCGCCCTCATCGTGTGGCTGGTCGCGTTCGTCGCGGCGCTGGTCTTCCACATCAAGGCGGCCCTCGCGGCCAACCGCGGGGAGCTCTACCACTACCCGTGGGGCATCACCGTCCTCAGCTGAGGCGCGCACCCGGGATCTGACCTGGACCCTGCAGGCATGGAACGATGGGGTGGCTGCCCACGAGGCAGCCACCCCTTCGCGCGCCCGAGGGCGCGCACCCCCGTGCTACAGCAGGAGAAGGTCGATGGATGCAGTGACGCAGGTGCCCGCGCCGGTCAACGAGACGGTGCTCGACTACGCCCCCGGCTCACCGGAGCGGGCCTCGCTCGAGGTGGCGCTCGCCGAGCTCGGTGCGACGCAGGTCGAGCTGCCCCACGTCATCGACGGTCAGCGGGTGACCGGCACCGGTCGCGCGATCCCCGTGCGGCAGCCGCACGCGCACCGCTCGGTGCTCGGCACGCTGCGCAACGCCACCGTCGCCGAGGGTCAGGCTGCGGTCGATGCCGCGAAGGCCGCGGCGCCGATGTGGCGAGAGCTGTCGTTCGACGACCGCGCAGCCATCCTGCTCAAGGCCGCCGAGCTGCTCTCCGGCCCGTGGCGCGCCCGCCTCAACGCGGCGACCATGCTGGGGCAGAGCAAGACGGCCTACCAGGCCGAGATCGACAGCGCCTGCGAGCTCATCGACTTCTGGCGCCTCAACGTCCACTTCGCCCGGCAGATCCTCGAGGAGCAGCCTCCCCTCAACACCAAGGGCATCTGGAACCGCTCCGACTACCGCTCGCTCGAGGGCTTCGTCTATGCGATCACGCCCTTCAACTTCACCGCCATCGCCGGCAACCTGCCGACCGCGCCGGCGCTCATGGGCAACACCGTCGTCTGGAAGCCTTCTCCCACACAACAGTTCGCGGCTTCGCTGACGATGCAGCTGCTCGAGGAGGCCGGCATGCCTCCCGGCGTCATCAACATGGTCACGGGCGACGGCATCAACGTCTCCAAGGCGGCGCTGGCCGACCCCGACCTCGCCGGCATCCACTTCACGGGGTCGACCCCGACCTTCCAGCACCTGTGGTCGGAGGTCGGCACCAACCTCGGCCGCTACCGCACCTACCCGCGCCTCGTCGGCGAGACCGGCGGCAAGGACTTCATCCTCGCCCACCCGAGTGCCGACCCGGCCGTGCTGCGCACCGCGATGATCCGCGGCGCCTTCGAGTTCCAGGGCCAGAAGTGCTCCGCGGCGTCGCGCGCCTATGTGCCGGCGTCGATCTGGAAGCAGATCAAGGGCGACCTCGTCGAGCTCACCAACGGGCTCTCGCAGGGTGACGTGACCGACCTGTCCAACTTCATGGGCGCGGTCATCGACGATCGCGCCTTCGCCAAGCACAAGGACGCCATCGACCGTGCCCACGCCACGGCGGGCATCGACGTCGTCGCGGGTGGCACGTATGACGACTCCGTCGGCTACTTCGTGCGTCCGACCGTGCTCGAGATCAAGGACGCGACGGACGAGTCGTTCCGCACCGAGTACTTCGGCCCGATCCTGTCGGTCCACGTCTACCCCGACCGTCAGTACGACCGGGTGCTCGACCAGATGGAGGGCTTCGCCCCCTTCGCGCTGACCGGCTCGATCATCGCCCAGGACCGCCGGGTGATCGCCGACGCGACGAAGCGGCTGCGCTTCGCCGCCGGCAACTTCTACGTCAACGACAAGCCGACCGGAGCCGTCGTCGGACAGCAGCCCTTCGGTGGCGGTCGCGCGTCGGGCACCAACGACAAGGCCGGCGCGGCTCAGAACCTGCTCCGCTGGACGAGCGTCCGCTCCATCAAGGAGACCTTCGTCCCGCCGACCAACCACGTCTACCCACACATGGGCTGAGCCGACTCAGTGGGGGTCAGGAAGTGAGCACTCGACTGACAGGCCGTCGAGTGCTCACTTCCCGTCGTGTGGTCCACGTCGAGTGCTCACTTCCCGACGTCAGGAAGTGAGCACTCGACTCAGTGGGCCCACGTGCCGACGTGGAATCCGTTGGGGGTCAGGCCCGCTCGGCCAGCCAGCGCTGACCGGTGCGCTGCTCGCTGCGGATGGCGTCGACGACCGCTGGTGCGGCCGCCTTCTCCACACGCCCGCCGAGCAGGGGGATCGAGGCCTTGAGGTCGCCGTCGATGGTCATCGCCGTGCCGCCCGCTGCCGCTGCCAGCCGTACCTTCGCGCGGAGCGCGACGGGGGCCCCGGCGACCTCGACGACGAGGGTGCCGTCGCGCGCGTCGTCCGCCGCGCCGCCGCCCCACTCGTAGGTCTCGGTGACCGCCAGCCTGTCGCCCACGATCGAGCGCGCGAAGTCCGGCAGGTCGTCGGCGGGCAGCTCACGCTGGGTCACGATGCGGGCACCGTCGCCGACGGAGCTCACCGCCGACTCATGACGCTCCGAGCCTGCCTCGATGCACTTCGCCTCCTGGAAGGCCGGGTCGGTCAGCATCGCGAAGACGGCGGCAGGGGTGGCCGCGTAGTCGATCGTCTCGGTGATCTTCATGCCCACACGCTAGGGCACCGCCTGCGGTCACGAGCCGGGGGACCGCCCGGCGCGCGCGTCGTGCGCCACTGCGGCCAGGGCGTCGTGCGACTGCTGCAGCTCGCGGCCCAGCCGGGCCAGCTCACGGGCGCGCACCATGGTCACCCGGTTGAGCAGCTCCTGGAGCCGGTGGCGCTCCCGGGCCCGGGTCTCGGGGTCGACGCGGCTCGGCCCCGAGGACTCGACGACGAGCTGCCCGTCGATGACGAGGTCGGCGCGCGCGAGGTCGGGCGCGAGCTGGCGCGCCCGGGCCGCGGCCTCGACGGCCGTCGTCGTCCAGCCCTGCAGCAGCGTGCCCACCCGGTCAAGCTCGGTCGCCGCCTGTTCGAGCAGGCGGCGCTCGTGCGCGGTGGCGTCGTCGTGCGACCGTCGCCGGGCTCGGGACGCCGATCCGCCCAGGTCGGTGACGAGGTCGGCCAGCCGCCCCGACTGGGTGAGCAGGGCGCCGCCGAGCGCCGACACGGAGGCGGGGTCGCCGGTGGGGAGGCTCATGCTCGACCACCCTCCGGGGCACCCGGCCCCGGCGACGACGCGAGGGGCTCGGCGGCATACGGCGTCGGTATGCGGTCCGGTGGACCCGCGCGACCGAGGTCGAGCAGGCGCTCCTCCGCCGCCTCCGACAGGGCCCGGAGGGTGTCGGCCGCCTGCTCGACCCAGGTGTCGAGCAGGCGCTGGATGGCGAGGTCTCCGACGTCGGGGAGGTGGTCGAGCAGTCGGTCGGACATGGAGCGGGTCTCGGTGCGGGCTGCGCCTAGCGCGCGCAGGGCCGCGCCGTCTGCGGTCGGTGGCCGGCCGCGCGCATCGCTCATGGGCCCACTCTAGGCAGTTGGGCCACGACACCCCGGGAGTTCTCCACGGGTCGTTTCGAGGCCGACGCCGGACGGCGATAGGCTCACATCGTGAGATGCCCGGCACGACGATGTGCCGGCGCACGAGCCGCACGGTGAGGAAACCGACACACGCATGACCGCGTCACTCGAAGAGTCTCGGACCGACGTCCTCCGGACCGCCGCGATCGCCGCGGCACCGCCGACGCCCAGCACACGAGCCACGGGTCGCCGCCGGCGGGCCGACCCCACCGAGGAGCTCCAGGCCTTCCTCGCCTCCTACTACCGCCTCGTGGCCACCGAGGACCTGCTGGCGCGCCCCTCCCGTGAGCTCTCGACGCTCGCCCTCGCGCACCGCGACTTCGCCCAGCACCGCCCGGTGGGCACGCTCAACGTGCGCGCCTTCAACCCGTCATCGCAGGACGAGGGCTGGTCGACGGGCCACACCGTCGTGCAGATCGTCGTCGACGACATGCCTTTCCTCGTCGACTCCGTCGTGTCGGCGCTCGGTGGCTTCGACCGCGGGGTGCACCTCATCGTGCACCCGCAGATGACGGTCGAGCGCACCATCACCGGTGACCTGCGCTCGGTGCTGCCGGAGGGCACCTCCCTGAGCAGCGGCGACGACTCGACCGGCGTCGTGCGCGAGTCGTGGATGCACGTCGAGATCGACCGCCTGCCCGAGAGCTCGCTCAGCGACCTCGAGGCCCGTCTGCGACACGTCCTCGAGAACGTGCGCGACTCGGTCGAGGACTGGCCCAAGATGCGCGCCCACGCCCTCACCATCGCGAGCGAGCTCAAGTCCGCGACGCCACCCGGCACCGACCCCCGCCAGGCGCGCGAGGCGAGCCGTTTCCTCGAGTGGCTCGCGCACAACAACTTCACCTTCCTCGGCTACCGCGAGTACGCCCTGCGCCACGAGAACGGCCACGACATCTCGGTGCAGGTCGCCGGCACCGGCCTCGGCGTGCTCCGCTACGACCGTCCGCACGCCGGCACGGGTGTCGTCCTGACGCCGGCGGCGAGCCGCGCTGCGCGTGACTCGACGATCCTCATCATCACCAAGGCCAACTCGCGCGCGACGGTGCACCGCGACGTCTACCTCGACTACATCTCGATCAAGCGCTTCAACGCGCGGGGCGAGTGCATCGGCGAGCAGCGCTTCCTCGGCCTCTACGCGTCGGCCGCCTACAACGACACCATCCACGACATCCCGCTGCTCGACGTGCGGGCGGAGGAGGTGCTGCGCCTCACCGGCCTCAGCGCCGACAGCCACTCGGGCAAGGACATCCTCCAGATCCTCGAGACCTACCCGCGCGACGAGCTCTTCCAGACGAGCCCGCAGCAGCTCGCCGACATCGCGACGAGCGTCCTGCACCTGCAGGAGCGCCGCAAGACCAAGCTCTTCACGCGGCGCGACGAGTTCGGCCGCTTCGTCTCCTGCCTCGTCTACCTCCCGCGCGACCGCTACAACACGACGGTGCGCCTGCGCATCGAGGCGCTCCTGCTCGAGGCCTACGGCGGCGCGACCATCGACAACACGACCCGGGTCAGCGAGTCGACGCTCGCGCGCCTGCACTTCGTCGTCCGTATGCCGTCCGGTGTCGACATCCCCGACGTCGACGAGGCGGCCCTCGAGCGCCGCGTCATCGACGCCACCCGCACGTGGGACGAGGACCTCTCCGAGGCGCTGAGCGCCTCGCGCGGGGTCGACGAGGGTGCGCGCACGATGGCGGCCTACGCGAAGGCGCTCCCCGAGGCCTACAAGGAGGACTTCGACGTCGAGACGGCCGTGGCCGACCTCGACCGCATCGAGGGTCTGGGCGAGGGTGACCGCACGACCGCGTTGCACCTCTACGCCGACGCGGCCGCCGAGGGTCCTGAGGAGCGGCGTTTCAAGCTCTACCGCCGCGCCGACCTCTCGCTCACGCAGGTGCTCCCGCTCTTCACGCACCTCGGTGTCGAGGTGACCGACGAGCGCCCCTACGAGGTGCGCGGCGTCGACCACCGGGTCCTGCACATCTTCGACTTCGGCCTGCGGGCCCCCGCCGACCGGTGGGGCTCTGGCGACGAGGTCGACGACGTGCGCGCCCGGTTCGAGGACGCCTTCCGCGCGGTCTGGGAGGGGCGGGCCGAGTCCGACGGCTTCAACGCGCTCGTCCTCGGCGCTGGGCTGACCTGGCGCCAGGTCGTCATCCTGCGCACGGTGGCGAAGTACCTCCGCCAGACCGGCTCGACCTTCTCGCAGGACTACGTCGAGTCGGCGCTCGTCGCGCACACCGACATCGCGCGCAGCCTCGTCGAGCTCTTCCAGACCCGCTTCGACCCCGACGCCTTCGACGACACCACCGAAGCGGGTCGCAACCAGCGCGCAGCGCGGCAGAAGGCGATCGTGTCGAGCGTCAGAGAGGCGCTCGACGACGTCGCGAGCCTCGACCACGACCGCATCGTCCGGGCGCTGCTCGGCGTCATCCAGGCGAGCCTGCGCACGAACTTCTACCAGCCCGACGACCGCGGCAACGACAAGACCTACGTCTCCCTCAAGCTCAACCCCAAGAAGGTCCCCGACCTCCCCGCGCCGCGGCCGATGTTCGAGATCTGGGTCTACAGCCCGCGCGTCGAGGGGGTGCACCTGCGCTTCGGCAAGGTCGCCCGTGGCGGCCTGCGCTGGAGCGACCGGCGCGAGGACTTCCGCACCGAGATCCTGGGGCTCGTCAAGGCGCAGATGGTCAAGAACGCCGTCATCGTGCCGACCGGCAGCAAGGGCGGCTTCTATGCGAAGCAGCTCCCCGACCCCGCCGTCGACCGCGCGGCCTGGATGGACGAGGGCATCGCGGCCTACCGGCTCTTCATCTCGGGGCTGCTCGACCTCACCGACAACCGCGTCTCCGGCGAGGCCGTGCCTCCGCAGCGGGTCGTGCGTCACGACGAGGACGACACCTACCTCGTCGTCGCGGCCGACAAGGGCACCGCGAAGTTCTCCGACATCGCCAACGGCATCTCGGCCGACTACGGCTTCTGGCTCGACGACGCCTTCGCCTCCGGCGGCTCGGCCGGCTACGACCACAAGGGCATGGGCATCACGGCCCGTGGCGCGTGGGAGTCGGTCAAGCGGCACTTCCGCGAGCTCGGCGTCGACACCCAGACCGAGGACTTCACGGTCGTCGGTGTCGGCGACATGAGTGGCGACGTCTTCGGCAACGGCATGCTCCTGTCGGAGCACATCCGGCTCGTGGCGGCCTTCGACCACCGGCACATCTTCGTCGACCCGACTCCCGACGCCGCGGTCTCGTATGCCGAGCGGCGCAGGATGTTCGAGCTGCCCGGGTCGTCGTGGGCCGACTACGACGCGTCGCTCATCTCCAAGGGCGGCGGCATCTTCGACCGCTCGGCCAAGTCGGTGCCGATCAGCGCAGCCATGGTCACGGCCCTCGGTCTGCGGGCCGGCACCAAGACCCTGACGCCGGCCGAGCTGATGAAGGCGATCCTCAAGGCGCCCGTCGACCTGCTCTGGAACGGCGGCATCGGCACCTACGTCAAGGCCACCCCTGAGACCAACAGCGAGATCGGCGACCGCGCCAACGACGCGATCCGCGTCAACGGTGCCGACCTGCGCTGCAAGGTCGTCGGCGAGGGAGGCAACCTCGGCGCGAGCCAGCTCGGCCGCATCGAGGCCGCGCTCGCGGGGGTGCGCGTCAACACCGACGCCATCGACAACAGCGCCGGGGTCGACACCTCCGACCACGAGGTCAACATCAAGATCCTGCTCACGGAGCTGACCCGCTCGGGCGAGCTGACGATGAAGCGGCGCAACACGCTGCTCGCCTCGATGACCGACGACGTCGCCCAGCAGGTGCTGCGCGACAACTACGAGCAGAACGTCCTGCTCGGCAACGCCCGCGCGCAGCAGCACGAGATGCTGACCGTGCACGAGCGCCTCATCCAGTTCCTCGAGGAGCACGGCGACCTCGACCGCGGCCTCGAGTTCCTGCCGAGCGACGCCGAGATCTCGCGCCGCAACAAGGAAGGTCTCGGCCTCGTCTCGCCGGAGTTCTCGGTGCTCGTCGCCTACGCGAAGCTCTACCTCAAGAACCAGCTCATCACGACCTCGCTGCCCGACGACCCGTGGTTCGCCGAGACACTGGCCGGCTACTTCCCCAAGGCGCTGCGCAGCAAGTACGCCGACCAGATCGCGGTCCACCCCCTGCGTCGCGAGATCATCACCAACTCCGTCGCCAACTCGATGGTCAACCGCGGTGGCATCACCTTCGCCTACCGCGCGGGGGAGGAGACCGGCGCGTCGCCCGAGCAGGTCGCCCGCGCCTACGTCGTGTGCCGCGAGATCTTCGACCTGGCCGGCTACGTGCGCCAGGTCGAGGCCACCGACAACGTCGTGACGACGGCTGCGCAGACCGCGCTCTACCTCGAGTTCCGCCGCCTCATCGACCGGTCGGTGCGATGGTTCCTCACGTCACGGCCCGCGGTGCTCGACATCGCCGCCGAGGTGGCGCGCTTCCGTCCCGGCATCGAGGCGTATGCCGCCCGCATCCCCGAGCTGCTCCAGGGCAGCGAGCGCACGCGCCTGCTACGCCGAGCCCGCGACCTGCAGGGCAAGGGTGTCCCCGAGGAGCTCGCGCTTGTCGCGGCCTCGCTCCTCGACGGCTACTCGCTGCTCGACATTATCGAGATCGCCGAGGAGACGGGCGAGCAGCTCGGCGACGTCGTCGGGGTCTACTTCCTGACCTCCGAGACCTTCTCGATCGACGCCATGCTCGGACGGGTGACGATGCTGCCCCGCGACGACCGCTGGGACGCGATGGCCCGAGGTGCCCTGCGCGACGACCTCTACGCGGTGCTGCACATCCTCACCCGGTCGGTGCTCGAGGTCAGCAACCGGCGCAGCTCGCCGGCCGAGCGGCTGGCCGAGTGGTCGGAGCTCAACGCCGACGCCCTGACCCGCGCGCGTGGCGCACTCGGGGGCATCGAGCGGATGTCGCACGCGGGCATCGCCGCGCTGTCGGTCGCGCTGCGCACGCTGCGCACCGTCACCAAGCCGGCAGCCTCGTCGCCAGCCGTTACCCCAGCACCGACGAGCACGGCCGACGAGCCGGGTGAGCGGCAGGCACCCGCGGCGAAGGTCACCGCGAAGAAGGCGCCTGCGAAGCCGGCGCCTGCGAAGAAGGCCGCCTCCACCTCGAGGGCATCTTCCACCACGAAGGCAGCACCCGCGAGGAAGGCCGCCTCGACGAAGAAGGGTGCCGCCACCAGGACGGCGGCTGCGGCCAAGGCAGCCGCCGGGAGCACGAGAGCAGCCGCCACCCAGAAGGCCGCAACCACCACGAAGGCAGCACCCGGCAGGAAGGCCGCGTCCACGAAGAAGGCCGCGACCACGAAGAAGGCAGCACCCGCGAAGAAGGCCGCGACCACGAAGAAGGCCGCGGCTGCTCGGGCGCCGCGCCGCTCCTGAGGCCCGCGCAGCGGTCGTGAAGGGTCGGACCCCCGGGGCGGGGTCCGATCCTTCACATAGGCTTGCGTCTCGTGGCCACCCTCAGCGAGCTCTTGCGCGGGCGGACCAACCTGCCCGACCACGACGTCGACTGGCTGCACCTGCTCGTCGGTGACTGGCAGCTCGTCGCCGACCTCTCCTTCGCCGACCTCGTGCTCTGGGTGCGCACCGTCGGCGACCACTGGGAGGCCGTCGCGCACGTCCGCCCCACGACGGGCCAGCTCGTCTTCGTCGAGGACCAGGTCGGTCGTGTGGCGGAGCCCGGCCGCACGCGTGACCTGCTCGACGAGGCTGCGGCCGAGCAGCGCATCCTCCGGGTGCGCCAGGTGCTCGTGCCGCACGACCACGCCCCCGACCAGTCGGTCCGCGAGGAATACATCCCCGTCGTGCGCGGCGGCCACGTCGTCGCGGTCATGACGCGACACACCAACCTCTGGACGACGCGCACCCCGAGCCGCCTGGAGCTGACCTACCTCGCCACGGCCGACGCCCTGTGCCGGATGGTGACGGGAGGGGAGTTCCCGCACGGGGGCGCCCCGACGGGCCTGCGCCGGGGTGCGCCCCGGGTCGGCGACGGCGTCATCCGCCTCGACATCGACGGGCTCGTCACCTACGCGAGCCCCAACGCCGTCTCGGCGCTGCACCGCCTCGGTCACCTCGGCGAGGTGGTCGGGGCGAGCCTGGCCCAGATGGTCACCGACAACGTGCGTGACTCCTATCCCGTCGACGAGGGGCTGCCGCTCGTCGTCACCGGTCGCCAGCCGTGGCGCACCGAGGTCGTCGCCGGCGGCACGACCGTGTCGATGCGCGCGATCCCGCTGACCGAGGCCGGGCAGCGGTTCGGGGCGATCGTGCTGCTGCGCGACGTCGGTGAGCTGCGCCGCCGCGAGCGTGAGCTCATGACCAAGGACGCGACGATCCGCGAGATCCACCACCGGGTCAAGAACAACCTGCAGTCCGTGGCGGCGCTGCTGCGGTTGCAGGCGCGCCGGGTGCCCGAGGGCGAGGCGCGCATCGCGCTGAAGGAGGCTGAGCGTCGCGTCGGCACCATCGCCATGGTCCACGACCAGCTGAGCCAGGGTTTCGACGAGACGGTCGACTTCGACACCATCGCGCAGCGCGGCCTCAACGCCGTCGTCGAGGTCACCGCCAACGGTGCGCCCGTGCGCACCGTGACCGAGGGATCGTTCGGCCGGTTGCGCGCCGAGGACGCCACGTCACTCGCGATGATCATGAGCGAGCTCGTGCAGAACTCCATCGAGCACGGGCTCGGCGACGCCGGGGGAGAGGTGCGCATCTCGATCGAGCGGTCGTCCGACGAGCGCGGCAAGCCGATGGTCGTCGTCTCCGTCGAGGACGACGGCAAGGGCATCGACCCGGCCCGCCGGCCGGGCTCAGGTCTCGGCACCCAGATCGTGCAGTCGCTCGTCGGTGACCTGCAGGGCCGCATCACCTGGGAGCCGGTCATCCCGCACGGCACGCGAGCCCGGTTCACGGCCAGCCTCCGCCCGCTCGAATAGGGCCGCCCATCGCCGTCCCGAGGCGGCCATGATGGCCGATGCGGCCGATGCTCCGATGCGGTCGTGGACCGGTCCGGCGCCGGACGCACGGAAAGGCCCGGTGACGAAGTCGTCACCGGGCTGGCAGACGGGGGCTCAGCCGGCTCGGCGGGCCCGTGCGTTGCGTCGCTTGAGAGCGCGACGCTCGTCCTCCGAGAGGCCACCCCAGACACCGGCGTCCTGCCCGGTCTCGAGAGCCCACTTGAGGCAGGTGTCGATCACGGGGCAGGTGCGGCACACGGCCTTGGCCTCCTCGATCTGCAGGATGGCCGGCCCGGTGTTCCCGATGGGGAAGAACAGCTCCGGGTCGACTTCCAGGCAGGCAGCGCGGTCGCGCCAATCCATATGGCTTGTGCTCCTTCTGTGGTCGTTGTCGTCACCGCCCCCGGCGGAGCCCCGCGGTCTGCGGGAGCCGGGCGCCAGCGTCGTTGACGGAGCCTGAGGGGGTGAGGTCGTGGTGGTGGTGGTGCGGACATGACTCGACCGGAGCCGAGGTGGTCACGCACCGGCGTCATCGATCGATGGGCGAGCCCATCTGACCAACGCCGACGCGCGCGGGATGATTCCGCACGCGAGCAGTGCATGACCAGTGTGCCCAGAGCCCACGTGGATGTTCAACGTGTTGGACGCAAGTCACACCGAGGTAACACTGTATCGGCAGGAAGCCCACAGTTCCACACCTGCGCCCCGTGGCGCGGCTCGGTGCGGTGGCCGCCGCCGACGCGGGCCGGCTCGGCACGGTGCGGACCCGGTGGAGGATGCGCGAGGTCGAGTCATCGCTACGCTGCTCCCGTGACCGATCCTCGCACCGATCCGAGCACGAGCCCCGGCGCGCAGCCCCGCGGCGGCGTCACCGCGGCGCACCGCGTGGCGGGCGTGCTGACCCTCCTGGAGGGCCTCGTGCTCGTCGGGATCGTCGTCTTCTACCTCGTCGAGATGGTCTCCGGCGCCACCGACGACCTGGCTCGGGCGGCTGTGTCGGCGGTGCTCATCCTCATCTTCGGGGTGGCCCTGCTCGCCCTGGCGCGGGCCTGGTTCCGCGCGGACGAGTGGCCCAAGACCCCGACGGTGCTCTGGAACGCTCTGCTGCTGCCGGTCGCCTGGTCGCTGCGCGAGGGCGACCAGGGGATGCTCGCGCTCGGCGTGGGCGCCCTCGCGCTCGCCAGCATCGTGGCCGCGGTGGCCGCCCCCCGCGCCCCGCGTGAGGCACCTGACGGCTCCTGACGGCACCTGACGGCACTCGGCGGCACTCGGCCGGTGCCTGCGGTCGGCTGAGCGCCTGACAGCACCGACCCGCGTCCGTGCCCGGGCCTGCTGGCTCAGCTGATCGCGAGCCAGTCGTTCCAGCCGTTGTGCAGCACGAGCCAGGCCACGAGGCCGTAGCCGGCCTGCCCGGGGTGGGCCCGGTCGGGGCTCGCGGCGAGGTCGGCCATCCACTGGTCGTGGCTGACGAGCGGGCGGAAGCAGTCGACGTAGGTGATGCCCCGCCGCGAGCACACGTCGGCCTGGGCCTCTGCGAGGGCCTCGATCCTCCGGTTGAGCTCGGGGTCGAGGGTCGGGGCGAGCCCGACGACGAAGGCGCTGATGCCGGAGTTGCTCGCCTCGTCGAGCACGTTGGCGAGGTTGAGCCGCGAGCGGGCCATCGTCATGCCCGAGGTGATGTCGCCGGCGCCGACGGAGACCACGAGCCGCCGCTCGCCGCGCCCCTTCCAGCGGGGGTGCGACTCGGCGCCCCAGCGGGCGACCACGTCGCCCGAGGTGTTGCCGCGCACGCCGAGGTTGTATGCCGTGAGGTCGAGATCCGGGTGCTGGGTGCGGGCCACGACCCGCCCGACCCACCCGAGTCCCTTGGGGTCGCCGTAGCCCGCGGTCATCGAGGCCCCGATGAAGACGAGGCCCACGTCGCGCACGCCCTCGGCCACGGTGAACTCGCGGCTCGGTGCGAAGGAGGGCTCGGCGTCGACTGCGGCGGGTGCCGTCGCGGCCGCGGGGGCCGCAGCTGCAGGGGTGGCCGGCACAGTCGGAGCGTCAGGCGGGGGAGCGGCAGCGGGCGTGCGAGCGGCGCCCGGCTCGGCGGCATACCGCGTCGTCGGCGGCTCCGAGGTGAACTCGGTGTGGCGCGAGGGGTAGGCGGGGCCCACGCCGTAGGGCCGGCGCTCGGCATCGGTGTCGGTCGGATCGCTCACGTCGTCAGTTCCTCGTCCGTGCTCTTCGGTGGCTCATCAGTGCCTCATCAGTGCCATCAGTGCCTCATCGGTCCTCGTCAGTCCTCGTCGTCGTCGAGCCGCGCCAGCCACGTCGCGAGCCGCTCGACGGGGATCTCGAACTCCGGGAAAGTATCGACGAAGGTGCGCAGCTGCTCGGCGAGCCAGTCGATGCTGACCTCCTCCTCGCCGCGGCGAGCGGCGAGCTCCTCGATGCCACGGTCCGTGAAGTACACGGAATGGAGGTTATCGCGTGACGACGCCCGGCCCGCGGAGGCGGGCCGGGCGTCGACGGTGCAGCGTGCTCGGGTCAGCGGTTGAAGGCGCGGTCCATGAGCTCGGCCTGCTCTACGGCGTGCTTCTTCGAGGAGCCGGTCGCGGGCGAGGCCGACGCCTTGCGGGCCACGACGCGCCACGGGCGGGTCTCGCCCATCTCGCAGAGGTCCTCGTGCAGCCACTGGGCCATGAGCGGCCACGCACCCTGGTTGCGCGGCTCGTCCTGCACCCAGAAGAGCTCGGCGCCGGGGTAGCTCGCCACCGCGTCGCGGATCTCCTGCTCCGGGATCGGGTAGAGCTGCTCGACCCGGATGATGGCCGTCGAGGTGTCCTCACGCTTCTCGCGCTCGGCGTCGAGCTCGTGCACGACCTTGCCGCTGGCGAGGATGACGCGGGTGACGTCCTTGGTCACGCCCTCGTGGTCGGGCAGGACGGGGCGGAAGCCGCCCTCGGTGAAGGCCTCGACCGGGCTGGCTGCCGCCTTGCTGCGCAGCATCGACTTCGGGGTGAAGACGATGAGCGGGGTGCGCGGCCGGGCGTAGGCCTGGCGACGCAGCAGGTGGAAGTAGCTCGCCGCCGTGGAGGGATAGGCGACCGTCATGTTGTTCTCGGCGCACAGCTGCAGGTAGCGCTCGATGCGCGCCGAGCTGTGGTCGGGACCCTGACCCTCGTAGCCATGGGGGAGAAGCAGCACGACCGAGCTGCGCTGGCCCCACTTCTGCTCGGAGCTGCTGATGAACTCGTCGACGATGGTCTGAGCACCGTTGCCGAAGTCGCCGAACTGCGCCTCCCACAGCACGAGGGCGTCGGGCCGCTCGACGGAGTAGCCGTACTCGAAGCCCATCGCGGCGTACTCCGACAGGAGCGAGTCGTAGACCCAGAAGCGGGCCTGGCCCTCGCCGAGGTAGAGCAGCGGCGTCCACTCCTCCGCGTTGTTCTTGTCGATGAGCACGGCGTGACGCTGCACGAAGGTGCCGCGGCGGCTGTCCTGGCCGGCGAGCCGGATCGGGGTGCCCTCCTTGAGGAGGGTGCCGAAGGCGAGCAGCTCGGCCATCGGCCAGTCGATGCCGCCCTCGTGCACCATCTTGGCGCGGCGGTCCATCAGCTGCTTGAGCTTCGGGTGGATGGTGAAGCCCTTGGGCGGGCTGGCGAAGGTCTCGCCGATGTGGATGAGCTCGCTCGGCGAGACACCCGTCTCGGTGGCCGACCGCCGCTGGGCCGTGTCGTCCTGCACCTGCGCCGTCGGGCGCTCCAGACCGGCGTTGTCAGGGGCGTCCGAGTCGCGCTCGGGTCCCGCCGCGGCGGGAGCCCCGGCGGGGGCCTTCTTGGCCTCGCGGGTCTCGACGAAGACGCGCTCGAGCTGCTGCTGGTAGTCGCGCAGGGCCGCCTCTGCGTCCTCGACGCTGATGTCACCGCGACCGATGAGCGACTCGGTGTAGAGCTTGCGCACCGAGCGCTTGGCCTCGATGAGGCTGTACATCAGCGGCTGCGTCATCGACGGGTCGTCGCCCTCGTTGTGGCCACGGCGGCGGTAGCACACCATGTCGATGACGACGTCCTTGTTGAACTCCTGGCGGAACTCGTAGGCGAGCTCGGCGATGCGGACGCAGGCCTCGGGGTCGTCGCCGTTCACGTGGAAGATCGGCGCCTGGATCATCCGCGCGACGTCGGTCGAGTAGACCGACGAGCGCGAGCTGCTCGGCGAGGTGGTGAAGCCGACCTGGTTGTTGATGACGACGTGGATCGTGCCGCCAGTGCGGTAGCCGCGAAGCTGCGAGAGGTTGAGCGTCTCGGCGACGACACCCTGCCCGGCGAACGCCGCGTCACCGTGCATGAGCACGGGTAGCACGGGGAAGGACTCCCCGGCGAGGTTGAGCCGGTCCTGCTTGGCGCGCACGATGCCCTCGAGCACCGGGTTGACGGCCTCGAGGTGCGACGGGTTGGCGGCGAGGTAGACCTTGGTCTTGCTGCCGTCCTCGGAGACGAACTCGCCCTCGGTGCCGAGGTGGTACTTCACGTCACCCGAGCCCTGCACGGACTTGGGGTCCTGCTTGCCCTCGAACTCGCGGAAGATCTGCCCGTAGGACTTGCCCGCGATGTTGGCCAGCACGTTGAGCCGGCCGCGGTGCGGCATGCCGATGCAGACCTCGTCGAGGTTGTCGCTCGCTGCGCGGCAGAGGATGCGGTCGAGCAGTGCGATGACGGACTCGCCGCCCTCGAGCGAGAAGCGCTTCTGACCGACGAACTTCGTCTGGAGGAAGGTCTCGAAGGCCTCGGCGGCGTTGAGCCGTCGCATGATCCGCATCTGCTCGTCGCGCCCGGCCTTCTCGTAGGGCCGCTCGACCTTGTCCTGGATCCACTTGCGCTGGTCGGGGTCCTGGATGTGCATGTACTCGATGCCGGAGGTGCGGCAGTACGAGTCACGCAGGATGCCGAGGATCTTGCGCAGCTTGAGGAAGGGCGCTCCGCCGAAGCCACCGGTCGCGAAGGTGCGGTCGAGGTCCCAGAGGGTCAGGCCGTGCGTGGTGACGTCGAGGTCGTGGTGACGGCGCTGCTTGTACTCGAGCGGGTCGGTGTCGGCCATGAGGTGGCCACGCACGCGGTAGGCGTGGATGAGCTCCTGCACGCGGGCGACCTTGTTGATGTCGTCGTCGTGCGAGGAGTCGACGTCCTGGATCCAGCGGATCGGCTCGTAGGGGATGCGCAGCGACTCGAAGATCTCGTCGTAGAAGCGGTTGTCGCCGAGGAGCAGCTGGTGGATGATCCGCAGGAAGTCGCCGCTCTGGGCGCCCTGGATGATGCGGTGGTCGTAGGTCGAGGTCAGCGTGATGATCTTGCTGACGGCGTTGCGGTTGAGCGTCTCGTTGCTCGCGCCCTGCCACTCGGCCGGGTAGTCGAGCGCGCCGACGCCGATGATCGTGCCCTGGCCCGACATGAGGCGGGGGACCGAGTGCACGGTGCCGATGCCACCGGGGTTGGTCAGCGAGATCGTCGTGCCCTTGAAGTCCTCGACGGTCAGCTTGTTGTGCCGCGCCTTCTTGACCATGTCCTCGTAGGCGGTCCAGAAGTGGACGAAGTCCATCTCCTCGGCCGACTTGATGGAGGGCACGACCAGGGTGCGCGTGCCGTCGTCCTTCTGCAGGTCGATGGCGAGGCCGAAGTTGACGTGGGCCGGCTGCAGTAGGGCCGGGCGTCCGTCCTTCTCGGTGAAGCCGTTGTTCATCGCCGGCATGATCGCGAGCGCCTTGACCATGGCGTAGCCGATGAGGTGGGTGAAGCTGACCTTGCCTCCGCGCGAGCGGGCGAGGTGGTTGTTGATGACGACGCGGTTGTCGATGAGCAGCTTGGCGGGCACGGCGCGCACGCTGGTCGCGGTGGGCACCGTCAGCGAGGTCTCCATGTTGGCGACGACGCGCTGCGGGGCGCCGCGCAGGGCGGTGACGATGTCGTCGTTGACCGGCCCGGTCTGCTTCACGGCGGGCACATCACGCGGCTTGGGCTCCGCCTTGGTCTCCGCCTCGCCCTTGGGCTCTGCCTTGGCCTCCGGCTTGGGCTCTGCCCTGGGTTCTCCCTTGGCCTCCGGCTTCGGCTCTGCCTTGGCCTCCGGCTTGCCCTCGGTCGGTGCCGGAGCGGGCTGTGCCTTGGCGGCCGGCTCGGGCTCGCGCTGGGGCTCGGCCTTCACCGGCGCGGCCGGGGCGCCCGCGGGCGCGGCGCCGTTGGTCTGCGCGGCGGTGGCGGTGGCCACCGGGGGGAGCGCGGGTGCCGAGCCGTTGCCGGCACGTCCACCGTCGGATCCGTAGTCCTTGAAGAACTCCCACCACGCCTTGTCGACCGAGTGCTTGTCGGTCAGGTAGCGCTGGTAGAGCTCGTCGACGAGCCACTCGTTGGGCCCGAATGCTGCGATGGGGTCGCCGGACGTGGACTGTTCGGACACGGCGGATGCGCCTCTTTCGTTGGCTCGGGTGCGTCGTTGCGTATACGAGGGTCCAGCCTAGCCCCGAAGCGGGTGGTAGCAGCCATGGCCCCCGCCCGTCCAGTACCCATTCGTGACGAGGCGTTCGTCACGCTCGTCGGGCGCCTGCGCGCCGCGGGCGGGGTCTGTCGGGTGGGCGGGGTCAGGGCAGCCGGTATGCCGTCAGGCGATGTCGCGTCGCATCGTTCGCAGGGTGCCCAGCCCGGCCATCACGGCGGCATACGCCGCGAGCACGAGCGCGCCCGCCCACCACGAGAGCTGCTCGACGGGCTGTCCGTCGAAGCCGCCGCTGGTCGTCTCGAGCATCGCCGCGGTGGCCTGGCTGGGCAGGTAGGGCGAGATGCTCTGGCCCCAGTCGGTGAGGGCGAGCACGAGTCCGAGCACCGGCTCGACGATCCAGGCGACCGCGATCGAGATGAGCAGCGCCGCGACCTGGTTGGGGATGAGGATGCCGGCCCCGAGACCGATGAGGGCCCACAGCCCGAGCACGAGCAGCGACAGCGCGAGGCTGCGCCAGATGGAGGGATCGGCGAACGGCTCGTGTCCCTTGGCCGTGAGCACCAGCGTGCCGGCGCCGACGGCTCCGGCCAGGGAGAGGACACCGTAGAAGGCGCCGATGGCGAGCAGCGAGATCACCTTGGCCCCCATCACCCGGCCCCGTCGCGGCACGGCGAGGAAGGTTGCGGTGATGGTCTGGTGGCGATACTCCGACCCGATCGTCATGACGCCGATCGCGAGGGTCAGCAGGTAGCCGATCTGGATGCCGCCGGTGAAGACCGCCTTGGCCAGGTCGGCATCGGTGCTCGGTGCGGCCGCACCCTGCGGACCCTGCACGGCGTCACTGGTGAAGACGAGCGCGAAGAGCACGGCGAAGGCGGCCCCGGAGAGGAACACGGCGATCGACATGCCCCACCAGAGCCTGGTGGTGAAGAACTTGCGGAACTCGGCGCGGATGGCGGCGGTCATCGTCCGGCCTCCTTCGGGTCGGCAGGCGAGCCGGCGACCGTGGGTGGCAAGACCGGTGGGCCGCTCGGCGGCGGGAGGTCGGGGGGCAGGTCGGGCGCGCGCCCGGCGACCGGGGGCTGCCCCGGGGCCGGGGTGGCGCCGACGGGACCCGACGACGTCGCGTCGGTCAGCCGGTTGCGGTCGCCCTCGCTCTCGGTCAGGTTGAAGAAGAGCTCCTCGAGGTGGGTCTGCTCACTGCGCAGCTCGTGGATCGCGACGTCACTGGCGTGGGCGGTGTCGCCGACGACGGCGAGGTCCTCGGTCGTCACCTGCAGGCCGGGCCCCTTGGGGCTGACGCGCAGCCCGCGAGCCTGCAGCGCCGCGGTGAGGCGGTCGGGGTCGGAGGTGCGCACGTAGGCGGTCGGCTCACCCCGCAGCTCGCCGACGGTGCCCTGGGCCACCCGCTTGCCGTTGGCGATGATGACGACGTCGTCGACGGTCTGCTCGACCTCCGAGAGCATGTGGCTCGAGATGAGCAGGGTGCGGCCCTCGTCGGCGAGGTGGCGCAGGAAGCCGCGCAGCCAGCGGATGCCCTCGGGATCGAGGCCGTTGGCGGGCTCGTCGAGGATCAGCACGTGCGGGTCGCCGAGCAGCGCCGCGGCCAGGCCGAGGCGCTGGCGCATGCCCATCGAGTAGCCACCCGCCCGCTTGCGCGCTGCTGCGGGGATGCCGACGAGCTCGAGCAGCTCGTCGACGCGCTGGTTCGGCACGCCGGCCGCGGCGGCCTGCACGCGCAGGTGGTTGCGCCCGGTCCGACCCGGGTGGAAGTTCGTCGCCTCCAGCGCCGAGCCCACCACGGTCAGCGGGTTGTGGATGTCGGCATAGCGGCGGCCGTCGATCGTCGCCGTGCCCGAGGAGGCCCGCACGAGTCCGAGCAGCATGCGCAGGGTCGTCGTCTTGCCGGCACCGTTGGGGCCGAGGAAGCCGGTGATGCGGCCGGGCTCGACGTCGAAGTCGAGGTGGTCGACCGCCGTGAACGAGCCGAAGTGCTTGGTCAGCCCGCGCACCTCGATCCGACCGGTGGGCTCTGGGCCTACGGGATCCACGACGCTCTCCTCCTCCGGCCCCCGCCGGATCCGATCCTGACGGGCCCAACTCAACCACAGCGGCTCGCGCCCCGGACGCGGACCTCTCGACACGGCATACCGGCGTGGTCTCCCTATAGTGGGCGCGATGAGCGACGCCGACGACTGCAGGGCCTCCGCCGGCCGGAGCGTTCCGTGACCGAGTGGCTGCTGCTGCTCCTCGCGGTGCTGCTCACCGCCGGCACGGCTGTCTTCGTCGCAGCGGAGTTCTCGCTCGTCGCCATCGACCGTCCGACCGTCCAGCGCGCCATCGACGACGGCGACTCGAGAGCCCGCGTCGTGCTCCAGTCGGTGACGCAGCTCTCGACCCAGCTCTCCGCAGCGCAGGTCGGCATCACGATCACGACGCTCGTCGTCGGGGCGCTGGCACAGCCCTCGATCGGCAGCCTCGTCGCCGGGCCCCTAACGGGGGCCGGCCTGTCGCCCGGAGCCGTCGACGCGGTGTCGAGCGCCCTCGCCCTCGTGCTCGCGACCGCGTTCTCGATGGTCTTCGGCGAGCTGCTCCCGCAGTTCCTCGGCATCTCCGCGCCGCTCACGACGGCCAAGGTCGTCGCCCTGCCCGTGCGCGTCTTCGCCGCCTTCGCCCGGCCGCTCATCGTCGTGCTCAACGGGTCGGCCAACCGCTTCCTGCGTGCAGTCGGCATCGAGCCGCAGGAGGAGCTGTCGGGGGCGCGCACGCCGCAGGAGCTGGCGAGCCTCGTGCAGCGCTCCGCCGACGCGGGCACGCTCGACATCACCACGGCTCGGATGCTCACCCGCTCCCTCGGCTTCGGTGAGCGCACGGCCGACGAGATCATGACGCCCCGGGTGCGCTGCACCGGCATCCACCGCGACGAGTCGGCCGAGGACGTGCTGCGGCTGTCACGGCGCACGGGCCACTCCCGCTTCCCCGTGCTCGGTGACGACTGGGACGACGTCGACGGGGTCGTGCACGTCAAGAAGGCGATGGCGGTGCCCCACGAGCGGCGCAAGGACGTGCCCGTCTCGGCGCTCATGTCGGACCGTCTCGTCGTGCCCGAGACGATCCGGCTCGACCCGCTGCTGCGCCAGCTGCGCGAGGGCGGCTTCCAGATGGCCGTCGTCGTCGACGAGCACGGCGGCACCTCCGGCATCGTCACCCTCGAGGACGTCGTCGAGGAGATCGTCGGCGAGGTCGCCGACGAGCACGACCGCACCCGCCAGAGCGGGCGCGAGCTCGTCGACGGGTCGTGGACCGTGCCCGGCCTGTGGCGGCCCGACGAGGTGCGCGACGCCTTCGACGCCGAGGTCCCCGACGGGTCGACCTACGAGACGATGGGCGGCTTCGTCATGAGCACCCTCGGCCGGGTGCCGGTCGTCGGTGACGTCGTGGCGGTGCCGGGGTGGCGGATCACGGTCGCCGGCATGATCGGCCGTCGCGTCGACCGGCTGCGCTTCGTGCCCGACCCCGACTCGCTGCCGGTGGGCGGCGCAGGCAGCACGCAGCCGACGGAGCCGACGGGGGAGCGGGAGTGAACGGACCCTGGGTCTACGTCGTCTCGCTGCTGCTGCTCCTCGGCAACGCCTTCTTCGTCGGCGCCGAGTTCGCGGCCATGGCGGTGCGCCGCTCCACCCTCGAGCCCCTCGCCGACGCCGGCAGCAAGCGGGCCGCCGCGTGCCTGCAGGCCCTGGAGCGCCTCGGGTCGATGCTCGTGACGGCGCAGCTCGGCATCACCGTCTGCTCGGTCGGTCTCGGAGCGCTCGCCGAGGCGGCGCTGCACCACCTGCTCGAGCCGGTCTTCCACGGCTGGGGGCTGTCGGATGCCTGGGCTGGCGGCGTCGCGCTCGCCATCGCCCTGCTCATCGTCAGCTACCTCCACGTCGTCGTCGGCGAGATGATCCCCAAGAACCTCGCCATCGCCGGCCCGGACCGCACCGCGCTCGTGCTCGTGCCTCCGCTCTTCTTCCTCGCCCGGAGCCTGCGCCACATCGTGAGCGCGATGGAGGCGACGGCGAAGTGGATGGTGCGTCGCTTCGGCATCGAGCCCAAGGACGAGATCGCGTCGGCCTTCACCGCCGAGGAGGTCGCCCACATCGTCGGTGAGTCGCGCCGCGAGGGCCTCATCGAGGAGGAGCGGCACGGCCTCGTCTCCAAGACCCTCGAGTTCTCCGACAAGCTCGCGCACGAGGTCGCAGTCGCCCTCGACGCGCTGACGACGGTGAGCCTCGGTGCCAAGCCGGCCGACATCGAGCGCCTCGTGGCCAGGCACGGCTTCTCGCGCTACCCCGTGCGTGACGCCGCCGACGAGATCGCGGGCTACCTCCACCTCAAGGACGTGCTCTACGCCGACGACGAGCGGCACGAGCTGCCGATCCCGCCGAAGCGCATCCGCCGGCTCGCCACGGTCCGCGAGCAGGACGAGATCGAGGACGTGCTCGCGACGATGCAGCTGACCGGCTCGCACCTCGCCCGCGTCATCGACGACGAGGGCGCCGTCACCGGCGTCGTCTTCCTCGAGGACGTCATCGAGGAGCTCGTCGGCGAGGTCACCGACACCACCCAGCGGTGAGGTCAGTGGCCCCGGCTCGCGAGCCAGTCGAGGTATGCCGCGCCGCGGGGTGAGAGCTCGTAGCCGACCTCGTGGCTGATGGTGAGCCCCAGGGCCTTGAGCTTGCGGATGTCGACCTTCATCGGCAGCAGCTCGACGCCGCGCTGGGCCGCGAGCTCCTTGGAGACGACCCGGGGGTTGTCGCGGATCCACTCGAGGATCTCGCGGGTCCAGGGGCCGGTGGGCCGCGCGTCGAGCCGGGCCAGGCGGGCGCCGAGGTCAGCGAGCGCCTCGCCGTCGGGAAGGCTGTCGCGCAAGGCAATTCGTGGGTCCTCGCCGGCCCAGCTGAGCGTGACCCGATAGACCTTCTCGCCGCCACGGCCCCCTCGAGCGGACGGCTTGCGCGTCGTCGGTACGAGGAACCTCTGCAGGGTGGCGAGGTCCTTGACGCCCGCTCGCTTCGCATCGCGCTCGGTGAGGCGTGACGGGTCTCGCACCTGGCTCACGGCGTCGAAACGGACGAGACCGGCGGGGGTCAGCTGGAGGCCACCGACCTTGACCCGGGGCGCGTCCCAGCGCCGGAAGGCTTGCGTCACCGTGCCGGCGCGGATCGCCTCGGCGACGGGCTTCGAGATGAGCACGCCTCATCGTGGCACGCGACCGCGATAGCGTCGGGCCGTGGAGACGCAGCGAACGGCCTTCGTGCTCGGCGGCGGCGGTCTGCTCGGTGCCGTCGAGGTCGGCATGCTGCGCGCGCTCCTCGACGCGGACATCGTCCCCGACCTCATCGTCGGCACGTCGGTCGGTGCCCTCAACGGCGCTCTCGTCGCGGCCGACCCGACGCCGGCGGTCGTCGAGCGCCTCGTCGGGCTCTGGCGCAGCGCGTCGGAGGGCCGCGAGATCTACGGCGACAGCGTGATGCGCCAGGCCGCCCGGGCCATGCGCACGCGCACGCACCTGCACTCGGCGAGCCCGCTGCGCCAGCGCATCGCCGACGAGCTGGGTGACCGGACCTTCGCGGACCTGGCCGTGCCGTTCCAGTGCTGCGCCGCGTCCATCGAGCGCGCGACGGAGCACTGGTTCACCTCGGGCAGCGTCGTCGACGCGGTCGTGGCCTCGGCCGCCGTGCCGGGACTGCTGCCCCCGGCCGAGGTCGACGGCGAGCACTACCTCGACGGCGGCATCGTCAACTCGATCCCCCTGGGTCGTGCGGTCGAGCTCGGCGCCCAGCGCATCTTCGTGCTCCAGGTCGGCCGCGCGGAGAAGCCGTTGACGGTGCCCACGCGCCCCTGGGAGGTGGCTCGCGTGTCCTTCGAGATCGCCCGGCGCCACCGCTACGTGCGCGAGCTTGCCGCGGTGCCGGCTGACATCGAGGTGCACGTCATGCCCACCGGCAGCACGGGTGACGGCGAGGACTCCGTGCTCGCCTACCGCAGCTTCTCCGCCGTGGGCAGACGGATCGAGCAGGCGCATTTGGCCTCGGCGGCATACCTCGAGGGTGTGGCGTGATCGGCCTGCTGCGACGGGTGGCGCTCGGCGTCGCCATGGTCGCGCTGACCGTGCTCGTCGTCGCGACGGTGCCGCTGTGGCTCGTCGTGGCTGCCGCGGCGTCGCCCTTCGTGCCCGGGCGGCTGCGCCCGCTGCGCCTCGCGTGGCTGCTCCTGCTCCACCTCCTGCTCGAGACCGCGATGCTCCTCGTCATGCTCGTGCTGTGGGTGGCCTCCGGCTTCGGGTGGGCGATCCGGCGACCGTGGTTCGAGCGGGCGCACTACGGGCTGATGCGGTGGTATCTCGTCGTCATGTTCCGGGCGGCCCGCCGGGTGCTCAGGCTCGAGGTCACCGTGCAGGGCGACCCGCCCCGGCCCACCGAGCCCGGCGGCATCCTCGTGCTGTCGCGGCACGCCGGCCCGGGCGACTCCTTCATCCTCGTCTACGCCCTGCTGCACTGGTACGGCCGCGAGCCCCGCGTCGTGCTCAAGGACACGATGTCGCTCGACCCCGCGATCGGGCTGCTGCTGCACCGGCTGCCGGCGCGCTTCATCTCGCCCGACCCCGGCTCGCAGTCGGCGAGCGAGGTCATCCAGCAGCAGATCGCCGAGCTCGCGAGCGACCTCGACGACAACGACGCCTTCGTCATCTTCCCCGAGGGGGGCAACTTCACGCAGGCCCGGCGCGACCGGGCCATCGCCTCGCTGCACCGGCTGGGGCTGCACGCCATGGCCCACCGCGCGGAGCGCATGACCAACGTCCTCGCCCCTCGCCCCGGCGGTGTGCTGACCGCGCTCGAGGCGGCTCCGGACGCCGACGTCGTGCTCGTCGGCCACACCGGCCTCGATCACATGCTCACCGTGGGCGACGTCTGGCGCGAGCTGCCGATGGACAAGGAGATCATCATGCGGTGGTGGCGGGTGCCGCGCGAGGACATCCCGCAGGGGCGCGACGGGCGCATCGACTGGCTCTTCACGTCGTGGGAGCAGATCGACGAGTGGATCGACGCCCACCGGCCGGTCGACCTCCCGCCCGGCCCGCTGCCGGCGCGGCCGGCCTTCGAGCGGCCCTCGCCGACGGGCTGAGGCGCGCCGGGAGTCCTGCAGCCACTCCCATTCCGCGTTTGGTGCGCCCGGCTGCTAATCTCACCGGGCGCACGCAAACACGTGCCCGCCCCCGTAGCTCAGGGGATAGAGCACCGCCCTCCGGAGGCGGGAGCGCAGGTTCGAATCCTGCCGGGGGCACGCAAGATCAGGGCCGGTTGGACCGCTGCGAAGCGCGGTCCAACCGGCCCTGACGTCGTGCTCCAGCAGGGTTCGGGAGGAGCGAGGAACGAGCGACGGCTCCTGACGGGGGCGTTCGCGCGCTCGTGCGGCGTTGCCCTCCGCGGCCGGGGCTATGACCAGCGCAGCCATGTTTGCGATGTAGCCCTGGCGGTCACGCGCACGGCGCTACGTTCTGCGTGAACCCGTGCTCGGGGACGCAGAGCTCTTGGAGGATGACATGGCACCGGAGGAAGGCGCGCCCGTGCACGAGGTCGGCGCCAGTCGCCCCTCCGCACCCGACGATCAGCACGAGCTGAGGAATCCCGGCTACGAGATCTTCATCGCGGCCCTGTCGATCCTGTCCATCGCGAACATCGTGCTGGCGCTCGTCTTCACCGACCCAGCGCTCGACTCGGTTCTCAACGCCATGAACGCGGTCCTCAGCGTCATCCTCTTCCTGGACTTCCTCGTGCGCCTGCGCACCGCGACGTCGCGGTCGGAGTACTTCTTCCGGCACTTCGGCTGGGCCGACCTGCTCGCGAGCCTCCCCCTCCCGCAGTTCAAGGTGCTGAGGCTGTTTCGCCTCGCCCGCGTCTACCGGCTGCTCCGGGCCTACGGCGTGCGCAACATCGGCCGCAGCCTGCTCCGCGAGCGGGCCGGCAGCGCACTGCTGAGCCTGCTCTTCATCGCCATCCTCGTGCTCGAGTTCGGCAGCCTCTGGATGCTGCGCCTCGAGGCGACCTCTGCCGACCGCAACATCACCACCGCGTCGGACGCGATCTGGTACGTCATCGTCACGATCTCCACCGTCGGCTACGGCGACCAGTACCCCGTGACCACTGCCGGCCGCGTGCTGGGAACGGTCATCATCGTGCTGGGCGTCGCGATCTTCGGCACCCTCACCGGCTACCTCGCCAACCTCTTCCTGTCGCCGACCACGAGCCACCCTCCGGCCGAAGGGGACGGTGGCTCCTCGTCGGCTGCCCACGCCGCTCGCGACCAGCGGCTCACGCAGCTCGCCAGGGCAGGGGAGCTGCGTGACTCCGGCGTCATCAGCCAGGCGGAGTTCGAGGACCTCAAGGCCGAGATCCTGGCCGGATGAGGCGTCGGACGCGTGGTTGCGATGCCGGCCCTGACGGCTCGTGGCCTTTCGTAGACTCTGGGTCATGACGCCCGAGCAGCTGCGCGACCTGCTCGTGGCGGTCGCCGCGCGTGCCGCCGAGATCGGCGCCCTCCCGGAGGGGGCGGAGGCAGGGCCTCCACCCGGGCGGCTCTTCCAGCCGGTCGACCCGCGGTCGGCGGGGGTCGTGGCCGACTGGGTCACGCCGGTGGCCCAGCGCTGGGTGCGACTGCTCGACACCGACCTCCCTCCCCGGGCCCTTGCCAGCACCCTCGCGCAGGGGCTGTCGGAGCAGCCTGAGGTGGCAGCGGTCGAGGTGGCGCCGTCGGGCCTCATCGCGATCACGCTCGACGACGCCGCGCGGTCGGGCATCATCCCCGTCGTGCAGAGCACCCCCGAGACGTATGCCGTCCGGCCGGGTGAGCGCTACCGACCGGTGATCGAGCGCCCGGGCTGGCGCGACCCCGACGACCCCTTCCGCGCGGTGCAGCTCTCGCACGCTCGCCTCTGCCGGCTGCTGCGCAACGCGGCGGCGGCCGGCGTGCAGCAGCGGCCGAACGACCGGCTCGAGGTGCTCACCCACGTCGCCGAGCGCCACCTGCTCGTCGCGGTGGCCGACCTGCCGCAGCGGCTCGACGCGCACGAGCGTGACGAGCAGGCCAGCACGCGGGCCCTCGTCGATCTCGGTCACCTCGCCGACGCGTGGGACCACCCGACGCGCCCGACCGTCGTGGGCGCCTCCGTCGAGCGCGTGCACGGCGCGCGGATGGCGCTCGCGGACACCGTGCGCATCGTCTTGCGCAATGGACTGGCCCGGCTGGGCGCCGCGGCCCCGGAGAGGATGTAGGGATGCACGCACACGAAGCCGGAGCGCTGCACGCCGAGGGTTATCGAGGGCCCTCGTGGCTGCGGACCCCCGTCGACGTCAACGCCCTCGTGCCCTCGCTGTGGGCGACGTCGGTCGGGCGCGGCGGCGACGGCGTGCTGACTGTCGGGGGAGTGAGCGTCACCGAGCTGGCGCGAGAGTTCGGCACCCCGGCATACATCATCGACGAGGACGACTTCCGTTCGCGCGCAAGGGATTTCAAGCAGACGTATGCCGAGGTGTTCGACGGGCTGTCGGGCGGTGCCGACGTCTTCTACGCCGGCAAGGCGTTCCTCTGCACCGAGGTGGCTCGGTGGATCGACGACGAGGGGCTGCACCTCGACGTCTGCTCGGGCGGGGAGCTGGCGGTCGCGATGCGGGCCGGGGTGCCCGGGGAGCGCATCGGGCTGCACGGCAACAACAAGAGCGTGGCCGAGATCCGGGCCGCACTCGACTACGGCGTGAGCCGCATCGTCATCGACTCCTTCGACGAGATCGAGCGCGTCGCGGCCGTCGCGAGCGAGCTCGGGGTCGTGGCGCCGGTGCTCATCCGCGTCACGGTCGGGGTCGAGGCGCACACCCACGAGTTCATCGCGACGGCCCACGAGGACCAGAAGTTCGGGCTCTCGCTCTCGGGCGGGCACGCCTTCGAGGCCGCGCGCCGCATCCTCGAGCGGCCCGACGCGCTGCGGCTGCTCGGCCTGCACAGCCACATCGGGTCCCAGATCTTCGACACAGCGGGCTTCGAGGTGTCGGCCCGCCGCATCCTCGGCCTGCACACGCAGATCGCCAGGGAGCTCGGCGTGGAGCTCCCCGAGCTCGACCTCGGTGGTGGCTTCGGCATCGCCTACACCACGGAGCACGACCCGCTGCCGCCCAAGAGCCTCGCCGCCGGCATGGCCGAGATCATCGAGCGGGAGTGTCGCGCCGACGGGGTCGCCGTGCCGCGCATCTCGATCGAGCCGGGCCGGGCGATCGCCGGACCGAGCACCTTCACCCTCTATGAGGTCGGCACCGTCAAGCCGGTCGACCTCGACGGGGGAGCGTCGCGGGTCTACGTCTCGGTCGACGGCGGCATGAGCGACAACGTGCGCACCGCGCTCTACGACGCCAACTACTCGTGCACCCTCGCCAGCCGCACGTCCGAGGCGACTCCCGTGCTGGCCCGGGTCGTCGGCCGGCACTGCGAGAGCGGCGACATCGTCGTCAAGGACGAGTTCCTGCCCGCCGACGTGACCGCCGGCGACCTCATCGCCGTGCCCGGCACCGGTGCCTACTGCCGGTCGCTGTCGAGCCAGTACAACCACACGCCGCGTCCGCCCGTCATCGCCGTGCGCGACGGCCGGGCTCGGGTCATCGTGCGCCGCGAGACCATCGACGACCTGCTCGCCCTCGACGTCTGATGTCCGCCAGACGAGGGGTGGATGTCGCAGATCCTTCGCCGCCGATGTCCGGATCGCGAAACAATGAGCGTCCATCAGGCGGACAGACGGCAGGATTGCCGCCGTGGACAGCGCCGTGAGCACCCAACGACCGCTGCGTGTGGCCCTCCTCGGGGCCGGCGTGGTCGGCGGCGCCGTCGCGCGCCTGCTGACCGAGCACGCCAGCGACATGGCGGCCCGGGTGGGCGCGCCGCTCGAGATCGTCGGCATCGCGGTGCGGCGCGCCGGCCGCGACCGCTCCGACCTCGGGGTCGACCCGAGCCTCTTCACGACCGACGCCGACGGGCTCGTGACGCGCGCTGACGTCGTCGTCGAGGTCATCGGCGGCATCGAGCCCGCCCGGTCGCTCATCCTGCGCGCCATGGAGCACGGCGCCTCCGTCGTCACCGCCAACAAGGCACTGCTCGCCGAGGACGGCCCGGCGCTCTATGCCGCGGCCGCCGAGCACGGCGTCGACCTCTACTACGAGGCCGCCGTCGCCGGCGCCATCCCCCTGCTGCGCCCGCTGCGCGAGTCGCTCGCCGGAGACGACGTGAGCAAGGTGCTCGGCATCGTCAACGGCACGACCAACTACGTCCTCGACAAGATGGACACGACCGGGGCCGGCTTCTCCGACGCCGTCGAGCAGGCCCAGGCGCTCGGCTATGCCGAGGCCGACCCGACCGCCGACGTCGAGGGCTTCGATGCGGCTGCCAAGGCCGCCATCCTCGCCTCGCTCGCTTTCCACACGCGGGTCTCCGGCGCCGACGTCTATCGCGAGGGCATCACCGAGGTCACCGCCGCCGACGTCGCCGCGGCGCGCGAGATGGACTCCGTCGTTAAGCTGCTCGCGATCTGCGAGCGCACCGAGGCCGGGGTCAGCGTGCGCGTGCACCCCGCGATGATCCCGCGGTCGCACCCTCTCGCCGGCGTGCGTGAGGCGTTCAACGCCGTCTTCGTCGAGGCCGACGCCGCCGGGCAGCTGATGTTCTACGGCCGTGGCGCCGGCGGCGACCCGACCGCCTCCGCCGTGCTCGGCGACCTCGTCGCCGTGGCCCGGCACCGTGTCGGGGGAGGGCTCGGACCCGGCGAGAGCAGCTACGCCGACCTGCCGGTGCTCACCATGGGCGACGCCCTGACGCGCTACCACATCAGCCTCGACGTCGAGGACCGCTCGGGTGTGCTCGCCCAGGTCGCGGCCGCCTTCGCCGACCACGACGTGTCGATCGAGACGGTGCGTCAGCAGCTCGTGCGCGAAGAGGACGGCGGCCACCGGGCCAACCTCATCATCGTCACGCACACCGCGACCGACGCGGCGCTCTCGGCCACCGTCGAGCGGCTGCGCACGCTCGACGTAGTGCGAGGCGTCAACTCCGTGATGCGCGTGGAAGGTTCCTGATGGCTCACCAGTGGCGCGGCGTGATCCGGGAGTATGCCGACCGGTTGCCGATGCTCGACGGCGCCCCCGTCGTGACCCTGCACGAGGGCGGCACACCGCTCATCCACGCCGAGAAGCTGTCGGCCCTCGTCGGCGCCGAGGTCTACCTCAAGTACGAAGGCCTCAACCCCACCGGCTCGTTCAAGGACCGGGGCATGACGACGGCCATCAGCCTCGCCGCCAAGCGCGGCGCCAAGGCCGTCATCTGTGCCAGCACCGGCAACACCAGTGCCTCGGCGGCGGCCTACGCCACCAAGGCCGGCATGACCTGCGGTGTGCTCGTGCCCGACGGCAAGATCGCCATGAGCAAGCTGAGCCAGGCCATCGCGCACGGCGCCACGCTGCTCCAGGTCGACGGCAACTTCGACGACTGCCTCACGCTGGCGCGCAAGCTGGCCGAGGCCTACCCCGTCGAGCTCGTCAACTCGGTCAACCCGGCGCGCATCGAGGGGCAGAAGACCGCCAGCTTCGAGGTGGTCGACGCCCTCGGCGACGCGCCTGACATCCACTGCCTGCCGGTCGGCAACGCCGGCAACATCACCGCCTACTGGAGGGGCTACCGCGAGTACCTCTCCGACCCCGCCGTCAGCCACCAGCCCGGGCCCGCGACGCACCTGCCCATCATGTGGGGCTTCCAGGCGGCCGGCGCCGCCCCGCTCGTCAAGGGCCACCCCATCGACGACCCCGAGACCATCGCCACCGCGATCCGCATCGGCAACCCGGCGTCCTGGGACCAGGCGATCGCCGCGCGTGACGAGTCGGGAGGCCGCATCGCCGCGGTCACCGACGAGCAGATCCTCGAGGCTCACCGCTACCTCTCGTCGCAGGAGGGCGTCTTCGTCGAGCCCGGGTCGGCGGCCTCCGTCGCGGGCCTGCTGATGAGCCACGCCGAGGGACTCGTTCCCCCGGGCGCCCGCATCGTCTGCACCGTCACGGGTCACGGCCTCAAGGACCCGCAGTGGGCCCTGCGCACCGCCGACGGCAGCGAGATCGTGCCGACCCGCGTCTCCGTCGACGCGTTCTCGGCGGCTCAGGCCCTCGGCCTGCAGGACTGATCGCATGAGTCGCGTGCCGGGGGGTCGGTCCGTCCTCGTGCGGGTGCCCGCGAGCAGCGCCAACCTCGGCCCGGGCTTCGACTCGATCGGTCTCGCCCTCGGGCTGTGGGACCACTACGTCGTCTCGACGACGGAGGCGCCCGGCCTCGTCATCACGGTCTCGGGCGAGGGCGCCGACGACGTGCCCACGGACGAGCGGCACCTCGTGCACGCCACCATGCGGCATACCTGGGGGGTGCTCGGGTGGGAGCCTCCGGCCGGCCTGCGCATCGAGGCGCGCAACGGCGTGCCGCACAGCCGCGGACTCGGCTCGTCGGCGACCGCGATCGCGGCGGGAGTCGTTGCGGCACAGGCACTCTGCGCCGATGACTTCCCCGAGACGGGGGAGCCCGCGGGGGTCGACCTGTGTCTCGCGACCCACATCGCGAGCGTGCTCGAGGGTCACCCCGACAACGCCTCGGCGAGCGTGCTCGGCGGTCTCACTGTCAGCTGGATGCCCGACGGCAGTGGCCTCGACCGCGGCGACCAGACGGTCACCGCGTCGATCGCCCTCCACCCCGAGGTCGACGTCGTCGTGCTCGTGCCCGAGACGCAGCTCGCCACCCGCACGGCGAGGGCGGTGCTGCCCTCCACCGTGCCGCTCGCCGCGGCGGCTGCCGGCGCCGGGAGGGCCGCGCTGCTCGTGCACGCCCTGACGGCCGACCCGAGCCACCTGCACGCGGCCACCCGTGACTGGCTGCACCAGGAAGCGCGACGCCCGGCCTACCCGGAGACGATGCGTCTCGTCGACGCCCTGCGTGCGCAGGGGCACGCTGCCGTCGTGTCGGGCGCCGGCCCGAGCGTCCTCGTGCTGACGACCCGTGCATCGGCCGCGAGCGTGCAGGCCCCCGACGACTGCTCTGGCTGGCAGCGCCTGACGCCGGGAGTGCCCGACCGCGGGGCCTCGGTCACCGCGCACTGACGACCCGCCGCAGCGCCTCTCGAGGGGTGCCGGGTGGTATCTTTGCAACGCACCACTCGCCGCGTTCACGCAGGCCGGTGCACCACCCCCACGCTGAGGCAGCTCTTTCCTGCCTCTCGGTGCAGTGCGCCGATGTGGTTCACAGTCGGCCAGAGACAACTGGCCCCAGTTCGGCTCCGCGAAGTCTTCGCCGGGCCGCGAACGAGGGGGAAGGATCCTTCGTGTCAGAAACCACCACCCGTCCCGTGTCTGGCCTCGCCGCCATGAAGCTGGACGAGCTCAAGGGCGTCGCATCGTCCATGGGCATCAAGGGCACGACGAAGATGCGCAAGAGCGATCTCGTCGAGGCCATCAAGGCACGCCAGTCCGGCGGGGGCGCTGGTCAGGCACCTGCGCCGGCCGCTGCTCCTGCTGCTGCGTCCACGACAGCCGAGCGTCCGGCGACCGCCCCGGACCACGAGCAGTCGCCTCGCGAGGACTCCGCCCCTGCGCCAGCGTCGACCGAGCGTCAGACGGGCACGGACGGCGACGCACGACCCGACGGCGCAGAGGTCGCACCGCAGGGCTCCTCGCGCACCCAGGAGCGTCGCTCGAGCCGCACCACCCGCAACCGCGAGGCGCGCGAGAGCCGTGAGCCCCGCGAGGAGCCGCGCCTGCCGGAGGGCATCGAGCTCGCCGAGGCGGCCGTCGACCGGGTCGAGCGCACCCAGCGCGAGGACCGGCAGCAGCAGGGCAACCGCCAGCAGCGTGACGACCGTCAGCAGCGAGACGGCCAGCAGGGTGACCGTCAGCAGCGGGACGACCGTCAGCAGCGAGACGGCCAGCAGGGTGACCGTCAGCAGCGGGACGACCGTCAGCAGGGTGACCGCCAGCAGGGTGACCGTCAGCAGCGCGACGACCGGCAGCGCGACGGCCAGACCACCCAGACCCGGCAGGGCGAGCAGGGCAACCAGGGCGCCGGTGCGCAGGGTCGCTTCGACGACGACGACGACCGCAACGGCACCCGTCGCAGCCGCAACCGCCAGCGCAGCCGCGACCGCAAGCGCGGCCGCACCCGTGACGGCCAGGACTGGGTCGAGACCGAGCTTCAGGTCCAGGAGGACGACGTCCTGGTGCCGGTGGCCGGCATCCTCGACGTCCTCGACAACTACGCCTTCGTGCGCACGACCGGCTACCTGCCCGGACCCAACGACGTCTACGTGCCGCTCGGCATGGTCAAGAAGCACGGCCTGCGCAAGGGTGACGGCGTCACCGGCGCCGTCAAGGCACTGCGCGAGGGCGAGCAGCCCTCGGGCAACGTCGGCCGCCAGAAGTTCAACGCGCTCGTGCGGCTCGACTCGGTCAACGGTGCGACCCCCGAGGAGTCGCTCAAGCGCGTGGAGTTCGGCAAGCTGACGCCGCTCTACCCGCAGGAGCGGCTGCGGCTCGAGACCGAGAGCACCGGCCTCACGACCCGGATCATCGATCTCGTGGCCCCCATCGGCAAGGGTCAGCGCGGCCTCATCGTCGCCCCGGCCAAGGCCGGCAAGACGATGGTCATGCAGGCGCTCGCCAACGCGATCACGACGAACAACCCCGAGTGCCACCTGATGGTCGTCCTCGTCGACGAGCGTCCCGAAGAGGTCACCGACATGCAGCGGGCCGTGAAGGGTGAGGTCATCGCCTCGACCTTCGACCGCCCGGCCGAGGACCACACGACGGTCGCCGAGCTCGCCATCGAGCGTGCCAAGCGTCTCGTGGAGCTCGGCCACGACGTCGTCGTGCTCCTCGACTCGATCACCAAGCTCGGTCGCGCCTACAACCTCGCCGCACCTGCGAGCGGGCGCATCCTCTCGGGCGGTGTCGACTCGGCTGCGCTCTACCCGCCGAAGAAGTTCTTCGGCGCGGCGCGCAACATCGAGAACGGCGGGTCGCTGACGATCCTCGCCACGGCGCTCGTCGAGACGGGCTCCAAGATGGACGAGGTGATCTTCGAGGAGTTCAAGGGCACCGGGAACATGGAGCTCAAGCTCTCGCGCGAGCTCGCCAACCGGCGGATCTTCCCCGCGGTCGACATCAACGCCTCGGGCACCCGTCGCGAGGAGATCCTCCTCGCGAGCGAGGAGCTGAAAATCATGTGGAAGCTGCGCCGAGTGCTCGCCGCGCTCGACCCGGTGCAGGGCATCGAGCTGCTGACCGACCGCCTGCGCAAGACCCGCACGAACTACGAGTTCCTGCTCCAGGTGCAGCAGACGTCGTCGATGAAGATCGACGACGAGGGCTGACCCGCACCGCACCAGCACCATCCCGTATGCCGCTCGCCCACCCCGGGTGAGCGGCATACGTGCGTCTGGCTCGTGTGCTGCAGAACGCACAGTCTGCTGTGCGTCTGACATGACAGAGCCGACCCTGTGGATGGCGGGGCCGATGCGGGACCCCGATCGGGCACCGTGGAGCGATGTCAAGGCGGGTCAGTCGGGAACAACGTGCCCGGCTTGCGGCGCCGGTCGCGGCTCTGCATGCCGGAGTCGCTCACCGGCGAGACCTTCGCGCCGCGGGTCTCACCCGTCACGACGTCGCGTCCGAGGTGACGGCAGGCCGCTGGCGTCGAGCAGGCAGGCACACGGTCGTGATCGGCACGGGCGCTCCGACGGGTGAGGCCCTGCTCTGGCAGGCCGTGTGGGAGTCGGGGTCTGGGGCCGTCCTCGATGGGGTCGCTGCCTTGGTCGCTGGCGGCCTCACCGGCTTCCGTCCTGAGGTCATCGACGTGGCTCTCCCGTCACGCAGCCGGGGTTACTCGTTGTCGGGCGTGCGACTTCGCCGGCGGCGCGAGCTCGGGCCGTCCCTCGAGGTCGGGGTGCCACGGGCGCGACCCGAGGCAGCGACCGTACGCGCGGCGCAGTGGGCGAGGAGTGATCGCCAGGCCGCGCTCATCATCTGTCTTGTGGTGCAGCAGCGTCTGATCAGGCCCGATCGCTTGCTTGCTCACTGGCTCGCTCAGACGAGGAGCCCTCGGCGGCCCTTCCTGCATGCCGTCATCCGTGACGTTTGTGACGGGGTGCACTCGCTGGGCGAACTGGACTTCGCGAGGCTGTGTCGCGACCACGGACTGCCTGAGCCGAGTCGTCAGGACGTGCGGGTCCAACGAGACGGGCGGGTCTACCTCGACGTCGCCTGGGATGACATCGGGCTCGTCGTGGAGATCGACGGAGGGCACCACGGGCTGGCGCTCAACCCTGTCGACGATGCGCTGCGACAGAACGAGTTCGTGCTCAGCGACTCCCGGGTCCTACGCATCCCCGTCATCGGCCTGCGCCTGAATGCAGCGGCGTTCATGGACCAGGTCGTGAGGGGGCACCACCTGCTCTCGGGGCAGGCGGCCTGAGGTCGGAGGTTGTGTCATGCACAGCGCACAGCATGCTGCGCGATCTGCATGACGCGGGCTGAGCCGGGCGGGCGGCATACGGGAATGAGGGGAGGGGGTCCGGCGTTTTGGGAGAGGTGCCACACCTCTGGCACAATCTTCCTTTGGACCGGTTCACGGACGAGCAGGCGCCCCACGGGTGCTGTGAGGACTCCGACCCGGCCATGTGAACTCAAGGAGACGCTGTGAAGAAGGACCTGCACCCCGCCTACGTCGAGACCACGGTGACCTGCACCTGTGGCAGCACGTTCACGACGCGCAGCACCGAGACGTCGGGCAAGATCTCGGCCGACGTGTGCTCGCAGTGCCACCCGTTCTACACGGGCAAGCAGAAGATCCTCGACACCGGTGGCCGCGTGGCCCGGTTCGAGGCCCGCTACGGCAAGAAGGCCGCCAAGTAGGTCTCCCGCACGCCGGCTCCCACGACTTCGGTCGTCGGGGGCCGGCGTTCGTCTTTGACCCTGAAGTGACCGCGACGTCCCGGCCGAGAGGTGATCATCGTGCTCGACTCCGTGCAGTCGATCCTCGACGAGTACTCCGAGCTCGAGCGTCGCCTCGCCGAGCCGGCGATCCACACCGACCAGGACCTCGTGCGCACCCTCAACAAGAGGTATGCCGCCCTGGCGCCCACCGTCGCCGCGGCGCGGGCGTGGCAGGCGGCGGTCGACGACCTCGGCGCAGCCCGCGAGCTCGCGACCGAGGACGAGTCCTTCGCCGCCGAGGTGCCCTCGCTCGAGGCCCGCGAGGCGGCGGCCGAGGAGCACCTGCGTCGGATGCTCGTGCCGCGCGACCCTGACGACGACCGCGACGTCATTCTCGAGGTCAAGGCGGGGGAGGGCGGCGACGAGTCCGCGCTCTTCGCCGGCGACCTGCTGCGGATGTATCTCCGCTACGCCGAGCAGCGCGGCTGGCGCACCGTAATCGAGGACGCCACCGAGAGCGACCTCGGCGGCTACAAGGACGTGCGGGTCTCGGTCAAGGCCAAGGGCACGCCCGGTCTCGACGAGGCCCCGTGGGCGCGGCTCAAGTACGAAGGCGGCGTGCACCGGGTGCAGCGGGTCCCCGTGACCGAGAGCCAGGGACGAATCCACACCTCGGCCGCAGGCGTGCTCGTCATGCCCGAGGCCGAGGAGGTCGAGGTGACGATCGACCCGGGCGACCTGCGCATCGACGTCTATCGCAGCAGCGGTCCCGGCGGGCAGAGCGTCAACACCACCGACTCGGCCGTGCGCATCACGCACGTGCCGACCGGTCTCGTCGTCTCGTGCCAGAACGAGAAGTCGCAGCTGCAGAACAAGGAGGCCGCGATGCGCGTGCTCCGCGCCCGCCTGCACCAGCTCGCCCAGGACGAGGCCGACGCCGAGGCGAGTGCCGCCCGCCGCTCGCAGGTGCGCACCGTCGACCGCTCGGAGCGCATCCGCACCTACAACTTTCCCGAGAACCGCATCTCCGACCACCGCACCGGCTACAAGTCCTACAACCTCGACGCAGTGCTCGACGGCGACCTCGACCCCGTCGTGCAGTCGGCTCTCGACGCGGACGAGGCGGCCAAGCTCGCCGCCCTCGCCGGGGCACCCGAGTGAGCTGTCGGTGACCGACCTCCGCGACGGCATACGCGCTGCGACGGCGCGCCTCGCCGACGCCGGGGTGCCCTCACCGGAGCCCGACGCCCTGGCGCTCGCGGCGCACGCCCTCGGGGTCGAGGTCGGCGAGGTGCGCCGGCTGCTGGTGCTCGGCGGGCGCACCCTCCCACCGGGGTATGCCGTCCTCGTCGACGAGCGGGCCCGCCGGGTGCCGCTGCAGCACCTCACCGGCCACGCCGCCTTCCGGCACCTGACGCTCGCCGTCGGCCCCGGGGTCTTCGTGCCGCGCCCGGAGACCGAGGTGCTCGTCGACCTCGCGCTCGCCGAGCTCACCCGGCTGCCGTCCGCCAGCGACCCCCGGGTGGTGGACCTGTGCTCGGGCTCGGGTGCCATCCCGCTCGCGCTCAAGGACGAGTGCCCCCAGGCCGAGGTCCGCGGGATCGAGGTCTCGCCCGAGGCGTGGGCCTGGGCGACCGCGAACCGCGACCGGCTGGGGCTCGACGTCGACCTCGTCCTCGGCGATGCGACGCGGCCGTGCTTCGACGACTGGTCCGGTGCGGTCGACGTCGTGACGATCAACCCGCCCTACATCCCCGTCGGGGCCGTCCCGATCGACCCGGAGGTGCGCGACCACGATCCCGAGATCGCGCTCTATGGCGGCAGCGAGGACGGGCTGGCGATCCCGCTCGCGGTCGTGCGGGTCGCGGCCGGGCTGCTGCGTGCCGGGGGTCTCGTGCTCGTCGAGCACGCCGACAGCCAGGGCGAGAGCCTCCCGCGGCGCCTGCGGGCGACGGGGGAGTGGACCGACGTGCAGGACCACCCCGACCTCGCGGGCCGTCCACGGGTGACGACCGCGCGCCGATCGACCACGACTCCCGGTTAGGCTTCGGGCCGTGAGCGAGCGCTACGACTGCACTGATCCCAGCGGGCGCACCGATGGTGTGCCCGCCGCCGCCGGAGCGATCCGTCGCGGCGAGGTCATCGTGCTGCCGACCGACACCGTCTACGGCATCGGCTGCGACGCGTTCGATGCGACCGCGGTGGCCTCCGTGCTCGCCGCCAAGGGTCGCGGCCGCGACATGCCGCCGCCGGTGCTCATCCCCACGGCGCGCACGGCGCAGGGCCTCGCGACACAGGTGCCCGACTACGCGCAGCGGCTGATGGAGAAGTTCTGGCCCGGGCCGCTCACCGTCGTGCTGCGAGCCCAGACCTCGCTCCACTGGGATCTCGGCGACACCAACGGCACCGTCGCGCTGCGCGTGCCCGACCACGACCTCACCCTCGAGCTGCTCGGCGACGTGGGCCCGATGGCGGTGACGAGTGCCAACACGACCGGCGACCCGGCCGCCCGCACCGTCGACGAGGCCATGGCCATGCTGGGGGAGTCGGTCTCGGTCTATCTCGACGCCGGTCCCTCGGGTGACGGTGAGGCCTCGACGATCATCGACTGCACGGGGGAGGCCCCGGTGACCCTGCGCATCGGCGCCATCGCCCAGGAGGACATCGACGCAGCGCTGCTCCCGCCCGACGACGTCGTCTCCGACGAGGACTCCGAGGAGGACACCCTCGGCGAGTGGCACGACGTCTCGACGGACGACGCCGAGGTCACCGCCACCGGGACCGACGCCGACGCTGACGCCGCCAGCATCGACGCCGAGGTGGCCGCCGCCGAGACGGAGGCCGCCGGCACCGAGTCGGTGGGCGAGACCGCGACCGGTGGCCCGGCTGACGACACCCTCGGGGAGTGGCACGACGTGTCCTCAGACGAGCGCCGCACCGACGGCGTGACACCCACGCAATAGAGTTGGCTCGCGCCCGACTCCCGAGACCCCACCCGGAGATGCCCCATGGCTGACGACACGTTCTACGGCTCCGACTTCGGTGCCCTGCAGTCCTTCGACCCCGACATCGCCGGCGTGCTGCTCTCGGAGCTCGACCGCATCCGCGGCGGACTGCAGCTCATCGCGAGCGAGAACATCAGCTCGCCCGCCGTGCTGACGGCCCTCGGGTCGACGCTGTCCAACAAGTACGCGGAGGGCTATCCCGGGCGCCGCTACTACGGCGGCTGCTCCGAGGTCGACAAGGCCGAGACGATCGCCATCGAGCGGGCCAAGGCCCTCTTCGGCGCCGACCACGCCAACGTGCAGGCCCACTCCGGCGCGAGCGCCAACCAGGCCGTCTACGGCGCGTTCATGGCCCCGGGCGACACGATCCTCGCGATGGCCCTGCCGATGGGTGGCCACCTCACCCACGGCACGAAGGTCTCCTTCTCGGGCAAGTGGTTCAACGCCGTCCACTACGGCGTCGACAAGCAGAGCGAGAACATCGACTACGACCAGGTCGAGGCCCTCGCCAAGGAGCACCGGCCCAAGGTCATCTGCGCCGGCGGCTCGGCCATCCCGCGCCTCATCGACTTCGAGCGCTTCCGCGCGATCGCCGACGAGGTCGGCGCCATCCTCTGGGTCGACGCGGCCCACTTCATCGGTCTGGTGGCCGGCAAGGCGATCCCGTCACCGGTGCCCTACGCCGACGTCGTCACCTTCACGACCCACAAGGTGCTGCGCGGCCCGCGCTCGGGTGCCCTCGTCTGCAAGGCCGAGCACGCCGCGGCCATGGACAAGGCGATCTTCCCGATGATGCAGGGCGGCCCGCAGATGCACACCATCGCGGCCAAGGCGGTCAACTTCAAGGAGGCCGCCACCCCGGAGTACGCCCAGTACGCCACCGACGTCATCGCCAACAGCCGGCAGCTCGCGGCCAGCCTGCTCGAGCTCGGCATCCGTCCGACGACCGGCGGCACCGACACCCACCTCGCCCTGCTCGACCTGCAGGGTGTGGGCGTCACAGGCAAGGAGGCCGAGGAGCGGGCCGACGCCGCCGGCATCGTGCTCAACAAGAACGCCATCCCGTTCGACCCCCAGAAGGCCAACATCGCCTCCGGCATCCGTGTCGGCACCCCCTCGGTGACGACGCAGGGGATGGGCCTCGAGGAGATGAAGCAGATCGCCGCGCTCATCCACCGGGCCGTGACCGCGGGCGACGCCGACCCCGACCACGCCGTCAGCAAGGACGTCCGGGCCGAGGTCACCGACCTCGTGACGCGCTTCCCGGCATACCCCCGCTGAGCCTGGCCACCCCGCCAGCGTCGGCGCACGAGCGAAGGTCGGTAGGTGCACGAGTACGTTCTCGTCCTCATCGTGGCCGCGGCGGTCACCTACCTCGTGACCCCGTTCATCCGCAGCCTCGCGGTGGCGACGGGGGCCTTCACGGCGGTGCGCGAGCGCGACGTCCACACGACGCCGATCCCGCGGCTCGGGGGAGTGGGCATCTACATCGGCTTCGTCGCGGCGGCCCTCGTGGCCCGAGCGCTGCCCTACCTCGGCACGCTCTTCTCGACGCGCCAGATCCTCGGGGTCATCGCGGCGGGCGGCATCGTCTGCCTCGTCGGTGCGTTCGACGACATCCGTGAGCTCGACTGGGTGACCAAGCTCGCCGGGCAGATGCTCGCTGCGGGGCTGATGGCCTACACCGGAGTGCAGCTGCTGTCGCTGCCGATCTTCGGCACGACGATCCTGCCCGTGCCGGTGCTCGTCCTCTTCACCGTCATCGTCGTGCTCGTCTGGACCAACGCGGTCAACTTCATCGACGGCCTCGACGGTCTCGCCGCCGGCGTCGTCGGCATCGCGGCGCTCGCCTTCTTCACCTACAGCTATCTCGTGTCGCGCTCGTTCGTGCCGGCCAACGTCTTCTCGACGGCCACCTTCATCTCGGCCGCGCTCGTCGGCTGCTGCGCGGGCTTCCTGCCGCACAACTTCCACCCGGCCCGCCTCTTCATGGGCGACTCGGGAGCGCTGACGCTCGGCCTGCTCATGTCGGCGGCCACGATCACGCTGACCGGCAACGTCGACCCGGGCCAGGTGAGCAGCAACGAGGTGTCGGCCGCCTTCCTGCCGATCGTCCTGCCGCTCGCGGTGCTCATGCTGCCGCTGCTCGACATGGTGCTGGCCATCGTGCGCCGCACGATGGCCGGGCAGCGGCCGTGGCACCCCGACGCCAAGCACCTGCACCACCGCATGCTGAGCATCGGCCACACCCACCGGCGGGCAGTGCTCATCCTCTACCTGTGGGCCGCGATCGTGGCGCTCGGGTCGGTGTCCTTCGTCATCTGGGACGGCTGGCGTCCGGTCGCGGTCGTGGCCGCGGCTGCAGCGGTCGGGGTGGTGCTCACCGTCCGGCTGCCGAGGTGGAGGGCGTCAGAACGCTTGTGATAGCATTCACAAGCACCTTGGGAGAACCTGTGAACCAGACTCCGGGGGGCGCGGAATGCCTTCCGCCACAAGACGATCGAGCCCGACCCCGCCCCGCCAGCAGCATGTCTCTCGACATGCCTCACCACGCAGACCAGGCAGGTTTTTTCTTGAGCGCCACACCGGCCCGCACCGCATCACAGTCCGATGCGTTCGCGCAGCTCCTCCGGGGCTCGCTCCTGCCGACCGTCGTCGTCGCGATCGGGTGCATCGTCGTCGGTCTCTTCTCGAGCCCCAAGGCCGCCTGGTCGGCAGCCGTCGGTGCCGCTCTCGTCATCTTCTTCTTCAGCCTGACGCTGCTCGTCATGAAGCGCACGGCCGAGATGGCACCCACGACCGTCATGCTCGTCGTGATGCTGACCTACACCTTCAAGGTGATCGTGCTCGGCGTTGCGATGTTCCTCCTGCGCGACGTGAGCTGGGTGTCGGGGTATGCCGTGGGGCTGACGATCACCGTCTGCGCCCTCGTGTGGCTCTTCTTCGAGATGCGCGCCTACAAGCGGCTGCGCATCTTCGCCTACGATCCTGACGGCGCTGCTGCCCTCGACACGCCGTCCCGGGAGCCGCGTGATGAGTCGTGAGAGCGGAGGGCGCGATGACGTCGCCACCAGTCGGCGGTCCGGAGCCCGAGGAGAGCGCCGAGGACAAGAAGGAACGCGAGCGGCAGTGGAACCTGCGCGAGTCCAACTCCGCGTGGAAGGCTGTCGCCTACCTGATCACGGGCCCGCTGATCTACGGCGGACTCGGCGCCCTGCTCGACCTCTGGCTCGGCACGACATGGCTCGTCGGAGCGGGGATCGTCGGTGGGATGGCCCTGTCGCTCTACCTGATCTGGTTCCGATACGGTACCCATTGAGCCTTCCGGCGGGCCGGCTCGTCCCCGCGCCCCCCGGCGGTGCGCGAGAGACCGGCCCGGCCGACCGGAGCCCCACCGGCCCGGTGCTCAGCACAGACTTTTCGACCGTCGAGATGCAGCGCGTCACGACACCTGCCAAAGACCTACGAAGGAGTAACCCGTGAGCCTCGTGTCCGCCGCGCCGTCGGAGTACACCGCCCCCGGTGTGGAGGAGTTCTGGCAGCCGATCATCGGTGACGGGGCATGGGCCATCACCCGCCCGATCTTCCTGGTGGTGCTCTCCACCGGCCTCGTCATCTGGTTCCTGCTGGCCACGACCCGCAAGAAGGCGCTCGTTCCGGGCCGCGGGCAGATGGCGACCGAAGCGGTCTACGGCATGGTGCGCAACGGCATCGCCAAGGACCTCATCGGCAGCAAGGAGTTCCTCAAGTTCGTCCCGCTGCTGTTCTCGCTCTTCATGATCATCCTCGTCAACAACTTCTTCGGCGTGATCCCGCCGATGAGCTACCCGACGTTCAGCCGCATCGGCTTCCCGATCGCCCTCTCGCTCATCGTCTGGGTCGTCTTCCACGTCGTCGGCATGAAGAAGCACGGCTTCTTCGGCTACTGGAAGTCGCTCGTCCCGTCGGGCCTGCCCAAGGGCATGATCCTGCCGATCTTCTTCCTCGAGCTGATCACCGACCTCTTCACCCGTCCGGTGACGCTCGCGCTGCGACTCTTCGGCAACATGTTCGCCGGCCACATCCTCATCGTGCTGTTCATCACCGGCGGCTGGTACATGCTGACCAGCGGCGGCATCCTCGTCATCGCCGGTGGCGTCACGTGGGTCTTCGCCGTCGTCATGACGCTCTTCGAGATGCTGGTCGAGTTCCTCCAGGCCTACGTCTTCACGCTCCTCTCGGCGCTCTACATCGGCGGCGCCCTCGCCGACGACCACTAAGCCCGTTCGTCCCGCACCACCCCTGCACGACCCCCCGCACGACCCCGGTGGCACCCGTCGCCGGGACCGACCAGAAGGAAATGGAAACAACATGACTGGCAACATCGCCATCCTCGGTTACGGCCTCTCCGCCATCGGCCCCGGTATCGGTGTCGGTCTGATCTTCGCCGCCTACATCAACGGCGTTGCCCGTCAGCCCGAGGCCCGCGGCATGCTCCAGCCGATCGCCTTCCTCGGCATGGCCATCACCGAGGCGCTCGCCATCTTCGGTATCGCGCTCGCGTTCGTCTTCCGCGGCTGATCGCCCACCGGGCGACCCAGCTCATCGACGCACCCGTTTCTCTCTAGGAGACCCGCATGCAAGCATCGTTCGTGTTCGCCGAAGGCGGCGAAGAGGGCTTCTGGGCCACCGCGGCACCGATCATCCCGCACCCGCTCGAGTTCTTCTTCGGGCTCGCCACCTTCGCGCTCCTCTACGTCGTGGTCAAGCAGAAGGTCGTGCCGCGACTCGAGCAGATCTACGCCGAGCGCACCGCGGCGATCGAGGGCGGGATGAACAAGGCCGAGGAGGCCCAGGCGCAGGCCCAGGCTGCCCTCGAGCAGTACCAGGCGCAGCTGATCGAGGCACGCGCGGAGGCCTCGCGCATCCGTGAGGACGCCAAGGCCCAGGGCGCGCAGATCATCGCCGAGATGCGTGAGCAGGCCGCGGCCGACGCCTCGCGCATCACCGAGACGGCACACAAGCAGATCGAGGCCGAGCGCCAGCAGGCGGTCGTCTCGCTCCGTGGCGACGTGGGCCGCATGTCCACCGAGCTCGCGGGCCGCATCGTCGGTGAGTCGCTGGAGGACGAGGCCCGGCAGCGCAACATCGTCGAGCGCTTCCTCGCCGAGCTCGAGTCGGGCGACGTCGTCCGCGAGAAGGTCGGAGACGCCTGATGCAGGGATCCTCACGCGCAGCTGCGGTCGGGAGCCGCGAGGCGTTCACCGGTGTGCTCGCTGCCGGTGCCGACCGCTCGCGGTTGGCCGAGGAGCTCTTCGCCGTCGTCGCCCTGCTCGACAGCAACGTGACCCTGCGTCGCGCGGTCGCCGACCCGTCGCACGACGGTGCTCGCAAGACCGACCTCGCCGAGCGGCTCTTCGCCAGCAGGGTGGGCGCCGAGGCGCTCGTCGTGCTCAAGGGCGTCGTCAGCCAGCGATGGAGCTCCGAGCGTGACCTCTCCGACACCCTGGAGCGGTATGCCGTGGAGGCCGTCATCGCCGATGCCGAGTCCCAGGGCAGCGCCGACCAGGTGGAGGACGAGCTCTTCCGCTTCGAACGGATCGTCGCCGCCGACACCGACCTGCGCTCCGCACTGTCGGACTCCTCGGCCTCGGCCGAGCGCCGCACCGCGCTGGTCGCCTCGTTGCTCGAGGGCCGGGCTACGTCGCAGACCCAGGTGCTCGCACGTCAGGCCGTCGCCGCGCCGCGGGGGCGTCGCTTCGACACCACCGTGCGTGAGTACCTCGAGATCGCGGCCACCCGCCGCGAGCAGCAGACGGCCACCGTCATCTCGGCGGTGCCGCTGGGTGAGCAGGAGCGTTCCCGCCTCGCGGCGGGGCTGTCGGCCATCTACGGCGGCACCGTCCACGTCAACACCGTCGTCGACCCCCGGGTCCTGGGCGGCATCAAGGTCGAGATCGGTGACGAGGTCATCGACGGCACCGTCATCCGCAAGCTCGACGCGGCCCGCCGCGCCATGGGTGCCTGAGCACCAACCCCCAGCTCTTAGAGAAACCACCGACCCGCACGCGGGTCGAAACCGAGGAGAAGATCTGACATGACGGAGCTTTCGATCCGTCCGGAGGAGATCCGGGACGCGCTGGACTCGTTCGTCCAGTCCTACGAGCCCGGCACGGCCTCCCGCGAAGAGGTCGGCCGCGTCACGGACGCCGGCGACGGCATCGCCCACGTCGAGGGTCTGCCCTCGGCCATGACCAACGAGCTGCTGCAGTTCGAGGACGGCACGTTGGGCCTCGCGCTCAACCTCGACGTCCACGAGATCGGTGTCGTCATCCTCGGTGACTTCTCCGGCATCGAGGAGGGACAGGTCGTCAAGCGCACGGGCGAGGTCCTCTCGGTCCCCGTGGGCGACGCCTTCCTCGGTCGCGTCATCGACCCGCTCGGCACGCCGATCGACGGTCTGGGCGACATCGAGGCCGAGGGCCGTCGTGCCCTCGAGCTCCAGGCGCCCAACGTCGTGCAGCGCAAGTCGGTGCACGAGCCGCTGCAGACGGGCATCAAGTCGATCGACGCGATGACCCCGATCGGCCGTGGCCAGCGCCAGCTCATCATCGGCGACCGCCAGACCGGCAAGACGACGGTCGCGATCGACACGATCATCAACCAGAAGCGCAACTGGGAGTCGGGCGACCCCGACCAGCAGGTGCGCTGCATCTACGTCGGCATCGGCCAGAAGGGCTCGACGATCGCGTCGGTCCGCGGCACCCTCGAGGAGGCCGGCGCGCTCGAGTACACCACCATCGTCGCTGCCCCCGCGTCCGACTCGGCCGGCTTCAAGTACCTCGCCCCCTACACCGGCTCGGCCATCGGCCAGCACTGGATGTACCAGGGCAAGCACGTCCTCATCGTCTTCGACGACCTGAGCAAGCAGGCCGAGGCCTACCGCGCCGTGTCGCTGCTGCTGCGCCGTCCGCCGGGCCGCGAGGCCTACCCGGGTGACGTCTTCTACCTGCACTCGCGTCTGCTCGAGCGTTGCGCCAAGCTCTCCGACGAGCTGGGCCACGGCTCGATGACCGGTCTGCCGATCATCGAGACCAAGGCGGGTGACGTCTCGGCCTACATCCCGACCAACGTCATCTCGATCACCGACGGCCAGATCTACCTCCAGGCCGACCTCTTCAACGCCAACGTGCGCCCCGCCATCGACGTGGGTGTCTCGGTGTCGCGAGTCGGTGGTGCCGCGCAGATCAAGGCGATGAAGTCGGTCGCCGGGCGCCTCAAGCTCGACCTCGCGCAGTTCCGCGCCATGGAGGCGTTCGCGATGTTCGCCTCCGACCTCGACCCCGCCTCGCGAGCCCAGCTCGCCCGTGGTGCGCGCCTCGTCGAGCTGCTCAAGCAGCCGCAGAGCAACCCGTACCCCGTCGAGGAACAGGTCGTCTCGGTCTGGGCCGGCACGACGGGCAAGCTCGACGACATCGCCGTCGAGGACATCCGCCCGTTCGAGGCGGAGCTGCTCGAGACCCTGCGCCGCGACGGCAAGATCCTCCAGACGATCCGCGAGACGTTGAAGCTGGACGAGGACACCGAGAACGCCCTCGGCAAGGCCGTCGACGACGTGAAGTTCACCTTCCGTGGCACCGGCCGCGACGGCCTGCAGGCCGGCCAGGAGGACGTCGAGGAGCTCGACGACGCCGACATCGACCAGGCCCGGATCGTCAAGACCAGGTGACCCGATCCGGTATGCCGTCCTGACCGGACCCGCCCGCGCGTGACGCGGGTGCCCCGCCGGACGGCATACCGGAACGGCTGTCGCCGACCGAACGCCCACACCCCACACCGACCAAGAGAGGCGGAGCGCATGGGAGCGCAGATGCGGATCTACCGCCAGCGCATCAAGTCCGTCAACTCCATCAAGAAGATCACGAACGCGATGGAGCTGATTGCGGCGGCGCGCGTCATCAAGGCCCGGCAGCGGGCCACCGAGGCGATGCCCTACACCACGGCGTTGACCCGGGCCGTGAGCGCGGTCGCGACGAACACCAACGAGGACCACCCGCTGACCACGTCGAACGCCGAGGCCAAGCGCGCCGGCGTCGTGATCATCACGGCCGACCGCGGTCTCGCCGGTGCCTACTCGGTGGCGGCGCTCAAGCGCGCTGCCGAGCTCGTCGCCCTCCTCGAGAGCGAGGGCAAGGAGGTCGTGCCCTACCTCGTCGGTCGCAAGGCGGTCAGCTACTACAAGTTCCGCAAGCGTGAGTACGCCCAGGAGTGGAGCGGCTTCTCCGACGCCCCGACGTTCGAGAACGCCAAGGACATCGCCGACCGGATCACCGCCGACTTCCTCAAGGACTTCGCCGAGGGCGGGCACGACGAGATCCACCTCGTCTACACCCGCTTCCGCTCGATGGTGCGCCAGGACCCGCACGTGCTGCGCCTGCTGCCGCTCGAGGTCGTCGACAAGGACACCGAGGGAGACAGCGACCGCGGTCTCGACTTCTCGGTGCAGACCTACGACGAGGGCACCATCGCTCCGGAGTACGACTTCGAGCCGAGCGCCTCCGAGGTGCTCGACCGGCTGCTCCCGAAGTACGTGCGCAACCGGATCTACACCGCCCTGCTCAGCTCGTCGGCCTCGGAGCTCGCTGCCCGCCAGCGCGCGATGAAGTCGGCAACCGACAACGCGACGGAGCTGATCAAGACCTACCAGCGCCTCGCCAACCAGGCCCGCCAGGCCGGTATCACCCAAGAGATCAGCGAAATCGTGGGCGGCGCCAACGCCCTCGCGGACGCCAAGAAGTAACGCCCACAGGTAAGGAAGCAGACCACCATGACTGCAACTGTCAGCGACACCCAGTGGACGGCCCCGCCCGAGGGCGGCGTCGGACGCATCTCCCGCATCATCGGCCCGGTCGTGGACGTCGAGTTCCCGGCCGACTCGATGCCCGAGCAGTACAACCTGCTCACCACCCAGGTCACCCTCGCCGGTGAGACGAAGAACATCAACCTCGAGGTTGCCCAGCACATCGGTGACAGCATGGTCCGCGCGATCTCGCTCCAGCCGACCGACGGCCTCGTGCGCGGCTCGTCGGTGCAGGACACCGGCGGCCCGATCACCGTGCCGGTGGGCGACGTGACGCTCGGCCACGTGTTCAACACGACGGGTGAGTGCATGAACCTCGCCGAGGGCGAGACGCTCGAGGTCAAGGAGCGCTGGGGCATCCACCGCAAGGCTCCGGCCTTCGACCAGCTCGAGTCCAAGACCACGATGTTCGAGACCGGCATCAAGGTCATCGACCTCATGACGCCCTACGTCCAGGGTGGCAAGATCGGCCTCTTCGGCGGCGCCGGCGTGGGCAAGACGGTGCTCATCCAGGAGATGATCGCCCGCGTGGCCCGCGACCACGGTGGTGTGTCGGTGTTCGCCGGTGTCGGCGAGCGCACCCGTGAGGGCAACGACCTCATGGTCGAGATGGAGGAGGCGGGCGTCCTCGGACAGACCGCTCTCGTCTTCGGCCAGATGGACGAGCCGCCGGGCACGCGTCTGCGCGTCGCCCTGTCGGCCCTGACGATGGCGGAGTACTTCCGCGACGTCCAGAACCAGGACGTGCTGCTCTTCATCGACAACATCTTCCGCTTCACGCAGGCCGGCTCCGAGGTCTCCACCCTCCTCGGCCGTATGCCGTCCGCCGTGGGCTACCAGCCCACCCTCGCCGACGAGATGGGCACGCTCCAGGAGCGCATCACCTCGACGCGTGGTCACTCGATCACCTCGATGCAGGCGATCTACGTGCCGGCCGACGACTACACCGACCCGGCCCCGGCCACGACCTTCGCGCACCTCGACGCGACGACCGAGCTCTCGCGTGACATCGCGTCGATGGGTATCTACCCGGCCGTCGACCCGCTGTCGTCGACGTCGCGCATCCTCGACCCGCGCTACATCACGGCCGACCACTACAACACGGCCGTGCGCATCAAGTCGATCCTCCAGCGCAACAAGGAGCTGCAGGACATCATCGCGATCCTCGGCATCGACGAGCTCTCCGAAGAGGACAAGATCCTCGTCAACCGCGCCCGCCGCATCCAGCGCTTCCTGTCGCAGAACACCTACGTCGCGAAGCAGTTCACCGGCATCGAGGGCTCGACCGTGTCGCTCGCCGACTCGATCGAGGGCTTCACCAAGATCGCCGACGGCGAGTACGACCACGTCGCCGAGCAGGCCTTCTACATGTGTGGTGGCCTCGACGACGTCGAGCGTCAGTGGTCGGAGATCCAGAAGAACCTCTGATCACCCGGCGACCGGAGTGACCGGTTCGACCCGACGACGGGGAGGTGCCCTTGTGGCCCTCCCCGTTCGTCGTCTCGCCATCCCGATCCTCATGCTCGTCGTGGCCGGAGCGCTCATCGCTCGGGCCCGGCTCGGGCTCGACCTCGGTGACGGCACGCACGCCGTCGAGCTGGCGATGCGGCTCGCCCGCGGTGACCAGCCCTTCCGCGACGAGATGAACCTCCAGGTGCTCGGCGCCTGGCCGGCCGTGCCGTTCGTGTGGGGATGGCTGCACGTCGTGGGCGTCTCGGGCGTCGTGCTCGCCTCGCGGGTCTTCTTCGTCGTGCTCACGCTCGCGGTGGCCGCGCTGGCCTGGCGGGCCGTCGCCCGCTCCCTCGGTCGCCTGACCAGCGGCGTGGCAGCCGTGGCAGCAGTCGTGCCCACCGCCTACAACCTGCAGCTCGTCGGCTACAACACGACTCCGGCGCTGCTCTACCTCGTGGCCGCGAGCAGCGCCGTCGGCGCCATCGCCCGCGGGTCGTTGCCGGAGACGCCGGAGACTGCGGCGGGGGCGTCGGGGGCGGCCGAGATGTCGGGGCGGCCACAGTCGGCCGTGAGGTGGGCCGTGCTCGGGGGAGCGGCGGCCGTGCTGGGCGCCGTGAGCCACCCCGTGACGGCCCCCGCGGGGGCGGCCCTGCTGCTGCTCAGCCTCGGGTGGTCCCGGGGCCGGGTGCGCGCCGGCCTGACCGCCGGTGCTGCCGGTGCCGCGCTCGTCGTCGCCGGCCTCGCCGGCTGGCTCTGGGGCCTCGACCACGTGCGCGAGACCCTGGCGTTCACGGCCGACTACCAAGGCGAGCGTGTCGACCGGCTGACCCGGCTCGAGGCGTGGCTCGCCTACCTCGGCGGGGAGCTGACGCACCCCGCTGTCCTCGTCGCGCTCGGCCTCGGGGTGGCCGCCGCGGTCGCCCTGTGGCGCCGGAGCGTCGTGGCAGGCCCGCTGCTGCTCGCGGCCGTCGCGCTCACCGCGGCCCACGGCCTGACGCGGGACGCGGCGGCGGCCACCTTCTCCGTCGGCTCGTGGCTCAGCCCGGTGCTGGCCCTCGTGCTCACGCTGGTGCTGCTGCCGGCCGCCATCGTCACCGCTGCGCTCCTGCGGGGAGCTGCCCTGCGCCTGCTCACCATCGGCGCCGCCCCGACGGTCATCGGCGCACCGGTCATCGCGGCCTTCACGTCCTCGTCACCGACGTGGGGCGCAGTGGGTGCCTGCCTCGCGCCCGCCGTCTTCGCCGTGACCGCCTCCGCCCTCACCGGTCTCACCCGGCTCCGGGCTCCGGTGACTCGAGCACCGGCAGCACCGCGCGTCAGCTCGCGACACGTCACCGGGTGGACCGCAGCCGGTGTCGGGGCAGTGGTCCTCGTCGCCCTCGTCGCCTCCCACACGGCCACGAGCTTCCGCGACGGTCCGCTGGGCCGGCTCGACACCGCAGCACCGCAGGGGGCGTATGCCGGCCTGCTCACGACCGATCGTCGCGCGGCCGAGGTGGGGGTGGCCCAGGCGGCGCTGAGGTCCTGCGCCACGGCGGGATCGAGCGTGCTGGCCATCGGCTACCCCGCGGCATACCTCATGGGTGACGTGCGTTCTGCGACCCCCGTGACGTGGCTCGGTGACTTCGGACCCAGCACCTCGCACGTCGTGCAGTGGCTCGACGAGCGGCAGGTCGTGCCCGACTGCGTCGTGCGCCCGGCCGGCTGGTGGCGTGCCGGCGGCGGTGCCTCGGCCCCGGCGGGCGACCCGCTGCGCGCCTGGGTCGAGGCCCGCTACAGCCCGTCGGCCTCGACGTCGACGCTGGTCGTGTTGCGCAGGAACGCCGGATGAGCGCGACACTGGAGAGGGCGTGTGGAGTCGGTCACACGCGTGCGCACGCCGGCTCGCCCGGGCATGGTTCTCGCCGACCGCCGTGTTGACCACGGTGACCGCACCACCGACGACGACGTCGCGCACGACCGACCATGAACGACAAGGAGCAAGGAGCACCACGTGAGCACGTCCACCCAGCAGCCCCGACACCGGGTGGTGGTCATCGGTTCCGGCTTCGGCGGTCTCTTCAGCACGCAGAAGCTGAAGCGCGCCGACGTCGACGTCACCCTCATCGCCCGCACGACGCACCACCTCTTCCAGCCCCTGCTCTACCAGGTCGCCACCGGCATCCTGTCCGAGGGCGAGATCGCTCCCTCGACGCGCGAGGTGCTGCGCCGGCAGGAGAACGCCACGGTGCTGCTCGGCGAGGTCACCGACATCGACCTCGAGTCGCGCACCGTCACCCACTCCACGGTCGGGCGCGAGAGCGTCACGCCCTACGACACCCTCATCGTCGCGGCCGGCGCGGGCCAGTCCTACTTCGGCAACGACCACTTCTCGCGCCACGCCCCGGGCATGAAGTCGATCGACGACGCGCTCGAGCTGCGCGGACGCATCTTCGGCTCGTTCGAGCTCGCCGAGCTCGCCTCGACCCCCGCCGAGGTCGAGCGGCTGATGACGTTCGTCGTCGTCGGTGCCGGTCCGACCGGCGTCGAGATGGCCGGTCAGATCTCCGAGCTGGCGCGCCGCACGCTCAAGCGCGACTTCCGGCGCATCGACCCCACCAAGGCCCGCGTCATCCTGCTCGACGCGGCCCCTGCCGTGCTCGGCTCGTTCGGCGTGAAGCTCGGTGACCGCGCGGTCAGCCGCCTCACCGAGATGGGTGTCGAGGTGCGTCTCGGCGCCAAGGTCGTCGACGTCGACTCGACCGGCATCGAGGTCGAGCACCCCGACGGCAACCGCGAGCGCATCGAGTCGGTGTGCAAGGTCTGGGCCGCCGGCGTCGCCGCCTCACCCCTCGGACGGATGCTCGCCGAGCAGACCGGTGCCGAGGTCGACCGCGCCGGACGCATCCAGGTGCAGGACGACCTCACCCTCCCCGGCCACCCCGAGGTCTTCGTCGTCGGAGACATGATGTCGCTCAAGGGCCTCCCGGGCGTGGCCCAGGTGGCGATCCAGGGAGGCCGCTACGCCGCCGACCAGATCGTCCGACGGCTCAAGGGGCAGGAGCCGAAGGGCCCGTTCGAGTACTTCGACAAGGGCTCGATGGCAACGATCTCACGCTTCTCGGCCGTCGCCTCGGTCGGCAAGGCGCAGTTCAGCGGCTTCTTCGCCTGGATCCTCTGGCTCGCCGTGCACCTCGTCTACATCATCGGCTTCAAGCACCGCATCACGACGCTCCTGCACTGGATCGTCACCTTCATCGGGCGCGGCCGGTCGGAGCGGGTGGTCACCGAGCAGCAGGTCTTCGCCAGACAGGCGATCTCCGACCTCGGCGAGGAGTTCGCACCGCAGCTGCCTCGCCTCGCCAAGGACCGACCCCACGAGGCGCCCTCGGAGCGCGAGCCCCAGCCGCAGGTGCAGGGGGAGCGGGGCGCCTGAGCCCGCCGGACGGCATACCGGCGGAGTCTGGCTCGCGAGGGTGCCGGACGCCCGTCAGGCGACGACGCGCTCGACAGCTGAGCCCAGCCGGGGCAGGGCAGCCACGACGTGGTCCTTGGCCTTGCCCCGCAGGGAGCCGTAGACCTTGGCGGCGGCGCCGTGCGAGGTGCCGGCGGCCTTCGCGTCGGTGACGGCGAGCAGCGCATCGGCAGCGGCGTCGGGCTGGCTCGCGAGGTGCGCGCCGAAGGGCTGCTCGCCCTTCGTGGCCCAGAAGGGGTCGAGGGCCGAGGCGAACTGCGGCAGCAGGCGGTCGGTGGCGCTCGTGACGAAGTCGCCGCCGAGCTTCTTCGCAGCCGCGTAGCCCGCCTTGACGGCTGCGCCGCCGAAGCCCGACTTGCCGGCGACCTCGGCGTCGATGACCTCGGTGAGGGCTGCGACGGCGACCGGGCGACGGGTCGGCTCGAGGAGGGCTTCGGACACGGTGGTGCTCACAGAGGTGCTCCTTGGAGGTGGCGTGACGGATGTCGAGCGACGCTCGTCCGCTGCGATGGACGGCGAGTACGGAGCATCCTCGCAGAGGCACTAAACTTCCAAGGACACCCCCACGATCCGGAGGACAACGTGAGTTCGCTCAAGGTTGAGATGGTCGCAGCCGACCGCAAGGTCTGGGAGGGAGAGGCGCGGTTCGTGCGCGCCCGCTCCATCTCTGGAGAGCTCGGCATCCTGCCCGGCCACACGCCCCTGCTCGGCATCCTCGTCGAGGGCGACGTCAGCATCGAGTCGGTCGACGGCCAGCGCCAGACGGTCACCGTCGACGGAGGCTTCCTGTCGGTCGACTCCGACGTGGTGACGATCGTCGCTGAGCACGTCGACGCCTCCTCGCTGCAGGTCACGGGCAACTGAGGCTCGCGCGTGCCGTCCGCTCTCGTCTCCACCGAGATCGTGATCGGCACGCTCATCCTGATCGCGGCGGTCGTGCTCGCCACGACCTACCTGCGCCGCCGCTACATCGCCGGCGGCCTGCCGCTGACGCTCTGTGCGATGCGCCCGGCCGGCACCGACCGCTGGCGCCTCGGGCTCATCCGGTTCGGCGACAACGCCCTCGAGTGGTTCACCCTCGGGGGCGTCTCGCTGCGCCCGCGGCACCGCTGGGTCCGCCAGCGACTGCTGCTCGACGCGCCCGTGCACCTCGGTGGCGCCGACGCGATCCCGGTGCTGCCAGACGCCTACCGGGTGCCGTGCACCGACGGCGGCGACGACTTCGAGCTGGCCCTGCAGGGCCCCGACTACACGGCGCTGCGCTCCTGGCAGGAAGCCGCACCCCCCGGCTACAACGTCAACGTCGCCTGACGACGAGGCACCAGCACGCCAACCCCGATCCGGCAACACACCGAGCAGTTGCCAACCCCACGGGGCACACCACGTGGAGTTGACGACTTCTCGGTGTGTTGCGGGTGACTGGCTCAGCCACCCCGGTCAGGTCAGGCCTTGGCGCGCTTGGTGGGCCTCTCGACGCGACCCCCGCCGGGCTGCCAGAGGATGTCGCCGCCGATCTGCTTGTTGGCGATCCGCGCGAGGATGAAGAGCAGGTCGGACAGCCGGTTGAGGTAGGTCGCGGTCAGCGCGTTGATGCCGCCGACGCCCGTGTCGCCGGCCGCCTCCGTGCCGTGGTGCTCGATGGCGGCCCACGTCGAGCGCTCCGCCCGGCGCACCACCGTCGTCGCCACGTGCAGGTGGGCCGAGCCGGCGGTGCCACCGGGAAGGATGAAGGAGCGCAGCTTCTCGACCTGCTCGAGGTAGTGGTCGCAGTCGCGCTCGAGGTCGTCGATCCACGGCTGCTCGACCCGCAGGGGCGGGTAGTCGTAGCTCTCGCGCAACGGTGTCGACAGGTCGGCGCCGACGTCGAAGAGCTCGTTCTGCACCCGCTGCAGGGTCGCGCGCACCTCGTCGGGCAGGTCACCGCAGGCGATGGCGACCCCGATGGCGGCGTTGGCCTCGTTGGTGTCGGCATAGGCGTGCAGCCGCACGTCGGTCTTGCTCGTGCGCGAGAAGTCGCCGAGGCTCGTCGTGCCGTCGTCGCCGGTGCGCGTGTAGATCCTCGTCAGGTTGACCATGGGGCCACTCTCTCACCAGGGCCGATCGGTAGGGTTGCCGGGTGAGAGAGCGCTTCCGTGTCGTGGGGGGAGCCCGGCTGTCGGGCGAGGTCGCCGTCGTCGGCGCCAAGAACAGCGCCCTCAAGCTGATGGCGGTGGCGCTCCTCGCTGCAGGCCGCACGACCCTGACCAACGTCCCGGCGATCGCCGACGTGGCGATCATGGCCGAGCTGCTGCGCCGCCTCGGTGTGACCGTCGACGACGACCCGCTGACCGGCACCGTCGTGCTCGACGTGCCCGAGGAGCTCGGCCACCGCGCCGACTACGAGCTGGTGCGCGCCCTGCGGGCCTCGATCTCGGTGCTCGGCCCCCTCGTCGCGAGGGTCGGCCTGGCCGACGTCGCCGTCCCGGGCGGTGACGCGATCGGCTCGCGCGGCCTCGACCTGCACGCCGCCGGACTCGAGGCGCTCGGGGCCACCGTCCACGTGACGCACGGCTACCTCGTCGCCGAGGCCCCTCACGGCCTCACGGGAGCCGACATCCGGCTCGACTTCCCGAGCGTCGGGGCGACCGAGAACGTGCTCACGGCCTCGGTCCTCGCCCGGGGCACGACGCGGATCGACAACGTCGCCAAGGAGCCCGAGATCGTCGACATCGCCGAGATGCTCGTGTCGATGGGAGCACGCATCGAGGGCGCCGGCACGTCGCGCCTCGTCGTCCACGGCGTCGACCGGCTCTCGCCCACGGAGCACTCCGTGGTGCCCGACCGCATCGCGGCGGGCACGTGGGCCTTCGCCGCGGCGACGACCCGCGGTGACGTCGAGGTCGTCGGCGGCGTGGCCGACCACCTGCGCACGCCGCTCGCGGCCCTCGAGGCGGCCGGCTGCACGGTGCAGGTGACCGACCGCGGGTTCCGGGTGACAGCCGACGAGCGCCCGCTCGCGTTCGACGTGGCCACCCTGCCCTACCCCGGCTTCCCCACCGACCTGCAGCCCTTCGCCCTCACCTACAACGTCGTGGCCGACGGCTCGGCGATGGTCACCGAGAACCTCTTCGAGGCTCGCTTCCGCACGGTGCAGGAGCTGGCACGTCTCGGGGCGGAGGCGCAGATCGACGGCCACCACGTCATGACGCACGGCGTGCCGCTGCTCTCGGGGGCGCCGGTCGAGAGCAGCGACATCCGCTCCGGGGCGGCCCTCGTCATCGCCGGGCTCGTCGCCGACGGCGAGACGCTCGTCAGCGGGGTGCACCACATCGACCGCGGCTACCCCCGGTTCGAGCAGGCTATGCAGGCGCTCGGAGCCGACGTCACCCGCGAGCCCGACGACACCTGGTTCGAGTGATCGGCGTCCCGACGCCACGCACCACGAGCGCCCGTATGCCGTCCGGCTGGGTCGCGCCGGTCGGCATACCGGCGTCTCCGTGCGGTCTGCGTGCAGTCCTGCGCGAGAAGTTCGTATTTTCTTGACCGTTTCTTGACTCCTACGGGCAACGTTCCGCTACGCCGAGGCGTCATCATGAGTGACGGCACAGCGTTTGAGAGGGGTCAACATGACGCTGCACACCCACTGCAGGGGTCCGATTCGGGTGGTCGACGCCCCCGACGGCCACGATGTCACCATCGAGGGTCGTCTCGACGTGCACTCGGTCCCGGACGTGCGAGACGTGATCCACGCGGTCATCGTCGCCGGCACGGGTGAGGTGAGACTGCACGTCGGTGCCGCCGAGATCGGCGACGCGACCGGGCTCGGCGTGATCGTCCACCTGCACCGGCGCGCCACCCGCGCCGGCCGCCGGCTGGTCCTCATCGACGCCAGCGACCGCACGACCCGCCTGCTCCGGGCCTGCCGCCTCGAGCGCCTCATCGCCCCGCGTCACGACGCGGTGGCCACGGGGGACCACGTCACCGCCCTGACTGTGGCGCCTCTCACCGCCTGAGCACCTGCCCCCCGGCGATGGGCCGCACTACCGTCGGGGCATGTCTTCGACGGAGAGCACGCCGGCATCGCGCGTCCCTGTGACGCCTGATCGTCCGTGGGTCATGCGGACGTATGCCGGCCACTCCAGTGCCGCGGCGAGCAACGCGCTCTACCGGCGCAACCTCGAGAAGGGGCAGACCGGCCTGTCGGTCGCGTTCGACCTGCCGACCCAGACGGGCTACGACCCCGACCACCCGCTGGCCCGCGGCGAGGTCGGCAAGGTCGGCGTGCCGATCAGCCACATCGGCGACATGGAGGCCCTCTTCGCCGACATCCCGCTGCGCGAGATGAACACCTCGATGACCATCAACGCCACGGCGATGTGGCTGCTCTCGCTCTACCAGGTCGCGGCCGAGCGCCAGGCCGTGGCGGCAGGTGAGGACCCGGCGCAGTGGGTGCGCGCCCTGGGCGGCACGACCCAGAACGACATCATCAAGGAGTACCTCTCGCGGGGGACCTACGTCTATCCGCCCGGGCCCTCGCTGCGGCTCATCACCGACATGGTCACCTACACGGTGCGCGAGATCCCGAAGTGGAACCCGATCAACATCTGCAGCTACCACCTGCAGGAGGCGGGCGCGACGCCCGTGCAGGAGATCGCCTACGCGATGTCGACGGCCGTCTCCGTGCTCGACGCGGTGCGCGACTCGGGCCAGGTGCCGGCTGACGAGTTCGCGAGCGTCGTCGCGCGCATCTCCTTCTTCGTCAACGCCGGCGTGCGCTTCGTCGAGGAGATGTGCAAGATGCGCGCCTTCGTGCAGCTCTGGGACGAGCTGACCCGCGAGCGCTACGGCGTCACGGACGACAAGGCGCGACGCTTCCGCTACGGCGTGCAGGTCAACAGCCTGGGCCTCACCGAGGCGCAGCCCGAGAACAACGTGCAGCGCATCGTGCTCGAGATGCTCGGGGTCACGCTCTCCAAGGACGCCCGGGCCCGCGCGGTGCAGCTGCCCGCCTGGAACGAGGCTCTCGGGCTGCCGCGCCCGTGGGACCAGCAGTGGAGCCTGCGCATGCAGCAGGTGCTCGCCTACGAGTCAGACCTGCTGGAGTACGACGACCTCTTCACCGGCTCGGTCGTCGTCGAGCGCAAGGTCGCCGAGCTCGTCGAGGGCGCGCGCGAGGAGATGGCGCGCATCGAGGAGCTGGGCGGTGCCGTGGTCGCCGTCGAGTCGGGCTACATGAAGTCGGCCCTCGTGGCCTCACACGCCGAGCGGCGCCGACGCATCGAGTCGGGGGAGTCGGTCGTCGTGGGCCTCAACCGCTTCCAGAGCACCGAGCCCAACCCCCTGACCGCCGACCTCGACACCGCGATCCAGACCGTCGACGCCGGTGTCGAGCGCGCCGCAGCCGACGCCGTGCGTGCCTGGCGCGAGCGGCGCGATGCCGACCCGGAGCGTCGGGCCCGGGCCGCGGCTGCGCTCGACCGCCTGCGCGCCGACGCGGCCTCGGGGGCCAACCTCGTGGCTGCCTCGCTCGAATGCGCGCGCGCCGAGGTGACGACGGGCGAGTGGGCGGGTGCGCTGCGGCAGGAGTTCGGTGAGTTCCGTGCTCCCACAGGCGTTTCGGGGTCTGTCGGCGTGAGCTCCTCGGAGCCGGGCGATGCGCTCGGTCGGGTGCGCGACCTCGTGGCACGCACCGGTGACGAGCTCGGGGAGAAGCTGCGCATCCTCGTCGGCAAGCCGGGCCTCGACGGGCACAGCAACGGCGCCGAGCAGGTGGCCGTTCGCGCCCGCGACGCCGGGTTCGAGGTCGTCTACCAGGGCATCCGCCTGACGCCGGAGCAGATCGTCGCGGCCGCGGTCGCCGAGGACGTGCACCTCGTCGGGCTCTCGATCCTCAGCGGCTCGCACATGGAGCTCGTTCCCGACGTGCTGCGCGGTCTGCGCGCCGCCGGCGCCGGCGACGTGCCAGTCATCGTCGGCGGCATCATCCCCGAGAGCGACGCCGCCGCCCTGCGCGCCGCGGGAGTGGCGATGGTCTTCACCCCCAAGGACTTCGGGCTCAACGAGATCATGGGCGAGCTCGTCGGGGTCATCCGACGCTCACGCGGTCTCGCCGATCTCGAGGTCGCTCCCGCGTGAGTCGGCGTACGGTGCAAGGGTGAGCGATCTGCAGTGCGCCGCCCGGATCATCGTCGTCAACCCTCCCGGACTGGGGGACGTGGCCTGGCTGGCCTCGTCCCTGGGCCGCGAGAAGGTCACGGCCGTGTATGCCGCGGACGACGTTCCCGACACCGGCCCCGTCGAGTCGTTGGCCGACGACCTCGGCGTGCCCTCACACCTCGGCCACGGGGACCTCGCCGACGGCACCAGCGGCTTCGAGGAGATCGTCGACCGACACCGCGGCGAGACCGCCGTCGTCGTGCGCGGTGGCGGCGAGGTGCAGCCGGTGCTGGTGCTCGTCGATGCTGACGGGCTGACACGCCAACCGCTCACCTGAGCGTCAGAAGAGGCGGGACTCCGCGTCGTCGATGCCCTTGAGCGCGTCGTAGTCGAGCACGACACAGCGGATGCCGCGGTCCTCGGCGAGGGTGCGCGCCTGGGGCTTGATCTGCTGGGCGGCGAAGACACCGGTCACGGGCGCGAGGTGGGGGTCGCGGTTCATCAGCTCGAGGTAACGGGTCAGCTGCTCCACGCCGTCGATCTCGCCGCGCCGCTTGATCTCGACGGCGACGCTCGTGCCGGTCGAGTCCCTGGCCAGGATGTCGACCGGGCCGATGGCCGTCATGTACTCGCGGCGCACGAGGGACCAGCCGTGGCCGAGGGTGTGGATGTGCTCGGCGAGCAGCCGCTGCAGGTGGGCCTCGACGCCGTCCTTGACGAGACCCGGGTCGACACCGAGCTCGTGGGCGGAGTCGTGCACCACCTCGTGGAGCAGCACCGTGAGGCGGTCCTCGCTCTTGGCGTGCTGCACGCGCCACACGGCGACCACACCCTCGGCGGCCTGCGCCTCGTCCGGGTCGATCTCGGCCATGGTGCACGGCGGTGACATCCAGTTGAGCGGCTTGTAGGAGCCGCCGTCGCTGTGCACGAGCACCGAGCCGTCGGCCTTGACGACGAGCAGCCGGGTCGCCAAGGGGAGGTGGGCGGTGAGGCGGCCGTCGTAGTCGACGCTGCAGCGGGCTATGACGAGACGCACGGCGTCCACCCTAGATGACGCGGGCCGGCGGCCGACCGGGGTGGGGAGCGTCACGCGCCCAACGGGTGTGAGCGGCAGACGGGCTCTGGGAGACTCCACGCATGGCTCGTGATTTCACCAAGGTCGGCGTGATCGGACTCGGCACCATGGGTGCCGGCATCGTGGAGGTCTTTGCCCGCAACGGCATCGAGGTCGTCGCGGTCGAGGTGACCGACGAGGCGGTCGAGAAGGGCAGGGGCGTCCTGGAGCACTCGACCGACCGGGCCGTCGCCCGCGGCAAGCTGAGTGCCGAGGACCAGACCGCTCTCCACGCGCGGGTGCAGTTCACGAGCGACATGGCAGACCTGAAGGAGTGCCAGCTCGTCGTCGAGGCCGTGCCCGAGCACCTCGACCTCAAGAAGGAGATCTTCGCTCGCCTCGACGCGATCGTCTCCGACGACGCGATCCTCGCGACCAACACGAGCTCGTTGCCCGTCACCGAGATCGCCGTCGCCACGATCAACCCCAAGCGCGTCGTGGGCATGCACTTCTTCAACCCCGCCCCCGTGCTGCAGTTCGTCGAGGTCATCAAGACCGTCATCACGAGCGACGAGATCTTCGAGGAGGTCAAGGCCCTCGCCGAGCGGCTCGGCAAGAAGCCGGTCATCGTCGGCGACAAGGCCGGCTTCATCGCCAACGCCCTCCTCTTCGGCTACCTCAACCACGCCGTCGCCATGTTCGAGAGCAAGTATGCGACGCGCGAGGACATCGACGCCGCAATGAAACTTGGCTGCGGCTACCCCATGGGCCCCCTCGCCCTGATGGACCTCATCGGCCTCGACACGGCCTACGAGATCCTCGACACGATGTACAAGCAGGGCCGCGACCGGCTGCACGCGCCGAGCCCCATCATCAAGCAGATGGTGAGCGCCGGCCTCAAGGGCCGCAAGAGCGGCCACGGCTTCTACACGTATGCCGCTCCGGGCAGCTCGCAGGTCGTCGACGACGCGCTGACGCCGGGTGTCGCGGCGGCTGCGGCCTCCGCGACCCGGCCCATCCGCACGGTCGGTGTCGTCGGGTCCGGCACCATGGCGACAGGCATGGTCGAGGTCTTCGCCAAGGCTGGCCTCGACGTGATCGTCGTGGCTCGCAGCGAGGCCAAGGTCGACTCGGTGCGTGCCGCCGTCGAGAAGAGCCTCGAGAAGGCCGTGGTCCGCGGCAAGGCCACCGAGGAGCAGCGCGAGGCCGCCCTGAGCCATGTCCGCGGCACGACGAGGCTCGAGGACCTCGCCGAGGTCGACCTCGTCGTCGAGGCCGTCGTCGAGGACCTCGAGGTCAAGCGCGAGCTCTTCGGGCGCCTCGACCGGATCTGCCGCCCGGGTGCCATCCTCGCGACGACGACGAGCTCGCTGCCCGTCGTCGAGTGTGCCGCGGCGACGTCGCGGCCCGAGGACGTCATCGGCATGCACTTCTTCAACCCCGCCCAGATCATGCGCCTCGTCGAGGTCGTGCACACCGTCTCGACGGCCGACGACGTCGTCGCGACGGTGCAGCAGCTCTGCACGACGATCGGCAAGCACCCGGTCACGTGCGGCGACCGCGCCGGCTTCATCGTCAACGCGCTGCTGTTCCCCTACCTCAACGACGCCGTCAAGATGCTCGAGGCCAACTACTCGACGGCCGACGACATCGACACGGCGATGAAGACCGGCTGCGGCCTGCCGATGGGTCCGTTCGAGCTGCTCGACGTCGTCGGTCTCGACGTCTCGCTCGCCATCGAGCGCGAGCTCTACCTCGAGTTCCGCGAGCGCGGCTACGCCCCGGCACCCCTGCTGGAGCACCTCGTCGCGGCGGGCTACCTCGGCCGCAAGACGGGCCGCGGCTTCCGCACCTACCCCTGATCGGGCAGCGGGGGCGACGTGAGGTCGCCCGAGGTCGTGTCGAGGTGGGCGCGGCGGCCGTCGCGGTCCAGCACGACGATGATCTCGACCGGGCCCTCCGCCGCGGTGATCGCGTGCGGCACCATCGTCGAGAACTGCGCTGACTCGCCCTCCTCGACGAGCACGACCCTCTCGCCGAGCTGAAGGCGGGCGGTGCCCGACAGCACGGTGAACCACTCGAGCCCCTGGTGCACGCCGAGCGGACCGGTGTGGAGTCGGGCCGTGATCCGCATCTTGGCGACCACGAGCCCCTGCGGCTCGTCGTCACGCGTCAACAACCAGGTCGTGCGGCCCCGGGCGCTGTCTTGGCGGGGTTGGATCACGACGTCGTCGTCGCTGCTCAGGTCGACGAGCTGGTCGTGACTCGTGCCGAGCGCGCGTGCGATGCGGGCCAGCTGGTCGATGGCGATGCGTCGGTGCCCCGTCTCGATGCGACTGAGCGTCGACGGGCTGAGGTTGCACCGAGCGGCGAGGGCATCGAGCGACCATCCGCGGGCGAGGCGCAGGCTGCGCACGCGCGCCCGGATCACGGCGTCGAGGTCCACATCTTGCGTCATCGGCAAGACTGTACGTCACCCGCGCAAGGTCGACCTACCGTGAAGACATGACGAGCTCCCGCGACCACGACACGCTGCACGACCACGCCCATGACCCCGCAGCAGACCCTGCAGCCCGCGCCGACGCCCGCGCCGATGCCGTCACCCACGTCCATGCCCATGCCCACGACCCTGGAGCGGCGGCCTCCGACGACGGCGGCGCCGACCTGCTCGACCTCGACGGCGAGGTGCTGCACGGCTACTGGGACTCCGCCCTCGACCTGGTGACGGCGGTCATCGCGGAGTCGGGCACCGACCGCACCTCGCCGCTACGCGTTGTCGACCTCGGAGCCGGCACGGGCACGGGGGCGCTCGGACTCGCTCGGCGCCTGCCCGCAGCCGTCGTCGTCGCCGTCGACGTCTCCGCCTCATCACTGGCTCGAGTCGACACCAAGGCGAAGGCCGCCGGCCTCGGCGAGCGGGTGCGCACGCTCGAGGCAGACCTCGACGGTGGGTGGCCCGACCTTGGTCCGGTCGACCTCACCTGGGCCTCGATGTCGCTCCACCACCTCGCTGAGCCGGCCCGCTCGCTCAGCGGCCTGCGCCGCATCACCCGAGCCGGTGGCATCGTCGCGATCGCCGAGTTCGACGAGCCGCTGCGCTTCCTGCCCGACGACCTGGGCACCGGTCGCCCGGGCTTCGAGACCCGGGTGCTCGGCCTGCTCTCGGAGGTGCACGCGGAGGCGGTGCCGACCCTGGGCTCGCCGTGGTCGACCGTGCTCGACGAGTCGGGCTGGAGCGTCGTCGACCAGCACGACATGGCGATCGACGAGCGCTCACCTGCCCACCCGCTCGCCGGCCGCTACGCCCGAGGCTGGTTTGCCCGTCTGGCGCACGGACTCGACGGCCGCCTCGACGCCGACGACGAGCGCACCCTCGCGGCGCTGCTCACCGACGACGGCCCGCACGCACTCCTGACACGCACGGACCTGCACCTGCGGGGCGTGCGCACGGTGACCCTCGCGCGGGCCTGACCGGACGGCATACGGCGATGGCGGACAATGGGCCCATGCCCTCACGTCGCCGACCCAGCAAGCACGCTCGCGAGCACGTGCCGCTCGACGTGACGCGCATCCAGGGCGGCGCCACGCGAGAGGACTCGTATGCCGGTGGGCGCTGGACCGTGCGCGCCGTCACGGGGGCGTCGGCGACGCGGCCCTACCTGTGCCCCGGGTGCCAGCAGGACATCCCGCCCGGCCTGCCCCACGTCGTCGTGTGGCCCGCCGAGGGCGTCGGGGGAGTGGGGGACCGCCGGCACTGGCACACCGGGTGCTGGCAGCGCCGTGACGCCCGGCCGCCCGGCAACGCCTACCGCTGACCAGTGGCGACCCGCCTGTGCTCGTGGGTGCCGTTCGTCTCAGGCGTCGAGGGTCGGTGCGAGCTCGCGGGCGACGAGACGCAGCGGCGAGGTGTCGCGACGGGCGCGGGCCAGCAGGATGGCCCCCTCGAGCGCGCAGAGCATCAGGGTCGAGAGCGACTCGGCCCGACGGCGCGGGCGGCCCATGGCGACGAGGGCCGCGGTGAGGGGGAGCCGCCAGGTCTCAAGGGCGCGGTCGGCGGCGCGCCGCACTGCCTCGTTGGAGTCGGCGCAGTCCACGACGGCAGCGGCGACCGGACAGCCCCGGGCGAAGTCACGCGCCTCGAGGTCGGCCGCCCAGTCGTCGACGACGGCGGTGAAGAGGCGGCTCGGCGTCGGTCGCCGCATCCGTGAGAGGTGCTCCTCGACGCGTGCCGCTGCCCAGGTGCCGGCCCAGTCGAGGGCCTCGGTGACGAGCTGGTCCTTGCCGCCGGGGAAGTAGTGCTGCAGCGACCCGCGAGGGGCCTCGGCGTCGGTGACGACCTGCCGCAGACCGGTCCCACTGACGCCGCCCCGTCGCAGGTGCTGCACGGTCGCATAGACCATGCGCGCGCGGGGGTTGCGGTTGCTGGCTGGCATGCCACCTCTCCGAAGTTCGAGCCGACTCGACTATGACACCTGTCATGATGACGTGGCTACTATGACAGACGTCATAGTCAACCGGGTCCGGGAGGTCGTCGTGGCGGAGACAAGAGTGGGATTCATCGGGTTGGGGATCATGGGCCGGCCCATGGCCGCCAACCTCCGTCGCGCGGGAGTGTCTCTCCACGTGTGGAACCGGTCTCCCGCCGGCGCAGCGTCACTGGCAGACCTGGGAGCCGTGGTCGAGGAGTCACCTGCGGCCGTCTTTGCCGCCAGCGACGTCGTGCTGCTGATGCTCGCCGACGAGAGCGCCGTGGACGAGGTGCTGCAACGGGGGAGCGAGGGCTTCGCGGCCATGGTCGCCGGGCGCACCGTGGTGCACCTCGGCACGACCTCGCCCGAGTTCTCCACGGCGCTCGCGCGAGACATCGTGGCGGCTGGCGGTGACTACGTCGAGGCGCCGGTCTCGGGCTCTTGACTCCCGGCGGAGCGCGGCGAGCTCGTCGCCCTCGTCGCCGGACCCGAGGCGGCGCTGGCCCGGGTCATCCCGCTGCTCGCTCCGATGTGTCGCGAGGTCGTGCGCTGCGGCTCGGTGCCGGACGGCACGGGCACCAAGCTCGCCGTCAACCTCTACCTCTGCACCATGGTCGCGGGGCTGGCCGAGGCCTTCCACCTCGCCGAGCGGCTCGACCTCGATCTGGCGGCCGTGCGACGCGCCCTCGACTCCGGTCCGATGGCCAGCCCCGTCTCGACCGTCAAGCTGGCGAAGCTCGCGGCACGCGACTTCGACGCCCAGGCAGCCGTGCGCGACGTGCACACCAACACCCGCCTCATCGCGGCGGCCGCGCGGTCCGTCGGGGCCGCGAGCCCGCTGCTCGACGCGACACGGGAGCTCTTCCGCGAGACCGAGGACGCCGGCCTCGGTGCACTCGACATGGCTGCGGTCGTCACCGCCCTCGAGGGCCGTGCCGGCGGGTTGCCTACTGGTCGCTGAAGCGGGTGATCTCCGTGAGGAGGGCCGCGCGCTTCTCGGGGTCGGTGACGCCGAGGCCCTCCTCGGGCGACAGCGTGAGCACGCCGACCTTGCCCTGGTGGGCGTTCTGGTGGACGTCGAGCGCGGCCTGTCCGACCTCGTCGAGCGTGTAGGTCTTGCTGAGGGTCGGGTGGATGAGGCCGCGGTTGATCAGCTCGTTGGCCTCCCACGCCTCGCGGTAGTTGGCGAAGTGCGAGCTGACGATGCGCTTGAGGTTCATCCAGAGGTAGCGGTTGTCGTACTCGTGCATGAAGCCCGAGGTCGAGGCGCACGTGACGATCGTGCCGCCCTTGCGCGCGACGTAGACGCTCGCGCCGAAGGTCTCGCGGCCGGGGTGCTCGAAGACGATGTCGACGTCGTGCCCGCCGGTCAGCTCACGGATCTTCTTGCCGAGCCGCTGCCACTCCTTGGGGTCCTGCGCCGTGCCCTCGTCGTTCCAGAATCGATAGCCCTCGGCGTTGCGGTCGATGATGAGCTCGGCGCCCATGGCCCGGCAGATCGCGGCTTTCTCGGGCGAGGAGACCACGCAGATCGGGGTGGCACCGCCGGCGAGGGCCATCTGGGTGGCGTAGGAGCCGAGGCCACCGGAGGCGCCCCAGATGAGCACCCGGTCTCCGAGCTTCATCGCCGCGCCGTTCTTGGAGATGAGCTGGCGGTAGGCCGTGGAGTTGACGAGGCCGGGCGAGGCGGCCTCCTCCCAGGTGAGGTGGGCCGGCTTGGGCATCAGCTGGTTCGCCTTGACGATGGCCAGCTCGGCGAGGCCGCCGAAGTTGGTCTCGAAGCCCCAGATCCGCTGCTGCGGGTCGAGCATCGTGTCGTTGTGGCCCTCGGCGTCCTCGAGCTCGACGGAGAGGCAGTGGGCGACGACCTCGGTGCCCGGCTTCCACTTCGTCACGCCCGGTCCGGTGCGCAGGATGACGCCCGCGAGGTCGGAGCCGACGACGTGGTAGGGCAGGTCGTGCCGCTTCGAGAACTCTGACATCCGCCCGTAGCGCTCGAGGAACCCGAAGGTCGAGACCGGCTCGAAGATCGAGGTCCAGACCGTATTGTAGTTGATCGCGCTGGCCATCACCGCGACGAGCGCCTCGCCCGGCGCCAGCTCGGGCACCGGCACCTCGTCGACGTGCAGCGACTTGCGGGGGTCCTTGTCGCGGGTGGCGAGTCCCTCGAACATCGCGACCTCGTCCTTGTGGACGGTCGCCCCGCGGTAGGTCGCGGGGATCTCGATGTTCGCGTAGGTCTCCTGGGTGCGGTCGCCGGAGAGGATGGCGTCGCGGATGGCCTGCATGGTGAAGGTCCTTCGGTCGCAGCGTCATTGGTCGTCGAAGTGGTGCTTGCTGCCCCGAACGTAGCGAGCAGGGGTGCCCGCCGGTCGCTTCTGAGACCCCCACCACACGGTGACCTGGGTCACCGTGCGGCGTCGGGCCGACGGACCGCTACCAGCCGGTATGCCGGGTGGTGGCCGTGCGCGGCGCCGCCCCGGCTCCGCTGTCGTGCCGGTCGGTCGTGCCGGTCCGTCGTGGCGGCGCGTGCGTGGCGGTGCACGGGTCCGGCGGCTACGGTCGGGCGGTGCGACGGAAGCGGCTGGGCATCGACGCGTGGCTCGTGCAGCCGCTCTACGTCGTGGTCGAGCTGCTCGTGGCCGCCGCGGCGTCGGCGACCTACAGCCTGCGCGACGACACGATCAGCGCCCTGGGCCAGCTGACCTGTGGTCCGGGCCACTCGAGCGCGACCGAGGCCGTGTGCTCCCCGGCACACCTCGTGCTGAACGCCGCCTTCGTGCTTTTCGGGATGCTCCGCGTGGTCGCCGCCGTGCTGCTGCACCCGTCGCTGGCGGCCGGGTGGACCCGCGCGGCTGCGACCGCGCTGTGGGTCGTCTCCGGATTGTGCTCTGCCGCAGTCGGGCTCGCTCCGGTGGATCTGCACCCCGAGCTGCACGCGCTCGTGGCAACGCCGGTCTTCGTCCTCCAGCCCCTGGCCGTGCTCGCCAGTGCCGACGCCCTGCGGCGGACTCGAGGCGCGGTGCCGTCGTGGGTCGTCACCAGCGGCTACGCGGTGTCGTCCCTCACGCTGCTGGCCTCGGTCGCCTTCGGGCTCGCCCTGGAGGCGGAGGTCTGGGTGGGTGGCCTCGAACGCCTGTCGCTCTGGCCGGCATACCTGTGGCTGGGCGCCGCCGGCGCGGGGCTGCTCGTGCGGGGGCGACGCCTCAGTGCGCCGGGCTGACCGAGGGCTCCACGAGCTCGACGAGGACGCCTCCGGCGTCCTTGGGGTGGATGAAGTTGACGCGGCTGTCGCTCGTGCCGCGCTTGGGGGTCTCGTAGAGCAGGCGGAGGCCTCGCTCGCGCAGGGTGGCGCAGACGGCGTCGATGTCGGTGACGCGATAGGCGATCTGCTGCATGCCGGGGCCGCTGCGGTCGAGGAACTTCGCGATCGTCGACTCGGGCGAGAGGGGGGCCAGCAGCTGGATGCACGAGCCGGACTCGCCGACCGCCATCATCGCCTCGCGCACGCCCTGCTCCACGTTGGTCTCCTCGTGCAGCAGGGCCATGCCGTAGGCGCTCTCGTAGAAGGCGATCGCCGCATCGAGGTCGGGTACCGCGATGCCGACGTGGTCGATGTGGGTGAAGAGGGCGTCGCTCGGGTCGGTCATGGTCTCAGCGTAGGTGCGCCCCCCGGCCGTCGCAGGGCCTCCGGATGTGGCAAGGGCCACGCGGGTTGTCGAAGGCCCGCACCTCGGCAACCGCCTCCTCGGCCTGGGCGACGACCCGAGGGCGAGGCGCAGGGCTGAGACCGGCGATCTCGGGGACCACCGTCGCGGCATACGTTCGACCCACCGCAGAGCGCTCGGCGCGAGTCACGCCCTCGAGTCCAGGGCCGAGCTCCCAACGCCGAGACCCACCATCCCGGGGCGCACGCCACCGGCGGGCCGCGAGCGCTGGACGCGATCCTGCTGCGCAGCGAGTCGGCCTCGTCGTCGCAGATCGAGCAGTTGACCGCCTCGGCCCGCGCGGTGGCCGAAGCCGAGCTCACCGGCACCGGGCGCGGCAACGCTGCGGTCGTCGCGGCCAACGTCGACGCGATGACGGCAGCCATCGCGCTCGCCGACCGGCTCGACGCCGATGCCATCCTGCGGATCCAGGCCGCCCTGCTCGGTGGCACGTCGCCGCACCTCATCGGCTGGCGCGAGGAGCCGGTGTGGATCGGTGCCGCGGGGAGCGCCCCCGTGACTGCGGACTTCGTGCCGCCCCACCACACCCGCATCGAGGCGGCTCTGGGTGACCTCGTCGACTTCATGGCCCGCGACGACCTGCCGGTGCTCATCCAGACGGCCGTTGCCCACGCGCAGTTCGAGACGATCCACCCCTTCGCCGACGGCAACGGGCGCACCGGTCGCGCTCTCGTCCATGCCCTGCTGCGGGCCAAGCGCGTGACCCGGCACGTCACGGTGCCGGTGTCAGGGGGACTCATGCACGACCGCGCGGGATACCTCGCCGCGCTCGACGCCTACCGGCAGGGTGAGATCGAGCCGATCGTCACAGCCTTCGCCCTCGCCGGCCTGCGCGCCGTCGAGCACGGCCGGACGATGCGTCGTCGCCTCGACGACGTGCGGGCGCGCTGGAGCGAGCAGGTGAACGCGCGGTCGGACTCAGCGGTCTGGCGCCTCCTCGACGTCGTCGTCGCCCGCCCGGTCCTCGACGCCGCCACGGCCGCAGCAGCCCTGGGGATCGCCGAACCCAACGTGCACCGGCACCTGCGGGTGCTCACCGAGGCGGGCGTGCTCGTCGCGCGTCAGCACCACCCCGGGCGGCGCACGCTGTGGCGCTCGCCCGACGTGCTCGAGGTGCTCGACGCCTATGCCGCTGATGTCGGGCGCCGCCAACGCTGAGTCTGCGCCGAGGCCGCGGCCGATGCCGTTGTCTGGTGCGCCGTGTGCGCTTGGTCATGCTCCCAGCAGGCGTCTCCGGGGCCGCTACTACAGTGTCACCGACATCCCCAATGACGTCGGAAGAGGCTTTTCCCATGAGTGCTGACCGTCCCACCTCCGTGATCGTCGCAGGAGCCAGGACCCCGATGGGGCGCCTGCTCGGCTCGCTCAAGGACTTCTCCGGAGCAGACCTCGGTGGCGTCGCCATCAAGGGCGCCCTCGAGAAGGCGGGCGTCGCTCCCGAGCAGGTCGACTACGTCATCATGGGCCAGGTGCTCCAGGCGGGCGCCGGCCAGATCCCCGCCCGCCAGGCAGCCCACGCGGCCGGCATCCCCATGACCGTGCCCGCCCTGACGATCAACAAGGTGTGCCTCTCCGGCATCAACGCCATCGCGATGGCCGACCAGCTCATCCGCGCCGGCGAGTTCGAGATCATCGTCGCCGGTGGCCAGGAGTCGATGACCAACGCGCCGCACCTCATGACGAAGTCGCGTGAGGGCTACAAGTACGGCGACGTGACGATGCGCGACCACATGGCCTTCGACGGACTCTGGGACGCCTTCACCGACCAGGCGATGGGCCTGCTGACCGAGCAGGCCAACACCGGCGAGCAGGCCTTCACCCGCGAGGAGCAGGACGAGTTCTCGGCCCGCAGCCACCAGCTCGCGGCGCAGGCCTGGAAGGACGGGCTCTTCGACGACGAGGTCGTCAGCGTGTCGATCAAGCAGCGCAAGGGCGAGCCCATCGAGTTCAAGACCGACGAGGGCATCCGCGCCGACACGACGACCGCCTCGTTGGGTGCCCTGCGTCCGGCCTTCAGCAAGGACGGCACGATCACGGCCGGCTCGGCCTCGCAGATCTCCGACGGCGCCGCAGCGGTCGTCGTCATGAGCAGGGCCAAGGCCGAGGAGCTCGGCCTGACCTGGCTCGCCGAGATCGGCGCGCACGGCGTCGTCGCCGGCCCCGACTCCACGCTGCAGCAGCAGCCCGCCCGAGCCATCGCCCGCGCCTGCGAGAGGGAGGGCATCACGCCCGCCGACCTCGACCTCGTCGAGATCAACGAGGCCTTCGCGGCCGTCGGTCTCGCCTCGGCCAAGGAGCTCGGCATCGACGTCGACAAGGTCAACGTCAACGGCGGTGCCATCGCCCTCGGCCACCCCATCGGCATGTCGGGGGCCCGCATCGCCCTGCACCTCGCCCTCGAGCTCAAGCGCCGCGGTGGCGGCGTCGGCGCCGCGGCCCTCTGCGGTGGCGGCGGTCAGGGCGATGCCCTCATCGTCCGCGTACCTGCCTCCGCCTGAGCCGCGCCGGCTGAATTCGCTTGGTGCGCCGCGCAGTCGACGTCCCTGCTCTGGTCGAGTCGGCCAGAGCGGGGTCTCCGCGCGCCGTCGCACGGCTCATCTCGCTCGTCGAGGACGGTCACCCGGCGCTCCGTGAGGTGATGGCGGCACTCGCACCGCACAGCGGGTCGGCCTACGTCATCGGGCTCACGGGGTCGCCGGGGGTCGGCAAGTCGACCTCGACGACGGCGCTCGTCGGCGCCTTCCGCGAGCGGGGCCTGCGCATCGGCGTGCTCGCGGTCGACCCGAGCTCGCCCTTCTCGGGCGGAGCGCTGCTCGGTGACCGGGTGCGCATGCAGGACCACGCCCTCGACCCCGAGGTCTACATCCGCTCGATGGCCTCCCGCGGTCACCTCGGGGGACTCTCGTGGACGACCCCGCAGGCGATCCGCGTGCTCGACGCCGCCGGGTGCGACGTCGTGCTCGTCGAGACGGTGGGGGTGGGCCAGTCGGAGGTCGAGATCGCCGGCCTGGCCGACACCTCCGTCGTGCTGCTGGCGCCCGGCATGGGCGACGGCATCCAGGCCGCCAAGGCGGGCATCCTCGAGATCGGCGACGTCTTCGTCGTCAACAAGTCCGACCGTGACGGCGCCGATGCCACGGTGCGCGACCTGCGCCACATGATCTCGCTCGGCGACCGCACCGAGCCGGGGCTGTGGCGGCCCCCGGTCGTCAAGACCGTCGCCTCGCAGAAGGTCGGCCTCGACGAGGTCATGGAGGCGCTCGACAAGCACCGCGCCTTCATCGAGGAGAACGGCGACCTGGCTCGTCGTCGTGAGCGCCGGGCGGCCGACGAGATCGAGTCGATCGCCTTGGCGTCGTTGCGCGCTCGTTTCGGCCACGTCGCCGGACACCAGGGGCTCGCCGCGCTCGCCCGTCAGGTCGTCGCCGGCGACACCGACCCCTATGCCGCCGCCGACCGCCTCGTCGACCACCTCGACGCCTGAGCCGGCCGCGGGTCCTGCGCAACACTCTCGAGTCGAGTGGGCACTTTCCACCCCCCAAAGTCGAGTGGGCACTTTCCACCCGGTGCGAACTGCCCACTCGACTGGGGGGTGTCGATCGACCCGGTCGAGTGGGCACTTTTGCACCCCCGCGACGTCGAGTGGGCACTTGTCACCCGGTGCGAACTGCCCACTCGACTGGGGGGTGTCGATCGACCCGGTCGAGTGGGCACTTTTGCACCCCCGCGACGTCGAGTGGGCACTTGTCACCCGGTGCGAACTGCCCACTCGACTGGCGGGGTGTCGATCGACCCGGTCGAGTGGGCACTTTCCACCCCCGCGACGTCGAGTGGGCACTCTTCACCCGGTGCGAACTGCCCACTCGACTGGGGGGGTGTCGATCGACCCGGTCGAGTGGGCACTTTTTCACCCCCCGACGTCGAGTGGGCACTTTCCACCCGGTGCGAACTGCCCACTCGACATCGCGGGTGTCGACCGAGCCGAGCCGCGCCGCCGTAAATGCGTTGTCTCCGCGGCCTGCCTGGTGTCACCGTCGAGTCATGGACATCATCCCGCTCGACCGTGACGACGACGTCATGCTCAAGGAGCTTTTCGGCATGGCCTGCCGCAGCGAGGCCGTCTCGCGCGTGCAGCCCATCCAGCGCACCGAGGAGGAGTTCCGCAAGGGGGTGCGCTTCGACTTCCCGGGCGAGCGGGAGGAGAGCGCCGTCGCTGTGGTCGACGGGTCACCGGCCGGCTGGGCGCGCGTCTACTTCCCTGAGCGCGACAACCTCGACAAGTGCTGGACCGAGCTCGCGGTCGACCCCCAGCACCGCGGGCAGGGCATCGGCTCCGCCCTGGTCGAGTGGACCGAGCAGCGCGCGACCGCGGCGCGGCGCGACATGCTCCTCACCGAGGTCTACGTCCCCGTCGGCGACCGCGAGTCGCACGCCGACCGCGAGTTCGCGCTCCGTCGGGGGTATGCCGTGTCGAGCGTCGAGATCGTCCGCTCGCTCCCGCTGCCGGTCGACCGGGACGTCATGGCTCGTCACGAGGAGCGGTCGCGCGAGGCGATGGGCGACGCGTACGAGCTGAGCGTGCACGTCGACGGCGTGCCCGAGGAGCTGCGCCAGGGTGTGTGTGACGCCTCGAACCGGCTCATCCTCGACGCCCCGACGGGCGACGTCGAGTTCGAGCCCGAGTCGATGACCGTCGAGGACTACCAGACGATGCTCGACCACCAGCGCGACACGGGCCGGACCGTCATCACGACGGTCGCCCTGCACCGCGAGACAGGGGTCGTCGCCGCCTACACCGACCTGTCGGTCCCGTCGGGGGACCCCCACATCGTCTTCCAGTGGGGCACCCTGGTGCTGCCGGAGCACCGCGGTCACCGCCTCGGCATGGCGGTCAAGGTCGCCAACCTGCAGGAGCTCGCCCGCTTCGCGCCGGAGCGGCGCTCGGTGCAGACGATGAACGACGAGCAGAACCCGTGGATGGTCCAGATCAACAAGGACCTCGGCTTCGAGATCATCGAGGAAGCGCTGACGATGAAGAAGGCATTCTGAGGCGGGCGGGGGGATCCCGGGAGACGCCCGGGGGCGGTCGGGGGCATCGCACGGCGACGGTCCGGGGCGGCATACGGTGGGCTCATGCTGATCGCCTTCTCCGTCGCTCCCACCGTCGCAGCCGACGACACGGGGTCGGTGAGCGACGCCGTGGCGCGCGCCGTCCGCGTGGTGCGTGACTCCGGCCTGCCGCACCGCACCGACTCCATGTTCACGACGATCGAGGGGGAGTGGGACGAGTGCATGGCTGTCGTCAAGCAGTGCTGCGACGTGCTGGCGCAGCGCTCGCCGCGTGTCGGGCTCGTGCTCAAGGCCGACATCCGGCCGGGCTTCTCCGGCGAGCTCGACGCCAAGCTCGAGCGCCTCGAGGATGCGCTCGGACGCCAGGGTGATGACGCCGGCGCCTGACCGGCTGCCGCGCGGGTGGACGATCGCGCCCCTCGCCCCCGACGACTGCGACGAGCTCGGGCGGGTGCACATGGACGTGTGGCGCGACGCCTACGCCCACGTGATGCCGGCCGACTACCTCGCGGGCCTGCGCAGCGAGCGGTCGGCCGCACGGTGGCGCGAGCTCGCCCAGCGCCCCGCCGACGCCGGCCAGCGCACCCTCGTCGTGCGCGACGACGACGACCGGATCGTCGGCTTCGCCAGTGCCGGGCCGAGCCGTGACGACGACGCCCCGACGGCGTGGGAGCTGTATGCCGTCAACCTGGCTCCCGCGGCGCGTGGCACGGGAGTGGCCGACCTGCTCCTGGACGAGCTGGTCGGGGGGCGCGACGTGACCCTGTGGGTCGTCGAGGCCAACGACCGTGCCCGCGCCTTCTATACGCGACGCGGCTTCGTCGACGAGGGGGGACGATCGGAGCACGAGGCGACGGGCACTCCTGAGATCCGGATGGTCCGCCGGACACCACCTGGCTGAGTGGCTGCGCGCGTGCGCCGGGTGCCCCCGTGCGCCCCGTCCTCGCGTCAGGCCACGGGCTGTCGCAGGCACCACCGGGACGTGAGCGGTCGCACACCGCTGCGGCGGTCGTAGCGGCACCGTGTCCCGTTTCGTCCGTTCTGCCCGGCCGGTGGAACCGCCGCGTCGGGCTCCGGCGATTGGGGCGGCGGGGCGGGTCGTGCGTATCGTGGATGACGGTCCGCCCTCCGTGGAGGGTGTGGCCCGTTCCCTGTGTCACCACGAAAGGCCTCCTTCATGCCCCGCTCTGCGACCCGCCGCCGCGCCCTCGCGGCAGCCCTGGCCTGTGCCGCGATGCTCAGCGCCTGCACGGGTAACGCCGACGACGGCCCTGATGCTGCTGCTCCGACCGCCACGCCGGTCGTGGCTCCGTCGGCCGCCGAGTCCTCTGCCCAGTCGGCCGTGAGCGCCGCGGTGACCGCCTCCACCGACGTCTCCGCCGCCGGAGCCGCCGCTCGGGAGAAGGCCTTCACCGGGCCCGCCCTGGTGTCGGCCAACGCCGCCGCCAAGATGCTGCCGGGCCGCACGGCCGGTGAGAAGGCTGACGCGGAGGTGTCGGCCGAGGGTGTCAAGGTGCTCGCGGTCTCGCGCGCCGGTGACAAGCCCGCCCAGATCCTCGCCCAGACGACGCTGAAGAAGACGGGCGCCCCGGTGCTCGTCCTGCTCACCGCCGCGAGCCCCGCCGGCCCCTACCAGGTGGCCGCGATGACCTCGGTGCTCCCCGGAGCCGAGATCGACCCCTTCGACGCGACCACGGACGGTTCACCCGCCGTCGGCGACGGGGCTGGTCTGGCCGCGTCACCCGACGAGGTCGTCGACTCCTGGGCCGAGTCGGTGCGCTTCCCCAAGCCGGTCACCTCCAAGCTGCTGGCCGCCGACCCCCTGAGCGAGCAGCTGCGCCAGTCGGCGAGCGCCCAGTCGCAGGCGCTCAACAACCAGGGCAGCTTCACGCAGACCTACACGCCCCAGGACGTCCTCGGCGGGTTGCGCCTCAAGGACGGCAAGGGAGCCATCGTCTTCGCCCATCTCGACCGGCACGATGCGATCGCGATGCGCACCCCGCAGAAGCTGACGCCCGACAAGGAGCTCACCCTGCTGACGGGCATCAAGCAGATCACGAGCGAGGCCAAGCTGACCTCCAACGAGATCATCGCCGTCGTCATCCCCGCCAGCGGCCAGGCCCGTGTGGTCGCCGCGTCGGACCAGATCGTCGCCGGCTCGGGTCGGTGAGGCAGGATTGACCCATGAGTCACCAGCCATTCACCGCGGCGGCGCTGCGCGGTGCCGTCGACCTGTCCTCGCTCAAGCGTCCGGCCCCGCCGGCTGGCCCCGCCTCCGGCGCGGAGCCCACCTCGGCGGACGGTGCGCCCGGCCTCGTCGTCGAGGGCACTGACGCCTCGATCGGCGAGCTGGTCCGGCCCGACGTGCCGTATCCCGTCGTCATGGTGCTGTGGTCGCGACGCCTCAAGGAGTCGGGTGACTTCGTCGCCACCATGGGTGCCGTGGCGCAGCGCTACGCGGGTCGCTTCCAGCTCGTGACCGTCGACGTCGACACCAACCCCGCAATCCTCCAGGCCTTCCAGGTGCAGGCGGTTCCGGTCAGCTTCGCCTTCCTCCAGGGTCAGCCGGTGCCGCTCTTCGAGGGCGCCCAGCCCGAGGCGCAGGTCATCGGGGTCATCGACCAGGTGCTCGCCCTGGCCGCCCAGCACGGCGTGACGGGCACCGTCAGCGGGGCCGATGCCGCCGCGGCGCCGGCCGAGCCCGCTGAGGAGCCGCCGCTCCCGCCGCTGCACCAGCAGGCCTATGACGCCATCGAGTCCGGCGACCTCGACGCCGCGGCTGCGGCCTACCGCGAGGCGCTCACGCAGAGCCCTGCCGACACCGACGCCAAGCTCGGTCTCGCCCAGGTCGGGCTCATGCAGCGCACCGCCGGCGTCGACCTCCACGCGGCCCGCGCTGCCGCGGCAGCCGACCCGACCGACGTCGACGCCCAGATCGTCGTGGCCGACCTCGACCTGCTCGGGGGTCACGTCGAGGACGCCTTCGTGCGCCTCATCGACACCGTGCGGGTCACGGTCGACGCCGACCGCAACAAGGCCCGTGAGCACCTGGTCGAGCTCTTCGAGGTGGTCGGCACCACCGACGAACGCGTCGTCAAGGCCCGCAAGTCGCTGATGAGCGCACTCTTCTAGACCCGTCCGCGCACGAGGTGTCGCGGCGTACGCTCGTGGGGTGCCCGACCTGCTCCCCGTCTACGACGAGCTGCGCCGCCGTCTCTCGCGGTATGCCGGTGGGCTGCGCGAGTCTTCCAACCTGACCGACGCCAACGCGTCGGGTTCCCGCAAGGCGGACGAGCCCGACGACCTCACCTACGTCCTCCTCGGGGCGCCGACGGCGACGTATCCCGACGGGCAGCTGTTCGCGTCCGTGACGGTGGGCCGCCGCTACGTCTCCTACCACCTCATGCCGCTCTACCTGGGTGTCGCACCGGAGGGCGGGATCTCACCCGAGCTGGCTCGCCGCCGTCAGGGCAAGACGTGCTTCAACTTCACGAGAGTCGACGACGCGCTCTTCGACGAGCTCGAGGACGTCACCGCCGCAGGCAAGGCGGAGTACGCGCGACTCGGGTTGCTTCGCGACTGACGGGGCTGCCGAATCTGGGGTGGATGCCCTGAATCTCCCTCGCATCCATGACGATTCACGCGATTCCGTGCATTCCCGACTCGGCGGAAATCGCTGGCGGTGTGACCTGGGTCACGTCACGATGGTGCGTGGCGGGTGACCGCCCGCCGTGGGTCCGACACAAGGGGAACTCATGTCCACACGCACACTGATCCGCTGGGGGGCGGGTCTCGCACTCTCCGGCATCGCCGTGGTCGGCACGGGGGCCGGCGCCTTCGCGCACGAGTGCATCAACTCCAGCCGCTCCGACAAGGGCAACGCCGCCTCGGGAGCCACTCGCAGGCGTGGTTCACGCTTCACGTCACCGACGCGATCGCCGGAGACGTCGAGAGCGGCTTCATCACCGCCGAGCAGGGCGAGTGCGTCCTCGAGGCCTACGCGGGCACGGGTGCCCCGATGTCGTTCACGATCCACGTCAAGGGAGCGAACGGCAACGGCGGCACGCTGGCTGCCAACAACCCCAACGAGGGTCTGATGGCCAACGGCAAGGGGATCGACACGTTGTTCGCCGCGCACGGTGACGCCATCATCGGCAGCTACGGCGCCTGCGGGGTCGACTTCTGACCCACACCGCGCCGGGGCTGGGCGACCAGCCACCGCGTCGGGACCGGGCCGCCAGGGGCAGGCGGCCCGGACCCGGCCGGGTGGCTCGTGGCCGAGGACCCAAGAACCCGAGGACCCTGAGGGCCCTGAGGCCCTGACGTCGGAACCCCCGATCAGCCAAGGTCTGCGGTGACCACCCGCGCCTCGTCGAGACGGCTCAGGATGTCGGCGCCGATCTGCTCCGGGTGCCGGTCTCCGGGCTCGACCCAGAGGCCCCAGTGCGGGGTGTCGGCCTCGAGCGCCGGGTGCCGGAGCACCACCAGGTGCACCGCCTCGGGTGCGGCGAGATCGAGGAAGTCCTCGATGCGATCGCCCTGCACGTCGTCGGTGACGACGGCGTCGAAGCCCTCGAGCTGGAAGGTCTCCGCCGCGGCGAGGGCAACGGACCAGCGGAGCAGCAGCTGGCCCAGCTGCTCACCCGTCAGCGTCCCCCCGACCGGCACTCGCCCCGCGACGAGCATGCCGTCGATCTGCGCACCGTCGACGACGGCGCTCCGCTCGAGCGACTGCGCGAGGGCCGAGGCGACGGACGTGCGCGCGGTTGCGTCGGGGCCGGTGACGAGGAGGAGCCGGCCCCGGGCCGGGTCGGGGCCGGTCTCGCTCATCCTCCGAGGGCCGCGCTGACGACGTCCTTGGCCTCGGCCTGCACGAGGGCCAGGTGCTCCGGGCCCCGGAAGGACTCGGCATAGATCTTGTAGACGTCCTCGGTGCCGGACGGCCGAGCGGCGAACCACGCGCTCTCGGTCGTCACCTTGAGGCCACCGATCTTGGCGCCGTTGCCGGGAGCGGCGGTGAGCTTGCCTGTGATCGCTTCTCCCGCAAGGGTCTCCGCCGCGACGTCGTCTGGGGAGAGCGCGCCGAGCTTGGCCTTCTCCTCGCGCGACGCCGCGGCGTCGATGCGGGCGTATGCCGGGTCGCCGTGCCGGGCGGTCAGCTCGGCGTAGTGCTGGCTGGGGGTCTTGCCGGTGGCCGCGAGGATCTCGGAGGCGAGCAGCGCGAGCAGGAGACCGTCCTTGTCGGTCGACCAGACCGTGCCGTCGAATCGCAGGAAGCTGGCTCCGGCCGACTCCTCGCCGCCGAAACCCACACTGCCGTCGAGCAGTCCGGGCACGAACCACTTGAAGCCGACCGGCACCTCGAGCAGGGTGCGACCCAGGTCGGAGGCGACCCGGTCGATCATCGACGACGACACGAGGGTCTTGCCGATGGCGGTGCTCGCGGGCCAGCCGGGTCGCGCGCCGCCGTAGAGGTACTGGATCGCCACGGCGAGGTAGTGGTTGGGGTTCATCAGCCCGGCGTCGGGGGTGACGATGCCGTGGCGGTCGGCGTCGGCGTCGTTGCCCGTCGAGATGTCGTAGGCGTCCTTGGAGTGGATGAGTGAGGCCATGGCCGAGGGGGAGGAGCAGTCCATCCGGATCTTGCCGTCCCAGTCGAGCGTCATGAACGCCCACTGCGGGTCGACCCTCGGGTTGACGACGGTGAGGTCGAGTCCGTGGCGCTCGCCGATCTCGCCCCAGTAGGCCACCGAGGCGCCACCGAGCGGGTCGGCACCGATGCGCACGCCCGCCTCCCGGATGCGGGCGAGGTCGACGACGTTCGGGAGGTCGTCGACGTAGGTGCCCATGAAGTCGTAGGAGCCGGCCTCGCTGCGGGCCCGCTCGAACGGGACCCGGCGCACGTCCTTCAGCCCGTCGCGGATGAGGTCGTTGGCCCGCTTGGCGATGACCGAGGTCGCGTCGGTGTCGGCGGGTCCGCCGTGCGGGGGGTTGTACTTGAACCCGCCGTCAGCCGGCGGGTTGTGGGACGGCGTCACGACGATGCCGTCGGCGAGACCGCTCGCGTCGGCGGCCTTGCCGCGGTTGGCACGCAGGATGGCGTGCGACACGGCCGGGGTCGGGGTGAAGCCGTCGCGGTCGTCGACGAGCACCTGCACGCCGTTGCCGACGAGCACCTCGAGGGCCGAGCGCCATGCCGGCTCGGACAGGCCGTGGGTGTCACGACCGATGAAGAGTGGGCCGTCGAAGCCCTGCGAGACGCGGTAGTCGACGATCGCCTGCGTCGTGGCGAGGATGTGGTCCTCGTTGAAGGCCGTGCGCAGGCTCGACCCCCGGTGGCCCGACGTGCCGAAGGCCACCTGCTGGTCGGGGTCGTCGACGTCGGGGTGGCGGTCGTAGTAGGCCCCGACGAGGGCGTCGACGTCGACGAGGTCCTCGGCCTGGGCCGGCTGGCCGGCGCGCGGGTGGGTCATGACGGGTCTCCGTTCGGGGCGGTGGCGTGGTCGGACGAGGCGTGGGAGCCGATCGCCGACGGGCTGGGCTCGTCGAGGGGGACGAGCCAGACGGTCGACAGGCGCGGGACCGTCACGTCGGCGGCATACGGCTGCTGGTGCCACGCCTCCTCGCGGGCCTCGACGACGATGCCGGTGCTGCTCGGGGCGTCGGGGTGGTAGCCGGCCGTGTCGAGCACGACCGTCCACCGACCACCGCGCGGCAGCCCGAGGCGGTAGGACTGCTGCGTCTCACCGCTGAAGTTCATGACGCACGCGACGACGGGGGCGTCGGTGGCACGGTCACCGCGACCGAAGCGCAACCACGAGAAGGTGTTGTGGGCGGCGTCGTCGGCCTCGAGCCACTCGAAGCCCGAGCGGTCGGCGTCGAGCTCCCACAGCGCCTTGTTGGTGCGGTAGATGCCGTTGAGGTCCTTGACGAGGTTGTGCACGCGGTAGTGCAGCGGCTGGTCGAGCAGCCACCAGTCGAGGCTGCGCCCCTCGGACCACTCCGACTCCTGGCCGAACTCGCAGCCCATGAAGAGCAGCTGCTTGCCCGGGTGGCACCAGAGGTAGGCGAGGAAGGCGCGCAGCGTCGCGACCTGCTCCTCGCGCGAGCCCCGGGACTTGCGCAGCAGCGAGCCCTTGCCGTGCACGACCTCGTCGTGGCTGATGGGCAGCACGAAGTTCTCGTCAAAGGCATACATGAGCGAGAAGGTGAGCTTGCCGTGGTGGTAGCTGCGGTAGATGGGCTCCTCGCCGAGATACTTCAGCGAGTCGTTCATCCAGCCCATGTTCCACTTGAAGCCGAAGCCGAGGCCGCCCTGGTCGGTGGGCTTGGTGACGCCCGGCCAGGTCGTCGACTCCTCGGCGATCATGACGATGCCGTCGACCCGCTTGTAGGCGGTGCCGTTGGTCTCCTTGAGCAGCTCGACGGCCTCGAGGTTCTCGCGCCCGCCGTGCTTGTTGGGCACCCAGGCCCCGGCGTCGCGGGCGTAGTCGAGGTAGAGCATCGAGGCGACACCGTCGACGCGCAGGCCGTCGATGTGGAACTCCTCGAGCCAGTAGAGGGCGTTGGCGACGAGGAAGTTGCGCACCTCGGGACGGCCGTAGTCGAAGATGTTGGAGCCCCACTCGGGGTGCCAGCCGAGCCGGGGGTCGGCGTGCTCGTAGAGCGGCAGCCCGTCGAAGCGCGCGAGCGCCCACTCGTCGGTGGCGAAGTGGCCCGGCACCCAGTCGAGCAGCACGCCGATGCCGGCGCGGTGCAGCTCGTCGACGAGGTAGCGGAAGTCGTCGGGGCGGCCCCACCGGGAGCTCGGGGCGTAGTAGCCGGTGACGTGGTAGCCCCACGACGGGACGTAGGGGTGCTCCATCACCGGCAGGAACTCGACGTGGGTGAAGCCGAGGTCGCGCACGTAGTTGACGAGGTGCTCGGCAAGGCCGTGGTAGCCGATGTCCTGGCGCCACGAGCCGAGGTGCACCTCGTAGATGCTCATCGGCCCCTGGTGGATGTCGGAGGTGCGGCGTCGCTCCATCCAGTCGTCGTCGCGCCACGTGTAGTGGGTCTCGGTGACGATGGCCGCCTGCTTGGGCGCCACCTCCGTCATGCGCGCCATCGGGTCGCTCTTGAGCCGGACGAGCTCGTCGGGCCCGCGCACGGCGAACTGGTAGTTCATGCCCTCGTGTGCGCCCGGCAGGAAGAGCTCCCAGATGCCGCTGTCGCCGAGCGCACGCATCGGGTGGGTGCGGCGGTCCCAGTCGTTGAAGTCGCCGATGACGTGGACGGCCTTGGCCCGAGGAGCCCACAGCGCGAAGGAGACTCCCCACACGTCGCCGAGGGGGCCGGAGTAGTGCCGCACGTGGGCGCCGAGCACCGTCCACAGCTGCTCGTGCCGTCCCTCGTTGATGAGGTGACGGTCCATCTCGCCGAGCGTGGGCGCGAAGCGGTAGGGGTCGTCCTGCTCGTGCTCCACCCCGTCGCCGTACTCGACGAGGAGGCGGTAGTCGTGCGTCGTGCCGAAGTCGGGCGAGGTCATCGACCAGATGCCGTCGCGCACGTGCTGCAGCTCGACCCGGTCGCCGGAGTCGAGCCGCGCGCCGACGCGCGTCGCATAGGGGCGGTATGCCGTGAGGGTGAGCCCCCCGGGTCCGACGTGGTGCCCCAGCAGGTCGTGCGGCTGGCCGTTGCGGCCGTGGAGGAAGGCGGTGATGGCTCCGTCGTCGAGCGACGGGCCGGGCGAGGTCTCGGGGGTCATGGCGTGCCTTCCTCGGTGGTGAGTCGCTCGACGGCGCCGAGCGGGATGGGCAGCCACGTCGGCCGGTTGCGGGCCTCGTAGACGACCTCGTAGAGGGCCTTGTCGAGCTCGAGCGCCTGCACGAGCACGACGTCGTCGGCATCGGCGGGGCCCGCGACTGAGGCGTAGCCCTCGAGGAACGCGGCCCGGCAGGCCGCGGCCCACGGGGTGGCGTCGACGGCCGGGTCGGCGAGACCGACCGAGCCGGCGGCGTAGTCGAACGACCGGAGCATGCCGGCGACGTCGCGCTGGGTGAGGTCGGGCAGGACGCGTTCGGCGAGAGGCCGCAGGGGCTCACCCTCGAAGTCGAGGGCGACCCAGCCACGCTCGGGCACGTCGAGGACCTGGCCGAGGTGGTAGTCGCCGTGGATGCGTTGCAGCGCAGGCCAGTTCGCCTCACGCACGGACTCTATGACGTGCTCGACGGCCGCGGTGCGGGACGCCAGCGCGGGCACGAGACCCACCGCAGCGGCATACCGCGAGCGCATCGACGCGACGAGCGCGTCGTGGTCGGCGTCGGTGGCCGGGGCGGTGCCGAGCGCGTGGGCCAGGGCGAGGTGGATCTGTGCCGTCACGACCCCGAGGTCTCGGGCGCGGGCGGTGAAGTCGCGACCGGACGCCGCGGCGACGAGCGCCACCCGCCACGCGTCCTCGACGCCCGGGATGAACTCCTGGGCGAAGGCCAGGTCGCCGTGCTCGAGGCCCTCACCACCGGGGGCGTCCCACGCGCCGCTGAGGTGCCCGATCGCCATCGGCACGCGGTCGGAGCCCTCGCGCGTCAGGGCCGACTGCACGACCACGTCGGGGTTCTCGCCGTGCTGCAGGGTGCGGAAGACCTTGACGATCAACGGCTCTGCGGGCCCGCCCTCGAGGTCGACCATGCGGCAGATGATCGAGGTGTTGGACTGCTCGCCCGTCAGCACCGCGGAGGAGCCGACGGAGCCGAGCACCTGCCCGGTGGAGGTGCCCCGGGCGAGCTCGTTGCTGCCCATCGAGGCCTGCGCCTCGTCGGACTGCTCGGAGCGCAGGATCGTCTCGACCAGCCGGTCGACGTAGACGGGGTCGTGCGGCGCGTCGTAGACCCAGCGGCGACCGAGCACGCTGTGCTCCATCGTGCCGAGCAGCGCGTGCTCGGCGCCCTCGAGCGGCACGCCGCGATAGGTGAGCGGCACCTGGTAGACGACGACCGGCTCGGCGGCGGTGTCGGCGAGCAGGAGGGTCTCGATGCCGACCTCACCGGCCGGGTCCTCGAAGCGGAAGCCGCCGACGCGACGCAGCTCGGGCGCGTGGCCAAGGCCGTGGTACCACCGCTGCCGGGGCATCCACGCGCTGACGAGCTCGGTCTTGGACGGGACGAGCGAGGCGCCCTTGTGCACGATGGCCATCAGCCGCGATCCTCTCCGCCACGCAGCTGGAGCCAGAAGAAGTCACGCGACCCCAAGGTCAGGGTGACCCGACCGTCCTCGGCCACCCACGGGAAGCCGCTGCCACCGAAGAGGTCGATGAGCTGGCGCCCCGAGAGCGACGACGGGAGCTCGATGGTGGCGGCCTGAGGGCGGCCGGAGAGGTTGTTGACGCAGAGGATCGCCTCGGCCGGGTCGTCACCCTGCGCCTCCATGACGCGGGTGAAGGCGAGGATGTGGTCGTTGTCGGCCGGGACGACCTGGAACTCGCCGAGGCCGAAGACAGGGTGGCGCGACCGCACCTGGAGCATGCCGCGCACCCAGTGGAGCAAGGATGCAGACGACGCCATCTGCGCCTCGACGTTGACGTTGTTGTAGTGGTAGACGAGGCTGCTGATGACGGGCAGGTAGAGCTTGCCCGGGTCGACGCTCGAGAAGCCGGCATTGCGGTCGGGCGTCCACTGCATCGGAGTGCGCACCGCGTCGCGGTCGGTGAGCCAGATGTTGTCACCCATGCCGATCTCGTCGCCGTAGTAGAGGCACGGTGAGCCGGGCAGCGAGAGCACGAGTGCGTGGATGAGCTCGATCTCCGGGCGCGAGTTGTCGAGCAGGGGAGCGAGGCGCCGCCGGATGCCGACGTTGGCGCGCATGCGAGGGTCGGGGGCGTACCAGCCGTACATCGCGGCGCGCTCCTCGGGCGTGACCATCTCGAGCGTCAGCTCGTCGTGGTTGCGCAGGAAGGTGCCCCACTGCGTGCCCGTCGGGATCGCCGGCGTGTCGGCGAGCACCTCGATGATCGGCTGCGCCTTCTCCTCGCGCAGGGCGTAGTAGAGCCGCGGCATGACGGGGAAGTGGAAGCACATCTGGCACTCCGGCGACTCCTCGGTGCCGAAGTAGTCGACGACCTCGGCCGGCGGCTGGTTGGCCTCGGCGAGCAGGATGCGTCCGGGGTACTCCTTGTCGACCATGGCCCGCAGCTTCGCGAGGAACTCGTGGGTGCGGGGGAGGTTCTCGCAGTTGGTGCCCTCCTCCTCGTAGAGATAGGGCACGGCGTCGAGCCGGAAGCCGTCGATGCCGAGGTCCATCCAGAAGCGCACGATGTCGAACATCGCGTCCTGCACGGCCTCGTTCTCGAAGTTGAGGTCGGGCTGGTGGCTGAAGAACCGGTGCCAGAAGAACTCTCGACGCACCGGGTCGAAGGTCCAGTTGGAGACCTCGGTGTCGACGAAGATGATGCGCGCGTCGTCGTAGCCGTCGTCGGTGTCGGACCAGACGTAGAAGTCGCCGTAGGGCCCGTCGGGCTCCGCGCGGCTCGCCTGGAACCACGGGTGCTGGTCGCTCGTGTGGTTCATCACGAGGTCGGTGACGATGCGGATGCCCCTGGCGTGCGCCTGCGAGACGAGCTCGGTGAACTCCGGCAGCGTGCCGAACTCGGGCAGCACCGCCTTGTAGTCCGAGATGTCGTAGCCGCCGTCGCGCAGGGGCGAAGCGTAGAAGGGCGGCAGCCAGAGGCAGTCGACGCCGAGCCACTGGAGGTAGTCGAGGCGCTGGATGAGGCCCGTGAAGTCACCTGCACCGACTCCCTTGGAGTCGGCGAAGGCTCGCACGAGCACCTCGTAGAAGACCGCCTTCCGGAACCACTGCGGGTCGTGCTTCAGTCCGGGTTGGGCGAGGTTGAGTCCCTGCATACGGTCAGTGGCTCCTCACGCTGATGACGTGGACCGGCTCGCTGTCGGGGCCGAGCCTCACGAAGTTGTCCTGGCGCCACTGCCAGGTCTGGTTGGTGATGTGGTCGTGCGCGTCGAACGTCGACCACGTCGCCATACCCAACGCCTCCATGTCGAGGTGCACGTTGGTCTCACGGGTGGAGTGCGGGTCGAGGTTGGCGATGACGATGACAGTGTCGCGCTCGCCCGTCGCCTGGTCGATCACCCGGCTCTTGCTGAAGACCATGACGAACTCGTCGTCGGCAGCGTGGAAGCGCAGGTTGCGCATCCACCTCAGGGCCGGGTGCCAGCTGCGAATGTCGTTGAGCCGCTTGAGGTACCACGCGAGAGACCGGCTCTCGAGCGGGCCGCCGGGCTCGTAGAGATACCACTGGCGGTCCTTGTACTCGTACTTCTCGTTGTCGATCTGCTCCTCGGCTCCGGGCCGGGCGACGTGCTCCATGAGCTCGTAGCCTGCATAGATGCCGTAGGTCGGGACCATCGTCGCGGCGAGGGCGGCGCGCAGCTTCCAGGCGGTCGGCCCGCCGTACTGCATGTAGGGCGTGAGGATGTCGTGGGTCGTCGGCCAGAACGAAGGACGCATGTAGGCCGCGCCGTCGCCCGCGAGCTCGCGGCCGTACTCCTCGAGCTCCCACTTCTCGTTGCGCCAGGCGTAGTAGGTGTAGCTCTGCTGGAAGCCGGCCTTGGCGAGGTGGTGCATCATCGCGGGCTTGGTGAAGGCCTCGGACAGCCAGATCGTGTCGGGGTGCTCGAGCGCCACGTCGGCGATCAGCCACTGCCAGAAGCCGACCGGCTTGGTGTGGGGGTTGTCGACCCGGAAGATGCGCACGCCGTGGTCGAGCCACACCTGGATGACCCGGCGCACCTCGGCGTAGGCCTCGGCCGGGTCGTTGTCGAAGTTGAGCGGGAAGATGTCCTGGTACTTCTTCGGGGGGTTCTCGGCGTAGGCGATCGACCCGTCGGCGCGCGTCGTGAAGAGCGACGGGTGGGTCTGCACCCACGGGTGGTCGGGCGAGGCCTGCAGCGCGATGTCGAGGGCGACCTCCAGACCGTTGCTGGCCGCCTCGGCGACGAAGAAGTCGAAGTCCTCGAAGGTGCCCAGGTCGGGGTGGATCGCATCGTGCCCACCGTCGGGCGATCCGATGGCATAAGGGGATCCGGGATCACCGGGTGCGGCCGCCAGGCTGTTGTTGCGGCCCTTGCGTGCCGTCGTGCCGATGGGGTGGATCGGCGTCAGGTAGATGACGTCGAAGCCCATCTCGGCGATGGCCGGCAGCCTCAGTGCGGCGGAGCGGAACGTGCCCGAGACCCACAGTCCGGTCTCCGGGTCGACGTGGCACCCCTCGGACCGGGGGAAGATCTCGTACCACGCGCCGTAGAGGGCACGCTCGCGCTCGACGAGCAGGGAGTACGCGGGGGAGGCGGAGACGAACTCGCGCAGCGGCATCAGCGCGGCCAGTCCCTGGATCTCGGGCGAGGTCGCCGCCCCGAAGCGGTGGGCGGCCGGGGAGGCGGAGTCCTTGAGCGCCTGCACGCCCTTGTCGATCTCGGTGGCGTCGGCGCCCTGGCCGCGCACCGCGTCGGCGAAGCGCTCGAGCACGATGACGCCCTCGGCGCACATCAGCTCCTCGTCGACCCCGGCCGCGATCTTGATGCCGGCGTCGTGCACCCACGTCGCGTAGGGGTCGGACCAGCCCTCCACCCGGTAGGTCCACCAGCCCTGAGCGTCGGCGACGACGGTCGTCGACCACTCGGACGTGCCGGGGTTGTCGCACCGCATCGAGAAGTAGTGCTCGCCGCCGTCGGGGGCCGTCAGGACCGCGGTGGCGTTGACGGCGTCGTGACCCTCACGGAACACCTTCGCGCGCACCGTGAACTCCTCGTCGACGACCGACTTCGCCGGGCGCGTTCCGCCGTCGACGAGCGGACGGACGTCGCTCACGGGGATGCGTCCCATCGGAAGGGCACCACCCGGCATACCGGCCACGGTGGGGGGTGTGCTGACGGGATGCTCCGGGGCGAGGTGCACCGCACCTGCTTCACCCTCGTCGATCACCGCGGCCTGCGCGGAGGGGGTCGCATCGGGGCGCGGACGCCGGGACTTGCTCGGACGGGACTTCGTTGGTCTGCCGCTCACGAAGTCGACCGTATCGAAAACCGGGCCGCACCGACACGAGGCGGAGCGGGAGCGTCCGTGCCGTCCCGATGGATGAAACAGTGGCTGCAAGGTCTGCAAGAACGCGTCAGGTCGACCCCTATGCTTCTCCTCGTGAAGGCCATCCGACGCTTCAGCGTCCGCACCGTCCTGCCCTCCCGCATCGAGGGACTCGGCGAGCTCGCCAGCAACCTGCGCTGGTCGTGGCACCCGCCGACCCGCGACCTCTTCGAGAGCATCAGCCCGCGTCGCTGGGCCGAGGCGGCCGAGGACCCCGTCAAGCTCCTGTCGCGACTGTCCTCCGACGAGCTCGCTGCGCTGGCCGCCGACGACGACTTCGTCGGCGCCGTCGAGGCTGCCGTCCAGGACCTGCACCACTACCTCACGCACGAGCGGTGGTACCAGACGTGGAGCCGTGAGCAGGAGGCTGCCGGCAAGGCCGCCCCGAGCGCGATCGCCTACTTCAGCCCCGAGTTCGGCATCACCGCCGTGCTGCCGCAGTACTCCGGCGGCCTCGGCATCCTCGCGGGCGACCACCTCAAGACCGCGTCCGACCTCGGCGTGCCGATCGTCGGCGTCGGCCTCTTCTACAAGACCGGCTACTTCAAGCAGGCGCTGTCGCGCGACGGCTGGCAGGTCGAGACCTACCCCGTGCTCGACCCCGATGGGCTGCCGCTCTCACTGCTGCGTGAGCAGGACGGCACGCCCGCCGTCGTCACGATCGACCTGCCGGCAGGTCGTCAGCTGCATGCCCACGTCTGGAAGGCCCAGGTCGGCCGCGTGCCCCTGCTGCTGCTCGACTCCGACGTGCCCGGCAACGACGAGACGACGCGCGCCGTGACCGAGACGCTCTACGGCGGCGGAGGCGACACGCGACTCGAGCAGGAGCTGCTCCTCGGCATCGGCGGCGTGCGTGCGCTCCGCCTCTGGTCGCGGCTGTCGGGCGCGCCGACGCCGGAGGTCTACCACACCAACGAGGGCCACGCCGGCTTCCTCGGCGTCGAGCGCATCACCGAGCTCGTGCGCGACCACGGCCTCACCTTCGACGAGGCCCTCGAGGCCGTGCGCTCGGCCACCGTCTTCACGACCCACACGCCCGTGCCGGCCGGCATCGACCGCTTCGACGCGGCCAAGATCAACCTCTTCTTCGGCGGTCCCCGCGCCATCCCCGGCGTGCCCGTGGACCGGCTGCTCGCGCTGGGTGCCGAGGACTACTCCGGCGGCCAGCCCGGCATCTTCAACATGGCCGTGATGGGACTGCGTCTGGCGCAGCGCGCCAACGGCGTCTCGCAGCTGCACGGTGTCGTCAGCCGCGAGATGTTCGACGGGCTGTGGCCGGGCTTCGACGACGACGAGGTGCCGATCAGCAGCATCACCAACGGTGTCCACGCACCGACGTGGGTCGACCGCTCCGTCTACGAGGTCGCGCGCAAGCACCTCGGCACCGCCGACATCGCCGGTGCCGACCTGTGGCACCGCATCGACGAGGTGCCTGCCGACGCCGTCTGGGAGACCAAGCGCGAGATGCGCGAGAAGCTCGTCGCCGACGCCCGCCGCCGCGTCAGGTCCTCCTGGCAGAAGCGCGGTGCCAGCGAGGCCGAGCTCGGCTGGGTCGACGACGTGCTGAGCCCCGACGTGCTGACGATCGGCTTCGCCCGGCGCGTGCCGACCTACAAGCGCCTCACCCTCATGCTGCGCGACCCGGCTCGGCTCAAGCGCCTCCTGCTCCACCCCGAGCGTCCGGTGCAGCTCATCATCGCCGGCAAGTCCCACCCCGCCGACGAGACGGGCAAGCGGCTCATCCAGGAGATGGTCCGCTTCGCCGACGACCCCGAGGTGCGTCACCGCATCGTCTTCCTGCCCAACTACGACATCGCCATGGCGCAGCACCTCTACCCCGGCTGCGACGTGTGGCTCAACAACCCGCTCCGCCCGTTCGAGGCGTGCGGCACCTCGGGCATGAAGGCGGCCCTCAACGGCGGCCTCAACCTCTCCATCCTCGACGGCTGGTGGGACGAGTGGTTCGACGGCCGCAACGGCTGGGCGATCCCCACCGCCGACGGCGTCGAGGACGCCGACCGTCGTGACGACATCGAGGCGACGGCGCTCTACGACCTCATCGAGAACGAGGTCGCCGCGAAGTTCTACGACCGCGACGACGCCGGTCTGCCGCAGGGCTGGATCGCGATGATGACGCACACCCTCAAGACCCTCGGGCCCAAGGTGCTCGCGAGCCGCATGGTCGAGGACTACACCGTGCAGCTCTACGGCCCCGCCGCGGGTGCGGGCCGTGCGCTCAACGGTCCGGAGTTCGCCGGTGCCAAGGACCTCGCGGCCTACAAGGCCAAGGTCCGTGCCGCGTGGCCCAGCGTCAAGGTCGAGCACGTCGAGCCCTCCGGCGTCTCCGACTCGCCGCAGATCGGCGACACCCTCGAGGTCAAGGCCTACGTCGACCTCGGTGGCCTCGAGCCCGACGAGGTCGAGGTGCAGCTCGTGCACGGCCACGTCACCGACACCGACGAGATCTGGGGCACGGAGGTCGCGCCGCTGCAGCTCATCGAGTCCTCCGACGGCGGCCGTCACCAGTTCGCCGGGTCGCAGACGCTGCGTCGCACCGGGTCGTTCGGCTACAGCGTGCGCATCGTGCCCAGGCACCGCTCGCTCGCGACCGCGGCCGAGCTCGGGCTGGCGCGCAACGCCTGAGGCCTCAGGCCCTCACGCCGTGGCGCGCCAGACGCGCATCGACGAAGGGGCCATCCAGACGGACGTCCCCGCCTCCACCGGTCCGCCGGCGGGAGCGGGGACGTCGTCGTCACTGTCCCAGAGCAGCTCGTATGCCGTCGCGCTCGGTGCCGTGGGCAGCGTGACCTCGACATCGTGCGCCGACCCGTTGAGCGAGAGCAGCACCGTGCGCTGACCGAGCCACGCGCCGTCGTAGAGCGCCTGCACGACCTCGGACGACGACGCGCCCCAGCGGTCGCCCATCGGCTCTCCGTCCGTGCCGAACCACGCGAGGTCGGTCGAGCCGTCCTCGTGCACCTGGCGTCCCGAGAAGAACGAGCGCTGGCGCAGCACCGGGTGCTCCCGACGCAGGCGCACGAGGTGCCGGGTCGTCTCGAGCAGGTCGGCCTGCCACGGCTCGTGCTCCCACGACATCCAGCTGATCTCGTTGTCCTGCGAGTAGGGGTTGTTGTTGCCCCGCTGGCTGCGCCCGAACTCGTCACCGGCATTGAGCATCGGCACGCCGGTCGACAGCAGCAGGGTGCCGAGCAGGTTGCGCATCGACCGTCTCCGCGCCGCGAGGATCGTGGGGTCGTCGGTTCGGCCCTCGACACCGTGGTTCCACGAGCGGTTGTCGTTGGAGCCGTCGGTGCCCCCGTGGCCGTTGGCGCCGTTGTGCTTGACGTCGTATGCCGTGAGGTCGGCGATCGTGAAGCCGTCGTGGGCGGTGACGAAGTTGATCGAGGCGATGGTGCCGCGCCCGTGGCTGTCGAAGAGGTCCTGCGACCCGGCGAGCCGCGTCGCGAGCTCCTGCGTGCCGTGCCTCGCGCCGCCGTGGACGGACGCCCGCACGTCGGTGAGCCAGAACGTGCGCACGGTGTCGCGGAAGCGGTCGTTCCACTCCGAGAAGGGCGGCGGGAAGCGCCCGGTGCGCCAGCCGTGGATCCCGACGTCCCACGGCTCGGCGATGAGCTTGGTGCGCGACAGCACCGGGTCGGTGCGCAGGGCGATGAGGAAGGGGTGGTCGCGGTCGTAGGCGTCGTCCTTGCCGCGGCCGAGAGCCACGGCGAGGTCGAAGCGGAAGCCGTCGACGTGGCACTCCTGCACCCAGTAGCGCAGCGAGTCGAGCACCATCCGGGCCACGACGGGGTGCGTCAGGTCGAGGGTGTTGCCGCAGCCCGTGACGTCGATGTCCTGGCCGCGCCCGTCGAGGCGGTAGTAGGCACGCTCGTCGAGACCTCGCCAGGAGAGGGTCATCATGTCGCGGGAGTTCTCGGCCGTGTGGTTGTAGACGACGTCGAGCAGCACCTCGATGCCGGCGGCGTGCAGGTCCCTGACCATGCCCTTGAACTCGTCGAGCACGCCCTGTGGGTCGGTGGCCGCGGCGTAGGCGGCGTGGGGCGCGAAGAAACCCATCGTGTTATAGCCCCAGTGGTTGCCCAGACCGCGCAGGACGAGATCGGGCTCGTGCGTGAAGGTGTGGACGGGCAGCAGCTCCACCGCGGTGACGCCCAGCCCCAGCAGGTGGTCGACGAAGGCCGGGTGGGCCAGGCCGGCATACGTGCCGCGCAGCTCGTGAGGCACGCCGGGGTGCAGGCGCGTCGCGCTCTTGACGTGCACCTCGTAGATCAGTGACTGCGTGAGTGAGCGTCGCGGGAAGTCGTCTGCGCCCCAGTCGAACTCGGTGTCGACGATGACGCAGCGGGGCATGTGGGGCGCGGAGTCGCGGTCGTCGCGCACGGCGATGTCGCCCCGCAGGTCGGCGCCGACGTGGTGGGCATAGAGGGCGCCGTCGAGGTGCACCTCCCCCTCGATGGCGCGGGCGTAGGGGTCGAGGAGGAGCTTGGCGGGGTTGTGGAGCAGGGCAGCGTCGGGGTCCCACGCGCCGTCGACGCGGACGGCATACCGCTGCCCCAGCCCGACGCCCGCGATCGTGTCGAACCAGAAGCCGTGGGCGCGGTGCCGCAGCGGCACGCGGCGCTCGAGCTCGGTGCCGTCTGCGGCGGTGTCGAAGAGGCAGATGTCGACGCCGGTCGCGTGCCCCGCGTAGACGCAGAACTCGGCGCCCCCGTCGATGAGGCGCACCCCGGGCTCGGGAGGCAGGTCCGGGGAGGTGGGCGGCGGCGGCATGGGGCACAGCGTAGGGGCAGGCGACCGAGGCGCGAACGGCCTGTCGAGGGTGTGGAATCAGCCCTCGAGGGCGAAGTCGCACACGACGGCCCGGTGGTCGGAGGCGACGTCGAAGACGGTGGAGTCGAGCAGCCTGAGGTCGCGATAGAGCACGACGTCGAGCTGCGCGTCGAAGCTCGCGAGGTCGCGGCGGGTGGCGGCGGCCGCGAGCCGTGCCAGCCACTCGTGCTTGGACCCGGAGATCAGCCAGGTGGGCTCGTGGAGCGGCACGTGGGTGAAGCCGCCCGCCTCGTGCATCGCACGGTCGGCGGCGGCTGGGCGGGGGTAGTGGTTCATGTCGCCCGTCAGCACGTGGGGTCCGCGGCGCAGGCGGTCCTGCTGGAGGGCCTGGCGCAGCGCCCTGACCTGCTTGCTGCGCGCGTGCGCCCGGGCGAAGACGATGAGGTGCGCCGTCGAGACGGTGACGGGTCCTGCCGCGGTCTCGAAGGCAGCAGTGAGCATGGCGCGCTCGTGCCAGTGGTTGGAGAAGCGCAGGAGCGGACCGGCCGGCTTGAGGGTCGTGACGAGGGGGTCGCCGGCAGGGGCGGCGACCCGTGGGTCGTGGGCGAGGACGAGGCCGGCGGGGGTGTGCCAGTGGGTGAGCTCGAGGCCGGCGCCGGCGAGCGCGGCCCGCAGCTCCGGCTCGGTGATGCCGAAGACCTCCTGGAGCCCGACCACGCCGGCGCCGGCCGTGCGGAACGGCTCGAGGCCGCCGGGCGTGCGCAACAGGTCACCGGTGCAGGTGTTGGCCGTGGCCACCGTGAGGGTGCTGGTGCTCGTCATGGACGGGAGCTCACGCCCACTGCCGCCGCGGCGACAGGCTCGATCTCGTCATGGGTCACCTCGCATGGGTCCGTCGTCGCAGTCTACGGTTGGCTGCATGACCGATCCGACTTCGCTGCCCAACTTCACGCCGCAGGCGCCCGCGCCCACCCCCAACGGTGCCCCCCTGAGTGACACCCCGGTGCGCGACCGCATCATCGCGATCCTCCAGGGCCTCGAGATCAACGCCACCGTCGACGACGACGGCGACATCGAGTTCGCGATCGTCGACGACGCCGGCACGAGCACGACCCTCTTCGCCCGCATCGCCGAGGGAGACCTCGCCCTCGTGCGCTTCTTCGGCCAGTGGCAGCTCGCCGAGCCCGTCTCGCCCGACCGCAACGAGCGCCTCGCGCGCTGCAACGACATGACGATGCAGCTCAACATCGTCAAGGTGACGCTGGTGCAGGAGAGCCTCGTCGTCTCGGCCGAGCACGTCGTCACCCCCAACGCCGACCTCGACATCCTCGTCCCGCTGTCGATCAACCACATCCTCCAGAGCGTCGGCTTCTTCTTCCAGTCGTGGCTGCCTGCCGAGGGCGAGCCGGGCACCGACAGCGCCGTCTGATGGGCGAGTTCGTCCGGCTCGAGGTCGAGGGCGGCATCGGCACGATCCGCCTCGACCGGCCCAAGATGAACGCCCTCAACGTGCAGGTCCAGGAGGAGATCCGGGCCGCTGCACAGGAGGCGACGACACGCACCGACGTCAAGGCGGTCATCGTCTACGGCGGCGAGCGGGTCTTCGCTGCGGGGGCCGACATCAAGGAGATGCAGGCCATGTCCTACACCGACATGGTCGAGCGCTCCGGGCCGCTCATGAGCTCGATCAGCGCGGTCGCGCGCATCCCCAAGCCGGTCATCGCGGCCATCACCGGCTATGCGCTCGGCGGCGGCTGCGAGCTCGCGCTCGCCTGCGACTTCAGGGTCGTGGCCGACGACGCCAAGCTCGGCCAGCCCGAGATCCTGCTCGGCATCATCCCGGGAGCCGGCGGCACCCAGCGCCTCTCGCGCCTCGTCGGAGCCTCGCGGGCCAAGGAGATCATCTTCAGCGGTCGCTTCGTCGACGCGCAGGAGGCCCTGGCGATCGGCCTGGCCGACAAGGTCGTGCCGGCCGCCGACGTCTACACCGCCTCGCGGGAGTGGGCCTCGACCTTCGTCGGGGCCGCGTCGTATGCCGTCCGGGCGGCCAAGGAGGCCATCGACCGCGGGCTCGAGGTCGACCTCGAGACCGGTCTCGAGATCGAGCGGCTGCTCTTCGCGTCGCTCTTCGCGACGAAGGACCGCGAGATCGGCATGACCTCCTTCGTCGAGGACGGCCCGGGCAAGGCGCAGTTCGAGGGCCGATGAGCCCACTGCTCGACGTGCTCGTCTTCTACGTGCCCGTCGAGGACACGGAGCGGGTGCTGGACGCCGTGCTCGCGGCGGGGGCCGGCGCGGTGGGTGACTACCGCGACTGTGCCTTCGTCGCGCTCGGCACCGGGCAGTTCCGTCCGGTCGCGGGGGCCAGACCCGCCATCGGCACGGTCGGAGACCTCGAGAAGGTCGCCGAGCACCGGGTCGAGCTCGTGCTCGACAGGGCGCTGCGCCGCGACGTCGTCGCCGCCCTGCGCGCCGCCCACCCCTACGAGGAGCCGGCCTTCCACGTCCTCGAGGCCGCCGAGGTCGACCCCGCCTGACCCCTCGGCGCCGCCAGCGCGCTGGGGGGTCAGGCGGTCTTGAAGCCGCCGTTGCTGAGGAGCAGCTGGCCGTTGATCCAGCCACCCTGCTCCGAGAGCAGGAAGCGCACGAGGTCGGCCGTGTCGCGCGGTGTCCCGAGGCGCCCGGCCGGGGTGTCGGCCACGCCGAGCGCCCGGATCCGGTCGTCCATCCAGCCCGTGTCGATCGGTCCCGGGTTGACGACGTTGGCCCGCACCCCGCGGTCGGCCAGCTCCGTCGCCGATGCGATGACGATGCGGTCGAGGGCGCCCTTGCTCGAGCCGTAGGGCAGGTTGTGCACGGTGTGGTCGCTCGTCAGCGCCACGATGTGGGCGCCCGGAGGTCCGCCGGGCGCCAGCGGCGGGAGCCGCGCGGCAACCGCGCGGATGAGCAGCCACGTGGCCCGGGCGTTGACGGCGTAGTGCCGCTCCCAGCTCTCGAGCGAGGTCGTGAGGATGCCGCTGTCGACCGACTCGCAGTGCGACATGACGAGCCCGGTCACGGGCCCGAGCTGCTCGGTCGCTGACGCGACGAGGGCTTCCGGGACAGCCGGATCGGACAGGTCTCCCGGCAGCAGCAGGACGCGGCGGCCCATCGCTCGGCACGCGTCGGCGACGGCGGCCGGGTCGTCGGCGCCCCGCTCGTAGCCGAGCCGGTCGTCGTAGGGCTCCCAGTGGCCGAGCCCGAGGTCCCACCCGTCGGCGGCGAGTCCGAGGGCCAGCTCGGCCCCGATCGACCGCCGTCTCCCGACCCCGGTGACGAGGGCGACGCGCGGGCTCGAGGCGGGGGCGGGGGAGGTGGGGGAGGTGAAGGACATGGCGCCCATCCTCGGCAGGCCCGGCAACCTTCGACAAGCGGTTTTGCCTCCTCCCGGTCCCCGAGGGGTCCGGGTAGTGCACGCGAGAAGGGCGGACGGCATACGCCCGACGTCTCTGGTGGTGAGCGTCACGCCGGAGCCGTGCGGACTAAGCGAGCGCTCAGTGAGAGGATGGCAGGCAGTGCCGGAGCGACCTCCGGCTGACTCCTGAGCACCACCACCAGCAACGGAAGAGGACGTTCACCCATGAACATCGTCGTCTGTGTCAAGTACGTGCCCGACGCCCAGGCCGAGCGCACGTTCAACGCATCTGACAACACGACCGACCGCGAGAACGTGGACGGCCTGCTGTCCGAGCTCGACGAGTACGCGGTCGAGGAGGCCCTCAAGATCGTCGAGGCCGGCGAGGGTGAGGTGACCGTCCTGACGGTCGGTCCCGACCAGGCCGCCGACGCCATCAAGAAGGCCCTGCAGATGGGCGCCCACAAGGGTGTGCACGTGGGCGACGAGGCCATCCACGGCTCCGACGCCATCGCCACCTCGCTCGTGCTCGCCGAGGCCGTCAAGAAGATCGGCATCGAGAGCCCCGTCGACCTCGTCGTCACCGGCATGGCCTCCACCGACGGCACGATGGGCGTCGTCCCCACGATGCTCGCTGAGCGTCTCGGCCTGCCGGCCGTGACCTTCGCCTCCGAGCTCACCATCGAGGACGGCGCGACCGGCTCGGTGACGATCCACCGCGACGGCGACGCCTCGACGCAGACGATCACGGCGACGCTGCCGGCGCTCGTCTCGGTCACCGACCAGATCAACGAGCCGCGCTACCCCTCGTTCAAGGGGATCATGGCCGCGAAGAAGAAGCCGGTCGAGAAGTGGTCGCTCGCCGACCTCGGCATCGACCCCTCGCAGGTGGGCCTCGACGCCGCCTGGACGAAGGTCGAGTCCTTCACCGCGCGCCCCCCGCGCTCACAGGGCGAGATCGTCCCCGACGAGGGTGACGGCGGGCAGAAGCTCGCCACCTTCCTCGCCGAGCACAAGTTCGTCTGAGCTCCGAAACCCCAGCCGCAGAAGGAGATCCACACGCATGGCTGAAGTACTCGTCCTCGTCGACCACGTCGACGGCAAGGTCCGCAAGACGACGTCCGAGCTGCTCACGATCGCCCGCCGCATCGGTGAGCCGTCGGCCGTCTTCATCGGCCCGGGCTTCGACGCCGCCAAGGAGACCCTCGTCCGCTTCGGCGCCGAGAAGATCTACCGCGTCGAGTCGCCCGAGGTGCTCGAGCACCTCGTCGTCCCCCAGGCCGAGGTGCTCGCGCAGCTCGTCGGCTCCGCGTCGCCGGCCGCCGTGCTCGTGCCCTCCAACCCCGAGGGCAAGGAGATCGCCGCCCGCCTCGCGGTCAAGACGGAGTCGGGCCTGATCACCGACGCCGTCGACGTGCAGGCCTCGAGCGACGGCAGCGGCGGCATCGCCACGACCCAGTCGGTCTTCGCCGGCTCCTACACCGTGTCGGCGACGGTCACCCAGGGCACGCCGATCATCACCGTGAAGCCCAACTCGGCGACGCCGGAGGAGGCTGCGGGAGCGGGAGCCGACGAGGTCGTCGACTTCACGCCGTCCGACGCCGCCAAGGGTGCCCGGATCACGGAGTCCAAGCCGAAGCAGGCCACCGGCCGCCCCGAGCTCACGGAGGCCGCCATCGTCGTCTCCGGTGGCCGTGGCACGGCCGGCGACTTCTCCAAGGTCGAGGCCTTCGCCGACTCGCTCGGTGCTGCGGTCGGAGCCTCACGCGCCGCCGTCGACGCCGGGTGGTATCCCCACACCTCGCAGGTCGGCCAGACCGGCAAGCAGGTCAGCCCGCAGCTCTACGTCGCGTGCGGCATCTCCGGCGCCATCCAGCACCGCGCCGGCATGCAGACGTCCAAGACGATCATCGCGGTCAACAAGGACAACGAGGCACCGATCTTCGAGCTCGTGGACTTCGGTGTCGTCGGAGACCTCTTCACCGTCCTGCCGCAGGCCACCGACGCGATCCAGGCCGGCAAGGACTGACACCCGCAACCGACGCCCACAGGCGCGACGCACGTCATGAGGCCGGCCCCGGCAACCCGGGGCCGGCCTCCTGCGTGTCAGGCCGCACCCTCGCGCGGCACGTCGTGGGGTGCGTCAGGCGGCACGTGGGGCGGCATCGTGCGCAGCCAGCTGCGGGCCCGCTCGCGGTTGAGGGCGTATGCCGTCCGGCCCGTTCCCAGCGTCCACCACGGCCCGTGCAGGGCCTCCGCAGGCAACCGCATCGCCCGCTCGGTGCCGGGGCGCCACTCGACCCGGCCCGACTCGGCGATGCGCTTGACGCCGCGCCGCTCCACCCTCGTCGTCGCGAGGGTGTTGTGCACGAGCATCGACCGGGTGCCGAGGTCGACGCGTGCGGTCCACGCACGCCACCCCACGGCGACCCCGACGAGGACGCACACGGCATACGTCAGCAGGGTCGGCAGCGCCGGCACGAGGCGCACCAGCAGCCGGGCCACGAAGTAGGCGACGACGGGGTTGGCCAGGGCCGCGACGGCCCGGTGGGCGGTGGGGGCGCGCAGCGTGTCGACGGCGCCGCCCTCGTGCCTGCCTGCCATGCGCAGATCATAGGCAGGGCCCCGCCCCGCGCGGGGTCCGGCGCGAGGTCGGCGGCACCTGCAGCGCGGCCTAGAATCGGTGGGTGACCGCCTACCTGGACCACGCGGCGACGACGCCCATGCTGCCGGCGGCGCTGACCGCCATGACGGAGCAGCTCGCCGTGGTCGGCAACGCCTCGTCGTTGCACCGCATCGGTCGGGCCGCGCGGCGCGCCGTCGAGGAGTCGAGGGAGAAGATCGCCCGGTGCCTCGGAGCCCGACCCTCGGAGGTGCTCTTCACCTCCGGCGGCACCGAGTCCGACAACCTCGCGATCAAGGGCACCTATGCGGCCCGTCGCGACGCCGACCCGGCGCGGGTCCGGCTGCTCGTCTCGGCGATCGAGCACCACGCGGTGCTCGACTGCGTCGACTTCCTCGTCGCCCACGAGGGTGCCAAGGTCACCTGGCTCGAGGCCACGCCCGACGGCCGGGTCGAGCCCGAGACCGTGCGCGCCGCGATCGAGACCGAGCCGGAGTCGGTTGCCCTCGTCTCGGTGATGTGGGCCAACAACGAGGTCGGCACGGTGCAGGACGTGCAGGCGATCGCCGCGGTCGCGCGCGAGCACGGCATCCCGTTCCACACCGACGCCGTGCAGGCAGCCGGCCACCTGCCCGTCGACTTCGCCGCGAGCGGGGCCGACCTGCTCTCGGTGACGGCGCACAAGCTCGGGGGTCCGATCGGGGTGGGCGCACTCGTTGCCCGACGCGACGCAAGGCTCGTGCCCCTGAGCCACGGGGGAGGGCAGGAGCGGCAGGTCCGCTCGGGCACCCTCGACACCCCGGCCATCGTCGGCTTCGCCACCGCGCTCGTCGCGGCCACCGCGTCGATGGAGGCCGAGGCCGTGCGGCTCGCCGCCCTGCGCGACGACCTCATCGAGCGGGCCGCCGCCCTGGGCGCGGGCATCACCCCGACCGGCTCGTGGGAGCGTGGCGACGCGACCCACCGCCTGCCCGGCAACGCGCACCTGCTCGTGCCGGGCTGCGACGGCGACTCGCTGCTCTACCTGCTCGACGCGGCAGGGGTCTCGTGCTCGACCGGGTCGGCGTGCCAGGCCGGCGTGCCCCAGCCGAGCCACGTGCTGCTCGCCATGGGGGTCTCCGAGAGCGATGCACGCGGCGCGCTGCGCCTCACCCTCGGCCACACGTCGACGGCTGCCGATGTCGACGCGGTCATCGCGGCCCTGCCTGCCGCGATCGAGCGTGCCCGCCGGGCTCGCGAGGCGACGGCGTCATGACGGGCGCGCGAGGCGACGGCGTCATGACGACGGCGTGGGTGCGGGTCGTGGACCGGCCGGCGAGGGCCGACTGATGCGGGTCGTGGCGGCGATGAGCGGCGGCGTGGACTCGGCGGTGGCCGCTGCGCGCATGCTCGACGCCGGGCACGAGGTCGTCGGCGTGCACCTCGCCCTCAGCCAGAGCGCGGCGACGCTGCGCGAGTCCGCGCGCGGCTGCTGCACCATCGAGGACGCCGGCGACGCGCGCCGGGTGGCCGACGTGCTCGGCATCCCGTTCTATGTGTGGGACATGGCGGCCCGCTTCAACCGCGACGTCGTCGAGGACTTCACGCGCGAGTACGCCGCCGGCCGCACGCCCAACCCGTGCCTGCGCTGCAACGAGAAGATCAAGTTCGCAGCCCTGCTCGACAAAGCCGTGGCGCTCGGCTTCGACGCCGTCGCCACCGGCCACTACGCGCAGATCGTCGAGACCGCCGACGGCCGCCGTGAGCTGCACCGGGCGGTCGATGCGGCCAAGGACCAGAGCTATGTGCTCGGTGTGCTCGACGCCGACCAGCTCGCGCGGGCCTTCTTCCCCCTCGGCGACACCGAGAAGCCCCGCATCCGCGAGGAGGCAGCCGAGCGCGGCTTCTTCATCGCCAAGAAGCCCGACAGCCACGACATCTGCTTCATCCCCGACGGCGACACGCGCGGGTGGCTGACGCGGCGGCTGGGGGAGGCGCCCGGCGACATCGTCGACACGGCCGGAGCGGTGGTGGGTCACCACGAGGGCGCCTACGCCTACACCGTCGGTCAGCGTCGGGGCCTCGGGCTCTCGCGCCCGGCGGCCGACGGACAGCCGCGCTACGTCGTCGAGGTGCGCGCTGCGGCCAACGAGGTGGTCGTCGGCACGGCCGACCTGCTCGGGGTCAACGCCATCTCGGGCGACCATGCCCGGTGGTGTGGTCCGCCCCCCGAGGGCATCGTGCGGGTGGGCGCGCAGGTGCGTGCGCACGGCGAGGAGTTCGCGGCTACGGCCTGGGCCGAGGAGGGGCGCGTCGAGGTGCGGCTCGACGACCGGATCCGCGGCGTCGCACCGGGCCAGTCGGTCGTGCTCTACGACGGCACCCGGGTCATCGGGTCGGCCACGATCACCGCCTCCCGCCTCGAACGCGCCCCCGCAGCAGCACACGCAGACTGATCCGCAGATTGATCCGCAGACTGATACACCCGCGGCATCAGTCTGCGAATCAGTCGGCGTCTGGTGCTGTCAGGGCGACAGTGATCGCAGACCGATCGGCAGCCTGATCCCGCCTCGCACCGCGCCGGGCGGCTCAGTCGAGGCTGCGGGTCCAGGTCACGGTGCGCGCGGTCGGGCGGAAGCCGAGCGAGCGATAGAGCCGCTGCGGCCCCGGATAGCCGTCGTCCCCCCGCGGTGTCACCTGCCCGAGCGTGCCGCCTATCGACCGCAGGTGGTGCAGCGACGCGAGGGTCACGGCTGCTGCGAGGCCCCGACCACGGTGCTCGGGCACGCACCCGACCGGCTCGACGAGACCGACTCCGGTGGCCGGGTCGAGCCAGACGAGGGCCGAGGCCACCAGCTCGCCCGAGGCATCGGTGACGACCCAGTCGAGGTCGGCCCGATACGCCCACGCCGCCATCACCTGCGCGTAGGCCTGGGCGTCGACCTGCGAGGGACCGACGTCGGACCATGCAGCCGCGTGCACCGCCGCCCGAGGGCCCGCTTCATCCGCCGAGACCTGGCGCAGCGCATACCCCTCAAGCGCCGGCACCGGCGGCAGGTCGACGAGCTCGACCACGTGGTGGACGAAGAACGGCCCGTCCTCCTCGGGCGCGAATCCGGCTGCGGCCAGAGCCTGCTCGGCCACATCGCCCTGCATCACCAGGGCGGACTGCTGCTCGGCGTCGCTCACCTCCTCGAACCACTCGAGCAGCTCCTCGGCGACCTCGGGGTGCGCCGGGTCGACCTGCAGCTCCAGCCAGTCAGGGGCCTCGGCCCAGCCGAAACCCACCGCCTCGCCGCCGGCCTCCCAGATCGAGATGGCCTCACCGTCATCCACCCCCGCGGCGTCGACCGGTCGCGAGTAGCGGTTCCAGGCGAGCTGCCCCGGGTGGAAGCGGCTGTGCGGTGACCACAGACGCGAGGCCATTCCCTGCATCGCCACCAGGTCGTCGGGCCCGCCGAAGTCTCGCCTCACAGCAGCCCACCCAACCACAGCGCCCGGCCCGAGCGGCAGGCCCGTGACGGCGGTGACCCCGCGCGGCGGCATACTGGCGCGGTGACGCTCGCGACCGGAATCGGCTCCTGGCCAGGCACCTCGGTGCGCGATGCGCTGGGGCAGGTGCGCGAGCTGCTCGACGGGCAGCTGCCCTACCTGCCCGAGCTGCCCGAGCGCGGGCCGGGTGCCGACATGGTCGGCCGCACGGCCGGGATGCTCGTCGAGCTGCCGGTCGACCTCCAGCCGGTGGGGTGGCGGCTCGTCGACCGGCCCGGCCGCGACGCCCAGCGCACCGCGGCTCTCCTGCGCGAGGACCTCGACGAGCTCGCCGAGGCGTTCGACGGCCACACCGGGCCGCTCAAGCTGCAGGTGGTCGGGCCGTGGACCCTCGCCGCCGACCTCTGGCTGCACCGCGGCGAGCGGGTCATCGTCGACGAGGGCGCGTGCCGCGACCTCGTCGAGTCGCTGGCCGAGGGCATCCGCCTGCACGTCGGGGCCGTGCGGTCGCTCGTGCCCGGCGCCCAGATCGTGCTCCAGGTCGACGAGCCCTCGCTGCCGACGGTGCTGGCCGGCCGGCTGCCCACCTCGTCGGGCTGGGGACGGCTGCCCAGCCTTGACCCGCAACGGGCCGCTGCGGGCCTCGCGACCGTGCTCGGCGCCCACGACGGCGACACCGTGCTGCACTGCTGCGCCGCCGATCCTCCGGTGCCCCTGCTGCGCGCCGCCGGACCCTCGGCCCTCTCGCTCGACACCTCGCTGCTGCGCCCCCGCGCGTGGGAGGGGATCGCGGTGGCCGTCGAGGACGGCCTCCGGCTGCACGCGGGGCTCGTGCCCACCGACGGCAGCCGGCTGCGTGCCCAAGAGCTGGCCGACGACTTCGTCGCCGCGTGGCGCCGCATCGGTATGCCGTCGGCCCGGCTCCTCGACGTCGTCGTGACCCCGGCCTGTGGCCTGGGCACCTGCGCACCCGACGTCGCCCGCGCCGTGCAGCGCGCCGCGGTCGAGACCGCACGCGAGCTCGAGGAGCGCAGCGCGGACTGACCCTGGCGCCGTCGCGGGGAGTGGCAGGCGAACGGCCGGCCACCCTCGTGGGTGGCCGGCCGTTGTCAGGACCGGTGGAGCGGCGTCAGAGCGCGGAGCCCGCGGCCCACTTGGCGGGGCTGAGGTTCCAGTCGGCGTAGCCGTTGCCCATCGTCATCGGCCGGTCGGTGCCGGTCGTCTCGACGACGTCGCCGATGATCATGTTCTTGTAGACCCACTCGCCGTTGGCGTCGCTCATGCCGGTGCAGCCGTGGCTGACGTTGCGCCGGCCCTGGTCCTTGACCGACCAGGGGGCGGAGTGCAGGAACTCACCGGAGTGCGTGATGCGCAGGGCCCACTTGACGGGGGTGTCCTCGTAGTAGCCCTCGTCGCCCTCCTTGAGGCCGATCGTCTCGGCGCGCATCGTGATGTTGGTGACCTTGTCCATGATCACCTTGACGCCCGAGCGGGTGACGAAGTCCTTGGAGCCGCCGGTGACGGGGATGGTCTTGGCGACCTTGCCGTCGATGACGACCTTCATCTGGTGCGTCTTGAGGTCGACCTTGGCGATGACCGACCGACCGATCGTGAACTCGGAGGTGCGGCTCATCTCGCCCCACCGGCCACCGCCGGCGGGCACGCCGTTGAGGTCGGCGTCGACCTTCACCTTGGTGCCGGCCTTCCAGTACGACTTGGGACGCCAGTGCGCCTCCTTCGACGACAGCCAGTACCAGGAGCCGGCCTGGGTCGGCGTCGTCGTGACCGTCATCTTCTTCTCGAAGCTCGCCTTGTCGACGACCGGCAGGTCGAACCGGACGATGACCGGCATGCCGACACCGACCTTGCCGCCGTCACGCGGGGAGACGGAGACGTACACCTGGTCGTCGAGCGTGAGGTTGGCCGTGCGGAAGGTGCGGGTCTCCTCGGTCGTCGTGCCGTCGGCGCCCTTGGCCTCGAGGGCGAGGGTGTACTTCACGCCGGGCTCGAGCAGGTCGCCGGCCGTCCACGTGCCGCCCTCGAGCGTGCCGTCGACCTTGACGGTGTTGCCCTTCTTGCTGCGGTAGGACAGGGACGCCTTCTCGAGCGTGCCCTTCTCGGCCGCAGCCGTGACGCGGGTGTCGACGGCGACGTCACTCTCCTCGTCGGCCGGCGTGGTCTTCCAGACCACGGGCTCGACGGTCGGTGTCTGCGACGTGGGCTCCGCGCTCGCGGAGGTCGTCGTGGTGCCAGCGGCGCCGGTAGCGGCCGGCCCGTCGGCGTTGGCCGTGGCGTTGCAGGCGGACACGGCCAGCACGGCCACGAGGGCCAAGCTGGAGACGACGGTGTGACGGATGGTGGACTTCACGCAGCAATCCCCTCGGTGACCCGCGTGGCAGTGCTCCGCGCCGGTGGCGAAGTCGTGACGAGTCGGTTGGAACCAGATACCAGTGTCACCGATGACAGCGCGTACGACAAAACGGCACGCCTGTTGTCCAGCGTGTCGCAGCTGTGCGGGGGGCCGCGCAGGACCCTACCCGCAGGTATGCCGTGGGGCCAAGCCGGACGGCATACCTGCACTCCCGGCCGGGCCGGTCTGGGAGGTGGGGGAGCGGGCGCTCAGGCGGAGGGGCGCACCTCGCGTCGCAGGATCTTGCCCGACGGGCCCTTGGGCAGCTCGGGGAGCAGCCAGAGCTTGCGGGGGTACTTGTAGGCGGCGATGCGCTCCTTGACGTAGTCCTGGATGTCGTCGAGGGTCGCCGTCGCGCCGGGGCGCAGCACGACGGCGGCGCCGACCTCCTCGCCCATGAGGTCGTCGGGGATGCCGACGACGGCCGCCTCGAGCACCTCGGGGTGGGTGTAGAGCACCTCCTCGACCTCGCGGGGGTAGATGTTGAGCCCGCCCCGGATGATGAGGTCCTTCTTGCGGTCGACGATCGTGTAGTAGCCCTCGTCGTCGACGGTGGCGAGGTCGCCGGAGCGGAACCACCCGTCGGGGATCGCCTCGGCGGTGGCCTCGGGGCGGTTCCAGTAGCCCTTCATGATGTTCTCGCCGCGGATCGCGATCTCGCCGATCTCGCCGGCGGGGGTGTCGTTGCCGTCGATGTCGACGAGCTTCATCTCGCAGCCGGGGATCGCGCGCCCGATCGTGCCGGGCTTGGTGGGGGCGTCGGGCATGTTGAACGACGCCACGGGTGAGGTCTCGGACAGGCCGTAGCCCTCGAGGATCTGGCAGCCGAACGTGTCCTCGAACGAGCGCATGACCTGGGCCGGCATCGCCGATCCGCCCGAAGCGCAGGTGCGCAGGGTGCTCGTGTCGGCCTGGTCGGCGTTCGGGTGGTTGAGGATCGCGGCATACATCGTCGGCACGCCCTGGAAGATCGTCACGTCGTCGCGACCGAGCACCTCGATGGCCTTGGCCGGGTCGAAGCGCGGGATCAGGGTGAGCGTCGAGCCGCGCAGCACGGAGGTGTTGAGGCCGCAGGTGAGGCCGAAGACGTGGAAGAGGGGGAGGCAGCCCATGATGACGTCGTCCTCGGTGATCTGCATGATCTCGCTCGCCGACACCTCGGCGTTGCGGTGCAGGTTGAAGTGCGTCAGCTCGGCGCCCTTGGGCTTGCCGGTGGTGCCACTCGTGTAGAGGATCACGGCGGTGTCCTGGTCATCGCGCTCGACCGGCGCGAGGACGGGCTCTGCAGCCGACTCCGAGGCATCGAACTGCCCGTCAGCGGGGCCCATCGGGCCGCAGACGACGAGGCGGGTGCCGGTCTCGGCAGCGGCCTTGCCCGCCTCCTCGGCGAAGTCGGGCCACACGAAGCTGAAGCGGGCGCCGGAGTCCTCGAAGAAGTACTGGATCTCGCCCGCCTTGAGGAGTGGGTTCATCGGCACGACGACCCCTCCGGCGAGGAGCGTGCCGTAGAAGGCGACGGGGTAGGCCGGGACGTTGGGGAGGATGAGCGAGACGCGGTCGCCGGGCTCGAGGCCCGCCGCCCGCAGCTGGCCGGCCACCCGGGCGGCCGCCTGGTGCAGCTGCGACCACGTGACCCCGACCTGGTCGAGTCGGATGCCCACCTTGTCGGGGATCCGCTCTGCGGTGGCGACGAGGTTGCTGGCGAGGTTGGTCATCGAGGCTCCTTTGCTCCGGCCGGTTCCGGCCCATTGTCACTGGTCAGTAGCCCGGTGAACAGACCCGGGGTGGGAGGCCCGCTGATGGGGGACGGTGGCAGATCGGAGGCAGATCGTCGGCACTCCCGTCGTCGGTGCCGGCTGGCAGGATGAGCGCGTGACCGAGAGTGGCAGCGCCCCCCTGACCGACGACATCCCGGCCGCGGTCCACCAGGAGTGGGCCGAGCTCGCCGAGCAGGCGAGCTCGGCGCAGTTCGCCTACCACGTCAAGGACGCGCCGACGATCAGCGATGCCGACTACGACGGGCTCATCCGGCGCCTCAACGCCATCGAGGAGGAGCACCCGTCGCTGCGCACGCCCGAGAGCCCGACCCAGAACGTCGGCGGGGCTTCCTTCGCCACGGGCTTCGAGACGGTCGACCACCTCGAGCGCATGCTGAGCCTCGACAACGCCTTCTCCTTCGAGGAGCTGCGCGCCTGGGCCGAGCGGGTCGAGCGTGAGGTCGGGGCGGGCGCGCACTTCCTCACCGAGCTCAAGATCGACGGCCTCGCGGTCAACCTGCTCTACGAGAAGGGCCGGCTCGTGCGGGCCCTGACCCGCGGCGACGGCCGCACGGGCGAGGACGTCACTCACAACGTGCGCACGATCCGCAGCGTGCCCTCGCGCCTCACCGGCGACGACGTGCCCGAGCTCGTCGAGATCCGCGGCGAGGTCTTCTTCCCCACAGCGGCCTTCGCCGACCTCAACGCGAGCCTCGTCGAGGCGGGCAAGGCGCCCTTCGCCAACCCGCGCAACGCCGCTGCGGGCTCGCTCCGCCAGAAGGACCCCAAGGTCACCGCGTCGCGTCCGCTGCGCATGCTCGTGCACGGGCTCGGGGCCCGCCGCGGCTTCGACGTCGAGCGCCAGAGCGAGGCGTATGCCGCCCTGCGCGCCTGGGGTCTGCCCACCTCCGACGAGGTGCGCGTCCTCGACGACATCACCGCTGTCGAGGAGTTCGTCACCTTCCACGGTGAGCACCGGCACGACCGGGCCCACGACATCGACGGCATCGTCGTCAAGGTCGACGAGGTGGTGCTCCAGCGTCAGCTCGGAGCGACCTCGCGGGCGCCGCGCTGGGCGATCGCCTTCAAGTACCCCCCCGAGGAGGTCAACACCAAGCTGCTCGACATCCGGGTCAACGTCGGGCGCACCGGCCGGGTCACCCCCTACGGCGTCATGGAGCCCGTCGTCGTGGCGGGGTCGACCGTCGAGCAGGCGACCCTGCACAACGCCTACGAGGTCGAGCGCAAGGGGGTGCTCATCGGCGACACCGTCGTGCTGCGCAAGGCCGGCGACGTCATCCCCGAGATCGTCGGCCCCGTCGTCGACCTGCGCGACGGATCCGAGCGCGCCTTCGTCATGCCGACCGAGTGCCCTGCCTGCGGCACCCCCCTCGCCCCCGAGAAGGAGGGCGACAAGGACATCCGGTGCCCCAACTCGCGCTCGTGCCCGAGCCAGCTGCGCGAGCGCATCTTCGCCCTCGCCGCGCGCGGTGGTCTCGACATCGAGGCCCTCGGCTGGGAGGGCTCGATCGCCCTGCTCGAGTCGGGCATCGTCACCGACGAGGGCGACCTCTTCGCCCCCGCTGCCGACAGCCCGCATGCCGGCGACTACGGCATCACCCGCGAAAGGCTCGCGAGGGTGCCGCTCTACACCCGGACGGCGAAGAAGACCGACCCCGAGGACGCGGTGGTCGACGGCCGGGTGCTCTCCGCCGGGGGCGACAAGCTGCTCGCCGAGCTCGAGAAGGCCAAGTCCCAGCCCCTGTGGCGGGTGCTGGTCGCACTGTCCATCCGCCACGTCGGGCCCACGGCGGCGCGGGCGTTGGCAACCCACTTCGGCACGATGGACGCGATCCGGGCGGCGTCCACCGAGGAGCTCGCCGGGGCCGAAGGGGTCGGGGGAGTCATCGCCGAGGCCGTCACCGCGTGGTTCCAGGTCGACTGGCACCAGGAGATCGTGCGCAAGTGGGCCGACGCCGGGGTGCGCATGGCCGACGAGGTCGACGCCTCGACACCGCGCACCCTCGAGGGCAAGACGGTCGTCGTCACCGGCTCGCTCGAGGGCTTCTCGCGCGACGAGACGAAGGAGGCCATCATCAGCCGCGGGGGCAAGGCCTCCGGTTCGGTGTCGAAGAAGACCGACTGGGTGGTCGTGGGCGCCAACGCCGGCACCAAGGCGGCCAAGGCCGAGGAGCTCGGCCTGCCGGTGCTCGACGAAGCAGCCTTCCGTCGGCTGCTCGAGACGGGCTCGCCGGACGGAGCCCCCTCATCGTGACCCCGTCGTGACCGGTCCGTGACCGGTCCGCGACGGGAGGGTCGACGTGGAGTCACCGCTCCGGGCACGTGGCGGCAGGCATGTGCGCGGCACCCACAGAAGCGCACGAGGTGTGTGCGGCCCCACCGTCCACACGCCGGTGGGCCCTCCTAGAGTGTGCCGAGTCGATCACCGGTCGACGCCCGGGCGACCACCGCCCGACCCTGCCTGAGACGCACGAGGAGGTGCAGGCCTTGACGGCTACCCCGTTGCTCGAGACCCGCTCCCTGACCAAGGAGTTCCGCGGTTTCCGAGCCGTCTCCGACGTGGACCTCGCCGTCGAGCGCGGCACGATCCACGCCCTCGTCGGACCCAACGGGGCCGGCAAGACAACGCTCTTCAACCTGCTGACCGGCTTCCTCACGCCGACGTCCGGCACGGTCCACTTCGACGGCCAGGACATCACCGGCAAGGCGCCCGAGCAGATCGCACCGCTCGGCATCGCCCGCTCCTTCCAGATCACCAGCCTCTTCGAGGCCATGACACTCCAGGAGCACCTCGAGCTGGCGCTCGCCAGCCCGACCGGCATGGCCAACCAGTGGTGGCGCTCGGTCACCCGCCTGGGCCGCTTCCGGGAGCGCTCGATGGAGCTGCTCGAGCAGGTCGGTCTCGCCGACCGCGCCGGGGCACCGGCCTCCTCCCTCGCCTACGGCCAGAAGCGGGCGCTCGAGCTCGCCATCGCCATGGCCCTCGACCCGAAGCTGCTGCTGCTCGACGAGCCGACGGCCGGCATGGGCCTCGAGGACGTCGACCGCACCATCGCCCTCGTCAAGGCGCTGTCGGCGGGCCGCACGGTCGTCTTCGTCGACCACAACATGCACGTCGTCGGCTCGCTGGCCGACCGGGTCACCGTGCTCCAGTCGGGGCAGGTGCTCGCGGAGGGTCCCTACGACCAGGTCCGTGCCGACGAACGCGTCATCACGGCATACCTCGGAGCCGTCCATGAATGAGCGCATGAGCGAGCGCCTGAGCGAGCCCACGAGCGCCCAGGCCACCGAGCAGACGACGGAGCAGGAGGCCGCATCCGCGACGCCGCCCGCGGGCGACGGGGTGGGCAGCCTGCTCACCGTCACGGACCTCTCGGCGTGGTACGGCGAGGCCCGGGTGCTGACCGACGTGAGCGTCACCGTCGCCCCCGGCGAGGTCGCCACCCTCGTGGGCCGCAACGGCGCCGGCAAGACGACGCTGCTGCGCTCCGTCATGGGACTGCACAAGCAGGTGAAGGGCACCGTCAGCCTCGACGGGTCCGACCTCGGCAGGCGCAGCCCCGACGCCCGCGCCCGCGCCGGCATCGGCTGGGTGCCCGACGACCGCGGCATCTATGCGAGCCTCTCGGTCGAGGAGAACCTCCTGCTGCCGCCCGTCGTGCACGAGTCGGCCTGGTCGATCGAGAAGGTCTACGAGCACTTCCCTGTCCTCGCCGAGCGCCGTGACTTCCCCGGCACCAAGCTCTCGGGCGGCGAGCAGCAGATGCTCGCCATGGCCCGGGTGCTCCGGATGGGCTCGCGCCTGCTGCTGCTCGACGAGCCGAGCGAGGGCCTGGCCCCCGTCATCGTCCAGCGCATCGGCGAGATCATCCGCGAGATCAAGGCCCAGGGGGTCGGCGTGCTCCTCGTCGAGCAGAACGTCACCTTCGCCCGCTCCGTCGCCGACCGGCACTACCTGCTCGCGCAGGGCCGGGTCGTCGAGCACCTCTCCAACGACGCCTTCGCAGCCCGCGAGAGCGAGCTGCTCACCCACCTCGGGATGTGACCCACCCTCGTCGTCGGTCCCACCGGGGCCGAACGGCACCCCGCACGACCCGGCACCACACCTGACCCGGTGTCACCCGGCACCACCACCACCCGGCACCACCTCCTCCACCCATCCCCACGCACCACCGACCACACCCCCAGGAGGGGACATGCGCAGCAGGACCACCACCGGCGTCTCGGCCGTCGCGATCGCCGCCACCGCCTCGCTCGCCCTCGCCGCGTGCGGCGGGGCCGGCGGGCCGCAGGCCGGAGCATCCGGAGGCCTGACCGACGACAAGATCGTCATCGGTCTGCTCAACGACCAGTCCGGCGTCTACAAGGACCTCTCGGGTCCCAACTCCAAGGTCGCCATCGAGCTCGCCATCGCCGACTACCAGGCGAAGTACGGCGAGAAGGCCGTCGCCAAGACGATCGAGGTCGTCGCGACCGACCACCAGAACAAGGCCGACATCGCCAACTCCAAGGCGCAGGAGATGTATGACCGGCAGAAGGCCGACATCATCCTCGACGTGCCCAACTCGGCCGCCGCGCTCGCCGTCGCGACCCAGGCCAAGAACAAGAAGAAGCTCTACATCAACATCGGCGCGGGCACGACCGCCCTGACCGGCGCGAGCTGCAACGAGTACACCTTCCACTGGGCCTACAACACCGCCGTCCTCGCGCGCGGCACCGCAGGCACGATCACGAAGGAGGGTGGCAAGAAGTGGAACATCGTCTACCCCGACTACGCCTTCGGCCAGGACATGAACAAGTCCTTCACTGCCGAGGTCGAGAAGGCCGGTGGCACCGTCGGCCAGTCGATCGCCTCGCCGTTCCCGAGCGACAACTTCGCGACCTTCATCACCAAGGCCGGCGAGGGTGACCCCGATGTCGTCGGCTCGATGCACGCCGGCGGCGACCTCATCAACTTCGTCAAGCAGTTCAACCAGAGCGCGCTCAAGGACACGGTGCAGCTCGCGGTCGGACTGATGTTCATCACCGACATCCACTCGCTGGGCGTCGACCAGTTCGCCGGCACGCAGTTCACCGACGCGTGGTACTGGAACTTCGACGAGGAGAACCGGAAGTGGGCGGACCGCTTCACGGAGAAGACGAATACCCGTCCGTCCTTCGCCCACGCCGCCAACTACTCGGCTGCGCTGAACTACCTCGAGGCTGTCCAGGAGGCCGCCACGGACGACGCCGACGCCGTCGTCGCCAAGCTCGAGGGCAAGAAGATCAACGACGTCTTCCTGCGCAACGGCGAGATCCGCAAGGGCGACCACGCGGTCACCCACGACGTCTACCTCGCCAAGGTCAAGAGCTCCGCGCCCGAGGAGTGGGACTACGAGGAGATCGTCAAGACGATCCCCGCGGCCGAGGCCTACGGCGAGGTCAACCCCGCCTGCACGCTCGGCTGATCGTCGGCTGACGACCCCGAGCCGCCCCCGTAACGACCGAGACGACCGAGACGACCCCGAGCGAGCGACATGAGCGCATTCATCCAGTACACGTTGCAAGGCCTCGCGGCCGGTGGCTTCTACGCCCTGTCCGCACTCGGTCTGGCCGTCATCTTCGGCGTGCTCGGGGTCGTCAACTTCTCGCACGGCGCCTGCTACATGCTCGGCGCCGTCATCTCCGCGGTGCTCCTCGCCGAGCTGAGCATCGGCTTCTGGGCGGCCCTCGTCGTCGTGCCGATCCTGATGTTCGGCTTCGGGGTGCTCATGGAGCGACTCTTCGTGCGATGGCTGCTCGCGCTCGACCCGCTCTACAACTTCCTACTCACCTTCGGCCTCACGCTGATCATCGTCGAGGCGGTCAAGCAGCGCTACGGCGTCTCCGGGCTGCCCTACGAGATCCCCGCGGGTCTCGGCGGCCAGGTGACGGTGGGCAGCGTCAACCTCTCGGTCTACGCGATCTTCGCGTGCGTCTTCTCCGTCGTCGTGTGTCTCGCCGTCGGCCTGCTCATGACGAGGACGCGCATCGGCATGATCGTGCGGGCCTCCACGGAGGACGCCGACCGCACCCGTGCCCTCGGCATCAACGTCACGCGCTGGGTCACCCCGGTCTTCGGATTCGGCATCGCCCTCGCGGGCCTCGCCGGCGTGCTCGCCGCCCCGAGCCGGGCGATCACGGCAGAGATGGGGAGCAACTTCATCATCATCCTCTTCGCGGTCGTCGTCATCGGCGGTCTCGGCTCGATCCTCGGCGCCGTGGTCGCCGGCTTCCTCGTGGGACTCGTCGAGGCCTATGGCGTCGCCTACGCCCCCGCCTACGCCCAGATCGTCATCTTCGTCCTCATGGCCGCAGTAGTCCTCGTCCGGCCCTCCGGACTCTTCGGAAGGGAGGAGGTCGCGTGAGCGAGCAGATGACCGCCAAGGTCGACGTCGACCTGGCGCAACCCTCGATCCTGTCGCGGCGCAGCCCGTGGCGCTACCTCATGCTGCTGGCCGGGCTCGCCGTGCTCGTCCTTCTGCCCTACTGGATCTATCCGCCCGTCGCGATGGACATCCTCTGCTGGGGGCTCTTCGCGATCAGCGTCGACCTGCTCCTCGGCTTCACCGGCCTGCTCAGCTTCGGTCACGCCGCCTTCTGGGGCGGCTCGGCCTACTGCACCGGCCTCATCGCGATCCACTGGGGCGTGCCCTTCCCCGTCGCGGTCCTCGGCGGCTCGGTCTTCGCGATGCTCATCGCCTGGCCGATCGGCTGGCTGTCGGTGCGTCGCACCGGCATCTACTTCGCCATGGTGACGCTCGCCTTCGCCCAGATGATCTACTTCATCGCCAACCAGCTGCGCGACCTCACCGGGGGCGAGAACGGCCTCCAGGGCATCCCGCGCACCTTCTTCGGCATCGAGGCGGTCGAGACCGACTCCTTCTACTTCTACTACGCCGGTGCGGCGCTCATCGTCATCGGCATCGCAATCGCCTGGCGGGTCGTCAACTCGCCCTTCGGGCGGGTGCTCACCGCGGTACGCGACAACCCGGCTCGGGCGCGTGCGCTCGGCTACGACGTCGAGGTCTTCAAGATCAAGGCCTTCGTCATCTCGGCCGGTCTCGCCGGTCTCGCCGGTGGCGTGTTCTCGATCAGCCACGGCTTCGCCTCGCTGCAAGAGCTCGCCTGGACGACGTCGGGCAAGGTCGTGCTGATCACGGTCCTCGGCGGCATCGGCACCCTCTGGGGCGGCCTCGTGGGCGCCGGCGTCGTGGTCACCCTCGAGGACTACCTCGCGAGCTCCGGCTTCGAGGGTATCGGCCTCATCACCGGCGTCATCTTCGTGCTCATCGTGCTGCTCTTCCGGCACGGCATCTGGGGCACGGCCCGCAACGCGCTGCGCAAGCACGTCATCGAGCGTCGTCGAGCGCACCGCGACTGAGGCCTCACCAGGCACCCTCTGGCACCGTCCACCTCCACCCCGGCCCGCTTGCTCCGCGCGCTGTCCCAGCGCACCCGGACACGCCGGACCGGGGTGGTCTGGTGGACCCATAGACTGGCCCGCATGTCCTCCCTGTCCCGTGATGACGTGGCCCATCTCGCTGGCCTGGCTCGCATCGAGCTGTCCGACGCCGAGCTCGACCGCATGGTCGGTGAGCTCAGCGTCATCCTCGACTCCGTGGCCAAGGTGCAGCAGGCCCCGACCGAGGGCGTGGCGCCGATGTCGCACCCGATGCCGTTGACCAACGTGACGCGCCCCGACGTCGTGCGCCCCAGCCTGGGCGCCGAAGCCGTGCTCGCGGGTGCCCCCGAGGCGGAACAGCAGCGCTTCTCCGTGCCCCGCATCCTCACCGAGGACTGACCCCGGCGCGCCGGCCCGGCCACCCACCCTCGCGTATGCCGCGTGGCCCGGGCACACGGCATACCCCCTCTCGCTCGACACCGCTCGACCCCTGCTCAACCCCAGCGAACTTCCTTGACGACGAAGGCAACTGACGTGAACTCCGATCTGACCCGTGCGACCGCGGCCGAGCTGGCCGACGCGCTCGCGACCAAGACGATCTCCTCGGTGGAGGTGACGCAGGCCCACCTCGACCGCATCGCCGCGGTGGACGGGCAGGTGCACTCCTACCTGCACGTCGACGGTGAGGGCGCGCTCGCCCAGGCCCGCGCGATCGACGAGCGTCGTGCCGCGGGCGAGCGGCTCGGCCCGCTCGCCGGCGTGCCGATCGCGGTCAAGGACGTCATGGCCACCAAGGGCCTCCCGACGACGTGCGGCAGCAAGATCCTCGAGGGCTGGATCCCTCCCTACGACGCGACCGTCGTGACGAAGCTGCGCGAGGCCGGCCTGCCGATCCTTGGCAAGACCAACATGGACGAGTTCGCGATGGGCAGCTCCACCGAGCACTCGGCCTACGGGCCGTCGCACAACCCGTGGGACCTGGACCGCATCCCCGGTGGCTCCGGTGGTGGCTCGAGCTCCGTGCTCGCGTCGTTCCAGGCGCCGCTCGCGACCGGCACCGACACCGGCGGCTCGATCCGCCAGCCGGCCGCCGTCACGGCCACCGTGGGCACCAAGCCGACCTACGGCGGGGTCTCGCGCTACGGCCTCGTGGCGCTCGCCAGCTCGCTCGACCAGGCCGGCCCGTGCGGCCGCACCGTGCTCGACACGGCGCTGCTCCACGCCGTGATGGGCGGCCACGACCCGATGGACTCGACCTCGATCGACGCCCCGGTGCCCCCGGTCGTCGAGGCGGCCCGCGCCGCCGACGTGCGCGACATGCGGATCGGCGTCGTCAAGGAGCTCGGCGGCGAGGGCTACCAGCCCGGCGTGCGCGCCCGTTTCGACGAGTCGGTCGCCCTGCTCGAGGAGCTCGGCGCCGAGGTCGTCGAGGTGAGCTGCCCCAACTTCGACTACGCGCTCGCCGCCTACTACCTCATCCTCCCGAGCGAGGCCTCGAGCAACCTCGCGAAGTTCGACGCCATGCGCTACGGCCTGCGCGTCCTGCCCGAGGGGGTCGATGACCCGAGCGCCGAGCAGGTCATGGCGGCCACCCGCGACGCCGGCTTCGGACCCGAGGTCAAGCGCCGCATCATCCTCGGCACCTATGCCCTGTCGTCGGGCTACTACGACGCCTACTACGGCTCGGCCCAGAAGGTGCGCGCCCTCATCGCCCAGGACTTCGCCGCTGCCTACGACAAGGTGGACGTGCTCGTCAGCCCCACCGCGCCGACGACTGCCTTCCGGCTCGGCGACAAGCTCGAGGATCCGATGGCCATGTATCTCAACGACATCGCGACGATCCCAGCCAACCTGGCCGGAGTGCCGGGCATGTCGATCCCGTCGGGTCTCGCCGACGAGGACGGCCTGCCGGCCGGCATCCAGATCCTCGCCCCCGCCACCAAGGACGAGCGGCTGTATGCCGTCGGCGCCGCCCTCGAGGCAGCGCTCGTCGACCGCTGGGGCGGACCGATCCTCGACCGCGCGCCCGTGCTGGGCGCGGCTGCCGCGAAGGGAGCCTGACATGGCAACGACGACCACGGCCGACGCCGTCATGGACTACGACGAGGTGATGAAGCGCTTCGACCCCGTCATGGGCCTGGAGGTCCACGTCGAGCTGCACACCAACACGAAGATGTTCTGCGGGTGCCCGACGGAGTTCGGCGCAGAGCCCAACTCGCAGGTCTGCCCCGTGTGCCTCGGCCTGCCGGGCGCGCTGCCGGTCGTCAACGAGAAGGCGGTCGAGTCGGCCATTCGCATCGGCCTCGTGCTCAACTGCGAGATCGCGTCGTGGTGCCGCTTCGCGCGCAAGAACTACTTCTACCCCGACATGCCGAAGAACTTCCAGACCTCGCAGTATGACGAGCCGATCGCCTACAACGGCCACCTCGACGTCGAGCTCGAGGACGGCTCCGTCTATCGCGTCGAGATCGAGCGCGCGCACATGGAGGAGGACACCGGCAAGTCGCTGCACATCGGCGGCTCGACGGGCCGCATCCACGGCGCCGACCACTCGCTCGTCGACTACAACCGTGCCGGCATCCCGCTCATCGAGATCGTCACCAAGCCGATGGTCGGGGCGGGCGAGCGCGCGCCCGAGGTCGCCAAGGCCTACGTCTCCTCCCTGCGCGAGCTGCTGCGGGCCCTCGACGTCAGCGACGTCAAGATGGAGCAGGGCTCGATGCGCTGCGATGCCAACGTCTCCCTGCGCCCGCGGGTGGGAGAGCCGACGAGCGCCGAGCAGCTGGCCGTGCCGCTCGGCACCCGCACCGAGACCAAGAACGTCAACTCGCTCCGCTCGGTCGAGCGGGCCGTGCGCTACGAGATGTCGCGCCACGCGGCCATCCTCGCCGGCGGTGGCTCGATCCTGCAGGAGACCCGGCACTGGCACGAGGACACCGGCGTCACGACATCGGGGCGCGAGAAGTCCGACGCGGAGGACTACCGCTACTTCCCCGAGCCCGACCTCGTGCCCGTCGCACCGGCGCCCGAGTGGGTCGAGGAGCTGCGTCACACGCTGCCGCAGAACCCCGTCGAGCGCCGTCGTGAGCTCCAGCAGGCTTGGGGCTACAGCGATCTCGAGATGCGCGACGTGCTCAACGCCGGCGCCCTCGAGCTGATCGAGCAGACCGTCGCCGAGGGTGCGTCACCGGCGGCGGCCCGCAAGTGGTGGCTGGGTGAGCCGGCCCGGCGCGCCAACGCCGAGGCCCAACGGCTGACCGAGTATGCCGCGGTCGTCGGCCTGACGCCGGCCCGCGTCGCTGAGCTCGACGGGCTCGTTGCCTCCGGTCGGCTCAACGACTCGATGGCTCGTCAGGTGCTCGAGGGAGTGCTCGACGGTGAGGGCGGCCCGACCGCCGTGGCAGATGCCCGCGGGCTCGAGCTCGTGGCCGACGACGGCGCCCTCGAGGCAGCCGTCGACAAGGTCATCGTCGCCAACCCCGACGTGGCTGCCAAGATCCGCGACGGCAAGGTGCAGGCCGCGGGCGCGCTCATCGGTCAGGTCATGAAGGAGATGAAGGGCCAGGCCGACGCCGGCAAGGCCCGAGAGCTCATCCTCGCCAAGCTGCAGTAGGCCACTCGACGGATGGAAAGTGCCCACTCGACTCAGAGAAGGTCGAGTGGGCTCTTTGCACCCGGGAGCACCCACCCCGTGGGGTGGGAAGTGCCCACTCGACTCAGAAGGTCGAGTGGGCACTGTGCACCCGACTACCAGGCCGTCGAGTGCGGGCTAGCGCTTGCCGCCGCCGAGGAGGCCTCCGAGGATGCCGCCCAGGATGTCGCCGGCGCCGCCGCCCGAGGCGCCGGAGCCGCCGCCGAGGACCTGACCGAGGAGGTCCTCGATCGGGTTGGAGCCACCCGACGCCGGTGCCGACCCGCCGGGCGACTGCACCGGACCGCTGCCGGCACCCTGTCCGCCCGGGAAGAGCGCGCCGCCGTCGGTGCCCGACGTGACGTCATCGCCAGCGCCGGAGCCGCCGCCGAGGATGCTCCCGAGACCACCGCCCTGACCCATCTTGTTGGCGAGCCACGACATGACGATGGGGGCGAGGATCGGCAGCAGCTTCTGCACGAGCGAGCCGCCGGCGCCTGAGCCCCCGATGCCGGAGCCCCCGATGCCGGAGCCCACGCCACCGAGCTGGCTCACGACCTGGTCGGTGTTGTCGCCGAAGATGTTGCCGACGATCCTCTGCCCGTCCTGCTCGTCGACGTCGGCGAGGCTGCTCACCGACTGGCCCTGGTGGTCGGACAGGGCTGACGCGAGCGACTGGGCGCCAGCGGGGTCGTGGGCGTTCGCCTGTAGACCGCCGAGCAGCGCCGGCAGCGCGGTTCGAGCAGCCTGCTCGACCTCGCTCTCGTCCACCCCCAGCTGGCCGGCCAGCTCCTTGAGCGGCACCTGGCCGAGAATCTCGTCGTACGAAGCCATGCCCGTGGACCTCCTCGTCACGGGGCGGCCAGTCACCGCCCTCGGGGCAAGGCTAGCCACGAGAACGGGCTCGTGTCAGGGCAGACGGGGCCCGCTGAGCGGAGCCGTCAGGAGGAGCCCACGTCGGAGAGCGGGAGCGACATCAGGCGGTCGTCGTCGCCGTTGTTGGTGAGGATCCAGGCGCGGCCGTCGACGAAGCGGATGTCGCGCACGCGACCGTAGGTGCCCTCGAGGTGCCGCGACGGGGTGCCGGCCGTGCCATCGGCGTTGATCGGCACGCGCCACACTGACTCGCCGCGCAGGGCCGCCATGTAGACGGCGCCGTCGGGCCCGACGGCGATGCCGCTGGGCGACATGTCGGAGGTCGGCCACTGAGCGACGGGGTCGACCAAGTCGGCGGTGTCGGCGCGTCCCTCGACCTCGGGCCAGCCGTAGTTCTCGCCGGGCTCGATGAGGTTGAGCTCGTCGACGGTGTTGGCGCCGAACTCACTGGCCCACAGCCGGTCCTGGCTGTCCCAGGCCAGGCCCTGCACGTTGCGGTGACCATAGGACCAGATGGCGGAGCCGCCGAAGGGGTTGCCGGGAGCGGGCTTGCCCTCGGGCGTGAGCCGCAGGATCTTGCCGCCGAGCGACCCGAGGTTCTGCGACAGCGAGATGTCGCCTGCCTCTCCGGTGCCGACGTAGAGGTAGCCGTCGGGGCCGAAGGCGATGCGGCCGCCGTTGTGGTTGCGCCCCATCGGGATGCCGTCGAAGATCACCTGCGGCTCGCCGAGCGTGCCGTCGCGCCACGGCACGGCAGCGATGCGGTTGTCGTTGTCGGTGGAGTAGTAGGCGTAGAAGACCGGGTTGGCGTCGAAGTCCTCGGGCACCGCCAGGCCGAGCAGGCCGCCCTCACCGGCCACGCGGGTGATCGGGAGCGTGCCGGCGACGGTGGCGCGGCCGCCCGACCCCGGCTTGGGCACGTGGCGCACCTCGCCGGTGTTGCGCACGCTGACGAGGGAGCTGCCGTCGGGCAGCATCGCGATCGACCACGGCACGTCGAGGCCGCCGAGCAGCGCGACGGCCGGAGCCGACGGGTCGGCGGCAGGGGAGGAGGTAGCCGAGGTGGTCGGCGTCGAGCCGGACGTCGACGCGGTGCCGGACCCGCTGCCCGTGGCGCTGGTCGTGGCCGCTCCGCCGGCAGTGCTCGTCGCTGCGGGGGACTGTGCGGTCGGGGACGTGGAGCACGCGCCCGCCGCAAGGACCGCGGCCAGCCCCACGGCGAGGGCACGGACAGGGACGGGGCGGGAGGGCGGCATACCCCATTCTGTCCCATTGACGCCGAGATCCCCGGCGGCGCCCCTGGGCGTCAGCCTGGCTCAGCCCCCACGGCGGGCCAGCGACCGCTCGAGATCGCGCTGCACCTCCGCGTCGATGACCCTCGCGGCAACGACGCGGCGCATGACCTCGGCCTCGCCGGAGAACGCCCGGAAGAGCGTGACCAGGTCGATGTCGTGGTCCGGCCGCTCGACCTGCACCGGGGCGCCCACCTCGACGGTGCCGGGAGTGACGACCGACAGGTAGGCGCCCGTGCGTCCCTCGTCGGCGAAGCGGCGCACCCACCGGGGGACGCCCATGTGCTCGGCGAAGGTCGCGCACGGGATGCGGGGCACCTCGACGCGCAGCACGGCGTCGCCGACGGTCCACAGCTCGCCGACGAGCGCATGCGTCATCTCGACACCTTCGGTGGTGAGGTTCTCGCCGAATGCTCCTGCAGCGATGGGCCGCCCGATCTGCTCGGCCCACCACTGCCGGTCCTCTGCCGGGTAGGCGTAGACCGCCTGGAGCCGCCCGCCGTGGTGGCGCGGGTCGCCGATCTCGTCGCCGACGGCGCCGCTGCCGAGCCCCCCGCGTTTGGGTCCGGGGTCGCGCACGTCGATGCGGTCCACCGGCTGCTTGTCGATCGCCGTGCTCGGCAGGCTGGCCCGCCGGCGCGGCACCCGGCGCCCGACGTTGACCGACACGACCCGTCCGTTGCCCGTGCTCCCCACGTCGCCGTCCACCGCGCGAGCCTAACCGCCCGGTTGGCTAGGTTGGGCGCATGAGTGCAGCCCGCGTCGTCGTGTCCGTGCCCGACGAGGAGTATGCCGCCGCGCTGGCCGACGTCGAGGGCGTCGACGTCGTCGTGTGGGACATGGAGGGCCCGCACGAGCGCGGCTCCGAGGTGCGCCTCGCCGTCATGCCCTACATGACGCGACTGACGGTCTCCGACGTCAGCGACGGGCTCGACGCTCTCGAGGCGGTGCAGATCCAGAGCGCGGGCTTCGAGGGCTTCCTCGACGGGTTGCCCCCGGGAGTGGTGCTCTGCAACGCCGGCGGCGTCCACGACGCGAGCACCGCGGAGCTGGCGCTCACGCTGACCCTCGCCTCGATCAGGCAGATCCCGGACTTCGTTGCGGCACAACACGACTCGAAGTGGCTGCCGCTGACGCTCCACCCCGCTCTCGCCGACCGGAGGGTGCTCGTGCTCGGCTACGGCAACATCGGTCGTGCCGTCGCGCGGCGACTGTTGCCGTTCGAGGTCTCGGTGACGGCCGTCGCGTCGCGGGCGCGGGAGGGCGACGACCTCGTCGAGAGCGTGCACGGTATCGATGAGCTGCCGGAGCTCGCCTCTGCCGCCGACGTGCTCATCGTCATCGTGCCGTTGACCGAGGCGACCCGGGGCCTCGTCGACGCCACCCTGCTCGCCCGGCTGCCCGACGGGGCTCTCGTCGTCAACGTCGCCCGCGGTCCGGTGGTCGACACGGACGCGTTGGTCGCCGAGTGCGCGACGGGGCGACTGCGGGCGGCTCTCGACGTCACCGACCCCGAGCCGTTGCCCGAGGACCACCCGTTGTGGACGACGGCGGGGGTGCTCATCACGCCGCACGTCGGTGGGGCCACCGAGGCGATGCGGCCGCGGGCGCAGGACCTCATCCGGCGGCAGGTCATCGCCCTGCGTGACGGGCAGCCGCTGCTCCACGTCGTCGCCACCGGCTGAGGGGCGATCGGCCGAGCGATCGGCGACGGTCATCGGCGGACTTCTCGGGGCCGGACCCTTGTCGCCCCCCGGCAGATAGTGGACACTGTGAACATGACGGAGACCATCGTCGCCATCGGCACGCGCAAGGGACTCTGGATCGCCCGCAGCGATGACCGCAGCAGCTGGACCCTCGAGGGGCCGCACTTCCTCATGAGCGAGGTCGCCTCGGTCGCGATCGACACGCGGGAGGGCCGCTCCACCGTGCTCGCCGGCGTGAAGTCATGGCACTGGGGCCCGACGGTGCAGGCGAGCACCGACGGCGGGCGCACCTGGACGGAGAGTGCGGAGCGCGCCCTGGCCTTCCCGGCCGACACCGACACCGCCCTCGAGCGGGTCTGGCAGCTGACTCCCGATCCCAACGACGCCGACGTCGTGTGGGCGGGTGTCGAGCCGCACGCGCTCTTCCGCAGCGACGACCGCGGGGAGCACTACGAGCTGGTCCGCGGGCTCTGGGACCACCCGCACCGCCCGACCTGGGAGAACGGCTTCGGCGGGGGAGCCGTGCACACGATCGTGCCCGAGCCCGGCAAGCCCGAGAGCCTCCTCGTCGCGATGAGTGCGGGCGGGGTCTATCGCAGTGGCGACAGCGGCCAGACGTGGGAGCCGAGCAACCCCGGCATCCGGGCCTACTTCCTGCCCGACAACGAGTATCCCGAGTACGGCCAGTGCGTGCACAAGGTCGCTCGGAGCGAGGCCGACGGCGAGCTCTACGCCCAGAACCACAAGGGCGTCTATCGCTCCGACGACAACGGCCGCACCTGGAGCTCCATCGCCGACGGGCTGCCCACCGACTTCGGCTTCACCATCCTCGCCCACCCGCGCAAGCCGGGCATGGTCTGGAACGTGCCCGTCATGGACGACGGTGAGCGCATCCCGCCGGGCGCCCAGCTGCAGGTGCAGCGCTCCGACGACGGTGGAGCCACGTGGCGCCAGCAGGCCGAGGGCCTCCCGGGTGACAGCTACACCTGCGTCCTGCGTGACGCTGCCGGCCTCGACGGCAACGACCCCATCGGGGTCTACATCGGCACCCGCAACGGGGACGTCTTCGCGTCGGCAGACGAGGGTGAGTCCTTCCAGCGCATCGCCACGCAGCTGCCCGACGTGCTCGTCGTGCGCGCCGCCCAGATCGCCTGAGTCGCAAAGGATCTCGTATGCCGTCCACCCCCGTTCGCGTGATCCTGCCGGGCATGCTCCGCGACCTCGTCGGTGGCGTCTCGGAGATCGAGGTCGAGTCACCCACGGAGTCCCAGACGGTGGCACAGCTGCTCGACCGCGCCTTCGCCGAGCACCGGGTGCTCGACGGCAAGGTGCGCGACGAGCGGGGTGAGATCCGTCGTCACGTCAAGGTGTTCGTCAACGGCGAGGACGCCACGCGCGGCGACGGCGTCGGCACGCCGGTGCCCGCCGGAGCCCGGGTCCACATCATCAACGCCGTCTCCGGAGGCTGAGACCACCTGCCCGCCGACCTCCCCGGGGTCCGGCTGCGAGCTCCGGCGGGTCCGGGCTGACAAGGCCCGTCCGGCAGAGCATGCTGTGGAGGTATGAGCAGTGCGGCGAAGGACAAGACCCTGATCGTCATGCGGCACGCCAAGGCCGAGGAGGGCTTCACCAAGCCCGACCACGACCGTGAGCTCGCTGCCCGGGGCCGGCGCGACGCGACCGCGGCGGGTGGCTGGCTGCGCACAGAGGGGCTCGTGCCCGACCTCGTCATCTGCTCGACAGCCGTCCGCACCCGTCAGACGTGGGACCAGGCCCGCGCGGGTGGCGCTCAGGCCGAGTTCGTCGAGTTCCGCCGGAGCGTCTACACCGGCGGCGCCGATGTCGTCATGGAGACGATCCGTGAGGACGGGGGCGAGATGGAGACCGTTCTCGTCGTCGGGCACAACCCGACCGCCGCCGAGCTGACGAGCCTGCTGTGCGACGGCGAGGGCAGCCACGAGGCCCACGACGCCCTGGCGCAGGGCTTCGTGACGAGCGGTCTCGCGGTGCTGCGGTATGCAGGTGACTGGGCCGATCTCGAGGCCGGCTCCTGTGCGCTCCACCGCTTCCATGTCGCGCGCGGGTGAGGCCCCCGGCCGGGGGTAGCGGGAGTCTCAGGAAGGGCTCGCCCTCTGAGATGCCGTGTCCGACCAGCGGACACCGTCCTATGCTGCTGGGATGACGCAGACGCCTGACATCAAGCCCCGCAGCCGCGACGTCACCGACGGTCTCGAGAAGGCCGCCGCGCGGGGGATGCTCAGGGCCGTAGGCCTCGGCGACGACGACTTCGCCAAGCCCCAGATCGGCGTGGCGAGCTCGTGGAACGAGATCACGCCGTGCAACCTGTCGCTCGACCGGCTGGCCAAGGCGGTGAAGGACGGCGTGCACGCCGGCGGTGGCTACCCGCTCGAGTTCGGCACGATCTCGGTGTCCGACGGCATCTCGATGGGGCACGAGGGGATGCACTTCTCGCTCGTCTCGCGCGAGATCATCGCCGACTCCGTCGAGACCGTCATGAACGCCGAGCGGCTCGACGGCTCAGTGCTGCTCGCGGGTTGCGACAAGTCGCTGCCCGGCATGCTCATGGCCGCGGCCCGGCTCAACCTGTCGTCGGTCTTCCTCTATGCCGGCACCATCCTGCCCGGCATCGCCAAGCTCTCCGACGGCACCGAGAAGGAGGTCACGATCATCGACGCCTTCGAGGCGGTCGGTGCGTGCGCCGCCGGCCGCATGTCGCGCGAGGACGTCGACGCCATCGAGCGCGCGATCTGCCCGGGCGAGGGAGCCTGTGGCGGCTTCTACACCGCCAACACCATGGCTGCCGTCGCCGAGGCGATCGGCATGTCGATCCCCGGATCGGCCGCCCCGCCCGCGACCGACCGTCGTCGCGACATGTATGCCCGCAAGTCGGGCGAGGCCGTGGTCGAGCTGCTGCGCAAGGGAATTCGCGCTCGCGACATCATGACCAAGGAGGCGTTCGAGAACGCCATCGCCGTTGTCATGGCCTTCGGCGGTTCGACGAACGCCGTGCTGCACCTGCTCGCCATGGCCAACGAGGCCGAGGTCGACCTCACCATCGAGGACTTCCGCCGGATCGGTGCCAAGGTGCCCCACCTTGCGGACGTCAAGCCCTTCGGTGCCTTCGTCATGAAGGACATCGACCACATCGGCGGCATCCCCGTCGTCATGAAGACGCTGCTCGACGCGGGCCTCTTCAACGGCGACTGCATGACGGTGACCGGCAAGACGATGGCCCAGAACCTCGAGGAGCTCAACCCTCCCCACATCGACGGCCGGGTCATCCGCCAGATGGCCACTCCGATCCACAAGACCGGCGGTCTGACGATCCTCACCGGATCGCTCGCCCCCGAGGGCGCCGTCGTGAAGTCTGCCGGCTTCGACGAGTCGGTCTTCGAGGGCACTGCACGCGTCTTCGACGGGGAGCGGGCCGCCATGGACGCCGTTGAGGAGGGGTCGCTCCAGACCGGTGACGTCGTCGTCATCCGCTACGAGGGCCCCAAGGGCGGGCCGGGCATGCGCGAGATGCTCGCCGTCACCGGTGCCATCAAGGGTGCCGGCCTCGGCAAGGACGTCCTGCTGCTCACGGACGGCCGCTTCTCGGGTGGCACGACCGGCCTCTGCGTCGGCCACGTCGCACCGGAGGCGGTCGATGACGGGCCGATCGCCTTCGTGCACGACGGCGACCGCATCCGCCTCGACGTCGCGAGCGGGTCGCTGGACCTCCTGGTCGATGACGCGGAGATGGCGAGCCGCCGCGAGGCGGGAGTGACGCACCCGGAGCCGAAGTACACCCGCGGCGTGCTCGCGAAGTATCGCAAGCTGGTCGGCAGCGCGAGCCGGGGCGCCGTCTGCGGCTGAGCCGCCCGCATACCCCTCCGTTCGAGGTGATCCTGACCCCCGCGTGGGTGCCACCATCACCTCGAATCGGGCGGTTGGTCAGCGGCGGTCGTCGCGGAAGGCGCGGGGCGTGAGCCCCGTGCTCTCGCGGAACCGCCGGATGAGGTGCCGCTCGTCGCTGAAACCCGTCGCGGCCGCGATGTCGCGCACGCCGAGGCCGGTGTGCACGAGCAGGTCGGTGGCGGCGGCGAGCCGGCGTGCGGCGCGGTGCGCGTAGGGGGTCGTGCCCGTCGCCGACCGGAAGCGCCGACGCCACGTCTCGTAGGGCATGCCGACCTCGGCTGCCACACCGTGCAGGTCGAGGGAGTCGGCCAGGTCGGCCCCCAGCAGATCGAGAGAGCGATCCAACCAGCCGGCCCGGTCGGGTTCGCGGTGTGACCTGGACGCCGAGGCCGCCGCCTCGAGCAGCGCCGCCAGCAGGTCGAGGGCCTCGGCATCCCGCCCGTCGACGTCGGTCGGTCGGGCCCGTTCCGCAAAGACGGCGAGCCGGTGGCGCCAACGGGCCACGGGAAGCCCCTGCAGCAGCAGACGCTCGGGGGAGAGCGCGCCGCGACGACGGGCCAGCTCGAAGACGACGCCGTCGAAGACGACGAAGAGCTCGTCCCACCCACCCGGGTCCGCGCCGTACCAGTGCGGGTGCCCGGGATGCACGAGGACCAGCGTGCCGGCCCCGATGGTCTCGTCGTGCGAGGCGTCCCGGTAGCGCCCCGTGCCGGCCGTGACGAAGGTCAGGCCCCAGGTCGGATGGCGCCGGGTCGTGCCGACGGGGAGCCCGCTCCCGCCCGCGATCCTGCCGGCCACCAGCACCTCGCCGAGGCGACCGGCGGGGGCCCGCGTCGGCGCAGGGTGGACGGATCTCGTCGGAGCCATGCTGCCATCGAACCAGAACGTACCCCGGTGACCACGCCGTTCCGGGTGGGCGGCACGGCCATGCGATGTGATCGTCCCACCGACGACCCTTCCGGTCGCACACGATCCACGGAGGACACCGATCTCATGCTCACCGACATGCACACCGACCTGCTGCCCGAGCTCACCACCGCATACCCCGTGTCCGACGACCACGTCGCTGCCTATCGCGCCACCGGCCACGTGCGCCTGACCCAGGTGGCCTCGGCGGCCGAGGCCGCTGCCTATCGCGCTCCCGTCGCCGCTGCCGTCGAGCGGCTGAGCACCGAGACGCGACCCCTCGCCGAGCGCGACAGCTACGGCATGGCCTTCCTGCAGGTGATGAACCTCTGGAGGCACGACCCCGCCGTGGAGCGCTTCGTCAAGGCGTCGCGGTTCGCCGACGTGGCGGCCCGGCTGCTCGGCGTCCCGCGGGTGCGGCTCTACCACGACCAGGCGCTCTTCAAGGAGCCCGGGGGCGGCTACACGCCGTGGCACCAGGACGCGATGTACTGGCCGCTCGACGGTTCCCGGTGCCTGACGATGTGGATGCCGCTCGTCGACATCACCCCCGACCACGGCGGCCTCGCCTTCGCGTCGCGCAGCCACGTCGACGGGCCGCTCAGCGACATCGGCATCTCGGACGCGTCGGAGGAGCACTTCGACCATCTGCTCGACGAGCGCGGCCTCGTGATCGACGAGCCGGTGGCGATGCGGGCGGGCGACGCCTCCTTCCACTCCGGGTGGACCGTGCACAAGGCTCTCGGCAACACTGCGGACCGCATGCGCGAGGTCATGACGGTCATCTGGTTTGCCGACGGCCTGCCGGTGCTCGAACCGGCGAACACCTCCCAGGCCAACGACCTCGCCTCGTGGCTGCCCGGACTCGCCCCTGGCGACCTTGCCGCATCGCCCGCCAACCCGGTCATCCCGGCTCCGTCGGTGCCGAGCTAACGGCTTCGGGTCAGGCTCGTGGGGAGACGTCGATCGCGAGGTGGCGCCAGACCGACGTCACCTGCATGCCGACCTTCTCGTAGAGGCCCAGGGCGCCGGTGCGGGAGTCGGTCGAGAGCTCCGAGCGGTCGCCCCCGTTGGCCCGTCCGGTCTCGAAGGCGTCGACGAGCAGGGCCCGGGCCAGCCCTCGACCGCGCTGGTCCTTGCGCACCGCGAGCTTGTCGACGTAGGCGCAGCCGCTGGACACGATGACGAAGGCCATGCCCACCACCGCCCCTTCGGGGTTGATCGCCAGGCGCAGCTGCCAGTCCTCGTAGCCCGGCCGGTTGACGACGGTGGCCGCCCACTCCTCGAAGCTCGACCGCTCGCGCTCGGACCACTCGAGGAAGGCGTCCTCGTTGACGACCCAGGCGGCACGGTGGTCGGCCTCCCCGGAGGCCAGCCGGACGGCATACCCCTCGGGAAGAGGCTGGGGTGCGATGACGGCGCCGGCAGGCAGCTCCAGCACCCAGGAGGTCCACAGCGGTCGGTAGCCGAGCGACGTCAGGAGTCGTTCGCTCACGGAGTCACCCGGCACCGGCTGGCCGACGAGCGTGCCGCCGTCGCGGGCTGTCACCTCCTGCGACCAGCGCGCGAGCGCGGTGCCGATGCCGAGGCCGCGGTGGGACGGGTCGACCGCCGCGTCGCCCCAGCGGGCCTTGTAGACCTCGGCGTAGGCAACGAGGCGCTCGCCGTCGAGGACGCCGACCGTCTGCGTGGCGAGGTCGAAGGCTGGTCGCTGCCAGTCGCCGACGATGTCGGCCTCCTCGATGAGCTCCTCGCCGACATCGTGGAGCTCGCACGCGCCGATGAGCGCGGCCACGGCAGCGGCGTCCTCACGGCGCAGGGCTCGGGTCGTCAGGGCGGCGGACTCCGGGAGGCGCAGGGTCACCGGGGTGGTCGCAGTGGTCATGCGCCCGAGTGTCCCGAGTCGGGGTGGGGGGTCACAACCGAATTCGCCCCGGCCGTGGGGACGCGACAGTCCGTGACAGTGGGTGAGATCACGAACCCACATCCTGAGACGGACTCGTGGGCCGATTGACACCGCACGGGCCGCGTAGGACGGTTGTCAGGTGGCCCGACTCCTCGTACTTCCTTAGCGCGCGACCAGCCCGATCGGTCAGCGCGCTCCCTTCCGTCCCTGCGGGGACAGGAGGGTTTTTTTGTGGGTTCAGTCGGCCCCGACGCAGCAACACGACGATGTGCTCGAGACAAGGATGAGATCGTGAGTGACACGACGAAGCAGGCGCCCTCGCCCGCTGACGTGGCCACCTTGGCCCGCCAGCGTCCGACCCCGAAGGCCCCTGGTGGCCAGACGGTTCCGACCCACACCCAGGACCGCGAGGCGGTCCGCGGCGTAGAGGTCACCGGTGCCCAGTCGCTCGTCCTCTCGCTCGAGGCCGTCGGTGCCGACACGGTCTTCGGCATCCCGGGCGGCGCGATCCTCCCCGCGTACGACCCGCTGCTCGACTCCACGAAGGTGCGCCACATCCTCGTGCGCCACGAGCAGGGCGCCGGCCACGCCGCCGAGGGGTATGCCGCGGCCACGGGTCGCGTCGGCGTCTGCATGGCGACGTCGGGGCCGGGTGCGACCAACCTCGTCACGCCGATCGCCGACGCCCACATGGACTCCGTGCCCATGGTCGCCATCACCGGGCAGGTCGCGAGCGGCTCCATCGGCACCGACGCCTTCCAGGAGGCCGACATCCGCGGCATCACGATGCCGATCACCAAGCACAACTACCTCGTCACCGACCCGGCCAAGATCCCGCAGGCCATCGCCGAGGCCTTCCACGTCGCGAGCACCGGCCGGCCCGGCCCCGTGCTCGTCGACATCAGCAAGGACGCCCTGCAGGCGATGACGACGTTCAGCTGGCCGCCGCAGATCGACCTGCCCGGCTACCGTCCCGTCACCCGGCCGCACGGCAAGCAGATCCGCGAGGCGAGCCGCCTCATGTCCGAGGCGAAGCGGCCGGTGCTCTACGTCGGCGGCGGCGTCGTGCGGGCCCGCGCGAGCGAGCAGCTGCGCACCCTCGTCGACCTGACCGGCATCCCGGTCGTCACGACGCTCATGGCGCGCGGCACGGTGCCCGACAGCCACGACCTCAACCTCGGCATGCCGGGCATGCACGGCACGGTGGCGGCGGTGACGGGGCTGCAGCGCTCCGACCTCATCATCGCGCTCGGTGCTCGCTTCGACGACCGGGTCACCGGACAGCTCTCGACCTTCGCGCCGGGTGCCAAGGTGATCCACGCCGACATCGACCCGGCCGAGATCAGCAAGAACCGCGCTGCCGACGTGCCGATCGTGGGCGACGTGGGTGAGGTCATCAACGACCTCATCACGCAGATCACCCTCGACCGGGCCACGGCCGGCGACGACGACGAGTCCTGGGACTTCGCGTCCTGGCGCGAGCAGGTCGCGGAGTGGAAGGCGACCTTCCCGCTCGGCTACACCGACAGCGACGACGGCACGCTCTCTCCGCAGTACGTCATCGAGCGCATCGGCGCCCTGTCGGGGCCCGAGGCGACCTATGTCGCCGGTGTCGGGCAGCACCAGATGTGGGCCGCGCAGTTCGTGCAGTACGAACGCCCGAATGCCTGGATCAACTCGGGCGGCCTTGGCACCATGGGCTTCTCGGTGCCGGCGGCCATGGGAGCCAAGACGGCCGAGCCCGAGCGCACCGTGTGGGCCATCGACGGTGACGGCTGCTTCCAGATGACCAACCAGGAGCTCGCGACCTGCGTCATCAACAACATCCCGATCAAGGTCGCGATCATCAACAACAGCTCGCTCGGCATGGTGCGCCAGTGGCAGACGCTCTTCTACAACGAGCGCTACTCCAACACCGACCTGCAGCCCACGACCCAGCGGGTGCCCGACTTCGTCAAGCTCGCCGACGCCTACGGGTGCCTCGGTCTGCGTGCCGAGACCCCCGGGGAGGTCGACGAGGTCATCAAGCTGGCCCTCGAGACCAACGACCGACCCGTCGTCATCGACTTCATCGTCCACCGCGACGCCATGGTGTGGCCGATGGTGCCCGCCGGCGTCAGCAACGACAAGATCCAGGCCGCGCGCCACGCCGCGCCGGTCTGGGAGCGGGAGGACTGAGGCATGAGCAAGCACACCCTGTCGGTGCTCGTCGAGGACAAGCCCGGTGTTCTGACCCGGGTCGCCGCGCTCTTCTCGCGGCGCGGCTTCAACATCAACTCGCTTGCCGTCGGCCAGACCGAGATCCCCGACATCTCGCGCATCACGGTCGTCGTCGAGGTCGAGGGCGCTGCCCTCGAGCAGGTGACCAAGCAGCTCAACAAGCTCATCGAGGTGCTCAAGGTCGTCGAGCTCGACCCGATCGCCTCGGTGCAGCGCGAGATCATGCTCGTCAAGGTGCGGGCCGACGCCGGCACCCGCAGCCAGGTCATCGACACGATCCAGCTCTTCAAGGCCAAGGTCGTCGACGTCTCGACGGACGCCATGACGATCGAGGCCACCGGCAACTCCGACAAGCTGCGGGCCCTGCTCGACGTGCTCGAGCCGTTCGGCATCAAGGAGCTCGTCCAGTCGGGCATGGTGGCGGTCGGACGCGGACCGCGCTCGATCACCGACCGCAGCCTGCGCAGCGCCTGACCCGCCAGCCACCCTGCCCCACTCAGCACCTGCCCACTCAGCCACACCTGCCCACTCAGCCCAGCGGCATACCGCCGCAACCAACCGAAGGAGAAGGCCACGATGGCCGAGATGTTCTACGACGACGACGCCGATCTGTCGATCATCCAGGGGCGCAAGGTCGCCGTCATCGGCTACGGCAGCCAGGGCCACGCCCACGCGCTCAACCTGCGCGACTCAGGGGTCGACGTGCGCATCGGCCTGGCCGAGGGCAGCAAGAGCAAGGCCAAGGCCGAGGCTGAGGGCCTGACCGTCATGACGGTCGCCGAGGCGGTCAAGGACGCCGACCTCGTCGTCATCCTCACGCCCGACCAGGTGCAGCGCGGTGTCTATGCCGAGCACATCCAGCCCAACCTCAAGGAGGGCGCGGCGCTGCTCTTCGGGCACGGCTTCAACATCCGCTTCGGCTATATCAAGCCCGAGGCCGACGCCGACGTGCTCATGGTCGCCCCCAAGGGTCCCGGCCACATCGTGCGCCGCGAGTTCGTCGACGGCCGTGGGGTGCCTGTGCTCCTCGCCGTCGAGCAGGACGCGTCGGGCACGGCGTGGGAGCTCGCCAAGTCCTACGGCAAGGCGATCGGTGGCCTGCGTGCCGGCGGCATCAAGACGACCTTCACCGAGGAGACCGAGACCGACCTCTTCGGTGAGCAGGCCGTGCTGTGCGGCGGTGCGAGCCAGCTCGTCATGTATGGCTTCGAGACGCTCGTCGAGGCGGGCTACCAGCCCGAAGTGGCCTACTTCGAATGCCTCCACGAGCTCAAGCTCATCGTGGATCTCATGATCGAGGGCGGCATCGCCAAGCAGCGCTGGTCGGTCTCCGACACGGCGGAGTACGGCGACTACGTCTCCGGGCCGCGCGTCATCGACCCGCACGTCAAGGAGAACATGAAGGCCGTCCTCACCGACATCCAGAACGGTGCCTTCGCCAAGCGCTTCATCGACGACCAGGACGCTGGGGCACCGGAGTTCAAGGCCCTGCGCGAGAAGGGTGCCCAGCACCCGATCGAGGCGACCGGCCGCGAGCTGCGCGGACTGATGGCGTGGGTCAAGCAGACGGACAGCGACTACATCGAGGGGTCTGCCGCGCGCTGACAGCCCGGTGAGGACACGAGGGAGCGCCAGCGACCGAGGCCCGGAGGCGGGCGCGGAAGCGCGCAAATCGAGGACCGCGCGCTGACAGCCGTGCTCTTGTGAAGGCCGGTCGCCGTTCGTGGGGCGACCGGCCTTCGCCGTCAGTGCTCCCCGGCGGCGACCCACTCGGCGAAGGAGCGCCCACCGGTCTGCGCCTCGCCCGGGGTGGGCACGTTGCGGCGCTCCGCGAAGGCGCGCAGGGTGCGGCCGAGCGGGGGCAGCCGCACCACGTGGGGAGCCGAGGCGCCGCGGTGAGCCCGCAGCAACGTCTCGATCTCACCGATGGTGAGCACGTCAGGGCCCGCGACGTCGGTCGCCCGCAGGTATGCCGTCGGGCGGGGTCCCAGCGCGAGGTCGGCGAGGCGCTCGGCCACCCAGTCGGTGTCGACGGGCTGGAATGCCATTTCGCCGATCGTCGCGGTGAGGGGCCCGACCGAGAGCTTCTGCGCGAAGAACGCTGCGAGGGAATGGAACTGGGTGGCCCGCAGCACGGTGGCCGGCCCGCCTGCCGCGGCGATGCCCTGCTCGGCGCGCAGCTTGCGGCGGTAGTAGGTGAGCGGGTGGTCGTCGATGCCGACGATCGAGATGTGCACGAGGTGCACGCCCTGCGCGGCGGCCGCGTCGGCGAGACGGCGAGCGCCGTAGACGGTGACCCAGTCGCCGCGCGACGGGTCGTCGGCGCAGTTGACGACGGCGTCCGCACCCTCGAGCGTCTCGCGGAGGCCGTCGCCCGACACCAGGTCGACGCCGGTCCTCCGGCTCGCCGGCACGACCTCATGCCCTCGGTCGGCGACCTGCCGCGCCACGCGCGACCCGAGATCTCCTGATGCACCCGCGACCACGACTCTCACGCCCATCACGGTAGTCCCGGGTGCACGGGTGGGGGACGGATGACGGGAATCGAGCGCTCGACGAGGAGGCCACACGCGACCGGCGCCGCGACGCTCCCGTCACCGGTCCCGCGGACCTGGCCGTCCGACATACGGGATGGGTGGTCCAGTGGTTGATATCCGTGGGGGAGCGAGTGGTGCTGTTCACATGTTGGTTACACCCCGTGATCTCGCGAGCCGCAGCGCCTAGACTCGCCTGCGGCACATCGCGGTGCCTCCGACGGCCCGCGCCCGGACCAGCGTGCGGGCCCCGCACCCGTCCGGAAGGGATCCACCCTGTGAGCAAGCCCGTTGTCCTCATCGCCGAAGAGCTGTCGCCCGCCACGATCGAGGCGCTCGGACCCGACTTCGAGGTCCGCTCGGCCGATGGAGCCAACCGCGAGGAGCTGCTCCCCGCCCTCGCCGACGTCGACGCCGTGCTCATCCGGTCGGCGACCAAGATGGACGCCGAGGCGATCGCCGCGGCCAAGAACCTCAAGGTCATCGCCCGCGCCGGCGTCGGCCTCGACAACGTCGACGTGCAGGCCGCCACGCAGGCCGGTGTCATGGTCGTCAACGCGCCGACCTCCAACATCACTTCCGCCGCCGAGCTCGCCGTGGGCCTGCTCCTCGCGACGGCCCGCAACATCGCCCCCGCCAACCAGGCACTCAAGGGCGGTGCGTGGAAGCGCAGCAAGTACTCCGGCGTCGAGCTGCTCGACAAGACGGTCGGCGTCGTCGGCCTCGGCCGCATCGGCGCGCTCGTCGCCGAGCGCCTCAAGGGCTTCGGCATGAAGATCGTCGCCTACGACCCCTACGCCTCGCCCGCCAAGGCCGGCCAGCTCGGAGCCCAGCTCGTGGGCCTCGACGAGCTGCTCGCGCAGTCCGACTTCATCACGATCCACCTGCCCAAGACGCCCGAGACGCTCGGCCTCATCGGCGAGGACGCCCTGCGCAAGGTCAAGCCGTCGGTGCGCATCGTCAACGCCGCGCGCGGCGGCATCGTCGACGAGGCTGCGCTGGCTCGCGCCATCGCCGAGGGCCGGGTCGCCGGCGCCGGCATCGACGTCTTCGTCACCGAGCCCACCACCGAGTCGCCGCTCTTCGAGCACGAGTCCGTGGTCGTCACGCCGCACCTCGGCGCCTCGACGGACGAGGCTCAGGAGAAGGCCGGCATCGCGGTCGCCAAGTCGGTGCGCCTCGCGCTCGGCGGCGAGCTCGTGCCCGATGCCGTCAACGTCAGCAGCGGCTTCATCGCCGAGGAGGTGCGTCCCGGCATCGCCCTCGTGGAGAAGCTCGGTCGCATGTTCACCGCGATCGCCGGGACCGTGCCCGCCCAGCTCGACGTCGACGTGCGCGGCGAGATCACGGCGCACGACGTCAGCGTGTGGAAGCTCGTCGCCCTCAAGGGCCTGTTCACCGACGTCGTCGAGGACGCCGTCACCTACGTCAACGCCCCGGTGCTCGCGGAGCAGCGCGGCGTCGCGGTGCGTCTCGTGACCGACCCCGACTCGGGCGACTTCCGTAACGTGACGACTCTGCGCGGCACGCTCTCCGACGGCACCGTGGTGTCGGTCTCGGGCACGCTGACCGGCCCGAAGATGGTCGAGAAGCTCGTCGGCATCAACGGCTACGACCTCGAGGTGCCGCTCTCGGACCACATGCTCGTCTTCGAGTACTCAGACCGCCCCGGCGTCATCGGCAACGTCGGCCGCATCCTGGGTGACGCCGGCATCAACATCGGCGGCATGCAGGTCTCCCGCCAGGACGACCAGGCGATCGGCGTGCTCAACGTCGACAGCGCCGTGCCGCCGGCCCTCGTCGCCTCGCTGAGCGAGGCCATCGACGCCAAGACGTTCTCGGTCGTCGACCTGCGGGCCTGACGGCCACACCCTCCTGTATGCCGCTGGGCCGGCACCCGATCATGGGTGCCGGCCCAGCGGCATACCGCAGCACGTCGAGTGGGCAGTTTGCACCGGGGCTCGGCGCGGTTGTCGTGATGGGAAGTGCCCACTCGACGGGGTGTGAGGTCGAGTGGGAACTTTGCACCGGGGCTCGGCGCGGGCTTTTGTGATGGAAAGTGCCCACTCGACGGGGGGGGTGACGTCGAGTGGGCAGTTTGCACCGGGGCTCGGCGCGGGCTTTTGTGATGGAAAGTGCCCACTCGACGGGGTCTGACGTCGAGTGGGCAGTTTGCACCGGGGCTCGGCGGGGTTGTCGTGATGGAAAGTGCCCACTCGACGGGGTCTGACGTCGAGTGGGCACTTTGCACCGGGCGGGCTGGTTGGGCGGGAGGGGGACGAAGGGCCCTGTCGCGGCGGGGTGGGGCGGTCGAGGCTGGAGGCATGGCGAGATCTGTCATCGAGGCGGTCGGGCTGACCAAGGCCTTCGGCGACACCGTGGCCCTGCGGGACCTCACGCTCGAGGTCGCGCCGGGCGAGGTGTTCGGCTACCTCGGCCCCAACGGCGCTGGCAAGACGACGACGCTCCGCCTCATCATGGGCCTCATCAGGGCGACCTCCGGCAGCGTGACGGTGCTCGGGCTGGACGCCTGGCGCGACGCCGTGCAGATCCACGCGAGGGTCGGCTACGTGCCGGGCGAGCTGGTGCTCTACGACCGCCTCACGGGCCACGACCACGTCGACTACCTCGCAGCCCTGCGTGGCACCGCGCGCCCGGCCCGGGCGGCGCAGCTCGCCGAGCAGCTCGACCTCGACCTGCGACGGCCCGCGCACGAGCTGTCGCGCGGCAACCGGCAGAAGGTCGCCCTCGTGCTCGCGCTGATGAGCGAGCCCGAGCTGCTCGTGCTCGACGAGCCGACCGGCGGACTCGACCCGATGGTGCAGCGCACGGTCCAGGGGCTCGTCCTCGACCACGCGCGCGCCGGTGGGGCGGTGCTGCTCAGCTCGCACGTGCTCGGCGAGGTGCAGCGGGTGGCCAGCCGGATCGGCGTGCTGCGGTCGGGACGCCTCGTCGCCGTCGAGCGGCTCGACGACCTGCGGTCGAAGGCGCTCCACCACGTCGAGGTGCAGTTCGCCGAAGATGTGCCGGAGAGTGTGCCGCGGAGCGTCCTCGACGGAGTGCCGGACCTGCGTGACCTCAGCGTCGACGGGATGACCGTGCGGTGCAGCGCGCCCCAGTCGTCGCTCGACGCGCTGCTCAAGCGGGTCAGCGACCACCCTGTGGTCGACTTCGCGTGCGCCGAGGCCGAGCTGGAGGAGACCTTCCTCGCCTACTACGGAGTGGGCGACCCGGATGCTGCGTGACATCACGACCAAGACGCTGAGGGACCAGGGCCGCACCCTCGTCTGGTGGGCGCTCTCGGTGGTGCTGCTCGTCGCGATGTATGTCGCCATCTGGCCGAGCATGCGTGACCAGCCGGCGTTGAACGACTTCCTCGACCAGATGCCCGAGGCGTTCCGCAACCTCTTCGCCACCACGGGGGCCGACATGTCGACTCCCATCGGCTACCTCCAGATCGAGCTCATGTCGTTCATGGCGCCGATCCTCGTCATCCTCTATGCCGTCGCGGCAGGGTCGTCCGCGGTGGCGGGGGAGGAGAGCCGACGCACCATCGACCTGCTCGTCACGGCTCCGGTCAGCCGTCGCCGGATCGTCCTCGAGAAGACGCTCGCGATGGTCGTCGGCACGGTGGGGCTCGCGGGGCTGCTCGGCGTCGCACTCGTCGTCGAGGGGCAGTTCGCCGACATGGGACTTCCGCCGGGACGGGTCGCGGCGGCCATGCTGCACCTCGCCCTGCTGGGACTCGTCTTCGGCGCGGTCGCGCTGGCCGTGGGATGCGTCACAGGGCAGGCGGGCTTGAGCAAGGCGATCCCGGCGGGACTCGCCGTCGTCACCTACCTCGTCAACGGCCTCGGTGCGATGGTCTCCTGGCTCGAGCCGATGCAACGGCTCTCACCCTTCTACCAGTACGCGGCGCATGACCCGCTGCGCAACGGGGTGTCGTGGCCCGGGGTCGTCGTCGCGCTCGCGACAGTGGTGGTGCTCGTCGTGCTGTCGGTCCTCGGCTTCGAGCGGCGCGACGTGCGCAGCTGAGGATGCCCGCCACATGTCGGACATCGCGTCTCACCCAATGGAAACCCCCTTTACCGCCAGTTACCGAGGCGTACCGTCGACGACATGACGCGGCAGCTCGTACTCATTGCCAGCCGCGGCGAGTCCAGGTAGTCAGCCACCTCGCCGCGGAGACCCCGCGATGCCCGGCTGACCGGCTCGCCCTCACACGGGCTCGAGCCACCTGAGACCACCCGACACGATGAAGGAGATCACCATGAGCGACGATGCCATGGCCGCCCGCCAGGCGCTGCAGGAGTCGATGGACCTGCGCGACCAGGGCCACACCGAGGACTGACCTCGACCTCGAGCCCCCGCCACGACGGCGGGGGCTCGCGCTGTGCCCCCGACCGCCGGATGAGACGGCGGTCCCACATCACAAGACGGGTTCTAGGCTGAAATCATGACGCAGACGCAGGTCCGGGAGGCCTACTCCATCGCCGTGATCGGCGGTGACGGCATCGGTCCCGAGGTGGTCGCAGAGGGCCTCAAGGTCCTCGGGGCGGTCACCGGCGAGGGTGGCCCGACGTTCGAGACGACGGACTACGACCTCGGAGCCCGCCGGTGGCACGCGACGGGTGAGACGCTGCCCGACTCGGTGCTCGACGAGCTCCGCGGTCACGATGCGATCCTGCTCGGCGCCATCGGTGACCCCAGCGTGCCGAGCGGCGTGCTCGAGCGCGGCGTGCTCCTGCCGCTCCGCTTCGCCCTCGACCACTACGTCAACCTGCGGCCCGCCAAGCTCTATCCCGGCGTGAGCAGCCCGCTCGACGTGGCCCGGGTCGCCCCCGACGGCATCGACTTCGTCGTGGTGCGCGAGGGCACCGAGGGGCCCTACACCGGCAACGGCGGGGCCTTGCGGGTCGGCACCCCCCACGAGATCGCGACCGAGGTCAGCGTCAACACCCGCTACGGCGTCGAGCGCGTCGTGCGTGACGCCTTCGCGCGCGCCCAGGCGCGACCGCGTCGCCACCTGACGCTCGTGCACAAGCACAACGTCCTCACGTATGCCGGGCACCTCTGGCGTCGCACGGTCGAGGAGGTCGGGGCGGAGTTCCCGGACGTGGAGACGGCCTACCAGCACGTCGACGCCGCCACGATCTTCATGGCGACCGATCCGGGCCGCTTCGACGTGATCGTCACCGACAACCTCTTCGGCGACATCCTCACCGACATCGCCGCGGCCATCGCCGGCGGCATCGGGCTCGCGGCCTCGGGCAACATCAACCCGGCCCGCACGACCCCGAGCATGTTCGAGCCCGTCCACGGCTCCGCCCCCGACATCGCCGGCCAGTCCAAGGCCGACCCGACCGCGGCCATCCTCTCGGTCGCCATGCTGCTCGCGCACCTCGGTCTCGAGGCAGAGGCCGCCCGGGTCGAGGCTGCCGTCGAGGCCGACCTGGCGGAGCGCGGCGCCGCGCAGCGCTCGACCACGGCGGTGGGCGACGCGGTCCTCGCGCGGCTCTGACGGGCGGCTCCAGGGCGACGTCGCCGTCTCACGATGTGGGCGATAGCCTGACGTCGGATCACCGCTGATTGCTCTCTTGGAGGTTTGCCATGACCACGGACGCCGCCCCGGCTCCCTCGACCCAGCTGTCCTTCGAGGTCACGCGACGAGACGACGCGACCTCGTCCGAGCGCATCGCCGAGATCCTCGACAACCCCGGCTTCGGCAAGACCTTCACCGACCACATGGTCGTCGCGACGTGGACCGCCGACGACGGCTGGGGCGACGCGCAGGTCCGGCCCTACGGCCCCTTCCAGCTCGACCCTGCTGCTGCGGTCCTGCACTACGCGCAGGAGATCTTCGAGGGGATGAAGGCCTACCGCCACGCCGACGGCTCGATCTGGACCTTCCGACCCGAGGCCAACGCCGCCCGCTTCGCCCGGTCGGCACGTCGGCTCGCCCTGCCCGTGCTGCGCGAGGCCGACTTCATCGAGTCGCTGCGCCAGCTCGTCACGGTCGACCAGGAGTGGGTGCCGGCCGGTGACGCGGGCGAGAAGAGCCTCTACCTGCGGCCGTTCATGTTCGCCTCCGAGGCCTTCCTCGGTGTGCGGCCCGCGCAGCGGGTCACCTACTCCGTCATCGCCTCCCCGGCGGGGGCCTACTTCTCCGGCGGCCTCAAGCCCGTCACGCTGTGGATCTCCACTGACTACGCCCGCGCGGGCGAGGGTGGCACCGGCGCGGCCAAGTGCGGCGGCAACTACGCGAGCTCGCTCGCCGGCCAGCTCGAGGGCATCGAGCACGGCTGCGACCAGGCCGTCTTCCTCGACTCCTCGACGCACACCTACATCGAGGAGCTCGGGGGGATGAACCTCTTCCTCGTCATGAAGGACGGTCGCATCGTGACGCCCGAGCTGACGGGGTCGATCCTCGAGGGCGTCACCCGCAGCTCGATCCTCGAGATCGCCAAGGAGGAGGGCCTCGAGCCCGAGGAGCGGCGCATCCCGATCGAGGAGTGGAAGGAGGGCGCTGCCAGCGGCGAGATCCTCGAGATCTTCGCGTGTGGCACCGCCGCCGTCGTCACGCCCGTCGGGGAGCTGCGCTGGGCGGGCGGATCGGTCGACCACCGCCGCGAGGGCCACGTCGACCGCTACGCCGAGGCGATCCGTGCCAAGCTCCTCGACATCCAGTACGGCCGCGCCGAGGACACCCGGGGCTGGCTCACCCGTCTCGTCTGACCATCGCGCGGTGGCCCTGTCGATCCGATAGGAAGAGGGCATGGCGAAACCACCGGCACTGACCGTCGACCAGCTGCGCGCCGAGATCGAGGCGGGCGACATCGACACCGTCGTGGTCGCCTTCACCGACATGCAGGGCCGGCTCCAGGGCAAGCGGCTGCACGGCCACTACTTCCTCGACCACGTGCTCGAGGACGGCACCGAGGGGTGCAACTACCTGCTCGCCGTCGACGTCGACATGCGCACCGTCGACGGCTATGTCATCAGCTCGTGGGAGCGGGGCTACGGCGACATGTTCTTCGAGCTGGACCTCACCACCCTGCGGCGCACCCCCGGCTCCCGGCACTCCGCGACGGTGCAGTGCGACCTCACGTGGCTCGACGGGAGCGGTCTGGTGGCGCAGTCGCCGCGGTCGGTGCTGCGTGCGCAGGTCGACCGGGCCGCAGCCCTCGGCCTGACGGCGCACTGCGGCACCGAGCTCGAGTTCATCGTCTTCGAGGACTCCTACGACGCAGCCTGGGACCGCGGCTACGCCGGTCTCACGCCAGCCAACCGCTACAACGTCGACTACTCCATCCTCGGCGGTGACCGCGTGGAGCCGCTGCTGCGCGAGATCCGCAACGAGATGTATGCCGCCGGGGTCGTCGTCGAGAGCGCCAAGGGGGAGTGCAACCTGGGGCAGCACGAGATCGGCTTCCTCTTCGACGAGGCCGTGCGCACGTGCGACAACCACGTCGTCTATCGCAACGCCGCCAAGGAGATCGCTGCCAGACGGGGGCAGTCGCTCACCTTCATGGCCAAGTTCGACGAGCGTGAAGGCAGCTCCTGCCACATCCACCTGTCGTTGCGGGGGCAGGACGGTGCGGTGGTCTTCGCCGACGACGACCGCGACCACGGCCAGAGCGAGGTGTTCGACCACTTCCTGGCCGGCATCCTCGCCACGCAGCGCGAGCTGACCTACTTCTACGCGCCGAACATCAACTCCTACAAGCGGTTTGCGTCGGAGAGCTTTGCGCCGACTGCCGTGGCTTGGGGCCGTGACAACCGCACGTGCGCGCTGCGTGTCGTGGGGCATGGCCCGGCCCTGCGGGTCGAGAACCGCGTCGGGGGTGGCGACCTCAACCCCTACCTGGCCGTGGCGGCCATGCTCGCGGGCGGGCTGCACGGCATCGAGCAGCAGCTCCCGCTCGAGCCGGCGCTCGAGGGCAACGCCTACGCGTCCGACAGCCCCCGGGTCCCTGCCACCCTGCAGGAGGCTCGCGACCTGCTCGCGGACTCGGTCGTGGCGCGGTCGGCCTTCGGTGACGAGGTCGTCGACCACTACGTCAACGCCGCCGACGTCGAGATCACCGCCTTCAACGCCGCCGTCACCGACTGGGAGCGCAGGAGGGGGTTCGAGCGACTGTGACCGTGCACGAGGTCATCAACCCGGCGACCGAGGAGGTCGTCGCGACAGTGCCGCTCGCGTCCGTGGACGAGGCCGATGCGGCCATCGCCCGGGCCCGTGCCGCCACGCCCGCCTGGGCCTCGGTGGCCCCGGCTGACCGAGGCCTGCTGCTGCGGCGCTTCTCCGACCTCGTGGGGGAGCACCAGGAGGAGCTCGCGCAGCTCGAGGTGGCCAACGCCGGGCACACGATCGGCAACGCCCGGTGGGAGGCCGGCAACGTCCGCGACGTCCTCGCCTACTACGCGGCCGCCCCCGAGCGGAACTTCGGCCGCCAGATCCCGGTCGCCGGTGGCATCGACCTCACCTTCCGCGAGCCGATCGGCGTCGTCGGCATCATCGTGCCGTGGAACTTCCCGATGCCGATCGCCGGCTGGGGCTTCGCGCCGGCCCTGGCGGCCGGCAACACGGTCGTGCTCAAGCCGGCCGAGCTGACGCCGCTGACTGCGTTGCGGCTCGGACAGCTCGCGCTCGAGGCAGGCCTGCCCGAGGGCGTGCTCACCGTCGTCGCCGGCAGCGGCGTGGTCGTGGGAGAGCGCTTCGTCACCCACCCTGACGTGCGCAAGATCTGCTTCACCGGCTCGACGGCCGTGGGCCAGGGGATCATGCGCGGCGCAGCTGATCAGGTCAAGCGCGTCACCCTCGAGCTGGGCGGCAAGAGCGCCAACATCGTCTTCGCCGACTCCGACCTCGAGCTGGCTGCAGCCCAGGCCCCCTACGGCGTCTTCGACAACGCCGGTCAGGACTGCTGCGCGCGCAGCCGGATCCTCGTCGAGCGCAGCGTCTTCGATCGCTTCATGGAGCTCCTCGAGACCTCGGTGCGCGGCGTCCTCGTCACCGACCCGCGCGACGAGGCCGCCGAGATGGGCCCACTCATCAGCGCCGGACAGCGTGAGCGCGTGCAGTTCTACGTCGAGGAGTCGGCTGATCCCGTCGACGTGGCCTTCCGCGGCCACAAGCCCAGCGGCGCGGGCTACTGGTACCCGCCCACCGTCGTGCTCCCGCGCTCGACCACCGACCGCGTCTGGCAGGAGGAGGTCTTCGGCCCCGTCGTGGCCGTGATGCCCTTCGACGACGAGGCCGACGCGGTCGCCAAGGCCAACGACACGGCATACGGGCTCTCGGGGTCGATCTGGACGCGCGACATCGGGCGCGGCCTGCGCGTCGCGCGCGGCGTCGAGGCCGGCAACCTGTCGGTCAACTCGCACAGCAGCGTGCGCTACTCGACCCCCTTCGGTGGCTTCAAGCGGAGCGGCATCGGCCGCGAGCTCGGGCCCGACGCCCTCGAGGCGTTCACCGAGGTCAAGAACGTCTTCATCTCCACGGACTGAAGGGACATCCCCATGGCAGGCAGGCTCGACGGTTTGGTGGCGGTGGTCACCGGGGGGTGCTCCGGCATCGGCCTGGCGACGGTGCGGCGGTTTGCGCAGGAGGGCGCCACGGTGGTCATCGGCGACCTCGACGAGGAGGCCGGCCCCCGCATCGCGGCTGAGGTCGGCGCCACCTTCGTGCGCGTCGACGTGGCGAGCAAGGAGGACGTCGACGCCCTCTTCGCCACGGCGAAGCAGACGCACGGGTCGGTCGACATCGCCTTCAACAACGCCGGCATCAGCCCGCCGGAGGACGACTCCATCCTCGACACCGACCTCGACGCGTGGCGACGGGTGCAGGAGGTCAACCTCACCTCGGTCTACCTCTGCTGCAAGGCGGCGCTGCCCTACATGCTCGAGCAGGGCAAGGGCTCGATCATCAACACGGCGTCGTTCGTCGCCGTCATGGGCGCGGCGACGTCGCAGATCTCCTACAGCGCGAGCAAGGGTGGCGTGCTGTCGATGTCACGCGAGCTCGGTGTGCAGTTCGCGCGCCAGGGGGTGCGGGTCAATGCGCTCTGCCCCGGCCCTGTCAACACGCCGCTGCTGCAGGAGCTCTTCGCGGCGGACGAGGAGCGTGCCGCGCGCCGGCTCGTCCACGTGCCGATGGGCAGGTTCGCCGAGCCGGAGGAGATCGCGAACGCCGTGCTCTTCCTCGCCTCCGCCGAGTCGAGCTTCATCACCGCCTCCACCTTCCTCGTCGACGGCGGCATCTCCGGTGCCTACGTCACCCCGCTCTGAGGTCTGGTCATGAACCGGCCGGTCATCGGCATCACGGCCTACGTCGAGCGGGCGTCGTGGGGGCGCTGGGTCGACGTGCCGGGGGCGCTCGTGCCGCACCGCTACGTCCGACAGGTCGAGGACGCCGGTGCGGTTGCGCTCGTCATCCCGCCCCGCATCGACGCCGACGACGAGACCGCACGCGCGCTGCTCGAGCGCCTCGACGGCGTCGTGCTCGCGGGCGGGGTCGACGTTGCGCCTGAGCTCTATGCCGACGAGCGCCACCCGGCGGTGCAGGTGTCGCGACCCGACCGCGACACGACGGAGCTCGCGATCGTCCGCGTCTCGGCCGAGCTCGACCTGCCCCTGCTCGGCATCTGCCGGGGCATGCAGGTCATGGCGGTCGAGGCCGGTGGCCAGCTCGAGCAGCACGTGCCCGACCGGGTCGGCCATGACGAGCACTCGCCCGCGCCCACGGTCTACGGCAACCACCCGGTGCACACGGTGGCGGGGACGCGGGTGGCGCAGATCCTCGGCGAGGAGGTCGACGTGCCGAGCTACCACCACCAGTCGGTGCTGACCCACCCCGGCTACGTCGCCTCGGCATGGGCCGACGACGGCACGCTCGAGGCCATGGAGGTGCCCGACGCGCACTTCCGGCTCGCCGTGCAGTGGCACCCCGAGGTGGGCACCGACCCCCGTCTCTTCGAGGCCCTGATCGCGGCCGCCGCGTCGAGGTCTCCCGGGTCCGCCCGGTCCTCCGGGTCGAGGTGATCGCGGTCCCCACGTGGGTGTCAGGATCACCTCGAATCGGGAGTGGCATCGGGGATGGGGGCCGCGATTGTGGGACGGCGGTCCCACGATCCGGACGGCATGTTTCGCGGAGGTTTCGCGCGCCGTACCGTGAGCCTGTGATGACACGCCCCGTGCCGACCGGCACGCTCATTATCGAATAGCGCGACGAGCAACCCTCGTCGCGCAGACCTCCCAAACCTTGGGGGGTCTTTTTGTTTCCCGAGGTGACCCCCGAAGGAGACGTCGCGAGGCCCACGAAGCCAGACGGCATACGGACAAGGAGCAGGGGCATGGACTCACTCGCCGGGTCGACCGCCACGACGGCGGTCGACCGCGACCCCCGAGATCGAGGACACTGAAGGTCATGGAAGCGCTGCACGTCTACGACACCACCCTGCGCGATGGTGCCCAGCAAGAGGGTCTCAACCTCTCGGTGTCGGACAAGCTGGCCATTGCCGGGCTGCTCGACGACCTCGGGGTCGACTTCATCGAGGGGGGCTGGCCGGGCGCGAACCCCAAGGACACGGAGTTCTTCGAGCGCGCCCAGACCGAGCTGGACCTGAGGAACGCGACGCTCGCGGCCTTCGGCGCGACTCGCCGGGCCGGCGGCTCCGCCTCGAGCGACCCGCTCGTGCAGGCCCTGCTCGACTCGGGCGCCTCGGTGGTGTGCCTCGTCGCCAAGTCGCACACCGGGCACGTCGAGCGGGCACTGCGCACGACCCTGGACGAGAACCTCGCCATGGTGCGCGACACGGTGAGCCACCTGGTGGCGGAGGGCCGCCGGGTCTTCCTCGACTGCGAGCACTTCTTCGACGGCTGGCACCTCGACCGCGACTACGCATTGTCCGTCGTGCGCACCGCGCACGAGGCGGGGGCCGAGGTCGTCGTGCTCTGCGACACCAACGGCGGCATGCTCCCGCACCAGGTCGAGGAGGTCGTCGCCGACGTCCTCGGCTCCACCGGGGCCCGGGTGGGCGCACACTGCCACAACGACACCGGCTGCGCCGCCGCCAACTCCGTCGCCGCCGTGCGGGCCGGGGCCACCCACGTGCAGGGCACCGTCAACGGCTACGGCGAGCGCACCGGCAACGCCGACCTCGTGACCGTGGCAGCCAACCTGCAGTTCAAGCTCGGCCACGACGTGATGGCGCCCGACGCCTTCACACGGGCGATGCACATCGCGCACGCGATCAGCGAGGTCACCAACGTCCCGGCCTACAGCCGTCAGCCCTACGTGGGGGCGAGCGCCTTCGCGCACAAGGCCGGCCTGCACGCGAGCGCGCTCAAGGTCGACCCCGACCTCTACCAGCACATGGACCCCTCCCGCGTCGGCAACGGGATGCGCACGCTCGTCAGCGACATGGCGGGGCGGGCGAGCATCGAGCTCAAGGCGCGCGAGGCGGGTCTCGACCTCTCCGACCGACCCGAGGTGGTGGCCGCCGTGCTCGCCGAGGTCAAGGACCTCGAGCTGCGCGGCTGGACCTTCGACGCCGCCGACGCCACCGTCGAGCTGATGCTCCGTGAGGCGCTCGAGCCGGGGTGCACCGACTTCTTCGATGTCGAGTCGTGGCGGGTCATCACGGACTCGAGCGGCGAGCGCGATGCGGCGTCGGAGGCGACGGTCAAGCTGCACGCCGGGGGCGCCCGGCTCATCGCCACGGGTGAGGGCAACGGCCCGGTCAACGCCCTCGACCACGCGCTGCGCGAGGCGCTGACCCGCGCCTACCCCGAGATCGAGAAGATCGAGCTCATCGACTTCCGCGTGCGCATCCTCGACGCGTCGCACGGCACCGACGCCGTGACCCGGGTGCTCATCGAGACCTCGGACGGTGAGACGTCGTGGGACACCATTGGGGTGGCGGGCTCGATCCTCGCCGCGTCGTGGCGCGCCCTCACCGACGGCATCGTCTACGGCTTGCTCCGTCAGGGAGTGTCGCGCCGCTGAGCCGGGCGGGCTCGCTGCCAGAGCCCGGGCAGCCAGACGGGCGCGGCGGTGCAGAAGGCCGCTGGCTCGAGGCGCGGAGCCCCGCTGGGGACGGCCCCGAGCAGCCCTTCGGGCAGCTCGGAGAGGTGGTCACGGTTGGTCGTCTCGACGACCGTGGGTTCGCTCGGCCAGGCACCGATGACGACACCGAGCTGACGGATGCCCCTGCGCCACAAGGCTTCTCGGGTGAGCATCGTGTGGTTGAGGGTGCCCAGCCCGCTCCGCGCAACGACGATGACCCCGCAGTCGTCGGTCATCCGGGCGAGGTCGGCGAGTGTGGCGCGCGCGCCGGTCAGCTCGACGAGGAGGCCGCCTGCGCCCTCGACGACGACATGGTCGTGGTCGCGAGCGAGCGCGTGGATCGTGGCCAGGTGCTCATTGAGCGTGGGCAGCGCGGCGTCCTCGAGCCTGGCGGCGGGTCGCGGCGCCATCGGCGCCAGCAGCCGCACGCCCTCGTGCGTCGCGATGCCCGTCAGGCGAGCCACCTCGGCCATGTCGCCTGCTTCGTGGGGGCCGACTCCCGTCTGGGTGGGTTTGTATGCTGTCACGCCCAGCCCCGCTGCCCGCACCGTCGCGCACACGGCCGCCGTCACCACCGTCTTGCCGACGTCGGTGTCGGTGCCGGTCACGACGATGACCCGAGGCAGGCCACCCAGCGCGACGACGGAGGGCGCGATGACAGGAGGCGTGGACGGGCCGCCCGTCACGCCGCGGCCCCCCGGTGATCGGCGGCGACGTCGGCGATGAGCTGCGCGGCAGCGGCCACGTCGGCGGGGGCGAGGTCGGCTCGCGCCGTCACCCGCAGCCGCGAGATGCCGTCGGGCACGCTCGGAGGCCGGAAGCAACCCACGAGCACACCGTGCCGCCGCAGGTCGAGGCACGCCGCGACCGCAGCCTCGGGCGAGGCCATCGGGAGCGACTGGACGGCCCCAGCGGCGGGATCGATGGCGAGCGTCGCAGCGATGGCCTGGGCGTGCGCGCGCACGCGGGCGGCCAGGCGAGGGTCGGCCGCGACGATGTCGGCGGCGGCACGTGCAGCGGCCGCCGCGGCGGGAGCGAGCCCGGTGTCGAAGATGAAGCTGCGGGCCGTGTTGACGAGGTGCTCGCGCACCGTGGGTGGGGCGAGCACGGCTCCGCCCTGGGAGCCGAGCGACTTGCTGAGCGTCATCGTCACGACGAGGTTGGGGGCGTCGACGAGTCCGAGCTCGGCCACGAGGCCCCGCCCCTGCCCCGCGACCCCGATGCCGTGGGCCTCGTCGACGACGAGCAGGGCGTCGTGACGGGCGCACACCGCCACGAGGTCTGGCAGCGGCGCGGCGTCACCGAGCACGGAGTAGATCGACTCCACCGCGACGAGGACACGTGAGCCTGCGCGTCGTGAGAGCTCGCGGTCGAGGTCGGCCGGGTCGGAGTGGGCGAAGGTGGCGTGCGGCACCCGCGACATGCGTGCCGCGTCGTGCAGCGAGGCGTGGGCATGGGCGTCGAGGAGGATCTCCGCCCCGCGCCCACTGAGCGCCGTCAGCGCGCCGAGGTTGGCGGCATACCCCGTCGAGAAGGCGAGCGCGCCCGGCTGGCCGGTCAGCCGGCAGAGGGAGGCCTCGAGCTCGCGGTGCACGGGCAGGGTGCCGGTGACGAGCCGGCTGGCCGTCGCGGACGCGCCGTAGCGGTCGAGGGCCTCATGGGCGGCGGCGACGACCTGCTCGTCCTGCGACAGGCCGAGGTAGTCGTTGGAGGCCAGGTCGAGCACCTCTGCACCCCCACGGGGGCGAGCCTCGCCGCGCAGCACCGGGTCGGAGCGCACGGTGCCGCGGACTCTCCGCAGGTCGGCGCGCTCGGCGAGCCAGGCCTCCCACGCGCCGGTGATCACGAGTGCACCTCCTCGACCGCCCCGACGATGCCGGCCGCGATGCGGCGCACGTCATCGTCGGTGCACACGTAGGGCGGCATCGTGTAGACGAGGTCACGGAAGGGGCGCACCCAGACGCCGCGCTCCAGTGCCGCCCGGGTCACGCGCGCCACGTCCACCGGACCGTCGAGCTGCACGACGCCCACCGCGCCGAGGGTGCGCACGTCGTGCACACCGGGCAGACCGCGGGCGGGGGACAGGTGCTCGTGGAGCAGCCTCGCGACGCGCGGCACGTCGTCCTTCCAGCTCGACTCGACGAGCTCAAGGGAGGCGTTGGCGACGGCGCAGGCCAGCGGGTTGGCCATGAAGGTCGGGCCGTGGAGCAGCGCTCGGTGGGCGGAGGCGGTGATCGCGTCACCGACCCGCGATGTCGCGAGCACGGCTGCGAGGGTGAGGTATCCGCCGGTCAGGGCCTTGCCGACACAGAGGATGTCAGGGGCGACCCCGGCCCACTCCGAGGCGAAGAGCCTGCCGGTGCGGCCGAAGCCGGTCGCGATCTCGTCGACGACGAGCAGCAGGCCGTGCTCGTCGGCGACGTCACGCAGCACGCGGAGGCAGTCGGGGTGGTAGACGTACATCCCCCCGGCGCCCTGGAGCACGGGCTCGACGACGACAGCCGCCAGCTCGCCCTCGTGCTGGGCGGCGAGCGAACGCACCTCATCCGTCCACACTGCCAACGCGGACTCGTCTGTCTCCCAGCGCTCCTCGTCGGTATCGGCGACGACGAGGCGAGCCGCCGGCGGTCGCGGGGCGAAGACCTGGCGGGCCAGCACGCCGGGAAACGCGGAGTGCAGGCCGTCGACGGGGTCGCACACGCTCATCGCCGCGAAGGTGTCACCGTGATAGCCCCCCCGGACCGTCAGGAAGCGCTGTCTCCCCGGGCGACCGACGGCGGCCTGGAACTGCAGGGCGAGCTTGAGCGCGACCTCGACCGACACCGAGCCGGAGTCCGCGAAGAAGACGTGCGCCATCGGCCCGGGCGCGATCGCCGTCAGGCGCTCGGCGAGCGCCACGGCGGGCTCGTGGGTCAGGCCGCCGAACATGACGTGGCTGAAGCGGTCGATCTGCTCGTGCGCTGCCGCGTCGAGGCGGGGGTTGCGGTAGCCGTGGATGGCGCACCACCAGGAGGCCATCGCGTCGGTCGCCGTGTAGAGCCCACCGTCGGGGGCGCAGAGCTCCAGCGTCACCCCGGAGGCCGAGCGGACGGCATACGGCGTCGGGCCGTCGAGCGGGGCGTAGGGGTGCCACACGAGCCCGCGGTCGCGGCTCGCGAGCGACGAGGCCGAGCGCTCAGGCATTGGCCGGCACGTCGGTGCCGGCCCCGCGCCGACGCTTGGACGGGTCGTGGGAGTCGGCGGCCTCAGCCGGCGCGGTCTCGGCCCCGAGCACGACGAAGCCGTTGTCGCGGATGAGCTCGAGGTCGGCCTCAGCAGCCTGCCCCTCCGAGGTGAGGTAGTCGCCGAGGAAGAGGGAGTTGGCGACGTGCAGCGCCAGTCCCTGCAGCGAGCGAAGGTGCATCTCGCGGCCACCGGCGATGCGAATCTCCTTGTCAGGGCAGACGAATCGCGCGGCGGCGAGGATGCGGAGACATCGCCCGGGAGTGAGCTCCCACGTGCCCTCGAGGGGAGTGCCGTCGAAGGGCATGAGGAAGTTGACGGGGATCGAGTCGGAGCCGAGGTCACGCAGGGCGACGAGGGCCTCGACGAGCTGCTCGTCGCTCTCGCCAAGGCCCGCGATGAGTCCGGAGCACGGCGAGAGGCCGGCCTCCTTGGCGCGGTTGACGGTGTCGACGCGGTCGGCGTAGGTGTGGCTCGTGACGATGTCGTCGTGGTGCGACTCGGCGGTGTTGATGTTGTGGTTGTAGGCGTCGACACCGGCCGCGCGCAGCCGCTCGGCCTGGCCGTCCTTGAGCAGGCCGAGGCACGCGCACACCTCGACGTCGGGATGCTCCGACTTCAGCGCGCCGACCATGCCGGCCACCCGCTCGACGTCGCGGTCGGTGGGCCCGCGCCCGCTCGAGACCATGCAGATGCGGCTGGCGCCGCCGCGCAGCCCGGCCGTGGCCTGCTCGACCGCCTCGTCGGCTCCCAGCCAGGTGTACTTGAGGATGTCTGCCTGCGAGCCGAGCCGCTGCGAGCAGTAGTGACAGTCCTCGGGGCAGAGACCCGACTTGAGGTTGACGAGGTAGTTGACCTTGACCGTGTTGCCGAAGTGCTTGCGCCGCAGGCGTGCTGCCGCTGTCACGAGAGCGAGCAGCTCGTCGTCGGTGGCGCGGAGGACGTCGAGGGCGTCGTCGGCGGTGGCCACCCCTCCTGCCAGCACGGCGTCGGCGAGGTCGTCGAAGCGGGTCATCCGGGCTCCTTGCGCACGTCATTGAACGGTGTTCAACTTGAACGGTGTTCAGTATGCCGAGTCGCTAGGGTCGGCTGTCAACGCGGGTCCGATGTGGGCCCGCTCTCACGAGACAGGGATGCGGTGGCACTCAGCAGGGAGCAGGTCGTCGCGACAGCGGTCGAGCTGCTGCGCCGCTACGGCCTCGGCGACCTCTCGATGCGGCGACTCGCCCGCGAGCTCGGGGTGGCGCCCGGCGCTCTCTACTGGCACGTCGCCAACAAGCAGGAGCTGCTCGTCGAGGTCGCCGACGTGCTGCTCGCCGAGGTGCCCGAGGCGCCGCGTGACCGCCCGCCTGCGGAGGGACTGGCCGCGCTGGCTCTCGCGATCCGCGAGGCGGTCGCCCCGGTGCCCGACGGGGCCGATGTCGTCGCGCTGGCGTATGCCGTGGAGCCAGCTGCCGCCCGCCCGCTGCGTGACGTGGCCCGCCTCGTCGGTGCGGCTGGCGTGCCGCTCGGTGAGCGTGACCACGTGGCGGCCCTCGTGGTGCACCACATCCTCGGATCCGTTGCCGCACAACAGGATCGGGCGTTGGCCGCTGCCGTCGACCCTGAGCTGCCCGCGCCCGACGCGGTGGGGGAGACCAAGGCCTTCGAGATCGGGATGGGCGTCATCGTGCGGGGCCTCACGGCATACGCCTGAGGTTGCCTGCTTGGCTGTGCCCGGGTGCGCCGGGCAGGCGAAGTGCTGGGCGGCTCAGGCCCCGCCCAGCACCACCCCCCTGCGGGGTGAGATGTCGACGCGCGTGCCTGAACCTTCGCCGACATCCCTCAGAGGTGCGCGGCGGGGCGCTGATACATCGCGGACCACGACGTCGGTGGCAGAGTGGAGCGATGCCGCTGAGAACGACCACGCCGCCTCCGGCGGACTCCGCTGACGTCGAGGGCTCGAGCAGTGCTGGCTGAGCCATTCACGTTGGTGCTGCTCGAGGGCGCCAGTGACGTGGCGGCCCTGCAGGCCGCGTCGGAGCGGGCCGGTCTGGCGCTCGACGATGCCGGCGTGCGGCTCATCGACATGGGCGGGGCGACCAACGTGCGCCGTCACCTGGTCGACGCAGCCCGGGCGCCGACGAAGCCCCGGGTGCTGGGCATGTGCGACATCAAGGAGGGCAGCTTCTTCGTGCGCGCCCTGCGAGAGCTGGACTGTGACGTCTCGTCGGTCGAGGAGCTGCCGCGATGGGGCTTCCAGATCTGCGACCGGGACCTCGAGGACGAGCTCCTGCGGGCGCTCGGACCTGACGGCGTCCGCCAGGTCTTCGACGGTCTCGGGCTGAGTGGGCGCTTCGCGACCTTCACCCGCCAACCGGCCTGGGCCGCGCGAGAGTTCCACGACCAGGCCCGCCGCTTCGCCGGCGTCGCGTCCGGCCGCAAGGAGGTGATGGCGGCAGCGCTGGCCGCCGCGCTCGACCCGCAGGCGTTGCCATCGCCCCTCAGCCGGCTGCTCGACGACGTGGTGAGGGGCGGGCCGGCCTTCGTGGCTCTGGGGAGAGCGCGCGGTGCGGATGGGGCGGGTCGCACGACACCGTAGGCCAGCCTGCGCCGGCCATCGTGCCCGTCGTGCCCGTCGTGCCCGTCGTGCTTGTCGCGGGGCTCGTCGAGGGAACGACAGCGTGTGACGTGCGTCCGGTTTGCCCCGTCTCCGCACGCTCCGGCTCGGCCGGTGTCATGGTGGAAGGGCCGAGCCGAGGAGGGGATCGCCATGACCACCGATCGCACGAGGGGGCCGCTCAGCGGCGTCGGTCCGTCGGGGTGGCGGCCGCCCGGTCACCCAGCTCACAGCCCGACACCACCGGGGCGAGGCCACGGCGCCCGACGGAGGCCTGGTGAGGGCCAAGGACCCAAGCCGGGACACGGGCTTGGGCCGGGGCACGGCCCCGGGCACAGTCACGGGCCCGGGCAGGGGCACGGGCCCAAGCCCAAGCCCAAGCCCGGCCATGGGGACGGCCCGGCGGGGGAGATCCTCTTCTTCGCGTGGACGATCGACGGCACGGAGCCGACATCGCAGGAGGACATCTTCGGGGTCGACGTGGCGACCGGGACCGTGCGGCGACTCACCGACCAGTCGTCGGGCGTGCCCTTCATCTCCGACCGGGATGCGTCCTGGTCTCCGGACCGCAGCCGGATCGTATTCATGAGCAGCGACGCGATCGCTCCCACGCACCTGCCCGTGCTCTCTGCCACCGGGACGCCGGTCGGCGACCTACCCGTGGAGGGGTCGACCCCGATCTGGGTCGACGCTGCCACGGTCGTCTGTGTCGTGGGTCGGTCGGAACCGGACGGCACGGGCAACCGCCACGAGCTCGTGGCCGTCGACGTGGCGAGCGGCATCGCCCGACCGTTGACGGCGGTGGCTGCGGGCGAGCATCTGGGCGAGCCTGCATGGCACGCCGCCGGGGGACTGGCCGCCACGTTCCAGCGAGAGGACCCCGTCACCGGCGGGTGGTCGGCGGCTCAGCTGGTCGTGGCGCCCGCCGCCACCGTCACTGCCGCGCTCGCTGGTGGCGCGCCACTGACGGTGACGTCGTTCACCGATGTGGCGCCCGGGGTGGTGTGGCCCTCCGGTCCGGACTGGTCGCCGGACGGCGTGCGCATTGCCTTCAGTGCCACCCGGCCCTGCGCCACCACCCATCCGGACGGCACGCCGGTCCTCCAGATGGACGTCGCCCTCATCACGCCGCCGGTGCCAGGAGGCAGCGGGGGAGCCGGGGTCATCGAGTGGATCACGGATGACACGACCGGTGACTACGACACCGGACTCAACGACGGCTCGCCCGCGTTCTCGCCTGATGGCCGGTGGCTCGCGTGGGCCCGCGGCCATGAGGACGACTGCACGCGGATCGTCATCCAGCGGCTGGGTGACCCGTCCGCCCCCACCGTGCTGCTGGGTGACGAGCACTGGTTCCGCTGGGGGCTCGACTGGTGAGGTCCGCCGGTCCCGCGCCGAGCTTCTCCCCTGAGAGGTCGAGCACGAGCGTCTCGCGGCAGGCGGGACAGCCCATGGGCATCTCGCCATCGGCCACGTGGTCGAGGCATCGCTGCCAGACCCCGCCGTCCTCGAAGGACACGAGAGCTTGGAGACCGTAGATGAACTCGATGTCGTCGCGTGCGAGGGCGAGGCTGGTCTCGGCCAGATCGCGCAGCTGAGCGAGGTCGTCGGCATGATCGCGCCGGACATCCGCCGCGCGTTGCGGGCCGTCCTCGGAGGCGATGATCGCAGCAGCCAGGTGCAGGGCGGCCACGTAGCCGGAGGGGGCATGGCGGCCGGCGATCGTCGCCAGCACGGGGAGCGCGGCGTAGCTGGCGCTGTAGACGGTCCCTTGGTGGCAGAGCCTGCTCCATAGCTCGTCCCACTCGACTCCGACTTCGTCGGACGCGTGACCAGCGGCAGCGAGCAGTGCGGGGACGTCTTGCGCGTTGCCGTATGCGTGCTCGAGCGTTGCCCAGTCAGTCACGGTCAGCATTGAAGCACTCCGGCAAGACCCTCGACGTTGCGTGCCTGAGCGGAGCCTCACCGTTGCTCACGGCTGGGTCGTGACCACGTCTCATGCAGGCTCGACCGTCTTGACCATGACGCAGTTCTTCAGCCCCTTGGGCCGGTCGTAGGTGAAGCCGAGCCTCTCGTAGAGGCGACGCGTGCCGTTGTAGAGGAACGACGACGACATCTTCTTGGTCTGGTTGGTCAGGTCGTGCGGATAGCTCTCCACCCGCCCGCCGCCGGCCTGCGCGATCAGGTCGAGCGCACCGGTGATCGCCAGCTCCGTCACGCCGCGTCGCCGGTGGCGCTTGTCGACGAAGACGCACGTGATCCGGTAGTCGGGGTCCGCGGTCTTGGTGGCGTCGTACTCCTTGCGGTGGTGGAGGGTCGGCAGCTCGACGGGGGTGCCGTACTCCGCCCATGCGATGGCCTCGTCACCGTCCAAGACGAGCGCGGCGTGTGCCTGGCCCTTCTCGACGTAGGCCTTCTTGAGCGCTCGGTTGGCCTCGGCCCCCTGGCCGCGCTCGGGCCCGTCAGGGTGGAACCAGATGCACCAGCAGCCGCCGAAGATGCCGTTGTGCCGCTGCACCAGCGCCTCGAAGGCAGGCCAGGTGTCGGGGCTGAGAGGCACGACGGTGTAGGACGACTCAGTGGCCATGTCGCACCATAGCCCGATCCGACACGTTCATCTTCGTGGTCTGGGGTCTTCCTCGGCACGACCGTTGCGCGGCAAGGTCGGGGGGATTCCCTGATTCAGAAGAAGTCGATTGGCCGTCGGCCGTTGCGCGGAGAGGATGAGGCATGCTCAAGATGGAAGAGATCTTCCCGCCCTTCGGACTGCGCATCGCCTCAGGCGCCGTCGAGATGCGTGTGCTGGGCGACGAGGACATCCCTGAACTCGTCGAGCTCGTCCAGGGGGGCGTCCAGGCGGCAGGTCTCCCGATGCCCTTCCTCAATGACTGGCACGCTCAGCCCTTCGCCCCAGGGTCCCCTGATGGCTTCCCGACTGCCTCGCTCGCCTGGTGGTGGACCCAGCGAGCCACGTTCGCCCCCGAGGACTGGCACATGGCTCTGACAGTCCGCCGCGAGGGTGTACTCGTCGGGATGCAGGACGTTCACGCGACGAACTTCCCGCAGACCCGACACATCGAGACGGGCTCTTGGCTGGGGCTGGGCCATCAGGGACAGGGCACTGGGACTCTGATGCGGAAGCTCGTGGTCGGGTTCGCGTTCGATGAACTCGGCGCCCACTCGTGCGGCTCCGGATACATCGTGGGCAACCAGGCATCGGCCGCGGTCAGCCGGAAGACGGGCTACGTCGAGAACGGTCGCAATCGCATCGTGCAACGGACTGCTCAAGGGACGTGCGGCGTGGATGAGCAGCGGCTCCTTGTGACCCCGCAGACCTACCTGCGGCCGGATGGCCCGGTCACGATCCAGGGAGCCGGTGCGCTCCGCCGATTCTTGGCGATCGAGGGCTTGTGACTACCCGAAGCTCGTCGCCGCCACGACGCGAATGCTGCGCGGCATGAGCCTGCAGATCAGACGATCAGCCCAGGAGCCGTCGAACAGTCAGCCCGCGTACGAAGTAGCGGCGCCAGAGCGGGCCCTTCACCCAAGGGACGTCGTCGAACTTCCAGTCGTCGGCGCCAAGGTCGTCCCGCGTCATGCTGAGTGCGGCCAGCCAGTCATCGAACGCCCGGTCGGCTTCCTCCTCGGGCGCTGGCCCGGCGACCAACTGGAAGAACGCGTGGTCGTGTTTCGTGACCTCGGCGAGTAGCGCCGCGCAGGCATCCGCCTCATCCTCAAACCAGCTGCCGCCCCATTCGCTGCCACGCTCGGTGAAGACGACAATCCACCTGCCGTCGCGACAGTCAAGGACCCACTCGTTGTCGCGAAGACGACCGCCGAACAGGTCGTACGTGCGCCGTTGCACCCCGATCTCTTGGAGGTACACGCCAAGGGCCTCGCGCGTCTGGGGCAGGTTCGTGGCCACGACCAGATGCTGTCACAGGGATCATGACGGCCGCTCACTCATGACGAGCGGGTTGCGTTGGTGCACCATGGAGTACGAGATGGGGGCGTCGGACCAGCCACGACGCTGCTGCTCGACCAATGACAGGCGTGGTGCGATTCCAGCATGGGCGACGGCGTCGAAGAAGCAGATGAGCTTGCGTTGGCGTCGTTCGCGCCACTCGTGCACGCACACGGCCAACAATTCGCCGACGTGGATGGGCACGCCGGTCTCCTCCAGCGACTCGCGGGCCGCCGCCTCTTCGTAAGCTTCTGCCGGGTCGATGTGCCCCCCGGGCAGCTCCCACGACGTGACGCCGAGCGCTCGTGGCGGATCATGAGCCACTCATGGTCACGCCGAGTGACGCTGAAGGCCGTGGCTGTTGTGCTCCAATCGTGAGCGAATGTCAGGTGTTGAGCTGGTGGATCGTAGGCGGCGACGAGCCGAGCGCGCCGAGGGCGCGACTTTCGAGATAGGCCTGCACGTTCTCGGCGACCTGCTCCAGCGGTCTGGGTGGTAGGTAGGCGTGGGCGCCCACGTCGAGCAAGCGGCCTACTGGGCCGGAGATGTCGAGGCCGAGTTCTGGGTCATAGATCTCGGTGACGATGATCTGCGCGTTCGGGAAGAGCAGGGTCCAACGGTGGGTGAGCTGGGGGCTGTGCGCCGAGGTGAGGACGACATCGGCGGTGTCCGGGGCGTCGTGGAGGTCCAGGACGACCCAGTCCGGGTCGAAGGACTGGCGCAGCAGGTCGCGTGCGCGGCTGCTGAGGCGCATCGTCGTCGCGAGCACCTTGGTGCCCTCGCGCAGGTCGTCGGGCCTGTCCACGTGGTCGGTCACAGGGCCGGACAGGATGCTGCCCTCAAGGACCGCGGAGGAGTAGGTGAGGGTGCCGACGGTTTCCCCTTCTGAGCGGAGGAGCACTGACCCGGACGTGACGAGGTCTTCCAGCCAGCCCCGCAGACCAGGGTCGAGTGTCTCGAGGTCGACGACGGGCAGCGCCGTCATGGCGATTCGAGGGCGAAGAAGAGGAAGCAGATGAAGCGGTGCCCCTCAAGGGGCAGGAGCTCGGAGGGGGTGTCGGGGACGGCGGCAGGTTCGGTGACGCTGGTGATGACGAGGCCGGCATCGACGAAGGCGTTGATGACGTCCTGCAGGGGTCGGTGCCAGTAGGTGAGGGTGAACGTGGTGCCGTCGTGCTCGTGGTCCTCGGAGTACCGGGTCAGGGCGAAGTAGTCCTGGTCCTGGTAGCAGAACGCGTAGACGAAGGGGTGGATGATCGAGACCACCAGCCGCCCGCCGGGCTTGAGCACACGGCGCAGCTCGGCCAGGGCGGATGACCAGTGCTGCACGTAGTGCAGGGCGAGCGAGCATGTGACGACGTCGAACTCGTCGTCGTCGTACGGCAGACGCTCGGCGAGGTCGGCGACCCGGACGTCGGAGTCGCTGCCGAGGCGGCTCTGCGCGATGCCGATCATGGCGGGGCTCAGGTCGAACCCCGCCACGAGGGCGCCGCGGTCGCGCAGTGCGACCATGAGGGGGCCGTGGCCGCAGCCCGCGTCGAGGACCCGCTTGCCGGTGATGTCGCCGGCGAGGCGGAGCATCTCGGGTCGTGTGTACCAGGCGTTGAACAGGCTCGTGTCGTTGGCCGCGGCATAGGTGGCCGCAAAGTCGTCGTAGTCCGGGGCGTCAGGGGAGCCGGGGGAGATGGTGTTGGTGTCGGTCATGGGTGCTGCTCCTTCGGGGGTGCGTTCGTGGTGGCGCTGATGTCGTGGACGAGGGCGGCCATGACGACTCCGTAGTAGGCATGGCGTTCCTGGCCGTCTTCCACCTCGGCCAGGGCGCGGGAGGTGTCCGTCCAGCGGTCGAGGAGCTGCGCGAGCTCCAGGCGCAGCTGCTGCAGCTCGGTGTCGCTCAGCCGCAGCGCGAAGTCGTCGCTGATCGTGCGTGGCTGACCGCCGTGGGCCTCGGCTGGGTGCGGCGGTTCGTGGATGGCGCGGTGTAGCGCGAGCACGTGGCCCTCGGCGACGCGGCGGAAGACGCGGACCGCAGCGTCACCGCCCTCGAGCTGGCCCATCGCGTCGAGGTCGACTTCGAAGCCGCGCTCGGATGTCATGCGCCACCAGCGCTCGCGCCCGTTCTCGGCCCGATCCGCGTTCTCCTCGATCAACCCGTACTTCGCCAGCTGTCTGAGATGGAAGCTCACGGAGTTCGCCGGCTCGCCCAGGACGGTGGCCAAGTCCACGACCCGAGCGGTCCCTCGACGTGCCAGCTCGCCGAGCAGTCGCATTCGCAGCGGATGCGTGACCGCGAGGACCGCTCTGGGGTCGGAGAGCCGAGTGGGCGACATGCGCATGGGGTCGTTCGTCACGTCCCCCACCGTGCCGCACGCGTTCCGAAAGCGCAATCAAACTTGCGCAAGAAAGCTTGCGGATCCGCACATGGCGCGAGTTCTGAGACCGGCTGACCGTCTGACGGCCAGCCCAGAACCGCTCATCGACATGTCCTGCAAGAGCACGTGCATAGCAAGCATGTGCGGTAGAGGTGAGCCTCGCGGGGTGGAGCGTTCGACGGCGGCGCTCGGTCAGCGCGGCAGGCCGAGCAGGACGCGGTCGCAGGCTTCGATGAGCCTGGCCCGCAACGCCTGACCGCGCGCAGAGAAGCCGCGCTGCTCGGCGGCATACTGCGCCTTGCCCTCGGCTGTCTCGATGCGCACCGGCTCGTAGCCGAGCTCGCGCAGGTCGTAGGGCGCGGCCCGCATGTCGAGCGAGCGGATGTCGCGGGCGAGCTCGAAGCAGTCCATGACGAGGTCGCTCGGCACGACGGGCACGAGCTTGTGCGCCCACTTGTAGAGGTCCATCCCCGCGTGCAGGCACCCCGGCTGCTCGAGCGACGGCTGGCTCTCGCGGGTCGGCGTGATCGCGTTGAGCGGTGCGGCGTCCGGTGTGAAGAAGCGGTAGGCGTCGAAGTGTGAGCAGGCCACCTGGTGTCCCTCGACGACCGCGTCGGTCCCCGCAGCACCGAGCCGCAGCGGCCAGCCCGAGTGGCGCACGTCGGCCGGGTCGAGGCGATAGACCATGGCCCACTCGTGCAGGCCGAAGCAGCCAAAGCGCCCCGGCCGCGTGGCCGTGCGCTCGAGCAGGTCGCGCACGAAGCGCAGCGTGTCGCCCCGCGCCTCCGAGAACGCCTCGACATCGACGCTGACGACATCGCCGTCGACCGCGTAGAAGCGCCAGTCCGCGTGCGGCACCCCCGCCGCCCCAGTCGTACCCGTCGCACCTTTCACCCCGGTCGCACCGGCCAGACCCACTCCTGCCCCCGGATGCCAGCGCCTCAGCTGGGCCGGCTTGAAGGAGTAGTAGGTGAAGAGGAAGTCCTCGACCGGGTGCCTCCGGTGGTCTCGCCGGCGAGCCAGGTGCGCCGCGGTGGCGGAGTCGACGCGCGCCTCGTGCGCCGCCGTCCGCTCCTGCCACTGCGACTCGGCCAGGATCTGCACCCCACGAGGGTAGGTGATCGGGGCGGCTCAACCCCACTGCGCGCCACCCCCGCGAGAGCAGGATGGCCTCATGGCATCGGAAGTCGAGCGGCCCACCCACGTCCTGCACCGCCTCACTTGCTACACCCCAGATCGCGAGTGGACCGAGGTGCCCGACGACGACCGTCTCGTGCAGGGCCTCGTGCCCAACGACCTGACGAGGCGGCCGCGTCCCTACAAGGGCTACGACGACGACCTGCGCCGCATCCTCCTGCCATCCGACCTCCCCGCTACCTCGGCGCCGGCGACCGAGGTGCTCGCCGGCACGGCACCTGTGGACCCGGCGCGTCTCGACCTCGCGGGCCTGGCCCGCCTGCTCTTCCTCTCGTCCGGCGTGACCCGCCGGACCTCGCGGCCCGACGGCGGGATCGCCCTCTTCCGGGCCGCGGGGTCCGCGGGCGGCCGCTTTCCGCTGGAGCTCTACGTCGCCGTGCCCCGCGGCGCCGCCGGAGACGGTCTCGAGGCGGGCCTGCACTGGTATGACCCCGAGGACCACGCGCTCGTCGCCGTCGGCCCGCCTCCCACCGGCGACGCGCTGACGGTCGTCGTCACGGGAGTCCCCTGGCGCACGGGCTGGCGCTACCGGGAGCGCGGCTTCCGCCACATCTACTGGGACGCCGGCACGATGCTCGCCCAGCTCCTCGCCCTGGCGGACTCGGCCGGCCTCACCGCCCGGCTCTTCACGACCTTCCCCGACGCCGAGGTGGCTGCGCTTGTCGGGGCCGACCGGATGCATGAGTTCCCGGTCGCCCTCGTCGCGCTCGGGCCTGGGCGTCCCGCCGTGCACCCCACCGGTGATGCCCTGCCGGGCCATCACGACGCCGACGGGCTCGAGTTCCCGCTCGTCACAGCCGCACAGCGTGCGGGGGAGCAGACCTCGCTCGGGCCCGAGCTCGAGCGCGGCGTGCCGGTGAGGCTCACGGCACCGGAGGGCGGTCCGAGCACCGACACCGTCGTCGCGAGCAAGGGCTCGATCCGGCGCCTCCACCCCGGTCGCTCCCTGCCGCGCCACGTCCTCGTCGACGCGATGTCGGTGTCACTGCGAGGGATTCACGTGCCGCACTGGATCGGCGTCAGCGCCGTCGACGACGTGCCCACGGGCGTCCACCTCTGGCCCGACGTGACGTCGCCGGCGCGCCCGCTCACCGAGCAGGCCGTCCGCGACGAGCTCTTCACCGCCTCGCTCGAGCAGGGGCTGGCGCGTGACGCCTCCTTCGTCGTCATGAGCGGCACCGACCTCGCCGCCCTCGACGACCATGCCTACCGGGAGGCCCAGCTGATGGCGGGCCTCGCCGAGGGCAGGCTCCACCTCATGGCGTATGCGTTGGGCGCGGCCGCGTCGGGCATGACCTTCCGCGACTCCGACCTCGCGGGCCTGCTCGGGCGCGACGTCGCCGGGTTGCTCTGGACCTGTGTTGGCGTGCCGGAGTACCGCACCCGCCCGAGCGGGCTGCCCGGCTCGCCCGCCGACGTCACCATCGTCTGGCCGCGCTGACCGCGCCGCCGCGCCGCCGCGCTGACCGGCGCCGTCCCGCACACCCACGCTGTCCCGCCGCCCGCGCCGACCCGCGCCACCGGTGGTCGTAGGGTGGGCGCGTGCGCATCGCGAGGTTCACGACCGGGGACGACCCGGCATACGGCATCGTCCAGGGCGACCCCGGCAGCGAGGTGATCACGCCGCTCGCGGGGGACCCGCTCTACATCGGTCTCCAGCCCTCCGGCGCCGACCCCGTGCTGCTCGAGGACGCGCGGCTGCTGGCACCCGTCATCCCGCGCTCCAAGGTCGTGGCGATCGGCAAGAACTACGCCGACCACGTCAAGGAGATGGGCGGCGAGGTGCCGGCCGAGCCGATGATGTTCTTCAAGCCCAACACGTCGGTCGTCGGCCCGTTCGACCCCGTCGTGCTGCCTGCCGGCAGCAGCGAGATCTCCTACGAGGGAGAGCTCGCCGTCGTCATCAAGACGATCACCAAGGGCGTCAAGGCCGCCAACGCCGCCGAGTGCATCTACGGCTACACCATCGCCAACGACGTGACGGCCCGCGACTGGCAGCGCACCGACGGCCAGTGGGCCCGCGCCAAGGGCTTCGACACGAGCTGCCCGCTGGGCCCGTGGATCGAGACCGACCTCGACCCGAGCGACCTCTCGATCGTCACGACGCTCGACGGCGAGGTGAAGCAGGACGGCACGACGGCCGACATGATCCACGGCATCGCCGCCATCATCGAGCACGCGTCAGCGGCCTTCACCCTGCTGCCCGGTGACGTCATCCTCACCGGCACCCCGGCCGGCGTTGGGCTCGTCGAGGCCGGCCAGCAGGTCACCGTCGAGATCGCCGGCATCGGGTCGCTGACCAACACCTTCGTGCGTCGCTGAGCCTGCGGGCTCCTACTAGGCTGTGCGCACCATGAGCGACAACAGCCCCACCTCCGGTATGCCGTCAACTCCCGTCCCCGACGCTCCTGCGGGCGCGCTCGACGCCAGCTCCAGTGAGCAGGTGGAGGTCCGCGGGCCGGAGACCGCGCGCGTCTCGACGTCCGACGGCTCGGGTCCGGTGCGTGTGCGCGTCGCGCCGTCGCCGACCGGCGACCCGCACGTCGGCACGGCCTACATGTCGCTCTTCAACCTCGCCTACGTGCGCCAGCAGGGCGGGCAGTTCGTCCTCCGGGTCGAGGACACCGACCGCGCGCGCTTCCGTGCCGACAGCGAGGCGCAGCTCTACGACATGCTGGGCTGGCTCGGGCTGCACTGGGACGAGGGCCCCGACATCGGCGGGCCGTTCGCGCCCTACCGCCAGTCCGAGCGCCTCGACACCTACCGCCCCTACGTCGACCGTCTCCTCGAGTCGGGCCACGCCTACAACTGCTGGTGCTCCAAGGAGCGCCTCGACCAGATGCGCGAGATCCAGCAGAAGACGAAGCAGCCCACCGGCTACGACCGGCTCTGCGTCGGCAAGACCCGCGAGGAGCGTGCCGCGCTGCCCGGCTTCAGCGAGACGCCGGTCGTGCGCATGCTCATCCCCGACGACGCGCCGCTCGTCTTCGACGACGTCATCCGCGGCAAGGTCTCGGCGCCGCGACCCGACGACCAGGTCATCCTCAAGGCCGACGGCTTCCCGACCTACCACCTGGCCGTGGTCGTCGACGACCACCTCATGGGGATCACCCACGTCGTGCGCGGCGAGGAGTGGATCAGCTCCACGCCGAAGCACGTCCTGCTCTACGACTGGCTCGGGCTCGAGCCGCCGGCGTTCGCCCACATGCCGCTGCTGCGCAACACCGACAAGTCCAAGATCTCCAAGCGCAAGAACCCCGCCGCGCGTCTGACGTGGTTCCGCGAGCAGGGCTACCTGCCCGAGGCGCTCGTCAACTTCCTTGCGCTGCTGGCCTATCCGCCGCAGCAGGACGCGGACGGCGCCGACGTCGAGGTCTTCACCTTCGACGACTTCAGCCGCACCTTCGACTGGGCCAAGGTCAACCCGATCGGCCCGATCTTCGACCTCAAGAAGCTCGACTGGCTCAACGGCGTCTACATCCGCTCCCTCGACGTCGGCGAGTTCGCCAGCCGGCTGCTGCCCTACCTCATCGCCGACGGCGTGCTCGGCGAGACCCAGTCGTTGGGCGAGCTGGCGCGGCTCAAGGCCGTCGCGGAGCTCATCCAGACCCGCATGGTGCTGCTCACCGAGGCGCCGGCGCTCGTGCGCCCGTTCTTCATCGCCGACGACCACCTCGTCATCGACGACGACGCCCGCGCCCAGCTCAAGGACGACTCGGGCCAGGTGCTCGACGCCGCGCTCCGCGTGCTGGGCGACCTCGACGACCACGGCACCGGCTTGCTCGGCACGGGCGGCGCCTGGAACGCCGCGACCATCGAGGCGGCGCTCCGCGAGGCCATCGTCGACGGCCTCGGGATCAAGCCCCGCTTCGCCTTCGGTCCGCTGCGCACCGCGGTCTCAGGGGCTCGCATCTCGCCGCCGCTCTTCGAGTCGATGGAGATCCTCGGCAAGACCTCGACGCTCTCGCGGCTGCGATCGCTGCGCGACTCGCTCTGACGGAGGCCAGGTGCACCTCGTCGACGTGTGGCCGCTCCACTCCCTGCGGCTGGCGACCGCCGACCTGGAGCTGCGCCCGACCACCGAGGCCGAGCTGCCCGACCTGTGCTCGATCCTGCCCCCCGACCTCGAGGCCGACCCGTCGGCCACGCGCTATGCCGGTCTCGACGGCCGGGCCAACCAGCGCGCGATCCTCGCCCAGTCCTACTGGCGGGCGATGGGCACGTGGTCGCCGCACGACTGGGTGCTGCCCTTTGCGGTGCGGCACGGCGGCGAGCTCGTCGGCATGCAGGCGCTCGAGGGCCCGGACTGGACCTCCGAGCGCACGGTCGACTCGTGGTCGTGGCTGGCCGTCGGCGCGCGTGGGCAGGGGTGGGGCAAGCAGATGCGGGCCGCCGTGCTCGCGCTCGCCTTCGGGCCGCTCGGGGCCCGCGCCGCGATCAGCTCGGCCGTCGTCGACAACCACTCGTCGCTGGGCGTCTCGCGCTCCCTCGGCTACCGCGACACCCACCGCTCCGTGCTCGAGCACTCGGGCCAGTCGCTGCTCCACGTCCGCCTCGAGAGCGCCGACTGGCAAACCTCGGGCATCGCCGACGGCATCGCCGTCACCGGCATGGACCGGGCGTCGCTGGCACTCTTCGGGGTGGAGGGCGACGCGTGAGCACGCTCGGTCTCGGGAGCCAGCCGGACGGCATACCGGAGCGTCGTGGTGCCGGCGCAGCCGTGGAGCGCCAGCTCGAGGGGGCGCGAGCGCTGCTGCTCGACGTCGACGACACCATCGTCGACACCGAGGGGGCCATGGTGGAGGCCGGCACGCAGGCTGCGGCGGCGGTGTGGCCGGAGCGTCGGCCGGGGGAGCACCGAGCGATGGCGCAGCGCTACTACGACGACCCCGAGCGCTGGTTTCCCCGGTATGCCGCGGGCGACGTGGGCTTCGATGCCATGCGGGTGGGGCGCCTGGGGGAGGTCGCCCACGCCCTGGGGCTCGACCTCCCGGAGGGGGCGCACCGACGCTACGAGGAGGCGTACGGGCCGGCCTTCCGGGCGGCTCAACGGCTCTTCCCCGACGTGCCCGGCCTGCTCGACGAGGCGGGCCGGCGGGGGCTGCCGGTCGCGTTGCTCACCAACTCGGCGCACGCCCCGACTAGGGTCAAGCTCGAGGCCCTGGGTCTCGTCGAGCGCTTCGAGGTCGTCGTCACGACCGACACGCTCGGCTTCGGCAAGCCCGACCCGCGGGTCTACCGCGAGGCGTGCCGGCAGGTGGGCGCCCATCCCGGCGACGTCGTCTGCGTCGGAGACAGCCTCGAGTGGGACGTGCTCGGCGCCCTCGACGCCGGCCTGCGCGCGATCTGGCTGGACCGAGCGGGGGTGGGCACCGACCACCCGGTGGCCACGGTGCGGGGCCTGACGGAGGTCGCCGATGCCCTCACGAGCCGATTTGGGCGCGCGCGCAGGGACCGGTAGTATTCCTCTTCGGTTCACAACGCAGAAGGCCGCGAGGCGCGCTCGGAGTGAAACCCCTTGGGGTATGGTGTAATTGGCAACACTACGGTTTCTGGTTCCGTCATTCTAGGTTCGAGTCCTGGTACCCCAGCTTTGGTTCAACCCTGTTGGGCCGATTCGAAGAAACGATGCCTTCACGGTATGGTTCCTTCTCGTGCCGAGTCCGCTCGGTTCGCGCGTGGCCCCGTTGTGTAGCGGCCTAGCACGCCGCCCTCTCAAGGCGGTAGCGCGGGTTCGAATCCCGTCGGGGCTACCACGTCGCAAGGCCCGGATCCTCCTGAGGATCCGGGCCTTTGCTCATGTCCAGCCTTGCGGGATGCTCAGACGCGACGCCCTCTCCGCCCGTATGCTCTGCCGCAGTGCGGCCAGCGGTGGGCCCGGGGACGAAGGATCTCGCATGTCGGTGGCGGTGGAGTCCGAGCAGACACCAGAGCGGGAGCTTCCTTCCGAGTCTGGCGAGAGGGTCAAGCCGGCCTGGCGAGGCTGGCGTCCGCTCCTCGGCCGCCCGCTCCGGGTCTTCGAGCCGTCCTTCTCCGGCACCGGACTGACCATGGCGGCGTGGTTCTTCGCGCTGTCGCTCGTCCCGTCCCTGCTGCCGCGCTCCGGCATGGTGCAGGGCGTCGTGTCGGGGGTGACGGTCATCATCGGCTACGCCTTCGGTGCGGCCTGCCAGGCGATCTGGGAGTTCCTCGGCATCCCCAAGCCGCGCGGACGGGTCCGCACGGTGCTCATCTGGATCACCGTCGGGCTCGGCATCTGGGCCGCGGTCTTCACCGGATGGCGCATGGTCGGCTGGCAGAACGAGCTGCGCAGCCTCTACGGCATGGAGCCCACCTCGCCGACGATCTGGCCGACGATCCTGGCCCTGACCCTGGTCGTCGCTGCCCTGCTGCTCGTCATCGGCCGCAGCCTCCGGCTGCTCTTCCGCACCGTCGTGCGGTGGCTCGACCGGGCCCTGCCGCGGCGCGTGGCGGTGCTCATCGGCACGGTGGCGCTGCTCGTGCTCGCCTGGGCGCTCTTCACCGGAGTGCTTGTCAACGGCTTCTTCGCCGCGGCCAACAGCATCTTCTCCACCCGCGACACCCTCATCGCCGAGGACATGCGCCAGCCCCAGACCGACCAGCGTTCCGGAGCCCCGCAGGCGCTTTCGTCGTGGGAGGTGCTCGGCCGCCAGGGCCGCTACTTCGTCGGGGGCGGTCCGACCGTCGCCGAGCTCGACGCCGCCAACGGTGGCGGGGCCAAGGAGCCCATCCGCGTCTACGTCGGCCTGCAGAGCGCCGACTCGGCCCAGGGCCGCGCCGACCTGCTCCTTGAGGAGCTCAAGCGCACGGGCGCCTTCGACCGCAAGGTCCTCGTCGTGGCGACGACCACCGGGACCGGCTTCCTCGACGCCAACGGTGTCGACCCGCTGGAGTTCGCCTGGAACGGCGACACGGCCATCGCTGGAGTGCAGTACTCCTACCTGCCGAGCTGGATCTCGCTGCTGGCCGACCAGGACGCCGTGAAGGAGACCTCACGCGTCACCTTCGACACCGTGCACCAGTACTGGTCGAGCCTGCCGGAGGCCAGCCGTCCCCAGCTCTACCTCTACGGGCTGTCGCTCGGCTCCTTCGGGGTCGAGAGCATCCTGTCGCAGATCAACATCATCAACGAGCCGATCGACGGCGCCCTCATGGTCGGTCCGCCCTTCGTCAACGAGCTGCACGGCACCCTGACGGCGCAGCGCGACCCCGGCAGCCCGGCCTGGCTGCCGATCTACGAGCAGGGGCGCACGGTGCGCTTCACCGCGGAGCAGAACGGCCTGGACCGCACGACCGGCTCCTGGGGCCCGACGCGCATCGTCTACCTCCAACATGCGAGCGACCCCATCGTGTTCTTCAACCAGAGCCTCGCCTTCACCGAGCCCGAGTGGCTGGCGGATGGTCAGCGGGGCCCGGACGTCTCGCCGCGGATGGGCTGGTTCCCCGTCGTCACGATGTGGCAGGTGCTGCTCGACCTGCCCGGCGCGGGCAGCATCCCGATGGGCTTCGGACACCTCTACTCGGCCAAGGCGAACCTCGAGTCGTGGGTGGCCGTGACCGACCCTCCCGGATGGAGCGCCGAGAAGACCCAGCGTCTCGCGACGATCCTGCAGGCGCGCCCTTACAAGGACACCTGACGAGATCGGGGCCGCGGTCCGCGGTCCGAGCGGCGTGCGGGCCAGCCGTCAGGACCGCAGGCGCTCGGAGGTCGGGTCGAAGCGCTGGGCGCTCAGCGACTCCTGGGCCACCCGCCGCAGTGCGATGACGACGGGGTCGGTGAGCACGTTGCCGACGATGGCGTGTCGCAAGGCATCGCCGGGCGACATGGCGGCGAGCTCAGGCGCGACGTCGGCGTCGGCGACCCGGGTCATCGCGGCATACCAGCTCATCAGGGTGGCGTCGGTCAGGGGCCAGCCGGCCTCCTCGGCGGCCGAGAGCGCCTGGGCGAGCTGGGTGCTGGCGGGGGAGTCGACGCAGTCGGGCAGGCCGAGCGCGGCAAGGTGCGCCGTCACGGCCTCGGAGGGTGGTGGCGCGCCCGTCTGGCGGAGCACGTCGTGGGCCGTGCCGAGCAGCTGGTGCCGGCCCTCGGGGGGATGGTCGAGAGCCGTGACGACCTCGCGCACCCGGTCGATCGAGAGGCGTCCGACGTCGATGAGGGTGCGCACGAGCCGGACCCGCTCGAGGTGCGACGCGTCGTAGTCGGCGCGCGTCGCGCCTCGCGCCTCGCCGGCGTGGAGCAGGCCTTCGCGCAGGTAGTACTTGAGCGTCGCGATGCTCACGCCCGTCGCCTCGGCGAGCTCTGAGATCCGCACGGCACCTCCTTGGGGTTGACATTGGATAGTATTGCTGTCCAACATTGGATAGGCAAACTATCCACGGAGGTCAGCGTGTCAGCTCCCACCCCAGCCACACCCCATGCCACACCCCTTGCCGCACCGTCGGCGCCAACGTTCGTCCGCCAGAGCCACGACCACGACGGCGACCTCGCCGTCTTCCTCATCGGCATGCGCGTCAACCAGACCTGGCGCCCCGACCTGTGGCTGCCGGTCTTCGGCGCCATGCCGGGCATGCTCACCGAGCTGTATGCCGCGAAGGCGGCCGCCGCGCGTGGGGAGGGCCCGGACCTCGGCTTCCTCGACGGCCGCTCCCTGCTCGGTGCCGGCGGGCCGACCCTCGTGCAGCACTGGCGCAGCGTCGACGACATCTACGCGTACGCGAACGACCCCGACCACGAGCACCGCCCGGCGATGCGGGCCTTCTACGCGCGGTCGCGCCGGGCCACCCGGGCCGTCGGCATCTGGCACGAGACCTTCGCCGTGCCGGCGGGCGGGCACGAGAGCCTCTACGTCGCGATGCCCCCGACCGGCCTGGGCAAGGCCTTCGGGGTCACCTCCGACGTTCGACGGCGCCGGCACGCCCGGCTGGCCCGCGCCAGCTGACGCAGGACAGCCGATGCGGGACAACCGGTGCGCTCGGCGCCGTCAGCCCTGGCCCTGGTCGCTCGTCGCGCCCCGGCCCGTGACGGACTGGAGGCGGTCGATGTGCTCGGAGGCCTCGGCCTTGGTCAGGTCGCCGGGCAGCGTCTCGCCGGCCTCGCGGGCCAGGGTCTCGAGGTAACTGCGCTGCGCGCCGGTCATCGCCTCGTCGCCGGTCACCCAGTCGTCGGGGTCCTTGATCGTGTTGCTGCCGTCGGCCGGGGCTGTTGCGCCGATGACATCGACGTCGCGGTCATTCGAAGGTGTGTTCGACTCAGTCATGCCGATCACCTACCCAGAGCGGCCGCTCGCCCACCAGCCGGGAGACGGGCGTCCTCCGGGCCTCGCGCCTCAGCCGAGCTCGCGCAACCCGGGCAGCACGTCGGACGAGAACTGGTCGAGGAAGCGCCCCTGGTCGTGACCCGGCGCGTGGAAGACGATGTGGTTGAAACCCCAGTCGACGTACTCCCGCACCGCCTCGACAGCCTCTGCCGGGTCGCTCGTGACGATCCACCGCTTGGCGATCTGCTCGTCGGTCAGCTCGTCGGCGAGGCGTTCCATCTCGACCGGGTCGTCGACGCCGTGCTTCTGCTCGGCGCTCAGCGACAGCGGCGCCCAGAAGCGCACGTTGTGCAGTGCCTGCTCGGGGTCGCGGTCGTAGGAGAGCTTGATCTCGATCATCCGGTCGATGTCGTCGCGGGTGCGTCCCGACTTGGCCAGCCCCTCGTCGACCGCGGGGAGCAGCTTGTCCTCGTAGAGCTCGCGACCCTTCCCGGAGGTGCAGATGAAGCCGTCACCCGACCGGCCGGCATACCGCGCGACGAGCGGCCCGCCGGCGGCGACGTAGACGGGCACGGGCACCTCGGGGCGGTCATAGACCGTCGCGGCGTGCGTGCGGTAGTAGTCGCCCTCGAACTCGACGCGCTCCTCGGTCCACAGCCGACGCATCAACGTGACGGCCTCACGCAGCCGCGCGAAGCGCTCCTTGAACTCCGGCCACGGCGAGCCCGCGGCTCCGACGGCCACCTCGTTGAGCGCCTCACCCGTGCCGATGCCGAGGACGATGCGCCCGGGGTGGAGCGCGCCGAGGGTGCCGAACGCTTGGGCGACGACCGCCGGGTTGTAGCGGAAGGTCGGGGTCATCACGGACGTACCGAGCACGACGCGCTCGGTGCGCTCGCCCGCCGCAGCCAGCCACGACATCGCGAAGGGAGCGTGGCCTCCCTCGTGGCGCCACGGCTGGAAATGGTCGGAGATCAAGACCGAGTCGAGCCCGCTCTCCTCGGCCTGCACGGCATACGTGACGAGGTCGCGGGGGCCGAACTGCTCCGCTGACGCCTTCCAACCGACCTTGAGCACGGTGCCTCCTGTGGTGACCTGGGTGTCCGGCCAGCCTACGACCGCGCGGTCGCGCCGTGGCGGGGCACCCGACGGGGGCGTATGCCGTCCGGCCGGGTGCCCGTCAGTCGCTCACCAGTGCACGACGACCTTGTCGCCGATGCGTGCCTCGTTGTAGAGTTGGATCAGCAGCGGCTTGTTGCGCACGTTGACGCAGCCGTGCGAGGCGCCGGTGTAGCCGAGGCGGGCGAAGTTCGACGAGTAGTGCACAGCCTGGCCGCCGGAGAAGAACATCGAGTAGGGCATCGGCGTGTGGTAGAGGTTCGAGATGACGTCGACCTTCTTGAGGTAGACCGAGAAGACGCCCTCTCGGGTCGGCAGCTCGTCGCTGCCGAAGCGGACGTCGAAGCCGTACTGCGGCACGCCGTCGACGACCCAGGTGAGGCGCTTGGTCGACTTGCTGATGCACATCACCCGGCCGGTCAGGCACCGCTTGTCGACGTCCCAGGAGAACGCAGCCGGCTTGGGGTCGGCCTTGGGCTCGGGCGGCTTGGGCTTGACGTTGGCGAGCTCGTCGGCGGTGGGGCGCCGCGTCATCGCGATGACCTTGTCGTAGGTGCGCTCGTCGGCCTGACCCGTCACGGGGAAGCCGCGCTTGGCCTGGAAGCCGCGGACCGCAGCGGCGGTCTTGGTGCCGTAGCGGTCGGAGACGTCTCCGGAGAACCACCCGATCTGGCGCAGGCGGGACTGGAAGGCGCGCACCTTGGGGCCGGTGTCGCCCTGCTCGAGGATGATGACCGCCGGGGGTGCGGGCTTGACAGTGGGGCTCGGCTTGGCGGTCACGGGCTTGGGGTCGGCGACGACGGGCTGGGGGTCGGCCGTCGGGGGTTGCTCCGGCTCCGGCGTCAACGGCGCGGCCGTCGTCGTGGGCACGCCGGTGGGGGAGGCAGTGGTCGACGGAGAGGCGGGGGTCGTGGGCGGCGGGGTCTGCGACGACGGGACGATCTTCGTCGGGCTCGCTGTCACGCCGGCATCCGGTGAGCAGGCGGCTGCTGTCAGGGCGAGGGCGAGTGCCCCACCGATGACGATGCCTCGCCGTGCGCGGCCGTGTCGTTCGATCACCTGCTGCATGGTCTTTCCCCTGTCGACGCTGGTGCCGCTCCGGCACCGATCAGGCGTGGAGTCTCCGTTGACTGCACGCTCAACAGGGTGACGCGACGAGTGCCGCTGAGGTTGTCACCCCGGTGTCCTTCGGCGAGATCGTGACCGATCCGTTGCCTGGGACCTCAGGCGTTGTGCTGCTGCTGCTGTTGCTGCTGCATGGCGTGGTGGCGACGCAGCACCTCCGTCAGCTTGTTGGCCCCTGCCACGACCGTCGCCGCGTGCAGCCGACCGGGCTGGCGCGAGAGGCGCTCGATGGGGCCCGAGATCGAGACGGCGGCGACGACGCGGCCGGAGGGGCCGCGCACGGGTGCCGAGACCGAGGCGACTCCGGCCTCGCGCTCGGCGACGCTCTGGGCCCAGCCCCGGCGGCGCACCCCCGACAGGGCGGTCGCGGTGAAGGCCGCGCCCTGCAGCCCGCGGTGGAGACGGTCCGGCTCCTCCCAGGCGAGCAGCACCTGGGCCGCGGAGCCGGCCAGCATCGAGAGCGTCGCACCGACGGGGATGGAGTCGCGCAGGCCGACGGGCCGCTCGGCCGCGGCCACGCAGATGCGCTGGTCGCCCTGACGGCGGAAGAGCTGTGCGCTCTCGTTGGTGTGGTCGCGCAGGGCGCCGAGGACCGGACCTGCTGCCGCGAGCAGCCGGTCCTCGCCCGCGGCGGACGCGAGCTCACCGAGCCGCGGGCCGAGCACGAAGCGGCCCTGCATGTCGCGCGAGACGAGGCGGTGGTGCTCGAGGGCGACGGCGAGGCGGTGGGCCGTGGGTCGGGCCAGACCGGTGGCTCCGACGAGCTGCGCGAGGGTGGCCGGTCCGGCCTCCAGCGCGCCGAGCACCGTCGCTGCCTTGTCGAGTACGCCGACCCCTGAAGAGTTGTCCATGCACTGATATTGACGTCTCAGGCACTGAGACGTCAATCCATACGGCCCACAAAAGGTCCACGCTGACGGAAGAGCGACGTCGCGACCAGGTCCTCGGTGGCGCGCGCTCGCCCCGAGTCAGATGGCAGCCGGACGGCAGCACGAGCGGCACGAGCGGCACGAGCCGCGCGAGCGGAAGGTTTGAGATGGCAGGCACACTCGCCGAGAAAGTCTGGGACGCACACGTGGTGCGACGGGCCGAGGGGGAGCCGGACCTCCTCTACATCGACCTCCACCTCCTGCACGAGGTGACGAGCCCACAGGCGTTCGACGGCCTGCGCCTCGCTGGTCGGCCGGTGCGGCGCCCCGATCTCACGCTCGCGACCGAGGACCACAACGTCCCGACGACGCCGGGCCCGATCACCGACCCCGTGTCCAAGATCCAGGTCGAGACGCTGCGTCGCAACTGCGAGGAGTTCGGCGTCCGCCTCTATCCGATGGGTGACGCCGACCAGGGCATCGTCCACGTCGTCGGCCCGCAGCTGGGCCTCACGCAGCCCGGCATGACGGTCGTGTGCGGCGACAGCCACACCTCGACGCACGGCGCCTTCGGGGCGCTCGCCTTCGGCATCGGCACCTCCGAGGTCGAGCACGTGCTCGCCACTCAGACGTTGCCGCTCAAGCCCTTCCGCACGCTGGCCGTCAACGTGCGGGGCACGCTGCCCGACGGTGTGACGGCCAAGGACGTCGTGCTCGCCGTCATCGCCAAGATCGGCACCGGCGGTGGCCAGGGTTTCGTCATCGAGTATCGCGGCGACGCCATCGAGGCGCTGTCGATGGAGGCTCGCATGACGGTCTGCAACATGTCGATCGAGGCCGGCGCCCGCGCCGGCATGATCGCCCCCGACCAGACGACGTTCGACTACCTCCAAGGCCGCCCGCACGCACCGACGGGTGCCGACTGGGACGCCGCCGTCGCCGAGTGGACCGCCCTGCGCAGCGACGACGACGCGGTCTTCGACGAGGAGGTCGACCTCGACGCGAGTGAGCTGACCCCCTTCGTCACGTGGGGCACCAACCCCGGGCAGGGACTGCCGCTCTCGGACTCGGTGCCCGACCCCGAGTCCTTCGCCGACGAGGGCGACCGGCTCTCTGCCGCCAACGCGCTCGCCTACATGGGTCTGGAGGCGGGCACGCCGCTGCGCGACATCAGGGTCGACACGGTCTTCGTCGGCTCGTGCACCAACGGCCGCATCGAGGACCTGCGTGCCGCTGCGGCCGTCGTCAAGGGCCACCACGTCGCCGAGGGAGTGCGCATGCTCGTCGTGCCCGGCTCGGCGAAGGTGCGCCTGCAGGCCGAGGCCGAGGGGCTCGACGCCGTCTTCACCGAGGCCGGGGCGGAGTGGCGCCTGCCCGGGTGCTCGATGTGCCTCGGCATGAATCCCGACACCCTCGCCCCGGGTGAGCGCAGTGCCTCGACGTCCAACCGCAACTTCGAGGGCCGCCAGGGCAAGGGCGGTCGCACCCACCTCGTCAGCCCGCTCGTCGCGGCTGCCACGGCCATCCGCGGCACCCTGTCGAGCCCGTCCGACCTCGACGCCCCGCGCCCCGGCGAGCTGGCGTCCGCCACGACCGGAGAGGCCTGAGCCATGGATGCCTTCACCACCCACACCGGCGTCGGCGTGCCGTTGCGGCGCAGCAACGTCGACACCGACCAGATCATCCCGGCCGAGTACCTCAAGCGCGTCACGCGCACGGGCTTCGAGGACGGCCTCTTCGCTGCCTGGCGCAAGGACGAGTCGTTCGTCCTCAACAACCCGACGTATGCCGCTGGGTCCGTCCTCGTCGCCGGCCCCGACTTCGGCACGGGGTCGAGCCGGGAGCACGCGGTCTGGGCACTGATGAACTACGGCTTCCGGGTCGTCATCAGCTCGCGCTTCGCCGACATCTTCCGCGGCAACAGCGGCAAGCAGGGGCTGCTCACCGCGATCGTCGCGCAGGACGACGTCGAGCTGATCTGGAAGTACCTCGAGAACAACCCGGGTGCCGAGATCACGGTCGACCTCGTGTCGCGCACCGTCCAGGCCGGCGAGATCGTGGCGTCCTTCGAGATCGACGACTACACGCGCTGGCGGCTGCTCGAGGGTCTCGACGACATCGGACTCACCCTCCGACACGAGGACGAGGTGTCGAAGTTCGAGGCATCTCGACCGACGCACAAGCCGGTGACCACGCTCGCCTGAGGCGATCGACGACTCGGCTCGCAGTCTGCGAGCATTTTGGCGAATCCCACTGCGATGCAGTGGGATTCGTCGTTTACCGACCCGTCTGAGGGGGTGGCGACCCCTGCCTCGGCAGTCGCTGGCTGGCCGTCGGGGAGCGTCAAAGTGCTTGCGACACAACGAAAGCGACACAGAGCGGTGATGGACGCGCCTCCCGACTCGGCCTAACGTCAGGAGGTAGCCGGACGTGTTCCGGACGCATCCGTCGGGTTTTCTGGCACCGACAGTCCTCTGGAGGGGAAGACGTGAACAAGGCAGAACTGATCGACGCGCTCGAGACCAAGCTCGGCAGCAAGAAGGTGGCGTCGGACGCCCTCGAGGCCTTCCTCGACGTCGTGATCCGCGAGGTCGCCAAGGGCGGCAAGGTCGGCATCACCGGTTTCGGCACGTTCGAGCGTGCCGACCGCGCGGCTCGCACCGGGCGCAACCCGAAGACGGGGGCGACGGTGCGCATCAAGAAGACCCGCGTGCCCAAGTTCCGCTCGGGCACGAACTTCAAGGAGGTCGTGGCGGGGTCGAAGAAGCTTGCCAAGGACCAGCCCGCGGCGTCGCGGGCCTCCGCAGGCTCCTCCGCCCCGGTCAAGAAGACGGCCACCAAGGCCGCCCCTGCCAAGACGGCCGCGAAGAAGACGGCGACGAAGGCCGCGCCCGCCAAGACCGCCGTCCGCAAGACGACCGCGACGAAGGCCGCTCCGACCAAGACCGCCGTCAAGAAGACGGCGACCAAGGCCGCGCCCGCCAAGACCGCCGTCCGCAAGACGACCGCGACGAAGGCCGCCCCGGCCAAGACCGCCGTCAAGAAGACGGCGACCAAGGCAGCGCCCGCGAAGACCGCGGCCAAGACGACGGCACGCAAGACGACGGCGAAGAAGACGACGGGCCGCTGACGCAGCACAGCGACACGTCCACCCCCTCACGACGGGTCACGGACCGGTTCACCCCGGCTCGTGGCCCGTCGGGGCGTGCAGGCTCGGTGCCGGCGCGCGGCCGGTGTCACGGCACCTGCCTTCCTCGCGCCTGATCACGCCGGCGCGTCGGGCCGGGCATCCGAACCGGCTGTCGGCTCCCGGTGCCGACGGCGGCTCAGCGGATCCGCTGGTCGTGACCGATGCCGACGATCCGCATCGAGACGACGAGGTCGTCGACGACCTCGACCGTGAGTCGCTGGCCGCTGCGCAGCAGCCGCAGGCCACTGGCATCGAAGGCGTGCGCGTCGAAGGACAGCTGCACGCCGTCATCGCGCAGCACGCTGCCCGTGCGGGTCTCGGGGTCGAAGGTGTGCACGCTGGCCTGCATGGCTCTGATCCAACCAGATGCCCGGTCGCCCAGCAGCGCCCGCGTGCGAGGGCCGAGGCCGAGCCGGTGAGCCGCGGCGAGGCTCGTCGCGTCGTCGACGTCGGTCCGCAGGCGGGGCAGGTCGAGCTCGAGACGCGCCGCGCCGTCAGACTCGTGGCGGGCCGCACTGTGCGGTCCGAAGCGCGGCTCGAAGCCGGCGCCGCACCGCAACACCGTGCCGTCGCCTGCAGCGTCGGGCACGAACGAATCGCCCTTCAGCAGAGCCGCACCCAGCGCTTCGGCCAGGTCTTGCGGTCGCATCGCGGGCACGTCGCCGAGGAGCGCGGCTGTCAGCCGGCCCCGGGGAGTCGACGACTGCCCGGCGCGCAGCGCTGCGTTGAGCCCGGATCCCGGGTCCTCGACGACGACGACACCGCTGGCTCGCCACGTCGTGCGCACGCCGCGGTCGGAGGTCACCACGACGACGCGACCCGGACCCACCGTCGCGACGGCCGCCGCGATGGTGTCGTCGGCGATGGCCCTAGACAGGAGTGCCCGGTCCTCGCCGACAGCGGGCCCGAGGCGGGACTTGCCCTCGGCCGTCTGCTTGACGGGGATGACGACGTGCCACGGGTGGTCGGAGCCCAGGAACGGGGCGGGGGAGCGCTCCTGCTGACGCGGCATACCGGGTGCACTCGGCGCGCTCGGTGTGGCCGCTGGCTGCGACGCACCCGAGGGGTGTCCGGATGCCGGCTCACGGGGGAAATGGCTCATGCTGGCGAACATCGTCCCACTCGCGGCTACGCTGCTCGACACCACGTCGCGCGGTGGACAAGATGAACCTGCGCGACCCGAGCGTGATCGCCCGAGGTCGCGCGCACCCCGCACGCTGACCGGCGTGCCCGCGACGAGGAGGATCAGACGACGTGGCTGCCGCCCGCACCGAGGGCCTGCCGTGGGCCTACCGGGTCGCCGCGCTGCTCGTCCGCCCCTGGCTCATGCTCCTGACGAAACGCGACTGGCGCGGCGCCGAGCACCTGCCACGCGAGGGTGGCTTCGTCGTCTCGCCCAACCACATCTCCTACGCCGACCCGCTGCCCTTCGCCCACTACATGTTCGACAACGGCCGGGCCGCCTACTTCCTCGCCAAGGAGAGCGTCTTCCGCGTGCGTGGAGTCGGCTGGGTACTGCGCAAGGCCGGACAGATCCCCGTCCACCGCAACTCCGTCGCGGCGGCCGACGCCTTCCGATCGGCCGTCGACGGGGTGCGAGCCGGCAAGGTCGTCGCGATCTTCCCCGAGGGCACGATCACCCGCGACCCCGACCTCTGGCCGATGCGGGGCAAGACCGGCGCGGCGCGGGTGGCGCTCGAGACCCGCTGCCCGCTCATCCCGGTGGCGCAGTGGGGCGCCCAGGAGATCCTGTCGCCCTACGGTCACCGCCCGTCGCTCTTCCCCCGCAAGACGATCCAGGTGCTCGCCGGCCCGCCCGTCGACCTCGACGACCTCTACGGCCAGCCGATTGACACCAGGGTGCTGCGCGAGGCGACCGACCGGCTGATGGACCGCATCACCGAGCTGCTCGAGCAGGTGCGCGGGGAGACCCGGCCCAGTGAGCGCTTCGACCCCCGCGCGCACGGCGTGCCCGAGATCGGCGACCCTTTGCGCCACGAGGACATCGGGCGCACCGCCCGGCCACGCTCCGACGAGAGGGACACAGCATGACGCATGTCGCGGTCATGGGCAGCGGCAACTGGGGCACGGCCTTCGCCGCGATCCTCGCCGACGCGGGCTGCGGGGTGACGATGTGGGCGCGCCGGGCCGAGACCGCCGCGGCGATCAACTCCGGGCACAACGAGGGCTACCTCCCCGACCTCGCCCTGCCCGACAGCGTGCGCGCCACCACCGACCCGGAGGAGGCGCTCCACGGGGCTGACATCGTCGTGCTCGTCGTGCCCTCACAGACGCTGCGAGACAACCTCGGCCAGTGGGGCGGCCACATCCCGTCGGGTGCCCCCGTCGTGTCTCTCATGAAGGGCGTCGAGCTCGGCACGACGATGCGCATGAGCGAGGTGATCGCCGAGGCCGGCAGCATCGAGCGCGACCGGGTCGTGGTGCTCTCGGGACCCAACCTCGCGCCCGAGATCGCCCGCAAGCAGCCGGCGGCGGGTGTCGTCGCCTGCGAGGACATGGTCACCGCCGAGCGCGTCGCCTCGGCCTGCGCGACGCCGTACTTCCGCCCCTACACCGACACCGACGTCGTCGGGGCCGAGGTGTGCGGCGCGACCAAGAACGTCGTCGCGCTCGCCTCCGGCATGGCCGAGGGCATGGGCTTCGGCGACAACACCAAGGCGACGATCATCACGCGCGGCCTCGCCGAGACGACCCGGCTGGGGCTCGCGCTCGGGGCCCACCCGCAGACCTTCATGGGGCTTGCCGGAGTCGGCGACCTCATCGCCACGTGCATGTCCCCGCTGTCTCGCAACCACTCCTTCGGGGTGCGCCTGGGCCGCGGCATGACGGTCGAGCAGGCTGCAGCCGAGATGCGGCAGACGACCGAAGGGGTCAAGTCGTGCGAGTCGATCCTCACCCTGGCCCACCAGCGCGACGTCGACATGCCGATCTGTGAGCAGGTCGTGGCCGTCATCCGTGACGGCCACTCGGCCAGCGAGGTCGGCCCGCGCCTGATGTCCCGCGACCTCAAGGCCGAGAAGCGCTAGCCCGTATGCCGTCCGCCCCGTCGGGCGCGGACGTGCCGGCTCTGCCTCCTGCCGGTCAGACCCACAAACTGGCCGTGCTCACCGCACCCCGCGCCTGGGGGCTCGGCTGCGACGGGGTTTGTGGGTCTCGCCGTCACCGTGGCGGCGGCGCGCGGACGTCAGACGGCCTCGAGGGCCTGCTCCAGGTCGGACCAGAGGTCATCGACGTGCTCGATGCCCACGGACAGCCGCACGAGGCTCTCGGGCACGGCAGCGGACTCGCTCGGGTGGCGGCGACGCCGCTCCAGCTGAGACTCCACGCCGCCGAGGCTCGTCGAGTGCAGCCACACGCGCGTTGCGGCGCAGAGACGCTCGGCCGCCGCCGCGTCGCCGGCCACGTCGATGGCGAGCATCGCGCCCGACCCCGGATAGCGCACCCGGGCCACGGCCGGGTGTCCGGCGAGCCGCTCTGCGAGCACGGCGGCATTCGCACAGGCCCGCTCGAAGCGGACCGAGAGCGTGCGCAGCCCGCGCAGGGCGAGGTAGACCTCGAGCGGCCCGGCGATGGCACCGTGCAGCGTGCGGTGCCGGCGCAGGCGCTCACCCAGGGCTCGGCCGCGCTCGGTGTCGGCGACGACGGTCGCCCCGAGCACGACGTCGCTGTGGCCGGAGAGGTACTTCGTCACCGAGTGCACCACGACGTCGGCGCCCAGCCCCAGGGGCTGCGACAGCAGCGGCGTGGGCAGCGTGTTGTCGACGACGCTCGTCACACCGAGCTCGCGTGACCGGGCGAGCACGGTCTCGAGGTCGGTCACGTCCATGAGGGGGTTCGTCGGGGACTCCAGCCACAGCAGGTCGGCCCCGTCCAGCGCCGCGACGAATCCCTCGGTGTCGCCCGCGTGCACGCGCACCACCGAGCCGCCCGCCTGCTCGAACGCGATCAGCAGGTCACCGGTGCCGTTGTAGGTCTGGTCAGGGGCCACGACGGTGCCGCCGGGCGCCACGAGCGACAGCGCCGCCGAGATCGCCCCCATGCCCGAGGCGTGCACGAGGGCGCTCCCGCCCTCGAGGTCACCGAGGGCCGACTCGAAGGCGTTCCACGTCGGGTTGCCGACGCGGGCGTAGTTGACCGCGCCGTCCGCGGCATACGTCGACGTCAGCTCGACGGGGACGTTGACCGACGACCCCGGCGCCCGCCCGGGCCGTCCCGCGGAGACCACGACCGTGTCGACGTGCAGGGGACCGGGGGTGCTGTCGGTGGCCATGGCCCCAGCGTACGAGGGCGTCGCGAGGGGGCCCGCTAGAGTTCCGTCTGATGACCACGGACCAGCCCCAGCCCGCCCAGCCGAGCCGCCGCCCCCGCGTGGCCATCGTCTTCGGAGGCCGCTCCTCCGAGCACGCCGTCTCGTGCGCCACCGCCGCCGGCGTGCTGCGCGCCATCGACCGGAGCAAGTACGACATCGTGCCGATCGGCATCTCACGCGAGGGTCAGTGGGTGCTGGCGGAGGACGACCCGGCACGTTTCGAGCTGACGGCCGGGCGCACGCCCGAGGTCGAGTCGGGCGCCGCCCACGTCGTGCTGCCGTTGTCGACGAGGGAGACGTCCCTGACGGTGCTCGAGGCCGGGCAGCCGCCGCGGGAGCTCGGCCAGGTCGACGTCGTCTTCCCGCTGCTGCACGGGCCCTTCGGCGAGGACGGCACGCTGCAGGGCTTCCTCGAGATGTCGGACGTGCGCTACGTCGGCTCCGGTGTGCTCGCCTCCGCGGCCGGCATGGACAAGCACTACATGAAGGTCGTCTTCGCGGGTCACGGCATCCCCATCGGCCCGTATGCCGTCATCACCGACCGCGCGTGGCGTGCCGACCGCGCGGCTGCGATGGCGGCGTGCGACGGTCTCGACTACCCCCTCTTCGTCAAGCCGGCGCGGGCGGGGTCGTCGATGGGCATCACGAAGGTCGAGCAGCGCGCCGACCTCGAGGCCGCCATCGAGGCCGCTCGCGAGCACGACCCCAAGGTGCTCGTCGAGGCCGGCATCGCGGGCCGCGAGATCGAGTGCGCGGTGCTCGAGGGGCACGGCACCGACGCGCCGCGCACCTCTCAGGTCGGCGAGATCGCCGTGCACGACAACCACGCGTTCTACGACTTCGAGGCGAAGTACCTCGCCGAGGCCGACGTCGACCTCAGCTGCCCGGCCGACGTTCCCCCCGAGATCTCAGCCGAGGTGCGCCGGCTGGCCGCGGCAGCCTTCGAGTCGCTGGGGTGCGAGGGCCTGGCCCGGGTCGACTGCTTCTACACCGACGACGGCCGCGTCCTCGTCAACGAGATCAACACGATGCCGGGCTTCACCCCGACCTCCATGTATCCGCGCATGTGGGCGGCCACCGGCCTCGACTACCCCGCGCTCATCGACGAGCTCCTCGAGCTCGCCCTCGAGCGCCGCACCGGCCTTCGCTGAGCCGTTCGCCGTCGGGAGACAGCCGCGGGGATCGTCGGGCAGTGTCGGTGTGGCCGCGCAGCGCCAGGGGGCCGGCAGCGGGTCAGGCGCAGGCGCGGCCGTTCTCGGGCAGCGACGACGCCACGGCGGTGAAGGCCGGCAGGAGCAGGGGCACCGGACCGTAGGCGGCCGGCGCCAGCACCTCGATCGCCGGGTCGCGGCCATAGGTCGTTGCCACCGACCCGTCGCTCAGCGCGCGGACGACCCAGTCGACCCCGTCGACGCTGACGCAGTCGTCGGTCGTGGGTCCGAGCGGGTCGAGGCCGCAGCGCGCGATGACGGCCGGGTCACCCCAGGCAGCGACCGAGCCGGTGTCGGGGTCGGTCGCGACCCTGGACTGCCGGGCGACGGTCGAGGGCCACGCCGCTGTGGCGCAGACCGGGGCCCCCGCCGCGGGTGCGAGCGCCACCTCGGGAGCCCGAGTGCAGCCGCCGAGCAGCACGACGGCGACGCAGAGCGTCGCCGTCGAGAGGGTGCGTCGCAGGGTCGGCCTCAGACGTGGACGACCGTGCACGTGAGCGTGCGGGTGATGCCGGGCACGTCCTGGAGCTTGGCGATGACGAGCCGCCCGAGGTCATCGACGTTGGACGCCTCGACGCGGGCGATGACGTCGTAGGGGCCGGTGACGTCCTCGGCCATCGTGACGCCGGAGATCGCTGCGATCGCCTTCGCGACGCTGGCCGCCTTGCCGACTTCGGTCTGAATCAGGATGTAGGCCTGAACCACGTGTCACCTCTTTGTGTTTGACGGATCGGACGGTCCTCGCGGAGGTCGCGACGCCACACGCGCACCACCCTGGACCAGCGGGCCCGGCCCGCACCCAGTGTGACTGCGGCCGTGCCCGAACGCTACCTTGCCACGAGACGTTTCGTCCCAGCGACGGGCCCGACTGCCGAGGGTGCGGGCCAGAAGGCGAGTGAGCCCGTGCCGCACGCGCACCGGTCGACCCGGGGGCCGATGATGACGGACGGCACGCCGCTGCGCACCCTCGACGAGGACGACCTGCTGGCCCGCATCCTCCCGCTCTTCGGCGGCAGCCCTGACCTGGTCGTTGCTCCCGGCGACGACGCCGCCGTGCTGCTCACGTCCGACCAGACCGTCGCCACGACCGACACCGCGGTGCTCGGGCGTGACTGGCTCGACGCGTGGTCGTCGGGCGCCGACATCGGACACAAGGTCATCGTCCAGAACCTCGCCGACGTCGCGGCCATGGGCGGCACCCCGACCGGGGTGCTCGTCACTCTCGTGGCCGACCCCGCGCTGTCGCTCGAGTGGGTCCTCGACCATGCGCGAGGGCTGGGTCTGGCCTGCGCCGAGGCCGGGGTGGCGGTGCTCGGCGGCGACCTGTCGTCGGCGCCCGCGGGCGTCGTCATGGTCTCGGTGACGGCTCTGGGCCGCCTCGACGGCCCGGTGGTGCTCCGGTCGGGGGCTACCGCGGGCGACGTGCTGGCGGTCTGCGGCACCCTCGGCCTGGCTGCGGCCGGATTGCGCCTGCTCGAGACGGGCTCAGAGGACCGGCACCCGCTCGCCGTCGAGCGTCAGCGGCGGCCGGTGTCGCCCCTCACGGCCGGGCCCCTCGCCGCGCGGGCCGGAGCGACGGCCATGCTCGACGTGTCCGACGGGCTCGTGCGCGACGGCTCCCGGATCGCCCGGGCGAGCGGGGTCGTGCTCGAGGTCGACCTGGGCGCACTGGAGCCTGATCTCGCCGAGATCCGGGCAGCGGTCGGCGTGTCGGACGCCCTGGAGTGCGTCCTCGCCGGGGGAGAGGAGCACTCGCTGCTCGCCACCTTCGCGCCCGAGGACCTCCCGCCGGGCTGGCGGGTGATCGGCCGGGCCCGGCCCGTCGCACGGGGGGAGCGCCCGGGGCTGCTCGTCGACGGCAGAGCGGTGGCGCACACCGGGTGGGACCACTTCCGCGGGTCGTGACCGGTCCGCCACGTCGAGAGGTCGGCGCACCTCCCGCCGGATCGCCACCAGGGGGATCAACTGGTCGATCACCTGGTGGAACAAAGGGTGGGTGGTGTCGTCCTGACAGCACCAGGACCGAGGTGATCGACCAGTTGATCCCGGAGTCGACCGGACCGCCCGACGTCAGGGCACGACAAAGGCCGGCTCCCAGAGGGGGCCGGCCTTCAGCGTTGGTGAGGGGGCGTTCAGCGAACGACCTTGCCCGCCTTGAGGCAGGAGGTGCAGACGTTGAGTCGCTTCGGCGTCACACCGTTCACCAGCGTCCGAACGCGCTGGATGTTGGGGTTCCAGCGGCGCTTGGTGCGGCGGTGCGAGTGCGAGATGTTGTGACCGAAGCTCGGCCCCTTGCCGCAGACGTCGCAGTTGGCAGCCACGGGGTTCTCCTGAAGATCGATGTTGACGAAGTGCTTGCGCTCCACCCGATCCACGGGCCAACTCACGCCGGGGCGTGCGTCACCGCCGTGTGCACGAGGGGAACCGGTAAAGCGTAGCCGACGAGGCGCTCGGACGACAAAACGGCCGACCGGCCCCACGGCAGAGGCCCCACGCGGTGCGGGGCCCGGCCTCAACGATAGCGCTGGGCCGTCGCGACGAGCTCGGCGGCATACGCCGGCCCGTGTGAGGCTGCGTGGGTGGCGAGCGGGTGCAGCTGGTGCAGCCCGATGAGCGAGCGCCACCGGCGGTCGAGCCCGGCTGTCTCGGCGTAGGCCGCTTCCAGCCGGTCGCGCTCGGGGCAGCCGAAGAGCGCGAGCATCGCGAGGTCGGTGAGGCCGTGACCCCCGTGGGCGGCCGGGTCGATGAGGACCGCACCGCCTCCGGAGTAGAGCAGGTTGCCCGACCAGAGGTCACCGTGGATGCGAGCCGCTGGCCGGTCGTCGTCGAAGGCGCCGGACGCGAGCCGGTCGCACACGGCGTCGACGACGCGGGCCCCGTCCCGGTCGAGGTGACCGGCGTCGACGGCACGCCGCACGAAGGGGCGCACCCGCTGCTCGGCGAAGAAGAGACCCCAGGTCGGGGTGGGGTCGTTGGACTGGGGCTGGCGGCCGATCCAGGCGTCGCCGCTCCAGCCAGGGGGAGGCGCGCCGAAGGCGTCTGCCCCTGCGGCGTGGGTGTGGGCGAGGGCGTGACCGAGTGCCTCCGCCGCCTCGGGCGTCGGGCGGCCGGGCACGACGAGGGCGACGTCGATGTGGTCGGGCGCCACGTCGTGCACGGCGACGACGGAGGCGCCTCCGACCGCCTCGGCCTCGGCGAGCCACCGCAGGCCGGCCGCCTCGGCCGCGAAGAAGCCGGCGGGGGCACCGGGCCAGGACTTGCGGTGGACAGGGGCGGTGCGCGACACGATCCACACCGTAGGGCCGGCCGGGCCCGCTGGCGACCTCGCCGGGGCCCTCGCGCGCCACCCCGTTGACGCCACTCCCTTCCCGTCCCACTCTCGGACCCGCCCTCTGCGTGCCGGGGGCCGAGCCGGGGTCGCGCGGCTGCATGCGACCGTCGGGGCGAGGCGCTAGCCTGCCGAGCAGCGGCCGCGGGCCCGTGCCAGGGCGACCTGACCTGCGGGGCCCGACGCACCCTCAGGCATGGCCGCGGTCGACGACGAGCAGGAGGACGGATGCCAGGCCCAGCACGGCTGCCCGAGCGGTCGCCGCGCACACTTCTCCCGGTGCCCGGCGCGCTGTCCGTGCTCGACGTGCCGGCGGTGCGCCGCTGGGCCCTGCTGACCCGCTCCGTCTTCGCCGCGCGACGCGTCGAGATCGATGCTCTCAATGTCTTCCCGGTGCCTGACGGTGACACCGGCACCAACCTCTTCCTCACCTTCGACGGTGGAGTCGAGCGGATGCTCGCTCACGACCCGCACGGCGCCGGCGACCTGCTCGCAGCCTTCGCCAAGGCGCTGCTCTGGACCGCCCGGGGCAACTCCGGTGTCATCCTCAGCCAGCTCGCACGGGGTCTGGCCGAGGCGTGCGCGGGCGCCGAGGTCGTCGACGGGGCGCTGCTCGCCCGCGGGCTCGTGCGCGCCGAGCAGCGCGGGCGCGAGGCGGTCACCGAGCCCCAGGAGGGCACGATCCTCACCGTGGCCACCGCCATGGCGACGGCCGCCACCCAGGCAGCCGAGGCAGCCGAGGTGGGCGGCCGCTCCGAGGCGAGCCTGTATGCCGTGTCGCTCGCCGCGCTCGAGGCCGCCCGGGTGGCGCTCGACCGCACTCCCGAGCAGCTCGAGGTGCTCGCACGCGCCGGGGTCGTCGACGCCGGCGGCGCGGGGCTCGTCCTGCTGCTCGAGTGCCTCGAACGCATCTGCTCCGGGCAGCGCGGCCGGCCGAGCCGCGACGACCCGTCGAGCCGGCGCTCACGCTTCCGGCCCGAGCGCTTCGGGCCGACGCTCACCGCCGGGCTGCCCGACACGACCTCCGACGGAGCTTCTGACGGGGCCTCTGATGGGGCCTCTGATGCGGGCTCTGACGACGGCTCGCCCGCCTACGAGGTGATGTATCTGCTCGCCGACTCCGACGACGAGGCCGTCGACCTGCTGCGGGCCCGCCTCGTCGAGCTCGGTGACTCCGTGCTCGTCGTCGGCGGCGACGGGGAGTGGAACGTCCACGCCCATGTCGACGACGCCGGGGCGGCGGTCGAGGCGGGCATCGTCGCGGGCCGACCCCACCGGGTGCGCATCACCCGACTGGACCGTGACGTCGTGCACCTCGGCCATGCGCAAGGGGCGGCGTCACACGGGCACGACGCCCCCCGGCATACCGGATCGGCGATCGTGGCCTGCGCGGCCGGCGACGGGCTCGCGGCCCTCTTCGGCGAGGCGGGCGCCGCCGTGGTGCCGTCCGGCCCGGGGCGACGCGCGTCGACCGGGGCCCTCATCGCGGCGATCCGCGCCCAGCACGCGACCGGTGCGGCGGGCGTCGTCGTGCTGCCCAACGACGGCGACACCCTGCTGGCTGCGGCGGCAGCGGCCCGGGCGGTCGCCGACGACGGCATCGACGCGCAGGTCGTGCACGCCCGCACGGCGGTGCAGGGCCTCGCCGCCCTGGCCGTCTTCGAGCCCGAGGCGGCGCCCTCGGCCAACGTGCTCGCCATGCAGTCCGCGTCGTCGGCGACCCGGCACGGCGCGGTCACCGTCGCCAACCGGGCGGCCCTGACGAGCGCGGGTCGGTGCGAGGCGGGAGACGTGCTCGGCGTCGTCGACGGCGACATCGCCGTCATCGGCCACGACGACGTCGAGGTGGGGCGCGAGGTCGTGCGCCGACTCCTCGCGAGCGGGGGCGAGCTCGTCACCGTCGTCATCGGGTCGGGGGCCCATGACGGACTGGGGCAGGCGCTCGCGACCGAGGCGATGGCGCTGCACCTCGGCGTCGAGGTGTCGCAGATCGACGGTGGGCAGCCGGTCTACAGCGTGCTCATCGGGGTGGAGTAGGCCGTGGTCGTGCTCACCGAGGACTCTCCGCTGACCAAGCTCGTCAAGAAGGGCGAGGCCGAGCAGCTCGCCCGCACCAAGGGGCTGCAGACCGTCGGCGACCTCTTCGAGTTCGTGCCGCGCCGCTACGTGCGCCCGGGGCAGCTCACCGACCTGTCGTCGCTGCGCGTCGGCGAGGACGTCCTCGTCGTGGCCGAGGTCGCCCGCGCGACCTCGCGGCCGATGCGCAACCGGCGCGGCAAGATGCTGACGGTCGTGCTCCACGACGACCACGGGCACGAGCTCGACGTCACGTTCTTCAGCGCCTACGGCCACGAGGGCAAGCTGCACGCCGGGGTCCGTGGCTTCTTCGTCGGCACGATCGGTGCCTACGGCCAACGCATGCAGCTGACCCACCCGGAGTACGAGCTCTTCGACGACGACGCCGAGGGCGAGGCCGCGGTGGAGTGGTATCGGACCCACCGGGTGCCGGTCTACTCGACGACCGGCAAGATCAACTCCCTCCAACTCCGCCGGCTCGTGCACACGGCGCTCGACTCCGTCGACCGCATCCGCGAGCCGGTGCCCGAGCCGGTGCGTGCGGCCCGTGGGCTGCTCGACCGGGCGGCGGCGCTCGAGCTCGTGCACCGGCCCGGCGTCGACGACCAGCCGTCGAGGGGGCTCGACCGGCTGAAGTACGACGAGGCCTTCGTCCTGCAGACGATCCTCGCCCAGCGGCGCAAGGCGGTCGAGTCCGAGCTCGCGACCCCGCGGCCCCCACGGCCCGGTGGCCTGCTCGCGGACTTCGACGCGCGGCTGCCCTTCGAGCTGACCGCAGGTCAGCGCGAGATCGGCGAGGTGCTCACCGCCGAGCTCGCCTCCGACCGGCCGATGCACCGGTTGCTGCAGGGGGAGGTCGGCTCGGGCAAGACCGTCGTCGCCCTGCGGGCGATGCTCGCAGCCATCGACGCCGGCGGGCAGGCCGCACTGCTCGCCCCCACCGAGGTGCTGGCGGCACAGCACCACCGCTCGATCACGGCGATGCTCGGCGACCTCGCCCTCGGGGGCATGCTGGGAGGCGCCGAGCACGGCACGACCGTGGCGCTGCTGACGGGCAGTCAGGCGGCGCGCGCGCGGAAGCAGTCGTTGCTCGCCGCGGCCTCAGGGGAGGCCGGCATCGTCATCGGCACGCACGCTCTCATCCAGAAGCACGTGCAGTTCGCCGATCTCGCCCTCGTGGTGGTCGACGAGCAGCACCGCTTCGGGGTCGAGCAGCGTGATGCCCTGAGAGAGAAGGGAATCCGCCCACCGCACGTGCTCGTCATGACCGCCACGCCGATCCCGCGCACCGTGGCGATGACCGTCTTCGGCGACATGGAGACCTCGACCCTGCGCGAGCTGCCGCGGGGTCGCTCGCCGATCGCGACCCACGTCGTCGACGGTGACCGCCCCGGCTGGGTCGACCGCACGTGGCAGCGTATCGCCGAGGAGGTGGCCAAGGGCCACCAGGCTTATGTCGTCTGCCCCCGCATCGGCGACGTCGACGACGAGGCCCCCGGTGCCGGCGACGGCCGGTCCCCGGCGAGCGACGAGGACGCGTGGGACGTCGACTGGGCCGACGGGAGCGACGACGCCGACGGGGGCGAGGTCGGCGACGGCCTCGGTGACCGGTCCGGCGACGGTGGCGCGCAGCGCGAGCTCACCGGTGTCTACACGATGCTCGCCACGCTGCGGGCCACCCCGGCGCTCGAGGGCGTGCGGCTCGAGGTGCTGCACGGTCGGCTCGACCCCGACACCAAGGAGGCCACGATGCGGGCCTTCGCCGACGGCGAGATCGACGTGCTCGTCGCCACGACCGTCATCGAGGTCGGGGTCGACGTCGCCAACGCCTCCGTCATGGTCGTCGTCGACGCCGACCGCTTCGGCATCTCCCAGCTGCACCAGCTGCGCGGCCGCGTGGGCCGCGGCTCGGTGCCGGGTCTCTGCCTGCTCATGACGCAGGGGGCGGGCGAGCTCGCCGCGGAGCGCCTCGCCCAGGTCGCCGCGACCACCGACGGCTTCGAGCTCGCCCAGGTCGACCTGCTCCTGCGCCGCGAGGGTGACGTGCTCGGCGCACGCCAGAGCGGGCGGGGCAACTCGGTGCGTCACCTGCGCCTCGGGCGGCGCGACGACGAGCAGGTGATCGCCGACGCCCGGGAGGACGCCTTCGCGCTCGTGGCCGAGGACCCCGAGCTGCGCCAGCACCCGGCGCTCGCGGCGGCCGTCGCCATGCGCCTCGACGAGGAGCAGGCAGCCTGGCTGGAGAGAGGGTGAGATGACCCGCATCATCAGCGGCAGCGCAGGGGGTCGGCGGCTACGCACCCCGCAGGGGTCCTCCACCCGCCCCACGTCCGACCGGGTGCGTGAGGCCCTCTTCAGCCGGCTCGAGCACCGCGGCCTGCTCGAGCACACCCGGGTGCTCGACCTCTACGCCGGGTCGGGCGCCCTCGGCCTCGAAGCGGCGAGCAGAGGAGCCGCCGAGGTCGTGCTCGTGGAGTCCCAACGGGGCGCGGCAGCGGCGATCCGCGCCAACATCGCCGCCGTCGGGCACCCGGCGGTGCGTCTCGTCGTCGACACCGTGGAGCGCGCGCTCGGCAGCGGCCCGCCCGGCGGCACACCGTTCGACCTCGTGCTGCTCGACCCGCCCTACGACCTGACGGAGGACGCCCTCGCCGTCGTGCTGACCGCCCTCGTCCAGCGTGGCTGGCTCGGGCCGGAGGCCTTCGTCGTCGTCGAGCGGTCGACCCGCTCGCCGCAGCCGCGGTGGCCTGCCGGGCTCGAGCTGTCGGGAGAGAAGCGCTACGGCGAGACCGCGATGTGGTTCGCGGAGCCCACGACAGATGAGGTCGTCGCGTGAGGCCGGTGCGGAGGTCGTCGCGTGAGGGCGTCGCGTGAGGTCGGGGCTGGCTAGGTTGGGCACGTGACGACGCGACGCTGTGTGTGCCCCGGCTCCTACGACCCCGTGACCAACGGGCACGTCGACGTCATCACCCGCGCCGCAGGCCTCTTCGACGAGGTCGTCGTGGCCATCCTGCACAACCCGGCCAAGCACGGCACCTTCGGTGTCGACGAGCGCACGGCCTTCCTGGAGGAGACGCTGGGCCACCTGCCCAACGTCCGGGTCGGGGCTTGGGCCGACACCCTCGTCGTCGACGTGTGCCGCGAGGTCGGGGCAGACTCCATGGTCAAGGGACTGCGCGGGGGCACCGACTTCGCCTACGAGCTGCCCATGGCGCACATGAACCGCCACCTGACGGGCGTCGAGACGCTCTTCCTCGCGGCCGCCCCCGACCTGCAGCACGTGTCGAGCTCGCTCATCAAGGAGGTCGTGCGCTACGGCGGTGACGTCTCGGGCCTCGTGCCCGACACCGTGCTCGACGCCCTGCACGATCGACTCCGCTGATTTGGGCGGGGGAGTCCGCTCCGGTAGCCTTGGACGTCGGTCCTCGTCCGCCTTGGAGTGGGCCGAACCCTCAATCGTGCGCAGGAGCCATGAACCGCCCCGACCCCCGTTCACCACTGGTGCTCGACACCAGGAAGCTGGATCGGCGACCCGGGACGATGCTGGAGCTCTCGCGCACGGTGGAGCTGCCCGAAGACCTCGGAACCGACGTCATCGCGATCCAGGCCGGCATGCCGGTCGAGCTCGCGGTGCGGCTCGAGTCCGTCGTCGAGGGCGTGCTCCTGACAGGTTCGGTCAACGGCAGGGCGAGCGGTGCGTGCGTGCGGTGCCTGGACCCTGTCGAGCTGGCTGTCGACGGGACCTTCACGGAGCTGTTCGCCTACACCGACCGGGCGGCGCACCACCACGAGGTGGGAGCCGACACGGACGAGGACGAGGTGCACGAGCTGGTCGGTGATCTCATCGACCTCGAGCCCGTGCTCCGGGACGCGGTCGTGCCGACGCTGCCCTTCAAGCCGATGTGCCGGCCGGACTGTCCCGGGCTGTGCTCCGAGTGCGGAGTGAAGCTCGCGGACGACCCCGACCACCACCATGATGTGTTCGACCCCCGATGGTCGGCCCTGCGCGGGATGCTGCAGGACGACCCGCAAGAGAAGAGGAACTGACGTGGCTGTCCCGAAGCGGAAGATGTCGCGCTCCAACACCCGTTCGCGTCGCGCGAACTGGAAGGCAACGCCGACCACGCTCACGACGTGCCCCCAGTGTGGTTCGGCTGCCCAGCCGCACATCGCGTGCCCGTCCTGCGGCACCTACAAGGGCCGTCACTACGCCGTGGCTGAGCGCACCGAGCACCAGAACTGATCGCCGCCGTGAGCAGCCCTGACACCCAGGGTGTTCCGGCGGTGCCGCAGCGGCCCGTCGATGCCCTGCTCGCCCACCTCACCGAGGTGGTCGGCCAGGACATCGACGAGCCGCTGCTTCTGCGTGCCCTGACGCACCGCTCGTACGCCTACGAGAACGGTGGACTGCCCAACAACGAGCGCCTGGAGTTCCTCGGGGACTCGGTGCTCGGCCTCGTCGTCACCGACTCGCTCTACCGCGGGCACCCCGACCTCGCCGAGGGCCAGCTCGCCAAGCTGCGAGCCGCCGTCGTCAACATGCGCGCGCTCGCCGACGTCGCGCGCACCTTCGACCTCGGTGAGTACGTCATGCTCGGCAAGGGCGAGGAGGCGACGGGTGGCCGCGACAAGGCCTCGATCCTCGCCGACACGCTCGAGGCGGTCATCGGCACGGTCTTCCTCGCTGCCGGCATCGACCGGGCGGCGATCTTCGTGCACCACCACTTCGACGGCATCATCGAGGAGGCCGCGACCCTCGGTGCCGGTCTCGACTGGAAGACGAGCCTGCAGGAGATGGCAGCGAGCGTGGCCCTCGGCTCGCCCGACTACCGCGTCGACGAGCAGGGGCCCGACCACGAGAAGGAGTTTAACGCCCGCGTCGTCTTCGGTGACGAGGTGCTGGGCGAGGGCAGGGGACGCAGCAAGAAGGAAGCGGAGCAGAAGGCCGCCAAGGAGGCCTGGCACGCGATCGAGGTGCGTCGCTCCGTGACCGCGGGCTCGACGAGCACTCCTCCGGGCTGACCACGGCGTGCCGGAGCTGCCCGAGGTCGAGGTGGTGCGACGCGGTCTGCACGACCATGTCGTCGGCCGGCACATCACGCGTGCCCGGATCAGTGGCGTGCGGGTGGCGAGGCGCCACGACGCTGGCGCCGAGGACCTCGCCGATCGCCTCCACGACGTCACGGTGACCGCGGCGTCGCGGCGGGGCAAGTACCTCTGGCTCGCGCTCGACGGCGAGGACGCGCTCATCGTCCACCTCGGCATGAGTGGCCAGATGCTCGTCGAGCCGGCCGAGGCGCCGCTCGAGAAGCACTGCCACGCCCGCTTCGACTTCGCCGACGGCGACCCGCAGCTGCGGTTCGTCGACCAACGCACCTTCGGGGGACTCGCGATGTCGCCCCTGGGGCCGGACGGCATACCGGAAGCGTTGGCGCACATCGCGCCCGACCCCTTCGAGGCGACCTACGACCAGGGCGCGGTCGTGCGGAGGATGAAGCTGCGCGACAGCGCGGTCAAGCGCGCCCTGCTCGACCAGACCCTCGTCTCCGGCATCGGCAACATCTACGCCGACGAGGCCCTGTGGCGTGCCAAGGTGCACGGGGAGCGTGTCTGCTCGGCCCTGACGAAGCCGACCCTCTCGCGGGTGCTCGACCATGCGCGCGAGGTCATGTCCGAGGCGCTCGGCCACGGCGGGACGAGCTTCGACGCGCTCTACGTCAACGTCAACGGTGCGAGCGGCTACTTCGACCGCTCATTGCACGCCTATGGGCGGGCCGGCACCCCGTGCGATCGCTGCGGCACGCTGATGCGCCGCGAGCACTTCATGAACCGCTCGTCGTTCTCCTGCCCGGTCTGCCAGCCGCGGCCGAGGCGTCGGTCAGTGGCCTGAGGGCCTGCGCTTCGGCGCGGGACGGGTCGCGTCGTCGTCGGGCGGCTCGACGTGGGCGGGCACGATGATGGGCCGCAGGCGCGCCCACGTCATGAAGATCGCGCTCATGAGGAGCAGGATGAGCCCGGTCCAGAGGTTGGCGTTGACCCCGCCGGTCTTCTCATAAGCCTTGTCGCCGAAGATGCCCATCAGGGTGAGGATGATGCCGTAGAGGCCGAGCAGGGCTCCGATGAAGTTGCGGATGTCGAAGGCGCCGGCCGTGTGGCGCTCGACCCGGGGGTCGTCCGGGTCGGGAGCCGTCTCGGGGGTGGTGTTGTCTGCACTCATGATCGGGCTCCTTAGACCAGGAAGTTGAGGGCGATGACCATGGCGAGCGAGATGCCGGCGAGAGGGAGCGTACGCCGGAACCACGGCTGCTTGGCCTCCTCCGGGTCGACGAGCTCCTCTCTGGGTGTCTCGGAGTAGACGAGACCGCGGAGCGAGCCCTCGGGCTTCGGCTCGGTCACGAGCGACACGATGATCGAGAGCACGATGTCGACGACGAACGCTGCCGACGCCGCGACGAAGGCTGCCCCTTGGCCGCTGAGCGGGATGACTCCGAGGCTCGCCTCCCCGAAGGCGTCCTCGCTGAGGAAGGCGACGAGCACCGCCGACAGCGTGCCGGCCGAGAGGCCGACCCAGCCGGCGGTCGCGGTCATCCGCTTCCAGAACATGCCGAGGATGAAGGTGGCGAAGAGCGGGGCGTTGAAGAAGCCGAACAGCGTCTGGAGGTAGTCCATGACGTTGCTGAAGGAGCTGGCGACGATCGCGGTGAAGATCGCGAGGAAGGTCGCGCCGACGGTCGCGAGGCGGCCGATGCGCAGGTAGTAGTCGTCGCTGTGGTCCTTACGGATGTAGCGCTGCCACAGGTCGTAGCTGAAGACCGTGTTGAAGGCCGAGATGTTGGCGGCCATGCCGGCCATGAAGGCGGCCAGCAGGCCTGCGATCGCCAGGCCGAGCAGGCCATTGGGCAGGATGTCGCGCATCAGCAGCAGCAGCGAGTCGTTGTAGGCGACGCCCTCGCCCGAGGCCCCGCCGGCAGGGGTGCCACCGGCCTTGAGCTCGCCGATCTCCTGCACGAGCACCGCCGCGATCATGCCGGGGAGGATGACGATGAAGGGCACGAACATCTTGGGGAAGGACCCGATGATCGGCGTCTTGCGCGCGGCCGACATCGAGTTGCTCGCCATGGCGCGCTGCACCTCGACGAAGTTCGTCGTCCAGTAGCCGAAGGAGAGCACGAAGCCGAGGCCGAAGACGATGCCGACGACCGACCAGAAGGGTGACTCGAAGCCCGTGAGCGCCTGCCCGGGCCAGCTGTTGAGCTGCCACTCGGCGGGCGGGACCTCGGCGCTCGCCGGGGCCGTGTTGGCGAACTCGGTGATCTTCTGCGTGAGGCCCTCGTAGCCGCCCACCCGGTGCAGGCCGATGAGGGTGAGCGGCAGCAGTGCGGCGACGATGACGAAGAACTGCAGCACCTCGTTGTAGATCGCCGCCGAGAGGCCACCCAAGGTGATGTAGGACAGCACGATGATGGCCGCCACGATGAGCGCCACCCACAGGGGCCAGCCGAGCAGGGCGTGGACGATGGACCCCAGCAGGTAGAGGTTGACGCCCGCGATGAGCAGCTGCGCGACGGCGAAGCTGATCGCGTTGACGAGGTGCGCCCCGGTGCCGAAGCGGCGGAACATGAACTCCGGGACCGAGCGCACCTTCGAGCCGTAGTAGAAGGGCATCATGACCACGCCGAGGAAGAGCATGGCCGGGATCGCGCCCACCCAGAAGTAGTGCACGGTGGCGATGCCGAACTCGGCGCCGTTGGCCGACATGCCCATGATCTCGACGGCGCCCAGGTTGGCCGAGATGAACGCCAGCCCGGTCACCCACGCGGGCAACGACCGGCCCGACAGGAAGAAGTCCAGCGAGTCGGAGACGGCGCGACGGGCCATGAATCCGATGCCGAGCACGAACGCGAAGTAGAGCGCGATGATGAGGTAGTCGACAGGGTTGGCGTCGATCAGCGTTGCCGTCGGCAACTGTGACAGAACGGGCATGCGATCAGTCCCTTCGGTGGGCGACGCCTCACGCTAGCGTCGCCTCCGCCGGTCCGCATGTCAGGACGAGGAGCCGGTCTCGGGTCGGTCCTGAATGGTGTCGCTCGTGCGTGCGTCGACGGTCTTCAACCCCCGACGCAGAGGGACCGTCGGGTCCGCTGCGACGTCGGCCGGGATCGTCATACCCCGCTCCAGGGCCCGCTTCACGACGACGTAGTCGGCGCTCGCACCGATCGCCTCGATGGCGATGAGCAGGCCCGCGCGGTAGGAGAGCAGCGAGAAGGACTCCGAGCCGAGTTCGCCTCGCACGACGAGCTGGTCCGCGCTGTGGGGGAGCCCGGCGATCTGCAGTCGCAGGTCGCCCTGGTCGCTCCAGAACCACGGCACCGAGACGTATGCCGTCTCGTGGCCGAGGAGGGTCGCCGCTGCCACCCGCGCCTGGTCGGTCGCGTGCGCCACGCTCTCGAGACGTAGCGGGCCGCTGAGCCCGCGGGCATAGGGGTTGGGGCCGAGGGTGCAGTCCCCGGCGGCGACGGTGACTCCGTCTGAGGTCAGGGTCCTGCGGTCGACGACGATGCCGCGGGGGTCGACCTCGAGCCCGAGCGCAGTCGCCAGGTCGGTGCGGGGGAGTGCTCCGACGCCGATGACGACGAGGTCGGTCGACAGCTCGCGTCCGTCGTCGAGCACGACGGCCTCGGCGTGGTCGCCGGTGCCGTGGATGCGCACCGCCTGGGTGTTGAGCAGCACAGTGGTGCCTCGACGCTCGTGCGCCCAGAGGTAGAAGTCCGAGAGCACCGGCGTCACGGAGCGGGCGAGGAGCCGGTCGGCTGCCTCGACGACGGTCACGGTGGCGCCGAGGGCCCGGGCGCTGGCCGCCACCTCGAGACCGATGAAGCCGCCACCGACGACGACGACGTCGCGGCTGTCGCGCAGCGCGGTGGCCAGCACGTCGGCGTCCGCGACGGTGCGCAGGGTGAGCACCCGGCCCAGCTCGGTGCCGTCGACGGGCAGACGGGCCTCGGTCGCGCCCGTCGTCAGCGCGAGCCGGTCGAAGGCGAGCTCGCGCCCCGAAGCCGTGACTGCCCGGCCGCCCGAGGCGTCACGCTCGATCGCCACGACGGCGTCGGCGGTGACGAGCTCGATGTCGTGCGCAGTGCACCAGGCCGCGTCGCGCAGGGTGAGGGAGGCCCGGTCGTGCTCGCCGCGCAGGTAGGTCTTGGACAGGGGTGGGCGCTCGTACGGTGCCTCGGGCTCGTCGCCGACGAGGACGATCGGACGGTCGTCGCCGAGCTCGCGCAGCTCCGCGACGAGTGAGATGCCGGCCTGACCCGCGCCGACGACGAGGGTCGGTCGGGGCGACGGTGTCATCGGTCCAGCGTAGGCGGCGGTACGGTGCCGACTGCCACAATCGGCCCATGACCTCGTCGCCAGCGCAGCCCGAGTCGGTCTTCACCTACGGTGCCCCGGCGCTCAAGTTCGGCAGCGGGGCAGTCGACGAGATCGGCCACGACGTCGCAGCGCTCGGCGCGACCCGGGTCCTCGTCATCACCGATGCCGGCGTGCTCGCGACCGGAGCGCCGGCACGGGTGGCAGAGGCCGTGCAGCGTGCCGGTCTGGTGGCGGTCGTGCACGACTCGGCGCACGTCGAGCCGACCGACAAGAGCCTCGAGGCAGCGATCGAGCGGGCCCGCTCCGACGGCCCCTTCGATGCCGTCGTCGCGGTGGGCGGCGGCTCGGCGATCGACACGGCCAAGGCGGTCGACCTCATCCTCAGCAACGGCGGCGACCTCATGGACTACGTCAACGCTCCGGTGGGGGCGGGGCGGCCGCCGCGGCGGCCGCTCCTCCCGCTCGTCGCCGTGCCGACGACGACGGGCACGGGAGCCGAGAGCACGACGATCTGCGTCCTCGACGTGCTCGCCCTCAAGGTCAAGACGGGCATCAGCCACGTGCGGCTGCGCCCGGCCCTGGCCGTCGTCGATCCTGACCTCACGGCGACACAGCCCGCCGGGGTCACGGCGAGCGCCGGCATGGACATCCTCTGCCACGCGCTCGAGAGCTGGACGGCTCGCCCCTACACGAGCTACGAGCGCAAGACGCCGGAGCAGCGGGTGCCCTACTGCGGCAGCAACCCGATCTCCGACATGTGGTCAGAGCGCTCGATGTCGTTGTTGGCCAAGGCTTTCCGCACAGCGGTCCGTGACGGCTCCGACGAGGCCGCCCGGGGCGAGATGGCGCTGGCCGCCACCTTCGCCGGCCTCGGCTTCGGCAACGCCGGTGTCCACGTGCCGCACGCCAACGCCTACCCGATCGCGGGCCGGGTGCGCGGCTTCCACCCTGACGGCTACCCCAGCGAGGAGCCGATGGTGCCGCACGGCATGGCCGTGGCGTTGACGGCGCCGGAGGCGTTCCGATGGACCTTCCACGCGGCGCCCGAGCGCCACCTCGCGGCGGCTCGGCTGCTCGACCCAGCCCTCGGGCCGCGCTGGGAGTCAGAGCCGCGTGACGTGCTGCCCGGTGTTCTGCTCGACCTCATGCGCGACATCGGCCTGCCGAACGGCCTGTATGCCGTCGGCTACGACGAGCGCGACGTCGACGGTCTCGTCGAGGGCGCCCTGGCCCAGCAGCGCCTGCTCGCGACGAGCCCCAGGGCCGTGACGGCCGAGGACCTCGAGGGCATCTTCACGCGCTCGATGAGCCTCTGGGACGAGCGGAAGGCAACCACACGGGTTGTCGGGGGACACGGGGAGGCAGGCCGCCTTCGGCCGTGAGCTCCCGTGGGTGGGTGGTTTTCGGGGGTGCACGGGGGCGCAGGCCGCCTTCGGCCGTGAGCTCCCATGGGTGGGTGGTTTTCGGGGGTGCACGGGGGCGCAGGCCGCCTTCGGCCGTGAGCTCCCGTGGGTGGGTGGTTTTCGGGGGTGCACGGGGGCGCAGGCCGCCTTCGGCCGTGAGCTCCCGTGGGTGGTTTTTCGGGGGGACACGGGGGCGCAGGCCGCCTTCGGCCGTGAGCTCCCGTGGGTCGGCATACAGTGCCGTCTGTGACGACGACACCCACCTCGCTGCCGCTGCCCGCGACCGACACCTGGCTCGACTGGGTCACCGAGCGGGGGCGCGAGCAGATCGCGCGCGCACGCGCGCTCGTCGACCGACTCAAGAGCGACCCGCCCCGTGAGGCGCTCGAGGTGCTGCGGCTCTGGAACGACGCGCAACTCGCGCTGTCCAACGCGTCGTCGGTCGGCTCGCTCTTCTCCGAGGTGCACCCCGACAAGACCGTGCGCGAGCGCGCCGAGAAGGTCGCCCAGGACGTGCAGAAGCTCGACACCGACCTCGGCCTCGACACCGAGCTGTATGCCGTGCTCGCCGCCGTCGACGGCAGTGGCCTCGACGCTGATGCCACCCGCGTGCTCGAGCGCACCCTGCGCGACTTCCGGCGCTCCGGCGTCGACCGCGACGAGGCGACACGCGCGCGGCTGCGCGAGCTCTCCGAGCAGGCGGTGCTGCTCAGCCAGGAGTTCAGCAAGAACATCCGTGAGGACGTGCGGAGCATCCGCGTCCGACCCGAGCAGCTGGCCGGCATGCCCGACGACTGGGTCGCGGCTCACCCGGTCGGTGACGACGGCCTCGTGACGGTCACGACCGACTACCCCGACGTCGTGCCGTTCCGCACCTTCGCGCACGACGCGCAGGCTCGCCGCGACCTCGTGACGCAGTTCCTCACGATCGCGTGGCCCGCCAACGACCGCGTGCTGCAGGAGATCTTCGCGGTGCGCCGCGAGCACGCCGCGCTGCTCGGCTACGCGTCGTGGGCCGACTACGACGCCGAGGTCAAGATGATCGGCAGCGGCCCGGCGATCGGCGAGTTCATCGACCGCATCACCGAGCTGTCGACCACCAGCGCCGAGCGCGACAAGGCCGTGCTGCTCGACCGGCTCCGGCAGGACCGTCCCGACGCCACCGACATCGACGGCGCCGACGCGTCCTACTACGCCGAGCTCGTCCGCAAGGAGCAGCTCGCGGTCGACGCCCAGCGGGTGCGCACCTACTTCTCCTTCGAGGCCGTGCGCCAGGGTCTGCTCGATGTCACCGGGCGGCTCTTCGGGCTCGAGTGGGTGCCGGTGCCGGCCGAGGAGGCCCGCACCTGGCACGCCGAGGTGGCCACCTACGACGTGTCGTTCGACGGCGAGCGCATCGGGCGCATCCACCTCGACCTGCACCCCCGCGACGGCAAGTACAAGCACGCCGCGCAGTTCGACCTGGCCCGCGGCGTGGCCGACGTCCAGCTCGCCGAGGGCGTGCTCGTCTGCAACTTCAACCGCGGCCTGCTCGAGCACGACGAGGTCGTCACCCTCTTCCACGAGTTCGGGCACCTCGTGCACCACGTCCTCGCCGGGCGCACTGAATGGGTGCGCTTCTCGGGCGTGGCCACGGAGTGGGACTTCGTCGAGGCGCCGAGCCAGATGCTCGAGGAGTGGGCGTGGGACCCCGAGGTCCTCGCGACGTTCGCGCGCAACGCCGACGGTGAGACCATCCCGGCCGACCTCGTCGAGGCGATGCGGCGCGCCGACGACTTCGGCAAGGGCTACGACGCGCGCACCCAGATGTTCTACGCCGCGCTGTCCTACGACTTCCACGTCAACCCCACCGATGACCTCACGGGCCGGTTGCGCGAGCTGATGGGGCGCTACTCCGTCTTCCCCTACCTCGAGGGCACCCACATGCAGTGCCACTTCGGGCACCTCGACGGCTACAGCTCGGCCTACTACACGTACATGTGGTCGCTCGTCATCGCCAAGGACCTCTTCTCGGCCTTCGACCGTGACGACCTCTTCGACCCGGAGGTCGCCGGCGCCTACCGGGACACGATCCTCGCGCAGGGCGGTCGGCGCGACGCCGCCGACCTCGTCGAGGACTTCCTCGGCCGGCCCTACACCTTCGACGCGTATGCCGCGTGGCTCGCGGAGTGACCCGGTGACCGCTGCGACCGTGAGCGTCACGGCGCTGACGGCCTACCCGGTCAAGTCGCTGGGCGGCGTCTCTGTCGACGAGGCCGCCGTCGAGGCCCAGGGCCTGAGGGGCGACCGCCGCTGGGCCGTCGTCGACCCGGACGGCGCGAAGGTGACGGCCAGGGAGGCGCACGCGCTGCTGGGGCTGCGCGCCGAGCCGCTCGACGGCGGGGGAGTGCGCCTGCTCGCGTCCGGGACCGCTCCGCTCGAGGTGGCGCCTCCGCGGGCGGCGTCGCCGGTGCCGGTGCGGTTCTCCGGTCAGGACACCGCCCGGCCCGCCGGAGCCGAGGCCGATGGCTGGCTGACCGCGCAGGTGGGCCGGCCGCTGCGGCTCGTGTGGCAGGACGACGACGCGCACCGCCCGATCCGGCCCGATATGGGTGGCGCCGAGGGCGACCGCAACTCCTTCTCCGACGCCGCGCCACTGCACGTCACGTCGGAGACCTCGCTCGCGCGGCTCAACGACTGGGTGCTCGAGACGGCCCTGGAGCGGGGCGAGGAGCCGGCCGACCCGCTCGGGCACGACCGCTTCCGGCCCAACGTCGTCGTCACCGGTAGTGAGCCCTTCGCCGAGGACGGCTGGGTCGGGGCCCGCATCGGCGACGTGCCCTTCCGGGCCACGATGGTGTGCGACCGGTGCGTCATGACGACGATCGACCGCGGCTCGCTGACGACGAGCAAGGAGCCGATCCGCACCCTTGCGCGACACCGCCGGTGGGACGGAGCGACGTGGTTCGGGATCCGCCTCACGCCGGTGCTGCCCCTCGCCGCCGGTGCCTCGATCGCCGTCGGCGACGAGGTCGTCGTCACCCCCTGACCGACCCGGCCGCGCGCCCCGGCCTCTGTGCCTGATCAACTGGTGGATCAACTGGGGTGGGTGGCTGCTCGAGCAACCACGACGACGAGTTGATCGACCAGTTGATCGAGCTCAGGGTCTCTCAGGGGCCTGCTGCGCGGAGTCGGGTGAGGACGTCGCGCAGGTCGGTCAGGGCGGCGGCCTCCTCGGGCGTCACGGCGGCGAGCGGAGTGGCCGACAGGCGGCGATAGACGGCCGCCATGCCCTCGAAGAGCTCTGCCGATGCCCCGGCCTCGCCCTGGGTCTGCGCGATGTTGTCCATCTCGGCGACGAACCGGGCGCTCTTGGCGGTCGCAACGGCGATCCGGCGTCCGGCACTCGCGACCTGAGCGGGGAACTCCTCCTCGAGGTCGTCGAGCACCGGGCCGAGCACCCCGAGCGCATCCGCGGTCTGCAGCGCCTGGGCCCAGAGCGCCGTCGAGCCCTTGTAGATCGAGGCCGTGCACATCTTGACCCCGGACGCCTGGCCCGGCTCGTCGCCGACGACGCGGCGCCTCAGCCCACGCGCGCCCAGCCGGGCCACGTCCTCGGCGCGCGCGCCTGACAGGTAGAGCATGGTGTCGCCGTCGGGCGTGGGCGGCCCACCGCTGACGGAGCCGTCGACGAGGTCGAGCCCCAGGTATGCCGCCCGCTGGGCCATCGCTCGCACCTGACCGGGTGCCACGGCGTTGGCCTCGAGCAGGAGCGGGTGTGAGCTGGTCGCGACCGCAGTGGCAAGGATGGCGTCGAGCACCTCGTCGGCGGCCGCGGGCGGGCAGATGCTGACGACCACGTCGCTGGCGGCGACCACCGCGGCGAGGTCGGGGAGCAGCTCGAGGCCGTTGGCGAGCGCCACCGTGCGCGCACTCCGCCCGGCGACGGTCGTGACCACGCGCGCACCGTCGCCTGGGGCCACATCGTCGCCCGGACCCACCCTGTCGCGCGCGACACCCTCGTCGAGACCGGCTCCACCGGCCGCCCAGGCCTGGCCCAGGGCGGAGCCCATCGCGCCGGGCGAGACGATGCCGATGACCGGTCGGCTCGATGTGTCCGGCCCGGGGGGTTCGGCGGTCACGGGACGGGCGTCACGGGATCGGGAGTTCCTTGAGCACGACCTTGGTGCCGGTGTTGCGCTCGGAGACCTCGGCGAGCGCGTCGCGGACCGACTTCGAGAAGAGGTGGGCGCCCTTGATGGTGGGGTGGACCCGGTCGGACTGCACCTGCTCCGGGTGGGCCCGCACGGCCGAGGCCCAGTCGGCGATGGCGACGTTGCTGCGTCCGCGGGCGATGGCCTCGAGCTTTGCGTTGTCCTTGTCGATGCGGCTGAACGGACCCATGACGTTGACGAGCACGACCATCCGGTTGGGGCCGAGCGCGTCCAGCACCTTGGCGACGCCGTCGGTGTCGACCCCGGCGTTGGTGCCGAAGGCGAGCACGACCGCACGGCGGTTGGCGTCGCCTCGTGCGGTCACCTGGGTCACGGCGTCCGACCAGCGACGGTTGGACTTCGCGTCGATGCGGATGCCGGGGAAGTAGTAGCGCATCGCGCCGAGGCTGCCGACCAGCATGGAGTCGCCGTAGGCGTCGATGTCCTTGCCGGCCGGCATCGTGAAGGTCGCGTTCTTGGTCGTCGGACCGGTCGCGGGCGCAGGAACCGCAGACGGGGACGTGCCGGGCGTCGGACTGCTCGCGCCCGTCGACCCGGTCGCTGCAGCGCTCGGCTCGTCGATCACCCCGGCTGCCTCGTTGGCCGCCAGCATCCGGGCCGTCTCGCTCTGGTCGGGTGCGGTGACGATGATCGCCGTGACGACGATGGCGAGCACGGCGACGGCGCCGACCGCCCCCCGCCGGATGGGCACCGACAGGGCCGTGACGCGCGCACCGACCCGGCGGCCGACGCCTCGGAAGCCGAGGGTGCGGAAGGGGCCCTCGACGAAGCGGTAGGTGAGGTCGGCGAGCGCCAGCGTGACCACGACGCACCACACGCGCGTCAGCACGTGCGAGAGCGTGCCCGGCGCCGACGGGTTGTCGAGGGCCACGAGGAGGATGACGGGCCAGTGCCAGAGGTAGATCGAGTAGGAGCGCGCACCCACCCACGTCGCGGCGGAGTGCCGGGTCAGCCGCTGGAGGGTCGTGGGCCCCCCGGAGGCAGCCGGGGCAGGGTCGATGACGGCCATGATGAGCACCGCCGTGGCGAGCGAGGCCAGCGCGATGCCCCCACGGAAGGTGAGGGGGTGCTGCTCGTCGAGCAGGACCATCTCGGCGACGAGCACGAGCAGCGCGACCGGGCCCGCGACCGTGCCGAACCGACCCCACCGCGACGGCGTGACGAAGCGGGCCAGACGAGGGCTGGCCCACGCGAACGCCAGCGCGGCGCCCGCCATGAGACCGACGACGTGGGTGTCGGTGCCGTAGTAGACGCGGGTGGCGTCGGTGTCGGGCACGTAGAGCAGGGCCATGAGCAGGGCCGACCCGCCGCCGATGGCCACGGCCGCGCCGACGCGGAGCCGACTCGACAGGGCGAGCAGCCCGATCGTGATGAGCGGCCAGAGGAGGTAGAACTGCTCCTCGACCGCCAGCGACCAGAAGTTCATGAACAGCTGCGGTGCGGTCTGGTCGAAGTAGCTCGACCCCGCCGTGATCTCGAGCCAGTTGGTCGAGAAGGTCAGGGCGCCGACCATCTGCCGGCCGACGTCGACGAGCAGGTCGGTGCTGACGACCCGGGCGATGAGCACGCTCGTGACGACGCACAGCACGAGGGTGGGCAGCAGGCGCCGTGCCCGGCGCACCCAGAACTGCGACAGGGCGACCCTGCCGGTGCGGCGGTGCTCGCGCACGAGGAGCGTCGTGATGAGGAAGCCCGAGACGACGAAGAAGACGTCGACGCCGAGGAAGCCGCCGGGCAGCCAGGCGGCGTCGAGGTGATAGACGAGCACGCCGACGATCGCGAGGGCGCGCAGCCCGTCGAGACCCTCGATGCGGTCGCGGGAGCGGTGGTCGCCTCGTGGGGCCGACCCGGTCGCCGCCTCGGCGGGAGCCGAACGCTCCTGCCGCAGTGGCCTCGCCGACGTCGTCACGCCGCTCCCTCCTCGGGCGCCGGGGAGTGGCGTCGGACAGGAGGCCCGTGCAACCCCGGTGTGCTTGTCGTGAGCATAGTGACGGGTGGGACGCAGGTGACGGAGGCGCGCGGCGCGTCCCGCGCCACCACGCGCCGCCACGGGGGCGCCTCCACGGCGGCACCCACTCGGCCCGCCCGGCCCACCCACCGGCATACCGTGGTGCCCATGGACGTGAACGAGACGGAGCGGCCCGCCCCGGTGCGGGGCACCTTCTTCGTGCACGGTGACGTGCAGGGGGTGGGCTTCCGGTGGTGGACGCGGGCGCGCGCCCTCGAGCTCGGCCTCGTCGGCCACGCCCGCAACACGGTCGACGGCCGTGTCGAGGTCGTCGCCCAGGGCCCGGCCGGGGCGGTCGACCGCCTCCACGAGCTGCTCACCGAGGTGCCGTCGACGACCCGACGGCCCGGGCGCGTCACCCAGGTCGTGGCGCAACGCGGCGGTCCGAGGGACGGAATCGACTCCTTCGTCGAGCGGTGACCCACCTACCCTGACGGAGTGAGCGACGCGACCCGGAGCGGTGACGAGATCCCGACCGAGCTCGCGCGCCTGCGCAGCAGCATCGACAACATCGACGCCGCCCTCGTGCACCTGCTGGCCGAGCGCTTCAAGTGCACCCAGCAGGTCGGCCTGCTCAAGGCCGAGCGGCACCTGCCGGCTGCGGACCCGGCCCGCGAGGAGCGCCAGGTCGCCCGGCTGCGGTCGCTGGCTGACGAGGCCGGGCTCGACCCCGTCTTCGCCGAGAAGTTCCTGTCGTTCATCATCGCCGAGGTCATCCACCACCACGAGCGCATCGCCGCGGGCGAGGAGTAGGCCGCCCGCTAGTAGAGCGTGGCGTCCTGACGGGCGTCGAGCGCCCGGTCGTAGGCCGCGGCCTCGTCGTCGGAGCCGAAGCCACCGGCCTCCCGCGTCATTTGACCGGCGGTCGGCACGGTGCCTGCATCGACGTGGGCGGCGCTGTCCCACAGGCGACTTCGCTTGATCGCCCGCGCACACTGGAAGTAGACACGCTCGACAGTGACGACGAGCACCGAGGCGGGCAGGGCGCCTCGCACCTCGTGCCGGGCGAGCTCGGCCGGGTCGGTCGACACGACGGCGGTGCCGCGCACCCGCAGCTCCTCACCCACCCCGGGCACGAGGAAGATCAGCCCGACCCGCGGGTCGGCCACGATGTTGCGCAGCGTGTCGAGCCGGTTGTTGCCCCGCCGGTCGGGCACGACGAGGGTGCGCTCGTCGCGCACCGTGACGAAGCCCGGCAGGTCGCCCCGCGGCGACTGGTCGAGGCCCCCGTCGCCCACCGTCGAGACGACGCAGAAGGGTGAGGAGGCGATGACGCGCGCGTGCGTCGGCAGGATCGTCGCCGACTCCTTGGCGAGGGAGTTCGGGGCGGGGGACTGGGGATAGACCTCGAGCAGCCGCTCGAGCGACGTCACGGCATACGGGTCGTGGGGGCTCACCGGGCTCACCCCTCCACGGTATGCCGTGGGGCCCGGCAGGCGCTCACCTCCCCGGAGGCGCTCGGTGCGGCTAGTACGCTGACCGGGATCGCCGCTCGCAGGACGAAGGAACCTCACCTCCCGTGTACGTCAAGAGCCTCACCCTGAAGGGCTTCAAGTCCTTCGCCTCGGCGACCCACCTGCGGCTCGAGCCGGGCATCACCTGCATCGTGGGCCCCAACGGCTCCGGCAAGTCCAACGTCGTCGACGCGCTCGCGTGGGTGATGGGGGAGCAGGGCGCGAAGTCGCTGCGCGGCGGCAAGATGGAGGACGTCATCTTTGCCGGCACCTCCGGCCGCGCGCCGCTCGGCCGCGCCGAGGTCGCCCTGACGATCGACAACACCGACGGTGCGCTGCCGATCGACTACACCGAGGTGACGATCGCCCGCACCATGTTTCGCAATGGCGGCTCCGACTACTCGATCAACGGCACCCCATGCCGTCTGCTCGACGTGCAGGAGCTGCTGAGCGACAGCGGCATCGGCCGCGAGATGCACGTCATCGTCGGACAGGGCCAGCTCGACGCCGTGCTGCGGGCCACCCCTGAGGAGCGCCGCGGCTTCATCGAGGAGGCGGCCGGCGTCCTCAAGCACCGCAAGCGCAAGGAACGCGCGCTGCGCAAGCTCGAGACCATGGAGTCCAACCTCACCCGCGTGCAGGACCTCACGGGTGAGATCCGTCGCCAGCTCGGTCCGCTGGGTCGCCAGGCCGAGACCGCCCGCCGCGCCGCCGTCATCCAGGCCGACGCCCGCGACGCCCGCCTGCGACTGCTCGCCGACGACCTCGTGCAGCTCACCTCCACCCTCGAGCAGGAGGTCGCCGACGAGTCGGCCCTCATCGCGCGCCGGACCGAGGTCGAGGCCGCGATGGCCGAGCTCGCGACCCGGCTCGCCGAGCTCGAGTCGGCCGCCGAGCAGGCCCGTCCTGCGCTCACCCGCGCCCAGGACGACTACGTCGCCGTCGGACGCCTCGTCGAGCGGCTCGCCGCGACGCGCTCGCTCGCGGCCGAGCGGGTGCGCCTGCTCTCGGAGGACGACGAGCCCGAGCCGGCCGGCCAGTCACGCGACCCCGAGCAGCTGAGGGCGCAGTCCGCCCAGGTCCGCGACCAGGAGCAGGCCCTCGTCGCCGAGATCGCGGCGGCCAAGGCCGCCCTCGAGGAGGCGGTGCTCGCCCGCACGGCCGCCGAGCGCAGCCACGCCGAGGAGACGTCGCGCCTGGCCCGGGCCGCCCGGGCCGCCGCCGACCGTCGTGAGGGCCTCGCCAAGCTCGGCGGGCAGGTCGGGGCCAGGGCCTCGCGCATCGAGGCCCGCGAGGCCGAGATCGGCCGCCTGCGCGCCACCGTCGAGCAAGGCCAGGCACGGGCCGCCGAGGCCGAGCGCGAGTTCGCCCACCTCGAGGCCAGCGTCGCCCAGGACGAGGAGGGCGAGGAGGGTCTCGACACCGCCTACGAGGAGGCTGCCGAGCGGCTCGACGCCGCCGAGGCCGAGCTCGCCCGCTGGAAAGAGGCCGAGGCAGCTGCCGAGCGAGCCCGCACGACGGCCGCCGCCCGGGTCGAGGCCCTCGAGCTCAGCCTGCGCCGCAAGGACGGCGCCGCTGCGCTGCTCGCCGCCTCCGACGACGCTCACGACATCCTCGGCTCCGTCGCCTCCCTCGTCACCGTCGAGGCCGGGCTCGAGAACGCCGTCGCCGCCGCCCTCGGGTCGGCCGCCGAGGCGCTGGCCGTCGGCTCGCTCGACGCGGCCGCCACCGCTCTCGACGCGTTGCGCGTCGACGACTCCGGCCGGGCCAGCCTGCTCGTGGCCGAGTCGGCCACTCCTGTCGACCCCGGCTCGTGGCCGGCGCTGCCCGAGGGTGCCCGGTGGGCGCGCGAGGTCGTCGAGTGCCCCGACTCGGTGAGCCCGGCAGTGGAGCAGGTGCTCGAGCGCGTCGCCCTCGTGACCGCCGATGCCGACGCCGTCCGCCTCGTCCGGGCACACCCCGGCCTCACCGCCGTCACCCGCGCCGGCGACGTCTATGCCCCGGGCACCGTGCGGGGCGGCAGCACGACGGCCCCGAGCCTGATCGAGCTGCAGGCCGCGTTCGAGGACGCCCAGAGCCGGATGGCCGCGGCTACCCGCGACGGTGAGCAGGCCCGCTTCCGGGTCGCCGCAGCCGAGGCGACCCGCGCCGAGCTGGCCGAGGCCGTTGAGGCGACCCTCGAGCGGCTCAACGAGAGCGACGCCCGGATGGCCGCCATCGCCGAGAAGCTCGGCTCGCTCGGCCAGGCCCTGCGCGCTGCCCGGTCGGAGGTCGAGCGCACCGAGAAGGCCATCGCCGACGCGACCGCAGCCCTCGCGACCGACCAGGCCGAGCACGCAGCTCTGCTCGAACGGCTCGAGGCGGCGAGCGGTGAGGGCGAGATCGAGGCCGACCCGTCGACTGCCGAGCGCGACCGCCTCGACGCGGTGGCCCGCGAGGCCCGCACCACCGAGACCGAGCTACGCCTCGGGCTGCGTACCCGCGAGGAGCGGGCCCGCGCGCTCAAGGACCGCGCCGACGCGCTCGAGCGCAGCGCCCGCCACGAGGAGCAGACCCGGCAGCGCCTCGCCGAGAAGCAGGCACGCCGCCGGCGCGAGGCGGCCGTCGCCGAGGCCGTGCGCACCGCTGCGACCTGGGCCCACGACCTGCTCTCCCGCTCGGCCGAGGAGGCCGGCCGGGTGCGGGCCGCCGGTGAGGCTGCCCGCACCGAGCGCGACGCCGATCTCGCGGTCGTGCGCCGCGACCTCGCCGTGCTGCAGGCCGAGCTGCGCGAGCTCACCGACTCCGTGCACCGCGACGAGGTCGCCCGCACCCAGCAGCGCCTGCGCATCGAGCAGCTCGAGGCGCGGGCCGTCGAGGAGCTCGGCATCGGGCCCGACGTGCTCGTCGAGGAGTTCGGTCCCGACCGGCTGGTGCCCTTCGTGCCCGACCCCGATGCCGACCCCGATGCCGAGCAGCCCGCCCCGGTGCCGTTCGTGCGCGACGTGCAGGAGAAGCGGCTGCGACAGGCCGAGCGCAAGCTCGGCGCCCTGGGCCGCATCAACCCGCTCGCCCTCGAGGAGTTCTCGGCGCTCGAGGAGCGGCACAAGTTCCTCACCGAGCAGCTCGAGGACCTGCGCAACAGCAAGCGCGACCTGCTCGACATCGTCAAGGAGGTCGACGAGCGCGTCGAGAAGGTCTTCGCCGAGGCCTTCGCCGACACGGCCGTGCAGTTCGAGCGCGTGTTCCAGCGGCTCTTCCCCGGCGGCGAGGGTCGCCTCGTGCTCACCGACCCGGGCAACATGCTGACGACCGGCCTCGAGGTCGAGGCCCGGCCGCCGGGCAAGAAGATCAAGCGGCTCTCGCTGCTCTCCGGTGGCGAGCGCTCGCTCGTCGCGGTGGCCCTGCTCGTCGCGATCTTCAAGGCTCGGCCCTCGCCGTTCTACATCATGGACGAGGTCGAGGCGGCGCTCGACGACGCCAACCTGGGGCGGCTCATCACCCTCTTCGAGGAGCTGCGCGACAGCTCGCAGCTCATCGTCATCACGCACCAGAAGAAGACGATGGAGATCGCTGACGCGCTCTACGGTGTCAGCATGCGCGGCGACGGTGTGACGACGGTCGTGTCCCAGCGACTGCGCGACGTCGCCGACCAGCAGCGCCCCGCCTGACGGCATACCCCCTGGGGGTGCTCAGCGTTCTGCGCGCCCGACGTGCGGGGGAGTGGGCGGGTATGTCCCTCGACCCCCCGTCGCGCTGCGCGATCGGGTTGCTCCAAACGTTTGCGCCACACAGGTCACATGCGTCACTCTGGTCACATGGCTCTCCTGGTCATTGCGATGCTCGTCATCATCGGTCTCGGTGTGGCGGTCGTCGGCGTCGTCGCGGTGCCTGCGCACCGCGATGGCCGGGACCTGCTCACCACCAAGGGGGAAAGGGTGACGCGTTCCGCCCAGCGGCGGGCCCACACCCTCGGTCGAGGCACGCGCGCACGCACTCCGTGAGCTCGGGCCGACCGCCTGCCCAACCTCTCGACCACCGGCCCGCGCCGGTGGTCGAGCCGCGTCCGGGTCGGCCTCACGGCCCGACCGGTGCCGTATGCCGCCCGGCGGGGACCCGCGCGCCAGCGTGGTTGGATGGGCGGCGTGGAGAACGTCTGGATCTACGTCATCATCGGGGTCGTCATCCTCGCGGGGGCCATCGCCTACGGCGTGAACCTCACCCGCGGGCGCGGCGGCGACACCCGCACCCTCGACCGCGAGGCGCCGGCCGAGCCGCAGCTGCCGGGTGAGGACCTCGACCGCCGGCCGCCGACCGGGGCCACCGACACCCTCGCCCCGCCCGAGACGCCGACGGCACCGGCCGAGGTGGAGACCGCAGGGCCCCCGACGGCGCCTGCGCCGACCGCACCGCCCGAGCCCGTCATCGAGCGTCCCGAGTCGGCCCGCGGCCGGCTCGCCCGCCTGCGCGCCCGGCTCGCCCGCTCCAACAGCGCCCTCGGCAAGGGCCTGCTCGCCCTGCTGTCTCGCGGCAAGCTCGACGAGGAGGCGTGGGAGGAGGTCGAGGACACCCTCATCGCGTCCGACCTCGGCGTCGAGGCGACGACCGAGCTCGTCGAGTCCCTGCGCCTGCGGGTCAAGGTCGACGGCACGACCGACGAGGCCACCGTGCGCGAGTGGCTGCGCGAGGACCTCCTCGGGCTCGTCCAGCCCGAGATGGACCGCCGCATCGCCTCGAGCCGTCAGGGCGACCGGCCCGCCGTCGTGCTCGTCGTGGGCGTCAACGGCACCGGCAAGACGACGACCGTCGGCAAGCTCGCCCGCGTGCTCGTCGCCGAGGACCGCGAGGTGCTGCTCGGCGCCGCCGACACCTTCCGCGCGGCAGCCGCCGACCAGCTCGAGACCTGGGGGGCGCGCGTCGGCGTCGTGACGGTGCGGTCCGACAAGGACGGCGCCGACCCCGCCGCCGTCGCCTTCGACGCCGTCAAGGCCGGCATCGAGGAGGAGGTCGACGTCGTCATCATCGACACGGCCGGACGCCTGCACAACAAGGTCGACCTGATGAACGAGCTCGGCAAGGTCAAGCGCGTCATCGAGAAGCAGAGCCCGATCGACGAGGTGCTGCTCGTGCTCGACGCGACGACCGGTCAGAACGGCCTCCAGCAGGCCAAGGTCTTTGCCGAGGCGGTCAACGTCACCGGCATCGTGCTGACCAAGCTCGACGGCACCGCCAAGGGCGGCATCGTCGTCGCGGTCCAGCGCCAGCTCGGCGTGCCCGTCAAGCTCGTCGGCCTCGGCGAGGGGCCCGACGACCTCGCCCCCTTCGACCCCGAGGCGTTCGTCGACGCGATCATCTCCTGACGCGGACGGCCACCGCGGACGGCCCCTCAGGCGCCGCCGCAGATGCCTCTGCCGATGCCCGGGAGGGGACTCACAGCAGACGCCCAGCGGGCACCCAGACGGCCGTCGGCCGACCGGGTGCCCGCTTTGTCATCTCCAGCATGCGGACCTGCTCCGCGCGTGAAACCATCCGCTTACACCGCCTCGGTGTTGTTAGCACGCCCGTAACAATCGGTGCGGTCCGGTGAAACGGCGCCTCACGACACTCTCCGCATGACACCAGCACTGATGCCCCTCGCGGCAGAACCAGTGATCAACGAGGCCGCGACCGCATTCATGCTCGTCGCCGCTTCGATGGTCCTCCTGATGACCCCAGGGCTCGCCCTGTTCTACGGCGGCATGACCCGCTCGAAGTCCGTCCTCAACATGATCATGATGTCGTTCGGTGCGATGGCCGTCGTCGGCGTCATCTACATCCTGTGGGGCTACTCGATGGCCTTCGGGAACCTGCAGGACGGCACCTCCGACATCGCGGGCCTCTTCGCGAACCCCTTCCACCTCTTCGGCATCGGCGAGCTGATCGGCGGCGGTGAGCGGCTCATCGACGTCTTCGGCGTCGACGTCTACATCCCCGAGATCATCTTCGCCGGCTTCCAGCTGACCTTCGCGGTCATCACGGTCGCCCTGATCAGCGGCTCGCTCGCCGACCGCGTGAAGTTCAGCACCTGGCTCGTCTTCGCCGGCATCTGGGCGACCGTCGTCTACTTCCCGATCTCCCACATGGTCTGGGGCGGCGGCCTGCTCTCCGGAGCCGAGAACGGCCTGTCGGCGCGGATCTTCGGCGCGACCGACGGCGTCGCCAACGTGCTGCCGATCGACTTCGCCGGTGGCACGGTCGTGCACATCAACGCCGGCATCGCCGGCCTCGTGCTCGCCGTCATCGTCGGCAAGCGCATCGGATTCGGCAAGATCCCGATGCGTCCGCAGAACGTGCCGCTCGTCATGCTCGGCGCCGGTCTGCTGTGGTTCGGCTGGTTCGGCTTCAACGCCGGCTCCGAGCTCGCGGCCGACGGCCTGGCCTCGCGCGTCTGGGTCAACACGACCGCCGCGACCTGCGCCGCCATCCTCGGCTGGCTGATCGTGGAGCGCATCCGCGACGGCAAGCCCACCTCGATCGGTGCGGCCTCGGGTGTCGTCGCCGGCCTCGTCGCCATCACCCCTGCCTGTGGCGCCCTGTCGCCGGCCGGCTCGCTCCTGCTCGGTGCGGTGGCCGGTGCCCTGTCGGCTCTCGCCGTCGGGCTCAAGTACAAGTTCGGCTACGACGACTCCCTCGACGTCGTCGGTGTGCACCTGGTCTCGGGCCTCTGGGGCACCATCGGCGCCGGCCTGCTCGCGGTGAGCTCGGGTCTGTTCTATGGTCACGGCTTCCAGCAGCTCTTCCTGCAGATCATCATCGCCGTCGTCGCGCTGCTCGTCTCGGGCATCCTGACCGCCGTCATCGGCCTCGCCCTCAAGGCGACCATGGGATGGCGCATCTCCGAGGACGACGAGGAGATGGGCATCGACCAGTCCGAGCACGCAGAGTCCGCCTACGACATCGGTGGGTTCCCCGCCGGCGGTCGCAACACCTCGGCGCCCCGCCCCCGCGTCGCGTCCGAGCAGGCCGAAGGAGCCAACGCATGAAGCTCATCACCGCCATCATCAAGCCCCACCAGCTCGACGAGGTGAAGGAGGCCCTGGAGGCCTTCGGCGTCGCGGGCATGACGATCAGCGAGGCCAGCGGCTACGGCCGCCAGCGCGGCCACAGCGAGGTCTACCGCGGGGCCGAGTACACCGTCGACTTCGTGCCGAAGGTGCGCCTCGAGGTGCTCGTCGACGACGTCGACAGCTCGGACGTCCTCGAGGTCATCCTCAAGGCGGCCCAGACCGGCCGCATCGGCGACGGCAAGATCTGGTCGGTCCCGGTCGACGAGGTGGTGCGGGTCCGCACCGGCGAGCGCGGCGTCGACGCTCTCTGAGCCTCGACCAACCGCTCGACACGCACGACACAACACGATCAAGACAGCTACCAGGGGACGGCGAGATTCTGACATGACGGATGTGACCTCACGACGTCTGGACCTCGCCGGCACCCGGACCTTCGCGACGCCCGGCGCGGGCCAGACCCGCCGCCGGGCGCTCGCGGAGTTCGGGTTCGGGTGGCTGCAGGAGCTGTGGCGCGAGGCCTGTGCGGGCCGGCGCCACGAGGGTGTCGCCCTCGCCGCGGTGGGCTCGCTCGCCCGCGGCGACGGCGGCCCCCTCAGCGACTACGACCTCGTGCTCGTCCACCACCCGCGAGGCCTGTCGGGCAAGGAGGTCGGCGCCTTCGCCGACAAGCTCTGGTATCCCATCTGGGACGCCGGGGTCCGGCTCGACCACAGCGTGCGCACGGTGGCCGACTGCCGGGCGGTCGCCTCCGACGACCTCTCGGCGGCCGTCGGACTGCTCGACCTCACGCACGTGGCCGGTGACGCCGACGTCGTCAACGCGGCGCGCTCCACCGTGGCGCACGACTGGCGGGCCAACGCCCGCACCCGGCTGGGCGAGATGCACGAGTCGGTCGTGCAGCGCCACGCCCGGCAGGGCGACCTCGCTCACCTCATCGAGCCCGACCTCAAGGAGGCCCACGGGGGCCTGCGCGACATGTCGGTGCTGCGGGCCCTCACGGCCGCCTGGCTCACGGACCGGCCGCACGGCGAGGTCGACGAGGCCTACGAGCGCATCCTCGACGTGCGTGACGCGATCCACGTCGTCACCGGCCGCGGTCGCGACCGGCTGACCCGTGACGATCAGGACGCCTGCGCGGCCCTGCTCGGCTACACCGACTCCGACGACCTGCTCACCGACCTGTCGACCTCCGCCCGCACCATCGCGTATGCCGTCGACAGCACCATCCGCCGCGCCATGCAGTCCCAGCGCGCCCGCACCCTGCGCGTCGGCCCGCGGCGACCGCAGCTCGCCCCGCTCGGCTACGGCCTCTACCGCCACGACGGCGAGGCCGTGCTCGGCCCGTCCGCCGACCTGTCGTCCGACCCGATCATCCCGCTGCGCGCGGCCGTCGTGGCGGCACGCGGCGGCATACCCCTCTCGCCCACGACCCTCAAGAACCTCTCCTCCCAGTCGCCCGCGATGCCCGAGCCCTGGCCCGAGGTCGCTCGCAACCTCTTCGCCGACCTGCTCGCCGCCGGTCCCGGGCTCGTCACGGTGTGGGAGGGGCTCGACCTCGCCGGTGTCGTGGAGCGGTGGATCCCTGAGTGGTCTGCCGTGCGCAGCCGGCCCCAGCGCAACGCCGTGCACCGGCACACGGTCGACCGGCACCTCATCGAGACCGTCGTCGCTGCGAGCGGCATGGTCCGTGACGTCGCTCGCCCCGACCTGCTCATGCTCGCCGCCGTCCTGCACGACATCGGCAAGGTGCCCGGCTCGCGCGACCACGCGGTCACCGGCGCCGAGATCGCCGACGGCGTGCTGCGGCGGATGGGCGCCTCCGACGCCGACCGCGAGATCATCGTGCGGCTCGTGCGCGAGCACCTCACCCTCGTCGACCTGGCCACCCGTCGCGACCCCGAGGACCCGGCGACCATCGCCGCGCTCTCCGAGGCCGTCGACGGCTCGGTGACCACGCTCGACCTCCTGCGCGCCCTCACCGAGGCGGACGCGTCAGCCGCCGGCCCCAAGGCCTGGAGCGACTGGCGAGCCGGGCTCGTCTCACGTCTCCACACGGCCTGCCGGGCGGCCCTCATCGCCCAGTCCGAAGGAGAGGGGGCTCTCGTCGTGGAACCGATCGAGACCCTGCCGCTCTCCGACGAGGCCCTTGACAAGGTCGCCTCCGGGGAGCCCTACGTCACCGTGTCATCACTCGGTGGCGCCCACCGCATCGACATCATCGCCCGCGACCGCGCCGGGCTCTTCGCCGACACCGCCGGCCTGCTCGCGGCGCACGGCTTCATCGTGCGCTCGGCCATCGTCCGCACCGTCGACGGGCTCGCCGTCAACGAGTGGTGGGTCGACTCACCCGGCGGTGAGACGCCATTGCCGGAGATCATCTCCCGCGACCTCTCACGGGTGGCCGCCGGCGACCGCTCGCCGCTCGGCAAGCTCCAGCGACGCAAGGCGGGCGGGGTCCGCAGCCCCGGCTCGGGCTCGGTCGACTCCGCGCGGGCCATGGTGATCAGCAGCGCCTCCGACACCGCGACGGTCATCGAGGTGCGCGCCACCGACCGCCCCGGCCTGCTCCAGGACATCGGCATGACGCTCGCACGGGCCTCGCTGTCGGTGCGGTCGGCACACATCGCCACGTATGCCGGCCAGACGCTCGACACGTTCTACGTGACCGAGTTCGGGGGCGGGCAGCTCGCCCCGGCCCGGGCCGCGCAGGCCGTCGCGATGATCATCGACACCTGCGACGCCTGACCCCCGACCCACCGGGGGAGGCGGCCCGGCGCTGGGACGAGTCGGACGGCATACCGGCGTGGTGGGGTGGGCTGCTGGCGTGGACGGCCGAATCGGCACCCGGCGTGGGAGCGGATAACCTTGCCGGGTGTTCGCATCCCTGTCTGACCGGCTGACCGCCACCTTCAAGAACCTGCGCGGCAAGGGCCGCCTGTCGGAGTCCGACGTCAACGCGACGGTCCGTGACATCCGGCTGGCGCTGCTCGACGCCGACGTGGCGCTGCCCGTCGTCAAGCGGTTCACCGGCCGGGTGCGCGAGCGCGCGCTCGGGTCCGAGGTGAGCCAGGCGCTCAACCCCGCCCAGCAGGTCGTCAAGATCGTGCAGGAGGAGCTCGTCGGGATCCTCGGCGGGCAGACCCGACAGCTCGTGCTGGCCAAGCAGCCGCCGACCGTCATCATGCTCGCCGGCCTGCAGGGCTCGGGCAAGACCACCTTCGCCGGCAAGCTCGGCAAGTGGCTGAAGGACCAGGGACACACGCCCCTGCTCGTCGCCGCCGACCTGCAGCGCCCCAACGCGGTGACCCAGCTCGAGGTCACCGGTGAGCGTGCGGGTGTGCCGGTCTTCGCTCCCGAGCGCGGCAACATGGGCGGGCACGACGCCGTGCTGGGCTCCAGCGAGGGCACCCGCTCGTTCGGTGACCCCGTCGCCGTGTCGCGGATGGGCATCGAGCAGGCCCGCGCGAAGCAGTACGACGTCGTCATCGTCGACACCGCGGGCCGTCTCGCGGTCGACGCCAACCTCATGCAGCAGGCCGCCGACATCCGCGAGGCGATCCGCCCCGACGAGGTGCTCTTCGTCATCGACGCGATGATCGGCCAGGCCGCGGTCGAGACGGCGCAGGCCTTCCATGAGGGCGTGGCCTTCACCGGTGTCGTGCTCTCCAAGCTCGACGGGGACGCCCGCGGTGGTGCGGCGCTCTCCGTCGCCGAGATCACCGGCGAGCCGATCATGTTCGCCTCGACCGGTGAGAAGGTCACCGACATCGAGGTGTTCCACCCCGACCGCATGGCCAGCCGCATCCTCGACATGGGTGACGTGCTGACGCTCATCGAGCAGGCCGAGAAGGCGTTCGACAAGCGCCAGGCCGACGAGATGGCGCGCAAGTTCATGGCGGAGGAGGACTTCACCTTCGAGGACTTCCTCCAGCAGATGAACGCCATCAAGAAGATGGGCTCGCTCAAGTCGATGCTCAAGATGATGCCGGGCATGCAGGGCATGCGCGACCAGCTCGACGCCTTCGACGACCGCGAGTTCGACCGCGTCGAGGCGATGGTCCGCTCGATGACGCCGTTCGAGCGCACCCACCCCAAGCAGATCAACGGCTCGCGCCGCGCCCGCATCGCCAAGGGCTCCGGTGTCACCGTGACCGAGGTCAACCAGCTGCTCGTCCGCTTCGGCGACGCCCAGAAGATGATGAAGTCGATGGCGCGCGGCGGAGGAGGCGGCCTGCCGGGCATGCCCGGGGTGCCCGGCACCGGCAAGCGCGGCCGCCCGCAGCAGCCGCAGCGCAAGAAGAGCAAGAGCGGCAACCCGGCCAAGCGCGCTGCCGACGAGCGTGCTGCTGCCGAGAAGGCGGCGTCGGGCCGGTCGGCAGCTGCGGCCAGCGCCTTCGGTGTGCCCGGCGCTGACGGTGCTGGCGCCGCCCAGGGCGATGACCCGATGGCGGGCTTCGACCCCAACAACCTGCCGAAGGGCTTCGAGAAGTTCCTCGGCGGCCGCTGACCCACACCGGCGTCGGGCCGCCCTCGCCTCCGCCACCAACCCCACCTGCAGACTGATCCGCAGACTGATCGCCTCAGGCCTTCAATCTGCGGATCAGTCTGCGTTCGGTGTCGTCATGGCAGCACCAAACGCAGACTGATTCGCAGACTGATCCTGAGATCAGATCAGTCTGCAGATCAGTCTGCGGGGGCAGCTGTCCATGACCTGTCGGCACCGCGGCCGACATCCACACCTCCCTCGGCGCTGACGTTCTCATCCACAGGTTCCATCGCCTCTCCTCGTCTGACGCCGACTCGGGCAGACGCTGCGGCCTATGCAGATTCCTGACGAGGTCCGAGCACTGGCAGAGGCACAGTCCGGCGTGGTGAGCCGCGCACAACTCGAGGCGGCGGGTGTGCCGCCGGGGCTGATCCGGTGGCACAGCGGCAGACACTGGCGATCGCTTCTGCCCGGGGTGCTCATGCTCAACACGGGAGCTCTGACTGACCTGCAGAGGCTGGTCGCGGCGCAGCTCTATGCGGGGCCGGCAGGTTGGCTTCGGGGAGAGACGGCCCTCGCGATCCACGGCGGGGGACCCACGGGTTTGCGCTCCCCGGTCCAGATGTTCGTCCCTCACCCGCAGCGATCACGTCGCGTCATGTGGCTGTCGATCGCTGCGACGCGCCTCACCAATGAACGCGTCATCGACCGTGGCCCGCTCAGGATCTCCTGCCGTCCGCGGGCTGTCGTGGACGCTGCAGCCGACGTGGCCGACGAACGGCAGGCGCGGGCGATCATCGTCGGTTCCATCCAGGAGCGGTTCGTCCGGCTCGCGGATGTGCAGCACTGGGTCGGGGTTCGGCGCCGCAACGGGTCGGTTCGGCTCACCGCGGCCCTGGCCGAAGCCGCCACAGGTGCGTGGTCCTTGCCGGAGTCGGACCTTGCTCGTGTCCTGCGCCGATCACCGAGGCTGGCAGGACTCTGGGCCAACCCTGCCGTCACCACCAGCGACAAGGTGCCTCTGACGACGCCGGACCTCTGGATCGACGAGGTGGCGCTCGCGATCCTGGTCCACTCCCGTCGTTTCCACTCGGAGGTGCTCGACTGGGACGCGACCGTGCTGGCGGACAAAGATCTTCGGGATGCCGGAGTCGAGGTGGTCCCACTGACGCCCAACGTGATCGCCAACGATGCGGACACCTGCCTCCAGGCGGTGCTCGCCGGTCTGGATCGCGCCATGTCGCGCCCGAGGCCACCCGTGATCGCCACACCCCGTGATGCCTGGGCATGGGTGGGCTGAGGATCAGGCTGCAGATCAGTCCGCGTCCGGTGTCGTCAGAGCAGCCCCAACCGCAGACTGATCCGCCGATTGATGCCGACCACCGTCTGACTGCAGATCTGTCTGCGGATCAGTCTGCGGTTGGGGTTGTGGCAGCCGCCGCGGTGCGGGAAGGGCCAAGCAGGAGGCGGCACGCGGCATACGCTCGGGGGCGTGGTCACCACCGACGGGCTCGGGCAGGTGCGGTTGCCGGACGGCCGCACGCTCGACGTGTGGCAGGGCGGCGACCCTCGAGGGCTGCCGGTGGTCTACTTCCACGGCACTCCGGCCGGTCGCCTCCAGGCCGCGCTCGGCGACGGGGCGGCCCGACGTGCGGGGGTGCGGCTCGTCGCCTTCTCGCGGCCGGGCTACGGCGCCTCCTCCGACACGGCCACCACCCTGACCTCGGTGGCGCGGGACACCCTGGACCTCGCCGACCTGCTCGGCATCGGCGAGCTCGGCACCCTCGGCGCGTCGGGCGGCGGGCCGTTCGCCCTCGCGACGGCGGCCGTCGATCCCGGCCGGGTGACCGCTGTCGGAGTCGTCGCGGGCGTCGCGTCCCTCACCGCCCTCGACCCCACGATCTGCGACGACCCCGCCGTGCGCCTCGCCCGCGCCGGCGACATGGACGGCGCCGTGACGGCCAACGACACGCAGTTCGGCGCGCCGCTCGACGTCTCGACCGACGTGCGCGACGAGCAGGTGGTCGGCGCGCTGTCGGCCCTGGCGCCGGGGGAGGCCCCGCTGCCTCCCGAGATGCTCGAGCCGTGGGCCGCAGACCTGCGCGACGCCCTCCCGACCTACCGCGGCGCCTCCCGCGACTCGCTCGCCTTCGCCGTCGGGTGGGACGTCGACCTCGGGGCCGTCACCGCGCCCGTGTGGCTCTGGTACGGCGACCGCGACCAGCTCGTGCCGCTCGAGCACGGTCGGTGGCTGCACGAACGGCTGCCCACCTCGACCCTCGTCGTCCGCGAGGGCGCCGGGCACCTCGCCACGCTGATGCCCTACTGGCACGACATCCTCACCACCCTCACCCGCAACCGGTCTCGATAGGGTCATCGACATGAGTGCACCGGTGCTCCATGTCAGAGGCCAAGTCCTCGTCGGCCCCGACGAGACGGTCGACGAGCTGTGGGTCATCGATGGCAAGGTGACGTTCACGGCGCCGAGCAGCCGGTATGCCGCCGACGTCCAGACGCTCGAGGGCTGGGTGCTCCCGGGGCTCGTCGATGCTCACTGCCACGTCGGGCTCGGACCGCACGGCGAGGTGCCCCGCGAGGAGGCGGAGCGGCAGGCCCGCACCGACCGCGACGCCGGCACGCTCCTCATCCGCGACGCCGGCCAGCCCGGTGACACGCGCTGGGTCGACGAGCGCGACGACTTCCCAAAGATCATCCGTGCCGGCCGCCACATCGCCCGCACCCGCCGCTACATCCGCAACTACGCCCACGAGGTCGAGGAGGCCGACCTCGCCCGGCACGTGCGCCTCGAGGCGCACCGCGGGGACGGGTGGGTCAAGCTCGTCGGCGACTGGATCGACCGCGACGTGGGCGACCTCGCGCCGAGCTGGAGCCGAGCGGCCGTCGCCGACGCCGTGGCCGCTGCCCACGAGGAGGGCGTCCGTGTGACGGCGCACTGCTTCGGCGAGCAGTCGCTGCGCGATCTCGCCGCCGCCGGCATCGACTGCATCGAGCACGCCACCGGTCTGCAGGAGGACTCGATCGACACCTTTGCGGCACAGGGGATCGCCATCGTGCCGACCCTCGTCAACATCGCGCACTTCCCCGACCTCGCTGCCCCGGCCGCCGAGAAGTTCCCCGACTACCATCGCCACATGCTCGACCTGCACGACCGGCGCTACGCCACGATCGGCGCCGCCCACGAGGCGGGGGTGCCCATCTACGTCGGCACCGACGCGGGCGGCAGCCTGCCGCACGGACTCGTCGGTGCCGAGATGGTCGAGCTGACCAAGGCGGGCCTGTCGAACCACGAGGTCGTCTCGGCCGCGACCTGGGGGGCGCGCGAGTGGCTGGGCCGACCCGGTCTCGTCGAGGGCGCCGACGCCGACCTCGTCGTGCTGCGGTCGGACCCACGCGACGACGTCGGCACGGTCACCGACCCCTCCGGTGTCGTCCTGCGAGGTCGCGTTGTCCTCTGACACCCGCCCCGCCGACGAGCCCCTGACGGCGATGGGGGAGCGCGTCCTCGTGCGCCCGCCCACCGCGGCCGACGAGACGGCATACGTCGAAGCGGTGACCCGGTCGAGCCGCCGGCTCGCCGACTTCGCGATGCCCGACCCCCACAACCTGCCGACCGTGCTCGGGAGCCAGTCGGCGGTCTACCGCACGTTCATGGTCATCGCGCGCGAGCCCGCCGGCGAGCACGGACTGGTCGGGCGGATCAACGTCGCCAACGTCGTGCGCGGGGCCTTCCTCAGCGCGACGATCGGCTACGACGCCTACGACCCGTATGCCGGCCGCGGCCTCTTCGTCGAGGGGCTCACCCTGGCGCTCGACCTCGTCTTCGCCGACGAGCCGACGGGGATGGGCCTGCACCGGATCGAGGCCAACATCCAGCCGGCCAACGCGCGGTCGGCCGGTCTCGTGCGCTCGCTCGGCTTCGTCCACGAGGGCTACTCCCGCTCGTTCCTGCACCTGCCGGGGATCGACGGCAGGCGGGGGTGGCGCGACCACGACCGCTACGCGATGCTCGCCTCGGACTGGCCCGCGGCGCCCTACCGGCCGCACGGGCACCGCCGGGTGGCGTGCATCGTCACGGGTGCGGCGGGCTACGGCGGCACGACTTTGGCGGCAGCCCTCGCCGTCGAGCTCGCCGTGCCGCTCTACTCCGCCAACACCGTGCCCCAGACCGCGACGCTCTTCGAGCTGCTCCGGTCGTCACCGGTGGGGGGTGTCGTCGAGTGCCGGGCCACCGGCCCCGAGCTGCGGATGGGCCTCGCCCGGGCCGGCTTCGACCCGGCGGTCGTGCCGGTGATCGACACCGCGGTCGACGTGCCCAAGGCAGAGGTCGTGCGCCGGGCGCTCGCGGTGCGCACTGCCTTCGCGTGAGGGGCCGACGCTGACCGGCAGCCGTCGGTTCGGAGCACCCGCCGGAGTCTGGCAGAATGGACGGCTGTACCCGTCGGGCCAGAACTCTCTCGCCTGACCCGGACGCCTACACCGGGCAGTCGGCCCCCCACGCACCTCTGCGTGGTCTTGCCGCGCTCACAACACGGAAGAGGAAACCACACCAGTGGCCGTCAAGATTCGTCTCAAGCGCATGGGCAAGATCCGTGCACCGTTCTACCGCGTCGTCATCATGGACTCGCGCACCAAGCGCGATGGCCGGGCCATCGAGGAGATCGGCAAGTACCACCCCACCGAGGAGCCCTCGCTCATCGAGATCGACATGGAGCGCGCCCACTACTGGCTCGCCCAAGGCGCCCAGCCCACCGAGGCCGTCGCAGCTCTGCTCAAGGTCGTCGACGGTGGCACCCTGAAGACCAAGGAGCCCAAGACGGCGAAGAAGGACCTCTACGAGGCCGCTCTCTCCGCCGCCGGCAAGTCCGACGACGGTGGCTCGCGCAAGAAGGCCGAGAAGAAGGCCGACGCCCCCAAGGCCGACGCCGCCAAGGCCGAGGCTCCCAAGGCTGACGAGGCCAAGGCCGACGCGCCCGCGGCCGACGAGGCCACGAGCGACGACACCGCCAAGGCCGAGGCCTGAGCATGATCGAGGAGGCCCTCGAACACCTCGTCAAGGGCATCGTCGACCACGACGAGGATGTCGTCGTGCGCCGCAAGGAGCTGCGTCGCGGTGAGCTGCTCGAGGTCCGGGTGCACCCCGACGACCTCGGCCGCGTCATCGGCCGCTCCGGCCGCACGGCGAGCGCCCTGCGCACCGTCGTGGCCGCCCTCGCGGGCAACAGCAGCATCCGGGTCGACATCGTCGACACCGACCGCGAGCGCTGAGGGGCCCGGCGCCAGCGCCACCTCCAGCACCGCACGAGAAGGGGCGCTCCGGATCACCGGGGCGCCCCTTCCGCACGCCGTCACCCCGTGACGCTGAGTGCCCCACTGCCGTATGCCGTCCGGCCCCCAGCCGCTCCCGGCACCGGTGCGCCGCCCCGACCAAACCTGAGAGGATGCCGACATGAGTCTCGTCCTCGCCCGGATCGGCAAGCCCCACGGTCTGCGGGGAGAGGTCACCGTGCGCCTGCACACCGACGAGCCCGAGACCCGCTTCCCGGTCGGCGCCGTCATCGAGACCGAGGCCGACCCGGGGTCGGGGGTGCCCAAGGCGCTGACGATCGCCTCGACGCGCGTGCACAACGGCGTCTGGCTCCTCAGCTTCGCGGAGATCCCCGACCGCACCGGCGCCGAGGGCCTCCGGGGCACGCGGCTCGTGTCGGAGGAGGCCGCGCCGGCGACCGACGACGAGGACGCGTTCTACGAGGACGACCTCGTCGGGCTCGAGGTGCGTGACCCGGGCGGCGCCGTGGTCGGCACCGTCACCGGGCTCGAGATCGGTGCGGCCCAGGACCGGCTCGTCCTGACGCTGACCGACGGCGTGACGGCCTACGTGCCCTTCATCCGGCACATGGTGCCCGTGGTGGCCGAGGACCACGTCGTGGTCGACCCGCCCGCCGGCCTCTTCGACCTCTACCGCGAGGGCGCCGAGTGAGCCCTGACGGCGGGCCTGCGCTGCGCATCGACGTCGTCTCGATCTTCCCCGACTACCTGGCCGCACTGGACCTGTCGCTCATCGGCAAGGCCCGCGAGGACGGCCTGCTCGACGTCCGCGTGCACGACCTGCGCGACTTCACGCACGACCGGCACCGCACCGTCGACGACACCCCCTACGGCGGTGGGGCGGGCATGGTGATGAAGGCGCAGCCGTGGGCCGAAGCGCTCGACCACGTTGTCGCGCAAGACGATTCGAGCGCGTCTGCCATGCGTCCCCACCTGGTCGTGCCCGGTCCGGGAGGCGCCCCCTTCACGCAGGCCATGGCCCGCGAGCTCGCGCAGGAGCCGTGGCTGGCCTTCGCGTGCGGCCGCTACGAGGGCATCGACGAGCGCGTCTACGAGCACGCGCGAGAGACCCTCGGGCTCGGCGTCTCGGTCGTCAGCCTGGGTGACTACGTGCTCAACGGTGGCGAGGTGGCCGTGCTCGCGATGGTCGAGGCGATCGGCCGCCTCGTGCCCGGCGTCATCGGCAACGCCGAGTCGCTCGTCGAGGAGTCGCACGAGGACGGCCTGCTCGAATACCCCATCTACACCAAGCCCCGCGAGTGGAACGGCCGCGAGGTGCCACCGATCCTGCTCTCGGGCAACCACGCCGCCATCGCCGCCTGGCGCCACGAGCAGCGACTCACCCGCACCGCCGCCCGTCGCCCCGACCTGCTGCACGCCTCGCACGGAGAGGGGGAGGCCGAGATCGCCGCTGCCACTGCGGCCGACGTGCCCGAGCTCAACGTGCTCTTCAAGGCCTGCTGGGTGCAGGAGGCGCTGCTCAACGACACCCTCGACATCCCGGCCCTGACCGAGAGCCTCGACGACGTGCGGGCCAGCCTCGACACGACGCAGACCTGGGTCGCTCGCAAGGGCGGTCGCCTCGTCGGCGCGGTGCGCACCTCGCGGCACGGTGACGACTGGTTCATCGGTCGCCTGTGCGTCGTGCCCGACCTGCGCGGCCGGGGACTCGGCCGGCGCCTCCTCGAGCATGCCGAGTCGACTGCCCCGGACGGCATACGGACGATGTCGCTCGACACCGGCGCGCTCAGCGCCGACAACCTCCGGATGTACAAGAAGGCCGGCTACCGCGTCGTGACCGATGTGGTCGACGTGCCCACGGGCGCCGTGCACCTGACCAAGCGGCTGGGGCGCTGAGGCCGGGCCGTCTGTCCTCAGGAGACGAGTGACGCGCGGAGGTCCGGTGCGAGCATGAGCCGGCGGCGGATGAGCTCGGCCTGCACGCCCGCCGTGATCGCCTGCGTCGCCATGATGGCAAAGAGGACGAGCACCTGGGCCGTCGCTGCCTGCACCGCACTGCCGCCGCCCAGCATGACGCCGATGAAGGCGCCGGGGAGGGTGACGATGCCGGACGTGCGCACCTGGTCCAGGCTCGGCACGATGCCCTCGGGCACCCGGCGCGCGATCACCTCGTCGATGGCCTGGTGGGAGGTCAGACCGAGCGCCAGGCAGGCCTCGTACTGCCCGTGCTCCTCGCGCAGGGCTGCGAACGTGCGGCGGCCGACGAGCGTGTGCACCGTCATCGTGTTGCCGATGACGATGCCGCCGACCGGGATGAGGGCGACGCCGACGAAGGGCACGGCGCCACTGAGGAGCAGGATCGCGACCACGGGCACCACACCGCAGGCCATCGACGCCGCCGCCCAGTGCCAGGCCCGGGGTGCGCCCACCCGACGGGCGGTCGTCACTGCCGCCGTCGTGAACATGACACCGACGGCCAACAGCGACAGCCAGATCGAACGCACGACCGCCGTGATGACGAGAGCCACGAGTCCGAGCTGCACGATCGCGCGCACCCCCGCCACCGCCGCCTCGCGGTCGAGGTCGATGCGCCCGAGGCGGTTGGCGAGGACGGTGACGGCGAGGAGCACGACGAGGGCGACGGCCACGGGCCAGCCGGGTGAGATGTCCACGGCGCCACCGTAGGCTCGTCGGGGTCGCACGGGCACCTGGCCCCGTGGGCCGGCCGATTTCTGGTATGCCGTGTGCTCTGGCAGACTTGACCCTTGCGTCCTGACTCGATGGCCCCTGCCACAGGGGGAGTTGGCCCACCAGCCTGACCCGGTGTGCCACGTGGCCTGAGGGACGCGCCCTGACATACCTGCCGGGTGACCTGTGGCGCCCAGGAAAGCGAAGCATCATGCAGAAGTTCGACGAGCTCGACAAGGCGTCGCTCCGCGACGACATCCCCGCCTTCCGTGCGGGCGACACGCTCAAGGTCCACGTCAAGGTCGTCGAGGGCACGCGCTCGCGTGTCCAGGTCTTCCAGGGCGTCGTCATCCGTCGCCACGGCGGCGGCATCGGCGAGACCTTCACCGTCCGCAAGATCTCGTTCGGTGTCGGCGTCGAGCGCACCTTCCCGCTCCACACCCCGATCATCGACCACATCGAGGTCGTGACCCGTGGTGACGTGCGCCGCGCCAAGCTCTACTACCTGCGTGGTCTGCGCGGCAAGGCTGCCAAGATCCGCGAGAAGCGTGAGACCGTGCCGGCCAAGACGGCCGCCAAGGCCCCGGCCAAGAAGGCCTGACGACGTCTGCTGACGCAGGCGTCACGATGACCTCGCGAGGCGCGGTGGATCCCCTCCGGGACGCCCCGGCATGAGTGCCGGGACGGCCCCCGAGCCCGGGTCCGCCGCGCCTTCGCGCACTCCCGAGCCGAGCGGCATACGGCGGCATCGCTGGCTCCTCGGCCCGGCGAGCCTGCTGCTGCTCGTGCTGCTCGTGCGCGCCTTCCTCGTGACGCCCTTCGGCATCCCGAGCGCGTCGATGGAGGACACGCTGCTCGTCGGCGACCGCATCCTCGTCAGCCGTCTGACGGCGCCCGCTGACCTGCAGCGCGGCGACATCGTCGTCTTCGACGCGTCGCAGGCGTTCAACCTGCGCCTGCCGGAGCGGGGCGTCGTGCAGACGCTCGTCGAGGCGGGGCAGAGCCTCTTCGGCAAGGGGCAGCCGACCGACTACGTCAAGCGGGTCATCGGGCTGCCCGGTGACCGCGTGAAGTGCTGCGCTCCCGACGGGCGCCTCGAGATCAACGGCGTCGCCGTCGACGAGCCCTACATCGCGCCGGGAGCCGTGCCGAGCACGATGACCTTCGACGTGACGGTGCCCGACGACCGCTTCTGGGTCATGGGCGACAACCGCGGGGCCTCGTCGGACTCGCGGGCACACCTGGGCGAACCGGGCAGCGGCATGGTGCCGGGGGAGGACATCATCGGCAAGGTCTGGGTGCGATACTGGCCGCTCGGTCGGCTCGGAGACGTCGACCAAGGCCAGCTGACATCCGTGCCAGCCGTCCCCGTCCCACGAAATGGTGAGTGATGTCGCAGCAGACCGGACGCCCCGAGGACCCGACGCGCGGGCGCGGCACGGACGACCTCCAGCGCCGCCGCGGCCAGCGTGACGACGACGGCTACGACGAGGACTTCGACAACGACGAGGACCGCCCCCGCGGCTTCTTCGGGACGGTGCTCGCGGCCATCAAGGAGCTCGTCATCGTCATCGTGCTGGCGATGGCCCTGTCGTTCGTCGTCAAGACGTGGCTCTTCCAGGCCTTCTACATCCCGTCGGGCTCGATGGAGAACACCCTCGTGCGCGACGACCGGGTGATCGTCAGCAAGCTGACCCCCGGGCCGTTCGACCTGCGCCGCGGCGACGTCGTCGTCTTCGAGGACCCCGGCACCCCCACCCCGTGGCTCTCGGGCCTCGACAACGGCAGCAGCACCGTCGGCGGGCCCTTCCACGAGGCACTCGTCTTCGTCGGCCTGCTGCCCGAGGACGCCGAGAACCACCTCATCAAGCGGGTCATCGGCCTGCCCGGTGACCGGGTGCAGTCCGACGGTGGCGCGGGCCCCATCCTCGTCAACGGCGTGCCGATCACCGAGCCCTACATCAAGCCGGGCGACGCCCCGAGCGAGGGCAAGAAGTTCGACATCACCGTGCCCGCGGGGCACGTGTGGGTGATGGGCGACCACCGCTCCGACTCCTCCGACAGCCGCTTCCACGACGACGGCACGGGCGCGACCGGCTCGGTGCCGCTCGACAAGCTCGTCGGGCGCGCCCTCTTCATCGTCTGGCCCATCGACCACGTGACCTGGCTCGGCGTGCCCGAGCGCACCTTCGCCGAGGTGCCGGCTCCGGCGGGCACCCCCGCCGTCGCGCCGTCCGGGTCGACGACCTCGCCGGCCACCACCACCACCAAGGCGCCTGCGGGCTGACCGGTCGATGGTCTCGATGGTCTCGCGTCCCACCCCCTCCAAGAAGCCGTCGCTGCGGGTCGAGCGTGCCCTGCAGCGCTCCGGTCACCGTCTGCTCGCGGGCATGGACGAGGTGGGTCGCGGCGCCCTCGCCGGCCCGGTGAGCGTCGGTGTCGTCGTCATCGACGAGACGGTCCGCTCGGCGCCGGTCGGGGTCAAGGACTCCAAGCTGCTCACCGAGCGCGCACGCCAGGGGCTGGTCCCGCGCATCCAGCGCTGGGCCGTCGCGTATGCCGTGGGTCACGCCGGTCCTGACGAGATCGACGCCATCGGCATCATGGCCGCGCTGCGGCTCGCCGGCACGCGCGCGCTCGACTCCCTCGGGGTCGTGCCCGACCTCGTCATCCTCGACGGCAACCACGACTGGCTGACCTCCCCGGGCGAGGTGGGGCTGCTCGCCTTCTCCGACGACGCCGCTGGTCCGTCGACGCCGCCGGTGACGACGATGATCAAGGCCGACCTCAAGTGCTCCTCCGTGGCCGCCGCGAGCGTGCTCGCGAAGGTGGAGCGCGACGACCTCATGGTGGGGCTGGCGGCCGACCACCCGGCATACGGCTGGAGCCTCAACAAGGGGTATGCCGCGCCCGAGCACATGGACGCGCTCGCCCGGCTGGGGCCCTGCGAGCTGCACCGCCGGTCGTGGCGCCTGCCCGGCGTGCACGAGCCCGGGCTGGTTGGGGTGTTGAATGAGGGGACGGACCTGCCGGTGCCCCTCGCGGTGCCCGAGCAGACAGCAACGACGGTCAGGTGAGCCAGCGGTGAGTTCGGAAGACCTCGAGAAGTACGAGACCGAGATGGAGCTGCAGCTCTACAAGGAGTATCGCGACGTCGTCGGGCTCTTCACGCACGTCGTCGAGACCGAGCGGCGCTTCTACCTTGCCAACTCCGTCGACGTGAAGGTGCGCACCGACGGCGGCGAGGTCTTCTTCGACGTGACGATGGCCGATGCCTGGGTGTGGGACATCTACCGCCCTGCGCGCTTCGTCAAGAACGTGCGCGTCGTGACGTTCAAGGACGTCAACGTCGAGGAGCTGCCCAAGCCCGACATCAAGCTGCCGGAGTCCGGCGACTTCTCCTGAGGTCGGGTCGGCTGTCCACACCTCCCCGGTGCAGGCGTGGCGAGGGGGTATGCCGTCCACAGGCGTGACGTGGGCGTCGCGCAGTGCCGCTCGGGGCGTCGAGGGTGGGGGTCATGGACCTCTCGATCCCTGCCGACACCGGCGGCGCAGATCCTGCCGTCTCCCGGCCTCGCGCGCTCGGTGACTACGGCGAACGGCTCGCGGCCCGCCACCTGCTCGGTCAGGGGATGGCGATCCTCGACCGCAACTGGCGATGCGTGCGGGGCGAGCTCGACATCGTTGCCAGGGAGGCGCACGAGCTCGTCATCTGCGAGGTGAAGACGCGCAGCGGTGAGGGCTTCGGCGCCCCCTTCGAGGCGGTGACGTGGCGCAAGCTGCGTCGGCTGCGGCAGCTCGGCGGGCTCTGGCGCGACGACCATCCGGCGGAGGCCGGCGGGCCCCTGCGCATCGACGTCGTCTCCATCCTGTGCCTGCCCGGTCGGCCGGCGCGGCTGGAGCACCTGAGGGGCGTGTGCTGATGGGCTTCGGGCACACCCGGGCGGTCGCGCTGCGCGGGGTCAACGGCTTCGTCGTCGACGTGGAGGCCCATGTGGCTCAAGGGCTCCCGGGCTTCGCGATCAGCGGACTCGGTGACTCGGCCGTCAAGCAGTCGTCCGACCGCATCAAGGCCGTCGCGGCCACGATCGAGGGACTGCCGGTGAGCCAGCGCCGGGTCACCGTCAACCTCTCGCCTGCCGGTGAGCGCAAGGTGGGCACGGGCTTCGACCTCGGCATCTTCGTGGCCGTGGCCGCGGCCATGGGCGTCGTCAAGGACGCGGTCGTGGCCGACGTGGTGCACATCGGGGAGATCGGGCTCGACGGCACGGTGCGGGCCGTGCCCGGCGTGCTGCCGCTCGTGCGCGCCGCAGCCCTCACCGGCGTGCGGCACGTCGTCGTGCCCGTCGCCAACGCGGCGGAGGCGAGGCTCGTGCGCGGCGTCCGCGTGCACCCCGTGGCCGAGGTCGCCGAGCTCGTGCGTCGCTACGACGCGCTGCGTCGGGGCCGGGCGGTCGCAGAGGTGCCGGTGCCACCGGCCCCGCCGCCGGCGCCGGTCGTCGCCAAGGACCTCTCCGAGGTGGTGGGCCAGGCCGACGCCAAGCTCGCCCTCGAGATCGCCGCCGCGGGCGGCCACCACCTGCTGCTCGCCGGCCCGCCGGGCGCTGGCAAGACGATGCTGGCCGAACGTCTGCCGGGAGTGCTCCCGGGCCTCGACGACGAGGAGTCGATGGAGGTGACCGCCATCCACTCGGTCCTCGGGGCGCTCGGCTCCTCCGTCGGGGGAGGGCAGCTCATCACCCGGCCGCCGTTCGTCGCACCGCACCACGGGGCCTCGCAGGCCGCCGTCGTCGGTGGGGGGAGCGGGCACATCAGACCGGGTGCGATCACGCAGGCGCACCGCGGGGTTCTCTTCCTGAAGAAGGCGACACGCCCATATCCCCCAGTTTCCGGACGCAGCTAACTCACGGGCCCCCCGCCGATGAGGGGACATAGGTGTCCACAAGTGGGAAGGGGGGTCGGGCATGGTGCCGTCAGTGCTAGGCCGCGACCGTAGAGGGGACCGTTGGGCAGAGTGCCCCGAATCACTCACATCGACTGCCTGTCCGAACAGGCGAAGGAGGAACTATGCGGATGCCCAAGAAGCGACCGCCGGTCCGCTGCTGTGGCGTGGACGATACCGGACGGCCGTGCCTGCGGATGGCACCTGCTCGGCTCGGACTCTGTGCTGAGCACCTGGCGCCGTACTGCGCCGCCCCGGTGACACCGGCAGGCGACGCCTGTCTGGCTCCCCGAACCCATATGACGGGGAAGTACGGTACGTGCGACGACCATCGGCTTGATCCCACGGAGGACTCTGTGCGGGCCTCAGCTCAGGTCGCAGACGATGACGCTTCGACGCCCGTCGGCTACGACGTCGGGCGCTCGCCCATGGTCGACGATGCTGTCTTGTTTGGAGCATCGATCACATGGGAGAACCGCGGTGCGCGGGAATTGGAGTTCATTGACGGTCTCCTCACGGCGGAAATCGTGGTGGAGCGGGATGGGTCCATGCTCGGTCTCGACGTTCTGACGTGGGCACCCGATGACTGACGTGCATCTCGACCACATCTGAGCCTCTAGCGCGTATGGCTGAGACGCGCTGAACTTCGGTGACGCGAACGGTCCGGCGGACGCCCGCCGGCCGGGATGGGCCGGGCGCACCGCGCTCACGCAACGCGGAAGCCTCTCCCTGTCTTGCCGATGAGCGCGCGGTCTCTTCCCCCAGACGCACGCCACTGCACTCAGGGACTCGCGAAGCCGTCCCGCCGAAGAGCATGCCCGTCCCGGTGCGGGTCCCCGCGGCGGGTGAAGACCGGTCTGGGCCGGTTCCGCGTCAGCGCCGGACGCGCCGTGCATGATGAGCCTATGGACGCGCTCGAGCTGATAGTGGACGAAGGACGACCTGCCAATGCGGGGCGATTCTTTCAGTTGGGGCACGACCTGTTGACACTTCTGGACGAACTGTCTGACGTGCCTGTGCCGTGGCTCATCACGAGTCTGCGCACGGGCTCCGCGGTTGCGATGGTCGCCCCACCGGAGAACCACCTAGCCGAGGCGCGCGTGCTCCGGCTCGCGTACTTCTCTCTCGAAACCGTGCAGGGCGGCGGTGGGCTCTCCAACGATTGGACCCCCGACGCGGTACGGGTGGCCCACCGCTTCGTGGAACACGGCCAGCGAGCGGACGGCGAGAGCGACTGGGTGCCGCCCCGGCTGCGCCTCGTTGAGGACACGGGCCTACTCGGCCACGCGGTTGCCCTAACACCCGAGTTGGGGCAGCGGCTGAACGACCTTCAGCCATTTGAGCGGCGGATGCCGGGCTCAGTCCGCGGCGAACTCGTCGGCGTGAACGTCTCCCGCGGCAACCGGGCCAGCCTGCGTCTTCCCAACAGGCGGATCGTGCGCGTCGGTTTCGAGTCCACGCTGAGGAACCAATTGAAGGACGCGATGTACCGGCAGGTCGAGTTAACCGGCCTCATCAAGCAGGACGCGGAAGGGCGCGTATTCCACATCCGCGCCGAAGAGGTCAGCGTGCTTACCAAGCCCGCGGTCCGCTGGTCCGACTTGTTCGGGATCGACCCCGACTACTTGGAGGGTGCCTCCGCCGAGGAGTGGCTGGAGGCGAACCGTGGGGAGGCCTGACAGGATCGAAAGCGCGCTCCTCGACGCCTCATCACTCCTCGGCGTGGTTCAGGGCGAGGAGGAGTTCGCTTGCCTCAAGTCGTTGCTCGCGGCTGTGGACCGGGGTGCGATCAAGCTCGTGGAGTCCACGGCGATCCTCACAGAAGTCCTGCCCCACCACACGCGCGATACTGAGGCCCACAGGCGAGCGCGTGAGGGCGTTCGCGCCTTGCTGGAGTCGCCCGATACTCAGTTGGTGGACGTGAACACCGTCGTGGCTCGGAAGGCAGGGGACCTGCGCGCCGAGTTCGGTCTCCAGACCTGGGATGCGATCCACTTAGCGACCGCAGTCGTGGCGCGGGTAAATATTCTGATCGTTCGGGACCACAAGTTCCCCTTCGGGGACTACGACGGCGTCCACATATCCCGCCCGTTTGACATCGACGAGGACAAGCTCTTTTCTTAGAGCCGTCCCACAGCCGCTCGGGCCGCTTGCCGGGGCTGGTCTCGGTTGCGAAGACGTTGCGTTTGGCCTCCCTCGTGTCCTGATGCCCAATCCTTCACCCCTTCCCCTTAGGTGCGGGCATGGGACGGCTACGTGCCGAAGAAGGCGGAGACCGGGTCCACCCCGACCTGAAGCGGATTCTCGGTCATCCGAGCGAACTCGTCCTCGGTGACCGCCATGACCCCTATGCCCTCCACGAAGCTGAACTCTCGAGGATTGAGCTCGGGAAGTGCGCCGAAGTCGACGTTAACTGGACTCGGCCAGATCTGGCACGCGCGACCAGCTTCAACCAGCGGGTGCAAGATCGGCCAGCTTGGGTGCCAGACGATCGAGATATTTAGGCCCCGGATCCCGAACGAGCGTGACGCGTAGCGCAGGTCATGCGACCCAACGCGCACGTGTGGGAGAAAGATGCGCGCCGTCTCGCCCTCCCAAGGCGTCTCTTCTGCAACCGCCCGCCGGGTGACGAAGATAGAGAAGCCATCGGGCGGGGGCGAGCCGTCGCGCATCCAGTCGAGCCACTCAGGCTCCATAGACGCGAATCGCGGCAGGTCCTCGTCCCGATCGACGTGAGGGTTATCGTGCACCGCCTTGGGATGAGCGCTCAGCAGCCCGATCTTGAGGTACCAGCGGGCGAGGGCTGCGCTTTCCTCTGCAGTTACCAACGGCCACGCGTGGTCCTCCGACCACGGAATCAGGCGCCGGCCAATGTCTTTCACTGGCTGCTCGATGGTGCGGTTAAGCAGCTCGTTGCAAGACTTGCACATGGGCACATGCACACTCGGGAGGGCCGGGAGCCTCACGACGGTCACGCCGTCGCGCTTGGTGTACGGAACGCCGCCCTTGCTGCTGGTGAACGGTCCCTGGTCACCGAACTCCTGCACGAGCCATTGCGACCAGACATGCTCGCCAACCCCGACTGAGGGATTGGGACAGAGGACGCAGGGCTGGCCAGGGAAGCGGTTGGGCACGCCCTCGACGGTACATGGCGTCGACCTCCCTCCTCCGATTAGGCTCATTGACCGGACTATGTGCCTGCCGAATTCGCTAACGTGCATCTGCCACGGGGGAGGGTTCTCGAGCCGGCGCCATCACGTGCCGCGCCGAGGACGGGACGTTCGACACTCCCGCGGACGGGACGCCACGCCGGGCACCGCGGACTCCGAAGCATCGAGCCAGCAGTTGGCCGTCGATTGGCGACCATGAAGCGGGCTCCGCCTCCGATGCGCTGGTCAGCACCGGCGCGGTGGGGCTGTGGATGACGGCCGACCGATGTCGGCGCCATCTGCTCTACTGGTTGGACCGGCCAGCGGAATCGGGGAGGTCCACGTCTTGCATCAGACGAAGATCCAACAGACGCCGAGGCGAAAGTTCGCCGTGCACGAGATCGCGCGGGCTCTCGACGTGCCAACTAGCGAGGTGATGGACGCCGTCGCGGCGATCGGGGAGTTTGTCCGGTCGCCGCAGCACCGGATCGAAGAGCCCCCGGCGAGACGGCTTGTCGATTACCTCGGCCGCGACTGGCCCTTTAGCGAGCCAGTAATGCAAGGAACGCAAGCCCCCCAGGAGCGGTCCGCGACCCAGCTGCGCGGCCTCACACCCCCAGTGCCGCAGCCAAAGCGCAACAATCACCCCCTCATGACGTCAGAACCCCGCAGCAGGGACCGCCGCTACCCGGACGCCCGACCTCCACGGCCAAAGCGCAGGATGCCTACGAAGGCGAAACCGTTCAGCACCCTCACAGATCCAGTGGCGGCCGCCTTCGCCGATGCCAGCCACGACGCCGCACCGGCGTGGACCGACGTTTCATGGCAATGGCACGGTTTCGATGAAGTCGAACGAGACTACTGGGTCTCAATGGGCCTTCGTCCCGGGCAGGCCCGGACGGCGAAAACGTTGCGTGATGCCGGTCTCGACGCTGCTGATCTGCAGCGCGACCTCAACGGGACCACGGTGCTATGGAGACTCCAGCACGGCGAAGGAGTAGCTGCAGTGCTCCGGCTGCTGAACAGCGGCAACAATGAAGGACAGACGGGTTAGGTACCGCCAGCGGCACGTGTGTGCTCAGTTCGCCCGGCCCGCCAGCGGCTCAGATCGTAATGGCGCTTGGGATCATCGACTGGTGGCTGGCCGTGAGGCGCTAAGACGGTTACCGGACAGTGCCGCGGACCGGACGTCCGATCTCGCCGCTGGCTAGCGGCCCCAACCGTCGCCAACGCCGGGCTGCCTCGTTCTGGCTCCGCCAGCTGTCGAGCCCGGCGCCACGCTTGAAGGAATCCGACCGTATCGCTCACGAACCGTTCTGCTTCGGCCAGGGGGCCAGGGCTGGTTTCGTTGGGTTTCTGGAGCCGCGTGGGCAACGCTCAGTTAGCGTCGGGCCCATGATGGTGCCCGCCGACTCCGCGGCCTTTGAGAGACCGGTGCGCTACTGGCATGGAACCCGTGCGTCACTCAAACGCGGAGACGCACTTTTAGCGCGGTCAGTGACCGGAACGCCTCGGACCAGGGCCTTGATGTATCCCGGGGTGGCTCCGCCGGCCGAGTCAGCCGACTGGGTTTATGTCACCACCCGGCACAAGTTTGCGTGGATGCACGCCTTCTACTCGGGGGCAGACGGCGACCCGATCGTCCTGCTGGTTGAGCCGGACGAGACGCTCGAGCGAGACCCGGAGTACTCAGCGAGGATGCAGGCCTTTCGTTGTCGCTCAGCACAGGTCATTCTCGTGGATACCACTCCGGCCATCACCGAAGAGGAGGCCGCAAGCGGCTGGGCATCGGTAGACGGTAGCTAGACGAGCAAGCTGGTCCAACGCCCTCCGCAGCAGGCCTTTCTATGCCGCCGACCGGCGGTGCCGAATAGCGGGCACCGCCCAATCAATCTCTCCGGGGAGCTGGGTGGTCATACCGCTCCCAAAGGACGTCTCGTTCCGGAACAGAGACAGGGCACCCAATGACACCCGGCTCCCGGAGTCCCGACAGTCCCCTCCGGTCGGGGCAGCAGGTTATCGTCATGCTGCTCCGGCATCGTGCCGGAACATCGAGGCAGGGGGCAGCTCATGTACCGCACACCGGATGGCACCGAAGTCGCGTTCACTTATGCCTTCCCCCTGCCTTTTCACCTTCCAGTGCCCGATGGTTTCGCTTGGGACGCGACGTTCGGCGAATGGCAGTTTTGCCCATGCCAGCAGCAGGCCACCGACAAGCCCGTCGTCACCGCCAGCGTTCAGCGGCTGGACGTCCCGATGGCTCAATTGCTTCCCGGGGACACCGCTAAGGCCGTGAAGGCCTTCTACGGCCACGACCTCGAGACGTACGCCAGCATCTCCGAACCCGAGATCCCGTACGCCCGCAGCTACGTGTCCATGGAGACGCCCCCGTTCCTGCTCACCACCGACCCACACGACTGCGCCACAGCCTCCCGCGATGACGCCTGGCACTTCTGGCTTCTGCGGTCCGTGCCCGCCCTGAATGCGATGATCCGTGCCGCCGCCACCGTCACCCACGACCACTCCCTGGTCGAAGTCGACTACCGAGACCTCGGGCATCTGGTGATTCAGGGCGCACGACTGGACGAGAACCGCTGGGTCCCGCTACCCCCGGTCATTCTGAACTACGAGACGGGGGCCGCGCGCGAGCCGATGGAGGCTCATTGGGCGTTCGGGCTCGAAATCCGGTTCTTCCACTGGGCCAACGACTACCCGTTCCTCAAGGCGCGCCTCTACCGCCAGAAGTCGGAAAACGACCGGTTCACCCGTGGAGACCTCTTGTCCGCCATTGTTAGCCTCAACACGGCCGCCGAGATGATGCTGTTCGACACCTACCGGCTCATGCTCATCGACCAGGGCGCGCAAACCGAGAAGGAGCTCACCGACCAAGCTCGCGCCACGAAGTTCAGCGCCTTGGTAGGGACCCGGTTCCCCCAATTGCTCGGCGGCAACTGGCGAGGGCCAGCCGTGACCGCGTTTTGGAAAGAGCTGTACGAAAGACGAAACTCAGCGGTCCACGCCGGAGCCATCCCTGCCGAGAACGACGTTCTCGCCGCTGCCCAAGCCTTTGATGACCTCAAGACGTTCCTTGAGCAGCGCCTCATGGCCAACTGGAAGACGTTCCCCCGCGCGCTCATGTGTCTCCTGGGCGAGGACCTGCGCGGTGCCAATCTTGCTACGAAGCCGGCATTCCTGGCGTTGCAGGAGACGGTCCTCGCCGAGGGGCTCTACTGGCTGGCGCCTGACCGCCGCGCTGGTGTCGATATGAGTCTACGAAACCGGGTCCGGTTCCCGTGACGACACTCGCCAGCCTCCTTAGTACAGCGTCCAACGGATCCGAAGGCCTCTATCGCGTCCGCGAAGCCCTGACGGGGAGCATGTCCAGCTAAGGGTCCGGGAGGCTGCTCACCGAGATGCTGTCCAGCACCGGCACCGCCTACTGGTGTCGCACCGACGGTCTGGAGCTTCGAACCTTTCCGATGGCCCGACCACCCGAGCTCCGCGACCTCCTCCTGCCAACCCGACCATCGCAGCGGCTCGAAGGCGTCGGCGGCCGCTGGCGGGCGCTGCGTTGCGGAGGCCCTCTGACCCGTTACGACCCGCGGCTTGAGCATGCGCACAGAGGTTAGGCGGGGCCGATCCCGTCGTGAATAGCGGAACGGTAAGCCGCTTGCGCGCTGGAGAGGTGCCATCGGCCTCCTCCTTGGCCAGTAGGTACTCCTTCTGCATTCAGCCGCTCCACGATTTGTCGCCACGGGACGCCCAGGCTTCGCTCAGTGACGAGGCGCGTTCGCACCTCTACGGGCAGTGACGATCTCCTGCCTAAACGGACGCCCGAGGCTTTGCGCGCCGCCAAGGCATCCCGAGTTCGTTGGCCAATGATCCGCCTCTCGTACTGAGCCGCGGAGCCGAGGACGTGTGCCATGAACTCACCTGAGGGGGTCGAGGTGTCCACCGCCAAGTCCAACGCGACCAAAGCCCAGCGCTCGCGTCGACTGCGCTCTAGGAGGCCAGCGAACGCCAGGAGCGATCTCGACAAGCGGTCGACTTTAGCGGCCACGAGGAGCCCTGCCTCGCCGCCACGCAAGGACTCGAGAGCTGAACCAAGCCCCAGCCTTGAGTCAGGCTCCGTCGCGCCGCTGACGCCCTCATCGGCCACCCATCGAGCGATTTGCCAGCCGCGCCGATCGCACTCGCTTTGAATCGCAGCCCTTTGAGCCTCCAGACCCGCGCCAAGTTCAGCCTGCTCGCTGGTACTGACACGGATATAAGCCAGTGCTACGTCACGCACAGCCTGGCGCTGAACCGCTGAAGCCTGCTTACGACCGCCATGCGTCATATAGAAGTTGTACCAGCAAACGGTCGTTTGGTGGTACGGAGGTCGTCGAGAACTGGTCAGCCACCGTCCACTTCGACCTGTAGCCGTCCGGTCCTCGCAGTACCTCGTAGGTCTTGGTTGCTACTCGGCCTGCGCCTGGGCGCTGGCTCCGGGTGTGCCGCTCAAACCCGTATCCCCCCATGGACGGCCCGATCTCCACACGGTGGAGGCTCACCCACCGGTCCCGCTGACGGCGCGCTCGCCGCTCGCGCCGCATATCGAGCCTCTCCGCGTACTGGCTCTCCGGCGCCAAGGCAGGCCCAGCAATTGTGAGCAAACGGTCGAGGAGGTCTCGCGCGCGCTCCGGGCTCGAGGAGTGGCTCAACCGCACCGAGAGCCTCGCGAGGGTGGTGTATCGGGTGCGGCGCTCCCCGCGCTCCAGTCTGCGTAATGAGCGAGAGGACAGACCGGTACTCACCGCCAACGCTTCCTGAGTGATCCCCGCCTCGAGCCGCAGGGCGCGTAACTCCTGACCGAGGGCCTTGAGATACGGGACTTCCCACTCCTGGATCGGGCGCCGACAGTCGAATGCAGTCGTGAAGTTGGAATCCGGACCCACTGCGGGCGCGGGCAGAGGCTGCAGGCCACACGAACCGCAACCACCGGGGTCGGATTCTTGGCGCTGTTTGGAGGGGTGCCCCTCCGAAATGCCGATGCACATGCGGTAAGTGGACACCGGCAGCAGCCCTTGTGTCGTGTCTCGCCTGACCGTGCGGACTGCGAACGCGACAGTCGCCCGTGACCACAAGGGATGTGATCTACCTCACAGCGCCGCCGTCCCGCATGCGTAAGCCCGGGCCCGGCGGGCCGCGATCGGCCCGAGGCAAGGCTGAGCCCGCGACGTAAGAGCCACAGCCTCCACAGAGTGCGCGGCGGTGAGTGTCGCCGCCTAACAGGCATTCACCCCGCGGGGATGGCACTCACGCGGCACAACTTCATAGCATCTCCGACGCGACGGGCGTCGGCGTAGCAAGCCTCGCCGTAGAGAGGCCACGAGGGGCCCCGACCCTCTAAGCAAAGGGGCGGTCCGACAGGGCGACCGAAGCCACTGGTATCTCGACCACGAGAACGACCCCGGTAAAGGCATGCCCGAGCGGGGATCCGGGGCAGACCCGGATGCGGAGCCAACGCTGGAGCCCGTGGACCCCCTGGCAGGATGCGAGTGAACTGGGGGAGCCCGGCCGTGTCTGTCCCGTGGATAATCCCCATACTGCAGAGCTACTGATCGCCTCATCGACCGACCCGCCGACCGACGGTGGTAATTGAGAGCAAGCAGGTAGTTCCCCTTGACAGGGGGCTACCTCTGCCCACTCTCCCTCCCCAGCCTCTCTCCGGTGGTGAGGGGTGCGCACGGATGAGGACGCCGGGCCTGCGCGACGGGACCGGCTCGTTCGCGGCTGCGAGCGCCGCCACGGGTGACAGGAGAACGCGCTGCGGATCACCAGCACCCAAGACGTTAGTCACCACCGAGCCCTACGGTGCCTCCATGTCAGCCGTTCCGCCCCTCGCCCCTGCCCTCTCCTCTTCCGACACGCCGCCTCGAGCGGTCGGCTACGTCCGCGTCTCCACCTACCGCGAGGAGAAGATCAGCCCCGAGCTTCAGGCGGCCGCGATCGAAGCTCACTGCCGGAGGGCCGGCTACCGGCTGCTCGAGATCAGGCAGGACTTGGACGCCACGGGACGGAACTTCGCGCGGACTGAAGTGCAGAGGACCATCTCGAAGATCGAGTCGGGTGAAGCGGAAGTCATCGTGGTCTGGAAGGTCAGTCGGTTCGGACGTAACCGGCGCGACTGGTACGTCAACAACGACCGTGTAGAGGTCGGCGGCGGTCGCCTCGAGTCCGCGACTGAGGACTTCGACTCGGCAACCAGCGTGGGCCGTTTCACTCGCGGGATGCTGGTTGAACTGGCTGCCTTTGAATCGGATCGCATCGGTGACGTATGGCGGGAGGTGCACGAGCGACGGTTGATCGAGGGGAAGCCGTCCCGCGGCGGCGACCGTTTCGGATATGAGCGCGTCGCGGGAGTGTACGTTCCTGACGCTGACACCTCGCAGCTGCTCATCGACATGTACTCGTGGTACGTGGCGGGCGTGGGCTTCTCGGGGATCGCACAACGGCTCAACGGCGCTGGGTCGCGTACGTTGGCAGGTGGCATGTGGTCGCGCGATCGCGTCACTAGGGTCATGGACTCGGGTTTCGGAGCGGGCCAACTGGTCAAGGGGCGGGGAACTGTCGCCCAGTACGTTCCTGGCGCACACGAAGCGGTTGTGAGCCCTGACTTGTGGGAGGCGTACCTGGCTGGGAGGCGGCGTCGTCGTGGGCAGGCTCCGGCGAGTTCCGCGCCCAAGTACGTTCTTTCGGGACTGATTCGGTGTGGCGACTGCGAACGTCCCATGCACTCATCTCGGCTCGGGAAGAAGGCTGGCTATGCCTATGTCTGCTCCGTCTGGCACTCCACGCGCGGATGCCGTTGCGTGAGCATCACCAGGATGCGGGCCGAAGCTGAGGTTCTCTTGTGGCTTCGCGAGGTCGCCACAGATGTGGATTCTGCTGCGCGGATCCACGAGCGGCGGGCCGATCTGGGGCCAGGCCTCGACAACGAGCGAGACAGGCTTGCACAGCAGGCGAGCAGGGTCGCGGCTCAGCTTGACAAGGCGACGCGAGGGTGGGCCGAGGGGAAGGTCCCAGACGACGCATACGATCGCCTGCGGGACTCGCTGATCGGGGAGCAGCAGGCGCTAAGTAGGCGCCTCACGATGATCGATCATGAACGGTCGAACCTCGAAGTTCCTATCGCTCCCATTGCGGTGGGACTCATCGAGGAGTGGGACACCCTGCCGGTGCCCGAACGCAGGGAGTTGCTGCGCAGCCTCGTCGCGCATGTAACGATTCTCAGGCCCCATGGCCCGGGTGCCCCTCGAATCGTCATCACGCCGCGCTAGGCACGGCCTCGATCGCCGGGGACCGTACGCGACATGCCCTCTCGCCTGTCTTGAGGTTCGAAGATGAGATGGACGCCAAGAACCCGGGGGTCTCCTCCCAAGACGGCCCGATCAGCGCCATGCAAGGCCGCGACAACCTGAGCATGCACACCACATCCCCCAGTTCGTGCGGTTGCGGGCATGCCGCGCACCCAACGGCCCTGCAGGGCTAACTTGATCAACGGACGATCTTCGCTACTCCGATCGTGAGGCCCGGGAGACCGAGTCGCGTGGTCTGGTCTTGGATCAACTCTCTGGCGTAGGGATGCAAAGTCATCACGCCAACCGACTCCGCGTATGCCTCGAGTTCATCCGTAGACAAGGGTTCGTCGTCATCGGCGGGCTCACCCAAGCCATAGAGAGCCAGCAGCGTGAAGCTCACTTCGGCGACTTCGATCTCCGCCTCGACAGCGTCGTCGTGCGCGTCCTGTTCCTCCCCGTATGCGTTTGTCTTCAAGGTGTACTCAGCGCTGATCACGAAGAAGTTCGCATCGTCGTCACGCTGCGCCGTCGCATCGACCTCCAGGTCAACCGTGTAGGGAGGGTCCGCACCAAACTCCTTGAGTTGAGTCTTGAGGCTATACAGCCGCACGTCCTGCACCTGCGCGCGCGCGCCAACTCGGCCAGAGGCCTCCCAGCGACTCCACGGAATAACGAGATCGCTCATGAAGCGAGACCGAAGTCCTCTCTGCGGGACCGAGCCGCACTCCAAGCGACCGCATCCCGCGCTGAGACGGGGCTGCCCTTGACTTCTACCTCCACGCGCACCTCATCCGTGACATAGAGGAAGTCGACATGATTTCGCGGCTTCCATGCCGTCACGGGCGGCATGTCCAGGTCCGTGACGAGGCGTGCGCACACAGCACGCGCGTACCGCTGCAAGGTGGACAGTCGGGGGTCTGCACCACCGTTTTCGAACCCGGACACCATCGGCTGCTTCACGCCCATGCGCTGGGCGACCTCCTTCTGGGTCAAGCCAGACTCGACGCGGAGTCGCACCAGCCGCGCGATCAGGTCGTTCCGAGCGTCGAGGTCTTCACGAGCCTCTCGATACTCGAAGGACTTCATCGACTCTGCGATCTCGGCCTCGAGCTCGTCGACAAAACGCACGCCCACAGGGGTCCCCTCTTTGCGTCGGTGGAGTACCGAACCTGGGTATCGGTCGTGACCGATACTAGTCATGATCCTTCCAGTGTCTACAGGGAACCCTGTAGATACACCTACGGAGGCGGCTGCTTGCCGTTCCGCGCCTGCCAAGCCGCCCACCGCTTGGCCGCCTGGCCGAAGTCAGTCTTCTCGGTGTCCTTGTAGAACGCGTCGAGCGCGACGAGGAAGTTGCCCCAGACTGCGAACAGCAGCCGGTACTCGTTGTTCCGCTCGCGGTACCGCAGCTCGTGGATCCCGCTGGCGAGGTACTTGTGTTCCTTCGGCATGTCCTTCCGGAACCGGAAGCGGGTCATGATGTCATCGAGCCCCGCCCTGGCGGTCACGGGCAACTTCTCCTTGGCCTTCTTCGCCGGTTGCGCACCCCCATCCGAGGCGGTCCAGTAGATCCAACCAGCGTACGGCGGCAGTACCTTGGGCGCCGCTTGGCGTGCCGGCGTAGAGGCAGGGGGCATTGGTTCACCGCGCGGCGGCTTACGCTTCGCCACCTGGTTACCACCCCCGTTGTGTCAGGGTCTAAAGGTACATAACGAAGGGCGGGCAACCACGAAAGTTGCCCGCCCTTCTCTGGATCAGCCGCGACCAGACCCGTTCTTGCTCGGGTCGACGTTCACCCAGCGGCCTCCGGGCTTCGGAGTCGGCGGAAGTCGGTGCCCTCGGGGCATCGTGACCTCGTTGCCTCCACCCACCGGGCGGTACTGGCCGGACGTCGGAGCCGGCGTGCCGGGCTTCGAACCTCGAGGAGCCATGTTGGCTCCCTCCTTGTCTGAAGCATCAGATCCGGGTCGGACTCCGGGTTCCGCCCCTTGGCGGACCGCAGCCTGTAGAGTCGTCGAGCGCGACCAACGCATCGAAGGCCCTTGACCCGGAGAACTCCCTCGGGCGAGGGCCTTCTCCGCTTCGGAGACAAGGATAGCCTGCCTCGTATCGGTTGCAACCAATACTGGGACGCGATAGTTACATCCGTGGAACTTCCCGCTGTCTACGCACGAACTGGGTCGAAGAAACTTGTGCAGGGTCTCACATTCTGGACCGTTACAGCATCGTGATGGCCCTCACGCACAACTATGCACTGCGCAATTGGCGTTTGCCCTCCACTGTCGGGCCCGTGGCCGGCATCCTCTCTGCAGTCTTCGCATGGCATGCCAGAGTCCTGTTACGGATCAGGCCACGACCCGCGGCGGAGGCCGCGAATCTTCTCTTCCAGGTCGAAGATGCTCGGGCCTCCCGGCACGAACGCTGCCTGTGCCGCCTCGCGGACGGGGAGAGAGTCGCGCCGTGCCCGCGCGGCGGCGAGCACCTTTCCCGCGGTCGTGAGAGCGCTCTGAGAAGGTCGTGTGTCAATCACGAGCCGGAAGATGCGCCCTCCGACCATCTAGTGTCGCCTCCTGGATGCAGGGGCGGCTCTCTCGCCGTTCTGAGCTGCCGGACCCGCAGGCGGCACCAACTGATTTTGCCTCCCAGGCGCTTCGCGCAGCGCCGCTGCTGCCGCCCCTCCGCCTGCTCCGCGCTGGAGCCACCAGTCCCGCGTTCCACGATCCACCTATGGGTCTGTCGCCCCGTTACTGGATGAGACTCCTGAGTTCTCCAAGGCGGTGCTCCAGTCGTTGCGCACACCGCTCGAGACGGGGTCGGTGTCCATCGCTCGTGCGCAGGAGTCGGTCACCTTCCCCGCGCGCTTCCAGCTGGTGATGGCCGCCAACCCGTGCCCGTGCGGCCACGGGTGGGGCAAGGGCCTCGACTGCACGTGCACGCCGCTGATGCGGCGCACCTACTTCGGACGTCTGAGCGGCCCGCTGCTCGACCGCGTCGACCTCCAGGTCCACGTGCAGCCTCCTGGTCTCTCCCTCGCCGGGCAGGCTCCGGGGGAGTCCAGCGCTGCGGTGGCAGCGCGTGTGATGGCGGCTCGGCTGGCCCAGGCCGAGCGCTGGGGACCCGCGGTCGGCGCTCGCAGCCCGGTCAACGCCGACGTGCCCGGGTCGGTGCTGCGGTCAGCGCCGTGGCGTCTGTCGCCGAACGCCACGGCCACCCTCGACCGCGCCCTCGAGACGGGCTCCCTCAGCCTGCGCGGCTACGACCGCTCGCTGCGTGTGGCCTGGACGATCGCCGACCTGACGCGGGTGGAGCGACCCGAGCGCGAGCAGGTCGACCTCGCCCTCTCGCTGCGGCACCGTCCGGGGGTGGCGGCGTGAGGCCCGACGACCGGTGGGCGCGAGCGGCGCTGTCCCGCCTGGCCGAGCCGTGCGACAAGGAGGTGCACGCCCTCGTCGAGTCCCTCGGTGCCGTGGAGACGGTGCATCGTATCCACGAGGGCGCGGGAAAGCTCGCCCGGTTCGCCGCGCGGGTGGCCACTTTCGACAGCGAGCGCGACCTGGCCATCGCCGGCACCGTGGGCGCTCGCGTCGTCGTGCCCTCCGACGAGGAGTGGCCCGAGCCGTTGGACGGCATCGCGTTGCCACCGTGGTGCCTGTGGGTGCGGGGACCACTTCACCTCGGCGAGGCCGTCGACCGCTCGGTCGCGGTGGTCGGGTCTCGCACGGCCACCTCCTACGGCGAGCAGATCGCCGCTGATCTCGCTGCCGGGCTGGCCACGCGGGGCTGGACCGTCGTCTCAGGAGCCGCCTTCGGCATCGACGGGAGCGCCCACCGCGGGGCCCTCGCCGTCGACGGCCCGACCGTGGCGGTGCTAGCCGGCGGCGTCGAACGCCCCTACCCTGCGGCGCACTCCGCACTGATCAACCGCATCGCCGCGCAGGGGCTCGTCGTGTCCGAGGTGGCGCCTGGCTCCGCTCCCATGCGGTCGCGCTTCCTCTCGCGCAACCGGCTCATCGCGGGCATGACCCGCGGCACGGTGGTCGTCGAGGCCGACCTCAGGTCGGGCTCACGGAACACCGTCGGGCACGCGACGGACGCCGGGCGTCCGGTCGGGGCGGTGCCGGGTCCGATCACGTCGATGGCCTCGTCGGGGTGTCACCAGGAGATCCGCGACGGGCGCGCGATCCTCGTCACCTCCGTTGCGGAGATCATCGACCTCGTCGGCGAGATCGGGGCCGATGCCTGCGAGCCGCTCCACGGGCCGGTCCTGCCCGAGGACGGGCTGTCGCTCCTCGACGCGGCAGTGCTCGAGGCGGTGCCCTTCCGGGTCGGCGCCGATCTCGACCGCCTCGTCGTGGCCACCGCGCAGCCGGCGATCGGTATCCGCGCAGCCCTGGGGCGCCTCGAGCGTGCCGACCTCGTGGTGGAGTCCGAGGGGCGGTGGCGCAAGCGCCCGGTGCGCTCGACCAGCGCCGGGTGACCTCGCTCCACGGCAGCTGCTCAGCGCCCAACCGGCTGGCGGCCGGTCGCACCACGTCGAGTGGGCACTTTCCACCGGACGACGTGGGTGAGAAGTGCCCACTTGACGGACTGCTGGGTCGAGTGCCCAGTTCCCCACGGCCGAAACTGAGCACTCGACGTTGAGCCATGTCGAGTGGGCACTTTCCGCCGGACGACGTGGGTGAGAAGTGCCCACTCGACCGAGTGCTCGTCGAGTGCCCAGTTCTCCGCGGCCGAAACTGAGCACTCGACGTTGAGCCATGTCGAGTGGGCACTTTGCACCAGCTTGGCTTCAGCTCGTCTGCGCAACACGAATCGTGTGGAGGCAGGCAATGGGTGGTATCTCGGGGAGGTACTCCTTCGTTCAGCGGCCGCAGGCGTTGGGGCTGCGGGAGCAGGGCCGGCCGGCGGTAGGGGTGGCGCGACGGATCGGGGTGGGTGCGGCTGTCGGGAAGTGGGCACCCGACTGCGGCTCGTCCTTCGGAGGGGTTGCCGTGGGGGTGAAGGTTTGCGATGGTGCGGGAGTGACGGATGTGGCGTCTGAACCGGAGAACGTGCTCGAGAGGCACGCTGAGCTCCTGCACGCCTACGGTCGCCACCTCGGGGCCGAGCGCGGTCGGTCGCCGCACACCCGGCGGGCCTACCTCGGCGACGTGCGCAACCTGCTGACCTTCGCGTCGGGCCGCGGCATCAGGGATCTCGACGAGATGCGCATCGCCGATCTGCGTGCCTGGTTGGGCGAGCAGGCCGACGCGGGGGCCGCTCGGTCGACGATCGCCCGGCGTGCGGCGTCGGCCAGGACCTTCCTCGGTTGGGCCGCGCATACCGGACGGATCCCGACCGACCCGTCGCTGCGTCTCGTCGCCCCCAAGCGGCACTCGACCCTGCCTGATGTGCTCAAGCAGGCCGAAGCCGGCGAGCTGCTCGACGTCGCCGCCGTGCGGTCCGACGACGCAGACCCGGTCCACGTGCGAGACAGGGCCATGCTCGAGCTGCTCTATGCCAGCGGCATCCGCGTGGGCGAGCTCGCAGCGCTCGACGTCGATGACCTCGACCTCGACCAGCGCGTCGTCCGGGTGATGGGCAAGGGGTCGAAGGAGCGCGTCGTGCCCTTCGGGGAGCCGGCCCGCCGCAGCCTGTTGGGCTGGCTTTCCGCGCGCGGCACACTTGCCACGGCGACCTCCGGCCCGGCCCTCTTCCTGGGCCGTCGTGGCAGGAGGGTCGACGCGCGACAGGTGCGCTCGACGGTGCACGAGCTGCTGTCGCACCTGCCCGATGCTCCCGATCTCGGTCCGCACGGCCTGCGCCACAGCGCCGCGACCCACCTGCTCGAGGGGGGCGCCGACCTGCGCATCGTCCAAGAGCTGCTGGGCCATGCGAGCCTCGCGACGACCCAGCTCTACACGCATGTCTCGGTCGATCGCCTGCGCACGAGCTACGAGCAGGCCCACCCGAGGGCCTGACAGGTCTGGGCGAGGCGCACCGGCAGTGGCCGGCAGTGACCGGCGTCACCGGAAGTCATGGCTGCGGCCCCGCAGCGCCGGCCGGATCATGTCCACGCAGCGACGCAGTCGCCCGGCCAGCCCGCGCATCAGCGCAGCGGGAGCAGCACGATGCGCGCGCGGCCGACGAAGGCCAACGGATCGAGGTAGGTGCGACCGCGCAGCACGCCCCAATGCAGGCAGCTCGCCGGGGCGCAGTGACCCGGCTCAGCAGCGATGCTGCCCACCGGGTCTCCCTGCGCCACTGCGGTGCCCACGGGTTGTGACGGCGTCACGGGCTCGAAGGTGCTGCGCAGCCCGTCGGCGTGGCTCACGACGACGACGCCGCGCCCAGCCAACCGGCCGGCATACGTCACGGTGCCGGCAGTGGGGGAGCGCACGACCTGGCCGACGGTGCCGACGAGGTCGACGCCGCGGTGCCCGGGCAGCCACGGCTGGTCGGGCGGGTCGAATCGCCGCGCCACCTGGGGCACCGGCTCTAGCGGCCACGACCACCGAGCAGCCCCGGCCGAGCCGGACTCGACTGCAGCAGTGGCCGACTGAGCAGGAGGACCAGCGATCGCGCCCACCCCGGCGCTGACAGCGAGCGCGATCGATACCACGGCGGAGCTGAACGACATGCCCCATCGTCAGCCCTGGCGGCGGGCCCGCCGGCGTCACGCGCACGACCTGTGGACGACCCGGCCGCCAGCACGGGGGTGTGGACAACCGGTGTCAGGTCGCTGCCGCGGCGAGGCGCCGGCTCGCCTCGAGCAGCACCTCGTCGTGCTTGCAGAAGGCGAAGCGGATCAGGGTGCGTGCGGCGTCTGCGTCGTCGTGGAACACCGACACCGGCACGCCGACGACACCGGCGATCGACGGCAGGCGCCGAGCGAACTCGAGCCCGTCGACGGCCCCGAGCGGCGCCGCGTCGGCGATGACGAAGTAGGTGCCCGACGGACGCGACACCTGCAGACCGCACTGCTCTAGGGCCGAGCACAGCAGGTCTCGCTTCGCCTGGAGCGAGTCGCGCAGGCCGGCATACACCTCATCACCGAGGCCGAGCGCAAGGGCCACGGCGGGCTGGAACGGCCCCGAGGCGACGTAGGTGAGGAACTGCTTGACGGTGCGGGCGGCCGCCACCGCCTCGGCCGGCCCGGTCAGCCAGCCGACCTTCCACCCGGTTGCCGAGAACGTCTTGCCGCCCGAGCTGATCGTGATCGTGCGCTCGGCCATGCCGGGCAGCGTGGCCACGGGGACGTGCTCGGCGCCGTCGAAGACGAGGTGCTCGTAGACCTCGTCGGTGACGACCCACGCGTCGTGCTCGCGCGCCAGCGACGCGACGAGCTCGAGCTCGTCGCGGGTGAAGACCTTGCCCGTCGGGTTGTGCGGCGTGTTGAGCAGGACGAGACGCGTGCGCGACGAGAACGCCGCCCGCAGCGACGCCTCGTCGACCGCGAAGTCGGGGAAGCGCAGCACCGACGTGCGGCGGGTCGCTCCGGCAAGAGCGATCGTGGCGGCATACGAGTCGTAGTAGGGCTCGAAGGTGACGACCTCGTCACCGGGCTCGCACAGCGCGAGGACGACGGAGGCGATCGCCTCCGTCGCTCCGGCCGTGACGAGCACCTGCGACGCCGGGTCGAGCGAGATCCCGTAGAAGCGCTCCTGGTGGGCGGCGATCGCCGCCAGCAGCTCGGGCACGCCGGGGCCGGGTGGGTACTGGTTGCGCCCGCCGTCGATCGCCGCCTTGGCCGCCTCCAGCATCTCGCGCGGGCCGTCGGTGTCGGGGAAGCCCTGGCCGAGGTTGATCGCGCCGGTGCGTGCCGCGAGGGCCGACATCTCGGCGAAGATCGTCGTCCCGAAGGGCTGCATGCGCGAGATCAGCGGCGAGCTCATGACCACCAACCTACCGAGCCGGTATGCCGTCACCCTCCTCCCGAGCCCGGTGCACCTTCCGATGCGCGCGCGGAAGGGCGCCACGGCAGCCCCTCGAAGAGCATGAGCAGACAGCTGCCCGCGAGGCCGACGAGCAGACCGCTCCAGAAGAGCGCCCGGTCGGCGCGACGGGACGCGTTCAAGGAGGAGGCCTCGAGCGTCACGGGTCCGACGCTGAGGATTCGGACTCCCGGGTCCTCGCCGCCGCGTCGGCCCTCGACCTCAGCGCCGTCCCAGTAGATGCCCATCTCGAAGTCGGTTCTCGTGCCGGTGAGCGCCCGCGCATCATGCGCGGACCAGCCTGAAGGGAGAGCGCCGAGGACGGTGAATGGGCGAATCGTGTCCTCCCGGGTCGCCGCGATGGCCGTCGTGGGGGTGAGCACCGTGAGATTGGGAGCCTGCAGATGCAGCTCGATGTCGTCCTTGGTGATGATGGATGATGCGTCGACGCCGCAGCTCACAAAGGGGTACGAGTCCGTCTCGCGGTCGTCAACACGAAGGAAGCGATAGCCCCCACGGGTAGTGCCGAACTCGTAGCGGTCGAGCGCATCCAGCAGTGACGCCTCCGCTGAGGGGAGGGCCGGCACTTCCTGCAGGATCGGGCTGGCCGAACCAGGATTTGCGACGGTGTCTCGCGAGCAACGAACCAGTGCATCGGCGGTGGCGCTGTCCGCCACGGCGAAGAACATCGGCAGGCCGGCCGTGCTGTCGAATGCGCCCTGGTCGGTCCAGAAGGTGTCCCACGTGAGCGCCGCCCGAGGCTCGGGGGTGTGGCGTGCGTGCCAGCTGACGGCCACGGAGTAGTCCGGCGCAGCCTGTGCGGTCGGTAGCACGGGCAGGACGATGATGCGGCCGAAGCCGGTGGGCAGGGCTGATTGGGGCGGCAGCCCGATCAGGATCGCAGCTCCGAAGAGCATGAGGCCGGCGATCACGAGCGCGGTCGTGCGCACGCGGGCCTGCAGCAGTCTGTCAATCATGCGAGCGCGCCTGCTCGGTGGGGGCGGGGCCGGCTCCACCTCTCCAGTGTGCCGACCTCACCCGAGCGAAGTGGGCAAACCCGGCAACCGCGGGAGGCAAGCGGACGGGGACGGTGGCGCGCCGACGCTGGGCGAGCGCGGCTATCCGAGGCCGCAGGCGGTGATCCTGTAGAGCGTGTAGTCACCGACAGTGCGGACCTTCTGGAGCCCGTCGACGGTGTCGAGGTCGGTGAGGCCCGAGGAGCGCTCGGGCCGGTCGAGCCAGTAGACGTGCGTGGAGTCGATGGCCCAGCGAATGTCGTGCCGGGCGAGGGCAGCACACACGTCGGGCCGGTTGACGATGTCGTTGAAGCCCGTGCCGATGACGATCTCGTCGCCGGTCGTCGGGATCGGGATCGACCGGTAGAGGGTGTTGGTGCCGAAGAGGGCGAACATCAGGGGGCTGCCGTTCTCGGGGCGACCCACGACGCCCTCACCCTCGGGGATGAGGCCGGCGATCTCGCGCAGCGACTCCTGCGCCTCGAAGGAGAGGATGACCTTCTGCGGTGCGTCCGGCCGGAAGAAGCTCGACAGCAGGCTGCTCCGAGTACCGGCGTCGAGCACGACGGTCGACAGCGGCAGCACCGCGAGGGCGAGGGCGGCCGCGACCGTCGGGCGGGTGCGCAGCGGCGGCAGCCGGGACAGCAGCGCGCGCAGGGCAGGTGCGGCCGCAGCGACGAGCACGACGCCGGGCACGGCTGCGAGAGAAGCGAGCCGGACCTTGTCGTTGTACCAGTAGCCCGTGATGAGCGCGGTCCAGGACTCCGTCGACGAGGCGGCCATGACATAGAGCGCGACGCAGGCCAGCCACATCGCGACGACCGGCAGGGCAGCGCGGGCGCGCAGGACGATCCAGCCGATGCCGAGCACGATGAGCAGCAGCAGGCCCCAGAGCACGCTCGGGATCTGGAGGCGTCCACCGACGACCTCGACGAGGGCAGTCCAGATCGAGACGCGGTCCTTCCACTCGTAGGACTGGGTGGAGGCCAGGCGCGCGGACACGACGGGCGCGACCAGCAGGCCGCCGACGACGGCCAGGGCGACGAGGGCGAGGTCGCGGGCCACCTTCCACCACGCCAGGTGGCCAAGCAGCCCCGCACGCACCCGGGCCGAGCCGAACCAGACGAGGGCAAAGACGACGAGGGCGACGAGCGCGTTGGGCTGGATCAGCGCGAGACCGGGCAGCGCAGCGGCGAACCCGAGCCACTGGCCGACCCGCCGCGACCGCGCCGCCTGGAGCATGAGGGCCAGCGCCCCGGGTGTCAGCGCCGTGGCCATCAGGTTGGGCCAGAGGACGCCCCAGCCGAGGAGGATCGTCGGGAACGACACGAAGGCCGCGGAGGCCAGCCCACCGGCATACGTCACGAGCCGTGAGGTGCCGAGCGCGTGCCGCACGAGGGCGACGCACCCGACCGGCCACACGACCGCGGCGAGCACGACGGTCGCCACGTTGGTGCCCGGCAGCGCCGCTGCGACACCGGGCAGCAGGCTCGTCGCGATCCACGCGTGGAAGCCGTTGGGGTAGAAGGTCGGGTTGGCGATCGAGAAGTTGCCGGTGTCGAGGAAGAGGGCGATCCGGTTGAGGTGGTAGACGGCGTCGGGGCTGTCTACTAGCTCGTCGGGGCGTCCGATCGCCGGCAGGATCGTCACGAGGGCGATGAGCACGCCCAGGGCGATCGCTCCCACGACGTCGGGCCGGGGGCGGCCGAGCAGCCGACGGGTCGGCGACACGGCGGGGGCCTCGGGCCCCGCCCAGCGCTCGGGGAGGCGGCCGACGAGTCGCCCCACGCCCCACGCGACGGCGAACGACACCACGGTCACGCCCGCGAGCGTCAGCAGGCCCCAGCCGATCCCGAGCCGCTGGGCGACCGTGGCGGCAGCGGCGATGAGACCCACCGACACGGCCGGCGACACGGCCAGCGCCTCGAGCCCGCGCGACCCCAGGGCGCGCACGACGAGCCAGCCGGGCAGGAAGAGCACCACGGTGAGGACGACGAACGCCGGGACCGTCTCCACCCAGTGCGTCATGCGGGTCATTGTGGTGGGTCGGCTCGATTTCTCCACAACCCGACGCAGGTCGTAAGATGGCGGGCGGTCACGTGTGCTCGTTGCACGGACCGAAATTCGCGCGTCTCCGTCCGGGCCAAGACCCGGGTCGCACCACGGCAGTCCCACTCCTCCTCGGAGGGCGGGCGGGGTGCGTCGAGACGCCAGGAGCGGCGTATGCCGTCGGGCTCGTCCGTCACGGACGACCTCCGCCGCGCGCACGCAGACAACTGACAACCCCACTACACCAGGAGGACACGGCATGGCCGTCGTCACCATGCGCCAGCTCCTCGAGAGCGGCGTCCACTTCGGGCACCAGACCCGTCGCTGGAACCCCAAGATGAAGCGCTTCATCATGACCGAGCGCAACGGCATCTACATCATCGACCTCCAGCAGTCGCTGACGTACATCAACAACGCCTACGAGTTCGTCAAGGAGACCGTCGCCCACGGCGGCACCATCCTCTTCGTCGGCACGAAGAAGCAGGCCCAGGAGCCGATCGCCGAGCAGGCGACGCGCGTCGGAATGCCCTACGTCAACCACCGCTGGCTCGGTGGCATGCTCACCAACTTCCAGACGATCTCCAAGCGCCTCACGCGCCTCAAGGAGCTCGAGGAGCTCAACTTCGACGACGTGGCCGGCTCCGGCTACACGAAGAAGGAGCTGCTCATCCTCAAGCGCGAGATGATCAAGCTCGAGCGCACCCTCGGCGGCATCCGCACGATGGCCAAGGTCCCCTCGGCCGTCTGGATCGTCGACACGAAGAAGGAGCACCTCGCCGTCGACGAGGCCCGCAAGCTCGGCCTGCCGGTCATCGCGATCCTCGACACGAACTGCGACCCCGACGAGGTCGACTACAAGATCCCCGGCAACGACGACGCGATCCGCTCCGTCACGCTTCTGACGCGGGTCATCGCCGACGCCGTCGCCGACGGTCTCATGCAGCGCTCGTCGGGCAAGTCGGGCGGCGACGCCCAGGCCGAGGAGCCGCTGGCCGAGTGGGAGCGCGAGCTCTACGCCGACGCCGCTGCTGCCACGGAGGCCCCGGCCGCTGAGGCTCCTGCTGCGGAGGCCACCGAGGCCCCCGCCGCCGAGGCTCCGGAGGCTCCTGCCGCCGAGGCTCCCGCGGCTGAGGCCACCGAGGCCCCCGCCGCCGAGGCCGACGCCGAGGCCACCGAGGCTCCCGCCGCCGAGGCCGAGGTCGCCGAGAAGGCCTGAGCCCTTCGCGGCCAGTCCCTTTCGAGTCATACACCCACGGACGAAAAGAGCGATACAGAGCATGGCGAACTACACCGCCGCTGACATCAAGGCACTGCGCGAGCAGACCGGCGCCGGCATGATGGACGTCAAGAAGGCGCTCGACGAGGCTGACGGCGACCGCGCCAAGGCCGTCGAGATCCTTCGCGTCAAGGGCCTCAAGGGCGTCACGAAGCGTGAGGGACGCTCGGCCTCCAACGGTCTCGTGGCGGCCCAGGCCGGCGACGGCGTCGGCACCCTCGTCGAGGTCAACTGCGAGACGGACTTCGTCGCCAAGGGCGAGAAGTTCATTGCCCTCGCCGACCAGGTGCTGGCGCAGGCCGTGGCCTCCAAGGCCACCGACGCCGACTCGCTCCTGGCGAGCACGCTCGATGACGGCAAGACCGTCAAGGAGCTGCTCGACGAGGCCAACGCCACCATCGGCGAGAAGATCGAGGTGCGCCGCGTGGCTCGCCTCGAGGGCGACACGGTCGTCTCCTACCTCCACAAGACGAGCCCCGACCTGCCCGCGCAGATCGGCGTCATCGTCGCGCTCGAGGGCGAGGAGTCCGTGGGCCGCGACGTCGCGATGCACATCGCCGCGTTCAGCCCCACGGTCCTGACCCGCGAGGAGGTCCCGGCCGAGACGGTCGAGAACGAGCGTCGCGTCGCCGAGGCCACGGCGAAGGAGGAGGGCAAGCCCGAGGCTGCTCTCCCGCGCATCGTCGAGGGTCGCGTCAACGGCTACTTCAAGGAGAACGTCCTGCTCGAGCAGCCGTTCGCCAAGGAGCCCAAGAAGACCGTCGCCAAGGTGCTCGAGGAGGGCGGCGCCACGGCGAAGTCCTTCGCGCGCTTCCGCGTCGGCCAGTGAGGTCACCCCTCACGCACCTCTCGTAGCGCAAACCCGCGCATCACGACGACGTATGCCGGTCGCCCCCTGTGGGCGGCCGGCATCGTTGCGTCCCAAGCACTTTGACTCCTGGGAGCCCCGATGGTCACCTCCACCGACAACGTCACGGCGCCGACGGATGGCCCGCTGACCGTCTCGATCACGCGACGGGTGCGCCCTGCCGACGAGCTGCTCATGCAGGCCTGGGTGCACGCCGGCACCTCGATGGCCGAGCGCTTCGACGGCTTCCTCGGGGCCGGCTGGGTGCGCTCCGGCGACGAGGACTGGCGCATGCTCTACCGCTTCGACTCCCGCGCACACCTCGACGCCTGGGAGCGCTCGAGCGAGCGGATGCGCTGGCTGCGGTCGGCCGCCGACCTCGTCGAGAACCGCCGCACCGAGTACCGCACCGGCATCGAGGGCTGGTTCGACGAGCCGGAGACGCTCACGGTGCACGACGCGGCGCAGGCGACCCGTGTGACCGCTCCGGCGCCGCCGCGGTGGAAGCAGGCCACGGTCATCTGGATGGCCTTCTTCCCCACGAGCCTCGCCCTGGCCTACCTGCTCGCCCCGGTGGGCGGCGACTGGCCGGTCGTCCTGCGCGTCCTGGTCTCCACGCTCCTCGCGACGCCGTGGATGACCTACCTCTTCCTTCCCTTCGTCACGCGCCTCTTCGCTCGCTGGCTGCGCGGCTGACGCCGGCCCTCACGCCCACTCCGTGGCCCGTCGGGCTCGGTGGGGTCAGGGCGACGGGGTGACGCGGGACCGGGTCGCGGCCTCGAGAGCGGCGGCCCAGCGCAGCACCTCGGCGTCCGCTCCCCGGCCTCCGATGAGCGTGGCCCCGACTGGCAGACCGCTCGACCGGAGCCCGAGCGGCGGCGAGGGCGACGAACCGCTGCCCGCGGGGGATGTGCCGCCGGAGGTCGCGCAGCCCGAGGCGTTGCAGCTCTCGGACCGAGGTCGGTCCGCCCGCGGCGCCCACCGCCGGCATCGTCTCGTGGGAGAGCCCGCCGAGCACCACCCGGAGCATGTCCTTGGCCAGGGCGGAGGCCGTCGCGGGGTCTGCCACCTCGACGTCGATGCAGGTCGCACCGAGCGACTCGAGCGCCGTCGCCGCGCGGTCGGGCATGGCGCCGTTGTCCCTCGTGTCCTCGAAGGGCGAGGTCTCGCGCACCACCTCTGCGCGGAGCACCCCCACCCGTGAGCCGGGCTGAAGGCCGGACGTGCCGTCGGCGTCGGCACGGACCGCGCCGCTCGTCATGGCGTCGAGCAGCACCGCTGCGTCGGCCACCGTGCGCGCACCCGCGAGCTCCGACGGGTTGTTGGCTCGCTCCACGCGCTTCGAGGCGATCAGTGACCGGGCGGCATCGAGGAGCAGGGGCACCATCGCACTGTGATCGGGCGATTCCGACGACGCGCAGGGAGCGACAACCCTCGTCCGGTGTCTGCACCGTCACACCGTTTCTGTCTCGTGGGTCACAGCGTGCCAAATACCCACGGGGGTACCGTCGAAACCATGACCACCACACAGAAGACCTTGGTGGTGCTGGGCGCGGGCACGGCCGGAACGATGGTCGCGAACAAGCTCCGCAACCTCCTCTCGAAGAGTGACTGGAAGATCACGGTCGTCGACAAGACCGACATCCACGACTACCAGCCCGGATACCTGTTCATCCCCTTCGGGATGAACACCCCTGAGCAGGTGCGCAAGAGCAAGCACACCTTCATCCACGACGGCATCGAGCTCGTCCTCGCCGACGTCGACCGGGTCGACGCCGAGGCCAGGTCGGTCTCGCTGACCGACGGGCGGACCCTGCCCTACGACTACCTCGTCATCGCGTCGGGCACGACTCCGCGCCCCGACCAGACCCCGGGCATGCTCGGCGACGAGTGGCACAAGTCGGTCGGCGAGTTCTACACCTACGACGGGTCGGTCGCCCTCCGCGACGCGATGAGCGCTTTCACGGGCGGACGGCTCGTCATCCACATCACCGAGCTGCCGTTCAAGTGCCCCGTCGCCCCGCTGGAGTTCACCTTCCTCGCCGACGACTACCTCAAGGGCCGCGGCCTGCGTGAGCGCACGGAGCTCGTCTTCGTCACTCCGCTCGACGGCGCCTTCACCAAGCCCGTCGCGAGCCGGGAGCTCGGACACCTGCTCAAGGAGCGGGGCGTCACCGTCGAGACCGACTTCATGGTCGAGAGCATCGACCAGGAGCGCAAGGTCCTCATCTCCTACGACGAGCGCGAGGTGCCCTACGACCAGCTCGTGACGATCCCGCTCAACATGGGCGCCGACTTCGTCGCTCGCTCCGGACTGGGTGACGACCTCAACTACGTGCCGGTCGACAAGCACACCCTGCAGTCCACGCAGCACCCCGAGATCTTCGCCCTCGGCGACGCGAGCAACATCCCGACCTCCAAGGCCGGCTCGGTCGCGCACTTCTCGGTCGAGGTCTTCGTCGACAACTTCCTCGAGCTCGTGGCGGGCAAGCCGATGACGCACTCCTTCGACGGGCACGCGAACTGCTTCGTCGAGTCGGGGCAGGGCAAGGCCCTGCTCCTCGACTTCAACTACGACACGGAGCCGCTGACCGGAACCTTCCCGATCGCCAAGATCGGCCCGATGACCCTACTCAAGGAGTCGCGGGCCAACCACCTCGGCAAGCTCGCGTTCCGGCACATCTACTGGAACATGCTCCTCCCCGGCCGGCCGCTCGGCCTCCCCGCCCAGATGTCCATGACCGGCAAGATCCCGGCCGACGCCTCAGCCTGAAAGGACCTGATTCACATGCCCAGCACCACCATCGCCGGCCGCCAGATCGACGTCAACGACGAGGGCTTCCTCGTCAACCCGGACGACTGGACCGAGGACCTCGGCGCCGAGTTCGCCCGCCTCATCGGGGTCGAGATGACCGAGGACCACTGGAAGCTCGTCACCTACCTCCGCCAGGACTACAAGGCCCAGGGCGAGACGCCGACCCTGCGCCGCGTCAGCACGCAGACGGGGATGCCGGTCAAGCAGCTCTTCACCCTCTTCCCGGGCAAGCCCGCCAAGAAGATGTCCTACGTCGCCGGTGTGCCCAAGCCGAAGGGCTGCGTCTGAGCCAGCGCGGTCTCACCGACCAGCATCTCCCACCACACCGACAAGACCTGAGGAGCACGACATGACCACCATCGACAACGACGTCCAGACCGAGACGCCGTTCGTCCCGTCCTTCGACACCCCGTCCGACGAGGGCCGCAAGCTCGCCATCATCTGCAGCAAGGGCACCCTCGACATGGCCTACCCCGGCCTCATCCTCGGCAACGCCGCGCTGGGCGAGGGCATCGAGACGCACCTGTTCTTCACCTTCTGGGGCTTCGACATGATCAACAAGAAGACCCAGAGCAGTCTCAAGGCCACGCTTCTCGGCAACACCGCGATGCACATGCCCCAGGGACTGGGTGGCCTTCCGGGCATGACCCACCTCGCCACGTCGCAGCTCAAGAAGGCCATCGCCGAGCTCGACATCCCCGAGGTGCCCGACTTCCTCGACCAGATCGTCGCGTCAGGTGGTCACCTGTGGGCGTGCCGACTGTCTGCGGACATGAACCATCTGACGGAGGTGGACCTGCGTGACGATGTCGAAGGCATCATCTCGGCGTCCGACTTCATCGAGATGACCGCAGGCGCCCAGCTGCTCTTCATCTGAGGCAGCCGGGGTCTGGACGGCCCGGAGCGGTGCACCCGCCCCGGGCCGTTTCCGCGTCCGGAAACGGAGCCGGGAAACACGAATGCGACAGCGAGTGAGCAGTCCTCTCATTCCGGAAACAAGGGATGGATCGGACTGCTAGCGTCCGAGCACTCCATCACTCGTGTCAGGGGACAACATGCGTCGTCGGTGGTTCGCAGCAACGGTGTCCGCGCTCGTGACAGCGCTCATCCTCCCGGTCGCCGCAGCAGGTGCCGACGACAAGGGGTCTGCCCCTGCCGCGCCCGATCCGTGCACCGAACACATCGCCTACCAGGTGGACGCAGCCGGCTTCTTCAACGCCGGTGTCGGCACCGACGGGATGTGCACCCCTCAGCCCGGGGCCTGGGATCTCACCTACCGGTGGCCCAACGGACCCGGCACCGGCTACACGACGGTCAAGACCGAGTCGGGGGTCTACGTCCTCGGGCAGGACCTCAGTCCGGTGCGCGCCGTCGACGCCGCTCCGGGCAGCAGCGACACGACGAGCCTGCGCGACTACGTGCTGCCCTCGGGTCTGCGTCTGACCCAGCAGCTCGAGATCATCGACGGCTTCACCGCGGGGCGCAAGGACACCGTGAAGGTGAGCTACACGTTCGACAACCCGACGGGTGAGGCTCAACAGGCCGAGCTGCGCGTCATGCTCGACACCGAGCTCAACTACAACGACGGAGCACCCTTCCAGCTGCCGGGCGTCGGCGCGGTCACGACGGAGCGGGAGTTCACCGGGGCCGACGTGCCCGACTACTTCGCCGCGTTCGCCGACTTCCAGGACCCGGTCCACATCGCTGCAGGCATCCTCAAGACCCCGGGTGAGATCACGCCCAACCGAGTCGTCTTCGGCACCTGGCCGAACCTGTCTACCAACCGCTGGGACGTGACGACGAACCCCTTGGCGCCGATCACCTACGACAGCGCCGTCGCGATGTACTTCCGGCCTCCCTCGACCGGCGCGACGATCCCACCGGGGGAGTCGGTGACTTACACCACCCGTTACGGCCGCGCCAGCGCGAGCTCGGACTTCCGTCCGCCGCTCAGCATGACGGTCCTGGCGCCGGGGGAGGCTGCGCTCGGGTCTCCCTTCAAGGTGAGTGTCTTCGTCACCAACGTCGGCACTGGGCCCGCCACGAATGGTGCCGCGAGGCTCTACGTGCCCTCCGGCTTCACCGTGAGCGAGCCGACGGTCGTGTCCCTCGTCGACCCCTTGTCGCCGAACCAGACCCAGCAGGTGACGTGGACGGTGACTCCCGTCGATGTCTCCCTCGTCGGCCTGCAGCCCATCTCGGTGACCACGGCCGCCGACAACGCAGCGGAGAAGATCGTCACGCGCACCATCCAGGTGCTCCCGGGCAGCAAGCCGCTCGTCACCTATCCGCTGCTCGGGGCGCACGGCATCACCGGGCAGGCGGCCGACATGAACGTCGTTCTCGACACCGCTGCCAACACCGTCCCCGCCCTCAGCGGTCGCGAGAGCGTGCCGACCGGAGCCATCACCAGCGTGTGGACCAACGGAGCGACCATCGTCGACTACACCCGCGGCACGCTCCTTCCGCGGGTCGGGGCCTCCAAGACCAACGTGATCGCCCACAGCAAGGGCGGACTCGACACGCGTGTCGCGATGTGGACCGACCCCGAGCTGTTCGACACGCTGGGCATGCTGGCGACGCCCAACGCCGGGTCGGGGTCGGCCGACAAGCTGTGCTTCCTGCGACGGCTGCCTTGGGGCGACAGGGTGCAGTCCGGCATGGGCGCCTGCGACAGTGACGCCGACGGGCTGTACAACCTGCAGACGGACTACATGCGTGACGTGTTCAACGTCATCGTCCGCGACCATGCCCAGCACCTCAAGGTCGTGGCTGCTGGTGACTGCACCGGCACCGGCCGCATCACCTGCAACGCGGGATCGGCCGCAGCCGGGTGCGAGAGTGACCGCAACGGACGCATCCACGGCGACTCCGTCGTCTGTGTCGAGAGCGCCTTCGCTCGCACCACCGGCTACAGCGACGGGCTGGCCCATGCGCTCTCTCCGATCTTCGACGCGGACCACACGCAGATGCGCACGACCGTCTGCCCGACAACCCGTGTCCTGGCCGAGCTCTATCCGCTCGACAGCGAGGGCAACACTTGGCTCACGACCGGTTCGTGCAACGGCCAGAGCCTGCTCCGGAGCGCCTCGACCACGAGCACCTCGTCAGCCACGTCGCTGACGTCGTCAGGGGGCGGCACGGACTTCTTCGCCGGACAGCCCACGGCCGACCAGGTCCCCACGGTCGCCGCGGGGTCCCCGACGTCGCCGGCGCGTTTCGTCGTCGACCCGGAGGCGGGTGACCGGGCGCAGGCGACGGTGGTCCTGCCGGCCGGCACCACGGCGACGGTCACGGTGACGCGGCCCGACGGTTCGAGCGACCCGAGTGCCGTCGTGACCTCGACCGACATCTTCGGGGACACCGCCTACGTCGTGTCGTTGACCGGACTCGCGGGAACCTCCCGCACGGTCTCCGTCGCTCCCGAGCGCAGCGCCCAGGTCGGGCTGTTGAGCACCGTACTGTCGGGGGGCGTCACCGCCACCGCCGCCGTCACGCCAGGCACCGCCGCAACACCCTCCGCAGTGACGGTGAGCCTCAGCGGACTCAGTGCGGCCGCCACACGATCCAGCACGGTGACGATCGCGTGGCCCGAGGCTGGTTCTCGCCGAGACCTGCCGCTGACCTACGACGGCACCTCCAACACCTTCCGCGGCTCGTTCGTGGCTCCACCCGGAACCTTCGTCCCGGTCGACGTCAGTGTGTCGGCGGCAGGACGGTCGAGGATGCTGACGGCAGGCCTGGTGGTCCCCGACGACAGCGGCACGTTCTCCGGGCTGGGCGGCTCAGCCCTGGTTGACACCTCGGGTGACGGTCGCCCCGACGTCTTCCGGGTGCCGGTGCGTGTCTCGGTCGCCGCCTCCGGCACCTATCAGGTCGCCGTCGACCTCAGGGCTGGCGGGCGAGTCGTTCTCAGCGCCCCCGGCGCGGCGCAGCTGCCGGCGGGCGCCGGCGTCATCGACGTCGACGTGCCGGTGAGGGAGCTCCTCCTGGTGGGCGTGGACGGCCCGTTCGAGGTCACGTCAGCGGTGCTCACCGAAGGAGTCTCGACGCGCCGGATCGTTGCTCGTGCCGCGAGCCTCGGCCAGACCGGCGACCTGCGTCTCGGCCAGGTCGCGACCGCGACGGTGGCCCTGTCGCTCCCCACGCCCGCCAGCGTGGACTCCGACCGCGACGGTCGCTACGACCTGCTCCGCTTCTCGGGCACGGCATCCGTGCCGGCCGGGGGCGACTACCTGCTCTCCGGCAAGCTGGTCGCGCCCAATGGTCTCGTCGTCGGGACCCAGGAGCGGACCGTCGCCCTCACGGCGGGGCGGGCGGCGTATGCCGTCGAGTTCCCGGGCGAGCTCGTCGGAGCCAACGGGTCGGGCCGCTACACCCTCACCGGGCTGACCCTGACGTCGGTCACGGACCCGAAGGACACCGACCGGATGCACCGGGTCGAGACCGCCCAGCTCAACGCAGCCGAGTGGATCGGCGGCTCGGCGAATGCGACGACACTGCGCGAGATGTGGGCCGCGGCCGAGGCGAGCGGAGCCATCGCTCCCTTCGGTCTCTATGTCGCCGAGTCCAATCGGCTCGAGCGCGTCGAGCGTGCGATCGCCACCGGTGACCTCAGCCGCGCGCGTGCGGAGCTCGACACCTTCATCCAGCACGTGAACGCGGCCGGGGGCGTCGACGCCGACTGGCGTCAGCGACTCGTCGGCTACGCCACCAGCCTGCGGGCCGCTGTGTGACGATCAGGGTGAACCGTCTGGCGAGCACGGAGGGGAGGCACGGATGACCGGCCGCACGGCCCTGCTTGTCGGCATCGTCGCCGCAGCCGCGCTCCTGCCGCTGGGCGGGTGCTCGTCGGACGCCGCTGACCAGAAGGTCATCGACCGGCTGTCCAGCCTCGACGTCCTCGCGGTGCCGTCCGGGGCGACCGAGCTGAGCCGGGTCAGCCACAAGGGTGGGGGAGCCGACGTGGCCGCCATCCGCGGAGCCTCGAGTGTCACCGTGGTCTACGCCTCACCCCAGGCACCGACGGACTTCGGCCGCGCCTTCCACGCGCGCCACGATGCGACGTGGAACCTCAAGGACAACGGGGCCGCGCCACGGGGTGGCTGGGCCTCGGGCGGCGCCCTGCGGACGGAGCCGGGCACGATCGCCACGGTGGAGGCGCGCCCTCCGGCAGCCGCAGACCAGGCGCCGGGCGGCTCCGGCTCCGTCGTCACGGTGGAGGTCTCTGCGACGCGGCCCTGACCACTCGGTCGCGACAAGCACCTTGCGCCCGTCACCCTTCCGGTCTTCACAGGATCTCCACACGTCGCACGCGCACCCCGCTGCAGCCCCCTCCTAGGCTCGAGGACATGAGCCAGGGGACCAGCACGCCGCCGTCGAGCGCGCCATCGGGGGCGACGTTGCTCGTCGTCGAGGACGATGCCACGATCAACCAAGCCGTCACCGATCGGCTTGTCGCAGAAGGGTTTCGGGTCGTGCAGGCCTTCGATGGGCCGAGCGCGGTGCAGGCTCACGCCGATCACACTCCGGACCTCGTCGTCCTCGACCTCATGCTGCCCGGCTTCGACGGCCTCGAGGTCTGCCGCCGCATCCAGGCGGAGCGGCCCGTGCCGGTGCTCATGCTCACGGCCCGCGCCGACGAGACCGACCTGCTCGTCGGGCTCGGCGTGGGAGCCGACGACTACGTCACCAAGCCGTTTCGCATGCGCGAGGTGGTGGCCCGGATCCGGGCCCTGCTGCGCAGGGTCGAACGGGCCCGTGAGCTCGCCACCGACCAGCCCACCCTCCTCGTCCTCGCAGACGTCGTCGTCGACCGGGCCTCGCGCCGCGTCGTCGTCGCGGGAGCCGAGGTGCACCTGACCCCGCTGGAGTTCGACCTGCTGCTCGCGCTCGCGGCGGAGCCGGGAGCGGTGCGCGGTCGAGACGACCTCATGCAGGAGGTCTGGGGCTGGGCCGACGCTCGCGGCACCCGCACGCTCGACAGCCATGTCAAGGCGCTCAGGTCGAAGATCGGCCCCGAGCGGGTGCGCACCGTGCACGGCGTCGGCTACGCGCTCGAGGCTGCTCCGCAGCCCGGAGCGCCGCAGTGAACCCCGACCGCCCCCTCGACGGCATCCGTTCGATCAAGGTCAAGCTCGGCCTGCTCGTCGCGGTCAGCATCGTCGTGGCCGCCCTCGTGTCAGAGATCGGCGACCGAGCCGGGGTGCCCGCCTGGCTCACGGTGCCCGTCACCGTCGCGGCCGCCCTCGGCGTGACGCAGTGGCTCGCCCGAGGCATGACCTCGCCCCTGCGCGAGATGACCGAGGCCGCGGCCCGCATGGCGACCGGCGACTACTCCCGCCGCGTCACGGCGACCTCCGCCGACGAGGTCGGTGAGCTCGCCACGGCCTTCAACACGATGGCTGCCGACCTCGCCGACGCCGACCGCCAGCGCCGCCAGCTCGTCGCCACGGTCTCGCACGAGCTGCGCACTCCGCTCACCGCCCAGCAGGCCCTGCTCGAGAACCTCGTCGACGGCGTCGTCACGCCCGACGACGCCGTGCTGCGCACGGCACTCGCGCAGGCCGAGCGCCTCGGCTCACTCGTGGGCGACCTGCTCGACCTCAGCCGGGTCGACGGGGGAGTCGTGCCACTCGCGCTCGCCGAGGTCGACGTCAGAGACCTCGTCACGCGGGCGGTCGCCGAGGCCTCGGTGGGCTCGCACCACGACGGCCGTCGGGCCACGCACGTCCTCGCCGTCGAGGACGGCCTCACCGTCACCGCGGACGCCGCCCGGCTCGCCCAGGTGCTCGCCAACCTCCTCGACAACGCCCACCGGCACAGCCCGCCCGGCGGCACCGTGCGGGTCTCCGCCGGCGCCGACCCGGCAGACGGGGCACACCGGTGGTGGCTCGAAGTGGCGGACGAGGGCCCCGGCATCCCGGCCGAGGACGCCCGGCGCGTGTTCGACCGCTTCGGGTCCGGTGACGACACCGGTGGCGGCACCGGCATCGGCCTCGCGATCGCGAGCTGGGTCTGCGAGCTGCACGGTGGCTCGATCGCTGCCCTGCCCGCCAGACCCGGCCGCGCCGGCGCTCGCATCCGGGCTGTCCTTCCCCGCCACCCCGACGCAGGCGACACCGTCCGACCGGACGCCAGCGACACCGTCCGACCGGACGCCAGCGACATCGTCCGACCGGACGCCAGCGACAGCGCCCGAGCCGCGGCCGGCGCCGCCGACCGAGCCGCGCCACGACAACCCACGTCCCAGGAGGAGCCCGTGCCCACCCCGACCCCCGCCGTCCCGAGCGGCCCGTCGACCTCGCCCGCCACACGGCATACCGGCGCGGTGGCCGTGCCCCGACCGGGACTGCCACCCGGCCCGGTGATCGACAGCCTCTTCGGTGACCTCTGGCCGGAGGCCGGACTGCCGTCGCAGGTGCGCCTGCTCCTCGGCTGCGTCGGCGTCGGCGTCCTCGCCGCGGTCGTGCTGCCCTTCCACCAGCTCGGGCTCGCCCTGCTGATCGTGCTTCTCGCCGGAGGGGTGCTCCTCTGGCGCAGCTCCGTCAACCGCCGCACCCGCTGGGCGGGGCTCACGACGGCGGTCTGTCTCGGCCTCGCCTCGCTCATCGTGCTGCGCGCGGCGGAGTGGCTCACGGTGCTGGCCGTGCTCACCGGCATCGTGCTGACCGCCGTGGCGCTCGCCGACGCGAAGGGCCTGCTCTCGCAGCTCGGCGCCCTGGCCGCGTGGCCGCTCGCCGCCGTGCGCGGGCTGCCCCTGCTCGGACGCACGATCACCGCGACTAGCCGCCTGTCGATCCTCTGGCCGGTCGTGCGCACCGCAGCCATCTCCATCGTGGCGCTCGTCGTCTTCGGTGGGCTGTTCGCCTCGGGTGACGCGATCTTCGGGTCGTGGGCCGGCGCCCTCGTGCCCGACGTCGCCTGGGACAGCTTCGTCTTCCGCTCCTTCGTCGGCTTCGTCGTGGGCGGCGCCCTGCTCGCCGGGTGCTACGTCGCGATCAACCCACCCCGCACGGAGCGGCTCACGGTGCCGGCAGGGCCTCCGGTCCCGCGGGTGTGGGAGTGGGCCGTCCCCGTCGGCCTCGTCATCGCGCTGCTCGTCGCCTTCTGCGTCGCGCAGGCGGCAGCCCTCTTCGGCGGGCACGACTACGTGCAGCGCACGACCGGCCTGACGTATGCCGCCTACGTCCACCAGGGGTTCGGCCAGCTCACCGTCGCCACCCTGCTCACGCTGGTCACGGTCGCGCTGGCCGTGCGCAAGTCCCCCACGTCGACGCGCCGCGAGCGGGTGCTGTTGCGGGCCATGGTCGGCACCCTGTGCGTGCTCACGCTCGTCGTCGTGGCGTCGGCCCTGCACCGGATGGACCTCTACCAGCAGGCCTACGGCTTCACCGTGCTGCGTGTGCTCGTCGACGCCTTCGAGCTCTGGCTCGGGTTGCTCGTCGTGCTCGTGCTCGTCGCGGGCGTGCGCCTCTCGGGGTGGTGGCTGCCCCGTGCCGCGCTCGTCTCCGGGGCGGTGCTCCTGCTCGTCGGCGGGCTGGCCAACCCCGAGGCCTGGGTGGCCGAGCGCAACATCGACCGGTATGCGGCGACCGGCAAGCTCGACGTGCGCTATCTCGAGAGCCTCGGCGACGATGCCGTCCCGACGATCCTGGCCGGGCTCCCACCCGACGTCCTCGCCTGCCTGAGCCCGCGGCCCGTGTCCAGCACGTCGGTGCTCGAGTGGAACCTCGGCCGTCAGCGGGCCGCCGAGGCGCTCGCCACGGCCGGCGCCGGTGCCGGTGCCGGTGCCGCGGGGCCCGGGGTGTGCCCGCCGTCGCTCCAGCGCTGACGGCGGGTGGCGGCGGCGCCTCGATGCGGCTGCGGTGCTCCTCATGTGGAAAGATCGACCGACCGCTGGAACTGCCCCACCCGAGGAGGCCCCGCGCCATGACCGACGCCCACTCCACCCCCTTCCACCGGGTGCTTCTCAAGCTCTCCGGCGAGGTCTTCGGCGGCGGCCGCATCGGCCTCGACCCGGCCGTCGTGGCCGGCATCGCCACCCAGATCGCCGACGCCGTGCGCGGGGGCGTCGAGGTCGCCGTCGTCATCGGCGGGGGCAACTTCTTCCGCGGCGCCGAGCTGCAGCAGCGGGGGATGGACCGCACCCGCGCCGACTACATGGGCATGCTCGGCACCGTCATGAACTGTCTCGCGCTGCAGGACTTCCTCGAGAAGGAGGGCATCGAGACCCGCGTCCAGTCGGCGATCGGGATGCAGCAGGTCGCGGAGCCCTACATCCCGCGCCGCGCGATCCGTCACCTCGAGAAGGGCCGCGTCGTCATCTTCGGCGCCGGCGCCGGCATGCCGTTCTTCTCGACCGACACGGTCAGCGCGCAGCGCGCCCTCGAGATCAAGTGCGACGCCGTGCTCATCGCCAAGAACGGCGTCGACGGCGTCTACGACTCCGACCCCCGCACCAACCCCGACGCCAAGAAGCTCGAGACGGTCACCTTCCAGGACGCGATCGTCGAGGGGCTCAAGGTCGTCGACGCCGCGGCCTTCAGCCTCTGCATGGAGAACAAGCTGCCGATGGTCGTCTTCGGGATGGAGGGCGCGGGAAACATCACACGGGCGCTGCTCGGTGAGAGGATCGGCACGCTGGTCACCAACGCCTGACCGGCAGCGCCGTCCGCGAGGGCGGCGGCCCAGCACCTGGCAGCAGCTGCACGACGTGGCAGCACCCACTGGCACCACCGAGGACGAGGAAGCGCACGCACCATGATCGAAGAGACGATGTTCGAGGCCGAGGAGAAGATGGACAAGGCCGTCGAGGTCCTCAAGGAGGACTTCGCGGGCATCCGCACCGGCCGCGCCAACCCGGGTCTGTTCAACAAGATGACCGTCGAGTACTACGGCGCACCCACGCCCCTGCAGCAGCTCGCGTCGTTCCAGAACCCCGAGCCGCGCACCATCCTCGTCATCCCGTTCGACAAGTCGGCGATGCACGAGATCGAGAAGGCCATCCGCGACAGCGACCTCGGCGTCAACCCGAGCAGCGACGGCCACCAGATCCGGTGCGTCATGCCCGAGCTCACCGAGGAGCGCCGGCGTGACTACATCAAGCTGGCCAACCACAAGGCGGAGGAGGCCCGCGTCGCCGTGCGCAACATCCGGCGCAAGGCCAAGACCGACCTCGACCGGCTCGTCAAGGACGGCGAGGTCGGCGAGGACGACGGCACGCGCGCCGAGAAGGAGCTCGACGGCCTGACGAAGAAGCACACCGACCTCGTCGACGGGCTGGTCAAGGCCAAGGAGGCCGAGCTGCTCGAGGTGTGACCCTCGGCTCTCGACCCGCGATGACGACCGAACCACCACCGGACCCCGTGGAGCCAGTCCCCACGGCGGCCCACGAGGGTGACGGCCTGCTCCAACCCGTCCCCTACGACCCTGCGCTCGACGACATCGCGGGCCTGCCCCCCGAGCAGGTGCTCGAGAAGAAGCCGAGTCGCGCCGGCCGCGACCTGCCCACGGCGATCGCCGTGGGCCTCGGTCTCGGCGCGCTCATCATCTCCACGCTGCTCATCCGCAAGGAGTCCTTCGCCGTCGTCATCGCGGTCGCGGTGATGATCGCGATCTGGGAGCTGCGGGCGGCCCTGCGCCACGCCGGCGTGGAGGCGCCGTTCGTGCCCGCCATCGTCGGGTCGTCGGTGATGATGTGGGCGGCCTACGTACACGGCCCCGCGGGCCTGACCGTCGCCTGGGCGCTCGCCTGCGCCGTCGTCGTGGTCTACCGCGCTGGAGGCCGCCTCGAGGGAGCCGGTCGTGACGTGCTCGGCGGCGTTTTCATCCTCACCTACCCGACGTTCCTCGTCGGCTTCGGGATGTTGTTGCTGTCGGAGCAGGACGGCGTCGAGAGGATGGTCGTCTTCCTCGTGACGGCCGTCTGCAGCGACGTCGGCGGCTACATCGCCGGGGTGCTCTTCGGCAAGCACCCGATGGCGCCGACGATCAGCCCCAAGAAGTCGTGGGAGGGCTTCGCGGGCTCGGTGCTGCTGTGCGTGGTCAGCGGCTCGCTGACCGTGCACTTCTTCCTCGACCACTCGTGGCTCATCGGGGTGGCGCTGGGTGTCGGCGTGGCCATCGCCGCGACCGTGGGCGACCTCCTCGAGTCGCTCATCAAGCGTGACCTCGGCATCAAGGACATGTCCCACATCCTCCCGGGCCACGGCGGCATCATGGACCGCCTCGACTCGCTCGTCGTCGTGGCCCCGGTCGTCTGGGTCGTGCTGACGCTCCTCGCTGTCCAGCCGGCCTGACGCGATGGCTCTCGACAGCGACAGATGGGGCCCGACAGCGGTCGCACCCCTCTTCGGCCAGGGCTACCGCGTCGCGGTGGTCACGGGCGCCGGCAGCGCCACGGGCATCGGCTTCGCCGCCGCCGTGGCCCTGGGTCGCCTCGGGGCGAGGGTCGTCATCGCGGCCACCACCGCCCGGATCGACGAGCGGGTGCACGAGCTGCGTGAGCTCGGGGTCTCGGCGACGGGCTTCGTCGGCGACCTCACCGACCCCGACGTCGCGGCGCGGCTCGTCGACGACTGCGTGCGCGAGCACGGCCGCCTCGACGTCGTCGTCAACAACGCCGGCATGGTGAGCGCCACCGAGCCCGACACGCTCGGGGGTGGCATCGACGCGACCGACCCCGACCGGTGGCGCCGGTCGATCTCCCGCAATCTCGACACCGCCTATTTCGTGACCCGTGCCGCGATGCCGCACCTGCGGGCGTCGGGCAGCGGCCGCGTCGTCTTCGTCAGCAGCGTCACCGGAGCCGCGATGGGGATGCGTCAGGAGGTGGGGTATGCCGCGTCGAAGGCTGCGCTGGTCGGCCTCGCCCGCGGCCTGGCGGTCGACGAGGGACCCTCGGGGGTCACGGTCAACGTCGTCGGGCCGGGGTGGATCGCGACGGGCTCGCAGACCGACGACGAGGCCCGTGAGGGTGTCACGACGCCGCTCGGCCGGTCGGGCACGCCCGAGGAGGTCGCTGCGGCGATCGCGTTCCTCGCCAGTCCGGAGGCGGCCTACGTCACCGGCCAGCTGATCCTCGTCGACGGGGGCAACAGCGTCGCGGAGCAGCGCGCCCTCGACACCTGATCCGCAACACACCGGGCAGTCGCCAACCAGGCGTGGCATGCCAGGTGGAGTTGGCGGTTTGTCGGTGTGTTGCGGCCTGAGAGGATGGGGGCACCATGACCGAGTCTCCCGACCCCGCCACCGAGTCCACCGCAGACCCCGCCGCAGCGACCGCCACCGAGTCCCCACAGACGAGCGGGTACGCCGCTGAGGCCGTGACGCCGGCTGCGGCCTCCGTGCCGGCTGCATCGGCTGCATCGGCCGTGCCGGTCGCGCTGCCCGAGCCGACGACGGCGCGTCCCGTGCCGGGGCAGCTCACCTTCCAGGCACCGCGCCGTGGCAAGCCACCGCGTCACCTCGCCGACTTCTCACCGGCCGAGCGCAAGGAGGCCGTGGAGTCACTCGGGCACAAGGGTTTCCGCGCCAAGCAGCTCTCGACGCACTACTTCGAGCGGCTCGAGGACGACCCCGAGCAGATGACCGACCTGCCCAAGGCCGTGCGCACCGAGCTCGTGGCCGACCTGCTGCCCACGCTGCTCACGCCCATCGTGCAGCGCGTCGCCGACGACGGACAGACGCTGAAGTATGCGTGGCGCCTGCACGACGGCGCGATCGTCGAGTCGGTGCTCATGCGCTATCCCAAGCGCGTCACCATCTGCATCTCGAGCCAGGCCGGCTGCGGCATGAACTGCCCTTTCTGCGCCACGGGCCAGGCGGGCCTCACCCGCAACCTCTCGGCGGGCGAGATCGTCGAGCAGGTCGTGTGGGCGGCCCGGGCCCTGCGGCGTGGTGAGCTCGCCGGTGGCGGTGACGAGGACCGCGAGACGCCGCTGCGCGTCAGCAACGTCGTCTTCATGGGGATGGGCGAGGCCCTCGCCAACTACAAGGCCTCGATCGGTGCCATCCGTCGCCTCACCGATCCGGCTCCCGACGGTCTCGGCATCTCGGCGCGCGGGGTGACGATGTCGACCGTCGGCCTCGTGCCCGGCATCGACAAGCTGACGGCCGAGGGCATCCCGGTGACGCTGGCCCTGTCGCTGCACGCGCCCGACGACGAGCTGCGCAACGAGCTCGTGCCGATCAACACCCGGTGGTCGGTCGACGAGGCCCTCGATGCGGCCTACCGCTACTACGAGGCGACCGGGCGGCGCGTCTCGATCGAGTACGCCCTCATCCGCGACATCAACGACCACGGTTGGCGCGCAGACCTGCTCGGCGAGAAGCTCGCGGCGCGTGGCAGCGGTTGGGTGCACGTCAACCCGATCCCGCTCAACCCGACGCCCGGCTCCAAGTGGACGGCGTCGCGGCCCGGTGTGGAGCAGAACTTCGTCGAGCGGCTGCGCTCGCACGGCATACCGACAACGGTGCGCGACACCCGGGGCCAGGACATCGACGGTGCCTGCGGGCAGCTTGCGGCCTCCACCGCCTGAGCCGAGCCCGACGGCGTCGTGAAGCGCGTCACCGTCGCGCCGTGCGTGGCAGCCGGGCCCCGACCCCGGCGTAGGCTGGCGAGGTCCTGACCTCCCGGGCCCCGGTGGTGTCGCCACCGGCGGACGGAGCGGCGGACGGCCACTCAGGAGGTAGCCGCGTGAACCAGCTCAGCCTCGGCGTCATGTCCCGGTCGCTCAAGGAGAACGAGCGCCGTGTCGCCCTGCACCCGCAGCACCTCAGCCGCATCCCCGAGGACCTCCGGGGCGGCATCTACCTCGAGCGGGGCTACGGGGAGCGCTTCGGCGTCACCGACGACCAGCTCGCCGAGTGGGTCGCCGGCTTCCGCACCCGCGAGGAGCTCGTGCAGGAGTGCGACGTCATCCTGCAGCCCAAGCCGTTGCTCAGCGACATCGCCGCGCTTCGCGTCGGTCAGGTGCTCTGGGGGTGGCCGCACTGCGTGCAGGACGCGGACCTCACTCAGCTCGCCATCGACCGGCAGCTCACCCTCATCGCCTTCGAGGCCATGAACCACTGGAACGCCGACGGGTCGTTCGGCCTGCATGTCTTCCACAAGAACAACGAGCTCGCCGGCTACTGCTCCGTGCTGCACGCCATGCAGATCGCCGGGGTCACCGGAGACTACGGTCCGCACCGGCGGGCCGTCGTGATCGGCTTCGGCGCCACCGCCCGGGGGGCCGTGACTGCGTTGGGTGCCCTGGGGGTCGCGGACGTCGACGTCCTCACGCACCGCCAGACCGCGGCGGTCGCCGCGCCCATCCACTCGGCGCACATGGTCCACTTCGACACCGACGACACGCGCGCCAGGGTGAGCCACGCTGTGACCGAGGACGGCCGGGTGCCGCTGGGGGAGTTCCTCGCCGACCACGACATCATCGTCAACTGCGTGCTCCAGGACACCGATGCCCCACTGACGTTCATGACCGACGACGACCTCGCCCACGCGGCGCCCGGCACCATCGTCGTCGACGTGTCGTGCGACGAGGGGATGGGCTTCACCTGGGCGCGGCCCACGACCTTCGCCGAGCCCACCTTCGTCGTCGGCGACAACGTGCTCTACTACGCTGTCGACCACAGCCCGTCCTACCTCTGGAACGCCGCCACGTGGGAGATCAGCGAGGGACTCCTGCCCTTCCTGCCGACGATCATGGGCGGTCCCGAGGCCTGGGAGTCCAACCCCACCGTCCGACGGGCCGTCGAGATCCGTGACGGCGTCATCCAGAACCCCGCCATCCTCAGCTTCCAAGGGCGCTCGCCGAAGCACCCGCACTGGCCGCTCGCGACCTGACCTCGGCTCGTGTCCACTGGTGTGAGGTGATCCTGGCAGGGACGTGGGTGCCGCGATCACCTCGACTGGGGTGGTTGGGGGTCAGGCGGGCTCGGAGCGGTAGGTGCGTCGGTAGGCGAGCGGCGAGAGCCCGACCGCGGTTGCGAAGTGCTGTCGGAGCGAGGCCGTCGTGCCGAACCCGGCATCGGCGCTGACGCGGTCGACCGGCAGGTCGGTCGTCTCGAGCAGCTGCCGGGCGCGCTCGACCCTGGCCCGGGTGAGCCAGCTGCCGGCCGTCTCGCCGGTCTCCTCGCGGAAGCGCCGGGTGAAGGTGCGCACGCTCATGCCGGCGTGACGAGCCATGTCGGACAAGCCGATCGGCTCGCTCAGGTGGTGGAGCACCCACGTGCGGGTCGGCCCCGTGCCCGCCTCGGTCTCGTCGGGCACGGGTCGCTCGATGAACTGCGCTTGGCCGCCCCCGCGCCACGGCGCCACGACAGCTCCGCGAGCCACCCGGTTTGCGGCGTCGGAGCCGAGGTCGCTGCGCAGCACGTGCAGCAGCAGGTCGATGCCCGCCGCGTTGCCGGCCGACGTCAGCACGTCGCCGTGGTCGACGTAGAGCACGTCGGGGTCGAGGAGCACCTCGGGGAAGTGCCGCCTGAAGAGGTCGGCATAGACCCAGTGCGTCGTCGCCTCGCGCCCGTCGAGCTTGCCGAGGCCCGCGAGCACGAAGGCGCCCGTGCAGATCGAGAGCCAGCGCGCCTCCGGTCGCGCGGTCGCGGCCAGGTCGACGAGGGCGCCGGGCAGTCGGCCGTGCGTCACGATGTCGGTGTTGTTGAGGCCGGGCACGACGATGGTGTCGGCCTCGGAGATCACGGAGCGGGGATGGGTCGGGAGGGCGGCATACCCCGCCGAGGTCGTGACGGGTCCGTCGTCGAGGGTGCTCATCGACACCTCGTAGGGCGGCGGTGCCCCCGTGAGCCGGCCGGGCCACCCCGGGTCGAGGGCCGCCGCGCTGAAGAACCGGTGGGGCAGGCCGAGCTCGAAGGCGACGACGCCGTCGAGCGCGAGGACGGCGACCCGGTGCGGTCGCCCCTGCTGAGGGTCCATGGCCAGATTCTTGCACATCGTGTCCGTCAGGCCACTCGCCGTCAGCGGTCGTCATGCGCAAGGGTTTCCCTCGTGAGCCTCCCCGACCCCCGCCAGGCAGCGGCGCTCGACACCTCCGTCGACGCCCCCGCAGCCACCCCCGTCGCCGGGACCCCCCGCGCGCCGCGCCCCTACCGGCTCCACCCGGCCTGGTGGGTGGCCGTCGTCACCTTCCTGACGATCATCGGCGCTGCGGGCTTCCGGTCCACACCGGGCGTGCTCATGACGCCGCTGCACGACGAATTCGGGTGGCCGATGGGGGTCATCGGCGGCGCGGTGTCGGTCAACCTCGTGCTCTTCGGGCTCGCCGCACCGTTCTCGGCGGCGCTGATGGAGCGGCTCGGCATTCAGCGCGTCATCGCCACCGCTCTGGTGCTCGTGAGCATCGGCTCGCTGCTGCCGATCTGGATGACGGCCTCGTGGCAGCTCGTGCTCTGCTGGGGCATCGTCGTCGGGCTCGGCACGGGCGCCATGGCGATGAGCCTCGTCGCGACCGTCACCGGCCGCTGGTTCGTCGCGCGCCGTGGTCTGGTCACCGGCGTGCTGACGGCCGCGGGTGCCACCGGCCAGCTCATCTTCCTGCCGGTCCTCGCCTGGCTCGCCGAGCACTACGGCTGGCGCAGCGCGGCGATCGCGACCTCCGCGGCGGCCCTTGCCGTCGTGCCGCTCGTGCTGTGGAAGCTGCACGACCACCCGAGCGTCCTCGGGATCACGGCCTACGGCGCCCCCGCGGGCACCCCGGTGGCGCGCCCGCCGCGACCCACCGGACACCCCGCGCGACTGGCGATCACCACCCTGCGTGACGCTTCGCGCACCAAGGTCTTCTGGCTGCTCGCCGGCAGCTTCGCGGTGTGCGGTGCCTCGACCAACGGTCTTGTCGGCACGCACTTCATCCCGGCTGCACACGACCACGGCATGCCGACGACGACAGCGGCAGGCCTGCTCGCGCTCGTCGGCGTCTTCGACATCGTCGGCACGATCTTCTCCGGGTGGCTCACCGACCGCGTCGACCCCCGCATCCTTCTCACGGCCTACTACACGCTGCGCGGCGGGTCGCTCTTCCTGCTCCCGTCGCTCTTCAGCGACTCGATGCACGTCAACATGCTCGCCTTCATCCTCTTCTACGGCCTCGACTGGGTCGCCACCGTGCCGCCGACGATCGCCCTGTGCCGCAGTGCTTTCGGTGAGCGGGCACCGATCGTCTTCGGCTGGGTCTTTGCCTCCCACCAGCTCGGTGCCGCGGTCGCCGCGCTCGGTGCCGGACTCGTCCGCGACCAGCTCGGCACCTACGACCTCGCCTGGTACGTCGCCGGCGCGCTGTGCCTCGGGGCGGCCGCCATGTGCGTCGCGATCACCGTCACCCCTGTGTCGGATAGGTCACTCGACGCCTCAACCAGTGGTGCACAGGAGCCGGCGACGGCAGAGTGAGCCCATGAGCGACGGCGCCTTCGCGGCATACCAGAGCATCCACGACGCGAGTCTGCGCGACCCGGAGGCCTTCTGGCGCGAAGCCGCCCGTGGCATCGACTGGGTCACCCCGCCCGATCGCATCCTCGACGACTCGAGGCCACCGTTCTACCGGTGGTATCCCGATGCCGAGCTCAACGTCTGCCACAACGCCGTCGACCGGCACGTCGAGGCGGGGCGCGGCGAGCAGGCCGCCATCCACTACGACTCGCCCGTGACGGGCACCAAGACCACGCTGACGTATGCCGCCCTGCTGGCTCGGGTGCGCGCCGTGGCCGGCGGCCTGCGCGGGCTGGGCGTCGGCAAGGGCGACCGCGTCGTCATCTACATGCCGATGGTGCCCGAGGCGGTCATCGCCATGCTCGCCTGCGCGCGCATCGGCGCGATCCACTCCGTCGTCTTCGGCGGCTTCGCCCCGCAGGAGCTCGCTGCGCGCATCGACGACGCCGCCCCCAAGGTCGTGCTGTCGGCCTCGTGCGGGGTCGAGCCGAGCCGGGTCGTGCGCTACAAGCCCTTCCTCGACGAGGCGATCCACCGCTCCGCGCACCAACCCGAGCACTGCGTCATCCTCCAGCGCGAGCAGCACGAGGCCGAGCTCGGCGAGCGCGACCTCGACTGGCGCGACTTCGAGTCGAGCGACGCCGCCCTCGCGGGCGCCGAGTGCGTGACGGTCGCCGCGACCGACCCGCTCTACATCCTCTACACGTCCGGGACGACCGGGAAGCCCAAGGGGATCTACCGCGACAGCGGGGGCTACGCGGTGGCACTGCGCTGGTCGATGGAGGCGATCTACGACGTCGCGCCCGGCGAGACGATGTTCACCGCCAGCGACGTCGGCTGGGTCGTCGGCCACTCCTACATCGTCTACGCACCGCTGCTGACGGGGGCGACGACGGTGCTCTACGAGGGCAAACCCATCGGCACCCCTGACGCCGGGGCGTTCTGGCGCGTCATCGAGGAGTATCGGGCCGTATGCCTCTTCACGGCGCCGACCGCCTTCCGGGCTATCAAGAAGGAGGACTCGAGCGCGTCCCTCGTCGCCGACTACGACCTCTCGAACTTCCGGGCGCTCTTCCTCGCGGGGGAGCGGCTCGACCCCGACACCTACGAGTGGGCGTCGGCGGCGCTCGGCAAGCCGGTCATCGACAACTGGTGGCAGACCGAGACCGGGTGGCCGATCGCCTCCAACCCCAAGGGAATCGGGCTGCTACCGATCAAGGCGGGCTCGCCCACGGTGGCGGTGCCCGGCTACGACGTGCAGGTGCTCGACGGCACCGGGGAGTCGATGGAGCCCGGGGTCGAGGGCGCGATCTGCATCAAGCTGCCGATGCCACCGGGCACGCTGCCGACGCTGTGGGGCGACGACGACCGCTACGTCAGCTCCTACCTGTCGGCCTACCCGGGCTACTACCTCACCGGCGACGGCGGCTACGTCGATGAGGACGGCTACCTCTATGTCATGGGCCGAACCGACGACGTGCTCAACGTCGCGGGGCACCGGCTCTCGACGGGTGCGCTCGAGGCCGCGCTGGCCGGGCACGAGGCGGTGGCGGAGTGCGCAGTGATCGGGGTGCACGACGACCTCAAGGGCCAGGTGCCGCGCGGTCTCGTCGTGCTGAAGTCGGGCATCGACGCGGCGACCGAGGGTGAGCGGATCAGCCGCGAGCTCGTCGCACGGGTGCGCTCGGAGGTCGGTGCCGTGGCGGCGCTGCGCCAGGTCGACATCGTCGCCGGCCTGCCCAAGACCCGCTCGGGCAAGATCCTGCGCAAGACGATGCGCGAGATCGCCGACGGCAAGACCCCGACCGTGCCAGCCACGATCGAGGACCCCGCCGTGCTCGAGGCGCTCGGCGCAGTCCTCCGCGGCACCTGACCCCGATGGTCGCCGGGTCGAGGTGATGCCGGCACCCGCGTGGGGGCCGCGATCACCTCGAATTAGGGGGGAGGAGCGGGGGCGACGGAGGGCAGGAGGGGGAGGACCTCGTCGACCGTCTCGACGAGGTGGACCGCCTGCTCCATCCGGCGTCCGCGTGCCAGGGCCTGCAGGGCCGGCCACACCGGCACCGTCTCGGTCCAGTGCTCGCGACCGACGAGCACGAGTGGTGGCCCCGGCGCATCGTCGCGCGCGTAGTAGAGCGGGGTCACGGCCTGGAAGATCTCCTGCACCGTGCCCGCCGCGCCGTCGAGCACGACGACACCGGCGGTGGACCGGGCGAGCAGTCCCTCCTCGCGGATGGCGTTCGAGAAGTACTTCGCGATGACGTCGCAGAAGACGTTGGGCGGCTCGTGCCCGTAGAACCACGTCGGGATGCCGAGGGAGCGGGCGGTCGGCCCCAGCGTCTCGGAGGCACCCGGCGGCTCGTCGCCCACGACGACCGCACGGGCGGCGAGTGCGACGGTCGCCCATGGCGTCACGTCGGGGCGGAAGCCCGGCACGGGGGCGATCCGTCGGACGGCCTCCTCGACCGCCTCGGGCGTGCGGCACAGCGCACCGAGGTTGGCGGCCTCCATGGCGCCCGGCCCGCCCCCGGTCGCGACGAGGTGACCAGCCTCCGCCAGCGCGTGGCCGAGGCCGGCTGCGGCGGCGTAGGGCTCCGAGTGTCGTTGCAGCGCATGCCCGCCCATGATTCCCACGACGGATCGCCCGGCCACGAACTCGTCGAGCTCATCGGTGACGGAGTCGTCGTGGATCGCGCGCACGAGCGTGCAGTAGGCATCGGTGCGCAGCTTCGCGTCGACGAACCACGCGTAGGCGCGCGCGTCGGGCGTCGCGGCATACCCCTGCTCGAGGCCGGCGTAGAGGTCGTCGGGGAAGTAGAGGCCGCGCCACGGGTCGACCGGCGCGTCGGCGATGCCCGGGAAGACGATGGCCCCACGGTGCAGGAGGACCTCGGCGACCGCGGGCGGCACGGTGCCACCGAGCACGACGAGGCCGGTGAGGTCACCGTGGGCGGCGAGGTGCTCGGCGTGGCCCGAGAGGTCGAGGTTCTGCAGGCGCAGCCCCGACAGCGGCTCGCCGGAGTCGAGGTGGTCGTCCAGCTCGGCGAGGGTCTCGATCTCCATGCGCCCATCCTGCGTCATCCCCCGCTCCCGCGACGTGCCGGTGGAGCACCCGCCTCGGGCGAGGTGATCGAGGAACGGACCCTCGTGCCGGAGGACGGCGACCGCTGACAGGATCGGCCGGATGATGGGTGTGCTCGAGGGGTTCGCGACGATAGCCGTGATCGTCGCGGTCGGCTGGCTGCTGGCCGACCGCCGCATCCTCGACGAGAGCGCGCAGGGCAACCTCTCCCGTCTCGCCTTCTACGTCGCGTCGCCCGCGCTGCTGCTCACCGTCATGCAGCGCACCTCGCTCGACCAGGTGCTCTCGGCCAACCTCGTCACGTCGCTCATCAGCTTCGTGGTCGTCGTCGGCATCTACCTGCTGGTCGCCCGATTCCGTTGGGCGGGAGGCACGCTCGGGTCACGCCTCATCGGGAGTCTCTCGGCGGCATACGTCAATGCGGGCAACCTCGGCATCCCGATCGCGCTCTATGTGCTCGGCGACGTCGCGTGGGTGGCGCCGACGCTGCTCATGCAGCTGCTCATCATCACCCCGGTCTACATGGCCCTCTTCGACAGTGACGCCCTCGGCGAGCGACCGACGCTGCTGCGCAGCCTGCGTCGGATGTTCAGCAACCCGATCACGCTGGGGGCCGTCGCGGGCCTGCTCATCGCCCTCTTCGACATCGAGCTGCCTCGGGTGGTCGCCGCGCCCATCGACCTGCTCGGTGCGATGGCGGTGCCCTCGATGCTCGTGGCCTTCGGCATCTCACTGCGACGCGGCCCCCGCCCGGCAGCCGGGGGAGCGGCCGGCCACGTGTGGACCATCGTCGGGCTCAAGATCCTGCTCATGCCGGCGGTCGCGCTCGGTGTCGGGCTGGCGCTCGGGCTGCGGGGCGAGGCGCTCTTTGCCGTCGTCGTGACCGCTGCGCTGCCGACGGCGCAGAACATCTTCACGTATGCCGTCCGCTACCGACGCGAGGTCAACCTCGCCCGCGACGTGATCTTCATCAGCACCTTCGCATCGGTGCCGGTCATCCTCGGCATCGCAGCGCTCTTCCACTGGCTCGCCGGCGTCTGACACCACCACCACCGACCCCACACGCAGACTGATCCGCAGACTGATGGCCGGGGGCACATCTGTCTGCGGATCAGTCTGCAGAGCGGGTCGTCAGGGCAGCAGTGTCTGCGGACTGATCCGCAGGCTGATCCCGTCAGAAACCGAAGTCGCCCCCGCCGAAGTCGCCGCCGAAGTCGCCGCCCCCGAAGTCTCCACCGAAGTCGCCACCGGCGTCTCCACCCGCATCTCCACCCGCGTCGCCGCCGGCATCCCCGCCGGCGTCTCCACCCGCGTCGCCGCCGTCGGCCGAGGCGTCCCCGGCCTCCTGGGCCTCGGGCGAGGACTCGTAGCCGCCGAGCATCATGTTGGCGAGCGCGGAGCCCACGACGACGCCGGCGATGGTGCCGAGCATGGAGCCGGCGATCATGCCGCCCATCCCCATGCCTCCACCCATGCCGCCCGCACGACCGCCGCCGCCACCGAAGGCGCCCTGGAGGTAGCCGGGCTTGTTCATCTCGGCCCGCGTGGCGCTGCGTGCGAGGTCGGCGGGCTGGTCGCTGCGCGGCCGCTCACCCTCGGGGAGGTCCTCGTTGAGGCGCTGGAGCACCATCTGGCGCTGCTCCGGCGTCAGCTTGCCGAAGGCCTCGGTGTGGACGCGCTCGATGTCCTCGGGCGGGGCGGTGCGCAGGAGGTACTTGTAGCGGGCGATCGCACGCTCGTCCTCGCTCGACGCGCCGCCGCTCGGGGCGGGCACGGCATACGGCTGCCCGGTCGGAGCGGGGGCTCCCCACTGGCCACCGGGCGCCTGCGCGGGGCGCTGCTGCTGTTGCTGCAGGGGCTCGCGGCCCAGCAGCTTGTCGAGGAATCCCATGTCGTCTCCTTGCGTCGGCGTCGCACTGACGGTCAGTGGCGGTCAGTGGCGTGGGCGGGCGGTATGCCGCCCCCGTCCATGTCCTTGACCTACCCAACGACGCTGGGCCGGCCACCGTTCCTGCGGTGGCCGGCCCAGCGGCATACGTCGGGGGTGTGGGTGGGTCAGAGGTGGTTCTCGGCCTCGATGAGCACGCCGCGCAGGCGGGACTCGATGTCGTCGAACTCCGCCTGGCCCATGATGAGCGGCGGCGCGAGCTGGATGACCGGGTCGCCGCGGTCGTCGGCGCGGCAGTAGAGACCCGCGTCGAAGAGCGCCTTGGACAGGAAGCCGCGCAGCAGGCGCTCCGACTCGGCGTCGTTGAACGTCTCGCGGGTGGCCTTGTCCTTGACGAGCTCGATGCCGTAGAAGTAGCCCGCGCCGCGCACGTCACCGACGAGCGGCAGGTCGAGCAGCTTGTCGAGGGTCGCCTTGAAGGCCGGGGCGTTGGTCTTGACCCGGTCGTTGAGGCCCTCGCGCTCGAAGATGTCGAGGTTGGCCAGGGCGACCGCCGAGGAGACCGGGTGCCCGCCGAAGGTGTAGCCGTGCGGGAAGTAGGTCGTGCCCTGCTTGAACGGCTCGAAGAGGCGGTCGCTCGCGATCATCGCGCCGATGGGGGAGTAGCCGCTCGTCATGCCCTTGGCGCAGGTGATCATGTCGGGCACGAAGCCGAAGTCGTCGCAGGCGAACATCGACCCGATGCGCCCGAACGACGTGATGGTCTCGTCGGCCACGAGGAGGACGTCGTACTCGTCGCAGATCTCGCGGACCCGCTCGAAGTAGCCGGCGGGCGGCGGGAAGCAGCCACCTGAGTTCTGCACCGGCTCGAGGAAGACCGCCGCGACGGTGTCGGGGCCCTCGAACTCGATGGCCTCGGCGATGCGGTCGGCCGCCCAGCGCCCGAAGGCCTTCTCGTCGTCGCGCAGGTGCTCGGGAGCGCGGTACATGTTGGTGTTGGGCACCTTGTGCGCGCCGGGCACGAGCGGCTCGAACATCTCCTTGGCCGCGGGGATGCCGGTGATCGACAGGGCGCCCTGGGGGGTGCCGTGGTAGGCGACGGCGCGGGAGATGACCTTGTGCTTCGTCGGCTTGCCGGTCAGCTTGAAGAACTGCTTCGCGAGCTTCCACGCGGTCTCGACGGCCTCGCCGCCACCGGTCGTGAAGAAGACGCGGTTGAGGTCGCCGGGGGCGTAGCCCGCGAGGCGCTCCGCCAGCTCGATGGCCTTGGGGTGCGCGTAGCTCCACAGCGGGAAGAAGGCGAGCTCCTTGGCCTGCTTGGCGGCCGCCTCGGCGAGCTCCTCGCGGCCGTGTCCGACCTGCACGACGAAGAGCCCGGAGAGGCCGTCGACGTACTCGTTGCCGCGGTCGTCCCAGATCTTCCAGCCCTGGCCCTTCGTGATGATGGGCACGGAGTGGCCGAGACCGCCCTCGTCCTTCTGCTCGAAGACCGAGTGGCGCGTGAAGTGCATCCACAGGTGGTCGCGGGCGGCGTCCGAGTGGAGCGCGCCGGTGGGTGTCCGGTGGTCCGAGGTGGGTTCCCAGACCTCGTTCGGGTTGATGCTCATCGTGTACCCCAGTTGTAGAGCTGCTTGTTGAGTTTCAGGTAGACGAACGTCTCGGTCGCCGTGACACCCGGCAGCGGTCGGATGCGGCTCGTGAGCAGCTCGAGCAGGTGGCCGTCGTTCTCGCAGACGACCTCGGCCAGCACGTCGAAGGAGCCCGCCGTCGTGACGACGTAGGACACCTCGTCCATCTCGGTCAGCGCCTCGGCCACGGCGGTCATGTCGCCGGAGACGCGCAGGCCGACCATGGCCTGACGCTGGAACCCCACCTGCAGGGGGTCGGTGACGGCGACGATCTGCATGACGTCGGCCTCGAGCAGGCGCTGTACGCGCTGGCGGACGGCGGCCTCGGAGAGTCCGACCTCCTGCGCGATCGACGCGTAGGACTTGCGCCCGTCGTGCTGGAGGAGCTCGATGATGGTCTTGCTGACCCCGTCGAGGTTGACGGAGGACTTCCTGGTGCTGCCGCCGCCGTTGTTGGCCACGCCCCGGATCGTCGTCATGGGGCGATAGTGACCTGTGGAACACGCTGTTGGCAAGTCCCCGATCGACTGATTCCGAAGATTTATCTTCCGTAGGGTTCACCAATGCGTAGTTTTCTGTCTAGCATGCGGCCATGACCTCGCAGCCGCGCCAGCTCCGCAACTTCATCGGTGGCCAGTACGTCGACCCCGAGACCGACGCGACGACCGACATCGTCGACCCGTCCACGGCCCAGGTGGTCGCCACCGCCCCCGTGAGCTCACAGGGGGACGTCGACCGCGCGTATGCCGCCGCGTCCTCGGCCTTCGAGACGTGGGGCGACACGACGCCGGGCGAGCGCCAGACCGCGCTGCTGAAGTTCGCGGACGCCATCGAGGCCCGCGCCGACGACTTCATCCGCCTCGAGGGTGAGAACACCGGCAAGCCGCACGCGCTGACGGCGAGCGAGGAGATCCCGCCGATGCTCGACCAGCTCCGGTTCTTCGCCGGCGCGGCCCGGGTGCTCGAGGGCAAGTCGGCGGGGGAGTACATGAAGGGCCACACGTCGTGGATCCGCCGCGAGCCGATCGGCGTCGTCGGTCAGGTCACCCCGTGGAACTACCCGATGATGATGGCGATGTGGAAGATCGCGCCGGCGCTCGCCGCGGGCAACACGATCGTGCTCAAGCCGAGCGACACCACCCCCGAGACGACGCTGCTGCTCGCCGAGCTCGCCTCCGAGTTCCTCCCCGAGGGCACCTTCAACGTCATCACCGGCGACCGTGAGACGGGCCGTCACCTCGTCGAGCACCAGACGCCGGCGCTCGTCGCCATCACCGGCTCGGTGCGCGCCGGCATGCAGGTCGCCGAGAGCGCGTCGCGCGACCTCAAGCGCGTGCACCTCGAGCTCGGGGGCAAGGCGCCGGTCATCGTCTTCGACGACGCCGACATCGAGGCTGCGGTCGAGGGCATCGCCGTCGCCGGCTACTTCAACGCCGGCCAGGACTGCACCGCCGCCACGCGCGTCATCGCCGGGCCCCGCATCCACGACGACTTCGTCGCCGCGCTGGCGGAGTATGCCGCCGGGTCGGCCAAGGTCGGTATGCCAGACGACCCGGACGCGCTCTTCGGCCCGGTCAACAACCCCAACCAGGTGCGCCACGTCTCCGGCATGATCGACCGGCTGCCCGACCACGCGCGCATCGTCACCGGCGGCTCGCGGGCGACCGGCCTCGGCGACGGCTACTTCTTCCAGCCCACGGTTCTCGCCGGCCTCCGCCAGGACGACGAGCAGATCCAGAACGAGATCTTCGGCCCGGTCATCACGGTGCAGCAGTTCACCGACGAGGCCGAGGCGCTCGCCTGGGCCAACGGGGTGCAGTACGGCCTCGCCTCGTCGGTGTGGACCCGTGACTTCGGCAAGGCCATGCGCATGAGCAAGCGTCTCGACTTCGGCTGCGTGTGGATCAACACGCACATCCCGATCGTCGCCGAGATGCCGCACGGGGGTTTCAAGCACAGCGGCTACGGCAAGGACCTGTCGATGTACGGGCTCGAGGACTACACCCGCATCAAGCACGTCATGGCCAACATCGAGTCATGAGCCGTCGCGCCGCCCACCGGGCGGCGCGAACTCACGTGTCGCGCGGAGCGTTCGACACAGCAGCACAGCACCACCCTCGGGTCAGCGTCGATCCCCTCCACCCGGCCCCATCAAAACCCCTGGAGAAATGAACCCCATGAACGAGAACTCCTTCGACAAGGACAACCCGATGCTGCGCGCGGCCCTCATGCGCGGGCTCGTGAGCCGGCGGTCGGCCATGATGGGGGCGGCCGGTGTCGGTGCCGCCGCCTTCCTCGCGGCCTGCGGCTCGGCCGGCAAGAACCCTGCCACGGGTGGGGCCTCCGGCTCGGCGGCGCCCGCGCGGACCGCTGCGGCGGCCACCGACCTGTCCGACACCGAGAAGGTCGTCAACTGGTCCAACTGGACCGAGTACATCGACACGAGCGACGACGGCAAGTCGCGCCCGACCCTCGAGGCCTTCCAGAAGCAGTCCGGCATCGAGGTCAAGTACACCGAGGACTACCTCGACAACGACGAGTTCTACGCGAAGGTGCGTCCGCTCCTCGACGGGGGCAAGGACACCGGCCGTGACGTCTGGTGCAGCACCGACTGGATGGTCGCCCGACTCATCCGCCAGGGCTACGTGCAGAAGCTCGACCTCGCCAACATCCCCAACGCCGCCAACCTCGACGACTCGCTCAAGAACGTCGAGTTCGACCCTGGCCGGCTCTACTCCCTCCCGTGGCAGAGCGGCTTCGCCGGAATCGGCTACAACCTCAAGGCGACCGGCGGCAAGAAGGTCGAGTCGATGACGCAGCTGCTCACCGACCCGGCGCTCAAGGGCAAGGTCACGCTGCTGACCGAGATGCGCGACACCGTCGGCCTCGTGATGATGGAGCAGGGCAAGGACATCTCCTCGTTCACCGACGCGGACTTCCAGGCTGCGATCGACGTCATCCAGCAGGCCAAGGACTCCGGCCAGATCCTGCGCTTCACCGGCAACGAGTACACCGAGGGTCTCGCCAAGGGCGACATCGCGGCGTGCGTCGCCTGGACGGGCGACGTCGTGCAGCTGCAGTTCGACGACGAGAACATCCAGTACGCCCTGCCCGAGAAGGGCTTCACGCTCTGGTCGGACAACTTCGTCATCCCGGCCCTCGCACAGCACAAGAAGAACGCCGAGAAGCTCATCGACTACTACTACGACCCGGCCGTCATGGCGCAGGTCGCGGCGTGGGTCAACTACATCGCCCCGGTCAAGGGGACCAAGGAAGAGCTCGTCAAGATCGACCCCGAGCTCGGCGACAACCCGCTCATCGTGCCGACCGACGAGGTCCTCGCGCGGGCGCAGGTCTTCCGCGGCCTCAGCACCGCCGAGGAGACCAAGTACAACAAGCTCTACTCGGCCCTGACGACGGCATGAGCGAGCAGCAGGGGAAGGGCGACCTCAGTCTCGTCGCCCTCACGAAGTCCTTCGCGACCTTCACCGCCGTCCACCCGCTCGACCTGACCATCCCGCAGGGCTCGTTCTTCGCCTTGCTGGGGCCGTCCGGCTGCGGCAAGACGACGACCCTGCGCATGATCGCCGGTCTCGAGGAGCCGACGGGCGGGCGCATCCGCATCGGCGAGAGCGACATCACCGACACGAAGGCCTACCAGCGCAACGTCAACACGGTCTTCCAGAGCTACGCCCTCTTCCCGCACATGAGCGTGCTCGACAACGTGATGTTCGGCCTGCGGCGGCGTGGCGACAAGGACGCGAAGGCCAAGGCCAACGAGATCCTCGAGCTCGTGCAGCTCGGGCAGGTGGCGAGCAAGAAGCCGACCCAGCTGTCGGGCGGCATGCAGCAGCGCGTCGCGCTGGCCCGCGCCCTCGTCAACCGCCCCGACGTGCTCCTGCTCGACGAGCCGCTCGGTGCGCTCGACCTCAAGCTGCGACGCCAGATGCAGATCGAGCTGAAGCGCATCCAGCAGGAGGTCGGGCTGACCTTCATCCACGTCACGCACGACCAGGAGGAGGCCATGACGATGGCCGACTCCATCGCGGTCATGAACGCCGGCCGCATCGAGCAGCTCGGTGACCCGGCCACCCTCTACGAACAGCCCCGGTCGACGTTCGTCGCCAACTTCCTCGGGCAGTCCAACCTCGTGCGCGCCAGGGTCAATCCCGGCGGCACCGACCAGGTCGTCACGGTGCGAGCCCACGACACCGACCTCGAGGTCTCGCGCGGGCACCTGCCCGACGGGGTGAAGGACGTGTGGCTCGGGGTGCGCCCCGAGAAGCTGCGCCTCGGTGAGTCCGGGGGCCCCAACCACCTGCGCGGCGTCGTGCGCGACGTGTCGTTCAGCGGCGTCGCCACGCAGTACTCCGTGGCGATGCCCTGGGGCCAGGAGCTCATCGTCATCCAGCAGAACGACGGCTCCACGCGGGCGCGCCTCGGCGAGACGGTCACCGTCTCGTGGGCGGCGGAGCACGGCTTCGCCCTCGACGCGTCCCAGGCCGCCGATGCCGGGGCCGACCTGGTGGACGACCGTGGCTGAGGCCGCCGTCCTCTCGACGGGATCGGCGGCGCCCCCCTCCCGGCGACGGCGCAACTGGGTGCCCTACGCCCTGCTGGCGCCGGGCCTGCTGTGGCTCGTCGTCTTCTTCGTGCTGCCGATGGTGACCCTCGGGTCGCAGTCGCTGCAGGAGGGCAACGTCGACGACGGCTTCGTCTTCACGGCGAACTTCGGCATCTACGTCGACGCGCTGCAGCAGTACTGGCCGCAGTTCGTGCGCTCGTTCATCTATGCCGGCACCGCCACGGCGCTCGCGCTGCTGCTCGCCTACCCGCTCGCCTACTACATCGCGCAGAAGGCCGGGCGCTACAAGAACCTCATGCTCGTGCTCGTCATCGCGCCGTTCTTCACGAGCTTCCTCATCCGCACGCTCGCGTGGCGCACGATCCTCTCCGACGACTGGTTCGTCACGGAGTGGGCGCAGCGACTGGGCATCACCAACCTGCTCCAGGCCGTCGGCCTCACGGCCAACGACTCGCTCCTCAACTCGCAGTTCGCCGTCATCATGGGCCTGACCTACAACTTCCTGCCCTTCATGATCCTGCCGCTCTACACCTCGCTCGAGCGGCTCGACCCGCGCCTCCTCGAGGCAGCGGGCGACCTCTACGCGTCGCCGTGGCAGACCTTCCGCAAGGTCACCTGGCCGCTGTCGCTGCCCGGGGTCGTGGCCGGCACGCTGCTGACCTTCATCCCGGCGGCCGGTGACTTCATCAACGCCCGTCTGCTCGGCAACACCCAGACGACGATGATCGGCTCTGTCATCGACAGCCAGTTCCTCCGGGTCCTCGACTACCCCCTCGCGGCGGCGCTGTCGTTCATCCTGCTCATCCTCATCGTCACGATGGTCTCGGTCTACGTCCGCCGAGCCGGAACGGAGGAGCTGCTCTGATGGCCTGGATCAAGCGACACCTCATCGCCTTCGCCGCGATCGCGGTGCTCATCTACATGCTCGTGCCCAACATCATCGTGGCGGCGTTCTCGTTCAACGACCCCAAGGGCAAGTACAACTACAACTTCAACGAGTTCTCGACCGAGGCCTGGACCAATCCCTGTGGCACACAGGGGATCTGCGAGTCGCTCGGGCTCAGCCTCCAGATCGGGGTCATCGCGTCCCTGACGGCAACCGTGCTCGGCGCGATGATCGCCTTCGCCCTCGGCCGCTACCGCTTCCGTGGGCGATCGGCGACCAACCTGCTGATCTTCATGCCGATGGCCACACCGGAGGTCGTCATGGGCTCGAGCCTCCTGACGCTCTTCCTCATGCTCGGGGTGCCGTCCGGACGCACGGCGATCCTCATCGCACACATCATGTTCTGCGTGTCGTTCGTCGTCGTCGCCGTCAAGGCGCGGGTCGCCACCCTCGACCCCAAGCTCGAGGAGGCGGCTGCCGATCTGGGTGCCAACCCGATGCAGACCTTCCTGCGTGTCACGCTGCCCCTCGCCGCACCGGGCATCGCCGCCGGAGCGCTGCTCGCCTTCTCGCTGAGCTTCGACGACTACATCATCACGAACTTCAACGCGAGCCCCAGCTCGATCACCTTCCCGATGTACGTCTGGGGCGCCTCCGCCCGCGGCGTGCCCGTGCAGGTCTACGTCATCGGGACCGTGATGTTCCTGCTGGCCCTCATCGTCGTGATGACCGGGCAGCTCATCTCCAGCCGACGCAACAGACAGGTGGCCTGACCCAGATGCGAGTCCTCATGATCGGCTCCGGGGGAGTCGGTGACGCCGCCGCGCGCATCGCGGCGGAGCGAGACTTCTTCGAGCTCTGGGTCGTGGCCGACTACGACGTGGCGCGGGCCGAGCGCACCGTCGCCGCGGTCAACGGACGGCATTCCGGAGGGAATGGGGAGGGGCGCTTCGTCGCCGCCCAGGTCGACGCCTCGTCGGCCCGGGCGGTGACGGAGCTGGCGCTCGCGCACGGCGCGACGCACGTCTTCAACGCCGTCGACCCGAAGTTCAACATGCCGGTCTTCAACGGGGCCAAGGCTGCCGGGGCCGACTACCTCGACATGGCCATGAGCCTGTCGCAGCGCCACCCCGAGCAGCCCTTCGAGAGAGTCGGTGTCATGCTCGGCGACGAGCAGTTCGCCGTCGCCGACGAGTGGAAGGCCGACGGACGGCTCGCCCTCGTCGGCATCGGCGTCGAGCCCGGCCTCTCCGACGTCTTCGCGAGGTATGCCGCCGACCACCTCTTCGACGAGATCGACGAGCTCGGCACCCGCGACGGCGCCAACCTCGTCGTGCACGACGAGGCGGGCAACGAGGTCTTCGCCCCGAGCTTCTCCATGTGGACGACCATCGAGGAGTGCCTCAACCCTCCCGTCATCTGGGAGAAGGACCGCGGCTGGTTCACGACGGCGCCCTTCAGCGAGCCCGAGGTCTTCGACTTCCCCGAGGGCATCGGCCCGGTCGAGTGCGTCAACGTCGAGCACGAGGAGGTGCTCCTCATGCCTCGCTGGGTCGACGCCAAGCGGGTCACCTTCAAGTACGGCCTCGGCGAGGAGTTCATCACCATCCTCAAGGTGCTCAACACCCTCGGGCTCGACCGCACGGAGCCGATCACCGTCAAGGGCGTGCAGGTCTCGCCCCGCGACGTCGTCGCCGCAGCCCTGCCCGACCCCGCGACCATCGGTCCGCGGATGAGCGGCAAGACCTGCGCCGGCCTCTTCGTCACCGGCACCGGCAAGGACGGCTGGCCGCGCCGCACCTACCTCTACCACGTCGTCGACAACGCCGAGACGATGGCGGGCTACGGCGCCCAGTGCGTCGTCTGGCAGACGGCGATCAACCCGGTCGTCGCGCTCGAGCTGCTCGCGCGCGGCACGTGGAGCGGCGCCGGCGTGCTCGGCCCCGAGGCCTTCGACGCGGTGCCCTTCCTCGACCTGCTCGCCGCACCCAAGCCGGAGGGCTACGGCTCCCCCTGGGGCCTCGAGGACCGCTGAGGGCGCCTCGGCCCGATCATCAACAGACAGTTAGGGTTTCAGTCATGGCAACGGTGACGCAGAAGTCAGTGCTCGAGTCCGTCCCCACGGGACTGCTCATCGGCGGTCAGTGGCGCAACGCGAGCGGTGGCAAGACCCTCGCGGTCGACGACCCAGCCACCGGCGAGATCCTCACCCATGTCGCCGACGCCAGCGTCGCCGACGGCAAGGCGGCGCTCGACGCGGCGGTCGCGGCGCAGGCGGACTGGGCACGCACGGCACCGCGCGACCGTGCGGAGCTGTTGCGGGCGGCATACGAGAAGATCACCGAGCGGGCCGACGAGTTCGCGATGCTGATGACCCTCGAGATGGGCAAGACCCTCGCCGAGTCGCGGGGCGAGGTCGCCTACGGCGCCGAGTTCTTCCGCTGGTTCTCGGAGGAGGCCGTGCGCATCGGCGGTCGCTACGCCGTCGCCCCCAACGGCGCGACGCGGCTCTTGACGATGCGCCAGCCGGTCGGTCCGGTGCTCATGATCACGCCGTGGAACTTCCCGCTCGCCATGGGCACCCGCAAGATCGGCCCGGCCATCGCCGCCGGCTGCACCATGGTCGTCAAGCCCGCCAGCCAGACGCCGCTGACGATGCTCGCCCTCGCCGACGTGCTCCAGGAGGTCGGCCTGCCCGACGGCGTGCTCAACGTCGTCACGACGACCTCGACCGGTGAGGTCATGGAGCCGCTCATCCGCGACCCCCGGCTGCGCAAGCTCACCTTCACCGGGTCGACGCCGGTCGGCCGCAAGCTGATGGAGCAGGCCTCGGAGCAGATCCTGCGCGTGTCGATGGAGCTCGGCGGCAACGCGCCCTTCATCGTCTTCGGCGACGCCGACGTCGACAAGGCCGTCGACGGCGCGATGCTCGCCAAGATGCGCAACATGGGCGAGGCCTGCACGGCCGCCAACCGCTTCTACGTGCACGAGTCGCTGGCCGAGGACTTCTCGGCCAAGCTCGCCCAGCGGATGGGCGCGCTCACCCTCGGACGCGGCACCGAGGAGGGCGTCGACGTCGGCCCGCTCGTCGACGAGAAGTCGCGCGACAAGGTCTCCTCCCTCGTCGACGACGCCGTCGCCAAGGGCGCGCGCGTCGTCGTGGGCGGCTCGGCTCCCGACGGTGTGGGCTGGTTCTACCAGCCGACGGTGCTGACCGACGTCCCGGCCGACGCCGACCTGGCCCGCGAGGAGATCTTCGGACCCGTCGCCCCGGTCTCGACGTTCAGCACCGACGCCGAGGCGATCCAGATGGCCAACGACACGGAGTACGGCCTCGTCGCCTACCTCTTCACCCAGGACCTCTCACGGGCCCTCACAGTCTCCGAGGCCTTGGAGTTCGGCATGGTCGGGGTCAATCAGGGCATCGTGTCCAACCCGGCGGCGCCCTTCGGCGGCGTCAAGGCCTCCGGCGTGGGTCGCGAGGGCGGCTTCGAGGGCATCGACGAGTACCTCGAGACGAAGTACGTCGGCATCGCGCTCTGAGGGTTCCTCCCAGGGCGCGCGGGTCACGCGGCGTCACGCGGGTGCACCAGCGCCCGCGCTGGCCCACAGCGGAAGTCGCCAATCCCGCCCGCCGCCGCCGCGGGCTGTGGTGCAATCTGCGCATGGCGACACCCGCGGCCCACCGCGAGACCGGACCGCTGCGCTCCCTCGGGACGCTGCTCGACGACACCGACTCCGTGTTGCGGCGCGGCGGACCGGCTGGTGCGACCGTGTGGTCGACGGGGTTCCCGGTGCTCGACGCGACGCTGACCGGGGGTTTCCGCTCGGGGGAGCTCGTGCTGCTCGGCGGACCGGCCGGACACGGCAAGACGACGATGGGCGTGCAGTTCGCCCGCAACGTCGTCGCCGCCGGCGGAGCCGCGGTGATCTTCTCCTACGAGCACGAGAGCCACACCCTCCTCGAGCGGCTCATCGCCCTCGAGGCGGCCGAGCGCACGCCCGGCGAGGTGGCTGGGGTCATCGAGGTGCGTCGGGCCTTCGAGTCGGCGTCGGGGGGTGGCTCGCTCGAGGACGTGCTGTCCGCCCTTCCGGGCGGAGCGAGGGCGTATGCCGCCCTGACGAGCTATGGCGACCGCCTGCACATCCACGAGTCGTCGGGAGCGACGACGACGCTCGAGGAGGTGGCGGCGGTGGTGACGGCGGTGACGCAGACGACCGGGACGGCGCCCTTCGTGCTGCTCGACTACGTGCAGAAGATCCCCGTCGACCGTCCCGACGAGACGGAGCGGGTCACCGCGGCGGCCGAGGGCCTGAAGGACCTCGCGCTGCAGGCCCGGGTGCCGATCGTCGCCATCTCGGCGGCCGACAAGGAGGCTCTCGTGTCGGGGCACCGGATGCGCACCCACGACCTGCGCGGGTCCTCGGCCCTGGCCTTCGAGGCCGACGTCGTCATGATCGTCGGCGACAAGGTCGACATCGTCTCGCGCGAGCACCTCGTCTACGACCTCGGCAACATCCAGCGCTTCCGCGGCTGGTCGGTGGTGACGCTGGAGAAGAACCGCCACGGCCAGGCCCGGGTCGAGCTGGAGTTCGCCAAGGACTTCGAGCACGGCCGCTTCCACCCCGAGGGCAACGCCGTGACCGAGCGGCTCATCGACGAGCGGGTCTTCGTCTCCTGACCGAGCCGACCTGCGGGCCGGGTGTGGTCGCGGCGTGCACCGGACGGCATACGGGCCGGTCAGCGTGCGATGACGGTGATGCGCAGGTCGTCACGCTCGTCCTGCACCTGTTCGAGGATGTCGACGACGGTCTCGTAGGTGTCGTGGTCGTGCCGGCGCAGGTCACCGACGTGGTCCCAGACCAGCTCGAGGGTCTGGCCACGTGGCACGTCGAGGTCGCGGAGGGCGTCGAGCAGCGCGTCCCAGTTGTGGCCGAACCAGTCGGGCAGGTCGAGGTCGGCGGCGAAGGCCGCCAGCACGGTGGCCTTGTCGACGCCGCCACTGACCGGCCCGACGATGCGCACGTCGTGGCCGAGCGAGGCGAGCAGGTCGAGGTGGTCGTCGGCCTCGCTGTGTGGACCGAGGAACGTGGTCACGACCCCTCCTCGATCCGGCTGAAGGAGGCGTAGTGGTCGGCGGTCCAGTAGCGCTCGCCCTGCGAGCCGGTGACGATGCGGCGGGCGCCGCGGTCGTCCGAGCCGGGAGTGACCACGGTGAACTCCTTGTAGTAGCCGCGGGACTGCTGGGGGAGGAGCCGCTCGCGGTTGGCGAAGGTCTGGTTGTCGTTGCGGGGGTAGGGATACGGCCCGCCCGCACGGATGAGGCGCAGGGTCTCGCGGGCCTGCGGCGGCAGGGCCGACTCGGCGATCCACGGCAGCCCCGAGACGGGGTCGGTCGCACCGCCCGGGCGGCCCGGCGTGCTGGTGGCGCCGGGCGGGGCCGGGGTGCCGGGAGCGCCGGGGGTCGTGGTGACGGTGACGGCGGTCTGCGCCCCCGTCGCGTCCGGCGTGGGGCCGCCGCGTGCTGCCTGCACGACGAGCCAGACCAGCACGACGAGGACCACGGCGAGGACGCCGAGCAGGATCGGTCGCGACCGGATCGAGTTCACGCCGCCATCATGCCGCCGCCCGCCACCGCAGGGAGGAGGGGCTTGCCGCGAGCGGTTGTCGGCGGGCGGGTCTACCGTCGGAGAATGCTCGAGACCACAGACGAGATCGAGGCACTGCAGGCGCTGCTCGATGCCTCGCACGCCAGGGCGACAGGTCACCTGCGCGGCATCATCAACGACGACCGCACGCTCACCGCGGAGCACCTCGTCGCGCTCCTCACCGGCATGAAGGTGTTGTCGGTCGCGACGGTCACGGCCAGGGGCGAGCCGCGCATCAGCGCCCTCGACGGCCACTTCCTGCACGGCACGTGGACGTTCAGCACCGACGGCAGCTCGGCCAAGGCGCGGCACCTCGCCCGGCAGCCGGCCACCAGCGTGGCGCACATCGACGGCGAGGACCTCGCGCTCTTCAGCCACGGCTACGCCGAGCTGATGGAGCCGGGGCCGGCCCGAGACGAGGTCGAGGCGCACTGGACCGCCCACTACGGCAGCAGCCCGTGGTCGTGGGGCGACGACATCAGGATGTATCGCCTGCGGATGACCTGGGCCGTGGCCTATGCCTTCAAGAGGGAGGAGCTGCTCCGGGCGAGGCACGTGACGGCGTGACCGTCCGACGCGGGAGAATGCGCGGGTGACCGACACCGCGACGCCCTCTCGTCCCCGCCGCATCATCCTGCTCGGCTCGACCGGCTCGATCGGCACCCAGGCCATCGACCTCGTGGAGCGCAACCGCGACCGCTTCGAGGTGGTCGGCCTCTCCGCGGGCAGCAACCTCGAGCTCGTGGCGCAGCAGGCGGTCGCGCTGCGCGTCCCCGTCGTGGCGGCAGCGGGAGGCGGCGAGGGCGACCTCGCCGACGCGATCGCCCGCGCGGCCGACGCAGCCGGCGTCACGGCATACCGGCCCGAGCTGTTGACGGGCACCGGTGCGAGCACGGAGCTGGCGGCGCGAGCGGCAGACGTCGTGGTCAACGGCATCACGGGGGCCATCGGGCTCGAGCCGACTCTGGCCGCGCTGCGTGCCGGCACGACGCTCGCGCTCGCCAACAAGGAGTCGCTCATCATCGGGGGGCCGCTCGTCAAGGCCATTGCCGCGCCCGGGCAGATCGTGCCCGTCGACAGCGAGCACTCCGCGATCGCGCAGTGCCTGCGCGGCGGCCGCGCCGAGGAGGTGCGCCGGCTCGTCGTGACCGCGAGCGGGGGGCCGTTCCGTGGTCGCTCGCGTGCCGAGCTCGCCGACGTGACCCCTGAGCAGGCGCTCGCCCACCCGAACTTCTCGATGGGCCGTGTCATCACGACGAACTCAGCGACCCTCGTCAACAAGGGGCTCGAGGTCATCGAGGCGCACCTGCTCTTCGACATCCCGTTCGACCGCATCGACGTCGTCGTGCACCCGCAGCAGATGATCCACTCGATGGTGGAGTTCGTCGACGGCTCGACGATCGCGCAGGCCGGCCCGCCGCGGATGCTCGTGCCCATCGCGCTCGGCCTGAGCTGGCCCGAGCGCATCGCCGATGCCGACGTGCCGGTCGACTGGACCCGGGCGCAGTCCTGGGAGTTCGAGCCGCTCGACGACGAGGCGTTCCCCGCTGTCGCGCTCGCCCGCCGGGTGGGGGAGGCCGGGGGCACGTGGCCGGCCGTCTACAACGCCGCCAACGAGGTCTGCGTCGACGCCTTCCACGAGGGGCGCCTCGGCTTCGTCGACATCGTCGACACGATCGCCCGGGTCGTCGACGCGTATGCCGCCGAGCCCCTCTCCGAGGTCACCGACCTCACGCTCGATGACGTCCTCGCCGCCGATGCGTGGGCCCGCGACACCGCCGGGCGCACCATCACCGCCTGACCGAGCCCCGATCGAAAGAGCAATCCGTCCACGTCCCGTGGGGCCGCGGGGTCGCGCACGAGCGGACGGATTGCTCTTTCGATCAAGAGACAGGGGGGCGGGGGGCGTCCGCGTCGGGGTTCACAGGCTGGCGATGTGACAATGGGACGTGCTCTTCGTCCTAGGGGTCCTCGTCGTCGTGATCGGCGTGGCGCTGTCCATTGCCCTGCACGAGATCGGCCACCTTGTGCCCGCCAAGAAGTTCGGCGTCAAGGTGACCCAGTACATGGTCGGCTTCGGCCCGACGATCTGGTCGCGCCGCCGCGGTGAGACCGAGTACGGCATCAAGGCCATCCCACTCGGCGGCTACGTGCGCATGATCGGCATGCTCCCACCACGCCCCGGCGACGCCCCCGGTGAGCTGCGCACCCTCTCGACCGGCCGTTTCAGCCAGATGGTCGACCAGGCGCGCGCCGACTCGATGGAGGAGGTGCGCCCCGGCGACGAGGACCGCGTCTTCTACAGGCTGAGCCCCGGCAAGAAGATCATCATCATGCTCGGCGGCCCGATCATGAACCTCGTCATCGCCGCCGTGCTGCTCACCGGCGTCATCACGATCTATGGGCTCCCGCAGATCGCACCGGAGGTCGGCCGGCTCTCGCAGTGCGTGCCGACTGCCGCGCCCACCCTGCAGGTGCCCCAGCCCGACTGTGCGCCGGGTGATCCCCAGAGCCCCGCGGCAGCCGCCGGCCTCAAGGACGGGGACCGCATCCTGTCGGTCGACGGGAGCGCGATCACCGAGTGGGACCAGGTCTCGGCGGCGATCCGCGCCAGCCAGGGCCGCGACATGACGTGGGTGGTGCAGCGCGGCGACGAGCGGGTCACGATCGCGATCACCCCCGCCGTGCTCGAGCGCGTCACCTACGACGCCGACAACAAGCCGGTCGTGCAGGACGGCCAGCTCGTGCTCTCCCCGGTGGGCTTCGCCGGCATCACTCCGGCCTCCGAGCTCGTGCGCACCCCGATCTGGGAGGCGCCGCAGTTCGTCTGGGACCGCACCGTCGAGACCGCCTCGATCATCGTGCGGATCCCCGAGAAGATGGCCGGCGTCATGCAGGCGGCGTTCGGCTCCGGCGAGCGTGACCCCAACGGACCGATCTCGGTCGTCGGCGTCGGCCGGATCGGCGGCGAGGTCGCCGCGCTCGACATCCCGGCCGACGAGGGCGGCAACTGGCTCAAGCTCGCCCAGCTCGTGCTGCTCATCGCCTCGCTCAACCTCGCGCTCTTCGTCTTCAACCTCATCCCGCTGCTGCCGCTCGACGGCGGGCACGTGGCCGGCGCGATCTGGGAGTCGATCAAGAAGAGCTGGGCCCGGCTGCGCAACCGGCCCGACCCGGGCTACGTCGACGTCGCCAAGGGACTGCCGATCGCCTACGGCATGTCGCTCGTGCTCATCACCATGTCGGTGCTGCTCATCTACGCCGACATCGTCAAGCCCATCAACATCTTCGGCTGACCGCGCGGCCGCGAGGAACTGCTCGGGGCACTCGGGGGCGGAGCCCCCGAGGGTTTCCGCGGTGCCCTCGGCGGTACTTGGCGGGTGCATCGGGACTGGCGCCGCGGGCAGTTCGGGGGCACTCGGGGGCGGAGCCCCCGAGCGTGTGGACATAATGGCGGCATGAGCGTTTCCCTCGGTATGCCGCCCCTGCCCCCGCCGGTCCTCGCGCCCCGTCGCAAGACCCGGCAGATCCACGTGGGCAAGGTCGGTATCGGCAGCGACTTCCCGGTGTCGGTGCAGTCGATGACGACGACGCCGACGACCGACATCAACGCGACACTCCAGCAGATCGCCGAGCTCACGGCCAGCGGCTGCGACATCGTGCGCGTGGCCTGCCCGAGCCAGGACGACGCCGACGCCCTGCCCGCGATCGCGCGCAAGAGCCAGATCCCGGTCATCGCCGACATCCACTTCCAGCCGAAGTACGTCTACGCCGCGATCGACGCCGGCTGCGCGGCCGTGCGCGTCAACCCCGGCAACATCCGCCAGTTCGACGACCAGGTCAAGGAGATCGCCAAGGCGGCCAAGGACGCCGGCGTCTCCATCCGCATCGGCGTCAACGCCGGCAGCCTCGACAAGCGGATCATGGAGAAGTACGGCAAGGCGACCCCCGAGGCGCTCGTCGAGTCCGCCGTCTGGGAGGCGAGCCTCTTCGAGGAGCACGACTTCCACGACTTCAAGATCTCGGTCAAGCACAACGACCCGGTGATCATGGTGCGCGCCTACGAGCTGCTCGCCGAGCGCGGCGACTGGCCCCTGCACCTCGGTGTCACCGAGGCCGGCCCCGCCTTCCAGGGCACCATCAAGTCGGCCACCGCCTTCGGCGCCCTGCTCTCGCGTGGCATCGGCGACACGATCCGGGTGTCGCTCAGCGCCCCGCCGGTCGAGGAGGTCAAGGTCGGCAACCAGATCCTGCAGAGCCTCAACCTGCGCCCCCGCAAGCTCGAGATCGTGTCGTGCCCGTCGTGCGGCCGCGCCCAGGTCGACGTCTACACCCTCGCCGACCAGGTCACTGCCGGGCTCGAGGGCATGACCGTGCCGCTGCGCGTCGCCGTCATGGGCTGCGTCGTCAACGGCCCGGGGGAGGCCCGCGAGGCCGACCTCGGCGTCGCGTCGGGCAACGGCAAGGGCCAGATCTTCGTCAAGGGCGAGGTCATCAAGACCGTGCCCGAGAGCCAGATCGTCGAGACGCTCATCGAGGAGGCCATGCGCCTCGCCGAGGAGATGGGCGAGCCGGTCGACGATGAGTCGGCCGGAGCGCCCAACGTCACCGTCGGCTGACCGACTGGCAACGTCACTCACCGTTCACCCGGGCTCACTAGACTCCGTGGCAGCCGCCTGACAGGGCGATCGCCACCGGTGAAGGAGTCCCCTTGCCCGACCCGCTGCTCGCCGGCGATCGGGCGCCTGCGCCCCGCACCCTCGTCGACGTCCTCGATGCGACGATCGCGACGCATCCTGACGCGCCGGCCGTCGACGACACGCGCTCGGTGCTCACGTACCGCGAGCTCGGCGAGCAGGTGGACGACGTGGCCCGCTCGTTGCGCGCTGCGGGTGTGCGCACCGGCGACCGCGTCGGCATCCGGGCGCCGTCGGGCACCCACGACCTCTACGTCGCCATCCTCGGCATCATGCGGGCCGGCGCCGCCTACGTGCCCGTCGACGCCGACGACCCGCAGGAGCGGGCCGACCTCGTCTTCGGCGAGGCGCAGGTCACCGCCGTCGTCGGAGCCGGCCGCGCCATCACGCGTCACCTGGCGTCGGCACACTCCAGCGAGCGGTATGCCGCCCCCGACGTCCTCGACACCCCTGACGTCCCCGACACGCCAGACGTCCCCGGCAACCCTGATGCCCCCGGCACCAAAGACGTCATCGACACCCCGGACGAGCCGCTTGTCCCCGTCCGGTCGACCGACGACGCGTGGATCATCTTCACGTCCGGCTCGACGGGGGTGCCCAAGGGCGTCGCCGTCACGCACCGGTCAGCGGCCGCCTTCGTCGATGCCGAGTCGCGGATCTTCCTGCGTCAGAGCCCGATCGGCCCCGGCGACCGGGTGCTCGCCGGGCTCTCGGTCGCCTTCGACGCCTCGTGCGAGGAGATGTGGCTCGCCTGGGCCCATGGCGCCTGCCTCGTGCCCGCGCCGCGGGCGCTCGTGCGCACGGGCATGGACCTCGGCCCGTGGCTCGTCGCCCAGGGCATCACCGTCGTGTCGACGGTGCCCACCCTCGCGGCGCTGTGGCCGGCCGAGGCCCTCGAGCCGGTGCGCCTGCTCATCTTCGGCGGTGAGGCCTGCCCGCCCGAGCTCGCCGCCCGCCTCGCGACACCGGAGCGCGAGGTGTGGAACACCTACGGTCCCACCGAGGCCACGGTGGTCGCCTGTGGGGCGCTCATGACCGGCGAGGGGCCCGTGCGCATCGGGCTGCCCCTCGACGGCTGGGACCTCGTCGTCGTCGACGAGCAGGAGCTGCCGGTGGCCCCGGGCGCCACCGGCCAGCTCATCATCGGGGGAGTGGGGCTGGCCCGCTACCTCGACCCGGCCAAGGACGCCGAGAAGTTCGCGCCGATGCCGACGCTCGGGTGGGAGCGGGCCTACCGCTCCGGCGATCTCGTCGTCAACGACCCCGAGGGGCTGGTCTTCGTCGGCCGGGGCGACGAGCAGGTCAAGCTCGGTGGCCGGCGCATCGAGCTCGGAGAGGTCGACGCCGCCCTGCAGTCGCTCCCCGAGGTCACGGGGGCGGCCGCGGCCGTGAAGACGACGCCGGCGGGCACCCAGGTGCTCGTCGGCTATGTCGTGCCGGACGATGCCGAGGCCTTCGACACCGACGCGGCGAGGACCCGGTTGCGCGAGGAGCTGCCCGCGGCCCTCGTGCCGCTGCTCGCCCTCGTCGACGAGCTGCCGACGCGCGTCTCGGGCAAGGTCGACCGGGCCGCCCTGCCCTGGCCCCTGCCCGGCACCGAGCTGGGTGACGATGCGGTCGAGCTCGAGGGGGTCGAGGGCTGGCTCGCGCAGCAGTGGACCAGCGTGCTCGGCGCGCGGGTCGCCTCGCCGGACGCGGACTTCTTCGCCCTCGGTGGTGGCAGCCTGTCGGCGGCCCAGCTCGTGTCGCTCCTGCGGCAGCGGGTGCCGACCGTGACGGTCGCGGACGTCTATGACCGGCCCCGCCTCGGCGCCCAGGCCGAGCTGCTCGAGGCGGCCGAGCCGGCCGGCGCACCGCAGCCGCCGCGGCACGTGCGCCGCATCCCACGCCACATCCAGCTCGTGCAGACCTTCGTCTCCCTCCTGCTGCTCACCGTCAAGGGCATGCAGTGGGTCGTCGGTCTCGTCACGGCGACCGAGCTGCTCCGCGCCCTCGACCTCGCGCCCTGGGCGACCCCGACGTCGTGGTGGGTGCTCGGCGTCGGCTGGCTCGCCTTCATCACCCCGGTCGGCCGCATGAGCATCTCGGCCCTCGGTGCGCGGCTGCTCCTCATGGGCGTGCGCCCCGGCACCTACCCGCGCGGCGGTCACGTGCAGCTGCGCCTCTGGGCCGCCGAGCGCTTCACGGAGTCGATGGGCGCGGTGTCGCTCGCCGGGGCGCCGTGGATCCTCGCCTACGCGCGGGCGCTCGGAGCAAGCGTCGGCCCCGGCGTCGACCTGCACAGCGTGCCCCCCGTGACGGGCATGCTGACGATCGGGGAGGGCGCCAGCATCGAGCCCGAGGTCGACCTGTCGGGCTACTGGATGGACGGCGACGTCGTGCACGTCGGCGCCATCACCATCGGCGCCGGCGCGACGGTCGCCGCCCGCAGCACCATCGGACCCGACGTCGCCATCGGCCACGACGCGCTCGTCGAGGCCGGCGCCACGGTGCTGTCCGACGTCACCGCCGGCACGACCGTCGCCGGGTCGCCGGCCACGCGGGTCGGCTTCGGCGGCAGCGGCTCCGGGCGGTGGCCCTCCCAGCGTCCCGCGCGCCGCTCGGCGTGGGTGCCCGTCTACGGGGTGTCGTCCATCGGGCTGGCCGTCATCCCGCTCGTCGCGCTGCTGCCCGGCCTGCTGGTGCTCGCGGGCCGGCTGCAGGACGCCGCGTCCTACGGCGACGCAGCCCGGGCGGCATACCTCTCCGTGCCCCTCGTGACGGTGCTCGCGCTGCTCACCCTGGCCCTGCTCACCATCGTCGTCGTGCGCCTGCTGGGCCTCGGTCTCAGCGAGGGCTTCCACCCGGTGCGCAGCCGCGTCGGGTGGCAGGTGTGGGTGACCGAGCGCCTGCTCGACCAGGCGCGCACCCTGCTCTTCCCGATCTATGCGAGCCTGCTCACGCCCGTGTGGCTGCGCGCCCTCGGCGCGCGCGTCGGCAAGGGCGTGGAGGCCTCGACCGTGCTCCTGCTGCCGAAGATGACGACCGTCTCCGACGGCGCCTTCCTCGCCGACGACACGCTCGTCGCCGGCTACGAGCTGGGCCGGGGCTGGATGCGCATAGCGCGGGCCAAGGTCGGCAAGCGCGCCTTCCTCGGCAACTCGGGGATGACCGCCCCGGGCCGGCGCGTGCCCCGAGACGGGCTCGTCGCCGTGCTCTCGGCCGCCCCCCAGAAGTCCAAGGCCGGGTCGAGCTGGCTCGGCAGCCCGCCGGTGCGGCTGCGTCGCGCGGCACCCGGCGGCGACCTCGAGCGCACCTATGCTCCGCCCTTGCGGCTCAAGGTGATCCGCGGCCTCGTCGAGCTGTGCCGTGTCATCCCGGTGATGGTCAGCGTGGCGCTCGGGCTCACCGTCTTCCTCGCGCTCGAGTGGCTCGTCGAGCACTTCGGTCTCTGGCAAGCAGCCGCCCTCTCGGGTCTCGTGCTCGCGGTCGTGGGCGCCTTCGCCGCGGCGATCACGACGGCGGCCAAGTGGGTCGTCGTCGGGCCGATCCGCGCCGTCGAGCACCCGTTGTGGAGCCCGTTCGTGTGGCGCAACGAGGTCGTCGACACCTTCGTCGAGATGGTCGCCGGGCCGTGGTTCGCGTGGACCGCGACCGGCACCCCGGCGATCAACGTCTGGCTGCGCAGCCTCGGCGCCCGCATCGGCCACGGGGTGTGGTGCGAGACCTACTGGCTGCCCGAGGCCGACCTCGTCACCCTCGGCGACGGCGTCACCGTCAACCGCGGTTGCGTGCTGCAGACGCACCTCTTCCACGACCGCATCATGTCGATGGACACCGTGACCCTGGCCGACGGTGCGACGCTCGGACCCAACGGCGTCATCCTGCCCGCTGCCTCCATCGAGCAGGGCGCCACGGTCGGCCCCGGCTCGCTCGTGCTGCGCGGCGAGTCGGTGCCGGCCGGCAGCCGGTGGACCGGCAACCCGATCGCCCCGTGGCGCGTGCCCGCGAAGCCGTCCAAGAGCGGCCTGGTCAAGGCGCCCTCGTGACCCGGCGGGCTGCCACGACCCGAGTCCGCGCGCGCGTGCGGCATAGTGTGGCCCCGTGCCCGTGACGTCTGGTGATCCCTATGTGCCCGGTCGTGGGGACGCCACCTACGAGGTGCGCCACTACGACCTCGACCTGTCCTACAAGGTCTCGTCCAACCGTCTCAGCGGGCTGGCGCGGCTCGACGTCGTCGCCACCTCGCCCCTGACGCAGCTGCGCATCGACCTCGTCGGGCTCCGCGTGTCGAAGGTGACGACCGGGCGCCTCACCTCCCGCTGGACCCAGCGCGGCGGACACGTCATCGTCACCCTGCCCCGCCCGCTCGCGCCCGGTGAGGGCACCAGCATCACGCTCACGTATGCCGGCAACCCGGGTCCCGCACGGTCCGTCTGGGGCGACGTGGGCTGGGAGGAGCTCGACGACGGCGTGCTCGTCGCCAGCCAGCCGACGGGCGCGCCGACCTGGTTCCCCTGCAACGACCACCCCCGTTCGAAGGGCACCTACCGCATCGCGGTGGAGTGCGACTCGCCGTATGCCGTGTGCGTGACCGGCACGCTCACGGGCCGCTACGTGCGCGGCAGCCGCACCCGTCACGTCTACGACCAGCCCGACCCGATGGCGACCTACCTCGCTGCCGTGCACATCGGGCAGTACGACCGGGCCCTGCTCGCCGAGGGTCCGGTGCGCCAGGTCGTCGTCGCGCCTCGGCGGCTGCACCGGCAGGTGCTCGGCGAGCTGCAGCTCCAGCCGCGGATGATGGAGCTCTTCGCCGACCTCTTCGGGCCCTACCCCTTCGACGACTACACGGTCGTCGTCACCCCCGACGAGCTGGAGATCCCGCTCGAGGCCCAGGGCATGGCGACCTTCGGTCCCAACTGGCTGAGCGGTCGCGGCGTGCACCAGCGCCTCATCGCCCACGAGCTCGCCCACCAGTGGTTCGGCAACAGCCTCACCGTCACGTCGTGGGCCGACATCTGGCTCAACGAGGGCTTCGCCTGCTACGCCGAGTGGCTCTGGTCGCACGCGTCGGGAGGGCCCACGGCCGACACGCTCGCGTCGCAGCAGCGCACCCGCCTCGCGGGTCTCGCGCAGGACTTCGTGCTCGCCGACCCCGGGCCCGAGACGATGTTCGACGACCGGGTCTACAAGCGTGGCGCCCTGACCCTGCACGCCCTGCGCCTGCACCTCGGCGACGAGGGCTTCTGGTCGCTGCTGCGCACCTGGGTGTCCGAGCACGAGCACGGCTCGGTGTCGACGGCCGACTTCGTCCAGCACGTCGCCGCCCACGACCCGTCGGGCGAGGCCGAGCGGCTGCTCGAGGCGTGGCTCATGCACCCCGCCCTCCCGCTGCTGCCGCGCCCGGCGCGGCGCTGACCACAGCCGGTCAGGCGCGGGGGTGCACGGTGACCTGCACCTCGCCGTATGCCGCCGCGAGCCCGAGCGCTGCCACGTGGCCGTCGTCGTCGAGCGCGAGGTCGACGACGCTGACCGCAGGCCGTCCGGGCAGCACGATGTCGGCCCGGCCCGGCTGCGGCGTGGCGAGGGTGGCCGGGTCGACGACGAAACCGACGCCGAGGGCCTTGAGCGCGGCCTCCTTGCGCACCCAGCTCACCGCCCGCGCGTGGTCGTCGATGCCGGCCGCCAGCTCGGACGGGTGGGTCGCGACGGCGTCGAAGCCAGCGAACCCGGTGCCGGCGACCCGCTCCACGTCGACGCCGACCGGGGCGTCCGCCGAGACCGCGACGGCGACGAGGTCCGGCGTGCGTGACAGCGAGACGTGCAGCTGCGGGTGGCCGACGACGCGCGGAGGGCCGTGCTGCCCTCCGCACCGTGCGCAGGTCCGGTCGAGCTCGACGTCGCTCGGTGGGGAGCCGACCAGCCGCCCGAGGACGTCGCGAGCGAGCAGGTGCAGCACGGCATACGCCCGGGCTGTCGTGGGCTCCACGATCGCCGCGAGGCGCCGCCGCTCCTCCGCGTCCAGCGCCTCGAGCCGCTCCCGCCAGGACGTGTCGGCCGCGGGCGAGGCGAGCCAGGCGTCGGCCTGGCCGACCCGCGGTCGGGGGGTCTCGGCGGTCGCGGGAGGGGGCACCGCCCCAGAATGGCGCGCCGACCCTCGCGCGCCCGGGGTGACACGGCCGGTCCGGGCAGGCAGGCTGTGAGGGTGCTTCGCCAACGTCTCCCTGTGCGGCCGCTGACGACCGCCGACCACGACGCTGCCCTGGAGTGCTGCGCGCGCGACCGTGCGGCCAACGTCTTCGTCGCCGCTCGCATCGTCGAGGGCTCGCTGCGCACGTCGCCGGGCTCGGTCGTGGGCCACTGGAACGGCAGCGAGCTCGCCGGCCTGGCATGGGTGAGCGCCAACGTCGTGCCGGTCGAGCTCGACGACGACGGCGTGGCCGGGGTGGCCCAGAGGATCAGCCGGATGCGGCGGCAGGTCGCCTCGATCTTCGGCCCCTCCCCGCAGGTGACCGGCCTCTGGGACCGGCTCGGACCCGGGTGGGGTCCGGTGCGCGCCGTGCGGACCCACCAGCCGCTGCTCACGACGTCGACCAAGCCCTCGGCGCTGGGGCTCGAGCTCGACGAGCGCGTGCGCCCGGCGCGCCCCGGTGAGGTCGACATCGTGCTGCCGGCCGCGGCGCACATGTTCACCGAGGAGATCGGCTACCCGCCCTACTACGGCTCCGACCGGGGCTACCGCGCCAGCATCTCGAGCCTCATCCGCGCCGGCCACACCTTCGTCCGGGTCGAGGACGGCGAGGTCGTCTTCAAGGCCGACGTCGGATCGCTCGCGCTCGGCTGCGCCCAGGTCCAGGGGGTGTGGCTGCACCCGCGGCTGCGCGGTCAGGGGCTGTCGGTGCCGGCGATGGCCAGCGTCGTCGAGCAGGTGCTGAGCGCCGGCGCCGACGAGGTGTCGCTCTATGTCAACGACTACAACGTGGCGGCGCGGGCGACCTACGCCCGGTGCGGCTTCCGCGAGGTCGGCGCCTTCACGACCGTCCTGCTCTAGGGAGAGGTCGGGGTCTGCCGACCCGCCCCTAGGGTGAGGGGATGAAGACCGTGACGAACGCACCCCTCGGCAAGGACGCCCTCGCGCTGGCCGGGCTCTTCCTCGCCTCCGGCACGATGCACTTCGTCAAGCCCGCGCCCTTCGAGTCGATGGTGCCCCGGCAGCTGCCGCAGCGACGGGCGCTCGTCTACGTCTCGGGCGCGGCCGAGATCGCCTGTGCGGTCGGGCTGCTCTTCCCGCAGACCCGCAAGGTGGCCGGCATCGCGTCCGCCGTGCTGCTCGTCGCCGTCTTCCCGGCCAACGTCACCATGACGGCACAGGCCGGTCGCGGCGTGTCGCGCGACCCCGGGAGCACAGCCAAGCAGGGCTACCTCGCGGCGACCGTCGCCCGGCTGCCCCTGCAGTGGCCGATGATCCGCACGGCCCTGCGGGCCGCCGGGGTCATGCGCTGAACGTGATGTGTACCCCGTCGCCCACGCGGCGGTAGCCCATGGCCTCGTAGATCGCGTTGGACGTCGGGTTGGCGAGGTCGGTGTAGAGCATGCAGCGCTCGCCGAGGTCCTGACGCTCCCGGCTGAGCGCTGCGACGACCCCGCTGGCGTAGCCGTGCCGGCGCAGCTCCGGCGGCGTCCAGACGCCCGAGATGCGGGTGATGCCGCCGTTCGCGGGGGAGGCGTAGGCCATCGACACCGGGCGGCCGTCGTCCTCCCAGAGGGCGACCCGGCCGTCGGCCACGGCGAGGGCGAGCGAGGGCGGCGTCCGTCCGCCGCCCTCGATGGCGTCGACGAACGCCCGGTTCCACCTGTCGACGAGGCCGAGATCGGAGGCCGACGCCCTACGGAAGCGTCCGCTCACCTCGAAGGGCAGCTGCGGCGCGACCGGCAGGTCGAAGCTGCCGATCTCCATGGAGACCCGCGAGCCCACACCGGTGCGCGCGACCCACTCGTCGGCGAAGGCCTCGGCGGGTCGGCGCTGCCCGCCGACGCCCGGCAGGGCATCACCGGCATCGGCCAGGCGGGCCGCGAGGTCGCGCGCCGTCTCCTCGGTGGCCACGGCCACGTGGAGCGGGTGGGGTGGGGTGTGCATGAAGGCGGCGACGACGTCGCCTGACGGGTCGGCGCCCAGCCACCACCGCGGACCCGTGTAGCGGGTGGGGTCGGCGACGAGGCCGTCGATGACGCTCGCCACGACGCTGAGGGCCGCCGGGTCGCGGTCGATGAGACCGGCGAGGCCGGCCTTGGCCTGCGCGGCATCGGTGACGAGGGTCAGGGTGGTCGGGGGAGGCGGCATACGGCAACGATGGCAAACCCCCGCGGCAGGTGCACGCGGTTAACCGCGCGGCGCAGCCGTGGCCGAGCGGGGCGGCATACCCCGATATCCTTCCGGGGTTCCGCACCACAGCTCAGCCGAAAGACCAACGAGGAGTCCCGGTGGCCCTGCACATGTCGTCCCTGTTCCTGCGAACCCTTCGCGAGGACCCGGCGGACGCAGAGGTCCCGAGCCACCGCCTCCTCGTGCGCGCCGGCTACGTGCGCCGCGTCAGCCCCGGGGTCTACACGTGGCTGCCGCTCGGCCTGCGGGTGCTGCGCAACGTCGAGAAGATCGTCCGCGAGGAGATGGACGCCATCGGCTCGCAGGAGCTGCTCTTCCCCGCGCTGCTGCCGAAGGAGCCGTTCGAGGCGTCCGGCCGCTGGATGGAGTACGGCGACAACATCTTCCGCCTGCAGGACCGCAAGGGCGCCGACCACCTGCTCGGCCCGACCCACGAGGAGATGTTCACCCTCACGGTCAAGGACCTCTACAGCTCCTACAAGGACCTGCCGCTCTCGATCTACCAGATCCAGACGAAGTACCGCGACGAGGCGCGGCCCCGCGCCGGCGTGCTCCGTGGCCGCGAGTTCGTCATGAAGGACAGCTACTCCTTCGACATCGACGCCGCCGGGCTCGACAAGAGCTACCAGCTGCACCGCGAGGCCTACGTCCGGATCTTCGACCGCCTCGGCTTCCACTACGTCATCGTCGCCGCCATGGCCGGCGCCATGGGCGGCAGCAAGAGCGAGGAGTTCCTCGCCACCGCCGAGGTCGGCGAGGACACCTACGTCCACTGCACGAGCTGCGGGTATGCCGCCAACGTCGAGGCCGTGCGCGTGCCGGCTCCCAGCCCGGTCGGGTGGGAGGGCGTGCCCGCCGCGCACGCCGAGGACACCCCCGACACCCCGACGATCGAGACGCTCGTCGACCACCTCAACGAGCGGTTCCCCCGGGAGGACCGCCCGTGGGCGGCCGGCGACACCCTCAAGAACGTCGTCGTCACGCTCGTGCAGCCCGACGGCACCCGCGAGCCGCTCGCGATCGGTGTGCCCGGCGACCGGGAGGTCGACGAGAAGCGCCTCGGAGCACAGGTCGAGCCGGCCGAGGTGGAGGCCTTCACCGAGGCCGACTTCGCCGCCAACCCGGCCCTCGTCAAGGGTTACATCGGACCCGGTGCGCTCGGCCTCGAGGGGACGACGGGCATCCGCTACCTGCTCGACCCCCGCATCGCCGAGGGCACCCGCTGGGTGACCGGTGCCAACGCCGCGGGCCAGCACGTCATCGACCTCGTCGCCGGCCGTGACTTCACCGCCGACGGCACCATCGAGGCCGCCGAGGTGCGTTTCGGCGACCCGTGCCCCTCCTGCGACCAGACCCTCTCGGGTGCCCGCGGCATCGAGATGGGCCACGTCTTCCAGCTCGGCACGAAGTACGCCGAGGCGCTCGACCTCAAGGTGCTCGACCAGAACGGCAAGCTCGTCACCGTCGTCATGGGCTCCTACGGCGTCGGGGTCTCGCGGGCCGTCGCCGCCGTCGTCGAGGGCAACCACGACGAGTCGGGCATCATCTGGCCGCGCGAGCTCGCCCCCGCCGACGTGCACATCGTCGCCGCAGGCAAGGACGAGGCGCTCTTCGTCAAGGCCGAGGAGATCGCCCGCGAGCTCGAGGTGCAGGGACTCACCGTGCTCGTCGACGACCGCAAGGGCGTCAGCCCCGGCGTGAAGTTCAAGGACTCCGAGCTCATCGGGGTGCCGACGATCCTCGTCATCGGGCGAGGCCTCGCCACCGGCACCGTCGAGATCAAGGACCGCCGCTCGGGCGAGCGCCGCGAGGTCGCGGTCGACGACGTCGTGGCCGCGCTCACCGCCGAGGTCACCGCGGAGGTCGAGCGCTCGTGACCCCAGCCGACCGGGCCGTGCGGGCGGTCCTCTTCGACTGGGGCGGCACCATCACGCCCTGGCACGAGGTCGACTTCCACGCGACCTGGGGGGCGTATGCCGCCGGGCTCGGTCACACGGGCGAGGCGCACGCCGCCTTCGTCGCCGCCATCTGCGAGGCCGAGGACGCCGCGTGGAAGCGGGGCCGCAGCGGCGGCGGCAGCGCCCGCCTGCACGAGCTGCTCGAGTCGGTCGGCGTCGCGGACGGTCACCCGGGAGCGGACGACGCGCTGGCGGCATACCGTGAGGTGTGGGAGCCGCACACGCTCACGCACCCCCACGTCGAGGAGCTCTGGATCGGCCTGCGAGACAGAGGGATCCGCGTCGGAGTGCTGTCCAACACGCTCTGGCCCCGCGACTACCACCGGTCGCTCTTCGAGCGTGACGGCGTGCTGCACCTCGTCGACGCCGACGTCTACTCCAGCGAGACGCCCTGGGTGAAGCCGCAGGCCGAGATCTTCGCGCACGCAGCCGAGGCGCTCGGCGTCGAGGCGGCCGAGTGCGCCTACGTCGGCGACCGCTCCTACGAGGACGTGCACGGCCCGCAGCAGGTCGGCATGCGCGCGATCTGGGTGCCGCACTCGATTATCCCGGAGGACCAGCAGGTCTCGCACGAGGCGACGCCCGACGCCGTGGCGCACGAGCTGCTCGACGTGCTCGCGATCGTCGACCGCTGGAATGGCGGCAGCGCGGGGTCCGGCGCGTGAGCAGCGCGAGGTCCAGCGCGTGAGCGACCCGACGCTCACGACCTTCGTCTTCCTCGGACTGGCCGCCTTTGCGGCGGGGTGGATCGACGCGGTCGTCGGCGGCGGGGGGCTCGTGCAGCTGCCGGCCCTGCTCGTCGGGCTGCCGGGGGCCTCGCCGGCGCAGCTGCTCGCGACCAACAAGTTCGGCTCGATCTTCGGCACGGCGACGAGCTCGATCACCTACTACCGCCGGGTGCGGCCCGACCTGCGCACGGCGCTGCCGATGGCGGCCGTCGCCTACCTGGGCTCGATCGGCGGCGCGCTCATCGGGCTGCACATCCCCAAGTCGGCGTTCAACCCGATCATCCTCGTGCTGCTCGTGCTCGTCGGCGCCTACACGATCTTCAAGCCCGACCTCGGCAAGGAGTCGATCCGGCGCTACGACGGGGCGCGGCACACGGTGCTGGCGATGCTCACGGGCTTCGTCATCGGCGTCTACGACGGGGCGCTCGGACCGGGCACGGGCAGCTTCCTCGTCTTCGCGCTCGTCGGGCTGCTCGGCTACAACTTCCTCGAGGCGAGTGCCAAGGCCAAGATCGCCAACTTCGCGACGAATCTCGGGGCGCTGACGGTGTTCCTGCCCATGGGGCTCGTGCTCTTCAAGGTCGGCTCGGTCATCGCCGTCGCCAATCTCGTCGGCGGTTACGTCGGCGCACGCACGGCCGTCTCGAAGGGCAGCGGCTTCGTGCGCGCGGTCTTCGTGATCATCGTCAGCGCCTTCATCGTCAAGATCACCGGCAGCCTCCTCGGCTTCTGGGCCTGACCCCGCAACACACCGAGCAATCGCCAACCCAGGGCGGTTATGCCCGGTGATGGTGGCGATTGCTCGGTGTGTTGCCCAGAAGGGTGCGGTCAGGTGGTGGGCCGGTCAGGGGGTGCGGCGGACGAGGAGGCGGCGGTAGGTCGGGATGAGCACGCCTCGGGCGGCCTGCCGGTCGACGACGGTCCAGGGTCCGGCGTCGGCCAGCGTGCCGACGACCTGGCGCAGCTCGGCCCGCGCGACCGCGGCTCCGAGGCAGAGGTGGCGACCCGCACCGAACCACAGGTGCCGGTTGCCGGGCAGGTAGGGGCGGTCGAGGTCGAGCGCCCCGGGTGCGGTGTTGGCGACGTAGGTGAGCGCCAGCACCCGGTCCCCGGCACGCAGGGTGCGGCCTGCGACCGTGACGTCGCGGGTGATGTGGCGACCGATGACGGGCGCCGGAGTCGTGACGCGCAGGCCTTCACGCACCGCGACCTCGAGCAGCTCGTCGCGCTCGCTCCCCGTGGCCTCGGCGAGACGCGCGGCCTGCCCCGTGTCGGCGAGCAGGGCGGCGGTGCGCGCGATGGCGCTGGCCGCGGTCTCGGTGCCGGCGACGAGCAGCAGCGAGGCGAGCCCGGTCGCCTCCTGCTCGGTGACCCCGAGGGCACGGCACCGACCGAGCACCGTCGACTCGGGCGAGGTGCGGAAGGCCTCGGGCACCCCGCCCGTCAGCCCGTCGAGGATCACGCGGGCCCGGTCGACGGTCTCGGGCGAGAGGTGTGTGTCGGACTGGGTGCCGAGCGCCAGCGCGGCCAGCTCCTCGCCCCGGGCGAAGACGAGCCGGTAGGCGCCCCAGTCGTCATCGTGGTCCAGCCCCGCCGTCGTGGCCTCGTCGGCGAAGGTCGTCGGGTCGATGCCGAGCATGGCGACGACGATCCGGCCGACGAGCACCCGTGCCAGATCGGCGACGTCGACGGCCCGCCCCGACCCCAGCTCGTGGGCGAGGTGAGCGGTCACCGGTGCAGCCGCGGGCGCGACGAGGTCGTGCGCGGCCGACTCCGTGAAGAGGTCGCGGGCCCTCGTGCGCAACGAGTGGTGGCCGCTGCCGTCGAAGAGGTCCTCGACCCAGTCGCCCAGCACCTGCGACCAGAGGTGCCCCACCCCGCCCTCACCGAGCAACGACGTCGACCGGTGGTCGACGAGCAGCTCACGGATGAGCACCGGGTCGCGCACCACCCAGCCGAGCCGGGGCACGCGGACGATGCGGGGGCCGAGCCGCGCCACCGTCACGAGCGCGCCGAGCGAGGGGTTGGCCGACCAGATGACGGTGCGCTCGCGGCGAGCGGCCGTGCGTGCGGCCGACCGGGGGCTCGCGCCACGGAGCGAGCGGGCACCCGCACCGGCACCGTCACCGGGGTCGCCACCGGTGTGAGTACGTCGGCTCAGCACGCGCGTCATGGCGTCACCGTAGACTGCGCGCAGCGCTCGCAGGGAGCCTTGTCGCCGAGCCAGGGAGGTCGCGGTCGCATGTCGGGCAGTCGCATCGCCAGTCGGATCACCGGGGTCAGCGCCCACGTCGCCGAGCACGCGATGACCGTCGAGCAGGTCGAGGCTCGCGTCATCGCCTCGAGCGAGGGTTTCACCCCACCGACCGGAGTGCTGGGGCGGCTCACGGGCGTGCGGAGCATCCACCATGCCGGGCCCGACACGCAGGCCTCCGACCTCGCGGCTGCGGCCGCCACGCGCACGCTGTCGAGCCTTGGGCTCGAGGCGACCGACGTGGACCTGCTCGTCTTCGCCTCGGCGTCACAGGACCTCGTCGAGCCGGCGACGTCACACATCGTGGCCGACCGGATCGGGGCCAGGTGCCCCGTCATGGACGTCAAGAACGCCTGCAACTCGTGGCTCAACGGCGTGCAGGTGGCAGAGGCTCTCATCGGCACGGGCAGGCACGAGAGGGTGCTCGTCGTCAGCGGTGAGATGCCCTCGCGCGCCGCCCGCTGGGATGTGCGCGACGTCGCCCAGTTCGTCGAGTCGGTGCCGGGCTACACGATGAGCGACGCCGGGGCGGCGGCCGTCGTCGAGCGGGCCGGGGCCGGAGCGCGCGGCGAGATCGTGCACCGGTGGTTCGGCGCGGAGTCACGGCACTGGTCGGTGGGCCAGCTGCCCGGCGGTGGCACGCGGCACCCGCGCGACCTCGACAAGACCTTCTTCGTCATGGACGGCGCGCGCCTGCGACAGGCCTTCGACAGCGTCGACGTCGAGGAGATCCACCGCGCGCTCAAGGCCGACGGCCTCGGCGTCGAGGACTTCGTCGCCGTCGCGGTGCACCAGGTCGCCATGCCCTACCTCGACGTCTTCGCCGAACGGCTCGGCCTGCGCCGTGACCTCGTCGTCGAGACGCTGCCCGACCACGGCAACTGCGCCTCGGTCACGCTGCCGCTCCAGTGGCAGCAGATCGAGCAGCGGCGTCTCGCGCAGCCGGGTGACCCGGTGCTGCTCGTCGGCTTGGCGGGAGGCATCAGCGTCGGCACGATGGCGGTGCGCTGGTGACCGACGGCCGGACCGACACCAGCGTGCCCGAGGACCGCGGCGGCCCGGACGCGACGGCACCGGACGTGACGGCACCGGACGGCATACGCCTCTGGGTGGTCGTGCCGGCCTGGAACGAGGAGCGCGGCATCGGGGCCACGATGACCGCGCTGGCCGCCCAGCGGGACCGTGACTTCACCCTCGTCGTCGTCGACAACGCCAGCACCGACGGCACTCGCTCCGCAGTCGAGCGCGCCTGTGCCGCAGCGGGACTCGCGGTCGAGCTGATCACCGAGCCGCGCAAGGGCACGGGCGCGGCCGCCGACACCGGCGTCCGGCACGCCATCGCGCACGGCGCCACGCACGTGCTGCGCACCGACGCCGACACCCTGCCCGCCCCGGGCTGGACGGCCGCGGCCCGGCGGGCGTTCGGCGGCGGGGCCGACCTCGTGACGGGGCCCATGCGGGCGCGCTCCGACGAGGTGCGGCTCAAGGTGTGGGAGCGTGCCGTGCTGCCCGGCGTCATCGGGGTGTGCCAGACCTTCGGCAGGCTGCGACCGAGCAACCGGGCACCCGGACTGCACGGCCCCTACCGGATGAGCCCGGGCTGCAACCTCGGCGTCAGCGCGACCGCCTACCTCGCCTCGGGCGGCTTCCCGCGCACCGCGATCGAGGAGGTCCACGAGGACCGCGAGCTCGTCAACCGGGTGCGGCGGGTGTCGGGGCGGGTCGAGCTGCACCGCGACCTCGTCGTGCACGCCTCGGTGCGCCGGCTGCGTGCCTACGGCCTCCTCGGCACCCTGAGGTGGTATCTCGACCACGGCCACCACCCCGACGTGGTCGACGTGCGAGCCATCGCGTGAGCTCACTAGCCCTGACGCGACGAGCCGCGCGCACCGACGTCGGCGCCCGGTGGGAGTCGCGACTCATCCGTGCCGCACACCCGGTCGTCGCTCGCGTCGTCGACGTCGCAGTCGCACGCCGCCCGGTCGTGCGGATGCCGGGCGTCGGGCTGCTCGTGGCCGACCCCGTGGCGGCGCGCCGGGTGCTCTCCGACACCGAGCACTTCGCCAAGCAGGGGCCGGGCTCGTCGGGCGCGCTCTGGACGCCGGTGCTCGGTGACCGCGTGCTGCTCAACATGGACGGCGACGAGCACGCCCGGCTCAGAAGGCTGCTCGCCGACCTCTTCTCGCCGCGGGTCGTCGACGAGGTATGCCGTGAGGCCGCCGACCCGATCATCGCGCGGGCGGGGGAGCGGCTGCGCTCGGGCGAGGCGCTCGACGTCGTGCAGCTCGCACGCGACGTCTCGGCCGCCGTGATCGCCGTGGTCGTCGGCCTCTCCGCCGACACCGACCCCGCCGCGCTCGTGCGTGCGAGCGACGACATCGAGTCGATGGTGACGTGGCGCACGCGCGCCCTCGATGCCGACGACGTCGACCGGGCGCGACGGGCGCTGGCGGTCGTGCAGGACGCGGCCGAGGCCGCACACCGGGAAGCGCGTGGCGACACCGTCATGGGCAGGCTTGCGCTGCAAGGCGTTTCGCTCGACGATGGGCGATCAGTGGCGGCGGCGCTCTTCCTCACCGGCGTCGGCACGGTCAACAGCGCGCTGCCGCGGATCATCGGGCAGCTCGCCGACTCGGGCCTGCTCGAGCGTGGGCCGGCGACCAGCACGGACGTCGACGCCGTCGTCGCCGAGGGTCTGCGCATGACCACGCCCAGCCTCGTGACGCTGCGGCGCTGTGCTCGCCCGACCGAGCTGCACGGCATACGGCTGCGACAGGACGAGCGGGTCGTCGTGCTGCTCTGGTGGGCCACCCGCCTCGAGGGCGGCTTCGACCCCGGGCGCCGAACGCCGGCCGAGCTGCGCCACCTGTGGTTCGGGGCCGGGTCGCACTTCTGCCTCGGGGCCCCTCTCGCGCTCGCCCAGCTGCGCGCGATGACCGCGATGGTGCTCGAGGTGGCTGCCGAGCGCGGGCTCGTCATCGCCAGGCGTCGCGCGGCCCGGCGCGTGCTGGTGCCGCGGTATGCGGAGCTGAGCCTCGGCGCCGGGGCCGGCGGGTGACCGTGACAGCGGCACCCGACATCGTCAGCGTGCTGCTGCAGCGGGCCGACCTGCACCCCGACCGCGTGGCGATCCGAGACGCGCACGACCGTTCGGTGACCTACGGCGACCTCGCTCTCGGCGTGCGCGCGGTCGCGTCGCACCTCGATCGGGCGGGCCTCGAGCCCGGGGACGGGGTGCTGCTGGCGGTGCGGCCCTCCCCACGAGCGGTCATGGCGGCCCTCGGAGTCGTGCTGGCCCGCGCGGTCGTCGTCGTGGCCGACCCGGGGGCGGGGGAGGCGCTGGTCGACGTGCGGCGCCGCGTCGTCCCCGTGCGTGCCGCTGTGGCGGACACCCTCGTGCACGCCGCGACGCGGCGACCGCTCTCCTCGGTGCTGGCTCGCCTGCCCGCCACCGCAGGCCTCCAGCTGCCCGACCTGTCGACCCCCGGTCTCGTCCACGTCGTCACCGGCCTCAGGCTCCCGGGAGTGCCGCGGTCGGCGACCCGGTGGGAGTCGCTGACACCGGGGGCGGCGACCCATGTCGAGGGCGAGACCAGCCGTGACGCCCTCGTCGTCTTCACCTCCGGCTCGACCGCCGCGCCACGAGCCGTCGTGCACACCGTCGCGTCTCTCTCGGCCGGGGTGCACGCGGCCGTCACCGCGCTCGACCTCGACGAGCACGTCGTCATGCACACCGACCAGCTGATGATCGGCCTGCCCACGCTGGTGGCCGGTGGCCTCTGGTCCCTCCCTCCGGTGACCGCCTCGACGCGGGCGTGGGTGCGGCAGGCGACCCGGGCGGGCGCCACGCACGCGTATGCCGTGCCGGCCAAGCTGCTCGCAGCCGCCGAGATCGGCCTGCCGCCGACGGTGCGTCACGTCGCGACGGGTGGCGCACCCGTGCTCGGGGCCGGCATCCGGCGGCTGGGGCAGCTCGCGCCCGGCGTCTCGATCCGGGCCGTCTATGGCCTGACGGAGGCGCTCCCTGTCGCTGTCGCGAGGGGGGAGGAGGTGCTCGCCTCACCGCCCGGCCGCACGTCGCTCGGGCGGCCGCTGCCCGGGGTGTCGGTGCGCATCGACCACCCCGACGACGCCGGCGTGGGTGAGATCGTCGTCGCCGGGCCTCAAGCGCGAGACCGACTCGCGGGCGAGCCTCCGACGTCCGAGGTGCGCACCGGCGACCGGGGCGTTCTCGCGGACGACGGCACGTTGCTGCTCGCCGGCCGCGCCAAGAGCATGATCATTCGGGGTCAGGCCAACATCTATCCCGACCTCGTCGAGCCACTGCTGCTCGCACGAGACGACCTCGGTCTGCGCGACTGCGCGCTCGTCGGGCTGGCCGACCGGGTGACGGGCGACGAGCGCGTCGTGCTCGCGGTGGTGCCCGCCCCTGACACGCATCGCGACCGGCGCGCGTGGCCGCCTCGGCAGGTGGGGCGCGACGGGAGCGCATCGCGCCACACGGTGCAGGCCCTCGCCCGCGCCGTGCACCGGGCCTGGCCGGCGCTCGCCGACGAGGCGTGGCGACCCGACGACGTCGTCGTGGTCGGGGCGATCCCGCGGCGCGGCCGCTCCGGGGCGGTCGACCTCGACGCGGTGCGGGCCCTCGTCACCGGGGCGCCGGGGAGCGACCGCGGGTGAGGGTGGCCGTGACCGGCGCCAGCGGCTTCGTCGGTGGGGTGGTCGCCGAGCGGCTGCTGGCCGCGGGTCACGACGTCGTCGCGCTGAGCCGCCGCCCCGTGCCGACGCGGCCCGGACTCGAGCATCGGACGTGGGACCTCACGACTGGTCGCCTGCCCGACCCGCCGACCGTCGACGCCGTCGTGCACGCCGCGGCCCACGTCGACGAGTGGTCGCCGTGGTCGGTGCACGCCGCCGTCACGGTGCGCGGGACCCGGGCCGTGCTCGACACGTGGCCCACGGCGCGGGTGGTGCTCATCTCGTCGGCGAGCGTCTATCCGCTCCGCGGCCGCCACAGTCCGCGATGGGTGCTCACCGAGGACGACCCGCCGACGCGACGCCCGCTCTCCGACTACAGCAGGGCCAAGATCGCCCAGGAGCAACTCGTCCTCACGCGCAGCGACACCGTCGTGCTGCGACCGCACGCCGTGCACGGCCGCGGTGACACGACGCTGCTGCCCCGACTGGCCCGAGCCCGTCGACGCGGGCGGCTGGTCTGCCCGGGCGGGCCAGGCACGCGCGTGCACCTCACCGACGTGCGTCTCGTGGCGGCCGCCGCCGTCGCGGGGTGCGAGATCGACTGCGGCACCAGCATCGTCAACGTGGCCGACGAGAGCCCGCTCCGCCTGCGAGACGTCGCGGCCGGTGTCGTCGCGGCCAACGGCTGGGAGGAGCGACCGCTCTTCACCGGGGCTCCCGCAGCGTGGGCCGCGGTGCTCGCCCTCGAGGGCACCGCACGCCTGCTGAGGTCGCGCACCCCACCGTTGCTCACGGCATACAGCGTCTCCCATCTCGCAGTGAGCCGTGCCTTCTCCACGACACGGCTCCGCGAGCGTCTGGGGCTGACGCCTCCGCCCACCGACCTGACCCGCTGGACCGCCCGGGGGCCACTCACACCACCGTGCTGACGCGGCCACAGGTGGCGCACAGCCGGTGGCAGAAATGTGGCCACCATGAGCGCAGCCGTCCTCCCCGAGGCACCCGACCTCCCGTCGACGATCCCCGCGGTCGCGCACCCTGCGCCGCGCCACCTCCGACCGACACCACTGTGGTGGCGTGACGCGACCGCCGCGACGGGGTGGGCGCTCGTCCTCTTCGTCGTCGCGCTCTGGGTCGCCGGTGGTGGCCTGACGGACTTCACCTCCGTGGGGGAGTCGCTGACCAACCTCGGGCGCCTGACCGGACTGCTCGCCTCGGTGCTGATCCTCATCCAGGTGCTCCTCATGGCGCGCATCCCGATCGTCGAGCAGGCCTGGGGTCAGGACGAACTCGCGCGCGCGCACCGCCTCGTCGGCTTCACGTCCTTCAACCTCATGATCGCCCACATCGTGCTCACGATCCTCGGCTACAACGCCGGCACCGACCTCGGCGTCATCGGCACCTTCATCGACGAGGTGCTGCACTCACCGGGCATGCTGCTCGCCCTGGCCGGCACGGTCGCGCTCGTCATGGTCGTCGTCACCTCGCTCAAGCAGGCCCGCCGCCGGCTGCGCTACGAGTCGTGGCACCTGCTGCACCTCTACGCCTACCTCGGTGCCGGTCTCGCCCTGCCGCACCAGCTGTGGACCGGTGCCGACTTCACGGCCAGCACCGTGGCCACCGTCTTCTGGTGTGGGCTGTATGCCGCGGCCCTCGCCGCCGTCGTCGCCTTCCGGGTCGCCCTGCCGCTCGTCCGCTCCCGCCGGCACCGTCTCGTCGTCTCGGAGGTGAGGGCCGAGTCGCCCACCGTCACGTCGGTCGTCGTCACCGGACGCGATCTCGACCGCCTGCCGGTCCGGGCAGGACAGTTCTTCCAGTGGCGCTTCATCGACGGGGAGGGCTCGTCGCGGGCCAACCCCTACAGCCTCTCGGCGGCGCCCGACGGGCGGAGCCTTCGCCTCACCGCCCAGGCCGTGGGCGACTCGAGCCGTCGACTGGCCGCCCTGCGGCCCGGCACTCCCGTGCTCGTCGAAGGGCCTTACGGCCGGCTCCACTCCGGGGTGCGCACCCGCGAGCGGTCGGTGCTCATCGGGGCTGGCATCGGCATCACCCCGCTGCGTGCCCTGCTCGAGGAGCTGCCGGCTGGGCCGGACGCCACCGTGGTGATCTATCGCGTCGGCCGGCAGGCCGACATCGTGCTGGCCGACGAGCTCCTGGAGCTCGCCCGCGTCAAGGGTGCTCGCGTCGTCGCCGTCGTCGGCCACCGGCGCACCGACCGCGACAGCTGGCTGCCGTCCGACTCCGCCCACCTGGGCGACGCGGAGGCGCTGCTGCGCATCGTCCCCGACCTTGCCCAGCGAGACGTCTACGTGTGCGGCAACCCCGACTGGATGGACGCCGTCATCGCGGCAGCCACGGACGCCGGCGTGCCCGCCGCGTCGATCCATCACGAGCGCTTCAGCTACTGACCGATCCCGAGCCCTTCGCACCCGACCCGCACCCGAACCCGAATCGAGCCTTCCATGCGTCGCATCGTCACCTGGGCCATGAGCACCCTGACCGTCCTCGTCCTGCTCTTCAGCTACCACACGTCACGGTCGTCGGTCGTGGCGACGGCGGAGACCCGACCCGTCACGACGAGTGCGCAGAGCGCCCCGAGCACGACGACCGACCAGGGCTCGGGCTCCTCCGGCAGTGCGGGCGGCGCCGATGACTCGGCGGGCAGCGACGACACCACCGCGGACGCGTCGGGGTCGACGGGGTCGACGGGGTCGAGCGCTTCCACGGCCGCCACGACCTTTGCCGGTGATGCGGTCGACACGCGCTTCGGCCCGGTGCAGGTGCAGATCACCGTCGCGGACGGCACGATCACCGCCGTCGACGTGCTGCAGGTGCCGATGGAGGACCGGCATGACCAGATGATCAACTCGCGTGCCGTGCCGGTCTACAACGAGGAGGCCGTGCAGGCACAGTCCGCCGACATCGACGTCGTCTCCGGCGCGACCGTCACGTGGGAGGGCTACAGCCAGTCCCTCCAGTCCGCCATCGACGCGGCACACCTCTGAGCAGGGGAGACCGATGACCATCAGGACGACGACCAGGACGACGACCACCGTGACACCGGCCCCGCCTCGACGCGCCTGGGTGGAGCACGTGATGGGGATGCCGATCAGCATCCACCTGCGTGGTGAATCGGCCCTCACCGAGACCGCTGAGCGCCCGGTGGCAGCTGCCTACGCTGTCCTGCTCGAGATGGACCGCGTCTTCTCGACCTATCGCGACGACTCCGACCTGCTCCGGCTGCGCCGCGAGGAGGTCGCGCTGACCGACGTGAGCCCCCTCGTCGCCGAGGCCCTCGCGATCGGCGAGCAGGCCGAGCGCGACACGCTCGGCGCCTTCACGACCCTTCTGCCCACGGGAGAGGGCGACCTCGCCTTCGACCCGACCGGACTCGTCAAGGGATGGGCGGTCGACCGCGCCGCCGAGTGCCTGCTCGACCTGCCCGGCACGTCGGCGTGCCTCAACGCCGGCGGCGACCTGCTCGTCGTGCCGTCGAGCGACCTTCCCCGCGAGGGTGCGGGCAGCATCGCGTGGCGGGTCGGCATCGAGAACCCCCGCGACCGCTCTCAGATCGCGAGCACGGTCTCGCTGACCCACGGCGCCGTGGCCACCTCGGGCACGGCGGCGCGCGGCGCGCACCTCTACGACCCGCGCACCGGCGCGATGGTCGGGCGCGACGGCTCCGTGACCGTCGTGGGCCCGACCCTGCTCTGGGCCGACATCTGGGCGACGGCGCTCTTCGTCGGAGACGCGGGCACGGCGGAGGCCTTCGACCGGTCGGCGCCCGACTACCTCTCGACGGTGCTCTGAGCCGCGCGGCATACTGTGCTCTTGACTTAATTAAGCGGGAGGGCAAACAATGGTCGGGTGCACGCCTTCGACGTCCTCGGTGACCCGGTCCGCCGTCGCCTGCTGACCCTGCTCGCCGAAGGCGAGCGCTCATCGGGCGAGCTGGCCGAGGTCATCGGCGCCGAGTTCGGCATCTCGCACCCCGCGGTCAGCCAGCACCTCAAGGTGCTGCGCGACGCCGGCTTCACCTCGGTGCGGGCCGCCGGCCAACGACGGTTGTATGCCGTCGAGCCCGGTCCGCTCGAGGAGGTCGACGCGTGGGTGGCACAGTTCCGGCACTTCTGGACCCAGCGTCTCGACGCCCTCGGCACCGAGCTGCGGCGCGGCGCGAGAGGGCGTGACGCTCCGAGAGAAGGCGGAGCGCAGCCCGTCGACCCAGCCAGCCCACCCGACTCAGCCGACCCACCCGACCCTGCCAGGAGGCCCACCCCATGAGCACCACCGAGCACGCGAACCACACCGACCGGCTCGCCGAGATCACCCGCACCGTCGAGAGCGGACGCCGCGACGGCGTCGACACCAAGACCGTCACGGTGACGCAGAGCTATCCCGTCGGCCTCGACGAGCTGTGGGCTGCCGTCACCGACGGCGAGCGCATCTCGCGGTGGCTCATGCCCATCACCGGCGACCTGCGACTCGGGGGCCGCTACCAGCTCGAGGGCAACGCCGGCGGCACGGTCGAGGAGTGCGTGCCCCGCGAGCGCATCGCCGTCACCTGGGAGTACGCCGACGAGGTGTCCTGGGTCGTCGCCCACCTGTCCGGCGACGAGCGTGCGTCGACGCTGCACGTCGAGCACGTGGCGCACGTCGACGCGCAGCGCTGGGAGCAGTTCGGCCCGGGCGCGGTCGGCATCGGCTGGGACTCGATGCTGCTCGGCCTGACGCTGCACCTCTCCTCTGGCGCCGGCATGGACCGCGACGAGGCGGCGGCCTGGGTGGCGAGCGACGCCGGGCGTGAGTTCATGCGACGGAGCGGGGAGGCGTGGTGCCGTGCCCAGATCGACTCCGGCGAGGACGCGGATACCGCTCGGGCTGCCTCCGACCGCTGCATCGCCGCCTATCTCGGCTGATCCGGCCTCGCTCCGGGTGCGGGCAGCTGCCGGAGGTCGCGACGTCAGGCCCGGGCGAGAGCCGCCTCGAGGTCGCTGACCGTGGTGACCGGTAGGTCGCACACGAAGCCGTGACAGACATACGCGGCCGGGTGGCCTTGCGCGAGAGGCCGATCCGCGAGCAGCGGCATGCCGTCTGCGTCCGGGGTGCCCGCGACCACGACCGCTCCGGGGCTCGTGCTGCGACGAGCAGCAGCGAGCAGCTCGTCGGCGACGGGTCCCTCGCCCACGACGGCGACCTGCACCGGGCCGGCAGCGATGGCCTCGGCTACGGCCAGCGACCAGCCGCCGAAGCGGGGGTCTCGAGCGGCCAGCCCGAGGCCGGCCTCGGTCGCTCGGCGTCCTCGCTCGATCGCTGCGGGGTCGCCGGTCAGTGCGCCGAGGGTGACGAGCGCACCGGCCAGGGCCGACTGCCCCGACGGCTCGGCGTTGTCGGCCGCGCTGCGGGGGCGGAGGTAGAGCGACTCCGCGTCGTGAGCCGTGTCGTGGAAGCCGCCGTCGTCGGCCCCGAAGCGCTCGACGGCATCGCCGAGGAGCGACCGGGCCTCGCGCAGCCATCGGGGGTCCCCGGTCGCCTGGTGCAGGGCGAGCAGGCCCTCGGCGAGGTTGCCGTAGTCATCGGCGACGGCCTCGGCGCGGCCCACGACGCCGTCACGGGACGCGCGCCGGAGCCGCCCGTCGACGAGGTGCACGGCCAGCACGTGCTCGGCGCACCGCTCGGCAGCGGCGACCCAGTCCTGCCGGCGCAGCACGGAGCCCGCATCGGCCAGGGCGGCGATGGCGAGGCCGTTCCACGACGCCACGACCTTGTCGTCACGGGCCGGCTGGGGACGGGTGGCTCGCGCGTCGAGCAGGCGTCGACGCACCGAGGCGAGCCAGTCGGGGTCGTCTGGGTCCACGGGCAGCTGCACCGTCGACAAGCCGTGCTCGAACGTGCCGGCGTCGGTCACCACGAAGAGCTCGGCCGCCCGAGACCCGTCGACCTCGCCGAGCACCTCGATGAGCTGGGCGGGGGTCCACGCGTAGGTGAGACCCTCGACACCACCCGCGTCGGCATCGAGCGACGAGGCGAAGCCGCCCTCTGCCGTGCCGAGGTCGCGCAGGGCGAAGGTGGCCACCTCCTCGACGATCCGGCGGGCGAGGGGCGACGCGGTGGCGCGCCACCACGAGGTGTAGCCGCGCAGCAGGAGCGCGTTGTCGTAGAGCATCTTCTCGAAGTGGGGCACGACCCAGTCGGCGTCGACGCTGTAGCGCGCGAAGCCACCGGCGAGCTGGTCGTAGAGGCCGCTGCGGGCCATCGCCTCCAGGGTGCGGCCTGCCATCCGGGACGAGAGGTCGTCGCCGGTGCGCGCAGTGTGACGGAGCAGGAACTCGAGCACCATCGACGGCGGGAACTTGGGTGCCCCTCCGAATCCGCCTGCACGCGAGTCGAACTGGGTGGCCAGCGTGGTCACGGCACGATCCAGCGCCGCAGTGTCGACGGCAGCGGGCGGTGGGGGAGCGAGGGCCCCTGAGAGCGCCGTCGCGATGTGGCGCCCGGAGTGGCGCACCTCGTCCTCCCGGGTGCGCCACGCCTCGTCGAGTGCGCTGAGCACCTGCAGGAAGTGGTCGCGGGGGAAGTAGGTGCCGCTGTAGAAGGGGTCACCCTCGGGGGTGAGGAACACCGTCATCGGCCAGCCGCCGTGCCCGGTCGTCGCGGTCACCGCCGACATGTAGACGGCGTCGATGTCGGGCCGCTCCTCACGGTCGACCTTGACCGAGACGAAGCGCGCGTTGAGGGCCGCGGCCACGGTCTCGTCGTCGAAGGACTCGTGCGCCATGACGTGGCACCAGTGGCACGCGGCATACCCCACCGACAGGAGCACGGGCACGTTGCGGCGGCGCGCCTCCTCGAAGGCCTCCGGCCCCCACTCCTGCCAGTCGACCGGGTTGTCGCGGTGCTGGAGGAGGTAGGGGCTCGTCGCATCGCCGAGGCGGTTCGTCATCGGTGGTCTCCCAGAGCTCGGGTCGGCAGGTGGGTCGCTCGGCACGAACGTGGCGAGCGCCTCGCGCAGGACGCGGTCACGCAATGCCGGGCGACACCTTCCTCATTGTCTGGCATGAGGGTGCGTTCGGCGGCACCGCGGGCAGACGGATGGCGCCGATCCGGGAGCGGATCGGCGCCATCCGAGCACCCGAGTCAGAGGCTCAGGCCCTCACAGCGGAACGAGCGTTCGATCAGAGACCGAGCAGGCGGTTGAGCAGGTTGGCCAACCCGCTGATGCCGCTGCCGTCGAGCAGACCCGCGACGGCGCAGAGCAGGTTGCCCAGCAGGTTGCCGGCCCCCGACTGGGCGACGATGTCCAGGACCACCTGGTTGAGGTGGACCTCGAGGCCCAGGACGTTGAGGTCCAGCGGGCCGAGCACGAGGTTGAGGATGTCACACGAGCCATCGGCCGAGGCGTTAGCCACCGTGGTCGTCAGCGTCTCGCTGACGGGGGCCACGACTCCGGCCGTGTTGGTGAAGGTGCCCACCAGCTCACCGACCACGGCCAGCTGACCGTCCTGGTTGGTGAACTCCGTCGGCGTGAAGGTGCCGGCGAAGGTGCCCACGCCCGCAATGGTCTGGTTGATGGCCGCCGGGTCGACGGTGGCCCGCGGGGTGGCAGCCGAAGGCGCGGCCGTGGGCGCTGCGGACGGGGCCGCGGAGGCGGCGGTCGCGGGGATGATGCCAAGGGCAACCGTGGTGGCCAGGGCGACGCCGGAGGCGCAGAGCTTGGTCGTGAACTTCATGAAGGTGACTCCTTGATCGGTGTACGGGCGGCCTCGTGGGCCGTCGGTCACCGCTGAAGAGGCGCATCACTGCCATGCATGACGCGGCGGGCAGGCGTGGGGCCTCCCGAATTGCCCCGGATGATCCCCTGTCTGAGCACGCGGCCCCTGGAGGCCGAGATCCGTCTTTCAGTGGGCCCGCGTCATGCGCCGGGGGTCAAGGCGTCCGGCCCACCGAGTCACTGCTCGAGCACGACTCGGTGCGTCATGTCGTAGGAGGCGAGGACTTCGAGGAGCAGCTCGGCTGCCTTCTCAGTGACATCCAGCAGTTCGTCCGCCTTCGTCTCGCGCAGCACGTCGAGCACCACCTCGTGGTGCACCCTGCACACGTCGAGAAGGCTCACTCCCTGGCTGAAGGCGCGGCGGCCGAGCTCGTAGGCCGACGCGCGGGCTGCCTCATCGCGACGGGGGAGGAAGCGCAGCAGCGTGGTGCGGTAGTCCGCAGTGAGGTCGCCCACGACGGAACGTGCCTCCGGCGGGCTCATGTGGTGGGTCCCCAGGCGGATGGCGGGGTCGACGTGCCCCGGCCGCGCCCCTGGTCAGCCAGCATGCTGAGCCCCTCATCGAGGTCGAGTGCGGTTGGCACGTTGCCGGTGCCCATCCCGAGCTGGACCATCGTGAAGGCAACCTCCGGTTGGATTCCCACGATCACGGTGAGGGCCCCGCGCAGGCGCGCCATCTCGGCGATCCGCTTGAGCGTCAGGGCCGCGAACGAGTCGATGACGTCGAGCGCCGCGACGTCGATGATGACGCCGGGTGACCGGTGCTCGCCGATCTGCTCGATCAGGTCGTGCTCGAACCGGACCAGCTCCGTGTCGTCCAGGGCAGTGTGGATCGATGCGATCAGGGTTGATCCCTGTCGCATGATGGACACGAGAGCTGGTCCGCCGTTCACGAGCTCGTGCTGCCCTCCTGACGGGTCACGGTGTAGCCGAGCAGCCTCTCGGCCTCTTCGAGGCCGCCCTGCAGGTCGCCGATGGTGTTCATCTTGCTCAGGTCGACGCCGATGGTGACAAGCGTCTGGGCGATCTTGGGTGACAACCCAGTGATGATGACGCTCGCACCCATGAGGCGTGACGCGTCGACGGTCTGCACGAGGTGGTTCGCAACGGTCTGGTCGACGTCCGGAGCACCCGTGATGTCGATGACGACCACCTTGGCGCGGTGCTTGCGGATGCCCGAGAGCAGCTGCTCGGTCAGCTGGCGGGCCCGGTCGCTGTCGAGCACGCCGATGATGGGCAGGATGAGCAGTCGCTCGCGCACGGGGAGCACGGGCGTCGAGAGCTCCCGGATGGCGTCCTGCTGCTGTCGGATGACCCGCTCGCGCTCGTCGACGAAGCTGACCGCCACCGTGTTGGCGATCCGGTTGGCAGCGGGCTCATAGGCGTCGAGCACCTCGTTGAGCAACGAGAAGTCGCGCTGGTACTTCTCGAAGAGTGAACGAGCCAGCACGTCGCGCAGCAGCAGCACGATGCCGACGACCTCGTGGGTCTCCACCCCCCGCGGGATGATCCGTTCGGAGAGATCACGTGCGTAGTGCTGCAGGGCCTCCACGCTGCCGGTCTCGAGCACCTCGACGTAGTTGTCGTAGACCGAGGTCGTCTCAGCGGCCATCTCCTGCGGCGTCATGGCGCTGAGCAGGTGAGCCTGCTGGATCCGCTCGGCCCACTCCTCCCTCAGCCGGGTCCGGTGCTCGCGCAGATGGGAGACCAGCTGAGAGAGCAGGTGCTCCCCACCGGCCGGGACCTCGGGCCCGGCATGCACCCCCGGGCGGTGGTTGTGTCGATCATCCATCGTTGGTCCTCTCCCACTTGGTCATGGTCACTGTCGTGCCGTGGCCGCGCTCGCTCGCGATCGCGAACTCGTCCATGAGCCTGCGCACCCCGGGCAGCCCCAGGCCCAGCCCGCCGTAGGTGCTGAAACCGTCATCCAGGGCACGGTCCACGTCGGCGATGCCGGGCCCACCGTCACGAGCCACGATCTGGATGCCGCGTCGCGGTTCGTCCAGCAGTTCCACGACGACTTCTCCGGAGCCTGCGAACCGCACGATGTTGCGGCACACCTCGGAGACCGCGGTCGCGATGACCGTGAGATCCGTGGGTCCGAATTGGAGTCGCGCGGCGAGCTCTCGCACGGCGCTTCGCGCCGCGACGATGTCCGGGTCCGTAGCGATGGGGATTCGCAGGACGTCGTCGCGCTGATGCCCTCGTTCGAGAAGCGGCTCGCTCAGGCGCGCGCAGGTCTCGCACTCGAGCACGTGCTGCGCGGCACGGACTTCACGCTGTCGGCGCTGGTCGCCGCTGCTCAGGGCGATGAGCACCGGCCGGCACCGGTCGGTCGGTGGTTCCACCCGTTCGAGGGCGAGGACGTACTCGACGCGCAGCCTCGCGCGGGTGCGGTTCAGCCGTGCGGCGACAGCGCCGGCTGTGCTGCCCTCACGTGCCGCTAGGGTGCGGGTGTCGGTGCCGCTGACCTCGTGGTCGAGCAGCGTGCGTCGCTCCCGGTCGGACAGGCGAGCGAGCGCGGCGGACATGGCGGACTGTTCCTCGTCCAGCATGACCTGCTTGTCCGGGGTGTCAGGCGTGCTGAGGTCGACCACCCGATGCTGGTTGCGCCGCTTGCGATCGGTGTCTCTCCACATCGAGGCGACGACGTTGCGGGCCGTCACGATCGCATAGGGCTCGAGCATGCCCGGCTCGATCGTCGAGGAGGCGGCGAGCACCCGCGTGAGCGTCTCCTGGACGAGGTCGTCCGCGGCGGGGTGGGCGCCGACGCGGGCGTGGACGATGCGCCGCACCATCGGTATCAGCGTGGCGACCTCGGCGCCATCGTGGCCTCCCGCTCCCGCGGGTGGGGTCAGGTGAGCGGCGTCATCGCTCTCACCGTCGCTCAAGGCCTTGCTCACGGCTATGTCGTACCACATACGTGCAGGTTCAGACCCCGGTGCACGTCATGCATCGACAGTCCGAGCGTCCTCTGTGAAAAGGGTTTCCCAAAGACCCGTCGAGGAGAAGACCACATGATCACCCTGGCCCTGCTGAGCCCGTTGCTCTTCCTGGCACTCCTGATGGCGCTCCAGCGAGTCGAGGAGGCCGTGTTTCCGCCCCGCCGAGCCCCGGCAAACGCGTCCGACTCACGTCCCCCCGGCCGGGCACTCTCATCCCGCACGGCAACACCGGAGGGCCGTCGCCGGAGGTCGACGGCTGCGGGAGCGGCACGATCCCGGCGGGCCGCTGCAGCGCCGAACGTGACGTCATGACGGCCCTTGCCCTGACCCTGAGCTCGCCACCCCGGCCAGCGATGACGGGCGGGATGCTCAGGGAGACGGAGACGTTCATCGTCGAGTTGGTGGATCGGGTCGAGTCGGCCGAGCGGGAAGCACACAACCTGAGACGGGCTCTCGAGCACAGTCGCGACATCGGTGCGGCCATGGGAGTGCTGATGGCGTTGCGCAAGGTGACCCCCGATGAAGCCTTCGAACTCCTGCGACGCTGCAGCCAGGACCACAACCGCAAGGTGCACGCCCTGGCTCTCGACGTGATCGCCACCGGGGTGCTGCCCGAGCAGTGAACCGCCCGTGCGGGTGGCTCACACCGGCAGCGGCGCTGTGCTGTCGACGAGGGCGTGCCAGCGGATGCGGCGGGCGCGCCAGGTGAAGATGGCGAGCTTGACCGCCTCGTCGGCGATGCGCGCGAGGAAGATGCCGGCGAACCCGAGCGGGGTGTGCAGGCCGAGCACGATCGCGAGGGGGAGGCCCACGACGAAGGCGCCCACGGCGTCGCCCATGATGACGCCGCGCACGTCGTTGCCGCTCGGCAGCACGCCGGCGCCGATGATCATGTTGCGCACCTTGATCACCTGGAAGGCGGCGTTGATGAGGATGCCGACGCTCGCCATGACCCGCACGTCGCGGCCGGCCTCGCCGAAGAGCGTGTCGAGGAAGAGCACCGACGTGGCGAAGAGCACGCCGAAGACCGCGGCCGTGCCGATGCCGGCACGCGTCACGCGACGCACCCACGCCATGGCCGCGTCGACATCGCCGCTCCCGACCGAGCGCCCGACGAGGGTCGTCGTGGCCGCCATGAGTCCGATGCTGCCGACGATGAAGATGCCCTCGAGGGTCGTCACGATCTGCGCCGCCGCGAGCGCCTCGTCACCGAGCTGCTGGAAGACGACGTTGTAGAGGAAGGTGCCGACGGTCCAGAAGAGCTCGGTGACGCCGAGGGGCAGCGCGAGGACGAAGAGCGGCACGACGACCGCGCGCCACTGGCGCAGGCTGTCGGGCAGGCTCCAGCCGATCACCTTGCGGCCGTAGGCCATCCACAGCAGGATCAGCGTCTTGGCCACGGCCGTGATGAGCGTCGCCCAGCCGGCGCCGGCGACCCCGAGCGTCGGCAACGGGCCGAGGCCGGTCACGAGCGAGTAGGCGAGGATCGCGTTGGCGACGACGGTGATCATCGTCGCGACCATCGGCCGGGTCGGCTGGCCGACCGAGCGGAGCACGCCCGACATGATCGCGCTGAGCATGATCGGCAGCGTGGCCAGCACGGTGAGGCGGAAGTAGTCGGTGCCCGCCGCTGCCACCGCGGGCGACGCGCCGACGAGGCCCATGATCCGGTCGGAGAAGAACCACGGGACGAACGACACGACGGCGCCGAGCACGAGTGCCGTGAGGACGGCCGCCGTGACCGTGTGGTCGAGGTCGCCGCGCCGGTCGGCTCCGTAGGCGCGGGCGACGAGGATGCTCACCGAGGTGCCCAGGGCACCCAGCGTCACCGCGAGGATGAACGTGAGGCTGTTGGAGAAGCCCACTGCCGCAATGGCGGTCGCGCCCAGCCCGCCGACGACGATCTGGTTGACGAAGTTGAGCACGAGCATGAGCACGAACTCCATGCTCACCGGGACGGCGATGCGCGCGATCTCTCGGCCAGGGGTCGGCGGAGCCGATCTCAGGGTGCGGAGGCTGGGCACGGCGAGGCGAGGCATGAGCGGGCGACTTTCGAAATCGAAGAATGGGTGCCGGCCTAGGTTACGGCTTTCGACGCCCTGAGTCGAAACGATTTGATCGAGGCCCCCGAGACGCGTCGAGATCAGTCGAGGTCAGTCGTTCATCGCCTTGATGATGGTGACGGCGAGGCTGATCCGGTCGCGGGCGTCGGCATCGAGCGGCACACCCTCGGACCCGGCGACCTCGACCGCGTTGTCGGCCTCGCGCACGATCGTCCAGGCCCTCGCGCGCCCCTCGTCGATGCCGGCGCGCTCGCAGATGATCTCGAGGCGACGCCGCAGCGACCACCTCACCTGCGAGCCGGTGCCCAGCTCGTCAGCGCGGTTCCACAGGGCCGGCGCCATCTCGAAGGCGACGTCGCCCGCCATCGGCTTGGGGTCGATGGCGAGCCACGGGGAGCGGTAGGCGCCGAGCACGTTGGCGTAGTGCAGGTCGGTGTGCAGCAGCCGCTCCTCGGCGGGGGCGCGCGACACGAGCTCGCTCGCGAGCGCAGCCGCCTGGTCGAGGTAGCGCCGCGGGAGCACGGGCGGTGCCGCGCGCAGCTCGACGGCCTGACGTTCGGCGTATGCCGTGAGGCGGGGGATGCGCGGATGTGCGGGCCGTCGCAGCGTCGTCAGCAGGTCGCCGATGACCCCACACGCTTCGTCGATCGGCAGCCGGGTGAGGTCGCGGGCGTGCAGGCGCTCGAGCAGCATGGCGAAGCGCGACGGGTCGGCCCGCACGAGGCGGACCGAGCCGTGACCGTTCCACGACTGGAGGGCGAGGGGCTCCGGCGCCGCCTCGGGGTGCGGCCACGTCACCTTGAGCACGCCCTCGCCGCTAACCCCGACCGTCTCTCGGCCGGCGCCGAGCAGGCGCACGGGGATGACGACGGAGCAGACGCCGTGCAGGCTCTGGCCGATCGGCTCGAGCTCCCACTCGTCCAGCAGGCCGGCGAGCAGGGCGGGCAGGTCGTCGAGCCAGTCCTGTCCCGACATCCAGCCCTGCGGCTCGAAGCCGGCGACCTGGTGGGCGAAGAGGGCCGGCACGAGGTCGTAGCGCGGGGCGCGCCCGTCGTCGGCGCCCCTCACGTCGCTCACGTCGCGGTCCCCGGGAAGGGGGAGAGCGGCATACCCCAGTCGACGGCGAGCGCCTGCACACGGGCGCTCCACCGTGCGGTGTCGTCGAGCGCGGGACCGTCGGGAGCCGCGCCGGCGACCTCGATGGTGGCGTCGACCGCCGTGCCGAGCAGGTGGGTCGCGAGGCGCTGCGCTGCCGCGGGGGTCGTGACGGGGAAGGGGAGCGCCCAGCCGCCGGGGGTCGAGGTCGTGGGCCCGGACACGGCGAGGTCGAGGCGGCGCAGCGCGTCGAGCGTCTCGAGTGCGCGCGTGCGGCGCCCGCCCGTCGACTGCGCGGCGACGACCTCGAAGCCGTAGACGAGGGGCGCGGTCTGGTCGATGACGCGCGGGCGGGCGGCACTCGGCGTCGCCGCCGGGTCGACGGTCTCGCCGAGCAGCACCGCCGAGGCCAGCCGTGCCGACCAGGCCGACAGCACGAGGTCGCGGGTGCTCTCCGTCGTGGCGGCCAGCGACTGCCAGCGGTCGGGCCCGACGTCCGCGAGCGTGGCGGCAAGGTCGTCGACGGTGCGGATGCCGGCCACGTCGGGTGACGTCGTCGCGGTGGTCGACGAGGTGGGCGCCGGTGTCGCAGGGGCGGGCGTCGTGCCCGAGCCCGAGGCGGTCGTCGCCGCGGGCTTCGGCGCTGGCGGCGGGGCAGTGGCCGCCTCGATCTCGGCCGTCGGCACCCCGGCGTTGGTGAGCCGGCCGGTCAGCACGTCGACCTGCCGCTGCTGCACGGCCACGACCGCGCGCAGGAGCCGGCGCGCGTCACCGTCGAGATCCGAGCGCTCGAGCGACTCCCCGGCCTGCACGAGGGCCCGGAGGTCTGCGATCACGGCGAGGAGGAAGCGCTCGTCGGGTGCCGGCTTGCGCGTCGGCACGGGGGGTGGGGGCTGCGGCAGGTCGAGCCGCAGCCCGCAACCGGCGACCGCGGTGAGCGCGGCAGCGGCGCCACCGAGGACGAGCAGGCGCCGAGTGGGTCGAGCGCCGTGCGCTCCCGCCCGGGACCCGGGCCTCGGGGTGTCGCCGCTCATGCGGTGCATCCTCGCACGCGGGCTGCCCTGCCATGCCGGGGTGGCGCCGTCGTGGGCGGCGGGTGCCCCGCGCGACCGATAGAGTTGTCGGACGCGGTCTCCCGCTGCCCCGATGTGGTCGGTGGTGGAGTGGCCGGACATTCGAGAAGAGCAGGGAGGCGTCGACGCATGAGCACAGCCCAGGACGTCAGAGCGAAGCTCGAGCCAGTGCTGGTGGAGCTGGGGCTCGTCGTCGAGGACCTCTCGGTGACCCCTGCCGGCAAACGCCGCCTCGTCCGGGTGCTCGTCGACACCGACATCAGCGGCCTCGACACCGCCGACACGACGACCACCGTGGCCCCGCTCTCGCTCGACGACGTCGCCGAGGCGACGCGCGCGGTGAGCGACGCGCTCGACACGAGTGACGTCATGGGCGACGCCCCCTACGTGCTCGAGGTCTCCTCGCCCGGCGTCGGCCGACGCCTCACCTCCCGCGAGCAGCTGCGCCGTCAGGTGGGTCGCCTCGTCGAGGTCACGCACCCCGGCGGCAGCGACACCGGGCGCCTCGTCGAGGTGCGGGCCGACGCGCTCGTGCTCGACGTGCCGGCGACGAAGAAGGAGCCGGCCCGCACCGAGACGGTCGCGCTCGGCCCCGAGGTCCACGCGGTCGTGCAGGTCGAGTTCCGCAGGACGGGTGCCGACGGCGCCACGCCAGACGTTGACGAGGCGGGCTCCGACGAGCCCGCGACAGAAGGGGACATCTGATGGACATCGACCTGGCCGCGCTGCGCGCGCTCGAGCGAGAGCGCGACATCAGTCTCGACGTGCTCATCCCGGCCATCGAGCAGGCGCTGCTCGTCGCCTACCACCGCACCGAGGGCAGCCACCGAGACGCCCGCGTCGAGCTCGACCGCAAGACGGGCCACGTCATCGTGTGGGCCCGCGAGGAGGGCGAGCTCCTGCCGGCCGCCGACGGCGAGCGCCCCGAGCGCTCCGAGCCCGGTCCCGAGTTCGACGACACCCCGGCCGGCTTCGGTCGCATCGCGGCCTCCACGGCCCGGCAGGTCATCGTCCAGCGGCTGCGCGACCTCGAGGACGAGGCGATCCTCGGCGACTTCCGGGGGCGCGAGGGCGAGGTCATCTCGGGCATCATCCAGCAGAGCCAGGACCCCCGCAACGTCCTCGTCGACTTCGGCACGGTCGAGGGCATCCTGCCGATCTCCGAGCAGGTGCCCGGCGAGAAGTACGTCCACGGCGAGCGCCTGCGCTGCTTCGTCGTCAGCGTCAAGCGCGGCCCTCGTGGCCCCCAGGTCAGCCTGTCGCGCACGCACCCCAACCTCGTGCGCACGCTCTTCAAGTTCGAGGTGCCCGAGATCGCCGACGGCACGGTCGAGATCGCGGCGCTGGCGCGCGAGGCCGGCCACCGCACCAAGATCGCCGTCCACAGCCGGGTCCCCGGTGTCAACGCCAAGGGCGCCTGCATCGGCCCGATGGGGGCGCGCGTGCGCGCCGTCATGACCGAGCTGCGCGGCGAGAAGATCGACATCGTCGACTACGCCGACGACCCCGCCGCCTTCGTCGCCGCGGCGCTGTCGCCGGCACGCGTGCAGTCCGTCGAGATCGTCGACGCGACGGCCCGCGCCGCCCGGGTCATCGTCCCCGACTACCAGCTGAGCCTCGCCATCGGCAAGGAGGGCCAGAACGCCCGCCTGGCGGCCAAGCTCACCGGGTGGCGCATCGACATCCGCCCCGACACCGAGGCGGCAGCCCCGCAGGGCTCGCAGGCCCCGCAGGGCTGACGTATGCCGTCCGCCTCCCTCGCCGGACGGCATACCTCCTCGGGGGTGACCCCGCAGGGCTGGGGCGGAGCGGCAGCGATGTGACGGGGCCCGTGGAGCGCGTCGGGCGCCCGACGCGGTAGACTCATGTGTGGCCGACCGGACTGGACTCCGTGCCGAGCCATCCCGCACGTGTGTGGGATGTCGCGGAACGGATAGCTGGTCGGCACTGTTGCGAGTGGTCGCGGCGACGGACAGAGATGCTGGGGAGTCCTCCCCGGTGGTGCTCCGCCCGGACCCGAGACACCGGATGCCGGGACGTGGTGCGTGGTTGCACCCCGTGCCGGGTTGCTTCGAGATGGCAGTGCGCCGCAAGGCGTTCGGACGTGCCCTGCGTGTGCGGGCCGCGGTCGACGTCAGCGCGCTGACCCAGCACCTCGATCTCCAGCACGCGCAGCAGAACGGCGTCGGCCCAGGGCCGGTCGCCATCAGTCAGAGATCAGTCAAACGAACCAACAAGGCGGGTTGAAACGCTATGAGCACCCGATGAGTCCTCAGCGATGAGCAAGCCCCAGCACTAACCCACGGTTCGGCCACTTCCTGTTCAGGCCGGACCACGAACAGGAGAAATGTGGCTAAGGTCCGAGTCTACGAGCTCGCCAAGGAGCTCGGAGTCGAGAGCAAGACACTGCTCGCACACTTGAAGAGCCAGGGAGAGTTCGTCCGGTCGGCATCGTCGACCATCGAGCCCCCCGTCGTGCGCAAGATCAAGGAGACGTTCCCCGCGGAACTGCGCTCCGGCGGCACGGCATCACCAGCGGCCCCCAAGGCCGCTCCTGCGCCCTCGGCGCCCCGCACGTCCTCACCGGCTCCGTCGCCGGCAGCCCCTGCGGCGCCTGCCGCTCGCGCGGCCGCACCGTCGGCGCCGTCCCCGGCGGGTCCCGCCCGTCCGGCCTCACCCGCGGCTCCGGCCGCGTCGGCTCCCGCAGCCCCCTCGGCACCGGCTCCCGCTGCACCTGCCCCGGCCCCGCGCCAGAGCACGCCTGCAGCACCGGCGGCGCCGGCTGCCGCGTCGACCCCGGCCGCGCCTGCCGCAGCCACCCCGTCGGCTCCGGCACCCAAGGCACCGGCCGCTCCGGCGGCCTCCGCCACCCCGGCGGCGCCCTCGCGCGTCCAGTCCAGCCGTGACGGCGGGCAGCAGGGGTCCGGCGTGCCGGCGTCCCCGCGACCCGCGCCGCGTCCCGGCCAGCCCCGTCCGGGCAACAACCCCTTCGCGCCGAGCCAGGGCATGGGCCAGTCCCGTGCACCCCGCACCGGTGGCGACGGCGGTGCGCCGCGTCCGGGCAACAACCCGTTCAGCTCGAGCCAGGGCATGCCCCGGCCGCAGCAGCGTCCCGGCGGCGCCGGCGGTCCCGGCGGTGCTCCGCGTCCCGGTGGCGCGCCTCGCCCCGGTGGCGCCCCGCGTCCCGGCGGTGCCCCCGCCGGTGGCGCTCCGCGTCCCGGTGGCGTGCGTCCCAGCCCGGGCATGATGCCCGAGCGCAGCACCGTCGGTCGTCCGGGCCAGCGCCCGGCCGGTCCGGGCCGTGGTGGCCCGGGTGGCGGTGCCGGTGCGCGCGGCGGCTTCGGCGGCGGCCCCGGTGGCGGAGGCGCCCCCGGCGGCGGTCGTCCCGGCGGCTTCGGTGGCGGTCCCCGCGGTGGCGGTGGCGGTCGCGGCTCGACCGCAGGCGCCTTCGGTCGCGGTGGCGGTCGCCCGGTGCGCGGACGCAAGTCCAAGCGTGCGAAGCGCCAGGAGTTCGAGCAGATGCAGGCCCCGTCGCTCGGTGGCGTGACCGTCCCGCGTGGTGACGGCTCGACCGTCGTGCGCGTGCGCCGTGGCACCTCGCTGACCGACTTCGCCGACAAGATCAACGCCAACCCGGCATCGCTCGTCACCGTGCTCTTCCACCTCGGTGAGATGGCCACGGCGACGCAGTCGCTCGACGAGGACACCTTCAAGCTCCTCGGCGCCGAGCTCGGCTACGAGATCCAGGTCGTCTCCCCGGAGGAGGAGGAGAAGGAGCTCTTCGACGCCTTCAACATCGACCTCGAGACCGGCATCGACGGCGAGGAGGACGAGGACCTCGAGTCCCGCCCGCCCGTCGTCACGATCATGGGTCACGTCGACCACGGCAAGACCCGACTGCTCGACGCGATCCGCAACGAGGACGTCGCAGCAGGCGAGGCCGGCGGCATCACGCAGCACATCGGTGCCTACCAGGTCCACAAGGAGCACGAGGGCGTCGAGCGTGCGATCACCTTCATCGACACCCCGGGTCACGAGGCGTTCACCGCCATGCGTGCCCGTGGTGCCAAGGTGACCGACATCGCGATCCTCGTGGTCGCGGCCGACGACGGCGTCATGCCCCAGACGATCGAGGCGCTCAACCACGCCCAGGCGGCCGACGTGCCGATCGTCGTCGCGGTCAACAAGGTCGACGTCGAGGGTGCCAACCCGGCCAAGGTGCGCCAGCAGCTGACCGAGTACAACCTCGTGGCAGAGGAGTACGGCGGCGAGACGATGTTCGTCGACGTGTCGGCCAAGCAGGGCCTCAACATCGACGGGCTCCTCGAGGCCGTGCTGTTGACCGCCGACGCTGCGCTCGACCTGCGCGCCAACCCCGAGCGTGAGGCTCGTGGTGTCGCGATCGAGGCCAACCTCGACCGTGGCCGCGGTGCGACCGCGACGGTGCTCGTGCAGACCGGCACGCTCCACGTCGGTGACTCGATCGTGACCGGCTCGGCCTACGGCCGCGTGCGCGCCATGCTCGACGAGCACGGCCAGAACGTCTACGAGGCGGGCCCGTCCCGTCCCGTGCAGGTGCTCGGCCTCTCGTCGGTGCCGCGCGCCGGTGACACGTTCGTCGTGGCGCCGGACGACCGCACGGCCCGCCAGATCGCCGAGCGGCGTGAGGCGGCGGACCGTCAGGCCTCGCTGGCCAAGGCCCGCAAGCGCATCTCGCTCGAGGACCTCAACGAGGCCCTCGCCGCGGGCAAGGTCGAGACCCTCAACCTCATCCTCAAGGGTGACGTGTCGGGCTCGGTCGAGGCGCTCGAGGACGCGCTGCTCAAGATCGACGTCGGTGACGAGGTCGACCTGCGCATCATCGACCGTGGCGTCGGCGCCATCACGCTCAACAACATCAACCTCGCCATGGCCTCGAACGCGATCATCATCGGGTTCAACGTCCGCGCCGAGGGGCAGAACGCCGAGGTGGCGGAGCGCGAGGGCATCGAGATCCGCTACTACTCGGTCATCTACCAGGCGATCGACGAGATCGAGGCGGCCCTCAAGGGCATGCTCAAGCCGGAGTACGAAGAGGTCGAGCTCGGCACGGCGGAGATCCGCGAGATCTTCCGCTCGAGCAAGTTCGGCAACATCGCCGGCTCGATCGTGCGCAGCGGCGAGATCAAGCGTGGCTCCCGGTCGAGGATCACCCGCAACGGTGTCGTCGTCTCCGAGAACGTCGAGATCGCCGGCCTGCGGCGCTTCAAGGACGATGTCACCGAGGTGCGCGACGGCTTCGAGTGCGGCATCAACCTCGGGTCGTTCAACGACCTGCAGATCGGTGACCTCATCGCCACCTACGAGATGCGCGAGAAGCCGCGAGCCTGAGGCTCCGGGTCGCGCGCAGACTCCACGCAGACGCCGCGGCGCCGGTCCCCTTCGGGGGGCCGGCGCCGCCGGCCTTCTCCCGGGAGGGGCGCGGGCGCGCCACGCGGCTGGACACCGCGCTCGCGGCAGGCGGTTGGGCAGCGTGACACCCGTTGACTAGGGTTGGTCAGTCGGCCCGGTGCCGTCACCCCACCAACCAGAGAGAGGTAGTCATGGTTGACCACCCCCGCGCCCGCAAGGTCGCCGACCGCATCAAGGTCATCGTCGCCGAGTACCTCGAGTTCCGCATCAAGGACGACCGCCTCGGCTTCGTCACGATCACCGACTGCCGCGTGACCGGTGACCTGCAGCACGCGACGGTCTTCTACACCGTCTTCGGCTCCGACGAGGAGCGCCAGGCCAGCGCCGACGTGCTAGAGGCCAACAAGGGCCGCATCCGATCCGCGGTGGGCAAGGGCATCGGCATCCGCCTCACCCCCTCGCTGGAGTTCATCGCCGACGCCCTCCCGGCCGACTCGGCCCACCTCGAGGACGTGCTCGCGCAGACCCGGGCCCGCGACGCCGAGCTCGCTCGCGCGGCCGCCGGCGCCACGTATGCCGGTGACCCCGACCCCTACAAGAAGCCGGCCGACGAGACTGACGCCGACACCGACGACACCGACGACACCGTCGGCCCCGCGCCCACGACCACGGTGACGCCCCCGGGCGCTGTCGGCGAGGACGTCCAGGCTCGATGACCGGCACGCTGGGCGGCCTGCTCGTCGTCGACAAGCCGGCCGGCTGGACGAGCCACGACGTCGTGGCCCGGGTGCGTCGACTCGCCGGCACCCGGCGGGTCGGGCACGCCGGGACGCTCGACCCGATGGCGACCGGCGTGCTCGTGCTCGGTGTCGACCGCGGCACCAAGCTGCTCACCTTCCTCGTCGGCTGCGACAAGTCGTATGCCGCGACCGTCCGCCTCGGGCAGTCGACGATCACCGACGACGCCGAGGGCGAGACGAGCACCCTCCTGGGGGTGCCCGACGTGCAGGCCCTGGAGACGGAACTGCGCGCCGCGGTGGCACGGCTGACGGGCCCCATCGAGCAGGTGCCGAGCTCGGTCAGTGCGATCAAGGTCGGCGGCGTGCGCAGCTATGCCCGCGTGCGGGCGGGCGACGACGTCGTGCTGCCCGCGCGGCCGGTGACCGTCAGCCGCTTCGACGTGCTCGCCGTGCGACCTGCCCGGGTGCAGGCCGAGGTCGGTCCGCCCGTCGACGTCGTCGATGTCGACATCGAGGTGGACGTGTCGTCGGGCACCTACGTGCGCGCCCTCGCCCGCGACCTCGGTGACCTGCTCGGGGTCGGCGGTCACCTGACGGCACTGCGGCGCACCCGGGTCGGCCGCTTCGACCTCGCGCAGGCGCACTCCCTCGAGGAGCTCGCCGCCGCTTCCGAGCGCGAGGGACGAGACGGCATACCCCTGTTGCCGGTGGCCGAGGCCGCCCGCGCCCAGATGCCCGTGCACGAGGTCAGCGACGAGGAGGCGGTGCGCATCGGCCACGGCCAGCGCATCTCCAGCGGCGCGCAGCGCGTCGAGGCGGTGGCGGCGATCGACCCGTCGGGGCGGCTGGTCGCCGTGCTCGACGAGACGGCCGAGCGGGCCCGCGCCAAGGTCGTCTTCGCCCCGGCAGGCGCGAGCGCCTGACCACCGTGCGCGACGACGCGAGAGCGGCCACTACAGTGGTCGCCGTGGATCGCTGGCACGGACTCGACGACATCCCGGCCGATCTCGGCCCCACCGTCGTCACGCTCGGCAACTTCGACGGCGTCCACCGCGGGCACCTCGAGGTGCTCACCCGTGTCGTGCGCGAGGCCGCCGATCGGGGCGCCACGCCGGTCGCCGTGACCTTCGAGCCGCACCCCATCGCGGTGCTCTATCCGGAGCGTGCCCCGGCGGCCGTGATGTCGCTCGGGCAGCGGCTCGACGCCCTCGAGGCGGTCGGCCTCGGCGCCACCCTCGTGCTCGAGTTCACCCCGGAGTTCGCCCAGCAGACGCCCGAGGAGTTCGTCCACAGCACCTTCGTCGAGGCGCTCGGCGCGGTGGCCGTCGTCGTCGGCAAGGACACCCGCTTCGGCGTGCGCAACTCCGGTGACGTCGAGACGCTGCGCGAGCTCGGCGCGACCCACGGCTTCGAGGTGTTGGCCCTCGACGACATCGGCGAGGGTGACACGACGACCCGCTGGAGCTCCACGCAGCTGCGCGCCGAGCTGCTCGAGGGCTCCGTGGCGCATGCCGCACAGATCATCGGGCGGCCGCACCGGGTGACCGGCACCGTCGTGCACGGCGACCATCGCGGTCGCGAGCTCGGCTACCCGACGGCCAACCTCTCCCAGGACCACGAGGGTCTCGTGCCCGCCGACGGGGTGTATGCCGGGTGGTTGCTGAGGCTCGACGTGGCCCCTGACGACCCCGACCGCACCCTGCCCGCCGCTGTCTCGGTGGGCACCAACCCGACCTTCGACGGCCAGCAGCGCCGAGTCGAGGCCTACGTGCTCGACCGCACCGACCTCGACCTCTACGGCGAGCGGGTCGTGGTCGAGTTCGTCGACCGGCTGCGCCCCACCCTGCGCTTCGACGGGGTCGACGCGCTGGTCGAGCAGATGGCGCAGGACGTGGACCGGTGTCGCGAGATCCTCTCGGTCATCGTGCCGTCCTGACCTCCCCGCGCCCCGCCGGGCGGCGGTCGCGCACGTCGTGGCTGCGCCTCGACCTCGGTCTCTTCATCGGTGCGGCGGGGCTCTCGCTCATCGGGGTCGTGCTCGTGTGGTCGGCGACCCGCGAGACCCATGGCGCGGGGCTGGCGCTCAAGCAGCTGCTCGCCGTCGCCATCGGCATGGCGTGCGCCCTGGGCCTGACGCGTCTCGACATGCGCATCGTGCGGGCGCTCGCACCCGTCGTGTACGTGCTCGCCGTCATCGGGCTCGTGGCGGTGCTCTCGCCGCTCGGGTCGACCGTCAACGGGTCGCGGTCGTGGATCCGGCTGCCCGGCGGCTTCACCCTGCAGCCCTCCGAGCTGATGAAGGTCGCGCTCGCCATCGGGCTCGCCATGCTCCTCGCGGGGCGGGCCGACCGGGGGCTGCGCCAGCGGCACCGCGACATCGCGCTCGCCTGGGTCGTCGCCGGCATCCCGATCGTGCTCGTGCTCGCCCAGCCCGACCTCGGCTCGGCTCTCGTGCTCGTCGCGATGGCGGTCGTCATCATCGCGGCGGCCGGGGCGCCGTGGCCGTGGACCGTCGCCGTCGTCACCGTCGGGGTGGGCGTGACCGTCGCGGCCTTCACGACCTCGCTGCTCTCGACCTACCAGAGCAACCGGCTGCGGGCCTTCCTCGACCCGTCCCTCGACCCGCAGGGCATCGGCTACCAGACCCGCCAGGTGCGGCTCGCGATCGGGTCGGGCGGGCTCTCGGGGCAGGGCCTCTTCGCCGGGCGGCAGACCCAGGGCGGCTACATCCCCTTCCAGGAGACCGACTTCATCTTCTCGGTGGCGGGGGAGGAGCTCGGCTTCGTCGGTGCGCTCGGGCTGGTGCTGCTCATCGGCTTCATCGTCGTGCGGGCGGCCGTCGTGGCCCGCAGGGCCGACACCTTCGGGCGGCTCGTCGCGCTGGGCGTCGCGGCCTGGCTCGGCGTGCAGGCCTTCGAGAACATCGGGATGAACCTCGGGCTGACGCCGGTGACGGGGCTGCCCCTGCCCTTCGTCTCCTACGGCGGCTCCTCGATGATCGCGTCCTGGATCGCCGTGGGCCTCGTCGGCACCGTCGGCTCGGCGTCCGTGCGGGGTGGCCCGCGGCTGAGGTGAGCGGGCGGTCCGCGTGGCGGGACGCCCGCGCGGGTTACTCGCGGGTCACGTTGCGGTGTCTTTCGGCCCGGGACTGGTGACGCCCGGGCATTCCTTTGGCATCATCCGGGCATGACGCGGCGCCCGCAGACGCCGATGACGGGCGACGCAGCAGCGACGAAGGAGTCCGCATGCCCCTGATCACTCTCGCCGACCGACCAGTCGACGAGTCGATCCTCGACCAACGCGCCCGCAGCGTCGGAGCGCTCTTCCGCCAGCGCGTGGACGCGACCCCGGACGCACCGGCATACCTCTACTTCAAGGGGGACTCGACCGAGCTGACGACGCTCACGTGGCGCGAGACCCACGACATCGTCAATGAGTGGGCTGCGGGCCTCATCGCCATGGGCGTCCAGCTCGAGGACCGGGTGGCCATCGCCTCGACGACGCGGGTCGAGTGGATCCTCGCCGACCTCGCGATCATCTGCGCCGGTGGGGCGACCACGACCGTCTACCCGACGACGATCGCCGAGGACGTCGCCTACATCCTCACCGACTCGGGCAGCTCGATCGTCTTTGCCGAGAACGCCGAGCAGGTCGCCAAGCTCCAGGCCGTGCGCAGCGAGATCCCCGGGGTCCAGCACGTCATCGCGCTGACCGGTGAGGGCAGCGAGGACGGCTGGGTCATCACGACCGACGAGCTCGCCGCGAAGGGCCGTGAGTGGCTGAGCGCGACGCCCGACCTCGTGCACTCCCGCATCGACCAGCTCGGGCCCGAGAGCCTCGCCGTCGTCATCTACACCTCCGGCACGACCGGACGGCCCAAGGGCGTGCGCCTCGTGCAGGACAGCGTCGTCTACGAGGGTGCCGTCATCGAGGCCATGGGCACCCTGAGCAAGGACGACCTGCAGTTCCTCTGGCTGCCGCTCTCGCACGTCTTCGGCAAGATGCTCGTCGCCACCGGTCTGCAGATCGGCTTCCCGACCGCTGTCGACGGGCGCGTCGAGAAGATCGTCGACCACATGGCCGTCATCAAGCCCACCTTCATGGCCGGGCCGCCGCGCATCTTCGAGAAGGCCCACGGACGCGTCGCGCTGATGTTCGCCCAGGAGAAGGGCCTCAAGAAGAAGCTAATCGACTGGTCGCTCAAGGTCGGCGGCGAGATGCGCGACGTGCTCGCCCGAGGCGAGCAGCCCTCGTCGGGTCTGGCACGCAAGCACGGCGTCGCCGACAAGCTCGTCCTGCAGAAGGTGCAGGAGCGCTTCGGTGGCCGGGTCCGCTTCATGATCAGCGGCTCCGCCCCGCTCAACGCCGAGGTGGCCCGCTGGTTCGGCTCGGTCGGGCTGCTCGTCCAGGAGGGCTACGGCCTCACCGAGACCTCCTCCGGCACCACGGTCAACACGCCCGAGCACGGCTCCTACCAGTACGGCTCGGTCGGCTGGCCGATGCCGGGCACCGAGGTGCGCATCGCGGAGGAGGACGGCGAGATCCTCGTGCGGGGTCCGGGCGTCATGCGCGGCTACCACAACAACCCCGAGGCGACGGCCGAGGTGCTCGACGAGGACGGCTGGTTCCACACCGGCGACATCGGGCGCATCGACGAGCGCGGCTACCTCTTCGTCACAGACCGCAAGAAGGACCTCTTCAAGACCTCGGGCGGCAAGTACATCGCCCCGGCCGAGATCGAGGCCCGTTTCAAGGGTCTGTGCCCCTTTGTCAGCCAGTTCCTCGTGCACGGCGCCGGGCACAACTACGCGACGGCCCTCGTCACGCTCGACCCCGACGCCATCACCATGTGGGCCGCCACGGAGGGGCTCGCGGGCAAGTCCTACAGCGAGATCGTCACCTCCCCGGAGGCGCGAGCGCTGGTGCAGGGCTACGTCGACAAGCTCAACGCCGGGCTCAACCGCTGGGAGACGATCAAGAAGTTCACCATCCTCGACAAGGACCTCACCATCGAGGACGGCGACCTCACGCCGAGCATGAAGCTGCGCCGCCGCGCCGTCACGGAGAAGCACCTCTCCGAGATCGACGCGATGTACGCCGACGGGTGACCGACGTCGAGTGCTCACTTTCGCGCGCGGAGCGACCGCCCCGCGCCGGACCGTCGAAATGGCGCGAAAGTGAGCACTCGACGCAGCACGTAGCATGGAGGGATGTCTGGTGATTCCCTGTGGGCCGACCTCGAGCCGCTGCTGGAACGGGTCAACAAGCCCATCCAGTACGTCGGCGGCGAGCTGAACTCCACGGTCAAGGACTGGCACGTCGGCGGCCACGGACCCGCCGGCGAGGAGCTGACCACCCGCTGGGCGCTGATGTATCCCGACGCCTACGAGGTGGGTGTGCCCAACCAGGGCGTCATGATCCTCTACGAGGTCATCAACGAGCGCGAGGACGCCCTCGCGGAGCGCACGTATGCCGTGTGGCCCGACATGGAGGCGCAGCTGCGCGAGAGCGGCCTTCCGCAGTTCACGGTCGACGGCCACCGCGCGGTGCGCGACTTCGACCTACTCGGGCTCTCCTTCTCGACCGAGCTCGGCTACACCAACATGCTGAACGCGCTCGACCTCGCAGGCATCCCCCTGTATGCCGCTGAGCGGGGTCTCGAGGACCCCATCGTCATCGCGGGTGGCCATGCGGCCTTCAACCCCGAGCCGATCTCCGCCTTCATCGACGCGGCGGTCATCGGCGACGGCGAGCAGGCCGTGCTCGCTATCACCGACATCGTGGGGGAGTGGAAGGCAGCCGGCCGACCCGGTGGTCGCCGCGAGGTGCTGCTGCGGCTCGCGCGCACCGGTGGCGTCTACGTGCCTGCGTTCTACGACGTCGCCTACCTCCCCGACGGTCGCATCAAGCGGGTGGCTCCGGCCGCCGACGCCCCGGGTGTGCCGTGGCGCGTCGCCAAGCACACGGTTATGGACCTCGACGCCTGGCCCTACCCCAAGCAGCCCCTCGTGCCGGTGGCCGAGTCGGTCCACGAGCGCATGTCGGTCGAGATCTTCCGCGGCTGCACGCGCGGCTGCCGCTTCTGCCAGGCCGGCATGATCACCCGTCCCGTGCGCGAGCGCTCGATCACCGGCATCGGCGAGATGGTCGAGCGCGGCCTCGCGGCAACGGGCTTCGAGGAGGTCGGGCTGCTGTCGCTCAGCTCCGCCGACCACTCCGAGATCGCAGACCTGACCAAGGGCCTCGCCGACCGCTACGAGGGCACGCAGACGGGACTATCGCTGCCGTCGACTCGCGTCGACGCCTTCAACATCGACCTCGCCAACGAGCTGACCCGCAACGGCCGCCGCTCAGGGCTGACCTTCGCCCCCGAGGGTGGGTCCGAGCGCATCCGCAAGGTGATCAACAAGATGGTGTCCGAGGAGGACCTCATCAACACCGTCGCCGCGGCCTATGGCGCCGGGTGGCGGCAGGTCAAGCTCTACTTCATGTGCGGGCTGCCGACCGAGACCGACGAGGACGTGCTGCAGATCGCCGAGCTGGCCAAGCGCGTCATCGAGACCGGTCGCCAGGTCTCCGGTCGGCGCGACATCCGCTGCACCGTGTCGATCGGCGGCTTCGTGCCCAAGCCGCACACCCCCTTCCAGTGGGCGTCGCAGCTCGGCGCCGAGGAGACCGACGCACGCCTCGCCAAGCTGCGAGAGGCCATCCGCGCCGACCGTCGCTACGCCTCCGCCATCGGCTTCCGCTACCACGACGGGCAGCCCGGTGTCGTCGAGGGACTCCTGTCACGCGGTGACCGCCGCGTCGGCAAGGTCATCGAGGCCGTGTGGCGCGACGGGGGCCGCTTCGACGGCTGGAGCGAGCACTTCTCCTACGAGCGCTGGATGCGCGCGGCCGAGACGGCACTCGCCGACGAGCCCGTCGACGTCGCCTGGTTCACGACCCGTGAGCGCGAGCAGCACGAGGTGCTCCCGTGGGACCACCTCGACTCCGGCCTCGACAAGGACTGGCTCTGGGAGGACTGGCAGGACGCGCTCGACGAGACCGAGGTCGACGACTGCCGCTGGACCCCGTGCTTCGACTGCGGCGTCTGCCCCCAGATGGGCACCGAGATCGAGATCGGCCCGACCGGCAAGACCCTGCTGCCGCTGACCGTGCTCGGCGCGGGACGCGAGGAGCTGCTCGAGCACCAGCACTGAGAGACCGGCAACACCACTGTGCGGTTGGCACCTCCCGGCTGTCGGGGGTGCCAACCGCACAGCTGGTTGCGCGCCTGGCACCCCCGAGGCCCCGGGGGTGCCAGACGCACGAGGTGCCGCTTGTCTCAGAACCGTCTCGAGCCCGGCTCAGACGGCGAAGAACACGCGCCACGCGTCAGGCACCGAGGTGCTGGTGCCGTTCGTCGTGTCGGTCAGGACGATGTTCCAGTAGGAGACCGAGGCGAGCACGAGGCGCTGGCCGCCGGGGCAGCTGAAGCCACCGGCGTCGATCGGGCCGGCGGACAGGCTGGCCTGGACGCGGCCGTTCCTCGACTCGAAGGTGCCCCCGGTGGAGACGTCGCCGTTGACGGTCTCCTTGTTGGCGGCCTGCGGGTGCTTGCCGCCGCCGTTGATGCAGGCGTAGACGGCCGACGCGTCAGCCGTCAGGGTGTAGTCGATGTCGCCGTTGCCGACGCCGCGCTCGTCGAAGCTGACGACGAGAGCGCCGGAGTTGCTGACGCTGGAGTCGACGCTGTGGAACTTCGCAGCGACGGCAGATGCGGGGCTCGCCATGACGAGAGCTGCGACGAAGGCGATGACCGCGATGAGCACTGACTTGGTGACCTTCATGGTGATGCTTCTTTCCCTGGGTGGAGGTGCCCGACCCCCGATCCGGGTCTGAGACGGCGCGGTCATGGTTGGCCGCGCCGCCGTGGAAGAGGCGGGAGCAGCGCCCTCGATACGCCTCCCGCGGAGGTGGCGGCATATGCCCGGAAAGAGCCGTGACCGGTTCGGGACACTGGCCCCGAACCGGTCACGGTCCCTGTGGTTGCTGGTAGTCGACCTGTCCCTCGCGTGCCCGGCCGCCCCGCCGGCCGGGCCACGATCAGGCCGATGTGTCAGCTCACGGAATGGCGTTGTTGTTGATCGAGACGGAGGAGGTCTCGTCCTTGCAGACACCCGGGTTGGGCAGGTGCGATGCGTCGCCGCTGTAGCTGACGAGCCAGTGGTATGCGCCGGCGTTGGCCGCATTGATGACGAACGACTGGTTGTTCGTCGCTGCCGCGCCCGCGATCAAAGTGATCTCCGGCGAGGTCCAGGCGGCTGCTCCGGAGCAGTTGGCGGCGTCAGGACCGAAGAGCTTGAACACGACGGTGCCCGTCGGAGTGCCACCGACACTGGCAGACACGGTCACCGAGTCCTGCGGGTAGAAGGACTGGGCCGTGGCGATGTCTGCCGGGGCTCTCGTGATGATGCTCGCCTCGTTGGCGTCAGCACAGGCGCCCGAGACAGGCAGGTTCTGCCCGTTCCCGCTGTACGAGGCCACCCAGAGGTACGTCCCCGGGGCAGTGGGCTCGTAAGGCGTGGCAGTGGCCTCGACCGATGTCGTCGAACCTGCCACCACGCTGGCGTTGACCGTGCTCCCCGCAGCCGCGATGAGGTTGGCGCCCGCTCCGTCATCGATGCACGAGTTCTCGTCGATGACGGCGTCGGGACCGAACGGCCCGTAGAGCTTGAACGTCACGGTCCCAGGGGCGTAGGGGCTGTCGGCCGGGAAGGAGCCGCCCGCAACGGTCGCCTTGTCGGTGATCGTCGAGCCCAACACCGCCGTGGTCGTGGCCGCGGTGCTGATTGTCGGCTGCTTCTTGCTGACGATGACGTCCTCGAGCGGCTGGTCGCAGTCCGGGTTGTGCGTCTCGCTGGCGAGGTTGTTCGGGCTGTCGCCGTTGAACGTGGCCTTCCAGCTGTAGGTGCCGGGCTCAGTCGCGACGTAGGCCGGACTCGGCGTGGTGGCGACACCTGAGGTGTTGATGGCACCGTTGACCGGTCCGTGCACCTTGGCCGTGCAGTCGTCCGGACCGTAGAGCTCGAAGGTCACGGTTCCCGTCGCCGGGGTGCGGGTCCCCACCGTCGAGCTCGTGTGGATCACGTCGGCGGTCGGCTTCGGGGCGAGACCGGTCACGGTGGCCGTGTCGCTCAGGGTCTGCCCGACCGTCACGTCGTCGCTTGCCGTAGTCGACGCGGAAGGTGTGACGGGGTTGATGACGAAGCACTCGCCGGTCGAGACGTCGCTCGAGCCGGTGTAGCCCGCGGTCTCGTTGCCGCTGTAGACGGCCTTCCAGCAGTACCTGCCCGCTGCCGTCACCCACGCGCTCGACGAGGTGACCGTCACCGGGAATCCGGCGACACCGTCCTCGTCCACGACGTTCTTGTTGTCGTCGACCACCACCGACTTGGCGTTGGTCGTGTCGCAGGCACTCGTTGCTGCCGGAGTTCCACCCGGCCCTGCAGCGGAGTCGTTCGCCCGGCAGAGCGTGAAGTCGATCGTCCCGCCGACGGTGCCGCTGGCGGCACCGGTGAGTGCGATCACGGCACGGTCCTTGACCTCGACGACACCGTTCTGCGTGATGGAGATGCCTTCGGCCGGGATGAGGTCCCCAGCCGCGTCCCGCGGGGTGGTGGTCGTCGTCGTGCCACAGTTCGACAGGTCGAGACCGGGCTGCAGAATCGTGTCCTTGTAGTCAGCGGTGTCGGAGTTGCCGGTGACCGTGCTGGGAATGATGTTCGCGAAGGCGAGACAGGTAGGGGTGCCGCCGAAGACGACATCAGTAATGTTGATCGCTGCCTCACCGCGGTAACCGTCAGAACCGTAGGCCGCCACGGCGACCGACGACGTGAGGGGGACGGCAGGAGCGAGCGTCAGGTTGGGAGCCGTGCCGATCCACTTGCGGTAGAAGAGGTCGCGGCTGCCACCCTGCTGGTCCCACAGGATGAGGAAGTCGCCGATGTCCGGGCCGTCGCCGCCACCCGGTCCGGGGGCGCCGGTGTCGTCGGTGTCGCCGTCACGGTTGGCCCATGGGTTGCACTGGTTGACGATGGTGGTCACTGCGGGGTCGAAGTCGGCGCATACTGCCGGGGCCGCCTTCTGCATGAACTCGTAGGCGATGAACCCGCTACCGGTGTTCGCGTCACGTTCCCACGCGAAGTAGACCCAGTCGTCACTGTCGCTCAGGTCCTTCTTCGACGTGACCCAAGCCCGGTAGAGGTCCACCTGGGCGTTGGGGTTGGTGAATCCGAGCGTCGGCACGGCGTCGTTGTGGATGACCCCGATCTTCGTCGTGCTCTGGTTGAGCGGACCCAGCTCCTTGACGTTGGTGTGGATGTCCACAGCGCCGTCGGCCTCGGCCATGTCAGGCTCCGGTATCGAGGCGGTGCCGTTGGGACCGATCGTGAAGGGTGGAGTATCGCTGGCGGCCGCGAAGGGGGCCGTGAGCAGAGCAGCCGGCATGATGACGGCGGCGATGACGGCGAGCCAGGTGGCTCGTCTGCGCGATGGTGAACCTGAGTGCGACTTCCCCCGAGACACGATCCATGATCGATTCATGCTGCGTCTCCAATTGTGAGCGGTGTCGGCCCCCGCACCGGTGGGTGGAGCACGCGTCGGCGATGACCACGCGACCTCCTCGAACCCCCACGTCCGAACCCCCGGCGGAGCCCGCCCCCACGGCCGACCCACGTCCTCTGTCGACGGTAGGACCGCGAGGCCGCACCGGCTTGGGAATTCAGAAGGCGGTGGCATATGTCCCACAAGTCCTCGGCCAAGGCATGACAGCCCGTCACATATCGGGATTGGTCAGGCGAGAAGGCATGTCTCCCAGTCAAATTCGAACGCACCGTGGCCCAGCGACTGCTCGCTGGGCCACGGTGGTTCGGTCGTGAACGCGAAGGCTCGAGGAGCCCTACCGCTCGATCACGAGACGGTGTTGTCGTTGTCGACGGTCAGCGACGACACCTCCTTGCAGCTCGCGGCGATGCTGTCCTGAGCGGGGTTGGTGCTGGTGTAGGACACGCCCCACGAGTACTCCCCGGTCGCGGTCGCGACATAGGTCGTTGCGGGAACGGTGCCGTTGGTGGTGTTGACCGTCACCGGCGAGGCCGCTGCGACGGGCCGGTTCTCGGTGTAGACGCTCGTCCCTGCGGCGCAGTTGGTCGAGTTGTACAGCGTGAACGTGACCGTGCCCGCCATGGCCCCGCCTGCGGTGGCCGAGACGGTGGCTGCGTCGTTCGGCAGCCAGTTTTGCGCTGTCGAGATCGTCGACGGCACGGAGGTCGCCGTGAAGCACTCTCGCTCGGCGAAGTCGGTCCTCGCCGGGATGCCTGCCTCCACGTCGCCGGAGTATTCAGCCCGGAAGCAGTAGCGGCCGACCTCGGTCACGGAATAGAGGTCGGAGACCACTGTTGCCGGGTTGGTGTTGCCGGGGAGCGGTTCGCCCGTGGCCGGGGTGCCGACCTGGGTGCCGACTCTGCCCTCAGTGCCGTCGCACAGACCGGTGGCGATCTTGCAGATGAAGAACTTGACGGCACCCGTGGCGCTCTGACCGGTGGCACCGGTGACGGTGACCACGGCAGAGTCTCGCACCGAGCTGCCGACCAGCACGCCACCCGCGCCGATGGGAGTCGTCCCGTCGGAGGTGACCGGGGTGGTCACCACGGTCGCGTCACAGTTGGTCAGGTCGATCGGGATCGGGGTGATGAAGTCCTTGAGCTGCGACGTGAACGCGTCCGACGAACGGCTCTTGAGCATCGCCGAACCGAACGACACGCACTTCGTCCCGTCGAAGATCAGGCGCAGGTCGATCTGGGCCTCACCGAACGTGCGGGGCTGCTTCTCGCCCAGCCCGTCGGCTTCGCCATCAGGGATGACCGTGGAGTTGATCGTGCCCACCGCGCACGGACCGCCACCGCAGGCCGTGCCCTCGTCGAGTGCCGTTGCGGAACTCCATGCCGAACCGTTCCAGGTGCGGCCGAGGATGTCTGCACGCGCGCCGCCCTGGTCGATCGCGTACTCGATGAGCAGGTCACCGTTCGTTCGGACGACGTTGGGGCCAGTGCCGCACTTGGTCTTCGACTGGTTGAACTCGAAGTCCATCAGCGTGGTGCCACTCGGGTCGCTGACCCGGCTCCACGCGATGTTGGCGAAGCCAGGGTGTCCACCGACGCCGGCCTCCTCGTAGAAGTGGAAGGTGAGAAGGTCGCTCTTGTTGTTGGGGATGCTGCCGGTGACCTCGCCCGGGCACTCGGTGTCCTCCTTGACACCGCCCTTGTACGAGTCGTCCGTCTGACCCGTGGTCTTGTCGGTGGCTCGGATCTCCGGCGGGTTCAGACCGGTGTGAGTGAGGCCGCCCCAGTCGATGCTCTGCGGGTCGTCGGCGGTCGGCGTGTCGACCTTGAGGTTGGCGTCATCGTCGATCTGGAAGTTGCTGCCCGTCAAGGTGGCCTGACTGACAGCAAAGGCGTTCGGTGCCATGAGCACCGCGGCGGGCACAGCGAGCGCGGCTACCGCCATGATCGCCGTGCCCCTGCGACGCAAGAGTGTGGTGGTGATGCGTGGCCTCGACGAGGCCTTCCCCCGAGACATGAGCCATGAAGAATTCATGAATGTCTCCGTACCTGAGCGGTTGTCGGCCCCCGCACCGTTGGAGGAGGTGCGTCGACGATGACCGCACGATCGCTCCGAGCCCCTCAGCTCGCCCCCGGGTGGTCGCCCGTTCAGGGCCCACTCACGTCCTTCTGCGACGGTAGGACGGCATCGGACAGAGCGACGCAGATCACAGAAACCCGTCCGCTATGCCGGGGAAGTCCCGGAAGAAGTCATCAGAACAACCCGCTTGTCAGCAGATCTGGCGCCAATGCCCGACTTAGACGGGATATCCGACGTGCGCGAGGGCCTGTCGGACGAGCACGCCGTGCGAGCCCGACATCTCGGGGCCGAGCGCGATCGCCGCCGCCTCCTCGGGCGTCACCCACGAGAGGTCGAGGGCGTCCTTCTGCGGACGGCAGTCGCCCATGACGGTCACCACGAAGGCGAGCGACACGGCGTGCTGGCGCGGGTCGTGGAACGGCGTCACGCCGGGCGTTGGGAAGAACTCCGCCACTGTGAAAGGCTGTGGTGACAAGGGGATTCGCGGCAGCGCGACCGGACCGAGGTCGGTCTCGATGTGGCGCATCAGGGCGTCGCGGACCTTCTCGTGATAGAGCACGCGGCCGCCGACGACCTCCTGGCCGATGCCGCCGTCGCTGTCGGCGCGCAGCAGCAGACCGAGGTGCGTCACGACGCCCTTGTCGTCGGCGCGCACGGGAATCGCATGCACGTAGAGGATCGGCAGCCGGTCACGCGCGTTGTCGAGGTCCTCGCGGCTCAGCCACGCACCGGTCGTCTCCACATCCGTCATGGCCTCATCCTGCCAAACGACGTCACGGCCGTTGCCCGCGGTCTCAGCCCCGCGGTCTCAGCCCCGCGGTCTCAGCCCAGCGACCGCAGCCAGGCCCAGAGCGCCGCGCCGGTCCGCTCGAGCTGGCGCGGGTCGATGACCGACGGCACGTCGCGCGCGGAGTGGTACCCCGCATACGGCACGCTGCCGATGCGCACCGCAGGTATGCCGGCCGCCTCGAACGACACGTGGTCGCTCCCTCTGTTGGTGCACCCGTTGGTCGCCACGCCCGCAGCCCGCGCGGCGCCGCGGATCGCGATCGCGAGGCTCGTGGTGCCGCGCCCACCGGTGCAGACCGGAACCGTCGCCGCACGCACCCCGACCCGGTCGAGCGAGACCATGCCGCGCACCGCCCGGCGGTCGGACCCGCCGACGGAGGTGACGAAGTGCCGCGAGCCGAACGCATACCTCGTGCCGTTGCCGCCGCGCGCCTCCTCGGCGCCGAACGCGATGAAGCGCACCGGGAGGGCGGTTGGCTGCTGTCGCACCATGCGGGCGAGCTCGATCATCGTCGCGACACCCGACGCGTTGTCCTCCGCGCCGGGCGACTGCGGCACCGTGTCGAGGTGCGCGCCGATGACGACGTGCGGCCGCGAGGGGTCGAAGCCCGGCGGGTCGGCGATGACGTTGACCGGTCGCCCGGCCGCCACCCGCACCCCCCACGACACGCCCGCGGGCAGGTCGAAGGCCTGCTCGCGCACGTCGTAGCCCGCCGCGCGCAGCTGCCCGCCCACCCAGTCCGCCGCCCGGGCGTAGGCGGGGCTCGCCGCGTCACGCGGGCCGATCGCCGCCAGCTCCCGTATGCCGTCCAGGGCGTTCGCGCTGTCGAAGGGGTCCGCGCGTGGCGGGCGAGCGCTCTTCGACGGCAGCGGCGCTGGGGTCGACGTCGACGGGGTCACGGCGCTCGGCACCGTGGACGTGGACGAGGACGTGGCTGTGGACGCGGGCGCCGGTGACGTCGAGGTGGTCAGCGGTGCTGTCGAGGCGGGGGTGACGAGCGCCGGCGTGACCGCGGCGGTGGTGCAGCCGGCGGCGACGAGCAGGGAGGCACCGGCGAGGGCGAGGCGGCGAGTGCTCGAGCGGGCCATCCGGCACGCTAACCCGACAGCCTGTGCAACCGGCCCGCTCAGGCCGGTGCGGCGAAGACCTTGCCCGGGTTCATGATTCCGATCGGGTCGAAGACCGCCTTGAGGCGCTGCTGGCGGGCCAGCTCGGCGTCACCCAGCTCCAGCCCGAGCCACGGCACCTTGACCGAGCCGATGCCGTGCTCGCCGGTGATCGTGCCGCCGAGGGAGAGCCCGAGCCGGATGAGGTCGTCAAAGGCCTGCCACGCCCGCGCCAGGCTGTCGGGGTCGTCGTGGGCGTAGACGATCGACGGGTGCAGGTTGCCGTCGCCGGCGTGACCGCTGACCGGCACGAGCACCGACCGGCGCTCGCCGATCGCCTCGATGCCGCGCACGAACTCCGCGAGGCGGCCGACCGGCACGCAGACGTCCTCGGCGAGGCGTCCGCCCATCGCCTCGAAGGCGGTGCTCATGACGCGGCGACCGACGAGTAGCCCCTCCGACTCCTGCGCGTCGTCGGCGACCGCGACGTCGGTGGCGCCCGCTGACTCCAGCAGGGCGGCATACCTCCGTAGGTCGTCTGCGACGTGGCCCGGGCGGTCGGACTGCACGAGCAGCACGGCGGCACAGTCATCGGGGAAGCCGAAGTCGCCGAACGCCTGGATCGCCCGCACACTCGTGCGGTCGATGATCTCGAGGAGGCACGGGCGGTGCGGGTCGAGACGGAGCGCGACGATGCCGGTGACCGCGGCGTCGAGGGAGTCGAAGACGGCGAGCGCCGTCAGGGCGGGATCCGGCGCCGGCGCGAGACGCACGACGGCCTCGGTGACGACGCCGAGCGTGCCCTCCGAGCCGACGAAGAGGCCGGTCAGGTCGTAGCCGGCCACCCCCTTGGCGGTGCGGTGGCCGGTGCGCATGACCTCGCCCCCGGGCAGCACGACCTGTAGCGCCTTGACCCAGTCGGCGGTCACGCCGTACTTCACACAGCACAGGCCGCCCGCGTTGGTCGCGATGTTGCCGCCGATCGTGCACGTCTCCCACGACGCGGGGTCGGGCCCGTAGAAGAGCCCCGCCTCACCGGCCACGCGCTTGAGGTCGGCGTTGACGACGCCGGGGCCGACGACGGCATACCCCTCGAGCGGGTTGACCTCGTGAATCGCGTCGAGCGCCTCCACGTTGAGCACGATGCAGCCCTCCGAGGCGATCGCGCCGCCCGACCGGGAGGTGCGCGCCCCCTGGGGCACGACGGGGGTGCCGGTCGCCTGGGCGTGCTCGAGGACGGCCACGACGTCGCCGACGTCACGGGCGCGCACGACCGCGAAGTCCTGCGGCGGCGGGCCGAGGGCGACCGTCGCGTCGAGCGCATAGGACCGCCGCACGTCGGGGTCGGTCACCTCACGCGGGGCGAGGTGCTCGGGCAGTCTGGGCACGCTGACAGGCTAGACTGACGGGCACAGGCGTTCGAGCCGTCATCAGCGGCGAGCCTCCGGAAGAACAGAGCGAGAGCTCCCACTAGACCCGGACGGGTGGGCCCGTCACAGCCTTGGACAAGAGCGGCCGTATGCCGTCCGGCCGGGTCAGGGCGGAGGGCGCGGCAAGCGGGGTGGTACCGCGGCAACCTCCTTCAGGAGACGTCGTCCTCGTGGACGTGACGAACGACCCACAGACGCGAACCCAGGAGACCACGAGCATGACCTATCCCCAGGTCACCACGAACGTCGACGCGACCGGCGACCCCGCCGCGCGTGCGGGCGTCCCCTCCAACCCGCGCTTCCCCGAGATCGAGGAGCGCGTGCTGAAGTACTGGGACCAGGACGGCACCTTCGTCGCCTCCGTCGAGGGCCGCGACCCCGGCACCGACGGCGACAACGAGTTCGTCTTCTACGACGGTCCGCCCTTCGCCAACGGTCTGCCGCACTACGGTCACCTGCTCACCGGCTACGTCAAGGACATCGTCCCGCGCTACCAGACGATGCGCGGCAAGCGCGTCGAGCGCCGCTTCGGCTGGGACACCCACGGCCTACCGGCCGAGCTCGAGGCGCAGCGCCAGCTCGGCCTCAAGACGAAGCAGGACATCGTCGAGCTCGGCATCGACAGGTTCAACGACGCCTGCCGCAGCTCGGTGCTGAAGTACACGGGGGAGTGGCGTGACTACGTCACCCGCCAGGCCCGCTGGGTCGACTTCGACAACGACTACAAGACGCTCGAGCCCGACTACATGGAGTCGGTCATCTGGGCCTTCAAGCAGCTGCACGAGAAGGGCCTCGTCTACGAGGGCTTCCGGGTGCTGCCCTACTGCTGGAACGACCAGACTCCGCTGTCCAACCACGAGCTGCGCATGGACGACGACGTCTACAAGATGCGCCAGGACCCCGCCGTGACGGTCGGGCTGCGGCTCGAGACCGGCGAGCTGGCCCTCGTCTGGACGACGACCCCGTGGACCCTGCCGGCCAACCTCGGCATCATGGTCCACCCCGACATCGACTACGTCGTCGTCGAGTCGGACATCACCGGCACGACGGAGCGCTACGTCATCGGTGCGGCGCGTCTCGCGGCCTATGCGAAGGACCTCTTCGGCGCCGACGTCGACCCGGCCTCGCTCGACGACCGCATCGTCGAGCGGCTCACGGGCACAGACCTGCTCGGACGCTCGTTCACGCCGCCGTTCTCCTACTACGCGGGGCACGAGCGGGCGCACCGCGTCTTCCCCGCTGAGTTCGTCACCACCGAGGACGGCACGGGGCTCGTCCACACCGCCGGCGCCTTCGGTGAGGAGGACAAGATCGTCACCGACGCAGCCGGCATCGAGCCGGTCGTGCCCGTCGGTCCCGACGGCCGCTTCACCTGGCCCGTCACCGACTACGAGGGCATGCACGTCTTCGACTCCAACGCGCACATCATCGACCACCTCAAGGCGAGCACCCGCGGCGACGGCGACACCGGGTCGGTGACGGCCGGCACGGTGCTGCTGCGCCGTGAGACCTACGACCACAGCTATCCGCACTGCTGGCGCTGCCGTGAGCCGCTCATCTACATGGCGGTGTCGTCGTGGTTCGTCGAGGTGACGAAGATCAAGGAGCGGATGCTCGAGCTCAACCAGGAGATCGAGTGGACCCCGTCGCACATCCGCGACGGCCAGTTCGGCAAGTGGCTGGCCAACGCCCGCGACTGGTCCATCTCGCGAAACCGCTTCTGGGGCAGCCCGATCCCCGTGTGGAAGTCCGATGACCCGCAGCACCCGCGGCTCGATGTCTACGGCTCCTTCGAGGAGCTCGAGCGCGACTTCGGCGTCGAGGTCACCGACCTGCACCGGCCCTTCATCGACAGCCTGACGCGGCCGAACCCCGACGACCCCACGGGCCGCTCGACGATGCGCCGGGTCGAGGAGGTCTTCGACGTCTGGTTCGACTCGGGGTCGATGAGCTTCGCACAGGTGCACTACCCCTTCGAGAACGCCGAGTGGTTCGAGCACCACTTCCCGGGCGACTTCATCGTCGAGTACATCGGGCAGACGCGCGGCTGGTTTTACACCCTGCACGTGCTCGCCACCGCGCTCTTCGACCGGCCCGCCTTCAAGACCTGCGTGAGCCACGGCATCGTGCTCGGCTCCGACGGCCAGAAGATGAGCAAGTCGCTGCGCAACTACCCCGACGTCTCCGAGGTCTTCGACCGCGACGGCGCCGATGCCATGCGGTGGTTCCTCATGAGCAGCCCGATCCTGCGCGGCGGCAACCTCGTCGTCACCGAGCAGGGCATCCGCGACGGCGTGCGCCAGGTGATGATCCCGCTGTGGAACGCCTGGTCGTTCTTCGCGCTCTACGCCAACACGGCCCGTGACGGCGAGGGCTACGAGGCGAAGCGCTCGACGACCTCGACCGACGTGCTCGACCGCTACCTGCTCGCCAAGCTCAGCGAGTTCGTCGGCGACATGCGCGACCAGCTCGACGACTACGAGATCGCGGCCGCCTGCGACACGATGCGCGGCTTCCTCGACGTGCTGACCAACTGGTACATCCGGCGCTCGCGAGACCGCTTCTGGGGCGGCGAGAGCGAGGAGTCGCTCGCGGCCTTCGACACGCTGTGGACCGCGCTCGAGACGGTCACCCGCGCGACGGCCCCGCTGCTGCCGCTCGTCACCGAGGAGATCTGGCGCGGGCTCACGGGCGGTCGCTCGGTGCACCTGACCGACTTCCCCGACCCGGAGGACCTGCCCCGCGACCACGCGCTCGTCGTCGCCATGGACCGCGCCCGCGAGATCTGCTCGACGGGCTCGAGCCTGCGCAAGGCCCAGAAGCTCCGGGCCCGCCTGCCGCTCGGCGACCTCACGCTCGTCGTGCCCCGGCCGGACGACCTCGAGCCCTTCCGCGGGATCATCAAGGACGAGCTCAACGTCAAGCGCCTGACCCTCGTCGACCTCGAGACCGCGAGCGAGGCCGACTTCGGCATCACCCAGCGGCTCACCGTCAACGCCCGCGCCGCCGGGCCGCGGCTGGGGCGCGAGGTGCAGCAGGCCATCAAGGGCAGCAAGACGGGCGACTGGTCGATCGGCGCCGACGGTGTCGTGACCTCCGGCGGGCTCGCACTGGTCGAGGGGGAGTTCACCCTCGAGACGGTCGTGGCCGGAGGCGCTGCCGACAGCCGCGCCACGGCGATGCTCCAGGGCGGCGGCTTCGTCGTGCTCGACACGACGGTGACCCCCGAGCTCGCCGCGGAGGGCGTGGCCCGCGACCTCGTGCGCGCGGTGCAGCAGGCCCGTCGCGATGCCGGCCTGCACGTGAGCGACCGCATCAGCCTGACGATCCAGGGCCCTCCCGAGGTCTTCGAGGCCACGGTCACCCACCGCGACCTCATCGTCGGCGAGACCCTCGCGACCCAGTTCGCCTCCGGACCCCTGAGCACCAACGGCTCCACTCCGGCGACGCCCGTGCTCGCCGGAGCCGTCGACGTCGTCGTCGGTGACAACCAGCCCGCAACGATCCTGGTGGTGAAGCGATGACCACGCCCCGACCCTCCGACGACTCGCACGGTGCCCTGGGTGCCCATGGCGCCGTCGAGCAGGACGACCTCGAGATCCGACTCGCCGACGGCGACGACCTCTCCGGCGTGCTCTCGGTCGGTCACCGCACGTGGCTCGCGACCTACGAGCCCATTGCCGGCCCGGAGTACGTCGCGATGGGCCTCGCGAAGTGGTGGACCCCCGACGTCGTCACGACCTCGATCCGCCAGGGCCGCACGCTCGTGGCGGTCGACGGCCCCGAGGTCGTCGGCGTCGCGACCTTCGGGGTGCAGGACGACGCCCTCGCCCTCTGGAAGCTCTACGTCCTGCCCGGCCACCACGGCCGGGGCATCGGGTCGCGGCTGCTCGACGCCGTCGTCGACCGGGCCCTCGAGCTCGGCGTGGGTCGCATCGTCCTGTCGCACATCGAGGGCAACCAGCAGGCGGCCCGCTTCTACGCCGCCCACGGCTTCACCGAGACCCATCGGGAGTCCGGGGGCTCGGGCCTGCCCGTCAGCGTGTGGGTGGAGCGCGAGCTCACGCCCTTGCCGGCGCACGGCTCGGACTCGGAGGGCTCCGCATGAACGGCCGCCCCGACGCTGCCCAGCAGGACGCCGCGCGCACCCTCGAGGAGATGAAGCGGGTCCGCGAGATCGAGGAGCAGATCCTCGCTCGTGCCCCCGAGAACGACGTGCACCCGTCGCTCGAGCGCATCACGGCGGTGATGGAGCTCGCCGGCGACCCGCAGCGCACCTACCCGACGATCCACCTCACCGGCACCAACGGCAAGACGTCGACGAGCCGGATGATCGACGCGATCCTGCGTGAGAGCGGCCTCTCCACGGGCCGCTTCACCTCGCCCCACCTGCACGACATCCGCGAGCGGATCACCTTGTCGGGCAAGCCGATCAGCCGCGAGAAGTTCATCGCGGCCTACGACGAGACGGCCCCGCTCATCGACATCGTCGACGCGCGGTCGCTCGAGTCCGGCGGTCGCCGGATGAACTTCTTCGAGGTGCTCGTGGCGCTCGCCTATGCGGCCTTCGCCGACGCGCCCGTCGATGTCGCGATCATCGAGGTCGGCCTCGGCGGGTCGTGGGACGCCACCAACGTCATCGACGCCCAGGTGGCGGTCGTCACGCCGGTCGACCTCGACCACACGCACCTGCTCGGTGACGACGTCGTCTCGATCGCCGAGGAAAAGAGCGGCATCATCAAGCCCGGCGCCGTCACTGTCTCCGGGGCCCAGGACGACGACGTCGCGCAGGTGCTCCGCGACCGCGTCGAGGAGGTCGGCGGCAGCCGGATCGTCTTCGAGGGCAACGACTTCGGCGTGCTGACCCGCGAGGTCGCGCTCGGCGGTCAGCAGCTCAGCCTCCGCGGGCTGGCGGGGGAGTATGCCGACCTCTTCCTCCCCGTGCACGGTGCCCACCAGGCGAGCAACCTCGCCACCGCCGTCGCGGCCGTGGAGTCCTTCATCGGTGGCGGAGAGCAGCGCATCGACCCCGACGTGCTCGTGGCCGCCTGCGCCGCGATGACCTCGCCGGGACGCCTCGAGGTCGTGCGTCGTTCGCCGACCGTGCTCGTCGACGCGGCCCACAACCCGCACGGAGCCCGCTCGCTCGTCGCCGCGCTCGACGAGGCCTTCACCTTCACCCGCCTCGTCGGGCTCGTCGGGATCGTCGCCGACAAGGACGCCGTGGGCATGCTCGAGGTGCTGGAGCCGGCGCTCGACCACGTCGTCATCACCCGCAGCTCCTCGCCGCGGGCCATGGCCCCGGACCGGCTCGGCACTCTCGCGACCGAGATCTTCGGTGAGGGACGGGTGACCGTCGTGCGCGACCTGCCCGACGCCCTCGAGCAGGCCGTGACGCTCGCCGAGTCCGAGGGCATGGGCGGCGGTGTCATCGCGACCGGCTCCGTCATCACGGCCGGTGAGGTGCGCATGCTCCTCGGGCGCACCGAGGTCTGACCAACGCCGACGAGCGACTGAGCAGCGCCGACGTCGTCACCCCCACCTAGGCTGGACCCATGCACCCGATCGTCAAGCTCTTCCTCATCCTCGTGGTCGTCATGGTCGTCGTCGTGCTCTGGGGACGGATCATGGGTCGGCGTGACCCCGACCGCAAGCTCGTCGGTCTCACGGACGACGTGCGCGCCAAGGTGAGCCACGAGATCAGCGCCGGTCACAAGATCAACGCGATCAAGATCTACCGCGAGGCGACGGGTGCGCCTCTGGCCGATGCCAAGAGCGCGGTCGACAACTGGTTCGTGCCCGGCCGCGGGCCGGGCGTGCGCGACGCGGCCAGCTCGTGGACCGAGGGGCGCCTCACCGAGGAGGCCCGCTCGCGCATCAGCGAGCTCGTGACCGCCGGCCGCCGCGAGGACGCCATGGCGCTCTATGCGGAGGCCACCGGGGCGAGCAGCAGCGAGGCCCAGGCGATCATCCGCACGTGGGACACGTCCCAGAACTACTGACCTCACCACCCCTCGCACGTTCCACCCGCTCGAGATCACCCGAGGACCACCTGATGCGCGGCATCGTCTTCTACGGCACGACCGGCAAGTTCACCTGGCGCATGCTCGCCACCGTGCTCGGTGGCGAGGCGCTCTGCATCGCGCTCGGCGCCCTCGTCGCCCGAGGACTCGCGGCGACCGAGGGCACCGCCAGCCCCACGGCATACCTCGTCGTCGGTTTCGGGCTCGCCGCTCTGGCCATCGTCGCGGCGGGCACGCTGCGACGGCCGTGGGGCATCACGCTGGGCTGGGTGGTGCAGGCGCTGACGCTGCTCAGCGCGCTCGTCGTGCCGCTCATGCTCGTCGTCGGCATCTTCTTCCTCACGATGTGGGTCACCTGCCTCATCCAGGGGGCCCGCATCGATGCCGAGGTGGCCCAGCGCGAGGCGGCTGCGCGGGACGCGGAGACCTCCGCCGGCACCGCCGAGGGTCCGGCTCCAGCCGGTGGATCGGCCGATAGGGTGGGCGAGTGACCACCGAACGCTCCCTCGTCCTCGTCAAGCCCGATGGATTCCGCCGCGGACTCACGGGGGAGGTGCTGCGTCGCATCGAGGCCAAGGGCTACACCCTGGCCGCCCTCGCGGTGCTCACGCCGACCCGTGAGCAGCTGGCGGTGCACTACGAGGAGCACGTCGGCAAGCCGTTCTACGAGCCGCTCGTCGACTTCATGAGCTCGGGCCCGGTCACCGCCGTCGTCATCGAGGGCCAGGACTGCGTCAAGGGCTTCCGCTCGCTCGCGGGCGCCACCAACCCCACGGAGGCCCTGCCGGGCACGATCCGGGGCGACTTCGGCCGCGACTGGGGCACGCCGGTGCAGCAGAACATCGTGCACGGCTCCGACTCGCACGAGTCGGGCGAGCGCGAGATCTCCATCTGGTTCCCCCAGCTCTGAGTCGCCGCACCTGCCGCCACGCCCGGGGCGTCGTCACACCCGTCACACCCGTCACACAATGCGCGACACTCGCCCGATGGTCTCGGGCGGGGCCGGTCGCCACGACACAATCCGGCCCATGACCAGTTGGCCGGCGCTCGGGCGCGATCTCGCGATCGACCTCGGCACCGCCAACACCCTCATCCACGTCCGCGGCCGCGGGGTGGTGCTCGAGGAGCCCTCGGTCATCGCCGTCGAGGTCGGCACCGGCCGGCTCGTCGCCGCGGGCACCCGCGCCAAGGAGATGCTCGGCCGGGCGCCCGGCACCATCCGCGCGGTGCGACCCCTGCGCGACGGCGTCGTCTCCGACGCCGACGAGGCCGAGCGCATGCTGCGGTGGTTCATCGACCAGGTGCGTCCCTCGCGCCTCGTGCGGCCCCGGATGGTGCTCTGCGTGCCGAGCGAGGTGACCGGCGTCGAGCGGCGTGCCCTCGAGGACGCCGCCACCCGGTGCGGCGCGCGCCGGGTCTACATGGTCGAGGAGCCGATGGCCGCGGCGATCGGCGCCGGTCTGCCCGTGCACGAGACCGCCGCCAGCATGGTCGTCGACATCGGTGGCGGCACGACCGACGTCGCCGTCATCAGCCTCGCCGGCATCGTCACCTCCACCTCGTTGCGCACAGCCGGCGACGAGATCGACGAGGCCCTCATCAGCCACGTCAAGGCCGAGTACTCCCTGCTGCTCGGCGAGCGCAGCGCCGAGGACATCAAGGTGGCCGTCGGCTCGGTCTTCCCGCTGCGAGAGGAGCTGACGACCCGCCTGCGCGGGCGCGACCTGACGACGGGACTGCCCAAGACGGTCGAGGTCGGGTCGGCCGAGGTGCGTCGGGCGATCGAGGGTCCCGTGCTGCAGATCATCGAGCTCGTGCGCGCCACGCTCGACGTCTGCCCACCCGAGCTCGCCGGCGACATCATCGACCGCGGCATCACGCTGACCGGCGGTGGCGCCCTGCTTCGCGGCCTCGACGCACGGATGCGCCACGAACTCGGCGTGCCCGTCCACGTCGCCGACGACCCGCTGCGAGCCGTCGCGCGCGGAGCCGGCCGCTGCGTCGACGACTTCGCGAGCCTCGAGCGCGTGCTCGTCGGCGACCGCCGGCTCTAGGCCGTCATGGACCCGACCCACCAGCGCCGTCTCCTCGCCGGGCTCGTCGTCGCCACGCTGGCCCTGCTCGGGGCCGACCTCGCGGGCTCCGGGGTGGCCGAGGCCGTGCGGAGCGCCGGCGGCACCGTCATCGGGCCGGTGCAGCGGGCGCTCTCCGGGGCTCCCCGCGACGAGATCGCCGCCCTCGCGGCCCAGAACGTCCTGCTGCGCGCGACGGTCGCCGACCAGCAGCGGCGCCTCACCGAGCAGGAGCGCCTCGGCGAGCTGCTCGACGCCGACCCGACGGCCGGACACCGCCTCGTCGCCGCCCGCGTCGTCGCGAGCGACCTCAGCCCCCTCGGGGGTCGCAGCCTGACGCTCGACGTCGGCGCTCGCGACGGCGTCACCGCCGACTCCACCGTCGTCACCGCCGAGGGGCTCGCCGGGCGCGTCGTGGCCGTCTCGCCGTGGACGAGCGACGTGCAGGTGCTCGGCAGCACCGGCTCGGTCATCGGCGTGCGGGTCGGCCCCGCAGGCACCCTCGCGACCGTGAGCTCGCCGTCCTCGACCGACCGTGAGTCGCGGCCGCGCGGCTCGCTGACCCTGTCCTTCGTGCAGCCGGGCACCCCCGTCGTCGGCGACGTCGTGCGCACCCTCGGCAGCGTCGACGACCGGCCGTATGCCGCGGGCGTCGTCGTCGGCACCGTGACCGCCGTCGACCCCGACCGTGGGCAGCTCACCCGCACCGCGACGGTGCGCCCCGTCGTCGACCCCGACGCGATCGACGTCGTCGCCGTGCTCGTGCCGACCTCGCGGGCCGCGACGCGTCCCGAGGTGCCGGCGCGGGGGAAGCCCTCGACGCCGGCCGCGCCCGCCAAGGCGGCCGACTCGTGAGGGTGACGCTGCTGGGACTGGTCCGGACGGCATACGTCGTCGTGGCGGCGCTGCTGTCGGCGACCCTGCTGCCGCGCCTCGGCGTGCCCGAGGAGTGGGTTCCCGACCTCGTGCTCATCGGGGTCGTTGCGACCGCCGTGCTGCGCGGGCCGGTGCACGGCGCCCTCGTCGGCCTCGTCGCCGGCTGGGTCGTCGAGCTCGTGCCGCCCGTCGGGTCACCGCTCGGGCTGACGCCGCTCGTGATGATGCTCGGCGGTCTCGTCGGGGGGCTCTTCCAGCGGGTGTCGTCGCGCGCTCTCGGCCGCGCCGTGGTGGCGCTCGTCGCCGCCGGTGTCGTCGTGCTGCTCGGCCGGGTCGCCTCCGCGATCGCCGCCGAGGGCAGCGTCGCGGCCTCCGACGGGCTCGGTCGGCTCGCCTCGACCGTGGCCGTGGGGCTGCTCGCCCTGCCGGTGCTGCTCGCGGTCGACCGGGCGCTCGTGCGCCGGAGGCTCGGATGAGGCGGCGTGCCGGAGTCGCGGGCGTCGTCCTCGTGCTGCTCGTGTCACTCTTCGGCCTGCTCGTCGCACGACTCGGCCAGGTCCAGCTCGTCCAGGGCGCGCAGCTGACGTCGCAGGCCGCCTCGGTGCACACCCGCACGATCACCGAGCACGCTCTGCGGGGGCAGATCCTCGACCGCACCGGCGCCCCGCTCGTGGCCAACGCCTTCACGACGGTCGTCACCGTCGAGCGCGGCGTCCTGCTCGACGCCGACGACGGGGGGCGGGCGCTCGTGCGCTCGGTCGCGGGGGTGCTCGGCCAGCCGTTCGACCGGCTCTGGGGCAAGACCATGCTCTGCGGCACGGTCGGTGCCCCCCGCGCGCCGGCCTGCTTCAACGGCTCGCCCTACGTGCCGATCCCGATTGCCACCGGCGTCGACCCGCAGCGGGCGCTGACCCTCATGGAGCAGCCCGAGAAGTTCCCCGGCATCGGCGTCGCCCCCGAGCCGGCCCGCACCTACCCGGCGCCCGCGGGTGCCAACGCCGCCCACCTGCTCGGCTGGGTCGCCCGGGCCGGCGCCGACGACGTCGAGTCGGGCGACGGCGCCATCGACGACGCGGACGTCGTCGGCCGGTCGGGCCTCGAGGCGCAGTACGACGCCGAGCTGCGGGGCCGCAACGGCGCCACCGTGGTCGCCATCGACCCGCGCGGGGTCGTCACCGACACGCTGTCGAGCCGCAACCCCGTGCCCGGCTCCGACGTCGTCACGCATCTCGACGCCCAGCTCCAGGCCCGCACCGAGGCGGTGCTCGCCCAGACGGTCGCGCGCGCCCGCGCCGACGGTCTGCGTGCCGATGCGGCGGCGGCCGTCGTCCTCGACGTCACCAACGGAGCCGTCGTCGCGGCGGCCAGCCACCCGGCATACGACCCCGGGGTCTTCACCGGAGGCATCAGCAGCGCCGAGCTCGAGGCGCTGGGCGACGCGAGCCGCGGCTCCCCGCTGAAGTCGCGAATCACGAGCGAGACCTTCCCGCCGGCCTCGACGTTCAAGGTGATCTCCGCGCCCGCGGCGGTCGCCTCGGGGGCGAGCCTCGACGGCACCTACGACTGCTCCCCGAGCCTCACGGTCGGCGGGCGGGTCTTCAAGAACTTCGAGTCGCGCGGCTACGGCCGCATCGACCTGCACCGTGCACTCGTCGTGTCGTGCGACACCGTCTTCTACCGCCTCGCGTATGCCGCGTGGCAGGCCCAGGGGGGCATCAGCGCCCCGCCCGGTGCCGTCGACCCCTTCGTGCAGACAGCCCGCGCCTTCGGCATCGGACGCGCCACCGGGGTCGACCTGCCGGGGGAGTCGGCCGGCCGCCTGCCCGACCGAGCCTGGAAGGAGCAGTACTGGGCCGCGACGCGGGCAGCGACGTGCCAGCGGGCGAAGGGCGGCTACCCCGAGGTGGCGCGCACGGACCGGGCCCGGGCGGCCTACCTGACCCAGCTCGCCGTCGAGAACTGCGCGAGCGGCTGGCAGTACCGCGCGGGTGACGCCGTCAACTTCTCGATCGGCCAGGGCGACCTCGCCGTCACCCCGCTGCAGATGGCGCAGGTGTATGCCGCGATCGCCAACGGCGGCACGCTGTGGCAGCCGCAGGTCGCGTCAGGTGTGCGCTCCCCGGCGGGCACGGTCACGCCCATCGCGCCCCGGCGCACCGGGACAGTCGGCGTGCGGGCCGAGGTGCTGGCCTACGTGCGGGCCGCGCTGGCCGACGTGACCCGGCCCGGCGGGTCGGCGGGGGCCGCGTGGACCGGCTTCCCGCAGGACCGCTACCCGGTGGCCGGCAAGACCGGCACCGGGGAGGTCTTCGGCAAGCAGGCGACCGCGTGGTTCGCCGCCTTCGGGCCCACGCCCCGGCCGAAGCATGCCGTCGTGGTCGTGGTCAGCCAGGGCGCCTCGGGGTCGAAGGTGGCCGCCCCCGCGGTGCGCCAGATCTTCGATGCCATCCTGTCCTTGAAGCTCTGAGCGCCTCGATGGCTCTGGGGGCCCTGGCAGAGGGGAGGACGACGTGGACGACTACCTCCGGAGCGACGCGCCGGTCATCGAGGCGCTCGACCGGGCGTGGGACCGCAGCAGGCTGAGCGTCGCCACCCGGCTCGCGCGGCTGCGCTCCCGGGCCTTCCTGCTCGTGCAGTGCGCCGTCGCGGCGGGGGTGGCGTGGTGGATCGCGGCCGACGTGCTCGGACACGTCGCGCCGTTCTTCGCGCCCGTGGTCGCCGTCATCTGCCTCGGCATGTCCTACGGGCAGCGCCAACGGCGGGTGCTCGAGGTGGCCATCGGGGTCGCCGTCGGGGTGTTCGTCGCCGACGTGTTCGTGCAGGTGGTCGGCACCGGCCCCTGGCAGATCGCGGCCGTTGTGCTCGTCTCGATGGGCGCCGCGTCGCTGCTCGACGGAGGCCCGGTGCTCGTCACCCAGGCAGCCGTGCAGGGCATCGTCGTCGCGGGCCTGGCCCCCACTTCCGGGCAGGCCTTCACCCGGTGGACCGATGCCCTCATCGGAGGCGGCGTCGCTCTCGTCGCGGCGACCGTCGTGCCGCAGGCGCCGCTGCGCCGGCCGCGCGTCGCCGCGGCCGAGGCGGTGCGCAAGATCAGCGAGCTGCTGCGCGGCGCCGAGGCCAGCGCCGACGACCTCGACGTCGACCGGGCCGCGGAGGTGCTCGCCTCGGCCCGCGGCACGGAGTCGCTGCTGCGCGAGCTGAGCAGTGCGGCCGACGAGGGGCTGTCGGTCCTCGCGAGCTCGCCGTTCAAGCGGCGGCACGCGCCTCACGTGCGCAAGATGGTCGAGCTCGTCGAGCCGCTCGACCGGGCCATGCGCAGCACCCGGGTGCTCGTGCGCCGGGTCACCGTGTCGGTCGGTCGGGGCGAGCCACTGCCGACGGCCTACCGCCAGGTGATGCTCGAGCTCGCCGACGCGGTCGACATCATCGCTCGCGCCCTTGCCGAGAACGCCTCGCCCGAGATCGGGCGGTCGGGCCTGATCACCGTCGCGGAGTCGACGGGTCGGCTGCCGCGCACCGAGAGCCTCTCGACGGAGACCGTTCTCGCACAGTTGCGCTCGGTCGTCGTCGACCTGCTCCAGGTCACTGGTCTCGACGTCGACGACGCGGTCGCCGCGATGCCGCCGGAGCGGCCCCGCTCGTAGCTCGAAGGACACCTTCCACCGCTGGCGCGGTGGAAGGTGCCCTTCGAGGCGAGTCCTCAGGCCGAGGGCGTCGTCTCGTGCGGGCCGACGTCCAGCTTCTGCACGCGGGGGTCACCCTCGTCGGCGAAGTAGTCGGCCGGCACCGTCTGGTCCGTGCCCTCGGGCGCCTTGGCGGCCCGCAGCACGAGCGTCAGGATGGCCGCCACGATCACGTTGATCACGAACGCCGTCACCGCGATGTAGCCGAGCTGGCCGATCACGGGGATGTTGGCGACCGAGCCGGCGAACGGTGCCCCGGTCGCCTGGTTCGTCACGTTGTAGGCCGCCAGCGTGCCGTAGACCATGCCGACCGCCCAGCCGGCGAGCAGGGCCCACCGGTGGAACCACCGGGTGTAGAGGTAGAAGACCAGCGCCGGGAACGTCTGCAGGATCCAGATGCCACCGAGGAGCTGGAAGTTGATCGCGTTGCTCTTGTCGAGCGTCAGCACGAAGATCAGGGCGAAGCCCTTGACGACGAGCGAGGTGAGCTTGCTGACCTTCGCCTCCTGCTTGGGCGTGGCGTCCGGCTTGATCCAGGCCTTGTAGATGTTGCGGGTGAAGGTGTTGGCAGCCGCGATCGACATGATCGCCGCAGGCACGAGCGCCCCGATGGCGATGGCCGCGAAGGCCACGCCGGCGAACCACGAGGGGAACATGTCCTCGAAGAGCTGCGGGATGACGAGCTGCCCGTTGACCTTGCCGTCGAGCCCGACCGGCTTCGTGCCGGCCGCGATGGCCACCCAGCCGAGCAGCGCGAGCAGGCCGAGCAGGAAGGAGTAGGCCGGCAGGATCGCGGCGTTCTTGCGAATGGTGTTGCGGCTCTTGGCCGACAGCGTCGCCGTGATCGAGTGGGGATACATGAACAGGGCCATGGCCGACCCGAGGGCCAGCGTCGCGTACGCCCAGTAGGCCCCGGGACCGGGGATGAAGACGTTGGGCTTGCCGTTGGCCGGGTTGGTCGTCGACGTCATCTTGTCCTCGGCGGCGTCGAAGACGTTGGTCCAGCCGCCCACCTTCGCGGGCAGGTAGATGACGGCCACGATGATGACGAGGTAGATCAGGATGTCCTTGACGAAGGCGATGATCGCCGGGGCGCGCAGACCCGAGGTGTAGGTGTAGAGCGCGAGCACGAGGAAGGCGATGAAGAGCGGCAGGTCCTTGGCCACCCAGTTGTCGCCACCGCCGATGCCGATGACCTCGAGCACCGCCTGGATGCCGACGAGCTGCAGGGCGATGTAGGGCATGGTCGCGAGGAAGCCGGTGACCGCGACCGCGAGGGACAACCCGCGTGAGCCGGAGCGCCCCTCCACGAAGTCGGCGGGGGTCACGTAGCCGTGCCGGTGCGAGACCGACCAGAGGCGCGACATGAAGATGAAGATGATCGGGTAGAGGATGATCGTGTAGGGCACCGCGAAGAAGCCGTTGACGGCGCCGAAGGCCCACATCGCCGCCGGGACCGCGACGAACGTGTAGGCCGTGTAGAGGTCACCGCCGAGCAGGAACCACGTGACCCAGGTGCCGAAGGAACGGCCGCCGAGGCCCCACTCGTCGAGGCTCTCCATGCTCGTGGGTCGGCGCCACCGCGCGGCCCAGAAGCCGGCGCCGGCCACGACGACGAAGAAGAAGATGAGGACGGCGAGCGCGACGCCGTTGACGCCGCCCTCGTTCGCGGCAGCCAGGGCGCTCATCGGGTGCCCTCCTCAGGTGCCGTGCCGCCGTCAGTGGTGTCGCCGTCGGTGGCGTCGCTGTCGAGGAAGGCGTCACCCTCCGGCGTCATCGGCACGTGCGGACGGGCCTTGAGCACGATCCGGTAGGCCGAGTAGGTGAGCAGCGAGGTGATGGCCACCCAGAGGAACTGGTACCAGATGAAGAACGGGAAGCCGCCGAGGCGTGGCTCGTCCCTGGCATAGGTGCCGACGAGCAGCAGGGCGATGATCGGGATGGCGAGCAGGACGCCGGCGAGCACCAGCAGTCCCTTGTTCGCAGGCGGCGCCTGGTGGCGATGCGGGGTCGTGCTCACGGGGGTGACCTCCGTTGGTCCGGAGCCGGACGGGACCGGCAGTTGCGTCGCGGAACTTACTCCCGCCACGACGCAAAGTGGGGCCTGCGACGCGGCGTTTTGTCATCGGGATCGGAGATTGTGTCGGTGTGCGCCCGCTTGGGCCGTTGTGGGTCCCGTGGTGGGCACGGTCTCGGGGGGCCGTCCCACCCCGATAGGCTGCCGCCATGGCTGATTTCGATGTCGTTGTGCTCGGTGCCGGACCCGGTGGCTACGTCGCGGCGATCCGCGCGTCCCAGCTCGGCAAGAAGGTCGCCGTGGTGGAGAAGCAGTACTGGGGTGGTGTCTGCCTCAACGTCGGCTGCATCCCCAGCAAGGCACTGCTCAAGAACGCCGAGCTCGCGCACACGCTGACGCACGAGAAGAAGAAGTACGGCATCGAGGGCGACGCGACGATGGCCTTCGGCCCGACGCACGCCCGCAGCCGCCAGGTGTCCTCGGGCATCGTCAAGGGCGTCCACTTCCTCATGAAGAAGAACAAGATCGAGGAGATCGACGGGTGGGGCACCCTGACCTCGCCCTCGTCGATGGACGTGGCCCTCAACGACGGGTCGTCGCGCTCGCTCACCTTCGACAACCTCATCATCGCCACGGGCTCCGTGACGCGGATGATCCCGGGTGTCGAGGTCAGCACGAACGTCGTCACCTACGAGGAGCAGATCCTCGACCCCGAGCTGCCCGGCTCGATCATCATCGCCGGCTCCGGCGCCATCGGCGTCGAGTTCGCCTACGTCATGAAGAACTTCGGCGTCGACGTCACGATCGTCGAGTTCCTCGACCGGATGGTGCCGACCGAGGACGCCGACGTGTCCAAGGAGCTGCTCAAGCACTACAAGAAGCTCGGCGTGAAGGTCATGCTCGGCACCAAGGTCGAGTCGGTCGAGGACACGGGGTCGGGTGTCAAGGTGACCGTCAGCCCGGCGGCGGGCGGCGACCAGCAGGTCCTCGAGGCCGACCGACTCCTGTCGGCCATCGGCTTCGCTCCGCGCACGGAGGGTTTCGGCCTCGAGGCGACCGGCGTCGAGCTGACCGACCGTGGCGCGATCGCCATCGATGAGTTCGGCCGCACCAACGTCCCCAACGTCTACGCGATCGGTGACGTCACCGCCAAGCTGATGCTCGCCCACGTCGCCGAGGCGATGGGCATCGTCGCCGCCGAGACGATCGCGGGCGTCGAGACCATGGCCATCGACTTCCGTTTCATCCCCCGGGCGACCTACTGCCAGCCGCAGATCGGCTCCATGGGCCTGTCGGAGGCACAGGCCCGCGAGGCGGGCCACGACGTCAAGACGGCGACCTTCCCGTTCTCGGCCAACGGCAAGGCGATGGGGCTCGGCGAGCCGGTCGGCTTCGTCAAGATCATCGCCGACGCCGAGCACAACGAGATCCTCGGCGCGGCCCTCATCGGCCCCGACGTCACCGAGCTGCTGCCGGTGCTCAACCTCGCCCAGACGTGGGACCTCACGGCCGACGAGGTCTCCCGCACCGTCTTCGCGCACCCGACGCTCGGCGAGGCCGTCAAGGAAGCCGTGCACGGCATCGCCGGGCACATGATCAACTTCTGAGAGCACGATCCCGCATGCCGTCCGGCCGGCCCCGCCTCGCGGGGCTGGCCGCCGCTCTGCTCGGGTCGTTGCTCGGGTCGGTGCTGCTCGCCGGCTGCACGGGTGACAGCGCGGCCCCGGTGCCTTCCCTGACCCTGCCCACCGGGGCGGCCGCGTCTCCGGCAGGGATAGCGCCAGTGGGCTCGCTGACAGGTCTGCCGGCCGAGTCACCACCCGGCGTGAGCCCTCAGGCGCCCGCGGATGGGGCCACGATGACCCCGATCCCGGAGGCTGCCGGGTGCACCATCCGGACCGACCTGGGCAACCGCGCTCCGGTGCGGGCGCAGCAGCTGTGGCCGGGCGCGAGCGAGATCGGATCCGTGGCTGTGCAGGTCCGGGCCCGATCCGGGGTGGCCGGCTGCGTCGGCGCCCTGCCTGCGGCACCGGACTGCGATCTCAGCCTCCCGTGGGCCGGGCTGGAGGCGGAGGACCTCGCGCGCGCCACGGGTGCCGGATCGGTCGTCTCCGGCCGCGCCTACGCCCGGGTTGCGCTGTCCTCCGACGCGACCCGAGGCACGGCGTCGCTCAGCTATCTCGTCCTGACCTTCGATCCCGCGAGCGCGCGGCTCGCCTCGGCGCGAGGGTGGTTCGACAGCGCCGTGGCGCGCTGCGGCCTCGGACGTGCCGGCTCGATCGCGGGCGTCAGCGGGCTGGTGGGGGAGCGGCACAAGCCGACCCTCGGTCCGAGTGACGCAGGCCGTTTCCTGCTCACGACCCAGGGCTCGCAGCTCGTCTGCCTCGTCTTCGAGGGCGGCGCGTGGTCACCGACGTCGCGTGAGGACGCGGTGCGCCGGGTCATGCCGCTCCTCGCCGCCTGACCGTCTCGGGACGGGCGAAGCCCCCCACGACCAGGTCGTGAGGGGCTTCGCGCGGGTGCTGTGGTGCGGGTGCAGCGATCAGAACCAGTGCTTCCGGCCACCGATGGCGCGACCCGTGGTGCCGAGCAGGTAGAGAACTGCTCCGACGACGACGAGCACGATGCCGATCGTGGTGAGGATGCTGATCTTGGCGAGCCAGCCGACGAGCAGCAGGATCAGTCCGAGGATGATCATGGTGTCGCTTCACTCCTTTGGAGGGTAGGGGTCCCGAGCCCTACGTAAGTACCCGCTACGCGACGAGCCCGGACCCCCTTACGGTCACGGATCGGTCACAACCCGCAGAGGCCGGAATCGCCTGTCCGACGGTCCGTTTCACGACCTGGCACTCGAAGAACCCTCACCCCACCTTTGCCCATGCCCACCCCCTCGCCCACTGCTCCACCCCGTGCAGCAGCGGGTCCCGCCGCTGCGTCGGACGGAGCAGCGGGACCCGCTACGTCGTCGCGCGGACGGGCTCCGGGTGCCTCATGACGCCGGGATGTCCGCCCAGCTGTCGCTGCCAGTGTGAGCCGCGACGACCGCGCCCGCACCGGCGCGAATGACGGGCCGGGCCCCGCCGAACGCCATGCCGAACCCCCGCCGAGCGCGGTGCCACCGATTAGGGCGGCTGTTGCGCCGCTGTTACGCTGGGAACCGCCGTAGTCCGGCCGCGGAACGAGAGCGCCCAGGTGGACATGCCCTGGAGCACCGCGCAACGAGAAGAGAAGGAGTCGGTTCATCCATGCCTTTGGAAGCTGACGTCAAGAAGCAGATCATGACCGAGTACGCCACGAAGGACGGCGACACCGGCTCCCCCGAGGTCCAGATCGCGATGCTCACGCAGCGCATCAAGGACCTCACCGAGCACTCGCGGGCGCACAAGCACGACCACCACAGCCGCCGCGGGCTCCTCCTGCTCGTCGGCCGTCGCAAGCGCATGCTGCGCTACCTCGAGGCGACCGACATCGAGCGCTACCGTGCGCTGATCAAGCGCCTCGGTCTGCGTCGATGAACACGTGACGAAAGGCGGTCACCGCGCTCTGCGGAGGCCGCCTTTCGTCGTAGGTGCGCCCGGCCCCTGACGGGTCGGGGCACCCGAAGAAACCACGCACACAACGACGATGTGCGCGGCACTTGAGAAAAAGAAAGCGAGGGCCCACATGGAGGGTCCAGACATCACGTTCGCCGAAGCCGTCATCGACAACGGCTCCTTCGGCACCCGCACGGTCCGCTTCGAGACCGGCCGCCTCGCCAAGCAGGCCGGCGGCGCCGTCACGGCGTACCTCGACGACGACACGATGCTGTTGTCCACCACGTCCGCCGGCAAGCAGCCGAAGGACCAGTTCGACTTCTTCCCGCTGACGGTCGACGTCGAAGAGCGCATGTACGCCATCGGCAAGATCCCGGGCAGCTTCTTCCGCCGCGAGGGCCGTCCCTCGACCGAGGCGATCCTCACCTGCCGCCTGATCGACCGGCCGCTACGCCCGACCTTCAAGAAGGGTCTGCGCAACGAGGTCCAGGTCGTCATCTCGGTGTTCTCGCTGAACCCCGACCACCAGTACGACGTGCTCGCCATCAACGCTGCGAGCGCCTCGACCCAGATCTCCGGCCTGCCCTTCTCGGGCCCCATCGGTGGCGTGCGCGTCTCGCTCATCGACGGCCAGTGGGTCGCCTTCCCCAACTTCTCCGACATCGAGCGCTCGGTCTTCGACATGGTCGTCGCCGGCCGTGTCGTCGGTGACGACGTCGCCATCATGATGGTCGAGGCCGAGTCGACCGAGTCGACCTGGGACCTCGTCAAGAACGAGGGCAAGCAGGCGCCGACCGAGGAGGTCGTGTCCGAGGGCCTCGAGGCCTCCAAGAAGTTCATCAAGCAGCTCTGCGACGCCCAGGCTCAGCTCGCCGCCGCGGCGGCCAAGCCGGTCCAGGACTTCCCTGTCTTCCTCGACTACGAGGACGACGTGTATGCCGCCGTCGAGAGTGCCGTCGAGGGTGACACCACCGCCGCGCTGACGATCGCCGGCAAGCAGGAGCGCGAGGAGCGCCTCGACGAGATCAAGGCCGCCGTCAAGGCCCAGCTCGCCGACCAGTTCGAGGGTCGCGACAAGGAGGTCTCGGCTGCCTTCCGCTCGGTGCAGAAGAAGCTGATCCGCCAGCGCATCCTGCGCGACAAGGTCCGCATCGACGGCCGTGGCCTCGCCGACATCCGCGCCCTGGGCGCCGAGGTCGAGGTCCTGCCGCGCGTGCACGGCTCGGCGATCTTCGAGCGTGGCGAGACCCAGATCATGGGTGTCACGACGCTCAACATGCTGAAGATGGAGCAGCAGCTCGACACGCTGAGCCCCGTCACCCGCAAGCGCTACATGCACAACTACAACTTCCCGCCCTACAGCACCGGTGAGACCGGCCGCGTCGGTTCGCCGAAGCGCCGCGAGATCGGTCACGGCGCCCTGGCCGAGCGTGCGCTCATGCCGGTCCTGCCGACGCGTGAGGACTTCCCCTACGCGATCCGACAGGTGTCGGAGGCGCTGAGCTCCAACGGCTCGACGTCGATGGGCTCGGTCTGCGCCTCGACCCTCTCGCTGCTCAACGCCGGTGTGCCGCTGCGCGCGCCGGTCGCCGGCATCGCGATGGGCCTCGTGTCCGACACGGTCGACGGGGAGACGCAGTACGCCGCGCTCACCGACATCCTCGGTGCGGAGGACGCCTTCGGCGACATGGACTTCAAGGTCGCCGGCACCAAGGAGTTCGTCACGGCCATCCAGCTCGACACCAAGCTCGACGGCATCCCCGCCTCGGTGCTCGCTGGCGCGCTGACCCAGGCCCGTGACGCGCGTCTGCACATCCTCGACGTCATGGCCGAGGCCATCGACGTGCCCGACGAGATGAGCCCCTACGCACCGCGCATCATCACGGTGAAGGTCCCCGTCGACAAGATCGGTGAGGTCATCGGCCCGAAGGGCAAGATGATCAACCAGATCCAGGACGACACCGGCGCCGACATCTCGATCGAGGACGACGGCACCGTGTTCATCGGAGCGGTCGACGGCCCCTCGGCCGAGGCGGCTCGCGCGGCGATCAACGCCATCGCGAACCCGCAGATGCCCGAGGTCGGCGAGCGCTTCCTCGGCACGGTCGTCAAGACGACGACCTTCGGTGCGTTCGTCTCGCTGCTGCCCGGCAAGGACGGCCTGCTGCACATCTCCGAGGTGCGCAAGCTCGTCGGCGGCAAGCGCATCGACAGCGTCGACGACGTCGTCAAGATCGGCCAGAAGATCCAGGTCGAGCTCAAGGAGATCGACCCGCGCGGCAAGCTCAGCCTCGCTGCGGTCACCGCCGACGGCGACAAGAGCGAGGCCGCTGACGCGGTCGAGGCTCCCGCCGAGGTCTGATCCGTCCGGATCCGCACGTCAGAGCGGCCCGTCACCCGAGAGGGTGGCGGGCCGCTCTGCGTGTCGACGTGGTCGGCGCTCAGAAGATGGCGTTGGTGATGTTCCACCCCGTGCTGACGAGGCTGCGTGGGAGCCAGCCCCCGGTTGCCGTGCGGGGGTAGAGCCAGAGCCGCCCGGTGCTGTCGCGGGCCAGGACGTCGGGCACGCGGTCGCTGTTGAGGTCACCGGGGCTGAGGATCGCGGTCATCGAGTTCCACCCGGTGCCGGTGCGCACCCGCGTGCCGAGCCCACCGCTCGAGGTGCCGGGCACCAGCCACAGGTAGCCGGTGGCGCGCTCGCGGGCGAGCAGGTCCGGGCGGCCGTCCCCGTTGAGGTCCCCGGCGCCGACGACGGCGCTGTAGGCGTTCCACCCGGTGCCGACGAGGACGCGGGGCTTCCAGCCGCTCGCCCCCGTGCCGGGGTAGAGCCAGAGCTGGCCGGTCGAGGTCTGCCGGGCCACGATGTCCGGCCGCCCGTCGCCCGTCAGGTCCCCGATCCCGACGATGGCGTTCATGGCGCCCCACCCGGCGCCGAGCCGCACCCGGGGGAGTCGCCAGCCACCGGCGCCGTTGCCCTTGTAGAGCCACAGGTAGCCGGTCGCGGTCTCGCGGGCGAGCACGTCGTGTGCCCCGTCCCCGCTCAGGTCACCGGGCGTCTCGAGCAGCGACATGCCGCCCCAGCCGGTGCCGATCTGGGTGCCGAGCCCGAGAGTGCCGCTCCCCGTGCCGGCATAGAGGCGCAGGCTCGCGGTGCTCGTCCAGCGGGCGAGCACGTCGTTCTTCCAGTCTCCGTTGAAGTCCGCGGTGCCGTTGGACAGTGTCGCCGGCGGGGCAGGGAACGAGGTGAACGCATACGGCTCGCAGGTGCGGTCGTAGTCGCGTGTCGCGTCCCACCACTGCGACAGGTAGGGGCGCCCGCCGGAGAAGCTCGGCTGCGTGCACTTGTCGAGCGCCTCGTTCGGGTAGCTGAGGGTGCCGACCGTGGCCCACACCGGCACGCCGGGCAGCCACCAGGACCCGGTGATCGACTGCCACCCCGACGTGTTGGAGTAGACGCCGTAGGCGAAGCCCGAGTCCTTCAGTCCGCGCATGAGCCCCTCGAGGACGTAGCGGTTCTCGAGCCGCTGCACGAGCGAGGACGTCGGCCACGGCTGGGCGCTGCGCGGCTCGACGTCGATCCACACCACTGGAGGGCGCCAGGCGATGCGCTGGAGGCTCGCAGCGGCATACCTCGCCTCGGCGTAGCCGACGTTGGACAGGCGCGCGGCGCGTGTCGTCGTGCGCCACGGCCCGCTCGCACCGTAGGTGGTCAGCTGCGCCGCGGTCGGGAACCCCGCCATCGTGTAGGCGTGCGCCGGGGTGGAGTTGCTGCGCACCCAGGCGATCTGGCTGGCGAGGCAGGGGTTCTCGGTGAAGGGCAGGCCCTTGGTCAGCCCCATGATGACGAAGCCCGTGCTCGTCGGCGGCATCGGCAGCCCGTAGCCGCCGACCGAGGTCGGGCACTGCGGCCACGAGATGTCGTGTCCGAACTTCACCGCAGCCTCTGCCCGGGGCGCGGCCCCGACCCCGACGACCCCGATGGCGAGGGTCAGCGCGGTGAGACAGGCGAGGAGGGAGGTCACGCGTCGGTGGGTCCGGCGGCGGGCGCTCACGATGGGTTGGTTCCAGGTCATGTCGACCACTTCCTCTCCTCCAGTGTGCGCCGCGAGCGAGGTGCCGTCACCGCAAATGTGAGAGAGGAGTCCGTATGCCGTGCGGCCCGGTCCCCGAGGGTCGCGATCGTTACGCTGAGGCGGGTGAGCGACGCGGCGGGCAGGACGGGCAGGGCGGGCACGACCCGTGACATCACGGTGGCGGTGATCGGTGCGAGTGGACGGATGGGCGCGGAGGCGGTGCGGGCCATCGAGTCCGCCGAGGGCCTCGTAGTCGTCGGCGCCTACGGCTCCGGAGACGAGCTGGGCGACCTCGCGGGCGCCGACGTCGCGGTCGAGCTGACCGTGCCCGCGGCCTCACCGGCCAACGTCGCGCACTGCGTCGAGCGTGGTGTGCACGTCGTCGTCGGCACGACCGGCTGGGACGAGGCGCGTCTCGAGACGCTGCGCGGACAGCTCGCGCAGGCACCACCGGCGAGCAGCGGCGCCGGCGTCGGGGTGCTCATCGCCCCCAACTTCGCCATCGGGGCGCTGCTCATGATGGCCTTCGCCGCCAAGGCCGCCCCGTTCTTCGAGTCGGTCGAGGTCATCGAGCTGCACCACCCGGCCAAGGTCGATGCGCCCTCCGGCACCGCCGCGCGCACCGCCTCGATGATCGCCCGGGCCCGTGCCGACGCCGGCACCCCACCAGCCCCGGACGCGACGACGCACGACCCCGAGGGAGCGCGCGGAGCCCGGGTCGACGGCATCCCCGTGCACTCGGTGCGCCTGCGGGGGCTTACCGCGCACCAGGAGGTGCTCCTCGGCAACGCCGGCGAGCAGCTGACCTTGCGCCACGACTCCTTCGACCGGGGCTCCTTCATGCCCGGGGTCATCGCGGCGGTGCGGTCGGTGGCGGACCACCCGGGCCTCACGGTCGGCCTCGAGCACTACCTCGGCCTGGCCTGATCTGCCGGCCGCCTCCGCGTCAGGTCCGTGCTCACGGGGTACGGCGGTGGTGTGGGACGACGACGTCCTGCCCCGGATGAGGAGGACCACCATGAGCGGTCAGGCCGCCCCGATCGACCCGGTCAACACCAACCCCCAGTCGCCCTGCACCTGCGACAACTGCCCCGACGGCTGCACGTGCGACACGTGCTCGTGCGAGGACTGCACCTGCCAGAGCTGCGCCCACTCCGCCTGAGGCGCTGTCGGTCGGGCCGGTTGTGCTCGCTGCCATGACGACCGGTCCGGACTGACGGGTGTCAGGCCTAGCTGAGCGCGCGGAGGGCGGCTGCGGTGACGGCGCCCAGGAGGACGACGACGATGAAGGGTGCCCGCAGCAGCAGCGCCACGACGGCGACGCCGACCGCGGCGAGGCGGGCGTCGATGACGAGCGTGCCCTCGGGCCCGCCGAAGGTCTGCGTGGCGACGAGCGCGGCGAGCATCGCGACGGGGATGGCCGCCGTGACGCGGCGAGCCCGCGGGTGCGACAGGGCGCTCTCGGGGACGAGGAAGCCGGCGAGCTTGAGGGCGAAGGCGATCAGCGCGGCCACGATGACGGCGACCCAGAGCGTCATGAGCGCCGCCCCGCGATGAGGGCGGCGAGCGCGGCGAGGACGACCGGGATCCCGGCCGGCAGGGCGGGCAGCAGGGCCACCGCGATGACTGCCCCGACGACGGCGATCGCCACCGTCTCGCGGTCACGTAGCCGCGGCCACAGCAGGGCCATGAAGGCCGCGCACGCGGCAGCGTCGAGGCCGTAGGCGCGCGGGTCTCCGAGGGCGTCGCCGACGAGCGCGCCGAGGAGCGTCGCGAGGTTCCACAGCACGAAGACGCCGAGCCCGGTCACCCAGAAGCCGAAGCGCGATGCTCGTGGATCCTCCTGTGCGACAGCGACGGCCGTCGACTCGTCGATCGTCAGGTGAGCCGCGGCCGGGGTGCGCCAGCCGCGCACGGCCAGCAGGCGGCGCAGCTCCAGGGCGTAGAGGCCGTTGCGCACGCCGAGCATCGACGCTGCCGCGATGGCGGCCGGCGCGGCCGCGACACCCCCCGTGCCGATGATGCCGACGAAGGCGAAGTGCGAGCCGCCGGTGAACATCACGAGCGAGAGGACGCAGGCCTGCCACATCGACAGGCCCGCGGCCACCGAGAGCGCGCCGACGCTGACGCCGTAGGCACCGGTCGCGAGCGCGACGGAGAAGCCCTGGCGCAGGATGGGGCGCCGCTCGGCACTCGACAGCGGACCGGACCCCGGCGGCGCCGCAGCGAGTGGGGTGTCCTGCACCGGTGCCGGCTCCAGCGGGCCGCGCTCCCCGGAGGAGTGCCCGCGGTGCACCGGCTGCTGACCTGCAGTGGGGTCGGGCCGCGCAGGGTCGGGCCGCGCAGGGTCGGTCACCCGTCCTCCGGTGCGAGCCCGGCCGACAGGCGCACCTCCCGGGCCGTCGTGCCGTCGGCGTCGATGACCCGTTCGCGGTGCGCGCCGTCGGTCTCGAGGCCCGCCGCGGTGAGGAAGGCGCGGGTGCGGTCGTCGTCGGCGAGCACCCACGCAGCCAGCAGGTGCCGGTCGCGGCCGCGTGCCGTGTCGACGGCGGCGTGGAGCAGGCGCGAGCCGTGCCCCTGCCGCCGGGCCTCGGGGTGCACGGCCAGCACGAGCAGCTCGGCGGCCTCCTGCCCGTCAGGGTCGGTCGACGGGCCGACCGCGGCGAGCCCGACGACCTGCTCGCCCGCACAGGCGACGAGGAGCAGGTGGTCGCGCGAGGGCGAGTTGGTCAGCGACTCGCGCCAGGCGTTGGTGAAGACGCGGGGCTCGAACTGCGCGACGACCTCGTCGGGCAGCGTGCCGGCATACGCCTCGCGGTAGACGACGGCCTGCACGAGCCCGACGGCAGGGGCGTCGGAGACCCGGGCGACGCGGACGCTCGCGTCGGCGACGGGCCCCCGGTCGGAGCCGTGGTCGGCGCCGTGGTCGTGCCCGTGCCCGTGGGCGTGCTCGGGGGAGTGGTCGTGCGGGTGGGGCGTCTGCTCGTCGTGTGCCACCCCGGCATCCTCTCAGGCAGCGCGAGCCGCTGCGGCAGGGCGCCACGCGGCCCCGGCTTTGGACGCGGACCCGCCGGTCTCGCATACTGGACGCATGTATGGCAATGACGTCATCGACCCGAACGTGCCCCTCAACGCGGCCGAGACCGCGGCCTACGACGAGGCCGCGGCCCACGTCGAGCAGCGAGCGGCAGGCGAGGCGTCGGGTGACGGTTTCGACGCCCTCATCGCCGCCGACCAGCGCATCGAGCCGCGCGACGCGATGCCGGACAAGTACCGCGAGACCCTCATCCGGCAGATCGCCCAGCACGCGCACTCCGAGATCATCGGCATGCAGCCCGAGGGCAACTGGATCACCCGGGCACCGTCGTTGCGCCGCAAGGCGATCCTCATCGCGAAGGTGCAGGACGAGGCCGGCCACGGGCTCTACCTCTACAGCGCCGCCGAGACGCTCGGCATCGACCGCGCGGAGCTGCTCGACCGGCTGCACGACGGCAAGCAGAAGTACTCCTCGATCTTCAACTACCCGACGCTGACGTGGGCCGACAACGGGGCCATCGGCTGGCTCGTCGACGGCGCCGCGATCATGAACCAGGTGCCCCTCTGCCGCTGCTCCTACGGCCCCTACGCGCGCGCCATGATCCGGGTCTGCAAGGAGGAGTCCTTCCACCAGCGGCAGGGCTTCGAGATCCTCTGGACCCTCATGCGCGGCACCGAGGCGCAGCAGGCGATGGCGCAGGACGCCGCCAACCGCTGGTGGTGGCCCGCGCTCGCGATGTTCGGTCCTCCCGACACGGGGGACGCCGCCGTCAAGGGCGGGCACACCGAGCAGTCGATGGCCTGGGGCATCAAGCGCTTCGCCAATGACGACCTGCGCCAGAAGTTCGTCGACATGATGGTGCCGCAGGCCGACAAGCTCGGCATCGTCCTGCCCGACCCTGACCTGCGCTGGAACGCCGAGCGCGGCCACTACGACTTCGGCGAGATCGACTGGGACGAGTTCTGGCGGGTGCTGCGCGGTGACGGGCCGTGCAACGCCGAGCGCATCGAGCACCGTCGCCGGGCGCACGACGAGGGCGCGTGGGTGCGCGAGGCCGCGACCGCGTATGCCGCCAAGCAGGCGTCGCCGCGACGGGAGAGTGCCGCGTGAGCGGAGCCGCGACCCCGCCCGCCGAGGCGTCGGCAGCCGCGCCCGAGGCGCCGACAGCCGCCCCCGCCGAGAAGAGCTGGCCGCTGTGGGAGGTCTTCGTCCGCGGCAAGCGCGGGCTCTCGCACGTGCACGCCGGCTCGCTGCACGCGCCCGACGCGGCACTCGCGCTGCGCAACGCCCGCGACGTCTACACCCGCCGCCAGGAGGGGGTCTCGCTCTGGGTGGTGCGCGCCGACGACATCACGGCGAGCAGCCCCGACGAGAAGGACTCCTTCTTCGACCCGGCGGCCGACAAGATCTATCGCCACCCGACCTTCTACGACGTGCCCGACGATGTCGAGTACCTGTGAGCGGTCTCGTGAACTCCACCAACGCCCCGTCCGAGTCCGACGAGGCCCTACCCGGCGCGGCCGACAACGGTCCGTCCGGCGTGAGCCCTGTCGCGCCCTACCTGCTCGGGCTCGCCGACGATGCCATGGTCTATGCGCAGCGCCTCTCCGAGTGGATGACGAACGCCCCGCAGATCGAGGAGGACATGGCGCTCGGCAACATCGCCCTCGACCTGCTCGGCCAGGCGCGCGCGCTCTATCCCTACATCGGATCTATCGACGGCACCGGCCGCGGCGAGGACGACTACGCGATGCTGCGCGACGAGCGCGACTGGCGCAACGTGCACCTCGTCGAGCAGGAGCGCGGTGACTTCGCCGACGAGATGGCCCGCCTGCTGTGGTTCTCCGCCTACCAGGTCGAGCTCCAGACGGCGCTCACCGGCTCGTCCGACGACGTCGTCGCGGGGGTCGCCGGCAAGGCGCTCAAGGAGGTGCGCTACCACCTCGACCACGCCTCGCTGTGGGTCGTGCGTCTCGGCGACGGCACGCCGGAGTCACACCGCCGCATGCAGGCCGCCCTCGAGCGCGTGCTGCCTCACCTCGCCGAGCTCTTCGACGACGACGAGGCCTCCGTGACGGCCGCCGGCCTCGGGGTGGGCGTGCTGCCCTCGAGCCTGCACGACGCCGTGGTCGCGCGGGTGTCGCGCGTCGCCGACGAGGCGACCCTCACGCTGCCTGACGGCTCGCCGTGGCGCTCGCGGGGCGGCCGGTCCGGCATCCACTCGCGGCCCATGGGCTACCTGCTCGCCGAGATGCAGCACATCGCGCGGTCACACCCCGGCGCCACGTGGTGATGGCCGTGGCAGTGGATTCCGCTCTCGCACAGGCGATCTCGCGCATACCCGACCCTGAGGTGCCGGTCATCACCATCGCCGAGCTCGGCATCCTGCGCGACGTCGAGGTCGACGAGGAGGCACACACCGTCGTCGTGACGATCACCCCGACCTACAGCGGGTGCCCCGCGATGGAGGCGATCGCGTCACGCATCGCCTTCGAGGCCCATCAGCAGGGGTATGCCGCCGACGTCCGCACGCAGCTGTCGCCGGCGTGGACGACCGACTGGATGACGGACGAGGGCCGGGCCGCGCTGCAGCGCTTCGGCATCGCCCCGCCCGGGCCGGCCGCGGCAGGGGAGTCTCGCGGCCCGGTCGCCGTGAGCCTCAGCCGCCACGTCGTCGCCTGCCCACGGTGCGGCTCCACCGACACGACCGAGATCGCCCACTTCGGCTCGACCGCGTGCAAGGCCCTGCGCCGGTGCAACGCGTGCCTCGAGCCCTTCGACGAGTTCAAGGCCATCTGAATGACCGACGTCACGACCGCGACCGAAGAGGCCCCCGCGCCCTCGCGTCACCGGGCCCGCTTCCACCCGCTCACCGTCGCTGCCGTCGAGCGACTCACGGACGACGCCGTGGCCGTCACCTTCGCGGTGCCCGACGGGCTCATCGAGGACTACCGCTTCGAGCCCGGGCAGCACCTGACCGTGCGGGCGACCATCCACGGGCAGGAGGTGCGCCAGTCCTACTCGATCTGCCAGTCGCGCGGCGCCGCCGGCATGGAGCAGCTGCGCCGGGTCGCCGTGGCGCGCGTGCCCGAGGGGCGCATGTCGACCTTCCTCAACGACGTCGTCGCGCCGGGGGACGTGCTCGACGTCATGACCCCGCTCGGGTCCTTCACCTGCCCGACCCGGCCGGACGGCATACGTCATCACGTCGCGATCGCGGCGGGGTCGGGCATCACGCCCGTGATCGCCCTGCTCACGACGGCGCTCGAGGAGGAGCCGGGCTCCCGGGCGACGCTGCTCTACGGCAACCGGCGCACGAGCTCGATCATGTTCCTCGAGGAGCTCGAGGACCTCAAGAACCGCTTCCCCGGGCGCTTCCAGCTCATCCCGGTGCTCTCGCGCGAGGCCCAGGACGTCGAGCTCTTCCACGGCCGACTCGACCGCGAGCGGCTGGCGGCCATCTTCGCCGCCCTCGTGCCCGTCGACCAGGTCGACGAGTGGTATCTGTGCGGGCCGTTCGGCCTGGTCACCGGCGCGGAGGAGCTGCTCCTTGAGCGCGGCGTCGACCCGGGCCACGTGCACCACGAGATCTTCCACGTCGACGACGGCACGACGCCGCGGCGGCCGGTCGTCGTCGACGACGGGGCGCCACCGGAGGCCGTGGTGACCATCAACCTCGACGGGCGCACGACCGTGATCCCGATGCCGAGCCGCGAGGAGACCATCCTCGACGCGACCCTCCGCGCGCGGCCCGACGCCCCCTACTCCTGCACCGGCGGGGTCTGCGGCACGTGCCGGGCCCGCGTCGTCGCGGGCGAGGTGCGGATGGACCGCAACTACGCCCTCGAGCCCGAGGAGGTCGCGGCCGGCGTCGTGCTCGCGTGCCAGAGCCACCCCGTGACCGACGCGGTCAGTCTCGACTACGACGCCTGACCATGGACGACGGGCGGCTCGACGAGACGAGGCCGACACCCGCCCGCGCGCCTGCCCTCGTCGGCGCTCTCGCCCTCGTGGCCGGGGCCACCTGCCTGGCCATCGGCGTCGGGCTCTCCCCGCACCTCGTCAAGGACGGGCTCACCGCGACGTCGGTCGTGGCGCTGCTCGCGGCCCTGACCGGCCTGGCGCTCCTCGTCGTCGGCGTCCGGTCGGTGTGGCGTGCCGGGCACCTCGTGGCGCGGCTGCTCGTCGTGCCCCTCGCGGTCGTCCTCGTGGCAACGGCCGCGCTGACGCTGGGGCAGGCAGTGGCGGCGACGAACGTGCCGCGAGCCGCCTTGGGCGACAGGACACCCCAGAGCGTGGGCCTGCGCCACGAGGACGTCACGACCCTCACCGATGACGGCGTGCGCCTCGCGGGGTGGTATGTCCCTTCGACGAACGGCGCGGCGGTCGTGCTCTGCCACGGCGCCGGGTCCACGAGGTCGAGCGTGCTCGACCACGCAGCCGTCCTGGCGGCGCGGGGCTACGGCGTGCTCCTGGTCGACGCCCGGGGCCACGGCGCGAGCGAGGGCCGGGCGATGGACTTCGGGTGGTTCGGCGACCTCGACCTCCGTGCGGCGGTGGACCTGCTCGCCCGGCGGACCGACGTGGACGACGGGCGCGTGGGCGTCGTCGGCCTGTCGATGGGAGGGGAGCAGGCCGTCGGCGCCCTGGCCGCCGACGACCGGATCAGGGCCGTCGTGGCCGAGGGCGCCACCAACCGGGTGGCCGGCGACAAGGCGTGGCTCTCCGAGGAGCTCGGGGTGCGCGGGCTGCTCCAGGAGCAGCTCGACCGGCTCACCTACGGCGCCACCGACCTGCTGACCTCGGCGTCGCCGCCGCCGACCCTGCGCGACTCGGCAGCAGCGGCGGCGCCGCGGCGTGTGCTGCTCGTCGCCTCGGCGGCGTCCGTCGAGGAGGTGGGCGCGGCCCGGTTCATCGCCGCTGGGTCGCCCACCTCGGTGAGCGTGTGGCTCGCGCCCGGTCGGCACACCGGCGCCCTCGCGGCCGCCCGCACCGAGTGGGACCGGCGGGTCGGACCGTTCCTCGACTCCGCCCTCGAGCCCTCCGGGTGATCGAGGCGTCCGGCCGAGCGCCCTTCCGAGCGCCCTGCCGGGGCAGGGTGACGGGGGTCTCGTGGGCGGTGCCTCCAAGCCACCACCAGGCCCACGGTGCGAGGCGCACACTGGAGAGGACGGTGGAGGAGCGAGCGATGAGCAACAGCAATGCGAGTGCAGCCGGCGGTGGTGTCCTTTACAGCCTGGGCATCTTCGGGGCGTGGGTCTACTTCTGGCAGCAGGCCGACGCGTTCGGGGAGTACGTCCTCGCTGTCTTCCAGGGGCTCTTCTGGCCGGCCTTCATGGTCTACGACGTCTTCGTCGCCCTCGCCCGGTGAGTTCGGCGCGGTCCACCCGGACGTCGTGGGGTCGTGTCGCCGCTCGGGGTTAGGCTGCGGACGTGCGGCAGTATCTCGATCTCCTCGACCATGTCCTCACCCACGGCCAGCAGAAGTCCGACCGGACCGGCACGGGCACGCTCAGCGTCTTCGGCCACCAGATGCGCTTCGACCTCGCCGACGGCTTCCCGGCCATGACGACCAAGAAGCTGCACCTGCGCTCGATCATCGGTGAGCTGCTGTGGTTCCTGCGCGGCGACACCAACGTGCGGTGGCTCCAGGAGCGCGGCATCTCGATCTGGGACGAGTGGGCCGACGAGCACGGCGACCTCGGCCCGATCTACGGCTACCAGTGGCGCTCGTGGCCGACGCCCGACGGTCGGCGGGTCGACCAGATCGCCAAGGTCATCGAGCAGATCCGCACCAACCCCGACAGTCGCCGGCTCATCGTCTCGGCGTGGAACGTCGCCGACGTCGACGACATGGCGCTGCCCCCGTGCCACACGATGTTCCAGTTCTACGTCTCGCCCCCCGGCGACGACGGGCGGCGGCGCCTCTCCTGCCAGCTCTACCAGCGCAGTGCCGACATCTTCCTCGGCGTGCCGTTCAACATCGCCTCCTACGCCCTGCTCACGCAGATGGTCGCCCAGCTCACCGACCTCGAGCCGGGCGAGTTCGTGCACACGCTCGGTGATGCGCACCTCTACCTCAACCACCTCGACCAGGCCCGGCTGCAGCTGACCCGCACCCCGCACCCCCTCCCGACGATGCGCATCACCGCGGGCAAGCGGAGCATCGACGAGTTCGACATCGACGACTTCGAGCTGCTCGACTACGTCGCCGAGCCGGGCATCCGGGCGCCGATCGCGGTCTGAGGCCGATCGGCTCCGCCCGGTGCTGCATCTGGGAGGCTGGGGCCATGACCCGCGTGACGATGATCGCGGCCGTCGGCCGCAACGGCGTGATCGGCGACGGCGAGACGATGCCGTGGCACCTGTCGGAGGACCTCAAGTACTTCAAGCGCCAGACGATGGGCCATCCCATGGTCATGGGTCGGCGCACCTTCGACTCGATGGGCTCCCTCCCCGGCCGCCGCAGCATCGTCATCACCCGCCAGCCCGACTGGCACCATGCAGGGGTCGAGACCGCCCACTCGCTCGACGACGCGCTGACGCTCGCCGGGCCCTCCGACGAGGTCTTCGTCGTCGGTGGGGGAGAGATCTACCGGATGGCCATGCCGTATGCCGCCCGACTGCTCATCACCGAGGTCGACCAGTCCCCGCCGGGCTCGGTCACGTTCCCCCCGATCGACCCCGACGACTGGCTCGAGACCGGCCGCGAGCAGCGCGACGGCTTCACCTGGGTGAGCTACGAGCGGCGATCCTGAGCCCCACGAGGGTCTCGCCGAAGAATTTTCCCGCCAGGTCTGTAACGCCCGCGCCGCTGCCGCGATGAAGCAGGTGCGAGGCACTACTCGGACCCCCGAGCGAGTAGTGCCTCGCTTTTTCGTGCCCCGCTGGTGCCGCCGCCGGCGCGCGCCAGATAGCGGTGGGCGCAACGGGTGGGCTGCAGGTGCGGGCGCTAACCTTGCCCCATGGCAGGAGCACCCGCACTCGGACGCGTCCTCTCGGCGATGGTCACCCCGATGCGGGACGACGGCTCCATCGACCTCGACCAGGCGCAGGCCCTCGCCGTGCACCTCGTCGACCACGGCCACGACGGTCTGGTCGTGTCGGGCACGACGGGGGAGTCGCCGACGACGTCTGCCGAGGAGAAGGTGGACCTCCTGCGCGCCGTCGTCGAGGCGGTCGGCGACCGCGCCGTCGTCATCGCAGGCACCGGCAGCAACGACACGGCCAAGAGCGTCGAGGAGACGCGGCTCGCGCAGAAGGTCGGCGCCGATGCCGTCCTCGCCGTGACGCCGTACTACAACAAGCCGCCGCAGGCCGGGCTCGTGGCGCACTTCATCGCGATCGCCGACGCGAGCGACCTGCCGGTCATGGTCTACGACATCCCCGGCCGCTCCGGCATCGCGATCGCCCGCGAGACCTACGTGCGCATCGCCGAGCACCCCGGCATCTGCGCGGTCAAGGACGCCCGCGCCGACTACTGGCTCGCGAGCGAGCTCATGCAGGCCACCGGTCTCGACTGGTACTCCGGTGACGACGCGGCCAACCTCCTGCACTTCGCCAACGGTGCCGTCGGCTTCGTCGGCGTCACCTCGCAGGTGGCCCCCACGGCATACCGCGAGATGGCCGACGCGGTGCTCGCCGGCCGCTGGGACGACGCCCGTGCGGTGCACCGGCGTCTTGCCCCGATCGTCGAGGCGGTCATGAACGTCACCCAGGGCGCCATCATGGCCAAGGCCGCCCTCGTCGAGCAGGGTCTCATCGGCGGTCCGACGGTGCGCCTGCCGCTCGTCCCCGCCGACGAGGTGCAGCGCGGCCTCGTCCGCGAGGCGCTGGCCGTCGTCTCGGCGTGACCCCCACTCAGCCACCGCCGGTCGCCACCAGCGACCGCACCACCGAATGACAGGACACCTGTGAGCCACCCTCACCCCGAGCTGACCGCACCCCCCGCCCTCCCCGACAACGGCCTGCGGGTCGTCGCCCTCGGCGGGCTCGGCGAGGTCGGCCGCAACATGGCCGTCCTCGAGACCAAGGGACGCCTGCTCATCATCGACTGCGGCGTGCTCTTCCCGGAGGACCACCACCCGGGGGTCGACCTCATCCTGCCTGACTTCTCCTACCTGCAGGGCCGGCTCGACGACATCGAGGCCATCGTGCTGACGCACGGCCACGAGGACCACATCGGTGCCGTGCCCTACCTGCTCAAGCTCAAGGGCGACATCCCGCTCATCGGCTCCACGTTGACCCTCGCGCTCATCGAGGCCAAGCTCAAGGAGCACCGCATCCGGCCCTACTCGATGGCCGTCAAGGAGGGGCAGCGCGAGCGGCTCGGCGTCTTCGACCTGGAGTTCGTGGCCGTCAACCACTCGATCCCCGACGCGCTCGCCGTCTTCGTGCGCACCGAGGCCGGCACGCTGCTGCACACCGGGGACTTCAAGATGGACCAGCTGCCGCTCGACGGCCGCCTCACCGACCTGCGCGCCTTCGCCCGCCTGGGCGAGGAGGGGGTCGACCTCTTCCTCACCGACTCGACCAACGCCGACGTGCCGGGCTTCACCACCCCCGAGCTCGAGATCGCTCCCGCGATCGACAAGGTCTTCCGGCACGCCGAGCGGCGCATCATCGTGGCCTGCTTCAGCAGCCACGTGCACCGCGTGCAGCAGGTCCTCGACGCCGCAGAGAAGGCCGGTCGCAAGGTCGCGATGGTCGGCCGGTCGATGGTGCGCAACATGGGCATCGCCGCCGAGCTCGGCTACCTCCGCGTGCCCGACGGCATCCTCATCGACATCAAGCGCATCGACAGCCTGCGCGACGACGAGCTCGTGCTCATCTGCACCGGCTCGCAGGGCGAGCCGATGGCCGCCCTCTCGCGCATGGCCAACCGGGAGCACCGCATCGACGTCGGCCCCGGAGACACGGTGCTGCTCGCGAGCAGCCTCATCCCCGGCAACGAGAACGCCGTCTACCGCATCATCAACGGGCTCATGCGCCTCGGCGCCAACGTCGTGCACAAGGGCAACGCCAAGGTGCACGTCTCGGGGCACGCGAGCGCCGGCGAGCTGCTCTACTGCTACAACATCGTCAAGCCGCGCAACGTGCTGCCCGTGCACGGCGAGTGGCGGCACATGTATGCCAACGCCCAGCTCGCCATCCAGTCGGGAGTGCCGGAGCGCAACGTCGTGCTCGCCGAGGACGGCGTCGTCGTCGACCTCGTCGACGGAGTGGCCGAGGTGACGGGCGTCGTCGAGTGCGGCTACGTCTACGTCGACGGCAGCAGCGTCGGTGGGGCCGACGAGGCGCTGCTCAAGGACCGCCGCATCCTGCGCGACGAGGGCTTCATCACCTGCATCGTCGTGCTCGACGCCGCCACCGGCAAGATCGCCAGCGGCCCCGAGATCACGGCCCGCGGCTTCGTCGAGGACGAGGAGATCTTCCAGCAGGTGATCCCCAAGGTCGAGCGGGCCATCGAGGAGGCCGTCGCCAACGGGGTGCGCGACGACCAGCAGCTCCAGCAGGTGGTGCGCCGCACGGTCGGCTCGTGGGTCGGTGGCAAGATCCGGCGGCGACCGATGATCATCCCGGTCGTGCTGCAGGCCTGAGGTGTCGATGCCGGCTCCCGCCCGACGTCGCCTCCTGCTCGACGTCGCGATCCTCGTCGTGCTCCTCAGCCTCGTCGCCGTGGGGACGCTGCGCTGGATCGACACGACGGCATACCCCGTCGTCGTGCTCCAGACCGCAGCGCCGTTCGTCGCCATCGGCCTGCTGCTGCTCGTCGGCGTGACGGCCCTCCTGCGGAGGTGGTGGATGCTGCTGCCGGTGGGGCTCGCCGTGGCGGTGGCCGCGACGCTCGTCGTGCCGGCCTTCCTCTCGCACGCGTCGCCCGACGCGACTCGCGACCTCACGGTCATGTCGGCCAACCTGCGGGTCGGGGGCGCGCAGCCGACCCAGCTGATGGACGCCGTCCGCTTCCACGCCGTCGACGTCCTCGTGCTCACCGAGGTGACGCCCGGGGCGGTGGAGGGCCTCACCAGGGAGGGTGCCGACTCCTACTTCCCCCAGCAGGTCGGTGAGGCCGAGGCCGACGGCTACGCGGGCACCATGGTGCTCTCGCGCTACCCCCTGCGGGAGGTGTCGGCCGACCTCGGCGGCTCACCCAACCGCCAGCCCGAGGTGGCGGTGACGATCGACGGGGTCGACCTGCGCGTGCAGACAGCGCACCCGGCCGCCCCGATCTCGGGCCAGACCCCCGAGTGGCGTGCGGGGCTGCGCGCGCTGCAGGCGTGGAAGGAGCGGCAGACCGGAGCGGATCCGATCCTGATCGTCGGCGACTTCAACAGCTCGTCGGCGCACCCGGGTTTCCGGGCGGTCGCCGCCGGTCTCGACGACGCGCAGCGCACCACCGGCAGTGGCTGGGTGCGCACCTGGCCGTATGCCGACAGCCGCCTGCCGCCGTTCGTGCAGCTCGACCACGTGCTGAGTCGCGGCCTCACCGTGATCGACTCCGGTCAGGTGGCCCTCAACGGCACCGACCACGCCGCCGTGTGGGGCAGCTACGCCCTGCCCGCCGCACCCTGACTCCCGGTTCGAGGTGATGCCGGGCCTGACGTGGGTGCCAGGATCACCTCGACCCAGGCGGTCACCAGGGTCGCTCGACCTCGACTTCGCGCGGGTCGCCGCCCTCGACGGCCCAGCCGGCCTCGGTGCGGGTCCAGGTGGCCGCCGTGCCGTGGGCGACGAGGGAGTCGACCGCCCCGATGAGGCGCTCGACGGCCTCGTCGGTGGTGCCGAGGCCGATGCTCGCGCGCACCGCGGTGGCCGGGTGCTCGCCCCACGGGTCGTCGAGCAGCTCGTCGACGAGCAGGTGCGCGCAGAACTTGCCGTCGCGCACGCCGATGCCGTGCTCGACCGACAGCGCCTGCGACACGAGGGAGGAGTCCCAGCCCGCGACGGTGAAGGCCAGCACCCCGACCCGGTCGTGGTCGTCGTCGAAGAAGGAAAGCACATCGACACCGGGCACGGCCTCGAGGCCCTCGCGCAGGCGGGTGAGCAGCCGCGCCTCGTGGGCCTCGATGGCCTCGCGGTGGCGTCGGATGGTCGCGCAGGCGGCAGCGATGGCGACCGCGCCGACGACGTTGGGGCTGCCGCCCTCGTGGCGGGCCGGGCCAGTGGCCCACAGGATGCCGTCGTCGGTCACGGCGCGGGTCGCCCCGCCGCCGAGCAGGTAGGGGGTGCCCGCGTCGAGCCAGTCGCTGCGTCCCGCGAGCACTCCGGCTCCGAAGGGGGCGTAGGTCTTGTGGCCCGAGAAGGCGACGTAGTCGGCGTCCCAGCCGGCGAGGTCGATCGTGCGGTGCGCCGAGAGCTGGGCGGCGTCGACGGCGATGCGGGCGTCGTGAGCGTGGGCGATCGAGGCGAAGCGCTCCACCGGCCACACCTCACCCGTGACGTTGGAGGCGGCCGCGATGACGACGAGACGGTGGCGCGAGGGGTGGTCCGCGAGCGCCTCCTCGAGCAGCAGGGCGGCGTCGTCGACACTCTGGGGCACCGGCAGCCGCACGGTGCGCGAGCGGCCCCACGGGAGCAGCGTCGAGTGGTGCTCGGTGCCGAAGACGAAGACGGTCGTGCGGCTCGGCAGGGCGCGGGATAGCACGCCCCACGAGTCGGTCGTCGTGCGCGTGAAGATGACGGTGTCGTCGGCGCGCGCCCCGACGAAGTCGGCGACCTCGGCGCGGGCCTGCTCGTACCACGCGCTCGTCAGCCGGGAGGCGTAGCCGGCGCCGCGGTGCACCGACGCGTAGGTCTCGAGCGTGCGGTCGACCGCCTGCTTGACGGTCTCGAGGGCCGGGGTCGACGCGGCGTGGTCGAGGTTGGCGTATGCCGTGGGGCCGGTGAGGGTGGGCACCGTGAGCCCGGCGCCCACGACCCGGGGGAGGGCGGCCGTGTCGGGCACGGCGTGCAGGGCACGGGTGCGCACGACGGGGGCCGCGGCCGCCGAGGCGCCGCAGAGGGTGCTGGGAAGGACCGACATGTGACTGCTCCTGGGGTGTGGGACCCACCGGATGCAGGCCCGCGCTTGCCGGACCTCGACACGCGTGGGACGAGGCACAGCCTGGTCGTCACCCGGAGCACCCCACCGCGGAGGAGGGTTGCTGGCCAGCGAGCCGGGGCTTGTCACTGGCACTCATGACCTGCGCAGAACGATAGGGGAGGGCGATCAGCACTGTCCACCGGTCAAGACCGGCTGTGTCGTCATCTGAGACGAGGCGCTGTGGCGCCTGCCGAGCGGAGTGGGCGCCGCCGCAGCAGCTCAGCGGGAGCGCCGACGACGCCGCACGTCCCGGAACTCCGCGGCGAGCGAGAGGCCCGGGCGGTCGTTCATGGAGCGCCAGGCGGCGAGGCCGGCTGCCCCCATCCCGAGCCCCGCGAGCAGGTAGGCCGCCATTGCCCCTGTGTAGGTGAGCTCCATCGGCCCGAGCGTGAGCGTGCGGGGGAGCGAGAGCGCCGCGTCGAACGTGGCGGCGAGCAGCGGAGCGACGGCGAGCACGAGCACGAGCACGACCCCGTCGAGCGACTGCACGAGTGCGAAGGTGCGACCGCGCACCTCGTCCTCCACGGTGAGGCCGAGCAGCGTGTAGCCGACCACCCAGGCCACGCCGATGACGGCGCCGAGCACAGTCGCGAGGGGCAGCGCGACGAGGAGCGTGGGCACGACGGCGAGCACGAGCAGGACGGCCCCCGCGCTCGTCAGCGCTGCACCGAAGATGCGCGGTCGGGAGAGCCCGGCCAGCACCCGCGGGCCGACAACGATCCCGATGGCCATGCCCGTGAAGACGGCCACGAAGAGCATCCCGTAGCCCGGCGCCCCCGCACCCATGTCCTTGACGAAGCGGGTCGCGAGCCCGATGACCAGCCCGCCCGCGGCGAAGGCCCCGAGCATCCCCGCGATGAGGCCACGCACGAAGGGCCGCTCCTTGACGATCAGGAGGCCGTCGGTGACCGTCCGCAGGACCGACTGCCCGGCCAGCGCCTCGCTCGCGGCCCGCGGCGGGAAGGTGAGCCGCGAGACGATCCACGCGCTGGCGAGGAAGGTCGCGCCGTTGACGTACATCGCGAGGTAGATGCCCTCGGGGTCGAGCCCGGGCACGGCGGTGCGCAACGGGCCGCTGAGCAGTGACAGACCGGAGAAGACCAGGGCCGCGACGGGCGCCGTGCCGTAGCTGCCGACGAGTCCGAGCTGGTTGGCCAGCTCGAGCCGAGCGGGGGGCACGAGGTTGGGCACCGTCGCGTCCTTGGCGGGGTTCCAGAAGAGCGAGATGCACTCGATGAGCACGATGGCGACATACATCCACCACAACGAGCCGACGACCGGGATCGAGACGAAGAGCGCGAAGCGCAGCAGGTCGCCGACGACCATCGTGTGGCGCCGGTCGAGCCGGTCGGCGACGACCCCGGCCAGTGGGCCGAGGAGCACCGCGGGTGCGATGCGCAGGATGAAGACTCCCGACACGGCGAGGTACTCACCGACGCCGTCGGCGGCGAGCTCGGCGGCCAGCGCCGTGGTGGCGAGCAGCGCGAGCCAGTCACCGAAGCTCGAGATGGTGCCGGCCGCGAAGAGGTTGCGGAACGGCCGGATCGCGAGCAGCTGTCGCAGCGCCGGGCCGCCGGGCGGTGTGAGGCCCCCGGTGGCGTCGTGTCCCTCGGCTGGGGGCGGCCCCGTGCTCACACCCCCAGCCTACGAGTGGGGCACCAGGGCAGGACTCGTCTCGCACTCTTTCAGCGGTGGTGCGCGTGTGACGCGTGAGTTGGGAGGGACGTTGACGTACGGTGCGACCATGGCGACACGTCCGTCCAGCAGTCCGCGACCGAGCAGCGCCGCCGCGACCCGTGCCAAGGGCACGTCGGGTGGCAGCTCGTCACGCCCGGCGGCTGCCCGGTCGACCCGGCCGGCGCAGCGCAAGCCGGCCGCCCGCAAGGCACCCGCCCGCACGTCCAAGACGCGCGACGGGGGTCTGCCCTTCCCGCTCGGCGCCGTACGCAACACGTGGATGGGCGTCTCGCACCTCGCCGGGGGCGCGGTCCGCCGGGTCGGGCACAGCGCAGCCGACCTCGAGCCCGAGCACCGCCGTGACGGGCTGGGCTTCACCCTCATCGCCCTGGCGGTCGTCGTCGCGGCGCGCGAGTGGTGGGGCGTCAGCGGGGTCTTCGGCCAGGTCGTGCACGCCGTCTTCGCCGGCACCTTCGGACGCGTCGCGTATGCCGTGCCACTCGTGCTGCTCGCCCTCGGCCTCCGCCTGCTGCGCGCCCCCCAGGACGACGGCTCGACCAATCGCATCGTCGTCGGCACGATCGCGCTGACCTTCGCCGCGTGCGGCCTCTCCCACATCGCCGACGGCATCCCCAACCCTCCCGACGGCGCCGACGGCATGCGTGCCGCGGGCGGCATCATCGGCTTCCTCGCGTCGAGCCCCGTCGCGGCGGCGGTCTCCGTGCCCGGTGCGATCGTGCTGCTCAGCCTCCTCGGGCTCTTCGGCCTGCTCGTCATCACCGCGACCCCGGTCAACCTGATCCCGACGCGCCTGCGCCAGCTGCGCGCGCTCGTCATCCACCGCGAGGTCGACGACGCCGAGGCCGCCGACACCGACGCGACCCAGCAGGTGCCCGAGGCCAAGAAGCGGCGGCGCGCCGTCGACCTCAGCGACCGTGACGGTGACGAGGCCTTCCGCCAGGCCGCCCAGAAGAGCCTCGAGGACGACGCCGACACACCCCGACCCGGCGAGAAGCGACCCACGCCGCCCGGCCTCCTCGTGCCCCGCCCGTCGGGCACCAAGGGTGGATCCGCGGCCGGTGCCGCGGCCGGCGCGACCGAGCGTGTCATCGACGCGACCGACCCGCGCACGCTCGGGGCGCCCGACACCTCGAAGATCGGCCCCAAGGCCGAGCTCGTGCCCCCGCCGATGTCCGACCTGCCGGCCCGGGTCGAGCAGCTCTCGCTCGGCGGCGACATCACCTACCGCCTGCCCGGCCACGCGATGCTCACCCCCGGTCCGGCGCACAAGACCCGCAGCGAGACCAACGACCGCGTCGTCGAGTCGCTCACCGGCGTCTTCGACCAGTTCGACATCGACGCCGCCGTCACCGGCTTCACGCGTGGACCGACGGTCACGCGCTACGAGGTCGAGCTCGGCTCGGGCACGAAGGTCGAGCGGGTCACCGCCCTCTCCAAGAACATCGCGTATGCCGTCGCGTCGGCCGACGTGCGCATCCTCAGCCCCATCCCGGGCAAGTCGGCCATCGGCATCGAGATCCCCAACCTCGACCGTGAGAACGTCTCGCTCGGTGACGTGCTGCGCAGCAACACGGCCCGCACCAACGAGCACCCGATGGTCATGGGCGTCGGCAAGGACGTCGAGGGCGCCTACGTCATCGCCAACCTCGCCAAGATGCCGCACCTGCTCGTCGCCGGCGCCACGGGCTCGGGCAAGAGCAGCTTCGTCAACTCGATGATCACCTCGATCCTCATGCGGGCCACGCCCGAGGAGGTGCGGATGATCCTCGTCGACCCCAAGCGCGTAGAGCTGACGGCCTACGAGGGCATCCCGCACCTCATCACGCCGATCATCACCAACCCCAAGAAGGCCGCCGAAGCCCTCGCCTGGGTCGTCAAGGAGATGGACCAGCGCTACGACGACCTCGCGGCGTTCGGCTTCAAGCACATCGACGACTTCAATAAGGCGGTGCGGGCCGGCAAGGTCAAGCCGCTGCCGGGGTCCGAGCGGCAGATCACGACCTACCCCTACCTGCTCGTCGTCGTCGACGAGCTCGCCGACCTCATGATGGTCGCCCCACGCGACGTCGAGGAGTCGGTCGTGCGCATCACCCAGCTCGCGCGCGCCGCCGGCATCCACCTCGTCCTCGCGACGCAGCGCCCGTCGGTCGATGTCGTGACGGGACTCATCAAGGCCAACGTGCCCTCGCGGATGGCGTTCGCGACCTCGAGCCTGGCCGACTCACGCGTCGTGCTCGACCAGCCCGGCGCCGAGAAGCTCATCGGGCAGGGCGACGCGCTCTTCCTGCCGATGGGTGCGAGCAAGCCGATGCGCGTGCAGGGTGCGTGGGTCAACGAGTCCGAGATCCACGAGGTCGTCAAGTTCGTCACGACCCAGCTGAAGCCCAACTACGTCGAGGACGTCACCGTCGTCGCGCCCAAGAAGCAGATCGACGACGACATCGGCGACGACCTCGACGTGCTGCTCCAGGCGACCGAGCTCGTCGTCACGACGCAGTTCGGCTCGACCTCGATGCTCCAGCGCAAGCTGCGGGTCGGCTTCGCCAAGGCCGGACGGCTCATGGACCTGCTCGAGTCGCGCGGCATCGTCGGCCCGAGCGAGGGGTCCAAGGCCCGCGACGTGCTCGTGCGCCCCGACGACCTTCCGCAGACGCTCGCGCTGCTGCGCGGCGAGGACGTGCCGCACCCCAACGAGCCCGACGACGTCGCCGACCTCATCGAGCACCCCGAGCCGTATGCCGCCCCGCCCGTCGCGATCGAGCCGCCGGGTGCGTTCCCGGGCGACCCGGCATACGCCGGTGGTGAGGTCGACGACGCCGACGACGCCGCGGCCCCCCAGCGCACGGCGGCGATCGTCGCGGAGCGCGGGGAGCGACGGCTGCGCGAGGACGACACGACGGCGGTGGCCGCGTGGAGCCCGGGTGAGATCACGCCGCTCGTGGAGGAGGACGACGAGGAGTCCGAGGACGCCTGGAACCTCACCGACCGCGGCGGCCGCGAGCGCTACTGACTGCACGCACCCACTCCCGGCCCGTTTCACCTCCTCACCCCGTCGAGAGGCCACCTCTTGTCGCGTTCCCCGCGTCGAGAGGCCACCGTTTGTCGCACTCCACGGTTTGGCACAGGCGACCAGGAGTGGCCTTTCGACGGGGCAGAGGCGACCAGGAGTGGCCTCTCGACGGGGCACGGGCGACCAGGAGTGGCCTCTCGACGGTCAGGGCAGGAAGCGGTAGCCGAGGCCGGGCTCGGTGATGAGGTGGCGCGGGGCGCTCGGGTCGGGCTCGAGCTTGCGGCGCAGCTGATTGGCATAGACGCGCAGGTAGTTGGACTCGCGGCCGTAGGACGGGCCCCAGACCGAGCGCAGCAGGTCCTGCTGGAGCACGAGGTGGCCGGGCTCGCGGCACAGCGCCTCGAGCAGGCGCCACTCGGTGGGGGTCAGCCGGATCTCCTGCCCCTCCACCGACGCGCGACGCTCGGCAAAGTCGAGGGTGAAGTGGTCGGTGCGCACAGCGGCGATGCGGGGCCCGAGGTCGCCGCTGCGGCGCACGGCGGCGCGCACCCGGGCGAGCAGCTCCTCGACGCCGAAGGGCTTGGTCACGTAGTCGTCGGCGCCGAGGTCGAGGGCCTCGATCTTGTCGTCGCTCTCGTGGCGGGCCGACAGCACGATGACGGGCACGGCCGACCCGGCCCGGATGCGCCGGAGCACCTCGGTGCCGTCGAGGTCGGGCAGGCCGAGGTCGAGGATGACGACGTCCGGGGCGTCCTCGGCAGCGGACTGCACCGCACTGCGTCCGTCGTTCGCGGTCAGCACCTCGTCGCCGTGGGCGCGGAGCGCGATCGAGAGGGTGCGCAGCAGGCGGGGGTCGTCGTCGACGACGAGCACTCGGGTCACGGGTCCTCCTGGTGCTGGGCGAGGGGGAGCTCGAGGACCATGGTGAGGCCTCCGCCCGGGGTGTCCTCGGGGACGAGGGTGCCACCCATGACGGTCATCAGGCCGCGGGCAACGGCCAGGCCGAGCCCGAGGCCGTCACCCTGCGGCGCATCCCCGACGCGCTGGAAAGCGGCGAAGATGTGGTCCTTGTCGGAGTCGGCGACCCCGGGACCGCGGTCGGCGACGCGCAGCTGCACCGTGTCGCCGATGCGGCCGGCGGTGATGCGCACGTCGGCGGGCCCGCGGTGGCGCAGGGCGTTCTCGACGACGTTGGCGAGCACCCGGTCGAGCAGGCCGAGGTCGGTGCGCACGAGCGGGAGGTCCGGCTCGAGCGCCACCTCGACCCGCCCGGGGTCGGAGGTCGTGCGCACGGTGCCGACCACGGCGTCGAGCAGGTCGACGGCGTGGTGGTGGGGTCTCACGGCTCCGGTCTCGAGGCGCGAGAGGTCGAGGAGGTTGCCGATGAGCGCATCGAGCCGGTCGGCGGAGTCCTCGATGGACTCGAGCAGCTCGGCCTCGTCGTCGGGCGGGAGCTCGAGGCCGGTCTGGCGCAGGGTCGACACGCCGGCCTTGATGCTCGCCAGCGGGGTGCGCAGGTCGTGCGAGACCGCTGCGAGCAGGGTGGTGCGGGCGGCGTTGTCACGGGCCAGCCCTGCGGCCTCCCGCGCCGCTCGCACGAGCTGCTCGCGGCCGTGCAGGATCGCGGCGTGCGCCGCATAGGCCGCGACGAGCCGCTGGTCCTCTGCGGCGACCGGTGGGCCGTCGAGGAGCAGGTGCACGCCGTCGTCGACCGGCACGTCGACCGCCCAGGTGAGACCCGGTGGGAGCTCGGAGCCGGGGGACAGGCGCGAGTCCGTCGAGGCGATCACCCGCGGCGGACCGTCGTCGCGCCGCTCGGTCAGCACGGCCGAGCGCATGCCGAGGGCGTCTCGCGCCTTGTCGAGCAGCACCGGCAGCGGGCGCGGCTCGGCGAGCAGGTCACGGCTGAGGGCGGCGAGCGCCGCGGACTCGCGCTCGGCCGACACCGCCTGCTCGGTGCGACGCGCGGCCACGTGGACCACCCAGCTGACCGCCATGGCGACGAGGATGAAGACGGCGAGGGCGAGCGCGTTGGGCGGGTCGCTGATCGTCAGGGTGCCCTGCGGCTCGGTGAAGAACCAGTTGACGAGGAGCGAGCCCGAGACGGCGCAGAAGAGCGCCGGCCAGATGCCGCCGATGAGGGCGCAGGCGACGGTCAGGGCGAGGTAGAGGAGCAGGGTGAGCGAGAGGGTGTGACCCTCGCGGGTGGCCACGAGGATGCTCGTCAGGACGGGCAGGGAGACGACGGCGAAGAGCAGTCCGGTGAGGACCCGTCTCGGCGGGAGGCCGCGCGTCCGTGAGCCACGAGCCGTGACCTGGGACCCCTCGTGCGAGACGAGGTGCACGTCGATGTCGCCGGACCCGTCAGCGACCTCGGACGCGATGCTCGGTCGCAGGAGTTGTTGGAAGCGGCCGCGTCGGCTCACCCCGACGACGACCTGCGTCGCGTTGACACCGCGGGCGTGGTCGAGGATGGCCTCTGCGACGTCGGGTCCCGACACCTCGTGGAACTCCGCGCCGAGGTCGCTCGCGAGGCGCCGCAGCCGTGCGAGCGCGTCGGGGTCGGTCGAGGTGAGACCTTCGGCCGATCGGACGTGGCAGGCGATGAGGTCGCCGCCGGCCGCGCGCGTCGCGATGCGGGCTCCCCGGCGCAGCAGGGTCTCGCTGCCGGGGCCGCCGGTGAGGGCCACGACGACCCGCTCGCGCGTCGGCCACTGCTCGTGGATGCCCTGGTCGGCCCGGTAACGCTCGAGCGCCTCGTCGACCCGGTCGGCCAGCCAAAGAAGGGCGATCTCGCGCAGCGCCGACAGGTTGCCGACCCGGAAGTAGTTGGCGAGCGCGGCGTCGACCTTGTCGGGGCCGTAGATGTTGCCGTGGGCCATGCGTCGGCGCAGCGCCTCGGGAGACATGTCGACGAGCTGCACCTGGTCGGCCCGGCGCACGACCTCGTCGGGCACCGTCTCCTGCTGGCGGACGCCGGTGATCGACTCGACCACGTCGTTGAGCGACTCGAGGTGCTGGATGTTGACGGTCGAGATGACGTCGATGCCGGCATCGAGGATGTCGTCGACGTCCTGCCAGCGCTTCTCGTGCACCTCCCCGACGGGGCGGTCGGGCTCGGGCACGTTGGTGTGCGCCAGCTCGTCGATGACGACGACCTCGGGACGGCGGGCGATGACGGCGGCGGTGTCGAGCTCGGTGAGCTCGGCGCCTCGGTAGGTCACCTCTCGCCTGGGGAGCACCTCGAGACCGTCGAGCAGCGCTGCGGTGTGTGCGCGGCCGTGGGTCTCGACGAAGCCGACGACGACGTCGGTGCCCCGCTCGAGCCGCCGGTGGGCCTCGTCGAGCATGGCCACCGTCTTGCCCACCCCGGGCGCGGACCCGAGGTAGATCCGCAGCGAGCCTCGACCCATGTGCCGATCCTCTCAGGTCAGCCGGGCGTCGCAGCGCCGAGGCGGGCGAGGGCGAGGTTGAGGCCGAGCACGTCGACCCGCGGCTGGCCGAGGAAGCCGGCGTCCCTGCCCTCGGTGTGCTCGTCGACGAGGGTCCGCACGCGGGCGACGTCGAGTCCGCGGGCTGCAGCGACGCGCCCGGCCTGCGCCGCGGCATACGCCGGACTGATGTGCGGGTCGAGGCCGCTGGCCGAGGCCGTGATTGCGTCGGCGGGAGCGGTGGCCGGGTCGAGTCCGGCCGCCTCGGCACGCTGGGCGACCTCCGCGTCGAGAGCGGCGCCCGGGCCGAGGTTGCTGCCCCCGCTCGTGTCTCCGGCATGGTCGCTGGCTGACGGGCGCGACCGGAACCACTCGTCGCCCTCCCACTGCTGGCCCAGCAGGCGCGAGCCGACGACCGTGCCGTCGACCGTCACGAGCGAGCCGCCCGCTTGGTCGCGAGCGACGAGCTGGCCGACGGTCCAGACGGCGGCGGGGTAGAGGACGCCGAGCAGGACGGTCAGCACGAGCATGGCGCGCAGCCCGGCCACCGACTGACGCAGGAGGTTGGTCATGGTGATCACATCGATTCCGTTCACAGCGGGAGCTGGCTCACGACGAGGTCGATGAGCTTGATGCCGACGAAGGGGGCGACGAGGCCGCCGACGCCGTAGACGAGCAGGTTGCGTCGCAGGAGCGCGGTGCTGCCGGAAGGGCGATAGCGAACGCCCCTCAGCGACAAGGGGATCAGTGCGACGATGATGAGAGCGTTGAAGATGACCGCCGACAGCATCGCCGACCTCGGCGTCGACAGGCCCATGATGTTGAGGGCGTCGAGGCCGGGGAAGAGGATGACGAACATCGCGGGGATGATCGCGAAGTACTTCGCGACGTCGTTGGCGATCGAGAAGGTCGTCAGCGCCCCGCGGGTGATGAGCAGCTGCTTGCCGATCGAGACGATGTCGATGAGCTTCGTCGGGTCGGAGTCGAGGTCGACCATGTTGGCCGCCTCCTTGGCCGCCGACGTGCCGGTGTTCATCGCCACGCCGACGTCGGACTGGGCGAGGGCGGGCGCGTCGTTGGTGCCGTCGCCGGTCATCGCCACGAGGCGGCCGCCCTCCTGCTCCTGCTTGATGAGCGCCATCTTGTCCTCGGGCGTCGCCTCGGCGAGGAAGTCGTCGACCCCGGCCTCCGCTGCGATCGACCTCGCGGTGAGGGGGTTGTCACCGGTGATCATGACGGTGCGGATGCCCATCGTGCGCAGCTGGGCGAAGCGCTCCTTCATGCCCGGCTTGACGACGTCCTTGAGGTGCACCACCCCGAGCGCGCGCGGGCACTCACCCGGGCGCTGCGAGGCGACGACGAGAGGGGTGCCTCCGGAGCTGGCGATGCCGGCGACCTCGGTGAGGACCCCGCCCGGCACCTCGCCACCGTGGTCGGTCACCCAGCGGCACACCGCGTCGGAGGCGCCCTTGCGCACGACGCCGCCGTCCTGCAGGTCGATGCCCGACATCCTGGTCTGAGCGGTGAACGGCACGAAGGTCGCACCCAGGCGGTCGACGGCGCCGAGACGCTTGCTGGCCTCATCCGAGAGGCTCGTGGCCGCGAGCTCGATGATCGAACGACCCTCCGGCGTTTCGTCGGCGAGCGATGACAGGTGCGCCGCCTCGACGATCTCGTCGGTGGGCAGACCGGGCGCCGCGAGCAGCGCCGTCGCCCGGCGGTTGCCGAAGGTGATCGTGCCGGTCTTGTCGAGGAGCAGCGTCGACACGTCGCCCGCGGCCTCGACGGCCCGGCCCGACATCGCGAGGACGTTGTGCTGCACGAGCCGGTCCATGCCCGCGATGCCGATCGCGGACAGGAGCGCTCCGATCGTCGTCGGGATGAGGCAGACCAGCAGCGCAACGAGCACGATGACCGACTGCGCCTGTCCGGAGTAGACGGCGAGAGGCTGGACCGCCATGACGGCGAGCAGGAAGATGATCGTCAGCGTCGTGAGCAGGATCGTCAGGGCGACCTCGTTGGGCGTCTTCTGCCGGGCCGCCCCCTCGACGAGCGCGATCATCCGGTCGATGAAGGTCTTACCCGGCCGCGTCGTGATGCGCACGGCGATGCCGTCCGAGAGGACCGTGGTGCCGCCGGTGACCGCCGACCGGTCGCCACCTGACTCGCGGATGACGGGGGCGGACTCGCCGGTGATCGCCGACTCGTCGACGGTGGCCATGCCCTCGACGACGTCGCCGTCTCCGGGGATGACCTCGCCGGGGCCGACGACGACGACGTCGCCGATCGTGAGGTCGGGCGCCGCGACGGTCTCGACGGAGCCGTCGGCCCGCCGTCGCCGCGCCGCCGTCGTCGTGCGGGCCGCGCGCAGGGTGGCCGCCTGGGCCTTGCCCCGCCCCTCGGCGACGGCTTCGGCCATGTTGGCGAAGACGACCGTGGCCCACAGCCAGAGGGTGATGCTCCAGGAGAACCACGACGGGTCGACGATCGCGGCGACCGTGGTGAGCAGTGAGCCGACCCACACGACGAAGACGACCGGGCTGCGAAAGACGTGGCGGGGGTCGAGCTTGCGCACCGCCTGCGGGAAGGTCGCGACGAGCTGTCGAGCGAGGGTGGCGAGGGTCATGACAGTGCCTCCGCGAGGGGACCGAGGGCCAGGGCCGGGAAGAAGGTCAGTCCGGTGACGATGAGTGCCACCCCGACGAAGAGGCCTGCGAACGTGGGGGTGTGGGTCGGAAGCGTGCCGGCGCCGACCGGTCGGCGCCGTTGTGCGACAAGGGCGCCGGCGAGCGCGAGCACGAGCACGATCGGCACCAGGCGGCCGAGCAGCATGCACAGCGCGAGCGTGAGGTTCGTGTAGGGCGTGTCCGCCGAGAAGCCGGCGAACGCGCTGCCGTTGTTGTTGGCGGCCGAGGCGTAGGCATACATCACCTCGGTGAGCCCGTGCGGACCCGTGGCGAGCATCTGCGACGTGACGAGCGGGGCGACCATGCCGATGCCGGTGAAGACGAGCACGAGGGCCGGCATGACGAGCAGGGCGAGCGCCGTGAGGGTGATCTCGCGGCGACCCACCTGCTTGCCGAGCAGCTCGGGCGTGCGCCCCACCATGAGGCCGGAGATGAAGACCGTGAGGATGGCGAGGAGCAGCGCGCCGTAGAGGCCGGAGCCGACGCCACCGGGTGCGATCTCGCCCAGCAGGATCGAGAAGAGCGCGCCGCCACCGCCCAGGGGGCTGAAGCTCTCGTGCATCGAGTTGACGGCGCCCGTCGAGGTGCCGGTCGTGCTCGCGGCGAAGAGTGCTGACGGCCAGACGCCGAAGCGCACCTCCTTGCCCTCGAGGGCGCCGAGCGGGCCGCCCGCCGCGCTGACCTCGGCCCACGTGACGACGGCCACGACGAGGCCCCAGAGGCTCGCCATGACCCCGAGGACCGCCCAGCCCTGCCGACGGTCACCGACGAGCAGGCCGTAGGTGCGCGGGAGCGAGAAGGGGATGACGAGCAGCAGGAAGACCTCAAGGAGGTTGGTGAGCGCGGTGGGGTTCTCGAAGGGATGCGCGGAGTTGGCATTGAAATAGCCGCCTCCGTTGGTGCCCAGTTCCTTGATGGCCTCCTGCGACGCGACGAGGCCACCCTGGGTGACCTGCGAGCCGCCCGAGGGCGTCGTGACGGTCGTGGCCTCGGTGAGGTTCTGGATGACGCCACCGAGGAGCAGCAGGACGGCGGCGACCACCGCCATCGGCAGCAGCACGCGCACCACGGCGCGCACGAGGTCGACCCAGAAGTTGCCAATGGTCGTGCCCGAGGAGCGGGCGAGGCCGCGCACGAGCGCGATGGCCACGGCCAGGCCGACGGCGGGGGAGACGAAGTTCTGGACGGTCAGCCCCACCGTCTGCACGAGGGGAGACACGCCGGACTCACCGGCATACGACTGCCAGTTGGTGTTGGTGACGAAGGAGACGGCCGTGTTGAGGGCGGTGTCGACATCCATGGCTGCGCCCCGGGCGAGGGGGAGCGTGCCCTGGGCGACGATGAGCGCGAAGAGCAGCGCGATGCCGACGACGGAGAAGCCGAGGACGGCCGCGGCATACGTCGTCCACCGCTGCTCGGAGGCCGGGTCGACGCGGCACAGGCGGTAGGCGAGGCGCTCGAGGCGCCAGTGCCCCGGGTCGGTGAAGACCCGCGCGAGCCACGCGCCGAGGGGGACGTGGACGACGGCGAGGGCGGCGACGAGCACTGCGATGGTGAGCAGTCCGCTGGCGGTCTCGCCCATCAGAAGCGGTCGGCGTGCAGCAGCACGTAGACGAGGTAGCCCACCAGGGCCACACCGACCACGGCCAGGGCAATGGTGAGGATCATGAGACGTTCCTACGCCGGTGCCCGCCCCGGATCGCTCGCGTTGACGGCGGGCTGACACCTCTTGACGCGTTCTTGACGAGGTCGCGACTAGGCTCCGGGAGGTGAGTGCATCACTTGAGCTCTGGCCGTCCTCGCCCCGTCGCGCCGGACCGCCGAGCCGCCTCGACCGGCTGCGCCGCAAGGTGACCGACCTGCCGTGCGCGCTACTGCTCTTCGTGCAGCTCGGGGCGCTGCTCACCTACCCGTTCGTCGAGACGCGCGAGGGCGACGTCCACGAGACCGGGAGAGCGGTCTTCGGTCTCATCGGCCTGCTCGTGCTCTTCCTCGCGGTGCGGGCGGTGCGCGCGACGCCTGCCCTGACGTGGGTCGCCGCGGTGCTCGGCGGCCCGGTCGTGCTGCTCACGATCGCCGAGGCGGTGTGGCCGGCCAACGACGTCGTGGCGTTCTGGAGCGCCCTGCTACACGCCCTCTTCTACTTCTACACGGGCTACGGCCTGCTGCGATACATGTTCGCCGATAACTGGGTGACTCGAGACGAGCTCTATGCCACGGGTGCCACGTTCACGGTCGTGGCCTGGGGGTACGCGTACTTCTACCTCGCCATCCAGTTCATCTGGCCCGAGTCCTTCGTCATCCATGGTGAGGACCTTGGTAGCGAGCGCTCATGGTTCGAGATGCTCTACCTCTCTATTGCGAACATGACCGGGACCGGGCTGTCCGACATCTACGCGATCGAGCCACACGCCCGGTCGTTCGTGCTGCTCCAGCAGATCACCGGGATGCTCTACGTCGCCCTCGTCGTTGCCCGCCTCGTCGGCCTCACCATCGCCCGCTTCCGGCAGTGACCGCAGACAGATCCGCAGACTGATCTGCGGGGTGACTGGCTGTGTCGATCTGTCTGCGGATCAGTCTGCGTCTGCTGTCGTCAGGGCAGCACCAGTCGCCGACTGATCTGCAGACTGATGCCCCGCCGCGCCCCGACGCGCTCGCCCCTGCCATGTCGCGTCAGGTCGCGTCAGCCGTCGAGCGCAGCGAAGGTCGCGAGGCTCGGGGCGCGCGTGTCCTGCAGGTCACGGGCGACTGCCTCGACGTCGCGCATCACCCGGAGCGTGTTGCCGCGCACGAGCTGGGCGACCTCCGCCTCCGACCACGCGCGCTCGAGCAGGGCCGCGACGAGCAGGGGGTACCCGCTGACGTCCTCGAGGCCCACGGGGAAGGTGTCGGTGCCGTCGTAGTCGCCGCCGATGCCGACGTGGTCGATGCCGGCCACCTCGCGCACGTGCTCGAGGTGGGCGACGACCTGCTCGATCGTCGCGTCGGGCTTGGAGTGGTCGGCCTGCCACGACGCGGTGAAGCGGCCGAACGCCTCCCAGTCCTTCGCGTCGACCCCGACCTCGGCAGCGGCCTCGGACGCCTCGACCCGCCACGCCGCGGTCGCGGGGGAGACAAACTCCGGCACGAAGGTGACCATGCAGACCCCGCCGTTGCCCGGCAGGGCGGCGAGCACGTCGTCGGGCACGTTGCGGGGCGTGTTGCACAGGGCGAGCGCGCTCGAGTGGCTGAAGATGACCGGCGCCGTCGTCGTCTCGAGCGCGGCGCGCATGGTCGTCGCTGCGACGTGGCTGAGGTCGACCATCATGCCGAGCCGGTTCATCTCGCCGACGACCTCCCGGCCGAAGGCGCTGAGACCACCGACGACGGCCACATCGGTCGCGGAGTCGGCCCAGGGGGTGTTGTCGTTGTGGGTCAGCGTCAGGTAGCGCACCCCGAGCGCGTGCAGCATCCGCAGGGCTCCGAGGGAGCAGCCGATCGAGTGGCCGCCCTCGGCCCCGAGCAGCGACGCGAGGCGGCCGGAGTCCCGGGCCCGCTCGATCTCGTCGGCGGTGCGTGCGAGGGCCAGCCGGTCGGCATACGTCGCGATCATCCGGTGCACGCAGTCGACCTGCTCGAGCGTGGCGGCGACGGCGGCATCGCCCTGCAGGGTGCTCGGCACGAAGACCGACCAGAACTGCCCACCCACCCCACCCTGCTCGAGGCGGGGGAGATCGGTCTGCGTCGTGGGCACCGACTCCGCGATGTCGAGCGCCTCGAAGTCGTAGCCGCTCTGCTCCCGCGCCGCCCACGGCAGGTCGTTGTGACCGTCGATGAGAGGGTGCTCGGCGAGCAGTGCGCGAGCGCGCCCGAGGGGACTGCCGGCGGGCTCGGTGGAGGCGGTCGGGGGGCGTGCTGGCATGTCCGTCATTGAACACCGCGCCATCTAGAGTGGTCGCATGACCCCTCCCCACCCGAGCACCGACCGGAGCGTCGCGCTCGTCACCCTCGGGTGCACCCGCAACGAGGTCGACTCGGAGGAGCTCGCCGGCCGGCTCCTGGCCGAGGGGTGGCGGCTCGTCGACGACGCGGCCGAGGCCGACGTGGCCGTCGTCAACACGTGCGGCTTCGTCGAGCAGGCCAAGAAGGACTCCATTGACGCGCTCCTCGAGGCCTCCGACCTCAAGGGCGGCGGCAGCCGCACGCAGAAGGTCGTCGCGGTCGGGTGCCTCGCCGAGCGCTACGGCGAGCAGCTCGAGGAGCAGCTCCCCGAGGCCGACGCCGTGCTCGGCTTCGACTCCTACCGCGACATGAGCGCCCACCTGCAGACCATCCTCGCCGGCGGCCACGTGGCCAGCCACACGCCGAGCGACCGGCGCACCCTGCTGCCCCTCTCGCCGGTGGAGCGGCAGGGTGGCAGTCGCGACGTGGCGCTTCCGGGTCACGGCGACACGCAGGCGTATGCCGCCGCTGCCGCCACCGACGAGGTCACCGTGCCGACGCCGGCGTCGGGCCCCCGCGTCATCCGTGCCCGCCTCGACGGCCGGCCGTGGGCGCCGCTCAAGATCGCCTCCGGCTGTGACCGACGCTGCTCGTTCTGCGCCATCCCGATGTTTCGCGGCGCCTTCGTCTCGCGCCGGCCTGCCGACGTCATCGCCGAGGGCCGCTGGCTCGCCGAGCGTGGCGTCAAGGAGCTCTTCCTCGTCTCCGAGAACTCCACGTCCTACGGCAAGGACCTCGGTGACCTCGGCCTGCTCGAGAAGCTGCTCCCCGAGCTGACCGCCATCGAGGGCATCGAGCGCGTGCGCGTGTCCTACCTCCAGCCCGCCGAGATCCGTCCCGGTCTGCTGCGGGCGATGGCCGACACCCCGGGGGTCGTGCCCTACTACGACATCTCCTTCCAGCACGCGTCCGAGCCGCTGCTGCGCTCGATGCGCCGCTTCGGCTCCCGCGAGGCCTTCCTCGACCTGCTCGCGCGGGTGCGCGCCGACGCCCCCGAGGCGGGCGTGCGCTGCAACGTCATCGTCGGCTTCCCCGGCGAGACCGAGGCCGACCTCGACGAGCTCGAGGCCTTCCTCACCGAGGCGCGCCTCGACGTCGTCGGCGTCTTCGGCTACTCCGACGAGGACGGCACCGAGGCCGAGACGTATGCCGGCCACCTGGCTCCCGAGGTCGTCGCCGACCGTCTCGACCGCTTCACCCGGCTCGTCGAGGAGCTCAACGCGCAACGTGCCGAGGAGCGCATCGGCGAGCACGTCGTCGTGCTCGTCGAGGAGATCGACGACGACGGTCTGCCCGTGGGCCGCGCCGCGTTCCAGGGCCCCGACGTCGACGGCGTCACGCTCCTGCACCTGCCCGAGGGGGCACCCCAGCCGGCGGTCGGCGACCTCGTCGCGGCCGTCGTCGTCGGCACCGAGGGCATCGACCTGGTCGCGGAGCCGCGATGACCGTGGGTGGCTTCCACCGGGGGGAGGGGCCTGCACCGCGTCCGACCGACTGGAACCTGCCCAACGCGCTGACGGTCCTGCGCTTCCTCCTCGTGCCCGTCTACGCGACGTTCCTCTTCATGGACGGCGGCTCCAACCCCTGGTGGCGCTTCTGGGCCTGGCTCGTCTTCGTGATCGCCGCGGTCACCGACGGCATCGACGGCAAGATCGCACGCGAGCGCGGTGAGATCACCAACTTCGGCAAGGTGGCCGACCCCATCGCCGACAAGGCACTGACCGGCACCGCCTTCATCGGGCTGTCGCTGCTCGGGGTCATCTGGTGGTGGGTGACCATCGTCATCGTCGTGCGCGAGATCGGCATCACGGTGCTGCGCTTCGTCGTCATCCGGCACGGCGTCATGCCGGCCGGACGTGGGGGCAAGCTCAAGACGATGCTGCAGACCCTGTCGCTCGCCGCCCTGACCTTCCCGCTCGCAGTGCTGCCGCTCGGGGGCGCCTGGCTCTTCGTCGCCTACGTCCTGCTCGGCGCAGCGTTCGTCATGACGGTCGTGAGCGGGGTCGACTACGTCTTCAAGGCGGCCCGCCTGCGCGAGACGAGCGAGCGCACGCGGCTACGTCGCGCCGCGCGCGCGGCGGGACGCGAGACCCGCGCGGCGGGCCGCGAGGCCCGGGCCGGCGGTGCTGCAGACAGCTCGCGTGGCACCGACGAGGAGCGGCCGACGGCCGATCCTGCCGACCGCGGTGGGCCCGGGAGGGAGTGACGCGTGCAGGTGTCGGGTGCCGAGCCGGGGAAGCGGCTCGTGGAGCTGCTGACCGAGCGCGGTGAGACCGTCGCGAGCGCCGAGTCCCTGACGGCCGGACTCGTGGCCGCGACGGTGGCTGACACCCCGGGTGCCTCGGTGGTGCTGCTCGGGGGTGTCCTCGCCTACGCGCCCCGGGTCAAGGTCGACCTGCTGGGGGTGCCGGCCGAGCTCCTCGACCGGGTGGGCACCGTCGACCCAGCGGTCGCCGTCGCCATGGCCGAGGGCGCCCGCGTCCGCCTCGGCGCGACGTGGGCCCTGTCCACCACCGGAGTCGCCGGTCCGGGACCGGCAGAGGGCAAGCCGGCCGGCACCGTGCACATCGCCGTCGCGGGGCCCTCGGGAACAGCCACCCGCGCCCTGGAGTTGAAGGGGGACCGGACGGCGGTGCGCACCCGTGCGGTGCGTGAGGTGCTGCTGCTCGCGCTCCGCGAGATCGCCGCCACCCCACCAACCCCTGCACCGCCGACAGGGGCTGGGGGTACGGTAGCCCTAGTGGCTCCGGACGACGCCGGACCGCACCCGAGCAGTTGACCACCTCATCAGATCCGCCTGAGACCCGATCCGATGACGAGCCGCCGAGACGAGGACCTGAAGGAGGCCGGCATGACGACACTGTTGCGACGTGAGCTGGGCGACGTCCTGCGCGAGCGTCGTCGGGCCCAGGGACGCACCCTGCGTGAGGTCTCGGCCACCGCCTCGGTCTCCCTCGGCTACCTCAGCGAGGTCGAGCGTGGCGAGAAGGAAGCGTCCTCCGAGCTGCTCGCCTCCATCTGCGGCGCGCTCGAGCTGCCGCTCTCGCAGGTGCTCATCGACGTCTCGAGCCGCATGGCCGAGAGCGAGGGCCTCGCACCGACCGTCACGCTCCCGGTGCCGAGCAACGACGTGGTGTCGGCCTCCGCGGCCTGATCCTCTAGCGTTCTGAGGGTGCACAGCGCCTTCGCCGACCTCGACGCCCGCCTCCACGCCGTGGCCACGGCAGACCCGTCCGCCTCCGTGTCCGTCTGGCTCGGGGATCTCGCCGGCCGGTGCCGGTGGAGCCACCGAGCCGGTGAGCCGCACTATGCCGCCTCGACGATGAAGCTGCCCCTCGTCGTGGCGGCTCAGCGCCGCGTCGTGCGGGGCGAGCTCGATCTGGACGCCCCGCACCCGGTGCACAACGCGTTCGCGTCGGTGCACGACGGCTCACCCTTCTCGATGGACGTCGATGACGACCAGGACCCCGAGACGTGGGCGGCCCTCGGCGCCACCCGCACCCTGCGCCAGCTCGCCGAGCACGCCATCACCCACTCGGGCAACCTCGCCACCAACCTGCTGCTCGACGTCGTCGGGCGCGAGGAGGTGGCACTAGTGCTGCAGCTGGCCGGGTGCTCACCGACCACCGTCGTCGGGCGCGGCATCGAGGACTCCGCGGCCCGCGCGGCCGGCATCACCAACACCGTGACCGCGGCCGACCTCGGCCTCGTCATGGCCGCCGTGGCCCGGCGTGAGCCGGCGCTCGGTGGCCCGGCCGTCTGTGAGCCCGTCGAGCAGATGCTCTCGCGCCAGCAGCATCTCGACCAGATCCCGGCGGGGCTGCCGAGCGGCACCCCGACCGCGAGCAAGTCTGGCTGGATCCCGGGGGTCTCGCACGACGTCGCCCTCGTGCGGCCCACCGGCGAGGAGCCGTTCGTCCTCGCCATCTGCACGACGATCGACCTCGGCGAGCACGAGGGTGCCGCCTTCGTCGCCTCCGTCGCCGCCGACGTCTGGGCCGCCGACCATGTCGACGGCGACCATGCCGGTGTCGACCACGCCGACGCTGGCATGGCCGGCCAGGCCGGCCCCGCCGGGGACGACCGGGAGGTGCAGTCGTGACGACCATCGACCGCGTCGAGACCCGGACCTCGACCGTGCGCCTGCACACCCCCTTCGTCACGGCGCTCCGCCGCACCGAGACGACCGACACCGTCGTCGTGACGATCACCGACAGCGACGGTCGGGTCGGGTGGGGCGAGGCCCCGCAGGTGTGGCAGGTGACGGGGGAGTCCCTGGCGAGTGCGGCCGCCTGCATCGAGTCGATGCTCGCTCCGCTCCTCCTCGGCCGCGCCCTCGACGACCGCGCCGACCTCGCCGCCGTCGCCGCGGCCGCGCAGCGTGCGGTCGCCCGCAACTTCGGCGCCAAGGCCGCCGTCGATGCGGCGCTGCACGACCTCGTCGCCCGGGCGGAGGGCACGAGTTTCGCCGCCCTGCTCTCGGGCCGACCGGACGGCATACCGGATCGGCTGACGACGGACGTCACCCTGTCGGCCGGGGCGGCGGCAGCGCTCGCCGACACGGCGCGCGAGCGGGTCGCGGCCGGCTTCACGACGCTCAAGATGAAGGTCGGCACCGACGCGTCGACCGACGTGCAGCGTGTCGCCTCGGTGCGTGACGCCGTCGGGCCCGGCATCGCGATCCGCCTCGACGCCAACCAGGGGTGGACCCGGGAGGAGGCGGTCTCGGTCATCCGGGCGCTCGAGGTCGCCGACCTCGGTGTCGAGTTCGTCGAGCAGCCCGTCGTCGCCGACGACGTCGAGGGGATGGCGTGGGTGCGCGCCCGGGTGGGTCTGCCGGTCATGGCCGACGAGTCCTGCTACGGCGTGCACGACCTCGAGCGGATCATCCGGCTCGGGGCCGCCGACCTCATCAACGTCAAGCTCGCCAAGTGCGGGTCGCTCACCCTGGGTCGCGCGCTGTTGCGGCGGGCCGAGGAGGCCGGGCTCGGCACCATCGTCGGCTCCATGATGGAGAGCCACATCGGGGTCGGCGCGGCCGCCGCGCTCGTCGCGGCCCAGCCGACCACGCATACCCCCGACCTCGATGCCGCGTGGTGGTCGATCGCCTCGCCGGTCGCCGGCGGGATCACCTACTCCGGCAACGAGATCCGGATGCCGTCCGACCCGGGATCGGGGATCTCGGGCTGGGCCGCGTCGGCCGTGTAGGACGCTTCGCGGAGGACGGCGGGGTCGAACGGCTCAGTTGCCGACGACCCGCAGCGAGAACGCGGCCTCGCCGTCACCCGTCACGCGGGTCGAGGCCCCGACCGCACGAAGTGACTCCACGGCTGCCCGGGTGTCGCCGTCGAGGTCGCCGAGGTAGGCGCTCTCGATACGGTCGAGGTCGACGAAGAGCACGCCGTTCGCGCTGCCCACGTCGCCGAGGGCGGCCTTGAAGGCGTCGGTGTCACCGAGGCCACCACCCTGCTTGAGCGTGTCGACGTAGGCGGGGTCGCTGGCGAGGTAGAGGGTGCCGGCGTCGAGGGTGTGCGTGAGCACGTCGCCCAGCGCCTGGTCGAGGCGGTCGACCAGCGCAGTGGCTCGGGCGCTGTCGCCCGAGACGATCTTGCCGCCGACCACGAAGGTGTCGGCCGACGTGAGGTCCTGCTGCGGGGCCGAGACCGTGAACGAGCGGCCGAGCAGCACCTTGAGGTCGTCGGGCAGGGTGACGTCGAGCTGCTGCTCGATCTCGCCGATGACGTCGCCGCCCGTGATCCCGCTGAGGTCCTCGAGCTGGTCGGCGAGCTGCGGCCACGCGGCGTCGACGGCCTGGTCAGCGCCCGACACGTGCAGGGCCACCGCCGTGTCGTCGGGCAGGTTGAGCAGCTGGGCCGCGTCACCCGGTGCGGCCTTGACCGCCGTGGCCCCGCGCACGACGCCGGCGAGCTCGACGTAGGACGGGTCGAAGCGCAGCGCTGCCGCGACGCGGCCTTCCGCACCGACGGCCGTCGTGCTCGACAGGCCGAGGGCGCCCGCGCCGAGACCCTGCAGCTCCTTGGCCCCACGCGTCATGTCGAACCAGGCGGAGACCACTCCCTGTTCGCCGAGGGCGCTCATGTCGCCGGTGAAGGTGGCGTTCGTGGAGAGCGTGCCCTTGGCGACGGCCGCCATGGTGGCCGTGCCGGTGCCAGGCGGCATCACGAGGACGTAGCCGTCCTTCGTCTCGATGTCGGCGCCGTCCGGGTCGCAGGCGAAGAGCTTGCCGAGCATCTGCTCGGCACGGGCCTCGTCGGTCACCTGCACGGCGAGAGCGACGTGCGGCTTGTCCTCGGTGCCTCCCGGACGGATGGCGGCACCGGCCCGGTCACCGAGCCAGGGCGCGATGTCGGTGTCGTAGCTGAAGGCCGTGATGCAGTCGTCCGAGGCCTCGGTGGCGATGAGCTCCCACAGCTTCTGGCGCGGGTCGTCGCCGCCGAGGGTGTCGCGCACCTGCGGCAGCTTGTCGAGGAAGCGCACCGCGGCGATCTTCTGACCCGCGGAGGGGTCGATGTCGAGGCGCAGGTAGCCGTAGGCGTCACCGGGGAGCACGTCGGCCGGCTGGGCGCCGCCGCCGCTCAGCTGTTGCACGGCGAAGACGGCACCACCACCGAGCACGAGGGCCGCGACGACGCCACCGACCAGGAGACCGGCGCGCCGGCCGGTCGGCCGGGGGGCGGGGGCGCTCTCATCGGCGTCGGAGAGGCCCACCCCCGGGTCGGCTGATGCCGGTGGGCTCCCGGGGTAGGAGTAGCGCGGGATCGGCGGGACCGGCGGGCGCTGCGTCGGGTCCGGCGTCGGGTCCTGGGTCGGGTCGGTCATGGTCGTTCTCCCCCTGCTGAGTCGGTGCAGCGCGGCGCCGGCACGCATGACGTGCGCCGTTGTGGACGATACCTCCGGGCACCGACGTGCATGGCAGGATCGCGCAACGCTGTGATGACCTTGGGACCACCCGCGAGGCTGTGGGGGTTCCGAGGAGACGCCTTCGCGGGGAGGGCCCCCGCGATCAGGTGGCAGGGACCACGGTGCCGCGGGGCACCGCGGCGGCGCGCGTATGCTGGCCCGGATCGTGACGCAGGCCGGGGGCAGGGACCCGCGCCGCGACCGAGGTGACGCAGGTCAGGAGGACCCGGTGCGGATGAGCCATTTCTGGACCCTCATGGACGACGAGTTCGGTCCGGCGTATGCCGGTTCGCTCGCCCGCGACCACGTGCTTGGTGCGCTGCAGCAGCGCACGGCCGTGCAGGCGATCGCCGACGGCGTGCCACCGCGCGACGTCTGGGAGGCGCTGTGCGACGACATGGACGTGCCCCCGCAGCGCCGTCTCGGGCGCGACGACCGCGTGGCACGTGGCGCGCAGGGCGGGTCCGCAGGACGCTGAGCAGGAGCGGCGTGTCGCTCCCGCCTGTCGAACAGGTGTTCGGTACTGTCGTCCACAGGTCCTGCGCCACCACCCGCATCATCCACAGGCCGTCTCGTGGTTCACCCCGATGTCGGCGCCGGCACCTAACGTCTGACCCGACAGCACATCTCACGACGAGGCCGTGCACGGGTCGAAGGCAGACGACCGCAGCGCAGACGGCAGACAAGGTGACCCGACATGGCATCGGTGCAGGCAAAGGACAAGGACAAGGCGCTCGCCTCGGTGATGGGGCAGATCGAGAAGAGCTACGGCAAGGGCGCCGTGATGCGCCTGGGCGACGACGTCCGTGCGCCGATCGAGGTGATCCCCACCGGGTCGATCGCCCTTGACGTCGCTCTCGGCATCGGCGGCCTGCCGCGCGGCCGGGTCGTCGAGATCTACGGCCCGGAGTCCTCGGGCAAGACGACGGTCGCTCTCCACGCCGTCGCCAACGCGCAGAAGGCCGGCGGCATCGCGGCGTTCATCGACGCGGAGCACGCGCTCGACCCCGACTACGCCCAGAAGCTCGGCGTCGACACCGACGCGTTGCTCGTCTCCCAGCCCGACACGGGGGAGCAGGCGCTCGAGATCGCCGACCTGCTGATCCGCTCCGGTGCGATCGACATCATCGTCGTCGACTCGGTGGCGGCGCTCGTGCCGCGAGCCGAGATCGAGGGCGAGATGGGCGACAGCCACGTCGGCCTGCAGGCCCGACTCATGAGCCAGGCCCTGCGCAAGCTGACCGGGGCGATCAACAACACCGGCACGACCGCGATCTTCATCAACCAGCTCCGCGAGAAGATCGGCGTGATGTTCGGCTCGCCCGAGACCACGACCGGCGGCAAGGCACTGAAGTTCTACGCCTCGGTGCGCCTCGACGTGCGACGCATCGAGACCCTCAAGGACGGCACCGAGCCGGTCGGCAACCGCACCCGCGTCAAGGTCGTCAAGAACAAGGTCGCCCCGCCCTTCAAGCAGGCCGAGTTCGACATCCTCTACGGTCACGGCATCTCCCGTGAGGGCGGCATCATCGACATGGGTGTCGAGCACGGCTTCGTCCGCAAGGCCGGCGCCTGGTACACCTACGACGGCGACCAGCTCGGTCAGGGCAAGGAGAACGCCCGCAACTTCCTCAAGGACAACCCCGACCTCGCCGACGAGATCGAGAAGAAGGTCAAGGAGAAGCTCGGGGTCGGGCCGCGCGTCGACCAGCCGGCCGAGGTCTCGGACGTGCCCGTCGACTTCTGATCATGACGGGTGACGACCGTGCGGTCGGGCACTCAGCACGTGATGCCTCGGTGGAGGACCGCCTGGCCCGAGCCACCGCCGCCCTTGCAGCAGCAGAGGCTGTGGCGGCGGCCGGGCCGCCTCCCGCCGGCTCGGCGTCCCGTCGACGCTCTCGGTCCCGGGCATCCTCCGCGGATCGCGTTCCCCCGCCTGACGACCCGGCAGCGGCCGCCTCGGAGGCCGACCCGGAGTCCGTGGCCCGCGCCATCGTGCTGCGTCAGCTGAGCATGGCTCCGCGCAGCCGGGTGCAGCTCGAGCGGAAGCTGCGCCAGCGAGGCTGCGACGACGACGTCGCGGGGCGCGTCCTCGACCGCATGACGGAGGTCGGCCTCGTCGACGACGAGGCCTATGCCGAGATGCTGGTGCGCGCACGGCACTCCGAGAGGGGCCTGGCGCGGCGAGCCCTCGCGCACGAGCTGCGCAAGCAGGGCATCGACCAGGAGGTGGCCGACGAGGCCCTCAGCCAGGTCGGCGCAGGCGACGAGCGCGTCCGTGCCGAGCAGCTCGTCGAGAAGCGGATGCGGGGCCTGCACGGACTGGCTCCCGAGGTTCAGACGCGCCGTCTCGCAGGCCTGCTCGCGCGCAAGGGCTACTCCAGCGAGGTGGCCTGGCCGGTGATCCGCGAGGCGGTCGACGCCGCTCCGGAGCACCAGCGCGACTGAGCGCTGCGGCGACCCGGCCTCGGGTCGACGGTGCGCCAGTGCGGCACGACACCGGCGACCGGGGTGGTCACTCCGCGCGAGCGGGGGCACCAGGCGGGGCGCTGGGCGCACGCGAAAGGGTGGGGAGCATCGGCTCCCCACCCTTCGGTCAGCGGCAGTTGCCGCGAGGGTGTCCTGACGAGGTCGCTCAGACCTCGGACGGCACGATCGCGATGGCCGAGACATCGAACTCGAGCTTGACCTTCTCGCTGACGAGGACGCCACCGGTCTCGAGGGCGGCGTTGAACGAGAGGTTCCACTCGGTGCGGTCGATGGTGACGTCACCCTCGAAGCCCACGCGGGTGTTGCCGAACGGGTCCTTCGCGGAGCCGGTCTCCTCGAAGGGGATCGTGACGGACTTGGTCACGCCGTTGATCGTGAGGTCACCCGTGATGTCCCACTCGGAGCCGTCACGCTCGACGCTGGTCGACACGAAGGTGATCTGCGGGTAGTTGGCGATGTCGAAGAAGTCGGGGGTCTTGAGGTGACCGTCGCGCTGCTCGTTGCCGGTCGTGACGCTGGCGGCCTCGATGGTGACGTTGACCGACGAGTTGGCCGGCGTCGTGGTGTCGACGTGCGCGTTGCCCTCGAACTGGTCGAAGTGGCCGCGGACCTTGGTGACCATCGCGTGGCGGGCGGAGAAGCCGATGCGGGTGTGGCTGGGGTCGATGGCGTAGTCACCGGAGATGTCGTCGACGGCGACGGAGGCGGCCTCGGTGACGACCTCGTCCTTGGAGCGGTTGAACAGACCCATGATGTTTCCTTCGGAAGTAGGTATTTGAACTTTCAACAACTACTGTTGCAGCACGTCGTTGAATTGTCAAGCGAAGAGGAGAACGGCTCCAGCATGCCGCCTATTCCGCGGGACCGCCCTGCGAGACGCCGCGGCACGGGAGCAGATCGGCGGGGCGGGCGCGACGCCGTACTCTTGACGGGCCATGACGATGCAGCCCAGCCTTCAGACCCGCCCTGAGTCCGCGCCGACGTCGGGGGCGCCCAAGACCTACGACGTGCGCACCCACGGGTGCCAGATGAACGTCCACGACAGTGAGCGTCTGTCGGGCCTGCTCGAGACCGCCGGCTACGTCGATCTCGCCGGCCTGCCGGCGGGGGAGCGTCCCGAGGTCGCCGACGTCGTCGTCTTCAACACCTGTGCGGTCCGCGAGAACGCCGACAACAAGCTCTACGGCAACCTCGGACAGCTGCGGCAGGCCAAGCTGAAGAAGCCCGAGATGCAGATCGCCGTCGGTGGCTGCATGGCCCAGAAGGACCGCGGCACGATCGTGGAGCGGGCCCCGTGGGTCGACGTCGTCTTCGGCACCCACAACATCGGCTCGCTTCCGGCGCTGCTCGACCGGGCGGCGCACAACAAGCGGGCCGAGGTCGAGATTCTCGAGAGCCTCGAGGTCTTCCCCTCGACCCTCCCGACCCGACGCGACTCGGCCTACAGCGGCTGGGTCTCGATCTCGGTCGGCTGCAACAACACCTGCACGTTCTGCATCGTCCCGAGCCTGCGCGGCAAGGAGCAGGACCGCCGTCCCGGCGAGATCCTCGCCGAGATCGAGGCGCTCGTCGCCCAGGGCGTCGTCGAGGTGACGCTCCTCGGGCAGAACGTCAACACCTACGGGGTGGAGTTCGGCGACCGACTCGCCTTCGGCAAGCTGCTGCGGGCCTGCGGTGAGATCGACGGCCTCGAGCGCGTCCGCTTCACCAGCCCGCACCCGGCGGCCTTCACCGACGACGTCATCCTGGCGATGGCCGAGACGCCCAACGTCATGCCGAGCCTGCACATGCCGCTGCAGGCCGGCTCCGACAAGGTGCTGAGGGACATGCGCCGCTCCTATCGCAGCGCGAAGTTCCTGCGCATCATCGACGCCGTCCGCGAGCACATCCCGGACGCCGCGATCACGACCGACATCATCGTCGGCTTCCCGGGCGAGACCGAGGCCGACTTCCAGGGCACCCTCGACGTCGTGCGAGCCGCGCGGTTCTCCAGCGCCTTCACCTTCCAGTACTCCATCCGCCCGGGCACCCCCGCCGCCACGATGGAGCAGCAGGTGCCCAAGCAGGTCGTGCAGGAGCGCTTCGAGCGGCTCATCGCCCTGCAGGAGGAGGTCAGCTGGGCCGAGAACCGTCGCCTGGAGGGCCGCGAGGTCGAGGTCCTCGTCGCCCCGTCGGAGGGCCGCAAGGATCTACAGACCAAGCGTCTGTCGGGTCGGGCTCGCGACAACCGTCTCGTCCACTTCGCCGTCCCGGAGGGCGCCGAGCTGCCGCGCCCGGGTGACGCCGTCACGGTGGCCGTCACCTACGGCGCACCGCACCACCTCGTCGCCGACTCCGGTGTGCAGGGCGACCCGTATGCCGTCCGGCGCACCTCCGGGGGAGACGCGTGGTCGGCGCTGCAGGACGTCCCCCACGGCACGGGCAAGCCGACGGTCAGCCTCGGCATGCCGTCGATCGGCCGTCCCGCGGCCGCGCCCGTTGCGGCCGCGTGCACCTCCTCCTGACGGCGATTCGGAGGCGGCCGCGGCTGCATGCTTGACTTGGCGCATGACCGTGCGCCCCATCGTCATCACCGGTGAGCCCGTCCTGCACCGGGCGGCTGCCCTCGTGACGGAGTTCGACGACGAGCTCCGCACCCTCGTCGACGACATGTACGAGACGAACGTCGCGGCCAACGGTGTCGGCCTCGCGGCTCCGCAGATCGGGGTGGGCCTGCGCGTCTTCATCTGGAAGATGGCCAACGACGACGGCGTGCCCGAGCAGGGTCACGTCATCAACCCCACGGTCACCACGTCGCGCATCCCGCAGGAGCGACCGGACCCCGACGAGGAGACCGAGGGCTGCCTCTCCGTGCCCGGGGAGGCCTTCCCGCTCAAGCGCGCCGACCGTGCGCACGTCATCGGTCTCGACCTCGACGGCAACCGGGTCGAGTTCGACGCCACCGGCTGGTTCGCCCGGTGCATGCAGCACGAGTACGACCACCTCAACGGCACGCTCTACGTCGATCGGCTCGATGACCGGCAGTCCAAGAAGGCGCGCAAGGCGGTCAAGCGCAACGGGTGGGGCAAGCCCGGGCACGCCTGGCTGCCAGGTGTTGACGAGGACCCCTTCGGCCACGACGACGACACCGCCCCGCTCGAGCACGCAGACGGCCACTCGGGAGAGCTCGCCGGGTGACCGGCTCCCCTCCCGCAGCGCCTCACCCCGCAGCCGCGAGCGAGTCCGGCGCGGCGCCGACGATCGCGGTCGCCGGGCCCACCGCGACCGGCAAGTCGGACCTCGCGCTCGACTTGGCCGAGCGGCTCGACGCCGAGATCGTCAACGCGGACGCCATGCAGCTCTATCGGGGGATGGACATCGGCACGGCCAAGCTGCCGCCCGAGCAGCGACGGGGCATCGCCCACCACCAGCTCGACGTGCTTGACGTGACGCAGGAGGCAACCGTCGCCGCCTACCAGCAGGCAGCACGGGCCGACCTCGCCTCCATCGCGGGTCGCGGCCGCCGCGCCGTGCTCGTCGGTGGCTCTGGCCTCTACGTGCGCGCAGCCCTCGACCGGCTCGAGATCCCGCCCACGGACCCTGAGGTCCGCGCGCGTCTGGAGGCAGAGGCGGAGCGCCTCGGAGGACCCGTACTGCACCGACGTCTGCGCGAGAGCGATCCGGTCGCTGCCGCCCAGATCCTGCCCGGCAACGTGAGGCGGGTCGTGCGTGCCCTCGAGGTCATCGAGATCACCGGGCGCCCCTTCAGCGCGTCGATGCCCCGACGCGAGTTCCTCACGCCTGCGGTCATGCTGGGCCTTCGCGTCGACCGCGGGGTGCTCGACGAGCGCATCGACCGGCGGGTGCAGCGGATGTGGCAGGCCGGGCTGCGGCAGGAGACCGAGGGCCTGCTCGACCACGGCCTGCGTGACGGCGTGACGGCGTCACGCGCCATCGGCTACAGCCAGGCGATCGCGGTGCTCGACGGCACCCTGAGCGAGGAGCAGGCCCGCTCCGACACGGCCCAGGCGACGCGTCGCTACGCCCGGCGGCAGGAGTCGTGGTTCCGCCCCGACCCGCGCATCGTGTGGCTCGACGCGACCGACGGCGACCGGGCGCGGTTGCTCGAGCGGGCCTGGGCCGCCATCTCGCAGTCGGCGATCTCACACCATGCTCACCGGCCGGTCGACGCGCCATAAAATCGGAGTGTGGCCGAGTCACGCCTCGTCGAGGTGGCGGTCACCGATGAGGACGGCGCCTCGGTGCGCGACACAGGACTCTTCACGACCACGACGAGCCGGCACACGGCGGTACGCCTCGCCGGAGCCGCTCTCGCGTGGGTCGCGGCCTACTGGGTCAACGGGTGGCTGTGGGACCGGGTCCTCTATGACGGTCTCGGGATGGATCCGGCCGCGCGGCTGACCGAGACGATCCACTTCTTCCTCTACGACAGCATCAAGATCCTGCTCCTGCTCGTGGGGATCATCTTCGTCGTCACCGTGCTGCGGTCCTTCATGAGCATCGAGCGCACGCGCGCCCTGCTCGGAGGCAAGCGCGAGGGCGTGGGCAACGTGATGGCCGCGGGCCTCGGCATCGTCACGCCGTTCTGCTCGTGCAGCGCCGTACCGGCCTTCATCGGTTTCGTCGCGGCCGGCGTGCCCATCGGGGTCACCATGAGCTTCCTCATCGCAAGCCCCCTCATCAACGAGATCGCCGTCGGCATGCTCTTCACCCTGTTCGGCTGGCAGGTCGCCGCCCTCTACATCGGCGCTGGCCTCACGATCGCCATCGTGGCGGGGTGGGTCCTGGGCCGGCTCGGCGTGCAGAAGTGGGTCGAGCCGTTCGTCTTCGAGACCACGCTCGGCGGTCAGGTCATCGACTCCACGGCGGGGCTCACCCTCGAGCAGCGGGTGCAGATGGGCAGCGAGGAGGTCGTCACCGTCCTGCGCAAGATCTGGCCCTACCTGCTCGTGGGCATCGGGGTCGGTGCGGTCATCCACGGGTGGGTGCCCGAGGAGTTCTTCACGACGTATGCGGGTGCCGACAACCCGCTCGGCGTGCTGATCGCCGTGCTGGTCGGCATCCCGCTCTACTCCAACGCCGCTGGGGTCATGCCCATGGTCCAGGCCCTCTACGAGAAGGGCCTGCCGATGGGAACCCTGCTGGCCTTCATGATGGCCGTCGTCGCGCTGTCCCTGCCCGAGATGATCCTGCTGCGTCGCATCCTCAAGCCCCAGCTGCTCGCGACCTTCGCCGCCGTCGTCGGGGTCGGCATCGTCGCCGTGGGCTACCTCTTCAACGCCGTCCTCACCTGAGGCGCGGCGCCACGGACGTCTGCAAAGGAGAAGCCATGATCATCAAGGTGCTGGGCCCGGGCTGCAGGAACTGCAAGAACCTCGAGCGGGTCACCCGTGAGGCGATCGACACCCTCGGTCTCGACGCGTCGGTAGAGAAGGTGGAGGACGTCGCGGTGATCGTCGGCTACGGCGTGATGTCCACCCCCGCCCTCGTCGTCGACGAGGTGGTGGTCGTCTCGGGCCGGGTGCCCAAGGTCGACGAGGTGCGTGAGCTGCTCACGACGGCCCGGCGCTGAGCCCCGGGCCCCGGGGTGTCGCTCCTGAGCAAGACTTGATAATGTTTGCAACTGATCAAGTCAACATCGAAGGGTCGTCCCATGAGCGTGCCGCTCTACCAGGCAAAAGCAGAGTTCTTCAAGACGCTCGGTCACCCGGCACGCATCCGGATCCTCGAGCTGCTCTCCGAGCGTGACCACGCGGTGCACGAGCTGCTCGACCGGATCGACATCGAGCCCAGCAGCCTCTCGCAGCAGCTCGCCGTCCTGCGACGCACGTCCCTCGTCACGTCGGCACGCGTCGGCGGCGAGGTCGTCTACTCCGTCAGCGTGCCCGAGGTGCGCGACCTGCTGCTGGCGGCGCGCAGCATCCTCTCCGGCATCATCGCCGTCCAGGGCGAGCTCGAGTCCGAGCTGACCCCAACGGCCGGTTCATGAAGGTCGACCTCGACCTGCCCGCCGCTCGTGGCTGGTCGCGCCAGCAGTGGCGGCGCGTGGTGAGCCTGGCTCCCCGTCGCTCCGACTGGGCCTCGGTGCGCTGGGGGAGAGACCTGCCGGCCGGGCTGATGGTCGGTCTCGTCGCGCTGCCCCTCGCCCTCGGCTTCGGGGTGAGCTCGGGCCTGGGCGCTACGGCCGGTCTCGTGACGGCCGTGGTGGCCGGCGCCGTCGCCGCGATCTTCGGCGGCAGCCGGGTCCAGGTCAGCGGCCCCACGGGCGCCATGACCGTCGTCCTCGTGCCGATCATCGCCACCCACGGCGCCAACGGCGTGCTCGTCGTCGGGCTCATGGCCGGCATGGTGCTCATCGGGCTCGGCTATGCCGGAGCCGGCCGGTTCATCCGCTACGTCCCCGTCCCCGTCGTCGAGGGCTTCACGCTCGGCATCGCGGCCATCATCCTGCTGCAGCAGATCCCTGCCGCCCTCGGCGTGGGCGCGGAGGGGGAGAAGGTGCTCGGTCAGGCGGCGGGGGCCGCCGTCACGTGGGCCTCCCATCCGGCGGCCGCCTCGCTCGTCGTCGCGGCGGCCGTGGTGGCGGGGGTGCTCGGACTCGCCCGCCTGCGTCCGGGCCTGCCCTGGGCCCTCGTCGTCGTCGTGCTCGCGACCGTCGCCAACGCGGTGCTCGCCCTGGGTCTGGACACGATCGGAACGATCCCCGCAGGCCTGCCGGCTCCCTCACTGCCGACGATCGCGCTCTCCGACCTCGACTCGCTCCTGCTCCCCGCCGTCGCCGTGGCCGCCCTGGCCGCGCTCGAGAGCCTTCTGTCCGCCACGGTGTCCGATGCCATGAGCGTCGGGCAGCGGCACGACTCCGACCGGGAGCTCGTCGGACAGGGCATCGCCAACCTCGCCGCGCCGCTCTTCGGTGGCATCCCCGCCACCGCGGCCATCGCGCGGACCGCGGTCAACGTTCGCTCCGGAGCGGTGTCACGGCTCTCGGCCGTGACCCACGCCGTGGTCCTGCTCGTCATCGTGCTCGTCGCCTCCCGCTGGGTCGCCCTCATCCCCACGGCCGCGTTGGCCGGTGTCCTCATCGCGACCGCGGTGCAGATGGTGCGCGTCTCGAGCCTCGGCGCGCTGCTGCGGTCCTCGCGCGGTGACGCCATCGTGCTCGTCGGCACCGCTGCCGCCACGGTCCTGCTCGACCTCGTGATGGCGGTGCTGCTCGGACTCGTCATGGCCGGCTTCTTCGTGCTGCGGCAGGCGGCCGGCTCGGCCCGGCTCGAGGAGGTCCCCCTCGATGACAGTGACCACTCCGACGAGGAGCTCGCACTGCTCGACGAGCACATCGTCGCCTACCGGATCGACGGGCCGATCTTCTTCGGCGCCGCGCATGACTTCCTGCTCGAGCTGACCGAGGTGAGCGACGTCCGCGTCGTGGTGCTGCGCATGGCGCGCGTCACCGTCATCGACGCCACCGGTGCCACCGTGCTCGCCGACACGATCTCGCGGCTCGAGGGCCGCGGCATCACGGTGCTGCTCTCGGGTGTGCAGCCCCAGCACGAGCGGGTGCTGCGCGAGCTCGGAGTCCACGACGGCCTCGCCCACGAGAACCACCTCTTCGACACGACGCCGGCCGCGATCGCCCATGCCCGGGTGCACGCGTCGCGCATCGCCCATACTCCCGGCCGCTCCGACGACCCCGTCGACCCCGACGACCCCCTCGGACCGCGGCCCCACGGCGACCCGGTGGACCCGCCGAGCCCGGCCCGGCGGCATACCGGAGAATGGCCCGCATGACACGCTTCACCAAGGGCCACGGCACCGAGAACGACTTCATCCTCGTCGCCGACCTCGAGGGCTCGCTCGAGCTGACGCCGGCCCAGGTGCAGCGGATCGCAGACCGGCACGCCGGCATCGGCGCCGACGGCGTGATCCGCGTCGTGCGCACCCGCTTTGCCACCGATGACACCGTGCGGGCGCTCGCGCCGGAGGCCGAGTGGTTCATGGACTACCGCAACGCCGACGGCTCGCTCGCCGAGATGTGTGGCAACGGCACCCGCGTCTTCGCGGCCTTCCTGCGCCGCGAGGGCCTCGTCTTCGGCAGCTCCTTCAGCATCGCGACGCGGGCGGGGGTCAAGACTGTCCGCGTCACCGACGAGGGGTATGCCGTCGACCTGGGTCCCTGGCGCCTCGTCGACGAGGAGGGGGCGCGACGTGACGGCTTCGACGTCATGGTGAAGCCGCGGCACGGCAAGCCCGTGCCCGCGCTGTCCTTCGACCTCGGCAACCCGCACGCCGTCGTCATGCTCCCCGAGGGCATCACCCTCGAGAACCTCGACCTCACCGAGGCACCCGAGCTGCATCCCGAGCCGACCGGCGGGTCCAACGTCGAGTTCGTGCGCACCGAGGGCCCCGGCCACATCGCGATGCGCGTCCACGAGCGCGGGGTCGGCGAGACGCGCTCGTGCGGCACCGGCGCCGCCGCTGCAGCGCTCGCGACCCGCTTCTGGTCGGGCGTCGAGGACCTCTCGCCGTGGACCGTCGACGTGCCCGGCGGGCGACTCACGGTCACGCCGCTGCCGGGGCAGCGGGTCGAGCTCGCGGGACCGGCCGAGCTCGTCGCCGACGGCGACTTCCCGCTGTGACGGCGCCTGCCGAGAGGAGATTCGCGCCGGCGACGGTCACGGGCCAAGGCTTCGTTCTGCGACCCCTGTCGTCCACGGACGTCGACGACATCACGGACGCCTGCCAGGACGGCTCGACCCTCCAGTGGCTGCCTCTACCGCATCCGTACGAACGGCGTCATGCCGAGGACTTCGTCGGCAAGGTCGCGACCACTGCGCGGGAGACCGGGCGCGGCATCGTCTTCGCCGTCGAGGTCGACGGGCGCCTGCACGGTTGCATCGACCTCAAGGCAACGGACTGGGTGTCGGGCACAACCGAGATCGGCTACTGGGTCGCACCGTGGGGCAGAGGTCGCGGGCTTGCCGGGCGCGCGGCTCGCGTGCTGGCGGAGTGGGCCCTGCGCGTGCACGGTCTCGAACGTGTCGTTATCCGCGCGGCAACCGTAAACGTGGCCTCGCAGCGCGCTGCGGAGTCCGCCGGCTTCGTCCGTGAGGGCGTGGCGCGCAACGCCGGCTACGTCCGTGCCGGACGGGTCGACCTCGTCGTCTACTCCCTCGTCAGCTCGGACCTCCACCCGTAGGGCGCTCTGCTGGTTCGAGGTGATTCCTCATGGTCGGCCGCGACGGCCTAGCTCGGCCTGCGGTCGACAGCGTCCCGTGATCAGGTGCGCCGAACTTCGAGGATGCGGAAGGCCTTGGCGGACGACAGGCGCGTGCACCGCAGACCCCAGTCCTGGGCGTTGATCCACGCCTGCAGCGAGTCGGACCCGAGGTGCTTCTGCACGACGAGGTGGGCGACCCCGTCGTCGGCGAGCCGGGGGAGCCAGCGCTCGAGCAGGGCGTGCAGGGCCGCCTTGCCGACATGGATGGGCGGGTTGGACCAGATGGTCGCGAAGCGCAGGTCAGCGGGCACGTCGTCGGGCTCGCTGAAGGTGATCGTCTCGAGGCCCAGCTCGGCGGCGTTGGCGCGCGCGAGGTCGAGGGCCCGGCGGTTGACGTCGACACCCCAGACCCGGGCACCGGGGGAGCGCAGCGCAAGGGTGAGCGCGATCGGTCCCCACCCGCAGCCGAGGTCGAGCAGGGCCCCGGTGGGACTGGGGTCGGGCGCGCCCGTCAGGAGCACGGCCGTGCCGGGGTCGAGGCGCTCGGGGGAGTAGACGCCCTTGGCCGTCGTCAGCGTCACGGGTCTGCCGTCGAGGCGCACGATGATCTGACGTCGCTCGGAGGGGGATGCCGGCTCCGCGGTGAAGTAGTGGTCGGGCTGCTCGCTCATCGGCGCCCACGCTATCGGCCACGGACGCCCCGACATCCTTGGCCGGGGGACGCGGGCACAAACGAGTGGCTCGTGGCGTTGGACGAGTGGGACCATAGGGAGAACATGACGACGAACCACAGCAACCGCCCCGCCATCGACATCCGAGACACCATGCGCGAGCGCGACCTGCTCGGCACGCGGGCCGACGCCTTGGGCGACGGCTTCGACGACACCCACGACGAGCTCGACGAGACGCTGCTGCCGCTCTATGACGGCGACCAGCTCGAGCGCGAGGAGCGCGCCGCGCTGCGTCGCGTCCAGGGCCTCTCGACCGAGCTCGAGGACGTCACCGAGGTCGAGTACCGCCAGCTGCGCCTCGAGCGTGTCGTGCTCGCAGGTGTCTGGACCGAGGGCACCGCCGACGACGCCGAGAACTCCATCCGTGAGCTCGCGGCCCTCGCCGAGACCGCCGGGTCGACCGTGCTCGAGGGTGTCGTGCAGCGCCGCCAGAAGCCCGACCCCGCGACCTGGCTCGGCAAGGGCAAGGCGATCGAGCTGCGCGACATCGTCGTCGAGGAGGGCGCCGACACCGTCATCTGCGACGGCGAGCTGGCCCCGAGCCAGCGCCGCGCCCTCGAGGACGTCGTCAAGGTCAAGGTCATCGACCGGACCGCGCTCATCCTCGACATCTTCGCCCAGCACGCCAAGAGCCGCGAGGGTCGCGCCCAGGTCGAGCTGGCGCAGCTGCAGTACCTCCTCCCGCGCCTGCGTGGCTGGGGTGAGTCGATGTCGCGCCAGGCCGGTGGCCGGGTCGCCGGCGGTGAGGGCATCGGCTCGCGCGGGCCCGGTGAGACCAAGATCGAGCTCGACCGCCGCCGCATCAACACCAAGATCGCCAAGCTGCGCCGCGACATCAAGGGCATGAAGACGAGCCGCGACACGCGGCGCCATTCCCGCAAGGCGGGCGGCGTGCCGTCCGTCGCGATCGCCGGCTACACCAACGCCGGCAAGAGCTCGCTGCTCAACCGCCTGACCGGCGCCGGCGTGCTCGTCGAGAACCAGCTCTTCGCAACCCTCGACCCGACGGTGCGCCGCACCGAGACCGAGGACGGGCGGCTCTACACGCTGGCTGACACGGTCGGCTTCGTGCGCAGCCTGCCGCACCAGCTCGTCGAGGCCTTCCGCTCGACGCTCGAGGAGGTCGGCGAGTCCGACCTGCTGCTGCACGTGGTCGACGGGTCGCACCCCGACCCCGAGGGTCAGATCACCGCGGTGCGCAGCGTGCTCGCGGAGGTGGGCGGCGACCAGATCAAGGAGATCATCGTCGTCAACAAGTCCGACATCGCCGACCCGGAGGTGCTCGCCCGGCTGCGCCGGCACGAGAAGCACTGCATCACCGTCTCGGCGCGCACCGGCGCGGGCCTCGACGAGCTCCGTGAGCTCATCGCCCGCGAGCTGCCCAAGCCCGACATCGAGGTCGACGTCCTCGTCCCCTACGATCGTGGCGACCTCATCTCGCGCATCCACGAGGAGGGCGAGATCCTCGAGAGCGAGCACGTCGCCGACGGCACCCGGCTGCGGGCCAAGGTCACGCCCGTCATCGAGGCCGACCTCGCGGCATACGCCGTCGTCGCCAGCTGACGCACTCTCGCGCCGCGACCCGAAGGGCCCTGTCACGGGGCCCTTCGGCATGTCGGGGGAGGCGCGTCGGTGGCGTCGGTGAGGATGGGCGCATGGTCCTGGAGCGCCACTGCCACCGCCGCGTACCGGAGCGACGGGCGAGGTGAGCGCTGAGCCCTGGCTGTCGACGCCGCGGCTCGTGCTGCGCCGCCCGATGCTCGCCGACCTCGACGACTACGTCCGTCTGCACACTGACCCGCGCACCTACGCGCACGCGCTGACGAGCATGCCGACGCCGGCGCGCTGTCGTGAGCGGCTGTCCGACGACGTGGCCGACTGGGAGCGCGACGAGCTGGGGTATGCCGCCGTCGTCGACCGCGCGTCGGGCGAGGTGATCGGGTGGGCGGGCTTGCGGCACAAGGACTCCGACGCCGGGTCTCTCAACCTCTACTACCGGCTGGCCTTCAACCGGCTCGGTGGGGGACTCGGTCTCGAGATCGCTCGGGCCCTCGTCGCCTGGGCCGCCAAGCACCGACCCCACGTCATGGTCACGGCCATGGTCGACGAGGCCAACACGGCCCCGCGTCGCACCGCGGAGCGGGCCGGCCTGCTCGCTTGCGGCCTGCGCGCACCTCGAGACCAGACCGACGCCGAGCCGATGCTCTACTTCGAGGCCCCCCGGGTGGCGACGGTCGCGGCGGCCGCTGCGGATGACACGCTTCGCGACGAGATCATCGACCTCTGGGTCCGCGTCAACGACGCCGGCGGGTCCGTGGGCTTCCTTCCCGGAGCGCCGCGGGCGGCCGTGGCCGCCGCGCTGGAGCGCCACCTCGACGACCTGCGCGGCGGGCGCAGCCTGCTCTGCGCCCTGCGGGAGCCCGCTGGCACGCTGCGCGGCATCGGGCTGTGGGAGCACGACCGCGGCTTCCCCTTCGAGCACGTCGCCGGCCTCAAGCGGCTCATGGTCGACCCGGCCACCCAGGGCCGCAACCTCGGCCGGATCCTGCTCGGCGCCATGGTCGGCGTGGCGCGCCGGGAGCTGGAGCACGTCGAGCTGCTCCGCCTCGACTACCGCGACGGTCTCGGGCTCGGCGAGTTCTATGCCCGCGCCGGCTGGACCGAGGTGGGCCGGCTCCCGCGCGGCCTCAAGCTGAGCGAGACCGACTACCGCGACGACGTCGCCATGGCGCGCCGGGTCGACGGGCTACCGTTGCGCTGACGAGCGGGCGTTGCGCTGACCGCCGTCACGACAGGCCGGTGATGAAACCCTCCTCGGTGAGGTCGATGCGCTCGGCGTTGGGCGACTTCGGCAGGCCGGGCATGGTGCGCATGTCGCCGCAGATCGCGTAGACGTAGCCGGCGCCGACGGCGGCGCGCACCTCGCGCACGGGCAGTCGCCACCCGGTGGGGGCGCCCTTGCGGGAGGGGTCGGACGAGATCGAGAGGTGCGTCTTGGCGATGACGACCGGCAGGTTGCCGAAACCGAGCCGCTCGTACTCCTTGAGCGCCTTGCCGGCGGCCGAGCCGACATCGATGCCGTCCGCGCCGTAGACCTCGCGGGCGATGATGTCGATCTTGTCGACGAGCGGCATCTCGAGGGGGTAGAGGAAGCGGAAGTCGGTGGGCTCCTCGGCCGCCTCGGTCACGACGCGGGCCAGTTCGAGTGCACCGGCGCCGCCCTCGGCCACGTGGCGGGTCACGGCGCACCGCACCCCCATCTCGTCGCACAGCTCACGGATCACGGCGTGCTCGGAGTCGAAGTCGGTCGGGAAGGCGTTGATCGCGACGACTGGCTGGATGCCGAAGCGCTGGATGATCTCGATGTGCTTGCGCAGGTTGGGCAGCCCGGCCTCCACCTCCTCCGGGCTCTCGTCGAGCAGACCGTCGGGCAGGGGCTTGCCGGGCTTGATCGTCCAGTGACCGGAGTGCGCCTTGAGCGCCCGCACGGTGGCGACGAGCACGGCCGCGTCGGGGGCGAGCCCGCTGACGCGGCACTTGACGTTGAAGAAGCGCTCGGCGCCCATGTCGGCGCCGAAGCCGGCCTCCGTGATGACGTAGTCACTGCCGCGCACCCCCACGAGGTCGGCGATCACCGACGAGGTGCCGGTGGCGATGTTGCCGAACGGCCCGCAGTGGATGATGGCCGGTCCACCCTCGAGGGTCTGGAGCAGGTTGGGCTTGAGGGCGTCCTGCAGGATCACGGCCATCGCGCCGGCGGCCTGCAGGTCGTCGGCCGTCACGCTCTTGCCCTCGACGGTGTAGGCCACGACGATCCGGCCGAGGCGCAGCCGGAGGTCCTCGAGCGAGGTGGCGAGGGTGAGCAGCACCATGACCTCGCTGGCTGCGGTGATGTCGAAGCCGGTCTGGCGCACGAGCCCGTCCTCCCGCGCGCCGATGCCGACGATGACGGTGCGCAGGGCCCGGTCGTTGACGTCCATCACCCGTCGCCAGGTGATGTTGCGCACGTCGATGCCCAGCTTGTTGCCGTGGTGCAGGTGGTTGTCGATCATCGCGGAGAGCAGGTTGTGCGCGGCCGTCACCGCGTGGAAGTCGCCGGTCAGGTGCAGGTTGAGCCGCTCCATCGGCACGACCTGGCTGTAGCCGCCGCCCGCAGCGCCGCCCTTGATGCCGAAGGTCGGGCCCATCGACGGCTGCCGGAGCGCGACGACGGCGCGCTGGCCGAGACGGCCGAGCGCCTGCGCGAGACCCACCGACGTCGTCGTCTTGCCCTCGCCGAGGGGTGTCGGGGTGATGGCCGTGACGACGACGTACTTCGCTCGCTTGCCGGCCTGCGGCTCGTCGAGGACGGAGAGGTCGATCTTCGCGACGTCGCGTCCCCAGGGCTCGAGGTGGTCCTCGGTCAGGCCGAGGTCGGCGGCGACCTCGACGAGCGGACGCAGGGTCGCCGCGTGCGCGATCTCGAGGTCGGTGGGCAGGGGTGCAGTCATGACTCGATACAACTCCCGGATCTGCGGCGGCACAACAGAATCGCCGCAATGAGGGGTGTGATCTCGGGCGCCCGCCGGACGATGCGATCGGAACGCCGCCTTCCGGTCCACAGGGTCGGGGGTCCACGGGGGCGACGGCGCCGCACGTCGATACCCTGATCCAATGGCCAAGCGACCCGCGCTCGACGAACTCCTCCACGCCGCGGTGTCAGGCGTCGGTGGGGCCGAGCGGCCCGGTCAGGTCCAGATGGCGCACGCCGTCGCGCGCTCCATCGACCAGCACGAGCACCTGCTCGTCCAGGCCGGCACGGGCACCGGCAAGTCGCTCGCTTACCTCGTGCCCGCGGTCGCGCACGCCTTCGAGGCCGGCAAGCCCGCGGTCGTCGCGACGGCGACCCTCGCCCTGCAGGCCCAGATCGTCGACCGCGACATGCCCCGCGTCGCCGATGCCCTCGCCCCGGTCCTCGGCCGCCGGCCGACCTATGCCCTCGTCAAGGGTCGCCGCAACTACGTGTGCCTCAACAAGCTCGAGGGCGGCTTCCCCGACGACGAGGAGGGCCTCTTCGGGGTCGGCCAGGTCGATGCGGCGGCGGGACGGCTCGGCCAGGAGGTCGTGCGGCTGCGCGAGTGGGCCTCGAGCACCGACTCCGGCGACCGCGACGAGCTCGTCCCCGGTGTCACCGAGCGGGCGTGGCGCCAGGTGTCGGTGTCGGCGCACGAGTGCATGGGCAGCAAGTGCCCGCTCGTCACGGAGTGCTTCGTCGAGCGGGCTCGTGAGGCCGCCAAGGACGTCGACGTCATCGTCACCAACCACTCCTTCATGGCGATCGATGCCTTCGAGGGCCGTCAGATGCTCCCCGAGCACGACGTGCTCGTCGTCGACGAGGCGCACGAGCTCGTCGACCGGGTCACGGCGACCATCACCGACGAGCTGACGGGGTCCATGGTCATGACCGCCGCCAAGAAGGCCGGTCGCATGTCGGACAACGGTGCCGCCCTCGAGGAGGCGGGCGAGCTGCTCGCTGCTGCCCTCGAGCCGCTCGAGGAGGGGCGGATGCTCGGGGTGCCCGACTCGGTCGGTCTCGCGCTGGCGCGGGTGCGCGACACGGCCCGCACCGTGCAGAGCGACCTCAAGCCGCCGCCCGGGCAGGAGGCCGACGGCGCCCGACAGGTTGCGCGCGCCGCCGTCGACGAGGTGCACGAGAACGCCGAGCGCATCCTCGAGGAGCGCGAGCTCGACGTCGTCTGGCTGAGCCGTGACCCCCGCCGCGGCCCCGTGCTGCGGGTGGCCCCGATGAGCGTCGCGATGCTCGTGCGCGACAAGGTCTTCGAGGCCCGCACGGTCGTCATGACCTCTGCCACCCTCGAGCTCGGCGGCACCTTCGACGCCGTCGCCGGCACCATCGGCCTGCGCGGAGACGGTGCTCCCGCCTGGCAGGGCCTCGACGTGGGCAGCCCCTTCGACTACCCGAAGCAGGCGATCGCCTATGTCGCCGCGCACCTGCCGCCGCCGGGCCGCGACGGGGCCGGTGACGACACCCTCGACGAGATCGAGGCACTCGTGCGGGCCGCGGGCGGTCGCACCCTGGGCCTCTTCTCCTCGATGCGCGCGGCGCAGACCGCGGCCGAGATCATGCGAGCGCGCTTCGGTGACGACATCCCGGTGCTCTGCCAGGGCGAGGACCAGATCACCACGCTCGTGCGCCAGTTCGCGCGCGAGCCGCGCACCTGCCTCTTCGGCACCCTGACGCTCTGGCAGGGGGTCGACGTGCCGGGGTCGTCGTGCCAGCTCGTCATCATCGACCGCATCCCGTTCCCGCGGCCCGACGACCCGCTCTCGTCGGCGCGCTCGCAGGCCATCGCCCGCATGGGCGGCAACGGCTTCATGGCCGTCTCGGCCACCCACGCCGCGCTCCGCCTCGCCCAGGGGGCGGGCCGGCTCGTGCGGCGGTCCGACGACCGCGGGGTCGTCGCCTTCCTCGACTCGCGCATGATGACGGCGCGGTATGCCGGCTTCCTCCAGCGCTCGCTGCCACCCTTCTATCCCACGACCGACAGGAGCATGGTGCTGGCTGCGCTGTCACGGCTCGATGCGACCGCGCCGCCGCCCGTCGCCGTCGAGGAGCCGGTGCTGCGGTCGCTCACGGGAGCCCGTGCCGACGCCGACGGCACGGAGCACCCGCGGCCCGTCGCCGGGCCGCCTCCGGTCGCGGACTCGACCCGCAGCGCCGTCACGGCCGGTCACGCGTGGACCGACGACCAGGACGACGAGCTGCGCGACGCGGCCGAGTCGGGCATGCAGCTCGACGAGCTCGTCGACCACTTCGAGCTGAGCGAGGACATCATCGCGGCCCGGCTCGAGCAGCTTGACCTCACCCTCGCCTCCGGCGCCCTCTTCGACTGAAACCCCTCCACCCGGCATACGCCCGGGGGTGAGCGGTCGACCCCACCAGCCCGAGCCCGCCACGCCAGCCCCGCCACCCACGCAACACACCGAGCAATCGTCGGGTCCGCGTGGCACACCCGCCGAGGTTGACGACTACTCGGTGTGTTGCCGGGGCGGTCTACTGCGAGCTACGGCGGGCGCTGGTGTCGGGCGGCGGGCGACGATCGGCGGTGTCGGGGGAGCGTGGGAAGGTGGGGCCATGACCGACCCGGCCGCTCCGTCGCTCGTCCTCGTCACCGGACCCGAGGAGTTCCTCGTCGAGCGGGCCGTCACCGGGGTCGTCGCGAGCGCGCGTGTCTCCGAGCCCGACCTCGAGGTCATCCGTCTCGAGTCCGCCACCTATGAGGCGGGCGCCCTGCAGATGCACGCCAGCCCGTCGCTCTTCGGCGGGGTCAAGGCGCTCGTCGTCACGGGTCTGCACGAGGCGCCCGAGGAGCTGCAGGCCGACGTGCTGACGCTGCTCGCCGCGCCCGACCCCGACGTGCTGCTCGTCGTCGCCCACGGCGGCGGCATGCGCGGCAAGAAGGTGCTCGACGCGATGAAGAAGGCGGGCGCCCGGGTCATCGACTGCCCGGCCGTCAAGACCGACCGTGACAAGACCGACTTCGTCATGAAGGAGTTCGCCGCGGCCCGACGCAAGATCACGAGCGAGGGGGTGCGGGCCCTCGTCGAGGCTGTGGGCAAGGACCTGCGCGAGCTCGCCTCGGCCTGCTCGCAGCTCATCTCCGACACCGAGGGCACCGTCGACGACGCGGTCGTCGACACCTACCACGGGGGCAAGGTCGAGGCGACCGGCTTCCGGGTCGCCGATGCGACGGTCGCGGGCCAGCCCGGCGAGGCGTTGCGGCTGCTGCGCCACGCGATCGCCTCGGGCGTCGACCCCGTGCCGATCGTGGCGGTCATCGCCTCTCAGCTGCGCCAGCTCATCAAGGTGGGCTCAGCCGGTCGGGGCAGCTCGGCGCAGCTCGCCAAGAGCCTCGGCATGGCGCCGTGGCAGGTCGACAAGGCGCGCCGGGCCGTCGGGCACTGGAGCGCCGACGGGCTCGCGGTCGCCGTGCAGGCGATCGCCGCGGCCGACCACGAGGTCAAGGGCGGCGGGCGCGACCCCGTCTATGCCGTCGAGCGCGCCATCCTCACGATCGCCCGGGCGCGCGCTGCCGGCTGAGCCCGCCACCCGGCATACCTCGGCCTGGCGGGGGCGGCGCCACCGGAGCCGGTTTGGAGGGGAGCGGGGCCACTGGTAACTTTGACCCTTGCGTGCGCGCTCTTGGTCGTGCGCGCATGCAGGCTCTACCCAGAGCGGCTCACGCAGGGTGCCCCACGCCCGGTCCCGAGCTGCTTTGCCGCCCTCTAACGGCAACCATCCGACCGAACGAAAGAAACTCTCAACGTGGCAAACATCAAGTCGCAGCTCAAGCGCATCAAGACGAACGAGAAGCGCACCGAGCGCAACAAGGCCGTCAAGAGCGAGCTCCGCACGTGGATCCGCAAGTTCCGTGAGGCTGCTGCCTCCGGTGACAAGGACGCCGCTTCCGACGCCCTCAAGGTCGCCTCGACGAAGCTCGACAAGGCTGTCTCGAAGGGCGTCATCCACGCCAACCAGGCCGCCAACAAGAAGTCGGCCATGGCGAAGCAGGCCGCGTCGCTCTGACGCGTCCGACCCCAGCCTGAGCGGGCCCGTCACCTCGTGGTGACGGGCCCGATCTGCGTCTCGGGTCGATCCCGGCGGGTGCGCGGCCGACCAGCTCAGCGCTGGATGGCGCGCGCCGCTGCGACCACCCGGTCGTAGCGGTCGCGGGGGAGCACGGCGCCCTCGCGCCGCACCCCGGACGGGTCGACCCGCACGAGACGGTTGACGCGCACCTCGCTCGGCCGGCCCCGCCGGTCCCAGTCCCCGGTGCCGATGTCGACCCACTCGCGCCCGGAGCTGCGCTCCTGGTGGGCGTCGCGGTCATGGTCCTTGCTCGTCAGCGGCAGCGCGACGAGCCAGTCCGCCTCGCGCCCGATGACGAGCACGGGCCGGTCCTTGCCCTGGCTGTGGTCCTCCTCGTAGGGCACCCACGTCCACACGATCTCGCCCGGGTCGGGGTTGCCGTCCGGGGCAGGCGCATACGTCGTGTCGGGCAGCACCGTGGCATCACCGGGGTATGCCGTCCGGTCGCCTCCCTGCGCCGGGCTGGTCCGCGTGGTCGATGCGGTCGTGGCGCGGGTGGACGGGGTGCGGGGGCCGCGCAGGACGGAGCGCAGGCCCCGCACGAGGCGGTCGAAGGCAGTGGACATGGGAATCACCGTAGCGGCGGTGCCGTTACCGTTTGGGTCTGAGCCCGGGTCGACGGCGATCCGCCCTGCCCTCGTGCAGCGCTCGCACACCGCCGCCCCGAGCCCCGAGACCCGGAGAACCACCGTGAGCCCCGCCAACCGCCGAACTGCCTTCGCCATCCTCGCCCTCGCGCTGGGCGGCTTCGCCATCGGCACGACCGAGTTCGTCACGATGGGCCTGCTCCCGCAGATCGCCGACGGCACCAATGTCGACATCGCGACGGCCGGCCACTACGTCTCGGCGTATGCGCTCGGTGTCGTCATCGGGGCGCCGCTCATCGCCGTGATGGCGGCGAAGGTGCCCCGCAAGGGCCTGCTCATGACGCTCATGGGCTTCTTCGCGCTCGCGCACCTCGCGATCGTCATGGCCGACACCTACCCGACCGTCATGGCGGCCCGCTTCCTCGCCGGCATCCCGCACGGGGCCTTCTTCGGCATCGGGTCGGTCGTCGCCGCCTCGCTCGTCTCGCACCAGCGCCGCACGGCGGCCGTCGCGACTCTGCTCGGCGGGCTCGGGGTCGCCAACGTCATCGGCGTGCCGCTCGCGACGCTGCTCGGGCAGCGCTACTCCTGGCACCTGCCCTACCTCCTCGTCGGCGCCGTCGGGCTCGTCACGGTCGCCGCGATCGGGGTATTCCTGCCCCACCAGAGCCCGAGCGGCGACGAGTCGATGCGGTCGGAGATGCGAGCCCTGCGCCGCCTGCAGGTGTGGCTGGCGCTGCTCATCGGCGTCGTCGGCTTCGGCGGCATGTTCGCGATGTACTCCTACATCACCCCGACGATGACCGAGCTCGCCGGGCTCGACGAGAGCTACATCCCGTGGGTGCTCGCGGCCTACGGCATCGGCATGGTCACCGGCATGGTGGTCAGCGGCCGGGTCGCCAACCGGGTCGGCGTGCTCAAGGGGATCATCATCGCGCTGTCGCTGGTCGGGGTGCTGCTCGCCGTCTTCGGCTGGGCCGCGCAGGTGCTGTGGCTCGCCGTCGTCATGGTCTTCGTGCTCGGCGTGCTGCCCTCGATCGTCGTGCCCCTGCTGCAGACGCGACTCATGGACGTCGCGCACGAGGGGCAGTCGCTGGCTGCCGCGCTCAACCACTCGACCCTCAACATGGCCAACGCGCTCGGCGCGTGGCTCGGCTCGCTCGTGCTCGCGGCCGGGTGGGGCTACGGCGCGCCGAGCCTCGTCGGAGCGGGACTCGCCGTGCTGGGCGTGGCGGTCGCCGTGCTCTCGGCGGTGCTCGAGCGGCGTGGTCGGCGCGCGCGCTCGCAGCCCCGGCCCGTCGAGTCCGTCAGCGTCTGAGCCGGGCCCGGCGTGGACGGGATTTGGCAGGGGAGCACCGCGCAAATAAGGTGAGGCTTGCCTAACCGGTGGGACGGTGCGGCCACCTGGTCCGGAGCAGCTCACAGCGCCACGGGACGAGGCGGTCGCCCAGCCTGCCTCGACCCCCGACTGACGACCCTCGACCCCGGGAGCCTGCTCGTGAACGCCCGTCGCCGCACCCCCTTGCTCGTGTCCACCCTTGCGGCCAGTGCCGTCCTCGCCCTCGCGGCCTGCGGCGGCGCCTCCGACACCGCAGCTCCGGGGGCCTCCGGCTCGACGGGCGCCTCCGGCGCGTCGACCGCCGCCACCGACGGCGAGCTCATCGTCTACAGCGGCCGCAACGAGAAGCTCGTCTCGCCTCTGCTCGACCAGCTCTCGGCCGCCACCGGCGTCAAGGTCAGCGTGCGCTACGCCGGCTCGAGCGAGCTCGCCGCCCAGTTGCTCGAGGAGGGCGAGGCCACCCAGGCCGACCTCTTCTTCAGCCAGGACGCGGGTGCCCTCGGTGCGCTCGGCAAGGCCGGACGCCTCGAGGCACTCGACCAGTCGCTGACGGCCAAGGTCGTCGACGGCTACGCCGACGCGGGCAACCTCTGGGTCGGCACGTCGGCTCGAGCACGCGTCGTCGCCTACCACCCGGAGCAGGCCCCCGAGGCGGCCCAGATGACGAGCATCGACGCGATCCTCGACCCGAAGTACAAGGGCAAGGTCGGCTTCGCCCCCTCCAACGCGTCGTTCCACGCCTTCGTCACGGCGCTGCGCGTCACGGAGGGTGAGGAGGGCGCCAAGGCGTGGCTCGAGCGCTTCCGGGCCAATGAGCCCAAGGCATACGACAACAACGTCGCGGTGCTCGACGGGGTCGACAAGGGCGAGGTCTCGCTCGGCCTCATCAACCACTACTACTGGTTCGAGAAGGCTGCCGAGAAGGGCGAGTCCGCCGTGACGGCCAAGATCCGCTTCCTCGACTCGGATGACCCGGGCGCGCTCATCAACGTCGCCGGTGTCGGCGTGCTGAAGGGCACCGACCAGCAGGAGGCCGCGGCCAAGGCGGTGGCGTTCCTGCTCGGCCCCGAGGCGCAGAAGTACTTCACCGAGACGACGTTCGAGTACCCCGTCGTCGACGGCACCCCGACCCCTGCCGGTCTGCCCGCGCTCAAGGACCTCAAGAGCTCGAGCGTCGACCTCAACAAGCTCGACTCGCTCGACCAGACGCTGGCGCTCCTCGGCGAGGTGGGTCTCACCTGACAGCCCGCGACAGAGCCCGAGACCGAGCCGGCCGCAGAGCCCGCGGCAGAGCCCGGGAGACCGGGCGTGCCCCGGTCTGGCTGATCGTCCCGTCGGTGGCGGGGGCGCTCCTCGCGCTCCTGCCACTCGGGTATCTCGTCGTGCGCACCGCCGAGGCCGGCGACCGGGTCTGGGGCATCCTCGCGCGCCCCGGCACGCTGGAGCTCGTCGGGCGCAGCCTCGCCCTGGTCGTCACCGTCACCGCGCTGTGCCTCGTGATCGGCGTGGGGATGGCCGCCCTCGTCACGCGCACGACCCTGCCCGGCCGGCGCACCGTCGCCGTGCTGCTCGCGCTGCCGCTGGCCGTGCCGAGCTACGTCGCCGCCTTCGCGTGGGTGGCGGCGGCGCCGTGGGCGCGCGGCTTCGTCGGGGCGACGCTCGTGCTCACCGCGTGCACCTACCCCTATGTCTACCTGCCCGTCGTGGCCGCGATGCGCAGCATCGACCCGGCCCAGGAGGAGGTCGCCCGCAGCCTCGGCCGGGCCCCGTGGCACACCTTCCTCACGGTCACGGTGCGCCAGGTGTGGCCCGCGGCCGCGTCCGGGGCGCTGCTCGTCGCGCTCTACACCCTCAGCGACTTCGGCGCGGTGTCGCTGCTGCAGTTCGACGCCTTCACGCGCGTCATCCACACCTCCTACCGGGCGAGCTTCGACCGCACGCCCGCGGCCGTCCTCTCCCTGCTCCTCGTCCTGCTCACGGTCCTCATCGCGCTGGGGGAGCGGCGCAGCCGACGCGGACTCGAGCAGACCCGCCTCGGCTCCGGTGTGTCGCGCCGTTCGGAGCCGCTGCGTCTCGGCCCCCTCGCGACGACCGGAGCTGCGGCCGCGGTCCTGGGGGTGCTCGCCGTCGGACTGGTCTTCCCCGTCGCCTCCCTCGTCTACTGGTTCGTCACCGGCCTCTCCGCCGGCATCGACGTGGAGCGTCTCGTGACGAGCACCGGCACGACGCTGCTGCTCGCGCTGCTGGGCGCGGTCGTGACGATGGCCTTCGCCGTGCCGATCGGGGTGCTCGTCGCCCGGCACCGCTCCCGCGTCAGCTCGGCGATCGAGCTCGGCGCCTGGGCGGGCCACGCCCTGCCGGGCATCGTCGTCGCCCTGGCGCTCGTCTTCTTCGGCGTGCGGGTGGCGCAGCCGATCTACCAGCGCACTCCGCTCCTGCTCATCGCGTATGCCGTCCTCTTCCTCCCCGCAGGCGTGGGCGCCGTACGTGCCGCCGTCGCGGTCAGCTCGACCCGGGTCGAGGAGGTGGCCCGCTCCCTCGGCAGCAGCCCGCTCGAGGTGCTGCGGCGCGTCACCCTGCCCCTCGCCGCCCCGGGGGTGGCGGCGGGCACGGCGCTCGTGCTGCTGACGATCATGAAGGAGCTGCCGGCGACCCTGCTGCTGCGTCCGACCGGGGCCAACACGCTGGCGACGAGCCTCTGGACCGAGACCGGTGTCGCCGCTTACGCCGCCGCGGCGCCCTACGCCCTCGCGCTCGTCGCGATCGCGGTCGTGCCGACCCTGTGGCTCATGCACGCCCAGGGCAGGCTCGCAGAGGTCGATGAAGGGGCCGACGGCCCGGGCGGGGGCGGAGCGGACGGTCCGGTCGATATCGTTGCGCCACAGCCCGGCCCGCTGCAGAGGAGTGGCGTGTGAGCATCGTGACGCTGGAGGGCGTGACCAAGGCCTTCGGCGCGACGACCGCGCTCGACGACGTCGACCTGACGGTCGCGAGCGGTCACCTGACCGCCGTGCTCGGACCGTCCGGCTGCGGCAAGACGACGCTCCTGCGCGTGGTCGCCGGCTTCGTGCGACCCGACGCGGGCACGATCACCATCGACGGCACGACGGTCGAGGCGCCCGGGGCCCACATCGCCCCGGAGCGTCGCGGCGTGGCGATCGTGCCCCAGGAGGGTGCGCTCTTCCCGCACCTCGACGTGGCCGCCAACGTCGCCTTCGGGCTGCCCGGCCGGCGCCGCGACCGGGCGACCGCCGCTCGGGTGGACGAGATGCTCGAGCTCGTGGGACTCGCGGGTCACGGCGACCGACGTCCCGACGAGCTGTCGGGCGGTCAGCAGCAGCGGGTGGCGCTCGCGCGCGCGCTCGCCCCGAGCCCGGGCGTGGTCGTCCTCGACGAGCCCTTCTCGGCGCTCGACGCCGGCCTGCGGGCGCAGGTGCGCACGGAGGTGCGTGGGGTCCTGCAGGCCATCAGGGCAACAGCCGTCATCGTCACGCACGACCAGGAGGAGGCGCTCTCGATGGCCGACTCCGTGGCGGTCATGGACCGCGGACGCGTGCTCATGCACGGCACTCCCGCAGAGGTCTACCAGCGCCCGACCGACATCGTCGTGGCGCGCTTCGTCGGTGACCTCGTCGAGCTGCCCGGCATCAAGGTCGGATCGTCGGTCGAGACCGCCCTCGGCACCCTGCCCCTGCACGGACAGGTCGAGATGCCCGACGGGCCGGTGCTCGCTGCCCTGCGACCCGAGCAGATCCGGGTCGACGGCCGCCTCGAGCGGGGCGGGCACCGGGCACACGTCGACGACGTCGTCTTCCACGGCCACGACTCGCTCGTGCTGCTCACCCTGACCGAGAGCCGGCCGGCCCTGCGCCTCGCTGCCCGCACCCTGGCTCCGCTGCATCCGGGCGACGACGTCGCCGTGCGCGTCATCGGCCCTGCCCTGGCCTACTCCCTCTGACGGCCCGTCACCCTCGAGGGCGGCAGGTCAGGGACGCCAGCGGTCCGGCTCCGGCTCGCGCTCCGGCAGGGTCTCCATCCGGCTGTCCGACCTGCTGTCCGAGCTGCCGTCCGACCGGGGCGCGGTGGGGTCCGAGAGCGGCGCGGCTGGCAGGTCGTCGGGTCGATAGGCCGCGCGCGTCGGGTCCGTGGACCCCACGGGCAGCGGCGTCGTCGGCGCCACGGGGGTGCGTGGTGGCCAGACGGGCTGCGCACCGGCGGCGTCCGAGCCGACCGCGCGCGGGTCGGCTGCGCGGCCGATCACGGGGGGCTCGGTGGGCTGGAAGCCGACCATCGCGGGCAGGGCGTAGGTGCCCGGCAGGGGAGTGCCGCCCCAGAGCCACGGCTCGCGCGGCCGCCACAGCAACCGTCCGGGCCGACGCCGGTCGCGCAGGGCGTGCATGCGCCACAGCAGCACCGGGTGCGAGGCCGTCGCGTTGGTCACCCAGACGAAGAAGCCCGGCTCGGTGACGGCCCGGTCGGCCATCGCGTCGACGTCGACCGACCGGTTGAGGTACTTCCCGCCGGCGAGCGTCGCCATGGCGAGACGAGCGCCCTGGGGAGCAAGCGCGTGGCCGTAGTTGTCGGCCGTGAACTCCTGCGCTCTGCTGAGGGTCGAGCCGACGACGGGGATCCACTGCGAGGCGAAGGTGCCGAGGATGCGCCAGTAGCTGACGTGGCCCGCCGCGATGTGGCCGACCTCGTGCGCGATGACGAAGCGCAACGCCTCGGGCTCGCGCGCCGCGCCGCCGACCTCGAGCAGGTCGCTGTGGATGAAGACGAACCGGCGGAAACCGTGGCCGGAGGCCGCCGCGTTGATGACGCCGTTGCCGAGCACGACATACGCGTCGGGCACGTAGGACAGCCCCGATCGGGCGGCCGCGTCGACGAGCATCGCGTAGGCCTCGGGGAACTGCTCCGGTGTCAGCTTGATGCCGTTCAGGCGCTGCTGGGCCCACAGCTGTCCGCGGGCGAACCAGATGAGCACGGGGGCGAAGATCAGCGCCAGGGCATAGACGTCGGGCGAGCGACCCTCGTCGTTGGCCGCCAGCAGCTCGACGACGGCCAGTGCGAGCAGCAGCACGGAGGCGATGATCGCCAGCACGAGCACGAGGATCTCGCGGGGGTGTCGCACGTAGCGCCGCAGGGGCAGGTGCGATCCCGGGGCCACCGGCAGCGTCAGCATGGGTTGGGCGCGCATGGGCGCCATTGTGCGTCACAGGCCGCGCCGCGACCACGTCGGACCGTCCGGCGCGGAGACCGAGCCACGTGTAGTCACGCCGAGCCATGCCGAGCCACGCCGAGCCACGCCGAGCCACGCCGGGACCCGGCCGGACCACGTCAGGGTGTGCGCGGCATACGGGGAAAGCGTGGGAGACTGTGCCGGTGGCGAGCGGCGCCGGTCCAGCCTGCCCCGCAACCACACCCACCCACACTCCCCACCCTGCGAGGTTCGTCCCACCGTGTCGCCCATGGCCCGTACTGCGCTGGCGCCCCACGCAACGCCGCCGGACCTCATCCGCAACTTCTGCATCATCGCCCACATCGACCACGGCAAGTCGACGCTGGCCGATCGCATGCTCCAGAAGACGGGTGTCGTGGACGCTCGGGCGATGCGGGCGCAGTACCTCGACCGCATGGACATCGAGCGCGAGCGTGGCATCACGATCAAGAGCCAGGCCGTGCGCATGCCGTGGGCGGTCGAGGACGCAGCCGGCCTCTCCACGACCTACTGCCTCAACATGATCGACACGCCGGGGCACGTCGACTTCACCTACGAGGTGTCCCGCTCGCTCGCCGCCTGCGAGGGCGCCGTGCTGCTCGTCGACGCCGCTCAGGGCATCGAGGCGCAGACCTTGGCCAACCTCTACCTGGCCATGGAGAACGAGCTGACGATCATCCCCGTGCTCAACAAGATCGACCTCCCGGCCGCCCAGCCCGAGAAGTATGCCGAGGAGCTCGCCAAGCTGATCGGCGGCGAGCCCGAGGACTGCCTGCGCGTGTCGGGCAAGACCGGTGAGGGCGTCGAGCCGCTCCTCGACACGATCGTCGCGCAGATCCCGGCCCCGACCGGTGACGCCGACGCCCCCGCCCGGGCGATGATCTTCGACTCCGTGTACGACACCTACCGCGGCGTGGTGACCTACGTCCGGGTCGTCGACGGCAACCTCAACCCCCGCGAGAAGATCGTCATGATGTCGACGCGGGCCACCCACGAGCTGCTCGAGATCGGCGTCATCAGCCCGGAGCCCGTCCCCTCGAAGGGGCTCGGCGTCGGCGAGGTCGGCTATCTCATCACCGGCGTCAAGGACGTGCGCCAGTCGCGCGTCGGCGACACGGTCACCAACGCGAGCAAGCCCGCCGCCAAGGACCTCGGTGGCTACCGCGACCCCAAGCCGATGGTCTTCTCCGGCCTCTATCCCATCGACGGGTCCGACTACCCGGCCCTGCGCGAGGCCCTCGACAAGCTCAAGCTCAACGACGCGGCGCTCGTCTACGAGCCCGAGACGTCGGCCGCCCTCGGCTTCGGCTTCCGGGTGGGCTTCTTGGGGCTGCTGCACCTCGAGATCGTGCGCGAGCGGCTCGAGCGCGAGTTCGGTCTCGACCTCATCTCGACCCAGCCCAACGTCGTCTACGACGTCGTGCTCGACGACGGCAAGGCCGTGCACGTCACCAACCCCAGCGAGTACCCCGACGGCAAGATCCGCGAGGTCAGCGAGCCCATCGTGCGCGCCACCATCCTCGCGCCGAGCGAGTTCGTCGGCGCCATCATGGAGCTGTGCCAGCAGAAGCGCGGCAGCCTGCGCGGCATGGACTACCTCTCCGAGGACCGCGTCGAGATGCGCTACACGCTGCCGCTCGCCGAGATCGTCTTCGACTTCTTCGACCAGCTGAAGTCGCGCACCCGCGGCTACGCCTCGCTCGACTACGAGCCCGACGGTGACCAGGTCGCCGACCTCGTCAAGGTCGAGATCCTCCTGCAGGGCGAGACCGTCGACGCCTTCTCCGCCATCGTGCACAAGGACAAGGCCTACGCCTACGGCGTGATGATGGCCAGCAAGCTCAAGGACCTCATCCCGCGCCAGCAGTTCGAGGTGCCGATCCAGGCAGCCATCGGCTCGCGCATCATCGCCCGCGAGAACATCCGCGCCATCCGCAAGGACGTCCTCGCCAAGTGCTACGGCGGCGACATCAGCCGCAAGCGCAAGCTCCTCGAGAAGCAGAAGGAGGGCAAGAAGCGGATGAAGATGGTCGGCCGCGTCGAGGTCCCCCAGGAGGCCTTCGTGGCCGCCCTCTCGAGCGACGGCGACAAGGGCAAGAAGACCTCGTAGCCGGGCGTAGCGTGGTGGGGTGACCTCGCCCGCCGAGCAGTCCGACCACTACGAGCACCAGCCGTCCCCGCGGTTCGCCCGGTTCGTCGAGCGTGCCGTCGGCTACCGCCTCGCGGGCTACCCGGCCGGTGTCCACGTCGGTATGCCGTCCGGCACCGTCACGCTCGTCGTGCCCCTCGACGCCCCGCTGACCGTCGCCGACGGGGGCAGCGGCCCGACGGCCTACGGCTCGGTGCTGGCCGGTTTGTCGACGGCGCCGGCGCACATCCACCACGACGGCAACCAGCACGGGGTGCAGCTCGCCCTGCGACCGGGCGCCGTGCGAGCGCTGTTCGGGGTGCGCGCGGCCGAGGTGGCGGGCGAGTCGTACGAGCTCGCCGACGTCATGGGTCCTGCCGCGACGTCGTTGCGGGAGCAACTGCACGAGACCGCTTCGTGGGCAACGAGATTCGCGCTCGTGGCACAGGTGCTGCTCGATCTCGAGCGCGACGGCTGGGCCGGTCACGAGCCGGCGCCGGAGGTGACCGAGGCCTGGCGGCTCATCCGCACCAGTGGGGGAGCGGCACCGATCCGCGACGTGGCGGCTCGCGTCGGCTGGTCGATGCGGCGGCTGCAGACCCGGTTCAACGCCGAGTTCGGGGTGACGCCCAAGGCGCTCTCGCGCGTGCGGCGGCTGGAGCGCTCCCTGCCGCTCGTCGCCGCCGCCGAGGTGTCGCTCGCCGACGTCGCGGCGCACTGCGGCTGGTCCGACCACGCCCACATGGACCGCGACTGGCGCGAGCTCGCCGGCACGTCGCCCAGCCGCTGGCGCACCGAGGACGTGCTGATCGGCGTGTGAGCGCATCGACCGCGCGGTGGCGCGCATTCGTCCAAGACGACGTGCGCCCTCCGGTGTCAGGGTGAGCCCATGGACACGGAGACGGACACCAGCGACGCGACCACCGACACTCGCAGCGGCACCCGCAGCGGCACCCGCACCGACCACAACGTCTGGGTCGGACTCAGCTACGACGATCCCCTGTCCGCTCGCGCCTGGCTGCGCGAGCTCGGCTTCGACGAGGGCATCCTCGTGCGCGACGAGGCGGGGGCGGTCGAGCACAGCGAGATGCTGTGGCCCGAGGGTGGGCGGGTGATGGTGAGCAGCCGCGCCAGGGGCCACGACACCTTCGTCTCCGACGCCCGGGCGGCCACGGTCTACGTCGTCGTCGACGACCCCGACGCCGTGTGGCAGCGCGCGCAAGGGATCGGTGCCGTCGTCGACCGGCCCCTGGAGGAGACCGACTACGGCTCGCGCGGCTTCTCGGTCAGGGACGCCGAGGGCAACAGCTGGAGCTTCGGCAGCTACGCCGGCTGAGCCGAGACGACGTGGCCCACCGACCAGGAGACCTCAGTCGGCCAGGAGCTTGCGGCGCAGCCGGTCGGTGTCGGCGCGGGTCCACCCCTGCGTGTCGAGCCAGCCGAGAGCGCCGCCGTGGCGCTCGTCGAGGGTCTGGAGCAGCAGCCGCATCGTGTCGGTGGTCGGGGACTGCTGCGCGATCGTCTTGCCCTGCAGGTTGGCGGCATACGCCGTGCTCGAGCGCAGTCGCGCCATGATCGCGGGCACCCGCTCGGCCGAGGCGGCGTAGTCGGCGATGACGAGGTCGTCGGACACACCGACAACCTTGAGGGCGAGCCCGACGACGGTGCCGGTGCGGTCCTTGCCGGCGGCGCAGTGCACGATCGCGGCGCCCTCGCTCGAGGCGATGGCATCGAGCGCGGCGACGATGGAGTCGGGCCGCGTCGCGAGGTAGGAGAGGTAGTGCTCCGACCAGAACTCCTCGTGGCTGCGGCGGCGCGCTGGATCGGTCTCCTCCTGCGAACCGTCGGCGACGGCCGCCCTCGCGGCGGCCGCCTCACGGCGCTCGTCGGTCTCCCAGGGCAGGGCTCGCTCAGCGGCGGGGATGCCCGACTCGACGGAGTCCTCGCGGTAGAGCGTGTGGTGGTGGTGGCGCACGTGCGTGACGGCACGGAGGGGTCCGTCGCCCTCCTTCGCGAGCTCGACGTGGGTGCGCAGGTCGACGACGTCGCTGACGCCGAAACGGGTCACGAGCGTCTTGATCGCCTCGGGCGAGAGGTCCTGGAGGTTGTCCGAGCGCAGCAGCCGCCGCGGCCGCACCGCCTCACCGGTCTCCGTCGGCAGGCCGCCGAGGTCGCGCATGTTGGCGACACCGTCGAGGTCGATCCACTGGGGGCGATACACCACAGCAGCCTAAGCGAGCCCCGGTCAACGGCGTGCTTCGACGTGGAGCCGACCGCGGTGTCAGACGCGGTCCACCGTGACCGCAAGGATGCTGATCGAGATGAAGGGCGGGCCGTCCGGACGGGTGTCCTCCCCGCCGCCGGCCGCGATGTGGTCGACGACCTCCTGCCCTTGCACGACGCGCCCGAACACCGTGTAGACGGGGCGACCACCTGCCACCGTGAAGTCGCGGTGCACCATGAAGAACTCGCCCGCCGTGCCCGTGACGTCGTCTCCACGCGCCATGCCCACCGTGCCGCGCACGTAGCGGTCGCCGGCCGGCCGGTTCTCGAGGGGGAGGTCGTAGCCCGGGTCACCCAGCCCACGTCCTGTCGGGTCACCGCACTGGAGCAGACCCGTCGGCGCCTGCCGGGTGGTCAACCGGTGGCAGACGCTGTCGGTCCAGTAGCCGGCGCGGGTCAGCGCCACGAACGAGGCCACGGTGGCCGGGGCCGAGCGACCGTCGAGCTCGAGGGTGATGACTCCACACGTCGTGGTCAGGGTGGCGCGCCAGCGACCGCCGGCCGCCGACGGGTCGGGCGCCGACCGGAGCGAAGGCGGCGCTGTCGGGGGAGGGGGTGGCGCGCGGCAGGTGACCTGCGGCGCCGTGCTCGGCACCGGGCCGCTCGTCCTGGTCGCCACCACGATCAGCCCGACCGCGGACAGGACCACGGCGATTACGAGCAGCAGGGCGGTGCGCACCGACGGCACCGCCGACGGGGGCTGGGCGTCGCCCGCGCCGCTCATCCCACCAGCGTAGGCCGACGGCCTGTCACCGGCGCCGTGCTCGCCTGAGACAATCGGGGTATGCCGCCCTCCGCCCTGCCCGACGGCGACCCTGCGCCCGCGTCGGGCGAGCTCCCTCCGGCGGCCCTCTCCACCCTTGCCGGCACCGACCTCGGCATCTACGTGCACGTGCCGTTCTGCACAGTCCGGTGCGGCTACTGCGACTTCAACACCTACACGCTGACAGAGCTCGGTGGGCCGGGCGCGACCATCGGCGTCGACACCTACGCCGACTCCGCGCTGCGAGAGATCGAGCTGGCGGGCCGCGTGCTCGGTGACCAGTCTCCAGCGGTGTCAACGGTTTTCGTGGGTGGGGGCACGCCGACGATGTTGAGGTCAGGCGACCTCGTGAGGATGCTGGGCGGCATACGGGAGCGCTTCGGTCTGCTGCCCCACGCCGAGGTCACGACCGAGGCCAACCCCGACTCCGTGACGCCGGCGTCGCTCGCGGAGCTGGCCGGCGGCGGGTTCACGCGGGTCTCGGTCGGCATGCAGTCGGCCGTGCCGCACGTGCTCGCGACGCTCGAGCGCACCCACGACCCCGACAACGTCGCGCGCGCGGTCGCCGCCACCCGCGAGGCCGGCATGCAGGTCAGCGTCGACCTCATCTACGGCACGCCGGGGGAGTCGCTCGACGACTGGCGGCGCAGCCTCGAGACGGCGATCGCGCTCGAGCCCGACCACATCTCCGCCTACGCCCTCGTCGTGGAGCAGGGCACGAAGCTGGCGGCGCAGGTCCGCCGCGGCGTCGTCGCCATGCCCGAGGACGACGACGAGGCAGACAAGTACGAGCTCGCCGACACCCTGCTCTCCGCAGCCGGCTTCAGCTGGTACGAGGTGAGCAACTGGGCCCGCTCCGAGCAGACCAGGTGCCGCCACAACATCGCCTACTGGGCGGGCACCAACTGGTGGGGCGTCGGCCCGGGCGCGCACAGCCACGTCGGCGGGGTGCGCTGGTGGAACGTCAAGCATCCGAGCGCGTATGCCGCCCGGCTCGGCTCCGGGGTCTCGCCCGCCCAGGCGCGCGAGACCCTCGCCGACGAGCAGCGCTACGACGAGAGGGTGCTGCTCGGCACCCGCCTCGTCGAGGGACTCCCCGTCGGCGACCTGCGCGCGTCCGGCCGCAGCGCGGTTGCCGGCCTCATCGCCGACGGGCTCGTCGACGGGCCGTCGGCCGTGGGTCGGGGTCGGGTCGTCCTCACCCGACGGGGGCGCCTCCTCGCCGACACGGTCGTCCACCGGCTGCTGGCCGCCTGAGATCCACGCTGAGACAGAGGAATCCGATGACCCAGAGCAGCACCCTCATGCCGACCTCCAGCCCTGACGTGGCAGCGGTCGTGGCGCGCGTTCGACGAGCCTTCGACAGCGGACGCACCAAGCCCTACGCCTGGCGAGAAGCCCAGCTGCGGGCGCTGCGCAGTCTCGTCGTCGACCACGAGAGCGAGATCGCGAGCGCGCTGGAGTCCGACCTCGGCAAGAGCGCCGTGGAGTCCTGGCTCACCGAGACAGGGCTCGTCGTGAGCGAGATCGACCACACCCTCAAGAACCTGCGCCGATGGCTGGCGCCGCGGCGGGTCCCGGTGCCGCTCCGCGTGCTGCCGGCCAAGGCCCAGATCGTGCGCGAGCCGCTCGGGGTCGTGCTCGTCATCGCGCCGTGGAACTACCCGGTGCTGCTCACGCTGACGCCTCTGGTCGGCGCGCTGGCCGCGGGCAACGCCGTCGTCGTCAAGCCGAGCGAGGTGGCCCCGGCCGCGTCGGCGGTTCTCGCGCGCCTCCTCGGACGGCACCTCGACCCGGAGGCGGTGCACGTCGTCGAGGGCGCAGTCCCCGAGACGACGGCCCTGCTCGCCGAGCGCTTCGACCACATCTTCTACACCGGCAACAGCGCTGTCGGGCGCATCGTGCTCGAGGCTGCCGCCAGGCACCTCACCCCGGTGACGCTCGAGCTCGGTGGCAAGTCACCGACCTTCGTCGACGACGGCGTCGACCTCGAGGCGACGGCGCAGCGCATCGTCTGGGGCAAGTTCACCAACGCCGGCCAGACGTGTGTGGCCCCGGACTATGTGCTCGCGACGCGGCACACGCTCGACGCTCTGAAACCGTGGCTGGTCAAGGCGATCCGCGACTCCTACGGCGACGAACCGAGCGGGTCGCCCGACTACGGGCGCATCGTCAACAGCCGTCACCTCGAGCGACTGTCCGGGCTCATCGACCCCGCCCAGGTCGTCACAGGCGGCGACAGCAACCCCTCGACGCGCTACCTCGCGCCGACCGTGCTCGACGGGGTGTCGTTCGACGACCCGGTGATGGCAGAGGAGATCTTCGGGCCCGTGCTGCCGCTCGTCGAGGTGTCCGGCGTCGACGAGGCCATCGAGGTCGTCAACCGCCGTGACAAGCCCCTCGCGCTCTACGTCTTCACCTCGAGCCCCGACACCCGACGCCGCTTCGTGCGGGACACCTCGTCCGGGGCGGTCGGCGTCAACATCCCGCTCGCCCACCTCGCCGTGCCCGATCTTCCCTTCGGGGGCGTCGGGATGAGTGGCATGGGTGCCTACCACGGCGAGTTCTCCGTCGAGCTCTTCAGTCATGCCAAGGCCGTGCTGCGCCAGCCGCTGCGGCCCGACTCGACGGTCGTCGTCCGCCCGCCCATCACCGCGGCCAAGCGGCGCCTCATCGACCGTCTCGTCTTCCCCGGCAGCCGCCGACGCTGAGCCACGCGTTAGCACATCAGCCCGAAATGTCACGGGAAGTGATCGGCGTGTCGCAAGGGATTGCTGAGAAGGTAGTGACGTCGTGACGAACTTGTCCTAGATTGCGGGAGACCTCGACGCAGACCCTGGGAGCGCCCGAATGCCTTTCGCACGTGAGCTCCCACGCCGTCGCAGGCTCGCCCTGGCGGTCGTGACGGGTCTGGCGCTGCTGCTCACCAGTGCCGGGTTCGCGCCGGTGGCCCGCTCCGCCGAGTGGATCGTGCTCTGCACCGGCTACACGCCCTGTGCCTCCGCGGGCTACTCCAACGCCGGCTACAGCACCAACAGCTCGACGAGCTACTGGCGCCAGTCGACCGGCCACAACTGCACCAACTACGTCGCCTACCGGCTGGTCAAGAACGGCATGCCCAACGAACGGCCGGCATCGCTCTCCGGCAACGCCTACAACTGGGGGCCTGCCTTCCCCGACCTCACCGACGACAAGCCCGTCGTCGGCTCGGTCGCCTGGTGGGACACGTCCTACTCCTCGACGGGCCACGTCGCCTACGTCGAGAAGGTCATCTCGCCCAGCGAGATCCTCGTCTCGGAGGACAACTGGGGCGGCGACTTCCGGTGGCGCCGGGTGACCCGCACGGGCGGCCGGTGGCCGCAGGGCTTCATCCACCTGCGTGACCAGGCCACGCCGGTGTCCGATCCCAAGGCCTACCGCCTGCTTCCCGCGCCCGCCCGGGTCATGGACACCCGCTACGGCATCGGCGTTCCTGCCGGCAAGCTGCCCGGAGGCGTCGACGCGTCGCTCCAGGTGGCCGGAAGAGCCGGTGTGCCGTCGTCGGGCGTCGGGGCCGTCGTGCTCAACGTCACCTCGTTCGGGCACTCGACGCCGGGCTGGGTCACCGCCTATGCGTCGGGGGCGGCCCTGCCCGACGTGCGGAGCGCCTCCTACTTCGGCAGCTACTACAGCAACCACCAGGTCGTGTCGCGGGTCGGTGCCGACGGCAGGATCAAGCTGCGGCCCTCGAGCACCGTCGGACTCGTCGTCGACGTCGTGGGCTGGCTGCCCACCACGTCGTGGCTGACCACGACGGCACCCACCCGCATCGTCGACACCCGCAGCGGGCTGGGGGCCCCGACCGGGAAGGTTGCGTCCGGGGGACGCATCGATGTGACGGTGGCCGGCCGGGGCGGCATACCGTCGACGGGCGCCGTGGCAGCCGTGCTCAGTGTCACGGCGCCCAAGCCGGCCGCATCGGGCTGGGTCGCCGCGTGGGCCGCGGGGACGACCCGCCCGGGCGTCGCCGACCTCCAGGTGACCGGAGGCAGCTCGTCCACCGGGCTCGTGACCAGCCTCATCGGCAGCACGGGCAAGGTGAGCCTCTACACCACCACGACGACCGACCTCACCGTCGACGTCGTCGGGTGGGTGCCGGTGGGCTCGGACGTCACGGTGCTTCGCCCGACGCGCGTGCTCGACACGCGCTCGAGCGGCATCGTGGCAGGCGGCACGTCGGTGCGCGCGCCGGTGCGGGGAGTGGCCGGAGTGCCGAGCGCCGGCGTGGTCGGGGCCCTCGTCTCGATCACCACCGTCGGCTCGACGGGGTCGGGCGCGCTCATCGCCTACCCCGCGGGCACGACGCGGCCGGGTGCGGGCACGACCCACTTCATGAAGGGCCAGCTCGTCACGACGATGGCGGTCCTGCCCCTCGCCGACGACGGAGGGGTCCGCGTCCACAGCTCTGCCACGTCACACGTCATCGTCGACGTGCACGGCTACGTGCGGGGCTGAGCCCGGCTCAGGCGACCGGCTCCGTGACGAAGTCGATGAGCTCCTCGACGCTGGCGAGCAGGGTCGGCTCGAGGTCGGCGTAGGTGCGCACCGTGCCGAGGATGCGTTTCCACGCCCGCGCGATGTCGGCCTGCGTGTCGTGCGGCCAGTCGAGCTCGGCGCAGATGCCGTGCTTCCACGACGTGCCGCGGGGGATGACCGGCCACTGCTGCCAGCCGAGGCGTTCCGGGCGCACCGACTGCCAGACGTCGACGTAGGGGTGGCCGAGGATCCGCACGTGGGCGGTCAGGCCGGGCAGGGCGCGTGCCTGGTCGACGATGCGCGCCTCCTTGGTGCCCGGCACGAGGTGGTCGACGAGCACGCCGAGCCGTCGGCCCGGCCCGGGCTGGAACTCGGCGATGATGCCGGCGAGGTCGTCGACGCCGTCCATCATCTCGACGACGACCCCCTCGATGCGCAGGTCGTCGCCCCACACCTTCTCGACGAGCTCGGCGTCGTGGCGCCCCTCGACGTAGATGCGTGAGCCGGTCGCGACCCGGGCGCGCGCGTCGTGGACGGCGACGGAGCCGGAGGCCGTGCGTGACTGCGCCCTCGCGGCCTCGGCGAGCTTGGCCTGCGCGGCGGCCCTCGGCGGCGTCAGGGTGACGGGGCGGCCGTCGACGAGGAAACCCGGCCCGAGCGGGAAGGCCTTGGTGCGCCCGCGGCGGTCCTCGAGGTGCACGACGTGCATGCCGCCGGCCTTCTCGACCCGCACGACGGCGCCCACCCACCCCGTCTCGACCTCCTCCACGACGAGGTCGCGCTCCGCGGGCAGGTCGGCCGACCGTCCCCGCTTCGGGGCGCGCCAGTCGCCGGAGAGCACGTCGTTGCCATAGCGGTCGTTGGGGCACACGGTCAGGCAGCGTATGCCGTCCGGTGGGCGGGCGCCGTGGCGCCACGCCCCGGGCGGGTGGCGAAAGACGGGACCGAGGCGATGGGTGGCGGTGATGGTGGAGGCGATGGTGGCGGTGCGCCCGCACGTTCGACACCGGACGAGTCGTTCGGTGCAACAGGGGCCGACCGCGTAGACTTGGCACTCGACATTTGAGAGTGCCAGACGGGTGCCCGGGCAGCGTGAGGAGGACGGATGAGCGAGGACCGCAGGCTCATGGTGCTGCGCGCCATCGTGCAGGACTACGTGCAGACGTCCGAGCCGGTCGGCAGCAAGGCCCTCGTCGAGCGGCACCACCTGGGCGTCAGCGCGGCCACGGTGCGCAACGACATGGCGCTGCTCGAGGAGGAGGGCCTGATCCACGCCCCCCACACCTCGGCCGGCCGCGTGCCCACCGACGCCGGCTACCGCGTCTTCGTCGACCGCCTCAGCGCCGTCAAGCCGCTCAACCCCGGTGAGCGTCGCGCGATCAGCCAGTTCCTCGAGGGCGCCGTCGACCTCGACGACGTCGTCGACCGCACCGTGCGGCTGCTCGCCAGCCTCACCCGCCAGGTGGCCGTCGTGCAGTATCCCTCCCTGACCCGCTCGACGGTGCGTCACATCGAGCTCGTGCCGCTGGGCGCCACACACCTCATGATCGTGCTCATCGTGAACACCGGCCGGGTCGAGCAGCGTGTCGTCGACCTGGGCCGCACGCTGTCTGACGCCGACGGTGAGGCGCTCGTCGCCTCGATCCGCTCCCGCATCAACGAGGTCGCCGCAGGCGTGCCGTTCACCCTCGCTGCCACTCGGCTGCGCCACCTCGTCGAGGACACCCCCGAGGCCGATCGGGCGGCGACCGAGGCCGTCGTGTCGGCCCTCGGCGACGCCCTCGTCGAGGAGCGTGAGGAGCGGGTCGTGCTCGCCGGCCAGGCCAACCTCGCCCGCGCCGGCACCGACTTCCCGCGCACCATCGGGCCGATCCTCGAGGCGCTCGAGGAGCACGTCACGCTGCTCCGCCTCCTCGGCCAGCTCGGTGACGACCCCGACCTCGTCTCGGTGCGCATCGGCACCGAGAACCCCGTGACCGGCCTGCAGTCCACCTCCCTCGTGTCGATGGGGTATGGCTCCGGTGCCGAGCGCGTCGCGAGCCTCGGCGTCCTCGGCCCGACGCGCATGGACTACCCCATGACGATGGCCTCGGTCCGGGCCGTCGCGCGCTACGTCTCCGAGATCCTCGACGCCAACCAGTCCACCTGACCGTCAGCACCGTCCCGAACGACGCCCCACCGCCGGCGCACCGTCGCGTCGGCACCGCACGCACCACGTCCCACGAAGGAACCCCAGCTTGAACGACTACTACGCCGTCCTCGGTGTCGCTCGCGACGCGAGCCAGGAGGACATCAAGAAGGCCTACCGTCGCCTCGCGCGCAAGCTGCACCCCGACGTCAACCCGGGTGCGGACGCGGAGGAGGAGTTCAAGCGGGTCTCCCAGGCCTACGACGTGCTCTCCGACCCCCAGAAGCGGCGCTCCTTCGACATGGGCGCAGACCCCTTCGCCAGCGGTGGCGGTGCGGGCTACGGCGCGGGCGCCGGCTTCTCCTTCAGCGACGTCATGGACGCCTTCTTCGGCGCCGGGGCACAGGCCGGCACGAGGGGCCCGCGGTCGCGCGTCCAGCGCGGACAGGACGCCCTCGTGCGTCTCGACATCGACCTCGCCAAGGCCGTCTTCGGCTCCGAGGAGGACCTGACGCTCGAGACGGCCGTCGGCTGCACGCGCTGCGCCGGCGACGGCGCCGAGCCCGGCACCGGCCGCCAGACGTGCCCGATCTGCAAGGGCGCCGGCGAGGTGCAGCAGGTCCAGCGCAGCTTCCTCGGCCAGGTCATGACCTCGCGGCCGTGCGTCAACTGCCAGGGCTACGGCGCGACGCTGACCGACCCCTGCCACGACTGCTCCGGCGACGGGCGCGTGCGCACCCGCCGCAGCCTCAAGCTCAAGGTGCCCGCGGGCGTCGACACGGGCACCCGCATCCAGCTGACCGGAGAGGGTGAGGTCGGCCCCGGCAACGGGCCCAACGCCGACCTCTACGTCGAGATCCGGGTGGTCAACCACGAGACGTTCACCCGCCGCGGTGACGACCTCCACTGCAGCGTCGAGCTGCCCATGGCGGCCGCCGCCCTCGGCACGACGCTCAAGCTCTCGACCTTCGACGGCATGCAGGACCTCGAGATCAAGCCGGGCACGCAGAGCGGCGAGGTGCACACCCTGCGCGGCCTCGGTGTCACCCACCTGCGCCACGGCGGTCGTGGTGACCTGCTCGTGCACGCCACCGTGCAGACCCCGACGCGCCTGACCGAGGAGCAGCGTGACCTGCTCCAGCAGTTCGCGGCCCTGCGCGGCGAGGAGCGCCCCGAGGGCCGGCTGGCGCCTGCCAACAAGGGTCTCTTCGGCAAGCTGCGCGACGCGTTCAAGGAGAAGTGACACGCATGGGGGAGTGCGTGCGGTGACCCACCAGCTCTTCCTCGGCAACCCGGCGTCGGTCGCCGCCGTGACGGTCGGCGACGTGCTCGAGCTCGATGGGGACGAAGGTCGCCACGCCGCGACGGTCGTGCGCGTGCGGCCGGGCGAGCGCTACCTCGTCGCCGACGGCGCCGGGCGCCGCGTGCTCTGCGAGGCCGAGGCCGTCGACCGCACGTGGGTGCGCGGCCGGGTGCTCGACCTGACCGACGAGGCGGCACCGGAGCCGCGACTCGTGCTCGTGCAGGCGCTCGCCAAGGGCGACCGCGACGAGCAGGCCATCGAGGCCGCGACCGAGCTCGGCGTCGACGAGGTCGTGCCGTGGCAGGCCGAGCGGTCGGTCGTCGTGTGGCGCGGTGACCGCGCCGCCAAGTCGCTCGCCAAGTGGGCAGCCGTCGTCGCGCGGGCCACCAAGCAGTCCCGCCGAGCCCGTATGCCGCTCACCTCCTCCGCGGTCGACCTCGCTGCGCTCGTGGCGCGGGTCGAGGCAGCCGCGCTGACGGTCGTGCTCCACGAGGAGGCGATCCTGCCGCTCGCCGGGGTCGAGCTGCCCCGAGACGGCGATTTGCTCGTCGTCGTCGGTCCCGAGGGTGGCATCTCGCCGCGCGAGCTCGACGCCCTCACGGAGGCAGGCGGTCGCCCGGTGCGGCTCGGCACGACGATCCTGCGCTCGTCGTCGGCCGGACCGGCTGCGCTCGCGGTCATCAACGCCGCCTCCCGCTGGCGCTGAACCGGCTCCAGACCGGCCCGACCTGCACCCTCCCGCGCACCCACCCACCCCTCGTTCGAGGTGATCCCGGCGGGGGCGTGGGTCCCGGCATCACCTCGAACCGGGGAGGGTGGGGAGGGTGTTGGGGGAGGGTCAGCGGGCTGTGAAGGGCACGCGCTGCTCGGCGGCGACGGAGCCGTCCTTGGCGCTGCTCTCGAAGACGCGCAGCACGTGGGCTCCCGGCGTGAGCGCCTCGGTCTCGAACGTGTAGGTGCCTCGACCGGGTGCGCCGATGGTGGCCGTCGTGAAGCCCTCGTCGACCACGGCACCGTCGCGCAGCAGCTCCCACTCGACGGTCGCCTCGAAGGTGCTGGCGACGCCCTTGACGGTGAGCGGCCTTCCCGCCGTCACGACCTCGCCACGGAAGGGCTCGTCGACCCAGACCGGCGCCAGGATCGATGCCACCTCGACGGGGTCGGTCGGCCGGTTCCAAGTGCGCGTGCTCGACAGTCCCGGCGCCAGCTCGCCGTCACCCGGGACCGTGATGCGCACCGGGAGCGCCCCCTGCCCGACGGCGGCCTGGACCGTCCACACGATCTGCTGGATCGCCAGCTCGCCACCCCCGGCGGGGGTCGTGGAGAGGCCTCGTGACAGCGCCACGGTGATCCGCCCGTCGCCGACGGTGACCGAGCGCGGATCGGCGGTGATCCACGGTGAGGCAAAGCCGGCGGTCGACGCGGCGCCGGTGGAGCCGAAGGCCAGCCGGAGGGCGGCCAGGGCCTTGCCGCCTGACGTCACGGGGGCCGGCACCGCGGTGGGCACGAACTCGCGGAAGAGGCGCAGCCGCTCGCTCCCCGCCACCACGGGTCCGAGGTAGTAGACCGGGACGGTGACGGTCGTCGTCACGGGCGGCGCGGTGCCCGTCGTCGGCGCCGCAGTCGGCGGCCCGGTCGGACCGACCGTGACCGTCGTCGGGGCGGGTCCGGCGGTCGGAGCGCTCGAGGGCGGCGGTGACGTGCCCGTCGGCGTGGCGGGGGTGGTGCCGGGCGTCGTCGGGGTGACGCTGGTCGTGCCCGTCGCGACGGTCGCCACCGTCGGGCCGCCGACCGGGGTCGTCCCGGTCGGACGGTTGACCGCCCAGACCGTGCCCGCGAGCAGCAGAGCCGCGGCCGCGGCAGCCGCAGGTGCGAGCCACCGCCGGGTGCCGTGACCGGCGGTCTCGACGTGGGCCTCGGTGAGGATGCTTGCGAGCCGGTCGCCGGGCTCGATGCGTCCGGCCTCGGCGCCGAGCTCTCGACGCAGGCTCGCCTCGGTCTGGCGCAACGAGGCGGCCCTGCGGGCGGCCTCGTCGGGGTCGAGGGGCGTCGGGTCGGTGTTCATGGCAGCTCCGTCGTGGGCATCGTGGCTCGCAGGGTCATCAGCCCGCGGTGGGCGTGGCTCTTGACCGCGCCGGGCGAGATGTCGAGAGCAGCGGCTATCTGCGCCTCCGAGAGGTCGGCGTAGTAGCGCAGCACGAGCACCTCTCGTTGCCTCGCCGGCAGCCCGGAGAGGACACGCATCATGGCGTCGTGCTCGGTGGTGTGCAGGGCTGCCGCCTCCGCGCTGCCCACCGACTCCCGGCCGGGTGCATCGGCCGCCCCGGCGGTCGCCGTGTTGAACCGGTCGACCACGACGTTGTGGCGCTGCACCGACCGGCAGCCGTTGACCACGGCCGTGTGCAGGTAGCCGACGACGCGGCCACCCTCGCGGATCGAGGCCCACCGACGGTGGGTCGCGACGAAGGCGTCCTGCACGACGTCCTCGGCCGCTAGCTGGTCGCGCAGCAGCAGCCAGGCGAGCCGCACGAGTCGGTGCCAGTGGGCGCGATAGAGCTCACCGATCGCCACGTCGGGGTCGACGGGCAGTCCCTGGTCGTGGGGTGAGCCTCCCGAGGGCGCGTGCAGCGCGTCGGGGCCGGGCGGGGCGGCGTCTCGGCCACCCGGCCCGCGCCGGGCCGAGCCGGCGTCACCCAGCTGGCCGGACGGCATACCCAACGTTCTCACGACAGCATGACGCGCAGGTGCGCGTTTCGGTTGACGTCCCTAGGGTGCAGGCATGAGCCAGCAGACCCCCGACGACTGCCTCTTCTGCAAGATCGTCGCCGGCGACATCCCGTCCGAGCGCGTCGCGGAGAGCGAGCGGTCGATCGCCTTCCGCGACATCAGCCCCGCGGCCCCGATCCACGTCCTCGTCGTGCCCCGGCGTCACGAGCCGACCGTCGGAGCCCTCGCCCACGCGTCGGCCGACGACCTCGCCGACGTCTTCCGCCTCGCCCAGCAGGTCGCCGAGCAGGAGGGCGTGGCCGACGCGAACCGGATGATCGTCAACACCGGCAGCGACGCCGGCCAGACGATCTTCCACGCGCACGTCCACGTGCTCGCGGGGGCTCGTTTCACGGAGGGGCGGATGGTGTGAGCGACGGTCCCGATCCCGACCATTCTGCCGTCGAGCGCGAGACCGGCTCTGCGGCAAAGGAGTCCACGGACACCAAGCCGGAGCCGAAGGAGCCCGTCGACGACCTCGTCACGACCCACCACACGCTGCGCGTCGGGCGCCGCCAGCTGCGTTACACGGCCACGACCGGACGGGTCGTGCTGCGCGAGGAGCACCACAAGGACGGCACGTTCGGCGGCCACAAGGCCAAGGGTGAGCTGTCCATGACGAGCTACGTGCTCGACGGCGCCGACGTGCGCAAGCGACCGGTCACCTTCGCCTTCAACGGCGGCCCCGGCAGCTCGAGCGTCTGGCTGCACCTGGGCCTGCTCGGCCCGCGCCGTGTCGTCATGGGCGATGTGGGAGCGCTCGAACCCCCGCCCTACGACCTCGTCGACAACCCGGAGTCGCTGCTCGCGGTCAGCGACCTCGTCTTCATCGACCCGATGTCGACCGGCTGGTCCCGCGCGGTCGAGGGCGGCAAGCCCGGCGACTTCCACGGCTACCAGAAGGACATCGAGTCGGTCGCCGAGCTCATCCGCCTCTGGACCTCGCGCCACCGTCGCTGGATGTCGCCGAAGTTCATCGCGGGGGAGTCCTACGGCACGCTCCGCGGCGCCGCCCTGGCGGAGCACCTGCAGGAGCGCTACGGCCTCTACCTCAACGGGCTGATCCTCATCTCGAGCGTGCTCGACCTGTCGTCGATCGACTTCGACAAGCAGCGCAACGACCGCGCGCACGCGCTCTACCTGCCGACGTATGCCGCGATCGCCCACTACCACGGCAAGCACGGCCGGCGCGGTCTGCGGGGGGTGCTCGACGAGGCGGAGGCGTATGCCGCCCGCGACTACCCGTGGGTGCTGTCCCGCGGTGCCCGGCTGGCTCCCGCCGAGCGCCGCGACGCGGTGGCGACGGTGGCCCGGCTCACCGGGCTGACCGAGGACTACGTCGACCGCGCCGACCTGCGCATCGAGCACTGGCGCTACTTCACCGAGCTGCTGCGCGACCAGCGTCTCTCGGTGGGTCGCCTCGACGGTCGCTTCACCGGGCCCGCGGCGAGCGCCATCGCCGAGGGCATGGACGCCGACCCGTCGATGGATGCGATCGCCGGGCCGTATGCCGCGACCTGGAACCACTACGTGCGTGACGAGCTCGGCTACGACAGCGACCTGCACTACGAGCAGATCTCGCGGCTGGTGCACCCGTGGTCCTTCAAGGACTTCGAGGGCAGGCCCATCGACGTCTCACCCCAGCTCGAACGGGCGATGCGCCAGAACCCGCACCTGCGGGTGCACGTCGCCTACGGCTACTACGACGGCGCGACCCCGCACTTCGCGGCCGAGGACGTCGTGGCCCACCTCCAGGTGCCCGACGAGCTGCGCGCCAACATCGAGCACGCGTACTACGAGGCCGGGCACATGATGTACGTCCACGAGCCGACGCGCCGGCAGCAGAGCGCCGACCTCGCCGATTTCGTGGTGAGGAGCTCCGCCGGTCGCACGTAGACTCGACACACGATGAATGACGCCTCCTCACCCGGCTCCGAGTCGAGCGCTCCCGTCAGCCCCGTGGACTCCGACGCCCCCGTGCTCACCCGGCGCATCCCGCCGCCCATCGAGATGGTGGCCCTGCTGGGCCCGCGCGACGAGCTGCTGCGCACGATGGAGCGGCAGTTCCCGCTCGTCGACACGCACGTGCGCGGCAACGAGATGACCTTCAGCGGCCCGACCGGCGAGCTCGAGATCATCGACACCCTCCTCGACGAGCTGCTGACGATCGTCGACCTCGGCCAGCCGCTCAACCGCGACGCGGTCGAGCGGTCGATCGGGATGCTGCGCAACCAGTCCTCCGAGCGACCCGCCGACGTGCTGACGATGAACATCGTGAGCAGCCGCGGGCGCACGATCCGACCCAAGACGCTCAACCAGAAGCGCTACGTCGACGCGATCGACCAGCACACCGTCGTCTTCGGCATCGGGCCCGCGGGCACGGGCAAGACCTACCTCGCGATGGCCAAGGCCGTGGCGGCGCTGCAGGCCCACCAGGTCAACCGCATCATCCTCACCCGGCCCGCCGTCGAGGCCGGCGAGCGGCTCGGCTTTCTGCCGGGCACGCTCAACGACAAGATCGACCCCTACCTGCGGCCGCTCTATGACGCCCTGCACGACATGGTGAGCCCCGAGACGATCCCGCGGCTCATGGCGTCGGGCACGATCGAGGTCGCCCCGCTCGCCTACATGCGCGGTCGCACGCTCAACGACGCGTTCATCATCCTCGACGAGGCCCAGAACACCTCGAGCGAGCAGATGAAGATGTTCCTCACCCGCCTCGGCTTCGGCTCCAAGATGGTCGTCACCGGCGACATCACGCAGGTCGACCTCCCCGGCGGCACCCGCTCGGGCCTGCGCGTCGTGCGCGACATCCTCGAGGGGGTCGACGACGTGCACTTCGCCGAGCTGACCTCGCACGACGTCGTGCGGCACCGGCTCGTGAGCGCCATCGTCGACGCCTACGAGGCCGACGAGGTCAAGCGTGAGCGCAGCGAGCGCAAGGCCTCCGGCGCGGCCCGTGAGCGCCACGGTCGCGACTCGCGTGGCTCGCGGGAGGCCCGCGCGTGAGCATCGACGTCCTCAACGAGACCGACGACAGCGTCGACGAGCTCGAGCTGCTCGCCTGCTCCAAGTACGTCCTCGAGCAGATGCGGGTGCACCCGCAGGCCGACCTCTGCATCAAGCTCGTCGACGAGGAGGCCATGGAGGTGCTCCACGTGCAGTGGATGGACCTGCCCGGGCCCACCGACGTCATGAGCTTCCCGATGGACGAGCTGCGCCCGGGCCGAGAGGGCCAGGAGCCCGAGGAGGGCACGCTCGGCGACATCGTGCTCTGCCCGTCGGTCGCGACGAGGCAGGCGGCCGAGGCGGGGCACGCCCCGATGGAGGAGATGCTCCTGCTCACGACGCACGGCATCCTCCACCTGCTCGGCTACGACCACGCCGAGCCCGACGAGGAGCGCGAGATGTTCGAGCTCCAGCGCCAGCTCCTGCTCACCTTCCTCGCGACACGGGGCCGACCCGGCGCCTGAGCTCGCCCCACGAGCCCCACCAGCTGAGCCCGCGGCACCCGGTCGCGGCCCCCCGAGATCCACGACCGACCGCCCAGCACCCCCACGAGAGACCTTGATGCTCCCGCAGTTCGTCCTCCCGGCCCTCATCAGCATCGTCGTGGCCTTCGTGCTCTCGGCGGCCGAGGCGGCGATCTTCCGCATGTCGCGGGTGCGCGCGGCCGAGCTGTTCGAGCAGGGCCGCTCGGGCGCCAAGTCGCTGATGGTCGTGGTGGGCGACTCCCCGGCCTACCTCTCGGTCATCGCCTTCCTCCGCGTCGTCGCGGAGGCGACGGCAGCCGTGCTCGTGACGCTGGCCGTCGCGGGCCAGGTCGAGTCGACGTGGAGCCGGGCCCTGATCAGCATCGCGATCATGGCCGTCGTGTCCTTCGTCGTCGTCGGCGTCTCGCCCCGCACGCTGGGCCGCCAGCACTACGACACCGTGGCCCTCTGGAGCGCGCCCCTCGCCGTCGGGCTGCGCCGGGTGCTCGGTCCGGTGGCCAAGCTGCTCGTCGTGCTCGGCAACGCCGTCACGCCGGGCAAGGGCTACAGCGACGGGCCCTTCCAGACCGAGTCGGAGCTGCGCGACCTCGTCGACCTGGCGGGCCGCTCCGACGTCATCGAGGACGACGAGCGCGAGATGATCCACTCCGTCTTCGAGCTCGGAGACACCGTCGTGCGCGAGATCATGGTGCCGCGCACCGACATGGTCGTGCTCGACGCCGACAAGACGCTGCGCAGCGCGATGTCGCTCTTCCTGCGCTCGGGCTTCTCGCGCATCCCCGTCGTCGGCGAGGACAGCGACGACGTGCGCGGGCTGCTCTACTTCAAGGACGTCGCGCGCCGGCTCAACGCCGCTCCCGAGGACGCCAAGCGCCTCGCGACCGAGGTGACGCGCCCGATGCACTTCGTGCCCGAGAGCAAGCCGGTCGACGACCTGCTCCGCGAGATGCAGCGCGACCAGACCCACTTCGCGATCGTCGTCGACGAGTACGGCGGCACCGCGGGCCTCGTGACCATCGAGGACATCATCGAGGAGATCGTGGGCGAGATCGCCGACGAGCACGACCGCGAGGCGCCCGGTGTCGAGCACCTCGAGGACGGCACCCTGCGCGTCCCCGCCTCGATGGACATCGACGACCTCGCGGAGCTCTTCGACGTGACCATCGACGAGGAGGACGTCGACACGGTCGGCGGGCTCCTCACCAAGGTCATCGGCCGCGTGCCGATCGTGGGCTCGTCGGCCCGCATCGCCGGGCTCGAGCTGACGGCCGAGCGCATGGCCGGTCGCCGCCACCGTGTGGCGTCGGTCATCGTGCACCGCGTCGCGGCAGAGGAGACTGGCAGCGACCACACCGAGACGGAGGATGCCCATGGGCACGCAGGCGGGCACTGACGACACGGCACCCCACGACGGCGACAAGACGGCATACCGTGCCGGTTTCGCCTGTCTCGTCGGGCGCCCCAACGCCGGCAAGTCGACGCTGACCAACGCCCTCGTGGGGCAGAAGGTCGCCATCACGAGCTCCAAGCCGCAGACGACCCGGCACACGATCCGCGGCATCTCGACGACGCCCAGGGCGCAGCTGGTCCTCGTCGACACGCCTGGCCTGCACAAGCCGCGCACGCTGCTCGGCCAGCGCCTCAACGACCTCGTGCGCCAGACGCTCCTCGAGGTCGACGTCATCGGCTTCTGCCTGCCGGCCGACCAGCGCCCCGGGCCGGGCGACGCGTTCATCGCCAACGAGCTGATGGAGCTGCGCTCCCTGCGCCGACCTGTCGTCGCGATCGCGACCAAGGCCGACACGGTCGACCGCGACAAGCTCGCCGAGCACCTCATGGCCATCGACCAGCTCGGCGACTGGGACGCGATCATCCCCTGCTCGGCGGTCTCGGGGGAGCAGGTGGACGAGGTGCGCGACCTGCTCTCGTCCTACCTGCCGCTCTCGCCCCAGCTCTATCCCGACGGCGTCATGACCGACGAGCCCGACATCATCATGATCGCCGAGCTCGTGAGGGAGGCGGCGCTCGAGGGGGTGCGCGACGAGCTGCCGCACTCGCTCGCCGTCGTCGTCGAGGAGATGGTGCCGCGCCAGGGGCGTCCCGACGACAGCCCGATGCTCGACGTGCGCGTCAACGTCTTCGTCGAGCGACCGAGCCAGAAGGCGATCGTCATCGGCAAGGGCGGCTCGCGGCTGCGCGAGGTCGGCACGAACTCCCGCAAGGCGATCGAGGCGCTGCTCGGCCAGCGCGTCTACCTCGACCTGCACGTCAAGGTCGCCAAGGACTGGCAGCGCGACCCCAAGCAGATGCAGCGCCTCGGCTTCTGAGCGAGGTGCACCCTGCCGTCCTAGACTCGAGACAGACGCAAGGAGGCGCAGATGTCCGAGACGGCCGCGCACGACCACGAGCTCGAGGTGCTCGAGGACGACCAGAACGTCCCGCCGCGCCCGGAGGAGCAGATCGCCGATGCCGGTGAGGATGACACCGCCGAACCGGCCGGCCAGCAGGACTGAGGCTCTGGGACCGGAGCCGGAACGGGATCTGGGTCTCACGATCCGGGCAGCGGTCCCGAGGGGTGGACGGCAGCCGACCGACCGGCATACGGTGAACTCGTGCGTGCGGTGAGCCTCCTTCTTCTCTGCCGCGACGAGGCCTGACCCCGGCCCTCCTCGTCGCGGAGTTTCCCGTGTCCGGCCGGACACCGAGCGAAACGCAGACGAAGAGAGTGCAGAGATGATCCACCCCCAGCAGACGTCGGGCATGCCGTTCCAGAAGTACCAGCCCTTCCACGAGCAGATCCCCTTCGAGCTGCCCGACCGCACGTGGCCGACGAAGCGCATCGAGGCGGCCCCGCGCTGGTGCGCGGTCGACCTGCGTGACGGCAACCAGGCGCTCATTGACCCGATGAACTCCGAGCGCAAGCTGCGGATGTTCCAGCTGCTCGTCAAGATGGGTTACAAGGAGATCGAGGTCGGCTTCCCGTCGGCGAGCCAGACCGACTTCGACTTCTGCCGCGAGCTCATCGAGGGTGGCCACATCCCCGACGACGTGACGATCCAGGTGCTGACGCAGTGCCGCGACCACCTCATCGAACGGACCTTCGATGCCATCCGCGGAGCCGAGCAGGCCATCGTCCACTTCTACAACTCGACCTCGATCCTCCAGCGGCGGGTCGTCTTCGGGCTCGACCAGGACGGCATCATCGACATCGCCGTCCAGGGCGCCCGCCTCATCAAGAAGCTCGAGGAGACGATCCCCGACACGCGGATCTTCTACGAGTACTCGCCGGAGTCCTACACGGGCACCGAGCCCGACTTCGCGGTGCGCATCTGCAACGCCGTCATAGACGTGTTGGACCCGACGCCGGACCACAAGATGATCATCAACCTGCCCGCCACCGTGGAGATGATCACCCCCAACGTCTATGCCGACTCGATCGAGTGGATGATCCGTCACCTCGACCGGCGCGAGTCCGTCGTCGTGTCCCTGCACCCGCACAACGACCGCGGCACCGGGGTCGCCGCCGCCGAGCTCGGCTACCTCGCCGGCGCCGACCGCATCGAGGGCTGCCTCTTCGGCAACGGCGAGCGCACCGGCAACGTCGACCTTGTCACCCTCGGCATGAACCTCTTCAGCCAGGGCGTCGACCCGCAGATCGACTTCAGCGACATCGACGAGATCCGCCGCACGGTCGAGTACTGCAACCAGCTGCCCGTCGGCGAGCGCCACCCCTACGGCGGAGACCTCGTCTTCACCGCCTTCTCCGGGTCGCACCAGGACGCGATCAAGAAGGGCTTCGAGGCGATGGAGGTCGAGGCCAAGGACAAGGGGACCGCCATCGACGACCTCGTCTGGGGTGTGCCCTACCTGCCCGTCGACCCGCACGACCTCGGCCGGTCCTACGAGGCCGTCGTGCGCGTCAACAGCCAGTCCGGCAAGGGCGGCGTCGCCTACATCATGAAGTCCGAGCACCAGATGGACCTGCCGCGCCGACTCCAGATCGAGTTCTCCGGTGTCGTCCAGCGTGGCGTCGACCAGGACGGCGGCGAGGTCGCGCCTGCCGACCTGTGGGCGAAGTTCCAGGACGAGTACCTCCCGAACCCGACCCGGGTCTGGGGCCGCTTCGAGCTCGTCAACGTCGTGACCGACTCGACCGTCGACGGCGTGAGCACGCTCGAGGCGACGATGCGCGACGGTGACGAGAGCCTCACGGTGCACGGGCGGGGCAACGGTCCCATCGCGGCCTTCGTCGACGCGCTCTCCACCGTCGAGGGCGCCCCGGACGTGCGCGTCCTCGACTACGCCGAGCACGCCCTGTCGGCGGGTGGTGACGCGCGCGCCGCCGCCTACGTCGAGTGCGCCGTGGGGGAGCGGGTCCTGTGGGGCGTCGGGGTCGACCCGTCGATCGTGACGGCTTCGATCAAGGCGGTCGTCTCGGCCGTCAACCGCTCGGTCCGCGACGCCTGAGCCGCCCGTCCGTGCGCAGACGGGCCTGGGATACCGTCTGCGCATGGACTCACCGGTCGGGCGCCTGTTGCTGCGACTGACCGGGGTCGGGCTGCTGGCCGTGGCGGTCGTCGCGCTCGTCGCGCCGCGCCCGGTCATCACGCCCTTCCGCTGGCCGGTCGTCGTCGTGGGGGTCGTGGCGGTCGTGGCGGTCGCCCTCGTCGCGCGCCTGCCGCGCTGGCTCGAGCGGGGGTGGGTCCCGGCGGCCGTCGCCGTGCTGGGCGGCGTCATCGCGGCCGCTATGGGTCTGGCCGGGCAGTATGCCTACGGCTGGGACGCCCGCGTCGTCATGGACCTCGCGCGCATCCTCCACTCGGGGCAGCCGCTGCCCGACTGGGGCATCGACTACCTCTCGCTCTATCCCAACAACCTCCCCCTCCTCGCGATCGACCAGTGGGGCCACGCGGTCGCCGAGCAGGTGGGGCTGCCTGCCGACGAGGTGCTCATCGGGCTCAGCGCCGTCTGTGTCGGCGTGACGCTGTATGCCGTGCACGACCTCGTCGTGCGCGTGGCCGGACGCGGTCCCGCGCTCGCGGCCCAGCTCGCCACCCTCGTGCTCGTCGCCACGAGCCCGTGGATGGCGGTGCCCTACACGGACCTCTACGCGATGCCCTTCGTGACCGGGGCGGCGGCACTGGCGGCGCGTGCGCTGGCACCGGGGCGGCGCGAGGTGCGGATCGTCCTCTGGGGACTGTCGATTCTCGCGATGACCGTGGCCTACGCGCTCAAGACGACGCCGGTCGTCATGGTCATCGCGGTCGCCGTGGCCGTGCTCGTCGCGGTGTTCGACAGCCAGCAGCACCTCGACCGGCGTGCCGCAGGCCTGGCCGCCTGCGCGGCAGGCCTCGTCGTCTTCTCCGTCCTCGCCGTCGCGGTGCCGACCGTGGCCCAGAACGCCTCGGGGGCCGACACCTCGCGGCTGCGCGCCGACGTCTCGCCGAGCCCGCTGTGGTGGCTCGCCAACGGCTCCAACGAGAAGACGAGCGACACGGGCGTCACCAACTACGGCACCTACTCCCGCGAGATGGTCGAGGCCATCGAGGGTCTCGACCCGTCGGGGATGGACGCCTACGCCCGCGAGTTCCTCGCCGACCGCTGGGCCGAGCGTGGGCTCGCCGGCACCGCCGCCTTCTATGCCAACAAGCTCGCGTGGAACTGGGGTGACGGCATGTTCTCGGCCTGGGTCGAGGGTGGTGACTCGCGGCCGGGGCTGATGCCTCCTGCGACCGGGGCGGTCGCCGTGACCCAGGAGGTGAACGGCCTGCACGGCCAGTGGTATCCGCTCCGCGCGGAGCTCGCGCAGTCGCTGTGGATCGCCGTGCTCCTGCTCGGTGGGGTCGGGCTGCTCCGCGTGCCCTACCGCCGCGAGATCGTGCTCCTCGCTGTCACGGTCCTGGGGATAGCCGCCTTCACGCTGCTCTTCCAGGGCCGGGCGCGCTACCTGTTGGCCTTTGTGCCGATCGTCGTCGCCCTCGCCGGGATGGTGCACGGCTCGCTGCCACGACTTCGACGGCACGGGTCACCTACGGTGAGGGGGTGAGCGTGACGGCGCAGGGCCAGGGGGTCGACATCTGGCTCGACGTGTCGGCGGGGGTCGCGGGTGACATGCTCCTCGGCGCGCTCGTGGATGCCGGTGCGTCGCTCGCCGTCGCGCAGGCCGCCGTCGACGCGGTGATCCCGGGCACGGTCCGCCTGGGCGCGCAGGAGACCACGCGAGCGGGGATGCGGGCGCTCAAGGTGGACGTCGAGCTGCTGGTCGAGGACCAGCACCACCGGCGATGGTCGGAGATCAGGGATCGGCTCCGCGACGCCGACCTCGACGATGCCGTGCGTCAGCGGGCCCACGCGGTGTTCGAGCGTCTGGCCGTCGCCGAGTCGCACGTGCACGGCACGAGTGTCGACGAGGTGCACTTCCACGAGGTCGGGGCGTGGGACTCCATCGCCGACGTCGTCGGTTGCTGCGCGGCCCTGGTCGACCTCGATACCCGCACCCTGACGGCCAGCCGGATGTCCCTGGGGTCCGGGTCGGTCGGGGCGGCGCACGGACGCGTGCCGGTGCCGGTGCCCGCGGTCCTCGAGCTGAGCCGTGGCTGGCACGTCACCTCGGGCGGTGAGGGCGAGCTCGCGACCCCGACCGGCGTCGCGCTCGTCACCGCGCTCGCGCAGCACCAGGCGGGGCTCCCGTCCCTGACGGTCACCGCTGTCGGCGTCGGCGCCGGCACGCGGGAGCAGGCCGACCGCGCCAACGTCGTCCGCGTCGTCGTCGGACGGCCCCGGGCCCGGGCGCAGGGCGCGCACGAAGCCTACCTTCGCAGCGGATCAGCGGGGGAGGGCGACGGTGCCGAGGAGCTGTGCGTGCTCGAGGCCAACGTCGACGACCTCGACCCGCGAGTGTGGCCCACGGTGATCGACGCGCTGCTCGCCGCCGGTGCGGCGGACGCGTGGACGACCCCGATCACGATGAAGCGCGGCCGTCCGGCGCAGCTGCTCTCCGTGCTCGCGGAGCCCGGCGAGGTGGCGGCGCTGCGTGACCTCGTCTTTGCGACCACGAGCACCATCGGGGTGCGGCTGACCCCCGTGACGCGCTGGGCGCTCGATCGCGGGTGGGTCGACGTCGACGTCGACGGGCAGCCGGTGGCCATCAAGGTCGCCCACCGCGAGGGCCGCGTCGTCAACGTGGCCGTGGAGTTCCGTGCGGCCGAGGCTGCGGCGGCTGCCCTGGGACGACCGGTGCGCGACGTGCTCGACGCGGCCCGGTCAGCCGTGACGGGGGCCGGTCTGACCCGCGGCACGCCCGTTCCCGCCGAGCTGCGCGCCGGCTTGTGACAGGCCTTCGGCCTCTCAGGCGCCCCCGGTGACAGCCTCGGAGGAGAGGCCTCGGGCCTGCCTCAGGGCGCAGCGATCTGGGCCGCGAGGTGCCCGGCGCCGTAGCCGTTGTCGATGTTGACCACGCCCACTCCGGGGGAGCACGCGTTGAGCATCGTGAGGAGCGGCGCGAGGCCGCCGAAGGCGGCCCCGTAGCCGACCGAGGTCGGGACGGCCACGACGGGCGCGGAGGCCAGTCCCGCAACGACGCTCGGCAGGGCACCGTCCATCCCGGCCACGACGACGATGACCCGCGCTCGGTCGATGAGGTCGCGCCGAGCGAGCACCCGGTGCAGCCCGGCCACGCCGACGTCGACGACGAGCTCGGTCTGGCGTCCCAGGTGTCGGGCGGTGAGCTGGGCCTCGCGGGCGACGGGGAGGTCGGACGTGCCGGCGCACAGCACGGCCACGAGACCGCCGCTCGGGGCCGGCGGCTCCGGTGGCCACGCGAGCAGGCGTGCGGTGTCGTCGTGCACGGCGTCAGGCAGCACGGACAGCACCGCCGCGGCGTGCTCCGGCGTCGCCCGCGTGAACAGGACGGCGCCCCGGGTCTCGCCGTCGGTCGCTGCGGCGTGCAGCCGTGCCGCGATGGCCCGCACCTGGTCGGCGGTCTTGCCCTCGCAGTAGACGGCCTCGGGGTAGCCCCGACGGTCCGCGCGGGCCAGGTCGAGCTCGGCGACGCCGAGCAGGTCGCTCTCCTGCGATGCGGACGGGTGCGGCGCACCCGAGCCCCCGGTCTCAGCCACCGGTCACCTCGACGAGTGGCAGGGTGAACGCCCCGGACTGGATGCCGGCGACGTCGACCGCGACGAAGGTGAACCCCGCCGCGCGCCCTGCCTCGTGCAAGGCGGCGCGGACCGGTGCGGACACGGCTCGGAGGAGGTCCTCCTCGCGCAGCTCCACCCTGGCCACCGCGTCGTGGTGGCGCACGCGGCAGTCGGCGAAGCCCAGAGACCGCACCGACGCCTCGAGCTGCTCGACCTGGGCGAGCTTGGCCGGGTCGACGGTCGAGAAGTGCGGGATGCGCGATGCGAGGCACGGCGCGGCGGGCTTGTCGGCGTTCGGCAGGCCGAGCGCGCGAGCCAGCTCCCTCACGTCCGACTTGGTCAGGCCGGCGTCGGCCAACGGCCGGAGGATCCCGTGGTTCGTGGCAGCCCTCGATCCGGGACGGTCGGGCCGCCTCGCGTCGTCGGCGTTCTCGCCGTAGGCGATGGCGGCGAGCTCGTGCGTCGCCGCCACGTCGTCGGAGATCCGGGCAAAGAGCTCGTCCTTGCAGTGGAAGCAGCGGTCGGGCCCGTTGGCCCGGTAGGCCGGCAGGTCGCCCTCGTGGGTGGCGACCTCGACGAGCGGCGCACCGATGTGGGCAGCGACGTCGTGGGCGCCCCGGCGCTCGTCCGCCGCCAGGCTGGGGGAGACGCCGACGACGCCGACGACATCGCTGGCCCCGAGGGTGCGAACGGCCAGCGCCAGCAGGAGGCTGGAGTCGACCCCACCCGAGAAGGCGACACCCAGGCGGCCCGCGCCCGGCGGCATACCGGCTCGGATGTGGGCGGCGACGTCGTCGGCCAGCCCGCGCAGGCGAGGCTGGAGCACGACGTGCGAGGCGCGGCCGGTCACGGCGATGTGACCTCGCTGCGGTCGCCCGACCACAGCGTGTGGAAGCTGCCCTCGCGGTCGATGCGGGCGTAGGTGTGCGCACCGAAGTTGTCGCGCAGGCCCTGGACGAGCGCGGCCGGCAGTCGCTCGGCGCGCATCGTGTCGAAGTAGGCGAGCGCGCTCGAGAAGCCCGGCACGGGAACGCCGCCCGTCGTCGCGAGCGCGACGACCCGGCGCCAGGCACCCTGCCGCTCGGCGAGCCCCGCCGAGATGCTCGGAGCCACGAGCAGGGTCGCCAGCCGGTTGGCGGCGTACTCGTCGCTGATCTGCGCGAGCAGCCGGGCGCGGATGATGCAGCCGCCCCGCCAGATGCGCGCCACGGTGGCGATGTCGACGTCCCAGCCGTACTCCTCGCTCGCCTTGCGGATCTGCTCGAGACCCTGCGCGTAGGCGACCACCTTCGAGGACCACAGGGCGTCGCGGACGTCGTCGACGAGGCGCGCGCGGTCATCGACCGTCACGGCGCGGTCCGGCCCCTCGAGCACTCCACGCGAGGCCTCTCGCACGGCGACGTCGCCCGAGCCCGACCGGGCGAAGACGGACTCGGCGATCGTCGAGACCGGCACGCCCAGCTCGAGCGCGGTCTGGACCGTCCAGCGGCCGGTGCCCTTCTGCTCGGCGGCGTCGACGATGACGTTGACGAGGGGACCCCCGCTGACGGAGTCGACCTGGGCGAGGACGTCAGCGGTCAGCTCGATGAGGAAGGAGTCGAGCTCGCCGGCGTTCCACTCGCGGAAGACCTCGGCCGCCTCGGCGGCGGTGAGCCCGGCCGCCGAGAGCAGGTCGTAGGCCTCGGCGATGAACTGCATGTCGGCGTACTCGATGCCGTTGTGGACCATCTTGACGAAGTGGCCGGCGCCGTCGGGGCCCATCCAGGCGCAGCACGGCTCGCCGTCCACCTGCGCGGCGATCGACTCGAGGATGGGGCCGAGGGCGGCATACGCCTCCTTGGAGCCACCGGGCATGATCGAGGGGCCCTCGAGCGCGCCGACCTCACCGCCGGAGATGCCGGTGCCGACGAAGTGCAGGCCGTGCTCGCGCAGGCGGGCGTCCCGGCGCCGGGTGTCCTCGAAGTGCGCGTTGCCGCCGTCGACGACGATGTCGCCCTCTTCGAGCAGCGGCACGAGCTCGTCGATGACGGCGTCGGTCGGGCCACCGGCCTTGACCATGATGATGATGCGCCGGGGGCGCTCGAGCGAGGCCACGAAGTCGGCCGTCGAGTCCGACGGCACGAAGGTGCCCTCGGAGCCGTGCTCCTCGACCAGCGCGCGCGTCTTGGCCGAGGTGCGGTTGTGCACGGCGACGGTGTGGCCGCGGCGGGCGAGGTTGCGGGCGAGGTTGCTGCCCATGACCGCGAGGCCGGTGACGCCGATGGTGGCGAGGTCAGACACGAGAACTCCTAGTGGGGGGAGGACACGACCGTATGCCGTGTCGCCGGGGGCGGGAAGGGCGCGGTCGTGACAGCGTCGTCACGACCGCGCCCGGCTGGGGTAGTACCCGACGTCGGCCGGGTGCCTGCGTCTCAGGCGTCCTTCCGCCACCGACGGCGCAGGGCGAACGCGGCAGCCTTCGGCTTGCGGTCGCGGGTGAAGGCGCCCTTCTTGTTGCCGTCGACGCGCATGATGCCGGACGTCGTGGCGAAGTCGGCGAAGTTCCACACGTGCTCGCCGACGACGGCGTCGCAGGCGTCGAACACGCGGTGGTTCATCTCGAGGTAGTCGACCTGGTACTCCTCGCTCCACGGCTGCGGGGTGAGGGAGTGGTTGCCGGCGAGGGTGTCGGCGCCGTACTCGGTGATGACGATCGGCTTGCCCTCGGAGGCCCAGCCCTCCAGCTCGTTGGTCCACGCGACCTCGGCGCTCGCGAGGTCGCCGGTGTTGACGTACCAGCCGTAGTAGCGGTTGAGCATGAGGACGTCGGCGAACTGGGAGACGCGGCACGTCCCGTGCGGCGCGAGCATGACGTTGACGAAGCCCACGGGGCGGGTCGGGTCGGCCTCGCGGGCCACGTCGAAGAGCGGCCGGAAGTAGTCCTCGGCCCCCTCGGTGTCGGACTCGGGCTCGTTGGCGATCGACCACAGGACGACACTCGGGTGGTTCTTGTCGCGGGCGATGAGCTCGCGGATCGCCTGGGCGTGGACCTCCCGCGTGGTGTCGTTGATGGTGTCGGGCGAGAAGGTCGTGTAGCCCTGCCCGCCGAAGATGCCGCCACCCAGGCCCATGTTGAGGCCGACGGCCGCCGTCTCGTCGATGATGACGATGCCGTGGCGGTCGGCGTAGTCGAGCACGTCCTCGGAGTAGGGGTAGTGCGACGTGCGGAAGGAGTTCGCGCCGATCCAGTCGAGCAGCTCGAAGTCCTGCACGACGTGGGCCGGGCTGTGCGCCTTGCCGATGGTGGAGTGGTCCTCGTGCATGCCGAATCCCTTGAAGTAGAAGGGATCTCCGTTGATGAGAAACTCGGTGCCGCGCACCTCGACGGTGCGGATGCCCACGGTCTGGTGGTAGCGGTCGAGGACGACCTCCTCGTCGTCGACCAGCTGCACCTCGAGGTCGTAGAGATAGCCGTGTCCGGGCGCCCAGAGGTGGACGTCCTCGACGAACAGGGTCCCGTGCGGTCCCGTGCCCGTGGCGACCTCACGGTCGGAGGCGTCGCGGAGCACGACCCGCACGTCGAGGCCGTCGGAGTCGGCCGTGGCCACCGTGTAGTCGACCGAGCCGACGGTGCCGCTGAAGCCGGTCACGACGGTGATGTCCTCCACGCGGGCCTGGGGCGTCGTCGCGAGCCAGACGGAGCGGTGGATGCCGGCGAAGTTGAAGAAGTCGTGCCAGTAGCGCTGGACCCGGCCGCCGGCCGTGTCCTCGATGACGCCGGGCGGGATCGACTGGAAGCTCAGGGTGTTGTTGACGAGGGCCGTGATGCGCACCTGCTCGCCGGGCGTGACGAACTCGGTGACGTCGGCCTCGAAGGGGGTGTAGCCGCCCTCGTGGCTCATCACCTCGTGGTCGCCGACCCAGACCGTGGCGCGGTGCGTGGCCGACTCGAAGTGCAGCACGATGCGCTCGCCGGCCCAGCCGCGCGGCACCTGGACGGTGCGCTGGTACCAGATGTCGCCGAAGTGGTCGCGCACCCCCGCATCGGCGCTGAGGTCGTTGAAGCTGGCGGGCACGGCCATGTCGCGCGGGGTCGGCAGCGCGCCGCGGAACCACCCGGCGTCGCGCCCGGTCGAGTCGGCGTCGAGCTGGAAGGACCAGATGCCGTCGAGGCGCTTGGTCTCGCGGGTGGCTGTGTCCTGGGGGCGCAACATGGTGATGCCTTTCGTCAGCGGTGCGGCGTTGCTCCATTGAGCCACCCCCGCCTCCGGCGCCGCGAGCGATTGCCACCAGTTGCCCCGGCAATCGACAGAGCCCGTCGTCCGATGGTTGACGTATGCCGTCGCCCGTCCTCCCGATCGAAAGAGCGATCCGTGCGCCACACTCCCCCTATCGAAAGCGCAATCCGCGCGCCGCGCCCGATCGAGAGAGCGATCGCAGCGCGCCTCCTCAATCGGGAGAGCGATCCCCGCGGGGCGCCCGTATGCCGTGTGCATTCTCTCGATTGAGAGAGCGATCCGCGCGGGGCGGGGTCAGCGGCCCTGGGCCTTCAGACGTCGCCTCCGAATCTCGGCGAGCTCCAGCATCCGCATGCTGAAGAACCGCGGATGGATCGCGGCGAGGTCGAGTGACTCGAGTGGGTGAACCAACACCCCCGCCATCTGCTTGACCAGCCCGACTCGCGCTTGGTCCGTGTTGACGTCCTCGTCCCACACCGGCACGACGGTCCAGTCATGCGCGGAGAATCGTGCGAATCGAACGTCGTCCTTGGCGCGCTGCTCGTCGCCGTCGTGGAATTCCCGACCTTGGTACTCCAGCAGGGCACGGTGCTTCTTCCAGCGCATGTCGGGGCGTCCGAGCCAGAGCCTTCCGGGCCCGAAGACGGGCTTGTTGAGCTCGGGCTCAGGCAGGCCCGAACGGGTCAGGACGAGTCTCGTCCGGGTCTCGCCCGGCGATTCCGACCCGACCCGGACCAGAGGAAGGGCCTCGAGAAGGGTGAGCTTGCCTCGGGGGGCGACGCGTCGGGAGAGTGCCGCGTGCAGCGGCTCGACCGAGCCCAAGGTGTTCGCCACTGCGTCACCCATGATGACGAGGTCATCCAGCCCGAGGGCGAAACCCGGACGGATGAGCTCGCCCATGTCGACCCACGTGTCCGGCAGGCTCGTCACCGGCACGCCGGACACATCGGTGACGTCGCGCTCGAAGAGGCCCCGGTGCCCGACGAGACCGCGGCGGCGCACGGCTCCGTCCCGGGCGTCGCGCAACACGTGAATCGCTACCTCGTCGTCGAGCGACCTCGGCAACGGCAGCCCGTGGAGGCGGGCGGCGGTGACGTGCGAGAAGGCTTGGCGCTTCAGTACGAGGGAGATCGCGGCACAACGCCGATCGAGCGAGTCGAGATCCTCAGCAGTCCACACCCCACGGGCGGGTGCATAGAGATGCAGCGTGCGCACCTGATGTGGTGTCAGCCCCCACACAGAGGCCATGGCCGTTGTGAAGGGGCGGGTTGCGAGGGGTCGCGGGAGATCGAGCGGCATCCTTCGATGGTGAAGCAGTCGTCGACGTGGCGGGACGACAAGATCGTCGCCTGTGGATAACCCGATCTTCACTGCGCGCGGACTGCGCTTTCGATCGGGAGTGGGGCGCGCGGATTGCTCCTTCGATCGGGAGTGGGGCGGACGGACTGCTCTCTCGATCGGGAGGGGGCGTTGCCGTGGGGGATGGGCGTCCCTAGATTGGCGGGATGGAGCGTCGCCCCACGATCTATGACGTGGCGCAGGCCGCGGGCGTGGCGGCGTCCACGGTGTCACGCGCCTTCGCGCGGCCGGGCCGCGTCAACGCCGAGACCGCGTCACGGATCTTCGAGGCGGCCCAGACGCTGGGCTACCGCACGGCATCGCTCCCCGGGATCGCCTCGTCGCGCACGAAGACGCTCGCGCTCGTCGTCACCGACATCACCAACCCCTTCTACGGCGACATCATCCGCGGGGCGCACGAGGCGGCCGGCGAGCTCGGCTACACGCTGCTGCTCTCGCACACCCAGGAGGACGCTCAGCTCGAGCGGGAGTGGACCGAGCGAGAGCTGCGGGGCGTCGAGGGCGTGCTGCTCACGAGCTCACGCATGTCGGACCAGGCGATCCGCATGATGGCCAAGCAGAAGCCGGTCATCGTCCTCAACCGTCGCCTGCCGGAGGTGCCGAGCATCCTCATCGACAACGCCCGCGGCGTGCGCCGTGCCGTCGAGCACCTGACCGAGCTCGGCCACGACTCCATCACCTATGTCGCCGGACCCGAGTCGAGCTGGACCGACGGCGTGCGCTGGCAGGCCCTGCGAGAGGCCGCCTTCGAGCTCGACGTGCGCGTGCGACGCGTCGGACCCTGCAACACCCCGACGGTGCAGGCCGGCTTCGGACGCGCGGGAGAGATCGCGGCCCACCGGGCGACGGCCGTCATCGCCTATAACGACGTCGTCGCGATCGGCGTGCTCAAGGGGCTCCTGCGCCTGCGTCTCGCGGTGCCGGGTGACGTCAGTGTCGTCGGCTTCGACAACACCCTGCTCGCCGAGATCACCGAGCCGGAGCTGACCACCGTGGCGGCGCCGCTGCACGCGATGGGAGCGACGGGAGTGCGCAACCTCGTGGCGATGGCGGGCGGTGCGGTGCCGAGCCGCGAGCCCATCGTCATGCCGGTGCGGCTCGTGGTGCGCCGCTCCACGGGTCAGCGCAGCCGGAAGAGGACCTCACCGGCGTTCGGCACAACGAACGCCCCGCCCTCCGCCTCGGCTGCGACGTCGATGGAGGCGGGATCCACGTAGCCGAGGTTGGCTGCACGGCATACGTCCTCGGGGATCTGGGTCGCGAGCGTGACCCGGACGCGCAGGCGCTCCTCGCCGGTCTCGGCGTCGTAGGTGCCGGCGCCGCGCAGGTGGGTCGAGTGGGCGAGCGTGCCCCAGTGGATGTGCTTGAAACGGTCCCACTGCTTCACGAAGTAGTCGCGGCAGTGGTAGCCGATCTCGTTGATCTCCGGGTGGCTCGTCGAGATCTCCGTGATGTGCGGGGCGTAGAGGATCACCTCGCCGCCGTCGGCCACCGCGGGCTCGAGCTTGTAGAAGCCCTTGGCGCCCGTCCAGATGTCCTCGTACATCTCGGGGATGACCGAGATGACGCGGTGGACCGGCTCGTCGAGGTAGGTGACGTGCGTCGCCGCGCACACCTCGGCGGCGTTGGCCCACGATGAGATCGTGTCGCCGAACGAGATCGAGTGCAGGTCGAGCGTGCCCGACTCCCCGACGACGCAGAGGGCGAGCTTCTCGGCGGGCACGAGGGACGCGCCCTCGTTGATGAGCGCCCGCACCGGCGTGATCTCGGTCGTGCCGATGATCTCGGCCGACGTGATGAGAGCCCCGATCCAGTGCGAGACGTCGATGATCTGCTGACCTGCGACACCCGGGAAGAAGTACTTGTTGCCGCCGGAGATGCCGACCACCTCGTGCGGCAGCACGGGTCCGACGACGAGCGCGACGTCGTGCTCGACGACCGCCTTGTTGAGCAGGACGGGGACGTCCATCTCCAGCCGTCCCTCGGACAGCGCCGACAGCCGGGCGGCCGGGATCGTGCCGAGGTCGGCGAACGTCGAGGGGTCCCACCACTCGTGGTTGAGCACCGTCATCCCCGGATAGGTGGCCTCGAGGGCGCCCTCCTCGTAGCCGAGGTGGGCCGCGAGCGCGGCGTCGGACATCGGTTGGTGCGTGCCGAGCGCGATGAGGGTCGTCAGGCGGGTCACCCGGCCGTGCAGGGCCCGGTGCACCGCCCCGACGAGGAGGGGGAGCGGGCACGTGCGGGTGCCGTCGGGGACGACGATGCACACGCTCCTGCCGTCCAGTGGCGCGGCGCCGAGCTGCTCGGCGATGAACTGCTCGACCTCCTCCGGGCGGAGCACCCCCTCGGTGCCGCCCAGCCGGACCGCGCGCCGCGCGGCCTCCCGGGGTGTCTCGTCGACGGAGGTCGGGGGGGAGGGCGCCGTGGTCGTCATGCCCCCACTCTTTCCCCGGGCGAGGGGCACCGACAAGGGGCGCGGGCAACTGGTGGCAACTCGTGGGCACGGCGCGCGCCGGGGTCGACGATGGGACGCATGACGACTCTCGCAGCCACCCGGCACCTCGCCCTCGACCCCGACCGGCTCCTGCCGGTGGAGCCTCGCACCCGCGAGATCGCGCGCCGGCTCTACGGAGCCGTCGCGCAGCTGCCGATCGTCTCGCCCCACGGGCACGTCCCGCCCCGGTGGCTGGCCGACGACGTGCCCTTCTCGGACCCGACGAGCCTGCTCGTCGCCCCCGACCACTACGTCTTCCGCCTGCTCAACGCGCAGGGCGTCTCGCTCGCCGACCTCGGTGTCGGTGGCCGGCCGCTCACCGCCGACGAGTCGCGGCGCGCCTGGCGGTTGCTCGCCGAACACTGGCCGGCCTTCCGGGGGACGCCCAGCCGCTTCTGGATGGACAGCGTGCTCGCCGACGTCTTCGGCGTCACCGAGCGACTCGCGCCCGAGAGCGCCGACGCGATCTACGACCGCATCGCCGAGGCCATCGCCGCCCCGGACTTCCGGCCGCGTGCACTCATGGACCGCTTCGGCATCGAGGTCCTCGCGACGACGGACGACCCGGTGGACGACCTCCACGACCACCGGATCCTGCGCGACGACCCCGGCTTCGGCCCCCGCGTCGTCCCGACGTTCCGCCCGGACCGCTACCTCGAGCCGGGCCGCGCCGACTTCCGCGACCTCATGACCGACCTGGCCCGGGCGAGCTCGGTCGACACCGGCAGCTACGCCGGCTACCTCGCCGCGCTCGAGGACCGCCGCCGCTTCTTCAAGGCCAACGGTGCCGTGTCGAGCGACCACAGCCACGCCGACGTCGTCACCCTCAGCCTCGACCCCAAGGAGGCCGCCCGCATCTACGACGCGGCCCTGCGCGGCGTCGTGTGCCCGCGGGAGGCCACCGCCTTCCGCCGCCACATGCTCGTCGAGATGGCGCGCATGGCGACGGAGGACGGGCTCGTCATGACCCTGCACCCCGGCGTGCACCGCAACCACCACACACCGACCCTGGAGCGCTTCGGGCCCGACAGCGGACACGACATCCCGACCGGCGTCGAGTTCACCCGCGGCCTCCAGCCCCTGCTCGACCGCTTCGGCACCGCCAACGGCTTCCACCTCATCCTCTTCACCCTCGACGAGACGGTGTTCTCCCGCGAGATCGCGCCGCTCGCCGGCTTCTACCCCAGCGTGTATGCCGGGGCGCCGTGGTGGTTCCTCGACGCGCCCGAGGCGGTCCGGCGCTACCGCGGTGCGGTCACCGAGACGGCCGGCTTCTACCGCACGTCCGGCTTCATCGACGACACGCGGGCCTTCCTGTCGATCCCCGCCCGGCACGACATGTCGCGCCGCCTCGACAGCGGCTACCTCGCGCAGCTCGTCGCCGAGCACCGGCTCGACGAGGACGAGGCGCTCGAGACCGCCGTCGACCTCGTGACGACGATCCCCCGGAAGGCGTTCAAGCTGTGACCACCGACCAGACCACGGGGTATGCCGCCCGGCTCGCTCCCGGAGGCGACCTCCCATCCAGCAGCGCGGGCCTTCGCCGCCTCGGCCGCACCACCGACGGGCGCTCGGCCGCGCCCGTGCGGATCGTCCACCTCGGCGTCGGCAACTTCTTCCGGGCGCACGCCGCCTGGTACACCGAGCACGCGAGCGACGCGGACGAGTGGGGCATCGCGGCCTTCACGGGACGCTCCCCGGCCATTGCCGAGAGCCTCGCGAGGCAGGACGGGCTCTACACGCTCCTCGTCCGCGGGCCGGGTGGTGCCCGCCCCGAGGCCATCTCGAGCCTCAGCGCGGTGCACGCCGCCGATGACCTGGACGCGCTGCGCGACTACCTCTCCCGGCCGGAGGTCGCGGTCGTGACGAGCACGGTCACCGAGGCCGGCTACTGCCGCGACGCGTCGGGTGGGCTGGACCTGGGAGCGGCCGACGTCTGCTCGGACGTCGCGGCCCTCCGCGCCGACCCGCAGCACGGTGTGGTCACGACGACGCCGGGCAGGCTCGTGGCCGGGCTGCTCGCGCGCCGGGAATCAGGCGCGGGCCCCCTCTCGCTCGTCCCCAACGACAACGTGCCCGACAACGGCGCGATGGTCGCAGGCGTCGTCGGTGACCTCGCGGCCCTCGTCGACACCTCCCTGCCCGCCTGGATCGACGCGAACGTGTCGTTCGTGACGACGATGGTCGACCGCATCACGCCGCGGTCGACCGACGAGGACCGGGCCGAGGTGGCCCGACAGACAGGCATCGACGACCCCGACACGGTGCCGACGGAGCCGTTCTCGGAGTGGGTGCTCGCCGGGTCGTTCCCCGCGGGCCGACCCGCCTGGGACTCCGCGGGCGCGACGTTCGTCGACGACGTGCGACCCTTCGAGACGCGAAAGCTGTGGCTGCTCAACGGTTCCCACTCCCTCATGGCGTATGCCGGGTCGATCCTCGGGCATGAGACCGTGGCGGAGGCGATCGCCGACCCCGTCGTCAGGTCGTGGGTCGAGCAGTGGTGGGATGCAGCGGCGCCGCACCTCGACCTACCTGCCGCCGATGTCGTGGACTACCGCCGAGCGCTGCTGGACCGCTACGGCAACCCGCACATCCGCCACCTCCTCGCCCAGATCGCGGCCGACGGGTCGCAGAAGGTGCCGATCCGGGCGCTGCCGGTGCTGCTGGCCGAGCTCGAGGAGGGGCGGGTGGCAGCCGGTGCGACACGCATCGTGGCGGCCTGGGTGGCCCATCTCCGCGGTCACGGCGCCCCCGTGACCGACGCCGCTGCGGACGAGGTCACCTCGCTCGCGCAGGGCGAGCCCAGCGCTGCCGTGCGCGCCGTGCTCGAGCACCTGGGAGTCCGGTCCGAGCAGGTCGCCTCTGCCGTCGAGGCGCAGCTCGCCGACCTGCTCGCCCGGGAGCGCAGATGACCGCCACCCCAGTCGTCATCGGACTCGACATCGGCACGACGGCCGCCAAGGTCGTCGCCTTCGAGGTCGCCGGGGAGCCGACCGGGAGACGGTGGAGCGCCGAGCACGAGTACCCGCTCGTCCGACCGCGGTCCGGCTGGCGTGTGCAGGACCCCGCCGCCGTGCTCGAGGCGACGCTGTCGTCTCTCGCCGACGTCGTGCAGGCCCTCGACGGGGCCCCCGTGCTCGCCCTCTCTGTCAGCACGGCGATGCACGGTCTCATCGGTCTCGACGACGACCTGCAGCCCGTCACCCCGATCGTGACGTGGGCCGACGCGCGCGCCCGCGACGTCGCCCGCGAGCTGCGGTCCGGGCCGCTGGCCCTCGAGCTCCAGGGTCGCACCGGCACCCCGGTCCACTCGATGTCGCCGTTGACGAAGCTGCGGTGGTTTGCGCAGCACGAGCCCGAGCTCACGCGCTCCGCCCGCGCCTGGGTGGGGCTCAAGGACCTCGTCCTGCAGGCCCTCACCGGCCGGTTGGTCACCGAGCTGTCGTCCGCGAGCGGCACCGGCCTGCTCTCCATCCTCGACCGCACGTGGGACCCCGAGGCCATCGAGATCGCCGGCATCCGTCGCTCGCAGCTGCCCGACGTCCTGCCGACGACGGCGACGCTGCCGCTCTCGCCGGCGGCTGCACGCCGGGTCGGGTTGCCGTCCGGGACCCCCGTCGTCCTCGGCGCCGGCGACGGGCCCCTGGGCAACCTCGGCACCGGAGCCATCCGACCGGGTGTCGCCGGGCTGTCGCTCGGCACGAGCGGCGCCCTGCGCCTCGTCGTCGACGGCCCCCGCCGCGACCCCTCCGGACGCCTCTTCTGCTACGCCCTGACGGACGACACCTGGGTCGTCGGCACCCCCATCAGCAACGGTGGGGCGGTCGTGCGCTGGGCCGGCTCGGTCTTCGCCGCCGAGCGGCCCGACACCCCGAGGGAGTATGCCGCCCCGCCGGTCGACGATGCTCACGTCCTGGCGCTCGCCGCCGCGATCGAGCCCGGCAGCGACGGTCTCGTCATGCTGCCCTTCCTGCTCGCCGAGCGCGGACCGCTGTGGGACGCCGACGTGCGCGGAGCCTTCCTCGGACTGCGCCAGCACCACACCCGAGGGCACTTCGTCCGGGCTGCGGTCGAGGGCGTCGCCTTCCAGCTCGCGACCGTCCTCGACGGTCTCGAGAGCGTCCAACCCGTCTCGTCCATCCGGGCCACGGGTGGGGTCTTCCGCAGTGCGCTCTGGCGGGAGGTCCTCGCCGGCGTGCTCGGCAGACCGCTCACGGTCACCGCGGGTGCCGAAGGGTCCGCCCTCGGCGCGGCCGCGCTCGGGCTCTATGCGGTCGGCGCGCGAGACTCCCTGGCCACAGCCCTGTCCGCCCTGGCGCCCGACCTGCTCGAGCCGCACCAGGACGAGACCCTCGTGGCGTCGCCGACGACGGCGGCGGCATACGACCTCGCCCGTGTGTCGGCAGCCCAGCGGCTGCGCGACCTGGCGGCGGCGGCAGACCTGCTGGCCGGGCCGCGTCGCCGCGTGGAGGGCAACCACCGGCAACCCTCCGGCAACAAGCGGCAACTCGTTGTCAGCAAGGCTCCGTCAGGCCTTCACTAGAGCAACGCATCAACCGAGATGTCTTGGCCCACAAAGGAGTTCGGCCCCATGAGCACCATCACCAAGGAGCAGCTCGCTCAGTCGTTCGTCGACGAGCGCCTCCCGAAGCGCTCGATCGTCGGCTACGGCTTCGGCGACTTCGCCAACAACCTGGCATTCACGCTGAGCACCGCGTTCCTGCTCTACTACTACACCGACGTCGCGGGCCTCTCCGCCGCCGCGGTGGCGACGATGTTCTTCGTCGTCCGGCTCTGGGACGCCTTCGCCGACATCTTCGCCGGCCGCCTCGTGGACCGGACCATGACGCGGATGGGCAAGTTCCGTCCGTTCATCCTCTTCGGTGCCGTGCCGCTGCTCTTCCTCAGCTTCCTGACCTTCCACGTGCCGAGCTCGCTCGACGACGGCGCCAAGCTGCTCTACGCCTACGTGACCTACGCGGCCCTCGGCCTGCTCTACTCGCTCGTCAACATCCCCTACGGCTCCCTCGCCTCGGCGATGACCCAGTCGGTCAAGGAGCGCGCCAAGCTCGTGTCGTCCCGCTTCTTCGGCGGAGCGGTCGGCGGCATCGTCCTCACCTACATCATCGCCCCCAAGATCTCGGCCCTGAAGGGCGAGAAGCAGACCCTGACCTCCGCGCAGTACCAGGAGAAGGTGCAGGCGATCTTCACCCAGACGACGCTGCTCTTCATCGTCATCGGCTCGCTGGCCTACCTCGTCACCTGGTACTTCTGCCGCGAGCAGGTCGTCCGCACGACGCCCCGGGTATCGGTCCGCGAGACGTGGGACACCCTGCGCGGCAACAAGCCGCTCGGCTACCTCTGTGCGGCCAGCTTCTTCTACCTCATCGGCCTCTTCGCCGTCGGTGGTGCCTCCGCCTACTACGCCCAGTACGTCATGGGTGACATCAAGTGGCTCGGCCCGATCACCCTCGTCAACAGCGGCATCTCCATCGTCGCAGCGCCCTTCATCCCCAAGCTCGTCGACCGCTTCGGCAAGAAGGCGCTCTTCCAGTGGTGTGGAGTGTTCACGGTGGTGGGCGGCGTCGCGCTCTTCTTCACCCCGACCGGTGCGGCCGCCCCGGCCCTGATCTTCCTCGGCATCAAGGGAATCGGCGCTGCCCTCATCAACACGGTGATGTTCGGTCTCGAGGCCGACACCGTCGAGTACGGCGAGTGGAAGTCCGGCAAGCGTTCCGAGGGCGCGACCTACGCGGTCTTCTCCTTCACCCGCAAGATCACCCAGTCGATCGGTGGTGCCGTGGGCGCCGCAGCGCTGGCCTTCGGCGGCTACCTGTCCGCCTCGTCGTCGGTGCCCAACCCGGTCCAGCCCGAGTCCGCCCTCGACGCGATCCGCTTCACCATCGGGCTGCTGCCGGCGATCGTCGCGCTCATCGCCATGCTGATCTTCTGGAAGTACCCCCTCACCGACGACCGGTTCCGCGAGGTCCGCAACGAGACGGAGTTCCGCAAGCGTCAGCAGGGCCACCTGATCGCCCCCGACGGCCACGTCATCGACACGCCGAAGATCTGACCGGACGCGCACGGCGCCGGGTGCACCCGCAGGGGGTGCGCCCGGCGCCGTTGCCGTCCGGCGCCGTCGCACGCCGGTGGGGTCAGTCGATGGAGTCGGTGAGCACGGCATCGACCGCGGCCAGCGCCCCGGCGTCGCCGTCGCGCACGACCTCTGCGTCGGTCGGGCGGTTCCACAGCCAGCAGTCGAGGTCTGCCGCCGAGCCGCAGATCTCAGCTGTCGACCTGTCGTCGGGGCCGTCGGCCACGAGGAAGCGCCGCAGGTCGAGCTCCCTGCCCTCGTGGCTGCCGGTGACCCGGACCGGGGTCACGGTCCAGGCGTGCATCGCGTCGACGGTGACGATCGTGACCGACGGCGAGACGGTCTCGTGCGTCAGGCCGGGCTCCGGCTCGTAGCCGCGCATGATCCGCAGGGCCTCGTCGATGCCGTCGGCTGCCAGCCGGCAGTCGAGCGGCGTGCGGTCGCCGACGGTCAGCTCGGCGTCGAGGCGGTGGATGAGCGCCTCATGGGCCTGGCGCCGCGCGATGTAGCCGGCCGTGTGCTCGTCGGCCCACATCCACAGCTCGGTCGCGGGGTCGAGCGACGCGAGTGCCATCTGGAGCGTGCTGCTGGAGCGGTCGAAGTGCTCGAGCAGGCCGGCCCGGTCGACCGGCCGCTCGACCCGTCGCCCGTCGAGCTCGTCGACCTCGGCCTGGGTGGTGAGGCGCGCCGCGGCGATCTCACCCCAGAACCACTGCACCTCGGCGAGGTGCCAGAGCAGGTCGTCGGCGTCCCAGTCGGGGCAGGTCGGCACCCGTAGCACGGAGGGTGCCTCTGCGAGCACCGCCCGGAAGCGCGCGGACTCGCTCGCGAGGTGGTCGAGGAACGGGGGAGCGGCGAGGTCGGACGGGCCGGACGGCATACGGGGGGTCTCCTTCAGCGGACTCCGGACACACGGAACTGCACGGAGATGCGCGGGCCCACGGCATCGGACGTCTTGGGGATCGCGTGGTCCCACGTCCGCTGGCAGGAGCCGCCCATCACGACGAGGTCACCATGGGCGAGCGGGAAGCGCAAGGCCTTGTGCGTCGTGCCGGGGATGGCACCACCGTCGCGCGGGCGCAGCGCGAGGGTGCGCGGAGAGCCGAGCGACAGGATCGCGATCATCGTGTCGCTGTCGCGCGAGCGGCCGATGCGGTCGCCGTGCCAGGCGACGCTGTCGCGGCCGTCGCGATAGAGACAGAGGCCGGCGGTGACGAACGGCTCGCCGAGCTCGTCGGCATAGTGCGCTGACAGGGCGTCGCGGGCTGCGACGAGCATGGGGTGCGGCAGCCGCTCGCCCGCGGCATAGAACTTCGTGAGCCGGGGCACGTCGACGACGGAGTCGTACATCTGCCGGCGCTCGGCGTGCCACGGCACCTCGTGCAGCAGCGCGCTGAAGAGCTCGTCGCCCGCGGCCAGCCAGTCGGGTCGCACGTCGACCCAGGCGCCGTGGGCGAGACCGTGGCGCCGGGCGGCACCGAGGTCGCGCAGGCTCATCTCGTCGGTGAGGTCGAGCAACGACCCCTGCAGGGTGAGGTCCATGCAGCCCACGATAGCCCATGGGTCGAACGGGTGTTCGACTGAGAGCCTCGGGGGAGCGAGCAGATGTCGGGGGCTCGGCGCGTGCGGTGACGCCCTGCAGCCCGCGCGGGGGAGAATGGGCACCATGCCGCTCTACCGCGACGAGGCGATCGTCCTGCGCACCCACAAGCTGGGCGAGGCCGACCGCATCATCACGATGCTGACCCGCACCCGCGGGCGGGTGCGGGCGGTCGCCAAGGGGGTGCGCCGCACGAAGTCGCGCTTCGGCTCGCGGCTCGAGCCCGGCATGGTCATCGACGTGCAGTGCTACGAGGGGCGCAACCTCGACACCGTCACCCAGGTCGAGACCCTCGCGCCCTACGGCGACGCGATCGCGCGTGACTACGCCGCCTACACGTGCGCGACCTCGATGCTCGAGACGGCCCTGCAGCTCACCGAGGAGCACGAGCCCCAGACGCAGCAGTACCTCCTGCTCGCCGGCGCCCTCCGCTCGCTGGCCGAGCACAGCCACGACCCCGGGCTCGTGCTCGACGCCTACCTGCTCCGCTCGCTCGCCGTGGCGGGGTGGGCGCCGAGCTTCGTCGACTGCGCACGGTGCGGCGCGCCCGGTCCCCACCGGGCGTTCAACGTGCAGGCCGGCGGCGCCGTGTGCTCCGTATGCCGTCCGCCGGGCTCGAGCGCGCCCGCCCCCGAGACATTTGAGCTCCTTGCGTCACTGCTGACCGGTGACTGGGACCTCGCCGACGCGAGCGACGAGCGGCATCGACGCCAGGGCAACGGCCTCGTCTCCGCCTTCCTCCAATGGCACATCGAGCGAGGTCTGCGTTCGCTTCGCCTCGTCGAGCGTGCCTGAGCCGCAAGCGAACCCGATGCCGATCGACCGGAGCCCCATGTACGCCAAGCCCTTCCCGCACCCCTCGGGGGCGACGCCGCCCGCGATCGCCGTCGACCTGCTGCCCCAGCATGTGGCGATCGTGATGGACGGCAACGGCCGCTGGGCCAACCAGCGCGGGCTGCCGAGGACCAAGGGCCACGAGGCGGGTGAGGCGTCGCTGCTCGACGTCGTCGCCGGGGCGATCGAGGTGGGGGTGACGCACCTGTCCGCCTATGCGTTCTCCACCGAGAACTGGCGACGGTCGCCCGACGAGGTGCGCTTCCTCATGGGCTTCAACCGCGACGTCATCCGCCGCCGGCGCGACCAGCTGCACGAGTGGGGAGTGCGGATGCGCTGGGTCGGCCGCGCGCCTCGCCTGTGGCGATCGGTCATCAAGGAGCTCGAGGTCGCCCAGGACCTGACCCAGCACAACACCGGGCTGACGCTCTACTTCTGCGTCAACTACGGCGGGCGGGCCGAGATCGCCGATGCCGTGCAGCGCATCGCCCACGACGTCAAGGCCGGCCGACTCCGTCCGGGCTCCGTCGACGAGAAGACGATCAAGCGCTATCTCGACGAGCCGACGATGCCCGACGTCGACCTCTTCGTGCGCAGCTCGGGCGAGCAGCGCACGAGCAACTTCCTGCTGTGGCAGTCGGCCTACGCCGAGATGGTCTTCCAGAACCGGCTCTGGCCCGACTACGACCGGCGCGACCTCTGGGCCGCGATCGAGGACTACGTCGACCGCGACCGCCGCTACGGCGGCGCCGTCGACACCCCCGACCCCGTCACCCCCTGATCGAAAGAGCAATCCGCGCGCACCCCCGGCTCGATCGAAAGAGCAGTTCGTCCGCGTCCCAGCGGTCCGCGCGGTCCCCACGCGCGGGGACGAACTGCTCTCTCGATCGGGGGTGGGGTCAGGGGGTGCAGTCGGCGCAGGTGCCGAAAATCTCGATCGTGTGGGTGACGTCGCTGAAGCCGTGGTCGCCGGCGACCTTGTCGGCCCACTTCTCGACGGCGGGCCCCTCGACCTCGACCGTCTTGCCACAGGCCCGGCACACGAGGTGATGGTGGTGGTGCGTGGAGCAGGCGCGATAGACGGCCTCGCCGTCGTCGGTGCGCAGCACGTCGACCGTGCCGGCCTCGACCATCGACTGGAGGGTGCGATAGACCGTCGCGAGACCGACACCCTCACCTGCCTCGCGCAGCCGGGCATGCACCGTCTGCGCCGACGTGAAGTCGTCGGAGCGCTCGAGCAGCTCGGCCACTGCGGCCTGCTGGCGCGTCGGACGGCGGCTCGCCGGGCTCGTCGTGTCGCTCATCGTGTCGTTCCTGTCGTCGCGCTCGTCGCGCTCGTCGCGCTCGCGCTCTCCTGATCGGATGGCCCGGCCCCGTGCCCGTGCTCGTCGTAGTGGCTCTCGTGAGCAGCGTGCAGGTGGCCGTCGTGGACGTAGTCGACGTGGTCGCCGTGCGGGATCGCCTCGTGCCCGCACTCGACGCCGTGCTCGTGGGGGTGCACCTCGGCCACGTCGTGACGCCGCCGGGAGACGTGGGTGCGCAGCGTCGCGACGACTGCCGTGATGATGAAGAGGCCCACGGCGAGGAGCACGATGGTGCCGCCCGAGGGGGTGTTGAGCGGGTAGGACAGGGCCACGCCACCGACGGAGGACACGAGGCCGAAGGCGATGGCCCAGCGCAGGGCGCCGCTGAACGACCGCGCGATGAGCTGGCTCGCGGCGTTGGGCACGATCATCAGCGCGCTGATGAGCAGCAACCCCACGACCCGCATCGCCACGACGACGGTTGTCGCGGTCAGCACGGCGAGCACGATGTTGAGCGGCAGCACCGGGATGCCGACCGCCCGGGCGTACTCCTCGTCGTTGGCGACGGCGAAGAGCCGTGGCCGCAGGGCCCAGGTCGTCGCGGCGATGAGCACCGCGAGCCCGGCGAAGAGGTAGAGGTCCGAGGAGGTCGTCGTGAGGATCGAGCCGAAGAGGTACTTCATCAGGTTCGCCGGCGTGCCCTCGGGCGACTTGCTGATGATGACGACACCCGCCGCGATGCCGCCGTAGAAGATGACGGCCAGCGCGACGTCGCCGTTGGTGCGCCCCCGTGTGCGCAGCAGCTCGATCACCACGGCGGCGGCGACGGCGGCGACGAGGGCGGTCCACACGGGCGCCACCCCGGTGACGAGGCCGATCGCGACACCGGCGAGGGCGACGTGGCCCATGCCGTCACCGATGAGGGAGAGCCGTCGCTGGACGAGGAAGATGCCGACCATCGGTGCGACGGTGCCGACGAGCAGCGCCGCGATGAGTGCGCGCTGCATGAAGTCGATGGAGAGCAGCTCGGTCATGGGCGACCCCCGTCGTGTCGCACGTCGAGCGGTCCGAGCGTGACACCGCTCGGCTGCGGGTGCAGCTCGTCGTCGTGGTGGTGGCTGTCGTGGTCGTGGTGCACGGTGTGGCGCTGGGCGGCATACCGCTCCGGGGTGCCGTCGAAGCGGATGCGACCGCCGTCGATGACGACGATGCGGGTGAGCAGCCGCTCCAGGGCGCCGAGCTCGTGGGTGACGATGACCATCGTGACCGCGCGCTCGACGAGCCGCTCGAGCACCTCGGCGAGGACGTGCTGGTTGGCGGCGTCGACGCCTGCAGTCGGCTCGTCCATGATCAGCACGTCGGGCTGGGCGGCGAGCGCGCGGGCGATGAGGACCCGGCGCTGCTGACCGCCGGAGAGCGTGCTGACCTCGGTGGCCGCGCGGTCGGCGAGGCCCACGAGGTCGAGCGCGCGCGCCACGATCTGCCGGTCGGTCGCGCGCAGGCGTCCGAGCCACCCGATGCGGGGGAGCCGGCCGGTGGCGACGATCTCCTCCGCCGTGGCCCGCACCGAGGTCGAGAGGGTATGCCGTTGGGGGACGTAGCCGAGCCGGGCGCGGTCGCGCAGCTCGTCGCCGGGCACCCCGAAGAGCGTCAGGCTGCCGTCGGTGCGCTCGTTGAGGCCGAGGATGCCCTTCATGAGGGTCGACTTGCCCGAGCCGTTCGGGCCGACGACGGCGACGATCTCGCCGCGGCGCACCGTCAGCGTGGCGTCGGTGACGGTGGGCCGCTCGCCGTAGCCGAAGGAGGCCCGACGCAGGTCGATGACGACGTCGGAGTCATCGGCGGAGGCGCCGGTGTCGAGGGGGGAGCGGGCAGCGCTCACGAGCACCCGAGTCCCTGCTGGAGGGCGGTCAGGTTGCTGCGCATGACCTCAAAATAGTCCTTGCCGGCCGACTCGGTGGTGATGCCCTCGATCGGGTCGAGCGTCGAGAGCTTCGCACCGGTCGACGTCGCGACGGTCTGGGCGAACTTCGGCTCGACGAGCGTCTCCTGGAAGATCGTCGTCACGCCCTCGTTGCGCACGACGTCCGAGATCTCCTTGAGGCCGGCGGCGCTCGGCTCGGCCTCGGGGGAGACGCCGCTGATGCCGTGCTGCTCGAGCCCGTAGCGCTGGGCGAGGTAGCCGAACGCGGCGTGGCTCGTCACGAGGACCGTGGAGTTGCACGACGCGAGGCCCTGCTTGAACTCGTCGTCGAGGGCGGTGAGCTTGGCGGCGAAGGCCTCGGCGTTGGCCGTGTAGGTGGCGGCCTTGGCCGGGTCGTCCGTGGCGAGGCGCGTGGCGATGGCCTTGGCGACCGCTGCATAGCGCTGCGGGTCGAGCCAGAAGTGCGGGTCGCTGCTCGAGTGCTCGGCGTGCTCCTCCTCGGACTCGCCGCTGTGGTCGTGGCCGTCCTCCGTGGCGGTGAGCGTCAGTGAGGCGGAGTCGGCGACGTCGAGCACGCGGCTCGGGTCGACCTGGGCCATGGCCTCGTCGACGGCCGGCTGGAAGCCGTCCGCATAGATGACGAGGCGGGCCTTCGTGAGGCCGGCGACGTCCTGCGGTGCCAGCTCCAGGTCGTGCGGCTCGGCGCCGGGCTTGGTGAGCGCGGTGACCGGCAGGTCGGAGCCGGTGATCTGCTGCGTGACGAACTGGATCGGATAGAAGGAGGTCACGACCGCCCCCTCGGAGGCGGTGCCACCCGATGCTCCGGACCCGGAGTCGGTGCCGCAGGCGGCAGCCGAGAGCACGAGAGCGCCCGTGGCCCCGAGGGCGGTCATCGTGGTCAGGGCGCGACGAGATGCGGAGATCATGATGACAATCATTCTCGTGTTGAGAATGATTGTCAAAACCGTCGTGTCAGGCGGGCACGATCCGGACGATGGCGACAGCGAGGGCCAGCACGAGCACCGCGGTGCGCATCAGTCGCTCGGGCAGGGTCAGTCGCTGCCACGTGAGGAAGAGCAGCCAGCCGACGAAGAGCGACACCACGAGGAAGGCGATGCCGGCCCACGGCCGCGGGGCGAAGATGCCGACCGCGAGCAGCGCGACGAGGGCGCCGATCGCGACGGGGCGCGGCACGGCGCGAAGCCGCTCCACCCAGGGGTAGGACGCGTGCTCGACTCGGGAACGAAAGCTCATGGCCACGTCACGAGCGTAGGGGACGTCGCGGCATACCCCGGACGGGTGGCAAACCCAGCGGCGCGGGCCCGATAACCTGTGCGGCATGGCCAAGCAGACATCCACCGTGGACACCGTCGTCAGCCTCTGCAAGCGCAGGGGCTTCGTCTTCCCGAGCGGTGAGATCTACGGAGGCACGCGGTCTGCGTGGGACTACGGCCCCCTCGGCGTCGAGCTCAAGGAGAACATCCGCCGGCAGTGGTGGAAGGCGATGGTCACGAGCCGCGACGACGTCGTCGGTCTCGACTCCTCGATCATCCTGCCCCGCGAGACGTGGGTGGCCTCGGGCCACGTCGGCACCTTCACCGACCCGCTCGTCGAGTGCCTCAACTGCCACAAGCGACGTCGCCAGGACCACCTGCAGGAGGGGCTCGCCGCCAAGAAGGGCATCGACGACCCGGACTCGATCGAGATGTCCGAGATCGTGTGCCCCGACTGCGGCACGAAGGGTCAGTGGACCCCGCCGCGCGAGTTCAACATGATGCTGCGCACGCACCTCGGCGTCATCGAGGACGAGTCGGGCCTGCACTACCTGCGCCCCGAGACGGCCCAGGGCATCTTCATCAACTTCAACAACGTCATGCAGGCCTCGCGCAAGAAGCCGCCGTTCGGAATCGCCCAGACCGGCAAGAGCTTCCGCAACGAGATCACCCCCGGCAACTTCATCTTCCGCACGCGTGAGTTCGAGCAGATGGAGATGGAGTTCTTCGTCAAGCCCGGCGAGGACGACCAGTGGCACCAGTACTGGCTCGACGAGCGCACCCGCTGGTACGTCGACCTCGGCATCAACCCCGACAACCTGCGCCACTACGAGCACGCCCCCGAGAAGCTCTCGCACTACTCCAAGCGCACCGTCGACATCGAGTACCGCTTCAACTTCGCGGGCTCGGAGTGGGGCGAGCTCGAGGGCATCGCCAACCGCACCGACTTCGACCTCGGCACGCACTCGAAGCACTCGGGCACCGACCTCGTCTACTTCGACCAGACGACCGGCGAGAAGTACACCCCCTACGTCATCGAGCCCGCAGCCGGCCTGTCGCGCTCGCTCATGACCTTCCTCGTCGACGCCTACAGCGAGGACGAGGCGCCCAACACCAAGGGCGGCGTCGACAAGCGCGTCGTGCTGCGCCTCGACCCGCGACTGTCGCCCGTCAAGGCCGCCGTGCTGCCGCTGTCGCGCAACGCCGACCTCTCGCCCAAGGCGCGCGACCTCGCCGCCGCGCTGCGTCGCCACTGGAACATCGACTTCGACGACGCCGGCGCCATCGGCAAGCGCTACCGCCGTCAGGACGAGATCGGCACGCCCTTCTGCATCACGGTCGACTTCGACACCCTCGAGGACCAGGCGGTGACGATCCGCGAGCGTGACTCGATGGCGCAGGAGCGCATCGCGCTCGACCAGGTCGAGGGGTATCTCGCGCAGCGCCTCGTCGGCTGCTGAGCCCGCAGCACCAACCACCACCACGCCGTATGCCGTCCGCCTCCTCAGGCGGGCGGCATTGGTGCGTCCGGGGGCAAGGCTGATCGACAGAGCAATCCGTCTCGTGAGCGCGGACCGCGCGGCGCCCAGGAGACGACGGACTGCTCTTCCGATCAGGTCGAGCGCGGCCCTGACCCACCCGAGCCAGACTCACATCCTGCTCCGCTGGGCGGAGCAGGATGCGGGCGCCCTCACCCCGGTTCGTGGCCCGTGGCGACGGGACGGGACGGGTCTCGGATCCACTCGCTCCAGGAGCCGGCGTAGAGGGCTCCCTCGACCCCCAGCTCGGCCAGCGCCAGCAGGTGGTGAGCAGCGGTGACCCCCGAGCCGCAGTAGACGCCCACCGCGCCGACGCGGTCGCCCCGCACCGCAGCCCAGTGCGCAGCCAGGTCGCGCCGGAAGCTCCCGTCCTCGGCCAGCCAGGCGGTCGTCGGGCTGTTGACCGCGCCCGGCACGTGACCGGCGACGGGGTCGATCGGCTCGGTCTCACCTACGTAGCGCTCGGCGGCCCGCGCGTCGAGCAACAGCCCGTCGCGGGCCAGGCGCGCGGCACCGTCGGCGTCGAGCGTCGGGAGCTGTCCGGGTGTCACCTCGACGTCGCCGTGCCGGTCGCCCTCCCTGTCGCCCGGGATCTCGGTCGAGACGGGGAGACCGGCGGCCAGCCACGCGGCATACCCGCCGTCGAGCACGCGCACGTCGTCGATGCCGAGCCAGCGCAGCACCCACCAGGCCCGCGCGGCGGCATACGACTCCTTGCCGTCATAGGCGACGACGCGGCTGCGCGGAGTGATGCCCGCCCGTCGCAGAACCGCTTGCACGACAAGGGGATCCGGCAAGGGGTGCCGACCGCCGGCCCCCGCTGGCGCAGCGAGCTCGGTGTCGAGGTCGACGAAGAAGGCGCCCGGCACGTGGCCCGCCTCGTAGTCGTCGCGCCCGGCAGAGGTGTTGGCCGTCGTGAGGGCCCAGCGGACGTCGAGCACGACGACGTCGTCGATCTCCTGGGCGAGCTCGGCCGCGCTGATGAGGTGCGTCACCCGGTCATCGTGGCATCCTCGCGGGGTGGAGGTGCACCTGGTCCTCGTCCACGGTTCCCGACTGGCGAGCTCGCAGTGGGCGCCGCAGATCCCCCTGCTGCGCGACCACGTCGGCCTGACCCTCGTCGACCTGCCGGGGCACGGCAGCCGCGCGGGCGAGGAGTTCACGCTGGACCGTTGCGTCGAGGTCATCGACGAGTCGCTGCCCACGGGCGTCCCTGTCGTCCTCGTCGGGCACTCGCTCGGCGGCTACGCCGCGATGGCGTATGCCGCCCGGCGGGGTGACGCGCTCAGCGGCCTCGTGCTTGCGGACGCCTCCGCCACCCCGACCGGCCCGGGTGCGGCGGTCTATCGCGGAGTGGCGGCGCTCACCGATCGCCTGGGACCCGAGCGGATGACCCGGGTCAACGACCGGGTGCTGCGGCGGCTCTACCCACCCGAGCGCATCGAGCCGGTCATCGCCGGTGGCTATGACTTCGCCCCGACACCCGCTGCGTGGCGCGAGGTCATGACGCATTGCCGACCCGCGATGCTGCACGCGGTGGCGTGCCCGGTGCTGCTGCTCAACGGGCAGTTCGACCAGTTCCGGGTCGGCACCCGGGCCTTCGTGCGGGCCTGCCCCCACGCCCGCGTCGAGATCATCCGCCGCGCGGGCCACCTGTCCAACCTCGACCAGCCGCAGGCCTTCGCCGACGCCGTGCTGCGCTTCGCGGCGCAGGTGGCGGCCCGGCCGTGACGTCTGGGAGAAGTCTGTGAAAACCCGGTGAGCGCGCGCGGCCCGGCGTAGCGTTGAAGGCACGTTTCCGCCGGGGAGGAATGGCCATGAAGCCAACTCGCATCACCGTCACGTCGGCGCTCATCGCGATGGGCCTGTCGCTCGTCGGAGCCGCCCCCGGAGTCGCGGGCCACGGTGACAACCCGTCGGCGGGAACCTACCGGATCGCCTATGCCGACGGCACCGAGATGCGCGTCACCGCAGACGCCCACGACCACGGCGGGGTCAACGGCAACAAGGACCGCGTCGACCTGGCCGGCGACAGCGGCATCCTCGTCGTCGCAGCTGCCAGCGGCGTCGTGCGGTGGGTCGATGACCACAACGGCGAGGACTACGGCCGGGGCGACGGGCTCGACAACTACGGCGGGGCGCAGGACGACTCGCTCGAGCACAGCTGCCAGGACGACGAGGACATGAACGGCAACAACATCCCCAACAGCGTCGTCACCGGTCTGTGCCAGGACTACAACAACTACGTCTGGATCGAGCACCCCAACGGTGAGTGGACGAAGTACACCCACCTGCGCACCGGCACGGCGAGCATCGACTACGGCTGGACCATTGGCGAGCCGGTCGAGGCGGGGGACGTGCTCGGCGAGGAGGGCGACATCGGCGCCGCCACCGGACCCCACCTCCACTGGGAGGTGGGCGTGCCCACCGACCCGACCGACGACACGCCGTTCTCCACCTTGGGCGGCTTCCTCCAGGGCAGCAACCGGACCCCGGTCATCTGCGACATCGCCGGCAACCGCTACGTCACGGGCGCCGAGCACGTCGCCAACCCGTGTGTGCACGCGCCGCCCGTCGCCGACGCCGGCGGGCCCTACGTCGTGGCCGAGGGCTCGGAGGTTGTGCTCGACGGATCGGGCAGCAGTGACGGTGACGGGGGCGCGAGCCTCACCTACCTCTGGGACCCGCAGACCTTCGCCGACGGCTCGGCGCTCGATGACGTGTCGCTCGCCGATCCGACCTTCTCGGCGGTCGAGGGCCCGGCTGCACACGGCCTCACCCTCACCGTCTTCGACCAGGTCGAGCAGCTCGACGCCGCCGACGACGTGACCGTCACGGTCACGAACGTCGCGCCGACGGTCACCGCGACGGGCGACGCGATCGACGAGGCCAGCACCGCCACGGTGAGCGCGACCTTCACCGACCCCGGCACGCTCGACACGCACACGGCATCGATCGACTGGGGCGACGGCGGAGCCGCCCAGGCCGTCACCCCCGCGCAGCTCGCCTCCGGCGTCGACCACGTCTACGGGGACAACGGGACGTATGCCGTCGAGGTGACCGTCACCGACGACGACGGCGGCGCGGGGCAGGACACCGTCGACGTCGTCGTCGCGAACCTCGACCCGTCTGCCTCGATCGACGTCGGTGACGCGGTCTCGTTCCCCGGGGGCGACTACCTCGTGGTCGAGTCCGGCCAGGCCCTGGGGGTCTCGGCGGACGCCACCGATCCCGGCTCGGACGACCTCACCTTCACCTGGGACCTGCCCGACGTGACGACGTTCTACAACGACGGGGTGGGGCCCGAACCGCTCGAGCCCCCGACGCCGACGCCCTTCGGCACGTTCCCCTTCGCCGCCTCCGACGGGGCCGTCGCGCTCTTCGCGGCGCCCGGTGTCGAGACGGTGGGCCTCGTCGTCAGCGACGACGACGGAGGGTCGGCTGAGGACGCGGCCGGCGTCATCGTGACCGGCACGGAGGACGACACCCGGGGGAGTGGCTGGTGGAAGCACCAGTACTCCGGCACGGGCAGCCCCCACATCGACCCCGACCTCACCCTGGCCTACCTCGAGATCGTCTCGGCGGTCTCGGGTGTCTTCTCGGAGCAGACCCCGCTGCTCACCGCGGCGGACGCGCACGCGGTGCTCTCGCCCGGTGGCGACCGTCGTGACCGGGCCCGCTCCGAGCTGCTCCAGGCTTGGCTCGAGTTCGCCTCCGGCGCCGTGTCGTGGGATGCGACGGTCTCGCTCACCGGCTCGGGCGGCTCCGTCGGCTACCTCGACCTCCTGACCGACGCCGAGACGACCATCGCCGACGGCGCCGCTACCGACGCGGAGCTGCACGCCGTGGAGAAGCAGCTCGCGGCGGTGCGGCACGCCGGCTGACCCCGCTCGATTTCGGTCCTGCGCGATCCCTGGGGACAATCGTGTGTTGTGACCGACCTGATGACCACCCACGCGCCTGCTCAGGGCACGCCGGCACTCGGCACCCCCGCGCCGGGCGCCCCGGCGACGGCGCCGGGGGCGGTGCTGCCGCCGCTGCGCATCGGCCGGCACGTCATCGAGTCGCCGGTGGTGCTGGCGCCGATGGCCGGCATCACCAACCGTGCCTTCCGCCGCCTGTGCCGTGAGTACGGCAACGAGGGCACGGCCCTGGCCACGAGCAACCGGGCCAGCGGGGCGACGAGCCTCTACGTCAGCGAGATGATCACCTCGCGCGCCCTCGTCGAGCGCACCCCCGAGTCGATGCGCCTCATCGAACACGACCCCGACGAGCACCCCCGCTCGATCCAGCTCTACAGCGTCGACCCGGCCACGGCCCGCGCCGCGGCGCGGATGCTCGTCACCGAGGACCGCACCGACCACATCGACCTCAACTTCGGCTGCCCCGTGCCCAAGGTGACGCGCAAGGGTGGCGGCTCGGCCCTGCCGTGGAAGAAGGACCTCTTCCGGCGCATCGTCGGCGCCGTCGTCGAGGAGGGCGCCAGGCGCGACATCCCCGTGACGGTCAAGATGCGCAAGGGCATCGACGACACGCACCTCACCTACCTCGATGCAGGTCTGGCCGCCGAGCAGGAGGGCGTGGCCGCCATCGCGCTCCACGGCCGCACCGCGTCGCAGGCCTACTCCGGCCAGGCCGACTGGGACGCCATACGGCTGCTCAAGCAGACGATCACCTCGGTGCCCGTGCTCGGCAACGGCGACATCTGGTCGGCCGAGGACGCCCTGCGCATGGTCGAGGAGACCGGGTGCGACGGCGTCGTCGTCGGTCGCGGCTGCCTCGGTCGTCCGTGGCTCTTCACCGACCTCGCGGCTGCCTTCGCTGGCACCCCGACGCGCGTCACCCCGTCGCTCGGGGAGGTCGCTGACACGCTGCGGACGCACGCGGCATACCTCAGCGACTTCTACGGTGAGGAGGAGCGCGCCTGCCGGGACATCCGCAAGCACATCGCTTGGTACCTCAAGGGATTCCCTGCCGGGTCGACCATCCGCAACTCCCTCGCGCTCGTCGACTCCTTGGCCGCACTCGACACGTTGCTCTCGACCCTCGACCGCGACGCGCCGTGGCCGGGGGAGGCCGCGGAGGGCCAGCGCGGGCGCGCCGGGTCGTCGCGCACGGTCGCGCTGCCCGACCGCTGGCTCGAGTCGCGCGAGCTCTCGGAGGAGCACGAGCGCACCATCGCCGAGGCCGAGCTCTCGGTCAGCGGCGGCTGAGCGCTACTTCAGCCAGACGGTGAGCGGGCCGAGCCGCTCGCACCCTGCGGCCACCGCTGCCTCGACGCTCGCTCCCGCTTCCCACCCGACGAGGGGTATGCCGTCCGCGACCTCGCGCGCGGCGGCCGCGGCCTCGCGCCAGGCTCGGTGCTCGTCACCGTCACGCGCGAAGATGTTGCCGAGGCCGGCGACCTCCCCCGTGACGTGGACGATCGCACCGGCGACGACCGGGGCTGCGGGGTCATCGGCGGCCCGCGCAGCGAGCACGTGCACTCCCGGCTCGTCGAGCAGGGAGGGGCGGAGGATGGCTGCTGCCTCCGGGTCGGTCGACCAAGCGCGCACCCAGGTCGCCATCTCGTCCGCGGTCGTCACGCGCTGCCAGGTGCGAGGTGTGCTGCTCGCGAGGCGGGGCAGGGGCGTCGCGGCGTCGAGCCAGACCCACTCGCCGACGACGATGCGGGCGAAGTCCTCGAGCGAGAGGTCGAGGCTCGTCCACGAGTCCTTGATCGAGCACCCGTCGGAGTCGTCGACCCGTGCGAGCAGGTCGTACTCCTCGACGTCGGGGGAGAGCGTGACGGCATCGGGGTAGTAGGGCGGCGTGCGCGTCCGAGCCGTCCAGGCCGTGTCGTCCACGGTGGTGTCGATCCCGTGGGCCCGGGCGACGGCATCGCACCAGAGGGCGTTGTTGCGGGCAGCGAGGACGAGGCGGGCGGCAGTGCTGGTCACGGGTCGATCCTGCCCTCTGTCGGTGTCAGGTGGCACCATCGGGTCATGCGAGAGGACGGATCGCACGAGCGGCCAGCGGTGTTCTTCGACGACGCGGCCGACTTCCGCGCGTGGCTCGAGGCCAACCACGAGACGGCGACCGAGCTCTGGATGGGTCTCAACAAGAAGCACGTCGAGCCGCGGGGTCTCGAGTGGGCCGAGGCGGTGCGCGAGGCGCTGTGCTTCGGCTGGATCGACTCCGTGGCCCAGCGCATCGACGACGACACGCGTCGCCAGCGCTGGACCCCACGCAAGCGCGGGAGCAACTGGAGTGCCATCAACATGGCCTCGGTCGCCGAGCTCACCGCCGCGGGCAGGATGCACCCCGCGGGCCTGGCGGCCTTCGCCCTTCGGCGCGAGGACCGGTCCGGCACCTACGCCTACGAGAACCGTGACCTGCAGTGGTCGGACGGCCACGAGGCGTTGCTGCGCGCCGACGCCAGGGCCTCGGCGTTCTGGGACGCTGCGACCCCGTCCTACCGCAAGCTCGCCGTTGCCTGGGTGGTGACGGCCAAGCAGGAGGCGACGCGTGACAAGCGCATGGCCGAGCTCGTCGACGACTGCACCAACCTGCGACTCATCAAGCCGCAGCGTTACGGCACCGAGCCGGCCTGGGTGCGGCGGGCCCGCGCGGAGCTGTCAGAGCCGACCTGAGGAGGTGGTCAGCGCTTGCTCTTCGGCGGGATGATCTCGATGTGATCCTTGGCCGCGGACTTCGCGTGCTTGTCGGCACGCTTCTCCTTGAGCGATTTGGCCTTGGTGGTCATGTGGGACTTCGGTGACTTGTCGCCCATGGCGAGCTCCTCGCGTTGGAAGCCTGAACGGCTCCATCCCTGAAGTATGCGCCCTCGGGGTCGACCGGCGCGCCATCGCGTCCCGAACGTCTGACCCGTCCGCATAGAGTCTGGTCGTGGGCTACGAGGGTCGAGATCGTGAGCGGTGGCTGGCGGAGGACCCTGCCCAGAAGCGGGCCGACCGCGACGACTTCGCCCGTGACCGGGCGCGGGTCGTGCACTCCTCGGCGCTGCGCCGGCTCGCCGCCAAGACCCAGGTGCTCGCACCCGGTCACGACGACTTCGTGCGCAACCGCCTGACCCACTCGCTCGAGGTCGCCCAGATCGGTCGAGAGTTCGGCGCAGCGCTCGGGTGTGACGCCGACGTCGTCGACACGGCGTGCCTCGCCCACGACCTGGGGCACCCGCCGTTCGGACACAACGGTGAGACGGTGCTCGACGAGATCGCCCGCGACATAGGCGGTTTCGAGGGGAACGCCCAGACGTTGCGCATCCTCACCCGCCTCGAGGCCAAGCGGACGCACCCCGACGGCACGCCCGCGGGGCTCAACCTCACCCGGGCCAGTCTCGACGCCACGACCAAGTATCCGTGGCGGCGCGGCGAAGGTCCTCTCGCCACAGGGAAGTTCGGCGTCTATCCGTCGGATCTAGCTGTCTTCGAGTGGATTCGGGAGGATGCTCGGCCGGGCCGGCGCTGCCTCGAGGCCGAGGTGATGGACTGGTCCGACGACGTCGCCTACTCCGTGCACGACGTCGAGGACGCCATCGCCTCCGGCTGGCTCGACCCACGCGTGCTCCGCTCCACCGACATGGCCGAGGTCGTCGCCGTGGCAGGCCGCACCTACGCGCCCGACCTCGGCAGCGACGCCCTGGCGGCCGCGCTGGACCGGCTGCTGGCCTCCGACGCGGTGCCCACGGCATACGGCGGCTCTCGTGGCGACCTCGCCCGCCTCAAGGACATGACGAGCCGGCTCATCGGCCACTTCGTCCTCGACGTCGAGCGCGCCACGCGCGAGCGGCACGGACCCGGGCCGCTGTGCCGCTTCGAGGCCGACCTCGTCGTGCCCGACGACGCGCGCGCCGAGTGCTCCGTGCTCAAGGCGATCGCCAACCACTTCGTCATGACCACCGACGAGCGTCTCGGCGTGATGGCCGAGCAGCGCGAGATCGTGCACGCCCTCGTCGAGGGGTATGCCGGCCGGCCGGGTGAGCGCCTCGACGCACCCTTCCGTGCCGACCACGACGCGGCGGCCGACGACGGCGAGCGCCTGCGCGTCGTCGTCGACCAGGTGGCCTCGCTCACCGACGTGCGGGCCCTAGCGCTGCACGCCACGTGGAGCCGCCGACCGGCGGCCACACCGTGACGACCTAGAATCACGAGCAGCGGGAGGAGGCAGATGGCGGGGCTCATCAACAGCGACGACATCGCGACGGTCAAGGCGCGGTCGTCCATCGAGGACGTCGTGAGCGAGCACGTGACGCTGCGGCGGTCCGGGGCCCGGCTCGTCGGGCTGTGCCCCTTCCACGACGAGAAGAGCCCGTCGTTTGGCATCAACCCGGCCGCCGGGTTCTACCACTGCTTCGGGTGCGGCGAGGGTGGTGACGTCATCTCCTTCGTGCAGAAGGTCGAGGCGCTCTCCTTCAGCGAGGCCGTCGAGCGACTGGCGCAGAAGCTCGGCATGGAGCTGCGCTACGAGGACGGCAGTGCGCGCTCGGGCCAGGAGGGCTCGGGACGGCGCTCCCGCCTCATCGAGGCCCACCGCGTCGCGCAGGAGTTCTACGCCGACGCCCTGCTCAACCTGCCCGGTGCCCGCCCCGCCCGTGACTTCATGCGGGCCCGCGGCTTCGACGGCGCCGTGGCCAAGCACTTCGGGGTCGGTTTCGCCCCGCGCGGAGGTGAGGACCTCGTGCGCGCCCTACGGGCCAAGGGTTTCACCGACGACGAGCTCGTGACGGGAGGCCTGGCCGGACGCGGCTCACGCGGTCTCTACGACCGGTTCCGGGGCCGGCTGGTCTGGCCGATCCGCGACATCACCGGCGACACCGTCGGCTTCGGGGCGCGCCGCATCTTCGACGACGACCGCATCGAGGCGAAGTACCTCAACACCTCCGAGACGCCGATCTACAAGAAGTCGACGGTGCTCTACGGCCTCGACCTCGCGAAGAAGAAGATCGCCGCAGAGCGCACCGCCGTCGTCGTCGAGGGCTACACCGACGTCATGGCGTGCCACCTCGCCGGCGTCGAGACCGCCGTCGCCACGTGCGGCACGGCCTTCGGCTCCGACCACATCAAGGTGCTGCGCCGCATCATGCGCGACGAGGCCGACCTCGCCCCGGCGAGGGTCATCTTCACCTTCGACGGTGACGCGGCCGGGCAGAAGGCGGCGATGCGGGCGTTCGCCGACGACCAGAAGTGGTCGTCGCAGTCCTTCGTCGCCGTCGAGGCCTCGGGTATGGACCCCTGCGAGCTGCGGCAGGCCAAGGGCGACCCGGCGGTGCTCGCGCTCGTCGAGGACGCCGTGCCGATGTTCGAGTTCGCGGTGCGCACGACGATCAAGCGCTTCGACCTCACGACGGCCGAGGGTCGGGTGCGGGCGGCCACGGCGGTCGCCCCCATCGTCGCAGCCATCCGCGACCAGTCGCTGCGCCCGGAGTACACCCGCGAGGTGGCCGGACTGCTCGGGCTCGAGGTCGAGCAGGTGCTGCGTGAGGTGAGCCGAGCCGGCCGTCTCACGGTCGACTCCTCCGACGACGACCGCCGCCGCGACCGCGCCACCGTCGACTCGCCCGAGCCGGCACCGGGGGAGTCCGGTGACCTCATGGAGATGCCCGACCCCCGTGACCCCGTCGTGTCCGCCGAGCGGCAGCTGCTCCAGGTGCTCCTGCAGTTCCCGCAGGTGCTCAAGGCCGAGGCCATCGACATGCTCACGCCCGAGGCCTTCTCGTCGCCGGCGCACCGCGCGGTCTTCGACGGCATCCGCATCGCGCGGGCCACGACGAGCACCGCCAACACCCAGGCCTGGATGGCCGCCGTGACCGAGGCGGCCGCCCGACCCGTCGGCGGCCTCGTGAGCGAGCTCGCCGTCGGCACGATGCCCACGCGGATGGACCAGCTCACCGGTCTGCCCACCGCCCGCTACGTCGAGGAGCTCTTCGACCGGGTGCGCACGATCGCCCTCACCCGGCAGATCGCCGACGCCCTCAGCGAGATGCGCCGCCTCGACCACGCTGCCGAGCCGTCGCCCGAGCGCACCCGCGAGCTCGGCACGCAGCTGCAGGTCCTGCAGCGTGAGCTGGCCACGATCAAGGCAGGGATGGCCTGATGGGACTCTTCGACAAGCGCCGCCGCGCTCCACTGCCCGACGCGGCGCGCTCGGCCGTGCCGCTCGACTCCGGCGAGCGGGTGCTCGCCTGGGCCCGCGACGAGCAGACCGGGTCGCACGTCCTCGCCACCACGCACCATCTCGCGCTCGTCGGCCCTGACGACGCGCTCGGGTGGCGACGCCCGTGGCACGAGGTGGAGGCGGGCACGTGGCAGGGGGAGCCCTCGCTCCTGACCGTCACCTGGGTCGACCACGGAGCGCCCTCGCAGTGGCACATCACCGAGCCCTCGATGATCCAGCAGACGCTGCGTGAGCGCGTGCAGGCGAGTGTGGTGCTGGCCGACGAGTTCCGCACGGCAGCGCGCCGCACCGTGCGGGTCGTGATCCGCCAGGACCTTGCCACCGGAGCCATCGTCGAGCAGGTCATCGCGGGCAAGGGAGCCCGCGTCGACGACCCCGCGGTGGCCGCGGAGGCCGCCCGACACCTCGCCAGACTGCGCTCCGAGATCGGTCGTTGAGGGGCCGGGAGCAGGCCCGAGACCCGATTTAGTGTCGGCCCCGTCCCTTTGCTATGGTTGCCCGGCAGCATTCCCCTGTAGCTCAATTGGCAGAGCAGCCGGCTGTTAACCGGCAGGTTATTGGTTCGAGTCCAATCGGGGGAGCCCACCACGAAGGCCCTGACACGAGGTGTCAGGGCCTTCGTCTGTGCCCGGCTCGAGCCGGGATGGGTGCTCGCGCGTCGCTAGCGTCCCGATCCGGGGGAGACCACGGACGGAGCCCCCTCGATCGGCAGCTGGACCGTGCTCGCTCCGACGACACCGCCACCGCCGGCCACCTTGCGGGGACCGCGACCGCGGCGGTTGAGCCGCCGCTCCACGCGACCGGCCAGGGTCGTCAGCCCGAAGTTGATCAGGATGAAGATCGCCGCCGCGAGGACGTAGGCCGGGATGACGTTGCCGTAGGCCGTGCCGACGTCCTTGGCGGCCTGCAGCAGCTCGGGGTAGGTGATCGCCGTGCCGAGCGCGCTGTCCTTGAGGATGACGACGAGCTGGCCCACGAGGGCAGGCAGCATGGCGGTCAACGCCTGGGGCAGCTGGATCGATCGCAGTGTCTGCCCGGCCGTCAGGCCGATCGACAGACCTGCCTCCGACTGGCCGCTCGGCAGGCCGTGCACACCGGACCGCACGAGCTCGGCGATGACCGACCCGTTGTAGAGCGTCAGGGCGAGCACCACTGCAGCCAGCGAGTTGTAGTCGGTGCCGAAGTAGTTGTTGAAGGCGAAGAGCTGGAAGAAGAAGTACATCATCAGCAGCACGGGCACCGAGCGGAAGAACTCCACGACGATGCCGCTCACCCAGCGGATCGGGCCGTTGTGCGACAGACGACCCATGCCGAAGACGAGCCCGAAGATCACGGCGAGCACGATCGAGATCGCCGCCGCCTTGAGGGTGTTGATCAGGCCCGGGATGAGGTACTCGTTCCAGACGTCGGGCGTGAAGAGCACGCTCCACATCTCGGGCTCGAGCTGGCCCTGGGCCTGGAACTTCCAGAGCACGAGGCCCGCCGTCACCGCTGCCAGCGCGAAGCCGATGACGGTGAGGATCGCGTGACGCCGACGGGCCTTCGGCCCCGGTGCGTCGAAGAGAACGGTCTGAGCGCTCATCGCTTCACCGCCAGGCGTCGGGAGAGGGACGTGAAGAGGATGCCCACCGGCAGGGTGAGGATGACGAAGCCGAGGGCGAAGACGAAGAACACCGCGACGCTGGCCGTCTCGTTCTCGATGATCTCCTTCATCAAGCCCGAGGCCTCGGCCACACCGATGATCGAGGCGACGGTCGTGTTCTTCGTCAGCGCGATGAGCACGGAGCCGAGGGGGGCGATGGAGCCGCGGAAGGCCTGCGGGAGGATCACGTTGCGCAGGCTCTGGGTGAACGTGAGCCCGATGGAGCGTGCTGCCTCCGCCTGGCCGACCGGCACGGTGTTGACGCCACTGCGCAGCGCCTCGCACACGAAGGCCGCGTGGTAGGCCGCGAGGCCCACGATGGCCCACCGGATGTTGTTGTCGACGATGGAGGTCGACGAGCTGGGGTCGGCGAGGTTGAGCTGGAGGATGTAGAGCAGACCGAGCGAGCAGAAGACGAGGATGAGCGTCAGCGGCGTGTTGCGGACCGTGTTGACGTAGAAGGCCCCCAGCCGGCGCAGGATCGCCACGGGCGCGACCCTCATGACGGCGAGGACCGTGCCGAGCACGAGCGCGCCGATCGCCGAGAAGAAGGTCAGCTTGATCGTCATCCAGAACGCGCCGAGAACGTCGTACTTGTCGAGGATGTCGAGCACGGCGCTCCTTTCGGGGGAGGATTCGAGCGGAGATGTCGTGGGACGTCGATGGTGCTGGTCAGTGCTGGTCAGTGCTGGTCAGTGCGTGTCAGAGCTGTCGTGCTCTGCGCGAGGGTCGAGCCCGCGTGGTGGTGGCGGGCCGGTCGACCGTTGGGATCGACCGGCCCGCCACCGAGAGCGCTCGATCAGGAGCAGGCCGCGGGAGTGGGCGGGTTGCCCGCGCCCGGCTTGTAGCCGGCCGGCCCGAGGTTGGCGTCGATAGCCTTCTGCCACGAGCCGTCGGAGACCATCTTCTTGATGGCGTCGTTGATCTGGGTGCACTTGGCGGTGTCACCCTTCTTGATTCCGACGCCGTAGTTCTCCTCGGAGAACGGCTGGCCGACGACCTTGAACTTGCCCTTGAACTCCGGCTGGGCGGCATACCCGGCCAGGATCGTGTCGTCGGTCGTCAGCGCGTCGACGCCACCCGTGGCGAGGGCCGGCAGGCACTCCGAGTAGGTGCCGAACTCCTGGAGCTGGACTCCGGGGTACTTGTCCTTGACCTTCTGGGCCGAGGTCGAGCCCTTGACGGAGCAGAGCTTCTTGCCGTCGAGGGCGTCGGGCCCGGTGATCGACGCGTCGTCGGCACGGATGAGCAGGTCCTGGCCGGCGATGAAGTAGGGGCCGGCGAAGCTCACCTTCTCCTTGCGGGCGTCGGTGATCGAGTAGGTGGCGAGGATCATGTCGACCTGCCCGGTCTGGATGAGGGTCTCGCGCTGGGCGCTCGGGGCCTGGACCCACGTGATGTCGCCCTCGGCGGCGCCGAGCTCCTTCGCGATGTACTTCGCGACGTCGACGTCCATGCCGGTGTATTCGGTGCCCTTCTTGAGGCCCATGCCCGGCTGGTCGAACTTGATGCCGATCTTGAGCTTCGTGCCCCCTTCTGCGCCGGTGCTGCCCCCGCTGCCCCCGCTGTCGCTGGATCCGCACGCAGCAAGCGTGAGCGCCAATGTGGCTGCTGCTGCGACGGCGCCAAGTCCTCGTGACTTCATCTGGGTTCCTCCATGAGTGGTTGCTCGCGGCACACCGTGTGCGTGCCGCTCCCTGCGGTCGGTTGGTTGGGTGGTGAGTCGGCGCTCAGTGCGTGAGGATCTTGCCGAGGAAGTCCTTGGCCCGCGCGCTCTTGGGAGCGGTGAAGAACTCCTGAGGCGTGGCGATCTCGACGATCTGCCCGTCGGCCATGAAGACGACGCGGTCGGCCGCCTTGCGGGCGAAGCCCATCTCGTGCGTGACCACGATCATCGTCATGCCCTCCTTGGCGAGGCCGACCATGACGTCGAGGACCTCGTTGACCATCTCGGGGTCGAGCGCCGAGGTCGGCTCGTCGAAGAGCATGACCTTGGGACCCATGGCGAGCGAGCGGGCGATCGCCACACGCTGCTGCTGTCCACCGGATAGCTGCGCGGGGTACTTCTCGGCCTGGGCGGAGACGCCGACCCGCTCGAGCAGGGCGTCGGCCTGGGTGTTGGCCTCGGACTTCGACTTCTTGCGCACCTTGATGGGCCCGAGGGTCACGTTGTCGCGGATCGTCTTGTGCGAGAACAGGTTGAAGGACTGGAACACCATGCCGACGTCGGCGCGCAGCTGGGCGAGCGGCTTGCCCTCGTCGGGCAGTGCCTTGCCGTCGATGCTGATGGTGCCCGACTCGATGGTCTCGAGCCGGTTGATCGCTCGGCACAGCGTCGACTTGCCAGACCCCGAGGGGCCCAGCACGACGACGACCTCACCCTTGCCGACGGTGAGGTTGATGTCCTGCAACACGTGCAGGTCTCCGAAGTGCTTGTTGACGCCCTCGATGACGACCATCGGCTCGCGAGCGCCTCCGGTGCGGTCAGGGGCAACCGTTTCGCCGGTGGTCCGATCCGTCAGATCGGGATTCACGTCGTCCATTCCGGAAACCTATCGGCTGGGACACGCCCGGGGGAGTCACCACGCAAGAGCGACGCCCAATCGTGAGCAATCGGCTCATCCGACGGGTGGAGCAGGCACGACAGGGTGGGCCCGCGACACGGCCGATCACCGAGGCACCGAGGCGACCAGTCGCACCCGCGGGGTCGCGGTGGTGACGTCAGGGAGTGGCGTCGGCGGTCGAGCCCGAGTCGCTCGTCGACTCGCTGGTGGTGTCGCTGGAGGACCCCTCGGAGCTGCCAGAGGAGTCGCTCGTCGCAGTCTGCTCGGGTGCCGAGTCGCTCGAGTCAACCGGTGCCGGCTCGGACGTCGTGGTGATCGACTGCTCCGCGCTGCTCGTCGACTGTCCCGTCGAGATGGGCGCCGGGTCCGACGTCGTCGTCGGGTCGTCGGCGGTCGTGGGCGGGTTGGTCGTCTCCGCCGGAGCCGTCGTTGTGCTCGGCGGGTTGGTCGTCTCTGGCGGATCCGTCGTGGTGGCAGGCGGATTCGTCGTCGTTGTGGGCGGGGGCGTCGTCGGGGTGCCGGAGGTGGGCGTTCCCGTCGTCGTGCCGGTGCCGGTCGTGGTGCCGGACGTCGTCGGCTTGGTCGTCGTCGTGCCCGAGGTCGTGGCCGATGTCGTCGGCTTGGTCGTCGTCGTGCCCGAGGTGGTGGGGCGTGTGGTCGTCGGCGTCGAGGTGGGCGTCGTGGGTGTGCTGCCCGATCCGTCGACCGAGCTGCTCGAGCCGGAGGTGCCACGCGGCGGGATCGGCACGTCGCCGTCCTCGACGGTGCGCACCGTGCGCCCGCCCTGGTCGAGCACGAGGTGGGGGACGACGGCATACGGGATGCTGTCTGCGGCGGAGGGGGTGAAGCCGAGGTAGGGGGCCGGGTCGACGTAGCGCTCATTGATGATGACGTCGAAGTGCAGGTGGCATCCGGTCGACCAGCCCGTCGTGCCGACGAGGCCGATGACCTGGCCCTGCTTGACGACGTCACCCTCCTCGACGAGGAACTTCGACTGGTGGCCGTAGGCGGTCTTGATGCCCGAGGTGTGCTCGATGATGGTGCGCAGGCCCCACGAGTTGGACACGCGGGCGTAGATGACGGTGCCGTCGGCGGCCGCGCGGATCGGCGTGCCGCACGCGGCCATGAGGTCGATGCCGGTGTGGAACATGGCCCGGCCCAGCACGGGATGGATGCGCGGGCCGAAGGCGGAGGACTCGCCTCCGGCGACCGGGTGGATGAAGCCCGTCGCGGTGTTGCCGCCGACGATCGGGGCCACGACCGCCTGGGCGGTCGTCAGTGCCGTGGCGAGGGCGTTCATGGGCCCGCTCAGGGGCGCCAGGGTGATCGACGGGAACATGAACAGGCCCGAGGACCCGCTGAAGGCGGCGTTGCCTCCGCCGACGGCGACGGCGTCACCCAGCAGGGCGGGGGCGCCCGGGCCGGCGAAGCCCTGCCGCGCTGCCTCGACGACTCCGACGGCATCCTGCACCGCGACGTCGGCCGCAGCGCCCGCTGCGAGCACGACATCGGCCCGCTCGGTGCTGGCTGCGCTGCCTCCGAGGAAGGGGAGCACGGCAAAGACCGTCAAACCGGCTGCGAACGGGACGAGCCGACCGCTCATGCGAATGTTGAGGACGAAGGGACCCTTGGGTCGGGCGTCATCACCCACCGGCCGGCCACCCCCTCAGGCGTCTCGTCACGTATGGCCCCCACGGGGCCGCCTCTGTCACGCCGATGTCCGGTCGAGCCTCCCCAGGGGCCCACCGTCCTCGGCTCCTCCACCATAGGTGGAGTGGGGCGGTTGGGGGCTGTTGTGGGAGAAGTTCTCAAAGATTCGTGACGGGTGTGACGGATGTGACAGGAGTGACCTGCGGACGCGCTCTCTTCGCACCTGCACGACGGCCTCAGAAGCCCGCGGGCTCGTGCGGCTCGTAGGCGGAATCCAGTCGGAGGCATTCCTCGTCAGTCAGCTCGAGGTCGAGCGCTGCCACGGCGTCGTCGATGTGCTCCGGCCTGGTCGCGCCGATGATCGGTGCCGTGACGACGGGCTTGCCTGCCACCCACGCCAGCGCGACCCGGGCCCGTGCCACCCCACGCTCCTCCGCGATCTGCGCGACCTGCTCGACGATCGCCTGGTCACCGGGGCGATAGAGGGTCTTGCCGAACTCGTCCGTCTGGCTGCGGGTGGTCTCCGCCTCCCAGGCACGAGTGAGCTTGCCCCGGGCGAGCGGGCTCCACGGGATGACTCCGACCCCGAGGTCGGCGCAGAGCGGCAGCATCTCGCGCTCCTCCTCGCGGTTCAGCAGGTTGTAGTGGTTCTGCATGGACACGAAGGTCGTCAGCCCAGCCATCCGGGCGAGGTAGTGCGCCTTGGAGAACTGCCACGCGTTCATCGAGGACGCGCCGACGTAGCGGGCCTTGCCCGCCTTGACCACGTCGTGGAGCGCCCCCATCGTCTCCTCGATCGGGGTCTGCGGGTCCCACCGGTGGATCTGGTAGAGGTCGACGTAGTCGGTGCGCAGCCGGCGCAGGCTCGCGTCGATCTCGGTGAGGATCGCCTTGCGCGACAGGCCGGCTCCGTTGGGGCCGTCGTGCATGCGGCCGTGGACCTTCGTGGCGATGACGAGCTCCTCGCGGCGACCGAACTCCGTCAGAGCGCGCCCGACGATCTCCTCGCTGCTGCCGTCCGAGTAGACGTTGGCCGTGTCGAAGGTGTTGATGCCCGCCTCGATCGCCTGGCGGATGAGGGGCCGGCTGGCGTCCTCGTCGAGCGTCCACGGGTGGGCGCCTCGGGCGGGGTCACCGAAGCTCATGCACCCGATGATGATCGGAGAGACCTGCAGGCCGGTGTTTCCGAGTCGGACGTAGTCCATGGCGTGTGCTTCCCGTCAACTGGGCAGTGGCGCGAGTCGAGCGGCTCGCTCTCTGTGGGTTACCCCGCGACTCCGTGCAAACCTCAGGCACCGAGCCCTGATGCAGCGAGCCCTGAGGCACCGAGCCCGCAGGGCAGCGGGTGGGTCTGACCGACGTCACTGACGGACGAGGTTGCCGACCTCGGACACGACGGTGAGCACGACCAGACCTGCGGCGAGGAGCCAGGCGAGCACGAGCGGGACGCGCCCGCGCGGGTCGCCCGCCCTGACGGCGCGTCGCCCGTAGTGCACCGCCACCAGACACGGGGCGACGGCCACCGCGAGGATGAGCACCGTCGTGACGAGGACGACCCAGAGAGGGGCATCGCCGCTCCCGGGTTGATGGCCCAGCATCGAGTAGAGCCATTCACCCACGGCGAAGGCGATGAAGAAGAACGCCGGAACCAACGCGACGCCGACCCAGGCCTTCGTCAGCCACTGGCCGTCCTGCCCCGTCGGAGTGACCTGTCGCTCCTGCTCCCGGCTGTCCATGACGCACCCACCTTCCTCTTCTCCCATCGTCCGTCGACGGTGAGGGAGCGGTCAGGGTCGAAGCACCCGCTTCCGTGTCACAGGCCGGACGACGGCTCGCGCGGGTCTGCGGGCGCGGAGGGCACGGCGTGACCAGCGCGGGCCAGCGGAACGAGGCCAGCCCGCAGGCGCGCACGATCGACCGCCGCCGCCACGGCGCCGGGGTGGGTGAGGGGCACCATGTGGGCGGCGCCGAGCACGGTGGTCAGGCGTGCGTTGCTCGCCTCGCGCAGGACGCTCGACCACGCGTGCGAGGCGATCCGGTCACCCTCGCCGCGCACGATCTCGACCGGTAGCGTCAACCGCCCCAGGGCGAGGTCGGTGCGGAAGTGCCGCATCGCGTCCATTCCCCGAAGCATGCTCGGTATGCCGGTGCGCCGATACTGCGGCACGAGCACCGGGGCCTCGCCGGGCCTTTCGTGACCTGCGGTGCGGGCCCACTGGCCCAGCATCCGGGGCCAGGTCCTCGCGGCGGGATCGGTGACGGGCCCGACCAGCACGAGCGCCACCACATCCGGGCTGCGGGTGGCCGCCTGGACCACGACGGGGCAGCCGGCCGAGAGGCCGACCAGGATGATGGCCTCGCCCCGAGGCAGGCTCTGCAGCAGCCGACCGGCTTGGCGCTCGACCGACAGGTCCGTGCCCCGCGACGCGGGCAGGCCCAGAGAGGGCAGGGTCACGACGGTGCTCTGGCCGGCGAGATCCCTGCGGACGCGATGCCACGACCGGCTGTCGAGACCGAGCCCGGGGACGAGGACGACCATGGCGGACCGTCCACCGGCGACGGTCAGACCCTCCTGGCTGGCGTCGTCGCAGGTCGAGCCCTGAGGCGTTGACGGGCTCGAGATCACTGGTCTCCTCGGGAGGTGAGTCGCAGGGGCGGGCCGATGGAGCCGTCTGCAGAATGGTGCCCCGCGCACCGTCTCACGGCAGCGCACGGCGCCTGTCGGCAAGGACGTCCCAAGCCGGGAGCAGGAGACGCCTGGCCTTCGATGCGGCCAGGTCGCTTCGGCGCGGCGGCCGGGGGGTAGGGACGCAGCACTGCCCTCTCGACGGGGGCCTGGCGCCGCCCCTCATGTGCAGAGGGGCGCCGTGGGTTCTCCTCACGCCTCGCCCCACCCTCCGAGAGGATTCCCATGTCACCTGACGAACGCGGCCGCTTCCGTGTGGTGCCCATCCCGAGGTACTCGACCACCACATCGAACGGCACGAGGGTGTCCTGTGCCGGGTGCTGCCTGCCGTTGCCCCTCGGCTGTCTCACCAGTGTCGTCGCCGTCGCCGCACCGCTGACCCTGGCGCTGATCCGCCGCGCACGCACCCGCGCGTAGGCCGCTCAGGAGTCGCTCCGGCAGGGCTGGCACGGCCGGCGGGGCTGGTACGGCTGGCAGGATCCCTCGAGGTGCGGTCCGGCGATCGCCACTGCTCGCATGCTGCTCGCCGGGTTCCGCTCCGACCCGGAGCCGGCAGCAATATGCTCGAGTCTTCCTGGCGAGTGGGGCACCGCGCAGTCAGCGCCGTGTAGTCACCGGGCGACCTCGACCGTCGGCCGGGACCTGGGCCCGGAGAGTAGGAACCGTGTCGAGAGGCCACCGAGCATCCATGACGAGAGTCGGCAGCAGCGCAGCCGCACGCGTGGCCGATCCCCGTGGAGAGCCGGCACCGGGTGAACGATCCGGCTGACGGCGCCGCCCGGCCGCCAGCTCGCCGGCGTGAAGCGCGTGCAGGCATGGCCGAGCTCGAGCGACTCATCGACGCCGAGCAGGTGCGCGGGCAGGACTCCGGCACCGGCGTGGCCCACGACCTGCATCGCCTGTGCCTCGTGCTGATGCGGCTGCTGTCGGCCAGCCAGGCGGGCGTCACGGTGTGGGGCCCCGGCGGCACGGGCGGCGTCATCGCCGGGCATGCCGGGGTCGGCAGCCGTGAGCTGGAGGAGATGCAGTTCACCTTCGGGGAGGGGCCGTGCATCGAGGCGTGGTCGAGCCGGCACGTCGTGCTCGAGCCCGACCTCAACGGTCGGGGGTCGCGGCGGTGGCCCGGCTACGGACCCGCGGCATCCGGCAGGGGAGTCCGGTCGGTCTTCGCCTTCCCCCTGGGGAGCGGGTCGGCCTGCATCGGATCCCTTGACGTCTACCGGACGGATGCGGGGCCGCTCTCGCCCCTGGCCCTCCAGCAGGGGTTCTGGTTCACCGAGATCGCGCTGCAGATGATCCTGCTCGGCCAGAGCCAGGCGGGCCCGGAGCGCCTGGCTCCTGTCCTCGACGACGCGCTGTCCCATCGCCTCGAGGTCTACCAAGCGCAGGGCATGGTCATGATCGACCTGGGCGTCAGCCTGGCGGAAGCAATGCTCCGACTCCGCGCCTACGCGTTCGCCGTGGACCGACCGATCACCGACGTGTCCAAGGACATCGTCGCCGGACGCCTCACGCTGGATCGTGACGTCCACCGCCGTCAAAAGGGCACCGATGAGACCGCGGGCACCGAGAATGGCATTGAGGGCACCGATGGCACCGAGGGCACTGTGAACCACGATGAGTAGGACCTGGCGCAGGCGTCGAACGAACCAGCAGGGTCACCGGGTCGGAGCATGGTGCCCCGGACAAGAGAGGCGATCACGATGATGGCGATCGAGCAGCTGGCGGAAGTGTTCGTCGAGGTGGCGGACACGCTGGTCGAGGACTTCGATGTCATCGAGTTCCTGGAGCTGGTCACCCAGCGAACCGCCCAGATCAGCCAGACCTCCGCAGCCGGCCTCATGCTGTCGGACGCCCACGACAACCTCCAGTTCGTGGCCGCGTCGGAGGAGTCGGTCCACCTCCTCGAGCTGTTCCAGGTGCAGAACGACGAGGGACCGTGCCTGGACTGCTTCCACTCGGGCAGTCCCGTCGTCAACAGTGATCTCGACGCCTCCGAGGCGCGAGGTCGGTGGCCCCTGTTCGCAGCGCGCGCCATCGACCTTGGATTCCGCTCCGTCCACGCCTTCCCCCTGCGTCACCGCGGCGTCGTGATCGGCGCGATGAACCTCTTCTCCACGGACGCCGGGCGACTCGAGGAGCCGGACGCCAGGATCGTCCAGGCGCTCGCCGACGTGGCCACGATCGGCATCCTCCAGCAGCGCACCATCCGGGCCGGTGAGGTGCTGACAGAGCAGCTGCAGGCAGCCCTGATCAGCCGGATCACGATCGAACAGGCCAAGGGGGCCCTGGCCCGCAGCCGCCGCATCAACGTGGAGGAGGCCTTCACGGAGCTGCGCTCCTACGCCCGCAGCCACCAGCTGCAGCTGAGCGAGCTCGCGCACGTCGTGGTCACCGACCCCGGGAAGTATCCCGACCTCCTCGGCCGGCACTGACCCACCGCACTGACCCACCGCCCTGACCTGCCGGACTGACCCACCGCCGAGCAAGCCTGCGCATCGTTCCGGAGTCGGACGGCCGAACCGCCGCCGTGACTGTCGGTCTCGGCTATCCTGAGAGGACGAGCCCCAGACCCCGGCTGTTGTCAGACGCCCGCGCGAACTGGAGGCACCGAGATGGTCAACCATCCCTCAACGATCGCCGCAGAGCGAGTGTGCTCGGGCCCGTCTGCGCCCGGCGCTGTCATGCGGTTCCCGGAGCGCCCGCCGCACCGGACACGCCCGCTCGAGGACGAGGTCGTGCGCGACGAGATCGAGCTGCTGCTCGACGTCATCGTGGCCATCGCCGCCTATCCGCAGCATCTGACAGCCGAGCAGGTCGACGCCGTCCTACAACTGCCGGTGCACGCCGGTGACCCGGACCTGTGGGGCAGCAGGGGCTTGAACCCTGGACCGACGGATTATGAGTCCCATCAGACCCGAGCTGACCTGTCTCTTGTGGTCGCTCAGGGTGCTGTCCCGTGCTCCGATCGCGCCTCATAGATCGGCTCATCCGGCTTCGTCCTGACGTGTTGGCTGTCTGCGCGTAGCAAAGTGTTAGCAGATGACGACCGATGTGCGTCGTGGGCAGGTCCCGTGTTCGCGGCCGTGCCCCGTGGTTCTGTCGGATGAGGATCGTGAGGTGCTGGGGCTGTAGACCCAGCTCGTTGCATGCCCTGCGGGCGCAACCGACCCGGCAGCACCAACCGGGGTCATACCAGCGGTCGGCCGCTGCGCACGAACGCTCAACCAAAACCGCCGCCGTCGAACCCTTCGCCGCCGAATCCGCCGTCAGAGAGGAAGATTGCGGGGGCTAGACCCGAGGCGCTCACGACCCCGCCGCGTGCCTCGTGGTCCGGGTGGATCGAGGCGTCGAAGCGGGAGCTGCCGCAGTCGACGCAGATCCGTTCGTGCATGCCGTCGACGGTGCTGGGCTGCCAGTGGTGTCGGCCGATGGCGCATCTGATGCTCTTGTTGGTGTTCATGTCATGAGGGTGCATCGCGGGTCGCGGCGCTGTCTGTGCCCTGGGTGACACAGAGGGAAGATGCGGGGCGCGCCCGGTTCGCGGTATCACCGCCTGCGGCAGACGACGCTCTGACGGACCCAGAAGCTCAGCTTGAAGATGCTCGAACGGCTGGACGCCGACGCGAAGGCGGAGCACCTGCAGCTCGCGTTGGACCACAGTCGGGACATCGGAGCCCAGTGGGGGTGCTGGTGGCGCAACACAGGGTCCAGCAGGCTGAAGCGTTCGAGCTGCTCCGCCAGACGAGCTAGGACAGAACCGCAAGTCTTTATGCGTTGGCGTTGGACGTGGTCAGCACTGGCCAGCTTCCCCACAGCCACTGAACGGAAGAGGTCAAGCGGTAACGACCTGAACGCCTCGGCCGATGAACGGGTCGAAGGGCATCGCGTCGTCCCCCGAGGGCGTGGTGCCCTTCCCTGTAGTCGCCTTGGCCCGACCTGGTGACGAAGAGTGCGCCGCCGCCCGAGCCACACTGCTGGACCCTGCGGCGGCGCTCTCGGCGGCCTACCCGTCGTGTGTCGCTCCATACCGCGTCTTGGGGGAGATGACCTTCTGTGGCCCACCCGCCTCCCGCGAGACCGTAGTGATGACCGAGATGGGTTGTTGAGGTCCTGAAGCAGGCATACGCCGCGGCGCTCAAGGCCGCCGACCCCAGCACTCAGGAAGCTGGCCGGAACCCATCATCCGCCTCCGCGACCTTGTCCCTGGCCCTGGACCGAGCGAATCGAGTCCGGACCCGCCTGCTGCTGTCAGCTGCGGCCCCGACACCTACGAGTGCACCTGTATGGCCGAGGACAGCGCTGCCGCTAGCCGCTCGACACTGTGGCGCACACTCGGGTCGTCGACTTCGAAGCCCGCCACCTGCCGCCTAACGATCTCGTCGATCTCCGCCCAGGTGATCCAGCTAACGACCTGCGGGATCTGCTCTACGAGTTCCTCGACGTCCTCGTCTGCTCCTGTTCTGGTCAGGAGCCAGGGCAAGCGCTCAGAGATGGCGTCCCTGATGTCTCGCAGGCCGTGCTGCTTCACCGTGACCGGCGGGGGAGCGCCCAGGATCAGCAGGAGGGCAGGGACTCGGTCTCCGGCCTCGCGGAGCACCGTTAGGTACTCACGGGCGAGCTGCTCGGGTTGGAACGAGGCGCGCCGGATCCGCTTGGCCTCGACCAGTACGTAAACGCCGGTCGACTCGATGACGGCGTCAGGCTGGACGTTTAATGCGCCTGGCTGAAGCGTGAGCTCGGGGGGCAAGATGAAGATCTCGGCGTCCTCGATCTCCGTGATGACGGCGGCCATGGCGGCTTCGGCTCCATGTGCGGAGCGCAGGACCTCACCGAGGAAGTGCTGTCGTGGCAGGTAGCTCAACGGTGAGAGGACTTCGGTCGTCAGGACGTTCTCCATCCCGAGCCCACCGCGGCGGTACAGCCTGACCCGGTTGCCCTCCCAAGAGATCTCCTCGAGGAGACGCCCGAGGAGCGAGCTGTTGGTCCGGGCATCTTCGGCCATGGTGCCGATCCTGCCGTGGGCCACAGACCGGGGTCTAGGGATCAGCGAAGCGCTACGTCCACTGTGTGCTGCTGGCCGTCGTCAAGGAGGACGCCGACCCGCCAGGTTGAACCCGCCTGCTGACGGTTGGTTGCCCAGTTGTACTGCCAGTAGTCGCCGCGGGGCTCGTACACGCCCCGACCGTTTCAGTGAGTTCGGGAAGGTTTCGTTGACCGTCGCGCCCGCCGCGCCAACTCGGATCGGGGCTATCCATCGAGGAGCCGCGGAGGGAACGGCGACTGCTCCCGTCGCGTCGCGAAGCGTAACCGCAGCGGGATGGTTGCCCCGGCCTTAGACGCTGAGCCCGGGGCTCTGTCCATGAGCCAACGAACCAAGTCGTCGGGCGGAGCGGACAGTCATCGTGGCCCCGTTGTCACGGTGCCGCTATTGGCTCGTTGGGGTGTGCGCCGGATGTTGTCGCCGTGGACGGTGCCTCGAGGCCGATGAGGTCTCAGTCGTCACGGTTGATGAGTGAGAACAAGCGCTTCGGGGCCACGCGCGCCCCGATCTGTGAGACGCGTCCGAGCCCGATCGGGATCTCGTCCTTTCCCTTGTCCAGGCCGCGCATCGCCCGGTCCAGGAAGCGCTCCAGTGGCATCGCCATGGGTGGGGCGGACGGCAGGTCGCGGTGCAGTGGTGTCTCGACGACCGGGGGGATGATTTCGACGACCTGGACGGATGACCCGGCCAGCTGCCCCCGCAGGCTGACGCTGAAGGAATGGACTGCGGCCTTCGTCGCGGAGTAGACGGGGGCCTTCGCCAAGGGCACGAACCCAAGACCGGAACCGACGTTGACCACGCGAGAGCGCGGCGCTTTGCGCAGCAGGGGAAGCGCGGCCGCGGTGACGCTGATCAGCCCGGTGAGGTTGGTGGCGATCTCGGAGGCGATGTCGGCGGGTTCAGGTGGCTCGGGGGCAGAGAAGTCGAGCATCCGCTGGATTCCGGCATTGTTGACCAGGGTGGTGAGGTGCGGGGTCTCAGCCGCTACTTCGGCCATGGCGCGCGAAATGGACTCCGGGTCGGCGACGTCCATGACGACTACTGACATCCCGAGATGGTGAGCGGCCACCGACTCCAACCGTGCGCGGTCCCGGCCGGAGATGATGATGCGAGCCCCTCGGGCATGTAAGCGCGCGGCGATACCCGCGCCGATGTCGGAACTGGCTCCAGTGACCAGGACGACACCATCCATCACACGCTGCGCCACACCGTCAGCCTCCTGCCGAGTTCAACTCCACGATGACGTCGTCGACGTCACCGACAACAGGCACTCACGACCGCGACCCAGTCGCGCGAGTTCGCCATCGAAAGAACGTACCTGCTCTGGTCATCGCCTGAGGCAGAGCCTGAGTCTCTCCGCTGCCATCGTCAGGGATCACGGCCTCATGCTGCGGTTGCTCCTACCCCGACATTGTCGGTGGGGCGGTGCCGACCCGGCCTACCGTACGCGGGCACGGGCGAGCACAACGACAGTCACTCCTGCATGGGTCGCGGCCTTCTTCCGGCCACTCGCGGCTTCTTGGGGATCTACTCCTACCGCTCCGACGAGCATCCCGATCGCTTGATTCACGTAGGCCTGCTTCATGAGCCGCTCGGGGCTCTTGGCAGCCTCGAGCCGGGACGCGAAGGACAGGTCCGCGTTCGCGACAGCCCCCGGTGCCCACGCCCCGAACAGGTCTGACAGCTGCTCGACATGGCCCTCGAAGGTGTCGTCAGCGTCGCCGTAGAGATTCAACCCCGCCGGTGATCACGCCGTGGCGGCGGAACGGGGCCTCTCGACCCGATTATCGGCGGCGCGTCACGGCTGGCAGGCCGCTGACATCGCCGGTTGCCACGACCTCATCGGCCAGTACTCGTAGCTTCTGGTTGGTGTTCTGGCTGGCCGTGCGGAGGATCTCGAAGGCGGCATCATCACTGACCTTGCACGACGCCATGACGATCCCGATCGCTGCACCGATCAGACGTGAGGTGCGAAGCGCAAGCTGCAGATGGGCAGCCATCTCCTCCTGGACCAAACCGTCGGCCTGCAGCTCCAGGATGAGCTCGTGGTCGACATCGACCCGGTGCTCCAGGATGTCGATCCTCTGCCGGTCCTCCTTGGCCAGCCCCTCGCTGGAGTCCGCTCTATCCAACGACTCTTCAGAGGCCACCTGCAACGCGTCGATGTCGCCGCGGTTGACCGAGACCTGCTCTCTCAGCTGGTCCAACTGCTGCTCAAGGTCTTCCACGCCCTCTGACTGGTCGTCATTCCCCATGCGGGCAGTATCTACGAGGCGGCCTGCGCTCGGGGCCTTCGCTGGTCACATGCTGAGCGGTGGTGGCCGTCGAGCCGTCGTGGCCTGATGGGTCACCCGGGCGAGGAGCTAAGACGGCAGCCGCGGCATCGCGGCTCGTGACGGCCCTGCGAGGCCCCACCGCAACCCCCGAGCCAAGCCTGGCGGATACCAAACCCGCTCGGGAGGCGATAAGCACGTCACCGGCCGAGCCACTCTGTTGGACCCAAACGACGCCGCTGCCTATGCCTTACCCAATCCCGCCGGAGCGGCGTGGGGGCAATGCTTTACGGAGTCGATCCTTCGCGGTCTCCCGCTCCCGTCAGCCCACGGTGCTCGTCAGAACACTGGCCGATCCTGACGTGGCGTGATCCATCGGAGGTGCCCTTCACGCACGACGAGCCGACCGGCTCCACGGGCACCATCGTCAGGGCCCCGTCATGCGCCAGGGCCGCAGGGACGTTCGGCACTTACAGGGACCAGTCGGTCACTGCAGGGTGGTTGTGAGGGGAGAACCTCGATCGCACATGAGCTCCACAAAGGAGAGGTCATGAAACTAGGAAGATGGATGGCATCGGTCGCGGCGGCTCTGTTGAGCCTGGGGGCGTTGGCCGCACCGGTGATGGCGGCGGACGCGGTCACCGGGCAGATCGTTTACGAGGCGACACCGGCGGTCTTCGACTACGTCACCGATCCGGTCACTGAGGAGACCACCACCATCGTGGTGTCACCGCCGGTATATCAGCCTGTGATGGCGACGGTGATCGCGTACGGCCCGGGGCAGGGTGGGGGTCCTGCCAAGCAGGTGGCTTCGGTCCCGACGGACGCGGACGGGACGTTCAGCATCGCGGGCCTGACCCAGAACGTCTACCTCCAGGTGCTGCCGGTGTCCTCCGACTGGCAGCCGGGCTGGCTGTGGGTCGAGTACATGTCCGATGACCCGTTGTTCGCCAGCTACGTGCAACGCAGTGCCCCGCCGGTCTTCGACGTGACGCCGTCGATGGACCTCGGCATGATCCAGCTGCAGACCGCTCTGGCCAACGGTCGCGTGGTCGATCTCGTCACAGGGCAGCCCATCGCAGGTGCCACGGTGCGGTACGACCCCGTCGAGGGCGGACGCAAGGCCTTCTCGACGACGACCGACGTCACCGGTGTGTACACGTTCGCAGGGCTGGACTACGAGGAGTACTCGATCCGGGTCAGCGCCCGCAAGTACGTCGGGGGCTACCTCGGTGCCGAGAACCTGCTCTATGCCAGCTTCGGTGAGGCTGGCACGTGGCCGGGTGGACCGTTGCCGGGTGACGTGATCAAGATGGCGCGGCGGTGAGGACATCCTCGTGTGACGAGGGCGTGGGTGCTGGCGTAAACCAGCGCCCATGCTCTTGGCGGCGGCAGAGGGTGAGCACTGGTGCGGTAGCCCGGCCGGAATGTGCCACAGATCGCGTCGTCTTCTCCTCTTGTCCCGTCGTGGCTAGGGTGTCTGTCGATGGAGCACAGATCTGGCCTTCAGCCCGACCGTTGCAGGAGCGGCACGATGACGACCACCCCTCACCCCACGCCGGAGCCCACGCTGGCAGCCGAGACCGCAGTTGCTGATCCTGTCGCCGCCGACGCTCTGACAGAGACCGAGAAGTTCATCTTGGAGATGCTGGAACGCCTGGACGCCGCCGATGCGAAGGCAGAGCACCTGCAGCTCGCCTTGCAGCACAGCCGGGACATCGGAGCCGCGGTCGGGATCCTGATGTCGCAACACAAGATGCAGCAGGCCGAAGCGTTCGAGCTGCTCCGGGAGACCAGCCAGGACCAGAACCGCAAGCTGTACGAGTTGGCGATGGACGTGGTCAACACCGGCGAGCTCCCCTCGCGCCACTGAACCGAAGAGGTCAAGCGGTAACGACCCGAACGCCTCGGCCGATGAACGGGTCGAAGGGCACTGCCTCGACCCCCGAGGGCGTGGTGCCCTTCCCTCTGGCGTCTCCTCTGATCAAATGTCGAGGAGCGCATCGCCGCCTCAGCCTTTTACTTGACCAGAACGCCGCCAACACTCGACTCGCATGTTCGCAGTGCTGCATCGGTCACCCCCACCGGGCCATCGGCGGCCTCTCGCCTGAGCCGCTGCGCCCAGGCACCATGGGCGCACCAGACAGCTGGCCTTTCGCAGGGCTGTCAGATTCTTGTGGAGTCTGGGGCCGCGTCATCGAGAAGCTGCGCTCTCGTGACGTGGAGGCCGTGCGCCAACAGGCTGCTGAGGACGAGCACGAACTCCTGACTGTCGTGCACCTTCACGGCGAGGACGCTGGCGGGTCCGTTGCGCTCCACGACCTCGCAATACGGCCACAGGTCAACGCAGTCCACGTCACCCAGCACCACCACCTCGGCCCTCACGGGCACCATCTGGTGGACGAGCCACTCGAGCGTTCCCCGTAGGGTCTGAGGCCGCCGGGAGAGCCAGCAAAGTGCGTCGCATGACGTTGCGGTGCCCGTCCGCCGAGCGTGGCGTCGAGGTCTCAGCTCGGTCAGGGCGATCACCAGGGCCTCGTAGGCGAGGCTGGTGCGGACGAGGTGGACGTGGATGACCCACGCCTTCTTGAGGCCGTCCTGGGCCGCTCTGAGGGCTCTGGTGAGCCGTTCTCGAGGGGACACACTGTTCTCCTTCTGGTGGTCGTCGTGAGTTCCGTTGGGCCATGGAGAAGCCCGGCCACCAAGGGCGGTGCCGGGCTCAGGTTGTTGTGCGGTCTGCGTGACGCTGTCTTCGTGTCCTTCCTGGCGGCGTCAGGTGCCGGTGATGGTGGTGGCGAGGTGGTCGGCGGCCCGTTCGGCTCCGGCGGGGGTGATCTGGCTGTACACATCCGCCGTGATCGAGATGGACGAATGACCGAGACGCCTGCTGACGGACAGCAGGGACTCGCCTCCTTCGAGGCCGAGGGAGGCGGACGTGTGTCGCAGGTCGTGCAGCCGGATCCGGGGGAGCCCGAGCTGGTTGACGAGAGTCAGGAAGTGCCTCGATACGTAGGTCGGGCTGTAGTGGCCTCCGCTGTCGTTCGGGAAGGCGGGGCGGGTGTCGAAGTGGGCGTCCGGCTCCCAGGGGTGGGCGAGGACGGCGCGGCGGTGCATCGCCTTGAGCAGCTCGAGGGTGGCCTTGTCGACGGCGATCGTCCGTCTCCCGGAGTCGGACTTCGGCGGACCCACGTGAAGCTGCCCGTTGATGCTGGTGACCTGCCGGGTGATGGTGAGGGTGCCGGTGTCGAGGGCGAGGTCGCCCCACTGCAGCCCGATCCCTTCGCCGCGTCTCATCCCGGTGAGCAGCAGCAGCCGGTAGAGGACGTGCAGGTGGTCATCGTGAATGCCGGTGAGGAACAGGGCGGCCTCGTCGCGGCTCCAGACCGTCGTGGAGGGCTTCTCGGGTCGGGGGAGCTCGACGGTGGCGGCGGGGTTGCGCCGGATCAGGCCCTGCCTCACGGCGGTATTGAGGGCGCTGTTGAGGGTGGCGAGGATGGAGCGTTGGGTACGGGCGTTGATCGGACGCTCCCGGGCGTGGTTGCTGTCGACGATGCGCTGGAAGACGGCGGCGATGTGCTTGGCACGCAGGTCCGCCAGCTTGAGATGGGACAGCTCGGGGATGAAGATCTGCTCGATGTGCCGGGCGTACCCGAGCCGGGTGGAGGGTCGGATGGCCTGTTTCGTGCTCAGCCAGTCGGTCAGGTACTGGGCGACGGTGACCTTGTTGTCGTAGGTCTCCCCGGCTCGTAGCTCCGTGGTGGTTCGGGCGAGCCAGGCTTGGGCGTCGCGTTTGGTGTCGTGGCTGGTGGTTCGCTGCCTGCGTCTGCCGGAGGCGTCGGGTGGCAGGTCGATGACGGCCCGCCACCGGGTGTATGAGCCGTCAGGCTTCTGACGGCGGTAGATGTGACCTTGCATGGGATCGTTCCCTTCTTGGGTCGCTCTTGGGTATGGGAAGAGCCCGGACGCCGTTCTGGCGCGGGGCTCGCTGTGGGTGCGGTGCTTTACGGGGGGTCGCTTCAGTCGCTGAGGTCGGTGAGGGTGTCGACCCGGCGGCTGAGCTCGTCGAGGGCGGCGTTGAGCTTGAGCTGGGCGTTGGCCATCTCGAGGGCGGAGTCGGCCAGGTACCGTCCTAGGTCCTCGGTGCTCATCGCGGTCAGGCGGGGCTCGTCGTTCATCCTGCTCACCTTGTGTCGGAGAGTCGTGGCCGGTAGACCGGCGGTGGCATCTTCGGCCCGAAGGCCTGGTCGGCGAGGGTCTGCGCTTCGGTCCACGCGGAGACGAACGCCTGGAGGGCGTCCCGGTCGGTGACGTACACGACGACGCGTCCGACCCTTACCGCGATCTGACCCTGACCCGTCCCGACCAGCGGAGCGGTGGCCTGGACGGTGCTGTCCTGCGGGCCGGTGGCGATCACCTGGGCAGCAACCTCGAAGGTGCTGGTGTTGCGGGGGAGCGCCGGTGGCAGTTCGCGGCGGGGGAGTGTGGAGAGCTGAGACATCATTGACTCCTGACATGAGGAAAGGCCCCACGCAAATGCGTGGAGCCTGAAAGCTGCAATCCTTCGATCAACGCTCTCTTGATGTGAACGTCTTCAAAGGATCACCGTCAGGTTTCTCCAGTCCATGTTCACTGAACGTGGTTATCCCGACACCTCCATTATCCCACAAATCACACAACTAATCCATTGTTCAGTGCTGATATGGGTCCATTGCATTGCCGGGCACAGTGTAGGGATGAAGGAAGTGTTCCCCCGATCATCGGGAGGCACCGCGTCAAGGCGCTCGAGGGCGCAGCGACAACGGCTGGCGTCGATCCGCATCCTGCGGGGAAGAGCTGCCAGGCGGTCACCGACGGCCTGGGCTCCGCCGATCGGGTAACGGTCCATTGCGATCGTGCAGCAGTCTCTGGCCGCTTACCTTGCCCGATGGTGAGGTGGCCACGCTCAACTGGAAGGACCCTCAGTGAGGGCGAACGCCTGCAGCGGCGACCCCGGTCGCGGGTCGTGCAAAGTGCTTCGGGTGGGCTCGGCCATTCCAGAGTCACAGCGGCGCTGATCTGTCAGCGTGGAGAGGCGGGTACCACCTTCCTTTGCCGCCACATGAGGGGCGCGGCGGGGATCTCAACGAGAAGGGATGGCCACGATGGACAACGACGACACGAAGGCCAGCGCCGAGAATCGCCCCGGCGGCGACGAGGTCGCGAGTCTGCAGAAGGGCTACGAGAAGCACCTGGAGAAGGCTCGAGCAGACCACGGGCAGAAGCTTGACGGGCAGCTCAAGGCGCTCGAGAAGCTGTCCAAGAAGTACGAGAAGGACGCTCGCAAGGGCGCTGACAAAGCGGGGCTCGACGTCGAGGCGATGCGAGCCGACTTCGAGGCGGCAGGGGAGGGCGACCCAGAGGGCACACTGGCGCGGTTCGAGAAGGCGCGGGCCGCTTGGGCACCGCGCTTGGCCAAGGCGGTCGCGGCGACAGGGGCCGACCCGACACAGGGCGCGGCGGAGGCGAGGGCGGTTCTTGGCGACGACGTGCCCGAGGATCTGCCCGAGGCGGGCACCCGCGACGCCGACCGGGCGCTGTCCTCTCAGGGACTGGTCGGGTACTCGGTCGACATCGCGTCATGGTGGGTCCCACCGCCCCCGCCACCTCCACCGCCCCCCGCGGTGTCGACGCTGACCATTCCCAAGCCGTACACGCTCGGGTCGACGGCGGGTGGCGCGAGCGCGGACCGCAACACCGGACGGCTCTCCAGCTACAACTCGGTGATCGTCGGCGTGCAGCAACACCTGGCCTCAGTCGGGGGATCCTTCCTAGCGGACGCCGCGGTGCGCCGGATCCGGGTCGAGACGGTGATCGACGCCTCCTACTGGACGAACCTGGCGGCAACGTGGGGGTATGCGTCGGCCGAGGTGATCCTCAACCTCAAGGTGATGGACGGCGCGACGGTCCGTGGCAGTCAGCGGCTGAGCCTGGTCCGCACGATCGGTGCAGTGTTCTGGATCGCAGGCAACAGCGGCTCGGGGGCGTACACGCTGGCATGCGAGTTCGCCCACGCCTACGGCACACCGAAGACGTATGCCGCCCTCGTGGAGCTCGAGACATGGGCTGGGGGTGGGGGCGTGCTCGTCGTCTCGCCCGCGTCAGCATCCGGGACCGCGACGCCACGAAACGTGACCGTCACGCTGATGCGATGATGGCGCGACCTGCGACCCGCCACTGGTAGTACACGACGATCCCACCCGGGATGCGCTTTACCAGGACGGGGAGGGTCCCTTGACCACCTTGACGTCGCGATTAGCGTCGCTCGAGGGCCTGATCCGACACGTGAATTGGATGCCCTCTCGCTGGGACCGAGAGGGCATCCACCTGGTAGGCACCCGTGGTATCCCGGGTGCAACGAGGGCGGCGTCGGTGCCTTCTGGGGAGGACGTGACGCGTCGTATCGTCCACGTCGAAGGCGGAGGCCGCTGACTGCGCGGTGATGCGGGAATGCAGTGCCAGTGCACCCGGCTGACGAGCCGGTCCCGAGCTTCGGCCTCCTAGCCTGCGCCATGAGTGGTCTCGTCCGCCCAGCTGCGATGCCGAAGCCGTGGGCTCGCGAGTGATCCGACTGGGGTAGTCATGACGATCCTCGACCCAACTGGAATAGCTCGGAACACAGACCATCAGCGTGCCCGGACGCGGCCAAGTGCCGATCAAACCGGAAATGGTTCTCATTACCAAACTTCAGGTGTCGTCCATGAAGGCATTTCATTATGTGGCAGGCCGAGCGCGAGGCGAGAAGGTAGTTGGGGTTGCAGCCGTCTGAACCTGGTCACGCGGCGGTGTAGGGCTGTCTGATTATGGTGCGCAGCTTGTCGGGATCTGCCCGGCGTGGGTCGCCCAGGTAGATCTCATGGTGTTTGTGCCGATGGCCGTCCAAGGCGAACCCGTGCTCTCGGATGAAGTCGTGCAGCTTCGCGATCGTGGATGCCTCGGTGGCGTACGGCCCGACGTGAAGCACCTGCGCGGCCCGGCCTTCCTCGAAGGAGGTCAGCCTCAGCTCTGCGGCGGCGGGCAGCGATGTCTTGGCGGCCGCCTGATGAGCCAGATGCGTGAGTCGGTCGTCGGTGACGGCGTTCGGTTGGCGGATCATCAGGGTCCAGTGCCACTGCGACCTGTCACCGGTCAGGAACGTGCTGAGGTCCTCCGCCCACCAGAGACCCTCGAGCGCGGAGACTTTGAAGTTCGGGCCGCCGACCTTCTTGACGTCGAACTTGGCTGCGTAGGACACGGAGTACAACGCCTTGACCGCGGCGGAGTAGGCCGGGCTCGTGTTCGGGTCGCCGTGCCCGTCCAGGCATAGGAACCTGAGGCAGGGCACCTCGACGAGCCGTGGTGCCGTCGTGGCGCGGTACAGCAGTTCGATGCGATGGCCATCGTTCGTGGGCGTCAAGCTAGAGCATCCTTCCGAGGCAGCCTTATTGCGAGCTCCTTCCGCTACCCACCGCGGCGGCTCCTGGCCTGCGGGGGCGGTCACGACATCGTCTCGCCGGACCGGTGATCGACACAGTGCCAGAGGTCCCACCTCACTTCGGGGCGACTCTCTCGTCGAACAACTCTGGCCCTCACTTGCTGGCGCGGGGTCTTCCCGCTCGAGACAGCGGGACTTTCGGCACTGGGCGCTGCGTCAACAGGGGGCTTGGCTGAGGCATGGGGGATAGGCCCCACCGAGTCGAGCCACCGACCCGCCCCGAGGAGGAAGACATCATGAGTACATCAGTTCAAAACCAAGGTCCAACACGCGTTACACCGACACACGGAACCGGATTCGCGACAACCAGTCTGGTTCTGGGGATCCTCGCGCTGCTCTTCAGCTTCATCCCGCTGGTGAACGTGGTGACGTTCCCTCTCGCAGTCATCGCGCTGGTTCTCGGTGGGATCGCCATGACGAAGCAGTACCAAGGACATGGCATGGCCATCACCGGGGTGGTGACTTCTGTCCTTTCACTCGGCGTCGTCATCACCATGCTCACGGTGTTTGCCAGCTCGTGAGCTCATCTGTGAAGCGCGGAGCGAGCGGGGGCACCAATTAGAAGACGCCGGACTCGGTCGACATCACCTAGCGGATGTTCCGGCACCTTCTCGGCGGGCTGGACTACCCGTTCACGGCGCAAACGTCGAAGCGGTGCCTAGCGAAATGACCGTGCCGACCACCGAGGGTGGCATGTGGTGCTGCGGTTATCCGGAGCCCAGGTCGTGTGCCTGCGGCCGGAGGGCTCAGGCACCCACCTGACGATCGAGGATCGCACCGTCAGGGGCCGCGAGAATCCCGGTGCTTGCCCCTCTCGCAGCGCGGATCGAGACGGCGATGGTGCGGATGCACCAGCCGATGGACGCAGAGATTAAGGAGCTCCTCGAACATGACCACTTCCCTCGTACTGTCTCTCCCGGCGGAGCTGCTCCTTCTCGTCCTCGACGACGATGGCAACCTCCGAGTCGACTCCACCAAACGCAAGGCGGCGGTGGCCGGTGCCGCCGTGCTGCAGCTCGTCCTCGACGGTGTCCTTGACCTTGAGCCCGGGGAACCCGGGCGCGCCCGTCTGGTCGCACGACCCGGCGCGGCGACGCTGCAGTCGGCGGTGCTGGAGCAAGCAAAGGAGCGGGCCGTGGGCCACACTCCCAAGGACGCAGTCGCCCGCATCGGCGGAGCATCCGACTGGAAGGGCAGGGCCAAGGACATCCAAGAGTCCGTGCTGGACGAGCTGGCCGCCGCGGGTGTGCTAGATCGCTTCCAGCACAGGCACCTGGGCCTGTTCACGTCCACGTCCTGGCCACTTCGCCGACCAGAGGTGCGCTCCGACATTCAGGCCCGGATCGACACCGCTCTCGACGGTGGCCCGCCTGACGCCCAAGCGGCCGCCCTTGTCGGAATCCTGAACGCCATCGACCTGCTGCCCAAGCTCTTCCCCCGGCGGGACAAGAAGGCGATGCGGCGTGTAGCCGAGCAGATCGGTGAACTGGGCTGGGCGGGAGAGGCGGTCGCGCAGGCGATCAGCCAGGTCCAGGCTGCGGTGATCGCCTCCGTCGTCGTCTCCACCACTGCCGCCAACAGCTGACGTTCAGTGCTCTGAAGCCCGGGGTTTCGGTCGCCCATCCACCAGGTGAAGGGCCGTGGATCGTGGAAGCAAAGGGCATCGCGTCGCAGCTGCTGGTCGCTGAAAATTCGGGTCTTGTCCGACGGCACCATGCAGATGCGGAATAGGACCACAACGGCGACGCGCAGCGCTCGCGCGCTACTTCACTCGAACGCGCGTCGACGGCCGGAAGGGCGCTTCTCGGATCCGGGCGCGCATGCGTCGCACACGACGTCCATGCCAGAGGGCTGGGTGGCCACCCGATCATGCGGTTCTCTCCGAGTGCGATTCCCGGATCGCCTGCCGCAGATCGCCCACCCGCACCCCGAAGTCGCCGGGTTGCCCATATCGCTGGCGAGCCCGCTGAAACACCTCGCGGTCGAGGTCCGCCTGGTGCTGGTTCTGGACTTGCCATGCCGACCGCGCCTCCCGTTCCCTGGCGTATTGAGCCGCTCGGGAGGCCAACTTGCCGGAGAAGCCGTGGCTGTCAGCGACGGCGTCGAGATCGCCTGATGGGTCGATCTCCCAGATGACATCGGGCGTGCGACGGGCCAAGCCGTCACGTTCGAACGCCTGGAGCTGGCGGCGCACCGTTTGGGGCGTCCTCCCGCTTCGTGCAACGAGCTCGTTCACTGTGGCGCTGCCCCCTGTCAGGCCGTCGAAGATGTGCTTAGCGGAGGAGCCAACAGCTGCCCAGTAGTCATGTATGGACGTGTAGGAGATGGCGACCAATTCGTCGTCGGCCAACACTCGGTTTGGGACCAGCAGGCGGTACCGAGCTGCCAGGCCGCGGGGACTACCGGGGTGTACCTCCTGGAGCCAGCCTTCCTTTGCAAGGAACTTCAGGGCGCGTCGAGCGGTGTCCACAGCGCAACCGGCGTGCTGCGCCAGATCTCGGAGGCTGAAGTCGAACTCGATGCGTCCTAGGCTCAGGGCCACGTCGAGGATCGCGTTGAGCACTACCCACTGGGTTGCTCCACCTCTGCCAGGCCATGGTCTGCGGGCCTGTTGCTGGAGGTACTGGATGAGCTCAAGTGCCTCCTCCCGTGTTCGGATGGGAGGTAGAGCCTCCGCTCGTAGCCGGGCTGCTTCCCAGGCTTGACTGACCGCCGTCGGCAGCTCATGAGGGCGTCTCCAAGAGGATGAGGCGTTCCTGCTGTCCGTGACCTGGGCAAGGAACTGCTCGTAGGTGAGCCCTCTTTGCATGGCGTGCAGCGCGACACCCTGTAGAGCGTCAGACCGGGTGGGGTAGGTGCTTCCGCCTGGTCGTTTGAGGTTGGTTGTCTTGGTCGTGCTCAAGACGTCTTGGAACTCCCGGCTGAGCCCATGACCGGCCGCAGTGTTCGCTGAGGGTGATGGGCGTACACACACTCCACCCCCCTCGCCCTGTGAGAATCTGTGTGTACGACGATCACCCTGATCCAGGCCTGCGACAGGTCCCCCGAGGCTAACGCCCAGGATGTCGGCGAGCTGAGATGGATCCTGAGGCTGCGGCTTCATGGTCCCCCAGACGTGCACCGGCTGGGGGTTGTCTGGGTCCTTGTGGTTGTGGGTACCCGGCGGTCGAAGGACATCGTTGTCGTTGATCTTCGAGTCCTTGGCTCCGATGTAGGTCTTCAGCCCACGGCACAGCGCTGTGTGGTCATCGGCGCTCACAGCCCGCGTCAGCGGCACGTAGACATGGAAGTGGCCGGGTGAGCCGGAGGCGATTGCGAAGCCTCCAAGGCGGGCCAGCTTCTCGTGGTCGAACTCGCTGCCGTCGAAGTCGGCATGTACGAGGTGTCGGCTGACTGCGGTCCCCTTGGTCCTCTTCTCCGTGGCCAGGATGTAGGGGGTGATGTAGACCTCGAGGCCAGCTGCGTTCTGCTCGAGGATCCAGTCGATGGTTCGTTCCCGGTCCTTCGGCCACTTGAAGTGGTTCTCCCTCCATGAGGGCTTGATCCGGCCCAGTCGGCCCGCCCTCCTCAGGGTGGGGCAGTGGATGTAGCCAACGTCATCGGCGAAGAGGAGGTCGAGGAACGTGGAGAGCTGCTGCCGGGCATGGTCCGGTGGGGGTTGGTCGCCCCGATCGTGACCCGGGGTGGGGCTGGGAGGGGTGGGCCGAATCATGCCGACCTCACGATGCTTCGGGAACGAAGGAAGAAGAAACAACCGGCCTGATCCGCCGGTAGGCGGTCGCGGGTCGGCCGCCAGTACGGATCTCGGTCCGCTCGTAGGTTCCGTCTGCGGTCAGGCGGGCGATGATCGAGTCGAGCGTCGCCGCGTTGACGTTGCCCGAGAACAGGGCAGAGATCTGCGTTCTGGTCAGGGTTGCTCGGGGGCCTCGTCGATGGCCTTGCGGATCTTGTCGAGCTTGCGGTCGCCCGAGAGGTCGCCCAGCAGGTAGTGGGCGGATTCCATCGAGTAGCGCACGAGCGCCCATGCGGCGTTCAGGTGGTCTTCGCTGATCTTGTCCACACCGTCGAGCACCGCATAAAGGGCAGCGATGCGCAGGGTGTGGGGAGCGGCCCGCTGGATGAACTCACCCCAGGCAGATTCGTCCTCGCTCAGGGCGGAGAGGTCGGCGTGGATCTCACCCCAGAGCCTCTCGGCGTCCCCGTCGAGGGTGAGCTTGCCCATCCCCCTGGTTCGCCCGATGGCGTCACTGAGTTCTCGACCCAGCTGGGACTTGAGGGCTTCTGACATGCCTGGAGGCAGGGGCAGCATCTTTGACCGCTCGACGTACAAGGGCAGCAGTCGGTTGTACGTGCCACCCGCCAGGTCGCGTGCCGACATGCGCCTGCGGAACTCCTGCGGGGTGATGTGGCCCACGACTGCTACGTGAGAGGAGGAGGCACGGATCTGGTTCCGAGTCAGTACCTGTAGGGGGCCACCGTCCCAGGCGGCACGCAACACCGGCGACAGGGTGTTCCCCGGGCGTGTGGCGCAGATCATGGCTCGCGCGAACTCCGGCTCGATCACGAGCAGGCGCTTGTCCTCCGTCCCTGCCCGCCTCGACTTCGGCCCTCCACCCTCATCGCCTTCGTCGGGGTCCCTGATCCGCTCGATCAGGCCCTCGCCGGAAGACAGGCCGGTGGCCGTAAGGGTGTCCAGTTCCGGATCTGCGGCTCGCAAGACGATCATCGCGGAGGACGTGGCCTCGCCCTTGCGGCCTGCTCCGGTGCGTCCCACCAGCAGCGGGGAGATCAGCAGCGGGTGCCTCGTGTTGCCGATCTGAAGGTGGGGGCCGGGACCAATGAGGACCCCGACGCCAGCCATGAGGGAGCCCAGAACACCGGCCTTATCGGCTTCCGTCGTCGGATCAACAGCCTCGACGTTCCTGCCTAGGAGCCCGTAGTACATCGCGGGGTCCGGCCGAGGGCCGCCCCGTACGTCACTCTTCGGCGCGGGTTGGATGACGTTCACGGGCTCGCGCGGGCTGGGCTCCGACTTGTCTGGGCTTAGGTAAGGGGTAGTCATCGTCCGGCCTTAGCGCTTGCGGGCGTCACGACGTGGATCGCAGATGAGGGCAGCCGGTGTTCCCCGTGGGCTGCCGCCAGCCCGTAAGTTCGCGGGGCTAGTGGCCCCGCCGGGGGACGGATTGATCGGTCGTCTGGTTCGCTACTGTTCACTGTGGGAACTCCTCATGGTTTAGGTCCTGGTGGTTGTGTCCCGCGTCCCCATCGAGTTCGAGCTCGGTGGGGACACTTGTAGGTGCGATCTGGGAGCGCGGCGGACCCCTACGGGCGGCTTGGGCCGTGCCCGGGTGCCCAAGTCCCGCTCCGGTCGCCAGCGTCGACGGGCTCCCCATCGGTCTGGTCTCCTGTTTCTGAAGGCACGAGGCCCAGTCCTTGGCCTCGGCCTGAGCTCAAATCGCCCCCAAGGAGCAACTCGAGCTGGGCCAAGGGCACCACCAATCGTCGGCCGAGCCGGAGCGTTGGGATCTCGCCCTTCGCGGCTGCCCGGTATGCGGCGTCCCGGCCGATGCCCAGCAGGCGGCCAGCCTCGGGCACGGTGCAGGTGAGCCGACTGTTCTGGTGAGGCGTCACATCTCTCGCCCTCCTTCGACGGGGCCAACTCGTCGGCATCCGACATTATTCCTGACCCACGGACGCGTACACTTGCGGCATGGCAACCACCACGTCTGACCTGCCCGATGTCGAGCCGAGCCTGGGCTTCGTGGTGGGCACCAACTGTCAGGCCCTCCGCCTGGAGGCCCAACTGACCCAGGATGAACTTGTTGCGCGTCTGCACATGCTGGGGCTGCGGTGGAAGCGCTCGAACTTGTCCGCGCTGGAGGGCGGTGAGCGCGCACGCCCCGCCCTCGCAGAACTCGTGCTGTTGGCGGTGGCCTTCAAACGACCGGTCGGGGACCTCCTGTCCGGCACCGGCCACGTCAGGCTTGCAACTCACGGCCCCTCAGTGAGGCTGGCCGATCTGCGCAGCTTTCTGTCCGGGGGTCCGACACCCGCCGAACTGGAAGCTCAGCTGAGCACCCCAATGGGTGACCCAGCCAACCCGCTCCCTCCACCGGCGGAGCGTGACATGGCACGGCGACTCGGTGTGCCGATCAGCTGGATCTTTGATGCCGCGGAACAGCAGTGGGGACACACGTTGACCGAGGAGCGAGACCGCCGCGTGGAGTCCATGAGCGACACGACCGACGAGAACCGCAGGACACGTCGGGCCAGCATGACGAAACAGTTGGAAGTGTCAGTGCAGAAGCTCGTTGAGCGGAGGCAGTTGGGCCATGACTACAAGTAGAGGGCCGCAGGGCAGGATGCGTGATGGGCTCGTCCAGCGAGGCAGCACCTGGTCCTATGTGATCAGGGTCCAGAACCCCGCGACAGGAACCTCTACGCCGCGCTGGGTCGGTGGCTTCCCGACCCGCAAGAGCGCGAAGGACGCTCGCGACGCCGCACGGCACGCCATCAACCGGGGAACATACGTCGCCCCGCGGGATCTCACGGTCGGCGAGTGGCTGGACCGCTGGATCGACGCCCACGCCGTCACGCTCAAGCCGTCGACCGCGAAGTCGTACCGGGACAACATCGACCGATATCTAGGGCCGTCTGTCGGCAGTGTCCGCCTGCAGGCGCTCTCGCCCTCTCGTCTCTCCCTAGCGTTCAAGGACCTCTACGAGCACGGCGGCAAGGACGGACGACCGCTCTCGCCCCGCACCGTGGAGTTCGCTCGGGCCGTGCTTCGGCGAGCGCTTCAAGACGCAGTCCTCGACCGCGTGCTGGAGGTCAACCCTGTGGTGGGCACGAAGCGGCCCAAGGTCACCAAACCCAAGCATGCGACCTGGACGGGGGACCAGCTTCACACCTTCCTGGATGGACTCGGTGAGCGCGAGCGGTGGGCTGCGCTGTGGACGCTTGCAGCCGCCACAGGCATGCGGCGGGGGGAGTTGCTCGCATTGCGGTGGTGTGACGTAGACCTTGACGCTGGCATCGTCCACATCGAGCGCTCTGTCACCCAAATCAGACAGCAACGTATCTACGTCACGCCGAAGAACCACGAGCGCCGCGATGTCGCCGTAGATGCCCACACGGTCACTGCGCTGCGGTCGTGGCGGAAGACCCAGATGGCCGAGCGACTCGAGTGGGGACCGGCATACCGTGGTGACGAGGAGCTTGTGTTCACGTGGGAGGACGGTCGGCCAGTCCTGCCCGACTACGTCACGAAGGCCTTCGGTGACCGCTCGGCGTCGCTTGAAGCCCCGCGGCTGAAGTTGCACGAGCTGCGCCACACGCACGCCACGATGCTGTTGCGAAACGGTGTGCCCGTGCATGTCGTGGCGAGGCGGCTCGGCCACAAGGACCCCTCCGTCACGCTGAACGTGTACGCGGACGCAATCCCCGACGACGACGGGCGAGCCGTAGAGGTCTTCTCCAAGGCCGTCTACGGCCCGTAGCAGGAGCATGGGCCTCACTCCGGGTGGGCACCCAGGTCCTCCAACGACAGGGGGCGCAGCAGCCTCTTCAGCGGGTGGTGTTAGCAGACTGTTAGCAGAGTGACCCAATGCTGTAGCCACGCGCGAGGACTGCGGCCTGCTGACCTGCAAGGACTTGGTGGGGCAGCAGGGGCTTGAACCCTGGACCGACGGATTATGAGTCCGCTGCTCTGACCGGCTGAGCTACTGCCCCCACCTCGGTGGAGCACTCCCACCGAGGACGCTGGGAGTCTAGCGACCGCCGTCGGGCTCGCTCGCCACACCCTCTAGGCTCGCGGAGGACCAGCAGCCGAGGGACGTGAGGGACGAGAACCATGAGTGACGCCATCCGCGTGGCCGCCGTCGACGACGTGGCGCCCGGTGAGGCGCTCGTCCTGCCGACCGACCTGACGGGCACGACCGAGGCCATCTCGCTCTTCCGCGACGACGACGGCACCTACTACGCCCTCGACGACACCTGCTCGCACGAGGACGCGTCGCTCGCCGAGGGGTGGATCGAGGCGGGCGAGGTCGAGTGTCCCCTCCACGCGACCCGCTTCTGCCTCGCCGACGGGGTGCCGCAGTGTCTGCCCGCGACCAAGCCGGTCGCCACCCACAAGGTCGAGCTGCGCGGTGACGAGGTCTTCGTCCACCCCGGGGTGCCAGCCACCGCCTGAGCGCCCTCGCGCCACGTCAACGTCATGCAGAACGCACGCCCTGGTGTGCACTTTGCATGACACCGCGACGTGACGCCGCCACGACCCGCGACCTGCCGCCGCGAGCACCTGTGGCGCTCGTTCCAAGAGAGACCTCTGGTGCGGGTGTGCTGCGTGGTGCACAATGGTCCGGTGCCCTCGCAAGCGGGCACGCGGCATACCTGAAGTGAAGAGCGGCACGACGAGCACCGCGAGCACGACTCGGCCAGCAGGCGTTGGGGAAGACGTCCCTGCACACCGAGGAGGTTCGGATGTCTGTCGCGTTGCCGCGCACCATGACACGTGGGGTCGTGTTCGTACACGGAGCCCCAGCGGTGCTGTGCCCCCACATCACGTGGGCCATCGAGGCCGTTCTCGATCGTCGGGTCACCCTCGACTGGATGCCCCAGCCGGCTGCGCCCCGGCACCTGCGGGCCGAGCTGAGCTGGATGGGCCCCGCGGGCACCGGCGCCGAGCTCGCCAGCGCCCTGCGCGGCTGGGACTCGCTGCGCTACGAGGTCACCGAGGAGCCCTCGCCCGGGTGCGACGGGTCGCGGTGGTCCTACACGCCGCGGCTGGGCATCCACCACGCCATGACGTCGGCCTCGGGCGACGCCGTCGTGCAGGAGGACCGCCTTCGAGAAGCGCTGCTGCGCACTCGCGGCGACGTCGACGCCCTCCAGGACGAGATCGACCTGCTCCTCGGCCTGCCCTGGGACGAGGAGCTCGAGGTCTTCCGGCACGCGGGTGACGGCGCCCCGGTGCGCTGGCTGCACCAGGTCGGTTGAGCCACAGGCGTCCCGACTGCCCGTCCTCCAGCGCGGCAGTCGGGACGACGAGGGCCCGGGGGGTTCGTGCCCCCGGGCCCTCGTCGTGTCGTGCTGTCGTGCTGTGGTCGGCCCACCCCGGCGGTATGCCGTGTGGCCGGCTGGCGCTCAGTAGCTGCGGACCGCCAGGGCGACGTTGTGGCCGCCGAAGCCGAACGAGTTGTTGAGCGCCGCGATGTCGCCGTCGGGCAGCGTCTGGTGCTCGCCCGTCACGACGTTGAGCGGGATCTCGGGGTCCTGCTCGTCGAGGTTGATGGTCGCCGGCACGAGGCGGTGGTGCACCGAGAGGATCGTGATGACCGCCTCGAGCGCGCCGGCCGCACCGAGCAGGTGGCCGGTCATCGACTTCGTCGCCGTCACCGACATGTTGTCGGTGTGGTCGCCGAAGGCCCGCTTGATCGCGTTGTACTCGGCCACGTCGCCGACGGGGGTCGACGTCGCGTGGGCGTTGATGTGCAGGATGTCGGTGGGCGCGAGGTCGGCGCGCTCGACGGCGTAGAGCATCGCGCGCGAGGCCCCGGACCCGTTGGGCTCCGGCGCGGTGATGTGGTGGGCGTCGGCCGACATGCCGACGCTGGCGAGCTCGGCATAGATGCGGGCGCCACGGGCCTTGGCGTGCTCCTCCGACTCGAGCACGATGACGGCCGCACCCTCGCCGAGCACGAAGCCGTCGCGGCCGGTGTCGTAGGGGCGCGACGCCGCGGCCGGGTCGTCGTTGCGGGTCGAGAGGGCCTGCATCGCGGCGAAGCCGGCGATCGGCAGCGGGTGCACGGCGGCCTCGGTGCCGCCGGCGACGACGATGTCGGCGCGGCCCGTGCGGATCATGTCGATGGCGTAGCCCATGCTCTCCGCACCGGAGGCGCAGGCGCTGACGGTCGTGTGGGCACCGGCGCGTGCACCGAGGTCGAGCGAGACGGCTGCGGCAGGACCGTTGGGCATGAGCATCGGGACGGCCAGGGGATAGACCCGGCGAGGGCCCTTCTCCTTGAGCACGTCCCACTGGTCGAGCAGCGTCCACACACCGCCGATGCCCGAGCCGATGGCCGCGCCGAGGCGCTCCGGGTCGACCTCGGGGGCGCCGGCGTCAGCCCACGCCTCACGGGCGGCGATGAGGGCGTACTGGCTCGACGGGTCGAGGCGCCGGGTCTCCACCTTGGTCAGCACGTCGATGGGCGCGGTGGCGATGAGCGCGGCGAAGGTGACGGGCAGCTCGTACTTCGAGACCCAGTCGAAGTCCATCGGGCGGGCGCCGGACCGGCCGGCGAGGATGGCTTCCCACGTCTCGGGGACGGTGCCGCCCACTGGCGTGGTCGCACCGAGTCCGGTGACCACGACACGGCGGTCGCGAATGGACGTCATGGTGACGTGCTCCTCTGGGTCGGGTGAAGGGGATGGTGCGGTGCTGGTCCTGCTGGTCCTGCTGGTCCTGCTGGGCGGTGCGGTGGTGCTGTGAGTGCTGCTGTGCTCTGTGCGGGTGGTGCCTCAGCGGCGGACGGCTGCCGCTGACGCGAGCCACGTGACCGGCGCTGACGCGCTGCCCGCGCCGGCCACGTGGACGTCGGCGACGGTCAGGCCTGGGCGCCGTTGATGAACGTGACGGCGTCGCGCACCGTCTTGAGGTTCTTGACCTCGCTGTCGGGGATGCGCACGCCGAACTTCTCCTCCGCGTTGACGACGATCGTCATCATCGAGAGGGAGTCGATGTCGAGGTCCTCGGTGAAGGACTTGTCCATCTCGACGGACGCGGTGTCGATACCGGTCTCCTCGTTGACGATCTCGGCGAGACCGTCGAGGATCTCCTGCTCGGACTGAGCCATCTGGGTGCTCCTTGTGTCGTGTGGTGTTCTCGTCTGTCATCCGAAGTGGATGTCATGCCGTTGGCCCGAATGACCCGTCGGGACCGGCGGGAGCTGGGAGGTGCCTAGGGCAACACGACGACCTGAGCGGCATACGCGAGCCCGGCGCCGAAGCCGATCTGCAGCGCGAGACCACCGCTCGCGACCTCGCCCTCGGCGAGCATGCGGGCCGTGGCGAGCGGCACGGAGGCCGCCGAGGTGTTGGCGGTCGTGACGATGTCGCGGGCGACGGGGATGTCGGCCGGCAGCTTGAGCTGCTTGACCATCGCGTCGATGATGCGGATGTTGGCCTGGTGGGGGATGAAGGCGTCGAGGTCGGCGGCCGTGATGCCGGCGGCGTCGATCGCCTGCTGGGCGACGGGCGCCATGCCCCAGACGGCCCAGCGGAAGACGGACTGACCGGCCATGCCGATGTTGGGCCACACGGCCTTGTCGGCCTGGGCGTCCTTCCAGGACTCGCGCACCTCGGTCCAAGCCTGCCGCTGGCTGATGGCATCGCGCTGGGCTCCGTCGGTGCCCCACACCGTCGGGCCGATGCCGGGGGTGTCGCTGGGGCCGATGACGCAGGCGCCGGCGCCGTCGCCGAAGATGAAGGCGCTGCCGCGGTCGTAGGGGTCGGTGAAGTCGCTGAGCTTCTCGACGCCGACGACGAGCACGTAGTCGGCCGAGCCGGCCTTGACCATGTCGCTGGCCATCGCCACGCCGTAGCAGTAGCCGGCGCACGCCGCCGAGATGTCGACGGCCGGAGCGGTCGAGCCGAGCCGGTAGGCCAGCTCGGGTGCGGCAGCCGGAGTCTGGTAGGGGTGGGTGACCGTGGCGACCAGGACGAAACCGATCTGGTCGGGCGTGATGCCCGCGTGCTCGAGAGCCTGCCGTGAGGCGTGCTCGGCCATGTCGATGACGCTCTCGTCGTCGGCGGCGAAGTGGCGGCTGACGATGCCCGACCGCTCCCGGATCCACTCGTCGCTCGAGTCGATCTTGTCGACGATCTCGGAGTTCATCACGACGCGCTCGGGCCGGTAGGCCCCGACCCCCAGCATGCGGGAGTGGCGCGGCGAGCGGTTGTCGACGATCGTGCCGGTGCCCTTGGGGGTGGGCGGTGTGGAGGCGGTGGGTGAGGTCACTGGTTGCCTTCTCGAGGGGAGGTGGTGGCGGTGTCACCGTGGGTCTCGACGAGCGCACGTGCCGCGTCGAGGTCGTCGGGGGTCTTGAGGGCCACGGACTCGACGCCGGGCATCGCCCGCTTGGCGAGTCCGACGAGCGTGCCGGCCGGTGCGAGCTCGAGCAGCCCGGTGACGCCGAGGTCGACGAGCGTCGCCATGCACTGGTCCCAGCGCACGGGGTTGCTCACCTGGCGCACGAGCCGGGTCACGACGTCGGCGCCAACGGTCACGGCGCCGCCGTCGGCGTTCGACAGCAGGGTGAGGGTCGGGTCGGCGGGTGACAGGTCGGATGCGGCGGCGGCGAGGGCCTCCACCGCGGGGGCCATGTGGCGCGTGTGGAAGGCGCCGGCCACCTGGAGCGGGATGACCCGCGCCTTGGCGGGCGGGTCTGTGCGGAAGGCCTCGATCTGCTCGAGCGTGCCTGCCGCGACGACCTGCCCCGCGCCGTTGACGTTGGCCGGGGTGAGGCCGTGGCGCTCGATCGTGGCGAGCACCTCGTCGGCGTCACCGCCGAGGACGGCAGCCATGCCGGTGGGCGTGACGGCGCTGGCCTCGGCCATGGCGCGGCCGCGGGTCGCGACGAGCGACATGGCCTGCTCGCCGCTCATGACGCCGGCGAGGGCCGTCGCGGTGAACTCGCCGACGGAGTGGCCGGCGAGCACGGCGCCGGTCGCCGCGAGGGGTGAGCCGCTCGCGCTCCCGGCTGGCGGGGACGCCGAGGGCAGCAGAGCGCCCGCGGTGACGAGGCCGGCGGCGACGATGAGCGGCTGGGCGACGGCCGTGTCCTTGATGGTGTCGGCGTCGGACACGGTGCCGTGCGCCACGAGGTCGAGCCCCGCAGCCTCGCCGAGAGCCTCGAGCCGGGCGCGCACGCCGTCGAGCTCGAGCCACGGGGACAGGAAGCCGGGGGTTTGGGAGCCCTGACCAGGGCACACGATCGCTAGCACGAGTTCCACCCTTCCGCGTTACCGACGAGGACCCTGCCACCGATTGTCACGAAGTCACGCCCGATCCTTTGGAGGAATCCTCCAAGAGGGACCGCGGCACGAGGTCGGGCTGGCGACCCGGCGGCACGGCATACGGCTCAACCTTCGAGCCCAACGTACTGCGTGCGCGGACCCTCTGGGGAGGGGCGGCGACGGCGGCGGGCCGGCTCTCTCCGGAGAGGCGGCCGAGGGCGAGGGCGATGCGCACGACCCAGGCCTCCCGTGGGGTGGCGAGGTCGTAGCCGGTGAGGTCGCTGATGCGCCCGAGGCGGTAGCGCACGGTGTTGGCGTGCACGAAGAGGGTGCGCGCCGTCGCCTCGAGCGACCCGCCCGTCTCGAGGTAGGCGGTGGCCGTCCGCAGCAGAGGCGCCTGGGCCGCGGCCATGAGGGGGCGGTGCACCCGGTCGACGAGGATGCGCCGAGCGGGCTGGTCACCGGCCAGGGCGCGCTCGGGCAGCAGCGCCTCGGACTCGACGATGCGGGGGGCGTCGGGCCAGGCGGGCGCGGCCGAGAGCCCACTGAGGGCGGCACGCGCGGAGCGTCCGGCGGCGAAGAGGTGCGGCACCGTCGGGCCGACGACGATGGGCCCGGGGCCGAAGGAGTCGCCGACGGCCCGCACGACCTCGAGCACGTCGCGGGTGCCACCGATGATGGCGATGAGGCGAGAGCGCTGGACGATCGCGAGGGCCTCGACACCGTGCTGGCGCACGGCCCGCCGGAGCTCGTCGATGGCCGGCACCGTGCTGCCGCGTCCTGCCGGGGTGCTGCCGACGACGAACGTGACGTGCGCGACCTCACCCCACCCGAGCGCGCTCGCCCGCGACTGCATCGAGTCGTCGGCCTCTCCGCGCAGGACGGCGTCGACGACGAGGGCCTCGAGGCGGGCGTCCCACGCACCGCGCGCCTCGGCGGCGCCGGCGTAGACCTCGGCCGCGGCGAAGGCGATCTCGCGGGAGAAGCGCAGCACCGACTCGCGGAGCAGCTGCTCGTCGCCGGGGCCCGCGAGGCTGGGGGCCCGCGACTCGACGACGTCGACGACCGTGCGCACGAGGTCGAGCGTGTGACGCAGGCTGACGGTGCGGGTCAGCTCCTGGGGCGCGTTGGCGAAGATCGAGATGGCGGAGGCGGACTGGTCGTCCTGACGGAACCACGCGATGAACTGCGAGATGCCCGCCTGGGCGACGAGCCCCACCTGCGAGCGCTCCTCGGCGGAGAGGTCGCGATACCAGACGAGGTTCTCCTCCATCTGGCGCACGGCGAGCGTCGAGAGCTCACCGGCGCTGCGCTCGACAGCGAGCGTCGTCGAGGCGCTCACCCGCTGCCGCGACGAAGGGGTCATTCGTCCAGCCTAGAACGGCGGGCCCGGGGACGCTTGTAGGGCGACGACAAAAGCGGCATGGCCGACCTGGTCTCAGGGGGCGTAGTAGCCGTGCAGGTCGACGACGAGGTCGAGGTTGGCCGACCCCGACAGCAGGTCGATGGCACCGGCGCCGAGGGGCACCACGACCTGGTTGGAGACGATGCCTCCCGCCGGCAGGTTGAGGTTCGACGCGTTGGGTGCCGTCGTGCCTGTCGGGAAGGCGGTGACGAAGGTCGCGACGTCCGGGCGGACGCCGGTGACCGTCAGCACGACGGCCCTGGCTCCCGACGGCACCCCGGGCACGGTGAGGGTGAGGGGCGTCCTCGGCGCGACCCTGGCCTGGGGGGCGTAGAAGCCCGTCCGGGTGTCCATCACCCCCCGAGGCGAGAGCACGGTGAGCCGGTCGCCCGCTGTCGTCGAGTGCGCGCCGGCGAGGTCGGCGACGAGGTGCACGTCGGCAGAGCCGCTGTAGAACGTCACGGTGTTGCCGGTGCCCACCGGCACGGTGACGAGGTTGGCCACCGTGTCGCCGGGCCCGAGGTTGAGCGAGGACGCGTTGGGGCGTGCGGCGCCGCCGGGGTAGACCGAGACGTAGGTGGCCCTCGTCGCCCCGAGGGCGGTGACGTTGAGCGTGACCGCGCGCGTCGAGGTCGGCAGGTTCGGCAGGGCGACCGAGACCGCCGTGCCCGCCTTGAGGATGGAGCGCAGCCCGAGCCCGGAGCGGCTGTCGACGACGCGTCGAGGGCTGTTGGGCAGGTAGCCGAGGCTCGCGGTCGGGGTGCTGTAGCCCACGAGGTCGGCGATGAGGTGCACCGAGCCGGAGCTGTTGTAGAGGCTGACGGAGGCGCGGGGGCCGAGGCCCACCGTCACCTGGGTCGCGACCGTTCGACCGGTGACCACGTTGAGGTTCGACGCGGAGCGCCGGGCCTGGCCGCCCGGGAACACCGACACGAAGGTCGAGGCGGTGGCGCCGGTCGCGGTGACGTTCATTGTCACCGACGTGGCGTTGCTCGGCAGACCGGGCACGGTGAGGCCCAGGGTCCGACCGCCCGCGATCGCCACCGCCGGCGCGCCGATGCCGCTGCGGGTGTCGAGCACCCGCTTCGGGGTGACGGCGGTGTAGCGCGCCGGCGCCGCGACGTACTGCCCTGCCCCCCAGAGCGTCGCCGCCCCGGACCGGATCGTCGGCACCTGGGGGTATGCCGCGTCGCCGGGGCACGCCGTGAGGGAGAGGTCGCGGTGCCCCACCACCCGGGGAACTGTGACGACGGTGCCCTCGGGGTGGCGCGAGCTGCCACGGCTCGTCAGCACGACAGTGGCTGCGGGGTCGAAGGCCCAGCGGTCGGCCTGCCAGGCGAGCACCTTCTGGACCGCTGTGACGACTGCGGTCGGGAAGGGGGCGGAGGTGAAGTCGCCGATGACGGAGACGCCGAATGTCTCGCTGTTGAACCCCCCGGCGTGGGCGCCGAGCACCGCACCGGTGACGCTGCCGGTGCGCCCCTCGTAGGTGCGGCCGAAGCGGTCGACGAGCAGATGGTAGCCGATGTCGCACCAGCCCAGACTCACCGTGTGGTAGGCGAGGATGCCCCGCAGCACGCTCGGGACCTGGTCGGACGAGTAGCTGTTGGAGCCTGCCGTGTGGTGCACGACGCCGGCCTTGTAGCCGGCCAGGGGGTCGGGGTCGCACGGTCGGAGGCTCTCGTCGGCGCCCCACTGGGCCCGCCTGATGATCGTCGGCGAGGTCACCGACGCCGCGGCCGCGCCGGGACGCAGGCCCATGGTGGCGTCCGCATCGGAGCGTCCGCCGTCGACGAGGCGGGCGCGGAGATCCGGGGGAGCCTGCCCCGTCGACGACAGGGCACGCACCTCGATGCCGTCGGAGCCGGGAGCGACGAGGGGCTCGGTCCCCTCGATGGCACGGTCGGCCTCGGCAGAGTCGGGGTCGGGGCCGCTGTCGCCGAGGGTCTCGAGGACGTGCCAGGCGCCCCACCCCGCAGGTGTGTGGGTGCGCGCCTCGATGAGCAACCCAACGGGTCTGGCGCCCGAGAAGGTCAGCCCGGCGACGTCGAAGTCGACTCCCGTGCGGCTCAGCCGGGCCACGAGCGACCGGGCTCCCGGCGCGCTCCGCGGTGCGGCAGCGGGGTCGGTCGGAGAGGGCGTCACCGAGGGCACCGGGAGGCTGACGGTCGTCGGCCTCACCGGGACCGGCTGGGCCTCCACGGGCAGGACCGGCGACATCACCCCTCCCGCGGCGAGGGCGATGACGGCGAGCAGCGAGCGACGTCTCATGGAGACCTCCGAGGGGTAGTGGATCCCCGAATCCCCCCACGTGTCTACCAGTCCACCCCCGACTCCGCACGACGAGACGTCGGGATGGCCGGCTCCGTGTCGTGACGCAGCGGCCGCCTACCTCGCGGTGAGGATCGCGGTGTGGCCGGCGTAGGACCGCGGCCCGTCGAAGGGCGGCAGGGCGCCTGCCAGGCCCTCGTCGAACGTCGCGAGGTAGGCCGCCGCGGCGGCGTGGTCGTCGAAGGACGCCCGGGTCTCGATGTCGCGCTGGGCGACGTCCCCGAAGTGGCGGCGCAGCAGGGGGCCGGCGACCTCCGAGGTGAACTGCGTGACGAGCGGCTCCCCGCCCGCCTCGCGCAACAGACCGGCGAGGTGCGACTCGCCGTTCGTGGCGACGACGAGTGTCCCTCCGGGTCGCAGGACCCGGCGCAGCTCGGTGAGGACGGTCTCGAGGTCGGGCACGTGATAGAGCATCCATGCGGCGACGGCCACGTCGCAGGACTGGTCGGGCACGGGTAGCTCGTGGGCCGCGGCAACCACGGCGGGCACACCCACCGCTGCCGTGGACTCGACCATGGCGCGGGAGAGGTCCGTTGCGAGGTAGGTGACCTCCGGCAGCGCGTCGAGGATCGAGCGCGCCAGATGTCCTGTGCCGCAACCGATCTCGACCACGCTGTGCGGAGCGGCGTCGACGACGGTCTGGCGGAGCACGTCGGTGGGGGAGACACCCTCGGGCCCCGGACCCCAGACGCCTCGACGGGTCGCGAGGCGGCCCGTCGAGGCGTACTGGGTGCTCATGGCGTCGGGCGTCGTCATCTCGGTGCGGTGCATCCGCCCGACCCTAGCGACACCCGGCCGGCGTGACTCAGCTCGAGACGGTCTCGGCGAGTCGGCCGAGGCTGTCCTCCAGCTGGTCCTTGCTGACGAGCGGGAAGCTGACCTTCGAGAGGATCGCCTTGTCGGTCACCGCGCTCCAGTCGTAGGTCAGGCTGACCTGCGTGGACTCGGGACCGGTGGGCTCGAGCTGCCAGAGCCACTCCCAGCCGGGAGGGTCGGTGTCGGCAGGCGCAGTCTTCCACGCGAGCAGGGCGTTGTGCGAGTAGCCGGAGACGGTGTTGTCGGTCTGGTACTCGCCACCCATATGGTCGCCGGCCATGTTCATCCGGAAGACGTCGCCGACGTGCTGGATGCGCTCGGCCTTCTCGTCGGAGCGGACGAAGCCCGATCCGTCGAGGGCGACGTGACGCTTGGGGTTGCTCAGGACGTCGAAGATCTCGCTCGCAGAGGCGTCGATGGTGCGCTGGACGGTGATGCTCTTGCTCTCACTCATGGTGGGCTCGTACCCACCTCGCCCCCCGGTCCACCTCGTCCACCTCGTCCACCCGGTCCACGCCGTCCACCCGCCGGAGCCACGGGGTATGCGGCCCTCCCGGCGGTCGCGACGGCCGCTCCGTCGTCGAGGGGTTCAGGCCACCGTCACCTGATCGCCCGCTGCCTGCCCTCTCGCCGCCCTCTGGCGGTCGCCCGCCCGGCCCGTCGAGGCGATGGGCTGGGCGCCATGAGACGCATCCTCATGACCATCGTCCTCGCGCTCGTGGCGGCTGCCGCGCTCGCCACGATCGCTCCTGCAGCGCCGGCCCAGGCCCTGACCCGCACCGACGCCGGCTCGACCCCGGCCACCGGGGTGGGGCCGGCGCGTGGCCAGCGCGAACCCCTCGTCATCGGTCACCGTGGGGCCTCCGGCTACCGACCCGAGCACACCCTCGCCGCCTACGAGCTCGCCGCCAGGATGGGCGCCGACTTCATCGAGCCCGACCTCGTCTCGACGAAGGAAGGCGTGCTCGTCGCGCGACACGAGCCCGAGATCGGCGGCACCACCGACGTCGCCGAGCACCCCGAGTTCGCGGCACGCCGCACCACCAAGCTGGTCGACGGCCGCCCGGTCACCGGCTGGTTCACGACGGACTTCACGCTCGCCGAGCTCAAGACCCTGCGGGCGAAGGAGCGACTCCCGCTCGTGCGCCAGGAGAACACCATCTGGGACGGCTGGTTCGAGGTGCCGACCTTCGAGGAGGTGTTGCGGCTGCGCGAGCGGCTGAGCCGGGAGCTGCGCCGCACGATCGGGGTCTACCCGGAGACGAAGCACCCGACCTTCTTCCAGCAGCTGGGTCTCGCGCTCGAGCCCCGCGTCACCACGGCACTGCGGCGGCACGGGCTGGACCGCCCCACCGCGCCCGTCTTCGTGCAGTCCTTCGAGCTGACCAACCTCTACACCCTGCGAAACGCCCTGAGGCTCAAGGCTCCTCTGGTCTTCCTCAGCGGCACGGGCGCGCCCTACGACCTCGTGGCCCAAGGCGACCCGCGCACCTACGCCGACCTGCAGCAGCCGGAGAGTCTCGCGGTCCTCGCACGCACCATCGACGGGCTGGGCCCCGACAAGTCGCTCGTCATCCCGCGCAACGCGGACGGCACCCTCAGCTCGACGCCGACGAGTCTCGTGCGCGACGCCCACGCCGTCGGCCTGCTCGTGCACCCCTACACCTTCCGTGCGGAGAACACCTTCCTGCCGGCCGACTACCGGCTCGGGTCGGACCCCGCGGACCACGGCCGAGCGGTCGACGAGCAGGTGCGCTTCCTGCAGACCGGCATCGACGGGCTCTTCACCGACCAGCCCGACATCGGTGTCGCCGCCCGGGGCGCCTTCCTCAGGCAGCGCTGAGACACGAAGGACTTCGAGGCGGGCCGCATCCCTCCACGGCTGCGGCCCGCCTCGAAGCGTCTGGGGGAGTGGCCCGTCAGTCGGTGCCGAACTCCATCGCGGCGCGGTCGAGCATGTCGTCCTCGTTGTCGACGCCAGCAGCCGCGGGGTTGGCCGAGATCGCTGCTGCACCACCGGGGGCGAGCTCGCCGACGAGCTGCTTCGCGTCGGCGCCGAGCAGGCCCTGGGCGGCATACAGCTCGAGCTTGGCGCGGGAGTCGGCGATGTCGAGGTTGCGCATCGTCAGCTGGCCGATGCGGTCGACGGGGCCGAAGGCGGCGTCCTCGGTGCGCTCCATCGAGAGCTTCTCCGGGTGGTAGCTGAAGGCCGGACCCGTCGTGTTGACGATGGACCAGTCGTCACCGCGGCGCAGCCGGACGGTGACCTCACCCGTGACGGCCGAGGCGATCCAGCGCTGGATCGACTCACGCACCATGAGGGCCTGCGGGTCGAGCCAGCGGCCTTCGTAGAGAAGGCGACCCAGGCGACGGCCCTCGGCGTGGTAGTTGGCGATCGTGTCCTCGTTGTGGATCGCGTTGACGAGTCGCTCGTAGGTGAGGTGCAGCAGGGCCATGGCGGGGGCCTCGTAGATGCCACGCGACTTCGCCTCGATGATGCGGTTCTCGATCTGGTCGCTCATGCCGAGACCATGACGGCCACCGATGGTGTTGGCCTCGTCGACGAGGGCCACCGCATCGGTGAACTCGACACCGTTGATCGCGACGGGACGGCCGCGCTCCCAGCGCACCGAGACGTCCTCGGTCTCGATGGCGACGGACGGGTCCCAGAACTTGACCCCCATGATCGGCTCGACGACCTCCATCGACTCGTCGAGGAACTCGAGCGTCTTGGCCTCGTGGGTGGCGCCCCAGATGTTGGCGTCGGTCGAGTAGGCCTTCTCGGCGGAGGCGCGGTAGGGCAGGTCTCGCGCCGTCAGCCACTCCGACATCTCGTGGCGACCCCCGAGCTCGGTGACGAAGTCGGCGTCGAGCCAGGGCTTGTAGATGCGCAGGTGCGGGTTGGCGAGCAGGCCGTAGCGGTAGAACCGCTCGATGTCGTTGCCCTTGAAGGTCGAGCCGTCGCCCCAGATGGAGACGCCGTCGTCCTGCATCGCCCGCACGAGCAGGGTGCCGGTGACGACGCGTCCGAGCGGGGTGGTGTTGAAGTAGGTCTTGCCGCCGCTGCGGATGTGGAAGGCGCCGCAGGCGATGGCCGACAGTCCCTCCTCGACAAGGGCGGTCCGGCAGTCGACGAGGCGGCTGATCTCGGCGCCGTACTGGCCGGCGCGGCCCGGGACCGAGTCGATGTCGGGCTCGTCGTACTGCCCGAGGTCGGCCGTGTAGGTGCAGGGCACGGCGCCCTTCTCGCGCATCCACGCGACAGCAACCGAGGTGTCGAGACCGCCGGAGAAGGCGATGCCGACACGTTCACCGACGGGGAGCGAGGTGAGGACCTTGGACATGGATGCAAGTATATGCACAGTCACGCATACCTATCCAATTCTGCACCGGGCCCCGCGCACCCCTCGGGTGATCGAAAGAGCAATCCGTCCGCATCACCTGATCGCCGGCTCGCGCGCGCGGGCGGACGGACTGCTCTTTCGATCAGGGGGAGCGGGCCGGAGTCGGCGCGCGATCGCGAGTGAGATCACAAGCAAGGTCTGGTGTTGGTCCTCACTTGGTCAAGACTTGACAGGTTTTGTCAGAAATCGCCATTTGACCCCCATGATCAGCACACAGCGGGACATTTCTATGGCCTCCCGCGCTCCGCCGGACAGCTCGACACCTCAGCACCCAGCCCCCGTGCACAGTGGTCGGACATGGCCTCAACCTCATCTCCACATGAGGCCGGTTCCACATCGCCTGGGACGTTCCGCGTGACGCCCCACTGCTCGCACCCTGCGACCCACCTGCAACTGAGGGAATCCTTCATGGCCGCTACCATCATCCGACTTCCGCACGTCAACCCGCTCCTGCGCGCCCCGCGACGCCTCCGAATCGTGGGCATGGTGGTCGCGCTCGCGCTCGCCATCGCGGTGGTCTCACTGGGCACCCGCCCCGCAGCCGCCGCCGAGGCCCCGGTGGGCCTCGGCACCGCCAGCAGCTTCGCCGTGCTCGGTGCGTCCACCGTCACCAACACGGGGCCATCGGTCCTCAACGGCGATCTCGGCCTGTGGCCCGGCACCTCGATCACCGGCTTCCCGCCCGGAACGGTGAACGGCGCCACGCACACGACGGATGCCGTTGCGCAGCAGGCCCAGTCGGATCTCACCACCGCCTACAACGATGCGGCGAGCCGCGGGCCGGGGGCCGCCAAGGGTGAGCTGGGGGGACAGACTCTCGTTTCCGGTGTCTACACGGGCTCGCTCCTGTCCCTGACCGGCACCGTGACGTTGGACGCGCAAGGTGACCCGAACGCTGTCTTCATCTTCCAGTCGGCGGCCACCCTCATCACCGCGTCCAGCAGCGTGGTCAGCCTGATCAACGGTGCTGACGCCTGCAACGTGTACTGGCAGGTGGGCAGCTCGGCCACCCTCGGCACCAACTCGACGTTCGTCGGCACCCTCATGGCCCTCACGTCGATCTCGGCGACGACGGGGACCACCGTGCAGGGCCGGCTGCTGGCGCGCAACGGAGCCGTGACCCTGGACAACAACGTCATCACGCGCAGTGAGTGCACCGTGCCGACAAGCACGACGACGACGACCGCCGCGACGAGCACGACGACGGCACCGTCCACGACGACCGTGGCTCCGACGACGACGGTCGCGCCGACCACCACCACCGTGGCCCCGACGACGACGGTCGCCCCGACGACGACGATCGCGCCGACCACGACCACCGTGGCGCCGACGACCACGGTCGCCCCGACGACGACCACCGTGGCTCCGACCACGACCGTGGCTCCGACGACGACGATCGCGCCGACCACCACCACGATGGCCCCGACGACGACGGTCGCGCCGACCACGACGACCGTGGCCCCGACGACGACGATCGCGCCGACCACCACCACGATGGCCCCGACGACGACAGTCGCCCCGACGACGACGGTCGCCCCGACCACCACGACGGTGGCCCCGACGACGACAGTCGCCCCCACCACCACGACGGTGGCCCCGACGACCACGGTCGCGACCACGACGGTGGTCCCGACGACCACGGTCGCGACCACGACGGTGGCTCCGACGACGATCGCTGCCACCACCACGGGAGCCACGACGACGAGCACGACGAGCGCCACCACGGCGGTCGTGGTGCCGACGACGACGGCGCCGACCGACACCACCACCCTTCCGACACCCAACCCGGGTGCGCCGGACACCGGTGGGGCCGGATCGGTCAACCCGCTGAACTCGCTGGTCGCCTTCCTGCTGGTGCTCGTGGCACTGGGGCTCGGTCTCAGCCTCCGCACCGCGAAGCCCAGCGTGCAGCCGACCGTGAGCTGATCAGCTGAGCGGGACGCCCCCGTCGGAGCCACGCGAGTGGCTCCGACGGGGGCACTCCCACTTCGACGGCGTCCCACGCCCGTGGGCCGTCAGCCAACACCGAGCGCGGGCCAGCCCGCTGGGAAGGGGATCCGATGGCCTATCGGGGGCGCCACACGCCGCCACGGCCGTCGCGCAGGCAGACACTGATCGGCGCGACAGGCATCGTGGCGGTGCTCGCGATGGCGGCCGGCTTCGCTCTCCTGCAGCCCCTCCCACCCGGGCCGGCTCTCGCGGACGGGCGTCAGCCCGCGCCCGCGGCCCTTGACGAAGGGTCGTCGCCCGGGTCCACGGGCGCGCCCTCCCCGGCATCATCGGACGGCACCGGTCGCACCCCCGCCGGCAACGGCGTGACCGAGCTCCCGACCCGACTCCCGACCCAGCTCCCAGCCCCGCGCGCGACGGCCAGCCGCCCCGGGACGCCGACGGCCGACGCGCCCCGCGCGGCAGCGGTGCTCACGAGCCCCTGTCGCCCGACGGGCCTGCTCATCGACGCCCTCGAGGTCGACGCCCCCGTCATCGAGATCGGCCTCGAGCGCGACGGCAGCCTCGGCGTGCCCGCGGAGCGGGACAGGCGCAAGGCGGGGTGGTATCCCAGCGTCCTCGCCGGCGCGGCCCGCGGCACCGTGCTCATGGACGGGCACACCTACCGCGACGGCTCGGCGATCTTCACGACCGACTCCACCGCGCGGGCCGAGCTCGGCACCGTCCTGCGGCTCACCTGCGACGACGGCTCCGTCGTGTCCTACCGGCTCACCGAGCTGCGCAGCGACCTCACGCCGGAGACCTATCCGGACTTCATCTCCAGCCGGCGCCTCTACGCCGCGGACGGACCGGCCCAGCTGGTCATGATCACCTGCACGGGGTGGAACCCGCTGCGCCAGGTCTGGGACAACCGGGCGGTCCTCATCGCCACGCCGTTCGCCGCGTCCAGCGGTTGAGGCGGTATGCCGCTGGGCCAGCACCCACGAGCGGGCGCCGACCCAGCGGCATACGTCAGCGTCAGAGCGTCAGCTCTCGCCCCCCGCGTTGCCGGAGGTGCCCGCGGTGACGTCGTCGAGGCGGTACTTGTCGGCGGCCTTGGCCGGCACGTCCGCGTCGACCTTGCCCTCCTTGGCGAGCAGCTGCAGCGTGCGCACCGCGACCGATGGGCCGTCGATGTGGAAGAAGCGGCGTGCGGCCGCGCGGGTGTCGGAGAAGCCGAAACCGTCGGCGCCGAGCGAGGCGTAGGTGCCCGGGACCCACTCGCGGATCTGGTCCTGCACGGCCCGCATGTAGTCGGACACGGCGACGACCGGACCCTCGGTGCCCTCGAGGCACTGGGTGACCCAGGGCTTGATGGGCGGGCCGTCGGGCCTCAGGAACTCCTGCTCGTCGGCCTTGAGCCCGTCGCGACGCAGCTCGTTCCACGAGGTCACCGACCACACGTCGGCGGCCACGCCCCAGTCGTCGGCGAGCAGCTGCTGCGCCTCGAGCGCCCACGGCACACCGACGCCCGAGCCGAGGATCTGCGCGCGCGCCGGCGTGTGGGTCCAGCCCTCGGTGTCGGCCTCGGAGATCTTGTGCATGCCGCGCAGGATGCCCTCCACGTCCACGCCCTCGGGCTCCTTGGGCTGCTGGAGCGGCTCGTTGTAGACGGTGAGGTAGTAGATGACGTTGGCCTCGTCGTTGGTCGTGCCCTCGCCGTACATCCGGCGCAGGCCGTCCTGCATGATGTGCGCGATCTCGTAGGCGTAGGCCGGGTCGTAGTGCACGACGGCGGGGTTGGTCGCCGCGAGCAGCGGGCTGTGCCCGTCGGCGTGCTGGAGACCCTCGCCCGTCAGAGTCGTGCGGCCGGCCGTGGCACCGATGAGGAAGCCGCGGCTCATCTGGTCGGCGGCCGCCCAGATGGAGTCACCGGTGCGCTGGAAGCCGAACATCGAGTAGAAGACGTAGATCGGGATCATCGGCTTGCCGTGCGTCGCGTAGGACGTGGCGGCGGCGGTGAACGCGGCGAGCGAGCCCGCCTCGTTGATGCCGAGGTGCAGGATCTGGCCGCTCGTGCTCTCGCGGTAGGCGAGCATCAGCTCGGCGTCGACCGGGGTGTAGTTCTGCCCGTTGGGGTTGTAGATCTTGATCGTCGGGAAGAACGCGTCCATGCCGAAGGTGCGGGCCTCGTCGGGGATGATCGGCACGATGCGGGGGCCGAACTCCTTGTCGCGCAAGAGGTCCTTGAGCAGGCGGACGAACGCCATCGTCGTGGCGACCTCCTGCTTGCCCGAGCCCTTCTTGACCTGGGCGTAGGCCTCGTCACCGGGCAGCTTGAGCGGCTCGAAGTCGACGCGCCGGCTCGGTAGCGTGCCACCGAGCTTCTTGCGACGGTCGACGGAGTACTTGATGACGTCGCTGTCGGCACCCGGGTGGTAGTAGGGCGGCTGGTAGGGGTTGGCCTCGAGCTGCTCGTCGCTGATCGGGATGCGCAGGCTGTCGCGGAAGCCCTTGAGGTCGTCCAGCGTCATCTTCTTCATCTGGTGCGTCGCGTTGCGACCGGCGAAGTGCGACCCCAGGCCGTAGCCCTTGATCGTCTTGGCGAGGATGACGGTCGGCTGGCCGGTGTGCTGACGCGCGGCCTGGTAGGCGGCGAAGACCTTGCGGTAGTCGTGGCCGCCGCGCTTGAGGTCCCAGTAGACCTGGTCGTCGCTCCAGCCCTCGACCATCTTGAGCGTGCGCGGGTCGCGACCGAAGAAGTGGTCACGGACGTACTTGCCGTCGTTGGCGCGGAAGGTCTGGTAGTCGCCGTCGCTCGTCTGGTTCATGATGTGCACGAGCGCGCCGTCACGGTCGGCGGCGAGGAGCGGGTCCCACCCGCGGCCCCAGACGACCTTGATGACGTTCCAGCCGGCGCCCCGGAAGAACGCCTCGAGCTCCTGGATGATCTTGCCGTTGCCTCGCACCGGGCCGTCGAGCCGCTGCAGGTTGCAGTTGATGACGAAGTTGAGGTTGTCGAGCTCCTCGTTGGCCGCGAGCTGCAGCAGGCCGCGCGACTCGGGCTCGTCCATCTCGCCGTCACCGAGGAAGGCCCAGACGTCCTGCTGGCTGGTGTCCTTGATGCCACGGTTGTGGAGGTACTTGTTGAACTGCGCCTGGTAGATGGCGTTCATCGGTCCGATGCCCATCGACACCGTCGGGAACTCCCAGTAGTTGGGGAGCAACCGGGGGTGGGGGTAGGACGGGATGGCCTCGAGCTTGCCGTCGACGAGGTGGCTCTTCTCCTGGCGGAAGCCGTCGAGCTGTGCCTCGGTCAGGTGCCCCTCGAGGAAGCTGCGGGCATACATGCCGGGGGAGGCGTGGCCCTGGAAGTAGATCTGGTCGCCGCCGCCGGGGTGGTCCTTGCCGCGGAAGAAGTGGTTCATGCCCACCTCGTAGAGCGTCGCGGCGGACGCATACGTCGAGATGTGGCCGCCGACGCCGATGCCGGGCCGCTGCGCGCGGTGCACCATGATCGCGGCGTTCCAGCGGATGTAGCGGCGCATCTCGCGCTCGACGTCCTCGTCGCCGGGGAACCACGGCTCGCGCTCCGGCGGGATGGTGTTGATGTAGTCGGTCGCCGTCAGCGACGGCACCCCGACCTGCTGCTGGCGCGCCCGCTCGATGAGCTTGAGCATGATGTAGCGCGCTCGCGTGCGGCCCTTCTCGTCGAGCACGGCATCGAGGGAGTCGATCCACTCCTGCGTCTCGTCGGGGTCGATGTCCGGGAGCTGACTGGGGATGCCATTGAGGATCGGGCCGGCCTCGGGTGCCACGTCGGGTCCTTTCTCGTCGCGTCGCAGCCGCGCGCGACCGGTCGGCCCCGGCGCTGCTCCACCCATCCTCTACCAAACCGTGGTCACCGTCACAGTGGGGTCCAGCACGAGGACGACGAGGGGGTATGCCGTCCGCCCCGCGGGTGCCCATGGTGCGCTCTCGTTGAGCTGACGGGCGAGCCGACGGTGGGCTCACGGTGAGCCCTGCTTGCGCTCGCGGCCCAGACCCGGTGCACTGGTCCCACACGTGAGTTCAGACCTACCGGGCCCCGGCCCGTGATCGAGAGGATCGGTGACAGTGAGCGCGACCGCGGGAGCGGCGTCCCTCAGCAAGCTCGGGTTTGCCCCAGGGCAGGCCGTCCAGGAGTTCGGCTATGACGACGACGTCGACGACGACCTGCGGTTCGGGATCGAGGACGTCATCGGTAGTGAGCTCGAGGACGAGGAGTTCAACGACGGCGCCGACGGCGTCATCGTCTGGTATCGCGACGGCGACGAGGATCTCGTCGACCTGCTCGTCGATGCCCTGACGAAGCTCTTCGACCAGGGCTATGTCGTGCTGTTGACGCCCAAGGCCGGTCGCCCCGGTCACGTCGAGGCCAGCCTCGTCGAGGAGGCTGCCTCGACCGCGGGCCTCACGACGGGTGGGCAGGTCAACGTCGCGACGCAGTGGGCGGCCACCCGCCTCATGCCGCCGAAGGGACCGCGCCGGTGAACGGGCAGATCACCGCCCCGCCGCTGGGGGTGGACAGCGGTGTGGAGAGGGGGGTGGAGATGCGGATGGAGACGGGGATGCAGCCGCACGGCGGTCCCCTCACCGTGGGCGAGCCCGTGCCCGACTTCACCCTCGTCGACCAGTACGGCGTCGACGTGAGCCTGTCGTCGGTGCGCGGTCAGCGCAACGCCGCCGTCGTCTTCTACCCGGCGGCCTTCTCGGGCATCTGCCGCGGCGAGCTGCGCTCGATCCGCGACGGCCTCGAGGACTTCCAGACCGACGACATCCAGGTCTTCACGATCTCGTGCGACTCGATGTACACCTTGCGCGCCTGGGCCGACGCCGAGGGCCACTTCTTCCCCCTGCTGTCCGACTTCTGGCCGCACGGTGAGGTGGCCCGCCGCTACGGGGTCCTCGACGAGGAGGAGGGCTTCGCGCTGCGGGGCACCTTCCTCGTCGACCCTGACGGGCTGCTCGTCTGGTCGGAGGTGCTCGGCATCGGGCAGGGTCGCGACTTCACGGCATACCGCCGGGCTCTGACGGGCCTGCGCGAGCGTCAGGCGACGGCCGCGGGCTGACCCCGCAGCCGCACGGCGGCGGCGCCGGCAGCACTGGACGCGGTGGCCCCGGGTGCTGACAGAATGGCCGCCGGACGGCGAGGCCGTCCGCCCCCAGGGGCCTGTAGCTCAGTTGGTAGAGCACCGCGTTTACACCGCGGGTGTCGTCGGTTCGAGCCCGGCCGGGCCCACGTGCAGACCGCTGACCCCGCCGATCACACCGTGCCCGAGCAGGCGCCGGCACTCGTGCTCGGTGCCGTCGTCGACGCGCTGGAGCGCCTGTGGCCGCCCGCCGACGCGGCCGAGTGGGACCGGGTCGGGCTCGTCACGGGCGACCCCGAGCAGCCGGTGCGGCGGGTCCTCTTCGCGCTCGACCCGACCCTGGCGGTCATCGAGGAGGCGGCGGCCTGGGGCGCCGACCTGCTCGTGACCCACCACCCGCTCCTCCTGCGCGGGGTGCACTCCGTGGCGACGACCACCGCCAAGGGGGCGTCCGTGACGGCGTTGCTGAGGGCCGGGTGTGCGCTCTACGTCGCCCACACCAATGCCGACGTCGCCGACCCGGGAGTGTCCACCGTCATCGCCGACGCCCTCGGGCTCACGGCGCAGCGACCGCTGACCACGATCGGGTCGTGCGGCGCGGGTCGGGTCGGAGAGCTCGCGGTGCCGGTGTCGCTGGCCGACTTCGCCGACCTGCTCGTGGAGGCGCTGCCCCCGACTGCCGGCGGCGTGCGCGTCAGCGGGCCGGGCGGTGCGACGGTGCGCCGGGTCGCCGTGATGGGCGGCTCGGGCGACGACCAGTTCGACGCCGCACGCGCCAGCGGCGCCGACGTCTACGTCACCGCGGACCTGCGCCACCACCCCGTGCTCGAGGCACGCGAGGAGGCGCGCGACGGCACGCCCTACGTGATCGACGCCGGCCACTGGGCGATGGAGTCGCTGTGGCTGGCCACCGGGCTCGAGCAGCTGCTGGCGGCGCTGGGGGAGCAGCCGACGGGCGGCCCCACACCGACTAGGGTCGAGGGCAGACTGTCCGGGCTCCGAACCGAGCCCTGGACCTTCGTCGCCGGCGTCAACCGCGCCCGGCCCGAGACCGGAGGTGTGTCCTGAAAGCCGATCCGTCCCGTCAGTGGCGTCTGCTCGACCTGCAGGCGATCGACACCCGCCTCGACCAGATCGCGCACGCCCGGACCCACCTGCCGCAGCTGCCCGCCATCGAGGCCGCGCGCCGCGAGCTCACCTCGCTCGACACCGACATCGTCAACGCGCGCACCACGGCCGGCGACGTGCGGCGCGAGGTCGCCAAGTCGGAGCAGGACGTGCAGCTCGTGCGCGACCGGGCTGCTCGCAACCAGGCCCGTCTCGACTCCGGCCAGGGCAGCGCCAAGGACCTCCAGGCGCTCCAGCACGAGCTGGCCTCGCTCGCGCGACGCCAGTCCGAGCTCGAGGACCTCGAGCTCGAGGTCATGGAGCGCTCCGAGAGCCTCGACGCGCGGGTCGTCCAGCTGGACACCCAGCGCGAGGAGCTCGCGACCCGCCTGTCCACCCTCGAGTCCGAGCGGGACGCCGTGCTCGCCGATCTGGCCGCCGAGGAGGCCAAGGTCGGCGCTGGCCGGGCCGACATCGTGGCCGGCATCGGCGACGAGCTCGCCGCCCTCTACGAGAAGATCCGCGCGAGCAGCGGAGGCCTCGCCGCCGCCGAGCTCAAGCACCGCCGCTGCGGCGGCTGCCGCCTCGAGCTCAACAACGTCGACCTCGCGCGCATCCGCGCCGCGGCGCAGGACGAGGTCGTGCGCTGCGAGGAGTGCCGCCGCATCATGATCCGCACGGCCGAGTCCGGTCTGTGAGCCCTGCGAAGTCACCGGCCGAGCGAGAGGGCGCCAGGCGCCGCCTCGTCATCGAGGCGGACGGCGGCTCGCGGGGCAACCCGGGCGTCGCTGGCTACGGCGCCCTCGTTCGTGAGGCCGACGGTGGCCGGGTGCTCGTCGAGCTCGCCGAGCCGCTCGGCAAGCAGAGCAACAACGTCGCCGAGTACTCCGGGCTCATCGCGGGCCTGCGCGCTGTCGTAGAGCTCGACCCGTCGGCCGACGTCGTAGCCCGGATGGACTCCAAGCTCGTCGTCGAGCAGATGTCGGGTCGCTGGAAGATCAAGCACGAGGACATGCGTCGCCTGGCGCTCGAGGCCCGTGACCTCTGCACCGAGATCGGCGACGCCGGCGGATCGGTCTCCTTCGAGTGGATCCCGCGCGAGAAGAACAAGGCTGCCGACGCCCTGAGCAACGACGCGATGGACGGCAGGTCCATCCACCGGGTGCTCCACCCCGGCGATGGCGATGGCGATGGTGACGGCGCGGATGCTGCTGCCGCACAGCGGGATTCGAGTCCCGGGGCCGAAGGGGATCAACCTGCTTCCGGCCCGGCGACCCGCCCGCTCCGGCTGCTGCTCGTGCAGGAGCCGCTGGTCGGCGCGGCCGTGCCGCGGGTCGCGGCGGCCGCGCTGCGCCTCGTCGGGGCCGGGGCCGGGGCCGAGGTCGTCACGAGCGAGGAGCCACTCGCCCTCGAGGTCGCCCGCGCGGTGGCCACCGACCTCGACACGGAGCCGAGCGCCTCTGACGTGTGGGCCGGCCGGGCACCCGGTGAGGACGCGGACGAGACGGTGCGGACGGCATACCGCTCGCTCGTGCAGCGCGGGGGCACCGTCGTCGTCGTGACGAGCCGCCGCGGGGTGCTGTCGGTGCTCACCGACGTGCTCGAGACCCCCGGGTCGCGCTTCTGGGCCATCGCGACGGCACCCGGCAGCCTCACGGCCGTCGAGGTCTGGGAGGACGGCTCGGCCGCCGTGGCTTTCACCAATCGGACCGACCATCTCGCCTGACGGACGCTGTGCAATATTCGGCGGCATGAGCTATGCCGGTGACGTGACACCCGCCGAGGCCTGGGAGGCCCTCTCCGACGACCCTGCCGCCGTCCTCGTCGACGTGCGCACGTCGGCCGAGTGGTCCTACGTCGGGCTGCCCGACCTGCGCACCCTCGGCAAGGACGTCGTGCTCGTCGAGTGGCAGACCTATCCCACCGGCGCCGTCAACGCGGACTTCGTCGCCGAGCTCTCGGCGGCCGGCGTCGACGAGCAGGCGCCCGTCTACTTCCTCTGCCGCTCGGGCGTGCGCTCGGTCGCCGCTGCCGAGGCGGCGACGGCGGCCGGGTGGTCGCGGTCGCACAACGTCAGCGAGGGCTTCGAGGGTCCGCACAACGGGGAGCAGCACCGCACCGTGTCGGGCTGGAAGGTCGCGGGTCTGCCGTGGGTGCAGGGATGAGCGACGACACGCAGCAGTGGCGGCCCGACACCCTCGCCGTGCGAGCAGGCCTGTCGCGCAGTGGTTTCGAGGAGACGGCCGAGGCGATGTATCTCACCTCCGGGTTCGTCTACGACACGGCCGAGGAGGCGGAGGCGGCCTTCAAGGGCGACGTCGACCGCTTCGTCTACTCCCGCTACGGCAACCCCACCGTCGCGATGTTCGAGGAGCGGCTGCGCCGGCTCGACGGGGCCGAGGCGTGCTTTGCGACCGGCTCGGGCATGTCGGCCGTCTTCGTTGCGCTCGCTGCCCTGCTGGGCAAGGGCGACCGCGTCGTCTCGTCCCGGGCACTCTTCGGGTCGTGCTTCGTCATCCTCGACGAGATCCTGCCGCGGTGGGGCGTCGAGAGCGTCTTCGTCGACGGCACCGATCTTGACCAGTGGCGCGAGGCGCTGTCGGAGCCCACGACCGCCGTCTTCTTCGAGACGCCGAGCAACCCCATGCAGGAGCTCGTCGACATCGCCGCCGTGAGCGAGCTCGCCCACGCCGCCGGGGCCAAGGTCGTCGTCGACAACGTCTTCGGCACGCCGATCTTCTCCAAGCCGTTCGAGCACGGTGCCGACATCGTCGTCTACTCGGCGACGAAGCACATCGACGGCCAGGGCCGCGTGCTCGGTGGCGCGGTGCTCGGGCCCAAGGAGTTCATCGACGGTCCGGTGCAGAACCTCATGCGCCACACGGGCCCGTCGATGTCGCCCTTCAACGCCTGGGTGCTCGTCAAGGGCCTCGAGACGCTCTCGATGCGCGTCGAGCGGATGGCGGCGAGCGCCCTCGAGGTCGCCCGCTTCCTCGAGGCGCACCCCAAGGTCGCCAAGGTCGTGCACCCGTTCCTCGAGTCGCACCCGCAGCACGAGCTGGCCAAGCGGCAGATGCAGGCGGCCGGCACGGTGGTGACGTTCGAGCTCGACGGCGGCAAGGACGAGGCCTTCGCGCTGATGAACGCGCTGCAGGTCATCGACATCTCCAACAACCTCGGCGACTCGAAGTCGCTCATCACCCACCCGGCGACGACGACGCACCGACGCCTGGCCCCCGAGGCCCGCGCCGCGGTGGGCATCACCGACGGCGTGCTGCGCGTGTCGGTCGGCCTCGAGGACGTGCGAGACATCGTCGACGACCTCCGCCGCGCCCTGGCCTGACACACCCGCGCGCCCGGTCGGGTGGAAACTGCCCACTCGACGTTGAGGTCGGGTGGAAACTGCCCACTCGACTTTGAGGTCGGGTGGAAACTGCCCACTCGACGGTGCTGCGGGCCGGAGGGTCGGGTGGAAAGTGCCCACTCGACTTTGATGTCGAGTGGGCACTTTCCACCGCGCTCGGGTGCTCTCGGTCAGGCGGTGAGGGCCAGCGCGAGGGTGGAGCCGGTCACGACGACGACGGCGCAGGCCAGGCCGGTGACGGCGAGCCGGCGCCACGACACCGTGACGCCTGCGGCCCTGCAACGCTGCGCCCAGAGGATCGTCGCGAGTGAGCCCCACATGGTGACGATCGGTCCGGCGTTGACGCCGATGAGCAGGGCTGCGAGGCGCACGGGCGACTGGTCGGCGGTCACCTCGAGCGCGAGGTAGGCGGGCAGGTTGTTGATCGCGTTGGCGGAGGCCGCGCCGATCGAGCCGAGGCGCAGCAGCTCGGCGGTGCCGGTGCCGCTGCCCACCACCTCGGTGAGCCACGGGCCGAGGCCCGCACTGAGGGCGAGGTCGACGACCACGAACAGGACGGCCACCCCCAGAGCGGCCTTCCACGGCACGCTGATGCGCCTCACCAGCATCGGAGCACGGAGCGCCGCGACGGCGAGCAGCACGAGGGCCGCTGCGATGGCCGGCCAGGCCGGGGTGATGCCGGCCACGAAGGCCGGCGCGAGGGCGGCCGCGACGACCGCCGACACGACCATGAGGGTGCGGTCGTGCGGCTCGGCTCGGGGCGGCCTGTCATAGCGCCCGCGCAGGTCACGGCGGTGGATCAGCCACAGCACGACGACGGTCAGCACGATCGCCGTGAGGGCAGGAGGCCAGAGCAGGGCGACGTACTCGTTGACCGAGAGCCCCAGCGCCGTGAAGTGATGCAGCGCAAGGAGATTGGTGAGGTTGGACACCGGCAGGAGCAGTGAGGCGGTGTTGGCCAGCCACAGCGTCGTCATCGCGAAGGCCAAGGGCGGCACGCCCACCTGGTTGGCGACGGTCACGGCCACGGGGGTGAGCAGGACCGCCGTCGTGTCCAGACTCAGCAGGATCGTGCTGGCGCACGCGAGCGCGACGATGAGCAGCCACAGCACGACGACGCGCCCGCGAGCGACCTTGGCGGCGAGGTGCGCGGCCTCGTCGAAGACCCCGGCGAGGTCACAGATCTCGGCGACGACCGTGATGGCGACGAGGAAGGCCAGGACGGGAAGGACCCGCTCCGCCAGGACCGCGAGGTCGGTCACCGTGCAACCGTCGAGGCCTCGTCACGGACGTCGACCGGCGACCGGCGCGGCTGCTCCTGCACGGCGAGGGTCCAGGGGCGTCCCGGCCGAGGCGGAGCCGTGAGCTCGACGTCAAAGCGTTCGGACAGGCGCTCCGCCAGGGCCCTGGGACTGCGCGGCGCCTCGGCCTGGACGAGCTCGCGCGTGACGAGCCCTCTCGTGTGCTTCGCGTTGTGCGACGCGCCCGGCACCGCGACCTGCACCCAGGCGTCGGCGCGCTGACCTGTGGGACGCCACATCGCGGCATACGTCGTGGATCGGCAGTCGACGACCAGCTCACGCGGCTTGACGGCGGCATCGAGGGCGCCGGAGAGCGCGCCGCGCCACCCACGGTCGAGCGCGCCGGCACCCGGCACGCTGGCGCACACGTTCACCCGGTAGGCGGGCACGCGGTCGGTGAGGCGCAGGGCGCCGAAGACGGCTGAGATGACGACGACGCTGCGGTTGGCGCGCCGCTTGGCGGCGCTGTCGAGCGACGCGTGGTTGAGGGCCTGGTAGAGCACCCCGCTGTAGACCTGGACCGCTGCAGCCGTCGGGGCGGTGCGCAGGTCGATGTTGCGGCGCACCTGGTCGACCAGGGTGGGGCTGACGCCGAGGAGGGCCGGTGCGTCGGGCTGCCCGCTCACCTTCTCGATGGCCGCGATGATGCTCTCTCGCCGGGCGGTGAGGCTAGGGAAGGAGAGCGACGAGAGGTCGAGCGGGCGTCCTCGACGGGCGGGGGTCTTGCCCTCGGAGGGAGGCAGCAGGATCAGCACGGGGGCAAGCCTAGGTCGACGCGCTGGGGGAGTCGTCGCGGGTGGGAGGCGGCCCGTGGCCCCCCGTGGGCGGACCGGACCCGCGGTCAGCGCAGGGGTTCGAGCAGCAGGCCCTTGGCACGCATCCCGCGGATGAGCCCCGGAAGGGCTGCCGGGGTGTTGGCGCCGGACATGTGCATGAGCACCGAGCCACCGGGGCGGGCCGGGGCCGTGACGCCGTCGCCGTAGAGCACCTTGTTGATGATCGTCGTCGCCGAGACACCTGCGTAGTCGGACGTGTCCGTCGTCCAGTGGCACACGCGGTAGCCGAGAGCGGCGGCGTCGTTCGTGATCCGCTGCGAGTAGGCCCCGGCGCCGTAGGGGGGCCGGATCAGCTTCGGTGTCGAGGTGGCAGCGACGCCCCGGCTGATCTGCCAGCGCACGGACGAGCTGGAGAGGGTGTTGAGGGCTGGGTGCGAGTAGGTGTGGTTGCCGAGCAGGTGGCCGGCGTTGCGGATGGCCGCAACCTTCGAGGGGTTCGCAGCAGCCCACTGGCCCGTCGGCAGGAAGCGACCGCGCACGTTGTAGGCCTTGAGGGTCGCCAGCATCGAGTTGAGCCTCGTCCAGCTCACGTTGCCGTCGTCGAAGGTCAGCTGGACCCGTGACGTGGTGTTCCAGCACTTCTCGATGCTCGCCCGCGTGGTCGCGCTCACGGGGGCGGAGTAGTAGCCCTTGGTCGCGACCGACTTGTAGCCGTAGGTGGAGTACTGCGTGGCATAGCCCGTGCGCGTGAAGACGGCTCGGCTGCTGACGGTCCACGTGCCGAGCCGAGACGGGAGCGTGACCCAGCAGCGCTGCGACCACCCCGTGCTGTGCCGCCACTGTGCACCGTTGCACACGCCGGCGATGCCGGCGACCGACACCCGGAAGCTCAGGGCGTAGCCACTCGGGCGGGAGCTCGTCGTCACGACGACGGCCACCGTCGACCCGGGGGAGTCGTAGGCCGGGCCGGTCACGCGCGCCGACGGGGCAGCCTGCGCCGGGGCGACGAGCCCTGCCACCGGCACGACGAGCGCGAGCACGGCGCCCGCGAGGAGGGTCCTGACACCTGTGCGCATGGTCTTCTCCCACCAGAGTGTGTCCCCGTGACGGCATTGTGTCCGGGGCCTGCAGGGCGCGTCTCGCGTATCCGTTATGTCCGGGTCGCGCCGCAACCCAGCCACGTGGGTCGGCGGCGTCGACCGGAGCCCCACCCGTGCTGACCCGATGCGTAGGGTGATCGGCATGCCCCAGCGACACATCGTGTTCCGCCCGGCGACGGAGCCGAGCGACACCTCCCAGGCCCTGCTCGACCGGTTCGACGCGGTGCGCCGCGAGTTCGAGCTGCCAGAGGGCTTCCCGCCCGAGGTGCTCGCCGAGGCGCAGCGCGCGGCCGCCGACGCCGACCTGCCGCAGCGCGACGAGACGTCGGTGCCCTTCATCACCATCGACCCGCCGACGTCGAAGGACCTCGACCAGGCGATGTGGATCGAACGCGACGGCTCGGGCTACCGGGTGCGCTACGCGATCGCCGACGTGCCGGCCTTCGTGCGAGCCGGCGGGGCGATCGACGCCGAGGCGCGCCGCCGGGGCCAGACGGTCTACTGCCCCGACGAGCGGGTGCAGCTGCACCCCAGCGAGCTCAGTGAGGGGGCCGCGAGCCTGCTGCCCGATGAGGTGCGACCGGCCTTCGTCTGGGACATCCGCCTCGCCCCCGACGGCGAGGGCACGGCGGTGGAGGTCTACCGCGCGATGGTGCGGAGCGTGCGCCGCTATGACTACGAGCAGGTGCAGCGCGCTGTCGACGACGGCAGCGCGGAGGAGTGCCTCGTGCTGCTCAAGGAGGTGGGGGAGAAGCGGGTCGTGCTCGAGCGTGAGCGCGGTGGCGCCACCCTGCCGATGCCGGAGCAGGAGATCGAGGAGGACGGCCAGGGCGGCTTCCGCATCTCCTTCCGCCCGCTGCTCGCCTCCGAGGACTGGAACGCCCAGATCTCGTTGCTCACCGGGATGGGCGCCGCCGACCTCATGCTGCGCGGCAAGGTGGGCATCCTGCGCACCATGCCGCCGCCCGACCCCCGCGACCTCACGCGCTTCCGGCGCCAGGCGTCGGCGCTCGGCGTGCCGTGGCCCGAGGGTCTCGCCTACGGGGAATTCCTGCGCACGCTCGACCACGCCAACCCCAAGCACCTCGCGCTCATCCACGAGGCCACGACGCTCTTCCGGGGCGCGGGCTACACGCCCTTCGACGGCGCCGTGCCCGACCAGCCGCTGCATGCCGCGGTCGCCAACCCGTATGCGCACGTCACGGCCCCGCTGCGCCGTCTCGTCGACCGCTTCGGCCTCGTCGTCTGCGAGGCGCTGTCGTCAGGGCAGGACGTGCCCGCCTGGGTCCGCGAGGCCCTGCCCACCCTGCCCGAGATCATGGCGACGTCCGACCGTCGCACCAACGGCGTCGAGCGCGCGTGCACGGATGCCGTCGAGGCTGCCGAGCTGCTGCCCCATCTCGGTCGCACCCTCGCCGCCGTCGTCGTCGACGAGAACGACAAGGGTGTCGTCGTGCAGCTGCTCGAGCACGCGGTCGTGGCCAAGGCGAAGGGTGTGGCCAAGGCGGGCGACTCCGTCACGGTGCGCGTCGACGTGGCCGACGTCTCGACGGGCACGATCACGCTGTCCGTCGTCTGACGGCACCGGGGGCGGGGCGCCTGACCCGTCAGGGGGTGGTGGCGCTGGGCGCGCTCGTCGCGGCCCCCGTCGGTATGCCGCCCGCTGCGTTGCCGCTCGTGGCGCCGGGTGCCGTCGGGGGGGAGCCCGGCGTCGTGCCCTGCGATGCCCCCGCCGTCGCGCTGGCCGCGCCGGTCGCGCCCGTCGAGCCGGGCGAGCCAGTGGCCGGGGACCCGTCACCGGAGGCCGCGCCGGTCTGGGGCGCACCATCCGTCGAGCCGGGTCCGACGGGGTCGCCGGCTGCCGGCACGGACGGCGTGCCGCTCGAGGTGCTGGTGGGGGACGACCCGGCGGCGCCGGAGTCGTCCTGCGGGGAGTCCACCCCGGAGGCCGCAGCCATGCTGACCCCGATGGAGGTGCCGGTGACCTGCGCTCCGGTGGCGAGCTGCAGTCCCGCGAGGAACGCCGCCGCGATGGCGAAGACGGCACCCGACGTGACGAGCAGGCGTCGTGCCGTCAGCCGGTCGGGCCGCCCCCACCAGGTCGGCTGTGCGGTCGGGGCGTCCGTCGTGGTGACCTGTGGCTCCACCGTCGACAGGGGCACCTCCTCGAGGTCGCCGCGCCGCGTGCGCACGAGCACGACGGCGTCGCGGGCGCGGGTCATCGAAGCCGTGTAGAGGCTGGCCGCCACGGCGGAGATCAGGCTCAGCACGGCCGCGCCGGCGATGGTGCCGACGACCCCGAGGCGCGAGCCGAGGGCTGCTGCCGTCGCTGCCGCCGCGGCGCCGCCGAGCAGCTGGGTGATGGAGAGATCGAGCACCTTTGCTCTGGTCCGGTCGGGGTTCTGCGTCGGGTTCTGGTCAGGGGTCGTCTGGGTCGTCATGGTCCTGGCATCGGTTGCGATCGTCTTCCGACTGCCCAGCGATCGGGGGCCGACGATCGTTCCGTGCGCCATATCCCGGTGCGTGGCGGGCGGGTCGGAGCCTAGGGTTCGCAGACCGCCCACCAGAGGAAGGAACCATGGAGAAGATCTCATCGACGCTCGTGAACTGGGCGTCGATCCTCGCGCCCGCCACGCGTGCACAGGCGGAGACGACGGCGACCATGCCGTTCATCCACCCGCACGTGGCGCTCATGCCCGATGCCCATCTGGGCCTCGGCGCCACTGTCGGCTCGGTCATCCCGACCCTGGGCGCGATCATGCCCGCGGCCGTCGGCGTCGACATCGGTTGCGGCATGATCGCCGTCCGCACCCAGTTCACCCGCGACGATCTGCCGACGTATGCCGCCCCGCTCCGTGAGGCGATTGAGCGCGCGGTGCCTCTGTCGGCCGGGGTCTACAACAGCGCCGTCACGCGAGAGCACACGGCGACGCGGATGGCCGACCTCGAGGAGCGCGCTGCTGCAGCGGAGTTCGACCCGGCGGCATACGCGGCGAACTGGCGGCTGCAGCTGGGGACTCTGGGATCCGGCAACCACTTCATCGAGGTCACGGTCGACGAGCTCGACCGGGTCTGGCTGTTCCTGCACTCGGGGTCGCGCGGGGTCGGCAACAAGATCGCCCAGCACCACATCAAGGTCGCCCAGCGGCTCAACGAGAAGTGGTGGATCCCCCTGCCCCACAAGGACCTTGCCTACCTCGTCGAGGGCACGGACGAGTTCTGGGCCTACATCCGCCAGATGCGGTGGGCCCAGCACTTCGCGCTCCTCAACCGCGAGGAGATGATGGACCGGGTGGCTCTCGCCTTCGAGCAGTGGGTCCGCGCGGGCGTGGAGCGGCACGAGGAGATCAACAGCCACCACAACTACACCGAGCAGGAGAAGCACTTCGGCAAGCAGGTGTGGCTGTCGCGGAAGGGTGCCATCTCCGCTCGCAGGGCGAGGCGGGTCTGGTCCCCGGCTCGATGGGGACGGCGTCCTACGTCGTCACGGGTCGGGGCAACCCGGTGGCGCTGCACTCGTCGCCTCACGGAGCCGGTCGGGCGCACTCGAGGTCTGCGGCGCGGCGGCTCTTCACGCGTGAGCAGCTGTGCGCGTCGATGGCCGGCATCGAGTACCGCGACACCGACGCCTTCATCGACGAGATCCCGATGGCCTACAAGGACATCGACCAGGTCATGCTCGATGCCGCCGAGCTCGTCGAGGTGCGCCACACGCTGCGGCAGATCGTCAACGTCAAGGGCGACTGAGACGTGCAGGTCGCTCGTCTGGTCGCGAACGGGGTCATGGTGGGATCTCGATCGCGACCAGACCTGCGACGAGACGATGCGGCGTCGCCGACTCAGCCGGTGTTGCGCAGCCCGGCGGCGATGCCGTTCATCGTCAGCAGCAGCGCGCGGCGCAGCTCGGGGTCCGCTGACTGGCCCGAGCGGGTGCGCTGCAGCAGGGAGATCTGCAGCTCGTGCACGGCGTGCAGCCGGCTGTGGCGCACCGCGAAGGTGCGCCGCAGCACGGGCTCGTCGGACAGGAGCGCGTCCTTACCGGTGATCGCCAGCAGGTGCTGCACGGTGCGAGCGTGCTCCTCGGTGACCGAGCCGAAGAAGCGCTGGAGGGGTGGCTCGACGAGCTGCTCGACGTAGCGCCGGCTGATCGCGAGGTCGGTCTTGCTCAGGGTCATCTCCACGTTGGAGAGGAACATGCGCAGGAAGCGCCAGCGGTGCACGGCCTCCTCGAGCTGGTCGCCGTAGCCGGCGTCGATCGCGGCCGCGAGCCCGGAGCCGACCCCGAACCACCCGGGGAGGAGCTGGCGCGACTGGGTCCAGCCGAAGACCCACGGGATGGCGCGCAGGTCCTCGAGGCGCCCCCCGCCGCCGCGGCGGGCCGGCCGCGACCCGAGGTTGAGGTCGGCGAGCTCGTCGACGGGCGTGGACTGGCGGAAGTACTCGGGGAACGCCTCGTCGCCGACGAGGTCGAGGTATGCCGCGTGGGACGCCTCCGAGATGACCTCCATGAGGCTGTCCCACCGTCGGCGCACCTCGATGGTGTTCTGGGCCTCGCGCCGCAGGGTCGCCGCCCTCAGGGTCGCCGCGAGCGACAGCTCCATGTTGTGGTGGGCGAGCGAGCGCACGAGGTACTTGTCGGAGATGACCTCGCCCTGCTCGGTGAACTTGATCCGGCCGCTGACCGTGCCGGCCGGCTGGGCGACGATGGCCTCGTGGGTCGGGCCGCCCCCACGCCCCACGCTGCCGCCGCGACCGTGGAACATCACGAGGCTCACGCCGTGCGTGCGGGCCACCTCGACTAGCTCGCGCTGGGCGCGGTGCAGGCCCCAGCGGGAGACGGTGATGCCGCCGAGCTTCGAGGAGTCCGAGTAGCCGAGCATGACCTCCTGGCTGTCGCCGCGCAGCCGCACGAGCTCGCGGTAGGGGGCGCACGAGAGGAGGCGGTCGAGGAAGTCGCCCGCGATGGCCAGCGAGGTGGGCGTCTCGAGCAGGGGCACGAAGCCGATGCGGGCCACGCCGGCCTGGAGGTCGACGAGCCCCGCCTGGCGCGCGAGCACCGCGGCGGCGAGCACGTCGTCGACGTCCTCGCTCATCGAGACGATGTAGGACTCGATGGCGCCCGGGTCGCGGTCGAGGGCGCGCCGGACGGTGTGGAAGGTCTCCATGGTGCGTGCCGGCACGTCCTCGAGCCGGGTCGTGGGGCTCAGCAGCGGGCGGGGCTCGGCGAGCTCGCGCGCGAGCAGGGCCGTGCGCTCCTGCGGGCCGAGCGTGTCGTAGGCAGGGTCCTGGCCGACGAGCTCGTAGAGACGGGCCAGCGTCGTGTGGTGGTGAGCGGCGTGCTCGCGGATGTCGAGGACCGCGAGGTGGAAGCCGATGAGGGAGACGGTGCGCATGACGCGGGCGACGGGTCCACGTGCCGTGAGCTCTCCCCGGTGGTCGAGCAGCGAGCGATGGATGACGGCGAGGTCGGCGACGAGCTCGTCGGCGTCGGCGTAGGACCGCTCGCCCTGCTGTCCGTCGAGCAGGCGTGCCGAGGTGGCTCCGAGACGGTCGAGGATCGTCTGAAGGGCTGCGCGGTAGGGCTCCTCCGTCTCGGCACCTTCGGTCAGGGCCAGCAGGTCGGCGCTGGCCGCGACGACGCGCGACGACTCCGACATCTCGACCTGCAGCGCCTGGAGGTTGCGCTCGAGCATGCGAAGGGCCGTCCTCGTCTGGTGCAGGAGGACCTCCTCGGTGACGGCGGGAGTCACGAGGGGGTTGCCGTCGCGGTCGCCACCCACCCACGACCCGAGCCGGACCGGCACGGCCGTGGGGGAGAGCTCCACCCCGAGCTCGCCCAGCCCGGCTGCGAGCTCGTCGACGACATCGGGCAGCACCTGGTCGGCCAGCTCCTCGAGGTAGAAGAGGGCCGAGCGGGCCTCTTCGATGGGGCGCGGTCGGTCGACGCGCAGCTCGTCGGTCTGCCAGAGGCGCTCGATCACCTCGGCCAGCCGGCGCTCGCCTCTCGCGCGGTCAGCGGGCTGGGCGCGCGGGTCGGCGCGCTCCTCGAGCAGGTCGGCGATCTGGCGGACCTTGGTCAGCACCGACCGGCGGGAGGCCTCGGTCGGGTGCGCCGTGAAGACCGGCCGCACCTCGACCTGCTCGACCGTCCAGGCGAGGTCGTCGGTGTCGAGTCCTGCGGCCCGGACCGCGCTCATCGTGTCGGCGAGGGAGGCGCCGTCGTGCAGGGCCGACTCGTCGAGACGGTGCACCTGCTCGGCGACGTTGACGAGGTGGAAGTAGACGGTGAAGGCGCGAGCGAGCTTGGCGCTGCGGTCGGGGTCGATCGCGCTGAGGGCCGCGGTGATGCGGCCGTTGTCGGATGCGGACCCCGACGTGTGCGCCGCGGAGGCCCACCGCTCCACGTCCTGCATGAGGGTGACCACCTCGGCGCTGTCGTGGTGCTCGACCGTCTCGTAGAGCAACCGCGTGAGCAGCTGGACGTCGGCGTCAAGGCGGGAGTCTCCGGTGCTCGTGCTCACGCCCCAACCCTAGGGGCCGACCTCGCCATCGTCAGGAGGACTGAGCAGGGGACCGAGCTGGTGCATTGAGCAGCACTCTGACCGGCGCGAGCCGCCGATGCCGTGGATTCACAGTGACGATGGGAGACTCAGGGGGATCTTTGGAGGACCATGCACACCACTGCGTCGCCGCTCGAGCGCGACCTCGAAGCCACCCGCCACCCCGACGGCGCGGGCGGCGCCTCGCCGGAGGTCGCCGCGCAGGCGGCCCGCCGCCGCACGTTCGCTGTCATCTCGCACCCCGACGCCGGCAAGTCGACCCTGACCGAGGCGCTGGCGCTGCATGCCCACGCCATCGGCGAGGCGGGCGCCGTGCACGGCAAGGGCAACCGCCGCGGCGTCGTCAGCGACTGGATGGACATGGAGAAGGACCGCGGCATCTCGATCACGTCCGCGGTGCTGCAGTTCGCGTATGCCGGCACGGTGATCAACCTGCTCGACACACCTGGCCACGCTGACTTCTCGGAGGACACCTATCGGGTCCTCGCTGCCGTCGACGCCGCCGTGATGCTCGTCGACGCCGCCAAGGGCATCGAGCCGCAGACCCTCAAGCTGTTCGAGGTCTGCCGGGCCCGCGGCGTGCCGGTGATCACCGTCGTCAACAAGTGGGACCGCCCGGGGCTCGACGCGCTCGCCATCATGGACGAGCTGACGACGCGTCTCGACCTGCACCCGATGCCGCTGACCTGGCCGGTGGGCGTTGCGGGCGACTTCCGTGGCGTGCTCGACTGTGCCACCGGTGATTTCGTGGAGTTCACTCGAACGCCCGGCGGCGCGACCGAGGCGATCGCCACCCGTTCGTCGGCGGAGGACGCGCGGGCGACCGTCGGCGACGTGTTCACGCAGGCGGAGGAGGAGTATGACCTGCTGAGCTCGTCGGGCCACGGCTTCGACCTCGAACTCTTCCTCTCGGGGGCGGCGACGCCGGTCCTCTTCGGCTCGGCCGTGCTCAACTTCGGTGTGCGCCAGCTGCTCGACACGCTCGTCGCGCTGGCGCCTCCACCGAGCGCCCGCCCAGACCAGTCCGGCGGGGTCCGCGACGTCTCGGCCCCGTTCTCCGGCTTCGTCTTCAAGATTCAGGCGGGCATGGACAAGGCCCACCGCGACCGGCTCGCCTTCGTGCGGGTGTGCTCGGGCCGCTTCAGCCGCGGCATGGTCGTCACGCACGCCGACACCGGGCGCCCGTTCGCGACGAAGTATGCGCAGAGTGTCTTCGGACGCGACCGGTCGACCCTCGACGAGGCCTTCCCGGGAGACGTCATCGGGCTCGTCAACGCCAATGCGCTGCGGGTCGGCGACACCCTCTTCTCCGACGAGAAGGTCAACTTCCCCCGCATCCCGCTCTTCGCCCCCGAGCACTTCGCCGTGGCGAGAGCCGCCGTCAGCGGCAAGCAGAAGCAGTTCCGGCGCGGCATCGAGCAGCTCGGCGAGGAAGGTGTGGTGCAGGTGCTCCACTCCGATCGCCGCGGCGCGCAGGCCCCGGTGCTCGCAGCCGTCGGTCCGATGCAGTTCGACGTCGCCAAGCACCGCATGGAGCACGAGTTCGGGTCTCCCATCCGGCTCGAGGTGCTGCCCTACACCGTCGCGCGCGCCGTCGCCCCCGCGGCCCTGGGGCAGCTCGAGAACCGTGGCGGGGCAGAGGCACTGACCCGCGCCGACGGCGTGCACCTCGCGGTCTTCGCCGACAAGTGGCGGATGGCGTCGGTGGAGCGCGACCTGCCGGCCGACAGCCTCAGTCCGATCTTCGGGTGACGTCGTGAGCAAGCGCCTCGAGGAGATCGACTGGCAGCACACGCCGCTCGGCCCGATCAGCCTGCGCCGCCGGCTCGAGCCCAGCCTCCAGGTCGACGTCTACGAGGTGAAGCTCGGCGATGAGTTCCTCATGTCGAGCCTCTTCCCCGTCGCCGAGATCGAGCTCGCGCGCCTGGGGCTTGCCGCCGTCAGCGCAGACCGGCTCGACGTGCTCGTGGGCGGTCTCGGTCTCGGCTACACCGCCGCGACGGCGCTCGAGGACGACCGGGTGGCGTCGGTGTCGGTGATCGAGGCGCTGGCACCGGTCATCTCGTGGCACGACCGACAGCTGCTGCCCGACACGGCCAACCTGACGACCGACCCTCGCACGGACCTGGTGCAGGGTGACTTCTTCGCCCTGGCGAGGGGGCATGCAGGCTCCGGTCCCGGCCTCCCGGCGCGATTCCACGCCGTGCTGCTCGACATCGACCACACACCGCACCACGTGCTGCACCCCAGCCACGCCGCGTTCTACAGCGCCGACGGGCTGCGCCAGCTCGCCTCTCGGCTGCACCCCGGAGGCGCCTTCGCGCTGTGGTCGGACGACCCGCCGGACGAGGGCTTCACGGCACTGCTCGGCGAGGTCTTCGCCTCCGCTGCGGCGCACCTCGTCACCTTCGCCAACCCGCTCACCGGCGGCACATCCTCCAACAGCGTGTACGTCGCGACGACGGCCGATCTGCCGGAGGACTGAGCGATCGCCCGAGGCGCGGCGACCGCGGCACGAGCAGGACGGCATACGGCCCTATGCTGGTGGCGGATGAGTCGGCCAGACGGTCGCGTCAGGGCCTCGGCCCTGCCGAGGAACGTCCGGGCTCCACAGGGCAGGGTGGTGGCCAACAGCCACCCGGGGTGACCCGCGGGACAGTGCCACAGAGAACAGACCGCCGGGTGCTTCGGCAGCCGGTAAGGGTGAAACGGTGGTGTAAGAGACCACCAGCGCTCCAGGTGACTGGAGCGGCTCGGTAAACCCCACCCGGAGCAAGTCCAGACAGCACACGATCGGCGCCTCCGGGCGTCGGGAGACCGGCCCGGTCGAGTGTGCGGGTAGGACGCTCGAGCCGGCCAGCAATGGTCGGCCTAGATGGATGGCCGTCGCCGCGTCACCGGCAACAGTGACGCGGAACAGAACCCGGCGTATCGGCCGACTCATCCACCTCCGCGCCGGCACAGTCAGACACCAGAGCGCGAACAAACGCATCTTGGTCATCACCCTCCCTTTTAGGGCATTTCGTCGCTACTTTGTGAGGGCCCCCTCACCCCAATTGGGACTTCCCCGTTCCGGGGGCGGGAAGGACTCACATGAAAGCCAGGATCCTGGCCATCGCCAGCTCCCTTGCCGTGGTTGCACCGTTGGCCATCGGGACGATGGGGGAGGCCCGCGCGGCGTCGACGAGCACCGTTGACAACCCGCCGATCACGCTGGTCGGCGGTGTGACCTCGCCGATGTACGACTACACGAACGCCATTCGAGAGACGGTCTGGGTCGACACACCGGACCTCGACGGAGACGGCACGGCGGAGCGCATCGCCACCGACATCATCCGGCCGCGTGAGCTCGACGGCACCTCACGGGTCCCGGTCATCATGGACGCCAGTCCCTACTACCTCAGCCTCGGCCGCGGCAACGAGACCGAGTTCAAGCAGTACGGGGCCGACGGGAGTCCGACGAAGTTCCCGCTCTACTACGACAACTACTTCGTCCCGCGCGGCTACGCATTCGTCGCCGTCGACATGGCCGGAACCGCCCGGTCCACCGGGTGCACCGACGAAGGCGGCCGCTCCGACGTCGAATCGGTCAAGGCCGTCGTCGAGTGGCTGGACGGCAAGGGCACCGCCCGCGACGCGAGTGGCGCCGTGGTCGAGGCCACCTGGAGCAACGGCCGCACCGGGATGCTCGGCAAGTCCTATGACGGGACGCTCGCCAACGGTGTCGCCGCCACCGGCGTCGACGGGCTGAAGACGATCGTGCCGATCAGCGCCATCAGCTCCTGGTACGACTACAACCGCTGGCAGGGCGCCGTGAAGTCGCGTCACTACGCCAGCAGCCTCTCCCGCACCATCGCCCAGCGCCGCACCATCCCGACGGACTGCTCGGCGCGGCTGGCCTACATGGACGCCAACGACGCCGACGCCACCGGCGCCTACACGGACTTCTGGGCCGAGCGTGACTATCGCGACGGCAGCCTCTACGACGCCTCCAAGGTCAAGGCGAGCGTCTTCATCTTCCACGGGCTCCAGGACAACAACGTCAAGACCATGAACGCCTCCAAGTGGTGGGACGACCTGGGCGAGCAGGGCGTCCAGCGCAAGATGTGGCTCAGCCGCCTTGGTCACGTCGACCCGTTCGACAGTGACCGGCAGGAGTGGGTCACCACCTTGCACCGCTGGTTCGACCACGAGCTCATGGGCATCGACAACGGAATCGACCGTGAGCCGGCCGTCCGTGTCGAGACCGCCCCGAACCAGTGGGTGACGTCCAAGACGTGGCCGATCCAGTCCGCGCGCACGGTGTCTCTCAACCCTCGAGCAGACGGCACGATGGCGCTGGGCACTCAGGATCGGGGCACCGCCAGCTACGTCAACAACTCCCGCCTGAGCGAGGCCAACGCGGTCTCGCTGACCGCCAACCCGAACCGCCTGCAGTTCCTCACCGGAGCGACGACTCAGGACGTGCGGATCTCCGGCACGCCGACGGTTGACCTCGGCGTGACCCACACGGCGCCGGTCGGCCAGGTGTCCGTCATGCTCGTCGACTACGGCGCCATGGAGCGGGTCAGCGCGACCGGTGACGGCGCCCTGACCCTGGGGACGGAGACGTGCTGGGGCGCAGCCATCGCCTCGGACGATGCCTGCTACAAGGACGTCACCCGTCGCCTCCAGAGCACCCAGCTGCAGGTGCTCGCTCGCGGCTGGGCCCGTCTCGACGGCTCCGGCCAGCACAACGTCACCGTCGAGCTGGCTGCCAATGACGTCGTCGTCCCGGCTGGGCACCAGCTGGGCCTGATCGTCAGTGGGGCGAGCAACGGCGTCATCGCCGTCGATGCCAGCTCGGGGACCTACACGCTCGACCTGCGCTCCACGAGGCTGAACCTGCCGGTCGACGGCCCGATGAGCGGGTTCGCTCCCGGTCGCCTGACCGCCCAGGACACCGACAACCTGGCCCGGGGCACCCTGCCCGATCTGGACGAGACGCTCTGGCCCCGGTGAAGCGAAGCGCAGGGGCAGACCCGAGTCCCTAGCGCCGCCCTGCAGGACGCCCTCGCCCCCACTCCCGCACATCCGGGGTGGGGGCCAGGGCGGTATGCCGCCACGCCGGGATCGCGGCCGACTCCTTGAGTCCCCTGGCCGAGGTCATCGGAGCAGCTCAGCGGGGGAGCCGAGGATCTCCCGCACCTGGTAGACCCTGGCAGACTCAAATAGGGCGGGGCCGCTGACAGTCAACGCGTGGTGACGCTGAGGCCCGCCCACCAGTAGACACCACTACGGTGAGTGTTCGCGCTCACGAACTGGGTTTGGCATTGGGCGAGTTTCTTGCTCATAGGTGTGGGGTCATCCAGGCGCTCGTAGAGGTTGCAGATGATGTCGGTGGTGCTGGTGTTGGGCAGCGCCCACGTGCCACTCATGATCTCTGTGGCCCCACGGCTGAGGAGAGTCGCGAGGAGTCCGGTGATGTCTGAGGCGCCGCCTGTGCCGGAGAAGCAGGATGCGACGTACACGCTGGCAGGGACGGTGACCTCCAGCAGGTCGTGCACGTAGAGAGCCTCGCGGTGCCGGTCGGGATCGGTGAACCGATAGGTCATGCCGGCGCCCTGCCCGTGACACGCGAGGGCAAGTACGTCATACGTCTGGTCCCTCAGGCGTTGCCATAGGTCCCCGAGGCTGGTCACGAGGGTGAGGTGGATCAGACCGTCCTTGTGCTGGCGGTGCAGCACCTCTGCTTCGGCGGCTGCGTCATCGAAGCAGTAGGCGATCACCGTGACGCGTCTAGAGCTCCGAGGCGTGGTCGCGGTGGTGTCCATCATGGTGTGCTCCAGCGGACAGACGGCACCCAGCAGCTGACCGCCCCCGACCGGGAGCGCAGCGAGTGGCACGTTTCGGATTGACCCGTCCAGCTCGGCTCGCAGGGGTTGGGGGCTGTCGCTGGAGTCGTACCAGTCGGCGAGCTCGTCTGCGCAGAGGGCGAACCCGAGGGCATGACGTACTTGGTCCCACGCAGCGTGGAAGCGGTCGACGCTGCTCTGTCGCCTCAGGGCGAGGCCGGCGTCCAGGTGTTCGAGCACGGTTGTCGCGGTCTCGTCCAGGATGACGCGGCGCAGCGTGCGTCGGCCGTCAGGCAGGGTCAGCACTGCGACGATGCATCGCGGGCCGTCGTCCTCGGTGATCATCGTGGCCGTCAGTCGGGGTGAGGCCGGGTCGGTGGGCGCCGCCGTGGTGGGTCTCGGCGCAGCCAGGCTCGCGTAGGCAGCGCCGAGCGCATCCGCGAGCTCGGCACGCAACGTCTCCAGCCGGCCCTGCAGCTGAGCGTCCGCGTTGCCCGTCAGGTCGCCGCCGGCGGCGTGCAGCGCGGCATTCAGCTCGCGGGTGATGCGCTGCACGTCCTCGGTCAGGTGGGCGTCTCCCTCCGTCAGCAGGTTGCGCAGCGTGTAGTCGCGCCACGCATCCATCACTGACGCTGCGGCGGCCGGTGCACCCTTGCCGCCTCGAACCAGCGCCAGCGCACTGAGGCAGACGTCGCGACCGTGGCGGTGGTTGTCGTGCATGTGCCGTCGCAGTCTCGGCGGTATCGGACCCGAGGTCATCACCTTCAGCCGGTTCGACAGGCTCTCGGCCACGCGGACTGCCTCGTCGGCCCGACCACCTATCGCCATGACGAGAGCGACGAGTGGCAGAGTCTTCGCAAGCTGGTTCCCGGCACCGAAGGTGGCGTATCGCTCCGAATGCCCTGTGCAGAGGTCGAGAGCCCGATTGGTGTCGCGGTCGAGCATGGCGAGCCTGAGCCGCGGGCTCAGCAGGATGCCCGCGCCATCGGCTTCCAGCAGTTCGATGGGGATGTCGTCGGCGACGGAGCGTGCTTCAGTCTCTCGGTTGAGGTCCAGCAGGAGATCCAGTTCCAGCGACAGCGCGAGCAGGCGGGCCATCCGCGTGTCCTCGGGCGGCCCGGTGAGCGCCGACTGTGCCGCGTGCAGCGCGGCGACGGCGCCGTCGGTGTCGCCGTTGACCATTCTCAGACCTGCTTCGGTCTGAGCGCCTGTGACTGCGAGCAGCGAGAGCGATCGCAGGGGCATCGGGTTCTTGCTCGACACAGGGCCCAGCGCCTCGAGCGCCACCATCTGTGCTGCGGATTCCTCGTACTGGCCGAGAAGCAGCAGCAGGTGCCCAGCGAGCACATGCGAGATCGCGATCGTCTTCTGGTCCCCGACGCGGTGCGCCTCCTGTTGGGCATAGCCGATCAGTTCGGCCGCATCATGGATCCGCAGCGCCGCGAGGCAAACATTTCCGGCGGTCAGCAGTGTGCCGATCATGATGCTTTCACCTGCCGTGGCGAATCGCATTCCAAGCTGGATCTCGGGAGAGCGACTGGCCTCCTGCCATTCCTTTCGGAGAAGCTCCACCTGCTGCGTCACGTCGTCCTGTTCGTCGAGCATGAAGGCCAGCTCGAGGCGCAGAGCCGTCAGCTGTAGTCGGATGAGCCGGCGGAATGTCTGGTCGGATCGGTTGGCCGCGGCCTCAGCCTTGTCCAGCGCATCCCGGACCAGTGGCAGATCAGAGAGAGGGATCTCGTCCTGCTCGAGCAGCGCACGTGCGAAGAAGAACTCAGCCCAAGCAATGTGTGTCGGCTTCGCATTGGCTCCATCTGACAGCGACGTCACCTCGGCGTGAAGTCGGCGGACTTCGGCGATGTCTCCGCGGTCGAAGGCTGCGGGCATTCGGTCCACGAGCCTGCGCACCGCCAGTCGTCTGAGCATGGCCATAGACTCCCATCGCGGACTCGGACTGTCCGCATTTCCTTCCGAGTCTGGGGGTAGCAGTGGCTTGGCACGATCAAGATCCCGAACTGACCGTGAAGCTGCCGATCGAGCTCGCAGAAGAGATTGTTGCTGAGGGCGTTGCAGAGGAGCTGATCCCGCTTCGTGGCCCGTTGACGGATGGCACTCTCGGCATCGTCGTCGAAGGCATCAACGCTGCTTCCGCAGCTGTCTCAGTCGGGCTGGGTGTGGCGGCCATCCGTCGTTTCAGCAGGTCCGTGATCGGGCGGCTGCGGGCGCGTGGTCAACCAGGTCGCATCGAACTGCGGATGCCGTCGACCAACGGTGAGCGTCGCCTCACCCTCTCCGTAGACGACCCTCACGTTGAGGACAAGATCCTCGACTTCATCATCGAGTCGCTTCCGGCATCCCCGCCGGACGGACGAGACTCGCACGCCGACAGTGACTAGAGCCAGATTGAGACGTCCAGCAGGCAGCAGGGTGACGCAGGTCGTCAAGGCGCTCATCGCGGTATAGGGACTTTCCCTGAGCGTGCGCTCCACGCAGTAACGCAAGCTCATTGAGCTCCTGAGCACTCACGTGGGGTCGGGGCCACTCGCTCTTTGAGGTCGCTGGGATACCTCCATTTACCAGGCATGATCCAGATCCTTCCGGTCATCTGCTCCCGCGAGACCCGGGGGAATCACTGTGCAAACCTGAGCGATGTGGACCACATAGATCCACAGGGTGCTATCCCCCGACGCCTGTCGGGGTGTATAGATAGGGCTCGGGGCACTCTACGCCAAGTGGCTGATCCGGGGGGATCGATAGTACGCGATTCGGCAGGCATTCAACGCCGGGGGTCCCTTGTTCGATCCAATAGGCACACCTTCAGGGAGAATTGCATGCTCAAGCGAATATTCGTAGCCCTTGCCGTCATGGCTTTCGCAGTCGTCGGCCTCTCCGTCAGCGCGGCCAGCGCCGCCAACGGCGTCAATGCGAAGCAATGCGGGGTCAGTGACCGCGCCGACGTGCAGGTGAACAAGAAGACCGACACGGTCACCGTCCGCGGCGACACCAGCACGGGTGGCAACAACTTCTACTGCTACACCAACATCCCGGTCACGGCCGGTGACACCGTCACCTTCGACTTCCTCGGCACCTGCGGCGGGGGCACCCCTCGCGTATACCTCCAGTTCGACGGTGGCGAGTCTGACGGTGAGAACACCTTCGACAGCGGAACGTGCACCCAGCTGACGCCCAACACCGGCACCGTAAGCTACACGCTCATGAAGAGCGGCACCGTCACGGCGTTCGCCGAGATCCACGACAGTGACAACGGTCAGACGACCTACTCGAACCTGATCATCGCCGGCACCACGATCAACTTCTAAGCACACCCCAGCACATGTGACGGGCGGAACCCTCGGGTCCCGCCCGTCGGTGCTTCCGGTAGGGGGCCAGCCCGCATGTGGGTCAAGCATGTGCGCCCGAGGCGGCGGTGTCACGCAACCGGGCGCTGCCTGGAAGCTGGAATGGGCGCCATGCGCAGAGGTCCGTGGTCCGACTTGATGCCTGAGCAGAACGACTGAGTCCGCTAAGGGGCGGCCACCTTGAGCATCATTCGGAGCACGTTGGTCGCGAGTACTCGCGATCCCCGACATCTCGACCGACTCATCCACTCACAGGCCGCAGACCCGCGACTCTCCTGGGAGGTGGAGCCACGCGACGGGTCGTCAGTCCATGGACGGTGACCCGACGGGGAGGAGTCCATCGTGACGACGACCTTGCCGGCCTTGGGGCGGCCCTGCTCGACGCATGCCATCGCCTCGGGGTCTGCTCGAACGGGAACGTCCCGTCGATGACAGTTCGGAGCGCTCCGGCGTCGTGAGGTCACCGAGCTGGCGCAGCTGGGAGCCGCTGGCCCGCATGAAGAAGAACTCGCAAGGCTCGGGCACGTCGACGGCGGGCAGAGAGTCCTTGCCGAACCTTTCGACGACGAAGGCCTTCATGGTCGGACTGCTCTCGGGGCGGTGGGTGTCAGTCATCGAGGAAGTCCAGCGCTTCTGGCACGGCTCAGCGTGGAGTTGGAAGATGCCGCCATGGTCCGCTTCGGGGTAGATGTGAGATGGGCAATCGGCAGCCGCGAGCCAGGTCCACCGAGTTGCGGGTGGGCACCATCCGGTCGTGGTCGCCGTTCGCGACAAAGACCGGCTGCTGGGTGAGCGAGAGGTCTGTCGGCTCGTGGTTGGCCCAACCGTGGATGGCCCTGAGGTGTTCCCGGAACGACGGGGTGCCCGCACATCATCAATCTGTGCCGCAGAACGCCCTGGACGTCCTGAAGTCCGGCCAGCACTCGTACGCGAGGACGGAGGGCATCGTCGTGGTGGGCGAGGACGACGAGACCTACGGCGACGAGGGCCGTGAGGTCTACACCGCCATGCGGTCGGCTGGGATCAAGGTCGAGCTCCAGGTCGTCCCGGGGACCCACACGTGGGACGCCTGGCAACCCGCCTTGACCGCGAACCTTCCGTGGCTGGCATACCGGCTGGGCCTGCTGAGCTCCCCAGCTCCCGCGGCTGAGCGGCCCTGACCTCCGTGACGGTCCTGGTGGTGGCGCGACATCCGGACCAACCCGCCCACCCCGTCCGGTCAGGACAGCTCGCGGCCGCGTCGCCGGTGCCTGCGGCCACGCCAACCGGTACCGGCCAATCCGGTGAATAGGGGTCAAAACGCTGCTGTGACAGTCGATCTGAGCTAGCCTGAAACGCAGCAGCCCCAGACCCCGGCTCGTGTCCCATGCCCGTGCGACGTGGAGGTGCCTGTGGACGACCATCACCCATCGACTGCAGCCGGTGGTGCGCTCACGCATCCACCCCACGCTGAGCCTCTGGTTGACCATGACTGACGCTGAGGTCGAGACGGAGCAGCCGGTCGTCGCCGGAGCGCGGCCACCCTTATGGGGCACGTGGCGAGATGGACCCGCGCTCATCGCGCAGATTGTCCTGCTGACGTGGGTCCTCGCGACCCTGTCCGACGTCAGCGCGCACTGGCTGCTCCTCGTCGTGGCCCAGGCCGCGATCATCTGGCTGGCCCGAGCGGTCACGCGACACTAGAGAGGCTCGCCGGCTCCGGGGTGCGCTCCCCCCCAGGCCCCCCGGACCCCCGATCGCCTATCTCGGGTCGTCGTCGCTCACGCCGATCCGGATCTTGCCCTTGCTGGTGCACTCGTCCTGGTGGGCCACCGCGTCCTTACGGGCCTTGTCACGGGCCCGGCGGGCGGGTCCGGTCCAGTCGCAGCTCTTGCAGTAGCCGAACGCGAACGCGCCGGCGTCATGTGTCCCGTGCCGGTCGACGGGCTCCAGTGTGGCGTGGTGCTTGACGCCGTCGCTGTCTTTGACGGTCAGGTCATGACCGCGGCGCTTGATGAACCGTGGGCCGGCATCGGGCTTCGCCATGCGCACATCCTCTCCTGTCCGTGCGCCCTCGCGCCGGGGTGCCCAGGCGGCAGACCTGGCGGGATAGACGGGGCGGCACCGACTGGGCGGGACAGACCGGGCGGTATCGACCGAATGAGCCCGGCCCCTGAGGGCCGGGCTCACCCGGAGCAGTCACCGGCGGCACAGGGTCACTGGACGGTGACGACCTGCCGCCTGAAGTTCTGCCCGTTGCCGTCGGGCTGGTAGCGCGCCTCGGTGTTGCCGGCGATGTCGGTCGAGAACCAGCGCACCTCGGTGCGGTCGGTCACCGTCACCGAGCCGGCTCCCTCGCGCAGGCCCGACGGTGTCAGCTTCGGCGAGCTGAGGGTCGGACGGGTGCCGTCGAGGGTGTAGTAGACCGTCGCGGGCTCGCTCGTCGTGAAGGTGAACTCCGTGGTCCCCGGCTGCTGCTCCTCCACGACGAGGGTGGACGTCGGTGGCCTCGTGTCGGTCTCGTGGGCGAGCGCGACTTCGAGGATGCCGATCTGACCGTTCGCGAACTCCATGGCCTCCTGGTGACCCTCGGCGAACGGGGGCTGGAAGCCCACCGGGTCGAAGCGCTTCGTCGTGGGGTTCCAGATGTCGGCACCGACCTCGAAGTCCCAGCCGATGATGCCGTGGTTGTACCAGAGCTCGTCGGCGGAGTTGCCCGCGGCGGAGTAGAGCACGTCGGTCACCGGGCCGGTCTGGCCGGGCCAGATGGCCGTGCCGCGCCAGTCCTTGACCGCCGCGAGGATGTGGTCGGAGGCGGCCCAGAAGAACTCTTCCGTGCCGAGCTCGACGGGCGGGAGCGTCTCGCGGTTCGCGGCCTTGTAGGCGCCCGGAGGCCACATGAAGTAGCCGCCGTAGGAGTGCGTGTTCATCGCGAACTTGATGTTGGGGAACGCCTTGACGAGCCACACCTCGTTGAGTGCCTCCGGCTCGGACAGCTCGGCCGGACCGGCGAAGGTGCCCGACAGGCAGTTCGTCGCCGAGGCGCCGGTGAAGCCGTCGAAGACCGATCCCACCGAGAAGTTGCGGTTGATGTCGACGCCCCACGAGTTGCGGCGGGCGGGGTCGGCGTCGTTGGGCCCGCAGTGGTTCGTCATGTTCTTCCGCTGGCTGGCGAAGTCATAGAGGCTGTAGTGCGCACCGTCCGGGTTGATCGACGGCACGATGAAGATGTCGAGGTTGTCGACGAGCTTCCGCGTGGTCGGGTCCTTCTGGTAGTTGCGCACCAGGCGCTCGGCCGTCTCGACGCACACGAGCGGCGTGACCCATTCGCGGGCGTGCTCCTGGCAGTAGAGGAAGACGCCGGTGCGCGACCCGTCACGCGCCTTGCCGATGCGCAGCGCCTGCACCTGGAACGGCTCGCGCGACACGGACGGCGGTGCGTTGAGGAAGTCACTCAGCTTCGTGGCCCCTGCCGAAGCCACGACTCCGGCACCCGCGTTGCCTCGGTAGGTGCTGGCGGTCACGAGCGCCGAGCTCGCCGGTGAGGCCATCAGCGCCGCCACGACCTGTGCAGCGGTCGAGGTCACGCCACCGGACGGACCGGTGGCGAGGTTGACCGTGATCGCCGAGCCTGCGACGGACACGCTGAGCGCTGCGCTCGAGGTCCCGGGGTCGACCAGGGCAACGGTCAGGTCGTTGCCGCCCTCGTGCCCGTAGGCCTTGGAGGTGACGTAGAGAGTGCTCGAGGCGACCGTGCCGAACGTGGCCTGAGCCGCGCGGCGGTAGCCGTTGGTCTTGTGGGGCAGGTCGACGAGCTGTGTCAGCGACGGGAACTCCGCGGCCAGCGAGGCGAACCGCCCGTAGATCTCCGTCGGGTCCATGTAGTGGTCGACGAAGTCCGACACGTAGTGCGGGCTGGGGGCCTTGCGTGGCGTGCCGAGCCACTGAGAGACGTCGGTCGTCACGGTTGCCCCGACGCTGCTGGTGATGGCGACCTTTGACGGCGCCGAGGTCACCGGCACCGGGGTGTTGAAGCGGTGGTACATGTACTGCCCGGCATCGACGAAGCGTGACATGGTCGCGCTGCCGCCCGAGCCCATCGCCGTTCCGGCGCCCGAATCCCACTGCACCGTCAGGATGTTGGTCGCCGTAGGAGCGTCGGTCTTGACCTCGACGGAGAGGAAGCGCTGGTTGCCGGTCGAGACGAACCACTCGGCCCGGAGCACGGTCAACGTGTCGGCGGTCGCCGTGGCAGCGGCCTCGGCGGCGATCGTCGCCGACCGTTCGGCACGGTTGCGGGCGACGTCCGAGGGACTCGTGACGGGGTCACCGACGCGATACCCCAGGGCAGTGATCGCCCGGGTGGCCTCGGCGTCGGCGACGACGTGCACCTCCACCCCGCCCTCCACCGGCCGGGTGTACTCGGCCACGTCGAAACCGAGTGAGGTGAGCCGGTCGATCGCGGCCTGGTCCGGCACGACGACGCGGACGAGGGAGACCCCGGCCGGTGTCGCACTGACCGTGTCGCCCGGCGGCCCACCCGGAGGTTCGGCGCCCGCAGAGGTTGCTGCGAGCGCTGGGGCGAGCCCGAGGACGAGGGCTCCCGTGGTCAGCAGGGCGACGAGACGGGGGTGACGGCGACGCATGGACTACTCCTTCTGCAAAAGGACAGCACGTTCTGCTGATACTCGTCCCGTCGACCGGTCAGCGCTCCCCGGGTTGCGTAAAGAAGTGGTCTGGAGTCGGCAAAGCGCGGTCCCGCTCGACCGTGCGATCACCGTGCGGTCGATTCACCTGCCGGGGGTGATGCCGGGTCCGAGGTCCTCCGGTCGACTGGTCGCATCCGCGGCGTCGACGGGCGCCCTTCGAGGCAACGCAGGGGGAGGGGCACTCGTGGCGACCACCACTCCCGTGCGCACCGGGGCGTCCATGGTGTTGGCGCTGCTCGCCTCCGGTCAGTTCGTCATGACGTTGGACAGCTCGGTCATGAACGTCTCGATGGCGGTCGTCGCGAGTGACCTCGGCACGACCATCAGCGGCATCCAGACCGCGATCACGCTCTACACCCTCGTCATGGCCACGATGATGATCACCGGCGGCAAGATCGGCACGATCATCGGTCGGCGGCGGGCCTTCGGCATCGGTCTCGTCATCTACGCCGCAGGATCCCTGACGACGGCGCTGGCACCCAACCTCGGGGTGCTCCTGCTCGGTTGGTCCGTGCTCGAGGGCCTCGGCGCCGCGCTCATCATGCCCGCCATCGTCGCCCTCGTGGCCGCGAACTTCCCGGCCGAGCGACGCGCTGCGGCCTACGGTCTCGTCGCCGCGGCCGGAGCGATGGCGGTCGCCGCCGGTCCGCTCATCGGCGGGGCCGTCACGACCTTCTTCTCGTGGCGCTACGTCTTCCTCGGCGAGGTCGTCATCGTCCTCGTCATCCTGCTCTTCCTGCGCAAGATGGCGGACGTGCCACCGGCACCGGCAAAGATCGACTACGTCGGCTCGTTGCTGTCGGTCATCGGTCTGGGATCGATCGTCTACGGCGTGCTGCGCACGAGTGAGTGGGGCTGGGTGGCGCCGAAGCCCGGCGCCCCGACGATCCTCGGCGCGTCACCGTCGATCTGGCTCATCGTGCTCGGCCTGCTCGTCGTCTTCGTCTTCATGCGCTGGGAGAACCACCTCGTGAGCGTGGGCAGGGAGCCGCTGATGCGCCCGGTCATGCTGAGCAACCGCGGGCTTGTCGGCGGCCTCACGATGTTCTTCTCCCAGTACATCGTGCAGGCCGGTGTCTTCTTCGCCGTGCCCCTCTTCCTCTCCGTGGTGCTCGAGCTCGACGCGCTCCAGACCGGTCTGCGCATCCTGCCGCTCTCCTTCGCCCTGCTGCTGGCCGCCGCCGGCATCCCCAAGGTATGGCCGAAGGCAAACCCGCAGAGGGTCGTGAGGATCGGGCTGCTGTCCGTGCTCGCGGGGGTGCTCGTGCTCGTCGGCGGCATGGACCCCGGCGCCAACGCCAGCGTCGTCGCGATCCCGATGCTGCTCATCGGCTTCGGCCTCGGCGCGCTGTCCTCACAGCTGGGCAGCGTCACGGTGTCGGCCGTCCCCGACTCCGAGGCGGCTGAGGTCGGCGGTCTGCAGAACACCGGCACCAACCTCGGCGCCTCCCTCGGCACGGCGCTCGTCGGCTCGGTGCTGCTCGGGACGCTCACGGCGTCGGTCGTCAGCGGCATCCAGGAGAACCCTGACGTGCCGGACTCGGTCAAGGCCCAGGCCTCGACCCAGCTCGTCGGCGGGGTGCCGTTCATCTCGGACAAGCAGCTCGACGAGGCGCTGACTGAGGCCGGTGTGACCGGCGACGCCGCCCAGGCGATCATCGACGTCAACTCCGCAGCCCGGCTCGAGGCCCTGCGGGAGGCCTTCGGCGTGACCGCCCTGCTGACCGTGGGTGCGCTCTTCGCCACCGGACGCCTGCCACGCCGTGCCCCGGGCTCCAAGGACACCGACGACACCGAAGACACCGACGTCGCCGACGACGATGACGATGACGATGACGATGATCCGGACGGCACAGCGGTCGACGGGCCCCGGGTGGGTCTGGCACCGTGAGACCTGACAGGCCGACGTCGCGAGAGTGCAGGAGTGGCCCGTGGAGCTGAAGGACGCACGTCACCAGACCGGTCTGTGGGTCGCCGCGCGCCACCCGTCCGGACTCCTCTACGGGGTGATCATCACCGGCGCGGTGATGAGCGCGTCCGCCGGCCACGAGACCTCCGCCCAGCGCATCGTCGCGACGACCGTCTTCGTGCTCGGCGTCTACTTCCTCGCCGACGTCTACGTGCGCGTCTTCGCTCACCAGTTCCGCGAGGGGCGCGACTCCATCGGGCACCGTTTCGCCGCGGCGGCCAGCCACGAGTCCGGTGTCCTGCTCGGTGGTGTGCCAGCGCTCGGCACCTTCGCCGTCTCGATCGCGCTCGGCGTCTCGCCGAGCACAGCCACCGACATCGCCCTGTGGGTCACGGTGGTCGTGCTCGGCGCGATCGCCTACCTTGCGGCCCGGTATGCCGGCTCGACCGTTCGCGAGGCCCTCATCGAGTCCGCTCTGGCGGGCCTGCTCGGCATCCTCATGGTCGTGTCGAAGTCCCTGCTCCACTGACTGGACGACTCAACGATCCAACGACCCAAAGGCCCAACTGTGCTCGCAGCATCGGATCAGGGCATCGGGACGGGCACGTCGATGCCGCCCTCGGGCGTCACCCGCCCGCGCACCCGCACGATGCTGGGCATCGGCACGAAGCCGCCCCCGACGAGGGCCTCGCCCTGCCGGAAGCGCGCTGCCTGCGCCAGCAGCCCCCGCGGCACGAAGCCGAAGATCGCCGACAGCTGGTCGAGGTCGTCGCGCGAGTTCATCCGCATGAGGGTGAGGTTGTCGCACTGCGACACGATGCCCGGGTGCACCTTCGAGGGGCGCTGGGTCGACAGGAGCAGCCAGAGACCGTACTTGCGCCCCTCAGCGGCGATCTGGATGAGGCGGTCGCGCACGGCGACGCCGAGCGGGGTCTCGGGGTCGGGCGGGCACAGGTTGTGGGCCTCGTCGATGACGAGCAGGAGCGGCCGGCGCTCGGCGCGCCGGGCCCACAGGTCGTCGAGCACGGCGAGGGTGACGGTGAGCTGCTCCTCGTTGCGGTCGTAGCCACCGAGGTCGAGCACGGTCGCCGCAGGGCGCCGGTCGATCACCGCCGTGGCGCTCTCCGCCCCGTACGCCCAGGTCGTCTTCCACTCGAGCACCCCGAGGTTCTGGAGGCGCTGCGCGAGGGCGGTCGCGTCGGGGTCACCCAGTGAGTGCAGGTGCCCCACGATGTCGGGTGTGTCGACGGCGTCGAGGTCGGCCATGAGGCCGAGGAGCGCGTTGTACTCCGCTCGGTCGACGACGGGATCCAGGCGCAGCACGGCGGCGCGGGCCCTCGGGGTCATCTCCTTGAAGAGCACGTGCAGCGGCGACCGCTCGTCGCCCGGCCTCAGCACCACGATGTCCCGATCCGCCAGTGCTGCAACGGACTCCGGGTCTGCGCCGGGGCTCATCTCGCCGAGTCTCACGAAGTCGCTGTTGGGGTCGAAGACCACCATCGGCAGCCTGGTTGTCAGCAGGATTCGCTCGAGCAGAACGCCCAGCGCATAGGTCTTGCCCGAGCCGCTCTGCCCGCACCAGAAGGTGTGCCGGTTGAGCCGCTTGGGGATGAGCGCGACCCCGACCTCGGCGTGGTCGACGAGGTGGCCGAGGTGCAGCCGGGGGTCCGAACCCGACAGGAGCGCCTCCACGGCCGCGTCCTGGGTCGGGCGCAACGGGGCCTGGGCCCAGCGGGCTCGCTCGTCGGACGCGCTCGCGCTCTCCCCGACGAGCGATCCGCTCGCGACGAAGCCGGCTCCCGCGGCGTCGCTCAGGACCTCCTCGACGAAGGCGAGGGGCCCGCCGACGGTGTCGAGCTCCAGGTAGTCGCCCACTCGCGGGCGCTGGCTCGCCGGCCCTCTCACGACGAACGAGCGTCCGTCGGGAGACTCGAGGTGCAGCGCAGCAGGTGACAGGTCGACGTCCTCGTTCGCAGCCATGCGTCCATGATGGCGGCCTCCGCCCGGCCTGTGGAGGGCCTGCGCCGCCCGACCCCGCCCCAGCGGCGAAGTTCACCCTGATGGGATGACGGCGGTGCGAGCGCCAGCGAGCGATGCTCGATCGAGGACGAGGCGCAACCGCCTCGTGTTGACCGGACCCAGCGCTGGGAGGACTCGTGCAACCGTCGGACTCCGGGCACACCGGGCACACCGGGCAGCAGGTCGGCCTCGTCATGGCTGCGGCGATGACACCCCCGACGCTGGCGCCCTCGCTCTCGAAGCGCAGCTGGCAGGACCAGGGAGTGATCACCGGGCTGTCGACGGGCTCCCACTACCTGATGACCCTCGGCGCCCAGGACGTCATCGACGTGGTCGCCGGCCTCGCCGCGACGTCCGCGGTCTTCCCCGACGGGTGGTCCGACGCCCGCCGTCGGTCGGTGGCAGGGCTCGTCAGCGAGCTCGGCGCGGTGCCCCTGGGTCTCGGCCTCACGGCATACCTCGATCGTGCCGGTGTCTCGACCCCGGCCCGCGGCGCAGCGCGTCAGGCGGCGTGGCGGCTCGGGACCACGGCGCTGTGCGGCTGCGTGCTGCTCGGCAGCCAGGCCGGCGCGCGCGCCCTCGACCGTGCGGTCGGCGCCGACGGGCGCATCGCGGCCCTGCCCCTGTCGATCCCCGTGGGTCTGCTGACCGCCGCCGTCATCGAGCGCGCTCGTGCATCCGTGCCCGAGCCGACCACCACCGGCCCTGACACGGCTGCGCGCCCGAGCGACGACGTGCCGACGGTGCCCGGGCTGGCGGCGGGGGCAGCAGTGCTCGCCGTGCTCTGGGGTTCAGGGTGGGTGGAGCGGTGGACGGCTGAGCAGGTGCGGCGGATCGCTCCCGGGCCGACCCCCGGCTCCGGTCTGGTGTGGCGACTCGCCTCGCACGCCGCCTTCGCGGCCGCAGCGGGTCTCGGGGTCAACGCCCTGTGGAGTCGGGCCATGCTGAAGATCGAGGCCGGGAGCTCCGACGTCGACCCGTGGATGCAGGCGGCGCCGGGCGTCTGGACGCACCCCATGGTCAGCGGCGACCCGGCCAGCCTCGTGTCGTGGGACTCCCTCGGTCGCGAGGGCCGCCGGCACGCCGTGACGTTCGTGCGCCCCGAGGTGGTGGTGGACCCGCCGCCACTTCCCGGCGGACGTGTGCCCGACGACCTGTCGATCCCCACGGTCATGGGCGAGCCGGCGAGGGCGCACCCGGTGCAGGTCTTCGTGGGACTCGACAGCGCGCCGACACCGACGGAGCGGGTCGAGCTCGCCATCGCCGAGATGGACCGCACCGACGCCTGGTCGCGCTCGATGCTCATGCTCGTCTCGCCGACGGGCACGGGCTACGTCAACTACGTCGCCGTCGCCGCCGCGCAGTACCTCACGCGCGGTGACGTCGCGAGCGTCACGATGCAGTACTCCAAGCGCCCGTCGCCGCTGTCGCTCGGCAAGGTCCGCGACGCCCGCGAGCAGAACCGCCTGCTGTGGCTGCGCATCCTCGAGCGGGTGCGCGCGATGCCCCCGGACCGCCGGCCCCGGGTGGTGCTCTTCGGCGAGTCGCTGGGAGCGCACACGAGCCAGGACGTGCTCCTCGGCTGGGGCACGCTCGGACCGCAGGCGCTCGGCATCGACCGCGCCCTGTGGATCGGCACCCCGGCCGGCAGCAAGTGGATGCGCGAGGTCACGGGCGCGCCCCGGCCCGACGTCGACCCCGCACTCGTCGCCGTCGTCAACGACCACGAGCAGTTCCTCGAGATCGACGACGAGGCCCGCGCGCGGGTGCGCTACGTGCTGCTCAGCCACGACAACGACGGCGTCACCCGCTTCGGCCCCGACCTGCTGAGCCGCCGCCCGGACTGGCTGGGACCCGACCGGCCGCGCACCGAGGAGGTGCCGGGGCGCTCGCCACGCGGCATACCGGCGGCGATGCGGTGGCGCCCCGTGACGACGTTCTTCCAGACGCTCGTCGACATGAAGAACGCCCAGGTGGCGGGGTCGTATGCCGCGTGGGGTCACGACTACCGGGCCGACCTCCCGGAGTTCGTGCGCGACGTCTACGACCTCCCGTGCACCGACGAGCAGCTCCAGCGGGTCAGGGACGCCACGCGGCGACGCGAGGAGTTCCGCGAGGCGGCCTTCGACTGAGGGCGCCTCCGCCGCAGACGCCGCGGTATGCCGTCCGGCCGGGTGCGCGGGAGGGTCCAGCGGCTGCTGGGCGGGGGCTTAAAATGGTGACCGTGGGACGATCCAGCACCGGCTCGACCCGGCTGACGGGGCAGCGCGGAGGCCGATCGCGATGAGCTAGTGGCGTGATGACACCCGCACGCGGCTGCGCGCCCTGCGCAAGGCGCTGCGGCAGCCCGGACCCGAGCGCGACGCGCTCATGCTCCTCATCAAGGCCGCGCTCGCGACGGTGCTCGCGTGGCAGTTCGCCATGCACGTGCTGCAGAGCCCTGTCCCGTTCTACGCCCCGATGGCCGCGCTGCTCGTCGTCGACCGCACGATGGTGCGGTCGCTGTCGGCGAGTGCGCAGCGCATCGCCGCCGTCGTGCTCGGTCTCGGGGTCGCCTGGGTGGCAGCGACGTTCGTCGGCGTCAACTGGTGGACGATGTTCGTCGTCATCCTCGTCGCGCTCGTCATCGGACGCTGGTCGCGCCTCGGCGACCACGGCATCCAGGTGCCGGCGATGGTGCTGCTGGCGCTCATCACGGCCAAGGGCACCGACGAGGACTTCACCTCCCTGACGATCATCGAGACGATCGCCGGCGGCATCATCGGCGTTGCAGTCAACGCCCTCGTCTTCGCCCCGCTGCACCTGACGAAACCGCGACAGCGGGTCAAGGCGCTCACCGACCAGGTGCGCGACCTGCTGCTCGAGCTCTCCGACGGGCTGCGCCGCGGCTTCGACGCGGAGACCGCGCGGGGGTGGTATCGGCGCGGGGGCGACATCGCCGACCGCACCCGCTTCATCGTCGACGACATCCGCACCGGGCAGGAGAGCACGCGACTCAACCCTCGCGAGGGCATCCGACCCGCCGACGTCCACTGGGAGGGCTACGAGATCACGGTCAAGACGCTGCGGCACGTCCTCTGGCAGGTGACCGGCATCGGGCGCACGCTCGTCGATGCCGCTGACGAGCGCCACCCCGCCCCGTCGCCCGACTTCCTCGCCCGCTACGCCGACACCCTGGCGTCGATGGCCGAGGCGGTCCAGCACTTCGGGCTGCACGACGAGGAGGCGACCCGGGCCTTCGACCGCAACATCGAGCATGCCCGCGAGGTGCTCGTCGACCTCCGCGAGGAGGTCAGGGTCACCCCGCTCGACGACCCCGAGCAGTGGCCCGTCTACGGCTCGCTCATCAGCGACGCGATGCGCGCGGTCCACGAGCTGGAGGAGGCGCGGGACGAGGCGTCGCGGCCGACCGACACCGGCCCGCTGCGAGTCACTCCGACGACCGGCCCCTGGGCGCGTCTGCGCCGTCGGGGGGCAGGCGCGGCCGAGCGCTGAGCGGCTGCCGTGAGCGTCTCAGAGTCTCAGCGTCTCACCGTCTCAGGGCGTCGCGCAGGTTGACGAGCAGCACGAGGACGGCCGCCGAGGTGAGCACCCAGTAGGTGACCACCTGCCAGTTCTCGGCGAACTGCACGAGCAGGACCACGAGCGCGATGACGGCGACGACACGCAGGAGGTAGGCCGCGAGGTAGCCCCGGGCGAACGCCTCGATGCCGAGCACCAGGAAGATGGCCAGCAGGGCCGCCAGGGGTCGGTCGGTGACCTCCTCCTCGAAGAAGCCGGCCAGCAGGTAGAGGACGAACGGGGTGCTGACGACGGCCCAGAAGCCGAGCAGCCGGTCGCGGGCGCGGTCGCTGGCGGCGATCGGGGTGCGGCGGTGCGAGAGGTGGGCGTGCGGCGAGGCGACCGGCAGGCCCTCGAGCTGGGCGCGCTCCATGCTCGCTCGCTCGTCGCGCAGGTGCACCGCGCTCATGCGCAGGGTGCTGAGGGCCAGCTCGTCCGGCGCCAGGGCGTGCACCGTGGGGCTGTCAGGGCCCAGGCCGGCGGCCCGCGTCGTCAGGGCGTGCCGCGCCTGCGCGGCCTCGACCTCGAGGACCGCCAGCTGGGCATCGATCTCGGCGAGCCGGTCGGCCACGAGCCGCGACTCCGCCTCGGGGCTCGGTGCCACCTTGCCGAGGCCGGCCCAGCCCACCGGGTCTCCCCACGACGACCGCACCGTGGCGTTGCGCTCGTAGCGGGGGCCTGCCGGCCCCCGCTCGCCGCCGAGGCGGTCCTTGGTGTCATGCCCCCAGAGACCGCGGTAGTCGCGCACCCACGGGGTGTCCTCGTCGATGACGACCGGCTCCCAGGGCAGCGCCTGCTCCGGACCGAAGGCCGGGCCGTCGCCGCGGGCGTAGTCGACGTAGGGGATGCCGAGACCCTTGCTCTGCGCGGCCCGCAACCACGGGGCGAAGAGCTTGGCGACGCTGCGCACCGCGGGCACGATGCCGCCCAACGACGGCGGCGTGATGGTGATGAGGTAGTCGCCAGCGAGGTAGGCGCCGGAGTGTGACCCGGCGCCGGCGAAGACGACGGGGTGCCGGCCCCCGACGATCGAGAGGTCGGGGTCGTCCCATCGCCGGCGCAGGTCGTCGCCGACCTCGTCGTGGGCGGAGAAGACGACCCACCGCGCCGGCGGCAGCCCGTCGGCATCGAGGGTGCCCGACCCGTCGAGGAAGACCGTCACCTGCTCCCAGTCGGCCTCGTGCTCGTTGACACCGGAGAAGCCGGAGCGCCAGTTGTTGAAGGAGTAGAAGAACCAGTACTGGCACACGATCCAGTCGTCGCTGCGGACGACGCGTCCGTAGTAGGTCGGACGGTGGGGCGACAGGCGCTCCTGCTGTACGGCATACGCCGTGGCAGCGCTGCCGCCGGGCACGGAGCCCCGCAGCAGGAGCGAGAGCCGGCTCAAGGTGTCGATGGTGCGTCCGAGCAGCCCCACCTGCGCCAGACGGCTGCCCGCGTGGAAGCTCGGGCGCGTGCCGGGGAGCAGGCGCCGCACGCGGGCCCACCACGACGTCGGCTCGGTCAGCCCGCTGAGCGACAGGCCGGGGCCGTCGTGCCTCGCGCCCACGTCGGCCAGCATGTCGAGGGTGAGCGACCCCGGGCCGGCGATCACCTCGGTGGTGCCGGCCTCGTTGCGGATCAGGCTCGCTCCCGCGACGTAGGCGTCGACGGCGACCGGCACGAAGTACTCCCCGTCGGTGAGGCGGACCACCGGCTCGTAGGCGCGCAACAGCGCCAAGTCGTCCGACACCCCGGCCGCCTCCGTCACGCCGCCCACCTCGTCGTCATCGCGCACCCCCGACCGGGCCACACCGCTGACGCGAGTGTGCCATCGAGCTCCCGGCGCGCGGGCGCCTTTGCCCAGCAGGGCGTATGCCGTCTCGTCGGGTGCGCGTGATTAGGTGGAGCCATGCGCGTGACTCACCTCGGACATGCCTGCCTGCTCGTCGAGACGGCCGATCGCCGCATCCTCATCGACCCCGGCAACTTCTCGTCGGGCTTCGAGGAGCTCACCGATCTCGACGCGATCGTCGTCACCCACAACCACCCCGACCACTTCGACCCCGAGCGCGCGCCGCGGCTCATCCGGGCCAACCCCCGCACTCCCGTGCACACCGACCCGCTCACGGCGGAGTCGCTGCGGTCCGAGGGGCTGGCGGCCGTGCCGACGCGGCAGGGGGAGGAGTTCGAGGTCGGTGACGTGACGGTGACGCCCGTCGGTGAGCTGCACGCCTTCAACCACGACGCGATGCCGCGCATCCCCAACGTCGGGGTCGTGCTGCGCGCCGACGGCGAGCCGACGCTCTTCCACCCCGGCGACGCCTACGACGCCGAGCCCGGTCCCGTCGACGTCCTCGCCCATCCGCTCAACGCGCCGTGGGCCGCCAGTCGCGACTCGATCGCCTTCGTCGCCCGCATCTCGCCCTCGGTCTTCCTCCCGATCCACGACGGGCTGCTCTCGCAGCAGGGGCGGCAGATGTACTCCGGCCACGTGCTGCAGTTCTCCGGGGTCGAGGGTCTCGACTACGTCGATCTGCGCGACGACGAGTCCGCGACCTTCTGACCGTGTCGCAGTGATGGCCGACCTCGGGGGAGTGCCGTGAGCGAGTCTGGTCATGTGACGGATCTGCCTGCGCCGCAAGGCTCGCCGAGGGAAGGCCCGGCCATCGCGATGCGCGGGCTCGGGAAGCGCTTCGGTGACCTCATCGCGGTGCGGGGCATCGACCTGGACGTGCCGCGCGGGTCGTTCTTCGGGCTCGTCGGTCCCAACGGTGCCGGCAAGACGACGACCCTCTCGATGGTGACGGGCCTGCTGCGCCCCGACAACGGTCAGGCGTTCGTGCTCGGCCACGACGTCTGGGCCGACCCCGTCGCCGCCAAGCGGCTCCTCGGCGTGCTCCCTGACGGGCTCAAGCTCTTCGACCGGCTCACCGGGCTCCAGCTCATCACGTATGCCGGACTGCTGCGCGGGATGCCACGTGAGCTCGCGACCGAGCGGGCCTCGGAGCTCATCGCGGCGCTCGGCCTCGGAGAGGCGCAGGGCAAGCTCGTCGTCGACTACTCGGCCGGCATGACGAAGAAGGCCACGCTCGCCTGCGCGCTCGTGCATGCGCCGAGGGTGCTCGTGCTCGACGAGCCCTTCGAGGCGGTCGACCCCGTCTCGGCGGCCACGATCCGCCGCATCCTCGAGGACTACGTCGCCGCCGGCGGCACGGTGGTGCTCTCGAGCCATGTCATGGACCTCGTGCAACGGCTGTGCAGCCACGTCGCCGTCATCGCCGACGGGCAGGTGCTGGCGGTCGGACCCATCGACGAGGTGCGCGGTGGTCGCTCCCTCGAGGAGCGCTTCGTCGACCTCGTCGGCGGCAGCACCGAGGTGGAGGGGCTGTCGTGGTTGCGCACCTCCTCCGACTGAAGCTGCTCCTCCTGCGAAACCTCTTCCGCCGCAGTCGGGCCCAGACGATCGGCCTCATCGCCGGCATCATCTACTTCTCGTTCGCGGTCGTCGGTGTCGCGGTGGCGCTGGCGTCGTTGCGCACCTCGCCCGGTGACGCCCGGGTGGTGATCCCGCTCGTCGGGGCCGCGACCATCGTGCTGTGGACGATCGTGCCGCTCTTCACGTTCGGGTCCGACCCGACCCTCGACCCGGCGCGGTTCTCGACGTTCGCGATCCCGACGCGTGACCTCGCTGTCGGGTTGGCGCTGTCGGCCCTCATCGGCCTGCCCGCGATCGCCACCGGGGTCATCATGACCGGCGTCTTCGTCGCCTCGACAGTGACGCTCGCGTCGTCGGTGGTCGGCCTGCTCTCCGTGGTCATCGGGGTGCTGACGGCAGTGACGACGAGCCGGTGGGTCTCGGCGAGGTCCACCGGCGCCCTGCAGTCGCGGCGCGGTCGTGACGCTCTCGGCATCGCGGCCCTGCTGCTCCTCGTCGTCGTGGCGCCGGTCGTGGCCATCGTCGGCCGGTCGAGCGACGACGCGAAGGCCACGGCCGACCTGCTGTCCGACGTCGTCGCGTGGACCCCGCTCGGGTGGGTGTGGGCCGCCCCCAGCGACATCGCCGCGGGTGACACGCTCATTGGCCTCGTGCGGCTCGGGCTCGGCGCTGCGACGTTGCTCCTCGTCGGACGACTCTGGGCAGCGGCCGTGGCCGACCAGGTCGAGAACCCCCGAGCGATCTCGCGCTCCGACGCGGGGGTGGCAGCCGACGGCGACCTCGGGCTGCTCGGGCGCCTGCCCGACACTCCCGGTGGGGCGGTGGCCGGTCGCGTGCTCACCTACTACCGCCGAGACCCTCGCTTCCAGGTCTCGGTCATCATGACGCCGCTCGTGCCGCTGCTGCTGCTCGTGCCCTACTACCTCGGCGACGTGGCGTGGGCCCCCTTGCTGATGGCGCCGCTCGTCGCCTTCCTGCTCGGCTGGGGTGAGCACAACGCGGTGGCCTACGACTCCGATGCGATCTGGCTGCACCTCGTCACGGCCACCCCCGGCGGCGCCGACCGGCGGGGTCGTCTCGTCTCCTCCGTGCTGCTCGCCGCCGTGCTCCTGCCGACCTACGCGGTCGTTGGCGCCTGGGTCGGTCAGCGGTTCGACCTGCTCGGCGGCCTGGTCGGGCTCTCGGTGGCCTTGCTCGGCGCGGGCTACGGGCTCTCGAGCATCATGAGCGTCGTGCTGCCCTACCCGGTGCCCGAGTCGGGGGAGAGCCCGTTTGCCTCACCGCCCGGTGCTGCCGGCGTCACCCTGCTCTCGCAGACGGTGGCGAGCATCGGCACCGCGGTGATCGCCTCGCCCGTCGTCGTGCTCGCCTGGCTCGGGTGGCAGGGGCAGGTGTGGGCCGTCTGGGCCACCGCGGTGCTCGGCGTCGTGCTCGGCGTCGCGGCCGCCCTCGTCGGCATCCGCATCGGGGCGCGCATCTTCGAGCGCAGCGGCCCCGAGCTCCTCGCCGCCCTCCGCCGCACCTGACACCAGGACCCCACCGCCCACCGTCGAGTGGGCACTTTCCACCGGAGACTCGGCCCGTGGGGTGTGAACGCGCGATGCAAAGTGCCCACTCGACGTGATGGTGGGTCGAGTGCCCAGTTTCCGACCGGCATACCCCGTCAGAAAGTCCCCACTCGACGGGGTCTGCAGGTCGAGTGGGCACTTTCCACCGGGGCCTGGGCCACGTGGGGTGTGGACGTGCGATGCAAAGTGCCCACTCGACGGGGTCTGCAGGTCGAGTGGGCACTTTCCACCGGGGCCTGGGCCCCGTGGGGTGTGGACGTGCGGTGCAAAGTGCCCACTCGACGGGGTCTGTAGGTCGAGTGGGCACTTTCCATCCGCGGCGGGGGCCCTGCGTCAGGAAGTCTTGGACCGCTCGACGGCGAGGTGGGCGGCACCGATGATGCCGGCCTGGTTGCGCAGCTGTGCAGGCACGATGGGACAGCGCAGCGTGAGCTTGGGCAGGAACTTCTCGCTGTCCTTGGAGATGCCGCCGCCGACGACGATGAGGTCGGGCGAGAAGAGCTTCTCGATCGTGTCGTAGTAGGTCTGAAGGCGCTCGGCATACTCCGTCCAGGACAGCTCCTCGGCGTCCTTGGCCGACGAGGCCGCACGGTCCTCGGCGTCGTAGCCGTCGATCTCGAGGTGCCCGAGCTCGGAGTTGGGCACGAGGCGTCCGTCGTGGATGATCGCCGTGCCGATGCCGGTCCCGAGGGTGGTGAGGATGACGAGTCCCTGCACGCCCTTGGCTGCGCCGTAGTGCAACTCGGCGATGCCGGCCGCGTCGGCGTCGTTGAGCACCGTGACGGAGCGCCCCGTGTGCTCCTTGATGAGCGCCTCGGCGTCGGTGTTGAGCCACGACGGGTCGATGTTGGCGGCCGACAGCACCGTGCCCCGGATGACGACAGCGGGCACCGTGACGCCGATGGGGGAGTCACCGGTCTGCTCGGCGAAGTGGTCGACGATCTGGTCGACGACCTCGGCCACGGCGTCAGGGGTTGCCGGCTTCGGGGTCAGGATCTTCAGACGCGCCCCGGCGAGTTCACCGGCCGCGAGGTCGACCGGGGCACCCTTGATGCCGCTGCCGCCGATGTCGATGCCGAGTGGCTTGCCCTTCTTGCCCATGTGCTGCAACTTCCTTGTCGAGGTCCGGGGTGCGTCGAGAACTGCTGGTGTGACCAGGTGGTGCGGATCTGGCGTGAGGAGCCTACGGGAGCGTGAGGATCTCGTTGCCGGTGTCCGTCACGAGGATGGTGTGCTCGAACTGCGCCGAGCGCTGCCCGTCACGGGTCACGACGGTCCAGCCGTCGTCCCACATCCGCCACTCGTGGGTGCCTAGGTTGAGCATCGGCTCGATCGTGAAGGTCATGCCGGCCTGGATGACGGTGCCGTAGTGGGGCGCAGCGTCGTAGTGCGGCACGATCAAGCCGGAGTGGAACTCCGTGCCGATGCCGTGGCCGGTGAAGTCGCGCACGACGCCGTAGCCGAAGCGCTTCGCGTAGCTCTCGATGACCCGTCCGATGACGTTGATCTCTCGGCCCGGACGCGCAGCGCGGATGCCGCGCATCATCGCCTCGTGGGTGCGCTCGACGAGCAGGCGCGACTCCTCGTCGACGTCACCGACGAGATAGGTCGCGTCCGTGTCGCCGTGCACGCCACCGATGTATGCCGTGACGTCGATGTTGACGATGTCGCCGTCCTCGAGCGGGCGGGCGTCGGGGATGCCGTGGCAGATCACCTCGTTGACGCTGGTGCACACCGACTTGGGAAAGGCCTTGTAGCCCAAGGGGGACGGGTAGGCGCCGTGGTCGAGCATGAACTCGTGGGCCACGGCGTCGAGCTCGTCGGTCGTCACTCCCGGGGCGATGCGCTCCGCCGCCGCGGCCATCGCCTGGGCGGCGATGCGCCCAGCGACACGCATCCGCTCGATCGTCTCGGCATCCTTGATGCGCGCGTCGCCGTCCTCGCGGGGGTCGGGCACGTCGACGTAGTGCGGTCGCTCGATCGAGCTGGGCACAGCGCGGCGCGGACTCAGCGGGTGCGGGGCCACCGGGGCGTGGAGCAACGGCATACGGTGGAGTCTAGGTCGTCGTGAGCGCGCCCCGACGCGGGCCGCCCACGACCCGGACCTCCCAGTTCAGGACGTCAGCGCAGATGTGAGGAGTGGCAGTGAGCTTCTGGTACAACGTCGACACCGGCCAGGTCGAGAGCGACGACAACCGCAGCCGAGGCGAGCAGGTGCTCGGCCCCTACGCCACGGAGGCGGAGGCGAGAGCGGCCCTCGAGACGGCCCACAAGAAGACGGAGCAGTGGGACGCCGAGGACCGCGCGTGGCGCGATGGCGCCGGGGCGCGCGACGAGGACGAGCTGGACGACTGACGCGTCGCGGCGGGGCCCGCGGCCGGGACCTAGGACTCGAAGGAGTGCTCGGCCGCGGGGAAGGCGCCCGACTCGACGTCAGCGGCATACGCCTGGGCGGCGTCGATGAGGGTGCCGCGCAGGTCGGCGTACTTCTTGACGAAGCGCGGTGCCTTGCCGCTGCGCAGCCCGGCGAAGTCGCTCCACACGAGCACTTGGGCATCGGTGCCGTTGCCGGCTCCGATGCCGATGGTCGGGATCGCGAGCGCCTCGGTGACGCGCGTCGCGACGGGTGCGGGCACCATCTCGAGGACGACCGAGAAGGCTCCGGCGTCCTGCACCGCGCGGGCCTCGGCGATGAGCTCCTCGGCCGCGTCGCCACGCCCCTGCACGCGGTAGCCGCCGAGCTGGTGCTCGCTCTGCGGCGTGAAGCCGAGGTGCGCCATCACGGGGATGCCGGCGTCGGTGAGGGCCCTGATGAGCGGGACCATCGGGCTGCCGCCCTCGAGCTTCACGGCGTGGGCAAGCCCCTCCTTCATGAGCCGCACGGCGCTGGTGAAGCCCTGCTCCACCGACGCGCCATAGGAGCCGAACGGCATGTCGGCCACGACGAGGGCGCGCCGCGCCGCCGACGAGACGGCGCGCACGAGCGGCACCATCTCGTCGAGCGTCACCGGCACCGTCGTCTCGTAGCCGTAGACGTTGTTGCCCGCCGAGTCGCCGACGAGCAGCACGGGGATGCCGGCCTCGTCGAAGATCTGGGCGGCATACATGTCGTATGCGGTGAGCATCGCCCACTTGCGGCCCTCCGTCTTCATGGCGTGCAGGTGCGGGATGCGCACCCGTCGTGGCGAGGGTGACGCACCCGCGGTGGACGGGGCACCCACCGCGGCGGCGGCACCGCCCGTGGGCTGACCGGCCGAGCCGTAGGGGTTGGGCTCCTCAGGTGCCTGCGCGCTCATGGCGCCGATGCTAGCGGTGCCCTCCGTCGGCGCCTTCCGTCACCGCCTGCCGTCCGCCTTCCGGCAGCGACTGCTATCAACCGGTCCGGCTCGGAGGTGGTTGCCACCTTGCCCGCTCACCGGGCACATCCGGTGTCCAAGGTGACTGCAAAAATTTACGCCCTCTTTAAGGTTGTGCTGCTGAAATTGCCTGCGGCCCAAGTTTTTACATGGATTTCACGTGCAACCCTCAATTTGTGGCGCATCTGTGCTCTCATACCTGAGGCGCCGCTCTGGCGTCAGATCCATCAGGAGGACAGATCTTGAACAAGCGTCACTGGAGCGCTGTCTCCGGGCTGGCCGTGGGGGCGCTCGTCGTCACCGGCCTCACCGCCCCGATGCAGGCTCAGGCAACGCCGGCGGCGCCGGCCCCGGTCAGCGGAGACCCCGCTGAGGCCCAGGCATCGCGCCCCGACAACCTGCCCAACCCGCTCGCCGAGGCCCAGGCCGCCGAGACGAAGGCTGCCGTCACCAAGCTCCTCAAGGGCGAGGCGACGACCAAGACGATCAACGGCAACCGCGTCATCGAGGTCAAGACCACGGCCAAGAACGGCAAGGCCGGCACGTCGAAGTACGTCAACTACCCGGTGAACCGCGAGGAGGACATCTTCACGATCCTCGTCGAGTTCGGCGACCAGATCAACGCCAGCACCAAGGGCTCCCCGGGACCGCTGCACAACAAGATCCCCGAGCCCGACCGCCTGTGGGACGGCAGTGCGACCGACGACAACTCGACCTACTGGGTGCCCGACTTCAACCGGTCGCACTTCATGGACCTCATGTTCGGCGAGGGCGAGTCGTTCAAGGACTTCTACCTCAAGCAGTCCAACGGCCGCTTCATCGCCAAGGGCGATGTGTCCGACTGGGTCAAGGTGCCGTTCAACGAGGCCCGCTACGGCTCCAACGGCTTCGCCCAGAGCTCGACCTACTGGCCCTTCGTGCGCGACACCGCCAAGGCCTGGTACGACGCGCAGGTCGCGGCCGGCAAGACGCCCGCCGAGATCAAGACCTACCTCGCGCAGTTCGACAAGGTCGACCGCTACGACTACGACGGCGACGGCGACTTCAACGAGCCCGACGGCTACATCGACCACTTCCAGGCGATCCACGCCGGCGAGGGCGAGGAGGCTGGCGGCGGAGCCCAGGGCGCCGACGCCATCTGGTCGCACCGCTGGTACGCCTACTCCACGAGCGCCGGCTCGGCCGGCCCCGACTTCAACAAGCTCGGCGGCGTGCCGCTCGGTGACACCGGCATGTGGATCGGTGACTACACGACCGAGCCCGAGAACGGCGGCCTCGGCGTCTTCGCGCACGAGTTCGGTCACGACCTCGGTCTGCCCGACCTCTACGACACCAACGGCGGCGACAACAGCACCGCGTTCTGGACGTTGATGAGCGGCGGGTCGTGGCTCAACCGCGGCACCGACTCCATCGGAACGACGCCCGGCTACATGGGTCCGTGGGAGAAGCTCCAGCTCGGCTGGCTCGACTACAAGACGGTGCCCTTCGGTGAGGACATGACGGTCAAGCTGAGCCAGGCCGACAAGGCCACGAAGAGCGGCTCCGCACAGGCTCTCGTCGTCCCGCTGCCGGAGCGCACGGTCACCACCAAGCGCAACACGCCGCACTCCGGCTCGGCCGAGTGGTGGAGTGGCTACGGAGACAACCTCAACTCGACGCTGACGCGCACCGTCGACCTCACGGGCGCCAAGACGTCCGCGTCGGTCAGCGCCTGGGTGCAGGGCAACCTCGAGCCGGACTACGACTACCTCTACGGCGAGGTCTCGACCGACAACGGCGGCAGCTGGACGCAGATCGGTGCCCCCACCGACGGTGTCTTCGCCTGGGCCCAGAAGTCGTGGGACCTGTCGGCCTACGTCGGCAAGAGCGTGCAGTTCCGCTTCCGGGTGGCCACTGACGGTGGTGTCTCGAGCGAGGCCTTCATCGACGACATCTCGGTGACCGTCGACGGTGTCAGCACGGTCGACAACGTCGAGGCCGGCGCGGGCTCGTGGACGGCGAAGGGCTTCTCGGTCACGAGCGGCACGACGTCCAAGCAGGTCCAGGACTTCTACTTCGCCGAGAACCGCACCTACAGCGGCTACGACGCGACGCTGAAGACCGGTCCGTACAACTTCGGCTGGACCACCACCAAGCCCGACTGGGTGGAGCGCTTCCCCTACCAGAACGGCATGCTCGTCTGGTTCGCCAACGGTGACTACGCCGACAACAACACCAAGGACCACCCCGGTGGTGGCCAGGTGCTGCCCGTCGACGCCCGTCCCGCGCCGATCATGCTGAAGAACGCCGACGGCACGTCGACGATGCTCGGCAACCGTCGCCAGCCGTTCGACGCCACCTTCGGCCAGGAGGCCACCGACGCGGTGACCTTCCACCGCAACGGTGTCCCCACAGTCGTCCCGTCGTCGCCGGCGATCCCGACGTTCGACGATTCGGACCCGAACCGCTACTGGTCCTCGGCCAACCCGTGGGCGTCCACCAAGGTGGCCGGCTCGGGCACGACGATGACCGTGAGCAAGACCACGGACGGCGGCAACGAGCTGCAGGTCAAGGTCAAGTTCAAGTGACCTGACGGTCGACTGACCGAGAGGGCTCCCGAGATCATCTCGGGGGCCCTCTCGCGTCCCGAGCTCGCGGCGCAAATCGCTTGTCGCACAATCTCTTTCGATTCCCGGGCCGACTTCTGGGCGCTCAACCTCCCACAGCCCCGCACGCTGTGCTCGAATGGCCGGGGCGCCTCATCAGGAGGTCGCCACCGATCCAGGAGGAGAGTTGTGAACCAGCGCCGATGGAGCGCTGTCTCGGGGATAGCTGTGGGAGCGCTTGCCGCTGCCGTTCTTGTTGCCCCGACACAGGCTCAAGCAACACCGACGACCAAGGCCCCGGCGAGCGGTGACCCCGCTGCAGCCCAGGCCTCGCGCCCGGACAACCTGCCGAACCCGCTCGCGGAGGCACAGGCCAAGGAGCGCCAGGACGCCATCACCAAGCTCATCAACGGTGAGGCCACCACGCGGACGATCAACGGCAACCGCGTGATCGAGGTCAAGTCGAGGGCCAAGGACAAGAACGGCCGCTCGGTCGCCACGTCCAAGTACGTCAACTACCCGGTCGACCGTGAGGAGGACATCTTCACGATCCTCGTCGAGTTCGGCGACACGGTGAACCCGACCACGGGTGGCAGCGCCGGTCCGCTGCACAACCAGATCGAGGAGCCCGACCGGGTGTGGGACAGGAGCCCCACCGACGACAACTCGACGTACTGGCTGCCGGACTTCAACCGCGCGCACTACCAGCAGCTGATGTTCGGGGCCACGGACTCGTTCCGCGACTTCTACCTCAAGCAGTCCAACGGCCGCTTCCTCGCCAAGGGTGACGTCTCGGACTGGGTCAAGGTGCCCAACAACGAGGCGCGATACGGCTCCAACAAGGTCTCCGACTCGCAGACCTACTGGCCGTTCGTGCGCGACACAGCGACCGCCTGGTACAACGCCGAGAAGGCCGCAGGCAAGACGGACGCGCAGATCAAGACCTACCTCGCGCAGTTCGACAAGGTCGACCGTTATGACTACGACGGTGACGGCGACTTCAACGAGCCCGACGGCTACATCGACCACTTCCAGGCGATCCACGCCGGCGAGGGCGAGGAGGCCGGCGGCGGAGCCCAGGGCGAGGACGCCATCTGGTCGCACCGCTGGTACGCCTACTCCAACACGGCGGGCTCGCAGGGTCCCAGCTTCAACAAGGCCGGCGGCACCCAGCTCGGCAGTTCCGGCATCTGGATCGGTGACTACACGACCGAGCCCGAGAACGGCGGCCTCGGCGTCTTCGCCCACGAGTTCGGTCACGACCTCGGTCTGCCCGACCTCTACGACACCGCCGGTGGCGACAACGGCACGGGCTACTGGACGCTGATGAGCGGCGGTTCCTGGATGAGCCGGAGCAAGACCGACATCGGCACCCGCCCGTCCTACATGGGCGCGTGGGAGAAGCTGCAACTCGGCTGGCTCGACTACGCCGTCGTGCAACCCGGCCAGACGAGGAACGTCAAGATGGGCCCGGCCTCCAAGGTCGTGCTCGACAAGGCGAGCACGTGGGACTACTCCTACGGGGTCAAGCCGCAGGCCACCATCGTCCCGCTGCCGGAGCGCACGGTCACGACGAAGCGCAACACGCCGCACTCCGGCACGGCGCAGTGGTGGAGCGGCTTCGGCGACAACCTCAACTCGACCCTGGCCCGCACCGTCGACCTGACGGGCGCCACGACCTCCGCGTCGATCAGCGCCTGGGTGCAGGGCAACCTCGAGGTGGACTACGACTACCTCTACGGCGAGGTCTCGACCGACAACGGGGCCAGCTGGACCCAGGTCGGCCCCGCCATCGACGGGGTGTTCGCCTGGAGCCAGAAGAGCTGGGACCTCTCGGCCTACAAGGGCCAGTCGGTCCAGTTCCGCTTCCGGGTCTCCACCGACGGCGGCGTCTCGAGCGAGGCGTTCATCGACGACATCTCGGTGACCAAGGACGGCGTGGCCGGACCGGTCGACGACGTCGAGGCCGGTGCCGGGTCGTGGACCGCGAAGGGCTTCACCGTCAGCAGCGGCACCACCTCGCGCCAGGTGCAGGACTTCTACATCGCCGAGAACCGCTCCTACACGGGCTACGACCGGACCCTCAAGACGGGCCCCTACAACTTCGGTTGGGCCGACACCCGTCCGAACTGGGTCGAGAAGTTCCCCTACCAGAACGGTCTGCTCGTCTGGTTCGCCAACGGTGAGTTCACCAACAACAACACCTCGGCGCACCCGGGTGCAGGGCTCGTCCTGCCGGTCGACGCACGTCCGAAGGCGATCAAGTTTCCTGGCACCCCCGGTGGGTCGGCCGTGCTGCTCGGCAACCGCCGTCAGCCCTTCGACGCCACCTTCGGCCAGGAGCGCACCGACGCGGTGACCTTCCACCGCAACGGCTACGGCGTCTACGTCCGGTCGAGCCCGGCGATCCCGACGTTCGACGACAGCGACCCGAACCGCTACTGGGACTCGGCCAACCCGCTCGGCTCGACGAAGGTCGCCGGTGCCGGCGTCAGGCTCACGGTCACCGCGACCTCCGACAACGCCGAGAACATGACGGTCCGCGTCGTCAACCCGGCCCCGTGAGGCCGCTCGACGACTGACGAGCCGCCAGTGCGGTGAACGGCCCCCGGGGACCAGCTCCCCGGGGGCCGTTCCCTCGCCCGGACGGCATACGGCAGCGGTGCCGTCTTAAAAGCGCGGGTGTCGTCACATGCGCGAAACAGCGATGCGGCAGGATCGACACATGAACCGTCAGGAAGAGTTCGTGCTGCGCACGATCGAAGAGCGCGACATCCGCTTCGTCCGTCTCTGGTTCACGGACGTGCTCGGCACGCTCAAGTCCGTGGCCGTCGCGCCGGCGGAGCTCGAGGGTGCCTTCGCCGAGGGGATCGGCTTCGACGGCTCGGCCATCGAGGGCCTCACCCGGGTCTACGAGGCAGACATGCTCGCCAAGCCCGACCCGTCGACCTTCCAGATCCTGCCGTGGCGAGGCGACCCGCCCGGCACGGCCCGGATGTTCTGCGACCTGCAGCTTCCCGACGGGGCGCCGAGCTTCGCCGACCCACGGCACGTGCTGCAGCGCGCGCTCACCAAGGCCGCAGACCTCGGCTTCACGTTCTACACGCACCCCGAGATCGAGTTCTTCCTCCTCGAGCAGGAGCGGGGTCCGCTCGGGCGTCCGGTGCCGGTCGACGACGCCGGCTACTTCGACCACGTGCCCCACGGCACCGGCCACGACTTCCGTCGCGCCGCCATCACGATGCTCGAGAATATGGGCATCTCGGTCGAGTTCAGCCACCACGAGGGCGCCCCGGGCCAGAACGAGATCGACCTGCGCTACGCCGACGCGCTCAGCACGGCCGACAACATCATGACCTTCCGCACGGTCGTCAAGGAGGTGGCGCTCACCCAGGGCATCTACGCAACCTTCATGCCGAAGCCGTTCTCCGAGCACCCCGGCTCGGGCATGCACACCCACCTCTCGCTCTTCGAGGGCGACTCCAACGCCTTCTACGAGGCTGGCGCGCCCTACCAGCTGAGCAAGGTCGGTCGTCAGTTCATCGCCGGGCTGCTGCGGCACGGCGCCGAGACGACGGCCATCACCAACCAGTGGGTCAACTCCTACAAGCGCCTCTGGGGTGGGGGAGAGGCGCCCGCCCACCTCACGTGGGGCCACAACAACCGCTCCGCCCTCGTGCGGGTGCCGATGCACAAGCCCAACAAGGGGCAGTCGACCCGGGTCGAGGTGCGCTCCCTCGACGCCGCGTGCAACCCCTACCTCGCCTTCGCCGTGCTGCTCAGCTCCGGCCTCAAGGGCATCGAGGAGGGCTACGAGCTGCCGCCGGAGACCGAGGACGACGTGTGGAGCCTCACCGACTCCGAGCGTCGGGCGATGGGCATCAAGCCGCTGCCGACCTCGCTCGGCCGTGCCCTCGAGGTGATGGAGGAGAGCGAGCTCGTCGCCGACATCCTCGGCGAGCACGTCTTCGACTTCTTCCTGCGCAACAAGCGCCAGGAGTGGCAGGACTACCGTCACGAGGTCAGCCAGTTCGAGCTCGACCGCTACCTCCCGCGCCTCTGAGGCGGGTCGAGACGCGAGGGTCGACTCCCGCCGACCCCTGCTGACTCCCGCTGGCTCCCGACGACGGCAGGACCTGACACCGATGTCATCGCGCACGACGACCACGACCGGAGCCCTCGCCCGGCTCGGCTTCGCCGACCCGGAGCGGGCGGCCGGGCTCCTCGCGGACGCGGCACTCCTGCCGCTGCGGTCGGTCATCCCCGACGGGCAGGTCGACGAGGTGCTCGGGGCCGTCGGTGACACCGCCGACCCCGACCAGGCCCTGCTGGCCCTCGTGCGCGTCCTCGAGGCACTGGCCAAGCGCGCGGACGACCCCGAGTGGGGCATCTCCGCCCTCTGCGCCGACCTCGTCACCCCCGGCCAGTCGCGCGACCGGGTGCTCGCCGTCCTCGGCGGGTCGACGGCCCTCGTCGACCACCTCGTGCGGCACCCGGAGCACTGGCTCGACGCCTCCCGGGCCACGCGGCATACCGGAGAGCGGGTGCGCGAGGAGCTGGTGCGCGCGGTCACGACCGAGCGCGGCGACGTGCCGGCCTACGACGCGCTGCGTGTCGCCTACCGCCGGGGGCTGATGCGCATCGCGGCGCTCGACCTGACGGCGCCCGACCCCATCGCGTCGATGCCCGCCGTCGGTGAGGCTCTCGCCGAGCTCGCCGAGGCTGCCCTCGAGGCGGGTCTCGCGATCGCCCGCGAGGAGCACGGGCCGGGCCACGAGCAGTGCCGCCTGGCGATCATCGGCATGGGCAAGACCGGGGGCGGCGAGCTCAACTACGTCAGCGACGTCGACGTCATCTTCGTCGCGGAGCCCGCCGACGGCGTCGACGAGGACACCGCCCTGCGCATCGGCACCGCGTTGGCGACCGCGACGATGCGTGCGTGCTCGACCCCCACGTCGGAGGGCTCGCTGTGGCCGGTCGACCCCGCGCTGCGACCCGAGGGCAAGAACGGCCCGCTCGTGCGCACCATCCGCAGCCACAAGGCCTACTACGAGCGTTGGGCCAAGACGTGGGAGTTCCAGGCCCTGCTCAAGGCGTGGGTCTCCGCCGGCGACAAGGAGATCGGGCTGCGCTACAAGGCCGAGATCTCGCCCATGGTGTGGGCCGCGGCAGGCCGCGACAACTTCGTCGAGGACGTGCAGTCGATGCGGCGCCGCGTCGAGCAGCACGTGCCCGCGGGGGAGGCCGCGCGGCAGCTCAAGCTCGGCCCGGGCGGCCTGCGCGACGTCGAGTTCAGCGTGCAGCTGCTGCAGCTCGTGCACGGGCGCAGTGACGAGTCGCTGCGCTCGGCGACGACGCTCGAGGCGCTGAACGCCCTCGCCCGCAACGGCTACGTGGCACGCGACGACGCCGCGATCCTCGACCAGGCCTACCGTCACCTGCGCTGCCTCGAGCACCGCATCCAGCTGCACCGGCTGCGCCGCACGCACCTCATGCCGGTCGCGGAGCCCGACCTGCGGCGTCTCGGGCGGGCGATGGGTCACCGCACCAAGCCCGAGCAGGCCGTCGTCGCCGACCGCCAGGCCTCCGCCCGCGAGGTGCGACGGCTCCACGAGCGGCTCTTCTACCGCCCCCTGCTCGCCGCCGCCGCCAAGCTGAGCCCGAGCGAGGTGCGCCTGTCGCCCGACGCAGCGCGTCAGCGGCTGCTCGCCCTGGGCTTCCGCGACCCCGCGGGCGCCCTGCGCCACATCGAGGCCCTGACGACCGGCGTCAGCCGCCGCGCAGCCATCCAGCGCACGCTGCTGCCCGTCATGCTCGGCTGGTTCGCCGACGAGGCCGACCCCGACGCGGGGCTGCTGTCCTTCCGCCGGGTCTCCGACGAGCTCGGCTCGACGCACTGGTATCTCAAGATGCTCCGCGACGAGGGGCGCGCGGCCGAGCGGCTCGCGCACGCGCTGGCGCGCAGCCGGTATGCCGCCGACCTCCTCGCGCGGTCACCCGAGAGCGTCTCGATGCTGGGTGAGCCCACCGGGCTGACGCCCCGCACCCGCGAGGCCCTCGTCGCGACGATGAAGTCGGCGGCCGGGCGCCGCGACACCGTGGCCGAAGCGATCGCGGCGGTGCGCACCATCCGCCGTCACGAGCTGCTGCGCATCACCCTCGCTGACCTGCTCGGCACCATCGACCTGCGCGGGGTCGGCACAGCCCTGACCGACCTGACTGCGGCCACCATCGACGCTGCCCTGGCCGCGGCCATCGCCGACACGGAGCGCCGCGAGGAGCGTCCTCTCGGCGGCGAGGTGCTCATCGTCGGGATGGGGAGCCTCGGGGGCGGCGAGCTCGGCTATGCCTCCGACGCCGACGTGCTCTTCGTGCACCGCCCGCACCCGGGCGAGCCCGAGGGCGAGGTGCAGGCGAGGGTCATCGCCGTCGTGCAGGAGCTGACCCGCCAGCTGTCGAGCACCGGCCCCGACCCGGCCGTCAGCCTCGACGCCGACCTGCGACCGGAGGGCAAGAACGGCCCGCTCGTGCGCAGCCTGGACTCCTACCGCACCTACTACGAGCGCTGGGCGCTCACCTGGGAGTTCCAGGCCCTGCTGCGGGCCGCGCCGGTGGCGGGGTCAGAGGAGCTGGCACGCGACTTCGTCGCGCTCATCGACCCGCTGCGCTATCGCGAGGAGGGTCTCACCCCCACCCAGGTGCGCGAGATCCGCACGCTCAAGGCGCGGGTCGAGGCCGAGCGGCTGCCCCGCGGCGGTGACCCCACGACGCACCTCAAGCTGGGCCGGGGCGGGCTCACCGACGTCGAGTGGACGGTGCAGCTGCTCCAGCTCCAGCACGCCCACGCCAAGCCGGCCCTGCGGGTCACCGGCACGATGGCGACGCTCGAGGCGCTCGGCGACACCGGGCTGCTCGCGCCCGAGGACGTGCGTGCGCTGCGCGAGGCGTGGCGCTTCGGCTCGCTCATGCGCAACGCCGGCGTGCTGTGGCGCGGACGGCCGGTCGAGAGCGTCCCGACCGACCTGCGCGACGCCGAGGGCATCGGTCGGATCATGGGCCGGCCGGCCGGTGAGGGGTCGGCCCTGGGTGAGCTGTGGCGGCGCGTGGCGCGCCGCTCGCGACAGGCGACGGATTTCAACTTTTACGACTCCCCACCTGGGGGTAGCGTCAACACGTGATGTGGAGCGAGGGGCAGAGCGGCACCGCTCCGACGTATGCCGCTGTGCTGCGCGCGCCGCACTACCTCCCCATCTTCATCGCCAACGCACTGTCCCTCTGGGGCGACTACATCGCGCGCGTGACGGTGGCCGCGGTCGTCTACGAGCGCACCAAGTCGCCGCTCGCGACAGCGGCGACGCTGGCCGTCAGCCTCGTGCCGACCTTCTTCGGCCGCAGCCTCGTCGGGCCGATCGTCGACCGCTTCCCCTACAAGTGGGTGCTCATCTGGTCGCATCTGCTGCGAGCGCTGTGCGTGCTCGGTCTCATCGGCTTCACGGTGACGCACTCGCCGATCTGGACGCTCTTCATCGTCCTCTTCGCGCTCGAGGCGATCGGGGGGGCCTCGACGGCGTCCAACATGGTGCTGCTCACCGACCTCTTCGAGGACCGCCACCTCTACGCGCGGGCCGTGGGTCTGGGTGCCATGTCGGAGCAGTTCAACCAGGCGATCGGCCTGGCCATCGGCGGTGGCCTCGTCGCCCTCGTGGGGTCGGGCGTGGGGCTCGTCTTCGACCTCGCCACCTTCCTCGTCGCTGCCGTCGTCATCTTCGTCGTCGCGCCGCTGGTGCCGGTGTCGGGGGAGCGCGGCCGTGGGCTGCGCGGCTTCGCCCGCGACCTGCAGACCGCGGCGCGCGACCTGGCCGGCCACCCGGTGCTGGCTCGCCTCGTCGCGCTGAGCGCCGTCGCAGGCCTCGCGATCTCCGCCCCCGAGGCGCTGGCCATCCCGATCGCCAACGAGAACGGCTGGGGCGGCTTCGGCGGTGTGCTCATGGCCGCGCCGATCGTCGGCGCCTTCATCGGCATCGTCCTCATCGGCCGTCTGCACGTGCAGCTGCAGAACCGGCTCATCGTGCCGCTCGCCCTGGCGATGCCGGTGCCGCTCCTGGCCGTCGCGCTGCACCCGCCGATCTGGCTGGTCGTGGTCCTCTTCGTCGTGAGCGGTCTCCTGCAGGCCTTCATGGTGCCCCTGCAGGCGACCTTCACGCTGGTGACGCAGCCGGAGCTGCGCGGCAGGATCTTCAGCCTCGCCGGCTCGGTGTCGGTCGCCGCGGCGGGCGTCTCGTTCCTCGTGGCCGGTTGGTTCGGCCGGCAGACCGGCAACCCCTACCTCGCTGTCGCCATCTGCGCTGCCATCGCGCTTGCGCTCGTCGGGCTGCTGGCCCTGACCTGGCCGCACCACCGGGTCAGCCGCGCGGTCGACCGCGCCTACGCTCCCGCCACGCCCTCGCCGACCTCGTCGTCCCGCGCGGCCTGAGCCGGCCGTCGCCGGGCACGAAGGTCGATCGCGCTGGCGACGAGGGCGACCGCGACGAGCGCCGCGGCCACCCGCAGCGCCCACACGGCGCCACTCGTGCTGTCGTGTCCGGCCGAGACGGCGAAGTAGACCGCCCCGATGAGGGCGATGCCGGCAGCCGTGCCGATGCGCTGGCCGGTCTGCAGCAGCCCCCCCGCGGTGCCGGCGCGCGGCACCGGCACGGCGGCAAGGGTGAGGGTGACGTTGGGCGAGATGACGAGCCCGCTGCCGAGGCCGGCGACGAGCAGGGGTGCTGCAAGTGCCCAGCCGAGGGCTGACCCGCTCACCCGCGCGAGCACGAGGTCGACGACGACGAGCCCGACGAGGACGGTCGCGAGCCCGATGGTGACGAGCAGGCGACCGAAGCGGCCCACGAGGTAGCCCCCGGCGGCCGCCGCGACGGCAGACCCGGCGGCGAAGGGGGTCACCGCGAGGCCTGCGAGCAGGGGCGTGTAGCCGAGGGCCTCCTGGAAGTAGATCGTCAGCACGAAGAAGATGCCGGTGAAGCCGCCGAAGTAGATGAGGCCGACGACGGCGCCGGAGCTGTAGCCCGGGACGCGGAAGAGGTCGAGGTCGACGAGGGGGCTGCCTCCGCGGCGGGTGTAGCGGCGCTCCCAGGCGATGAAGACGGCAGCGAGCACCGCGCCGATCACGGCCACCCACCAGGGGATGGTGGCCGGGGCACCCGCCGCCGACGCGTCGCCGGTGCCCGAGCCGCGTCCGGTCTCGACGAGGGGGAGCAGCAGGGCGAGCACCGCGGCGCCGAGGAGCACGACCCCGACGGGGTCGAGGTCGAGCCGCGCGGTCGAGACCCGGTGCGGCGCGGGCAGCCAGCGGCGGGCGAGCACGACGGCGACGACGGCGATCGGCAGGTTGACGAAGAAGATCCAGCGCCAGCCCGCGTCGGGCCCGAGCGCGCTGATGATGGTGCCGCCCACGATGGGTCCGACGGCCGTCGAGATGCCGATGGTCGCGCCCAGCATGCCGAAGGCGCGCCCTCGCTCGCGACCGGAGAACATCTCCTGGATGAGGCCCGACACCTGCGGGTTGAGGATGCCGCCGGCGGCGCCCTGCACGAGTCGTGCCACGACCAGCACGGCACTGCTCGACGCGAGCCCACAGGCGAGGCTCGCGGCGCCGAAGAGCACGACGCCGACGATGAAGACCGGTCGCCTGCCGATGGCGTCACCCACGCGTCCGGCGCCGACGAGCGTGAGACCGAAGGTCAGGGCGTAACCCGACACGATCCACTGCAGGTCGCTCGGCGAGGCACCCGTGCCCTGCTGGATCGAGGGGAGCGCGACGTTGACGATGCTGACGTCGAGCAACGTCATGAAGCCGGCGACGAGACAGACGGCGAGCGCACGCCACCGACGTGGGTCCGGAGCCTCGGTGCGTGGTGGGCTGGGCGCTGCCCCTTCGGCGGTCACGACCCGTTGCCCACGATGCCGCCTCCGCTCCCGCCCAGGATGCCGAGGGTGGCGTCGTCGCGACGGCCGTCGAAGTAGTGGTCGAGCACTCGCCCGAAGAGGTCCGCCGTCTCCAGGTCGTCACCCGCCGCCACCTCGAAGAGGGTCATGCTCGAGCGCAGCTTGACGGCGTCGATGCCGCCGAGCACCTGCCGGGGGTCGGACTCCTCGAGCTCGTCGAGCGTGCGAGCGCACTCCGCCAGACGGGGTCCGAGCACGGGGTGGGCAAGGTAGGCACGGGCCTCGGGAAGGCCCGACACGGCATACCGCTGGGCGGTGGCACTGTGGCCCAGCCCCGCGACCTGGGGGAGGACGAACCACATCCAGTGCCCCCGCTTGAGACCTGCGCGCAGCTCGGCGAGCGCCTGCTCGTAGGTGCCCGCCGCATCTTGCGCCTGCACGAAACGGTCGAGGTCGAAGCCGTCGGTCATGCTCCGTTCCTACCCCGCCGGCCGCTCCGGGGCGACGTGGGGCGCGGCGGCCCACACTCATCGTGTCCACATGCTGACACCGCGACGATGAGAATTGTGCCGTTCTGACCCGTGCGCGGGGATTGCGTGCCTACCGTCGACGGGTAGTTCCTCGTGCGGGGTCCTCCCCGCGCGGCGCGTCGGGCGCCGAATCCTGCTCGCCGGCGCTGCAGTTCCGAGACAGACAGGGCAGGAGTGGGGGACCCACATCCGGGCCGACACCGGTCCTCGGGGTGAAGCCGCGACAGCGGCCGGGCAGCTTCCGTCCGAACCCGACAGCTCACCTCACAGGCGTGGGAAGGAATCCCCATGTCCACATCGACCATGTCACGCTCCGCCCGCATCCGGTCCCGGATCCTCAGCCCGCTGCTGGCAGCAGGCCTCCTCGCTGCGACAGGCAGCGCACTCGCACCCGCAGCAGCCTCGGCGGCACCATCGGCGTCCCCGGCCGCGGCTTCGGCTCTCGCACCCACCCTGATCACTGCGTCGGTGGGCCTCCGGGCCACGCGCATCGCCGCGGCGCAGCGGGGTGATCCCTACCGCTGGGGCGCCTCTGGCCCGAGCGCCTTCGACTGCTCCGGCCTTGTCTACTACGTCTACACGAAGCAGCTGGGCAAGAAGCTCCCGCGCACCGCGAGCGCCCAACGACTCGCCACGGTGCGCATCGCGAAGGCGAGCATCCGGCCGGGTGACCTCGTCTTCTTCACTTCCTACGGTCGCGTCTACCACGTCGGCGTCTATGCCGGCAGCAACAAGGTCTGGCACTCACCCCGGCCCGGTCAGCGCGTGCAGCTCTCGACGATCTGGACCCGAGCCTGGGTCGCCGGTCGCGTCCGCTGACGCCCACACCGCGAGCCGCCCGGCACGGGGTCGCCGGGCGGCTCGCGGCTCACCTGTTTCGGGTGTAGTGGGACGGATGAGGTTCTCCCTAGCGTGGGTGCACCACCACCTCACACTCAGGAGGACGTCATGACCAGCTCATCATCCCGTCGCACGGCCCAGCCGAGCACCAGCAGCCTCTGGGCCGCCGGGGCCAGCACCTTCGCTGCCTGCATCATGCTGATGGCCGGCATCTTCCAGGCGGTGCAGGGCCTCGCTGCCCTCGTCAACGGCACCGACTTCCTCGTGCGCACCGAGAACTACGTCTTCACGTTCAACGCGACCACATGGGGCTGGATCCACCTCATCCTCGGCATCCTGATCGCCGTCGCCGGTGGCTTCATCCTGACCGGCAACATCGTGGCCCGGTCGCTCGGCATCGCGCTCGCGGTCTTCTCCGCCATCGCGAACTTCCTCTGGCTGCCGTACTACCCGATCTGGGCGATCATCATCATCGCTCTCAACGTCCTCGTCATCTGGGGTCTCGCCAAGGCCAACCTCGCCGAGGTCTGACGACGCCAGGGGGTTAACTGATCTTGCGTCGGTAGATCGCCATCGCGATGCCGTAGGCGACGACGAGGATGCCGGCGCACCAGGCGAGCGCGACCCAGATGTCGTCGCCGACCGGCTGCTGCGCGAACAGGTCACGCGTCGTGTTGACGATCGGGGTGACCGGCTGGTTCTCGGCGAACCAGGCGACGGGGGCCGGCATCGTGTCGGTCGGCACGAAGGCCGAGCTGATGAACGGCAGGAAGATGAGCGGATACGAGAACGCGCTCGCGCCGTCCACCGTCTTGGCCGAGAGGCCCGCGATCACCGCGAGCCAGGTCAGGGCGAGGGTGAACAGCAGCAGGATGCCGGCGACGGCCAGCCATGCCAGGACGCTCGCTCCCGTGCGGAAGCCCATGATGAAGGCCACGCCGATCACGATCACGATCGAGATGCAGTTCGCGACCAACGAGGTGAGCACGTGGGCCCACAGCGCGCTCGACCGGGCGATCGGCATGGACTGGAAGCGCTCGAAGATGCCGCCCTGCAGATCGAGGAAGAGCCGATAGGCGGTGTAAGCGATGCCGGAGGCGATCGTGATCAGCAGGATGCCGGGCAGCATGTAGTCGATGGACGAGTACGTCCCGGTGTCGATCGCGCCGCCGAACACGAACACGAACAGCATCATGATGACCACGGGGGTGACAGCGGTCGTGATGATCGTGTCGGGGCTGCGCATGACGTGCCGCAGCGAGCGGCTCGTCAGCACGGCCGTGTCGTCGTAGAAATGCGTTGTCATCGTCGTTCCCCTACGTGTCCGTGGCGGCGGGACTGTCGACGGTGGCGTCGGCACTGCCGTCATCGCCGGTGATCGCGAGGAAGACCTCCTCGAGGGTGGGCTGCTTCTCGACGTACTCGACCTTCGCGGCCGGCAGGAGCGCCTTGAGCTCGGCGAGCGTTCCGTTGACGATGATCCGGCCGCGGTGGAGGACCGCGATGCGGTCGGCCAGTTGCTCGGCCTCGTCGAGGTACTGCGTCGTCAGCAGCACCGTGGTGCCGTTGGCGGCGAGCTGCTTGACCGTCTGCCACACCTCGATGCGCGCCTGAGGGTCCAGGCCCGTCGTCGGCTCGTCGAGGAAGATGACCGGCGGGTTGCCGATCAGGCTCATCGCAATGTCGAGCCGGCGACGCATGCCGCCCGAATACGTGGCCACCCTGCGGCCACCGGCTTCGGCCAGCGCGAAGCGGGCGAGCAGGTCGTCAGCGATCTTGCCGGGGTTCTTCACGTGCCTCAGCCGGGCGATCAGCACGAGGTTCTCGCGCCCGCTGAGGATCTCGTCGACCGCCGCGAACTGGCCCGTGAGGCTGATCGACTCGCGCACCTCCTGCGGCTGCGCGGCAGTGTCGAAGTCGTTCACGGTGGCGGTTCCGGCGTCCGGTTTCAGCAGAGTCGAGAGGATGCGCACGACCGTCGTCTTGCCCGCCCCGTTCGAGCCGAGCAGGGCGAAGATGGTGCCCGGAGAGACGTCGAAGTCCACACCGCGCAGCACGTGCAGGTCGTGGTACGACTTCTCGAGACCCTTCACCTGGATGGCGGCGCCCGCGCTCATCTCGGCTCTGCCCGCTCCGCGTCATCAATCGCCTTGTTCAGGCGCGCGCGCTCCTTGTCGATCCACTGCTTGCCGGTGTAGGCCTGCGCGAACGCCTCGGCGAACTCGACCGGGTCCTCGCCGACGATCTCGCGCACGGGCGTCCCGTCGACCGCGGCGCGCTCCCACAGGTCGGCGAGGTCGCCGAACATCGTGATGAGCGTGCGGCCGTCGGTGATGCCGCCGGCGTACATGACATACCGGTGCATCGCCTTGGCGGTCGTCGCATACGGCTCCGGCAGCGCCTCGATGCGGGCCTTGTCCTTCTTGTACTGCTTCTTCTCCTCGAGCGATCCGGTGAGGAGCTCGATCCACTTCGCAGCCATCTCAGTTCTTTCCTCCGTCGGGGTCTGCGCTGCCTTCTGAGCCAGTGCTGTCGTCCTGATCGGTGCCGTGGAACTGTCCGATGCGCTCTGAGAGGAAGCTCCAGCTCCTCCAGAACCCGTCCAGCTGTGCCTGGCCCTGCGCATTGATGGAATAGACCTTGCGCGGCGGCCCCTTCTCCGAAGGAACCTTCTCCACGTCCACGAACCCCCGCTGCTCTATGCGCACGAGCAGGGCGTAGACCGTGCCCTCGGCGAGGTCCGAGAACCCCTCCTCCCGCAGGCGCGCCGTGATCTCGTAGCCGTACGCCGGACGCCCAGCCAGGATGGCGAGCACGATGCCCTCGAGGGTGCCCTTGAGCATCTCGGTCATCTGGTTTCCCATCACTCACCTCCGCTCTACTCTGTGATGATGAGTACCACTAAACAGTAACACTGAGTACCGGTACGTAGCAACACCGAATACCTGGGCAGCCCTGTTTAAGCTCGGGCGGCACGGCGCCGGGTTCATCTGCGCACGTAGGACATCGAGTCGACGCAAGGCGCGCTCGTCACGTCACGTCACGTCTGTGGCCGTGAAGGACCGGCACAGCTCAGGCCCGCTGGAGGCACGGTGGGCTCGCGAAGGAACGGGATGATCGCTGCGGCTACTTCCTGGGGTACTCCGCGTGGGGGTAGTGGCCGGCGTCCTCGATCATCTGGTGGTGGCCCCAGACCGGCCGGTAGCCGGTCAACGATCGAGGCGGCCTCGGCCTCGGGGTCCGGGAAGTCCGAGTCATTGCCGCCGTTGACAATGACCACCAGCGCCGCGCTTCGAACGTGGACCAGTTGCACGGCGGCGTCCTTGATGGACGCCTTCGACGCCTTCGAGTTGGTCATCTGCTGAGCTGCCTTCACGGGGCCGGGTTCACGCAGGTTCGCCTGCAGCTCGGACAGCCAGGTGTCCCAGTCGGCCGGCTTGCGTCTTGGGTAGGCCACGGTGAGCTACTTCGCTCTTGTCTTGACGCTTCCGGCGATGACGGAGCGCATCGCGGCGGTAAGGGCGGGCGCGCGACATCTTCACCGTAAGGCGACGCCGGCCTCAGGGGGAGGCCCTGTCGGTGCCTCCCATCGGGGCCTTGACCCTTGCGAGCGACTGAGAGGACACTCCGACGCAGCGACGGAGTGCAGGAGGGGCCATGCGGGCGCTGCGAGCAAGTCAGGCGTTCGACGGCGAGCGCTTCATCGGACCGGTCGACGTTGTGATCGAGGATGGCCGCGTCATCGAGGTGTCACCGGCGCGCGAGCGTGCCGACGTGGTCATCGAGCACCTCGGTGACGTCACGGTGCTGCCCGGACTGGTCGACGCCCACCAGCATCTGAGCTGGGACTGCTCGGTGGACCCGCTCGGCTGGCACCGCGACAGCGACGACGAGGCGCTGCTCGAGAAGGCGCGGGAGAACGCGCGACGCGCTCTGCGGGCGGGCGTCACGACGGTGCGTGACCTGGGCGCGCGGGGGCGGGTATCGCTGGACCTGCGCGACGAGCTCGTGGCCGATCCCGGGTCGGGCCCACGGGTCCTCGCCGCCGGGCCTGCCCTGACCACGCCGGGTGGGCACTGCTACTTCCTCGGAGCTGAGTGTGCCGACACCGCGTCCCTCGTGGGCACGGTAGGCCGGCTCGTCGACGCGGGCGCTGACGTCATCAAGGTCATGGCGACCGGCGGCAACGTCACGCCGGGATCGCTGCCCCACGAGGCGCAGTTCGGCGTCGCCGAGCTGCGTGCCGTCGTCGAGGCGGCCCATGGCGCAGGGGTGCCCGTTGCCGCGCACGCGCATGGGACCGACGGCGTCGTGCACGCCCTCGAGGCGGGAGTCGACACCATCGAGCACTGCTCCTTCATGACGGCCGACGGCATCGCCCACGACCCGCAGCTCATCCAGCGGCTCGCCACGTCCGGCACGTTCGTCGTGCTGACCGCAGGGACTCTGCCCGGGCCGATGTTGCCCGCGATCGCCGCGAGGCTGCCCGCGCTGGTCGCCCACGTTCAGGCGCTCATCGAGGCGGGAGTGCGCTGCGTGCTCGCGACCGACGCCGGCATCGGACCACCCAAGCCGCACGACGTCCTGCCTGTCGCGGTGACCCAGGCGGTCGATCAGGCCGGCGTGCCGGTCGCAGAAGCCCTGGCGATGTGCACGTCGCGAGCCGCTGCCGCCCTCGCCATCGGCGACACTGCCGGCAGCTTGGCGCCCGGACGTCCTGCCGACCTGCTGGTGGTCGACGGGCGTCTGGACCTCGATCCGGCGGCCGTGCTGCGGCCGGTGCGCGTGATGCGCCTCGGGGTCGACGTGCTCGACACCCCCGTCATCTGACGGGGGTGCCGGAAGCACGTGAGCACTTGACGTGTCTCCACGTCGAGTGCGCACGGTCGGATCAATCAGATGTCGCTGGACCCTTGTTCGACATCTGACTCCGCTGCGCTCCTGCAGATGTCGATGTACATCTCGGCCGCCGCGAGCGTGTCAGTCGGTGATTGCTCGTTGTCGTCGTCGTCGATGCACCGCCTGTCACGACGGGCCGTCGGCGTCCTGGGCTAGTCGCGCTCCACCCAGCGGTCGACGGCCCAGACGATGGCGAAGGCGAGCCCGGGATCGTTGCCCTCGGCGACGTCGACGGTGTACTTGTCGCGCACGGTGACCCACTTCTGGGAGATGCGCACGACGTCACGGCCGTCGCTGGTCACGGTGTAGTTCTTCTCGATGAACTGACCGGTCAGTTTCCACGGCTCGCCGCTGGCCATCTCCATGGTCATCTTGTCCTTGACCATCGAGAACGCCTTGGCCTTGAGAGAGGCGACCTCGCTGCCCGAGGCGTCGGTGATCGACATCTTCTTGGGAATTCCGAGCAACTGCCCGCGCACGGTGTAGAGGACAGTTCCGTCCTCGGCTTGTACCTCAGCTTTCGGCCGGGCGCCGATCTTGCCGTCGACGAAGAACAGTTGCTTCTCGGTCTGAGGGTCGAGCACGGCGAAGTCGCGCCCGGCGCCCATCTTGCTCTTCATGAGGTACCGCGTGAAGCCGGTGGGTGCAGCAGGAATGGGCATGGGCCGGGCTCCTTCGCGAGCGAGCATGTCTCGCAGCCAGTCATGTCACCGCTCCAGCCACCGGCGGCAGCGACGCGCAGACGCTGACGTTGACGCGCATGGCGCCTCCGGGACGGAGCTCTTGTGTCCCGCGTGGCTTGGCGCTTCGCGCTCGCCTGCTCGACGGTCTCGGCATCTCGTGACAGCACGTGGTCATCGACAACGTGCGCGACCTGACCCCGTCATCGCTGACCCGCCGTACCAGCGGCTCAAAAAGGCAGGGGCTCAACGCCCCACTGCTCATCGCCAACGGGGTCGACGTGGAGATCGTTCAGGCATGCATGGGGCACGTGAGCGCCTCGACGGTGATGTACGAAACGGGCACAACGACGAGTCGGCGCGGAGTGCCGTATCTTCGGCTCTCCGCGCCGACTCGTGTGCACCAGCGGCTGCGCATCAGGTACCAGTTGTGCACCAGCGCTGATCGACTCTGACGTTGGCGCATGTCAGAGGTGGTTACTGATCAGATGTCGAAGTACATCTCGAACTCGTGCGGGTGCGGACGGAAGCGGATCGGGTCCACCTCGTTCTTGCGTTTGTAGTCGATCCACGTCGCGATGAGGTCCTCGGTGAAGACGTCACCCTCGAGCAGGTAGGCGTGGTCGGCCTCGAGCGCGTCGAGCACCTCGGGCAGCGAGCCCGGCACCTGCTGGATCGCAGCGTGCTCCTCCGGCGGCAGCTCGTAGAGGTCCTTGTCGACCGGCTCCGGGGGCTCGATGCGGTTCTTGATGCCGTCGAGGCCGGCCATCAGCTGCGCGGCGAAGCAGAGGTACGGGTTGGCCGACGGGTCGGGAACGCGGAACTCGATGCGCTTGGCCTTCGGCGACGTGCCCGTGATCGGGATGCGGACGCAGGCCGAGCGGTTGCGGGCCGAGTAGACCAGGTTGACGGGAGCCTCGTAGCCCGGGACCAGGCGGTGGTAGGAGTTCACCGTCGGGTTGGTGAAGGCGAGCAGCGAGGGGGCGTGCTTGAGCAGGCCGCCGATGTACCACCGGGCGAGGTCGGACAGACCGCCGTAGCCACGCTCGTCGTAGAAGAGCGGCTCGCCGTCCTTCCAGAGCGACTGGTGCGTGTGCATGCCCGAGCCGTTGTCGCCGAAGAGCGGCTTCGGCATGAAGGTCGCGGTGTGACCCTGGGCCCACGCCGAGTTCTTGACGACGTACTTGAACTTCATCAGGTCGTCGCCGGAGTGCAGCAGCGTGTTGAAGCGGTAGTTGATCTCCATCTGGCCGGCGGTGCCGACCTCGTGGTGGCTGCGCTCGACGTTGAGACCGACCTCCTTGAGCTCGAGGCAGATCTTGTCGCGGAAGTCGGCGAAGTGGTCGACGGGCGAGACGGGGAAGTAGCCGCCCTTGTAGCGGGTCTTGTAGCCCTTGTTGCCGCCCTCCTCCTCGCGGCCGGTGTTCCACGCGGCCTCGATGGAGTCGAGGTAGTAGTACGACGCGTTGGACTTCGTCTCGAAGCGCACGTCGTCGAAGATGTAGAACTCGGCCTCGGCGCCGAAGTAGGCGGTGTCGGCGATGCCGGTCGACTTGAGGTACTCCTCGGCCTTCGTCGCGATGTTGCGCGGGTCGCGGCTGTAGCGCTCGTCGGTGAACGGGTCGAGGATCGAGAAGTTCATGACCAGCGTCTTCTCGGCCCGGTAGGGGTCGATGAACGCGGTGGCGGGGTCGGGGACGAGCTTCATGTCGGACTCGTGGATGGCCTGGAATCCGCGGATCGAGGACCCGTCGAACATCTGGCCAACACTGAAGAAGTCCTCGTCGACCGTCTCTGCCGGCACGTTGAAGTGCTGCATGACTCCGGGCAGATCGCAGAACCGAATGTCGACGAACTTGACGTCTTCGTCCTTGATGTAGGCAAGGACCTCGTCGGCTGAGCTGAACATCCAACCTCCTGAATGTGAGTCGAGGTCGTCGGTGGGGGTGCCCGCACGCGTCGAAACGCGCAGAGGACTGACCGACGGCCTCGTGCTGTCAGGTTCGACCTTAGCGAGGCCCGATTACTCGCCCATGACTCGGATGTTTCGGCGGTGTTACGGATGCACAGGGGCTGGTCAAGTGCGCGGAGCGTGTCTCGTTACGCTGGTGTCGTGGTGGACCGCAGAGATTTCGGATCGTGGCTCGAGGGCCCCGGCGCACGGATGCCCGACGGGCAGTGGCGCGGCCAGCGTCTCGGCCTCCCGCAGAGCGGGCCGGGCTCGATCGCCTCGTTCGGGGTGCGCCTCGTGGGCATCCTCATCGACTGGGTGATCGCGGTCGTCATCGCGCGCGGCATCTTCGGTGTGCCGCTGCCCTTCGCCGACCCGCCCGCCACCGGCGCCCAGAGCTTCATCGTGCTCGGGGTGCTCGGCGTCATGCACGTGCTCCTCGTCGGCACCGTGGGCACCTCGTTCGGTCACCGCATCATGGGCCTGCGGGTGCAGGCGGTCATGGGCGGTCGCGCGACCTTCGTGCAGGCTCTCGCCCGGACCATCCTGCTCTGCCTCTTCGTGCCCGCCATCATCTGGGACCGTGACGGTCGTGGCCTGCACGACAAGGTGCCCAACACCGTCGTCGTGCGCACCCGCTGACGCCGCCCGCTGCGCCACGTCCCCGCCCCACACCCCTTCCCGTATGCCGGAGGGCTGGCTCCCCTGGAGCCAGCCCTCACGCATACGTCTGGGTCTCACCCCCGCGCACGCCGAGGGGTGAGGGTGGCAATTCACTTGCCGCGCAGGGACTTCCGGTCCATGCGGGCCTTGGTCGGGTCGACGCCCGGCGGCAGGGGAGCCCGGATGCCGCCGAGCGACTTGAGGCGCTTGTTGACGATCGACATCTCGTCCTTGGTGATCGAGGCCTTGAGGCGCTGGACCTTGCTCGCGAGCTTGGGCAGCGGCACCTCGCCCTCGCCGTTGCCGACGCGCATCGTCGTGACGGGGACGCCCGGGGCGACGCGCTCGACGCGCTTCTTCTCGGCAGCCAGCAGCTTCTGCACGCGGCCGCTGGGGCCCTCGCCGACGAGGACGACACCGGGGCGGCCGAGGACGCGGTAAACCATGGCGGCCGAGCGGATGTCACCGGGACGCGCGACGTCGGCGGCGACCGGCTCGCGGTCGGTGTACCACCCGCGGCGGATCGAGACGAGCGCGGCGCCGACGGCGCCGGCCTGCCCGTCGATCCGCGCGTAGGCGGCACGCTCGGCGCGGCGGCTCATCACGATGGTGGCCGCCAGGATGCCGAAGAGCACGCCGAAGCTGCCGAAGATCCAGGGCATCGAGAGCAGGATGCCGATGAGCACGAGCAGGCCGAAGGTGCCGAGGAAGGCCAGCAGCATCCACCACCCGATGACCGGGTCGGTCTCCTTGGAGACGCGGTAGACGTCGCGGATCTGGGACAGTCGTCCCTGCTTCTTCTCGGCCGGCGGGGTGTCGCCGTCCTTCTTGCGTGCGAAGGGGTTGCGTGGCATGGGGTCAGGATACGGCGCTGGAGGCACGGGCCACCAATGACGCCGCCTCCTGACGCGCGGGGGCGGCAGCGGCCTCGGCGAGGTGCGACAGGTGCTCGGGGATCGGGCGTCCCCACTTGCCCATCGCCGTCGCCCAGAGGCGCCCGGCACGGTAGGACGAACGCACGAGCGGGCCGGCCATGACGCCCTTGAAGCCCATCTGCTCGGCCACGTCGGACCAGTGCACGAACTCCTCGGGCTTGACCCACCGGTCGATCGGGTGGTGCAGCTTGGAGGGGCGGAGGTACTGGGTGATGGTGAGGATGTCGCAGCCCGCCTCGTGCAGGTCGCCGATCGCCTCTTCGATCTCGGTGTCGGTCTCGCCCATGCCGAGGATGAGGTTGGACTTCGTCACGAGCTCAGCCTGCCGGGCCATCGTCAGAACCCTGAGCGACTTCTCGTAGGTGAAGGCCGGGCGGATCCGCTTGAAGATGCGCGGCACCGTCTCGAGGTTGTGGGCGAAGACCTCGGGCCGCGCGTCGAAGACCTGGCCGACGAGCTCGGGCTTGGCCCCGAAGTCGGGCGGCAGGATCTCGACCCCGGTGTTGGGGTTGAGCAGGTGGATCTGGCGGATCGTCTCGGCGTAGAGCCCGGCAGCGCCGTCAGGCTGGTCGTCGCGGGCGACACCGGTCACCGTCGAGTAGCGCAGGCCCATCTGGCGCACCGACTCGGCGACGCGACGGGGCTCGTCGAGGTCGAGCGTCGTCGGCCGCCCGGTCGCGATGTCGCAGAAGTCGCAGCGCCGCGTGCAGACGTCACCGCCGATGAGAAAGGTCGCCTCGCGGTCCTCCCAGCACTCGAAGATGTTGGGGCAGCCGGCCTCCTGGCACACCGTGTGCAGGCCCTCGCTCTTGACCATCGAGTGCAGGGCCGTGAACTCCGGCCCCATCTTGGCCGTCGTGCGGATCCACGAGGGCTTGCGCTCGATGGGGGTCTCGGCGTTGCGCGCCTCGACGCGCAGCAGACGACGGCCGTCGGGGACGACAGACACACGGGCTCCTCGGGAGGGTCTGGGAGGGGTCGATGGGGGGTTCAGGCTGCCCCCACAGGTTACGCCCACCTCCTCGCAACCCTGGACGCCGCTGCCGTATGCCGTGTGGCGGGCGCCGTGGTCGCGCTCAGGCGTGCCGGTGGGCACGTGCGTCAGCCAGCCGGCGTCGCAGGAACGTGCTCTCGACCCCGTTGCCCGCGAGCAGCAGGGCCTCCTCGTAGGCCGCTGCCGACTCGTCCCACCGACCGAGCCGGGCGAGGAAGTCGGCCCGGGCCGCCTCGAGGTAGGGGTAGGTCGCTAGCGCCGGCTCGTCGCGCAGCCGCTCGATCTCGTGCAGTCCGGCGGCCGGCCCGTCACGCAGCCCCACGGCGACGGCTCGGTTGAGCTGCACGACCGGTGAGGGCCAGAGCCGCTCGAGCACGTCGTACAGCCCGACGACCTGCTCCCAGTCGGTGTCGTCCCACGTCGCCGCCTCGGCGTGCACGGCAGCGATGGCAGCCTCCACGGCATACCGGTCCGGGGGAGCGGCCGTGAGCGCCTCCGTCACGAGCGCCAGGCCCTCCTCGATCATGGCGCGGTCCCAGCGGGAGCGGTCCTGGTCGGGCAGCAGCACGACGTCCCCGTGCTCGTCGACGCGGGTGGCCGAGCGCGCGTCGACGAGGAGCATGAGGGCCAGCAGGCCGGTGACGGCGGACTCGCCGGGGAGCAGCTCGCGCAGCATCCTGGCCATCCTGATCGCCGAGTCGACGAGGTCCTGGCGCACGAGTGCGTCACCGCTGGGGGCGTCGTGACCGGTGGTGAAGACGAGGTGGATGACGTCTGCGACGGCGTGCACCCGCTCCGGCAGGTCTGCCGGCTGGGGCACGCGGTAGGGGATGCGCGCGGCGGCGATCTTCTTCTTGGCACGCGTGATCCGGGCGGCCATCGTCGCCTCGCGGACGAGGAAGGCGCGTGCCACGTCGGTCGTGGACAGACCGCAGATCAACCTCAGCGTGAGCGCGACCTGGGACTCCCGGGCAAGGGCCGGATGGCAGCAGGTGAAGACGAGCCGCAGTCTGTCGTCGGGCACGACCTGGGCGGCCTCGGCGAGCGCCAGCGCATCGGGGTCGGGACCCTGCTCCGGCTCGTCGTCGACGAGGAGCGGCAGGAGGCGGCGCCCGTGCACCTCACGCCGGATGACGTCGCGCGCCCGGTTGGCCGCGACCGTCGTGAGCCAGGCACCCGGACGGTGCGGCACACCGGACTGCGGCCATGCCTCGAGAGCCTTGGCGAAGGCGTCCTGCGTGCACTCCTCGGCGAGGTCGAGGTCGCGCGTGACCCGGGCCGTCGAGGCGAGCACGCGGGCCCACTCGTCGCGATGGGCCCGTGCCACCGCGACGGCCACCACGGGCGGCGCCACGGGCGATGGCACGGGCAGCTCCGGCAGATCGGGCGGCACGACCGGCTCAGCCGTGGTCGACGATCGGGCGCACCTCGACCGCCCCGTGCCGCTCCTGCAGCTCAGGCAGCATCCGGGCGAGGGCCACCGCCGCGTCGAGGTCGGGCACGTCGACCACGTAGAAGCCGCCCAACGCCTCCTTGGTCTCCATGAACGGCCCGTCGGTCACGACCGGCGTGGCGCCGCCCGATGCCCGAAGGGTCGTGGCCGTTGTCGCGGACTCGAGCTCGGCACCGCTGAGACGTCCGGCGCCCGCGGCGCGGGAGAAGGCGATGTGTCCGGCCTCCTTCGCCTCCAGCTCCTCCGGGGTCTGGGCGTCCCACTCCTGCTCGCTGCCGTAGATGAGGACGAGGTACTTCGCCATGTCGTGCTCCTTCGTGTGTGGTCGCCGGCCGTTCCGGCTCGCAGGTACGACGAACGAGCCGGGACCGGATCGACAGCCGGCCCTCAGGTCACGTCGCGGCGACGGAAGAGGAGGAGTGCGGCGACCACGCCTGCCGTTGTGACGACGAGGAGGTAGATCCAGCCGTGTGTGAAGGACAGGGCCACCGGAGCCGTCTGGCACCCGCCGGTGCCGCAGGTGGTGGCCGTGTAGAAGGTGCCGTCGTTGACGAAGGCGTCGAGGTTGGTCCGCACGAGCCACGGCTGGAGACGCCCGCCGGCGAGGGTCGATCCCACGAGCCCCTCAACGACGACGACCCAGCCCAGCACGGCGCCGATGACCCCGGCCGTCGAGCGCAGGAGGAAGCCGATGACGGCGCCTCCCAGACCGCCGAGCGTGATCGCCACGACGGCGCGGGCGAGCTCCTGCCAGAGGGAGCCCGTGGCCGTCGTCTGGACGAGCGGCAGGTCGACACCGGGACGGTTGACCGTGGAGATCATCGCCGCGCTCAACAGTCCGAGGACCACGGCGACGAGGCCGACCGCGAGGCCACCCAGGGCCGCGGCGCAGAGCTTTGCGGAGGCGACTCGGAGCCGGCGGGGCTGGAAGGTCAGCCACGTCCCCATCGACCCGGTGGCAAACTCGGCCGAAACGAAGCTCGCGCCCAGGATGAAGGCGAGGAAGCCGAAGACGTAGACCCCCTGAACGACGATGCTGCGCACGATCGCGTCGTTGGAGGTGCTGGTGAGCCCGAAGTCGGACGGGCTCGGGATGGCGAACATCTGGTCGCAGCCGAAGTCGGTGACGTCGCCGGACTCTGCGGCGACGCTCGCCTGGTCGCGCTTGCACGAGGCGATCTGCTCGGCGCGCTGCTCGGGCGTCATGCTCGCCTGGTCACGTCGCATCTGCTCGACCATGAGGTTGTACTGCTCGGCTCGCTCGGCGAGGTTCTCCGGCGCGGTGTCCTGGTAGATCGAGAACGACGCCAGGGCGAGCACGGCGAGGACGCCGAGCAGCACCCCCTTGGTGAGCCGGCGCCACCACAGGCGGCGCAGCTCGACGCCCACGAGCCCAGGGAAGGAGGTGCCCCGCGGTCGGCGCTCCGCCAGCGGGCGGGCGTCCGGAGACACCAGGCTGCCGCTCATGACGCGCCTCCGGCCGTGCCGCCGGTGCCGCCGGTGCCGCCGCCCGCCACCCGGTCGGCATCGCTGCCGAGTCCCTGGTCCGCGGTCAGGGCCAGGAAGGCCGACTCGAGGTCCGGTCGCACCGGCACCAGCTCGGAGACGTAGAGGCCGTGGCCAGCCAGGGCCCGCGTCACCGCCGACGGGTCGTCGGTGCCGACGAGCAGGTGCTGACCGTCGCGGGTGAGGCTGAAGCCGTCGGACTGCAGCACCTGCTGGGCTCGGTCGGGCGAGGCCACCCCGACGCGCACCTGCGAGACGCCGGAGCCGCCGAGGATGTCGCGCACGTTGCCCTCGGCGAGCAGCGAGCCGTGCCCGATGATGGAGACGGTGTCGGCGACCTGCTCGACCTCCGCCAGGATGTGGGAGCTGACGAGGACGGTCTTGCCTTGTGCCCCCAGCGATCTCATGGTGTCGCGCACCTCGCGGATGCCGGCAGGGTCGAGCCCGTTGGTGGGCTCGTCGAAGATGAGCAGGTCGGGGTCCTTGAGCAGGGTCGCGGCGATCGCGAGGCGCTGCTTCATGCCGAGGGAGAAGCCGGCATACCGGTCGCGTCCGCGGTCACGCAGGTGGGTCGCCTCGAGCACCTCGTCGATGCGGGCGCGCGGGCTGCCGATGGCGCCCGCGAGGAGCACAAGGTTCTGGCGGGCCGTGAAGGCCGGGAAGAACTTCGGCGACTCGACGATGGCGCCGACCCGGTCGATGACCTGGGGGAGTCGACGCGGCACCTCCTCCCCGAAGACCTCGGCCGTGCCGGAGTCGGCTCGGATGAGCCCGAGCAGCATGCGGATCGTCGTCGTCTTGCCCGAGCCGTTGGGCCCGAGGAAGCCGTGCACGCCGCCGTGCGGCACGCTCATCGTCAGGCCGCTGACGGCCACGCGTCGCGAGCCTCGCCCGAGGTAGGTCTTGCGAAGGTTGACAGTGCGGACGGCGACGTCCATCGATCCCCCTGGTGCGGCCGGTTGGTGGTGGACACCCTAGGACCTGGGCGACCCGCGACGCAGGGGGACGCGCTGGTGGGTCAGGCCTGCTCGAGGACGCGGCGGTTGGGCGCCAGCGTGGGAATGATGTCGCTCAGGTGCTTCTCGACGTGGGGGAGCACCTCGGTGACCGGCACGTCGCGCCCGAGCTCGAACGACAGGGACGTGACACCAGCTCCGACGATGCCGCACGGGATGATGACCTCACCCCACGAGAGGTCGGGGTCGCAGTTGAGGGCGAAGCCGTGCATCGCGACCTGCCGGCTGACGCGGATGCCGATCGCGCCGATCTTGCGGCGCGGACCGCGGTCGTCCTCGGCGATCCACGTGCCGCTCTCGCCGGCCACGCGACCCGCCTCGACGCCGAAGTCGGCGCACACGCGGATCATCATCTCCTCGAGGTGGCGCACGTAGCCGACGACGTCGATCGGCGCCGGCAGCCGCACGATCGGGTAGCCGGTGATCTGGCCGGGGCCGTGCCAGGTGATCTTGCCGCCACGGTCGACGTCGACGACGGGCGTGCCGTCGGTCGGCCGCTCCTGGGGCTCGGTGCGCTTGCCGGCCGTGTAGACCGCGGCGTGCTCGAGCAGGAAGACGGTGTCGGGCTCCTCGCCGCTGACGACCTTGGCGTGCATGTCGCGCTGGGCCTGCCACGCCTGCTCGTAGTCGACGAAGTCGGGGTCGAGCCCGAGGTGCACGAAACGCATGGCGTCAGCCTACGTCGTGCAGCGGGACCCAGCCGGTGGGCTGGGTTGCGCCGGACGGCATACGGCCCCTAGGAAGGTCGGTATGCCGTCCGAGCCGTCACAGCCCCGTCCCCCCGTCCGCGTCGGCCTCGTGGGCTACGGCTCCGCGGGGCGGGGCATCCACGCGCCGCTCATCGAGCGGGCCGGTCTCGAGGTGGCCGTCGTCGTCACGAGCAACCCCGAGCGGGTCGCGCAGGTGGGGGAGGACCACCGTGCGGCGACGGTCGTGCCCGACCTCGACGCGCTGCTCGCGGGCGGCGGCGTCGACGTCGTCGTGCTCGCCTCGCCGAGCGGGGTGCATCGGGAGCAGGCCGAGGCCGTCATCGCCGCGGGTCTGCCGCTCGTCGTCGACAAGCCGCTCGCGACCACCGCAGCGCTGGCGCTCGAGGTCGTGGAGCTCGCCCACCACGCCGGGGTGCCGCTCACCGTCTTCAACAACCGGCGCTTCGACCCCGAGCTGCCGGCGCTGATCCGCGTGCGGGACGAAGGGCTCATCGGCGAGATCTGGCGCGCCGAATACCGTTGGGACCGTTGGCGACCCGTGCCCAAGCAGCGCTGGCGCGAGAGGGTCACCGCTGAGCAGGGCGGCGGCCTGCTCCTCGACCTGCACACGCACCTCGTCGACCAGGCGGTCATCCTGCACGGCCGCGTCGCGACGGTGTATGCCGAGGTCGACGCGCGCACGACGGTGGCCGAGGACGACACCTTCCTTGCGCTGCGGCACGAGTCGGGCGTGCTCAGCCACGTGTGGTCGAGCTCGGTCAACGGAGCTCCCGGGCCCCGGGCCCGCGTCAACGGATCGAGCGGCGCCTACGTCATCGGCAAGCAGTTCGACGACGTCAGCTCCTTCACGGAGTTCTTCAACGAGGGCGACGCCGTCGGCTGGATCGTGCGCGGCGACGAGCGGGAGCCCGGTCCGGTCGTGACCGACGCCGACGAGGCCGACTTCTATCGCGCGGTGGCAGCGGCCCTGGCCGCCGACGACCCGCAGGCCGCGATGCCCGTCGACCCCCGCGACGCCGTGCACGTGCTCGCAGTCATCGACGCGGCTCGCGTCAGCGCCGCCGAGGGCAGCGTCGTCCCGGTGACGACGCCGCGGGCCGAGCGGGACCGCTGACGTCGCCGGGTGCCTGTGGATGACGCCAACGGGGCCGGCGACGGCGCTGTGACGATGAGGGGGTGAGCGACAGACTCCCGCCCCGCCCCCAGGTGCCCGGCCACCGGGTCGAGAGCGTGCTCGGTCGCGGCGCCTCGAGCACGGTGTGGCAGGGCCGTGACGCCATGGGAGCAGCGGTCGCGATCAAGGTGCCGCACGAGGTGGGCTGGCTCGCCGACGAGCAGGCGACGCGCACCGAGCAGCACGTGCTCATGGCGGTGCGGCACGAGCACCTCGTCGCCCTGCGCGACGTCGTGGCGATGCCCGACGACCGGGTCGCCCTCGTCTTCGACCTCGTGACGGGCTCGACCCTGCGCGAGACCGTGCACGCCCGCGGCCACCTGCGATCGGGTGAGGTCGTCACGGTGGTGACGCCGCTGTGCGAGGCCGTCGCCGCGCTGCACGGAGCAGGTGGCCTCCACGGCGACATCTCGCCCGCCAACGTCATGGTCACGGCGGCGGGCAGGCCGCTGCTGCTCGATCTCGGAGCGGCCCGTCTGGCCGGGAGCCCGGCCGACGCCCCGGTCTTCGGCACCCCGGGCTTCGTCGCCCCCGAGGTGCGCCAGGGGTTCGCGCCGACCGAGGCGAGCGACGTCTTCTCGCTCGGGGCGCTCGCCTGGTTCTGCCTCACCGGCAACGGTGCTCCCGACACGATGTTTCGGCTCGACCCCGAGGTCATCCGCAGCCACGTCGGCGGCGACTTCGCCGAGGTGATCGGAGCCTGCATCGACCCCGACCCATCACGCCGCCCGCCGTCGGCGGGGTTGGCGCGCCTCTTCTACGAGACGGCCCCGGCCGAGGCGGTCGAGGTGGTTGTCGGCGCCGACGAGGCCTCGGCGCTGACCCACCGGATCAGAGCCGAAGCCCGAGAGGAGGGCGCGGTGCCGGCGCAGCAGGGTCGCACCGGACGGGAGCGCTGGCGGGGGGCCGTGGGGTGGCGGCTGAGGTGGCGCCCCGGATGGCTCGCGCTGTGGCCCTTCGGTTCGTCGGCAAGCCGACGGCGGCCCAGCCTCACGACGGCGATGGTCGCCGGGGTGGCCGTGATCCTCGCCGTCGTCATCGGCGTCGGCACGGTTGTCGCACGCTCGGCAGCAGCACCCGGCGAGCCACCCGAGTCGGCCCAGCGGTCAGCAGCGGTGACCCGGGCACCGGTGACGGCGACGGCGGCGCAGACGCCGACGGTGGCCGACACGGCCGTCGCGGCCGGTGCCCCGCCGGCGGCAGGCGTCACCCCCACGCCCACACGATCGACCGATGCCGACGCGTTGCTGGGCCGGGCAGATGCGCCGAGCACCTCCCCGCTGCAGGTGGTCCAGGCGCTCAGCGACCGGCGGGCGGAGGCCCTCGTGGCCACGGATCCGGCACGGCTCGCACGGGTCAACGAGCCGTCGTCACCTGCCTGGGCGGCCGATGTCGCCGTCATCGAGCGGCTGCGCGCCGAGGGCGTGCGCTGGGAGGGGCTCGCACTCGAGGTGGCCCAGGCTGCTCCCGTGTCGGCCACGACCACGCAGTCGGTGGTGCGGGCGCGAGTGGACTGGACTGCCTACACCGTCGTGGGCCGCGGCCTGCGCATGGAGCAGCCTGCCGCGACGGGGGAGGTGCTCGACTTCACGCTGCAGCGGGGCGCGCAGGGGTGGCGCATCGTCGCGATCAGCGCACCAGCCACCTGACCGCACTCGTCAGGTCGGCGTGCTCGAAGCCGAAGCCGCTCTCGGTGAGGACCTGCGGCTCTAGTCGCTGGCTCGCGATGATCGAGTCGGCGAACTCGCCGACGACGATCCGCAGGGCGAAGCGTGGTGCGGGCACGAAGGCAGGGCGGTGCAGGGCCCGGCCGAGCTCGCGGGCGATGTCCTTCTGACGCGCGGGGGTCGGGGCGACGAGGTTGACCGGACCGACGACCTCGTCGTGGTCGATGAGGTGCGTGAGGGCGGCGACCTCGTCGACGAGCGTGATCCACGGCCACCACTCGCGGCCAGTGCCCATCGGGCCGCCGAGACCGAGCTTGCCGAGCAGCAGCAGCGGCGAGAAGGCGCCGCCGTCGGGCGACATGACGAGTCCCGTGCGTGCGCAGGCGACGGAGAGCCCCGCGTCGACGGCGGGCTGGGTCGCTTCCTCCCACCGGGTGACGACACCCGCGAGGAAGTCCTGCCCGGGAGGGCTCTGCTCGGTGAGCACCTCGTCACCGCGGTCGCCGTAGTAGCCGACGGCAGAGGCGTTGACCAGGCGGATCGACCGCCCGGTCAGCTCCTTGACCTGCACGAGCGCTTGAGCCACGGTGCCGGTGGCGTCGGTGCGACTGCGCTCGACCTCGCGCTTGTGCTCGGCGTCCCACCGCTTGTCGCCGATGCCGACCCCTGCGAGGTTGACGACGGCGTCGACGTCGACCAGTGCCGCCGCGTCGAGCTCGCCGCGGGACGGATCCCACTGCAGCTCGTCAGGCCCCTGCGGCTCCCGGCGCACGACGCGCAGGACCGTGTCTCCACGCTGAGTGAGGTGACGGCGAAGCGCGCCGCCGATCAGTCCGGAAGAGCCGGTGACAGCGACGCGCTTGACCATGTGTCTCACCCTATGTGGGGGTGATGGATCATGCCTCGAAGCGTCCTTCCTCGAGGCGTGCCTTCATCGTGCCGAGGAAGCGCGCGGCGTCGGCGCCATCGACGATGCGGTGGTCGTAAGACAGCGCGAGATACATCATCGAGCGGATCGCGATGGTCTCACCGCCGTCGGCGTCGGTGACGACGACGGGCCGCTTGACGATGGCCCCGGTGCCGAGGATGGCGACCTGCGGCTGGTTGATGATCGGCGTGTCGAAGAGCGCGCCGCGGCTGCCGGTGTTGGTGATGGTGAACGTGCCACCGGCCAGGTCGTCGGGAGCGATCTTGTTGTTGCGCGTGCGGTCGGCGAGGTCGGCGATCGCACGGGCGAGACCGGCGATGTTGAGGTCGCCGGCGTTCTTGACGACGGGGACGAGCAGACCCTTCTCCGTGTCGACCGCGATCGCGAGGTTCTCGGTGCCGTGGTAGACGATCTCGTCAGCCTCGACGCTCGCGTTGACCATCGGGTGCGCCTTGAGCGCCTCGGTGGCCGCGAGGGCGAGGAACGGCAGGAAGCTGAGCTTCGTGCCCTCGCGGGACTCGAAGTCGCTCTTGACCTTGGCGCGCAGGCGGGCGACCTTCGTCAGGTCGACCTCGACGACGGTCGTCAGCTGGGCCGAGACCTGCAGGGACTCGACCATGCGCGTGGCGATCACCTTGCGCAGACGGGTCATCTTCTCGCGGGTGCCACGCTTCGGCGAGACGGTGGTGGGCGCACCGGCAGCGGGGGCCGACGGAGCCGGAGCGCTGGCTGCGGCGGCAGGGGCGGCCGGCTCGGGAGCCGGGGCTGCCGCTGCTGCCTTGGCGGCCTCGGCCGCATCGAGCACGTCCTGCTTGCGGATGCGGCCGCCGACGCCGGTGCCCGTGATCGAGCCCAGGTCGACGCCGTGCTGCGTCGCGAGCTTGCGCACGAGCGGGGTCACGTAGGCAGCAGCGTCGTCGCTGGGCGCGGCCGGAGCCTCGCCGGACGCGGCGGGCTGGGCGGGCTCAGGGGCCTCGGGCGACTGCTGGGCCGGAGGACGCGGCGCGTCGGCCGGGGGACCGGCGGGCTCGGCAGCCTTGGCCTCCTCCGCAGGCTCGGCCTCCTGAGAGGGCTTCGCCTCCGGCTCCTCGGCAGGCTTCTCGGCCTTGGGCTCCTCAGCCTGGGGAGCCTCGGCCTGCGGGGCTTCGGGCTCGGGCTGCTCCGGGGCGGCGCTGCCGCCGATCACGGCGAGGTCGCCGCCGACCGGCACCGTCTCGTCCTCCTGGACGAGGATCTTGGTCAGCTTGCCGGCGACGGGCGACGGGATCTCGGTGTCGACCTTGTCGGTGGAGACCTCGAGCAGCGGCTCGTCGACCTCGACGTCGTCGCCCTCGGCCTTGAGCCAGCGCGTAACGGTGCCCTCCGTGACCGACTCGCCCAGCGCGGGCATCGTGACGGTCTGGCCGCCCCCACCCTCGCTGCCGGACGACGCGGGCTGCGGCTTCTGGGCCTGCTCGGCCTCCGGCTCGCTCGTGGTCGGCTGCGGCTCCTGCTCGGTGCTCGGCGCCTCGGGGGCCGGCGCGGCGGCCTGCTCGGGCTCGGCGGCCTGCTCGGGCTCTGCCTCGGGCTCGGAGGGCTGCGCGGCCGGCGCGTCCCCATCGCCGATGACGGCGAGGTCGGCGCCCACGGGCACGGTGTCGTCCTCCTGCGCGAGGATCTCCTGCAGGGTCCCGGCGACGGGAGAGGGGATCTCGGTGTCGACCTTGTCGGTCGAGACCTCGAGCAGCGGCTCGTCGACCTCGACCTTGTCACCGACGTTCTTCAGCCAGCGGGTGACGGTCCCCTCGGTGACTGACTCACCCAGGGCCGGCATGGTCACGCGTTCTGACATGACGTGTTCTCTCCTCTTCCGAGTTACTGGCTCAAGCGTGTGCGTGCAGGGGCTTACCCGCCAAGGCCAAGTGTGCCTCGCCGAGTGCCTCGTTCTGTGTGGGGTGCGCATGGACGAGACCAGCGACGTCCTCCGGGTGTGCCTCCCAGTTGACGATGAGCTGGGCCTCGCCGATCTGCTCGCCCATCCTCGCGCCGATCATGTGCACGCCGACGATGGGTCCATCCTTCGCACGCACGAGCTTGACGAAGCCCTGCGTGCCGAGGATCTGCGACTTGCCGTTGCCGCCGAGGTTGTATTCGTAGGTCTCGACGTCGCCGTACTGCTCGCGGGCCTGCGCCTCGGTGAGCCCCACACTGGCGATCTCGGGGTCGCAGTAGGTGACCCGCGGGATGCCCGACTCGACGATGGGTGCCGGCGACAGGCCGGCGATCTGCTCCGCGACGAAGATGCCCTGCGCGAAGCCCCGGTGCGCGAGCTGGAGGCCGGGCACGATGTCGCCGACGGCATAGACGCCCTCGACGTTGGTGCGCAGGCGGTTGTCGGTGGGCACGAAGCCACGCTCGAGGGTGACACCGGCCTCCTCGTAGCCGAGGCCGTCGGTGACCGGGCCACGTCCGACGGCGACGAGCAGCAGGTCTGCCTCGATCGTCTCGCCCGACTCGAGCGAGACGGTGACGACGTCGCCGGCCTGGCTGGCACCCGCGAAGCGGACGCCGGTCTTGAGGGCGATCTTGCGCTTGCGGAACGCGCGCTCGAGCTGCTTGCTGAGCGCCTCGTCCTCGGCTGCGACGAGCCGCGGCAGCGCCTCGACGATGGTGACCTCGGAGCCGAAGCTCCTGAAGACGGAAGCGAACTCGACGCCGATGACCCCGCCACCGAGCACGACGACACGGCCCGGCACGTGATCGAGCGAGAGTGCCTGCTCGCTCGTCATGATGCGACCGCCGATCTCGAGCCCGGGCAGCGACTTGGCATAGCTGCCGGTCGCGAGCACGACGTGGGTGCCGGTGAGGCGGCGGTCGCCGACGACGACGGTGTGCGCACCGTCGAGCCGCCCGGCACCCTCGACGTAGTCGATCGAGGCCGCGTTGACCAGGCCCTGCAGACCCTTGTGGAGTCGCCCGACGACGCCGTCCTTGTAGGCGTTGACGCCGCTCATGTCGACCGACTCGAGCGTCGTGCGCACCCCGAAGCGCTCGCCCTCGCGAGCGACGTCGGCGACCTCGGCCGCGTGCAGCAGGGCCTTGGTCGGGATGCACCCGACGTGCAGGCACGTGCCGCCGAGCTTGGCCTTCTCGACGAGGGCCACCGACAGGCCCAACTCCGCCGAACGCAGGGCGCAGGCATAGCCGCCTGACCCTCCACCGAGGATGACGACGTCGTAGTCGTCTGCGGCGTCAGCCGACATGCGTAGGTGCTCCTTGTGAGGCTCGTGGCGCTGTGCGGGGCATGGGGGTGGACTGCAAGAGCATCTTGTCATTGATCGCCGGGCACGTCACAAGCAGGGCACGCCGCCGCGCGGACGCGTCGTCATCACGGGCGGAGCACGTACAGTGCCGCCATGGGCTGGTTCTCGCGCCGGGGCACCCGGAAGACCGTGAAGTTCCCGGGGCGCTCCGACGGGCCCGGGATGGAGATCGACCGCAAGGAGGTCGAGACCCACCTGCAGACCTTCGTCGCGACCAAGCGGGGTGTCGAGGCGTACGTCGAGCCCGCGACGAGTGTCACGAAGACGACGATCGTGCTGATCGCCTGGGACGGCGAGTGGACCCGGCGCGCCGTGCCGTCGCCCAAGGAGGCCTTCGAGGTGAGCCGCAAGCTCGGCATCCCCGTCTACGACGTCAACCAGACCGGCTACCCCAACCGCATGCGTGAGTGGAGCAAGCGCAAGCGGCGCGGTGACGCCTGACCCCAAAAAGACTGGCATGTATGCCGGGTGGCTGACACAGTGAAAAGCGTTCCGTCCACGCCGGATTCGGCACCAACGAGAAGGAGGTACTCGATGTCCACGAAGGATGGGGACACATCGGCGCAGGAGAAGGGCTCCCCGCAGACAGCCGCGCAGACAGGCTCGGAGTCAGCCGCAGCGGGAGCCACGACCGGCCCGAGTGAGGACATGAAGGCGAAGTTCCGCGCCGCCCTCGACAAGAAGCACGCGCACGGCGGCAAGGACGTCTCCGACGACCACGACCGCTCCAAGGTGCACGGGGCCCACGGACCCGCCAAGGCGCAGCAGATGTTCCGGCGCAAGTCCGGCGGCTGAGTCGCCCGCCTCCCGAAGCAGTGGGCGGCGAACTTGCGCCCACCAATACGTCGAAAGGCCAGAACGCGTCGTGCGTTCTGGCCTTTCCACGTTCCCCACCCGACCAGGCGTGGCCTTTCGACGTTCCCCACCCGACCGGGAGTGGCCTTTCGACGGGGTGGGTGGGTCAGACGTAGGACTCGGCGAGACCGACGAGGGTGCGCACGCCGAAGCCGGTGCCGCCCTTGGGCCAGTAGCCCGTGGCGCCCTTGTCGTTGAAGGCCGGACCCGCGATGTCGAGGTGGCTCCACGGGATGCCCTCGCCGACGAACTCGCTGAGGAAGATGCCCGCCGTCAGCATGCCGCCCTCGGCGCCGCCCTTGTGCGCCATGTCGGCGTTGATCGACTCGAGCACGGGACGCAGCTCCTTGGGCAGGGGCATCGGCCACATCGCCTCGCCGACCGCCTCGGCGGCGTCGAGCACGCGCGTGCGGAAGGCGTCGTCGTTGCCCATGACGGCAGCGGTGTTGGCGAGCGCCACGACCTGGGCGCCGGTCAGGGTCGCCACGTCGACGATCGCGTCGGGCGAGGTCTCCGACGCCAGCGCGATGCAGTCACCGAGCACCATGCGGCCCTCGGCGTCGGTGTTGAGCACCTCGACGGTCTTGCCGCCGCGCATCGTGACGACGTCGCTCGGGCGCTGGGCGGTGGAGCTCGGCATGTTCTCGGCCAGACCGAGGTAGCCGGTGACCGCGATGGGCAGGCCGAGCTCGGCGATGGCGAGCACCGCGCCGGCCACCGCAGCGGCTCCGGCCATGTCGCACTTCATCGTCAGCATGCCGGCGGCCGGCTTGATGCAGAGGCCGCCCGAGTCGAAGGTGATGCCCTTGCCGACGAAGGCGAGGGTCGCCTTGGGCCGAGCCGGGGAGTAGGTGAGCACGGCGATGCGCGGCTCGTTGGCCGACCCCTGGCCGACACCGACGGTGCCGCCGAAGCCGCCGGCGCGCAGCGCCTTCATGTCGTAGGACTTGAGCTTGACCTTGCTGCCCTTGATCCGAGCCGCGAGCGAGTCGACGAAGCTCTCGGGGTAGAGCAGGTTGGGCGGCAGGTTGACGAGGTCGCGCGTGTAGGCCACGGCCTCGCCGAGGGCGGCGGCGCGCTTGACGGCCTTGCGCGACGCGGCGTCGGCGGGGCCGATGATCGAGACGGACTCGACGGCGTCGGTGCTCGTCGTGCCCGCCTTCGACACGGCATACGCCCCGAGGCTGGCGCCCTCGGCGACGGCGGCGACGAGCTCTGCCGACGTGCCCGGCACGACGACGGCGACCTTCTTCTTCTTGGCGAGACCGCGCACGGCGGTGCCGACGCCCTTGCGCACGTCCTCGAGCGCCTCGGCGTCAGGGGTGCCCGTGCCCAGGCCGCCGACGCCCACGAGCACGACGACCTTGGCCTTGATGTCGGGCACGGCGGCCAGCGTCGTGACCTCGCCGACCTTGCCTGCCAGCTCGAGGTCGCCGATGACGGAGCCGAGGTGGGTCACGGTGCGGCGGGGCAGGCCGTGGCCGGGCGCGAGCGACGCGCCCTTGTCGCCCGAGACGACGGCGACGACGAGGGCGTCGACCGCGACGTCCCCGGAGGAGCGGGAGGAGAGAGTCAGGGTGGTCACAGAGGTGCTCCTTGTCAGCGGGCGTCGCGGCGGCGTCAGTGCTCGCGCGGGTGGGGCCGTCGGGCGACAGCCGGGCCCGAGGGCCCACAGCGCTGCAGCACGACGGACGTGCGCCGTCGATCGTAACCGGACCCGCTCGCCGCATTGTGGAACGGTAGGTTGACGACCATGACGACAGCGACGTCGGGGTCCTCCCCGCTCCACTCACCCCTGCACGACCGCCACGTCGCCCTCGGCGCCAAGATGGCCGACTTCGGCGGCTGGGACATGCCGATCGAGTACCCCGGCGGTGGTGTCGTCGCCGAGCACACCGCGGTGCGCGAGCGCGTCGGCATCTTCGACGTCAGCCACCTCGGCAAGGCGTCGGTCACCGGGCCGGGCGCCGCCGACTTCGTCAACGCCTGCCTGACCAACGACCTGCGGCGCATCCAGCCTGGGTCGGCGCAGTACACCCTGTGCTGCGACGAGTCCGGCGGTGTCGTCGACGACCTCATCGCCTACCTCAAGTCCGACGACGAGGTCTTCCTCATCCCCAACGCCGCCAACACCACCGAGGTGGTGCGGCGCCTCGCGGAGGCCGCTCCCGAGGGCATCACGGTGACCAACCTGCACCGCGACCACGGCGTCATCGCCGTGCAGGGCACGAAGAGCGACGAGGTGCTCGAGAGCCTCGGCCTGCCGACGGGGCACGACTACATGTCCTTCGTCGAGGCCGACTGGCAGGGGCGCCCGGTCATCGTGTGCCGCACCGGCTACACCGGTGAGCGCGGCTACGAGCTCGTGCCGCGGTGGGACGACGCCCTTCCGCTGTGGGACGCCCTCGTGGCCGCGGTCGAGCCCTTCGGAGGTATGCCGTGTGGCCTGGGCGCGCGTGACACGTTGCGCACCGAGATGGGCTACCCGCTCCACGGGCAGGACCTGTCGCTCGACATCTCGCCCGTGCAGGCGCGGGCCGGCTGGGCGGTCGGCTGGAAGAAGGACGCCTTCTGGGGCAAGGCCGCCCTCGAGGCCGAGAAGGCCGCGCCGACCCGCCTCATGCGCGGTCTGCTCGTGACCGGTCGCGGCATCCCGCGGGCGCACTGCGCCGTGACCCGCGACGGCGAGACCGTCGGCGAGGTCACCTCGGGCACCTTCTCCCCGACCCTCAAGCAGGGAATCGCCTTGGCACTGCTGGCTCCTGGCGTCGCCGACGGCGAGACCGTGTCGATCGACGTGCGCGGTCGAGGCGTCGAGGCCACCGTCGTGAAGCCGCCGTTCGTGCAGGTGCAGGTCCGCGAGGCCTGAGCCGACCACGACGGCGGGTCCCCGAGATCGGCGACGTGCCACCCGGCATACCGGGGCCGTGAGGGGGCAGGATCGGGGGTGGACGACCTCCGTCCTGCCCCCGACGGCGAGGAGCCGACGATGACCCAGACCCCTGCAGACCAGCCCAGCGACGCGACGCCGCCGCCGGTCGACGCGTTCACCGACGACGACCACGGCACGTTGCGCTCCGCCGCGATGCTGGCGGGCGCGATGGTGTCTCGCGCGGAGAAGGGCATGTTCGACAGCCTCAAGGAGTCGTTCGCCGCGTCGAAGGCGATCGCGGGCTCACCCCCGCAGATCGCGGCGCTCGTCGGCAAGGGAGGCTTCCCCGAGCTGCCCAAGGGCACGCCCGAGGAGGTCGAGGCCCGCACGCTGGCCCTGCTCGGTGAGGCCGTGGCACTGCTGCGCGCCAAGGCTCCCGACCTCGTCGACGGCTACCGGGCGATGGTGGTGCAGAGCTGTCGCGACGCCGCTGCCGCGGCCGACGACACCTCGGGCAACGAGCAGGCGGCGATCGCCAAGGTCGAGGCGGCGCTGGCCTGAGGTCGGCGGAGGGTCCCCGGTCGATCTCCGGCCGGCGGCTCAGCGCAGCGAGAAGCGGCGGCGGCCGAAGCGGTCGAGGATGCCAGCGAGGCGCTCACCGTCGAGGGCGTGGATGGTGAGCCCGTCACGCCCGGTCATCGTCTCGGCCTGGAGCATCGCGTTGAGGATCGCCTCGGCGGTGGCCTCGATGACGGCGCCGAAGAGGGTGTCGAAGTACTCGAGCGCCAGCATCTCGACCTGCAGGCCGACCTCGGTGCGCGCCCCCGGCCCCTGGTCGGGCATGCCGTGGGCGGCGGTCGAGAACGCGATCATGAGGTCGCCCGAGTAGTTGTCGCCGCGGGCCCCGAACTTCGCGATGCCGAGACCCGCCCGCTGGGCCAGCCGGTTGAGCTGGTGGGGGAGCAGGGGAGCGTCGGTCGCGACGACGGCGAGCACCGAGCCGGTGCCCGGCGGTGGCACTCGGGTGATCTCGGACATCCGCGGGAAGGGCACGTCCTTCTTGGTCAGCACGTGCCCGATCGGCACGCCATTGACCTCGAAGTGCTTGCGGTCGCCGTGGTTGGCCTGCACGAGCACGCCGACGGTGAAGCGACGGTGGCCGAGCTCGACGACCCGCGACGCGGTGCCGGTGCCGCCCTTGAAGCCGTAGCACTGGGTGCCGGTGCCCCCGCCGACGTTGCCCTCGGCGATCGGCCCGCTCCGGGCATCGTCGTGCGCGGCGTGCACGTGCTCCGCGGTGACGTGCTGCCCGCTGATGTCGTTGAGGATGCCGTCCCACGTCTCGCCGACGACGGGCAGCATGATCGGCATCCGGCCCGGCACCCGGGTCTCGCGGCGGATGAGCGTGTCACGCACGACACCGACGCTGTCGGTGTTGGTCAGGGCGATCGGGCTCGAGAGCATGCCCGACTCGTGCAGCCACTCGAGGCCGGTCAGCTCACCGAAACCGTTGAGGCGGTGGTAGCCGGCGAAGACGGGTTCGGTCGACGGACGCCCGCCGTGGGGGAGCACGACCGTGACGCCGGTGCGCACCGGGCCTTGGCCCACGAGCATCTCGCCCTCGCCGTGCACGATGGTGCTGTAGCCGACCCGGACGCCCTCGACGTCGGTGATCGCGTTGTGGGGCCCGGCGTGACCGGTGCCGATCTCGATGCCGACGTCGCTCGCTCGCACGGGTCCCTCCTCATCCACCCGCTGGCGGGTGTCGGCCTGCGGCTACGATCTGGCGTGTCCTCGGGCAGTTGTCGACCCGGGTCCGGTCGCGTCGATCAGGATCTGACCGGCGACCCCAAGCCGTCCAGAAGGGTAGCCGCTTTGACTCACCCACGCGATCCGCTCCGTGCCCGCGCCGCCCTGGCCACCGGGAGGGCCGCCGGCCGGTTGTCGCAGGTGCTCGGCCGCGGGTCGGGCTCGATGATCGGCGGTCGCCTCGCCCTGCGCGTCGACCCGGAGGTGCTGCGCGCCGTGGCCGGTGACCGGCGCACCGTCGTCGTGACGGGCACCAACGGCAAGAGCACGGTCACCGCGCTCGTCGCGGCGGCCCTGTCGCCCGGTGGCGCGGTCGTCTCGAACTCGACGGGCGCCAACATGACCGACGGCATCGTCACCGCCATGGCGGCCGACCGCACGAGCGGGCTGGCCGCGATCGAGTGCGACGAGGTCTATCTCGGGCCCGTCGCCCGGGGCACCCGCCCCCAGGCCGTCGTCGTGCTCAACTCGTCGCGCGAGTACACGCGCGGCGTGTCGCTCAAGAGCACCCTCGAGCACTGGCGGCGCACGGCTGCCACGCTGCCCGCCGACTGCGTCGCCATCATCAACGTCGACGACCCGCTCGTCACCTGGGCCTTCGAGACGGCGCCGCGCATCATCGGCGTCAGCGGCGGCCTCTACTGGCGTGACGACGCGCTCGTCTGCCCCGCGTGCGGCACCGTGCAGGACTTCACCGACACGTCGTGGAGCTGCCCCGGCTGCGGTCGCTCGCGGCCCGAGCCCGACTGGACGGTGGTGCCCGAGGGTGAGGGCTGGGCCGTCGAGCACGACGGCACCCGTACCCGCATCGACGTCACGGTGCCCGGCCGCACCGGTCCGGTGGGTGGGGCGTTCGCCCTCGCGGCGGCCGACGCCCTCGGCGTCGACGTGGCCGCAGCCGCAGAGCGCATCAGCGCCGTCGCCGACGTCGACGGCCGCTATGCGCCCTACCAGGTCGGCGAGCACCGGGCCCGACTGCTCATGCTTAAGAACCCTGCCGGCTGGGCCGAGGCCATCGACGTGGCCGTCTCGACCGGCCGCCCCCTCGTCGTGGCTCTCGACCCCTTCGGGCCCAAGGACACCGCGACGATGTGGGAGGCGCCCTTCCAGCGACTCGCAGGCCAGGTGGTCCAGGTCACCGGAGGCCGGCGCGCCGACGGACTCGCCATCCTCGAGGCCGCCGAGGTCGACGCGCGCGAGGCGCCCGACTTCGAGACGGCCGTCACGAGCCACGCTCCCGGCGAGGTCATCGTGGCGTGCAACTACCCCGCCTTCCGTCGCATCTCCAAGCAGTTCCGAGGAGGCACCCCGTGAGCCCGACCCGATCCGTCACCGTGGCGACGCTCTTCCCGCTCGCCACCGTCGCCGCCGCCGACGAGGCGAATGCCGGCGCGCTGGCTCGCCGTGGGGCGGCCCGCGGCCTCACCGTCGAGACCGTCACGGTCGACCGGCCCGAGGCCTTCGTCGACGCCGACATCTACCTCCTCGGCGGCACCGGGCGCGGGGGCGTGCGGGCCCTCGTCGACGCGGTCGCCGACACCGACCTCGCCGTGCGCGTGCGTGACGGCAGGTCGGTGCTGCTCGCCGTCGATGCCGGCCTCGACGCGGTGAGCCGCTCGTGGGTCGACGCCTCCGGCACGAGGCAGGACGGCCTCGGGCTCGCCCCCGTCACGGTGCACCCCGACCACGAGGCCACCGGCACGGTGGTCACCCGGCCCGACGCGGACCTCCACCTGCCGGCGCTCGTCGGATGGGAGGCAGGCGACCTGCGCACGGAGCGTCATGACGGGGCCCGCGCGCTCTTCACGCTCGAGGCGGGGCGGGGCAACCGTGACGACGAGCGGGGCGAGGGCGTGCTCGCCGGCAGCGTGTTCGGCACGCGCCTGCACGGCCCGCTGCTGGCCCTCAACCCCGAGCTCGCCGACCTCCTGCTCGCCCGGGCGCTCGGGCGCGAGGAGCCATGGCCGGTGCTCGCGTCACCGGCTCTCGAGCGGGCCCGGAGCGAGCGCATCGCTGAGGTGCGCCGCGAGACCCCCGCGGCTGGCTGGCGCGACCGTCTCCCCTCGCGGGTGGCGCGGCTGCTGCCGGGCTGACTCAGCCCTCCTCGACGAACGCCAGCACGTCGTGCGGGACACGTCGGCTCGAAGCCACCTTGACGTGGCCCTGCCCCTCGTAGCGGACCATGCTGCAGCCGGGGATCAGCCGCACGGTCTCGTCGACGATCGGGACGGGGAAGAAGAGGTCTCGGTCGCCGCACACGAGCACGACGGGCACGCGGATCCCTGGCAGCACCTCCCGGGCATCGAACGCGATCTCGGCCTCGAGCTCGACGCGCAGGTCGGAGCGGGGGTAGTCCTTCCCCGAGAGCATGCCGCGGACGACCATCGGACCGGCGAGCTGTCGCAGCCACCTCGCGCGCGGGTGCGGCAGCACGTACTCGGCGAAGGCCGCACCGAAGGCGCGGCTGTCGTCTCGCGCGAGGGCTGCGAGCAGCCTCGCGTCCACCTCCCTGCCCCAGTCGCTGACCCGGGCGGCCGCCACCACGAGTGCCACCCGACCCACGCGGTCGCCGTGGCGGGCGGCGAGGTGCTGCGCGATCATCCCACCGTAGGACTCACCCACGACGAGGTCGGCACGACCACCTAGCCGCTCGGAGATCGCCGCCGCGCAGTCGTCGGCCATGTCGGCGACCGAGTGGCCCGGCGGCAGGTGGCGCCGGCGCGTCACGTACCAGACGGTGTGACCTGCGTCGACGAACGGGTCGAACCACGCTCGCGACATCCGGCCGGTCAGCCCCACGGGCAGGCCGCTGCCCGGGCCTCCCGGGAGGAAGAGCAGCGTCCGGTGACCCGTGCCCCAGGTCAGGAACTCCATGCCGTTCGCGAACACTCCCCGGACCGGCTCCTGCCGCTTCGCCATCGCGTCTCACCACCCTCTCGCGGCTCACGTCCTACGGTGGCGCATCCGCACGCCTGAGGAGGGGGATTCGAGGCAGCGGGTCACATCGCCGTGTGCGCGACGCTCGCGATCACGAGCGCGGCTGCCAGGCCGACCTCCATCGCGGCACCGATGACGTCGCCGGTCACTCCACCGAGCCGGCGCACGGCGTGGCGGCGGGTGGCGACAGCGCCGCCCGCACCGGCCACCGCGACCACTGCAGCGCCGAGCGGCATTGACCACCAAGACAGTTCATCGCCCGTCGCCTCAGCAACCGTTGCTGCGACGGTCGCCGCACCGACGCTGACCCCAAAGACGACGCCCACGAGCGCGCGTCGCGTCACGGTGCCCGCCACGCCGTGACCCAGCCCTGCTGGCCGAGCAGCAGGTATGCCGTGTCGCGCGCAGATCGCGGGCGCCAGCCGGCTCGCCACCAGCGCCGTGACGGCCAGGACCGCTCCGCGGGAGTCGGTGAGCAAGGCTGCGAGACAGGCCGCGTCGAGTCCGAGCACGAGCACCAGGGCGGCTGCTCCGGCGGGGCCGGTGTTGCCCCGGCGCATCACCTCGAGCGACCGCTCGTGGTCGTGACCCGACGTGAGGCCGTCGGCGAAGTCGGCGAGACCGTCGAGGTGCAGCGCCCGCGTCAGCAGCGCGGTCACGACGAGAGCGAGCACCGCCGCGACGGCATACGGCATCAGCGCATGAGTCGTCAGCAGCGCCAGGCCGACCCAGCCGGCGGCGGCCGGGAGGACGGTGACGGGCGCGAACAGCATCGCCCCGCCCCAGGTGCGGGCACCGACCCGTGACGGAGGCCGCGTCGGCAACGCCGTGAAGGTGCCGACGCAGAGGCGCCAGGCGTCACGCATCGGGGGACGAGCGCGCGGGTCGGGGCGGCGAGGTCGGCCCGGTCGGCGCGGCCGGCGCGGTCGGCCCGGGTTCGACGGGCACGACGGCGGCCCCGCTGAGGTCGAGGACGCGGCCCGCGACGACGAGGTGCACGCCGGCCGACGCCGCGGCGACGAGGGCGTTGAGCCGCCCGAGCTCGTCCTGGAAGAAGCGCCCGGAGGCGGTCGTGGGGACGAGCGACCATCCCACCTCGTTGGTCACGACGACGACGGGGAGGCTGGTGGCGCAGAGCGTCTCGACGAGACGACGGCCCTCGCTGCGGACCCGGGCCGCGGCGGCGTCGAGGTCGTGCCAGCCCGTCTCGTCGACGATGGCGGTGAGCCAGGTGCCGAGACAGTCGACGAGGACCGCGCCATCGGCCGCCTCGATCGCGGCGGCCACGTCGGTGGTCTCGACGGTGCGCCACGACGGCGGACGACGCACCTGGTGGTCCTCGACGCGGCGGCTCCACTCGGGGTCAGCGGGGTCAGCACGCCGACCCGTTGCGACGTAGGTGACCGACGGCTCCTGCCGGAGCAGGTGCTCGGCGTGTCGGCTCTTGCCGCTGCGCACCGGACCCGTCACGAGCGTGGTGCTCGCTGCATCAGCGGTGTGCCCGGGCGTCGTCACCTGCGCAACCGCTCGCGGCCGGGCTCGAAGGTCACCGGCGCGTCGAAGGCCGCCCGCCGCGAGGCCCTGCGGAAGACGCGCAGCAGCGCCGGTCCCGCGACCACGACGAGAGCCGCGTTGAGCACCCCGCGCGGGAGGTCCCAGCCCAGCGACGTGGCGAGGTAGAAGAGCCCGTAGTGGGCGAGGTTCTCGGACACGGGTGCGCCGGGGACGAACCCCATCCCGGTCGGGGCGTTGGCACCGAGGAAGGGCCAGAACCAGAGGTTCATGAACAGCCCGTAGACGAGGCCGGTGACGAGGGCGTAGGCCGCGACGACCCACCGCTCGGCCCGGCCACCGGCCGCGACGGGGAGCAGGCCGGCGCCGAGCCCGATGCCGCCCGCGCAGATCATCTGGAAGGGCAGCCACGGACCGACGCCACCGGTGAGCAGCGCACCGGTGGTCACGGCGAGGGCACCCGACACGAAGCCGACACCCGGGCCGAGCACGCGACCGGCGACGATGACGACGAAGAACATCGGCTCGAGCCCGGCCGTGCCCGCACTGAGCAGACGCATCGCCCCGCCGGCGGCGGCCGCGACCCCCAGGACGGCGACCGTCTTGGCATCGAGCCGACCCGCGGTCACCTCCGCCAGGCAGACGACCGCGAGCAGCGCGATGAGCACGGCGAAGAACCACGGTGCGTCGTTGCCGTGGGCGACGGCGACCTCGGCCGGCACGACGAAGGGCCAGAGGAAGGCGAAGAGGCCGACGACCCCGACGACGGTCACCGAGACGACGGCCGGCCAGCGCAGCGGGATGACCCGCCGGGAGTCGCCCGACTCCCGGCCTCGCCCCGCTCGGGTCGGCGCCGTCACGCCGACCGGCCGATCGCGTCGGCGACCTCGGCGACGGTGAGCCAGGTCTGGGGCAGCATCACCTTCGTCACCTGCGGTGCGAAGGCGGGGGAGGCGGAGAGCACCTCGCGGGCCGGCCCGTCGGTGACGATCTCGCCGTCGGCGAGGATGACGACACGGTCGGCCACCTCGGCGGCGAGCTCGACGTCGTGGGTGGCGAGCAGGATCGTCGTGCCGTCGGCGGCCAGGCCCGAGAGCACCTCGCCGAGCCGGTGCTTGGCGCCGTAGTCGAGCCCGCGGGTCGGCTCGTCGAGGAGCAGCACCTCGGGGGAGCCGGCGAGGATCACGGCGAGCGCGAGCTCGAGCCGCTGACCCTCGGAGAGGTCGCGGGGGTGCTGGGACCGGTCGACACCGCCCGAGATGCGTTGCAGCAGAGCAGCGGTGGTGCCGGCTGCGACACCGAAGTCCGCATCGGCCGCGGCGCACTCGGCCGCGACGGTGTCGGCATAGAGGAGCAGCTCGGGCTGCTGCGGCACGAGCCCGACTGCCCGCACCCGCTCGCGCGGGCCGACGGCGTGCGGGTCGAGCGACGATGCGCCCAGGCGCACCCGACCGTGAGCCACGGGGTGCTGTGCCGCGATGGCGCCGAGCAGGGTCGACTTGCCGGCGCCGTTGCGCCCCATGAGCGTCGTCACCGAGCCTGCCTCGAGGCTGAGGTCGAGCTCGTCGATGACGATGCGGCCGGCACGCACGACCCGCAGGTCGCTGACGGTGAGGGCGGTGGCGGGACCGACCACCCGGAGCTCGGGCACCGATCGCGACGTCGTGTCGACGAGCCGGTCACGCAGCGCCGAGGCGCGGCGGCGCGCGTCACGGATCGACAGCGGCGTCGGCGCCCACCCGGCGAGGCGGGAGAGCCCGACGACCGGCGGATAGATCTGCGAGTGCAGCATCGCCTCGGCCGGGTCGAGCAGCTCGGACGTGCGGCCGCCGTCGACGAGCACGACCCGGTCGGCATGGTGCACGACGCGCTCGAGCCGGTGCTCCGCCAGCACGACGGTCACCCCGAGGTCGTGCACGATGCGGTGCAGCGACGCCAGCACCTCCTCGGCGGCCACCGGGTCGAGGGCCGACGTCGGCTCGTCGAGCACGAGCACCCGCGGTCCCGCGGCGAAGAGCGCGGCGATCGCGGCGCGCTGCTGCTGCCCGCCGGAGAGCGCGCCGAGCGGACGGCCCCGCAGCGGGGTCAGGCCGAAGAGGTCGAGGGTCTCCTCGACCCGGCGCCTGATGGCGGTGGGGTCGAGACCCATCGTCTCCATGCCGTAGGCGACCTCGTCCTCGACGACGTCGGTGACGAAGGTGGCGCTGGGGTTCTGCTCGACGAGCCCGACGACGGTCGCGAGGTCACGCGGCCGGTGCCGCGCCGTGTCGAGGCCGTCGACGGTGACCCGCCCGCTCAGGGTGCCGCCGCTGAAGTGGGGGACGAGGCCGTTGATCGTGCGCAGGAGGGTCGACTTGCCGCTGCCGGTGGGCCCGACGACGAGCACGAGCTCGCCCTCGGGGATCTCGAGCGTCACGTCGTGGAGGCTGGGAGCGGGCGCGCCGGCATACGTCACCGACACGTGGTCGAAGGTGATCATCGGTCCTCCTCGCGGGGTCGGGGGGTGAGCCACGCGGGCACCGCGGCGAGGAGCACGGCCGCCACGACGGCGAGGGGCAGGGCGGGCAGGCCGTCTCCGGGTGCCGGGACGATGCCCGGCCAGCCCTGCGCGGCGGCGACGACCAGCACGACGGCCGGCACCGCCCCTGCCGCGGCGGTGACGGTCTCGGGCCACTGCCACCGGTCGCGCCGGTGTCCCGAACGCCGTTCGCGCGAGGCGCCGACGGCGAGGCTCGCCGCCGCGAGGGCCGCGCCCACCGCGAGCAGCGGCAGCCCGAGCACGCCGCCCGCCGACGCGTCGAGCAGGCCGTAGAGCCCGCCGACGACCCCGAGCAGGCCGACGAGGGCGAGCCCCGAGGCGAGGCGGCGGTCGCGGGAGGTCCCCTGCACCGCGCGGCCGTAACCTCGGGACTCCATCGAGGCGGCGAGGCCGAGGGACCGCTCGAAGGCGGTCTCGAGCACCGGCACCGCGAGGCGGGCCGTCTCGCGCAGCCCGGTGCCGTCGTGCCCGCGCAGCGTGCGAGCCGAGCGCACCGCCCGGGCGTCGGTCAGCAGCTGTGGCGCGAAGGTGAGGCCGACGACGACCGCGGTGCCGACGTCGTAGAGCGTGGCGGGCAGGTAGCGGAGCAGCCGCCGTGGGCTCGCGAGGGCGTTGGCGGCCCCGAGGGCCGCGAGGACCGCGGCCAGACGCAGACCGTCATAGACGGCATACAGCAGCGACTCGAGAGTGACCGGGCCACCCAACCGGATGCCAGAAGCCCACTCCGGCAAGGGAATCTGCGGCAGCGTGAAGAGCACGGTGTCGCCGTAGACGCCGTTGCCGAGCAGCATCGTCAGGACGACCCGGAAGGCGATGATGACCGCGCCGATGAGCAGGAAGCCCCACAGCGGGTTGGTCGTCGCCGGGTCGCGACGCTCCGTCACGACGACGATGCAGACCCCGATGATGAGCAGCAGCACGACGGGGTTGGTCGTGCGCGATGCAGCCGTCGCGAGACCGAGCCCCCACAGCCACCAGGCTGCGGGGTGCAGGAGTCTCGGACGGAGCTGCATCACCGGTCGCCTCCGCTCAGGAGGGCGAGCCCGCCCGTCGACGCGAGCGCAGCACGAGGTAGGCGATGAGCGCCAGGACCGCGAGACCGGCGATGACGTAGGCCGCCACGGTGCCGGCGCTGCTCGAGGTTGCCTCGGCGGCGGGCTGGGCAGAGATCGGCGTCGCGACGGCGGCGGGCGTGGGCGTGGCGGCGGCGGGCGCGGCGATGGTCACCGGGGTGTCGGCGGCCTGCGCCTCGGCGCTGACCTCCTTGACCTCGCCGGCGCAGTCGGTCGCGGGATAGCCGTTGACCCCGCAGACGAGACCTTTCTCGGTGCGCAGCTCGCCGGCCGTGGCGAGCACGTCGGTGCTCGTCGCGGCGGTGGGCACGCTGGCGCAGAGCGCCGTGGGCTCAGGCGGGGTGGCGCTGTCGGCGGCGTCGGCGGGGCGGCCGTAGTCGACGACGAGCCCGACGCGCTTCTGGCCGGCGGCCGCGGGGGTGGCGGCGCACAGCTCGTCGAAGGTCAGCACCGCGCGGGGGAAGCGGGTCGACTGCTCGTCACCGACCGCGAAGCGCCAGCCCTCGACGCTGCCATCGGCGGGCACCGTCTGGTCCGAGCCCTTCTGGGCGAAGGCCCAGGCGCCGTCGGTGAGCTGGTAGAAGACCCAGTAGCGGTAGGCCGCGGCCTGGGCCGGGGTGATGGTGAGCACGGCGAAGACGCCGGCGAGCAGCAGGGAGAGCACGACCCTCAGGGGGGTGGCTTCGGGGCGAACAGGGGACACGGTTTCCTCCTCGCGGTCGGACACCGTGCGGGCAGGCGGGGCCGGAGCCCCGTGCCTTCGGGCGACTCCGGTCCGCATTCCACGACAGACTGACAAAGGAGCCGAACGGACGCGGGTTTTCCGGCTGTGCCCGGGCCGGGCCCTCGCGGGTGGTCGGCCGTCGGCATCACGGTTGCGGGTCAGCGCCGGAGTCACACCGGCTTGCCCCATCGTCCTTCGGTACCTGCGAACCGTGACACGGGCACGCCGCACACGTCAAACGCCGTGTCACGGGCGCTGACCAGGCTGCTGACTAGGCTGGCGGCATGAGCTCTGAATGGTCCTGGCTTTTCCTCGACGCCCACGGCAACACGATGGCGGGGGAGGGCCTGCCGACCGGCGGCTTCCCGACCCAGAGCGACGCCGAGAACTACCTCGGCGAGTCGTGGCAGGAGCTGCTGGCCGCCGGCGTCGAGGCGGTCACGCTGCGCGAGCACGAGGCGGTCGTCTACGGGCCGATGAGCCTGCGGGCGGCGGAGTGAGCGACCGGCTCTCCGACGGTCTCGGGCGCGACCTGCTCGGCCGGGTGCTGACCGCGCAGCGCTCGTGGCGGTCTCCCGGTGTGAGCGCCGGTGTCGTGCGCGACGGTGAGCTCGTGTGGTCGGCGCACGCCGGCTCGGCCCGGCTCGGGTCGCAGCCCTCACCGGCTACCGACGACACGCAGTTCATGATCGGCTCGGTGACCAAGACGTTCACGGCGCTCACCGTGATGTCGTTGCGCGACGAGGGCCGCCTCACGCTCGATGACACCATCGGCGACTACCTTCCCGGCAGCCGTCACGCGCGAGTGCTGTTGCGCCAGATGCTCGCCCACGCCTCCGGGCTCCAGCGTGAGCCGGTGGGCCACATCTGGGAGACCCTCGAGGCCCCCGATCGCGAGGCCTTCGTCGCGGGCGTCGAGGAGGCGGAGCAGGTGCTCCCTGCGCACCACGCCTTCCACTACTCCAACCTGGCCTACGGGCTGCTCGGTCAGGTCGTCGAACGGGTGACCGGTGAGGACTGGGAGCACGTCGTGCGCGCGCGTGTGCTCGAGCCGCTCGGCATGACGCGCACCGGTCTCGCCCCGGCGCCCGACCGCGCGATCGGCTACCAGGTCGACCCCTACGCGGGGACCGCCCGCGAGGAGCCGCTCTTCGAGCTCAACGCGACCGCCCCGCTGGGCGGGCTCTGGTCGACGGTGGCCGACATGGCCCGCTACGCCGCCTACGTCACGAGTCCCGATGGTCGCGTCGTCTCCGCTGAGACGGTCGACGAGATGTGTCGGCCGCTCATCATGACCGACGTCGACGGGTGGAGCGGCGCCTACGGCCTCGGCTTCGGCATGGGCCGCCGCGGCGACCGGGTCTACGTCGGCCACGGGGGAGCCATGCCCGGCTTCCTCACCGGTCTGCGGGTGCGTCGCCGTGAGGGCGTCGGCGCGATCGTCTTCGCCAACGCGAGCTCGGGCGCGCTCTCGCTCACGCTGGCCACCGACCTCGTCGAGGCCGTGCTCGACGCGGAGCCCACGCTCGCCTCGACCTGGGTGCCGGAGCAGCCGCGCCCCGACCTCGAGCACCTGCTCGGGCTGTGGTGGTCGGAGGGCTCGCCCCTGACCTTCTTCGTGCGCGGCGGCGAGCTGTGGTCACGCCTCAGCGACGACGACCCGCTCTCCGAGACGCGGTATGCCGTGGAGGGCGCCCCCGGTGTCGCGGCGGGCGACCGCTTCCGTGCCGTCGAGGGCCGCGAGCGCGGCGAGCTGCTCGAGGTCGTGCGCGCCGCCGACGGGTCGGTCGACCGGCTCTACTTCGCGACGTATGCCGTGACGCGCGAGCCGCTCGCCTTCGCCGACCTGACCTGAGCCGACCCTGACCTGAGCCGACCTGACCTTGACCCGACAGCGACGGGGTCTCAGGTCAGGGAAGGCCGCAGATCAGGAGGGGTGCTCGCCGCGGGCGACCTGCGGCTTCGGCATGCGGGTGCGGCGCATCTGGAAGGCCCGCATGATGGCGTACCACGCGTCGCCCTTCTCGGACTGGCCGAACTTGCCCTCGATCTTGGTGCGGGTGCGCCGCCACATGAGCAGGGCGTCGATGACGGCCACGATGATGAGGCCGTAGACGAGCACGAAGACCGCCATCAGGGCCCAGCTGGCACGCACGAAGCTGAGCAGCAGCACGATGAGCATGATCGGCAGCATGAACTCGCCGATGTTCCAGCGGGCGTCGACCGTGTCACGGATGAAGCGGCGGCGAGGGCCCTTGTCGCGGGCCGGGAGGAACTTCTCGTCTCCGGCGAGCATGCCCGCGCGCTGCTTGGCCATCTGCTCGCGGCGCACCGCCTTGTCGCTCGACTTGGCCGCCTTGCGGTCCGTGACGATGAGGGGACGCTTGTTGAGGGCCTCCTGCTCGCGACGCTTGGGCGTCGGGCGGTTCTTGGCCCCGGGGCGGGCCTGGTCCTGCTCGACCGGCGCGGCGAGCTCGTCGTTGAGGGTCTTCTTGCGTCCGAACACGGTCACACTCTAAGCGCTGGAGCACCGGTCTCCGGCATCGCGAGCGTGGGCGAGACGGGCGGGACGCCGAGACGGGCGAGGGGTATGCCGTCAGGCGCCTCCCGGGGCAGCGGGAGGTGCCGTCGGGGTCAGGAGGGGGACGAAGCGGTAGTAGCCGTGCGCCGTCACCCGGGTGGCTCCACCCTCGAGGACGACGAGGTCCATCCGGCCCGCCACCGGCACGACGAGCCGGCCCGGGTCGGCTAGCTGGTCGACGAGCGGCTGCGGCAGCCGGCGGGCCTCGGCGGAGACGAGGATGCGGTCCCACGGCCCCTCGTCGGGAGCGCCCAGCACCTGGGGATCGGCGAGCCGGGCCTGCACCCACGGCATACCGGATCGTGCGACGTTCTCAGCGCCCCACCGCGCGAGGTGCGGCTCGATCTCCACGCCCACGACGCGGCCCTGCGGGCCGACGAGGTGGCCGAGCAGCGCGGTCGTCCAGCCGGAGCCCGACCCGACGTCGAGCACGCGGTCGCCCGGGCGCGCCTCGAGCAGGCGGAGCATGTCGGCGACGGTGCGCGGCTGCGAGCAGGTGCCCCCGTGACCGATGGGCAGCGGCCCGTCGTAGCCGGCGCGGCGTCGAGCCCCGCGGGGCAGGAAGTCCGACCGCGGGACCGCCTCGAAGGCCTCGTCGACGGCGTCCACGCCTCGAGTCAACCACTGGGCTCCGAGCCGTGACCGCGCTTCCGAGCCGATCGGCACACGGGCTCGTCGTGGGCGCCGGCCACGTCGGTAGGGTCGGAGGCGTGACCGACGCACCCCGCACCCCAGCCCTGACCCCCGACGAGATCGAGCGGATCCGCGCCCGTGTGGCCGGGCTCATGCCGCAGGTGCGGGCCGACCTCGAGGACCTCGTGCGCATCCCGAGCGTCTCGGCGAGCAGCTTCGACCAGTCGCAGGTCGTCCGCAGCGCCGAGGCCGTGGCCGAGCTGTTGCGCGCCGAGGGGCTGGAGGTCGAGGTCGTCACCGAGGGGGGTCGGCCGGCGGTCATCGGCCACGTCGACGGACCCGAGGGGTCGCCCACGGTCACCCTCTACGCGCACCACGACGTCCAGCCGCCCGGTGACGAGTCCGACTGGGACACAGCGCCATTCGAGCCGACCGAGCGCGACGGGCGCCTCTACGGCCGCGGCGCGGCCGACGACAAGGCGGGCGTCATGGCGCACATCGCGGCCCTGCGTGCGCACGCGGGCAACCTGCCCGTGGGGCTGACGATCTTCGTCGAGGGCGAGGAGGAGTCGGGCTCACCGTCGCTCGAGACGATCCTCAAGCGGCACGGCGACCGGCTCGCCGCCGACGCCATCGTCATCGCCGACTCGACCAACTGGGCGATCGGCGCCCCGGCCCTCACGACGACGTTGCGCGGCGGTGTGCGCGCCGTCGTCACCGTGCGCACGCTCGACCACTCGGTGCACTCGGGGATGTACGGCGGCGCTGCCGTCGACGCCGTCACCGCCCTCGTGCGCCTGCTCGCGAGCCTGCACGACGCCGACGGCTCCGTCGCCGTGGCGGGGCTCGACGCGGGGGAGGCGGCCGACCTCGACTACGACGAGGCGCGCTTCCGCGAGGAGAGCGGCCTGCTCGACGGCGTCGAGCTCATCGGCACCGGCTCGATCCTGTCGCGCCTCTGGACCAAGCCCTCGATCACGACGATCGGCATCGACGCCACCTCGATCGACAAGGCCTCCAACACGCTGGCGGCGTCGGCCGCCGCCAAGATCTCGGTGCGGCTCGCGCCGACCCAGGACCCTGCCGCCGCCTTCGACCTCGTCAAGGCGCACCTCGAGGCCCAAGCGCCGTGGGGGGCCCGGGTCGAGGTGTCGCTCGAGGAGAGCGGCCCCGGCTTCGCCGCCGACGCCGACGGGCCGGTCTACGACGAGGCGCGCGCCTCCTTCGCCGACGCCTGGGGCGCGGAGCCGGTCGACATCGGGGTGGGCGGGTCGATCCCCTTCATCGCAAGCTTCGTCGAGCGCTTCCCGGAGGCGGCGATCATCGTCACCGGCGTCGAGGACCCCGACACCCGGGCCCACGGGGCCAACGAGTCGCTGCACCTCGGTGAGTTCGAGAAGGTCTGTGTCGCCGAGGCCGTCTTCCTCGCCCGCATGGGTGCCCTGCACGCCTGACCCGTCGCGCCCGGGTGGCCCGGCGGACCGCCACGAGCCGCGCCACGCGACCGCCGGCGTGCTCACGCCGATCCGGTATGCCGTCTCGTGGCGGTCCGTCGGTCAGGCTGGAGGGTGCGCGGCCGGGTCGGTCAGGTCGGTCAGGTCGGTGAGGACTGCGGCGGCAGGGCCGAGCCGCGATAGAGCTGGTCGCGCAGCTCGAGGGCGTAGGGCTCGACATCAGGCATGCCGAGGTCGCGGGCGATCGCGATCTCGGACTCGACGTCGTAGGGCACGCGCACGAAGGTGATCGACACACCCGCGGTGTCGCCGGGCTCTGACGAGTCGATCTCGCCCTCGAGGATGACGTAGGGCGCCCCCGGCGCGTCGAGCGGGTTGCCGACGGAGCCGGCGTTGAAGAGCGTCAGTCCGAGGTCGACCTCGAGGTAGGTGCCGTGGATGTCGCCGTAGCCGACGACCGAGGGCGCCGGTCCGAAGCCGGTGAACTCGGTGTTGGTGAACATCGCGCGGAACTGCTCGTCGGTGTGGTGGTAGCTCACCCGGTGGAACTCGTGCTCCTGCGAGGCATGGAAGAAGCGGACGTGCTGCCCGCTGATGACGAGGTCGTGCGCGTTGGGCAGGGCGAGGAGCCACTCGCGGTCGGCGGCGCTCAGCTCGTCGTGCGTCCACTGGGCCGCTGGCCAGAGCTGGGCCTCGTCGCGGGCGATGAAGGTGTCCCAGTTGCCGCGCACCGTCACCTCGCACCGCTCGCGGGTGAGCGCGATCGCCGCCGAGCCGCGCGGCCCCTTGCCGACGACGTCACCGAGGTTGAAGACCCGGGTGATGCCACGCTCCTCGATGTCGGCGAGCACGGCCTCGAAGGCGGTCAGGTTGCCGTGCACGTCGGACAGGACGGCGATGCGGCCGGGCATCGAGGCAGTCAGTCCTTGTGGGTCGGGCCGGGGAGGGCCAGCATCCGGTCGAGGGCGGCGCGTGCGTCGGCGGCGACGGTCGGGTCGACGCGGATCGGGTTGACGACCCGGCCGTCGACGAGGGACTCGAGCGCCCAGACGAGGTGCGGCAGGTCGATGCGGTTCATCGTCGAGCAGTAGCAGACGTTCTTCTCGAGGAAGGCGATGCGCTGCTCGGGGAACTGCTGGGCGAGGCGGCGCACGAGGTTGAGCTCGGTGCCGACGACCCAGGCGGTGCCGGCGGGGGCCGCGGCGATCGTCTGGATGATCTTCTCGGTCGAGCCCACCTCGTCGGCGAGCTCGACGACCTCGTACTGGCACTCGGGGTGGACGATGACCTTGACCCCGGGGATCTCGCGGCGTGCCGCCTCGACGGCGTCGACGGAGAAGCGGCCGTGGACCGAGCAGTGCCCGCGCCAGAGGATCATCCGCGCCCGGTCGAGCTGGTCGGGGGTGAGCCCGCCGCCCGGGCGGTGCGGGTCCCACACGACGCAGTCGTCGAGGGAGAGGCCGAGCTCGCGCACGGCGGTGTTGCGGCCCAGGTGCTGGTCGGGCAGGAAGAGCACCTTGCCGGTGCCGGTGCCGTCGAGACCGACGCCACCGACCTGCTCGAAGGCCCAGTCGAGGGCCGTTCGGGCGTTGGAGCTCGTGCAGATCGTGCCGCCGTGGCGGCCGGTGAAGGCCTTGATCGCGGCAGACGAGTTCATGTAGGTCACGGGGACCGTCACATCGGCGACGCCCGCGGCCGCGAGCTGCTCCCAGCAGTCCTCGACCTGGGCGATCGCCGCCATGTCGGCCATCGAGCAACCGGCGGCCAGGTCGGGCAGGATCACGGTCTGCTCGTCGCTCGTCAGGATGTCGGCCGACTCGGCCATGAAGTGCACGCCGCAGAAGACGATCCAGGGCGCGTCGGGCCGGGCTGCGGCCTCGCGGGCGAGCTTGAACGAGTCGCCCGTGACGTCGGCGAACTCGATGACCTCGTCGCGCTGGTAGTGGTGGCCGAGGACGAAGACCTTGTCGCCGAGGGCAGCCTTGGCCGCGCGGGCGCGCGCCACGAGATCGGGGTCTGAGGGCGACGGCAGCTCGCCGGGGCACTCGACGCCGCGCTCGGTGTGCAGGTCGGTGCCCTGCCCGAGCACGAGAAGGGGCAGCGGGGCAGGAGCCGGGGCCGATGCCGTGTCGGTCGTCATAGGCAGATCGTATGCCGCTTCGCGGGGTCCCGACGCCCGGGCACTTGACCTCAAGTCGACTTGATGTCTGAACCTGTGGCCATCGACCCACGACCATCACAAGGAGTCATGATGTCCACCGCACTCATCACCGGCGCGACGCAGGGCCTCGGCCGGGCGCTCGCCGAGGCCCTGGCGGCCCGGGGCTGGGACCTCGTCGTCACCGCACGTGACGCGTCCCGGCTGGCCGACACCGTCGCCGCCCTCCGCTCGAACGGCCATGACGTCGTCGGCCTCGTCGGCGACGTCGCTGACGCCGTGCACCGCGACGAGGTGACCGACGTGGTCACCGAGATCGTGGGCGCCCGCGGACTTGACCTGCTCGTGCACAACGCGAGCACGCTCGGGCCCGTGCCCCTGCGTCCGCTGCGTGACCTCGCCGTCGAGGACCTGGCAGACGTGCTGTCCGTCAACGTCCTGGCCCCGCACGCACTGACCCGCTCGCTGGTGCCGACCCTCGAGGCTGCCCACGGCACACTCCTGTCGATCTCGTCCGACGCCGGTGTGGAGCACTACGAGACGTGGGGCGCCTACGGCGCCAGCAAGGCCGCTCTCGACCACCTGACACTCACCCTCGCGGCCGAGACGCCGACTCTCAGGGCGTATGCCGTCGACCCGGGGGACATGCGCACCGCCATGCACCAGGCGGCGTTCCCCGGGGAGGACATCGGCGACCGGCCGCTGCCCGAGGACGTCGCCGTCCCGGGCATCCTCGCCCTCCTCGCCGCCCGTCCCGCGAGCGGGCGCTACCGGGCTGCCGACCTGCTCGCCGTCGCGACATCGGAGGTGGCCTCGTGACCGCTGCGCTCTCGCATGCTCCGCACACCGTCTTCCGCGTGACCGACGACCTCACGGCCGACGCGCCGCCGGAGGCGCGTGGCCTCGGCCGCGACGGCGTGCGCCTGCTCGTCGCGTCGGAGACCCCGAACGGTGAGGTGGAGACCACGCACACGACGTTCTCGGCCATCGGTCACCATCTGGCGCCCGGCGACCTGCTCCTCGTCAACAACTCGGCGACCGTGGCGGCGGAGGTCGACGGACGGGTCGTGGGACGCGGCGCCGTCGTCGTCCACGTCGCGACCGAGCTCGACGACTGCACGTGGGTCGTGGAGCTGCGCACCGCGCCCGACGCCGCCCACCCGCTGCTCGACGCGGCCGAGGGTGACGTCGTCGAGCTCGCGTCGGGTGGACCCCGGCTGCGGCTCGAGGCGCCCTACCCGTCGCCCGGGTCCTCGCCCACCGGCCGCGGCAACCGGCTGTGGCGCGCGATCGAGCACGGCAGCTGCAGGCTCGCCGAGCACCTCGGCGCGCGCGGGCGGCCCATCGCCTACGGCTACCTCCGGTCCCGGTTCCCCATCGCGACCTACCAGACCGTCTTCGCCCGGCTCGCCGGCAGCGCCGAGATGGCGAGCGCCGCCCGACCCTTCACGCCGCAGCTCGTCACGGACCTCGTGTCGTCGGGGGTGCTCGTCGCGCCGGTCACGCTGCACACGGGTCTGTCGTCGCAGGAGGCCGGCGAGGCGCCGCAGCCCGAGCGGTTCGCCGTGTCGGGGGAGACCGCCGCCCTCGTCAATCTCGTCCGGTCACGCGGCAGGCGGGTCGTCGCCGTCGGGACGACCGCGACGCGGGCCATCGAGTCAGCCACCGACGCCGAGGGCCGGGTGCATGCCGCCGCCGGCTGGACCGAGGTCGTCATCTCGCCGGACCGGCCCGCTCGCGTCGTCGACGGCCTCGTCACCGGGTGGCACAACCCCGACGCGTCGCACCTGCTCCTCGTCGAGTCGGTCGCCGGGGCCGAGCTCACGCAGCGGGCCTACGACGAGGCGGTCGCCCACCGCTACGCCTGGCACGAGTTCGGCGACGCTGACCTCTTCCTGCCACACCGCTGACCGAACCGCGCGCACCTGATCCCGATTCGAGGTGATCCCGGCGCCCACGTGACCTCCGCGATCACCTCGAACCGGGCGGCAGGCGGGCGAGTGGGAGGATGCGGTCGTGCACGTCGTCATCGCCCCGGACTGCTACACCGGATCGCTCACCGCCGGACAGGCGGCCGATGCGATCGCCGAGGGCTGGGCCCGCACGGCACCACGCGACGTCCTGTCGCGCATCCCGCTCTCCGACGGCGGCCCCGGCTTCGTCGACGTGCTCGCCGCCAACCTGCGCGGCGAGGTGCGAGCCGTCGTCACGACCGACCCGCTCGGCCGGGAGGTGCCCGCGACGCTGCTGCTCGTCGACGACGACGGCGGCGGCCCCACGGCATACCTCGAGTCGGCCCAGGCGGCAGGGCTGCACCTGCTCGCGCCCGACGAGCGTGACCCCACGCGCACGACGACGCTCGGCGTCGGCACCCTGCTCCTCGCCGCGCTCGACGCCGGGGCGCGGCGCGTCGTCATCGGCCTCGGCGGCTCGGGCACCAACGACGCGGGCGCCGGCCTGCTCGCGGCCCTCGGTGTCGGGCCGGTCGACCGGCTCGCGCTCGGGGGCCTGGCGCTCGCCGACGCCACCGAGGACGACCTGCGCGGTCTCGACGCGGCGCGCGATCGCCTGCGCGGCACCGACCTCGTCATCGCGAGCGATGTCGACTCCCCGCTGCTGGGCCTCAAGGGCGCGAGTGCCGTCTTCGGCCCCCAGAAGGGCGCGTCCGAGCTGGACGCCCAGCGCCTCGAGAACGCCCTCGGCCACTTCGCGAGCATCGTCGCCCGGGTGCGACCGCCGGCCAAGGACCTGCTGAGCGGCACGCTTATCAAGCCGGAGCGGCAGCCGGGCGCCGGGGCGGCGGGCGGCCTCGGCTACGCGCTGCACCTGCTCGGGGCGCGGCAGGTGTCGGGCGTCGGGGCCGTGCTCGACGCGGTCGGCTTCGGTCACGTGCTCGCCACCGCCGACCTCGTCGTCACGGGGGAGGGGCGCTTCGACTGGCAGTCGCTGCGCGGCAAGGTGGTCGTCGGCGTCGCCGAGGCGGCCGTGAGCCTCGGCATCCCCGCCATCGCCATCCCCGGGCAGTCGCTCGTCGGCCGGCGCGAGGCGATGACCGCCGGGCTGTCTGGGGTGTATGCCGTCGCCGACCGCCCGCAGCAGGTGGCCGACGCGCTCGCCGACCCCGTGGGCACGCTGTCCGCGCGAGCAGCGCGGGTTGCCCGCACCTGGTCGCCCGGCCCCACCTGATCGAGAGAGCGATCCGCGCGCCCCGGGGCCTCCCCCTCCCTGATCGAGAGCGATCCGCGCGCCAGCGCCGGGAGGGAAGTGCGCGCGGATCGCTCTCTCGATTGGGATGGGGCGCGCGGATCGCTCTCTCGATGGGCTGGATGCGCGCATCCGACGGGGTGCGTCGTATCCTGAAGACGCCGGGAACACTTCCGGTAGTGCGTGGGTTGTCACTCCTGACCCACGCTCCACGACGTGAAGGACCAACACATGAGTGTCGAGACGAACGCTTCTCCCGCCGAGGTGCAGACCGAGGCTCCCGCCCACGGTGTCGTCCTCACCGACGTCGCCGCCACCAAGGTCAAGAGCCTGCTCGAGCAGGAGGGTCGCGACGACCTCCGCCTGCGCGTGGGCGTCCAGCCCGGTGGCTGCTCCGGCCTGATCTACCAGCTCTACTTCGACGAGCGCACCCTCGACGGTGACCTCGTGCGCGACTACGACGGTGTCGAGGTCGTCGTCGACCGGATGAGCTCGCCCTACCTCGAGGGCGCGACCATCGACTTCGCCGACACCATCGAGAAGCAGGGGTTCACGATCGACAACCCCAACGCGGGCAGCAGCTGCGCCTGCGGCGACTCGTTCGGCTGAGCGCACCGCGCCACCGACGCACCACCGCACCACCTCGAAGGGCCCGACCGTCACGGTCGGGCCCTTCGCGCGCTAGGTTTCCCGTGTGCAGATCGCAATCGCCGGATCCATCGCCACCGACCACCTCATGACGTTCGAGGGCTCCTTCAAGGACTCGCTCGTCGTCGAGCAGCTCGACAAGATCTCGCTCTCCTTCCTCACGGGTGACCTGCAGGTGAGGCGTGGGGGAGTGGCCGCCAACATCGCCTTCGGCATGGCCGGTCTCGGCCTGCGCCCGATCCTCGTCGGCGCCGTCGGCGAGGACTTCGCCGACTACCGCTCCTGGCTGGAGCGGCACGGCGTCGACTGCACCTCGGTGCACTACTCCGAGAGCCAGCACACCGCGCGCTTCATCTGCACGACCGACAACGACATGGCCCAGATCGCGACCTTCTATGCCGGGGCGATGAGCGAGGCCCGCGACATCGAGCTCGCCCCGGTCGCCGACCGGGTCGGCGGCCTCGACCTCGTGCTCGTCGGCGCCGACGACCCCGAGGCGATGGCCCGTCACACGGACGAGTGCCGGTCACGGGGCATCCCCTTCATCGCCGACCCGTCGCAGCAGCTCGCCTTCTCCGACGGGGCCGGCATCCGGGGGCTCATCGACGGCGCGAGCATCCTGTTCACCAACGAGTACGAGGCCCACCTCACCGAGAAGAAGACCGGGTGGAGCCACGACGAGATCCTGGACCGGGTCGGCACCCGGGTCATCACCCGTGGCGCGGGCGGGGTGACGATCCACCGCAAGGACGAGGAGACGATCAGCGTGCCCGTGGCGCGCGAGGTGCGCCGCGCCGACCCGACGGGCGTCGGCGACGCGTTCCGCGCCGGCTTCATCACCGGGCTCGCCGCCGGGCTGACGACGCGTCGGTGCGCCGAGCTCGGCTCGATGCTCGCGACCTACGTCATCGAGACGGTGGGCACGCAGGAGTACGTCCTCAGCAAGCGCCACTTCCTCGAGCGCCTGACCGAGGCCTACGGCGCCGAGTCGGCGGCCGAGATCGAGCCGCACATCGTCTGCCACCGTCCCTAGCCGCCACCGACCGCAGCCGACGCGCAGCCGACTCACAACTCCCGGCCCCAGCACCGCCGTGCCCATCCCGCCGCCCCCGACCAACTGGGACTTCGCGCTCGACCAGGTCGCGCCCGGGGAGGACCTCATCGGCGTCGGCGCCGACCTCGACGTCAGCACGCTCTATGCCGCCTACTCGCTGGGCGTCTTCCCGATGGGGATCGGTGACCACGGCGGCCCACCGATCGGGTGGTGGTCGCCCGACCCGCGCGGCGTGCTGCGGCTGCAGGACCTCCGGGTGCCGCGCTCGCTGCGCAAGTCGATGGCGCACTTCGAGGTACGCGTCGACACCGCCTTCGACGACGTCGTCGCCGCGTGCGCCGACCCGGGCCGCGAGGGTCGGTGGATCACGCCCGAGGTCGCGAGCGCCTACTCCGCCCTGCACGACGCCGGCTGGGCGCACTCCGTCGAGACCTGGCAGGAGGGGCACCTGGTCGGCGGCCTCTACGGCGTCGCCATCGGGGGGCTCTTCGCCGGCGAGTCGATGTTCCACACCGCCCGCGACGCCTCGAAGGCGGCGCTCGTCGCGCTGCGTGACCTGCTGGCCGCCGACGGCGACCCGCGCCGGCTGATCGACGTGCAGTGGCGCACCGACCACCTCGCGACGCTCGGCGTCAGCGAGGTGTCGCGTGACGACTACCTGCGCGGCCTCCCCGACGTGCTCAGCGCCCCGCTGCCGCGGCCGTGGGCGTGACCTCGACGACGTAGGCCGTGTGGTCGGCCTGCTCCTGCGCGCCGACGAAGCGCTGACCGCGCATCCGGCACCACGCCGGCACGTCCGTCGCGGCTGCCGGGTCGGTGGCGAGCACGCGCACGATGACCGGGGGCGCGCCCTCCGGGAGGGCAGGCAGGTCGCGGACCAGGCGGGCGAGCCGGATCACCGGCACCGGGCAGCGCTCACCCCGAGCGTCGACGACGAGATCGTCGCTCACAGGTCGCCGACCCCGAGCTCGGACCGCACCGCCGCCACCGTGGGGGCGATCGCCTCGCAGAGGTCGGCGACGTCCTGCGCCACGGTCGGCGAGACCGCGGGGAGGGGGAGGGTGACACGCACGTTGCCGTGGGTCAGCACCCCCATCGCCGCGAGCACGTGACTGGGCTCGAGCGTGCTCGACGTGCACGCCGAACCGCTGGCGACGGCATACCCCTGCCGGTCGAGGGCGCCGACGACCGTCTCGCCGTCGACGTAGAGGCTCGAGAAGGTGACGACGTGGGGGAGCCGGTCGTCCGGGTCCCCGACGACGACGGTGTCGGGCACGCGTGCGGCCGCCTCGCGCACGTCGGCGACGAGGGCACGGGTCAGTGCTGCATCGGCCACAGACGTCGCGCGGGCCTGCTGCCAGGCCTCGGCGGCCGCCAGGGCGAGCGGCACCCACGGGCCGACGTCGGTGCGTCCGTGCTCGACGTCGGCGCGCGCCCCCGACCACTGCCACCGCACCCCCTCTCGGACGACGAGCACGCCCAGCGGGGGACCGCCCCACGACCGCGCGTCGCCGACGAGCACGTCCCAGGCCTCCGGCACGGCGTCGCGTCCCAGGCTCGCCATCGCGTCGACGACCAGCGGTATGCCGTGCGCCCGGGCAGCCGCGTGGGCACCCTCGAGCGGCTGCCGGGTGCCGACCTCGCCGTTGGCGCTCTGCAGGGCCGCGACGACCGTGCCCGGCTGCGTGAGCTCGTGCTGCCAGGCGTCGAGGTCGAGACGACCGAGGCGGTCGACCGGCACCTCGGCGAGCAGGTCCGCCCCGTCGGCCCCGTCCGCCCCGTCGGCTCCGGCGGCCCGTGCGGCGCGCGCCCGGGCGGGCACGAGGACGGCGGAGTGCTCGACCGCGGAGGCCACGGTGCGAGCGCCCCTGCGGCGGGCGGCATACCGCACCCCGTCGAGCGCCCTCTCCAGCGCGGTCGGTCCGCTGGGCAGGAAGCTCACCTCCGAGGGGCGCACCCCGAGCCCGGAGGCGACGACCTCACGCGAGCGGTCGAGCAGGGCCCGGGCGGTGCGGCCCTCGGCGTGCAGCCGGTCAGGGTCGGCCCACCCGGCCGAGACGGCGGCCACGAGCGTGTCGCGGGCCACCGGGTGCAGCGGACCGGAGGCGGCGTCGAGGAGGCGACGGCGGGCGCCCGAGAGGGGCGCGGCCGGTGGTCCAACGTTCGTTCCCGGATCGTGACTGGGCACGCCGCAACGTTAGTCGCCCCCTGCGGACAAGGCGGAGGACGGGACGGTAGGGTTCGGGGAGAGGGCACCTGGCTGCCCGGTTGCAGTGGAGAAATCGCTCGGAGGCGCCCCTCGGGCGCTCGCGGACGGAACGAAAGGTGCACCTGGTGCCTGAGCACGACGAGACCCCGGCGGCGACGCCGGCGGTGACAGAGCCGCGACGGCGTCGGCGCGCGATGCGCGTGGTCGGGGTCGCCGCAGTGGCCGCTCTGGCCCTCGGCGGATGTCAGGGGCAGGTCTCCAACGGCTTCCTGCCCGAGGCTGTGTCAGAGGGTGGCCAGCGCGTGACCGACCTGTGGGTCGGCAGCTGGATCGCCGTCCTCGCCGTGGGCGCCATCACGTGGGGGCTGATGCTCTACGCCGCCGTGCGCTTCCGCAAGCGCAAGGGCGATGAGACGCTCCCCGTGCAGCTGCGCTACAACGTGCCGATGGAGCTGCTCTACACGGTCATCCCCGTCTTCATGGTCGCGGTGTTCTTCTACTACACCGCCCGCGACGAGTCGGCCCTGGTCAGCACGAGCGCCAAGCCCGACGTGACGATCAGCGTCGTCGCCAAGCAGTGGAGCTGGGACTTCAACTACGTCGAGTCCAACGTCCACGAGACCGGTGTCCACGTCGACCCGAGCGACCCCAACGCCCGCGAGGAGATGCCGGTCCTCTACCTGCCGGTCAACCAGCGGGTCGAGTTCGTGCTCAACGCCCGCGACGTCCTCCACAGCTTCTGGGTGCCGCAGTTCATGATGAAGATGGACATGATCCCGGGCAAGACCAACAAGTTCCAGGTCGTGCCGACCGAGACCGGCACCTTCCAGGGCAAGTGCGCCGAGCTCTGCGGCGCCTACCACTCGCAGATGCTCTTCATGGTCAAGGTCGTGCCCCAGGCCGAGTACGACGCCGCCATGCAGCGCTTCGCCGACCTCGGCCAGACCGGCCTCCTGCCCGTCGACGCGAGCCGCGAGCAGATGGTCCCTGCTGACGCCGACAAGATCCCCGCACCCGCACGCACTGGGAGCAACTGATGACCTCCGCGACCTTCAACCGTGAGGCCCAGGTGCCCTCGGCGACGATGGAGCACAAGCGGGCCGTCAAGGGCCGCACCTTCGTCAAGTGGGTGACGACGACCGACCACAAGGTCATCGGCAACCTCTACTTCGTCACCTCCTTCATCTTCTTCCTGCTGGGCGGCGTCATGGCGCTGTTCATCCGCGCCGAGCTCTTCGCGCCGGGCCTGCAGGTCGTCGACAACCCGGAGCAGTTCAACCAGCTCTTCACGATGCACGGCACGATCATGCTGTTGCTCTTCGCGACGCCGCTCTTCGCCGGGTTCACCAACGCGCTCATGCCGCTGCAGATCGGTGCGCCCGACGTGGCGTTCCCGCGGCTCAACATGTTCGCCTACTGGCTCTACCTCTTCGGCGGCCTCATCGCCTCGGCCGGCTTCCTCACGCCGCAGGGTGCGGCATCGTTCGGCTGGTTCGCCTACGCGCCGCTGTCCGACGTCAGCTACTCGCCGGGTGCGGGCGGTGACCTCTGGGTCTTCGGCCTCGCCCTCGGTGGTTTCGGCACGATCCTCGGCGCGGTCAACTTCGTCACGACGATCATCTGCATGCGCGCCCCCGGCATGACGATGTTCCGCATGCCGATCTTCACGTGGACGGCGCTCATCACGTCGCTGCTCGTGCTCGTTGTCTTCCCGATCCTCGCGGCCGCCCTCTTCGCCCTCGGCGGCGACCGACGGTTCGGGATGCACATCTTCGACGCCGAGAACGGTGGGGCCATGCTCTGGCAACACCTGTTCTGGTTCTTCGGCCACCCCGAGGTCTACATCATCGCGCTGCCGTTCTTCGGCATCATCAGCGAGATCCTGCCGGTCTTCTCGCGCAAGCCGATCTTCGGCTACAAGACCCTCGTCTTCGCGACGATCGCGATCGCGGCCCTGTCGGCCAGCGTCTGGGCCCACCACATGTACGTCACCGGCCAGGTGCTCCTGCCGTTCTTCGCCGTCATGACGATGCTCATCGCGGTGCCGACCGGCGTGAAGTTCTTCAACTGGATCGGCACGATGTGGGGCGGCAAGGTCGTCATGGCGACCCCGATGCTGTGGGCGATGGGCTTCCTCGTCACCTTCCTCTTCGGCGGCCTGACCGGCATCATCCTCGCCAGCCCGGCTCTCGACTTCCACCTCTCCGACAGCTACTTCGTCGTCGCGCACTTCCACTACACCGTGTTCGGCACCGTCGTGTTCGCGATGTTCGCCGGCTACTACTTCTGGTGGCCCAAGTTCACCGGCCGCATGCTCGACGAGAAGCTCGGCAAGATCCACTTCTGGATGCTCTTCATCGGCTTCCACATGACCTTCCTCATCCAGCACTGGCTGGGCGTCGAGGGCATGGCCCGCCGCTACCCCGACTACCTGCCGGCCGAGGGCTTCCAGACCGGCAACGTCGTCTCGAGCATCGGCGCGTTCCTGCTCGGCGCCTCGATGATCCCGTTCATGTACAACGTGTGGAAGACGTGGAAGAAGGCACCCCTCGTCACCACCGACGACCCGTGGGGCTACGGCGCCTCGCTCGAGTGGGCGACGTCCTGCCCGCCGCCGCGCCACAACTTCACCTCCCTGCCGCGGATCCGCTCCGAGCGTCCGGCCTTCGACCTGCACCACCCCGACGCGGCACCCGGCGCACGGCCGGTGGCCGACCAGGGCACCCTCGTGGCGGTCATGGGCCCGGCCGACGTCGAGGGCGAGCACACCACGGCCCGCGCGGGCGACAAGGAGAACTGACCGATGCGCGTCGAGACCAAGCTCTTCATCTACCTGTTCATCTTCTTCGTGCCCGTCACGCTGATCTACGGCTTCTGGAGCCAGTGGCAGGAGCCCATCGGCGTCACCGCGCTGATCCTCACCGGTGCCCTCTTCGCGCTCTCCGGCTTCTACTTCTGGATGACCGGCAAGAAGCTCCCGCTGCGACCCGAGGACAACGTCACCGGTGAGATCGCCGAGCAGGAGGGCAACTACGGCTACTTCGTGGCGAGCTCGTGGACGCCGCTGTGGCTCGCCGGCTCCAGCGCGATCATGTTCCTCGGGCTCGCGGTCGGGTGGTGGGTCTTCATCATCGGAGCCGCGTTCGCGATCGTGGCCGTGTGCCTCTGGGTGTTCGAGTCCTTCTCGGGCGAGTACTCCATCTGACGCACTGCCCGCGCTCTGAGCGCTGAGACGACGAGAGGCCCGGACGCATCAGCGTCCGGGCCTCTCGCCTTCAGATCAGTGCCTCACGGGCCCTCGGGCCTGCGGTGCGATCGTGCTGGAGAGAACATCTGGGGGCACCTCCGTCCGATCGATCTATCGGTGTTTCGACGGTAGGCCGGTTCTGGGGCTGCGTAAAGGGGTGAGGCCTCCCCGGGGACAGGAAGTGTCCCGTCGGCGAGACGGGCCGCGCCGCGGCTCAGCCCCAGCCGAGGTCGTGCAGCTGCTCGTCCGAGATGCCGAAGTGGTGGGCGATCTCGTGCACGACGGTGACCGCGATCTCCTCACGGAGCTGCTCGGGGGAGTCGCAGAAGCGCTCGAGGGGGCCCTGGAAGATCGTGATCCGGTCAGGGAGCGAGCCGGCCTCCCACCAGCCGTCGCGCTCGGTGAGCGGCACGCCGTCGTAGACGCCCAGCAGGTCAGGGTCATCCTCAGGCGGCTCGGGCTCGACGAGGACGACGACGTTGCTCATCGCCCGAGCCAGCTCCGGGGGGATGGAGTCGAGGGCATCGCCGACGGCCTGCTCGAACTCGGCGTCACTGAGGCGGTGCATGCTCACGAGTCTCCCACGAGCTCGACGACGGCCGGGTGGGGCCGCACCCGGTCTGCTCCCTGCCGCGGACCGCACCCGGGCCCTGGTGCGCCGACCGACGTCAGCCGACCCGCCTGAGGGGAGTCCCGTGGGCGCTGAGCGCCGCTGAGCGCGCCTCAGCGCGGCCTCAGCGCCGCTGTGCGGCCGTCTCCGGCCGCAGGGACTCCCAGCGCCGCGGTTGTCGACGTCCCTGGGTCGAGGGGCGTCGACGGCCCGATGCCATGGGAACGCACGAGAGGCCCGCCCCGTGGTGGGGCGGGCCTCTCGCTGACGCGTCTCAGTCGAGTCGCTTGTCGGCCTTGATCGACTCGCGCTCGGCCCCGGCACCGGAGGACTCGACGGCCTCGTGCTCACCGGCGGGCAGGGCCGCGTGCGACTCGTCGTGCTCGTGGTGAGCAGCCGCGAGCTCCGACGGCGTCACCGGGCCGACCCGGTCGACGAAGTAGAAGTGCGACAGCTTGGCGCGCAGGCGCTCCTTGCGGGCGATCGGGCTGTCGACGCCGTTCGCGTCCTTCTCGCCGCTGATCTGCAGCGCTTCGGGCACCTCGTGCTGCACGAGCGGCCAACGCTCCTCCGGCGTGAGCGGCGCGTGGATCTCCTCGAACCGCCCGTCGGGGTAGCGCCAGATCGTGCCCGTCTCGCGGCCGTGGAGCACCTTCTGGCGATCGGCCCGCTGGAGGCTGAGGCAGATGCGCTTGGTGATCCAGAAGGCGATGGGCGGGCCGACGAAGAACAGCGTGCGCAGGGCGATCGTGATGTCGTTGATCGACAGGTGGAGCTTGATCGCGATGAGGTCGTTGCCGGCCGCGAAGAAGAGCACGCAATACATCACGATGCCGGCCACGCCGATGGCGGTGCGCGTCGGGGCGTTGCGCGGGCGGTCGAGCAGGTGGTGCTCGCGCTTGTCGCCGGTCACCCAGGCCTCGACGAACGGGTAGGCGCCGATAATGCCCCACATGACGGGGAGCAGCAGGATCGAGCCCGGGAAGATGTTCATGCTCCACGTGAAGTCGCCCCACGAGACGAACTCGAACCACCCCGGCAGCAGGCGCAGCGCGCCGTCCGCGAAGCCCATGTACCAGTCCGGCTGGGAGCCGGCCGTCACGGGGGAGGGGTCGTAGGGTCCGTAGGCCCAGATCGGGTTGATCGTGAAGAGGGCCGAGATCAACGTGATGACGCCGAAGACCATGAAGAAGAAGCCGCCGGCCTTGGCGATGTAGACCGGCATCAGCGGGTAGCCGACGACGTTGTTGTTGGTGCGACCCGGTCCGGGGTACTGCGTGTGCTTGTGCACGAAGACCAGCAGGATGTGCGCCGTGAACAGGCCGACGAGGATCGCCGGCACGAGCAGGATGTGCACGGAGTAGAGCCGGGGCACGATGGCCTCGCCGGGGAAGGCCCCGCCGAAGAGGAAGTACGACACGTAGGACCCGACGACCGGGATCGACTGGACGAAGCCGTTCATCGCGCGGATGCCGGTGCCCGACAGCAGGTCGTCGGGGAGCGAGTAGCCGGCGAAGCCCTCGATGCAGGCGAGCATCGACAGGATCGTGCCGAAGACCCAGTTGATCTCACGCGGCTTGCGGAAGGCGCCCGTGAAGAAGACCCGAGCCATGTGCGCGAAGACCGCGACGATGAAGATCAGGGCTCCCCAGTGGTGGATCTGCCGCATGAGCAGGCCGCCGCGGATGTCGAACGAGATGTCGAGGGTCGAACTGTAGGCATCCGAGACGAGGACGCCCTGGAGCGGGATGTAGGAGCCGTCGTAGACGATGAGGCTCTGGCTCGGCACGAACCAGAACGTCAGGAACGCGCCGGTCAGCAGGCAGACGATCATCGAGTACATCGCGATCTCGCCGAGCATGAACGACCAGTGGTCGGGGAAGACCTTCTTGAGCAGGACGGACGCACCCTTGGCCGCGCCGGTGCGGTCGTCGACCCAGCCGGCGATGCCGCCGAGAGGCTTGGTCGAGTCGTGCCGCTCCTCGTCGCGACGGTCGTCGGCCCGCAGGCCTTCTGCCGGACGGCTCTCGTTGATGGTCGTCATCGCAAACGCTCCCAGAAACTCGGTCCGACCGGCTGGTCGAACCCTTGCGTGGCGACGAGGTAGCCCGCGTCGTCGACTTGGATCTTGAGCTGCGGCAGCGCACGCTTGGCCGGACCGAAGATGACGGTGCAGTCCTCGGTGAGGTCGAACGTCGACTGGTGGCAGGGGCAGAGCAGATGGTGGGTCTGCTGCTCGTAGAGACCGACGGCACACCCGACGTGGGTGCAGATCTTGGAGTAGGCCACGACCCCGTCGACGCCCCAGTCACGGGCCTTCTGGACCTTGATGAGGTTGGGGTCGAGACGGATCAGGATGACGGCCGCCTTGGCCTTCTCCTCGAGGACGTGCTTGCCCTCGTCGATGTACTTCTGCAGCGTCTCGGGCATCACGTGGAAGACCGAGCCGTTGGTGACGTCCTCGAGCTTGATCGGCGTCATCTCGGGGTCGCGCATGAGCCGGATCGGCTTGCCGTCGTTGGCCGAGAGGTCCCAGATGGTGTGCTTGAGCTCCTCGACGTCGGTCGGGCCGAGCGAGCCGGCGACCTGCAGGCCGAGCGGCAGGGCGAAGAGTCCCAGGGCGCCGCCGAGGGTGTACTTGATGAGCGGCCGACGAGGCAGCTGGGCGACGGTGGCGCCGTTGGTGACGGCGGCGACCGCCTTGGCCCGCTCGGCGGGCGACGAGGCCTGCTCGTGGCGCTCCTCGACCATCTCGGTGTCGGGCATCAGGGTCTTGGCCCAGTGCACCGCGCCGAGACCGATCATCAGGATCGAGATGCCGAGCGAGAGGCCGAGCACGATGTTCTGGGTGCTCGCGATGCCGATACCGGGGAAGTAGAAGGTCGCCTCGTCGGGCACGACGAAGTAGGCGACGAGGAAGACGAGCGCGCCCAGCATCGAGAGGCCGAACATCGTCGCGACCTGACGCTCCGCCCGCTTGGCGGCCCTCTCGTCGTCATCGGCAAGCCGGTGCACGTGGGGCGGCAGACCCGGGTTCTCGAAGCGGTCGACGGCCTCGCCGTGAGACTGCTCGACTGCGCCACCCTGGGTGGCGGAGACGAGCACGCCGCTCTCGCCGGGTGTCGTCGTCTCGTTCTCGTTCATCGGGTCCTGGTCCTGTCGTCAGTCGTGATCCGAAGCAGCCGCGGGGCGCTCATGCAGCCTTCTTGCCGAGCCACACCGAACCCGCGATGAGGATGCCGAGCCCGAAGACCCAGGCGAAGAGGCCCTCGGAGACCGGACCGAGGTTGCCGAGGCTGTAGCCACCGACGTTGGTCTGGTTCTGCTGGGCGGCGAGGTAGGAGATGACCTGCTGCTTGCCCTCGGGCGAGATGTTGCGGTCGTTGAAGACGGGCATCGACTGCGGGCCGGTGACCATGGCTTCGTAGATCTGGCGGGGCGTCGCCTGGTCGAGGGCGGGGGCGTACTTGCCACGGGTCAGGGCGCCACCGGCGCCGGCGAAGTTGTGGCACATGGCGCAGTTGACGCGGTAGATCTCGCCGCCGGTCGCGATCGCGCGGTTGTTCTCGGGGGTGCCCGGCTCGAGGACGGTCGTCCACTTCTCTTCGGGGATGCCGGGGCCGGGGCCCAGGGAGGCGACAAAGGCGGCCAGGGCAGCGATCTCGGTCTCGTCGAACTTCACCTTGTTGACGGGCGCCTGCACGTTGGGCCCGGCGAGCGGCATACGGCCCGTGCTCACCTGGAAGTCCACGGAGGCGGCGCCGACCCCGACGAGGCTGGGGCCGGACTTCGTGCCCTCGGCGTTGACGCCGTGGCAGCTCGCGCAGTTGGCTATGAAGAGGTTTTTGCCGTCCTGCACGGCGTCAGCCGAGACCGTGGGCGCTGCGTTGGCGTCCTTGGGGGCGAAGAAGGAGTACGCGCCTCCGGTCACGAGCAGACCGAGCAGCAGCAGCACCGCGATCGCGGCGGGGTGTCGGCGTCGGGCGGCCAAGGCGTTCACGGTGCGGTCCTGTCGTCCAAGGTGATCTGCGGTCGGTCGATCGGGCGGTGGATCGTGCCCAGGGTTGCGGCGGCGAGCGGGCGAGGCGGGGCGGTCATCGCGACGTCAGCGCAGGATGTAGATCGTCGCGAACAGCGCGATCCACACCACGTCGACGAAGTGCCAGTAGTAGGAGGTCACGACCGCGCCGGTGGCGTTGGCGTGGGTGTAGCGCCGGGTCGTGAACGTGCGGGCGATGATGAGCAGGAAGGCGATGAGCCCGCCGGTGACGTGCAGTCCGTGGAAGCCGGTCGCCATGTAGAAGACCGAGCCGTAGGCGTCGGAGCTGAGGGTGACGTTCTCGTGGACGAGCTCGGCGTACTCCATGACCTGGCCGGCGATAAAGAACGCGCCGAAGAGGTAGGTCAGGACGTACCACTCACGCATGCCCCAGCCCTTGACGTCCCAGAGCTTGCCGGTGCGGGCCTTCTGGCCGCGCTCGGCCTTCCAGACGCCGAGCTGGCACCAGACGGAGGAGATGACGAGCACGAGGCAGTTGATGCTCGCGAAGACGATGTTGAGCTTGGCGGTCTGCTCGCTCCAGAGGTCGGCGCGCACCGAGCGGAGCTGGAAGTAGACGGCGAAGAGACCGGCGAAGAACATCAGCTCGGAGGACAGCCACACGATGGTGCCCACGGCAACCATGTTGGGCCGGGTCGCCGGTCCGTGAGCCGCAGGGTTCATCACTGCACTGGAAGGAACTGCTGATGCTGTCGCCACGTTGGCCATTATTCCCACATTCCTCTCCGCCTGCGCGAGTGACCCCCCCGATTGGAGCGGTTTGTTGATCGCGTGTCGAGCATTCGTGACCATTCCGACACGCAGCGCGGTCACGCACCGCAGATGCTGCCGTATGCCGTCCGGTGCCGTCACACAGGCCCCCTCGCTCGGGCGCCCGGTCGCGCCCCGGAGGGGTGTCGCGGAGGTGTCCTGATGACGGGGCGACCACGAGCGGGAGGTCGCCGCAACGCGGGACCCCGGGGCCGGTAGCATCGTTCGCATGACCGCCTCGAACCACAGCGCGACCTCGACGGAGCTCACGACGGCGGGTTCGCAGCCCCAGCCGCTGATCCAGGTGTCGGTGCTGCTCTACAGCGACGACTTCACCACGCGCGACGCCGTGCGCGCGGCGGTCGGCCGGCGTCCCGCCAAGGACGTCGAGGTCGTCCGGTGGCACGAGTGCGCCACGGCCGACGCGGTCATCAGCACGGTCGACCACGAGCGCTTCGACATCCTCGTGCTCGACGGTGAGGCCGCCAAGGTCGGCGGCCTCGGTCTGGCTCGCCAGCTGAAGAACGAGATCTTCAACTGCCCGCCGATCATCGTGCTGACGGGCCGGCCACAGGACAGCTGGCTCGCGGCCTGGTCGCAGGCCGACCTCGCGGTGCCGCACCCGCTCGACCCGATCGCGCTCACGTCGGCCATCACGACGCTGGCGCGCTCGGGCGTTCCCGCGGCCTGACGCATGGCGACCGACGTCGAGCGCACCTGGCCCTCGCTCCTCTCGGAGCTCATCGCAGGTCGTGACCTCGACCGCGCCACGACCGCCTGGGCGATGGACCGCATCATGGCGGGGGAGGCGACGCCGAGCCAGATCGCCGGCTTCCTCATCGGGCTGCGCTCCAAGGGCGAGAGCGTCGACGAGATGCACGGGCTCGCCGAGGTGATGCTCTCGCACGCCCACCGCATCGAGGTGGAGGGGCCGAGTCTCGACATCGTGGGCACCGGCGGCGACCGAGCCCACACCGTCAACATCTCGACGATGTCCTCGATCGTCGCCGCGGCCGCTGGGGTCCGCGTCATCAAGCACGGCAACCGGGCGGCTTCATCGTCCTCGGGCAGCGCCGACGTGCTCGAGGCGCTCGGCATCGACCTGTCACTGCCGCCCGAGCGGGTCGTCGAGGTCGCTCGCGAGGCGGGCATCACGTTCTGCTTCGCCCAGACCTTCCATCCGTCCTTCCGACACACGGCGGTGCCCCGCCGCGAGCTCGGCATCGGCACGGCCTTCAACTTCCTCGGCCCGCTGACCAACCCGGCCCAGCCGACGTATGCCGCGGTCGGCTGCGCGGACGCCCGCATGGCGCCGCTGCTGGCCGGGGTCTTCGCCAGCCGTGGCCGCGATGCTGCGGTCTTCCGCGGGGACGACGGCCTCGACGAGATCACCGTGTCGACGACCTCGTCGGTGTGGTGGGTGCGCGACGGCCAGGTGACGGACCGGTTGCTCGACCCGACGAGGCTCGGCCTCGAGCTGCACCCCATCGAGGCGCTGAGGGGCGGCGACGCCGCTCACAACGCCCAGGTCGTTCGTGACACCTTCGCCGGTGCCGGCGGCGCCGTGCGTGATGCGGTGCTCCTCAACGCCGGCATCGCCCTGGCGCTCACCCGAGCCGACAGCGGCTCGGACGACGCCGCCTTCCACGACGACGTGCGCGAGGCGATGGCGCTGGCCGCCGTGGCGATCGACTCGGGTGCCGCGACGTCAGCGGTCGACCGCTGGGTGGCAGCCACCCGCGCCTGACCCCAACCCCCGCTCGAGGGTGTGGGGCGTGGGGCCGGGAGGCCACCGAGGGTGGTGGTGGGGTCAGTCGCCGTCGAGGCCGAGGCTGAAGGCGGCCTCGAGGTCGTGCGCCGAGTAGGTGCGGAACGCGATGTGCGTCGACGTGCCGACCACACCGGATACCTTGTTGAGGCGGTCGGCGATGACGTCGGCGAACTCGTCGTGCGAGCGGACCCGGACCATCGCGATGAGGTCGGCGTCGCCGGTGACGGAGTAGACCTCCGACACGGCGGGGATGTTGGCGATCTCCTCGGCGACCTCGGGGATCCGGTCGACCTCGCAGCTGATCATGACGATGGCGGTGATCACGAGGACACCCTAGCCCGGCCCCCGTCAGGCCGCCGCAGACCCGATGACGCACGCCGCGCCGCTGGCACGTCGCGGTCGAAACCGATGACCTCGCGGGCGGAGGCGACGGCCGGCTCGAGCTCGTGGCGCACGGATCCGGCGCCGCCGACCGGGCAGGTCCACGTGCCGTCGAGCTCGACGATGCGCACCCCCGGCCCCTCGAGCCACCGGAGCAGGATCTCGGTCTCCTCGACGAGGGCCGACGGCCGGTCGGGCGTGGGCGGGGCGACGACCTCGGCCGTGGCCTGCAGGCTCCGGACGTAGACCATCGGGTCGGCTCCACGGGGGCTGACCGCGGTGCCCGCGAGGCGGCCGTGCCGGATGCTGACGAGCTCCCATCCGCCGTGGTCGCCCCGTTTGGCGGCGATGATCTCGGAGGAGCGGGTCAGCGGGGCCAGCCGCTGGGCCCGGGCGGCACCGCGCACGAGCTGGAGGAAGCGGTCGCGGACCCGGGCGGCGTCCTCGAAGCGCTCGGATGACGCGAGCTCCTCGAGTCGAGCGCGCAGCAGCTCCGCGCCGGGCCGGGCGTTGCCGCTGAAGATGGCCGCGCACTCGGCGACGACGATGGCGTAGTCGCCCTCCGACTGCGCGCCCGTGCACGGCGCCCCGCACCGACCCATGTCGGCGAGGGCGCAGGCCGACGAACGGCCGGAGAGGCGGCCGGTGCACTGACGCAGCGGCACGACCTCGTGCACGGCGTCGACCGCGGACTGGGCCGTGAGGCGGGAGCGGAACGGGCCGATGTAGTGGGCGTCGTCGTCGCGCACCTGCTTGACGATGGACAGCCGCGGGAAGCGCTCGTTGGTCAGCTTGACCCACATCGTCTTGCGGCCGTCCTTGGACTTCCGGTTGAAGCGGGGCTTGTGCTCGTCGATGAGTCGCAGCTCGCGCACCTGGGCCTCGAGCGGGGACTGGCACAGGACGGGGTGCACGACCTCTGCGAGGCGCACCATCTCGGCCATGCGGCTGCGCTGCTCGGAGGCGGTGAAGTAGGAGCGGACCCGGGTGCGGATGTCGCGGCTCGTGCCGACGTAGAGCACGCGGCCCTTGCCGTCCTTGAAGAGGTAGACCCCCGGCGCGTGCGGCAGCGGGTCGGCGAGGAAGCGCTTGCGCCGCTGCGTCGGCGTGACACGTGAGCTGTAGCTCGCGAGCTCCTCGAGCGTGCGCACGCCGAGATTGCCGACCCGCTCGATGAGCCCGTGGAGCACGTCGACCGTCGCCCGGGCGTCATGCAGCGCGCGGTGGTCGGGGGTCGTCGTCGCCCCGAAGACCTGTGCCAGGGAGCCGAGGCGGTGGTTGGGGGTCTCGTCGCGGACGACGAGCTGGCGAGCGAGCTGAAGGGTGTCGAGCACGGCAAAGCCCGGCCAGGTCGTGCCGGTGCGCGCAGCAGCCGCCTTGAGGAAGCCGATGTCGAAGCCGGCGTTGTGGGCGACGAGCACGCTGCCGGCCGCGAACTCGAGGAAGGCGGGAAGCGCCGTCTCGATGCGAGGGGCATCGCGCACCATGCCGTCGGTGATGCCCGTGAGCACCGAGATGAAGGCAGGGATCGGCTCGCCGGGGTTGACGAGGGTCTGGAACTCGCCGAGGGGCTCACCCCCGCGCACCTTGACCGCACCGATCTCGGTGATGCCGCACTCGGCGGGCGCACCTCCGGTCGTCTCGAGGTCGACCACGACGAAGGTGACGTCGGCGAGGGAGGTGCCGAGGTCATCGAACGTCGACTGGATCGCCTGCATGCCCCGACCGTATGCCGGGGTGCCGACAACGCCGGGAAGGCGCGGCGGGCGAGGGGGAGTGTCGGTGGTCGGTCCTAGCGTCGTTCACGACAGATCGCAACGAGACGTGAAGAGGTGCCCAGGATGATGCTCGTCGACTGCAACACCTGCCCGGTGCGGCACGTCCGCTGCGCGGACTGCATGGTGACCGCGCTGTTGACCGTGCCCCACCCCGCCCACGAGACGCCACCTCCCGTCCTTGCCGAAGCGGTTGGCGCCGGTGACGCTCCGGTCGGCCTCGCGCTCGACCGCGCCGAGCGCCATGCGGTCTCGGTCCTGCTCGGCGCGGGACTCGTCTCCGTCGCGGAGGCCAACGCGGCCCGTGCCCTGCCGAGCGAGGTGGGGCAGACCGCTGCCGCGGGCGCGTGGCATCAGGCCCACCCCCGCTCGACCGGCGCGACCGGCTCGGCAGGCTCGACCCGAGCGTCCGGCCCCTCCCGGTCGGCCCGGTCCTCACGCGCGGCCGGCTGAGCCGCCTCATCCGGCCCACCCGTCCGACCCACCCGTCCGGTCCATTCGTCCGGCCCACCCGTCCGGCCCAGCTGTCCGGCCGACTCTCTGTCCTCGCGGGGCCGACCGTCCCGCCCCATGGTCCGGTCCGGGATCGCGCGGTCGCGTGTCACCATGACGGGGTGTCTCACCGCCGGCTCGTGCTCACCGCGCTGGCCGTCGCTGCAGTGTCTGCCGCATCGCCGGTGCTGACCGGCTGCACCCTGTCACCCGCCGTTGACGGGCCGGCGGCCGCCGCGACAGCGGCCCCTGCGGGGGCCACCGCCACCAGCGGCACCGCTCCCGGGGCGACGGGAACCGAGCAGAGCAGCCTGCGCCGCGTGGAGGCGCTCACCGCGCTGGTGGAGTCCCGGCTCCGTGCGATCGAGCAGGGCGACCGTGACGCATGGCTCGCACCCCTCGCCCCCGAGGTCAGCCAGACAGAACGCGCGGCTCAGGGCAGGGTCTTCGACCGGATGCGGGCGATGGACGTCACCGACCTGCGCGTCGTCTCGGTGGACCTCGATCCCGGCGCGACGACCGGCCCGACACCGAGCGCCGCGACGACTTCGACCACCGCCACGACCCCGATCACCCCGACCGCCGCCGCGATCCAGGGACCGGAAGCCGAGGACGGCGCGTGGCGGGCGCGGGTCACCGGCACCTACCGCCTCGACGGGTTCGACCGCGCGCCCCGCACCTTCACCGTCGACCTGACCCTCAGTGTCGACCCCACCGGCCCCGCCGACCCCGACGCCGCCGTGCCACTGATCCGGGCCTGGGCGCCGGCAGACCGTCCGCAACCCTGGGACCTCGAGGGTCTCCGGGTCAGGCGCACCACCGCTGCCCTGCTCCTCGTCGTGGGCTCCGACGCCGACGTCTCCGACCTCGCGCGGCGCGTCACCACCTCAGCCGGCCGTGTCGCCTCGGTGTGGGGGCGCGCCGAGCCTGCGGTGTGGGTCGCCCCGGGCACGGACGCCGATGCGGCCCGCCTGCTCGGCCGCGGTGCCGCAGCCATGACCGGCGTGGCCGCCGTCACCGACGGCCCGCTCCGGACGGGCGAGCCGGCGGGAGCCGACCGCATCGTCGTCGTGCCACAGCCGTGGGCCGGCCTCTCCGGGGCCGGGCGTGACGTCGTGCTCACCCATGAGCTGACCCACGCGACGGTGCGCGCCTCCACGACGCGCCCGGTGCCCAACTGGCTGTCCGAGGGATTCGCCGAGTTCGTCGCCTACCGGTCCGTGCCACTCGCCGAGCGCGACGTCGTCGCGCCGGCCCTCGACCTCGTGCGCGGAAGCGGGCTGCCGGCAGACCTGCCCGCCGATGCGGACTTCGACCCGGCGACGCAACGGCTGGAGACGGCATACGGGCTCTCGCTCCTCGCCGCCCGCACGCTGGCCGAGCGGCACGGCACCCCGGCGCTCGTGCGCCTCTATCGCGATGCGGCGGGCGCCCTGCCTATGCCGACGTCACTCCTCGGTGACGTGGAGGCGATCACCGGCCGGTCCCTCGAGCAGATCGGCACCGACCGCGCCAGCCTGGTGAGGCAGTGGCGCGGCCGGATCACCGCACTGCTCGGCCCGTGAGCCCAGCAGCTCAGGCGTAGAGCTTGTCGACGTCGGCCGAGAAGTCCTTCATGACGACGTTGCGCTTGAGCTTGAGCGAGGGGGTCAGGTAGCCGTTGGCCTCGGTGAAGTCGCCCTCGAGCACGGTGAACTTGCGGATCGACTCGGCCTTGGACACCGCCTGGTTGGCGCGGTCGACCGCGTGCTGCAGGGCCTCGAGCACCACCGGGTGGGTGCGGGCCTGCTCGATCGAGACGTCCTCGAGGCCGTGGCTCTTGGCCCAGAGCGGCCACATCTCCTCGTCGATCGTGACGAGCGCGGCGATGAAGGGCTTCTGGTCGCCGACGACGATGCACTGCGAGACGAGCGGGTGCGAGCGGAGCCGGTCCTCGAGCACCGCCGGCGCGACGTTCTTGCCACCCGCGGTGACGAGCAGCTCCTTCTTGCGGCCGGTGATGCGCAGGTAGCCGTCCTCGTCGAGGGCGCCGATGTCACCGGTGTGGAACCACCCGTCGACGACCGCGTCGGACGTCGCCTGCTCGTTGCCGTGGTAGCCCCGGAAGACGCCGATGCCCTTGAGCAGGATCTCGCCGTCGTCGGCCACCCGGACTCCGCTGCCCGGCAGCGGCGGGCCGACGGTGCCGATCTTGATCTTGTCGGGGGTGTTGACGCAGACGGGCGCCGTCGTCTCGGTGAGGCCGTAGCCCTCGAGGATGATGACGCCGATGCCGCGGTAGAAGTGGCCGAGGCGGGTGCCGAGCGGGGCGCCGCCCGACACGGCGTACTGCACCTTGCCGCCCATGGCCGCGCGCAGCTTGCCGTAGACGAGCTTGTCGAAGAGCGCGTGCTGCAGCCGCAGCAGCAGGCCCGGGCCATCGCCGTCGAGCGCCTCGCTGTAGGCGATCGCCACGGTCGCGGCCCGCAGGAAGATGCGGCCCTTGCCCTCGGCGGCCGCCTTGGCCTCGGCGGAGTTGTAGATCTTCTCGAAGACGCGGGGCACCGCGAGCACGAAGGTCGGCTGGAAGCCGGCGAAGTCGTCGAGGAGGGTCTTGATGTCAGCCGAGTGGCCCATCCGGGCCTTGGCCGAGACGCAGAGCACCTCGATGAAGCGGGCGAAGACGTGAGCGAGCGGGAGGAAGAGCAGCGTGGCAGCGCCGTCGGCGCGCACGACCTCGCTCAGCTTCTCGGTGGCGTTCTCGGCGAGGTCGAGGAAGTTGCCGTGCGTCAGCTCGCAGCCCTTGGGACGTCCCGTGGTGCCCGACGTGTAGATGATGGTCGCGAGCGAGGAGCGGTCGAGGCCGGCGCGGCGGGCGGTGAGCTCCTCATCGCTGACCGAGGCGCCCTTCTCGCGCAGCGCGTCGAGCCCGCCGTCGGCGATGACGACGACATCCTTGAGGTCGGGGAGCCCGGTCTCGACGAGCGCGACGGTGTCACGGTGCGCTGCGGTCTCGACGACCGCCACGACGGCGCCGGAGTCGGAGAGGATCCACTCCACCTGCTCGGGGGAGGAGGTCTCGTAGATCGGCACGACGACGGCGCCGGCGCTCCAGGCCGCGAAGTCGACGAGCGTCCACTCGTAGCAGGTGCGTGACATCAGGCCCACACGGCCGCCTGGCTCGACACCCTCGGCGATGAGGCCCTTGGCGACGGCGTCGACGTCGGCGGCGAACTCGCGCCAGGTGATGGGGGACCACTGGCCGCCGGCTCCCTTGCGGGCGAAGGCGGCGCCAGCGGGCGACTCGGCGGCGTTGCGGCCGGGCAGGTCGGCAAGGCTTCCCTCGGTGGTGACGGGGGCGAGCGGTGCGACGACGTTGTCCTTCACGGTTACTCCTCGTGAGCGGCGGGTATGGCGAATGCGGCGGGCTGGGAGGCGACACCGACGGATGACCAGCAACGGCGACGGTGCGTGGCCGCGCCCGGCGATGGCGTGAGGGGTCCCGACGCCAGCGGCGGCGGTGCGTTCGCGCCCATCCTCGCACGCAGGCCCGCGCCGTCGGGAGGCAATCCTGTGGTGCACTCCGTGAGGGGACCGACGCGATAGCCTTCGGCGCATGGCCGATCGCACCGAGTCCTCCATCGTCATCGACGCACCCCCCGGAGAGGTGCTCGACGTCATCGCGGACTTCGAGGCCTATCCCGAGTGGGCCGGCGAGGTGAAGGCCGTCCGCGTGCTCGCCGAGGAGGGTGACGGCTGGGCCGACCAGGTCGAGTTCACCCTCGATGCCGGCGCGATCAAGGACACCTACGTGCTCGACTACGAGTGGGACGTCGTGGAGGACGGCACGGGCGTCGTCTCGTGGGCCCTCGTCTCGGCGCAGGTGCTCAAGGCGATGGACGGCTCCTACACGCTGGCCGCCCAGGGCGCGGGCACGAAGGTCACCTACCGGCTCGCGGTCGACGTCAAGATCCCGATGATCGGCCTGCTCAAGCGCAAGGCCGAGAAGGTCATCGTCGACACCGCTCTCAAGGAGCTCAAGAAGCGGGTCGAGGCCTGACCGAGCATGGCGACGACGAACGACGAGGCCGGCCCGCTCGGCCCCGACGAGGCCGGGCCGACCCCCGACCAGCCGCCGCGCACGGTGGCGGAGGAGGCCGCGCTGCTCGTCGACCTGCTCTCCCGACGCGGCTGGGGCGCCGGCTCCGGTATGCCGTCCGCGTCCTCTCGAACGCCTGCTGACCGCGCCGCCGAGGGGCACCACCACGGCGCCAGCCACGCGGACGCCGGCCACGCGGACGCCGGCCACGCCGATGCCCGCCACGACGACGCCGGCCACGCGGACACCGGGGCCCGACCGGGCGGCATACCGCTCGGTGACGGCCGGCAGGCGCCGGAATGCACGTGCGGGGGCCGCGAGCCGGCGGCCTGCAAGGTGTGCCCGGTCTGCCAGCTCATCAGCTTCGTGCAGCAGGTCAACCCCGACACCATCGAGCGGGTCGCCGACTTCGTCGGCTTCGCGGCGACCGCCCTGCGCGACCTCGCGACGGCGCAGCGCGAGCGCGCGGAGCGCACCAGCGCGTCGGCAGCCCCCAGCGAGACGACGCCGACCACGACCCCGACCACGACCCCGGCACCACCCCCGTCGACCTCACGTCCGGAGGCGGCACGCGACGACGCGCAGGAGGGCCCGACATGACCCGTCGGCTGGCCATCGGCATCGACATCGGCGGCACCAAGGTCGCCGGCGGCATCGTCGACGAGAGCGGCGCCATCCTCGAGCGCGTGCGCTTCGACACGCCGCACCGCTCCACCTCGCCGCGGGTCGTCGAGGACACCATCGTCGGTGCGGTCGACGAGCTGCTGAGCCGCTCCGACCCGTCCGACATCGTCGCGGTCGGCATCGGCGCCGCAGGCTTCGTGGCGGAGGACCGGGCGACCGTCGTCTTCGCGCCGCACCTGTCCTGGCGCAACGAACCGCTGCGCGACTCGCTCTCGCAGCGCATCTCGCTGCCGATCACCGTCGACAACGACGCCAACGCGGCCGCCTGGGCGGAGGCGTGCTTCGGGGCGGCGCGGGGTGAGTCCCACGTCGTCGTCATCACCCTCGGCACGGGCATCGGCGGAGCGCTCATCATCGACGGCCAGGTGCAGCGTGGGCGGCACGGCATCGCCGGGGAGTTCGGCCACATGCAGGTCGTGCCCGGCGGTGTGCGCTGCGAGTGCGGCAACCGCGGGTGCTGGGAGCAGTACGCCAGCGGCAACGCTCTCGTGCGCGAGGCGCGCGCCATGATCGAGGCCGGGTCGCCTGTCGTGGCAGACCTGCTCACCCGACTCGGCGGCGACGCGAACGCCCTGACCGGACCTTTCATCACCGAGGCCGCCCGCGACGGCGACCCCACCGCGCGTGAGCTGCTCGCCGACATCGGCGAGTGGCTCGGCATCGGCATGGCCAACCTCGCGGCCGCCTTCGACCCCGGGCTCTTCGTCGTCGGTGGCGGGGTGAGCGCCGCCGACGAGATGCTCATCGGACCGGCGCGCGACGCCTTCCGGCGCCAGCTCACCGGCCGCGGCTACCGGCCCGAGGCGAGCATCGTGCGGGCCGTGCTCGGCAGCGACGCCGGCCTCATCGGAGCAGCCGAGCTCGCACGCGCCGGTCGCTGAAGCAACCAGCCTGATCCGCTCGACCTGACCCGCTCGGCGTCGTCAGACCCGCGTGCCGTCGTCGAAGGGGTCGCGCTCGCTGCCCCCGCGCAGCACGAGCAGCACGAAGCCCACGACGAGCATGGCGATGGCCGTGACGACCCACCAGCCACTGCCGTCGCGGTCGAAGAAGAGCAGGTAGAGCAGCAGGAGGGGGCCACCGACGAGGCCGCCCACGATCGCCCAGAACATCGGGTCGGTCTCGGCCGAGGGCAGGTCGATCTCGGACGGTGGCACGAAGTGGTCGTCGGGCTCGCCGCCCCGGGCCGCGCTCGCCTCGTCGAGCAGGGCATCGACGTCGTCGACGGCGTCGCTCGGGGTCGAGGCGCGCCACACGTGCGAGGTCGTCGAGGCGATCGGCAGACCGAGCCCGCCGCCGTGGGCGATGTCGGTGGGCGCGGGCCCCGCGGGGTCGGTCGGCGCCACTGGGGGAGCAGCGGCACCAGCGGCCGCGGTGGCACCAGCGGCTCCGGGGGCTGCCGGTCCGGAGGGGATCGAGGGCGTCGGCGCCGGGTTGATGCCAGTGGCCTTGGGCGCGTCGGTCGGGGCGTCCTCGGTGGAGGCGGGCGCGTCGCCCGCGGGGGCCGGGTCCTCGCCGGACGGCATACGGGAGGGGTGCGTCTCGCGGCTCTCGACGGGCTCGGGGGCCTCGTCGTCCCAGCCGGCGACGATCCGCTGGAACTCCGCATCGAGGTCGCGGTCGTTCACGGGCAATCCTCCTGGCGGTGCGGCGGGACTTCTTGATCCTCGCATGCGTCCCTGACACCGCGCGAGTGTCGTAGAGTTCGAGCCGTCACGTGGAAGGTGGACAACGGTTGTTCTACTGGTTTATGAAGACGATCGTCCTCGGTCCGATCCTCAGGGTGCTCTTCCGGCCGTGGGTCGAGGGCGAGGAGAACATCCCCGAGGAGGGGGCGGCGATCTTCGCCTCCAACCACCTGTCCTTCTCCGACTCGGTGTTCCTGCCGCTCGTCGTGCCACGCCGCGTGACCTTCCTCGCCAAGAGCGACTACTTCACCGGGCGCGGCTTCAAGGGCCGCCTCACGGCAGCGTTCTTCAAGGCCATCGGGCAGGTGCCCGTCGACCGCTCCGGCGGCAAGGCGAGCAGCGCCGCCCTCAACTCCGGCCTCAAGGTGCTGCGCCGCGGCGAGCTGCTCGGCATCTATCCCGAGGGCACGCGCTCGCCCGACGGCCGCCTCTACCGCGGGCGCACCGGCGTGGCCCGGATGGCGCTCGAGGGCCGCGTCACCGTCATCCCGGTCGCCATGATCGGCACCGACAAGGCCCAGCCCACCGGCAAGGTCATCCCGCGCATCATGCGGATCGGCGTGCGCGTCGGCAAGCCGCTCGACTTCTCACGCTACGAGGGCATGGAGGACGACCGCTTCGTCCTGCGCTCGATCACCGACGAGATCATGTACGAGCTGATGCTGCTCTCGGGCCAGGAGTACGTCGACATGTATGCCACATCGATGAAGGACCGTCTGCTCGCGGCCGCCCGGGCCAAGGCCAAGGAGCTGCAGGAGGCCACCAAGCCCGGTGCCGCCGCCCCCGAGCTCGAGGCGGCGCTCGACGCCGCCGAGGGACGGGCGGCAGAGCTCCAGCGGGCGCTGGAGTCGGTCGACCCCGCGAGCGACGCGGGCAACGAGACCGCATCGCAGTCCGCGCCTGCGGCCCCCGTCGCGCCGGCTGCACGGACCGCGCGTGACGAGGACGAGGGCCCCGGGCCCGTCGTCGCCGCGTCCTGACATGAGCGGGCGCGAGCCCAGGGCGTCGCGAGCCGTCCCGGCCGGGCCGCTCGACGAGCACGTCGTCGTGCGTGGGCTGTGGCGCGCGGTCGACGTCTTCCGCTGCCTCGCCCTCGCGTATGCCGTGTGGTCGGCCTGGGAGCGCCGCGAGGAGATCGCCAACCCCACCGGTGCGGTCGTCATCCTCGGGGTCCTGGCCGGGTGGACGGTCGTGCAGACCGTGCGGCCCATGCGCACGGCGCGGGCCTACACGATCGAGCTCGTGATCGCGTGTAGCGCGATCCTTGCCACCCGGCTCGTCGACAGCCCCGAGGTCATCACCTCCGGGGCCAAGACGATCCCGTCGATCTGGCCCGCCGCTGCCATCGTCGGGTGGGCCGTGCTGCGTGGGTGGCGTGGCGGGGTGGTGGCGGCGGCGCTCGTCGCTGCGTGCTCCTTCGTCGAGGTCATCGAGCCGACGGCCAACACGGTCACCAACTCCATCCTCGGTCTGCTCCTCGGCGGCTGCATCGGCTACTGCGTCGACCTCACTCGCGCGAGCCACGCGGCCCTCGCGCACGCGATGCGGCTCGAGGCGGCCCGCGCCGAGCGCGACCGGCTCGCCCGCACCGTGCACGACGGGGTGCTGCAGACCCTCGCCTTCATCAACCGTCGGGCGATCGACATCGGCGGCGAGACGGCTGCCCTGGGTGCGATGGCGGGGGAGCAGGAGCGCATCCTGCGCACGCTCGTCAGCCAGGCCGATCTCTCCGAGGTCGACCGGGCCGTGTCGGGGGAGGCCGACCTGCGGGGTCTGCTCGCCCACGTCGAGACCGACGAGATCGCCCTCGTCGCCCCGGCCGAGCCGGTGCTGCTGCCACGCCGTGTCGCCGACGAGGTGGTGGCCGCCGTCGAGGCCGCCGTCGACAACGTGCGAAAGCATGCCGGCGAGGGGGCCCGCGCGTGGGTGCTGCTCGACGACGACGGCACGGGGGTGCAGGTCACCATCCGCGACTCAGGGGTCGGCGTCGCCGCGGGCCGGCTCGACGAGGCCGTCGGTCAGGGCCGGCTCGGCGTCTCGTCGAGCATCCGGGGACGGCTCGCCGACCTCGGCGGCACGGCCAGCGTCAGCTCCGGGGCAGCGGGCGGCACGACCGTCGAGCTGCGGGTGCCGCACACCGGGAGTCACTGAGTCGTCACCCCCCAATCGAGAGAGCGATTCCGCGCACCCCCGAGGCCGCTCCACCCGATCGAGAGAGCGATTCCGCGCACCCCCGAGGCCGCTCCACCCGATCGAGAGAGCGATTCCGCGCACCCCCGAGGCCGCCTCACACAATCGAGAGAGCGATTCCGCGCGCCTGCGTGCCCGTGCCCGAGGGGCAGGGAGCGCGCGGATCGCTCTGTCGATCGGGAAGGGGCGGGTCACCGGGGGCATCCATGCAGCGACAATCCGCTCCGCGACAGGTGCCGGATCGGGCACGATGGACGGGAGCCAAGAGTCCAGGGGAGTACGCAGGGAGGGCGGGGGAGCAGTGAGGTGTCATGACTGAGCAGGTGCAGGGGTCCCAGGTGCGGGAGTCTGCAGACCAGCACATCACCGTCGTCGTCGCCGACGACCACCCGATGTGGCGCGACGCCGTGGCCCGTGACCTCGCCGATGCCGGCTTCGAGGTCGTCGCGACCGCCGACGACGGACGTGCCGCCGTGGCGCGCACCCGTGCCCTGGTGCCCGACGTGCTCGTGCTCGACCTCAACCTGCCCGGCCTCGACGGGCCCGAGGTGTGCGCGGCCCTCTCGGGCGCGGGGGTGGCGACCCGCATCCTCATTCTGTCGGCGAGCGGCGACCACAAGGACGTGCTCGACGCCGTCAAGGCGGGCGCCCTCGGCTACCTCGTGAAGTCGGCCGGCCGCGAGGAGTTCATCGCCGCGGTGCGCGCCACTGCTGCCGGCGACCCGGTCTTCACCCCCGGGCTGGCCGGTCTCGTGCTCGGGGAGTTCCGGCGGGCGCGCACGGCGGGGCCGGAGCAGGGCGGCCGCGAGATCCCGGAGCTGACCGAGCGCGAGACCGAGATCCTGCGCTACGTCGCGACGGGGATGGGCTACAAGGAGATCGCCGCGACGCTCTTCCTGTCGCACCGCACGGTGCAGAACCACGTGCAGAACATCTTCGGCAAGCTCCAGATGCACAACCGCGTCGAGCTCGCCCGCTTCGCGATGGAGCGCGGCCTCGACCTCGGGGACCCCGGACCGGGCGCCTGACCCCGGTGGAAACTGCCCACTCGACCATCGAGGGGGCAGTTTCCATCGCCCCCGCCGCGTCGAGTGGGCAGTTTCCATCGCCCCCGCCGCGTCGAGTGGGCACTGTGCACCAAGTCCCGGGCGGGCGGCATACGGCATCGGCGACGCACCCTGTCCACGCGCGTGCAGTGGTTTCGGGATGCGGACCTCGGGCAGGGTGCCCCTTGACGGCGACTACGCTGACGGGGTGAACATGAGCGCCGTCACCGCCGATGTCGGCCTCGAGCCCGCCGACGGGTCCGAGGCCCTGGCCGCCCTCACTGCCGCCGCCTTCGAGCTCGAGGCGACCCAGCAGCCCAACTGGCCCGACACGGCCGCGCTGGCCGAGGTCATCGAAACGCTCGCGACCTATCCGCCGCTCGTCTTCGCCGGCGAGTGCGACATCCTCACTGACCGCATGGCCAAGGCCGCGGTGGGCGAGGCGTTCGTACTGCAGGGCGGCGACTGCGCCGAGACGTTCGCGTCCGCGACGGCTGACAACATCCGTGACCGCATCAAGACGATCCTGCAGATGGCGGCCGTCCTCACCTACGGCGCCTCCGTGCCCGTCATCAAGATCGGCCGGATGGCCGGGCAGTACGCCAAGCCGCGCAGCTCCACGGTCGAGACGCGCGAGGGCGTGACGCTGCCGGCCTTCCGTGGCGACATGGTCAACGACTTCGCCTTCCACGAGACGGCACGCATCCCCGACCCGCAGCGACTCGTCCGGGCCTACCACGCGAGCTCCGCGACGCTCAACCTCGTGCGCGCTTTCACCACAGGCGGATTCGCCGACCTGCGGCACGTGCACGACTGGAACCGCGGCTTCGTCGCCAACTCCGCCAACCAGCGCTACGAAAAGATCGCCAAGGACATCGACAAGGCGATGCGCTTCATGGCGGCGTGTGGAGCCGACTTCGACGCGATGCGCACGGTCGAGTTCTACGCCGCGCACGAGGCCCTGCTGCTCGACTACGAGCGGCCCCTCACGCGCATCGACTCCCGGTCGGGTCGGCTCTACGACACCTCGACGCACTTCGTCTGGGTGGGCGAGCGCACCCGTCAGCTGGACGGTGCCCACATCGACTTCGTCTCGCGCATCAGCAACCCGATCGGCGTCAAGCTCGGCCCCAAGGCCGACATCGACGAGGTGCTGCGGCTCATCGACAAGGTCGACCCGCAGCGCACGCCCGGCCGGCTCACCTTCATCACCCGCATGGGCGCCGGCACGATCCGCGACGCCCTGCCGGCCCTCGTCGACAAGGTGACGGCCTCGGGCTCCACCGTGACGTGGATCTGCGACCCGATGCACGGCAACACCTTCGAGAGCCCCTCCGGCTACAAGACGCGCGACTTCGAGGACATCGTCGAGGAGGTGCGGGGCTTCTTCGAGGTGCACCGCTCGCTCGGCACCATCCCCGGCGGCATCCACGTCGAGCTGACGGGCAACGACGTCACCGAGTGCCTCGGTGGTGCGGAGAAGATCATCGACTCCGACCTCGAGAAGCGCTACGAGTCGGTGTGCGACCCACGCCTCAACCACCAGCAGTCGCTCGAGCTGGCCTTCCTCGTCGCCGAGATGCTCGCGCAGGCCTGAGGGTGGCCACCAGCCCCTACCGGGCCGACCTGCTCAGCGACACGCTGACCCGCCCGTCCGAGCCGATGCGTGCGGCGATGGCACGCGCCGAGGTCGGCGACGACGTCTTCGGTGAGGACCCGACGCTGCGCGCCCTCGAGGAGCGCGTCGCCGCGATGCTCGGGCACGAGGCGGGCCTCTTCACCCCGTCGGGGTCGATGGCCAACCAGCTCGGCGTGCGGCTGCACGTCAAGCCGGGTGAGGAGCTCATCGGCGACTCGCTGGCCCACGTCGTGCGGGCTGAGCTCGGCGCCGCCGCCGTGCTCTCGGGCATCTCCTCACGCACCTGGGTGTCGGAGCGCGGTCGATTCCGGGCCGATGACGCGGCCTCGCTGATGATCACCGGCGTCGGGCCCTACCAGGTGTGCACGTCGCTCGTGATCGTCGAGAACACCCACAACTTCGGCGGCGGCACCGTGCAGCCGCTCGAGCAGATCCGGCGCGCCCGTTCGATCACCCGCGAGCGCGGGGTCGCGATGCACCTCGACGGCGCGCGCCTCTGCAACGCCCACATCGCCTCGGGCGTGCCGCTCGAGCGCTACGGCCGTGAGTTCGACACCGTCTCGGTGTGCCTCAGCAAGGGCCTCGGTGCGCCGGTCGGCAGCGTGCTCGTCGGCTCGGCCGACGCGATGGCCGAGTCGCGCATCTGGCGCAAGCGCTTCGGTGGCGGCATGCGCCAGGCCGGGATCCTCGCTGCCGCAGGCCTTTTCGCGCTCGACCACAACGTCGACCGGCTCGCCGACGACCATGCACGAGCCCGCCGCGCAGCCGAGGCCATGGCCGAGGCCGCTCCTGCCGCGGTCGACGTCGGGGCCGTCGAGACCAACATCGTCATCGTCGACGTCGCTGCCGCCGGATGGACGTCGGCAGCCTTCGTCGCCGCCGCGCTCGACGCCGGAGTGCGCACGTATGCCGTCGGGCCGGGGGCCGTGCGCCTCGTCTGGCACCTCGACGTCGATGATGCCGGCACCGACGTCGCCATCGACGTGCTCACCGGCCTGCTGCGCTCCGCCCCGGCCGCCGCCTGACCTCCCGGACCCGCCGGACACCCGCACCCGCCGTTTCGGTCGAGGTGATCCTGCGACCGACGTGGGTGCTGCGATCACCTCGAACCGGGGGTGTGTGGGGGTAGGTGGGGTCAGACTTCGTGGTGGAGGGCTTCGGCAGGCAGCTCTCCCGGGCGTCGGCGCGCCAGGATCTCGACGGCATACATCGCCGTCAGCACGAGGGCCCCGCCGAGCAGCATGCGCGTCGTCAGCGACTCGTCACCGAGGGTGACGGCGAAGAAGGCGGCGAAGACCGGCTCGACCGTCATGATGATCGCCGCTCGGGTGGCGGGCAGGTGCGCCTGCGCCCACGTCTGGGCCCACAGCGCGAGGATGCTCGCGAAGACGACCATGTAGAGCACCGACGCCCACTGCCCGGTGCCCTGCGGCAGGGCGATGCCGCCGGGAGCGGCACCGACGAGGCACAGCACGGCGATGACGACCATCTGCACGACCGACAGCCCGACCGCGATCTCGCTCGCGCTGTAGCGGCCGAGCCCGACGATGTGCAGCGCGTAGAGGGCTGCCGCGAGCAGCGTGATCGCCTCGCCGACCCCGATCGAGAAGCCGTTGAGCGAGAGCAGCGCGAGCCCGACCGTCGCGAGCGCGACCGCGGCCCACGTCGACCCGGCGACCTTCTCGCGCAGGATGAGCGCGGTGAAGACGGGGGTCAGCACGACGTAGGTGCCGGTGATGAACCCCGAGACCGACGCCGGTGTCGTCGCGAGCCCCTGGGTCTGGGCGATCTGGGCGAGGCCGTAGAGCACGCCGAGCCCCACGCCGATGGCAACCTGGCGCTGGTCCAGCGCGCGCAGCGGCCGCCAGAACGCCACGACCATGACGACGGCGGCGATCGTGAAGCGCACCGCGAGAAAGTCGACGGGCGGCAGCGTCTCGACGAGGTCGTGGATGAGGAAGAACGTCGACCCCCAGACCGCCGTCAGGGCAACGAGCAGCAGCGTGGCGAGGCGCGTCTGCGCCGAGTGGTGCACGGGCGGGTGCTCAGACGATCGTGAGGATGATGGTCGAGCCCTTGGGGGCCTGCTCGCCACCGTCGATGCTCTGCACGCGCACGAGGTCGAAGAGCCTGCCGAAGGGGTAGTCCTTCTGCACGGTGAAGCCGAGGTCGGTCAGTGCCTTCTCTGCCTCGGCCACGGGGCGTCCGACGACGCCCGGCACCTGCACCATGACCGGGCCCTTCGACACGACGAAGGTGACGGTGTCACCGCGGAAGAGGGTGCCCTTGGACGGGGCCTGCGAGACGACCTGGCCGGTCGGCACGGTGTCGCTGTTGACGTCGGCGCCGCGCACCGCCTTGAACCCGGCCTTGGTGATGGCCGCAGCGGCCGCCTCGGCGCCGCTCCCGACGACCGTGGGCACGCTGATCGGCTGGCGACCCTTGGACACCACGACCGACACCGGCACACCGCGCTTGACCGACGTGCCGGCCTTGGGCTCCTGCGAGACGACCTCGCCCTTGGGCACCTTCTCGCTCCAGGCGGTCGTGCGGTCGCCGACCGTGAGGGTGAGTGGCCCGAGCAACCCGGCGAGGTCGGCGGCCTTGGTGCCGACGAGGCTCGGCACGGCGTAGCGCTCCTGGCCCTTCGACACGACGACGCGCACGGTGGCGTCCTTGGACAGCTCCGTGCCGGCATCGGGCTCGATGCGCAGCACCGTGCCCTTGGCGGCGGTCTCGGAGAACTCCTCGTTGGCGTCCATCGAGAGGGAGGCCTGGCCGAGCGCGGTGTCGGCCGCGCTGATCGGCTGCCCCACGACCGCAGGCACGACCGTCAGGCCGCCGGGCCCGACGCTGAACCACCAGCCGGCCGCCGCGCCACCGACGACGAGCAGGGCGGCGACGAGCCACCACGGCCACCGCCGGCGGGCTCGGCGCCGCGCGACCGGCAGGGCCGCCGTGTGGCTGACCTCGGGGTCGTCGTGCACGGGCAGCGCGGCGAGCGACGTGCGCTGACGCGCCCGAGGAGGTATGCCGTCCGCGTCGTCGCGCTGCGCGTGACCCGGGCGTGGGTCGGGACCGGTCGGGGCGGCATACGGCGAGGTGCGGTTGTCGTCGCGGGCGACGGGCAGGGCCGCGGTCGTCGTGACGACGGGGGAGAGGGCGGTGGCGCCGAGGACGGTGCCGCGCCGGTCGAGCTCGGCGGGGGTCAGGTCGCGGCGCACGTGCTGGAGCGCGCGCAGGAAGTCGCTCGCGCTGGCGAAGCGGTCGTCGGGCTCGAGGGCCGTCGCCCGGGCGACGAGGTCGTCGAGGCGAGCCGGCACCGTCGGCACGACGGCCGAGGGCGCGTCGATCGAGCCGTGCACGTGCTTGTAGGCGATCTGGATGGGGGTGTCGCCGGTGACGGCCTTGCGGCCCGTGAGCATCTCGAAGAGGAGCAGGCCCGCGGCGTAGAGGTCGCTGCGCTGGTCGGCGACGCCGCGCTCGACCTGCTCCGGCGAGAGGTAGGACACCGTGCCGAGCAGGACGCCCGTCTGGCTCGTGGTCGTCTGGTTGGTGATCGCCCGGGCGAGCCCGAAGTCGGCCACCTTGACCTCGCCGTCACGACGGACGATGACGTTCTCGGGCTTGACGTCGCGGTGGATGAGACCGGCCGCGTGGGCGGCGCGCAGCGCGAGCAGGATCGGCTCGAGGATCGCGATCGCCTCGCGCGCCGTCAGCGGCGCCTCCTCGTGGATGACGTCGCGCAGGGTCTTGCCCTCGACGAGCTCCATCGCGAGGAAGACGTCACCGTCGTCCTCGCCCTGGTCGAAGACGGCTACGACGTTGGGGTGGCTGAGGCGGGCGGCCGACCGGGCCTCGCTGCGGAAGCGCTCGACGAAGACGTCGTCGGTCGCGAGCCCGGGTCGCATGATCTTGAGGGCGACGTCGCGGTCGAGGCGTGCGTCCAGCGCCACGTAGACCGAGGCCATGCCTCCGTCTGCGAGGTGCGAGAGGACGCGGTATCTCCCGTCGATGACCCGACCGACGAGGGAGTCCGCCACGCTGGACGTCACGGCAGGAGTTTACGGTGCCCGGCCACCCATTCCCCGCAGGCGAGGCGGGTCAGAGTCGGTTCAGAGTCGGCCGTAGATCGCCTTGACGTTGGCGACGTAGGCCTTGGTGTCGGTGTAGAGGCCTCTCGTGCGCACCGAGTAGAGGCCCTGGTAGTAGGCGGCGATGGCCTGGTCCTTGGACTCGGCCATGTTCTGCAGGGCGCGCAGCACGAGCGCACCGGCCGTGATGTTGTCGCGCACGTCGTAGAGGTCGAGCTTGCGCCCGGCGAGCTGCGAGGCCCAGGTGCCCGTGATCGGCATGATCTGCATGACGCCGACGGCGTTCGTGTAGGAGACGGCGCGCTGGTTCCACCCCGACTCGAGCCAGCCGATGGCGAGGGCCAGCTTGGGGTCGACCCCGTGGCGGGTCGCGGTGCTCCGGATGAGGTCGGCGGTCTCGGTGCGGCTCGGCACGGTCATCGCGGCCAGCTTGGCCTTGCTCGCGGCGACGGCCGCGGCCCGGGTCGTCGGGGCCTTCGTGGTCGCCGGCTTCGGGGCGGGCTTGGCGGTCGCCGGCTTGGGGGCGGGCTTGGCGACCGCGCCGGGGCCGGGGATGGTGATCCGTTGGCCGACGAAGATGTAGTTGGAGGCGCGGAGCTTGTTGGTGGCGAGGAGCGTGGACAGGCTCACCTTGTAGCGCTTGGCGATGCCCGACATCGTCTCGCCGGAGCGCACGACGTGGACGCGCGGCGCCGTGGCCGGCTTCTTCGGGGGCGTGGTCGTGGGCTTCGTCGGCGTCGTCGCCGGCTTGCCGGGGGCGGGCTTGGCAGCCCCCGGGGCGGGCACGAGCAGCTTCTGGCCGATGTGGATGACCGCGCCGCCACGGGCCAGGCGGTTCTTCGTGGCGATCGCCGCAACGGTCGTGCGGTGCTTGATGGCGAGGGCCCACAGGGTGTCGCCGGATCGCACGGTGATCGTGGTCCAGGCCGTCTGCTGGGCAGGGGCCACCATGGCGTGCGGGGGAGTGACGAGTGCGGCGACGTCGGCTGCGAAGGGCATCGTCGAGGTCCTTTCCTGGGGCGCGGTGCTCAGGCGCGGTGCCCTGCGGCTGCTCGGGTGAGGTGGAGGGGCGTCGAAAGGAGTGGCGCGAGCGGGTGACGTGTGGTCGGTGGGGCTGGGACGTATCTGTGGGGCGCGTGTGACACTAACGCATATTTGAGCGCTAAAGTTTAAATACATGGGTGTAATTCGTCGGCCGGAGAGGCGCGCGTGTACGGCTGCGGACGCCCGACTCACGGAGCCGGTGGTGTGCGGAAGGCCTGCGGGGAGTGGCACACTCGTGACTCGTGACCGAGCACCCGCAGCACCCATCCACCGAGCAGCCGGACCAGCAGCCGGACCAGCAGCCTGACCGCGTGGACCTCGAGACCCTCGTCGGGGAGTGGCTGACCGTGCCCGACCTCGCGGAGCGCCTCGGCCTGGCGTTGTCGGCCGCCCGAGGGCTCATCGCCGACCGCGAGCTCGTGGCGACGCGCATCGGCGAGCGCCGGGTCGTCGCCGTGCCGGCGAAGTTCGTCGACGAGGCCGGGCCGCGGCCCGAGCTCAAGGGCACCTTCACCGTGCTCGCCGACGGTGGGATGGACGACGACGAGATCATCGAGTGGCTCTACACGCCCGACCCGACGCTGCCCGTCGAGGGTGCCCCGATCGACGCCCTGCGGGCTGGGCACAAGACCGAGATCCGGCGTCGCGCGCAGGAGCTCGCCTTCTAGGCCTGCACCCGCCGAGCCCGACTCGGGGCGATCCGGTGCGGCCCGCCGACGGGTGCCCGCACCCGGGCCGGTCAGGCGTGGCGTGCGGTGGAGACGTCGACGAGCGCCTCGAGCACGTCGAGCGCGCTGCCGTCGAGGCGCCCGCCCTCGCGGGCTCGGCCGACGGCCTTGCGAGCGTCGTCGGCGAGCGTGGCGATGAGCTCCTCGACCCGCTCGACCGCACCGGTGGACTGGAGCACACCGCGGATCGCCTGCACCCCGGCGTCGTCGAGGTCGTCGCGGCCGAGCAGGGAGTCGACCAGGGCGCAGTCGTCGGGTGACGCAGCGTCGAGAGCCAGGGCGATGAGCACGGTCCGCTTGCCCTCGCGCAGGTCGTCGCCGGCAGGCTTGCCCGTCGCCTCCGGGTCGCCGAAGACACCGAGCAGGTCGTCGCGCAGCTGGAACGCCTCACCGAGGGCCAGGCCGTAGTCCGACAGCGGCTCGAGGTCGTCGTCGGTCGCTCCGCCGACGAGGGCGCCGATGCGCAGAGGGTGCTCGATGGTGTACTTCGCGCTCTTGAAGCGGATCACCTTGCGGGCGGAAGCGATGCGCTGCTCGAGGTCGAGACCCTCCCAGCCACGCACCGACTCGAGAAGGTCGAGGAACTGACCACCCATGAGCTGCGTGCGCATCGCGTCGAAGAGGTGCCGGCCCCGGGCCAGCTCGTCGGCAGGCAGGCCGCAGGTCGCATAGAGCTCGTCGCACCACGTGAGACAGAGGTCCCCGGCGAGGATCGCCGCACCCTCGCCGAAGCGGTCGCCGTCGCCGTCCCAGCCACTCTCCTCGTGCAGGGCGGCCACGGCACGGTGGGCGGACGGCATACCGCGTCGGGTGTCGCTGCGGTCCATCACGTCGTCGTGCAGCAGGGCAGCGCCCTGGAAGAACTCCATGCTCGCCGCGAGGCGCACGAGGGCGTCGGAGTCGGCGCCGCCGGCCGCGCGGTAGCCCCAGTAGAGGAAGCCGGCACGCAGTCCCTTGCCACCCGTGAGCAGACGCTCGACGGCCTCGACGAGGGGAGCGATCTCGGGGCCGATCTCGGTGAGCGACGTGGAGCCCCCGGCGATCTGCCCGTTGATCGCCTGCTGGACCCGTCGGCGCAGGCCGTCGAGGTCGGTGGGGGTCTGCACGAGGTCCTCCATCGTGTCGGGAAGTCGTCGTCAGCCTACGCGGAGCCTGACCCACGACGTGGGCAGCCCACGCGCCGTGGACCTCGTCGCTCTATCGTGGGCGCCATGGCACACGGCACGGCGTCCTCGATGACGCGGGCAGAACGCTTCACGCGGTCGATCCCCGCCATGATCGACGGACCCACCCCGACCTTCAGCTTCGAGTTCTTCCCGCCCAAGGACGATGCGTCCGAGGCGCAGCTCTGGGACGCCATCCGCCGCCTCGAGAAGGTCTCTCCCAGCTTCGTGTCGATCACCTACGGCGCCGGTGGCGGCACCCGCGACCGCACCGTGCGCCTCACCCAGCGGGTGCTCGAGGAGACCTCGCTGACGCCGATGGCGCACCTCACGTGCGTCGGGCACTCCGTGACCGAGCTGCGCAGCATCGTCGGGGCGTATGCCGCGGGCGGCGTGCGCAACATCCTGGCCCTGCGCGGTGACCCCCAGGGCGGTCTCGGCGAGCCGTGGGTGGCCCACGCCGAGGGGCTCAACCACGCCGACGAGCTCGTGCGCCTCGTCAAGGGCCTCGGCGACTTCACCGTCGGGGTCGCGGCCTTCCCCGACGGGCACCCCGAGTCGGGCGACATCAGCGAGGACGCCGAGACGCTCATCCGCAAGGAGCGGGCCGGCGCCGAGTTCGCGATCACCCAGATGGTCTTCGACGTCGACCACTACCTGCGGCTGCGCGACGAGCTCGCGCGGCGCGGGTCACGGCTGCCGGTCGTGCCGGCGATCATGCCGATCACCAACGCCCGTCAGGTCGTGCGGATGGCTGAGCTCGCCGGGCAGCCGATGCCGAGCGCCGTCACCGACCGGCTCGGTCGGCACGGTGACGACGCCGCGGCCGTGCGTGCCGAAGGCATGGCAATCGCCTCGGAGTCGTCGCGGCGACTGCTCGACGAGGGCGCTCCCGGCATCCACTTCATCACGATGAACCGCTCGTCGGCGACCCTCGAGGTCTTCGGCAACCTCTGAGCCCGGCGGGACGGCAGGGCAGGCGGGCCGGGGTGGCTCAGCCGGACCGGGGGTGGCTCAGCGCTCCTGGTCGAAGGGTCTCTCGCTGCCGTGATCGGGTGCGGGCGGAGCGTCGGCGGCCCGAGGCAGGGGTGGCGGACCATGCTCTCGGTCGGGCGCACCGCGAGGCGCGGAGACGCCCATGCGCTCACCCCAGGCGTCGTAGCGCCGCTTGTAGCGCCGGATGCGGCCGGCGACCTTGTAGACGAGGAAGCCGCCCAGCAGGAGCAGCACGAGGGCGATCGTCGCCGCGAGCCACGGGTAGGTGACCGCCAGGGCCGTCACCCCGGTCACCGCGACGTCCTCGGTCGTGCTGACGACGATGTTGCTGGCGGGCTCGGGCGAGGTGTTGACCGCCGCCCGCAGTCCTGCCTTGATGCCGTGGGAGATCAGGGCGGTGACACCACCGGTGGCGGCGCCGATCGCTGCGTCGAGGCTGGCCGTCTCGTGGCCGAGGAGATAGCCGATCGTCGCCCCCACGGCGGGGCGCACCACGGTGTGCACGGAGTCCCACACGGAGTCGACGTAGGGGATCTTGTCGGCGACCATCTCGATGGCGAAGAGGACGCCGGCACCGATGAGCACGTCGGTGCGCGCCAGGGCGTCGGGGATCTGGCCGACCCCGAAGACTCGGTCGGCCAGTCCGAGGACGAGCACGACGAGATAGGCGTTGATGCCGCTGCCCCACCCGGTGCTGAACGCCATGGGGATGAGCTCCGCTCCCACGGGCCCTCCTTGCTCTCGTGCCGCGCTCTGGTGCAGCGCTCTCGTGCCGTCGGGACGGTCTGGTGAACGACAGGGTGTCGGACAGGTCTGACAGTCCCGCATCGGTCGGGGAGTGGCAAGAGGGCGCGAGCAACGACCGGGCAACGGTCGGGCAACGACCGGCCGACAGGCACGAGCGAGCCTGACATGCTGAGCGGGCCCGATCCGCGAGCGGACGGGACCCCTGCGCCCCTCCGTTCGCGGACCGAACCCGCACGACCAACCCTGCCGCCTCCATGGGAGAACCACCTGAGCACGGCTACTCACCTCGGGCCGGCCTCCCCGTGCGGTGGGTGAGGCAGGGGCGGGGCAGGGGCGGGGCAGGGGCGGGGCAGGGTGTGGTGGCGGCGGCGGAGGGCGTCTTGACACGGTGTCGGCGGCAGGGTTTAGAGTCGAGGTATCGAACAAGTGTTCGAACAACGGTGACCGGTCAGCAGGTCGGTCGCAAGGTGTCAGTCGTCGGTTGGTGTCGGGCTGCTCGTGTGGGGCGCGGGTGGTCCAGGGTCGTGATGTCCGGCCCCGACGTGTCCGAAGGAGACGTGTCGTGGTGCGTAGGTTCAGTGACCCCGTCGAGGTGCGGGTTCGTGGTGAGGGTGGCAACGGGATGCATGGGGCAGGCCGCCACCGGGTGGGTGAGACGAGTGGGGCGAGGGGGACGAGTGGTCCTCGAGGCCTTCGACGCCCTCCGGCAGGGGTGCGAGACGAGGGAGGGAGGGGAGAGGAGGCAGGGCGCCTCGCCACGCATCATCCCCTGACCGGCAGCGACCCGGCCGGCCCGGACGGCCCGGACGGCCTCGCGCCGGCGGAGGACTGTGATCCGACCCAGCCTGAGGCGTTCATCTGGCGTGGCCGGCTCTACGTCGTGCGAGGCGTGCTCGCCACCTGGCGGGAGCGGCGGGCGTGGTGGCGTGAGGCGCTCGATGCCGACGACGCCCACGTGCGACCCGGTGAGACGCTCGCCGCGGCGGCGCGCGAGCGACAGGTCTGGCGTGTCGAGGCCAGTCCCGGCTGGTCGTTCACGCCGGGGGTCTACGACCTTGCCCACGACGACTCCGGTGCCCGCTCTCACAACCGCTCTCCCAGCCGCTCTCGCACGGGCTCCTCCGTCGAGCCGCACGGGGCCGCGGACCGGGCGGGCGACTGGTCCCTCGTCCGCGTCGCTGACTGAGCCTCCTTCACCTTCACCTTCGACCTCACCTTCGACCTCACCGTGAAGTTCCGGGCGAGGTTCCGGGGCGAGGTTCCGGGGCCGGGTTGCCCGAGATCCACGCGACCCGTTCGCACCCCTCTTCACCTTCGCACCCCCCTTCACCCTTCGAACCTCTTCCCGCACCTCTTCCAGTCAAGGAGCCCACCATGACCGCAGCCCATCTGCGTCGACCACCGATCTCGGTCGCCGTGCTCGACCTGCTCGGGCGCTCCCACGCAACGCTCGAGTCCGCGTGCCGCACGAGTGACGCCTCCGAGAGGTTCCGCGACGCCCACCTCGGCGCGCTGCGAGCGGCCGCGGCCCTCGTCGCGGCTCGCACCACCCCCTCGCCGCGGTCCCGGCCCCGCAGCGTCTGGCAGGTGCTGCCCGTCGTCGCCCCGGATCTCGGGGAGTGGGCGGCCTTCTTCGCGGCCTGCTCCCGGCAGCGCTCGGTCATGGACCGGGGAGGGCACATCTCCGTGCGGCAGGCCGACGACCTGCTCCGGCAGGCCGAGATGTTCCTCGAGATCGTCCAGGACCAGCTCGGAGTGCCGCAGACGACCGCACTCCCGGAGTCGATCACGCCGGTGAGGAGCCGGGTGGCCGGCGCGTGACGAGCATGACCACCAGACCTTCGATCTCAACCTCACGGTCATTCCCTCTGCGTGGCGGTGAGAGCTTCGTGCACCTGCACGTCGCGAGTGGCTACTCCATGCGCTACGGCACCGCCAAGCCGCACCACCTCGTCGAACGGGCCGCAGCCTGGGGACAGCCCGCGCTGGCCCTCACCGACCGGGACGGGCTCTACGGCGGCGTGAAGTTCGTGCGGGCGTGCATGGAGCACGGCGTCGCACCGATCCTGGGCGTCGACCTCGCGCTCGAGCCGCCCACCCGGGAGCGGGCCCGTCCCGGTCGGCCGGTGCGCACCCCGGTGCGCGGAGGTGCGCTCGTCGACCCCCGGTTGCCGCGGGTCACGGTGCTCGCCCGGGGCAGTGGTGGTCCTGCCGGGCTCGCCCCGGGCGAGGGGTGGGCGGCGCTGTGCCGGCTCGTGACCGCGACGCACCTACGCGGCGAGCGCGGCAACCCCGTCACGACGGCCGACCTCGTCGCGACCCACGCCGGCCCTCGGGACGGCCTTCAGCACGACCTCGAGACCGGCCTCGGGCGAGACCTCGAGCCAGCGCGACCGCGCGTTGCCCCACAGGACGGCCCGTCGCGGCTCGTCGTGCTGCTCGGCCCCGACTCCGACGTGGGGCGGGCGGTGCTCGCCAGGAAGCACACCCAGGCCCGCACGGCCCTCGAGCGCTGGGTGGCCCGGATGCCGCGAGGCTCGGTCGTCGTCGAGGTGGTCTGCCACGGGGGCCCCGAGCACCTGCCCGGCAGCCTGGGCCAGGCCGGCCGGATGCTCGCGCTGGCTCGAGAGGTCGGGGTGGCCAGCGTCATCACGGCCGCGGTCCGCCACACCGACCCGCAGGATGCCGCGGTCGTCGACGTGCTCGACGCCGCACGACGGCTCGTGGCGCTCGACGAGCGGCACCTCGACCGGGTCACCGCAGCTGGTCACCTCGCAGCGACGCCTCTCATGCACGCCCTCGCCCTCGATGTCGTGCAGGTCTCCGGACCCGGCCTCGCCGGAGGGGGGACCCTCGCCAGGGAGCAGGCCCGCGAGCTGGTCGCCCGCACCACGACCCTCGCGACGGCGTGCATCCAGGACCCCCGGGCCGACCTCGGCATCGGCTCGGTCCACCTGCCCGAGCCCGGGGTGCTCGGCATCCGCGACGGCACCAACCCGCACCACGTGCTCGCCCGGCGCTGCCGCGAGTCCATCGCCGGCCGCTACCCGGCCCATTCCGCACAGGAGCTGGCGGCCGTCAGCGAGCGACTCGAGGACGAGCTGGGAGTCATCGAGACGCTCGGCTACGCGACCTACTTCCTCACCGTCGCGCAGGTGTGCGACCTCATCCGCGAGATGGGCGTGCGAGTCGCGGCCCGTGGCTCGGGTGCGGGCTCGCTCGTCAACTTCCTGCTCGGCATCTCCGGGGTCGACCCGATGCGCCACGGCCTGCTCATGGAGCGGTTCTGCTCCCCGCTGCGGGCCGAGCTGCCCGACATCGACATCGACGTGGAGGCCGCGCGCCGCACCGAGATCTACGAGCGGATTCTCGACCACTTCGGCGGCGACCGGGTCACGTGCGTCTCGATGATGGACACCTACCGGGTGCGCCACGCCATCCGTGACGCCGGTGCGGCGCTCGGGCTGCCACCGCCCGAGATCGACGCCATGGCCAAGGCGTTCCCGCATATCGCCGCCCGCAACGTGCGCCATGCCCTCGCCGAGCTGCCCGAGCTGCGGGCCAGCGGTCTCGACGTGCCCCGGCTCCAGCTGATGTTCGACATCGTCGAGCGGCTCGACGGGCTGCCGCGTCACATCGCCCTGCACCCCTGCGGGGTCGTGCTGTCCGACTCGGTGCTGCTCGACCGCACTCCGGTCGAGGCGAGCTGGCTCGGCTTCCCGATGAGCCAGTTCGACAAGGACGACGTCGAAGAGATGGGGCTGCTCAAGCTCGACGTCCTCGGCATCCGGATGCAGTCGGCCATGGCACACGCCGCCCTCGAGGTCGAGCGTGTCGACGGGGTGCACCTCGACCTCGACGACGAGACGCAGGTGCCCTTCGACGACGAGCCGACCTTCGAGCTGATCCGCTCGACGCGGACCCTCGGGTGCTTCCAGATCGAGAGCCCGGGGCAGCGCGAGCTCATCGGCAAGTTCGGTCCGCGGGCCTTCGAGGACCTCATCATCGACATCTCGCTCTTCCGGCCGGGCCCGGTCAAGAGCGACATGATCGTGCCCTTCCTCAACGCCCGCCAGGGCTGGAAGGACCCCTCCTACCTGCACCCGAGCCTCATCCCGGCCCTCGAGGAGACCGAGGGGGTCGTCGTCTTCCACGAGCAGGTGCTGATGATCGTCGCCGAGACGACCGGCGTGACCCTCGCGCAGGCCGACGAGGTGCGTCGAGCCCTCGGCACCCCCGACGGGCAGACCCGGGTCGAGCAGTGGTGGCGGCCCGCCGCGCTGGCCCGCGGCTACGAGCCCCAGGTCGCCGACCGCATCTGGGAGGTCCTCAAGGCCTTCGCCTCCTTCGGCTTCTGCAAGGCGCACGCGGCGGCCTTCGCCCTGCCGACCTACCAGTCGGCCTGGCTCAAGACGCACCACCCCGCAGCCTTCCTCTCCGGAGTGCTGACCCATGACCCGGGGATGTATCCCAAACGGCTCATCCTCGACGACGCCCGCTCCTTCGGCATCGCCGTGCTCGGTCTCGACGTCAACGTCTCGACCGGCACCTACCGGTTCGAGCGCACCGACGACGGCGGCGAGGCGATCCGGCTCTCCCTCGCCGACGTCCACGGCATCAGCGAGGCCGAGGTCGCGCAGATCGTCGCCGGCCAGCCCTACTCGAGCCTGTCCGACTTCTGGCAGCGGGCCCGGGTGTCGCGGCCCGTCGCCGAGCGACTCGTCCTCGCCGGTGGCTTCGACGCACTCCACGGCATCGACCTCGGGGGGCCGGCGCGGCTCGACGACGCGGCCGTCGGCAGCGTGCGCCGGGCGCGCAGCGGGCTCGGCCGCCGCGGCCGGGTCACCCGGCGAGACCTGCTGCTGCACATCGCCGAGCTCGACCGCTGGTCGAGCTCCCAGCGCCGGTCGAGCCGTCGGGTCTCCGCGGCGAGCCGCAGCCACCGCGGCCGGGTCACCTCGGTCTCGACCGACGGCGACATCCGGGCCCTCGCCGCAGCCCAGTCCCAGGGCCCCGCCCCCGTCGCGGCCGAGGTGCCCACCCAGCTCACCCTCGACCTCGGTGACGCCCCACGGCTCTCCGCGACGAGCGGACTGCCCGAGATGACCGGCCCCGAGCGGGTCCGGGCCGAGCTCGAGGTGCTCGGCCTCGACGCCAGCGGGCACGTCATCGACTTCTACGCCCCGATGCTCGACGCGCTCGGGGTGACCCGGGCACGCGACCTGCTCACCGGCCGCAGCGGCCGGGAGGTGCTCGTGGCCGGCGTCAAGGTCGCCACCCAGACCCCGCCGATCCGCTCCGGCCGCCGGGTCGTCTTCCTCACCCTCGACGACGCGACCGGCCCGGCCGACCTCACCTTCTTCGAGGACGTCCAAGGGCCGTATGCCGCGACCGTCTTCCACTCGTGGCTGCTGCTGTGCCGGGGGGTCGTGCGTCGCACCGGCCCTCGGGGTGTCTCCATCCGGGCGACCGGCGCCTGGGAGATGTCCGCACTGCAGGAGGCCTGGACGTCGGGGGGAGAGGCCGGTGCGCGAGAGGCGCTCGCCGAGGCGGACCGGGCGGCCTGGGAGCGGGCGGCAGCTCTCGGCGAGGCGGGCGCGGCGCCGCTCGGTGTCGGGGAGACCCCCGAGGGGCGTCGGGTGCTCGTCCATGCCTCCGGCTTCGTGCAGTCGCCCTACGCCGACATCAAGCCGGCCGGCGAGTCGGTCAGGGGCTCACGCGGGGCCGGCGCGTTCGTGCCCGACACCGGAACGGCAGGCGTCCCCGGAGGCGCCGGCTCCGGTGGTTCGGGCAGCACAGGGGCCCCGCCGCGCAAGCTGTGGCACGCAAGTCCCGGAAGCTCGGGGCACTAGGGTGGAAACGCCCCAGCACGAACCGACAGGGAGGACCCCGTGCCCGACGAGCAGCGCCCCCAGAGACGGGGCGCGGTCCGGCCCTCGGCGGTCGTCTCCTCCGTTGCCGCCCTCGCGGCCGAGATGTCGACCGACCTCCAGCGCCCTCTCGAGGTGCTCGACCTCGGTGGTGGCACCGGCGGCGTCGCCGTCCCGCTCGGCGAGGCCGGACACCACGTCACGGTCGTCGACCCCAGCCCGGACGCGCTCGCGGCACTGCGCCGTCGTGCCCGCGAGTCTGGCATCGAGGACCTCGTCATCGGTGTCCAGGGTGACGGCGACTCCCTCTCTGCGGTGCTCGGCGACCGCCAGGTCGACCTCGTCTGCTGCCACGGCACGCTCGAGGTCGTCGACGACCCGGCCGCGACATTGCGGGCCGCCGCTGCCGCTCTGCGTCCCGGCGGACGGCTGTCGCTCCTCGTCTCGGGCCGGCTCGCCGTCGTCTTCGCCAAGGCGATCGCGGGCGAGTTCGGGCAGGCTCGGGCGGCGCTCACCGATCCGTCCGGCCGGTGGGGGAGCACCGACCCACTACCGAGGCGCTTCGACGTCGACCAGCTCGAGGTCCTGCTCGCCGAGGCCGGCTTCACCGACGTCAACGTGCGAGGCACCGGCATCCTCGGGCATCTCGTGCCGGCCGCCCACATCGACTCCGAGGCCGACCGGGTCGCCCTCGCCGAGCTCGACGAGCTGCTCGTCTCCGGCCCCGGCCGCGAGTTCCTCCGGACCCTCGGCAATGGCCTGCACGTCCTGGCCCGACGCGACTGACCGCCGCTCGCGACCCCGACGTGAGCTCGACGGGAGACACCGATGAGCCGCCGCCAGTTCACCGCGCCGACGCGCACCGATGCCGAGCCCCCCGACGACACGGGGTGCACCGTCCTGCACGTCGACATGGACGCCTTCTATGCCTCGGCGTCCCTGATCTCCCGCCCTGACCTGCGCGGCAAGCCCGTCATCATCGGCGGAGCGAGCGGTCGCTCCGTCGTGCTCTCGGCCACCTACGAGGCCCGAGCCTTCGGGGTCACGTCGGCGATGCCGATGGCCCGAGCCCGGCGACTCTGCCCGCAGGCGGTGATCATCGAGCCAGACCACCGGCGCTATGCCGCGATCTCCGACGCGATCATGGCGACCTTCGCCTCGATCACCGACAGTGTCGAGCCGCTCTCCCTCGACGAGGCCTTCCTCGACGTCGCGGGCGCGGTGCGCCGACTGGGCCGACCGACCCAGATCGGGGAGCGGCTGCGCGACACCATCGCCGACGAGCAGGGCATCACCTGCTCCGTCGGCATCGCGCCGACGAAGTTCGTCGCCAAGCTCGCCTCCAACCTCGCCAAGCCCGACGGCCTCATCGTCGTGCCCCGCGACGAGGTCGTCGCCTTCCTGCACCAGCTGCCGGTCGGGGCGATCTGGGGCGTCGGCGACCGCACCGAGGAGCACCTTCATCGCCTCGGGCTGCGCACCGTCGCCGACCTCGCCCACACGCCGGTGCAGACCCTGCAACGGGCCCTGGGCGACAGCGCCGGGCGGAGCCTGCACGACCTCGCCTGGGGCCGTGACCCCCGAGCCGTCGTGCCCGAGCGCCGCGAGAAGTCCATCGGCGCCGACGAGACCTTCGCCCACGACATCGACGACCCGGTGCGCATCCACCGCGAGCTGCTCCGGCTCGCCGACCGCACGGCCGCGCGCGCCCGGTCGGCGGGCATGACGGGCCGCACCGTGTCGATCAAGGTGCGTTTCGCCGACTTCACGACGATCACCCGGGCCAAGACCCTGCGTCACCACACCGACGTCTCGCGTGAGATCTTCGACACAGCCCGCGAGCTCTACGACCGTCTCGGGCTGCAACGAGCTCGCATCCGACTCGTCGGCGTGCGTCTCGAAGGGCTCGTTCCCACCGCCGAGGCGCCCATCCAAGCACGCCTGGACGAGCCTGAGCACGGCTGGCGCGACGCGGACCGGGCGGTCGACCGGGCCAGCGCGCGCTTCGGTGCCGGCTCCGTGAGACCCGCCAGCCTCATGCCCGAACGACCCTCGGGTTCCCAACGAGACCGTGGCGAATTATCCTGAGGGAAACCAGTCCACGTCGGCTCATCCCGGCTTAGGCTTCGGGTACGTCAAGATCGCACAGGGAGGTGCCACGTGGCACTCTCGGAACACGAAGAGGCCCTACTCCAGCAGATGGAGGAGGCTCTCTACGCCGAGGATCCGCGCTTCGCGTCGCGCATCGAGAAGACCAAGTCGCGAGGTGTAGGCCGCGGCCGCGTCGTCATCGGTGTCGTCGCTGCTATCGCCGGGCTGGCCCTGGTGGTCGTCTCGGCGATGTCGAGCCTGATCTGGCTCGGCGCGATCGGTTTCGCGATCATGGTGGCGGGGATCGTCTATGCGATCACCCCGTCCAAGACGAAGTTGGCCGTCGTCGACTCCGACGGCACGCCGAAGCCACGGGTCGGCCGCCCCAGCTCCGGCCCCTCCAAGCAGGGCTCCTTCATGGAGCGCATGGAGGAGCGGTGGGAGAAGCGCCGCCGCGACCAGTGGTGACGAGCCCGAGGTTCGCGGACTCGACGGTTCGCTGACCAGCTCTCCCGGCTGTCCGGGACAGGTGGAGCTGACCGGGAAACCCTGAGCCCGACGGGGTCCGGCGGGTCCGACGACAGGTGCCGTCAGGGGCGCGTGAGGTAGACCGCGACGCCCCAGGTCGTGATGATGGCGAACGCCGTCGCCAGCTCGAGGCCGATGTTGAGCCCGACCGCCTTGATGGCGTGCACGGTCGCGCGCCACGCGGCGCGGCGATCGTGGTGCTTGGCGAGCTCGAGCAGGAAGATCGCGGCGACGAAGCCGATGGGGGCTCCGATGACCGGGATCACGAAGAAGCCGATGACGGCCACGACGAGGGCGACCGCCACGAACCGGGAGTCGACCCCTGCGCGCTTCATCCGCCGCCCGGGCAGCAGGTACTGCGCGACGATGCCGGCGGCATACAGCACGGTGGCGATGACGAAGACCACCCACCCAGCGGTGGAGTGGACCTCGATCGCCCAGAGGAGCGTTGCCGCCCAGACAAGGAACAGCCCCGGAAGGACGGGGACGACGATCCCGACGGTGCCGACCAACATGACGACGGCCACCAGAACGTTCGAACCGGTGATCACCGTCGGGTGCTCAGCGCATCAGGAAAGTCGATGGCGTCCTTGCCGGGGTCGTGCCTCGTTGTGCTCAGTGCTGGTCCATGGACGAGATGCGCGTCTCCTGGAGGCGCTCGGTCTCGTCGAGGACGTCGACGGCCTTGTCCATCAGAGCCGGAAGGTGCTCACGACCGTGGTGGGCGCAGAACAACAGCTCACCGCCGGTCACAAGGCGGGCGCGGATGTAGGCCTGGGCTCCACACCGGTCGCAGCGGTCGGCCGCAGTCAACTCGGGTGCCAGTGCTGTCGTCATCTTGTGCTCGCCTTCTCTCTACCCGTCGAGGGTCTCCCCGAAGGGTGACCCTGCCAGTTACCCACGACATCGTGGTTGCCTCGCGGCTCCCGATTCGATCTCGCGGACGTTCCAACAGTGAATCACGTCCGAACCTTCCCCATCTGCAGGCTCGATCTGTGAGACCGGCGTCATGCCCGGATCGTTACGTCGTGTCCACCCCTGAGGTGGCCAGCTCTCGCCCGGTCGTCGCCCGGCCGTCACTGCAGCGTCCACGCCTGTGCGTGGCAGCCGGGCATCGTCACCTCCGGTCGTTACGCTTCGGATGCGGCCGGCGACCCGGCCGTCAGACCGACACGAAAGAGATCGACGACTGTGGCCTCCGCCTCACGCCCCGCACCCAACGGCACCGGCGACTACACCGCGCGCCACCTCCAGGTCCTCGAGGGACTCGAGGCGGTGCGCAAGCGCCCGGGCATGTACATCGGATCGACCGACCAGCGTGGCCTCATGCACTGCCTCTGGGAGATCATCGACAACGCCGTCGACGAGGCTCTCGCCGGGGTCTGCACCGACATCCAGGTCATCCTCGGCGGCGACGGATCGATCGAGGTGCGCGACGACGGCCGAGGCATCCCTGTCGACATCGAGCCGCGCACCGGGTTGTCCGGTGTCGAGGTCGTCTTCACCAAGCTCCACGCAGGTGGCAAGTTCGGTGGCGCGTCGTATGCCGCGACCGGTGGACTGCACGGGGTCGGCGCCTCCGTCGTCAACGCCCTCTCGGCCCGCCTCGACGTCGAGGTCGACCGCGCGGGCAAGACCTACGGCATGAGCTTCCGCCGCGGCGAGCCCGGCACGTTCACCGACCGCAGCACGGTGCACTCGCCGGAGTCCGAGTTCACCCCCTACGAGAAGAAGAGCGCGCTGCCCGTGGTCGGCAAGGCAAAGCGGGGGGTCACCGGCTCGCGGGTGCGCTTCTGGCCCGACCGGCAGATCTTCATCAAGGACGCCGAGCTCGACTACGAGGCCATCGCCGGGCGTGCCCGGCAGACCTCGTTCCTCGTGCCCGGCCTGCGCCTCGTCATCCGCGACGAGCGCCGCATCCCCGGCACCCCCGGCGCCGACGGGCCGGTCGAGGAGGTCTTCCAGCACGACGGGGGCATCACCGACTTCGTCGAGTACCTCGCCCCCGACACGGCCGTCACCGACGTGTGGCGTCTTGAGGGCTCGGGCACCTTCACCGAGACGGTGCCGGTGCTCGACGTCAACGGTCACATGACGCCCACCGAGCTCGAGCGCACGTGCGAGGTCGACATCGCGCTGCGCTGGGGCCAGGGCTACGACACCCGGATGCAGTCCTTCGTCAACATCATCACCACGCCCAAGGGCGGCACCCACGTCACCGGTTTCGAGCAGGCCATCGTCAAGGTCTTCCGCCGCCAGCTCGAGCTCAACGCGCGTCGACTCAAGGTCGGCTCCGACAAGCCCGAGAAGGACGACATCCTCGCCGGCATGACGGCGGTCGTCACCGTGCGGCTGGCCGAGCCGCAGTTCGAGGGGCAGACCAAGGAGGTGCTCGGCACCAACGCCGTGCGCGCCATCGTCGCCAAGGTCGTCGAGCAGGAGCTGACGGCCCGGTTGACCTCGCCCAAGCGCGGCGACAAGGCCCAGGCGGCGCTGCTGCTCGAGAAGGTCGTCTCCGAGATGAAGTCGCGCATCAGCGCGCGGCTGCACAAGGAGACCCAGCGCCGCAAGAACGCCCTCGAGAGCTCGACCCTGCCGTCCAAGCTGCGCGACTGCCGCACGAGCGACGTCGAGCGCTCCGAGCTGTTCATCGTCGAGGGCGACTCAGCGATGGGCACCGCCAAGGAGGCACGCTCCTCGGAGTTCCAGGCGCTGCTGCCGATCCGCGGCAAGATCCTCAACGTGCAGAAGGCGTCGGTGAGCGACATGCTCAAGAACGCCGAGTGCGCCTCGATCATCCAGGTCATCGGAGCCGGCTCGGGCCGCAGCTTCGACCTCGAGGCCGCCCGCTACGGCAAGGTCATCATCATGACCGACGCCGACGTCGACGGCGCCCACATCCGCACACTCCTGCTCACGCTCTTCTTCCGCTACATGCGCCCGCTCGTCGACGCCGGGCGGGTCTATGCCGCGATGCCCCCGCTGCACCGCATCGAGGTCATCAACGCCGGCTCGAAGAAGAACGAGCTGATCTACACCTACAACGAGCCCGAGATGCGCCGCACTCTGACCCGCCTCGAGAAGTCAGGCAAGAAGGTCAAGCAGCCGATGCAGCGCTACAAGGGTCTCGGCGAGATGGACGCCGACCAGCTCGCCGACACGACGATGGACCCCCGCCACCGCACGCTGCGGCAGGTGACGATGCGCGACCTCGAGACCGCCGAGCGCACGTTCGAGCTGCTCATGGGCAACGAGGTCGCGCCGCGCAAGGACTTCATCATCGAGTCCGCGACCGAGATCGACCGCGAGCGCATCGACGCCTGAGCGGCACGTCCGGGGCGTCCGGGAACGTCCGGTCCGTGGCCACCGCCCCCGCGGCTCGGCGCGACACAGCAACCCGTGCTTACCATGAGCCTCCGGTGTGACTCGCGACACCGGACGTCGCCGAAGAGGAGCCGAACGTGGGGAACGCCAACGCCGGGGAGTCACCCGCCGACGACCATCACGCACCTCCGGGCCAGGACGGTGCCCGGGGTGACACCTTCACGGTCGAGATCCCGACCGACACTGGCACCCGTGACACCCGTGACGGTGTCGACACCCGCACCACCGTCGACGGGCACGACACGGTCGCCGACGCCGACGTGCCGCCTCCCTCGCCCGACGGCCACCGGTCGTCCGCACCGGTCGACGGGTCTGCCGCCGACGACGTCGCCGTGGCCTCGATCGACACCCCGGCCGAGCGCACCGCCCCCTCGCCGAGCCCCTACCTGACGAGCGACGAGCTGCGCTGGGCCCAGGACACCATCAGTGCGATCTCGGGAGCCTTCACGGCCAAGGTCGTCGGGCAGTCCCGGCTGCACGAGACCCTGCTCATCGCGCTGATGACGGGTGGGCACGTCCTGCTCGAGAGCGTGCCCGGTCTGGCCAAGACCACTGCGGCGCAGACGATGGCCCAGGCTGTCGGCGGCACCTTCCACCGCATCCAGTGCACGCCCGACCTGCTGCCGAGCGACATCGTCGGCACGCAGGTCTACAACCAGGTCAGTGGCACCTTCGAGACCCAGCTCGGCCCGGTGCACGCCAACGTCGTGCTGCTCGACGAGATCAACCGCAGCAGCGCCAAGACGCAGTCGGCGATGCTCGAGGCGATGCAGGAGCGGCAGACCTCGATCGGCGACCGCAGCTACCCGCTGCCTGACCCCTTCCTCGTCCTCGCCACCCAGAACCCCATCGAGCAGGAGGGCACCTATCCGCTGCCCGAGGCGCAGATGGACCGCTTCACGCTCAAGGACGTGCTCGACTACCCCTCGCCCGCCGAGGAGGCGGAGGTGCTGCGGCGCATCGACTCCGGCATCTTCGTCGGCGTCTCGGGGCCGGTCGTGTCCATCCCCGACGTCAAGCGCCTGCAGGCCCTCGCCGCGCGGGTCTACGTCGACCCGGCGATCGTCAACTACATCGTCGGTATCGGCTACGTCACCCGGCACCCGCGCGACTACATCGAGACCCGCCTGGCCTCCTACGTCGACTACGGCGCGAGCCCGCGGGCGAGCATCGCCTTCATGGCGGCGGCCCGGGCCCGCGCGCTCGTCGACGGGCGCAACCACGTCGTTCCCGACGACGTGAAGGCGCTGACCCACCGGGTGCTGCGCCACCGGGTGTCCCTCGGCTTCGAGGCCGCCGCCGACGACGTGCCGGTCGAGCACGTCATCGACGCCATGGTCGGCGGGATCCGGACGCCCTGACGGGGGCGCGCGACGAGGGGAGGTGACAGTGACGACGACACTGCTGACGCGGGTGAAGAGCAAGCTCTTCGTCCACGCCCGACGGCGCTCGCGCAGCATGCTCGAGGGCGAGTACGCCTCGGCGTTCCACGGCCGCAGCCTCGACTACGACGACCTGCGCGCCTACGTGCCCGGCGACGAGGTGCGCGACATCGACTGGAAGGCCACGGCCCGCCACACCTCGCCGCTCGTCAAGCGCTACGTCGCGACCCGCAAGCAGAACCTCATGCTCGTCGTCGACACGGGCCGCGGCATGGCGGCCACGACCCGCAGCGGCGAGCCGAAGTCGGCCGTCGCGATCTGCGCGGCCGGCCTCGTCGGCTACCTCGCGCAGCGGCACGGCGACCTCGTCGGCCTCGTGCGCGGCACGGCCACCTCCACGGTCGCCCACGACCTGCGCGGCACCGAGACACACCTCGAGCTGCTCCTGCGCGCCATCGACGCTGCCACGTCGCTCGACGGCGACCAGAGCAACCTCGCCACCCAGCTGAGGTGGATCGTCAGCAACGTCCGGCGCCGCCTCTTCCTCGTCGTGGTGGCCGACGACCGCGACCTCGACCCGGCCCTCGACGAGCTGCTGCGCCGACTGCACGTCCAGCACGAGATCCTCTGGCTGACGGTCGAGGACGCCGACCCGACGGCCATCGCGGGCGACCGCACGGCATACGACGTCTCCGACGGCCAGGCGCTGCCGACGCTCGTGCGCCTCGACGCGAAGGTGCGCCAGGCGTATGCCGCGTCGGTGGAGGAACGGGTGCGGCGCACGGCCGAGCTGCTCGACCGCCGGGGCATCAGCCACGCGCGCATCGGCTCCTCCGACGAGGTCGTCACCGCGGTCTTCGCCCTGCTCGAGAGGCAGCGCCGTGCGCGCCGTTGACCCCCCGCCGCCTGGCTTCTACGCCCCCGACCTGTATGCCGCCCGGTGGCTGTGGATCGGCGTCGGCGTGCTCGCGCTCGTCGTCCTCTGGTATGTCTTCGTGTGGTCGTCGACGCGACCGCGCCGGGTGCGCATCCCGGCCCGGGTCACGCCCGACCGGCTCTCGCGGCTGCGGGCCGACTACACGCGGCAGATCGACCTCGTGCTGGGCCGGGCGGCCCGGGGCGAGATCACCCAGCGGGCCGGCCACCAGCAGCTCAGCGTCCTCGTGCGGCACTTCGTGCAGGAGGTGTCGGGCATCCATGCCCCGACCATGACGCTGACCGAGCTCACCGCGACGGGGGAGCGGCTGACGCCGGTCTCGCAGGTCGTCGGCCAGCTCTACCCGGGGGAGTTCGGGCCCCGCGAGGCCGAGACCCTCGCCGGTGCCGGCGAGGTGGCCAAGCAGGTGGTGGGGCGATGGAGCTGACCGGCCTCGACCTCAGGTTCCCCGCCGTCCTCTCGGTCGGCCTGCTCGTCGCGCTCGCCGCGACGTATGCCGTGCACCGCCACCTCTCGCAGCGCTCGGCGCGCGCGACCTCCGCCGTCGCCAACTCGTCGGCGCTCACCGCCCTGCCGGAGTATCGCCGTGCGCTGCGGGCCCACCGCATCCGGATGGCCGTGCTCGCCGCCAGCGCGATGCTCCTCGGTGGGGCCGCGCTGCTCGGGGCGGCGCGGCCGGTCGACACGACGATCGAGCGTCCCGAGACGCGCAACCGCGACATCATGCTGTGCCTCGACATCTCGGGGTCGATGGCGGCCTACGACGCCGAGCTCGTCTCGACCTTCAAGCGGCTCGTCACGAGCTTCGAGGGCGAACGCATCGGGCTCGTCATCTTCAACTCCTCGGCCGCGACGGTCTTCCCGCTCACCGACGACTACGACTTCATCAACGAGGAGCTCGACCTCGCGGGACGGGCGCTGGCGGGAGAGCCCGACCTCGAGTCGTTCTTTGCCGGCACCTTCAACGGGCGCGGCACCTCCCTCATCGGCGACGGCCTCGCGACCTGCGTCTCGAGCTTCGACCGGGTCGACACGCAACGTCCGCGGTCGGTCGTCTTCGCCACCGACAACCACCTCGCCGGCCGGCCCATCATCGAGCTCGACGAGGCGGGTGAGCTCGCCAAGGCCAAGGGGGTGCGCGTCTACGGGCTCAACCCCGAGGAAGACGGCGCCGACCGTGAGGCCGTCGAGATGCGTCAGGTCGTCGAGGGCACGGCCGGGCGCTACTTCACGATGGGTGACACGAGCGCCATCGGCGGCATCGTGGAGGCTGTGCAGGCGCAGGAGGCCAGCCTCATCGACTCGGCCGCACGCGCGCTGCAGACCGACAACCCGGCGCTGCCCATCACGCTCGCCGGAGTCGGCCTTGTCGGGGTCATCGGCGCGAGCCGGAGGTGGTCGTCGTGACCTTCCTGCCGATCGGCCCCTGGCCGGTGCTGCTCGTGCTCGTCGTGGCGGCCCTCGTGGCTGTGTGGTGGAACCCCTCGTCGCGCTCGGTGCCCGGCGAGTCGCGGGCGACCCACTGGCGCCTCACCGCGATGGTCGTGCTGCTCGGGGTGGCCGCGCTCCGCCCGGCCGTGCCCGGAGACGAGGTCGACGCCTCGGCCGCCAACCTCAACGTCTACTTCGTCGTCGACACGACGAGCAGCATCATCGCGGAGGACTACGGCAACGAACGGCCGCGCATCTCCGGGGTGGAGTCCGACATCACCGCCGTGACCGAGGCCCTGCCCGGAGCGCGCTACTCGGTCATCACCTTCGACCAGTCGACCCGGGTGCGGGTGCCGTTGACGACCGACTCCAACGCCCTCGACGCCGCACTCGAGACGTTGATCCCCGAGGCGTCCGAGTACTCCCGAGGCTCGTCCATCACGGCGGCCAACGAGCGGCTGGGGCGGATGCTCGAGCAGGCCGATGAGCGCAACCCCGACCGGGGCCGCGTCGTCTTCTACCTCGGTGACGGTGAGCAGACGGCCCCCGAGCCAGCCGTGCCCTTCACCATCGACCCCCGGCTCATCAACGGCGGCGCCGTGCTCGGCTACGGCACGAGCGAGGGCGGTCGGATGAAGGCGACCCGCTCCCGCTTCGATGCGACGACCGACTACATCATCGACCCAGCGACGGGCGAGGACGCCCGCTCGGTCATCGACGAGGACAACCTGCGTGGCATCGGCGAGCAGCTCGGCCTGACCTACGTCCACCGCGAGTCGGGTGACTCGATCGAGCCCGTCGTCTCGAGCGTCGACCTCGAGCGTTTCGGCACGAGCGCCGAGGTCGAGGCGCAGCGCGTCCGCGCCCGCCAGGAGCTCTACTGGCCGCTCCTCATCGGCGTCGCCGGGCTCGCCGTGTGGGAGCTCGGGGCCAGTCTCACCGCCCTGTCGCAGACCCGTCGTCGCAAGGAGGCCCAGCCGTGAGCACCGACCCGCGTCGCGACCGCTCGACGTCGCCTCCGACCCCCGACCACGGTCTAGGCGTGCTGCTCGACGACCCCGACCACGCGGGCCACCCCGGCACCGACGGGGGAGCGGGGGTGCCCGCCACCCGGCATACCGGCTGGGCCTTCGACCGCAGGCGCGACGGCACGGAGAAGGGACCTCGTCCCCCGATGACGGCGCAGCAGCGCCGGCGGAGGCGCCGCCTGCTGCTCGGCAGCCTGCCCGTGGTCGTCCTCCTCGTGCTCGGGGCGCTGCGCCTGCTGAGCCTCAACCTCGTCGCCGCCCAGACGATCGAGGCCTACGAGTCCGGCGACCGCGCGGCCACCCAGGAGTGGGGGGAGCGTCAGGGCTGGGTCAACATCGTCGAGCAGTTCCGCTCGCCCTTCGCCATCGGCGACGCTTATGTGCTGACGGGCAGCTTCGAGCAGGCCCGGCCGTGGTTCGAGCAGGCGCTCGAGCAGGTGCCCAAGGGTGGCATCGACGAGTGCAAGGTGCGGGTCAACCTGGGGCTCACCTACGAGGCGCTCGGTGACGCGGCCAAGGCCAAGGAGAGAACGGCCGAGTGGAAACAGTTCTACGACAAGGGGATCGAGACGACGAGCCAGCGGCCCCCCCTCTGTGACGCGCCCGAGGGGGAGCAGTCCGGCGAGCAGCTCCAGCAGGCTCAGGAGCGCATGGAGGAGAAGAACGCCGAGCCGCAGCCGGAGGGGGAGACGCCTCCGGAGCAGCCGGGAGACACGCCCGGCGAGCAGCCGACGCCCCAGCCGCAGCCCACCCCCGACGCCGACAACACACCGAGCCAGGAGCAGCAGGAGTTCCTGCAGGAGCAGCAGCGCCAGAACACCATCGAGCGCAACCAGCAGCTGGGCGAGGACGACCAGGAGGGCAGTGGCGGCGACGGGCCGAGCTATCCCAAGCCCTGGTGACCCCGCTGTGACGACGCGCTAGGCAGCGTCGGGATCGGGCTGGTGGATGCCGATCGTGTTGCCCTCGGTGTCGAGGTAGTAGCCCTGCCAGGCCATGCCGGTCAGCGCCATCTTCGGCAGGGCCACCTGGCCTCCGGCGGCGAGGATGCGTCGCTCGGTCTCGTCGTAGTCACCCACCCCGATGGTGCAGACGAAGGCGTTGGTGCCCTGACCCGAGGTCGGGGCCGGCACCGGTCGCTGCAGCAGGCCGCCGTTGATGCCGGGCTCGTCGTCAGGGCCGGTGACGATGCCCCAGTAGGGGGAGCCGGTGAACTGGCCGTAGTCCTCGAACGACCAGTCGAACGCGGCGGCATAGAACGCCTTCGCCCGCTCGATGTCGTCGACCTGGATCTCGAAGTGCACCACGCGCGACACGTCAACCTCCTCCACCGATCTGCCCGACAGTCCAGTCTCGCACCACACCGGGCGCAGCGGTCGGCTTCTCAGAGAGCCGTGACGGAGGTCGCCCGATGCTCGAGCACCTCGATGCCCTTCTTGCCGCAGGACTCCGGCCGCGTGCGCGCCACGGGGACGCGTGCGACGTGCACGCGCCAGCGGCGCCCGTCTGCATGGGTGACGACGACGTCGCTGGCGTCGTCCGAGGGCGTCGGCTCGGAGGCCCAGAGCGACGCGAGGTGGGTCTCGCCGAGCTCGGCCCGGACGTGCGACTCCGCGCACTGGGCCGCGGGCGCGAGGGCCGACCGGCCGCGGTCGTGCAGCGGGCCGAGCAGCTCGGCCGGCGTGTGACCGGAGAGGCTCGCCTCGAGCACCCACGCCGCCCCCTGCTCGTCGAGGCGCGCATACGTCTGTCCCCACGGCAGCAGCACGGCAGTGGGGGCGAAGCGGTGTCCGCCGGTGTGCGAGACCTCCCACACCCGTCCCGGTGCCACCCGCGCCGCAGCGGCGGCCAGGGGCCGCCCGCGCACGGCGCAGCAGACGTCGCGCCGGCCGTTGGTGCAGACGAGCAGGGTCGGCTCCGCGTCACGGGCTCCCGGCAGCGACGCCGCGACAAGAGCGCGGCTGCCCCGCGCGAGGGCGCCCCAGTCGAGCCCGAGCAGCTCGCCCGGGTCGGCGACCTCGGCCTCGAGCAGCCATGCCGGTGAGTCCGGGGCCGTGCCGGCATGCGCGAGCAGCACCCGCCGGGGTCCGTCGTGGGCGGGGTGGCCGCCGGGGCGACGCACGAGCATGAAGCGGCCGCCGGCGCGGCTCGTGCGGGCGTCGAGCTCGGCCCCGAGCAGAGGGTCGAGGTGTGACTCGCGGGCCGCGTCGCGACCCCACGGACCCGACTGCTCGACGATGACGAAGAAGTCGGCGCCCGCGGCCGTGCCGTGGGCGCTCGTGCCGTCGGCGTCCCACTGCACCGAGCAGGCGTCGTCAGCCGGTGCGCCGTGCGTCGTCGACGGGTGCTCGTCGAGAACCAGGGGCTCGTCGGGGGCGGGTGTCGGTGCTGGGGCCGTGCTCATGCGGAGCCCTTCGGGTCGTCGTCGGTGCCCGGGCCCGGGTCGGGCGCGGCCGCATCGGGCCCGGCCGCATCGGGTGCGGCCGCATCGGGTGCGGCCGCCACGTGCGCGATGACCGCCGTCGCCGGCACGCCGGAGCCGTCGCGCCGGCCGTCGGCGGCCGGGAGCGGCGTGGCCACGCCGTTGGCCGCCGCCGCCCGCACGGGAGTGTTGCCGGCGAAGGCGAGCACGAGGGTGTCCTCGCCCTTGAGGAAGCGGTGGCAGCGCACCCCACCGGTGGCGCGACCCTTCGGGGGGTACTCCGCATACGGCGTCACCTTGAGCGAGCCGCCCTGCGTGCCGGGGAGCGCGTCGGAGCTGCCCGATGACGTGACGACGACTCCCTCACGCGCGGGGTCGGCCACCCCGAAGAACGTCGCCGTCGCCCCGGCCGCGAGCTTGATGCCCGCCATGCCGCCGGCCGAGCGACCCTGCGGGCGCACCGCACGGGCTGCGAAGCGCAGCAGCTGGGCGTCGCTCGTGATGAAGACGAGGTCGAGGTCGTCACGGTCGGCCACGGCCGCGCCGACGACGCGGTCGCCGTCCCTGAGGCTGATGAGACTCCACTCGTCGCTCCGCGGCGCCTCGGGAGCCACCCGCTTGACGACGCCGCTCGCGGTGCCGAGGGCGAGCACGGGCGCGTCGGCGCCGATCGGCAGGATCGTGAGCGGCTCCTCGCCCTTCGGCAGATCGACGTATGCCGCGAGGGGGGCGCCGCCCGAGAGGCTGGGTGCGCCGTTGGTCGGGGGCAGCGTCGGCAGGTCGAGCGCCGACAGGCGGATCATCCGACCCGCGGTCGTGGCCAGACCGAACTCCCCCCGCGCCGTCGTGCGCACGGCACCGATGATGACGTCGTGCTTGGAGCGCGAGCCCTCGGTGGGGATCTGCTCGGCGCTGCCGGTGCGGGCGAGCAGGCCGGTCGAGGAGAGCAGCACCCAGCACGGATCGTCGCTCACCTCGAGGGGGCTGCTCGCGGTGGCGGCCGCACTCTGTCCCGAGCTCTCGAGCAGCACCGTGCGCCGCGGGGTGCCGTGTGCCTTGGCGACGGCGGCGAGCTCGTCGGAGACGAGCTTGAGGAGCAGCTTCTCGTCGGCGAGCAACGCGCGCAGCTCCTCGATGGCCCGCTCGAGCTCGGCCCGCTCGGTCTCGAGCTCGATGAGCGAGAACTTCGTCAGGCGCCGCAGCCGCAGCTCGAGGATGTAGGTGGCCTGCACCTCGTCGAGGTCGAAGACGTGCATCAGCCGGGTGCGGGCGATCTCGGCGTCGTCGGAGGTGCGGATGACCTGGATGACCTCGTCGATGTCGACGATGGCCACGAGCAGACCGTGGACGAGGTGGAGGCGCTCCTCGCGCTTGCGCAGCCGGTGCTCGCTGCGCCGACGCACGACGTCGGTGCGGAAGTCGACGTAGACCGAGAGCAGCTCCTTGAGCCCCATGGTGCGGGGCTGGCCCTCGACGAGGGCGACGTTGTTGATGCCGAAGTTCTCCTCCATCGGCGTCAGCTTGAAGAGCTGCTCGAGCACGGCCTCGGGGTGGAAGCCGTTCTTGATCTCGATGACGAGGCGCAGGCCGTTCTGCCGGTCGGAGAGGTCCTTGAGGTCGGCGATGCCCTGCAGGCGCTTGGACTGCACGAGGTCCTTGACCTTGTCGATGACCTTCTCGGGTCCGACGAGGTAGGGCAGCTCGGTGACGACGATGCCCTTGCGACGGGGCGTGAGCGCCTCGATGCGGGTCGTGGCCCGCGTGCGGAAGCTGCCGCGACCGGTGAGGTAGGCGTCGCGGATGCCCTCGAGCCCGACGATCTTGCCGCCGCACGGCAGGTCGGGGCCGGGCACGAACTTCATCAGGTCCTCGAGCGAGCACGTCGGGTGCGCGATGAGGTGACGGGCCGCGCCGATCACCTCGACGAGGTTGTGCGGCGCCATGTTGGTGGCCATGCCGACGGCGATGCCGGCGGCGCCGTTGACGAGCAGGTTGGGGTAGGCGGCCGGCATGACGCTCGGCTGCCACTGCGTGTCGTCGTAGTTGGGCACGAAGTCGACGGTGTCCTCGTCGAGGCTGCCGACCATGAGCAGGGCCGCGGCGGCCATGCGGGCCTCGGTGTAGCGGGCGGCTGCCGGTCCGTCGTCGAGCGAGCCGAAGTTGCCGTGGCCGTCGATGAGCGGCAGGCGCAGGGTGAACGACTGTGCCATGCGCACGAGCGCGTCGTAGATGGCCTGGTCACCGTGCGGGTGGTACTTGCCCATCACCTCGCCGACGATGCGCTGGCTCTTGACGTGCCCGTGGTCGGGGCGCAGCCCGAGCTCGTTGGCGCCGTAGAGGATGCGCCGCTGCACGGGCTTGAGCCCGTCGCGCGCGTCAGGGAGCGCCCGGCTGTAGATGACGCTGTAGGAGTACTCGAGGAAGGCGTTCTGCATCTCCTCCTCGACGTCGATGCCGACGATCTTCTCCTCGAAGTCCTCGGGAGGAGGCGGGGTGGTCGTGCGACGGGCCATGCCGGGTGGTGCTCCTTGCCGCTAGCGGGTGGGCGCCCCATCTTCGCGCAGGGTCATCTCGCGTCCTCACCTGCCACGCCGAAGCGGCCCCAGTGAGCGACCTCGTGGCCGGTGCGCCGGTGCCTGCGGAGGCTGGGGCTCTTGGGGCCCGGGACGGCATACCCGATCGACACGACGCCCACGATGCTGCGGCTGGCAGGGATCCCGAAGGCGTCGTGCACCTCGCCGTGCCGCTCCGGCGGCACGCCGAAGAAGAGGCTGCCGAGCCCCTCGTCCGTGGCGGTCAGCAGGACGAGGAACGCGGCCATGCCGGTGTCGACGTCCCAGTAGGGCACCGGCCAGCGGGCCTCGTCACGGTCGGTCCACCCCTTGTCGGGCGCGGCGTAGCGCTCGAGGTAGGCGTCCTTGTGCGAGAGGCACAGCACGAGCACCGGCGCCGCCCGTATGCTGCTGAGCCAGGGGTCCTCCGGCGCATCCGGGGCGGTCGTGGCCGCCCAGAACGCCTCGCGCTCCTCGCCGGTCGTGAGGACGAGGAAGTCCCAGCCCTGGCTGAAGCCGGCGCTCGGCGCGCGGACGGCGTTGTCGAGGCAGCGCTCGACGACCTCGCGGGGCACGGCCCGGTCGGGGTCGTAGCGACGGACCATGCGGCGGCGGCGGACGACCTCTGAGAACTCCATGAGGCCAGCGTGGCATCTTCGGCAGGCCGGTCGGCGGGACGTGACACGATGAGCCCATGGTGGGTGGGCAGGACCTCGATCGCGACCTCGATCCGGGAGCCGAGGGTGGTGGCGTCGGCGCCGACGGCGACGACACGGGCGCCATCGAGCGCGTGGCGGCGCAGGCCACCGGCGCCCCGGTCGAGTGGGAGGCCGACGTCGTGCTGCGCGACGGCACGGTGGCGCACGTGCGGCCGATCACGCCCGACGACGCCCCCGGCATCGCGCTCTTCCACTCCCGTCAGTCGGCCGAGTCGATCTACCTGCGCTTCTTCGCGCCGCTGCGCGAGCTGAGCCAGCGCGACCTCCACCGCTTCACCCACGTCGACCACCACGACCGCGTCGCGCTGGTCGCGACCCTCGACGGCGAGATCATCGGCATCGGCCGCTTCGACCGCATCGACCCCACGTCGGCCGAGGTGGCCTTCAACATCTCCGACCACTTCCAGGGCAAGGGCATCGGCTCGGTCATGCTCGAGCACCTGGCGGCGATCGCGCAGGAGCTGGGCATCTCGCGCTTCACGGCCGAGGTGCTGCCGCAGAACCGCAAGATGCTCACGGTCTTCAAGGAGGCCGGCTACGAGGTCTCGCACCACTTCGAGGACGGCGTCATCGAGGTGTCGTTCGACATCCTGCCGACGGAGCGGTCCAAGGAGGTGCAGCTCTCGCGCGAGCACCGTGCCGAGGCGCGCAGCATGCGCACCATCCTCTTCCCGGAGCGGGTGGCGATCATCGGGGCGAGCCGGCGCGAGGAGTCGATCGGCGCCCTCGTGCTCGCCAACATCATCGCGGCGGGCTTCCGAGGCGAGCTCTACCCGATCCACCCCGAGGCCACCGAGATCCAGGGCCTCAAGGCCTACCCAAGCATCCGCGACGTGCCCGAGCCCGTCGACCTCGCGATCCTCGTCATCCCCGCCGACCAGACCGTCGGCGTCGTCAAGGAGTGCGGCAAGGCCGGCGTCAAGGCGCTGCTCGTGCTGTCGTCCGGCTTCGCCGAGGCGGGGGAGGAGGGCGTCAAGCTCCAGGAGAAGCTGCGCCGCCGGGTGCGCCGCGCGGGCATGCGCGTCATCGGGCCCAACAGCTTCGGCCTGATCAACAACGACCCCGAGGTGCGCCTCAACGCCACGCTCGCCTCGGTGATCCCGCAGCGTGGCCGGCTCGGGCTCTTCGCCCAGAGTGGCGCGCTGGGGGTCGCGGTGCTCGCGTCCGCCGCCCGTCGCGGGCTCGGCATCTCGGTCTTCGCGTCCGCGGGCAACCGCGTCGACGTGTCGGGCAACGACCTCATGCAGTACTGGATCGACGACCAGGACACCGACACCGTCGGCCTCTACCTCGAGTCGATGGGCAACCCCCGCAAGTTCTCGCGCATCGCCCGCCAGCTCGCCAAGGTCAAGCCGGTCATCGTCGTCAGCTCGGGTGTCTCGAGCTTCGCGGCGCCTCCCGGGCACCGCACCCGCGTCACCAACGTGCCGCCGCAGGCCTTCGACGCGCTGCTGCGCCAGGCCGGCGTCATCCGGGTCGAGAACGTCCACCAGCTCTTCGACGTCGCCCAGCTCACGCTGCACCAACCCCTGCCCGCGGGTGACCGGGTGGCCATCGTCGGCAACTCCGACGCCCTCGGCGCGCTCAGCGCCAGCGCCTGCCTCAGCTGGGGCCTCAAGGTGACGCACGGGCCCGTCTCGCTGCTGCCCCAGGCGTCGGCCGAGGAGTTCGCGGCCGCCCTCGACGCTGCCTTCGCCGACCCCGAGGTCGACAGCGTCGTCGCGGCGTTCATCCCGCCGCTCGTGACGCAGGACGAGGAGGTGCACGCCGCCGTCCGCGAGGTCGTGGCCAAGCACGAGAAGCCCTGCGTCGCAACGTTCCTCGGCATGCGAGGCGTCGGCGACGGACTGTCCTACGTGCAGGGCGACGTCAAGCGCTCGGTGCCCGCCTACTCGATGCCCGAGGACGGCATCCGGGCCCTCAACGCCGTCACCCGCTACGCCCAGTGGCGCTCCCGAGACCGCGGGTCGGCCGTGGCGCCGGTGGGCATCGACCGGGCCCGGGTCGAAGTCCTCACCGAGGCGGTCCTCGCGACCCACCCGCAGGGCCGGGCCCTCACCCGCGACGAGGCCCGCGAGCTGCTCGCGGCCTACGGCATCCGCCTCTGGCCGGCCATCGAGGTCACCGGCGTCGAGGCGGCCGTGCGGGCCGCCGAGACCCTCACCTACCCCGTCATCCTCAAGTCGACCTCGCCCGTCGTGCGTCACCAGCCAGGCCTCGTGGGGGTGCGCGGCGACCTCGTCGACTCCGAGGCGGTGCGCGACGCCTACGCGTCGCTGTCGAGCCGCCTCGGACCGCTGGGCGCCGACCGCTTCGTCGTGCAGCGGATGGCGGTGCCCGGCGTGTCGTGCGTCGTGCGGGCGAGCGAGGACCCGCTCTTCGGTCCCGTCGTCAGCTTCTCCGTCGCCGGACCGCCCACCGAGCTGCTCGGTGACGTCTCGCACCGCATCCCGCCGCTCACCGACGTCGACGTCACCGACCTCATCGACGGGGTCAAGGCGGCTCCGCTGCTCGCCGGCCACCGCGGCGCCGCGCCGGTGCACCGGGCCGCGCTCGCCGACCTCATCTCGCGGCTCTCGATGCTCGCCGACGACCACCCCGAGATGTCGTCGGTCGAGCTCAACCCGGTCAACGCGTGGACGGGTGGCGTCGACGTGCTCGGGGCCGACGTCGTCGTGCGACCGGCCCTCGTGCGCAAGGACCCCGGCCGCCGCAGCATGACCTGAGGATCCTCGACCGGGCCCACCTGCTGCTGGTGCAAGGATGGGGGCATGCGACGTGCCACCCAGCAGCCCGGCCACGAGCCGGGGCGTGCCCTGCCCGCCGACCTCACCGAGGCCATCACCCGGGCCGGCTACTACCCCTCTCTCGTCGTCGACGTCGTGGAGTCCGCGATCGCCGGTGACGAGGTCGTGTCGCACCTCGTGCACCAGGAGACGACCTTCGACAGCGACACCGTGCGGCGTCACGTGACCGTCCTCGTCGTGACCCCCGACCGGCTCGTCATCGCGCACGCCGACGACCACGCCGACCCCGACGAGAAGCTGATGGCCACCGCGACCACCGAGACGGTGCCGCTCACGGCGGTGCGGGGCGTCATGCTCACCCACGTCGTGGCCGAGCCCGACACCTTCGCCCCCGGCACCCACGGTCGCGACATCACCCTCACCCTCGGCTGGGGGGCGGTCAGCCGCCTCGACATGATCCCGGCCCAGTGCGGCGACCCCGACTGCACCGCCGACCACGGTTTCGAGGGCACGATCGCCTCCGACGACATCTCGCTCCGGGTCAGCTCGGCCGCCGACGGCGAGGACGCCGTCGGGCGCGCCATGGCCTTCTCGCGGGTGCTCTCCTCGAGCATCGGCGGCGGCCGCGTCCGCAAGCACTGACCCACCCACGATGGCCGACACACAGACCGCCCCCGACTGGTCGGCGGGCAGCCTCGCCTCCGTGCTGCCCTCCGTCGCCGACCGCCTCGGGGTCAGCCGGTATGCCGGCCGCGACGTCTTCGATCTCCCCGCGGTCCCGCGCACCGTCGTCGTGCTCGTCGACGGCCTGGGGCACGACCTGCTGCGCCAGCGCAGCGGCCACGCGCCGTTCCTGCGCTCGCACCTGGGGTCGGCCCGACGCATCCCGTGCGGCTTCCCGACGACGACGGCGACCTCGATGGGCAGCCTCGGCACCGGCCTGCTGCCCGGCGCGCACGGGCTCGTCGGCATGCAGGTGCTCGACCCCGACACCGACCGGCTCGTCAACGAGCTGTCCTGGGAGGACGGCCCCGACCCGGTGCGCTGGCAGCCCCACGAGACGGTCTTCGAGGCGCTCGAGGACGCCGGGGTGGCCGTCACGATGGTCGGGCCGTGGTACTTCAAAGGCTCGGGCCTGACGACGGCGGCGCTGCGCGGGGGTGGCTTCCGGTCGGGCCTGACCCTCGATGACCGGGTCGACGCGGTCGCCTCCGCCGTGCGCGAGGCCAAGCGCTCGCTCGTCTACCTCTACTGGGGCGAGGTCGACAAGGTCGGCCACGTCCACGGCTGCCAGTCGTGGCAGTGGGGCGACGAGGTCGAAGCCGTCGACGCAGCACTCTCCCGTCTCGCGGCCCGGGTGCCCGACGACACCTCCATCGTCATCACCGCCGACCACGGCATGGTCGACGTGCCCTTCGAGGCGCGCATCGACCTCGCGCACGAGCCCGAGCTCATGCACGGCATACGTCATCTCGGCGGCGAGCCACGCTGCCTGCAGCTCTACACGGAGGCGGGGGAGCGTGACGCCGTGGCGACGATGTGGCAGTCGCGGCTACGCCGCACTGCCACCGTCAACACCCGCGAGCAGCTGCTCGACGCGGGCTGGTTCGGTCCGGTGCGGCGCGAGGTCGCCCCTCGCATCGGTGACCTCGTGGTGACCACCCGGCCATCGATGGCGATCGTGCACTCCGGGCTCATGCGTCCCGAGATCGTGCGGCTGCTCGGGCTGCACGGGTCGACGAGCCAGGCCGAGCTCGCCGTGCCCGTCATCGTCGTCCCGCCCCGCCGTGGCGCTTAGGGTGGTGCACCGTGGCTGAGCTCGTCTTCTTCTCCGGGACCATGGACTGCGGCAAGTCGACCCTCGCCCTCCAGATGGACCACAACCATGCGGCGCGCGGGCGGGTGGGGCTCATCTTCACCAAGATGGACCGCGCCGGCAGCAACGTGCTGTCCTCCCGCCTCGGCCTCTCGACGGGGGCCCTGGAGGTCGGTGACGACCTCGACTTCTGGGAGGGGGTGGTCTCGCGGGCGACGGCCGGCCAGCGCATCGACTACCTCATCTGCGACGAGGCGCAGTTCTACACCTGCGAGCAGGTCGAGCAGCTGGCCCGCATCGTCGACGAGATGGAGGTCGACGTCTTCGCCTTCGGCATCACCGCCGACTTCCGCACCGAGCTCTTCCCCGGCAGCAAGCGGCTCATCGAGCTGGCCGACCGCGTGCAGGTGCTCCAGGTCGAGGCGCTGTGCTGGTGCGGCCGCCGGGCCACGACCAACGCCCGTGTCGTCGACGGCGCCATGGTCATCGAGGGTGAGCAGGTCGTGGTCGGCGACACCAACTCCGCGGAGCCCGGGGTCGTGGAGTACGAGGTGCTCTGCCGCCGCCACTACATGCGCCGGATGACGTCACACGCCGCCCGGGCGAGCGCGCAGTCGGCCGAGGTGCTGCCCTTCGAGCTCGAGGTGTGCCCGCTGCCGCCCCTGCCGATCACGCAGGCCGACTGACCGCCTCGACCCGAGTCAGCCGGCGGCTGGACCGGGAGGGCTCAGTCGCCCTTGCGGCCGAACATGATGTCGTCCCAGCTGGGCACGCTCGGCCGGCCGCCCTTGCGAGCGGCTGGACGAGGTGCTGCGGGACGGTCGGCGGTGGCGGGCGAGGCGACCTGCTCCTCGATGAGCTCGTGGCCGTCGTCGTCCCCCCCTGACGCCCCGTCAGACGCGCTGCTCTCGCGGACGGCCGGCGCGGTCTGGCGGACCGGCTGGGTGCGGTCGGCGCGACGAGGCCGCGGTGCGGGCGGCTGCTCGGGCTCGGGGGTCGGCTCGGGCTCGGGGGCAGGTGCGGGCGCGGGGGCAGGCGCGGGGGCGACCTCGGTGGGTGTCAGGTCGGGCTCGCGGTCGTCCTCGTCGCGCGTGGCGTCGCCATCCGCCGCGACCGCATCGGTGTCACCGGTGACGTCGGCGGCATCGTGGTCGTCGAGGACCTCGGGCACAGCGGCGTCGGCGAGCGGCTCGGCGGGAGCGGAGCCGGTGGCCGGCTCGTCCTCGTCGTCCGGGTGGGGGTGCTGGGCGGGCGGGGGCACGTGGTCGCGAGGGTCGAGGGCCAGCTCCTCGAGCGGCAGCGCCTCCTCGGGTGCCTCGTCGAGGCCGGGCACGTCGGCGCCGCGGGGGCGACGTCGCCGGCCTCGCTGGGCGTTGCGCTGACGCATCGCGGCCACGAGGTCGAGCGGCTGGCCGTCATCCGTCCCGTCGTGGGGTGCCGCAGCAGGGGAGCCCACGGGTGCGGCAGGCGCCGGCGCCGCGGCCTCCGCGGGGGGCCTCGTCGTCGACCTGCGCGCCGAGGCCGTCGGCCGGCTGGAGCGGCCACGCCCCGACGGAGCACCCACCCCACCCTCGGCCTCGACGTCATAGACCTTGGCGGGGCGGGACGGCGTCGCCAGGTGCGGGGCGGGCAGCGGTCCGGGAGCCGGGGTGTCGTCGTCCTCGCTGAGCCAGCGGGACTCGTCATCAAGCGCGGCCACGATGCGCGCGAGCGGGTCGAAGCGCCACAGGGCCTCGCGTTCGCGCCCCCCGGCGGCGAAGGCGAGGGAGACGATCCACTCGCCCTTGTCTGCCCGACGCGAGTCCCAGCGCACGGCAGCGGGGTCGATCTCGCGGCTGCGCAGGCGCTCGCTCACGCGTGCCTCCAGCGTCGTCGACGCTCCGTGCGAGCCTCCGCGCGACCGCAGCCGCACCTGGCGGGCGAGCCCGGCCACGTGCTCACGCTCGGCGAGGATCGGACCTTCGTACTTGTGCACCTTCTCGACCGTCCACCCCGCGCGCTCGGCGACCTCCTCGGCCGTCAGCCCGGCCCGGATCATCGACTGCACGGCTGCGGGCCGCAGGCCACCGGCGAGCTCGATCTGCAGCTGCCCCAGGCGCGGTCGGTCACGCCGGGCGGCAGCGCGCAGCGAGTCGTCGAGGGGCACCGTGTAGCGGTTGCCCTCGGCATCGGCCAGCAGCAGGTGCAGGCCGTCCTCGTGGACGCCGATGAGCGTGAGGTCCTGCATGGGTGGGTCTCCCGGTCGAACGGATCTGCGGTCGTGGCGTGCCTGTGGTGTCAACGGATCATGAGGGGAACGCGTCGAGCATGCCACCGCGCCGGGTGCCCACCAAAGCGCCCACGCCGCGCGGGTAGCGTTTGCTCTGCCATGCCCACCGACTTCGCCTCCGCCCAGCTCGCCCTCGATCTCGTCGGCGTCTTCGTCTTCGCACTCTCCGGGGGCCTCGTCGCGGTCAAGAAGCGCTTCGACCTCTTCGGGGTGCTCGTGCTGGCGTGTGCGGCAGCGCTCGGCGGCGGCATCATGCGCGACGTGCTGATCGGTGACGTGCCGCCCGTGGGCATCAGCGACTGGCGCCTGCTCACGGCTGCTGCCCTCGGCGGGCTCGCCACCTTCTTCTTCCACCCCGGCATCGAGCGGATCGGCCGTTTCGTCAAGGTGCTCGACGCGGGCGGCCTGGCCGCCTTCGCCGTCGCCGGCAGCCTCAAGGCGGCCACCACCCTCGGGGTGTCGCCGATCGCCGCCGTGCTCATCGGGGTGATCACCGCCGTCGGGGGTGGCGTCATCCGCGACATCCTCGCCGGCCACGTGCCCGAGGTGCTCCGCCGCGAGTTGTATGCGTTGCCCGCCCTCCTCGGGTCGGTCATCGTCGTCGTCGCCGTGGAGCAGGGAGTGCTGCGGATGTGGATGCTGTGGGCCGCCGCCGGCCTCGTCTTCGTCGTCCGCCTCGTCGCCGTGCGGCTCGACCTCAACGCCCCTACACCACTGCGTCCGGGCAGACCCACCTGACCTGCCCTCGACGCCACTCCCACTCCACGCGAAAGTGAAGTCATGCAGACCTCCCTCGACCCGTACGACGCCGTCCTCCTGCTGAGCTTCGGCGGACCCGAGGCTCCCGAGGAGGTCATGCCCTTCCTGCGCCGGGTCACGGCCGGCCGGGGCATCCCCGACGAGCGCCTCGAGCAGGTGGGGGAGCACTACCACCACTTCGGCGGGCGCAGCCCGATCAACGACCAGAACCGTGCCCTCATCGCCTCGCTCCGCGCAGAGCTCGACGCGCGCGGGCTCGACCTGCCGGTCCTCTGGGGCAACCGCAACTCGCCGCCCTTCCTCGACGACGCCCTGCGCGAGGCGCACGCCGCGGGGCACCGGCGCATCCTCGTCGTCACGACGAGCGCCTACTCCTGCTACTCCTCCTGCCGGCAGTACCGCGAGAACCTCGCCGACGCCCTCGGCGCCGTGCGCGAGGAGGGCCTGGAGCTGCAGCTCGACAAGGTCGGGCCGTATGCCCCCCGGCCCGGATTCGAGGTGGCCAACCTCGGCCGGCTCGTCGAGTCGATGCGAGCGCTCGACGGCGCTCCCGACGAGGAGATCGCGCTGCTCTTCGTCACGCACTCCATCCCGTCGACGATGGACGAGACCTCCGGGCCCGGCGACGGCGAGGGCCACCTCTACCAGCGCCAGCACCTCGCGCTCGCGTCCGCCATCACAGAGGGCGCGAACGGCATCCTCGGGCGCGACCTCACGGGCGAGCTGGTCTTCTGCTCGCGCTCCGGACCGCCGAGCCAGCCGTGGCTCGAGCCGGACGTCAACGACCGCATCGAGGAGCTGGCCGCTGCCGGCACGAAGACGGTCGTCGTCGCCCCGATCGGCTTCGTCTCCGACCACATGGAGGTCGTCTACGACCTCGACACCGAGGCCAGGGAGACGGCCGACAAGGTGGGGGTCGCGCTCGTGCGGGTGCCGACCGTCGGCACCGACCAGCGCTTCGTGACCGACCTCGTCGACGCCCTCGTCGAGCGCGCTGCCGAGGAGCGGGGCGAGGGGGTTCCCGACTACGAGGGTCGGCGACCGTCCGTGTGCGAGCCGGGCTGCTGCCCCAACCTGCGCCAGGCCCGTCCGGCTCTCTGCGGGCGCGACTGAGATGGGCGCCGCGACCCCCGACCTCCCCGTCCCCACCGGCGACGAGCTCGCGGCCCTCGAGGTGCTCTGCATCGAGCTGGCGACGACCGCGGGCCGGTTCATCCGCGACGAGCGCCCCGACCGCCTCGGCGTCGCCGACACGAAGTCGACCGACACCGACGTCGTGACCGTCATGGACCGCCGCTCGGAGGAGCTGCTGCACCGTCTCATCCTCGAGGCGCGACCCGACGACGGCATCCTCGGCGAGGAGGGCGCCGACGTGACGGGCAGCTCGGGGCTCACCTGGGTCATCGACCCCATCGACGGCACCGTCAACTACCTCTACGACATCCCGGCGTATGCCGTGTCGGTGGCCGTCGTCGTCGGTGACGCGTCGGGGGAGGGCACGTGGACACCGGTGGTGGGTGCGATCTCGGACCCGAGCCTGCGGCTCGTGCACCACGCGCGGCGTGGTGCGGGCGCGTGGACGAGGCCCGAGGCGACGATCGAGAGTGCGCCGGAGAGTGCACCGCCTCGGCGTCTCACTGTCTCGCAGGAGGACCGGCTCGGGCGCAGCCTCGTCGCCACGGGCTTCGGCTACGCCGCCGAGGTGCGAGCCCGGCAGGCGGAGATCCTCACCCGGGTGCTGCCGCAGGTGCGCGACATCCGGCGCATCGGCAGCGCCGCCCTCGACCTCGTGCGCGTGGCCGAGGGGTCGGTTGACGCCTACGCCGAGTCGGGGCTCAACGCCTGGGACCTCGCGGCCGGGTGGCTCATCGTCGAGGAGGCGGGCGGGGTCGTCGTGGGACGGGAGGATGCGCCGGGCAAGGACCTCACGGTCGCCGCCGGACCTGCCCTCGTCGAGCCCGTGCGCCGGCTCTTCGTCAGCGAGGCACCCTGACGTCGGGCGAGGGGTCCCGGCGGCCGGCAGGCTCAGCCGGGTGGGTGGCTCAGGCGGCCCGGAAGGGTTCGAGCTCGGGAACCCGCACGCCGTTCTCCTCGGCGAGTCGGGCAAAGGACTCCAGCTCGCCGGTGTGCACCTGCACGCGGTAGTCGTCGCCGGCGGCGCGCGCCTGCGCCAGGTCGGTCAGGGCGTCGGTCACGCGTAGGCGGATCTGCTCGACGAACTCGGTCATGTGCACCTCCGGGCCGGGGGTCGATCGGTGGGTCCGGAGACCCTACCGCGTCGTAGGACCCCCACTGTGCCTGCCGGACAGTCGGCAGATGGCAAAGGACCGGTGAACTCTTGGTCGGAATTGGACAGGTGAAGGGTCAAGTCGGGCACCTCGTCTCAGGCCTTGACCGGGCCGAGGTGACAGCACACCGTCGCATCGGGCACCATACGCGCACGTCGAGATGTTTCGGGGCTGTTAACTCCGGTGGGGAGCAGCGGGAACAAGCGCACGACCACGAGCGTTCTTGGCGTCACAGAGCGCATGGCGCCCTACGAAGGGGAAGCGAGACAGCACGATGGCAACTGATTATGACGCGCCGCGGAAGACCGACGACGAGCTCAACGAGGATTCGATCGAGGAGCTCAAGTCACGGCGGGTCGACAAGTCCTCGTCGAGCGTCGATGTCGACGAGACCGAGCAGGCCGAGGGATTCGAGCTGCCGGGCGCTGACCTGTCCGGCGAGGAGCTGTCGGTCCGCGTCCTGCCCAAGCAGGCAGACGAATTCACGTGTGGACGGTGTTTCCTCGTCCACCACCGCAGCCAGCTCGCCAAGGAGAGCAACGGCATGATGATCTGCACGGAGTGCGCCGCCTGATCGGTGTCGCGCAATGCCGTGCCAAGCCGGCGTGCAGGTCGGTAGCAAGCAAGTAGGGTCGGTCCTCGTGACCGACCCTTGTGCTTTCCCGGACGACCTTGAGGCCACCGCCGACCGGGCCCTCGAGGTCATGGTCAAGGTGCTCGACGACGGGCTCCCGCTCCCCGCCTACGCCCACCCCGGCGACGCCGGGGCCGACCTCCGCTCGGCCGTCGAGGTGACGATCGCTCCCGGCGAGCGGGTGCTCGTGCCGACCGGGGTGGCGATCGCCCTGCCCGCCGGGCACGCCGGTTTCGTGCACCCGCGGTCGGGGCTGGCTGCGCGCCACGGCATCTCGATCGTCAACGCGCCGGGCACCGTCGACGAGGGCTACCGGGGCGAGATCCTCGTCAACCTCGTCAACCTCGACCGGCACGAGAGCTTCACCGTGCGGCGCGGCGACCGCATCGCGCAGCTCGTCGTGCAGCGGGTCGAGCGCCCCGTCTTCGTGCCGGTCGATTCGCTCACCGAGACCAGCAGGGGGGACACTGGACACGGATCCACCGGAGGCTTCGGTGCGGAGCCACCGACGGCGGGACACACCGCGGTGACGACGCCCCCGCCCTCCGAGTGATCCCGGACTGATCCAGCAGCGATCATCGGATACCGTTCGCCGGGCGCACGCGAGTTTGCCGGGTGACGGCACAGCACGAAGGATGGATGAGGGACGTGGGACTCTTCAGCAGGGGCAAGTCCAAGGACCAGCCGATCGACGATGCGGTCGACGGCGACGGCCAGATGGGCGACGCCACCGACGGCGGCGACCTCGACGACCAGGACGCCTCCGACGCGGCGACCCCGACCTCTCGCCCCTTCGACCGCAGCGAGATCGAGGACGACAGCGACTACCTCAACCTCGGCGCCATCTGGCTGCGCGGCAGCCCGGGCATGGAGCTGCGCCTCGAGGTCAACGAGCAGGAGCAGCAGATCACCGGCGTCACCGCCGTGATCGGCGACTCCGCCGTCCAGCTGCAGGCCTTCGCCGCCCCGCGCACCGAGGGCGTCTGGATCGACATCCGCAACGAGATCGCCGCGAGCATCGTCGACTCCGGCGGCACGGCCGAGGTCGTCACGGGCGAGTTCGGCGAGGAGCTGCTCACCCGGATGCCCCAGGCCGGTCCCGACGGTCGCACCGTCTTCATGCCCGCGCGTTTCGTCGGCATCGACGGGCCGCGCTGGTTCCTGCGCGCCGTCGTCAGCGGCCGCGCGGCCATCGAGCCCGAGGCCGCCGAGGCCGTGCACGACGTCATCCGCACCACGGTCATCGACCGCGGCGGCGACGCGATGCCGCCGCGCGAGCTGCTGCCGCTGCGTCTGCCGGAGGTGCCTGCCGACGAGGCGGCCCAGGCCGCGGAGGCGCCGTCGGAGCCCGAGTCGCCCCAGCTCGCCGACCTCAACCCCTTCGAGCGCGGCCCCGAGATCACAGAGGTGCGCTGATGGCCCGACTCAGCCAGAGGTCATGGTGACCTCCACCAAGCCCGGCGTGCTGCGCCGCCTCTCCGATCGCCTCACCAGCCCGGCGCACGAGCTCGAGGCCGCCGAGCTGCGTCGCGAGTCCGACGACCTCGGCGTCATCCACATCGGCGAGGTCACCCAGCGCACCCTTGTCACAGTCTGCGGCGAGGTGCGCTCCGTGACGTTGCGACCGCGCGACGAGACTCCTGCGCTCGACGTCGAGCTCTGGGACGGCAGCGACTCACTGCACCTCATCTGGCTCGGCCGGCGCCGCATCGCCGGCATCGAGCCCGGCATCAAGCTCCAGGCCACCGGCCGGGTCACCCGGCAGCGCAAGGTGACCACGATCTTCAACCCCGCCTACGAGATCCTCGGTCGAGCGGGTCGAGCGCATGAGTGAGGCCGACCCCCAGCCGCCCCGCACGCCACTGCCCGGTGCGGGCGCGGTGAGTCACGGCGAGGGTGACGGCGTGGCGCGGTCCGAGCTCGACCTGCGCCGCTACGAGACCGTCGAGGACCTGCTGCGCGACAAGCTCTCCGAGGCCATCGGCGGCTGGCGCGGCGCCGTCGAGTCCGCGATCCCCGTGCTCGCCTTCACCCTCGTGTGGTCCACCACCCAGGACCTGCGGACCGCCCTGCTCGTGGCCGGTGCGTGCGTCGCCGCCTTCCTCGTCGTGCGTCTCGTCCAGCGTCAGGACCCACGCTTCATCGCGTATGCCGCCGTCGGCATCGGCATCTCCGCCTTCTTTGCGCTGCGGTCCGGCAAGGCGGAGGACGCCTTCCTGCCCGGCATGCTGCAGAACGCCGGGCTGCTCGTGCTGCTGCTCGTGACCAACCTGATCCGGTGGCCGCTCTTCGGCTTCGTCGTCGGCGTCGCCGAGCCGGAGGCCTTCGCCGAGGACCCGACCTGGTGGCGTCGCCACCGCGGCATCGTCACGGTCGCCATGCGGCTCGCGTGGGTGCTCATCGCGCTCAACATCGTGCGGCTCGCCATCATGGTGCCGCTCTACCTCGCGGAGCAGGTGGCGGCGCTCGGCGTCGCCAAGGTCGTGCTCGGGTGGCCCGCCTACCTGCTCGCCATCACGGCGATGGGCGCCATCCTCGTGCGCGGACGCACCCCCATCGACCCGAGCCGCGCCACCTGAGCGGGTCTCGGCCGACCCGGGCCCGCGCAGGTCAGACCTCGTCATCCTCGGTGGAGCGCTGGTGGTGCTGGGTCCCCGGCGCGACGAGATCCTGGAGCCGGAACTCCTGCTCCGTCGTGGTGATGAAGAGCAGCTCGTCACCGGCCTCCATCGCGTCGTCGGGCGTCGGTGCCAGTGGACGCTGCTCGCGGATGATCGCGACGAGGACGGTGTCGGCCGGCCAGTCGACGTCGCCCACTCGGCGGCCGGCGAAGGGGCTGCCGTCGGGGAGGGTGATCTCGACCATCGACGCGCGGCCCTGCTGGAACTCGAAGATGCGCACGAGGTCGCCGATGCTCACGGCCTCCTCGATGAGGGCGGTCATGAGGCGCGGCGTCGACACGGCGACGTCGACCCCCCACGACTCGTCGAACATCCACTCGTTCTTGGGGTTGTTGACGCGGGCGACGGTGCGCGGCACGCCGAACTCGGTCTTGGCAAGGAGCGAGAGCACGAGGTTGGCCTTGTCGTCACCCGTGGCCGCCACGCAGACGTCGGACGCCTCGAGGCGTGCCTCCTCGAGCGCCGCCAGCTCGCACGCGTCGGCGAGCAGCCAGGACGCCTCGGGCACGCGGGAGGCCTGCACGTCGTCGGCGTCCTTGTCGATGAGCAGCACCTGGTGCCCGTTGGCGAGCAGCTCACGGGCGATGGAGCGGCCGACGCTCCCGGCTCCGGCGATGACGACGCGCATGCGGTTCTTCTCCTGGGTGGGTCAGTGGGCCGCGGGCGGCTGGTCGCAGAGACGCTCGACCCGGGCGAGGTCCTCGCGCACGACGGCGAGGTGCACGAGGTCGCCCTGCTGGATCATCATGTCGGGGCGGGGGAGGGTGCCCTCGCCGAGCCGCGTGACGTAGGCGATGCGGGCGCCCGTCTGCTCCTCGACGTCGGTCAGCCGCCGCCCGATCCACTGCTCGGCCATCGGCACCTCGGCGATGACGATCTTGCCGCTCGGGTCGGTGAGCTCGGGCACGGCGCCCTGGGGCAGCAGGCGCTGGATCATCTGGTCGGCCGTCCAGCGCACCGTCGCCACCGTCGGGATGCCGAGGCGTTGGTAGACCATGGCGCGCTGGGGGTCGTAGATGCGGGCTGCCACGTGCTCGACCCCGAAGGTCTCGCGGGCGACGCGGGCGGCGAGGATGTTGGAGTTGTCACCGCTGCTCACGGCGGCGAACGCGTAGGCGTCCTTGATGCCTGCCGCGACGAGCGTGCGCCGGTCGAAGCCGATGCCGGTCACGGTCTGCCCGTCGAACGACGTGCCGAGCCGCCGGAAGGCTGCTGCGTCGGAGTCGATGACGGCAACGTCGTGGCCGCTGCGTCCGAGGGTGCGGGCGAGCGTGGACCCGACGCGGCCGCAACCCATGATCACGAAGTGCACGGACGCGACGCTACACCGTGCGGCGGCCGCCCATCGCGCGTCAACAGATGGTGGTGACCACCCCGCGGACGCGCTCCGGGGATGGTCTGTGGGAGGAGGCGTTCCGGCATACAGTGTCGTCCGTGCCACGTTCGGGATCGCTGCTCAAGCGACTTCTCCTCGGTCGCGCGATGCGCAGCGACAAGCTGGGCGAGACGCTGCTTCCCAAGCGACTCGCCCTGCCGATCTTCGCGAGCGACGCCCTCTCCTCCGTGGCGTATGCGCCTGACGAGATCATGCTCATGCTCGGGCTTGCCGGCGGCGCCTTCGCGATGACCCACAGCTGGCAGATCACCATCGCCGTCATCCTCGTCATGGTCATCGTCGTGGCCTCCTACCGGCAGAACGTGCGCGCCTACCCCTCGGGCGGCGGCGACTACGAGGTGGCCACCGTCAACCTCGGCCCCAAGGCCGGGCTCACCGTCGCGAGCGCGCTGCTCGTCGACTACGTCCTGACCGTGGCCGTCTCGGTCAGCTCGGGCGTGCAGAACGCCGGCACGGTCTTCGGCTTCGTGCGGGGCAACGAGGTCATCGTCGGCGTCGCCATCATCGTGTTCCTCACCGCGATGAACCTCCGCGGAGTGCGCGAGTCGGGCAAGGCCTTCGCCGTGCCGGTCTACCTCTTCATGCTCGGCATCATCGGGATGGGCATCGTCGGCTTCGTCCAGAAGCTGACAGGCACCTTGGAGCCCGCCGAGAGCGCCGGCCTCACGCTGCTGTCCGAGAGCGGCGACGAGCTGACGGGCATCGCCGCGGCGTTCCTGCTGCTGCGCGCCTTCTCCTCGGGCTGCGCGGCCCTGACGGGGGTCGAGGCGATCAGCAACGGCGTGCCGGCCTTCCGCAAGCCCAAGAGCGAGAACGCCGCGACGACCCTGCTGCTCATGGGGGCCCTGTCGATCACGATGCTCGCCTCGATCATCACGCTCAGCCAGTGGACCGGAATCAAGATCGCGGAGGACCCGGCGAGCCAGCTGGTGCGCAACGGCCAGCCGGTCGGCGACGACTACGTGCAGCACACGGCGATCGGGCAGCTCTCCGAGGCGGTCTTCGCCGACTTCCACATCGGCGTCGTCTTCGTCACCGTCGTCACCGGCCTCATCCTCTTCCTCGCCGCCAACACGGCCTTCAACGGCTTCCCGGTGCTGGGCTCGATCCTCGCGCGCGACGGCTTCCTGCCGCGTCAGCTGCACACGCGCGGCGACCGGCTCGCCTTCTCCAACGGCATCCTCATCCTCGCGGCGGCCGCGGTGCTGCTCGTCGTCGTGTTCCGCGCCAACGTCAACGCGCTGCTGCAGCTCTACATCGTCGGGGTCTTCGTCTCCTTCACGACGAGCCAGACCGGCATGGTGCGGCACTGGACGCGCCACCTGCGTCTCGAGCGCAACGCCAAGCAGCGGGCCCGGATGCAGCGCTCGCGGGCGATCAACGCCGTCGGGGCCGCGATGTCGGCGCTCGTGCTGCTCGTCGTGCTCCTCACGAAGTTCCAGCAGGGCGCGCGCTACGCGATCCTCGCGATGGCGGTGCTCTTCGTGCTCATGCTCGGCATCAAGAAGCACTACTCCCGGGTGCGCGACGAGCTCGCCATCGACTGGGAGGTCGACCGCCCGACCCTGCCGAGCCACGTGCACGCCATCGTCTGCATCTCCAAGGTGCACAAGCCGACGATGCGAGCCCTCGCCTACGCACGCGCCAGCCGGCCCAGCTACCTCGAGGCGGTCACCGTCGACGTCGACGCCGACGAGACCCAGGCGCTGCTCGCGGAGTGGGACCGCCGCGACATCCCCGTGCCGCTCAAGGTGCTCGCCTCGCCCTACCGCCAGATCACCAAGCCCGTGCTCGACTATGTGCGCTCCATCCGCAGCGGCAACCCCCGCGACCTCGTCACCGTCTACCTCCCCGAGTACGTCCTCGGCAGGTGGTGGGAGCAGGTGCTGCACAACCACAGCGCGCTGCGCCTCAAGGCGCGCCTGCTATTCACCCCGGGTGTCATGGTCGTCAGCGTGCCCTGGCAGCTCCAGTCGTCCGAAGGCGCCGAGCGGGACTGGATCGACGAGCCGCCGATTCCGGGCTCCGTGCGCGGGGGAGCGCTGTGAGCCAGCGCCGCACCCGCGAGCGCGGGGAGGGGGGCGAGTCCCTCGTCGGACGCGAGTGGACCGTCGACGTCGGCCCGGTAGCCCACGGTGGGCACTGCGTCGCAAGGTATGAGGGCCAGGTCGTCTTCGTGCGGCACACGCTGCCGGGCGAGCGGGTCGTGGCGCGGGTGACCGAGGGTCGTGTCGGCGACTCCTTCGTGCGGGCTGACGCCGTCTCAGTGCTCGAGGCGGCGCCCGGTCGCGTCGAGGCCCCCTGCCCGTGTGCCGCCCCCGGCCTCTGCGGAGGGTGCGACTTCCAGCACGCCGCCCTCGACGTGCAACGCGGGCTCAAGGGTGACGTGGTGCGCGAGCAGTTCTCGCGGCTCGCCGGTCTCGACGTCGACGTCGAGGTGCAGCCCGTGCCCGGTGACGAGGACGGACTGCGGTGGCGCACCCGGGTCGAGTTCGCCGTCGACGACCTCGGTCGCCCGGGCCTGCGTCAGCACCGGTCCAAGGCGATCGTGCCGGTCGACGACTGCCTCATCGCCACGCGCGGCGTCATCGAGTCGGGCGTACTCGACACCGACTGGCCCGACATCGAGTCCGTCGACGTCATCGACGCCGCCCACCCGGACGAGCCGGTGCTCGTCCCGTTGCCGGTAGCTCCCGGCGCTGACCCGGCTGGCGGCCTCGTCGGAGAGCTCGTGCGCGAGGGCGACTGGGAGGGCGAGTACGTCGTCGCGGCGCGCGGCTTCTGGCAGGTGCACCCGGGCGCCGCCTCCACCTTCCTCGGGCGGGTCGTCGCACTCATCGACGCGCAGCCGGGCGATCTCGTGGCAGACCTCTACGCAGGGTCCGGCCTCTTCACGATGCGCCTGGCCGAGCTCGTCGCGCCCGGAGGCTCCGTGCTGGGAGTCGAGGGTGACGCGCGGGCCGTCGAGAACGGCATACGCAACACCGAGCACCTCGAGGGCGTGGAGTGGCGTGCCAACCGCGTCGACCGCGAGCTGCGCTCGCTCGTGGGCCAGGGGGTGCGCGCCGACCTCGTCGTGCTCGACCCGCCCCGCACCGGCGCCGGCAAGGACGTCGTGCGGCTCGTCGCCGAGCTGCACCCGCGCCGCATCGTCTACGTGGCCTGCGACCCGGCGGCACTGGCTCGCGACGTGCGGACGGCGGGGGAGCAGGGCTACTCCATGGTCTCGCTCGAGGCGTGGGACGCCTTCCCGATGACTCACCACGTCGAGTGCATCGCGGTGCTCGAGCCCACGCGTCCGTAGTTCGCCGGGCCCATCGGCGACCCGCCAGGTGACGAACGCAGTTCCGGGGCGGTGTTGCCGGGTGTTCACGCCGGATCCTGCTGGCTCTTCGAGGGTGTGGAGGAGCGTGGGGGACTGTCGGTGGTTCGTACTAGTGTTCGATCATGGCCACACGGACAGCACCCACCGAGACCCCAGAGGTCTCGCCCGGTGCTGCGCTCGAGGCCGTCACGAGGATGCCGGCCGCGGTGTTCGACGCCCTGCCCGCCGCGGCCCAGGCAGCAGTCGTGGCGCGCATCGTCCCGGAGCGGCTGCGCAGCCTCGACCCAGCCGGCGCCGAGGCGGTCCTGGCCGTGACGCAGCGGGCGTCCAACGTGTTCTCAGCGATGCAGGACCTCGCACTCGCGGCCGGAGTGCGGTCCGAGGAGCTCGACTTCGCCGACCTCGACGGCGGGTGGTCCGACGGCACCGAGCACCGACCGAGCTCGGTCAAGATCGTCGGTTCCAGCGTGGCGCCGTTGCTGCGGCTGACCCCGCGGTCGGCCGAGTCCCGGGTGGCCGACGCGCTCTGTCTCGTCGACGAGCTGCCCCTGACGCGCACCATGGCCCTTGAGGGTCTCCTCGACAGCCGACAGAGCCGGGTCATCGTCGACGTGGCGCAGCTCGTGCAGGTCGGCGCCCGGGCCCTCTTCGACGCGGCGATCACCAGCGTGCCGGGGCTGGCCGAGATGACCCCGGCCCGTCTGCGGCGGCTGTGTGAGCGCACCGCTGCGCTCATCGATGCCGGAGCGATCGAGCAGCGTGCCCAGCGAGGGGTGGACGATCGGTTCGTGCGCCTGTCTCCGGGCGCTGATCCCGGCATGGCCTGGTGGACGGCCTCGCTGCCCTCCTACGTCTCGATGCAGGCGTGGGCCGCCATCGACGCGCTGGCTCACGAATACGTGCGGGCCGATCCCGGTCGCTCGATCGACCAGGCTCGCGCCGATGCCTTCGCCGACCTTCTCCTGGGCTCGGCCCAGGTGACGACGACCGTCGAGCTCATCGTGCCGACCTTCACCGACGCCGCCGGCGCGGGTGTCGCCGCCGTCCCGGGCTGCGACCTCGACGATGCTGCGCCGCAGCCCGCACAGCCCGAGTCCTCTCAAATGTCTCCAGACTCACTACCGCTCCCAGCGTCGACCGAGCATGTCGCCGACGCCGACTCGCAGGCAGAGGCCGCGCACGGGCTCGATGCGGCGACGATCCAGCGTCACGGGCTCGAGCACGTTGTCGGTCCCGACCTGGCCGCGTGGCAGGCCATCGGGTCCGAGCTCGCTCCGCGGGGGAGCCCTGCCCTCGGCGGTATGCCGGAGCAGTCCGCTGCGCACCTGGTAGTGCTCCAGCAGCAGGAGGTGGCACGGCTACAGTGGGAGCTGCTGGCCGCACGGATGCTCGAGCGCTACCAGTTGCGGCTGGGCCGATGGCGCCCACCGACGGTGGGAGTCCGTGACCCTCGAGCCGGCTGGGTCCTGACATCCACGCTGGTCGACATCCTGACCGACCCTGACATCCGCCTGCGGGTGACGCGCGCCGACGCCCTCACCGGCGTGACCGTCGCCCGGGATCCATCCGTCTATCGCCCGAATGCCGCTCTCGCCCAACGGATCCGAGATCGAGATCGAACGTGCCGGTTCCCCGGGTGTGCCGTGGCCGCTCGACGCTGCGACCTCGACCATGTCGTGCGCCACCCCGACGGCGCGACGAGCGAGGACAACCTGTTGTGCCTGTGCCGCACCCACCACGGTTTCAAGCACCACGCCGGCTGGCTGCTCGTGATGGACGCGCACGGCGTCTGCACGTGGACGGCACCGACGGGCCGCACCTACGTCACCAGGCCTGCCGATGTGAGGGAGCAGGCTGCCTGACCCCAGGCACGTCTCAGTGGGAGCGCCCCATAAGTGACGGGAGGGGTCAAGCCTCCGATGTGAGCCAAAATGTCCCGAAGCGGGCAAAGCGTGGGCTAGCGTCACGCTTGCGCAGCAGCGCAGGGGGCGGAGACACCGACCGATCGCCGCAGGCGACTCGGGGAGAGGGTCGGGGACTGCGCCCGCACCCACTTTCTGGAGGTCTCCCTTGCACGCGTCCCGCCTCGCCGTCCCCCTACTCGCCCTCAGTGTCGCCGGGGAGTCGCAGCACCGGCGCTCGCCGCCACCAGCACCGTCACCGAGGCCAATCTCGGTGCCGACTGGAACACCGGCGACACCCGCACCGGCGGCAGCCTCGCCTTCACCACCGAGCACGGGGCGCCCGCGGGCTTCGGCACCGGCGCACTGCAGCTGTCGACGAACGATGGCACCGCCAAGGTGCAGATGCTCACCGGTCAGGACGCCGGCGTGCGGCTCGCCGACGTCAAGGGCAACATCAGCTACTGGGCCAAGCAGGTGACTGCGGACTCCTCGACGCCCAACCAGGTCGCTGCGCTCAACCTCTTCATCGACCCCGACGGGCCCGGCAGCGCCTACACCTACGCACCGCTCATCCTCGAGCCGGTCTACCAGCCGCAGGCCGTCGTGGCCGGCACGTGGCAGAAGTGGGACGGCTCGGCCGTGACCGCCAAGTGGTGGTCGACGCAGGCCTTCCCCGGCATGACGGCCTTCGACCCGAACGCCGGGCCCAACATCGACCAGATCAGCGCCGCCAACCCCGAGGCCGTCATTCGTCCCGAGGGCTACGGCTTCAACCAGGGCAGCGGCAACGCCGGGCTGATGAGCGCCGTCGACGGCCTGACTATCGGCACCAAGACGTTCGACGTCGATCCGCGTGTCTTCACGGCGACCGACTGCAAGAGCGGCGGATGGGCGACCAACTTCCCCGTCGACACCTTCACCAACCAGGGCGACTGCGTGAGCTTCTACGCCTCCGACGGCAAGACCCACCCCAAGGGCTGACCCCCGACGGCTGTCGACGCCGCCCAGCCGGGGGGCGTCGACAGCCGACAGCGGCGTCGACAGCGGCGCTGACTGTGCTGTCGACGGCGGCATCGTCGGTGGAGGATGCTGGCGCCATGATGTTCAGCACGCCTGTGGCCGTGAAGTTCTCGGAGATCGACCTTGCGGGCGTCGTCTTCAACTCGCACTACCTGACGTGGTGCGAGGACGCGAAGATGGCCTTCCTCGCCGAGGTCGGTTTCGGTCCGTACTGGTTCGCCGAGCACGAGCGTCTGGCCCTCGTCAGGCACGCCGAGATCGACTGGGTGGCGAGCCTCAAGCCGCTCGACCTGGCCCAGATCCGCGTCAGCGTCGATCGCATCGGCGCCTCGTCGTTCACGCTGCGGCACGAGATCTGGCGTTCGGGTGAGGACCCCGTCCTCGCAGCCACCTGCGTCATCACCTACGTCTGGTTCGATCGGGTACGGGGGGAGAAGGCGAGCCTCGACGAGGCCTTCCGTGCTGCGCTCGAGGCGGCGCGCTGACCGGGCGGAGGGGCGCAGTGTGCGATTTGAACGCAGGGCTGACAACGCGCAGGTCGTGTGGTTAGATTATCTTGACGTCAAGATATATTGAGCTCGTGCATCCAACAGAGTTGCTGGAAGGAGCCCGCTGTGGGCAGTGTTGACAGCTTCAAGGCCAAGGGAAACCTCGAGGTCGGTGGTCAGTCCTACGAGATCTACCGCCTCGCCGGAATCGAGGGGCAGGAGACCCTGCCCTACAGCCTCAAGGTGCTCCTCGAGAACCTCCTGCGCACGGAGGACGGCGCCAACATCACGGCCGACCACATCCGCGCGCTCGGGTCGTGGGACGAGAACGCCCAGCCCGACACGGAGATCCAGTTCACGCCGGCGCGCGTCATCATGCAGGACTTCACCGGCGTGCCCTGCATCGTCGACCTCGCCACGATGCGTGAGGCCGTCGCTGCCCTCGGTGGCGACCCGGCCAAGATCAACCCGCTGGCTCCCGCCGAGATGGTCATCGACCACTCCGTCATCATCGACGTCTTCGGCCGCCCCGACGCCTTCGAGCGCAACGTCGAGATCGAGTACCAGCGCAACCAGGAGCGCTACCAGTTCCTGCGGTGGGGCCAGACCGCGTTCGACGACTTCAAGGTCGTCCCCCCGGGCACCGGCATCGTCCACCAGGTCAACATCGAGCACCTCGCGCGCACGGTCATGGTCCGCGACGGCGTCGCCTACCCCGACACCTGCGTCGGCACCGACTCGCACACGACGATGGTCAACGGCCTCGGCGTGCTCGGCTGGGGCGTCGGCGGCATCGAGGCCGAGGCGGCCATGCTCGGCCAGCCCGTCTCGATGCTCATCCCGCGGGTCGTCGGCTTCAAGCTGAGCGGCGCGATTCCGACCGCGGCCACCGCGACCGACGTCGTCCTCACCATCACCGAGATGCTCCGCAAGCACGGCGTCGTCGGCAAGTTCGTCGAGTTCTACGGCGAGGGCGTCTCGCAGGTGCCGCTGGCCAACCGGGCCACGATCGGCAACATGAGCCCCGAGTTCGGCTCCACCTGCGCGATCTTCCCCATCGACGATGTCACCCTCGACTACCTGCGTCTCACGGGCCGGTCCGACGAGAGCGTCGCGCTCGTCGAGGCCTACGCCAAGGAGCAGGGCATGTGGCTCAAGGCCGGTCCCGACCAGCCCGAGGCCCGCTACAGCGAATACATCGAGCTCGACCTGTCGACCGTCGTCCCCTCGATCGCCGGCCCGAAGCGTCCCCAGGACCGCATCGAGCTGAGCAACTCCAAGGACGCCTTCCGCAAGGTCCTGCCGACCTACGTCGCGCACGAGGAGGGTGACGCCGGCACGGCCTCGTCCTTCCCCGCCAGCGACCCCAGCCCGCAGGGCGCGTCCGACGGCACGAACGGCGGCGAGCGGCCGGCTGACACCGGCGGGGTCACCGGACGTCCGTCCAAGAAGGTCTCCGTCACCGACGCCACCGGCCGCGAGTTCGAGATCGACCACGGCATCGTGTCGATCGCGAGCATCACGAGCTGCACCAACACCTCCAACCCGTCGGTGATGATGGCCGCGGCGATGCTCGCCAAGAACGCCGTCGACAAGGGCCTGAGCGTGGCCCCCTGGGTCAAGACCTCAATGGCTCCGGGCTCGAAGGTCGTCACCGGCTACTACGAGAAGGCCGGCATGTGGCCCTACCTCGAGAAGCTCGGCTTCCACCTCGTCGGCTACGGCTGCACGACCTGCATCGGCAACAGCGGTCCCCTCAACGAGGAGATCAGCGCCGCGATCAACGAGGCCGACCTCGCCGTCACCTCGGTGCTGTCGGGCAACCGCAACTTCGAGGGTCGCATCAACCCCGACGTCAAGATGAACTACCTCGCGAGCCCGCCGCTCGTCATCGCCTACGCCCTCGCCGGCACGATGGACTTCGACTTCGCGACGGAGCCCCTCGGCCAGGACACCGACGGCAACGACGTCTTCCTCAAGGACATCTGGCCGGCCCCGGCCGACGTCGAGGCGACCATCGCCACCTCGATCAACCAGCAGATGTTCACCGACGACTACGCCGACGTCTTCGCGGGCGACGAGCGCTGGCAGTCGCTCCAGACGCCCGTGGGTGACACCTTCGCCTGGGACGCGGAGTCGACCTACGTGCGCAAGCCCCCGTACTTCGACGGCATGACGATGGAGACCACGCCGGTCAGCGACATCGAGGGCGCACGCGTCCTCGCCAAGCTCGGCGACTCGGTCACGACCGACCACATCAGCCCGGCCGGTGCCATCAAGAACGACAGCCCGGCAGGCAAGTACCTCGCCTCCCACGGCATCGAGCGCAAGGACTTCAACTCCTACGGCTCGCGTCGCGGCAACCACGAGGTCATGATCCGCGGCACCTTCGCCAACATCCGTCTCAAGAACCTGCTCCTCGACGGCGTCGAGGGCGGCTTCACGCGCAACTTCCTGAGCGGTGGCGAGCAGACGACGATCTACGACGCCTCCCAGGCCTACCAGGAGGCCGGCGTCCCGCTGGTCATCCTCTCGGGCAAGGAGTACGGCTCCGGCAGCTCGCGCGACTGGGCCGCCAAGGGCACGAGCCTGCTCGGGGTCAAGGCCGTCATCGCCGAGAGCTACGAGCGCATCCACCGCTCCAACCTCATCGGCATGGGCGTCATCCCGCTGCAGTACCCCGACGGCGAGAACGCCGACTCGCTCGGCCTCGACGGCACCGAGACCTTCTCGATCTCGGGCATCACCGCGCTCAACGAGGGCGCGACGCCCAGGACCGTCACGGTCGTCGCGACCAAGGAGGGCTCGGAGTCGAGCCCCGTCACCTTCGAGGCGGTCGTGCGCATCGACACCCCCGGTGAGGCGGACTACTACCGCAACGGTGGCATCCTCCAGTACGTCCTGCGGTCCCTCGTCACGAGCTGACGCACCGCAGCACCCGCACCACCCGGGCCCGACCTCTCGTCACCGAGGGGTCGGGCCCGTGGCATGCTTCCTGCCGTGACCGAGCGACACGCGACCCTCACCGTCTGGGAAGACCGCTTCGACTGGGCGCCGAGCGAGCCCATCCCGTATGCGGATCCGCACGTCCCGGGCGCACCCGCGGTCACCTACGGGGCGAGGTCGTGGGAGTCGCCGGTCGTGCAGTCGAGCTTCGCGGCGCGCGAGCTCATCCCGTCGTGGAACGCCCGCACCCCGGCGGGCACGTGGCTCCTCGTCGAGGTGCGCATCGCCTCCGACAGCCAGGCCCTCTCGTGGACGCCCTGGCTCACGCTCGCCCGCTGGGCGGAGGGTGACCCCGAGGGGGGAGCCCCCATCACGCGCACGACGGTGCCCGGACAGGTGCTGGAGGTCGGTCGCGTCGCCACCGACTGCTACCGCTCGAGCGCGGCGCACAGCTTCGACCGGTGGCAGGTCCGCGTCACCGGCCTGCGGGCACCCGATGCCGGTGACGCCTGGCCCGAGGTGACCCTCGTCGCCGTGGCCGCCCTCGCGTTCGACATCCCCGCTGATGCCCCGACGAGCCGACCGGGCCTGGACCGCGCCGTCGAGATCGCGGTGCCGCCGCACTCGCAGCGCCTGCACGTGGGCACCTTCCCGCAGTGGGACAACGGCGGGGAGAGCTGGTGCTCGCCCACCTCCACGACGATGCTCCTCGAGCACTGGGGCGTCGCGCCCAGCGCCGCGGAGTCCGACTGGGTCGGCCATGACGTCGACCCCGCCGTCGTGCACGGGGTGCGACGCGTCTACGACCCGGCGTTCCGTGGAGCGGGCAACTGGGCGTTCAACACCGCCTACGCGGCGACGCGCGGGCTGTGCGCCTACGTCACGCGGCTGCGAGACCTCACGGAGGCCGAGCGCCTCGTCGCGGCCGGCATACCGCTGATCGTGTCGGTCACCTTCCAGCGCGACGAGCTCGACGGGGCCGGCTACGACACGAACGGCCACCTGCTGACGATCGTCGGCTTCACGGCCGAGGGTGACGTCATCTCCAACGACCCCAACAGCCACACGATCGCGAGCAACGAGCAGGTGCGCACCGTCTATCGCCGCGACCAGTTCGAGAGGGTGTGGCTCGGCGACGACGGCGGGCTCGCCTACGTCATGGCGCCCCCGGGCGTCTCTCTGCCCGAGCCGCCCATCGAGGCGAACTGGCGCTGACCGGTCGATCTCCTGCCCAGAGCCCTCGGAGCGCGAGAATTTACGCAACCTTGACCCCATGGGCTCGGTTGCGCGTGTTGACTGGCCGCGCCGTCCCTCCCGAAAGGTGTGCCATGCCCAGTCGTTCCGTCCGCTCTGACAGCCCGTTCCAGCCCAGCCGCCGCGCGCTGCTCACCAGCACCGCCGCGGGCGCCGCCCTCACCGGCATCGCCGGCATCTCCGGGATCGCTGGCGCAGCATCGGCCCGGGCCGCCGAGGCGAAGAAGGCGAGCCCCACCCGCCACATCGCCTTCACCTCCTGGTCGGGTGCCGACCTGGGCTTCGGCGCGTTCGACCGCACCGTCGACTACGTCGACCCCCACGGCACGTCGAGCACGCCCGTGACCTACGAGCTCGCCTCGTGGACCTCTCCGGTCGTGAGCCCCGGCTTCGGGCTGACCGAGCTCGTCCCGTCGTGGAACGCCGTCACCCCTGGCCGCTCGTGGGTCGAGCTGCGGGTCCGCGGCACGAGCGCCGGCACGATGACGAAGGACTACGTGCTCGGCCGGTGGGCAGCCAAGGATCCTGCCGACGGCGGCGGCATCCACCGCACGTCGCTCGCCGGGCAGGGCGACACCGTCGCCACCGTCTACACCGACACGCTGGCGACGCGGACCGGCTTCACCCTGACCGACTGGCAGCTCGAGGTGCGCCTGCTGCGACCCGTCGGCTCGGCCGATGCGCCCACCGTCGACTTCGTCGGCGCGATGGCCTCCGCGCTCCCCGACACGAAGAAGGTCCCCGTCAGCGCCGCCGGCCCGGGCCGCGGCATCGAGCTGGCCGTTCCGACCTACTCTCAGGAGGTCCACATCGGGCACTACCCGCAGTGGGACAACGGGGGAGAGGCGTGGTGCTCACCGACCTCCACCGCGATGGTCGTCGACTTCTGGGGCGCCGGCCCCACGGCCGACGAGACGGCGTGGGTCGCGCCGTCCGTCGACGCCCAGGTCGACTTCACCGCGCGCAACGTCTTCGACTACACCTACGACGGCGCGGGCAACTGGCCCTTCAACACGGCCTACGCGGCCACGCGAGGCAACCTGCGCGGCTTCGTCACCCGGCTGCGCAGCCTCGCCGAGGCCGAGGCGTTCATCGCCGCAGGGGTGCCGCTCGTCGTGTCGGTCTCGTTCAAGAAGGGCGAGCTGACCGAGGCGGGCTACGGCACGAACGGACACCTCATGGTCATCCGGGGCTTCACGGACACCGGCGACGTCATCGCCAACGACCCGGCCTCGCACCTGCTCGCCGACAACGCGCAGGTGCGTGTCGTCTACGACCGCGCGCAGTTCGAGAACGTCTGGGTGCCGCACAGCGGCGGCATCGTCTACGTCATCGCCCCCGCGGGCCGCGCCCTGCCCACCCCGCCCGCCCAGGCCAACTGGTAGCCGACCCGGTGGGAAGTGCCCACTCGACGTGATGGTTCGGTCGAGTGGGCACCGTGCATCCCACGCCCCAGGGTTCAGGGAACGAGGCCCGTGCGCGGGTCGCGGTCGGTGATGCAGTAGCGCAGCCCCGTCGGGTCGGTGAGGACCGTCCAGCCGACCCCCGGCCCCACCCGCTCGACCACGGCGCCGAGCCGCTCGTGGCGTCTCGTCTCGGCGGCTCGGTCGCTGCTCGCGAGGTCGAGGTGGGCGGTGACGACGTCGCGGGGGTCGTCACCGAGCCGCTGCAGCAGCAACCGCAGCGGTATGCCGTCCGGTCGGGCCAGGTGCGCGAGCTCGGGGTGGGCACCCGACGTCCGCAGCTCCCAGCCCGTGATGTCCGCCCAGAAGGCGCACTCGGACTCGAAGAGGCCGGCCGGGATGTCGACGCACACCTGGTCGACGAGGCTCTCGTGCCCGCCGTCGTCGGACCAGCGCGAAGGGGCCGGACGTTGACGCAGCCTCTCGTGCACGAGGCAGAAGGTCAGCCCGCCGGGGGAGTGCAGCACGATGTAGCCGTGCGACGACCGATGGACCACCCGCGCGCCCAGTGACACCGCCGCCTCGGCAGCCAGAGCGATGTCGGCTGCGGTCGGCACGTGCACATCGAGGTGGATCGACGGACGGTCCGGCGACGACCCGTCCGGACGCCGCACCGCGACGGTGCGCTGCACCTTGACGAAGGGGTCGCCGCGTGGAGGCAGCAACGTCGTGAACTCCGCCTCGTCCCCGCGAGCGGGCGAGACGGCATACCCCGTGACCCCCGACCAGAAGCGCGACCCTGCCCCGTGCACCTCCGGCGGCAGGTCGAGGAAGGCGGTGAGCCACACGACCCGGATCATGGCCCGAGCGTAGGGGAGGCACACTGGGTGCATGGCTGCGCACACCCCACCCGGCTGGCCGAAGGGCGTGCCCCCGGCGCACACCCCCGGCTGGGAGGACCGCGCGGTGCTGTGGCTGCTCGACCAGTGCCCGCCGGACTACCGGGCGTATGCCGGGTGGCGGCGTCACCCGATCGCCCTCGCCTGGCTGGCCGGTCGGCACCTCGACGGGCAGGTCGTCGCGATGCGCGATGCGTGGCGGGAGGCGCGGGTCGCGGTCGGGCCGCACGTTCCCGCCGACGCGCTGGAGGAGATCCTCGGCGAGATCGAGGCCGAGGGGATGCGCCTGCGGGCCGCCTCCCGGTCCACCCACCTGCTGCACGAGGCGCTGCAGGGGAAGGTGTTCGCCCCTCGACTGTGACACCTGTGAGGCTCGCGACACCGCGACCCGCTCGCGCACGTTTCCGTGCCGCCGGGCGTTCACCCTAGACTCGATCGACCCACCCGTAGCGAGAGGACAAGGCAGCGTGGCCCTGCTGGAGACCATCACGAGCCCTGCGGCGCTCAAGGCGCTCCCCGAGGACCAGCTGGCACCCCTGGCCGAGGAGATCCGCACCTTCCTCGTCACCGAGGTCTCCAAGACCGGTGGACACCTCGGACCCAACCTCGGCGTCGTCGAGCTGACCATCGCGCTCCACCGCGTCTTCGACTCGCCGAACGACACGATCGTCTTCGACACCGGCCACCAGGCCTACGTCCACAAGCTGCTCACTGGCAGGCACGACTTCAGCCAGCTGAAGAAGCGCGGGGGGCTCTCGGGCTACCCGAGCCGCGCCGAGTCCGACCACGACGTCGTCGAGAACTCGCACGCCTCGACCGCCCTGTCCTGGGCCGACGGCATCGCCAAGGGCCGGCGCCTGCGCGGCGAGACCGGACGGCACACGGTCGCGGTCATCGGCGACGGTGCCCTCACCGGCGGCATGGCGTGGGAGGCGATCAACAACATCGCCGTCGACAAGGACCTCCCGCTCGTCATCGTCGTCAACGACAACGAGCGCTCCTACGCACCGACCATCGGCGGCCTCGCCGACCACCTCGCGACGCTGCGCACGACCCGTGGCTACGAGCGCTTCCTCGACTGGGGCAAGCGCTCGCTCGCCAAGACGCCCGTCGTCGGCGGCGCGATGTTCGAGACGCTGCACGGCGTCAAGAAGGGGATCAAGGACATCGTCGCCCCGCAGGGGATGTTCGAGGACCTGGGGCTGAAGTACATCGGCCCCGTGGACGGCCACGACGAGCAGGCGCTCGAGCGAGCGCTCGCCAAGGCTCGTGACTTCGGCGCCCCGGTCATCGTCCACGTCATCACGCAGAAGGGGCGCGGCTACCAGCCCGCCATCGACGACGCGGCCGACCAGTTCCACGGCGTCGGCAAGTTCAACCCCGAGACGGGTCTGCCCTTCGAGGTGGCCGGGCGCATCTGGACCGACGAGTTCAACGAGGAGATGGTGGCGATCGGGGCCGAGCGGCCCGACGTCGTCGCGATCACCGCGGCCATGCTCATCCCGGTCGGGCTCGACGGCTTCGCCGCCGCCTACCCCGACCGTGTCTTCGACGTGGGCATCGCCGAGCAGCACGCCGTGACAATGGCCTCCGGGCTCGCGTATGCCGGCCTGCACCCCGTCGTCGCCGTCTATGCGACCTTCCTCAACCGTGCCTTCGACCAGGTGCTCATGGACTGCGCGCTGCACAAGGCCGGGGTGACCTTCGTGCTCGACCGGGCCGGCGTGACGGGCAGCGACGGCGCCTCGCACAACGGCATGTGGGACATGACGCTCACCTCGATCGTGCCCGGACTGCGCCTCGCCGCCCCTCGCGACGGCGAGCAGGTCAAGAAGCAGCTGCGCGAGGCGCTCGACGTCTCCGACGGTCCGACGGTGCTGCGCTTCCCCAAGGGCGACGTGGCAGACCCGCTGCTCGCGGTGCGCTCCCTCGGTGACGTGGACGTGCTGTTCGAGAACGCCGGCGGCGACGTCGACCTGCTCGTCGTCGGTGTCGGGGCGTTCGCCGGCCTTGCCACCGAGGCAGGCGAGAAGATCGCCGCGCACGGCCGCTCCGTCCGCGTCGTCGACCCGCGGTGGGTCATGCCCGTCAGCGACGACGTCGTGGCGCTGGCGCGGCAGGCCCGCGTCGTGGCCGTCGTCGAGGACAACCTCGTGAGCGGCGGCGTCGGCGCGGCGGTGACCCGGGCCCTGCGCGACGCCGAGATCGACGTGCCGGTGCGCGCCTACGGCATCCCCAAGCAGTTCCTCGACCACGCCTCCCGCGGCCAGATCCTCGAGGACATCGGGCTCACCGCCGAGCAGGTCGTCGCCGACCTCGAGCCGCGCCTCTGACGGCACGGCCTCGTCGGGGCCAGGTGGCAAGCTCGCCGTCGGCCGGCGACAAATCTCCCTGACAGCAGCGAAACGGCCGATATCGTTGTGGTCACGCCGCAGAGTCACCGCGGCTGCACCTCTTGCACTGGTTCCTGCCGCACTCGGGTCTCACTCCGGGGGTCGTGATGACGGATCACATCGTCAGCCGGACGAGGGTCAGGGTGCTGCCATGGAAGGTTCTCGGACGTCAGATCCCGTCCATCGTGGTCTGGGTCGCAGCTCTGGGGATCTACATTGCTCTCCACCTGCTCATCTGGGACTGGAAGGACGCACCTCTCCACCACCCGGAAGAGGACGCGGTCGAGACGGCCGTCCAGGTCGTTCCGGCGATTGTGATCGCCATCTTCGTCTTCGCGGTCGGCACGCTCTTCGTCGTTGCACAGGTCGTCCCCCCAGCTCGGGGGACTCGTGCTGTCGAGGTGCTTCGGCGACGGCACGTCGGCTGGACGATCGCCCCCGCTCTGGTCCTCGCGCCCGGATCCGCCCTCGTGCTGGTGCTTCCTGACCAAGGTGCCTCACTTCTCGCCTCCGGGCTCCTGCTCGGCGTCGTCGCGTACCTCCTGGCGTCCACCGCCTGCCTGCTGGACATCCTGCGAGAGGCCACCGACCCGGTGGCGTTCGGAAGCCTGCTGACACGGCAGCACGGGCGCGCGGCGAAGGTGCTCGAAGCCCGCGTTCAGGCCGGGGAGGGGCCGGTCGTGTGGACGAAGCCTCACCGGGGCTTCTGGACCGGCCGGCTGCGCAACGCCCAAGCGGCGGTCGACGCCTCCTACAGCGTGATCCGCACTGCACGAGGATGGGCGCGAAGTGCCGCAACAGCCGGCGACAGCCGTGAGCTGCAGCTGGCTCTCGACACCACCCTGCGCATCATCAAGCAGCACCCTCCGAACGCCGGCGACCACCATCTCCTGCCGACCACCTACTGGGAGAACGCCTACGACCGGCAAACCAGCGCCCTCTATCGCCCGACGAAGGCTCGTGCCATGCCCGCGAACCCCCGACCGGGAGGTGAGACGCCTGTCGAGAGGTGCATCGGGTGGTTCCCGGAGCTGCTCGAGCTGAGAGAGGGCACCCTCGTGCCGCGGTCACGGGACGGTGAGCTCCCGGAGAACCTCGAAGGAGAAGTCGGATCCGAGGGCCTCGTCACGACCTGGGCGGCCAACGAAGTCGGACGATCGCTCGTGCGTGCCGTCGAGTTCGCCACGACATCCAAGTCCCTGCTCGACCGTGACCGGAGCAGGCTCCTGCTCACGATGGAGAAGTCGGCTCGTCTCCTCGCGGAGTCAGGGCAGCGGCGGAGTGCCGGGGTCATGGTCGCGTACCTGATCGAGCTCGGGCTCGGCGCTCGCCGCTGCCCTCCCGAGGAGATCAACTGGCACCTGGACCCGCTCGTCTCGCTGGCGCGGCTCCACGTCGATTTCGACACCGGAAAGACCATCAACCTGGACCTTGCCGTGGGCACCGCGGCCGGGGTGTTGAAGGTAGCGGACGCGATCACGTCGGCGCGGGCGCGCGACCATCTCGAGCGGCGGGGAGACGTCTGGCAGCCGCTCCCGGAGGACGGGATGCCATCCGCCGACGTGGAGAAGATCGCGCAGCGCACCTGCACGGAGCTGAGGCAAGTCCCCGACCTGCGGGCATTCACGATCCTCGAGCGCACACGGCACGCGTGCCCCCATGCACAGGAGTGGGCCATCCTTCTCGCCACGAACGATCGCTTCGAGCCTCGGGAGCTGCCGTTCATGTTGCCGACGAACGTCGGCATCGTTGAGCTGCTTCACGAGAGACTTGCGTGATCCCCCCACGTCCGCGACGGCTCTCGGCGAAAGATCCTCGGCGGTCGAAGAATCGGCCGGATGCTCCCGGCCTTCCAGCCGGCATCCGCGAGTAGTCTCCGATCACCGGGGGAAGAGGTCCCCCGAGGAGCACAGGGGATCCTCATGAACACACGCATGCGCACCATGGCCGCTGCCATCGCACTGACACTTGCCTCGACGCTTGGCGTCGTCGCCGCAAGCTCGGCCACGGCGGCCGAGCCGGTCGGCTTCGCCGAGATCAGCAACTGCGCCGACCCGAAGCTCGACGCGTTCGACAACTGGTCGGGACACACGATGGGCGCCTACAAGGACACCAACTGGGTGCCGCAGGGGATGGCCTACGACGCGAACGGGGACCACCTCTACGTGTCGATGTACCACCGCGACGAGGCCGAGGTCCCGCGCGTCGTCGTCTACAAGCGGTCGAACTCCGCCTGGGTCAAGACGATCGAGCTGAGCGGCGTTCCGAAGTCCGGGCACGTCGGTGGTCTGGCGATCGGGCGAGGCAACCTCTACGTCGCCGACAGCACCGGCGGTGCCACGATCTACCGCATCCCGATCGAGCGGGTCCGGGCCGTCCCCGCAGGCACGCGCCAGGCCGTCAGCTGGGCAGCCCGCTACTCCCTGAACTCCCTGTCGCGGGCGTCCTACCTCGACTTCTACAACGGCAACCTCTTCGTCGGCGACTTCTACTCCGACGTCATGCGCCGCTATCCCACCTCGACCGCCGGCTACGTGACGGTGACGCCGACGGCCTCCTACAGCACGCCGACCATCGTCCAGGGCGTGCAGGTCACCGACAGCCACTTCGTCTTCAGCCGCTCGTGGGGACGGGACCAGCTCAGCAAGGTGACGACGCAGGTGCGCTCGACGGGGGCGCGCTCGAGCCACAACACCCTCCCGATGATGGAGGGGATCGTCTGGGCCCCGAGCTACGCAGGGTCGACGACCAAGCGCCTCTACTCCGTGTTCGAGTCGACGTCGAAGGAGTACGAGAGCTCCAACTGCCGCACCCACGCCATCTGGAGCGCCTCGAGGAGCTACATCCTCTGACTGGTGCTCCGCATGATCACCGGTTACGCCCAGCACTGCGGCCACGTCGACCTCCTGCGTGAGGGGGTCGACGGGCGGGCGGGCGCGTGAGCCTGCGCCGGGCGGTGGCGGCGACACACATGTGGCCACGATCTTTGTGGTCCGAGGTCCCACCGCGAGTCCGTCGAGGCTGAACTACTTTCGCCGAAACGGTTGGGCGTCAACGAATCTCGTTGCGGCAAAGGCGCGAGCGCCCACCAGAGGTGGAGGACACCCTTGTCCAAGCGATGGAGCCTTGCGCTCGCGAGCGCACTGATCACCCTGTCGGTCGCGGCGTGTGGTTCGCCCGGCCAGCCCGGAGCCCCGGCGGGCGAGGGCACGGCGGCAGCCTCGGGAGGCGCCTCCGGCGGCCCCCTCAAGGTCGGCCTCGTCTACTCGAAGTCCGGGCCGCTCGCGTCCTACGGCGCGCAGTACCGCCAGGGCCTCACGGCCGGCATCGACTACGCGACCAAGGGCACCGGCGCCGTCGGGGGCCGCACGATCACGATCACCGAGGCCGACGACGCCGGCGACCCGGCCAAGGCCGTCGCGTCGGCGACCGACCTCATCGGTCAGGGCAACACGATCATCGCGGGCTCGACGTCGTCGGGCGTCGCCCTGCAGGTCGCCCCGCTCGCCAAGGACAACAAGGTGCTCTTCATCTCCGGCCCGGCTGCTGCCGACGCGGTGACGGGCGCCAACAAGTACACCTTCCGCTCCGGACGCCAGACCTACCAGGACGTCGCTACCGCCGGCTCGATGCTCGGCGACGTCACGGGCAAGAAGGTCACCGTGCTCGCGCAGGACAGCGCCTTCGGCAAGGCCAACGTCGCCGCCGTCACAGCGATCCTCGGCGCCAAGGGCGCCACTGTCGACGCCGTCGAGGTGCCGGCCGCCGCGACCGACCTCACGCCGTTCGCGACGAAGGTCAAGACCGCCGCACCCGACCTGCTCTTCGTCGCGTGGGCGGGCGCCAACGCCACGGCGATGTGGACGACGCTCGGCCAGCAGGGGGTCTTCGACCAGACGAAGGTCGTCACCGGTCTCGACATCAAGGCCACCCACAGCCTCTTCGGGGAGGTCGGCACCAAGATCGACTTCCTCTCGCACTTCTTCGAGGGCGCCGCCGACAACGCCGCCTACCAGGCACTCGACAAGGGCCTCAAGGCCCAGGGCGGCACCGTCGACCTCTTCACCAACGACGGCTTCGTCGCGGGCCAGATGATCGTGCACGCGCTCGAGGCCGGCGGTGACGCCGACGCCATGGTGGCCGCCCTCGAGGGGTGGAGCTTCGAGGGGCCCAAGGGCACCCTGACGATCCGTCCGGAGGACCACGCGCTGCTCCAGCCGATGTTCACCGCGTCTCTCAAGCAGGACGGCACCAACGTCGTGCCCGAGCGCGTCGACACGCTGGGCGCCGAGGCCGTGGCGCCCCCCGTCACGCCCTTCAAGTGACCGGCGGCACCCTGACGTGATCACCGCAACCGGTGTCGGCTGGAAGGTCGGCGGCGCCCAGATCCTGCACGACGTGTCCCTGACGGTCGGCGCCGGCGAGCTGCTCGGCATCATCGGCCCCAACGGTGCCGGCAAGTCCTCGTTCGTCAACATCCTCAGCGGCCTGACGCGCCCGACCTCGGGACGGATCACGTTGCAGGACAAGGACGTCACGAGATCCAGGGCGACCGCACGGGCCCGCATGGGTCTGGCCCGGTCGTTCCAGACCTCGGCGCTCTTCGACGGCCTGACCGCCGGCGAGAACGTTCGGCTCGCCATCCAGGCCTCCGGTCCGGCCCCGTTCAGTCCCTTCCGGGCTGCGGGGTCGGCCGCGGGGGAGCGGGTCGACGCGTTGCTCGACCGGGTGCGTATGCCGGGTCGCGCGGCCACGATCGCCCGTGACCTCTCGCACGGTGACCGTCGCAAGCTCGAGCTCGCGATGGCGCTGGCCTCGTCACCCTCTGCGCTGCTCCTCGACGAGCCGATGGCCGGGGTCTCGGCGGAGGACGTCGAGGGTCTGTCGGAGATCATCGGCGAGGTGCGCGACTCGGGCGTGGCCGTCGCGATGGTCGAGCACCACATGCACGTCGTCCTCGGCCTGGCCGACCGGGTCGCCGTGCTCCACCACGGCGAGCTGCTCGCCGTCGGTGCGCCCGAGGAGGTCACCTCCGACGAGCGCGTCCAGCAGGCCTACCTGGGAGAAGCACTGTGAACGACAGCCGGCCCACGGAGGCCGTCCTCTCCGTCGACGACCTGCACGTGCACTACGGCGGCTCGCACATCCTCCAGGGCGTCACCTTCGACGTGCCCGCCACCGGGGTCACCGCGCTGCTCGGGCGCAACGGGGTCGGCAAGACGACGACGCTCAAGGCGATCATCGGGCTCGCCCCACGGACGGGACGGATCACTCTGCGCGGCAACGAGATCCAGACCATGCGCACCTCACGCATCGTGCGCAGCGGCATCGGCTACGTGCCCGAGGACCGCGAGGTCTTCGGCGGTCTGACCGTCGACGAGAACCTGCGTCTCGTCGACCCGGAGCACGGGGTGGACGCCCCCGTCGTGGCGCAGCTCTTCCCCGACCTCGTCGGCCGCCGCGACCAGCGGGCCGGCACCCTCTCGGGCGGACAGCAGCAGATGGTGTCGCTCGCGCGCGTGCTGCTGCGGCGCAACGAGCTGCTGCTCATCGACGAGCCGACCAAGGGACTGGCCCCCAAGCTCGTCACCGAGGTCGCCGAGGTGCTCGCCGAGGTGTCGCGCACGACCCCGATCCTGCTCGTCGAGCAGAACCTGCCGCTCGTGCGCCGCATCGCCGACCAGGTCGTCGTCATCGACGCCGGCCGCGTGGTGCACCGCGGGGAGGCTGCGGCCCTCGTCGCCGACCCGGCCCGCACCCGCGAGCTGCTCGGCGTCTCGTTGCGACGGGAGGGTGCAGCGTGAGCGACCTCCTGCTCCTGCTCGTCACCGGTCTCGGCCTCGGCGCCCTCTACTTCCTCGCCGCGAGCGGCCTCAGCCTCATCTACGGCCTCATGGGCGTGCTCAACTTCGCCCACGGGGTCTTCATGACGGCCGGCGCGTATGCCGGCTGGCTGACGATGCAAGGCCTGCCGCAGTCGCTGCCCGTCGGAGCCCGGCTCGCAGTCGCGCTCCTCGTCGCCGTCGTCGTCGGCGCGGTCATCGGCGTCGTCGTCGAGGTCGTGCTCATCCGGCCGCTCTATCGCCATCACATCCAGCAGGTGCTCGTCACCGTTGGTCTCTCGCTCGCGGGCGTCGCTGCGGCACAAGGCATCTGGGGCGCTGACCCCCGTCCGGTCGAGAAGCCGGCGTGGATGAGCGGCACGACCGTCCTGCTCGGGGCACGCCTGCCCAACGACCGGTTCGTCTACATCGCCGTGGCACTGCTGCTCCTCGCCGGGTTGCTCGCCCTGCTGCGCTACACGCGGCTGGGGCTCGTCATCCGGGCCGGGGTCGAGAACCGCACCATGGTCGAGGCACTCGGCATCGACGTGCAGCGCACCTTCACGATCGTCTTCGCCATCGGCGGCGCCGCGGCGGGACTCGCCGGTCTGCTCTACTCGCAGTATGCCGGGGCCGTCTCGCCCGGCCAGGGCGGCTCCCTGCTCATCTACGCGTTCATCGTCGTCGTCATCGGCGGCATGGGGTCGCTGACCGGCACCGCTGTCGCGGCGGTCGTCGTCGGGCTCGTGCAACAGCTCGCCAACTACTACGCCGCCAGCGGCGTCGGCGACCTCTCGGTCGTGCTCCTGCTCGCCCTCGTGCTGCTCCTGCGGCCGTCGTCCCTGAAGGGAGCCACCGCATGACCTCCCCGGCCAGCCACGTCACCGAGGCGCCCGCTGTCACCGAGCCCGCCACCCGGCATACGGCCCAGAAGGTGCCCGGGCGCGCCCCTCGGCGACGCCCGTGGAAGGTCGTGCTGCCGCTCCTCGTGCTCGCGGCGCTCGCCTACCTGCCGTATGTGTCGGCCGAGCTGCCGGGCATCCTGCCCGGCCGCGTCAACGGGCCCGGGTCGATGCAGCTGCTCGCGACCTGCCTCGTCATCGCCGGCATCGCGCTGTCCTACGACGTGCTCTTCGGGCGCACAGGACTGCTCAGCTTCGGGCACGCGCTCTTCGTCGCGTCGGGCAGCTACCTGCTGACCATCTCCCTGTCGACGTGGTCGCTCCCGCTGCCCGCCGCGATCGCCCTTGCTCTCGTCGTGTCGACCGCGCTGTCGCTCGTCGTCGGCGCGATCGCCCTGCGCGTGGGGGGCATCGCCTTCGCGATGGTGACCCTCGCCTTCGCGCAGGCGGCCTCGATCATCGTCATGCGCAACCCCGGCGGCATCACGGGCGGCGAGGAGGGCAAGGTGCTCGACCGTGATGCCGTGCCCGCGCTGCTCGTCGGCGTCGCCAACGCGCCCTACCGCTACTGGCTCGCCCTCGGCTTCGTCGTGCTCGCCTGGGTGGTCGTCACGCTGCTCATCCGGTCCCGAGCCGGGCACGCCATGGCCGCGGTGCGCGAGAACGAGTCCCGCGCAGCGGTGCTCGGTCTCGGCACCTACCGCGTCAAGCTGCTCGCCATCGTCGTCGCCTCGGTGCTCGGGGCGCTGGGGGGCATCGTCCACGCCCTCGTGCTCGGGGGGTCGAACCCACACCTCACGACCTCGGAGTTCACGCTCTCGCTCCTCGTCATGGTCGTGCTCGGCGGTGCCGGCAGCCGGTGGGGCGCCCTGCTCGGCGGCTTCCTCTATGCCTACGCTGATGCCCGGCTCGTCGAGGTCAGCGGCGCCGCGTGGCTCGAGCCGCTGCCCGAGGTCGTGCGACAGGTCCTGTCGCAACCGCTCTTCATCCTCGGCGTCCTCTTCATCGTCGTCGTCTACTTCGCGCCATCGGGGCTCACGGGGCTCGGGGGGCGACTCATCCGGAAGGCCGGCTCCTCATGACCACCGAGTCCGCGTTCGTCATCGAGCTGCCCGAGGGGCACCTCGCCATCCACGACCTCACGGTGGGGGCGGCCGCCCCCGACGCGCCCGTGGTGCTCGCGGTGCACGGCATCACGGCCAACGGGCTCTCGTGGCAGCGGGTTGCCGACGAGGTCCACCACCGGCACGGCCCCGGCGCCGTGCGCTTCCTGGCTCCCGACCTGCGGGGACGCGGCGACAGCCGCAGCGCGCCCGGACCCTACGGGCTGGCGACGCATGCCGCCGACCTCGCCTCGATCGCCTCGATCTTCGCCGCCGCGCCGGTGCTCGTCGGCCACTCGATGGGTGCGTTCGTGTCGGCGCTGGCCGCAGACCTGCACCCCGGGCGGTTCGCGGGCGTCGTGCTGGTCGACGGCGGTCTCGCCTTCCCGGTTGCGGCCGACCTCGACATCGACGCGACGCTGCGGGCGGTGATCGGTCCGGCCATGGACCGGCTGTCGATGCGCTTCGCCGACCCGGCGGCATACCTCGACTTCTGGGGCCGGCACCCGGCCCTCGGGCCGGTGCTGCGCGGACCGGCGGGCGAGGCTGCCCGTCTTTACATCACGCACGACCTCGTCGACGCCAGCGAGGACGACAGCGGGGACGCGGCCGCGGGCGACGGCGCGGGTGACGGCGACGGCGACGGTCGGTGGCGCAGCAGCTGCTCCCTCGAGGCGGTGCGCGCCGACGGTGCCGACGTGCTTTCCGACCCGCAGACTCATGCCGCGGTGCGCCGGCTCGCCGGCCGGGGCGTGCCCGTCGACCTGCTCTGGGCCCGTCGCGGCCTGCTCGACGAGCCCCAGGGGCTCTACGACGACGCGCGGCTCGCGGCGCTCGACGTGCCCGAGACGGTGCGGGTCACCGAGGTCGACGCCAACCACTACGACATCGTGCTCGGCGACGTGGGCGTCGCGGCGGTGGCCGACGCGATCGACCGACACCTCGCGGCGTCACCCGTGTGAGGTGATGACCGACCGGCAGGGCCTCGCGAGAGTGGGGGCATGACCGGGATCCATGTCAACGCCCTCAACTTCGCCCGCGCCGAGACCGATCGGATGTTCGGGGTGCTGCTCGCCCAGAGCGGCACGGTCAACACGTGGCTGCACAACCGCCTGCCGACACCGCTCGACAACCAGCCGGTGATCCGGATGAACCGCGACACGCTCTACAGCATGGCCGTCGTCGACCTCCGCGACGGAGCAACGGTGACGCTGCCCGACGCCGGGGACCGTTACGTGTCAGCGATGGTCGTCAACCAGGACCACTACATCAACCGGGTCCTGCACGCGCCGGGCGACCACGAGCTCAGCGTCGACGACTTCGACAGCGAGCACGTCGTCGTCGCCGCGCGCATCCTCGTCGACCCGGCCGACCCCGCCGATGTCGCGGAGGTCAACGCGCTGCAGGACGAGCTGCGGGTCGTCGCTGGCTCGGCCCGGCCCTTCACCCCGCCGGACTACGACACGGCGAGCCTCGATGCCACGCGACGGGCCCTGCTCGAGCTCGCGTCCGGGATGTCCGGCTTCGACGGCGCCTTCGGGGCGAGGTCGGACGTCGACCCCGTGCAGCACCTGATCGGCACGGCGGCCGGCTGGGGCGGCCTGCCGTCGCACGAGGCGATCTACGTCAACGTGGATCCGAAGCTGCCCGTGGGGGAGTACGCCCTAACCGTCGGCGACGTGCCCGTCGACGGCTTCTGGTCGATCTCGCTCTACAACGCGGACGGCTACTTCGAGGACCTCGGAGGCCGGGTCACCGTCAACTCCATCACGGCCGAGCGCGACGCGAGCGGCGAGGCGAGGGTGCACTTCGGAGGGTGCGGCGACGGGCGGCCCAACTGCATGCCCATCGGTGAGGGGTGGAACTACCTCGTGCGGCTCTATCGCCCGCGCGCCGAGATCGCCGACGGCACCTGGAGCTTCCCCGCCGTCACGGGCGTCAGCGCGGGCCCTGCAGCGCCCTGAGACGCAGCGCCAGCTGGAGCTCGAGAGCGATGTCGGGCTGCTGCCAGGACTCGCCGAGCAGGGCGGAGATGCGCTCGAGCCGCTGCGACACGGTGTTGACGTGCACGTGCAGGGTGCCGGCGGCGTGGCGAGGGCTGCCGCCGGCTGCGAAGTAGGCCGCGAGGGTGCCCACGAGGTCGGTGCCTCGCCTCGCGTCGTAGTCGAGCAGCGGGCCGAGCAGGCGTTGCACGTAGTCGCCGACATCGGGGTCGGAGCCCACGATGAGCCCGGCGAAGCCGAGCTGCGTGGCTGCCGCGCCGATGCCGCGATGGCCGAGGGCGATGAGGGCGCTGACCGTGCGAGCACCCTCCTCGTGGGCCGAGGGGATGCGGGCGAGGTCGCCGATCGGGCCGACCCCCGCCACCGTGACGCAGGTGCGCTTGCCGATGCGGGCGGCGACGGCCTTGGCCAGGCTGGCGGCGTCGCTGCTCTCGTCATCGGGCACCAGCGCGACGACGTCTCCGTCGTGGGAGCCGACGAGGGCACCCGGCCCGCTGGCGGCACTCGCCGAGATGAGCAGGCCGCGGTGGCCGGTCGGGCCGTCACCGCGGATCACGAGCAGGCAGAAGGGCCGTCGCGTGTCGAAGCCCGCCGTCGCGGCGAGCTGCGTGCGCTCCTCCGCCGACCCCCGGGCGGCCACGAGGTCGCTCACGAGACGGTTGCGCGCCGACTGCCGGGCGTCGGCCGCCTGCCGCTCGAAGAGCATGACGAGAGCCGTGACGACGCCGGCCCGCTCGAGCGTGCGCTGGTCGGAGTCGCCCAGCGTGCCGACCCCTCCGACATAGATCGTGCCGAGGCGCTCGCGGGCAGCGGTGATGGCGACGGCATAGAGGCCGTCACGCTCCACGAGCCGCCCGGAGCCGATGCCAGGGAGGGCGTTGAGGGCATCGAGCGGACCTGTGCCCGACTCGGTCGGCTCCGGTGCCGGACCGGCGGCGCTGCGCCGCTCACCCGACTCGTCGACCAGCACGGCCCACCCACCGAGCAGCTCCGCGAGGGCGTGCGTGATGTCGTCGACCCCGCCACCGTCGAGCACGAGGGAGGCGAAGCGGTCGTGAGCGGCAGACGCCTTCTCGATGCCGGCGGCATACTGCCTCACCGTCTCGTGGGCCTCGGAGAGCGCGGCGAGGGCGGTCTCCGCGTCGGAGAGCGCGCGCGTCTGCACGAGCGTCACCGCGGCCAGCGTCGCGAGGTTGCCGAGCAGGGCGACCTCCTCGCGGGTGAAGGGCCGCGACGAGCGGTTGGCGGCGAAGAGCACGCCGACGAAGTGGGACTCGACGATAAGGGGGGTGCCGCAGATGGCGACGATGCCCTCCTCGCCGACGGCACCGTCGATCGCCGAGGTGTGACGGAAGCGCTCGTCGGACCAGTAGTCGGCCGTCCAGTAGGGCTTGCGGGTCGAGGCCACGAGGCCACCGAGACCGGCGCCGAGGGCGAGCCGCACCGACTGGAAGGCCGCCGACACCGAGCCGTCGGTGGCCCGCATGAAGGTGTCGCCGGCCTCCGCGTCATACAGCGTCAGGTAGGCCAGGTCGGTCGAGAGCAGACGTCGAGCCCGGCGCACGATGGCGTCGAGCACCTCGCCGGGGTCGTCGGCGGTCGACAGCTCGCGCGCGGTGTCGAGCAGCGCCGCGAGGCCCGCCTCACGCTGCTGGTGCACCTCACGCGCCTGCGTGATGCGCAGCGCGAGGTCACGGGCACCGGCCGGCGCCTGCGCCGAGGCGATCTGAGAGACGGGCGCGTCGGAGGCCAGCAGCTCGAGCAGGGTCATCACCTGCTCGGCGGTGTCGGCATCGATGCGGCTCTCGGTGGGCACGGGCAGATCCTAGGCAGTCAGGCGCTCGGACGGGGACATGGAGCCCCCTCAGTGCGCCGTCCAGCCGCCGTCCATCGAGAAGGAGGTGCCGCTGACCGACGCCGAGGCCGGGCCGCAGAGGAAGAGGGCGAGGGCGGCCACCTCGTCGGGCTCGACGAGCCGCTTCACCGCGACCGGCTCGAGCATGATCTTCGAGATCACCTCGGCCTCGGGGATGCCGTGCGTGCGGGCCTGGTCGCTGATCTGCTTCTCGACGAGCGCGGTGCGCACGTAGGCCGGGTTGATGCACGTCGACGTGACGCCGTGGGGGGCGCCTTCGAGGGCCACCACCTTCGAGAGCCCCTCGAGGCCGTGCTTGGCGGTGACGTAGGCGGCCTTGAAGGCACTGGCGCGCAACCCGTGCACGCTCGAGACGTTGAGCACCCGACCCCAGCCCTGCGCATACATGTGGGGGAGGCTCTGCCGGATGAGCCGGAAGGGTGCCACGAGCATGAGGTCGAGGATGAGGTCGAACCGCTCGAGGGGGAAGTCCTCGATGGGACTGACGTGCTGGATGCCCGCGTTGTTGACGAGAATGTCGACGTCGGTCGGCAGCCTGCCCAGCGAGTCGAGGTCGCTGAGGTCGGCGGTGATCGGGTTGACCGAGCTCGCGTCGGCCAGGCGGGCGAGCCCGCCCTCGTCGCGGTCCGCGGCGTGCACCTTGGCGCCCGCGGCCTCGAGCGCCAGGGCGATGGCGGCCCCGATGCCGCTCGCGGCTCCGGTCACGAGGGCGGTCCGGCCGGTGAGGTCGATGGGTGCGTTCACGGTCAGTCCGCCCCGGTCAGGGCGGAGTGGCACGTCCTCGCGAGCGTCGTTGCGGGCGTCGGGCATGCGGGAAGAGTAGGCAGGCGCTCGGGCACCCCCTGTGTGGCCGACACCCACAAAAGACCGGGATGCATGTGGCGTCTCACAGCGCGGCCGTGCTGCTGGTCGGTCCGTATGCCGCTGTTCGGGAGTCGGCAAAGACTTGGTCAAATCGCCTCGCCCCGAGGTCGGGCCCGACCACGATCGAAGCAGTGACTCGTCAAGGGAGACCCGACATGACCGACAGCCCGGACTTCCCCGTCCCCCCGTGCTTCGACGCCTCTGGTGGGGCAGCCGACCGCCTGACCGACATGTTCGTGAGGATGGGCCAGGCGCGGCGCATCGCCACCGGACAGGTGCCGGCCGAGCGAGCGGTGTTCCGCAAGGTGCACGGCGTCGCCCACGGACGGTTCGAGCCCCTCGAGTCCGTGCCTGCCGCGTGGCGCGTCGGCTTCCTCGCCGCCGACGGGCTCGACGCCTGGGTGCGCTTCTCGAGCGACGCCGGCCCGACGACTCCCGACCTCGGCACGACCATCGGCATCGGCGTGAAGCTCTTTGGCGTCAAGGGTCGCAACGCCCTCGGCGAGAAGGGTGACACTGCCGACCTCATCCTCCAGAACCACGACGTCTTCTTCGTCGACGATGCGCAGCAGATGGTCGACTTCACCTACGCCGGCGTCGTCCAGCAGGACTACCCGGGCTATCTCGCCGCCCACCCGGTGACCCAGCAGATCCTCGACGACATGAGCACCCCCGAGAGCAGCGTGCTGACCGCTCGCTACTGGGCGCTCCTGCCCTTCCGTCTGGGCGACGAGGTGGTGAAGTACCGCCTCGACCCGGAGTCCGCGGGCGTCAACATCCCGGACGACGACCCCGACTACCTCCGCACCGACCTCGCCCGGCGCCTGCGCGAGCGCGAGCACTCCTTGGTGCTCTCCGTGCAGGTGCGCACCGACCCCGAGTCGATGCCGCTCGACCGGGCCACCGTCGCGTGGCCGGAGGACGCCAGCCCCTACGTGCCCGTCGCCCGCCTCGTGCTTCCCCGGCAGGACGTCGAGACACGCGGCCAGTGCGACTACGGGCAGGGCCTGTCGTTCAACATCTGGCGGGTGCCGAAGAAGAACGCGCCCGTCGCCGAGTCGTCGATCGCCGCCGTGCGCAAGCAGGTGTATGCCGCCGGCGCCGCCCTGCGTCACACCGCGAACGGCCAGCCCCTCGAGGACCCGACGGTGCCCCGGCCGGCGCAGGACCCCGCCCCGCAGGTCGACGACTGCATCGTCCAGGCCGTCATCCACCCCGCCATCGGGGTCGCCCGGGTCGGCAACAGTCCCGACGAGTTCGTCATCGGCCCCGAGGTGGTCGACCCCGACCCGCTGCCGCCCGGCTCCTACCGCGATGCCGAGGGGCGCCTCAAGCGCCAGGCCGCCCGGTTCCGGGTCTACGGCGTCAACGCCCTCGGCACCATCGTCCGTGAGCTCACCCCGGAGGCGGACGACGTCGAGCTGACCTGGCACGTGGAGCTCGCCAACACGAAGTCCTCCTGGTACGGCTTCCAGCTCGCCCTCGACATCCCCGAGGCCAGCTCGGCCCCCGCGACGACGTTGCGCAACCCGACCGTCGGCGACCGGTCCAGCCTCGAGATCCGCCCCGGGCAGCGCTCGGTCTCGGGACTCGACCAGTCGCCGCAGCCCTTCGACGGCGAGTTCATGGGCCAACCCGTGCATCTCGGTGACATCCGCACCGACGAGGCCGGGCGCCTCGTCGTGCTCGGTGGCCGCGGCGAGTCGGCCTCGTGCGACGGCAGCCGCGCCATCACGTTCGCCAACAACGAGGGGTGGCACGACGACGTCTCCGACGGGCCGGTGACCGCGACGGTGACGCTCGGCGGCCTGCCCCTCGAGGTGATCCCCTCGTGGGTCGTCGTCGCGCCACCGAACTACGCCCCGCAACGCAAGTCCGTGCGCACGATGTGGGACCTCATGCGCGACGTGGCGATCCAGGCCGGCACTCTGCCCCGTCCCGTCCGGCCGTCGTTCCGCGACGACATCCTGCCCCTCTTCGAACGGCTCGCCGGCCTGCAGTGGGTCAACGCCGGCTTCGCTGCCGGCTTCGGCGTCGACGGCGCGGTCGACCTGACCTCGGCTACCGCCCTGGCGCGGCTCGCGAGCCCGCTGCCGGCCCATCGTGAGGTCCGGCGCACCGTCGCCCGGTCGTTCCGCGACTTCGACGTCGACGGCATGTCGCCGAAGCCGTGGCCCTGGCTCTACGGCGACGCGATGAACATCCCACCCGTGCCGTCACCGCGCCAGAACGCCGCGCTCTCGGCGACGCAGCTGTGGATGCTCGACCAGTGGGCCGAGGGCTGCTTCGACGCCGACTTCGACCTGGCCTCAGACCTCGACGCCGACCTCGGCGCCGAGGGCAGCCCCGTCCTGCCGCGGCGCGGCCCGCGGGTCATCGACGAGCTGCCGGTGCAGGAGCAGGGCGACATGCTCACCCGGGCCGCTCTGGAGTTCTGTCTGGCCGACGCCTTCCACCCCGGATGCGAGATGACGTGGCCGGTGCGTGCCGCGACGATGTACCTCGCACCGTTCCGGTTCGCCCACGCCAACCCGGAGTGGGAGCCGCCGTCGCTCGGGGCCGTGCTGACCTCCGACTCGGTGACGATCCCCAACGGGCCGCTCTGGGCCCAGGAGCCCGGCTCCATCACCCGGTGGATGGCGGTGCCGTGGCAGACCGACACGGCGAGCTGCCGGTCCGGCTACTCCGCTGCCTACGACCCCTACGTGCCCACCTTCTGGCCGGCCCGCGTGCCCAACCAGGTGCTCACCCGTGAGAACTACGACGTCGTGGTCGACGAGTCCCGCACGCCGCAGGAGCGGGCCGCGGCCTTCGCCAACCGCGCGGCCTGGATCGAGCCACTCGGCGCCGACAGCTACACGAGCCAGATCAACAACATGGTGCGGTCGTTCGACCACCTCGGCGTCGTCGAGGTGCTGCCGGGGCCGGCCGACGGGGCCTTCCCGGCCCAGCTCGAGGTGGAGGACGAGCACCGGCTCATCGTCACCGAGGCCGGTGACGACGCGGCAGCCATCGAGGCGCGCACCGGCACCACACCGGCCTCGCCCGCTGCACCGGCTCTCAGCTCGGTCGGGGCGAGCCACCGGGTGGGGCGTTCGGCTGCGGACGTCGACGTGTCGGGCATCGAGAAGGTGCGCCGCTTCCCCGGCGGCCTGCGCAGCTGAGGTGGCAGGGGTGGACGGGCTCGAGGTGGACGTCGCCGTCGTCGGTGGCGGCCCCGCCGGAGCGGCCCTGGCGGCCACGCTGGCCCCGGGCCATCGGGTCGTGCTCGTCGACCGACCGTCGCACCGACGTGGCCGCGAGGGCCTCGGCGAGACCCTCCCGGGAGCAGCGGCGCGGCTGCTGCGCGAGCTGGGGGTCTGGGACGCGTTCGTGGCCCAGGGGCACCCGGCCTGCCACGCCCGACTCAGCCGGTGGGGCGGCCCGCAGCTGCTGGCCCAGGACGCCCTGCGCGACCTCGACGGCGCCGGCTGGAGCCTTGACCGCGCGGCGTTCGACGGCCTGCTCCTTTCGGCGGCGACGCGCCGCGGAGCCGGGCTGCTGACCGGTCGGGCACGCGTCGACGGGCACGAGGACAACGGCTGGAGCATCGTGATCGACGGGGGACCCCGACCGGCCGTCACTCGCGTACAGGCGCGGGTGCTCGTCGACGCCAGCGGTCGCGGGTCGCGGCTGCTGCGCTCCGTCGCCCATCGGGAGGTCTCCGCGCTGCAGGGTGCGGACCGCCTCGTCTGCCTCTGGACGCACCTGCCGGTGCGGCACCCGGCCCAGGGCACGTCCTACGTCGAGAGCGCTGCCAACGGATGGTGGTTCACGGCGCCCGCGCCGGGTGGACGACGAGTGGTCTCCTTCCACACCGACCCCGACCTCGTCGACGTCACCGCCCTGATGCACACACTCACCGATCGAGCCGCGGCCACGCCCGGGCTCGCGGAGCAGCTCCGCGACAGCAGCCTCGACGTGGCGTCCTCGGCCCGGGTCTGCGCTGCCGGGTCGAGTCGGTTGGACAGGGTGGCCGGCCCCGACTGGCTTGCGGTCGGTGACGCCGCGATGGCCTTCGACCCGCTTTCGTCACAGGGGCTCTTCCACGCCCTCTACACCGGTCTCACGTCGGCACCGGCCGTGTCCGGGGCGCTCGCCGGTGATCGACGAGCGCTGGCGCAGCTGCACGGCTCGGTCGAGCCCGTGTGGTCGGCCTACCGCGTCGCGGCCCGGCACGCCTACGCCAGCGAACGGCGCTGGCCGGACAGCCCCTTCTGGCTGGCTCGGCAGCGACGGCTCTCGCTGGCTTCCTGACCGGCCCTCACCCGAGGTGAGGGCGAGACCCACCCTTCTCGGACGACGTCCTCAGATGTCGCGGAAGACCTCGATCGTCGCGCCGAGGGCGTTGAGCCGCTCGGCGAGGTCCTCGTAGCCGCGGTTGATGACGTAGACGTTGCGCAGCACCGAGGTGCCCGGTGCGGCGAGCATCGCCAGCAGCACGACGACACCGGGTCGCAGTGCGGGCGGGCACACGACCTCGGCGGCGCGCCACCGGGTCGGCCCCTCGACGATGACGCGGTGGGGGTCGAGCAGCTGCACCTTGGCGCCGACCTTCGTCAGCTCGGTGAGGTAGATGGCGCGGTTCTCGTAGACCCAGTCGTGGATCATCGTGCTGCCCTCGGCGACCGCCCCGATGAGGGCGAAGAAGGGCAGGTTGTCGATGTTGAGCCCGGGGAAGGGCATCGGGTGGATCTTGTCGGCGGGTGCGTGCAGCGGGCCGGGGATCGTCGTCACGTCGACGAGGCGGGTGCGGCCGTTGGCCGAGACGTACTCCTCGCTGAGGTTGTACTTCATCCCCATGCCGTCGAGGGTCGCGAGCTCGATCTCGATGAACTCGATCGGCACGCGGCGGATCGTGATCTCGGAGTCGGTGACGACCGCGGCGGCGAGCAGGCTCATCGCCTCGATCGGGTCCTCGCTGGGGAAGTACTCGACGTCGACGTCGATGTCGGCGAGGCCGTGCACCGTCAGGGTCGTCGTGCCGATGCCCTCGATGGCGACGCCGAGCTTCTCGAGGAAGAAGCAGAGGTCCTGCACCATGTAGTTGGGGCTGGCGTTGCGGATCACCGTGGTGCCCGCGTGGCGGGCGGCCGCCATGAGGACGTTCTCGGTCACCGTGTCGCCGCGCTCGGTGAGGACGATCGCCCGCTCCGGGTTGACCGAGCGGTCGGACTGGGCCTCGTAGAAGCCGTGCGTCGCGGTCACCTCGAGGCCGAAGGCGCGCAGCGCCGCCAGGTGCGGCTCGACGGTGCGGGTGCCGAGATCGCAGCCACCGGCATACGGCAGCTGGAAGCTCTCGTGCGAGTGCAGCAGCGGGCCGAGGAACATGATGACCGTGCGGGTGCGCCGCGCCGCGTCGACGTCGATGTGCTCGAGGTCAAGGGTCTCGGGCGGGATGATCTCGAGGTCGCTCGTGCCCGGCAGCCAGCGGGTGCGCACCCCGATCGAGGCGAGCACCTCGAGGATGCGGTTGACCTCCTCGATGCGCGCGAGCGAGCGCAGCGTGGTGCGGCCGCGGTTGAGCAGCGACGCGCAGAGCAGGGCGACGGCGGCGTTCTTGGACGTCTTGACGTCGATCGAGCCGCTGAGCTTCTGACCGCCGACGATGCGCAGGTGCTGCGGGCCGGAGTGGCCGAGGGAGACGAACTCGGAGTCGAGGGCGTCGCCGATCTTGGCGAGCATGTCGAGGCTGAGGTTCTGCTTGCCCTGCTCGATGCGCGTCACGGCGCCCTGGGAGCTGCCGAGCAGCTCGGCGAGCTCGCTCTGGGTCATCCCCTTGTGGCGTCGTGCGTCGCGGATGAGTCCGCCGATCCGGGTCAGATAGGTCTGGGTCACGCCGTCGAGGATAACTCATATATGAGTTATCGCAAGTCGGCGCGGTGCCCAACCACCCAGACCGGGGTATGCCGCCCTCCCGTCCCCGGGCGCCGAACGTGGCGCCCGGGGCGGGCCCGCGGAGGGGGAGCGAGGGCCGAGGGCAGGGCGGTCAGCGACGCACGCTGGCGACGCCAGCCGGGAGGAAGCGCGCGCCCGTGACGCGCTCGGCCACCCCGGTGCGGTCGAGCAGCGGGGTGATGCCGCCGTTCCAGAACTGGAAGCCCGCGCCGGTGATCATCGCGAGGTCGATGTCCATCGGCGCCTGCGCCACGCCCTCGTCGAGCATCCGGCGCGCCTCGTCGGCGAGCACGGTGAGCACCCGCTCGCGCACCTGCGCGAGGTCGAGCACGACGGGCTCGGCCGGCTTCTCGATCAGCTCGGCGACCTCCGGGTCGAGCACCGGACGGCCGGAGCTCAGGTCGTAGAAGCCGCGCTTGCCCGCCGCGACGATGCGCTGGAGCGTCGGCGACGCGTAGAAGCGGTCAGGGAACGCCGCGACGAGCGTCTCACCGTTGTGCAGCGCGATGGCCGGCCCGACGAGCCCGATGAGCACGAAGGGCGGCATCGGCGCGAGCCCGGCGAAGGCGCGGTCGACGACCTCGATCGGGGTGCCCTCGTCGAGGATCCTCGCCGCCTCGCCCATGAAGCGGCCGAGCAGGCGGTTGACGATGAACGACGGCCGGTCGGCCGCGCGGATGCACGTCTTCTTCAGGGCCTTGCCGACGGCGAAGGCCGTCGCGAGGGTGGCGTCGTCGGTGCGCTCGCCCGGGATGATCTCGAGCAGCGGCATGACGGCGACCGGGTTGAAGAAGTGGAAGCCGACGACCCGCTCCGGGTGCTCGAGCGCCCCGGCCATCTCGGCGATCGACAGGCTCGAGGTGTTGGTGGCGAGCACGCACTCGGTTGAGACGACGGCCTCGACCTGGGCGAAGACCTGCTGCTTGACCGACATCTCCTCGAAGACGGCCTCGATGACGAAGTCGGCGTCGGCGAAGCCGTCCTTGCTCGTCGACCCGGTGACGAGGGCCTTGTAGCGGTTCAGCTTGTCGGGGCCCAGCCGGCCCTTGCCGGCGAGCTTGTCGAGCTCGGCGTGCACGTAGCCGATGCCCTTGGCGACGCGCTCGTCGTCGACGTCGGTGAGCACCACGGGCACCTGCAGGCGCTGGATGAAGAGCAGTGCGAGCTGGCTGGCCATGAGACCGGCGCCGACGATGCCCACCTTCGTGACGGGGCGGGCGAGAGCCTTGTCGGGTGCCCCGGCAGGACGCTTGGCGCGCTTCTGCACGAGGTCGAACGCATAGAGGCCGGCGCGCAGCTCGTCGCTCATCAGCAGGTCGGCGAGCACCTCGCCCTCCGCGGCGAAGCCCTCCTCGCGCGTCGCGGTGCGGGCGGCCGCGAGCAGGTCGAGAGCGGCATACGGGCTCTTGGCCTGTCGTCCGGTCTTGACGTCGGCGATGCCCTTGCCCTTGGCGATCGCGGCGGCCCACGCGGCCTCGTCGCGGTCGACCTCGGGGCGCTGCACGGTGACGTCGCCGCGGATGACCTTGGCAGCCCAGGCGATCGACTCCTCGAGGAAGTCGGCCGGCTCGAAGAGGGCGTCCGCCATGCCGAGGCGGTAGGCGTCGACTCCCTTGAGCATGCGGTTCTGGCTGAGCGGGTTGTCGATGACGACGGTGATCGCCTTGTCGACGCCGACGAGGTTGGGCAGCATCCAGCAGCCGCCCCAGCCGGGGACGAGACCGAGGAAGACTTCGGGCAGCGCGACGGCCGGCACCCCGGCGCTCATCGTGCGGTAGGTCGCGGAGAGCGCGAGCTCGACGCCACCCCCCATGGCCGCGCCGTTGACGAACGCAAAGGTCGGCACCGGCAGGTCGGAGAAGGCGGCGTATGCCGCGTGGCCGGCGCGCGCGATCTCAAGCGCCTGGTCGCGTGACCCGATGAACGGCACGCCCGTGAGGTCGGCGCCGACGGCGAAGACGAACGGCTTGCCCGTCACGGCGACAGCCACGATCTCGCCGGACTCGGCGCGGGCGCGCAGGCTCGTGATCGTGTCGTGGAGCCCCGAGATCGACTGCGGCCCAAAGGTGTTGGGCTTGGTGTGGTCGAAGCCGTTGTCAAGGGTGATGAGGGCGAGCGTGCCCAGACCTCCGGGGAGGTCGATGTCGTGCACGGGGGTGAGAGTCACCACCTCGCTCGCGAATGCGGTTGCCGTCGTGGGCTTCTCGGTCGTCGTAGCGCTCACTGTTCGGACTCCTCGGATGTCGCGGCGGGAACGGCGGTGGGGGAGTAGTCGGCGTGATGCGGGTTCTCCCAGATGACGGCGCCGCCCATGCCGATGCCGATGCACATCGCGGTGAGGCCGTAGCGCACCTCGGGGTGCTCCTCGAACTGGCGGGCGAGCTGGGTCATGAGGCGCACGCCCGAGCTGGCGAGCGGGTGACCCGTCGCAATGGCACCGCCGTACTCGTTGACCCGGGGGTCGTCGTCGGCGAGGCCGAAGTGGTCGAGGAAGGCGAGCACCTGCACGGCGAAGGCCTCGTTGAGCTCGAAGAGGCCGATGTCCTCGATGGTGAGGCCGGCCTTGGCAAGGGCCTTCTCGGTGGCGGGCACCGGGCCGACGCCCATCACCTCAGGCTCGACGCCGACGAAGGAGAAGGAGACGAGGCGCATCCGCACGGGCAGGCCGAGGTCGGCCGCCGCCTGCTCGGAGGCGAGGAGGCACGCGGTGGCGCCGTCGTTGAGACCGGCGGAGTTGCCCGCGGTCACGTTGCCGTGGGCCCGGAAGGGGGTCTTGAGCGCGGCCAGGTCCTCGGTGGTCGTGCCCGGGCGCGGCGGCTCGTCGGCGGTGGCCAGGCCCCAGCCCAGCTCGGCGTGCCGGGTGGCCACGGTGACGAGGTCGCGCTGGATCTGGCCGTTCGCGTAGGCCTTGGCGAGCTTGTCCTGGCTGGAGACCGCGAAGGCGTCGGCGCGGTCCTTGGTCAGCTGCGGGAAGCGGTCGTGGAGGTTCTCGGCCGTCTTGCCCATGACGAGCGCGTCGGGGTCGACGATGCGCTCGCTGAGGATGCGGGGGTTCGGGTCGACGCCCTCGCCCATCGGGTGGCGGCCCATGTGCTCGACACCGCCGGCGATGGCGATGTCGTAGGCGCCGAAGGCGATCGAGCTCGCCGTGCTCGTCACGGCTGTCATGGCGCCGGCGCACATGCGGTCGATCGAGTAGCCCGGCGTCGTGTGCGGCAGGCCCGACAGCAGCGCGGCCGTGCGGCCGAGCGTCAGGCCCTGGTCGCCGATCTGCGTCGTGGCCGCGATCGCGACCTCCTCGACCCGGTCTTTCGGCAGGCTCGGGTTGCGGTGGAGCAGCTCGCGGATGCACCGGATGACGAGGTCGTCGGCGCGGGTCTGGGCATACATGCCCTTCTCGCCCGCCTTGCCGAACGGCGTGCGGACGCCGTCGACGAAGACGACCTCATTGAGTGCGCGGGGCACGATGCCTCCTGGATCGCTGGGGAGCCCGGGTCGGCGTCGCCGCCGACGGGCGTGGCCCTGATGACCACCGTCCCGATCCTACTTCCCGGTAACTTCCACGCCAACGACCCCGCGGGTGACCATCCTCACCCGATCGACAGAGCGATCCCCACCCCGACCGAAAGAGCAATCCGCGCGCCCGAGCGCTCACCGCGCACGACCGCTGTCCCGCGCGGACTGCTCTTTCGATCGCGCGGACTGCTCTCTCGATCGCTCAGGGGCGGGGGTGCTCGGCGCAGGCGAGAGAGATGAGCGGGGCGGTGATCGTCGTCTGCCACTGCCGGGCGCCGAGCTCACGCAGCGTGCCCGCGACCTCCTCGGTGGTCGGCGCGGGCGGACCCTCCCAGAGGTAGCGGCGCAGCAGGTCGGGCGTCAGGAGGTTCTCGACCGGCACGGCGACCTCGGCGGACACGGCGGTGAGCAGCTCACGCGCCCGGGCCAGCCGGGCCGCGGCGACGGGGTCGCGGTCGGCCCAGGCCTTGGGGGGCGGCGGGCCGGTCGGCGGGAGCGAGACGACGGGCAGGTCGTCCTCGGGGAGCGCGAGCGCCGCCGCGACCACCTCGACGATCGCCTCCTGGTGGCGGCGCACCGACCGGGAGAGCCGGGGCTCGCTCACCGTGATGCGCTGCGGTGGCGTCGTCGCTCGCTGGTGCGCGATCGCGATCTCGCTGATCGCGGCGTCGGGCAGCACGCGACCCGGGGAGATGTCGAGCTGACGGGCGAGGCCGTCACGCCACTCCCACAGGGCCCGCACGATGCCGATGCCGCGCCGGCCGCGCACCTTGTGCATGCCCGACGTGCGCCGCCACGGGTCGGTGCGCGGCTCGGGGCCGGCGAACGACAGCAGGTGCGCGAACTCCTCGGCCGCCCAGCCGGACTTGCCCTGCGACTCGAGGTCGGAGGCCACCGCGTCGCGGAGGTCACCGAGCACCTCGACGTCGAGGGCGGCATACAGCAGCCACGGCTCGGGGAGCGGGCGCACCGACCAGTCGACGGCCGAGTGCTCCTTGGCGAGCGACAGCCCGAGGTAGTGCTCGACCATGGCGCCGAGCCCGACGCGCGGCAGGCCGACGAGACGGCCGCCGAGCTCGGTGTCGAAGAGCGACTGCGGACGCAGGCCGACCTCGGTGAGGCAGGGGAGGTCCTGGGTGGCCGCGTGCAGGATCCACTGCGCATCGCCGAGGGCCTCGCCGATCGGAGTGAGGTCGGGCACCGCCACCGGGTCGATGAGCCACGTGCCCGAGCCCTCGCGGCGCAGCTGCACGAGGTAGGCGCGCTGGCCGTAGCGGTAGCCCGAGGCGCGCTCGGCATCGATCGCGACCGGGCCGCTGCCACCGGCGATGTCGTCGGCGGCCCGCGAGAGCGCCCGCTCGTCGACCACGACGTCGGGCACCCCGTCGCGGGGCACGGTGAGGGGCGTCAGGGTGACCGCGTCCTCCCGGTCGCCCGTGGGGTCGGGCTCCGACGGCTCCTGCAGAGCCGTCACCGCCGCTGCCCCGGCAGGGGGACGACGCCGTCGGGCAGCGGAGGGATGCCCGCGATCGTGCAGAGCATGTCGGCCCAGGCGCGCAGGTGGTCGACGATCTCGCCGGTCACGGGGGTCCACGACGCGCGGATCTCCATCTCGACGCTTGCCTCGCGGTCGGCCAGACCGGCGAAGCTCTCGCTCACGACGCGCGTCACGGTGCCCGCCTCGGCGGTCCAGGTCAGGTCGCGCGTCGAGACCGACTCCGTAAGCCACGACCAGCCGACGGCGCCGAGCATGGGGTCGCCCGCGAGCTCCGGCTCGAGCTCGGCGCGCGCGAACGTGACGATGCGCCACTGGCCATCCCACGTCTCCGGGCCGCTCGGGTCGTGCAGCACGACGAAGCGCCCGGTCGCGAGATCGGCCTCCGGGTCGCTCACGTCGATGACGTCGGCCGTGAGGGCAGCGGCATACGGGGCGATGCGGGTGGGCGCGGGGACCTCGGTCAAGCGCACCTCGGAGCGCACCCGGACGTCGCGGAGGGCTGAGAGCGTCCTCGCGAAGACCGCGCCGTGGTTGCCCGGCAACGTTCTCGTGTGCACTACCCGAGGGTATGCCGCGTGGGCGCCTTCTGTCCCGAGGGCGCGCCGGGCGCGTGGCCGGTCACGTGGCAGGGCGAGCGACGCCACCGTGGCAGGATTGACCGGTGCCGACCCCCGTCCCGACCACCGCCCCCACCGCCAGCGCCACCCGCTCGAGCGACCTCGTGCGCGCCGCGCGTCGTGAGCCGGTGGACCGCACGCCGGTCTGGTTCATGCGACAGGCTGGGCGCTCGCTGCCGGAGTACCGCGCCATCCGCGAGGGCATCCCCATGCTCGAGTCGTGCATGCGGCCCGACCTCGTCACCGAGATCACCCTGCAGCCGGTGCGACGCCACGGGGTCGATGCGGCCATCTTCTTCAGCGACATCGTCGTGCCGCTCAAGGCGATCGGCGTCGACCTCGACATCGTGCCCGGCGTCGGGCCCGTCGTGGCGCACCCGATCCGCGAGTGGAGCGACCTCGACCAGCTCGTGCCGCTGACGCCCGAGCACGTGCCCTTCATCACCGAGGCCGTGCGGCTGCTCGTCGCCGAGCTCGGTGCGACCCCGCTCATCGGCTTCGCCGGCGCTCCCTTCACGCTCGCGTCCTACCTCGTCGAGGGCGGCCCGTCGAAGAACCATGTGCGCACCAAGGCGCTCATGCACGGTGACCCCGAGCTGTGGGACGCCCTCTGCGCCCGGCTCGCCCAGATCTCCGGCGCGTTCCTGCGCGTGCAGGCCGAGGCCGGTGCCAGCGCCGTGCAGCTCTTCGACTCCTGGGCCGGCGCCCTGTCCAAGGCCGACTACACCGCCCGCGCGATGCCGCACTCCGCCGCCGCGCTCGCCGCGGTCGCCGACCTCGACGTTCCGCGCATCCACTTCGGCGTCGGCACCGGTGAGCTGCTGCAGCTCATGGGCGAGGCCGGGGCCGAGGTCGTCGGCGTCGACTACCGCACGTCGATGACCGACGCGATCGACCGCCTCGGGCCGTCGTACGCCGTGCAGGGCAACCTCGACCCCGCGCTGCTCTTCGCGCCTTGGGAGGCTCTCGAGCGGCGCGTCCGCGAGATCGTCGAGGAGGGCCGCCGGGCCCCCGGGCACATCTTCAACCTCGGGCACGGCGTGCTGCCGGAGGTCGACCCCGACGTGCTGACCCGCGTCACCGCACTCGTCCACGAGTGCTCGAGCCGCCCATGACGCTGGCCACCGCCCCCTCCGTCGCACGCTCCAGCCTCACCATGTTCGGTGGGTCGGTCGCCTCGCGGGTGCTCGGAGTGGTGCGCAACGGCCTCATCACGGCGATCATCGGCGCGTCCTTCGCCGGCGACGCGTTCTCGCTCGCCAACACCCTCCCCAACGTGCTCTACGTCCTGGCTGCGGGTGGCATCCTCAACGCCGTCCTCATCCCGTCGCTCGCCCGGGCGATGAAGCTCGAGGACGGCGGCCAGGAGTTCACCGACCGCGTCATCACCGTGGCCCTGACCGGGATGGCCGTCATCACCGTCGCCGTGATGGCCGGCGCGAGCGGCTTCGTCTGGCTGCTGGCCCGCAACTCCTCACCGGAGTTCAAGGACCTGGCGCTGGCGTTCTCGCTCATCTGCCTGCCGCAGATCTTCTTCTACGGACTGTTCGCCCTGCTCGGCCAGATCCTCAACGCGCGGGGCCGCTTCGGTGCCTTCGCGTGGGCTCCGTTCCTGGCCAACGTCGTCGCCGTGACGGGCCTGCTCCTCTTCCTCGTGCTCTTCCCGGCCCAGCCACGCGAGGGCCTGGGCGGCCGTCCCGTGCCGGCCGGACCGCGCACCCCGGAGGAGTGGACCGGGCCGATGATCTGGCTCTTCGCCGGCTCGGCGACGCTGTCTGTCATCGTCCAGGCGCTCTCGCTCGTGCCTGCCCTGCGCCGCACCGGCTTCCGCTACCGCCCGCGCTGGGGACTGCGCGGCGTCGGTCTCGGGGGAGTCAGCCGCCTGGCGATGTGGGCCTTCTACGGCCTCGCGATCTCGCAGCTCGGCTTCTTCATCAGCCAGGGCGCCCTCAACAACGCGACGGCGTCGGGCGAGGCGCTCGGGATCGCCGACATCGTGCGTGGCCCGGCTGCATACGCCGTCGCCTTCACCCTCTTCATGCTGCCGCACGCGTTCGTCACCGTCTCGATCATCACGGCGCTCTTCCCGCGCTTCTCCGCTGCCGCGGCCGCCGGTGACGACGAGGCGCTCAAACGCGACTTCCGCACCGGCCTGACGATGCCGCTCGTCGCCAACGTGCCGATCATGGTCTTCGTCATCGTCCTCGCCGGGCCGATCGTCGCGCTGCTCAACCCGGGCCTCGACCCCCGGTCGGTCGAGGTCTCGGCGTCGGTCCTCGTCATCATGATCCTGGGCCTCGTCCCCTTCGGCATCGACCTGCTCTGCTACCGGATGTTCTTCGCCCTCGAGGACGGCCGCCCGACCATCGCGATGCAGGTGATGCTGACGGGCATCAGCCTCCTCGCGGGGGTGGTCACGCTCTTCATCAACCCCGTGTGGGCGATCGGGGTCATGGCCTTCGGGCAGACGGTCGGCAACGTCGTCAGCTCGGGCACCGGCCTGGCGCTGCTGAGGCGGCGCATCGGCAGCCTCGGCCTCTCGGGCGTCGTCGTCACGGCATCGCGCATCGGCATCGCGTCGGCCGTCGCCGGCCTCGTCGCTTGGGGGGCCACCACCGTGCTCGACCCCATCCTCGGCGCCACGATCGAGGGCTCGTCGTCGATCCTCCGACGGATGTTCGCTGCGAGCTTCGAGATCGGCCTCGTCGGTCTCGTCTTCTTCGTCATCTACCTCGGGCTCGCGCACGCGCTCCACGTGCGCGAGATCCGTGACCTGTCGGCGATGGTGCGCCAGCGCGTCGTCCGCTAGCGCCCCACGACCGCGAAGGCGGCCCAGTGCCGCGGGTGCGCGTAGCCGACGGGGACGCGCGCCGACTCGGCGGCCCGGCCCACGGGAGTGACCCGCCGCTCCGACACCGCGTCGGGGTCGACGTCGGTCCGGGTGGCCACCGCCTCGCGCAGCAGCCCGTATGCCGTCCGCGCCGCCTCGCGGTCGAGCCCGCTGAGCCACTGCTGGGCATCGTGCAGCGCGGTGGCGGCGTCGGCGCCCGCGAGGAGCCGCTCGTAGAAGCGGCCCATGAGCAGGGCCGACGAGACGTCGTCGACGGCCCAGAGGGTGACGACCACCGCCCGCGCGCCGGCGGCGAGCACCGCGCGAGCGAGGCCGAGCAGCTCGTCCCCGCCCGCCGGTCCGCCCTCGCCGGAGTGGCAGGCGCTGAGGACGACGAGCCGCGCGCTCAGGGTGAGACCCGCGATCTCGGCGGCCTGCAGGCTGGCCCCGTCGGCGAGCAGCACGCACGAGGCCTGGGGGTTGTCAGGGTCGACGAGGCCATGGGTCGCCAGGTGCACGACGGGAGCCGAGACGAGCGAGGCGCGCACCGCCTCCTCGGTCGCCTCGGGTCCGAGCAGCAGGCGTGCCCCGGGCAGCGTCGCTGCGACGTGGGCGGCCTCGACCCGCGCCCCCGGGAGCGGGGGAGCCGGTGCACTGAGCCCGGTCACGGGGTCGGTCAGGCTCATGCCGTCGGGGTCGCCGACCACGAGGGCGCCCTCCCACGAGGGCAGGAGCCGCATCGCGGAGGCTGCGTCGGCTGGGTCGACGGGGTCCACAGGGCCGGCGGGGTCGGTGGATTGGCCAGCGTCGGCGGGGTCGGCGACGTGCGCGACGTCAGGCGGCGGCGTCAGGGCGACGAGACTCGCGCTCGGCAGGTAGCGCACGACGTGGCGGGCACCCAACGGCACACCGTCGAGCGGGAGCGCGTCGAACGGCATACCGGTGGTGGGGCCCGAAGCGACGACGACGACCTCGCGAGCGGGACGCAACGCGTCGGCCACGGGCACGAGCAGCACCTCGGCCAGCGCCTGCGCGTCGGCATCGAACGCGCGCCCGTCGGCGCAGGCCGTGCGGAAGCGGCTCGATGCGCCGGCGAGGGACCAGACGTCGCGCGCGTGGTGCGTGGCGACGACACCCGCCGGGCCGATGACCCAGACGAGCACCTCGCCCGCGGCGACGAGCAGCTGGAGCAGCACGGCGTCGTGGGGCAGCGCCGCGGCCACCTCGTCGACGGTCACGGCCGTGGCGGCGGGGTTCACGGTGCGCCAGTGGTCGGGGTCGAGCGCAGCGAGGCGCTCCTCGGCAGACCGCACGGCCTGCTGCGCCTCGTCGCGCTCGGCCCGCAGCCGCGTCACGATGTCGGCACTCGTCGCGGCTGCGATCGCGAAGAGGAGGCGGCGGCTGGCGATCTCGAGGGTGGCGTGCGCCCCTCGCCAGTCGGCCGCGGCGGCGTCGACGTCCGGCCCTCCGCTGCCCGGACCTGCTCCTCGGCGACGGGTGGCGGCGCCGGAGACGAGGTCGACGAGGGCACGGGCCTGGCCGCGCATGGCGATCTCGGCAGCCTCCTCCGGTCGACCGTCGTCGAGGGCGACCCGGGCCGCGGCGCGCACGAGGTCGGCCACCACCACCTGGCCGCTGACCGTGGTGCGCAGCTCGTCGTTGGAGATCGTGCTGCGCCTCAGGTCGGCTGCGGCGAGCCCGGCGAGCAGCTCCACGGACGCGGCCTGCCGGTCAACCTGACCCTCGAGGAGGAGCCCCACCATGAGGTGGGCCTCGACCTCGTCGGCGACGCCGGTCCACCACGGTGCGTCGCCGGCCGAGGCTCGCAGCTCCGCGAGCAGGGGGGCGGCACTCTGGGGGTCGCGCAGCCGCACGAGGGCCGCGAGGCCCTGCACGAGGGCGCGGCGCCGCTGCAGCGCGAGCATCGAGGCGACGACGTCGGCCGGCAGGCTGGCGAGCGCCGCGTCGACGCCCTCACCGGGGCTGACGCCGAGGTCGCCCGACGCGTTGGCCGCGAGCTGCATCCGGACGCCCTCCGCCATGACGGCTGCCGCCAGCGCGTGCTCGTGCCGCGCCGCGAGCACGGGGACGAGGGCCGCGGGGTGGCGGGTCGTGGCCAGCGCGAGTGCCTCGTCGAGGAGCTGCGCGGACCCGCGATCGTCGCCCTCGTCGGCGCGGCGGCCACCCTCGTAGGCGACTGCCAGCGCATCGGTGCCGGGAGCGGGCAGCTGGGCGCCGAAGGCCGCCAGGACGGCCGGGGTGGAGTGGAAGCGCTCTGCCACCGCCCGCATCTGCGCGCCGTCGGAGTCGACGACGGCGATCTGGTAGAGCTGGAGCAGCAGCAGCCCGTGCTCGGTGCTGCGCGCCAGGGCCGTGGCCTCTGACGCCGTTGGCTCCGACGCCGCTCCCTCCGATGTCGTGGCCTCTGGCTCGGTGGCCGAGGGCGAGTCGGAGAGCGCCGCGATGGACTCCTCGACGAGCAGACGGGCGCGGCGCGTCGCACCCACCGAGACCAGCACCTGGGCACGGTCGATCGTGCAGCGGGTCAGGTGCTCCGTGAGCCCGGCAGGACGGGCCAGGGCCTCCGAGAGGTCGAGCGCCGCGAGGGCGGGCTCGGCGGCCACCGCGGAGAGCCGCCACAGACGGCTCACCCGTGAGCAGAGCTGTGACAGCCCGAGCCCGGTCGCGGTGCCCACCCGGTCGCGCACGAGGGCGGCGGTGTCGGCGGCTGCCGCGACGTCGGCGGGCAGCCGCCCTGCTGCGAGGCGCGCGAGGCCGACGTGGGTCGTGGCCACGGCGATGCCGTCGAGGTCATCGGTGCTCCGGTAGCCGGCCAGCGCGGCCTCGGCCTGCGCGACCGCTCGCGGCGCATCGCCCGATGCGAGGCTCTGCCAGGCCCGGCGCAGGTCGAGGTGCGCGGCCCAGGTCGGTCCCGGCAGCAGCTCGGCCGCGTGGCCCCATGACGTCGACGCGGCGTCGAGGTCGAGCCCCACAGCGCCCTCGCTGTCCTCGAGCCCGCCGATCGAGCCGTCGGGGCCGAGCACGGGCTGCAGCGAGCAGTTCCACACCACCGGGCTGCTGAGGGGCGCGGCGGCCCAGTCCCCGCGCAGCAGGTGGACGAAGCCGCGCACCTCGTCGTCCACGGTCTCCGCCTCGACGGCCGCGGCGGTGGCCAGGGCCTGCTCGCGCCGACCTCCCCGACGGTCGATGTCGGCCAGCCACAGTCGGGCCACCTGCTCCGCCCGCGGGCCGAGGCCCGCGGCCGAGCTGACGAGCGACGTGCCGGCGAGGTCGACCTGCGTGAGCACGGCAGGACTGTGGGTAGCGCTCCACGGGTTGTTGGGAGGCAGCATCGCCTGCCACTGCAGCAGGGTCGGCACGGCGAGGGCTGCGAGCTCGCACACCGTGTGCACCGCGGGTGAGGCGCCCGAGATCGCTTGCAGGGTCGGCTCGAGATCGTCGTCGACCGAACCCTCGGAGCCCGCGGAGCCCGCCGAGCCCGCGAGCTGGATCATCTGCCGGGCGCCCCCGTCGGGCAGGCCGACGACGGCGAGCAGCCGCGACAACCGGGCGAAGGCCGCGGCGACCGCCACCTCGTCAGCGTCGCCGCCACCCGTGGCCGCGACGGCGAGGGCCCGGGAGGCGGGCAGCCGGTCGCCGCACGACAGCTGGCGCAGCGGCGCCTCGAGGGCGGGCGCGATGCGGACGGCGGCCCGCACGAGCTCGTCGACCACGACGTCGATCGGATGGCCTGGCATGCCCCCTCGCTCGCTCGGTTGCCTCTCCGCCCGAGGATAGGGCCGGCCGAGCGAGCAGCGGAGGCCTATGGCGAGGTCGGGGGGGCCGACCGGCGACGCCGCACCACCCGCAGGGCGATGAAGGCGATGAGGCCGAGCAGCAGGAGCCAGGGCAGCAGCACGGCGAGGCCCGTGAGCACGAGGGTCAGCGAGTCGAGCAGTCCCTCCCACGCGGCGTTGAGGCCGCTCACCACGCCACTGCCCTCGTCGACGGTCGCGGCTGCCGGGGTCCACATCGTCGCCGTGACCTCCGACATCGTCGTGCGCTGCTCGAGGTCGGCGAGCTGCTGGGTGAGGGCGTCGAGGTCGGCCTGGCGGCGGGTCAGCTCGCTCTCGAGGACCAGCAGCTGCTGGAGGTCGGTGGCCTTGGCCATCAGGGCACGCACCCGCGTGATGCTGTCGCGAGCCGGGTCGATGCGGGCCTGCGTGTCGACGTAGGCGGCGGTCACGTCCTGGGCCTGCGCCGAGCGGTAGGAGACGGTGCCGAGCGCCGACAGCTGGGTGAGGACGCTGTCGAGCTTGTCGGCAGGCACGCTGAGGGTGAGCCGGGCCTGGTGCAGACCGACCGAGGGCCAGCTGACCTCGGGTCCGTAGCGTGCGACGCCGCCGTCCGTCTGCGGTATGCCGTCCGGCTCGCTCCCCGAGGTCGCCCCGCCCAGGGGGTCGGCCGCGGTCACGACGCTCTCGCTGAGCACGGTGCCGCCGGCTCCGGAGGCGATCATGCGGGCGCGACCGGCGGCGCCCGCGAGGTCGCTCACCTCCAGGCCCACCCAGGCCGTGCGGGCGATCTTCGGCGTCGTGGCGGCGGCGGCTGCGTCGGAGGTGACAGTGCCGGATCCGGCCTTGGACCCGGCGCTGGACCCGGTGGTGGAGCCGGCCGGGGCGTCGGGGGCGGGTGCAACCGAGTCGCTGGCCTCGGGGCCCACGGCAGGACTGGCGTCGCGCTGGACCAGGCCTGGTGCGCCGCCCGCCGAGGAGCCCTCGGAGCTCGAGGAGGCGCCACCACCGGCGAGGCGGGACAGGCCGATCGGCACGGCGAGGGCGAGCACCGCCACGACGGCCAGCACGATGGCGACCGTCCGGCCGCCCCGACTGCCCAGGCCGCCCAGGGATGGCCGTCGACCGCGCCAGGTCGGGCGCCCGGGCGGAAGCCCGCTCGGAGTGCCGCCGACCGCTCTCTGTGACGGCGATGCCGCCACGGGATCGGCCTGTGCGGTGGTCCTGCTGCCGGGGCTCGTCGTGGTCGTCATCGGGCATCCCTCTCACGGGTGCGCGGTGGGCTCTGCTGTCACACCGCTCTGACCAACAGACACCCGGCGGCCCGCGAACGTTGCACTCCGGTGCACCTCCGGTGGTCAGCCGGGGAGCTGCTCGTCCGGCCCCGCCGACTGGCGCTGGTACTCGTGCTGGCGCTGCTCCGCGGCGGGGGCCTGCCGCGCCGGGCTCACCGCGTCGGAGCGGGACCCGTGGCGCACCCGGCGCACGACGAGCCAGGCCACCAGCCCGACGACCGCCGCGATGACGATCCAGTTGAGCCACCCGGAGTACTCGTCGACGAGGTCGTAGCGCGAGCCGAGCAGCCAGCCGAGCCCGATGAGCACGCCGTTCCACAGCGCGCTGCCGGCGATCGTGAAGACGCTGAAGCGCACGAGCGGCATGTGCTCGGCCCCTGCCGGCAGCGACACGAGGCTGCGCACCCCGGGCACGAGGCGGCCACCGAAGACCGAGCGCCGCCCGTGCCGACGGAACCAGGCCGACGAGCGCTCGAAGTCGTGCCGGTCGACGAGCGGCAGCCTCGCCAGCTGGGTGACCGCCCGGTCGTGTCCGAGCCGGCGCCCGAGGCCGTAGAGCGCGAGCGCGCCGAGGTAGGAGCCGATCGTGCTCGTGACGAGAAGCAGCCACAGCTGCATCTGCCCCTGACGGGCGATGAAGCCGGAGAGCGGGAGCACCACCTCGCTGGGCAGCGGCGGCACGACCGTCTCGACGAAGGTGAGCACGCCCACGCCCCACTCGCCCAGCGCGGCGATGACGCGCGTCGCCACACCCACGAGGCCCGAGAGCTCGGCCTGGGCGGGTGCGGCGGCGGTCAGCAGGACCATCGTGCTGGCAGTCATGGCCCTGTCATTCCCGATTCGCCCTCGCTCCTCACACCCGACGATCGAAAGAGCAATCCGCGTGATCGAAAGAGCAATCCGCGCGGGACAGCGGACGGGCGCGGCGAGCGCGCTGCCGCGCGGATTGCTCTTTCGATCAGAGGGGAGGGGGCTGCTCCTCGGGTCTCAGGAGCCGAATGACACAGTGGTGACATGCGCAGGAGGGTCGCCGTCATCGGTGGAGGCATCGCCGGCCTGGCGGCCGCGTGGGAGCTCGCGGGGCACGGCGACGACGTCGCCGTGACGGTCTACGAGGGCAGTGACCGCGTCGGTGGCAAGCTGCGCCTCGAGCAGGTCGGGGGCGCCATCGTCGACGTCGGCGCCGAGTCCGTGCTCGCCCGTCGGCCTGAGGCACTCACGCTCTTCGAGGAGATCGGGGTCGACCGGCGCACCACCCACCCTGCCGCGGTCGGGGCCACGATCGTCTCCGGCGGGCGCCGCTGGCCGATGCCATCGGGCACCGTCATGGGCGTGCCCTCCGACCCCGAGTCGGTGCGCGGCCTGCTGACCGACGACGAGGTGCACCGCCTTGCTGCCGAGCCGCTGACCGCGCTCGAGGCGGACGACGTGTCCGTCGGTGACTTCGTCGACGCGCGACTCGGACCTGCGGTCACCGACAAGCTCGTGGAGCCGCTGCTCGCCGGCGTCTATGCCGGTCACGCCCGAAAGATCTCTCTCGACATGGCCGTGCCCGCGCTGAGCCGCGCCGCCCACGAGGGGCGCTCGCTCCTCGACGTGGCACGCGAGGCGCAGCTGGCGGCCCTGTCGGCGCCCGCCGCCGTGCTGCCCGTCTTTGCCAGCCTCGTCGGCGGGCTCGGCACCCTGCCACCAGCACTCGAGGCCGCCTTGCGCGGGGCCGGCGTCGAGGTGCGCACCGGGGCCGTCGTGCGCGAAGTGCGGCCCGACGGCGGCGGCTGGGTCGTGTCGACCGGCCCGACGACCGACGTCGTGCGGGAGCGACACGACGCCGTGGTCATCGCCACCCCGGCGCCCCCGACCGCGCGCCTGCTCTCCGAGATCGCGCCCACGGCGGCCCGACACCTCGGGTCGATCGACTACGCGTCGATGGCCATCGTCACCTTCGCCGTCAACGGGCGCCCCGAGGCGCTCTCGGGCACGAGCGGCTTCCTCGTGCCACCCGTCGAGGGGCTGACGATCAAAGCGGCCACCTTCAGCACGACGAAGTGGCCCTGGCTCGCCGAGGCCCACCCGGAGCGCACCTGGCTGCGTGCCTCGATCGGTCGCCACGGCGAGGAGGCCTCCCTCCAGCACGCGGACGCGGCGCTCGTCGAGACCGCGCTCGCCGACCTGCGCACGGTCGTCGGTGAGCTGCCCGACCCGGTCGACGCGCACGTGCAGCGCTGGGGCGGGGGACTGCCGCAGTATGCCGTGGGGCACCGCCGCGTCGTGGAGGTCGCCCGGCGCGACCTGCCGCCGACGCTCACCCTCGCCGGGGCGGCATACGACGGCGTGGGGATCCCCGCCTGCATCGCGTCCGGACGTGCGGCGGCCAGGGCCCTGCTGACCCGCTGAGGGGCCGGCCGCGAGCGGTTGGGATGATGGGGGCATGAGCGAGCGACTGACCCCGGCCCAGATGCGTGAGATCAACGAGACCATCCGCTACTCGATGTGGTCGGTCTTCGCGTCGGCGAGCCCGCTGGGTGACGACCGCGACAAGGCGCTCGCCGAGCTCGAGGCCTTCCTCGGCGAGACCGCCGAGCAGGGGGTCGTCGTGCGGGGCCTCTACGACGTGGCCGGCCTGCGGGGAGACGCCGACGTCATGGTGTGGTGGCACGCGGCCACCATCGAGCAGCTCCAGGCGGCCTACCACGGCTTCCTGCGCACGGAGGTGGGCCAGCACCTCGAGCCGGTCTGGAGCAACGCCGCGCTGCACCGACCCGCGGAGTTCAACAAGAGCCACATCCCCGCCTTCATGGCCGACGAGCAGGCGCGCCGCTACGTCTGCGTCTACCCCTTCGTGCGCTCCTACGAGTGGTACCTCCTCGACGAGAAGGAGCGGCGCGACCTGCTGCGCGAGCACGGGCAGATGGCGCGCGACTACCCCGACGTGCGCGCCAACACGATCGCGTCGTTCGCGCTCGGCGACTACGAGTGGCTGCTTGCCTTCGAGGCCGACGAGCTGCACCGCATCGTCGACCTCATGCGCGAGCTGCGCGCCTCGGGCGCGCGCCGCCACGTGCGCGAGGAGATCCCGTTCTTCACGGGCCCGCTCGTCGAGCCCGCGCAGCTCGTCGCCAACCTGCGCTGACGGCCGGCTAGTCCTCGAGGTTCTTCGCGAGGATGGCGATGGCCGGGATGAGCAGCAGGGCCAGCCACGACCGCGTCAGGGCGAAGGCCGCGAGGCCGATGAACGGCGCGAGCGCGCTCAGCGTCGTGCTCAGCCGGCGTCGTGGGGTGGGCACCCGAGCAGGGAGGTTGCGGCGTGCCGGGTCGGCCTCGAAGCGGGGCCTCGGCTCGGGCAGGTCGACGAAGAGGGCGGTGACGTCGGAGCGCGTCACGGCGTCACGGGCTCGGCCCCGACGGTCCTCGTAGTCGAAGGCGTCGAGCCGGCCGGCCTCGTGGTGCACCGCGAGGGCCGCGAGCGCGTCGTCGCGCTCGCGGGTCCCGATGCGGATGTCGCCGTCTCCGGTCATGCTCCCAATCTAGGCGAGAGCCGCTCTCGGCTCAGGCAGACGGGGCGGGCGCACCGGTGTCGCTGCCCCCACCGGCCGGGCCGGTCTCGTCGGGCTGCAGGCGCAGCGAGATCGAGTTGATGCAGTAGCGCTGGTCGGTCGGGGTGTCGTAGCCCTCGCCCTCGAAGACGTGCCCGAGGTGGCTGCCGCAGGTGGCGCAGCGCACCTCGACCCGCTTCATGCCGAAGGCGCGGTCCTCGATGTACTCGACCGTGTCGCCGGCGAGGGGGGAGTAGAAGGACGGCCAGCCGCAGTGCGACTCGAACTTCGTGTCGCTGCGGAAGAGCTCGGCGCCGCAGGCGCGGCACGAGTAGACGCCCTGCGTCTTGGTGTCGGTGTACTCGCCCCGGAAGGCGGGCTCGGTGCCGGCCTGGCGCAGCACCTTGAACTCTGCCGGGGTCAGGGCCTCGCGCCACTCCTGCTCACTGCGCTGGACGGCATACGGCTTGCTGGAGGTCGTCTTGTCGCTCATGTCCGGACCAACGCCGGGGGCCGTGACTTTGTGCCCCGGCTCGCCGCATCCGGGGCCTGCGCCGGTGCGGGCCCTGCGTTTGCGACGATGGGGCCCGTGCAGTGGCGGAAGGTGGTCTCGCGCCCCGTGCTCGTCGCAGCAGCGGTGAGCAGCGGGTCCGCTGTCGGCGCCGCCGCCGGGTCCGTGGCTGCTGCTGCCTACTTCGCGAGGCGGGTGCTGACGCCCGACGAGCTGCAGCCCGACAACGTCATGATCCTCGGCCACGACGCCGACTCCGTGACCTTCACGGCGACGCTCGACACGACCGGGCCGGGACGTTACGGCGTGTGGCTGGCCGGCGGCCTCGGGCACGCGAGGGTGGGTCAGGTGCTCCGGGAGGACGCGCTCACCGTGACGCGTGAGCTCATCGCGGTCGACCGGGGTGAGCTCGCCCCGGGCCCCGCCCGCTGGAACCAGTACTTCTACTGGGACCGCCCGTCGGTCAGCCTCGGCCTGCCCTACGCCGACGTCAGCGTGCTCTCCGATGTCGGCGGTCTGCCGGGCTGGGTCGTGCAGCCGGAGCCCGGGTTGCCCGCGACGGGGGACTGGGCCGTGCTCGTGCACGGCCGGGGCGCCCGCAAGGAGGAGACGCTGCGCGCCGTCCCCGTGCTGCGGCGCGCGGGCTGGACGAGTCTCGTCGCCGCCTACCGCAACGACCGCGACGCCCCGCCGGGCCCTGACGGGCGCTACAACCTCGGCCTGTCGGAGTGGCGCGACATCGAGGCGGCGATGGGGTATGCCGTGTCGCACGGTGCGCGTCGCATCGTCCTCATCGGGTGGTCGATGGGGGGAGCCGTCGTGCTGCAGGCGCTCGACAAGTCCCCTCTCGCCGAGCGCGTCGTCGGGGTGTGCCTCGACTCGGCGGTGCTCGACTGGGGCGTCGTGCTGCGCCACCACGCCCACCTGCACAAGGTGCCGGGCCCGCTCGCCCGGATGGCCACCGACCTCATGGGCTCGCGCGGCAGTCGCCGGCTCGTCGGCGTGCACGAGCCGCTCGACGTCGCGCGCACCGACTGGGTGGCCCGCGCCGACGAGCTGACGAGACCGATGCTCGTCATGCACTCCGACGGCGACGACTTCGTGCCGATCGGCCCGGCGGTGGCGCTCGCCGGTCGGCGACCCGACCTCGTGCGCTTCGAGCGGTGGCAGGTCGCGCGGCACTGCCGGGAGTGGAACGACGACCCGCGGCGCTGGGAGCGCGCGCTGGGTGACTTCCTCAGCGCCGTGTGAGCCAGCGACCGAGCAGCGTGCCGTCCTGCTCCAGGAGGGCGTGCAGGTCCAGGTCGACGACGACGTCGGGGCCGGCCAGCGTGCGCGGGTGGTCGCCGCCGACGAGGGTCGGTGCGACGGTGAGGCACAGCTCGTCGAGGAGCCCGTGGGCGACGAGGGTCCCGAGCCACGACGGCCCGCCCTCGGTGAGCAGCCTCGTCCAGCCGCGCCGGCCGAGGGCTGCGACGAGTTGGGCCGGGTCGACGCGCTCGTCCCCGCAGACGATGACGTGCTGCTCGCCGAGGCTCGACCTGGCGTCGTCGAGGCCGGGGGCCGAGGCGGTGGTCGCGAGCAGGACCGTGCCGTCGTCGATGCCGGCGAGCTGCGGTGGCACGTGCCCGCGGTTGCTGACGGCGACGAGGGGGAGGGTGGCCGGCAGGCCGTCTCCCTGACGCAGACCGCGCCAGCGCTCGTCGATCGAGAGCGACGAATACCCTTCGTCGCGAAGGGTGCCCGCGCCGACCACGACCGCGTGACTCTGGGCGCGCAGCAGCTCGAAGACGATGTGGTCGGCCTCGGTGTTGATGCCACCCGAGCGTCCGTCTGCTCCGGTCGCTGACCCGTCGAGGGTCGTCACCATGTTGGCGCGGAGCCAGGGCTCGCGCGGAGGGGCGTAGGCGGCATACAGGGCCGTGTCGCCGAGGGCGTCGAGGTCGGCGGGGGCGGTGACGGCGGGGGACCCCGAGACGAGCAGGCGCATCGGGTCAGTATGCCGCTCGGCCCACGACGCGCAGCGCTCATCCACTGTCGGGGTGGTGCGGTCCGGCAGGATGACCCCCATGGGCAAGGGCAAGAAGGACAAGAAGAAGAAGCACAAGGACTCGTCGGGCAAGGGGCAGGAGAAGGCGGCCGCCAAGGCCGTCAAGGTCTCCGAGGCGCGTGAGGAGGTCAGTGAGGACGGCGCCCGCCTCGGTGGCTTCGCCGACGCCCTGCGGGTCGGCAAGGGCTTCTCGCTCGTCGACGTCGACACGGCCTCCACCCCGGCCTTCGAGGGCGACGAGGACGACGGCGAGGGGGCGCTCGAGGCCGGCCACGCCGAGCTGTCCGACCTGCTCGAGCGGCTCCACGCCGAGTCGACCGCCGGCTCCCGCCGGGCGCTCCTGCTCGTCGTGCAGGGCATGGACACCTCGGGCAAGGGGGGTCTGATGCGGCACGTCATCTCGGTCAACCCGCAGAGCGTGCGAGCGACCGCCTTCAAGCAGCCGACGCCCGAGGAGCTCGCGCACGACTTCCTCTGGCGCATCGACAAGGCCCTGCCCGCCGCGGGCCAGCTCGGCGTCTTCGATCGGTCGCACTATGAGGACGTTCTCGTCGTGCGGGTGCACGACCTCGTGCCGAGCGAGGTGTGGCAGAAGCGCTACGCGCAGATCAACGCCTTCGAGCGCCGCGTCGACCGCTCGGGCACCAAGGTCATCAAGGTCATGACGCACATCTCCAAGGAGGAGCAGCGCGACCGCCTTGCCGAGCGGCTCAGCCGACCCGACAAGTACTACAAGTACAACCCCGGCGACGTCGACGAGCGCAGCCACTGGCTGGACTACATGGAGGCCTACCAGGCCGTCATCGACAAGACGTCGACCGTGGGCGCGCCGTGGCACGTCGTGCCGTCCGACCACAAGTGGTATGCCCGCCTCGCCGTGCAGCAGCTGCTGCTCGAGGCGCTGCGGTCGATGAACCTCACCTGGCCGCCGGCCGACTTCGACATCGAGGTCGAGAAGAAGCGGCTCGCCGAGAGCTGAGCCGGTCGCAGGACCGTGGTCGTCAGCCGGCGCGCTCGATGAGGGCGCCGGCCGACGCCGCGAGGTCGACGTCGAGCGAGCCGAACGTGTGGCCGCGCCGCCCGGCGATCCGGCTCGCGACGAAGGCGTCGGCGACAGCGGCGGGGGAGTGCTCGACGAGAAGGCTCGCCTGCAGGGCGAGGGCCAGGCCCTCGACCACCGTCCGGGCGCCGAACGCGGCCTCCGCGGATGACGGATCGAGCGAGCGGGCCTGTGCCAGAGCCGAGTCCACGTGGGCATCGAGCTCTGTGCTACGGCCTCGAACGCGGTGCAGCTCCGTGGTGAGGGCCTCGAGCGTGGCCGGTTCGCGGGTCACCGCGCGCAGCACGTCGAGGGCGTTGACGTTGCCGGAGCCCTCCCAGATCGAGTTGAGCGGCGCCTCGCGGTAGAGCCGCGCGAGGCCGTTCTCCTCGACGTAACCGTTGCCGCCGAGGCACTCGAGCGCCTCGGCGACCATCGGTGCGGTGCGCTTGCAGACCCAGAACTTGCCGATCGCGACACCGAGCCGGGCGAGGTCGGTCTCGCCGGCGTCGAAGGCGTGGGCGAGCCGCAGCCCGAGCACGGTCGCGGCCTCGGCCTCGAGGGCGAGGTCTGCCAGCACGTTGCGCATCAGGGGCTGGTCGACGAGCAGGGCGCCGAAGGCGAAGCGGTGGCGGGAGTGGTGCACCGCGCGGGCGACCGCGTCTCGCATCGTCGCCGCGGAGCCGAGCACGCAGTCGAGGCGCGTGGCGCCGACCATGTCGATGATGGTGCGCACCCCGCGGCCCTCGTCGCCGAGGCGCACCGCCCAGGTGCCGTCGAGCTCCACCTCGCTGGAGGCGTTGGAGTGGTTGCCGAGCTTGTCCTTGAGCCGTTGCAGGGCAAAGGGATTGCGGCCCCCGTCGTCGAGCGCTCGGGGCACTACGAAGCACGTGAGGCCCCCGGGCGCCTGTGCGAGCACCAGGAAGAGGTCGCTCATCGGGGCCGAGCAGAACCACTTGTGGCCGGTGAGGCGATAGGTGTCGCCCTCGAGCGGTCCGCCCGGTGTCGGGACGGCGCGCGTCGTGTTGGCCCGCACGTCGGAGCCACCCTGCTTCTCGGTCATCCCCATGCCGGCGAGCGCACCCGCCTTGCCCGAGACGGGCCGGATGCCGGGCTCGTAGTCGCGGCTCGCGAGCGCCGGGAGCCAGCGGTCGCGCTGCTGCGGGTGATGGCGCAGGGCCGACCCGGCGGCATACGTCATCGAGACGGGGCAGCCGTGCCCGGCCTCGACCCGCGACCACACGACGAAGCCCCCGGCGCGGCGCACGTGGGCGCCGCTGGCCGCGGGAGCGGTCCACGGTCCGGCGGTGAGGCCGGCCCCGACCGCCTGTCCGAGCAGCCAGTGCCACGACGGATGGAACTCCACCTCGTCGACCCGGTGGCCGCGGCTGTCGAAGGTGCGCAGCACCGGGCGGTGGGTGTCGGCCAGGCGACCGTGCTCCTGGGCGGGCTCGGAGCCGGCGAGCCGGGCGAGCGGCTCGAGCCCCGCGACTGCTCCGTCGCCTCCCCAGCGTGCGAGGCCCTCGGCGAGGGCCGGGTCGTCGGCGAGCAGGTCACGGCCGGCGAAGGGCGGCACCTGGTTGGTCACCTCGTGTGTGCTCACCCTCCGGAGGCTAGCCTCGGGACCGATGAGTCTGCGCGAGAGGTTCCGGACCGCCCTGGAGCGGGTGCCGGGCGGGGTGACGGTGGTGCGTCTCGTGCTGCGCACGCTCGACGTGTGCCTCGACTACCGCGTGACCGGGCTCGCGGCCGAGGCGGCGTTCTTCATGCTGCTGTCGCTGCCGCCGCTCGTGCTCGGTCTCTTCGGCGGGCTCGGCTACGTCAGCGGGTGGATCGGTCCCGACGCCGTGACGCGGGTCGTCACCGAGATCCAGACGTATGCCGCCCAGTTCCTCACCGAGGCCAGCATCACCGAGCTGCTCGTGCCCACCGTGCAGGACGTGCTGGCCCGCGGGCGGCCAGAGCTCGTGTCGGTCGGCTTCCTGCTGTCGCTCTGGGCCGGCTCCCGGGCGCTCAACGTCTTCATCGACACCGTGTCGATCATGTACGGGCAGAAGGACGTTCGCGGCATCATCCAGCTGCGCGCGCTGTCGCTCTCGCTCTACACCGTGGGCACAGTCGCCGGGATCGTGCTGCTGCCGGTCGTGCTGCTGGGGCCGAGCGTCATCGGGGCGTTCCTGCCGCCGCAGCTCGACTTCCTTCGCTATCTCTACTGGCCGGCGGTGCTGCTCGTCAGCGTGCTCGCGCTCACCTCGCTCTACCATGTGTCGACGCCGCGACGTGGGCCCTGGGTGCGCGACATCCCCGGCGCGGTGCTGGCCATGACCATCTGGCTGCTCGCGTCCTACGTCGTGCGGGTCTCGCTCGAGGCCTCCCTCGGCGGGTCGACGATCTACGGCCCGCTCAGTGCACCGATCGTGCTGCTCATCTGGCTCTATGCGCTCGCGATCGCCATCCTCATCGGGTCGGGTCTCAACGCCGCCACCCGCACGATCTGGCCGGTGGTGCTGAGCGACGGCGCCAGCAGCGCTGTCCACTGGCACCCGTGGAGCGAGCGCGCCGTCCTGCAGGTGACGATCGAGGACGAGCTGGCCGAGGCCGAGCGGCTCGTCAAGGAGGGTGTGCACGACGAGGACGAGAGCATCGTGCGGGGCCGTCGGCGCCACGAGTGAGCCGTCTGCTGGGGCCGCCGGGGCCGGTTTTGTATGTCGCAGATCGATCCGCTAATGTCTACCAAGCACGAGCGGGGAAGTTACACCGCTGGTGTTCCCGCGGACGTAGCTCAGTTGGTAGAGCGCAACCTTGCCAAGGTTGAGGTCGCCGGTTCGAGCCCGGTCGTCCGCTCGGAGGCAATAGTTCCACTTGCCTTCCACGGTGGAGTGGCCGAGAGGCGAGGCAGCGGCCTGCAAAGCCGCGTACACGGGTTCAAATCCCGTCTCCACCTCGGTAGAGCACCACAACAGCAGCACCCCAGGGCGATTGGCGCAGTGGTAGCGCGCTTCCTTGACACGGAAGAGGTCACTGGTTCAAACCCAGTATCGCCCACCAACAAGAAACAGCCCCTGACCTGCGGAGACGTGGTCGGGGGCTGTTGCGTTGGGGGACCGGGTCGGACACGTAGCCTGCGGGCATGGACCTCGACGACCTGCCCCTGACGGGCACCTGTGACCTGAGCACCATGGGGCGCCGCAGCGGGCGTTGGCGCCGGGTCGAGATCTGGTACGTGATCGTCGATGGTCAGATGGTGGTCACGGGAACGCCCGGTGCCAGGCACTGGCTGGCCAACCTGCGCACGAACCCCAACGCTGTCGTGCACCTGCGGGACCCTGCCCGCGACCTGGTGGTGGCGGTGGAGGAGGTCACCGACGAGCGCAGTCGCCGCCGCATCGTGGCGCAGGCATGGCATCTGCAGCCGTGGTACGCCGAGCAGGCGTACTCCATGGAGGACTGGGTGCAGGACTCGCCGATGGTCACCATGGTGACGAGGAGTGCTGACTCAGACGGCACCGCGGGCGGCCTGGAGGACGTCGGCTGAGGGCGCGCAACCGCCACCCGCACAGGAGAGACTGTCCGACGAACGGTGTAACTGGCCCAACGCGCTGACGGGTTCAGCGGGAAGGGTCGGATGATGACCGACACACTGGTGGGCGTGAGCCCGCTTGAGAGAGCAGCGAAGAAGGCGCTCACACCTGCTGAGGTGGAGCGTGCGGCGGTGCGCGAGCTGGTCAAGGCCGCTCGCGCCAGGGGTGAGGAGCTGACCGGCCCGGACGGGCTGCTCAAGGCGATCACCAAACAGGTCATCGAGGCCGCCCTCGAGGAGGAGATGACCGAGCACGTCGGCTACGACAAGCACGCCGTCGAAGGCCGCAACGGGGCCAACTCTAGGAACGGCACCCGGCGAAGACGGTGCTGACCGACAACGCCGGCCCGGTCCCGACCGAGCAGGCCGCCCTCAAGACGCTGTACCTCGTCACGCGGGGCCCGGACCCCAAAGGCCTCTGGCAGGCACGATGGGTCACCCGGTGGAAGCCGGCCCTGAACGCCTTCGCGATCACCTTCGCCGACCGGATGCCGGCAGCGGAGAACCTCTAACCATGAAAACGCCAGTTACACCGATTGTCTGACGGACCCTGCCCCTCCGGTTCAGGCCTCAGCGGCCGAGGAGTGCCGCGCGGTGGAAGCGTGCTGCAGTGCCCAGTCGAGTGCGTGGTCGGCGACGGCCTCCCACCCCGGAGCACCGCAGGTCCAGTGGTCACGTCCGGGGAACTCGAAGTACTCGGTGAGGGCCGGCGACTTGCTGTAATGCTTGGCGTTCGACCTGTTCACCGACGGCGGCATGATGTGGTCCTTCTCTCCGCCGATGAACAGCAGGGGGGCCCGATCGGCCGAGTACTCGACCCAGGTGTCCTGGTGCCCGGGCTTGAAGTTCGCGAACAGCCCGAACTCCCACACCCACATCCCCGGAGCGGCGATGGCATAGCGTTCCCACACTGCGCGCGACTCCTCGTCGGTGAGCGTGTTCGTGAAGGCGTAGTGGAACTCCTCCGGTGTGAACCCGACGGCCTTGTGCCGGTTGGCGGGGTTCCTCAGCGCGGGGAAGAGCGACTTTGCCTGAGAGATCGGGTTGACCCGCACGCCCTCGGTGGGGGCGGAGTCGATGGCCACGCCCGCCGAGCCCAGACCACGAGCCAGCAGGAGCTGTGTCAGGGTGCCGCCGAAGGAATGGCCCATGATGATCGGCGGAACGCCCTCCACCGACCGGATCGTGGCTTCAAGGTGGTCGAGCGTCTCGGGCACGGTCAGCTCGGCGATGATCTGGGGATTCTCCCGCAGCGCCTCGACTTCGATCTCGAACCCGGGATACCCGGGCGTGAGCACGGTGAACCCCTTGTCGCGGTAGTAGGCGGCCCAGTTCTCCCAGCTGCGGGGCGTCATCCAGAGGCCGTGCACGAGCACCACGGTGTCCGGACGGTCGTTCTTCTGGGGGTGGTCGGTGTCAGTCATGATGTCCTCTTCCGGTCAGGAGTCGATGAACTCGAGCAGGTCGGCGTGCAGGCGATCGCGGTCCGTGTCGGGCAGCGCGTGGGCGCTGCCCTCGTAGACCTTGAGCACCGCCCCGGTGATGAGATCGGCGGACCGCTTGCCGCCGACGTCGAACGGGACGATCTGGTCGTCATCCCCGTGGATGACGAGCGTCGGCACGTCGACCTTGGCGAGGTCTGGCCGGAAGTCGGTGGCCGAGAACGCCGCGATGCATTCGTATGCTGCGCGGTGCCCGCAGGCCATTCCCTGCAGCCAGAAGGCGTCCCGGAAGCCCTGGTCGACGTCGTGGTTGCGGTTGTGCCCGAAGAAGGGGCCGTCCGCGAAGTCGCGGTAGAGCTGGGAGCGGTCGCTCGCCTCGCCAGCCCTGATCTGGTCGAACACTGTGAGCGGCAGGCCTTCCGGGTTGTCGTCGGTCTGCAGCATCAGGGGCGGAACCGCCGACACGAGAACGAGTCTCGCCACCCGATCGCTGCCATGACGCCCCACATAGCGGACGATCTCGCCGCCGCCCGTGGAGTGGCCGATCATCGTGAGGTTGGTCAGGTCGAGAGCCGTGATGAGGGTGGCGAGGTCGTCGGCGTAGGTGTCCATCTCGTTGCCGTGCCACGACTGGGTCGAGCGGCCGTGGCCACGCCGGTCGTGTGCGATGACGCGGTGCCCGTGCTCGGCGAGGAACCGCGCGCCGGCATCCCACGCGTCCGCGTTGAGCGGCCAGCCGTGGCTCAGGATGACCGGCGAGCCATCGCAGCCCCAGTCCTTGTAGAAGATCTGTGCGCCGTCGTCGGCGGTGACGAATGGCATGTCCCCTCCCGGGTGGTCGATCTTCCGAGTCTCCGATCGCGTGATGGTGTCGTGGACCACGTGCTGCACGTAGTCGGCACGACGCAAGCCGTTCGGACGATTGCCATGGGTCTGCCGGACCCATTAGCTGCGAGGTGCGACCCGCTGGCCGTTCAGGTCTGGCGGTTGAGGCGCTCGGTGAGCTGGCGGCGCGAGGAGATGCTTAGCTTCTGGAAGACCTTGCGCAGGTGGTAGTCGACCGTGTTGACGCTGATGAACAGCGTCGCGCCGATCTCGGCGTTCGTGGTGCCCGAGGCGGCCATCCGCGCGATCGTCAGCTCTTGGGTGGTGAGGCCGAAGCTCTGTGGCGCCGCCGCCGACTCCGCCTTGAGGCCGGTAATCGCCAACTCGCTGCGGGCCCGCCCGGCGAACGCCGGGGCGCTGGAGCGCTCGAACAGCTCGAGTGCCACCGTGAGCTGCTCCCGAGCGTCGCGGCGACGCTTTGCGCGGCGCAGCCACTCGCCGTAGAGCAGGTGCGAGCGGGCCCGTTCGATGTCGATGTCCGTCCGCTCGAGTGCATCGATCGCCGCCCGGTAGAGCGGCTCCGCGTCGGTGCCCTCTGTCGTGATGGCACGAGACCGAGCGGCCATCGCGCGGGCCCATGGCGACCCGTTGACCGCCGCCAGCGCCTCGAGATGCTGGACGTGCGGCTCAGCAGCGCTGGCGTGCCCGGCTCGCACGGCGGCCTCGACGAAGTCGGCGAGCTCCATGGGGGTGACCTGGAGGAACGGCGCCTCGATGAGGGGTTTGAGCCGGTGGTAGCCGTCGCGGTAGTGGCCCTCGGCGAGGTCGCGCACGGCGAGGGCGGCGATTCCCGCGGAGTGGACGCCCCCGAACCCCATTGACAAGCCTGCGGCCGAGATCGCCTCGACCTGCGGGCGGGGTGCGCCGCTCCACGCGAGGAAGGCGGGGTTGACCACCTGCTCGGCGTCGTAGCCGATGGAGCGACGCAATTCGCGCACCTGTGCGATCCGCTCACCGGATGCCCGCGGTGTTCCGCCGGTGAGCTCCGCAAGGGACATGATCCACAGCGTCGTGTCGAGCACCTGCAGGGCGCCGGCGTCGCGGGCCGCGGCGGCGATCCGGTCGAGGAGCGTACGCCGGGCCACGGCATCCCACAGCGCGGTGGTGAGCGCGACGCCGACGACGGCGTAGCTCATCAGTTCCGCGGGCGGAAGGGCATTGAGCTGGTCGACGGCCCGACGCATCAGCGGCACGGCCTCGTCGTAGGGCAGCACGATCAAGGCGCCCAGCGCGGTGAGGACGGTGGCGGGGAAGCCGTCCTGCAGGGCAGCACCGTCGCGAAGCCGGCGCCCGAGCTCACTCAACGTCACACCCTCGGCGAGCCGCTCGGCCGGGAGGGTGAGCTCGAACGCCCGGATCAGGGCCGCTTGCTCGGCGCTGGGGTCGACGCCGTGGAAGCACGCGGCCGCTTCGAGCATGTCTGCGCCACTGTGCACGAGCGCTGGGTCGCCGATGAAGAGGGCGTGGACCGCGCGCAGCGAGATGAGCCGCCCCCGCAGTCCGGGCGACATCGCCTCTGGATCGACGTCGTCGAGGAGTGTCTTGGACACCCGCACCGCTCCTGCGGCGAACGCCGCTTCCGCGGCCCCGACGAGACGCGCGTTGCGTGAGTCCCCGACCGGCGTCAGGGCCGCAGCCTGCGCGAGAACGCTGGCGCGGGAGAGGAATCCGCCGCGGGCGCCCGCCAGGTCGGCGACCCGCTCGAGCCGGTCGGCGACGCCTGGGTCGGTCCCGAGGGTGGCCTTCGACGCGTGCCAGGCCTCGAGCTCCACGAGGGCGAGATCGGCGGCCGCTAGCGACAGGGCACGGTGCACCCGGCGTCGGTCAGGGCCGGGAGCCCCGTTGTAGACCGACGACCTCACCAGCGGATGCCGGAACTCCACGCTGCGGCCCAGCGTCACCAGGCCGGCGAGCTCGGCTCCCTCTCCCGACGCGTCGAGCAACCCGAGCTCCTTGGCGGCGGAGCGGATCAGGTCGAGGTTGCCGGTGGAGTCGGCGGCTGCCGCGAGCAGCCACAGCTGAAGATCGGGCGTGAGGTGCCGCACCCGCCGCAGGTAGAACGCTTCCAGGTGGTGCCCGACCGGCATCGGCTCGTCGGCCAGGCTCGACTCGGTGAGCCGCCGGGTGTCGAGCTCGCTGGCGAGGTCCAGCAGGGCGAGCGGGTTGCCGCCGGTGGACGTGGCGATCTGGGCGGCCGCGGCCGGGTCGATCGGCTCCGGCAACGCACTCTGCAAGAGGTTCGTCGCGGCTTCCGGATCGAGACCAGGCACCCGCAGGACCGGAACTCCGGCGGCACGCTCGGCCAGGTGCGGCTCATCGCGACCGGCGAACAGCAACGCGGCCGGCTCGGCCTCGAGCCGTCGGGCCACGAAGGTCAGCGTCTCCATCGACTCTGCATCGAGATGGTGCGCGTCGTCGACCGCGCAGAGCAGCGGCGCCTCCTGAGCGGCGGCGGCGACCAGCGCGAGCACGGACATCCCGACCAGGAACCGGTCAGGTGGCGGGCCCTGTGCAGATCCGGAGGCGACCTGCAGCGCCTGCCGGTGGATCTCGGACAGCGCCGAGAGGCTCGGTCGGAGTGGTAACAGCAGCCTGTAGATCGCCGCATACGGGATCGTGGACTCGGCCTCATAGCCGGTTACGGCGAGCTCGCGCATCCCGTGGGCCCGCGCGGTCAGGCCGAGCAATGAGGACTTGCCTATCCCCGGATCGCCAAGGATCAGCAGGGCGCCTCCTCGGCCGTTGCGGGCAGCAGCCACCAGCGCCCCGATCTGACGCTCCTCGGCTTCGCGTCCGAACAGGCGGGGAGCGTCCATCCGGCGACGCTAGCGGCTGGGCCGAGGGCGTGACCAGCGATCTGACTACGAGATTCGCGTGGTCACCGCCAAGGCCGCGAACGGCCACGCTGCAAGGACCCCGTTCCCACCCAAGGAGATCCTCATGACCGCTCACCGCCCACACCGGATCCGCCTCCTCGTCGCCGCCCTCGCCGGCATCCTCATGCTCACCGGCTTCACCCTGGCCGCGGCCGCTGCGTCGCCCCCGCCCGCATCGGTAGCCAAGATCTCCGCGGCACCCAAGCCCACCATGGTGCTAGTCCACGGCGCCTTCGCCGACTCCAGTGGCTGGAACCCCGTCGCAGCTCGCCTCCTCGGCGAGGGCTACCCCGTCATCGCGTTCTCGAACCCGCTGCGCGGCCCCGCCACTGATGCCGTGTACCTACGCCAGCTCCTGTCGACCATCGACGGGCCCATCGTGCTCGTCGGGCACTCCTACGGCGGAGCGGTGATCACCAATGCCGCCACGGGTGACCCCGACGTCAAGGCCCTGGTCTACATCGCCGCCTACGCCCTCGCCGAGGGCGAGAGCGTCGCCGCTGCCAACGCGCTCGGCGGCGGACACACCGACGTCATCGACCACCTCGTCGTGCGGCCCTTCCCGGGCGCGACCGGCGGGGACGCCGACGCCTTCATCGACCCGGTCCACTTCCCAACCCTGTTCGCGCAAGACCTACCCAAGTCAACCGCGCGCGTGATGGCGGCGACCCAGCGTCCCGGCGCCCTGGCCGCACTGGTGACACCGTCAGGTGCGCCGGCATGGTTGACCATCCCCAGCTGGTACCTGGTCGCGCGTCAGGACCGCATCATCCCCCCGGAGGCCGAGCGCGCCATGGCCGAGCGTGCCGGCTCCACGACCGTCGAGATCGACAGCTCGCACGTCGCCATGCTGAGCCACCCCGCGGCGGTGCTTTCGCTGATCAAGGCAGCTGCCCGCGGCTGAGAACCGGAGCCCCGATCGCGGGGGTCGGGCGCCATCCTGACCCCCGCGAAGTGCCGGATTGCCGGCTCTGAGCACCTGGTCATCACCCTGCCGTCCAGGGGTCGGCAGGCAGGACCTGGGCAGGTTCCAGCCGGAGCGTGCTTCGTCGACGCCAAGTAGACAGGCGACCTGGTCTGGCAATGTTGCCTCGCGTTGATCCCCCCGGGCCCGGCAAGCGTGATGTCGCACCTCTCAGGTCACGCATTGGATCTGCCGGCGCCGGATTGGTCGGCTCGCGGGGGTTGACCCACTTGCCCGCAGCACGCCCTTCGGGCCGCGGGTGTCGGGCACGCGTTGCAAACCGCAGGACGTGTTCCAGCGTCCATCGCGACAACATCAGGAACGGGGTACGCGGTCACTTGGCAGGCCGTCGCGTCGACCGCGACACTTGGATTGTGCGGAAAATGCACGGGCCGCGGTTGCGTCGCCTCGCGCTGCTGGCCGGGGTCGTTGGATGTGGTGTGCTGGGTTGCACGACGCCAGAACCGGAGATCTCGCCGCAGCGGGCCTCTCCGCAGCCGCGGTCCGGGATCCCCGCCGGACTCATTGCGTTCGTCTCCGATCGCGAGGGTGTCGAGGCGCTCTACCTCATGCAGGCGAACGGCACCGAGGTGCGCCGGCTGACTCAGGAGCTGCCTCCGGTCTCCCACCCGGCTTGGTCAACGGACGGTCGATGGCTGGCCTTCAACGCCGGGACACCGATGAGGAGCGACATCTACCTCATCTCCCCGGATGGGTCGGGACTGACGCAGGTCACCCGCGACGCGTCCGCGAACTTCTACCCGAGCTGGTCGCCTGACGGTCGTCGGCTGGCCTTCAGCTCCAACCGCGACGGCGACTGGGACATCTTCGTGATGAACGTCGACGGATCGAACGTCCGGCAGCTGGTGAACTCGCCTGGACTGGACGACAAGCCTCAGTGGTCGCCGGACGGCTCGCGGATCGGCTTCGCAACCACCCGCCGAGGCGCGCCCGAACTCCGCGCGGTTGACCCGGACACTGGGGTCGAGGGGCCGCTCCTTCCCCGCACAGTCCACGGCATCAACCCAGCGTGGACCCCCGACGGGTCACGCCTGGCGTACAACGTCGTGACCTCGGTCGGCTTCGACATCGCCGTCATGGCTGCGGACGGGAGCGAGGCGCGCTCGGTCGTCGCCGAGTCCCCGTCGGAGGAACGGCCACGATGGTCGCCGGACGGCCGGTCGCTCGCGTACTACTCCGACGCAGAAGGGTCGTGGGACGTCTATGTCGTCCATGTCCAGACCGGAGTGCGACATGCCCTCACGGACGCGCCCGGTTTCGACGGACAGCCGGCGTGGCAACCGGTCACTGCACAGTGACTCAGACCGAACGAGGACCGTGCCCTTCTTGGTTCTCGTCTGGACCTGCGGCAGCCTCGTGGCGTGCCACTCAGGGCCCAAGACCTCTGGCGGCTGCTGGCGCGGACTTCTAGGCCGCTGTGGTCCGGTGTCGCACGTGCTCGGGAGGGCTCATGGAACCGGTTGTCAGTGTCCGCGACCTGCAGATGCGCTACGTACACAATGACGTGGTGACAGGGGTGGACTTCGACGTCTCCCCGGGCCAGGTGGTCCGCCTGCTCGGCCCGAACGGTGCAGGGAAGACCACGACGATCTGGATCCTCGAGGGATTCCGGGTCCGGTCGGCGGGCCAAGTCAGCGTGCTCGGCCAGGACCCGGGCAGTGCGGACGAGGACTGGCGAGCGCGCACCGGTGTCGTCCTCCAGTCGTGGCGGGACGACCGCGCTGGACCCCCCGCAAGCTGCTGAACCAGCTCGGCGGCTACTTTGCGCCGTACTCGACTCCGGAGCGCAGCCGGCCCCACGACATCGACCGGCTTCTCAGCACGGTGGCGTTGACCGACCTCGCAGACCGCAAGATCGCCACCTTGTCGGCCGGCGCGGACCATCGTGGCGTAGCCCGGCGGCACATCCGTGCCGTCGACGCCGGGTCTCATACCTCGCACTCCTGGGCCGCGGCCGGAGCACACTGGAGGAGAGCGAGGAGACGGTTGATGACCTCGATCGGGAGAGGACCGGGGCAGGTTCGGCAGCGCGAGCAGTGGGTGGGCACGCTGCGGGTGGTCCTGATCTCCGGCGTCATCGTGGTGCACACGGCGACCGCCTACGTCACGGACTTCGCTGGCTACTACTACGACGACGAGCGCGTGACCAACAGTGTCGTGTCCATCGCCGTCGCCCTGCCGGCGCTGATGGGCGGGGTCTTTGGTCTGGGCCCGCTCTTCGTGGTGGCGGGGTGGTTCTCGGTCGAGTCGCTGGAGCGACGCGGCCCCGCTGGATTCGTGGACAGCCGCCTCGTACGGCTCGGCATCCCTTTGGTCTTCTTCGTGGTCCTCGTGAACCCGCTGGCCGACTACCTCGGCGACCTCTGGGAGGACGACGCCCTCACCTTCCTGGGGAACCTGGCCGATACCGAGTTCTCGATCATGTGGTTCGTCGTGGCGCTGCTTGCCTGCTCGCTGGGTTATGCCGCGCTGCGGTCGATCCGGCCTCTAGCGGGCTCCCGGCCGAGGCCGGATCGCGGCTCGCTCATCGTTGCCGGGTCGGTCATCAGCGTCGGGTCGCTGGCGGTGTGGCAGTTCACGACGCTGCTGGACACCCACCTGCTCAACGCGCGCGTCAGTGCGTGGACCCAGGCCGCGGTCCTCTTCGCGCTCGGCGTGATGGCGGCCGAGTCCGACTGGGACGGCAGACTTTCCCGGCGCACGGAGCGGCGCCTCGGTCAGGTGACCGTGGTCGGGCTGGTCCTCACCCTGGTGCTCGTGGCCTACACCGGGGCCCGCGACCAGCTCGACATGGCACTGGAGGGCCTCAACTGGGCCAGCGTGTCGTTGGCCATCCTCTACGGCGTCGTCTCGATCGCATACACGCTGTGGTGCCTGACGTGGCTGCGCCGCCGCTGGCCGACCCACGGCCCGCTGATGGCCAAGGCGGGGCGCGGTTCGTATGCGACGTATCTGCTGCACCCGGTGGTCCTCGTCACGGTGATGCTGGCATTCCGGGTGGTGCCGCTGGGCGCGCAGCCCAAGTTCGTCATCGTGTCGGTCGTCGCCGTGCCGGCGTGCTTCGCACGGCCGGCACCAGAAGCCTGGAGAACACTCACACGGTCATCCTCCGGCGCACACGCAGTCTTTGTGATGCACGTGCTGCCTGCCGTCGATGCCATCGAGCAATGTGACGGTCTTGGGTGATTTCGGGGTCACGGCCTCATGGATCTGTCAGCGTGGAGAGGCAGGTATCACCTCCCTGGGGCGCCACCACGAAAGGCGCTTCGGGGATCTCAACAGAGGGGATGGCCACGATGGACAACGACGACACCACGGCCAGCGCCGAGAACCGCCCCGGCGCCGACGAGGTCGCGAGCCTGCAGCAGGGCTACGACAAACACCTGGAGAAGGCTCGGTCAGACCACGGCCAGAAGCTCGACCGCCAGCTCAAGGCACTCGAGAAGCTGTCCAAGAAGTACGAGAAGGACGCCCGCAAGGGCGCCGACAAGGCGGGGCTTGACGTCGATGCCATGCGAAGGGATTTCGAGGCGGCGGCCGAGGGTGACCCGGAGGGCGCGCTGGCGCGGTTCGAGAAGGCGCAGGCCGCATGGGCTCCACGCGTCGCCAAGGCTGTCACGGCAACCGGGGCCGATCCGAAGCAGGGATCTGTCGAGGCCAAGGCCGTCCTGGGTGACGACGTGCCCAAGGATCTTGAGGACCCGGGCACCCGCGACACCGAGCGGTCGCTGTCGTCCGTGGGCCTCGTCGGGTACTCCGTCAACATCGGGTCGTGGTGGCTTCCTCCGCCTCCGCCACCCCCACCCCCACCAACCGTCTCCACGGTCAGCATTCCCAAGCCGTACACGCTGGGATCGACGACGGGCAAGGCGTCAGCGGACCGCAACACCGGACGGCTTTGGAGCTACAACTGGCTGATGGTCGGCTCGCAGCAGGAGCTGGCGTCGGTGGGCGGCTCGTTCGCCGCGGACGCCGCGGTGCGTCGGATCCGGGTCGAGACGGTGATTGACGCCTCGTACTCGACGAGCCTGGCTGCAACCTGGGGCTATGCGTCGGCCGAGGTGATCCTCAACCTCAAGGTGATGGACGGCGCGACGGTCCGTGGCAGCCAGCGGCTGAGCCTGGTCCGCACGATCGGTGCAGTGTTCTGGATCGCCGGCAACAGCGGCTCGGGTGCGTACACACTGGCCTGCGAGTTCGACCATGCCTACGGCACGCCGAAGTCGTATGCCGCCCTCGTTGAGCTCGAGACGTGGGCCGGTGGTGGGGGAGTCTTCGTCGTCTCACCCTCGACCGCCTCCGGAACAGCGACACCGCGCAACGTGACGGTCACGCTGATGCGCTGAACGGCGGGGCGAGCGGCACGAGAGGGAGGCTACGGCTGCTGGACGATCTTCCAGTAGGAGTCCTTGCGCCGGATCAGCCCGTCCGGGTCAAGGTCGAACAGGTCGCACCCCCGCACTCGTATGCGCTCGCCCTCCGCGGTCGTTCCGGTGAGGAGCCACATCGAGACGCCGTGGCCGTCGCACAGCCAGTGCTCGTCCTCTGAGTAGCGCACGTCGGGAACACCACGAAAACGCTGCGCGAGACCTTCACGCACCTCGGTGCTGCCCTCGAAGCGGGTCCCCCATGGATGTGCTCCACGTGGCGTCTCCAGCACGCAGTCGTCGCTGAAGAACTGCATGATCTCGTCGAGGTCATGCGCGTTGAAAGCGGCCAGGAGTCGGGTGAGGACCACGGCGTCGCCGGTGGGCACGCTCTCAGTGTGTCAGGGCTGGGGGGAGGTTGGGCGCGTCCTGTGAAAGAGCGCCACACGTCCCCCGCACGTCTCGCTCTCCCGGACTCTCAGAAGACCCCGACGTGGCGTCGGGCGCTCTCCACCACCGCATCCAGGTCGAGGCCATAGGTCTCTCCTCCGGAGGAGGCGTGGGTGGCCAGTCGGGCGGCGGCTCGCTCGAAGAGCCGGTCCGCTCCGATCTGGTTTCCGCGAGCCGCGTGGGTGAGTGCCACACACACCTGCGCCAGCCCCTGCCATAGATCTCGCTCGTCGTCGGGCGCGGCTTTCCAGCGTGCCTCGAGCACCTCGTGGGCGGAGAACGGACGGCCGGCCTGCACGAGCGCTCGAGCTGCTGTCAGCGCCTCGTGCGGGGGCAGTGGCTCCTCCGACACGGGCTCGACGCCGGCAGCCCCGTAGGGGAGTGGGCGACCCAGCTCATCACGGGGTCGCGCTTGGCGCGCCTGCCCAGAGGCGTCGCGGTCACGATCTGATCCGGTCACGATGCCACCCTCCCAGACTGGCGTCGTGCAGCGCGGGTCGGCGTCCGTGCAAACCCTGATGGCAACGTCGTCGCGGCGGTAGGGTCAGTCAACGTCGAGAGTCCCGCGTGACCGGACGGCCAGCGGGCCAACGGTAGAGGAGTCAGGCATGGCCGCCTTCACGGTGTGGAAGTTCGACAGTCCCGACGGCGCCGACGGCGCGCAGTCCGTCCTCAAGGACTGCGAGGGTGACGGGCTCATCAAGATCCTTGATCACGCTGTCGTCTCGTGGCCGGAGGGCGCATCGCAGCCCCGCACCAAGCAGGGCCACGAGGAGACCTGGCGAGGCACAGGTTGGGGAGCCCTGTGGGGTGTCGTCGTCGGCGCCCTCTTCTTCGTCCCGGTCATCGGCGGCGTTGCGGGTGCAGCGCTGGGGGCGATCAGCAAGGTCACGGAGGACGCCGGCATCTCCAAGGACCAGCTGGAGCGGATCCGCACCGAGGTGACGCCGGGAACGTCCGCCCTCTTCCTGGTCACCGAAGAGGGCAACCTCGACCGCGTGGGTGAGCGGTTCCACGGAGGCCACAGCAAGCTCATCGACACCAACCTCACGGACGCCGAGCGTTCGGTCCTGCTGGAGACCTTCGGCGGTCGCTGAGGCGTGCCGAGATGGAGGCCGAGATGAGACGCACCGTGGTGCCCGGGGATCCCGACGTGGTCTCCATCGACACTCGACGTCTGTGGGCGGGCGGTGTCGCCACGGCGTGTGTGGCCGCGCTCGCCGCGTGGGTCGGCGTGCTGATCGTGCAAGGTGCCCTCGATGTCGACCTCGCCTCGACGGCCGTGGTGCTCGACGTCAGCGATTCGATGCGCGTCAACTACGCCCTTACCGCGTTCCTGCTCGCCCTCGTGGCGACGGCGCTGGCCCACCTGCTGTCGGTGACGACACCGAAGCCTCGGGCCTTCTTCTCGTGGATCGTGGCCCTCATGACCCTGGCGGCGATGATCGTCCCGTTCACCCGCGAGGGGGAGACCGCCGCCAAGGTGGGTGCCAGCGTGATCAACCTCTTCATCGGGCTCTGCATCGGGTCCCTGCTGACCGCCGTCCTCTCGCGCACGGTGCTCGACGCGGAGCGCTCGTGGCAGCGGCGTTGACGGAAGTGACGGCGCCGCGTGACGTCAGCGCCGCCGGCTCCGCACGAGAATGAGCAGGCTGACCGCGAGCACCCAGGCGGGGAAGACGAGCGCCACCCACAGGCTGAGGCTGATGACGAAGAGCAGCACAGCGGCGAGCGCGTAGGTCGCGACGGACACCCAGCGGGGCATGAGCCCGGTCCGCAACCAGATCGTGCCCAAGGAGATCATGAAGACCGCCGCCATCCGCAGCGCATAGACGTTGCCGACCTGGAGCATCGTGGCGCGGCCGAAGGCGACCGTGTCACTGCTGAAGACGGACTCGCGCCCAGCACTGACACCGGCGAGCAGCGCGCCTGCCAGCGCCATCGACACGAAGACCATCGCCAGGAAGAGGAGGCCGCTGCCCAGGAAGACCGATGCGAAGAAGCGATCCTCGAGCTCGCCGAACTGGTCGCGGAGGACGCCGATGAACCACAGGAAAGCGATGCCTGCGAACGGCACGAGTGCCAGGGCGACACGAACCCGCCCCCCGGCACCCTCCGTCCACGAGGCCACGACGAACGGATCCTCGGGCGTGACAGACCGGAGGAGCGCCAGACTCGTCGAGAAGAGCAACGCGAAGGCGACACCTGCCAGAGCTGCCGATCGCGGCGTGTCGAGTCGCCGAAGCGTGGTCGTGGTCATCGTGGCTGTTTCGACGTGGGGGAGCCACCCGTGGCAGTGGCCGTCGTGGGCAGGGTCATCGACGTGGCGGCAGCGGCGGCAGCCGAGTCGTGGAGGGAGCCGCGTGCTGCCTGGTGGCGGCCCATGACGACGGCCATGATGACGCCCACGAGGCTGAAGCCGGCCATCACCCAGGACGCGGTCGCGAGTCCCGACGCGAGCGCCTCCGACGCCGGGGCGCCCTCAGCGGTGCGGCTGGCGATGACCGAGCCATAGATCGTCGCGGCGAGCGCAGTGGCCACGGCCGCACCGACGTAGCGGGCCATGTTGGAGACGCCGGACGCCGACCCCACCTGGTTCTCGGGGACGCACGCGGTCGCGGCCGACGAGGCGGGACCGTTGGACAGACCCATGCCCACCGCCACCGCGATGAGAGGCAGGAGGAACGCGCGGTAGGCCCAGTCGGCGTCGACGAACCCCACCGCGGCGAATCCGATTGCTGTCAGCAGGAACCCGATGCCTACCACCTGTCGGCCACCGAGGCGCGCCGTCAGGCGAGGCACGGCGGCGGCGATGGCGACGAGGCCGACGGTGGCCGGCAACGTCGCCAGCCCTGCCTGGAGCGTGGTGAAGCCGAGCGCGCTGGGGTCCTGGAAGTAGAGGCTCAGGAGGTACATCAGGGCGTTGATGGTGCCGGCACCGATGAGGATGGCGATCGTCGAGCCCACCAGCACCCTGTTGCGGAGCAGGGCCAGGTCGAGCATGGGCACGGCCACGCGTCGCTCGACGGCGACGAACGCGAAGCCCGAGGCCACTCCGAGTGCGACACACCCGATGGTGGCCACGGAGGCCCAACCCCAGTCGCCGCCCTTGCTGAGCGCCAGGATCAGGGGGGCGAGGGTCAGGGCGATCAGAGCAGAGCCGGCGTAGTCGATCGAGTGCGAACGGTTCGGGTCACGTGACTCGGCGACTTTCTGGGCGGTGATGACGATGCAGACGGCCCCGATGACGGCATCGACCCAGAAGAGTCCCTGCCATCCCATGAAGGTGACCAGGACGCCTCCCATCAGCGGTCCGGCCGCCGCGCCCACGGCAGCGGCTGCGCCCCACAGCGAGACAGCGCGCAGCTGGGCCTGGCCGTCGTTCGCCACCGACAGCAGGCTGAGCCCGCAGGCCAGGATCGTCGCGCCAGCCGCGCCCTGGATGAAGCGACCAGCGATGACGGCGCCTCCCGATGAGGACAGGGCGATGAGGATGCACGACACGACGAAGAGCATCAGGCCGAGCTGGAACACTCGTTTGCGACCGAAGACGTCACCCAGCGAGCCCGAGGTCACGATCACTGCGGCGCCGACGAGCGAGTAGCCGGTCACTGCCCATTGAAGGGTGGTGACGTCCATCCCGGTGTCGGCGCTGATGGCCGGCAGCAGGATGCTGACTGCGGAGGTGTTCGCGTTCACCACGAACGTCGACAGACACGTCGCCGCAAGAACGCCGCCTGCGGCGACCGTTGACGCGCCCGGCGTCGCCGCCGACGAGCTCGTCCCCGACATGGTTGCGCTCCCTCCGTCACGCGCTGGCTCCTGCCCGCTTGCCGAACCTACGGCCGGGCCAGACCGCGGGAGTCAGCCGTCGGGGATGATTTCTTGTGTTTGGAGTGACCACGTGCGTCCTCGACGTGGTGGCCATCGCGGGCCTGGCCTCGACGAGAGGCCCGCCGAGCTGGGACGGGGTCCCCTTCCCGCGCGCCGAGCGAGAGGATGAGCTGTGCTGACCAACCTGTCCGGCCAACCGATCCTTCTGCTGGCGCTGCTGCTTCTCCTCGGCGCCCTCCTGGGACACGTCCGCGTCGGGACGGTGGCGATCGGCCCAGCGGCAGTGCTCTTCGCGGCCATTGCCGTGTCGGCCCTGGGCGTGGCCAACGGTGTGGAGCTCCTGATCCCCGAGACCGTCGGCACGCTGGGTCTCGTGCTCTTCACCTACACGATCGGCATCGTGTCGGGCCCCAGCTTCTTCGCCTCGTTGCGGCGCGGCTGGCCGGTCATGCTCTCCGTCGTGGTGACCTTCGCGCTGGTCGCCGTGCTCGCCGTGCTCGTCGGCAAGGCCTTGGGACTGACGTCGTCCGTCGTCGCGGGGACCTTCGCCGGCGGATTGACCAACACGCCTGCGCTGGCGGCCGCGACCGAGCGTGCAGCCGACCCGGCGGGTCCCACGATCGGCTACTCCATCGCCTACCTCTGGGGTGTCTTCGGCATGCTGCTCGCCGCGGCCTGGTCGCTGCGTCACCGCGGTCACGAGGAGCCGCCGAGCGAGCCGCTCGTCAACCAGACCATCCGCACGGAGCGAGCCGAAGGCGTGTTGCTCTCCGACATCGAGGCGCGCTACCACCAGCGAGTCACCTTCTCGCGCCTCAAGCACGGGCACTTCGCGAACCCCACGGTCGTGGCCGACGACGACGAGCGGCTGGGGCCCAACGACCTCGTGACCGTGGTCGGACCGCGTGATCTCGTCGACCAGGTCACGGCTGAGCTGGGTCACCGCTCGTCGCACGACATCGTCGTTGGCCAGGGCGACCTCGACTACCGCCGGGTGACCATCTCGAACTCGGCGGTGGCCGGTCGGACCGTCGGAGCGCTCGATCTGGAGGGCCGCTTCGGCGCCCACATCAGCCGCGTGCGCCGCGCTGACGTCGACCTCGTGGCGGCCCCGGACTTCGTGCTGCAGATGGGCGACCGGGTGCGCGTCACGGCCCCGGCGGACCGGATGGCCGACGTCGGCCGCTTCCTCGGCGACTCCGATCGGGGCATGTCCGACATCAACCCGGGTGGCTTCGCCCTCGGGCTCTCCCTGGGCCTGCTCATCGGCCTGGTCCACATCCCGCTGCCCGGAGGGGGATTCGCGCTGGGCGCTGCTGCCGGCACTCTGCTCACCGGGCTCGTCTTCGGTCGGCTCGGGCGCATCGGCCCGGTCGTGACGTCGATGTCCAACGGGGCTGCGCACTCCCTGTCCTACTTCGGCATGATCACCTTCCTCGCGTATGCCGGCACGCGGGCTGGGGAGCGCATCGCGGGGGCGATCGGCTCCGACGTGGGGTGGAAGGTGGCGGTGCTCGGCTTCGTCATCACGACGACCGCCGCCCTGTGCCTGCTGCTCGCCGGACGCCTGATCCACCGGATGGGCGGCACGCAGCATGCCGGCATGTTGGCGGGGGCGCAGACCCAGCCGGCGATCCTCGCCTTCGCCAACGACCGCACCGGCTTCGACACGAGGGTGGGGCTGGGCTACGTGCTCGTCTATCCCATCGCGATGATCGCCAAGATCGTCATCGTCCAGGTTCTCGCCGGGCTCGGCTGAGTGACGAGGCTGCGGCTCAGGAGCCCGTGCCAGCGCCGTCAGCGAGTCGCTGCAGCAGGAGCGCTTGGGCCACGATGAGCTTCTCGATCTCGGACGGGTCGACGCTCTCGTCGGACGCGTGGATGCGTGCCACCGCCACATCCTCAGGGCCCCACAGCACGAATTCCGCACCGGACGAGGCCTTTTCGAGAGTTCGCAGCAACGGGATCGAGCCTCCGCAACCCGCCTCACCAGCCGGCCGACCGAAGGCCTCCGACAAGGCATCGCGCGCGGCGGCATACCCGGGCCCGTCCGTCTTGCAGAGGAAGGGGGGCGCCTCCTTGGTGCGCTGCACCTCGACCTTCGCGTCCCACGGGGCGTGTGACTCGAGGTGCGCCACGAGCGCGTCGAGCTCCTGCGACGGCTCCGAGCCGGGGACGATGCGCATCGAGATCTTGGCGCGCGCCTCGGGGATGAGCACGTTGGACGAGGTCGCGATGTTCGTCATGTCGATCCCGATCGCGTTGACGGACGGACGGGCCCAGAGTCGGGCACCGATCGGCCCGCTGCCCGTGAGGGCGACGCCATCGAGGACGTCCGCACTTGACCTAAGGTCGTCCTCACTGAAGTCCGCGCCCTCCCACACGGTCTCCGTGACCCCGTCGATCGCGACGTTCCCCTCGTCGTCGTGCAGGGTCGCGAGGAGCCGAGCGAGCGCCATCATCGCGTCGGGGGCCGGGCCACCGAAGACGCCTGAGTGGAGCGGGTGCTCGAGAGTGCGCACCGTCACGATGCAGGCGACATCGCCGCGCAGGGCCGTCGTCAGGGCGGGCTCTCCGACCCGGAGGTTGCCCATATCGCAGATGACGAACAGGTCGCAGGCGAACAGCTCGGGGTGCGCCTCGACGAACGCCTCGAGGTTGCTCTCCGTCTCCTCCATGCCCTCGAGGATGAGCTTGACCGTGCAGGGGGGCTTGCCGTCGAAGACCCTCAGCGTGCCCAGGTGGGTGACGAGACCGCTGATGTCATCGGCGGACCCGCGTCCGTAGATCCGACCGTCGTCCTTGCGCGTGGGCGTCCATGGGTCACTCGTCCACCCCTGCTCCGGAGGGGCCGGTTGCACGTCGTAGTGCGCGTAGAGCATCACCACGGGCGATCCGGGAGGCCCCTCGATCTCGGCGTAGATCGGGGGATAGCCCGAGGGAACCTCCATGTGCCGGGCGTTGGTGAAGCCGACGTCGCGGAACATCTGCAACGTCGTGTCGGCCATCTGGCGCATCGGTGCCTCGGGGTAGCCCGGGAACGCGATGGAGGGGATGGCGATCAGCTTCTCGAGGTCCTCGATGACGCCCGGCATCAGTGCGCGGACCCGGTCGGCGATCTCGTGGGTGGTCATGCTCGCTCCTTCGTTGGCGTGTTGGTGGCTGCCCGGGCGGGTGGGTCAGAAGAAGATCCCGCCGATGAGCGCGCCGACGGCAATGGTGGTCACCGAGAGCACGAGCATCGGGATGAAGAAGCTGTGGTCGATGAGCTTGGTGCCCAGCTTGGTCGTCCCTGTCAGGTCGAAGTTCGCCGCGGCGATCTGGGTGCCGTTGGCGGGGAGGGTGTAGACACCGCCGAGGCCGCCCGCCCACATACCGGTGACGATGCCCGGAGGCAGGCCCGCGGCGAGGCCGATGGGCACGATGGTCCGTGTCGCGGTCGACTGGCTCGTCGTCAGGGCTGCGACGAGGAAGACGGAGAGAGCGAAGATGAAGGGCCAGCTCGTCACCCAGCCGCCGATGGTGCCCACGATGAACTCCTCGTGGGCGGAGATGAAAGTCGCTGTGAGCCAAGCGATTCCGAAGAGGGCGATTGCCGAGATCATGCCCGCCTTGAAGACCGACTGGTCGGGGACCGTCTTCACGTCGGGACGGCCCAGGAAGAGGATCGCGACGCCGACGACGAACATCACCAGGACGATGGTCGTCGTCATGTCGATGGACACGGGGGCCTCTCCCTCGACGGCGAACGCCGGCCGCAGCTGCGGGAAGAGTCCGAAGATGACGATGGCCACGACGCCGAGCAGGAAGGCGAGAGCGGAGTTGCGTCCCTGCTTGGTGTAGCTGAGCTTCGACGATGCGGACTCGCCCTCGACGACCTGGTGCGGGGCGACCAGCTCGCCGGAAGCGATCTTGGCCTGGACCTCGGGATCGTCGTCGAGCTCCTTCCACATCCGATTGACCACGAGAGATGTCACGACGATGCCGACGACGCACGCGGGGATGGTGATGGCCAGGATCTGGGTGAGACCGAGGTTGTAGGGCGCGACGTCGGTGAGGGTGAGCATCGCGGCCATCGCCGCCGAGACGGGAGAGGCAGCCAGGGCGATGCCGGACTGGACGACGGTCACCGTGAGGGGCCGCGCCGGCCGGATGTTGTTCTTGTAGGACACGTCGTAGATGACCGGGAGCAGCGGGTAGATGATGTTGCTCGTGCCGGCGCCGATCGAGAAGAGGAAGGCGGTCAGGGGCGCGATCAGGGTGATCTGCTTGGGCCGCTTCTCGATGACCCCGGCAGCAACCGAGACCATCCAGTCGATCCCACCGGCGGCCTGCATCATCGCGGCTGAGGTGACGACAGCGAGGATGATGGCCAGGGCCGCTGCCGGCGGCTCTCCCGGTGGCTCGCGGAAGACGAACACGAGCACGAACGTGCCGAGGCCGCCCCAGAGGCCGACCCCGACGCCGCCGGCGCGGGTGCCCATGACGATCGCCCCGAGCACCACGAGTGCTTCGAGCACGAAGCTGACGCTCATGTCGTTTCCTTCCTGAGGGTGTGGACGGCCTGGCTCAAGTCGACGGGCTCACGTCGACGGGCATTGCACAGCGAGGGACTGGGTGAGCGTCGCGTAGGAGGCGCGGAGCTCGTCGAGGGAGGCCGTCAGCTGGGGCGCGGCGGCGTCGAAGGCGTCGTTGCCGGCCGCCGCGAGGGTCTGCTTGAAGCCGGCGAGGTTGGCTCGCAGCGTGGAGACGGCGGTGTCGAAGCGGCCCTCGGTCACCGCCTGGAACTGGTCCAGCTTGGCGAGTGCCGCGTCGACCTTGGCATTCAGCTCGTCGATCTTGGCCCCGTCGGGCTTGAGCGACTGCAGGTCGGTGACGGCCGCTCCGAAGGCCTTGGCATTGGCACACAGGTCCTGGGTCGCGGCGTCGGTGCCGCAGCCCGCGAGGACCAGTCCCGTCGCGACGAGGGCAGCGAGGACGTGACGCCGCACGGTGGGATGACTCATGACGTTCCCTCTCCGTCAGCAGGCTGGGTGACGATGACACCGGTCGTGCCGGACGAGCGTCCGGCACGGCCGGTCCACGAGGCCTACGCCAGCGCCTTGGCCTTGATCTTGGCGAACTCGTCGGGAGTGATGGCGCCCGAGTCGAGCAGGGTCTTGGCCTGGGCGAGCTGCTCGACACTCGAGGCGCCGGACGATGTCGCGGCGACACTGCGGATGTAATCGTCCTGTGCCGCAACCATCTCCGCGTTTCGCTTCCCCGCACGCATCGCCATGCCCTTGCCGCGGGAGATCAGGTAGACGAGGGACGCGACGATAGGGATGAAGATGAGGAAGAGCACCCACATCGCCTTGGCGAACCCACCCAGCTCGTCGTCTCGGAAGAGGTCGCCGAAGATCTGGAAGAGCACCATCAGGTAGGCGATGAAGAAGAACCACCAGACGAGCAACCAGAAGTAGCTCCAGAAGTCCATGGCGATGACATCCTTTCGATGCGGCGTCTCGGCGCCGCGTATGGGGGCGTTGTCCTACAACTGATCACTGTCATCGCGCTCGCTCGGGACGGCGTCATCCTCCGAGGACGAGATCTCCTCAGGTCCCGGGCTCGGCCCGCTGGCGCGCGCACCTGCCTGCTCGATGAGGTGGGTCGAGATGACCTCGAGACCGAGGGCCGCCAGGCTGGAGAGCACACCGACCAACTCCTGGCTGTCGTGCACCGTGACCGTCAACGTCGTGCGCCCGCCGGCGCTCTCGGACATCACGGCGTAGGGCCAGATGTCTCGCTCGTCGACGTCACCACGCACCACCACCACCGCGCGCATGCTCGACCGCCTCTGCCGGAGGGTTGTTGACCTCCTCGCAGCATGGCGTCGACGACCGGATCGACGCGTCATCCCTTGGAGACGAGATCGGCGGACACTCTGGGCCTTCGCGACCCAACGCCCTGCGCGGACGCTCAGTAGAGGTCGAGCTCGGCCGCACGCCGGATGGCGGACCGACGGTTGCTGACGCCGAGCTTGCGGTAGATGTGAGCGATGTGGGTCTTGGCCGTGTGAACCGAGATGAACTCCGCGTCGGCGATCTCGGTGTTGGTGAGGTTGGTGGCGAGGTAGCGCAGGATGACGCGCTCCCTGTCGGTGAGCTGCTCGCCCCAGGCCGAGGCATGGGGCTGCTGCGCCTCCGAGATGCGCCCCAACAGCTGCGTGACCGCCGATGGATGGCTCGTGCCGTGCCGCAGGTGGAGCTTCAACAGGTCGCGGAGGCCCTGGCCCGCGGCGAGGAACGGCCCCCACAGCTCATCGGGCTCGGCCGCCGCGAGGGCCCTCTCGAGAGCCAGGTGCGCGTCCTCCTCTCCGAGCGCCGCCAGGGCCTCTGCCTCGATGCAGCGAGAGAGAGTGTCGACGTGCACGAGCGCACACGAGTCCGCGGCGCGCTCCAGCTCCGCCAGGGCCTCGGTGGGCCGACGCGCCCTCAGCAGCACCGTGGCGCGATGGGCTCCGGCCAACGAGTACTGCGTGCCCGTGGGCACGCTCAGAGCGAGGGCTACGGCGTCGTCCGCCCGGCCCTCGCTGCACAGGATGAGGCCCTCGAGGCCATCGAGCATGGACCTCCACCACGACGGTGTGGGCCCAGAGGCCATGAGGGTGGCGATCTCGGCAGCGCTCGTGCGCGCGGCACGCAGGTCACCGAGGGACAGGCAGCTGTGGGCGTGGAAGTTGAGGATGAGGCCGCGCAGCTCCCGGTCGAAGGGAAGCGCCATCGAGAGGCTCCGCTCGAGCTGGGTCCGGCTCTCACGGAGGTTGCCCCGCCAGTGGTCGAGCCATCCGAGGAAGCCGACAGCAGGGGCCAGCGTCACAAGGCCCACCCATCCGCGAGCGTCCGCACGTGCGAGCACGTCGACGGCGAGGTCGTGCACCTCGGTCAGCCGTCCCTCTTCGATGGCCGGGATGCAGGTCTCTGCCAGCGCGGTCAGCTCCAGCGCCGTCAGACCCTTGCCCTCGGCCGTGCGCGCCGCGGCGCGGAGCAGCTCCAGGGGTGAATCGCGGCTCATCCGGAGCCGGGCCTCGGCCATGCCGACGAACACCTGTACCGATGCCCGCACCACAGGATCGGCGCCAGTCGCCTCGGTGTTGAGCGCGTCGAGCGTGTCGAGCAGGGTCGACCCTGATCCGGCGGCGACGGCGAGTCCCAGATCACCTCCGATGACGAAGAGCTCGACGAGGGCCGTCCGCTCGGCGAGCCGGCCCCGTTCCGACTCCGGGAGGAGCTCCGCGGTGACCCGAGCAGAGTCGAGCTCGGCCCGAGCCTCGCCGAGCCGGTCCTCGTGGACGAGGGTGAGTGCCTTGGCCAGATGGGCGTCGCTGCAGTGCGCCGAGACGTGGGGGAGTCGAGCGACGGCGGAGAGCACGGCATCGACCCGCCCCTTGAGGTAGAGCTCCAGCCAGCCGTCGGCGAAGATGGCCGAGGCCGTCTCTCCGTCACCGGCCGCGAGCGCGTGACCGACCGCGACGGGAACGTCGATCGGCGTCCACCAGGTGGCTGAAGCCGCGTGCAGACGGGCGGCGCGGTCCGGATGCTCGGTGGCAAGACGTCGTCGGATGTGTGCCGCGAAGAGCTGGTGCCAGTGATACCACTGACCCTGCGCGGTGATGTCGCCGCGCGACAGGAAGAGCCCGGCTGCCAGACACTGCTCCAGCATCGACTCCGCGGTGGTCGTGCCGCGGATGGTGTCGACGAGCGACGGGCAGACCTGCTCGTCGAGGCAGCTGTCGAGCACGAAGTCCCTGAGGTTGGTTGGCAGGGCCGCGAGCACTTCGGTGGCCAGGTAGTCGGCCAGGGCATGGTCGCGCCGCAGCTGCAGCGAGAGCTCGCCGGGGGCGCTGTTGTGTCGTGAGGCGAGGATGGCCATGCGCACGCCCGCGGGCCACCCGCCGGTCGCCTCGTGGATCGCGTTGACCGTCCCCCGATCGCTGTCGAGGCCGCCGGCTCGCACTGCCGCGAGCGACTCCTCGGGGGTGAACGCCAGCTCGTCGTGGGAGAGGTAGGTGAGCCGGTCCTCGAGTCGCAGGCGCTGCAACCGCAGGGGAGGGACGACGCGAGCGGCTAGGACCACGCGGAGGTTGGCCGGCACCCAGCGCAGCAGGTGATCGATGATCGCCGTGGCCGCCGGCGAGCCGGAGAGGTGCTGCACGTCATCAAGGGCGAGCAGGATCGGTCCGGCGCTGTCGTAGAGGACCTCGAGGAGAGAGTCGACCAAGGCGAGCGGTTCGGCCCGCAGCGAGGCGTCGCGAAGGTGCTGGAGCGGCTCGGAGACCGCGTCGATGCCCGCACGCCCGGTCGCCTCGAGCAGGTCGCCGACCAGGTGCACGGGGTCCTTGTCCACGTCGTCGAGCGTCAGCCACACGGTGGCGCCGTCGAATGGCATCCGGTGGGCAGCGGCCGACAGCAGCGTCGACTTGCCGTAGCCCGCCATGCCCGCGAGCACCACCGTGGGTCGTCCGTCGATCAGCGGAGTCAGGCGTGGGCGGTCGACGATGCCAGCGGACGCCCTGGGCGGGGTCGTTCGCTGTCGACGTGGTGCGACCATCGTGTGCCCCTCGTGCAAAGGGAAGAGTCATTCCCAAGGGTTGACGCGGCGACTTCCCGGCGGCACGAGACTATGCCCCAAGAGCTGGGGATGCACGACTTATGTGCCTGTGACCCGAGTGATGGGAGTGACATGCGACTCTGTGAGATCGTCCTAGACGGTCAGCTCGCCGTGGACCTGTCTGACTCGGTCGGGCCGTTGCGGCGGCGGGAGGAGGCCGGCTCGACGGTCCTCAGCGTGCCCGCCTCCGATCCCGCCATCCTCGCCCAAGTCCTCGAGGCTCTGGAGTCCCTCGGCATCGGGGTGACCGCGACGCGGCAGGTCGAGCACCCTGAGCCTGACGTCGTCGAGCCCGGGTGAACGAGCCGGGTGAATGAGCTGGGGGTGGCCGATTCATCCCACGAGGGTGATGCGACGCGGCCCCGTGGCCAGCAACGCTCTTGACGTCAGTGGACAGCCGTCAAGGAGGCAAGACATGAGCGTCAACGTCGATGTGGGACCGATCGACTTCCTGGCCCTGGAGTTCCCCGGTGCTCGCCTGACCGGAGAGGGGATGGCCATTCTCGTCGACCTCGTCGACCGCGGCATCATCCGCATCCTCGACATGCGTGCGGTCGTGCGGGGCCTGGACGGCACCGTGACGGCGATGGCGCTGTCGGACCTCGACGGGGACGGGGTGCTCGACCTCGCCCTCTTCGAGGGGGTCGGCTCCGACCTGCTCGACGAGGACGACGTCAATGAGGCGGCCGGGCTGGTGGCACCCGGCAATGCTGTCGCCCTCATCGTCTACGAGAACACCTGGGCCGGCCCATTCGTGTCGGCCATGCAGCGCGCCGGCGCTGAAGTGGTCGCCAGCGCACGCATCCCGGCCGACGAGGTCATCGCCCGGCTTGACGCGCTCGAAGCGTCTTCGAGCGACGGGTCATCCGGCTCAACCGAGCCCGCCGCGAACTGAAACCCCCACCCCCAGACCGAAGGAGCACATGATGGGACTTCTGCGTGGAGTCGCCCGGACAGCCGTCGTCGCAGGCACCGCGACCGCTGTCTCCAACCGGGTGTCACGTCGCCAGGCGGGGAGGTGGGCGGCTCAGGAGGAGCAGGCCGCGCCGCCCCCGCAGGACTACCCACCCCAACAGCAGGCGTATGCCGCGCCGCCCCCTCCCGAGCCGGAGCCGGCGCGCGACCCGGACGCCGACCTCGCGCGCTTGCAGCAGCTCGGTGAGCTTCGCGCCGCCGGCGTGCTCACGGAGGCTGAGTTCCAGGTCCAGAAGGAGCGGATCCTCAGTCGTTGAGAGCTCGGGCCGACACCTGCATGACCTCGCCCGGAGCGGTTTCGCGGATCGCCGATCTCTCCGCTATGGTCTCTCTCGCACCCGCGGAGCCTCGGCTCCGGTGGGTGCCCGCGGACGTAGCTCAGTTGGTAGAGCGCAACCTTGCCAAGGTTGAGGTCGCCGGTTCGAGCCCGGTCGTCCGCTCCCGTGTCCCGTTGGGCCCCGTCGACCTCCCGGTCGACGGGGCCCAACGGCGTTTCGTGACGCATCCGTGTCGTGTCGCATCCGGCAAATGCCTGACGGGCGGCTGGCTGGCAGGCATGATCAGGTCTGACTCCTTAAGCCATTGGGGGTAATGGTTGTGAGCGGTGGGACGCGCACACCGGCTTGGACGTGGCCCTCACCACGTCGGGAGCCGCCGCTTCCGCCTGCCCATCTGCTGGTGCGTGACCGACTGGCGGCGCCGGAGCCGGTTGTCCGTGCCACCGCCCGTGCCCGCGGCACGGTCGTCGTGGTCACCGGGCTGGTCGGCGCCGGCAAGTCGACCCTGCTCTCGAGCTGGGCTCGCGACCTGCACTCATCGGGCCATGGTGTGGGTTGGGCCTCGCTCCAGGACGAGGACGACGACCCACTTGCCTTGCAAGACCTCGTGCTCGGCGCCCTGCACGACGCCCTGCCGCCCCTTGCGAGGCAGCAGCTGGCTGAGCTGGACCTGCTCTCGGACGGGGCCACCACTCCGGAGCGGGAGCTCGAGCTGGTCCTGCGCGTTGCCGAGACGGTCAGGTGGAGCGAGGCGCCGGTGTGGCTCATGCTCGATGACGCCCAGATCGTGCAGTCAGCCGGAGCGGTGCACGCCCTCGACCTGCTCCTCCAGTGGGCTCCGGCCAACCTGCACATCGTGCTGGCCGCCCGTTCGGATCCGCGGGTGTCTCTTGGACGGCTGCGCATGCAGGAGCGGCTCGTCGAGATCCGCGACGCCGAGCTGCGGCTCGACGAGGCCGAGACTGCGCAGCTGCTCGCCGGCGAGGGGCTCGACCTCTCGGGCGAGCAGGTCCGCCGGCTCTGGAAGCTCACCGAGGGCTGGGTCGCGAGCGTCGCCCTCGCCGCGATGACGCTCCGGTCCGGTCGCGACGTCGAAGGTGTGCTCGACGGCTTCGGCAGCGACGGCGGGTTGTGGTTCCTCATCGAGGAGGTGCTCCGAGAGCTGCCGGAGGACACGCATGCCTTCCTGCTCGACACCTGCCTGCCCGACCGCCTCTCGAGCGAGATGGCCGAGCTGCTGAGCGGACGCGACGACGCGGGTCGGCTGCTCCACCACCTCGCCGACACCAACTCCCTCGTGTCGGTGACCGGCGGCGAGGACCGCAGCTACCGCTACCACACGCTGCTGCGCGGCTACCTCGTCGCGCGTCTCGCCGACCTCAGTGGCCAGCGCAGTCGCGCTCAGCACCTGCGCATCGCGCAGTTCCTGCACGCCCGGGGCGACGACGGCGGGGCTCTCGACCACGCCATCGCCTCCCGCGACCGGGCGACGCTGATCACCCTGCTCCACGACGGTGGGTTGCGGTTGCTCCTCGAGGGCCAGCACGCCGTCGTCGACCGCGCCGTCGCGCACGTGCTCGAGGGCCTGCGCGACGAGCAACCGCGTCGACGGTTCCTCCACGTCCTGGCCGCCGTGGTCGCCCTCGATGCCGGTGACCTGCCGCGAGCCGAGGCTCATCTCGAAGCCGCAGGCGGGCGCGGTCCGGCCTCGGCGCCCTCGGCCGTGTCGCCGGCGCGACTCGACCGGCTCACCGCGGTGGTCTGGCTCTATCGCGACCGGCTGCGGGGCGAGCTCGACCCGTCCGTCGTCGACACCGTGCTCGGGGCCGCCAGTCGCGTCGGGAGCCCGTCCGACCCGGGTCAGGCCGACCTGCGGGTGTTCGAGCACCTCACTGCCGGCATCGCCCTGCTGTGGCTCGGCCGCTTCGACGAGGGCGTGGCGGTGCTCGAGTCCGTCATCGTCGACGCCGACGTGCGGGGCCACGAGTTCGTCGTCATGACGTGTGCAGCCGCACTGTCGACCGCCCACACGGCGCTCGGCACCTTCGCCGAGATGCGGCAGTGGGCAGAGTACGCGCTCGACTACGCCGCCGCTCGCGGCTGGGCCTCGTCACCGCGCCTGCTCCCGGCCTACGTCTCCGCCGCCGGCACCGCCTACGGCGCCCTCGACCCCGACGGAGCGGCCGAGCTGATCGGCGTCGCCGAGGCCATCCTCGACGGCAGGACGGCAGCCCCCGATGCGCCCACGGGCGCTCAGGGCGTCGTGGTGGCCCCCGAGGTCGTCCGGTCGGTGCGCGCGATGCGCTCGTTCGTCGACTTCGACCGAGCGGCCGCCCAGCCGGGCGAGCAGCGTCACATCGTGCGGGCTCGTCACGAGGAGGTGCTCCGGCTGGCGTGCGGCCGCTTCTCGCAGACGCTCGTGGCCTACGAGCTCGCCGAGCACCATCGGATGGCGCTCGCGTGCGGCGAGATCGACGTCGCGCGGGCCACCCTGGAGCTGGCCGACCGACTGCTCGGCGACCGCGGGGAGACGGAGGTGCTTGCCGCCCAGCTCGCGGCTCGGCTCGATCGTGAGCAGGAGGCGCGTCACCTGCTGCAGCGGGCGCTCGCGAGCCCCGAGCGGGTGTCGGTCGTCTACGTCAGGGTCATCGCCCTGCTGCTCGAGGCTGCGCTCGCGCACCGCAACGGCCAGCCCACCGTGGCCCACACCGCGCTGCTCGAGGGTCTCGCGACGGCGCGACGGCTCGGCTCGGTGCGCCTCGTGCTCGAGGTCGCCCCAGAGATCTTCGAGCTCCTCGTCGAGGGCCGCGGGCGCTTCGGCGCCGAGGAGGACTTCGTCGAGCACGTCATCGAGTCGGCCCTCACGGCCGGCACGACCGACGATGCGGTGCACCGGTATGCCGGGTCGCGCGGTCCCGCTGCAGCCCCCGTCCTCACCCCGCGAGAGCTCAGCCTCCTGCAGGACCTCCCGTCGATGCTCACCGTGCCCGAGCTCGCCAGGGCCCGGGCCGTCTCGCCCAACACCGTGAAGACACAGCTGCGCTCGCTCTTCGCCAAGCTCGGTGTGGGCAACCGCCGCGAGGCCGTGGCCGCCGGCCGTCGCGAGGGCCTCATCTGAGCGACAGGTCGCAGCGGCTCGCCCGACCGCCCGAGTCACCTGCACCGGGTGACGCGCTTCGCCCGGCATCGCGGGACGCTGGAGCCAGCGGGGACCAGCGATCCGAAGGGGTGTCATGCGCTACGAGTTCGTGCTCGCCGAGCCGCTGCCTCCGGCGGTGGCGGCGGCCTTCCCGGAGCTCACGGCATCGACGACGGCGAGCGGTCGCGGCACCGTGCTCTACGGCCCGATCACCGACCGGGCCCACCTGCACGGCCTGCTCGACCGCTTCCATGCCTACGGCCTCACCGTCCTCGAGATGCGCCAGCTGCCCGACTGATCCCCTCCCGGGTCGCCGCGACCGGCGGCTCCAGCGGCGACCGCGTCACAGCGCCGCCTAGAGTGACGACATGGCGGCAGCGCGCGGCACACCGGCGGTCGAGCTCGACGTCGAGGGGCTGCCCGTGCGCCTCTCGAACCCCGACCGCGTCTACTTCTCCGAGCGCGGCGAGACCAAGCTCGACCTCGCCCGCTACTACCAGTCGGTGGGGCCAGGCATCGTCAGCGCGCTGCGAGAGCGTCCCTGCATGCTCCACCGCTTCCCCAAGGGCGTCGACGGTCCGAAGGTCCACCAGAAGCGGCTGCCCGCAGGAGCGCCGCCATGGGTCGAGACCGTGCGCCTGCACTTCCCGCGCTACGGCCTGCACGCCGACGAGCTCTGCGTGACGAAGCTCGCTGACGTCATCTGGGCGGTCCAGATGTCGACGGTCGAGTTCCACCCGTGGAACAGCCGTCGGGCCGACACCGAGAGCCCCGACGAGTGGCGCATCGACCTCGACCCCATGCCGGACTGCCCGTTCGACCGGGTGCGGCGGGGCGCCGAGGTGACGCACGAGGTGCTCGAGGAGCTCGGGGCGGTCGGCTGGCCCAAGACCTCGGGTGGGGCGGGCCTGCACGTCTACGTGCGCATCGAGCCGCGATGGGGTTTCAAGGACGTGCGGCGTGGCGCCCTGGCCTTCGCCCGTGAGGTCGAGCGGCGCCTCCCCGACGACGTGACGACGACGTGGTGGCGCAAGGACCGATCACCGTCGGACCTCTTCGTCGACTACAACCAGAACGCCCGGGACCACACGATCGCCGCGGCCTACAGCGTGCGCGGCAACCCGCGTGGCACGGTCTCCGCCCCTCTGGCCTGGGACGAGGTCGCCGACGCGCTGCCGGGCGACTTCACCATCGCCACCATGCCGGAGCGCTTCGCGCGTCTGGGTGACCTGCACGCGGGCATCGACGACGCGGTCTTCGACTTCGCGACGCTCGTCGAGTGGGCCGACCGTGACGAGCGCGACGGCCGTGACACCCCGCCCGAGCCCGACGCCACCTCCTGAGGGGGTATGCCGCGCGGCCGGGCCGAGCGGCATACCCCGGGTTGCAGGGGTGGTGACCGCTCAGTCCCGCGAGATGACGTAGGGAGGGGGAGCGTCGGGGTCCCCGGTGGTCGGCTTGGGGTCGGTGAGGATCGTGCACGTGCCGTCGGTGGGGCAGCCGACGAGGCGGTTCTGCCCGTCGCGGGTCACCGTGCTGAGCACGAGCGTGCGAGGCACCGGGCTCGTGCGGTAACCGGCCTGCACCACGCTGGCACCCGCCGGCACGCGCACGGCAAAGGCGGGCTTGCCCGTCATGACGTCGATCAGCAGGACCTTGCTCTCCTCGTCGGGCGCGGTGGGGGTGCTCCAGGCGATGGCATAGCGCCCGTCACCTGTGACCCCCTTGAGGTCGAGGCCCTCGCAGTCGAGGCTCCGGGTCGCCTGCGAGGGGGTGTCGACTCTCAGGACGGCGAAGCACCCGGTGTCCGACTTGCCGACGGCGGTGCGCGTCGAGTCGTTGAAGGCGACCATCTCGCTCTGGCGCCACTCGGCGGGGCGGTCTGTCTTGGTGTCCCAGCGGAAGGTCGCGCCGTTGCTCGTGAAGAAGACGGCCGGTCCGGCAAAACCCACCACGCGTGCCTCCACTCCGACGTTCGGCAGAGCGGCGACCTCCGTGCCCTCGAGGTCGCGGACCCTGAGGTTGCCGTCGCCGTTGTCGACGTAGGCGAAGAGGGTGCCCTTGTTGGCCTCGACATGGCTCTCGAACTGGCCGAGGTCCGCGAGGGTCGAGCCCCCCTGGTCCGTCAGGGTCATGCGGGCGAGTCCTGACTGGTCGACCGTCGCGACGCGTCTGCTACCGCCGCTGAGCCGCAGCACGTCGATGACGGCGCCCCACGGGCCGATCTGGTTGCTGCCGCCGGCGCTGTAGTAGTCGCCGTCCACGGCGTACGGCAGCACGAGCGCTCCCGTGGGCTCTCCGGTCGTCGGCAGGTCGACGGTGCGCACCCCCGCGATGGTCGTGGCAGACGTCCCCGTCGCGGGCGCCACCGACGTGCTCGGCGGGGGCGTGGGGTCCGGGGTCTGCCCGCGCGAGAGCGCGAAACCGACGGCGGCGACCAGCACGAGGGCTGCGGCGCCGCCTCCCACCAGCAGGCGCCGGTCGAGGCGCTTCGAGGGCGGCGCCGCGGTCCGACCGTCCGAGGTCGCACCGCTCTCTTCGCCCGGGTCGCTGGGCGCGGGACGCGTAGTTGTTGTGGCTGGTGCAGTCGCTGGTGCACCGGCTGCCGCTGGTGGGTCTGCCGTCGGACGCACCCGCTCGAGCAGCGCTGTGACGTCGGCGTCGTCGGGACGCTCGGCAGCCAAGTGCTCCAGAATCGGCACCGCCGTCGAGTTCGCGTCGGCGGCCAAGGCAGTGCGGGCGGCGGCGTAGAGCGACTCCCAGCGCCGCTCCCGGTCGGGCTGGGCCAGGTCGGTGCGCACGAAGGTGAAGGGCTCGTCGGTGGCCCCGGCCGAGCGCAGGAGCACTGCGGTGCCCCACTCCGAGGCCTCGTCAGAGGTGGCCATCGCCTTGCGCACCTCGCAGATCGCGGTGTCGATGCCGAGCCCTCGGGTCAGGTAGGAGTAGAGCTCGTGGCTGAAGACGAGGGCTGCGCGGTCGCTGATCTCGGTCTGCATCGCGACGACGGCAGGCAGCCCCTGGCGCACCAGGGCCTGGCCGACGCCGGAGAAGGCGTCGCGGCCCGAGCTGCGGGCTCCCTCGCAGGCGTTGAGCACGGCGAGCTGCAGGTCGCGGGCGTCGTGCAGCAGGGTGCCGAGGCGCGCTCCGGTCACCCGGTGTGCCGTGTTGTCGTCGCGCTCGAGGACGAGCACCCCCTGGTCGAGCTCACGGTCGAAGCCGCCGTGGCCGATGAAGTGGAAGACGTGGAAGGGGTCGAGCAGCGCGCGCTGGAGCGCTGGCAACGTGGCATCGGCGAGGACCACGATCTCGAGCAGACCAGCGTCCACGAGGTCCTTGGTCGTCGCCTCAAGCAGCTGCCGCTCCCGGTCGACGGCGAGGGCGGGCACGTCGCTCGGGCTCGAGATCATCACGAGCACCCGGAGGGGAGGGTGCACGACCGCCGGCGGTGGCACGCCGAAGGCCTTGACCTGACGCACGATCGGGGTGCGGTTGGACAACGTGAGGAAGCGCCCGAGGTCGGCGGAGTAGAGGTACTCCCACGGGACCGGCTGCAGGTCGGGGGCGCCCTCGAGGTCGAGGCGCAGGCGCACGTTGCTGCCGGCTGCGGTCGCGGCCTCGACCTCCGACCGGAAGGTCGCGCCGACGGCGCCGGTGAGGAGGGCATCGCCGAGGCGCTGACCGAGGTCCTTGACGTCACCGACCCGCTCGGTCACCGGCACGAGCCGGCGCGAGGTGACGCGAGGAGGGCCGACGGCGACCATGAAGGTCGCGAGCTCGGTCGGGCTGAACGGCAGGACGAAGGGCACCGACACCGGCTGCCCGTCCGGCGCCACGTGGCCCGGCAGCTGCATGGAGTAGCCCGCGTCGCCGTGGGTGATGACGACGTCGAAGTCGACGTAGCGCTGCTTCACATCTGACCACCCCACCGGGACGCGTGACGGGCTCTCGACGGGGTCGGCGGACCCTGGCTGCCGACCGACACCCCTACCCCCGCCAGTCTCCTCCTCACCCGAGGGTGATGATGGGTGAAACGCCCGCGCCCGACGACCCAGCAGGAGACCCGCCATGACGGCACTCACCGACTTCACGGCCACGACGATCGACGGGCAGGAGCGTTCCCTCGCCGAGCACGCCGGAGAGGTGGTGCTGGTCGTCAACACGGCCAGCCAGTGCGGCTACACCCCGCAGCTGGCCGGACTCGAGTCGATCTACCAGGCCTACCGCGACCGCGGCTTCACCGTGCTCGGCTTCCCGTGCAACCAGTTCGGCGGCCAGGAGCCCGGCACGGAGGAGGAGATCGGGGAGTTCTGCCAGAAGAACTACGGAGTCAGCTTCCCGATGTTTGCCAAGGTCGACGTCAACGGCGACGACGAGCACCCGCTCTGGGGGTGGCCGAAGTCCGAGAAGGGCGGCCTGCTCGGCAACCGGATCAAGTGGAACTTCACGAAGTTCCTCGTCGGCCGCGACGGCGCGGTCATCGAACGCTTCTCGCCGCAGACCGAGCCCGCCGACCTCGGCACCGACATCGAGAAGGCGCTCGCCGCCTGAGACTGCGGCGGCCCTAGGATCGCCACCGTGGACCGAGCCCGTTTTGCCGACCGGCGTGCCCACGGAGTCATCGACATCCAGCGCGGGGACGACGCGCTCAAGGCGATCTCGCACGGTGGCTTCTGGGCCCTCGTCGCGACCTTCGAGGGGGCGGTGACAGCGATCCGCTTCGCCGTCGTCGAGCGCGCCGGGGTCGAGCGGGGCGAGCGCACCGCCCCACGGTGGACGCCGCTCGACGGCACCTGGACCAGCTCACTCGACGAGACGGCATACGTCTCGGCTGTGGCGGAGGTGCGGGAGCGGATCGCGGCGGGTTTCGTCTACCAGGTCAACGTGTGTCGTGTCCTGCAGCACGAGTTGAGCGACGACGCTGACCTCGACGGGCTGGATCTGCTGGTCCGACAAGGCAATCCGGCGCCGCACGGGTCGCGCATCCGGTGCGACGCCGCAGGCATCGACCTCGTGTGCGCGTCACCGGAGCTCTATCTCCGGCGTGCGGGCGGCCGGCTCGTCACACGTCCGATCAAGGGCACCGCGCCGACGCCCGAGCTCATGCTGCCCAAGGACCACGCCGAGAACGTCATGATCGTCGACCTCATGCGCAACGACCTCTCCGGTGTCTGCGAGCCCGGCACCGTGTCGGTCGACGAGCTGTGCGTCACTGAGGCGCACCCGGGGCTCGTGCACCTCGTCTCCACGGTGAGCGGACGGCTCCGCACGGGAGTCGAGTGGCCCGAGATCGTCGGCGCGACCTTCCCGCCCGGATCGGTGTCGGGGGCCCCCAAGTCGAGTGCCCTGACGACGATCGGCGACCTCGAGCCGGTGCCGCGCGGGCCCTACTGCGGCGCCATCGGGTGGGTCGACGGCGACACCGGCACGGCCGAGCTGGCCGTCGGCATCCGCACCTTCTGGGCCGACCGCGACGAGCAGAGCGTGCGGCGGCTCAGCTTCGGCACCGGTGCGGGCATCACCTGGCATTCCGACCCCGCGGGGGAGTGGCGCGAGACCGAGCTCAAGGCCGCCCGGCTGATCGGGCTCGCCGCCGGCACTGTGACACCATGAAGACGGTCGCTGGCGCACGGGGCGCGCCGGGACGGCACGACGCAGGCGGACGGAGTGAGGCAGCGGTGACGGGGACGAGCATCCGGGTGTGGGTCGACGGGGAGCTGGTGGAGCCGTTGGGCCCGGCCGTGAGCGCACTCGACCATGCCGTGACGGTGGGTGACGGCGTCTTCGAGACCGCCAAGATCGTCGACGGGGAGCCCTTCGCGCTCACCCGCCACCACCGACGCCTCGAGCACTCCGCCGCCGGTCTCGGCCTGCCGGCGCCCGACCTCGCCTTCGTCGACAAGGGTGTCGCGGCCGTCCTCGAGGGTGAACCGATCGCCTTCGGCCGGCTGCGCTACAGCGTCACGGGCGGCGTCGGACCGCTCGGCTCCGACCGCCACGAGGCGTCGCTGACGACCATCGTGCTCGCGGCCCCTCAAGCACGCCCGCCGGCGAGCGGTCGCCTCACCGTCGTGCCGTGGACGCGCAACGAGCGCTCCGCGGTGGTCGGGCTCAAGACGACGTCGTATGCCGAGAACGTCGTGGCGCTCGCCCGCGCCAAGCAGGTCGGCGCGATCGAGGCCGTCTTCGCCAACACCCGGGGCGAGCTGTGCGAGTGCACGGGCAGCAACGTCTTCGTCGTCGTCGACGGCGTCGTGCTGACGCCGCCGGCGGACTCTGGCCTGCTTCCTGGCATCACCCGAGGGCTCGTCATCGAGTGGGGCCGCGCTGCGGGAGTCGACGTGCGTGAGCAGGCGCTGCCGCTCGACGTGCTGACGACCGCCGACGAGGTCTTCATCACGAGCACGACCAAGGACGTGCTGCCGATCGACTCGGTCGACGACCACGACCTGCCAGCGGAGCGGCCGGTCACCACGGCCCTGCAGGAGATCTTCCGCAGCAACGCCGAGCGGGACTCGGACCCGTGAGCGAGCGCGAGCCCGCCGCAGCCGACCGCACGGCCCGTGCGGGGGAGGAGGGCACCCTCGTGGCAGGGGAGCGGACGACCGAGCGAGCGCTGGCGCGGGACGCCGGGGGGCGGCATACCGACTCGGTCGACTACTCCGACGACAACGCGACCCTCGACGCCGGCGAGGACCGCTGGGCCTGGCGAGCGCGCTTGCGCAGCAACAAGGTCACCCACCTGGCGTGGCGCATCGCCGTGGGGGTCGTCGGTGCCGTCGTCACGATTGCCGGGCTCATCATGGTGCCGGCACCCGGGCCCGGGTGGTTCGTCGTCTTCTTCGGGCTGCTCATCCTCTCGAGCGAGTTCGAGTTCGCCCAACGCCTTCTCGACTTCGGCAAGCGCCACGTCAGCCGCTGGAACGACTGGATCATGGCGCAGGCGCTGTGGGTCCGGGGTGTCGTCGCCCTCGGCACGCTCGCGATCGTGTGGCTCGTGCTGTGGAGCTACCTCGCGTGGCAGGGTGTGCCGGAGTTCCTGCCGCAGTGGGCAGAGGACGTGCTCGACGACGTGCCTGGCCTCGACTGACGTCGGCGTCGAGCGCGGCGCGGGGCGATTTCCGCGGCGGGCCGCCGACCGGCTATTGTTCCCCTCGTCGCCCCGATGAGCCGCACGGCTGGGGCGCCCGGACGTGTAGCTCAGTTGGTTAGAGCGCTCGCTTCACACGCGAGAGGTCAGGGGTTCGAGTCCCTTCACGTCCACCAGCCACAAATGGCACTTGACCTGCGGAAATGGACTCCGACTGCTTCTATGCGACACGGCGCGTGTTGGGTACGTGTCGGATGACGCGGCAAACCCGTCCACAGTTTGTGATCATGAGCGCCTGCGCTCATGGGTCGGGCGTTGAGGCCGGTTCACCACCGAGGGCTGCTTGCGGCCTGCGGAAGGCGCCGGCGCTCATTGGATAGGCTCGTGAGGCTTTCCGGCCCAACGCCTGACGTGCGAGTCCACCGGACGCGCCGAGGTCCCGAGGCCTGACGGTCACGTCGACCTGTGTGTTCGCTGGAATCCAGCAGTCGATCAGCTACCCACCGCCAGGCAGGAACGCTTCACGGACCGGGTCTACTTGTTTCATTGACGATAGGACCGGTGCCTGCGCAGGCTCGGGTCTAGGTGCCGGTCGTCGCTCTCATCCGCGGCTGCCCACGATGATCGTGTGGCTGTCAACTGGACTGCGCCGCCCGGGCACCGCCGGGCAGGAGAGGCTCGAGAAGGGATTGCTCTCCTCTAAGTAGCGGTGCCTCCACGCCCAACCAGTGAATCGGTTCGAGGCAACGGAGGACGTTATGGAGGAGCAGGTCCCGTGGGTCTGATCGGGATGTACCCGCACAAACGCAGCCTGACAATCGAGGTGATGCTCGCCGAGGAGAGCGTCGTGGACGGCGGCCGGTTCGACACGAGCGTCGAGGGCTACACCGCGATGCTTGAGCAGGTCGCGGCGTGGCGAGACCGGGTCTGGGTCATCGAGGGCTGTGAGGGCATCGGCCGGCACATCGCGGACCGGCTCCTCGCGGATGGGCAGGACATCGTGGACGTGCCGGCGAAGCTGTCCGCCCGGGCGCGGGTGTTCGCGACCGGGCAGGGCCGCAAGACCGACTCGACCGCCGCGCACTCCGTCGCGCTGGTCGGCACCCGGATGGCGGGGCTGCGTCCGGTCGTGTCCGATGCCCAGCTCGAGGTGCTGCAGCTGCTGGTGGACCGGCGCCGCTCGATCGGCGAGGAGCACACCCGCAAGATCAGCCAGCTGCACCGGATCCTGTTGGAGATGCTTCCCGGTGGCTGCGAAGAAGCACCTCTCCGCAGCCCAAGCCAAGACCATCCGCGCCGCGGTCCGGCCGCGTGATGGGGTCGGCAACACCCGCAAACGCGTCGCCGCGGAGCTCGTCGCTGACCTGGAGCGGATCTATGCGCGGAAGAAGGCCGCGGACAAGGAGCTGAAAGAGCTCGTCACCGCGACCGGGAGCTCGCTGTTCCTGTACGGCATCGGGCCCTCGGGTGCGGCGGCGGCTGCTGGTCGAGGTCGGGCGACCTGTCCCGGTTCCCGGACCGTAGCCACTTCGCGTCCTGGACCGGGACCGCCCCGATCGACGCCTCCTCCGGCGAGCATGTGCGGCATCGGCTCTCTCGTGGCGGTAACCGTAAGTTCAACCTGGTGCTGCACATCATGGCCACCGTGCAGCTGCGCACCGCGACCGTGGGCCGCGCCTACTTCGACCGGAAGATCCGGGCGTTAAGAGTGCTATTGCGCCGCCACCCGCGTCGTCTGCGTCCGCAGGGGCCATTCAGGTCTCAGCCTGTGGGGATGCCATGGTCATTGCGGTAGGTGCGCAAGCGCTTGATCCGGCCGTCCTCGACGGTGAAGATGTGGCAAACCGTGCTGACGTAGGAGGTTCCGTCGCGGGTAATGGTGGACAGTTGCTCGACCAGGACGTCCTTGCCAGCCTGGACCACGTTCGTGTTCTCGGTCCTCAGCACGGATCCTTGGTTGATGGGTGCACCGAGCCGCTCGACCATTTGGTCGGCGCTCGTGTACGCGATCCGCCAGGGCGAGTCCGTCCACGCGCTGGCCAGCTTCACTTCGACGTCGTCGGCGAGGAAGTGGCGCAGGGCCTCGAAGTCTTGGGGCCGCTGCGAGTTCCGGGCGCGCTGGCTCGCCTCGATCCACGCCAGGATAAGGGCGACATCGTCGGGCATGAGCTCGATTCAAGCAGCGCTGACCGACTCGGTAGCTGCTTATGGTCAAAGTCGCGCTGACCGCGGCCTCGTTGCCTCATAAACGATCGTTGGACCAACGGTGCGCGCCTCGGAACACCAGCGCCCATCGGCTGGACGTACGAGGAGCGGCAAGATCGGACGTCCCGTCCGCGGCAGTTCCGGACGCCAGGTGAGCCGCCGCTCGTAGCGTCGAAGAGTCGGATACGGCGGGAAGGTGCTGTGCGTGGTGACGTCGGTTCGGAGCCATCCGCGCCGGACGTCGAAGCGGATAGCGCGCGTGTTCTCATCGAACACTCGAAGCCGGACGTTCTGGTGCTCTCTCGCCCGTAGGTGATCTAGGAGTTCGCCATGTGCGAGGTCTGCAAGGCCAGTGCCCCAGGTTGAGACAGCCGTACCGAAGTGAAGCAGCTCATCAGCTCTCGTCGCGGCGAACCCGGCCACCCTTCCGGCGTCTTTGATGACGAAGCAGTCAATGCCGGGGTCATCGAATTCGCGCATCCACCGGTCAGGAACTGGCTGACGGGGGAACGGATGCGTTTCCGGAGGAAAGATGTGCCCAAGGCCAGCAGACGCACCCTCTTGCTGCACCGCGATCAGGGCCTCGAGGTGGCGCTCCGATCCGCCGCAACGGCCGGACCGCCACCTGCTCGTCGAGGTTTCCGAGACGGCATGAGCACGCCACGCTCCCGGACGGAAGCACCGGCGATCTGTCGGCCTCTCAGCCGTTGCTTGAGGCAGGGTCGTCGTTGTACGGGTTGTCGATGAACTGGTAGTAGCAGGAACCGCCGTTGATGCACAGCGTCAACTTCGCGGAGTAGATCTGCGATACGTCCGCCGTATACCAAGAGGTCCCATACGACCTGTCACGCTGAGTCACCGTTGAACCACACCCACCGGAATTGAGCCGGGACCCGATCGTGCCGGTGTTGCCGGTGTCCCCGAAGCCCGTCCTGATCTGGAGACTCAACGTTGCGTAACCGCCGCGGTCATCGCACTTGTAGTCCCTGACCGTCAGGTCCATGTCGTTGACTTCGTCGTTGTCGAGCCACGTCACGGACAGGTCAGCCCGGATTGCCGGTGTCCCATTGGTATGCCACGAGATGTACGTGGATTTCCGCGAGGATGCCGACGCCGGATACGCCGCCAACAGCGCCAGTGCGGCCGCTGCTGCGATCACCCTTCCAAGTCGAGCCATGCTCAGTTGCCCCTCTCGAGCGCCTCGAGGAACCCTTGTCCCCAAGAAAGTATTCATGGATCCACCGTGCTACGAGGTGGCACATGAGTGGAAGGCTCCGTTCGCCACAACGGTGGGGTCCGCGCAGTCGCAACGCAGTACTACGCATGCGGGCCGGGCCGCGGCGAGAAAGCCAGGAACGATTCGAAGCATGGCGCTCGGGGCCCGTGTCGGCCAGTGGTGTGGCGAATTCTCGCCATACTCTTGGCGAAGGGACTCGCTGACATGCTAGGGATGGGCTCGGCGCCTGCAAGCGGATGACCAAGGTCGCGGAAGGGAGACGTGTTGGACCTCAGCCAGCATCCTGAACTCGGTCGGCCGACCGCCCGCGACCTTGGTTTCTCGCTGTCCAACCGCGTCCTCGAGGTCGTGGAGTCTCGGTCCCTCCCCTCAGGAATGTCCCTGCTAGGTGTTGGCCAGGCAAACGTCATGAGTCGCTTGTCCGACCTCGAACGCCGGACCAAGCGGTCCGTTCTGAACATCAACCCTGGCCTCTTGTTTGATCCAGAGGATCCTGCCTATGAGTTAACGGCACGATCGCTCCGTCGAGGCGTCCGGACGCAGTACATCACCCATCCCCGGACGTTGCGGTTCTTCCCCCTGCTCACTTCATTCGCCCCCGAGGTCCGGCTTGGGCCAGTCAATTATCGTGCAATCATCATTGATCAGCGAGCGGCTGTGCTGTCTGGGCCTGATACACCCGAGGGGGAAACCACAGCATGGCTCACCACCTCTGGGGATCTCCTCCGACAAGCGCTCGACTTCGCCGCGGCCATGCTCGCGGAATCGCGACCAGCCCTCGAGCCAGGCTGTGCGCCTCCGCTGAGGGCTCGTCAACTCGCGGTCGCACGGTCCATGTGCCTCGGCCGTACCGATGCAACGATCGCGCGTCAGATGGGCCTCTCCGAGCGCACAGTGGCACGCGATGTGGCAAGAGTGCTGGAGGTCACCAGCAGCGCATGCCGAGCCGAAGCCGTGCTCAGCATGCTGGGACGGGGGCGGAAGGGCAGGGCGTAGCCAACAAGTGGTGCCCAGTCATCTCAGCTTGTGATCTTGAGGCATAGTTCGCCATCAACCGCGGGTCAGCTCGCAGCCGCCGAGGCTGTGGTGGAGCCGCAGATCCCGTCGTGATCAGCGACCCTGCGGCGACGTCTAGTTGGTCCCTGCCGGCCGGACCTTGTCAACGGCGGCGGAAATCTGACCCCCAGTCGTCGGTTGAATGTTGACCCCCTGGGGTTCTAGTTCTTTCGGTGACGGCCGCGGGGACGCGGCCGAGGTCCTTGAGCCGTAGGAGTCGCCCTTAAGGGCGATGACCTCGGCGTGGTGGACGAGCCGGTCGATCATCGCGGCGGCCACGGTGTCGTCGCCGAAGACCTCGCCCCAGCGGCGAAGGTCTTGTTGCTGGTGACGATGAGGCTGGCTCGTTCGTAGCGGGAGGAGACGAGCTGGAAGAAGAGGTTCGCGGCTTCGGGTTCGAACGGTGTCCGTGGCCATGAAAAGTCCCCACTGGCGGCCAGGTGGAGGTCCCCGGTGATGGCCGAGTAGAAGTCCCCATTCCTCGCTCGTCGTGTCGATCCGGAGCGTGAAGCCCTGGGCGGTGAGGTGGCGGTGTCTAGCCAGCCACGTCACCGCCCAGGAGGGCTCCATTGTGATGTCTGCGAGGGAACGAATGAACATCATCTCGGCCTACCACCAGGTGGGCACTTACCGTGGCGCCGCAGCGATCTGCGGGACCACGCACAGGACGGTCAGGCGGGTCATCGAGCGGGAAGAGGCCGGCGTGGCGCGGCCGGTGCGGGAACCGCGGCCGTCGAACTTCGAGGCGGTGCGTGATCTGGTCGCGCAAGCGGTGGAGAGCACGAGCGGGCGGATCAGCGCGAAGCGGTTGCTGCCGAAGGCCCGCGCGGCGGGGTATGCCGGGTCGGACCGCAACTTCCGGCGTCTCGTCGCGCAGGAGAAGAGCTAGTGGCGTCGTGATCATGGCCGGGGTCGCCGTCCGGCGGTGTGGGCCCCCGGGTGAGCACCTGGTCATCGACTGGGGTGTGATTGCCGGCGTCCACGTGTTCTGCGCCGTGTTGGCGTGGTCGAGGTTCCGGTTCGGGCGGGTCGCGGCGGATGAGAAGGCGGCCACGACGTTGGCGCTGCTTGCGGAGTGTTTCGAGGTCCTCGGTGGGGTGCCGAGGGTCGTGCTCGCGGACCGGATGGGCTGCCTCAAGGGTGGCGTCGTCGCGAATCGTGTTGTCCCCACGGGCGATTACGTGCGGTTCGCGACGCACTACCGGTTCCGGCCGGACTTCTGCGAGGCTGCGGACCCGGAGTCCGAGGGCATCGTCGAGGCCCTCGTCGGGTACGGCAAGGACGACTTCCTCACTCCTCTGCTGCTCGAGGCCGCGGCCTGAACCCGGCCGCCGGAGCAGCGGTGCTGGGCGACCTGGCCGGCGCGAACAAGCGCGCGCGAGCGTGGTGCGAGGAGGTCAACGCAGCCGTCCACAGTGAGGTCGCCGTGGTCCCGGCGCAGCGGCTGGTCACCGAGCGGGAGCTGCTCACCGACCTGCCCTCGCTCCCACCTGGATCGGACCCGCGCCGACCGTCCGGAAGGTCGACAAGCTGAGCACGATCCGGATCGGGTCGGGCCGCTACTCCGTCCCGAACGCGCTGGTCGGGGTGAGCGTGGCTGTGGAGGTGACCGGGTCGAGGCTGGTCATCTTCGATTCGGCCACCGGGCTCGTGTACGCCGAGCACGGCCTGGTCGGTCCCGGGGAGGCCTTCATCCTGGACGAGCACTACGGCGGCGCAAGGCCCGCTCCACGGCGCGCGATCCGACCGAAAACCGTTGCGGAGAAGACCTTCTGCGCGTTGGGTCCGGTCGCTGAGGCGTTCATCGCCGGCGCCTGCGCGGCCGGACACACCCGCCTCGGGCCCGAGCTGGCCGAGCTGAACACCCTCGCCGCCGCACATGGCTCCGACGCGTTCACCGCAGCCCTCGAGCGGGCCGTCGCGTTCCGCCGATGGCGCGCCGCCGACGTGCGGTCCATCCTCGCGGCCGGGGCCGGCACCCCGCAGCCGGTCCCTGACCGAGTACGCCCCCACCCGAGCGACCACGAACCGCATTGATACCACGACGGATTCGGATCAACCCGGCAGCGCGATCGGCCCGGTCGGCGTGAACGCAGTGGTGTCGTCATGACCGCCAAAGCTGCGCCCCCGCTGCCCGCGGACCTCGCTGCGGGACTGCGCCGCCTCAAGCTCGCCACCATCCGCGAGCTCGCCCCCGAGCTGCTCGTGACCGCGAAGACCCAACGCTGGACCCCCGAGGAGGTCCTGCGCACCCTGATCGAGGCTTAGGTCGCCGCCCGCGACGCCTCCAACCAGCGAGCCCGGCTCAAAGCCGCCGGGTTCCCCGTCCTGAAGACCATCGAGGAGTTCGACCTGCACGCCTCCTCGATCCCGGCCCCGACCTGGTCATACCTGACCAGCCTCGAGTGGATCGCCGCGAAGGAGAACCTCGCCCTGATCGGCCCGGCCGGCACCGGCAAGTCCCACACCCTGATCGCGCTCGGGCACGCCGCCGTCACCGCCGGCCACATGCTCAAGTACCTGACCGCGGCCGACCTCATCGAAACGCTCTATCGGGGCCTCGCCGACAACACCGTCGGCAAGACCATCGAGGCACTGCTCCGCTACGACCTGCTCCTGGTCGACGAGGTCGGCTTCGCCCCGCTGGACGACACAGGCGCCCAGCTGCTGTTCCGGCTCGTCGCCGCCGCGTACGAGCGCCGAGCCCTCGGGATCGCCTCGCACTGGTCCTTCGAGGACTGGGGCCGGTTCCTGTCCGAGCACACCACCGCCGTCAGCATGCTGGACCGGCTCCTGCACCACGCCCCACCGTGGTCACCAGCGGCCAGTCCTACCGCATGCGCGAGGCCAGAACCCGGACAGGAGGGCGCCCCACCACGAGCTGATCAACGCGAGGAATGGAGACTTCTACTTGGCCACCAGCGGGGACCTCAACTTGGCTATTGACAAACGGGACGTAGCCGACGTCGTTGATGACCAGGACGGGGTATCGGACGAGGCGGCGCAGCTCGTCCTGCAGTCTGCCGGTGTGGTGGGCCTCGGCGAGCCTGTCGACCCACTGTGAGGCGGTGGCGAACTGGACCCGGTCGCCGGCTTGGCAGGCCCGGACCGCGAGTCCGGTCGCGAGGTGGGCCTAGCCGGTGCCGGGCGGGCCGAGCAGCACGACGTTGTCCTTGGCGACTATGAAGTCGAGGGTGCCCAGGTGGGCGATGGTCTCTCGTTTCAGGCCGCGGGCGTGGTCGTAGTCGAAGTCCTTGAGGGACTTGCGGGCCGGGAACCGGGCGGCGGATCCGTCCTTCGCCGCCGTGGGCTCGTCCGCCAGCCCGTCGAGGCCGAACGCGGCGTCGTAGGTGCCGAGGGAGCGGACCTCGACCTGATCAGCGGTGGCAGGGTCGGGGACGGGGCGCCGACCCCGCCGTGTCCGCGCCTACCTCGGCGGCCCGTCCGCGGCCAGCGCCGCACGCACCGTGTTCCGGGCGACGCCCAACGTCCTGGCGATCACCTTGATCGGCATCCCCTCAGCCCGGTGCAACCTGCGGATCTCTGCCCAGTCCTCCACTGACAACACTCCTGCCTTCCTGCCTCGAAGCTGAGGACAGGGTCTCTGCAGGGGGTCAAATTCGACCGTCGATACGGGTCAGTTATCAGGCGTCGTCGACAACTCCCTGGCGCGTCGCACCCGCATGACGTCGTGAGCGCCAGAACAACGCTGCGGTGGGCTCTTTCGGAGGTCCCGGTACGTGGCTATCCTGTCGCTGTTCAGCCGGTCCAGCAGACGGCCGGCGCCGCAGGTTGACCGTTGTAGGAGCGGCACGATGCAGGCGAACCAGCACCACAAGACCGACCCCGTGCAGGCGATTACCCGGGTCATCACAGAGCATCCGGTCGATAAGCGAGATGACGGATCTCTCACGGAGACAGAGACGTTCATTCTCGAGATGCTCGAGCGGCTCGATGAGGCCGACACCGAAGCAGCTAACCTCAAACGAGCGTTGGAGCACAGCCGCGACATCGGTGCGGCGGTCGGGGTTCTCATGGCCTTCCACAAGGTGCCCCAGGACGAGGCGTTCGAGCTGCTTCGGCGCACCAGTCAGCACCTGAACCGCAAGCTGTATGCCTTGGCTCGGGAGGTGCTCGCCACCGGCGCGCTGCCCTCCCGCCTTTGATGAGCACCTGACGCCTCGGAGGCGACAGTCGTCAGGGAGCCGGAGGGGAAGGCGATGAACAGCGCTATTGCGACGACGGGGACACCTGCGCCTGCTGCGGCCTGCCGAAGGTCTGCATCGGCCTGCTCTGTGCTGACCGGGTGGTCTGAACTGAGGACGCCGATGGCGGTGCTGATGGCATCCCCCGCTTCGAACCTGGCCGGGGCCTTTCCCGACAGTGTTTCTGCTGTCCGGGACGCGATGAGAGATGCCGCGGCACAAACTCGAAATGAGGTTCGAGTCCCTTGAGGTCCACCGACTGACGACGACTGCTGTCCGCTCCGCCAGGATGAGCGGCTCACTCCGCGGGGTCGAAGTTGACGACGACCTTGATGTCGTCGGGTCCGCGGTCGAGGGCATGAGCCACGTCTTCCGGCGGCACCCGGCGGGTGATGAGACGCGCGAGCCAGTCCCGGTCGGCTGCGGCTAGCGCTTGGGCGCCGCGATAGAAGTGTCGGCGGTTGGCGTTGACGGAGCCGATGATCACGTTGTTCTCCAGGACGACCTCGCGACCCAGGTCCGCGGGGGACACGTCCCCCGGCCGCCCCCCGCTCCCCACCCCGGTGAGGCAGACCACCCCACCGGGTCCCACCTTGCGGATGGAGTCGACGATCACCGGGCCCACACCCGTGCACTCCACGATCACGTCGGGAGCGAAGCCCAGGTCGGCCACCCTGCCCGAGTGGTAGGTCGCGCCGAGGTCGCGCACCAGCTCGGGCTTGGGGCCCTCCGTGACGCGGTCGAGCACGTGGACCTCCAGGCCGTGCTGCACACCGAGGAGTGCGGCGAGCATGCCGATCGGTCCCGCGCCGGTGACGAGCGCGGTCCGGGGCTCCCAGAACGCGCGTGCCCGCATCGCAGCGACCATCTCCCAGGCCTTGGCCACGACGGTGGTCGGCTCGAGCAGCACGCCAAGCAGGCCGAGCGACGGGTCGAGCTTTGTGACGAAGCCCGGCTCGATCCGCCATCGCTCCGACATGAAGCCGTCGAGCTGCTTGATGCCCCGCTCCGTGTACTGCCCGTTGCGGCACATGTCCCACTCGCCCACCGCGCAGTTGCTGCACGGGACGGGGTCGGGGCGCCGGACGATGCCCGCGACGAGGTCTCCGGCCTGCAGCCCGGATGCGGGCCCGGGGTCGAGGACCCGGCCCAGGGACTCGTGCCCGAGCACGAGGCGGTCGCGGCCTGGTGGGGCCCAACCGTAGGCCCCCGAGGCGATCTCGACGTCGGTCCCGCAGATCCCCACCGCGACGCTCTCCACGAGCACCGACCCGGCGCCCTCCTCCGGCTCGGGCACCTCCTCGTAGCGCACCGATCCCGAGACGCCCGGCTGCACAGTGACTGCCTTCATCGCACGAGGGTGTCACGAGAGACTTCCTCCCGGCTGGACGAATCACCCTGGAGACACGGTGAAGGAATCGGCTGGATCACCGGCGCTGAAAGCGGCGAGGCGACGGACGTGGCGACGGACGAAGCCCCTTGCGTCCAACCTCACGCGAGGGCAGCCTGAGGTAATGGACGGTTCGGAGAGCTCATCGCCTCAAGGGTCCCCGGGGTCCGCTCATACACGGACGGTGCCGATCGCCAACTACGGCTTCCTCTCTGACGGGGAGGTGACGGCACTAGTGGCGCCGGGCGGTGACATCGACTGGATGTGCCTGCCGCGCCTTGACTCGCCCAGTGTCTTCGGAGCACTGCTCGGAAGGCACGCAGGTCGGTTTCGGCTCGGACCGTCGGATGTGAGTGTGCCGACGGCGCGGCGATACCTGCCGGGCACGATGGTCCTCGAGACGAGCTGGGGCACGCCCACGGGGTGGATCATCGTGCGAGATGTTCTGCTGATCGGGCCGTGGCACCACGAGGGCGAGGTGTCGCGCAAGCACCGGCGGACGCCGATGGACTACGACGCGGAGCACACTCTCCTCCGCACGATCCGGTGCGTGTCGGGTGAGGTGCAGACCGTGATGGAGTGCGAGCCGATCCTCGACTACGGGACCACGCCCATGACGTGGGACTACACGGATCTCGGCTACCGTCAGGGCCGTGCACGAGCCGACGGGTTCGGCGCCTCCCTCACCCTCACCACCGACCTGCGACTGGGATTCGAGGGCGGGCAGGCCACCGCTCGCACCCTCCTCAAGGCGGGTGATGAGCGCTTCGTCGCCCTCTCGTGGGACGAGCCGGCACCACCGCTGACAAGCGCAGAAGCCCATGACCGGCTCGAGTGGACGGCGCACCACTGGCAGCACTGGCTGGCTCGAGGCCGCTTCCCCGACCATCCATGGCGCAGCTACCTCCAGCGCAGCGCGCTTACCCTCAAGGGACTGACGTACGCACCGACGGGGGCGATAGCGGCAGCCGCGACGACGTCGCTGCCGGAGACGATCGGCGGCGCGCGCAACTACGACTATCGCTACACGTGGATCCGAGACGCGACGTTCGCGCTATGGGGGATGTACTCGCTCGGCTTCGACTGGGAGGCCGTCGACTTCTTCTCGTTCATCGCCGACGTCGCCGAGCGCGACGACGATCTGCAGATCATGTACGGGATCGGGGGGGAGCGCGACCTTCCCGAGTCCACGCTCGACCACCTGCCCGGGTATGCCGGTTCGCAACCTGTGCGTATCGGGAACGCTGCGCACGGCCAGGTGCAGCACGACGTCTGGGGTGCGCTTCTCGACTCCGTCTATCTCCACTCGAAGGTGGCTGACCACCTCGATGGGCGCATCTGGCCCATCCTGGGGAAGCAGGTCGAAGCCGCGCTCAAGCACTGGAGAGAACCGGACGCGGGCATCTGGGAGGTTCGTGGCGAGCTGCAGCACTTCACGTCCTCCAAGATCATGTGCTGGGTGGCAGCCGATCGTGGTGCTCGACTGGCGTCGATGATCGGCCAGGATGCCGAGGCAGCCCAGTGGAGCCTGGCGGCAGACGAGATCAAGGCCGACATCCTCGAGCACGGCGTGGACGAGCGAGGTGTCCTGACACAGCACTACGGGACGACGGCGCTCGATGCCTCACTCCTTCTGGCGCCACTGGTCCGGTTCCTGCCACCGGACGATCCACGGATCCGGGCGACGGTCCTCGCGATCGCTGATGAGCTGACTGTCGACGGGCTCGTGCTGCGCTATCGCGTGGAGGAGACGGACGACGGGTTCACCGGTGACGAGGGCACTTTCACCATCTGCTCGTTCTGGCTGGTGTCGGCCCTGTGCGAGATCGGGGAGACGAGACGGGCACATGAGCTCTGCGCCAAGTTGCTGTCGTTCGCTGGGCCCCTTGACCTGTACGCCGAGGAGATCGACACCCACACAGGTCGGCACCTGGGCAACTTCCCCCAAGCCTTCACCCACCTGGCCCTGATCAACGCGGTGTTGCACGTCATCGCCTCGGAGACCGCCGCTGAGCGGGAACAGGCCTGAGACCGTCGCACGTGCCGACTGACGAGCTCGTCGCTCGTAGGCCGACTGGTGATGCCGTTCAGGCAACGGCACCTGCGTCGTCATCAGATCTGCACGGGTGGTTCAACCCGAGGAAATGTGGGCAGGGGGGAGGGACAGCAACAGGCGGTACGTGAGAGCCGCCGCTCAGTGACGAGCAGAAGGAGAGCGCGTGAGTACGCAAGTCGAGAAGACCGTCCTGGTGAATGTGCCGGTGAGCCGGGCCTACAACCAGTGGACCCAGTTCGAGGACTTCCCACAGTTCATGGGTGGTGTGCAGCGCGTCGAGCAGCTCAGCGACGACCGCCTGGAATGGGTGGCCGAGATCGCTGGGGTGCGGCGGCAGTGGCAGGCGCGCATCCTCGAGCAGGTGCCCGACCGCAAGGTCGCCTGGGCGGCCACAGAGGGCGCGACCAACGCCGGCGCAGTGACGTTCGAGGACGTGGGGGGCGGCCAGACCTCGGTCACCCTGACGCTCGAATTCGAGCCGGAGGGCATCGTGGAAAAGGTCGGTGACAAGCTCAACGTCGTCGAGAACCAGGCGGAGCGAGACCTCGAGAGGTTCAAGGAGTTCATCGAGTCCGAGCGCTACGCCACCGGAGCGTGGCGCGGGTCCGTTGGGCAGTCCGCCGGCGTCGGCACGCCGGGAGTCGCCGAGGCCGCCGCGTCACGTGGTGACTCCGGCAAGGCTGGAGTGTCAGGAAAGGTCGTGGCAGCAGGAGTCGGCGTCGCTGCTGCGGCAGCGGCGGCAGCAGCCGCAGCCGGTGGCTCCGGCACCACGTCGGACGAGCACACCTCCGAGAGGACCGACGACACCGTTGTCGAACATGACACAGATCCTGGTGAGGATCGCGGCGGTGACATCCGCATGCTGACCGATGAGGAGATCATGGCCGGAGCCTCGGACGTGCCCTTGGGTGCCCCCGAGAGCAGCCGCGACGGAGACACCAACGGCTGAGTCGCGTCGACTCGCGGCTGTGCTGATCCGACAGCGTGCCCATCCCGTCAGGGGTGGGCACGCTCGGTCGTGCCGGTGGAACGTCCCGCCCTGCGACGCGATGACGGGCCAGCTGGGAAGTCACTGCGCGCAGACTTTCCGGTGCAGCGTCAGACCGATTCGGGCACGCGACCCTTTGGCACTCGGCAGTGACCATGCCAGGAGTCGCGTGAGGCACCTTCAAGCGTAGAGGGACGCCCGCCCGTGAGGAGTACCCGTGACCTTGACCACTCGTGTGCTGGAGTTCGCACAGGGATTGGCGGCTCAGTCTGCCGCCACGTTGGCGTTCGCCCGTAGAGCGGATCAGCTCGAGGTCGCCATGCTGACCCGTCAGCAGATCGGCCAGGCGGTTGGCGTGCTGATGGAGCGCTTCGGGTTGTCTCCGGAGGCGGCCTTCAACTACCTCAGGCGCGTGTCGCAGACCGGGAACGTCAAGCTGCGCCACGTGGCCAGGAACCTGGTCAGCACGGGCGAACTGCCGCTCGTCAGCTTGGAGGGCGACCAGGGACCGCGCCTAACGTCGCTGGTGCGGAGTGACGTCCACGTCGCCGGTGTCGATGACGTCGAGGGCCACGTCTCGCACCTTGCGGTTGGTGTTCTGGCTGGCGATTCGCAGGAGATCGAACGCCTGATCACGTGTCAGCTTGTGCTGGCCCATGAGCACCCCGACGGCCGTGCCGATGTCCCGGTTGGACGACAGCGCTCTCTCGAGGTTCTCCGCTCGGTCGCGAAGATGGGCGGCCGACACGACCTGCGCGGCGTGGGTGGTCAGAAGGAGCCCCTCAGCGAGGTCGTGCTCGTCGAAGGCGTCCGTGGCGCGTCCGTAGAGGTTGAGTCCTGCGATCACTCCGGCGAACTCGAGGTTCATCCGGTAGGACAGCATGCTGTTCAGGCCGAGCTCGGCCTGCACGCGATGCCCGTACTCCGGCCAGCGGTCGTCCGATGCGAGGTCCTTGGGGTTGTAGATCGCATGGTCGACGATGGCATCGATGCACGGACCCGAGCCCAGGGCGTACTGGATGGCATCGGCTCGTCGTGCGACATCGTCGGTTGCTGCTGACGTGACGAACTGATCGCGCTTCAGCGTCGTGATGCTCGCCGCCGCCGCATGGGGAATGCGGTCCACGGCGAGCTGGGTGACTGCGTCGAAGGGATTGGCCTCCGAAGAGTGCAGGAGCTGCTGGCCCAGACGTTCGAAGTCGTCCGCAACCCGACGCAGGTGGCCGGGGATGTGGGCCTTGGTTTCCGTCTCGTTCATGAGGCTCCCGTCGGTATGGCACCGTTCAGGCGAGGTCAGCGTTCTGGAAGAGCTCGGAGTCGCTGTCTCCGCGACCGGACCACGTGACGCCGGCCCGTCTTCCCGTACCCATCCGACGCCACTCCACCCGTCCGGATTCGTGGTCGCGAGTCCGCCACCATCACGGGGAGTGGGGAGGGTGGACGATGAAAAGCGCAAGCGAGACGACGGGAACCCCTGCTCGGGCAGCTGCCTGGCGGAGGTTGTGCTCTGCCTCCTCGAAGCTCACGTGGTGGGTCTCACTGAGGACACCGATGGCGGTGCTGACCGTGTTGGCGTCCTCGATGCGGGCCGGCGCCTTGACGGCTTCGAGGCGTGAGCTGAAGGAGAGGTCGGCATTGCTGATCGCACCAGCCGCCCATGCCCCGAACAGCTCCGCCAAGGCCTCGTGATGGCCGGCGAAGGAGTCACTGCGGCCTCCGTAGAGGTTCACCCCTCCAGTGACCATGGACCCACCGAAGATGGGCAGAGACAGGGTGCTGAGGACACCCGTGGCGGCACCGGCCTGCGCGAACAACTGCCAGCGACCCTCGTCGAGCAGCTCGCTGTGGTCCACCGCAACGTGCTCACCCCGCTGGATCGCGGCCTCGCACGGGCCGGCGTCGACGTACTGCAGGGCATCGAGCGTGCCAGCTACGTCGGGTGCTGAGACGTAGGTCAAGGTCACCCCCTCGCTGATCTGAGTGAGACTCATTCCGACGAGGCTCGGCACGAGGTGTCGTGCGTCGTCGGCCAGCTGCAACATCTGCGCCTCGACGTCCTCGTCCTGGTGCTGCGACAACTGATGCAGTGCCGCCCGGGTTTCAGGGATCGGTTCCACAGCCTCCTCCTACCCCGAAATCACCGGTGTGAGCGGGCCATTCGAGCTCGACGACGGCGAACTCGAGGACAGGGCCGGTCGCCCGTGAGACGCTGAAGCCAGCGCCGCCGGTCTTCAACCAGCAGGAACGCGCGGCGCGACCACGTGAGTCGGCTTGCGCCAGCTGGGGCAGTTGAATCACCGTGGCCCGACCTAGGCCGCTGGACGCTCCCGTGACGAGCGCTCGCCTGCGGGACCCGGGAGGTCGACCGTGCGGCATACCGCGAGACATCACGGTGTGCCGGGACCCGTGCAGGGGACGGTGGAGCAGGAGAGGGCGGCCACGACCGGTGGAGGTGCGTCGCACTACCCAGCGTGCTCATCCACGAACTGGCTGCTCCCCACGTGACTGCCTTGTTGGTCGACCGCTGCATCCCCTGTTCCCAAGTCGGCCGGCTTCAAACGCTCACGCCCGCTCCATCGCGGCCACAGCCGAGGGTAGATCCTGCACGACGTTGCGGGCCAGGAAGCCGGGGCAGCGCCGAGCCAGTCGATCGCCGGCGACACCGTGGCAGTGCGCCGCCTACGCGGCCGCCTGCTCGATCGCGGCGCCTCGAGCGCACAGCGCGACGACCGCCCCCGCCTTGACGTCACCGGACCCGGCGGTTGCCAGGCCCGGCGGCCAGGCCGTCGTGACCCAACACCGCCCGTCGAGGGAGGCGACAACGGACGTCTCGCCTCCGCCGAGCACCCGTGGCCCCCGTCTTGTGGGCGAGCGTCCTGACGGCGCACTCCGGGTCCTGTCGGACGTCGTCCGGTCGATCGCGAGCATGGCTGCAAGCTCGGTGAGGTTGGGCGTGATCAGCGCGCGGCCCGACAGGTGCGCCACGCGTCGCAGGTCAGGGGTGTGGTAGGCAGTCGCCAGCGCGTCGAGCACCAGGGTCAGTCGACGTGGGGAACGACCTCCCCGAGGAGAAAGGAGCTCGCGAGGGGGTCGGAGATGCCGGGTCCCATGAGGACGGCGTCGGCGTCGGCGACCAGGTCGAGGATGCGACCGGCGCAGGACGGCAGGAGGTCACCACCCCGGGACTCGGGCAGCGCCTCGACGTATCCCTCGGGCAGGGCGACCGCCACGAGGGCGGCTGTCGATGCCGTCGTGGCGATCTGCACCTTGCCCGCCCCGAGGCGCAGAGCGGCCTCGGCCGCGAGGAGCACGGCCCCCGGAGTCTGCCTGCAGGCACCCGCGATGACCACCGTCCCGCGCGCGTGCTTGTCGCCGTCGAGCCGGGGGAGCGACCACTCACGCAGCAGCTCGGGGCTCAGGGTCACTGGAGCTGAGCCAGCCATCGGACGGGGTGTCCTTCGTGCTGTCACCGGGACTGTGTCGAGGCTCATGGCGCGTCGTCGGGGCGTCGAGCGATGCCAGGTGCGACGTCGCTCCGATAGTCTCTAGGCGGAGGGCGCCTCCCCTCTCACGGGTGTAGCGCGTGAAGGAGCAGTTGGGCAGCGCCTCCGAACGGTCGATCTCGAGGAGCAGACGCTCGTCCAGCCGCTCGAGCACGAACCGGAAGCTCATCATGACGGCCTGGTGGGTGAAGATCCAGACCCTCTGACCGCCGTGCGCCTGACGCAGCTCGGTGAGGAACTGGCGGATCCGAAGCGCCACATCCGTCCAGCTCTCCCCACCCGGAGGTCGGTAGTAGAACTTGCCGGTCGTCGAGCGGCGCAGGGACTCCTCGGGGTAGCTCTCGCGGATGCCGGTCCCGGTCAGACCGTCGAAGGCGCCGAGGTCGCGCTCACGCAGGCGCTCGTCGGACACGGCCTCCGACCCCCAGACCCTCCACGGCGAGGGCTGCGGTGCGGGCGGCCCGCACATACGGAGAGGTGAGCACCACCTCCGGCCGTTGACGTGCGTCGAGGTCGCCGAGGTGACGGCCGACGGCGCGTGCCTGGTGCTCGCCACTGGACGAGAGCGGCATGTCCGCGTCTCGCGTGGCCAGCTCGAGCCGCCCCAGTCCCTGGCGGCGGGCTTACGCGTCGGCGACGTTGCCCGCACTCTGCCCGTGCCGGACCAGCACCAGCTCCGCCACCTCAGCGGTGGGTCCCATCTGCTGCATCACGCACCTCTCGTCTGGAGCCCCATGTGTCCGCGTGCCCATCCGCGACGGTGCTGTCGGCTTGCGCCGAGCGGGCTTGCGCCCGATCAGCCGCACGGCTGGGGCGCCCGGACGTGTAGCTCAGTTGGTTAGAGCGCTCGCTTCACACGCGAGAGGTCAGGGGTTCGAGTTCCTTCACGTCCACCGAACACCCATGAGCGCCATCCCTGCGCCGTTTGGCCCCCGACAGGCTGCCGCGGCGGGGAAGTGCGACCGCAGCCCCACTCGGACGAGGGCGGGCGCGGGGAGTGGTAGCGCAGGGCCCGGCGCGCAGGGCCCGTCAGGTCTTGTCCCCCCGGCTGTCCGCGGAGGACACTCGCGAGGGTGGGAGATGACGCCTGGGATCTCGTCGACGCCGAACGCCTGGCCCTCGGTGACTTCCTGAGCGGACTGTCCCCGGACGAGTGGAGGACGCCGTCGCTCTGCGGCGAGTGGACCGTCCAGGAGGTGGCCGCCCACCTCGCGTTCACCAACACGATGCCGCTCCGCACCCTGTTCCGGGAGCTGGCCCGAGACCGCTTCCGGGCCAACCGGACCAATGCCCGGCTGGCCCGGGAGTGGGCCCGGCGTGGCCCGGAGGCCATCGTCGGACGTCTCCGCGACGTGGAGGACGCCCGCTCGCACACCCCGGTCACCCGTCCCCAGGACGTGCTCGCGGACTTCCTGTGCCACAACCTCGACATCCGCCGGCCCCTCGGACGCGAGCGACTCGCCCCACCGGAGCCCACCCGGCGCGCCCTGACGACCTACGTCGGGCTGGGGATCCCGCAGGCCCTGGCCTTCGGTCGGAACCCGAAGGCGACGGCTCGGGGACTGCACCTCGTCGCCGACGACGTCGGATGGCAGCATGGCGAGGGCCCTGAGGTGGCGGGCTCGAGCTCAGCGCTGCTCCGGGCGCTGACTGGCCGCCCCGTGGACGACGACGAGCTGAGCGGGCCCGGCGCGGTCGAGCTCTACGCGCGGATCGCGCAGCAGGCCGCCGGCTAGGGGCTCACCACCTACCGTGACGGCACGACAGGCGATCTGGCCGGCCCACTCAGCCGTGTGGCGGCGACCGGGTGGCGGTCGAGCACGGTGGCCGTCTCGGTCAGGGTGCGGAGCGTCTCTGTGAAGCGCGCGGCGGGGGCGCCGTCGATGACGGCGTGGTCGAAGCTCAACGTCAGCGGCAGCATGGGCCGGGACACGATCTGCCCGTCGTGCACGGCCGGCCGGTCGACGACGCTGCCGACGGTGACGATGAGGGTGAGTGGGGCGACGGGGATGGCCCATCCCCAGCCGTGGGTGAACATCCCGATGGAGGTGACCCCGATCGCAGGCCCGAACGTGGCCGAGACGCTGGGCCTCGTCGCGGCCATCCGGAAGGCGGTACGGCGTATCGGCCCGGGCAGCCGCACGAGGGCCGCGGTCAGCCGGCCCTCCCGGTGCGTCGGCGCGGGGCCGTGCTTGGAGTGCCCCAGCTGCGCCGTGATGTCGGCGCACGACGTGGCGTCGGCTGCCGGGATCATCGCGATGTCGAGAACGGCGTGTCCGTCGACCGACCGCTCCACGGTGGCGCCGATGTCGACACGGTCGAAGAGGAGCAGCCGGTTGCCCGCCTTGCGCGCGTTCACCTCTGGGTGCTGCGCGACCGCCCGGGCCACGGTGGCGATCACGAAACCGGTCCACGTCACCGAAGGCTGTGCCAGCCGGATCTGCTCGGCAGCCCTCGTCACGTCGAGCTCCACGAGAGCGTGCACGTGGAATCGTCGGCTGGCGCTGCTCAGGCGGTCCAGCACGGGCTGGCGCTCGCGGGGGATAGGGCGGACCACGTAGCCTGCCCGACTCACTCGGCTGCCCATGTCCGGCCTCCTTCCGCGAGGTTCGTCAGCATGCCGTATGCGTTCAGCGGAGACCGCGCCAGAGGGTGCGTTCCCACGGGCGGGGGTCGTCGACGACCTGCGATGGCGTGTCGAACCGCATCGTGGCCCGCCGCTCGAGGTCGTAGGCGGGCCATCCCGGGTCACCGGTTCGGGCGAACGAGATCCAGGCGGCGTGGATGACGTCTGCCAGCTGCTGCGGCGGGTGGGGGCCGAGCAGGGGTCCGAAGAGCGGCGCGCCGGGGCTCAGGGTGTCGAAGACGAAGGGGACCTCCAACGCATGGACAGCGCCGAGACCCGGTGAGGGCCAAGCGAACTCGTACATGTAAGTGCGGGAGGTGGCGTTGACGTGCGCCTCGGCCAGCGACAGGGCGGGAATCCGCATCCACCAGTCGGTCTGCACCTTCGTCAGCAGGTGGCCGGGTCCGGCTTCGGGATATCTGGCTCGGTAGGCAGCCAGGGCTGTCTGCGGCGTCAGCCCGTAGGCCGCGATGGACTGGTATCCGTAGGTGGCGGCCGGTCCGGTGAGAATCTCGTCCGTGATCGCTGCGATGGCGCCGCTCACGACCAGCCACAACCTCCAGTCGTCCGTGTTGGTCCCGACGATGACGTCGATGTCCCGGGCTGCTCCCGCCGTGATGAGATCCATGGGACGAGCGGGCAGGACGTCTCCGTCGATCACGGGCTGCCACGGCATGGTGCTGGTCGCGACAGCCGCGCCCCACCGTTGCGGGTCGGGGTCAGCGAGGAGATCCGCCTTGAGTTCCGCCTGTGCCGTGAGCAGGCGTGAGACGCCGACGTCGGCGATGGCGTCACGAGTCGGTGTGACGCCCAGCCTGGCCGCAAGGTCCTGGGCGATGCGAAGCGCGTCCTGCGCCGGCGTGACCTGATGAGCGGCGCCGCTCTGCAGGATCGCCCGGCGGAACAAGCCTTGGGCGCGAGGCATGGCGAGGAGCATGCGGATGCTCATGGCGCCGGCGGACTCGCCGAAGACGGTGACGTTGCCGGGGTCTCCTCCGAAGGCCGCGATGTTCTCCCGCACCCACTCGAGGGCTGCGACCTGGTCGAGGAGGCCGAGGTTCGCGATGCCGTCATCCACGTAGAGGAAGCCCTCGGCGCCGGGCCGCCAGTTGATGACGACGCAGACCACGTCGTCGCGAGCGAACCGGCTGCCGTCGTAGGCCGCCGTGGAGCTGAGCTCGAACATGCCGCCCTGGATCCACACCATCACCGGCAGGCCGGCCGCGTCAGGGCTGGGCGTCCAGAGGTTGAGGTTGAGGCAGTCCTCCGTCGGCGCGGCACGCTCGACGGCCTCGAACGCTGCCCCGACGTCGTCCCAGTCCTCGCCGGCCCCGGCCGGCGGTCCGGTCGGTGTCGGGGGCGCCACCTGGGGTGGCTCCGCGCCGAGGGCGGACGCGTCACGGACCCCCGCCCACGCCTGTACCGGCTGCGGGGGACGGAGCCGGTTCACGCCGAACGGAGGCGCCGCATACGGGACACCGAGAAAGGACACGACCCCGTCGGGACGTGACCCGACGACCGTGCCACGAAGTTCTCCACTGACCGTTCGAACCACCACACCCATGCCTCCACGGTTGGGCTGGCAGCGCCCACGGACCAGAGTCGAAGGTCCTGCACCGCTCTCGCCCGACACGGCCCCCGGGCGCGAACGTGCGTCATCCGTCAGGCGTAGCGCGTGGACGGTGAGTGAGGCGGGCCGCGCTGTAGGGGTCGGCGATCTGACACCGGTATCGAACGCCTGTTCGATGAACGGATACGCTGTCCGAGTGGCAGGCGGGTCCGGGCGAGGCATCGAGCACCCCATCCCGCCCACGCCTGCGAGCCGCCGGCACTGCTGGGTCGAGGGACTCACCGGCGCCCGCGGTCCCCATCCAGGGGTGGTCATCGCCTGGCAGCTGCGTGACGACGGCTGGTGGGCGCTCGTCAGCTACCTCGTCGAGGCGGATGAGGCGCTCGTGCAGCAGTGGTTGCGGGGTGAGTTGCTTCGACCCGTGGGGTGATGCCGTGGACTATGGGTCCTCGACACGAGCTGGGGAACGCCGGCCGGGTCGGTAGAGGCGGGTCCCCGATCGGATCCCAGGTGTGTTCGTCGCGGACGCCAGGGTCCTGCGCCGGCATCTGCCTGACCTTCACCTCTTCCGGAGGAGGCTCGCCGAGCCGCGTCCCCATAGCGTCGGGACATGGGTGAGACGAGGATTCGAGTTGAAGGAATGCGCGCCTATCCGCAGGGAGAGCTCTTCTTCCTGACGAAGACGGCCGACGGGTTCGACGCGCTGGTCTACAACACCACCGGATGCGGACCGTGCCCCGACGAGGAGTTCGCCGCGATCGACGTGGAGCAGCTGGCCGCGGAGCACGGGTGCGACCTGGTCTGGAAGAACCCTCGACGGTTCTGGATGATGGACGTGCTGACCATCGATCTCGTCGGTGAGCCCGCCACGTTCGGCGGTGTGCCCTTCAACCTCGTGGCCAAGATGCGCATGCCCGCTGGTTTCGACCCCGGCAGGGACCAGTCGGCGTTCGCGTTCCACCGGACGCAGATCCACCGGGTCAGCCTCTACGAGTTCGCTGCCGGTCGACCGGTCCACCTCTTGCGCGACCCGGACGGGATCACGTGGGTGATGCAGACGTTCACCGACCACGTCGCCCACGACCTCACCGCTAGCGGCCTGTCCGACCTCGGCAGCCGGCTGGCGCTGCCCGAGGGATGGCAGTTCCGCACCGTGACACTCCCGCAAGGGCTCGCCATCACCACCACCGGGGTTGCCAACATCCTCCCCGACGACCTCGCCAACATGTATCAGGGCTTGATCGACGGCGTCGGCAACCTCGACCCATGGCGCTGAGGCGGCCTGGTCGGCTCATGCTCCCTGCGCACGCCCAGCTCAACCCTGCTCAGGGATGGGCCGACTGGTAGGGGTCGGTGATCTCGCGCAAGGCGGTGAGGGCCTCCCGGAGCTGTCCCATCCGCTTCGGTCCAAGATGCGCCTCCCACTCGGCCTCGATGCGCGCCTCCTCGGCGCGAGCGATCGGCAGAGCCGCCTTGGCCCGGGGAGTCATGCGCACCAAGCGGGCCCGCCCGTCGGAGGGGTCGGGCACCCGCTCGACATAGCCGGCGCGCTCCAGCCTGTCCACGAGAGCCGTGGCCGTCTGCTTGGCGATCTGTGCCCGGTCGGCGAGGGTGCCCAGCCGGGTGCCCTCGGTGTCGAGGCCCATCAGCAGCCGGGCCTGCGCGATGGTGACGTCCGTGAAGCCTGCCTCGTGCATGGCGCTGAAAACCCGGTCCGCGGCGGCGCGCGAGGCGATGAACATGAGCAGGCTCGTGGGCAGTTCTCGTTCCATCGCCATTCCCTTGAGATAGTCCTAATATCGAACTACAATAGTTCGATCATGGGACGACAATAGGGGAAGGAGAGCCCCATGAGCACCGCACTCGAACCCACGGTCGTCGGCCTCTGGTTCGACCCCGTGTGCCCCTACTCGTGGACCACGTCACGATGGCTGTGTGAGGTCGAGCAGCACCGAGCACTCGACGTGCGCTACCACGTGATGAGCCTCTACATGGTCAACGAGCACCGTCCGGACGTGACGCCCGCCAACCGCCAGGTGTTCGAAGCCACTCGCGGTCCGTCCCGGGTCGCGATCGCCGCGGCCACCAGATTCGGCGAGGAGGTCCTGCCCGACCTCTACACCGCCTTCGGCGAGATCGTCTTCGACCACTGGCGCCGTCCGAGCCGCGAGGAGTATCACGTCGCGATCCGTGCCACGCTCGAGCTGACCGGGCTCCCGGCCGACCTCGAGGACGCCATGGAGTCCGATGAGCACGACGCAGCCCTGCGGCGAAGCCATGACGCCGGCATCGCCCCGGTCGGAGGTGAGGTGGGCACGCCGATCACACACATCGACGGCACGGCGTTCTACGGCCCGGTGCTCGGTGCAATCCCGCGCGGCGACGACGCCGTGCGCGTCTTCGACGGCGCGCGGCTGGTCGCCGGCTACCCGGAGTTCTTCGAGATCAAGCGCACTCGAGTGCGCCCACCCGTCTTCACCTGAGGAGGCAGCGATGACTGCGATGACACCCCAGCTGGCGGATGCCGTGTGGTCCGCGATCGACGACCAGCGCCGCCGCACCGCCGCACTGCTCGACGGGCTGAGCGAGGACCAGTGGGACCATACCTCGCTGTGCGACGGCTGGACGGTGCGTCACGTGGCAACCCACCTGACCCTGCAGCGGCATCACGTCACAGACGTGGCGGCCTTCGTCGCGCGCAATCCCAGCGTGCTGCGCCGGCTCAGCCTCAACGCGACGATCCACCACTCCGCGCTCATCCAGTCGCGGCTGCCCACGGCGGAGATCATCTCCCGCATCAGGGCGGGCATCGGGTCACGGCGCCACAACTTCTTCGTGTCGCCGCTCGAGACCCTGACCGACATCCTCGTCCACAGCCAGGACATCGCTGTGCCACTCGGTCTTGACCTGACGATGGATCCCTCGGCGAGCGAGCTCGCCGCAACGCGCCGGTGGGACACGCGAAACTCCATGCTCTCCAAGGTCTACGGGACGCCGCCTCTCGATGGCTACCGCCTGGTGGCCACCGATGTCGGTTGGGAGCGCGGGGAGGGTCGCGAAGTGGCGGGTCCGATGGGGGCGCTGCTGCTGCTCATCACCGGCCGGAGCGCCGCGCTGCGTCAGCTCACCGGGGAGGGCGCAGACGTCCTGCGCTCCGCGGCTGCGACTCCCGGGTGAGACCGTTCAGCACTGCGCGGGCGCTGGCGGCCGCTCGGGACACGGCCGCTGTGACCGGCAATTCGCGGTGCTCGTCAGACAGGATCTCGACGCGCCACGGACCCTGCCACCCGGCGGTGCGCAGGGCGGAGATCATCGCCGTGACGTCGAAGCTGCCCTCTCCGCAGTAGCGGCGACGATGGACGGTGTCCTCGAAGAGGGTGCCGACGACGTGCTTATCTGCGTCGTTGAGCTCGACGCCGATGATGCGGTGGAGCGGGACAGTCGCGAGGTCTGACGGGGGAGTGTGCCCGCGGGCGAAGTGCCAGGTGTCGATGATGACACCCCCGCCCTCGTGCCCGGCGTCGTCGACCAGCCGGAGTCCGTCGCGCAGCGTCTTGATGTTGGACCACGGGAAGAACTCGATCCCGAGCCGCGCGCCCACCCCGTCCGCCTGGGCCGCCAGCTCGGCGAACTTCGCAGTCCAGATGCCCCGGTCCCACGGGCTGTCGTCAACGTCGGGGGTGACCTTGATGTGCCGGGCGCCGAGCGCCTCCGCGGCCTCGAGGAGGTCCCGGCGGACGCGGTCGGACTCCTGTCGGCGCGCCCCGTCGTCCCACCAGTAGGGGATCCCCTCGAGCTCGAGGTCGACGATCCCGTTGTCGTCGAGCATCGCTCGGATCCCACCGAGGCCGTATGCCGTCACGGCCGCGGGGAGGTCGTCCGACAGCAGGCCGAAGCCCCGGTAGCCGGCCGCCGACGCGGCCTCGATGCGTTCACGCATGGGGAGCGGACTGCGTAGGTCGGTCCGATCCGAGGCGGGTAGCCGACCTGGACTTCGATGCCGCTGCCGTTCACGTAGTGCGCGATCTCCGCCGCCTCGGACAGGTCGCCGGACAGCGGCTTCTCGCAGAAGACGGGGACACCGGCATCGATCCCGGCCCTGATCAGCCGGGTGTGCGCATCTGCTGCGGCGGCGATGACCACGGCGTCGACCCCGCTTCCGATGAGGCTCTCGGGTGAGTCGGCGACCTGCGCGCCGACTCGCTCCGCGACCGCACCGGTGACGGCGGGATCGCGTCCGTCACCACCAAGGACTCGACTGCGGGAAGCCGGGACAAGGTGTCGGCGTGGAACGAGCCGATTCGGCCGAGCCCGATCAGGCCAAGACGCATGGATGCTCCTGTGGACGACCCCGCTGGCGACTGCCTCGCACAACGCTGGGCACTCCTCAGCGTGAGGGTCACCGGTCCACCACGGAAGCGACCGAGTCCCTCAAAAGGCCCTCAGCCTCAGGAGGGGTGGATGCGCGGCGGGATGTTGTAGGGCGTGACGACCTCGACATTGGCCGCGACCGAGGTCGGCGCTCCGCGCAGGAGCCGGTGCGCACGCATGAGCTGACGGACGGCGGCGCGCATGTCGGCGTGGAGGTCGTGGTGCAGGACCGCGGTGAGCACCCCCGAGCGGAGCAGCTCTACGTTGTCCTCGTCCAGGTCGTGTGCGATGAGGACCCGGGCCGGACGGCGCGCCGCGGCGAACGCCCCGGTGATGGCGCGGTTGCCCCCGCCGATGGAGTAGACGGCGCACACGTTCGCCTGTGCCGCAAGCAGATCCGAGACCAGGGCACTCATGGTGACGTCAAGTCCGTCACTGTCGGTGATGGTGTGCACTTCGCGACCCGGCGCGAGACGGGCCAGCGCCGTCCTGAAGGCAGCGGCCCGTTCGCGCTCGCCGAAGAAGAGCGATCGGCTCAGCGTCAGGAGCACGTCGCCCCGGCGGTCGGCGAGCACCTGCGTCATGAGATATGCAGCCGTCGCTCCGGCCGCGCCGTTGTCGAGCCCGACATAGGCCACTCGCGCGCTGCCCTGCACGTCGGTGACCAGCGTGACCACCGGGATGCCCCGCTCCGTCAACCGCCCGATCGCCGCGGCTACGGCGGGGTCGTCCGGCGCCTTGAGCACCACTCCGTGGCTGACACGACCGCGGCGGCCCAGGCTGTCGAGCACCTCGACAGCGGCATCCACGTCTGCGTTCTCGCGCAGGTGGAACCGCGCCCGCACCGTCGCCGGACGCAGCGCCGGCAGCTCTTCCTCGAGCGCTGACCGGACCGCCGAGCTGAAGCGGAGAGGTGCCTGGACGACGACGTCGAGCATCAGCGTCCGGGCGGCGAGGCGCAGCTGGGTCTGCTGGCGGTCGAGGTCGAGCACGGCCCGCTCCACGGCCCGGATGGCCCGTGGGCTCGCGCCCGGTCGGCCGTGCAGCACCCGGTCGATCGTGGCCTCGGACAGGCCGGACTGCTCGGCGATGTCGCGCACCCGGTGCGAGGTCGGACGGTGCGAGGGCATGCGCCGAAGACTAGCCCGCGCGATCGCGCGCTGAGGTGTTTCTGAGGTCCGCAGGCCGTGCGCCACACGCTCGTGGCCCCACATCCTTGTGAGACCACCGTTCGATCCTTTCCGACCCCACCGTGACGCCGTGCACGCCGTTCCGCCCGAGGAGGGCCCCATGACCATCACCTCGACCAGCTCGCAGACGCGCTGGATCCGTCCCGAGGACGCTCGACTGACCGACCTTCTCGAGGTGCTCACCGAGCAGACTGAGCTCGCCGACTACCCGCACGCGACCCGGCTGGAGCAGGAGGTGCTCGTCTACGAGTGGGCCACCTTGCGGCATACCGCAACGGACGAGGTCACTCGGCGCGACGTGCAGGCCGAGCTGGCGCGCGCCCTCTCCGACGGTCCCGGAATCGTCGTGCTGGCAGGGGCTTTCGATGCCGAGCCCCTCGACCGCGCGACTGCCGCCTTCGAGAGGATGATCGCCGAGCAGCGCGCGAGTGGCGCAAGCGCCGGAGACCACTTCGCCAAGCCCGGCGCCAACGACCGCATCTGGAACGCCCTCGAGAAGCTCGCCGTCGTCGATCCCGGTGCCTTCGTGGCCTACTACGCCAACGACGCCCTGGCGCTGGTCGCGCAGGCCTGGCTCGGGCCCGGATACCAGGTGACCTCGCAGCTCAACGTCGTCAACCCGGGGGGCGCCGGCCAGACGGTGCACCGCGACTACCACCTCGGTTTCCAGTCGGCGCAGACCTGCTCGACCTACCCGGCGCACGTGCACGCCCTCTCGCAGGTGCTCACGCTCCAGGGCGCGGTCGCGCACGTCGACATGGCGGTCGAGTCCGGGCCGACGCTCTACCTGCCGCACAGCCAGAAGTTCTCGCACGGCTACGTCGCCTACCAGCAGCCCGACTTCCAGGCGTACTTCCTCGACCACCACGTGCAGCTGCCCCTCGCGGCCGGCGACGCGGTCTTCTTCAACCCCGCTCTTCCACGCCGCGGGCACCAACCACACGAGCGACGTGCGTCGCATGGCCAACCTGCTGCAGATCAGCTCGGCCTTCGGCCGGGCGATGGAGACCGTCGACCGGGCGCGTGTGGTCGATGCGACCTACCCCACGCTGCTCGCCGCCCACGCCGCCGGTATGCCGCCGCGCGAGGTCGCGAACGTCGTCGCCGCCACCGCCGAGGGCTATGCCTTCCCGACGAACCTCGACCGCGACCAGCCCGTCGACGGCCTGTCACCCCAGACACAGGCTGAGCTCGTGGCCGGCGCCCTGGAGGTCGGTATGCCGTGGGGCGAGCTGTGCGACCGGCTGACCTCCCGCGAGGGGGACCGGGCCAGCCACTGATCGTGCCAGGACCATCGACCCTGCCGCAGACCCGCTCGGGGGAGTGACGATGACTCTGTGACACCCGCACGCCTGCGGGTGGCGAGGGAGGCTGTCATGGTCGTGTTCGCCGATCGGATGGAGGCCGGCACCCGGCTGGCCCGGGAGCTCGACTTCCTCCGGGGACAGGACGTCGTCGTGCTCGGGCTGCCCAGGGGCGGCGTGCCGGTCGCCTCCGTCGTGGCCGAGGCCCTCGATGCGCCCCTCGACGTCATCGTCGTGCGCAAGCTTGGCGTGCCGTTCCAGCCCGAGCTGGCCATGGGGGCCATCGGCGAGGGCGGCGTCAGGGTGCTCGACCGGCACCTCGTGGAGCGGGCGAGGGTCACCGACCAGCAGATCGCGCAGGTCGAACGCCGTGAGCGGGCGGTCCTCGACGCGAGGGTCGATCGGCTGCGGCGCGGACGTCCTCGGATCGACCTGCACGGGCGCGTCGCGGTGATCGTCGACGACGGCATCGCCACGGGTGCGACGGCTCGGGTGGCGTGCCAGGTCGCCCGGCGCCTCGGGGCAGCACGAGTCGTGCTGGCCGTCCCGGTGGCGCCCGCACACACGGCGGCCAACTTTCCCGAAGCGGACGCTGTCGTCTGCGTGTCTGCGCCGGAGCACTTCCGGGCCGTGGGCGGGCACTACGTCGACTTCTCGCCGACGAGCGACGACGAGGTGGTGGCGCTGCTCGACCGGGCCGGTCGCCGCGCACGCTCGGCCGGCGGCGCGTCCGCGACCCGGAGCGGGGACGGCACGGACGAGCAGGTGGCCATCCCCGCCGGCCGGGTGTCGATCGAAGGCCAGCTGCGAGTGCCCGCCGGCGCCATCGGGGTCGTCGCGTTCGCCCACGGGAGCGGCAGCAGCCGCCACAGTCCGCGCAACCGCTTCGTGGCCGACGTGCTGCACGATGCGGGGCTCGCCACCCTGCTACTCGACCTGCTGACGGCCGAGGAGGAGCGCGACCGTGCCAACGTCTTCGACATCCCACTGCTCGCGAGCCGTCTCGAGGCCGCGACGTCCTGGCTCGGGTCGCGCGCCGACACCGGCTCCTGCCGGCTCGGCTACTTCGGCGCGAGCACCGGCGCAGGTGCGGCACTGTGGGCGGCCTCCGAGCCCGGGGCGAGAGTGGCTGCTGTCGTCTCGCGGGGAGGGCGGCCCGACCTCGCCGCGCCACGCCTCGCGGCGGTGCGGGCGCCGACGCTGCTCATCGTCGGTGGCGCCGACGACGTCGTGCTCGCACTCAACCGACGGGCCCGCGCCGAGCTCGTCGGGTGCCCGAGCGAGCTGAGCGTCGTCGCCGGAGCCACGCACCTCTTCGGAGAGCCCAGCGCCCTTGCCGAGGTCGCGTCGCTGGCGCGCGCCTGGTTCGTCCGTCATCTCGTCGAGCCCACCCGCCCCGCCAGCCAGCGAGAGGAGGAGACGTCGTGATGCGCTGGAACACGCAGGATGATCGCGAGGCTGTTGCGGCCGAGATCCGCTCTCTCGCAACGCCCCTCATGGGAGTTGCAGACCTCGACCGGGTCGTCGAGCGCACGCACGACGCGAGGTTCGTCTGCATCGGAGAGGCATCACACGGCACGAGCGAGTTCTACCGCTGGCGGGCCCAGCTCAGCCGCCGCCTCATCGAGGAGCACGGCTTCACGTGGATCGGCGTCGAGGGCGACTGGCCCGACTGCTGGCGGATCAACCGCTGGGTGCGGGGAGAGGCCGACCAGGACCTCGATGCCGTCGGGGTGCTCGAGCACTTCGAGCGCTGGCCGACCTGGATGTGGGCCAACCACGACGTGGCCGACTTCCTCACCTGGCTCCGGTCATGGAACCTCGACCGGCCGTTGGCCGAGCGGGTCGGCTTCTACGGGCTCGACGTCTACTCCTTGTGGGACTCGCTCTGGCAGATCATGACCTGGCTCGAGACGAATGCGCCGGAGTCACTGCCCACCGCCCTGCGCGCCTGGCACTGCTTCCTGCCGTTCGGCGAGGATCCCCACCGCTATGCCCGCGCCACGCGCCTTGTGCCGACGACCTGCGAGCCCGACGTCGTCAGGCTGCTCGTCGAGGTGCGCCGCCGAAGCAGGGACCGCAGGAGGTATCGCGGTGGGGACGAGGGTGGGGATCACGTCCTTGACGACACGATGTTCGACCTCGTCCAGAACGCCGAGGTCGCGGCGAATGCCGAGCACTACTACCGCACCATGGTGCGTGGGGACCGCGAGTCCTGGAACATCCGCGACCGGCACATGGTCGACACCATCGAGCGCGTCGCCGTGCATGCCGGCCCCGGCTCGCGCGGGCTCGTGTGGGAGCACAACACCCATGTGGGCGACGCCCGCGCGACCGACATGAGTCGTGCCGGCATGGTCACCGTCGGGCAGCTCCTGCGCGAGAGGCAGCCCGCCGGCGCCGTGGCGCTCGTCGGCTTCGCGTCGCACCGCGGCACGGTGCTCGCCGCGAGTTCGTGGGGATCGCCGGAGACGGCGTTCACGGTGCCCGAGGCGCGGGCCGGAAGTCTCGAGGCGCTCCTGCACGAGACGCTGGGGCGGCCCGCCCTCCTCGTCTTCCCCGACGACAGGTCAGGGCCTTGGCTCTCGGCAACGCTGGGGCACCGCGCGATCGGTGTCGTCTACGACCCACAGCGCGAGGCCGGCAACTACGTGCCGACGCGCCTCGGCGGTCGCTACGACGCCCTCATCTGGCTCGAGCACACGACCGCGCTCCAGCCCCTGCACCACGAGCAGCGGCCCCGTGAGCCGGAGCTGGAGACCGAGCCCACCGGCTTCTGAGATCCGGGGCAGACCTCGGGCCCGTCGCCCGCGCCGACGAGCGGTCGACGGACTAGCGTGACCTCATGATCGCGACGGTCTCGAGCCTGCACATCTACCCCGACTCCGACGCTCCCGGGCAGGAGCTCGACGCCGTCGAGATGACGCCCACCGGGCCGGAGGGCAACCGCTCCAAGAAGCACGCCGTGCACCTTGTCTCGGTGGATGCCTATGTCGCGTCGCACCCCAAGGCCAACATCGTCCTCGATGTCGAGACCACGACCCTCGAGGGGCTCGTCGGTCGCGTGGTGCAGATCGGAGAATGCAGGCTCACCGTCACGCAGAAGCCGTCGCAGTGCGCGGGCGTCTACGCGGAGGTGCTCGAGCCCGGCACGGTGAGGGTCGATGACCTCCTCAAGGTCGCCGGCCCAGCCTGAGGCGTAGCGTCGCGTCCGTGACGATCCACTCCGAGCACCCCTTCCTGCCCTCCGACGACGAGCGCGACCCGACGCGACAGCTGCGTGGCCGGGTCGGGGCGACCGTGTCGTTGTGGACGGCGGGGGCAGGCCGCGACCGGGCCGGTTTGACCGTCTCCTCCTACCTCGTCGCCGCGGGCGACCCCTCGAGGTTCGTCGCCGTGCTGCACCCCGAGTCCGACCTGCTCGAGCGGCTCGAGGAGACCGGCACGGCGGTCGTGGCCCTGCTGGACTGGCGCCACCGCGAGCTCGCCGACGTCTTCGCCGGCGTGATGCCGGCGCCCGGGGGGCCGTTCCGCTCGGGGGAGTGGCGTGACACGGAGTGGGGCCCCTGCCTCGCGACCCTCCCCACGTGGGCCGGGGTGCGCCTCGTCGCCGACGCCACCCGCGACGTCGGGTGGTCTCGCCTCGTCGAGGCCTCGATCGAGCACGTCGAGCTGGGTGACGACTCCGAGCCCCTCGTCCACCGACACGGCCGCTACCAGCGCCCGCCCACCTGACGGGGCCGTATGCCGTGAGCGTCCTTGCGCCGCAGGGCTATCCGACCAGCGGGGCGAGTCCGTCCCAGGCCAGCGCGGTCAGGGTCTCGACGAGGGTCTCGCGCGGCACGCGGTCGGGTGAGGCGAGCCAGTCGTCGGCCACGGCCTGCACGGAGCCGACGAGCGCCGTCGCCACGACGCGGGCGTGGTCGGGGGCCGGCAGGGCGGTCTCGAGCACCACGGCGAGCATCGCGGTCACGTGGCTCACGGTGCCTCCGACGGGGTCGTCAGGCAGGGGACGGTCGACGAGCGGCCGGGCGACGACGAAGCGATAGAGGTCGGGATCGGACTCGACGAGAGCGAGGTAGGCGTCCACGGTCGAGCCGATGAGGCGCCGCAGGTCGGGGCCCCCGGGGGCTGGCTCGGCCGAGAGGGCGCCGGCGACACTGCCGACGACCCGGCTCTCGATGCGCGCCACGACGGCTCGGTAGAGGCCGGCCCGGTCGTCGAAGTGGCGATAGACCACCGTCTTGCTCGTGCCGGCCTCGCCGGCGATGTCATCCATGCCGACGCCGGGTCCGTGCCGGCGGATGGCGCGGATGGTCGCGTCGACGAGCTCGGTGCGCCGCTCCTCGCGGTGGCGCTCCCAGCGCGCGTCGCGGCCGTCGCGCCCGTCACGCCCGTCGCGCACCCTCGCCGAGTCCGCTGGCTGCGCGGTGGCGGGCACGGCTGCGGAGCGGGGCGGGTCGACCATGGCCCGAAACTAACAGGTACTCGGTGTATCGGCTACAGAGCGTTTCGGTTAGGTTGTGGTCGACCGCCCCCACCCCAGGAGATCCCATGGCTGCCCCCTCCGCCCCCCACTCCGCGCCCCCATCAGCCGCTCGCGAGCCCCGGCGGGTCGCCGTGCTCGGGGGCAACCGCATCCCCTTCGCGCGCTCCAACGGTCCCTACGCACTGGCGTCCAACCAGGACATGCTGACCGCTGCCGTCGACGGGCTGGTGGCCCGGTTCGGGCTCGCGGGAGAGCGGCTCGGCGAGGTCGTCGCCGGTGCCGTGCTCAAGCACAGCGCCGACTTCAACCTCACCCGCGAGACCGTGCTGGGCTCGCGCCTGCACCCCACGACCCCTGCCTATGACGTGCAGCAGGCGTGCGGCACAGGGCTCGAGGCCGCCGTCCTCGTGGCCAACAAGATCGCGCTCGGGCAGATCGACTCGGGCATCGCGGGTGGCGTCGACAGTGCAAGCGACGCGCCGATCGCGGTGAGCGAGGGCCTGCGCCAGAGCCTGCTCGCCGCCAACCGGGCCAAGACGACCGCGCAGCGCCTCAAGGCCCTCGCCGGCATCCGGCCGACGCAGCTCATCCCGGCGATCCCGCAGAACGTCGAGCCACGCACCGGCCGGTCGATGGGGGAGCACATGGCCCTCACGGCGGCCCAGTGGGGCATCACCCGTGAGGCCCAGGACGAGCTCGCCGCGGCCAGTCACGAGCACCTGGCTGCTGCCTACGAGCGAGGCTTCTTCGACGACCTCGTCACGCCCTACCTCGGGGTGTCCAGGGACACCAACCTGCGCCCCGACACCAACACCGAGAAGCTCGCGGCCCTGAAGCCCGTCTTCGGCAAGGGTGAGGGCGCGACGATGACCGCCGGCAACTCCACGCCCCTCACCGACGGCGCCTCGGCCGTGCTGCTCGCGAGCGAGGAGTGGGCGGCAGCGCACCATCTCACGCCGCTCGCGTGGTTCGTCGACGCCGAGACGGCCGCGGTCGACTACGTGCACGGGGACGAGGGCCTGCTCATGGCCCCGGCCTACGCCGTGCCGCGGCTGCTGGCTCGCAACGGCCTGACGTTGCAGGACTTCGACTTCTACGAGATCCACGAGGCCTTCGCCTCGACGGTGCTGACGACGCTCCAGGCGTGGGAGGACCCTGACTTCTGCCGGACACGGCTCGGGCTCGACGCCCCGCTCGGGGCCATTGACCGCAGCCGGCTCAACGTCAACGGTTCATCCCTCGCGGCGGGCCACCCGTTCGCGGCCACGGGCGGGCGCATCGTCGCCTCACTCGCCAAGCAGCTGGCGCAGGCCGGCGGCGGTCGCGGCCTCATCTCCATCTGCGCTGCCGGTGGGCAGGGCGTCGTCGCGATTCTGGAGGCATGAGCCGTGCCTGACCTGTTCTCGACCATCATCGGCTCACCCGTGGCTCGCCGGGTCGGCGTGCCCCAACCGACCCGCCTGCGACGCTTCGACCCCGAGCTGCCGCTCTGTGACAGCCCCGTGCTGGTGGCCGGCAACGGCCACTACGCCGCCAGCCTCGTCGACTGGCTCGACTCACATGGCATCACCACCCTCCGCGAGCTGCCTTCCGCCGCAACGGCGTCCGACGGGTCGGCGGAGCCCGCCCGGCTCGGCGGCTTCGTCCTCGACCTCAGCGAGGCTCGCGACCCCGGTGACCTCGACGTCCTGCGCGTCATCGGTGCGCCGGCCCTGAAGTCCCTCGCGCGCAACGCACGCGTCGTCGTGATCGGCACCGACCCGACGACGCTCAGCGAGGTCGCCCACGTCGCGACCCAGCGAGCCCTGGAGGGTGCGGTCCGCTCCATCGCCAAGGAGCTGCGTCGTGGAGCAACTGCCAATCTCGTTCTCGCGCAGGAGTCGTCGTCAGAGGGCGTGCGGTCCGCAGTGGAGTTCCTGCTGTCCGGGCGCTCGGCCTACGTCGACGGCCAGGTCATCCGTGTGAACGACAGGACCGGCAGCAACCCCGACTCGGCCAGGCCACTGGCCCGCAAGGTCGCCGTCGTCACCGGTGCGGCTCGCGGCATCGGCGCCGAGATCGCGAGGGTCATGGCCCGCGACGGGGCGACCGTCGTCGCCGTGGACGTGCCGGCCGCCGGTGATGCCCTCGCGGCGGTCGCCAACGAGATCCGCGGCACGGCGCTGCAGGTCGACGTCACGGCGGCCGACGCCGGCAGCCGCATCGTCGAGCACGCCGTCACGCGACACGGGGCCATCGACATCGTCGTGCACAACGCCGGCATCACGAGAGACAAGCTCCTCGCCAACATGGACGAATCACGTTGGGGGAGTGTGATGGCCGTCAACCTGCGCTCGATCCTCCAGATGAACGAGGCGATCCTCGGAGCCGGTGGCATGCCCGACGGTGGTCGCATCGTCTGCGTGGCCTCCATCGCCGGCATCGCCGGCAACCGGGGCCAGACCAACTACGGCGCGAGCAAGGCGGGCGTCATCGGCATCGTCGACGCCCTGTCGGCGCAGCTCGCCTCGCGGGGCATCACCGTCAACGCGGTGGCACCCGGCTTCATCGAGACCGAGATGACGGCGCGCGTTCCCTTCGCGACGCGCGAGATCGGCCGGCGGATGAACTCGCTGCAGCAGGGCGGCACGCCCATCGATGTCGCCGAGACGATCGCGTGGCTGGCACAGCCCGGCAGCGCAGCCGTCACCGGCCAGGTCGTGCGGGTCTGCGGCCAGAGCCTGCTGGGGGCCTGAGCATGCCCAAGGTCATCACCCTCGACGCCGCGCCCGACCTCCGACAGATCTATGTCTCGGCAGCCCTGAGGCGCCGACGCGTCGGCGACAGCCTGCCCGACGTCAGGGTCGCCCGAGCCGGCGTCGCCGTCGACGTGCCCAGCCTCGCGGCATACGCCCGGGTGTGTCGCCTGCCCCTGTCGGGGGCCCTGCCGCTCACCTACCCCCACCTGCTCGCCTTCTCCCTGCAGATGGTCCTGATGGCAGGGGACGGCTTCCCGCTGGCGCTGCTCGGCGCCGTGCACGTCGAGAACCGCATCGAGGCGACCCGGTCGATCGGCGTGGAGGAGCCGCTCGACGTCGACGTGTGGGCCCGTGACCTCCGTCCGCACCGCAAGGGCATCCAGGTCGACCTCGTCTCGGAGGTCAGCACCCGCGGTGAGGTCGTCTGGCGCGGCGTGAGCACCTACCTCGCCCGCGGCGACGAGCACCCCGACGCGCCGGTCTCCGAGATGCCCTCCACGCAGGCCCTCGCCGCGGTGCACGGCGGCCCGCAGTGGCGCCTGCCCGACGACACCGGCCGGGCGTATGCCGCCGTGTCGGGTGACTGGAATCCCATCCACCTGCACGCGCTGACGGCGCGACCCCTGGGCTTCCCGACCGCCATCGCCCACGGGATGTACACCTACGCGCGGGTCCTCGGGGCTCTCGGGGCACGACTGCCGCAGGAGGCACTGTCGAGCCGGGTCTGGTTCCGCAAGCCGGTGCGGCTCCCGTCGACGGTGCAGCTGCGCACGGCCTTTGCCGCCGGCTCCACGCTCTCTGTGCTCGAGTCGGTCAAGGGTGGCACCGACCCCGCGACGCCCACCGAGCACGCGGTCGTCGAGAACAGCTGGGCGTAACCTCCCTCAGGAGCCCCGGAGGTCCTGGACCATCCGGTAGATCCCGCTGCGCACGACGTAACCCAGGTCGGCGTTGACGCGGCGGATGCCGACGTTGTGCTCCTCGTTGGTGGTGTTCGACACGGTGGCCCCGAGGCGGGCGGCCACCAGGTGGGCGCGCTCCTTGACGACCCGCATGACGCCCCGGCCGCGGAACGCAGGGTCGACGCCGCTGTAGGCGATGGAGAGCACCCCGGCCTGCACGCCGCCGAAAGTGATGCCGGCCGGCGCGTCGCCGACCCGCGCGAGGACGCACACGGGCTCCTCGCCCGCGGCGAGCATCGAGCCGAAGCTCTCGAGGGTCATGACGAAGCCGATCGCGGCCTCGGGGTTCGTCTGGCTGGCGCGCAACATGCGCTCCACGGCGTCGGCATCAGCGAACTGCAGGTCGGGGACCTCGTGGAGCGTGACCCCCGGTGGCAGGGGCGACTGCGGCAGCGACGCCACGTCGCCGAGGGCGAGGCTCGACTCGATGCCGTGCTTCTCGATCTCGAAACCCAAGTGCCGTGCGATGGCGAGCGACCTCTGGTCATCGTCGAACACGCTCGTGCCGAGCGTCGTCATCGTCGTCGGCACATGGGGCAGGAGCGAGACGCGGAGCGCCGACCCCACGCCTGCACCCTCGGCGTCGCGGGCCACGATGATGCGCAGCGCGCACCGCTGCGGCGGCGCGAAGACGACACGTTGCACCAGACCGACCGCGACGATCCGGTCCTGCTCGTCGTGGGCGGTGTGGCACACCCGCAGGGGGAAGAGCTCGGGGCTCTCGAAGGGCAGTCCGGCCTCCGCGCGGGGGAGGTGGGGGAGGCGCCCGGTGAGGATCGCGATGGCCTCGTCGACCCGTTGCGTGTCGAGAGGCCGAACGTCGACCGAGGGGGAGCCCGTCATTCGTAGAGAACGTACTCCGGCTGCGGACGCAGGGCCAGCACCTGCGCCGGAGTCATGAGCGGTCCGAAGCGACGGTCCTCGGAGTAGAAGAGCTTGAAGCCGGCGTGGAAGGCCTTGGGCATGCTCGCAGCCAGCTTGTCGTAGGTCGACTCCTTCATCGCGCGTGAGCCGATGCCGTCGACTGACTTGACGAGGGCGACCCCCTCGTGGGCCCGAACTGCCTTCTCGTTGCGCACGATCGACGGCGAGAGCTGGTGGACGACGAGCACCTTCTCCGGCAGCCGCTTGGCCTTCACGAGACCGGAGAGGTAGGCCGAGACCTCGTTGATCTCGGCGCCCGTCGTCTGGCCGAAGACCGTCATGGGCACCTGCCCCGGGCCCATCGCCCACTCCGGGTCGAACGCGATGCCGACGTCGGGCTCGCCGAGCCACCGCTCGTAGGCGCGCACCTCGTCGACGATGTCGGCCCGCCCCGGCTGGATGTCGAGTAGGAGGATCCCCTTGACCTTGCGAGCCGCCGCGAGGTGAGCCGCGATGATGCGGTCGGACGCACGGGTCCGATAGAGGCCGTCGCGTCCTGGCTCGCTCTGCACGATGGTCGCGATGAGCTCGAGCACCGGGAGCACGGTGCGGCCCCCGGCCAGGGGCTGTGCGACGGCCTCGATCTCGCGGGCCCGGGCGTCGAGGTCACCGATGCCCAGTCGCCCGAGGGCGCGCGAGCCCGGGTAGCCGGCAAAGCCCACGAGGCGGTGCTCGGGGAAGATCGTGCGACCACCGCGGGGGAGCTGGGCGGTCCCGGGTGCCGAGGCGTCCGACGTCGCCGAACCCGTCGCCGGACGGGTCGGCGCCGCCGTTGCCGACGTCGCGGACGCTGCCGGTGACGTGCCGGTGGCAGGGGTCGTGGTCGTGGAGGCGGCGCCGCCCGACGGCGCACCCGGGGCGGACGGGGAGATCGCCGGAGTCGCGGCCGCACCGCAGCCGGCGAGCGTCAGCACCAGCAGGGCGCCGGCCAGTCGTCGTCGCACGATGAAGTCCCCCAGAGTCGTCGGACACCGTCGTGCCCGTCCGCCCAAGGCTAGGCGACGGCGTTCGCGGTCGCCCGGGGGAAAGGGCGTCGCAGGCCCGCACGCGCTGTCGTTACGCTGGGACGCGCCGCAACCACGCGGCATACCCCGTGCCGTCGAGCACGCCCCCACCCCACCGTCCGACCGCTCGTCGGTCGGACTCGCCCAGAAGGAGCACCAACCGTGTCTGCAGAGATCACCGTCACCGTCGCCGGAAGCGAGCGATCGGTCGCGGGGCAGACGACGGCGGGTGACCTCTTCGAGGGGCAGCGCGACGTCGTGGTCGCCCGCGTCAACGGCGAGCTGCGCGACCTCTTCCACCCCCTCGGCGGCGGCGACGTCGTCGAGCCGGTGACGATCGACAGCGAGGACGGTCTCGCCGTCCTGCGCCACTCGACCGCGCACGTGCTGGCGCAGGCCGTGCAGTCGATCGACGCCGACGCCAAGCTCGGCATCGGCCCGCCCATCCGCGACGGCTTCTACTACGACTTCGACGTCGCGACCCCCTTCCACCCCGATGACCTCAAGGCCCTCGAGAAGGCGATGCAGCGCATCATCAACGAGGGCCAGACCTTCGCGCGGCGCGTCGTCACCGACGCCGAGGCGCTCGAGGAGCTGGCGCACGAGCCGTTCAAGTGCGAGCTCGTCGGGCTCAAGGGCGGCAGCGCCGACGAGGCCGCCGAGGGTGCCGGCGTCGAGGTCGGCGGCGGCGAGCTGACGATCTACGACAACATCCGCCGCGACGGCACCCGCGCCTGGGGCGACCTCTGCCGCGGCCCGCACATCCCGACCACCAAGCTGATCGGCAACGCGTTCAAGCTGACCCGCGTGGCGGCTGCCTACTGGCGCGGCTCCGAGAAGAACCCTCAGCTCCAGCGTGTCTACGGCACCGCATGGCCCACCAAGGACGACCTCAAGGCCTACCTCGACCGCCTCGCCGAGGCCGAGAAGCGCGACCACCGCAAGCTCGGCGCCGAGCTCGACCTCTTCTCCTTCCCCGACGAGCTGGGCTCGGGTCTGCCCGTCTTCCACCCCAAGGGCGGGGTCATCAAGCGCGAGATGGAGGACTACGTCCGCCGTCGGCACGTCGAGGAGGGCTTCGACTACGTCGGCACCCCCCACATCAGCAAGGACGGCCTCTTCCACACCTCGGGCCACCTGCCGTACTACGCCGACACGATGTATCCGCCGATGGAGCTCGAGGGCGCGAGGTACCAGCTCAAGGCGATGAGCTGCCCGATGCACAACCTCATCTACAAGTCCCGCGGTCGCTCCTACCGCGAGCTGCCGCTGCGCTTCTTCGAGTTCGGCACCGTCTACCGCTACGAGAAGTCCGGCGTCGTGCACGGGCTGACCCGCGTGCGGGGCCTGACCCAGGACGACTCGCACAGCTACGTGACCACCGAGCAGGCGCCGGGGGAGATCAAGCACCTGCTCGACTTCGTGCTCGGCCTGCTGCGCGACTTCGGCCTCGACGACTTCTACCTCGAGCTGTCGACCCGCGACACCGAGGGGGAGAAGTCCACGAAGTTCATCGGCAGCGACGAGCAGTGGGAGGTCGGCACCAAGATCCTCGAGGACGTCGCGACCGCGTCGGGTCTCGAGCTCGTGCCCGACCCCGGTGGTGCCGCGTTCTACGGTCCGAAGATCTCCGTCCAGGCGCGTGACGCCATCGGGCGCACCTGGCAGATGTCGACGATCCAGTACGACTTCAACCAGCCGGCACGCTTCGGGCTCGAGTACCAGGCGTCCGACGGCACGCGCCAGGAGCCGGTGATGATCCACTCGGCGAAGTTCGGCTCCATCGAGCGCTTCCTCGGCGTGCTCGTCGAGCACTACGCGGGTGCCCTGCCCGTGTGGCTCTCGCCGGTGCAGGTGCTCGGGGTGCCGGTCGCCGAGGACTACGCCGACCACCTCCAGGCGGTGCTCGACCAGCTGAAGCGCCAGGGTGTCCGGGTCGAGCTCGACGACAGCGACGACCGCTTCCCGAAGAAGATTCGCAACGCGAGCAAGTCGAAGGTGCCCTTCGTGCTCATCGCGGGCGAGGACGACCGGGCTGCGGGGGCGGTGTCGTTCCGCTACCGCGACGGCTCGCAGAAGAACGGCGTGCCGATCGACGACGCCGTCGCCGAGATCCTCGCCGCCATCGAGAGCCGGGCGCAGGTCTGACGCGCTCGTCCGGCGGGGTCGGCTGACGACATCGTCCGTATGCCGTGCCGCGAGTTTCGCCAAAACCCTTGCGCACCGCGTCGGGGAGGACTACAACAGAAGTACCGGATCGCTTCGGCGAAACGGTTTCTCCCATCATTCACTTGACGAGAGAACGAAGGCCCGGGAACTCATACTTCCCGGGCCTTCACCTTCCTCGCGAGCCGCACCGAGCCCGTCCATCGGGCGCCCCGGCTCGCTCCAGGACCCCGACCCTGCGGCTCTCACACCCGCAGGGTCGTCCTGTGTGGCGGCTCGTTTGCAGCGGTCGCCCGGAGGCCTCCGGTGCAGCGATCCGAGCCCGGACATGCGAGCGGCCCTGTGGTCTCACACACCACAGGGCCAGCACCATTGAACCGGGCGAGCGGCCGATCCCACAATCGACACGCCACAGCCGCGACGAGCAGACCGGCGGCGCGGCGTCACGGCGGCACGTCCTAGGATCAGGCCCCATGACCGAGCAGGCCGGGGACTCCGTCGAGAGCGCGCACGACTTCGCCCACGTCGACGACGGCTTCGAGCGACTCTGGACCCCGCACCGGATGGCCTACATCCTCGGCGACAAGCCCACCGAGGAGGCCGGCACCGGCTGCCCGTTCTGCGCCGCCCCCGGCAAGTCCGACGCAGAGGGGCTCATCGTCCACCGGGGCGAGCACTGCTACGTCGTGATGAACCTCTTCCCCTACAACCCCGGCCACGTCCTCGTGTGCCCCTATCGCCACGTCTCGCTCTACATCGACCTGACCGACGACGAGACCCAGGAGTTCACTGCCCTCACGAAGCAGGCCGTCCGCACGTTGCAGGCCGCCTCCGGGCCGCACGGCTTCAACCTCGGCATGAACCAGGGGGCCGTCGCGGGTGCGGGTGTCGCCGCCCACCTGCACCAGCACATCGTCCCGCGCTGGAGCGGCGACTCGAACTTCCTGCCCATCGTCGGGCAGACCAAGGCGCTCCCCGTGCTGCTCGAGGAGACCCGCCGGCGCCTCGTCGCCAGCTGGAGCTGACCTCTCCCGACCGCCTGTGGTCACGGTGAGCCCGCGGGGGCTGCGGGTCAGTACGCTGTGGTCACCATGCTCAACAGACTCCTCCGCGCGACGATGACCAAGATCCTGGCCCCGGTCGCCCACCTCTTCCTGCGCCTGGGCATCAGCCCCGACGTCGTGACCGTCGTCGGCACCGTCGGGGTCTGCGTCGGCGCCCTCGCCTTCTTCCCGCGCGGTGAGATCTGGGTCGGTTGCCTCGTCATCACCGCGTTCGTCTTCTCCGACACGGTCGACGGCATCATGGCCCGCGAGTCGGGCCGGTCGAGCAAGTGGGGCGCCTACCTCGACTCGACCCTCGACCGGATGGGCGACGCCGCGATCTTCGGCGGGCTCGTCCTCTACTACGCCGGCCCGGGCAACAACCGCTGGATGGCCGGGCTCGCCCTCGCCTGCCTCATCCTCGGCTCGGTCGTCTCCTACGCCAAGGCGCGGGCCGAGGGCCTCGGCTTCACCGCCGACGTCGGCATCGCCGAGCGGGCCGACCGCCTCGTCGCCGTGCTCGCGGCCGCGTTCTTCGCCGACCTCCTTGGCTCGACGCTGCTGCTCGGCATCGTGCTGGGGCTGCTCGCCGTCGCGAGCTTCATCACCGTGCTGCAGCGCATGTTGACGGTGCGGCGCCAGGCCCTCTCCTCGGGCGAGCTCTCCTCGGGCGAGGCCGCGTCGTGACCGAGAGGCGCGCGCTCGCTGGCCGGGTCACCGACACGGTGAGCGTGATGGGTTTCAAGCTGGGCTGGCGCACCCTGCGCGTCCTGCCCGAGCGAGCGGCCTACGCCCTCTTCGACCGGGTCGCCGCCGTCGCCTACCGTCGCGACGGCAAGGGCGTGCAGCGCTTGCGCGCCAACTACGCCCGCGCGCGTCCCGAGCTGTCGCCCTCACAGCTCGACGAGCTCGTGCGCGCCGGCATGCGCTCCTACATGCGCTACTACTGCGAGGCCTTCCGCCTGCCGAGCCTGTCGCGCGACGCCATCCAGCGTGCCGTTCGGGCCGAGGGCGTTGAGGAGCCTCAGGCCCTCGCCGCCTCGGGGCAGCCGGTCATCGTCTTCGTCGGGCACCTCGGCAACTTCGACCTGGCAGCAGCGTGGTCGGCGAGCAACATCGGCCCCGTCACGACGGTCGCCGAGCGCCTCAAACCCGAAGAGGTCTACCAGGAGTTCGTCGCCTTCCGGCACAGCATCGACATGACCATCATCCCGCTGACGGGCGGCGAGGACCCCTTCCGCGCCCTGGTGCGGGCCACCCGTGACGGTGGGCGGCTCGTCGCCCTCGCGAGCGACCGCGACCTCACCCACAACGGCGTCGAGGTCGACCTGCTCGGACACCGTGCCCGCATGGCCAAGGGGCCTGCCGTGCTGTCCCTGCTCACCGGCGCGCCGCTCTATGCCGCGTCGATCCACTACGAGCCCGCCCCACCGGGCGAGGGTCTGGGCGGTCACCGCACGGTCGTGTCGTTCAGCGAGCGGCTGACCCCCCGCACCGACGGCACCAGCGCCGAGAAGGCGCAGGACCTCATCCAGCAGTGTGCCGACCACCTCGCGCCCACGATCCGCGCGCACACGTCGAGCTGGCACATGCTCCAGAAGGTCTTCGTCGACGACCTCGACGACCGTCACGACGGCCCGCGGCCCGCCGGCGCAACCGAGGACCCGACCGAGGGCGCCACCGTGGACGCCGACGAGGGGCGTATGCCGTCCCCCTCCTCCCCGGGAAGCGCGTCGTGAGGATCGGGATCGTCTGCCCCTACTCGTTCGACGTGCCCGGCGGTGTGCAGTTCCACGTGCGCGACCTCGCCGAGCACTTCATCGGCGACGGCCACGACGTCAGCGTCCTCGCGCCCGCCGACAGCGAGACCGAGCTGCCCCCCTACGTCACCTCGGCGGGGCGCGCGACCGCGGTCCGCTACAACGGCTCGGTCGCACGGCTCAACTTCGGCCCCGTGACCGCGGCCAAGGTCGGCCGGTGGCTCGAGCAGGGCGACTTCGACGTGCTGCACCTGCACGAGCCGATGACCCCGAGCGTCAGCGTGCTCGCGCTGATGGCGGCGGAGGGACCGATCGTGGCGACCTTCCACACGTCGATGCTGCGCTCACGCACGATGCAGACGGCATACCCCCTGCTGCGGCCCTCCCTCGAGAAGATCGCGGGGCGCATCGCGGTGAGCGAGGACGCCCGGCGCACGGTCACGACCCACGTCGGCGGTGACGCCGTCGTCATCCCCAACGGCGTCTACGTCGACCGCTTCGCCGACGCGCCGCGGCGGGCCGAGTGGCTGGGGCGCCCGAGCGCACCCACGATCGCCTTCCTCGGCCGCATGGGCGAGCCGCGCAAGGGGCTGCCGGTGCTCGCCGCCGCCCTGCCCGCAGTGCTGAGCGAGGTGCCCGGCCTGCGCGTCCTCGTCGCCGGCCCGGGCGACCCCGACGAGATCACCGAGGGGTGGCCGCCGGAGGTCACCGCGGCCTGCGAGTTCCTCGGGTCCGTCTCCGACGCCGACAAGGCGTCGCTGCTCGCCTCGGTCGACGTCTACGTCGCGCCCAACACGGGCGGTGAGAGCTTCGGCATCATCCTCATCGAGGCGATGTCGGCCGGTGCCTGCGTGCTGGCCAGCGACCTCCCTGCCTTCTCGCGGGTGCTCGACGGCGGGGGAGCGGGCGCGATGTTCGCCAACGAGCAGCCCGCCGACCTCGCCCGCACGCTCGTCGCCCTGCTGCGCGACCCGCGCCACCGCAACGACCTGGGGCACGCCGGCCAGGCGCGGGCCCGCCTCTTCGACTGGTCGGTCGTCGCCGACAAGATCATGGCCGTCTACGAGACGGTGATCGAGGGCCGGATGGCGTCACAGTGGGAGCCCGAGCGGCGCTGGGGCCGCTTCCTGCCCGGGCGGGCCGGCCGGTGACCGAGCTGCTCACGTGGGTCTTCGCGGCTCTCTTCCTCCTCGTCATCATCGCCTGGTACCTCTCCTACACCGCTGCCCGCCTCGACCGCCTCCACGTGCGCCTCGGCGGCACGCTCGCGGCCCTCGACGCCCGGCTCGTGCGCCGGGCCGAGGCTGCGGTCGAGCTCGCGCACAGCGGGCTGCTCGACGGCGCGACGGCGCTGCTGCTCGCCACGGCCGCGGGGGAGTCGCTCGAGGCGCCCTCGGAGCACGGGGAGGCACGCGAGCAGGCCGAGAGCGACCTCACCGAGGCGCTCGACCTCACCCTGACCCCAGCGGTCGTGACGTCGCTGCGGGAGTCCCCGCACGGGCAGGACCTCGTCGACCGACTCGCCTCGGCGTGCACCCGGGTCGAGCTCGCGCGCCGCTTCCACAACGACGCCGTCACCGACGTGCGCCGCGTCCGTCGCAAGTGGACGATCCGGATGTTCCACCTCGCGGGGCACACGCCGCTGCCGAGCACCGTCGAGTTCGACGACGAGGTGCCGGCGCCGCTCGCGACCTGAGGCCCGCCGGCGCGGGGGGCGCGGTGGGCGCGGTCGAGGCGACCCCGCGCAGGGGCCTACCCTTGACATCGACCCACCCCCGCGATCGCGTGAAAGCAGGACATCGTGAGCTCCACCCCCTCCACCCCCGGCAGCGCCGCCACGGGCACGACGCGCGTCAAGCGCGGCATGGCCGAGATGCTCAAGGGCGGCGTCATCATGGACGTCGTCACGGCCGAGCAGGCCAAGATCGCCGAGGACGCCGGCGCTGTGGCCGTCATGGCCCTCGAGCGCGTGCCCGCCGACATCCGCGCCCAGGGCGGGGTGTCGCGGATGAGCGACCCCGACATGATCGACAGCATCATCGAGGCCGTCTCGATCCCCGTGATGGCCAAGGCCCGCATCGGCCACTTCGTCGAGGCGCAGGTGCTCCAGAGCCTCGGTGTCGACTACATCGACGAGTCCGAGGTGCTCACCCCGGCCGACTACGCCAACCACATCGACAAGTGGCAGTTCACGGTGCCCTTCGTCTGCGGCGCCACCAACCTCGGCGAGGCCCTGCGCCGCATCACCGAGGGCGCGGCGATGATCCGCTCCAAGGGTGAGGCCGGCACGGGTGACGTCTCCAACGCGACGACGCACATGCGCCAGATCCGCCAGGAGCTGCGCCGCCTCCAGAACCTCCCCGAGGACGAGCTCTACGTCGCGGCCAAGGAGCTCCAGGCGCCCTACGACCTCGTCAAGGAGGTCGCCGCGGCCGGCAAGCTGCCCGTTGTGCTCTTCACGGCCGGCGGCATCGCGACCCCGGCCGATGCCGCGATGATGATGCAGCTCGGCGCCGAGGGCGTCTTCGTCGGCTCGGGCATCTTCAAGTCGGGCAACCCGGCCCAGCGCGCCGAGGCCATCGTCAAGGCCACGACCTTCCACGACGACCCCGACGTCATCGCCAAGGTCTCGCGCGGCCTCGGTGAGGCCATGGTGGGCATCAACGTCGACGAGATCCCGCAGCCGCACCGGCTCGCCGAGCGCGGTTGGTGACCTCCGCGCCCCCAGCCACCAGCTGAGGTATGCCGCCGTGCCCCACCGGACCCGGCGGCATACCTGCGTCTGGCCCCCAGCCCCCAGCCACTCGACCAGCCCCCAGCCACTCGACCAGCCCCCAGCCCCCAGCCACTCGACTCGGGCCCGGCCACCCTCACCGCGATCGGCAACACACCGAGCAATTGCCAACTCCGTGCGGCATACCAGGCCGAGTTGACGATTTCCCGGTGTGTTTGCGGGCTGTGGTGCGGTCGGCCCGACCTCCGGGCCGTCGGGATGAAGCCGGCCGGCAGCTCATCACAGGAGCATCGAGTCCGTGGAAGCATCGGGCTGTGGATCTCACCGGAGCGGAGCTGGCCCGCGACTACTACGAGCAGGTCGTCCTGCCGTTGCTGGGGGAGCGGTGGCCCGCACTGCCCCACGCGGCGGCTCGGCTGGGCAGCGGCTCCGACGTGCTCGGCCTCGACGACGCGACCTCGCGCGACCACGACTGGGGCCTGCGCCTCACACTGCTCGTGCCGGCAGAGCTGGTCCCGGACGTCGATGGCCACCTGGCCGACCGGCTGCCCGACGCCGTCGCCGGACTGCCCACGCGCTTCGCCACGACGTGGGACCCGCAGGTCCTCCATCGCGTCGAGGTGTCCGACGCCGCCACCTTCGCGCGGTCACGCCTCGGGGTCGACGCGTCGCGAGAGCTCACCCTCCACGACTGGCTCGGGCTCACGGGGCAGGCCGTGCTCGAGGTGGTCGGGGGCCCGGTCTTCGTCGACACCCTCGGCGAGCTGACCCGCATCAGGGAGCGGCTCACGTGGTATCCCGACGACCTCTGGCGCCACCTCGTCGCCGTCGACTGGGCGCGCCTCGCGCAGGAGCTGCCCCTCGTGGAGCGCACGGCCCAGCGCGGCGACGACCTCGGCTCGCGCGTCATCGCCGCCCGGCTCGTCGACGTGGCGATGCACCTCGGTTTCCTCGTGGAGCGACGTTGGGCGCCCTATCCCAAGTGGAGGGGCACCTGCTTCGCGAGACTCCCTCAGGCGGGTGAGGCGTTGGCGCCGTTGACCCGCTCGCTGGCTGCCGGCGACTGGAGCGGCCGCGAGTCGGGCCTGGTCGAGGGACTCTCGCATCTTGCGGACGTGCAGCGGCGTCTCGGGCTGCCCACTCCCTCAACGGTTTTCGAGCCGTTCTGGGACCGCGCCTCGCGCACAGTGAGCGAGCGCGTGGTCACCCACCTCGAAGGCTCTGTGACCGACCCGGCCGTGCGGGCGCTGCCCCGCGGCGTCGGGAGCGTCGAGCAGTGGTGCGACAACGTCGACGTGCTGGTGCACTCGGAGCGGCGCCGGCTGCGGTGACGCGACGGACAACCGTCAGGTGACCGGGCCACGCTCGGCGAACTCCGGCCGCTCGAACTCCCGGCCCTCGAGGACCGCGCGGACGTGCTCCGCCGCGCGCACGGCGTCGACGTGGGTGACGTAGAGGGGCGAGAAGCCGAGGCGGATGATGTCGGGCTCGCGGAAGTCGCCGATGACGCCGCGGGCGATGAGGGCCTGCACGACGGCGAAGGCCTGCGGGTGGCGCAGCGAGACCTGGGAGCCGCGGTGGGCGTCGTCGCGAGGTGTCGCGAGCGGGAGGTCGACACCGAGGGCGTCGAGCGCCTCGATGAACATCCCGGTCACCGACAGCGACGCGGCGCGCACGTCGGCGGGGGAGAGCCCGTCGTAGGCCGTGAGCGCCGCCTCGAGTGCGAGCACTGACAGCAGCGGCGGGGTGCCGACCCGGGCACGGGTGATGCCGGGTGCCGGCTCGTAGACGCCGCTCATCTCGAAGGGCCGGGCATGCCCGTGCCAGCCCGTGAGCGGCTGGTCGAAGTCGGCGAGGTGCCGCTCGGCGACGTAGATGAAGGCCGGAGCGCCCGGGCCGCCGTTGAGGTACTTGTAGCCGCACCCGATCGCGAGGTCGGCACGGTCGGCGTCGAGCTGCACGTCGATGGCGCCGGCGGAGTGGCAGAGGTCCCAGCAGGCGAGGGCGCCGACGGCGTGGGCGGCCTGGGTGATGGCGGCGAGGTCCCAGAGCTCACCCGTGCGGTAGTCGACGCTGGAGTACGACGCGACGGCGAGGTCATCGCCCGCCTCCGCGATCGCGGCGACCGCGTCACGGGGGTGCACCCGACGCACCTCGAGGCCGGCGAGCCGGGCCGCGGAGTCGGTCATGTAGAGGTCGGTCGGGAAGGAGTCGGGATCGGTGAGCACGACCTTGCGCCCGGGCCGCAGGCGGGCGCCGCCGACGATCGCCTTGAAGAGGTTGACCGACGTCGAGTCGGTCACGACGACCTGGCCGGGGGCGGCCCCGATGAGCCGCCCGATGGCGTCACCGACCCTCGTCTGGGCCGACCACCACTCCGACTCGTTCCACGAGCGGATGAGTCGCTCGCCCCACTGCCGGTGCACGACGTCGGCGACGACGGCCGGCACGCACGAGGGCAGCGCCCCGAGCGAGTTGCCGTCGAGGTAGATGACGTCGTCGGGGAGGGTGAAGAGGTCGCGCGTGCCCCGGAGCGGCGACTCCGCGTCGAGGGCCTCCGCGCCCGCGGTCAGGGCGTCATGGGTCTGCACCGTCGTCATAGCGGCAACGTATCCCGTCCACCGGCCCTCTCGTCAGGAACCGTCCACGGTGCCCGTCTCGCATCCGAGACGCATCGGGCACCCACCCGGCCGGTTGTGGGAGACCCGGCCCGGCGGCATACGCTCACCGCCATGGCACCCAAGAGTCCCCGGCCCCTGATCGGCGTGCTCGCCGTGCAGGGCGACGTCCGCGAGCACCTCGCGGCCCTCACCGAGCTCGGCGCCGACGCGACCACCGTGCGGCGTCCGGCCGAGGTCGAGGCCATCGACGGACTGGTGATCCCCGGCGGCGAGTCGACCGTCATCGACAAGCTCGTGCGCGCCTTCGAGCTGCAGGCGCCCCTGCGTCGCCGGATCGCTGCAGGCATGCCGGCCTACGGGTCGTGCGCCGGCATGATCATGCTCGCCGACCGCATCGCCGACGGGAGACCCGACCAGCAGACCCTCGGGGGCCTCGACATCACCGTGCGCCGCAACGCCTTCGGCCGGCAGGTCGACTCCTTCGAGCAGGACCTCGACTTCGCGTGGTCGGACCCGTCGCTCGAAGGCACCGTGCACGCCGTCTTCATCCGCGCGCCGTGGGTCGAGCAGGTCGGCGACGGCGTCGAGGTGCTCGCCCGCGTGAGCGGGGGACCCGCCGCCGGTAGGATCGTCGCGGTTCGGCAGGGAAACCTCATGGCGACGTCCTTCCACCCCGAGGTGGGAGCAGACCGCCGGATCCATGCCGAGTTCGTCGAGATCGTGAGATCACACCGCCAGCAACGGAACGTGAGGGAACCTGCATGAGCGGCCACTCCAAATGGGCCACCACCAAGCACCAGAAGGCGGCCAAGGACGCCAAGCGCGGCAAGCTCTTCGCCAAGCTCATCAAGAACATCGAGGTCGCGGCGCGACAGGGTGGTGGTGACCCCACGGGCAACCCGACGCTCTACGACGCCATCCAGAAGGCGAAGAAGACCTCGGTCCCCAACGACAACATCGACCGCGCCGTCAAGCGCGGCTCGGGCGCCGAGGCCGGGGCCGCCGACTACCAGACGATCATGTACGAGGGGTATGCCCCCAACGGCGTCGCGCTGCTCATCGAGTGCCTCTCCGACAACCGCAACCGCGCGGCGGCCGAGGTGCGCACGGCCTTGACGCGCAACGGTGGCCAGCTCGCCGATCCCGGCTCGGTGTCCTACGTCTTCAACCGCAAGGGCGTCGTCATCGTGCCCAAGGAGCAGGCCAACGGCCACGCCACCGAGGACTCCATCCTCGAGGTCGTGCTCGAGGCCGGCGCCGAGGAGGTCAACGACAACGGTGACACCTGGGAGGTCGTCTCGGAGGCATCCGACTTCGTCTCCGTGCGCCAGGCGATCCAGGACGCCGGCATCGACTACGACTCGGCCGAGGCCTCCTTCGTGCCCAACCTCCAGGTGCCGCTCGACCTCGACGGCGCCAAGAAGATGATCCGCGTCATCGAGGCGCTCGAGGACAGCGACGACGTGCAGAACGTCTACGCCAACGGCGACATCCCCGACGACGTGCTCGCGGAGCTCGACGACGACGAGGAGTGACGCTCCCCGTCCGCCGACCGGTCGGTCGTCCCGGTCGGTCGTGCCGGTCGGTCGTGCCGGCCGGTCGGCGGTTCGGACAGGAGGCACGCCGGTGACGGCGTGCCTCCTGCGCGTCACGGGGGAGTGCGGTTAGCGTGACTCCCGAACACCTGTTCGGTTCCCAGGCTCCGCCCACCCACCCAGGAGGTATGCCGTGCGCGTCCTCGCCGTGGACCCCGGCCTCACCCGCTGCGGTGTCGGTGTCGTCGACGGGGTGCCGGGGCGCAAGCTGGCGCTCGTCGAGGTGGGGGTCATCCGGACGCCCTCCGGTGACCCGACGCCCAAGCGGCTCGTGGCCGTCGAGGACGAGATGCGGCTGTGGTTCGCCCGCCACCGGCCCGAGAGCGTCGCGATCGAGCGCGTCTTCGCCGACACCAACGTCTCGACCGTCATGGGCACGGCCCAGGTGACCGGCATCGTCATGATCATCGCCGAGCGGCTCGGCCTGCCGGTCACGCTGCACACGCCGACCGAGGTCAAGGCGGCCGTGAGCGGCAGCGGCCGCGCCGACAAGGCGCAGGTGACGACGATGGTGACCCGGCTGCTCGGCCTCGACCACGCGCCCAAGCCCGCCGACGCCGCCGACGCCCTCGCCCTCGCCATCTGCCACGTCTGGCGCGGGGGCACCCAGAGCCGTCTGGAGCAGGCCCGCGTCGAGATGGTGGCCCGCACGGGCACCCGACCGGGCGGCATACCCCGACGGGTGCCCCCCGGCGCCCGCTCAGCCCGACCCCTCCCTGGAGCCCAGCCACGATGATCGCCTCCCTCTCCGGCACCGTCCTCAAGGTCGGCCTCGACACCCTCGTCGTGGGCGTCGGCGGCGTCGGCATGCTCGTGCACACGACGCCCGCCACGGCGACCTCGGTGCGGCTCGGCCAGCCTGCCGAGCTCGCGACGGCGCTCGTCGTCCGTGAGGACTCGCTGACGCTCTACGGCTTCGCGACCGACGACGAGAAGCTCGTCTTCGAGACCGTGCAGACGGTCTCGGGCGTCGGGCCGCGGCTGGCCCTCGCGATGCTCGCCGTGCACTCTCCCGACGCGGTGCGCGTCGCCCTCGGCACGGGTGACCTCGTCGCGCTGACCAAGGTGCCCGGCATCGGACGCAAGGGGGCCGAGCGGCTCGTCCTCGAGCTCAAGGACAAGCTCGGCGCGCTGCCCGGATCGAGCGCCACCTCCGCATCCGTGCCGCTCGACACGGGGGAGGGCTGGCGCGAGCAGGTGCGGGAGGCGCTCGTCGGTCTCGGGTGGACCGTGCGACAGGCCGACGAGGCCCTCGACCGGGTCGCGCCCAAGGCCGCCGAGGGGGCGAGTGTCTCCGCGCTGCTGCGGGCCGCCCTGCAGGAGCTGGGCCGATGAGCGGCACGGGGCACGGCGCCCGCGAGGGTGCGGTCGAGGTCGGCGACACGGGGTCCGGGGGCTGGCCCGACGGCTCCCTCGATGCCTCCTTCGACGGCTCCTTCGACGCGACGGCCCGCATCGTCGACGCCCGGCTCGACGAGCAGGACGACCCCGACGAGCGCCAGGTCGAGGTCGCCCTGCGACCCAAGCGGCTCGACGACTTCCCGGGCCAGGACCGCGTGCGCGAGCAGCTCAGCCTCGTGCTCACCGCCGCCAAGCGGCGCGGCACCCCGCCTGACCACGTGCTGCTGTCCGGCCCGCCCGGGCTCGGCAAGACGACGCTCGCGATGATCGTCGCCAGTGAGCTCGAGCAGCCGATCCGCATCACCTCGGGCCCTGCCATCCAGCACGCCGGCGACCTCGCGTCGGTGCTCTCGTCGCTGGCCGAGGGGGAGGTCCTCTTCCTCGACGAGATCCACCGGATGTCCCGGTCGGCCGAGGAGATGCTCTATCTGGCGATGGAGGACTTCCGGGTCGACGTCATCATCGGCAAGGGCCCCGGAGCGACCGCGATCCCGCTCGAGCTGCCGCCGTTCACCGTCGTCGGCGCCACGACCCGGGCCGGGCTGCTTCCCGCCCCGCTGCGCGACCGCTTCGGCTTCACCGGCCACCTCGACTACTACGCCGCCGCCGACCTCGTGACGATCCTGCACCGCTCGGCCCGGCTGCTCGGCGTCGACGCCGACGAGGACGCCGTGCGTGAGATCGCGCTGCGCTCCCGCGGCACGCCCCGCATCGCCAACCGGCTGCTGCGGCGGGTGCGCGACTGGGCCCAGGTGCACGGCGAGCACCACGTCAACCTCAAGGCCGCCCGCCACGCGCTCGAGCTCTTCGACGTCGACCAGCGCGGCCTCGACCGGCTCGACCGAGCCGTCCTCGAGGCGCTCTGCCGCCGCTTCGGCGGCGGACCGGTGGGCCTGTCGACGCTCGCCGTCGCGGTCGGGGAGGAGCCCGACACCGTCGAGACGGTGGCCGAGCCCTACCTCGTGCGCGAGGGCTACATGGTGCGCACCCCGCGGGGCCGAGCTGCCTCGGCCCAGGCCTGGGAGCACCTCGGCCTCACGCCCCCGCGCGATGCCCAGAGCCTGTGGGCCTCGCGACTCCCGCTCGGCGACGACTCAGCAGGGCGCTTCGACGGGTGAGCCCGGGTCTGCGAGGTCGCGGCTGGGCGAGCGGACGGCCGCGACCGAAACGTGACCGCTGGGCGCGGCGCGAGCCCCGCCCGAAGTCTGACAAACTGCAGACTCGCACGTAGACTCCTGCGGGCACCACCGCCGCTCGCGCGGCACTATCCGGTGCCTCCGGTCGTTGACGCGACACCCGAACACCATCGAGGTGGTCGCCCCCGAGGCGACTGCCTGCCCGCAGCGTGCCAGCACGGCGCGCGGGACGAAGACACGAAGGATCGAGCCTGATATGGACAACAACGGGGGTTTCTCGTTGCTGATTTTCGCTCTGCCGCTGCTGCTGCTCGGCTGGCTGTTCTGGACCCAGAACAAGCGGATGAAGCAGATGCGCAACTTCAGCAGCTCGCTCAACGTCGGCGACCAGGTGATCACGTCCTCCGGCATCTTCGGCACGATCAAGCACCTCGACGACGCCAGCGGCTGGCTCGAGATCGCTGACGGCGTGACGATCCGCGTCGACCGTCGCGCGATCGCGATGAAGCAGACCGACGCGCTGGCGTCCTCGGCCGGCGCGACCGGCGCGGTGAACCCCACCAGCGACGCCGACCCCGACCGCAACCCCGGCACGACCCCGGGCTCGTCACAGTCAGGTCAGTGAGGCGTTCGTGGCACGCACGAACACGAAGCGGTCCGCACTCCGGCACCTGCTGGCGCTGCTGATCATCGTCCTCAGCCTCGGCGCCCTCACGGGCGGTCTGTCGGCCTGGGGCGACGGGTCCACGACCCCGCGCCTCGGCCTCGACCTCGAGGGCGGCACCGAGATGGTCCTCGAGCCCGTGCTGGAGAACAACCAGCAGGTGAGCTCGGGCCAGATCGACCAGGCCGTCGACATCATCCGCCAGCGCATCGACGCCAACGGCGTGTCCGAGGCCGAGATCGCCACCCAGGGCGGCAAGAACATCGTCGTCTCCATCCCGGGCACGCCGACGACCGAGCAGCTCGACGCCATCCGCAAGCCCTCGCAGCTGCGCTTCCGACCGGTCTTCGTCCAGGCCTACAGCGACCCCGGCGCAGCGGTGAACCCGTCGGGCACGCCGACGGACACCCCCACCGGCACCTCGACAGGCACCTCGACAGGGACGGCGACCAGCACCGGCACCCCGTCCGCGGCCACCCCGTCGACGAGCGCCACGGCCCAGAACGGCGTCGTGCCGCAGGCCCTGACCGCTGAGACGACGCCGGCCACCCCGACCGCGACCCCCACCGGCAGTGCGTCCGCTACGACGCCGGCGACGCCCGCCCCGACCGAGACCGCACCGACCGCCCCCACGGCGGCCGAGACCGAGGCGGCCGTCAAGACGCAGGTCAGCACCGGTCTCGTGGCGATGGGCTGGGACAAGGCCACGGCCGACGAGGCCGCCGCCAAGGTCGCCAAGGAGTACGTCGCCCTCGACTGCACGCAGCCCGGCGCCCTCGAAGGTGTCTCCGACCTCAAGGACGCCCCGATGGCGACCTGTGGCGCCGACGGCGTGACGAAGTACGTCCTCGGCCCGGTCGAGATCGACGGCAGCGAGATCGCCGACGCGACCAGTGGCTTCCAGCCCGGCCCCAACGGCGCGCCCACCTCCATCGTCGAGGTCGCGCTGTCGTTCAACCAGGCCGGCGCCCAGAAGTTCGCCGAGGTCACCAAGCGCCTCTACGGCCTGCAGAGCCAGCCGCCGCTCGACCAGTTCGCGGTCGTGCTCGACAAGTCGGTCATCACCGCTCCTCAGGCCCGTGCGGTCATCACCGACGGTCGGGCCTCGATCACCGGCTCGTTCACCATCGACTCCGCCAAGCAGCTCGCGCAGCAGCTGAAGTTCGGCGCGCTGCCGATCTCCTTCGCGCTGCAGACCTCCGACAACATCACGCCCCAGCTCGGTGAGGAGCAGCTGCGCATCGGCCTGCTCGCCGGCTTCATCGGCCTGCTGCTCGTCGTCGTCTACTCGCTCTTCCAGTACCGCGCCCTCGGCCTGGTCACCGTCGCGTCGCTCATCGTGGCCTCGGTCATCACCTATCTCGCGGTGACGGTGCTCGGCACGACGCACGGCTTCCGCCTGACGATGGCCGGTGTCACCGGCCTCATCGTGGCCATCGGCGTCACGGCCGACAGCTTCATCGTCTACTTCGAGCGCATCCGCGACGAGGTGCGCGACGGGCGTCCGCTCGTCGCCGCCGTCGAGACCGGCTGGAAGCGCGCCCGGCGCACGATCATCGCCGCCGACGCGGTCAACTTCATCGCAGCTGCCGTGCTCTACTTCCTCGCCTCGGCCAACGTGCGCGGCTTCGCCTTCACGCTCGGCCTTACGACGCTCATCGACCTCATCGTCGTCGTGCTCTTCACGCACCCGACGGTCCAGCTGCTCGCTCGCACGAAGTTCTTCGGTGGCGGGCACAAGTGGTCGGGGCTCGACCCCCAGCGCCTCGGCGCCAAGGAGGAGGTCCGCTACCGCGGTGCCGGTCGCTTCGGCCCGGCGTGCCCGACGACCGACGCTCCGTCGGCCCCGACGGGCTCGGGCGCGCCTGCAGGCACGGCGGCACCGGCCGGCTCGAGCCGACTCTCCGAGCGGAAGGTGTGAGCATGATCAACTTCGCCCAGGTCGGCAACGACCTCTACACCGGCAAGCGATCCATCGACTTCATCGGTCGCCAGAAGACGTGGTACGCGCTCTCGGCCGTGCTCATCGTCCTCGCCCTCATCGGCATCTTCGCCCGCGGCCTCAACTTCGGCATCGAGTTCAGCGGTGGCTCGGAGTTCCGCATCCAGGGCGTGAGCAACAGCCAGGACTACGAGCAGAAGGCACAGGACGCGGTCGGCGAGGCCGGCATCGGCGGCAACGTCGTCGCCACGGTCGTCGGCCAGGACACGGTCCGCGTCCAGACCGAGGCGGCGTCCGAGCTCACCGACGAGGCCCGCACCGCCCTCGCCGACGCCTTCGGCGTACAGGAGGGCGCGGTGAGCGCCTCGCTCATCGGCCCGAGCTGGGGTGAGACGGTGAGTCAGCAGGCCATCAGAGGCCTGATCGTCTTCCTCGTGCTCGTCACCCTCGTCATGGCGCTCTACTTCCGCACCTGGAAGATGGCGGTGGCCGGGCTCGTCGCCCTGCTGCACGACCTCGTCATCACGGTCGGCATCTACTCCCTCTTCGGTTTCGAGATCACGCCCTCGTCGATGATCGGCTTCCTGACGATCCTCGGCTACTCGCTCTACGACACCGTCGTCGTCTTCGACAAGGTGCGCGAGAACACCGCCGAGGCGTTCGCCAACAAGCGGATGACCTACCGCGAAGCCGCCAACCTCGCGGTCAACCAGACGCTGGTCCGGTCGATCAACACGACGGTCGTCGCCCTGCTGCCCATCGCGGCCGTGCTCTTCGTCGGCTTCACACTGCTCGGGCCGGGCACCCTGCTCGACCTGTCGCTCGCCCTCTTCATCGGCATCGCGGTCGGCGCCTACTCGTCGATCTTCATCGCGACGCCGTTGCTCGTCGACCTGCGCCGCAAGGACAAGGCGGTCGTCGAGCTCGACCGCTACGTCGCCCGGCACGGCAGCAAAGGCCGGTCCACGCCGACGCGCGACGAGCCCCGTCCCGACGGCGCTCCGGAGCCGGTCGTCGTCGGAGCCGACAGCTCGGGTGCCGCTGCCGACGAGCCGGTCGACGCGGCATACCGCCCGGTGCACAAGTACGCCCAGGCGGGCCCGCGCAACCAGCCCAAGCGCGCCCCGAAGTCCAAGCGCTGAGCAGCACCTGACCGGGCCACCTGACCGGCCCCTCGGGCGGTCAGGTGGCCCGGTCAAGACGGAGGAGATGGCGTGACCGACATGGCCGAGCTCGTCGCGAGCAAGCTGCGCGACATCCCGGACTTCCCCCAGCCGGGGATCGTCTTCAAGGACTTCACGCCGCTGCTCGCCGACGGGGTGGCCTTCAAGGCCCTCGTCGACGACATCGCGGGACGCTACCGCGGGGAGGTCGACGTGCTCGTCGGCATCGAGGCCCGCGGCTTCATCCTCGCGGCGGCGGTGGCCTATGAGCTCGGCCTCGGCATGGTGCCGGTGCGCAAGGCCGGCAAGCTGCCGGGCGCGACGCTCAAGGAGTCCTATGCCCTGGAGTACGGCACGGCCGAGATCGAGGTGCACACCGACGCCTTCGAGCCCGGCCAGCGCGTCCTCGTCCTCGACGACGTGCTCGCCACCGGGGGCACCGCCGAGGCCTGCGCCCAGCTCGTTGAGCGGGCTGGCGCATCGGTCGCCGCGATCGAGGTCGTGCTCGAGCTGGGCTTCCTAGACGGCCGTTCGCGTCTCACCGGACACGTGGTCAACGCCATCCTGACCGTGTGACCCCTCCGACGGCGCCTAGACTCTCTCCATGAGCGAGGACGTCCGCAGCGAGCTCTCCACCCCGTCGCGGGTGCGAGCCCGGTTTGCCCGGTTCGGGGCCACCCGTCCGGCGGGCAACCCCGTCCTCGAGCCGCTGATGACTGCCGTCCGGGCCAACCACCCCAAGGCCGACCTCTCGATCATCGAGCGGGCGTATGCCGTCGCCGAGCGCGCGCACGACGGCCAGATGCGCAAGAGCGGCGACGCCTACATCACGCACCCCCTTGCCGTGACGACCATCCTCGCCGAGCTCGGCATGACGCCGCCCACCCTCGCGGCGGCGCTGCTGCACGACACGGTCGAGGACACCGCATACGGCCTCGACGAGCTGCGCACCGACTTCGGCGACGAGATCGCGATGCTCGTCGACGGCGTCACCAAGCTCGACAAGGTGACCTACGGCGAGGCCGCCCAGGCCGAGACGGTGCGCAAGATGGTCATCGCGATGGCCCGCGACATCCGCGTCCTCGTCATCAAACTCGCGGACCGGCTGCACAACGCGCGCACGTGGCGCTACGTCAGCGAGGAGTCGGCCAAGCGCAAGGCCAACGAGACCCTCGAGATCTACGCGCCGCTCGCGCACCGGCTCGGCATGAACACCATCAAGTGGGAGCTCGAGGACCTGTCCTTCGCGACGCTCTACCCCAAGGTCTACGACGAGATCGTGCGTCTCGTGGCGGAGCGCGCGCCCGCGCGTGAGGAGTACCTCGCCGGGGTGCGCACCCAGGTGATGGACGACCTCACCGGCGCCAAGATCAAGGCCGTCGTGACGGGCCGGCCCAAGCACTACTACTCCGTCTACCAGAAGATGATCGTGCGCGGCCGCGACTTCGAGGAGATCTACGACCTCGTCGCGGTGCGGGTGCTCGTCGACACGGTCCGCGACTGCTATGCGGCACTGGGCGCCCTGCACTCGCGGTGGAACCCCGTGCCGGGGCGCTTCAAGGACTACATCGCGATGCCGAAGTTCAACATGTACCAGTCGCTGCACACGACGGTCATCGGCCCGCAGGGCAAGCCGGTCGAGATCCAGATCCGCACCCACACGATGCACCGCCGCGCCGAGTACGGCGTCGCCGCGCACTGGAAGTACAAGGACACCTCTGGCGGCGGCGGGGGAGCGCGCCCCGGCGAGATCACCCCCCAGAACGACATGGCGTGGCTACGCCAGCTGCTCGACTGGCAGCGTGAGACCGAGGACCCCGGCGAGTTCCTCGACTCGCTGCGCTTCGAGATGGGCAGCAGCGAGGTCTACGTCTTCACCCCCAAGGGGTCGGTCGTCGCGCTGCCCGTGGGCGGCACTCCCGTCGACTTCGCGTATGCCGTGCACACCGAGGTCGGTCACCACTGCATCGGCGCCCGCGTCAACGGGCGCCTCGTGCCGCTCGAGTCGACCCTCGAGAACGGCGACGTCGTCGAGGTGCTGACCTCCAAGGCCGACGGTGCCGGGCCCTCGCGCGACTGGCTGCAGTTCGTCAAGAGCCCGCGGGCGCGCAACAAGATCAAGCAGTGGTTCTCCAAGGAGCGCCGCGAAGAGGCCATCGACGCCGGCAAGGAGGCGATCGCCAAGGCGCTGCGCAAGCAGAACCTCCCGCTGCAGCGGCTGATGAGCCACGAGTCGATGACGGCGGTCGCCACCGACCTGCGCTACCAGGACATCGAGGCGCTCTATGCCGCCGTGGGCGAGGGGCACGTCTCCGCGCAGCACGTCGTCGGCAAGGTCGTCGCGTCGATGGGCGGCGTCGAGGGGGCGACCGAGGACCTCGCCGAGGCCACCGTGCCCACGCGCGCTGCCTCGCGTCGGCGGCCCGGCGACCCGGGTGTCGTCGTCGTCGGCACGCCCGACGTGTGGGTCAAGCTGGCCAAGTGCTGCACTCCCGTGCCGGGCGACCCCATCATCGGCTTCGTCACCCGCGGCGACGGGGTGTCGGTGCACCGGGTCGACTGCACCAACGCCGACCAGCTGACGTCCAACCCGGAGCGCCTCATCGACGTCGAGTGGGCTCCGAGCTCGGCCAGCGTCTTCCTCGTGCAGCTGCAGGTCGAGGCACTCGACCGCAACCGCCTGCTCAGCGACGTGACGCGGGTGCTGTCCGACCAGCACGTCAACATCCTGTCGGCCTCGGTGCAGACCTCACGCGACCGGGTGGCGATCTCGCGCTTCACCTTCGAGATGGGCGACCCGGCGCACCTCGACCACGTCATCAAGGCGGTGCGCAAGATCGACGGCGTCTTCGACGTCTATCGCGTCAACGGCGGCAAGTCGACCAACTGACGATGGGCGCATGAAAGTGCCCACTCGACAAGGGGATCAGTCGAGTGGGCACTTTGCTGCGTCGTGAGGATCAGCCACCGAGCCCAGCGTCCATGAAAGTGCCCACTCGAGTGCATGAGAGTGCCCACTCGACAAGGGGATTGGTCGAGTGGGCACTTTGCTACGGCGTGAGCATCAGCCGCCGAACTCGGCCACTCCGGCGCGGGCCTGGTCGAGCCAGACCTGACGTGCCTCGAGCGCCTCCCGGGCCTTCTTGACCTTGCTCGCGCTGCCCGAGGCCTCGGCCTTGGTGAGGTCGTCCTGTAGGTCGGCGACGGCGCGCTCGAGCTGATCGACCATCGCGCGGGCGCGGGCGGCCACCTCGGGGTTGCTCGACTTCCACTTGCGGTCCTCGGCGTCGCGCACGGTCTGCTCGACCCGGCGCATCGCCTTCTCGACCCGGTCCATATCGGCGCGGGGCACCTTGCCCGCGGCGTCCCACTTGTCCTGGACCGTGCGCAGCTGCGCCTTGGCCTTCTCGAGGTCGGTCACGGGCAGGATCGCCTCGGCCTCGACGAGCAGGGCCTCCTTGACGACGAGGTTGCCCTTGAACTCTTCCTCCTCGGCGGCGACGACCTCGTCCTTCGCTGCGAAGAAGGCGTCCTGGGCCGCCTTGAAGCGACTCCACAGACGGTCGTCGTCGGTGCGGCTCGCGCGACCCGCACGACGCCACTCGTCCATGAGGCGCTTGAACGCGCCCGCCGTGGCGGCCCAGTCGGTGCTGGTCGCCAGTCGCTCGGCCTCCGCGACCAGGCGCTCCTTGGCGGCCTTGGCCTCACCGTGGGCGGCGTCGAGCCCGGCGAAGTGAGTGCGACGTGCCTTGTCGAAGCCGTTGCGGGCCGCGCTGAAGCGGGTCCAGAGCGACGACTCCGTCTCGCGGTCGAGGCGGGTGGCGGAGCGCTGGTGCGCCTTCCACTCGTCGAGCAGCTCACGCATACGGGCGCCGCTCGTCTTCCACTGAATCTTGTTCTCCGGCTGGCCGGCGATGGCCTCGGCCTCGGCGACGATCGCCTCGCGCTCAGCCGTGGCAGCGGCGCGGGCCTCGGCCCGGTGCTGCTGCTCGACGGTGCGCTTGCTCGCGATGCCCGACTGGATCTCGTCGAGCTTGGCCGCGAGCGCGTCGAGGTCGCCGACGACCGCGGCGTCCTTGACCTGCGCCGCGAGGGTCTTGAGACCGTCGGCGACGTCCTTGGACGGCACCTCGGGCAGCGCGAGACGCTGCTCGAGCAGCACGGCGGAGGCGAAGAGCTCGTCGTACTTGCGGGCGAAGTAGGTCAGGGCGTCGGCGTCGCTCGCTCCGGGATAGGAGCCCACCTCGCGCTCACCCTCGGGGGTGCGCACGAAGACGGTGCCGTTCTCGTCGACGCGCCCGAAGGCGGCCGAGGCAGAGTGGTCGGTCTCGGGGACTGCGGGAGCGACCGGAGCCACCGGGTGGGGCGTGGTGTGCGCCAGCGCAGCCGGCGTCGGGATGGCGCTGGGCTTCGGCACCGCCATCGCGGCAGGGGAGGGAGCGGCCGGTGCGTCTGCGGGCTTCTCCTCGACGGCGGGGGTCTCCTCCGCCGCAGGCGCCTCGTCGGGTGCCTGCTCGGCGGGGGCCTCCTCGACGGCGGGGGTCTCCGCCGCCGCAGGGGCCTCGGCGGGGGTCTCCTCGACCGCGGGGGTCTCCTCCGTGGCAGGCGCCTCGTCGGGTGCCTGCTCGGCGGCTGGCGCCTCCGTGGTCTCGATCGACTCGAGGACGTCGGCCATCTCGGCAGCAGCCGGGTCGGGCGCCTGCTCAGGGGCCTGCTCGGCTGCCTGCTCGGCTGCCCGCTCGGTCGTTTCCGGAGTCTCCGTCTCTGCTGCGGACTGCGCCGCGCTGTCGTCGGGTCCGGTGTGCTGGGTGGTGTCCGTCATGCCTTCTTCTCCGTCACGCTGACACTGAGGATGCTGATCGGGGAGACCGGGGTCCCGTCCGTCGGGCTGGGCGGAAGGGCCTTGTTGGCAGCGATCTTGTCGACGATGTCGAGGCCCTTGGTCACCTTCCCGAAGATCGTGTAGCCGCCGCCGTCAGTGGGCAACTGGGTTTCCTTGAACGTGATGAAGAACTGGCTGCCGTTGCTGTTGGGATCCTGGGTGCGGGCCATGGCGAGGGCGCCGGTGGGGTACTTCCCGTCCTGCGGCGCGTTCTCGATGCCGAAGGCGTAGCCCGGGTCACCCTGGCCGGTGCCGGTCGGGTCGCCGCACTGCAGCACGTAGATGCCCTCGGTCGTGACGCGGTGGCACGGGCTCGGCGCCCAGAAGCCGGTCTTGGCGAGGTTGAGGAACGACGCTACGGTCTGCGGCGCCTTGGTGCCGTCGAGCTCGAAGGTCATGTCACCACACGTCGTCTTCACCGTGGCGATCCACGTCTTGCCCGCCGCGGTGGCCTTGTCCGGCACCTCGGTCTGCTGCTTGGGCTCCGTCTGCAGGGCCGGCGGCTTCGTGCAGCCGGCCGCGAGCTTCTGCCCCTCGAGGAGACCGTCGGCTCCCGTCGAGGCCGTCGCGGCGGGGGTGGCCGGGGTCGTGGACGCCGCTGCCGGCGTCGCCGCATCGTCGCCACCGATGAAGCGCGGGACGATGATCACGGCCGCGAGGACGAGGATGACCGCGAGGATGACACCGAAGACCTGCTTGTCGCGCGTGGCGTCGCCCACGGGGGGCTTCTCGGTCTTCTGGTGCTCTTCGTAGCGGCGGCGCGCACGTGCGCGTTCCTGCTCTTTGGTCACGAACCTCTCCTCGAACGGGCCGCGTGGGCTCTCCCCGGGCGTTCGGTCATTTTATGGACACTGCGCGGTGGGCTCGCGACCGGTGGGGTCACGAGTACGTGACATCTACCCCGGGAGTGAGCAGATCAGGCATACGCCGCGGTATGCCGTCTGCCTCCGGACGCTCTCGCACTAGGCTCCCAGCGTGCTGACGATCGCATTCCCGGCCCAGGCCTTCGACACGAACTGCTACGTCCTCGCCGCGCAGGCGGGGGAGGAGTGCATCATCGTCGACCCGGGCATCGGCGTGGTCGAGACGCTCCGCGAGGTGCTGACCGAGCACCGGCTGCGTCCGGCGGCGGTCCTGTTGACGCACGGGCACGTCGACCACGTCTACTCCGTGACGCCGGTGTGCGGAGCCGATACGGCTGCCTACATCCACACGGACGACCGCTACCGGCTCCACGACCTGCTCGGGAGCAGCAACCCTGGTCTGATCGCGATGCTGGAGCAGCAGTTCGGCGCCGCGGCGACGTGGACCGAGCCGACCAACGTCGTCGAGATCACCGACGGCACGAGGCTGACCCTCGCCGGGATGGACGTCGACGTGCTGCACGCGCCCGGTCACACCGAGGGCTCGGTGATGTTCGGCCTCGACCGGGTGCCCGACGGCATCGCCGACCAGGTGGACGTCGACCGCACGATGGTGACGGGCGACGTGCTCTTTGCCGGCTCGATCGGACGCACCGACCTGCCCGGGGGAGACCCGGCCGCGATGCAGCGCAGCCTGCGTGACGTCGTGCTGCCCCTGCCCGACACGACGCTCGTGCTGCCCGGGCACTACCAGGCCACCACGATCGCCCACGAGCGCCTCACCAACCCCTACCTGAAGGACCTGTCCGCGTGAGCACCCCGTCCCGTCCCGCCGTGAAGGTCACTCCGATCAGCGGCTTCCCGGAGTACCTCCCGTCCGAGCGCATCGTCGAGCAGCGCTTCCTCGACGTGATCCGCGAGACGTTCGAGCTGCACGGCTTCTTCTCGATCGAGACACGTTCGATCGAGCCCATCGACCGCCTGAGCGCCCAGGGCGAGGACGCCGACAAGGAGATCTACGCGGTCTCCCGGCTCGCCGGTGGCAGCGACGACGACGCCCGCTGGGGTCTGCACTTCGACATGACGGTGCCCTTCGCCCGCTACGTCCTCGAGAACGCCGGCAAGCTCGCGTTCCCGTTCCGGCGCTACCAGATCCAGAAGGCGTGGCGCGGCGAGCGACCCCAGGAGGGGCGCTACCGCGAGTTCACGCAGGCCGACATCGACGTCGTCGACGTGGGTCAGCTCTCGCCGCACTTCGAGGCCGAGATGCCGCTCGTCATCGCCGACGTCTTCAGCCGCTTCCCGGTCGGGGAGTTCGTCATCCAGGTCAACGACCGGAAGATTCCCAACGGCTTCTACCAGGGGATCGGCATCACCGACGTCATCGGCACCCTGCGCATCGTCGACAAGCTCGACAAGATCGGCCCCGACAAGGTCAAGGCCCTCCTCGTCGAGTCAGGCGCCACGCCCGAGCAGGCCGACCAGTGCCTGTCGCTGGCCGCCATCCGCTCGAGCGACCTCGGCTTCGTCGATCAGGTGCGCGCGCTGGGGGTCGAGCACCCGCTGCTCGACGAGGGGCTCGAGTCGCTCGCCAACGTCATCCGCACCGGCCAGGCCAACGCGCCCGGGAGGATCGTCGCCGACCTGCGGATCGCCCGCGGGCTCGACTACTACACGGGCACCGTCTACGAGACGCAGTTCATCGGTCACGAGGAGTGGGGCTCGTTCTGCTCCGGCGGCCGCTACGACTCCCTGGCGAGTGACGGGCGCAGGACCTACCCCGGTGTCGGCATCTCGATCGGCGTCACCCGGATCCTCGGCCTGCTCATCGGTCGTGGCCTCGTGACGGCCTCGCGCTCGACTCCCGCTGCGGTGCTCGTCGCGCTCACCGACGACGAGGCCCGCCACGAGGCCGTCGAGATCGCGACCGCGCTGCGCCGACGGGGCATCGCCTGCGAGGTCGCGCCCTCAGCGGCGAAGTTCGGCAAGCAGATCCGCTACGCCGAGCGTCGCGGCATCCCGTACGTGTGGTTCCCGGCGGCGGGGGAGCACGGCGAGGTCAAGGACATCCGCTCCGGCGAGCAGCAGCCGGCCGACCCCGCCTCGTGGACCCCGCCCGAGGAGGACCTGCACCCCCAGGTCACCCGCGTCGTCTGACACGACCTCGAGGGGGTGTCAGGGGGTCGGAGGGGGTGGTGGGCGCAGGCCCTGGTCCTTCAGCTCGAGGACGGCCAGCCGGCGGATCACGTCGCGGTCCTGCCGACGCCAGGCACCGGCCGGGTCGTCGGAGATCTTGGCCAAGGCCCGCATCGGCTGGCGCGCCATGGCCCGCAGCGCGAAGAGGTCGAGGTCCTCGCCCGCGTCGATGAAGCGCTGTGCGTCCGTCGCCGCGCGCACGAAGCTGATGCGCAGGTAGAGCCACACGGCGACGACGATCGCGATCGGGGCGAGCGCCGTGGCGAGACCGAGCGCGAGGGCGAGCTGGTCGACGCTCTCGCCCATCGAGGAGCCCGCCTCCTCGAGCGTCGTGCCGGAGCCCGCCGCCTGCGTCAACCAGGTGCGCAGCTGGTCGCCGACGAACGGGATCTCCTGCGCCTGCTCGCCCGCGCCCGTGAGGGCCTCGCTCACCGACTGGCCGGCCGAGGTGAGCGAGTCGGCGGGGGAGCGCAGGGCCGTGACGAGGTCGTGGACCTGCCGGCCGGCATACACCCAGAAGCCGACCCACAGGAGGATGAGGCCGTCGGCGACCAGCTGCCGAGCCCGACGGGTGGGGGTGTCCGCATACAGCTTCATGGCGCCTCTCGCAGTGTCGACGGGCCCAACCTACTGGCCCGCCAATCGTGCTGGTGCAGAAGTGGCCCGGGGCACCACGAGCACGCCGTTAGAGTGGCCTCGCGGCCACGCACTCGGCCGCCGGCCGGGCAACGGAGCCCGTCCCGACGTGGTCAGTCCGGAAGGATGTGCAGCATGAAGGTCGGCATTCCACGCGAGGTGAAGAACCACGAGTACCGCGTCGCACTGACGCCCGTGGGGGCGCACGAGCTCACCGAGCACGGGCACGAGGTCCTCGTGGAGAAGGACGCCGGCGTCGGGTCGCTGATCAACGACGCGGACTACGTGGCCGCCGGGGCCCGCATCATCGACTCCGCCGACGACGTGTGGGCCGAGGCCGACATGGTGCTCAAGGTCAAGGAGCCCGTGGCGGAGGAGTACCACCGCATGCGCGAGGGCCTGACCCTCTTCACCTACCTGCACCTCGCCGCCGACAAGCCGCTCACCGAGGAGCTCGCCGCCCGCAAGGTCACCGGCATCGCCTACGAGACGGTGCAGCTGACCTCAGGTGCGCTGCCCCTGCTCTACCCGATGTCCGAGGTCGCCGGCTGCCTGGCGCCCCAGGTCGGCGCGCACTCGCTCCTGCGTGCCCAGGGCGGTCGGGGCGTGCTCATGGGTGGCGTCGGCGGTGTCGCGAACGCCAAGGTCGTCATCCTCGGCGCCGGCGTGTCGGGGCAGAACGCCGCCAACATCGCGCTCGGCATGGGCGCCGACGTGACCCTGCTCGACACCGACCTCGACAAGCTGCGCATGTCGTTCTGGCGCTATGACAACAAGGTGCACGGGCTGGCCTCGTCCAGGCTCGCCGTCCAGCAGCAGGTGCTCGAGGCCGACATGGTCATCGGCGCCGTGCTCATCCCCGGCGCGGCCGCTCCCAAGCTCGTCACCAACGACCTCGTCGCCCAGATGAAGCCGGGCTCGGTCCTCGTCGACATCGCCATCGACCAGGGGGGCTGCTTCGAGGACTCGCGGCCCACCACCCACGCCGACCCGACCTTCGAGGTGCACAACTCGGTCTTCTACTGCGTGGCCAACATGCCGGGCGCCGTGCCCAACACGTCCACGTACGCCCTCACCAACGCCACGCTCCCGTATGCCGTGAAGCTGGCCAACGAGGGGTGGCTCGACGCGCTGCGCGGTGACGGCGCCCTCGCGCTCGGCCTCAACACCTACGGCGGTCACGTCACCTACGGGCCCGTCGCCGAGGCTCACGGGATGACCTCGATCCCCCTGGAGGAGGCGCTCTCCTGACCCAGGACGTCACGACCGGGCCACCTGCGGCACGGCTCTCGCCCCTGGAGCGGGACGTCCGCGGGTGGCTCGACCACGTCCGGGTCGAGCGCGGCGCCTCTGACAACACCCTCTCGTCGTATGCCCGTGACCTGAGGGCCTACGTCGCCTTCCTCGCCGACCGGCACATCGACCGGGCCTCCCGGGTGACGGAGGTCGACGTCACCGACTTCCTCGCCTCGCTGAGCGAGCGCGGCCTCGCACCGTCGTCGGCGGCGCGCACGCTCGTCGCGGTGCGTGGCTTCCACCGCTTCCTCGCCCTCGAGGGGGAGGTCAGCGCGGACCCGGCCGCCGCCGTAGCACCCCCGCGCCCGCCCTCACGCCTGCCCAAGGCCATCCCGGTCAACGCCGTGGAGCGCCTCCTCGCGGCCGCCTCGGTCGGCGACACGCCCGAGGCGCTGCGCGATCGGGCGCTGCTCGAAATCCTCTACGGCACCGGTGCGCGCATCAGCGAGGCGGTGGGGCTCGACGTCGACGACCTCGACCTCGGCGCGCACGACGCCGACGCGGTGACCGGCGCCGCACACTCAACGCACGGCGGGTCGCCCGGCGTCGCGCCGGTCACCAGGGCCGCCGCCCGGTTGCGCGGCAAGGGCGGCAAGGAGCGCATCGTGCCGGTGGGCCGCTACGCGGTGGAGGCCGTCACGGCATACCTCGTGCGGGCCCGGCCCGTGCTCGCGACCCACGGTCGCGGGGGACCGGCCCTGCTGCTCAACGCCCGCGGCAACCGGCTGTCTCGGCAGTCGGCCTGGGCCATCCTCCAGCGCACCGCCGACCGCGCCGGTCTCGCCGAGCACGTGTCGCCCCACACCCTCAGGCACTCCTTCGCGACCCACCTGCTCGACGGTGGAGCCGACGTGCGCGTCGTCCAGGAGCTGCTCGGGCACGCCTCGGTGACGACGACCCAGATCTACACGATGGTCTCGGTGCACCGACTGCGCGAGGTCTACGCGGGCGCCCACCCCCGGGCCCGCTGATAGGGTCACACGTGATCAGCGAGAGGCTGAACGCAGCACGAGAAGCGAGCCGAGCGGAGTGGTGCAGCCGGTGAACGAGGAGTCACACGAGACCATGGAGACCAGCGAGTCCATGCCGTCGTCGGTGCCGTCGCAGCCGTCACGCGAGCAGGCCCGCGACGTGCCGAGTGCACGCGCCGGCGGACCGGTGCCGCCGCGAGCGCCCCGAGCCGACGCAGGGGAGCGCGACGCCACGTTGCCTGTCCGCGTCGCCGACGCACCCGTGCTCGGGCCCACCGGGCGGCCGCTGCAGGTCTTCGCCGACCCGGAGCCGTTGTCGAGCCACGGACCGGCCCGCATCATCGCGATGTGCAACCAGAAGGGTGGCGTCGGCAAGACGACGACGACGATCAACCTCGGCGCGGCGCTGGCCGAGCTCGGCCGCAAGGTGCTCGTCATCGACTTCGACCCCCAGGGCGCCCTCTCGGTCGGGCTCGGCGTCAACGCGCAGGAGCTCGACCTCACGATCTACAACCTGCTCGTCGAGCGCGGCCACGAGATCCACGACGTCATCGCGCACACGAGCACGCCGGGTCTCGACCTCGTGCCCGCCAACATCGACCTGTCCGCCGCCGAGGTGCAGCTCGTCGGCGAGGTCGCCCGTGAGCAGGTGCTCGCCCGCGTGCTGCGCCCCGTGCTCGACGAGTACGACGTCATCCTCATCGACTGCCAGCCCTCGCTCGGTCTGCTCACCGTCAACGCCCTCACCGCGGCGCACGGCGTGCTCATCCCGCTCGAGTGCGAGTTCTTCGCCATGCGCGGCGTCGCCCTGCTGATCGACACGATCGACAAGATCACCGACCGGCTCAACCCGCGCCTCAAGGTCGACGGCATCCTCGCGACGATGTATGACTCGCGCACCCTGCACAGCCGTGAGGTGGTGCGCTCGGTCGTCGACCACTTCGGCGACCAGGTCTTCGAGACGGTCATCAGCCGCACCGTGAAGTTCCCCGACGCCACCCTCGCCGCCGAGCCGATCACGACCTACTCCTCGGACCACTCGGGCGCCAATGCCTACCGCCAGCTCGCACGGGAGCTCATCGCCCGCGGCGACGCCGCCTGACCGGCCCGGCGCGATGACCGAGCAGGGCATCGTCGACCGCCCGGCGGTCGACGCGGACGACGCTGCCGCCGACGGCGGCCGGCTCGGCCTCGAGGTCCCGCTTGTCGACGAGGTGCCGTCGGCCGCGACGGGCGCGCCCGACGCGCCGTCGGCGCCCACGGTGCCCTCCGCGGGTCGGTCCGAGCTCACCCCCGGGGGCATCCTCACCCGGCGCCAGGTCGTGCCGTTCGAGGTGCACCTCGACGTCTTCTCGGGCCCCTTCGACCTGCTGCTCGGCCTGATCAGCAAGCACAAGCTCGACATCACCGAGGTGGCCCTGGCCCAGGTGACCGACGAGTTCATCAGCCACATCAAGGCCGCTCAGGCCACCGAGGACGACTGGGACCTCGGGCAGGCATCAGAGTTCCTGCTCGTCGCAGCGACCCTGCTCGACCTCAAGGCCGCTCGGCTGCTGCCCTCCTTCTCCCCGCAGGACGACGAGGACCTGGCCCTCATCGAGGCCCGCGACCTGCTCTTCGCCCGGCTGCTGCAGTATCGCGCGTACAAGCAGATCGCCAGCTCCTTCCGCGAGCGGATGGCGACGGCGGGCCGCATCACCCCGCGGCAGGCCGGCATGGAGCCGGAGTTCGCGAGCCTGCTGCCCGAGCTCGTCATCGCCGTGACGCCCGAGCAGTTCGCGATGATCGCCGCCCGCGCGATGACCCCGAAGGTCCCGCCCACCGTGGGACTCGAGCACCTGCACGCGCCGCAGGTGAGCGTTCGCGAGCAGGCGGCGATCATCGTCGAGCGGTTGCGCACGAGGGGCCAGGTGTCCTTCCGCAGCCTCGTCGCCGACGCCGACAGCACGCTCGTCATCGTGGCGAGGTTCCTCGCGCTGCTCGAGCTCTTCAAGGAGTCGGTCATCGCCTTCGAGCAGGCCGAGGCGCTCGGCGAGCTCGACATCCGGTGGACCGGCAGCGAGCAGGGCGACGTGGCGATCGACGACGAGTTCGACGAGGACGACCAGGCCGACGACAGCACCGACCGACGCATGGCAGACAGCACGGCAGACGGCAAGGAAGATGGCGACGTGGGCACCACCAAGGACGACGATGAATGACGGGCCCCGGCAGCTGGGTGCCCCCGACGAGGGCGCCGGTGCCCCGGTCGCCGTCGAGGACCTCGAGGCGGCTCTGGAGTCGACCCTCGAGTCGGCGGCCATGGAGGGTGCCGACGAGCAGATCGCCTTCGACCTGTCGACCTTCCCCGGGGGTGCCCGGTCGGCGATCGAGGCGGTGCTCATGGTCGTTGACGAGCCCGTGACCGAGATGTCGCTCGCCTCCGCCCTCGAGCTGCCCGTCGAGGACGTCCTCGAGCACCTGCACGCGCTCGAGGGGCAGTATGCCGCCGACCAGCGGGGCTTCACCCTGCGCAGTGTCGCGGGGGGCTGGCGGGTCTACAGCCGACCCGAGTTCGCCCCCGTCGTCGAGAAGTTCGTGCTCGACGGTCAGCAGGCCCGCCTCACGCAGGCCTCCCTCGAGACCCTGGCTGTCATCGCCTACCGCCAGCCGGTCTCGCGGGCGCGGGTCAGCGCCGTGCGCGGCGTCAACGTCGACGGTGTCGTGCGCACCCTCGTCTCACGAGGTCTGATCGAGGAGGTCGACGACGTGGGCGAGAGCGGCGCCGTCCTCTACCGGACGACCACCTATTTCCTCCAGCGCATGGGTCTCTCGTCGCTCGACGAGCTCCCCGCCCTTGCGCCCTATCTGCCCGATGCCGACGTCATCGACGAGCTCATCGAGGAAGGACACCGATGACCGAGCACTCGAGGTCACCCCGCCAGCCCCGCAAGAAGGGCGCCGCCCCGGGCGGGTCCCGTGGATCCGGCTCCGGCACCCGCAGGTCCGAGCCCGGCGGCAGGAGCGGAGGCAAGGGATCGAGCAAGGCAGGCGCAAAGGGCGGCGGACCCCGCTTCGCCGGCTCGACCAAGCCGAGCCAGCCGACCCGGCTTCCCGACCGCAACGCACCGGCGCCGATCGACGTGCACGACCCCGACGGCGTGCGCCTGCAGAAGCTCATGGCCGCCGCCGGTGTCGGCTCGCGCCGCGTCTGCGAGAACCTCATCGCGCAGGGCCGGGTCGAGGTCGACGGCCAGATCGTGACCGAGCTCGGTGTGCGCATCGATGCGAAGTCCCAGGTCGTCCACGTCGACGGGGTGCGCATCAACCTCGACGAGGACCGCGTCTACCTCGCCTTCAACAAGCCCAAGGGCGTCGTCACGACGATGCACGACGAGCTCGGCCGCATCTCGCTCGAGGACTACGTCGGCAACCGCGAGGAGCGGCTCTTCCACGTCGGACGCCTCGACGCCGACACCGAGGGCCTGCTGCTGCTCACCAACGACGGCGACCTCGCGCACCGGCTCCAGCACCCGTCCTACGGCGTGCTCAAGACCTACGTCGCGACGATCCGCGGCCCTGTGCAGCGCGACGTCGGCAAGCGGCTGCGTGAGGGCGTCGAGCTCGAGGACGGCCCTGTGAGCGTCGACTCGTTCCGCATCGTCGACCACCAGCCGGGCAAGGCGATGGTCGAGGTCGTGCTGCACGAGGGCCGCAAGCACGTCGTGCGCCGCATGCTCGAGGCCGTGGGCCACCCGGTGCTCGAGCTCGTGCGCACCGAGGTCGGCCCGATCCGTCTCGCCGACCTCAAGTCGGGCCGCATGCGCCGGCTCAACAAGGCCGAGATCGGCGCCCTCTACAAGGCTGCGGGGCTGTGACCACGCACGTCCGCGTCGTGGGGACTGGACTCATCGGCACCAGTCTCGGGATCGCTCTGTGCAACAACGGGTTTCGAGTGTCGCTCGACGACCCGTCACCGACGGCCGTGCGCCTCGCGCGTGACCTCGGAGCGGGTGAGCTGGCCTCGGAGGACGACGCACCCGACGTCGTCGTCGTCGCGGCCCCGCCCGACGTCGTGTCGGGAGTCATCGTCGCGGCACTGCGCGAGTGGCCCCACGCGGTCGTCACCGACGTCGCCTCGGTCAAGGAGTCGATCCTGCGCGAGGTCCTCGCGGCCGGCGTCGAGGCCTCGCACTACGTCGGCTCGCACCCGATGGCCGGTCGGGAGCGGTCCGGCACCGCGGCTGCTCGCGGGGACCTCTTCGACGGCAGGGCGTGGGTCGTCGTGCCGCACCCGGACTCGACCGCGGAGGCCACCGATCAGGTCACCCGGCTGGCGACGGCTGTCGGCTCGGCCGTGCGCGTCATGCCGGCCCACGAGCACGACGAGGCCGTGGCCGCGGTCTCGCACGTGCCCCAGCTCGCGGCCAGCATCATCGCCGCCACCCTGCGCGAGCTCCCCGAGAGCGCCGTCGGGCTCGCCGGGCAGGGCCTGCGCGACGTCACCCGCATCGCGGCGAGCGACCCCCGCCTCTGGACCCAGATCCTCGCCGGCAACGCGAGCGCCGTGCGCGACGTGCTCCACGAGGTGCAGGGCCAGGTGGCCGCGGTCGTCGAGGCCCTCGACGGGCTCGTCGACGCCGGGGGAGAGGGCTCCCTCGGCACCCTCAGCCGGGTCCTCGAGGCCGGCAACCTCGGCCACGCGCGGATCCCCGGCAAGCACGGAGCAGCGCCCGCGGCATACGAGCTCGTGTCGGTGGTCGTGCCCGACGAGCCCGGCGCGCTGGCCCGGCTGCTCACCAACGTCGGCGAGGCCGGCATCAACCTCGAGGACCTCCACATCGAGCACGGCCTCGGGCAGGCCGTCGGCATCGCCGACATCGCCGTCGTGCCGGCCTCTGTCGAGCCCTTGCACGACGCGCTCGAGCGGCTAGGCTGGCGCGTCCAGGACTGACCCTGGGCAGCGGGGCACCCGAGGGTGCGTCCGGCACCCGTCGGCCCTGCCACTATCCTCGGGCGCATGTCGAGCACCCCCGAGGACCACCTGTCCGGCTTCGTCGTCGCCATCGACGGCCCCTCGGGGTCGGGCAAGTCGAGCGTGTCGAAGCAGGTGGCACGCACCCTGGGCTACGGCTACCTCGACACCGGAGCGATGTATCGCGCACTCACGTGGTGGTGCCTGCGCGAGGACGTCAACCTCGACGACGCCGACGCCATCACGGCGGCAGCCGAGCGCCTGCCGCTCTCGATCGGCACCGACCCCGATGACCCGACGGTGACCGTCGACGGGGTCGACGTCACCGCCGACATCCGCGAGACCCGCATCTCGACGACCGTCTCGGTCGTGGCGTCGGTCATCCCCGTGCGCGAGCTCATGCGGGTGCTCCAGCGCCGCCTCATCTCCGAGGCCGGTGCAGCGGACGGCGGTGTCGTGGCCGAGGGCCGCGACATCACGACCGTCGTGGCGCCCGACGCACCCGTGCGGATCCTGCTCACCGCCTCCGAGGAGGCCCGCCTGGCCCGGCGGTCGACGGAGCTGCACGGCGCCGCCGACGAGGCGTCGGTCGCGGCCACCCGGTCGCAGATCGTCGACCGCGACAAGGCCGACTCGGCCGTCTCGGAGTTCAGCGTCGCGGCCGACGGGGTGACCACCGTCGACACCTCGCACGTCGACTTCGAGGGCTCGGTGCAGGCCGTCCTGCAGGTGGTGCGCGCCGCGCAGGCGTGACGCCGGCGGCGCTCGCGTCACGTGGGCACCCCGCGCGGGTGGAGAATGGTCCCTCAAAGACGTTTCACTGATTCGAGGACACCGTGACTGACGAGACCGCCCGCCCCACCGATGAGGGCGCTCCGATCTCGACCGCTCCCGTCGACGACGCCGCCGTGGAGCGCGCGCTGCGCGCCGGGCTCTCCGACTTCGAGCTGAGCCCCGAGGACGAGGCGCTGCTCGAGGCCGAGGGCCCGTATGCCGCTGACAGCACTCCCCAGGGGCCGCTGCCCGTCGTCGCCGTGGTCGGCCGACCCAACGTCGGCAAGTCGAGCCTCGTCAACCGCATCCTGCGCCGGCGCGAGGCCGTCGTCGAGGACGTGCCCGGGGTGACCCGCGACCGCGTGTCCTACGAGGGGGAGTGGGCCGGGCGCCGCTTCACCGTCGTCGACACCGGCGGCTGGGAGGCCGACGCGACCGGCATCCACCTCCGGGTGGCCGAGCAGGCCGAGATCGCGATCGACCTCGCCGACGTCGTGATGTTCGTCGTCGACGCAACCGTCGGAGCCACCGACGACGACGAGGCCGTCACCAAGCTGCTGCGCCGCTCCGGCAAGCCCGTCGTCCTCATCGCCAACAAGGTCGACGACCAGCGCGGCGAGGCCGACGCCTCCATGCTGTGGAGCCTCGGCCTCGGCCAGCCGTGGCCCGTCTCCGCCGTGCACGGCCGTGGCAGCGGCGACGCGCTCGACGCCGTGCTCGAGGTGCTCCCGGCCGTCTCGGCGCACGGCGCCTACGCCCAGGGCGGCCCGCGGCGCGTGGCGCTCGTCGGCCGGCCCAACGTCGGCAAGTCGAGCCTGCTCAACCGTCTCGCCGGCTCCGAGCGGGTCGTCGTCGACAACGTCGCCGGCACCACCCGCGATCCCGTCGACGAGCTGATCGAGCTGGGCGGCAAGACGTGGCGCTTCGTCGACACCGCGGGCATCCGCCGCCGCGTTCACCAGTCGCGCGGTGCCGACTTCTACGCCTCGCTGCGCACGCAGACGGCGCTCGAGAAGGCCGAGGTCGCCGTCGTGCTCATCGACGCGTCCGAGCCGATCGCGGAGCAGGACGTTCGCGTCGTGCAGCAGGTCATCGACGCCGGTCGCGCGCTCGTCATCGCCTACAACAAGTGGGACACCCTCGACGAGGAGCGCCGCCACTACCTCGAGCGCGAGATCGACAAGGAGCTCGTGCAGGTGCCCTGGGCGCCGCGGGCCAACGTGTCGGCCCTCACCGGGCGGCACATGGACCGGCTCGTGCCGGCGATCGAGACGGCGCTGGAGTCGTGGGACACCCGCGTGCCGACCGGCCGACTCAACGCCTTCCTCGGCGAGATCGTGGCCTCGCACCCGCACCCGGTGCGCGGGGGCAAGCAGCCGCGCATCCTCTTCGCGACCCAGGCCTCGACGCGTCCGCCGCGCTTCGTCATCTTCGCCTCGGGCTTCATCGAGGCGGGCTACCGTCGCTTCCTCGAGCGTCGCCTGCGCGAGCAGTTCGGCTTCGAGGGCACCCCGATCGAGGTGTCGGTGCGCGTGCGCGAGAAGCGCAGCAAGCGCTGACGTCAGCGCCGGCCACGCGGCATACCGTCGTCGGCCGGACGGGAAGATGCGAAAGGGCGCCCACGACTCACGTCGTGGGCGCCCTTCGGCCGTCAGGGCTCGGCCGTCAGGCCCGAGCCGTCCGCGCTCAGGCGGCGGGGGTCACGCCGTACGTCGCGAGCCAATCCTGCACGACGGGGATGTCGATGCGCTGCATCCCATCGAGGAAGCGGCAGTTGGACGTGTAGCCGTAGCTCGTGACGGTGACCTGGTAGCCGTCCTTGAAGGTCGGACCGCCCGAGTCGCCGAAGCACGAGCCGCCGGTGCCGCGCGTGTCGTTGTAGTTGCCGTTGACCTGGAGGATCTGCGGCGTCAGCTTCTGGCCCGGCGCGTCGGCCACCCGGCGGATCAGCGGGTAGGACATCGGCTGCGGCTTCTGCGGGCCGCTCAACGGCTTGCGGACCTCGGTGCCGTAGCCGACGATCGTGAAGAGCGTGTGCGCGAGCTGCGACCGCTTGATGGTGTCGAGGTAGCCGGCAGGAGCGATCGTGGCCGGCGTGATGCCCGTGACGGGCGCGCTGAGCACGACGACGCCGACATCGTTCCAGTTCTTGAGGTCGGTGAAGTCGGAGTACTCGGGGTGCGCGTCCTGCGTGCCGAAGTACCACGTGCGACCGCGGTCGTCAGTGATCGGGCCCGTCTGGGTGTAGCCGGTCTGGCTCGATCCGTCGGCCGCGACGTCAGGGGCGACCGGGATGCCGTTCGGCGGGGCCTCGGCGATGGTCGAGCTGAACGACACGATGGTCTTGCCGACCGTGTCGGCCGTGCAGTGCGCCGCGGTGACGAGCACCGTCGGGGTGACGAGCGTCGCGGTGCAGCGGTAGCGCAGGTGGTCTGCCTTGTCGTAGAAGAGGATGACCGCGACGTTGGGGTGCCCCTCGCCGTCGGGCGTGCCGCCGGTGATGGCGGTGGCGGACATCGCGGGCACGGTCACGAGACCGGCCACGGCAGCGGCTGCGAGCAGAAGGGTGCGCACCGAGCCGCGGAGGCGGGCGCGAGGACGACGGAGCATGAAGTGCCTTTCCAGTGATCGATCGGTCCCCCCGAGCCGCGGTGGTCACCTGAGTCTCGTGCCACCTGGCGATCCTGTTGTGGGGCGAACCTACTCCGCGCAGGGGCCTCGCGGGGCGAAGAGCGCCGCGAGGGCCCCGATTCGGAACTCCAAGCGGGTGTGCGCTAGGGTTTCGTTCGCCCGCAAGGGCATTCGGGCTGTGGCGCAGCTTGGTAGCGCACTTGACTGGGGGTCAAGGGGTCGCAGGTTCAAATCCTGTCAGCCCGACCGAATAGCAGCAGGTCAGAGGCCGTTCCCGGAAGTCCGGGAGCGGCCTCTCGTCACGTCGGCCGCTGGCCCCGATCGTGACGAGCCTCCTCGGTTAGCCTGATCGCAGTGGCTGCGCCGGATGGGCGCCCGGTGGAAGGTTCTGGTGGACCAGCGAGATGTCTGGCTATTGGTTCAACATCGCCCTCGTCGTCGTGCTCGTGATCCTCAACGCGGCCTTCGCCGGATCCGAGATGGCGCTCATCTCACTGCGCGAGGGCCAGCTCAAACAGCTCGAGCGGGGAGGCAGCCTGACGGGGTTGCGCCTCGTGCGACTGGCCCGCGACCCGAACCGTTTCCTCGCCACCATCCAGATCGGCATCACCTTGGCGGGATTCCTCGCCTCGGCCACCGCAGCAGTCGCCCTGGCGGCGCCCGTGGCGCCGGCGCTGGGCTTCCTCGGCGGCGCCGCAGAGCCGGTGGCGGTGGCGCTCGTCACCCTCGTCCTCACCTTCTTCACCCTGGTCTTCGGCGAGCTGGCGCCCAAGCGGCTCGCCATGCAGATGGCGCTGCCGTGGGCCAAGGTCGCCGCCCGGCCCATCGACCTGCTCTCGACCATCAGCCGCCCCGTCGTCTGGCTCCTCGCACGTGCCACCGACCTGGTCGTGCGGCTCCTCGGCGGACGGGCCGAGGTCGCCCCGCAGGACCTCAGCCCCGAGGAGCTCCGAGAGCTCGTCATCTCGCATACCGGCCTCAACCCCGAGCAGCGCCAGATCATCAGCGGGGCCCTGGAGATCCATGAGCGCACCCTGCGCGAGGTCCTCGTCCCACGAGGCAGCGTCGTCACGATCACGCAGGACCAGAGCGTGGGCGAGGCCCGCGAAGCCCTGGCGGCGTCACGGCACTCACGCGCACCGGTCACGCGCGGCCACCATCTCGACGACGTCGTGGGCGTGGTGCACTGGGCCGGGCTGGCCGAGGCTGACGCCGACCTGCCGGTGACCACGGTCATGGGCGCCATCGAGATGTTCCCCAACACCGTGCGCGTGTCGGCGGCCCTCCGGGAGTTCAAGACCAGCCGCCAACGGCTGGCGGTCGTCATCGACGAGCACGGGGCAGTCGACGGCATCGTGACCCTCGAGGACCTGCTCGAGGAGATCGTGGGGGAGATCTACGACGAGACGGACAGCGACACGATGGATCTCGCTCCGGACGAGGACGGCTCCTTCCTGCTGCCGGGCACCTTCCCCCTGCACGACCTCAGCGACCTCGGGATCGTGCTCACCGTGAGCCGGGACGTCGACTACGCGACGGTCGCCGGACTCGTCCTGCACCACCTCGGCCGCGTGCCCACCGGAGCCGGTGACGTCATCGATGCCGGAGACGGATGGCTGTTCGAGGTCACCGAGGTCACCCGCCATGCGATCACCGGGGTGCGAGCCCGCCGAGCAGGCGACGAGGCGGGCTGAGCCGCCTCGTCACCAGTCCCCCCGCCGGACCTCTTGCCCGGTGGACCTCACGCCCGGTGGCCCTCACGCCCGATGGACCGGGATGGCATGCACCCCGGAGGCGTCCGAGAGCACGAGCACCTCGTCAGCCGCCGGAGAGGCGCCGAGGGCCGCCATCACCTCGTCGACGGTCCAGGGCGAGCCGCCGTCCTCGGCCGTCCAGGCCTGCACCCTGCCACCGGTCTCGTGCGCGACGGCGTGGGCGATCTCGGGGTCCGGCGGGCCCACGAGCAGGACGTAGTCGGGGCTGTGGGCAGCGCGGGGCAGCATCCGGCGCCCGGCCCGGTAGACGGCGCCGTGATAGCCGGCGATGGCGCCGGTGCTCAGCAGGATGCCGATGGGCACGCGCATCTCGCGCAGCGTCTCGGGGCCGACGGTTCCGGTCACGAGGTCCTCGAAGAACACGTAGACACCGACGAGGAGCGCGACGACTGCCGCCATCGCGCCGACCCCGAAGAGGACCAGCAGGTAGATCCGGCGCGCAGGGGAGGCGAGCTCCACCGCTGGCTCGGCTGCGGCGGCACGCCGGATCCGGCTCCAGAAGGACCACCACACGGGGCTCCCGACGACGAGCAGGGTGCCAGCCAGCAGCAGCGTGTTGACGGCGCTGACGCCGAGGACAGCGGTCTCGGGCCCCACGACGGCCTCGATGCCAGCGACGACGAGCATGGTCAGGCCGGCCGCGGCTGCGAGCAGACCGATGGCCGCCATGAGGTACTCGTAGACGCGCCGCACCTCGGTGCGAGCCGTGACGCCCGCGTCAGCCAGCACCCTCTGGTGGTAGAACCACACGACCACGCCGACGAGGGCGGCCGCGGCCGCGAGGGGTGTGTCGATGAAGTGGCGGGCCGCGTCGGAGATCTCTGGCTCACCGACGAGCCACACGAGCAGCGTGTAGAGCACCGTGCTGGCGGACACGACAGCCGTCACGAGACCGGCGCCGCCGACGAGCAGGACGTAGCCGAGCCACAGCGGATCACGGGCTGACCGCGATGCGGTCCGCAGCCAGTAGAGCCACCAGACGAGGGCACCCACGCCCAGACCGACCGCGCCCGTCACCATCTGGTCGGCCAGTGGGGGCACGATCTCGGTGCCCATCCCGAGGAGGCGCTGCCCGGCTGCGCCCGCGAGGGCGATGAGCCCGGTCGCCGCCGTGCCGAGCCCGAGCAGGGATCCGCCGAGGTGGTGCAGCCGGGACTGCCCGGCCGTGACGAGGCGCAGGTGCACCCACCAGTGGGCCGCCCACGCTCCTCCCCAGACCACCAGAGATGCGAGGGCCGCGGCCCCGTCCGGCACCACGCCCAGGAGCCCCCGCACGGACGCGCTGAGCGAATCCATGGCCACCGCGAGCGAGGTGAGGCTCGCGAGGGTGACATAGGCGGCCCAGGCCCCCGACTCCGCCTCTGCCGGGTCTGCCCTGAGGCTGCGCCCCGACCACCAGGCGAGGGCCGCATAGAGCGGCAGCCCGACGACGGTGAAGGCGAGGCTGAGTGCCAGCCCCGACTCGTCCTCGACGACGGGTTCGGCACCGATCAGCCGCCCGAGCAGCCCCGACAGCCCGATGGCGGCCACGACGAGCAGTCCGTAGAGCACGAGGTACTGGAAGAACCGCCGGACGGCGTGGGCGTCGGGCGGCGCCCCACGGGCCTGGCTCGCCCCCTTCCGCCCGGCCAGGACGACGGCGACGACCACGGCGATGGTGACCAGCAGCGAGATGACAATCATGTCCGCACTCCTTCACACGCCTGGAGTGGCCGCGGGTGCCTGTCGACGACTTCTCCGACCCGGCAGGGTCACTCCATCACGCCCCGAGCGTGCTCCCGGCGCAGGTGCCCCACCAGAGGCCTAGGTCCCCCTCCGGGGAGCAGCCCGTATGCCGGCGGCCGGGTCAGTCCGTCCTCCGCGCCCGCGCCTCGGCCCGGGTGCGCGGCGGAGGCGGGGGAGTCGGGTGAGCGGGCGACGCCGAACCCTCGGCGGCGCGTTGCAGGTCGGCGGCCCCGGGCCCTGCGCCGGCAGTCCGGCCCAGCCCGCCCGCTGAGGTGGGACGGTCGGTGTGTCCTCCCTCGGAGCCCTCGGAGCCCTCGGGGACTTCCGGGACGGCAACCGGCTCCGTGGCGGAGCCCTTGGCGGTGCCGACGGTGAGCGCGGCGATGAGGGTCGTGACCGGCACGGCGAGCACGAGACCGATCGCGCTGGCGAGGGTGCGCACGATCTCCTCCGAGATCGACTCGGTCTGCAGCATGTCGAGCACGGGACGCTCGTAGAGGAAGAGGAGCAGCAGCACGGGGAGGGCAGCACCCGCATACGCGAAGACGATCGTGTAGATCGTCGAGGCGATGTGGTCGCGCCCGATGCGCATGCCCGAGTGGAAGAGCTCACGACGGCCCAACCCCGGGGCGGCGGCGCGCAGCTCCCACACGGCCGAGGACTGCGTGATCGTCACGTCGTTGAGCACGCCGAGCCCGGCCACGATGATCGCGCAGGTCAGCAGGTCCTTGGGGTCCATCGTCTGGATGAAGGCAGCGAGCGTGGCGCCCTCGTCGTCGGCCACCCCGCTGAGCCGGGCGCCACCGGCCGCGAGCACGCCGAGGACGGCCGTGATGCCGACGCCGAAGAGCGTGCCCGCCAGCGCCGTGCTGGTGCGCACCGACAGGCCGTGCGCGAGGTAGAGGACGACGAACATGATGGCCGAGCAGCCCACGAGGGCGACGACGAGGCCGGACTCCCCACCGACGAGGGCGGGCAGCATGAACTTCACGAGCACGAGCCCGCCGAAGGCCAACCCCACGAGCGCGAGCAGACCGCGCCAACGGGCGATGAGCCCGACGACGACGACGAAGAGCACGAGCATGAGCGACAGGGGAGCGCCGCGCTGCACCTGGAGGAAGGAGTAGGACTCGGGGTTGCCGTCGCGAGGGGGGATGCGCAGCAGCTGCACCGTGTCGCCCTCGCGCAGCCCCGAGGTGGAGATCGCCGGCGGCACCGACACCGAGATGATGGGCCGCACGTCACCCGAGGTGGGGGAGGGCTGGTCGAGCTGCACGACGATCGCCCCGCAGGTGGCGTCAGCGGCGGCGACGTCGCCCTGCTGTCCGTCGGCGGGTGGGGCGCCCGTCTGGGCGTCGGCGCCCTCGCAGGGGGGCAGCACGGTCTGCACCTCGGCGATGGGGAAGGTCACCCCGGGTGCCGCGAAGTCGGTGCTCGCGACCTGGTTGGGGGTGCGGGTGTCGTCGGGCCAGTAGCGCACGAGCCCGAAGACGGTGGCCGCCGCGGCGAGCACGAGGAAGACCGTGAGACCGACCCGCGCGACCGTGCTGACCGCCACGGAGTCGTGGGCGTCACCGGTGCCGTGGGAGTGGCTGTGCGCGGGTCCGGCTGGCATGGGGAGAGTGTGCCAGAGTCCTTTTGTGCCGTTGTGATCACAGGTCGCGATCGATCGGGCGTCGTGGCGTCGATCCCTCCGGCCCTTGGTTAGGCTCGGGTCGTGGATGTCGAGCAGCAGTCACCCGCCGGGCGCGAGGTGTCCGGGCGTCTGCTGACCCTCCCCAACGCCCTCTCGGTGCTGCGGCTGATCGGCCTGCCGCTCTTCCTCTGGGCCATCGTCTCCGAGCGCGACCTGCTCGCCCTGCTCATCCTGCTGCTGTCGGGCTTCACCGACTACCTCGACGGCAAGATCGCTCGCCGCTTCAACCTCGAGACCCGCCTCGGTCAGTTCCTCGACCCGATCGCCGACCGGCTCTACATCGCCACCACCCTCGTGGGTCTCGCGTGGCGCGAGATGATCCCGGTCTGGCTCGTCGCCGTGCTCATCCTGCGCGAAGTGGTCATGGTCGCCATGCTGCTCTACCTGCGCCAGCGCGGACAGATCGGCATGCCCGTCCACTTCGTCGGCAAGGCCGCCACCTTCAACCTGCTCTGCGCCTTCCCCTTCCTGCTGCTGTCGATCCGTGACGACTGGATCGGGCGGATCGCCGAGCCGATCGGCTGGGGGTTCACGTGGTGGGGCGTCGCGCTCTACTGGTTCGCCGTGGTGCTGTATGCCGTCCAGGCCCGTCTCGTGCTCGCGCGCAGCCCGCGGGTGGTGATGACGTGATGGACGACCGCCTCCCGGAGGGAGGACGTCCCGAGCCGCGTCGCCCGGACGCGTCGATGACGCTGCTGACCTCGATGCTCGAGCGGCCCCTCGACCCCAGCTACCAGGCGGCGGCCGACCGCCGCCGAGCAGCGGGGGAGCCGCCGGCGACCTCGAGCCGCACCGTGCTCGTCTTCGTGATGATGCTGCTGACGGGCCTGCTCTTCGCGATCGGCGCCCAGGCCCTGCGCCCCAAGCCGACCGCGGCAGCGACGGTCCGCAGCGAGCTCGTGTCGCGCATCGAGTCGCTGCAGGCCCACAGCACCGAGCAGGAGGCCAAGGTCACGACGCTGAGCAGGGAGGTGCGCGACCTCGAGGACCTCGCGCTCCAGCAGTCGGGCAGCGACGACCTCACGACGCAGATCAAGCAGCTCGAGGTGGGGGCGGCGGCCGTGCCCCTCACCGGGCCCGGTCTCACGCTCACCATCGACGACGCTCCGTCGGTCGATGCCGACGCCAACGCCGGCACCCGGCCGAGCGGCGGTTTCCAGGAGGGCCGGGTGACCTCGGGCGACCTGCAGATCGTCGTCAACGGCCTCTGGGGCGCCGGGGCGGAGGCGATCGCCATCAACGGGCACCGCCTCAGCTCCACCGCGGCCATCCGCTTCGCCGGCCAGGCGATCATCGTCGACTTCCGCCCGCTGGCGCGCCCCTACGTCGTCACGGCCCTCGGCGACCCGCAGGGCATGCAGCAGATCTTCGAGCCGTCCTTCGCCGGCGTCTACCTCGACCAGCTCACCCAGGAGTTCCAGATCCGCTCATCGCTGCGCACCTCCGATGACCTGACCGTGCCGGGCGACACGTCGACCCGCATCGACCACGCGAGCCCGCTGACCAGCGCCGTGGGCTCGGCCACCACCTCGAGAGCCCCGATCCCACCGACCAGCGGGGCCCCCGACCCTGAGGAGACCCAGCCGTGATTCCCGTCCTCGGCCTGCTGGCCGGACTCGCGATCGGACTGGTCATCGACCCCTCCGTGCCGGTGTGGCTGCAGCCCTACCTGCCGATCGCGGTCATCGCGGCCCTCGATGCCGTGTTCGGCGCGGTGCGGGCCGTGCTCGACGGCATCTTCAACGACAAGGTCTTCGTCGTGTCGTTCCTCTCCAACGTCATCGTGGCCGCGTTCATCGTCTTCCTCGGCGACCAACTCGGGGTCGGTGCGCAGCTCTCGACCGGCGTCGTCGTCGTGCTCGGGGTGCGCATCTTCTCCAACGTCGCCTCCATCCGTCGGCACCTGTTCAAGGCATGACGATGTCGAGCGACGAGCCGCGGAGCGAGGTGACACCGGCACCCGACGACGTCCCTCGCGGCGACGGCGCGCCGGTCGAGCCGGCCGGCTCGGCGGACCCGGTCGACGCGGCACCCCAGCCCGCCACGAAGCGCAAGAAGGGCAAGCAGAAGAGGAAGGCGTTGTCGGCCCCCGGTGCCCCGGAGACCGCACCGCCGGCGACACCGATGCAGGCCACACAGCCGACGCCGCCGACACAGCCCACCCAGCCCACCCAGGGGGCCGATGCGACTGCGCCGACTCCCGTCGTCGACGCGGCCGTTCCGTCGCCGGCCGTCGATGCGGCCATCCCCTCTCCGGCCGTCGACCCGTCGGCGCCGGCACCCGCCACCGACGCTTCTGCTCCTGCGTCGTCGGGTCCCGAGCTCGTCGACGACCCGTTCGTCGCTGCCGATGCCGCGCACGGCCACCACGTCGACCCCGTCGAGGGGCGCGCCGCGTGGGGGCGCCTGCTGAAGATGGGCCGGCCACGCGCCACCCGTGCCAACCTGCTCGTGCTGCTGCTGGCCGTCGTGCTCGGCGCGGCCATCGCCGCGCAGGTGCAGCTCACCAACGAGCGGGGTCTCACCGAGCTGAGCCAGACCGACCTCGTGCGCGTGCTCGACGACGTCTCCCTGCGCTCCTCCCGCCTCGACCAGCAGGTCCGTGAGCTGGAGGGCACCCGCGACCGGCTCCAGAGCGGCACCGGCACCTCCGCCGAGGCCCTCGAGCAGGCCCAGAAGCGTCTCGACACCCTCGGCATCCTCGCCGGCACCGTCGAGGCCGAGGGCCCGGGCATCACGTTGCGCATCAGCGACCCCGACAACCAGGTCAGCGGTCCGGTCATCCTCGACCTCATCCAGGAGCTGCGCGACGGCGGCGCGGAGGTGATCGACGTCGGGGGAGTGCGCGTCGTTGCCTCGAGCTTCGTCGGTGACTCCGGGGGCCAGATCACGATCGACGGCCAGTCGATCGAGCGTCCCTTCGTCATCAAGGCGATCGGCGACTCCAAGACGCTGGCCTCGGCGATGACGATCCCCGGCGGCATCGTCGAGTCGGTGCGCCAGAAGGGGGCCAGCGCGACGGTCACGGAGTCGGACTCCGTCGAGATCACCTCGACGCACGAGCCCACCGACCTGACCCACGCCCAGCCGGTCGACTAGCCGGTCGACTAGCTGGTCGACTAGCTGGTCGACGGGCCGACCGAACTCGCCGGCACGGGTTCTGCGACCCGGTGCCCACGGACCCTGCAGAGGTGGCATCCTCTCAGGTGCGCGGTCACCGTTCCCGGCCCCGCGTCACCGAACCGTCCTGACAGGAGCGACATGAGCGACCTCGAGTACCCCTCCGACCTGCGCTACACCAGCGATCACGAGTGGGTCCGTGTCGGTGACGAAGGCGTCGTCCGCATCGGCATCACCTCCTTCGCCCAGGACGCCCTCGGCGACGTCGTCTATGTCTCGCTGCCGGCGGTCGGTGACACCGTGAGCCCCGGCGACTCGTGCGGCGAGGTCGAGTCGACGAAGTCCGTCAGCGATGTCTACGCCCCGCTGGACGGCGAGGTGACCGCCACCAACGCCGCGCTCGACGGCGCTCCCGAGCTGATCAACTCCGACCCCTACGGCGAGGGCTGGATGTTCGAGATGCGCCCCGCCGACGCTGCCGCCGTCGACGCACTGATGGATGTCGAGGGCTACAAGGCCTCGCTGTCCTGACCCGCAGCCACGGCGGCCCCACACGCGGGGACGGTGGTCGGACCGACCCACCCGCCGTCCCCTAGAGTGGGGGAGCCATGGCCCACCCGCACGCCGAGGAGGACCTGATGTCGAGCGACCAGCCCGACCCGCACGAGGAGGAGCGCATGTCGAGCGACCAGCCCGCCCACGACGAGACGAACGTCGAGCCGCGCACCATGCGGTTCCAGGGGGTTCCGTCGCAGGAGTCCGAGCACGTCGAGGTCGACGGGCGCGGCTTGAGCGCCGAGGACCAGGCCACGATCGAGGCGCTGCGCCCCGGCACCGCCCTGCTGGTGGTCCTGCGCGGACCCAACACGGGCGCCCGCTTCCTGCTCGACGACGACCAGGTCGCGGCCGGGCGCCACCCCGACTCCGACATCTTCCTCGACGACGTGACGGTGTCGCGCAAGCACGCGCTCTTCGTCAGCGCCGACGACGGCTACGTCGTGCGCGACTCCGGCTCGCTCAACGGCACCTACGTCAACCGGGAGCGCATCGACGAGGCCGCCTTGCACACCGGCGACGAGGTGCAGATCGGCAAGTTCCGTCTCGTCTACTACTCGGCCTGACCGGTCGGGCGCTCGGGGCGTCGAGGTGAGCGAGAGCAGTCGCGCGGGTGGCGAGTCCGATCGACGGCTGACGATCGGCAAGGTCCTCGCCGAGCTGCGCGACGACTTCCCCGACGTGTCGGCGTCCAAGATCCGCTTCCTCGAGGCGGAGGGCCTCATCACGCCGCACCGCACGGCGTCGGGCTACCGCACCTTCAGCGGCTCCGACGTCCAGCGGCTGCGCTACATCCTCAGCGCCCAGCGTGACCGCTTCTGGCCGCTCAAGGTCATCGGCGAGGCCCTCGACGCTCTCGACCGCGGGCTCACCGACCCAGGAGACGGCGACGACGGCGGCGGTGGCGGCGAACCAAAGGATCGTAGCGACGGCCCGGCCCCGACCCCGGGCACCGACGGCGCACCCCCCGGCGACCGGGGCGGCCACACCGGCCCCTACGCCCCTCCGCCGCGAGCCGGTCGTCCGCGGCCGCCGTCACCCCGGCCCGACCCGGAGGTGCCGTCGGCCGCGAGCCTGCTCGAGCGGCATACCGTCGCGTTGACCGGCGCGGAGGTGCGCGAGGCCGCAGGCCTCGACACCGAGACCTTCCTGGCCCTCGAGACCTACGGCCTGCTGCAGAGCGACCACAGCGGGCACTACGGCGAGGATGCGCTGGCGGTCGCGGCCGCGGCTCGCACGCTGGCCGCCCACGGCCTGGAAGCCCGTCACCTGCGCCCCTTCCGCACGGCCGCCGACCGCGAGATCGGGCTGGCCGAGCAGGTGCTCGCGACACGGCACGGACAGGGCACGCGCGACGAGCGCACCGCCGAGATCGTCTCTGCCTGCCTGGCGCTGCACGTCGCCCTCGTGCGGTCGGGCCTCTCGCGCTGAGGGCGCGTCCGCGACCGTCGAGGCGCGGGGTACGGTGGTCAGGTGATAGAGGTCGATGTCCTGGGCGTCCGCGTCGAGATGCCGACGAACCAGCCGATCGTGCTGCTGCGCGAGCGAGACGGCGGTCGATACCTGCCCATCTGGATCGGTGCGGCAGAGGCTGCCGCGATCACTTACGCCCAGCAGGGCGTCGTGCCCCCGCGGCCGCTCACCCACGACCTCATGCGCGACCTTCTCGCGGTGCTCGGCCACACCCTGACCGAAGTCCGCATCGTCGCCCTCAAGGACTCCGTCTTCCACGCAGCCCTCATCGTCGACGGCACGGCCGAGATCAGCTCGAGGGCCAGCGACGCGATCGCGCTCGCCCTGCGCACCGGTGCCAAGGTGCTCGTCGACCCGGCGATCCTCGACGAGGCGGCCATCGTCGTCTCCTCCGAGGAGGACGACGAGGTCGAGAAGTTCAAGGAGTTCCTCGACCAGGTCTCCGCCGAGGACTTCGAGGCTCCCGGGCCCGAGGCCGAGGACCGCGACTCCTGACCGATCCGCCTCAACCCTGACGTTCGACCTGAGCATGAGGGTTGACCGCCGACAAGCCTTCGCCGGGGGCCGACACGCCGCCCTGCACGCCGGATGATTGACCAGCGACCCGTGCGGCGCCTACCGTCAGGAGAACGACGCGACTGTAGTTATCCGGTTGTGATCGGCTCGTCGCGTGCCCACGAGGAGGACGAAATGGCTGCCATCGAGGATCTGCCCGGCCCAGGCCGCGTGCTACCCACCGGCTCGCAGGGTCTGCTCTTCGACGACGACCTCCCGACGCTCGACGAGGACTCCGGTTATCGCGGCCCCACGGCGTGCCGCGCGGCCGGCATCACCTACCGCCAGCTCGACTACTGGGCCCGCACCGGACTCGTCGAGCCGTCGGTGCGCAGCGCGACCGGTTCAGGCACCCAGCGCCTCTACGGCTTCCGCGACATCCTCGTGCTCAAGGTGGTCAAGCGCCTCCTCGACACCGGCGTCTCGCTCCAGCAGATCCGGGTCGCCATCGAGCACCTGCGCGAGCGGGGCGTCGAGGACCTCGCCCAGATCACCCTGATGAGCGACGGTGCCTCCGTCTACGAGTGCACCTCCGCCGACGAGGTCATCGACCTCGTCCAGGGCGGTCAGGGCGTCTTCGGCATCGCCGTCGGGCGCGTCTGGCGTGAGGTCGAGGGCGAGCTCGCCCACCTGCCCAGCGAGCGGGCCGAGGACGACACCGTGGCCGAGCACCCGGGCGACGAGCTCACCGCTCGACGCGCCGCACGCCGCATGGCCTGACCGCAAGCGAAGCGTCGCTTCCCCCGCGCGGGGAGTTGCACGTCGGCTGCCCGCGCTCTGCTGGTAGATTTGGTCTCGCCGATCGACCCTGCGTGGGAGAGTCCTCGGGGTGCCCAGCACCTGCGAGGCGCCGAAGGGGCAACATCCCCGGAACCTCTCAGGCGCCAGGACCATGCGGGTGAGGCAACTCTGAAGGGCCCCGACCGGGACGCGACAGACGGGGAGCGTGTGTCGCCCGCTCGAATCCCGTCAGGAGCCCGCATGTCGATCGACCACCTCTCCGCCAGCACCCCTTCCGCGCCCGCCACCGGCGCGAGCCCCGAGGCACGGGCCGACGCAAGCCTCGGCGTCGAGTCCGTCGCAGCCCCGATGGCCGACTTCGTCAGCCGGCACGTCGGCCCCGACGCCACGGACACCGAGCAGATGCTCTCGGTCATCGGTCAGCCGAGCCTCGATGCCATGTGCGACCGCGCCATCCCGGGTGCGATCCGCTCCGACTCGCCGCTGCGGGTCGAGGCAGCCGCCAGCGAGAGCGCGGTCATCGACGAGCTGCGTGCCCTCGCCTCGCGCAACACGGTGCTCACCTCCCTCATCGGGCTCGGCTACTACGGCACAGTCACGCCGCCGGTGGTGCGCCGCAACGTGCTCGAGAACCCTGCCTGGTACACCGCCTACACGCCCTACCAGCCGGAGATCTCGCAGGGCCGGCTCGAGGCGCTGCTCAACTTCCAGACCGTGGTCACCGACCTCACCGGCCTCGACGTCGCCGGCTCGTCGCTGCTCGACGAGGCGACCGCCGCCGCCGAGGCGATGTCGCTCATGCGGCGCGTCAGCAAGACCCCGGCCGAGGCGGTCGTGCTCCTCGACCGGCAGCTCTTCCCGCAGACGATCGCGGTCATGCGCACCCGGGCCGAGGCGATCGGTCTGCCCCTCGTCGTCGCCGACCTGCGCGGCGTCACCGACGAGGCCTCGCTCACGGCTGCGGCGGACGGCAAGCCGGTCGTCGGCGTGATGGTGCAGTATCCCGACGCCACGGGTGAGCTCCTCGACTGGGCGCCGCTGACGGCCGCCGCCCACGCGGCGGGAGCGCTCGTCACGGCCTGCGCCGACCTGCTCGCGCTGACCCTCGTCGCAGAGCCCGGTGCGTGGGGCGCCGACATCGCCGTCGGCAGTGCCCAGCGCTTCGGCGTGCCGATGGGCTTCGGCGGGCCGCACGCCGGCTACATGGCCGTCCACCGTGGCCTCGAGCGCCAGCTGCCCGGCCGCCTCGTGGGCGTCTCGGTCGACGCCGAGGGCCAGCAGGCCTACCGCCTGGCCCTGCAGACCCGCGAGCAGCACATCCGCCGCGAGAAGGCGACCTCCAACATCTGCACCGCCCAGGTGCTCCTCGCCGTCATGGCGAGCATGTATGCCGTGTGGCACGGCCCCGCAGCCCTCACCCGCATCGCGCGCCGCGTGAACGGCCTCACGGCCGACCTGCGTGACGCCCTCGTCGCGAGCGGTCTCGACGTCGAGTCGACTGCCTTCTTCGACACCCTGACCGTGCTCGTGCCCGGCCGAGCCGAGGAGGTCACGGCCACCTTCGCCGACCGGGGCATGAACCTGCGCCGGGTCGATGACGACCGCGTCTCCCTGAGCCTCGACGAGACATCCACTGCCGCAACGGTGCTCGCCGTTCTCGACGCCTTCGGCATCTCCTCGGCCGACGCGGAGGCCACCGTGGGCACCTCGGACGCGAGCGGCATACCTGCTGGGCTCGAGCGGTCGTCCGACTTCCTCACCCACCCCGTCTTCCACTCGCACCACTCGGAGACGGCGATGCTGCGCTACCTGCGCCGACTCTCCGACCGCGACTTCGCTCTCGACCGCGGCATGATCCCGCTGGGCTCGTGCACGATGAAGCTCAACGCGACGACCGAGATGGAGGCCATCACCTGGCCCGAGTTCGCGCAGCTGCACCCGTTCGCGCCGGCCGAGCAGACCGAGGGCATCCGCGAGCTCATCGACCAGCTTGCGGCGTGGCTGTGCGAGATCACCGGCTACGACGCCGTGTCGCTGCAGCCCAACGCCGGCTCGCAGGGTGAGTTCGCCGGGCTGCTCGCCATCCACGCCTACCACCAGGCCCGCGGCGAGGGGCACCGGCGCATCTGCCTCATCCCCGCCAGTGCCCACGGCACCAACGCCGCCTCGGCCGTCATGGCCGGCCTCAAGGTCGTCGTCGTCAAGACGGCGCCCGGTGGCACGGTCGACATGGACGACCTGCGCGCCAAGATCGAGACGCACCGCGACGACCTGGCCGCGATCATGGTGACCTACCCGTCGACGCACGGCGTCTACGAGGACACGATCACCGAGCTGTGCGAGCTCGTGCACGACGCGGGCGGTCAGGTCTACGTCGACGGCGCCAACCTCAACGCACTCGTGGGTCTGGCGCAGCCCGGCACGTTCGGTGCGGACGTCAGCCACCTCAACCTGCACAAGACGTTCTGCATCCCGCACGGCGGCGGCGGCCCCGGTGTCGGGCCGGTCGCGGTGCGCGCCCACCTCGCGCCCCACCTGCCCAACCACCCCCTGGCACCCGAGGCCGGGCCCGAGACGGGCGTCGGGCCGATCTCGGCCGCGCCCTACGGCTCCGCCGGCATCCTGCCGATCTCGTGGGCCTACGTCAGGCTCATGGGTGGTGACGGCCTTCGGCACGCGACCCAGATGGCCGTGCTGGGAGCCAACTACATCGCGGCCCGGCTGCGCGACCACTTCCCGGTGCTCTACTCCGGCACCGACGGCCTCGTCGCCCACGAGTGCATCCTCGACGTCCGGCAGATCACCGCCGAGACGGGTGTCACCGTCGACGACATCGCCAAGCGCCTCGTCGACTACGGCTTCCACGCCCCGACGATGAGCTTCCCCGTCGCCGGCACGCTCATGGTGGAGCCCACCGAGTCGGAGAACCGCTACGAGCTCGACCGCTTCTGCGATGCGATGATCGCGATCAGCGGCGAGATCGAGGCGATCCGCCGGGGCGAGGTGGCTGTCGCCGAGAGCATGCTGCGCCACGCCCCGCACACCGCCCGCAACCTCGCCGGCCCCTGGGACCACCCCTACGACCGGGCCGACGCGGCCTTCCCCGTGGGTGTCGACGCGGCCGACAAGTACTGGCCGCCGGTGAGCCGCATCGACGGCGCCTACGGCGACCGGCACCTCGTCTGCTCGTGCCCGCCGCCCGAGGCGTTCGAGAGCTGAGCGTTCGAGGGCTGGTCACCTAGCGGGTTGTCCTCGCGTCGGTGCCCCGAGTGTGGTTGTCTCGGCACGTGGGAGCCGACGTCGAGCAGGCCAGATACACGCGCGAGCAGCGACAGCAGTATCGCGAGAAGGTGCGTCGCGACCTCGACGTGTTCGAGCGCATGCTGAGCCACAGCCAGTTCGAGTTCGACAAGCCGATGACCGGCATCGAGGTCGAGCTCAACCTCGTGTCGGAGGATCTCGGCCCCAAGCTCGACAACAAGGCGATCCTCGAGCAGATCGCCGACCCCGACTACCAGACCGAGCTCGCGCGCTACAACATCGAGCTCAACGTGCCGCCGCGGCCGCTCCCGGGCGACTCCGCCTTCGAGCTCGAGGCCGACCTGCGTCGCTCCCTCAACCGCGCGTCCGAGCGCGCCGCCGAGCTCAAGACCGGCATCGTGGCGATCGGCATCCTGCCGACCGTCATGCCCGAGCACTTCGAGGGCGACTGGATCAGCGAGAACATCCGCTACGCCGCGCTCAACAACGCGGTGCTCGACGCCCGCGGGGAGGACGTCTGGCTCGAGCTCGAGGGCCCGACGGGCGAGCGCATCGCGCGCTACTCCGACTCCCTCGCGCCCGAGTCGGCGTGCACCTCCATCCAGCTGCACCTGCAGGTGCACCCCGACCGCTTCGCCGACCACTGGAACGCCGCACAGGTGCTCGCCGGCCCGCAGCTCACGCTGGGCGCCAACTCGCCCTTCTTCCTCGGGCAGCGGCTCTGGGCCGAGACCCGCATCCAGCTCTTCACCCAGGCGACCGACACCCGCTCGGTCGAGCTGAAGAACCAGGGCGTGCGCCCCCGCGTGTGGTTCGGCGAGCGGTGGATCACCTCGATCTTCGACCTCTTCGAGGAGAACGTCCGCTACTTCCCGGCCCTGCTGCCCGAGATCTACGACGAGCAGCCCGAGGAGGTCTTCGAGCGGGGCGAGGTGCCCGAGCTCAAGGAGCTCCGGCTGCACAACGGCACCGTCTACCGCTGGAACCGCCCCATCTACGACACCCACGGCGGCCGCCCCCACCTGCGGGTCGAGAACCGTGTGCTGCCGGCAGGGCCGAGCATCGCCGACATCATGGCCGACGCCGCCTTCTACTACGGCACGATGCGCGTGCTCGCCGAGGAGGACCGCCCGGTCTGGACCCGGATGAGCTTCTCGGCTGCCGAGGCGAACTTCGAGGAGGGCGCCCGGCTCGGCATCGACGCCCGCGCCTTCTGGCCCGGCTTCGGCGACGTGCCCGCCACCGAGCTCATCCTGCGGCGCCTCCTGCCGATGGCCCACGAGGGTCTGTCCAAGTGGGGGGTGTCAGCGGCGGTGCGCGACCGCTTCCTCGGCATCATCGAGCAGCGGTGCCTCAGGGGGGTCAACGGTGCCTCGTGGCAGACGACGTGCGTCGAGCGGCTCGAGGCTCGTGGTCTGACCCGCGACAAGGCCCTGCGCGAGATGCTGCGCCTCTACATGCTGGGTCAGAGCGCCAACGAGCCCGTGCACACCTGGGAACTGCCCACCGCCTGACGCGGGTTTGCCTGTGCCACAAGCAAACTGAGGTATGCCGTGTGGCCGGCCACACGGCATACCTCGGCAGTGCTTGGGGGAGGAATGCTGGCGATCCGGGGCGCGCTCAGTCCTCGGAGAGCAGGCGCCAGGGGGAGAGGTTGAACATCCCGATGCAGCGCGTCGAGCGGTGGTGCGTCAGCACGCTCATCGACCCCGCGTCGAGGATGAGGTTCTGGCCGAAGCGAGGGTCGAGCCCGAGGAAGGTCGCGGTGAGCACGCGCAGCGCGTGACCGTGGCCAAAGAGGGCCACGTCGCCGTGCACGAGGTCGGGCCACACCTTGTCGATGACCTGCTGGGCGCGGGCGGAGACCTGCTCGACGGTCTCGCCGGGAGTGACGCCGGGACGCACGCCGTCGGCGAAGACCTCCCAGGGGCGACCGATCTCGGCGCTGATCTCGGTCGTCGTGATGCCCTCGTAGGCGCCGTAGTCCCACTCCCGCAGCAGCGGCTCGACCTCGAAGTCGCCGAGACCCGCGAGCTCTGCGGTGCGCCTGGCGCGCTGGAGCGGAGAGACGAGCACCCGCTCGAAGCGCTTCTTGCGCAGCACGTCGGCGAGCTCGCGCGCCGCTGACTCACCTTGGGGGAGGAGCGGCAGGTCGGTCGTGCCGGTGTGCTGACCGGAGAGCGACCACTCGGTCTCGCCGTGCCGGAAGAGGTAGATGTTGCCGGGGACGACACCGTCGGGGGAAGCCATGTGAGCAATGTATCGGCGCAGCACACCGGTGTCCTTGCGCCGAGGCGCGCGTCACGGCCGCCGTCTCGGGCACACTCAGCACATGGACCTGCCGTTTCGCCTCCTCAACGTGTTCTCGCTCAACGGTGATGCCTTCTCGGGCAACCCGCTCGCCGTCCTCACCGAGGCGAGCGCGCTCTCGGACACGCAGATGCAGGCGTGGGCCCGGCAGTTCAACCTCAGCGAGACCGCCTTCATCACCGGGCACGACGGCTCCGGCCGCGCGACGGTGCGCATCTTCACGCCCGGCCACGAAATGCCCTTCGCGGGGCATCCCACGCTCGGCACCGCAGCCGTCGTGGCCGGTCTGGGACCGCGGCCGCTCGACACGGTCACGCTCACCGTGCCCGCCGGCGACATCCCGGTGACCCGCATCGGCGAGGTCGGCTGGCAGCTGACCGCGCCGGCCGCGACGGTGCGCGAGGTGACCTCCTCGCAGGCCGAGCTCGCGGCTGCGCTGGGGGTCGATGCCGCAGCCGTCGTGCGGTCCGACGCTCTCTGGGTCAGCGCCGGCGTCGAGTAGCTCATCGTGCGGGTCGACTCGGCTGACGGCGTGCGGTCCTGCCGCCCCGACGCGGACGCGATGACCGAGCACATGACCTCGCCGGGTCGGCCGCCGCACGTCTACGTCTGGGCGTGGACCGGTCCGACATCGATCGAGGCACGCCTGTTCTATACCCAGGACGGCGCCGTGCACGAAGACCCTGCCACCGGGTCTGCGTGCGCCAACCTGGGCGGCTGGCTCGTGCACCAGGGCTCGCGTGACGTGTCCGTCGCCGTCAGCCAGGGGGCGGCCGTCGGGCGGCCGTCCCTGCTGCTGCTCGAGATCGACGCCGACGGGGGAGTGCACGTCGGCGGTCGGGTCGACGTCGTGGGTGAGGGCACCTGTGTCGCCGGCGACGGGTCGGACGCCCCGTCCACCGAGGGCTGACCGTGCCCACCTGGATCGGCTTCCTGCGCGCCGTCAACGTCGGCAAGCGGCAGGTCAAGATGCAGACCTTGCGGGAGCTCTTGCAGGACAAGGGTTTTGACGACGTCGAGACGCACATCCAGAGCGGCAACCTCAAGGTGCGAAGCGCCACGCGCAGCGCCGCCCGCCTGGAGACGGACCTGCGCGCCCTCATCAGCGAGGCGTTCGGCTTCGACGTGCCGGTCGTCGTGCGCACCCCGGCCCAGGTGCGCCGGCTCGCGCAGGAGGCGGACGCGCTCGAGTCGCCGATCGCCGGCGCCACCCGCTACGTCATGGTGATGAGCGGCGAGCTCGACCCCGCAGGAGTCGACGCCCTGCATGCCTGGGACGCCGAGACCGAGGCGGCCCGCGTCCTCGGCAACGACATCGTGCTCTTCCTGGCCGCGGGAGTGCAGGCCGCGAAGCTGACCAACGTGCGCATCGAGAGGCTCACGGGCGGCGTGGGGACCGCCCGCAACATGACGGTCGTGCGTGCCCTCGCCGACAAGTGGGGTGCGTGAGGCCGCGCGCGCCTGGGTGACCGGGCCGACGGACCGCCACGACTGCGCGCCCTCGCCGTCGCCACGCCTGACCAGCACGACTGGCACAGGGTCGTGGCGGTCCGTCTGACCGGCCGGCGTGAAGCAAGGTCAGGCGCGGGCGCGGCGCACGAGCTCGAAGCACACGACGGCCCCCGCCGCCGCGACGTTGAGCGACTCGACGCCAGCGGCCATCGGGATCGACACCCACGTGTCGACGAGGTCGGCGACGTCGGGGGAGAGGCCCGCCGTCTCGCTGCCGAGCACGAAGGCCACGGGCTCCGGAAGGTGCGCCGTGAAGAGGTCGTCGTCGCCGTCGGCATCGAGCCCGACGACGTGGAAACCACGCTGCTTGAGCGCCGCGACCGCCTCGCCGGCCGTGAAGGCCTTGAGGATCGGCGCCCGGAAGGCGACCCCGGCCGAGGCCTTGACGACGAGCGGGTCGATGGAGGCGACGCCCCGACGGGGCACGACGATGCCGTCGAGGCCCGCCGCCGTCGCCGTGCGCAGGATCATCCCGACGTTGGCCGGGGTCGTCAGGCCGTCGAGCACGAGCACGCTGCGCAGGGCGGCGTCGTCGAGCGCGGCGTCGAGCGGGCGCATCCGGGGCGCGACGACGTCGGCAAAGACGCCCTGGTCCTGACGGCCGTTGCCCGCGAGCTTCTTGACCCGCTCGGGGCTGGCGAGCTGCACGTCGACCCCCCGTCGCCGCGCGGCCGCCCTGATCTCGCGGATGCCCTCTCCGCGGGCACCCTCGGCGACGACGACCTTGTCGACGACGAGGGTCTCGTCGAGCAGCACCTCGTGCACGGGGTTGCGACCGTAGACGGTGATGAAGCGGTCCTTGGGCGAGATGTCAGCCGTCACCGCAACAGGATGTCACGCTCCGACCGGACCTCCGAGGACGAGGTCGAGCATCCGCACGTGCTCGCCTCGCAGGCGCGTCCGGGCCTCGTCGACGTCGAGGAACTCGGCGGTCAGCACCTCGCCGCCGTCGGGTCGGGGCTCGGCGCCGGGCGGCACGGTCGCCGACAGCAGCACCTCGATGCGTCCCTCGAAGCCCGACCGCACGCGCACGACGGTGACGTGGGCGACCTCGAGCCCCGTCTCCTCACGTACCTCGCGCGCAAGGCCCTGCTCCCACGTCTCGCGCCGGACGGCATACCCCGACGGCAGCCCGCACGCGTTGCCCATCCAGTAGCGGTGCTCGAGCACGAGCACCCGACCCTCCGGGTCGAGCACGACGCCGGTCAGGCCGACGAGGAAGGTGGCGTTGCGCCAGCGCACGAGGCGCCACTGCAGCCGGCCACCGGCGCGTCGCCACAGCCCGGCGGCCGCCGCGTGGGCCTGCTCCGTGATCCACACGCCACCACCCAACCACGTATGCCGTCCGCCTCCTCTGGGCCGTGGCATGGGGTCGTGGCGTGGGGTCGTGGCGCGCGGTCGGCGGCTGACCGGGCCGGGAATGCCCATCGACGCCTTCGTGTTGGTATGGTTGAATTCTCAATCACAAAGGAGCTGGGACCATGCAGTTCGGCATCTTCACCGTCGGCGACGTGACCACCGACCCCACGACGGGCCGCACGCCGACCGAGCACGAGCGCATCACCGCGACGATCGCCATCGCCAGGAAGGCCGAGGAGGTCGGTCTCGACGTCTTCGCGACGGGGCAGCACCACAACCCGCCCTTCGTGCCGTCGGCCCCGACGACGACGCTCGCCTACATCGCCGCCCAGACCGAGCGGATCATCCTCTCCACGTCGACGACCCTCATCACGACGACCGACCCGGTGCGCATCGCGGAGGACTACGCGACGCTCCAGCACCTGAGCAACGGCCGCATGGACCTCATGATGGGCCGTGGCAACACCGGCCCGGTCTACCCGTGGTTCGGCAAGGACATCCGCGACGGAATCCCGCTCGCGATCGAGAACTACGCCCTGCTGCACCGGCTGTGGCGCGAGGAGGTCGTCAACTGGCAGGGGAAGTACCGCACTCCGCTCCAGGGCTTCACCTCGACGCCCCGCCCCCTCGACGGCATCGCGCCGTTCGTCTGGCACGGGTCGATCCGCAGCCCCGAGATCGCCGAGCAGGCCGCTTACTACGGCGACGGGTTCTTCTCCAACCACATCTTCTGGCCGGCCAGCCACACGCGGCAGATGGTCCAGCTCTACCGCCGCCGGTTCGAGCACTACGGCCACGGCAGCGCCGACCAGGCCATCGTCGGCCTCGGCGGACAGGTGTTCATGCGCAAGAGCTCCCAGGACGCGGTGCGCGAGTTCCGCCCCTACTTCGACAACGCTCCCGTCTACGGCCACGGACCGTCGCTCGAGGAGTTCACCAGCCAGACGCCGCTCACCGTCGGCAGCCCACAGGAGGTCATCGAGCGCACGCTCGCCTTCCGTGACTACGCCGGCGACTACCAGCGCCAGCTCTGGCTGATCGACCACGCCGGCCTGCCGCTCAAGACGGTGCTCGAGCAGCTCGACCTGCTCGGCGAGGAGGTCGTCCCCGTGCTCCGCAAGGAGTTCGCCGCGCTCAAGCCGGCGCACGTGCCCGACGCGCCGACCCACGCCAGCCTCGTCGCGGCAGCGGGCGGTGCCCACGACGTGACCGTCCACGCGCTCGACGACGTCACCGGCGCCTCGCCCGAGCCCACCACCACGCCCACCCTGGAGGTGTCGAAGTGAACCCGTTCCACCTCGCCGTCATCACGGCCGGCGTCACGCAGCCGTCCTCGACGCGCCTGCTCGCCGACCGGCTGACCGCCGCGACCGTCGCGGCGCTCGCACCCCGCGAGGTCGTCGTCGAGGTCATCGACGTCCGTGACGTCGCCCACGACGTGACCAACAACGTGCTGACCGGTTTCGCGTCGCCGGAGCTGCAGGTGCGCCTCGACGCCATCACCGAGGCGGACGCTGTCATCGTGGCCACCCCCGTGTATGCCGCGTCCTACAGCGGGCTCTTCAAGATGCTCGTCGACGTGCTGCCCCAGGACGCCCTGCGCGACACCCCGGTGCTGCTCGGCGCCACGGGCGGCACGGCACGGCACTCGTTGGCGATCGACCACGCGCTCCGGCCGCTCTTCGCCCACCTGGGGGCGCTCGTCGCGCCCGTTGCGGTCTTCGCCGCGAGCGAGGACTGGGGCAGCACCGACGCCGGCCGCCTCGGCGAGCGCATCGAGCGGGCCGGCCGCTCCTTCGCCGGCCTCGTCACGGGACAGCCCCGGGTCGAGCGTGTCGACCCCTTCGCCGACGTCACGCCCTTCGAGTCGCTGCTGACCGGCCTGCGCAGCTGACCCGCGCGCCCTGCGGGCCAGCGGCGCCTGACGAGCCAGCCCACAGGGCAGACTGCTCGGCATGACCGCAGAGCCCTCGGGCCCGTCGCTGGCCCGGCGCCTCACCACGCCCGACGCCGTCGTCATCGGCGTCGGGTCGATGGTGGGGGCCGGGCTCTTCAGCGCGTTCGCCCCGGCTGCGGGGGCGGCCGGGGCGTTGCTGCTGCTCTCGCTCGGCGTCGCGGCGCTCGTCGCCCTGTGCAACGCTGCGTCGTCGGCCCAGCTCGCCGCGCAGTACCCAACCTCCGGCGGCACCTACGTCTACGGTCGCGAGCGCCTGGGCCCGTGGTGGGGTTTCGTCGCCGGGTGGGGCTTCGTCATCGGCAAGACGGCGAGCTGCGCTGCCATGGCGCTGGTCTTCGCGGCCTACCTCGTGCCCGATGCCTGGCAGAAGCCGGTGGCCGTCGGGGCCGTGGTGGCCCTCGCCGCGGTCAACTACCGCGGCATCACGCGGACCGCGCGCCTCACGAGGGTCATCGTCACCCTGGTGCTCGTCCTGCTGGCGGTGGTCCTCGTCGCCGTTGCCGTCGCTGGGGCACGACCGGACCCAGTCGACCTCGTCACCGGCGCGGTCGGTGCCGGGGGAGTGCTGCAGGGCGCAGCGATCCTCTTCTTCGCCTTCGCTGGCTACGCCCGCATCGCGACCCTGGGCGAGGAGGTCGTCGACCCCACCCGCACGATCCCCCGGGCGATCCTCGGCGCCTTCGCGGTCGTCGTGCCGCTCTATGCCGTCACCGGTGTCGTGCTGCTGGGCGTGCTCGGCGTCGACGCGCTCGCCTCGAGCCCGGCGCCGCTGCGCGCTGCTGCCGCGACCGTCACGTCGGGCGCCTGGCTCCAGTTGGTCGTGGTCGTGGCCGCTGCCGCCGCCACCCTGGGCGCCCTGCTCGCCCTCATCGCGGGGGTCGGGCGCACGGCGCTCGCCATGGCGCGCGAGGGAGACCTGCCACGGCCCCTCTCCGCCGTCCATGAGCGGTATGCCGTGCCCCACGTCGCCGAGGTCACCGTCGCCGCCGTCGTGTGCGTCCTCGTGCTCGTCACCGACCTGCGGGCGGCCATCGGCTTCTCGTCCATCGGGGTGCTGACCTACTACGCCGTCGCCAACGCCTCCGCCCTGACCCAGCAGGAGCCGCACCGCCGCTATCCCCGGCTCGTGCCGGTCGTCGGGCTCCTCGGGTGCGTCGTGCTGGCGCTCGCCGTGCCCGCGACCTCACTCGTCGCGGGCATCGCCGTGCTCGCCGTCGGGCTGCTCGGCCGCCTCGTCGTGCGGCGTCGCACGACCTGAGCGGCCGGCCCCACCGGCTCATCAGGGGGAGTGCTCCCCATCGACGGGTCGGGCGCCGTCACCTAGCGTGAGGCCTTGTCGAGGTGGCCGAGGTGGTCGAGGAGGAGGCGGCGATGCTCTATCGCAAGGGGGGTGACCCCGAGGTGCTCGACCGCGTCGCCGGCGAGCTGGCGACGTGTGCGCGCGAGGTCGAGTCGGTGCGCGCTGCCGGCACCGAGGCGCTGGCCGTGATCCGTCGGTCGTGGGGTGGCGCCGACTCCGACGCCGTCCAGGCCGAGTGGCGCCGCTCTGCGGTGGCCCTCACGACCCTCACGACCTCGCTCGAGACGCTCTCGGTCCGGCTGCGCGAGAACGCCCGGGCCCAGCGCACGGCGAGCACCATGGCCACGGCGGCGCCCGCCCTGCTCCCGAGCGCGGTGCCCGGGTCAGCGGGCCTGTTCCCCGATCTCGGCGGCGCCGGGTCGGCGGGAACGGGTGTCGTCGACGAGCCGAGCATCGCCGACGACACCCGGGGCACGACCCCCCAGGACATCGACCTCGAGCTCGCCGAGCTGGCAGCCGGGGTCTACGACGGTGAGGGCAGTGAGCACTTCGACCCGGTCAGCGATGCCGAGCTGATGGCGCTCGGCATCGACCCCGGCTCGCTCGAGGGGCCGGGCGGCTTCCAGGCGGGCATCTACCGTGACGCGGACGGCGGCTACGTGCTCGCCTTCGCCGGCACCGACCCCGCCAGTGTCGAAGACTGGGGCACCAACCTCCAGCAGGGCGTCGGCGCCCTCAGCGGTCAGCACGGTCAGGCCATCGGGCTCGCCGAGCAGCTGTCCCGCGCGGTCGGCTCCGACAACGTCGTGCTGACCGGGCACTCGCTCGGAGGCGGGCTGGCGAGCACGGCCTCGGTGGCCACCGACCTGCCTGCCGTCACCTTCAACGCGGCCGGGGTACACCCCAACACCGTGGTCGCCGCCGCCCTCGTGGGCCAGGAGAGCCCGGTCATCGCGCCCGACCAGGTGCGCAACTATCACGTGCGCGGCGAGGTGCTGACGACGCTGCAGCACCCTCTCGGCTCGTTCACCGACCACGTGCCGCTCATCGGCGACAACATCCTGCCCAACGCCCTCGGCACGCAGATCGCGCTCGACCCGGCCCGGGGCCCCGAGATCGAGGTCTCGCCGTGGGACCTCACCAACCCGGTCGGCTTCGTCGTCGACACGGCCATCGACATCGGTCGCTACTCCGTCGACCAGCACGGCACGCCGTCGGTGCTGGACGCCATGGAGGCCAGCGACCACTTCGGCCGTCGTTGAGCCAGCCCAGCCGCCAGCGACTCAGCCGTCGACGGCCCGGTCGACGGCCTCGAGGTCGGCGGGCTGGGGCGCGGCGACGTGCCCGGCGTAGTCGTCCTCGTGACGCCTCAGGAAGACCTTAATGTAGGGGCAAAGCGCGACGATCGTGCGGCCCGCCGCAACCGTCTGGTCGAGCGCTGCGGACGCCAAGCGGCCGGCGAGACCCTCACCCTCACGGGCCTGGCTGACCTCGGTGTGGAAGAAGACAACCCGCTCCGCCCGGCCCTCGGAGGCCGGCACCACGGCATACCGTGCAACGCCGATGAGCCGGCCCGCGTCGCGCAGCTCGAACGCGCCGGCGGCGGGGTTGTCGACGACCTCGATCGTGTCCACGTCCTCACTCATGGCGCCAGCATGGCAGGGTGGGCCCATGGCGAGGTACTTCGACGTCCACCCGGTGGACCCGCAGCCCAGGGCGATCGGGCAGGCGGTCGAGATCCTGCGGTCCGGCGGCCTGATCGCCTACCCGACCGACTCGTGCTTCGCGCTGGGGTGCTCCCTCGACAACCCCGAGGGCAAGGAGCGCATCCTGCGCATCCGCCAGCTCGACGACAAGCACCACTTCACCCTCGTCTGCTCGGACTTCGCCCAGATGGGTCAGTTCGTGCAGCTCGACAACTCCGTCTTCCGGGCCATCAAGGCCGTCACGCCGGGGCCCTACACGTTCATCCTCCCTGCGACGAAGGAGGTGCCGCGGCGTCTGCTCCACCCGAAGAAGAAGACGGTCGGCGTGCGCATCCCGGAGCACCCGGTCGTCCGTGAGCTGCTCAAGGCGCTGGGGGAGCCGATCCTGTCGAGCACGCTGCTCATGCCCGACGACGACGAGCCGATGACCGAGGGCTGGGAGATCAAGGACCGCCTCGACCACGTCATCGACGCCGTCATCGACTCGGGGGAGTGCGGGCTCGAGCCGACGACGGTCGTCGACTTCTCCGAGGGTGCACCGGTCGTCACCCGTGTCGGTGCGGGCGATCCGAGCCCCTTCGAGTGACGCCATGGGTGCCGACCGCGTGCACCTGACGGGCACTCCTCCGCGTGGCCCCTGTCGCACCCGGCCGCACTGCGCTTCAATCGGCCCATGAGACCCCGCACCGGGCCGACGTCGGAGTCGGTCTCCTCCCTCCTGGCCGATCTCGACGAGCAGGAGCGCGAGACCATCGAGCTGCGCCTCGAGCGCTGGTCCGACGACCTCGTCGACGCCCTCACGCTGCTCTACCCAGGGCACGATGTCTCGGCCCTCACGCTGCGGCTCGTCGAGACCGCCATCGCCGGCTTCCGGGCGCGCGAGCCCGAGCTGCGGCACCTCGACCAGCGCCGCCTCCTGCGACCCGACTGGCTCCAGCAGCCCGACATGCTCGGATACGCCTGCTACACCGAGAGATTCGCCGACAACCTGGCCGGCATCCCGAGCCGACTGCCCTACCTGCGCGACCTCGGCGTGACCTACCTGCACCTCATGCCGCTGCTGCAGCCGCGCGAGGGTGACAACGACGGCGGCTACGCCGTGCAGGACTTCCGCACGGTGCGCTCCGACCTCGGTGACGTCGACGACCTGCGCGAGCTGACCCGCACGTTGCGCGGTCACGGTGTCTCGCTCGTGCTCGACCTCGTGCTCAACCACGTCGCCCGCGAGCACGAGTGGGCCCGTCGCGCGCGAGCGGGGGAGGCGCGCTACCGCGACTACTTCCACGTCTTCGCCGACCGCGAGATGCCGAACGCCTACGAGAGCACCCTGCCCGAGGTCTTCCCCGACTTCGCCCCCGGCAACTTCACGTGGGACAACGACCTCGACGCCTGGGTCTGGACCACCTTCAACGAGTGGCAGTGGGACCTCAACTGGGCCAACCCCGACGTCCTCGTCGAGCTCGCCGACGTCGTGCTGCATCTGGCCAACCTCGGGGTCGAGGTGCTGCGTCTCGATGCGATCGCCTTCACCTGGAAGCGCCTCGGCACCAACTGCCAGAACCAGCCCGAGGTCCATGCCGTCACCCAGGCGCTGCGCACGGTAGCGCGGATCGCCGCGCCGGCGCTCGCCTTCAAGGCCGAGGCGATCGTCGGACCGCGCGACCTCGTGCAGTACCTCGGGCAAGGGCGTCACGCGGGCCGCGTGAGTGACCTCGCCTACCACAACAGCCTCATGGTGCAGGTGTGGTCGATGCTCGCCACCGGCAGCACCCTGCTCGCCAAGCAGGCCCTGCGGGCCCTGCCCACAACGCCCCCCAACGGGACCTGGATCTGCTACGTCCGCTGCCATGACGACATCGGCTGGGCGATCGACGACGGTGACGCGGCCGCCGTCGGGCTGAACGGCTGGGAGCACCGCCGCTTCCTGTCCGACTGGTATGCCGGGGACTTCCCGGGCTCGTGGGCGCGTGGCCTCGTCTTCCAGCACAACCCGGCCACGGGCGACAAGCGCATCAGCGGCACGGCGGCGGCCCTCGTGGGCCTCTCGGAAGCGCCCGACGCCGACGCCGAGGGAGCGGCCCTCGCCCGGCTCTTCCTGGCGCATGCGATCGTCGCCGGCTGGGGCGGCATACCGGTCGTGTGGAGCGGGGACGAGCTCGGCCTGCCCAACGATCCCCGCTGGGCCGACGAGGCGGGCCACGAGGACGACAACCGGTGGGCGCACCGGGTGCGCATCGACTGGACCGAGGCGGCCTCGAGCCGCGACCCGAGCACGCGTGCCGGGCGCGTCTTCCAGGGTGTGGCGCACCTCGCCCGCGTGCGGGCGGGGCTGCCGCAGCTGCACGCGTCGGGGGCGACGGAGGTGCTCAGCGACACCGAGGACGGGGTGCTCGCCGTGCGGCGCGCCCACCCGAGCGGGTCGATGGTGTGCGTCTACAACGTCACGGGGGAGTGGCGCCACGTCGGCATCGACCTCTTCGCCGCCGCGGGCCTTCGCGAGCCCGTGGACGCGATCGGCGGACACGCCGTCTATGCCGGCCCCGACGGCCGGGTCGCCCTGAGCCCGTATGCCGCCTGGTGGGTCGTCGAGGCCCCCTGAGCCCACTCTTGATAAAGGTTGTCGGCTAACCTTTATCAAGGAGGTGAGGATGAGCTCCGTGACCTGGCCCGCGCTCGGCAGCGCGACGGTGCCGTGGCAGCCCGTCGAGGGTCTCTTCGACCTGTCGCGGCGCGCCCTGCGCTCGACGCCGCTGACGTATGCCGCCGCGGTCGTGCCGCCCATCGCCGGCGTGCCGCTCGTGCTGGGCGGCGACCTCGCCGCCGACCTCGACGACGCGACCCGGCTGCTGGCGACGTTCGATGCCGGGGGAGCGGGGGAGATCGCCCCGTTCGCATCGGTGCTGCTGCGCTCCGAGAGTGCCGCGAGCTCGCAGATCGAGAACCTCACCTCCTCGGCTCGGGCCCTCGCCGAGGCCGAGATCGGCGAGGGCTCGCGGGCCAACGCCGCCGTGATCCTGGCCAACGTGCGCACGATGCAGGCCGCCCTCGACCTCGCCGGGCACCTCGACGAGGAGGCAGTGCTCTCCATGCACCGCGCTCTCATGTCACAGCAGTCGGTGCACGCGCCCGGCGCGTGGCGCGAGCAGCAGGTGTGGGTGGGCGGCTCCCCCCTGCACCCCGGCGACGCGCACTACGTGCCGCCCGTCGCGGACGACGTGGCGGGCCTGATGGCGGATCTCGTGCGCTTCATGGACCGTGACGACCTGCCACCCCTCGCCCAGGCCGCCCTCGCGCACGCCCAGTTCGAGACCATCCACCCCTTCACCGACGGCAACGGCCGCACGGGCCGGGCCCTGCTGCACTCGGTGCTGCTGCACACCGGGGCGATCCACCGGGTCACGGTGCCGATCTCGGCAGGGCTGCTGGCCCTGCGTGACGACTACTTCGCGGCTCTCGGCGCCTATCGCGCCGGCGATGCGGAGCCGATCCTGCGCTGCGTGGCCGAGGCGGCCCGCAGCGGCACCCACATCGGTGAGCGCCTCGTCGCGACCCTGCGCGGCGTGCGAGAGGAGTGGGCCGGCCGGTTGACGGCACGAGCCGGTTCCGCGTCGTGGGCCCTGCTCGACCTCCTCCTGCGCCAGCCCGTCGTCACGGCACGCGTCGTCGCCCGTGAGCTGGGCGTCACCGCGCCGACCGCGCAGTCAGCCCTGCAGCGGCTCGTGGCCGACGGCATACTGCTGGAGTCCACCGGTCACCGACGCAACCGGGTCTATCGGGCGCCTGCGGTGCTCAGAGCACTGGACGCATATGCCGCTGGGCTGGGTCGGCGTGCGCGCTGACGAATTCGATTGTGCTGCATGACTATTCGCCGGTAATCGACATTATGCAATGCGTCCCGGGCATGACCGGCACACCACCGGCGCACCAGCGCCGAAGCACGGGTGCGCCGGTGGCGCGGGTCGCGGTCGATTACGGCGTCTTGTCGAGCAACCGGATCTGGATCGCCTCGATGCGCAGACCCCGGCCGGTCGTGCCGGCAGTCGCGCCGTTCTTCACCCACGGCATCCAGCCCACGCTCTGCACGTGCACGCGGTAGCCCAGGTCGAAGTTCGCCGCCAGCGTGCTCGTGAGCCTCAGCTGCACCGCCTCGAGCCGGAGCGCACGCCCGGTCGTGCCGACCACTGCGTTGGTCGCCCCCCAGTCCGTCCAGCCGATGCTCTGCACGTGGGAGTTGCCCTGAATGCCGCCAGCAAGGCTGGTGTTGACGATCTGGAAGCGCAGAGCCTCCACGCGCCTCGACTCCCCGGTGGTGCCGGCGATCATGCCGCCCGACACTGCTGCCTGCCAGCCGATCGATGCGGCGTGGGCCGCGAACCTGAAGGTCGGCAGGCTCGAGCCGTACGCCTTTGCCAGGTAGTCGACGCGGCTCGTCGTCCAGCTCTCGAGGGCCGCCACGCCGGTGCTGAAGGTCGTGGGGCCGTAACCACGCGAACCGGCCCAGATCTCGAAGTTGCGCTCCGCCGACGCGGTCAGGTCCGCCTTCAGGTTGTCGACCTGCGCCTCCATGATGTCGGCCTGAGGCCGGACCGTTGACGTGTAGAGCGCGTTGGCCTTGGCGACGAACTGCGGATTGCGCATGAGCTGTTCGAACCAGTTGTGTGTCTTGCTGCGCAGGTAGGTGGTGGTCTTCGCGTAGTCAGAGGTGGGGTCTCCGCCCCAGCTGTGGGGCGTGAAGTTGCCGAGAGCGAGGTCGAAGTCCCACACGGGGCCGGCGTGCAACTTGTCGCTCGGGCCGTTCCTGTAGAAGAACATGCTCGACCGGTTGAAGTCGTAGTTCTCTGCGATCTCGTGAACGAAGTAGTACTTCACGAACGAGTCGACATCGATCATCGAGCTGATCTTCGTCCAGTCCGGGCTGGTCGCGTAGAGCGCCGCCTCGAAGGTGTTGATGTAGGACTTGGTGCTGGCCCATCCGGCCGCCTGATCCGCGGTGAGCGTGTCACCGATGCCACCGGGCGCATCCTTGAGCGTGAAGATCCGCTTGCTGGTGGCAGTGGTGAAGTAGAACGGCTCGGCAGTGCCGTAGTTCTGGTCCAGCTCCACGAGGTTCGCCTGCGGATCAGTGAGGTTCACCCGAGTCGGACCGACCTCGACCTTCTCGGTGAGAAGGTAGTTGCCCAGAATGTGTTCACCGTCCGCGTCGGTGATCTTGACGTCGACGAAGCGCGACTCAGGGGAGTACGCAAGGTTCACGCCACGTGCCAGGTCGTAGGTCAGCTTGTTGCGCATCAGGGACGGGTCCGTGTGATTCGCGAGCAGGATCCAGGTCCGCGTCGACTCCATGCCGAGCGGGGCCACCGCCGTCTTGAACTTGATCTGGTAGGGCTTCTTGTCCAGCGTCCAGGTGTAGTTGCCGCGACCCTTGATCGTGGCCAGGGCATCCACGATGTCGTTGGCCGGGGTTGACCCGTCGACCAGGTTCACCGTCGCGCCCACAGAGTTGTCCTTGGAGGCGTTGAGGTAGTCGAGGTCGTTCTTTGTGGGATCGACGTCGGTGAGGTCGATCGCCACGATCGGAAGGTTGCTGAGGGGAACCGGGGCCACCGCGGTGATCGAGGCGGCCGCTGGTGCGGTGGACGCCTGCGCCACGGCGGCCGTGCCCGGCAGCAGCAGAGTGATGGATGCCAAGGTCGCTAGAAGACCTCGTCGTCGGATGTTCATTTGTGTTCCTCCCCTATCGTCCGTTTTCGGACGATCTGAACTGCAATGTCGGCTGTGATGTGCCCCCAAAGAGATCCGGCCCCTCGGATCACTCGCTTCGAAGGCTATGTGCGTAGGTGGCGGTGCGTGTCCGAATGGCGGAATGTGAGATGAAGGAACAGCCGACCGGGTGGTAGGTCCCGAGCGCCCCGGAGTAACGGTCGCCCAGCCCTGCAGCCGCGGAACCCTGCGCTCCACGCCACGGCAGAGCACCGGCGAACAATCCCGACCATGCTGCGGGCGGTCGTCTCGTCACCGCATCCTCACGCCATAGCGCACCGTAGAGCGGCAGGACGGCTTACTCCTCGGCCAACTCACCGAAACGTCTCTGAATGCGCGCCAGTCACTCCGCGCTGCTCATTGGTCGAGATCCCTTGTCACGCAATGTTCCTCAGTGCTGGTGCGATCGAGCAACACCATGACCTCGTGGTGCTCGGTCTGCGGAAACATGTCGAAGAGCCGAGCCTGCGAAGCAGCGTAGGAGGGCAGCCGCGCAAGGTCTCTGGAGAGGCTGTCGACGTTGCAGCTCGAATAGACGACGTGCTCGGCGCCGGATCGCTCGAGCCAGTGCGCCAGCTCGGGACCGATGCCGCGACGGGGCGGGTTGACGACGACGAGCGCCCCGGGGCCGAGGGAGCGAAGGCCTGCCACGTCAGTCACGTCACCGACACGAAACGAGATCTCTGCCAGCCCGGGGTGAGTTGCTCGAAGCTCACCGGCAGTGTGGTCGGCGCTGGTCACCGCTTCGGGCGACACCTCGATCCCGATGACCTGGGCAGGCCCGCTGTCGCCGAGCACCGCGCTGTGGAGCGCGAATCCGCCAACGCCGCAGTAGAGGTCGAGGACTTTCGTCGGGCGCGCCGTCGAGATCCATTGCTGCGCTTGACGATAGAGGCCAGCGGCCACATGTGTGTTGGTCTGGAAGAAGCTGTTGGGACGTAGGCTGAGAGTGATCTCGTTGACCTGCATGGGCAGAACGTCGGCCTCGGTCAGCACGAGCTCCGTGTCTCCTTCGAGCACCGCCTTGTGGTCGGGCTGGAGGTTGACCGAGACGACGACAGCCTCGGGCAACCGCTCCCTGATGACGGCCAGGCGCGATCTCAGCAGCGCCAGCTGCTTCTGGGACCGCAGGACGAAGCGCAGCATCACGGCGCCGGTGGGGGAGTGGGTGACGATGAGGTGCTTCAGCTCGCCTCGGCGTGCCGGAACGTCGTAGGGCTCCAGCTGCAAGTCGTCGACGAGGCCGGCGAGGCGTGGGATGAGCTCATGAAGCCCGGGCTCGTAGAGCCCGCAGTCGCGCAGGTCGACGCCGCGGCCCGCCGGGTCGAGGATGCCGAGCGTCACGGCGCCGGGGTCACCGCCCACGACGAGCTTGGCCTTGTTGCGGAAGCCGGACTCAGGGGAGACGAAGGCGGGCAGCCACGTCGCCTCGGGCGCACTGTCGGACAGCACAGCGGCGCAGTGCTGCTGCTTGTCAGCGAGCTGGACGGCATACGGCACGCCCATGAGTGCACACGAGCGGCATCGGTGGGCATCGAAGTAGTCGCAGTCCATCGCACCAAGGCTACGGCTCGCGCGACGACGGGGTTGTCAGGCCAACGGTCGGCCCCGCTCGCCGTGGATGTCGCGTCGCTCGTCAGGACGTCCTGGGAGCCAGGACGACCCTGACGGCCTCGACTCGCTTCCCCTGTCCCGTGGTTCCAGCCGTCTGCCCGTTCGCGACGTAGGGTTGCCATCCGATGCCCTGGACGTACGCGGAGTAGCGAACCGAGAAGCGAGTGGCGAGGTCGCCGGTGAGCTTGATCTCGAACGCCTCGAGTCTCCGGCTCAGGCCGAGAGTTCCGATGAAGGACTGCGACGTCGTCCAGCTCATCCAGCCGATGCCCTGAACGTGGCCGCGGTACTGGACGTCACCGCTGTACTTGCTGCCATTCACGTTGAGCTGCAGGGCTTCTACCCGCAACGACCTGCCGATCGTCCCGCTGGTCTGTCCGTCATGGACTGGGGGGAGCCAGCCGAGACTCTGGACATGGGAGCTGTAGACCGCAGAAGGCTGTGCCTGCACCTTTTCCAGCAGCCGCATCTGGATCGCCTCGACACGCAGCCCCTTGCCGACCGTTCCAGCCGTGGCGCCGTTCTGCACCCAACGCATCCAACCGCGATCCTGCACGTTCACGCGGTACTCGATGTCATACCGCGCTGCGAGCTCGCCGGTCAGTCGCAACTGGATCGCTTCAAGACGCAGAGACCTCCCGGTCGTGCCGATGGCGGTGCCAGGACTCCGGTAGCCCGTCCAGCCGATCGACTGGACGTGCCCATTGCCCTGGACGGTTCCGCTGAGGCCGTTGTCGTACAGTGCCAGGCGAACGGCCTCGAGACGCAGGGCCCGGCCTGTTGTCCCGGCGACCATGCCCGATGTCACCGCCCCTTGCCAGCCGATGGTGGACACGAAGGACGCGAAGCGGAGCACCGGCATCGCCTGGTCGTAGGAGCGAGCCAGATGCTGGACCCGCTGCACGACCCAGTTGCGCAGATAGGCGACCTCACCCTCGTAGGTGTCACTGATGAGGTGCCCCGTTGATCCCAGGGTGGACGGTTCACCGAGTACGTCCCAGATCTCGAAGTTCTCCGCGGCGGACTGCGTGAGGTGGTCCTCGAGGGCATCGATGTTCCCGGGCAGGGCGTCGACGTGGCTCTGGAGCTCGGAGGAGTAGACATCGTAGGCCCGCTGGATGAACTGCTCGTTGCGCGCGAGCTGCTCGAACCAGCTGCTGCGCTTGTTGCCCAGGACGCTGGAAACTCGCCCCCACTCACCGGTCGGGTCGGCCGCCTTCTCCGGGACGCGGAACTGCCCCATAGCCAGGTCGAAGTCCCAGACGGGACCGGCGTGGAGCACGTCACCGGGGCCGTCCTTGTAGAAGAACATGCTCGACCTGTTGACGTCAGGGTTCGCGCTGGTTTCGAAGATGAAGTAGTACTTGATGAACGAGTCGACGTCGATCATCTGGGAGATTGCGTTCCAGTCCGGGTCGGGCGCGTAGAGCAGCGTCTCGAGCTCGTTGATGTACGCCTGCACGTCCGAGTACGCCTTCTGGAGCACGGGTTCCGTGTCGAAGTCGTCGACGTCGATTGTCGCGTCGTTGAGGACGAAGACCGACTTGCTCGTCCCGCCGTAGAAGTAGTGGTCCTCCTCGGTCCCGTAGTTGTTGTCGAGCTCGAGCAGCAGACCCTCGTCAGTCTGCAGCTCGACGCGGTGCGTCCCGACCTCGGTCTTCTCGCAAAGGAGGTAGGTGCCGAGGTATGTGTCGTTGACGGTGAGGTCGACGAAGCGCGACTGGGGGGAATACGCAAGTCCGAACGAGTCAGCCAGGTCATAGGTGAGCTTGTTGCGCATGAGAGATGGGTCCAAGTGGTTCGCTAGCAGGACCCACGTCTTGTGCGTCTCCATTCCGAGCACACCGACGGCACTGTCGAACTTGATCTGGTACGGCTTCTTGGGCCGGTTCCAGGTGCTGTTCCCGCGGCCCTTGATCTCAGTGATCACCGCGTCGGCGAGGTCGAAGCCCGGGTTGACCGGGTCCACGAGGTCCAAGGTGGCGGCCGTCTTGTGGTCCTTGGTCTCGTTGAGCCACGCAAGCGTGTTGCCGTCGGCCAGCTCGATCTGCACATGCGGGAGGTTGCTGACGGCATCGGCCTGCGTCGTGACCTGCGTCGTCGAGGTCGTGGCCAGCCCCAGGGGAGGGGACCCTGCCTCGGCAAAGGCGGTGGCTGCTGGAAGAAGCAGAGCCGCGGTGGCAAGCACCGATACGAACCCCTGGCGGATCCTCATGTCGCACACCCTTCTACGTGAACTGCCGTTTCGAGCCTAGGCAGAGAGGGGCCCCTTCGCGCCCGAATCGGGATATGGCCTCAGGCGTCACATTCCGGGGGTGGACGCGAGGGGGACAAGGCAGGGTCGCCCTAAGTGACATAATGTCGATTATCGGCGTTACGAGGTCGTGGGGCGGTCGGCCTCGGCTCCGGCCTGCACGACGTCGAGCCACCCTCGCAGCGCCGACTCCAATGCGCCGCGCTGCGCCGACGTGAGCCCGGACAGCAGACCCTCGTCCGCGGCCACGACCTCGGCAAAGACCTCGTCGAGCCGGCTCAGCCCGAGCGTCGTCAGCTGCACGTGCACCGTGCGTCGGTCCGGTTCCTCACGGACGCGCTCGACGAGCCCCTGGGTCTCCATCGCCTGCACGCGCTGCGTCGTCGCGCCCGGAGTCACCCGGCAGCGTCGTGACAGCTCACCCGCGGTGAGCCGGTACGGCGGGCCGGTGCGCCGCAGCACGCTGAGCACGTCGAGATGGCTCTGGTCGAGCTCGTGGGCCGCCAGCACACCGGAGCGCGCCTCGGCGACAGACGAAGCGAGCCTCAGGACCGGCAGGACGATGCCGATCGACGACACGTCGACGTCCGGACGCTCACGCCGCCACGCGTCGACGATCCGGTCGACCTCATCCCCCGATGATGTGCTCACCCCAATACTTTAGGGCTAAATCGCTTGCCGTGGGCCAGTCCGGTGGGACCATCGGGTGCATCCCGAAGGAGCGCCATGGACCTCTCCACCTTCTACGCCGTCGTGTCGGCCACCTGCTTCACCCTCGTGGGCCTCTGGTGGTCGGCGCTCGACCGGCGCCGCGAGCTGCTCGACTCCCCCGAGACCCGCCGGCTCGTCGGCGGCGTCTACCTCACCTTCCTGCTGCCCGGAGTCATGGGCCTCTTCGCACAGGTCGACCCCGGCAAGCCCGGCCTGTGGCGCACGACGTTCGGGCTCGTCGCGCTGCTCGGCGCCTGGTCGACCTTCCGGCTCATCCGGGCCGACAGCCGTCCCGGCGTGCGCGGGCCCTTCCGCCGCCACCGCTGGCTCGTCGGAGTGCTCTACCTCGTCATCGTCGTGCTCGGAGTCGCCCCGGAGCTCGCGGCGTCGGTCGGGCTGACCGGCCTGCAGGCGGCCGCGCTCACCGTCGTCTGCCTCGTCGTGCTGGCCCACGGCCTCGCCTGGGAGCTGCTGACGACCACCGACGACCCCCGCCTGATCGACGACGCCTGAGCACCCCTCCCCTCCCCCGCGACCCGGCATACCGGATGTTTGAGCGCTCAAGGGGTATGCCGTCCGGTCGCCTCGGCGTGTTCATCCGCGGGACCGCTCCACGCGGCCCGCCCGTGTGGGACAGTCCTGCCATGTCGTCCGTCGTCGTCAACGCAGCGCGTCCCGAGACCAAGGAGCAGCGCGCCTGGTACTGGTACGACTGGGCCAACTCCGCCTACGTCACCACGACGGCCACGGTGCTGCTCAGCCCCTACCTGACGACGGTGGCGGAGGCTGCCGCGTGCCCCGGCCTCGCCGACGGCGCCGACTGCACCAACACCCTGTCGGTCCTCGGCATCCCCGTCGCCCCGGGCAGCCTGTGGTTCTTCACCGTGACGATCACGACGATCATCTCGGCGATCGTGCTCATCTTCGTCGGAGCCATCGCCGACCGCAGCCCCAAGCCCACGCGGCTCTTCGCCGGCTTCGCCTGGGCCGGCTCCCTCGCGGCCTGCCTGATGTTCTTCATCGCGGGCACCAACTGGCAGCTGGGCTCGGCGCTCGTCGTCGTGGCCGGCATCTGTCTCGGCGCCTCGCTCGTCGTCTACGACTCGATCCTGTGCCGCATCGCCAACGAGAACGAGCGCGACCGGGTGTCCTCCAAGGGCTGGGCCTTCGGCTACCTCGGCGGCGGCACCCTGCTCGCGCTCAACTTCGCCCTCGACATCTTCCACGAGGACCTCGGGCTCGACCGGGCGATGTCGACCCGCATCAGCATCCTTTCGGCCGGCATCTGGTGGGCAGCCTTCACGATCATCCCCTACCTCGGGCTGCGTCACCTGACGGGCACGGTCGCGACGCCGGTCGACCGCAAGGCCGGGGTCGTGCGCGGCAGCCTGTCGCAGCTGCGCAGCACCTTCGGCGACCTGCGCCAGTATCCGATGACCCTGACCTTCCTCGTCGCCTACCTCTTCTTCAACGACGGCATCCAGACCGTCATCGGCAGCTCGAGCATCTACGGCAGCAAGGAGCTCGGCTTCTCGGAGTCGACGGTGCTCGGCGTCTTCCTCTTCGTGCAGTTCGTCGCCTTCTTCGGCGCCCGTCTCGCCGGCCGGATCGCGGCCTCCATCGGCGCCTGGCGCACCGTGCTCTACGGCATCGGTCTGTGGACCGTCGTCGTCGTCATCGCCTTCGTCACGCCGTCGAAGTCGCTCGCGGTCTTCCTCGCGCTCGGCCTGCTCATCGGCATCGTGCTCGGCGGCACCCAGGCCCTGTCGCGCTCGCTCTACAGCCAGCTCATCCCCCGCGGTCGCGAGGCGGAGTACTTCAGCCTCTACCAGGCCATGGAGCGCGGCACGAGCTGGCTCGGCACCCTGATCTTCGGGCTTGTCTACCAGCTGACCCTCAGCTACCGCTGGGCCATCATCTGCCTCATCGCCTTCTTCGTCATCGGCGGCTACCTGCTGTCCCGGGTCGACATGCGCCGCGGCATCATCGAAGCGGGCAACCCCGTGCCTGCCGTCATCTGACGACACCTACAATCCGCGAGGCCTCCGGGAACAACCCGACCGTTTCGCTCGTTCAAGCGACTGTGAGGGTAGGGCACCAGACCGGTGTCGACCAGTGGCAGGAGTTTTGGAGGGGTCCACATGGCCGATCGAGCACTACGCGGTTCCAACCTCGGTTCCAGGAGCATGGAGTCCGACGAGAACGTCATCCCGAGTGAGCGTCAGCTCACTACCTACGTGTGCGCGCAGGGGCACCGCACCGAGCTCCCGTTCTCGGTCGAGGCCGACGTGCCGCCGACGTGGGAGTGCCGTTGCGGCCTCGACGCGAAGCTGCAGGGCGGTGGACCCGAGCCCGACGCCAAGCCCGTCAAGCACGTGCGCACGCACTGGGACATGCTGCTCGAGCGTCGCTCGATCCCCGAGCTCGAGGAGCTCCTCGAGGAGCGCCTGACGCTGCTGCGCGAGTCGCGAGGCGAGAAGCCGCGCCGGCGCAAGACCGCCTGACGCACACCCCCGAGACATCGACTGGCCCGCCTCGTTCGTGGAGGCGGGCTTTTCGCTGCCCGCCCCCGCAGGCTCCGCGTATGCCGTATGCCGTGGTCCGCGGTGACGCTCGGACCCACCGCCCCGCCGTATGCCGGTATGCCGGGGTCCGCGGTGACGCTCGGACTCACAAGGGTCCACGTTCGGCGCGGTTGCACGCAGTGACAGCGGGGTCGAGGCACGGTTTATGGGTCCGACGGGCATCACCCGGGGCCGGCGTGTGGATCTGTCGTGGGCGCTGACGGGCGGACCTGACCTATCGGTCAGTCCTCGTCGATGATCTCGCCCTCGACCACCTCGTCGCTCGACCCGGAGCGACGCGGACCGCGGGGCGGCTCCTGCTGCTCCCACGCCGGGCGGTCGGTGACGGTCGTCGCCCCGAAGACCTCGACCTGCGCGACCATGTGCCGGCTGATCACGGCTGCGAGCAGAGACCGCGCGATCGGGCGGGTGAAGGGCAGCACGAGCAGGAGACCGAAGACGTCGGTGACGAAGCCGGGGACGAGCAGCAGGGCGCCGCCGACGAGCACGACGATCCCGTCGGCCAGCTCTCGCGCCGGCATCCGCCCGTCTCGCAGTGCCTGGCCCAGGGCGCGCCAGGCCCGGCCACCCTCGCGCTTGATGAGCAGCGCCCCGAGGGCCGAGGTGGCGATGAGCAGCAGGAAGGTCGGCCAGCCGCCGATCGCCTGACCGACGGCGAGCATGACCATGATCTCGATCACAGGGACGAGGAGCAGCAGCACGGCGGCCACGCGCGTGGGTCGCAGGCCGCGCCGTCTCGGGCTGGGCGCGGTGGTCATGAGCGCTCCCCCGCCGGCACCCGCTCGCGGGCCCGGCCGACGACGCCGCGCAGCTGCCCGACGCGGTGCTCGATGCCCCACTTCGTGACGTTGGTCAGGGCCTCGCGCACGATGTCGTTGCCCATCTTGGAGACCCCGATCTCACGCTCGATGAAGGTGATCGGCACCTCGACGACGCGCAGCCCCGACCGCACGGCTCGCAGCGTCAGATCGATCTGGAAGCAGTAGCCGTGCGACTCGACGCCGGCGAGACCCATCGTGCGCAGAGCACTCGTGCGGTAGGCGCGATAGCCGGCCGTCGCGTCGTTGACGTGCATGCCGAGCATGACCTTGGTGTAGATGTTGGCACCGACCGACAGCACCTTGCGCCGCATCGGCCAGTTGCGCACCTCGCCGCCCTTGACCCAGCGGGCCCCGATGGCGAGGTCGGCGTCGGCCAGCGCGTCGAGGATCGCAGGCAGCTGCTCGGGCTGGTGCGAGCCGTCCGCATCCATCTCGACCGCGGCGTCGTAGCCCTCATCCAGTGCGATCGCGAAGCCGGCGAGATAGGCCTGGCCGAGGCCCTGCTTGCCCGGGCGGTGCACGACCCGCACCTGGGGGTCGCCCGCGGCCAGGCCGTCGGCGAGGTCACCCGTGCCGTCGGGCGAGTTGTCGTCGAGGACGATGACGTCGGCCGTGGGGACGGCGGCGCGCACGCGCGCGACGATCCCGGGCAGGTTCTCCCGCTCGTTGTAGGTCGGGATGAGCACGGCAACCTTCGTCACCGGCTCACGCTGCGTCACGGTCATGCGCTTCCTTGTCCTCTGTGCTGACATCTGTGCTGTCGGCGGTGCTGTCGTCCCTGCGGTGCTGCGGGTCCGGGCCCGACCCGCTGCTCCTGACCCGCAGGAGCAGGAGCAGCACCAGCCCGGCCGCGGCTGCCCACTCGGGGGACTCCCCCACGCGGGTCGCCACGGTCGTGGCGTCCCGCAATGGTAGAGCCCCCTGCACGAGGGCCTGTGTGAACAACGACGTCACCTGGTGGGCAGTTCCATCCGGGGTGATCAGCGCGCTCTGGCCGACCGTCGACACGTGGACGATGGATCGTCCGAACTCCATCGCCCGCACGCGGCTGATCGCCAGCTGCTGGGCCGACTCCGCCGTGAAGCCGAACGTCGCGTTGTTGGTCTGCACGAGCAGCACGTTGGCCCCGGCGGTCACCGCGTCACGCATGATGTCGTCGTAGGCCACCTCGAAGCAGATGGCCACGCCCGCCCGGATCTGCTGTCCGGCGGTGCCGACGACGTCGAAGACCCCGACCGACGGACCGGCCACGAAGTCGCGGCTCACGCGGTCGACCTCCGCGCTGAAGATCCGGAAGAAGGCGCGGTTGGGGATGTATTCGGCGAACGGCACCGGGTGGCGCTTGACGTAGCTGTCGGTGATGCCCTTGTCGGGCTCGTAGAGCAGCGAGACGTTCGAGACCTGGCCGGGAGGCTCCTCGAGCAGCCCGCCGACGACGAGCGGACGGCCCAGCCTCGACACGGTCGCCGCGATCTCGTCGGCGGCGTCGGCGTTGCGCACCGGGTCGATGTCGGACGCGTTCTCGGGCCACACGACGAGGTCGGGGGTCGGCGCGAGCCCCGCCTCGATGTCGGCCTGCGCCTGCCAGGTGGCGGCGACGTGGTTGTCGAGGACGGCCCTGCGCTGAGCGTTGAAGTCGAGGCCGGCGCGCGGCACGTTGCCCTGCACTCCGAGGAACTGCGCCGCCTGCCCATCGGTGGGCAGTGGCACGGCGAGGCCTGCGACCGTGAGCCCGAGCGCTGCGGCAAAGGGCAGCGCGAGCGGACGCCACGGCATACCGGAGCGGTGGTGCCCGGCCGTCAGCAGACGGTGCGCCAGGAGCGCGAGCAGCCCCCCGACCAGCGCGATCACGAAGCCGACGAAGGGCGCGCCGCCCAGCGCGACGAGGCGCCCGACCGGCGAGTCGGCCTGGCTGAAGGCCAGCTTGAGCCAGGGGAACCCGCCGTAGGGAGCACGGGCTCGGAAGCCCTCGGTGACGACCCAGACGAGGGCGAAGGCGAGCGGCCGCACCCGGCCGGCCCTGCTCAGCCAGCCGTAGAGCGCCCCCGCCATGCCGACGAAGAGCGACTCGAGGGTGGCCAGCGCCAGCCACGGAAGCGCCCCGACGTAGATCCCCGACCAGCTGAGGGTGGGCACGAAGAAGGCCAGCCCGAAGAGGACGCCGGCGAGGAGGCCCCGGCGGGCTCCCAGACCCGTCGCGGACCACGCGAGCAGCGCCATCGCGAACGGGGCCACGACCCAGACGTCGAAGCTCGGGAAGGCGAGACAGAGCAGCCCGCCGCCGCCGAGGGCGACGACGAGCCTCAGCACGAGCTGCCCACGGTCACGACGCACGAGGTCACCGTACGCTCGGGGGGCCTCGCCCACCGCGTGCCCCCCGACGGGCCCGCGTAGCTGGGTTCTGCTCCTGACCACGGGTGGCCGGTCAGGGGACGACGACGGTGCCGCGAGCCGTCGTGGCCACGACCGGTGGGTCGAGCATCTCGGCGGAGGACTCGCTGCGCTCGGGGTGCCCCCGGCCGACGACGAGCACCTCGAAGACGAGCTCACGCGAGCGTGACCCGACCCGCACGATCTCGGCGCTGATCTCGATGACGTCGCCCGCCTTGATGCGCTCGCGGAACTGGACGTCGCTGTAGGAGGCGAAGAGGCCCTCGTCGCCGTCGGTGCGGATGCACATCTCGGTCGCGACGTCGCCGAAGGCGGCGAGCGAGTACGCGCCGTCGACGAGGTTGCCGGCGTAGTGCGCATGGGCATACGGCACGTAGCGACGGTGCACGACGCGCAGGCCCACCTCCGCCCGGGTGCGGCGCGCGGCGCGCGGCGTCGATGCGGCGTCTTCGCCCGGGGCAGCCGGGCCGGCCGGCTCGGACACGGTCATCGCCCCTTCCGCTCGGTCATCTCGTGCACGAGGTAGCTCGCGACCTCGCCGGGCGTCGTGCCGCGACCGAAGATCCGGTCGACGCCGAGCGCTCCCTCCGAGCCCTCCTCGAAGCGCGGACCTCCGACGATAAGGATCGGCACCTGCCCCGCGGGGTAGGCCTCGCGGAAGGCGGCCGACATCTGGGTCGTGTTGTGGATGTGGGCGTCCTTCTGCGTGACGACCTGGCTCACGAGCACGGCATCGGCCTTCTCCGCCCGGGCGCGGGCGACGAGCTCGGGCACGAGCACCTGCGCCCCGAGGTTGACCACCCGGATCTCGCGGTAGTACTCGAGACCTTTCTCACCGGCGAACCCCTTGATGTTGAGGATGGCGTCGATGCCGACGGTGTGGGCGTCGGTGCCGATGCACGCGCCGACGACGACGAGCTTGCGGCGCAGCTGCTTGCGGATCGCGAGGTTGGCGTCCTTGGCCGACAGCAGCGGATACTCGCGCTCGACCACGTGCACGTCGTCGAGGTTGACCAGGTGCGTCGAGCTGCCGTAGACGACGAAGAAGGTGAAGTCGGGCCCCATCGCCTTGGCGTGCACGAGCAGCGCCGGGTCGAGTCCCATCTTGCGCGCGAGCTGGAGCGCAGCTCCCTCGGCGAGCTTGTCGTGGGGCAGCGGCAGGGTGAAGGACACCTGCATCATGCCGTCACCGGTGGTGTCGCCGTAGGGGCGGACGATGTTGCTGCTCAAGGCTTCTCGCCCTTCTTCGTCGACGCCGGCACGCCGGCGTCGAGCGCCGTGATGGCCGGGTTGTCATAGCCGTCGGCCCGCCGGACCACACCCTCGAGACCCTTGCCTCGGTCGGCGGGTCGATGCATCAGGCCGAAGGTGCCGTCCGCGATGGCGGCCAGCAGGGGCGGGTCGCCGGCCGAGTCGGAGTCGCTGACGATGCGGTCGAGCAGGTCGACGGCCTCCGAGAGCACCTGGCGCGACCGCGTCTGGATGAAGCCGTCGCGCGGGGGGTGGAAGTCCTCGGTGAGCCCGCTGGCGGCATTCATGACGTAGCGCACGTTCTGCAGCGCGAGGTCGCGGTCGGAGAGGAACGGCGTGACCACCGCCTCGGTCATCATGCCGACGAGAAGGATGCCCTGGCCCGTCATGGCCCCGACGAGGTTGAAGAAGCCGTCGAGGAGGTAGCCGCGGAAGATGTCGCCCGTCATGTGCTTCGTCGGCGGCATCCACTTGAGGGGGGCGTCCGGGAAGAGCTGGCGGGCGAGCAGCGCGTGGGCCAGCTCGAGCCGGAAGCTGTCGGGGATCTCGGGGTTGATCTCGAAGGCGTGCCCGAGGCCGAGCTGCCAGTCCTCGAGGCCGGCCTCCTTGGCGAAGCACTCGTTGAGCAGCTGGCTCACCGTGACTGTGTGGGCGGCGTCGACGGCGTCGGCCGTCGTCAAGTAGTTGTCCTCGCCGGTGTTGATGATGATGCCGGCGCGGGCGTGGACCTGGCGCGAGAAGCGCTGGTCGACGAACGTGCGGACCGGGTTGATGTCGCGGAAGAGGATGCCGTACATCGAGTCGTTGAGCATCATGTCGAGACGCTCCATGCCGGCGAGGGCCGCGATCTCGGGCATGCAGAGCCCCGAGGCGTAGTTCGTCAGCCGGACGTAGCGGCCGAGCTCCTTGCTCACGTCGTCGAGCGCGGCCCGCATGAGCCGGAAGTTCTCCTGCGTCGCGTAGGTGCCGGCGAACCCCTCGCGCGTGGCGCCCTCGGGGACGTAGTCGAGCAGGGACTGCCCCGTCGAGCGGATGACGGCGATGACGTCGGCTCCCTCGCGGGCGGCCGCCTGGGCCTGCGGGATGTCCTCGTAGATGTCGCCCGTCGCGACGATGAGGTAGATCCAGGGCCGGGACTTCGGGTCGCCGTGGCGCTTGATCAGCCGGTCGCGCGTGGCGCGTGAGCGGTCGATCGTGCGCAGGCCGACCGCGACGCCCTTCGTCGCGGCTCGGCGCGCGGCCTGCGCCTCTCGCCCGGTCGGCAGGCGGAACGAGACGTTGCCGCTCGCGGCCTTCTGGGCGAGGGTCGTCAGGTCGGGGGCCTCACCGCGCAGGAGCGCGTCGTAGACGGGCGTCGTGACGCCGTGCTCGAGACCGACCTCCTCGCGCACCGCCGTCACGAGGTGGTTGACCCACGGCACCCGCTCGTGGTCGGCGCCGGACAGGCCGGCGAGGCGCAGCGTCGCTCGCTCGACCGAGACGGTCGTGTGGCTCTGGGCGAGCTCGACGACCGGCGACGCGGCCCGGTGTGCCAGTGCCCGCGCCCGCTGCACCACGGCCAGGTCGAGGTGCAGGAGCGGCTCGGTGCGACTCATCGGGCGCTCCCCTCCCCCGCCTCACGCGGCAACACACCGAGCAGCTGCGAACCCCCACCGGTAACACCTGCCGCCGTTGACGACTGCTCGGTGTGTTGCGGGGGCGGGGGGGTGGGCGATCCGGACTCGGCGGCGAGACGGGACTCGAAGAGCGTCCGCACGGCCGGCACCTCGCGCAGGAGGGAGAGTGCGAGGTCGGCATGGCCGGGCACGTAGCCGTTGCCGACGAGCATGCGCACGTCGGCCGCGAGACCCTCGGCGCCGAGGGCAGCTGCGGCGAAGTTGGTGGCCATGCTGAAGAAGATGATCGTGCCGCCCTGCGCGGTCGAGAGGATCGCCGGCTGCTCGCAGCCCGGCACGTCGACGCAGACCACGGTGATGTCGGCGGGTCCGCCTGCGGCCTCGAAGGCGGCGGACAGGCCCAGGGGGCTGCGGGCGTCTGCGAGCACCACTTCGTCGGCGAGCCCGGTCGGCTCGAGCAGCAGGCGCTCCCTCTCGACCGGCACGACGCCGATGAGGCGCCCGGCGCCCGCTCGGCGAGCGGCGGCGAGCGAGAGCGACCCCGACTTGCCCGCCGCCCCGAGCACGGCCACGGTGGGCGCGACGTCGCGGGCGGCATACTCCCCCACGACCCGCTCGACGAGGGCGGGCGCACCGCACACGTCCATGACCATCAGTGCCAGGTGGGGGTCGAGATCGTCGGGCAGCCGCGCGGCGATGCTCCGGCCGAAGAGGATGGCGTGGCCCGCGGCAGGCACCTGCTCCGAGCGCCCGTCCCAGCCGGCCAGGCCGTCGGTGAGGCACAGCGGCGTGAGCGACAGCGACACGAGGGTCGCCACCCGGTCGCCGGCACGCAGGCCGAGCGGGCTCTGCGGACCGACGGCGTCGACCGTGCCGATGAGCATGCCCCCGGAGCCGGTGACGGGGTTCTGCATCTTGCCGCGCGTCGCGACGATGTCGAGCACCTCGGCGCGCAGGGCGGCACCGTCGAGCGCTCCGTCGACCGTGTGCTTGCCGGCCAGCTGGCGGTAGCTCGCGGCGTCGAGGTTGAGCGTCTCGACGGCGATGCGCACCTCGTCGGGCCACAGCTCCGCGCGAGCGTCGAGTCGCCGGGCCGCCTGCGGCAGGGTGATGGCATCTCCCGTGGGCTCGAGCACTCGGTGCAGGCCCACCGGCGAGGAGGGCGACGACACGCGGGGGGCTGCGGGCAGGTCTGCCGGGGTGGGCAGCGGGTCCGACACGATCACAAATCCTTCTGTCTCAGCAGTGCTGTGGCGCAGATCATCCGTCAGCATAGGGGCGACCAAGGCGATTCTTTACGAATCCGTGGTATGGACATGTTTGAGCCTGCCCCCTGCTGACGTTACTGTGTCGCGCATGGGCATGGTTGAGCAGCCGTACGAGTACCGCCGCCGCGAGCTCGTCGAGCCCGACTGGACACGTTTCCCCGGCTGGGTCGGCGTGACGCAGGCGGACTGGGACAGCGCGCAGTGGCAGCGGGTCAACTGTGTCAGGAACATCAAGCAGTTGCGAGCCCTCATGGGCGACCTGCTCGACGAGCGCTTCTACGACGACCTCGCCAAGGACCAGAGCGAGCGCGCGACGATGTCGATGCTCGTGCCGCCGCAGATGCTCAACACCATGGTGCCGTCGACCGACACGTCGATGCCGTCGGCCGGCCACGACTTCACCGACGCGTTCTATGCCGACCCCATCCGCAACTACATGCTGCCGGTCTTCTCCGACCGGCGCACCGACTGGCCGTCGCACCCGCACGCCTCGCGCGACTCCCTGCACGAGCACGACATGTGGGTGGCCGAGGGGCTCACCCACCGCTACCCCACCAAGGTGCTGGCCGAGCTGCTCCCCACCTGCCCGCAGTACTGCGGGCACTGCACCCGCATGGACCTCGTCGGCAACTCGACCCCCCAGGTCGCCAAGCTGAAGTTCGACCTCAAGCCCGTCGACCGGTATGCCGCGATGCTCGACTACCTGCGCACCTCCCCCGTCGTGCGTGACGTCGTCGTCTCCGGCGGCGACGTCGCCAACATGCCGTGGAAGAACCTCGAGGCCTTCATCGACCAGCTCCTCGACATCGAGAACATCCGCGACATCCGGCTGGCGACGAAGGCCCTGATGGGCCTGCCGCAGCACTGGTTCGCCGACGACGTCGTCGAGGGCGTGGCCCGGGTGTCGGCCAAGGCGCGCTCGCGGGGCGTCTCCCTCGCGATCCACACGCACGTCAACAACGCCCAGTCGCTCACGCCCTCGGTCGCCCGGGCCTCCAAGGCGATGCTCGACGCCGGAGTGCGCGACGTGCGCAACCAGGGGGTGCTCATGCGGGGCGTCAACGACACGACGGAGCAGCTCCTCGACCTGTGTTTCGGGCTGGCCGACGGCGCCCAGATCACGCCCTACTACTTCTACATGTGCGACATGATCCCCTTCGCCGAGCACTGGCGGCTCTCGCTCGCCGAGGCGCAGCACCTCCAGCACTCGATGATGGGCTACCTCCCCGGTTTCTCGACGCCGCGCATCGTCTGCGACGTGCCCTTCGTCGGCAAGCGCTGGGTGCACCAGGTCGAGGAGTACGACACCGAGCGCGGAATCTCCTACTGGCGCAAGAACTACCGCACCTCGATCGAGGGCGATGACACCGAGGCCATGTCGCGCGAGTACGTCTACTACGACCCGATCTACACCCTGCCCGAGTCGGGCCAGAAGTGGTGGCACAAGTCGGTCGACCAGGAGGCACTGCTGGCCGACTCCACGGACCAGGCGGCCACGAGCCGGGCCGTCTCCGAGTCACAGCTCATCTGACGGATGGCGCGCCAGCGCAAGGACGCCGGTGGCCCCACCACCCAGGCGACCCTCGCGCTCGACCGTGCCGAGGTCCCGTACACCCGGCATGCCTACGACCATGACCCGTCTGCGGCCAGCTTCGGGCTCGAGGCCGCAGCGCTCCTCGGGGTCGACCCGCGGAGGATCTTCAAGACCCTGCTGGTCGACACAGCGCCGGGCCTCGCCGTGGGCATCGTCCCCGTCGCCGGCCAGCTCGACCTCAAGGCGATCGCGTCGGCGCTCGGCGTGAAGAGTGTGACGATGGCCGATCCCCTTGCGGCAGAGCGCAGCTCGGGCTATGTCGTGGGCGGCATCTCCCCCGTCGGGCAGAAGCGCGCCCTCCCGACGGTGCTCGACGACACGGCATACGGCTTCGAGACGGTCTTCGTCTCCGGCGGGCGACGCGGCTTCGACATCGAGCTCTCCCCCACCGACCTAGCGAGCGCCACGCGGGCAGTGCGAGCATCGATCGGCCGCGCCTGAACGAGGTGGTGCCGCTGGGCGGGCTTGCGGCTCAGTCCTTCTCGCGAGGGGTCGCCGAGGCGCTGCGACCCTCCCACGGCGTCGACAGGACGACGGTCGTGTGCGTCGACACGTTGGCAGCCGAGCGGATGCGCGCGAGAAGGTCCTCGAGGTTGCCCGGCGTGCCGACGCGCACCTTGAGGATGTAGCTCTCGACACCCGCGACCGAGTGGCAGTCCTCGATCTCGGTGATGTGCGCGAGCCGCTGGGGCACGTCGTCGGGCGCGCTCGGGTCGAAAGGGGTCACGGAGATGAGAGCGGTGAGCGAGAGGCCCAGCGCCTCGGGCGACACGGTCGCCGCGTAGCCGGTGATCACCCCGCGCTCCTCGAGGCGGCGCACCCGCTGGTGCACGGCCGAGGTCGACAGGCCAGTGGCCTTGCCGAGGTCGGTGTAGCTCATCCGGCCGTCGGCGAGCAGCAGTCCGACGAGCCGGCGGTCGAGATCCTCCATGCGCGTGAGGGTAGACCACGACGTGCCGCCCCGCTGGGTCATCCCTCATCCCGGTACTCGGGCGCTGCTCCGCTCCCCGTCCGTGCCCCCTCCGTGCACCCTCCGCACGCCACCCGTGGCGCGCCCGGGGCACGTCCTCGTCGGTAGTCTCGGGCCCATGCCGAACCAGCGCGCCCTGCTCCTCGACTCCGCGTCGCTCTACTTCCGCGCCTTCTTCGGCGTGCCCGAGGTGATCGGCCCGAGCGGCGTGCCGACCAACGCGGTGCGCGGCTTCCTCGACATGATCGCCTCACTCGTCGAGCGGGGCCGTCCGACCCACCTCGTCGCCTGCTGGGACAACGACTGGCGGCCGGCCTTCCGCGTCGAGGCCATCCCGTCCTACAAGGCGCACCGGGTGGCCGAGCCCGGCGACGAGGCGCTCGACGGCGAGACGGTGCCCGACGCCCTCTCGGTGCAGGTGCCGATCATCGTCGACGCGCTCGCGGCGCTCGGCATCGCCCGGGTCGGCATCGACGGCCACGAGGCCGACGACGTCATCGGCACCCTGACGACGAGCTTCCGTGGCCGGATGCCCGTCGACGTCGTGACCGGTGACCGTGACCTCTTCCAGCTCGTCGACGACGCGAACTCGATCCGGGTGCTCTACACCGCCCGCGGCGGTGTGCGCTCCCCCGACCTCGTCGACGAGGCCTTCATCGCCGAGAAGTACGGCGTCGGCACGGGCGCCGCCTACGCCGACATGGCGGTGCTGCGCGGCGACACGAGCGACGGGCTGCCCGGCGTCGCCGGCATCGGGGAGAAGACGGCCGCCAAGCTGATCACGACCTACGGCACGCTGGCGGCGCTCCGTGCGGCGATCGACGGGGGCGACCCGGCGCTCAAGGGGGCCCAGCGAGCCCGGCTGGAGGCCGCGACGGCCTATCTCGACGTCGCCCCGCGCGTCGTCGAGGTCGTGCGCGATGCGCCCGTGCCCGACGTCGACCTCGCGACGCCCCGCTCCGTGGCCGACCCGACCCTGATGTCGCGTCTCGCTATCGAGCACGGACTCACGTCGTCGTTCGACCGCGTCGTCAACGCCCTTCGGATCGACTGAGGTCGGGCTGAGGTCGGCAGGTCGGCTGGGATCGCGCGGCCTGCACGCCCCGGTGCGTCACCACCTCGCCCTAGCGTGGGGCCATGACCTCCGACGCGACCCCCTGGGAGCCCCCGCTGGCCGGCACCGAGACCGAGCAGGTCGTCGGTGCGCTCGAGCGTCTGAGGGCGACCTTCCGCTGGAAGGCCGACGGCCTCGACGCCGTCGGGCTCGACACGAGCATCGGCTCCTCCACGCTCACCCTGGGCGGCCTCCTCAAGCACCTCGCAGCCGCCGAGGATCACCACTTCACCTCCAAGCTCACCGGTGAGCCGATCGGCGAACCGTGGCGGGGCTGGGGGTGGGACGGCAGCAACGACTGGGAGTTCACGTCGGCAGCCGATGACACCCCCACGCAGCTGTATGCCGTCTGGGACGGTGCCATCGCACGCTCACGCGCCCGGTTGGCTGCGGTCCTCGCCCGCGGAGGGCTCGACCAGGCCATCGCCGCCCACGACGCCGAGGGCAACCACGCCAACCTGCGTCGCCTGCTGTGCGACCTCGTCGAGGAGTACGGCCGCCACACGGGCCACGCCGACCTCATCCGCGAGGCGGTCGACGGGCGCGTCGGCGAGGACCCGCCCGCGGGCTGGACGCCGTCGGTGCCAGCCGACAGGTGAGGCACGGACGACCTCACTCGGTCAGGCACGTGGTCGGGGTGAGGAGCACCGCTAGGGTCGGCTGATGACGTCCGGGCCGAGCACGGCGATCCGCACGGTGCGCGACGCGGTCCGCACCCAGCTGTGGCCCCTGCCCACGCTCGCCGTGACGGCGGCGATCGCCCTCGGGCTGGTCCTGCCGAGGGTGGATGCCTCGGTCGATGCCGGCCTGTCGGGGTGGGCCGACACCGTGCTCTTCGGTGGCGACGCGGGCTCGGCCAGCACCGTGCTCGATGCCGTCGCGAGCTCGCTGATCACGGTGACGTCCCTGACGTTCTCGCTCACCGTGGTGACGCTCCAGCTGGCGAGCAGCCAGTTCTCGCCGCGGCTGCTGCGCACCTTCACCCAGGACCTCTTCGTCCAGAGCACGCTCGCGCTCTTCCTCGCGACCTTCGCCTACTCCCTGACGGTCCTGCGGTCGGTGCGCTCCGGCGACGACGGCCAGGAGCCGTTCGTTCCGAGGATCTCGGTCACGACCTCCTACGTGCTCGCGATGGTCAGCGTCATCGCGCTCGTGCTCTTCCTCGCGCACCTGACTCGGCAGATCCGGGTCGAGACGATGCTGCACCAGGTGCGACGTGACGCATCGGGGACCTTGCGCTCCGTGCTGCCTCCTCGCGGAGAGGGGCGTCCGGCCGTCACCGTGCCGACCGGCGTCGGGCAGCCCCTGCTGGCGACGACGTCGGGCTTCCTCCTGAGCGTCGATGCGGACGAGCTGCTCGACGTGTCGAGGGCGACCGGATCGGTCGTCGTGCTCACCGCCATGCCGGGTGACTTCGTCGTGGAGGGCACTCCGGTCGGGTCGCTCCACCCTGATCCGGCAGGGCCCGGCGACGCGGCCACTCTGTCCGCCGAGATCCCCGGCACCTTCCCCGGCACGGTCCCCGAGGAGGTGCGCCGGGCCGTGGGGTCGGCGCTGCGGACCGGCACCGAGCGCACGGCGGCCCAGGACGTGGGCTTCGGTCTGCGCCAGCTGACCGACGTGACGACCAAGGCCCTCTCACCCGGCATCAACGACCCGACGACGGCCGTCCACGCCCTCGGGCACGTCTCGGCGCTGCTCGGCGAGCTCGCGGACGCCGAGCTCGGGCCCGTCGAGTCACGGGGTGACGACGGATCGCGCGTGGTGCTCCACCGGCCGGACCTCGAGCACCTGGTCGAGATGTCGCTCACCCAGATCCGCCGATATGGCGCCGCAGACCCCCTCGTCGTCGCCCGCCTCTATCGCCTGCTCGCCGAGCTGTCCTGGCGCGTCTCGCCCGCTGACGCGTGGCTCGTGGAGCGGGAGCGCGGTCGCCTCGACCACACGGTCTCGGGATCGGACTTCGATGCCGTGACCCTGGCCGGCCTCACCGAGCTGTCACGACGCGTCACCACGGCAGGTCCGACACCGTCCTCGCGGTCCGCGCACGGCTGAGAGCTCCGCACCGGTGCACGGGCTCAGCGGGGGCCCAGGGACTCGGTGGCACCGAGGAGGGCCGCGTAGTCGCCGGCGGTCACCGGTCCGAGCGTGAGGGCGCCGTCGGGCAGGGGCACCTCGATGGGCGATCCGCCCTGGATGAGCTGCACGCGGGCGACCCCCTCGACGGAGGTCGCGCTGAGCACCACCTGCCCGACGGCCAGCGGCAGTCGGCTGGCCGACGGGTCCTGCTCGCCCAGGTCGACCTCGATGACCGCCGTGCCGTCGGTGACGCCGACAAGGGTCAGGCGCACGTCCGGTCCGAGGGCCGAGGCCAGCCCTGAGGCGCGCTCGGCCTCACGCGGTCCCGCCGCCAGTCGCGAGAGCACACCCCCGAGCACCGGCACGAGCCCGCTCGCCGCCTGCGCCGCCCCGACGGGGACGAGCCGACCGTCACCGTCGAGGAGGTAGACCTCGGGTGTCGTGGTGCGTGTCGACGGTGGTTGGGTGGCCGAGGGCCCTGCGCTCGGACTGAGGAGGCGATAGGGCACGTCGCGGGGGTCGAGCTCCAGCGGGGTCGTGGCATCGGGTAGCCCGCAGGATGCCGCGGACAGCAGGCAGAGGAGCGCCGCTGCGGCAGCCCTCCTGCCGCGCACCCACCTTCTGCCGCCCGCCCCCCTCATGTGGTCTCCCGGTCGAGCGGCGCACTCGTGGCGTCGTCGTGGAGCAGTGGCAGCCGAATGACGAAACGCGCGCCGCCGCTCGGTGACTCCGTGCACCAGACGGTCCCTCCGTGGGCGCGGACGGTCTCCTCGACGAGGCTGAGCCCCAGACCGGTTCCGGGCCGGGAGCCGCGCGAGCCCGCTCGGGCGAAGCGCTCGAAGATGCGCTCGCGGTCGCTCGCGGCGACGCCCTGCCCGGCGTCGTCGACGACGACGAGCGCCTGCTCGTTGCGACGTCCCACGGTCACCGCCGTCAGGCCTTCACCGTGGGTGTCGGCGTTGGCGAAGAGGTTGAGCAGGGCACGCTTGATCTGGGCCCGGTCCACGAGTACCGGCAGTGCGGTCCCGTCGTCACCTGCTCCGTGCAGCAGAGACACCGGGCGTCGGCTCTCGGCGAGCACGTGGCCGACGAGGTCTGCGAGGTCGGTCTCCACGAGGTCTCGGCCCGCGACGCCCGCATCGAGACGGCCGAGCTCGAGCAGGTCCTCGAGGGCCTGCTTGAGCCGTTCCAGCTCCGCCGCCACGAGATCGAGCGCCTGCTGACCTCGCTCCGACAGGTCGTCGCGGCGGTGCAGGAGCACGTTGACGCTGGTCGAGAGGGTGGTCAGCGGGGAGCGCAGCTCATGGCTCAGATCGGCAGCGAAGCGCGCATCACGCTCGATCCGTTCCTGCAGCGTCTCGACCATGCTGTTGAACGAGCCCACGATCACGGCGAGGTCCGGGTCCTCGGTGCCGGGCAGCCGGGTGTCGAGGCGCCCCACGGCGATGTCGGCCGCGGCCGAGCTGATCGTGTCGAGGGGCACGAGCAGCCGCCGGGCCGCGGCCCGGCCGAGCAGGCCCCCACCCACGGTCGTCAGCACGGCTGCGATCGTCAGCACGATGGAGAGGGTCCGCAACGTCTCGGCGAGCTCCGAGGTGGAGGAGACCTCGAAGAACTGGGCGTCGACCGCCGGCAGCGGGACGCCGACCACGACGGAAGGGCCGCCGCTGGTGCGTGTCCAGGCGAGGCTGACGACACCGTCGGCGGCCCGCTGCGCCACCGCCGGTGGCACCGTGTCGGAGCCATCACCGAGGGCCGAGGAGAACCACTGCCCGTCACGGAGCAGCAGCACGTCCGAGCTCGAGGGAGGCGACAGCGCCCCGATCACCTCGCCCTCCCGGGCTCCGGCGGTGAGCAGGCCGTCGCGCACGAAGGAGGCGTCCGCATACGCCTGACGCAGGGCGAGGCGCTCGCGTTGGTCGACGAGGTAGTGCCGCGCCGCGATGTAGGTGCCGGCCGCCAGCAGCGTCGAGAGCAGGAGCGCGCCGGCAGCGAACGAGACCGTGACCGTTGCTCGCAGCCCGAAGGGCTTGCTCCAGGGCCTCACTGTGGATCGAGCCGGTAGCCGAGGCCCCGGACCGTCACGAGCAGGCCCGGGGTGCCGGGATCGCGCTCGATCTTCGTGCGCAGTCGGCGCACGTGCACGTCGACGATGCGCTCGTCCCCGAAGTAGCCGCGGTCCCAGACGCTCTCGAGCAGGACCCGCCTGCTCAGCACGCGCCCCGCAGCGCCCGCCAGCTCGCCCAGCAGGCGGAACTCGGTGACGGTGAGGTGCACCGGATCGTCGCCTCTGCGCAGGACTCCCGCCGCCTCGTCGAGCACCAGAGGACCATGACCGGCGTCGAGCACGAGCCCTGTGGTCGCATTCGTCCGCTCGACGTCGGCGGGCGCCGCCACGGGCGGCCGACGCCGCAGCGCACGCAGCCGCGCGCTCAGCTCCTTGACCTCGAAGGGCTTGGTCACGTAGTCGTCGGCCCCGGCCTCCAACGCCGCGACGATGTCGTGGGTGTCGGACCGCGCGCTGACGACGATGATGGGTGCGGCGCTCAGCGGTCGCACCGCGCGGATGAACGAGAAACCGTCCATTCCACCGAGCATGAGGTCGACGAGCATGAGATCGGGGGCGGCGTCGCGCACGGACGCGAGGGCACTCTCCGCGTCGGCGCAGTCGACGACGTCGTAGCCCTCGTCCTCCATCGACAGCCGCAGGGCGGTGCGGATGCCGTCGTCGTCCTCCAGGACGAGCAGGCGAGGGCGCATGTCCGCCATCGTCTCAGCCGCGCGGGCCATCGGTGCGCCCGGCCCGGGCCATCGGAGCAGTTGTCACACAACTGACAAGTACTTGTGACGGTGGTCGTGATGTGGGACCGCCAGCCTGAAGACGTCGCTCAACCCGGGTCGCAGAGCCCGTGGACGGTGCCGAAGGAGGATGCCATGACGGTCGAGACGGTGGAGCACGACGGCGGCCCTGCCCTCGAGGTGGTCCTCGACCAGCGGACGTTGCTGCGCGACCTCAGCGCACTGCGCACCAACCTGCCCGGGATCCTGCTCAGCGGTCACGGCACCGTGACCGTCGACGTCGCAGCGGTCGAACGGCTCTCGTCGGTGACCGTGGCTGCCCTCCTGAGGGTCAAGCGACTCTGTCTGATGCACGGGGTGGAGATGCGCGTGGCCAACCCGAGCAGCCGCAACCGTAGTGTCATGCGCCGCTGCGGCATGGTGGAGACAGAGCGCACGCGGCCGGGAGGCGGTGCGCGATGACGATCGTGACAGCCCGCCCCGTGCGGGTCACCGACCACGATGCGGTCGACGCCCGGTGGGAGGTCACCGTCCTCAAGCAGCCGGGTGGGTTCGCAGAGGTGACGCGGTCGGCCGATGCCGTCGTGGTCTGCGTGGGCGACCACGAGGGCTCCGGTGGCGAGGACGACCGACACGCCCCGGACGGGCACGGACCCTGCTGCACGACCGTCCGCTGCGGCGGAGGCGGCCGCGTCATCGTCACGGCACTCGCCGCTCCCCCGGTGCTGCTCGTCGGATCGACGCGCACCGTGCTGGTGCCGAGCACGCCGTCGGAGGCCGGGACCGCCGTCGTGGAGCCCGGCGAGCGACTCCTCGTCCTGTCCGCCGCAGCCTTCGACACGCTGCCGCCGGCCCTCGTCAGCGTGCTGCGAGAGCTCCCCCACCGCGTCCTCAACACCTCTCCGGTCTCCGTGCTGGAGACCGTCTTCTCGGAGATCCCGATCGGCTGCGGTGCGCTGATCAGCCCTGTTCACCTCGACACCCCGTCCAGCAGAACGGAGTTCTCATGACCGGTTGCCCCGCCTTCGCCGCTGCGCTGCGAGAGGAGCGTGTGCTCGCCGAGCGCCGACTTCGCGAGGCGCTGGCCCGCCAGGACGAGTCGGCCGCCCTCGATGCGCGGGCCCGCCTCGCCGACCTCGCGGAGATCACCCGACGCAACGCCTGGGAGCCGGTGTCGGTCCTCGCCCGGTGATCAGACCCGGCCTCTGTGCCCAGGACCTCCGCACCCTAAAGTCGTCTCGCACGCCGACGGTGCCGCGGCCCACCGTGGGCGTGCTCAGTCCAGGCGGTCGGCCGCGACGACGCCGCGCATCACCTTGTCGCTCGCGGATCGCGCCACCGCCGCGAGGGCCGGGTCGGCTGCATCGGTGAGCTGGCCGAGCAGGTCGATGACCTGCTTGCAGCGCCGCACGAAGTCACCGGCCGCGAGGTCGGTGCCGCGCAGCACGTCCTCGAGGCGCTGGCCGCTCGCCCACCGGTGCACGGCCCACGCGAGCCCGCCGTCCGGCATACCGGTGCGCGGCAGTGCCAGGGCGCCCTCGGCGTCCTCCAGGTCGCTCCAGAGGGCGATCATGCGGTCGTAGGCCTCGCGCACGTCGTCGTTGGGCCACCGGGGGGTGAGCCCGCCCTCCTCGCGGCGCGGCTCGTGGATGAGCGTCGACACGATGGCGGCCAGTGACGGCGGGTCCAGCCGCTTCCAGAGGCCCTCGCGCAGGCACTCGGCCGCGAGCAGGTCCTTCTCGGTGTAGAGCTGGCGCAGCCGGTCGCCCTCGGACGTGATGGTCGTGCCGCCCTCGCCGAGGTAGCCCATGTCGACGAGCAGCGCGCAGATGCGGTCGAAGGTCTTGGCCACCGAGTTGGTGCGCCCGTCGATCTTGCGCTGCAGACCGTCGGTCTCGCGCCGCAGCCGCCACCAGCGCTCGGCCCAGCGAGCGTGGTGCTCGCGGTCGGGGCACTGGTGGCAGGGGTGGGCCTTCATCTGGCGCCGCAGCTCGTCGATGCGGTCGGAGCCGGGGTCGGTGACATCGACCGCGGCGCGCCGCCGCGGTGGCGGGTCGTGCGGCATCTGGGCCCGCAGCGTCGCCGCGAGGTCGCGGCGGGCCTTGGGGTTGCGGGCGTTGAACTGCTTGGGCACCCGCATCGTGCCCAGCGGCTCGAGCGGGGTGGGCACGTCGTGCAGGGTCAGCCGTCGCAGGTGGTGGTCCTCGGTGACGACCGCCGGGGAGGCCGCCTCGCCACGACCACCCCGGTTGGGCATGACGACGACGGCCAGGCCGCTGTGTCGACCGGCCGGGATGCGCACGATGTCGCCGATCTTGAGCGACTCGAGCGACCCTGCGGCGTCCTCGCGCAGCGACGCCGACCGGCGCTTGGCCCCGTCGCGCTCGAGCTCTCGGATCTGGTCGCGGAGCGCGGCGTACTCGCGGAAGTCGCCGAGGTGGCAGCGCATCGACTCCTCGTAACCGGCGAGGGCCTCCTCGTTGCGGCGCACGGTGCGCACGAAGCCGACGACGGCCCGGTCGGCCTGGAACTGCGCGAACGACGTCTCGAGGATGTCGCGCGCGGTGTCGCGGCCGAACTGGCGCACGAGGTTGACGGCCATGTTGTAGGTCGGCCGGAAGCTCGAGCGCAGCGGATACGTGCGGGTCGACGCGAGACCGGCCACGGCGGCCGGGTCGAGCCCCCGGTTCCACAGCACGACGGCGTGGCCCTCGATGTCGATGCCCCGGCGGCCGGCGCGCCCGGTCAGCTGGGTGTACTCGGCCGGTGAGATGTCGACGTGGCTCTCGCCGTTGAACTTCACCAGCTTCTCGAGCACGACGGTGCGGGCCGGCATGTTGATGCCGAGGGCGAGCGTCTCGGTGGCGAAGACGGCCTTGATGCGCCCGGCGGTGAAGAGCTCCTCGACGATCTCGCGGAAGGTCGGCAGCATGCCGGCGTGATGCGCAGCGAAACCTCGGGCGATGCCATCGGCGAAGTCCCAGTAGCCGAGCACCGACAGGTCCTCGTCGGCGAGACCCTGGATGCGCTCCTCGACGACCCGACGGTTGCGCTCGCCCTCGGCTTCATCGATGAGGCGCATCCCGCTGGCCAGCAGCTGGCCCACCGCGGCCTCGCAGCCGGCCCGACTGAAGATGAACGTGATCGCCGGCAGCAACCCCTCACGCTCGAGCCGCTCGATGACCTCGTAGCGACTCGCGCCGCCACCCGGGCGACCGCCGCGCACGAAGGCGCGGCCGCCGTCACCGCCGCCCGGTCCCCCACGGCCGCCGTCTCGTCCACCTGCCTGCCGGTCACCCCGACCACCGGATCCGCCCTGACCGCGTGAGCCGCCCGGTGAGCCGCGGCCGTCGCGCCGGCCCGTGCCCGACCAGTCGTCGCGACCGCGCGACCCACCCTTGCCGCGTCCCTTCGCGCGGCCGCCGCGGTTGCTCACCCAGTGGGAGTCCCACGCGCCGCGCCCCTCGTTGCCGCGGATGGCGTGCACGAGGTCGGGGTTGACGGTCACGGGCACGAGGCCGGGCGCGACCTCGGAGGCACCGGAGGTCGCAGGCCCGTCGTCGTCGCCCGCACCGTCGACCTGCTCGACGAAGAGGTCGAACATCGACTGCCCGACCATCATGTGCTGCCAGAGCGGCACCGGTCGGTGCTCGGAGACGACGACCTCCGTGTCACCGCGCACCTCGCCGAGCCAGGCGCCGAACTCCTCGGCGTTGCTCACGGTCGCCGACAGCGACACGACGCTGACGTCGGGCGGCAGGTGGATGATGACCTCCTCCCACACCGCGCCGCGGAAGCGGTCCGCAAGGTAGTGGACCTCGTCCATGACGACCCAACCGAGCCCCCGCAGGGTGGTCGAGCCGGCATACATCATGTTGCGCAGCACCTCGGTCGTCATGACGACGATGGGGGCCTCGCCGTTGATCGAGGCGTCACCGGTCAGCAGGCCGACCCGGTCGGCGCCGTGGCGGCGCACGAGGTCGGCGTACTTCTGGTTGGACAGCGCCTTGATCGGGGTCGTGTAGAACGCCTTGCGTCCCGTCGCGAGGGCCAGGTGCACGGCGAACTCGCCGACGACGGTCTTGCCCGCTCCGGTGGGAGCCGCGACGAGCACCCCGCGCCCGTCCTCGACGGCGCGGCACGACTCGACCTGGAAGTCGTCGAGCGGGAAGTCGAGCTGGGCGGCGAACTCGGTCAGCTGTGGCCAGGACGCGATCACGACCCCACCTCCTTCTCGGTCTGGACGCCCGCGGGTGCGGGCACGACGACGCGCAGCGCCCCCGGCACCACCTCGGCGTCGATGGGCAGGTCGGCGAACATCTCACCGTCGGCCTGCGAGCGTATGCCGTCTGCCTCCAGGCGCACGCGAGTGGCCCGGTGTGTCTCCACCGCAGGATGGCTCACGTGGGTGCCGGAGAAGACCTTGGGGAAGACCCGGAGGAAGGCGGGGATCGACAGCTCGTGCACGATCATGACGTCGAAGAGGCCGTCGGTCACGTCGGCGTCGGGCGACACCCGCATGCCACCACCGAAGGACGTCGTGTTGGCCACGGTCACCAACATCGCACGGGTCTCGATGCGGTGCCCGTCGAGCTCCACGGCATACGGGATCGGGCGGAAGACCGGCAGCTCACGCAGGATGGCGAGGTTGTAGCGCATCTGGCCGCGCGGCCAGCGCATCCGCTGCGCTCGGGCGTTGACGACGGCGTCGAAGCCCGCTCCGAGCACGCCGGCGAACCACCGCTCCCCCAGCACGTCGTGACGCACCCGCCCGGCGTCGATGGCCCGCGTGACACCCTCGTCGAGCAGCCGGACGGCTGCCGCGGGATCACCCACGGGCAGGCCGAGGTTGGTCGCGACGTCGTTGCCGGTGCCGCCGGCCACGATGAGCAGCCGCGCGGGGGTGCCCGCCACGAGGTTGGTGCCGAGGTGCGCCATGCCGTCACCCCCGACGACGACGAGGGTCTCGGCCCCGTCCGCGAGGGCCCGCGCCCCGTGCTCGCGGGCCGACGCGTAGTCGACGCCCGAGACGTCGAGCACCGCGTGACCTCGCGCGACGAGAGCCGCACGGGTGGCCTCACCCAGCCGCCGGCCCGCACCCTTGCCGGCCGTCGGGTTGACGATCAGGGCGACGCGGTGGGGCCGGTGGGACACACCCGAACGCTACAGGGCAGAGGCCTGGTCGTCGGCGACGTCGAGCCAGTCCGGCTTCGTTTCCTCCTTGCGGCGGTCGAGCAGGAAGGCGATGCCGACCGATGCGAAGTAGAGCACGATCATCGGCGAGGCGAGGAAGATCATCGTGTAGGCGTCAGGCGTCGGCGTCATGATCGCGGCGAAGACGAAGATGATCATGATCGCCGGGCGCCAGCTCTTGAGCATGGCGCGCGCCGGCAGGATGCCGACGAGGTTGAGCGCCACGAGGAAGACCGGCAGCAGGAACGCGCAGCCGAAGGCGATGATGAACTTGAGGACGAAGTTGAGGTACTGCGAGCCGTCCTGCAGGTTGTAGGCGCCGTCGGGGGTGAAGCCGAGCAGCACGGCGACGGCCTTGGGCACCATGATGAACGCGAAGTAGCACCCGGCAAGGAAGAGCGGCACGGCGGCGACGACGAACAGCCGCGCGATGAGCTTCTCCTTCTTCGTCAGGCCGGGGACGATGAAGCCCCAGATCTGGAAGAGCCAGACCGGCGAAGCGAGGATCAGCCCGACGAAGAGCGACGTCGTCAGCTGCAGGGCGAACGCGTCGGTCATGCCGGCGAAGTTGATGTTGACGACACCTTCGCGGCCGGCCTGGAGGTCCTGGAGCGGCTTGGTCAGCGCGTCGATGACCTGCTCGTAGTAGACCCAGCCGAGGACTGCGCCAGCGAGGATGGCGACGCCTGCGATGGTGACACGGTTGCGCAGCTCGCGGAGGTGGTCGCCGAGCGACATCCGCCCCTCAGGGTCGCGCTTGCGTCGAAGGGAGGGCATTCAGGTTCGTCCGTGCAGCGGAAGGCGCGGTGGGCGCCCCACTCAGAGGGTCGTGTCGCGGCGGATGTCGGTCGCCTCGGGGCTCGAGGCACGCAGGCGGTCGGCCTCCGCACGGGCGGCGGCGGCCTGGCGCTCGGCCTCGGCGACGCGCTCGTCGGCGACCCGCCGCTCCTCGGCGGCGTGGTCGACGACGTCACCGGGGACGGTGCTGCGCGACGCCTCGCTCGGCGTCGTGGGCTTGCCGTCCTTCTTCAGCTCGTCGACCTCGGACTTGAAGACGCGGGCCGAGCGGCCGAGGCTGCGGGCCATGTCGGGGAGCTTCTTCCATCCGAACAGGGCGATGATGACGATCGCGATGATGATCAGTTCGGGGGCACCCAGGTTGGGCATGTGTCTACTCCTCGTCGAAGTCCGGTCCGGTCGGCCGGGTCGGCGCAGCATCCTCGCTGCAGTGACCAGCATACGTTGGTGTGTGGTGAGTCACCCCTCGGTGCCCCCACCAAATGCCTTGGGGATCACGGGTCGAGACGGTCGTAGGCGGCGAGGGCAGCCCGCGCCTCCTGCGCGACGGCGTCGGCGAGCTCGGGCGGCTCCACGACACGCACCTCGCCCCCCAGGCGGAGCACGAGGCGCCGCACCAGGGCTGGGTCGGCGACCTTGAGGGTGACCCGCAGCGAGCCGTCAGGACCGCGCTCGACACCCTCGTTCGGGTAGTAGTCGGCGATCCAGGCCGCCCACCGGCTCGCCTCGAGCACGACGGTGAGGTCGTTCTCGCCGGGCACGAAGACGTCGTCGAGGTCGCGGGGGCGGGCCCCTGCGGGCGGGGTGCCGTCGACGCCCAGCACCTGCGCGTCCTCGATCCGGTCGAGCCGGAAGAGCCGCACGCCCTCGGCCCGGTGGCACCAGCCCTCGACGTACCACTGCCCGTCGAGGTTGACGATGCGCATGATGTCGACGTCGCGCTCGGTCGACTCGTCACGGGTGGCGACGTAGTAGCGCAGGTGCACGCGCCGACCCCGGGCGAAGGCCTCCTTGAGCGTCGCCATCGCCGGGTGCTGGCTGCCGTCGTCGAGGTCGAGGGCGATGCGTCCCGCGGGGTCGTCGACGGTCGTCGCGGCGGCGGCCCTCAGCTTGGCGAGGGTGCGGTCGGCGACGTCGGAGCCGACGAGGCTCGACCCGAGCGCCTGCAGTCCCGCGGTGAGGGTGACCGCCTCGTCGCGGGTGAGGCGCATCGGGGCCGCGATGTCGTCGGCGTTGTCGAGGTAGACGTGCCCGCTGTCCCACGACGCGTCGATGAGCTCGGCGTGCCCGTAGCCCGGGGTGCCGCAGACGAAGAGCAGCTCGAGGTCCTCGACGATCTGCTCGGTGCTCACCCCGAACTCGCTCGCGGCCTCCTCGATCGGCACCCCGCGGTGCTGCAGGAGCCACGGCACCATGTCGAGCAGTCGGCCCAGCCGCTGGGTCGCGGTCTCGGGCGGTCGGCGCGCCGGCCGGGCCGAGCGGGCCGCGCTCATGCGGACGTCCGCTCGTTGGCCTCGGCCGCGGCGGTCAGCGTCGACCGCACGGCCTCGACGAGCTCGGGCGGCGAGATCGCCACGGCGTGCTGGCCGAGGGCGACGACGTCGCGCTCGGTCGAGCCGCGCCAGTAGGGCACCTCGACCTGCGACCAGCGCTCGTCGAGCTCGGTGACCGCGACGGCGTGCCGGCGCAGGGTGTGCCCCCGACCGTGACGCAGCAGCACGACGGCGGTGCCCTCGGGCTCGGAGACCTGCTGCTCGAGGGAGACCTCCGGCTCGTGGCCCTCGGGCACCGCATAGCTGCCGGCCCGGCCCATCTTGCGCACCGCGCCCTCGAAGCGGCTGAGCCGGAAGGCGCGGTCGTCGTCGCGGTCGAGGTCGAAACCGGTGAGGTACCAGCGCCCGTGCCAGTTCTTGAGGGCCCACGGCTGGACGCGGCGCGTCGTCAGCTCCCCGTCGTTCTTGCGGTAGTCGAAGGTGATCGGCTGCAGGGCCGACACGGCCGCGTGCACGGCCTCGAAGGCCGGCTCCTTGGTGCGGATGCGCGGCTCGGCCCCGGCCGCCACGGACTCGTCGATCTCGACGCCCGACAACCGCAGCTTGCGCAACCCGGCCGACGCCGCGCCGGAGATGCTCGCCGTCGACCACGCCCGCGCCGCGAGAGCAAGGGCCGCGACCTCGTCGGGCTCGAAGCTGATGGCCGGCAGGGTCGTCTCGCTCGGGTCGATGCGGTAGCCGACCTCGTCGTCGAAGAGCACGTCCAGCACCGTCGTGGTGATGGGGATGCCCATCTCGCGCAGCTCGTCCTTGTCGCGCTCGAACATGCGGTCGAAGGCCTCGTCCGACGTCGCCGCCGCGTAGGCGGGAAGCGACTCGCGGATCCGCTGCTTCGAGACCGGTCGCCGCGCCGACTTGAGCGCGAGGATGAGGTTGAGCAGCCGTTCGGTCTTCTCGGCCGAGGCAGACGCGGGGCTCATCGACGACCTTCCTGGGCAGTCGCTGGCGGGTGGGCAGTCCGACGCTACCCGACGCAGACGCAGGTATGCCGTGGGGCCGGGCCCCACGGCATACCTGCGTGTCGTGCTGGTGGCGAGGTCCGCCTCAGCGCACGTCGTCGAGGTCGACGACGAAGATCAGCGTCTCGCCGGGGGCGATGGCGCCACCGGCGCCGCGGTCGCCGTAGGCCAGCTGCGGCGGGATCGTCAGCTTGCGCCGGCCGCCCACCTTCATGCCCTCGATGCCCTTGTCCCACCCGGGGATGACCATGCCGACGCCGAGGCGGAAGTCGAGCGGCGCACCCCGGTTCCACGAGGAGTCGAACTCCTCACCAGTGGAGTGCGCGACACCGACGTAGTGTGCGCTGACGGTGTCACCCGCCTTGGCCTCGCGGCCGTCGCCGTCGATGACGTCCTCGATGAGCAGGTCGGCCGGAGCCTCACCCTCGGGGAAGTCGATCTCGGGCTTGGTGCGGTCTGGGTCGAGTGCCATGCTGCGTTTCCCTTCGTTCCGGCGGAGATGGTCCCCGCCTGTGCTGGGGTCTCGGGTGCTGGCGAACCAGCGGTGGTGCGGGGCGCGCTCGGGTCAGTAGGCGTCGAGGATGTCGACGACGAAGACGAGCGTGTCGGTCCCCTTGATCTTGTCCCCACTGCCGGCCTCGCCGTAACCGTCGGCGGGCGGCACGACGAGCAGCACGCGGCTGCCGACCTTCTGGCCGACGAGGGTCTTGTCCCAGCCGGGGATGACGGCGCCGACGCCGATGGGGAAGTCCGCGGAGGCGCCCCGCTGCCACGAGGAGTCGAAGACGCTGCCGTCGCGCCAGAGCACACCGTGGTACTGGGCGGTGATGGTCTGGCCCTTCTCGACGGCGGCGCCCTTGCCCTCGATGAGGGTGGCCTGCTTGGTCTCGGTGGGCGCAGCCGACTTGGGCACCGTGACGGTGGGCTCCTTGGTGGGGCCGTTCGGGAACGCCACGGTGGGCAGACCCGCCGGGCTCGCGGCCTGCGTGCCGTCGACCTGGGTCAGGCCACGGCGCACGTCGGCGATGTCGGCCACGACGACGATGGTGTCGGTGCCGGCGATGCCGAGCTGGCTGTTGCCCTCCGCGCCGAAGCCCTTGGCCGGCGGGATGGAGAAGACGACGCGCGAGCCCTTGGTGGCGCCCAGCAGACCCTCGGTGAAGCCGGCGATGAGGTCGCTGCGACCGAGGCGGTAGCCCTCGGGCTGACGACCCTCGGCGTAGCCGTCGTCGAGGAGCTTGCCGCTCGTGCCGTTGAAGATCTGGGCCCGCAGGCGCACGGTGTCCTGGGTCGTGGCGGCCGTGCCGGTGCCCGGGGTCAGCACCTTGCGCTCGACGGTGGTCGTGCTGATCGGCGTGGTGCCGAGCGCCACCTTGGGGGCCGTCTTGAGGTCGACGGCGCCGGTGGCCGTCACCCCCTTGAGGGCGACCGAGGGGGCGGTGGTGGCCACCGTCGTGCCGCCCGGTGACGGGTTGCTGCTGCTGCCGCACCCCGCCAACAGGGCGAGGGTGAGGGTGGCTGCGACGGTCAGGGCTGGACGGGAGGGGCGCACGAGAGCACTTTCAGGTCGGGGGCGGGCGGCACGGGGTCCGCTCGGCAAACCCCGTCACTGTAACCCCCGGTGCAGGGTCGCGAGTTCCCGACCGGGGCAGGCTCACAGGCTCCGGACAGGTCCTCACAGGTCGTCTCAGGTGCCGTGGCCCGGAGGGTCCGCGTGCTCGCCGGCGGCTGTGACTCAGAGCGGACGCTGGATGGACGGCGACCGTTCGATGGTGTCCATGAGGCGCTCGACACGGTCGTCGACGGCGCGGAAGGGGTCCTTGCAGAGCACGGTGCGCTGCGCCTGGTCGTTGAGCTTGAGGTGCACCCAGTCCACAGTGAAGTCGCGGCCATGGGCCTGCGCGGCCCGGATGAAGTCGCCGCGCAGCTTGGCTCGGGTGGTCTGCGGGGGGCGCACCTTGGCCTGGAAGATCTCGACGTCGGTGGCGACGCGGGCCGCCTTGCCGTGCCGCTGGAGCAGGTAGAAGAGGCCGCGTCGGCGGTTGATGTCGTGGTAGGCGAGGTCGAGCTGCTGCACCCGCGCATCGGTGAGGGCCAGCCCGTGGCGCTCGCGGTAGCGCTCGATCAGCCGGTGCTTGATGACCCAGTCGATCTCGGTGTCGATCGCGTCGAGGTCACCCGCGGCGATCGCGTCGAGCGCCCGGCCCCACAGGTCGAGGACCTGCTTGGTGTCAGGACTCGTCATGCCCTCGCGGTCGACGAAGTCGAGAGCCTTGTCGAGGTACTCGCGCTGCATGTCGAGAGCCGACAGCTCGCGACCGTTGGACAGGCGCACCGTCGCCCGCCCCGTCGGGTCGTGGCTCATCGTCCGGATGGCCCGGATGGGGTTCTCCATCGTCAGGTCGCGCATCACGACGCCGGCCTCGATCATGCGCAGCACGAGGTCGGCGCTGCCCACCTTGAGCAGCGTCGTCGTCTCGGACATGTTGGAGTCGCCGACGATGACGTGGAGGCGGCGGTACTTCTCGGCGTCGGCGTGCGGCTCGTCGCGGGTGTTGATGATCGGCCGGCTGCGGGTCGTGGCCGACGAGACGCCCTCCCAGATGTGGTCGGCGCGCTGGCTCACCGCGAAGCTTGCCCCGTGGGCGGTCGTGACCACCTTGCCCGCGCCGCAGACGATCTGCCGGCTGATGAGGAAGGGGATGAACATGTCGGAGACGCGGGTGAAGTCGCCGGACCGGCCGTAGCAGTAGTTCTCGTGGCAGCCGTAGGAGTTGCCGGCCGAGTCGGTGTTGTTCTTGAAGACGAAGATCTCGCCCTCGACGCCGTCGTCACGCAGCCGCGCCTGGGCGTCCTCCACGAGACCCTCGAGGATGCGCTCCCCCGCCTTGTCCTGGATCACGAGCTCGCGCACCGAGTCGCACTCCGCAGTGGCGTACTCCGGGTGGGAGCCCACATCGAGGTAGAGCCGGGCGCCGTTGCCGAGGAAGACGTTGCTCGAACGCCCCCAGGCGACGACCCTGCGGAAGAGGTAGCGGGCGACCTCGTCGGGCGTGAGCCGGCGCTGACCCTGCGTGGTGCAGGTGACGCCGTACTCGTTCTCGATCCCGAAGATCCGCCGCTCCATGAACCAACTCTAGGCGGCAGACCACGAGGGCCGAGGGATGGGGCGCACCCACGGCGCGTGCGGGAGCTCTCAGGGACTGCTGTCAGAATGGCGGGGCGACCGACCTGACCTCCCCTCCACCCTGCATTGGACGGACATGATCGACAGACCACACTTCAAGTTCTCTCGCCGCGGCTACGAGCCCGAGGAGGTCGACTCGTTCATCGAGTCGCAGAACCGCACCCTCCAGGCCGCCAAGAAGGACGCTGCCGAGCGCAGTGTCGAGCTGACCAAGCTCAACGCCGCCCTGACCGACCTGCGGGGACAGCTCGGTCAGCAGTCGCGCGTCATGGCGGACCTCAAGAAGCAGAACACGCCGGCCCAGACGCAGACCTTCTCCGACCTCGGTGAGCGCATCGCGCAGATCCTCACGCTCGCCGACCAGGAGGCCGGCGAGATGAAGTCCCGCGCTGCCGCCGAGGCCGACGCGATCCGTGAGCGTGCCAACCGCTCGGCGGCCGAGCTGAAGGCGACCACGACGACGTATGCCGAGCAGGCCCGCGCTCGCGCCGACGAGGAGTCGGTGCGCATCATCGCCCAGGCCAACCGCGAGGCGCAGGCCATCGTCGCCGAGGCACAGAGCGTCACGGCTGCGCAGCGGCAGGAGGCCGCCGCCGAGTACGAAGCGCACCGGTTGCGTGCCTCCACCGCGTCGGCAGAGCTCGAGGTCTCCCTCGCCGCCCGGCGTGAGCAGGCCGACACCGAGTTCGAGCAGCGTCGCAAGCAGCAGGAGCAGCTCCTCGCCGAGTCGGAGGCGCGGCTGCGCCAGACCGCCGAGCGCGCCGAGCGCGAGGCCGCCGACCTGCGCACCCGGTCCGAGCGCACGCTCGAGACCGCGCAGGCGCAGGCCGACCAGATCGTCTCCGAGGCCCGCGACCACGCCTCGCGGCTGCGCGAGGAGTCCGACCGCGAGCTCGCCGCCGCCACCGCCCAGCGCGACAGCATCACGGCCCAGCTGTCCAACGTGCGCCAGATGCTCTCGACGCTCGGCGGGGGCGCGCTCGCCGACGTCCTCGGTGGCGAGGCCGAGGCCCCCAAGGCCAAGCCGGAGCCGGAGCAGGCGCCCGAGCAGGCGACCGAGCAGCAGGAGCGCAATCCCGAGCAGGAGCCTGCGCCGGAGCAGGCGCAGGCGCAGGAGGAGCCCGCCCAACAGGCGCAGGACGACGCTCAGCCCACCGACGCAGCGCAGGACGAGGCCGCCGAGGGCGCGAGCGACGAGTCCTACGGGTCGACGGCGTCGTCCTACTACCAGCGCGGGCCGACGCGCGTCGGGTCCCCCTCGAGCTGAGTCGCAGGGCCCTCGCCCCACCGCACGCAGAGGCCGTCCACCCGCATGGGTGGACGGCCTTCGCCGTCGTCGCCCGATCCCGTATGCCGTGGGGTCGGGCAGGCGTCACCGCTGCGGCGCGCTCAGCCGGGTGGGTGCGGGTGCGGATCGCTCGCCGCGTCCTCGCCGTCGCTGCCAGTGCCAGTGACGCTGCCGGCGTCGGTGGTCTCACCGCTCAGCACCTCGGGGTGCCCCGGGTGCTTCTCGTCGACGAGCGGGGCGTCGGCCGTGGGGTCCTCGGAGCTGAGCAGCCGGGTGAGGAGCGGGCCGACGATGCGCCGGAAGGTGCGACGCGGGCGGTCGCGGTCGAGCACGGCGACCTCGAGCTGGGCGGCGCCGATCTCGCGGCGCTCGCCGTTGTCGCCGGCGGCGAGCACGTCGACGGCGAGCCGCAGCGTCTCGCCGAGCGGGAGGCCGGGGCGCCAGGTCGTCGACAGCCGCTCCTCGGCCTTCTCGCTCGCGCCGCCCATGACGACGAAACCCTGCTCGTCGGCCACGGAGCCGTCGTAGGTGAGGCGGAAGATCTGGTCGCCGTCGGGGGTGAGGCCGACCTCGGCGACGACGATCTCGATCTCGAAAGGCTTGGACTCCTGGGTGAAGACGGCGCCGAGCGTCTGCGCATACGTGTTGGCGAGAGCGCGCGCCGTGACATCGGTGCGGTCGTAGGAGTAGCCCCGCAGGTCGGCGTAGCGGATGCCGGCGACACGCAGGCTCTCGAACTCGTTGTAGCGCCCGACGGCGGCGAAGGCGATGCGGTCGTAGATCTCGGAGACCTTGTGCAGGGCCCGCGACGGGTTCTCGGCGACGAACGCGATGCCCTTGTCGTAGCCGAGGACGATCACGGAGCGGCCGCGCGCAATTCCCTTGCGTGCGAAGTCAGCCCGATCCTTCATCACCTGCTCGGGCGGCACGTAGAACGGCATGCTCATCGGGCACCTCCGGGGTTGTCGCGCCGAGCCGCCACGATGCGTTGGACGTGGGCCTCGAGGTCGGGCTGCGCGACGAAGCGCGCGCCCGTCCGGTCGACGACGGCCACGGTCGGCCAGATCTGCCGGCCGAGGTCCGGGCCTCCGGTGGCCGAGTCGTCGTCGGCGGCGTCGTAGAGCGCCTCGACGGCGATGCCGACGGCCTGCTCCTCCGCGAGGCCGGGTCGCCACAGCTTCTTGAGCGCGCCCCGGGCGAAGACCGAGCCCGACCCCGTCGAGTGGTGACCGCCCTCGATGTAGCAGCCGCCGGTGACGTCGTAGGAGTAGATGCGCCCGCCGTCGGCCTCGAGGTCGAAGCCGGCATAGGTCGGCACGACGGTGAGGCCCTGCATGGCGAGGGAGAGGTTGCCCCGGATCATCGAGGCGAGGCGGTTGGCCTTGCCCTCGAGCGACATGATGGCGCCCTCGATCTTCTCGTAGTGCTCCAGCTCCACCTGGTAGAGGCGCACGAGCTCGATCGCGATGCCGGCCGTGCCGGCGATGCCCACGACGCTGTAGCCGTCGGCGGCGAAGACCTTCTCCATGTCGCGGTTGGCGATGACGTTGCCCATCGTGGCGCGGCGGTCCCCGGCCATGACGACGCCGCCGTCGAAGAGCAGCGCGACGATCGTGGTGCCGTGCGGTGCCTCGATGCTCGCCCCGGAGGGCAGGCGGCGCCCCGAGGGCAGCAGCTCGGGCCGGTAGGCCCCGACGAAGTCGGTGAAGGACGAACTGCCGGTCACGAGGAACGCATCGTCGAGCTGGCGCGCACGCCCCCGGGGGTCGCCCGTCACTCTCCGCCCTTCTGGACGAACCCGCGCACGAACTCCTCGGCGTTGGACTCGAGCACGCCGTCGATCTCGTCGAGGACGCTGTCGATGTCGTCGGTCAGGCCCTCCTTGACGGCAGCCCCCGCCGGGGTGGCCGGGGGGGCCTCCGGGGCATCGGGCACCTCGTCCTCGCGGCGCTGCGGCTTTGCGTGTTCCTGACCCGGCATTGCTACCTCCTGGGACGTGCGGCCTCTTGCACCGACCCTAACGCGTGGGTCGGTGCGAACCGAGCACCGGGACGAGCCACCGCGCCTCGAGCGGGTTGTCGACAAACCAGCCGCGCAGGCACTGCTCGCTGCTACGGTGACAGCGGCCGGCGAGATCCCGTCGTGCACACAACTTCAGATCCACATCTGCTCGGGGGAGTAACCATGAGCATCGCTCACGATTCAGTCGAGCCTGCACGCAGGCAGACGCGCCGCACCATCGTCAAGGGGGCGGCCTGGTCGGTGCCGGTGCTGGCCGTCGGCACGCCGGCTGCGCACGCGGGCATCAGCCAGTGCACGGTGACCGGGTCGGTCACGCTGGGTCCGACGGGCCGGGTCCGTCTCGATGCCGTGTGCCGTGACCTGTCACAGAGCAGCGCCTTCGCCGTGCCGCGCATCCGCAACAACTACGGCCTCGTCTGGCTGCCCTCCTACATCGAGATCTGCAACTGCACGAGCGACCCCGCGTGGTATCGCTTCCGTGAGACCGACAGCCTCGACAACTTCCAGATCGAGGTCAACGGCCAGCACAACGACCAGAACGGACCGGGGGCCGGCTACCGCGACCCGTTCAAGCTCGCGGCGGTCGGTGACGCCGGAGGGTGCCAGCGCTTCTCGCTCACCTACCGCACCTCAGACCCCCGGCCGTTCTCCAACTCCGCGAACGGCATCCCGCCGGCCGGCTCGCGCGACGCCGTCACCGTCAACCTCATCCTCCAGAGGCACCCGTCGACGGCAGCCGTGGCGCCCGGCCCCAACGACCCGGGCTGGGTGCTCAACACCGACCTGCCGTTCAACGGCTTCGTCTGGCGCACGACGACGCCCGAGCCGGACTTCGACTCGTGCGCGGCGGGCCAGATCGCCCCGCGGTCGTTGTCGACCGAGCGCTCCGCCCCGTCGCTCGGCGACTGAGCCCTGCGCACCACGACGCGATCCACGCAGCACGCCGCCGGCGGTGACGCCGACGGTGTGCTGTGCCTCCACGTCCTGGGCGAGGTGCTCGCCGTGCAGGTCCGCGGTGCTGCGGCGCGCCGACAGGTGCTCGGGGCGTGGTCGCGCTGCGTCGTGCCCCCACCACCCGGACCCGTGCGCACCCTGCTCGCCGCCGACACCGACCTGCCGCTGACGCGCGAGCTCGAGGCACGCCTCGTCCACGACCTCAACGACCTCGGCATCGACCACCTCGCCGGATCGGCCGTCCTGCTCCACGCCGCCGGCCTCAGCGGGCCCCGGGGCGACGTCATCGCGCTCGTCGCCGGCTCGGGCACGGGCAAGACGACCGCCGCTGCCCGTCTCACCTCGGCCGACGCGGGGAACGCGTCCTTCGGCTACGTGACCGATGAGACCGTCGCGGTGCTGCGCGACGGGACGGTGCCGCCCTTCCCCAAGCCGCTCGCCGTCATCGACGACCCGGAGCACCCCGAGACCAAGACACACCACGGGCCGGACCGGCTGGGCCTGCGGCACTGCCCTGACGACCTGCGCCTGCACTCCGTCGTGCTCCTGCGCCGTGACCCGTCACTGCGACACGACCCGGTCCTGACTCCCCTGCCCACCCTGGCCGCCGTGCTCGAACTCGTGGGGCACACGAGCGCGCTGCTGCAGCTCGCGCAGCCCCTGCAGCGCCTGGCCGAGGTCGTCTCCCGCGGAGCCGGCTGCTTCAGCGTCACGTATGCGGAGTCCGGCGACCTCGCCCTACCGCTCCGGGCGCTGTTGCGGCACGGGCAGATCCAGGACCGGCAGCCCGACTGGGAGCCGCTCCCCCGCCTGCAGCCCGATGAGGCGGCACAGCCCGCCGACAGCAGCCTGGTCGCACGAGCCGACGTCGTGGACGGCATACGGGCTGGGTCCGAGGCCGTCGTCCTCGCCGGCGACACCCCGGTGCGTCTCGGGCCGCTGGCCCTGACGCTCTGGTGCGAGGCCGGGCCCGGCGCGAGCGAGGCGTCGCTCGTCGAGGCCGCTTGTCGCGCCCACGGCGATTACCCCGATGCCGACCAGGTCGTCGCGGCTGCCGTCGACGACCTGGTCGAGGCCGGAGTGCTGCGGCGCACCTGAGTTCCGCTGCCCTACAACGAGATCGGGGGCCTCAGTCCGGGGTAGCGAGTCCGCGCAGGAGTGCCGTGACGTCGACGCTCTCCTCGAGTAGGGTGCCCACCTGGGCGCGGGTGCCGCGCTCCGGCTCGAGGATCGGCACCCGCTGGAGGCTCGTGTGACCCGGCACGTCGAAGACGACGGAGTCCCAGCTGGCCGAGAAGACCTCGGCCCCGAAACGCCGCACGCAGGTGCCGCGGAACCAGGCGCGGGTGTCGTCGGGCGGGGTGGTGCACGCGACCCGCACCTGCTCCGGTGTCACGAGGTCGACCGTGCGGCCGCGGTCGCGCAGGCGGTGCACGAGCCCCTTCTCTGGCCGCACGTCGGCCCACTGGATGTCGACCGCCGCGAGGCGGTGGTCGTCCCAGGCGAGGCTGTCACGGGAGCGGAAGCCCTCGAGGAGCTGGAGCTTGGTGACCCAGTCGAGCATCCCCGCACACGACATGACGTCGCGACCCAGTCGGGTCAGCACGTCCCCCCAGAGCGCCATGACCTCGGTCGTGGCCTCCGGCTCCGGGTCGTCGCCACGCAGCTCGAGCCACCGCTGGGCGGCCTCGAGGTAGAGCCACTGCACGTCGAGAGCCGTCATGACGCGGCCGTCGGCGAGCTCGACCGTGGCCTGCAGGCTCGGGTCGTGCGAGATGCTCTGCAGGGCGGCGACCGGCCGGCGGATCGACCAGTCCTGCGTGAGATAGCCGTCCTCGATCATGCCCAGCACAAGAGAGGTGGTGCCGACCTTGAGCAGCCCGGCGACATCGAACAGGTTCGCGTCGCCGATGATGACGTGCAGGCGGCGATAGCGGTCGGCCACCGCGTGCGGCTCGTCACGGGTGTTGATGATCGGGCGCTTGAGGGTCGTCTCGAGCCCGACCTCCGTCTCGAAGAAGTCGGCGCGCTGGGAGATCTGGTAGCCCGCTCCCCTGCTGTCGACGCCCAGCCCGACCCGGCCCGCGCCGCACACGACTTGGCGCGTCACGAAGAACGGGATGAGGTGACGCACGATGTCGGGGAAGGCGGTGCGACGCGGCATGAGGTAGTTCTCGTGCGTGCCGTAGGACTGGCCCTTGCCGTCGGTGTTGTTCTTGTAGAGGTTGACGGGGGGCTGGCCCGGGCGGGCCGCGAGCAGCCGCACCGACTCGAGGGCGATGGCATCGCCGGCGCGGTCCCAGGTGACGGCGTCGCGCGGCAGGGTCACCTCGGGCGAGCTGTATTCCGGGTGCGCGTGGTCGACGTAGTAGCGGGCGCCGTTGGTGAGCACGACGTTGGCGAGGGTCGGGTCCTCGACGTCGGTGAGCTGGCTCGGGTCGGCCGACTGGCGGTCGAGCTGCCAGCCCCGGGCATCGCGGAGCGGGTCCTCGAAGGCGTAGTCCCAGCTCGACTGGTTGGAGCGGATGCCCTGCGCGGCGGCATACACGCTGATCACCTGCCCCGAGAGGAACATCGGGTTGGCCATCGGGTCGCCGGGCACGGAGATGCCGTACTCGGTCTCGAGGCCCATGATCCGACGCACCGTCATGGTCAGGACGATAACCGGCGCCCCGACCGCTCTCCTCGCCAGTCCGCCGTATGCCGCCGGGCGGGGCTCAGATCGCCCCGAGCTTCTGGAGCCGGTTGAGCGAGAACCAGCCGAACGGGATCGGCAGCCAGTAGGTCGCGAGGCGATAGAGCAGGACCGCCGAGACGGCGACGCCTCCCGGCACGCCGATGGCGATGAGGCCGGCCGACATGGCCGCCTCGATGCCACCGAGCCCACCCGGCGTCGGCACGGCCGACCCGATGATGGCCCCGGCGAAGTAGACCACCGCGACCGCGGGGATGGCGGCGTCGGAGCCGAAGGCCCGGGTGGCGCAGACGAGGGAGGCGACGAAGGACACGTCGAGGATGAGCGCGCCGCCGAGCAGCTGGGCGACCTTCTTGGGGTGCTGGAAGGTCGCGAGCACCTGGGGCACGGCGGAGCGGATCTGCGGCATCACGCGGTCGGTGATCACCGCCCGCACCCGGGGCACAGCGAGCAGGCCGATGGCGATGATGAGGACGGCGAGGATGCCCGCCACCAGCACGGGTGACGGGCTGAACGAGATGGCCGGCCCGGTGCCTGCGAGCACGCCCGCGACGACGAGCAGCACGAAGTACGAGCAGAACTGGGCGACCTGGGCCACTCCGACACTCGCTCCGGCGACGGCCGGTGGCAGGCCCGAGGTCTGCAGGTAGCGGGTGTTGAGCGCGATGTTGCCGACCGCTGCCGGAGCGACGAGCCCGCTGAAGGCGACGGCGAGCTGGGTCATGTAGGTGCGCACGAAGCTGAGGTGGATCTGCACGGCCCCGGCCAGGGCGATCGAGGCGCCGGCGAAGGTCGCGACCGCGAAGGCGACGAGCACGAGCGCCCACTCCCACTGGGCCGTGCTGATGACCTCGCCCAGGTTGACCTGGGCCAGCTGCGTCAGCACGAGGTAGCCGGCCACGACGCCACCGATGACGGTGACGACCGACCGCAGCGTGACCCGGCGCAGCTCGACCGGCGCGACCTGCTCGGTCGAGGGACGCAGCGCCATGAGCTCGTCGCGGAGCGTGCCGAGCAGCCCCTTGTGCGCCTTGAGGGCCGAGCGCGTGTCGGGCGTCATCGCGACGGACTGCAGCACCGGCACGGCCCGGACGACGGCCTCCTTTCCCAGGGCCTCGACGGCCGAGGAGACGGCGCGCTCCGGGCCGACGACGAGGGCCACGCTGGTCAGCAGCTGGGCGAGGTCGATGCGCAGGGTGATGTCGTCGGCCGCGAGGTCGCCGGCGCCGAGGGAGCGCAGACCCACGCGTCCCTCCCCGTCCATGAGCAACGCATGCGGGCTGAGGCCACGGTGCGCGATGCGTCGCCGGTGCAGGGTGGCCACGAGGCGCCAGACCTGCGCCAGCTGCTCGTCGTCGAGGTCGTCGAGCTCGGCCAGGGTGACGCCCTGGGGCTCGACGTAGGCGATGACGGCCGCGAAGGGGCCGACCTCCGAGACGGCGACCGGCCGGGGGGCGTGGACGCCGGCGTCTGCGAGCAGCAGGCCCATGAGGGTGCGGTGCTCGAGCTCGGCGCGAAGGGTCACCGCGGGTGGGCGGGAGAAACCGCTGCGGAGCCGGACGGCCCGGATCAGGCGCCGACCGGAGGCGAGGCCGAAGGTGTCACGGTCGATGACGTGGACGTCGACGGACCCGCTCGCGGTCGTTCCGGCATACCTCCGGTCGCCCGCGGCGTTGGCGTCGACGAGCCGCAGGCGCTCGAGGGGCACGCCGGTGTCGAGGAGCACCCGGGCCACGTCGACGCCCGGCGGGCGGGTCGACACCGCCCCGAAGCCCAGCCGGAAGGCGAGGCCCACGAGCCAGCCCAGCAGGAGCGAGCTGATGAGCGCGGTCAGCGTGACGAGGCCGGAGAGGAAGGCCGTGAGCACGGTGGCCGAGACCACGACGGTGGCGGCCGGGGAGATCCACTTGCGACCGGCGATGTCGGCGACGGTGAGCAGCGCGATCATCGAGACGACGATGATGTCGAGGGGCGGACTCTGACCGGTCGCCGTCGGCCGCGTCAGCACATCGGTGAGGAAGCCGCCGTGGCCCGTCGTGACGAGCGCGACGCAGATGATGACGAGCACACCGCCGACGACAGCCGCACCGAGGGCCTGCACGAGCTGGAGCGGCCGACGGCGCACGAGCAGGTCGGCCCCGACCGCGATCGGCAGGAGCAGGGCCCCGAGTCCGGCGAGCCAGGCGAGGAGGGTCAGCAGGATGCGAGGCAGCCCGCTGGTGGCCTCGGCGAGGTCCTGCTCGACGGCGCCGCGCGTGCCTGTGGCGAAGTCGGCGACGACGAGGCCGAGCACGAGCACGAGCGTGACGACGGCGAGGCGCACGGCATCCGCGGGCCGCCGCACGCGGTCGGGAATGGGCGGCTCGATGACCTCGACGGCCGCCGCGGGATCGAGGGTGTCGACCGCGTCGGCCACGGTCTCGGCGCCCTCGAGGGGCTCGTCTGGGCTGGGCACCCCATCATCCTGCCCGACGCGCACGCCGCAACCGTGCAAGGCAGGCCTGCGTGCCGTGCCAGACTGCGCAGCGTGACGACCAGCAGCTCGTGGGACATGCCGCTCCGCACCCGCCTCGTCGTTCGGGCGATCAGCCGTGAACGCGGCGCCATCAGCAGCCTCGCCGCCGAGGAGATCCCGCGCATGCGGGCCTGGGCCGCGCCCGCGCGGCCGCCCTACTCGTGGATCACCGGCAGGGTGCGCCGCGACGTCAGCATCGGGGCGACCGCGTTCCGGGCCCGCGACGGTCACTCGGTGGGGGTGCGCACCTATCGACCGCGCAGGGGTGGACCCGGCCCGCTGCCGGTCCTCGTCTGGCTCCACGGCGGGGGCTGGGTCCTCGGCAACACCCGGTCCTACGACCCGATCTGCACGGCCATCGCCCATGCTGCCGGCGTCCTCGTGCTCAGCGTCGACTACCGGCTCGCGCCCGAGTTCCGCGCGCCCCAGGCGGCGCTCGACTGCGTCGACGCGGTCCGCTGGGTGACGGGCTCAGCGCCCGCCCTGGGCGCGCGGCCCGACGGCATCGGCGTCGCGGGCGACTCGGCCGGCGCCAACCTGTCGGCTGTCGTCACGCAGGTGGTGCGTGCCGATGGTGGCGCCGACCTGGCCCACCAGTCCCTCATCTATCCCGCGGTCGACGCCACCATGTCGCAGCCGTCGGTGGCCGAGCACGCGGGTGGCGCGATCCTCACCAGGGCCGACATGGACGCCTTCCTCGGGCACTACCTCGGCGAGGGCCCCGACGCGCTCGAGCGGGTCGACCCGCTCGTGTCGCCGTTGTATGCCGCCGACCTCGCCGCGCTGCCGCCCGCGCTCGTGCAGACGGCCGACCTCGACCCCCTGCGCGACGACGGCGCGGCCTACGCTCGGGCTTTGCGCGACGCCGGTGTCGAGGTCGAGCTGACCAACTACCCGCGCGTCCCCCACGGCTTCCACAGCTTCCCGGGCGCGACGCCGGTGGGCCGAGCGGCCCGTGACGAGCTCACCAGGTGGATCGCGCGGCACGCGCACCGGCCCCGGGTCGGCTAGGGTGCGAAGCGCACGCGGACCTCGAGAGGGATGGCTCGGAGTGAATGATGTCGTCGTGTTCAGCGGGTCGGCACATCCTGCCCTCGCCGACAAGATCTGCGCCTACCTCGGGGTGAACCGGTCGCCCGTCGACATCAAGCGGTTCAGCAACGACTGCCTGCAGGCCCAGCTGCTCGCGAACTGCCGCCAGCGCGACGTCTACATCGTGCAGCCGCTCGTCCCGCCGACGCAGGAGCACCTCATGGAGCTCCTGCTCATGATCGACGCCGCTCGGGGTGCGTCCGCGGCCCAGATCACCGCCGTCATGCCGCACTACGCCTATGCCCGCTCCGACAAGAAGGATGCCTCTCGCATCTCGCTTGGCGGCCGGCTCGTCGCCGACATGATCTCGACGGCGGGCGCGCACCGCGTGCTCACCATGGCGCTGCACGCCCCTCAGGTGCACGGCTTCTTCTCCACGCCCGTCGACCACCTCACAGCCATCGGCGTGCTCGCCGACCACTACCGCGGGACCGACCTCACCGACTGCATCGTCGTCAGCCCCGACCTCGGCAACGCCAAGGTGGCCACCCAGTTCGCCCGGCTGCTGGGCCTGCCCGTGGCCGCCGGCGCCAAGCAGCGCATCTCCGACGACCGCGTCGTCATCGACGCGATCGTGGGCGACGTGGACGGTCGCCGGGCCATCGTGCTCGACGACGAGATCGCGACCGGAGGCTCGATGCTCGAGCTGATGGACCGCCTCAAGGACGCCGGCTCCACCGAGGCCTCGATCGTGTGCACCCACGGCCTGTTTGCCGGCAAGGCCGTCGAGCGCCTGCGCGACCACCCCTTCGTCACCGAGGTCGTCACGACCGACACGGTGCCCCCGCCCCCCGGCTGGCCGGAGCTGACGGTCCGATCGGTCTCGGCACTCTTCGCCGAGGCGATCAGCCGCATCCACCACGGGCGGTCGGTGAGCTCGCTCTTCGAGGGCGTCGACCCGACGCATGCGCCCCCGCAGGCCAGGCTGCCGTTCGACACGCCGTCATGACCGGTGCCCTCGCCGTCCTGCGTCGCCCGCCGGTCGCGTTCGCGCTCGACGTGCTGCTCGTCGTCGTCTTCGCAGCCGTCGGCCGCGCCAGCCACGACGAGGCCAACCCCGTGGTCGGGGCGCTCGTCACGGCCTGGCCCTTCCTCGTCGGCACCGCCGTCGGATGGGCCGTGGTGCGCGTGCTGCGCAAGGCGTGGCCGCTCGAGGTCGGTCCGGGGATCACCGTCTGGTTCGCCACCGTGCTCATCGGGATGGTGCTGCGCCAGTCCACCGGTCAGGGCACCGCGGTCAGCTTCGTGCTCGTGGCAGCCCTGGTGCTCGCGCTCTTCCTCGTCGGCTGGCGCGCCCTCGTAACCCTGGTCCTCCGCCGCACCCGCCGCTGACCCGATCCACCCCGCGCCGGCCCCCACTCATCGAGTGGGCACTTTCCACCAACGGCGCGTACGCCGTCGCCGACCCCACCCGTCGAGTGGGCACTTTCCACCGCATCCCCGCTGACCCACCGCGCCGACCCCACGCATCGAGTGGGCACTTTCCACCAACGGCCGGGTACGCCGTCGCCGACCCCACCCATCGAGTGGGCACTTTCCACCAACGGCACGTACGGGGTCGCCGACCCCACCCATCGAGTGGGCACTTTCCACCAACGGCCGGGTGCGCCGTCGCGGACGGCAACGGGTGGAAAGTGCCCACTCGACCGACGGTGCGGTGCTCCGGTCAGCGGGACGTGAAATGAGGATCGGCGCTCAGACGTACTGCCCGGTGCTGGGACGACCCACCACCGCACCCGCCCTGCCCCCTCGCCGACCCCACCCATCGAGTGGGCACTTCCCACCGGAGGCGCGTACGCCGTCGCCGACCCCACCCATCGAGTGGGCACTTTCCACCAACGGCCGGGTACGCCGTCGCGGACGGCACGGATGGAAAGTGCCCACTCGAGCGACCGTGCAGTGCTCCGGTCAGCGGGACGTGAAATGAGGATCGGCGCTCAGAGGTACTGCCCGGTGTTGGCCGGCCCACGACCGCACCCCCTGCCCCCTCGCCGACCCCACCCATCGAGTGGGCACTTTCCACCGCAGGCGCGTACGCCGTCACGGACGGCACGGGTGGAAACTGCCCACTCGACCGAAGGTGCGTACGCGTTCGGGGACGGCACGGATGGAAAGTGCCCACTCGAGCGACGGTGCGGTGCTCCGGTCAGCGGGACGTGGAGCGAGGAGCCGCGCTCAGAGGTACTGCCCGGTGCTGGCCGGCCACGACCGCACCCGCCCTGACCCCCTCGCCGACCCCACCCGTCGAGTGGGCATTTCCCAACCAACACGCGTTCGCCGTCGCCGACCCCACGCATCGAGTGGGCACTTCCCACCAACGGCGCGTACGCCGTCGCGGACGGCACCGATCGAAAGTGCCCACTCGAGCGACGGTGCGGTGCTCCGGTCAGCGGGACGTGCGGCGAGGATCGGCGCTCAGAGGTACTGCCCGGTGTTGGCCGTCGCGATGGAACGGCCCGGCTCGGTGCCGTCCTTGCCCTTGATGAGCGTGCGGATGTAGACGATGCGCTCGCCCTTCTTGCCACTGATGCGCGCCCAGTCGTCGGGGTTGGTCGTGTTGGGCAGGTCCTCGTTCTCCTTGAACTCATCGACGCAGCTGGTCATCAGATGCTCGATGCGAATGCCCTTCTGGCCGGTCATCAGGAAGTCCTTGATGGCGAGCTTCTTGGCCCGGTCGACGATGTTCTGGATCATCGCCCCGGAGTTGAAGTCCTTGAAGTAGAGGATCTCCTTGTCGCCGCCCTGGTAGGTCACCTCGAGGAAGCGGTTCTCGTCCATCTCGGAGTACATCCGCTCGACCGCTGCCGTGATCATGGCCACGACGGTCGCCTCGCGGTCGCCCCCGTGCACGGCCAGGTCGTGCTCGTGCAGCGGCAGGGTGTCGGTGAGGTACTTGCTGAAGATGTCGCGGGCGCTCTCGGCGTCGGGGCGCTCGATCTTGATCTTCGCGTCGAGGCGGCCCGGCCGGAGGATCGCGGGGTCGATCATGTCCTCGCGGTTGGAGGCGCCGATGACGATGACGTTCTCGAGCCGCTCGACACCGTCGATCTCGGCGAGCAGCTGCGGCACGATCGTCGTCTCGACGTCGCTGCTGACGCCGGACCCGCGGGTGCGGAAGAGGGAGTCCATCTCGTCGAAGAAGACGACGACGGGTGTGCCGTCGGAGGCCTTCTCGCGAGCACGCTGGAAGATCAGCCGGATGTGCCGCTCCGTCTCACCGACGTACTTGTTGAGCAGCTCCGGGCCCTTGATGTTGAGGAAGTAACTCTTCTCGGTCTGCTTGCCCGTGCGCTCGGCCACCTTGCGGGCCAGCGACGCGGCGACCGCCTTGGCGATGAGGGTCTTGCCGCAGCCGGGGGGTCCGTAGAGGAGCACCCCCTTCGGCGGCTTGAGGGCGTGCTCCTTGTAGAGCTCGGGGTGCAGGAAGGGCAGCTCGACCGCGTCGCGGATCTGCTCGATCTGGCCCGCCAGGCCCCCGATGTCCTCGTAGGCGACGTCGGGCACCTCCTCGAGGACGAGCTCCTCGACCTCGAGCTTGGGGATCACCTCGTGCACGAAGTTCGACCTCGCGTCGAGGGTGAGGGAGTCACCGACCCGGATGTGCTCGCCGATGAGGGGGTTGGCCAGACGGCACACCCGCTCCTCGTCACCGTGGGTGACGACGACGACGCGCAGGTCGTCGAGCTTGTCCTTGACGGTGACGACCTCGCCGACCCGCTCGAAGCCGTGCACCGAGACGACGTTGAGCGCCTCGTTGAGCATGACCTCGCGGCCCAGGCCCAGCTCGCCGACCTCGACCGAGGGACTCACGGCGACGCGCATCTTGCGCCCGCCGGTGAGGATGTCGACCGCGCCGTCCTGGGGCGTGTCCATGATGAGGCCGTAGGTGCTCGGGGGCTGGGCGAGTCGGTCGACCTCCTTCTTCAGGGTGACGATCTGCTCGCGGGCCTCCTTGAGCGTGCGCACGAGGCGCTCGTTCTGCGTCGACAGGGTCGAGAGGCTCGTCTGCACGTGGGCGAGGCGGGCCTCGAGCTCTCGCGTGCGCTGCGGCGAGACCCGCGCTGCGTCGCGCAGCGCGTCGATCTCGGCGCGCAGGGCGGCGAGCTCACGCTCGCTGGCGCCGGGGCTGCGCGATCCGGTGGTCTCGGAGCCGCCGTCACCCGCCTGATTCCAGCTGCTGACGTCATCTGACATCTCGGCCTCCTCATCCGTCACTCGCACACCGTGACGATTCGACCCTAACCCGAGGTCGTCAGTTTTCCTCGGACGTTTCAGCCAGTGATCGGCGTACGCGGCGGATCGTCTTGTCGCTCTTGACTCGCTCGCCCATCGCCTCGGGCGTCCACGCCTCATCGGGCACGTCGACCGCGGCCAGCGAGCCGGGCTGCGTCAGCGGGGTGTCGTCACCCTCCGGTATGCCGTCCGCACCCACCGCGACGCCGTCGACCACCGGGTGGGATCCCTTGGCCGGTCGACGCTTGCGCTCGGGCGGCACGACACCGGGAGCGAGCCTGCGGGTCGTGACGAGGAAGCCGGTGTGACCGTGCATGCGGTGCTGGGGGCGCACGGCGAGACCCTCGAGGTGCCAGCCCCGAACGAGGGACTCCCACGCGCTGGGCTCGGTGTAACCACCGTGCAGGCGCATGCCCTCGGCGACGCGGCTCAGCTGGGTGGTGGTCGCGACGTAGCAGATGAGCACCCCGCCGGGGATGAGCGCGTCGGCGACGGCGTCGAGGCACTCCCAGGGAGCGAGCATGTCCAGCACCACCCGGTCGACCGTGCCCGCCGGCACGAGCGTCGGGAGGCTCTCGACGAGGTCACCCACGGTGACGGTCCACGCCGGGTGGTCGCCGCCGAAGAAGGCCCGGCCGTTGCCCTTGGCGATCTCGGCGAAGTCCTCGCGCCGCTCGAAGGACAGCAGCCGCCCGTGCTCACCGATCGCGCGCAGCAGCGACATCGACAGGGCGCCGCTGCCGACGCCCGCCTCGACGACCGTCGCCCCGGGGAAGATGTCGGCCATCTGGACGATCTGCCCGGCGTCCTTGGGGTAGACGACCGCCGCCCCACGCGGCATCGACATCACGTAGTCGCTGAGCAACGGTCGGAGCGCGAGGTACTCGACGCCGGCCGTGTTGGTGACGACCGAGCCGTCGGGGGCACCGATGAGGTCGTCGTGGCGCAGGAAGCCGCGGTGGGTGTGAAACTCGCGCGCGGGCTCGAGGGTGATCGTGTGCAGCCGACCCTTGGGGTCGGTGAGCTGGATGCGCTCGCCGACCTCGAACACCCCGCGTCGGTTGTGGGCGCTCCCGGGAGGGGTGGACGGCGCGGCATCGCTCATGGGAGCACAGTCTAGGAGGCCACTGGAGCCCCTCTCGCCACCCGACGCACCGACGTCGCCTCGACCTCGTAGCGGCTCTGGCGCCCACCGGGACCGCCGAAGAACCGGCGGCGCAGGGCCCCACCGACCTCGACCCCGTCGCCGGCGGCCAGGCGCAGGGCAGCCCGCCGGGTGCGAGCCGTCCAGCAGACGACGTCGATGGTGTCGACGGAGGCACGTCGCACCTCACCGGTGCCGGCCGCGCGCCGGGCAGCCCCTCCCTCCCGCGGGACGATGACCCTCAGCGTGACGATGACGTCTCCGCTCGGCAGGGTGCGCTCCTCCCCAGCGGCGGACGCCCGCCCTCGCAGCGCGACCTCGTTGAGCGCCGACGTCGTGCCGGCCTCGTCACCTCGAATCCTGCTCATCTCCCCGCCCTGTCCGGCCCGACGGTCGCGGGCTCTCGGGTGCCAGCCTCGTCGCCCCGGGCCCCGTCGCCGGGGGACGACCTCGAGACTGTGGACGACGCGACGCCGGTCGAGGGGGGTGTGGACGCAGGGCCGGGAACCCGGACGCTCAGCGGCGCCCGCGACGGGCCAGCTGCGCGCCGACGACGGCGTTGATCTGCTCGGCCGTGGCCAACCCGAGTACGGAGCGCGTCGAGGAGTCGACGACCACGGCATACGACAGGCTGCGCTCGCTCATGACCCGGATGAGGTCGGTGAGCACGTCCGTGGGTGCGAGCGCCACGACCCAGGCGCCCGGCTGGGCGACCGTGACCGCCGAGAGCGCCGTCCGTGCGCGCGCCTCGGGTGGAACCGCCTGCGTGGCGCCGGGCTCGACGACGCCGACGGGCCAGCCACGGTCGTCGGACGTGGCGAGCCAGACCTGCCCGTCGGGGACCTGGCGCGCCGGGGTGGGTCGCAGCGCGCCGGAGGCGAGCGCCTCGTCGACCTGGGCCAGCGTCGTCGTGGCAGCGACGACGACGAGCGGCTCGAGCACCTCGGCTGCTGGCTGCGCCGTCGCCTCGTGGATGCGTCCTGCCCGGATCGCACCGGTGGCGCCCTGCCAGAGGAAGGCCGCGATGACGATCGGGAAGATCATGCCGAACGCGTCACCGGGCTCGCCCCGCACGAAGGGCACGACGACGAACCACGCCACGGTGGCAAGTGCGACGACGCGCCCCAGCCAGCCGGCGACGACGAAGCCCGCACCACGGCGACCTGTGACGCGCCACACGAGGGCACTGACGATCTGGCCGCCGTCGAGGGGCAGTCCGGGCAGCAGGTTGAAGAGCCCGACGAGCAGGTTGGCGTAGGTGATGATCGTCAGCAGCAGCAGGGCGGTGTCGTTGGTCGTGACCGACTGGAGGAGCAGCCCGACCCCGGCGAGGGCGAGGTTGGCGAGGGGGCCGACGACTGCGATCAGCGCGGTGGAGCCGGGCGAGGTGCGGGTGGCGTCGTAGACGGTGTGCCCGCCCCACACGTCAGCGACGATGCGGTCGACGGGGTGGCCCCGCCAGCGAGCGGCGAGCGCGTGCGCGGCCTCGTGCACGAGCACCGAGAGCAGCAGCAGCAGCGCGTAGCCGGCGGCCGCGAGGTAGCCGTACTCAGGGCCTCGGTCGGGGCGCGCGAGGTTGGGACCGAAGACGACGACGATGACGACGGCGATGACCGGCCACGAGCGGCCGAGGTAGACGGGCGAGCCCGCCAGCGAGCCGATCTGCCAGCCGTGTGGTGACCGGCGGCCAGCGGGTGTGGACATCCTCAGAGCCTAAGCCCTGGCCCTGTGGGGAGCGGTCCGGCGCTGTCGGCCCCGCGGCATACAGTCGCCTCATGGTCGCAGCCCTCTCACCCAGCCGAGCGTCGGACTTCATGACGTGTCCGATGCTCTATCGCTTCCGGGTCATCGACAAGCTGCCCTCTCCTCCGACCCAGGCCACCGCGCGGGGCACCCTCGTGCACGCCGTGCTCGAGCGGCTCTTCGACCTGCCGGCCACCGAGCGCACCATCGATGCCGCCGTGGCCCTCGTGCCCCAGGAGTGGGAGCGCCTCGCCGGCGAGGAGCCGGCCATGCTCGACCTGCTGTCCGAGCACGACGGCAGCACCGACGCCTGGTTCTCGGGGGCCCAGGCCCTGCTCGAGACGTGGTTCGGGCTCGAGGACCCGACCCGGCTCGAGCCCGCCGAGCGCGAGCTCTACGTGGAGACCGAGATCGACGGTCTCGTGCTGCGCGGCTACGTCGACCGTCTCGACGTGGCCCCGAGCGGCGCGATGCGGGTCGTCGACTACAAGACCGGCCGCTCCCCCTCGGAGCACTTCGAGGCCAAGGCCCTCTTCCAGATGAAGTTCTACGCCCTGGTGCTGTGGCGGCTGCGGGGCGAGATCCCTCGGCGGCTCCAGCTCGTCTACCTCGGCAACAGCGAGATCGTCGCCTACGAGCCCGACGAGCAGGACCTCCTCGGCACCGAGCGCAAGGTCAAGGCCCTGTGGGCGGCGATCGAGCGCGCCGCGACGACCGGCGACTGGCGACCCAGCCCGAGTCGGCTCTGCGACTGGTGCGACCACAAGCCGCTGTGCCCCGCCTGGGGCGGCACGCCGCCACCGCTGCCCGACGACGCGGCGAGCCGAGCCATCGACCCGACCGTCACAGGTCAGGTCGAGATCGACGACTGACCAGGCCCCTCATCAGTCGACTGGCCTGCCGACGGAGCACCGGCCCGACTGCCGCAGTCTCCCTCAGACGGTGAACTCGTCGGCGACCGAGAGGGCCTCGTCGAGGATGTCGAGCCCCTCGCGCGCCTCGTCCGCCGTCGTCGTGCACGGCGGCACGACGTGGGTGCGGTTGAAGTGCGTGAAGGGCCACAGGCCCCGGTCCTTGCACGCCGCGGCGAAGGCCGTCATCGGCTTCGCCGCCTCGCCGGCGGCGTTGTAGGGCACGAGCGGCTCGCGCGTCTCACGGTCGCGGACGAGCTCGACGGCCCAGAAGACCCCGAGGCCGCGCACGTCGCCGACGCTCGGGTGCCGCGTGGCGATCTCGCGCAGGCGCGGGCCGATGACGTCGGTCCCCAGCATCCGGGCGTTCTCGATGATGCCCTCGTCCCGGAAGGCGTTGATCGAGGCAACGGCGGAGGCGCAGGCGAGCGGGTGTCCCGAGTAGGTCAGGCCGCCGGGGAAGGCGCGCTGGTCGAAGGTCTGCCTGATCTCGTCGGAGATGACGACGCCGCCGAGCGGGACGTAGCCCGAGTTGACGCCCTTGGCGAAGGTGATGAGGTCGGGACGGATGCCCCAGTGGTCCACGGCGAACCACTCGCCACAGCGGCCGAAGCCGGACATGACCTCGTCGGCGATGAGCACGATGCCGTGCTCGTCGCAGAGCTCGCGGACGCCTTGGAGGTAGCCCGCGGGCGGCACGAGGATGCCGTTGGTGCCGACCACCGTCTCGAGGATGATCGCCGCCACGGTGTGGGCGCCCTCGACCATGAGGGTGTCGCGCAGGTGCTGGAGGGCACGGTGGCCCTCCTGCTCCTCGGTCTCGGAGTGGAAGGCGGACCGGTAGGGGTAGGGGCCCCAGAAGTGCACGATGCCCGCGAAACCCGGCTCGGAGGGCCAGCGCCGCGGGTCGCCCGTCAGGGTGATCGACCCGCCCGTGGCGCCGTGGTAGCTGCGGTAGGTCGCGAGCACCTTGTGGCGCCCGGTGTGCAGGCGGGCCATTCGGATCGCGTTCTCGTTGGCCTCGGCCCCGCCGTTGGTGAAGAACACCGCCGACAGGCCCTCGGGCGCGACCTCGGTGATGAGACGCGCGGCCTCGCTGCGCGCGTCGTTGGCGAACGAAGGGGCGATTGTCGCGAGCCGCGCGGCCTGCTCCTGGATCGCTGCGACGACCTTCGGGTGGTTGTAGCCGATGTTGACGTTGACGAGCTGGCTGCTGAAGTCGAGGTAGCGCTTGTCCTCGTAGTCCCAGAAGTAGGAGCCCTGGGCCCGCGCGATCGGCAGCGGGTCGATCAGGCCCTGCGCGGACCACGAGTGGAAGACGTGGTCGCGGTCGAGGGCGCGCACCTGCTGCTCGGTCATGCCGTCGAGCAGGTCGGCGATCACGGTGCGCTGGTCAAGACGCTGGTCGAGGTCGGTCATGGTGTGATCCTCTTTCTCAGCGGGTGCGTGGGAAGCCGAGGTCGACGGTCGAGGTCGCCGGGTCGGGCCAGCGCTGGGTCACGACCTTGCCCCGGGTGAAGAAGTTGATGCCCTCGGGGCCGTACATGTGGGTGTCGCCGAAGAGGGAGTCCTTCCACCCGCCGAAGGAGTAGTAGGCCACCGGGACGGGGATCGGCACGTTGATGCCGACCATCCCGACCTCGACCTCGTTCTGGAAGCGGCGGGCCGCCCCGCCGTCACGGGTGAAGATCGCGGTGCCGTTGGCGTACTGGTTGCGGTTGATGAGGGCCAGGCCCTCGTCGTAGGTGGCGACGCGCACGACCGACAGGACCGGCCCGAAGATCTCGTCGCGGTAGACGGCCATGTCGGGGGTGACGTCGTCGAGCAGCGTCATGCCGAGGAAGAAGCCCTCCTCCGGCACCTGCTGGTCGCGCCCGTCGACGACGACGGTCGCACCTGCCTCGGCACCGGCCGCGACGTAGCCGGCCACCTTGTCACGGTGCTCGCGGGTGATGAGCGGACCCATGTCGGTGCCCTCGGCCGCGCCCGGTCCGACGGTGAGCTTCGGCAACCGGGTCGAGATGGCGGCCACGAGGTCGTCACCGACCTCGCCGACGGCGACGGCGACCGACAGCGCCATGCACCGCTCCCCCGCCGCGCCGTACGCGGCCGAGACGATGGCGTCGGCCGCCATCTCGATGTCGGCGTCGGGCAGCACGAGGGCGTGGTTCTTCGCGCCACCGAGGGCCTGGACGCGCTTGCCTGCCGCGGTGCCTCGCTCGTAGATGTACTTCGCGATCGGGGTCGAGCCGACGAAGCTCACGGCCGCGATGTCGTCGTGGTCGAGCAGGGCGTCGACGGCCTCCTTGTCACCGTGCAGCACGGTGAAGACGCCGTCGGGCAGGCCAGCCTCCTTCCACAGCTCGGCGAGGAAGAGCGATGCCGACGGGTCCTTCTCGCTGGGCTTGAGCACGAACGAGTTGCCGCACGCGATGGCGTTGGCACACATCCAGAGCGGCACCATCACGGGGAAGTTGAAGGGCGTGATGCCGGCGACGACGCCGAGGGGCTGCCGGATGCTGTAGACGTCGACCCCGCTCGCCGCCTGCTCGGAGAAGCCGCCCTTGAGCAGCTGCGGCACGCCGGTCGCGAACTCGACGTTCTCGAGGCCGCGGGCGATCTCGCCGACGGCGTCGGAGAGCACCTTGCCGTGCTCGGCGGTGACGATCGCGGCGAGCTCGTCGGTGCGGGTGTGCAGCAGCTCGCGGAAGGCGAAGAGCACCGCGGCCCGCTTCGACAGGGAGCTGGCGCGCCACTCCCGGGCAGCGGCCACCGCGGTCTTGAGCGCCTCGTCGATCTCACCCGCCGACGCGAGCGCGACCTCGCCCGTCTGCTGCCCGGTCGCCGGGTCGTGGACCGGCGCGGTGCGGCCCGACGTGCCGGGCACGCGGGTGCCGGAGATCCAGTGGTCGATGGCGGTGACAGGAGTCGAGGTCATGGACCGAGATTACGTGACACCTCTATGCCATACAAAGCTTTCATTGCTATGGTGCAAAGGTGCGCAGCCTCATCTCCGCGCTCGAGGAGCGCCTCGACACCCCGACCGCCAAGGGCCTGGCCCAGGCGGTCTCTCGCGCCATCCGCGACGGTGAGCTCGGGGCCGGCGACCAGCTGCCGCCGATCCGCCGCCTCGCCGAGGAGCTGATGATCTCGCCGACGACGGTGAGCTCGGCCTGGCAGCTGCTGGCGCGCTCGGGCACGATCCGCTCCGACGGTCGACGGGGCACCACGGTCGCGCCGACCGGGCGGGGCGGGGGTGAGCGCTACTCCCGGGCGCTGCGCCACGACTCCGAGGTCACGATCGACCTCTCCACCGGCGTGCCCGACCCGGCACTGCTGCCCGGCCTCGCGGCGGTGCTCGCCCGACTGCCCGGCCGCTCGACCCCGACGAGCTACCTCGACGACCCGGTGCTGGCCCAGCTGCGTGACGTGCTGGCCTGGGACTGGCCGTATGCCGCCGAGGACGTCGTCGTCGTCGACGGGGCGATGGATGCCCTCGACCTCATCAGCCGCACCCTGCTGCGGCCCGGTGACACCGTGCTCGTCGAGAGTCCCGGCTTCCCGCCCATGCTCGACCTGCTCGAGGACCGCGGGGTCGAGATGGTCGGTGTGCCGCTGACGGAGACGGGGCTCGACCTCGAGGCCGTCGAGTCGGCCCTGGCGCGGCGCCCGGCAGCGGTCTTCCTCCAGCCGCGCGGGCAGAACCCCACCGGTGTCTCGCTGACACCGACCCGGGCCCGTCGCCTCGCCGCCCTGTTGAAGGACCACGACGTGATCGTCGTCGAGGACGACTCCAGTGGGCCCATCTCGTCGTCGGCCCCGATCAGCCTCGGGGCGTGGATCCCCGAGCAGGTGCTGCACATCCGCAGCTACAGCAAGTCGCACGGGCCCGACCTGCGTCTCGCTGCGGTCAGCGGGCCCGACTCGCTCCTCTCCCCTGTGCGACACGCCCGGGCGCTGGGCCAGGGCTGGTCGAGCCGCCTGCTGCAGCACGTGCTCGCCGCCCTGCTCGAGGACCCCGAGGCGGTGCGCGAGGTGGCGCGGGCCCGGGCGGAGTACGCCCGTCGGAGAGAGCTCGTCGTCGGCCGACTGCGCGAGCTGGGCATCGACGTGCCGGGCACCGACGGGCTCAACATCTGGGTGCCGGTGCGAGACGAGTCCGCCGCGGTGCTGCGGCTCGCCAGCCAGGGCATCGCCGTGACCCCGGGCTCGCCCTTCGCGGTCGAGAGCCGGCCCGGGTCGGAGGGCCACGTGCGCGTGACGACCGGGCTCGTTCGCGAAGGCCACGCCGAGCTCGCCGACCGCATCGCCGACGCAGCCCGCGCCGGAGCCTGGACCGCCCAGCAGCGCTGAGGCGCCGAGGTGAGGGGCGACGACGAGTGGTCGGCTAGCCTCGGAGCACTCTCCACGCGACCGAAGGTGCAGCCCCATGACGGACGACCCGAGCAGGCCCCTGCGGGTCGACTTCGTCACCGGTGTCACACCCGACAAGTGGGTCCGCACCTGGGCCGAGCGTCACCCCGGTGATCCCTTGGACCTCACTCCGGTCGACGGCGATGACGCGGAGTCGCGTCTGCGCTCGGGCGAGACGACCCTCAGCCTGCTCCGCCTGCCCATCGACCGCACCGGCCTGCACGTCATCCCGCTCTACGAGGAGGCGCCCGTCGTCGTCGTCGCCAAGGAGCACGCCGCGGCAGCCTACGACACGCTCGACGTCGCCGACCTGGCCGACGAGGTGCTGCTGCAGCCCGCCGACACGGTGCCGGCCTGGCGCGACGCCGCGCCTGCCGACGTGCTCGAGCGAGCAGCCACGATGCCGCCCATGACCGTCGTCGAGGCGATCGCGGTGGCCGCCACCGGGTCCGGCTTCGTCGTGATGCCGCTGTCGGTCGCGCGGGTGCACCACCGCAAGGACGTCGTGCACCGACCGGTGACCGGGGTGGCCGGCTCGAGGGTGGGCCTCGCCTGGCGGGTCGACGACGACGACCCCCGCATCGAGGACTTCATCGGCGTGGTGCGCGGACGCACCGAGCGCAGCAGCCGGGGCCGCGGGAGCGAGGCGGCCACCACGGCGGCCGGATCCGGCTCGGCCAAGGGCACCGGACGGCATACGGGCTCGGAGCGGGGCGCAACGCCCCGTCGCTCGACGGGGCGCACGCTGCCGCAGCGGGGCGCGGCCCCGAGACGCGGCCGCGGGCGCAAGGGCCGCTGACTCAGCGACTCAGCGCAGCGATCGCGGAGAGCGCACGGCTGCGGTGAGAGGCAGCAGGTCGGCCGCACGCACGCCGTCGAGGGTCGTGATCTGCACGGCTCCCTCGATCTGTGGCACCGGCACGACGTGCGGGATCGCCAGCGTCGGCACGCCGGCCGCCGTGGCCGAGCGCACGCCCGCCGGCGAGTCCTCGAGGGCCACGCAGTCGAAGGGTTCTGCCCCGATGAGGCTGGCGGCGGCGAGGTAGGGCTCCGGGTGCGGCTTGCCGTGGCCCACCTCGTCACCCGTGACGAGCGCAGTGAAGGACCCGTCCGGCAGGTTGCGCACGACGGTGTCGGCAAGGCGTCGCCACGACATCGTCACGAGGAGGCACGGCACCCCGAGCGCCCCGAGCTCGTCGAGCAGCTCACGGGCACCCGGACGCCACGGCACCTCGACCTCGACGTGTCGCACGACCCGGTCGAGCAGGGCATCGATGATCTCGGGCACCGTGAGGCCGATGCCCGACTTGTCGATGATGAGCTGCGCCGACACCTCGAGGGCGTTGCCGACGAGCTGGTGGGCGAACTCGTCGTTCCACTCGCCCCCGTGGGCCGCGACGAGCTCGTGCTCGGCAGCGATCCAGTAGGGCTCGGTGTCGACGAGCGTGCCGTCCATGTCCCACAGCACCGCTGCGGGGAGCTCGGTGGCCACCGGTCAGTCCTCCGGGTCGTAGGCGAGGTTGGAGGAGAGCCAGCGCTCGGCCTCGGCGAGCGTCCAGCCCTTGCGCGCGGCGTAGTCCTCGACCTGGTCACGTCCGAGACGCCCGACGACGAAGTACTGGGACTGCGGGTGCGAGTAGTAGAAGCCGGACACCGACGCCCCCGGCGACATCGCCATGCTCTCGGTGAGCTGCATGCCAGTGTTTGCCTCGACGTCGAGCAGCCGCCAGAGCGTCTGCTTCTCGGTGTGCTCGGGGCAGGCCGGGTAGCCGGGAGCGGGACGGATGCCGGCGTACTGCTCCTTGATGAGCCCGACGTTGTCGAGGTGCTCGTCGGGTGCGTAGCCCCAGAACTCCTTGCGGACCCGCTCGTGCAGGCGCTCGGCGAACGCCTCGGCGAGCCGGTCGGCCAGCGACTCGAGCAGGATGGCGTTGTAGTCGTCCATCTCGACCTTGAAGGCGGCCACCCGCTCGGCAGCGCCCAGACCGGCCGTCACCGCGAAGGCACCGACCCAGTCGCGGGTGCCTCGGGGCGCCACGAAGTCGGCGAGCGAGCGGTTGGGCACACCCTGCCGGTGGTCACCCTGCTGTCTCAGGTGGCGCAGCACCTCGATCGGGGTCTCGCGGGACTCGTCGGCATAGACCTCGACGTCGTCACCGACCGCGTTGGCCGGGAAGAGCCCGATCACACCGTTGGCGCGCAGCCAGCGCTCCTCGACGACACGGTCGAGCATCGCCTGCGCGTCCTCGTAGAGCTTGCGGGCGGTCGGTCCGCTCGTCGGGTTGTTGAGGATCTCGGGGAAGGTGCCCTTGAGCTCCCAGGTGGTGAAGAAGGGCTGCCAGTCGATGTAGCGGCGCAGCTCGCCGAGGGGGTAGTCGCGCAGCACGCGCACGTGCTGCGACGAGACGCGTGACCGGGTGATCGTCGAGACGTCGTGGTCCTGCTGGAGCAGCAGGTGCGGGTGCGGCGGTCGGTAGCCCGACCAGTCGATCGGCGTGCGGCGCTCGCGCGCCTGCTCGAGGCTGAGGAGGCGGCGGTCGCTCTTGGCCCCGTGCCGCAGGCGCAGCGAGTCGTAGTCGGCCTCGACCTTGGCCAGCAGGCCGGGTCGCTGCTCGTCGCTCAGCAGCGCCGCGGCGACCGGGACGGAGCGAGAGGCGTCCTTGACCCAGACCACCGGCCCGTCGTAGCGCTTGTCGACCTTGACGGCCGTGTGCGCGCGCGAGGTGGTCGCCCCGCCGATGAGCAGCGGGATCGTCAGGCCCTGCCGCTGCATCTCGGCGGCGAAGTTGACCATCTCGTCGAGCGAGGGGGTGATGAGGCCCGACAGCCCGATGATGTCGGCCTCGTGCTCCTTGGCCGCGTCGAGGATCTTCTGCGCCGGCACCATGACGCCGAGGTCGATGACCTCGTAGTTGTTGCACTGGAGCACGACGCCGACGATGTTCTTGCCGATGTCGTGCACGTCGCCCTTGACGGTCGCCATGACGATCGTGCCGTTGGTGTCCTTCTGGGTCGCCAGGCTCGGGTCGGCGAGCTTCTCCTGCTCGATGAACGGGATGAGGTAGGCCACGGCCTTCTTCATGACGCGGGCGCTCTTGACGACCTGCGGAAGGAACATCTTGCCGGCGCCGAAGAGGTCGCCGACGACGTTCATGCCGTCCATGAGCGGGCCCTCGATGACCTCGATCGGACGTCCGCCCCGCTCGGCGATCTCGGCGCGCAGGAGCTCGGTGTCGGCCTCGACGTGCGCGTCGATCCCCTTGACGAGGGCGTGCGTGATGCGCTCGCCGAGGGGCAGGGCGCGCCACTCCTCCTCGCTGACCTCGGCCGCCTGGCCGGCCCGGTTGTGCTCCTCGGCGATCTCGAGCAGCCGCTCGGCAGCGTCGGGCCGACGGTTGAGCACGACGTCCTCGATTCGCTCACGCAGCACGGTGTCGACGGCGTCGTAGACGACGAGGGCACCCGCGTTGACGATGCCCATGTCGAGCCCCGCCGCGATCGCGTGGTAGAGGAAGACGGCGTGGATCGCCTCGCGCACCGGGTTGTTGCCGCGGAAGGAGAACGAGACGTTGGAGATGCCTCCGGAGACCTTGGCGCCGGGGAGGTTGTCCTTGATCCAGCGGGTGGCCTCGATGAAGTCGAGACCGTAGGACGCGTGCTCCTCGATGCCGGTGGCGACCGCGAAGACGTTGGGGTCGAAGATGATGTCCTCGGCCGGGAAGCCGACCTCCTCGGTGAGGATGCGGTAGGCCCGCGCGCAGATCTCCTGGCGCCGCTGCAGCGAGTCGGCCTGGCCGTCCTCGTCGAAGGCCATGACGACGGCCGCAGCGCCGTACTTGCGCACCAGCCGAGCCTGCCGGACGAAGGCCTCCTCGCCCTCCTTGAGCGAGATCGAGTTGACGATCGCCTTGCCCTGGACGCACTTGAGGCCCGCCTCGATGACCTCCCACTTGGAGGAGTCGATCATGACGGGCACGCGGCTGATGTCGGGCTCGCTCGCGACGAGCTTGAGGAAGCGGTCCATGGCCGCGACGCCGTCGATCATGCCCTCGTCCATGTTGACGTCGATGACCTGGGCGCCGTTCTCGACCTGCTGCGCGGCCACGGACAGGGCGGTGTCGTAGTCGCCGTCCTTGATGAGCGTGCGGAAGCGGGCCGAGCCTGTGATGTTGGTGCGCTCGCCGACGTTGACGAAGAGGCTGTCGTCGGTGATGGTGAACGGCTCGAGGCCCGAGAGGCGCATCGCCGGGGCGATCGTGGCGACCTCGCGCCGCGGACGGCCGTCGACGGCCTTGGCGATGGCGGCGATGTGGTCGGGCGTCGTGCCGCAGCACCCTCCGACGAGGTTGACGAGACCGGCCTCGGCGAACTCGCCGACGATCGCAGCGGTCTCCTCGGGCGCCTCGTCGTACTCCCCGAAGGCGTTGGGCAGGCCGGCGTTGGGGTAGCACGAGACGAACGAGTCGGCGATCCGCGCCATCTCGGCGATGTAGGGCCGCATCTCCTTGGCGCCGAGGGCGCAGTTGAGCCCCACCGCGAGCGGCGACACGTGCCGAACGGAGTCCCAGAACGCCTCGGTCACCTGGCCCGACAGGGTGCGGCCCGACGCGTCGGTGATCGTGCCGGAGATGATGACGGGCCAGCGCCGCCCCTGCTCCTCGAAGAGGGTCAGGGCGGCGAAGATCGCCGCCTTGGCGTTGAGCGTGTCGAAGATCGTCTCGATGATGATGAGGTCGCTGCCGCCGTCGACGAGGCCCCGAGCGGCCTCGAGGTAGGCCGCGACGAGCTCGTCGTAGGAGACGTTGCGGGCACCGGGGTCGTTGACGTCTGGTGAGATCGACGCCGTGCGCGAGGTCGGGCCGAGCGCCCCGGCGACGTAGCGCGGCCGGTCCGGCGTGCGCTCGGTCATCGCGTCGGCCTCGCGTCGGGCGAGCGCCGCGGAGGCGTGGTTGAGCTCGTAGGCGAGCTCCTCCATGCCGTAGTCGGACAGCGAGATCGAGTTGGCGTTGAAGGTGTTGGTCTCGATGATGTCGGCGCCGGCCTCGAGGTACTCGCGGTGGATGGCGGCGATGATCTCGGGCTGCGTCAGGGTGAGCAGGTCGTTGTTGCCCTGAACGTCGCTCGGCCAGTCGGCGAAGCGCTCACCGCGGTAGCCGGCCTCGTCGGGACGGTCACGCTGGATGGCGGTGCCCATCGCGCCGTCGATGACCATGATCCGCTCGCTCAGGGCAACGGTCAGTGACTCGGTGACGTCGGGTCGCTGTCGGGGCGACAGGGGCAACGTGACTCCTAGCGGGCCGCGGGGGCCGGTGGGGACAGCAGTCGGGTGGTGACGGACCTGCCCGATTCTACGGACCGGCGCCACCGCGTCGCGTGCGCGGTTGCGCCTTGGTCGCCCCTGCGGGCGGTCACGGCCCCTCGCGCGGGGCGCGCCGCCCAGATCGAACATGCGGGCGGCGCGACCCCATAGGCTGAGGTGGAGGGTTCACCCGGGACCCACCGGCAGCCGATCGGCAACCACAGTGAAGGAGGCCGCGTGCTGGAGTTCGAGGACGTCCCCGAGCTGACCGAGCCCGTGCTCATCGCCGCCTTCGAGGGGTGGAACGACGCGGGCGAGGCCGCCACGAGCGCGGTCCGCCACCTGGCGGACCTCTGGGACGCCGAGGTCGTCGCCGCGTTCGACCCCGAGGAGTACTACGACTTCCAGGTCAACCGGCCCCGCGTCGTGCTCGACGAGGGTCGCCGCATGCTGTCGTGGCCGACGACCCGGGTGCTCGTGGCCACCGAGACCGGCTTCGCCCGCGACGTCGTGCTCGTGCAGGGCATCGAGCCCTCCATGCGCTGGCGCTCCTTCTCGCTCGAGCTGGTCGAGCTGGCCCAGCGACTCGGCGTCACGACCGTGCTGACGATCGGCGCCCTGCTGGCGGACGTGCCGCACACGCGGCCCATCCCCGTCACCGCGACGGCCGACGACGAGGCCGCGATCCACCGCTTCGACGTCGAGGCCTCGCGCTACGAGGGCCCGACGGGCATCGTCGGTGTGCTCAGCCACACCGCGACCGACGCCGGCATCCCGACCGTCTCGGCGTGGGCCGCGGTGCCGCACTATGCCGGCGGCGCGCCGTCGCCCAAGGCCACGCTCAGCCTGCTGCGGCGCATCGAGGCGCTGCTCGGCGTCACCGTGCCGCACGGTGAGCTCGAGGAGGAGGCCCGCGCCTGGGAGCGCGGCGTCGACGAGCTCGCGCAGTCCGACGAGGAGGTCGCCGAGTACGTCCAGTCGCTCGAGGAGGCCCAGGACACCGCCGAGCTGCCCGAGGCCAGCGGGGACGCAATCGCCCGCGAGTTCGAGCGCTACCTCCGCGGCCGCGACGACGACCAGACCGGCCGCTGACGCGCCCCTCCGGTATGCCGTCCGGCCGGGTTCACGCTGCTGATCAGTCTGCGCATGGTGTCGTCAGAGCAGCGCCACCCGCAGACTGATCCGCCACCTGATCCGCCGCCCGACCCGGCCACGATCAACCTGCAGATCAGTCGGCACCTGGTGTCGTCAGGACAGCACCACACGCAGAATGATCCGCCAACTGATCCGCCGCCCGACCCGGGCACGATCAATCTGCAGATCAGTCGGCACCCGGTGTCGTCAGGACAGCACCACCCGCCAACTGATCCGCCAGCAGATCAGCCGCGCGATGCGGACGAAGTGCTCTCTCGATCGGGTCAGAGGCGGATGCCGAGCAGGGCGTCGAGCGCGCGGCCGAGCACGCCCGGCGCGCCCGGGTCCTCGCCGCCACGGGTCAGCGACTGCGTGGCCCACCGGTCGACGGCCTCGAGCGCCCGTGGGCTGTCGAGGTCGTCGGCGAGGGCCGCGCGCATGTCGTCGACGGTCTGGTCGGCGACCGGTCCGCCGTTGCCCGAGAGCGCCTCGCGCCAGGTCGCGAGCCGCTGCTGCGCCTCCACGAGCTGGCCGTCGTCCCACATCCAGTCGTGGCGGTGGTGCTGGGCGAGCAGGGCGAGGCGGATAGCCATCGGGTCGACCCCGTCGCGGCGCAGGTCGGAGACGAGGACGAGGTTGCCGCGACTCTTGCTCATCTTCTCGCCGTCGAGCCCGACCATGCCCTGGTGCACGAAGACTCCCGCGAAGGACGCGGTGCCGGCGAGGGCACGTCCGTGCGCGGCGCTCATCTCGTGGTGCGGGAAGATCAGGTCGGTGCCGCCGCCCTGCACGTCGACCGGCACCCCGAGGTGGTCGAGGGCGATGCACGCGCACTCGATGTGCCACCCGGGCCGGCCCCAGCCGAGCGAGGCTCCGTCCCACTCCGGCTCGCCCTCGCGGTGCGCCCGCCAGAGCAGCGCGTCGAGCCTTCCGCGCTTGCCCTCGCGGTCGGGGTCTCCGCCTCGCTCGGCGAAGACCTCGAGCATGCCGTCCTCGTCGAGGTGGCTGACCGAGCCGAAACGGGGGTCGCGGGCCACCTCGAAGTAGACGTCCTGCGCACCCTCGCGCGAGGCGTCGAGGGCTGGCACGGCATACGCGAGGCCGGCGGCGACGAGCCGCTCGATGGGTGCCACGAAGGTGGGGATGCTCTCGACGGCGCCGAGGTACTCGTCTGGCGGGATGACGCCGAGGGCCGTCATGTCCTCACGGAAGAGCGCGATCTCGCGGGTCGCGAGCTCCTCCCACGGGATGCCGTCGCGCTCGGCGCGCTCGAGGAGCGGGTCGTCGATGTCGGTGATGTTCTGCACGTAGCGCACGCGGTGGCCGCTGTCTCGCAGCACCCGCCCGAGCAGGTCGAAGGTGACGTAGGTGGCCGCGTGGCCGAGGTGCGTCGCGTCGTAGGGGGTGATGCCACAGACGTAGAGCGACACCTCGTCGCGCGTCGCGACCGGAAGCACCTGCCCCGTCGCCGTGTCGCGAACGCGCACCTCGGGCGCCTGGCCGGGGATCTGCGGGATGAACGGCGTCGGCCAGCTTCTCACGGCAGGACTCTATCCCCGAGCGATGCCGGTCACAGCGGCGGCCACGGCACGGCGGGCCACCCGGGGCTCGGGTGCGGGTGGATGCCGACCCGCAGCAGCCGGTCCACGCGCGCGACGAGCGCCGCCACGTCGTGCTCGGGCAGCAGCGCCCCCAGCCGCTCGGTGCCCTCGGGCGTGGCGAGCACGTCGAGCAGGCGCTCGAGCCGCTCCAGCTCTGCCTCGGGCAGCCGCTCCCCCGCCCAGCCCCACAGCACGGTGCGCAGCTTGGGCTCGGCCGACAGGCTGACGCCGTGGTCGATGGCCCAGAGTCGACCGGACCGGTCGCGCAGGCAGTGCGACCCCTTGCGGTCGGAGTTGTTGATCGCTGCGTCGAGCACCGCAAGGGAGCGCACGTCGTCGGCGCCGGAGTGCACGACCGTCACCGCCGAGCCGCCAGGGGTCTCGCCGTCGATCACCTCGTGCCAGCCGGGGGGCGTGCGGCCCTCGGGCACGAGGTCGACCACGACGTCGTCGGCCAGCGGCTCGTAGGGGTCGCCGATCCACAGCTGCACCGACCCCGGGCCGAGAGGGCCGTCTCGCAGCACCGTCGGCGGCACGAGGTGCCAGCCCCCGAGCTCGGACACGACGGCCGCTGCGACCTCTCGCCCGGCGAGGGTGCCGTCGGGGTAGTCCCACAGCGGGCGCTCGCCGCGCACCGGCTTGTAGATGACGTGGACGGGAGCCGCGCCGTCGCCGACGTCGTCGTCGTCGTCAGCGGCACCGCCGGCCGGCAGCAGCCGGGCGAGCACCGCGAGGTTCGACGAGCCGGAGATCCGGCCCACCACCTCGAGCTCGCCAGTGAGGTCCTCGCCGGTGAGGTGGGGTGGGGGCGTCGGCTCAGCGTTTGTAGCCATTGGCCCGCGGGCAGATGTGCCCGGTCGGGTCGAGCGGTCCCCCGCAGAAGGGGCACGGCGGCCGTCCGGCAGCGACGAGCGCGTTGCTGCGCCGGGCGAAGGCGCGGGCCGCTGCCGGCTCGAGGCTGACGCGCAGCGTGTTGCGCGCGAGCGGCACGTCCTCGACCGGGGGCTCGTCGTCGTCGATCTCGTCGGGGTCGTGGTCGTGGCACTCGATGACGAGTCGCTGGCGCTCCTCGTCCCACGCGAGCGAGAGGGTCTGCGCCCGGAAGTCCTCGTCGAAGGGCGTCAGCAGCGGGTCGGTGTCCTCGGGCGCACCGCCGGGCTGCCCGGGCTCGGCGGCCGCAGTGGGGGCGAGCTGGTCGAGCACGTCGTTGATGCGGTCGGCGAGCACCGACACCTGCTGCTTCTCGAGGCCCACCGTGACGACCCGCGGGCCCTCGCTGGCCTGCAGGTAGAAGGCGCGCTGGCCGGCAGGTCCGACGGTGCCGGCCACGAATCGCTCGGCGGGATCGAAGTCCTGGAGCGTCATGATTCGACCCTAGCCGACCGGATCGGGCCCGCCCGCGCCCGGCCCACCACCGTGCTGGCCGGCAGCACCACCATCGCGCTGGCCGGCAGCGCCGCCCTGGTGCCCGGCGCCACCGCCGACCTCGGCATCGCCGTCGCCGACGGTCGACCGCTCCGGGGGTCGCAGTCCGGCGAGGTCGCCGCCGACGTCGTTGAGCCGCAGCACGAAGGGCTTGCGGCTGGAGTAGCGCACGACGCTGACCGAGGCCGGGTCGACGTGGATGCGCTGGAAGTCGTCGAGCTGGGCCCCGGTGGCGTGCGACAGGATCGACTTGATGACGTCGCCGTGCGACACCGCCACCCAGATCGCGTCCGCGCCGTGCGCGTCGAGCACCCGAGCGTCGATCTCGCGCACCGCGTCGAGGGCTCGCCCCTGCATCTCGGCCAGCGACTCGGCGGGGTATGCCGCCGAGTCGGGGAAGCGCGCCTCGCTCGGACGGTCCTGCACGACCTTCCAGAGCTCCTCGGACACGAGCTCGCTGATCGGGCGCCCCGTCCAGGCGCCGTAGCGGCACTCCCCCAGGCCCTCGTGGACGCTGCGGCGCACGTGCTCGGGCAGCGGCGCCGAGACGCGGTCGGCCGTCTGCACGCACCGGTCGAGCGGGGAGCTGACGACCTCGACGACGGGCAGCGACGCCGCCGCGATGCGCTGGCCGACGCCGTCGGCCTGCACCTCTCCGGTCTCGTCGAGGAACACCCCGGGCATCCAGCCGGCGAGCGTCCCGCTGGTGTTGGCGGACGAGCGCCCATGGCGCACGAAGATCACGGTGGGCACGAGCGCCAGCGTAGACGCCGCACCCGACAGCACGGCATACGGCCATCACCACCACGACGGCACCGCGCGCGTATGCCGTGTCAGCAGCGACGTGCGTGCCGTGGGCTCGCGCGCGTGGTGAAGTAGGTCCTGTGATCGTGGACAAGGCCATCTACCGCAAGGGCCAGCGGCAGGGCTGCGGCGACCTCAGTGACGAGCTCGACGTCCTGCGCCTGACCCAGGACGGCTTCCTCTGGATCGGTCTCAAGGACCCCACCGACGAGGAGTTCGACCTCGTCAACGAGGAGCTACACCTGCACCCGCTCGCCGTCGAGGACGCCGTCAAGGGGCACCAGCGGGCCAAGATCGAGCAGTACGAGTCGTCGACGTTCGTCGTGCTCAAGACCCTGCGCTACATCGAGGCGACGAGCGACATCGAGACCGGTGAGGTGATGCTCTTCATCGGCGACTACTTCGTCGTCACGGTGCGTCATGGCGAGGGCAATCCCCTTGCGGGAGTGCGGCAGCGGCTCGAGCACCATGCCGACCGGCTCGCGCACGGGCCGCTGTCCGTGCTACACGCCGTGATGGACTCCGTCGTCGACAACTACCTCGTCGTCGACCGTGAGGTGCGCCGTGACCTCGAGCAGATCGAGGAGCAGGTCTTCGCCTCCGACGCGGGCGGCGACGCCAACACGATCTACCGGTTGAAGCGCGAGGTGCTGGAGTTCCGCCGGGCGACCCAGCCCCTGGCCGACACGCTGTCGAGCTACCTGGAGCGCACCCGGCAACGGCTGCCCGATGCGATCCTGCCGTTCTTCCGCGACGTCGCCGACCACCTGCGGCTCGTCAACGACCACGTCGAGTCCTACGACCGGTTGCTCACCGACGTGCTGTCGGCGCACCTTGCGAGCGTCTCGGTGAAGCAGAACGCCGACATGCGACGGATCTCCGCCTGGGTCGCGATCGCGGCCGTGCCGACGATGATCGCCGGTGTCTACGGCATGAACTTCGAGCACATGCCCGAGCTGACGGCGAGCGTGCGCGTCGGCGACGGCGAGTTCCAGTACGGCTACTACGTCGTGCTGCTCATCATGGGTAGCGCATGCCTCGGGCTCTATCGCGCCTTCAAGCGCTCCGGCTGGCTCTAGCGCGACCCGGGGCCCACCACCTCCTGCGCAACACACCGAGCAATCGCCAACTCGACGAGGCACACCGCGTGGTGCTGACGATTGCTCGGTGGGTTGCGGGGGCGGCGGGTCAGGTGGCGCTGAGCCAACCTGCGCCGAGCACGACGGCGACCACCACGCCGAGGACCACGCGATACCAGACGAACGGAATCAGGCTGTGGTTGGCCACGAAGCGCAGCAGCCAGGCGATGGTCGCGTAGGCCACGATGAAGGCGACGACGAGGCCGACGAGCACGGGCCCGATGCCGAGAGCGCTCAGCCCGTCCTTCTCCTCGACCGCCTGGAAGAGGCCGGCGGCCACGAGGGCGGGGATGGCGAGGAAGAAGCTGAGCCGGGTCGAGGTGACGCGGTCGATGCCACGGGCCAGACCCGCGGAGATCGTGGCGCCGGAGCGCGACACCCCGGGGATCAGCGAGAAGCACTGGACGAGACCGATGATCAGCCCGTCGATCGGACGCACCGAGTGCTCGCCACGCAGCTGACCCTTGCGCTCGAAGGTGGTGTGCATCCGCTCGGCGACGACGATGACGATGCTCCAGATCACGAGCGCGGCGGCGACCACCCAGAGGCTGCGCAGCGGGCCGGAGATGATGTCCCGTGCGAAGAAGCCGACGAGCCCGACGGGGATCGAGCCGATGATGACGGCCCAGGCCAGCCCGTAGTCGGGGTCATTCCGCGCCTCGGCGTTGCGCAGCCCGCGGAACCACGCGAGCGCGAAGCGCACGAAGTCCTTGAAGAAGTAGATGAGCGTCGCCGCGATGGCCCCGATCTGGATGAAGGCCGTGTAGGCCGTCACCGCGGGGTCGTTGACCTCGAGGCCGAGGAGCTTCTCCGCGATCGTGAGGTGCCCGGTCGAGGACACGGGGAGGTACTCGGTGAGACCTTCGACGATGCCGAGGATGATGGCGTCGAGGTAGCTGAGGTCTGCCATGGGTCAGGGTGGGCCTTCTGCACTGGGGAACAAGGACGGCCGCACGTCAGCGTGGACGGGCGGCCTGGCGGGCACAGTGTCGCAGCCTATCCCGATGACCCGCTGGGAGCCGCGCGCCCCGCTGCCGGCGAGGTCAACGAGGCACCTCGGGCCCGATGTCGGCGATCTGCGCGACGGCCCCGATCGTGGCCAGGGCCTGCTCGCGCGTCATGCCGCCACCGGTCGCGATCGAGAGCGTCGTGACGCCGGCGTCCTCGTAGCGGCGCAGCCGCTGCGCGACGCGCCGTGGAGAGCCGAGCAGCGCCGTCTCGTCGATGAACTCCAGGGGCACGGCGGCCGCGGCCTCGCGGGGACGGCCGGCGAGGTAGAGGTCCTGGATGCGCTCGGCATCGCGCTCGAAGCCCATCCGGCAGGCGAGCTGGTTGTAGAAGTTCTGCTCGCGAGAGCCCATGCCGCCGATGTAGAGCGCGCAGTAGTCGCGCACGTGCGACGCGGCCTCCTCGACGTCGTCGACGAGCACGACCGGCGTCGTGGCGACGACGTCGAAGCCCGACATGACGGGCGTCGCCATCGCCGGAGCCGCCTGCGCTGCTGGCTCAGCCGCGCCCGCTGCCCGCTGCTCGGCGGTCCGGCGCCCCCGCTCGATCGTCGCGAGGAGGTCGCGGGCGTGGTCGGGGCTGAAGAAGATGGCGAGCCAGCCGTCGGCGATCTCGCCGGTCAGCTCGAGGTTCTTGGGGCCGACCGCCGCCAGGTAGACCGGCACGTCGGGCCGCACGGTGCGGGCCGAGAGGCGCAGCGGCTTGCCGGGTCCGCCCGGCAGCGGCAGGGGGTAGTGCGGGCCGGGGCTGCTCACCGTGTCGCGGCGCAGGGCTGCCCGCACGATCTCGACGTACTCCCGGGTGCGGCCGAGCGGGCTCTTGAACGGCACTCCGTGCCACCCCTCGCTCACCTGCGGCCCCGAGACCCCGAGCCCGAGCCGGAAGCGGCCGCCCGAGAGCGTGTCGATCGTCGCCGCGGTCATGGCGGTCATCGCAGGGGTGCGGCCCGGGATCTGCATGACCGCCGAGCCGAGCCCGATCCGCTCGGTCACGGCGCCGATCCAGGCGAGCACCGAGGGACTGTCGGAGCCGTAGGCCTCGGCCACCCAGACGCTGTCGTAGCCGAGCCGGTCGGCCTCCCGCGCGAGCGCGACCTGGTCGGCTCCCGTCACGCCACGTCCCCAGTAGCCGAGGTTCACTCCGATGCGCATGAGTCGCAGGCTAGCGGCGCACGGACCCGCCTGCCGGTGCGACGGGTGCACGAGTGAGCGGCTAGCGTTCGGTCATGCGCAGGCGACTCGGCACCTCGGGGCTCTCGGTCACCCCGCTCGCGCTCGGCACCATGACGTGGGGCAACGCGGTCGACCGGCACGACGCCCGCGACCACCTGCGCACCTTCCTCGATGCCGGGGGCAACCTCGTCGACACGGCCTACGGCTATGGCGGCGGCGAGTCCGAGACGATCCTCGGCGAGCTGCTGGCCGACACCGTCGATCGCGGCGAGCTCGTGGTCTGCACGAAGTCGGGCATCTCGCGCACCGGTGGCGCCCGCCGGGTGGACGTGTCGCGCCGCGGCCTGATGGCCCAGCTCGAGACGTCGCTGCGGCGCCTCGGCACCGACCACGTCGACCTCTGGCTCGTGCACACCTGGTCCGACGAGGTGCCGCTCGCCGAGACCCTGTCGGCGCTCGAGTGGGCAGCGACCTCGGGCAGGGCGCGCTACGTCGGGGTCTCCAACTACGGCGGGTGGCAGTCGGCGCGTGCCGCGAGTCTGCTCGAGCAGTCGCGAGTTCCGTTGGTGGCCAACGAGGTTCAATACTCCCTCGTATGCCGTTTGCCTGAGGACGAGGTCGCCCCGGCTGCCGAGGCGCTGGGCTTCGGACTCCTGGCGTGGTCACCACTCGGGCGCGGGGTGCTGACCGGGAAGTACCGCAGCGGCATACCGTCGGGGTCGCGAGCGGCGTCCGACGACTTCCCCGGCTTCGTGGACCGCTTCCTCGACGAGCACAGCGTGCAGGTCGCGGAGGCCGTCACGATGGCGGCGCGAGGGCTCGGTGTCAGCGCCGCCCAGGTTGCCCTCAGCTGGGTGCGCGACCGGCCCGCCGTCACGGCCCCCATCGTGGGGGTGCGCACGTCAAGCCAGCTGCGGGCCGCGCTCGGCAGCCTCGACCTCGTGCTGCCCGAGGAGATCGCCTCCGCGCTCGACGACGTGTCCGCCTGAGAGCCTGCCTCAGGCGGGAGCCCTTTGGTGTCAGGACCGCGCGTCAGGACCGCGCGTCAGGACCGCGGGTCGACGGGCGCGCCGGTCGCGGCGTCATCGTCGTCGTCTGGGTCGTCATCGTCGTCGTCTTCGTCGTCTTCGTCTTCGTCTTCGTCTTCGTCGTCATCATCGTCGTCTTCGTCGTACTCCTCCGACTCGAGCCCGGCATAGACGCCGCCGTCCTCGTCGTCGTCACCTTCGAGCTCCTCGCCGTAGATCGCGAGGGGCGTGGCCACCTCGGTCGCGACGTAGAGCGCCTCGTCGTAGTCGTCGAAGGCTTCGGCGAGGTCGGTGGCGGCGGCGATGACCATGGGGTGGTCGGGGTCGCGACTGGCCGTGGCCGCCTCGAAGTGGCGTTCGAGCGCCGTGACGAGCGACTCGAGGGCAGAGCGGGGGTCCACAGTCATGGCACGACCGTAGTCGACAGCCCACCGGCCGGACACCGGTTTGACCCGCCCAAAAGGACGGCCGGGCCGCGAGCAGTGCTCGCGGCCCGGCCGTCACCGATCCGTCGTCCCGACGTCGTCCTGAGGTCAGCGCGACGTCAGGGGCTGGTCACTGCTGTCAGAGGGGAGCCTTGACCGTGTCGCCGGCGGCAGGAGCCTTGATGTCGACCGGCTCGCCGTACTTGCTCATCGTCATCGTGGCCTGGGATCCCAGCACGTCGAAGGTGACCTTGCGCAGGTGGTTGGCGTCGTCGATCCACGCCGTGTAGGTGATGGTGTCGGGCAGCTTGGCAGCGTCCGGGGACGACTGGGCGATGGCCGTGGTGTCGAGCGTGAGCTCGTACTTGTGCGTCGGGTCGCCGTCGACGGACTCCTCACCGAGCGGCTTGACGTCGGTGACGCCCTTCTCGAACTGGTCGTACATCTTCGTCGGGTCGGCCTGAGCGAGCGAGCTCTCCAGCTGCTTGCCCACCTCGGAGCTGCTGTCCACCACTCCCCACTTGCCGTCCGGGATCCCCGGGAGCCCCTTGATGTAGGCCTGGTCGCCGACGAGCAGCATCTCCAGCTTCATCTGCGGACCCATGTCCATCGTCACCTGCATCGCCGGGTCGGCGGCGTCCATCTTCGTGTCGCCCTCCATGGTGATGCTCTGGCCGGCGGCCTTCATGTCCATGGTCACGTGTGCGGACGTCGCCGACGCAGCGCCCGACTTCAGCCCGGCGATGAGCGCCGCCTTGTCCTGATAGGGCTGGGCGCTCGTCGAGGCGGCGTCCGACGTGGCGGCCGACGACGTGCCCGTCGCGGCAGGCGCCGCAGAGCTGGTCCCGGGAGTGGGCTCGGCCTGCTTGCCGCACGCGGCCGTGACGAGCACGGCGGGAAGGATGAGCGCTGCCGCGACGCGGCGGAGCTGCACTGGCATGGTCACTGACCTCCTGGGCCGTGGACCTCGGACGCCGAGCGCCGCGGGTCCCCCTGTGGGTGTGTCAGCCGGTCGGCCGACATCCGGCGAGGCTATCGCGTGAACGTGATGCGACCGGTCACGGATCGATGTCAGAATGGCGGCGATGCTGGAGTATGAGTACCGGGTGCTGACCTTCGACCGCCACACCTCCAAGGCCGCCGCCCGCCAGGAGGTCCGCGAGCACGCCGAGTACGGCCGGTGGGAGCTCGCGCGCAGCGTCGTCTACGAAGGCGGCGTTCGCCGCATGTGGCTGCGCCGCCGGATCATGCGGGTCGACCGCACAGCCTGAGTCCCCGCAGTGCCTGAGGCCCCCTCAACGGCCTGCCCGACCACACCCCCGCCGACGACCGCACCAGCTGACCAAGAAGCGGTCAGCAGGTGCGCAGGAAGTCCGAGAGCACCCGCGCCCCGAAGCGCAGCGACTCCACCGGCACGCGCTCGTCGATGCCGTGGAACATCGGGGCGAAGTCGAGGTCGGCCGGCAGCCGTAGCGGCGCGAAGCCGTAGCCGGTGATGCCGAGCCGCCCGAGCGCCTTGTTGTCGGTGCCTCCCGACAGGCAGTAGGGCAGGATCGCCGCGCCCGGGTCCTCGCGCAGCAGCGACTGCTTCATCGACTCGACGAGGCGACCCTCGAAGGGCGCCTCGAGCGCGACATCGCGGTGGACGACCTCGACCTCGACGTGCTCGCCGGCGAGCGCACGGATGGTGTCCATGAGGTCGTCCTCGTGCCCGGGCAGGAAGCGGCAGTCGACCGCTGCCGTCGCGGTCTGCGGGATGACGTTGTGCTTGTAGCCGGACTCGAGCATCGTGACGTTGGCCGTGTCGCGCAGCGTGCCGCGCACGAAACCCCGCGCACCGCCCAGGGCGGCAAGCAGCGGCTCGAGGTCGTCGGCGGCATACGGGAGCCCGGTCAGATCGCTCAGGCCGTCGAGCAGGTCGCGAACGGACGCGATGTACTCGCGCGGCCACTCATGAGCCGCGATGCGGCCGATGGCGGCCGCCAGGCGCACGATCGCGTTCTCGTCGTTGGGCACGGAGCCGTGACCGGCCCGACCGTGGGCACGCAGGCGCAGCCACGCGATGCCCTTCTCAGCGGTCTGGAGCAGGTACGCGCGCCGCTCACCCTGCGGGGTGGGCACGGTGACGCTGTAGCCGCCGACCTCGCTGATCGCCTCGGTGACGCCCTCGAGCCACGTCGCGTGGTGGTCGACGAACCAGTGGCTGCCCCACGTGCCGCCGGCCTCCTCGTCGGCGAAGAAGACGAAGGTCGTCGGCCGGGCGGGCCTCGTACCGGTGCGCGCGAAGTCACGGATCGACGCGAGGATCATCGCGTCCATGTCCTTCATGTCGACGGCGCCGCGACCCCAGATGCAGCCGTCACGCTCCTCGGCCGCGAAGGGGTCGACCTGCCAGTCGGCGGCGTTCGCCGGCACGACGTCGAGGTGTCCGTGCACCGCGAGGCCCGGCCGGCTCGGGTCCTCGCCCTCGAGCCGCACCACCACATTGGCTCGGCCCGGGGCGCTCTCGAGCAGCTCGCCCTGGAGACCGACCTCGGCCAGCTGGGCCATGACGTACTCGGCCGCGGCCCGCTCCCCCGGGCCCGTACCGTCGCCGGGGTTGGTGGAGTCGATGCGGATGAGGTCGGCGCAGATGCGGGCGACCTCGTCCTCGGGCCGGAGGGACCCGGCGATGCGGTCGTCGGTGGCGGCGAGGTCGGCGCGGTCGGCGGTCGTCATGGCGCTCAGCGTATGCCGCCGGGTCGCCTCGCTCACCCCGGCGTGCTCGCGCAGCCGATTCGTCTCCCGCACAAGCCCCGTGCTAACGTTTCCACTCGCCGCAAGGGACTCTCACGGGTCCCGGGCGCATCACCTTGTCGGGGTGGCGGAATGGCAGACGCGCTAGCTTGAGGTGCTAGTGCCCTTAACGGGCGTGGGGGTTCAAGTCCCCCCCTCGACACCAGCAGGAAGGGCCCGGGTCAATGACCCGGGCCCTTCCTCATGCTCGTCGGCGGGCCCCGTGGTCGGACTCAGGCGACGCCCTCGTCCGAGTCCATCTCCGAGTCACTGTCCGCAAACTCGAGGGCCAACCGTTCGGCGAGCTCATGGGCGGCCTGGCGGCTCTGCCCCGCGACGTCGACCAAGTGGGCGAGCTTGGGGTTGATGTGGGCGAGGGTGAGGTCGATGAAGATCTCCGACAGGTCCATCCCCAAGATGTCGACGACGTGGCGACGCACGAAGGGCTGCTCGTAGTCCCAGCCGTCCAGCCGGGAGCCGGGCCCGTAGGCGCCGCCTCGCGCGCTGACGACGACGCAGCGGCGACCGGCGAGCGGCTGTGTGAAGCCGAAGCCGGGGAAAAGCCGGATGTCGGTGTAGATGCGGTCCATCCACGTCTTCAGGCCCGCCGGGATGCCGAGGTTGTAGAGGGGCGCGCAGATCAGCACGGTGTCTGCCTCGAAGAGCTCGTCGGCCAGCGCCGCGGCCTCGGCCTGTGCGGCTGCCTGCTCGGGTGTGCGGAACTCGCTCGGCACGAACATCGCCGTGTGCTCGAGCTCGGTGAGGTAGGGCGGCGGGGACAGGCCGACGTCGCGCCGCACGACCTGCCCCTCTGGTCGGCTCTCGCACCAGTGGCGCTCGAAGGTGTCGGCGACCTCGCGCGTGACGGATTCGGTGGCGTGGATGCTGGCGTCGATGCGCAGCAGGGTGGACGAAGAGGGCATGACATCTCCTCAGGAGACTGCTCCATGACCGACACGCCACCCCCGGGACGTCCCGGCCACGAAGGTGCGGGAGCGGACGTCCCTGACCGCAAGGTCAACGCTAGGGAGCAGGGACGCATCCGACAAGAGACGAAAGCCGCAGCTGCGCAGGACTTCCGGCCGAGCCGCGGCCCCGATCGACCCAGAGGTGCACCTCGCAGAGTCGGACGCGCCGCAGACTGTCAGCGGGCTCGCAGTTGGTGCACCGTACGCTGTGCCGCGTGACTTTCCTGCGCGCGGTGTGGACGCTGCTGCACCTGCGTGACTTCCGCAGGCTCTTCGTCGCGCGCATCACGTCGTCGTTCAGCGACGGGGTCTTCCAGGTCGCCCTGGCCAGCCACGTGCTCTTCAACCCCGAGAAGGCCGCCGACGCCCGCAGCATCGCTCTCGCCTTCGCGGTCGTGCTCCTGCCCTACAGCGTGCTCGGCCCCTTCGTCGGTGTGCTGCTCGATCGCTGGAACCGCCGTCGCGTGCTCGTCGTGAGCCAGCTGATCCGGGTCGTCGCGATGGTCGGCGTGGCAGCGCTGGTGATGAGTCCCGACACCGGCGCCCTGTTCTTCGCCCTCGTCCTGCTCGTCTTCTCGGTCAACCGCTTCATCCTCGCCGGACTCGCGGCCGCGATGCCGCATGTCGTGACCCGCGACCGTCTCGTCAGCGCCAACTCGGTGGCACCGACCAGCGGGTCGATCGCCTACCTCCTCGGCGGGGTGGTCGGCACCGGGCTCCGCGCGGTCGGCGCGAGCGAGCTCGTCGTCGTCGTGGCCGCGGCGCTCGGTGTGCTCTTCGCCGCCTGGACGGCCAGCCGCCTGCCCTTCATAGGCCCCGACGACACGAGCGACGCCCCCGCACTGCGGCAGCTGGCCGGGTCGGTGCTGTCGGGCATCGTCGAGGCCGTCGTCACCGGTCCGCGGCGAGCCCGGCTCCTGCTCGTGCTCGTCTTCCTCACCCGCCTGCCCTTCGGCTTCTTCCTGCTCCAGTCGCTGCTGCTCTTCCGGGGACCCTTCGAGCACGGCCACGGCGCCCTCAACTTCGGCATCGCCGCGGTGGGCGCTGCCGCAGGCTTCACCCTGGCCGCCTTCGTCACACCGTGGCTCGCGCCTCGGCTCGGGCCGGTGCCGTATGCCGCCCGCATGCTGGCGATCGGGGCGCTCGTCTGTGCGGTGCTGGGTCCCCTGCTCATGCCGTGGGCGATCGTCGTCATCGGCTTCGCCGTCTCCTTCACGTCGCAGTGCGTCAAGATCACCGTCGACTCGCTCATGCAGGCATACGTGCCCGACCACCTGCTCGGACGGGCCTTCTCGGCCTACGACGTCGTCTACAACGCCGGCATGGTCGCGGCGGCCGCCCTCGGAGCCGTCCTGCTGCCGACGTCGGGGCTCGTGTGGTGGCCCATGCTCGGCTTCGCCGTCATCTACGGCGCGATGGCGACCTTCCTCCCCCGGCAGTGGGACCGGGTCAGCCGGCTCGACGACGCCCGGCCACTAGGCTGACCGGGTGCTGCCCGAGGTCACTGCCGTCCGCTACGTGACGCCCCTCAAGGAGGGTGGCTCGCTGCCGGGCATCGTCGAGGCTGACGACGACGGCACCTACGTCCTCAAGTTCCGGGGCGCGGGTCAGGGCCTCAAGGTGCTCGTGGCCGAGGTCGTCGTGGCCGCCATCGCCCGGCTCGTCGAGGTGCCCGTGCCCGATCTCGCGGTCGTCGACCTCGACGCGCGGATCGCCCGCTACGAGGCGGACGAGGAGGTGCAGGACCTGCTCACGGCATCGGTCGGCACCAATCTCGGGGTCGACTACCTCCCGGGCTCGCTCGGCTACGACGGGTCACGTCCGCCGTCGGCAGACCTCGCCGAGCGGATCATCTGGCTCGACGCGTTGACGGCCAACGTCGACCGCACGTGGTCCAACCCCAACCTGCTCGTCTGGCACGGCCGCACCTGGGCCATCGACCACGGGGCGGCGCTCTACTTCCACCACTCCTGGCCGAGCCGCAGGCCCTCCCCCGAGCGTTTCGCCGCGCAGCCCTTCGACGCGAGCCGTCATGTGTTGCGCGACGTCGCGGGCGACGTGCGGGGCCGCCACGACGAGCTGGCGGCGGCGCTCACCGACGACGCCCTCCGGAGCGTCATCGCCGACGTGCCCGACGAGTGGCTCGAACCGACCGCAGAGCTCACCGACGTGGCCGCGGTGCGGGCGGCATACCTGCTCATGCTGCAGGCGCGGCTGGGCTCGCCCGCGGTCTGGCTGCCGGCGGGGGCCGCCGCGTGAAGGGCTACCAGTACGTCCTGCTGCGCCTCGTGCCCCGCGTCGACCGCGAGGAGTTCATCAACGTCGGCGTCGTGCTCTACTGCCAGGAGGCCGACTTCCTCGACGCCGCCTGGGAGCTCGACCCGGCCCGGGCGGCCGCCCTCGCGCCGACCTGCGACCTCGACGGCGTGCAGGCGATGCTCGAGCGGGTGCGCGCGGTCTGCCGGGGCGAGACCGGGCGCGGCCTGCCGAGCCTCGACAAGCCCGGCCAGCGCTTCGGGTGGATCATCGCCCCGCGCTCGACCGTGGTGCAGCCCGGTCCCGTCCACGGCGGCCTCTGCGACGACCCGGCGACGGAGCTCGACCGGCTCCTGCGACGCCTCGTCCGCCCGAGCTGAGAAGGCTCCGGCGACTCGCCGGCCGTCAGTCGCGCACGCGCAGCGACCACATGGCGACGGCGGCGGCGGCTGCCACGTTGAGCGAGTCGACCCCACCCGCCATCGGGATGCGCACCGTGACGTCGGCCGAGGCGACGGTGCGCGCCGACAGGCCGTCGCCCTCGGCGCCCACGACGAGCGCGAGGCGCTCGGGAGCCGCCGCCTCCAGCGCCTCGAGCGAGACCGAGTAGTCGGTGAGCGCCATCGCGACCACGGCGAAGCCCAGCTCGTGCAGCAGGTCCACCCCCTGGGGCCACGGGTCGATGCGCGTCCACGGCACCTGGAACACGGTGCCCATCGAGACGCGGATCGACCTGCGGTAGAGCGGGTCTGCGCAGCGGGGCGAGACGAGGACCGCCTCGGCACCGAGCGCCGCAGCGCTGCGGAAGATGGCGCCCACGTTGGTGTGGTCGACGACGTCCTCGACCACCACGACGCGGCGGGCGCCGCTCACGACCGCCTCGACGCTCGGCAGCTCCGGACGCTGCATCGACGCGAGGGCGCCGCGGTGCAGGTGGAAGCCGGTGCGCGCCTCGATGACGTCGTGGGCAGCGACGTAGACGGGGATGCCGTCCGCCTCGGCCGCGTCGACGAGGTCGGCGAGGTCGGTGACCCACCGCTCGGCCATCAGGTAGGACCTCGGCCGGTGGCCGGCCGCGAGGGCGCGCCGGATCACCTTCTGGCTCTCGGCGATGTAGAGCCCGCGCTCGGGCTCGGTGCGCCGGCGCAGCGCCACATCGGTCAGCGAGACGTAGTCCTCGAGCCTCGGGTCGGAGGAGTCGGTGATCGCGATCGGCACCCCCACACCGTAGTGGCGCTCGCGCGGGGCACCGTGCGCGGCCCGAGGCACGGGCGGAGCCGGGTCAGGAGAACCAGACCAGCTTGACGACGGCCACGACACCGATGACGACGATGAGGGCGCGCAGGGCTGTGGGCGGGATGCGCCGGCCGACGTGCGCGCCGATGATCCCGCCGACGAAGGCCCCCACGCCGATGAGCACCACGATGAGCCAGTCGATCTCGTCACGCGCGAAGAGCACGAAGACGGCGGCGGCGACGACGTTGACGACGAGGGCCAGCACGTTCTTGTAGCCGTTGAGGCGCTGGAGCGGCTCGGTGCTCAGCGCACTGAGGATGCCCATGATGAGCACCCCCTGCGCGGCACCGAAGTAGCCGCCGTACATCCCGGCGACGAGGACGCCGACACCCATGGCCGGTCCGTGCCAGGCGGGTGCGCGCTCGCCCTCGTCCGGCGCCACCCAGCGTTGGATCCGAGGACCGAAGACGACAAGAGCCAGCGCGATGAGGATGAGCACGGGCACGATCGCCTGGAAGGCGCTGGCGGGCAGCACGAGAAGCAGCCCCGCGCCGATGACCGACCCGACGAACGACAACGGCATGAGGCGACGCAGCGTGGCGCCCTGCCCGGTCAGCTCGTGACGGTAGCCCCACGAGCCGGTGACGCCCCCGGCGACGAGGCCGATGTTGTTGGACACGTTGGCGACGAGCGGGTTAACGCCGAAGAAGAGCAGCGTCGGGAACGTGATGAGGCTGCCCGACCCGACGACCGTGTTGATGAGGCCGGCCCCGGTGCCCGCCAACGCGATGGCGAGGTAGGACCAGAACGACACCCGGTCACCCTACAAGGGTGCCGGGTGTCGTCCTGGTCGCTGTCGTGCTGGTGAGCGTCGCTCAGCGAGCCGTCGGCTCCTCGGGCGCCTCCGGAGGCTCCGGGAGGTCGCCGCGTGACGGGGCCTCCGGCGCCGGGGTCACGGGGTAGGGAGCGGCCGTGGGCGGCGGGGGCACCTGGTCGGCGGGCAGACGCAGGGGCGGCTGCTGACGCCCCATGGGGGCTGCATGCTCGGTCGACTCGGCGCTGGCCTGCGCGGCCTGCCCCCGGGCCTCGGCGAGAGCCTTGGCGGGGTCCTCGAGGACGGTCTCGGCGAAGGCGTCCTCCAGCTCGTGCTCCCCCTCCCAGCTCTCGTCGTCGGGGTCGGGCTCGGGCCGGGGCTCCGCACCACCGAGCGCGTTGCCGATGCCCTTGAGCGCGTCGGTCAGCTCGGACGGGATGATCCACATCTTGTTGGAGTCGCCGCGGGCGAGCTGGGGCAGCACCTGGAGGTACTGGTAGGCGAGCAGCTTCTGCGTGGGCTTGCCGCGGTGGATCGCCGCGAAGACCTGCTGGATGGCGCGGGCCTGGCCCTGCGCCTCGAGGATGCGGGCCTGCGCCGAGCCCTCGGCGCGCAGGATCTGGCTCTGCTTCTCGCCCTCGGCCGTGAGGATCGCCGACTGCTTGAAGCCCTCGGCCGTGAGGATCGCGGCGCGGCGGTCACGCTCGGCGCGCATCTGCTTCTCCATCGTCTCCTGCACCGAGTGGGGCGGGTCGATCGCCTTGAGCTCGACCCGGTTGACGCGGATGCCCCAGTTGCCGGTGGCCTCGTCGAGGACGCCACGCAGCTGGCCGTTGATCTGGTCTCGGCTCGTCAGCGCCTGCTCGAGGTCGAGCGAGCCGATGACGTTGCGCAGCGTGGTGACGGTGAGCTGCTCGATGCCCTGGATGAAGTTCGCGATCTCGTAGACCGCGGCCTTGGCGTCGGTCACCGAGTAGTAGATGACGGTGTCGATGTTGACGACGAGGTTGTCGCTCGTGATCACCGGCTGCGGCGGGAAGGTGACGACCTGCTCACGCAGGTCGATGTTGGCGCGCACCTTGTCGACGAACGGGATGAGGAAGTGGATCCCCGCCGTCAGCGTCTTGTTGTAGCCACCGAGTCTCTCGACGATCTGTGCGGTCTGCTGCGGCACGATGCGCACCGTGCGCACGAGCACGATGATCACCACGATCACGATGAGCAGCGGGATGATGAGTAGCGGGTCCACGACCTTCTCGACCTTCTCCCTGTGTGTCGACCGCTCCCCGAGGATGCGGCTGGTCGGACGGTCCGAGCGGACCGTCCGCGTGTGTGACGTCTGTTGTGTGTCTGTGGTTGCGCCCCGAGGTCAGCGGATCAGCTGCCGACGACGTGGGCCCGGCTGACGATGGCGGTGGCACCGTCGATCGAGTCGACGACGACCTCCTCGCCCGGCTCGATGTTGTCCGAGAGGGTCCGGGCCGACCAGGTCTCGCCCGAGAGCTTCACCCGGCCACCGGCCGGGGTCACGCGGTCGAGGGCGTAGGCCGAACGGCCGACCTGGGCTGCGGCTCCCATGATCTCGGGAGCCTTGCCGGTGAGTCGGCGCTTCATCCACGGACGCACGATGGCGAGCAGGGCGACCGAGACCAGCGCCGCGACGACCGCCTGCACGAGCGGTCCACCACCCAGGGCAGCGGCGATCGAGGCGCCCACGGCACCGCCGGCGAGCATGAGGAACGTCAGGTCGACCGTGACCGCCTCGATGGCCACGAGGACGAGCGCGACCCCGAGCCAGACCATCCATACGTGTTCCTCGCCCACCGCGGGCACCTTGCCTTCCCTGGGTCGGCGCCTGGGCGACCGACGTCCCCTGTGTCACTCCTGTAACGACTCCGATTGTGCCTCAGTTCCCCCCAGCAGCCGGCGGTGAAGCGGGACTCGATCGGATCACGCTCGGGTCACCCTCCGCTCAGCCTCGGGTCAGGCTCGGGCTCGGGCCGTGTAGCGCTCCCCGTGCTGCTCGAGCACGAGTGGCAGCCCGAAGGTCGCGCTGAGGTTGTCGGCCGTCAGCGTGAGCGGGATCGGGCCGGCGGCAACCACCCGTCCCCCGCGGATCATGAGCACATCGGTGAAGCCGGGCGGGATCTCCTCGACGTGGTGCGTCACGAGCACCATCGCGGGGGCCTCGGTGTCGGCGGCGAGGTCTCCGAGGCGGCGCACGAGGTCCTCGCGCCCGCCGAGGTCGAGACCGGCGGCCGGCTCGTCGAGCAGCATGAGTTCGGGGTCGGTCATCAGGGCGCGCGCGATCTGGACCCGCTTGCGCTCGCCCTCGCTCAGGGTGCCGTAGTGCCGGTCGGCGAGGTGCTCGGCACCGAGCGCCCGGAGCAGCTCCATGGCGCGCGCGTAGTCGAGGTCGTCGTACTGCTCGCGCCAGCGGCCGATGATGCCGTAGGAGGCCGTCACGACGACGTTGCCGACGACCTCGTCGGCGGGGATGCGCTCGGCCATCGCCGAGCTCGCCAGCCCGATTCGCGGCCGCAGCTCGAAGACGTCGACCGCGCCGAGCACCTCACCGAGGATGCCGGCGACGCCGGTCGTCGGGTGCATGCGCGCAGCGGCGATCTGCAGGAGCGTCGTCTTGCCGGCGCCGTTGGGGCCGAGCACAACCCAGCGCTCGCCCTCCTCGACCTCCCAGGTCACGTCCTCGACCAGGGTCGACGGTCCGCGACGGACGGTGACACCGGCGAAGGCGAGGACGTCGCTCATGCCCCGACCCTATGGCACGGCTGCGACGCTCCCGCGTCCGACACCACCCCGGGTCTCGACCTCTCGCGCCGACCTACGATGTCGGGGTGTCCGAGCTCCCCGCCTCCGTGCGCCTCGCTCTGTGGGTGACCGCCGCATGGCGCGGCGAGCTGCCGACGAGGGACGCCCTCGCACGGTCCTTCCCCGACCTCGACCACGTCGCCGGAGACCTGGCCCGTCTCGACGTGTGGCGCGATCTCGGCGAGGGCGCGCTCTTCGTCGCGCTCCCCCGGCCGGGTGACGTGAGCGGTATGCCGCGGGCGTCCACCGCTGCCACCGCGCACGCCGCCGAGGCGGGCGAGTGCGTCTACGTCGCCGGCATCGGCGGGCTTCTCGTGCCGACCCTGTCGACCTTCGGGCCCGACGGCGACGTCGGGCACCGCATCGACTGGACCGTCTACGAGGCCGAGCCCGTCCCGCGCCACCGGCTCGAGATGCTCGACCTGCGCGACGTCGAGCGCACCCTGCTGACGCGACTGGCCGAGCACACGACGCGGCTCGCCGACATCGGCGGCCAGCCCTGGGGCCAGGAGGCCCGCGCCGCGGCCGAGACCGATCTCGACACCAAGCTCTGGGGAGTTCCTCGATCGACGCCGGGCCGCGCCCTGCGCATCATGTCGCTGGCCGGCACGGCCTCCCAGCTCGCCGACCGGGCGACGAGCCTCACCGCACTCGGCTCCAGCGGCGTCGACACGTCGACGGTGACGTCACGATCGACGGCTCTGCGCGCCCTCGGCGGAGATGCCGACACGGCTCTTGCGCAGGCCGCCAACGTCGCTGTCATGACCCTCGCCGGCTGGCGCTCCGCCTAGCGGGGAGGCCCTCCGCGAGCGGAGTGCTCGACCAGCACCCGCACGACCCAGCGCCGCTGCCATGGCACCTCGGCCGAGGTCCGGCGGCGCGTGGGTCGACGGTGCGGGCCTCAGCGAGTCCCGAAGCGAGACGCCGCGGATGCGGCGACCGTCCGGCAGCGTGACGACGCCCGGCTCGGCTCCCCAGGCGGTCATCGCCCGAGACCCACCTCGCCCACGTCGTCCACCTCGTCTGTGCCGTTGGAACCGTCTCCGGACGACTCAGTCGCGCGCGTCCTGCGACAGGGTCGCGAGCAGGGCTCTGGCGTAGGCGCGTTCGGCCTCGATGTCGGCGTGACGCTCGAGGGAGCCGTCGGCGAGACGGAGCGACACGGCATACCCCCCGTCGAGCTGCTCGAGCGTGACGAAGGCGTCGCCGAGAAGGTGACGCAGCTGGTCCTCGCGCGGGAGCCACACCGCCTTGTCCTGCTCGACACTGTCGAGCGCCCACTCGGTCGTGCCGTTGAAGCCGATGACGTCGCCGGTCTTGAAGTGGTGGACGTCGACCGTGAGGTCACTGATGACGAAGACCTCCTCCTCCATGCCGGCCACCGGCAGCACGAAACGGTCACCGGCGCTGGGGGTCCAGGTGAGGCCTGCGGTGCGCAGGCGTCGGGCGAGATCGATCGTCAGCATGCCCCATCCTCACATCCGTCCGGTGGTCCGCCAAGGTCGCTAGATTCGGCCGCATGAGCGATGCACCCGGGCTGGAGCCCCTCGACGAGTCGGCGTTCGACAGCGTGCTGTGCGTGGCCGCGCATCCCGACGACCTCGAGTACGGCCTTGCCGCGGCGGTCGACAAGTGGGTGCGCGCCGGCAAGACGGTGACCTACCTGCTCGCGACCCGGGGTGAGGCCGGCATCGAGACGATGGCGCCCGCTGAGGCGGGTCCGCTGCGGGAGCAGGAGGAACGCGACGGCGCGGCGCAGGTGGGCGTCGACGTCGTGGAGTTCCTCGACGGCTTCTCCGACGGCGTCGTCGAGCACGGGCTGGCGCTGCGTCGGGCCATCGCCCGCGAGATCCGCATCCGTCGGCCCGACCTGCTGGTGACCCTGACGTATGCCGACAGCTTCCCCGGTGGGCAGGTCAACCAGGCCGACCACCGCGCGGTCGGGCTCGCCGTCCTCGACGCGAAGGCCGACGCCGGCAACCGGTGGATCTTCCCCGAGCTCGTCGACGAGGGCCACGAACCGTGGCAGGCGCGCCAGCTCTTCATCGCCGTCGACCCGCAGCCGTCGCACGTCGTCGACGTGTCGGAGCACTTCGACGCGGCCGTGGCCTCACTCTCGGCGCACGCCGCCTACCTCGAGGCGCTCGGTCCTGAATATCCTTCTCCCACAGAGCTGCTCGGCAACATCCTCGGCGGCCAGGCCGAGCGTGTCGGTGTCAGCTACGCCGTGACGGGTCGCCTCGTCGGCTGAGCTGCAGGGTCGGCGTCAGGCGCCGAGCACTGCCCGATAGACCTCGAGCGTCCGGTCACCGATCGACGCCCAGGAGAAGGACTCGACGGCGCGGGTGCGACCCGACCGGCCGAAGGCGGCCGCGCGGTCGACGTCCGACACCGCCTCGTTGAGCGCCGCGGCCAGGTCGGCCACGAAGCGCCCGGGATCGACGGGCGTGCCGGTGCCGTCCTGCACCTGGTCGATGGGCACGAGCCAGCCCGTCTCGCCGTCGACGACGACCTCCGGGATGCCGCCGGTCGCGGTGGCGACCACGGGCAGCTCGCACGCCATCGCCTCGAGGTTGACGATGCCGAGCGGTTCGTAGACGGACGGGCAGGCGAACACCGTGCCGTGGCTCAGCAGGGCGATCACCTCGGCGCGCGGCAGCATGTCGGGAATCCAGACGACGCCCTCACGCTGCGACCGCAGGTCGTTCATGAGGCCCTCGACCTCGGCGAGGATCTCGGGGGTGTCGGGAGCGCCGGCACAGAGCACGAGCTGCACGTCCGGCGGCAGCTCGGCACACGCGCGCAGGAGGTAGGGCAGGCCCTTCTGACGCGTGATGCGGCCGACGAAGACGACGGACCGCTTGTCGGGGTCGACACCGTGCCGTCGCACGGTCTGGGTGGCCTCCGGGGAACGGTCGGCCGACCACAGCTGCGAGTCGATCCCGTTGTGCACCACGTGAACTCGGGCAGGATCGAGCGAGGGATAGCTCCTGAGGATGTCCTCACGCATGCCGGCGCTGACCGCGACGACGGCAGCCGCTCCCTCGTACGCGGTGCGCTCGGCCCACGACGAGACGCGGTAGCCGCCACCCAGCTGCTCGGCCTTCCAGGGGCGCATCGGCTCGAGGGAGTGAGCGGTCACGACGTGCGGCATACCTCCGAGGAGCGACGCCAGGTGACCGGCCATGTTGGCGTACCACGTGTGGGAGTGGACGAGGTCGGCGCCGACGCAGTCACCGGCCATGCTGACGTCGACGCCCAGGGTCTGCAGGGCGGCGTTGGACTGGCCGAGCTCCGGCAGGTCGGCATACGCCGTGGTGCCGGCCTCGTCGCGCGCGGCGCCGAAGCACCTCACCTGCACGTCGATGTCGCCGCGCTCTCGCAGGGCCCGGACGAGCTCGGCCACATGGACTCCGGCTCCTCCGTAGATGGCCGGGGGGTACTCCTTGCTGAGGATGTCGACGCGCACGGTCCGACCCTAGCCCGCCGGCCATCCCGAGGCGCGGAAAGACGAGTCCATTCCGCGCGCTGGACCTGCCGGTCCACCGAGGTTGCCCCTAGGGTGGCGTGCATGGCCCGACGAAGCGCTGCCGGTGGTCCCAAGGTCCTTGCAATCGTCCTCGCGGGGGGTGAGGGCAAGCGGCTCATGCCGTTGACGGCCGACCGTGCCAAACCCGCGGTGCCCTTCGGGGGCATCTACCGCCTCATCGACCTCGCGCTGTCCAACGTCGTCAACTCCGAGTACCGCAAGGTGGTCGTGCTGACGCAGTACAAGTCGCACAGCCTCGACGCGCACGTCACCAAGACGTGGCGGCTCTCGACCCTGCTCGGCAACTACATCACCACCGTGCCGGCGCAGCAGCGTGTCGACAAGAACTGGTATCTCGGCAGCGCCGACGCGATCTACCAGAGCCTCAACCTCATGCACGACGAGAAGCCCGACATCGTCGTGGTCGTGGGCGCCGACCACGTCTACCGCATGGACTTCAGCCAGATGGTCGAGCAGCACATCGAGTCGGGGGCTGCCTGCACCGTCGCAGCGATCCGCCAGCCGATCGCGATGGCGGACCAGTTCGGCGTCATCGAGGTCGACCCCGACGACCCGCAGCGCATCGCGGCCTTCCGCGAGAAGCCGTCCGACCCGGTGGGCCTGCCCGACAACCCCGGCGAGATCCTCGCCTCGATGGGCAACTACGTCTTCACGGCAGCCGCCCTCGAGGCGGCCGTGGTCCGCGACCACGACCGCGAGGGCAGCAAGAACGACATGGGCGGCGACATCGTGCCCGACTTCGTCAGCCGCGGTGAGGCCGCCGTCTACGACTTCGGCATCAACGAGGTGCCCGGGGCCACTGACCGTGACCGCGGCTACTGGCGCGACGTCGGCACGATCGAGTCCTACTACGACGCGCACATGGACCTCATCTCGATCCACCCCGTCTTCAACCTCTACAACTACGACTGGCCGATCTACACGAGCCACAGCCCCTACCCGCCGGCGAAGTTCGTTCACGGCAGCGGTGACCGCATCGGCGAGGCGCTCAACTCCGCGGTCTCGCCGGGCGTCGTCGTCTCCGGCGCCCACGTCTACGCCTCGGTTCTCTCGCCGCTCGTCAAGGTGCACTCCTACGCGAGCCTCCAGGGCTCCGTCCTGCTCGACAACGTCGAGGTGCACCGGCATGCCCAGGTGCGACGCGCCATCATCGACAAGAACGTCGTCGTGCCCGAGGGCGCCCAGATCGGCATCGACCACGAGCACGACCGTGCGCGGGGCTTCCACGTGACCGAGACGGGCATCGTCGTGGTCGGCAAGGGCCAGATCGTCACCCGATGACCGACGAGCAGGCCTCTCCCGCAAGCGCTTTGGACCCTCGGCCCGCCCGGGTCGGTATTCAGGTGCCCCCGCAGCACGCCACGTGGGCCCAGATCCGACAGACCGCCGCGACGCTCGAGGAGATGGGCGTCGACCTCCTGCTCAACTGGGACCACTTCTTCCCGCTGAGCGGTGACAGCGACGGCATGCACTTCGAGTGCTGGACGATGCTCGGCGCCTGGGCCGAGTCCACCGAACGCGTCGAGATCGGCGCGCTCGTGACGTGCAACAGCTATCGCAACCCCAGCCTGCTCGCCGACATGGCACGCACCGTCGACCACATCAGCGGCGGGCGGCTCGTGCTCGGCATCGGGTCGGGCTGGAAGCAGCTCGACTACGACGAGTACGGCTACGACTTCGGCACGGCGGGCGGCCGGCTCGACGACCTCGCACGCGACCTGCCGATCATCCGCGACCGGTGGAGCAGGCTCAACCCCGCGCCGACCCGCGACATCCCGATCCTCATCGGTGGCGGCGGCGAGAAGAAGACGCTGCGCATCGTCGCCGAGCACGCCGACATCTGGCACGGCTTCGGCGGTCCGGAGGAGATCGCCCACAAGCACCGGGTGCTCGACGAGTGGTGCGCCAGGCGTGGCCGCGACCCGCTCGAGATCGAGCGATCCGCCGGCGTCGCCTTCGTGCCGGGGCGCAACCCTGACCAGTCGGGTGACTACGCCGGCAACGCCCAGCAGCTGCACGACGTCGGCACCCGCCTCTTCACGGCGAGCGTCGCCGCGCACGACCCCGACCTCGGCCGGGTGCGCGACCTGCTGCTGTGGCGCGACGAGGTCAACCGCTCGGCACCGCCGACGGCGGCCTCCCCCTACTGACTCCTGACGGCCGTATGCCGGATGGCCGGGCGGGCGTCGACGCGGCCTCACTACCCTGACCCGGGTGACCGAAGCGAGCGCATCGTCCCTGCAGGCCGCCCCGGAGGGTCCCGACATCCACACTCTGAGCATCACGGTGACGGGTGACGACCGGCCCGGAGTCACGGGCACCCTCCTCGGCGCACTGTCCGGCGTCGGCGCCGAGGTGCTCGACATGCAGCAGGTCGTCGTGCAGGGCCACCTCACCCTCACGCTGCTGCTGCGCCCCGGCCAGCACGTCGAGCAGCTGCGTGACGCCGCCGCCGTGGCCGCCCACCGGCTGGGCCTCGTGCTCACCGTCAGCGAGGGCAGCGGCGACAACGCACGCCCGCGACAGGGACGCGCTGCCGTCGTCGTGCTCGGGGCCCCGTTGCGCGCCGATGCGGTCTCCCTCGTCACCACCCGCATCGCCGAGCACGGCGCCAACATCGACCGCATCCGCAGGCTCTCCCGCTACCCCGTGACCACCGTCGAGTTCGACATCTCCGGGGCGGACGTGCCGTCGCTGCGCACCGAGCTCGCTCTCGTCGCGACGTCCGAGGGCATCGACATCGCGGTCGCCCCCGGCGGCCTGGCCCGACGTGGTCGGCGACTGGTGGTGCTCGACGTCGACTCGACCCTCATCCAGCAGGAGGTCATCGAGCTGCTCGCGGCGCACTGCGGCCGTGAGGCCGAGGTGACCGAGGTGACGGCCCGCGCCATGGCCGGCGAGCTCGACTTCGAGGAGTCCCTGCGGGCGAGGGTCGCCACCCTCGCCGGCCTGCCGGCCTCGGTCCTCGACGAGGTGCGAGGGGCCATCGAGCTGACGCCCGGGGCCCGCACCCTCGTGCGCACGCTGAAGCGGCTCGGCTTCACCGTCGGGCTCGTGAGCGGTGGCTTCATCGAGATCGTCGGGGCGCTCGCCGACGACCTCGGCATCGACCACGCGCGCGCCAACCGCCTCGAGATCGAGGACGGTCGGCTCACGGGACGGGTCGTCGGCGAGGTCGTCGACCGTGCGGGCAAGGCCCGCGCGCTGCGCGAGTTCGCCGAGCAGGAGGGACTGCCACTCAGCCGCACCGTGGCGATCGGCGACGGCGCCAACGACCTCGACATGCTCGACGTCGCAGGCCTCGGGGTGGCCTTCAACGCCAAGCCGATCGTGCAGGAGCAGGCGCAGACCTCGGTCAACGTGCCCTACCTCGACTCCGTGCTCTACCTGCTCGGAATCTCCCGGGAGGAGATCGAGGAAGCCGATCTCGACGACGGCACGCCGACCCACGCTCCTCCGGTCCCCCACACGTCTCACTAGGCTGGCCCGATGCAGAGCGTGACATCGTCCGGATCGAGCCAGCGGTCCACCCCACGCCGCACCCTGCTCATCATCGGGGGCGCCGAGGACCGCATCGGGCGGTCGGTCGTGCTCAAGCGCTTCGTCAAGCTCGCCGGTGGGCGGCACTCGCACATCGTCGTCATCCCCACGGCCTCGTCGTTCGCGCTCGAGGTGTCCGAGGCCTACAGCGACGTGTTCACCCGGCTGCGCGGTGGCGAGGTCTCCGTCGTGCACCCCACCACCCGCCGTGAGTCGGGCGACCCCGACATGGTGGCCGCACTCGATGCGGCGACGGGCATCTTCATCACCGGCGGCAGCCAGGTCAAGCTCGCCCAGAACATCGTCGGCACCCCGGTGGGCGACGCCATCGTCCGCGCCTACGACCGCGGCGCGGTCGTCGCCGGCACCTCGGCCGGGGCCTCGATCATGAGCCGCTACATGATCTCGCTCGGCGAGGAGGGGCTGACGCCCCGGCAGCGCGCCAGCCAGATCTCGGCGGGGCTCGGGCTCGTCGAGGACGTCATCATCGACCAGCACTTCGACCAGCGCGGCCGCTACGGACGGCTCATGTCGATGGTCGCGGCCTCGCCCAACCTGCTCGGCATGGGCATCGACGAGAACACCGCGGCCGAGATCCGTGATGCCACGGTCATGTCCGTCATCGGTGCCGGCGCGATCTTCGTCGTGAACGCCCGCAACGCCATCACGGATGCCCCCGACGCGCGGCGCGGTGCCCCGCTGCTGGTTTCCGGAGCAGTGGTGCACACGCTGCCCACGGGCAGTACCTTCGACCTGCAGCACGTGGAGCTGACCGCCTTCGTCGAGCGTCACCCCGACATCGAGGGCGCGGTCGTGCCGGCCAAGGTCCGGGCCGCGCGCTCCACCTCGAGCAGCGCAGCTCACTGAGTCCCACGAGCAGTCCCGTCCAGACGACCCTCAGGAGGAGTTCCATGGCCGTCGAGGTCCCCACCCCCACCGGTCCGGCCCGCCCGGACCTCACGATCCTCGAGACGCGGATCTACCGGGGCCCCAACATCTGGTCCTACCAGCAGGCCATCCACCTCGTCGTCGACCTCGGCTCGCTCGAGGACTACCCGACCGTCTCGCTGCCGGGCTTCACCGAGCAGCTGCTCGAGGCGGTGCCCGGGCTGCACAACCACACCTGCTCCCGGGGTCGCCGGGGTGGTTTCGTCGAGCGGCTCCACGAGGGCACCTGGCTCGGCCACGTCGCCGAGCACGTCGCGCTCCAGCTCCAGACCCTCGCGGGCCACGAGTCGCGACGGGGCAAGACGCGCGCGGTCAAGGGGGTGCGTGGGCGCTACAACGTCGTCTACAGCTACACCGACGAGACCGTCGGCGTCGCCGCCGGCAAGCTCTCGGTCCGGCTGCTCAACCACCTCGTCGAGCCCCAGGACGACTTCGACTTCGAGACCGAGTTCAACGCCTTCCTGCGCCAGGCCGAACGCGTCGCCTTCGGTCCCTCGACGGCAGCCATCCTCGAGGAGGCCGCATCGCGCGACATCCCCTTCATCCGGCTCAACTCCGCCTCGCTCGTGCAGCTCGGCCAGGGCGTGCACGCCCAACGCATCCGGGCCACGATGACGTCGAGGACCGGTGCCCTCGCGGTCGACATCGCCAGTGACAAGGACCTCACGACCAAGCTGCTCGGCTCGGCCGGGCTTCCCGTCCCCAAGCAGGAGTCGGCCCGCACCATGCGCGGCACGGTCGAGGCGGCCCGCCGGATCGGCTTCCCCGTCGTCGTCAAGCCGCTCGACGGCAACCACGGCCGCGGCGTGTGCCTGGGTCTGATGAGCGACGAGGACGTCGAGAAGGCCTACGACATCGCCAAGGCCGAGTCGCGCCGCGGCACGATCATCGTCGAGTCCTTCGTCACCGGACGCGACTACCGCTGCCTCATCGTCGGCGGCAAGATGCAGGCGATCGCCGAGCGGGTGCCCGCCCACGTCATCGGAGACGGCTCCAGCACGGTGTCCGAGCTCGTCACCATCACCAACGCCGACCCGCGCCGCGGCGTCGGCCACGAGAAGGTCCTCACCAAGATCCGGGTCGACGCCAACGCCGAGGAGATCCTCGCGGGGCAGGGCTACACCCTCGACTCCGTGCCCCCCGAGGGCGAGATGGTCAAGCTCGCCCTGACGGGCAACATGTCGACCGGCGGCATCTCGATCGACCGCACCTTCGACGCCCACCCTGACAACGTCGAGATCGCCGAGGAGGCCGCCCGCATGGTCGGGCTCGACGTGGCGGGCATCGATTTCATCTGCCCCGACATCACCTATCCGGTGCGCGAGACCGGCGGCGCGATCTGCGAGGTGAATGCAGCACCCGGCTTCCGCATGCACACGCACCCGACCGTGGGTGAGCCGCAGTTCATCGCCAAGCCCGTCGTCGACCTGCTCTTCCCGCCGGGCGCCCAGTCCCGGGTGCCGATCGTCGCCGTCACCGGTACCAACGGCAAGACGACGACCTCACGCATGATCGCGCACATCTTCAAGGGCCTCGGACGCAAGGTCGGCATGACCTCGACCGACGGCGTCGTCATCGACGAGCGCCTCGTCATCAAGGCCGACGCCTCCGGCCCCCGGTCGGCGCGCATGGTCCTGCAGAACCCGCGCGTCGACTTCGCCGTCATGGAGGTCGCGCGCGGCGGCATCCTGCGCGAGGGTCTGGGCTACGACCGAAACGACATCGCGGTCGTCACCAACGTGCAGCCGGATCACTTGGGGCTCAAGGGGATCGACACGCTGCGACAGCTCGCCGACGTCAAGGCCGTCATCGTCGAGGCGGTGCCGCGCGACGGCTTCGCGGTGCTGAACGCCGACGACCCCAACGTGCGCAACATGCGCCGCAAGTGCTCGGGGGGCATCGTCTGGTTCACGATGGCCGAGCCGGGCAGCGAGGTCCGCGAGTTCGTCGACGACTACTGCCGTCGGGGTGGCCGGGCGGTCGTGCTCGAGCCCAGCGAACGCGGCGAGATGATCGTCATCAAGCACGGCCGTCGCAGCATGCAGCTCGCGTGGACCCACCTGCTTCCGGCGACCTTCGGCGGCGCGGCGCGCTTCAACGTGGCCAACTCCCTGGCCGCCGCCGGCGCTGCCTTCGCCGCCGGGGCCCCGCTGCACGACATCCGTCAGGGGCTGCGCACCTTCGCCACGACGTACTACCTCTCCCCCGGCCGCCTCAACCTCATCGAGGTGGGCAACGCCGACGTCTTCGTCGACTACTGCCACAACGCGGCCGGCATGAAGGAGCTCGGCGCGTTCGTCGACCGCTACGCCGCGCAGAAGCAGGGGCAGCACGACCTCACCAAGACCTCGCGCATCGGCATGATCGGCGCGGCCGGCGACCGTCGCGACGACGACATGCGTGAGCTCGGCCACGTGGCCGCACAGCACTTCGACGTCCTCGTCATTCGCGAGGACGAGCGTCTGCGCGGGCGCAAGCCCGGTGAGACAGCCAATCTCATCGCCGAGGGCGCGCAGACGGCGATGCAGGAGGGCGCGCGGTGCCGTCAGGTCGAGGTCGTCCTCGACGAGCTCGACGCCACGCGCCACGTCTTGGCCCGAACCAACCCCGGTGACCTCGTCGTCATGTGCGTCGACCAGCACGCGATGGTCGTTGCCGAGCTCGAGGAGCGCACCAAGCACGCGCAGGCCGGCGCCCGCATCGGGCTGCCCAGCGCAGCCACGAGCGACCCCGACCTCGACCCGACGACGATGACCACGACGGCCGAGGCGGAGGGCACCGAGGCCGAGGGCGAGGCACTGGCCGTCGTCCCCGGCGAGACGCACCCGCCCCTCGACGACACCGCCATCTGAGAATTCGTCGAGTGCCCAGTTCCCGACGCCCGAAAGTGGGCACTCGACTCAGGGTTGTCGTCGAGTGCTCAGTTTCCGACGCCCGAAAGTGGGCACTCGAACCGGGGCCCACGTCGAGTGCTCACGAGCCGACCGGCATACCCCCGTCGGGAACTGGGCACTCGAGATTGATTGGGGTATGCCGGTGGGCTGGGGCGTCAGTCGGCGCGAGCCGGTGCCAGCTCGTCGGCGTAGGCGCGCAGCGCGTGACGGTAGGACTGCGTGTCGACGTCCGACGTCGCATCGAGCGTCGCACGGATGAGGTCGGCGACCGCCTGGCGCTCCTGCCCGAGGTCTGCCTGCACGAGGGCGCGGAACATGATGGCGGCGGTGTTGTGCGGTCGCGCCTCGAGCACGTCGGCGACGATCGGAGCCGCCTCGGCAGCCCGCCCGACGGCGCGGAGGCTCGAGGCGAGCTGCAGCTGGGCGCGGTGGCGGTGCGGCTCCTTGAGCCCGCCCTCCAGCGCTTGCTCATAGAGCCCGATGGCTGCCTGCTCCTCGCCGGCGGCGTCCTTGGCCCCCGCGAGCTCGAAGACGAGCCGGACGTCGCCGGGGTGCTCGTCGACGAGCTGCTGCGCGGCGGCCACTCGGGCCGCCGGATCCTCCATCTGCCACAGCGCGGTGATCTCCGACTCGAGCTCGTGCTCTCCGCGAGAGGCCACGACCTTGCGTCGGATGGTGCGGGCGTCGTCGACGGTGCCGCCCTGGGCGCGGATCCAGGCGTCCACCTCGGAGCGCTCGGCGTGGCACATGAGCGCGAGCACGTCACCGTCGTGGGCGTGCGGCGCCAGGGCCTCGAGCGCGGCCAGCTCGGTGTCGTAGCCGGGCACATCGAGCACGCCCACCTTGGCGAGCCCTTCGCGGAAGAGGTCGAGCAGCCCCTCGACGGTGCGACCGCGGAGGTAGTGCTGGGCGACCTTGAGGGCCACCTCCTCGGCGCTGCGACCCGCGATCTCACCCATCGCGATGATCGCGTCGTCGGTGCGGTCGCCCGCGCAACCGAGGCCGAGCCGCACGGCGCCGCCGGGGGCCGCGAGCCCGTGGGCCACCTCGAGCAGGGCCTCGAGGCCGGCCTCGTTGTGGGCCATGTCCATGATGACCGTCGCGCGGCCCCCTGACTCCAGCGGCAGCGAGTAGGTGTTCATCCGGCCCCAGTTGTGCTCCGGGTCGGGCGCGAAGGTGCGCAGCCCCTCGATCACGGCGGAGCGCGCGACGCCGAGCCCCAGGGCGGCGGCCGCGCCGGCAAGGGCGTTGGCGATGTTGTTGTGCGACAGGCCCGAGAGCGTCATCGGCACGTCCACGACCTTGACGAGGCGGTCGGGATCGCCGTTCTGCGACAGCACGACAATCTCGCCGTCGAGCACGGTGATGCCGCGCCCGCCCTGGTTGATCGACTCCCACAGCGCCGGCGAGGCGGCATCGAGGCTGAAGGCCCACGGCTTGGCCTTGATGCCGTGCCGCATCGCCCAGACGCGTGGGTCGTCTCCGTTGAGCACGACCCATCCTTCCGGCTTGGTCACGGTCGTGACGATGGCCTTGACCTCGGCGAGCTGGTCGAGGGTGTCGATGCCGTGCAGCCCGAGGTGGTCGGCGCTCACATTCGTCACGACGCTCACGTCGTTCTGGGTGACCCCCATGCCCTTGAGCAGCATGCCGCCGCGGGCTGTCTCGAGGATGCCGATCTCGAGCCCGGGGGTCTCGAGCACGCCGCGGGCGCCGGCCGGCCCGGAGAAGTCACCCGCCTCCTTGGTCTCACCCATGACGACCACCCCGTCGGTCGAGCTCCACGCCGTGCGCAGCCCGGCGGTCATGCACATGTGCGCCATGAGACGCGTCGTCGTCGTCTTGCCGTTGGTGCCCGTGACGGAGGCGACCGGCACCCGCGGGGTGAGGACGCTGGGCGCAGGCCCGTCGGGCGCGGCGATGATGACGGCACCGGCGGCCTCGATGACCTCCTCCGCACGTCGGCTCCGGTCGAGCAGACCGGCGAGCATCACCCCGATCTGCTCCCCCGCGAGCTGCCCCCGGGTGCGGTGCGCCCACGGGAAGGCGAGGACGACGTCGTCGACCGTCTGGCCGGCGCGCACGCGCACCCCGAGCCGGCCGACGCCGATCTCGGAGCCGACCCGCTTGGTGACCGTGCGGATGACCCGCATCACGAAGCGCTGGCGCAGGGCGGTGCCGCGACGACCGGGGCGGGCGTTGCGCATGCCGAGTCGTCGGGCGAGCGCCTCGGCCTCGGTGCGGCGCATCGAGAGGTAGCCAGGCAGGTGCAGGCTCACCTTGATCGCGGGCCGGGCGAAGTAGAGATTGGGGCCGTCGAGCACCCGCACCTCGTCGACCCGCACTGCCGTCACCTCGGCAGACATCTCCGCAGACACCTCAGGAGACGTCGCGGCGACCGGCTCGGTGGGGTCGGAGCCAGTGCCTGGCTCGGACGTCAGGACGGGCGTGGAGGGGCTACCGGGGTCGGGCATGGGCAGGACTCTAGCGAGCCCGAACCGCCTCCGCTGCCGGGCGCCCACGCCTCACCGACAGACGGTCACTGCCCCATCGCGTGGACGCCCCCGTCGACGTGCACGATCTCGCCCGTCGTGGCTGGGAACCAGTCCGAGAGCAGGGCCACGCACGCCTTGGCTGCAGGCACCGGGTCGTTGACGTCCCAGCCCAGGGGCGCACGGTCGTCCCAGATCTTCTCGAACTGCTCGAAACCCGGGATCGACTTGGCCGCGGTCGTGCGGATCGGACCAGCCGCGACGAGGTTGCAGCGCACGTCCTTGGGGCCCAGGTCACGGGCGAGGTAGCGGTTGGTCGACTCGAACGCCGCCTTGGCCACGCCCATCCAGTCGTAGACCGGCCAGGCGAACTTCGCGTCGAAGGTGAGGCCGACGACGCTGCCGCCCTCGGACATCAGGGGCAGAGCGGCCACGGCGAGCGACTTGAGGCTGTAGGCCGAGATCTGCACCGCCGTCGAGACGTCCTCCCACGTGCCCTCGAGGAAGTTGAAGGCGCCCTGCGGCGCGAACCCGATGGAGTGCAGCACGCCGTCGAGTCCGTCGACGTGCTCGCGCAGCCGGTCGGCGAGGGTGTCGAGGTGCTCCTGGTCAGCGACGTCGAGCTCGATGACGACGGGCGTCTCGGGCAGCCGCTTGGCGATCGTCTGCGTGATCTTCATCGTGCGACCGAAGGAGGTGAGGACGACCGTCGCACCCTCCTGCTGAGCGATCTTGGCGACGTGGAACGCGATCGAGCTGTCCATGAGGACACCGGTGATGAGGAACTTCTTGCCTTCAAGGATTCCCATGCCTGCGACTTTCTCGAGTGGGTGGGGAGGCTTGCTGCACAAGGCGACTCACGGCATACGGCCGTATGCCGTCTGTCGGGGTCAGTGCCCCATGCCGAGTCCGCCGTCGACGGGGATCACGGCTCCGGTGACGTAGCCGGCGTCGTCGCTCGCCACGAAGCGCACGACGGAGGCGACCTCCTCGGGCGTCGCGAAGCGGCCCGCCGGGATGGTGGAGAGGTAGGCCTTCTTCTGCTCGTCGGGGAGCACGGCCGTCATCTCGGTGTCGATGAAGCCGGGGGCGACGACGTTGGCGGTGATTCCGCGGCCGCCGAGCTCGCGCGAGATCGAGCGGGCCAGGCCGACGAGCCCCGACTTCGATGCGGCGTAGTTGGTCTGGCCGGGCGAGCCGTAGAGGCCGACGACGCTGCTGATCAGCACGATGCGTCCCCGACGCTTACGGATCATGCCGGTGGCGGCACGCCGCGCGCACCGGAAGGCGCCGGCGAGGTTGGTGTCGATGACGCTGTCGAACTCCTCGTCGGTCATCCGCATGAGGAGGGTGTCCTTGGTGATGCCGGCGTTGGCGATCAGCACCTCGACGGGGCCACCGAAGATCTGCTCGGCCTCGGTGAAGGCTGCGTCGACCGAGGCCGAGTCGGTGACCTCGCACCGCACCGCGGTCAGTCCCTCGGGTGGCTCGCCCGAGCGCTGGGTGATGACGACGTTGTCGCCACCGGCCACGAACGCCCGGGCGATGGCCAGCCCGATGCCGCGGTTGCCGCCCGTGATGAGCACGTTGCGGGGGGTCTTCTCCTGCGCCTCTGCGGTCACTGCGCTCCTCCTGGGCCGGCCGTGCCGGCGGTCGATGCCTGCCCCGAAACCTAACGGACTACCGAAGGGTAGACACCGTCGTGGCCGACCGCCGGGTATCGATCTATCGTGGAGGTGTGGCAAGACTCCAGAACGAGCCCGTGGTGCACAGCGTCACGTCGGCGGCCAGCTCCACCACCGACGACCAGGATCAGCGCGTCAAGCGCTACCTGGTGATGATGGGCATCCGCGTGCTGTGCTTCGGCCTCGTCTTCGTCACGACGGGCTGGCTGCGCTGGGCCGCGGTCGCCGGAGCCGTGCTCATCCCCTACTTCGCGGTCATCGTCGCCAACGCGGTGCGACCCCGCGAGGCGGGCTCGATCCAGCCGGTCACCCCTCCGATCGACCGCACGCCCCGCCTCGGGCAGTGATCGGCGAGGTCGCACCCGTCGACGAGCACCTCTGCAGCGCCAAGGGGTGCCGACGCACCGCTGGCCACGCCGTCATCTGGCGCAACCCGAAACTGCACACGCCCGAGCGACGCAAGGTGTGGCTCGCCTGTGACGACCACCGCCAGTCGCTCGCCGATTTCGTCGCCCTGCGCGGCTTCCTCATCGAGGTCGTCGCGGTCGAGGACCTGACCGACGCCGACGGCTGAGGGCGCTGACGGCGCTGGCGGGCGCTGCCGGGCGCTAGCCCCCGATGGCCGACATCGGCCGGTCGGGCTGCACGAAGTCGGGGTCGTCGATGCCGTGGCCGCGGCGCTTGCGCCACATCTCCCCGCGGATGAGCCCGAGCAGCTCGTCGTCGGTGGCGCCCTCGCGCATCGGACCGCGGAGGTCGGTCTCCGTCGTCGAGAAGAGGCAGTTGCGCACCTGGCCGTCGGCGGTGAGCCGGGTGCGGTCGCACGCGGCGCAGAAGGGCTGGGTGACGCTGGCGATGATGCCGACCGTCGCCGGTCCGCCGTCGACGAGGAAGCGCTCGGCCGGCGCACTCCCCCGGTCGGCGGCCGGGAGTGGCGTCAGCGTGAAGCGTTCGGAGAGCCGGTCGCGGATCTCGTCGGCGCTGACCATGTCGTCCCGGTCCCACGCATGCTGCGCGTCGAGTGGCATCTGCTCGATGAAACGCAGCTCGTAGCCGCGGTCGAGGCACCACGCGAGCACGTCGGCGACGTCGGTGTCGTTGATGCCCCGCATGGCGACCGCGTTGACCTTGACCGGAGTGAGCCCGGCGTCGGCGGCGGCCTTGAGCCCGGCCTCCACGTCGGAGAGCCGGTCGCGCCGCGTGAGGTGCGTGAAGGTCTCGGAGTCGATGGTGTCGAGGCTGACGTTGACCCGGTCGAGACCGGCGTCGGCGAGCGGGCGGGCCAACCGGTCGAGTCCGACCCCGTTGGTGGTCATGGCGATGCGCGGGCGCGGGTCGAGCGCCGCGATGGCGTCCACGACGTCGACGAGCGAGCGTCGGAGCAGGGGCTCACCGCCCGTCAGGCGCACCTGGGTGATGCCGTCACGCACGAAGAGGCCGACGACCCGCACGAGCTCCTCGTCGGTGAGCATGTCGGGCTTGGGCAGCCACGGCAGCCCCTCGGCCGGCATGCAGTAGGTGCAGCGCAAGTTGCAGCGGTCGGTGACGGAGACCCGCAGGTCACGGGCGACCCTGCCGAACTGGTCGGCCAGACCGCTCAGGCCAGCAGGTCGCGTGGGCGCGGCCGACCGCACTGTCGGGTCGGGGAGGCGGATCATGAGACCCACTGTAAGCCGGGTACCGTCGAAGCGTGCTCCGACCCTGGCTGACGCGGCGATGGCTGCTGGGGACCCTCGTCGCGGTCCTCTTCGGCATCGCCTGCTTCTATGCCGGTCTGTGGCAGTGGCAGCGTCACGTCGAGCAGCGCACCAAGGTCGAGGCCATCGCGGCCAACTACGACGCCACCCCCGTGCCGTTGAGCAGTCTCGAGCCGCTCGGCCCCCTCGGCCTCGAGCAGCAGTGGACTCGGGTCACCGTGACCGGCACGTATGCCGCGGGGCGCGACCTGCTCGTGCGCAACCGCACGCTCGAGCAGACGGTCGGCTTCGAGGTGCTGACGCCCTTTGCGACCGACGGCCGGACGATCCTCGTCGACCGCGGCTGGGTGCCCAACGCGCAGGACGCCGAGACCGCACCCCCTGCCGACCCGCCCCCGACGGGCGAGGTGACCCTGACCGGCTGGCTGCGCACCGGCGAGCCCCAGCTCGGACGAGACCTCCCGCCACCACAACTGGCGAGCATCAGCATCGCCGACTCGCGGGCCCTGCGCCCCGAGCTCTCCCCCGACGACGTCTACCTCGTGCTCGGTGCCGAGCAGCCGGCTGCTGCTGCCGCCGGCGAGGACCCGGTGCGGCTTCTCCCCCGGCCCGAGGAGAACCTCGGGCCCCACCAGGCCTACGCCTACCAGTGGTGGCTCTTCATGCCGGGCGGTCTGGTCTTCATCGTCCTCGTGATGCGTCGTGAGCTGGCTGCCGGACGGGAGCTCGAGGACGCAGGCGCCGGTGACAGCACCCGCGAACCTCGCGTCGTCAAGGCAAAGAAGGTCCGTATCTGGGACGAAGAGGACGCCTGACGTCGCGTCTGCGGACCCCGGGCACCGGCTCGGATCCCTCCCGCACACTCGAGGAGCACGTCACCCCAACTCTCCGATCGAGCGAGCACCAGGTCGTCGTCCGCAGGTCGTCGACCCGCCCCCCGAGCGCAACCCACCTTGTGATCGAAAGAGCGATCTGCGCGCCGCTCGACGTGAGACAGGGTGGCCCTGTGGCCGGGCTCGCCGCGCGGATCGCTCTCTCGATTTTAGGCGTGGGGCCTGCGGGGTGCGCCGCGCGGGATCGCTCTCTCGATCAAGCGCGCGGGACTCGACGTGGTGAGGCCCCGTGGCTCAGACGCGGCCGAGGACGTCGGGGGCGTCCACGGCCTCCTCGAGGTCGTCCGAGTCGCCGGCATGGTCTCGCCGGCCCTCGTCGAACTGGGTGGCGTGCAGGAGCGCATAGAGCCCTCCCGCGGCCAGCAGGTCGGCGTGACGGCCGATCTGCACCACGCGGCCGTGGTCGAGCACGACGATGAGGTCGGCCTGGCGGATCGTCGAGAGCCGGTGCGCGATGACGATCGACGTGCGCCCATGGAGGGCGGCGTCGAGGGCACGCTGCACGGCGACCTCCGACTCGGAGTCGAGGTGGGCGGTGGCCTCGTCGAGCACGACCACGTCAGGCGCCTTGAGGAGCAGCCGTGCAATGGCGAGCCGCTGCTTCTCACCGCCCGAGAGGCGGTGGCCGCGGTCTCCGACGACCGTGTCGAGCCCCTCGGGCAGCTCGTCGACGAGCGAGCTGATCTGGGCCGCGCGCAACGCGGCCTGGATCTCGTCGTCGCTGGCGCCCGGCCGTGCATAGAGCAGGTTGGCGCGGATCGTGTCGTGGAAGAGGTGGGCCTCCTGGGTCACGACCCCGACGCGGTCACGCAGTGACGTGAGCGTCGCGTCGCGCAGGTCGACGCCACCGATGCGCACCGACCCCGACGTCGGGTCGTAGAGCCGCGACACGAGCGAGGTGAGCGTCGTCTTGCCGGCGCCGGACGGGCCGACCAAGGCGACGAGCGCGCCGGCCGGCACCGAGACGGTGATGTCGTGCAGCACGACCCCGCTGCCGCGACGGTCGCCGGAGGCGACCGACTCGAGGGATGCCAGTGACACCTCGTCGGCGGAGGGGTAGCGGAAGCCGACGTGGTCGAGCTCGACATCGAGCGAACCCGCGGGCAGCTCGATCGCGTCGGCCTTCTCGGTGACGAGCGGCTCGAGGTCGAGCACCTCGAAGACCCGCTCGAAGGAGATGAGCGCGGTCATGATGTCGACCCGCACGTTGGAGAGCGAGGTGAGCGGACCGTAGAGCCGCGCGAGCAGCGCCGAGAGGGCCAGCAGGGTGCCGACAGAGAGCGTGCCGTTGACGGCCATGATGCCGCCGAAGCCGTAGACCATCGCGGTCGCGAGCGCGGCGACGAGAGTCAGCGCGGCCATGAAGATCGTGCGGTTGAAGGCGATCTGCACGCCGATGTCGCGCACCCGCCCCGCGCGCTCGGCATACTCCTGCTGCTCGCGCACGGGCGAGCCGAAGAGCTTGACGAGCAGGGCCCCCGCGACGTTGAAGCGCTCGGTCATGCGCGTGCCCATGTCGGCGTTGAGATTCATCTGGCGGTGTGCGAGCTCGGCGAGGCGCTTGCCCATGAGCTTGGCCGGGATGAGGAAGAGCGGCACCAGCAGGAGCGAGCCGAGCGTCAACTGCCACGACAGGGCGAGCATCGCGCCGACGACGAGCACCACGGAGACGATGTTGGAGACGACGTTGGACAGCACCGAGGTGAAGGCCTGCTGCGCACCGACGACGTCGCTGTTGAGGCGGGAGACGAGCGAGCCGGTCTGGGCGCGGGTGAAGAAGGCGATCGGCTGGCGCAGCACGTGCGCGAAGACCTGGGTGCGCAGGTCGTTGATGAGCCCCTCACCGATGCGTGAGGAGTACCACCGGGAGACGACCGTCAGGACGGCGTCGAGCACGGCGATGAGCGCCACGATGAGCGAGAGCCGGATGACGACGGAGGAGTCCTGGGGGATGACGCCCTCGTCGACGAGGCTCTTGAGCAGCAGCGGCACCGTGACGACGAGGATCGAGTCGAGCACCACGACGAGGAGGAAGGCGATGATCGCCCGGCGGTAGGGGGCGGCATACGTCAGGACGCGTCGACGCGTGCCCGGCGAGAGCCGGCGCTCGGCGACCGACGAGTCCCGCGACATCGAACGCATCGCCATCCATGGCTGCATGCCCATCCACCGACCTCCTGTCCTCCCCCGATCCAACCGCGAGGTGGTGACAGCGATTCCCCCGGGGCGCCTCAGGCGTCCCGGGGGCGGGCCTCGCTCAGCTCGGGGCGCCGCCCAGCAGGGCGCGGAGCAGCCCGCCCTGCGCCTCCCGCTCGGCGGCGAGCTGGGTGTCGCGGTCGGACACGACGGCCGACCGGAGCAGCGGCTTGAGGGCCCGCACCGCCGCGTCGGGGGCCGTCAGCACGTGCTGCACCAGCGAGAAGGTCGCCTCGTCGAGGTCGGCGGCCGGCGCGATCGCGTTGACCAGACCCATGGCGTGCGCCTCCGGCGCGCTGACCCGCCTGCCCGTGGCGCAGATCTCCAGCGCGCGGGCGTAGCCGACGAGATGCACGAGAGGTCCGGTGCCGCCGAGGTCAGGCACCAGCCCGAGGCTCGTCTCGCGCATGGCGAACCACGCGTCGAGCGAGGCCACCCGCAGGTCGGCCGCCAGGGCCAGCTGGAAGCCGGCCCCGATGGCGTAGCCGTGCACCTGGGCAACGACGAGCGCCGAGCACTCGCCCCACGCCGTGAACCCCTCCTGGTATGCCGCGATGGCCCGGTGCATCCCCTCGGACCCCTGGGCGGCCACCTCGCCCATGCTCACCTCGCCCTCGATGCCCGTCGGGCTGAACATCGCCGTGTCGATGCCCGCGGAGAAGGCATCGCCCTCGCCGCGCAGGACCACGACGCGCACCTCGTCGGGCAGGGTGCGTGCCTCCTCGGCGAGCGCGCGCCAGAGCGAGGGCGTCTGGGCGTTGCGCTTGTCGGGCCGGTCGAGGGTGACGACACGCACCGGGCCGTCGGTCTGGATCCGCAGGTGAGGGTGCGGGTGGCTCGCGTCGGTCGTCATGGCTCGCAGGCTACCCGCGGCCGACGACCTCGCCAGGGCGCGCGGCGCCGAGGTGGGTCAGCTCACGCTGCCACGGCGACGCGTACGGGCGGCACGACCCGCAGCACGCCCCACCCGGTCACCGACGCGGGCTGCACCAGCTCGACCCGGAAGACGCGGGCACAGTCCAGGCACGACCACGCGGCGGTGGGATCGGGGAACGGCGTCACGTCATCGCCCGTGCAGAACGGGCAGGTGAGGTGGTGGTCGGTGGGCATGCACCTCAGTGTGCTCAGGGAAGCCGCCAGATACAATAACCGTCCATTATGTGACCCAAACTGTTTGCTTATGCTTCAGGGGGCACCACGCTCAGAGCAACACGTCGATGTCCGCCACCGTGACCAAGCCCGCAGCGGCCGTGGCGATCTCGGGGTCGAGCGTGACGAGGACATCGGCCTGCAGCTGCGTGAGCGCGACGTACTCCGCGTCGAACGTGTCGGACCAGCCGAGCTGCTCGGCCACCGTCCAGGCGTGGCGCTGCAGCACCCGGTCGCCCAGCAGCCTGACGCGCAGGGCGCGGAGGTGGTCGAGCTGCCGGTCCGCGTCACGACGCGTGAGCTCGCCCCGCAGCGTCGCGCCGTAGAGCAGCGCGAGCACCTGCGAGCGCAGCAGGGTGGGCGCGACCAGGCTGTGACCCTCCCGGAGCAGCACCTCACCGGCGGCGAGGCGTAGCGCCACGTCCGGCATGATGACGAAGCGCGTCGCGGATGCCTGCTCACCGGTGGTCATGACCTCAGTGTCGCGCGGTCACGTCCGCCCGTCAGGCCAGTGAGATGAGGTCCATGTAGTCCGGGCCCCAGAGGTCCTCGACGCCGTCAGGGAGCAGCAGGATGCGCTCGGGCTCGAGCGCCTCGACGGCGCCCTCGTCGTGCGTCACGAGCACGACCGCGCCCTCGAAGGTCGACAGGGCCCCGAGGATCTCGGCCCGCGAGGCGGGGTCGAGGTTGTTGGTCGGCTCGTCGAGCAGCAGCACGTTGGCGGCGGAGACGACGAGGAGCGCGAGCGAGAGCCGGGTCTTCTCCCCACCGGAAAGCACCCCGGAGGGCTTGTGCACGTCGTCACCGGAGAAGAGGAAGGAGCCGAGCACCTTGCGCACCTCGGTCTCGCCGAGCTCCGGCGCGGCCGACTTCATGTTCTCGAGGACGGTGCGGCTGACGTCGAGGTTCTCGTGCTCCTGGGCGTAATAGCCGAGCCGCAGCCCGTGGCCGGGCTCGACCTCGCCCGTGTCGGGGGCGTCGACTCCGGCGAGCATCCGTAGCAGGGTCGTCTTGCCTGCACCGTTGAGGCCGAGCACGACGACCTTGGACCCGCGGTCGATGGCGAGGTCGACGTCGGTGAAGACTTCGAGCGAGCCGTAGGACCGGGAGAGCCCCGATGCCCGCAGCGGCGTCTTGCCACAGGCCGCCGGCTTCGGGAAGCGCAGCTTGGCCACCTTGTCGGTCTGGCGCTCGCCCTCCACGCCTGCGAGGAGACGCTCGGCGCGCTTGGCCATGTTCTGGGCCGCCGTGGCCTTCGTCGCCTTGGCGCGCATCTTGTCGGCCTGCGCCATGAGGGCACCGGCCTTCTTCGTCGCGTTGGCGAGCTCGCGCTTGCGCCGCTTCTCGTCGGTCTCGCGGGCCTGGAGGTAGGTCTTCCAGTTGACGTTGTAGACGTCGAGGGCCGAGCGGTTCGCGTCGAGGTGGTAGACCTTGTTGACGACGGCATCGAGCATCTCGGCGTCGTGGCTGATGATGATGAGCCCGCCCTTGTAGGCGCGCAGATACTCCCTCAGCCAGACGATCGAGTCGGCGTCGAGGTGGTTGGTCGGCTCGTCGAGCAGCAGGGTCTCGTTGCCCGAGAAGAGGATCCGCGACAGCTCGACACGGCGGCGCTGACCTCCCGAGAGGGTGCCGAGCGGCTGGCCGAGGATGCGCTCCTCGAGGTTGAGGGCGCTGGCGATCGACGCGGCCTCGGACTCGGCGGCATACCCACCCTGGGCCTCGAACTCCAGCTCGAGGCGGGTGTAGCGGCGCATCGCCTTGTCGCGCACCCTCTCGTCGTCGCTGCCCATGCTCGCCTCGGCCTCGGAGCGCTGCCGCACGATGGCGTCGAGTCCGCGGGCCGACAGGATGCGGTCGCGGGCGAGCATCTCGAGGTCGCCGGTGCGTGGGTCCTGCGGCAGGTAGCCGACGGCGCCGGTGCGGGTCACCGTGCCGGCGGCGGGCTGGCCCTCGCCGGCGAGCACCTTGGTCAGGGTCGTCTTGCCCGCTCCGTTGCGCCCGACGAGACCGATGCGGTCGCCCGCATCGATCCGGAAGCTGGCGTCCTCGACGAGCAGGCGCGCCCCAGCGCGCAGCTCGATCCCGGTGGCGACGATCACGGCAGTTCCTCTCTGGTGCCGCACTACGTCAGCGGCCGAATGACCTCTCCATTCTGCCAGCGCCCGAGGGGTGCTCTCGACGCGTTATCCCTGCGGCGGCCTCGTGGCACGCCGCACACCCGCAGGTCCTCGTCGTGTGCATCGTGCCGACGTTGCGCTGCGTGCCGGGCTCCCACAGGGGCTCGGGAATGCCGCCGGGCGAGGTCGCCGTCGGCAGCAGCGTCGGTGTGGGGTCGGGGTCCGCCGTCCCGGCACGGCAGCACTGGCACGGCGTGTAGCCGCCGTTGCCGGACTCGTGCCACGCCTGCTGGTGGCCGCAGCCGCGGCACAGGTGCACGAGAACGCTCACGGGCGGGGACCGTCCGGGGCGACGGGCATGAGGACGGAGAAGCCGGCGCCGTCACCCCGGATCGCCAGCGGCCGGTGCGGTCCGTCGAGGACGAGGGTGGGCCGGACACCAGCGACGGTGAGCGCCTCGTGGAGGAACTCCGGGTCGACGAAGAGGTCGGCGGCGTCGTCGGCGCCCGCGCCGTCCTGCACTGCCACGTGGACGGAGCCGTCGCGCACGACGAGACCGACCGTCTGCCTCTCCACCGGGAGGCGCGCCTGCAGGCCAGCCGCGTCGACCGCCTCCCGACCCGCGTCGGCCGTCACGATCCCCCGGTAGTCGGGGAACGAGCCCGGGAGCACCGGCGTCGCGACCAGGTCACCGTCGACGGTCGCACCCACCCGACCCGGCCGCAGCTCGAGCTCGACGACCGAGTCGGCGCCGACGGCGGCGCACGCGCCCGTGACCCGGTCGGCCCAGCCGAGCGGGACGACCGCGGTCACCGGTTCGTCAGGCGGGGCAGCGGGCGGGTCGACGACGGGAGCCCATCCGACGGCGAGGCGGTAGCGGTCGGTGGCGACGCACCGCACCTCATCGCCGCACACCTCCACGAGGATCCCCGTCAGCACTCCAAGGTCAACCCCGTCGGGGGCGCCCGCGACCGGCTCCCCCGGCGCCACGGCGAACCGGACCGACGCGAGCGCCGAGGCGAGGCCTCCGGCGCGGACCGCGACCCGGCAGGCCTCCGGCACGACGAGGTCGCGCTCGGCGAGGAGGGCCAGGGTGCTCCCGATCTCGCGCCGCGCGTCCGCCAGCCCGTCGACGAGGCGCTGCTCGTGGGCCGTGACGACGTCCGCCGCGGCGCCGGACGCCCCCCGCGCGTCCTCGTCGAGCACGAGCGCGACCTCGGCGAGCGGCATACCGACCCGGCGCAGCGATGCGAGGAGACGCGCGGCGCGGACCTGCGCGACGGCATACCTCCGGTAGCCCGTCAGGGCGTCGACGTCGGCCGGCACGAGCACGCCCTCCCGGTCGTAGAAGCGCAGGGCGCTGGCGCTGAGGCCGCTGCGACGCGCGACCTCGCCGATGGTCAGGAGGCGGTCGTGGTCGTGGGCGAAGGACACGGGCACGGCGGGCACGACGAGAAGACTGGGCCCTCGACCCGGTCGAAGGTCAAGACCCGTAACCGCGGCGACACACGGATGCAGCACCATGTGCCCATGAACAGCCCACTGCCACCCGGCGAACCGCAGGGTGCCGAGCACGCCCGGCTGATGGAGTCAGCCGGAGCCGACGCCCCGTGGCGTCTCTGGGGTCCCTATTTGTCGGGTCGGCAGTGGGGCACGGTGCGCGAGGACTACTCGGCCAGCGGCAACGCGTGGTCGGCCTTCCCCTTCGACCACGCCGTGTCGCGCGCCTACCGCTGGGGCGAGGACGGTCTCGGCGGCATCAGCGACCGCTTCGGCTTCCTCAACGTCGCCGTCGCGCTGTGGAACGGCAAGGACCCCATCCTCAAGGAGCGCCTCTTCGGCCTCACCAACGAGGAGGGCAACCACGGCGAGGACGCCAAGGAGTACTGGTGGGCGATCGACGGCACGCCGACGCACTCGTGGATGCAGTGGCTCTACCGCTACCCCCAGCAGGAGTTCCCCTACGAGCAGCTGCGCCGCGAGAACCGTGAGCGCACCCGTGACGAGCGCGAGTTCGAGCTCGGCGACACCGGCATCCTCGACGAGCACGAGTTCTTCGACGTCATGATGACCTACGCCAAGGCGGGGCCCGACGACGTGTGCCTCCGCATCACCGCCACCAACCACGGTCCCGAAGCGGCGCCGCTCCACGTGCTCCCGACGATCTGGCTGCGCAACACGTGGTCGTGGGGACTCGACGACCGCGTCACCGAGCTGCACGAGATCCGGCGCAACGGCCGGCCGCCGCGCGGCTTCCGCGCGGCCGAGGTGTCGCACGGCTTCCTCGGCCGTTACGTCGTCGCCGCCGCCGGCTCGCCCACGGCGCTCTTCTGCGACAACGAGACCAACGCCAAGCACCTCTTCGGCGAGCAGGCCCTGGCCAACCAGTCGCTCTATCCCAAGGACGCCATCAACCAGCGCGTCGTCCACGGCCGCGCCAAGGCGGTCAACCCCTCGGGCTACGGCTCGAAGTGCGCCTTCTGGTATCGATTCGACTCTGTCGCCCCCGGCGAGACGGTGACGGTCGACCTGCGCCTCGCGACGCGCGACCCGAGCATCGACTGGTTCGGCGAGGACTTCGACGCCGTCCTGGGCTCCCGCCGGACGGAGGCCGACGAGTTCTACGGCCATGTCATCCACCCCTCGCTGAGCGAGCCTGACCGCCACGTCGCACGGCGGGCGTATGCCGGCCTGCTCTGGGGCAAGCAGCTCTACCGTTACGACGTGGCCCGGTGGATGGAGGGCGACCCCGCCGCCCCGCCGCCGCCCGCCGCCCGCCTCAAGGGCCGCAACGAGCACTGGAAGCACCTCGCGCTCGCCGACGTCATCTCGATGCCCGACGAGTGGGAGTACCCGTGGTTCGCCGCGTGGGACCTCGCCTTCCACACGATCCCGCTGGCGCACGTCGACCCGGAGTTCGCCAAGGAGCAGCTCGTCCTCATGTGCCGGGAGTGGGCGATGCACCCCAACGGCCAGCTGCCCGCCTACGAGTGGGAGTTCGGCGACGTCAACCCTCCGGTGCACGCCTGGGCGGCCTGGCACGTTTACCGCATCGACGGCTACCGCGACCGCCAGTTCCTCACTCGCGTCTTCACCAAGCTGCTCCTCAACTTCGCGTGGTGGGTCAACCGCAAGGACGCCAACGGCTCCAACCTCTTCGAGGGCGGCTTCCTCGGGATGGACAACATCGGGCTGTTCAACCGCTCCGCTCCCCTGCCGCCGGGCTTCCGGCTCGAGCAGAGCGACGCGACGAGCTGGATGGCCTTCTACTGCCAGCAGATGCTCAAGATCGCGCTCGAGCTGGCCCGCACCGACAAGGCGTGGGACGACGTCGCCACGAAGTTCCTCGAGCACTTCCTCTCGATCGCCCAGGCGATGCGCCACTTCGGCTCCAGCGACAAGAGCCTGTGGCACGAGGAGGACGGCTTCTACTACGACGTCCTCGTGCAGCCCGACGGCACCGCGCCGCACATGCGGGTGCGCTCGATGGTGGGCCTGCTCCCGATCCTCGGCGCGACCGAGGTGCCCCCGTGGGTCGTCGACGAGTGCCCCGACGTCACGCGCAACTTCGAGTGGCTGCAAGAGCGGCGCCCCGACCTCGTCAAGCCGATGCTGCGCCGCGACGACGGCAAGATGCTGCTCACCCTCGTGCCGCCGAAGCGGCTGCGGCGCATCCTCGAGCGGATGTTCGACAGCGACGAGTTCCTCTCGCCCTTCGGCATCCGCTCGCTCTCGGCGGCCACCCGGGAGGCCGTGACCGCTACCGTCGGCAACGAGACGGTGTCGATCGAGTACGAGCCCGGCGAGTCGCGCACCGGCATGTTCGGCGGCAACTCCAACTGGCGCGGCCCGGTGTGGTTCCCCGTCAACGTGCTGCTCGCCGACAAGCTGCGCACCTACGGGCGATACTTCGGCGACTCGTTCACGATCGAGCTGCCGACGGGGTCGGGCAACTGGGGCACGCTCGAGGACGCCGCCGACCTCATCGACGGCGGCCTGACGGCGCTCTTCCGCCCCATCGACGGCCGGCGCCCGTCCGACGGCAAGCGCATCGAGGCCTCCGCGGACCCGCTGTGGAGCGAGCACCCGACCTTCTCGGAGTACTTCGACGGAGACACGGGTGAGGGACTCGGCGCCACGCACCAGACGGGCTGGACCGCCCTCGTCTCGCACCTGCTCAACCCCCGGCTGCCCCCCGACCCGCGCACGATGGGCTGGGGCTGAGCCACCCGGCATACCGGCTGGGGTGGCCGTTGCCGTGAGGCCGGCGCGGGGCTGCGGTATGCCGCCGGGCGGGGCGAGGTGTGCGGCGGCGCGGTCGCGCTCGGGTAGCGTGAGCGACCGTGAACGCCCCCATCACCGTCCGTGACATCTCCGCGGAGGAGCACCTCGCCTGGCTGCGCACGCAGCCGTGGGCGAGCTTCCTGCAGACCCCGGCGTGGGGCGAGGTGAAGCGCGACTGGCGGCACGAGTCGGTGGGCTGGTTCGAGGGCGGACGGATGGTCGGCGCGGCGCTCGTGCTGCACCGGTCGCTCCCACGGGTCAAGCGGTCGCTCGCCTACGTGCCCGAGGGGCCGTGCATCGACTGGGGGTCGCCGCGCCTCGTCGAGCTGCTGCGCGCCCTGCGCGACCACCTCAAGGCCAAGGGCGCCTTCGCGCTGCGGCTGGGCCCGCCCGTCGCGACGCACCGCTGGGACGCGGCCACGATCAAGGAGGCCATCGCCGATGACGCGGTGCGACGCTACGACGACGCGCGTCCCAGCACCTCCGACACCGTGGGGCTCTCCGTCGTCGACACGCTGGGGCGGCTGGGCTTCCGACACCTCTCCGCCGACGACGGCTTCACGGCCGGGCAGCCGGAGTACGTCTTCCAGGTGCCGCTCGCGGGCCGCAGCGAGGCCGACCTGCTCGCGGGCATGAACCAGCTGTGGCGCCGGAACATCAAGAAGACCGAACGCAACGGCGTGCAGGTGCGCGTCGGTGACGCGAGCGACATCGCGGCCTTCCACCGCGTCTACGTCGAGACCGCCGAGCGCGACCGCTTCACGCCGCGCGGACGCGAGTACTTCGAGCACATGTATGCCGTGATGTCGGCCGAGGACCCCGAGCGGATCCGCGTCTATCTCGCCGAGCACGAGGGCGACGTGCTGGCTGCGACGATCTGGATCCGCGTCGGCGAGCACGCCTGGTACTCCTACGGCGCGTCGACCGCGGCCAAGCGCGAGCTGCAGGGCTCGACCGCCATCCAGTGGCGGATGATGCGCGAGTCGCTCGCGGCCGGCGCCGCCGTCTACGACCTGCGCGGCATCACCAACACCGTGGCGACCGACAACCCGCACATCGGGCTGATCCGCTTCAAGGTCGGCACCGGTGGTGAGGCCGTGCGACTCGCGGGCGAGTGGGACCTCCCGCTCAATCGCTTGCTCTACAAGGCTTTTGACCTCTACATGAAGCGGCGGTGACCTGTGTCCTTCGTGCTGCACGTCGACGGTGAGCGCTGGCGCTCCTCGCACGACCGGTTCGTCGCCGACCACCCCGGAGTCGTGCCGGTCATCAAGGGCAACGGCTACGGCTTCGGTCGCGACCTGCTGTGCCGCGAGGCTGCGCGGCTCGGCGTGCCGATGGTCGCGGTCGGCACCTATGCCGAGCTGCCCACGGCCCTCGGCGCCTTCGGGCAGGACGTGCTCGTCATGGAGCCCTTCCGCGCTGCCGTGCACGCCGGGCTGCCGGACCTTGCGAGCACCAGGGTCGTCCACACCGTGACGACCCGCCCCGACCTCGAGGCACTGCGCGCCGAGTCGCCGGGCGCCCGCGTCGTCGTCGAGGCGCTCACGTCGATGAACCGTTTCGGTGCGGCGGTGGCGGAGGTCGGCGCTCTCGTGGCCGACGCCGACGCCGAGGCGGTGACGCTGCACCTGCCGCTCGGCACGGGCCACGTCGAGGAGATCAGCCGCTTCGTCTCGGCGGTGCCCGAGGTGCGGCGCTGGTTCGTCTCCCACGTGTCGGCGACGGAGCTCGAGACCCTGGCCGCACGGCATACCGGCGTGGAGCTGCTGCCCCGCATCGGCACGGACCTCTGGTACGCCGACCCCGCCTCCTACGAGGTGCGCGCGCACGTGCTCGACGTGCGGCCCGTCGCCAAGGGCACGCGGGTGGGCTACCGGCAGCGCCCGGTCGGCGCGGGTCACCTCGTCGTCGTCAGCGGCGGCACGTCGCACGGCGTCGCGATGGAGAGCCCGTCGTCGGCCGCGACGGCACGCACGCGAGCGATCGCCGTCGCCGAGGGCGTGCTCGAGGCGGCCCACCGGGTGCGCTCGCCCTTCACGGTCTCGGGCACGATGCCGCGCTTCGCCGAGCCGCCCCACATGCAGTGCAGCCTGCTCGCGCTGCCTGACGGCGTCGCTCCCCCGCAGGTCGGCGACGAGGTGCCGGTGCGGATGCGCCTGACGACGACCACCCCGGACGCCGTCATCGTCACCTGACCGTTGCGCCGCGCGCGAACCGAAGCCGGACCGGGTACAGGTAGCCGTGGCAACATACGGCTACGGGTCCCCCGCGCACTAGGGTGATCCCGACCGGATCGGGGCGACCCCCGGTCCCCAGCACGAGGAGCGGTCCATGAGCTTCAACGACAGCGCCCAGCTCGACACCTCACAGGTGGAGTCCGGCGGCAGCAGGGGCGGCGGCGGTGGCGGTGGCTTTCCCGGCGGCATCCAGGTCGGCGGTGGCATCGGCGGGCTCATCCTGCTCATCCTCACCCTGATCTTCGGCGGCAACGTGCTCGGCGGCGGTGACTCCGGCGGCTCGAGCTCGGGAGGTCTGCCCTCCCAGCAACTGCAGAGCGACCAGGTCTCCGCGGCCGGTCAGGTGCCCGACGCGTCGATCGCCGCGTGCAAGACCGGTGCCGACGCCAACCGCAACGACGTGTGCCTCGTCGTGGCGACCGTCAACAGCGTGCAGGACTACTGGACCAAGCAGCTGCCGAAGTACCAGATGAACTACGAGCCCGCCAAGACGGTCATCTACCAGGGCCAGACCTCCTCGGGCTGCGGCACGGCCAACTCGCAGGTCGGCCCCTTCTACTGCCCGCTCGACTCAAAGGTCTACGTCGACGCCAGCTTCTTCCAGGAGCTCCAGAGCAAGTTCGGCGCCGACGGCGGCCAGCTCGCCAAGGAGTACGTCATCGCGCACGAGTACGGCCACCACATCCAGAACCTCCTCGGCATCCTGAACCGCGCCCAGCAGGACCCGCAGGGCCCCAACTCCGGCGCCGTGCGCATCGAGCTGATGGCCGACTGCCTCGCCGGCACGTGGGTCAAGCACGCCACCGAGACGACCGACGCCAACGGCACGCCGCTGCTCAACGAGATCACCGAGGAGGACATCAAGTCCGGCCTCTCGGCGGCCTCGGCCGTCGGTGACGACCGCATCCAGGAGAAGATGCAGGGCCGCGTGACCCCGGAGAACTGGACCCACGGCTCGGCCGAGGCCCGGATGAAGTGGTTCACGCAGGGCTACCGCACCGGCGACATCAACCAGTGCAACACCTTCGGGGTCCAGACCGTCAGCTGAGGCCCCAGACTTCCCCGTCGAGTGGGCACTTTCCATCCCCTCCCCCGTCGAGTGGGCACTTTCCATCCCCTCCCCCGTCGAGTGGGCACTTTCCATCGCCTCCCCCGTCGAGTGGGCACTTTCCATCCCCTCCCCCGTCGAGTGGGCACTTTCCATCCCCTCCCCCGTCGAGTGGGCACTTTCCATCGACTTCCGGGCGATGGAAAGTGCCCACTCGACATTGGGGGCCCGGTGGGAAGTGCCCACTCGACATTGGGGGCCCGGTGGGAAGTGCCCACTCGACATTGGGGGCCCGGTGGGAAGTGCCCACTCGACATTGGGGGCCGGTGGGAAGTGCCCACTCGACATTGAGCGCCGGTGGAAAGTGCCCACTCGACATTGAGCGCCGGTGGAAAGTGCCCACTCGACATTGAGCGCCGGTGGAAAGTGCCCACTCGACTCAGTTGGGGGTGGCTGCCTCGGTGAGGGCGATGCGCACCGCGCGGCCACGGCGCAGGGCGGTCTCGAGCACGTCCCGCTTGGGGTCGGGCAGGTCGTAGAACTCGCGCACGGGCAGGCCGGCCAGAGCGCGCAACGCGGACGCCTCGAGCACCTCACGCACCAGCGTGCGGTCTCCCCCGACGACCAGGCCCCGAGGTATGCCGTGTGGGCGGCTGTGACCGGGGGGTACACGGGGGGCGGAGCCCCTCGTGGGTGGTGACTCGTCGTCCCCGAGGAGGATGCGCCGCGCGTGACCGACGACGGCGTCGACCAGCGCATCGGCCTGGTTGCCCCGGCGACGCGCGAAGCGTTGCTGCGACCAGCCTCCGGCCGCCGTGCGCGACTGCACGTGGCGGGTGCCCACCTTGGAGGCGGAGAACGTGCCCCCGGAGGCCAGGCCGACGGCATACCCCCCGCGTCGCACCAGCACGACACCGAGCGGGTCGTGGGCGAAGGGCGTTGCCACGACAGAGGATCCGTCGGCAGCGTGCGCGGACACGACGACGCCACCGGGAGTGCTCTCCTCGGTGGCGTCGGTGTGACCGTGTCGCTCGGCGAAGCCGGCGAGCCAGCGGTCGAGTCGCTCCGGCGCGACCTCGATGACGCGGGTCGGTGACGTCATCGGCGCGGTCGGCGTCGGCGGTCGGTCAGAGGTTGAAGCCGAGGGCGCGCAGCTGGTCGCGGCCGTCCTCGGTGATCTTGTCGGGGCCCCACGGCGGCATCCACACCCAGTTGATGCGGTGCGAGGCGACGAGGCCCTCGAGGGCCTGCGCGGCCTGGTCCTCGATGACGTCGGTGAGCGGGCACGCCGCCGACGTCAGGGTCATGTCGATGACGGCGTGCGACTGGCTGTCGACGGTCACGCCGTAGATGAGGCCGAGGTCGACGACGTTGATGCCGAGCTCGGGGTCGACGACGTCGCGCAGGGCTTCCTCGATGTCGGCGACGTTGGTCGGGGTCTGCTCGCTCGTCTGGCTCATGACGAGACTCCTTGTCTGGGTGTCGAATCGGTGGTCGTGCTGATGTCGACGCCGCTGCGGGCGAGGGCGTCGGTGAAGGCGGTCCAGCCGAGGAGGGCGCACTTGACGCGCGCGGGATACTTCGAGACGCCGGAGAGGGCCACGCCGTCGCCGATGACCGTCTCGTCACCCGTGACTTTGCCCCTCGAGGTGAGCATGTCGCGCATCGCCTCGTAGGTCTCGAGCGCCTCATTGACCGGCCGGCCGATGGTCTCCTCGGCGAGCACCGAGGCGCTCGCGACGGAGATCGAGCAGCCCTGGGCGACGTAGGACACGTCACGCACGACGGCGTCGTCACCCGATCCGGTCAGCTCGACGCGCAGGGTCACCTCGTCGCCGCAGGTCGGGTTGATGTGGTGCACCTCGGCGTCGAACGGCTCGCGCAGGCCGGCGTGGTGGGGCCGTTTGGAGTGCTCGAGGATGAGCTCCTGGTAGAGGTCCATCAGCTCGCCGTCCTCTCGAGGTCGAGGCCGAAGACCACCGGCACCCGGTCGAGGGCCTCGACGAGCGCGTCGACGTCGGCGGTCGTGTTGTAGACGCCGAAGGAGGCGCGTGTCGTGGCAGCCGCCCCGAGGGCTCGGTGCAGCGGCCAGGCGCAGTGGTGGCCGACGCGCACGGCCACGCCGGCGTCGTCGAGGATCTGGCCCACGTCGTGGGCGTGCACGCCCTCGACGACGAACGCGACCGCACCGCCGCGCGGCTGGACCGCGGCCGGCCCCACGACGCGCGCCCACGGGCGCGCGGCGAGGGCCGCCATGAGCCGCTCGACGAGGTGCAGCTCGTGCCGGTGGATGCGCTCGATGCCGACCCGCTCGATCCAGTCGACAGCGGCCGCCAGACCGACGGCCTGGGCGGCGTTGGGCACCCCGGCCTCGAACTTCTGCGGGGCGGGCGCGTAGGTGGAGCGCTCCATCGTCACGAGCTCGATCATCGACCCGCCCGTCAGGAACGGCGGCATGGCCTCGAGCAGCTCGGCGCGGCCCCAGAGCACCCCGACCCCCATCGGGCCATACATCTTGTGGCCGCTGAAGGCGACGAAGTCGGCACCGAGGGTGGCGACGTCGACGGCCAGGTGCGGCACGGACTGGCAGGCGTCGACGACGACGAGGGCCCCGACGGCGTGAGCCCGCGCTGCGAGCTCGCTCACGGGGTTGATCGTGCCGAGCACGTTGGAGACGTGGGTGACGGCGAAGACCTTGGTGCGCTCGGTCAGCAGGTCATCGAGACCGCGCAGGTCGAGGGCGCCCTCGTCGTCGACCGGGATCCAGCGCAGCGTCGCTCCCGTGCGCCGGGCCAGCTCCTGCCAGGGCACGAGGTTGGCGTGGTGCTCCATCTCGGTCACGAGGATCTCGTCGCCCGGACCCAGGACGAAACGCTCGTCCTTGGGGCCGCCGGTCGGCGAGGCGTTGGAGAAGGCGTAGGCGACGAGGTTGATCGCCTCGGTCGCGTTCTTGGTGAAGACGACCTCGTCAGCCGGTGCGCCGACGAACGACGCCACCGCCGCACGGGCGGCCTCGAAGTCGTCGGTCGCCTCCTCGGCGAGCTGGTGCGCCCCACGGTGCACCGCGGCGTTGTGCTGCTCGTAGAACGTCCGCTCGGCGTCGAGCACCGCGACCGGCTTGTGCGAGGTGGCCCCGGAGTCGAGATAGACGAGGGGACTGCCGTCGCGCACGGTGCGCGCCAGGATGGGGAACTCGCCGCGCAGTGCGGTGAGCTCCTGATCCGTGAACGACGCTGCAGCAGAAGTCATCTGGTGTGATTCCCTCAGGCCTGCACGGCCGGGACGGTCGTGGCGTAGCGGTCGTAGCCCTCGTCCTCGAGACGGTCGGCGAGCTCGGGGCCACCCTGCTCGACGATCTTGCCGTCGACGAAGACGTGCACGAAGTCGGGCTTGATGTAGCGCAGGATGCGCGTGTAGTGGGTGATGAGCAGCACCCCCACGTCGCTGGCCTCCTTGGCGCGGTTGACACCCTCGGAGACGACCTTGAGCGCGTCGACGTCGAGACCGGAGTCGGTCTCGTCGAGGATCGCGATCTTGGGCTGGAGCAGCTCCATCTGGAGGATCTCGTGGCGCTTCTTCTCGCCACCGGAGAAGCCCTCGTTGACGCTGCGCTCGGCGAAGGCCGGGTCCATCTTGAGGTTGCCCATGGCCGACTTGACGTCCTTGACCCACGTGCGCAGCTTGGGAGCCTCGCCGTCGATCGCGGTCTTGGCCGTGCGCAGGAAGTTGCTGACCGTCACACCGGGGACCTCGACGGGGTACTGCATCGCGAGGAAGAGGCCGGCGCGGGCGCGCTCGTCGACGGACATGGCGAGCACGTCCTCGCCGTCGAGCGTCACGGTGCCACCGGTGATGGTGTACTTCGGGTGGCCGGCGACGCTGTAGGCGAGCGTCGACTTGCCGGAGCCGTTGGGACCCATGATCGCGTGCGTCTCGCCGGACCTCACGGTGAGGTCGACCCCGCGCAGGATCTCCTTGGGACCGTCCTCGGTCTCGACCGAGACGGTGAGTCCCTTGATCTCGAGCGTGTGCTTGCTCATCGGGTCAGTTCTCCTTGCTGGCGTACGGGCTGGCGTACGCGCCGTCGTGCTGGCTGGGGGTCTGCTGGGTGGGGGCGGCGTAGTCGGTCGTCGCGAGCTCGTCCTCGATCGCCGCGGTGATCTCGTCGCGCAGGTCGGCGAGCGGGATCTCCCGGATGACGTCGACGAAGAAGCCGCGCACGACGAGACGCTTGGCCTCGTCCTCGGTGATGCCGCGCGACTGCAGGTAGAAGAGCTGCAGGTCGTCGAATCGCCCCGTCGCAGAGGCGTGCCCGGCACCCTCGATCTCACCTGTCTCGATCTCGAGGTTGGGCACCGAGTCGGCGCGGGCGCCGTCGGTGAGCACGAGGTTGCGGTTGAGCTCGTAGGTGTCGGTGCCCTCGGCCTCGGCCCGGATGAGCACGTCGCCGACCCAGACGGTGCGGGCGGTGTCGCCCTGCAGCGCGCCCTTGTAGGTGACGCGGCTCTTGCAGTGCGGCGCGTTGTGGTCGACGAAGGAGCGGTGCTCCAGGTGCTGGCCTGCGTCGGCGAAGTAGACCCCGAGCAGGGTCGCCTCGGCGCCCGGACCGGCATACCGCACGTTGGCGTTGACGCGCACGACCTTGCCGCCGAGCGTCACCGAGACGTGCTTGAAGCGGGCGTCGCGGCCGACGAGCGCGTCGTGCTGGGCCAGGTGGAGGGCGTCGTCCTCCCAGCGCTGCACGGACACGACGGTGACGTCGGACCCGTCGCCGGTGATGACGGACAGCAGCTGCGAGAGGCTCGCGCTCCCCGTGTGGTCGACGACGACGACAGCCTTGGAGAAGCGGCCGGCGCGCACCACGACGTGACCGTGCACCGGGTCGGGGCCCGTGCCGTGCAGGCGGATGCGCACCGGCTCGGTGAGCTCCGCATCGGCCGGCACGTCGACGAGGACAGCGCCGTCGGCCGACGCCGCGGCGACGACGGCCGCGCGGTCCTGCGGGGGCAGTGCACCGAGGTCACGGGCCTGCGCCGCCGAGATCGTCGAGGTCGTGACGCCCTCGGGCAGGCTCGTGGTCCAGTCGAGGTGACCCGTGGCGCCCTCGGCGAGCAGGGCGGAGAGCTTCTTCACCGGGGTGAAGCGCCACTCCTCCTCACGGCCCGAGGGCAACGGGAACGCCGCGACGTCGAAGGACGCCGCGCGCTCGGCGCGCGACTGCTGGGGCACGAAACCGAACGCCGCGGCGCTCTGCGGGTCGACGTGCGGGGTGGGGCTGGCGTCGGTCACGGAGGCATCCGTGTCGACGAGCGTGTCGGCAACGGGCATCAGCCGACGGCTCCTTCCATCTGGAGTTCGATGAGGCGGTTGAGCTCGAGGGCGTACTCCATCGGCAGCTCACGCGCGATGGGCTCGATGAAGCCGCGCACGATCATCGCCATGGCCTCGTCCTCGGCCATGCCTCGGGACATGAGGTAGAACAGCTGGTCCTCGGACACCTTGGAGACCGTGGCCTCGTGACCCATGGAGACGTCGTCCTCGCGGATGTCGACGTAGGGGTAGGTGTCGGAGCGGCTGATCGTGTCGACGAGCAGGGCGTCGCAGCGCACCGTCGAGGCCGAGTGCGAGGCGCCCTCGAGCACCTGCACGAGACCGCGGTAGGACGCGCGACCGCCGCCACGGGCGACCGACTTGCTGATGATCGAGCTCTTCGTGTGGGGGGCGGCGTGCACCATCTTGGAGCCGGTGTCCTGGTGCTGGCCCTCGCCGGCGAAGGCAATGGAGAGCGTCTCTCCCTTGGCGTACTCGCCCATGAGGAAGACGGCGGGGTACTTCATCGTCACCTTGGAGCCGATGTTGCCGTCGATCCACTCCATCGTCGCGCCGGCCTCGCAGGTGGCGCGCTTCGTGACGAGGTTGTAGACGTTGTTGGACCAGTTCTGGATCGTCGTGTAGCGCACGCGGGCGTTCTTCTTGACGATGATCTCGACGACGGCCGAGTGCAGCGAGTCCGACTTGTAGATCGGCGCCGTGCAGCCCTCGACGTAGTGCACGTAGGAGCCCTCGTCGGCGATGATCAGCGTGCGCTCGAACTGGCCCATGTTCTCGGTGTTGATGCGGAAGTAGGCCTGCAGCGGGATGTCGACGTGGACGCCCTTGGGCACGTAGATGAACGAGCCACCCGACCACACGGCGGTGTTGAGCGCCGAGAACTTGTTGTCGCCGGCGGGGATCACCGTCGCGAAGTGCTCGCGGAAGAGGTCCTCGTGCTCCTTGAGCGCCGTGTCGGTGTCAAGGAAGATGACACCCTGCTGCTCGAGGTCCTCGCGGATCTGGTGGTAGACGACCTCGGACTCGTACTGGGCCGCGACGCCGGAGACGAGACGCTGCTTCTCGGCCTCGGGGATGCCGAGGCGGTCGTAGGTGTTCTTGATGTCCTCGGGCAGGTCGTCCCAGGTGGCCGCCTGCTTCTCGGTCGACTTCACGAAGTACTTGATGTTCTGGAAGTCGATGCCGGTGAGGTCGGAGCCCCACGACGGCATGGGCTTCTTGCCGAAGAGCGTGAGGCTCTTGAGGCGCAGCTTCGTCATCCACTCCGGCTCGTTCTTGCGGGCCGAGATGTCGCGCACGACGTCCTCGTTGAGACCGCGGCGCGCGTTGGTGCCGGCGGCGTCGCTGTCGGCCCAGCCGTACTCGTAGGTGCCGATGCCCTTGAGTCCCGGGTTGAGCTCTTCGATGTGGGTGGTCATGAGGAACCTTCCTTGACGTGCGTGCGGTCGTGCCGTGGGGTTCGCGTCGGGGTGGTCGTGCTGTCGGGGTGGTCGGTGCTGTCGGTGCCACTCGGGACGGCGCCCCGTGCGGTATGCCGTGTGATGGCCTCGGGTGCGTCAACACCGGTCGGCTCGGGGCTCTTCCGCGTATGCCGGGTGAGATCACCCGTCGGGACGACGGTCGGCACGAAGGTCGTGCACACGTGGTCGCCGCCCGCGAGGGTGGCGAGCCGCTGCACGTGCACGCCCAGCAGGCGCGAGAAGGCGTCGGTCTCGGCCTCGCAGAAGGCGGGGAACTCGGCGGCGGCGTGCTGCACCGGGCAGTGGCCCTGGCAGAGCTGGACGCCCGTCAGGCCGCCCGCACCGACGGGCCGGGCGGTGGCGGAGAAGCCGTCCTCGCTGAGGGCTTCGACGAGGGCTGCCGTGCGCACGGCAGGGTCGGTGCCCGCGTCGGCGAGCCGGACGGCATACCGCTCCTCGAGGGTGGCGACGCGGCTGCGCGCGAAGTCGGCGACGGCCCGGGGACCGGCAGTGGTCTCGAGGAAGCGCAGCACCTCGAGGGCGAGCGAGTCGTAGTCGGCCTCGAGGGCGCTGTGGCCGGCGTCGGAGACGACGTAGGCGCGGGCAGGACGCCCCCGACCACGTCGGGCCGCGGTGGGCTCGTGCTCCTCGACGGCGCCCTGCTCGACGAGCACGTCGAGGTGGCGGCGCACGGCGGCGGGGGTCAGCTGGAGGTGGCGACCCAGCTCGGCAGCGGTGACCGGGCCGTCGGAGGAGACCATGTGCAGCACCCGGGAGCGCGTGCGCGACTCGAGCGGGGAGGCGTGGTCGCCGTCCTTCGGCTCGCGCTGCGGCTGCTCAGGGAAAAACACCACACCATTGTGACCTAATTACCCCGGCGACATCCAGTCAGGGTCACCTAAGTCGCCGGGCCGCCGCGCTGACCCCGTCTGGACGCGTCGTCGGAGGCGCCTGCGGCCGTGCCAGCGGGAGCACTGCCGTCGACGGAGTCGTCGTCGGCCTCGGGGTCCATGTAGTCGGGGTCGGACTCCGGCGGCATGATGACTGACGGCAGGCGACGGCGCGGCGGGGCGACGGCGTCGGGTCCGAACCACCGCCGCCGCAGCGGGGCGGTGATCCACCCCAGCGGACAGGTGAGGACGTAGCCGTAGGCGACGACGAGGGCGGTCGCGCCCGGGTAGAGGGCGAGCCCGAGCACCAGCAGGACGCCGAGCGGCACCGAGATGCGCAGGTGACGCGGCGAGAGCAGGTCGCGGAAGGACCGGAAGCGGAAGGACGAGGCCATCAGAGCTGCGGGCAGCACGCCGGCCGCGACCGGGAGCAGCGGCGCCCAGTCGTAGAGCGGCTCGCCGATGGCGAGGACCGTCGCGATGACGACACCCGCCGCCCCAGGGCTCGCGAGCCCGATGAAGTAGCGCTTGTCGGCGAGCGGGTCGATGGTGACGTTGAAGCGGGCCAGCCGGTAGGCCGCGCAGGCCAGCCAGAACATCGCACCGGCCCAGGCCCACGCGGGGTAGGCGGGCAGCGCCCACGTGTAGACGAGGACGGCGGGTGCGATGCCGAAGGAGATGAGGTCGGCGAGCGAGTCGAACTGCAGCCCGAAGGGGGTGATCGCCCCGACCGCCCGCGCGACCGCGCCGTCGGCGATGTCGAGCACGATCGACACGGCGATGAGCACCGCCGCGGTGCGGTACTCGCTCTGGAAGGAGAGCAGCACCGCCGAGAAGCCGCAGATCATGTTGCCGAGGGTGAAGAGGCTAGGGAGCACCGCGCGGGCGCGGACCCGCGGGTTGAGCCGGCTCCACGGCACGACACGGGCTCCGGTGGCCGACACGAGCTGGAAGCGCCGACCGATGCGCGCCCGGCGGCTCGGGGTGCCCTCGGCGCCCTCGGCGCCCTCGCTGCCCTCGGCCTCGTGGTCGCCCCCCGTCACTCCGGCGCCGGCGTCGCCCCCCGGGCTCACGACGGGCCCGTGGCGGGGAAGCGGCCGAGGACCGTCTCCCCGCCGACGGCCCGCTTGCCCTTGGTGACCTCGAGCACGACCTCCGGTGGCACGAAGACGTCCATCCGGGACCCGAACTTCATCAGGCCCATCCGCTCGCCGGTGGCGACCTCGTCACCGGGCTCGATGCGGGTGACGATGCGCCGCGCGAGCTGACCGACGAGCTGGCGGTAGACGACGCGGCGCGGGACGCCCCGCACGACGCGCTCGACGATGATCTCGCTGCGCTCGTTCTTCATCGCGCTCTCGGCGCGGTAGGCCGCGAGGAACCGCCCCGGCGTGTGGGTGACGTCGATGACCCGGCCGCCGTAGGGCGAGCGGTTCATGTGGACGTCGAGCAGGGACAGGAAGATGCTCACCTGCTGCCACTCTCCCGGCGGCGCGATGCCCGGCTGCGGCTCACCGACGTGGGTGACGATGCCGTCGGCCGGCGCGAGCACGACGTCGGGATCGGTGACCGGCGACAGGTCCGGAGTGCGGTCGGGGTCGCGGAAGAAGAGCGTCACCCCGGCCGTGAGCAGGCCCAGGGCGAGCGTCGTGCGCGGTCGTCGGGCGAGGGCGGCGACCACCGTCGGCACGGCAGCCATGGCGGTGAACGGCCGAGCGGCCGGGTCGATCTTCACGGGTCGGGCTCTCCCAGTCTCGGGTGGTCGGCAGCCGGGCGGCCGCGTCGTCGTCGTGGCGGTCCGCGGGCCGACCGGCGGGCGGTCAACGGGTGCGGTGGCACCGAGCCTAGACTCATCAGCCATGACCGCAGCGGTGAGACTGGCCGACGTCCGTCGACGCTTCGGCACCGTCGACGCGCTCGACGGCCTGTCCTGGGAAGCGCCCTCGGGCAGGGTCACCGCAGTGCTGGGACCCAACGGCGCAGGCAAGACGACCGCCATCGAGTGCGCCGTCGGGCTGCGGCGCCCCGACGCGGGCACCGTTCGCGTGCTGGACGTCGATCCGGCCACCGCCGGGCCCGACCAGCGGGCCCGCGTCGGCGTCATGCTGCAGAGCGGTGGCCTGCCCAACGGCGCGCGCCCGATGCGCCTGCTCGAGCACCTCTCCCGCTTCTACGCCGAGCCCGCCGACGTGGCCGCGGTCGCCGCGCGCCTCGGGGTGCCCGACTTCGCGGGCACGACCGTGCGGCGCCTCTCCGGGGGGCAGAAGCAGCGCCTCGCCCTGGCCGCCGCGCTGCTCGGCCGCCCCGAGGTGCTCTTCCTCGACGAGCCGGTCGCCGGCCTCGACCCCCACGGGCGGCTCGACGTGTGGGACCTCATCCGCGAGCTGCGCGACGCCGGCACGACGATCGTCGTGACGACGCACTCCTTCGAGGAGGCCGAGCGTCTCGCCGACCACCTCGTGATCATGAGTGCCGGACGCACCGTGGCGCAGGGGGCCCTGCACGACGTCGTCGGCGCCCGCTCGCTCGAGGACGTCTACTTCAGCCTGACCCGGAAGGGGGCGGCATGACCACCGCTCCCCCGCGGCCGGCCACGCGGGCGGCGGCTCCGGCCCGGCGCATCCTCGCGCAGGCCGGCTTCGAGACCTCGACGCTGCTGCGCAACGGCGAGCAGCTCCTCGTCTCGATGGTGCTGCCCGCTCTCGTGCTCGTCGGCCTCTACGCCACTGACTCCCCCTCGCTGGGCCCGGGCGAGCGGATCGACGTCGCGGTGCCGGGCGTCATCGCCCTCTGCGTCATCTCGGCCTCCTTCACCTCGCAGGCCATCTCGACCGGCTTTGACCGCAGGTATGCCGTCTTGCGCTACCTCGGCACCACCCCGCTCGGGCGGGGTGGCCTCGTCACCGCCAAGGTGGTGGCGACCCTGGCGGTCGAGATCCTGCAGATCGCCGTGATCGCCGCGCTCGGCGTCGCGCTCGGCTGGCGTCCCGACCTCTCGGGCCTGCCGTATGCCGTCCTCTTCGTCATCGTCGGCACGTGGGCCTTCGTGGCGCTGGCGCTGCTGCTCGCCGGCACCCTGCGGGCCGAGGCGGTGCTCGCGCTCGCCAACCTGCTGTGGGTGCTGCTGCTCGTCGGCGGCGGGGTCGTCGTGCCGCGCACCCAGCTGCCCGACGGCCTCTCCGCAGTGGCGGCGCTGCTGCCGTCGGCCGGGCTGGCCGACGGCCTGCGCTCCGCCCTCGTCGAGGGCACCCTGAACCTCCCGGCCCTCGGCGTCGTCGTCGTGTGGGGCGCCCTCGCCACCGCGTTGGCCGTGCGTTTCTTCCGCTTCGACGACTGATCCGTAGGGCACACTCAGCCGCAAGGGCACCACCTGACCCCCGACCACCTGGAGGCGACCGTGTTCGACTACATCCTCGGGCTCCCGATGCACCCGCTGATCATCCACGCGGTCGTCGTGCTCGTGCCGCTGTCGGCCCTCGTCGCCATCGCCTTCGCCGTGCGGCCGACCTGGCGGCACGTGCTTCGCTGGCCGGTGGCCGTCGGCGGCCTCATCTCCGGGGTGACGGCCTTCGTCGCCGCCGAGAGCGGCGAGGAGCTGCAGCGCCGGGTGTCGCAGGTGCGGGCGAGCACGACCGACTTCGACCTGCTCGCCGAGCACGTCGAGTGGGGCGACCGCGCCAAGCTGCTCTGCCTCGTCTTCATGGTGCTCTGCCTCGCCTCTGCGTGGTTCCTGCGAACCCCGGACGAGGACGAGCCCCGGCGGCGCAACCTGGAGATCCCCCTGGCGATCCTGCTCGTCGTCTCGGCTCTCTCCGCCATCATCACGGTCGGGCTCGCCGGGCACGCCGGTGCCCAGGTGACCTGGGCCGGTCTGGGCTGACTCGTGCTGACCTCGGGCTGACCCCCCGCTGGGTGGGGCGGGGGCGACGGCGCGCGGGCCACCGCTTACGCTTCGTTCGTGTCGCTCGTCTCCACCGTGACCTCCCGTCTGCCGGTCATGCCGCTCCGCTGGGCGCGCGGCATCCTCATCGCCAACCTCGTCGCCGAGATCGGCATCGTCGTCACCGGCGGTGTCGTGCGCCTCACCGGTAGCGGCCTGGGGTGCCCCACCTGGCCCGAGTGCATGCCCGGCTCCTTCACCCCGGTGCGCACCGACGAGAGCTCGATCCACGACCTCGTCGAGTTCGGCAACCGGCTGCTCACCTTCGTCGTCGTGATCCTCGCGATCGCCGCGCTCTACTCCGTGCTGACGCAGTGGCCCAGGCGTGGCCGGCTCCAGCTCGTCGCGCTGGGTGTGCTCGCCGGCATCCCGGCACAGGCGATCCTCGGCGGCATCACGGTGCTCACCGGCCTCAACCCCTACCTCGTCGCAGGTCACTTCCTCCTCTCGATGGTGCTCATCGCCTTGTCGACCATGCTCGTGCGCGGCTCGCGTGACGACGTCTCCGGCCCGGGCGAGCTGCTCGTCCACCCGATGGCGAGGGTCGTCGGCCTGCTCACCTGCCTTGTCGGCGCGGTCGTCGTCGTGCTCGGCACCATCGTCACCGGCTCGGGGCCGCACTCGGGCGACGCCGACACCCCCGCCCGCACCGGCTTCGACCCCCGGGTCGTGTCGTGGCTGCACGCCGACACCGTGATGCTCTTCTCCGGGCTCGTCGTCGCGACCCTCGTCGCGGTGCTCATCACCGCCCGGGCCGACGAGGTGCGCCGGGCGTGGTGGGTCGTCCTCGGAGTCACGCTCGCCCAGGGAGTCATCGGCTACGTGCAGTACTTCACTGCCCTGCCGGTCGTCCTCGTGCTCCTGCACATGCTCGGTGCGAGCCTGCTCGTGGCCGCCCTGACCTGGGGCGTGCTCGCGATGCGGCGCCACCCCGTCTGACAGCTCGGCGACCGTAGGGTGTGACGGGTGAGCGACGAGCAGCCCGCCCTCGACGACGGCGACCTGCGCCTGCGCCCGTGGACCGCAGCCGACATCGAGCCCACCCGGCTGTTGCACGACGACGAGATCGCACGCTGGTTCGACGTAGAGACGGGACCTCCCACGATGGACCGCCACGCGGCGTGGGTGGCGCAGACGCACGCCGAGTGGTCGGACTCGCGGTCGAAGGCCACCTTCCTCGTCGAGTGGCGCGGCGAGGCGGCGGGCTCTGTCGACGTGCGCCGACGCTCCGACGGGGTGGGCGTGCTGTCGTGGATCACGTATGCGCCCTACCGCGGTCGCGGCGTGGCCTCCCGGGCCGTGCGGCTCCTCGTCGACTGGGCCTTCGACGAGCTGGGTCTGCGCCGTGTGGAGGCCGAGGTCAACCCGCTCAACCGGGCCTCGTTGCGCACCGCCCACCGCGCGGGCCTGCGGCGCGAGGGCCTGCTGCGCGGCAACACCACCCTGGGGGGTGAGGTGCACGACACCGTCCTGCTCGGACGGCTCGTCGACGACCCGCCGCCCGGCACCCGCGAGGGCTTCACCGCCCTGCTCGACTCGAGCCTGCCGACGAAGCGGGCCATCGCGCAGGGGGTCCTGCGAGCCGGGCCGGCCGATGGGGCGACGGACGAGACGTCGCGCGTGCTGCTTTGCGAGCTCGTCTACAAGCGGGAGTGGGACCTGCCGGGCGGCGTCGTCGACCGGGGTGAGTCACCGGCCGAGTGCGTCGTGCGCGAGGTGCGTGAGGAGCTCTCCCTCGACGTCACGGTGCGCTCGCTGCTCGCGGTCAACTGGCTGCCGCCGCTGCTCGGCTGGGGCGACGCCACGGTCTTCGTCTTCGACCTCGGCGTCGTCGACCCTCACTTCACCGACGCGGCCCGTCTCGAGGCCCGCGAGATCCAGGGCGTGCACTGGGCCGCCCCCCACGAGTGGCGCGCTCGCGTCGCGCCCTACAACGCACGGCTGCTCGACGCCCTCGTGCAGTCGCCCGGTGACGTCGGCACGCTCTACCTCGAGGACAGCCGCCCGGTGCATGCGGACTGACCGTCGGCACCGGCCGCAGGGCGACGTCACTCGGGGATGAAGCCGGAGTCGAGCTCCCACGGCCGCACCGGCGAGTGCTCGATGAGCCAGCTCTGCAGGTCGCGGTCCCACCCCAGCAACACCGCGATGCCCACGAGCACGAAGACGACGCCCAGCCCACGCCGGAACGCGCTGTGCGCGTCGGCCGCCCAGCCGAGCCGGCGCACGACGCGCTGCCCGGCGAGGGCCACGACGAGCAGGGTGGCGCAGAGGCCGACGACGTAGGCCGCGAGCAGCACGAGCCCGCGCGCCGGCTCGGCCGGCAGCACGGTGACGACGACGTACGCGTAGAGCGGGCTGCACGAGGTGAAGACCGGCCCGAGCGCCGCTCCGGTCAGCACGGCCCCGGTCGTGCCCTCGGTCGCCCGGGCGGCCCCGAGGCGGCGCGCCGACCGCGCCTGCAGGTCGAGGCGCGAGGAGATCTGCTCCCACACGTCGGGCAGCGCCATGACGAGGCCGAGCAGCACGAGCACGAGGCCCGACACCGCGCTCCACACCTCGGTCGGCACACCGAGCAGGGCGGTCGAGGCACGGAGCAGGAGGGTGAAGAGCGCCACGGAGAGCCCGAGCGAGGCGGTGACGACGACGGCCCGTGGCACGCGGGGGCGACGGGCCGCGGGGTCCGCGTCCTGCACGGAGCCCCCGACGACGACGGGCAGCAGGGGCAGCACGCAGGGCGCCAGCGTCGTCAGCACCCCGGCGACGAGCGCCCCGACGACGGCGAGCATCAGACGGTCTTGCCGAGGATCTCGTCCGCTGTCGTGCCGGTGCTCCACTTGGCCAGCTGACGGCCCGCGGGGTCGACCTGCACGAAGGTGTGCTGGATCGTGACGCCGTAGCGCTGGCGCAGCTCTCCGGCATCGTCGAAGTCCACCTTGACGACGGTCAGTCCAGCGGGGACGGGCGCGCTCGTCAGCGACTCCTCGACCTCTCGGCAGATCGGGCACCACGTCGCGTGGAAGAAGAGCACGACCTTCCCCGTGGCGGCCGCGGGGTCCTGGGCGTAGGTCGCGTAGTCGATGTAGGAGCCCGCCGAGGCAGCAGCCGGCGCGCTCGTCGGAGTCTCTGTCATCGGTGTGGTCATCGAGGTGGTGGGCGATGCCTCGGAGCTGTCGGCCATCGTGCTGGTGGCGGCGGCCGAGGCAGCGGCCGGGGTGGTCGCGCTCGGCTCGGCGGCGGTGCCGCAGCCGGCCAGGGCGAGGAGCAGGCCGGACGCGACGACGGCGAGGACGGGACGGGGTGCGGTCATGGCGCCATTCTCGCCCGCTGCTCGTCGGGCGGACGCCCCGAAGTCCTTACAGGGTGCTGACGATCGGCGAGCCGACGGTCGGCCCGCGGGCCGGTGGTCAGCCCGGCAGCGGCAGCGCGACGTGCCAGATCGGGTCGAGCGCCACGCCGACGAAGAGGATCGTCAGGTAGGTGATCGAGAAGTGGAAGAGGCGCATCGGCCGCAGGGCGTCCTCAGCGGCACCGGCCCGGGCGCGCGCGAGCAGACGGTGGGCCTCGGCGAGGAAGAGCGCACCCGACACGACGGCGGCGACGGTGTAGACCCACCCCATCGACTGCACCGGGATGAGCGCCAGCGACGTGAGGACCATGGCCCAGGAGTAGGCGACGATCTGCTTCGCCACGACGACGAAGCGCTCGACCACGGGGAGCATCGGCACGTGGGCGTTGGCGTAGTCGTCCTTGTAGCGCAACGACAACGGCCAGTAGTGCGGCGGCGTCCAGAAGAAGATGACCATGAAGAGGATGAAGGCCGACCAGCTGACCGAGCCGGTGACGGCCGACCAGCCGATGAGCACCGGCATGCAGCCCGCGGCACCGCCCCACACGATGTTCTGGGTGGTGCGCCGCTTGAGCAGCAGGGTGTAGCCGAAGACGTAGAAGAGCAGGGCCGCGAGGGCGAGCCCGGCGCTCAGCCAGTTGACGAGCAGCCCCAGCCACAGCGTGGAGACGACGGCGAGGGTGATCCCGAAGACGAGCGCTCCCCTCGGCGAGACCGTGCCCGTGACGAGGGGCCGGTTGCTCGTGCGGTGCATGACGGCGTCGATGTCGCGGTCGATGTAGCAGTTGAGGGTGTTGGCCGACCCCGCCGAGAGGGTGCCGCCGACGACGGTGGCGACGACGAGCCAGAGGTCGGGCACGCCCTGCTGCGCGAGGAACATGACGGGGATCGTCGTGATGAGCAGCAGCTCGATGATCCGCGGCTTCATGAGCGAGACGTACTGCCCGAGGACGAACGTGGGTCCACTGCCGTCGGGACCGTGCAGCGCCGACAGGTCGGCGCGGGGGTCCACCGTTGTCACTGAGATCCTCATCGCTGGGTTCGTCGCTCCGACGGGCGGGTACGGAGCATGGCGTCGCAAGTCTAGACCGTCACCGCCGGAGCGCTTCACTCCGTCACCCGTCGGCCGGTCGACCACCACCTCTCTCACACCTCTCGCTCCCTGCCCGCGGCCCACGCCCGTGCGGATGCCGGGCACGTGACCACGAACCGGTCGTGCCGTCAACGGCATCCGCGCTGGGACTAGGCTCGCGGCATACGTGAGATCCACCTTTCTGGCGAAGGAGACCCGTTCGTGACCAGCACCGCCACGTCGGCGAAGAAGCCCACCCGTCCGAGCGCTCCGAGGAAGGCGAAGGCAGCCGGACCGCTGGCGGGACGTGATCCCGGGCTGCCGAGCCCGGTGGCGAAGAAGGCGGGTTGGTCCGACCTCGACGTGCGCGCGGTCGACACGGCGCGACTGCTCGCGGCCGACGCCGTGCAGAAGGTCGGCAACGGCCACCCGGGCACCGCGATGTCGCTCGCTCCCCTGGCCTACCTGCTCTACCAGAACGTCATGACGCACGACCCGAGCGACCCCGCCTGGCTCGGCCGCGACCGCTTCGTCCTGTCGTGCGGCCACTCGAGCCTCACGCAGTACGTCCAGCTCTACCTCTCCGGCTACGGCCTCTCGCTCGACGACCTCAAGGCGCTGCGCACCTGGGGCTCGCAGACGCCGGGTCACCCCGAGGTGCACCACACCAAGGGCGTCGAGATCACGACCGGTCCCCTCGGCTCGGGTCTCGCCTCCGCCGTCGGCATGGCCATGGCGCAGCGCCGCCAGCGCGGCCTCTTCGACCCCGACGCCAAGCCGGGCACGAGCCCCTTCGACCACCACGTCTACGTCATCGCCTCCGACGGCGACATGCAGGAGGGCGTGTCCCACGAGGCCTGTGCGCTCGCCGGCCACCAAGAGCTCGGCAACCTCACCGTCGTCTACGACGCCAACCAGATCTCGATCGAGGACGACACCGACATCGCGTTCAGCGAGGACGTGGCAGCCCGCTTCACGGCATACGGCTGGCACGTCGTCGAGGTCGACTGGCGCAAGGACGCCGACGGCGCGACCTACGTCGAGGACCTCGACGCCCTGCTCGCGGCCATCCGCTCGGGCGACAAGGTCAGCGACAAGCCGACCCTCGTGGTGCTGCACACGATCATCGCGTGGCCCGCCCCGACCAAGCAGAACACCGGCAAGTCGCACGGGTCCGCCCTCGGCGACGAGGAGATCGGCGCCACCAAGGAGCTGCTCGGCTTCGACGCCAAGAAGTCCTTCGTCGTCGAGCCCGCCGTGCTCAAGCAGGCGCGCGACGTCGTCAGGCGCGGCAAGGCCGCCCACCGCGAGTGGGACAAGGGCTTCAAGGCCTGGCGCAAGGCCAACCCCGACGGCGCCAGGCTGCTCGACCGGATCCAATCGGGCAAGGCTCCGGAAGGGCTCGCCAAGGCGCTGCCGACCTTCCCGGCCGACGCCAAGGGCGTCGCCACCCGTGCGGCGTCCGGTGACGTGCTGACGGCGATCGCCGACGTGATGCCGGAGCTGTGGGGCGGCTCGGCCGACCTCGCCGGCTCGAACAACACGACGATGGAGGGGCAGCCCTCCTTCGTCCCGACCGACAAGCAGACGAGCAGCTGGAAGGGTGGCCCCTTCGGACGCACCCTTCACTTCGGCATCCGCGAGAACGGCATGGGCATGATCCTCAACGGGATCGCGCTCCAGGGCCTGACCCGGCCCTACGGCGGCACCTTCCTCGTCTTCTCCGACTACATGCGCCCGGCCGTGCGCCTCGCCGCGATCCAGCAGGTGCCCGTCACCTTCGTGTGGACCCACGACTCGATCGGCGTCGGCGAGGACGGCCCGACGCACCAGCCCGTCGAGCACCTCGCCGCGCTGCGTGCCATCCCGGGCCTCGCCGTGGTGCGCCCGGCCGACGCCAACGAGACCGCGGCGGCCTGGGGCCAGATCCTGGCCGCGAAGGACGGCCCCGCCGCCCTCTGCCTGACCCGCCAGAACGTGCCGACCTGGGACCGCAAGAAGTACGGCAAGGTCTCCGGGGTCGCCAAGGGCGCCTACGTGCTCGTCGAGGAGTCGACGGCCGGCAAGCCCGACCTGATCGTCGTGGCGACCGGCTCCGAGGTGCAGCTCGCCGTCGAGGCGGCCGAGAAGCTCGAGAAGGCAGGCATCGCGACGCGCGTCGTCTCGATGCCGTGTCGCGAGTGGTTCGAGAAGCAGACGAAGGGCTACCAGGAGAAGGTGCTGCCGTCGGCCGTCCGGGCCCGGGTGAGCGTCGAGGCGGGCATCTCGATGGGCTGGCACGACGTCGTCGGCGACTCCGGCCGGATCGTCAGCATCGAGCACTTCGGCGCCTCCGCCGACGCCGCGACCCTCTTCCGCGAGTTCGGCATCACGGCCGACGCGGTCGTCAAGGCCGGCAAGGAGTCGATCAAGGCCGCCAAGGCGTCGGGCGCGAGCCGAGCCCCCGGCATCAACGAGACCAACCCCGCCCGCGCCGCCGCGAGCGCGGCCACCGATGTGATGGGCACCGACGTGTCCGACAGTGGTGGCAGCGCGGCAGCCGCGAGCACGACGAACCAGGGAAAGTGAGACACAGCATGTCCAACCCGAACACCCAGGCCCTCTCCGACGCCGGCGTCTCCATCTGGCTCGACGACCTGTCGCGCGAGCTGCTCGAGACCGGCAAGATCGCCGACCTCGTCAAGGAGCGCAACGTCGTCGGCCTCACGTCCAACCCCTCGATCTTCCAGGCGGCGCTGTCCAAGGGTGACCGCTACAACGCCGACCTCGCCACCCTGACGGCCGCCGGCAAGGACGTCGAGGAGGTCGTCTTCGAGCTGACGACGTCGGACGTCCGCGAGGCGTGCGACATCTTCCTGCCGATCTACCAGTCGTCCGGCGGCGTCGACGGACGGGTGTCGATCGAGGTCGACCCGCGGCTCGCGCACGACACCGAGCAGACCGTCGCCCAGGCCAAGCAGCTGCACGCCGCCGTCGACCGCGAGAACGTCCTCATCAAGATCCCCGCGACCAAGGCCGGCCTGCCGGCCATCACCGCGACGATCGCCGAGGGCATCAGCGTCAACGTGACCCTGATCTTCTCGCTCGAACGCTACCGCGCCGTGATGAACGCCTACCTCGAGGGCCTCGAGAAGGCTCACGCGGCCGGCAAGGACCTCTCCACGATCCACTCCGTCGCCTCCTTCTTCGTCTCACGCGTCGACAGCGAGATCGACAAGCGCCTCGACGCGATCGGCACGAGCGAGGCCCGTGGCCTCAAGGGCAAGGCCGGTGTGGCCAACGCCCGGCTGGCCTACCAGGCCTTCGAGGAGGTCTTCTCGACCCCGCGCTGGGGCTCGCTCGCCGACGAGGGCGCCAACCCGCAGCGCCCGCTGTGGGCGTCGACGGGGGTCAAGGACCCGGCCTACCCCGACACCCTCTACGTCACCGAGCTCGTCGCCGCCGATGTCGTCAACACGATGCCGGGCGCGACGCTCGAGGCGACCGCCGACCACGGCGACATCCACGGCGACACGGTGACCGGTGGCTACGAGCAGGCGAGCAACGTCCTCGACGACCTGGAGCGCATCGGCGTCTCCTACACCGAGGTCGTCCAGCAGCTCGAGGACGAGGGCGTCGACAAGTTCGAGAAGGCCTGGGGTGAGCTCCTCGACGGCGTGACTGCCGAGATGTCGAAGGTCTCGGCATGAGCTCGCTGTCGGTGAGCGCCTCCGGCGCCGCGGCCGACGCCATCTCGCGGCACGTGCCGGTGCTCGTCGCCGACGGCGTGGCCGGCAAGCTCTTTGCGCAGGACGCCACGCTGTGGGGGCCCGAGGCCGAGCCCGAGTCACGCGTGCGACTCTCGTGGGTCGGACTCCCCCGCTCCTCACGGCCGCTCGTGGGTGAGATCGACGCGCTGCGCGACGACTTCGCGAGCCGCGGCCTCACCCACGTCGTGCTCTGCGGCATGGGCGGGTCCTCCCTCGCTCCCGAGGTCATCTGCGCCACCGCGGGCAAGGACCTCGTCGTGCTCGACTCGTCCGACCCCGGCTACGTCCGACGTGCGCTCGGCGACGACCTCGAGCACACCGTCGTCGTCGTCTCGAGCAAGTCCGGCTCCACGGTCGAGACCGATTCGCAGCGCCGCGCCTACGAAGGTGCGTTCGGCGACGCCGGCATCGACCCCGCCACCCGCATCGTCATCGTCACCGACCCGGGCAGCCCGCTCGACGAGGAGTCGCGGGCCAAGGGCTACCGCGTCGTCAACGCCGACCCCGACGTGGGTGGCCGCTACAGCGCGCTGACCGCCTTCGGTCTCGTGCCGAGCGGCCTCGCGGGTGTGGACGTCGGCGCCCTGCTCGACGAGGCCGAGTCGGTCGCCGACCTGCTCGCCGAGGACGACGAGGCCAACCCTGCACTGCGCCTCGGTGCGGCGATGGCCGGCACGGAGCCCCTGCGCGACAAGCTCGTGCTGGTCGACGAGGGCTCCGGCATCATCGGCTTCGCCGACTGGGCCGAGCAGCTCATCGCCGAGTCCACCGGCAAGGACGGCACCGGCGTGCTGCCCGTCGTCGTCGAGGGCGGTGACGCGCCCGAGGTGCGCTCGCCCGCCGCTGACGTGCTCGTGGCCCGGCTCGTGCCCGTCGACGACGACACGGTCGCCTCGGGTGACGACGTGCGGGTCAGCGGCGCGCTCGGTGCGCAGCTGCTCCTGTGGGAGGCGGCGACCGCGGTCGCCGGGCGCCTGCTCTCCATCAACCCCTTCGACCAGCCCGACGTCGAGTCGGCCAAGAAGGCCGCCCGTGCCCTCCTCGACCAGGGCGCCGCCGCGAGCGAGGAGCCTTCGGCCACCGACGGTTCGGTCGAGATCCGCGCCATGGGCGGCGACTGGCTGGGCTCGGCTTCGACCGTGCCCGAGGCGCTCGACGCGCTGCTGGGGCAGCTCGACCCCGAGCGCGGCTATATCGCGATCATGGCCTACCTCGACCGGCTCGGTGACGCGTCGCTCGCCGACGTGCGCGCCGCGGTTGCCGAGCGCACCGGTCGCCCGACGACCTTCGGCTGGGGGCCCCGCTTCCTCCACTCGACGGGGCAGTTCCACAAGGGCGGACCCGCCGTGGGGGTCTACGTGCAGATCACCACGGCCCCGGGCCAGGACCTCCCGATCCCCGGACGGGAGTTCACCTTCGGCGACTTCATCGCGTCGCAGGCCGGCGGCGACGCCCAGGTGCTCGCCGACCACGACCGCCCGGTCCTGCGCCTGCACCTGACCGACCACGACGCCGGTCTGGCCCAGGTCGAGGCCGCGCTGTCGCGGGGAGGGCGTGGATGACCCCGGCGCGAATCGCCCACGGGGAGAACCCCCTCCGCACCGCTCAGGACAAGCGCCTGCCCCGCATCGCCGGTCCGTGCGGTCTCGTCCTCTTCGGAGTGACGGGCGACCTCGCCCGCAAGAAGCTCATGCCCGCCATCTACGACCTCGCCAACCGGGGACTGCTGCCGCCGGGCTTCTCGCTCGTCGGCTTCGCGCGGCGCGACTGGGCCACCCAGGACTTCGGTCAGGTCGTCCATGACGCCGTCAAGCAGCACGCGCGCACGCCCTTCAGCGAGGACGTGTGGCGCAACCTCTCCGAGGGCTTCCGCTTCGTGCCCGGCACGTTCGATGACCCCGCTGCCTTCGACCTGCTCGCCAAGACGGTCGACGAGCTCGACGAGGACCGCGGCACCGGGGGCAACCACGCCTTCTACCTCTCGATCCCACCGGGCTTCTTCGCCACGGTGTGCGAGCAGCTCGAGCGCTGCGGCCTGACGACGGCCGAGGGCGACAGCTGGCGACGCGTCATCATCGAGAAGCCCTTCGGTCACGACCTCGAGAGCGCCCAGGAGCTCAACGAGATCGTCGAGGGTGTCTTCCCGCCCGACTCCGTCTTCCGCATCGACCACTACCTCGGCAAGGAGACGGTGCAGAACCTCCTCGCCCTGCGGTTCGCCAACCAGCTCTTCGAGCCGGTGTGGAACGCCAACTACGTCGACCACGTGCAGATCACCATGGCCGAGGACATCGGCATCGGCGGGCGCGCCGGCTACTACGACGGCATCGGTGCCGCGCGCGACGTCATCCAGAACCACCTCCTGCAGCTGCTTGCCCTCACGGCAATGGAGGAGCCCGTCTCCTTCGACGCCAAGGACCTGCGCGCCGAGAAGGAGAAGGTGCTGTCGGCCGTCCGACTGCCCGCCGACCTCGACAAGGGCGCCGCCCGCGGGCAGTATGCCGGCGGGTGGCAGGGCGCCGAGGAGGTCGTCGGCTACCTCGAGGAGGACGGTGTCGACAAGGCCTCGACCACCGAGACCTTCGCCGCCGTCACCCTCGAGGTCGACACGCGTCGCTGGGCCGGCGTCCCCTTCTACCTGCGCACCGGCAAGCGGCTCGGCAAGCGGGTCACCGAGATCGCGGTCGTCTTCAAGCGCGCCCCGCACCTGCCGTTCGAGCACACGGCGACGGAGGAGCTCGGCCAGAACGCCATCGTCATACGGGTGCAGCCCGACGAGGGCGTGACGATCCGCTTCGGCTCCAAGGTCCCCGGTGCGCAGATGGAGGTGCGCGACGTGACGATGGACTTCGGCTACGGTTCCTCGTTCACCGAGGCCTCGCCCGAGGCCTACGAGCGACTCATCCTCGACGTCCTGCTCGGGGACCCGCCGCTCTTCCCGCGGCACGAGGAGGTCGAGTCGTCATGGCGGATCCTCGACCCGCTCATGAGGCACTGGGCCAAGGCGGGCAAGCCCGAGCAGTATGTCGCGGGCACCTGGGGGCCGGCCTCGGCCGACCGGATGCTCGAACGCGACGGACGCACGTGGAGGATGCCGTGATCCGCGACCTGACCGACACCACGACGACGGGCATCAGCAAGACGCTCGTCCGCCTCCGCAACGAGGTCGGCGCGATGGCACTGGGACGCGTGCTCACCCTCGTCGTGGTCGTCGAGGACATCGACGCCGGCACGGCCATCGACGTGGCCAACCAGGCGAGCCGGCAGCACCCCTGCCGCATCATCGTCGTCATCCCCGGCGACCGTCGGGGTCGCAACCGTCTCGACGCCCAGATCCGTCTGGGCGGCGATGCGGGTGCGAGCGAGATCGTCGTGCTGCGCCTCTACGGCGCCCTCGCCAACCACGGTCCGAGCGTCGTCGTGCCGCTGCTGCTGCCCGACTCGCCGATCGTCGCGTGGTGGCCGGGCGAGGCCCCGGCCGACGTGGGCCGGGACCCGATCGGCGCGATGGCCCAGCGTCGCATCACCGACGCCGCCCAGCACCGCAACCCGCGCGCCATGCTCAAGAAGCGCGCCGTCACCTACGCCCCCGGCGACACCGACCTGTCGTGGACCCGCCTCACCCGGTGGCGTGGCCTGCTGGCCGCGGCCCTCGACCAGCCGCCCTACGAGCCGATCACGAGCGCCGTCGTCAGTGGCGCGCCTGACTCGCCCTCGTCGGACCTGCTGGCCGCGTGGCTCCAGCGCCGCCTCAAGGTGCCCGTGCACCGGGTCTCGACGCCACGCGGCTCGGGCATCAGCTCGGTGCGGCTCGACCGCAAGAGCGGGCCGATCGACCTCGTGCGTCCTGGCGACGCCGTCGCCACGCTCTCGCAGGCCGGACAGCCCGACCGTCGCATCAGCCTGCCGCGTCGCGAGGTGCCCGAGTGCCTTGCCGACGAGCTGCGCCGGCTCGACCCCGACGACGCCTACGAGGACGCCCTGCTGCACGGTCTCGAGGCGCTCCAGCCGGTGCGCCTCACCGCTGCTGCGGCGGCGAAGGCCGGCAAGGCGCCCGACCCGGCGGAGTCGCGGCGTCTCGCGGCGCGCCTCGGCCGTGACGTGTCGGCCAAGGAGGCCAGCGCGATGATCACGGCGCCGCCCGCGCCGGAGCACGCCGAGACCGAGCAGGTGCGGGCCGCCACGGTGCGCAAGCTCGCCGGCAAGCGCACCCCCCGCGAGAAGCAGGCCGAGAAGGCGCGCCAGGAGGCGGCGTCCACGTCGTCCACGACCACCAAGGCTGCGACGAAGAAGGCCGCACCGAAGAAGGCCGCGGCCGCGAAGAAGGCCACCACCAAGAAGGCCACCGAGAAGAAGGCCACCACCACAAAGGCCGCGACGAGCAAGGCGACCTCGTGACCGACGAGCCGCGGGTGGTCGTCCACCCCGACAAGCAGTCGTTGGCCGACGCCGCGGCGGCCCGTCTCGTGACGGCCCTGGTCGACGCGCAGACCCGCAGCCCGGAGGCCCAGGTGGCCCTCACCGGTGGGTCGATGGGCTCGGCGATCATCGCCTCCGTGGCCCGCACGCCGGGCCGCTCAGCCGTCGACTGGTCGCGGGTGCGGGTCTGGTGGGGCGACGAGCGCTATCTCCCGGCCGGTGACCCCGAGCGCAACGACACCCAGAACGACGAGGCCGGCCTCGCCGCACTGGGGCTCGACCCGGACAAGGTGCACCGGGTCGCCGGGCCCGACGCGTCCGAGAGCGCCGAGGCCAGCGCGGAGGCCTACGGGCAGACGATCCGCGAGCACGGCCAGAAGGCCTGGGACGTCGTGCTCTTCGGAGTCGGCCCCGACGGGCACGTCGCATCGCTCTTCCCGCACCACCCGGCGCAGCGGCAGACCGACGCGATCGCCGTCGCGGTGCACGACTCCCCCAAGCCGCCGCCGGACCGGGTGAGCCTCACCTTCGAGTGCTTCGACCGCAGCCACGAGGTGTGGTTCCTCGTGGCCGGCACCGACAAGGCCGAGTCGGTCGCTGCGGCGCTCGCACCGGGCGCCGACCGCTGGGACGTGCCGGCGGCAGGCCCACGGGGCAGCGACGCCACCCTGTGGCTGGTCGACGCCGACGCGGCCGCGGCCCTGCGCTGACGACGGCACCGGGCGGCATACCGGCTGGTGCCTGCACGACATCACCACCTGAACGACAGGACGAAGGGCCCGGGAGGATCTCCCGGGCCCTTCGTCGTGTGCAGGTGGTGTGGCGGACCGTCAGGTCACTGGATGAGGCCGCGCTCACGCAGGGTGCTGAGGGCCTCGTCGAGGATGGCCGCGCCGTCGGCGTCGCTGCGCCGCTCCTTCACGTAGGCCAGGTGCGTCTTGTAGGGCTCGACCTTCGGCGGGGCGGGAGGATTCTCCTTGTCCTGGCCCGCGGGGAAGCCGCAGCGCGGGCAGTCCCACGTCTCGGGCAGCACCATGCCGGGCTCCTGCGCGAAGCTCGGCCGCGTCTCGTGCCCGTTGGAGCACCAGTAGGAGATGTGGACGCGGGGAGCGGCGTCGCCGCGCTCCGCCTCGCCCATGGGGCCGGCGCCGACCCGACTTCCGCGAATCGCGTTACCGCTCGCCATGGTGTCGTCCTCTCAGCTCGCGAACCGGGCCAGCAGGCCCAGTCCGATGATGGCCGTCGCCCACACCGCGGCCACGGCCACGGTGAAACGGTCAAGGTTGCGCTCGGCCACCGACGAGCCACCGAGCGAGGTCGACATGCCTCCACCGAACATGTCGGAGAGGCCACCCCCCTTGCCCTTGTGCAGCAGGATGAAGAGGGTCAGGACCAGGCTGGACAGCACCAGCAGGACCTGCAGGGCGATGCGAACCGCATCCACGTGGTCACTCCAAATCGTCGGGACGTCATCAGCCACACGGCATCGCTACCGGGGCTCGGGCAAGGATACCTTCCCCCTGCCCGATCGACCGAACGCTGCGCCGCGGGCCGGGGGCCCGAGGCGCAGCGCGGTCGTGCAGGGGTCGGGAAACTCAGCTCGTGGCGAGGTGGTCGCGGTAGCGACAGATCGACGCGAACTCGGCCGGGTCGATCGAGGCTCCGCCGACGAGGGCGCCGTCGACGTCCTCCTGCGACATGATCGCCGCGACGTTGCCCGACTTCACGCTGCCGCCGTAGAGCACGCGTATGCCGTCCGCGACGTCGCCGCTGTAGAGCTCGGCTAGCAGCGTGCGGATCGCCGCGCAGACCTCCTGCGCGTCCTCCGGGGTCGCGACCTCGCCGGTGCCGATGGCCCAGATGGGCTCGTAGGCGATGACGATTGAGGCGACCTGCTCCTTGGACACACCGTCGAGCGCGGCGCGCAGCTGCGCCACCACGTGCTCGACCTGGCGGCCCTCCTTGCGCACGTCGAGGGCCTCGCCGCAGCAGAGGATCGGCGTGAGGTCGTGGGCGTAGGCCGCCTTGACCTTGGCCGCGACGATCTCGTCGGTCTCGCCGTGACCCTCGCGCCGCTCGCTGTGGCCGATGCACACGTAGGTGCAGCCGAGCTTCTTGAGGAAGGCGCCTGAGATGTCACCCGTGTAGGCGCCGGAGGCGTGCGGGGACAGGTCCTGGGCGCCGTACCTCAGCTCGAGCTTGTCGCCCTCGACGAGGGTCTGCACCGACCGCAGGTCGGTGTAGGGAGGCAGCACGGCGACCTCGACGGCGGAGTAGTCGTGCTTGGCGTCGCGCAGGGTCCAGTCGAGCTTCTGCACGAGATGGGTGCCCTGCAGGTGGTCGAGGTTCATCTTCCAGTTGCCGGCCATGAGCGGCACGCGGCCGCTCGTGGGCGCGGGGGTGTTCTTCGCCATCAGGCGTCATCCTCCTCGAGGACCGTGAGACCGGGCAGCTCCTTGCCCTCGAGGTACTCGAGGCTCGCCCCGCCACCGGTCGAGATGTGGCCGAAGTCGGAGTCCTCGAAGCCGAGCTGGCGCACGGCTGCGGCGGAGTCGCCGCCGCCGACGACGGTCAGCGCGCCGGCGGACGTCACGTCGACAAGGGCCTGGGCGAGCGCCTTGGTGCCCGCGGCATACGGCTCCATCTCGAAGGCACCCATGGGGCCGTTCCAGAAGACGGTGCGGCAGTCGGAGAGCTTCTCGGCGAAGAGCCGGCTGGACTCCGGACCGATGTCGAGGCCCATGCGGTCGGCCGGGATCGCGTCGGCCGCGACGATGTCGTGGGCGGCGTCGGCGCTGAACGCGTCGGCAGCCACGACGTCGACCGGCAGAACGATCTCGACGCCCTCCTTCTCGGCGCGCTCGAGGTAGCCCTTGACCGTGTCGATCTGGTCGGCCTCGAGCAGGCTCTTGCCGACCTCGTGCCCCTGGGCCGCGAGGAAGGTGAAGACCATGCCGCCACCGATGAGGAGACGGTCGGCCGTGCCGAGCAGGTTGCCGATGACGCCGAGCTTGTCGGACACCTTCGCGCCGCCGAGCACGACGGCATACGGACGCTCGGGGTCCTTGGTGAGGCGGCGCAGCACGTCGACCTCCGTCGAGACGAGGTCACCCGTGGCGTGCGGCAGGAGGCGGGCCACGTCATAGACGGACGCCTGCTTGCGGTGCACGACGCCGAAGCCGTCGGAGACGAACACGTCTGCGAGAGAAGCGAGCTGGCCCGCGAACTCAGCGCGGTCCTCATCGGTCTTGGCCGTCTCGCCGGCGTTGAAGCGGAGGTTCTCGAGCAGCAGCACCTGGCCGTCCTCGAGCGCGGCAGCCTTGGCCTGGGCGTCCTCGCCGACCGTGTCGTCGGCGAAGACGACGGGGGTGCCGAGCACCTCGCCGAGGCGGTCGGCGACGGGCGCGAGGGAGTACTTGGCCTCCGGCGCGCCCTTGGGGCGACCGAGGTGCGCACAGACGATGACGCGCGCGCCGGCGTCGGCGAGGCTCTTGATCGTCGGGGCCGACGCGCGGATGCGGCCGTCGTCGGTGATGGTCGTGCCGTCGAGCGGCACGTTGAGGTCGGAGCGGACGAGGACGCGCTTGCCGCGCAGGTCCCCGAGGTCACCGGTCGTCTTCACGCGGTCTGCCTCTTCCGGTAGCGGGATGGGTCTGGAGATATGGCGGCGGCCACCGCCCCGGCAGCTGCCGGGACGGTGGCCGAGCGCGTCAGAGCGACTTGCCGACGAGGTTGACGAGGTCGACGAGGCGGTTGGAGTAGCCCCACTCGTTGTCGTACCAGCCGACGACCTTGACCTGGTTGCCGATCACCTTGGTGAGGCCGGCGTCGAAGATGCACGATGCCGGGTCGGTCTCGATGTCCTTGGAGACGATCTCGTCCTCGGTGTAGACGAGGAAGCCCTTCATCGGGCCCTCAGCGGCGGCCTTGACGGCGGCGTTGACCTCTTCGACGGTCGTCTCGCGGCTGGCCTCGAAGGTGAGGTCGGTGGCGGAGCCGGTCGGCACCGGGACGCGGAGCGCGTAGCCGTCGAGCTTGCCCTTGAGCTCGGGCAGCACGAGGGCCACGGCCTTGGCCGCGCCGGTGGTCGTCGGCACGATGTTGAGGGCGGCGGCGCGGGCCCGGCGCAGGTCCTTGTGCGGCGCGTCCTGGAGGTTCTGGTCCTGCGTGTAGGCGTGGATCGTCGTCATGAGGCCCTTGACGATGCCGAACTCGTCGTTGAGGGCCTTGGCCATCGGCGCGAGGCAGTTCGTCGTGCACGAGGCGTTGGAGATGACGGTGTGGGCGGCCGGGTCGTAGAGCTCGTGGTTGACGCCCATCACGATCGTGATGTCCTCGTTCTTGGCCGGCGCCGAGATGATGACCTTCTTGGCACCACCGTCGATGTGCGCCTTGGCCTTCTGCGCGTCGGTGAAGAAGCCGGTGGACTCGATGATGACGTCGGCGCCGACTCCGGCCCAGTCGATCGCGGCCGGGTCGCGCTCCTCGAAGACGCGAATTGCCTTGCCGTCCACGATGATCGAGGTCTCGTCGTGGGTGACCTCGCCGGGGAAACGACCCAGGATGGAGTCGTACTTGAGCAGGTGGGCGAGGGTCTTGTTGTCCATGAGGTCGTTCGTGGCGACGACCTCGATGTCGGCTCCGGATGCCAGGACGGCTCGGAAGAAGTTGCGGCCGATGCGGCCAAAGCCGTTGATACCAACGCGAACGGTCACTGCTGAGCACCTCTTCGGGTGAGACTGTGTCGGACGGTGTGTCAGACCTGGGACCACGCGACGTCGGGTGGCCTCGATCACGTCCACCCTAGTGCGTCGGCTCTGCGGGCGAGTCGCAAGTCTCAGGGCTTGGTGAGCGGCCGCTCACCCCGGGTGCAGGCGTGCCGCGGGCGACACCGCGGCCCGCTCAGCTCTCGAGCATGTCCTGGGTGAGGCTCGACTCGGTGCCGGCGACGCCGAGCTCCTCGGCGCGCTTGTCGGCCATCGCGAGCAGCCGCCTGATGCGGCCCGCCACGGCGTCCTTGGTCATCGGCGGCTGGGCGAGCTGGCCCAGCTCCTCGAGGCTCGCCTGCTTGTGCTCGAGCCGGAGGGTGCCCGCCTCGCGCAGGTGGTCGGGGATCTCGTCGCCGAGGATCTCCATGGCGCGCTCGACCCGAGCACCGGCCGCCACCGCGGCGCGCGCGGACCGGCGCAGGTTGGCGTCGTCGAAGTTGGCGAGGCGGTTGGCGGTCGCGCGCACCTCACGGCGCATCCGCCGCTCCTCCCAGGCCATCACGGCGTCGTGGGCGCCGAGTCGGGTGAGCAGGGCGCCGATCGCGTCACCGTCACGGATGACGACGCGGTCGACCCCGCGCACCTCACGAGCCTTGGCCTGGATGCCGAGCCGTCGCGCCGCGCCGACGAGCGCGAGGGCCGCCTCCGGACCGGGGCAGGTCACCTCCAGCGCTGATGACCGGCCGGGCTCGGTGAGCGAGCCGTGGGCGAGGAAGGCGCCGCGCCAGGCCGCCTCGGAGTCGCACGTGGAGGCGCTGACGACCTTGGGGGGCAGGCCGCGCACGGGGCGGCCGCGGCCGTCGACGAGACCGGTCTGCCGGGCCAGCGTCGAGCCGTCCTCGACGATGCGCACGACGTAGCGAGACCCCCGGCGCAGTCCGCCGGCGGCGAGCACGAGCACGTCGCTGCGGTGGCCGTAGACCTCGGTGATGTTGCGGCGGAGGCGACGCGCGGAGTTGGCGGTGTCGAGCTCGGCCTCGACGACGATCTGGCCGCCGATCATGTGCAGCCCGCCCGCGAAACGCAGCATCGTCGAGACCTCGGCCTTGCGACAACAGGGCTTGGTGACCTCGAGTCTCGAGAGCTCGTCCTTCACCTTCGCTGTCATCGCCATGCCGCTCATCCTGCCACCCTCATCAAGCACCCTCGCGCCGAGCGTCGGTGTGAGACCTCAGGCGATGACGTCGCGCAGCGCCGCGGCGAGGCGTAGCGGGTCGTGCACTCCGGGGTGGCGCCGGGCCTCGACCGGGGCGACGACGAGCTCGGCCCCGAGCTTGGCGGCTGCGACGCGCAGGGCCGGCACGTCGGGCACGACGCTCGGGTCGGCGAGCACGTAGTCGAGGCGCAGGTCGGGTGCGTTGCCGGCGAACGACGCGAGGTGGTCTTCGGCGCGGAAGTCGCGGGTCTCGCCTTTGTGCACCTCGAGGTTGAGGTTGAGCAGCCGGCGCGCCTTCGTGGCGACGAGGGCGTCGGCGAGGTCGGGCACCAGCAGGTGTGGCATCACGGAGGTGAACCACGAGCCGGGCCCGAGCATCACCCAGTCGGCCCGCGCGACGGCGTCGATGGCCTCCTGGCAGGGGGTCGGGCAGGTGGGCAGGATGCCGATCGAGGAGACGATGCCGGGTGACGACGCGACCCGGTGCTGCCCGCGCACCTCGATCGTCTCGTCGGGACGCTCCGGGTCGTGACCGCGGATCTCGGCGACGATCTGCAAGGGCTCCCCCGCCATCGGCAGCACCCGGCCCCGGGCACCCAGCAGGCGTCCGACGAGGTCGAGGCCCTTGACGGTGTCGCCGAGCAGCTCCCAGATCGAGACGATCATGAGGTTGCCGAGGGCGTGCCCGGCGAGGTCGCCCTCGCCCGAGAAGCGGTGCTGCAGCACGTCGCGCCAGGTGTGGCCCCAGTCGCTGTCGTCACAGAGCGCCGACAGTGCCATGCGCAGGTCGCCGGGTGGCAGGACGTCGAACTCCTCGCGCAGTCGGCCGCTCGACCCGCCGTCGTCGGCGACGGTGACGACGGCGGTCACACTGTCGGTGAGCAGGCGCAACGCGGTCAGTGCTGCCGACAGGCCGTGGCCGCCACCGAGAGCGACGATGCTGCGGTGGTGGTCGGGGACCAGAGGCCCCGGCGGGGGTGGCGGCGGAGGCGGCGGAGCTGGAGGCGGAGGGGTCACGGGCGTCGTCGGTCCGGTCTCACTCACGCCCGAGGTCGCGGTGGACGACGAACGTGTCGACCCGGTCGGTGCGGGCCAGCCGGGTGCTCAGCGCCTCGGCGGTCGCGACCGAGCGGTGCTTGCCGCCCGTGCACCCGACGGCCACCGTGACGTAGCGGCGGCCCTCACGCACGTAGCCCTCGATCATCGTCGCGAGCAGGTCGGACGCGCGGTCGAGGAACTCCTCGGCGCCGGGCTGGGCCATCACGAACTCGGCCACCGGCTCGTCTCGCCCGGTGAGCGGCCGCAGCTCGGGCACCCAGAAGGGGTTGGGCAGGAAGCGCATGTCGAAGACGACGTCGGCGTCGAGCGGCAGGCCGTACTTGAAACCGAAGGACATCACGGCGATGCGCAGCTGGGCCCGGCGGTCGCCGGCGAAGAGCGACGACAGCTTGGCCGTCAGCTGGTGCACGTTGAGACCGGAGGTGTCGATGACGACGTCGGCGCTCGAGCGCAGGTCGACGAGCATCGTGCGCTCCAGCTGGATGCCGTCGAGGAGGCGGCCGTCGGCCTGCAGCGGGTGGGGTCGGCGCACGCTCTCGAAGCGGCGGACGAGTGCCTCGTCGGTCGCGTCGAGGAAGACCAGACTCGGGTGCTCCCCGCGGTCGCGGGCTGCGGCGATGGCGTCGGAGAGCATGCCGAACCAGCCGCGCGAACGCACGTCGACGACGACGGCGACCTGCTGCATGGCGGCGTCGGGGTTGCGCTCGCGGGCCTCGTCGCGCAGGTCGGCCAGCGCCGAGAGCAGCTGCGGCGGCAGGTTGTCGACGACGAGCCAGCCGAGGTCCTCGAGCACGTTGGCGGCCGTCGAGCGCCCGGCACCGCTCATGCCGGTGACGATGACGATGGGCGCGTCGGCCAGCGACCGGCGTGGCGTCGGCGTGGGGTCGGTGGTCATTCGAGAACTTCTCCCGTCGTGAGGTTCACGGCTGGCTCCGGCGGTGCACCCTCAGCCAAGTGGGTCGCGATGGCCGTGGCAAGCGAGGGTCCGATTCCGGGGACCGCCATGATGTCGGCGGCCTCTGCCTGGCGGAGGCGTTTGACCGACCCGAAGTGCCGCAGGAGCGCCTTCTGGCGGCTCGCGCCCAGACCGGGTATGCCGTCGAGCTGGCTCGTCGTCATCGCCTTGGACCGGCGCTGGCGGTGGAAGGTGATGGCGAAGCGGTGGGCCTCGTCACGCAGGCGCTGCAGCAGGTAGAGGCCTTCGCTCGTGCGCGGCAGGATCACCGGGTGGTCGAGGCCGGGCAGCCAGACCTCCTCGAGTCGCTTGGCGAGCCCGACGAGGGCGACCTCCTCGATGCCGAGCTCGTCGAGCACGGCCTGCGCGGCGTTGACCTGCGGCAGTCCGCCGTCGACGACGACAAGGCTCGGCGGGTAGGCGAAGCGCCGTGGCCGCCCCGTCTCGGGGTCGATCGGCCCCGAGGTCGGGCGGTCCGGATCGGCGTCCGAGTCCGTGCCGTCGTCACCGCCCTCTCCGCCGTGCGATTCAGCTGTCCCCTGGGCACCGGACGCGGGACCGTCGCTGACGACGCCGGTCGACAGGTCGAGATCGCCCGTGCCCTCGGCGTCCTCGAGGTAGCGCCGGAACCGTCGGGTCAGCACCTCGCGCATGGCGGCGGTGTCGTCGACGGTGACCGGCTCATCGCCGGGCCCGGCGGGCGCAGCGCCACGCACGATGAAGCGGCGGTACTCGCTCTTGCGGGCGAGCCCGTCCTCGAAGACGACCATCGACGCGACGACGTTGGTGCCCTGCACGTGGCTGACGTCGTAGCACTCGATGCGCAGCGGTGCCTCGTCGAGCTCGAGGTAGTCCTGCAGCTCCTGGAGCGCGAGGCTTCTCAGGGTGAGGTCTCCGGCACGCGCCACCTTGTGCCGGGCGAGGGACTGCTCGGCGTTGCGGCGCACCGTCTCCATCAGGGTGCGCTTGTCGCCGCGCTGCGGCACCCTCACGCTGACCGCGGACCCGCGCACCGCCGACAGCCACTCGGTGACGGCGTCGACGTCGGAGGGCTCGAACGGCACGAGCACCTCGCGCGGGACGCTCTCGCGCTCGGCGTCGCCGTAGACCTGCAGCAGGAGGTGCTCGACGAGGGAGGGCAGGTCCTCGCTCTCCTTCTCGACGACCCAGCCGCGCTGGCCCCGGATGCGGCCCCCGCGCACGTGGAAGACCTGCACCGCGGCCTCGAGGTCGTCGTCGGCGAGGGCGAAGACGTCGGCGTCGGTGGCGTCCCCGAGCACGACGGCCTGCTTCTCGAGAGCCTTGCTCAGTGCGCCGATGTCGTCGCGCAGCCGGGCGGCCTGCTCGAAGTCGAGCTCGGCCGCGGCGTCCCGCATGCGGGTCTCGAGGCGCTTGACGAAGCGGGTCGTGTTGCCGGTCATGAAGTCGCAGAAGTCGTCGGCGATCGCCCGGTGCTCCTCCGCGGTCACCCGCCCCACGCAGGGCGCGGAGCACTTGTCGATGTAGCCGAGCAGGCAGGGGCGGCCGCTGGCTGCCGCCCGCTTGAAGACGCCGGACGAGCAGGTGCGCACCGGGAAGACGCGCAGCAGGAGGTCGAGGGTCTCGCGGATCGCCCAGGCGTGGCCGTAGGGGCCGAAGTAGCGCGTCCCCTTGCGCTTGGCGCCGCGCATCACCTGGGCGCGGGGAAACTGCTCACCCATCGTCACCGCGAGGAACGGGTAGGACTTGTCGTCGCGGTACTTGACGTTGAAGCGAGGGTCGAACTCCTTGATCCAGGAGTACTCGAGCTGGAGCGCCTCGACCTCGGTGCGCACGACGGTCCACTCGACCGACGCGGCGGTGGTGACCATCGTCGCCGTGCGCGGGTGCAGCGCGGTGATGTCCTGGAAGTACGAGGACAGCCGGGGCCGAAGGGATTTGGCCTTGCCGACGTAGATGACCCGCCCGTGGCCGTCGCGGAAGCGGTAGACCCCTGGATCGGTCGGGATCTCGCCCGGCTTGGGACGATAGCTCCTCGGGTCGGCCACGCATCCACCCTATGTCGGCCCGCCGACAGCCCTTCCCGCACCCGGCCCGGCCAAGATCTGCACACCATCTGCACGCCAGCAGCACCTCCTCCTCGCACGGTGACGCCTAGCGTCTCGAGAGCAGGCCGTGGCGCCTCGCTCCCCCCGCCCGTCCACCAGGAGGACAGCATGCCGATCACCCGAAGCACCTACCGCGCCGCGCTCGCCCTGGCCCTCGGCTCGACGGTGCTGCTGCTGTGGATGATCGGCGCCCTCGGCGTGATCGGCTCGGGCGGCCGGCAGGACCTGCTCTACGTCGGGGTCGCCGGGGTGGCCCTGGTGGGCTCGGTGCGCGCGCGGCTACGCCCCCGCGGCATGGCGCTGACCATGGCGGCGACCGTGGCCGCCCTGCTCGTGGTGGCCGTGATCGCGCTCATCGCCGGCCTCCAGGACACGCCGGGCGCATCCGTCCCCGAGATCCTCGGGCTCACCGCGATGTACGTGACGCTCTTCGGGGCCGCCGGCTGGCTGTTCCGACGATCGGTGCAGCCCGCCCGTCGCGGGTGAGGGCACCACGGGCGTATGCCGTCCGGGCCCCGTGGCAATCCACCCGCGGGGGCCGCCCGGCCGGCCACGCAGGCGGCGCCGACCGGACGGCATACGGGGAGGTGCTGGTGCTCAGGAGACCGTGAAGCTGTCTCCGGTGACGGTGATCGTCTTGGGCGCGAGCCCCGTCGGGGCCGGCCCGGACACTCGGTCTCCGGTGGTGGAGTCGAAGTGGCTCTGGTGGCACGGGCAGACGATCTCGCTGCCCTCGAACGACGCGACGGTGCAGCCCTCGTGCGGACAGACCGCGTCGAAGGCCTTGAACGTGCCGGCCGTCGGCTGCGTCACGACCGTCTTGGTGTCGGCGAAGATCTTGCCGCTGCCGACCGGGATCTCCGAGATCGGGGTGCCGCCGGCGGCCGCCGTGGTCGCGGCGCTCGTCTCGGACGCGGTCGCGGTGGCCGACGACGTCGCCGAGGACGTTGCCGCCGCGGAGCTGGAGGACCCTCCTGCCGGTGCCTCCGGCACCGGCGGGCTGCTGCAGGCGGCCAGGGCCCCGGCCCCGACGACGACGCCCGCAGCCCGCAGGACGCCGCGTCGATCGGTCAGGCGGGCCACCCGCGCGGCCGTGTCGGTCTCGGCGCTGTCATCGGGGAGGGAGGTGCTGGTCGTCGGCTCGGTGGTGCTGGAGTGCGTGCGCTCTGTCATGCGTTCCTCTTCCGGGTCGTCGTGCTCGTGGACCTCGTCTTGCGGACGGTCGTGCTCGACGTGGTCTTCTTGGCGGCGGCAGTGGTGGCACCTCCTCGTGCGCGACTGCTTGCCGTGGTGCTGGTCCTGCCACTCGCCGGGGCACCTGTCGTGCCCAACGTCTGAGCATCGGCCTTGGTGCCGGTCTTGGCACCGGCCTTCGTGCCGGTCTTGGTGCCGGTCTTGGTGCCGGCCGGTGGGGCGATCCTCGCCGAGGTGGTGGTGCGAGCCCCGTCGGGTCGCTGGGAGCCTGCTGTGCCGCCCCGGCCTGCCGGCGTGCGGGTCGTCGTGCGCGCCGTGCGCTCGAGGATCGGCTTGAGGTAGCGACCGGTGTGGCTGGCCTCGACGTCGGCGACGTCCTCGGGGGTGCCCTCGGCGATGACCACACCACCGCGCGAGCCGCCCTCGGGACCCATGTCGATGATCCAGTCGGCGTTCTTGATCACGTCGAGGTTGTGCTCGATGACGATGACGGTGTTGCCCTTCTCGACGAGCCCCTGCAGCACGTCGAGGAGCTTGCGGATGTCCTCGAAGTGCAGACCCGTCGTCGGCTCGTCGAGGACGTAGATGGTGCGACCGGTGGAGCGCTTCTGGAGCTCGCTCGCGAGCTTGACGCGCTGGGCCTCACCGCCGGAGAGCGTCGGTGCCGGCTGACCGAGGCGCACGTAGCCGAGGCCGACGTCGTTGAGGGTCCGCAGGTGGCGCGCGATCGCGGGCACCGCCTCGAAGAACGTGGCGGCCTCCTCGATCGGCATGTCGAGCACGTCGGAGATCGTCTTGCCCTTGAAGTGCACCTCCAGCGTCTCGCGGTTGTAGCGCGCCCCGTGGCACACCTCGCAGGGCACGTAGACGTCGGGCAGGAAGTTCATCTCGATCTTGATCGTTCCGTCGCCGGAGCACGCGTCGCAGCGACCACCCTTGACGTTGAAGGAGAAGCGGCCCGGCTGGTAGCCGCGCACCTTGGCCTCCGTCGTCTCGGCGAAGAGCTTGCGCATGTTGTCGAAGACGCCGGTGTAGGTCGCCGGGTTGGATCGGGGGGTGCGTCCGATCGGGCTCTGGTCGACGTGGACGACCTTGTCGAGCTGCTCGAGGCCGGTGACCGTCTTGTGCCGGCCCGGCACGTGCCGCGCGCCGTTGAGCTTGTTGGCGAGCACGTTGTAGAGGATGTCGTTGACCAGCGTGGACTTGCCCGACCCCGAGACGCCCGTGACCGCCACGAGGTTGCCGAGCGGGAAGTCGACCGAGACGTTCTGGAGGTTGTTCTCGCGGGCTCCGGTGACGGTGATCTGACGACCGTCGTGACCGCGGCGCACGTCGGGCGTCGGGATCTCGCGGCGACCGGAGAGATACATGCCGGTCACGGACTCGGGGTGCTCGAGCAGGCCCTTGACCGCTCCGGAGTAGACGACGTGGCCGCCGTGCTCCCCGGCACCGGGGCCGATGTCGACGACCCAGTCGGCCGAGGCGATGGTGTCCTCGTCGTGCTCGACGACGATGAGCGTGTTGCCGAGGTCGCGCAGCCGGGTGAGCGTCTCGATGAGCCGGTGGTTGTCGCGCTGGTGCAGCCCGATCGAGGGCTCGTCGAGGACGTAGAGGACGCCGACGAGGCCGGAGCCGATCTGCGTGGCCAGGCGGATGCGCTGCGCCTCACCACCGGAGAGCGTGCCCGCGGGCCGGTCGAGCGAGAGGTAGTCGAGGCCGACGTCGAGCAGGAAGCCGAGCCGCGCGTCGATCTCCTTGATGACCCGCTCGGCGATCTGCTTCTCGCGCACCGTGAAGTCGACGGTGTCGAGGAAGCCGGCCGCCTCGTTGATGGCGAGGGCGCAGACCTCGGAGATGTTCTTGCCGCCGAGGAGCACCGCGAGCGACTCGGGCTTGAGGCGGGCCCCCTTGCAGACGGGGCAGGGCACCTGGCGCATGTAGCCCTCGTAGCGCTCGCGGCTCCACTCGGAGTCGGTCTCGCCGTGCCGCCGCTTGATGAAGGGCACGACGCCCTCGAAGCCGGTCGTGTAGGAGCGGTCGCGGCCGTAGCGGTTCTTGTACTTGACGTGGACCTTGTAGTTCTGGCCGTGGAGCAGCGCCTCCTTGGCGCGCGCCGGCAGCGACCGGAAGGGCGCGTCCATCGAGAACTTCATGTCCTCGGCGAGCGCCGTCATGACCCGCTGGAAGTACTCGGCGGAGCCGGACCCCTGGGCCCACGGCTGGATGGCACCCTCGGCGAGGCTGAGGTCGTCGTCGGGCACGAGCAGCTCGGGGTCGACCTCGAGCTCGGTGCCGATGCCGGTGCACTCGGGGCACGCGCCGAAGGGCGAGTTGAACGAGAACGACCGCGGCTGGACCTCGTCCATGCCGAGCGGGTGGTTGTTGGGGCAGGCCATTTTCTCGGAGTAGCGCCGCTCGCGGTCGGCCGCCTTGGCCTCGCGGTCGACGAAGTCGATGATGACGACGCCCCCGGCGAGCCCGAGGGCCGTCTCGACGGAGTCGGTGAGGCGGCGCTTGGCCGAGGTGTCGTCGCCCTTGGCCACGAGACGGTCGATGACGACCTCGATGGTGTGCTTGCGCTGCTTCTCGAGCGCGGGCGGCTCGGCGAGCGAGATGACCTCGCCGTCGACCCGGGCGCGCGAGAAGCCCTTGGTCTGCAGCTCGGCGAAGAGGTCGACGAACTCGCCCTTGCGGCCCTGCACGACCGGGGCCAGCACCTGGAAGCGGGTGCGGTCGGGCAGCAGGAGCAGCTGGTCGACGATCTGCTGCGGCGACTGCCGGGTCACGGGCTCACCGCAGACGGGGCAGTGCGGGCGGCCCGCACGGGCGAAGAGCAGGCGGAGGTAGTCGTAGACCTCGGTGATCGTGCCGACGGTCGAGCGCGGGTTGCGGTTGGTCGACTTCTGGTCGATGGACACCGCGGGCGAGAGGCCCTCGATGAAGTCGACGTCGGGCTTGTCCATCTGGCCGAGGAACTGCCTGGCGTAGGCCGACAGCGACTCGACGTAGCGCCGCTGGCCCTCGGCGAAGATCGTGTCGAACGCGAGGCTGGACTTGCCCGAGCCGGAGAGGCCGGTGAAGACGATCAGGCTGTCGCGGGGCAGGTCGACCGAGATGTCGCGGAGGTTGTGCTCGCGCGCGCCGCGGACGACGAGTGAGTGGGAGGAGCCGGTGGGCGTAACAGTCACCCCGACATGCTAGGTGGGACCTCCGACAGTGCCGTGACCCTCGACAACCGGCGGACGTCGGCAGGGGCGCAAGGGGCCGCTGGGACGCCACCGGACGGCATACTCAGGGCGCATGAGCCGCGACCCCGTGCCCACGCCGATCGAGGAGTATGCCGTGCTCGGCGACCTGGGCACGGCCGCCCTCGTCAGCCGGCGGGGGTCCATCGACTGGCTGTGCCTGCCCCGCTTCGACTCGCACGCGTGCTTCGCGGCCCTGCTGGGCACCCCGGAGCACGGCCGCTGGCTGCTCGGACCGGCCGACGACGAGGCCGTGTCGACGCGGCACTACCTCGACGGGTCCTTCGTGCTCGAGACGGTGCACCGCACCTCCACCGGCGCCGTGCGCGTGACCGACCTCATGCCGATCGCCGACGGCCGCGCCGACGTGCTGCGGCGCGTCGAGGGTCTCGAGGGCTCGGTCCGGATGGTCCACGAGTGGGTGGTGCGTCTCGGCTACGGCACCACGCGCCCGTGGGTGACGCGGCGGCTCGATGACCGGGAGGGGCGCTCCGACCACGTCATCAGCGCCATCGCGGGGCCCGACATGCTCGTGCTGCGCGGCCAGCGTCTCCCCCACGCCCAGGACGGTCACCACGTCGACGAGTTCGACGTCACCGCCGGCGAGGTGCTGACCTTCTCGACGACGTGGTTCCCGAGCCACCAGCCGGTGCCGCCGCCGCTCGAGGTGGAGGCGCGCATCGAGCACACCCTGCGCCTCAGCCAGTCGTGGACGGCCCGCAGCGCCTACGCGGGGCCCTATGCCGACGCCGTCACCCGCTCGCTGCTCGTCCTGCGCATCCTCAGCCACGGCGTCACCGGCGGCATCGTCGCGGCGCCGACGACGAGCCTCCCGGAGGACCTCGGCGGGGTGCGCAACTGGGACTACCGCTTCTGCTGGCTGCGCGACGCCGCCCTGACGCTCGAGGCGCTGCTCGGCTGCGGCTACCTCCACGAGGTCGAGTCGTGGCGCGGCTGGCTGCTGCGCGCCGTCGCCGGCGACCCCGAGGACATGCAGATCCTCTACTGCGTCGACGGCGCGAGAGACATCGTCGAGCGGGAGCTCCCCCACCTGCCGGGGTATGCCGCGTCGTCGCCCGTGCGCATCGGCAACGCCGCCGTGTCGCAGCGTCAGACCGACGTGCTCGGCGAGGTGATGATCGCGCTGGAGCACGCCCGCTCCCGCGGGCTCCAGGAGTCGGACGACTCCTGGAACCTCCAGTGCGCCCTCGTCAACCACCTCGCCGACCACTGGGACGAGCCCGACAACGGGCTGTGGGAGATTCGCGGGCCGCTGCGGCACTTCACCCACTCGCGCGCCATGGTGTGGGCCGCCTTCGACCGGGCGATCCGCGGCGTCGAGGAGCACGGGCTGCCCGGTCACGTCGAACGCTGGCGCGCCCTGCGCGAGCAGGTGCGCGACGAGGTGCTGACCAAGGGCTACGACGCCGGCCGCAACACCTTCGTGCAGCACTACGACACGACCGACGTCGACGCGTCGCTGCTCACCCTCAGCGCCATCGGGCTCGTCGACGGTGACGACCCCCGCATGGTCGGCACGATCCGGGCGGTCGAGCAGGACCTGCTGCGCGACGGCCTCGTCCTGCGCTACCGCACCCAGAGCGGGGTCGACGGGCTGCCGGGCGACGAGCACCCCTTCCTCGCCTGCTCCTTCTGGCTCGTCACGGCCTACGCACGGGCGGGTATGTCGCAGGAGGCGACGACGCTCATGGATCGGCTCGTCGGCCTCCCCAACGACCTCGGGCTGCTGTCGGAGGAGTACGACCCCGTGGGGGGCCGCATGGTCGGCAACTACCCGCAGGCGTTCTCGCACCTGGCTCTCGTCGGCGCGGCCCTGGCCCTCGCCGAGGAGGGCGGAGGCCGGGCATCCGCCCGGGCACCGAGGGAGGAGCGACATGAGGTGGACTGACGTCACTGCCGAGCACATCGCGGCCGAGACCGAGCGGGTCGTCGAGACGGCGGCCTCGCTGCGCAACGACGCCGTGCTCGCACCGTCGCTCTGCGCGGGCTGGTCACGGGGTCACGTGCTCGCCCACATCGCGCGCAACGCCGACGCCCTCTCCCGGGTGTGTGCCGTGGCGCTCAGCGGCGAGCCGGGCACGATGTATGCGTCCCAGCAGGCTCGCGACGACGAGATCGAGGCCGGCGCCCGGCGCCCGGCTGCGGCCCAGGCCGCCGACATCCTCGAGTCCGCCGAGCGCCTCGCCCCGCAGCTCGCCGGACTGGGACCCGAGCACGCCGACGTCATGGTCGAGCGCGTGCCGGGTGGGCCGACCCTCTCGGTCGGCCGGGTGCCGTTCATGCGCCTGCGCGAGCTCGTCTTCCACCACGTCGACCTCGACGCGTGCTTCCGCTTCGACCGGGTCGCGCCCGAGCTGGTCGACCTCTTCCTCGCCGAGGCGGTCGAGCGCCTGAGCACCGACGACGAGGCGCCGTCGGTGCGGCTGGCCACACCCGAGGGGGGCGAGGCGTTCGTCGTCGGCGACGGTGCCACCCTCGTGACGGGCAGCCCGGCCGGGCTGCTCCTCTGGGTCGCCCGCGGTCGCACCGACGACGTCACCATCGACGGCCCACCACCCACCCTGCCCTTCGGAGGCTGAGCATGACCGACCCCGGCGCGAGCGCCACCGACCCTGTCGACGACTACACGGGAGCCGTGACCCCCGGTGGGCCGGCTGACGTCCGCGAGCTGCCGCGGCTGACGATCCGCAAGCTCGCGGTCTCGGAGATGTCCAACAACGCCTACCTGCTGACCTGCCGCGAGACGGGGAGGCAGCTGCTCATCGACGCGGCCGACGACGCCCCCGCCCTGCTCCACCTCGTGCGCTCCGGCGGCGACGGGCTCGACGCGGTCGTGACGACCCACCAGCACTGGGACCACGTGCGTGCACTGGCCGATGTCGTGGCTGCCACGGGGGCGCGCACCATCGCGGGACGGGACGACGCCGACGCCCTGCCGGTCCCCGTCGACGACGCCGTCGGGCAGGGCGACACGGTCGGGGTCGGAGCGGTGACCCTCGACGTGCTGCACCTGCGGGGGCACACTCCCGGCTCGATCGCTCTCGCCTACCGCGACGCCGACGACCGTGCTGGCCGCACCCACCTCTTCACCGGCGACAGTCTCTTCCCGGGCGGCATCGGCAACACCAAGCAGCCCGGCCAGAGCTTCGACGCGCTCATCGAGGACGTGACGGCCCGCGTCTTCGACGTCTACGACGACGACACGTGGTTCTATCCCGGCCACGGCGACGACAGCACGCTGGGGGCGGAGCGACCGCACCTGCAGGAGTGGCGCGACCGCGGCTGGTAGCAGGCCCGAGCCCCGGAGGCATGGCGGCCGGTGGGGCTCGCCCGAGCGAGCCGAACGCGATCCGTCAGCGCTGGCGGAGCGGCAGCCGCACGCGGAGCACGGTGCGACCCGGCTCGGAGTCCACCTCGATGACGCCGCCGTGACGGTCCACGACGATCCGGCGAGCGATGTCGAGACCGAGACCCGTGCCCTTGCCGACCTGCTTCGTCGTGTAGAACGCCTCGAAGGCCCGCTCGACCACCTCTGGCGGCATCCCCTCCCCCGTGTCGGCCACCTCGACGACGACCTCGTCGCCGTCGTGGCGCGCCCCGAGGCGCAGGGTGCCAGAGCCGTCCATGGCGTCGACGGCGTTGTCGACGAGGTTGGTCCACACCTGGTTGAGCTCGCCCTCGTAGGCGTCGATGAGCGGGAGGTCGTCGGCCAGGTCACGCTCGACGACGATCCCGCCCCGCAGCTTGGGAGCGAGGATCAGCAGGGTGCTCTCGAGCCCCTGGCGCACGTCCACGCTCTGCAGCGACCCCCGGTCCATCTGGGAGTAGGACTTGATCGCCGCGACGAGCTCGGAGACGCGACGGGTCGACTCCCGCACCTCCGTGAGGAGAGTCATCGCCCGGATCGTGCTGGCCACCCAGCGCAGCGAGGGAGCGAGCACGTCGGGCCCGAGCTCGGCCGCGGCCCGGTCGCACCAGTCGCGGCCGACCCCGGCGGCCGCGAGGTCGGCGGCGATGTCCCACGGCTGCTCGACCCCGTGGCCGACCAGCCACTCGGCGAGCTCCTCCTCGCGGTCGGACAGCTCGAGGGGGTCCTGCAGGGTGGTCGGCGGCTGGACCTGCTGGCGCAGCCGGTCGAGGCTGCTGAACTGCTCGGGGGTCATCCCCGCACCCGCCATGGCACCGAGCGACGACAGCAGCATGCCGCTCGTGGAGGTCAGCTCGTCGGCCGCGCGCGAGGCGGCAGCGGCCGGGTTGTTGATCTCGTGGGCCAGTCCGGCCGCGAGGGTGCCCAGCGTGATGAGCGCCCCCCGCTGGCGCGCGGTGGCCTCGATCGAGCGGGCCGTCCCGTGGAGGCCGGCGATGAGATGTCCGGCCATGGGCAGCCAGGCATGGGTCAGCTCACGCAGGTCGTCGGCCGGAACGCGCAGCAGGCGACCCGCCGCGACACCACGCGCGGTGGCGAGGTAGACACCGTGCTCGTCCCACGCGCGGAAGCCTCCCGCCCACCGGCCCGGCTGGTCCATCCGACCGACGACGACGTCCTCACGGCCGATGTGCCGCACGAGCTCCAGCGCCCCGTCGACGAGCACCCACCAGTGGTCGGCGTGCTCACCCTCACGGAAGTACGCCGTGCCCGGCTCGATGGCGACCACGGTGCCGGCATCGAGGAGGGCGCCCAGCTGGTCGTCGCTCAGCCCGGCAAAGATCGGCAGTGGCCGGAGGTCGTCGGCGTGCATCAGATCGTGGCCAGGTAACGGTGCACGAAGTAGACCGACATGGCGCCCTCGCCGACCGCGGACGCGACTCGCTTCATCGAGTCGAGGCGCACGTCACCGGCCGCGAAGACCCCGGGCAGGCTCGTCTCGAGGGCGAAGGGCTCTCGAGGGGCAGCTCCGCCCGGCGCTGCGGCGACGGCTCGGAGATCGTTGCCCGTGATGACGAATCCCTTGTCGTCCCGGGCGATCTCGTCGCCGAGCCAGTCTGTGCGTGGCGACGCCCCGATGAAGACGAAGAGCCAGCTCGCGTCCACCTCCACCCGTTCGCCCGAGTCGCGGTCGGCGAGGGTGAGACGCTCGAGGTGACCGTCTCCAGCGGCGGCCACCACCTCCGTCCGCAGGTGCACCTCGATCGTCGGCGAGGCCAGGATGCGCTCGACGAGGTACTCGGACATCGTGTCCTCGATGGCGGCGCCCCGCACGACGAGGTGCACCCGCGCGGCGTGGCGGGCGATGTTGAGCGCGGCCTGCCCGGCGGAGTTGGCGGCGCCGACGATGTAGACCTCGTCGCCCTCGCACTGGGCGGCCTCGCTCGCGTTGGCGCCGTAGTAGACACCCCGACCGATGAGCGCGGGGAGACCCTCGGCCTCGAGGGTGCGGTAGGAGACTCCCGTGGCGACGATGACGGCTCGGGCCTCGATGTCACCGCCGTCGAAGCGCACCGCCCTGACCGGTCCGCGCGCCTCGAGCGCGACGACGTCGCGGGCCAGCACGAGCTCGGCCCCGAAGCGACGCGCCTGGGCGAGCGCGCGACCCGCGAGGTCGGCACCCGACAGACCGCGGGGGAAGCCGAGGTAGTTCTCGATGGAGGCGCTCTGTCCTGCCTGGCCGCCCGGAGCCGACTGCTCGACGACGACGGTGCTGAGACCCTCCGACGCGGCATACACCGCTGCGGCAAGACCTGCCGGGCCGCCGCCGACGATGCACACGTCATAGAGCTCGCGGGCGGCCGTCGTGCGCAGCCCGATGGCCGCGGCGAGCTCGAGGATCGTCGGCGAGCGCAGGGTCTCGCCGTCGGGCACGAGCACGAGGGGCAGGTCTGCCGGGGTGGCGTCGGCGAGCGCGACCAGCCTCGCGCCCTCCTCGTCGCGCTCGACATCGAACCAGCGGTAGGGCACGTGGTTGCTCACCAGGAACGTCTTGAGGTCGTGGCTTCGCTCGGACCAGCGGTGGCCGATGATGCGCACGTCCGACGTGTGCTCGGGATGCCCACGGCGCCAGTCGCCGAGCAGGTCGTCGACGACGGGGTAGAGCCGCTCGTCGGGCGGGTCCCACGGCTTCAGCAGGTAGTGGTCGAGGCCGATCTCGTTGATCGCGGTGATGGCGACGTCGGTGTCGGCATACGCCGTCAGCAGCAGGAGCTTTGCGTCGGGCACCTGCTGGCGCACGTGCCCCAGCAGCTCGATGCCCGACATCCCCGGCATCCGCTGGTCGGCACAGACGAGCGCGATCGGCTCGTCGCGCAGCAGCAGGCGCGTGACGGCATCCAGGGCTTCGGCGCCCGACGACGCACGCACGACCCGGTAGTCGGCGCCGTAGCGGGTGCGCAGGTCACGGGTGATGGCAGCCGACACCATCGGGTCGTCGTCGACCGTCACGATCGTCGCCCTGCTCATGGGCTCACCCTAGGAGGCGAGCCGCCACCCGCGCGGGCGTTCCGGGCCCATCAGCCCGGAGAGGAGGAGACTCAGCTGCTCGGCTCGTGCTCGTGGTCGTCGCCGGCGGCCAGCACCTCCGCGATGAGCGACTCCAGCTCGGTCCGCAGGAAGTCGAGCTCGGGTGGCACGTTGGTCAGCAGGATGTGGCGGCGCGGGTTGTTGGCGACCGCGAGTCCGACACCCAGGCGCGAGCGACCGTGTCGCTGCCGCCAGGCCCGCTCGAGGCGCGGACCGCCCTCCCACGCCACGGGGGCGTGGATCCACCCCTGCACGTCGACCAGGTCGCCGTCAGGTCCGTGTCGCCAGTTCTTCGGGGGATCGAATCCCTCGACGGTGATTCGCTCGTCCATGCTTCGACGGTAACGGCTCCGAGGCTCCCGCGACCAGATGTTGGGCCGATCCGTGCATCACACGGGGGCTGATCCGCGCGGGGGCGCGACCGCAGCGGCCCGGGCGGGGGTGGCAGGATGCTGGCGTGAGCTCTGCCAGCGCCCCTCTGCCCGAGGGGAACCCACCGCCCCACTCGCACACCCACACGCACACGCACACGGTGAGCGTGCCCGTGACGACGCTCTGGGTCGGGCCGGACAGCCCGCGACCGGTCGACGCGCCGGTCCTTCGGGACCGCCCCGATGCCGTCGCCTGGCTGGCAGCCCTCGATGCCCACGCCGACGACGACGAGTCGGGTGCCGGCCGGCTGGGCCTGCACGGCCGGGTGGAGTCGCAGCTGCTGCACGGCGAGCCGGTGACCGTGGTCGGTGCCCACGGCACCGACCCCGCTGACCCTTCGGGACGGTGGGCCCGCGTGGTCGCACCGTGGCAGCGCTCCCCCAAGGACGATCGGGGCTACCCCGGCTGGGTGCCGGCCGCCCACCTCACTCCCGTGGAAGGCGCTCCTGCCGCAGTGACGCCACCGGAAGCCGCGGACACCCTGACCCGCCTGGGCGCGCTCGACCACCCCGCGGTGCTGCTGGCCCGGCAGCACATCGGTCTGCGCTACCTCTGGTGCGGGATCTCCCCGCTCGGCTTCGACTGCTCGGGTCTCGTGCTGCACACGTGGCGCCAGTTCGGCCTGGTCGTGGCGCGTGACGCCTATGCGCAGGCGGACACCGCCGAGCCGGTGGCGCTCGACGCGGTGCAGTCGGGGGACCTCTACTTCTTCGCCCGGCCGGGGCGGCGCATCCACCACGTGGGCATCGTCGTGCGACCGGGTCGCATGGTGCACGCCTCCGAGACCGGTGGCGTGCTCGTGGAGGAGGACCTGCCGCCCGAGCGCCTCGCGACCCTGGTCGCCGCGGGCCGGCTGCCGCACCCGTGAGAGTCGACCACCGCACCGCCCCGCTGCTCGTCCTCGTCGGTGTGGTGTCGGTGCAGTTCGGCGGTGCCTTCGCGGCGACCCTCGTGCCGCGCATCGGCGCCACCGGCTCGGTGCTGCTGCGGCTGCTCTTCGCCACCGCGATCCTGTATGCCGTCGCCCGCCCTTCGTGGCGAGGCCGCTCCCGCTCGGACTGGGTCACTGTCGTGCTCTTCGGGCTCGCGCTCGCGGCGATGAACACCACCTTCTACGCGTCGCTGGCCTACCTGCCGATCGGGGTGGCCGTGACGATCGAGTTCCTCGGGCCGCTCACCCTGGCGGCCGTGCTCTCCCGCAGGCCGCGCGACCTGCTGGCCGTGCTGGCCGCCGGGCTCGGGGTGGCCCTCGTGTCGGGAGCGTTCGACAACGCCTGGGACCGCTTCGACAAGGTCGGCATCGCCTTCGCCGCGACCGCGGGGGCGATGTGGGCGGCCTACATCGTGCTGAGCCAGCGCACGGGTCGGGCCTTCCCGGGTCTCGACGGGCTGGCCCTGGCCCTCGTCGTGTCGACGGCGGCGGTGGCCCCGCTCGGGCTGACCACGATCGACCGATGGACCTGGCCGGACGTCGCCCTCGGGCTGGGCATCGCGGTGCTCTCCTCGGTGCTGCCCTACTCCCTCGAGCTCGTCGCCCTGCGGCACCTCGCCCAGCGCGTCTTCGGAGTGCTGCTGAGCCTCGAGCCGGCGGTGGCCGCGGTGGCCGGCTTCGTCGTGCTCAGCCAGGTGCTCGACCCCTCGCAGATCGCCGGCATGGCCCTGGTCGTGGTCGCCAGCGCCATCGTGCTCGGCTCGCAGCGCGGCGGCCCGGGCGGCGCCACGAAGCCGGAACCGGGCGGGCCGACCGCTCCCGACCCGACGATCGCACCGGGATGAGCGCGGGCGGGCTGCTCTCGCCGGCCCTGCGGGCCACGACGGTCGGGGCGCTGGCGCTCGTGTCGCTGCACGCCTTCGAGGCCCTCGCTCTGACGACCGTGATGCCGACGATCGCCCGCGACCTCAACGGTGAGTCGCTCTATGCGATGGCGTTCACCGCCACGCTCGCCGCCGGCATCGTCAGCATCGTCTGGTCGGGCAACCTCGCCGACCGGCGAGGCCCCCGACCGCCCCTCGTGCTCGGGCTCGTCCTCTTCGCCGTCGGCCTCATCGGTGCCGGTCTCGCCCCCACGATGCCGGTGCTCGTGGGTGCCCGGGTCGTGCAGGGTCTCGGGGCCGGCATGACGAGCACCGCGCTCTACGTCCTCGTTACCCGCATCTACCCGCCGCGGCTGCACACGGCGATCCTCGCCGGATTCTCGGCAGCCTGGGTCGTGCCGTCCATCGTCGGGCCGTTCGTCGCCGGCGTCATCGCCGAGACGATCGGCTGGCGCTGGGTCTTCGGACTCGCGATCATCGTCCTGCTCGGCGCCGGGGCGCTGCTCGCCCGCATCGTGCGGGACCTGGGCCAGGACGTCGTCGCGGTGCCGTGGAGGTGGCACGCCCTGGTCGCCTCTATCGTGCTCGCGGTAGCGGTGCTCGTGCTCAACCTCGTCGCCGAGCGGCTCGACACCCTGGCAGTCGGCCTCACCGTGCTGCTCGCGGTCGTGGCGCTCGCCGTCGTCGTCGGGGCGCTGCTGCCGCTGCTCCCGCGAGGCACGCTGCTCGCCGGCCGCGGCCTGCCGAGCGACGTGCTGCTGCGCGGGCTCGCCTTCGCCGCCTTCACCGGGGCGGAGGTCTACCTGCCGCGCCTGCTCACGGACCGCGACGGCTTCTCGCCGAGCGTGGCGGGCATCGCCCTCACCCTGACCGGTGTGTCGTGGTTCGCCGGGTCGTGGGTGCAGGGCGCCTGGGACACCCGCTTCGAGATCGGGCGCACCGCCGCCGTCTCGCTCGGGCTGATGACCGCGACCCTCGTCGGCCTGGCGGCGGCGGTCGCCACGGACGCCCCCTCGTGGGTCGTCATCACCCTCTTCCCGCTGCTCGGCCTCGGCATCGGCACCCTCTACCCCCGCGTGACGGCCCAGGCCCTCGGGCGCGCCGACGCGACGGAGCAGGGCTTCGTCAGCTCGGCGCTGCAGATCGGCGACTCCGCGGGAGCCGCGACCGCCCTCGCCCTGTCGGCCATCGTCTTCGCGGCGGCCGGGTCCGGCGTGCCCGCGGCCTATGTCGCGGTGTTCGGCGCGATGGCCGTGCCCGCCCTCGTCGGCTGGCTGGTCGCCCACCGCGTGCGGTGACCGCTGCGCGTGTCCGGTGACCGCTGCGGGTGTGCGGTGGCCGCTGCCCGTGGGGCGGTGGCTGCTTCGCGAATGCGGCGCCACACGGCATACCGTGGCGGGGTGAAGGCCACCGTGCTGTCGATCCACACCGCGCCCGGGCGTCGGCTGCCGACGCGTCCGGTCCCGAGCGCCGAGGCCGAGGCCGGTGCGGGGCTCGTCGGCGACCGCTACCACGGCAGCAAGCACCGCCACGTGACGATCCAGTCGATCGAGGCGCTCCAGGCCGCGGCCGACGACCTCGGACGCCCCGTCGACCCGGGACTCACCCGCCGCAACATCACGGTGTCGGGCGGGCCCGTCCCGACGAAACCCGGCACTCGGGTCACCATCGGTGACGTCGAGCTCGAGGTGGTGCGGGTCGCCGCACCGTGCCGCCTGCTCGACGACACGCTGGGCCCCGGCGCCGCGCGCGCTCTGCATGACCGCGGCGGCGCCGTGCTGCGCCTGCTCACCTCCGGCACGATCGCCGTCGGCGACGAGGTGACCCTCGGCGCAGGGTGACCCGGGGTGGCTACGCCTTCGGAGCGCGCTCGGCCGTTTCGGCCGTGTCGGCCGTGTCGTGCTCCAGAGTGGCGTGCCCGCCCTCGACAGCCTCGGGGTGCGTGGGCGCCGAGGGAGCTGCCGGGTCGATGACGTTGCCGTCGCTGTCGCGGGTGATGCCGGCCGCGTCGTCCTTCTTGTTGTCGCTGCGCGTCTTGAGCAGGCTCGCGATGGTCGTGACGCCGAGGATGAGCACGATCGCACCCAGCGACACGGTGATCGGGATGTCGGGCACGTCGAACGGCTCGCCGCCGTTGATGAACGGCAGGTTGTTCTCGTGGAGGGCGTGCAGGAAGAGCTTGACGCCGATGAAGCCGAGCAGCACGGCCAGGCCGATGCTGAGGTAGACGAGCCGCTTGAGCAGGCCGCCGATGAGGAAGTAGAGCTGCCGCAGACCCATGAGGGCGAAGATGTTCGCCGTCAGGACGAGGTAGGGCTCCTTGGTCAGGCCGTAGATCGCCGGGATCGAGTCGAGGGCGAAGAGCAGGTCGGTGGTGCCCAGCGCGAGGATGACGATGAGCATCGGCGTGATGAGACGCTTGCCGTTCTCGACGATCGTCAGCTTGGTGCCGTGCCACTCCTTGGTGGCCGGGAAGCGCTTCTCGACCCAGAGCAGGAAGCGGTTCTCGTGGTACTCGTCGTCCTCGGTCCCACCGCCCTTGGCCAGCTTGATGGCGGTGTAGATGAGGAAGGCGCCGAAGAGGTAGAAGACCCAGGCGTAGGCGTTGATGACGACGGCGCCCAGCGCGATGAAGATGCCGCGCAGCACGATCGCGATGATGATGCCGACCATCAGGGCCGACTGCTGCAGCTTCTGCGGCACCTTGAAGCTGCTCATGATGAGCAGGAAGACGAAGAGGTTGTCGACCGACAAGGAGTACTCGGTAAGCCACCCGGCATAGAACTCGCCGGCGTACTGACCGCCCCACTGCCACCACACGAAGAGGCCGAAGAGGATGGCGCAGGCGACGAAGAAGGCGAGGTGCTGCCCGGCTTCGCGCATCGAGGGGACGTGGGGACGCCGCGCGATGACGAAGACGTCGACCGCGAGGAACACGGTCATCAGACCGATCGTCAGGAACCAGCCCCAGGTGGGAACGTTCATGGGCACAACCTTCCGGTCACCACATCAATGACCGGAGGTCTCTCCCGCCCACCGTGTGGTGGACCGACGGGTCCGGGAGCAGCGGTGAAGACCACTCCGTGATGACGAGCCCGCCGCAGTAGGGATACTCCCCTCCGTGAACGCCTGATCCTCTCACCCGGCTCCGAGAGGCTCAAATTGAGCCCGAGGGATGGGCGCGTGACCCCGGTCACTCTCCCGCCGCCGACGGATCGCGCGGACCTCACCGCGTCGCCGCGCTCATCTGACGGAGCTCCTTCTTGAGGTCGCCGATCTCGTCGCGCAGCCGGGCTGCGAGCTCGAAGTGAAGCTCGGCCGCGGCCTGGTGCATCTGCGTCGTGAGCTCCTGGATGAGCCCGGCCAGCTCGGAGGCCGCCATGTCGGCCGGACGCTCGGGCCGGCCACCGGCAGACACCCCGACATCGGCCGCCATGGCGCCCCGCCCGCCTCCGCTCTTGCCTCGGGACTGCATGCGGCCGGAGCCGATGAGCTCCTGGGTGTCGGCGTCCTCGCGCTCGAGCAGGTCGGTGATGTCGGCGATCTTCTTGCGCAGGGGGGTCGGGTCGATGCCGTGCTCGGTGTTGTAGGCGATCTGCTTCTCGCGACGCCGGTTGGTCTCGTCGAGTGCCTGCTCCATCGACGGCGTCATCTTGTCGGCGTACATGTGCACCTGCCCGGACACGTTGCGGGCGGCGCGGCCGATCGTCTGGATGAGGCTGCGGGCGGAGCGCAGGAAGCCCTCCTTGTCGGCGTCGAGGATCGACACGAGCGACACCTCGGGCAGGTCGAGACCCTCGCGCAGCAGGTTGATGCCGACGAGCACGTCGTAGACGCCCTGCCGCAGCTCGCGGAGCAGCTCGACCCGCCGCAGCGTGTCGATGTCGCTGTGGAGGTAGCGGACGCGGATGCCCTTGTCGAGGAGGTAGTCGGTGAGGTCCTCGGCCATCTTCTTGGTCAGGGTCGTGACGAGGACACGCTCGTTGAGCTTGGTGCGCTCCTGGATCTCGTGCATGAGGTCGTCGATCTGGCCCTTGGTCGGCTTGAGCACGACCTGGGGGTCGACGAGCCCGGTGGGGCGGATGATCTGCTCGACCGGCGGACCGCCGGCGGCCGACTTGGCGAGCTCGTAGTCGCCCGGTGTCGCCGAGAGGTAGATCGTCTGCCCGATGCGCTCGAGGAACTCCTCCCACTTCAGCGGGCGGTTGTCCATCGCGCTCGGCAGCCGGAAGCCGTGCTCGACGAGCATCCGCTTGCGCGACATGTCGCCTTCGTACATCGCGCCGATCTGCGGCACCGTCTGGTGGGACTCGTCGAGCACGAGGAGGAAGTCCTCGGGAAAGTAGTCGAGCAGGCAGTTGGGGGCCGAGCCCGAGGTGCGACCGTCGATGTGTCGGCTGTAGTTCTCGATGCCGTTGCAGAAGCCGACCTGGCGCATCATCTCGAGGTCGTAGGTCGTGCGCATGCGCAGCCGCTGGGCCTCGAGGAGCTTGCCCTGCTTCTCGAAGAGCGCCAGCTGGTCCTCGAGCTCGAGCTCGATGCCGCGGATCGCGCGCTCCATGCGCTCGGGACCGGCGACGTAGTGGGAGGCCGGGAAGACGTACATCTCCTGCTCCTCGTTGACGACCTCTCCGGTCACGGGGTGCAGGGTGTAGATGCGCTCGATCTCGTCGCCGAAGAACTCGATGCGGATCGCGAGCTCCTCGTAGACCGGAATGATCTCGACGGTGTCGCCGCGAACGCGGAAGGTGCCGCGGGTGAAGGCGAGGTCGTTGCGGGTGTACTGCATCTCGACAAAGCGCCGCAGCAGCTGGTCGCGCTCGATCTCGAGCCCCACGCGGAGGCGGGCCATCCGGTCGACGTACTCCTGCGGCGTGCCGAGGCCGTAGATGCACGACACCGACGCGACGACGATGACGTCGCGCCGGGTCAGGAGCGAGTTGGTGGCCGAGTGCCGCAGCCGCTCGACCTCGTCGTTGACCGAGCTGTCCTTCTCGATGTAGGTGTCGGTCTGGGGGATGTAGGCCTCGGGCTGGTAGTAGTCGTAGTAGGACACGAAGTACTCGACGGCGTTGTTGGGCAGCAGCTCGCGGAACTCGTTGGCCAGCTGCGCGGCCAGCGTCTTGTTGGGTGCCATGACGAGGGTGGGGCGCTGCACCTGCTCGATGAGCCAGGCCGTCGTCGCCGACTTGCCGGTGCCGGTGGCGCCGAGCAGCACGGTGTCCTGCTCCCCCGCCCGGACGCGCCGCGCGAGCTCGGCGATCGCCGTCGGCTGGTCACCGCTGGGCGTGTAGTCCGAGATCACCTCGAAGGGGGCCACCGTGCGCTGGAGGTCGGTCGTGGGACGCATGCGTCAACCGTACGTCCGACCACCGACAACGCCCGCCTCGCAGCCGTCTCGCAACCGTCTCGATGCCCGTCGCCACTGCCCCGGACGCCCCGGAAACCCGGTCAGCCACGCCGTCCGATGCCGTATGCCGGTCAGCCGGGTGCCGCGGAGAGGCCGGCGCACCGGGTGGCGGCGTCCCACCCGGCCACGAGCCGGTCGCGCACCGGAGCCGACGTCGGGGTGCGGGGCACCCCGTCGGTGCCGATGAGCATCGGCGACCACTCGCCGCCGACGACGAGCGGGCGTGACCGGCCCGCGCGCCCCTTCTCGGCACGGGCGGCGGCCGCGTCGACCGTCACGGTCAGCACCCCTGTCTGGGCGCCGGCCCCCTCGTTGTTGTACCAGACGAAGTTGCTCAGCCCGTAGGCCACGTAGCTCTGCCCCAGCCACCCGGCGCCCTGCGGTCGGTGCGCGTGGCCACCGACGATGACATCGGCTCCGTCGGCGGCGAGCAGCCGGGCCGTCTCGCGCTGTCGCTCGTCGGCGCAGCTGGTGTACTGGGTGCCCCAGTGCATCATCACGACGACGAGGTCGCTCGTCGCCCACGCAGCCCGCACGGCCCGCCGGAGGCGAGCAGGGTCGAGGTTCGTGGCGATGCCGGGGTCAGCCGGGCCGGCGGCATGGTCGCGCGAGGTCTCCTCGCGCAGCTGCGAGGAGGCGAGCACCGCGACCGAGACCCCGTGCACGTCGAGACGCAGCGGCGCGAAGGCCTCGGCCTCGTCGCGGCCCACCCCCACGATCGGCACCGCCGCTCCACGACGGGCCGAAAGGGTCTGGGCGAAGACGGCCTCGCCGAAGTCGGCGGCATGGTTGTTGGCCATGCTCACGGCATCGACCCCGACACGGGCCAGGGTGTCCAGGCTGCTCACCGGGGCCCGGAACGCATACGCCTTGCCCGGCAGGGGCGCTCCGCCCTCGCCCAGCGCGGTCTCGAGGTTGACCATCGCGAAGTCGGCACGGCCGATGGAGTCGCGCAGCGCCGACGTCAGCGGCGTGGAGTCGGTGAGCAGGGCGCGGGCCGCACGCTCGAAGTGGACGTCGCCGGCGAAGGCGAGAGTGATCCGACCGGGTGGTGCCGAGTCCGTCGGCGTCGGCGTCGGCGTCGGCGTCATGCTTGCGGGGGCAGCTGGTGTCGGCGGCAGCACGGCCGCCGATCCCGTCGGAGCCGAGGAGGCGGCAGCGGCTGAGGCGGGCGGCGCCGTTCGTGCCGCGAAGCCCCCGGCCCACGCCACCGCGACCACGTCTGCCACGAGGCAACAGCCCAGCAGCACCGCGGCGAGGCGCCTCGGCGACCTGACCATGCCCCGAGCGTAGGCGCCGACCGCGGCACGAGCGCGGCGCAGCGCCGAAGCCGCCGCAGGTGGCTGATGGCTGGTGGCCGGCGGAAGCGGGTCACGGCCCGTGGGCCCTCGTGACACCATGAGCCGGTGAACGCCACCGCGGCCGCGACGACGCCGGCGACGACCCGACGCGGGTCCAACCTGCCTCGGGTCGGCGACTACAACCAGGTCGTCGTGCTCGAGGCCATCCGGCGCAACGTCGAGGGGTTGAGCCGGGTGGAGATCGCCGGGCTGACCGGCCTCTCGCCGCAGACCGTGTCGAACATCTGCCGGCGCCTGCTCGAGATCGGGCTCGTCGAGGAGGCGGGCAAACGCGTCGTCGGACCCGGCAAGCCGCGGACCCTGCTGCGCCTCGCACCGCGAGGTCGCTTCGCCGTCGGGGTGCACCTCGACCCTGCGCTCATGACCTTCGTCGTGCTCGACCTCGTCGGCCGCCCGGTCGCACGCTCGGTCAAGCCGCTGCGCCCCGGGCTCGGCCCGGAGCAGGTGCTCGGCGAGGTGGCCCAGGAGGTGGCGGCCCTCGTCGCCGCCTCCGGGGTGGACCTTAGCCGGATCGTCGGGCTGGGGGTGGCCGCGCCCGGACCGGTCGACGCCACGACCGGCACCCTCATGCGTCCGCCCAACCTGCCCGGCTGGGACCGGGTGGCCATCCGCGACATGCTCGCCGAGGCCACCGGTCTGTCCGTGCTGCTCGACAAGGACGTCGTCGCCGCGGTCGTCGCCGAGCTCTGGTCCGGGGCGATCGGCGGGCCCGGCAGCGCCGTCTTCTTCTACATCGGCACCGGCGTCGGAGCGGGGCTCGTGCTGCACGGTGAGGTGCACCGCGGCACGTCGGGCAACGCCGGCGAGATGGGCCACCTCATCACCGGGCCCGACGGACCACCGTGCTCGTGCGGACAGCGGGGCTGTGTCGGCGAGGTCTGCTCTCCCAGGACCGTCGTCGAGACCGCCCGCCGGCGCGGCATCGACGCCCTCGACGCCGCCCTCGATGCGACCGCGGCCGGCGAGGACGCCGACCACCGTGACGTTGTCGGCGACGCCCTCGGCCGGCTCTGCGCCCTCGCCGCCGAGGGCAACCCGGTCGCCCTGGAGCTGCTCGAGGACATGGCCACACGATTCGCCAAGTCCGCGGTCGACGTCGTCAACCTCCTCGACATCAACCAGGTGGTCTTCGGTGGGCCGCTGTGGGAGCACCTCGCTCCGGTCTTCCTCCGCGTCGTGCCCGAGATCGTGCGCGCCCAGGCCGTGGCCTCGACGATCCACCCGATCACCGTGCGGGGCACGAGCGTCGGCGCCGACGTCGCCGCCGTGGGCGCTGCCTGCCTCGTGCTCGACCAGGCCTTCAGTCCCCGGTCGGCGACGCTGCTCGTCACGCAGTGACCCCGTGGCACCCCGGCGCAGCCGGTCGACGGACGACGGCCTCCGACCTCGGCGAGACTGCCTGCACGAGCCGCGACGAGGTCTCCCCAACCCCTTGACAGCAATAACTCCATTTGATGTATAAATTCCCTAGCACCGAGTCAAGGTGGACTCGGCGATAGCAAAGGGGCCATCACACATGAATCGCAGACACGGTGCCGTCGCGCTGAGCGCCGCCGCCCTCACCATCTCCGTCGCCCTCGCCGGCTGTGGATCCTCCAGCTCGGGTGGCGCCTCCGGTGATGCAGGTGGCGACGCCAACACCCTCACCGTCGCCTACCAGCGCACCTCGCAATTCACGCAGCTCGACGCCGTGCTCAAGAAGGCCAAGACGGAGTACGAAGCCGCCAACCAGGGCAAGACCGTCACCCTCATGCCGATCGAGGCCGAGCAGGACCAGTACTTCACCAAGCTCGCCCTGATGAACCGGTCGGCCTCCACCGCACCGGACGTCATCTACGAGGACAGCTTCCAGGTGCGCTCCGACGCCGCCGCGGGCTACCTCGCCCCCATCGACGAGCAGCTCGCGAAGTGGACCGACTGGTCGCAGTTCGACGAGACCGCCAAGCAGGCCGGCCTCGGCGACGACGGCAAGACCTACGGCGTCTCGATGGGCACCGACACCCGCGCGCTCTACTACAACAAGACGCTCTTCGCCCAGGCCGGCCTGCCGACGGAGTGGCAGCCGAAGACGTGGGACGACGTGTTGAGCGCGGCCCGCACCATCAAGGCCAAGCTGCCCGACGTCACGCCGTTCAACATCTACGCCGGCAAGTCGACCGGAGAGGGCACCTCGATGCAGGGCTTCGAGATGCTCCTCTACGGCACCGACAGCACGCTCTACGACACCAGCTCGCAGAAGTGGGTCACCGGTTCCAAGGGGTTCAAGGACTCACTCAACTTCTACCAGACGGTCTACGGCGAGAAGCTCGGGCCGGGCCTCGACCTCGCCCTCGACGCCACGGTCGGCAGCCGCGTCTCGACCGAGCTGCTCCCCCAGGGCAAGCTCGCCATCGCGCTCGACGGCTCCTGGCTTCCCGGTCAGTGGATCAAGGGCGACAACGCCTGGCCCGAGTGGGAGAAGACGATCGGCTTCGCCCCGATGCCGACCCAGAACGGCCAGGAGCCGGGAGCGACCTCGATGTCGGGTGGCTGGCTCCTCTCCGTCGGTGCCAACGCCCCCGACAAGCAGGCGGCCGTCGACTTCATCGGCGTCGCGCTCAACCGTGAGAACTCCCTGAAGTACTACACGGAGAACAGCCAGATCGCCGTGCGCAAGGACGTCGCCGAGGACCCGGAGTACCTCGACTACAACCCGTCGTTCAAGTTCTTCTCCTCGCTCGTGCCCGTGACGAACTTCCGCCCGGCCACGCCGGACTACAGCCAGATCTCCGGAAACATCCAGGTCGCCGTCGAGTCGGTCGCCACCGGTGCGGCCACCCCGGAGGCGGCTGCGGAGGCCTACGACCAGGGCCTGCTCGGGATCGTCGGCCAGGACAAGACCCAGGCGGAGTGACCATGACCGCCCTGGACGTTCAGGGCCCGACGCGCCGGGGGCGGACGCCGTTCCGCCCCCGGTCCGGTGGCCCCGGCGCGCCCTCGCAGGGGGCCGCCCGCACGGCCCTGCGACTCGTGCCGCTCACCCCGGCGATCGTGCTCATGGCGATCTTCCTCGTCGGTCCGATCGGCTACGCGCTCTACGGATCGCTCACCAACGCCGCCCTGTCGGGCTACCGCGCGGCCAACCCCGAGTTCATCGGGCTCGACAACTACACCCGACTGCTGAGCAGCGGCCAGTTCTGGCAGTCGGCCTGGCTCACCCTGCTCTTCGTCGTCGCCTCGGCCGTCATCGGGCAGAACGTCATCGGGATGGCACTCGCGCTCCTGCTGCGCAACGGCCCCAAGCGCACCGGGTCGGTCGTCAGCGCCCTCGTCGTCATGGCCTGGGTGCTCCCCGAGATCGTCGCCGCCTTCACGCTGTATGCGTTCTTCTCCTCCGAGGGCACGCTCAACACCGCGCTCGGCTGGCTCGGCCTCGACGGGCCGTCGTGGTTGATCCTCTTCCCGATGCTGTCGGTCATCCTCGCCAACGTGTGGCGGGGCACGGCCTTCTCGATGATGGTCTACAACGCCGCCCTCAACGAGGTGCCCCCGGAGATCACGGAGTCGGCCCAGATCGACGGTGCCAACGCGCTCCAGCGCTTCTTCCGAATCACCCTGCCGATGATCCGTCGGGCGATCGCGACCAACATGATGCTGACGACCCTCCAGACGCTCGGCGTCTTCACGCTGATCTGGGTGATGACCGGCGGCGGGCCGGGCACCCAGAGCTCGACCCTCCCCGTCCTCGCCTTCCAGCAGGCGTTCAAGTTCGCCCAGGTGGGCTACGGCACCGCCATCGCCACCGTGACGCTCGTGATCGGCGCGGTCTTCGCCCTCGTCTACGTGCGCGCCCTCAAGCCGGAGGTCGACTGATGACCGAGTCCACCACCCGAGCCGGTGCCGCCGGCCCGCTCACCTCGCGCCGGGGTCGCTCTCCGGTCACCGCCGTGCCCGGCACGGTCGCCCGGCCCCTCACGCCGAGTCCCGCACCACCGCAGCTGTCGTCCCCGACGAAGAAGGGGACGAGGATCGCCGCGGGCGCCGCCCTGCTCGTCGTCGCAGTGGCCTTCCTCGTGCCGCTGGCCTGGCTCCTGCTCGCCTCGGTCAACCCGTCCGCGACGGTGTCGGTCACGGTGCCCTCCTCCCCCACCCTCGACAACTTCCGCGCGGTGCTGAGCCCGGAGCTGACCTTCACCCCGCTGCTCAACTCGTTCATCATCTCCGGCGCCACCGCGCTCATCACCGTCGTCGTCGCGATCCTCGCGGCCTACCCGCTCTCGCGCTACAAGATGCGCTTCAACCGGGCGTTCCTCTACACGATCCTCTTCGGCAGCTGCCTGCCGATCACGGCGGTGATGGTGCCGGTCTACGCGCTCTTCGTCACCCTCGGCCTGCTCGACTCGCTGCCCGGCACGATCCTCTTCCTCGCCGCGACGTCGCTGCCGATGGCCGTGTGGATGATGAAGAACTTCATGGACAGCGTGCCGATCTCGCTCGAGGAGGCCGCCTGGGTCGACGGGGCGAGCGCCATGCAGGCGCTGCGCCGGATCGTCGTGCCGCTCATGCGGCCCGGACTCGCGGTCGTCTTCATCTTCGTCTTCACCCAGGCCTGGGGGAACTTCTTCGTCCCCTTCGTGCTGCTCCTCGACCCGGCGAAGCAGCCTGCTGCCGTGTCGATCTACACGTTCTTCGGCACCAACGGAGCGGTGGCCTACGGCCAGCTGGCCGCCTTCTCCGTGCTCTACTCCGTGCCGGTGCTCGTGCTGTACCTGCTGGTCCAACGTCTTGCGGGCGGCTCCTTCGCCCTCGCCGGATCCGTCAAAGGTTGAGAGGAATCCTCCGTCGTGCACGACAACACCAAGCTCGTCGAGATGCGGGTCGACCGCTTCGTCCGCGAGCGCATCGTCCCCGCGCTCTATCACCGGCGCACCCCGTTGGCCGTCAGCCGGTGGGTGGTGCCGGGAGAGCCCGTGCCCTTCGCCGAGGCTCTCGCGGCGGACTTCGAGGCCATTGACAACGGCACCGCCTGGGGCCGCCCCTGGGGCACCACGTGGTTCCGCCTCTCGGGTGGCGTGCCGGACGGCTGGGGCGGTGAGGGCAAGCGGCTCGAGGTCGTCGTCGACCTCGGCTACTCCGACACCCAGCCCGGGTTCCAGGCGGAGGCCACGGCATACCGGCCCGACGGCACGGTCATCAAGGGCCTGCACCCCCGCAACCGCTACGTCGCCCTCTCCGACGCCACCGCCGGCGCCAGCGGTGGCGACGCCGGATCCACCGTCGACCTCCTGCTCGAGGCGTCGTCCAACCCCGACGTCGCGGGCGGTGGCGACTTCACCTTCGAGCCGACCCGTCTCGGCGACCTCTCGACGGCCGGCGACGCCCCGCTCTACCGGTGGCGCGCGGCCGACCTGGCCGAGCTCGACGTGACGGTCTGGGAGCTGCAGCAGGACATCGCGGCGCTCACGGGCCTCGTCGAGCAGCTGCCGGCGACCTCGTCGCGGCGGGCGACCGTCGTGCGGGCTCTCGAGGACATGGTCGACGCCGTCGACCCCGACGACGTGTCGGGCACGGCGGCCGCGGGCCGCGACGCCCTGCGGGCCGTGCTGAGCGCCCGCGCCGACGCGACGGCGCACCGCATCGTCGCGGTCGGCCACGCGCACATCGACTCGGCGTGGCTCTGGCCGACCCGCGAGACCGCGCGCAAGTGCGCTCGCACCTTCTCCAACGTGCTGGCGCTCATGGACGAGGACGACGACCTCGTCTTCGCCTGCTCGTCGGCGCAGCAGTACGCCTGGGTCCGCGACAGCCACCCCGAGCTCTTCGAGCGCATCCGCGAGCGCGTCCGCGAGGGCCGCTTCGTGCCGGTCGGCGGCATGTGGGTCGAGTCCGACACCAACATGCCCGGAGGCGAGGCCCTGGCCCGGCAGTTCGTGGCCGGCAAGCGCTTCTTCGCCGAGGAGTTCGGCGTCGAGCCGCTCGATGTCTGGCTGCCCGACTCCTTCGGCTACACCGCCGCCCTCCCGCAGATCGCCGCGGCAGCGGGCGCCCGGTGGTTCCTCACGCAGAAGCCGTCGTGGAACGAGACCAACCGCATGCCGCACCACACGTTCTGGTGGGAGGGCATCGACGGCAGCCGCATCTACACGCACTTCCCGCCCGCCGACACCTACAACTCGGCCGTGTCGGCCGAGGACCTCGCCCGCGCAGAGAGCCAGTTCGCCGAGAAGGGGCGGGCCAACACCTCCCTGCTGCCCTTCGGCTACGGCGACGGCGGCGGCGGACCCACCCGCGAGATGCTCGCGGCGGCCGCCCGCACCCGTGACCTCGAGGGCTCGCCGCGTGTCGAGCTCGGCGGGCCGCTCGAGTTCTTCCGCGACGCCCAGGCCGAGTATCCCGAGCCGCCCGTGTGGAGCGGCGAGATGTATCTCGAGTTCCACCGCGGCACCTACACCTCGCAGGCCCGCACCAAGCGGGGCAACCGCCGCAGCGAGCACCTGCTGCGCGAGGCCGAGCTCTGGGCCACGACGGCGACGGTCCGAGCCGGCGCGGCATACCCCTATGACGCGCTCGAGGAGACGTGGCACACGGTGCTGCTCCAGCAGTTCCACGACATCCTCCCCGGCACGTCGATCGCGTGGGTGCACCGTGAGGCCGAGGAGCGGTATGCCGCCGTGGCAGAGCGCCTCGAAGGGTTGATCGCCGCGTCGCTCGGCGACATTGCCGGGCCGGGCGAGCAGCGGCTCGTCTTCAACGCCGGCCCGCACGCCGTGGCGGGCGCGTCGGCGCTCGGTGCCGGACCCGCGGACGCCGGTGACGAGGCATCCCCCGTCATTCACGATGCCGACGACCCGGCCGGCATCGTGCTCGACAACGGCGTCATCCGCGTCGTCGTCGACGGCGACGGGCTGCTCAGCTCCGTCGTCGACCTGCGCGCCGGCGGTCGCGAGGCGCTGGCACCCGGCTCGCGCGGCGCGCTGCTCCAGCTGCACCGCGACACCCCGACGCAGTGGGACGCCTGGGACATCGACGACCACTACAGGCGACACACGACCGACCTCGTCGCCGCTGACGTCGTCGAGCTCGTCTCGAGCGACGCCGCGCGGGCGACGGTGCGCGTCGTGCGCTCCTTCGGGTCGTCACGGGTCGAACAGCTCATCACCCTCGAGGCCGGCAGCGCCGTCATCGGGCTCGAGCTCGACGTCGACTGGCACGAGCGGCAGAAGCTGCTCAAGCTGGCGTTCCCCGTCGACGTGCACGCCGACCGTGCGACGTCCGAGATCCAGTTCGGCCACCTCCACCGGCCCACGCACAGCAACACGTCGTGGGACGCCGCCCGCTTCGAGACGTGCGCCCACCGCTGGGTGCACGTGGGTGAGAGCGACTGGGGCGTCGCGGTGACCAACGACTCGACCTACGGTCACGACATCGGCCGCTCGACGCGCGACGGTGGCGGCACGACGACGACGGTGCGGCTGTCACTGCTGCGCGCCCCCGTCTACCCCGACCCCGAGGCAGACCAGGGCAGCCACCGGCTGCGCGTCGGTCTCGTCGTCGGCGCCGGCATCCCCGAGGCCGTGCGCGAGGGCTATCGCATCAACCTGCCCCTGCGCGAGGTCGTCGGCGGCTCCGCCCCGGAGCCGATCGTTCGCGTCGAGGGCAGCGACGGCATCGTCGTGGAGGCGGTCAAGCTGGCCGAGGACCGCAGCGGTGACGTCGTCGTGCGGCTCTACGAGGCACACGGCAGCCGGGCCCGGGGCCGCCTCGTCGCCGGGTTCGACGTCGACGAGATCGTCGAGACCGACCTGCTCGAACGACCCCACGAGGAGCCCACGGCCCTCACCGGCGGCGATGGCACACTGGCGCTACGACCCTTCCAGATCGTCACGCTGCGGCTGCGCCGGAGGACCTCATGAGCGACCCGTCCCACGCCCCGGTGGCCTGGCCCGACCAGCCGACGCACCGGGCCTGGCTCGACGACCACTGCCGGTCGCTGCTGGCCTTCGGTGAGCGGTGCCCGGCACCCGGCGGCGGGGCCTTCTGGCTCGACGACCGGGGGCAGCCCGAGCCCGGCCGCGGCGTCCACACGTGGATCACGGCACGCATGGTGCACGTCTACTCCCTCGGCGCGCTGCTCGGCGTGCCGGGCAGCGGGCCCATCGCCGATGCGGCGCTGGCGGGGCTGACCGGCCCTTTGCGCGACGCCGACCACGGCGGCTGGTTCCCGTCGCTCGACGGGTCCGGCACGCCGGCGAGCGGCAAGGCCTGCTACGACCACGCCTTCGTCGTGCTGGCCGCCTCGTCGGCCAGCGCAGCCGGTCGACCCGGCGCAGCCGACCTCTTGCAGGAGGCGCTCGGCGTCTACGACGAGCGCTTCTGGGACGCCGAGGCTGGCCTGCCCGTCGACCTCTGGGACACGGCGTTCGAGCACCTCGACGGCTACCGCGGCATCAACGCGGCCATGCACTCGACCGAGGCGATGCTCGCCGCTGCCGACGTGCTGGCCGAGGTGCTCGGTGACACGGAGGCGGCCGCGACCTGCCGACGGCGCGCGCTCGGCATCCTCGAGCGGGTCGCCGGCTGGGCGCGCGACAACGGCTGGCGGGTGCCCGAGCACTTCGACGACTCCTGGCAGCCGCAGCTCGAGCACAACGCCGACCGGCCCGACGACCCCTTCAAGCCCTACGGCGCGACGGTCGGCCACGGCCTGGAGTGGGCGCGCCTCATGCTGCACGGCGAGGCCGCTGCGACGGCAGCCGGCGCGGATGCCCCGGCCGGGCTCCTCGATGCCGCCGAGTCGCTCTTCGGGCAGGCGGTGGCAGACGGGTGGGACGTCGACGGGCAGCCCGGCTTCGTCTACACGACGGACTGGTCGGGCTCCCCCGTCGTGCGCGACCGCATGCACTGGGTCGCCGCCGAGGCCACCGCGACCGCCGCCGCCCTCCATCAGCGCACCGGTGACTCGGCCTACGCAGAGCGATATGCCGGGTGGTGGGACCACATCCGCGTCGTGCTCATCGATGCCGAGTACGGGTCGTGGCACCACCAGCTTGACCCTTCCAACGAGCCGACCGACACCGTGTGGCCGGGCAAGGCCGACCTCTACCACGCGGTCGGTGCCACGCTCATCCCGCGGCTGCCCCTGGCGCCCTCGATGGCGGTCGCCGTCCGGCAGGCCGCCTGGCGCTGACACCCGCCGGGTGCCGGTCTCACGGCACCCGGTGGGTCCACTCCGGGGTGGAGAACTTCGTCTCGACGAGGCGCTCCGCCTCGGCGAGCTCGACCGCCGTGTAGTCGGTGAGCCGGGTGCGGTAGCGCGCCGCGAAGGCGGCCGTGAAGGCCTCGAGGATGGCGTCACGCGACAGGCCGGTCTGCGACCGCATGGGGTCCACGCGCTTGTTGGCCGAGCGGTGGCCCTTGTCGCTCATCTTCTCGCGCCCGATGCGCAGGACCTCGAGCATCTTGTCGGCGTCGATGTCATAGCTCATGGTCACGTGGTGCAGCACCGTGCCGTCGGCGAAGCGCTTCTGCGCAGCGCCACCGATCTTGCCCTGGTCGCTGGCGATGTCGTTGAGCGGCACGAAGTGGGCGGCGACGCCGACGTCGCCGAGCGCGCCGATGACCCAGTCGTCGAGGAAGGAGTAGGACCGCTCGAAGCTCAGCCCCTCGACGAGCGAGCCCGGCACGACGAGCGAGTAGGTGATGCAGTTGCCGGGCTCCATGAACATCGCCCCACCGCCCGAGACGCGGCGCACGACGTCGATCCGGTGACGGTCGGCGCCCTCCGGGTCGACCTCGTTGCGCACCGACTGGAACGACCCGATGACGACGAGGGGGCTGTCCCAGTCCCAGAAGCGCAGTGTCGGCGGCCGCTCCCCCGACCCCACCTCGCGGGCGATGACCTCGTCGAGGGCGACGTGCATGGCCGGGTGCAGCACCCGCGCCGGGATGACGTCGAAGGCGTGGTCGTGCCAGCCGGTCGCCTTGCCGAGGGCGCGCCGCACCGCGATGCCGACCGCCTCGGGCGTGAAGCCGATGAGCGCCACCTCAGCGCCCAGCGCGCCCTGGATCGCGGCGGCGAGCTCGTCGACGCCCGCCTCGACGGGCATCCCGACCAGCGCGGCGTTGATGTCACCGAGGGCCTCGTCCGGCTCGAGGAAGAAGTCACCCGACACGCTGACGTCGCCGAGCCTCTCCCCGTCGACCTCGAGGTCGACGGCCACGAGCTTGCCTCCGGGCACCTTGTACTCACCGCGCATGCCCACCACAACACCACAGACGCCTGCGGTATGCCGCGTGGCGTGCTCGCGCTACGGCCGCCAGCCGGTCTCGTCGGCCCACGCCTGCGCGCGCTGCCAGGCCGCGTCGAACCACGGCTCCTTGGCCTCGACGTAGGCGTCGGTGTCGTCGTCGATCGCGAGCAGTCGCCGCTTCTCAGCGGCGTAGGCCTCACGCTCGGCGGGCACGTGGACGAGCCAGTCACGGAAGAGGATGGCGAATCGCCAGCCGGGAGAGCCGAGCTCGCGGATGTGGACGTGCACCACCTGCGCGGGGTCGCAGCCACCGTAGAAGCGCTTGCCCCACGCCCCCGGGTCGGTGCCCGGCTTGGGGTTGTCGCCCGAGTTGCCCTCGGAGAGAAGGTAACCCGCGTCACGCATCGCTGCCCGCACATCAGCGCGGTCGGCGTCGGCGAGGTGACGCACGCCCACCTGCACGTCGATGACGTCCTTGGCGATGAGCCCCGGCACCGCGGTCGAGCCGATGTGCGACACCTCGGTCGCCACCCCGCTCCGCGCGAGGGCTGCGCCGATCTTGGCGACCACGCGCTCGCCGCGCAGCTCCCAGTCGGCCCGCGGGTCCACGACTGCTCCTCGCCCGACCCGACGGGTGCGTGTGCCGTCACGGAGGTTGGCGGCATACGGCTCGATGCGCTCACGCCAGAGCGCGTCGACGCTCCGCTCGAGCTGCTGCGGGGTGCCGCGGTTGTCGAGGACCACGTCGGCGACGGCGCGGCGCTCGTCGTCGGTCGCCTGCGTGGCGATGCGTGCACGGGCATCGGCCTCGTCGAGGCCGCGGTGCTCGACGAGACGCCGCACCCTGGTGTCAGCGTCAACGTCGACGACGAGGTTGAGGTGCTCGTGCACCCACAGGCCACGCTCCACGAGCAGGGGCATGTCGAAGACAGAGACACCACCCGCTGGTGCCTGGTTGCGCAGCGTCGTCACTCGGGCGCCGATCGCAGGCGTCGTGATCTCTTCGAGGCCGTCGAGTGCCTCGCGGTCCGTGAACACGATGGCGGCTAGCGCAGCCCGATCGAGGCCGCCGTCGGCGCGGATCACGCTGTCGCCGAAGCGATCCCGGATCATCTCCAGCGCCCTCGTACCCGGCTCGACGACCTCGCGCGCGACGGCGTCGGCGTCGACGACGTGCGCGCCGAGGGCGCGGAGGCGGGCCGCGACGCTCGACTTGCCCGACCCGATGCCCCCGGTGACTCCGACGCGCAGCACGGCCGGCACGGTCTCAGTCGGCGAGCCGGGCCGGGAAGCCGCCGCGCGCGACGGGACCCCAGCGGGTGGGCGTGATGCGCAGCAGCGACTTGCCCTGGTCGTGCATCGCCTGGCGGTACTCGTCCCAGTCGGGGTGCTCCCCCGAGATCGCGCGGAAGTAGTCGACGAGCGGCTCCACGGAGTCGGGCCGGTCGAGCACCTCGCAGTTGCCGTCGACCTGCACCCACTCGCCGCCGAAGTCGTCGGAGAGCACGAGCACCGACACCTCCGGCCGGCGCCGGGCGTTCGCGGTCTTGGCGCGCTCGGGGTAGGTCGAGATGACGATGCGTCCCTGCTCGTCGACACCACCCGTGACGGGAGACGCCTGCGGCCGCCCGTCGGACCGGGCGGTCATCAGCACCATCGAGTGGCGCGGCCGGACGAAGTCGAGCAGGGCGTCGCGGTCGACGCTCGTGTTCGTGGCGATCGGTCGGGGCACGGGCTACTCCTTGGTGGCGGGGGTTGCGGTGGTGACGGTGGCGTGAGCCGTCGTCGTGGCGCTGGCGCTCTGGAAGGACCCGACGAGCGCCTCGGCCAGCCAGGCGGCATACATGGCATGGGTCCACCCGCAGCGGCGGACGAACCGGTCGTAGGTCTCGGGGGCGGTGGCGGTCCAGACGATGTCGATGAAGCGGGTGCGGTCGAGCTCGGGCGGCAGTCCGTGGACCCGCTCGAGCGCAGCCAGCACGTTGGTGTTGCCGGTGCGGCGCTCCTGCTCGATGGTCGCGACGAAGTCCTGCAGTCCGACGTCGTTGCCGGCTCCCTGCGCGAGGAGGACGCCGAGGAGGGGCCCGGTGCGCTCGTAGATGGTCGCGCAGAGGGCCGCGTAGGCCCGGAGGAAGGAGTCGCGGTCGGGGGCTGCCGACATCGCCTTGAACTCCGGCCGCTCGGGCATCGGGATGGGCTCGTCGTCGCCGACGAGGGTGACGTCGTAGACCGCCTTGACGACCGCGGCCTTGCCTCCGATGGCGTTGTAGACCGTCTGGGCACTGACGCCGGCGGCTGCGGCCAGGCTGCTGATCGACATGGCGTGGTAGCCCTCGCGCAGGAGCATCGGACCGGCGGCGTCGATGATCCGCCGGCGGGTCGCCTGTGCGGCCTCGGCCCGCGAGCTCATGTCGTATGCCCGATCGGTTGACATCGGTGCCCTTCGACTGGATGATGGCGTTCGCTGGAACGGCGTTCCAACGAACGGGTGGGAGCAGGGGGTCCCACCCGCTCGCTCCACGCTCGGTCTCGGTGCCCACAGCGGCGACCTGTCGACCGCACGAGTGTGCCATGGACGCCGCACCGGCTCCGCCCCCCAGGGGTGCAGGAGGGGTGGCGAGGGTCCGAGCCGGAGGTTCGGACCCTCCTCACCGCCCGGCCTCGCCCGACGACGCGTCGGACGGTGTCGAGCCGACGAGGTCGGCGAGCACGACGGCAGCCAGATCGGGGTAGTCGGTCACCAGACCGTCGACTCCCGCCTCGGCGAGGGCCCGCATCGTGCCCACGTCGTTGACGGTCCACGGCAGCACACCCAGCCCGAGCTCCCGGGCCCGCGCGACGAAGGCCTCGTCGACGAGCACGTGCTCGGGCGAGACGACGTGGGCGCCGACCGCGGCAGCCCCGGCACACACGTCGATGTGCGTCTCCCCCACGCGCACGCTGCCTGTCCACGGGCTGCCCGGCACCCACGTGACCCCGGACTCGACGAGGGCGGAGCGCGCCACGGCGGGGGCGAGGTCACGCGACAGCTCCAGCACCGCCCAGTCGAAGGAGTGCACGAAGCTCCGGTCGTCGAGGCCTGCTTCGTGCAGGCAGGCGAGCACCTTCTCGACGAGCAGGGGCCGGCTCGCGACCTCGGCGGGGTCGGTGGGGTCGACCTTGAGCTCCACCGTCCACCAGACGTCGGACGGGTGGTCCCGCCCCAGCGCCAGCACCTCGGCGAGGGTCGCGATGTGGGCCCCTGGTGACGGCCGTTGGCCCGGGAAGGCCTCGAGGGTCTGGCTGCCGACGTCGACGCTGCGCAGCTCGGCCAGGGTCAGGTCGGCGACCCGTGACCCCACGAGGCCAGGGGTCGTCGAGCGGGCCTTGTGCGGCAGCAGCACGGCGTCGTGCCACACGACGACCTCGCCGTCGGCCGACAGGCGCACGTCGAGCTCGACCCCCGACACACCAGCGGCGTAGGCCGCGGTGAAGCTCTCCAGGGTGTTCTCGACGACGAGCCCCTTGGCCCCGCGGTGTCCCTGGAGGTCGAACCCCCGATCAGTCCACCGGCGTGCAGGGTCTCCAGCAGCCGCCGAGTCCATGTCACGAGCGTAGGGCCAACGGGGCCCGCCCGCCGCGAGGAGCGCCTCGCCACACCGGGGGCACACGGGGGGCAGGACGGTGGCAGGACGGTGGCAGGACAGGGACATGACAGCGAAGGAGCCCCGGACCACGAGGGTCCGGGGCTCCTTCGGAGCGGTGAGGCTCAGTTGCCGGTCAGCTTCTCACGAAGCGCGGCGAGCGCCTCGTCAGAGGCGAGCGTGCCCTCGACCGGGGCCGGAGCGCTGCTGCGCTGGCCACGGTCGGCACGGTCGGCGTCACCGTCGTCGGCGACGTCACCCGTGGCGGAGGAGTACGACGTCGACGTGCTGCCACCGGCAGCAGCCTCGGCGTCGGCCTTCGTCGCGGCGTCGACCTGCGACTTGTGGGCCTCCCAGCGGGCGTGGGCCTCGGCGTACTGCTTCTCCCACTTCTCGCGCTGCGTCTCGTAACCCTCGAGCCACTCGTTGGTCTCCGGGTCGAAGCCCTCGGGGTACTTGTAGTTGCCGGCCTCGTCGTACTCGGCGGCCATGCCGTAGAGGGTCGGGTCGAACTCCGACACCGGCACGGACTGGTCGTTGGCCTGCTTGAGCGACAGCGAGATGCGCCGACGCTCGAGGTCGATGTCGATGACCTTGACGAAGATCTCGTCGCCGACGTTGACGACCTGCTCGGGCAGCTCCACGTGGCGCTCGGCCAGCTCGGAGATGTGCACGAGGCCCTCGATGCCGTCCTCGACGCGCACGAACGCACCGAAGGGGACGAGCTTGGTGACCTTGCCGGGCACGACCTGGCCGATGGCGTGCGTGCGAGCGAAGTGCTGCCACGGGTCCTCCTGCGTCGCCTTCAGCGACAGGGAGACACGCTCACGGTCCATGTCGACGTCGAGCACCTCGACGGTGACCTCGGTGCCGACCTCGACGACCTCGGACGGGTGGTCGATGTGCTTCCACGACAGCTCGGAGACGTGGACGAGACCGTCGACGCCGCCGAGGTCGACGAACGCGCCGAAGTTGACGATCGAGGACACGACGCCCGAACGGACCTGGCCCTTCTGGAGCTCCTTGAGGAACGTCGTGCGCACCTCGGACTGCGTCTGCTCGAGCCAGGCACGGCGCGACAGGACCACGTTGTTGCGGTTCTTGTCGAGCTCGATGATCTTGGCCTCGATCTCCTTGCCGACGTACGGCTGGAGGTCGCGGACACGGCGCATCTCGACGAGTGAGGCGGGGAGGAAGCCACGCAGGCCGATGTCGAGGATGAGTCCACCCTTGACGACCTCGATGACGGTGCCGGTGACGACGCCGTCCTCTTCCTTGACCTTCTCGATCGTGCCCCAGGCGCGCTCGTACTGTGCGCGCTTCTTGGACAGGATGAGACGGCCTTCCTTGTCCTCCTTCTGGAGGACGAGGGCCTCGACCTCGTCACCGACCTTGACGATCTCGCCGGGGTCGACGTCGTGCTTGATGGACAGCTCGCGCGAGGGGATGACGCCCTCGGTCTTGTATCCGATGTCGAGCAGGACCTCGTCCCGGTCGACCTTGACGATCACACCCTCGACGATGTCGCCGTCGTTGAAGTCCTTGATGGTGGCGTCGATCGCCGCAAGGATGTCTTCCTGAGAGCCGATGTCGTTGATGGCGATCTCAGGCGCGGTCTTTTCGACCGTGTAGGCAGTCATGTAGTAGGAACTCCGATTGTGGACGGTTAGATTGGGGACGTCGCGGCGGGCGAGCGGTGCTCGGCGCCCCGACACCTTTGTGGACAGGTTTAACAGTGTCGTGCGCACACGCATGTGCGCGGTCATCCTATCTGCGCTGTCAGCACGGGGTCAAAGAGACGGGGGTATGCCGTGAGCACACCTTCCGAGGTCACCCGACGTGCCGCTCCCCCCACCGAGACGGTCACCGCCAACCGGACGTGGTGGGACGGCGAGGCCGCCGGCTACTACGTCGAGCACGGCGAGTTCCTCGGCGACACCGACTTCGTCTGGGGACCGGAGCGGCTGCGCGAGGAGGACGCCGCCCTGCTCGGTGACCCGCGTGGTCAGGTGGTGCTCGAGATCGGGGCCGGCTCGGGACAGTGCTCGCGGTGGCTCGCCGCCCGTGGGGCCACCGTCGTCGCGACCGACCTGTCCGCCGGCATGGTGCTCGAAGGGCTCGAGGTCAACGGGCGCGTCCCAGCAGCGAGCCGGGTGCCGTTCGTGCAGTGCGACGGACGGTCGCTCCCCTTCCCGAGCGGTGCCTTCGACACGGTCTTCACGGCATACGGCGTCGTGCCCTTCGTCGGCGACTCCGACGTCGTGATGGCCGAGGCGGCGCGCGTGCTGCGGCCCGGAGGGCGGTTCGTCTTCTCGACGACGCACCCCATGCGGTGGGCCTTCGCCGACGAGCCGGGCCCCGAGGGGCTCGTGGTGCGCCAGTCCTACTTCGACCGCACGCCCTACGTCGAGCAGGACGAGACGGGCGCGGCGACCTACGTCGAGCACCATCGCACGCTCGGCGACCGGGTGCGCGAGATCAGCGCCGCGGGCCTGCAGCTCGTCGACCTCGTCGAGCCCGAGTGGCCCGAGGGCCATGACGAGGCGTGGGGTGCCTGGTCACCCCTGCGCGGCCGCCTCTTCCCGGGCACAGCGGTCTTCGTCTGCCGCAAGCCGGCGTGACCGCAGCGGCGGCGGGTCGGACCAGCCGACCCACCGCCGCCGTGACGCCCGGCCGACCTCAGAGAAGGCGACGACGGAGCAGCACGGTCGCACCTGCCAGACCGAAGACGGCCGCTGCGCCGGCAGCGCGTCCGAGGTTGGCGCCACCCTCGCCGTCGACGCCGGCGAGCTCGAAGGAGTAGGCCGTCGCCCCCGTAGCTCCCTGCGGCGCGCCGTAGGCCATGCCCTCGGCCTTCGCCCGCTGGGCACCGACCTCGATGAGGGCGTACTTCTCGCCGTAGTCGGCCGCGGTGGCCTTACCGGCCTCCACGAGCTTCTTCGTGCCCTCGTCGGACAGCTGCTGAGCACCATCCTTCAGCTGGGGTGCGCCATCAGCCGCGTCGGAGAGACCGGCGGCGAGCTGGCTCGTGCCGGTGGCGGCATCTGCCAGACCGTCGGACAGCTGGGCCGCCCCGTCCGAGAGCCTGCCGGCTCCGTCGTCGAGCTGCCCGGCTCCGTCAGCCAGCTGGCCGACGCCGTTGTCGAGCCGACCCGCACCGTCAGCAAGGTCGCCCGAGCCGTCGGCGAGCTGGGAGGCTCCCGCCCCCAGGTCCCGGGCGCCCGTGGCGACCTGCGACGTGCCACCGCTCACCTGGTCCGCACCGACGGTGAGCTGGTCGATGGCGTCGAGCAGGTCGAGGCCACCGAGACCGAGCAGGTCGACACCCCCCTGCAGGTCGTTGACGCCGCCGCGGAGCGTCTTGTCCTCGGCGGTGTCGGACGAGCCGCCGATGCCGCCCTGGACCTTGGTCACGACACCGTCGACGAGCGTGGTCACCCCTGCGTCCACGAGGCCGACCCCCTCGAGCAGACCCGGCACTGCGGGGTCGCACACCTTGAGCGCCGTGTTGCTCAGGCCGCACTCGACTCGCGCGAGGCCGAGGGCCGCATCGTTCAGCTTGCCCTTGAGCTGGCCGAGGCCACCGGACACCTGACCGAGTCCGCCAGACACCTGGGTGAGTCCTGACGACACCGCACCGAGACCGTCCGACGCCGCCCCGGTCTTGGCCCGGAGGTCGGTCAGTCCTGCCTGCACCTGCGTCAGGATGCCCGTGCAGACGACGCCGCAGTCGGATCCCTTGGCCAGGGACACGCCCCCGTCGAGCTGGTCGATCCCGCCACCGGGCGTCAGCGCGTCCTCAAGGCCCGAACGCACCTGGTCGACGCCGCCCTTGGACGTGTCGACCCCGCCCTTGGCCTGACCCACACCTCCCCTGAGCTGGTCGACACTCCCACCGTCCGCCGTGGCCGCTGCCAGCCCGGCGCGCACCTGCTCGATACCGTCGATCAGCGTTCCGTCCTGGCCCTTGCCTCCGAGTCCGACGCGCAGCTTGGTCAGGCCCGCGTGCAACGGCTTCGCCTGCTCCGGGAGTCCCCCGACACCTGCATAGAGCTGGGTCAGGCCACCGTCGACCTGGTCGAGCCCGTCGGCGACCTGGGCCAGTCCCTCGAGCAGCGCGGGAGCGTTGTCGCCGACGAGGTGCAGGCCCCCGGCCACCAGGGCCGCACCCTCGTCGACCTGAGTCGCACCGGTGCTCAGCTTCTCGGCACCGGCATCGAGCCGGCCCGCGCCGTCGGCGAGCTGCCGGGCGCCGTCAGCGACCTGCGCCGAGCCGTCCTTCGCGTCACCCGTGCCGGCGCGCAGCCTCGATGTGCCGTCCTTGAGCTCCCCGGCGCCGGCGGCGAGGTCACGCGACCCGGGCAGGGCCTGGGCGCCGAGCCCCGCGTCGAGCTTCTGCGCGCCGTCACGCAGCTGGATGAGGCCGGCCAGCAGCGTGCTCGCGCCGTCACGCAGCTTGAGCAGGTTGGCGTCGATCTCGGTGGCACCCGCCGTCAGGGTGGCACCGGTCGCGGCCCCACCCCGGTAGCTCTCGGCGCCGCCCTTGAACGACGGGCTGTCGAGCGGGCTCACGGGCAGGGCCGACACCGAGGCCTTCGGCAGTGTGCCGTCGACGATGTCGGCGGCATAGCCGAAGCTCGCGGTCGGCGTGCCGATCGGGCCGAAGAGGGTCATCGTGAAGGTCAGCTTCGTGCCTCCCCGACCGTCGCCGGCGAGGTTGGCCTCCTTGGAGCTGACGTCGGTGAACGTGCCGGGGAGCGTGGTGGTCAGCGAGCCGACCATCGGGATGACGACCTCCTGGGTCGTGGAGGTGCTCCTGCCCGTGCCGTCGTCGAACGTGACGACCTGGGAGGTGCCCGTGACGTTGCGCACCGTGTAGCGCACCTCGAGCCGGCCGCTGCGGCCGAGGAGGTCTGCGGGCTCGACGACCTGGCCGTCGAGCGTGTAGGTCGCCCGCACCTCCAGCGGCAGCTTGCGGGTGTAGTCGCTGACGGTGCGCAGGCGCTGCTCGCCCTGCACGTCGATGCTGGCGACCATGACACCGTCGGCGACCTCGAAGTCGCCGAACCCGTCGAGGTTGCGCAGCCCCTCCGGCTCGACCGGGTTTCTCAGGTCGACCGTGCCGGTGCCCTGCATCGCGACCTGCTCGTAGACGCGTGCGACGTCGACGTTGCCGCTCGCGTCGAGGTAGGCCTGCACCGTCTCGGTGTTGGAGACCTGCACGGATCCGTCGCCCGCTGCTGCCGCGGGTGCGGCGGCGGCGAGCAGCAGGGTGGGCACTGCGGCCATCCCCGCGACGACGCTGGCCAGGGATCTCTTGCTCATCGGGTTGCTCCCGTCATGATGTCGTCGAGGTTGCTGGTGCTGGAGCCGTCTTGCGACGACTGCGCGCTGGGCGTGCGCGCCGATCGGCTCGCGCCCTCTGTCGCGATCGAATCCGTCTGCGGCGCAATGACGGTCGTGGCGAGGAAGCCGAGGCCCACGGCGAGCAGGACGGTCGTGGCGGCGGCTGGCGACTCGCTCATGAACTGCGACGGGGCGCTGGTGTAGACCGCCTCGTAGGCGCCGACGATCGCGGCCGCGCCGACGAGGCCGCTCCACACCGGCAACCGCCCACGGCTCGCGGCCGCGACGACTGCGATGAGCGCCACGACGATGAAGGCAGCGACGGCGCGACCCGCGGACGAGTCCGGCAGCACCGCTGCGCGAAGGGCGAAACCGAGCCAGGCGAGGACGAAGCCGGCGAGGAAACCGACCACCTTGCCCCACGCAGGACGGTGCGGGACCAGCCCGAGGACGCCACCCAGAGCAGCGGCCAGCAGGGCGACGTGCTCGAGCTCCAGACCGAACAGGGTGCTCAGTCCGATGATGACCGCCGCACCGACGGCGAGCCCCAGACCTGTGACCAGGCTTCTGACCATGTCCACCTCACAGTAAAAGCACCCGTCTCCGATGACGGGTGCAAGTTACCGGTCAGTATGCAGAAGCCCCGGGGTGCGTGGTGCCCCACGTGACGCACACGACATCGCAGTTGCCGGAACGTGACCAAACGGGCCCTTCGGGACGGCCGGCGGCGAGGCGCCGACGGCCCTGACCGGGTCGGGCCCCGCGGTCAGTGGGCGGCGTCGTGCCAGGAGTGGCCGACCCCGACGTTGACGTCGAGCGGCACGTCCATCTCGGCGGCATGCCCCATCTCGTGGCGCACGAGGGCCTCGACGTCGCCTCGCTCGCCCGGTGCGATCTCGAGCACGAGCTCGTCGTGCACCTGGAGCAGCACCCGCGAGCGAGCGCCGGAGGAGACCAGACCGCGGTCGACGTTGATCATCGCGACCTTCATGATGTCGGCGGCCGAGCCCTGGATCGGCGCGTTGAGTGCCATCCGCTCGGCCGTCTCACGTCGCTGCCGGTTGTCGGAGGTCAGGTCGGGCAGGTAGCGGCGACGCCCGAACATCGTCGCGGTGTAGCCGGTGCCACGTGCCTCGGCGACGACCTCCTTGAGGTAGTCGCTCACGCCGCCGAAGCGCTCGAAGTAGCCGTCCATGAGGCCCCGGGCCTCCTCGGTGCTGATCGTCAGCTGCTTGGACAGACCGAAGGCCGACAGGCCGTAGGCGAGGCCGTAGGACATCGCCTTGACCTTGGACCGCATCGCGGCGGTGACGTCCTCGGGGGCGACGCCGAAGACCTTCGAGCCGACGAAGCGGTGCAGGTCCTCGCCGGTGCGGAAGGCCTCGATGAGCCCCTCGTCGCCGGACAGGTGGGCCATCACGCGCATCTCGATCTGCGAGTAGTCGGCCGACATCAGCGCCTCGAAGCCGTCGCCGACGACGAAGAGCTCGCGGATGCGCCGGCCCTCCTCGGTGCGGATCGGGACGTTCTGCAGGTTGGGCTCCGTGGAGCTGAGGCGGCCGGTCGCCGCGATCGTCTGCAGGTAGGTCGTGTGGATGCGGCCGTCGTCGGCCACGGACTTCTGCAGCCCCTCGACGGTGACCCGCAGGCGAGCGGCGTCACGGTGGCGCAGCAGCGCCTCGAGGAAGGGGTGACCCGTCTTGGTGAAGAGGTCGGCCAGCGCGTCGGCGTCGGTCGTCCAGCCGGTCTTGGTCTTCTTCGTCTTGGGCATGCCGAGCTGCCCGAAGAGCACCTCCTGCAGCTGCTTGGGCGAGCCGAGGTTGATGTGCTCGCCACCGATCGCGTCCCAGGCGTCCTGCTGGGCCTGCGCCACCTTGGCGGCGAAGTCCTGCTCGAGGTCGTCGAGACCCTCGATGTCGACGGCGATGCCGGTGCGCTCCATGCGGGCCAGCACGTCGACGAGGGGCAGCTCGACCTCGGCCAGCAGCTCGGCGCCGCCGGTCGCTGCCACCTGCTCGTCGAGCACGACCGCGAGGTCGCGCACGGCGGTGGCGCGCACCATCTCCTGGTGGGCCGCGGCCTCGTCGGCGTCGCCGCCGAAGTCGAGCATGCCCTGGCCGTCGGCGGGCGCCGAACCCGACAGCTCGCGGTGCAGCTGTCGCAGCACGAGGTCGTCGAGGTGATAGGTGCGCTGGTCGGGCTTGACGAGGTATGCGGCGAGCTGGGTGTCGCTCGTCAGCCCGGCGAGCGACCAGCCGCGTGAGGCCAGCGCCTCGACCGGTCCCTTGGCGTCATGCAGGGCCTTGGGTCGCTGCGGGTCCTCGAGCCAGGCGCCGACGGCCTGCTCGCCCTCCGGCGTCAGTGCCGTGAGGTCGATCCAGGCGGCCGCGCCGTCGGGGGCCGCCACGGCCAGGCCGGTCGGGTCGCCGACTCCGCGGGCCCACGTGCCGGCCACCGAGAGTCCGGCCCGCTCGCCCTGGGACAGGTGCTGCGTGATCCAGGCCGGCACGTCGGCTGCGTCGAGCAGGGTGCCGTCGACCTCGAAGCCGGACTCGGCCTCGGGCTCGCTGGCCTCGACCTCGGCGAAGAGCCGGTCGCGCAGCACCCGGAACTCGAGCCGGTCGAAGACCTCGTGCACCTCCTCGCGGCTCCACTGGGCGCGCTCGAGGTCGTCGACGGTGACGCCGACCGGGCTGTCCTTGACGAGCTGGTTGAGCCGGCGGTTGCGCAGCACCTGGTCGAGGTGGGCACGCAACGACTCCCCCGCCTTGCCCTTGATCTGGTCGACGCCGGCGACGATGCCCTCGAGGTCGCCGAACTGCGTGATCCACTTCGCCGCAGTCTTGGGGCCGACGCCGGGCACGCCCGGCAGGTTGTCGGACGTCTCGCCGACCATCGCGGCGAGGTCGCTGTAGCGCTGCGGCGGCACGCCGTACTTCTCCTCCACCTGGGACGGGCCCATGCGCCAGACCTCGGACACGCCGCGCACGGGGTAGAGGATAGTCACGTTGTCGGAGACGAGCTGGAACGTGTCGCGGTCACCGGAGCAGATGAGCACCTCGACGCCCTGGGCGTCGGCCTCGGTCGCGATGGTGGCGATGATGTCGTCGGCCTCGTAGCCCTCGAGCTCGACGAAGCGGATGCGCAGGGCGTCGAGCACCTCCTTGACGAGCGGGAGCTGGCCCGAGAACTCGTCGGGCGTGCGGGCACGGCCGGCCTTGTACTCGGCGTACTGCTCGGTGCGGAAGGTCTGCCGCGACTTGTCGAAGGCCACGACGACGTGGGTCGGCTGCTCGTCGCGGAGCATGTTGATGAGCATCGAGGTGAAGCCGTAGACGGCGTTGGTGTGCTGCCCCGTGCTCGTCGAGAAGTTCTCGGCGGGGAGCGCGAAGAACGCCCGGTAGGCCAGCGAGTGTCCGTCGAGGAGGAGAAGTCGGCTCACACGCGCAGCCTAGTGTCAGCCACCGACGGTGACCCCCGTGCGGGGGTGCACGAGCGGCGCGGCCCTGAGGGTCGGCATACGATCGCCGTCATGACCGACGCGCAGCAGACGACCGCAACCGACGACCTCGCCCCCCTGGGTCTGCAGCTCGAAGGAACCCTCATGGAGCGGATGGGCATCGAGGTGCTCGAGGCGAGCCCGGAGCGGCTCGTCGCGACGATGCCCGTCGAGGGCAACACCCAGCCCTACGGCCTGCTGCACGGCGGGGCCAGCGTCGTGCTCGCCGAGACCCTCGGCTCCATCGGTGCCGGCCTGCACGCCGGGCCGGGACGCATCGCCGTCGGCCTCGACATCAACGCGACCCACCACCGAGCCGCCCGCAGCGGCCTCGTGACGGGCACGGCGACCCTGCTCAGTGCGGGACGCACGCTCGTCAGCTACGACATCGTCGTGACCGACGACGCGGGTCGACGCACCTGCACCTCGCGCATCACCTGCCTGCTGCGTGAGGCCGTGCCGGGCGCCTGAGGCGCTAGCCGGCCACCTGGGGCGGCTGGTGGCGCCGACGCAGGCGCAGGTCGCGGCGGCGCGCCATCACCTGGTCGATGGCGACCCGCGTCGGGCGCGGCTCCCCCGCCAGCTTGCGCTGGAGCGTCGCCAACGACGTGACCCGACGCACCGTCTCGGGCGCGAAGCCGAGCCGCGCAAAGAAGCGGTTGGCGTCACGGTCCTGGGCGGGCACGAGGCTCGCGACGTGCTCGGCACCGAGCCGGTCGGCATACCGGGAGGCCGCTGCGAGGAGTGAGCGACCGACGCCGAGGCGGCGATGGGCGGGGTCGACGTAGAGCATGTCGATCGACACGCAGGGCGAGTCGACGAGGAGGCTGCGGGTCGAGTCGGAGAGCACGAGGTAGCCCGCCGGCCGGTTGTCGACGAACGCGATGAAGGCCGCGACATCGTTGCGTTGCAACGCAGTTCGCAGGGTGCCGTCGAGAGCGAGCCGCTGCGCAGCCTCCGGCGTCGTGCCACCCTCGATGCGGTGGGTGATCCACAGCTCGATGAAGGGTGAGTGCAAGCTCTCGTCGACGCGCTGCACCGACGCGATCGAACGACCCATGGTCCCTCCCGTTCTGGCCCCGAGGTGACCCGCCTGAGACTACGGGTATCCCCATACCCGGCGGAAGGGACCCCCCGCACCTGTGGACGGACGGCGACGGGGCGCCACGACCGCTGTCGTGACGCCCCGTCCCCTGAGGTATGCCGTATGGCCGGCCCTGGCCGTCGACCTGCCGTCAGACGTCGCCGCCGAGGTAGGCGGCCTTGACCGCCGGGTCGCTCGCCAGCTCCTTGCCGGTGCCCTCGCGGACGATCTCACCGGTCTCGAGGATGTAGGCCCGGTGCGATCGCTTGAGCGCCTGCGCGGCGTTCTGCTCGACGAGCAGCACCGTCGTGCCCTGGCTGTTGATCTCGGTCACGATGTCGAAGATCTGCTGGATGAGCTTGGGCGCCAGGCCCATGGACGGCTCGTCGAGCAGCAGGAGCTTGGGCTTGGCCATGAGGGCCCGCCCCATGGCGAGCATCTGCTGCTCACCACCCGACATCGACCCCGCGGCCTGGTTGACGCGCTCCTTGAGCCGCGGGAAGAGCTCGAAGACGCGCTCGAGGTCGTCCTTGACGGCCTTGCTCTTGCGGTCCGGACGGGCGTAGGTGCCCATCTCGAGGTTCTCCATCACGGTCATGCCGACGAAGCAGCCACGACCCTCCGGTGACTGCGAGATGCCGAGCACGGGCCGTTCGTAGGACGGCGTGTCGGTGATGTCCTTGCCGTCGAACATCACCGTGCCGGCCCGGACCGGCCGGAGCCCGGAGATCGTCTTCATCGTCGTCGTCTTGCCGGCGCCGTTGGCCCCGATGAGGGTGACGATCTCACCCTCGTCGACGGTGAAGGTGATGTCGCGGATCGCCTCGATGCGGCCGTAGTTGACGCACAGGCCCTTGACCTCAAGAAGCATCTTCTTCATCAACTCCCAGGTAGGCGGCGATGACCGCCGGGTTGTCGCGGATCTCCGAGGGCGCGCCCTCGGCGATCTTGCGCCCGAACTCGAGCACGACGATCCGGTCGGTGACCCCCATGACGAGCTTCATGTCGTGCTCGATGAGCAGGACGGTGTAGCCCTGGTCACGGATGGTGCGGATGAGCTCCATCAGCCTGACCTTCTCGGCCGGGTTGAAGCCGGCCGCCGGCTCGTCGAGGCAGAGCAGCTGCGGGCTCGTGGCGAGGGCCCGGGCGATCTCGAGACGGCGCTGGTCACCGTAGGGCAGGTTGCGAGCGAGCTCGTCGGCCTTGCCGTCGAGGCCCATGAAATGGAGCAGCTCCATGGCCCGCGCCCGACCCTGCGTCTCCTCCCGGCGGTGCTTCGGAAGCCGGAACATGGCGGTGACGACACCGGTGGAGTGGTGGGCGTCGACCCCGACGAGGACGTTCTCGAGGGCCGTCATGTTGGCGAAGAGCCGGATGTTCTGGAACGTGCGCGCGATGCCCAGCTTGGTGATCTGGTGCTTCTGGCGCTTGCCCAGCGGCTTGCCGAGGTAGCGCACCAGACCCGAGGTGGGCTGGTAGACGCCGGTCATGACGTTGAAGCAGGTCGTCTTGCCGGCGCCGTTGGGCCCGATGAGCCCGAGTATCTCGCCCTTGTTGATGTGGAAGCTCACCTCGTTGAGGGCGACGACACCGCCGAAGCGGAGCGTGACCTCGTCGACCTCGAGGAGCCGCTCGCCCTCGGCGACGACCGGCACCCCGATGTCCTCGGGGGTGATGTCGGCCTCGGGGTGGATCTCGCTGACGGCGTCGTCCGACGGGGCCGACGGGGTCGTGGCGACCGGCGTGGCGATCGGCTCGGCCGCCGGTTCTTGGGGGGCCGCCGGCTGGTTGGTGGGATCAGGCACTGGCCTCTCCTTCCTCGAGAAGCTGCTGTCTGGCATCGGCTCGTTTGGCTCGCAGCGTGCGCCTCGGTGGCAGCAGGCCCTGCGGTCGGAAGATCGCGAGGAGCATAAGCGCGAGGCCGAAGACGAGGACACGGAAGTCGGAGAACTCGCGGAAGCGCTCCGGGAAGTAGGCCACGACGATCGCACCGAGGATGACACCCCAGCGGTTGCCCTGACCACCGACGACGACGGCCGCGAGGAAGAGGATCGACAGGAGCAGCTCGAAGCTCTGTGGGTTGATGAAGCCCGACTTGCCCGCGAAGAGCGCCCCCGACAGGCCACCGATGGCGGCGCCGATGGCGAAGGCGATGAGCTTGAAACGGAACGTCGGCACGCCCATGAGCTCGGCGGCGTCCTCGTCCTCCCTGGTGGCCTCCCAGGCCCGACCCACGCGGCTGTTCTTGACGAGGATGTCGAAGACGAGCACGAGGGCGATGACGACGAGGGCCAGCCAGTAGTACGGGATGAAGTCGTTGATGCCGAACTTGAGGAAGATCGTCGTCGAGTCGAGGTCGATGACGGGCACGCCCGTGCTCCAGTCGATGCTCGGCACCTCGAACAGCTCGACGCCTGGTGGCCTCGGGATGTCAGAAATGCCCTGCGCGCCGCCGAGCCACTGCGAGTTGACGAGCGTCAGGCGCACGATCTCGCCGAAGCCGAGCGTCACGATCGCGAGGTAGTCACCGCGCACGCGCAGCGTTGGGGCACCGAGCAGCACGCCCGAGATCATCGCGACGACGATCGCGATCGGCACGCACCACAGCCACGGCAGGGAGCCGTGCTCGGAGCTGAGGACGCCGACGGTGTAGGCGCCCACGGCGTAGAAGCCCACGTAGCCGAGGTCGAGCAGGCCGGCATACCCGACCACGATGTTGAGGCCCAGGGCCACGAGGACGTAGGTCGCGACGGTGAAGAGCACTCCGCCGAAGTCGGAGTCGGCCGTCGTGATGAACGGGATGTTGAGCAGCGGAAGGGCGAAGAGGAAGATCGCGAAGAGGATCCAGAGCACGACCTTGAGCGGCAGCGGCATGTCCGCGATGCGCTCGTTGAGGTTGGGCCGGTCCTTCTTCGAGGCCTTCTTCGAGACGGTCGGGGCGGTCGTCATGCGCGGGCCTTTCCGAGGGACTCACCGAGCAGGCCGGTGGGTCGGAACAGCAGGATCACGATGAGCAGGACGAACGCGACGACGTCCTTCCACTGGGTGCCCACGATGGCGGACCCGTAGTTCTCGGCCAGGCCGAGCACGAAGCCGCCGAGCAGCGCGCCTCGCAGGTTGCCGATGCCGCCGAGGACGGCGGCCGTGAAGGCCTTGACGCCGAGCAGGAAGCCGACGTCGTAGCGCGTGATGCCGATGCGCAGGAGATAGAACACGGCAGCCGCGCCGGCCATGACGCCGCCGACGAGGAAGGTCACCTGGATGACCCGGTCGCGGTTGACACCCATGAGGGCCGCGGCCTCGGGATCCTGGGCGACCGCCCGGATGCCGCGTCCGAGGCGCGAGCGCTTCACGAACTGGTCGAGGATCACCATGATGGTGATGGCACCGACGATGACGAAGATGTCGACGTTGGTGACGTTGTAGCCACCGATCGTGAAGACCGCCTCCTTGGTGACGATGTCGGGCAGACCCACGGCGTTGCGCGAGTTGCGCACGTAGGGGCGCAGCTCGTCGTCGAGGCCGACCCAGGCCACGATCTTCTCGCGCAGACCCATGATCTCGGCGAGCACGAAGGACGCGCCGATGGCGGAGATCAGGGCGATGAGCGGTGGCGCGTTGCGTTTGCGGAGCGGTCGGTAGGCGACGCGCTCGAGGAGCACGGCGATCAGGCCCGACATGGTCATGGCCGCGACGAACATCATGGCGATCCAGAAGATCACCTGGCCGGTGCTGCCGCCGGCCTGGCCACCGAGGAGCATGACGACCCAGAGGGCGGCGAAGGTGCCGTACATGAAGACTTCGGAGTGCGCGAAGTTGATGAGTCGCAGCACGCCGTAGACGAGGGTGTAACCGAGGGCGACCAGGGCGTAGACGGCACCGAGCGTGATGCCCGTGATCGTCAGCGCCCAGAAGTTGTCGATGAGGAACTGCATCCAAGACCTCCTGCGGGCCGGGGAGCGAGATGAGACCGAGCACTGCGGCCGTCAACCGGCCGGGGGCGGTCGGAGCCTGGGCTCCGACCGCCCCCGGAGTGACGGTGAATCGTTACTTGATCTCGCCGGCAGAGACGATCTTGCCGCCCTCGACCTTGTAGGCGAAGACCTTGACCTCGGCAACTTCGCCCTTGTCGTCGAACTTCAGCTGCTTGGTCACGCCGGGCTGGTCGTACGCCTTGACGAAGTCGACCATCGTCTCGCGCGTGCTGCCGGCCTTGATGCCGTCGAGCAGGATCTTCGCGGAGTCGTAGCCCTCACCGGAGTAGGTGTTGGGGTCCTCGTTGAACTTGGCCTTGTAGGCGGCCTGGAAGTCCGGGGCGACGTCGGCGGGGACGCACGGGCAGGTGATGATGGTGGCCTCGGCGGCGGCCTGCGCGTTGTCGATGTAGGACTGGTCCTTGACACCGTCGGCGACCACGAAGGTGCCCTTCCAGCCGGCGTCGCGCAGCTGCTTGATGAGCGGCGCGGCCTCCGGGGAGTAGCCACCGAAGAACACCGCGTCGGCACCCGAGGCCGTCACCTTGGTGACGGAGGCGCCGAAGTCGGTCTGCTTCTGCTGGATCGTGTCGTTGCCGATCACGGTGGAACCGAGGTCGGTGCGGACGATGTCGGCCAGGCCCTTGCCGTACTCGGACGCGTCGTCGATGGCGAAGACCTTGGTGGCCTTGACGGTGTCCTTGATGTACTTCGCGGCGGCGGGACCCTGCGTCGCGTCGTTGCCGAGCACGCGGAAGAAGGTCTTCCAGCCGTTCTCGGCGAGGGCCGGGTTGGTGGCCGATGGCGTGATGTGGACGAGCCCGGCCTCGGCGAAGGCGGGGTTGGCGGCCTTGGACTCACCGGAGAAGGCCGGTCCGACGATGCCGACGACCTTCTTGTCGTCGATGGCCGTCTTGGCGAGCGCCGGCGCCTGGGTGGGGTCACCCTGCGAGTCGTACTCGGCGAGCGCGACCTTGCAGTCCGGGTTGGCCTTGTTGTAGTCATCCAGGGCGAGGTTGACGCCGTTGCGGATGTAGATGCCCAGGTTGGCGTTCGGCCCGGTCAGCGCACCGAACATGCCGATCTTCAGGTCGCAGGCAGCTGCGGCCGTGGCGCCACCGCTGGCGGCAGGCGCCGCGGAGTCGCCGCCCGTGGTGCCACAGGCACCGAGGGCAAGAGCTGCGGCCGCGAGCGGCACAGCGAACTTGAGGGTAGAACGCACGGATGTCCTCCTGATGTCACACATCCCCCGGTCGAGGGCTGAGTCGAAGGCTAGGCCCACAATCCGGCTCCGGTCATCAGAAACTCCGTAGGAGTGACCGTGTCGTGACCTGCGGGAGCCGGATGATTTCCGGCGTGACGCCGTCAGGACGACGGGAACCCGTTGATGACGGCCTCGGCGACCTCTTTCATGCCGAGCCGCCGGTCCATGGCGGTCTTCTGGATCCAGCGGAAGGCGTCGGCCTCGCTCAGCTTGAGCTGCGTCATCAGCACGCCCTTGGCGCGGTCGACGAGCTTGCGGGTCTCGAGACGCTCGCCGAGGTCGGCGATCTCGGCCTCGAGCGCCTTGAGCTCCTGCCACCGCGAGGTGGCGATGTCGATGGCCGGGCGCAGGTCGTCGGCGGTGAAGGGCTTGACGATGTAGGCCATCACGCCGGCGTCGCGGGCCCGCTCGACCAGCTCGGTCTGCGAGAAGGCGGTCAGCATGATGACGGGGCACAGCTTGACCTCGTGGAGCTGCTCGGCCGCCGACAGCCCGTCGAGCACCGGCATCTTGACGTCCATGATGACGAGGTCGGGCTTGACCTCCTTGGCGAGCTCGACGGCCTGCTCGCCGTTGCTCGCCTGGCCCACGACGTCGTAGCCCTGCTCCCCCAGCATCTCGACGAGGTCGAGCCGGATCAGCGCCTCGTCCTCGGCGACGAGGATGCGGGTGCCGCCCGACGGGGCGGCCGCCGGCGTCTCGGCGGGCTGGGGTGTCGTGCTCTCGTCTGTGCTCACGTTCCCAGCCTATCCGGGGTCGGGTTTCGGGCGCGTTTCGGATCGGTGACACGCGTCGACCGGTGCCGAGGGCGGGACTCGAACCCGCACGACCTTTCGGTCAGAGCATTTTGAGTGCCCCGTGTCTGCCATTCCACCACCCCGGCAGGAGTGCCGGGCCAGCATAGCCGGGTGTCAGCCGGTGACCTCTTCGGGTCGGTAGGCCGGAGCGGTGCCGTCGACGGCGTCGCCGATGCGGTGCACCCGCAGGGCGTTGGTCGACCCGGGGATGCCGGGGGGCGAGCCGGCCACGATGACGACGCGCTCGCCCTTGGTGGCCCGACCCTCGGGGATGAGGTTGAGGTCGACCTGCATGGCGAACTGGTCGGTGTGCTGCATGCGCGGCACGAGGTAGGTCTCGACGCCCCAGACCAGCGCGAGCCGTGAGCGCACGCGGGGATCCGAGGTGAAGGCGAGCATCGGCAGTCGGGGGCGCAGTCGCGCCATCCGGGTGGCCGAGCCGCCCGTCTCGGTGAAGATGATGAGGAACTTCGCCCCGACGGTCTCGCCGATCTCGACCGCCGCCTTGGTGACCGCCCCACCGACGGTCTTGGGGCTGGTCTTCATCGGCACGATCTTGTCGAAGCCGTTCTGCTCCGTGCTCGAGATGATGCGCGCCATCGTGCGCACCGACTCGATCGGCCAGGCGCCGACCGACGTCTCGCCCGACAGCATCAGGGCGTCGGCGCCGTCGAGCACGGCGTTGGCGGCGTCGGAGGCCTCGGCGCGCGTCGGGCGCGGGTTGTCGATCATCGACTCGAGCACCTGTGTCGCGACGATGACCGGCTTGGCCTCGCGCCGGGCCAGCTCGATGGCGCGCTTCTGCACGAGCGGCACGTCCTCGAGCGGCATCTCGACGCCGAGGTCGCCGCGGGCGACCATGATGCCGTCGAACGCGCCGACGATGCCCTCGAGGTTGTCGACGGCCTGCGGCTTCTCGATCTTGGCGATGACGGGCAGGCGCGTGCCGAACTCGTCCATGATCTCGTGCACGTCGACGATGTCGTCGGCCGATCGCACGAAGGACAGGGCGATCATGTCGACCCCGAGGCGCATGGCGAACCTCAGGTCGTCGCGGTCCTTGTCGGACAGCGCGGGCACGCTGACCGCGACACCGGGCAGGTTGATGCCCTTGTTGTTGGACACCTCGCCCGGCACCACGCACTCGGTCAGTACGTCGGTGTCGGTCACCTCGATGGCCCGGAGCATGACCTTGCCGTCGTCGATGAGCAGCGAGTCGCCCGGGCTGACGTCACCCGGCAGGCCGGCATACGTCGTGCCGACGACGGTCGCGTCGCCCGCGACGTCACGCGTCGTGATCGTGAAGCGCTGCCCGACGCGCAACGTGACGGGTCCCTCGGCGAATCGACCAGTGCGGATCTTGGGGCCCTGCAGGTCGACGAGGATGCCGACCGCGCGACCGGAGGCGTCGCTGGCGGCACGCACGTCCCTGCACACCTGCTCGTGCACGGAGTGGTCGCCGTGCGAGAGGTTGAGACGGGCGACGTCCATGCCGGCGAGCACCAAGGCGTGGAGCTGCTCGGGGGACGACGTCTTGGGACCGATGGTGCAGACGATCTTGGCGCGGCGCATACGTCAACCTTAGGGGTGCTGTGACGCGGGTCACGGGGGGGTTCGGTCTGTGGGCGCGTCCTCGATCGAGAGAGCAGTTCGTCCGTCCGAGGCGTCGTACGCGTCGGGCGCGGACGACGGGTCGGGACGAACTGCTCTCTCGATCGGTCAGGCCGTGAGGGGTCGGTCGGTGGGCGCGACCGGGCGCGGCAGGGCGCTCGAGCCGGTGAGCCAGGCGTCGACCCCGGCCGCCGCTGACCGCCCCTCGGCGATGGCCCAGACGATGAGCGACTGACCGCGACCGACGTCGCCGGCCACGAAGACGCCAGGGACCGAGCTCATGAAGGTCTTGTCGCGCTTGACGTTGCTGCGCTCGTCGAGCTCGACGCCGAGCTGCTCGACCACCCCCGGCCCCTCGGGTCCGAGGAAGCCCATCGCGAAGAGGACGAGCTGTGCGGGGATCTCGCGCTCCGTACCGGGCTTGCCGCTCGGCCTGCCGTCGACGAACTCGACCTCCGTGATCTTGAGCGCCGCGACGTTGCCGTCGTCGTCGCCGACGAACTCCGTCGTGCTCACCGCGTAGAGGCGCTCGCCCCCCTCCTCGTGCGCGCTGGCGACCCGGTAGAGCATCGGGTAGGTCGGCCACGGCTGGGTCGAGGGGCGGTCCTCCCCCGGCTGCGGCATGATCTCGAGGCTCGTCACCGAGGCCGCACCCTGACGGTGGGCGGTGCCGATGCAGTCGGCGCCGGTGTCGCCGCCGCCGATGACGACGACGTGCTTGCCGGTGGCGAGGATCTGGTCCTCGACCTGCTCGCCGAGGGCGACGCGGTTGCCCTGCGGGAGGTACTCCATCGCCTGGTGGATGCCCCCGAGCTGACGGCCGGGTGCGTCGAGGTCACGTGGCACGGTGGCGCCGAGGGCGAGCACGACCGCGTCGTAGCGGTCGCGCAGCTGGCGCCCGGTGATGTCGACGCCGACGTTCATGTTGTTGCGGAAGCGCGTGCCCTCGGCCGCCATCTGGTCGAGGCGTCGGTCGAGGACCGACTTCTCCATCTTGAACTCCGGGATGCCGTAGCGCAGCAGACCACCCGGCTTGTCGGCCCGCTCGAAGACCGCGACCGTGTGACCGGCTCGCGTCAGCTGCTGCGCTGCGGCGAGACCGGCCGGCCCCGAGCCGACGACCGCGACCGTCTTGCCCGAGAGGCGCTCCGGCGGCAGCGGCTGCACGAGGCCACCCTCGAAGGCCTGCTCGATCGTCGTGACCTCGATCTGCTTGATCGTCACGGCCGGCTGGTTGATGCCGAGCACGCACGCGGTCTCGCACGGAGCCGGGCAGAGGCGACCGGTGAACTCCGGGAAGTTGTTGGTCGCGTGCAGGCGCTCGATCGCGTCGGTCCAGTCGCCACGCCAGGCGAGGTTGTTCCACTCCGGGATGAGGTTGCCGAGCGGGCACCCCGAGTGGCAGAACGGGATGCCGCAGTCCATGCAGCGTCCGGCCTGCCGCTGGAGCTGACCGAGCTCCTGCTCCTCGTAGACCTCCTTCCAGTCCCGGATGCGGACCGGGACCGGACGACGGGCGGGGAGCTCGCGCTCGCGGACGTTGAGAAAACCTTGCGGGTCAGCCACGGGAAGCCTCCATGATCCGGTGCCACACGTCGGCGCCGTCGGGGTCGAGGCCCTCGGCCTCGGCCTGGGCGCGGACGTCGAGGACGCGCTGGTAGTCGCGCGGCAGGACGAGGGTGAAGCGCTGGCGCGCCTCCTCCCACTCCGAGAGCAGCGCTGCGGCCACGGGCGACTCGGTCCACTCGAGGTGGGCTGCGAGCAGCTCGTGCAGGGTGGTCTCGTCGTCGGGCCGCAGCGGGGTGAGGTCGACGAGCTCGCGGTTGACGAGGTCGCGGTCGAGGTCGAGCACGTAGGCGACACCGCCGGACATGCCGGCCGCGAAGTTGCGGCCGGTCGAACCGAGCACGACCGCGACACCGCCGGTCATGTACTCGCAGCCGTGGTCGCCCACGCCCTCGACGACGGCCCGGGCCCCCGAGTTGCGCACGCAGAAGCGCTCGCCCGCCCGGCCGCGCAGGAAGAGCTCGCCGGTGGTCGCGCCGTAGGCGATGACGTTGCCCGCGATGACGTTGTGCTCGGCCACGAGCGTGGCCCTGACATCGGGGCGCACGACGATGCGCCCGCCCGACAGGCCCTTGCCGACGTAGTCGTTGGCGTCGCCGAAGAGCTTCATCGTGATGCCCGCCGGCAGGAAGGCGCCGAACGACTGCCCGCCCGACCCGGTCATCGTCAGCTCGATGGTGTTGTCGGCCAGGCCGTTGGGGTGCGCCTTGGTGACGTGGTGCCCGAGCATCGTGCCGACCGTGCGGTTGACGTTGCGCACGGCGATCTCGGTGCGCACCAGCTCCCCGTCCTCGATGGCCGCGAGCGACCTCGTCAGGAGCTCGTTGTCGAGCGCCTTGTCGAGTCCGTGGTCCTGCACCGCCGACTGGTGCAGCGTGCCGCCGGTCGGGTTGTCGGCCACGGCGAGGATCGGGCTGAGGTCGAGGCCCGAGGCCTTCCAGTGCGCGATGGCCTTGTCGAGGTCGAGGCTGCCGACCTGGCCCACCGCCTCCTCGATGGAGCGGAAGCCGAGCAGGGCGAGGTTCTCGCGCACCTCCTCGGCGATGTACTCGAAGAAGGTCTCGACGAACTCCGGCTTGCCCGAGAAGCGCGCCCGCAGCTCGGGGTTCTGGGTCGCGATACCGACCGGGCAGGTGTCGAGGTGACAGACGCGCATCATGATGCAGCCCGAGACGACGAGCGGGGCGGTCGCGAAACCGAACTCCTCGGCACCGAGCAGCGCCGCCACGACGACGTCGCGGCCCGTCTTGAGCTGACCGTCGACCTGCACGACGATGCGGTCGCGCAGGCCGTTGAGCACGAGCGTCTGCTGGGCCTCGGCCAGGCCGAGCTCCCACGGCGCCCCGGCGTGCTTGAGCGACGTCAGGGGCGAGGCTCCGGTGCCGCCGTCGTGGCCGGAGATGAGCACGACGTCGGCGTGCGCCTTGGACACGCCCGCGGCGACCGTGCCGACACCGATCTCGGAGACGAGCTTGACGTGGATGCGCGCCGACGGGTTGGCGTTCTTGAGGTCGTGGATGAGCTGGGCGAGGTCCTCGATGGAGTAGATGTCGTGGTGCGGCGGCGGCGAGATGAGGCCCACCCCCGGCGTCGAGTGACGCGTCTTGGCCACCCACGGGTAGACCTTGTGGCCGGGCAGCTGGCCGCCCTCGCCGGGCTTGGCGCCCTGGGCCATCTTGATCTGGATGTCGTCGGAGTGGGTGAGGTAGAGGCTCGTGACACCGAACCGACCGGAGGCGACCTGCTTGACGGCCGAGCGCCGCTCGGGGTCGAGCAGGCGGTCGACGTCCTCGCCGCCCTCTCCGGTGTTGGAGCGGCCGCCGAGGTGGTTCATCGCGATCGCGAGGGTCTCGTGCGCCTCCTTCGAGATCGAGCCGTAGCTCATCGCCCCGGTGTTGAAGCGCTTGACGATCTCGCTGACCGGCTCGACCTCCTCGAGCGGCACGGGCAGCCGGCCCGTCACGCCCGTGGGCTTGAAACCCATCAGGCCGCGCAGGGTCATGAGGCGTGACGTCTGGTCGTCGATGCGCTCGGTGTACTGCTTGAAGATGTCGTAGCGGCGCTGGCGCGTGGAGTGCTGGAGCCGGAAGACGGTGTCGGGGTCGAAGAGGTGCGGCTCCCCCTCGCGGCGCCACTGGTACTCACCGCCGACCTCGAGCACCCGGTGGGCCTGCTGCACGCCGTCGGGCGGGTAGGCCCGGGCGTGCCGCTCGGCCGTCTCGCGGGCGATGACGTCGAGCCCGACGCCGCCGAGCTGCGAGACGGTGCCCGTGAAGTAGCGGTCGACGAGCTGCTGCGACAGGCCGATCGCCTCGAACACCTGGGCGCCGCGGTAGGAGGCGACCGTGGAGATGCCCATCTTGGACATCACCTTGAGCACACCCTTGCCGAGCGCCTTGATGAGGTTCTTGACGGCCTGCTCGGACTCGACGCCCTCGATCTCGCCGGAGCGCACGAGGTCCTCGACGGTCTCCATCGCGAGGTAGGGGTTGACGGCCGCGGCACCGAAGCCGATGAGCAGCGCGACGTGGTGCACCTCGCGCACGTCGCCCGCCTCGACGATCATGCCGACCTGGGTGCGGGTCTTCTCGCGGATGAGGTGGTGGTGCACCGCTGCCGTGAGAAGCAGCGACGGGATGGGCGCGAGGTCGCGCCCGGAGTCGCGGTCCGAGAGCACCACGAAGCGCGCGCCGCGTCGGATCGCCTGCGACACCTCGGCGAAGATCTCCTCGAGCCGGTCGCGCATCGCGGCCGCGCCGCCGGTGACGTCGTAGAGGCCGCGCACGACGTGGGTGGCGTAGCCGGGGAGGTCGCCGTCGGCGTTGATGTGCACGACCTTGGCGAGCTCGTCGTTGTCGATGACCGGGAAGTCGAGGACGAGCTGGCGGGCGTGCGCCGGCGAGGCCGAGAGGGCGTTGCCCTCCGGGCCGAGGAAGGTGCCCAGGGAGGTGACGAGCTCCTCGCGGATCGCGTCGAGAGGCGGGTTGGTCACCTGCGCGAAGAGCTGCGTGAAGTAGTCGAACAGCAGGCGGGGACGCGACGACAGCACGGCGATGGGGGTGTCGGTGCCCATCGAGCCCAGCGCCTCGGCGCCCGACTTGGCCATCGGCGTCAGCAGGATGCGCAGGTCCTCCGAGGTGTAGCCGAAGGTCTGCTGACGACGCTGCACCGAGGCCGCCGTGTGCACGATGTGCTCGCGCTCGGGAAGGTCCTTCATGCGGATGAGGCCGGCGTGCAGCCACTCGGCGTAGGGCTTGGCGGCCGCGAGCGAGGACTTGATCTCGTCGTCGCTGACGATGCGGCCGTGCTCGGTGTCGACGAGAAACATCTTGCCGGGCTGCAGGCGTCCGCGCTGCACCACGTGAGCGGGGTCGAGCTCGATGACGCCGGACTCGGAGGCGAGCACGACGAGCCCGTCGTCGGTCACGGCATACCGACCCGGGCGCAGCCCGTTGCGGTCGAGGACCGCGCCGACGAGGGTGCCGTCGGTGAAGCAGACGTTGGCCGGGCCGTCCCACGGCTCCATGAAGGTGGAGTGGAACTCGTAGAACGCCTTGCGGGCGGGGTCCATCGTGGCGTGGTTCTCCCACGCCTCGGGGATCATCATGAGCACCGCGTGCGGGAGCGAGCGGCCCCCGAGGTGCAGCAGCTCGAGCACCTCGTCGAAGCTGGCGGAGTCGGAGGCGTCGGGGGTGCAGATCGGGAAGATCCGCTCGAGGTCACCCGGGATGATGTCGGAGGTCAGCTGGCTCTCGCGGGCGCGCATCCAGTTGCGGTTGCCCTTGACGGTGTTGATCTCGCCGTTGTGGGCGATCATCCGGTAGGGGTGCGCGAGCGGCCAGGACGGGAACGTGTTGGTCGAGAAGCGCGAGTGAACGAGCGCGAGCTCGGTGGCGAAACGCGGGTCCGACAGGTCGGGGAAGAACGGCTCGAGCTGGCCCGTCGTCAGCATCCCCTTGTAGACGATGGTGCGCGAGCTGAGCGAGGCGAAGTAGACCTCGGCCTCGCGCTCGGCCCGCTTGCGCAGGCAGAAGGCGAGCCGGTCGAGGCCGAGCGCGACCTGGCGACCCATCGAGCTGCTGACGAAGAGCTGCTCGAAGAACGGCATGCACTCGCGGGCGACCTTGCCGACGAGGTCGGCGCCGACCGGCACCTCGCGCCAGCCGAGCACCTTGAGGTTCTCAGAGGCGGCGATCTCCTCGATGCGGGCCTTGGCGGCGGCGCGCTCGACGGGGTTGGGGGGCAGGAAGGCCATGCCGGCGGCATACGCCCCGACGTTGGGCAGCGTGAACGGCACGGCCTCGCGGAAGAACTCGTCGGGGATCTGCGTGAGGATGCCCGCACCGTCGCCGACGAGCGGGTCGGCGCCGGTGGCGCCGCGGTGGTCGAGGTTGCGCAGGGCCGTCAGGGCGTGGTCGACGATGTCGTGGCCGGCGCTCCCGCGCATCGTCGCGATGAGCGCGACGCCGCAGGCATCGTGCTCGAACTCGCGGCGGTAGAGGCCGGAGTCCTCCGGCTGTGCACTGAAGAGGGTGCGGGTGTGCGGCGACATCTCCACCGTCCTTCTGACTGGGCCCCGGGGCTTCCCTCGAGGGGCCGACGGCATGACGAATGGCATGTGGACGGCACTGGCCACAGGCGATGGGTACGACGATATCGGAGCAGGCCCCCGTCCTACCTGCTGATACGGCGGATTCCGGATGCTGAGACGTCGTGCTCAACAGGTGGTCGGGTCTGCACGAACCGGTGATCAGGTGCCTTGCGAAGGCTCCTGCTTCGAACCGGCCTGCGCCGCGTCGTCCTCACGGTCGTCGTCGCCTTCTGCCGAAGGATCTCCGTCCGGCCGCCCCCCGGCATCCGACCCTGCTGCGGGCTCCGAGGTCGACTCCGACATCGGGTCTGACGCCGGCTCGGCGATCGGCCCACGCTCCCCCGACATCTGGCCGAAGCGCCGCCAGAGGAAGACGCCCAGCAGCAGCACGAGGATCGAGACCCAGGTGTTGACCCGCTGGCCGAAGATGTAGTTGGCAGAGTCGCTGCGCATGTTCTCGATGACGAAGCGCCCGATCGGGTAGCCGATGACGTAGGCCGCGAAGACCTGCCCCGGCTTGAGCGTGAAGCGCCGCCCGATCCAGATGAGGAACGCGGCCAGCAGCAGGCACCAGAGCGCCTCGTAGAGGAAGGTCGGGTGGAAGTAGCCCTTGACGACGGGGTTGCCGGCCGCGTCGACGACCGCGCGCCCGGCGCCGGTGTCCCACTCGTAGATGCGCAGGCGCCACGGCAGGTCGGTCGGCGCGCCATAGATCTCGTTGTTGAACCAGTTGCCGAAGCGCCCCATCGCCTGGGCGATCGCGACACCCGGCGCGGCCGCGTCGACGAAGTCACGGAACCGGACGCCGTTCTTGCGGCAGCCGATGTAGGCGCCGAGCGCGCCGAGAGCGACGGCGCCCCAGATGCCGAGGCCGCCTTCGTAGATCGCGAAGGCCCGCCACGGGTCGCCGCCCTCACCGAAGTAGGGCTGGGGCGTGGTGATGAGGTGGTAGAGCCGCCCGCCGATGATGCCGAAGGGCACCGCCCACGCGGAGATGTCGATGGCGACGCCCGGCTGGTATCCGAGGGCGCCGAGCCGGCGCTGGGTGAGCCAGACGGCGACGACGATGCCTGCGAGGATGCAGAGCGCGTAGCCGCGCAGCGGCAACGGCCCGAGGTGCCAGACGCCGACCGTCGGCGACGGCAGCTCGGCCGCCAGCGTGGGAAGTCCGGGCACTGCGGCCACGGCAGCCGGTATGCCGCCGAGCAGGCTCATGCGCGGCCCCTCCGGACGCCCTCGGCGAGCTCGCGCGTGAGAGCGCCGAGCTCCTCGAGGCCAGCCTCCGGCGTCGATGCCTCGGTGAGGCAGCGCACGAGGGCCGAGCCCACGATCACGCCGTCGGCGTAGCGGGCGATCTCGGCCGCCTGGTCGCCCGTCGAGACGCCGAGCCCGACGCAGACGGGAAGGTCGGTCGTCGCCCGCGTGCGCGAGACGAGCGCGTCGGCGGCGGCGCCGACGCTGGTCCGGGCGCCGGTGACGCCCATGACCGCGCTGGCGTAGACGAATCCGCGGCTCGCCGCCGTGACCTTGGCGAGGCGCTCGGGCGTCGAGCTCGGCGCGACGAGGAAGACGCGGTCGAGGTCGTGGGCGTCGGCCGCCGCGATCCAGTCTCCGGCCTCGTCGGGGATGAGGTCGGGCGTGATGAGGCCCGCGGCTCCGGCGGCGGCGAGGTCGGCGGCGAAGCGGTGGACGCCGTAGCGCAGCACGGGGTTCCAGTAGGTCATGACGAGGGCACCCGCCCCGGCCTCGGAGACCGCACGTGCGGCGGTGAAGATGTCGCCGAGGTGCACGCCCGCCTCGAGGGCGCGCACCGCGGCCTCCTGGATGACGGGGCCGTCCATGACCGGGTCGCTGTAGGGCACGCCGATCTCGACGATGTCGACACCGTTGTCGACCATCACCCGCATCGCCTCGATGGAGCCCTCGACGCTGGGGAAGCCGACGGGGAGGTAGCCGATGAGCGCCGCTCGACCCTCGGCGCGGCACGCCGCGAGGACGGGTCCGACGCTCACTGCTGCACTCCCATGCCCTTGGCACCGTCGTCGGCCGCGAGCGCGCCGCCGTCGTCGGTGGGCAGGACGGTGCCGCCCTGCTCGTCGATGAGGCCGAACCACGCCGCAGCCGTGTGCACGTCCTTGTCGCCGCGACCGGAGAGGTTGACGAGCAGCACGGCGTCGGGGCCGAGCTCGCGCCCCACCTTCATCGCGCCGGCGAGGGCGTGCGCGCTCTCGATGGCCGGCAGGATGCCCTCGGTGCGTGAGAGCAGCGAGAAGGCCTCCATCGCCTCGTCGTCCGTGACGGGACGGTACTCGGCGCGCCCCGACTCGAGCAGGTGAGCGTGCTCGGGTCCGACGCTGGGGTAGTCGAGTCCGGCCGAGACGCTGTGCGACTCGACCGTCTGGCCGTCGACGTCCTGCATGACGTAGGTGAAGGCGCCGTGGAGCACGCCCGGGATGCCGGCCGAGAAGCGCGCGGCGTGCTTGCCCGAGGCGACCCCCTCGCCGCCGGCCTCGAAGCCGATGAGCCGCACCGACCGGTCGTCGATGAAGCGGTGGAAGATGCCGATGGCGTTGGATCCCCCGCCGACGCAGGCGAGCACGGCGTCGGGCAGGCGACCGACGAGGTCGAGCACCTGCTGGCGCGCCTCGACACCGATGACGCGGTGGAAGTCGCGGACCATCTCGGGGAAGGGGTGCGGACCGGTCACCGTGCCGAGCACGTAGTGGGTCGTCTCGACGTTGGCGACCCAGTCGCGGAAGGCTTCGTTGACGGCGTCCTTGAGCGTCTTGCTGCCGTTGTCGACCGGCACGATGGTCGCGCCGAGCAGCCGCATCCGAGCGACGTTGAGGGCCTGGCGCTCGGTGTCCTTGCGGCCCATGTAGACGACGCACTCGAGGCCGAGCAGGGCGGCCGCGGTGGCCGTCGCGACGCCGTGCTGCCCGGCACCGGTCTCGGCGATGACGCGCGTCTTGCCCATCCGCTTGGTGAGCAGCGCCTGCCCGAGCACGTTGTTGATCTTGTGCGAGCCGGTGTGGTTGAGGTCCTCGCGCTTGAGGATGACCCTCGCGCCGCCGCAGTGCTCGGCGAAGCGCGGCACCTCGGTGATGATGCTCGGCCGGCCCGTGTAGGTGCGGTGGAGGCGCTCGAGCTCGCCGACGAACTCGGGGTCGACGACCGCCTTGCGCCAGACCTCCTCGAGCTGCTCGAGGGCAGGGATCAGCGCCTCGGGGACGTAGCGTCCGCCGAAGCCACCGAAGCGGCCGTATGCCGGCACGTTGGATGTCGTGGTCATGCTCACTCCTGGGTGGCGCCGCTGCGCACGGCCGCGGCTGCCTCGATGAAGGCGCGCACGGTGCGCTCCGGGGCACCGTCGCGGACGAGGGCCTCGCCCACGAGCACGGCGCCGGCTCCGGCGCGCACGTAGGCGGCGACGTCGGCGGGTCCGGTGACGCCGCTCTCGGCCACGCCGACGACGCCCTCGGGCACGCGGGGCAGCAGGTCGGTGACGGTGCGGGGGTCGACCTCGAGGGTCTTGAGGTTGCGGGCGTTGACGCCCACGAGGACGGGGTCGAGCGCCAGGGCCCGGTCGAGCTCGGCGGCGTCGTGCACCTCGATGAGGGCGGTCATGCCGAGGTCACGGGCCTGGTCGTGCAGGTCGTGCATCAGGGCGTCGTCGAGGGCCGCGACGATGAGCAGGATGAGGTCGGCGCCGTGCGCCCGGGCCTCGGTGACCTGGTAGGGCTCGACCATGAAGTCCTTGCGCAGCAAGGGGGTCGGCACCGCAGCACGCACCTCGACGAGGTCGGCGAGGCTGCCGCTGAAACGGCGCTCCTCCGTGAGCACGCTGATCGCGCTGGCTCCCCCGGCGGCATACGCCCGGGCGAGGCGACCGGGCTCGGGGATCTCGGCGAGCGACCCCTTGCTGGGACTGGCACGCTTGACCTCGGCGATGACCGCGACACCGTGCGCGGAGCGGATGCCCGGCATGGGGTCGAGGGCAGGAGCGACTGCGGCGAGACGCGTCTCGAGCGACGCCAACGAGGTCGTGGCGCGACGACGCTCGAGATCCTCGCGGACGCCGTCGATGATCCCGTCGAGAACCGTCGGCACCGCTCTCAGCTCTTGCCGACGGTCTCGGCGCCCGCCTCGTCGGGGGCGTCGACGAGCGACCCGGCCTGGGCGCTGTGCCCGTTGCTGCCGTAGCCGGCCATCGACAGCAGCTTGCCGGCGGCCGCGCCGGCGACGATGACGACCGCGCCGATGATGCCGAGGAGCAGGTTGGGCAGGAGCACGGCGACGGAGGCGATGGCCGAGCCGAGCAGGATGATGCCGACTCCGGTCCAGGCAGCGGTGCTGTGGCCGTGGTCCTCGTGCTCGTCTTCCATGTCGCCCTCTCTCGATCGATCGCGGGCCCGCCCATGGGCCTCGACGTCCGCCATTCTGTCAGGTCTGGTCTGGTGCGTCTCGCAGGGTGGGGTCGCCGCCCTCGGACAGCTCGTCCCACGCGCTGCGCACCTGCCCGCGGGGCCCGCTGTCGGGGCGCGCACCGCGCTCGTAGCGCGACGACAGGCCCGCCCACGATCGGCTCGACAGGGCAGCGGCGAGGGCGCCGGCGAGGAGCGCGACCATGACGACAACCGCCGCCCAGCCCCAGGCCGTCGTCGCGCCGGTCGCGTCGGGCGCCGTCGTGCGCGCGAGCTCCTTGGCGACGGCGGACGACACCGCGTCGACCGGTCGCAGCACGACGAGGAGCGTCAGCGCGGTGGCGCCGGCCGCGGCGAGCACGAGTACCACGCCCGACACCGCACGGATGATGCGGCCGCCCGTCATCAGACCGAGCAGGGCGACGACCGTGACGACGACGAGCCCGACCACACCCGGTGCGGCCGCTCCCCCCGTCACCTCCGTCGTGCCGACGCTGAGGACGTCGCGCGACTCCCCGACCACCCAGGGGCGAGTCGTGAGCAACAGCGCGAGCGCGGCGGGCACGAGCACGGCGAGAGCGGCATACCGCTTGGACAGCCTCATCGGTCGCGCCTGCCCGCCATGGGACGCAGACCCGCCGCCGCAGCCACGGCGCGCAGGGCCGCGGCGGCCTTGTGCACGGTCTCCTCGAACTCGAGGTGAGGCACCGAGTCGGCGACGATGCCCGCACCGGCCTGCACATGGGCGAGGCCGTCCTTGATGAGCGCGGTGCGGATCGCGATGGCCATGTCGAGGTCGCCGGCGAAGTCGAGGTAGCCGACGACGCCGCCGTAGAGGCCGCGCCGCACCCCCTCGTAGCCGTCGATGAGGGCCATCGCGCGCGGCTTCGGCGCCCCGCTCAAGGTGCCTGCCGGGAAGGTCGTGACGAGCGCGTCGTAGGCGCTGCGGTCATCACGCAGGTCTCCGACGACTGTCGACTCGATGTGCATGATGTGGCTGTAGCGGCGCACCGACATGAAGTCGACGGTGTCGACCGTGCCGGCGCGGCAGATCCGTTGGAGGTCGTTGCGGGCGAGGTCGACGAGCATGAGGTGCTCGGCCCGCTCCTTGGCGTCGCCGAGCAGCTCCTCGGCGAGGTGTGCGTCGTGGTCGGGGCTCTTGCCGCGCGGACGCGACCCGGCGATCGGGTGGGTGATCGCCTGCCGGCCGGTCACCTTGATGAGCGCCTCGGGGCTCGAGCCGACGACGTCGTAGGCCGAGCCGTCGGGGTGCGGCAGGCGCAGGAGGTACATGTACGGGCTGGGGTTGCTGACCCTCAGCGCGCGGTAGACGTCGAGCGAGTCCGCCTCGCACGGCACCGTGAAGCGCTGCGAGACGACGATCTGGAAGGCCTCGCCGGCCCGGATCGCCTCCTTGGCCTGCTCGACCATCGCCTCGAACTGCTGCTGGGTGTGGCTGCTGCGCGGCTCGCTCGCGATCGGCTCGATCGTCGCGACGGTGCTCGGTGCGGCCTCGGCGAGCTCGTCGGTCATCCGGTCGAGCCGTGACACGGCGTCGGCCCAGGCGTCCTCGATGCGCTCGTCGGTGGCGTCGTGGTTGACGGCGTTGGCGATGAGCAGCAGGGAGCCGTCGCTGTGGTCGAAGACGGCGAGGTCGGTGGCGAGCATCATCGCGAGCTCGGGCAGGTCGAGGTCGTCACGGCCCTCGTCGGGCACGCGCTCCCAGCGGCGCACGGCGTCGTAGGTGATCGCACCGACCATCCCGCCCGTGAGCGGCGGCAGCCCCGGGATGCGGTCGGTCGCGAGCTCGGCGACCGTGCGGCGCAGGGCCTCGGTCGGGTCGCCCGTCGTCGGCACCCCGACGGGAGGGCTGCCGATCCAGTGCGTCTCGCCGTCGCGCTCGGTCAGCGTCGCAGCGCAGCGGGCCCCGACGATGGAGTATCGCGACCACACGCCGCCGTGCTCGGCCGACTCGAGCAGGAAGGTGCCCGGCCCGCCCCGGGCCAGCTTGCGATAGACACCGACCGGCGTCTCGCTGTCGGCGAGGAGGCGGCGCACGACGGGGATGACCCGGCGCCGCTCGAGGGCCAGCTCGGTGAAGACCTGCAGGCTCGGCCAGGTCTGCCCCCACGTGAGGTCTGCGTGTGGTGCGGGCGCAGGGGCGAGGGACGTGGTCGAGTCGGGCACCCGGCCATTCTGGCCCACCGGCCGGTATGCCGTGCCGCCGCCTCCACGCGTCGAGAGGCCAAAGCGTGCCGCCCCCTCTCCCTCGAGAGACCAAAACATGCCGCCCCCCACAAGTCGAGTGGCCAAGGTATGCCGCCCCGGACCGGTCGAGAGGCCAAAGCGTGCCGCCCCCGACCGGTCGAGAGGCCAAAGCGTGCCGCCCCCGACCGGTCGAGAGGCCAAGGTATGCCGCCCCCCTCCCCCTCGAGAAGCGGCCACGAGTGGCCACTCGACACGGGGGTCGCGGCCAGAAGTGGCCACTCGACACGGGGGTCGCGGCCAGAAGTGGCCACTCGACACGGGGGTCGCGGCCAGAAGTGGCCACTCGACGGGTCAGGGGGTCAGGTGGTGGCGGGGTCGGGCTCGCCGACGGTGGCGGGCAGCACCCGGGCGTCGAAACAGGTCCGGTCGCCGGTGTGGCAGGCCGCACCGACCTGGTCGACGGAGACGAGGAGCGCATCGCCGTCGCAGTCGAGCCGCACGCCCTTGACCCACTGGGCGTGACCGCTCGTGTCGCCCTTGCGCCAGTACTCCTGTCGGCTGCGCGACCAGAAGGTCACCCGACCCTCGGTGAGGGTGCGGCGCAGGGCCTCGTCGTCCATCCACCCGACCATGAGCACGTCACCGGAGTCGTGCTGCTGCACGACGGCGGCGACGAGGCCGTGCTCGTCGCGCTTCAGCAGGGCGGCGATGTCAGGGCTGAGGGTCGAGGTGTCGGTCACCCGGACATTCTGCCGCGTCCGCGAGGAGCGGCGAACGCGCCGGGTCTCAGACGGCGTGCTGCTGGGCGACCCACGAGTCGTGCAGGCGGGCATAGACGCCCCCGAGCCGCACGAGCTCGGCGTGCGGACCGCGCTCGACGATCCGACCCGCGTCGACGACGATGACCTCGTCGGCCGCCTGGGCGGTGGAGAGCCGGTGCGCGATCGCGATCGAGGTGCGCCCGCGGGTCAGCGAGTCGAGCGCGCGCTGGAGGCGCACCTCGGTGCTCGGGTCGACGGCCGAGGTCGCCTCGTCGAGCACGAGCAGGTCGGGGTCGGCGAGGTAGGCCCTGGCGAGGGCCACGAGCTGCCGCTCCCCCGCCGACAGCGACTCACCGCGCTGGCCGACCTCGGTGCCGAGACCGAGCGGCATCGTGGCGACCCAGGCGTCGAGGCCCAGCTCGGCGAGCGTGCGCTCGACGTCCTGCTGGCTCGACTCGGGCCGGCCAAAGCGGATGTTGTCGAGCAGCGTGCCGTCGAAGAGGAAGCCCTCCTGCGGCACGAGCACGACGCGCTGGCGCAGCGACGAGAAGCGGATCGTGTCGAGGTCGGTGCCATCGAGCAGCACCCGACCCGAGGTCGGGTCCATCAGCCGGGTGAGCAGCTTGGCGAGCGTCGACTTGCCCGAGCCGGTCTCGCCGACGATCGCGACGCGGCTGCGCGGCGCGATGGTGAGGTCGATGTCGTGCAGCACCTGCTCGCCGCCGGGATAGGAGAAGCCGACGCCGCTGAACTGCACGGTGATCGGTCCCCGCGGCAGCTCGACACCCTCGTCGGCCGGGTCGGAGACGTCGGCGGGCGTGTCGATGATGCCGATGACGCGCCGCCAGCCGGCGACGGCGTTTTGCATCTCGTTGAGGATCTCGGTCGCCTGCTGCACCGGCATGGTGAAGAGGTTGACGAGGAAGAGGAACGCGAGCAGCTCACCGAGGGTGAGACGGCCGTTCACCGCGAGCACGGTGCCGACGACCAGCACGACGGCCGTCGTCAGACCCGAGACGAGCTGCCCCGAGGTGAAGGCGACGACCGCGCGTGCCTGCGCGCCGATGGCGGCCTTGCGGTGGGCCTCGACCGAGACGTCTATGCGCGCAGCAGTGCGGTCCTCGACGCCGTAGGCGCGGATCGCCTGGGCGCCGACGACGGCCTCGGAGATCGCGCCGAGCATGTCGCCGACGCGCTCGCGCACCTTGGTGTAGGCGCGGCCGACGATGCCCTGGAACTTTCGGATGATGACGAAGAGCGGCACGAAGCACAGCCACACGACAAGGGCGAGCGGTGGGCTGTAGACGACCATCAGCACCGTCGCGAGCGTGATCTGCGCGAGGTTGATCATCAGCATCAGTCCGCCGAACTGCACGAACATCGAGATCGTGTCGACGTCCGACGTCACGCGCGAGACGAGCGAGCCCCGGCGCTCGGTGTTCTGGGTCAGCATTGCGAGGTCGTGGATGTGACGGAAAGCCTTGAGCCGCAAGGTCGCCAGGCCGTTCTCCGAGGCGCGGAAGAGCCGCACGTTGACGAAGTAGGCGGAGAACGCCGTGACGACGACACCGACGAGGGCGATGCCGATGTAGACCGCGACGACCCCCATGTCGGGGCCGCCATCGGCGAGGATGCCGTCGTCGGTGATGCGCTGCACGACGAAGGGCACGAGGACGCGCCCCAGGGTCGAGAGCACCGCGAGGGCGACGGTGACCCAGATGCCCCGGCTCAGCTCGGGCGAGAGGTGCAGCCCGCGCTTCAGCGTGTCGCTCGTCGACCGCTCCTTGCCGGTGGCGATGCCGTGGTGCTCGACGAGAGCCTCGGAGCGCATGCTCATCGCGACACCTCCTCGACCTGGTCGCGTCGCGGCTCGCCGTCGGAGTCGCGCTGGGTGTAGTCGTCGTCGAAGTCGGCGCCGATGTCGTCGTCCTCCGCCGCGAGGGCCGCCCGCTCAGCCGCTTCGCGGGCGTATGCCGTCACGAGGCGTTCGTAGCCGGCGCACCTCCCGAGCAGCTGGGCATGCGTGCCGTGGTCGATGACTCGGCCACCCTCGACGTAGACGACCTCGTCGGCGAGCAGGATCGTCGCCATGCGGTAGGCGACGACGAGCACCGTCGTGCCCGAGCTCGCCTCGCGCAGCCGCGAGAGGATCGCCTGCTCGACGCTGGGGTCGACCGCCGACGTGGCGTCGTCGAGCATGAGCAGCTGCGGCTCTCGGATGATCGCCCGGGCGAGGGCGATGCGCTGGCGCTGGCCCCCGGAGAGGCTCGCCCCGCGCTCACCGACGCGGGTGTCGAGGGCCTCCGGCAGGCGGTCGACGAAGCCGGCACCCTGCGCGACGTTGAGGGCGCGCCACACCGCCTCGTCGTCGTGGTCGAGCCCCAGCGTGACGTTGCCGCGCACGGTGTCGTCGAACATGAAGGTCTGCTGGGCGACGAGGGCGGCGACGTCGCTGACCCCGCCGCGTCGCACCTCGCGCAGGTCGATGCCGTCGACGAGCACCGCACCGGTGTCGGGGTCGACGAGGCGCATGAGGATGTTGGTCAGCGTGGACTTGCCGCTGCCGGTGGGGCCGACGACGGCGACGGTGGAGCCGGGCGCGACGTCGAGCGTCACGTCGACCAGCGCCGGGTTGAGGTCGACCTTGCCCGACTCGCTCTCGACCTCGTAGGCGTAGGCGACGTGGTCGGCCTGCAGCCGGCTCGAGCGCCCGCGCGGCAGGTCACGGTCGCCGTAGGTCATGCTGCCCTCGGCCTCGAGCACGGCCGAGACCCGCTTCCAGCCGACGACGGAGCGGGGCAGCTCGGCGAGCACCCAGCCGAGCGCGCGCACGGGGAAGGCGAGGATGGAGAAGAGGTAGGCGATCTGCACGACCTCGCCCGCCGACAGGTAGCCGCCGCTGACGCGCAGGGTGCCGACGAAGAGGACCGCGAGGGTGCCGATGGTCGGGATGGCCTCGATCGCCGGGTCGAACCGGCCGCGGGTGCGGCCGACCTCGATGTTGGCGTCGCGCAGGGCGTGGGTCACCTCGCGGAAGCGCTCGGCCTCGTGGTCCTCACGGCCCAGCGACTTGACGATGAGCGCGGCCTCGAAGCTCTCGTGCGCGACCTCGGAGACGTCGGCGCGCAGCTGCTGCGCCAGGGTGACCTTGGGCGACATCGCGCGCTGGAAGGCGACGTTGGCGAGGAAGAGCAGCGGGAAGACGGTGAGACCGACGACGGCCAGCCAGGGGTCGATGACCATCATCTGCACGATGCCGAAGGCGAGCATGACGACGACCCCGAGGGCCATGGGCAGCGGGGCGAAGATGTTCCAGGTCGCCTCGACGTCGGCGTTGGCGTTGGACAGGAGCTGGCCCGACGGGTGCTTGTGGTGCCACGAGAGCGGGAGGCGGAGGTACTGCCGCGTCACCTGGCGGCGATACATGGCGCCGAGGTTGAACATCGCGATGCCGCCGGCCAACCGTCGGCCGATGACGCCGGTGACGGTGACGAGCACGACGAGGCCGAGGACCCCACCGATCGTCCACAGCTGCTGTGCGGTGACGCTGCCGGCCTCGATGGCGGGCGTGATCTGGTGCTCGACGAGCCACCCGATCGTCCACGCGGTCATGCCGGTCATGACGCCGTACACCACGCTGCCGAGGACCGCGAGCGCGAACCACCGGGGCTGTCCCTTGATGCCGCGAGCGATGACGGACAGGCCCTCTCGCAGGGTCGAGGACGGCAGGTCGTTCACGTGTGGGGCTCCCGTTGGGTCGAGCTTCAGGTCATGCGTAGGGTCATGCGTCGGTCAGGCATCAGGGTGGTCGGCACGCGCCGCCGCCCCCACTGCCACGACTTGCCAGCCTCTCACGCGCCACCGACAGTCAATGCATCGGTGCGCACCCAGTAGCGCCGGATGCCGCCCTGCACGTCCTCGAGGAAGCCCCCGCGCTCCCGAACGGCCCGCTCGATGGTGCGAGCGGACGCGACGTTGTCGTCGTCGCACGTCACGAGCGCCCGGTCGATGCCGCGCCTGCCGGCCAGGTCGAGGGCGAGCGCGAGGGCGGCGCTCGCGACCCCGCGTCCGCGGTCACCCGGCCCGACGGCATACCCGATGTGGCCGCCCTCGGCGAGCAGCGACGGCGTCAGCGCGTGACGGATCGCGATGGTGCCGACGACCCGTCCGCCGTCGAGCACCCAGCGATAGGACGAGGGCACCCGACCCTCGGGCAGCTCCTCGTCGGAGCGCTCCTGGCGGCCCAGCCAGTCGACCCACTCAGCGAGCACCTCGGGGTCGCGCAGCCGGACGGTGTCGCCGGGACGCAGCCCCGAGCCGTGGATGGTCGCGCCGTCGAAGGCGTCGACGAGGGCCCACCACGAGGCGGCCAGGTCGACGGTCGGTCGTGCGAGCTCGATCACTCCCCGACCCTAGGCACGCACCTCCCGGGCAGGCCAGCGCGTTCTGCGCGGCCATGGCTGCGAGGATGGGGCCATGACCCGCCACGCCCTGTCCGAACGCCACCTGCTGTGCGACGAGCTGCTCCGACTCGGCCCCGACGCCCCCACGAAGTGTGATGGCTGGAGCACCAGCGACCTCGCGGCCCACCTCGTGATCCGCGAAGGACGCCCCGACCTCGCGGCCGGCGCCTGGCTGCCCTTCCTCCGCGACCGTCTCGAGCGGGAGCAGTCGCGGATGGCCCGCGGCGACTACGCGGCCCTCGTCGAGCGCGTCCGCGCCGGCGCCCCCGTGTGGAACCCGATGCACTTCGAGAAGGTCGACGAGATGGCCAACCTCGTCGAGTACTTCGTGCACCACGAGGACGTGCGCCGCGCCCAGCCCGACTGGGAGCCGCGCGAGCTCGCCGGCAACCTCCAGCACGCGCTGTGGGTCGCGGTCCGCCGCAGCTCGCGCCTGATGTTCCGCAAGTCCCCGACGGGCATCGTCCTCGTCGCCGAGGGCCACGGCCGGCACTCCGCCAAGCTGCCCGACGCCCACGGCACCGTCGTCGTGCGCGGCACGCCCGCCGAGCTCGTGCTCTACGCCTACGGCCGCAAGGACGTCGCGCGGGTCGAGCTGTCGGGCGACGCCGACGACATCGCGGCCCTGCAGGCGGCTGAGCTCGGCATCTCCTGACGGCTGCCGTATGCCGCGTCGCCGGGTCCTCGACGCCGGCAGCGTCGTCATGGGCTGGCTTCGTCGTCCGCGTCGCTCAGCGCACGACGAAGCTCAGCGCACCACGACGCCGGCCGCGCGCAGCGCGTCCTTGACCTGCCCGACGGTCAGCTCGCCGAAGTGGAAGACACTGGCGGCGAGCACGGCGTCGGCGCCGGCCTCGACCGCCGGGGCGAAGTGCTGGGCCGCGCCCGCGCCTCCGCTTGCGATGACCGGCACCGACACGGCCGCCCGGACGCGCCGGATGAGCTCGAGGTCGAAGCCCTCCTTGGTGCCGTCGGCATCCATGGAGTTGAGCAGGATCTCGCCGGCGCCGAGCTCGGCCGCCCGGGCACACCACTCGACGGCGTCGAGGTCGACCGGAGTGCGCCCGCCGTGGGTCGTCATGACGAAGTCGTCCGTGGGCCGGCCGTCGTCGCCGATCCGGCGGCGCACGTCGGCCGAGAGCACGAGCACCTGGGCGCCGAAGCGCTCGGCGATCTCGGCGATCAGCTCGGGGCGTGCGATGGCCGCCGTGTTGACCCCGACCTTGTCGGCGCCCGCGCGCAGGAGGCGGTCGACGTCGTCGACCGCGCGCACTCCCCCGCCGACGGTGAGCGGGATGAAGACCTGCTCAGCCGTGCGTCGCACGACGTCGTAGGTCGTCTCGCGGTTGCCGCTGCTCGCCGTCACGTCGAGGAAGGTCAGCTCGTCGACGCCCTGGGCGTCGTAGACCTTCGCCAGCTCGACCGGGTCGCCGGCGTCGCGGAGGTTCTCGAAGTTGACGCCCTTGACGACACGGCCCGCGTCGACGTCGAGACAGGCGATGACCCTCGTGGCAACCGGCATGGACCAAATCTAGGCCAGTGGCCGATGACGGCCGCACCGGTAGGGTCGCCGCCATGTGGCATCAGCTGACCGAGCCCGCTCGAGACTCCGATGTCGAAGCCGTCGTGTCGCTGGCCCGAGAGGCCGAGCCCCGTTGCGGCGCAACGGTGGTCGTCGCCATCGACGGGCCCAGCGGCTCGGGCAAGACGACGCTCGCCAAGGGCGTGGCCGACGCGCTGGAGGGGCTCGGCACGGTCGAGGTGGTGCACATGGACCTCATCTTCCCGGGGTGGGACGGACTCGCCGAGGCCCCGGGACTGCTCACCACGCAGGTGCTCGAGCCGATCGCGCAGGGCCACCCGGCGGCATACCGGACGTGGAGCTGGGTGCGCGACGAGTGGCACGGGACCCGCACGGTCGCCGCGTCGCGCTTCCTCGTCGTCGAGGGCTGCGGGAGCAGCGTCGGGCCCGCCGGGGCGTATGCCGCGGTGCGCGTCTTCGTCGAGGCCGGGCGGGCGCTGCGGATGCGCCGCGGTATCGCCCGCGACGGCGAGGGCTACCGCCCGAACTGGGAGCGGTGGGCCGAGCAGGAGGCGCGCCTCTATGCCGCCGACGGCACGAGGGAGCGTGCCGACCTCGTCATCGACACCTCTAGTCTCTGAAGGGTGCCCCGACCCGCCCCGTCCGACGACACGCGGTCTGCTGCGCCGCCGTCGGCTCCCGTCCGGCGACCGCTGCCGCCCGCGTGGATCATGGCGCTCGCCCTGCTCGCGGTCGCTGCCAACCTGCGCACCGCGATCACGAGCGTGCCGCCGCTGCTCGACGCGATCTCGGCCGACCTCGGCCTCAGCCACGCTGCCGCCGGGGCCCTGACCACCCTGCCGGTGCTCTGCATGGGCCTCTTCGCCCCGGTCGCGAGCGTCGTCGCCCACCGGTTCGGCGCCGTCGCCGCGGTGCTCGGGGCGATCCTGGCGATCCTCGCCGGCACCGCGAGCCGCTTCGCCGCCGACTCGTGGCCCATCCTCTACCTCGGCACGGCCCTCGCCGGCGTCGGCATCGCCCTGGCCGGCACGCTGCTCCCGCGACTGGTCAAAACCTTCTTCCCACCCGAGCGCGCCGGCCTCGTCACGGGGCTCTACATGCTCGCGATGATGGGCGGCGCCGCGCTGAGCTCGGCGCTCTCGGTGCCGCTCGCCGACCGCTTCGGCTCGTGGCAGGCCTCGCTGGGCTCGTGGTCGGTGATCGCCCTCGTCGGCACCCTCGCCTGGGCGCCCTTCACGAGGCGCGCCAACCCGCACCACACGCCCGACGAGGCGGGGCGCGGGCGTCTGCCGTGGCGCCACCGCACGGCGTGGCTCGTCGCCGCCTATCTCGCACTGCAGTCGTGGGCCTTCTACTCCGCGGTCACGTGGCTCGCGCCGACCTACGTCGAGCAGGGCTGGTCGCCGTCGTCGGCGGGCTACCTCGCTGCCGTCTTCAGCGGCACCCAGATCGTCTCCGGACTGCTCGGTCCGGTGCTGAGCGACCGCGCCACCGACCTTCGTCGGCTCCTGCTGCCCGTCGCCGCGCTCGGCACGCTGGGCTGCATCGGCATCTGGCTCGCGCCGCTGGCCGCCCCTTGGCTGTGGGCGGGCGTGGTCGGGCTCGGTCAGGGCGCGGCCTTCTCGCTCGGGCTCGTGCTGCTCGTGCGGTATGCCGCGACGCCCGAGGCGAGCGGCCGGCTGACCGGCATGGCCTTCTTCGCCTCCTACAGCATCGCCTCGATCGGGCCGATGGCGATGGGTCTCGTGCGTGACGTCACCGGCGGCCTCGGGCCCGTCTGGGCGGTGCTCGCGGCGGTCGGTGTCGTGCAGGCGGTTGTCGTGCTGCGCCTGCGCCCGGGACTGCGCCGCATCGACTAGGCCGTGCCTCTCACGGTCCGGACCCCGGACCTCGGACACCGCGAAGCGGCTCGGGGTCAGACGGGATCGGTGAACGAGATCGGCTTGCCCGAGGCCTGGGCGTAGGCGATCTCCCTGCTTGTGGACTCCCCGATGTATCCGCCCGGGTTGACGACCAGCACCCGGTCAGCCAGGTCGATCTTGCGCAGGTGGAGGGCGTCCAGCGCGGTCTTCTGCTCGTGGGTGATCACCTCGTCCGCTTCGCCGGGCGCGACGACGATGACACCCGCGAAGGTCAGGTCACGGTTTGCCGCACGCATCTCGTCCACGAACCGGGCGGAGCCGCAGATGCAGACGATCTCAGGTCGGTCGGGCACGGCTCAGTCCTTCTCGTCGAACGGGAGACCGTCCATGTGCGGTGAGACATCACGGGCCGGCTCGGGAGGCAGCAGTGTACGCAGCGAGCTGGACACCACGCGGCTGCCTGGCAGCCGAGTCGCAGCCGGAGCCCGGGCCTGCTCGAGCTCGTCGGTCGGCCCTCGGTCGGCCCTTGGTCAGCCCTCGGTCAGCCGTCGGTCAGGACCGCGGCGGTCGTCAACAGGTGTCGGAGCTCGGCGACGAAGCGCGTTGCCGGTGCGCCGTCGACGACGTTGTGGTCGATCGTCACCGTCAGGTCGAGGACGTCGCGCACCACCACGTCGTCGCCGACCGCACGCGGCCGTCGGCTCAGCCCGCCGACGACGATGCTGAGCGAGGCCAGCGTCGGCGGGGCGATGGCGAAGCCGTCGCCGCCGGCGAACATCCCGACCGCGGTCACCTGGACGGTGCCGGTCGAGAGGTGGGCGCGACGGGACCGGCCCAACGCGGCATACATCGCCGGGTAGAGGCCCGGCACGTGACCGAGTGCCGGCGCGACGCTCCTGAGGAGGCGCCCGCCCGTCGTCGAGTCCGCGTCGTGCTGGACCGATCGGATCTCGGCCGTGACGTCGTCGACGGCACGGGTGTCGGCGTCGCGCACGACGTGCACGAGCCCGAAGGGGCCCTCACCCGTCGGGACCTCGATGAGGGTCTGCACGTCGACGAAGTGGTGCTCGACCAGCCGACCCCGCCAGTCGCGGTAGGCGTGCACCTGCGGGTGCGCGGCGGCCGCGCGACCGACCGAGGCCACGACGAAGGCCGTCAGCGAGAGCGGTGGGTCTGCGTCCACGAGGAGCCGGCGCGCCTCGGTGACGTCGACCTCGACGAGCCCGTGCATCGGCACCATGCGTCGTCCGGCACGCACCGCGGCCGTGACGAGTCGCCGGCTCGGGGGGAACGGGCGCACCACGACGGAGCGCGGGCGCAGCGCCGGTCGGTCAGCAGGCACGGTGCTGGCCTCGACCGTCGCGAGCCACTCCTCGACGGACCCCACGCGGAGGACTCGCGGGTGGAAGTGGAAGACGCTCTCGTGACGGATCTCGCCGACGACGACCACGTGCTGCAGCTGCCCGAGCTCGGCTCGGGCGAGCGCTGCGCCCAGCTCGACGAAGAGTCCCCGACCGGCCTGCGCGCTCGATGCCAGGACGACGACCGCCTCGGCGGTCAGCACGGCGTCGAGATCGGTCCGCGCGATCGCGGCGGACCGATCGGGACGCGAGGCGTAGTCCTGCGGCAGCTCGAGATCCTGCGACCAGTCGTGCGTGAGCTCGTGGCCGGCGGCGACGATCGTGCGCTGCGCCTGCGTCACCGCGGCGATGTCGGACAGCTCACCGGCGACGTAGACCTTCACGTCGCGACATAGGCGGCGAGGTGCGTGCCGGTGAGCGTGGACGCGTCGGCCACGAGGTCGGCGGGAGTGCCCTCGAAGACGACGCGACCGCCGTCGTGCCCGGCTCCGGGACCGAGGTCGATGATCCAGTCGGCGTGGGCCATCACCGCCTGGTGGTGCTCGATGACGATGACCGAGCGTCCCGACTCCACGAGCCGGTCGAGCAGCCCGAGCAAGTTGTCGACGTCGGCGAGGTGCAGGCCCGTCGTCGGCTCGTCGAGGACGTAGACCTCGCCCTTCTCGGCCATCTGGGCGGCGAGCTTGAGGCGCTGGCGCTCACCGCCGGACAGCGTCGTCAGGGGCTGGCCGAGCGTGATGTAGCCGAGCCCCACGTCGACGAGCCGCCCGAGGATCGTGTGGGCGGCCGGGGTGCGGGCCTCACCCTCGGCAAAGAAGTCCAGCGCCTCGGACACCGGCATCGCCAGCACCTCGGCGATGTTGCGCCCGCCGAACTCGTAGCCCAGCACCGCGGCCTGGAAGCGCCGGCCCTCGCACTCCTCGCAGGTCGACTCGACGGTCGCCATGACTCCGAGCTCGGTGTAGATGACACCGGCGCCGTTGCAGGCCGGGCAGGCGCCCTCGGAGTTGGAGCTGAAGAGCGCCGGCTTGACGGCGTTGGCCTTGGCGAACGCCTTGCGGATCGGTTCGAGCAGACCGGTGTAGGTCGCCGGGTTGCTACGGCGTGAGCCGCGGATCGCGCCCTGGTCGACGACGACGACCCCCTCTCGCCCCGCCACCGACCCATGGATGAGCGAGCTCTTGCCCGACCCTGCGACTCCGGTGACGACGCAGAGCACGCCGAGGGGGATGTCGACGTCGAGGTCGCGCAGGTTGTGGGCCGCGGCGCCACGCACCTCCATCACCCCGGTCGCCGAGCGGGTCGAGTCCTTGAGCCGCACCCGGTCATCGAGGTGGTGACCGGTCACGGTGTCGCTGCCGCGCAGCCCCTCGACCGTGCCCTCGAAGACGACCTCGCCGCCGCCCGAGCCGGCACCGGGACCGAGGTCGACGACGTGGTCGGCGATGGCGATCGCCTCGGGCTTGTGCTCGACGACGAGCACGGTGTTGCCCTTGTCGCGCAGCTGGAGCAGCAGGGCGTTCATGCGGTCGATGTCGTGCGGGTGCAGCCCGATGGTCGGCTCGTCGAAGACGTAGGTCACGTCGGTGAGGGACGACCCGAGGTGCCGGATCATCTTGGTGCGCTGCGCCTCCCCGCCCGACAGCGTGCCAGCGGGACGGTCGAGGGAGAGGTAGCCCAGGCCGATCTCGGCGAAGGAGTCGAGCAGGTGCTGCAGGCCACGCAGCAGGGGCGCGACCGACGGCTCGGACAGGTCACGCAGCCAGTCGGCGAGGTCGCTGATCTGCATCGAGCACAGGTCGGCGATGTTCTTGCCCTTGATCTTCGAGGACAGCGCCTCCTGGGACAGGCGGGTGCCGTTGCAGTCGGGGCAGGTCGTGAAGGTGACGGCGCGCTCGACGAAACGGCGCACGTGCGGCTGCATGGCGTCGAGGTCCTTGGAGAGCATCGACTTCTGGACCTTCGTGAGCACGCCCTCGAAGGTGAGGTTGACGCCCTCGACCTTGATCTTCTCCGGCGGGCCGTAGAGCAGCTTCTGCAGCTGCTTCGCCGTGAAGGTCCCGACCGGTTTGTCCATCGGCAGTCCGGCGCCGCTGAAGATCCGGCCGTACCACCCGTCCATGCTGTAGCCGGGGACGAGGAGGGCCCCCTCGGCGAGCGACTTGCTCTCGTCGTAGATCGCGGTGAGGTCGAAGTCGTTGACAGCGCCCATCCCCTCGCACCGGGCGCACATGCCGCCCTGGTAAACCGCCTCACGGACGACTGAGGTCTCCTGCCGGTTGCCGCGGTCGGTCTTCATGACCCCGCTCGCGACCCGGGTCGGCACGTTGAAGGCGAAGGCGGTCGGCGGCCCGATGTGCGGCGTGCCGATACGGCTGAAGAGGATCCGCAGCATGGCGTTGGCGTCGGTCGCAGTGCCGACGGTCGATCTCGGGTTGGCGCCCATCCGCTCCTGGTCGACGATGATCGCCGTCGTCAGCCCGTCGAGGAGGTCGACCTCGGGCCGGGCCAGCGACGGCATGAAGCCCTGGACGAAGGCGCTGTAGGTCTCGTTGATCATCCGCTGCGACTCGGCAGCGATCGTGGCGAAGACGAGCGAGCTCTTGCCGGAGCCCGAGACGCCGGTGAAGACCGTCAGGCGTCGCTTCGGCAGCTCGATGCTGACGTCCTTGAGGTTGTTGACCCGGGCCCCGTGCACCCGGATGCGATCGTGGCTGTCAGCGACGTGCGTGCCCGTCCTCGTCGTCGTCCCGCTCATCGTGTCTCCGTCCCCTCGGCGTGATGCGCGACCCACGGTAGTCCCGAGTCAGCCCCAGTAGTCGTCGAGCGGCTCGGCGCCGTCGTCTCCGCCGGAGGGGGTGCGCCGCTCGGTCACGCTGAGGCGACCGCGGTAGAAGAGCATGGGCCGGCCGGACTCTCCGTCCTCGAGCTCCACGACGCGGCCGATGACGACGTCGTGGTCTCCGGCGACGTGCACCTGCTCGACGGTGCAGTGGATGCGCATGAGCACCCCCGGCAGCCCCGGGCCGCCGGAGCGCGCCGGCAGCCAGTCGAGTCCCTCGAAGCGCCGCCCGGTCGACGAGCCGAAGCGCTCGATGAGGTCGCGCTGCGCGTGACCGAGGACGTTGACGGTGAAGCGACCCGCCTCGCGCATGCGCGGCCAGGACCGCCCACGGTGGTCGGCACAGAAGAGCACGAGGGGCGGGTCGAGCGACACCGAGGCGAACGACTGGCACGCGAAGCCCACCGGATCGCCTTGTGCCGTCAGGCCGGTCACGACGGTGACGCCCGTGGCGAAGTGGCCGAGGGCGTGACGCATGCGCTCCGGCGTGGGGTCGCCCTGCTGCAGCTCACCACCGGTGCCGTCGCTCACGACTCCCCGCCGCCTGGCCCGGCTCCCCCGCTGCCGTCGCCGTGGCGTGACTCCCCGAAGGCCTGCACGAGTGCTGCGAGGCGTGACGCCTCACGTCCCGCGACGTCGCCGTCGGCCTTCTGGATCGCCATGACGGCGAGGGTGTCGCCGTCGTCGAGGTCGAGCGACACCCACGGCTCGCCACCACCGAACTGCACGCCGACGACCTCCGGCCAGCTGAGGGTGCGGGTGAGCACGAGGTTGCGGACCACGAGGCCCTCGCGCGTCGGCACCGCCGAGATGGAGGCGTAGCGCCAGGCGACGACGGCGATGACGACGCCGAGGGCGAAGAACATCAGTCGGTCGACGATGCTCCACTGCCCCAGCGTCTCGGCGGGCATGAGCACCGCCAGCCCCCCGAAGACGGCGAGCGAGGCCCACGCGACCCCGAAGGCGACGGCCCGACCGCGCCGCGGCCGGAACGTCGCGAGGGCGTCACCTTCACCGGACGGGATGGAGGCGTCGGGCCCGTCGGGCGCGCTCACGGCGTCACAGGCGGCACGCCGCGATGTCGGTGACGAGGATGGCGCGGGCCCCGAGGTCGTAGAGCTCGTCCATGAGCCGGTTGCGGCCGATGCGCGGCACCATGGCTCGCACGGCGACCCAGGCGTCGTCCTGCATCGGCGACACGGTGGGCGACTCGAGACCCGGCGTCAGCTCGGTCGCCTTGTCGACGAGCTCCTTGGGGCAGTCGTAGTCGAGCATCACGTAGGTGCGCGCGGTGATGACGCCCGCGATGCGTCGTTCGAGCACCGACACCGCCTGCTCCTCGCCCGGCCGGTCACCGCGGATGAGCACGGCCTCGGACTGCAGGATCGGCTCACCGAAGACCGCGAGGCCCTGGCTGCGCAGCGTGGCGCCCGTCTCGACGACGTCGGCGATGACGTCGGCGACACCCAGGGTGATGGCGGTCTCGACCGCCCCGTCGAGGCGCACGACCTCGCCGGTGAGACCGCGGGCCGCGAGGTCGGCGCGGACGAGACCCGGATAGCTCGTCGCCACCCGCTTGCCGTCGATGTCGTCGACCGTGGCCACCTGGCCCGGGCGGGCGGCATACCGAAAGGTCGAGCCCCCGAAGCCGAGCGCCATCACCTCGACGGCGGCGGAGCCGGAGTCGAGCAGCAGGTCGCGTCCGGTGACGCCGCCGTCGACGGTGCCGGAGCCGACGTAGACGGCGATGTCACGAGGGCGCAGGTAGAAGAACTCGACGTCGTTCTCGACGTCGGTGACGACGAGCTCCTTGGTGTCGCGGCGCGTGCGGTAGCCCGCCTCGCGAAGCATCTCGACGGTGGCGTCGGACAGGGAGCCCTTGTTGGGCACGGCAATTCGCAGCATGGGGGTGGGGTCCTCTGGGGTCTTACAGGTGGGCGTAGACGTCGTCGAGCGTGATGCCCTTGGCGAGCATGAGGACCTGCAGATGGTAGAGCAGCTGGCTGATCTCCTCGGCGGCCTCGGCGTTCGACTCGTACTCCGCGGCCATCCAGACCTCGGCCGCCTCCTCGACGATCTTCTTGCCGATCGCGTGGACGCCGGCGTCGAGCTGCGCGACGGTGCCGGATCCCTCGGGTCGGGTCGCCGCCTTCTCGGCCAGCTCGGCATACAGCTGCTCAAAGCTCTTCACGGTCCCCCAGCCTACGTGGGGCCGGGACGGGGTCCGTATGCCGCTCACCCCGTGGCGCTCAGGGGCCCGGCGTCGCTTGCGGCACGGAGCGCAACGACGGTGGCCACCGCGGCCGTGGCGGCCTCGTGGCCCTTGTCCTCGGCGGAGCCGGGCAGCCCGGCCCGGTCGAGCGCCTGGGCCTCGTCGTCACACGTGAGCACGCCGAAGCCGATCGGCACGCGGGTGCGCACGGCTACCTCGGTGATGCCGACGGTCGCCGCCTGGCACACGTAGTCGAAGTGCGGTGTGCCTCCACGGATGACGACGCCGAGCGCGACGAGCGCGTCGAAGCGGTCGGCGAGGGCGGCGCAGGCGACGGGCAGCTCGAAGGTGCCGGGCACGCGCACGACCTCGACGTCCGTGACGCCGGCCTCGGCGAGGCCTCGGAGGGACCCGCCCAGCAGGCCGCCCATCACCTGCTCGTGCCAGCTCGCCGCGACGACGGCGATCCGCAGGCCGGTGCCGTCGGCGGCGATGGTGGGGGCGCCGTCCTTCATGCTGTCTCCTTGCTCTGGTGCGCGGCGGGCGCCGCCGGGATGTCGTGGCCGAGCCGCTCGCGCTTGGTGATGAGGTAGCCGGCGTTGTCCTCGCCCACAGGTCCGTGGAGTCGCTCGACGGCGACGACGTCGACGCCGAAGTGGCGCAGGGCCGAGACCTTGGTCGGGTTGTTGGTGAGCAGGACGACCTGCTCGGCGCCGAGGTCGTGCAGGATCGCGGCGCCGGCGGCATAGTCACGGGCGTCGACGGGCAGGCCCAGCGCGGTCTGCGCGTCGACGGTGTCGGCGCCGGCGTCCTGCTCGGAGTAGGCGCGCAGCTTGTCGACCAGGCCCACTCCCCGGCCCTCGTGACCGCCGAGGTAGACCACGACGCCACCCTCGCGCCCGACTCGGGAGAGTGCGGACTGGAGCTGCGGGCCGCAGTCGCACCGCAGCGAGCCGAAGGCGTCGCCCGTGAGGCACTCGCTGTGCAGCCGGGTGAGCACGGGGCCGGGTCGTCCGAGCGCCTGGAGGCCGCGCGGGCTGACGAGCGCGACGTGCTCGTCGCCGGTGAGGGTGTCGCGGTAGCCGTGGGCGGTGAAGGTGCCGTGGACCGTCGGGATGCGGGTCGTCGCGAGCCGCTCGACCCGGTCGAGACGCTGCCGCCAGGCGATGAGCGACTCGATGGTGATGACCGGCAGCCCGGCCTCCGCGCCGAGGGCCACGACGGCGTCGTAGCGCATCATCCGCCCGTCGTCGTGGACGAGCTCCCCGATGACCCCCACCGGCGCGAGACCGGCGAGCCGGGTGAGGTCGACGGCTGCCTCGGTGTGCCCGGGCCGGGTGAGCACGCCGCCGTGCCGCGCCCGTAGCGGCAGCACGTGCCCGGGGCGCACGAGGTCGCTCGGCGCCGAGGCGGGGTCGGCGAGCACCCGCACGGTGCGCAGGCGGTCGGCGGCGCTGATGCCCGTCGTGACCCCACGGGCCGCGTCGACCGACACCGTGTAGGCGGTGCGGAGCGGGTCGCGGTTGTCGGTCACCATGAGAGGCAGCTCGAGCCGGTCGGCCAGCTCGGCCGGCATCGGCGCGCAGAGGTAGCCCGACGAATGGCGCACGGTCCAGGCCATCCACTCCTGCGTGGCCGTCTCGGCGGCCAGCACGAGGTCGCCCTCGTTCTCGCGCCCCTCGTCATCGAGCACGAGCACCGGTCGCCCGTCTCGGAGGGACTGTAGGGCCTGCTCGATCGTGGCCAGCCCGATCATCGCTGCACCGCCGTCCGGGCCCCGAGCAGCCGCTCGACGTACTTCGCGATGACGTCGACCTCGAGGTTCACGACGTCGCCGACTCGCTTGTGCCCCAAGGTGGTCAGGGCGAGAGTCGTCGGGATGAGCGACACCGAGAAGCTGTCGTCGCCGACGGAGGCGACCGTGAGCGAGACACCGTCGACGGTGATCGACCCCTTCTCCACGACGTATGCCGCGAGGTCGGGTGGGAGCGTCAGCTCGACTGTCTCCCAACGGTCCCCGGGGGTGCGCCGGGTGATCGTGGCCGTGCCGTCGACGTGCCCCTGCACGACGTGGCCGCCGAAGCGACCGTCGGCGCGCATGGCACGCTCGAGGTTGACGCGGTCGCCGGGCTCGAGCGCTCCGAGGGCGCTGCGGCTCAGCGTCTCCGCCATGACATCGACGGCGAACTGCTCGCTGTCGTGATCGGTCACGGTCAGGCAGACGCCGTTGACGCAGATCGAGGCCCCGTGCACCGCGTCGCTGACGACGAGCGGGCCCCTGATGCGCAGCACGGCCGAGTCGGCGCCGTGCTCGATGGCACTGACCGTGCCGAGCTCCTCGACGATTCCGGTGAACATCGTTCTGATCACTGCTCCTCTTCGGTGCTGTCACTGGGTCGTGCGTGCACGCGCACGTCTCCCCCGATGACCTCGACGTCGACGGTCTCGAGCCGCCGGATGTCCGCGATGGTGGTGATGCCGAGGTCGTCGACGACGGGGCGCCCGGCCCCGAGGAGCGCGGGCGCGAGGTAGGCGTAGACGTCGTCGACGAGCCCGGCGGTGACGAAGGCAGCAGCCAGGGTGGGGCCGCCCTCGAGCCAGACGTCGCGGACGCCGGTGTGCCACAGCTCCTTGAGGGCGCGCTCGGGATCGCGCGTGCGCAGGTGCAGCACCTCGCCGGGGCCGCGGTGCACCTGTGCCGAGCCGGGCACGTCGCGCAGGCCCATCACGACGCGGAGCGGCTGACGCTCGGCGAGCCCGCCGTCCGGCATACGGGCGGTGAGGCGCGGGTCGTCGGCGAGCAGGGTGCCGGTGCCGACCAGCACGGCGTCGCGGGTCGCCCGCAGGGCGTGAGTGTCGGCGCGGGACGCGTCGCTCGTGATCCAGCGGCTCGTGCCGTCGGCGGCCGCGCTGCGACCGTCGAGGGTGGCTGCGAACTTCCAGGTCACGAGGGGCCGGCCGAGCGCGACACCGCGGGCCCACCGGTCGTTGAGCGCGCCCGCCTCGTCGGCGAGCACCCCCCCGATCACGTCGACCCCGGCGGCGTGCAACCGCTCGGCCCCACCCATGGCATCGGGGTTCGGGTCGGACTGGGCGAAGACGACCCGAGCCACCCCCGCCATGACGAGGGCGTCGGCGCACGGCCCGGTGCGGCCCGTGTGCGCGCAGGGCTCGAGGGTCACGTAGGCGGTCGCACCCCGGGCCTGCTCGCCGGCCCTGCGGAGCGCCTCGACCTCGGCGTGCAGCGTGCCGGCCCCGTGGTGGTGTCCCTCTGCGACGACGCTGCCGTCCGGCGCGACGATCACGCACCCGACGCGGGGGTTGGGGTCGGGCCACGGCCCGGATGCGGCGAGGTGGAGGGCTCGCCGCATCCAGGTCGAGGCAGTCGTGTCAGCCATGCTCAGCCCGTCGCCGATCTCGCGAGGGTCGCCTCGGGGTCGGGCTGCTCGGTGCGTGAGGCCTTGACCCACTGGGTGAAGCCGTAGATGACGAACAGGCCGTAGAACGTGTAGAGCACCGCCGTCGGCACGTAGCCCGTGGCGAAACCGAAGGGGATGCCGACGAGGTCGACCCCGATCCAGGCGAGCCAGAACTCGTTCCACCCGCGCGCCATGGCGTAGGTGGCGACGATCGAGCCGACGAAGATCCAGGCGTCGCACCAGAAGAACCACCACTGCGGGGTGAAGTAGGGGTTGGGCGAGAGGCTCCAGAGCCAGACGAAGACCTGGTGCACGACGACGGTGCCGACGAGCCAGAAGGCGACGACCGCCGTGCGCTCCTTCGCCGTCGCCCATCGCGGGGTGATGGCGGCGCCGGTCGGGTCGTCGGCGTGGTTGAGCCGGCGCAGCCGGGACCACCGCCACCAGCCGTAGATGCTCGTGATGATGAAGAAGACCTGGCGGCCGGCCTGCCCGAAGAGCGGGATGCGCTCGTCCGCGCCGAAGACGGCACCGAGGTACACGAAGAAGAGCATGACGTTGGCGATGATGCCGACGGGCCAGGCCCAGACCCACCGGCGCATGCCGAGGTAGGCGGAGGCGAGGCCGATCAGCACGCCGATCAGCTCGAGCCAGTGCAGCTGGTAGGGGCCGATGGCGATCGCCGCCTCGATGGCGCGCTGGAAGACGTTCTGTGTCTCGTCGGCCAGGGCAAGTGCCTGCATGGGGTGTTCGACCTCGCGTCGTTCGTCGGTGCACGGACGAACTCCGGGGGAACTCCCACACGCCGCAGGGTGCCGGGTCGCGGCGTGCGGACGCCGAAGACCCAGACCATGACGGCCTGTCTCGTGCTGCCTCCCATCCGGACTTTCACCGTCGGTCCCGGAATTTCACCAGATCAACCGGCCGCTGGCTGCGGCCGGGTCGCGGACTTTAACCGCCGGCTCGGAATTACACCGACCCCGGAGCACGTGCATCCAGTATGCACCCGCGTCCACCCGCGACGCACACCCTGACCACGTGACGGCCGCCACGACGCGGGGTGCAGGCTGCCTGGGTCGGGGTCATGATGAGAGGGGCCGAGGCTTCGCCACGGCTCCCATCGGAGGGCGGAGGGTCCCGTGCGCTGTGACGACTGGGGCGTTCGCTCGCAGCAGTGGGCGGGCCTGCGCAGCGTGTCGACGAGCGTGTGCGGCGTGCCCGTGCACTACGTCCTCGCGGAGCCCACCTCTGCCGCCGCGCCCGCGTCACCGGTTCACCTGCTCGTGCCCCCGATGACCGGCAGCGCGAGCATGTGGCTCGACCTCGTTCCGCACCTGAGGCGCTTCGGCACGGTGGTCGCCGTCGACCTCCCGGGCACGGTCACGGGTCACACCGGTGACCCCTATCGGCGAGGGCCCTCCGCGCACCTCGACGCTCTCTTCGTGTCGGCCTTCGTCCGGCGGCTCCGGCTCGACCGCCCGGTGGTGCTGCACGGCTGGTCGACGGGTGGCCTCGTGGCGGCGCTGGCTGCGGGGATGATGCCCGAGCAGACTCGGGGAGTCGTCCTGGTGGCCCCGACGCTGCCCTGGCGCCGCGCGTCGCCCGTCGAGGCGCTCGGGTGGCAGACGATGGGACGCCTCGCCGTGGCAACGGGCCCGCCCCTGGCACGCATCGTGCTGCGACTGGCCGGCCGGCGCATCGTGGACGCCAAGCGGAACGCGATCCTCACAGGGGGTGCCGTCTCACCCGGCCGCGCCGGCCCGGTCGGCGGCGACCCGAGCCGTGTCTCGCGCGCGCAGGTCGACCTGTGGCTCGAGAGCCTCGAGGTGGCCCGCGAGCACCCCGAACGGCTGGCGGGCACGGCCACGGCGTTGGCGTCGGCCGTCAGGGCCATGTTCATCACGCAGCGCCCGACCACCGAGGCGCTCGATGCGCTGCGGATGCCGGTGCTCGTCCTGCGCGGCACCGACGATCCGCTGGTCGACCCCGCGTCGCTCACAGAGCACGCCCGGCGGCCGGGCTGGACCCTCCGGGCGGTCGACGGCGCCGGCCACCTGCTTCCGGTCGAGGCGCCCGACCTCTGTGCGCAGGCCGTGGGCAAGTGGCTCGCCGACACCGGACCGACCGCCGACAAGGCCTGAGACCACGGCCGTGACGCGGCGGCTCGCTGCAGCGATCAGTCCCGCCGCATGGCGGCGATGCGAACGTCGGAGCCGTCCCGCAACGGCTGGCTCTCGCCGGTGCCCGTGAAGCCGTGCCGTTCGTAGAGGCGACGAGCGGTGCTGTTGCCGTGCGTGACATGCAGGTGCAGGGATCGTCCCGCTGCCTCGGGGTGGCTCAGCAGGTCGTGAAGGATGCGGGAGGCCAAGCCATGACCTCGTGACGCCGGCTCGACCCACATCCCCCAGACGAACGCGTCGTCCGACTCCGGCGGCACATACAGCCCACCCATGGCGACCGGCACCTGGTCGGCGAACGCGAGGATGACCGGGCCGGCACCGGCCGCGCGGTCCCGCCACACCTGCGGAGGTTGCGCCGTGGCGTCGGCCAGAGTTGCGCCGAACGCGTCGGGTGAGTCCGCCAGCGCCTTCAGGCGCACCGCACGCAAGGCCTCCCAGTCGTCGGGGGTGATGACACGCAGCTCGAGCTCCACGGCCAGCAGGCTAGCCCGGCCTCCTCCGCCTCCTGACGTCGCCGGGTGCTGCAGCCGCTTGCCGGCGACAACCGCTGACTCAGTAACCGCGCCCGGTCAGTGCCGGTGCGCGACGGCGAGAGCCCGCAGCTCGTCGACCGCGGCAGCGGCGTCCTCGGCGCCGTAGACGGCCGACCCCGCGACGAAGACGTCGGCACCGGCCTCGGCGCACTGCTCGATCGTGTCGGCACTCACGCCACCGTCGACCTGCACCCAGATCTCGCCGCCGTGACGTCGCACGGCCTCACGCACCTCGCGCACCTTGGGCATCTGGTCGGCCATGAACGACTGCCCCCCGAAGCCGGGTTCGACGGTCATCACCAGCACCATGTCGAGCTCGGGCAGCAGGTCCTCGTAGGGCGCGAACGGCGTCGCGGGCTTCAGCGCCATCGACGCCCGCGCACCGGCCGCGCGCAGCCCCCGCGCCAGGGTGCGCGGGTCGCGCGCCGCCTCGATGTGGAAGGTGACCGACTGGCAGCCCGCCTCGGCGTACTTCGGCGCCCACCGGTCGGGATCCTCGATCATCAGGTGGGCGTCGATCGGCACGGGGCTCACGCGCACCAGGGCCTCGACGACGGGCAGCCCGAGGGTGAGGTTGGGCACGAAGTGGGCGTCCATGACGTCGACGTGGGCCCAGTCGGCGTTGGCGATGCGCCGCAGCTCCGACTCGAGGTTGGCGAAGTCGGCCGACAGGATGCTCGGTGAGATCTGCACGGGGCGAATCTACTTCTTGCGCAGCAGCGCGAAGAACATCGCGTCGGTGCCGTGGACGTGTGGCCAGAGCTGGACGAAGGGTCCCTCGCCGAGCTCCGGCAGCTGCTCCCCCGACGCGTCGACGAAGAGTGGCCGGGCATCGACCACCTCGACGTCGTCGCGACGCTTGAGGATGTCTGCGACGACGAAGCGGGTCTCGTTGAGGTGCGGGCTGCACGTCGCATAGCCGACGAGGCCGCCCGGGGCGGTGGCCTCGATGCCCGAGGCGAGCAGCTCGCGCTGCAGGCCGGCGAGGGCCGCGACATCCGCGGGGCTGCGCCGCCAGCGCGCCTCGGGGCGGCGGCGCAACGCACCGAGGCCGGTGCACGGCGCGTCGATGAGCACCCTGCTGTATGCCGCCGGGTCGACCTCCCCCATCTCGCGCCCGTCGCCGTGGCGGACTTTCAGACTCGTGTCGGCCTCGCGTGCCGCCAGCCGCGCAGCAGCGAGCGTCTGCCACACGAGGTCGGCGCGGTGCTCACTGATCTCGTTGGCGACAAAGGGAATTCGTCGCTGGATGGCGAGCGCGGCGAGCAGCCCGGCCTTGCCGCCCGGCCCCGCGCACAGGTCGAGCCAGCGCTCGTCGGCAGCCGCCGCCCCTTGGACCTCGGCCCCCGCCAGCGCGAGCACGAGCAGCTGCGACCCCTCGTCCTGCACGGCCGCCCTGCCGTCGCGCACCGCGTCGACGGCGCCGGGGTCGCCCTCGGGCAGGACGGCGCCCACCGGGCTGAGGCCGGTGCGCTCGGCCCCGAAGTCCTCGAGCTCCTCGAGCGAGCACAGACCCGGGCGTGCCACGAGCGAGACCTTGGCGGGCTCGTTGTCGACCTCGAGCAGCGCGGCGAGCGATGCCTCGGCCTCGTCAGGGGTGGTGGCGCCGTGGCCGATGAGGGCGGCGCGCAGGGCCTTGGCGACCCAGACGGGGTGCGACGTGCGCAGGGCCAGCCGCTCGACCGGGTCGGTGATGCCTTGTGACACGAGCTCGACCCACGCGTCGGGCTCGCGCTCGCTGATGCGCCGCATGACGGCATTGACGAAGCCGGCTGCCCCGGCTCCGTTGACCTGGCGCGCGAGGGCCACCGTCTCGTCGACGGCGGCGTGGGTGGCCACCCGCATGCCGAGCACCTGGTGGGCCCCCAGCCGCAGGGTGTCGAGCACGTTGGCGTCGATCTTGTCGACGGGGCGGCCGGCGGCTGAGGCGATGATCGCGTCGTAGAGGCCGGACAGTCGGGTCGCGCCGTAGACGAGCTCGGTCGCGAAGCCGGCGTCCCGACCGGTGATCCGCTTGTCGCGCAGGAGCCTCGGCAGAGCGAGGTTGGCGTAGGCGCCGTCGGCGATCTCACGCATCGCCGTGTAGGCCGTCAGGCGGGCCAAGTCGGTGCGGCGGGCCCGCTCGGACGGCCGCTGCTCCGAGCGGTGCCGGGCCGACCGCTCGCGGGCCGGGGGCCGCTGCCGGTCGCCGCGCCGGGCCCTGCTCTCGTCGTCACTCATCGCCGACCCGCTCTCCCGCCTCGATGCGCGTGCCGCGGGCCCAGTCGGCCGCCGCCATCGGCTTCTTGCCGTGCGCCTGCACCGCGCCCAGCCGCACGGGCACGGTGCCGGTGCCGACGTGGACGGCCTTCTTCGTGACGAGCAGGACTCCGGGGTCGAGATGCCCGAGGGCAGTCCTCTCGTCGTCGGTCGGCAGCGTCACGGGCTCGACCTTGAGGCGCTGACCGCGGAAGGTCGTCCAGGCGCCGGGCGCCGGGGTGCAACCGCGGACGCGACGGTCGACGGCCGTGGCCGGGTGCTCCCAGCGGATGCGGGCGTCGCCGACCTCGATCTTCGGCGCGAGCGAGACCCCGTCACCACCCTGCGGCCGCGGCACGAGGTCGCCGGTCTCGAGGCCGTCGAGCGTGGCGACGAGCAGTCCGGCCCCTGCGGTGGCGAGCCGCTCGAGCAGCGTGCCGGCGGTGTCTGCCGGCCGGATCGTCTCGGTCATGAAGCCGAGCACCGGTCCGGTGTCGAGTCCCCGCTCGATGAGGAACGTCGAGGCGCCGGTCACCGTGTCGCCGGCCATGATGGCGTGCTGGACGGGGGCCGCGCCGCGCCAGGCGGGCAGCAGCGAGAAGTGCAGGTTGACCCAGCCGAGGCGCGGGATCTCGAGAGCGGCCGGCGGCAGGAGGTTGCCGTAGGCGACGACCGGGCACGCGTCGGGGGCCAGGCCGCGAAGCGCCTCGAGGAAGTCGGGGTCACCGGCCCGGGCAGGGGTCAACACCGGCACACCGAGCTCGTCGGCCCGGCGTCGCACGGGCGAGGCCTCGAGACGGCGGCCGCGACCCGACGGGGCGTCGGGGCGGGTCACGACCCCGACGAGCTCGTGGCTCGATGCCGCCACGGCCTCGAGACTCGGCACCGCGGCTTCCGGCGTGCCGGCGAAGACGACTCTCACGTCACATCGCCCGGCCGAAGGTCGAGTGCGGGCTGATGCGCACCTCGGTCGGGCTCTCGGCGAACCAGTCGGACTCGCGGATCGCCCGCATCGCCTCGCGCCGCGCCTCCGGGTCGAGCCGGTCGACGAAGAGCACGCCGTCGAGGTGGTCGGTCTCGTGCTGCACGCAGCGGGCGAGCAGCTCGGTGCCCTCGAGCACGACCGGCTCGCCCCACATGTCCTGGCCGCGCGCCACGACAGACAGGGCTCGCTTGGTGTCGAACGCGACGCCGGGGATCGAGAGGCACCCCTCCGGCCCGTCCTGCTCCTCGTCGGAGAGGTCGAGGCTCGGGTTGACCAGGTGACCGAGCACGCCGTCGACCCAGTAGGTGAAGACGCGCAGCCCCACCCCGATCTGCGGCGCGGCGAGGCCGGCACCGGGTGCATCCATCATCGTGTCCTCGAGGTCCTTGACGAGGACGCGGAGCTGCTTGTCGAAGTCGACGACGTCGACCGCCGGCGTGCGCAGCACCGGGTCACCGAAGAGGCGGATGTCCTTGATCGACACGGGTCTCCTGGGTGCGCGGGCGGATGGTGCGAGCGCAAGTCTAGGACCGCTCCGCGGGCGTCGTCGGCCCGACCCGCTCGCTGCGCTGCTCATCGACCGGCTCCTCCGACGACCGGCCCAGGTCGCGCACCGACCGCGACAGCAGGGCCAGCACCGCGATGACGACGTAGACCCCGGCGCTCAGGAGGATGAGGGTCTCGACGTCGACCGTCGTCGCGAGCCAGCCATAGAGGAAGGTCCCGATCGGCATCGCCACGAAGGAGCCGAGGGCGTCATAGCTCGACACGCGCGAGAGCACGGTGACGGGAATGTGCTCGTGCAGGGCCGTGCTCCAGCCCACGCCGAAGACCTCGACGGCAGCGCCCGCGACGAAGAAGCCGATGGCCACGGGGATCAGCGCCGGCGCCGCACCGAGCAGCACCATCGGCACCGCGAGGGCGCACATGGCGAGCATGCCCGCCCGGAGCGGGTGCTCGAGGCGCAGCCGCAGCATGACGATCGTCATGAGGACCGTGCCGGCAGCCTCGGCGCTCAGCGCCAGCCCCCAGCCCGCCTTGCCGATGGCATCGGTCGAGGTGGCGATGAGCGGGCCGAGCACGCCGATGACACCCACGTGGATGGCGTTGAGCAGGCCGAAGGCGAGCACGACCACCCAGAGCCACTCGCGGCGGATGAACTCTGTCCACCCCTCGCGCAGCTCGTGCACCATCGAGGGCCTCCGTGCCCGGCCTGGCTCCGCCCGAGGCAGACCGACACGGCTCAGGCAGACGATGGCGACGGCATACGTCAGCGCATTGACCGCGAGGGCCCAGCCGGGCCCGACGCCGACGACGAGGAGCCCGGCGACCGCGGGCCCGATGACGGTGAGGCCACTGCGGCTGAAGGACAGCAGCGCGTTGGCCTCCTGCAGCCGCGACCGGTCGACGACGAGGGGGACGATGCCCATCATTGCCGGCATCGTGAAGGCCGTCACGGCGCCGTTGATGCCCTCGATGACCGTCAGCTGGGTCAGCGTGGCGTCGCCGCTGATGATGAGGGTCGCTGCGGTGGCCTGGGTGACGAAGGTCAGCGCGTGCGAGACCTGGAGCACGACGATGCGCGAGAACCGGTCGGCCACCACCCCGCCGACGAGCAGGAAGACGACCATCGCCAGGGTGCGCACGCCCAGCACCTGCGCCAGCGCGCCGGCGGAGGCGTCGATGTCGAGCACGGCGAAGGCGAGCGACACCGGCACCATGACCGAGCCGGCCGTCGAGACCGTGCGCGCCGTGAAGTACCACGCGAACCGGCGGTCGCCGAGCGCGCCGAGCGACTCCTTGATCCTCATCGGGTGCCCCGGCTCTCGGGCAGCAGCTCGAAGGCGGCCACCGAGAGGTTGGCCCGCACGGTGCCCTCGGTGCGCGGCGGCTGAGCGCTGGCGTGGAGCAGGGCGCTCGCCTCCCCGACGAGCGAGACGACGCGGGACCAGACCTCGGGCTCCACCCACAGGTCGGCGTCGGTGAGGTGGGTGCCGTCAGGGGCACCCGGCCGCCGGTCGGCGAAGCGGGCCGGGATGGCGTCGGCGAGGACCCGCACGTAGTGCTGGGCGTCGCCGTCAGCCGCGGGCGCCGCCCCTGCAGAGCGCGGCGCGTCCCAGACGTGGCGGTAGCGCTTGGCGAGCCCCCCGCGCACGTTCTCCTCGCTCGCGATGACGAGCAACCCCGCGTCGTGGAGCAGCCGCAGGTGGTAGCTCGCGTTGGCCTGGCTGACATCGAGCTCGCGGGCGACCTCGGCGGCGCTCAGCTCGGCGCCGGTGAGCAGCGAGAGCATCTGCAGCCGCAGCGGGTGCGCCGTCGCCCTCAGGTCACTGATCCGTTCATCCTCCAAAGACATGTTTGGCAGTATGCGGCGCGGCGGGCACGACCGTCAAGCACTTCTTTGGGGGTTGTCGGGCGACCGTCAGTCCGCCGTGACCTCCGCGACGTCGAAGGTGAAGCCGTGCTCGCGCAGCCGCTCGACGAGCACCTCGCCGAGAGCGGTGGCCGGCGTGCACACCCCGGTGCGCCCCGGCACGCCGTCATCGCCGTCGAACGCGAGCGCGAGGGCGGTCTGGCCGAGCATCACCGCGGTGCCGCCGTAGCCGGGGTCGTAGTCGGCGCCGACCTTCGTGCGGTAGCGACGCCCCTCGGTCGTCGTCGTGCGGATCTCCATGCGGAAGCGGCCCGCCGCCCGCTCCTCGGGTCCCGGGCCCTCTCCCGGCTTGGGCAGGAAGCGGTCGATGACCGCGCGCGTCGGGCTGTAGGCGAGGCCGGTCACGACCCCGCCCAGGCCGACGGCCATCCCGCCCGCCAGCAGGGGCGACAACGGGCCTGATCCGAAGTCGGTCGCCTCGCGGTAGCGGAACGAGCGCCCGTAGGACCAGCCCGAGAGGGTGTTGGACAGGCGCACGATGCGCGTGTTGAACGACGCCATCACGAAGGGCCCGGTCCAGCGTCCGGTCTCCGGGTCGCGGTCGATCGGCACGAGGCGCCGCAGGGTGCCCAGCACTCCCCCGGCAGGTGGCCGGCCACCGCCCGACGGCTCCTCGGAGCGGCGGGGGCTCAACGCGTAGGGGTCGGAGATCGTGCGCCGGGCGGCGGCGTCGGTGCGCGTCGTGATGGCCTGCTGGCGGGCGGAGTCGATGGTGCCGCCCGAGAAGCCGCCCTTCATCGAGCGCACGAGCAACGTCGTCTCACCCAGCTCGCCCGCGTCGTCGGCGCTCGCGCGCTGGGCCGTGACGAGCACCCCGAGGTCGGAGGGGATCGAGTCGAAGCCGCACGCGTGGACGATGGCGGCCCCGGTCTCGCGGGCCCGCGTGTCGACCTCGTCGAGCGACCACCGCACGAAGAGCACCTCGCCCGTGAGGTCGGCGTAGTGCGTGCCCTCCTCGGCGCAGGCGCGCACGACCTCCTTGCCGTATGCCGCGTAGGGCCCGACCGTGCTGGCGAGCACCGTCGTGCGCGCGGCCAGCCCGCGCAACCCGGCCGAGTCGGTGGCGTCGACCTCGACGAGCGGCCAGTCGAGGGCGCGTCCACCGATCTCGGCGCGCGCGGTCTCGAGCTTGGCGCGCGAGCGGCCGGCCAGCGCGATGCGAGCGCCGTCGGGAGCGTGCTCGGCCAGGTGGGCGGCCGTGAGCACCCCCACGAAGCCGGTCGCGCCGAAGAGGACGATGTCGAGGTCACGCTCGCGGTCGGGCATGCCGTCACTCTCCCACGGGCGCGGGTCAGAACATGTCGAGCGGGTCGACCCGCACCGCGACGACCTCGGCCTCCTTGCGCGCCGATCGCACGGCCTTGAGGGCGATGAGCGCACGGGTCAGCTCGAGCGTCGCCGCGAGGGGCACGCGCACGAGCACGTGGTGGTCGGCCACCGCCCGTGCCGGGGCATCGCCCTCGGCAGGGGCGCCTCCGCGGTGTGGCGCTGACGGTGCGTGAGGGACCGGTCCGAGCACCTGCGCCCCCGGAGGCAGTCCCTGCTGCTCGAGCTGGTGCAGCGCCCCCTCGAGCGCCCGGCGCGAGCCGGTCAGCTGGGCGACGCGCAGGGCGGGCGGGAGGCCGAGCTCGGCACGCTCGGCGAGCTCGCGCTCCGCGAGCCAGGCGGGGTCCCAGCGCACGAGAGCCTCGACGGCGGGGAGCGCGACGGCCTCGGGAGCCCCGCAGAGCACCGTGGCACGGCCCGGTCGGGTGAGCGCTGCGGCGGCCAGCCACCGGCGCACCGCCTCGAGCGGTGCGTCGAGCACGGGCAGGTCGAGGCTGGCCCAGGCATCGAGCAGCAGCACGGCCGTGTAGCCGCCCTCGGCGACCGGCTCGGCGCCCGGGGTGGCGATGACGAGCGCCGGGTCGCCGCCCACGGTCGCGAGCACGTCGCCCGACCCCGAGGTGTGCACGGGCGTGCCGGGGAAGGCCCGACCGATCTCCTCAGCCGTGCGCTTGGCACCGGTGACCGCCGACCGCAGCCGACGGGAGCCGCAGTGCTGGCACTCGAAGGTGCCCGCGGCGACGACGAGGCCACACCAGCGACACGCCGGCGGCGTCCCCGAGCCGCTGACCGACACCGGCCCCCGGCACCGGGTGCATCGCACGGGGGTGCGGCACTCGGCACAGCTGAGGGAGGGCAGGTAGCCGCGGCGCGGCACCTGCACGAGCACCGGGCCGTCGACGAGGGCGTCCTTGGCGACGCGCCACGCCCGTGAGGGCAGGTGCGCCCGCGCTGCCGGGCCATCGCGCTCCTCGTCGAGTCCTTCCCCCGCGACCGTCACCCGCGGCATCGCGCTGCGCAGGGCAGTCGGGTCGGCCTCGACGGGCACGAGGTCACCGGCCTCGATGCCGACCTGCAGTCGCAGGCTGCGCCCGAAACCGCCGGCGAGCAGCGCCGCCCCCGTCGCCGCCGACCGCAGGCCGAGGACGACGCCGGTGTGGTGGTAGGGCGCCCGGGGCTCGGCCAGCAGGTCGTCGCCGTCGTCCCACCAGGCGACGAGGCCGAGATCGTGTACGGGGGCGAAGGCCGCGGCCCGCGTGCCGATCACGATGCGCACGTGACCCCGCAGGACCTTGAGCCAGGCGGTGTAGCGGGCCTGCGGACCCTGGTCGGCCGTGAGCCGCACGTGCCGTCCCTTGCCCAACAGCTGCGTGAGGGCGGCGTCGAGCCGGTCGACGTCGCGGTGGTCGGGCAAGACGACGACGCTGCCGCGGCCGGCGGCCAATGCCGTCGTGGCGGCGACCGCCAGGGCCACGGGCCAGTCGTGGTCGGGTCGGCGACCGGGCAGCGCCGTCCACGCGGCGGCCGGCCCCTCCCCCGACGCGACCCGCCTCAGCCACGCAGGACCGGCAGGGTAGGCCGTCCACGGACCCGGCTCGGGTGCCTCGACGGACTCCTGCGGCGGGCTCTCCAGGGCGAGGGCGCGCTCGGCCGTGGCGTGGCGCCGGGGCACGGCGAGGCGCAGCACGTCACTCAGCGTGCCGGCATACCGGTCGGCGACGGCGCGACACAGGGCGAGCACCTCGGGGGTCAGCACCGGCTCAGGGCTGACGACGCGGCGCAGCGGAGTCAGCCGGCCCTCGTGCTCGGGGTGGTCGCGCCGCTCGACGACGAAGCCGTCGAGCTCGCGCCCGGCGAAGCGCACCCGCACGCGGGCGCCCGGCTCGGCGCCAGCGGCCAGCTCGTCGGGCACGGAGTACTCGAAGACACGGTCGAGGTGCGCGAGGGGCGTCTCGACGACGACGGCAGCGACCGGCCGGTCGGCCGGTCGCTGCCGTCGTCGCATCGTCTCGTCGTCGCCCACGGGGGCGAATCTAGCCTCAGCCGGAGACGGCCTGCCTCAGGGCGTCCACACGGTCGGTCCGCTCCCACGTGAAGGGGTTCTCGACGCCGTCGGCCTTGGTGCGGCCGAAGTGCCCGTAGGCGGCCGTTGGCTTGTAGATCGGGCGCAGCAGGTCGAGCGCGTCGACGATCGCGGCCGGGCGCAGGTCGAAGACCATGCCGATGGCGTCCTGGATCTTGTCGACGGGCACCGTCTCGGTGCCGAAGGTCTCGACGTAGAGACCGACGGGCTGGGCCTTGCCGATGGCATAGGCGATCTGGACCTCGCACCGCCGGGCCAGACCCGCCGCCACGATGTTCTTGGCCACCCAGCGCATCGCGTAGGCACCCGAGCGGTCGACCTTGCTCGGGTCCTTGCCCGAGAAGGCGCCGCCGCCGTGGCGGGCCATGCCGCCGTAGGTGTCGACGATGATCTTGCGACCGGTGAGGCCGGCGTCGCCCATCGGGCCGCCGATCTCGAAGCGCCCCGTCGGGTTGATGAGCGCGCGGTAGCTGCTCACGTCGAGGTCGGTGCCGCTCTCGCGCAGCTCGGCGAGCACGGGCTCGATGACGTGGGCCCGGATGTCGGGCTCGAGCATGCCCTCGAGCGAGACGTCGGGCGCGTGCTGGGTCGACAGGACGACGGTGTCGAGCTTGACCGCGCGGTCACCCTCATAGGAGATGGTGACCTGCGTCTTGCCGTCGGGGCGCAGGTAGGCGAGCTCGTCGTTCTTGCGCACCCGGGTGAGGCGCTCGGAGAGACGGTGCGCGAGGTGGATGGGCAGCGGCATGAGCTCGGCCGTGTCGTCGCAGGCGTAGCCGAACATCAGGCCCTGGTCGCCGGCGCCCTGCTTGTCGAGCAGGTCGTCGACGTCGCCGCCGGTGCGGTGCTCGTGGGCCGTGTCGACGCCCTGGGCGATGTCGGGAGACTGCGCGCCGATGGAGATCGAGACGCCGCAGGTGCGGCCGTCGAAGCCCTTCTGCGAGCCGTCGTAGCCGACCTCGAGGATGGTCTCTCGCACGAGCTTGGGGATCTCGACGTAGCCGGTCGTCGACACCTCGCCCGCGACGTGGACGAGACCGGTCGTGACGAGGGTCTCGACCGCCACCCGCGCCTGCGGGTCGACGGTCAGCAGGGCATCGAGGATCGAGTCGCTGATCTGGTCGCAGATCTTGTCCGGGTGCCCCTCGGTGACGGACTCAGACGTGAACAGACGTGCAGGCACTTGCTCTCCCTAGCTCGGGGTGGCCGATCGGGCCGGTCTGGGCGGTGAGTGTAGTCGTCAGCCGAGCATCGATGACACGGTGTCCCAGAGCGCGTCGGCGACGACGTCCTTGGACGCCGGGCCGATCGTGAGCACCTCGTCCGTGCCGCGGCGCAGCACGTGGACCGTCGTCTCGTCCTGGCCGAAGGTGAGGTCGCGGCCCACCTCGTTGACGACCTGCACGTCGCTGCCCTTGCGGGCGAACTTCGCACGGGCGTGGTCCATGACCGAGCCGTCCGCGTCACCCGTCTCGGCGGCGAAGCTGACGATGAGGGGGCCGCTCCCCCGGGCGGCGCGCTCCTGCACGAGTCCGCGCACGATGTCGGGGTTCTCGACGAGCTCGACACGCAGGCCGGCGTCGGGGTCGCTCGACTTCTTGATCTTGCTGTCGCTGACGGTCACCGGTCGGAAGTCGGCCGGTGCGGCAGCCATGACGACGACGTCGGCCCCAGCCGCGGCGTCCTGCACCGCCGCCTGCAGCTCGAGGGTCGTCTCGACGGGCACGACCCGCACCCCGTCGGGCGTCGGCAGCGACACGTTGGCGGCGACGAGGGTGACCTCTGCCCCGCGGCTGGCTGCCGAGCGGGCGACGGCCCAGCCCTGCTTGCCCGAGGAGCGGTTGCCGAGGTAGCGCACGGGGTCGAGCGGCTCCCGGGTGCCACCGGCGGACACGACGACCCGGCGACCCTCGAGGTCGCGCTCCAGCCCGGCGGCGCCGGGGGTGTCAGCCACGCCCTCGAGGATCGCGAGGCACGCCGCATACAGCTGCTCGGGCTCGGGGAGGCGACCCGCGCCGGTGTCCTGGCCGGTGAGCCGGCCCACGGCGGGGTCGATGACGTGAGCACCGCGCGACCGCAGGGTGGCGACGTTGGCCTGCGTCGCCGGGTGCTCCCACATCTCGGTGTGCATCGCCGGCGCGAAGGCGACGGGGCACCGCGCGGTGAGCAGGGTCGTCGTCAACAGGTCGTCGGCGAGACCGTGGGCCGCCCTCGCGAGGAGGTCAGCCGTGGCCGGCGCGACGACGACGAGGTCGGCGCCCTGGCCGATGCGCACGTGGGGCACCTCGTGCACCGACGTCCACACGTCGGTGGCGACGGGCTTGCCCGACAGGGCCGACCAGGTCGGCGCCCCGACGAAGTGGAGCGCCGCCGCGGTGGGCACGACGGTGACGTCGTGGCCGTTCTCGGTGAAGAGCCGCAGCAGCGACGCAGCCTTGTAGGCGGCGATGCCGCCACTGACACCGAGGACGATGCGCAGCCGGGACGTCGGGCGGCTCATCGGGTCGGGTCAGGACTCGGTCGGCTCGGAGGTGAGCAGGCCCTCGTTGATCTCACGCAGCGCGATCGACATCGGCTTCTCGTGGATCTCGGTCTCGACGAGGGGGCCGACGTAGTCGAGCAGGCCCTCCTGCAGCTGGGAGTAGTAGGCGTTGATCTGGCGCGCGCGCTTGGCGGAGTAGATGACGAGCGCGTACTTGGAGTCGGCGACCGCCAGGAGGTCGTCGATCGGCGGGTTGGTGATGCCGATGGGAGCAGCCTGGGTACCGGACACGGTGATCTCGATTCGTTGGTTTCAGCGGAATGCGGGCCGGTGCGACGCCTCTGCGAGGAGCGGGCGGGGGCACACGGCACGACGGGACTCACCTCTCGGCGCGTCCCGATCTCATCAATGATACGAGTTCTTCGCTCGCACGACGAACGTCGTCGTTGACGACGACCCGGTCGAACTCCGACTGGGCGGCCAGCTCGGCACGGGCGGTGGCGAGCCGGCGCTCCCGCTCGGCCTCCCCCTCGGTGCCGCGCCCGACGAGACGGCGCACCAGCTCCTCCCAGCTCGGCGGTGCGAGGAAGACGAAGAGCGCGTCGGGCCAGGTGTCGCGCACCTGGCGCGCGCCCTGCAGGTCGATCTCGAGGAGGGCGTCGCGCCCCTCCCGGATGGCGCGCTCGACCGGACCCCGCGGGGTGCCGTACTTCGCGGCGCCGTGGACGACGGCGTACTCGAGGAACTGCCCCGCCTCGGCGAGCCGGTCGAACTCGCGGTCGTCGACGAAGTGGTAGTGGACCCCGTCGACCTCGCCGGGGCGCGGCGCGCGCGTCGTCATCGAGACCGAGAACCACACGCCGGGGAAGTAGGTGCGCACGTAGGCGGCGATGGTGCCCTTGCCGACGGCCGTGGGCCCGGCGAGCACCGTCAGGCGACCCGGAGTCGGGGTGTCGGGTCGCGGCTCCGTCGTGCTCGGGGTCTGCTCCGGGCTCACGGCCGCTCGAAGCGGCGCAGGAGCGCCGCGACCTGGTTGGCCCCGAGGCCGCGCACGCGGCGCGACTCGGCGATGCCGACCTCTTCCATGATGGCCTTGGCGCGCACCCGTCCGACGCCGGGCATCGACTCCAGCAGCTCGGTGACCTTCATCTTGCCGATCACCGCGTCGACCTTGCCGTCCTCGAGCACCTCCGCGAGCGATCCGCTGGAGTACTTGAGCCGGTTCTTGACCGCGGCCCGCTCCCGACGTGCTGCGGCAGCCTTCTCGAGTGCTGCTGCGCGTTGCTCAGGCGTGAGCGGTGGAAGGGCCACGGTGTCAGGTCTCCTCGCTGTGTCGGTCGGGTGTTCCCGCCCGAACCTAGCGACCCGCGTGCGACCGGTGCAACGCGGGTGGGCAGGGCGGGTCGTCCTGGGCCTCACTGGCCGAGGTCGATGCCGCAGGTCTCCTTCGCGTGCGCCTCGATGCGCTGGGCGGCGTCCTCGAAGTCCTTCATCTCGGGTGTGACCCCGGACAGGTCCGGCGCATCGGTGGCGAACTTCTCGAAGAGGGTCTGCAGTGAGGCCCACTCGGACTTCACCTCGTCGGGCGCGGTCAGCTCGATCGCCTGGACCGTGGCCACGAACCGGGTCGCAGCGGCCTTGTCCTCGAGCGAGGCCCCCGCCTGGCTCCACTGCGTGTCGGCCGCCTGCAGCGCGGCGCAGTAGGCCGTCGTGTCGGACGCGCCGCACCCGCAGGCCAGGGGGGTCACGGTGAGCGCGACGAGCAGGGCGCGGACGGCGCGGGGTGCAGGGCGCAGCATGAGCACACCGTATGCCGTCCGGCCCGTCACGTCCGCGGTCCCGCTGATCCGGTGGCTGGGCACCATGGCGCGGCGATGCGGTTCAGCGGGGTGACCGGGCCCAGCGGGTCAGGAGATGTCGAGGTTGCACGTGCTCTTGGCGTGTGACTCGATCGTGGCGCCGGCCGCCTCCATCTTGGCCATCGCGTCGGTGACGGCGCTCGTGTTGCCCGACGTCACGGTCTCGACGAAGGTGATGAACTCTCCCCACGCCTGCTTGACCTCCGGCGGGGCGGCGGCCTCGATCTTGCGCACGACCGACAGGCCCTTCTCGAGGGCGGCGCTGTCGCTCAGGCTGCCCGAGATCCCCTCGAGCTCCTGCTGGCCCGACTTGAGCACGTCGCAGTAGGCGCCACCGGCGGCCGTCGCACCCTCCGAGGCGGCGCTGCTGACGACGGACGACGCCGCGGAGGCGGCTGCGCTCGGCGTGGTCGGGGGCGTGGTGCCGGAGCCGCAGGCTGCGGCGAGCGGCAGGACGGCGGTCAGTGCGACAGTGGCGAGGAGTCGGCGGGCCTTCGCGGTGTGAGTCATGGACCATTCTTACCCGGTCGTCGGACCGGGCCCTCACCGAATTCTCGCCGGCCCTTAGCGCCTCCACCGGCCCTCGCCGGCCCTCGCTGGCCCTCGCCGGCCCTCCCCGAGTTCTCGCCGGGGCTCCGCGGATCTGGAGGACCCGCGTGCCTCAGCCGTGCGCGGCGACGAGCCCGTCGGCGACCCTCTGGGTCGCGGCGACGAGCCGGCTCGGGTCGGGGCCGGCCGCGAGGATCTCGCGGCTCGACGACACGAGCACCTGCCCGAGCGCCGGGCCGAAGGTCGCCGCGAGCGAGCCCGCGGTGCCGCCCTGCGCCCCGAAGCCGGGGGCGAGGACGGGGGTGGCCGCGGCGACGAGGTCGAGGCCGAGGCGCTCGACGGCGTCGCCCACCGTCGCGCCGATCACGAGCCCGACATGGCCGAGCTCGAGCCGGCCGTGGGCGCTCGCGTTGTCGGCGCGAGCGCCGTCGACGACGGTGGCCGCGACCGAGCGGCCGTCGCGGATCGCGTGCTGCACGCTGCGCCCCTCGGGGTTGGAGGTGAGCGCCAGCACGAAGAGCCCGCGGCCGGTCCGGGCGGCGAGGTCGATGGCGGGCCGGAGCGACTCGTAGCCGAGGTAGGGGCTCACGGTCAGCGCGTCGGCCGGTGCGACCGCGTCGGGACCCAGATAGGCCTCGGCGTAGGCCGTCATCGTCGATCCGATGTCACCGCGCTTCGCGTCGAGGATCGTCAGCGTTCCCGCCTCGCGCAGCTCGGTGAGCACCCGCTCGAGCACGGCGATGCCCCTGCTGCCGAAGACCTCGAAGAAGGCCGACTGGGGCTTGACCGCCGCGACCCGACCGGCGAAGGCCTCGACACACGTCAGGGCGAAGCGCTCGAGACCCGCGAGGTCGTAGGTCAGGCCCCACTGCTCCACGAGGGAACGGTGTGGGTCGAGACCCGCGCAGAGCGGTCCGTGGCGGCGCATCGCGGACTGCAGGCGGGTGCCGAAGCCGGTGGCCTCCTCGGGCGCCTCCTGGGTCGGCTCCCCGGTCGGCTCCGGGCGCGTCGGGGTCGTCGTGCCGGCCGTGTCGGTCATGCCCTGCCTCCGTCGATCGGGGTGGGTCGAGGCGGGAGCCGGCTCTCGTGGGCAGCCCCGACGACGTCGGAGAAGCGCTGGTGGCCCTTCTCGACGAGGATCTCGGTGAGCTCGTGCAGCACGCGCACGGGAGCCGTCGGGTCGTTGAAGGTCGCGGTGCCTACCTGCACGGCGCTGGCACCGGCGGCGACGAGCTCGAGGGCGTCACGCCCCGTGCGCACCCCCCCGACCCCGATGATCGGCACGACCGGGATGCGGCCCTCAGCCATGGCCTGGCGCACCTGCCAGATGGCCCGAACGGCGACCGGCCGGATGCCGGGGCCGGAGAGCCCGCCGGTGACCCCGCCGAGGTGCGGCCGCATGAGGTCGGTGTCGATGACCATGCCGAGCAGGGTGTTGATCATGGTGAGCCCGTCGGCACCGGCCTTGACGCACGCGGCCGCGATCGCCGTGATGTCGGTGACGTCGGGGCTCAGCTTGGCAAAGACGGGCACGTCGCGTGGCAGCTGCTCGCGCACCAGCGCGATGACCTTGCCCGAGGCCATCGGGTCGCAGGCGAAGACGAGCCCGCGGTTGGCGACGTTGGGGCACGAGATGTTGACCTCGACACCGACGACCGCCTCGAAGGCGCGGCTCGCCCTGAGGGTCGCCGCCACGTGGGCGAACTCGGTGCTCGAGCTGCCGGCGATCGAGGGCAGCACCCGTGCGCCGACCGAGGCCAGCCACGGCAGGTCGTTGTCGACGAAGGCGGCGATGCCCGGACCCTGCAGACCGATGGAGTTGAGCATGCCCGACGGGGTCTCGGCCATGCGCGGGGTGCCTCGACCCGAGCGTGGGTCGGCCATCACCGACTTCGTGACGAAGGCCCCCAGCCGCGAGACGTCGAAGAAGCGGTGCAGCTCGGCCCCGTTGGCGGCGCACCCCGAGGCCGTCATCAACGGGTTGGGCAGCACTCGCCCGAAGCCGAGGTCGACGGTGAGGTCGATCCGAGGGTCGATCTGGGGGTCAGTGCGGGGGGTGACCCCGCGGTCGTGGTCCTGGACGGTCATCAGTGGCCCCCTGTCCTCGGTGCGCCGACGGCGTCGTCGGGCACCCGCGCGTGGTTGCCCTCGAAGGCGTCCCAGCGCACCCGGTCACCGCGGAACACGGGGCCCTCGACGCACGAGCGCACCATCCGGGTCTGCCCGTCGGTGCCGACGACCGGCATGACGCACGTCATGCAGACGCCGACGCCGCAGGCCATGGCCTCCTCGACGGCGACCTGCGCGACCGCGCCGTGACGACCCGCGATGTCGGTGATCGAGCGCAACATGCCCATCGGGCCACAGCCGTAGACCACGCCCGCGCTCGTGCGGTCGATGATGTCGGGCAGCACGTCGCTGACCCAGCCCCGGTGCCCCGCCGACCCGTCGTCGGTGGTCACGGTGACACCGTCACAGCTGCGACGGGCCTCCACGACCCCGAAGAGGCGGTCCTCGCTGGCGGCGCCGAGCACCATCTCGACGTGGCAACCACGTTCGCGCAGCTGGCCGGCGAGCCAGAAGAGTGGGGCGCTGCCGTAGCCACCGCCGACGAGCACGCAAGGAACCGGCTCCGTCGGCAGGGGAAACGCCTTGCCGAGGGGGCCGATGACGTCGACGGGGTCGTGCGGCTGGCGCGCGACGATCCAGCGCGTGCCGGGCCCGACGGCCGAGACGACGATCTCGACCGTGCCGCCGTAGGTGCCGCTCGGGCTGACCTTGTGGATCGAGAACGAGCGGCGCAGCAGGGTCGCGGAGGACTCCCCGCCCACGCCGAGGGCGACGAACTGACCGGGTCGGGCCAGCTCGGCAACGCCCGGCGAGACGAGCGTCAGGTGCTGGTAGGCGCCCACGCGCTTCGTCGCGATGACCTCGGCGACCTCCTGGGCGACGCGCGCGCGTCCGGCAGGGCCGGGCGTGCCGCTCACGCGCCCACCCCCGCCGGGACCGCTGCGTCCGCCGACCCCGTCGCGTCGGCTCCTCCTGCAGCCCGCGCGGCAGCGGGCGCGGTCGTCGACGTGCCCCGGCCGTAGAGGTCGAGGTCGCGGGCGTGGTCCTGCAGCGACTTGACCCGGACCTGCTCCGTCAGCTGCGCCTCGATGCCGAGCACCGCGGCGGCCAGCGTGGCGATCGTCGTGATGATCGGCTTGTCGGCGCTCGTGGTCGCAGCCCGGATGGCGTAGCCGTCGGCGCGGGCGTCCTGACCCGACGGGGTGTTGACCACCATCTGCACCGTGCCGTCGAGGATGAGGTCGACGATCGAGCGCTCCCCCTTGTCGGAGTCGCCGTCGCCGCGCTCGGTGATCTTGCGCACGAGGGTCGCCTCGATGCCGTTGCGCTTCAGCACGGCAGCCGTGCCGGTGGTGGCGAGGATCGTGAAGCCGAGGTCGACGAGTCGCTTGACCGGGAAGAGCATCGCGCGCTTGTCGCGGTTGGCGACCGACACGAAGATGGCGCCCGAGCGCGGCAGGGCCGAGCCGCTGCCCTGCTGGGCCTTGGAGAAGGCCGAGCCGAAGTCGACGTCGATGCCCATCACCTCGCCCGTGGACCGCATCTCGGGCCCGAGCAGGGAGTCGACGGCGAGGCCCTCCTTGGTGCGGAAGCGCTTGAACGGCAGCACGGCCTCCTTGCACGACATGGGTGCGTGGGACGGCATCGAGCCGCCGTCACTGACCGGGGGCAGCATGCCCTCGTCGCGCAGCTCCTGCACCGTGGCGCCGAGCATCACCCGTGCCGCCGCGCTCGCGAGGGGCACACCGGTCGCCTTGGCGACGAAGGGCACCGTGCGCGACGCGCGGGGGTTGGCCTCGATCACGTAGAGGATGTCCTGGGCGAGGGCGAACTGGACGTTCATCAGGCCGCGCACGCCGATGCCCTCGGCGAGCTTGCGCGTCGCGATGCGCACCCGCTCGAGCTCGCCGTCGCCGAGCGTTGCGGGCGGCAGGGTGCACGAGCTGTCACCCGAGTGGATGCCGGCCTCCTCGACGTGCTCCATGATGCCGCCGAGATACATGTCCTCGCCGTCGAAGAGCGCGTCGACGTCGATCTCGATGGCGTCGTCGAGGAAGCGGTCGATGAGGATCGGGTGGTCGGGCGAGGCCTCCGTGGCCCTCTCGACGTAGGTGACGAGGGAGTCGTCGTCATAGACGATGACCATGCCGCGGCCGCCGAGCACGTAGGACGGGCGCACGAGCACGGGGTAGCCGATCTCGCGTGCCACCTCGAGAGCCTCGTCGGAGCTGTAGGCCGTGCCGTGCTTCGGGGCGATGAGGCCCGCCTTGGCGAGCACCTGGCCGAAGGCGCCGCGGTCCTCGGCGAGGTGGATCGCGCTGGGAGACGTGCCGACGATCGGCACCCCCGCGTCCTCGAGCGCCTGTGCGAGGCCGAGCGGCGTCTGCCCACCGAGCTGCACGATGACGCCCGCGAGCGGGCCCGCCTGGGTCTCGGCATGGATGACCTCGAGCACGTCCTCGAGGGTCAGCGGCTCGAAGTAGAGACGGCTGCTCGTGTCGTAGTCGGTCGAGACGGTCTCGGGGTTGCAGTTGATCATGACCGTGTCGAATCCCTTGTCGCGCAAGGCGAACGACGCGTGCACGCACGAGTAGTCGAACTCGACCCCCTGCCCGATGCGGTTGGGTCCGGAGCCGAGGATGACGACCGCGGGCCGCTCGCGAGGAGCGACCTCGGTCTCCTCGTCGTAGGAGCTGTAGTGGTAGGGCGTCGTGGCTGCGAACTCGGCGGCACAGGTGTCGACGGTCTTGTAGACCGGGCGCACTCCGAGGGCGTGGCGCACGCCGCGGACCACGGCCTCCGGCATACGGCGGACCGACGCGACCTGCGCGTCGCTGAAGCCGTGACGCTTGACGAGCCGCAGCAGGTCGGGCGTCAGCTCGTCGGAGGCGGCGAGCATCGCCGCGATGTCGTTGATGAGCTCGATCTGGTCGAGGAACCACGGGTCGATGCCGGTGGCCTCGTGCACCTCCTCGACCGTGCAGCCGCCGCGAAGAGCCTGCTGCACGAGGACGATCCGGCCGTCGGTCGGCACCGTGGCCTCGACGAGCGCCCGCTCGGCCGCGACCTTGGTGATCTCGCCGTCCCAGTGGAACGACGCGCCCTGCTTCTCGAGGGAGCGCAGCGCCTTCTGCAGCGCCTCGGTGAAGTTGCGGCCGATCGACATGGCCTCGCCGACCGACTTCATCGTCGTGGTGAGCGTCGGGTCGGCGGCCGGGAACTTCTCGAACGCGAAGCGCGGCACCTTGACCACGACGTAGTCGAGCGTCGGCTCGAAGCTCGCGGGCGTCTCGCGCGTGATGTCGTTGGGCACCTCGTCGAGCGTGTAGCCGATCGCCATCTTCGCCGCGATCTTGGCGATCGGGAAGCCGGTGGCCTTGGAGGCGAGGGCGCTCGAACGCGAGACGCGAGGGTTCATCTCGATGACGATGATGCGGCCGTCGCGCGGGTTGACCGCGAACTGGATGTTGCAGCCGCCGGTGTCGACACCCACCTCACGGATGATGGCGATGCCGATGTCGCGCAGCCGCTGGTACTCGCGGTCGGTCAGGGTGAGCGCGGGCGCGACGGTGATCGAGTCGCCGGTGTGCACGCCCATCGGGTCGAGGTTCTCGATCGAGCAGACGACGACGACGTTGTCGGCGTGGTCGCGCATCACCTCCAGCTCGTACTCCTTCCAGCCGAGAATCGACTCCTCGAGGAGCACCTCCGTCGTCGGGGAGTACTGCAGCCCCTGGCCACCGATGCGTCGCAGGTCGGCCTCGTCGTAGGCGAAGCCGGACCCGAGGCCACCCATGGTGAAGGACGGCCGCACGACGACCGGGTAGCGCAGCTCCTCGGCCGCGGCGAGCAGCTCGTCCATCGTGTGGCAGATGATCGAGCGCGCCGACTCGGCGCCACAGCGCTCGACGACGCCCTTGAACTTCTCGCGGTCCTCACCGAGGTTGATCGCCTCGACGTTGGCGCCGATGAGGGGGCAGCCGTACTTCTCGAGAACTCCGTTGTCGTGCAAGGAGATCGCGCAGTTGAGGGCCGTCTGCCCACCGAGCGTCGCGAGCACCGCGTCGGGGCGCTCCTTGGCGATGATGGCCTCGACGACCTCTGGGGTGATCGGCTCGACGTAGGTCGCGTCGGCGAACTCGGGGTCGGTCATGATCGTCGCCGGGTTGCTGTTGACGAGGATGACGCGGATGCCCTCCTCGCGCAGCACGCGGCACGCCTGGGTGCCGGAGTAGTCGAACTCGCAGGCCTGCCCGATGACGATCGGGCCGGACCCGATGACGAGGACGCTCTTGATGTCGTCGCGCTTCGGCATTTAGGCGTTCTCTCCCTGCTGGTGCTGGCGTGAGGTCATCAGTTCGATGAAGCGGTCGAAGAGGTATGCCGCGTCGTGGGGTCCGGCGGCGGCCTCCGGGTGGTACTGGACGGAGTAGGCCGGCACGTCGAGGCACTCGAGTCCCTCGACGACGTCGTCGTTGAGGCACACGTGCGACACCCGGGCCCGGCCGAACGGGGTGTCGCTCTCGCGGTCGAGTGGTGCATCGACCGCGAAACCGTGGTTGTGCGCCGTCACCTCGACCTTGCCCGTGGCGCGGTCCATGACGGGCTGGTTGATGCCGCGGTGGCCGTACTTCAGCTTGTAGGTGCCGAAGCCCAGAGCCCGCCCGAGGAGCTGGTTGCCGAAGCAGATGCCGAAGAAGGGGATGCGCCGGCGCAGCACCTCGCGCAGCAGGGCGACCTCACGCTCGGCCGTCGCCGGGTCGCCCGGGCCGTTGGAGAAGAACACCCCGTCGGGGCCGTGCTCCTCCACCGCGAGCACGTCGTCGATGGTGGCGGACGCTGGCAGCACGTGCACCTCGATGCCCCGCTGGGCCATGAGGTGGGGCGTCATCGCCTTGATGCCGAGGTCGATGGCAGCGACCGTGAAACGGGCGTCGCCCACGGCGGGGACGGCATACGCCTCGCTGGTCGTGACCTCGGCTGCGAGCGCGGCGCCCGTCATGCCGGGGCCCGTGCGCACCGTCTCGAGGAGGGCCTCGACCGGACGACCGGCGGCATCGCCGCTGAAGAGGCCGACCCGCATCGACCCCCGCTCGCGAAGGTGCCGCGTGAGTGCCCGCGTGTCGACCTCGCAGACGCCGACGACGCCCTGGTCGACGAGCTCGTCCTCGAGCTCACGGGTGGCGCGCCAGTTGGAGGCCCGGAGGGCGGGGTCGCGCACGACGTAGCCCGCTGCCCAGATGCGCGTGCTCTCGTCGTCCTCGCCGTTGACGCCGGTGTTGCCGACGTGCGGGGCCGTCATGACGATGACCTGGCGGTGGTAGCTGGGGTCGGTGAGGGTCTCCTGGTAGCCGGTCATGCCGGTCGAGAAGACCGCCTCACCGACGGTCTCGCCGAGCGCGCCGTAGGACGAGCCCCGGAAGGTGCGGCCGTCCTCGAGCACGAGCACCGCCGGCTCCCGCCGGCGGCCCGGCCGCCCGTCACGTCCCGGCACGGTCAGTGGTGTCTGGGTGGTCACAGGTCTGCCCCCGGTTTCGCGGTCTTCAGTGGTCGGTGGATGCGCGAGGTCTCCCCGCGCCCGTGGGTGATGCGTCCGGCGTGGACGGTCGCCTCGACCGCTCCGCGGAAGGTGCGGCCGTGCCAGGGGTTGTTGCGCGAACGGCTGCGGCTCGTGGTCGCGTCGACCGTGATCTCGCGCTCGGCGTCGACGAGCGTGATGTGTGCCGGCTCGCCCGCCGACAGCGAGCGGCCTTGCGCCGCAAGGCCGCCGATGCGCGCGGGCGCGATCGACATGACACGTGCGACTCCGGCCCAGTCGAGCAGGCCCGGTCGCACGAGCACCTCGCTGACCACGGACATTGCGGTCTCGAGGCCGAGCATGCCGAAGGCCGCGTCGGCGAAGGCGTGCTCCTTGTCGTGCCGGGCGTGGGGCGCGTGGTCGGTTGCGACGGCGTCGATCGTGCCGTCGACGAGCGCAGCCCGCAGGGCCTCGACGTCCTCTGACGGGCGCAGGGGCGGGTTGACCTTGTAGACGGGGTCGTAGCCCGTGAGCAGGTCGGTCGTCAGGGCGAGGTGGTGGGGCGTGACCTCGGCGGTGACGTCGATGCCCTGTGCCTTGGCCCAGCGGATCACCTCGACGGTGCCTGCGGTCGACACATGGGCCACGTGGACGCGCGACCCGGTGTGCCGCGCGAGCATGACGTCGCGCGCGACGATCGACTCCTCGGCGATGCCGGGCCAGCCGGGCAGCCCGAGCCGGCCGGACACCTCGCCCTCGTGGCAGCAGGCGTCGGGGCCGGCCAGGCGCGGGTCCTGGGCGTGCTGGGAGATGACGCCGCCGAAGGGCTTGACGTATTCGAGGGCGCGCCGCATGACGCGGGCGTCGTGCACGCAGTGGCCGTCGTCGCTGAAGACCCGCACGGCCGCCCGGGAGCGCGCCATGAGGCCGAGCTCGGCGAGCTCGGCACCGGCGAGGCCCTTGGTCACGGCGCCTACCGGCACGACCTGGGTCAGGCCGCAGGCCCGGCCGAGGTCGAGCACGCGCTCGGCGGCCTCGGCCGTGTCGGTGACGGGGCTCGTGTTGGCCATCGCGAAGACCGCCGTGTAGCCGCCCGCCGCAGCGGCTGCCGAGCCGGTCGCGATGGTCTCGGCATCCTCGCGGCCGGGCTCGCGCAGGTGCACGTGGAGGTCGACCAGGCCGGGCAGGGCGACGAGGCCGTCGGCGTCGAGCACCTCGACGTCGCCGCTCGGACGCACCGAGCCGACCTCACGGATGACGCCGTCCTCGACGAGCAGGTCGGCCGCCTCGGCACCCAGCAGTCGGGCGCCCCGGATCAGCAGGCGGCTCATCGGGCGGCTCCTTCGGTCGTGGCGCCGGCCAGCGCAGGCGCTGGCGTGTCGTCGCCGGCAAGCAGGTGGTAGAGCACGGCCATCCGCACCGCGACACCGGCAGAGACCTGGTCGAGGACGACGGACTGGGGTGCGTCGGCGGCCTCGGGCGCGATCTCGAGGCCACGGTTCATCGGGCCGGGGTGGAGCACGAGCACGTCGTCGTTGCGGGCCACCAGCCGGTCGAGGCGGTCGCGGGTGAGGCCGTAGCCGACGGTGTACTCGCGGGCGGTCGGGAAGTAGCCGCCGCTCATCCGCTCGCGCTGCACGCGCAGCATCATGACGGCGTCGACCGGACCGTGCTCGCCGTCTCCGTCGAGAACGGGGTCGAGGTGCCAGCTCGTCGCGAAGCCGTCGGCGGCGCTCCACGCGCCGATGCCGCTCGGCATCAGCGTGGGCGGGGCGACGACCGTCACCCGGGCGCCGAGGGTCCCCAGGGTGATGACGTTGCTGCGGAAGACCCGCGAGTGGGTGAGGTCACCGACGATGACGACGTGCTTGCCGTCGAGGTCACCGAGCCGGGTGCGCAGCGTGTAGGCGTCGAGCAGGGCCTGGGTCGGGTGCTCGTGGGTGCCGTCGCCCGCGTTGATGACGCTGCACCGCACCCACTGGGCGACCTGGTGGCAGGCCCCCGACGCGTTGTGGCGGATGACGAGGGCGTCGACGGCCATGGCGTCGACGGTCATGGCCGTGTCTCGCAGACTCTCGCCCTTGCTCGTCGAGGAGCCCTTGGCCGACAGGTTGATCGTGTCGGCCGACATCCACTTGCCGGCGATCTCGAACGAGCTCCGGGTGCGGGTGGAGTCCTCGAAGAAGAAATTGATGATGGTGCGCCCGCGCAGCGTCGGCACCTTCTTGACCTCGCGGCGCTGGAGGTCGTGCATCGAGGCTGCCGTCTCGAGGATGTCCTCGACCTCGTCGCGGCGCAGGTCCGCCGAGGAGATGAGGTGCTTGGTCATCGGCCCTCTCCCCCACTGATGCGCACGACATCGATGCCGTCGAGCTCGGCGACCCGCACGTGCACGCGCTCGTCGCGCGAGGTCGGGAGGTTCTTGCCGACGTGGTCGGCGCGGATCGGCAGCTCGCGGTGCCCGCGGTCGACGAGGACGGCGAGGCGCACGGCTCGCGGCCGGCCGAGCTCCGAGAGCGCATCGAGCGCTGCCCGGATCGTGCGGCCGGAGTAGAGCACGTCGTCGACGAGGACGACGACCTGGTCGTCGATGCCTGCCGCGGGGATGCGCGACCGGTGTGCCGTGCGCACCGGGTGGCGCCGGAGGTCGTCACGGTGCAGCGTGATGTCGAGCTCGCCGACGGGGATCTGGGTGCCCTCGACGTCCTCGATGCAGGCCGCGAGGCGGCGGGCGAGGGGCACGCCCCGGGACGGGATGCCGAGCAGGACGAGGCCGTCGCTGCCCTTGTTCCGCTCGAGGATCTCGTGACCGATGCGCCGCAGCGCCCGGGAGATGTCGCCCTCGCTCATGACGTCTCGTGCGTCGGCAGGGGTGCTCGAACTGGTGGCGGGCTCGCTCAGGTCAGGGCAGGTCACAGCCGCTGGACCTCCTTCCCCGCCTCACAGGACGGTGGTTAAAGGATGTCTTCGGGCAGGAGTCTAACGCGGGCCTGCGCCGGCTCCGTCACCCGTCCGCGCCTCGGCCCACCCGTTGTGGGCGACGGGTGGGCCGAGGCGGCGTGTCGCGTGCGTCGTGCTGGGAGAAGGGCTCAGCGGTGGGCCATCTCCTTGATCTCGCCACTCTGGACCCGCCCGAAGTAGCTGAGGATCACCGAGCGGATCACCTTGGCCAGGACGTAGAGACCGATGATGTTGAAGACGCCCATCAGGAAGATCATCGAGTCGGAGAAGTTGATGACCGGGCCGAGCGCGGCCACGGCGCCGATGACCGTGAAGATGACGAAGATGACCTTGAAGACGTTCTCAGCGGTGGGGTTGTCACCGAAGAGGTAGGACGTCGCCTTCATGCCGTAGTAGGACCAGCTGATCATCGTGGAGAAGGCGAACATCACCACGGCCACCGCAAGGACGTAGGGGAACCACGGCAGGACGCTCTCGAACGCCCGCGACGTCAGGTTGACCCCACCGATGTCGGAGGCGTCCGGGTCGTTCCAGGCACCCGTGATGACGATGGTCAGGGCGGTCATCGTGCAGATGACGATCGTGTCGATGAAGGGCTCGAGCAGGGCGACGAATCCCTCGGTGGCCGGCTCCTTGGTGCGCACCGCGGAGTGGGCGACGGCTGCCGAGCCGAGTCCCGCCTCGTTGGAGAACGCTGCGCGCTGGAAGCCGACGAGCAGGGCCCCGACCGCGCCACCGACGACGCCCTCGCCGGTGAAGGCTCCGGCGAAGATCTCGCCGATGGCGGCCGGCACGGCCTCGATGCTGCCGAGGATGACGACGAGGCAGGCGGTCAGGTAGAGGACCGCCATGAAGGGCACGATCTTCTCGGTCACCTTGGCGATGCTCTTGATGCCACCGATGATGACGGCACCGACGAGCACTCCGAAGATGACGCCGATGAGCCAGGACAGGTTGCCGAGCGCACCGTCCTCACCGCCGGTGACCTCGATGATCTGGGCGGTGGCCTGGTTGGACTGGAACATGTTGCCGCCACCGAGCGACCCGCCGATCATGCAGACCGCGAAGGCCGCGGCGAGGAACCTGCCGAGCTTCGCCTTGCCCTGCGCCGCGAGGCCGTCGCGCAGGTAGTACATCGGCCCGCCCGACACGGTGCCGTCGGCGTGCTCGCGGCGATACTTCACGCCGAGCATGCACTCGGCCATCTTCGTGCTCATCCCGACGAAGCCGGCCACGATCATCCAGAACGTCGCGCCCGGCCCGCCGATCGCGACGGCGATCGCGACTCCAGCGATGTTGCCGAGCCCGACCGTGCCGCTGACGGCGGTGGCAAGCGCCTGGAAGTGCGACACCTCGCCGGCGTCGTTGGGGTCGGAGTACTTGCCGCGGACGAGGTTGATCGCGTGGCTGAAGCCGCGGATGTTCATGAAGCCGAGCCACACGGTGAAGAAGATGCCGGCGACGACGAGCCAGACGACGATGAACGGGACCGCCACCCCGCCGATCGTCGGCGCGTAGAAGACGATCGCGGTGAGCCAGTCGGAGAAGGCGGTGAAGGCGTTGACGACGGCATCCATCAGGGCACCACCGTCACCGGGATGGGCGAGGTGTGCACGAGGCGCATCACGACGCTGCCGAAGATGGCTTCTCTCAGACCGCTGTCACCGGTGCGGCCGACGATGATGTGCTCGGCGCCGAGCTCGTCGGCGATGTCGATGAGCGTCTCCGACGGGTTGCCGTGGCGGATCTCGACCTTGGCGGCGCGTCCGGCTGCCTCGACGAGCCGCACCATCGGGGCGATGACCTGCTCCTGGGCGGCCTCGATCTCGGCCTTGCGGCGAGCGGGCCGCTCGTCGTTCTCGCTGGGGGTGTTGAAGGAAAAGGGCGACCAGTTGATGACGTGGGCGACGACGAGCTGCAGGTCCTCTGCACTGGCCCGCGCGAGGGCGAACTCGACCGCCCGGGTCGAAGCCTCGCTGTTGTCGACGCCGATGAGCACGACTGCCATGGATTCCTCCTCGTTGGCTGGGAGGATCCTGAGAATTTCGGTAACCAGCGGGTAGCACCATGCCCCACCACGAACGTCACCGATTCGTGACCTCAGACGATGGTCGCCTTGACCTCTGCGAGCCGGCCGAGCAGTCCGTTGACGAAGGCGGGCGACTCATCGGTCGACAGGTCGGTCGCGAGCGCGACGGCCTCGGAGATCGCCACGGCGTCAGGGATCTCGTCGTTCCAGAGGACCTCCCAGGCACCGAGCCGCAGGATGGCGCGGTCGACGGCGGGCATGCGGTCGATCGTCCAGCTCTGGCTGTAAGCGGTGAGGGCGGCGTTGATGTCGTTCCAGCGCCCCACGACGCCGCGCACCAGGTCGGCGGTGTAGGGGTTGTTGCCCGCACGGGACTCGCGGTCGGACAGTCGCTCGTCGAGGAGGGTGACGGCGTTGATGCCGCGCTGGTCTGCCTCGAAGAGGATGTCGAGAGCCCGCGTGCGGGCTTTGCTGCGTGCTGACAAGGGGATTCGCGTCCGCTCAGTCGTTGACGCGGCCGAGGTAGGACCCGTCGCGGGTGTCCACCTTGACGCGCGTGCCGGACTCGAGGAAGAGCGGCACCTGGATCTGGGCGCCGGTCTCGAGGGTGGCGGGCTTGGTGCCGCCGGTCGAGCGGTCGCCCTGCAGGCCCGGCTCGGTGTGGGTGATCTCGAGCACGACCGACGCGGGCAGCTCGACATAGAGGGGTGCGCCCTCGTTGGTGGCCACGATGGCGTTCTGGTTCTCGAGGAGGTAGTCGGCAGCGCCGCCCACCACGGTCTCCGACACGTTGATCTGGTCGTAGGTGTCGGTGTCCATGAAGACGAAGTCGGTGCCGTCCTTGTAGAGGTACTGCATCGTCCGCTTGTCGACGTTGCTCGTCTCGACCTTGGTGCCGGCGTTGAAGGTCTTGTCGACGACCTTGCCCGACAGCACGGCCTTGAGCTTGGTACGCACGAAGGCGGGACCCTTGCCCGGCTTCACGTGCTGGAACTCGACGACGGACCAGAGCTGTCCCTCGAGGTTGAGCACCATGCCGTTCTTCAGGTCATTGGTCGAAGCCATCGTCGTGTAACCACTTTCGTATGCCGTCCGGCCCGCCGCGCGCGCCGAGGCCCGCCCCGGCCGGGGCAGGTGCTGTCTGGGGGGAGTTGCCGCGCAATTCTAGCCGTGAGCCGCGCTGATCGAAGAATCGTCGGCCTCTGCCCGGAGCCGTCTGCGCGGTATCGTGGTCGGCTCCCCCGCCCCCTGCTCTCCGTGAGAGGTGCCTCGTCATGCCTGCGTCCGCCCCGCCCGCCGGCGACCTCGAGCGCGAGCAGGCCTACCTCGACCACGCCCGGGCCGAGCTGGCCCGGATGCGCACGTCGGCTGAGCAGCTCGACGCGTCGAGGGCGAGCGACGCGATCTCCGGCGAGGTGCTGAGCCGGGTGCTCGCGCGGCGCATCGCCTCGCTCCAGGACGACCCCCGCACGACCCTCTTCTTCGGGCGCATCGACCTCGAGCCCGTCGACGGGCCGGCCGAGCAGTTCCACATCGGACGGCGACACGTCTCGGACGAGGCCGGCGACCCCGTGGTCGTCGACTGGCGCGCCCCGATCTCGACCGCCTTCTACCGCGCGTCCCCCGTCGACCGGATGGACGTCGTGCTCCGGCGTCGCTTCGGGGTCGATCGCGGTCGTCTCACCGCCCTCGAGGACGAGCACCTCGTGTCCACGGGCGGCGTGACGTCTGCCAGTGACACGGCAGCCTCGGGCTCCCTCCTCGCGGCCGAGATCGAGCGCCCCCGCACCGGCCCCATGCGCGACATCGTCTCGACGATCCAGCCCGAGCAGGACGAGATCGTGCGAGGCGAGCTCGGCGTCAGCATCTGCGTGCAGGGCGCACCCGGCACCGGCAAGACCGCGGTCGGCCTGCACCGAGCGGCGTGGCTGCTCTACTCGTTCCGCGAGCGCCTCGACCACTCGGGCGTGCTCGTCATCGGCCCCAACCGCGCGTTCCTCGACCACATCGCGGCGGTGCTTCCCTCGCTCGGTGAGGTGCGGGTCGGGCACGCCACCATCGAGTCGCTCCTCGACCACGGCCGGGCCCGGGGCACCGACACCGCAGAGGTCGCGACCCTCAAGGGCGACGCCCGCCTCGCCGCGGTGCTGCACCGGGCCACCTGGAGCCAGGTCCGGCCTGCGACGGAGGCGCTCGTGGTGCCGCGGGGGGTGCGCAAGTGGCGCGTGCCGGCATACGTCGTGCAGGAGATCCTCGACGAGCTCGTCGCGCGGGGAGTGCGCTACTCGGCCGCTCGCGACCTGCTGCCGCAGCGTCTCGCCCACCACCTGCTGCTCGAGATGGAGCGCGCGGGTGACTCCCCCGACGACCGGGTGCAGGACGCCGTGGCGAGGTCGGCCGCGGTCAGGAAGTATGTCTCGTCCGTGTGGCCGGCCCTCGACCCGCAGGGTGTGCTGCACCGTCTGTGGTCCGACGCCGACGCCCTGCGTGCTGCGGCCGGTGCCGACCTCACCGAGCAGGAGCAGTCGATGCTCTTGTGGCACAAGCCTGCTCGCACGAAGGGCGCGGCCCGCTGGTCACCCGCGGACATGGCTCTGCTCGACGAGCTCGACGACCTGCTGCGGCGCGTGCCGAGCCTGGGTCACGTCGTGCTCGACGAGGCGCAGGACCTCTCCCCCATGCAGCTGCGGGCCGTCGGCCGCCGGTGCTCGACCGGGTCGGTCACCGTGCTCGGCGACATCGCCCAGGGCACCACGCCCTGGGCGACCGCGTCGTGGGACGACGCGATGCGCCACCTCGGCAAGGAGAAACACGACCTCGTCGTGCTCGACCGCGGCTTCCGCGTGCCGGCCGTGGTGATCGAGTATGCCGCCCGCCTCCTGCCCGTCATGGCGCCGGGGCTCGGCGCGCCGGTCTCGGTGCGTGACAACCCGGGTCGGCTCCAGATCCGCCCCGCTGCCGTCGACGACCTCGACGCCGAGGTCGTGCACGCGGTCGAGCAGGCGGCAACGGCACCCGGCTCCGTCGGCGTCATCGCCCCCGACCGCGACGTCGAGCGGGTCTCCGCCGCGCTCGAGGCCGCCGGGATCGCGCACGGGCGGCTCGACCGCGACCACGGCGACGACGAGGACCGCCAGGTCGAGGTCGTGCCGGCCAGCGTCGCCAAGGGTCTGGAGTTCGACCGCACCGTCGTCGTGGAGCCGGCCGCCATCGCGGCGGCTGAGCCCGACGAGCGCACGGGGCTTCGCCGGCTCTACGTCGTGCTGACCCGCGCGGTGTCGGAGCTGACGATCGTGCACGCCCAGCCCCTGCCCGAGGCCCTCGGCGCGGCGTGACGGTGCCTCACCCCAGCCCGTGGTGCGCTGCCCACCGCTCGGCGGCCCGGTCGGCGGCAGCGGCGACGAGGGCCGCGAGCTCCGGACTGTCGGGCACGGTGAAGGACACGTAGGCCCCCCGCCCGCCCTCGACCGGCCGGCCGTATGCCTTGGCCGCCAGGTGGCCGTCGGGGAGCATCCGGACGTTGAGGGTGTCGAGCCGGAACGTCTGGCCGCGGCGGGTGTCGGTCCACCGCAGCGTCTCGGGGATGGTCACGTTGATCGCCATCGCGCTGACGACGAGCGCCTCGTCCTCACTCATGGCAGCAGGCTCCCACGGGCCCTGGGCCGGTGGAGGGTCAGACGCCGATCGTCAACGCGGCCGTGAAGCCCGTTGACACGCTGCCCGACATCGTCGCGAGCTGGTGGATGCCGCCGTCGTCACCGAAGACGTTGTCGCGCTGCAGGCTCAGCTGCGCGAGGTTGCCCACGCTCCGGTCGTAGCCGCTCGTCGCGTAGACCACCTCGCTCGCCGTCTGGGGAAGCGCGATCTGCGACGTCTTGACGATCGGCCCGCTCGACGTCGCGTCGGCGACCTTCTCGTAGACCTCGAAGTGGATGTGCGGCCAACGTCCGGGGTAGCAGGCCGGGAAGATCGACGTGAAGGTCGCGGTGCCCGAGTCGTCGGTGGCCTGCACGCCCCGGAGGTAGTTCTCGTCCTCGGCCCCCTCGCTGTACATCGAGTAGCTGCCGTCGCGGTCGCAGTGCCAGACGTAGACGGCGGCGCCGACGAGCGCCGAGCTGGTCGCGAGATCCTTCACCGTCAGCTTGATGGTGAGTGGCACGCCTTCGGCCGTCGTCGTGGAGGAGCCGAAACTGCTGCGGATGTCGCGGCGCACGATGCCTGAGTCGTCGAGGACGTTCTGGCCGTTGTACCCATCACCCGGGTAGGGCCCGGCCGTCTCGTCCGGGGCCTCGACGAGGTCGGCGTCGGTGGTGGTCGAGGACGTTGCCGCCGAGGTGGCCGCGCCGGCTGTGCTCGTCGTACCGGCGGGGGACGTCGAGCCGCTCGCGGCCGACGTGGTCATCGAGGTCGACGAGGTCCCCGCGCTGCACGCGGCGAGGGCGCCAGCCACGCCGAGACCACCGAAGAGGGTCAGCGCGCGACGTCGGTCGACGAGAGTCTGGAGGTCGTAGACAAGGCCGCGGTCGTGGTCCTCGATCTCGTTGCCGTGCTCGTCGAGCCACGCGCGCTCAGAAGCCGAGGGAGTCTTGGGTGCCATGGGGCCGACCTTTCGTCTCGGGACCCGGTGGCCCCTCCTGCGAAGACTCTGGACGTCGCCTCGTTGATCCACCGTTGTGCCGTCTGTGCACCTGCTGTGAACCGCGGCCGGGGTGACCGCCGAGCGAGGCGGTGCCGTGTCTGTCGGAGCTGTGGCGCAGAGGGCTGCGCGAAGGTCCCTGGGCGGTGCTATGCGGAGGCTCTCAGGGGCTCGAGGGCGGCCAGGACGAGGTCGAGGCCGAAGCTGAACTCATCTGCCGGGTTGTAGCCCATGGCGACGAGCGCTGCGGCGGACTCGTTGAGGTAGGGGAACTCGTCATGGGGAAGCTGGGGCAGGAAGACGTCCTCGGCCATGTCCGCGAACTCATCGGCGGTGTCGAACGGCAGGCTGGCTGCCTGCAGGGCGAACCCGTAGACGTAGACGTCGAGCAACCAGTTGGCGTGCGTCGCCATCACGACCGAGAAGCCAGCCTTCCGCAAGCAGGCGGTGACCGCTTCGCGGTGGCGGAGGTGCGCGGGCCCCGGCGATGTCCGCGACTCCATCAGGCCGATCGCCCACGGGTGGCGTGCGAGGACCTGGCGGGCGGATACCGACCGCTGTCGCATGGCCGACTGCCAGTCGGTCTCCTCGGGTGGGAGCTCGATCTCGTCGAACACGACGTCGATCATGGCGTCCAGCAACTCCTCCTTGCTCGCCACGTAGTGGTAGAGCGACATCGCGCCCGCGCCGAGCTCGCCAGCCAGCCGGCGCATGCTCAGCCCGTCGACCCCCTCGCGGTCGGCGAGCCGGATCGCCTCGACCACCACCCGTTGCTTGCTCAGCCCCGCGTCTGACGCGACCTGGCGTTGCTTCCTCACGGACACGCGTCTCCTCGCTCCCTTGAACGGCTTGACAACCGTACAGCGTACGCGGATAGTACAGCGTACGACGTACGCCGTACGAACCGCTCCGGCGGACGGACCTCTCCGATCGAAGGAAGAACTGATGACCATCCGAACGACAGCCCCGAACGGGCTCGACGACCGGCCGATCCCCGTGCAGGCCAAACTTGCCGCTGCCTGGACCAGCTTCATGTTCCTCGTCATCTACATCGACTATTTCCACCTCTACCAGCCAGGCGAGATCGACGTGATCCGGGGTGGCGACATCTTCGTCTTCGAGATCAGCGGGACCTTGATGAGCGTGTTCTTCGCGCTCATCGCGATCCCGACCCTGATGGTGCTGCTCTCCATGACGCTGCCCGCCCGGGTGAACCGCACCACGAACCTCGTCGTTGCCCTGCTCTTCATCCCGATCTGCGTCTTCAACGCGGCAGGGGCGTCCTGGGACTGGGCCTTCTACTACGGCCTCACCATCGGAGTCGAGGTGCTGATCCTGGCCTTCATCCTGCGCTCCGCCTGGACCTGGCCCCGCACGCCCTCACCGTCTGTGCCAGACCTCGTCGAACCCGACCGGTCTCAGATCCAGCTGGGACGGTAATCGCGGCTCGGGTCAGACCGTCCATCAGGCAGACCACCGTCGACCCGGATGGACGACGTCGGTCACCCCCGGCTCAGAGCGGCCAGGACCGACGGACGTCCGCCCTCAGACGAGGGCGCGCAGCGCCAGCAGGTAGGACTGCAACCCGAAGCCGGCGACCGTGCCCGTCGCGACGGGCGCCACGACCGAGGTGCGCCGGAAGTCTTCTCGCGACGCGGGGTTGGACAGGTGCACCTCGACGAGGCTGCGCCCGCTCGTGGTGACGATGGCGCACGCGTCGCGCACGGCATACGAGTAGTGCGTCCATGCACCCGGGTTGATGACGACGTCGGCGCCCGCGTCGACGGCCTCATGCAGCCAGTCGATCATCTCACCCTCGTGGTTGGTCTGCCGGCAGTCGGCGAGCAGCCCGAGCGCTCCCGCCTCACGCGAGACCGCGGAGTGCACGTCGTCGAGGGTGTCGGAGCCGTAGACCTCGGGCTCGCGGGTGCCCAGCCGGTCGAGGTTGGGCCCGGAGAGGACGAAGACGAGGGGTGCCGTCATGCCGCCACTCTAGTGAGCAGCCGCGGTCGCGGGCTCGGAGACGAGCCGGTATGCCGCGTGCAGCAGCTCGTCGGACGGGCCCGCGAGGCGGGTCGGCCGGGCCAGCCCGTCGAGCACGACGAAGCGCAGCGTCGAGCCCCGCGACTTCTTGTCGCGGCGCATGGCTGTCAGCAGCTCGTCCCAGCGCCCGGCGGCATAGCTCGTCGGCAGCCCGAGCGACTCGAGCATCGCACGGTGCCGGGCCACGAGCGCGTCGCCCGCGGCCCCGGTCAGGTGACCGGCCAGACGGGCGAGCTCGGCGACGTAGACCATACCGACGCTCACCGCCTCACCGTGCCGCCAGGTGTAGCCCTCGACCTGCTCGATGGCGTGCCCGAAGGTGTGGCCGTAGTTGAGGATCTCGCGCAGCGAGCTCTCTCGCAGGTCGGAGGCGACGACCTCGGCCTTGACCCGCACGGCGCGCTCGATGAGCTCGCGCAGGTGCGGGTTGTCGGCGCGGCGCGCGCTCTCGGGTGCGTCGCGCACGGCCGACTCGACGAGGTCGAGGATGACCGGGTCGGCGATGAAGCCGCACTTGACGACCTCGGCCAGGCCCGCGGCGAGGTCGGCCTCGGGCAGCGTCGCCAGCACGTCGACGTCGCACAGCACGCCAGCCGGCGGGTGGAAGGCGCCCACGAGGTTCTTGCCCTCGGGCGTGTTGATGCCGGTCTTGCCGCCGACGGCCGCGTCGACCATCCCGAGCAGCGTCGTCGGCACCTGCACCACCGGCACGCCGCGCAACCACGAGGCGGCGACGAAGCCCGCGAGATCCGTGACGGTGCCCCCGCCGACCCCGACGACCGCATCGGTGCGGGTGAAGCCCGCCGCGCCCAGCTGCGACCAGAGCGCGGCCGCGACGGTGGCGGTCTTGGCTGCCTCGGCGTCGGGCACCTCGGCGACGTGGACGGCATACCCCCGCTCACCCAGCGCGTCGGTGACCCGGGCGGTGAGTGCGGGGAGCGTCGGCGGGTGGACGACGAGCACCCGCTCGACGTCGGGTCCGAGCAGGTCGGCGACGCGGTCGAGAACGCCGGAGCCGATGACGACGTCGTAGTCGTCGCCGACGGCGATCGTCGTCGGCGAGCCTGCTGCGGTCACGCCCGCGCCGCCTCGAGGGCGGAGACCACGGCGTCGACGATCTCGTCGGGCGTGCGCCCGGCGGTGTCGACGCGCACGGTGGCGACGCGCTCATAGGTGGGGCGGCGCACCTTCATCATCGCGATCCACGACCCGCGGGGGTTGACCGACAGCAGCGGCCGCGAGCGGTCGAAGCCGATGCGCTTGCTCGCGTCGGCGATCGCGACGTCGAGGAAGACGACGGTGTGACCGTCGAGGGCCGCCTCGCTCAGGGGGTCCATCACCGCCCCACCACCGAGCGCCACGACACCAGACTCCTCGGCGAGCGCGCGGGCGACCTCGGCGCGCTCGAGGTCACGGAAGGCGACCTCGCCGTCGTCGACGAAGATGTCGGAGATCGAGCGGCCCTGCGCCGCCTCGACGGCGGCGTCGACGTCGTGGAAGGGCACCCCGAGCCGCGTCGCGAGGGCCTGCCCGACGGTGGTCTTGCCGGCGCCGGGCGGGCCGACGACGACGGCCACGGGGCGCGTGCCGGGGTCGCTCACCATGTGCGCAGCCCCTCGCGGATGCCGTCGAGGTAGGCCGTGTGGTTGCGCGAGGTCTCGGTGACCGAGTCGCCGCCGAACTTCTCGAGGCACGACTGGGCGAGCACGAGCGCGACCATCGCCTCGGCGACGACGCCGGCCGCGGGCACGGCGCACACGTCGGAGCGCTGGTGGATGGCCGTCGCGGCCTCACCGGTCGAGACGTCGACCGTCGCGAGGGCGCGAGGCACGGTGCTGATCGGCTTCATCGCGGCACGCACCCGCAGCACCTGGCCGGTCGACATGCCACCCTCGGTGCCGCCCGCACGACCCGTGCGACGGGTGATGACGCCGTCGACGAGCTCCATCTCGTCGTGGGCCTGCGACCCGCGCCGACGGGCGGTCTCGAAGCCGTCGCCGACCTCGACACCCTTGATCGCCTGGATGCTCATGAGCGCCTGCGCGAGCTGGCCATCGAGCTTGCGGTCCCAGTGGACGTGCGAGCCGAGGCCCGGCGGCAGCCCGTAGGCGAGCACCTCGACGACCCCACCGAGCGTGTCGCCGTCCTTCTTCGCCGCATCGACCTCGGCGACCATGGCGGCCGACCCCTCGGGGTCGAAGGCGCGCACGGGGTCGGCGTCGAGACGCTCGAGGTCGTCGGGGGTGGGCAGCTCGGCGTGCGCGGGCACCGCGGCCGTGCCGATCGACACCGTGTGCGACACGAGGCGGATGCCGTAGGCCTGCTCCAGGAAGCGGGCGGCGATCTCACCGAGGGCGACGCGGGCGGCGGTCTCGCGGGCCGAGGCGCGCTCGAGCACGGGTCGGGCGTCCTCGTGGCCGTACTTCTGCATGCCGACGAGGTCGGCGTGCCCGGGGCGGGGGCGGGTCAGCGGCTTGTTGCGCGCGACCTCCTTCTCGGCGTTGACATCGTCGGAGGCGGCGAAGGCCTCCTCGCTCACGGCCTCGGGGCTCATCACGGTCGTCCACTTGGGCCACTCGCTGTTGCCGATGCGCACGGCGAGGGGCGAGCCGAGCGTGACGCCGTGGCGCAGCCCGCCGAGGAACTCGACCTCGTCCTGCTCGAACTTCATCCGCGCGCCCCGACCGTAGCCGAGGCGGCGCCGGGACAGGGCGGCCTGCAGGTCCTTGGCCCCCACCTCGACGCCTGCGGGAAGGCCCTCGATCATGGCGACGAGTGCGGGCCCGTGCGACTCACCGGCCGTCAACCAACGCAACATGGCTCGATCCTCCCACGCTCCCCCGTGACGACCCCGCGGCGCCCGGCCCGCGGGACGGCGTGGCCGACCTGGCCGCCGCTCCCGTCAGAGCAGGGGGCGCACCTCGACGACGAGGGCGATGAGGGTGCCGACGAGCATCCACGGCCCGAAGGCGATGTCGTCCTTGCGCGTGCCCCGACGGGCCACGATGCGCGCCACGCCGTAGAGCCCGGCGAGCAGGAACGCCGCGAAGGTCGCGACCAGGGTCGCCGTGACGCCGACGTAGCCGGTCGCGAGGCCGACGAGCCCGGCGAGAGTGACGTCACCGAGCCCGAAGCCGCTGCCGAGCAGGGCGGCCAGCACCGCGAGCGCGAGGTAGACCGCCCACAGCACGAGCCCCGCGACCGCCGCCCGGCGCAGAGCAGCCCAGTCCCCCGACGCGAGCGAGGCGAGCGCGAGCTGGCCCACGAGCAAGGGGTATGCCGGCCGGGTGAGTCCCCGGGGCAGGCGATGCACGTCCGCGTCGACCCACCCGAGCGCCACGGCGACGAAGGCGAAACCGAGGTAGGCCGGGGTGAGCGCCCACTCCGACAGCGGACCGAAGCGCCACGCCAGCAGCCCCCAGAGCAGCGCCATCGCCACTGGCACGACGACGATGGGTGCACGCGGCGGCGGCCCGGTCTCGTCGTCCAGGCGGTAACCGCCGGTCACGAGCCGGCGGCGCAGCACCTCCCCGACAGCGGCTCCGGCCAGCGCCAGCACGGCGACGAACCACCAGGGGGTCGCCGGGAAGGCGGTCCACCTCATCGGCCACCGGCGGAGGTCCGCACCCCCCAGACCGGGTCGACGACGGCATACAGCGCCTCTGACATCGCGGCGAGCGGGGCGGGCCGGCCCGTCATGAGCGTCACCTGCCGGGTCGCCTGGTGCAGGAGCATGTCGACTCCCCGCGCCAGCGTCCAGCCGCGGTGCTGGCCGCCACGCTGGAGGGGGGTCGGGCCCTCGCCGTAGACGACGTCGAGCAGCACCCGGGTGTGCTCCGGGTCGGCAGTCGGCAGCGTGTCGAGCGACAGGCCGGCCGCCGCCGGCACGGTGCTGATGACGAGGTCGGCGTCGGGCCACTCGCCGAGGGGCACGACGTCGACGGCGAGGCCGGCGGCACGCGCCTGGGCCAGCGTCTCGGGCCGGGCCTCGTCGCGGACCATGAGGGTCACCTTGCGTGAGGCGACGCTTGCGCCGGCACCACCAGCCACCGCCGCGACCGCCGACCGAGCCGTGGCCCCGGAGCCCACGACGACGACCTCGGACACCGCGTCGGAGGTGAGGTCACAGCCCACGATCTCGAGGGCCGAGGCGATGCCGTGCACGTCGGTGTTGTCGGCGAGCCAGCCGCCCTCGACCCGCACGAGCGTGTTGGCTGCTCCGGTCGCACGGGCCGTCTCGGTGGCCTCGACGGCCGCGCGGAGCGCCACCTCCTTGAGCGGCATCGTGAGCGACAGGCCGCGCCAGCTCTCGTCGAGGGCCTCGAGCGCCGCGGCGAAGCCCTCGGCGTCCACCTCACGGCGGTCGTAGGACCAGGTCGTCAGCCCGAGGGCGGCGTGGGCCGCCCGGTGCAGCACCGGCGAGAGCGAGTGCGCGACCGGGGAGCCCCAGACCGCGCACCGCGTCTGACCGGGCGGGATGGTCAGCACTTGCCGCCCGTCGCCTCTCGCCAGGCGTTGAACTCCGCGACGTTGCGCTCGTGCTCGGCCCCGGTCACGGCGAACTTCGTCTCACCCGTGCAGAGGTCGACCGTGACGAAGTAGAACCAGTCACCGGCCGGCGGGGCCGCGGCTGCCTGGATCGCGCTCTCGCCGGGGTTGGCGATCGGACCCGGCGGAAGGCCCTTGAAACGGCGCGTGTTGTAGGGGCTGTCGCTGTCGAGCATCTCCTGCGTCGGCACCCCGCGCTTCTTGAAGATGTAGTTGACCGTCGAGTCGAAGCCGATCGAGTTGTCGGCCTCGAGGCGGTTCTCGATGACCCGGGCGACCTTGCCGCGGTCGGCCTCGCTGTTGGCCTCGCCCTCGACGAGGCTGGCGAGGATGACGACGCGCTCCATCTGCTCCGGCGCGATGCCGAGGGCCTCGAGGCGCTTGGTCGACTCGCCCACCATCTGCTTCAGCTGGGAGGCGGCGCTCGAGTCGGGCGCGAACTCGTAGCTGGCGGGGAAGAGGTAGCCCTCGACGTTGCCCTTGGCCGACGACGGCAGGCCGAGGGCCTTGGCGTCCTTGGCCGCCTCGACGTACTGCGCCACCGGGATGCCGGAGGCCTTGGAGAGGCGGGGATAGATCTCGCTGGCCCACAGGCCCTCGGGGATCGTCACGCGCGTGACGATGCGGTTCTTCGGGTCCACGAGGACGGCGAGCGCGTCGGTGGCGCGCATCTGCTTCTTCATCTCGTAGACACCGGGCTGGATGCCGGCGCTCTTGGAGTCCGCGTTGGCGGCGTCGACGAACGACTTCGTCGACTTGATCACGTCGGCGTCGACGAGCTCACGGGCGATCGCGCTGCCGCCCGCTCCCTGCTCGACGGTCACGCGGACCTCGCCCTCTCCGGGGCCGGGGTAGTCGTTGGACTCGAGGAAGCCCTCGACGACCGGGCGCAGTGCGCCGTAGGCGACGACGACGCCACCGCCGATGATGGCGAGCGCGAGCGCGATGACGAGGAGGCGTCGCCACACCGGGGGCTTGCCCTTGCCCTCCGGCGTTGCGCCCCGGCGCCGCTTGCCCGAGCGCTTGGCCGCGAGCTCTGCCTCGCGCGCCTCCCGGCGGCTCGTGGGCGCTGCGCCGTGCTCCTGGCCGTGATCATCCAGGTGCCCCTCGTCGTGGGCCACGGGGTCGTGGACGTCGGCGTGGTCATCGTGGTCACCGAAGATCGATGACTCGAGATGGTCCTTCATCGGCGACGTTCCTTCTTTCGTCTTCCCCCTGCGGTGACTGGCTCCCCCGGGGGTCTGCCCGAGCTCGCTTCCGTGTCGAGTGCGGTCTGCAGGATGAGGACCGCTGCGGCTTGGTCGACGACCTTGCGCTGGCCGCGCCCCGGCACCCCGCTGTCGCGTAGTCTGCGGTGCGCGTCCACGGTGGTCAAGCGTTCATCGACCAACCGCACCGTCACGGTACCCATTCGGGCCGCCAGGGCAACGGCGTAGGCCCGGGCGATCTGCGCGGCCTCACCCTCGAGACCCGAGAGCAGCAGCGGCAGGCCGACGACGACCTCGACCGCGCCGAGCTCGTCGACGAGGGTCTGGAGCTCGGCGAGGTCCGACTGGTGCTGCTCGTCCCGAGCCAGGGTGCGCACCGGGTGGGCAAAGGTCCCCGACGGATCGGAGGCCGCGACCCCGACGCGGGCGCTGCCCACGTCGACGCCGACGCGCACCCCGGGTCGGACGGTCATGCGCCTCGGGCGCGGAGCTGGTCCTCGACGACCCCGAGCGCGCGGGAGACCTGCGTGGGGTCGGTGCCGCCGCCCTGCGCGAGGTCGGGCTTGCCGCCACCGCCACCGCCGAGGGCCTGCGCCGCGACCTTGACGAGCGCCCCGGCCTGCAACCCGTGCTGACGGGCCTGCTCGTTGGTCGCCACGATGACGACCGGACGCCCGCCGGAGACGGCGGCCATCGACACGAGGGACGGGGAGTCGTTGCCGAGACGGGTGCGCACGTCGAGCACCAGGGCCCGCAGGTCGTCGGCCGACACGCCCTCACCGGCGTCGTGGCTGACGAAGCGCACCCCGCCGATGTCGCGCGCGCTCTGCACGAGCCCGCTGGCCGCGCCGAGCACCTGGGCCTGCTTGACCGCGGCGATCTCCTTCTCGGCGTCGCGCAGTCGGCCGAGGATGCCGGCGATGCGGTCGGGCAGCTCGTCACGACGACCACCCACGACGTCGGTGAGCTGGCTGACGATCGCCGCCTCGCGGGCGAGATGGGTGTAGGCGTCGACACCGACCAGAGCCTCGACGCGGCGCACGCCCGAGCCGATCGAGCTCTCACCGAGCAGCTTGACGACGCCGATCTGGCCCACGCGCGGCGTGTGCGTGCCGACGCAGAGCTCGCGCGACCAGTCGCCGATCGACACGACCCGCACGCGCTCGCCGTACTTCTCGCCGAAGAGCGCCATGGCGCCGAGCTTGCGGGCGTCGTCGATCGCCATGATGTCGGCGGTGACCGGCAGGTCGTCGAGCAGCACGCTGTTGATGCGCGACTCGATCTCGCCGAGCGCGCCCGAGGGCACGGCCTGCTGCGAGCGGAAGTCGAAGCGCAACCGCCCCGGCGAGTTCTCGGAGCCGGCCTGGGTCGCGGTGTCGCCGAGCTCGTCACGCAGCGCCTGGTGCACCATGTGCGTCGCCGTGTGGGCGCGCGAGATGGAGCGACGGCGCGCCACGTCGACCTCGGCCTCCGCCTCCTCGCCGACCGAGCCCTCGCCCTCGAGCACCGTCGCGCGGTGCACGACGAGGCCGGTGATGGGGCGTTGCACGTCGGTCACCTCGAGCACGGCACCGCCCGAGAGGCGGATGCGGCCGTGGTCGGCGAGCTGGCCACCCGACTCGGCATAGAGCGGGGTGCGGTCGAGCACGAGCTCGACCTCGTCGCCGGGTCCGAAGCGCTCGACGACCTCGCCCCCGCGGATGAGCCCGCGCAGGCGGCTGTCGGTGACGACCTGGTCGTAGCCGGTGAACTCGACCTCGCGCCCGAGGGTGTCGGACACGCGACGGTAGATGCTCGTGTCGCCGTGGCCGGACTTCTTCGCCCGGGCATCGGCCTTGGCGCGGTCGCGCTGCTGCGCCATGAGTCCGCGGAAGCCCGCCTCGTCGACCTGCACGCCCTGCTCGGCGGCCATCTCGAGGGTGAGGTCGATCGGGAAGCCGTAGGTGTCGTGCAGCGCGAACGCCTCGGCGCCGCCCAACGTCGAGCGGCCGGCCGACTTCGCGCTCGCCACCGCGGTGTCGAGGATGGTCGTGCCCGCCGCGAGGGTGCGCCGGAAGGCGTCCTCCTCGCCGTAGGCGACCTGGCTGATCCGGTGGAAGTCGCGCTCGAGCTCGGGGTAGGAGGCCTTCATCCGCTCCTTGCTGACGGGCAGCAGGTGCTCGAGCGTCGGCGCGTCGACACCGAGCAGGCGCATCGAGCGCACCGCGCGGCGCAGCAGGCGGCGCAGGACGTAGCCGCGGCCCTCGTTGCCGGGCGTCACCCCGTCACCGATCAGCATGAGCGAGGAGCGCACGTGGTCGGCGACGACGCGGAAGCGCACGTCGTCGTCGTGGTCGGCGCCGTAGCGGCGACCCGTGAGGTCCTCGGCAGCCGCGATCACCGGGAAGACCTCGTCGGTCTCGTAGATGTTGTCGACGCCCTGGAGCAGGTAGGCGACGCGCTCGAGGCCCATGCCGGTGTCGATGTTGCGCTTGGGCAGCTCGCCCGCGATGTCGAAGACCTCCTTCGACCGCACGTTCTCGAGCTCGTACTGCATGAAGACGAGGTTCCAGAACTCGAGGTAGCGGTCGCCCGCCTCCCAGTCGCGGTCGGCGCCGAACTGGGGTCCGCGGTCGAGGAGGATCTCGGAGCACGGGCCGCCGGGGCCGGCGACCCCCATGTTCCAGTAGTTGTCCTTGCGGCCGAGGCGCACGATGCGGTCATCGGACAGGCCAGCGACCTTCTTCCAGAGCGCGATGGCCTCGTCGTCCTCGTGGTAGACGGACGCGTAGAGGTCCTTCTCGTCGAAGCCGAGGCCGCCGTCGCGCTGGCTGCGCGTGATGAGCTCCCACGCGAGCTCGATGGCGCCTTCCTTGAAGTAGTCGCCGAAGCTGAAGTTGCCGTTCATCTGGAAGAACGTGCCGTGGCGGGTGGTCTTGCCGACCTCTTCGATGTCGAGCGTGCGCACGCACTTCTGCACGCTCGTGGCGCGGTTGAAGGGCGGCGTCTCCTGCCCCAGGAAGTAGGGCTTGAAGGGCACCATGCCGGCGTTGACGAAGAGCAGGTTGGGGTCGTCGTGCACGAGCGGAGCGCTCGGCACGACCGTGTGGCCGCGCTCCCCGAAGAAGGTGAGCCAGCGGCGCCGGATCTCAGCGGTTTCCATGTGTGTCGTCCTCGTGGTCGATCGTGGGGGTGGGAGTCGGGGCGGGGTCAGCCGGGGCGCCTCAGCGGGGCGCGACTGACCCCCGGATGGCTCGCGTCCGCGTCTGCGGCCTCGCCACCACCCGCTGCTCCGTGTCCACCACGCCGTCCACCACGCATCGTCCTTCGCTCGTCGGCGCGCACGTCGCGCCGCCGTCAACCCTAACCGACCCCCGCCCGGGCGCGCTCCCCCGCGATCGCCGGGGGCACCCCAGGGGTATGCCGCGGGGCCGGCTCCCGGGTGGAAGCCGGCCCCGCGGCATACGGGCTGGGCCCTGTGGTGTGGCTGGCGTGGCTGGTGTGGCTGCTGCCTCAGGCCACCGGCTCGGCGGGTACCTCGGCGACGAGGGTCGTCTTGACCTCGGCGAAGTGGCACGCCTGCAGGTGCAGGCCACGGTCACGCTTCGCACGCACCGACGTCGTGTCCTCGACCGAGGTCATGAGCGGCGGCTCCACCTGCGCGCAGATGTCCTGCGCCTTCCAGCAGCGGGTGCGGAAGCGGCAGCCGCTCGGCGGGTCGATGGGGCTCGGCACGTCGCCGACGAGGCGGATGCGCTCCTTGGGGGCGTGGCCGCGCGCGACGTTGATGTCGGGCGCCGCCGACAGCAGGGCCTGCGTGTAGGGGTGCTCGGGCGCCTCGTAGATCTTCTTCTTGTCGCCGTACTCGACGATCTTGCCGAGGTACATCACGGCGACCTGGTCGCAGAAGTGGCGCACGACGCCGAGGTCGTGGGCGACGAACACGAAGGCGAGGTCGAGCTCGTCGCGCAGCTTGGCGAGGAGGTTCATGACCTGCGCCTGGATCGACACGTCGAGGGCCGAGACCGGCTCGTCGGCGATGATCAGCTTGGGCTCGACCGCCAGGGCGCGGGCGATGCCGATGCGCTGGCGCTGGCCGCCCGAGAACTCCGAGGGGTAGCGGTTGATGTGCTCGGGGTTGAGGCCGACGATCTCGAGCAGCTCCTGGACCCGGGCCTTCTCCTTGCCCTTGTGCAGGCCGTGCACCTTGAGCGGCGTCGTGAGGATCGAGCCGATCGTGTGGCGAGGGTTGAGCGAGCTGTAGGGGTCCTGGAAGATCATCTGCACGTCGCGCCGGATGGAGCGCAGCTCGTGCTCCTTGAGGTGCGTGATGTCGCGCCCCTCGAAGACCACCGATCCACCGGTGGGCTCGTCGAGCCTCGTCACGAGGCGCGCCGTCGTCGACTTGCCGCAACCGGACTCGCCCACGAGGCCGAGGGTCTGCCCCTGGCGCAGCGTGAAGCTGATGCCGTCGACGGCCTTGACCGTCGCCTTGACCATGCGCAGGCCCTGCACCTCGCGGAACGGGAAGTAGCGCTGCAGGTCGGTGACCTCGAGCAGTGGCGTCGCTGCGGTGTCGGCCGCCGCGCGGGTCGGCGCGGCCAGCTGGTCGCTCATCGGACTCCCTCGTCTTCCTTGAGTGTCGCGACCGGGTCGGCCAGGTGGCACCGGAGCTGTCGGTTGGCCAGGCCCGGCGTCGGGCGCCACGCCGGCAGCTCGGTCCAGCACAGGTCACCCGGGACCTGGTCCTTGAAGTCGCACCGGGGGTGGAACGAGCAGCCGGGCGGCAGGTTGAGCAGGCTGGGCGGTGTGCCCTGGATGGCCTTGAGCTCGGCGAGGTCCTCGGAGTGCGACGGCAGCGACTGGAGCAGACCGTAGGTGTAGGGGTGCGACGGCTGGGCCAGCACCTCCTTGGCGTCACCCTTCTCGACGCCACGCCCGGCATACATCACGACAATGTCATCGGCGGTCTCGGCGACGACCGCGAGGTCGTGGGTGATGAGGATGACCGCGGAGCCGAACTCCTTCTGCAGGTCGTTGACGAGGTCGAGGATCTGCGCCTGGACGGTGACGTCGAGGGCGGTCGTCGGCTCGTCGGCGATGAGCAGCTTGGGGTCGTTGACGAGCCCGAGCGCGATCATCGCGCGCTGGCGCATGCCACCGGAGAACTCGTGGGGGTACTGCAGGGCGCGGCGCTTCGGGTTGGGGATGCCGACGAGGTCGAGCATCTCGATGGCCCGCTTCTCGGCCACCGACCGGCTCACCTTGTTGTGGGCGAGGTAGGCCTCTGCGATCTGCTTGCCGACCTTGTGGAACGGGTGCAGGGCGCTCTGCGGGTCCTGGAAGACCATCGCGGCCTTGGTGCTGCGGATCTTCTGGAACGTCGACTGCGGCGCCCCGACGAGCTCGATGCCGTCGAGCTTGATGCTCCCGGTGATCTGCGTGCGCTTGGGGTTGTGCAGACCGAGCACCGCCATGCTCGAGACCGACTTGCCCGAGCCGGACTCGCCGACGATGGCGAGGGTCCTGCCGAGGCGGGCCTGGTAGCTGAGGTTGGAGACCGCCTTGACGAGGCCCTCCTCGGTGGGGAAGACGACGGAGAGATCCTCGACGTCGAGCACGACGTCGCCGACGGACGTGGCCTCTGCGGACTGCGTGGGGATGGCCGTTGCGGTCACGAGAGCCTCACTCGGGGGTCGATGAAGGAGTAGCCGATGTCGACGACGAGGTTCATGAAGACGACGACGGTGGCTCCGATGAGCACACTACCCATGATGACCGGAAGGTCCTGGGCCCGGAAGGCTGCGAGGGTGCGACGCCCGATGCCGTCGACGCCGAAGATCTGCTCGGTGATGAGCGTGCCGGTGAGCAGCGCGGCGATGTCGAGGCCGAGGATCGTGACGATCGGGCTCATCGCTGCGCGGAAGCCGTGCTTGACGAGCACGGTGCGCTCGGGGATGCCCTTGCTGCGCGCGGTGCGGATGTAGTCCATCGAGAGCGTCTCGAGCATCGAGTTGCGGGTGTAGCGCGTGTACGACGTCGACGTGTAGAGGCCGAGGATCAAGGCAGGCGCGAGCATGCCGAGCAGATAGGGCCCGACTCCCGACGATATCGAGGTGTACTGCGGGAGGATGTTCCACAGCACCACGGGGTAGAGCGCGACGAGCAGGGCGAGCACGTAGTACGGGATCGCGCCGAAGGTCTGCGACGAGCCGACGATGCCGCGGTCGGCGGGGGTCCCACGGCGGATCGCGGCGAGGATGCCGAGCGTCACGCCGACGGTGACGAACACGACGGCGGCCATGAGGGCCAGCACGACCGTGTTGGGGAAGCGGGTGAACAGCTCGGTGTTGACCGACTGCCGGGTCGAGAAGGAGTAGCCCAGGCACGGCGCGCCACAGTGCACGGTGTCACCGGCGTAGGTGAAGTCCCGACCGACGAAGAGACCCTTGAAGTACTCGAGGAACTGCTGGGCGAGGGGCTTGTCGAGGCCGAGGCTCTTCGTGATCGCCTCGAGGCGCTGGGGGGTGCACCGCGTCTCGGGACACATGGCCTGGGCCGGGTCGGACGGGCCGGCGAAGAAGAGCAGGAATGTCGACACCAGTGTCGCGAGGATGACGCTCAATGCGAGAGCCACTCGCCTGAGGATGTACGTGAGCAAGGGATACCTTCCAAGGAGTGGGCATCCGTGGTGGGGGCCCGGGGACCCCGAGCCCCCACCACGGGTTGCTGGTCAGTCACCGCCCTCGCACGCGAGGACGACTCTGTCCGGTCTTACTGGTCGAGCCAGACCTGCGTGAGCTCCGGCATGCCCTTGTTGGGGTTGTTCTTGACGTTCTTCACCTTGGTGCCGAACACCGAGTTGCCCTTGTCGTTGTAGTCCGGGATGGCCAGGAGGTAGTTCTCCGTCAGCCACTTGTCCATCTTGCCCCACTCCGGACCCTGCTCCGTGATGGAGAGCTGCTGGATGCGCGCGATCTCGGCGTCGATCTTGGCGTCGGAGAAGTTACCGAACGTCGTGCCACCCTGCGAGAGGGCGATCGTGCCGAAGGTGGGCGGGATGATCGAGTCGGCCGACGGCCAGTCGAAGCACCAGCCACGGGGCGACTGCAGCATGTTGTACTTGCCGTTGGGGTCACCCACGAGCTTGCGACGCTCGGCGCTCGGCGCACCGATGTCGGTCACCTTGAAGCCGGCCTTCTCGAAGGCCTGCTTGCGCACCTGGTTGACCTTCTGGGCGATGTCGTCGTCGTTGGTGTAGTAGTAGATGAGCTCGAACGGCTTGTCGGCACCGTAGCCGGCCTCGGCGAGCATCGCCTTGGCCTTCTCGGCGTCGCCGTCGCCCTTGCCGTTCATCTTGAAGCCGGGAGCGGCCTCCGCCTCGTAGGCAAGGTGACCCGGGATCTGCGGCGGGATGATCGTCGCGGCGGGGGTGAACGAGTGCGAGGTCTCGCCACCGGCCTTGTGGATCGAGTCGAACGGGTAGGCCACCGCGATCGCCTTGCGGACCGGCATCGGGATCTTGCGCGCGTCCATGTTGACCATGATCACGCAGGAGGAGGGGCCCTCCTCGAACTGGGCCTTCTTCTCGCCCTCGATCTGCGAGATGAGCGAGGAGTCGATCGAGTCCCAGTTGAGCGTCGTGGCGTCCTCACCATTGGAGGCGAGCACGGCGGTCTGCGTCTTGACGACGTCCTGGCCCCACTTGAAGTGGAAGGCGTCGGGGTAGGCGTTGCGCGCCGGGTCGGTGGCGGGGTCCCAGTTGGGGTTGCGCTTGAGGGTCAGCTCGGTGCCCGGGGTGTACTTGTCGAACATGTAGGGGCCGGTCGCCAGCGGGTGCAGCTGGTAGTCGCCCTTCGTGTCCTTCGCCTCGGGGATCGGCGTGAACTGGTTGAACGAGACGAAGTAGGGCAGCGTCTCGAAGCGCTTCTCGAGGTTGAAGACGATCGTCTTGTCGTCCTTGGCCTCGACGCCCTTCCAGTTCGGGTCGCCCTTGAAGGGGCCCTGGTACTCGGCGCCGCCCTTGAAGAACTCACGCTGGTAGGTCGGGCCGTTGGCGGCGAGGTCGGGGTCGAACGAGCGCTTGGCCGCCCAGACGATGTCCTGGGCCTTGACCGGCGTGCCGTCCTCGTACTTGATGCCGTCCTTGAGCGTGAACGTCCAGGTCAGGCCGTCCTCGGACGCCTTGCCGAGGTCGGTCGCGAGGTCCGGAACGAGCACCTGCTGGCCGTCGCGGCTGACGAAGGTCGTCAGGGCGCGGTGGCCGAGCGAGAAGATGACCGCGGTGTCCTGGTAGAACTGGTCGCTCGGGTCCATGTTGGCCGGGGTCGAGGAGTAGGAAACCGTGAGGGTTCCACCCTTCTTCGCTCCCGGAACCTCGGGGGCGGGGCCCTTGGCGGTCGGGTCGAGGGTCGCCGCAGCGCCCTCCACCGAGCCGTTGTCACCGCTCGCGTTGCCCGTGCCGGTGCCGTTCGTCGACGGTGCACCACAGGCTGCGACAAGGCCGAGGGAGGCCACGGCCCCCACGGTCAGGACTTTGGTCCAGCGCATTGTTGTTTGCTCCCTTTGTTGTGCTGATCCCAGCGCTTTGCCGGGAACATCTAGATGACCGAAACCGGGTGGGTTATCGGCGACTGCTGGGGTCGAAGGCGTCGCGGATCGAGTCGCCGAGAAGGCTCAGGGCGAGGACGAGCAGCGACAGACCGATGACCGAGGGCCACAACCACAGGGGGTAGGTGGCGAAGAGGTTCTGGGCATCCGCGATGGTGCGGCCCCAGGACGCGGTGGGCTCGACGAGACCGACACCGAGATAGCTCAGCGTCGCCTCGTAGGTGATGTAGGCCGGAACGGCGATCGAGGCGGACACGATGATCGGGCCGACCAGGTTGGGCAGGACCTCCTTGAAGAGGATCTGCCGGGTGGGCACGCCGATCGCCCGGGCGGCCTGGACGAACTCGCGCTCGCGCAGGCTCTTGACCTCGCCTCGCACGAGGCGGGCGAGTCCCATCCACCCGAAGACGATGAGGATGGCGATGAGGACGTAGAAGCGGATGCTCGACGTCTGCTCGGCCGTGAGGTCGGCGTCGCCGGCGATGCTCTTCTGCATGATCGGCACGATCGCGATGACGAGCAGCAGGATCGGCAGGCTGAGGAAGAAGTCAGTGACCCAGGTGATGACGCGGTCGGTCCAGCCGCCGACGTAGCCGGCGAGCAGGCCCAGGGTGACACCGAGCAGCGTGGAGACGGCGGCCGCGACGAAGCCGATGATGAGCGACGGTCGTGCGCCGACCGCCCAGCGGGCGAAGAGGTCGCGGCCGAGGCGCGGCTCGACACCGAGCCAGTGGGCGGAGCTGGCACCGACCGTGGGCAGGCCGTTGAAGTCGACGAGCTCAGTGTGCACGGTGTAGGGGTCGGCCTCGGCTCCGGTGACCGGGTCCACGCCCTGGAGGGAGTAGAGGAACGGCGCGAAGACCGCGACGAGGATGAAGAACAGGATGATGACCATGCAGACGATGGCGACCTTGTCGACCTTCAGCCGGTCCCACGCGACGCGACCGGGAGACCGTCCGGTGCGCACGTCACGGTGTGCCGGAGCCTTCATGGCCTCGTTGCGCTCGGTCTCCTCGACCATCTGCTCGTCCGTGGCCTCGATTACCGTCTTGGCACCGGGCTCCGGCATGGCGTTCAACGCGTTGTCTCCATCCTGGTGGGGATTCACATCCGGACCGCAGGGCGGTCCACAGGTCCCGGAAAGAGGCACACGGACAAGCCGCTGACCACCCCTTGGGACGACGTCACCTTGCCACAGTGCTGAGCCCGGTCCAAGCCTCGAGACGCGCTGGATGACAAATCGTTACCGACCACCACGGCTTGCCCAACATCGTCCCGGCAAAACGTCACCGGCCCGAAACAATCGGCGCGCGTCACTCCGGGCGCCCGCGCCCCAACCGTCCCGTGAGCCATTCGAGCCGGGCGCGCAGACGCTCCTCGAACCCCCGGTCGGTGGGGCGGTAGTAGGCCACCTGGCCGTCGAGGTCGTCGGGGAGGTATTGCTGCTGCGCCACCCCGTCGGGTGCGTCGTGGGCGTACGCGTATCCCGCGCCGTGACCGAGGCGCTCCGCCCCGGCATACCCACTCCCTCGCAGGTGCGCTGGCACCGCGCCGCCGCGCCCGGCACGCACGTCGGCGATGGCCTCGTTGACGCCGAGGTATGCCGCGTTGGACTTGGGCGCCATGGCGTTGTGCACCACGGCCTGCGCGAGGATGATCCGCGCCTCCGGCATGCCGATCTGGGCCACGGCGTGCATGGCCGCGACGGCGGTCTGCAGGGCGGTCGGGTCGGCCATGCCGACGTCCTCGCTCGCCGAGATGACGATGCGCCGCGCGATGAAGCGGGGGTCCTCCCCCGCCTCGAGCATGCGGGCGAGGTAGTGCAGCGCCGCGTCGACGTCGCTGCCCCGCATCGACTTGATGAGGGCGCTGGCCACGTCGTAGTGCTGGTCGCCCGCGCGGTCGTAGCGCACCGCCGCCTGCGCGACCGCCTGCTCGACGTGGGCCAGGGTGATCGCGACGGGCCCGTCGTCGTCCGAGCCCGGCGCCACCGCGTCGAGGGCGACGCCCGCGCCCGCCTCGAGCGATGTCAGGGCGCGGCGGGCGTCGCCGCCGGCGATGCGCACGAGGTGCTCACGAGCGTCGTCGGTCAGGGTGTGGGCGCCCGCCAGACCCCGCTCGTCGTCGAGAGCCGCCTGCAACAGGTCGGCGACGTCGGCGTCCGACAGCGACTCGAGGGTGACGAGCACCGAGCGCGAGAGGAGCGGGGCGATGATGCTGAACGACGGGTTCTCCGTCGTGGCCGCGACGAGGATCACGGTGCGGTTCTCGACGCCCGGCAGCAGGGCGTCCTGCTGGGCCTTGGTGAAGCGGTGGATCTCGTCGAGGAAGAGCACGGTCTGACGGCCGTAGAGGTCGCGGTCGCGCCCGGCCTGCTCCATGACCGAGCGGACGTCCTTGACACCGGCCGTCACGGCGGACAGCTCGACGAAGCGCCGGTCGGACGCCGTAGCGACGAGGTGCGCCAGCGTCGTCTTGCCCGTGCCCGGGGGACCCCAGATGATCGCCGAGAGAGGGCCGGCCGCACCACCCGACCCTTCGATGAGCCGGCGCAGCGGGCTCCCCGGGCGCAGCACCTTGGTCTGGCCGCGCACCTCCTCGAGGGTGCGGGGTCGCATCCGCACGGCGAGCGGTGCATGGCCCGCGGACGCCGGCTGCTCTGCACGGTCGGCTGCGGACGCGGCACCGAAGAGGTCGTCTGAGGTCACTGTGGAAGGCTATCCACGTGCAGAACCCCTCCTCCGAGGCCCCGGCCCCCGATGCGACCTCCGGTGCGACGTCCGGCGTGACATCCCACGTTGCACCTGACGGGTCACCGGACGCGCCAACCGACGCGTCACCCCACGCGGCACCGACCCGGCTGGGTCGCCTCGGTCGGCTCATCGCGCGCCACCCCGCGCGCTGGGTGGTGGCCTGGGTCCTCATCACGATCAGCTGCTTCGCGATCGCCGTCGGAGGGGTCACCGGGGAGTCGCTCTTCAACCGGCTCTCCTCGGGCGCCCCGACCGTCGCCTCCGAGTCGACGGAGGCGCAGGAGATCATCGAGCAGACCCGGCCCGCCCTCGAGACGCTGACGATGCAGGTGACGGGCGCCGACCTCACCGACCCCGAGGTGGTCGCCGACGGTGCGGCCGCCACGCAGCAGGTCGCCCAGGTGCCCGGCGTCGCGGCCGTGCGCTCACCGCTGCTGGCCCCGGGAGGGCTGACCGACCCGGCCGCGGCACCGCTGCTGCAGGGCGGCACGCCTGCTGCCGGCGGCTTCGTGACCGTGGTCGACTTCGAGCCGGGCCTCGACGGTGCGGCTCAGGACGAGGCCGAGGCCGCCGCCGAGAAGGCGCTGCTCGAGGTGCCTGCCGCGATGGATGCGCAGGGCTCGGTCGGCAGCCCGAGCGCGATCATCACCGCGATCACCACCACCGTGGAGCGCGACCTCATCCGCGGCGAGGGCATCGCGCTGCCCCTCACCTTCATCGTGATGTTCTTCGTCTTCGGGGGGTTCATCGCCGCCGGCATGCCGATCATCGGCGCGCTCGTGTCGATCGGCGGGGCCCTGCTCTCGCTGTTCGCCTTCTCCTTCCTCGTCGACCTCGACGCCACCGTCGTCAACATCGTGACGCTCCTCGGGCTCGGGCTCTCGATCGACTACGGGCTGCTCACGGTGAGCCGCTTCCGCGAGGAGCTCTCGCAACGCGAGCACCGGGTGCCATCGCCCGAGGAGGTGTCGCGGGCCGCCGAGCGCACGGTCGCCACGGCTGGCCGCACCGTCATCTTCTCGGCGCTCATCGTCGCGATCGCGCTGTCGGGACTGCTCATCTTCGAGGCCGAGATCATGCGCGCGATCGGTGTCGCCGGAGTGAGTGTCGTGCTCGTCGCGATGGTCGTCGCGATCACGCTCGTGCCCGCACTCTGCGTCCTCGGCGCCAGGCGCCTGGCGCGCAAGGCGGCCGCGCCGACCTCTGACACCGGGCTCTTCTCCCGTCTCGCGGTCGGCGTGCAGCGCCGACCCATCGCCGTCATCATCGCTGTCGTCGTCGTGCTCATCACGCTCGCCCTGCCGACGCTGTCGATGCGGCTCACGTCCTCGGGCATCGAGCTGCTCCCCGTCGACGCGCAGCAGCGGGTCTTCTTCGAGCAGCTCGCGCGTGACTACCCGGCCCTCTCGGCGCCCGAGGTCACGGTCGTGGCGCGTTCGTCCGACACCGCCGCCGTGACCGCGTGGTCCGATCAGTTCCGCGACGACCCGGGCGTCGAGTCGCTGGCGGTGACCCCGCTCGGCACGACCGACCACCGGGTCGACATCCGGGTCACCGGGCCGCCGACCTCCGACGAGGCGCAGGAGCTCGTCACGACGATCCGGGCGACGAGTGCGCCCTTCGAGACCCTGACGACGGGGCAGGCGGCCAGTCAGATCGACTTCCTCGCCTCGATGTCGGCCAGGGCGCCGTATGCCGTGGGGCTCGTCGTGCTCGGCACGCTCGCGCTGCTCTTCCTGATGACCGGGTCGGTGATCATCCCGATCAAGGCGCTGCTGCTCAACATCATCTCGCTCGGCGCGGCGCTCGGTGTCGTCGTGTGGATCTTCCAGGAGGGCCACCTCGAAGGACTGCTCGGCTTCTCGTCGGTCGGGGCCGTCGAGTCGATCGTGCCCTTCCTCGTGCTGGCGTTCGGCTTCGGCCTGTCGATGGATTACGAGGTCTTCCTGCTCTCGCGCATCGTGGAGTTCCACCGCCAGGGCTACGAGAACGACCGCGCCGTCTCGCTCGGACTGCAGCGCACGGGCCGCATCATCACCTCCGCGGCCCTGCTCATCGTCATCGTCTTCGGTGGCTTCGTCGCCGGTGACATCCTCATCATCAAGCAGATGGGTGTGGCCCTCGTGGCGGCGGTGATCATCGACGCGACGCTCGTCAGGATGCTCCTCGTCCCCGCCACGATGACGCTGCTCGGGCGCTGGAACTGGTGGGCACCGGCGCCGCTGCGCCGGTTGCACGACCGTTTCGGGATCACCGAGTGACGGCCGAGACCTCCACGAGCAGAGCGGTCCCCGAGCAGCAGGTGAGCGTGCGGCACGGCCTCGACGAGCTGCTCGAGGCGAGCGGCCACCACCCGTTCGTGCGCTGGGAGGTCACCGACGACCTCGCGGGCACCTGGTGGCGGCACCACGAGGCGGTCGCCTTCCAGCGCGTGCGCCGGGCCGACCGCCGCACGGTCAACCTGCTCGGCGCCGACGACGGCGTCACGACACTGCTCGACGCGCTGCCGGCTATCGCGGCGGTGGTGGAGCCCACCCGAAGGGCCTTCTCGGTCAGCCTCCCCCAGCATCTCGAGCCTCGGCTGCGCGAGCGCTACCGGGTCATGGACGGCGGCGACTGGGAGTGGCTCCACACGGCCGTCGCCCCTGCCGAGGACGCCTCGCACGAGCGCGTCCAGCCGCTCGACGACACGGTGCGGTCTGCCGAGATCACGGCCTTCCTCAAGTCCCACTCCCCCACGGCCGACACCCTGCCCGGACGCGGCGAGCGCTGGTTTGCCGTCGAGGCGCCCGACGGCGCTCTGGCTGCCGTGGCGGCGTGGGGCCGCAGCCGGGCGGGGGCCCCGCACCTCTCGTCCGTGGCCGTCGACACGCGCCTGCGAGGACGAGGACTGGGCCGCACCATCGTCGGGGCCCTGACCCGCTGGGCCGTGGCTGAGTCCGGGGTGTGCACCCTCGGGATGTACTCGCACAACGCTGTCGCCCGCGAGCTCTACCTCTCGCTCGGCTACGACCGTCTCTGCGCCTGGTCCAGCCGCCCGGTCGTGCTCGACCGCTGACCACGGCTCCGAGGCTGCCGGGGCTCCGAGGCCGTCGGTCAGCGAAAGCCGAAGTGCTCCAAGGCAGCCCACGTGCGGGGCCCGACCTGACGGCCGGTGGGGCTGACCCCGGGACCTGACACCCCGGCTCGCTTCTGGAACTCGGCCACCACCTTGGCAGTCTGCGGTCCGTAGCGCTTCGGGGCCAGGTCGATCTGCGAGTAGCCGGGGAAGGTCCGGTTGAGGAACCTCTGCAGTGCCACCACGGCCGCCCCCGTGTCACCCACCTTGAGCGTCGGCCGATCGGGGTCATCGACCACGGTGGGCGACGCGAGGCGGTTGCGCCAGACCTGCAGCTTCTTCATCGCGTCATCGGCATACGCCTCGGCGCTCGGACCCGACCCGTTGTAGGCGCGGAAGCCGTTGCGGACTCCCTTGGCCTTGATGAGACCCGAGACGATCTCGAAGCCGACGCGGGTGTTGACCCGCCAGTCCCAGCACCCACCCGACCGGTCGGCGCGGTCTTGGAACGCAGGAAAGGTCAGCTGCGTCGGCCCGACCCCCTGGGCGCCGAGCTCGGACCGGTGCTCCCGGTAGCGCAGGTAGGACTCCTTCGTGACGGGGCCGCCCTTGGTGTAGAAGCCTCCGGTCTCGACGGCGTCGCGACCGAAGATGTTGCGACCGCCGCTCGACTCCTTCTCGAGCAGGGTCGCCGCCGCGGCCAGCTCCAGCCCGGCGAGGGCCGCGAGCTCGATGACCTCGGCAGCTCGCTGCGTGCCGTTCTGCTCCAGCACCTGGACCGTGCGCATCCTGACCTCCCCGTCAGCGGCCGACGTCCGGGCCCACCCTGCCGTGACGACGGAACGGGCCCCTCCCAGTATCCGTCGCCACGGGCAACGCGTCAGGCGCTTGCGGTGACTCACCGCTCAGTCGGTCAGGCGGGACCGGCCGCCTCGGCCTTGGCGTCGACACCGGCCTCCTTGCGCTGCAGCGGGGTGATCGGCGCGGGGGCGGCGGTGAGCGGGTCGTAGCCGCCACCGGACTTCGGGAAGGCGATGACGTCGCGGATCGACTCGGTGCCGGCGAGCAGCGACACGATGCGGTCCCACCCGAAGGCGATGCCGCCGTGGGGCGGGGCACCGTAGGCGAAGGCCTCGAGCAGGAAGCCGAACTTCTCCTGCGCGTCCTCCTCCGACAGGCCCATCACCCGGAAGACCCGCTCCTGCACGTCGCGGCGGTGGATACGGATCGACCCGCCGCCGATCTCGTTGCCGTTGCAGACGATGTCGTAGGCGTACGCGAGCGCCGGACCCGGGTCGGTGTCGAAGGTGTCGAGGAACTCGGGCTTGGGCGAGGTGAAGGCGTGGTGCACCGCGGTCCAGGCGCCGGCACCGACAGCGACGTCGCCAGAGGCGACCGCGTCGGCAGCCGGCTCGAAGAGCGGAGCGTCGACGACCCAGAGGAAGCTCCAGGCGCTCTCGTCGATGAGGTCGCAGCGTCGCCCGATCTCGAGGCGAGCCGCCCCGAGCAGCGCGCGCGAGGGCTTGGCCGCTCCGGCCGCGAAGAAGATGCAGTCACCGGGCTGCGCGCCGACCTGGGCGGCGAGGCCGGCACGCTCGGCGTCGGTGATGTTCTTGGCGACCGGTCCCCCGAGCTCCCCGTCCTCCTGGACGAGCACGTAGGCCAGACCCCGGGCACCGCGCTGCTTGGCCCACTCCTGCCACGCGTCGAGCTGCTTGCGCGGCTGCGACGCGCCGCCGGGCATGACGACGGCACCGACGTAGTCGGCCTGGAACACGCGGAAGGTCGTGTCGGCGAAGTAGTCGGTGCACTCGACCAGCTCGTTGCCGAAGCGCAGGTCGGGCTTGTCCGACCCGTAGCGCCGCATGGCGTCGGCATACGTCATGCGCTCGAACGGGGTCGACAGCTCGACCCCGATGAGCTTCCAGAGCTCGGCGATGACGGCCTCGCCGAGCTCGATGACGTCGTCCTGCTCGACGAAGGACACCTCGATGTCGAGCTGCGTGAACTCCGGCTGGCGGTCGGCGCGGAAGTCCTCGTCGCGGTAGCAGCGCGCGATCTGGTAGTAGCGCTCCATGCCGGCCACCATGAGCAGCTGCTTGAACAGCTGGGGGCTCTGCGGCAGGGCGTACCACGACCCCGGCGCGAGCCGGGCGGGCACGAGGAAGTCGCGAGCACCCTCCGGCGTCGAGCGGGTCAGGGTGGGGGTCTCGATCTCGACGAAGTCGCGGGCGCTCAGCACCGCGCGAGCCGCGGCGTTGACGCGCGAGCGCAGCCGGATGGCCGCGCCGGCCGAGCTCGCGCCCGGGCGCCGCAGGTCGAGGTAGCGGTGCTTGAGGCGGGCCTCCTCACCGACGGTGACGCGCTCGTCGATCTGGAAGGGCAACGGCGCCGAGGGGTTCAGCACCTCGAGCTCGCTGACGATGACCTCGACCTCACCCGTGGGCAGGTCGGGGTTGGCGTTGCCCTCGGGCCGCTCGCGCACCTCGCCGGTGACCTTGACGCAGAACTCGTTGCGCACGTCGTGGGCGCCGCCGCGGGCCAGCACCTCGTCGCGGGCGACGACCTGGGCCACGCCGGAGGCGTCGCGCAGGTCGAGGAAGGCCACACCGCCGTGGTCTCGACGCCGCGCCACCCACCCGGTGAGCGTGACGGTCTGGCCTACATGGCCCTGACTGCCGGCGCGCAGGGCGCCGGCCTCGTGAGTGCGGAGCACGGAGGGTCCTTCCGGAGGTGCATGGGAGTGTCGGCGGCGTGGTGCCGCTGGGCCCGGTCGCGCGGGCACCGAGGACCAATCCTAGACCGCCTGCACCTAGGCTCTTCGCCGTGCAGCACTCCCGCAACCGCGACCTCGACGGCGTCCGAGGGCTCGCCATCCTCCTCGTCGTCGCCGCTCACTCCGGACTGCCGGTGCGCTGGGGCGGCCTCTCCGGCGTCACGCTCTTCTTCGTCCTGTCGGGCTACCTCATCACGAGCCTGCTCATCCGCGAGTGGGACCGGTGGGGCTCGATCAGCCTGTGGCGCTTCTGGGGCCGCCGAGCCGTGCGTCTGCTGCCGGCCCTGCTCCTGCTCATCGCGTTGACTCCCCTGCTGCTGTGGGCAACTGCTGACGAGCGCCTCTCGAGCTATCCCGTCGCAGCCCTGGCATCGCTCTTCTACGTCGGCAACTGGGTGCGGATCAACGGCACCGACCTCGGCGTCTTCAACCACCTGTGGTCGCTCTCTGTCGAGGAGCAGTTCTACGTCGTCTGGCCGCTCGTCTTCATCGCGGTCATGACGTGGCTGCGTCCTCGAGCGCTCTCCATCGCAGTGTCCCTCGCGGCGCTCGCGACCTTCTACAGCGTCTGGACCCGCGGCTCGGCGATCCGTCTCGACATCTCCACCGAGACCAACGCCTTCGCCCTGCTGCTCGGTGTCTCCCTCGCCTTCGGGCTGGCGGCCGTGCGCGCCCGCGGGTGGGAGCCGCCTGCGGCCAGCCCGCTGGTCCCCTTCGTCGTGCTCGTGGCCGTGTCGGCCTTCCCGGGCCATGGCCTGGCCGTCGACCACCCTCTCTTCCGGCCGCTCGCGACCGTCCACGCGCTCATCGGGCTGTGGCTCGTGTATGCCGCCGTGTCGGGTCACTCACGCGTCGTGGCCTCGCGCTTCATGGTGTTCTTCGGCACCATCAGCTACGCGCTCTACCTGTGGCACCAGACCTTCATCAACAGCCGGCTCCTCGGCGAGCACACGACGCCGCGCAACCTTGCGCTGATCGCGGCGGCGATCCTCGTGTCGTGGCTGTCGTGGGTCCTGCTCGAGCGACCGGCGATGCGGCTGCGAGGTCCCCTGCGTCTCGACCAGCCCTCGGCCCGCCAGCAGGCCTTTGCCGAGGCGCGTCGCGCGTCTGACCCGGCAGCCACGGCGGACCCTCCGGCTCGCGCGACATGACGAAGGAGAGGGCGACCGCCCTCTCCACTACCAACGTATAGCGCACCCTGGGGCTTGCGGCAAGACCCCGCTCCTGCCACAGAATCTCCGGCCGAGGCCGCAATCCTTGATCGGAGCTGATGACGTGCACCCTCGGACCACCACCGCGTTCGACCTCCCCGACCACCTCTCGCCCAAGGCCGACCCGCAGCTCATCGCGGATGACGAGGCGCACCTCACCGCCGTGCGGGAGGCTGTCGAGCAGTCCGTCGCCCGCCTGTCCGACCGCCTCGACGCCGCCCGTCGCCGACCCGGCGGCACCGGGCAGGGGGCGCTCGACCGCGACCAGGAGGTGCATCGGCTCACGGCTCGCCTGCGCACCCTGAGTCGTTTCGGGCTCGACCTCTGCCTGGGTCGGGTGGTCGGCGTGGACGACCCGCGCCCCGTCTACATCGGGCGGCTCGGCCTCACCGACGACTCCGGCCGGCGCCTGCTCGTCGACTGGCGCTCGCCCGCCGCCGAGCCCTTCTTCGGCGCGACCCATGCCGACCCGATGGGTCTGGTCAGCCGTCGCCGCTACCGCTGGACGCGGGGACGTGTGACCGACTACTGGGACGAGGTCTTTGCCGCAGCGGGCCTGCGGGGGCGTGCCGCCCTCGACGACCAGTCGGCCTTCATCGCGAGTCTGGGCGCCGACCGGTCGAGCCGGATGCGCGACGTGCTCGGCACGATCGCCGCCGACCAGGACGCCATCATCCGCGCCGGGTCCCGGGGCGCCCTCGTCGTCGACGGCGGCCCCGGCACGGGCAAGACGGTCGTTGCCCTGCACCGCACCGCCTACCTGCTCTACTCCGACCCGCGCCTCGGGCACCGACGCGGAGGGGTGCTCTTCGTGGGGCCGCACGAGCCCTACCTCGCCTACGTGTCCGACGTGCTGCCCAGTCTCGGTGAGGAGGGTGTGCAGACCTGCACCGTGCGCGACCTCGTCGCCGAGGGCACCACGGCCCCCGACGAGCACGATCCTGAGGTGGCCCGCCTCAAGGCCGGCCTCGAGCTCGTCCGGGCGATCGAGCCGGCCGTGGCGCTCTACGAGGAGCCGCCGACCGAGCCTTTCGCCGTGACGACCCCGTGGGACGAGGTCTGGGTGAGCCCCGACGACTGCACCGCCGCGTTCGCGGCGCCGCCGCCCGGCACGCCGCACCACGAGGCCCGCGACCTCATCTGGGAGGAGCTGCTCTCGATCATCGTCGGCAGGCATGACGACGGGGATGCCTCACCGGAGGAGGTCCGTCGGGCGCTGGAGCGCAACCGCGACCTGCGCACGACCCTCCACCGCGCCTGGCCGACGCTCGAGGCCACCGACATCGTCGCCGACCTCTGGGCTGTCCCTGCCTACCTGCGCCGGTGCGCCCCCGGCCTCGGCCCCGAGGAGCTTGACCGGCTGCAGCGGCCCGACCCCAGCGCCTGGACGGTGTCGGACCTCCCGCTCCTCGACGCCGCGCGGCAGCGTCTCGGCGACCCGGAGGCGAGCGACCGGAAGCGCCGTCGCGACGTCGCCCTGGCGGCCGAACGCGAGCACATGGCCGGCGTCATCGACCACCTCATCGCGACCGACGACTCCGAGATGCACGTCATGTCGATGCTGCGCGCCGAGGACCTGAGCGCTGCCCTGGCCGAAGACCGCACCGAGCCCGGCGCCGGGACCGACCGGCTCGCAGGCCCCTTCGCCCACGTCGTCGTCGACGAGGCCCAGGAGCTCACCGACGCCGAGTGGCAGATGCTCCTGGCCCGGTGTCCGTCGCGCAGCTTCACCATCGTCGGTGACCGTGCCCAGGCGCGGCACGGGTTCACCGAGTCGTGGACGGAACGTCTCGCCCGGGTCGGTCTCGACCGCACCACGCTCGCCTCCCTCACCATCAACTACCGCACGCCACAAGAGGTCATGGAGGAGGCGGAGCCGGCCATCCGCGCGATGATCCCGGACGCCAACGTGCCGACCTCCGTCCGGCGAACCGGGATCCCGGTCAGGCACCGCTCGACGGCCGACCTCGGCGACGTCCTCGACGGCTGGCTCGCCGCCCATGCAGACGGGATCGCCTGTGTCATCGGCGATCCCACCTTCCGCCCCACTCCCAGAGTGCTGTCACTGACGCCGGCGCTCTCGAAGGGGCTCGAGTTCGACCTCGTCGTGCTCGTCGACCCGGAGACGTTCGGGGACGGCATCGAGGGAGCGGTCGACCGCTACGTCGCGATGACCCGTGCGACGGGCCAACTCGTCATCCTCACGAGCACCCAGCGGTGAGAAGCGATCTCGTCAGGCGAGGTCGCGGGAGCCTTCTGCCGCAAGCGCTTCCACGGCCGCCCCCAGGGCCGGGCGGTCGGTCATGGTGCGTCGCCAGACGAGGCTCACCGTCCGCTCGGAGACGGGGTCGACGATCGGCACGGCGACGACGTCGCTCGGCAGCGGCCCCCGACCGAGTCGGGGCACGAGGGCGATGGCCTCGCCCTGACCGACGAGCGCGACGTGCGTCGCGAACTCCAGCGCGACGTGGGCGATCCGGGGAGAGCGGCCGACGTCGGAGCACATCTTCTGCAGCCACTGGTGGCAGATCGAGCCCGGGGCGACGCTGACCCACCGCTCGTCGGCGACGTCATGCACCGTGACGGTCGTGCGCCCCGCGAGGGGGTGGTCGCGGTGCACGAGCACGTCGGCCCGGTCGCGTCCGAGGTGGCGCACCTCGAGGTGGTCGGGGATGGCGAGAGGCAGCGGCTCCCAGTTGTGCACCAGCGCGAGGTCGTGCGACCCGGACGCCACGGCGTCGACCGCGTCCCACGGGTCGATCTCGTCGGGACGCAGCACGACCTCCGGTGCGGCGGTGCGAAGTCGACCGATCGCGCGCACCACGATGCCGCGGTAGGCCGTCGCGAACGTCGCGAGGCGCAGGGTGCCGACCGCGTCACCGGAAGCGCCGAGCACCCGTGACTCGAGCCGCTCCATCTCTGCCAGCAGGTCGCGCGCCGACTCCGTCAGGGTGCGTCCCGCCTCGGTCAGCAGCACGCCCCTGCCCTGCCGTTCGAGCAGGGCGACACCGGTCTGCGCCTCGAGCCGCTTGATCTGCTGCGAGACCGCGCTCGGGGTGTAGTCGAGGGAGGCGGCCGCGGCGCCGACCGAGCCATGACGCTCGACGGCCACCAGCGAGCGGAGCGCGATGGGGTCGATCATGCAGTGATGCTACACAGTCGAAAGCATCATTGTTTGATGGACCTACATGGTCGACAGCCCCCACCATGACTCCATGAGCAGACGTGACTCCGCCCTCGCCGTCCTCGTCGCCCTCATCTGGGGCACGAACTTCGTGGCGATCCGCACCGGTCTCGACTCCATGCCGCCCCTGCTCTTCCTCGCGCTGCGCTTCGTCGTCGTCTGCGTGCCGGCCGTCTTCCTCGTGCGGCGCCCCGGCCTGCCGTGGCGCGACCTCGCGCTCATCGGGCTCTTCACCAGTCTCGGCCAGTTCGCCCTGATGTATCTCGCGCTCCACCTCGGCATGCCACCCGGCCTGTCGTCCCTCGTGCTGCAGGCCCAGGTGCTCCTGACCGTCGTCATCGCCGCGCTGTGGCTGCGGGAGCGGCCCTCGCTCCCCCAGCGGCTGGGCGTCGCCCTCGGGGGTGCGGGCCTCGTGACCATCGCGGTCGGCCGAGGCCTCTCGGCCCCGCTGCTGCCGCTCGTCGTGCTCGTGCTCGCCGCCGTGTCGTGGGCCATCGGCAACGTGCTGACCCGCCGCGCCGGCGCCCTCACCGGACCGGGGGCGGGGCTCGGCGTCACCGTCTGGTCCGGCCTCGTCGTGCCCGTGCCGGCCCTCGCCCTCTCCCTCGCGATCGAGGGGCCCGAGGCCATCGGCGCGGCACTCACGCACGTGCCGTGGTCGGCGGTGGCGTCGACGGCCTACACGGCCTACCTCTCCTCGCTGCTCGGCTACGGCATCTGGAACACCCTGCTGAGCCGTCACGCGGTCGCGAAGGTCACGCCCTTCGCCATGCTCGTGCCGGTGTTCGGGATGGCCGCGGCAGCGCTCGCCTACGGCGAGCGCCCGACGCTGCTCGAGGCGATCGGCGGCGCGGTGCTGCTCGCCGGTGTCGCGGTCGCGGTGCTGCGACCGCGCCGGTCAGCCCACGTCGCCCTCGACGTAGAGCCAGCGGCCCGCCCGTCGGCCGAACCTGCTGACCTCGTGCAGCTCGCCGGTCCGAGCCCCACGGTCCGCTGACGCCTCGCGCCAGCGCGCGACGAACTCGACGACGCCCGTCTCGTCACCCTCGCCGCCGCCCTCGGTGCGCAGCACCGTGAGCGCCGTCCACGTGGTGGTGGGGTCAGGGGTCACGCGCTCCGGTCGCGTCGCCGGGTGCCAGGTGCGCCACACGTGCTCGGCGTGACCGACGGCGTATGCCGTGTAGCGCGATCGCATGAGCTGCTCGGCGCTCGACGCGAGACGGTCGCCGGCGAGGAGCGGCCCGCAGCACGCGGCATACGGCTGCGAGCTCCCGCAGGGGCACGGCTCCGCGCCTCCTGGCGAGCGGCCTCCCGGCGCGAGGCTCACGACTGGTGCGCGCGCTGGGCGTCGCGCGCGGGCCACGGCGCGTCGTGCGGGCGCAGGGTCGCCCACCCCCGGGCCCGCGACAGGTGGGCGCTCAGCAGGCCGACGAGGGTGGCCGAGTTGCTGATCTGCCCGGCGAGCGCCGCGTCGACGGCATCGTCGAGCGACACCCACAACGGCCTCAGGGTCAGCTCCTCGGCGGTGCGCTGGTGCGCGTCGGCGACGGGCACGTCGCGCAGGTCGCGAGCCAGGAAGACCCGCACCGTCTCGGGGAAGGCGCCCGGTGAGGTGACGTCGTCGGCGAGCACGTGCCACTGCCCCGCGACGAGGTCGACCTCCTCGGCGAGCTCGCGGGCGGCGGCCTCCCACGGGGGCTCGCCGTCGACGTCGAGCAGTCCGGCCGGCAGCTCCCACACCTGAGCGCCGCAGGCGTGACGGTACTGCCGGATGAGCAGGGCCTGGTCCACCCCCTCGACCGTGCGCAGCGCGAGCACGGCCACCGCACCCGGGTGGGTGACGAGGTCTCGCGTGACGATGCCGCCCTCCCCGAGGTCGACCCGGTCGCGGCGCACGTCGAAGATGATGCCCTCGAAGGGGGTCGACGACGCGAGCACGGGCTCGCTGTGCCACACCTCGACGAGGTCGGCCGCCGTGCCGGTCGGGGCGGTGAGGCTCACCCGGTCAGTCCGAGTCGCCCGCGGCGGAGACCGAGGCGAACGCCTCGTCGTGGCGGGGCGTCACGCCATCGTCGCCCTCGTCCTGCAGGGCGCGCTGGCGCTCCACCTCGACGAGGCGGCCGGCGCGCTGACGCTCGAGCGCCGCCCCGATGAGGCCGGCGAAGAGCGGGTGCGCACGGTTGGGCCGCGAGAGGAACTCGGGGTGCGCCTGCGTCGAGACGTAGTAGGGGTGCGTCTCGCGGGGCAGCTCGACGAACTCCACGAGGGTGCCGTCGGGCGAGGTGCCGGAGAAGACGAGACCGGCGGCCTCGAGCTCGCCGCGGTAGGAGTTGTTGACCTCGTAGCGGTGGCGGTGGCGCTCCTTGACCTCGGCCTGCCCGTAGGTCGCGCGGACGACGCTGCCCTCCTTGAGGGCCGCAGGGTAGAGGCCGAGGCGCATCGTGCCACCGAGATCACCGGCGCCCTCGACGAACGCCTTCTGCTCCTCCATCGTGGCGATGACGGGGTGCGAGGTCTCGGGGTCGAACTCCGTCGAGCTCGCGTCGGCGTTGCCGAGCACGTTGCGGGCGTACTCGATGACCATGCACTGCAGGCCGAGGCAGATGCCGAGCGTCGGCACCTGCTTCTCGCGGGCCCACGTCAGTGCACCGAGCTTGCCCTCGATGCCGCGCACCCCGAAGCCACCGGGCACGAGGACCGCGTCGACACCCCCGAGCGCCTTCTGGGCCCCGGCCGGGGTCTGGCACTCGTCGCTCGCGACCCAGCGGATGCGCACCCGGGCGTCGTGGTGGAAGCCGCCGGCGCGCAGCGCCTCGGTGACCGAGAGGTAGGCGTCGGGCAGGTCGATGTACTTGCCGACGAGCGCGACCTCGACGTCGTGCTCCGGGTCGTGGACGCGTTGGAGCAGCTGGTCCCACTCGGTCCAGTCGACGTCGCGGAAGCCGAGGCCGAGGCGCCGGATGACGTAGGCGTCGAGGCCCTCGCGGTGGATCACCTTGGGGATGTCGTAGATGCTCGGGGCGTCGACGGCAGCGGCCACGGCCTCGACGTCGACGTCGCACATGAGCGAGATCTTGCGCTTGATCGCGTCGGGGATCTCGCGGTCGGCGCGCAGCACGAGACCATCGGGCTGGATGCCGACCTGCCGCAGCGCGGCGACGGAGTGCTGCGTCGGCTTGGTCTTGAGCTCGCCGCTCGGGGCGAGGTAGGGCACGAGCGAGACGTGGAGGAAGAAGCTGTTGTCGCGGCCGATGAGGTGACGCACCTGGCGAGCGGCCTCGAGGAAGGGCAGGGACTCGATGTCGCCGACGGTGCCGCCGATCTCGGTGATGATGACGTCAGGGGCGTCGGGCGCGCCGGTGGCCAGGGCGCGCATCCGCGAGACGATCTCGTTGGTGATGTGCGGGATGACCTGCACGGTGTCACCGAGGTACTCGCCGCGGCGCTCCTTGGCGATGACGTTGTTGTAGACCTGGCCCGTCGTGACGTTGGCGCTGCCGACGAGGTTGACGTCGAGGAAGCGCTCGTAGTGGCCGATGTCGAGGTCGGTCTCGGCGCCGTCGTCGGTCACGAAGACCTCGCCGTGCTGGAACGGGTTCATCGTCCCGGGATCGACGTTGATGTAGGGGTCGAGCTTCTGCATCGTGACCCGCAGGCCGCGCGATCTCAGAAGTCGTCCGAGGCTCGAGGCGGTGAGCCCCTTGCCGAGCGAGGAGGCGACGCCCCCGGTCACAAAGATGTGCTTCGTCGTATCCACCACGGGCTTTGAGTCTACGTCACTCGGCGGGGGTCGGGGCGCAGCGTCCCATCCGCTGGCGCGTCTGCTCGCGGGTCGTGGCTCACGGCGCCGGCTGCCGCTCGCCCCGGGATCGCCGGGGCGCGCTGGACGCGGCCTTCGACGCCCCCCGTGAGGCGGCCGCGGCCTTCGGCGGGCGGGTGCCGGCCGACCGTGTCGTGGCGCGGCTGGCCCGCGCTGCGGCGGTCTGGTCGACGAGGTCGCCGGCGTGGGCGAGGCCGGCCTCCGAGTCGGGGTCGCCGCCCATCATCCGCGACAGCTCGCGCAGGCGCTCGTCGCCCTCGACGACGCTGACGCTGCTCGAGGTGACGCGGCCGTCGTCGGACTTGTGCACGACGAGGTGACGGTCGGCGAAGGCGGCCACCTGGGCGAGGTGGGTGACGACGATGACCTGGGAGTGCTCGGCCAGGGCCGCGAGGCGGGCGCCGACGTCGAGGGCCGCGCGTCCGCCGACGCCGGCGTCGACCTCGTCGAAGACGAACGTGGGTGGGCCCGTACGCTCTGCCTGCCCGCGGGCAGGCCCGGGACCGCGGCCGCCGGTCGCACGGGGCGCACCGGGCGCCCCCCGGTCGGCTCCGACGACCTCGAGCGCGAGCATGACGCGTGACAGCTCGCCACCGGAGGCCGCCTTGGCCACCGTGCGCGGCGGCGCTCCGCGGTTGGCCGCGAGCAGGATCTCCACGTCATCGATCCCCAGGCGCGAGAGGCGGACTCGCTCGCCGGTCGGCAGCTCGACACCCTCGGGGTCGAGCCGGTGGCGCACGGCCACCTCGATGACGGCGCTGCCCATCGCGAGGTGTGTGAGCTCCTCGGAGACGAGCGCACCGAAGTCGGCGGCCGACCGGCTCCGCAGCTCCGAGAGCTGCACGGCGGCGGCGACGAGGTCGTCGCGCAGCACGCCCACCTCGGCCTCGAGGGCGGTCACGCGGTCGTCGGCCCGCACCAGCTCGTCGAGGCGGGCCGCAGCCCGCCCCGACCACTCGAGCACCTCGTCGACGGTCTCGCCGTACTTGCGCGTCAGGCCCGCCAGGGTGGAGCGACGCTCCTGCACGTAGTCGAGGCGCTGGGGGTCGAGCTCGACGTCCTCGAGGTAGGCCGCCAAGTCGGCGGCGAGATCACCGACGAGGGTGCCCACCTCGTGGAGGCGCTCGTCGAGCTCACGCAGGGCGTGGTCGTGCACGGCGCCGGGGGCGAGCGCGGACCGGGCCGACCCGACGAGGTCACGGGCGCTGCTCACGGGCTCACCGGCATACTCGTCGCCCGTGAGGTTGGAGAGCGTCTGGCTCGCCGCGAGGCGCAGTGTGTCGGCGTGTGCGAGGCGCTCGTCCTCGGCGCGCAGCGCGACGTCCTCACCCGGCTGCGGGTCGATGGCCTCGATCTCCTCGAGCGAGGCGGTGAGCGAGTCGATCTCGCGGGCACGCTCGCGGGCCTCGGCCACGAGTCGGGCGTGCTCACGGTCGGCCGTGCGCCAGGCGTCGAAGAGCTCGCCCACGGTGTCGCGCAGGGTGGCGAGCTCGTCACCCGCGAAGTCGTCGAGGACCTCACGGTGCGCCTCGCCCTGGCGCAGGCGCCACTGGTCGGCCTGGCCGTGCACGGCGACGAGCATCTCACCGAGCTCGGCGAGCACCCCGACCGGAGCGGTGCGCCCTCCGACGTGGGCGCGGGAGCGCCCGGCGGCCGCGATGCTGCGGGCGATGACGAGCTCTCCCTCGTCGTGGTCGGCCCCGGCCTCGGCCGCCCGCGCGAGGGCCGGGTGCCCGAGCGGCAGCTGCACGACGCCCTCGACGAGCGCGGAGTCGGAGCCGGTGCGCACGAGGCCGGAGTCGGCGCGCTCACCGAGCAGCAGGCCGAGCCCCGACACGACCATCGTCTTGCCGGCTCCGGTCTCGCCGGTGAGCACGTTGAGCCCCGGGCTCAGCTCGAGCAGGGCGTCGTCGATGACGCCGACACCGCGGATCCTCATCTGGCTGAACACGGCACCACCTTAGGGTCGAGCACCCGGTGCCGCGCTGACGTCGTCCCCCGCGGGAGCGGAGGGCTGCCCGTTGCCCCGCCACCCCGCGACCGACAGGTCGAACTTCGCCACGAGGCGGTCAGTGAAGGGTGCCTTGCTGAGCCGGGCGAGGCGGATGGGCCGGGATCCGCGCCGCACCTCGATGCGGGCACCCGGCGGCAGGTCGACGTGCCTGCGGCCGTCGCACCACATCACGCCGGCTCCCTCGTTGGCTGCCTTGATCTCGATGGCGAGGTGCGTGTCGGGGCCGAGCACGAGCGGACGGGAGAAGAGGGCATGGGCGGCGCTGGGCACGACGAGGATCGCCTCGACCTGGGGCCACACGACGGGGCCACCGGCGGAGAAGGCGTAGGCCGTCGAGCCGGTCGGGGTGGCGACGATGACGCCGTCGCAGCCCCAGCTCGAGAGCGGCCGGGCGTCGACCTCGAGGGTGACCTCGAGCATGCGCTCACGCGCCGCCTTCTCGACGCTGACCTCGTTGAGTGCCCAGCTGCTCGCGATGAGCTCGCCGTCGAGCTTGGCGTCGACGTGCAGGGTCATGCGCTCCTCGACGGCGTAGTCACTGCGGGCGATGTGGTCGACGGTGGCCTCGAGGTCGTCGCGCTCCGCCTCGGCCAGGAAGCCGACGTGGCCGAGGTTGACGCCGAGCAGCGGGGCGTCGACCCGTCGCGCGAACTCGGCTCCCCGCAGGATCGTGCCGTCGCCTCCGAGCACGACGATGAGGTCGCAGCCCTCGGCCGCCTGCTCCTGCACCCGGGCGACGTGCACGCGGGCGCTGTCCTTGAGGTCGAGCGCGCGGGCCTCGTCGGCCTGCAGCGACACGTCGATGCCGAGGCGGGTGAGCCGCTCGATGACCCCCTTGGCCACGGCGAGGGCCTCGGGTCGACGCGGGTGGGCGACGAGCAGGATGCGGCGGCTCACTGGTCTCCCTCCAGGTCGATGGCCCCCAGCATGTCACCCGGGTCCGACGGCGCGGCGCCGGGGCGCGCGGGTCGCAGCCAGAGCAGGAACTCGCGGTTGCCGTCTCCCCCGGCGATCGGGCTGGGGAGCGCCCCGTGCAGCTGCAGCCCGAGCCCCATTGCGACACCGACCACCTCAGCGAGCACCCGTCGTCGCTCGTGCACCGAGGTGACGACACCGGTGCGGCTGAGCCGCTCGCGTCCGACCTCGAACTGCGGCTTGACCAGCACGACGAGGTCGCCGTCGTCGCGCACGAGCGCGCGCAGGGGCCCCAGCACCACGGTCAGGGAGATGAAGCTGAGGTCGGCCACGACGAGGTCGAAGGGGCCACCGAGGGCGTGCGCCTCGACCTCGCGCACGTTGGTGCCCGGCAGGTCGATGACCCGTGGGTCGGCGGCGACCTCGGCAGCCAGCTGGTCGTGGCCGACGTCCAGGGCCGTGACGTGAGCGGCCCCGTGCTCGAGCAGCACCTGGGTGAAGCCACCGGTGCTCGCCCCGACATCGAGACACCGCCGCCCCGCGACGTCGATCGGCCACGTCTGCAGGGCGTGGAGCAGCTTGAGCGCCGCCCGACCGACCCACTTCTCCGGAGGCCGCGTGAGCACGATGGCGGTGTCGGGCCGCACGGGCAGGGCGGGCTTGACCGCGCAGACCCCGTCGACGAGCACGACGCCGGCATCGACGAGCTCCCGTGCCTGGCCCCGCGACCGCGCGAGACCGCGGGTCACGAGCTCGGCGTCGAGGCGGCGTGCGGTCACGCGCCACCGAGGTCGCTGAGACGGCCCTGCAGCACCCGGTGCGCACGCTCCCCCGCGTCGATGCGCTCGGTCAGGGTGCCCGACTCGGCACTGGCGAGCTCGACCATGGCGGCGTCGACGACGGGGTCGCCGGTCACCGGCGCGCTCGGGACGGCCCGCTGGGGCGGGTCATCGTCGACCTCGGGGGCGGCGTCGTGGTCCGTCGCGTCCGCACCGCTCTCGCCCTGCGCCCCGATGCCGTATGCCGGGTCGTGAAGATCAGGGCCCGCGTCGGAGCCCGCGTCGGCGGCGTCATCGGCATGGTGCGGATCGAGGGACTGCATGGGTGCCTCCTGGGTCGAGCGTGCTTCCACGCGGGTCACGCTACCTGCCAAGGCCGCCCCGGGTCAGTCGCCGACCGGCCCCGCCGACACCCGGTCGAGCACATCCCCACCGGCGCGGAGCACGGCAGGGTCGCGGGGGTGCGTGGAGGCAGTGTCGCGATGCTCGAGCAGGGCGGCCAGACCGGCTCGCACCACCTCGATGGGCTGCGCGTCTGCGGGCTCGAGGTGCAGCAGGCCTCCCTCGATGCGGGCGGTCGCCGAAGCGCACCGCCACGTGCCCTCGAGGGTCAGCGGCACGGCATACGGCTGCAGGAGCCCGGCGAGCGAGGCGATGACGTAGGTCGGGTGCAGGTCGGTGGCGAGCAGGTCGCTCGGCCGGTCCACGCCCGTGAGCACCCAGGCGGAGTCGAGCCCCGCGGCGCGGGCGCCGGCGATGTCGGTGTCGAGGCGGTCGCCCACCGCGAGCGTGCGCTCCTTGGCGCAGCCGAGGCGTTCGACGGCGAGGTCATAGAGCGGGGCCTCGGGCTTGCCGGCGGCAGCCACCGGCGACTGCCCGGTCGCCGTGCGCAGCAGGTCGACGTAGGCGCCGTTGCCCGGTGCCGTGCCCCACTGCAGCGGCAGGGTGGTGTCACCGTTGGTCACCACCCAGATCGCGCCCTCGGCGAGGGCGCGGGCGGCGACCTCGAAGTCTGCGACCGTGAGCTGACGGCCGAGCCCCTGGAGCACGGCGGCGACGCCGTGCTGCGCTGAGACCTCGGTCGGGGACACCGGTCGCAGACCCTCACGGGTCAGTGCCCAGGACACGCCTTCGCCACCGAGCGCGAGCACCGCCGCGCCGGCCGGCACTCTCCGCGAGACGATCGCCGCCCCCGCTTCGGCGCTCGTCACGACGTCGGCGTCGCCGGCGGGCGCACCGAGGCGCCGCAGGTGCTCGGCCACCTCGGCCGGCACCCGCGACGCGTTGTTGGTCGCATAGAGGACGTGGACGCCGCGGGTCGTCATGTCCTGCAAGGAAGTCGGCGCCCCCGGCACCGCCTCCTCACCGCGGTAGACCACCCCGTCGAGATCGCACACGACGGCGTCGTAACCCGCGATCGGGGCGACGCCCGCCGGGTCCGTCATGCTCGCGACTCAACGTCCGTCGGTCGTTGAATCGTCGGAATCCTCGTCGTCGGAGTCGTCCTCATCGGAGTCGTCCTCGTCCTGGTCGTCAGCGGCCTCGTCGGCCGCATCCTCGGCGAACTCATCCTCGGTGTCGTCGGAGTCCTCATCGGAGTCCTCATCGGAGTCCTCGTCCTCGCTGACGTCCTCGAGCGGCGTCGTCTCCTCCTCGCCTTCGAGAAGGTCGGTGAGATCCACGCCGTCGAGCTCGTCCAGCCGCTCGGCCGCGTCCGTGGTCAGCTCGTGGTCGGCGTCGACGGCTCGGGAGAACCAGTCGCGCGCGACCTCGAGGTGACCCGCAGCGAGCTGGGCGTCCGCATACGCGTAGTAGATGCGTGCGGCGGACGGACGGTTCGGGTTGATGCGCTTGACGATGTCGCTGAGCCCCGCGACTGCCGCGTCGAGCTGACCCAGGTCGCGCCGGATGCCCGACACCACGATGGCCAGCTCGACCTTGTCGTCGATGGCCAGGCCCTCGACCTCAGGGCTCTGGGCGAGCTCGAGCGCCTTGTCGTGGCGACCGAGAGCACGCTCGCAGTCGACCATGAGGGGGATGAGGTGGTTGGAGCCGGAGAGGCGACGCACGGTGCGGAACTCCCCCAACGCGCGTGCCCAGTCCCCGAGGCGGTAGGCGACGAGGCCGAGCGCCTCTCGTGCTGCGGGCACGCGGCCGGCGCGGCGCACCGCGGTCTCGGCGTGAGCCAGGGCAGCCTCCGGCTCGACGTCGAGCAGCTCGGCCACCATGACGAGGTGCTGGGCCACGCCCTCGGCGTTCTCCTTGGACAGGGTGCGCAGCTGGCTCTTCACGCCGCGGTCCACCTCGTGCCCCGTGACTCCCTCGCGGATCCGCGGCTCGGGCAGCCGGGGCGACTTCGGTGTCAGGCGCGTGCCGCCACGCTGCTCGCCCTCGTAGGGGCGACCGGCGCCTCCACGCGGCCGGTCATCGCGACGCGGACCGCGGTCGTCGCGGCTGCCGCCGCTGCTGGGGCGACGGTCATCGGAGCGGTAACCGCCCCGGTCGTCACGGTTGCCGCCGCCGCTGGGGCGACGGTCGTCGGAGCTGTAGCCACCCCGGTCGTCGCGACGCGGACCGCGATCGTCACGGTTGCCGCCGCCGCTACTCGGGCGACGGTCGTCGGAGCGGTAACCGCCGCGATCGTCACGACGGGGTCCGCGGTCGTCGCGGCTGCCGCCGCTGCTGGGCCGGCGGTCGTCGGAGCGGTAGCCACCACGGTCGTCACGGTTGCCGCCGCCACTGGGGCGACGGTCATCGGAGCGGTAGCCACCACGGTCGTCACGGTTGCCGCCGCCACTGGGGCGACGGTCATCGGAGCGGTAACCGCCCCGGTCGTCACGGCTGCCGCCGCCACTGCTCGGGTGACGGTCGTCGGAGCGGTAACCGCCGCGGTCGTCACGGCTGCCGCCGCTGCTGGGGCGACGGTCGTCGGAGCGGTAGCCACCCCGGTCGTCGCGACGCGGTGCGCCACCAGACCCGGAACGCCGGTCGACAGAGCGGTAACCGCCACGGTCTTCCCGGCCGCCACCACCGCTCGGGCGACGGTCGTCGGAGCGGTAGCCGCCGCGGTCGTCACGGCTGCCGCCGCTGCTGGAGCGACGATCGTCGGACCGGTAGCCACCCCGGTCGTCGCGACGCGGTGCGCCACCAGACCCGGAACGCCGGTCGTCGGAGCGGTAACCGCCACGGTCATCACGGCCACCGCCGCCACTGGGGCGACGGTCGTCGGAGCGGTACCCACCGCGGTCATCGCGACGCGGCGCGCCACCGGAGCCGGCGCCACCGTCTCGAGACCGGTCGTCGCGCCGATCGTCGCGCCGATCGTCCTTGCGTGGCCCGGACGAACGCGGAGGACCTGACCGCCCCGCGCCGGAGCCCGCACCGCGGTGAGGGTCACGCCCCTGTCCGTCGCGTCGGTCGTCCCGGCCCTTGTTGCCGTCGTCACTCATGTCTGCATCCTTCCGCGCCGAGCTGTCTCGGCGCCACCTTCGCCTGGTCGGCATACGAAAAGAGAGCGCCCCAGTCGGATCAGTGAAGTTCCGTCTGAGGCGCTCTCGTTTCAAAATGTGTCCGGCTGCGTCCTACTCTCCCACACCGTCACCAGTGCAGTACCATCGGCGCTGAAGGGCTTAGCTTCCGGGTTCGGAATGGAGCCGGGCGTTTCCCCTTCGCTATGGCAGCCGTAACTCTATGGAGATATCAAGGTCGTGGTTATGCCGCAAACCCCCCGCCCTTCCCGGTCGTGACACCGGTGGGGGTGGGGTTTGTGTTGTTTGCAGGACCCGTTTGTATCTCGGGAACTGCACAGTGGACGCGTAGCATCTTTGTGAGTCAAGTCATCGGCTTATTAGTACCGGTCAGCTCCACACATTACTGTGCTTCCACGTCCGGCCTATCAACCCAGTAGTCTAGCTGGGAGCCTCTCGCCCTCGCGGGCCTGGAAACCTCATCTTGAAACGTGCTTCCCGCTTAGATGCTTTCAGCGGTTATCACTTCCGAACGTAGCTAATCAGCGGTGCTCCTGGCGGAACAACTGACACACCAGTGGTTCGTCCATCCCGGTCCTCTCGTACTAGGGACAGCCTTTCTCAAGTTTCCTACGCGCACAGCGGATAGGGACCGAACTGTCTCACGACGTTCTAAACCCAGCTCGCGTACCGCTTTAATGGGCGAACAGCCCAACCCTTGGGACCTACTCCAGCCCCAGGATGCGACGAGCCGACATCGAGGTGCCAAACCATGCCGTCGATATGGACTCTTGGGCAAGATCAGCCTGTTATCCCCGGGGTACCTTTTATCCGTTGAGCGACGGCGCTTCCACAAGCCACCGCCGGATCACTAGTCCCGACTTTCGTCCCTGCTCGACATGTCTGTCTCACAGTCAAGCTCCCTTGTGCACTTACACTCGAAACCTGATTACCAACCAGGCTGAGGGAACCTTTGGGCGCCTCCGTTACCTTTTAGGAGGCAACCGCCCCAGTTAAACTACCCACCAGGCACTGTCCCTGATCCGGATCACGGACCGAGGTTAGATATCCAGAACGACCAGAGTGGTATTTCAACGTTGACTCCACCATCACTGACGTGACGGCTTCACAGTCTCCCACCTATCCTACACAAGCCGTACCGAACACCAATACCAAGCTGTAGTAAAGGTCCCGGGGTCTTTCCGTCCTGCTGCGCGTAACGAGCATCTTTACTCGTAGTGCAATTTCGCCGAGTTCGTGGTTGAGACAGTGGAGAAGTCGTTACGCCATTCGTGCAGGTCGGAACTTACCCGACAAGGAATTTCGCTACCTTAGGATGGTTATAGTTACCACCGCCGTTTACTGGCGCTTAAGTTCTCAGCTTCGCCGTGAGGCTAACCGGTCCCCTTAACGTTCCAGCACCGGGCAGGCGTCAGTCCGTATACATCGTCTTGCGACTTGGCACGGACCTGTGTTTTTAGTAAACAGTCGCTTCTCCCTGGTCTCTGCGGCCGATCACGCTCGGACAGCAAGTGTCGTCACGATCAGGGCCCCCCTTCTCCCGAAGTTACGGGGGTATTTTGCCGAATTCCTTAACCACGATTCACTCGATCGCCTTGGTATTCTCTACCTAACCACCTGAGTCGGTTTGGGGTACGGGCGGCTCGAACCTCGCTAGAAGTTTTTCTTGGCAGCATAGGATCACCCTCTTCCCGCATTCGCGGTCACTATCAGGTCTCAGGCATGCAACTCAATGCGGCGGTCCGGATTTGCCTGGACCGCGCCCTACACCCTTGGACGTGGACTACCATCGCCACGCGGAGGCTACCTTCCTGCGTCACTCCATCGCTTGACTACTACCAGGTCGGGTCGTGCGCTCCACACACCCGATGGACCCGAAGGTCCGGTGGGCGTGCTTCAGGCACTTAGCATCACTCGGTTCGTCATGGGCGGTTCTTCGCCGGTTCCGGAATATCAACCGGATGTCCATCGACTACGCCTGTCGGCCTCGCCTTAGGTCCCGACTTACCCAGGGCAGATTAGCTTGACCCTGGAACCCTTGGTTATTCGGCGGACGGGTTTCTCGCCCGTCATTCGCTACTCATGCCTGCATTCTCACTCGTGTGGCCTCCACGGCTGGTTCACACCGCCGCTTCCCTGGCCACACGACGCTCCCCTACCCATCAACACGCCTGGACACCGAACCCGCAGGTGTCGGTGCCGAGCAAATATGTCAATGCCACAGCTTCGGTGGTGTGCTTGAGCCCCGCTACATTGTCGGCGCGGAATCACTTGACCAGTGAGCTATTACGCACTCTTTCAAGGGTGGCTGCTTCTAAGCCAACCTCCTGGTTGTCACAGCAACTCCACATCCTTTCCCACTTAGCACACGCTTAGGGACCTTAGCTGGTGATCTGGGCTGTTTCCCTCTCGACTACGGAGCTTATCCCCCGCAGTCTCACTGCCACGCTCTCACTTACCGGCATTCGGAGTTTGGCTAACGTCAGTAACCTGGTGAGGCCCATTAGCTATCCAGTAGCTCTACCTCCGGCAAGAAACACGTGACGCTGCACCTAAATGCATTTCGGGGAGAACCAGCTATCACGGAGTTTGATTGGCCTTTCACCCCTACCCACAGCTCATCCCCTCAGTTTTCAACCTAAGTGGGTTCGGTCCTCCACGCAGTCTTACCTGCGCTTCAACCTGGCCATGGGTAGATCACTCCGCTTCGGGTCTAGACCCAGCGACTCAAACGCCCTATTCGGACTCGCTTTCGCTACGGCTTCCCCACACGGGTTAACCTCGCCACTGAGCACTAACTCGCAGGCTCATTCTTCAAAAGGCACGCTGTCACCCCACACGTCCAACGACGGGAGGCTCCAACGGATTGTAGGCACACGGTTTCAGGATCTATTTCACTCCCCTCCCGGGGTACTTTTCACCTTTCCCTCACGGTACTTGTCCGCTATCGGTCACCAGGGAATATTTAGGCTTAGCAGGTGGTCCTGCCAGATTCACACGGGATTTCTCGGGCCCCGTGCTACTTGGGAAATCCACCGGGAGTCCACACCATTTCGTCTACGGGGGTCGCACCCTCTGTGCCGAGCCATTCAATGCTCTTCGACTATGACGCAGATTTTTTACTCCCTGCCGGCTTGTCAGCACCGACTGGCGGGTCCCACGACCCCGGACATGCAACGCCTGACAGCTATCACACACGCCCGGTTTAGCCTCATCCGCTTTCGCTCGCCACTACTCACGGAATCACTGTTGTTTTCTCTTCCTGTGGGTACTGAGATGTTTCACTTCCCCACGTTCCCTCCACACACCCTATATATTCAGGTGCGGGTGACTGGACTTGCCTCCAGCCGGGTTTCCCCATTCGGAAATCCTCGGATCACAGTCTGGTTATCGACTACCCGAGGCTTATCGCAGATTCCTACGTCCTTCTTCGGTTCCTGGTGCCAAGGCATCCACCGTGTGCCCTTAAAAACTTGAACACTACTAAAGATGCTCGCGTCCACTGTGAAGTTCTCAACATACAACCGGCACCCCACACCCACCCGAGCAAACACTCGAGCATCGGTGAGGCCCACGACCAGAAGAAACCAGCCGGCACACACCACACCCCGACGAAGCCTCAGCTCCACCAGGACGCACTGCGTGTCGCCCGATCCTTCAGGACCCAACAACGTGTCACGGACACCCACCCCGACCACCACCACGTTCCACTGTGGAGCAGAGCTCCACTTGTACTTGTGTGTGACGACCAGCGTCGATGTCCAACAATCGATGTTCCACCCTTGAGCACCCGCTGCCCCACACTCGGGGACAGACCGGGCTCTGGACCACGACACCTCCGAAGAGACCCCGTGGGCAGATGCTCCTTAGAAAGGAGGTGATCCAGCCGCACCTTCCGGTACGGCTACCTTGTTACGACTTAGTCCCAATCGCCAGTCCCACCTTCGACGGCTCCCCCCACAAGGGTTGGGCCACCGGCTTCGGGTGTTACCGACTTTCGTGACTTGACGGGCGGTGTGTACAAGGCCCGGGAACGTATTCACCGCAGCGTTGCTGATCTGCGATTACTAGCGACTCCGACTTCATGGGGTCGAGTTGCAGACCCCAATCCGAACTGAGACCGGTTTTTTGGGATTCGCTCCACCTTGCGGTATCGCAGCCCTTTGTACCGGCCATTGTAGCATGCGTGAAGCCCAAGACATAAGGGGCATGATGATTTGACGTCATCCCCACCTTCCTCCGAGTTGACCCCGGCAGTCTCCCATGAGTCCCCAACCACCTAAAAGGTGTTGCTGGCAACATGGAACGAGGGTTGCGCTCGTTGCGGGACTTAACCCAACATCTCACGACACGAGCTGACGACAACCATGCACCACCTGTACACCAGTCCGAAGACGCACCCATCTCTGAGTGATTCCGGTGTATGTCAAGCCTTGGTAAGGTTCTTCGCGTTGCATCGAATTAATCCGCATGCTCCGCCGCTTGTGCGGGCCCCCGTCAATTCCTTTGAGTTTTAGCCTTGCGGCCGTACTCCCCAGGCGGGGAACTTAATGCGTTAGCTGCGGCACGGATCTCGTGGAATGAGACCCACACCTAGTTCCCAACGTTTACGGCATGGACTACCAGGGTATCTAATCCTGTTCGCTCCCCATGCTTTCGCTTCTCAGCGTCAGTAGTGGCCCAGAGACCTGCCTTCGCCATCGGTGTTCCTCCTGATATCTGCGCATTCCACCGCTACACCAGGAATTCCAGTCTCCCCTACCACACTCTAGTCTGCCCGTACCCACTGCAAGTCCGGGGTTGAGCCCCGGATTTTCACAGCAGACGCGACAAACCGCCTACAAGCTCTTTACGCCCAATAATTCCGGACAACGCTCGCACCCTACGTATTACCGCGGCTGCTGGCACGTAGTTAGCCGGTGCTTCTTCTGCAGGTACCGTCACTTTCGCTTCTTCCCTGCTGAAAGAGGTTTACAACCCGAAGGCCGTCATCCCTCACGCGGCGTCGCTGCATCAGGCTTCCGCCCATTGTGCAATATTCCCCACTGCTGCCTCCCGTAGGAGTCTGGGCCGTGTCTCAGTCCCAGTGTGGCCGGTCGCCCTCTCAGGCCGGCTACCCGTCGTCGCCTTGGTGAGCCACTACCTCACCAACAAGCTGATAGGCCGCGAGTCCATCCCAGACCGAAAAACTTTCCACCCCCTGCACATGCATGCGAGGGTCATATCCGGTATTAGCTCCGGTTTCCCGGGGTTATCCCAGAGTCTGGGGCAGGTTACTCACGTGTTACTCACCCGTTCGCCACTGATCAGACAAGGCAAGCCCTGTCGTCACCGTTCGACTTGCATGTGTTAAGCACGCCGCCAGCGTTCGTCCTGAGCCAGGATCAAACTCTCCGTTGATGTTCAAACACCCACCACCGAAACGACGGTGAGCAAAAACTTGAACCCATGAAGGATCCGAAACCCAGCTGAAGCCGAACAAACCAGCAATAAAGCTGTTTCATCCGTTTCAACCAAAGGATAATTCACCCCGAAACCCCACCAACCACACCAAAAGGCGCGACCAGCCAGGCCCCGAGACGAGGTAATTGGCATCGATTATTTGACACGCTGTTGAGTTCTCAAGAATCGGACGCGCACCGTCACTCGACCCTGTGGGCCGGGCTTCGGGGCAACCCTTCAAACTTACCCGCCGGGGGCTTGGGAGTCAAACTCGCGATCCGCCCTCCGGGCGTCCGAGCCGACCCGCTTGGTGCCAGCGGTTCCTGCTCTCCGAAGACTACCGGACGGGCCGGCCTGCTTCGGACTGTTTGCCAACCCCGGGACCGGCCTGCTTCGCGGTGCGATCGCTCGCTCCGCCGTGGCGTCCGTTCCTCCCTGTCGGGCTGACGAAGAGAACATTAACCCTGCCCCGGCGAGAAACACAAATCCGTCCTCCCCCGGAGCGCTGATGGGGCGGATCCCGTTGTGCGACAACGGGATCCGCCCCATCAGAGGATCGGCGAGGGCCGGTTCAGCCCTTGCGTGCCGCCGCGAGGTTGCGCCGTCCCCGCTTGAGCAGCGCGACCCGGCCAGCCAGGAAGTCGCCCTCCGTCAGCACCTGGTCGGGGTCGGTGAGCTTCGCGTTGTTGAGCGAGGCTCCCCCCTCACCGATCGTGCGGCGGGCGGCGTTGCGCGAGTCGACGAGCCCGACGGCCACGAGAGCGTCGACGAGCGAGGTCCCCGCGGCGAGGTCGGCACCGGGCAGCTCGGCCGTGGCGTCGCCGAGCGTGCGCGGGTCGAGCGCGGTCAGGTCGCCCTTGCCGAAGAGTGCCTCGGAGGCCGCCTGGACGGCCGCCGTGGCCTCGGCCCCGTGCACCAGCGTCGTCACGTCCGAAGCGAGGGTGCGCTGGGCCGTGCGCCGGAAGGGCTCCTCGGCCACCTGCTTCTCGAGGTCAGCGATCTCCTCCGGCGTTCGGTCGGTGAAGACCTTGAGCAGCTTGACGACCGACGCGTCCTCCACGTTGATCCAGTACTGGTAGAAGGCGTAGGGACTCGTCATGTCCGCACCGAGCCACACGGCGTTGCCCTCGGACTTGCCGAACTTCGTGCCCGCCGCGTCGGTCAGCAACGGCGTCGTGAAGCAGTGGACCGACGCACCCTCCACCCGGTGCACGAGGTCGACGCCGGCCGTCAGGTTGCCCCACTGGTCGGCACCGCCCGTCTGCAGCGTGCACCCGTGCGCCCGGTAGAGCTCGAGGTAGTCGAGCGCCTGGAGGATCTGGTAGCTGAACTCGGTGTAGGAGATGCCCTGCTCGCTCTCGAGCCGGGCCGCCACCGCGTCCTTCTTGACCATCTGGTTGACGCGGAAGTGCTTGCCGATCTCGCGCAGGAAGTCGAGGGCCGAGATCGGTGCCGTCCAGTCGAGGTTGTTGACGAGCAGCGCCGCGTTGTCACCCTCGAAGTCGAGGAACGGGCGTACCTGCTCCTGGATGCGCGAGACCCACTCGGCGGTCTGCTCCTTGGTCTTGAGCACCCGCTCCGACGTGGGCCGTGGGTCGCCGATGAGTCCCGTCGATCCGCCCACGAGGCAGATCACGCGGTGGCCCGCGCGCTGGAAGTGCCGCAGCACGACGAGCTGCACCAGGTTGCCGAAGTGCAGCGAAGGGGCGGTGGGGTCGAAGCCGCAATACAGCGTGAGGGGTCCCTCAGCGAGTGCTTCGCGCAGCGCCGCCTCGTCGGTGGACTGTGCCACCAGGCCGCGCCACTGCAGCTCGTCGAAGATGTCCGTCACGGGTATCGGTGTCCTCTCGCCTCCGGCGGGCGCCCTGCCCACCGCGTCACAGCCTGCCGTATGCCGGCGCGACCCTTCCACCGAGATGCCCGCGGTCCCGCATGCCGGGCCGTCCGTGAGGGCTGTCCTACGAGGTGACCGTGATGACGCCCTGGGTCACCCACGTCGTGACGGAGCCCTCGAAGAGCCTGGCGCAGATCCCGATCTGCCGGCTGCCCGCAGTGGCAAACCCTCTCGTCCGGTGGACGCTGACGGAGCGGGCCTCTGTCGCATCGAGATCGACGTACTGGGGCCCGATACCGATCAGCATGAACCCGGAGGGGTCGAACGTGAACGGCCTGACCACCGTGTCGCCGGGCTCGCGGTAGCAGACGTCCGCCCCTGCCGCACTGGCTTGGCTGCCCGCCACCAGCGTGGCCGAGGCCGAGACGGAGACCTGCTGCCCGGCCGCGAGGTCGATCGAGCGCGGCGGTCCCGCGAAGGAGTAGCTCGCCGTGAGCGTCCGGTCATCCACTGCCAGGTGGCCCCCGTCGAGGGGGTGGATCGCGAGGAACGCGTCACTGCCGTCCTGACCGTCGGCCCCGTCGGCCCCGTCGGCCCCGTCGGCCCCGTCGGCCCCGTCGGCCCCGTCGGCCCCGTCATTTCCGTCGCGGCCTGCGGGGCCCGCCGGACCATCGGCCCCAGCCGGGCCTTGCGGCCCAGGCGGTCCTGCCTGGTTCCAGGACAACGGCTGCTCCGTCTGGCGGCAGTCCTGCGCCGTGATCCGCACATTGCCGTTCGTGCTGTCGACGCAAGCAGTGATCGTCGTCCCCGCATCCTGCGACGCCAGCGCCACCCCTGCGCCAAAGGCCAGCGCAACGGCGACCGCGCTCGGCAGACTCATCATGGATCGCATCTCATCTCCCCTGTCCGTGTTGCCGGTCGATGCCCCGTCATCGCGTCCTTCCGTGGTAGCACCGCAGGCGCGCCCGTGAGCACGAAACCGGCCAAAAAGGTACGTTCGCACCATCCGGGACCGTCGGCGAGAGCGTCACCGGCGTCGTCGCGCCGCCGCCTGCCGGTAGGCGGACACGGTCGGGTCGCCGTCGACCCAGAAGCGCCACGGGTAGGCCGCGCCGTCGCCACCGGGTCCGCTGACACCCACGCGAGGACCGGTCCGGACCACGGCGTCCTGCGTCGCCTCGCCCTCACCCAGCACCAGTGGCGAGTCGCAAGCACAGAGGTCGACGCCCGAGAGTGCCCCGCCCACGCCGAGCGCCGTCGTCAGCCGTCCCGGACCTCGGCACCAGTCGCGCTCGCGCACCCCGGCCCGGCGCTCGGCGGCGAGGTCGCGGCCGGCCACCACCTCGCCTGCCCGCAGCAGCACGACCTCGGGCACGTCCTCCTCCCCCGTCGCACAGCATCCAGTGGTGCCCGTAGGTGAAGTAGACAAAGGCATGCCCGGGCGGGCCGAAGACGGGCGCGTTGTGAGGCGTGGGCCTGCTGAGCACGCGCGACGCCGGGTCGGACAGACCGGCATACGCCTCGGTCTCGGTGAGGCGCACCGTCACCCCCGCGTGCCGGACGTGGTGACCCAGCAGGTCGGCGGCGACCTCGAGCACCGGTCGGGCGAAGAACCCGCGCGAGAGCCGGCTCACGCGCGGCGCCGGCGCACGGCGCCCGGGCGGTAGGCGGAGACGAACGGGTCGCCGGCGACCCAGAAACGCCAGGGGTATGCCGTGCCGTCGCCGCCCGGGCCGCTCACGCCCACACGTGGTCCCACCGCGACGTCCGACTCCGGCACGGGCTCACCTTCGGAGACGACGAGGTCGATCGGTTTGCCGAGCGCCGGCCGGCAGAAGTCGCGACCGGTGTGCTCGCCCGACATGGCCAGCGCCTGCCCGAGGCGCCCCGGCCCGCGCGCCCAGTCACGCTCACGCACCCCGCCGCGCCGGGGGTGGACGAGGTCATGGCCCTCGAGCACCTCACCCGCGCGGACGAGCACGGCGGACGCCGATCCCACCTCCCCGACGACGAGGTTGACGCACCAGTGGTGGCCGTAGGTGAAGTAGACGTAGGTGAAGCCCGGCGGACCGAACATCGGCTCCGTCCTCGGGGTCGGCCCGCGGAAGGCGTGCGACCCGGGGTCGAGACCGCCGGCATACGCCTCGAGCTCGGTCAGGCGGAGCGTGACCCCGCCGAACGTCAGGTGACGACCGAGCAGGGCCGGCGCGACCTCGACGGACGGGCGCGCGAAGAACGCGCGGGGAAGCCTGGCGTCGGACGTCACGCCTCAGACGCTAGCGGCGGTCCACTCGCGGGCCGACGAGAGGCGAGCCCGCGCGGCCTCGAGCTGCTCGGCGACCCGCACGGGCGCCGTGCCCCCGGCTGCGTCGCGCGAGGCGAGCGACCCGGCCACCGACAGCACGGAGCGCACCTCGGGTGTCAGGTGCTCGCTGATGCGCGCGAAGTCCTCGTCGGTCAGGTCCCACAGCTCGATGCCGCGCGGCTCGCACTCGCGCACGCACGCGCCGGCGACCTCGTGCGCGACGCGGAAGGGCACGCCTTGGCGCACCAGCCACTCGGCGATGTCGGTCGCGAGGGCGAAGCCCTGCGGCGCGAGCGACTCGAGTCGCTCGGTGTTGAAGGTCAGCGTGGCGACCATGCCGGAGAAGGCGGGCAGCAGCACCTCGAGGGTGTCGACCGCGTCGAAGACCGGCTCCTTGTCCTCCTGCAGGTCGCGGTTGTAGGCGAGCGGCAGGGCCTTGAGCGTCGTCAGCAGGCCGGCGAGGTCACCGACGAGACGGCCGGCCTTGCCCCGAGCGAGCTCGGCGACGTCGGGGTTCTTCTTCTGCGGCATGATGCTCGACCCGGTCGAGTAGGAGTCGTGCAACGTGACGAAGGAGAACTCCTTCGTCGCCCAGATGACGACCTCCTCGGCGAAGCGTGAGATGTCGACCGCCGTCATCGCCGCCACGAAGGCGAACTCGGCGACGAAGTCACGCGAGGCAGTGCCGTCGATGGAGTTCTCGACCGCGCGGGCGAAGCCGAGGTCCTTCGCCACCGCCTCCGGGTCGAGCCCGAGCGATGAGCCCGCCAATGCACCCGATCCGTAGGGGGACGCGTTGCTCCGCACGTCCCAGTCGCGCAGCCGGTCGACGTCGCGCAGCAGGGCCCAGGCGTGGGCGAGGAGGTGGTGCGACAGCAGCACAGGCTGCGCGTGCTGGAGGTGCGTCCGCCCCGGCATCGCGACCCCGAGGTGCCGATCTGCTTGTGCGACAAGCGCATCGACAACGTCGAGCACGAGTCCGCCCACCACCCGGGCGTGTTCGCGCAGATACATCCGAAACAGCGTCGCCACCTGGTCGTTGCGCGAACGGCCGGCGCGCAGCCGGCCGCCGAGGTCGGCACCGGCCCGCTCGATGAGGCCGCGCTCGAGCGCGGTGTGCACGTCCTCGTCGTCCTGGGCCGGCGTGAAGGCACCCGAGAGCACATCGGCCTCGAGGCGGTCGAGGCCACCCAGCATGCCGTCGAGGTGCTCCTGCGAGAGGAGGCCCGCGGCGTGCAGCACGCGAGCGTGCGCCCGCGACCCGGCGATGTCGTGCGGTGCGAGGCGCCAGTCGAAGTGGGTGCTCTTGGAGAGAGCGGCGAGGGCCTGGTCGGGCCCGCCGGAGAAGCGACCGCCCCAGAGGCTCACGCGGTCGTCGGCCGGTGTGGCCTCGGCCGGGCTGGGCTCGTGCTGCGGGGTCATACGGCTCCTTCGAGGGTGGGGTCAGTCGCGGGCGTCGGCGAGCGCCTGGAGCCGCTCCGCCACGGAGGCGGCGGCCTCCGCGCTCGCCGTCACGAGCATGATCGTGTCGTCGCCGGCGATGGTGCCGACGACCTCGGGGTCTCGCGTCTGGTCGATGGCCAGGGCGAGGTAGTTGGCCGCTCCGGCCGGGGTGCGCAGCACGACGAGGTTGACGGCGGGCGAGGCCGACACGAGCAGCTCCTCGCACGTGCGCCGCAACCGCGCCGAGGCGGTGTCACCCAGCGACCCCACGGGCGCCACGTCGCTGCCCTCCCCCGGGACGGCATACACGAGCGCACGCCCACGGCGGACCTTGACGGCGCCCACCTCGACGAGGTCACGCGACAGCGTGGCCTGGGTGACCTCGGTGCCCTCGCCGAGCAGCAGGTCGGCGAGCTCGCCCTGGCTGTGCACCTCGTGCTGGCGGAGCAGCTCGACGATGCGGCGCTGGCGCTGGGTGCGGCTCATGGGCTCGCCTCGCGTGCGGCGGTGAGGATGGCGGGGAGCGCATCGAGGAAGCCGCGCAGCTCCTCGTCGGAGATGACGAGCGGTGGCGCGAGCCGGATCGCCGTCGGGGTGACGGCGTTGACGATGAAGCCGGCCTCCCGCGCCGCGACCATGACCGCCGCCGACGGTATGCCGTCGAGCTCGATCGCGCGCAACAGTCCCCGCCCGCGGGTGCCGGCGACGCCGTCGACTCGCACGTCGTCGAGCAGCGCACCGACCTCGCGGACGTGGGCGAGCAGGTCGTCACGCTCGATCGTGTCGAGCACGGCCAGTCCGGCCGCGCAGGCGAGCGGGTTGCCGCCGAACGTCGTGCCGTGCTGGCCCGCCACCAGCAGCCCGGTCACGTCGGGACCGAAGGTCACGAGCGCTCCGATGGGCACGCCCCCGCCGAGGCCCTTGGCGAGCGTCATCGCGTCGGGCACGATGCCCGCCCGCTGGTGGGCGAACCAGTCACCCGTGCGGCCGATCCCGGTCTGGATCTCGTCGACGACCAGGAGCGCGCCGTGCCAGGTGGTCAGCTCACGGGCGAGCCGGAGGTAGTCGTCGGAGAGCTCGCGCACGCCCGCCTCGCCCTGGATCGGCTCGACGACGAGGGCCGCGGTCGTGTCGTCCACCGCGGCGCGCAGCGCGTCGGCGTCGTCGGGCGCCACGAAGACGACCTCGGGGATGAGCGGCTCGAAGGGCTCGCGGTAGGCCGCCTTGTGGGTGAGCGCGAGCGCCCCGGTGGAGCGTCCGTGGAAGGAGCCCTCGAGCGCGACGATGCGGGTGCGACCGGTGCGCCGCGACAGCTTGATGGCCGCCTCCGTGGCCTCCGTGCCGGAGTTGGCGAAGAAGACCCCGGAGCCGGCGGGCGCGCGCGAGATCTCGAGCAGTCGCTCGGCGAGCAGGATGGCGGGCTCGGAGGTGAAGAAGTTGGAGACGTGGATGGCCGACTCGGCCTGCTTGGTCACCGCCTGCACGAGAGCGGGGTGGCCGTGGCCGAGGGCGTTGACCGCGATGCCCGAGAGCAGGTCGAGGTAGCGCTTGCCGTCGACGTCGGTGACCCAGCAACCGTGGCCGGAGGCCAGCACGAGCTGCGGGGTGCCGAAGACCTGGACGAGGGCGCTGCCGTAGCGCTCGAGCAGCTGGGCGTTCGAGCCGGAGCCGGTGCCCTCGGCCGGGGCCGTGCCGGTCATGCGTCCTCCTCGCGAGCGGGGCTCGCCGTCGGGGCGATGTCGGGCAGGACCATCGTGCCGATGCCCTCGTCGGTGAAGATCTCGAGCAGGATCGAGTGCGGCTTGCGCCCGTCGACGACGTGCGTCTGGGGCACACCGCCCTCGACGGCGCGGATGCACGCCTCGAGCTTGGGCACCATGCCCGCCTCCACCCGGGTCAGCAGCGACTTGGCGGCCGTCACGTCGATCGTCGACAGCAGCGACCCCCGGTCGGGCCAGTCGGCATAGATGCCCTCGACGTCAGTGAGCACGACGAGCTTCTCGGCGCCGAGGGCGACCGCGATCGCGGCTGCCGCCGTGTCGGCGTTGACGTTGAGCACCTGCCCCTCGACGTCGAGGTCGGGGGCGACGGTCGAGACGACCGGCACGCGGCCCGCGTCGAGGATGTCGATGACGGCCGACGGGTTGACGCTCTCGACGTCGCCGACGAGGCCGAGGTCGACCTCCTCGCCGTCGACGACGGTTCCGCGGCGTCGGGCGCCGAGCAGGCCGGCGTCCTCACCGGAGAGCCCGACGGCGATGGGGCCGTGCTGGTTGAGCAGGCCGACGAGCTCGCGCCCCACCTGGCCGGTGAGCACCATCCGCACGACGTCCATGACCTCCGGCGTCGTGACCCGCAGGCCGCCCTTGAACTCGCTCTCGAGCCCGACCCGGTCGAGCATCGCCTTGATCTGCGGGCCGCCGCCGTGCACGACGACAGGACGCAGGCCGGCATACCGGAGGAAGGCGACGTCCTCCGCGAAGGCGGCCTTGAGGGAGTCGTCGATCATGGCGTTGCCGCCGTACTTGACGACGACGAGCGCGCCGCGGAAGCGCTCGAGCCACGGCAGCGCCTCGACGAGCGTCGCCGCCTTGCCGGCCGCGACGCGCAGGGCGGCAGCGTCGATGAGGCCACGGAGATTCTGCTGGGCAGGGGTCGTCGTCATGTGCTGTAGGCCGAGTTCTCGTGGACGTAGTCGTGCGTGAGGTCGTTGGTCCAGACGGTGGCCGACTCGGGACCGGCGTGCAGGTCGACGACGACGTGCACCTCGCGGCTGGTGAGGTCGACGAGGGCGCGGTCGTCACCGACCCCTCCGGCGCGGCAGACCTGGATGCCGTTCATCGTCACGTCGAGGGTGGCCGGGTCGAAGGCGGCCCGGGTGGTGCCGACGGCGGCGAGCACCCGCCCCCAGTTGGGGTCGTTGCCGAAGACGGCGCACTTGAAGAGGTTGTTGCGGGCCACGGCCCGCGCCACCTCGAGCGCGTCGTCGACGCTGGCCGCCGAGCGCACCTCGATGGCGATGTCGTGGGCGGCGCCCTCGGCGTCGGCGATGAGCTGACGTGCGAGGCTCGCGCTCACCGACGTCAGGGCCGCCGTCAGCTCGTCGCGGCCCACCGAGACGCCGGAGGCCCCGGAGGCGAGCACGACCACGGTGTCGTTGGTCGACATGCAGGCGTCGGAGTCGATGCGGTCGAACGAGACGGCCGTGGCGGCGCGCAGGGCCGGGTCGAGGTCGGCGGGGTCGACGACGGCATCGGTGGTGAGCACGACGAGCATGGTCGCAAGCGCCGGCGCCAGCATGCCGGCGCCCTTGGCCATGCCCGACACCGACCAGCCCTCACCCGCATGCGCCGCCACCTTGTGCACGCTGTCGGTGGTCTTGATCGCGATGGCCGCTGCCTCGTGGCCCTCCGGCGACAGCGCTGCAGCAGCCGCGTCGACGCCCGCCGAGATCTTGTCCATCGGCAGGAGCTCGCCGATGAGGCCGGTCGAGCAGACGACGACGTCGCCGGCGGAGATCCCGAGCACCTCGGCGACCTGCTCGGCGGTGCGGTGCGTGTCGAGGAAGCCGAGGGCCCCGGTGCAGGCGTTGGCCCCGCCGGAGTTGAGCACGACGGCGTCGACGCGGCCGTCGACGACGACCTGGCGCGACCAGGTGACGGGGGCGGCCTCGACGCGGTTGCTCGTGAAGACGGCAGCCGCGTGGTGGTCAGGGCCGTCGTTGACGACGAGCGCGAGGTCGGGGCTGCCGCTCACCTTGAGGCCGGCCGTGACCCCGGCTGCGCGGAAGCCCGCAGGCAGCCGGACGGCGGGGCTGAGCGGGTGCTCGGTGGGAGAGGTGCTCTCGGTGCTCACGGTGCGACTCCTGCGACGGGCAGCCCGAGGGTCTCGTCGAGGCCGAGGGCGAGGTTGGCGCACTGCACGGCGGCGCCGGCGGTGCCCTTGGTGAGGTTGTCGACGGCCGCGACGACGACGACGCGGCCCAGCCGCTCGTCGACCGTGACCTGCAGCTGCACGTGGTTGCTGCCGATGACGGACGCCGTGGCCGGCCACACCCCCTCGGGCAGCAGGTGGACGAAGGGCTCGGCGGCATACGCCTGCTCCCAGGCAGCGCGGACGGCGCTGGGCTTCGCACCCGCCCGGAGCCGGGCCGTGCAGGTGGCGAGGATGCCGCGCGGCATCGGCGCGAGCGTGGGCGTGAACGACACGGTGACCGTCTCACCCGCGGCACGCGAGAGGTTCTGCTCGATCTCGGGGGTGTGCCGGTGGACGCCGCCGACGCCGTAGGGAGACATCGAGCCCATCACCTCGCTGCCGAGCAGGTGCGGCTTGAGTCCCTTGCCTGCTCCCGAGGTGCCCGAGGCCGCGACCACGACGACGTCGTCGCTCTCGAGCAGCCCCGCCGCGAAGCCCGGCGCGAGGGCCAGCGACACGGCCGTCGGGTAGCAGCCGGGGACGGCGATCCGCCGCTCCCCCGCGAGCTGCTCGCGCTGACTGCTGCCGGACGGACCGGGGAGCTCGGGCATGCCGTAGGGCCACGAGCCGGCATAGGGCGTGTCGTAGAAGTCGGCCCAGGCCTGTTCGCTCTCGAGCCGGAAGTCGGCCCCGCAGTCGATGACGACGACGGACTCGGGCAGCTGGGCCGCGAGCCGAGCCGAGTGACCGTGCGGCAGGGCGAGGAAGACGACGTCGTGGCCCGACAGCGTCTCGAGGGTGGTGTCCTCGAGCACGCGGTCGGCCAGGGGGACGAGGTGCGGGTGGACGCCCCCGAGTCGTTCACCCGCACTGCTCGCCGCTGTGACGGCCCCGATCTCGATCTGCGGGTGGGCGAGCAGCAGCCGGAGGATCTCTCCTCCGGCGTAGCCGCTCGCCCCCGCCACTGCTGCCCTGATCACACTGCATGACTATACACGACAGTGCATAGTTGTGCAGCCTAGCAAGGCAGCGCCGACGGGCGGCTCCGAGGCGTCACGCCGCCCGGCACGGACGAGCCGTGCCGGGCGGCGGGTGCTGCGGTGGATGGTCAGTCGTCCCCAGGGGTGGAGGCGATCACTTGGGCATGAGCACGGTGTCGATGACGTGGATGACGCCGTTGCTCGCCTCGACATCGGTGGCCGTCACGTTGGACGTGCCGCCCGCGGCGTCGGTGAGCGAGACCTTGTCGCCCTCGACGTTGATCGTGAGCTCAGCGCCCTGCACGGTCTTGACCTTCTGGCCGTCCATCGTCAGCACGTCGGCGGCCATCACCTTGCCGGGGACGACGTGGTAGGTCAGGATCTGCGTCAGGTCGCCCGTGGGGTCCTTGAGCAAGGTGTCGACCGTGCCGGCCGGGAGCTTCTCGAAGGCCGCATCGGTCGGGGCGAAGACAGTGAAGGGCCCCGGTCCCTTGAGCGTCTCGACCAGTCCGGCCGCGGTCAGCGCCGCCGCCAGCGTGGTGAAGTCGCCGGCCGCCACAGCCGTGTCGACGATGTCGGCCGTGGCCATGGCCTCGGTCGTCGACTCGGAGGGCGAGGGCGAGGCGGATGCCGACGTGGCGGCGGGCGCTGGGGCTGCAGGCGTGGCGGTGTCGGTGCTGCCGCACGCTGCAGTGGTGAGGGCGAGGGCCAGCACAGCGGCCACGGGGAAGATGCGTCGCATGGGAGGAGTCCTTTCGGGGTGGTCGGTCTGACACTCCTTCTTCCGCGTTCGACCCCTTCGTGGATGCACCTCGGTCGACGAAAGTTTGCGCCCGGCGGTCACCAAGCCGCAGGCAGACGCGCCACGACCCCCGTTCCGGCGCCTCAGCGCTGCACAGCCCCGGTCGCGTCGGCGGCAGCTGCAACCGCCGCGTCGCGGAAGGCGTTGACCTCGTCGGTCGTCAGGGTGCGGTCGGCCGCCCGGAAGGTGAGCCGGTAGGCGAGAGACCGGTGCCCGGCCTCCACGCGCTCCCCCTCGTAGACGTCGAAGAGCACGATCGACTCGAGCGACTCCCCCGCGCCCCTGCGCAGCGCCGCCTCGACCTCGCCGGCCGCGACCTCGGAGCGCACGAGCAGCGCGACATCGGTGAGGGCGGGCGGGAAGGTCGAGAACGCGTCGGCCTGGACCGGCTCCTCGCTGGCAGCCGTGAGCACGTCGACGTCGAACTCCGCCGCGACGGTGCGCGCCGGCAGGTCGAGCGCGGCGAGCACCTTGGGGTGCAGCTCGCCGGCGTGCCCGACGAGCGTGCCGTCGGCGAGCGTGATCCGTGCGCAGCGACCCGGGTGCCACGGCGCGTGGTCGGGGTCGTTGCTGACGACGACGGGCACGGCGAGCGCTGCCGCGACCGTCTGCACCGCCGCCACCATGTCGCTCCAGTCGGCGGCGCGTCCGGGGCCCCACCACCCGGCCTGCTCGATCTGGCCGGTCGCGGCGAGGGCCGCGCGGCGCGGCTGGTCGGGTACGGCGGCATACAGCTGCTCGAGGGTCGCGTCGTCGGGACGCGCGGCGACGCCGGGGATCGGCGCCTTGCCGAGCGGACCGCCGGGCCGGAATACGAGCCCGATCTCGGAGACGGCGACGTCCTTGTGCCCGCGCGCCAGGTTGCGCCGCAGCACGTCGACGAGGCTCGAGAGCACCATCGTGCGCAGCAGCGGGCGCTCCTCGGACAGCGGGTTGGCGATGCGCACGGCCTGACGGCGGTCGTCGTCCGCCGGCAGTCCGAGGTGGTCGGCGAGCTCGGCGGCGACGAACGGATAGCTCAGCACCTCGGTGAAGCCCGCCCCCGCGAGCGCATCGGCGACGATGCGGCGCGCCTTCTGGCCGTGGGTGAGGCCTCGACCCTCCGAGGGCGTCGGGGTGATCGACGGGATGTTGTTGTAGCCGTCGATGCGCGCCACCTCCTCCGCGTAGTCGGGCGCGTCGACGAGGTCGGGGCGCCACGACGGCGGGGTGACGAGCACGTGCGTGTCGTCGGCGCCCTCGGCAGACTCGTCGACCACGCAGCCGAGGTCGCGCAGGATGGCGAGCACCCGGTCACGCGGGTAGTCGACGCCGACGATGCGGCGGGGCTCCGTGACGTCGAGGAGGTATGCCGTGCGCTCCGTCGTGCGGTCGACATCGGTCACGCCGGGGTCGGCAGCGCCACCGCCGTGCTCGACGAGCAGGTCGACGGCGAGCTGGGCCGCCGCTGCGGTCACCCGCGGGTCGACGCCGCGCTCGAAGCGCTTGGACGCCTCGGTGACGAGGCGGTGGCGGCGCGAGGAGCGCGCCACCGTCGTGGGGTCGAAGTGGGCGGCCTCGACGAGAACGTCGGTCGTCGCGTCGTCGACCTCGGAGGAGACGCCGCCCATGACCCCGGCGATGGCGAGCGGCCGCTCGCCCGAGTCGGTGATGAGCAGGTCCTCGGGGCTCAGCGTGCGCTCGACGTCGTCGAGCGTCGTCAGTGCCTCGCCGGAGCGGGCGCGACGCACCACGATCGGGCCCTGGAGCTTGGCGAGGTCGTAGGCGTGGAGCGGCTGGCCGACGGCGAGCATGACGTAGTTGGTCACGTCGACGGCGAGGCTGATCGGACGCATCCCCATCTGGGTCAGGCGCTTCTGCATCCACGGGGGCGACGGCCGCGTCGGGTCGATGCCGCGAACGACACGGGCCACGAAGCGGTCGCAGCCGACGGCGCCGTCGACCGGCGCGTCGTCCTCGAGGCGGATCGGGTGGCCGTCGCCATTGGCCTCGGGGGTGGCGACGTCGGCCGGGTCGCGGTAGCCGCCGACCGGGCTGCCCTGGGAGTGCCAGAACTCGCGGGCGAGGCCACGCACCGAGAAGCAGTAGCCGCGGTCGGGCGTCACGTTGGTCTCGACGGTCTCCTCGGCGAGGCCGAGCAGGGCGATGGCGTCGTCGCCGGGCTGCAGGGTGGCGGCCTTCTCGGCACCGAGCAGGCGCTCGAGGACGATGATGCCCTCGTGGTCGTGGCCGAGGCCGATCTCGTCCTCGGCGCAGATCATGCCGTTGGAGACGTGGCCGTAGGTCTTGCGTGCGGCGATGGCGAAGTTGCCGGGCAGGACGGCTCCGGGCAGCACGACGACGACGAGGTCGCCCACCTCGAAGTTGTGGGCGCCGCAGACGATCTCCTGGTGCTTGCCCTCGGTCAGCATCTGGCCGTTCTGGCCGACGTCGACGGTGCACCAGCGGATGGTCTTGCCGTTCTTCTGGGGCTCGAGGGCGATGTCGAGCACCCGGCCGACGACGAGCGGCCCGGTGAGGTCGCCGCCATGGAGGTCCTCCTCCTCGAGCCCGACGGAGACGAGCCCGGCAGCGACGTCGGCGCCGCGGGTCCCCACGGGCAGGTCGGTGAGCTCGGCGAGCCAGCTCAGTGGCATCCGCATGTCAGGCCCCCATCCCGAACTGCTGCGAGAAGCGCAGGTCGCCCTCGACCATGTCGTGCATGCCCTGCACGCCGTGACGCAGCATCAGTGCCCTCTCGATGCCGAGCCCGAAGGCGAACCCGGAGTAGATGTCGGGGTCGATGCCGCAGGTGCGCAGCACCTTGCGGTTGACCATGCCGGAGCCGCCCAGCTCGATCCAGCCTGAACCGCCACAGGTGCGGCACTGCTCAGGCGTGCCCCACGTCTCGGCGCCGTGGCAGGCGAAGCAGAGGAAGTCGGTCTCCATGCTCGGCTCGGTGAAGGGGAAGTAGTTGGCGCGCACGCGGGTGCGGGTCTCCTCGCCGAACATGATGCGCACGAAGGCGTCGAGGGCGCCGCGCAGGTGGGCCATCGTCAGGCCCTTGTCGATGGCGAGGCACTCGATCTGGTGGAAGACCGGGGTGTGCGTCGCGTCGAGGTCGTCGGTGCGGAAGACCTTGCCCGGGGCCACGACGTAGATCGGCGGCTCCTTCTCGAGCATGGTGCGGATCTGCACCGGTGAGGTCTGGGTGCGCAGCACGAGACCGGAGTCGACGGGGTCGAGGAAGAAGGTGTCCTGCATCTGCCGCGCGGGGTGGTCGGGGCCGAGGTTGAGGGCATCGAAGTTGAGCCACTCGCTCTCGAGCTCGGGACCCTCGGCGACCTCCCAGCCCATGCCGACGAACGCGTCGACGAGGCGCTGGGCCGTGAGCTCGATGGGGTGGCGGGCGCCGGGCTGGCGACGCAGCGCCGGCACGGTCACATCGACCCGCTCGTCGACGAGGATGCGCTCGTCGCGCAGGGCCTCGAGCTCGGACTGGCGTGCCGACAGCGCCTGCGCCACCCGTCCGCGGGCTTGCCCGACGCGCTTGCCGGCCTCGGCCTTGGCACTCGGCGGCAGGGCCCCGATCTCGCGGTTGGCGAGGGCGAGCGCACTCCGCTCGCCCTGGTGGGCCGTGCGCACCGCCTTGAGCTCCTCGAGGGAGCCGGCAGCCGCAGCGGCCGTCAGGGCCTGCTCGACGGCGGCGTCGATCTGCGCGGGATCGAGCGCCGCGACCTCGACGGGGTCGTAGTTCGTGTTGGGTCCGGACATCGGGGTGCGTTCGCTGCTCTCGTCGGTCGGGGCGGGCGCCGCGGGGACGCCGGTGCGTGCTGAATCGGTGCCAGTCTATGGGCGCCGGCGAGCGGATCCCGGCGCCGTCTCGGCGGTCCGGCGGGTGGATCGTGGTGGTGGCGTCACTCGGAGACGACGTCGGGCAGGCCCGACGGCAGGCGCACGTCGAAGCGAGCACCCCCGGCCTCGTTCTCCTCCACCGTGACGGTGCCGCCGTGCGCCTCGACGAGGCCGCGCACCACGTAGAGGCCGAGTCCGGTGCTGGCATTGGAGGGACCGTGCCAGAAGCGGCCGAAGACCTTCTCGCGGTCGGACGGCGGGATGCCGTCGCCCTCGTCGTCGACGCGCACGACGACCCACTCGCCGCGACGGTCGAGGGTCACGGTGACGACCCCGGCCCCGTGGCGCAGGGCGTTCTCGATGAGGTTGAAGAAGATCTGCTCGAGCCGGTCGGCGTCGGCCCACATCTCGGGCAGCCCCTGCTCCGCGGCGGCGTCGCCGAGCTCGAGCCGCACGGCGCCGGTGGCCCGGCCCAGCTCGTGGCGCACGACGTGGGTGCGCAGCAGGTCGTGCAGGTCGACCGGGCCGAGCCGCAGGTTGAGGCTGTCGGAGTCGAGCCGCGAGATGTCGAGCAGCTCGGTGATGAGCCGGGTCAGCCGGTTGGCGTCGGCCTCGATCGTCTCGATCATGAGGCGCTTCTGCTCGTCGGTGAAGCGCTCCCATCGGCGCAGCAGGCTGCTCGTGAAGCCGGTCACCGACGTGAGCGGCGCCCGCAGCTCGTGGGCGACGGTCGAGAGCACGGTCGCCTGGTCGCGCTCGGCCCGCTGGCGGGCCTCGGCGTCGCGCAGGCCGAGCATCACCCGGTCGACGCGCTCGTCGCCGCCGCCCAGCCCGGACCGCACGTAGCGCGCGGTGACGAGCACCTCCTTGCCGCGTGGGCCGACGAGCAGCTTCTCGAGGTGGCCCGTGCGACTCGCGGCGCCGTCCCACGGGTCGGCGTGGGCCCACCAGTCGCGGCCGTACTTGTCGGTGAGGGGCAGCACGTCGTCGACGGGCAGACCGATGAGGTCGGCGGGGTCGGGGATGTCGAGGATGCGGAGCGCCTCGGCGTTGACGAGGCGCACCCGCCGGTCGGCCCCCACCACGACGAGCCCGTCGGGCAACAGCTCGGCCATCGACGCGACCGGCGCGCTGGAGCCGGGCGTGGCCGGCACTCGCTCACCGTCGGCGGTGGTCATGCTCGGAAGGATAGCCACCGGCGACGACCCGCCGGGGGGTCAGCCTGCGACGCGGCGCGCCTCGGCCGACGCGTAGAGGCAGACCGTGGCCGCCATCGCGAGGTTGAGCGACTCGGCGTGGCCGTAGATCGGCACGCGGACGACCTCGTCGCACGTGTCGCGGATCTCGGGGGGCAGGCCCCAGGCCTCGTTGCCCATGACCCACGCGTTGCCGGGGGTGCCCCGTCCGAGGTCGAGGTCGTGGAGCAGGGTCGTGCCGGCCCCGTCGGCGGCGAGCAGGCGCAGCCCACGGCCGCGCAGGGCGGCGAAGATCTCGGGCACCGTGGCGCCGACGCTGATCGGCAGGTGCCAGAGCGAGCCGACCGTCGAGCGCACCACCTTGCTGTTGTAGACATCGACGCTGGCGTCGCTGACGATGACCGCGTCGGCTCCTGCCGCGTCGGCACCGCGGATGACCGTGCCGGCGTTGCCGGGGTCACGCACGTTGGTCAGCACGCAGACGAGGGCGTCGGGCGGCAGGTCGCCCACCGCGACGTCCAGGGGGACGTCGAGCACGCGGCATACGGCAGCGATCCCCTGCGGGGACTCCGTGTCACCCATGGCGGCGAGCACCTCGGGGCTCACCTCGTGCACCCACAGGTCGGCTGCGCGAGCAGCGTCGACGATGGCCGTATGCCGCTCGGCGGCCTCGGGCGTGACGTAGACGTCGCGCACGAGCTCGGGACGGAAGGCGACGGCCTCGCGCACGGCCTGGGGTCCCTCGGCGAGGAACTCACCCGTGCGCGCACGCACCGAGCGCCGGGACAGCGCCCGCACTGCCTTGACCCGATCGGATCGGGGGTTGGTCAGCACGGGGGCTCCCGGCGCTCGGTCTGCGTTGCTCTGCGCTGCGAGATGGTGCGGGACGTCGCTCAGGCGGCGTCGCCGGCGGCCTTGGCCACCGTCGCGTTGGCCGCGGCGGGGACGTTGGCGCGCGACACCTCGACGAGCGCGGTGAAGGCCGCGGCGTCGTTGACGGCGAGGTCGGCGAGGATCTTGCGGTCGACCTCGACTCCCGCCAGCTTGAGGCCCTGCATGAACCGGTTGTAGGTCATGCCGTTGGCGCGGGCCGCAGCGTTGATGCGCTGGATCCACAGACGACGGAAGTCGCCCTTCTTGGCGCGACGGTCACGGTAGGCGTAACCCAGCGAGTGGGTCACCTGCTCCTTGGCCTTGCGGTAGAGACGCGACCGCTGTCCGCGGTAACCGCTCGCGCGCTCGAGAACGACGCGACGCTTCTTCTGGGCGTTGACCGCCCGCTTCACGCGTGCCACGTGAATACTCCTTCTGTACGAAGCACCGGGATGGTGCTGCTGGCGGAACCGAGATGACCCGGCTGCTCAGCGGAATGCTGGGTAGGGGGTTCGGCTCACTTGCCGAGGAGCTTCTTGACCTTCTTGGCGTCCGGCTTGGACAGCTCGACGTCGTTCGCGATGGAACGCATCTTCTTGCTCGACTTGTGCTCGAGCAGGTGACGACCGCCGGCCTGCTCGCGCATGACCTTGCCGGTGCCGGTGAGGCGGAAACGCTTCTTCGCACCGCTGTGCGTCTTCATCTTCGGCATGAGGGCCGATCTCCTTCGTGTTGCGTGCGCCGGTGGGCGCACGTGGTCTGTCAGGCCCGGGGGCTGGCGCCCTCGGTGGTCACTGCCGGTCGATCACGGGGTGGCGGTGGCCTGGTCGGTCTGCTCGACCTGGTCGGTCTGCTCGACCTCGTCGGTCTGCTCGACCTGGTCGGGCTGGTCGGTCTGCTCGGGGTGTGCTGCGTCGCCTGCGGCCGGGCGCTGCTCGCGGGAGCGGCGCTGCTCGGCCTTGGCCTCGGCCTTCTTCTTCGTCGGGCCGATCACCATGATCATGTTGCGACCGTCCTGCTTCGGAGCCGACTCGACGTAGCCGAGCTCGACGATGTCCTCGGCGAGGCGCTCGAGCAGGCGGCGACCGAGCTCGGGCCGGCTCTGCTCGCGGCCACGGAACATGATCGTCACCTTGACCTTGTCACCGGCCTTGAGGAACCGCTCGACATGGCCCTTCTTGGTGCCGTAGTCGTGCGGGTCGATCTTCGGTCGGAGCTTGATCTCCTTGATGACGGTGTTGACCTGGTTCTTGCGCGCTTCCCGTGCCTTCATGGCGGCTTCGTACTTGAACTTGCCGAAGTCCATGAGCTTGGCGACCGGCGGCTTGGCCATGGGCGCCACCTCGACGAGGTCGAGGTTCGCCTCCTCAGCCAGACGGAGCGCGTCCTCGACGCGCACGATGCCGACCTGCTCGCCGTTGGGGCCAACCAAGCGCACTTCCGGGACCCGGATGCGCTCGTTGATGCGAGGCTCGCTGATGTGGTGCTCCTAAGTTCGATGAATGGGGTGACCTGCGGGGTCATGCTCTCGTGCTGGTGCTGCTCGCGACCACCATGAGAAATGAAAAAAGGCTCCCCGTGAGTGCACGAGGAGCCCAGGTTGACGTATGCCGGAAGGTGGCCTTCGCGGCGTACGGCACAGTCCGCAGACCCCCGGAGGAGACATCGATCTGTGCGACCTTGGACCCGGCGACCTGACGGTCGGCGCGGGTGGAAGCGAGCTTCTCTTGCACGTCGATCCCGTGGTCATCGCCGAAGCGGTGGCCGGGGAAGGACTGGTCAGTGCTCGACTCTAGCAGCCGGCGCGCCTGACTCCGAATCGGGCAGCGCGGCCCCGGCGGGCGCCGGTGCGTCGGGCCGGGCCTCGTGAGGGCCCGCTGGGAGGACCTCGTGCGGGTGCGCGCGGTGGCGGGCCCCACCGAGCATGCCGGCCCCGGCGACGATCACGCCGAGGGCGGAGACGACGAGGAAGCCCCAGCGCCACCCGCCGAGGTCGATGGCGAAGCCGGCCAGGGGTGCACCGACCGCCGACCCGGAGGTCATGGCAGAGCCGTGCCAGCCCATCATCTCGCCACGGAAACGCTCCGGGACGACCCGGCTCAGCTGCTCGACGGTGGCGGTGAGCGTCGGGGCGCAGAGGACCCCGGACAGGGTGATGAGCACGGCGAAGCTCGGCACCCCGACCGCGAGCGCCACCGGGGCCGTCGTGGCGGCCAGACCGCCCAGCAGCCAGAAGACCGAGAAGGAGCGGTGCCAGGCGCCGTAGACGAGGCCCCCGACGAGCGAGCCCGCGCCCCAGAGCGCGAGGATCCAGCCGATCGAGGAGGTCGCCTCGAAGGAGCGCAGGGCCGCCACGATGGCGACGTCGGTGCCGCTCAGCACGAGGGTCGCGCAGGCCGCGGCGAGGTAGACGGCCGCCACCCGCATCGTGATGAAGCCGCGCCAGGCGCCCGGGATCGGCTCGGGCTCCACCGGGCGCACGGGGGTCGGGCCGGACCCGTCGGCGGCGCCCTTGATCGCCGGGTTGGCGACCCAGAGGACGCACCCGGCGAGCACGGCGGCCATCTCGACGGTGAAGAGGGCCCAGCCGGTGTTCCAGGCCGTGGCGAGCCAGACGCCGAGCGCGGGACCGGCCATGAAGGACAGCTCCGTGGCGGCCGAGTCGAGGGAGAGCGCGGTGCGCCGCTGGTGCTCCGGCACCGACCGGATGATGACCTGGCGCAGGATCGAGAAGGTCGGCACGACGAAGAGACCCGCCAGCGCGGCGAGCGCCATCAGGGGCGCGTAGTCGACCCATGGCGCGATCGACCAGCAGACGAGCTGGACGAGCAGCGACGGGGCGACGGTGCGGCGCAGGCCGAGCCGGTCGAGCAGCCGGCCGCGCCACGGACCTGAGATCGCGATGGCGACGGTGGCCGCCGCGGTGACGAGGCCGGCCTGGCCGTAGCTGCGACCGAGCGCCGAGACGACGTGCAGGGTGAGCAGCACGGTGCCGGCGAACATGGGGATGCGGATGAGCAGGCCCAGTGCCAGCGCGTTGCGCGTGTCACGGATCGCCAGCACGTGACGGTACTGCCCCACATCCATCCCGCCAGCGTCTCACCCCGCACCGACACCCGGCACGCGGGTTTCACCAGCTCCTCGACGAGCGGGCGCGGTCAGGCGCCCTCGGCCACCCAGGCCGCCCAGTAGAACGGGTCCGGATGGTGGCGGCGCACCGCGAGCTGGGCAGCGCGCAGCGCCGCGGGCCACGTCAACCCGTCAGCCTGGGCGGCGTACATCGTCGTCATGAGCTCGGCCGTCACGCGGTCGTCGACCGTCCACAGGCTGGCCACGCAGCAACCCGCACCGGCGGCCAGCGCAGCCGTGCGCAGGCCGAGCACGGTGCCGTCGACGTCGTCGACGGCGCTGACGCCCGTCTCGCACGCGGAGAGCACGACGAGGCCCGTCCCCTCGAGATCGAGCAGCGCCAGCTCGGCCGCGGTGACGACACCCGTGCCCACGTGTGCCGGCGTCTCTGCGCCGGCGAGCCACCCGTTGAAACCCGCGAGGAGCAGGGCAGAGCGCGTCGACGGCTCGCTCGGGCCGACCTCGCGCAGCCACTGCACCCGGCGCCCGTGGCGTCCTGAGGGTCCGTCGTCGCGGGACTCCCCCGACACCGACCAGCCGAGGCCCTCGTGCTCGCCGGGCTCGCGCGTGACGACGACGCCACCGACCATCTCGATGATCGCGCTGCGCGGCTCGCGCCGCTCCTGCTCGCTCGCGACGGCGTCGATGAAGGTGCCGTGGGTGGCGACGTGCAGGACGGTCGGACGCGCCGCCTTGACGAGCGCACCACGCGACGCCGCTGCGCGCAGGAGCGGCTCGACCTGCAGCAGCGCTGCGACATCCACCGCCTCGGTGTGCGTCCAGGGCAGCGGGCTCACCCGCAGCTCGGGTCGCACCTCGGGCACGTCGGAGAGCCCGAGGTCGAAGTCGGCGTCGCCGATGACGACCGCTGGTCCCGCGCCTCCCCCGCCGGGAGCCGGGTGGCGGGTGACCAGCCACCGGGCGCTCGGCACGACCGACACCTCGACGCTGTCGATCAGCGGCTCCCCCCGCACTCCCGGCAGCAGGGCGATCGGCAGGCGCGCCCACCGCCCGTGGGGCGCCAGGACGACCGTGGCGACCCCACCCAGGTGGTCCCCGAGCGGGAGCAGGCCAGCCGCGAGGTCGGAGAACGACGGCGGCGCCTCCTCGGCGGGGGCGGCGGGGGTGAGGCGCCGATCCGGCCTCGGGCCCTGCGTGGCCCGGGTCGCATGGGCGGCGGCCGCACGCCCCAGTCGAGCGTCGACCTCACGCACGGACCCGAGCCGCACGAACCGCGCCGCTCCGCTGCTGCGCACGAGCACCGCGACGTAGCCCGCACGGGCCGGACGGGGCGGCCGTTCCTGCACGATGTCGACGAGCAGCGTGCCGTCGTCGAGGACGCTCTGGACGTCACCGAGCACGACCCGCCGCGCGGCCCCGTCAGGCAGCGACCCCTGCAGCGCACGCTCGGCGCCGTCGAGCCGCTCGGCCGCCTCAACGCGGCGGCGTCTGGCCTCCCTGACGGTGCGCACGTCGGCGCCGTCGAGATCCAGGGTCGCGAGCTCGCCGCGCAGCATGCGCACCTGCTCGACCAGGTCGCCAGAGCCCGCCAGGTGGCGCAACCAGGCGCTCCCCGCCCGCTCGTGGAGCACGCCCTTGCGCGAGAGGAGCAGGTCGTAGAGCCACTGCGGCAGCTCCCCCTCGTCGCCCGCCGGCAGGCAGGCTCCGAGCACCTGCTCGGCGCGACGGTGCACGTCGCGCAGCTGGTGGCGGGCCGACCTGCTCGACGATCCCCTGAGCGTGCGCTCGAGCATCGCATCGTCGACCTCGACGATCTCGTGGGCGACCCGCTCGACGAGGTCGCCGTCACGGACCGCGCTCGCCGATTCGAGCAGCACCGTGAGGGCTCGCTCGGGCACCTCGTGGGCAGCCGCCGTGCCCTGCGTCTCGTCGAACCAGGGGCGCAGCAGGTCGATGGCGTCGCCGTGACGTCCGGAGTCGGCCAACGCCCTGCCCCGCATCGACCGGACCGCCCAGCTCGTGGCGCGGGACAGGCGGTGCTCGCTGTCGACCCGCTCCGCGGCACTGCTCACGAGGTCGAGGAGGCCGGCGTCCCTGCGCAGCATCGCGATGTCTGCCGAGTGGAGCAGGGAGATCGCGTAGTCGTCGGCGGCGTCGGGCAGCGCCGCGTCGAAGAGCTCCTGCGCCTGCTCGAAGTACGACTCCGCGACGCGCAGCTCGGCCGACACGGCCTCGTCGACGAGGTCGTCCGAGATCCACAGGGACCCGTGGGTGTCGGCGATCTCGCGGTGGACGCCGCCGAGGTTGTCGATCGAGATGGCGAGCTCGGCAGGCGGCACGCCGAGCCGCTGGTCGATCTCGACCACCTCGCGCAGCAGGTCCGCCGCTCGCGACAGCTCTCCTCGCGACTGCAGCACGAGGGCCAGGTTGTTGAGCAGGGCAGAGCGCAGTCGCTCCACGTCTCTGTCACGCGCAGTGTCCTCACCGCCGCCCTGCTCGGCCACGTCCGAGGCCACGTCGGCGAGGCCCTGGGTCAGCGCCTCCTCCGCCCCGCGAAGGTCGCCGAGATCGCGCAGCATGTCGCCCAAGAGGTTGAGCAGCTGAGCCCGCAGGGGCGGGCTCCCTTGCAGCGCAGGGCCGCCCACGTCCACGGCGGCACGCAGGACGTTCGTCGCCGCGACGTGCATGCCGTGACCGGCCAGCCGGCGGGCGTAGACCCGCACCGGGGTCGCCTCGCCCGTGACCTGCTGTGCCATGAGCGCGACGTTGCCCCCGATCGCCAGGACCGCCAGGCCGGCGTCCGGTGAGGACTCGTCCCAGACCTGCCCCGTGAGATCGAGCAAGACGTTGAACGCCCCCATGACCGAGGCACCGGCACGCAGCTCGTCCACCGGCGCGGCGCGGGCGCAGGCCTCCACGTCGTCGACGCCGGCTCGGCCCGACGCGACCTCACCGCAGACCCGGGTCAGCCGCTCGAGCCACTCCCCCGCCAGCGCCGCCATGAGCCCCCCTCGGATCGATCACCTTCACGCTAGCCCTGCCGCGCAGCCCGTGGGCGGCCCCGCGCGCACTGCACGTGACCTGTCAGACACACCGGACGGCATACGGGCCCTTGTGGTCCCCCGCGTCCGAGGAGAAAGGTGGGGTCATGGCAAAGACGCCCGGCAGAAATGACCTTCCTGCGGCTCCCAACCCCGCCTCGCCGCAGGACATCCGCAACGTCGTGCTGGTCGGACCCGGCGGGGCCGGCAAGACCGCACTCTTCGACGCCCTGCTCGCGTCCCGGGTCGCGGGCCAGCGCGCGGCCCCGACGGAGCACGTGCGCACCACCGGACTCACGGTGGCGTCGTTCGACACCGGCGTGGTGACGCTCAACCTGCTCGACACGCCGGGCTACCCCGACTTCGTCGGTGACCTGCGAGCCGGGCTGCGGGCAGCCGACGCCGCCGTGTTCGTCGTGTCCGGGGCCGACGACATCGACCGACCGGTCTCGCTGCTGTGGCGTGAGTGCTCCGCCGTCGGCATGCCGCGGGCCGTCGTGGTCACCCATCTCGACCAGCCCCGAGCCGACTTCGGCGCGACGGTCGAGACCTGCCGGCGCACGTTCGGCGATGCCCGGGCGACGCACTGGCCCGTCGTCGAGGACGGCGCGGTCACCGGCGTCATCGGCCTGCTCACCGGTGAGACCACCGGGGAGCACGACGACGCCCGCAGCGCCCTCATCGAGTCCGTCATCGAGGAGTCGGAGGACGCGACCCTGCTCGACCGCTACCTCGAGGGCGAGACGCTCGACACCGACACGCTCCTCGGTGACCTGCGCACCGCCATCGCGCAGGGCACCTTCTTCCCGATCCTGCCCGTCGCACCACTGACCGGGGTCGGGGTCGAGGAGCTGCTCGGCGTCATCGAGCGCGCCTTCCCCGACCCGACGGTGCACCCGCTGCCCTCGATCACGACGCCCGTCGGCGGCGCCCTGAAGGGGGTGGCGTGCGACCCGTCGCAGCCGCTCGTGGCCGAGGTCGTGCGCACGACGACCGACCCCTATGTCGGACGCCTCTCACTCGTGCGGGTCTTCGCCGGGACGCTGCGCGTCGACGAGACCGTCCACGTCTCCGGGCACCTCAGCGACTTCGTCGGGCACGAGGTGTCCGGGCACCCCGCGCACGACGACGACGAGCGCGTCGGCCCGCTCGCGGCCCCCTTCGTCGACGGCCACCGGCCCCGCGGCACGGCGATCGCCGGTGACATCGCCCTCGTCTCCAAGCTGACCCGCGCCGAGACCTCCGACACCCTGTCGTCGCAGGAGCGCCCGGCCGTCGTCGCGCCGTGGCTGCTGCCCGAGCCGCAGCTGCCCGTGGCGATCCGTGCGGCGACGAAGTCCGACGACGACAAGCTCGGCAGCGCGCTGCAACGCCTTGTCGCCGAGGACGTGACGATGCGCATGGAGCACTCCAACGAGACCGACCAGGTCGTGCTCTGGACGATGGGTCAGGCGCACGTCGACGACCTCATCGGTCAGCTCTCCGACCGCTACGGCGTCACCGTCACCGCCGAGCCCTACCGCACGGCGCTGCGCGAGACCTTCGTGCGGCGTTGCCAGGTGCAGGGCCGGCACGTCAAGCAGTCCGGCGGGCACGGGCAGTATGCCGTGTGCTCCCTCGAGATCGAGCCGCTCCCTCGTGGCTCGGGCTTCGAGTTCGTCGACAAGGTGGTCGGTGGCGCGGTGCCGCGCCAGTTCATCCCCTCGGTCGAGAAGGGCGCGCGCCTCCAGCTCGAGAAGGGGCTGCTCACCGGCCACCCGGTCGTCGACGTGCGGGTGACGCTGACGGACGGGAAGGCCCACTCGGTGGACTCCTCGGACGTCGCCTTCCAGACCGCTGCCGCCCTCGCGCTCAAGGAGGCGGCCAACGAGTCGACCATGGCGCTGCTCGAGCCGATCGACCGCGTCCACATCACCGTCGCCGACGACTACCTCGGTGCCGTCATGTCGGACCTGCGGGGGCGGCGCGGTCAGGTCATCGGCACCGAGCCGGCCGACGGGATGGGGCCCGAGGGCGGCTGGACCGTCGTGCACGCCGAGGTGCCGCAGGCCGAGCTGTCGCGCTACCCGATCGACCTGCGTTCCGTCTCGCACGGCACCGGGTCCTTCGTGCGCGAGCCGCTGCGCCACGACCTGCTGCCCGCCGACAAGGTCAAGGAGCTGCTGAAGACCTGATCGAGAGAGCAATCCGCGCGGACGAATTGCTCTCTCGATCGGTGGGGTGAGCGGATTGCTCTCTCGATCGGTGGGGTGAGCGGAGTGCTCTCTCGATCAGAGGCGGACGAGCATCTTGCCGACGTTGTCGCCGCGTAGCACGCCGAGGAAGCCGTCGACGGCGTGGTCGATGCCGTCGACGAACGTCTCACGCGAGGTCAGCGAGCCGTCGGCGATCCAGCCGGCGGCCTTGTGGGCGTACTCCCCCGCGAGGTCGTAGTGGTCGCCGACGAGGAAGCCCTGGATCGTGCCGCGCGTCTGGATGAGCCGCGCGAGGTTGCGCGGGCCGGGCGCGGCCTCGGTGTTGTTGTAGACGGAGATGGCTCCGCAGATCGCGATGCGGCCCCCGAGTCGCAACGAGCCGATCGCCGCCTCGAGGTGGTCGCCTCCGACGTTGTCGAAGTAGACGTCGAGGCCGTCGGGTGCGGCCTCGCGCAGCAGGTCGGAGACGCGACCGTCCTTGTAGCTGAACGCCGCGTCGAACCCGAGGTCATCCAGCAGGTGGTCGACCTTCTCCTGGGAGCCCGCGCTGCCGATGACGCGGCTCGCGCCGAGCGCCTTGGCGATCTGGCCGACCGCGCTGCCCACTGCGCCGGCTGCCCCGGAGACGAAGACGACGTCACCCTCCTTGAGCCCCGCGACGCGAGTCAGTCCGGCGTATGCCGTGAGGCCCGTCATGCCGAGCACGCCGAGGTAGGCGGAGGCCGGGGCCACCGACGTGTCGACGACGCGTGCGGACGTCGCGTCGAGCACGGCCTCCTCGCGCCAGCCGAGGCCGTGCAGCACGTGGTCACCCACAGCGACCCCGTCTGCCCGGGACTCGACGACCTCGCCGACCGCGCCGCCGTGCATGGCCTCGCCCAGCGCATACGGCTCGGCGTAGGACTTGGCGTCGCTCATGCGGCCACGCATGTAGGGGTCGACCGACATGACCTCGTTGCGCACCCGGATCTGGCCCTGGGCCAGCTCGGTCGGCGCACTCTCGACGAGCGCGAAGTTCTCGGGTGTCGGCCAGCCGACGGGACGGGAGACGAGCTGGACCTCACGGGGGTTGGACATCGGTTCTCCTTCTGGGGCAGTGCTTCTCAGAGCGATGGGGGCGTCGGGCGCCGAGGTCACTCGACGACGAGCTCCACCGGGATGTTGCCTCGCGTCGCGTTGGAGTAGGGGCACACCTGGTGCGCGATCTCGACGAGCTCACGACCCAGCGCCTCGTCGAACCCCTCGGGAAGCTCCACGTGCAGCACCACCGCGAGGCCGAAGCCCTCGCGGCCGTTGCCGCTGAGACTGACGTCGGCCGTCACGGCGGCATCGAAGTCGGCGACCTTGCGCTGGCGCGCGACGACGCCGAGAGCGCTCGCGAAGCACGCGGCATACCCCGCCGCGAAGAGCTGCTCGGGATTGGTGCCCGCACCACTGCCACCCAGCTCGCGCGGCGCGGCGAGCGCGACGTCGAGGCGACCGTCGGAGGTGACGGCGCGGCCCTCGCGACCGGAGGCGGTGGCCGAGGCGACGTACTGGGCGGTCTGGGTGGCGGTGCTCATGCTGGCTCCTGAGGGGCGTGGTCGTATTTTGTTGCTCGCAATTCTATTGCGCGCAATTTGATAGTACGCTGGTGTCATGACCTCGTCCAACCCGGGTGCTGCCCCCACCATCGAGCAGCAGATCTGCTACGCGATGGTGACGACGGTGCGTGCCTTCGACGCGGTCTACCGCGACCTGCTCGGGGAGCACGGGCTCTCCTACCCGCAGTACATCGCCCTGATGGCCGTCGGCGAGCACGGGCCGCTCACGGTCGGGGCCCTCGGCGAGGTCATGCGGCTCGACTCCGGCACGCTCTCCCCGCTGCTGAAGCGGATGGAGGCTGCCGGGCTGGTGGGCCGCACCCGTGATCCCGCCGACGAGCGACGCGTGCTCGTGGAGCTCACCGCCGCCGGCCGCGAGCGCCTCGCGGCGGTCGCGGAGGTCCCGCGCACGATCGCTGCCCGGAGCGGCCTCAGCCTGACCCAGCTGGCGGAGCTGCGCGGCACGCTCGACCAGATGACCGCGGCGCTCGAGACGCGCGGCGACTGAGCCGGACGCGACGACGCCGCCCCGCGGGTGGCGGGGCGGCGTCGTGCTGGCGGGCCTGCCGGACACACTTGGTCAGGTCGAGGACTCGCACCGGTAGAGCAGCACGTCGAGGCGCTGCCTCAGCTGCTTGCGACCGAGCACCATCCGTGGCACGAGCACGGGCAGCAGAGCGGCGGAGACCTCCAGGACCGTGATCATCGGCTGGCCACCGGATCAGTAGATGTTGCTCGGACGGACGAGACCCTCGGCGAGGTCACCGAAGCCCGGGGCGTAGATGGCGCCGGGGTTGCCCATGACCTCCTCGACGATCGCGGTCTCGGTCGTGATGATGAGCGCGGCGATCGAGGCGGAGGCCTCGAGGGCGGCCCGGGTCACCTTGAGCGGATCCATCACACCGGCCTCGAGCATGTCGCCGTAGGCGCCCGTGACCGCGTTGAAACCGTGCCCGATCGGCAGGCTCGCGACCCGGGAGACGACCTCGTCGCCGTCGTAGCCCGCGTTGATGGCGATCCACCGCAGCGGCTCGACCAGGGCGCGCCGCACGATCTCGCGACCGACGGCGTCGTCGCCGGTCAGCTCGATGCGCGACACCGCGTCCTGAGCCTGGGTGAGCGCGGTGCCGCCCCCGGCCACGATGCCCTCCTGCAGGGCGGCGCGCGCCGCCGCGAGCGAGTCCTCGACCCGGAGCATGCGCTCCTTGAGCTCGACGCTCGTGGCTCCCCCGACGTTGATCACGGCGACCCGTCCGGTCATGCGGGCCAGTCGCATCTGCAGGGCATCCTGGTCGCCGTCGATCTTGGAGCGCTCGAACTGCTTCTCCAACTGGGAGATTCGCGCCTCGACGAGCGCGGCGTCGCCATGGGCGCCGACGATCGTCGTGTCGTTCTCGGTGATCGTGATGCGGTCGCAGGTGCCGAGGTCGGTGGCGCTGATCTCGTGCAGCTCGATGCCGGTGTCGTTGGCGACGACGCGTCCGCCGAGGGCGATCGCGAGGTCCTCCAGCTCGGCGAGACGGCGGTGGCCGAAGCCGGGGGCCCGGACCACGACCGACTGCATCGTGCCGTGCATGTTGCCGCCGACGAGCAGCTGCAGGGCGGGGCCGTCGACGTCCTCGGCGAGGATGACGAGCGGACGGTCGGCGCGCTTGGCCGCCTCGACCGTCGGCATGATGTCCTGCACCTGGGTGATCTTCTTGTTGGTGAGCAGGATGACGGGGTTGTCGTAGACCGCCTCCATCCGCTCGCGGTCGGTGACCATGTAGGGCGAGATGTAGCCGTGGTCGAACTCGATGCCGTCGACGACGTCGACCGACAGGCCGAGCGTCTCCGACTCCTCGGTCGCGACGATGCCGTTCTTGCCGACCCGGGTCACGGCCTCGGCGACGGCCGAGCCGATGGCGTCGTCGTCGTTGGCGGCGAGCGTGGCGATGCGCTCGAGGGCAGCCTGTCCGGTGACCTCGGTCGCCAGGCGGCGCAGGGTGTCGACGACGACGGGCACGGTCTGCTCGATGCCGCGGCGCACCCGCATCGGGTTGGCGCCGGCGTCGACCGCGCGCAGACCCTCGCGCACCATGGCCTGGGCCAGCACGGTCGCCGTCGTCGTGCCGTCGCCGACGACACCGTTCGTCTTCATCGCGACTTCCTTGACGAGCTGGGCCCCCATGTTGGCGAACGGCTCGCGCAGCTGGATCTCCTTGGCGATGGTGACGCCGTCGTTCGTGATCGTCGGTGGGCCGGTGAGCTTCTCGAGGACGGCGTTGCGTCCCTTCGGGCCGAGCGTCACCTTGACCGCGTCGGCGAGTGCGTTGACGCCGACCTCGAGCAGGCGACGGGCCTCTTCGTTGAAGCGCAGTTCCTTTGCCATGTCTGTCAGTCCTTCGGATCGAGATTCGGACGGCGTGCCGTCAGGGGATGAGAAGTGCTCGTCTCAGTGCTGGTCGTGCTGGTCGTGCTGGTCGTGCTGGTCGTGTCGGTGATCCGGGTCGTGATGCCGGCCTCGTCGCCGTCGGCGTAGCGCGTCGCGAGCAGGCCCCGGCAGAAGTGGGCGTTGCCCTCGATGGAGATGCGCACCGACGTGGCGAGGCGCAGCCGGAGCGGCAGCTCCTCGTCGGGCACAGCGGCGCCGCGCTCGTTGACGACGACCCGCTCGCCGGGAGCCACGCCGAGCCCGATGTCGGTGCGGCGGCGCAGCAGCGCCTCCTTGGTGCGGCCGGCCGGGAGGTCGCCCAACGTCAGGTGCCCGAGGTCCTCGACGCGCGCGGACCCCGCCGCCAGGACCCCCATGACGCAACGCTCCATGGCCGCTGTGTGGGCCTTGCGCTGGAAGGTGAGACGCAGCTCGTCCAGGCCCTCCTCCGCCTCGGCCCCGAACGTGCCGAGGTAGCCGGCGTCGGCCGCGATCCCGGCGTTGATCTTGTCGGAGTCGTGGTGGTCGTCGAGCAGGACCGTGACCTGCCCGATGCCACCCAGGCCCCGGACCCGGCGCAGCGCGTCCTGCGCGTCCGAGACCATGAGGTAGGCGAAGTTGGGCGAGCAGAAGGAGGTCGGCAGCCGCAGGTGCACCGTGACACCGGCGGGGTGCAGGGCCACCGAGCGCACGAAGCCGAGCCCCGTGATCGGCTCGTCCAGCTCGGGGTCCATGACGGTGGCGAGCGCCTCGAGCACGTCGTGCGCCAGGGATGCGCCGGATCGCGTCCCCGCCGCCTGCCGCCGTGTCGCCGGAGGCGACACGGGCGACACGGGCGACGCCGAGGTGGCGACGGCGCTCATGAGAACACGCTCTCCTTCGCCCCTGCCGCGACCTCGAGTCCCGGGTCGGGGTCCGGCATCTCGGGCTCGGGCAGACGCAGCTCCTCGGGCACCTCGAGGTCGTACATCGCGGCAGCGTTGAGACCGAGGATCTTCTTCTTGGCCGTGGTCGTCAGCTGCGGGTACTCGGTCATGTCCTCGGGGATCTGGAAGTCGATGAACTTCTCGACGAGCCACTTCGGCGTCCAGATCGCGTAGTCGCTCGAGAACTGGATCTTGTCCTCACCGATCCAGTAGAGGAGCTCGCCGATGATCTGGGCGAAGTAGCGCGGGCGCGTGTGGATGAACGGCATGGCGACGGCGAGACCCGCGTGGACGTTGGTCTCCTGGGTGGCGATCCAGCAGAAGTCCTCGAGGCGCGGCAGGCCGCAGTGCTCGACGACGAAGTTGAGACCCTGGAAGTCGGTGGCCACCGCGTCGACGTCGGCCACGTCGAACGCATCCCGGTCGAGCGGGATGATCGTCGGGCCCTTGTGGATGTGGATGTTCGTCACCCCCAGCTCCTCGCAGGCCTCGAGGTACTTGTAGGTCCACGGGTCGGTGAGCTTGTAGCCGCGGGAGTCGCCGTGCCACTCGGCCGTGTAGAGCTTGACGCCCTTGAGGCCGAAGCGCTCCGCGTCGCGTCGCAGCTGGTCGAGCCCCGCCTGCTCGTTGCGCGGGTCGAAGTTGTGGTTGTAGGTCAGCTTGTCGGGGTGGGCCTGGGTCAGCGCCCAGGCCTCCTCGGTCTGTCCGAAACCGTTCACGTAGAAGTCACCGAGGTGCGCCGGCTGGAAGATGGCGTGGTCGACGTAGCCCTCGTCGAAGAGGTCCTTCATGAGCCGGTCGCCGCCGTAGTAGGTGTAGGTGTCGTAATCCCACACGACCTCCTCGGGGCTGAGGTTCTTGTGGTAGTCGTAGAAGCAGTCGATGAACTGCTTGCCGTGGACGTTCTTGAGGTTCGACTCACGGCCGTCCCACAGGGCGACGTGCGCATCGACGACGTAGTACTTCTCGCCGTTCTTCTCGTACATGGCTTCCTCACTTCGTTGTGATGGGATGAAACGCAGGCGTCGAGCCGCTGAGCCGGCTTGGGAGGTCCCAAGCTGCTGGGCGCCGGCCCAGCGGCATACGAACGCCTTGGTGCGCCAACGGTTGTCGTCGGTTTCGTCTGTTCCTTCGGGTCCTGCAGGCCCTCAGTTGGCGACGAGGTCGAAGCCGATGTACTCCGCCGCGTCCTCGGGGCTGGCGAAGAGGATCGTCTTGTCGTCGAGGTGGACCATGCGGCCGTAGTGCGTCGAGCTGATCTCCTCGAAGACGGAGCCGTCGAACTCGACCCCGAGCGCGTCGCTCAGCTCCTCGTAGTCGAAGTCGAGCAGCTTGGGCCCGTCCACCCGGATCATCGACGGGTACTCGGTGAGCTCGACGCCCTCCTTGCGGCCCATCACCTCGGCCACGACGCGGCCGACGGGGGTGTTCATCAGCGTGACCCCGCACATGTTGGAGAACGAGGCCTCCGAACCGAATTGCATGCTCACTGGTCCAACTCCTTCGGGATGTCGAGCTCGAGGTCCTCGAGCAGGCTGCGGAACTTGTCCTTGGCCGCGTCGAGCGACGTGGCGAAGGTGATCGGCTTCTCGGCCGGCTGCGACCAGATCGGCTGGAGCGCCTGGGCTGCGGCGAGGCACTTCGGCACCCAGACGGACAGCCACTGGCCGAAGAGCTCCTTGTTGGCGGCTCCGTGCTCCTCGTCGCGCACGAGCATCTGGAAGAGGTTGCGCGAGCCGGCGAGGTCGCGGGCGTAGTCGTTCTCTCCCGTGCCGACGATCGTCGGGGTGATGTAGTCGCCGTTGCGCGCCGCGATCTGCATGACGAGCTCGCTCCGGAAGAGCTGGCCCACGAGCTGCTCGAAGACGATGTTGGTCGCGAAGAGCAGCTCGCCCCAGTCGCCCACCGCGGTGAGCTCCTCCACCGCCTGGCGGGTCGGCTGCCACTCGGGAGCGTTCTGCCAGACGTCCCGGTGGGCGGCCCCGTCGAAGTCGATGCCGGCCTCGGACAGGTCGAGGTTGAAGAGGGCGAGGTCCTGGGCGAAGCGCATCTTGTGCGCCGCCGAGACCGCGACCGCGTTGTTGATCATGTTCGTCGGCGCGGACCGCTGGATCGAGGTGAAGACGTGCAGCGCGATGCCGTTCTCCGCGTGCATCCACGCCCCGAGGTTGCGCTGGATGAAGACCACCCAGGCGTGGTTCCAGTTCTTGTACGCGCCGGCTCGCTTCGCATTCTCCAGGCAGAGGCTCACCTGGCGGACGACCGCCGAGTTGTTGCGGTAGATCGTCTGCTCCCACTCCTCGTTGGGGTCGAGGAAGGCGTGCCAGTTGGAGGACTGGGCCTTGGTCCACTCCTTCGGGTAGCCACCGGGCCCGTCGCCGAAGCCGTAGATCCAGCCCTGGGTCAGGTGCCGGTCGGGGTCGGGCTGCACGTCGACGGTGACGTCCTCGTACATCGTCGCCCGCAGCTTGGCCGGCTTGTAGTAGTTGTACGTGCGGCTCTTCGAGCTGGGGAAGTCCAGGGCGCCGGCCTCGGAATCGGTGAACTCGATCTTGGGGAAGCTGCGCGTCTTCTGGTCGGTGATGTCCGCCATGTCAGTCAACTCCGTTGTTGATGTGGATGATGCGTGGATGGGACGTGCAGGTGCGATCAGGCGGTGACGACGGCAACAGGGCTCGTGAACGAGTCGTGGAAGACCTGGTCGTCGGGCACCCCCTGCTGCTCGAGGAAGAGCAGCGCGGCGTCGACCATCGGCGGCGGACCGCAGAGGTAGACCTCGCACTTCGCGAGCGCCTCCTCACGGCGCGCCACCACGTCGGTGACGTTGCCGAACTCGGGGCGCACGCCGAGCGGCATACCGGGCTCGGGGGATGAGTCCGCCTCCGGGAGTGACTCCGACAGGCAGGCGACGAACTCGAAGTCGCGCAGGCCCTCGCCGAGGGCGAGGATCTCGTCGACGTAGAAGAGGTCGGCCGCCGTGCGGGCGCCGTAGTAGAAGCGGACCGGGCGGGTGCTCTCGGTCTCGTTGAGGTGGCGCAGGATCGAGAGGATGGGTGCCATCCCCGCCCCTCCCCCGATGCACACGACCGGCAGGGCGTGACCCTCCTTGATCGTGAACGAGCCGTACGGCCCGTTGACGTGCAGCTCGTCGCCGACCGAGAGGCCGTCCGGGCCGCCGTCGAGCAGCGTCGAGAAGCGGCCCCCCGGATACTTCTTGATCAGGAACTCGACCTCGCCCGGCGTGGACTGCGTCGTCGCCATGGAGAACGAGCGGTGCTCGTCCGTCCCGGGGATGGAGATGTCGCTGTACTGCCCGGGCTTGAACTCGTAGGTCGCCGGCTCGATCGCCGTGAGACGGAGCGAGACGATGTCGCGCGTCACGGGCTCGATCGCCGTGACCCGGGTGCGCACGTCCTGGATCGGGACCCCGCCGAGCAGCTCGTCCTCGTCGAAGTTGAGCAGCTCGATGGTGCAGTCGCTGAAGGCGTGGGCCCGGCAGAGCAGGACGTAACCCTCCTCGACCTCGGCGTCGTTGCAGGCGAACGTCGAGTAGCGCTCCATCTGGATCTCGCCCTCGAGGATGTAGCTCTTGCAGGCTGAGCACTGACCCTCGCGACATCCGTGCATCAGGTGGATGCCCTGACGGAACGCGGCGTCGAGGATCTTCTCGTCCTCGCCGACCTCCATCTCGATGTCGACCGGTTCGAAGTAGATCTTGTGGGTGTCGGCCATGGTGGGCCTCCTCTCGGGTGCGGGTGTACGGGTGGGCTGGGGGTTGGCGGCGCCACTCATCCCTGGTGGCGCCGCCAACCCGATCTGGCGGTGGAGCCGGCGTGCGGTGGACGAGGTCGGTCAGGAGACCTTCGTGCCAGCCGCGCGGTACTCCGCGACGTGGGCCTCACGCTCGGCGTCGGACATCTGGTTGAGGAGCACGTTGGGGCTCATGAACCGGTTGCCGCGGACGTCGTCGAGGGTCCACATCTTCTTGGGGTCGAGGTCGAGGTGCGGCTGCCCGATGAGGGTCTTGCCGTCGTCGCGGACGTAACCCAGGTCCTTGACGATGTCGGCGAGGTCCTTGTCGTGGTGCAGCGTCTCCCACTCGCGGAAGCCCGTGAGGCGACCCATGTTGGGCGTCTCGCGGCCTTCGTACTCCGAGCGGAACGCCGTGGCATCCGTCCAGTAGCACGTCTCCGAGCAGTAGGTCCGCCACTGCTCGTCGACCTTCTCGACGACCATGTCCTCACGGATGAGGGCCGGGACCATGCAGGTCCAGCACCGGTGGGGGTACTGGTAGCCCACGTCCTCGAAGGCGATCGGCTTGTTGCGGCCGGGGTAGGCGAGGCGGTTGTAGTTCTCCCACCACTTGCCGTACTTGCTGTACCACCCGGGGTACTTCTCCTCGAACCACTCGAAGTCGGTGTCCGTCATGGTGTCGATGCGCCAGTAGTTGACGGGCCAGCCGGTGGCGAAGAACCGCGCGACCTCGTGCACGTAGCCCTTGTTGGTGATGCGGTTCCAGGCCTCCTCGACGAGGTCGTGCGGGATGGTGAGGCCGTACTTCTCGAGCGGGAGCAGGTAACTGCGGTAGTAGTCGTCGTAGATCCAGCGACGCCACATCTCCGCGTAGCTCTCGCGGTCCTTGCGACGGTCTTTCGTGCCGTACTCGATGAAGGTGCCGATGGCCGCGTCGACGACGCAGTGGTTGTTCCACCACGCGTAGCGCAGGTCGCGCTCGAGCAGCGGGCGGTTGCGCTCGTCGGCCAGGGCCATCAGCAGGATCGAGTAGCCGTTGGAGATGTGCCGCGACTCGTCGGACTGGACCGAGTGGAAGACCGTCGGCAGCAGGTAGTCGCCGTTGGCCGCGGCCTCGTCGGGCATCGCCACGAAGAGCGTGTTGGTGAAGGCCGTCTCGGCGACGACCGTGAGGTAGATGTTGGCGGCGGTGATCGCGTCGCCGGTGATGAAGCCCTCGCCGAACTGGCGGCCGATGGTGCCCGCGTAGTTGTTCGCGAACGCCTTCTCCGTCATGTCGAAACCAGCCGGGTCGATGTACTGGTTCATGTAGAGCTTCTTGAGGTTCATCTGGATCGTCGAGTGACGGACCTCGTCGATCATCTGGACCGCGAGCCCGTTGTGGATCTCCGGGTTCGGCACCGCGTCGATCGCCATGGGCATGGCGCGGGCGGCCGAGATCTCGGGGAACGGGATGATCGACAGGAACAGCTTCTGCCACTCGAGCCAGCGCTGCTGGACCTGGCGGAACATGTTGCCGCGGACCGCTCCGTCCATGGCGCCGAAGACGCGGTTGTCCTTCTCCTCCTCCATGGGGAAGTAGGACCGCATGATCTGCTTGAGCGGGTCCTTCTTCGGGGCCTTCTCGAACGTGTAGTCCGTGCCGAAGCGGGTCGCGGGCGTCGCGAAGGTCGGCTCCCACGTCAGCTCGGAGATCTTCGCGTGGGCCTTCGTCAGACTCTGTCTGCTCACTCTTGCCTCCTGGTGTCCGGTCGGTCGGCATTGACCGAGCCGTCACGACGAGGACACTCGCCGTGTGAGAGGAGACTCACAGGGCCCCGAGCCTGCGACTGTCTCAATGTGAGAGGCGCGGTCGCCGGCCCTCTCCCCCGTCTCACTTTGAGACGGTCACGGGCACATCCGCGCCGCCACCTTGCCCCGCTGGGCCGCGCGACCTGAGACTCTTCTGGGGAGACGACCCGCCCGCAACGCCGCGGGACGGGGCCGGAGAGGAGGCGTGTCGATGACGCACAGCCACGAAGGACCGCGCGCTCGCGACGCCTTCATCGAGTCAGGGGTGCTCGACCGGTCGGTGCGCGACGTCGTGGGGAGCTCGTGGCAGCGCAGCACCCGGGCCGGCGTCAGCCCCACGCTCGTCGAACCGTCGTATGCCGCCGCGCTGGGTGAGGCGCAGCAGCTCAACGGGTTGGTCAGCCGGGTCATGCAGCGGATGGCCGAGGGCCTCGCGGGTGAGCCGGTGAGCATGATCTTCGCGGACCCGACCGGACGGGTGATCCACCGGATCTGCCCCGACACCTCGTTCGGCCGCCAGCTCGAGAAGGTCAGCCTGGCTCCCGGCTTCACCTATGCCGAGGACAGCGTCGGCACCAACGGCATCGGCACCGCGCTGCTCACGCGCACCCCGACCCTCATCGTCGGCAGCGAGCACTTCACCGAGCCGCTCATGGGCTTCGCCTGCGCGGGCGCGCCGGTGCACCACCCGATCAGCGGCGGACTCGTCGGGGTGCTCGACCTCACCTGCGAGGCAGGGGTGTCCAACGCCCTGCTGCTCACCTACGCACGGTCCATCGCCGAGCGCATCGAGGACGAGATCCTCGCCACCGTGTCGGTGAGCGAGATGACGCTGCTGCGCGACTACCTCGCGGCGTGCCGTCACGCGACCGGACCGGTGCTGGCGCTCAGCGAGGACATCGTCATGATGAACCACCTCGCCCAGCAGCGACTCGACGTCGCCGACCGCACGGCGCTCGTGGCGCGCACCGACGACGCCGTCGGCGAGCTGCTCCCCCGCACCCTCGTCGCCGACCTGCCGAGCGGCGCCATCGCCCGGCTCGACTACCGCCCCACGTCGGTGGGCTCGGCCGTCGTCGGCGGCGTGTTCCGGGTGCAGATCCAGGAGCCGTCGGCGCGTCCGCTGCGCTCGGCCGACTCACGGGCCCTGGCGCCCCAGCTGCCCGGCGTCGCCGGCACCAGCCCGGAGTGGAGCCGAGCCGGCGCTCAGCTGCGCGAGTCGCACCGGGCCGGCACCTGGGTGCTGCTCGTCGGCGAGCGCGGGGTCGGCAAGCACGCGCTGGCCCGCGCCATCCACGTGGCGGAGTCGCCCGCGCGGCACCTGCGGGTGCTCGACGCGGCGAGCGCCGCCCTCGACCCGGACGAGTGGTTCCAGCACCTCGAGGACGAGCTCGTGAGCGAGGAGGGCACGCTCATCATCCGGCACATCGACCGGCTGCCGGCCGCGCTCGTCGAGTCGGTGTCGAGCCGGCTGCTCGAGGAGTCCGACCGCTCGCACTCCGCCCCGGCCCGCTGGGTCGTGGCGACGCGTGAGTCCACGACCGTCGACGACGCCGTCGAGTCGCAGATCGTGCCGTGCTTCGACCGCACCATCAACGTCGAGCCGCTGCGGCACCGGCCCGACGACATCCGGGCGATGATCCCGGCGATGCTGCGCACCCTGTCGCCGACGCGAGACCTGCAGATCTCGCCGCGCGCCGTCAACCAGCTGGCCCGTCACCCGTGGCCCGGCAACGCGACCCAGCTGCGCGACGTCCTGCGCCGCGTGCTGGCCGCCAAGCGCACCGGCACCATCGAGCTCGCCGACCTGCCACCCGAGTGCATGGCGGTGGGTCGACGCACCCTGACACCCCTCGAGTCGATGGAGCGCGACGCCATCACGCAGGCGTTGATCGACCACGGCGGCAACAAGGGGAAGGCCGCCGAGCACCTCGGCATGTCGCGCGCGACGATCTATCGCAAGATCCGCGGCTACAACATCGACACCCGGCGCTGACGCGTCAGGAGGGCAGCAGGATCGACACGGCGTGGATGAGCATGCCGATGAGCCCGCCGACGAGGGTGCCGTTGATGCGGATGAACTGCAGGTCGCGGCCCACCTGCAGCTCGACCCGCTCGGCGGTCTCCTTGCCGTCCCAGCGGTCGACCGTGTGGCTGATCACCTTGGTCAGCTCGGCGCCGTAGCGGTCGACGGCATACACCGTCGCGTCGCAGATGCGGGTGTCGATGCGGTCGCGCAGCGAGCGGTCCGCGAGCATGCGCTCGGCGAGGCCGATGACCTCGGACACGGCACGGGTGCGCACGGGGCCCCCCTCGTCCTCGAGCGCCGAGATGGCGACCGCGCGCAGTGAGATCCACAGCGACATGGCCGTGTCGGCCACCTGCGGATGCGTCAGCAGACGCTCCTTGAGCCGCTCGGCCTTCTCCTGGGTCACGGGGTCGTGCTGGAGGTCCGCCGCGAGATCGACGAGCAGCTTGTCGAGCGCCCGGCGGACGTCGTGGTCGGGGTCGCGGCGGATGTCGGCGAGCCACTTGAGCGCCTCGGTGTGGATCTTGCGGGCCACGAGGTCGTTGACGGCGGTCGGCACCCAGGTGGGGGCCCGCTGGGTGATGAGCGACTCGAAGAGGTCCTCGTTGTCGACGAGCCAGGCGCGCATCTCGTCGAGCGCGAGGTCGACGAGACCGACGTGGGCCTGGTCGCGCACCACCTGGTCGAGCAGCCCGCCGGCCATCGAGCTCACGGGCTCCTGGATGAGGCGCGGCAGCACGGCCTGCTCGATGACGGCGCGCACGTCCTCGTCGGGGATGCGGTGCAGGGCGTGCACCGTGACCGTGGCGACCTCGTCGACGAGGCGCTTGGCGTGACCGGGCACCAAGGCCCACTCGGCCGCCCGACGGGCCGGTTCGGCGTCGAGCACCCGTTCGCGGATGATGTCCTCGCGCATGAAGTTCTCGCCGACGAACTCCTCGAGGCTGCGCCCGATCATCTCCTTCTTGCGGGGGATGAGGGCCGTGTGCGGGATCGGCAGGCCCAGGGGGTGGCGGAAGATCGCGGTGACGGCGAACCAGTCGGCGCAGGCGCCGACCATCGAGGCCTCCGCACCGGCGTTGACGAAGCCGAGCACGCCCTCGTCGTGGCCGCGGGTGAGGACGTAGACGATGGCGGCGAAGACGAGCAGTCCGGTCGCGACGAGCCGCATCCGGCGCAGGTCGCGGCGCCGTTGCGCATCGAGCGCCGGGTCGACCATGAAGCCGAGGGGTCCGCCCGGAGAGGGGACGCGCGTCGTGGTGGGCACGGCGGTTGCCGAGGGGGCGGGGTCCACGGGCGGCACCTCTCGTGTCGGTGGGGTCGTGCTCAGTGCGCCGCCTCCAGCGCGAAGGTCAGCGCATCGATCCTCGCACGGGTCTCGCCATCGGTCGCGATGCGCTCCCCGATGCGGGTGGCGATCGCCCCGACCTCGCCGGCGCCCAGACCGGGCCGCAGGGCGAGCACGATGCGCAGCACGCCGGCACCGGCAGGCTCCCCCGCCTCGACCCGGTGGTCGTCGACCTCCGGCTCGTCGGCCACGGCCGCGCGCACCGCCGCCGCCACGTGGTCATCGAGGTGGCTCGGCACCCACGGTCGCTGCTGGGCCAGGGCCCAGAGCATGCTCGGGCGCAGCACGGTCGCGTGCGGCGAGGCGACGTCGACGACGAGCACGTGGCACTCCTCGGAGATGGCGGCCTGCGCAGCGGCCGAGGCCGTCACCGGCACGGGCCGGGCGTGGGCGTCCCACGCCGCCAGGCTATCGAGCGAGGTGAACACGGGGAGGGCGCGCGAGCCGTCCGGCGAGGTGAGCGTGACAGCCGCCATGTCGCTGCGGGTCTCCACCACGTGCGCCCCCGAGTCGTCGACCTCGTCGGCCACCGCGACGACCGGCACGAGCCACCGGGCGCCTGCCACCTGCTCCATCAGGGCCGCCTCGAGGAGTGCGGCCTCCGTCTCGGAGGCCGAGCCGTCGTGACCGGCCGCCAACACGGCGACGAGCGCGGGGTCGGCTCCGCCCGTGTCACCGGCGAAGCCGTGCGAGGGGATCGACTTGCCCGCCCAGGCCTGCCCCGCGGAGTCGCCGGGGATCTCGCTCACCGGCTCGGCCTGCCCGCCACGTCGAGAGCCTCGGGCAGCGTGAACGCGCCGCGATAGAGGGCCGATCCGACGATGGCTCCCTCGACCCCCTCACCCACGAGTCCACGGATCACCGCGATGTCCTCGAGGGTCGACACGCCGCCGCTCGCGACCACGGGCCGGTCGGTGCGCGCGCACACGTCGCGGAGCAGCTGCACGTTGGGGCCCTGCAGCATGCCGTCCTTGTTGACGTCGGTGACGACGTAGCGGGCGCAGCCCTCGCGGTCGAGCCGCTCGAGGGTCTCCCAGAGGTCGCCGCCCTCGCGCGTCCAGCCCCGGGCGGCCAGCGTGGTGCCCCGCACGTCGAGTCCGATCGCCACCCGGTCGCCGTGCTCGGCGATGATCGAGGCGGTCCACGCCGGGTCCTCGAGGGCCGCGGTGCCGATGTTGACCCGACGGCAGCCGGTCGCGAGAGCCGCCTCGAGGGAGTCGGTGTCGCGGATGCCGCCCGAGAGCTCGACCTGCAGGTCGAGCCGGCCGACGATCGAGGCGATGAGCTCTCGGTTGCTGCCGCGCCCGAAGGCCGCGTCGAGGTCGACGAGGTGGATCCACTCCGCCCCTGCGTCCTGCCACGCCTTCGCGGCCTCCCACGGGTCGCCGAAGGCTCCGCCGCTGCCGGCGACGCCCTGCACGAGCTGCACCGCCTGACCGTCGGCGATGTCGACGGCTGGGAGCAGCTCGAGGCGCTCGGCGGTCTGCTGGTCGGTCTGCTGGCCGGTCATCGGCACGGCTCCTCGGGTCGTCGGGGTGAGCATGCGCGACCACCGAGTATGCCGTGTGCCCGCGCGGGCCTGCCGAGGTGCCCGTCCGACGTGGCGGGCTGTCCACGATCGCCACTCCGGCAAGGCTGCTATCTGCTACACCGGAAGCACCACCGCACCTGCAGCGACCGACGAACCGAGGCCCCATGCCTGCCGAGAAGCCCGAGTCCGCCAGCCCGACCCTGCCGCAGCTCTCCGGGCGGCCCATGGTGACCGACGGCGGGCTCGAGACCGACCTCATCTTCAACCGCGGGGTCGACCTGCCGGAGTTCGCGGCGTTCCCGCTCGTCGACGACGCCGCCGGGCGGCGCCTCTTGGCCGACTACTACGGCGAGTACGCGTCCATCGCCGCGCGGGCCGGGGCCGGGCTCGTGCTCGAGTCGCCGACGTGGCGGGCCAACCCGGACTGGGGCGCCCGCCTCGGACGCTCGGTCGACGCCCTGACGCGGGCCAACACCGCAGCCATCGACCTGCTCCACGCCCTGCGCAGTCGGTATGCCGCAGACGTGTCCGACGTCGTGGTCGGCGGAGTGGTCGGGCCCCGCGGTGACGGCTACCGCAGCGACGGGACGACTGACCCCGCCGAGGCAGCGGCCTACCACCGGCCCCAGCTGGCGGCCTTCGCCGACGCCGGCGCCGACGTCGTCACGGCCTACACGCTCACCGACCCGGGCGAGGCCGTCGGGATCGTCCTGGCCGGCCGCGAGGTCGGCCTGCCGGTGGCGATCTCCTTCACGGTGGAGCTCGACGGTCGCCTGCCCGACGGCACCCCGCTGCCCGAGGCCGTCATCGCCGTCGACGAGGCAGCGCGCCCCGACTACTACCTCGTCAACTGCGCCCACCCCCACCACGTGCTCTCCGCACTCGACCCGTCAGCCGAGACGCTCTGGCGCTCGAGGATCCTCGGCATGCGCTACAACGCGTCCACGCGCAGCCACGCCGAGCTCGACGACGCAGTCGACCTCGACGCCGGCGACCTCGGCGTGCTCGCCGCAGGTCACTCCCGGGTCGTGGACCACCTCGGGCCGCTCAGCGTCGTGGGCGGGTGCTGCGGCACCGACGCCTCCCACGTCGCGAGGCTCTGGGGCGTCTGACCGCCTCGGTCAGGGGTGAGTGGGGTCGGCAGTGTCCGTGAGGTCGGCAGGGTCGGTAGGTTCGGCGGGATGAGGCGAGGCTGAGGCCCCAGCGCTGATCGCCGCCCGGTGCTTCCACACGACGTAGGCCAGGCCCACGACGAGGACGAGCACGATGAGCCCGACGCGCACCGGCCACGACAGGTCGAGCAACGTCGTCACGACGAGCGTGCCCAGGGCGGCTCCCACCGTCGTCGGCAGCCCGGGCCGACTCGCCCGGCGCCTCGGCTGCAAGGCGCTGCTCGTCGTCCGACGCCTCGTCGTCGTGCGGCGCTTCGTGCTCGCCCGTGACCTCGTCGCCGATGTGCTCTTCGACGTCTTCTTCGTCGCCATGGTTCGCTCCCTCACCGCCTCAGAGGCTGCGCACCCAGTTCTCGAGCAGCGTGGCGCCGGCATCGCCGGACTTCTCCGGGTGGAACTGGGTCGCGGCCAGGGGACCATTCTCGACCGCGGCGACGAACGGCGCACCGTGACGCGCCCAGGTGACGCGGGGTGTGACGCGCACGAACGCACCCGAGGGCTGCAGCGTCCAGTGCTGCACGGCATACGAGTGCACGAAGTAGAAGCGCTCGTGCTCGACGCCCCGGAAGAGGGCTGAGCCGGGGGCCACCTCGACCTCGGACCAGCCCATGTGCGGCACCACGGCGGCGGGCAGCCGCTCGACGGTGCCCGGCCACTCCCCCAGACCCTCGAGCGGGGTCGCCGACGGCTCTGTCGAGCCGTCGAAGAGCACCTGCATGCCGACGCACACCCCGAGCACCGGGCGACCGCCGCTGAGGCGCCGGTCGATGATGCGTGGCCCCTGGGCGGCGGCGAGCCCGGCCATGCAGGCGTGGAAGTTGCCGACCCCCGGCACGAAGAGCCCGTCGCACTCCAACGCGACCTCGGGGTCGGCCGACAGCGTCACCGACGCCCCGACGCGCTCGAGCGCACGCACGGCGGAGCGCACGTTGCCACTGCCGTAGTCGAGGACGACGACGTTCGCGGTCACAGAGCGCCCTTCGCGCTGGGGATGCCGACGACGCGCGGGTCGAGGGCGATCGCTGCCCGCAGGGCACGCGCGACCGCCTTGAACTGCGCCTCGACGATGTGGTGTGGGTCGCGGCCGGCCAGCACGCGAACGTGGAGGCAGAGGCCGGCGTTGGACGCGAACGACTCGAAGACGTGCCGGGTCATCGACCCCGTGAAGTGGCCGCCGATGAGGGCGTACTGCTGACCCTCGGGCTCCCCCTCGTGCACGACGTAGGGACGGCCCGCGACGTCGACGACGGCGTGCGCGAGGGCCTCGTCGAGCGGGACGGTCGCGTCACCGAAGCGGGAGATGCCGCTCTTGTCGCCGAGCGCCTGGCGCAGCGCCTGCCCGAGCACGATGGCGGTGTCCTCGACGGTGTGGTGGACGTCGACGTGCACGTCGCCGGTGGCCTTGACCGTGAGGTCGATGAGCGAGTGCTTGGCCAGCGACGCGAGCATGTGGTCGTAGAACGGCACGCCCGTCGACACGTCGGAGGTGCCGGTGCCGTCGAGGTCGAGGGTCAGCTCGACCGACGACTCGGAGGTGGCACGCGAGATCGAGGCGGTGCGGCTCATGGCTGCGTTCCTTCGGCGGGGCGGTCGGTGGCGGGACGGTCGGTGGCGGGGCGGACGTGGTCGGGTGCCAGACGGGTCATCGCCTCGAGGAAGGCGGTGGTCTCGTCAGGATCCCCGGCGGTGACGCGCAGGTGGTGGGCGATGCCGACGTCGCGCACGAGCACCCCGGCGTCGAGCAGAGCCTGCCAGGTCGCTCGCTCGTCGACGAGCCCGCCGAAGAGCACGAAGTTGCTGTCGCTCGCCACGGGGGTGGCGCCGAGCTGCCCCAGCACCTCGACGATGCGGTCGCGCTGGTGCTTGATGACCTCGACCGTGCCGAGCATGAGGTCGGCGTGCTCGAGGGCGACCCGCGCGATCGTCTGCGTCGGACTCGAGAGGTGGTAGGGCAGGCGCACGAGCCGGAGCGCGTCGACGAGCTCGGCCGAGGCGACGAGATAGCCCAGCCGGCCGCCGGCGAAGGCGAAGGCCTTGCTCATCGTGCGTGTGACAACGAGCCGGGGGTGCTCGGCGAGCAGGGTGAGCGCGCTCCGGGTGCCCGGGCGCGCGAACTCGGCGTAGGCCTCGTCGACGACCACGATCGCGTCGGGCGCGGCCTCGAGCACGGCACCGATGACCTCGAACGGCAGTGCCGTGCCCGTGGGGTTGTTGGGCGAGCAGAGGAAGACGATCGACGGCTGGTGCCGGCGTGCCTGCTCCGCCGCGGACTCGGCCGTGAGGTCGAAGGTGTCCGGCTCGCCGGTGCCCCGGAGGCCGTCGACCCAGGTCGTGCCGAGGGTCTCGCTGATGATCGGGTGCATCGAGTAGCTCGGCGTGAAGCCGAGGGCCGTGCGGCCCGGCCCGCCGAAGGCCTGCACGACGTGCGACAGCACCTCGTTGGAGCCGTTGCCGGCCCACAGCTGGTCCGGCGTCAGAGACACCCCCGACTGCTTCTCGAGGTATGCCGTGAGCGCCTTGCGCAGCTCGGTGAAGTCGCGGTCGGGGTAGCGGTTGAGGCCCGCCACCTCGTCGGAGAGAGCCGCGAGGACGGCCTCGACGACCGGCGCTGGCACCGGGTAGCTGTTCTCGTTGGTGTTGAGCTGCACGGCGACGTCGAGCTGGGGTGCGCCGTAGGCGGTGCGGCCGCGCAGGTCGGGGCGCAGCAGCCGCTGCACCTCGCTCTGCTCCGGCGCCTGATCGCTCACCGGGGCACCTCGTCGGCGAAGCGTGCGGTCACGGCCTCGCCGTGGGCCGGGAGGTCCTCGGCCTGCGCGAGTGTGACGACGTGGCGGGCCACCTGCCGCAGCGCGGCCTCGTCGTAGTCGATGACGTGGATGCCGCGCAGGAAGGACTGCACCGACAGGCCGCTCGAGTGGCTGGCGCACCCGGCGGTCGGCAGCACGTGGTTGGAGCCTGCGGCGTAGTCGCCGAGGCTGACCGGGGCGTGCGGGCCGACGAAGATCGCACCGGCGTTGCGCACCCGCGCTGCCACCGCGGCGGCGTCACGCGTCTGGATCTCGAGGTGCTCGGCGGCATACGCGTTGACGACGTCGAGGCCGGCATCGACGTCGTCGACGAGGACGATGCGTGACTGCGTGCCCTCGAGCGCCTCGACGACGCGCTCGGAGTGCTTCGTCGCCGGGACCCGGCGCCGCAGGGCGGCACGGGTGCCGTCGGCGAGCTCCTCGCTGTCTGTGACGAGCACGGAGGCCGCGAGCGGGTCGTGCTCGGCCTGGCTGATGAGGTCGGCCGCGACGTGGTCGGGGTCGGCGGAGTCGTCGGCGAGCACGGCGATCTCGGTGGGTCCGGCCTCCGCGTCGATGCCGATGAGGCCCTTGAGGAGGCGCTTGGCGGCGACCACCCAGATGTTGCCGGGGCCGGTGACGAGCGAGACGGGGTCGCACACGACGGGCTCACCGTCGATCAGCTGCGTGGCGTCGACGAAGCCGTAGGCGAACATCGCGACCGCCTGGGCGCCGCCGACGGCATACACCTCCTCGACACCGAGCAGCTCGCACGTCGCGAGGATCGTGGGGTTGGGGTAGCCGGCGAAGACGCCGGCGTTCTCGCGCTGCGGCGGCGAGGCGACCGCGAGAGATCCGACCCCGGCGATCTGGGCCGGCACGACGTTCATGATGACGCTGCTGGGGTAGACGGCGAGGCCGCCGGGCACATAGAGACCGACCCGGTCGACGGGGACCCAGCGCTCGGTGACCGTGCCGCCGGGCACGACCTGAGTCGTCGTGTCGACGCGCCGCTGGTCGCCGTGCACGAGGCGGGCCCGCCGGATGGCCTCCTCGAGGGCGGCACGCAGGTCGTCGTCGAGACCGTCGAGCGCAGCACGAAGCACGTCGGCGGGCACCCGGAGGTGGGTCGGACGCACGCCGTCGAAGCGCTCACCGAGGTCGCGCAGCGCCTCGGCTCCGCGATGGGCGACGTCCTCGCAGAGCGGCCGCACCTGCTCGAGGGCTGCCGTGACATCGAACTCGGCTCGGGGCAGGGCCCCGCGCAGGAAGCGCACGTCGAGCGTGCGGCCGCGCAGGTCGAGGGTTGACATCATGGACACGAGTCTAAAAGGCCGCGCAGGTGCCTCCGTGCACGTCTCAGGGTGCGGCTCCCCGCGAGGGTGGCTCAGCCCAGCCCGTCGAGCAGCACCGAGGTCTCCCACGCCCACTGCCGCCACGTGTCGTAGCGCCCCGACTGGCCTCCGTGGCCACCCGCCATCTCGGTGCGGAAGATCACCGGGGCCGCACCCTCGAGCTCGCGGCCCTCGTGGCGCAGGGCAGCCACCCACTTCGCCGGCTCCGTGACGTAGACCCGGGTGTCGTGCAGGCTCGTCGTGACGAGCAGGGTCGGGTAGCGCTGGGCGGTGACGTTCTCGTAGGGCGTGTAGGACTTCATCAGGGCGTAGGCCTCTGGGTCCTCGAGCGGGTTGCCCCACTCCTCCCACTCGATGACGGTCAGGGGCATGGCCGGGTCGAGGATCGTCGTCAGCGCGTCGACGAAGGGCACCGAGGCGTGGATGAAGCGGAAGCGGTCGGGCGCCTGATTCGCCACGACTCCCATGAGCAGACCGCCGGCTGAGCCGCCCTCTGCCGCAAGGCGATCGGGCGCGACGATGCCGGAGTCGCGCAGATGGTCGGCGCACGCGACGAAGTCGGTGAACGTGTGCGGCTTGGCGGCGAGCTTGCCGTCGTCATACCAGGAGCGACCCATCTCGGAGCCGCCCCGCACGTGCGCGATCGCGAAGACCCAGCCCCGCTGCAGGAGCGAGAGGCGCAGCACCGAGAACCACGGGTCGCTCGGTATGCCGTAGGCGCCGTAGCCGTGCAGGAGCCCGGGCGCCGTGCCGTCGGCCATGACGTCCGCGCGGTGCACGATCGAGATCGGCACCCGGGTGCCGTCGGGCGCGGTGGCCCACTCCCGGCGCTGGCGGTACTGCGCGAGGTCGTGGCCGTCGCGCACCCGCTGGGCCTTGAGGAGCGTGAAGGTGCGCGAGCGCACGTCGTAGTCCTCGACCGTGCGCGGTGTGACGAGCGACTCGTGCACGACCTGGAGGGTGGCGGTGGCCGACTCGGGGTTGGCCCCGACGTGGATCGTGCCGATGGGCTCGCCCACCGAGATGTCGTGGGCCTCGCCGAGGCCGTGCGGAGCGTCGGGGTCACGCAGCACGACGCGCACGCCGGTGCCCCCCTCACGGCGCAGCGAGATGGCGATGAAGTCGTCGAAGCCCTCTGCGCCGGTGACGAACTCGTCCTCGGTGGTGAGGTCGAGTGAGACCCACTCCTGCGCCGACGTGCACGTGATGGGAGCGATGGCCAGCTCGAAGTTCGTCCGGTGGGCGTTGTGGGTGACGAGGATCTGGTCGCCGATCGGCTCGACGTCGTACTCCACCCCCGCGCGTCGCTCGGCCACGACCCGGGGCGTGCCGAGCGGGTCGGCCGCGTCGAGCAGCCGGAACTCCGACGTCGTCTTGGACCCGATGGCGATGATGACGTGGCGGTCGTCGCGGGAGGAGCCCACCCCGACGAAGAAGCGCTCGTCGCTCTCCTCGTGCACGAGGGCGTCCTGCTCCACCGGCGAGCCGACCTCGTGGCGCCACACCTGGTAGGGCCGCCACGCATCGTCGACCCGGCTGTAGAAGAGGTGCCGGCCGTCGAGCGACCACGCGAGCGACCCGCCCGTCGACCGCACCGTGTCGTCGAGGGTCTCCCCCGTGGCGATCCTGCGCACGCGCACGTCGTAGCGCTCGTCGCCCGCGAGGTCGACGGCATACGCCAGCAGGTCGCCCGCGGGCGACACCTCGGTGGCTCCGACCCCGAAGAAGTCGTGCCCGACGGCCTCGGCGTTCTGGTCGAGGAGCACCTCCTCGCCCGCGGGCGGGCGGCCGTCGGCGAGCGCCGGACGCTCGGGGTGGTCGGTGAGGCGCACGCGCCCCTCGACCGCATACTGCTCACCCTCGATGGTGCGGGAGTAGTACCACCAACGGTCGTGGCGCACGGGCACCGAGAGGTCGGTCTCCTCGATGCGTGAGCGGAACTCCTCGAAGATCTGCTCGGCGACGGGCGTCAGGTGCTCGGTGCGCTCGGCGGCATGGGCGTTCTCGGCGGCGAGCAGGTCAAGCAGCTCCTGCGACTCGCGAGCGGCCATCCAGGTGTAGGGATCGTCGAATCGGTCACCGTGGTGGACGCGGGCGACCGGGGCACGACGCGCGATCGGGGGCTGCTGCATGCGCGCAGTCTAGGCACCCCGCCGGCGAACGGCAGAGGCCCTGTCGGCCGACGGCAGCGGCCCCGGAGTCCGAGGACTCCGGGGCCGCTGCGTGACCGGGATGGTCGACGGCAGGTCAGCTGTGGATCATGACCTGACCCTGCACCCGCTGCACGCCGCTGTCGTAGACGAGCGCACCGTCGGCCGCTCGCACGACGAGGCGCAGCGTGTCAGCCTTGCCGCCGTCGACGACGTCGACCGTGTAGGTGTAGCCCGTGGCGCCGTTGACCGTCGCGGTCCCCGCGAAGCGGGAGGCGTCACCCCGGATGACGAGGAAGTCGAACGAGGTGCTCGTCAGGACGAACGGGGTGCCCTTGCCGCCGAGGCTGAAGCCGAACTCGCCGGACGGGTGCGTGGCACCGGCCGCGTAGTCGAGGTCGATCTCGAAGGCGCCCTTGCCGGCCCGGGCGGGATCTGCGGTCAGGGCTCCGGCCGGCGACTGGATGAACCCGCCCCCGGTGATGAAGCCGGCAGCGTCGTCGGTGAGGTCGAGCCCGACGACGACGGGGTCGTGGTCGGAGATGCGGAACTCGTCCGGTGCGTAGAGCGAGCTCACCTGGTTCGCCGTCTTGAAGTCGGTGTTGTAGTCGAGCACCGAAGGCTCGTCGGCGTTGATGTGCCAGTCGGCGACACCGGTCACCTGGCCGGTGATCGAGGCGGTGCCGAGCGCGTGGTCGAGGTAGCCCCACTGGCCGTCGAACGCGTAGGAGTAGGCCTTGGACCCGTTGAAGCGCCCGATGAGGTTGGTGTAGCCCTTCGACTCGAGCATGGCGATCGGGTCCTCCTTGGCGTAGGAGTTGAGGTCGCCGAGGATCAGCACGTCGGGGTCACCGGTGCCCGTCGGGTCGCCGGCCAGCCAGTCGGCGAGCAGCTGGGCCGACCGCACGCGGACGGCGTTGCAGTTGGCCTGGCCGTCACCGGTGTCAGGCTGGTCGCACGCGCTGCCCTTGCTCTTGAGGTGGTTGGAAACCCCGACGAAGACGCCGCCCGTGGCATTGTCACGGAAGGCCTGGGCCAGGGCCGGGCGGTTGCGCGGGGCGCTGTCGCCACCGTTGACGAAGGCCACGGTGTTGAGCACGCCGGTGCGCCCGATCGGCGTCACCTCGCCGGGCTTGTAGAGCATGCCGACCTTGATGGCGTCGTCACCGAGCGCATCGACCTGGCCGCTGCGCGCGTCGGCGTCGATGAAGGACCACGTGCCCGCGCCGTCCTGCTCGTTGAGCCGGTCGACGAGGAACCGCACGGCGCTGTCGGGGCCGTAGCCGTCGTTCTCCAGCTCCATGAAGGCGACGACGTCGGCCTCGGTGCCGGAGACGGCAGCGACGGTCTTGCGCCACTGGCGCTCGAACTCGACCGCCGTGTTGGCGCCGCGGCAGTCGATCGGGGGTCCGGAGACACCCGCCCGGCAGTTGATCCCGGAGACATCGAGGGTGTTGAAGAAGTTGAGCAGGTTCATCCCGACGACGCGGGTGGTGCCGCCGACCGCGGGCGCGCTCGTCGGCCGCGGGTTGGCCGGCTCGAAGTCGATCGAGCCGCCCAGCGAGTTGACCGGGCGCACCCGGTAGGCGTTGGGGCTCGCGGCGTTGCCACCCCAGGTGAAGGTCATGACGCCGACGATGCCGGTCGCCGTGTCGCCGCCGCGGAGGGTGTTGCTCGCCGTGAGGGGAGCACCGTCGCGGGCAAACAGGATCGGGTCGGGGTTCTGCGCCTGCGAGGCGTCGTCGATGATGATCTTGCGCAGGTCGTTGGCCGCCTGCAGCGCGAGCGCCGGGGCGCCCGGAGCGACGACGTTGGTCGGCTGCTGGAGACGCCCGCCCTGCGAGAGGGTGACCTGACCGAAGCGGCCGAGCTGGAAGTGCTCCGTGACCGTCATCTCCTGCGGCAGCTCGACGAGCATGCCCTCGAACTGCTCGAGGAAGGTCGGGCTCGGGGCCGGGAAGACGACGTCGGTCGGAGCGACCGAGCCGGTGCCGCAGACGGTGACTCCGCCGGTGGCAGCGCTGATCTGCGACTGCCCCTGGTTCTCACCGGCGGAGCCGGTCACCGTGACGACGTCACCGACCTTGACGGCGTCGGCGTTGTTGAACTCGAAGACGAAGATGCCGTCGGAGGTGGCGGGGTTGCCGTCACCCGAGGCGTCTTGCAGATAGAAACCGCGCAAGGCCGGGGAAGCTCCCTCGTAGTCGCCCACGACGACACCTCGGGTGGTCACCGTGCCGCCGATGGCCACGGTGGCGCCGCTGCCCTGGATGGCGGGGATCCGCGTGATGGGCGCCTCGCAGGGGCTGACGGCCGGGGTCGAGAAGCGCACGACGACGTCGGCCGCCATCGTGTCGGGCGGGTCGTTGGCGTCCACGTCGGAGACCGCGGCGCCGCTCACCGTGAGCGCGCACGCGTCACCGATCGCGAGGTCGGTCGTCGGGTCGAGGGTGAAGGTGGTCGGACCGCCGGAGAGCGCGAAGGCCTTGGTGCCGCTCACCGAGCAGACGAGGGAGAAGGCGGAGACGGGGGCCGAGACGGGCTCGGAGAACGTCACGGTGACGTTCGCCCCGGCGGTGACGGTGCTGCTGCCCTCGGCCGGGGAGGTCGACACGACCGTCGGAGCGGCGTCCTCGACCGGACCCGTGACGATCGAGTGCGAGCCCAACCCCTCGAAGGTGTCGGTCGCGAAGCCGTCCCACTGCACGGAGGGGTCGAAGGCGTTGGAGCCGTCGATGTCGCCGACCTGGACCGTCGGCTTGCGGCGGAGGGTGTTGTCGGCCGTCGAGGTGAGGCCGGTGCCCCACTCCGCGCCGGGGTCGACGCCGATCTGCCCGAGCACGTCGACGACGGTGGTGCCCTTGCGCAGCACGACGGAGTCGTTGCCATTCCAGTTGGCGTTGCCGCTCTGCTGGTCGGCGACGGCCTTGATCGTGGCGTTGGCGGAGCTGTTGACATAGACGAAGACGTCACCCGAGGCAACCGTGCCCGCGAGCGTCGTGGTGGTGTTGGCTGTAGCCGCGCCGTTCGCATAGACCTGTACGTTGTAGGCAGACATGTCCACCGGGGCCCCGGTGCCGTTGTAGATCTCGAGCGCCTTGTTGTTGCTCGAGCCCTCGACGTACTCGCTGATGAACAGCTCCGTCGGGGCCGCCGAGGCGGTCGGCGCCGCCGCGACGAAGGGGACGATCCCGACGGCGAGCGCGGCGGCGGTGGCCCCCGCGACCCGACGCAGGACTGGTCGTGACACAAGCATGTGATTCCTCCCTGGGGACCGGCTCCTCGGCGCGGTCTGCCGGTCACCCTAGACCGGCCCGGTGACTCCCGCGCGCCGGAGCGAGGCGTCATTTCGGCACCAGTCGGTGAACGTCACGTGTCGTGCGGGATCACCGGCCACGCCCCCGGCCAGCCGTCGAGCCTGCGCCGGCTCTCGAAGCGCCGGTGGCGCCCGTCGACGGGGTCGTCGAACTCGAGGACGGCAGCCAGCAGCTGCAGCGACTCGCTGAAGTCGTCGTCGGCGACGGCGCGGTCGACCGGATAGAGCGGGTCGCCGACGATCGGGATGGTCAGGCCCGACAGCTGACAGCGCAGCTGGTGGGTGCGCCCGGTCGTGGGCGTGAGCCGATAGAGGCCGAGCTCGCCCGCGGTGCCGAGGAGCTCGACGAGGGTCTCGGCGTTGGGCGCCTCCCCCGGCACCTCGCGGGCCTGGTGGGTGCCGTGCTCCTTGACGAGGTGGGTGCGGCGCACGAGCGGCAGCTCGAGGTCGGGGCGCACCGGGGCGACCGCGAGGTAGGTCTTGCGGACGAGTCCCGCCGCGAAGACCTGCTGGTAGGCACCCCGCCAGCGCTGCTCCGTCGTCAGCATGAGCACCCCCGCGGTCGGCCGGTCGAGCCGGTGGGCGGGCGCCAGCCGGGGCAGCCCGGTGAGCACCCGCGCGCGGGCGAGGGCGCTCTGCACGACGTGGCGCCCGCGCGGCATCGTCGCCATGTGGTGCGGCTTGTCGACGACGACGAGGCGCTCGTCGCGGTGGAGCAGCTCGATGTCGCCGGGCAGTGGCACCTCGTCCGGCAGGTCACGGTGCGCCCACACCACCGACCGCGGCACGAAGGGCGCATCGGCGGCCACGGGCCGGCCCTGCGCGTCGACGAACTCACCCGCACTCAGCATCCGGTCGATCTCCTCGGCCGTCAGGCCGACCGCCAGACGCTCCACGAGATGGTCGCGCAGGCTCCGCCAGGGCCCGCCCTGCGGCATACGGAAGCGTTGGGCGTCGACGCCGTGGCGCGGTGGCAACGGCGACGCGGGCACGCCGCCCCGCGCCACTCAGATCTCCCCGCCCCGCACGACCTCGACGGGCTGGTCGACGAAGCGGCCGTATGCCGTCGCCGCCGTCTCGATGTCGCGCGACCTTTTCGGGGTCAGCCGGACGAACGGCGTGACCTGCACGAGGACCCGGCCCCCACGCAGCTCACGTCGCCAGATGCCCGCCACCTCCCCGTCGACCACGAGCGTCGGCTTGAAGACCATGTTGCGACCCGGCACGACGGCGATGCGGTGCTCGGGTGGCAGGGTCAGGTCGCGCGACCGGTAGCCGAGGAGGAACTCGTCCCACTGCGGGAGCAGGTGCACGCAGGTGGGTCGGTCCGGGCCGGTGGGGGCGGTCGGGGCGTCGACGTGGGTCAGCCAGGTGACCCCGCCCCGCTCCTCGCGGACGAGGCGCGCGTCAATGAGCGCGAGCGCCTGCCGGGCCAGGCCCAGGCCCTTGCCGATCCAACCCGCGAGGTCCTTCTCGGTGACAGGCCCGTGGCTGCGCACGTAGCGCTCGGCCACGGTCGCGAGCGCCTCGTCGTGAGAGGGCGTGAGGGAGTGCGGCACCCACGCGTCGATGAGCACGAAGCTCGGCTGCTTGCCGATGAGCGGTCCCTGGCAGAGCAGGCCGGTCATGCAGTGGTGGCCGACGAGGTGGTAAGCACGCTGGCCGGCCGGGTCGATGCCGTGCGCGGCCAGCAGGGCGATGAGCTCGGGTCGGCTCATCGGCTCGTGCAGGTGCTCCTCGAAGAGCCGACCCGCCCGGTCGACGTCGGCGGGGGTGAGTCCGAGCCGGGCGTAGCGGGTCGTGAGGGCGGTGCCACCCGGTGCCGCCAGCAGCCGGCACATCCAGCGCGCGTCCTCCGCCGGCACCCAGTGGAGCGTGCCGCGCATCGGCCAGGTGCGCACGATCTCGCGGGCTCGCACGGCGTCCTCGACCTGGGCAGCCGTGAGGCCCGAGCGCACTCCGAGCGACCACGCGCCGCTCGCGTGGTCCTGCGCCTGGAGGGCCCCCAGCGTGCGAGCGACGGTGACGGCAGGGACCGGTGCGTCGGCAGAGCCGAGGGCCGGGGACAGCCCGAGGGCCGCCATCCTCGCCCGGCGCAGGCGCCGACGGTCGGCCGCCGTCATCATCAGGTGAGGCAGGCCGGGCCGAGCAGTGCCTTGAGGTCACCGAAGAGCGAGGACGTGGCGTTGACCCGGAGCGAGTCGTCGAGCGACATGAGGACGGACCGGCCGGGCTGCGTCAGCCGGACCTGCACCTCGGTGGCGCCCGGGTGCTCGCCGAGCACCCGCTTGAGGCTCTCGGCGACCGCCGGGGTGACCCGGCCGAGCGGCAGCGTCAGCACGACCGGGCCGCGCGGCCCCTCCTTGATGTCGGGGATGGTCAGCTCCTGCGCGAAGATCGAGATCGAGTCGTCGCGAGCGCTGACCCGGCCCTTGATCGCGCAGACGGTGTCCTGGGCCAGCATCGTCGAGTAGGTCATGTAGGCGGAGGGGAAGAAGAGGCACTCGATGGCGCCGTCGAGGTCCTCGACCGAGGCGATGGCCCAGAGGTCGCCCTTCTTCGTGCGCTTCAGCTGCAGGCTGGTGATGAGGCCGGCCACCGTCACGGGGGTGCCGTCGGGCTTGGCCTCGTCACCGAGCAGGGAGGCGATCGTGGTGTCGGCATGGGTGGCGAGGATGTGCTCGATGCCGAAGAGCGGGTGGTCGGAGACGTAGAGCCCGAGCATCTCGCGCTCGAACGACAGCAGCGTGGCCTTGTCCCACTCGAGTGGCGGCACGGGCGGCAGGCCGTCGAAGGCGCCGGGGCCCGCGGCGTCGGTCGTCTCGTCCATGCCGAAGGACCCGAAGAGGCTGTCCTGCCCGATCGCCTCCTGCTTCTTGACCTCGACGAGGGCGTCGATGTAGCGCTCGTGCACCTCGATCTGGCCACGGCGGCTCTCGCCGAGCGAGTCGAAGGCGCCGCCCTTGATGAGCGACTCGATGGTGCGCTTGTTGCAGACGACGGCCGGCACCTTGGAGAGGAAGTCCTTGAAGGAGGCGAACGCGCCCTTCTCCTCGCGAGTGCGGATGATCGCCTCGACGACGGGCAGGCCGACGTTGCGGATCGCGGCGAGCCCGAAGCGGATGTCGGTGCCGACCGCGGCGAAGTTGGCGATCGACTCGTTGACGTCGGGCGGCAGCACCTTGATGCCCATGTGCCGGCACTCGTTGAGGTAGAGCGCGGACTTGTCCTTGTCGTCGCGCACGCTCGTCAGCAGGGCAGCCATGTATTCGGCCGGGTAGTTGGCCTTGAGGTAGGCGGTCCAGTAGGAGACGAGACCGTAGGCCGCCGTGTGGGCCTTGTTGAAGGCGTAGTCGGAGAACGGCACCAGCACGCCCCAGAGCGCGGCGATCGAGCCCTCGTTGAAGCCCTGCGCCTTCATGCCCTCGCTGAAGGGGACGTACTCGGCGTCGAGCACCTCCTTCTTCTTCTTGCCCATGGCGCGGCGCAGCAGGTCGGCGTTGCCGAGCGTGTAGCCGGCGAGCTTCTGCGCGATCTCCATGACCTGCTCCTGGTAGATCACCAGGCCGTAGGTCATGCCAAGGATGGGGTCGAGGGCCTCGATCATCTCGGGCTGGAGCTTGCCCTTGAGCTGCGGGTCGAGCGGGATGAGCTCCTGCTTGCCGTTCTTGCGCAGGGCGAAGTTGGTGTGCGCGTTGACGCCCATCGGGCCCGGGCGGTAGAGGGCGAGGGCGGCCGAGATGTCCTCGAAGTTGTCGGGCTGCATGAGGCGCAGCAGGGCCCGCATGCCGCCGCCGTCGAGCTGGAAGACGCCGAGGGTGTCGCCCCTTCCGAGGAGGGCGTAGGTGGCCGGGTCGGACATGTCCTTGGAGAGCGCGTCGAGGTCGATGTCCTCGTCACGGTTGAGCTTGATGTTCTCGAGGGCGTCGTCGAGGATCGTGAGGTTGCGCAGGCCGAGGAAGTCCATCTTGACCAGGCCGAGCGACTCGCAGCTGGGGTAGTCGAACTGCGTGATCATCTGGCCGTCCTGCAGGCGGCGCATGATCGGGATGACGTCGATGAGCGGCTCGCTGCTCATGATGACGCCGGCGGCGTGCACCCCCCATTGGCGCTTCAGGCCCTCGAGACCGAGCGCGGTCGCGACGACCTCCTGCGCGGCCGGGTCCTCGTCGTGCACGGCCCGGAAGTCGGCGGCCTCGTTGTAGCGCTTGTGCTGCGGGTCGAAGATGCCGGCGAGCGGGATGTCCTTGCCCATGATCGCGGGCGGCATCGCCTTGGTGAGCTTCTCTCCCATCGAGAACGGGTGCCCGAGCACGCGGCTCGCGTCCTTGACGGCCTGCTTGGCCTTGATCGTGCCGTAGGTGACGATCTGGGCGACCCGCTCCTCGCCGTACTTCTCGGTGACGTAGCGGATGACCTCGCCGCGGCGGCGCTCGTCGAAGTCGACGTCGAAGTCCGGCATCGACATGCGCTCGGGGTTGAGGAAGCGCTCGAAGATGAGGCCGTGGGGCACGGGGTCGAGGTCGGTGATGCCCATCGCGTAGGCACACATCGATCCGGCGCCCGATCCACGACCGGGGCCCACGCGGATGCCGTTGCGCTTGGCCCAGTTGATGAAGTCGGCGACGACGAGGAAGTAGCCGGGGTAGCCCTTCGAGACGATGACGTCCTCCTCGAAGGCCGCCTGCTTGCGCGCGTAGTCAGGCACCCCCTCGGGGAAGCGACGCTGGAGGCCGGTCTCGACCTCCTTGATGAACCACGACGTCTCGTCCTCGCCCGGGGGGCAGGGGAAGCGCGGCATGTAGCGCCCTTCGCCCTCCTCGAACGAGACCTCGCAGCGCTCGGCGATGAGCAGCGTGTTGTCGCAGGCCTCGGGCAGCTCGCGCCAGAGGTGGCGCATCTCGGCGGCCGACTTGAGGTAGAAGTCGTCGGCGTCGAACTTGAAGCGGTTGGGGTCCATCAGGGTCGAGCCCGACTGCACGCAGAGCAGGGCGGCGTGCGCCTTGGCGTCCTCGGCCTTGGTGTAGTGCAGGTCGTTGGTGGCCACGAGCGGGAGCCCCAGGTCGCGGGCCAGGCGGATCAGGTCGCGCTGGGTGCGACGCTCGATCTCGAGGCCGTGGTCCATCAGCTCGACGTAGACGTTGTCGGGGCCGAAGATGTCGCGCAGCTCGCCCGCCACCTCGCGCGCCTCGTCGTAGAGCCCGAACCGCAGCTTGGTCTGGATCTCGCTCGACGGGCAGCCCGTCGTGACGATGAGGCCCTTGCCGTAGGTGGAGAGCAGCTCACGGTCGATGCGCGGCCACTTGGTGTAGACCTGATCGAGCGAGGCGATGGAGCTCATCCGGAAGAGGTTGTGCATGCCGACGTTGTTCTCGGCCAGCATCGTCATGTGGGTGTAGGCGCCACCACCGGAGATGTCGTCGCGTCCGCCGTCGCCCCAGCTGACCTTGGTGCGGTCGGAGCGGTGCGTGCCCGGCGTGATGTAGGCCTCGACACCGATGATCGGCTTGACCCCCGTGCCCTGCGACTTCTTCCAGAACTCGTAGGCGCCGAAGACGTAGCCGTGGTCGGTCGTCGCGAGGGCCGGCATGCCCATCCGCGCCGCCTCGCTGAAGAGATCGCCGATGCGCGCCGCCCCGTCGAGCATGGAGTACTCCGTGTGCACGTGGAGGTGCACGAAGCTCTGGTCAGGCTGCGGGGCTGGGTGGGTCGACATCGTGGATGAGTCTAAGCCTCGTCGGCGACACCCCTCGGCGTGTCGCGGCGGGGTGTCGCCGGCACCACCCGCGCCGCTGCCCCCGTCGCGCGTACTGGCCCGGACGGCATACGCCCCAAGGGGTTTGAGGGTGAGGTCGAGGGTGAAGGTCTCAGAAGGTGGCGACGATGTCGAGGGCCCGCTGTAGGTCCTCGGGATAGGGGCTCTCGAAGTGGACGTAGTCACCGGTGCCGGGGTGCTCGAACCCGAGCCCCACGGCGTGCAACCACTGCCGGTCGAGCTTCAACCTCGCCGCGAGCTTCGGGTCGGCGCCATACATCGGGTCGCCGCAGCACGGGTGGTGCAGCGCAGCGAAGTGCACCCTGATCTGGTGGGTGCGCCCGGTCTCGAGATGGATGTCGAGCAGGCTCGCGTGCCGGAACGCCTCGATCACCTCGTAGTGCGTGACCGACGGCTTGCCGTTCTTCATGACCGCGAACTTGTAGTCGTGCCCCGGGTGGCGCCCGATCGGGGCGTCGATCGTGCCGACGACCGGGTCGGGCAGCCCCTGCACGAGCGCGTGGTAGGTCTTGTCGACGGTGCGGCTGCGGAAGGCCTGCTTGAGTCGGGAGTAGGCGGACTCGCTCTTGGCGACGACCATGAGGCCCGACGTGCCGACATCGAGGCGACTGACGACCCCCTGGCGCTCGGGGGCGCCCGAGGTCGAGATGCGGTAGCCGGCCGCGGCCAGCCCGGAGACGACATCGGGTCCGACCCAGCCCACGCTCGGGTGGGCGGCGACGCCGACCGGCTTGTCGACCACGACGATGTCGTCGTCGTCGTGCACGATCGTCATGCCCGGCACCGGCTGGGCGACGATCTCGAGGCGCGGGGTGTCCTCCGGGCGCGGCAGCGACACCTCGAGCATGGCGCCGGCCGAGAGCCGCTCCGACTTGGCGACGGTCTTGCCGTCGAGGGCGATGTGGCCGTCGGCGGCGAGGTCGGCCGCCTTGGTGCGCGACACCCCGAAGAGGCGCGCGACTCCGGCGTCGACCCGCTCCCCCTCGAGTCCGTCGGGGACGAGGACGGTGCGCACGTCAGGCACGGTCACCACCTGCCCGAGAGGCAGAGTCGGTCTCGGCGGGGGCCTCCGCGTGGGTCTCGGCGTCCGCAGCGGCTGCCGCGCGCACGTCGCGGTCTCGCCGCCCGTCGACCCCGATGCCGAGCAGCGCGAGCAGCACGATGAGGGCGGCCGCGCCGACGATCCAGATGTCGGCGACGTTGCCGATGAACCACCGGTTGTAGTCGAGGAAGTCGACGACGTGCCCCTGCCCGCCACCCGGGGGCCGCACGAAGCGATCGGTGAGGTTGCCGAGGGCCGCGCCGAGCAGCAGGCCGAGCGCGATGGCCCAAGCCCGGGAGCCGAGCCCCTTGGCGACGAAGATGATGGCGACGAGCACCCCGACCGCGATGGCCGTCATGATCCACGTGTTGCCGGCTCCGAGCGAGAGCGCGGCACCGGGGTTGAAGATGAGCTTGAAGCGGATGACGTCACCGATGAAGGGGCGGGGCTGGCCGTCGGCCAGCGCGCTGAGCGCGATCGCCTTGGTCACCTGGTCGGTGACGTAGGCCATCACCGCCACGAGGGCGAGCAGGGCGAAGAGCCGCCGCCGCTTCTGCGGCGAGGGGCGCCCGGGGTTCGGCGCCGCGTCGGCGTCCGAGGGGGTATGCCGCGTGGCGCGCTCGGGCGCGGCGGCGGGCTGGTCGTCGGGGCTGGACGCGCCGTCGACGCCCCTGGGGGGCGTCGACGTGGCGGGGTCCGGGGTCAGTGGCGAGCGTGCTTCTCCTGGCATGGCATGCACAGGGTCGCACGAGGACGGGCCTGAAGTCGAAGTTTGCCGATCGGGTTGCCGCAGTTCTCGCAGATCCCGTAGGTCCCCGCCTCGAGCTGCTCGAGGGCGTGCTCGGCCTGGAGCAGGCCCGCGCGGGCGTTGGCGGCGACGGAGATCTCGTGGGCACGCTCAGCGGTCTTGGACCCGGCATCGGCCTGGTCGTCGCCCGCCCCGTCGCCACTGGCGCGGAGCACCTCGTCGAGCTCTCGCTCGGCGACCTCGACCTCGGCGCGGTGCTCCTTGATCTCGTCGATGAGGATCTGGCGCACCTCGGCGATCTCGGCCTCGCTCCAGGGGGACTCGTCGTCCTTGACCCGCAGTCGAGCAGCAGCCCGCTTGGACGGGGTCTTGGCGGCGGTCTTCGTCGTGGACGTCGCGGCGGTGGTGCTCGCGCCTCGGGGCGCTGCGGTGGAGCTGGTGGTCACAGGTGCCTTCTTGGTGGCTCGGGTGGCCCGCGGCGACGCCGCGGGGGTGGCTGCGGTCTTCGTACCCGATCGGGTGCCGGACGCTGCCGAGGACGCGGACTTTGTCGTCGACTTCTTCGTCGCCCGGGTCGCCGTGGCGGCGGTCGGCGGCGCGGCTTGTGCCGCAGGCGATTTCGCGGCTCGCTTCGTCGCGGAGGCGGACGCGGGGCTCGCCGGGCTCTTGGTCGTGGTCTTCGCTGCGCTCGTGGCAGCTGTCTTCCTGGTGGTTTTCGCCGTGGTCTTCGTGGTGGTCTTCGTCGGTGTCGTGGCGGCCCTCTTCGCGGCCGCGGCCTTCGTCGCCGGCGCCGCCTTCTTGGCCGGCGCCGGCTTCTTGGCCGGCGCCGCCTTCTTGGCCGGCGCCGCCTTCGTCGCTGGGGCCGACTTCGCGGCAGAGGCAGCCTTCTTCGACGCCGCCTTCTTCGCCGGGGCCGTCTTCTTCGACGTGGCCGCCTTCTTCGTCGGGGCCGTCTTCTTCGACGTGGCAGTCTTCTTCGCGGCGGTCGGCGCCTCGGGCGTGTCGGTCGCGGAGCCCGACGTCGTCGCCCGGGCCACAGCCGCCTTCACGGAGTTCACCGTCGCCCGCACGGCCGAGCCGACCCTCGAGGTCGTCGACCGCGACGGGGCATCCGTCGTCGCGGCGGGCTTGGCGCTCGCCTTCCTGCTGGCCTTCGCGCTGGCCTTGGTGGCCGCCTTCGTGGCAGGGGACGCAGGTCTCTTCGACGCCGTCCCGGGCGCGGCCTTGCGCGCGGCCGTCGTCTTGGCCGCTGTGCCCTTCGCTGCTGTGCTTCCGGACGCTGCGCTCTTAGCCACCATTGGACCCAGACCCTTCGTCGCTCACGCTGTCGACGTGGACAAGTGGGGCCGACAATAAGCCCCCGGCGCGCCGTGCACAAACGCGAAACGCCAGCAGCGACGGAACAGTTCGCGGCGTGACGGACAAACACCGACCGCCCGGGAGTTTCCGGACGGTCGGTGTGGTGTCTGTCGGGTGACCCGTGCGGTCAGCCGGTGTCAGCTCTGGTTGCCGGCGCGCGCGGGCTCCTGCATGCTGCCGTCGAGGTCGTGCAGCTGACCCTCGATGTAGGACTTGAGGTTGCTGCGGTAGTTCTTCTCGAAGCCGCGCAGCTCCTCGATCTTGCGGTCGAGCAGGCCCTTCTGCTTGTCGAGCTCCTCGAGCAGGGCCGCCTTCTTCTGCTGGGCCTCGGCCACCATGCCGGTCGAGCGCTCGCGCGCCTCCGTCAGCATCTGGTCGCGCTGCTCGGCTGCCTCGGCGAGCATCTTGTCGCGCTCGGTCGACGCCTGGGCCAGCATCTGCTCGCGCTCGGCAGATGCCTCGGCTGCGAGCCGCTCGGCCTCCTGGGTGACCTCGTCGTGTCGGGCCTGAGCGGCGCCGATGAGCTCGTCGTGCTTGGCCTGGCCCGTCGACAGCAGCTCGGAGTGACGGCCCTCGGCCTCGGAGATGAGCTCGTTGCGACGCGACTCACCGGCCGCGACGTGCTCGTCGTGCAGGCGCTGGGCGAGCGCGATGACACCGGCGGCGTCGAGGTTAGCCGTGCCCGTCGAGGCGGCCGTGGCCGCCGGCGACGCCGCGGCGGCCTCTGCGTTGGTGGTGGCGCGCGAGGCACGCTCCTCGGCGGCGCGGGCCTCGGCCTCGGCTGCGCGGGCGTTCTCCTGTGCCTGGTTCAGCTTGGCCTCGGCATCGGCCACCTGCGTGTTGAGCTGGGTGAGCTTCGCCTGGGCCTCGTCGAGGGCCGTGTTGTCGACGGCCGACTTGGCTGCGGCCTCGGCGCGCTCCGCCTCGGCCTTGGCACGCTCGATGCGCTCCCGAGCGGCCCGCTCGGCGTTGTCGGCGTCTGCCTTGGCCTTGGCCGCGCGGTCGGCGGCCGCCTTGAAGGCGCGCTCGGCGTCCTGGATCTTGGCGGTGAGACCACCGAGCTTCGCGTCGTCACCGGGCCGTCCGACGACCGGCATGGCGGCGGTCGCACCGTCGGCACGCACCGCCCCCTGGTTCTTGCTCGCGCGGCAGTCGTTGAGCTGCTTCAGGTAGTCGTCACGCTGCTCGATGAGCGAGCGCATCTCGGCCACGATTTCGTCGAGGAAGTCATCGACATCCCTCTCCTCGTAGCCACGACGGAACTGCGTGGTCTGGAAGTGCTTGTTCAGCACCTGTTCCGGCGTAAGCGCCATGTGTCACCTCGATACAGACGGAGTGGATCAGGTCAACGGTATCTAACGAAGAGGTCACGAACCAAAGCCGCACCCTCCTACGGTGCTGGCTGACCCTGTGGGGTCCACCCCTCGGACAAGTGGACCACCATGCGGACAGATGACAGCGGTCAGAACATGCTCGGCACGTTGAGCGCGAGCGAGGTGAGGAGCATGAGGACGAGGAAGCTGAGGTCGAGGCGCACTCCCCCGAGGCTGGGCGAGGGAATCACCTTGCGCAGCGCGCGAAGCGGCGGATCGGTCACGGTGTAGATGCCCTCGGCGACGACCAAGACGATGCCGCTGGGCCGCCACGAGCGCGCCAGCACCTGCACCCAGTCGATGATGAACCGGCCGATGAGTGCGATGAAGAAAGAGAAGACGACCACGCCGTAGATCGCCCAGAACACGTCCATGCCCGTCAGTGTCGCTGATGAAGCGCGGCGAGTCGACGCCGGGGTCGACTCGCGTCAGCTCTGGTTGAAGAAGCCGCGGGTCGAGACGGTCGGGGTCTCGGGCTCATCGGCTGCGATCTCGACGTGCGAGGGCGAGAGCAGGAAGACCTTGGAGGTGACCCGCTCGATCGTGCCGTGCAGGCCGAAGACGAGACCCGCGGCGAAGTCGACGAGACGCTTGGCGTCCGCGTCGTCCATGTCGCTGAGGTTCATGATCACTGGCACGTTGTCGCGGAACCACTCGCCGATGTTCTTGGCCTCGTTGTAGGTGCGCGGGTGGATCGTCGTGATCCGGTTGAGCGAACCGACCTCGGGGTCGCGCACGACGGCCGCGACGGGCCGGCGGGTCGGGAGCTGCGTCACGGCAGCGGTGTGCTCGGAGACGTCCGTCGAACCGACGCGGTCCGAGCGGTCGGACTCGTCGTCGTAGCGGTCGGACTCGTCGTAGGACTCGTAGTCGTCATAGCGCTCACGGTCCTGCCTCTGGTCCTCCTCGCTGAGTCCGAGGTACACCATCGTCTTGCGCAGTGCCCCTGCCATGCCAACTCCCCAAACCGTTCGGATTCCAGTGGGTTCGACGTTACAGAAGTGACGGCCGTGATCCGAGGATTGCGGTTCCGACACGCAGGTGTGTTGCTCCGTGTCGCACCGCCGCCTCGAGGTCGCCGCTCATCCCGGCAGAGATCCAGTCGGCTCGGGGGTGCCGCTGTCGTATGCCGTCCGCGACCTCGCGCAGCCGGGCGAAGGCCGCGTCGGGGTCGGCTCCCAGGGGGGCGACCGCCATGACTCCGCGCAGGCGCAGCAGGTCACGCACCGCGACGGCGTCGGCCAGCGCGTCGGCGTCCTCGGGGCGCAGGCCGCCGCGGGCGGTGGCGACCCCGCCCGAGCCGTCGCCCGGCGTGGGGTCGAGGTCGACCTGCAGGAGCACGTCGAGGTGCCGGTCGGCCGCGTGCGCCCCTCGGTCGAGGGCACTGACGAGGCGAGGACGGTCGACCGACTGCACGACGTCGGCGTAGGAGGCGACGTGTCCGGCCTTGTTGGTCTGCAGCTGGCCGATGAAGTGCAGCACGAGGTCGGCCGGGCCCGTCTCCCCCAGGGCGGCCCGCACCTGGGCGAACTTCTCCCCCGCCTCCTGGTTGCGGTTCTCACCGAAGTGGCGCACCCCCAGGTCGTGGAGCAGGAGCACGTCGGACGCCGGGAAGAACTTCGTCACGACGATGAGGGTGACCTCGCCCGGGTCGCGTCCGGCATCGGCGCACGCGCGCTCGACCCTGGCCCGCACCGCGCCGAGACCGGTGGCGAGCTCGTCGCGACGGCGTGGGTCTGCACTCATCGACGTGCCTCCTGGGGCAGGCTCACGACGCCGGCGAAGCGGCCGGTGACGCCGTCGCGGCGGTAGGAGTAGAGGCTCGACGTCTCGCGCGTGCATCCCGGGATCCATTGCACCGCAACGGATGTGGACACCAGCTGCTCGACGACCCCCGCTGCGACGTCGATGGCCGGCGTGCCGGTCCACGACCTCGCCGCCGACGATGCCGAGACCGCCGCCGCGGCGGCTGCCATGTCGGCGGGCACCTCGTAGCAGCGACCGCACACGGAGGGGCCCACCGTGGCGACGATGGTCTCGGCGCCCAGGTCGCGCATCGCGTCGACCGCCCGCCCCACGATCCCGGACGTCATGCCGGGCCGGCCGGCGTGGACGGCTCCGACCACGCCGGCCTCGCGGTCGTGCAGGAGCACGGGCACGCAGTCGGCGACCAGCACCCCGAGGGCCAGCCCCGTCGTGCGGGTGACGACGGCGTCGACCGGCGGCGAGGCGCCCGTCGGGGGGCCCGACACCTCGGCCACGTCGCTTCCGTGGACCTGGTTCATGAGGACCAGGTGGTCGCGGGGCACGCCCACCGCTGCCGCGAGGGCCTCGCGGTTGGCCTCGACCGCGGCGGGGTCGTCGCCGACGTGACCGCCGAGGTTGAGCCCGGCATACGGTCCGGTGCCGCGACCCGCGGAGCGGTCGGTGAAACCGAGCTCGACGACACCGCCGGACCCGGTCCGGTCGAGGGTCGAGCGCCAGTGGAACACGACGACAACCTATCGAGCGCGGTGGGTCCGGCGGGTCAGCGGGGGCCGGAGGCTGGGCCGCCTACTTGAGGAAGTCGGGCACGTCGAGGTCGTCGCCCTCGTCGAAGGTGACCTGCCGCGGCGGCTGCTGGACCGGCACCTGCTGGCGAGGGGCCTCGGCCGGCGCGGGACGGGACTCGCCCCCGGTCGGCGCGGGGGCCGCGTGCTGCGGGCCGGAGTGCTGCGGTGCGGGCTGCTGCGGAGCCTGCGCCGGCGGGGCGGTGGGGGCCGGGCGCTGCGGGGCGGACTCGGCCGGAGCCGCTGACCGCCCCATGACCTGGCCCAGCGCCCGCTCGTCGTCGCGGTGGGTCGGGCCGCCCGCGTCGAAGCCGGCGGCGATGACGGTGACGCGCACCTCGTCGCCGAGGGCGTCGTCGATGACCGCACCGAAGATGATGTTGGCCTCGGGGTGCGCGGCCTCCTGCACGAGGCGTGCCGCCTCGTTGATCTCGAAGAGACCCAGGTCGGACCCGCCCTGGACCGAGAGCAGCACACCGTGCGCGCCGTCGATCGAGGCCTCGAGCAGCGGTGAGCTGATCGCGAGCTCGGCGGCCTGGACGGCGCGGTCCTCGCCGCGGGCCGAGCCGATGCCCATGAGAGCGGAGCCGGCGCCCTGCATGACCGACTTGACGTCGGCGAAGTCGAGGTTGATCAGGCCGGGCGTCGTGATGAGGTCGGTGATGCCCTGCACGCCCGAGAGGAGCACCTGGTCGGCCGAGCGGAACGCGTCCATCATCGAGACGTTGCGGTCGCTGATCGACAGCAGCCGGTCGTTGGGGATGACGATGAGGGTGTCGACCTCCTCGCGGAGGCTCCCGATGCCGGAGTCGGCCTGGTTGGCGCGCCGCCGGCCCTCGAAGGTGAACGGGCGGGTGACGACGCCGATCGTGAGCGCGCCGATGCCGCGGGCGATGCGGGCGACGACCGGCGCCCCGCCGGTGCCCGTGCCGCCACCCTCGCCTGCGGTGACGAAGACCATGTCGGCGCCGCGGAGCACCTCCTCGATCTCCTCGGCGTGGTCCTCGGCGGCCTTCTTGCCGACCTCAGGGTCAGCGCCGGCGCCGAGGCCCCGGGTGAGCTCGCGGCCCACGTCGAGCTTGACGTCGGCGTCGCTCATGAGCAGCGCCTGCGCGTCGGTGTTGATGGCGATGAACTCGACACCCTTGAGGCCGACCTCGATCATGCGGTTGATCGCATTGACGCCGCCGCCGCCGATGCCGACGACCTTGATGACGGCCAAATAGTTCTGCGGTGCTGCTGCCACGGGAGTGGGCCTTCCTGACTGGTGGTGCCGGTCCTGCCTGCGTCGGTCGTGCTGGTTTGCGTCCTCGGGACCCTCGGCCCTCGCCGGACGTCGACCCAAACCTTAACCGTGGAGGTGAGAGTTACAGTTTGGTCACGAACCAGTGCCCCGACGGTATGCCGTGGGCGTTGCGTGGATCAACCCACCGTGCGGCGTGTCGCCGGGCGGATCGCCCCATTTCGGTGGCGCGGGTCTCATCAGCCCCTGCAACCCCATCCGCCACGGACGTCTCAGCGTGTCACCGGTGATCCCGGCACACTCACATCGATCGTCGAGCCCGGCTGCGAGACGAGGACGGCCACGAGCTTGGCCTTGGTGGCGCCGTCGCCGGAGCCTCCCCAGACGATCGTCTTGGTCGCGTCCTTGACCTTGAGCCGGAAGCTGACCTGGTCGGCCTCGGACACGGTGACGCCCGAGACGGTGCGGCGCAGCGCAGGCTCGAGCGAGCCGAGCGCCTGCAGCGCCGCGGTGACACCAGCCCTCGTCACGGTGGCCGCTCCGGACGCCACGACGGGCACGCCGGCGGGGGGCGAGGCGACCCTGGCGAACACGACCCCCTCGGCGTCGACGAGCTCGACCCGACCGCCGGCTCCCCGGACCGCGAGCACCGCCACCCGAGGCGTGACGTCGATGACGACCGTGTGGGGCAGGCTGCGTGACACCGACACCTCACGCCACGCCTTGCCCGCGACGAGCCGCTCCTGGACCGCGTCGGTGTCGACGCGCATGACCGGACCCCCGAGGGGCACCGCCGCGACCTGTCGCACCTGTGCGGCGGCCGCGCCCGAGGCGCCCCGCACCTCGACGGCCGTGGCGGTGAAGACGCTGCTGAACCAGCCCAACCAGACCACGAGACCGAGGAGCAGCAGCAGCGCGACGCCGATGCCGATGAGCAGCCGCGGCCGGCGCCGGGCGGCGGCCGCCCGCCGCTCGAAGCGGCGCCGGGAGGAGGCGAGGCCACGGCCGGCCACCCTCGTGGCGCGGCTCGTCCTCCAGCCGGCCGCCGGAGATGCCGATGAGCCCGATGCCCCCGAGGGGTCGGGCGTGGGTCGTGCCGCGCGCGACCGGGTGGAGCGGTCGAGCATCACGGCGCACCCTCCAGCAGCCTCAGCACCTCGGGGCCGACCATGGTGACGTCACCGGCACCCACCGTCAGCACGAGGTCGCCGGGCCGCGCGAGGTCGACGACGACCTCGGCGACCTCCGACCACGACGGCACGTAGCGCACCCCCGCGCCGGGACGGGCCCGGCTGACGGCATCGGCCACGAGCTGGCCGGAGACCCCGGGCAGCGGGTCCTCCCGGGCGGCGTAGACGTCCATCACGACGACCTCGTCGGCCGGGGCCAGCCCGGCACCGAGCTCGTTCGCGAAGTCGCGGGTGCGGCTGTAGAGATGGGGCTGGAAGACGACGATGAGGCGACCGGCGTCGCCCACGAGAGCCTTGGCCGTCTCGACGACGGCGGCCACCTTGCCCGCGTTGTGGGCGTAGTCGTCGACGACGACGACACCACCCTGCTCGCCCTTGGGCTCGAACCGACGGCGCGTGCCGGTGAAGGACGCCAGCCCGGCGAGGATGCACTCGGGGTCCTGGCCCAGCCCGTGCACCGCGGCAGCGTAGGCGGCTGCAGCGTTGAGGGCGTTGTGGCGCCCGGGCACACCCAGCGACATCCGCCGCGTCTCCCCCGTCGTGGCGGCGTCGGTCAGCGTGACCGACGAGGTGAGTCCGTCGGCGACGTGGTCGGCGAGGACGACGTCGGCACCCGGGTCGAAACCGTAGGTGATGACCCGCACACCCAAGGACCGGGCGCGGTCGGCGAGGCCCCGTGCACCGGTGTCGTCGGCGCACGTCACGAGCAGGCCGCCGGGCCGGATCGTGCCGACGAACGCGTCATAGGCGGCCTCGACAACTGTGAAGTTGAGGTAGAAGTCGAGGTGATCAGGCTGCACGTTCGTCACGATCGCCACCTCGGGGTGGTAGACCACGAAGGATCCGTCACTCTCGTCGGCCTCCACGACGAAGATGTCGTCACTGCCGTCGTGGGCGTTCGTGCCGTGCTTGGCGAGCTCGCCGCCGACGGCGAACGACGGGTCGAGGCCACAGCCCTGCAGCGCGACCGTGAGCAGGGAGGTCGTCGTGGTCTTGCCGTTGGCGCCCGCGACGGCGACCGGACGTCGGTCTCCCATGAGCGACGCGAGCCCCTGGGCCCGGTGGAGCACGGGGACGCCGCGCTCACGGGCCGCGACGAGCTCGACGTTGTCGTCGCGGATCGAGGAGCTCATGACCACGGCGTCGGCCCGCTCCTGGTGCCCCTCGTGGAAGCCGACCCAGACCGACGCGCCCTCGGCCTCGAGGGCCCTGAGCACGGGCACCTCCTTGGCATCGCTGCCGGTGACGGCGATGCCCCGCGCGAGCATGATGCGGGCGACTCCCGACATGCCGGCGCCCCCGATGGCCAGGAAGTGGACGCGGCCCAGTCCGGCCGCGTCGGGCACCGGCGCGGTGAAGTCGAAGCGGGCCGCGGCGAAGGGGTGCTCGACGCTCGGTGTCGCGCTCATGTGCGTGCCCCGGACGCCGCGTCGTCGACCATGTCGGCGAGCAGCTCGTCGGCCCGAGGCTCGCCCAGCTCTCGGGCGCGGCGACCCATCTCGAGGAGCCGCTCGGTGTCGGCCGCGAGTCCGAGCAGGTGGGCGTCGATCCAGGCGGGCGTGAAGTCGGCGTCGTCGACGAGCAGTCCCCCGCCCGCCGCGACGACATCGGCGGCGTTGAGGCGCTGCTCGCCGTTGCCGACGGGCAGCGGCACGTAGACGGCGGGCAGGCCCACCGCGGTCAGCTCGCACACCGTGTTGGCGCCGGATCGTGCGACCACGAGGTCGGCGGCGGCATACGCGAGCTCCATGCGGTCGGCATAGGGCACGACGACGTAGGACGCTCCCGAGGGCGACGGGTCGGGCTCGAACTCCTTGCCGAGCCCGGTGACGTGCAGCACCTGGATGCCGGCGTCCCCGAGCTGGGCCGTGCGGGCCCGGAAGGCGTCGTTGAGGCGCTGGGCGCCGAGCGACCCGCCGGTGACGAGCAGGGTGGTGCGACTCGGGTCGAGCCCGAAGTGGGCGGCAGCCTCGGGTCGCAGAGCTGCGCGGTCGAGCGTGGCGACCTCGCGCCTAAGCGGCATACCGATCCGCCGGGCGTGGGCCAGCGCGGTGCCCGAGAAGGTGGTGGCGACGTGCCGGCTCCAGCGAGCCCCGAGCCGGTTGGCGATGCCGGCGCGGGCGTTCTGCTCGTGGACGACGATCGGCACGCCCCGGCGCCGCGCGGCGAGGTAGGCGGGCGTGCTGACGTAGCCACCGAAGCCGACGACCACCTGGGCAGAGGTCTCGTCGATCGCCGTCCCCGCGGCGGCGACGGCGGCGCGGAGGTTGCCCGGAAGGCGCAGCAGGTCACCACTCGGGCGACGGGGCAACGGGACCTTGGGCACGAAGCGCAGGTCGATGCCGCGGGCCGGCACGAGGCGAGCCTCGAGACCCTCGCGGGTGCCGAGCGCGGTGATGCGCACGTCGGGGTGGCGGCGCCTCAGGGCATCGGCGAGCGAGAGCAGCGGCGACACGTGGCCGGCACTGCCCCCTCCCGCGAGCAGGACGGAGGTGGGGGTGGACAGCGGGATCACCGACTTCTGCGACGGGACGCGATCGACAGCGGCCGTGACGGGAGCACGGCGAGCGACCGGCGGAGCATGCTGGGACGGGCGTCGAGCAGGGCCTTGCAGCCGGGCTCGCTGCGCGCGAAGGAGAGCAGGATGCCGAGGGCGAGCAGCGTCGTCACGAGTGAGGAGCCGCCGGCCGAGACGAGCGGCAGGGGCACGCCGATGACCGGGAAGAGGCCGATGACGGCGCCGATGTTGATGATGGCCTGCCCGATGAGCCACGCCATGATGCCAGTGCCCGCGATCCGCACGAATCGGTCCTGGGTGCGGCTGACGAGGCGGTAGCAGGCCCACGCCAGCACCGCGAAGAGCGCGAGGATCATCAGGGTGCCCGGCAGGCCGAGCTCCTCACCGATGATCGCGAAGATGAAGTCGTTGTGGGCCTCCGAGAGCCACTCCCACTTCTCCTTGGACGCGCCGAGCCCGACGCCCCACCACCCGCCGTCGGCGAGGGCATACATGCCGTGCACCGACTGGCCGCACATGCCGTTGGGGTCGGACTGGCAGGCGGGGTCGAAGAAGTCGGCGATGCGGCCCATGCGGTTGCTGCTCGTGTAGACCAGGACGGCGACGCCCGCCGCCCCGAGCAGGCCGCCGATGGCGAAGAGCCGCTTGGAGGCGCCGGCGACCGCGAGGACCCCGGCGATGATGACGAGGAAGACCATCGCCGTGCCGAGGTCGTGACCGGCGAGCACGAGCGCGAGCACGACGGTCGAGATGGGCACGAGGTAGGGCAGCACGACGTGCATCGTGCTCGCCATGCGGGCCGACTTGTTGGCGAAGATGAGGGCACCGACGAGCACGAGCGCGAGCTTGGCGAACTCCGACGGCTGGAACTGCAGGGGGCCGATCGCGAGCCAGTTGCGGTTGCCGTTGACCATCTTGCCGAAGGGGATGACGGCCGCGAGGAGCCCGATGGACAGGACGAGGATCGGGAAGGCGAGCCGCTTCCACCACCGCAGGTCGAGGCGGCTGGCGAAGGCCGCGAGGATGCCGCCGACGACGGCGAAGGCGAACTGCCGCACGAAGACTGCGTAGGACGCCTGGTCGGCCAGCAACGACTCCACGCTCGAGGCGGAGAAGACCATGATGAGGCCGATGACGACGAGGGCCCCGGTCGCGCCGAGCAGCAGGTAGTAGGTCGTGATCGGCGACTCGAGCTTGCCGATGACGGGCAGCGACTGGACGCCTGAGGCGGCGGAGGCGGGCTGGTCCGTCTTGGCCTTGGTGCTGGTCTTGGTGCTGACCTTGGCGTTGGTCGTGGTGGTGCTCACTCCAGCCCTCCGGAGGCCGCCTCGTGCCGTCGGACCGCCTCCTCGAAGGCGTCGCCGCGGGCACCGTAGTTGGTGAACATGTCCATCGACGCCGCTGCGGGGGCGAGCAGGACGACGTCACCCGGCTGGGCGAGTCGCGCTGCCTGCGTGACGACCCGGTCCATGACCCCAGTGTCGGTGTCGGGCAGGTCGATGACGCGGACATCCGGCGCGTGTCGGGAAAGGGCCGCCGCGATCTGCGCGCGATCGGCGCCGATGAGCACGACGCCGCGCAGGCGTGAGGCCATCTCCTCGACGAGGCTGTCGACGTCGGCGCCCTTGAGCAGTCCGCCCGCGATCCACACGACGGAGTCGAAGGAGCGGATGGCGGCTGCGGCCGCGTGGGGGTTGGTCGCCTTGGAGTCGTTGACGAAGCGCACCCCGCGCACCGTCGCGATCTCGGCGATGCGGTGCCGGTCGGGCCGGAAGGCGCGAAGCCCGTCGCGCACGGCGATGGGGCCGACGCCGTAGGCCCGGGCGAGGGCGGCTGCGGCCAGGGCGTTGGCGATGTAGTGCGGCGCCGGCGGCGGGCCGTCGCCCTGCAGGTCGGCGAGCGTGCACAGCTCGGCGGCCGAGCGCTGCCGCTGCTCGACGAAGGCCCGGTCGGCGAGCACGTCCTCGACGACGCCGATCATCGACGGTGCGGGGATGCCGGTGGTGAAGCCGACGGCGCGGCAGCCCTCGACGACGCTCGCCTCCATCACGAGCTGCTCGGTCTGGATGTCCGCCACGTTGTAGATGCAGGCCAGGTGGGTGTTCTCGTAGATCTTGCCCTTGGCCCGGAGGTACTCGGCGTAGCCGCCGTGCCAGTCGAGGTGGTCGGGCGCGACGTTGAGCACGGCCGAGGCGACCGCGGAGATCGAGCGCTGCCAGTGCAGCTGGAAGCTCGAGAGCTCGACGGCCAGCACGTCGTAGGGCTCGGGGTGCAGGACGGCCTCGAGCAGGGGCGTGCCGATGTTGCCGGCGCTGGTCGCGCGCAGGCCACCGGCCCGCAGGATGGAGGCGAGCATGCCCACGGTCGTCGTCTTGCCGTTCGTGCCGGTCACGGTCAGCCAGGGAGCGGCACCCTCGGCTGCCCGCATGCGCCACGCGAGCTCGACCTCGCCCCACACCGGGATGCCCGACGTCGCCGCGGCCAGCATCAGGGGGTCGTGCGGGGGCACGCCGGGCGAGGTGACGACGAGCTGGGTGCCCGGGGGCGGCTCGCTCATGTGCTCGGGGCCGAGACGCACGTCGACGTCGAGGATCTCGAGGATCGTGGCGCGCTCGGTGATCGCCTCGGTGACGTCGCGCGACACGGCCGTCACCCGGGCGCCGCGCTCGGCGAGGGCGTCGGCGGCAGCGAAGCCGGACACGCCGAGGCCCACGACGAGCACCTGGATGCCGGACCAGTCGGCGTCGCGGTGGGTCAGCCCCTCCCGGGGCTCGTAGGTCGGGTCGAACGTCATTGCGATCCCACCACCCACTCGGCGTAGAAGATGCCCAGGCCGAGCGCGACGAAGAGCCCGGCGATGATCCAGAAGCGCACGACGACCGTCACCTCGTTCCACCCCACCATCTCGAAGTGGTGGTGGAGCGGTGCCATCCGCAACACCCGTTTACCGGTGGTCTTGAACGAGGCCACCTGGGCGACCACCGACAGCGTCTCGAGGACGAACATGCCGCCGAGGATGATGAGCAGCAGCTCGGTGTGGGTCGTGATCGCGAGGCCGGCCAGCGCGCCACCGAGGGCGAGCGAACCGGTGTCGCCCATGAAGATCTTGGCGGGCGTGGCGTTCCACCAGAGGAAGCCGAAGCAGGCGCCCATGCCCGCCGCCGCGACGAGCGCGAGGTCGTGGGAGTCGCGCACCTCGTAGCACTTGATGCCCGGGTTGGTCTGGCAGTTCTGGTTGTAGGTCCAGATGCTGATGAGCACGTAGGCGCCGAAGACCATCGTGCACACACCGGTCGCGAGCCCGTCGAGGCCGTCGGTGAGGTTCACGCCGTTGGAGGCTCCGGCGATCATGACGTTGGCGAAGATGACGAAGAGGATGACCCCGACGACGGTGCTCCCACCGAGGGCGAGGCTGATGTTGGTGTCGCGCACGAACGAGACGAGCAGCGAGGCGGGAGTGCGGTACTGCTCGTTGGGGAACTGCAGTGCGAGTCCGGCGAAGATGACGCCCACGAGCGTCTGGCCGATGAGCTTCTCCCGCGAGCGCAGTCCGAGGCTGCGCTGCTTGCTGATCTTGATGAAGTCGTCGAGGAAGCCGACGAAGCCGAGACCCGCCATGAGAAAGAGCACGAGCAGACCGCTCGCCGTGGGCGGGTTGAGGGTGAAGAGGTGGGCGAGGAAGTAGGCACCGAGGGTGGCGGCGAGGATGACCGCCCCGCCCATCGTCGGCGTGCCGCGCTTCGTGTGGTGCGACGTCGGGCCGTCGTCACGGATGAACTGGCCGTAGCCCCGCTTGACGAGGAACTTGATGAACAGCGGTGTGCCGAACAGCGAGATGAGCAGCGAGAACGACGCCGCGAGCAGGACGCCCTTCACGAGGTGACCACCTTGTCGCCCCGGGGTGCCGTGTCTCGACCGGCGAGGCGGTCACCCAGCCAGCGCAGGCCGCTGTCGCGGCTCGACTTCAGCAGGACGACGTCGCCGGGGGCGAGGTGCCCGTCGACGAGGTCGTGGGCGGCGTCGGTGTCGGGCACCCACTGCGCGCCCGGGAACGCGGCGGCGACGGGGCGGGCCCCCTCCCCCACGGCCACGAGGTGGTCGAAGCCCAGTCCGGCGGCATACGCCCCCACAGCCGTGTGCTCGGGCTCGCTGTCGTCGCCGAGCTCGAGCATGCCGCCGAGCACGGCCCAGCGCCGACCGGTGACGCTCATGGCGGCCACGGAGTCGAGCGCGGCGCGCATCGACTCGGGGTTGGCGTTGTAGGCGTCGTTGACGACGAGCACGCCGTCGGGTCGTTCGGTCAGCTCCATCCGCCACCGGCTCACGGCCTCGGCCGCCGACAGCCCGGCGGCCACCTGGTCGAGCGACAGCCCGAGCTCGAGGGCCGCGGCAGCGACGGCGAGTGAGTTGCCGACGTGGTGGGCACCGCTCTGGCGCAAGGTGATCCGGACGCTGCCTGCCGGCGCGACGAGGGTGTATGCCGCCCTGCCGAGCTCGTCGAGCACGACCTCCTCAGCGCGCACGTCGGCGTCGGGCGAGAGCCCGACGAGCTGCACGCGGCAGGCCAGACCGTCGCGCATGGCCGCCACGAGGGGGTCGTCGGCGTTGAGCACGGCCAGCCCCTCGGCGGGCACGGCCCGGGGCAGCTCGGCCTTCGCCGCGGCGATGTTGGCGCGCGAGCCGAACTCGCCGACGTGCGCGGTGCCGACGTTGAGCACGATGGCGACCTGGGGCGGCGCGATGCGGGTGAGGTAGTCGATGTGGCCGATGCCGCGCGCGCCCATCTCGGCGACGAGGAAGCGGGTCGTCGGGGTCACGCGGCACACCGTGAGGGGCACACCGATCTCGCCGTTGAGCGAGTTGACCGGCGCGACCGTCTCGGCGACCGACTCGAGCACGGCGGCGAGCAGGTCCTTGGTCGAGGTCTTGCCCGAGCTGCCGGTGATGCCGACGATGCGCAGCTCGGGGGCCCGGTCGACGACGCCGCGCGCGACGGCGCCGAAGGCGGTCTGCACGTCGTCGACGACGACCTGCGCCACGCCCTCGACCGCTCGCGAGGTGAGGGCGGCGACGGCACCGGCGGACACTGCCGCGTCCACGTAGGCGTGGCCGTCGGCGTGCTCGCCCACCCGGGCGACATAGAGACTGCCGGGGGTGACGTCGCGCGAGTCGGTGGTGACGACACCGTCGACGACGATGTCGTCGGGGGTGTCGGTCCCCACGAGCCGGCCCCCCGTGAGGTCGCGGATCTCGGCGAGGGTCAGCGCGATCACGAGCCGCCGCCGGGGCCCGTCGCGGCGCCGAGCGCGGCACCTAGGGCGGCGCGCACGGCCTCCCGGTCGTCGAACGGATGCTTCACTCCGTGGATCTCCTGACCCTTCTCGTGTCCCTTGCCGAGCACGACGACGGTGTCGACACCGTCGCCCGAGCCGGCCGCGAGGACGGCGATGGCGACGGCCTCGGCGATCGCGCTGGAGCGCGACCCGCCGTCGATGATGTCAGTTGCCCGGGCCTCGCCCGACCGCACCGTCTCGCGAGCGCCCGCGATGACCGCCTCGCGGATGTCGCCGGGCTCCTCCGAGCGGGGGTTATCGTCGGTGACCACGACGATGTCGGCACGCCGGGCGGCGGCTGCCCCCATGCCGGGGCGCTTGCCCCGGTCGCGGTCGCCGCCCGCTCCGAGCACCGCGATGAGCCGGCCCGAGGTCGAGGGCCGGAGCGCGTCGAGGGCGGCGTCGACCGCGTCGGGGGTGTGGGCGAAGTCGACGATGCACCGCGGCCCCTCGGGGCCACCGGGTGCCACGACCTCCATGCGGCCGGGCACGTCCGGTGGCACGGCCAGCGCCTGCTGCACCTGGGTCACCTCGAGCCCGAGGGTCAGCAGCGCGAGAGCCGCGAGGGCGGTGTTGGCGACGTTGAAGTGGCCGGGCAGGTGCGACACGAGCGAGAGCACCCGCTCGCCCCCGGTCTCACGCACCGCGAAGGAGCCACCGGCTCCCTCCTCGATGACCCAGTCGACGCCGTCTGCAGGGGCGGAGGCGAAGGTCACGGTCGGCACCGTCGCCTCGCGCGCCAGCCGCGCTCCCCAGGCATCGTCGACGCACACGACCGCGGCCCGTGAGCGAGCGGGCGTGAAGAGCGAGGCCTTGGCGGCGAAGTAGTCCTCCATGCTCGCGTGGAAGTCGAGGTGGTCCTGGGAGAGGTTGGTGAAGAGCGCGACGTCGTAGACAACCCCGTCGACCCGGTGCAGCTCGAGAGCGTGGCTCGAGACCTCCATGACGCACGCGTCGATGCCGCGCTCGCGCATCATGCCGAGCAGGGCGTGCAGGTCGGTCGCCTCGGGCGTCGTGCGCACGGAGTCGAGCCGCTCGTCGCCGATGCGGGTCTCGACGGTGCCGATGAGCCCGGTGCGCTGCCCGAGGGCGCGCAGCGCCGACTCGATGAGGTATGCCGTCGTCGTCTTGCCGTTGGTCCCCGTCACCCCCAGCGTGGTGAGGTCCTCGGCCGGGTGCCCGTAGACCGTCGCGGCGAGCGCACCGAGCACCTCTCGGGGGTGGGCTGCCACGAGCACCGGCACCTGCGGGGAGCCGGGTCGCTCGGGTCGCTCGAGTCCATGGAGGCGATCGAGGCCCGCCGCGTCGGTGAGCACCGCGACCGCCCCGGCGGCGATGGCCTCGCCCGCGAAGTCCGCGCCGTGGGCGTTGAACCCCGGGAGGGCGGCATACAGGTCACCGGCGGACACGGCCCGGCTGTCGAGGCTGACACCGGTGACGACGACGTCACCGACGGCAGGGTCCGAGGCAGCGAGTCGCAGCACGTCGCCGGACCCGGTCCTGGACGTCAGGTCGTCGAGCCGAACGCCCGAGGTGGCGGGTCGGAGGGGGGTAGGTGACACGTCATCCCAACTTACAGGCCATCCCGCTTCGCCCGCGCATTGCTGATGACGGTCGGGTCGTTCTCGGACAGCGGCTTCTTGGCCCAGACGTGGTAGTCGAGGTCGGACTTCGGGCTGGGCGGGGCTCCGGTGCGCTCGATCAGGTAGGTCATCACCTGGTTGAAGACCGGTCCGGCGAGCATGCCACCGAACATGCCCGCGCTGGGCTTCTGGATGAAGACACCGACGACGTACTTCGGGTTCTCGGCGGGCGCGTAGCCGATGAAGGAGGCGGTGAAGCCGTTGTAGCCCTTGACCTTCTCGTCGTAGCGGTCGGCGGTGCCGGTCTTGCCGGCGACGCGGTAGCCCTTGATGCGGGCGGCGCTGGCGGTGCCGTCGGGGCCGGTGACCTCCTCCATCATCCGCGAGAGCTTGACCGCGGTGTCCTCCGAGACCACCCGCGCGGGGGTCGGGGTGGCAGCGGGCACGAGCGTGCCGTTCACGTCGGCGGTGGCCTCGACGAGTGACGGCGACACCCGCACGCCCTTGTTGGCGATGGTCTGGAACACGCTCGTGGCCTGAACGGCGGTGACCGAGTAGCCCTGGCCGAAGAGGAGCGTGTAGCGCTGGGGGGCGTTCCACTTCTCGGCCGGGGCGAGCTGACCGGCAGACTCGCCGGGGAAGTTGACCGAGGTCTTCTGGCCGATGCCGAACTTGCGGTAGTAGTCCTCCATCATCGTGGGCGCCACGCGCTCCCCGATGAGCATCGTGCCCATGTTGGAGGACTTGGCGATGACGCCGGTGGCCGTCATGTGCTCGACGCCGTGGTACTCGTTGTCCTTGAAGCGGATGCCGGCGCGGGGCAGCCGGATCGGCACGATGACTCCCGTGTCGGGGGTGATCACCTTCTGCTCCATCGCGGCGGCCATCGTCATGAGCTTGCCGGTCGAGCCGGGCTCGAAGGCCTCCCAGAAGGCGCGGTTGGCGAGGTTGGTCTTGGCCGCACCCGGCTTGTTGGAGTCGTAGGTCGGATAGCTCGCCGCGGCCCGGATCTTGCCGGTCGCGACCTCGATGACGACGGCGGTGCCCGACTCGGCGCCTACGCCGGTCACCTGCTTGGCCAACGCGTTCTGGGCATACCACTGCAGGTCGGAGTCGATCGTCAGCTTGACGTCGCGTCCGTTGACCACGGGGGTGTCGACCCGCTGCGAGCCCGGGATGATGTAGCCGTCACGGGCGCGCTCGGCCACGGTGCGGCCCGGGCTGCCGGCGAGGGTCTTCTCCAGCATCTTCTCGACGCCCGCGGAGTACTTCGGGTCGTAGGGGTGCTCGAAGCCGACGATCTCACCGGCGGCCATGGCGGTCGGATAGATGCGGTCGACGGTCTTCTCGCCGCTGATGCCGGGGATGCCGAGCGCCCGGATCTCGCTGTAGACGGCGGGGTTGACCTGCTTCTTGACGATGGCGTACTGGGTCTTGGGCCGGGTGAGGATCGCGGTCAGGTCGGACTCGCTCATGTCGAGCAGCGGGGCCAGCGCCGTGACAGCACCGGCGACGCCGACCTGCTTGAGCGAGCCGTCGACCCGCACCTTGTAGGCCGGGACGGCATTGGGGTTGGCCGCGACGGTGTAGCGCTCGACCGAGTCGGCGAGCACCTGCCCGTTCGTGTCGAGGATCTGGCCGCGCATCGCCGGGGTGAGGGTCTGCACGAGGCGCTTGTTGAAGGCGGCCGCCTGGGTCGCCGAGGCGTCGAACGCCTGGATGCGCAGGAGCTGACCGGCGAAGACGGTGAAGATGACGAGGATCGCCGCGAACATGACGCGGGCGCGACGGCGCGGGTTGGCCGTCGAGATGCGCAGCCGCCGACGGGGCCGGCGCGGCGGCCGCGGAGCCGACGAGCGCTTCGGCGCGGGACCGCGACCGCGGCCGGACGGAGCAGCAGGCGCGGCGGCCGATCGCGGTGTCGGACGAGCCGGGGGTCGGCCGCTCGAGGACCCCGCGCGGCCGCTCGAGGACGCGGCGCGCCCGCTCGGGGGCGCCGCGCGCCCGGTCGAGGATGCGGGACGCCCGGTCGTGGTGCGCGCCGAGCCCTGGGCAGCGGTGCCGCGGACCCGCGACGCCTTGTCAGTCGTCGCGCCCGTCGAGCCAGAGCGCGGCCGGGACGGGCGCGCGGTCGTGCCGGAGCGCCCCGATGATGCTGGTGACGCCGGTGACGCGGTGCGCCGCTCGGGACGGTCGGGGCGGCCGGGCTCGGAGCCTCGGGTCGGCGTCACACTCTCACCTCGTCGTGGTCGGCGTCGGCTGGGCGGCGGGCTGGGTCGGCTTGGCGGCCGGCTGGGTCGGCTGGGCCGACGCGGCGCCACCCGTCCCCAGTGTGGGCGTCGCAGCCGGCTTCGCGGCGGCACCCGGCGCGGTCGGCGTGGCGGCCGCCGCAGCCGCCTTCTTCTTCGCCTCGGCGGCCTTGGCGGCCGCTGCCTTCTGCGCCGAGGTCTGGGCCTTGGTGGCCACCGAGGTCGCCGAGGACAGCAGGCCCTTGACCTCCTTCGTGACCTCGAGGGGGGTCGGGCTCGTCACGATCGGCAGGGCGAGGTCCTTGGTCGCGGGCTTGGGCTCCCCCGTGACGGTGCCGGCCGCGAGGTCGATGTAGCCGCGCTCGCCCATCCGCACCATCCCGAGCTGCGCGGCGCTGCGGGCGAGGGCCCCGCTGGCGGAGGAGCGGTCGATCTGCTCCTGCAGGTTGCCCGCCGTGTCGGTCAGGCGCGCCGAGTCGCGCTGCAGCTGGCCGAGAGCGATCGAGCCCTGGGCGAGAGCGGTGTTGAGCACGAGCAGCGCGATGAGGCCCGCGGTGAGCAGCACGATGCAGAGCGTCGCGAACGCCCCGCTGCCCGTGCTGGCCATCCGGGCCGGCAGCACCCGCAGTGACGCGACCGGCGCCGGTCCGCGGCGCGGGGCCCGCAACGGGCGGGCGGTGGCGGTCATCTGGCTCATCGGGTGGATCCCTTCCGGCTGGTGCTGCTCTTCGTGCTGCTCTTCGTGCTGCTCTTCGTGCTGCTCTTCGTGCTGCTCTTGGCGCTGGCGAGGGGGCCGGTCGCCCGGACCCGCTCGGCGACGCGCAGGTGCGCCGACGTGGCGCGGGGGTTGAGGGCCACCTCGGCGTCGTCGGGCTCCTCGCCACCGCGGGTGACGAGCGAGAGGTATGCCGCGTGCTCGGGCAGCTCGACGGGCAGCCCGGGCGGTGTGCTCGAGGTCGCGCCGGCGGCGAACGCCTGCTTCGTCGTGCGGTCCTCGAGGGAGTGGTAGGACAGGACCGCGATGCGGCCGCCGACGGCGAGCGCGTCGATCGCGCCGGTGATCGCGCGGCGCCACACCTCGAGCTCGTCGTTGACCTCGATGCGCAGGGCCTGGAAGGTGCGCTTGGCCGGGTGACCGCTCTGGCGCTGCGACGCCATCGGGATGGCCCGACGGAGCAGCTCGACGAGTCGGCCCGACGTCGTGAACGGCTCGAGCTGGCGCTCCCGCACGACGGCCGAGGCGATCTTGCGGGCGAAGCGCTCCTCGCCGTAGTCGCGCAGCACGCGAGTGAGGTCGGCCGCGTCGTAGGTGTTGAGCACGTCAGCGGCCGTGATGCCGGTCGACTGGTCCATGCGCATGTCGAGCGGGGCATCGACCCGGTAGGCGAAGCCCCGGTCGGTCTCGTCGAGCTGGAGCGAGCTGACGCCGAGGTCGAAGAGGATGCCGTCGACCGCGGTCAGGCCCAGCCCGGCCACGACGTCGTCGATCTCGTCGTAGACGGCGTGCACCGGCCGGAAGCGGTCGCCGAAGCGCGCCAGACGCTCGATCGAGAGGGCCAGCGCCTCGCGGTCGCGGTCGATGCCGACGACCGTCGTGCCCGGGAAGCGCTCGAGCACGCCCTCGGCGTGCCCTCCCATGCCGAGCGTCGCGTCGACGTGCACGCTCCCCTCCCGCTCCAGCGCGGGGGCCAGCAGCTCGAGGATGCGGTCGCGCATGACGGGGACGTGCCGGTCGCGAGCGGGACCACGGTGGGCCGAGGCAGCGTCGTGCGCTGCGTCGGGCTGGTCCCCTCGGTCTGTCATGACGCGTCCTTCACTCGGCGGTGTGTCGTGTGGTGCTGGTGATACTCATGTCACTGGTGTGACTGGTGTGACTCGAAATCGGATAAGGGTGTGCGCTGCCGGCGTGAAGGTGGAGGGGAGGCGTTGCGCTCTGAGGGAGGTCGGGCGGGTGGTCGGGCTGTCGCACTGGTGAGACCTGCGGGCGGGTCCCCATCCGCTACGGCGCCCGGGACGGGGGAAGTCGTCTCGGGTGCGAAGCGGCTGGAGGCCGGCTCTCAGGTCTGCTGTTCTCGGTGGGGCGGTGCTGTCCTGGCGTCGTGCTGCGGTGCCGCGGTGCTGGTCAGAAGAGGCCGGGGATGACCTCCTCCGCCGTCTCGGCGAAGCTCTGCTCGGTCTGCTCGAGGTAGGCGTCCCACACCGCGCTGTCCCAGACCTCGAGGCGTGAGCCCGCCCCGATGACGGTCACGTCACGGTCGAGGCCGGCGTACTGCCGGAGGTTGGCGGGGATGGTGAAGCGTCCCTGCTTGTCGGGGATCTCGTCGGACGCGCCGGAGAGGAAGACGCGCATGTAGTCGCGGGCGACCTTGCTCGTCGTCGGGGCCTGGCGCATCTGGTCGGCGACCTTGGTGAACTCGTCCATCGGGTAGATGAAGAGGCTGCGCTCCTGGCCGCGGGTGACGACGAGGCCGGCCGCCATCCGCTCGCGGAACTTCGCGGGCAGGAACAGCCGACCCTTCTCGTCGAGACGAGGTGTGTGCGTCCCCAGGAACATGGTCCGCCACCTCCCCTTGCTCGACCCCACGACGTTCAGACACTTCCTTCGCTCCCCACAGTACTCCACTTTGCTCCACCGTCAACGATCCAATACCCATGTCGGGCCGATTCCTCACGCATCTGCGCAGGTCAAACCCGGTGGGGCGAAGTGGAGGAGGATCCACCCGCCTGACGCCGGCGAACTCGCAGACCCCGCCGGGCGGCATACGTCATCGCCCCACGGAGGGCTGCCTCACGCCTGCGCAGGGGTGGGCCACGCGCGAATCCCGAGCCAGTTGGGCCATCCGCGAACTGATTGCGCTCCGCAGACGTTCACCGTGGAGGAAAGTGGAATGACTGGCGTCGCTGTGTGCGGTGAGCGCCGGCCCGGACCTTCCGCACCACGGGTCCATGGGAGAAGATCACCGAGGGACGCGCGCCCGTCATGAGCAGGTGCGCGCTGACATGGGGCAACCGAACCACCGGAGGACAGCGTGACCATGACCGAGACCGGCCTCGACACGAGCGCGGTGCCACAGGCAGCCGACCTCGATCTCGTGCACGGGGTGGCCGACCGGCTCGCCGGCGCGATGACGAGCGTGATCGAGGGCAAGGCCGATGTCGTCCGTACGACGGTGACCGTGCTGTTCGCCGGCGGCCACCTGCTCATCGAGGACGTGCCCGGGGTCGGCAAGACGATGCTCGCCAAGGCCCTCGCCCGCTCCATCGACGCCACGGTGCGCCGCATCCAGTTCACGCCCGACCTGCTGCCGAGCGACGTCACCGGCGTCAGCATCTTCAACCAGGACGCCCGCCGCTTCGAGTTCCGCCCGGGAGCGATCTTCGCCAACGTCGTCGTCGGCGACGAGATCAACCGGGCCTCCCCCAAGACCCAGTCGGCGCTGCTCGAGTCGATGGAGGAGCGGCAGGTCACCGTCGACGGCACGACCTATCCCCTGCAGGCGCCGTTCATCGTCATGGCGACGCAGAACCCCATCGAGATGGAGGGCACCTACCCGCTCCCGGAGGCCCAGCGCGACCGCTTCATGGCGCGCATCTCGATGGGCTACCCGAGCGCTCGCGCCGAGCTCGACCTGCTCGAGAGCCACGGCGCGCACGATCCCCTCGACGACCTCGTGCCGGTCACCGACGCCGAGACGATCAACCGGGTCGTGCAGCAGGTGTCGCGCGTCCACGCGAGCCCGGCCGTGCGCCAGTACATCGTCGACCTCGTGACCCGCTCGCGCTCCACGTCGGCGCTGCGCCTCGGCGCGTCGCCGCGGGCCGCGCTGCACCTGCTCCGCGCGTCCCGAGCGCACGCGGCGCTCGAGGGCCGCGACCACGTCATCCCCGACGACGTGCAGGTGCTCGCCACCGCCGTGCTCGCCCACCGGCTCATGCCCTCGAGCGAGACCCAGCTCGCCCGGCGCACGACGTCCGAGGTCGTCGGCGACCTGCTCCGCCAGGTGCCGGTGCCGGCCACCTCCCGCTGAGGCGGCGGTCGGCATGCGCGCCCTGCGCGGCGTCCTCACCACCCGCGGCCGAGCCTTCATGGGCTCCGGCATCACGCTCGCCCTCGCCGGCATGATCTTCGGCTTCCCCGACCTCACGCGCTTCGGCGTCCTGCTCATCGGTCTGCCGATCATCTCAGCCACCCTCGTGCGCACCCGCAAGACCCGCATGCGCATCGAGCGGCACAGCCATCCCGAGCGCATCAGCGTCGGTCAGGACGCCTCCGTGACGCTCTCGTTCGAGAACGTCTCGTCGGCCACGACCCCGATCTTCCTCGCCGAGGAGCGGCTCGACTACGTGCTCGGCGACCGGCCGCGCTTCGTCGTCGGTCGCATCCCACCCGGGCGGGTGCGCGCGATCGACTACCAGGTGCGCTCGCACCTGCGCGGCCGGCACCGGCTCGGCCCCCTCGGGGTGCAGGTGCAGGACCCCTTCGGCCTCGCCAACCGCAACGCGGTCCTCGAGGGCACGACCGACCTCGTCGTCCTGCCCGCCGTCCACCCGCTGTCGTCGAGCCGGCACCCGAGCGCCGGCGTCGGCTCCGAGGGCGAGCAGGCGCACCTCATCGCCCTGCACGGCGAGGACGACATCACCATCCGCGAGTATCGCGACGGCGACGACCTGCGCCACATCCACTGGCCCGCCACCGCGCGCACCGGTGACCTCATGGTCCGCCAGGAGGACCGTCCGGCCCAGCGGCGCGCCCTCGTCCTGCTCGACCCGCGACCGGCCGCCCACGGCGGCAGCGGCGCCTCCTCGTCCTTCGAGTGGGCGGTGACGGCGGCCGCGTCGGTCGCGGTCCACCTCGTCGACTCGGGGTATGCCGTGCACGTCGTCTGCGCCGAGACCGTCCGGAGCGCACGTGCCGCCGACACCATGACCGTCGACGAGATCCTCGACGTCCTCGCCGTCACGGCCCCGTCCGACGACACGGGCGAGGACGAGATCCTGCGCGCCGCCCAGTCGCTCGCCTCCGCCGGCGGGCTCGTCGTGGCCCTCGTCGGCCCGCACGACCAGGACGTCACCCTGCGCCTCGCGAGCCTGCGCCAGCCCGGCACGACCGGCATCGCCTTCGTCGTCGACGCCCGCAGCTTCGGCGACTCGGTCGCCGACGCGGTCGACCCGCACGTCGACGCCCTGCGGCTCGCCGGGTGGCGAGCCGTGGCGGTGCAGGGCGACGACGACGTCGCCCACTCCTGGGCCGTGCTCACCGCCGCCACGGTCGGAGGCAGCCGATGACCCGTCGCCGCTGGAGGATCACCCTCCTCGCCGCTCTCGCCACCCTGGCCGCCGTCTACCCGATCACGAGCCTCTTCACCGACTCCTCCTGGATCTCCCAGGCGGTCGTCGTCATCGCCCTCTCCGCCGGGGTCGGGCTCGTGGCGCGCGGACTCACCCGGTCCAAGGTGCTCGTCGTCGTCGCCCAGCTGCTCGTCGTCGCCTACGTCCTGCTCTACCGCTACGCCGGCGACACCTTCGCGTGGCTGCTGCCGACGCCCGCCAGCATCGAGGTGGCCAACTCCCTCGGCCTGCAGGCCCTCGACACCATCCAGCGCTACACCGCGCCGGCCCCGCTCAACGAGGGCGTGACCTTCTGGTTGCTCGTCGTGGTCGCTGCGGTCGCGATCTGCGTCGACGCCATGGCGGCCACGTGGCGCAGCCCCGCGGCGGCAGGCCTCCCGCTCCTCACGGCATACCTCATCACCGCCGCCAACGGCCAGGCGGCCCTGGCGCTGCGCTTCTTCCTCGTGCCCGTCGTGCTGTGGCTGCTCATGCTGCACACGACGGCCCGGGCCGGCTTCTCCCGGTGGAGCACCGCCAACGCCGCCGAGGAGAGCGAGATCGACGAGGTCGCCCACGACCGCGACGCGCTGCGGTCCTTCTCCCTCGGAGCGCTCAAGCTCGGCGCCCTCGGCGTCGTGCTCGCGCTCGTCGTGCCCCTCGTCGTGCCGCACTTCCCGCCGCGCTACCTCACGGAGGGGCTCGGACGCACCGAAGGCGGAGGCGGTCAGGGGTCGGTGGGCTTCAACGACACCCTCGACCTCAGCCGGAGCCTCAACGACAGCGACCAGACCCCGGTCCTCAGCTACACGACGACGGCCTTCACGAAGAGCCCGCTGCGCGTGCTCGCAACCTCCTACTACTCCCGAGGGCAGTGGCTGCAGCCCGGCGGGGGCAACAGGAACGGGCAGCCGCAACCGCTGCCTCCCGCCTCGCAGCGTCGTGACTACGTCATCGACGTCACGGACAACACGCTCGCCGCGCCGCGCATCGCGGTGCCCTATCCCGTCGTGGCCGTGGCGATGGAGGGCACGCCGTGGGCCATCGACCCCATCACCCGCGACGTGCGGGTCGGACGCGCCGTCGGCTCCTACCGGGTGACGTATGCCGACGTGGCCCCCTCCCCGCCCCAGCTGCGCGACTCCGGCACCCCGGACTCCCCCGACGTCACCGAGGACGACCTCGCCGTGCCCGACACGGTGCGCACGCTCGTGCAGCGCTGGTCCGACGACGTCACCGCAGACGCGGACAACCCGCTCGACCGCGCCATCGCGATCCAGGACCACCTGCGCTCGGCCGACTACACCTACGACCTCGACCTCGGCGAGCCGTTGCGCGACGAGAGCGGCCGGCTCATGGAGCCCATCCGCAACTTCTACGAGACGCGTCGCGGCTACTGCGTGCAGTTCGCCACGGCGATGATCATGATGGCGCGCGCGCAGGGCATACCGGCGCGCATGGCGATCGGCTTCCTGCCGGGCCAGGCCGCGGGCACCGACAAGTACATCGTCAAGGCATCCGACGCGCACGCCTGGCCCGAGCTCTTCTTCCAGGGCTACGGCTGGCTGCGCTTCGAGCCGACGCCGGGTGCCCGGGCCGGCACTCCCCCGCCGTATGCCGTGCTCGGCAGTGACGCCGGGTCGACCGGCGGCGGTCGGTCGGTCACCGAGAGCGAGGGCTCCGGCACCGCGACGAGCAGCGCTGCCCCGACGACGACGGCGGTTGTCGCTCCCGCGCCCGCGGAGCAGGGCGTGCTCGACCGGGTCGGCTCGGCGCTGACCCTGCGCAACCTCGCCATCGTCGTGACCCTGCTCGTGCTCGTGCTCGCCGTCCTCGTCATGCCGATCACGGCCTGGCTCCTGCAGCTGAGACGGCGGCGGGCCGCAGTCACCCAGCAGGAGCTCATCGAGGCCGAGTGGGACGACCTGACCGCGCACCTCGGCGACCTCGGGCTGGAGGCACCGCACGGTGCGACCCTGCGCCAGCTGCGCGAGCGCTACGTGACGCAGGGGCATCTCGACGAGGACAGCGCGACGGCGATGGGTCGCGTCACGACGACGCTCGAGAAGGCCCGCTACGACCGCCCCGAGCGCACGACGCCGCAGGAGGCGATCCGCCTGCACCACGACATCCGCTCGATCCGGCGCCAGGTCGGGAGCACCCGGGCCCTCAAGACCCGAGTCCGCTCCTTCCTGTGGCCGCAGCGCGGAGTGGCCTTCTGGCGCGACCTCCCCGATCGGCTCTCCGACCTCACCCGGCGCCGCGGGTCCTGACGCGCCCACCATGACCGGCGGCGTGGGCGAGCACACGATCTCGGACGTCGTCGCACGCCCGGCTGTGACGTTGAGCGCGGCGATCCTCGGTGGCGTCCGGCTGCGGGTGGGAGCCCTCGAGGTGCCCCTTCGGGGGATCCAGCGGCGACTGATCGTCGGCCTGCTTCTCGCCGAGGCCGGCCGGCCCGTCCCCGCGGCGCGACTGGCAGACCGCATCAGGGCAGGCTCCACCTCAGGGGCGCGCGACCCGGTCAATGCCGTGCACGCGCACGTCGCCCGCCTCCGGCGGCTGCTGGACTCGACGTCGGGTGGGCTGGGCTCGCGCTGGTTGGCCTCGTCGGCTGACGGCTACGTGCTCCGTCCGGACGCCTACGACGTCTGGGACTACGACGAGCTGGTCCGTGGATGCATCACGTCGGGCCGGGTGGCCAGCAGCCAGGCACTGACGTCCGCCGCCAGGGCCCTCGACCTGTGGTCGCGTCCGTGGGGCGACCTGTCGGATGCGCAGGCACTCGCTGACGAGTGCCGCGCGCTCGAGCTGCGACACCGGAGTCTCGAGGAAACTTGGGCAGCACTGGTCGTGCAGCTCAAGGTCGGCGGCGACCACTGTGATCGCCTCGTCGAGCTCGCCCGCGCCGAGCCCACCCGTGAGCGCCGGTGGGCTCTGGCCATGCGAGCCCTGGTCCAGGCCGGTCGGCAGGCCGAGGCCCTCGGCCTCTACCGCGAGGCTCGCGGCGTCCTCGCTGACGAGCTGGGCATCGAGCCAGGCGCCGATCTCGCAGCGACGCACCAGGCGGTCTTGCACCAGGACTCTTCGCTGCTCCCGCCCACCGAGGAGACTGGCCCCGACAACGTGCCGGTTGCGTCGGCCGACTTCGTGGGACGCGAGAGCGACCTCGACGTGCTGGACCGACTCGTCAGTCGCTCCCGCATCGTCACGGTCAGCGGCATGGGCGGGCTGGGCAAGAGCCGGCTCGTGGGCGAATGGGTGCGTCGCAGCGGTCGGCACTCGATGACCACGTGGGTCGATCTCCGAGGCGTTTCGCCCGACGGGGTGCTCGCACGAATCGCCGGGGAGCTCGGCCTCTCACCCCAGCACCACAGCGCCCCTCACCTGCTCACCCTCATCGAGGCCGCAGTGGGCCGGTCTCCCACCGTCATGGTGCTCGACGATGCCGACTCCCTGGATGGGTCCCTCGCGGATGTCGCGATCCAGCTCACGGCCCTGCTGGGCGAGCTGACCATCCTGGTCACCGCCCGCCATCCCCTGGGTCTCACCTCCGAGGAGGTGTTGGCCCTGCGACCACTGCCGCTGCCTGCCCCGGGCCGCTCGCTGCAGGGTTCGGCGGTGAATCTGGCTCAGGTGCTCCTGGGCTCGGCGGCTGGGGAGGCGCAGGCCCGTCATGTGGCCGAGCTCGGCGGGGGCATCCCGGCTGCCCTCGAGCTGATCGCGTCAAGGCGCCGACACGCGGACGACCGGAGTGTGGTCGTCACCACGGGCAGCGGAGCCGGCGTGATGGCCGAGGCGGTGATGGACGCCGTCGAGCAACTGTCGCCGCACGCCCATGAGCTGCTCGAGCGCAGCATCCACCTGCCCGGCGGGATGTCGTCGGCCTTGGCCGGTGCGCTGGCCGTCGACCCAGGGCGAACCCGCTCGGAACCCGCCACGGGCACCCACCGGGCACGGGTCCTGCGCGAGCTGGTCTCGGCCTCGCTGCTCGTGACGGAGACGAGCGCTCACGGAGTGCGCTACCGGGTCCTTCAGCCCGTCGCGGACGTGCTCGGCGACGCGTCGGGCAAGGACAGGGCGGCGTGCCTGCTCGCGGTGGCCGCGTGGGCCAGGGCCACGACGCGCGACAGCTACTTCGAGACGCCCGATCGGGGCGGGCTGTCTGTGATCGCCGCAGAGCACGTCAACCTCGATGCGGCCCTCCAGCACCTGCACAGCAGCGATCCTGCGGCCATGCTCGATCTCGCCGTGGCACTGGCCGAGGTCTGGGCCCACTCCGGCAGGGTGGCAGAGGGGCACCGCTGGATCGAAGCCGCGCTGGCAGCTGCCGCTGACGCCGGCACCGTGCCCGGTCCGGCACGCGCTCGTGCCCTCATCGCGCTGGCGAACAGCCGCGGGCTAGCTCACATCGCCGAGCACGGCCATGCGGTGGCCGAGTCCGTGCGGCTGCTCGCCGAGGCCGGCATGACCCACACGGACCTGTGGGCCGCGGCACAAGCGCAGCTTGCCGTGGTGCTCGGCTGGCGCGGCGATGTCGCCGGCATGACCAGCGCGAAGAGCGCAGTGCGACGCGCCGTGGCGGCGTCCGGATCGGAGTGGTTCGCGGGGATCGTCCTCGAGCTCGACGGGTTGTCCACCCTGGTGAGCGGCGTGCCGCTGTCCGGGGTGGATGCCTGCCTTGAGGCCGTGGCGGTCTTCGAGGCGCTCGGCGATCTGGATGCTGCCGTCGTGGCCGCCTACTTCGCCTGTGTCCTGGCCCGGCGGGGTGGCATGTCCAGCGGTCCCTTGGCGGTGCTCCTGCGCAGGAGCGAGGAGGTGGCCGCAGGTTCCGGCACGACCAAGTCGCGAGCGCTCATCGCCGGTGAGTCGGCGCGATTCGCCATGACCCACGGGAGTCCGGGACGGGCTGACGACCTTGCCCGTGCGCTCTCCCTGACGGAGCGCGCCGGCAACCTCCACCACGCGGCCTTGGGCCGACGCGATCTCGGCCTGCTCCTGCTGCGCGCCGGGCGCACCGACGACGCCGTCTATCAGCTGCGTGCCGGAGCCCGGCACTTGCTCCGGACAGACCCCGCCTCCTCGTCGCTCGCGGTCGCGGGGCTAGCCCGGCTGCGCGGTGGTGGCGAGCAGCGGAGCCTCGCGGCCGCCGCCTGGAGTCTGGCAGCGGGCTCGGGCGGGGCCCCGCTCAACGACGATGACCGCGCCATGCTGCTGGCCCTCGCCGGTCCCGCTCCGAGCCCGCTCCCTCCCCACCGTGTCGCGCGCCAGACGATCGTCGACCTGCTCGGCTTCGAGGCCGATCTCCCGCGCGCGCCCTAGCGCCAGTAGTCGCAGACGCGGGTGCTGGTCCCCGTCCAGTAGGTGTTCCAGACCCAGCGGCACTCGTCCTTGACCGTCGAGTTGTGCGGACCGTTGATCTGACGACAGAGGCCGGTAGTGCGGGAGCAGTACCAGACGTTCGGCACCGTCAGGGCTTCCGCGCTGGGAACGCCCAGACCGGCGCCCACGATGATCGCGGCGAAGAAGATGGCGAGACGAGTTCGGATGGTGCTCACAATGCCCTCCTGCAGTTGGTGTCGTTGACGACCCCATCGTGCTCAGGGCACCTGACACGGACCTGACTCCCGGCCGCACCTACCTTCGGCCGGGTCAGCGGGTCAGCTCTCCGGCGACGTTGCGCTGCATCAGCTCGGCCACCGTGGCGGGGCCCAGTCCCTCGCCGAGCAGCACCGCCAGCTTGGTCAGAGCGGCCTCGGTCGTCATGTCGTAGCCGGGCACGGCGCCGGCGCGCAGCAGGGCTGAACCGGTGGCGTAGGCACCGGGCATCACCGACCCGCGCACGCACTGGGTGACGACGACCACGACGATGCCGTCGGCGGCAGCGGCCTCGATCGCCCGGAGGAAGTCACGGTCGTTGGCCGGACCGTTGCCGGCGCCGTAGGCCTCGAGGACGAGGCCCTGCAGCGGCGGTCGGCAGAGGTTGGCAAGGATCGATGCCGAGAACCCCGGGAAGAGCCGCATGGCGGCGACCTTGCCCAGCGGGCCGGCCACGAGCCGCGGCTCTCCACCGCCCACGGGCGTGACCGAGGGGTTGGCGACGATGTCGATCCCGATGTCGGCCAGTGGCGCGAGGCGCGGTGAGTCGAAGGCGTCGAGGCCGGAGGCATCGATCTTGGTGGCTCGGTTGCCCCTCAGCACGACCTCGCCGAAGAGGAGCGAGACCTCCTTGAGGTCAGGCCGCGAAGCGACCTGGAGGGCACCGATGAAGTTCTGTCGGCCGTCGCTGCGGGTGCGAGAGATCGGGATCTGTGAGCCGGTGACGACGACGGGCTTGCCGAAGGAGGGCAGCAGGAACGACAGCGCCGACGAGGTGTAGGCCATCGTGTCGGTGCCGTGCAGCACGACGAAGCCGCTGTGGTCGTCACGGCGCTCGTGGAGCACCCGCGCGATCGCGCACCAGTCCTCGGGAGTCGCGTTGGCCGAGTCGATCGGCGGGTCGAGTTCGAGGAACTCGATGGCCGGCAGCTCCCCCGCCGAGTTGTCGACGATCCAGTCGAGGAAGGGGGCGAGGGCCCCCGCCACCGGCGCAGCGCCCTCGGCGGAGTCGACCATCCCGATCGTCCCGCCGGTTCCGAGCACGAACACACTGTCACTCACGGGCAGCCCCTCGTCGGTCTCGGACGCGTCACTGCGACGCGCCGACTCCCGCGAGACTACGCAGAGCTCGCCTGCCCCTGGAGGGCGATCCCGTGTTCTGCGGCATACGCCATGACGTTCGGCATCATCACCGCGGCCTGCTCCTTCGCCTCGGTCATCGGAGTGAACGCGACGTACTCCGCTCCGGCGAAGGCGATCGGCGTGTGACCCGGCTCGATGACGAAGGCGTCGCCGGCCTCGAAGGTCTCCTCGACGCCGTCGGCCCGGCGGACCGAGAACTTGCCCTTGAGCACGTAGCCGAGGTGATTCGCCTGGCACTGGTCGTTCGGCGCCCCCTTGAAGAACGGCGCGAGATCCATGTCGACATAGTCGCTCTCCATGCTGACGGTCCAGTCGCACAGCTCGTGCTCGTAGGACTCCATGTAGCCGGGGAAGCCCTGGTGGGCAGAAGCGGTGGACTTCGATACCTTCGGCATTGCCAACTCCTTCCACGCTGTGACTCGTGCCGAGCCCGGAGTGTCTCGGTCATCCATCACCGTCCTGGTCGGCTCCCGGCGACCTGCCCCGCCAGAGGACAAGGTCCCCACGTGGCGGTGGGTAGCCGACAGGCCAGACGCCCGAGACGGGCATCTGGCCTGTTGGGAGGCGCGGCTGACGTCAGTCGAGGTAGTCGCGCAGCACCTGGCTGCGGCTCGGGTGACGCAGCTTGCTCATCGTCTTGGACTCGATCTGGCGGATCCGCTCTCGCGTGACCCCATAGACCTTGCCGATCTCGTCGAGCGTCTTGGGCTGGCCGTCAGTGAGGCCGAAACGCATGGAGACGACGCCGGCCTCGCGCTCCGAGAGCGTGTCGAGGACCGAGTGCAGCTGCTCCTGCAGGAGCGTGAAGCTGACGGCATCGGCCGGGACGACCGCCTCGGAGTCCTCGATGAGGTCACCGAACTCGCTGTCGCCGTCCTCACCGAGGGGGGTGTGCAACGAGATGGGCTCGCGGCCGTACTTCTGGACCTCGACGACCTTCTCGGGGGTCATGTCGAGCTCCTTGGCGAGCTCCTCCGGGGTGGGCTCGCGCCCGAGGTCCTGGAGCATCTGGCGCTGCACGCGAGCGAGCTTGTTGATGACCTCGACCATGTGGACCGGGATGCGGATCGTGCGGGCCTGGTCGGCCATGGCGCGGGTGATCGCCTGACGGATCCACCACGTCGCGTAGGTCGAGAACTTGTAGCCCTTGGTGTAGTCGAACTTCTCGACCGCACGGATGAGGCCGAGGTTGCCCTCCTGGATGAGGTCGAGGAAGAGCATGCCGCGACCGGTGTAGCGCTTCGCGAGCGACACGACGAGGCGCAGGTTGGCCTCGAGGAGGTGGTTCTTGGCCTTCTTGCCGTCCTGGGCGATCCACCAGAGCTCACGCTTGAGCTTCATGTCGACCTTGCCCTCGGCGTTCAGCTTCTCCTCGGCGAAGAGGCCGGCCTCGATGCGCTTGGCCAGCTCGACCTCCTGCTCGGCGTTGAGGAGGGCGACCTTGCCGATCTGCTTGAGGTAGTCCTTGACCGGGTCGGCCGTGGCGCCGGCGGTGACGACCTGCTGGGCAGGGGCGTCGTCCTCGTCGTCGTCGCGGATGACGAAGCCCGACTCCTCGGTCTCCTCGGTCGCGGCTGCTGCCTTGGGCTTGGGCTCGCCGTCCTCGTCGGTGTCATCGGCGTCGGCGTCGTCGGCGACCTCCGCCTCCTTGGCGACCTCGGCCACGACAGCGACGACGTCGACCTCTTCGAGCTCGGTCTCGACGACGTCGTCGGGTGCCACGACCTCGCCGTCAACGGACTCGACGGCCCCGTCGGCACCGTCCGCGCCGGCGGCGGCCTTCTTGGCCGTGGTCTTGCGGGCGGTGGTCTTCTTTGCGGCCGTCTTGGCCGGCGGCGCGGCGGCAGCCTTGGCCACGCCTGCGGTCGTGGTTGCCTTCTTGGCGGCGGTCTTGCGGGCCGGTGCGGCCTTGACGGCGGGGGCTGCGGTCGGGGCGCCGCTCTCGTCGACCTCGGCGGCCGGTGCAGCGGCCCGCTTGGCCGGAGCCTTCTTCGTCGTCGAGGTGGTCGTCCTGGACGCGGTCTTCGTCGCCGCGGCCGTGGTGCTTCGAGCGGTGGCCACAGTGCCTCCCTTGGTCCCTGAGCGGGTTTTGTTGGTGCTCGTGTGCGGCGCGTCGACGACGATCTCGATGTCGTGAGCCTCGAGAGTCGTGAGCACCGGCTTCATCTGCTTGAGGTCGAGGGCTGCCTCGGCCTGTGCGCGGGCGATCTCGGTGCCGGTGATGCTCCCGTTGGAGCTTCCCTTCACGAGAAGCTGCATGATTGCCTCGTGCTGGAACACCTTCGGCAGGGTCTTGGGGGCTCCAGCGGTTGTTGCCTTCGGCACGGAAGCAGTCGCCTTTCATCGCTGTGTGCGTCGTGCTGGCGCGCCACATCCGGGCATGCACCATCACAACGAACGAGAGTGGGGGTTCGTGCCAGATGTGCTTGGCCTGGTGGAGTCGGTCCCTGAGCGATCTCGCGGTGCGCCTCGTGCAATCCGGTACTCAGCCATTATAAAACGCCCGAGGGCATGCCCGCGAACAGAACGTCCATCCGGGCGCGCCGCGAGGACGCCTCGACCGGCCGAACCGTGGGGTGCACGGCTGGCCCGACGAGCACTGCGAGACCTGCGAGCGGTCTACTCGGCCTTGACGGCCAGGACCGGGCAGCTGGCGTCGAGCAGGATGCGCTGGGCGTTGGAGCCGAGGATGAGCTTGCCCACCGGGCTGCGGCGACGCAGCCCGATGACGATGAAGTCGGCGGCCACCTCCTCGGCGACGCTGATGAGGTCCTCGGCCGGGTCGTTGCCGCGCACGAGCTGACGCACCTCGTGGTCGAGACCCCGCTCCTTGAGCAGGTCGGCCACCCGGGTGAGCTCGGCCTCGAACTGGATCGCCTCGTCGGGGTCGAAGTCCTTGCCGCCTCGATGCGAGCTGATCACGATCAGCCGCGCCTGACGCAGGACACACTCCTCAGCGGCGCGCTTGAGCGCGGCGCGGCCTTCCTTCGTTGCGACATAACCAACGACAATGGCCACTTTGTCCGGACCTCCTTGGAGCGGTAACACCCGTGCCCGCACGCTACCGGAAAAGCGGCCCGTGAGGCGCGACGACTGCGCTCCCGCAGGCGAGTCGCCGATGCGGGCCCGTCCGTCCGCCTCGCCACGCGCCCCCGACGGCCCCGGCGAGGCCCTCAGCGCGAGAGGGCGTCGCGGATGATCCTGCCGACCTGGTCCTCCTCGATGAGGAAGCCGTCGTGGCCGTAGTCCGAGGTGATGTGGGCGCGCGTCGAGACTGGCAGGGCCGCGTGCAGCTCGTCGGACAGTCGTGGCGGGTAGAGGCGGTCGGTGTCGACCGACACGACGGTGCAGTGCGCGGTGACGCGCGCCAGCGCTGCGGCAACGCCCCCACGGTCGCGCCCGACGTCGTGTGAGTTCATCGCCTCGGTGAGCCGCAGGTAGGAGTTGGCATCGAAGCGCCGGGCGAGCTTGCCCGCGTGGTGGTCGAGGTAGCTCTCGACGGCGAACCGGCCGCGGTCGCCGCCGCTGAGGGGGTCCTCCCCGAGCTGGGCCTCGCGCCCGAACCGCTCGCTCAGCTCGCTCTCGGTGCGGTAGGTGATGTGGGCGATCCGGCGTGCGAGACCGAGACCGGTCTCGGGCGCTCGCCCGGTGTCGTAGTAGTCGCCACCGGCGAAGTCGGGGTCGTGCCGGATGGCCAGCAGCTGCGGCTGGCACCACGCGATCTGGTCGGCGGTGGCGTATGCAGTCGAGGCCAGCACGAGGCAGCGGTCGACCCGCTCGGGGTGGGTCACCGCCCACTCGAGAGCCCGCATGCCGCCCATCGACCCCCCGACGACGGCCGCGACCCGGCTGATGCCCAGGGCGTCGAGCAGTGCTGCCTCGGCGGCCACCTGGTCGCGCACCGTCACGTAGGGAAAGCGGCTGCCCCACGGCGGGCCGTCCGGCGCGAGGCTCGAGGGGCCGGTGCTGCCCTGGCACCCGCCGAGCACGTTGGAGGCCACGACGAACCAGTCGTCCGGGTCGACGGGACGGCCGGAGCCGATGAGGGAGTTCCACCACCCGGGTGACGGGTGCCCCGGCTCGGCCTCACCCGAGACGTGGCTGTCACCGGTGAGGGCGTGCTCGACGAGGATGACGTTGTCGCGTGCCGCGTTGAGCGTGCCCCAGGTCTCGTAGGCGATGCGCACCTGTGACAACCGCCCGCCACGCTCCAGGTCGAGGCCGCCGATGTCGACGAACCGGCGACGACCGACGGGGTCGCCCTCGTGCCAGGCGCCGCTCGAGCGCCCTGACAGCCCCGACTGCCCTGATAGCCCTGACCATGTCGGTGTCTCGCCCTGCGCGGGGACACCGGCGTCGGGCACCGCGCGCAGCCGCGAGGTCGGGCCGCTTGCGCCGCTGGCAGCGCTCGGACCGCTGGCACGGGTCGGACCCTGCGAGGTCGGGACCGCGACGCCGTCAGCCTCGTCGAGGCTGTCGGCTCGGGCCGTCTGGCGGTCGCTGACGGTCATGGAGAGTGCTCCTCGGCTCGCGCTTGCACCCACACGGATGGAGGGATGCCAGGTCCTCACCCGGGGCACCCCACCGCGAAGGAGGGTTGCCGGCCAGCGAGCCGGGGCTTGTCGCTGGCACTCATGACCTAGGCACCACCATACGCGAGAGCGCTCAGGCACTCGATGGGCTGTTCCACGAGCCGGACGCCCGCGACGGACCGTCGGCGTCGTGCTGCGACGAGCGCGATCCGTCACCGCGCAGCCCGTGATCGAGTGCTTGGCGGATGAGCCGTGCCAGACGGTGATCGGGCTCGAGGCCCAGCGCGGTGTCGACGGCCACACCGGCGCGCGCACCGTCGCCACGCCACCAGGCGATGTTGGCGACGATCGTCAGCAGGGGCGCTGCGTGCGCTGCCGGCGTGACGCGACAGACGCTCTCGAGGCGCGCCTGGATCTGGTGCGGAGCGCTCGCTTCCTCCCACTCCTGCCACTCCTGCCCCGCCTGCCCGGATGGCGCCTCCGCGAGACCGTCGAGTCGGCCACGCAGACGGCGACCTCGCTTGCGCCGTCCACGCCGGGGCCGCGGGCGCGGCGCAGCAGAGGTGGCGCCCGAAGCCGCCCGCACGTCCACACCGACGAATGCCTCAAGCAGAGCGACGAGTCCGGCCGGGTAGTCGGTCAGAGGCATGGAATCCGGGCACAGCCAGGCGATCAGCGCGTCGCGGAAGATGACGTCGCGCAGCGGCCCGACGAGGGCCGGCACGAGGGCTTCGAGGTCGTCACCTGCGACCTCGCCGTGCAGCACGTGGCCCCAGGCCGTCATCGACTGCGCCTGCTGGAGCTCCGACGAGGACTCGAACGCGGCGTCGAAGCTGTCGCAGTCGCCGTCCCAGCCGGCTCCGTCCCAGCCGCCGTCGCCGTACCCGTCGTCGTCCCAGTCGTCCCAGCCAGCCGCGCCGTCCACGCCGTCCCAGCCGTCCACACCGTTCCAGCCGCCGGCGACGTCCTCCGGCCCCAGATGCCGCCGGGTCTCGAGGTCGATGACGGTCGCCCCCCGGTCCCCCGCGCCCGAGGTGCCGTCGGGCTCGGCGGCGGTCTCCTCACCGAGGTCCCCAAGGTGCCCGTCCTCCCCGACCTCGTCGCCGCCGTCACCAAGCTCACTGCCGTCGCCGGAACGGTCGTCGCGGGAACGCTCCCCACTGGCGTCGTCGATCAGCAGACCGCGGGCACGGAGCCGGTCGATCGCGACCGCCACGGTGTAGCGCGCCTGCCACGTGTCGACGGCCGCCTCGATGTCCGCGTGGCGCGGGTCGTCGTCGCCCAGGGGTCGCACGAGCGCGACGAGGGAGTCCCGGTCGCCGAGCACCGCGTGGCCGAGCGCGACGTAGTCGGCGACCGCCGGGACGTCGGCCAGCTCCGGCATCGGCCGCCCGCCCGGCGGGCAGCAGTCGCAGTCGGTCGTGAACCAGCGGCCGTCGCGCACGATGAGCCGGTCGCCCACCTCGATGTCCTCGTGCGCGAGCCCGGCGCGCAGGGCCTCGGTCAGCGGGTCGGACTCCCCCGCCTCGTCCTCGAAGCCCACGAGGCACACCCCAGACGGACGCTCCCGCACGATCGTGGGCAGTCCGGTCGCAGCCGAGGCCTCGGCGAGGTGGGCCGGCACGACGTCGAAGCGCGCCACCAACCCGAGCCGCTTGCCGTGGAAGCACACGACGACGACGCTGCGCGTCGGCTGGAAGCCCAGGTGGAAGGGAAGGATGGTCAGCAGGTCGGCAGGTCCCGACAGGGAGATCTTCGGCATGCCACCGACCCTCGCCCCCGCGTCACTCCCCCGACAGGGTCACCTCCTCGCCTGTGGACGGCTCACACCGCTCGGCGGGGAGGTGTGGACGACACCCGCGTCAGCGTTCGAGGCGCTTGCGCACGGTCTCGAGGACGTAGTCGGTGGCCGCCTGCCGCACACCCTCCGGCAGCACGACCTTGCCCTCCGGACCCCGATCGCCGGCGCCGGGGGCGGCAGCCCCGGTGCTGTCGCGGTCGGGCCGAGGAGCGCCGGACGCTGCGCCATGACCCGCCGTTGCGCCAGGGCCGGCCGCTCCGCCCACCGGGCTCGACCACGTGGCTTCGCCTCGCATCGTCTGCGAGCGTCGCAGCCCCTGACCGAGCTCCCACGCGACGAAGCGGTCGGTCTCCTCGATGAAGGCCTTGACGGCCCATCCGATGACCACCGCGTCGTCGGCGGCCCCGAGCACGGGCAGGAAGGCCTCGGGCAGCAGGTCGATCGGCGAGGCGACATACGCCACCGCAGCGGCGACGAGCCCGAGTCGCCCGACTGTCGTGCCGGCATACGTGCCGTCAAGGGTGGCGCGCACGAGTCGCGGCACAGCGCTCACGCGCTCGGCGACGGAGGGGCCGCCGCTGCGCATCGAGGCGCGCACGACGGACGCGGCCGTGGCCGCGAGCTTGAGCCGGGATGCCGTCTTCATGACCGGACCAACGAGCGGGTGCCCTCACCGATTCCGCTCCGGCCGGGCCGTTGCAGACTCGTCATCTGGGCGTCACACGCCGGAGGAGGCCACCGGAGGGAACTCCTCAGCGGCCTGCGCGCCGATGCGGCTGAGCATGTAGACGTCGATGGCTGCACCGAGCAGGCCGCCGACGATCGGCACCGCGCGCCCCAGCCGGGCGAACGTGCTGCCCCCGATGCGCCCGAGCAGCCGGAAGCCGATCGCCTTGTTGAGCACCATGAGCGCGGGCGCCGGCAGGCGGTTGAAGGCGATGCCCGAGAGCTTGCCGCCTGCCGCCACGAGGCCGGCCTTCTTGAGGAGGTCGTCGCTGTCGGCGCCGATGAGCGTGAGGAGCACTGCCGTGCGGATGTCGGGCTGCTGGAGGTCGTAGCCCCGCACCTTGGCGGTCGCCGCGGTCATGCGGGTGCCGAGGAGGTAGAACTCGAGCACGTTGGCCGGCAGCGAGATCGGCATGGTGAAGAAGCCACCGAGGCCCGTCACGAAGCCGCCGACCGCGCCGAGCTGCCGGTGGTCGCGGCGAATGATCTTGATCGCCTGCTCGACGTCACCGCGAGCGTGCTTGAGCGCGGTCGCGGCGATCGTGTCGGCCGAGTCGAAGGGACCGCGGCCGTCGATGCCGATGTCGAGCAGTCGCTGGATGAGCCGCGTGGCGGCGCCCGTGAGCCCGCCCTCCTCGGGCAGCTGGGCCCGCTCGAGCGCGCCACCCTTCGCGGCGGACCGCACCTGCTTGGCGGTGTCGTCCGCCGCCTTGGTCGCCTCGTCGCTGTCATATCCCAGGAGTCCCACGTGCCTGCCCATCCCTCGGTTCGTGATGTCGCGTTCGTCGAGACCATACCCAGCCGGACCTCGTGACGGTATGCAGCGCGCGTCGGCCGGGTCGCCAGGCGTGTGGGCGCGGTCTCGTAGGGTCGTCGCCATGGCCCCGCGCATCCTCGACGTGCCGCTCGAGACCCTTCGACGCGAGCGCACGAGCATCAAGTGGCGACGCTACGACGCTGACGTGCTGCCGCTGTGGATCGCCGAGATGGACGCGCGCCCCTGCCCCGCCGTCGTCGAGGCCGTCACGGCAGCGATGACGCGCGGTGACACCGGCTATGCCGGCGACGAGGGGTATGCCGCCGCGCTGGCCGAGCTGGCCGAGGCCGAGTGGGGCTGGGCTCCCGACCCCGGCACGATGGTCCGGGTCACCGACGTCCTGACCGGCATCGCCCACCTGACGCGGCTGCTCACCGAGCCCGGCGGCCCCGTCGTCATCAGCCCGCCCGTCTACAACGCGTTCTACGACGTCATCGCCTCGATCGAGCGCCAGGTCGTCGAGGCGCCCCTGACGGCGGAGGGTCGCCTCGACCTCGACCTGCTTGACACGACGTTTGCCGGCGTCACGGCGGGTGGCCAGCGGGCGGCATACCTGCTCTGCAACCCGCACAACCCCACGGGCACCGTGCACTCCGCCGACGAGCTCGCGGCGCTCGCGGAGGTCGGGGCGCGGCACGGGGTGCGCGTGCTCTCCGACGAGATCCACGCACCGCTGGTCTATGCGTCGAGCCGCTTCACCCCCTACCTCACGGTGCCGGGCAGCGAGCGCGGCATCACGGTGACGTCGGCCTCCAAGGCGTGGAACCTCGCCGGGCTCAAGGCCGCTCTCGTCGTGCCCGGTGGCGAGGCGCGCACCGATGTCGCTCGTCTCCACCCGTTCGTCACCTTCGGCGCGAGTCACTTCGGCGTCATCGCGCAGACGGCGGCCTACCGCGACGGGCGCACGTGGGTTCACCAGCTCGTCGACGAGCTGGACGCCAACCGCAGGCTGCTCGCCGAGCTCGTGCGCGAGCAGCTGCCCGGCGCCCGGCTGCTGCTCCCGGAGTCGACCTACCTCGCGTGGCTCGATCTGCGCCCGCTCGGTCTCGGCGACCATCCCGGCGCCACGCTGCTGCGCCGCGGGCGCGTCGCCGTCTCCGACGGCACGACGTTCGGCAGCGTGGGCGCCGGTCACGTGCGGGTCAACGTCGCCACGTCGCCCGACATCCTGCGCGAGGCCGTGGCCCGCATCGCGAGCTCCTTTGACTGACAAGGCATCCGGCGCCCCCCTCGTCGCGCTCGTCGTCGGCCCGCAGGGGGCGTATGCCGTCGGGCCGGGCATCGACGAGGCGTGGGCTCTCGCCGAGGTGGGCCGGCGCTTCGTCGACGCGTCAGCCCGGCTGGGGCCGCGCTGGGTCGTGTGGTCGTCCGCTGCCGCGCTGCGGGGCGTCGTCGGGGCCGGCATCGACGTCGCGCGCACCTGGGACCTCGCCGAGACGCACCGCATCATCCACGGCGGCTGGGCGGCGACCCCGGGCCATGTCGTCGCCGGCTGCCGCGGGCTCGACGAGGCTGACGTCCCCAGGCCGCGAGCGCAGCGGCTGCACGGCTTCGACGGGGACCTCTTCGACGTCGCCGAGGGGGGCGACGAGACGCTGCTCACGGCGGGGGGTCACCTGCGGGCCGACGCGCTGCTGCGGGCCACGGACGCCCCCCGGCTGCGTGAGCTCGCGGTGCTCGCGCTCGAGTGCCAGACGTCGCAGCTCGAGGCGCTCGGCCGCCTGGGCGGCGAGCACGTCGCGCGCCTCGAGCGCACCGTGTGGTCCGAGTCCGCAGCGGCCGTGCTCTGCCTCGAGCTCGAGCGCGACGGACTCCCCGTCGACCGGCTCGCCGCAGAGGACCTCATCGCCGCCTCGGCCGGTCCGCGGGCCCGCGACGAGGGCGATGCCGCCCGCATCCGCGTCGAGCGCGACCGCGCCGTGCTGCGGCACGCGCCGGGCCGCGAGCGCCTCGACCTGCGCAACCCGGCCCAGGTGCGCGAGCTGCTCGCGTCGGTCGGCGTCGACGTGCCCAACACACGCGCCTGGGTGCTCGAGCCCTACCGCCTCACCCACCCGCTCGTCGACGCGCTGCTGCGCTGGCGCAAGGACGAGCGCATCGCCACGACCTACGGCTACCGGTGGCTCGACGAGCACGTGGGCGTCGACGACCGGCTCCGTGGGGCGTGGACGGCGTGCGACGGCGCGGCGGGGCGCATGACGGCGCAGAACGGCCTGCACAACCTGCCTGCTCCCCTGCGCCCTGCCATCTGCGCCGCCCCGGGCCACGTCTTCGTGCGGGCCGACCTCGGGCAGATCGAGCCGCGCGTGCTCGCCGTCGTGAGCGCCGACCGCGCCTTCGCCGAGGCGACGCGCAGCGACGATCTCTACGCCCCCGTGGCCGCCAAGCTGGGCGCCGACCGGCCGACGGCCAAGATCGCGGTGCTCGCCGCGATGTACGGCCAGCGCTCCGGCGCGGCCGGTGAGGCGCTCAAGGACCTCGAACGCGCCTACCCCGTCGCCATGGGGCTGCTCGACCGCGCCTACGACGACGGCGTCGCACGCCGGGCCGTGCGCACCTGGGGCGGTCGCCTCATCCGCTTCGGGGCGGCTCCCCCGCAGCTCGGCGAGGGCGCGGAGCCGGACGCGCCGGCCGGCAGCCCCGAGAGGTCGGCCGGCACCGACGGCTCACGCGGGCGCTACGCGCGCAACGCCATCATCCAGGGGTCGGCCGCAGAGCTCTTCAAGGCCTGGGCCGCGACCGTGCGCCACGCGGTGCGCCCGCTGGGCGGCCAGATCGTGCTCTGCCTCCATGACGAGCTGCTCGTCCACGTGCCCGAGCAGCAGGCCCACGCCGCCGTGGCGGCGGTCGAGGGCTCCCTGACGAGCGCCGCCCGCACCTGGGCCGGCACCGACCAGGTGCGCTTCGTCGCCGACACCTCCGTCGTCCGCCGCTGGAGCGAAGCCAAGCCCTGACCACCACCCCTCCCCCTTGACCGAAAGGAGCGGTTCGCGGCCGTGGACCGGCATCGTCGCCAGCCGAGCGGCATCCGTGAGCGGGCGCAGCGGTGCTGGGGCAGGCAAGGGAGCGGGGCGCGACGGCGCGAGCGGCATCGGCGGCGGCCGACCGGCATACGACAGTGGTGTAGCGCGAGGACGGCCGCCGACGCTCCACGCCGCGAGCACCGTCGCGCCCCGCGAGCGCTGTGGCACAACGTGCCCGCCCGTGGGCCGTGAGGCCGTCAGACAGCCGCTACGACTGGTCGTCGTCCGTGACGTCCTTGAGGAAGGCCTCGAACTCCGCGCCGATCTCGTCGGCGGTCGGCAGGTCGGAGAGGTCGGTGGCGAGCAGGTTGCGCTGCTGCCGGCCCTCGAGGAAGGTGTCGTACTGCTGCTCGAGGGCGTGCACGACCGCCGTGATCTCGTCGGACTCCTCCATCTGCCGGGTGATCTCGGCGCGGTTGAGCCCTGCCGTCGCGATCAGCGCGCTGACGTCGAGGTCGAGACCGGTCGCGGCCCGCACGCGCTCGAGCCCGATGACCGCGGCGTCGCCGAACTCCGTCTGGCCGAGGTAGTGCGGCACGTGCACCGCGAAGCCGATCGCGTCGTGGCCGGCCTCGCCGAGCCGCAGCTCGAGGAGTGAAGAGAAGCTCGCGGGCACCTGCACGGTGCCGAAGGCCGGGTCGTTGCCGGTGATGAGGCGGGGGTTGGTGCCGTGGGCGGTCACCCCGAGCGGACGGGTGTGGGGCACCGCCATCGGGATGCCGTGGACGCTGACGGTGAGACCGACGCCGAAGGTGCGCACGAGCTGGGTCGTCGCCTCGACCATGCGGGCCCACTGGTAGTCGGGCTCGGGTCCGACGAGGAGCAGGAAGGGCACGCCCTCCTTGTCGACGACGCGATGGAGCAGCAGGCTCGGGTCGTCGTAGCTGCTCCAGTGGTCGCGGTCGAAGACCATGACCGGGCGGCGTCCGCGGTAGTCGAGCAGCTGGTCGACGTCGAAGGAGGCGATGACACGCGACTCGTGGTGCTCGAGGAGGTGGTCGGCCATCAGGCGCTGCGTGTTGCCGGCGTCGATGAATCCACCGAGGGCGACGACGAGCACCGAGGCCTGCAGTTCCTGCAGCATGCTCGGTGAGGTGTCGCTCTCGAACTGGAAGAGCTCGGTCGGGTCCTGCACGGGTCTGGCCTTTCGTCGTCAGGGATCGCTTCGTGCAACGCCCTGCTCCACGTCAAGATTCCCACTCCGGGGGCCCCACGTGCCGCTCACGCGAGAACGGGAGCGATCGGGGTCAGGCACCCACCTTGGTGATCGCCTTGAGCACGCGCTGGGGCGAGACGCTGTAGGCCGTGCCCACCGTCTGCGCGAAGAGCGAGACCCGCAGCTCCTCGATCATCCAGCCGATGTCGACGACGTCGGCGGCGCCGCGCTGGGTGGGCCGGAGCGAGTCGAGCAGGTCGGCATAGCGACCCTCGACGAGGTCGACCTGCTCGAGGGCCTGCGCGTCGCGAGCCAGGTTGGCGGGCGCCTTGTCGATGCGGTGCGCGATGGCACGGAGGTAGCGGTCGAGGTCGGGCAGGCGCCGCAGTCCGGTGTCGGCGACGAAGCCCGGGCGCACGAGCTCGCGCAGCTGTGCCCGCACGTCGGCGAGCATCGGACGGATCGCGGCACTGCTCGAGCGGTCGAGGTCGGCGAGGCGGTTGGTCAGCGCGAGGTGCTTCGCGAGGATCGGCTCGACGAGACCGACGACCTGCACGACCTTGGCCGTCGTGTGCGCGCGCACGGCGGAGAGCGCCCACTCGAAGTCCTCGCGGGTGCGCACGGCGTGGTCGGCCCGGTCGATGACGGCGTCGTCGCGGATGGCGTCGATGGCCGCGGCGAGGCAGTCGTCGAGCAGGGCCGGCACGCTGCCGTGCGGGTTGTGGCCGAGGGCCAGCTTCTGGGTGTTGGTGAGGCGCGCCAGGATCTGCTTCCACGGCGGGGTGATGCCGAGCAGGAGCAGTCGGCGCACGCCCAGTCGGTGCTCCGCCTCGGCCTCGGCCCGCGTCGGCAGCACCCGGAGGTCGACGCCGGACCCGGTGTCGACGAGAGCCGGGTAGCCCTGCACCCCCGCGGAGCTCGCGAAGGTCTCGGCCACCCCTTCGTCGGGGAAGGCGGTGAGCCCGGCGCGCTCGATGCGGGCCCCGGCGCGGCTCACCTGCCGCCGCAGCTGCGGCGTCGCCACGTCACGCACGGCCTCGAGGTCCTTGCCCGTGGCGACCGGCCGGCCACCCTGACCATCGACGCTGAAGGTGACCTGCAGGTGCGGTGGCACCCGCTCGACGTCGAAGTCCGACGGGGCGACGGGCGCGCCGGCTCGACGCTGGAGGACCCGGGCGAGCGCCGGGAGCAGCGGTCCGCTCGTCGGGTCGAGCTCGGGCAGCACCGCTCGGGCGTGGTCGGGGGCCGGCACGAGGTTGCGGCGGATTCCCTTGGGCAGCGAGCGGATCAGCGCGGTGACGAGCTCCTCGCGGAAGCCGGGCACCTGCCAGTCGAAGCCGTCGGGCGTCACCTGGTTGAGCCGGTCGACCGGGATGTGCACGGTCACGCCGTCCTGCTCCGACCCGGGCTCGAACTGGTAGGTGATGGGCAGCACGTTCTCGCCCTGCGTCCACGTCGTGGGGTGGTCCTTGTCGGCGATGCTGCCGGCGCTCTCGCGCAGCAGCAGCTCCTCGGTGAAGGTGAGCAGCTCCGGGGTCTGCCGGCGCGCCTTCTTCCACCACGAGTCGAAGTGTCGACCGGAGACCACGTCCGCGGGGATCCGCTTGTCGTAGAAGGCGATCAGGGTGCTGTCGTCGACGACGATGTCGCGACGCCGGGTGCGGGCCTCGAGCTCGCCGAGCCGTTCGATGAGCGCGGCGTTGTCGCGCAGGAAGGTGTGCTCGGTCGGCCAGTCCCCTTCGACGAGGGCGTGCCGGATGAAGAGGTCACGGGCGAGCTCGGGGTCGAGCTTGCCCAGCCCCACGACCCGCCCGACGACCAGCGGCACGCCGTAGAGCGTCACGCGCTCGGTCGCGACGGCCGACCCCCGCTTGCCCGACCAGCGCGGCTCGGAGTACTGCCGCTTCACGAGGTGCTCGCCGAGCTGCTCGGCCCACACGGGGTCGATGCGGGCGTTCATCCGGGCCCACAGGCGACTCGTCTCGACGAGCTCCTCGGCCATGACGAACTGCGGTTGCTTGCGGAAGAGCGCCGACCCGGGACTGATGCCGAAGCGCGTGCCCCGCGCGCCGGCATACTCCCGCTTCTGCTCGTCCCGGACGCCGATGTGCGAGAGGAGCCCCGCGAGCAGCGACTGGTGGACGGCGTCGGCGTCGATCTCGCCCAGCGCCGTGGTGGCGTCACCGCGGTTGACGTCGAGCCCTGCCTGCTTGGCCGCCTGGCGGACCTGGCTGTGGAGGTCCTGCCACTCACGCACGCGCAGGTAGTGGAGGTACTCCGCCTTGCACAGGCGTCGGAAGGCGGACGAGCTCAGCTCTCGCTGCTGCTCCTTGAGGTAGGCCCACAGGTTGAGCCAGCCGAGGAAGTCGCTCGTCTCGTCGGCTAAGCGCTTGTGCGAGGCGGCTGCGAGCTCCTGCTTGTCCTGCGGTCGCTCGCGGGGGTCCTGGATCGACAGGGCGGACACGATGACGAGCACCTCGCGCAGCACGCCGCGCCGGTCGGCCTCGATGACCATGCGAGCGTGCCGTGGGTCGATCGGCAGCGTGGCGATGGTGCGGCCGTATGCCGTGAGGCGGCGTCCCGGGCGTCGCTGCCCTCGTCCGCTCGGTGGGGTCTCCTCCTCCGGCGCGAAGGCCTGCAGCTCCTCGAGGAGCCGCACGCCGTCGGCGATCTGGCGCGAGTCGGGCGGGTCGACGAAGGGGAAGCGCGCGATGTCGCCGAGGCCGAGGCTCGTCATCTGGAGGATGACCGACGCGAGGTTGGTGCGCAGGATCTCGGGGTCGGTGAACTCCGGGCGGCTGTCGTAGTCGTCCTCGGAGTAGAGCCGGATCGCGATGCCGTCGGAGACGCGGCCGCAGCGGCCCGAGCGCTGGTTGGCGCTGGCCTGGCTCACCGGCTCGATCGGGAGGCGCTGCACCTTGGTGCGCTGGCTGTAGCGGCTGATGCGGGCGGTGCCGGTGTCGATGACGTAGCGGATGCCCGGGACGGTCAGTGAGGTCTCGGCGACGTTGGTGGCCAAGACGATTCGCCGGCCGGTGTGTGATGCGAAGACGCGGTGCTGCTCGGCGGCGGAGAGCCGGCCGTAGAGCGGGACGACTTCGGTGACCGGCAGCTTCATGCCGTTCAGCGCATCCGCAGCGTCACGGATCTCGCGCTCCCCGGAGAAGAAGACGAGGATGTCGCTGCTCGTGCCCGAGTGCCGCTCGGTCCAGAGCTCCTCGACGGCCTCGCAGACACCCGTGACCATGTCGCGCTCCTCCGCCTCGGGGCGGTCGGGGTCGACGAGCGGGCGGTAGCGGATCTCGACGGGGAAGGTGCGCCCCGACACCTCGATGATCGGCGCGGGCGTGCCGTCGGGGGTGGCGAAGTGCTCCGCGAAGCGCTGCGGGTCGATCGTCGCCGAGGTGATGATGACCTTGAGGTCGGGTCGGCGCGGCAGCAGCTGCTTGAGGTAGCCGAGGATGAAGTCGATGTTGAGGCTCCGCTCGTGCGCCTCGTCGATGATGATCGTGTCGTAGCGGCGCAGCTCACGGTCACGCTGCATCTCGGCGAGCAGGATGCCGTCGGTCATCACCTTGACGAGCGTGTCGCGGCTGCTCTGGTCGGTGAAGCGCACCTGGTAGCCGACGGCGGTGCCGAGCTCGACGCCGAGCTCCTCGGAGAGTCGCTCGGCCACGGCTCGTGCCGCGATGCGGCGCGGCTGGGTGTGCCCGATGACCCCGTCGAGTCCGCGCCCGAGCTCGAGGCAGATCTTCGGGATCTGGGTCGTCTTGCCCGAGCCGGTCTCGCCGGCGATGACGACGACCTGGTGGTCTCGGATGGCGGCCGCGATGTCGTCGCGTCGCTCGACGACGGGCAGGTGCTCCGGATAGGTGATGGGCGGGAGGGTGGCGGCCCGCGCTGCCCGGCGGGCCTCGCGCTGCTCCGGGGTCGGCTCGGCGCGTCGCCGGCCATGCTCGGGGCGCGGTGGCTGACCGCCCTGCCCCGCTGGTGGTCGTCTGCCCCGAGAGCGTCGACCGCCCCCGCGGGCGCGGGGGGGCGAGGTCTCGTCGGGCATGCCCGTCAGGATAGGTGGCTTCCCGCCGGCTGGTCGCACGGGTTTCCTCGGCGCTCGCAGGCCGGATGTCGGGGTGGCTGGAACCGCCCGGTGCCCGACGCCCTCAGACGGGTGCACCTCCGCCCGATCTCGACCATGCCACGGTGGTTGGATGGGCGCACCGTGACCGACTCAGGGGGATTTGTGACCGACGCGCCATCGCGACCCGACCCGCTCGCACCCGACTACGGCTCCTCCGGGACCGCCGCCGCGGGGGCCCGACCCGTCGCGCCCGACCCGACGGTCGACCGGTTCTCTGCCTTCGACCAGCCGGACGGGCCGCCCCCGCCCACGGCGCCGAAGAAGAAGGCGGGCCGCAGTCGCGGTCGCAACCGGTCGAAGCCCGCCTCCAGCCGCCCCTCGCCGAATCGCGCGTCCACAGCGACGACTCCTTCGACGGCCAAGACCTCCGTCCCCCTTCGGGCCACGGGTGGCTCCAAGCCGCCGAGGTCGGCGCGTCGCAAGGCCACCATCGCCTTCACCGCCGTGTTCGTCGCGCTCGTCGGCATCCCCATGGTGCTCGCCATCGGCATCGCCCTGGTGAGCAACAGCTCCGACCGCGCGTCGGTGGAGCGAGAGGAGCGAGAGCAGGTGGCCTACACCCCCCTGACGGGCGAGCCCAGCGTGGTGCCCTCCCTCCCCTCGACCGTCACCGAGTTGCGCGTGGAGATCCAGGGGTCGGAGCGCATCGCCGACGTGCGCCTCTACAGCGACACGGCGGTGACGCGCCTCGAGGACACGCCGCTGCCCTTCGGCGCGACGATCCCGGTGACGAGCAACGACGCCTACGTGTCGATCTCGGCGAACGACTACGGCTACCGAGGACCGCGCGCCATGCGCTGCACCGTCTATGCCGGCGACGTCGTGCTGACGACGTCGGTGGGCATCCGCAGCGTCCAGTGCAACGTCACGGACTCCGCCTGGAACACGGGAGGCTGAGGATCGTCGTGTCCGATCCAGAGCGCCCGGCCCTCCCCGACCCCCAGCAGGACCGCCATGTCGCCTTCCCGGAGCTGACGCCCCCGACCAGCTCCGACGCGCAGCCGCCGCCGGTGCCCGGTCTGCCGCCCGACGCCTGGGCGCGTCCCGAGCCGACGACGGGCCCGGCGCCGACCCTGCCGCCACCCACGATCCTCAGCACGCCACCGACACGGCCGGCGCACCGGGCGGGTCAGCGCCGGCCTGGGTGGCTCCCCTACGCCGCGATCGTCGGGGTCTTCCTCGTGATGAGCAACGTCAGCACCGGCCACGACGATCCGAGCCTCTATGGCGACGGCGGCTACTCCGAGCAGCAGTGGGGTGTGTCCCAGGACCCGTGGGCCGACCCGCCCGATCCGTCACAGGTGGGGTGGATCAGCTCCTCCGCCGACCCCAGCACGGTCAAACCGCCCATCCCCGCCGACAGCCGGGTCTCACCGGTTCCGGCCAGCGTGAGCGTGCTCCGCGTCGAGGTCACGGCTCCCACCCCCGAGGACGTCCTCACCCAGATCTCCACCGGAGCAGGGCTCTACGAGGAGACCCCGGCGAGCACGCCCATCCTCAGAGAGGTCCACACCGGCCCGGAGTCGCGATCACTCGACGTCACCGTCTCGAGCCCAACCGAGAGCACCGCGTCGCTGCAGTGCCGCGTCTACGCCGGCGAGACGCTCGTCGCGCTCGACACATCGACCACCGGCAAGGTGGCCTGCACCGTCTCCTGGTGACCCGACACCGGGGCCTTCCGGGGACTCACGTCAGATGTCGGCGGCTTCCTCGGCGGCGCGAGAAGCCTTGCGACGCTTGTTGATCGCGATCCGTGCCGCCATCGCCTTCTCGAACGCGAAGTGCCAGAAGCGGCTGATGACGAGCTCGCGCTCCCCCACCATCTCGACGACGTCGGCCCCGGCGCCGAGCTTGAAGAGCAGCAGCCCGGTCAGGGGGCTCGTCGCACCGAGCGAGGTGTTGAAGCCGCGGAAGTCGTAGGCCTCACACCCTGCCAGGGCGGCATCCTGCATCGCCTTCCACTGCAACGCGTTGGAGGCCCGGGCGTCGCGGTTGCGCTCGGTGGAGCCGCCGTAGAGGTAGGAGAAGGTGCGGCCGAAGCGGATCATCAGCGCCGAGGCGAGCACGTCGCCGTCGACATGCGCCTCGTAGAAGCGCGCCTGCACAGGGCTGTCAGCGCCCTCCGTCATGAAGGAGCGGGCCATCAGGTCGAAGTAGGCCTTGGGTCGCGGCAGGAAGTTGTCGCGCTCCGCCGACTCGACGTAGAGGTCGTAGAACGTGTCGAGGCCCTCGGCGAGCGCCGTGCGCACCTCGACCCCGGACTTCTCGGCCTTCTTGACGTTGCGCCGCCACTGCTGGTTCATCGACCGCAGCAGCTCAGGCACGGCCCGGCCGCGCAGGTCGACGACGCAGAGCAGGCGGGGCTGGCCCACGGCGACCCCGTCACCGCCGATGGAAAGCCACTGGTTCGCGTCGAGCCAGGCCTCCATGCTCCTTGCGACGGGGTTGTCGACGGCGCTCGGCATCGTCGTGAAGCTCAGCAGGCCACCCTCGGCGACCTGCTTCTTGACCGGCTCGCGGTCCCAGACCCGCGACACGATGGGGAAGCCGAGCCGCAGCGCGAACGCGCCGTCCTGCTTCGCCCAGGCGACGAGCGGGTCGAGCCACGCCTTCGGGTCGCTCGCGACGGCCTCCCACGGCAGGGCCGGGCCCTCGGGCAGGTAGGCGTAGGACCGCTTGAGGCGCGGGATGCTCCGGGAGAGCACGAGACCGGCGCCGACACGGCGGCCGTCGGCGTCGAACCAGCCGAGGTGGGCCCGCCGCCAGCCCTGCTTGGAGCGGGCCCAGTTGGGCGTCTGCAGGAAGCTGCCGCCCAGCTCGAGGAGCGTCTCGGTCGCCTCGTCGGCGGTGACGGGTCGCACCGTCAGCGGCAGGCGGATGGTGGCGGACGACGCGCCCGCCGTCGTGCTCGGCCCCGATCCCGGGGTCTGCTCAGTCATGGCGGCCACCCTATCGACGCGAGCTCAGGACTCCGATTCGGCGGCTGAAGCGACCGCTGACGGCGCACTGTCGGACGCGCGACTCGTGTGCCGGATCCACCACAGCCCGACGAGCGGCAGCAGCAGCGGCACGAAGCCGTAGCCCGACCCGAAGTGCGACCAGACGGTCCGGTCCGGGAAGGCCGACGGCACGGCATACGAGATGGCGCCGACGACGAGGACACCGGCGAGCTCGACGACGAGCGCGGCCCTGGCGAGGCGCACGGAGCTGCGGTCCCCGCGCGCGAGCCCGACCGTCGCGACGAGGTAGATGACGGCTGCGAGCGCCGAGAGCACGTAGGAGACCGGGGCGCGGTCGAAGTACTCGCTGATCTGCAGGATCGAGCGCCCCGTGGCGGCGAGCGCGAGCAGCCCATAGACGGCGACGAGCACGCGGCCGAAGCCGTGGCCGGTGTGCTGCTGCTCAGCCATGGAGGCTCCAGACCTGCTGCAGCCGGGCGACGAGGATGGCCACGACGACCGCCCCACCGAGCACCACCGCCATCGCCCACTGCGTCTTCTCCTTGATGGCGATGACGACGGTGACCGGGATGACGACGAGCACGGTGAAGAGGTAGGCGATGAAGGTCGCGCGCTCCGCGCCGTCGGCGATCGCCGAGGCGTTGGTGAGGCCGACGACGAGCTGCACGAGCAGCGCCACCTCGATGGCAGCGCCGAGCAGCACGATCGGGTCGTCCACGAGCCGGCGCCGCAGCAGGTGGTGGCCCGCCAGCAGCGCGAGCAATCCGGTCGCCACGAGCACGACCACGGTCAGCGGTTGGAGCACCCGCGAATCCTACGTCGCGCACCTTGGGCGAGGATGCCCGCCCGGCGCGTCAGCAGCACGCGGTAGTTTGCAGCAGGCGCCGGTCGCGAGCCACGACCGGGCCCCAGCCAGCCCCGACGTCACGACACGTCACAAACCGTGCCGACACGTCTCGACGCGTCAAGCCACGTCATCCCACGTCACGACCACGCAGGAGCCGCAGTGCCGATCCGCTCGATCACCGTCGACCGCGCCGCCGGGGTGCTGCTCGGTCAGGCCTGCGGCGACGCGCTCGGAGTGCCCTACGAGATGGCGGCGCCGCCCGTCGGCGAGGCGGTCATGAAGGGCGGCGGCCTGGGCCCCTACGACCCGGGCGAGTGGAGCGACGACACCCAGATGACGCTCTGTGTGGCCCAGGTCGCCGCTCAGGGCGGCGATCTCACCGCGCCCGACGCGCTCGACCAGGTCGCCGAGGCGTTCACGTCCTGGCTCGCCGGCGGCGCGACCGACGTCGGCACGCAGACGCGGGCGGTGCTGACGGAGGCGGAGCGGCTGCCCGGCCGCGCGCACGAGAGGCTGTCGCGGGCCAGCGAGGACCTCCATGCCAGCACGGGCCGCACGGCCGGCAACGGCGCCCTCATGCGCACCTCGATCGTCGGGCTCGCGCGGGTGCACGACCGGCAGGCGACGGCCCGGGCGGCGCGCGCCGTCGCAGAGCTCACGCACACCGACCCCCTGGCCGGGGACTCGTCGGTGCTGTGGTCCGAGGCCATCCGCCTGGCCGTGACCGAGGGACGCCTCGACCTCGCGGCCGGGCTCGACCTCGTCACCCCGACGTATGCCGGCCGGTGGGGCGACTGGATCGAGGAGGCCACGGCCGCCGAGCCGGGGCAGTTCCCCAACAACGGCTACACCGTCACCGCGCTGCAGGCCGCGTGGGCGGCGATCACCTCGACCGACCGAGGCGACGCCTCCGCCATGCACCTCCAGCGTGGCCTGCAGGCGGCGGTGCGGGCGGGGCACGACACCGACACGGTGGCCGCCATCGCCGGCGCCCTGCTCGGGGCGCGCTACGGCGCCTCGGCGGTGCCCACGCAGTGGCGCCGCATGGTCCACGGCTGGCCCGGGCTGCGCGCGCACGACCTCGTCGAGCTCGCCGTGTCGACCTATGCCGGTGGGCGCCGTCATGGCGAGTGGCCGTCGGTGGCGTCGATGAGCGACACCGAGATCCCCATGCTCGGGCTGGCCCACCCGATCGACCCCGACATCGTGCTCGGCACGATCTCCGACCTGTCGCGGGTGCGCGAGCTCGAGGTGCAGGCCGTGGTCTCGCTGTGCCCGCTCGGACTGCACGACATCCCAGCCGACGGCATGAGCTCACGCGACCACATCGAGTTCTGGATCAACGACGACGACGAGGAGGAGTCCAACCCCCACCTCGACTTCGTGCTCGACGACGTGTCGTCGGCGCTGCGCCAGTTCCGCGCCGAGGGCAAGCGGGTGCTCGTCCACTGCCGTCAGGGCGGTCAGCGCACCCCCGCCGTCGCCCTGCGGTATGCCGTCGACCTCGGTGTCGCTCCCGAGCTCGCCGAGCGGTCCATCCGTCAGGCGATGCCCCACATCCGCGGTGAGGGCCGCCTCTGGCACGTGGCCGGTCACGGCGCCTGAGCACGTCAACCTCCCCCGATTCGAGGTGATCCCGCACCCCACCTCACCTCCGCGATCACCTCCACCCGGCGGCTGCAGAGGTCTACCGTGCCGTCCATGGGCGAGACCGAGACGAGTCACGTGGACCACCGGCGGCTCGCCGTCGACCTCTACAACGCGACGTGGTCCCTGCTCGACCGGGACGACCGCACTACGGAGGACGACGACGCGATGATCGCCGCCGCGCACGCCTCGATGCACCACTGGAGCCAGGTCGACGGCGTGCAGCCCGAGAACCTCGGGCGCGGCCACTGGCTCTGCTCCCGCGTGCATGCCGTGATGGCCCAGCCGGACGCCGCGGCCTACCACGCCGACCGCTACATGACGATCGCCCGGTCGCAGCCGGTGGGCGACTGGGACCTGGCGGCGGCTCTCGAGGCCTCGGCGCGCGCCGCCGCGGTCGCCGGCGACTGGGATGCAGCCGAGGACTTCGCCGCACGGGCGCGGGCGGCCTGTGCCGCCATCGCCGAGGACGAGGACCGCGGAGTGATCGAGTCAGACCTCGAGACCCTGCCGCAGCGACCCTGACTCACCCTCGGCTGTTGCTCAGACCGTCTTGGCCTCGTCGACGTAGCGGCACAGGGCGTTGACGGCGCGCAGCTCCTCCGGCGTGTGCACCTCGGCGTCGAGCAGCAGCGGGCTCCCGACGACGACGGCGAGAGCCTTGGCCCGGGAGACCGCGACGTTGAGCCGGTGCAGGTCGTAGAGGAAGCCCACTCCCCGCGGCGCCACGGCGGCGCTCGTGCTGCCCATCGTGTAGATGACGACGGCACCCTGCTGGCCCTGGAACTTGTCGACCGTGCCCACCCGAGCGCCGCTCGGCAGTGCGTGCAGCAGGGCCGCGACGTGGGCGTTGTAGGGGGCGACGACGAGGATGTCGTCGAGCGTCATCGGTGACGTGACACCGGCTGCGTCGGTCCACTCCCCCCGGAGCAGGTCGTCGACCAGCGCGCGGACGACAGCCGCCTCCTCGGCGCTCCCCTGATCGCAGACGCGGGTGTGCTCGACCGGCACCCATCGCAGGCCATCCCCCGAGAGCGCTCCGGGTGCGTCGATGGCGAGCCGCTCTCGTCCGGGAGCGGACTCGAGGCGACCTTCGTAGGCGAGCTCGGACACGAAGGCCGTGAGACTCGGGTGCATGCGGTGGGTGCGATCGAGGAAGACGCCGCGATCGGACGGGATGACGTCGTGGACGACCTCCTGACCGCTCTCGACCGTGACCCGGAGGTGGTCGAGGGCGGAGACACCGGAGCCGTAGGGGTGCACGGCCTTGGTGGGTTGCGTCAGCTGCTGTGGATCGCCCAGGAGGACCAGGGATCTCGCGGCCGGTGCCACGGCGACAGCGTTGGCCAGCGAGAACTGGCCGGCCTCGTCGATGACGAGCACGTCGACGGCGTCGACCATGTCGTCACGCGACCAGAGCCACGCCGTGCCTCCGACGAGGGTGGCCGTCCCGGACCGGAGGGCCTCGGCGATCGCGGTGTTGTCGGTCGTGTGGTGGATGAGGGCGTTGGGGTCAGGTGGCTCGTCACCGGCCTCCTCGGCGTTGGTGCCGTCCTTGTGCCAGGCGGGCCGCGCCACCTCGTCGAGCAGGTTGAGCACGACGGCGTGGGACTGCGCGGTGACGCCGACCCGCAGTCCGGAGTCGAGCAGCTCGCGGATCAGCGCGGAGCCGGCGAAGGTCTTGCCGGTGCCGGGCGGACCCTGCACCGCGAGCACCTCTCCATCGAGGCCGGCCCCCACCCGCACCACGACGTCCTTGGGCGTCTCGTCCTCCCCGGGGGCCAGCGCGGCAGCCGGTGGGACCACCCGGTCGATGAGCCGCGTCGCGAGGTTGCCCGCACCGGCGAGCGCCAGCCGGCCCGTGCGGGCGATGCTCTCGCGCAGGACCTGGTCCATGACCGGCCCCGGCCCTCCGAGCCCCCGCGGTCGTGGCGGGTCGAGCGACTTCTTCATCGACAGCTCGACCCACCCGTCGACGGCATCGAGGGCCACCACCTTGCCGACCGGCTGGTGGGTGTCGACATCGGGGACGTACTTGCCGATCGACACCTTGCAGTCCTGCGGCGGGAACGGGTAGCGCCAGACCTTCGACAGTTTGACGAGCCGGACCTCCTGCGGCTCCCCGAGGTCGCCGATGGCGGTGCCGTCCTCGACGAGCTCAGCCGTCTCGAGCTCCTTGTAGCGGAAGAAGTCCCACCACTCGGGCCGCTTCTCGCGCCGGTGCCAGCCCACCAGGCCGGCGAGCAGCTCGTGTCCGCTCGCGACCAGCCGCTCGGCGAGCTCGATCTCGGCGCGCTCCGCGTCGCCGATATCCTTGGGCTGCTCCGGAAGGGGACGCGAGAGCACGTGGCCGCGAGCCTCGAGGTCGGCGCGACGCTGCTCCAGCCAGACGTGCAGGGCGAGGGTCGAGCGCACGTCCTCCTCGTTGTAGCGCCGGATGTCGTCGAGGATCGTCTGGTCGGCGCCGCCGTCGTCGCGGCCGGCGAGCCAGCGTTCGTACTCGACCACGGAGGAGAGACCGTCGGCGACTCCGGCGCCGTCACTGGACCGCGCGTGACCCCAGTAGAACTCCTCGAGCTTCTTGATGGAGTAGGAGCCCTTGCTGATGCGCACGCCCTGTCGCACGACGGCATAGAGGTCGACGAAGATCTCGTGCCGCAGCAGCTGGTCGAGCTCGGCCTCGCGCGTGGCGTGCTGACCGACGAGTCGCTTGAGCGCCGTCGTCTCGTAGGGCGCGTAGTGGTAGACGTGCATCCCCGGGAAGCGCGACCAGCGGTCGGTGAGCCAGTCGAGCAGCTCGGTCGTCAGACGACCCTCCTGCTCGAAGTCGTGCGCCCAGAACTCGACGAACTCGCCCTGCCGGGTCCAGATGCCGGCGAGGTATTCGCGGCCGGCGCCGCCCTCGGCCCAGGGGTCGCCCTCGAAGTCGAGGTAGACATCGCCCTCGTCGGGCTCGGGAAGCATCTGCAGACCGCGCCCCGGCTCCGGGTCGAGCAGCTCGTGCTGGGCGATGCCGGTCTGTCGCTCGGCGAGCTGGAGACGAGCCTGCTGGTGCAGGCGTCGACGGGTCGCGAGCGACAGCGCCCCAGCGAGCTCGTCCTCGCTCGACTCGGCAAGGGCTCGCAGCGTCGGCACACCGAGGTCGATGAGGGCGGCGCGATGATCCGAGCGCATGCCCGCCACCTGGATCAGGTCGTCACGATCGAGCCACTCCTGCGCGCACCGGTCCTTCCACCGGCACTGCCCGCAGTGCTGGACGCGGGACGACTCGGTCTCGCGCGGGCTGGCTATCGCATCGAGCAGCTCGGCCCGACGACGCCTGGCATAGGGCGCGACGTCGACGAGGCGCCAGGGGTGCTGCTCCTGGTCGCCGGTGACGACGGTCAGCCACTGCGGCGGCACGCCTTGGAGCGTCTCGAGGCGGGCGGCATACGTGGCCATCTGGAGCAGCGCCGGCACCTTGAGCCGACGGGCGAGCTTGGTGTCGGCGATGTCGTAGCGCCAGGCGCCGAAGGCGCTGCGCTCGCCCGCGGGCAGATCGACGCGCAGCAGGAAGTCGGCGAGCCCGACCCAGTGCCCGTCGAAGAAGGTGGCTTGGTAGACGACGTCGACGCCGCGGCGCATGGCGTCGACCGTCGCAGCCTCGGCCGCTGCACCTTTGAGACCCAGTGCGGCGATGTCTTCCACGTGACGCCCGTCGGCGCGCAGCCGGTCGAGGTAGTCGCGCTCGTGGGCGAGGCCCTTGGTGAAGACGAGGTTGAGCGAGTCGTCGACGCCGGACGCACGCGCCGCCCCGGCGTCGAGGGCCTCGAGGTCGAGCGTCGTGATGTGCGCGCAGGCCACGTGCTTGGTCAGGTCGGTCGGACTGAGCACGAGGTGGCCGTCGATGCGCTGCATGCAAGCGAGTATGCCGTTGGCCTCGGACAGTGCCCGGCGCTACCTTCGGGCCATGCCCCTCGCGACGTACAAGGACCTGTGCATCGACGCCTGCGACGCCCACGCTCTCGCCCGCTTCTGGGCAGACCGGCTCGGTTTCGACGCCCACTTGGACGACGACGGCTCAGCGCGCCTCAGCGCCGGTGACCGGGTGATCGTGTGGGTCAACGAGGTGAGCGAGCCCAAGCACGTCAAGAACCGGCTCCACCTCGACATCCGCGCCGAGTCACTCGACGCGGCGCTCGCGACCGGGGCCGTCGTCGTCGACCAGCAGCCGCGATGGACGGTGCTGAGCGACCCGGACGGCCAGGAGTTCTGCGTCTTCGAGAGTGACGGGCCCGTCGGCGACCGCTTCTACGAGCTCGTCTGGGACGTCACCGGCGACGTCGACGCCGCGCACCGGGTCGCGCAGTGGTGGGCCACCGTCCTGGGTGGCAAGGCGGTGCGCGAGGAGCAGTGGAGCTACGTCGACGGCATCGAAGGGCTGCCGTTCGAGTCGATCGTCTTCCAGCCCGTGCCCGAGGACAAGACGACCAAGAACCGCATCCACATCGACGTCTCGACCGATGACCTCGGCGCGCTCGTCGCCGAGGGCGCCATGCCGCTGCGCGAGAAGGGCGAGGACGGCATCGGCTGGACGGTCATGGTCGACCCGGCCGGCAACGAGTTCTGCGCCTTCACTCCCGACGACTGAAGGGCATCCCCGGACCGTGTGGTCCGGGAATGCCCTTGTCGGTGTTGGGTCAATGGTGGGTCGGTGTTGGCGACTCGTGGGTCAGCGCAGGATGCCGTTGCCGACGATCCGACCCCACCACCGGCCCAGACCCCACGTGTCGCCGGCGTAGGTGGCGGCACACACGGCGATGCCGAGAGCCTCGATCCAGTGGCTGTCGATGAGTGGGTTGGTCATGCCCTCCTGACCGAGGGGGAACTCCGCCAGATACATCATGAAGAGGAGCACCGCGCCGGCGATCGCAGCGAGCTTGAGGCCCGCCCCGGCGAGCAGGGCGACCCCGATCCCGAGCAGACCCGCCATGAAGAGCCAGTCCGCCCACGGGGCGGCCATGCTCTTGAAGAGCTCGGCGAACGGGCCCTCGGCGTTCTTCATGAAGCCCTGGGCGGGGGTGCCGCCGTTGATCCAGGCCCGGGCGCTCGGCGTGGCATAGCCGAGGCCGAAGAGCTTGTCGAGGAAGGGCCACAGGAAGGTGAAGCCCAGGACGAGCCGGAATGCGGCGAGGAGCCGGCGGGCCCACACCGACCGGACGACGTCCTCCTGGTAGATGACACCGGATCCGTCGGCACTGCCGTATCCGGGCTCTGCGATGTCTCGATGGGTGGTGCTCATGTGATCAGCTCCCGACGTCGAGTGGTCTCCGGCAGATCCCTGTCGGCACTACACAGCGTAGGACTCGGAGTCGCCCGCTGTCACCGACCAAACGCATTGCGCCACGTCAGGATTCGACAGCCGTCAGCCGACCGCACTTCACTGGCGGACACTCAGGAGTGTGGGGACCTCGAATTCACTTGGTGTTTCAGCAAGTTCACGCACCAGGTCAGCGAGCCTGTCCAGCGAACGACACACGGCGGCATACGACCCGTCGAGCCGGATCGGACGACACAGGATGCGGGTGCCGGCGTTGCGGATGACGATCTCGGACTCCGGGGAGCGAGCACTGTTGCAGTGCACGAGCAGTCCGGTGGGCTGCCCCATCGCGGTCGTGTAGGCGATGAGCTCGAGGTAGTCGCGCGAGGCGAGGTAGCCGTCGGCGCCGACCGAGTACTTCGCGTCGCCCACGAGGACGACCTCGCTCCCCCGGCGAACGACGAGGTCGGGAGCCATCGTGACTGCGCGCGCCTCGTCGAGCCAGACGTCCTCGCCGTCGATGCGCAGGTCGAGCGCGAGGCGCAGGTCGAGCTCCTGCACGATCCACCGCCGGAACAGGTCGTCCATGTCGACCATCAGGCTGTTGGCCTGCTGGTCCCCCGCCTCGTGGCTCAGCGACATCGCTTGCAGGACAAGGCGAGAGAGACGCATTGCGTCCTCGTAGTGCTCGTTGAGGCGGGTCACGGCGACGGGGGCGGTGTGCCGCGTGGCCGGGGTGTCCGAGACACCCTCGAAGCGGCCCATGACACGCAGCGCCTCCCGACGCACCTGAGGGGCTAGCTGCGGCCAGGAGAGCATGGCCTGGAGCGTGCAGCGGAAGAGCTGGTTCTCGACGATGTCGGCGGTGAAGTCGTCGTAGCGGCACTGGGGCTCCGCAGCGGCCCACGGCCGCCGGGCGAACTCCTCGACGAGCAGACGCCCGCGGATCGTCCGCATCCGCTCGTCACGGGCGACGTAGCCGTGCACGAGTCCGCGCATGGTCGCGCTGTCGATGAGCCGGATCGCGAAGTAGGCCACGCCGTCGATGAGCTCATCGGTGTCGCTCCACGTGACCTGCTCGTGCTCGAAGGCCTCTGGCGCGACTCCGGCGCCCAGCATCGCGAAGAAGTTGGTGACCGAGACCTTGGGCATGACCCGCACGACGAGCCCGGGCACCGCGAGGGCCCCGACCCAGCTCGTGGCGCCGATCGTGATGACGTCGGGGTCGGCGGTCGCGTGGATGACGAGGCGCTCCCCCGCCGCGGCGACGAGGGCGGCGCGGGTGTCGCGGGGAAGCCGCACGGCACCCGAGCGGCCGTGCTCGGGGATGGCGGGGAGCTCGATGGTGGAGGGGGGCATGGCGCTCGCGGCAGGGGGCATCGACGACGATCCGGCAAGGGGTGGAGGGACGGGCTAGAGCATAGTCGGGGCAGCGCACCGGTCCTGTGAACTAGAGTGACGATTGACACCATCTGGTGCTGGATTTCTACTTCTCGGGGGCAAAACCATGAATGCTGATCCGTCACGCCCGCCGTCGGGCGTGTCCCGTCGATCCGTCGCCAAGGGACTCGCGTGGTCCGTGCCCGCCGTGGCGGTGGCCTCGGCAGCACCCGCGTTCGCGGCGTCGGGCGCACCGCCCGTGCTGACGTTGCAGTCGGCCTGCAAGTATCCGGGCGGCAGCTGCAGCTCGCGACCCAAGGGGTACTCCCTCTTCTTCAGGATCGACAACCCGACCGGCAAGACCATCTACATCTACACGGTGTCGATCACGAGCGTCACGGGCACTCCGCTGACCTTCGCGTTCTCCGTGCCCGGGCTGCCGGTGGCCGTCCCCGCGGGCGGCTCGGTCATCGCCGAGTTCGTCGCGTCGTCGGGCAACAGTGCGCAGCAGGGCTTCTCGGCCGACGTCACCGTCACCTGGGGTCACAACCCCACGCCGCCCGACCCCGACAACCATCCTCCCGTCACCACGCGCATCGTGGTCGCGGAGACCCCGCCCAACTGCCCGGCCTGCCCGGACTGACGCCTCATCATGGCCCGGTGCGGAGGGCGCTGCCCCCGCACCGGTGGTGCCCCTACGGCCGGACGACGTCGATCTGGCCGTAGCGGGCGCGCACGTTCTCCCACCGGAACTGTGCGAGCTCGTGCTCCCGGCCGTAGAGCTGGTCCTCGATGAACGGATAGACGTTGTAGTCCCAGATGCGGCGCAACGTCGCCTCGTCGTCGAGCCCGGGCCGCATGAAGTAGGAGTGACCGATCTGCAGGTGCGGCCCGCGCAGGGCCCGACGCAGGTCCTCGTTGACACGGTCGACCAGGTCGGCGACCCAGACCGGCCCGTCGTGCGCCTCCAGCCAGCGCCGCAGCAGGCCCTGCATGGGCCCGTCGTGCGGCATGAAGGGCACGAAGTCGAAGCGCCGTCGCAGCGCCGCGTCGACGAGGGCGATGGAGCGGTCGGCGGTGTTCATCGTGCCGATGAAGTAGAGGTTGGGCGGCAGCTCGAAGCCCTCGTCGGGACGGTAGGACGTCTTGACGGAGTGCGACCGGTATTCGAGCAGGAAGAGCAGCTCACCGAAGACACGCGGCAGGTTGGCGCGGTTGATCTCGTCGATGATCATGATGTGCGGAGTCAGGGGGTCGGCCTCGGCCGCCTCGGCGAGCAGGGCCAGTGGCCCCTTGCGCAGCTCGTAGACCATCTGTCCCTGGTGGTCGATCTGCGGGCGGAAACCCTCGAAGAAGTCCTCATAGCTGCTGCTCGGGTGGAACTGGACGATGTCGCGCTTCGCCGGGTCGGGCTGCAGGGCGGTCGCGAACCGCTGGGCGAGGTAGGTCTTGCCGGTGCCGGGCGGACCGTAGAAGATGACCTGCTTCTTCTCCTCGAGCAGGCCCTTGATCTCGCGGAGGAAGGACTCGTCGATGAGCAGGTCGCCGGCCGCGTCGCCGAGCGCGTCCTTGTCGGGCGTCAGCGCCTTGTCGGAGCGACGCATGAGCCAGTGGGCGAGCTGCGCCTGGCCCCAGGGGTCGTCGGCGAGCAGCGGGTCGAGGGTCTGGCGCAGCAGGGCATTGGTCTCGACGTGCATGCGGCCGCGTGACTTGCCCTCGGTCCAGCGGGCCGGGCCTCCGAGACGAGCGAGCATCGCGACCTTGCCCGAGTCGCCACCCAGGCTGAAGAGCGGCAGCCAGTGCTCCGGGTGGGCGATGGCGAAGAGCTTGAGCACCACCGTCTCGCCGAAGCCCTGCACGGGGACGTCGTCGGTCGAGAGGACCCGGTTGATGCGCTCCTCGTCGCGCCCCTCTCCCCACAGCAGCTCGCGCACCATGTTGCGCAGCTGCTCGATGCCACTCGCGTCGAGGGCGTTGATCGAGCTGATGAGCACCGACTGGGCGCCGATATCGCCGTAACCGCGGGTCGACACGATGCGCTTGAAGGTCGGCAGGTCGAAGTCCTCGAGCCCGTCACGCGACAGGCAGGCCGCGAAGACGCGCCGCTGCTCCTGGTGCCACGCGTCCCGCTCGGTCGGGTAGGGCCGCTCGGTGCGGAAGATCTCGACCTCGCTCGCGAGGTCGACCATCGAGGCGAGCTCCAGGGTCGGGTCGTCGCCCCGCTGGCTCGAGCTGAGGAAGCGCAGCAACGGGGTCAAGGCACGCGCCGTGGAGACGATGTCATCAGCGAAATCGGCTCTCCCGAGGGCCTCCTCGCCCTTCCACCACCTGCCCACGAAGGTCTCGCCCGACGGGTAGTCACGGCCGGCCAGCTCGAGCGGGTCGGCACGGGCGTCCTCGTGCACCCGGAAGAAGTTGAGCCCACGAGGCAGGTGCTCCTGCACGAGGGCGCCGACCTCGCGGTGCTGCTGGTCGCTCTCGCCCTCCCAGCCGCCGTGCACGCCGAACGCGACGCCCGAGGGCGTCACCCAGAGGCGGAAGCCGGGGGCGCCGGCGCCTCCGACGAGGATCCACGCGGCATACAGGTCAGCGCGGTAGGCGCTGTCCTCCCCCACGTGCTGCTGCAGCGCGAGGGTGGGCGCCTCGAGGTAGAGGCCGGTCTCGGCCGAGAGCCGCTCGATGAGGCTGTCGCTGATGTGGTCGGCCTCGCCGCGCAGCTGCCGGGCCAGGTCGGCGGCGCGCTCCTCCTGGGCGGGCTTCGCGTAGCCGGAGGAGGGCCGGAAGTCGGAGGCGAGCTCGGCAGCCTCGACGCACACGTCGAGGACCTTGGGTGCGATGCCGACGAAGCCCTCGGTCTCCTTGAAGTGCCAGAGGATCCGGGCGGCATACCGGGGGTCGTCGGGACGCAGCGCGTGGCACAGGTCCGCGAAGGCGACGTAGCGCTCGGCATGGCTGAGGCCGCGCTCGAGCCAGCCGAGCCGCTGGAGCATGTGGGGTGCGTTCTCCCACATCAGGGGCCAGGCCCCCGCGTCGTCGGTCGACCAGAAGAGGGAGAGCACGTATGCCGTGTGAGCCGGTCCGGGGGCACGCTGGCCTCGCGAGCCGCCGCGGGCGAAGAACGCGTCGACGGACTGCAGCTTGTCGGCGGCGTCCTGCGGCGAGGCCGGGGTCTGCAGGGTGACCTTGAGCAGGTCGACGACCTCGGTGTGGTCGTCCTCGGCGCGCCGCACGACGGCCGCGAGCCAGGGGCTGCCGATCGGGCCGAAGCCGACGTAGGGACCGTCCTTGCGGGCCCAGTGGTTCATCGCCTCCTTGAAGGCGAGCAGGTCGCCGCTGGCGACGAGGTCGGCGAGGATCTCGCGCAGCTCGCCGTTGCGGGCAGCACGCCCGGAGTCGAGCTCGGCGAAGAGGGCCTGGGCGTCCTTGTCCGACTCTGCTGCACGCTCGATGAGCGCGTACTTCGCACGCCAACGCTTGACGTCGACGCTGTCGCTGCGGGTCATGGGGCTCCCTTGCACACGCCACAGTTCTCGGGCGTTCTCAGTTGCTGCGCGCGTGGAGGTCGCGCAGGACCGGGCCAAAGGTTACCTGTCGGTCGCCCGTGGTCCGAACCGGGTCGCGGGCTGCTCGCCGGGCACGCGCGGGCCCTGTTGGGTGGGCGGTGAGCCTGTGGATGACGGGGATCGCTCGAGGTGCGACTGCGCAAAGATCATGAGACCGTGCGGAACGAATCAGGACGCACCGTCACCGAACGACCAGCACCGACCAGCAGTCACCAGCAGTCACCAGCACTGTCGAACGTCTCAGATCTGCATGAGGGGATGCCGATGACCTTCGCCGACCGTGGCACCGCCACCCGACGACCGCTGCTGTATGCCGCGAGCCTGGCAGCGCTGCTCATCGCCGCCGGGTGCACGGCCGGGACGCCCACCCCGAACGCCTCCACGGCGGTGCCGACGACGACGTCGAGCAGCGCGACGACGACAGCGACGGCAACTCCCACGACGACCGCGAAGCCCACCCCCACGGTCGACCCGGTGATCGCCAAGATCCCTGCCGCTGCCCGCCCCGAGACCATCGAAGGTGCAGCCGCCTTCGCCACGTTCTACTTTAAAAGTCTTAACGATGCCTTTCGCACAGCCGACCCCGCCGTCCTGCAGGGCCTTGCCACTACCTCCTGCACGATGTGCACGTCACTAGCCCAAGGCGTGGCTGATGTACGCGCAGCAGGCAATCGCTACGACGGCGATCTCGCAAAGGTGAACTACGCCTCCACGAGCGAGTTCACCCCTACGTCGCGAAAAGTTCTCATCAGCTTGAGTCAACGCCGGATTCCCATCGTGAACTCGGCTGGAGACAAAGTCGATACGACTCGAGCAGCGAACCTGTCTTTCGTAGCCACGATGGACTACGACGAGCGGTGGGTCATCACACGCCTCCAGAAGGCAGCGTCGTGACTCTTCACCGCATCGCGATAAGCACACTGGCGATTGCCGTCGCGGCGCTTGTGCTCGGCGCCGTCCCTGCATCCGCGAGCGGGGGCTGCACCCAACTCGACATATGCGAGACCGACGTAGAGGTGGTCACAGTCGGCCTGCTGAGTCGCAGTCAAGTGTTGGCTCTGCCCAAATACCCCAAGGACGATGGATCGACCATTGTGGCTCCGCGGCCCGATGATGCGCCGCGATATGCCTATCGGTCGCTCAATGACTGCCCTCAGGCCCGACCGGACTCTCCGACGGAACAGGTTTCATGCGCGCATGCACTCCGCGCGTGTCCGGAGGGAGAAGTCGGCCCGCTCCTGCGGATCTGGCGACGCACCGTGGAGGGCGAGGTGGTTACCCAGCCGTGGACGTTGGAAGGACTGACGTGCGCGGCGGATGTGGCTCCTGGGGCGCGGCCGACGTTGTCGATGGCGGATATCAAGGCGCAGTTCATGCGCACCCCGTGGTCGAAGCCGCAGATCTCGAGCCAGCCTGCCGGCAACACGACGCTCGTCAACCTTCCGACCTTCTACCAGGTCAACTGGGCGCCGGCCGGCTTCGCACCCGGTGAGGTCGACCGCTCCGTCCTTCGCGGCATACCCGTCCGCATCCGCCCCAAGCTCGTCGGCTTCACCTACGTCTTCGGCGACGGGACGACGCTCGGGCCCACGACCTCGACCGGTGGCGTCTATCCCAACGGCGACGTCACCCATGTCTACCGGGCCAAGGGCGAGTTCCCGGTGCGGGTCGAGACGACGTTCGGAGCCGACTTCAGCCTGGACGGCGCCGCCTGGGACGAGATCCCCTCCACCGTCACCGTGCCCGGCCCGTCCACCACCATCACCGTCCGCGAGGCCAAGGGCGTCCTCGTCAGCCGCTGACGCCCTCCAGCGTGCTCACAGTCCGGCCACGTCACCGTTCGGCCGAGCATCCTCCACGGGCGGGATGTCCGGCACGTCGGGAATGAGGTCGTCCTGCGCCGGCTGCCCCGGCTGCTCTGGCTGCCCCGACACTCCGCCGATCAGGGCGTCCTCGTCCGCGGCGTCCCGGTCCCATCGCGACGACGGCGTGCCATCCGGGGTCACGCTCGTCGCCTCTCCCCCGAATCCCTCGGCCGGGTCCTGCTCGGAATCACCGTGAGGATCCTGCTGCATCGCCGTCACCCTGCGCCTCCCACGTCGTTGAGGACGCCCCGCGGCATCCAGCACAGGCGACGCTACCCCCGTCGCTCCGGCGACGGGGGCAGCCAGAGCCGCGCGCTGAGCCTCAGGCAGCCACCGGACCGTCGGACGGGAAGGCGGCCACTGCTTCGGGCGCCGCGATGGCCACCCCCAGCAGCCGCACACCGGCCGATCGGCACGCGCTCTCGAAGGCAGCGCGCAGGTCGTGGTCGCGAGGCGTGGGGGCCGGATGGCCCGGCCGTCCGATGACGACGACCACGTCGCGCACGCCCTCGCTGGCGGCCTCGGTGAAGAGCCGTCTCAGACCGCTCTGCACCCGGCCCACGTCGGCAGTGCGGGGATCGTCGGGGAGGCAGAGCGGCTGCATCAATCGTCCTCCCTCGTGGCAGAGCAGCACGTAGGTCGAGCCTTCGCGTCGGGCTTGGTCGGCGACGATGAGGTCGACGACGCCCTCGAAGACGTCAGGGTCGGTGATCGGTCGCTGGGCCCAGTCGGCGGGCAGGTCCTGGAAGCTCATGTGCTCGAGCATGCCCGGCGCCAGTGACAGTCAGCCGGCGATATCCACACGGTTATCGTGAGAGGAGCGAGGCATAGGCCCGCTGTGGAAGGAGGCTCGCACGATGAAGGACCGCCGCCCCGCAGCGCTGTCGGCGACCGAGCTGCTGTCGGCCTACGCCGCGCGCACCCTCTCGCCCGTCGAGGTCTTCCGCGACGTGGCAGACATCGTCAGCACGCGAGAGCCCACGCTCAACGCCCTGTGGGTCAACGACCTCGAGACCCGTCCCCAGGCCCTGCTGGATGCCGCCCAGGCCAGCGAGCGTCGCTGGGCCACCGGGGCGCCCGTGGGGCCCCTCGACGGCGTCCCCGTCACGGTCAAGGAGAACCTCGCTCGGGCAGGGGTGTCGATGCCCTCGGGCAACGCCGGGGTGACGCCCGTGCTCCCCACCCGGAGCTCCCCCGTCGTCGAGCGTGTCGAGGAGGCGGGTGGCCTCATCATCGGCTCGACCGTCATGCCCGACTGGGGCATGCTCAGCTCGGGTGTCTCGAGCCTGCACGGCACCACCCGCTCCCCGTGGGACCACCGGCTGACGACAGGGGGCTCGTCCGCAGGTGCCGGCGCCGCCGCAGCCGCAGGCTACGGTCCACTTCACGTCGGCACCGACATCGGCGGCTCCATCCGCCTCCCGGGCACCTGGCTCGGGCTCACGACCCTCAAGCCGAGCGCCGGTCGCGTGCCGCTCGACACTCCCTATCTGGGCCGGGTCGCCGGACCGATGACGCGCACCGCGGCCGACGCAGCCCTGCTGCTGTCGGTGACAAGCCGCCCCGATCCCCGTGACTGGACGGCGCTGCCGCCCGAGCGCCTCGACCTTGAGGTCCTCCACACCGACCCACCCGCTCTGCCGACCACCCTGTCAGCCACCCGCGTAGGCCTGCTCCTCGATGCGGGCTGCGGCACTCCGCTCGACCCGGAGGTGCGGGCGGTCGTCGAGGCAGCGGCTGGTGTCTTCGCGAGCGCGGGCGCCGAGGTCGTTCCGCTCGAGCCGTTCATGACGCCCGAGCTGCTGCGCAGGCTCGACGAGTTCTGGCGGGTCCGCTCCCTCGTCGAGCTCGAGACGCTCGGTGCCGCTGCCCAGGACCGCGTGCTGCCCTTCGTCCGGCGCTGGGCCGAGGCCTCGCGCGACGTCGACGGCCGCGAGCTGATGCGTGACTACGCCGCGATCCTCGCCATCCAGCAGGCGACGGTGGCCGCCACCGAGCCCTACGACCTTGTGATCTCGCCCGTGGCGCCGATGGCGGCCTTCCCCGCCGAGTGGCCGATGCCGTGGGGTGACGCAGACGAGGCGATGTCGCACATCGGCTTCACCGCCCCGTTCAACCTCTCGGGCCAGCCGGCAGGCACCGTCAACGCCGGCTTCACCGCCGACGGGCGCACGGTGGGACTGCAGGTCTCCGGACGCCGGTTCGACGACGTGGGCGTGCTGGCGGCCCTGCACTGGTTCGAGCAGCATCGCCCCGAGAGCGCACAGCCCCGGTGGCCCATCCCCTGACCCTTCGGCTCACCCCCGGCTCACCCTCAGGGGGTGTCAGCCCTCGGGCGTGCCGCGGTGGCAGACCGCCTCGACGTTGTTGCCGTCGGGGTCGCGCACGAACGCCCCGTAGTAGGCAGGGTGGTATTCGGGCCACAGTCGCGGCGCGTGCAGCGACTCGGCACCCAGCCCGACCGCGGTGTCGTGGAAGGCACGCACCGCCTCGACGCTGTCGGCCGCAAAGGCGCAGTGCATCTCGCGGGCGGGCCCCTGCCCGCTGAAGGACGAGATCCAGAACTCCGGATGCCCGTCGCTGCCGTAGCCGATGGCCACACCCACGTCCATCTGGCGGGAGTAGCCGAGGACCCCCAGCACCTCGTCATAGAAACGGGCGCTGGCCTCCAGGTCGGAGCAGTTGATGCCGAAGTGATCGATCATCCCCGCACCGTAGGCCCCGCCGCCGACAGTCCGGGACCAGACGGAGATCACCCGTTCGGGCCATTGTGCTCGGGCCCAACCTTTGATCGACTGTGAGTGGTGGGTCCGGCCCATCCGGGGCCGGTCCGAGCGAACCGGAGGTGCCCATGAGCAGTTCAACCCAGTCGGTCCCCGAGCAGGCAGAGGACGCCGAGCTCGAGGGGGCGCCTGCAGGCGTGCACGCCACCACGACCGTCCCCGCGCCCGTCGACGAGGTGTGGCAGCACCTCATCAGCGCCCGCGGCACCGAAGCGCTTCTCGGACCCGGCGTCACGCTCGGCAGCAAGGGCGAGTCGTGGCACAGCGCGGACGGTCCCCACGGCGTCGTGCGCAGCTGGCACCCGCTCGAGCAGATCCGCGTCTCGTGGCACCCCCACGAGGACGGGCCCCTCAGCATCGTCGACCTCCAGCTCAAGGGAGACGCCGACGGCACCCGCCTCGACCTCTACCACGAAGGTGAGGGCATCGCCGCCGACGGCGCGGGTGACAAGCGCCGCTGGGACGACGCCCTCGGCCGGTTCGTGTCGACGCTGCCCTGACCGCGGACCGCTCGGGGCACCCCCCGTCGCGGTGCCACTCCCTGATCGGGTAGATCTCTCACCATGTCATCGCGTATGCCGTCCGCCTTCGTCAACGGTGCCCCCCTCGCTCTCGAGGGGGTGACCTCGGCGACCAACGCCCTCGACTGGTTGCGCTCGAGCGGCCTGACGGGCGCCAAGGAGGGCTGCGCCGAGGGCGAGTGCGGCGCCTGCGCGGTGCTCGTCGCCCGGCCCAGCGCCACCGGCACGGGCCAACCCACCGAGTGGACCGCGATCAACGCCTGTCTCGTGCCGGCCGCGTCGCTCGACGGTCAGGAGATCGTCACCGCCGAGGGTCTCGGCTCACCCGACGACCTCCACCCCGTGCAGCGCGAGCTTGCCGTGCGGGGTGGGTCGCAGTGCGGATACTGCACGCCCGGCTTCGTCTGCAGCCTCGCCGCCGAGTTCTACCGCGCCGACCGCACGACACCCGGGTGCGACCCGCACGCCCTCTCGGGCAACCTGTGCCGCTGCACCGGCTACCGCCCGATCAAGGATGCCGCCGACGCCCTCGGTATGCCGTCCGGTGACGACCCGCACGCCCGGCGCCGTGAGGCTGCGGCCCCCGACGCCGTGCCGACCCGGCTGACGGGTGCGACCGGCACCTACGCGCGGGCCGCCGACCTGTCCGACGCGCTCGCCCTGGTCGCTGAGCACCCTGAGGGCGTGCTCGTCGCCGGCTCGACCGACTGGGGCGTCGAGGTCAACCTCCGCGCCGCCCGCTCCCCCTTCGTCATCGGCATCGACCGCGTCGACGAGCTGCGCACCCTCGAGGAGCACGACGACTGCGTCGTCGTCGGAGCCGCGCTGACGCTCTCGGAGATCGAGCAGCGACTCGGCAACCGGGTGCCCCTGCTCGCTGACCTGCTCCCCCAGTTCGCCTCAAGGCTTATCCGCAACGGAGCCACCCTCGGCGGCAACCTCGCCACCGCCTCATCCATCGGGGATGCCGCCCCCGCGCTGCTCGCCCTCGAGGCCGACGTGACCCTCGCCTCGAAGTCCGGCGAGCGTTGCGTGCCGCTCAGCGAGTTCTTCACCGGCTACCGACAGACGGTGCGACGGCCGGACGAGATCATCCGTCACGTCCGGATCCCCTTGCCGCTCAGTCCGATCGCGGCCTTTCACAAGATCGCGAAGCGACGCTTCGACGACATCAGCGGGGTGGCTGTCGCCTGCGCGATCGACGTCCGCGACGGCGTGGTCACGAAAGCACGCATCGGTCTCGGAGGCGTCGCCGCCACGCCCATCCGCGCGCTGGCCACCGAGCGACGCCTCGAGGGTCGGCCGTGGTCCGAGTCGACCGCGCACGACGCGGCTGCAGCCCTACGCGAGGAGGGCACGCCGCTGGACGACCACCGCGCGTCCGCGGCCTACCGCCGGGCGATGCTCGGCACCTCCCTGCTGCGGCTCCATGCAGATCACCCTCAGCCAGCGCCGAGCGACGGAGGCCGCGCATGAGCTCGCTCTCCCACCGTCCCTCGGATGCCGTTGTGGGGCAGTCCATCCCGCACGAGTCCGCCGCTCTGCACGTGTCCGGTGCCGCCCTCTACACCGACGACCTCGTAGGTCGCACAGCCGGTGTCCTCCACGCGTGGCCCGTCCAGTCCCGACACGCGCGAGCCAGCGTGACAGCGCTCCGGGTCGAGGCGGCATACGCCGTCGACGGTGTCGTGCGCGTGCTCACGGCTGCCGATGTGCCCGGAGTCAACGACGCGGGGGTCAAGGGCGACGAGCCGCTCTTCCCCAGCGAGGTCTGCTACGTCGGTCACGCGGTCTGCTGGGTGCTCGGCGAGACGCTGGAGGCGGCCCGACTCGGCGCGGAGGCCATCGAGGTGGACTACGCGCCCTTACCGGCGATCATCACGGTGCGCGAGGCGATCGCCGCAGACGCCTTCCAGGGTGGCCAGCCCACACTGCACCGTGGTGATGTCGACCTCGGGCTGGACCGGTCCGCAAGGGTTTTCGCCGGCGAGCTCGACATCGCCGGGCAGGAGCACTTCTACCTCGAGACCCACTCGTCGCTCGCGCTCGTCGACGAGGCAGGTCAGGTCTTCGTGCAGTCGAGCACCCAGCACCCGAGCGAGACCCAGGCGATCGTCGCCCACGTGATGGGGCTCCCCAACAACGCCGTGACGGTGCAGTGCCTGCGGATGGGAGGAGGCTTCGGGGGCAAGGAGATGCAGCCGCACGGGCTCGCCGCCGTCGCCGCCCTGGGCGCGACTGTCACGGGTCGACCGGTGCGACTGCGTCTCAACCGCACGCAGGACATGACGATGACCGGCAAGCGTCACGGCTTCCACGCCCAGTGGCGCGTGGGCTTCGACGACGACGGACGGCTGCAGGCCCTCGATGCCACCCTGACCTCCGACGGCGGCTGGAGCCTCGACCTCTCCGAGCCGGTGCTGGCACGCGCCCTGTGCCACGTCGACAACGCCTACTGGATCCCCGACGTGCGGGTCAACGGGCGGATAGCCCGCACCAACAAGACCTCCCAGACCGCCTTCCGCGGCTTCGGCGGGCCGCAGGGGATGCTCGTCATCGAGGACATCCTCGGCCGTTGCGCGCCGCTGCTCGGCATCGACCCGGCCGAGCTGCGACGTCGCAACTTCTATGTCGACGGGCAGTCCACTCCCTACGGCCAGCCGGTGCGCCACGCAGAGCGCCTCGGACACGCCTGGGACGACCTCACCGCCCGCGCCGACCTGGCGAGGCGGCGCGGCGAGGTGGCCGACTTCAACGCCAGCCACCCCCACGCCAAGCGCGGCCTCGCGATCACCCCGGTGAAGTTCGGCATCTCCTTCAACTTCACGACGTTCAACCAGGCCGGCGCGCTCGTGCACGTCTACACGGACGGCTCCGTGCTCATCAACCACGGCGGCACCGAGATGGGGCAGGGCCTGCACACGAAGATGCTGCAGGTCGCCGCCACGAGCCTCGGGCTCCCCCTGTCGCGGATCCGGCTCGCGCCCACGCGCACCGACAAGGTGCCCAACACCTCTGCGACTGCGGCGAGCTCGGGCGCCGACCTCAACGGCGGCGCCGTCAAGCACGCCTGCGAGCAGATCATCGGACGGCTTCTCGCGGTGGCGGCCGAGCACCTCGGCGTCGAGCCCGCAGCCGTGACGATCACGGACGGCATCGTGTCGGGCGGCAGCGGTGAGCCTCTGACGTGGGAGGCGCTCGTCGCCCTCGCCTACGCCCAGCGCGTGCAGCTGTGGGCGGCCGGCTTCTATCGCACCGAGGGCCTGCACTGGGACTCGACGGCCATGCAGGGCTCGCCCTTCAAGTACTTCGCCTATGGCGTGGCAGCGGCCGAGGTCGAGGTCGACGGCTTCACCGGCGCCTATCGCACCCGCCGCGTCGACATCGTGCACGACGTCGGCGACAGCCTCTCTCCGCTCGTCGACATCGGGCAGATCGAGGGTGGGTTCGTCCAGGGTGCAGGCTGGCTCACGCTCGAGGACCTGCGATGGGACGAGAGTGACGGCCCGACTCGAGGCCGGCTCGCGACGCAGTCGGCGAGCACCTACAAGCTGCCGTCGATGTCCGAGATGCCCGAGGTCTTCAACGTCTCCCTCCTCGAGCACGCGCACGAGGACGGAGCCGTCTACGGCTCCAAGGCGGTCGGCGAGCCACCGCTCATGCTGGCCTTCTCGGTGCGCGAGGCACTGCGCCAGGCGGCGGCGGCCTTCGGACCCGACCGTGCAGCCGTCGACCTCGCCATCCCGGCCACCCCGGAGGCGGTGTGGTGGGCCATCGAGTCGGCCCGGTCGCAGTCCTCCGACGATGCGGACGCCCGACGGGCCGAGCATGCCCGCGTGACCGTGGGCCGCCGGGCGCGCGTCGTGGACGAGCCGGACCAGCCCGACGCAGACGCGCCGCCCCTCGACCCGGAGTCGGAGCGCCTCGCAGAGACGGGGGCGGCACCGTGAGCTGGCTCAGCGCCGTGCAGGCGCTGCGCCAACGACGTCGTCCCGGAGTCCTCGTCACCATCACCGCAGTGCGTGGTCACGCACCCCGAGACGCCGGCGCCAAGATGGTCGTCGCCTCGGACGACACCTGGGGCACGATCGGCGGAGGCAACCTCGAGGCGACCGCCCTCGAGCGCGCACGAGCCATGCTCGCCGCCGACGTCGTGGAGCCCGCCACCCTCACGGTGTCCCTCAGCGACAAGGCTCTCAGCGAGCACGGCCAGCAGTGCTGCGGCGGCGAGGTCGTCGTCCTGCTGGAGCCGCTGCGCGTCGTCCCAGCCGTCGCGATCTTCGGCGTCGGGCACGTGGGTCTCGAGCTCGCCCGGATCCTGGCCCGGCACGACCTCGAGCTGCACCTGGTCGACTCGCGCGCGGTCGCCCTCGAGCCGTCACGCCTCGCCGTCCTCGACGACGCCGTCGCCCGGGTCCACGTGCACCACTCCCCCGTGCCCGAGGTCGCGCTGGGCCAGGTGCCGGCCGGCACCCACGTCCTCGTCATGACGCACGACCACGCTGAGGACGCTGCCCTGTGCGACGCGGCGCTGCGGTGCGGTCACCTCGGCTCGATCGGTCTCATCGGATCGTCGGCGAAGTGGTCTCGGTTCGAGGCGCTCCTGCGCCGCGAGGGCCATGACGAAACAGCGGTGGGACGCATCCGCAGCCCCATCGGGCAGCGCGGCCTCGCCGGCAAGGAGCCCGCGACCATCGCGCTCTCCGTCGCCGCCGAGCTGTTGGCTCGAGTCGAGTCCCGCTCTGCCGCAAGCGGATCGGGGCGACCGTCATGACGATCGTCAGGGCCACGTTCCTCGACACCCCGACCGGTGAGACGGCCATGGGAGCCGAGCTGCGGGCTGCCACCGACGCCGCCCTGCGTGTCGTGGACGGCACGATCGTCGAACGCGGCGCGTGGGCCGACCTCGGGGGGCGGCACACGGACGACGACGTGCTCGACCTGCGCGACGGGCTCGTGCTCCCGGGGCTCGTCGACACCCACGTGCACTACCCGCAGGTGCGGGTGACGGGTGCGCTCGGCATGCCGCTGCTCGAGTGGCTCGACGCGGTCGCGCTGCCGGAGGAGGCCAGGCTGGCGTCCCCCGACTACGCGCGAGCGGTGGCGAGGGAGTTCATCGGAGGGCTCGCGGGCGCCGGCACGACGACGGCCCTCGTCTTCGGATCCCATTTCGCGACCGCCGTCGACGCGCTCTTCGACGAAGCGCAGCGGGTGGGGCTGCGGGTCACTGCGGGGCTCGTCGTCGGCGACCGCGGCCTGCCCGAGGCGCTGCTGACGACGCCCGAGCGCGCCTACGCGGAGTCCATCGCCCTCGCCCGGCGATGGCATCAATCCGCCGGCGCGGGCTCGTCCCCCCGCACGAGGTATGCCGTGACACCGCGCTTCTCCTACGGCGCGACCGACGCGCTGCTCGAATCCTGCCAAGCCGTGCTCAAGGACGTGCCCGGCTCGTGGTTCACCTCGCACGTCAACGAGAGTCAAGCCGAGATCGCTGCAGTGGCAAGGCTCTTCCCCGATGCCACGGACTACGTCGACACCTACGACCGGCACGGTCTCGTGGGCGCGTCCTCCGTCCTCGCCCACAACGTGCACCCGACCGATCGAGAGCTGCGCCTGCTCGCCGGCCAGGGCGCCACCGTCGCGCACTGCCCGACGAGCAACGCCGCCCTGGGCAGCGGGCTCTTCCCCCTCCGGGCGCACGTCGACCACGGGGTGCATGTCGCGCTCGGGTCGGACGTGGGGGCCGGCACCGGCTTCTCGCTCTTCAAGGAGGGCCTGCAGGCCTACTTCGTCCAGCAGCTGCTCGGCGAGGCGGGCCTCCCTCTCGGGCCAGCCGACCTGTTGCACCTCGCGACGCGCTCGGGCGCCCTCGCCCTCGGCCTCGACGACGAGGTGGGTGACCTGTCGGTGGGCAAGGCCTTCGATGCCCTGTGGCTGCGGCCGGCCGAGACCTCACCCCTCGCCCTCGCGCTGCGTCACGCCGACTCTGCCTCGGAGGCGTTGGCACGGACGTTCGCCCTCGCCGGGCCGGCCGACGTCGCCGGCGTCTGGGTGGCCGGCGAGCCCGTCAAGAGCTGACGGGCTCGCAGGGACGATCAGCGCAGGGCCGTCACCGGACGACCATCACGGGGCACTCGGCGTTGTGGATCACGTTGTGGCTGACCGAGCCGAGCAACAGACCCTTGAAGCCGCCCCGACCACGTGAGCCGACGACGACGAGACCGGCGGTGCGGCCGAGATCGGCGATCGCCTGCCCAGGGTCTCCGTAGAGCACCTCCGTCGACACCTTGAGCTCGAGGTGCTTGGACTTCGCGAGCCGGACCGCCGCCGAGAGGGCGTCGTCGGCGTGCTCGCGAAGGCTGTGCGCGTGCACCGTGCCGGCGTGTGCCGTCTCCTCGTAGGCCCAGCTGTCGATCGAGGGCACCTGCACGACGTGTGCGATGCGCAGCTCGGCGCCCTCCTCCATCGCGATGTCGGCTGCCGCCTGCACGGCACGCAGCGCCGGCTCCGAGTCGTCGAAACCGACGACCACCGGGTGGGTGGCATCAGGTCGCACGACCTCTGGCAGCCCCTCGCTGAGGGAGGCCGTCTCGGGCACTTCGGCGTCGGCGGACGCTGCTGCCTCGTGGCTCGGCCGCACGACGACGACGGGGCAGTGGGCGTGCGCGGCGACGGCATACGACGTCGACCCGAGCAGACCCCCGGTGATGCGCCCGCGCCCGCGACTGCCCATGACGACGAGCTCGGCGTCGTGGGACGCCTCGACGATCTGGGCGGCCGGGCTGCCGAGCCAGTACTGCGTCTGGATGCGCGAGGCGTCGAGCGTGTCACCGGCGCGCATGGCACCGTCGTCGACGAGCCGCTTCGCGGCGTCCTGCAGCTCCGGCTCGACCTGGGAGGTGTCGAAGGCCGGGAAGCCCGGGATGAAGCTGAGGTTGACGCTGTGCAGGAGGGTCAGGCGGCTTCCGCGCCGACGCGCCGTGGCAGCCGCCCAGCTGAGGGCCAGCCGCGACTCCGGCGATCCGTCGTAGCCGATGACGACACCGGCAGTGCGAGTGTGGTGACGGCCGGACTCGTCGGCGGTCGGGGCGTCGGCAGCCTCGGTGGGGTTCTCGGTGGTGACCGTCGTGCGGTCCGTTCCCTGGCCGTTCATGATGAGCACGCCTCCTCGCGAAGGCCGGGGCCGTTGCTCCCGGCCACTCCCATCATCGCGCGTTCCGGGCGGCTGGGAGGCAAGTCGTGACGTGTCAGACATGTGACCTGATGGACAGCCGGGGAGCGGACCCGAGGCGGACTCAGGAGTCTCGGGCCGCCGCGGTCGCTCGGTCGTTCGCCTTCTGGATCGCCTCGACGAGCTGGTCCTTGCTCATCGAGGAGCGACCTTTGACATCGAGGCGTCTCGCGATGTCGTAGAGGTGCGCCTTGCTGGCGAACGCGTCGACGCCGCCCTGGGAGTCGCCGTCGTCGCGGTGGGCGCGAGCGTCGGCCCCGCGCCGCGCGGCCTGCGCGTCGCTGGGTCCCTTCTCGGCCTTCTCCTCCCAGTGGTCGCCGACCTTCTCGAAGCTGTGCTTGAGCGACGCGAAGGCGGTGCGGTGGGCCCGCTCACCCTCGCCGTACTGCTCCACCGCCGCGTCGTGGGTGGCCCGCCAGGTGTCCTGGGCCTTGGCCGATGAGCGCTCGATCGTCGAGGGCATGTCGTCGTCACTCCTGCGCTTGCTGGGCATGACCTTCCTCCTGTCGTATGCCGTGTGCCTCCTCGTGCTTCCTACCCAGCGGTCGCGCTCCCCGTCACGTCGAGGGCGCCGCGGCTGCCATGACCGATGCGGCGGCGCGGAGGATGGCGTCGGCGGAGAGGTCGATGTCGTCCTCCGTCGTCGTCGCGTTGGAGACGGAGACCCGGATGAGCCGCTGACCGCGCCAGGTCGTGCCGCCGACCCAGCAGGTGCCGTCGCGCTGCACCGCCGCGATGATCGCGTCGGTGTGCGCGGGGTCGCCGAGGCTCACGAGGAGCTGGTTGAGCACGACGTCGTTGTGCACCGTCGCTCCGCCTGCCTGCAGCCGGCTGGCCATGCGACGGGTCAGGGCACAGGACCGGTCGACGAGGTCGGCGACGCCTTCCGTGCCCAGCTCACGCAGCGCGGCCCAGACAGCGAATCCTCTTGCTCGCCTTGACGACTCGGGCGTTAGATCACCCAGCACGAAGTCGGAGCCGGCGCCTGACCCGGTGAGGTACGACGCGGCATACGACATCGTCTCGGCATGGAGTGCGGCGTCGGCGCAGAAGGCCAGCCCGCTGTCGTAGGGGACGTTGAGCCACTTGTGGGCGTCGGTGCCCCACGAGTCCGCCTCCTCGACCCCGTCGACGAGGTGAGCGGTGCGGGGGCTGGCAGCGGCCCAGAGGCCGAAGGCTCCGTCGACGTGCGCCCACGCACCGTGCCGCTTCGCCAGAGAGATGGCGCGACGCAGGTCGTCGCAGGCACCGGTGTTGACGTTGCCCGCTTGCAGGCAGACGATCACCGGCTGCCCCGCGAGGGTGGCGAGGATGTGACCCAGGGCGTCGACGTCGATGGCACCCTGCGCCGTCGCGGCCACGGGACGGATGGACGACGTGCCGAGGCCGAGCAGCCGGGCGGCGCGGTCGATCGTGGCGTGCCGCTCCTCGCTCGCGACGATCACCGCGCGTGGTGCTCCGCAGAGCCCGTCGCGCTCGACGTCCCAACCGGCGTCGGCGAGCACGCGGTGGCGCCCAACGGCAAGACCGACGGTGTTGGCCGCCTGGGCACCGGTGACGAAGCCGACCGAGGCAGTCGCGGGCAGGCCCAGCAGCTGCTTGGCCCAGGCGCCTGCCGCCCGCTCGGCCGCAGCCGCTGCCGGCGAGAGCACCTCGTTGTAGGCGCACTGGTCCCATCCGGCGGCCAGGATGTCGGCCGCCGTCGCGGACGGTGAGGACCCGCCGATGACGAAGCCGAAGAAGCGCGGCCCCACCGTGCCCACGAGCCCCGGCTCTGCCGCTGCGACGAGCTGGCGGAGCACGTCGTCGGGCCGGGTCCTCCCGGCCGGGAGGTCGCCCCCGAAGGCTGCGGCCAGCGCGGTGGGATCAGGCGCCGGATGGACGGGACGCGTTGCCACCGTCTCGCGGTGGCGGGCACCCACCTGCGCCGCCGTGGTGAGCAGGTGCACCAGGTCGTCGGTCATGGGAGGCACGTTCCTCCGGGGCACGCGGGGAGCGCAAGGGACGACGGGGGCCGCACGGCATACGGCCCCCGTCGTCAGGGTGCGACGAGCTCAGGCGACGCGCTGCTGGGGCGCGGTCTCCGTGGTCTTGCCGGGATCCTTCTCGACGATGTCACCGAGCACCTCGTCGATGCGGGCCATCAGCTCGGGCTCGAGCGTGACGCCGGCAGCCTTGACGTTCTCGGCCACCTGCTCGGGGCGCGAGGCACCGACGAGCGCAGCAGCGACGTTGGGGTTCTGGAGGACCCACGCGACGGCGAGCTGCGCCATCGTCAGGCCGGCCTCGTCGGCGATGGGCTTGAGGCCCTGCACGCGGGTCAGCACGTCGTCGTTCATGAAGCGCTTGATCATGTCGGCGCCGCCCTTCTCGTCGGCGGCACGCGAGCCCTCCGGCGGCTGCTGGCCGGGCTGGTACTTGCCGGTCAGCACGCCCTGCGCGATGGGGCTCCAGACGATCTGGCTGACGCCGAGCTCCTCACACGTCGGCACGACCTCACCCTCGATGACGCGCCAGAGCATGGAGTACTGCGGCTGGCTCGAGATGAGCTGGAAGCCGAGTTCCTTGGAGAGCGCGACACCCTCACGGATCTGCTCGGCGGTCCACTCGCTGACGCCGATGTAGAGAGCCTTGCCCTGGCGGACGATGTCGGCGAAGGCCTGCATCGTCTCCTCGAGCGGCGTCTCGGTGTCGTAGCGGTGGGCCTGGTAGAGGTCGACGTAGTCGGTCTGGAGCCGCTCGAGCGAGCCGTTGATCGACTCCATGATGTGCTTGCGCGAGAGGCCTGTGTCGTTCTTGCCGCCGGGGCCGGTGGGCCAGTAGACCTTCGTGAAGATCTCGAGGCTCTCGCGACGCTCACCCTTGAGGGCCTCGCCGAGGACCGACTCGGCCTTGGTGTTGGCATAGACGTCGGCCGTGTCGAAGGTGCTGATGCCGGCGTCGAGCGCGGCCTGGACGCATTGCGTGGCGACGTCGTTCTCGACCTGCGAGCCATGGGTGAGCCAGTTGCCGTAGGTGATCTCTGAGATCTTGAGTCCGCTGTTGCCGAGGTATCGGAATTCCATGTCACCCACCGTATGCCGCTCGGCCGCGCGCGGCTCGGGGGGTGTCTCGTCTCGCACAGTTCGCTGCTGCGGCCCGCTCGCGGGTGTGGGATGGAGGGAGGAGGAGCCATGGAGGGCGCAGGAGGGTTCCGGCAGCGCATCTGGGCGGTGGTCGTCGCCGTCGCCCTGTCGGTCGCAGCGTGCCAGGGCTCCCCGGAGCAGGCCGCCCCGGCGTCGCCCTCGCCCACGCCGGTGTTCTCGTCGACGACGCGTGCCCAGATCCCCACGAGCACGGCCACAACGGCGCCGACGAGCACCACGACAACCAGCTCGCGCCCTGGACCCACCCCGCCACCGGTCACGGCCACTCGTCCGACAGTCACGCCCTCGCCGCCACCCGTCGCGACCACGGCGCCACCCGTCACGACCACGGCGACGCCGAAGCCGACGTGCTCGATCCCGTCCGCCCTCCTCGGCCGTGACCTGACGACGCTCGGCACGACGCGCAAGGTCGTCGCCCTGACCTTCGACGGCGGCGGCGGCAACGAGGGCGTGGCCTCCGTCCTCCGCACGCTCGCGGCCGAGGGCGTGCCCGGCTCGTTCTTCCTCACGGGGGAGTTCGTCGACGCGTTCCCGGCGAGCGCCAAGGCGATCGCCGCGCGTCACCCGGTCGGCAACCACACCTACCACCACCCCGACCTGACCACGCTGTCGTCGTCGGCGATCCGCACCGAGGTGCGCACGGCAGCCGCGCGCATCACGACCGTGACCGGGCAGGATCCTCGCCCGTGGTTCCGGTTCCCGTTCGGAGCTGTCGACGCGCGCACCGTCTCGGTCGTCAACGCAGAGTGCTATGTGCCCTTCCGCTGGACCGTGGACACACTCGGGTGGAAGGGCACCTCGGGTGGCCAGTCGGTCGCCACGGTGGTGGTTCGGGTGACTGCCTCCCTCGTGCCGGGCCAGATCGTGCTCATGCACGTGGGCGCCCACCCCACCGACCATTCCACCCTCGACGCAGACGCCCTCCCCCGGGTGATCGACGCGCTGCGCGACCGCGGCTACTCCTTCGTGACGCTCGGAGCCGTCATCGGTCCCGCACCCTGACGGACTCGGTGGTTCCGGGGCGGTGACAACGGGTACTCCGGCCCCATGAGCGCCCATACCCCCGCCGACGCGCAGCCCTCCCCACCGGTGGAGCGCGACGAGTCAGCCGACCCCGACGACCCCGCCAAGCCCGACTCGCTCGGCGACCTCCGCCGTGACTCGTGGAGATACGTCGCTCGCCGCACGGTGCGGGAGTTCTCCAAGGACCAGTGCACCGACCTCGCCGCGGCCCTCGTCTACTACTCGGTGCTCGCGATCTTCCCCGCTGCGATCGCGCTCCTCTCGGTCGTCGGGCTGGTCGGCCAGGCTGACCAGACGATTGCCACGGTGACCTCGATCCTCGAGAGCGTCGGGGCAGGCGGCGCCGCGGAGGCGATCACGCCGACGCTGCAGTCGCTCAGCACGTCATCGGGTGCGGGCCTCGCCTTCGTCCTCGGCCTGCTCGCCGCCCTCTGGTCGGCGTCCGGCTACGTGTCGTCGTTCGGGCGGGCGATGAACCGGGTCTACGAGATCCCGGAGGGCCGGCCGTTCTGGAAGCTGCGGCCCCTCATGCTCCTGCTCACCCTCGTCGCGGTGGTGCTCGCGGCAGCGGTGGCCCTCGCGCTCGTGCTCACCGGCCCCGTCGCCGAAGCGGTGGGTGACGTCATCGGGCTCGGCAGCGTGGCCGTCACTGTCTGGGACATCGTCAAGTGGCCGGTCATGATCCTCGCCGTCGCCCTCATCATCGCGCTGCTCTACTACGCCACCCCCAACGTCCAGCAGCCGAAGTTCCGCTGGGTCAGCGTCGGCGCCGTCGTGGCGATCCTCACGTGGGTGCTGGCCTCGGCTGCCTTCGGCGTCTACGTCGCCAACTTCTCCGACTACAACAAGACCTACGGCACGCTCGCCGGAGTCGTCGTCTTCCTGCTGTGGCTGTGGATCACCAACCTCGCGATGCTCTTCGGTGCCGAGCTCGACGCCGAGCTCGAGAGGGCGCGTGAGCTCCAGGCCGGCATGCCCGCCGAGGATTCGATCCAGCTGCCGCCGCGTGACACGACCAAGATCGACAAGGAGGAGCAGAAGCGCGCCGACGAGCTGGAGCAGGGTCGCCAGCTCGCCGACGGGTGAGGCCTCTGTCTGGCTCTCAGGCGTTGATGGTCTTCGTGTCGCGCCAGGAGAACTCCGGCGCGTAGCCGAGCACCCGACGCGCCTTGTCGATCGAGAGCAGGGTGGTGTGCTCACCGATCTCGCCCTTGCGCTCCACGCCGGGGAAGACCTCGTCGAGCAGCTCGGCGTTGGGACGCGTCATCACGGAGTCGGGCGACGCAATGATGAAGCGGTCGAAGCCCGGGGCGTCGAGCTCGAGCGCCTTCTCGACAGCCTGCGCGCCGTCGCGCCCGTCGATGTAGGCCCAGAGGTTCCACTTGCGGTCGCGCGCGTCCGAGTCGAAGGGGAAGTCCGCGTAGTCCTCGACGTCCATGACGTTGGAGAACCGCAGCCCGAAGATCTTGAGGTCCGGGTGCCAGCGGCAGAGCTCGATCGCCAGCTGCTCCTCGAGGTGCTTGACGAGCGAGTAGACGGACTCGGGCCGCGCGGCATACTCCTCGTCGACGGGCACGTAGGGCGGCGGCGTGTCGAAGGGCAGCCCGAGCACCGTCTCGGACGAGGCGTAGACGATGTTGCGGATGCCGAGGCGGATCGCGGCGTGGAAGACGCTGAACGTCGTCACGATGTTGTTGCGGAACGTCTCTATGTCGGGCGACAGCCCGGGAGCCGGGATCGCCGCGAGGTGCACGAGCGCGTCGACGGTGGCCGGCTGGTCGCCGTCTCGGGCACCGCTCAGCGCATCGATGACCTGCCCGTAGTCGGTGAGGTCGACACGCATGAAGCCACCGGCCCGCTCCCCCTCGCGGTCGAGGTTGACGACGGTGTGCCCGTTGTCGGTCAGACGGCGGACGACGTGGCGACCGAGCTTGCCGGTCCCGCCGGTCACGGCGATGCGCATGAGTGCTCCTGGGTTTGTGGCTGGTGTCGAGAACGCTTGCTCCCATACCCGCTCCACGCTAGTCGCGGCCGCGTCACGAGGCCGCGGTGAGCGGCTCCGGCAGTGCGATCACGCCGTCTCGGGTGGCGACGTGGAAGCCGAGCAACCTGACACCGTGCGCTCGGCAGGAGTCGATCGCGCGCTGGTGCCAGGCCCGGTCGATGTCGGTCGGCACACCGCAGCCCGGCCGGCCACGGCCCATGAGCAACGACCCACCGCGCTCGACCACGAGCGGCAGGAGGAGGTCGAGCAGCGAGACCAGCGCACTGAGGTCGGCGTCGTGCGGCACGTCCGACAGGACGATGGGCAGGATGCCGCGGTGCTCCTCGTCGCACACCATGAGGGCCACACAGCCGTCCCTGCGATCGCCGTCGCCGATCAACAGGTCGATCACGTCGGCCGCGATGCGACGGTCGGTGAGCGGGATGTTCCTGACGTCCTTGGGCAGGTCTTCGAAGGTCATGCCGGTCATCGTCGCCCTGATGAGCGATCCGGCCGCCGAGTTTTCCCCAGGCACCGCCGGCGTATGCCGTGGGGCGCGCTCCCGGCTCCACGTCCACTCGACGTGGAGCCGGGAGTCACCTGCGGGACACCGTCCCCTCTCAGTCGAGGGCGATGCGTGCGCCGAAGATGTCCTGGTCGAGGCCGCCTCCGTTGCCGCAGTTGTCGCCGGTGTAGGGCGCATCCGCTCGGGCGAGCGGGACATCCCGGTTGACCTCCGCCGTGGTGCGACCGAGGTCGATGCGGCACTGCTGCACGTCGAAGCCGTCGACGAAGCCGGCCTGCGCCTCGGTCTCCCGCGGGTCCTCGCCGGGGACGACCTGACGGTTGTCGGTCCACGCCGCGTAGGCGAAGAGACCGCCGGGAGCGGCACCGTTGCCGTCGGCGATCGCGACCCAGTTGTAGTCGCCCTGGAACGGGATGTCGCGACTGCCGAACATCTCGTAGGAGGGCTGGTGCGTCACGGCCGAGATCCTGCCGATCGGTGTCCACGTGACGCCGTTGGTCGAGGTCGCGCCGTAGGTGGCGACGACGTCCATGCCACTGCTGACCGCCCTGCCCTGGGTGTCGAGTTCGTTGCCGAGGGGCCGCTGGACGGAGTACGCGTCGTCGGTTCGGTTGTCCTGCCAGATGGCGACGAGCCTGCCACCGTAGGCGTCGACGTCCGGGAAGAACTGGTGGCCGGGGTCACCGGGCGACGGGTCGACCGGCACCGCCTGTGTCCACGTGCTGGCGTCGTCGGTCGACGTCGTCACGTAGGCGAGCGATCGTCCGACCGTGCCGGCGCTGGCCGATGCGAACGCGGTCTCGCTCGGCACCACACTGGCCGGATCGATGGCGTTCCACGTGGCGAACACGCCCGGGACAGCACCGGTCTGATCAGCAGTCAGTCTCGGCTCCAACGGGATTCGCGGGAAGACGTAGCTCGGTGGTGCGCACACGAATGGCCCGTCGCCGCAGTCACGAGCCCCGCCGATGTTGGGGAAGTAGCTCGTGAAGGCAGCGATCTGGCGTGGCTTGCCGAAGGTCGCTCCCCCGTCCGACGACCGCACGACCCGCATGCCGTTGACCTGGACGCCGCCGATGCCGGCGAACGAACGCCACGAGACGTAGACGTCGCCGTCGTGCTCCACGGCGATGTCGCAGCCCTGCACCGCGCCGTCGGAGACGATCTCGCCGTTCTGGAAGGTCGCCCCGTGGTCGGTCGATCGCGCGAAGTAGATCTTGCTGCGCCCGGCGTTGCCCTGGAACTTCGTCCAGCAGAAGTAGACGTTGTCCTCGAACGGGCTGGCTGTGCTGCGGTCGACCTCCATCAGCGGCTTGTCCTGGAAGATGCCGGCCAACGACGGCGTGCCGGCCTTGTCGATGATGCGCGTCCTCACGTAGTCCTTCGGCAGCTGGCCGGTCGGACCTGCGGGCCCGGGGTTGGCGGCATAGGTGGAGACGAAGACGGAGCCGTTCTGCGGCATCGCCCGGTTGAACGCGATCCCGCCCACGAAGAGGCGGCCGTCGTTGTCGAAGGCCACGAGCGGGTCACCGGAGTCGGTGCGGCCCTTGAGCGGTGAGGCTAGGCCTTCGATCGAGCTGTCGAGCGGGTAGCCCGGCAGGGACGAGTTGAGCCAGCTACGCCCGCCATCGGTCGAGAAGCCGAGTCCCATCCACCCGGCGGCGAGGTCGGTCATGCAGTAGTCGTTCCAACCGGCGACGACGACGTCGGGGTTGGTCGGGTCGATGGCCACCGTGGGCTCGTTGCCCTGCCGTCGGTTGCCGCCGTCGTTCGAGTCCGCGTCGCCGTCGCCCGCGACGTCGTCGGGCGCGGAATCGGTCGCTGGGTCGCCGCAGTGGGCGATGGCTTGGTCGGTGCCGCCGTCATGGCGCGTGTAGGCGCCGTCATCGGTCACCGCGTAGTCAACGGTCGGGGATGCGGCGCTCGGGATGCTGAAGGCCAGGGGAAGCAGGGCTGTGGTGGCGCACACGACGGCGCCAACCACCAATCGGTGTCTCATGTCTCTCCTCCTCGAGAGAGCCCCGAGTGATCTGACCACTCCACGTTGCTCCTCGCCGGGCGCTTTGTCTGCGGTTTGGCCGCCTGGGTCGGCTCACGAGCCCCGTCTCGTGCGCGTCGCTGACCTGCTGCTCCCCTCGACGTGGGCCCGACGGACCGGGATCTGGCGACCACCACCGCGCCAACTCCGTTGGTGGACAGCGGTATTGGTGCATCTATCCCCTTGACTCCCAATTAGAACTTATGTTCTAATTGGGAGTCAAGGGGATAGATGTCGGGGAGGTGCAGCATGACCACGGCAGGCCACGTGCTGCTCCATGGCGACGGCGCCTCACACTCGCAGGCCCCCGCCTCGGACGCAGTGATCGACGTCCAGGACCTCGTTGACCTCTACCGTCGACGCGACGCGACACGCGCCCCGCTCACCCAGCAGGACCTCACGCTGGTCGAGCGCGTGGTGCGCACCGGTATCGCCCAGCACCTGCTCGCACATCAGCTGCCCCGGCTGGTGGCAGAGCTGCTCGAGGCTGCCGCCGACGACGTCGGCTCGCCGCCCCCGACTGACATCGAGACGGCAGCCAACGCCGACCTTCGCGTCTTCGAGGCGGTGGAGCGGTGCAAGGCCGTGCTCGACGCCGTGGGCCTCGAGGCTCTCGCACGGCTGCAGACCGACATCGAGTCGAGTGAGCACGCCCGTTTCGCCGAGCTCGGCGGCCGGGTGCCACCGGGCTGGCTCGACCCTGCGGAGCTCACAGCGATGGAGGTCACCACCGCAACCGGGCTGGGCAGCCACGACATCCACGCTCGCCTGGGCCTGGCCACGGCCCGCACCGCCACGGCAGCCGAGCTGCGATCACGCCTGCAATCCGGCTACGTCAGCCTGCACCGTGCGACCACCATCCACGCCGAGACGCGCACCCTGCCCGACGACGTCGGCCTCGAGATCATCGACACGGTGCTTCGCGAGAAGGACGGCGCTCCCCCGTCGCCCAGCCTCTTCCGCCAGCGACTCAGCCGCGCGTGCCTGGCAGCAGACCGCGAGGCGGCCGAGCGGCGCCGTGCCGCCCGGCAGCGGCGCCGCGGTGCCTATGCCGAGATCGACCCCGACGGTCTGGGCTCCCTGCACGTGACCAACGACGCCGACAAGATCATCGCGGCGATGGAGCGGGTCGAGGCCATCGCGCGGGCAGCCCGGCAGGGCGGCGACTCGCGCGACCTCGACACCCTGCGAGCCGAGGTGATCACCGACATCCTCATGTTCGGCTGGCCGAGCACGTCCGAGATGCCGGCCTTCGGTGATGACCAACCATCCCTTGGCTGCAGCCCCGACTGTGTGGCAGGTCGAGACACCCTACACGCGGAGCAGGGGTCGGCGGCAGAGACCTCCGGGCCCACAACGCGTGACCCGTCGACGACGGGTGGCCAGCCAGGTCGCACCGATGGGGCCGGTCGAGCTTCGGCGGGGCGAGCCGGACGAGCGGAGGGCTCCGTCGGCCGATTCGATCAGCCTCGCGTCATCGAGGACTGGTTCACCCGCCTCGGGCAGCACCCGGCCGCCAGCGTCCGCATCATCGTCCCGTTCACCACCGCCGTCGGGGCCACCGACGCTCCGTGCGAGCTGCCCGGATACGGCTGGGTGGTGGCCGATCACGCCCGCGAGATCATCCTCAACTCCGGTTCGACGTGGCACCGGCTCGCCGTCGATGCCGACACCGGCAGGGCCATCAGCCTCGAGACCAAGGCCTATCGACCCACCGCGGCGATGCGCGAGCACGTCGAGGCCGTCGACGGCACGTGCAGGGCTCCCGGGTGCACCGTGCCGGCGTCACGCTGCGACCTCGACCACGACATCCCCTGGCCACACGGCCCCACCGACGTCAGCAACCTCACGAGCAAGCACCGTCCGCACCACAACGCGCACACGCATGGGCACTGGCGCGTCGGGCGAGACGGCGCCGACACCGTCCGCTGGCGCACCAAGGCCGGGCGCACCTACGAGACCAAGCCCAAGGACTGGCTCGAGGTTTTGCGCCCCGGGAGAGCTCCGTCGAGAGCTCCGGAGAGACGATCCCTCCCGCCGACCGACGACGATCCACCGCCCTTCTGAGGTACGTCTCCGTCGCGCCCTCTGGCGTCGTGCCAGCAGTCCCCTGAGACCAGCACTCGCCAGAGTGTCAGCCTCCCCACCGCCCTCCCATTCGGCCGGCCCGGCGTGCCCAGGTGAGAGGCGGACCAAGCGACCGGCATACGCGGAGGTGACAGTCGTCACGGAGCCGCGCCGGCGCTGGGCGTGAACGTCATCGGCACTACCGGTTTTGGCCGAATCGGCGGAATCTTCACGTGGCCTCGCTCGTTGGTCGGCTGAGAGCACCGTGGACACGAAGGTCCACCGCCCGGCCTGAAGGGGGCACATCGTGAGGCAGAGGAAGTACGAGGAGTTCGACGCCGACAACGGCACCGCGCTGCGCTACAGCCGGCACGAGAACGGCGGCGGCTTCGTCGAGTCACGCGCTCGCGTGGCAGCCACAGCCCACGTCGGCCCGTCCGCCTACGTCGACCGCGGTGCCATCGTCGGCGCCTATGCCCGCATCGGTTCAGGAGCGTGGATCGACGGCGGAGCGATCGTGCACGAGGGTGCCGTGATCGGTCCGGCCGCACACGTCGGCCCCGGTGCCGTGGTCGGCCGGGGCTCCAAGATCGGTGCGCGCGTCAAGATCGGCGCCGACGCCCACGTCTGGGACGCGGCCCGCGTCGAGAGTGACGAGATCATCCGTCCGGCTGCCGTCGTGCACGCCAGCAGCCGGGGGCGACGCGCCGCCTGACCCGGCCTGTTTCCATGGCTCGGCTCTAGGACGCGCCCGAGGCTGCGCGGACGGCAGCAGCGACCGCCGGCGCCACCGAGGAGTCGAAGACGCTGGGGATGATGAAGCTCGGGTTGAGCTCCTCCGGTTCCACGCAATCGGCGATCGCCGTTGCCGCGGCGACCATCATCGCGTCGGTGATGTCGGAGACGCCGGCGTCGAGCAGCCCACGGAAGAAGCCGGGGAAGACGAGCACGTTGTTGATCTGGTTCGGGTAGTCGGACCGGCCGGTCGCGACCACCGTCGCGTGCTGGCTCGCCGCGATGGGGTCGACCTCGGGCACGGGGTTGGCCATGGCGAAGACGATCGCGTCAGGAGCCATGGTCGCGATGTCCTCACCCGTGAGCAGGTCGGGGGCGGAGACCCCGATGAAGACGTCGGCGCCCGCGAGGACCTCTGTGAGCGAGCCGGTCGCGTGGGCCGTGTTGGTGTGATCGGCAATCCACTGGCGGAAGGGCTCCATCCCCTCGTGCCCGTTGTGCACGGCACCGTCGCGGCCGCAGCCGATGATGTCGCGCGCACCCTGGGTCAGCAGGAGCCGGATGATGGCGTGGCCGGCGGCCCCCACGCCGGAGACCACGATGCGCACGTCCTCGATCGACTTGCCCACGACGCGCAGGGCATTGGTGAGCGCGGCCAGCACGACGATGGCCGTGCCGTGCTGGTCGTCGTGGAAGACGGGGATGTCGAGCATCTCGCGCAGGCGTGCCTCGATCTCGAAACACCTTGGCGCAGAGATGTCCTCGAGGTTGATGCCGCCATAGACAGGGGCGATGGCGCGCACGATCTCGACGATCTCGTCGGAGTCCTGGGTGTCGAGGCAGACCGGCCAGGCATCGACCCCGCCGAACTGCTTGAAGAGGGCCGCCTTGCCCTCCATCACCGGGAGCGCCGCGAGCGGGCCGATATTGCCGAGCCCGAGCACCGCCGACCCGTCGGTGACCACGGCCACCGTGTTGCGCTTGATGGTGAGGCGGCGGGCGTCCTCGGGGTGCTCGGCGATGGCGAGGCAGATGCGGGCAACACCGGGGGTGTAGGCGCGCGAGAGGTCGTCGCGGTGCTTGAGCGGCACCTTGGGGTTCACCTCGATCTTGCCGCCGAGGTGGAGCAGGAAGGTCTGGTCGCTCACCTTGCGCACGGCCGCGCCGGGCATGCTCGCGATGGCATCCGTGATGCGAGCGCCGTGGTCCTCGTCCTTCGTGTCGCACGTGACGTCGACGACGAGTCGGTCGGTGCGGCTCTCGGCGACGTCGAGCGCGGTCAGGGCACCCCCGGCGGAGGCGACAGCCGTGGTGAGCGCCGCGGTGGCGGTGGCTCCTGCGGGCAGCTCGACCCGGACGGTGATCGAGTAGCCGGGACTCGGCATGGCCATGAGCAGTCCTCCTGCGACGGTGCAACGGTGCGGTCCCCGACTCCCCCATCCTCCACCCGCGCGGTGCCGGCGCGCGCCAGCGACACCGGGCGACACGGCATACGGCACAAAGGGGGCGCGGTCTGTGGTTTCGAGGACCATCTGCGTGGGCGTGCCTACTGTGGGAGGTGGCCAGTCGGCCCTCCGGGACGCCCGCGCTGGTTGTGGACGAGCGTCGCTGCTCGTTGCGTGGTCGACGCGTCCAGCCCCAGCCCCGGGGATCTGGAGGACCTCATGACGATGCACGCCGAACCCTCGACCTCGACCGGTGCGCCGCCGGCGTCGGGCGCGCTCGACGCCCCCACCCGCGCCGCGCTCTTCGAGACGATGGTGCTCTGCCGGACGTACGAGGAGGCCATCCTTCGCGAGTACCACGCCGACAAGGGGCCGGGCTTCGACATCGGCAAAGGCCTCGTGCCGGGTGAGATGCACCTCTCGGCGGGCCAGGAGCCCGTCGCAGCCGGTGTGTGCGCGCACCTCACGACGGACGATGCCGTCACGGCGACGCATCGACCGCACCACCTCGCGATCGCCCACGGCATGGACCTGCGCGCGATGACCGCCGAGATCTTCGGCCGGGAGACCGGACTCGGTCGGGGTCGCGGTGGTCACATGCACCTCTTCGACCCGGCCACGCACTTCTCCTGCTCGGGCATCATCGCCGAGGGCTACCCGCCCGCGCTCGGTCAGGCGTTCGCGTTCCAGCGCAAGCAGACCGATCGGATCGCGGTCGCGGTGACCGGTGAGGGCGCCGCCAACCAGGGCGCCTTCCACGAGTCCCTCAACCTCGCGGCCCGGTGGTCGCTCCCCGTCGTCTTCGTCGTCGAGGACAACGACTGGGCGATCTCGGTGCCGCGCGGGGTCGCGACCGCGATCCCATCGAATGCGGATCGTGCTGCTGCGTATGGCATTCCGGGCGAGCGCGTCGAGGACAACGACGTCGAGGCAGTGTATGCCGCAGCGGAGCGGGCCGTCGTCCGTGCGCGGTCGGGCGCCGGCCCCTCGCTCATCGAGGTGCACACGCTGCGGTTGTGGGGCCACTTCGAGGGCGACGCTCAGGGCTACCGGCCAGAGCTCGCAGAGGTGCCCTCCCATGACCCGATTCCACGCTACGAGAGCACCCTTCGCGAGTCGGGAGTGCTCGACGACGACGCGGTGCAGCGCATCCGTGCCGCAGCCGCAGAGCGCGTCGAGGACGCGATCGCCTATGCGAAGTCCAGCCCGTTGCCCGACCCCCCGTCGGCGACCTCCTACGTGTTCGCCTGAGGAGACGACGATGACTATCACCGACACCCCCGCCGCCCCCGCCCCGCAGGTCAGTCGACGCCTCACCACCTCGAAGGCCATGGTCGAGGCGATCGCGCAGGAGATGGACCGCGACCCCTCCGTCATCTACCTCGGCGAGGACGTCGGCGCCTACGGCGGGATCTTCAGCTCCACCACCGACCTGCTCGCCCGCTTCGGGCCCGACCGCATCATCGACACCCCCATCTCGGAGACGGCCTTCATCGGGCTCGGCATCGGCGCGGCCGTCGAGGGCATGCGTCCGATCGTCGAGCTGATGTTCGCCGACTTCATGGGCGTGTGCCTTGACCAGATCTACAACCACATGGCCAAGATCCACTTCGAGTCCGGCGGCAACGTCAAGGTGCCCATGGTGCTGACCACTGCGGTCGGCGGCGGCTACTCCGACGGCGCTCAGCACTCGCAGTGCCTCTGGGGCACGTTCGCCCACCTGCCCGGCATGAAGGTCGTCGTGCCGAGCAACCCGGCCGACGCCAAGGGCCTCATGACCTCCGCGATCCGCGATGACAACCCAGTCGTCTACATGTTCCACAAGGGCGTCATGGGACTGCCCTGGATGGCGAAGAACGCTCGGTCGGTGGGCGATGTGCCGGACGGCGAGCACCTCGTGCCCATCGGCAAGGCCGCGGTGGCACGGTCGGGCAAGGACGTCACGGTCGTGACGCTCTCGCTCTCGGTCCACCACGCGCTCGATGTCGCCGAGAAGCTGGCCGGCGAGGGCGTCGAGGTCGAGGTGATCGACCTGCGCAGTCTGGTGCCGCTCGACCGCGAGGCGATCGTGACCTCCGTGGCCAAGACCGGGCACCTCGTCGTCGTCGACGAGGACTACCTGTCGTTCGGCCTGTCAGGCGAGGTCGTCGCCACCGTCACAGACCACGACCCGATGCTGCTCAAGGCACCCGTCCACCGGGTCGCCGTGCCCGACGTGCCCATCCCCTACGCCCACGGGCTGGAGTACGCCGTCCTTCCGCGGCCCGACCGCATCGAGGCCGCGATCCGCAGGTCGTTGGCGCTGTGACCGACGTTCTCTTTCCACCACTGTCGGTGGAGAAGCCCGACACCGAGGGCATCCTCGCCACGTGGTTCGTCAGCGACGGAGCCGCCGTCGCTGCCGACCAGCTCATCGCCGAGGTCCAGGTCGACAAGGTGTCGGCCGACGTGGTCGCCCCCGTGGCTGGCGTCATCCATCTGCTCGTGCCCGAGGAGGCCGTCGTGACCCAGGGGGCGCCCATCGCGCGCATCGACTGAGAAGGAGCGGTATGCCGCTCAGCCGGCGTCCGAGAGCCAGTTGAGCGGCATACGGGCTGCGTGAAGGTTCCCCTACGGCAGGCCGACGAGCTCAGCGGAGAGATCCCACAGCCGTGCCGCCGCGGTCGCGTCATACGACGCCTGCGAGGACCGCTTCGGTGTCGCGTTCGCGTAGTACAGCCCAGTGGCCCCCTCGACCTCAGGAGCCGAGGCAAGATGGATCGACGTGCGGGCGCCGGCTTCGGGGCTCTTCATGAAGGGGCGCACCAGGGGAAGCATCAGGCGCATCCAGCCCATGGAGTCCTCACGCCCGAAGTTGGTGCGGACGACGCCGGGGTGCAGCACGGTGGCAGTCACGCCCGTGCCCTCCAGGCGGCGGGCGAGTTCGTAGCTGAACATGACGTTCGCCAGCTTGGACTGGTTGTACGCGCGCTGACCGTTGTAGTCCTCTGCGCCCATCAGGTCGGCGAAGTCGATCCGTCCCATCGCCTGAGCGCCCGAGGAGACGGTGACGATGCGCGCGGGGGCGCTCCCGCGGAGCCTCTCGAGAAGCAGGTTGGTCAGCAGGAAGGGCGCGAGATGGTTCACCGCGAAGGTCCGTTCAAAGCCCTCCTCCGTCGCGTGCCGCGTCGCCCAGTATCCGCCGACGTTGTTCACGAGCACGTCGAGGCTGGGGTATGCCGTGAGCACCTCCTCCGCGAGCACGCGCACCTGACGGAGCGATGACATGTCGGCGGTGAAGACGTCGGCCTCCCCGCCAGCGTCGCGTATGCGCCCCGCGGTGGCGTCGGCACGCTGCCGGTCGCGCCCGACGAGCCCCACCCGAGCCCCGTGACCGGCGAGACCAGCGGCCGTCGCGCCGCCGATCCCACCCGTCCCGCCGGTGACGAGCACCGTCTTGCCGGTCATGAGGGCCATCGTCAACGCACGATCTTGAAGTTGAACATCGGGGTGCCGAGCGCGCCCATGAGACGGAGCCACACCGGTAGCAGCATCTCGGTGCCACGGGCAGTGCTGATGTCGCCGAGGTCGATGACGTCGCTGTGACCGAAGTTCGTGAGCAGCTCCGACACCGTGGCCTTCGCGACCGGGTCGTCACCTGAGACGAAGACCGTCGAGTCGGCGCCCAGGTCCTTGGGGCGGACCATCAGGTTGGCGTTCAGCGTGTTCAGGGTCTTGACGACCTTCGTGTCCGGGAACGCCCGCTGGACCTGCTCGCCCAGGGAGTCGGTGTCCTTGACGAAGAGGGTAGGCGGGAAGCCGCCCGAGAAGTCGAGGGGGTTGGAGATGTCGACGAGCACCTTGCCGGCGAGGTTGTCGGGCCCAGCCTGCTCGAGGACGCTCAGGGTGGCGGCGCCGCCTGTCGCATTGATGACCAGCTCGCTGGCTGCGGCCGCGTCAGCGAACGTGGCGAGTCCGACGCCCGGATGCTGGCCGTGCCAGGCCTTGAACGGCGGGTTGCCCATGCCGTCGGGCTCGGTTCGAGCCAGGGTGGCCTGCGGGTCGCGCGTGCCGACGACGACCTCGTGACCGAGCTCGTTGAGCCGCCCCGCAAGGGCCTGGCCGACCATGCCGGTGCCGAGGACTGCGATCTTCATGTGAGTACTCCTGAGAGAGATGGGGAAGGGCGCAACTAGACAGACCTGTCTGCCCGATGGCCATAACGTAGCAGACAGCTCGGTCTACTCACAAGCCGTGTCGAGTGGTAGGCAGACAGACCAGTTTGTTGTAATGGAGTGGTGACCCCCGCAACACCTTCGCCCCTCCCGACCGTCGACCTCGGACCTAACCCGACGCCGGCGACCCCGCGGGTGAGCGCCGCGCGCGAGCGCATTCTCGCGACCGCGTTCCGCCTCTTCTACGCCAAGGGGATCAGGGCCGTCGGGGTGGACCTCATCATCGCCGAGTCGGGGGTTGCCAAGGCGACGTTCTACAAGCACTTCCCGGCGAAGGACGACCTCGTCCTCGCCTATCTCGACAAGGTCGACGGCATCTGGTCCGGCCAGCTGCACGATGCCGCCGCCGCCGCCGGTCCCGACCCTGCGCACCAGCTCGTCGGCCTCTTCGATGCGCTCGGCAGCGCGTGCCGACGCGAGGGCTACCGCGGCTGCGCGTTCATCAACGCGGCAGCAGAGTCGTCGCCGGGGACACCGATCCACGAGCGCACCGTCGCGCACAAGGCGTCAGTCCTGGCCTGGGTGCGCGAACTCGCGCAGCAGGCGGGTGCGCCCGACCCGGCAGGCCTGGCCCGGTCACTCACCCTGCTGCTCGACGGCGGACTGGCCAGCGGAGCCCTCGACGCCAGTCCAGAGGCTCCCGAGGCGGCCAAGGCATCGGCGCGTGCTCTCGTGGCTGCCGTCGGCACCGGGCCCTTCGCCTCTGGCATCGATCCGACCCCGCGGTGAGGCTCGGGATGTAGGGGTCGTGGGCCCCGGATCCTTGAGGAGGAGCCATGCGAAGCAGCCGAATCAGACGAGGGCTCAGCATGATCGCGGCGGTGGGGCTGGGGGTGGCACTGACCACGACGGCCCAGGCTGCGACGCCGGACGACATGCACTACCCGGCCGCGAGCGTCGCTTACGAGACATTCGACATCGGCAGCCGGGGGGTGCAGTACACGCACGTCAACGGGATCAACAACAACGGGGTGATCGTCGGCGACTACGGGGACAGGCAGGGGCAGCACGGGTTCGTCAAGGATGGTGAATCGGTCTCCGTCATCAATGTGCCCGGGGCGAAGCGCACCATCCTGACGTCGGTCAACGATGCAGGGACCGTCGTGGGGGTCTACGTGACCGCGGGCAGCAGCATCCAACACGGATTCATGCAGTCGGCCTCGGGCGAGTTCACCGCGCTCGACGAGCCCCTCGCGGCGAGCACCGAGAGGCGGGACTACTGGGGCACCGTGCCGGAAGGCATCAACAACGCCGGCGTCGTTGTCGGCTACTACTTCACGACCAGCCCCAGGGGCGCGACCTGCGGCGACAAGCCATGCGACAAGACCGTCTCTCACGGCTTCAGCTGGAATGGCGACTTCACGACCTACGACCCCCCGGACGTGTCCACCGAGGACAACCCGCGGACCGGCACCAGGCTCTTCGACATCAACAACGACAACGTCGTGGTCGGCTCCTACCTCTACCTCGACAGTGAGCAGGTGGGTGTGACACCGGGCTTCAGGGTGCTCCTCTCCGGCGAGGGCTTCACGACCTACATCGACCCGGGGTTCCCGGCCAACTGGTGCTGGTCGACAACGCCGTCCTCGATCAACGACAGCGGCACCATCGCAGGCCTGACCGTCAACGGGTGCGGCATGAGCGACCTGGCGTGGCTGCTCCCCGCCGGTGACACCACCTTCGCCACGGCCACCGAGGTCGACCCGCCCAGCAGCATCTACACCGAGGTCTGCGACATCAACAACACCGGGGTCGTCGTCGGCTCCTGGACCGACTCCGACGGGCGCGCGCACGGCTTCATCGCGACCCCGCTGTGACCACCGTTGCTGGCACAGGCGATCAGCACGATGTGACGTGAACGGTCGAAGGGGTGGCCCTCGTGGGCCACCCCTTCGACATCGATCTGACGGCGTCAGCTGCAGCCGCTGGTGCTTCCGCAGCCCTCGCAGACGTAGCAGGAGCCGGCGGGACGCATCTTGGTGCCGCAGGTCATGCAGATGGGTGCGTCAGCGGTGATGCCGCCGAACTTCTCGAGGAGCTCGGCCGAGCTGTGCACCTCGCTGGAGACCTCACGGGCTGACGCCGCACCGGCGCCGGACTTCACCTCGGAGGCCTTGAGCTCGACCTTGTCGTCGGACTTGGCCTCGGGTGCCTTCTTCGCGACGGGAGCCGACTGCTGGAGCGACTCGAGCTCGTCCTCGAGGTCCTCGTCGGAGTCGTCGGACTCCGCCTCGTAGGAGCCGGTCTCGACCTGGCGGGCCCGCTCGGCAGCCGTGTGGATGCCCATGAAGGAGCGGGTGTCGAAGTCGAGGTAGTCGAGAGCCAGACGACGGAAGACGTAGTCCATGATCGACTGCGCCATGCGCACGTCGGGGTCGTCGGTCAGACCGGCCGGCTCGAAGCGCAGGTTCGTGAACTTCTCGACGAAGGTCTCGAGCGGCACGCCGTACTGCAGCCCGATGGAGACGGCGATCGAGAACGCGTCCATCACGCCGGCCAGGGTCGAGCCCTGCTTGCCGAACTTGAGGAAGATCTCACCCAGCTGCGCGTCGTCGTAGGTGCCGGCCGTGAGGTAGCCCTCGGCGCCACCGACGGCGAAGGACGTCGTCTGCGAGGAGCGGCGCTTGGGCAGACGGCGACGGACCGGGCGGTACTCGATGACCTTCTCAACCTTGACCTCGGAGGCCGCGGCGTCAGAGGCGTCCTTCTTGTCCTTGGCGGTGGAGCCACCATCGGACAGCGGCTGGCCGACCTTGCAGTTGTCGCGGTAGACGGCGAGCGCCTTGAGGCCGAGCTTCCAGCCCTGCAGGTAGACGTCTTCGATCTCCTCGACCGTGGCGTCCTCGGGCAGGTTGACCGTCTTGCTGATCGCACCGGAGAGGAAGGGCTGCGTCGCGGCCATCATGCGCACGTGACCCATCGCCGAGATCGAGCGCGCGCCCATGGCGGTGTCGAAGACCTCGTAGTGCTCCGGCTTGAGGCCGGGTGCGTCGATGACGTGACCCTTGTCGGCGATGTACTCGACGATCGCCTCGACGGTCTCGCCGGTGTAGCCCATCTTGCGCAGCGCCCGCGGGATCGTCAGGTTGACGATCTGCATCGAGCCGCCGCCGACGAGCTTCTTGAACTTCACGAGCGAGAAGTCGGGCTCGATGCCCGTCGTGTCGCAGTCCATCATGAAGCCGATGGTGCCCGTGGGGGCCAGGACCGACGCCTGCGCGTTGCGGTAGCCGTTCTTCTCACCGAACTTGATGACGTCGTCCCACGCCTTCGTCGCGAGCTTGTGGATGTCCCCGTCCATAGCGTCGAGCGTCTTGATGTTGTCGTTGGCAGCCTGGTGCTTGCGCATGACGCGCTTGTGGGCGTCAGCGTTGCGGGCGTATCCGGCATACGGCCCGACGACCGCCGCCATCTCGGCGGAGCGCTTGTAGGCGGCTCCGGTGAGCAGCGAGGTGATCGAGGCAGCGAGCGAGCGGCCACCCTCGGAGTCGTAGCCGTGGCCGGTGGCCATGAGCAGCGCGCCGAGGTTGGCGTAGCCGATGCCGAGCTGACGGTAGTTGCGCGTCGTCTCGCCGATCGGCTCGGTCGGGAAGTCGGCGAAGCAGATCGAGATGTCCATCGCCGTGATGACGAGCTCGACCACCTTCTGGAAGGTCTCGGCGTCGAAGGTGTCGTCGTCGCGCAGGAACTTCAGCAGGTTGAGAGAGGCGAGGTTGCACGAGGAGTTGTCGAGCGACATGTATTCCGAGCAGGGGTTGGAGGCCGTGATGCGGCCGGTCTCGGGGTTCGTGTGCCAGGCGTTGATCGTGTCGTCGTACTGGATGCCGGGGTCGGCGCACTCCCACGCAGCCTTGGCGATCTTGCCGAAGAGCTCACGGGCGTCGACGGTGTCGATGACCGAGCCGTCGAGGCGCGAGCGGAGACCGAAGTCGGTGCCGTCCTCGACAGCCTTCATGAACTCGTCGTTGACGCGGACCGAGTTGTTGGCGTTCTGGTACTGGACGGACACGATGTCCTTGCCACCGAGGTCCATGTCGAAGCCGGCGTCGCGCAGCGCGCGGATCTTGTCCTCCTCGCGCGCCTTGGTCTCGACGAACTCCTCGATGTCGGGGTGGTCGACGTCGAGCACGACCATCTTGGCCGCACGACGCGTCGCGCCGCCCGACTTGATGGTGCCGGCGGACGCGTCGGCGCCGCGCATGAAGGAGACCGGGCCGGAGGCCGTGCCGCCGGAGGAGAGCAGCTCCTTGGACGAGCGGATCCTCGACAGGTTGAGGCCCGCACCGGAGCCACCCTGGAAGATCTTGCCCTCCTCCTTGTACCAGTTGAGGATCGAGTCCATCGAGTCGTCGACCGAGAGGATGAAGCAGGCCGAGACCTGCTGCGGGCTCTTGGTGCCGACGTTGAACCAGACGGGAGAGTTGAACGAGAAGACCTGGTGGAGGAGGGCGTGCGTGAGCTCGTGCTCGAAGACCTCGGCGTCCTCCGGCGAAGCGAAGTAGCCGTTGCTCTTGCCCGCGGCGCCGTAGGTCAGCACGACCCGGTCGATGAGCTGCTTGAGCGAGGTCTCGCGGGCGGCCGTGCCGACGGCGCCGCGGAAGTACTTGGTGGTGACGATGGTGCTCGCGTTGACCGACCAGAAGTCGGGGAACTCGACACCGCGCTGCTCGAAGATCGTCACGCCGGTCTTCCAGTTCTGCTGGACGACGTCGCGCTTCTCCCAGGTCACCTCGTCGTAGGGGTGGACTCCCGGGGTCGTGTAGATGCGCTCGATCTTGACGCCCTTGGCGCCAGTCTTCGAGCGAGAGCTCCGGTTACCGATCTCCGTCATGTCGTGCGGCCTCCCTGACCGTGGTGGGCCCCTCCCGGGGGCCCGATGGGCTTCGTGCTCGTCTCGTCGATGCCAGTGTCTCGCCGGGGTCTGACAGTCCCCGTGGTCGTTCGGCGGGTGTGCTCGTGGAGGATGGTGGTGCGTGAATCGGTGCCGCTGGTCACCGTGGCGCGCCGAGCGGGCTCGGAGCCGAGGGCTCCTCCCCCAGCGCGTCACGCTCGGCTCGAAGGAGGGCGATCGCGCCCTCGAAGTCCTCGAGGCTCTCCCAGCCCTGATAGACGCTGGCGAACCTGAGGTAGGCGACCTCGTCGAGCTCTCGGAGCGGCTCGAGGACGGCCATGCCGACCTCGTGGGCCTCGATCTCGGCGTTGCCCAGCGCCCTGATGGTCTCCTCGACCCTCTGGGCCAGCAGCGCCAGGTCGTCCTCCGTGACCGGTCGGCCCTGACAGGCCTTGCGGACTCCGGAGAGCACCTTGGCCCGGCTGAACGGCTCGGAGGCCCCCGACCGCTTGATGACGCTGAGGCTCGAGGTCTCGAGCGTCGTGAAACGGCGGTTGCACTCGGGGCACTGGCGGCGGCGGCGGATCGCCGCGCCGTCGTCGGTGGTGCGCGAGTCGATGACCCGCGAGTCGGTGTGGCGACAGAACGGACAGTGCACGTCGGTCACCTCCCCTTCCCCGTGATTCCCCGCTGGTGAAACGCCCGGCGCCCATCCCGTATGCCGTCCGGCCGGCTCCCGATTTGGCCCACCGACCCGCGCCGGTGTTCGTGGGCCCGGCGCGGGCCTGTGGACGGATCAGGGGTCGAGCTGGGGATGACCTGGGGACGACCTGTGCGTAACCCCCGTTTGCCTGGGGACTACATGTGGACGTCTTACATCCGTGTAACTACTAGATGTAGGGGTAACTGTAGGCACGGTGTGACCTGGACCGCAAGCACACGCTGACGATTCGCGGCGACGAGTCGCTGACCTGCGCAAACACCTCAGCAGTCACAGCGGTCACGGCGTGTCGCCACAACATCTGGGGGTGGGCGCGCGGCTCTGCTCCCCGATGTGGCGTCACCGCCCCCTCTTGCGCCGGCGCTCCGCCTCGGACTCGGCCACTGTCGCGTCGCGCCGATCGGCGACGACGGCGGCGAGGTTGAAGGCGCTGTCGCTGCCCGCCTTGAGGTAGTCGGAGTGTCCGCGAGACGTGCGACCGGCGCCCGGCGACCCTGCTCCGCCCGGCGCGAAGGTCGACAGTGTCCGGGCGCCCACGACGGCGGCCGCGGCCGGGCCGAGGACGACGCGGCCGCTCGCGACCACCGGGTCATCGATCGAGCCGAGCACGTTGAAACCTCCCGGCTTCAGACCGGTGTCGACGATCGAGCGCACCGCTCCCCCGGTGCCGGGCGAGCCGAAGAGGGCGACCCGGTCGATGCCCGTCGGCCGACGCAACGCGAAGGAGAGCACGACGGAGCCGTAGGAGTGGGCGAGCACGCTCTGGTCGGGTGGCGTCTCACGCGCGGCATCGAGGCCGGTCACGAAGGCCGCCAGGTCCAGTGCCGCCCGGGCCGCCACCCCGGGCGAGATCACCGTGCGCGACGGCGAGAGCACCTCGTCGGCCTGGGGGGCCGCATAGCCGAGCCACGTCACCATCGCGACGTCGCCGCGAGCCATTCCCTGCGCGCTCGACCGTAGCCGGGCGAGGTCACGGTCGTGCCGGTCGAGGTCACCCGCGACCGTCGTGGTGAAGCCGCCGACGAACGTGGCGACGTGCGCAGCGGTGTCGATCTCGCCGATGGAGACCGCCGCCTTCGGATGTCGACCCGTGACGTCGAGCAGCAGCAGCCGCCGGCGGGCGCCGTCCGTGCGCGACAACACCCCTCGCACGGCCCGCAGCGCGTCGAGGCGCCGCCGCAGCAGCTCGACCGCGGCGGCCCGCTCCGAGAGTCCGAGACCGAGGACGACCGCTCCCCCGGCACCCACCTCGTCGGGCCGCACCGCCCCACCGGCCTCGAGCGCCGCCAGCCGACCTGCCGCGGCGTGTTGCGCCCGGTCGAGCAGGATCCGGTTGGCGTGGTCTCGGTCGGCCGGAGGCAGTCCGTCGCGCGGCCCGATCCACTCCGGGTGGTCGCGGATGATCCGGCCACGCTCCTCGCTCGTGAGGCTGCGCCACCAGGCAGCGTTGGCGAAGACATCGCCGGACGACGGGCCGGGCGACGGGCCCGACGGTCCAGACCCGCCGGCGCCGGGTGGGGGCAGCGAAGCCAGCACGCCCCGGTCACCTGCGGCAGCGGCGCCCGTTGCCGACGCGAGCAGATGTCGCGCGAGGTCGAGGTCGGTCTCCGTGGCCACCCGCTCGGCCTGCCTCAGGTAGGCCGCCACCTCCGCGCCCATCAGCGCGTCGGCCCGCGCCTCGTGGCTGTCGAGCACCGGATCGCCCGTGGGCACCCGCAGCGGCAGGACCAGACTGCCCGTCTCGGTGACCCGGGCACCGCGATCCTGCGCACGGGCGCCCGCTCTCTCGAGGAGATCCACCGCTGCTCGCAGGCGCAGGCCTGCGTGGCTGAGAGCCTGGGAACAGACGCCGAGATCGCCGGCCAGGTGCGCCAGCTCACCCACGAGACCGGAGAACCGGCCCGCGGCTGCGGAGGCCGCAGGTCCGGACCAGTGCGAGGTCATCGCGCCGGCGGCGCCTGCCCTCGAGAGGGCGACCGACCGGCCCCGCAGCACCGCCTCGATCACCCCCGCGACGGTGTGCCGATGCTCCTCAACTCGCCGGGCCACTGCCGAGAGCACCTCGGGCCTCGCCGCCCGCAGGTCGCCGACCGACACACCGGTCACGGCGACGCGAGAGATCCCAGTGCTCGCCCGGCCACCTCCTCCACGGCGTCATAACCGGCCGCTGCCACCTCGAGGGCCGCACCCGTCGTGCGCACCTGGCAGCGCAACGCCGCGAGTCGCCGACCCCAGACCGTGCACACGTGCCCCGTCGACGCCGCGGTCTCGCCGCCGCGGAACGCCGCACCCACGAGCCCGACGTCGTCCGCGACCCGCACCCGCTCGAGCCGGGCCAGCGCCTCCTCGACAGCGGTCACGCTTGCACGCAGACCGCCGGTCTCCACTCTGAACTGCATCTCCCACTCCCTCCACGTGCGAGCAGGCTAGGAAGGGAAGGGCCACCGGTGCTCCGGCTCGTCCACAGCACGTCACGACGTGGTCGCCGTCGTCCACAGGTCAGGCGTGCCAGCCGTGGCAGGACAGCAGAGCGCCGCACCCCCAAGAGAGGGTGCGGCGCTTTGGGCGCGCTGAGGCGGGGTCGAATCGCCGTCGCACACCAGCCGCTGATGGTGGAGCCAACGCGGCCGTAAGGGGGGTCAGCCGGTCACGGCGTCGGGATGAGCAGCGCCTGCCCGGCGCTGACCTGGCTGGAGGACAGCCCGTTGGCGAGCTGGATCTCGATGACGCCGTCGGCGATGGGCAGGCCGGGCAGCTCGCGGGCGGCGATCTCGGAGAGCGTGTCGCCCGCGACGACGGTCACGGCGCGCGGCGCGGAGCTCGCGGTCGCCAGCTGGCCGGCGAGACCGACACCCAGCACCGCGATGGCCGTCGCGATGACGAGGGCGATGACGAGGCGCCCGAGGCGGGTGAGCCGCAGCGGGGGCTGGGTCGCCCGCGCAGCACGCGCCGCCCGCACGGCGTCGGGACCGGTGGGCACGAGCACGAGGTGCGCGCGTCGATCGTGGTGCTCGATGATCGGTGCCTGGTGGGCGGTGGCGCTCATGGTGACCTCCCGGTGGTGTGACCTGTGCGGTGATGCGGGCTGCTGCGGCGAACGGGTGTTCGATCGAACGCCTGTACGATTTGTAGCACGCCCGTTCGAAGAAGTCGAGACACGCGTCGAACAGATGTTTGGCAACTGTGTTCGAATCTCATAGTCTCTCCTCACACCACACACCACACCAGTCACCACTGACACTGGCCGCACCGCAAGGGGACGAGCATGGGCGTGACCGAGTTTCCCGACCGCGACAAGGGCGACGGGCTGACCGTGCGCCAGCGGCGCGTGCTCGAGGTCATCCGCAACTCCGTCGACCGCCGCGGCTACCCGCCGAGCATGCGCGAGATCGGTGACGCGGTCGGCCTGGCGAGCCCCTCGAGCGTCTCCCACCAGCTCAATGCCCTCGTCACCAAGGGCTACCTGCGCCGCGACCCCAACCGCCCGCGCGCCCTCGAGATCGTCTCGCCCGACACGTCACCGGCCGAGCTGCGCCACCGCGGCGGTGACGTCATCGACATCGCCTCCTCGAGCGCCGACCACGGCAGCCGCCACGACCTCGAGACCGACTCCGGCGACGCCCGTCCGCAGGCGGCCTACGTGCCGGTGCTCGGCCGGATCGCCGCCGGCGTGCCGATCACGGCCGAGGAGGTCGTCGACGACGTCTTCCCCCTGCCCAAGCAGCTCGTCGGCGAGGGCGAGCTCTTCCTGCTCAAGGTCGTCGGTGACTCGATGATCGACGCCGCCATCTGCGACGGCGACTGGGTCGTCGTCTCACGCTCGCAGACGGCCGAGAACGGCGAGATCGTCGCGGCCCTGCTCGACAACGAGGCCACCGTCAAGACCTTCAAGCGCAAGGACGGGCACGTGTGGCTCATGCCGCACAACCCCGCCTTCGACCCGATCGACGGCGACCACGCCACCATCCTCGGCAAGGTGACCGCCGTCCTGCGTCGCCTCTGAGGCGGCGAGCAACGCGTCGCCGACGCACGGCCGCCCGCCCGGCCCCTCGTCGGGCGGGCGTCGGTGGTCGCTGACAGGCTTGCCGTATGCCGCCCTCCCCGTCCGCCCCGACGCCGACTCCCGCCGTGGCGCCCACCCGTGACGTGGTGCAGACCTACCGCTACCTGCGCGGCGCCATGGTCGGCCTGCTCCTCGCCCTGCTGCTGTCCGTCGTGCTCCAGTGGTGGCTCGGCACCGACCGGTCCTGCTGGCTCGGCTCGATCAGCGCCTACTACTTCACCCCGGCCCGCACCGTCGTCGTCGGCACTCTCTGCGCCCTGGGGATCGCGCTCATCGCCTACGAGGGCCACTCGCCCGAGGAGAACGTCCTGCTCGACTTCTCCGGCTTCATGGCGCTGCTCGTCGCCGCCGTGCCGACCGTGCCCGACGCCCGCTGTGGGCCGAGCGCCTTCGACGAGACGACCGACGCGATCGCGGCCGGCATTGCCATCAGCGTGCCGACGCTCGTCGTCGCGACACTCGTCGCACTCGCCGTCGTCGCTGCCATCCGGGTGCGCTCGATGCGCGACGGCAGCGCTGCACGCCCCGCCACGAGCACCGTCGTGCTCTCGGTCGTGTGCGCCGGCATCGTCGTCATCGAGCTCGTCCTCGTGGCCGTGCTGCGCGGTCCGCTCGTCGCGGTGGCCCACGGCGTCGCCGCCTCGACGATGGTCGCCGGGGCCATCGCCGTCATGGTGTGCAGCGCGCTCCGCGTCGACGAGCGGCACGGTGCCGATCCGTCTGAGCTGGCGACCGCGGCGGCCTACCGACGCACCTACCTCGCGCTCGCGACGACCCTCGGGGTGCTCCTGGCTGTCACGGTCGTCCTCCACCTGTCGGTGGGCGGCTTCGGCCTCACGGTGCTCATCGCCGAGGTCGTCATCCTCGTGCTCTTCGGCGCCTACTGGGTGGCGCAGACCGTCGAGCTGTGGGACCTCGGCGACGACGAGCACCCCGAGGCGCGTGAGGTCAGCGGGGTGCGCGCCTGACCGCGCCACCCGGCATACCGGCGCCGCGCCAGCGGTCTAGTGACCGAGGGCCCCGCGCAGCTGGGTGAGCGTGCGACCTAGCGGCGCGTGCAGGCGCACGGTCGCCTCGGCGTCACCGCGGGTGGCCGAGCGCGTCACGATTGCGACCGGCACCCCGTGCTGGTGGGCCCGGCGCACGAAGCGATAACCGCTCATCACCGCGAGCGACGACCCGAGCACGAGCACGGCACCGGCGGACTCGACGAGCGAGAAGCAGCGCTCGACAAGGGTTTTCGGCACCGACTCGCCGAAGAAGACGACGTCGGGCTTGACCGTGTCATGGCCACAGACGAGGCAGCGCGGCGTGTGGAAGGACTCCACGAGAGAGTCCTCGAGCACGATGTCGCCGTCGGGGCGCACCTGCTCGCCCCACTGCGAGCCCACCGCGGCCGCCGCCTCCGCGAAACGCTCCATGAAGCCGGGGTTGGCCTCGGTCATCCGCTCGTGCAACCCGAGACGTGTCGTGACCTCACCGCACGTCAGGCAGACCGCGCGGTCGAGGGAGCCGTGCAGCTCGACGACGTCGCTGGCGCCCGCGGCCTGGTGCAGCCCGTCGACGTTCTGCGTGATGACCGGTCCGACGTAGCCGTTGCGCTGCAGTTCGGTGACGACGCGGTGTCCGTCGTTGGGCTCCGCGGCGTTGAAGCGCTGCCAGCCGATGAAGCTGCGCGCCCAGTAGCGCCGGCGCGCCTCGCTCGACCCGGCGAACTCGCCGTAGGTCATCGGCTCGACGCGGCGCGTGCCGTCGGGGCCGCGATAGTCGGGGATGCCCGACTCCGTCGAGAGGCCGGCGCCGCTCAGCACGACGACGCCTCCCCCGCTCACCAGGTCAACGAGGTCGTCGAAGGTGCCGAGGTCGTGGGTCTCGAGCGGGAGGGAGCGCGACGTCGCCAACCGCGTCGTCACTGCTGGGGGTATGCCGGCCGGCTGCTGCACGCGTTCAGCCTACGTCGGGCGCGAGGCCTCCCGATCCCACGTGGCGGGGGTGACGGCCCGGCGGCGCAGCTCGGCCTTGCGCACCTTCGCCGTCGGGGTGCGCGGCAGCGCGTCGAGCACCTCGAGGTAGCGCGGCCGCGCAAAACGCGGGACCACCGCGTCGACCCGCTGCGCGAGTTCGGCGCAGTCGATCACGACGCCGGGGCTGGCGACGATGGCGAGCATGACCTCGTCCTCGGTGCCGGCGGGCTGCGACGGCACGGCGTAGGCCGCGACCTCGGCCACCCCGTCGAGCGCGGCGACCGCGCCCTCCACCTCGAAGGAGGAGATGTTCTCACCGCGCCGTCGGATGCAGTCCTTCGTGCGGTCGACGAAGGTGACCCAGCCCTGCTCGTCCATGACGCCTGAGTCCCCGGTGTGGAACCACAGGCTGCGCCAGGCCTCGACGGTGGCCTCGGGCAGGCCGTAGTAGCCGGCCATGAAGCCGAACGGCACTCGTGGCCGCACCATGATCTCGCCCACCTCACCGCGCGCGACGGGGGCGTCGGTCGCGGCGTCGCGGATCTCGACCTCGAACCAGCGGTCGAGCACGAGCCCGGCCGCGCCCGGCCGGGAGTGCCCCAGCCGGCCGTAGAGGGGGATGTTGACCTCGGTCATGCCGTAGGCCGAGACGACCTCGGGCACGCCGAAACGGTCGCGCCAGGCCGACTCGTGGGCGGGCGGGTTCGGCACCGGACAGACGACGCGCAGGGCGTGGTCGCGGTCCCTCGCGCTCGGAGGTTGCGCGATGACGAACTCCGACATCGAGCCGAGCAGGTTCGACACCGTGACGCAGTGGTCCCGGACGTCGGACAACCACGCACTCGCGCTGAAGCGCGGCCGGAGCACGGCACTGGCGCCCGCCAGCAGGGTCGCACCGAGCTGCATGAAGAGGCCATTCGCGTGGAAGAGCGGCATGGTCACGTAGTAGCGGTCGTCGCCCGTGACACCGAGACCCTCGATGCTGCCGACGCCGAAGAGGTAGCAGTGGGCGTGCGGCATGAGCACGCCCTTGGACGGACCGGTGGTACCCGAGGTGTACATGACGCAGGCGGTCGCCCCCGCGGTCGGCAGGGGTCCGCCCCACTCGGGCTCGTCCCGCCAGCCAGCGACATCGATCAGCGCCACCCCGTGAGGGAGACTGCCCCCGAGCGCGGGGTCGGCGACGACGAACCGCGCTCCGCAGTCGCGCACCTGGTGGGCGAGGAAGTCGCCCTCGAGCGCTGTGTTGAGCGGCACGATGACCGCGCCGAGCCGGCCCAGGCCGAGCCAGAGGCGCACGAAGTCCAGGCCGTTCGGCAGCAGCACGGCAACGGCGTCGCCGGCCTGGACCCCGAGGGAGGCGAGGCGCGAGGCCATCTGCCGCGCCTCGGTGGCCGCTGCGGCATACGTCAAGGAGCCCTCGCCGATGACGTGGACGAACTCCTTGGCGCCCAAGGCCGACCCGCGCTCCTCGAGCACACGAGGCAGCACCCACCGGGTCACGTCGTCATCGACCATGCCGGACGCACAACCACGACGGCGCCGGGCTCCCGGTGTGTGCCGGCACCATCGCGGTAACCCTGCTGTGGACCGTGAGCCCACGACCCCAGCATGCGCCGAGCGAGGTCGTCGGGGCAGCGCTGCTCGGACCGCAACCCGCTCGTGGGCCGGAGGGATGCTCGGTGCGCCTTTTCGGGCGGATACTCGGAGGATGAGGCGTCTGGCCGCCTGCGTGTGCGCGATCGCCCTGATCGGTGCCGTCGCGGGCTGCACGGCGGAGGGCAGCAGCTCGACCACGTCGCCGAGCCCCGCCCCATCAGGGGTCGTCGGCCCGAGCGCCACCACGACTGTGGGTGATCCCGGCGACACCGCCGGCACCCTGACCGTCACGGCACGCTATGAGCCGCTGTGCTTCGGCGATCCCGCCACGGCCCCACCCACCTGCCCGACCGAGCCGGTGGCGGGGGTCGAGGTGACACTCACCTCCGTCGGGGGAGATCGGATCGCCACGGCCACGACGGACGCCGACGGCGCGGCCGCCTTCGTGGTCGCGCCCGGCACGTATGTCGTGGTGGCGGGAGCGGCAGGAGGGCCCCGCATCACGCCTCGACCGATGCGGGTGACCGTCGCCGCAGCGAGCGCGACGACGGTCACCCTGCGCTACCTGTCCAGCTTCCAGTGACGTCGGCCGGGAGGTCACGCAGCCGTGCGTCTCACTTCTTGCCCGTGCCTCCCTTGATGACGACCGACGCCGCATTGGTGTTGTTCGCGAGCGTCAGGTCCGGTGTCGTGCTCGTCACCGACGCCGTGTTGAGGACGTTGCCGACGCTGCCCGAGACCTGAGCCTCGATGACGAAGGTCACCGACGTGCCGGCCGGCACCCGAGCACTCGTGCAGGTCACCGTGTGGGTGGCCTTGGTGTAGGTGCACTGTGGTGAGACGTACTGCACGACGAGCTTCTTGTTCGTCAGCGGCAGGGTGTCGGTCACCGTGATGCCGGTCGCGTCGGACGGCCCACCCGTGCCGCACGTCGGCGTCTGCGTCGACTGTGCGTCGGTCTCACACCCCGGGTCGTTGTGCACGACGAGGGTGTAGACGAGCGCCGGTGACGGGTTGCCCGACCGGTAGACGGCCTGCTTGTCGAGCCAGACGTCAGCGCGAGTGGCGACGGTCGTCGTGGCGGTGGCGGTGTTGTTGCCGGCCGCCGGGTCGGGCGTCGCCGAAGAGACGACCGCGACGTTCTCGAGCACCGTTCCCGGTGCCAGCGACGCGTCGACCTTCACGGTCAGCTGGATCGTCGCGGTCTGCCCCGGCTGGAGCGTCCCCACGGCGCACTCGACCGTCGCCGTCTGCACGAGGGTGCAGACCACCTGGCCGTTGTTGTCGACCCCGGTCACGAAGCTCGTCCCGTCGGGCAGCGTGTCGGTGACGAGCACCGACTGCGCCGTCGACGGTCCGGCGTTGGACGCCTTGATCGTGTAGCTCAGCGGGTTGCCGGCGAGCACGGGGTCGGGCGAGTCGGTCTTGGTGACGGAGACGTCGGCCAGGGCCGAGACCTCGTTGTCCACGGTGACCTGGTTGTTGGCGTTGCTCGGGTCGCTCGTCGCGCTCGACACCACGGCCACGTTGGCGAGGATGGTGCCGGGAGCGACGTCCGGAGCGACGCGCGTCACGACGGTGATCGTCGCGCTCGCACCACTTGCGAGGGACCCGAGGTTGCAGGTGAGGGTGCCTGGCACCGGCTGCGGATAGGTGCACGATCCGACCGTCGAGCTCACGCTGACGAACGAGAGGCCCGCAGGCAGTCGGTCGGTCAGCACGGTCGCGACCGCGGTCGACGGACCGTTGTTGGTCACGCCGATCGTATAGGTGAGAGTCTCCCCCGCGACGACGACGGCCGGGAGGCCGGACTTCGTCACGGCCAGATCTGCCGATCCGCTGAAGACGACCTTGCCGATGGCCTGGTTGTTGCCCGAGTTCGGGTCTGGCGTCGGGCTCGTCACGGTGGCGACGTCGTTGATCTCGGCGGTGTCGGTCGAGGTCACGGTGACCCGGATGGTCGTGCGCCCACCCGCCGGCTCGGTGCCGAGGTCACACGTCACCGTGATGGTCGTGACTGGGGCGCCCTGGGGCGGAACGACGCAGACACCCCCGGGTGAGACCGAGGCGCCGACGACGTTGAAGCCCGTTGCCGAGGTCAGCACGTCGGTGAGCGTGACGTCCACGGCGTCCGACGGACCGAGGTTGTCGACGTGGATGTCGCAGAACGCCTGGGTGCCCGCGGGCGCCGAGGAGTCGGGCTTGCACACCTTGGTCACGGCGAGGTCGGCGCGTGCGAGCACGGTCGTCGTCGCGGTGACGGTGTTGTTGCCCGGGTTGGGGTCGGTCTGGTCGGCTGCCGCCACCGAGGCGGTGTTGGTCAGCAGACCCGACGTGGCGGCCCCGAGGAAGTCGGCGGGCACGTGCACCTGCACGGCCACCACGACACTCTGGCCCGCGAGCAGCTGCCCGACGTTGCAGGTCAGCACGCCAGCAGCGAGGATGCAGCCCGGTGCGCTGATCAGCGTGACGCCCGCCGGCAGGGTGTCGGTCACCGTGACGTCTTCCGCCGTTGCCGGGCCGTCATTGGTCGCCGTCAGCGTGTAGGTCACGTCCTGACCCGCGGCGACGGGGTCGGGCGCGTCCGTCTTGGTGAGGCGCAGGTCGGCCGAGAGACACGACGGGAGCCGGAACGAGCCGATCGACGTCGCGCTGTTGTCGCGCTCGCCGGTGAACCAGAAGGTGCACTCGTCGACCGGGTCGACGACGAGGCCGGCGTAGTCGCCCCAGCGGTTGGAGGTCTCGGCTGTGGTGCCGTTGGCGAGCACCTGCTCCGGCTGGGTCATCGCGCCGAGGGGCTCACCCGCGAGTCGCGCGGTGTAACGCAGACCAGGGAACGTGGAGGTCCCGTCGGAGGCCGTGTAGCCCAGCGCGATGTTGCCCTGGCCGTCCATCGCCGCCGCCGCCATCCACCGGTGGATGCCGTCGACGGGCGCGTAGGTGCCCTGCTGGTAGATGGACCAGCCGGCGCCGGTGTCACGCAGCTCGTACCAGCGCACACCCGCACGGTCTGCGCCGTCCGAGTCGACGGTCTGGTTGATCACCATCGACTCGTGCGTGCCGAAGTTGCGGTACTGCAGCCGCGCCATGAGGCGGTTGGACAAGGAGTCGAGGCGGGTCGCGGTGCCGGGCTGCGGGATGCAGTCACGGAAGTTGGCCACGCAGTTGAGGTCGGTGTCGAAGGCCGCGGTGTTGAGGGTCGTGGCGAGGGTGAACGTCGAGTTGGCGGGAGTGGCCCAGTCGACGTGGAACTCGCTGATCTCGATGCGGTCGTTGCCGCCGTCCACCGCTCCGTCGAAGGACATGGCGAACGGGTTGGGAGCACCGGGAGCGGGCGGGTTGTCGCCGTCCCAGTCAGCGGGGACGGTGCGGGTCTCGCGGCCGTCGACCCCGGCCCCGACGGCCAGTCCGGTGAAGGCCTGGAAGGTCGCGGGAGAGCCCGAGATCATCTGGGAACGGTCGAAGACGTAGGCGCCGACCGAGCCACCTTCGTACGTCGACATGTAGAGCCCGTCGGGCCAGATGCCGTACTTCATGTAGTCGTGCGAGGCCGGAAGGTTGAACTGGTAGACGAACCAGTTGAGCGTCGGGTCACCGGTCTGCGAGTAGGCGATGCACATCGGGAACGTGCCGCCCGGGCCGGTCGCTGTCGAGGGGCTGGTGAACTGGCTGATCATGAAGCGGTCGGCCTGCTGGTCGTAGAGGACGATCGGGTCTCCGGCGTTCTGGGTGCGGCACTGGTCGAAGCCGGTGCCGGCGGTCGTCGCGTTGACCCAGATCTGGTTGATCGCGGTCGGGCCGAGCAGCGAGGCACCCTGCTTGTCCCACACCTGGATCGTCGAGTTGACCATCTGGACGTAGTGGCCCGGTCCGACGTCGCCGTTGGGGTCGGGCGGGTTGGCACCGCCCTGACCCACGAACGACACCAGCGGCGCTGTGAGCTCCTGCACCGCCTCGGTGAGGCTCGGAGCCTCACCCGCAGTCGCACCCACGCCGGCACCGCTCTGGGTCTTGAGCAGCGGATCCTTCTGTCCCGCAGTCGGTTTCGTCTTGGCCGTCAGCCGACCTCGGCCGAGACCCTCGCCCGGATCCGTCGACCGGACGCCCCGGCCCTGGTCCATCGCCTTGAGCGGCTTGGTCGTCAGCGCCCCCGCGAAGGGCGGGCTCACATAGTGGTGACCGGCGGACGCGCGAGCGCTCGGCGCGGTGGACGGTGCGGCCGGGTCGGCCTGGGCCACCGTCATCGGTAGGAGTGCGGCCACCATCGAGACTGCGAGCAGTCTCGGAACGAGGCGTCTGGTCATGAAGTCGTTCCTTCCCCGTGTGTCCCCGAGCAGAATCCCCTGACCTGTCCATGTTTCTCCCGTACGGGCGAGAGCACGGCATTATCATGAGATCGGCAGAAGGTCCAGAATTGGATAAGGGACAGTTACATGAGAGTTCTCTCACGACGTCGCGCTTCCGTCGCTGCTTCGTGCGGTTTGCATAATGATCAGTTATGGTTGGCGTTGTGATTGATGCAGCCGGGCTCCGGGTCATGAAGGCCATCGCCGACGAGGGAAGCTTCACGAGCGCCGCCAACGCGCTCGGCTTCACCCAGCCGGCCATCTCGCAGATGGTCCGCCGCCTGGAGCAGCGCACCGGCACCGTCCTCGTCGAGCGCTACGGTCGCCAGGTGCGCCTCACCGAGGCCGGTCAGGTGCTCGCCCGGCACGCCGTCGGGGTGCTCGCCGCGCTCGACGCGGCCGAGGAGGAGATCACCGCCATCGCGGGCCTGCGTGCGGGCCGGGTGCGGCTGCAGGCCTTCCCGAGCTCGTCGGCGACGCTCGTGCCCAAGGCTCTCGCGATCCTACGCGCCCGCCACCCCGACATCACGATGACCTTCACCGAGGCCGAGCCGCCGCAGTCGCTCGCGGCCCTGCGCGCCGGTGACTGCGACGTCGCCGTCATCTTCGCCAACACGGACGTCGACGCCGGCGAGCTCGAGGAGGACCTCTCGCTCCTCGTCACCCGGCACCTGCTCGACGACGAGCTCCGCCTCGCCACCCCGAAGGACCACCCGCTGGCGCAGACCGGCACGGCCACCCTCGCCGACTTCTCCTCGGAGGACTGGATCGCCGGCTGTCCCCGCTGCCGCGCCCACCTCGTCGGTCTCGCCGACAAGGCCGGCTTCCGGCCGACCGTCTCCTTCGAGATCGAGGACTACGTCGCACAGCTCGGCCTCGTTGCCGCCGGCCTCGGGGTCGCGCTCGTGCCCGACATCATCCTCAACGCCGCCAAGCACGACGACGTCGCGACGCTGTCGCTCTCGCCGGCCTCGCACCGACAGATCCTCGCCGTGACGACCCCCGACCTGCTGCGCGTGCCCGCGGTCGCGGCCGCCATGGACGCGCTCTGCGCCGCAGCCGGGGCCGACCCCGCGGCCTCGCCCGCCGAGCTCGCCGCAACCCCAGCCTGAGGCACTGACGCGCTGACGCCGGCCACCCGGCATACGGTGTCGTCATGGGTGACTCGACGCGCATCTCCTACCTGCCCCTGCCCGACCGCGAGGACGTGCCCGAGGGGGTCACGCGGCTGTGGGACAAGTCGCAGGAGGCGTTCGGCTTCGTGCCCAACGTCTTCCGGGCGCAGGCCGTCAACGGCGAGCAGTTCCTCGCGTGGTGGGGCTACTTCAACCTCCTCGTCAACAAGGAGGGGCATCTCAGCAACGCCGACCGGGAGCTGCTCGCCGTCGTCGTCAGCAGCGTCAACCGCTGCACCTACTGCGAGATCAGCCACGGCGCGGCGTTGCGCACGTTCAGCGACGACGCCGTCACCGCCGACCTCGTCGCCTCCAACTGGCGCCAGGCCGACCTGCCCGAGCGCGAGGGCGCGATGTGCGCCTACGCCGAGAAGCTGACCCTCCACCCGGCCGAGGTCACCGAGGACGACCTCGAGCCGCTGCGTGCCGTGGGTCTCGACGACCACCAGATCGTGGAACTCGTGCAGGTCGTCGGCATGTTCAACCTCACCAACCGCGTCTCGACGGCGCTGGGCTTCGTGCCCAACGCCGAGTACCACGCGATCGGGCGCCCGTGAGGCGAGACGGTATGCCGCCCTCCCGTCCGAGCGACACAATGCCGTCATGACGCGTGTCGCCCTCGCCGCCACTGGACCCGCTGCGCTCGAAGCCGGCCTCGAGTGCGCAGCCGAGGGCGGAGGCGCCGTCGACGTCGCGATCGCGGCAGCACTCGCCGCCATGTGCACCGAGCCCGGCGTCGTCAGCATCATGGGCGGCGCCTTCGTCAACGTCTGGCAGGCCGGCGACCATCCGGTCGTCGTCGACGGCAACGTCGAGATGCCCGGCCGCGGTCTGCCGGAGTCGGCGTTCGGCCACAGCGTGCGCGAGGTCCGCACCGACTACGGCGGAGGCGTCACCATCGGCGCCGGCCACGGGTCGGTCGCCAACAGCGGCGCCGTGCAGGCGCTGTCGCTCGCGCGCGACCACTATGGCATCCTCCCCTGGCGGCGGCTCGTCGAGCCGACCGCCCGCATCTGCAGGGAGGGCTATCCGGTCGGCGCCTCCGCCGCCCTCTACCTCGGCATCGTGCGCGACACCCTCTTCGGCACCGACCCCGAGGCGCACTCGCTCGTCACCGGCGCCGACGGTGGGGCCATCCAACCGGGCGAGATCTCCACCAACCCCGACCTCGCCGACATCCTCGAGCTCCTTGCGGTGCAAGGACCCTCGCTCTTCACGACCGGCGCTGTCGGTCGCGTGCTCGTCGACGACATGGCGGCGAACGGCGGCCTCATCACGCGCGCCGACCTTCAGGCCTACGAGCCCGTCGTGCGCACCCCGACCCTGCGGGCTGTGGGTGGGTGGACCGTCGCACTCAACCCACCACCGTCGGTCGGCGGACCGATGCTCGCGGTGATGCTCGGCGAGCTGGCCCACCGCGACCACCGGTCGTGGGCAGACGTGCTCGACATCCAGCGCCGGGTCCTCTCCTACCGCCTCTCGGTGCACGACCAGTCGCGTGACCTCGAGCGCGACGGGCACGCCCTGCTCGCCGAAGTGGAGCGCCACGGGCTCGCCGGCCTGCCGACCTCGGCCTCGACGGCGCACATCTCAGCCGTCGACGAGCACGGCAACGCCTGCGCCATCACGATGTCGTCGGGCTACGGCGCGGGCATGGTGATCCCCGGCACCGGCATCCTGCTCAACAACGCCCTCGGCGAGCCCGAGCTCAACCGGCTCGGCCTGCACGCGGTGGCCTCGGGCACGCGCCTCGCGTCCAACATGGCGCCCACCACGGCTCGCGGCGCAGCCGGGTCGGCCCTGGCCGTCGGCTCGCCCGGCGCCGACCGCATCACGACGGCCCTGCTCCAGGTGCTCGGGCACACGATGCTCGGCGGTGACACCCTGCAGGAGGCGATCGACGAGGCGCGGGCGCACGTGCGGTTCATGCCCGACGGCTCCATCCGCGTCGACCACGAGCCGTCCGAGACGATCTCCGAGGGGATCGCCCGGCTCGGGCTCGCCTCGCACGAATACCCTGGCCCGCACATGTACTTCGGCGGGGTGGGCGCCGCCGAGCTCGGGCCGCAGGGCCTCATCGCGGCCGGTGACGCGCGACGCGAGGCGGCCGTCGGGGTATCTCCCTAGCACGTCCGTCCGGGCCGGCACCCATCCGGCGCCACCACCCGCACCGAACCTCCACGGAGACGACCCACCCGAGTCGACCCTGCAGAGAGGCCCGCCCGATGACCCTGACCGACGACCGCCCCGACGCCGCCGCCTCGGCAAGCCCGGCCCGCCCGGCCCGCACCGACGGCATCGCCCCCCGACTCGCCGACCTCGTCACGCCTCTCTTCGGAGGCCGCCTGCCGATCCGGATCCGCGCCTGGGACGGCACCACCGCGGGGCCGACCGACGGCTCGACGGACGCCCCGACGGTCGTCGTGCGAGACCGTGACGCCCTCCGCCGCCTCGTGCGCCACCCCGGGGAGCTGGGCCTCGCGCAGGCCTACGTCACCGGTGAGGTCGACGTCGAGGGCGACCTGCTCGACGGTTTCCGCCGGGTCTGGTCGAGCGCCCGCAGCGCGAAGCCGACCGCGATGCGACCGGGCGTGATCGCGAACGGGGTGCGCACGGCATACGGCCTCGGCGCCCTCGGGCTGCCGCCCGAGCCCCCGGCGTCGCAGGCGCGACTGCGCGGGCGGCTGCACACCAAGGCGCGCGACCGCAGTGCGATCGAGCACCACTACAACCTCTCGAACGACTTCTATGCCCTCATCCTCGACCGGCAGATGGCCTACTCGTGCGGCTACTGGACGAGCGACGCTCCCGATTACACCGTCGAGGACGCTCAGCGCGACAAGCTCGACCTCGTGTGCCGCAAGCTCGGCATCGAGCCCGGTGGGCGACACCTCGACATCGGCTGCGGCTGGGGCTCGCTGTCACTGCACGCGGCCGAGCACTACGGGGCGCAGGTCGTCGGCGTGACGATCTCCAGCGAGCAGAAAGCCTTCATCGACAATCGAATTCGCGAGCGCGGTCTCGAGGGCCGAGTCGAGATCCGGCTGCAGGACTACCGCGAGGTGCCCGACGGCCCCTTCGACACGATCTCCTCGATCGAGATGGGCGAGCACGTGGGCAAGGCCAACTACCCGACCTTCACGTCCCAGATCCACTCCCTGCTGCAACCCGGTGGCCGGGCGCTCGTCCAGCAGATGTCGCGCACGACGCGGCCGGGTGGTGGGCCCTTCATCGAGGCGTTCATCGCGCCCGACATGCACATGCGCCCGGTCGGCGAGACGGTCGCACTCATCGAGGAGGCGGGGCTCGAGGTCCGCGACGTGCACGCCCTCCGGGAGCACTACGTGCGGACCGTTGCTGCGTGGTACGCGACGTTCGAGGCCAACTGGGACCACGTCGTCGCGCTGGTCGGCGAGGAGGTCGGGCGGGTCTGGCGGCTCTACCTCGTCGGGGGCGCACTCGCCTTCGAGGAGGGACGCATGGGCGTCGACCAGATCCTCGCGGTGAAGCCGACCGTCGACGGTCGCAGCGGCATGCCGTCCGTGCGGGCGCGGTGACCGGCTTCGACGCGGACACCGTCGTCCGTGTCCTGCAGCTGACAGCACTCGCCGTCGTCGTCGTGCTCGGGGCGACCTTCGCCATCGCACAGCGCGTCGGCAAGCAGGCGGTCGTCGACGTTGCCTGGGGACTGGGTTTCGTGGCGATCGCGCTCACCGCCTTCGTGGCCACCGCGGGCGCCGGCGACGGTCTGCGGCGGTGGCTCGCGCTCGGGCTGACCGCCACGTGGGGGCTGCGGCTGGCTGCTCACATCCTCACCAGGTCGCGGGGCAAGGGCGAGGAACCTCGCTACGCGGCGATGCTGGAGCGTGCCACCGGCAGCCGCGCACGGTATGCCCTGCTGCACATCTACGTGCCGCAGGGGCTGGTCATGTGGTTCGTCTCCCTCCCGGTCCAAGTTGCGATGGTCGTGCAGGGGGGCATCGGCTGGGTGCTGTGGCTGGGCGTCGCCGTGTGGGCCGTGGGCTTCGTCTTCGAGTCCGTCGGGGACCTGCAGCTGGCCCGGTTCCGGGGCGAGGAGTCCAACCGGGGCAGGGTGCTCGACACCGGGCTGTGGCGCTACACGCGGCACCCCAACTACTTCGGCGACGCGGCAGTCTGGACCGGGCTCTTCCTCATCGCGGCCAGCGCCTGGCCGGGCGTGCTGACCGCACTGTCGCCCGCTGTCATGGTGTGGAACCTCTACAGCGGCACGGGGAAGAAGCTGCTGGAGAAGGACATCGGCGACCGGAGACCCGACTACGCCGACTACGTGCGGCGCACGAGCGGCTTCTTCCCGTGGCCGCCGAAGGCTCGTCGGCGATGATGGGCGCATGCGCCCTGCCCTCGCTGAGATGCTCGACCTGCAGCCGCACCCCGAGGGTGGGTGGTTTCGTCAGACCTGGGCCTCCCCCGAGATCGTGACCCTGCCGGACGGACGGGTGCGTCCGACCGCCACCCTCATCCACTTCCTCCTGCCGGCCGGTGAGCACTCCGCGTGGCACCGGGTCGCCTCCGACGAGATCTGGCTGGCGCACACCGGCGCCGTCGTGCTCGAGCTCGGCGATTCGGGGGCGCAGCCACAGGCCGAGCGCCGGCTCACCGTCGGCGTCGACGCGGGCTCGGGCGAGGTCTCGCAGGCGCTCGTGCCCGCTGGAGTCTGGCAGCGCACGGTGCCCTCCGATGCCGACGCTCTCGTCAGCTGCCTCGTCTCCCCCGGCTTCGACTTCGCCGACTTCGAGCTCGCCCGTGGCTGACGCTTCGCCCGGGGCTGGCGCTGCGCCCGACCCGCGGGACCCTCGCGGCCTGAGCGCCCATGCTCCGTTGCTCGCTGCGTGGCTGAGCCACGGCCAGCGATCACCGCACCCCTTCACGATCCCCGGGCACAAGCAGCGCACCGACCTCGTCGGCGACATCGTGCGCGATGACGTGCCGCTCTACGGCGGCCTCGACGAGGTGAGGCTGAGCGGCGGCGTGCTGCAGCGGGCCGAGGCGCGCGCAGCGCGGCTGTGGGGCGCCGACCTCTGCCGCTTCTCCGTCGGCGGCTCGACCCACGGCAACCAGGCCCTCGCCCTGGCCGTAGGCCGCCCCGGCGACCGGGTCATCGTCCAGCGCACCCTGCACCGCTCGATGCTGCTCGGCCTCGTGCTCGCCGGGCTCGAGCCGGTGTGGGTCGCGCCCGAGCTCGACGACCGATGGGGTATGCCGTCCGGCCTGGCCCCCGAGGCCCTGACCGCCGCGCTCGCCTCGGCTCCCGACGCGAGGGCCGTCTTCGTCACCGACCCGTCCTACGTCGGGACGGTGGGTCGCCTCGGCGAGCTGGCCGACGTGGCCCACGCCCACGGCATACCGCTCGTCGTCGACGCCGCGTGGGCAGCCCATTTCGGGTGGCACCCCGACCTGCCGCGCCACGCGATCGCGCTCGGGGCCGATGCTCTCGTGACGAGCGCGCACAAGACGCTGCCGGCGTGGTCACAGGCGGCGATCGTGCTGGCGCGCACCGAGCGGATCGACCCGGCCCGCCTCGACGCCGCCTTCGAGGCGACCCACACGACGAGCCCGGCAGGCGCCATCCTCGCGAGCACCGACGCTGCCGTGGCCCTGCTCGAGCACCACGGCACCGCGCTGCTCGGCCGGCTCATCGACCTCGTCGCCGGTGCCCGGCGGGCCCTGGCCGACGTGGAGGGCCTGCTCGTGCTCGAGGGCCCCGACGTCGACCCCGTGAAGCTCGTGGTGCTGCTCGCCGGCACCGGTGCGGACGGCGTCCACGTCGAGCGGGGCCTCATCGAGGCCGGGCTGCCCGTCGAGATGGCCGACCGTGACACGGTCGTGGCCCTCGCGACCCTGGCCGACGACGCCACGAGCATCGGCCACCTCGTGACGACGCTGGCGGCACTCGTGGAGCGACACCGCGGCGAGCCGCGAGACACCGTGCCCGCAGCCTCGTGGTCGGTGGCGCCGGTGCAGGGTTGCAGTCCGCGCGACGCCTTCTTCGCACCGCGGCAGCGCGTGGCGCTCACGGCGGCGGTCGGGCGGGTCAGCACCGAGCTCGTCGCGCCCTATCCGCCCGGCGTGCCGGTGCTGGCACCGGGTGAGGTGGTGACCGAGCAGGTCGTCGCCGCCCTGGAGTCTGCTCGAGCCGCCGGGGTGCGCATCGCCTACGCAGCCGACCCGCGGCTCGAGACGCTCGACGTCGTCGCCGACGTAGAAGGCATCGCTGGCATGGCCGACGTCGGGCCTCGCTCAGGGTGAGACCACCGTGATCTCGCCGTCGCGGCTGACGACGGCGAGATCACCCTCGAGGTCCGTTCGATGCACCGCGAAGCCGCGGGCGTCGAGCGCCGTGAGGGTGGACGGCGTGGGATGGGCGTAGTCGTTGCCCGCGCCGACGCTGATGAGGGCGATCCGTCCTGAGACGTGGTCGAGCAGGCGGTCGTCCCGGTTGCCCGACCCGTGGTGCGCGACCTTGAGCACGTCGACGGTGCCCCAGCGCGCCGGGTCGCGCTGCACCTCGCGTAGCACGGCCGCCGCGGCCTCGCGCTCGATGTCGCCGGCGAGCAGGAAGCTGACACCACCGACGTGCAGGGTCAGCACCACGGACCCGTTGTTGGCGACGGAGCCGGCGTCGATCTCGCGTGCCGGCCACCACACGTCGGCTGACACCGCGCCGACCTCGAGATGCTGGCCGGCCCGCAACTCACCGATGCGCGTGCCCTTCGTCGCGGCGAGCCGCACGACCGCCTCGGCCTCACCGGGCGGGTCCCTGACGGGCGAGCTGCGGATCTCGGCCACCGGACGGTCGGCCAACACCCCAGCCAGCCCGTCGACGTGGTCGGCGTGGAAGTGCGTGAGGACGACGAGGTCGACGGCCTCGATGCGCAGGCGCGCGAGGCACCCGTCGATGAGCTCGGGGTCGGGCCCGGTGTCGACGACGACCGCGCGACCCGGACCACTGTTGACGACGAGCCCGTCACCCTGCCCGACGTCGCACGCGACGAGGAGCCAGCCCGGCGGCGGCCAGGCGATCGCACGGGTCGGTGCTCCCACGCCAGCGGCCACGAGCACGACCGCCACGGCCACGGCCGGTCGAGTCCGGCCCCGGTGCCAGGCCCACGGGATGGTGACGATGCCGGCGGCCGTCAGCGCGGCGAGCGCCACGGCGTGCCAAGCGGATTCACCCCAGGGGATCGCGACGATCGGGGCCTCGGCGCACTGGCGCGCCACCCCGGCGATGGCCTGCGCCGGCGCCGCAGCGGTCCACGCCAGCACGGCGGCCGCGGCAGGCCAGACGACGGCCAGGGACGCGACCACGACGCCGGCGATGGTGGCCGGCGCGACGAACGGCGCGGCGAGCAGGTTGGCCACGACCGCGATGACCGACACCGACCCCTGGAGCGGCACGACGAGGGGCGCACAGAGGGCCTGCGCAGCGAGGGGCACGGCGATGACCGGGCCCAGCCGGGCGAAGCGGCGGGGCAGCCCGGTCGCGATGACCTCGCCCCACGGGCGCACGAGCACGAGCAACCCCAGGGTGGCGACCGACGACAGCGCGAAACCGTAGGACCGGGCCAGCCACGGGTCCCAGACGAGCAGGGCCACGACGGCACCGGCCAGCACCGGCACCCCGGCCCGGCGCCGCGACGTCGAGAGCGCGAGCAGGCCGACCGTGCCCATCACCGCCGCACGGATGACACTCGGCTCCGGTCGCGCCACCGTGACGAAGGCGGCCAGGACGACGACCGCGACGAGAGGTCGCCAGCGCCGCCTCACCCCGAGCAGGCCGCAGACCCAGACGGCTGCGGCGACGACGAGGGTCACGTTGGTGCCGGAGACGGCCGAGAGGTGGCTCAGCCCCGTCGCCAGCATGGCCTCGGTCAGGTCCTGCGGCGTGCGGCTGGTGTCACCGACCACGAGGGCCGGCACGAGCCCACGCGCGTCGGTCCACACGTGGTCGGTGGCCACCCGGTTGCGCTCTCGCACGGTCGCGGCCGCCTCGAGGATCAGCCCGGGGCCGCCCGTCACCCGCGGCGGCCCGAGCGGTCGAGCGACCGCCACGACGTCGTCGCCCGGCTCGGCCGGGGCGAGACGAGCCACCACCTCGACGTCGTCGTTCCACCCGAGCCCGCCCCACACTGAGGCCGGGCCGATGACCAGCACCGGCGTCTGCACCTGGGTGCGCACTCCTCGACCGACCACGGTGGTGACGTGGAGCCGGACGACGACCACGGGAGCCCCTCGCCGTCCGGCCGTGGACACCGGCCGGGGGTCGGCGGTGAGGGTGCCGCTCATCGTCACGACGGCCTGTGACCGGGCGAGGTCGGCAATGGGCCCGGCAGAGCGGATCGAGCCCTGTGCGGCGCACGAGAGCAGGAGCAGGGACGTCGTCGCGAGGGTGAGCGCGACGAGACGGCGTGGCCCATCCGGCGAGCGGGTCCGACCTCGGGGTGCGACCAGCAGCACTGCGACAGTGAGCGCCAGGGCCGACCCGGCCCACGCCGCGGCCGGGTCGAGGAGCAGACCCCCGAAGGCGGTCGCCACCCAGGCGATGGCAACGGGAGCGACGAGACGCAGGTCGAGACGCCGCTCCACCTGCTGACGACGACGGGGCGCGAGACCGCGCCAGGTGCGCACGGTGGCGGCCTGGCGTGGCTTCGTGCTCGTCACAGCGAGACCCTCGGACGCAGCTGGGCGAGGAGCTTGTCGCCGATGCCGCTCACCTCGCCGAGCTCGTCGACCGACGTGAAGCGGCCGTGCTCGGCCCGCCAGTCGATGATCCGCTGGGCGAGCACCGGCCCGACCCCAGGCAGCGTGTCGAGGGCGGCGAGGTCGGCCGTGTTGAGGCTCACGACGACCTCGCTGCCGCGAGCGTCGCTCCCCGGGTCGCCGCCTCCCGAGCCTCCGTCACCACCGCCGGGTGCGGAAGCGGGAGGTGTGACCACCTCCCCCGGCTTCGGCACGTGCAGCTGCTCGCCGTCGACGACGAGCCGCGCGAGGTTGAGGGCCGCGACGTCGGCGCCGGGGCGCGCACCGCCGGCAGCAGCCACCGCGTCGGCGACCCGCGCCCCCGATCGCAACCGGACGAGGCCGGGCCGCACCACCTGGCCGACGACGTGGACGACGATCTCGGCGGCACCCGGTGCCGATGATGACGCCGACACCGACCCCACTGGTCGCGGGCTCAGGGTCGTGGCCGCGTCGTCCGGGATGCGCGCGGCGACCGGCGCGCCGTCCGCTCCCGTCACGACGACCCGGGTCTGCGCCGGGGCCTCGGTCGCCGGCACGGCGGAGCCGGCCGAGCGCTCAGCCCACAGCACCCGCACCGCGAAGACGCAGGCGACCGCCACGACGAGCGCGATCAGCGCGACCACCGTGGCACTCGAGACGGACCACCGCCCCAGCCGCAACGGCTCCGGGGTCGTCACGACCCCGGGCCGGCGGGCTCGCCGCAGATCGGCGTCCAGCTCCTCGAGCGCGCTGGGCGCAGCCGACCTCGACGACGGCAGCGCGGGCACCCACCCGCTTCGCTCCTGCTCGTTCTCCTCTTGCGCGCCCACGTCACCCCTCAGGATGCGAGCCACCCGCGCAAGGTCAGGTGGCGGCTGGGCGCGGCGGAACGGCATACCCCGACCGTAGGAAGCCCCGGCAAAGGCGACGGGCCACCGGAAGCCGTCTGGGGACAACGCCGCCCGGGTCCGAGGGAGGTGTGGACAGCGGCCAGCACCCGAGACGTCCCGGGACCCGATTCACAGCGACGCGCCCGGCTGGTCCAGACTGCTCCAATGGCCCGGCACATCATGACCCTCACCTGCGACGACCGACCCGGCATCGTCGCCGCGGTCTCGGCGGCGCTGCTCGCGGTCTCGGCCAACATCGTCGAGAACCAGCAGTACTCCGACGAGGCCACCAACCTCTTCTTCATGCGCACCGTCTTCGATGCCGAGGCGGGCGACGTGGCCCGGGTGCTCGACACGGTGCGCACGAGCCCGGCCATCGCGCACCAGCACCTCGAGGTGCGCCCCGAGGCGGAGCGGTGCCGCACCGTCATCCTCGTCAGCAAGTTCGACCACTGCCTGCTCGACCTGCTGCACCGCTGGAAGTCGGGCGACCTGCCCATCGACATCGTCGCCGTCGTCTCCAACCACGAGGACTGCCGCGGGCTCGTCGAGTACTACGGCCTGCCGTTCGTCGTCATCCCGGTGACCAGGGAGACCAAGGCCGAGGCAGAGGCCGAGCTGCTCCGGCTCGTCGACGACGAGGGCGTCGGCCTCGTCGTGCTGGCGCGCTACATGCAGATCCTCAGCGACGGGCTGTGCCGGGCCCTCGAGGGGCGTGCGATCAACATCCACCACTCCTTCCTGCCCGGCTTCAAGGGCGCCAAGCCCTACCACCAGGCGCACGACCGCGGCGTCAAGCTGATCGGCGCCTCGGCCCACTACGTGACCGCCGACCTCGACGAGGGCCCGATCATCGAGCAGGACGTCGTGCGGGTCACCCACGCCGAGTCGCCGGAGCGGCTCGTGGCGATCGGGCGCGACGTCGAGCGGCGCGTCCTGTCACGCGCCGTGCGCGACCACGCGGAGTCCCGCGTCTTCCTCTCGGGGCACCGCACCATCGTCTTCTGACCGGGGCTGCCGGCACCGGGCACTGCCCGGTGCCGGCCCTCCCACCCCCTCAGCCCAGCCCGTCAGCTCAGCCCGAAGGCGTAGAGCTTGTTGTTCGGCGTGCCGAAGAAGTTGTTCGCGTAGCCCGAGCCCCAGTAGACGGAGCCGTTGGAGATCGCGGCACCGGACAGGCACGAGCCTCCGCTGGCGAAGGTCCAGAGCACGTCTCCGGACGCGGCGTCCAACGCGTACATGTGCCCCTGCGGATCGAGCGAGCACCCGAAGACGACACCGTTGGCCGTCGTCACCGGACCCGAGGTGCTGCCGCCGTTCGGCGGACGCGTCTCCCAGAGGCGCTCACCCGTCGCTGCGTCCAGTGCGGACCACACCCCGCTGGTCTCCCCCTCGTAGAGGACGCCGTTGCTGTTGGCGTTGGCGGTGTAGACCCGCTTGCCGTCGACGGCCGACCCCCACTGGAGTCCTCCCGCGATGCCCCCGGGGCCGGCTTGCGTCGACCAGAGGACAGCGCCCGTGACGGGGTCGAGCGCCCAGTACTGGCCGCTCTTCTGCCCCGCTCCGACGACGTCCCTGAGTTTGCCTGCGCCGTCCCTGACGGAGAACAGCGCTGGGGCCTGACCGAAGTCGTAGTCGGGGCCGGCCGGCTCGGGGCAGTTGTCCCCGTCACCGATGAAGGGGATGCAGTCGACCGTCCAGGCATCGAAGGGCAGCGCTCGGGTCGCCCACTTGATCGCGCCGGTGCGCATGTCGAGCGAGACGATCGAGTCGAAGTGGTCGCTCGCCGGGAGGCAGACCGCCGGGTCCGTCGCCGCCGCCACGCAGTCGAGCACCGACTGCGGCACGTCGTAGTTGTTGCCGGTCGCGACGTAGACCGACCCCCGCTTGGGGTCGACTGCAGGCGAGCTGCCCCACACGGCGTTGCCGGGGAAGTCCTCCGGGGTCATGTACGTCTTCCAGAGCAGCCGACCCGTGGCGAGGTCCAGGGCTGCCATGCTGCCGCGGAAGGTGCAGCACGGGTAGCCGGGAAGGACGGCGAAGCCCTCCTCGAGCGAGGCCACCCCCACGTAGACGACGCCGTCGAAGATGGTCGCCGACTGGGTGATGATCGCCGCCGGGTGCGGGTCGACCTGCGTCTTCCAGAGCAGGGCGCCCGTGTCCTTGGAGACCGCCATGACGGCACCGCCGCCGCCGAACGGTCCCTGGTTGCCGAGCACGAGTGCCGTCTCGCTGAACGCCGGCGTGACTCTCGCCTTGTCGCCCGGGACGCCGGTGTAGTCGGAGACCTTCTTCTGCCAGACCACCGCGCCCGTGGCGCGGTCGACGGCATAGAGGTTGCCGGCCCAGTCGGGCACGTAGACCCGCTGGCCGTCGACGGCGGGCGTGGCCGAGACGTCTCCACCCGTCGTGAGCTCCCACTTCTTCTCCAGACCCGTCACGGTGCTCGGCGAGATCTTGCTCTCGCTGGCCGCGTGCCTGGTGTTCTGGCGGTCCCCGCCCGCCGAGTTCCAGGCGTTGCCCCCCGGTGCGGCCAGCGCCGCAGCGCCGCCGACGAGCAGCGAGCCGAGCGCAGCTGCTGCCACCACCATCCGTGTCCTGCGCCATCTCCTCGTCATTGAGGCTCCTCGCTCACGGCCCGCGAGCAGGCCGATCCGACCCCGAGTGACCTCTCGAACCTAGACCCAGAGGAGGAGGCTGGTCAGCGGAATCACCTATCTCACAGGGCTGCCCGCGTTGTGGGGATATGTCCGCGCCGAGCGGCGGGGCCGGCCCGTGATCACCCGACGCGGCGCTGGCGCCACCAGCCGACGACGTTGTTCTTGTGGCGGACCAGCACGACGAGCGCGATCGCGGTGAGCCAGATGCCCGTCCACGCGTCCCCCGGCCAGTGACCCGCCCACACGAGCACCGCGATGACGAGCATCGCCGTGGCGCCGAGGATCGAGCCGGCAGCCACCCACCGGGTGACCGCAAAACCGAGGGCGAAGGCGGCGAGCACGACGACGGCGATCAGCGGGTGCACGCCGAGGACCGCGCCCAGCGTGGTCGCGACCCCCTTGCCGCCGCGGCCGTGGAGGAAGGGCGACCAGATGTGGCCCAGCACGGCTGCGAGCCCCACGGCATACGCGAGGTGGGGGCCGACCCAGTGCGCGGCGATGACCGTCGGCACGAATCCCTTGAGCACGTCGAGCACCCCGACGAGCACGCCCCACTTGCGGCCGAGCACCCGACCGGCGTTCGTGGCGCCAGGGTTGCCGGAGCCGGAGACCGAGAGGTCCGTGCCGCGCACCCGGGCGATCAGCGTCGCGGGGTTGACCGACCCCACGAGGAAGGCCGCGACGACGGCCGCGACCCAGCCGAGCACCACGCCGACGGTCACGGCGCGAGGGCCTCGGCCGACTCGGGCAGCGGCTCCCCCGGGCGCGGGGACAGCGCGATGGCCACGGTGCCCGGTCCGACGTGCGCCCCGACGACCGCTCCCAGCTCGACGACGATCACGCGGGGCGAGCCGGGCACGACGCGGCGCAGGTCGGCGGCGAGCTGCTCGGCGCGACTGCCCGCGTCGAGGTGGTGCACGGCGATGTCGACCCGCAGGCCACTGGCGCGCACCCGCTCACCCACCATGGCGACGATGCGGGCCAGGGCCCGCGAGGAGGTGCGCACCTTCTCGACGGGGATGATGCGCCCGCCGCGCACGGTGAGGATCGGCTTGATCGCGAGGGCCGACCCGAGCAGCGCCGAGGCCGCACCGATGCGCCCGCCCCGGCGCAGGTGCTCGAGCGTGTCGACGTAGAAGAGCACGGCCGACAGGTCCAGGCGGGCCCGAGCCGCAGCAACCACCGCCTCGACACCGGGCGTGCCGTCCTGCGAGTCTCCTTGCGCCGCAACCTCGGCCGCAGCGATGACGGCAAACCCCATCGCCATGCCGAGCGTCCCGCTGTCGACGACCTCGACCGGGATGGGCGCCTCTGACGCGGCCAGCCGCGCGGCCTCGATGGTGCCCGACATCTGCGAGGACAGGTGGATGGAGACCACGGCCGAGGCCCCCTCGTCGGCCAGCCGCTGGTAGGTCTCGGCGAAGACCTGCGGCGTCGGCCGCGACGTCGTGACGATCGTGTAGTGGCGCAGCGCCTCTGCGACCTGCTCGGCCGTGACGTCGCGGCCTTCCACGTGGTCGCGGCCGCCCACGATGACGTGCAACGGCACGACCTCGATGCCGTGCCGCTGCACGTCCTCCGCGGGCAGGTATGCCGTGGAGTCCGTGACGACCCGGACGGTCATGACGCGCTCCTTCCGACGATCACTGCCTGACGATGCTGGGGGGTCTCACAGGGGCACGACGTTGACGAGCTTGGGAGCGCGCACGATGACGGTGCGCACACCGGCCTCGGTCGCCGCCTTCACCTTGTCACGCGCGAGCGCCAGGGTGCGCAGTTCGTCCTCGCTGATGTCGGGCGACACCTCGACGCGGTCACGCACCTTGCCCTTGATCTGGATGACGCAGGTGACCTGGCCCTGGACGATCTTGGCGGGGTCGCTCACCGGGAAGGCGGCGTGCGACACCCCGGAGTCGTGCCCGAGCCGCGACCACATCTCCTCGGCGATGTGCGGCGCCACCGGCGCGACCATGAGCACCATCGCCTCGACGACCTCGCGTGGCGGCACGTCGAGCTTGGTGACGGCGTTGTTGAGCTCGATGAGCTTGGCGATCGCGGTGTTGAAGCGCAGCGCCTCGAAGTCCTCGCGCACGCCGGCGATCGTCTGGTGCAGCTGGGTCGTCAGCGCCTGGTCGGGGGCGTCGTCGGACACAGGAACGGCACCCGTCTCCTCGTCGACGACGTTGCGCCAGAGCCGCTGGAGGAAGCGCTGGCTGCCGACGACCGCGCGGATCTCCCACGGCTTGCTCAGCTCCAGCGGGCCCATCGACATCTCGTAGACGCGGAAGGTGTCGGCGCCGAACGCGTCGTACATCTCGTCGGGGCTGACGGAGTTCTTCAGCGACTTGCCGATCTTGCCGTACTCCCGGCTCACCGGCTCGCCCTGCCAGGTGAAGGTCGGCTCCTCGCCGTGCCCGCCCGGGTGCTCCTCGACCTCGGCCGCCTGGACGTACTGCCCGCGACTGTCGGTGTAGGCCCACGCCTGGATGTAGCCCTGGCTGAAGTACTTGCGGAACGGCTCCTCGCTCGAGACGTAGCCGAGGTCGTGCAGCACCTTGTGCCAGAAGCGCGCATAGAGCAGGTGCAGCACGGCGTGCTCGACGCCGCCGATGTAGAGGTCGACACCACCGGGGTCGACGGTGCCGGCCGGCGCTCCGGCGACGGGCTCGGCGTGACGGCCGAGCCAGTAGCTCTCGTTGGCCGGGTCGACGAACGCCTCGTGGTTGGCGGGGTCGAGGTAGCGCAGGTAGTACCAGCACGACCCGGCCCAGTTGGGCATCGTGTTGGTCTCGCGGCGGAAGTGCCGCACGCCGCGCCCGTCGCCGAGGTCTGCCTCGACGTTGACCCACTCGGGCACCCGCGACAGCGGCGGCTCGGGCGAGCTGGTCGCGTCGTCGGGGTCGAACGTCTTGGGTGAGTAGTCCGGCACGTCGGGGAGGGTCAGGGGCAGCTGGTCGTCGGGGACGGCATACGCCACGCCGTCGTCGTCGAACATCACGGGGAACGGCTCGCCCCAGTAGCGCTGGCGGCTGAAGAGCCAGTCACGCAGGCGGTAGTTGACGGTGCCGCGACCGTGACCGGCGTCCTCGAGGAAGGCGATGATGCGCTCCTTGGCGTCCTCGACCGCGAGCCCGTCGAGGCTCACGACCGGGCTCGCCGAGTTGACCGCGAAGCCGCTCGCCACGAAGGCCTCGTCGAGCGGCTCGTCCGCACCGTCGGGCGTGGAGGCGACGACGCGCACGATCGGGATGGAGAACTTCGTCGCGTACTCGAAGTCGCGCTCGTCGTGACCGGGCACCGCCATGATCGCGCCGGTGCCGTAGCCCATCAGGACGTAGTCGGCGACGAAGACCGGGATCGACTCTCCCGTCAAGGGATTCGTGGCGAAGGACCCGGTGAAGACGCCGGTCTTGTCCTTGCCCTCCGTCTGCCGCTCGACGTCGCTCTTGCGCGATGCCGCCAGCCGGTATGCCGCGACGGCCTCCTTCGGGGTCGCGCTCGCTGCCGCGTCCGCGCCCGTCCAGTCGCTGTGCGTCCCTTCGGGCCAGCCGCCCTCGGGCACGAGCTGGTCGACGAGCGGATGCTCGGGAGCGATGACCATGAAGGTCGCGCCGAAGACGGTGTCGGGCCGGGTCGTGAAGACCTCGATGCCGCCCTGCTGGCCGGCGAGGTCGCCTGCGGCGTGGGTCACGGGGAAGGTGATGCGGGCGCCCTGCGAACGCCCGATCCAGTTGCGCTGCAGGCGTTTGACGTTGTCGGGCCAGTCGACGCCGTCGAGGTCGTCGGCGAGCCGGTCGGCATACGCGGTGATTCGCATCATCCACTGCGAGAGGTTGCGCTTGAAGACGGGGTAGTTGCCGCGCTCGGAGCGGCCGTCGTTGGTGACCTCCTCGTTGGACAGCACCGTGCCGAGGCCGGGGCACCAGTTGACCGGCGCCTCGGACTGGTAGACGAGGCGGAAGTCCGCGAGCACGCGGGCGCGCTCGGTCGCCGACAGCTCGGCCCAGCCGCGACCGTCGTCGGTGAGTGGTGCGCGTCGGCCCGACTCGAACTCCTCGACGAGCTCGCTGATCGGACGGGCCCGACCCCGGCCACCGTCGGGGCGCACGGCGTCGGCGTCATACCAGGCGTCCCAGATCTTGAGGAAGATCCACTGGGTCCAGCGGTAGTACTCGTCGTCGATGGTGGCGAAGGTGCGCCGGTTGTCGAAGCCCAGCCCGAGGCGACGCAGCTGCCGCTTCATGTTGGTCATGTTCTCCTCGGTGGTCTTCCGAGGGTGCTGACCGGTCTGGACGGCGTACTGCTCCGCCGGCAGGCCGAAGGCGTCGTAGCCGAGGGCGTGCAGCACGTTCTTGCCGAGCATGCGGTGGAACCGGCTGTAGACGTCGGTCGCGATGTAGCCGAGCGGGTGGCCGACGTGCAGGCCCACGCCGGACGGGTAGGGGAACATGTCGAGCACAACGAGCTTCTGACCGAGTGACTCGACCCGCTCGGGCTCGGCCCAGGGGCCGGCCGGGTTGGGGGCGTTGAAGGTGCCGGCCTCCTCCCAGCGGTCCTGCCACGCGACCTCGATGTCCTGCGCCATCCGTGCGGTGTAGCGGAACGGCGTCTCGTTGCTCTGCTCGGTCATGTCTTCTCTTTCGTCGCTGCTCGGTCTGGGCAAAAGAAAACCCCTCACACAGGAGGGGGAGCCGCGCTGATGTCGGGAGTCCCGACCTTCGTCAACGCGGCTGCGGAAGGAGCAGCAGACCAGCCATGCGCCTAGGTTAGCGCAGGGCGCGAACGGCCTGCCGCCGCCATCCAGCTCCCCGCCCTGAGCACGACGCCCGCGGCCGGGGTCAGGCAGGGCTCGAGGCCGTGAGCGTGCCGATGACGACGTAGTTGCCCGTGTAGGAGCGCCGGTCCGGCGCGATGACGCAGCTGATCGCGACCACCGTGTCGGGGCGGACGGTGACGACGGCCGGGTGCGACGTCAGCTTGTCGAAGGGCACGGTCAGGACCTCCGTGACGGCGTAGATGAAACGCCCCCGCGTCGTCGTGAGTACGAGGGTGTCGCCGATGCGCACCTCCTGGAGCCGGGTCAACACCCCTCGACTCGGGTCGTCGGGGTGGAATCGGTTGGCGTGGCCCGTCACGAAGGTGGTCTGGGTGCCCGGGACCATGGGAGGCCCGCCGAGGTCGATGCGGGCGACCCTGTCGAGGTAGGGCGCGTCGTAGCAGGGCTGGCCCGGCACCTCGCAGGTCGGCGACCTGTTGTAGCGGGCCAGACCCGAGGATGCGGCGTCGACGATGGTGCGCCTTCCGCGCGATGCCGTGAAGTGCGTCAGCTCGCCCCTCGCCACGGGCTTGATGGCCGAGGCGGGCTCGATCGACGCCGGCCTCGACGGGGCCGGGCTCGCCGCCACGGAAGGCGTCGTGCCGACCGTCGAGGACGCGGCACCACCGGGTATGCCGCTCGGCTCCTGCCGCAGCCCGGCTGCGGTGGTCGTCCCCTGACCACTGCAGGCGGCGAGCAGCATCACCAGGCACAGCAGCGCCGCCCCGAACGCCCCGAGTGCTCTGGGTGCACTCGGGGTGCTGGAGCCGGTGACGGCCTGGCCGTGCCGCATGCTGGCGGTCAGGCGTCCTCGCCGCCGCCCGGACGAACCACCCGGGGCAGGCGCACGCCCAGAGCGACGAGTAGGCCGAGCAGGGCGAGGGCGACCAGGAGCGCTTGCACCGGGGTGACCGGGAGCTGACCCGTGGAGCCCGCGGAGGTGATCGCCGCACCCTCGTCCGCACCGCCCATGACCGGGAGCAGCGGGTAGGTCGAGGGGGCGGGCGCCGCCGTCGTGCCCGGTGTCGTGGCGGGCGGCGTCGTCGTCTTCGTGGTCGGCGGCGTCGTCTTCGTGGTCGGCGGCGTCGTCTTCGTGGTCGGCGGCGTCGTCTTCGTGGTCGGCGGGGTCGTCGTGGTCTTCGTCGGCGGGGTGGCCGGCGGGCAGGCCGCGACCGAGGGCTCCGGCTTCAGCTTCACCGTGTTGGCGACGATGACGACCGAGCGGCGCTGTCCGTCCTTGAACTCCTGGCCGACCCTGACCGGGCCGTCGTAGCCGAGCAGCGCGTGATTGTCGACCCAGATCGGGTTCTTGCCGGTCTGGAGCCTCTCCGTCGCCTCGCCCGGCTTCGAGACGTACTTGCAGACGTAGGACTTGTGCGGTTCCGCGTCGGCCGACGGCGCTGCGCCGGCGGCCCCGACTCCTGCCACGAGCGCCAGCGCCGCACCTGCTGCGAGCGCACCCCCTGCGACGCGGGCCCATCGGCCCCTCGTCGACTCCCCCCGAGCCTTCTCGACGCTTCCTCGCGTCTGTGTCATGGCTGTGCCTCCTCGGCATGGAACGGGTGTCCTGCGCGGCCCCCCGAGGACAGGACCGACGAAGCCCCCACTTCGCGCCCTCCCACCGTGCACCCGAGTGAGGCCCTCGTGGGCCGGAACGTCAGGATCCGACCTTCTCGAACCGGCGGATCAGCGGAAGAGGCCGACGACGATGAGCACCTGGGCGAGGTGGTAGGTGACGATGACCGCAAGGGGCGCCCAGCGGCGCTCGAGCACGAAACGGTCGTGCCCGAGGATGGTGTCCGAGGCGGTGAACAGCGCGCAGCCGAGCAGCACGACCCCGTCGCCCCGCCAGGCCGCCGCGAGCAGCAGGGCGAAGAGGGCGAGCTGGTAGAGCAGGACCGCACCCCGCTGCGGCCCTGCGTGCCGCACGATGTCGCGCCCGACCTTGGCGTGCAGCAGGACCAGACCGGGCACGACGGCCAGCAGCCACCACGGGAAGCCCCCGGCGCCGGTCGACTCGAGGATGGCCAAGACGTAGGCGACGTGGGCCAGCAGGAACGCCCCGAGCCCCACGAGGAAGCGGCCAGCCGTGGCGTTGAGCAGGGCGATGTCGCCGATGAGCGACAGGGCGAGCGCCACCAGCACGGTCAGCAGGCTCGGTGCTCCCGGCACCTTCCCCTCGAGGTCGAGCGACCAGGCGAGCCCCATGAGCAGCAGGATGAAGAGCGGCTTCGTCAGCCGTTCGACGAGGACGTCTCCGCGCACGACGGAGACCCAGTTCATCAGCGCTGTCACCCCGAGCGCCACCGCCAGGACCCAGAGGTGGTCGGTCACGGCCACAGGGTGACAGCAGCTCGGGCCCCGGACTGGCACGACACGCGGAATCCGTCTGATGGGCGCCATCGGGCGCCGAGTCGGCACCGCCGCGATTCTCTGCAAGACTCGAGCAATGCCCATGCGCAAGTTCCAGCACACCGTCTCCGCCGATGACACCTCGTCGAGCGTCGGGAGCGGTGACCTCGAGGTGCTCGCCACGCCGCGCCTCATCACCTGGTGCGAGAACGCCGCCTTCCAGGTGTGTCAGCAGCAGATCGACGCCGACCACACGACGGTCGGCACGATGATCAAGATCGAGCACGTCAAGGGCACCCCGGTGGGCGCCGAGATCACCGTGCTCTGCGCCGAGCCGATCAACGACGGGCGCCGCCTCGTGTGCCACGTGGTCGTCAAGGACTCCGAGGGTGAAGAGGTCGCCCGCGGCGAGGTGCACCGTGCCGTCGTCGACCCCGACCGCTTCCTCAGCAAGTGCCAGCGGCTCGTCTGAGCGCCCCACCACCGAGGCACCCGCACGTCAGAGCACGAACGCGTCGCCCTCCCGGCGGAAGCCGAGGCGCTCGTAGTAGGGGTCGACCATCCCGGCCGGCGTCAGGACGCGACGGAAGCCACGCCGGCGGAACGGACCCTCGGGACCGAAGACGAACTCCCCCGGTGAGTAGTCGCGATAGCGCGGCGTCACCCAGTCGAGGAGCAGCTGCGCGGTGCCCGACCCCGCGTCACGCAGGATGACGGCGCCGACCGTCTCGTCACCCTTGAGCACGAGGTAGGACGGGTCGCCCGCGAAGGGGTCGTGGACGAACTCCGGGTTGAACTGCCGGATGTCGGCTTCGTGCACCCGCAGCACGTGACGCAGGTAGGTGTCGTCACCGGCCACCTCGAGCACCTCGTAGGCCTGCGCGTCGTGCTTCTCGCGAGACATCCGCACGAGGTAGGTGATGTTGATCGCCGCGAGCACGATGTTGAGACCCACCATGGGCCACACCTCGTTGGCCACGTTGTAGACGATGAGCACGGCGCAGCCGACGAGGTTGATGACCCGCAGCCGTCGCAGCTGGGTCTGCAGGAGAGACCAGACGAGCACGGCCGAGCCGGCCCAGCCGAGCGCCTCCAGCCACCACGAGCCCATGTGGCGACCCTAGCGGCGTCACGCCTCCGGCGTGGGCTCGTCGGTCGATGAGTGCCCCACCACCTTGAGCCCGATGACGGCGCCGACGATGCCGGCGAGCAGCACGACCTTGACCACGGAGAAGGCCTCGTCCCCGAACGTCATGGCCCACGCGACGGTCAGCGCGGCCCCTAGCCCGGTCCACACGGCATACGCCGTGCCGATCGGGATGGTGCGGACTGCGTGGGCGAGCCCCAGCATCGAGAGGGCCCCCGCGACGAGGAAGACGATCGTCGGCAGCAGCTGGGACAAGCCGTCGGAGGCGGCGAGCGCCGAGGCCCAGACCGCCTCGAGGACAGCGCTGGCGAGCAGAACGAGCCACGGCATCATGCCACCGCCTTGAGGCCCGCCACGCACCCGACGAGCAGGAGCAGCAGCAGCCCCCGCGCGAGGTCGAGGCGCTCCTTGCCGCGAGCGACGGCGAGCAGGACGGTGCCCACGGCGCCGATCCCCACCCACACGGCATACGCCGTGCCGGCCGGCAGGCCCGTCATCGCCCAGGCGAGGCCGGCCATGCTGAGCACGAGCGAGATGGCGAAGAGGATCGTCGGCCGGGGGCGGCGGAAGCCGTCGGAGGCAGCGAGCGCGGTGGCCCAGACGGCCTCCAACGCACCGGAGAGGAAGAGCACGAACCAGAACATGAGTTCCCGATCTGGCCGTCTTGTCGCTGGGCGGGTACGGCTCCCTCGTCCGCGAGCGCGACCGCGCGCTCGCCCGCCATTCTACGGATGTCGTGCGCCCCGGGCGAATTCGGCGAACCGTGCGAACTCGCCGAATCCCGTATCACCGGCCGCCGGCGGGCGTACTGTCAGGTGCAGGGAGCGGTTCCTGCGGATAGAGGACTGCGATGAGCCGTGACTATCTCGACTTCGACCTCGCGCTGACACGCGACGGCACGACGTATGCCGTCCGCGTCGTCTCCTCGCCCGCTGGCGAGACGTCAGCGCCCTTCGTGCTGCCTTTCGTGGCAACGGAACTCGCGCAGTTCATGATCGCCGTCGGGCCACCGAGGGTCGCCTCGCGCAGGCTCGTCCCCGTCGCCGCCCGCGTCGGCGGGGTGAAGGACTACGGGCGACGGCTGGGCGACGCGCTGCTCACCGGGCCCGTGCGCGACGCCTTCACCTCGAGCCTCGACACGGCCGGGGCGCAGGGCAAGGACCTGCGGGTGCGGTTGCGTCTCGACGCGGTGCCCGAGCTCGACCCGGTGCCGTGGGAGTACGTCTACGACAGCCGCCTGGAGCGCTTCCTCACCCTGTCGCAGGAGACGCCGGTCGTGCGACTGCTCGACTCGCTCCAGCGGCCGCCGGCCGTCCTCGTCGAGTCGCCGCTCCGGGTTCTCGTCATGATCTCGAGCCCGTCGGACATGCCCGAGCTCGCTGTCGAGCGCGAGAAGGACCTGCTGCTCGCCACGACGGCCGACATGGTCAAGAGCGGCCAGCTGGCCGTGACCGTGCTCGACACCGCCACCCTCACGGCTCTCCAGCGGGCGCTGCTCGGCGACTACCACGTGTTCCACTTCATCGGCCACGGCGGGTTCGACGACGACGCCCAGGAGGGCGTGCTCGTGCTGGAGAGGGACGACGGCAGCAGCCACCGCGTCTCCGGCAACCGCCTCGGCACCCTGCTGCACGACGCCCGCAACATGCAGCTGGCCGTCCTCAACGCCTGCGAGGGTGCCCGCACGTCGGGGCGCGACGCCTTCTCCGGCGTCGGCCAGGCCCTCGTGCGTCAGGGTCTGCCTGCCGTCGTGGCCATGCAGACCGAGATCTCCGACCGCGCCGCCCTCGTCTTCAGCCACGAGTTCTACTGGTTCCTCACCCAGGGCCTCGGCATCGACGCCGCCATGTGCGAGGTCCGCAAGGCGATGGCCGTGTCCGACGAGGCCTCCGAGTGGGGCACCGCGGTGCTGCTCCGCTCCGGCACCGACCAGCCGTTCACCTTCACGGGCAGCCCCTCCACGGCGGCCACGCCGGAGACGCGTCTCGAGTCGCTCTACGACGCCGCGCGGGTCGCGATCAGCGCCGGGGCGCCGGGCACGGCCCAGCCGCTGCTCGAGCAGATCACGGCCGAGAGCCCCGACTTCCGCGACGCCACCCTGCTCCTCGAACGCGTGCGGCCCCCGGAGCCGGGCGACGGCTCGGGCCCCACTGACACCCACCATGACGTCGTCGAGTCCACCCCGGAGGTCGACCCTGGCCCGTCGCGGGTGCCGCCTCCTCGGCAACGGCAGGCCCCACCGCCTCCCCCGCCCACCCCGGGCGGGTCATCAGGCGGCTCGGTGGGCGGTGGCGGCTCTGCGGGCGGTGGCGGGTCTGCGGGCGGGTGGGCTGCGCGTGACACCCGGCCAAGCGGCCTCCGTCGCGTCCTCACCTGGGTCGGCGCCGTGGTCGGCGTGCTCGTGCTCGCGTTCGCCGGCTTCACCTGGTGGTACTCCACCTCGTCGTCCGTCGCGCAGGCCTGCGGCTCCGAGTCCGTCTTCCCCACCGTGCCCGACGACGCCGTGACCCTGGGGTGCGCGGCGACGGCCCCCGAGATCGACGGCAGCTTCGCCGACTGGGCCGACGTGCCGGAGGGACGCCTCGCGACCCAGGTCTTCCCCGGGCAGCCGAAGCCCGGGCCCGACGACCTGCAAGCCACCTGGCAGGGCCAGTGGGACTCCCGGTTCCTCTACCTTCGCCTGACCGTCGACGACGCGAACCGCCGCAACGTCGAGGCCAACAAGCCGACCCAGTTCTGGCAGGGCGACGGTGTGAGCTTCGAGTTCGGCCCCGACGTCTCGACGCTGCCGCCCTCGACGAAACCCCGCTCCGGCAAGGACTTCCACGTCATGGTCGGCGTCACCCCGCTCGGGGGCCTCGCGTCGTTCAACATGGCCAACGCGGGGGCGATCCGGGCCGGCGGCGCGCTCAGCGACGTCATCCTCTCGCGCACCGACCGACCGGGCGGTTACGACGTCGAGATGGCAGTGCCCTGGGCCGACGTCGGCCTCTCGACGCCACCCGCACGCGGCTCGCTGTGGGCGATGAACGTCAACGTCAGCGACGCGGCCAACTCGACGACGACGTGGAAGCTCGCCCGCATGATCAGCAGCAACCCGGTGCGCACCGGCACGAACCAGGGCCTCCCCGCCACCTGGCAGCACCTCGTCCTCGACGACGAAGCCGGCTCCTGACCCGACGGAAGGAGCACCGCCATGGGAGGGGGCTACGCGAACTTCGACGTCGACATCGTCGGCACGCCGGCGGGGTATGCCGTCCGGGTCCTGGCCTCGCCCGCCGGCGAGGCGTCTGCCCCCTTCGTCAACCCCTTCGCCCCCGTCGAGCTCGCCCGCTTCATCAATGCGGTCGGTCCTCCCCGGGTTGCCTCTCGGAGACTCGTGCCGCTCGCGGGCCGGGTCACCGAGGTGCGCGCATACGGCCAGCAGCTCGCGGACGCGCTCTTCGCCGGCGACGTCGGAGCGACCTTCCGCGAGAGCCTTGCAGCCTGTGTGAGGGACGGCTCTGAGCTGCGGATCAGATTGCGGCTCGAGGCAGTCCCCGACCTCGATGCGCTGCCGTGGGAGTACCTCTACGACAGCGAGCTGGAACGCTTTCTCACGCTGTCGAAGAAGACGCCGGTGGTGCGGGTGCTCTCCTCGGCGGACCCGGCGCCGCCCGTCACCGTGCACCCGCCGCTTCGGGTGCTCGTCATGATCTCGAGTCCGTCCGACCTGGCCCGGCTCGACGTCGAGCGGGAAGAGCGCCTCCTGCGTCTCACGACCGAGGACCTCGTGGCGTCGGGCCTGCTCGAGCTCGTGGTGGTCGCCGATGCCACGCTCGCCAACCTGCAGCGGGCGCTGCTCCAGGACGTCCACGTCTTCCACTTCATCGGTCACGGCGGTTTTGACGAGGTGACGCAGGAGGGCGTTCTCGCCCTCGAACGCGAGGACCACGGTGCCGCCCACTTCGTCACCGGCGCCCGACTCGGAACGCTGTTGCACGACGCCAGCAGTCTCCAGCTCGCCGTCCTGAACGCCTGCGAGGGTGCCCGGACCAGCAGCGGAGACGCCTTCTCCGGGGTGGGTCAGGCCCTCGTCCGCCAAGGCCTGCCAGCCGTCGTGGCGATGCAGTCCGAGATCTCCGACCGCGCGGCGCTCGACTTCAGCCACCAGTTCTACTGGTTCCTCACCCAGGGACTCGGCATCGAGGCCACCCTGTGCGAGGTCCGCAAGGCCATGGCGGTCTCGGACGAAGCCTCGGAGTGGGGCACCCCCGTCCTGCTGCGGTCCGAGACCGGTCAGCCCTTCACCGTCCTCAGCTCGCCCGCCGCGCGCGACGAGGACGGCCAGCTGGCGGCAGGGCCAGCCCCGCTCTCGTCGGCGGCGGCAGACCGGCGCGTCGCCTCGCTCTACGACGCTGCCGTCGCCGCCCTCGAGGCCGGCAGGCGCGACATCGCGCGGCCACTTCTCGAGCAGGTGGCCCTCGAGCAGCCGGGCCACCGCGACGTGCAGCACCTCCTAGACGGCCTGGAGGACGCCGGCCCGGCCCCCCAGGTGCCGCTTCGCATCGCACCGGACGCGGTCGCTCCTGCGCCTGGGCCGGCACCGCGGTCCGCCGCGGCATCGACGCCTGCGGCACCGCCCACGCTTGGGTCACGGGTGCGCAAGGTGCTTCTGGCCGTCGGCACACCGAGCCCCCCGCAGGTGCGTCGGCGCCGCGCCAGAGGGTGCCTGCTCTCCGTTGTCGCGACGGTGGTCGTCATCGTCGCGTTGGTGGTGTGGTGGAACATCCGGATCGGCCCCTACTCGGACACGTGCGGGCGATCCATCACCTCGAGCGGCGACGTCGCCCAGCCGCTGATCGTTCCCTGTGCCCTCGAGGTCCCTCGCATCGACGGGCAGTTCGACGAGTGGGCCACCGGCGCCAGCCATCCGATGCTCGTCGGGGCGGATCGGGGTGGGGCACCTGGCCCACGCGCATCGTGGAAGGCCCGGTGGGACAACGCCGGGCTCTACGTCTACGCGCAGGTCGTGGACTCGACAGCGGGCGTGGATGCCGTGGCCGGCGCGACGGCATACCCGTATGTCGACGGTGTCACCGTGCTCTCCGGTGACAGTGCGCAGCGCTTGCAGGTCACCGACGAGGCGCGTTCCGGTGACGTGGCGGTGACGATGGCCACCACCACGCAGGGCGTCTCCTCGGGACGCACCACCGACGATCAGCTACCCGTCTTCACTGATGCCCCTGAGGTGCTGGCACAGGTCGCACGAGGCGCAGACGGCTACGAGGTCGAGGCGCGCATCCCGTGGGCGACCCTCGGCAGGGAGAAGACCCCGTCTGCCAACTCGGTCGTCGCACTCTGCCTGCTCGCGACGGACGGCGTCGGCGAGGAGACTTCCGCACGCACGTCGCACGGTTGTCCGAACTGGACCGGGTGGGATCGGTTGCACCCCGGGGCCTGGCAGACCGCCATCCTGTCCCTCGACGAGTAGGAGCACCACCACCATGTCCGGACACGTCTACGCACTGCTCGTCGGCATCGACGCCTACACCGGCGTCGTGCCGCCCCTGTCGGGGTGCGTCAACGACGTCACCGCCTTCAGCGACATCCTCAAGGGTCGGGTGCCCGCGGGCGAGCTCAGCATGGTCATCGTGACGGACGAGGACGCGACCCGCGAGGCCGTCACGAGGGAGTTCGCCGCACACCTGGGGCAGGCCGACGCGGACGACGTCGCGCTCTTTTACTACAGCGGTCACGGCGCGCACCAGGAGGCGCCGCAGGAGCTGTGGGACTTCGAGCCCGACCACCAGAACGAGACGCTCGTCTTCGTCGACAGCCGTGAGCCGGGGGGTTGGGACCTCGCGGACAAGGAGCTGGCGGTGCTCATCTCGCAGGTCGCGGCGACGGGCTGCCACCTGCTCGTCGTGCTCGACTGCTGCCACTCCGGCGACGCCACCCGTGACGTGACCGAGGTCGTGCGCCAGGCCCCGCCGGACCTGCGGCACCGGCCCATCGAGACCTTCCTGCCGGGCACCGTGCAGCAGGCCGCAGCCCAGGCGGCCGCCGCGCAGGCGGGCACCGGCACCCGTGACCTCGACCAGGCACCGCACGAGCGGTGGACGCCACCAGCGGGGAGGCACGTCCTGCTCGCCGCGTGTCGGTCCTCGGAGAAGGCCAAGGAGATCAGGACGCAGGGGCAGCACCGGGGGGCGATGTCGGCGGCGCTCGAGAAGGCGCTCGTGCAGTCGGAGGGCAAGCCGTCCTACCGCGACATCCTGCTCATGGTCACCTCGCAGGTCACGACCACCGTGCGCGACCAGCACCCGCAGTTCGAGACGGTCGACTCGAACGAGCTCGACCGCCCGTTCCTCGGGGGCGCCATCCCGGACTCACCGCGCCCGCTGACGCTGAGCAGGCGCCCGGAGGGCTGGACGATCGACTCGGGCGCGGTGCACGGGGTGCCGGAGCCGATCCGCGTCGGTGACACGACCGACACCACCGAGCTGGCCATCTACCCGTTGTCCGCCCAGGGCCCGCGCGAGCCCCTCGCCACCGCCCTCGTCTCGCGTGTGCTGCCCGACCGGTCCGTGGTGACGGTGACGCCGGAGATCGACCCCTCGTCCATCTACCGTGCGGTCGTCACGTCCATCCCGCTCAAGCCCCTGTCGGTGGCCGTGGCCGGGGACGCTGCCGGCACCGCCGCCCTGCGTGCGGCCGCCGACAACGCCGACTCGACCCTCATCGACCTGATCGAGGCACCTGGTGACGCGCCGGCGAAGCCTGACCTGCAGGTCGAAGCGACGCCGGGCGGCTTCGTGATCACGCGCCCGGGGCTCGTGAGACCGCTCGTGCCCGTCGTCGCCGGGGAAGGGCGAGAGGAGCGCACGATCGACGCCCTCGAGCACGTGGCCCGGTGGCTGCGCCTGTCGAACCTCACCAACCCGACCAGCCAGCTCGGCACCCATGCCGTGCGCGTTGCCGTCGTGACGGCAGAGGGCAGCACCGAGGACGGTGGAACCGTCGAGATCGCCTACGCGGGCGAGAAGCCGCCGAAGTTCACCGTGACCCTCGAGAACACGACGAAGGTGCCCCTCTGGGCCGCACTGCTCGACCTCACCGACTCCTACGGCATCTACACCGACGCCTTCCCCGCCGGCCGGGTGGCGTTGGGCCCGGGCGAGAAGACGAGTCTCGAGCTCGGCGGCGAGGTGCCGGACGCTCTCTGGAAGGAGGGCACCGTCACCGTCACCGACCGGCTCGTCGTCGTGACGAGCACCATCGAGTTCGACCCCCGGTCGCTCCAGCAGGGGGACCTGGCCGTCAGCGCGGTGCCGGGCCACGACGGCACCCGCAGCCTGGAGGGCGCGACGACCCGCTCGGCGTTCAAGCCCCGGTCGACCCTCGAGCGGATGCTCGGCAGCGTCACCACGAGGCGCCTGCCGCCACGCACGACCGAGACGATCGCGGACTGGCGCACCAACCGCATCGACGTCGTGACGACGCGGCCCCACGGTTGAGGACCGCGACGGGCCCGCACGACGAAGGGCCGGACGCATCGCGTCCGGCCCTTCCTCTTCGGTGGAGCTGAGGGGACTCGAACCCCTGACCCCCTCCATGCCATGGAGGTGCGCTACCAGCTGCGCCACAGCCCCTTTCGGGTGTCGCCCCGCTGAGGCGACTGCGTAACAATAGCGGGTCGCGCGGCCCGATCCCAAATCGGGGGCACGTGCCCAGCCGGGCTCCGCGCGGGCCCTCCCGGGCGCGCCGCTCAGGTCGTCGAGGGGCCCAGGTTCCAGCCCGCGATGCGCCATCGGACCGTCGCCGAGAAGCTCTTGCCCGCCTCCACCAGCAGGGCCCAGTGGCAGTTGTCGAGGCCACGGAGGACGCGGTCGGAGAGGTCCTGGTCGAGGCCGACGAGGTCGCTCACGCCGACCCGGGCCGACACGCCGTGCGCCACGACGAGCGCCGTCGCGCCGGGTGCCAGACCATCGCTGACCTCGCGCAGCACGGCCCCCGCCCGGGTCGCAACCTCCTCGCGCGTCTCGCCCGTCACGCCCTTGCGCACGTCCTCACCGCGGTCGAGTGCCGCGACGAGGTCGGGGTAGCGGGCGTGCACGTCGTCGACGTGCAGTCCCTGCCACTCCCCCACGTGCACCTCGCGCAACCGCTCGTCGAGACGCACCGGCAGCCCGGTCAGCTCGCCCACGGCTCGGGCCGTCGAGACCGCCCGCTGGAGGTCGCTCGAGACGATCACCACGGGGCGGTATGCCGCCACGTGGGGTGCCGCGGCCGCCACCTGCTCCCTGCCCCGGTCGGACAGCGCCGAGTCGCGGTGTCCTTGCCACACGCGGGCGGCGTTGTCGACCGTCTCGGCGTGGCGCATCACGACGATCCGCCGCGGCGGCGGGCCGCCCGGCACGGGGCTCACGCCTCGGCGTCGTCTTCGGCGTCGTCCGGTGTGGCGTCCTGTGCGTCGTCGGCATCCTGCTTCACCGGTCGCGGGAAGGGCTCCACGAGCGACAGGTCGATCTCGGGGCAGTCCTTCCAGAGCCGCTCGAGGGCGTAGTAGTCGCGCTCCTCCTCGTGCTGCACGTGGACGATGATGTCGCCGAAGTCGATGAGCACCCAGCGCCCCTCGCGCTCACCCTCGCGGCGCAGCGGCTTGCTGCCGAGCTCGCGGAGGCGATCCTCGACCTCGTCGACGATGGCGCCGACCTGGCGCTCGGACGGAGCGGAGGCGATGACGAAGACGTCGGTGAGTGGCATCTGGTCACTCACGTCGATCGCCATCACCTTCTCGGCGATCTTCTCCTCGGCGGCCAGGGCGGCCACCTTGGCGAGCTGGAGTGAGCGTTGGGCGGCAGTCACGGAAGTCCTTGGGTCGAGGAGTGCACGAGGGGCGAAGGCCCCTGCGGGTTGACGTAGAGGTGGTACTTGTTGACGTACTGGACGACCCCGTCCGGCACGAGGTACCAGACGGGCTCGGCGGCGGCCACGCGGGCACGGCAGTCGGTGGAGCTGATCGCCATCGCCGGCACCTCCTGCAGCGTGACGCGGTCCTCCGGCAGGCCCTTGTCGGACAGCTCGTGCCCCGGCCGCGTCACCCCGATGAAGTGGGCGCGCTGCCAGAGCTGCTCGGCGTCCTTCCACGAGAGGATCTCGGCGAGGGCGTCGGCGCCGGTGATGAAGAACAGCTCGTCGTCGGGCCGCTCGGCCCGGATGTCGCGCAGGGTGTCGATCGTGTAGGTCGGGCCGGGACGCTCGATGTCGACGCGGCTGACCGTGAAGCGCGGGTTGGAGGCGGTCGCGATGACCGTCATGAGGTAGCGGTGCTCGGCCGGGGAGACGTGCCGGTCGGCCTTCTGCCACGGCTCGCCGGTGGGCACGAAGACCACCTCGTCGAGCGCGAACCTCGACTGCACCTCGCTGGCGGCGACCAGGTGGCCATGGTGGATCGGGTCGAAGGTCCCGCCCATGACCCCGAGGCGCATGCTCAGTGGCTGGTCCCGTCGGTGTCGCGCGCGTGGTCGGCGCTGCCGGGCTGGCCGGTGCCCGGCGCTCCCGGAGCACGGCGCGGCTGGCCCACCTTGGCAGCGGTGTTGCGGAAGCTCCACGTGATGCCGAGCAGCACGATGAAGGACACGAAGGCGATGATGAAGTAGGCGATCACCGGCATCGGAAGCTCACGCGTGGCTTCCTCCGTCGCGGCAACAAGCGCGCTGACCCGTTGAGACATGCCGCCAGCCTAGCGCTCGCGGGGCGCAGTCAGCCCCACAGGGCGGCATGGAGGCGGGCGAAACCGACCGAGCGCCAGGGCTCGGCTCCAGCCTCGATGCCGGCGCGAACCTCGTCGCACGCCCGACGGGCCAGGTCGATGACCTCTGGCGGGTAACCGAGCGACACCTGGTGCTCGGCGAACTCGTCCTCGTCGTCCACGAAGAGGTGGCCCTCACGGGTCAGCACGACGTCGAGGTCGAGGTCGACCATCGTCACCTCCCACTCGGGGCCCTCGTCGCCCTGCCCGCCGGTGCCCGCGCGCTTCTGCCAGACGGCAGGAGTCGTCATGTCGACGTAGACGGAGATGTGCTTGGGGTCGGGGTAGAAGCTCGCCGCCCACCCCCTGCCGACCGGAGTCACGGAGACCCAACCGACGTCCTCGATGAAGTCCCGGCCGGGTCGGACACAGCGCGTGCCGGGTGGGGCGAACCACCAGTCGCCGTGCTCGTCGGCCCCGAGGTAGCGCCCGACCCACTCCCAGTGCCTGCCGTCACCCCACTTCGTGAACCGCCCGAGCACCGGCGCCCCGATCGGGGGCCGGCCGGACGGCATACCGGCTGCTGGGGACGCAGGTGCGGGGCTCACGGGGCCCCACGCTACGACGCCGGGCGCCCCGACGGCGTCGCAGACGCCACCACAGCACCGTCACAGCGACGTGACAGTCCCACCTCACGCGCGGCCGTAGGCTGGTGCCCATGGTCCCGCAGTTGTCCGTCGTCATCCCGATGTACAACGAGCAGGAGGTGCTCCCTCTGCTCGTCGAGCGGCTGCGCCCCCTCCTCGACGGGATGGACGTCAGCTACGAGGTCGTCGCCGTCGACGACGGCAGCTCGGACCTCACGGCTGCGCTGCTCCAGCGCTACCACCGCGAGTGGCCCGCGCTGCGCGTCGTGCGCCTGCGGGCCAACGCCGGCCACCAGGCTGCCATCTCGGCCGGGCTCGTCAGCTCCCTCGGCGACTACGTCGTCACGCTCGACGCCGACCTGCAGGACCCGCCCGAGGTCATCCCCCAGATGCTGGCGGCGGCCAAGGACGACGGCGTCGACGTCGTCTACGGGGTGCGCGCCGACCGCTCGACCGACACGTGGTTCAAGCGGGCCTCCGCTCGTGCCTTCTACCGCCTCATCACCGTCATGTCGCAGACCAAGGCGCACGCCGACGCCGGCGACTTCCGCCTCATGTCGCGCGCCACTGTCGATGCCGTCAACAGCCTCCCGGAGCACAACCGGGTGCTGCGCTTCATCGTGCCTGCGCTGGGCTTCCCCTCCGACACGGTCGAGTACAAGCGCGACGAGCGCGCCGCCGGCACGTCGAAGTACCCGCTCCTCAAGATGATCCGGCTCTCGCTCGACTCGCTGACCGGCTTCTCGACCGCGCCGCTGCGCATGGCGACCTTCGCCGGGCTCGGCGGCGCCGTCATCGCCGTGCTCCTCTTCCTCTACACGCTCATCGCGCGGTCGCAGGGCCACACCGTCGCCGGCTGGACCTCGACGGTCGCGATCGTGTCGGCCTTCGGCGCCGTGCAGCTCGTCTGCGTCGGCATCCTCGGCGAGTACATCGGGCGGATGTATGCGCACATGCAGGGCCGGCCCACCTACTTCATCGCCTACGACTCGCTGACGACCGACCGGAGCGAGCACGGACCCACCGACACGCCCCTGCCCGCCAACCCGGCCGAGGGCCGCATCCGTGAGCCGGTCCGGGAGCCGATGGATGAGCCGGCCCGTGAGCCGGCGGGTGAGGCCCAGCGCACCACGGTGAGCACGCCGGGTCGCTGATCAGGCGATCGGGCGGGCCCGCATCAACAGGCTGACGCCGGGCAGGTCCTTGACCGGCAGGTAGCGCTCGGCCGTGATGATGGTGCGCAGCCCGAAGTTGACGACAGGGTGCAGGTCATCGAGGTCGGAGCCGGAGCTCGACTTGCGTCGCATCGCCACGACCGGGCGCAGCAGCACGTTCCAGGACTGCACGGACTCCACCTCGAAGCGGCCGCGCTGGAGCAGGTCGACGAGGCCGGGCCGGGTGTAGCGGCGCACGTGGTCGACCGCCTCGTCGTGGTTCGACCAGAGCCGCGGGTCTGCCGGCACGGCGATGAGGTAGGTGCCGCCGGGGCGCAGCACCCGGTGCACCTCGGCGACGGCGGCGTCGTCGTCGTGCAGGTGCTCGAGCAGGTCGAAGGCGACGACGAGGTCGAGACTGTCGTCGGCGAGGGGCAGGGAGGTCGCATCGGAACGCAGCGTCGCGAGCCCGCGACCGGCGGCCACCTCGGCACCGTCGGCGCCGTACTCGAGCGCGACGGCCTGCCAACCGTGGTCACGCAGGACGCGGGTGTTGCCCCCACCGGCTGCCCCGACGTCGAGGGCGCGGCCCGGGGTCAGACCTGCGATCGCCTTGGCGAGCAGGTGCCGACGCTCCCGATACCACCAGTGCCCATCCTCGAGCTGGGCGAGCTTGCGGACCTCTGTGGCTTCCATTGCGCCTCATTATGCACGGGGCTGTGTGGGCGCTGTGCCACGGCCACGTCACAGACCCATCTCGGGAGGCGGCGCCTCAGCGGACGTGTCCGTCGCCCTCGACGATCCACTTCGTCGTCGTCAGCTCGGGCAGCGCCATCGGGCCGCGCGCGTGCAGCTTCTGGGTCGAGATGCCGATCTCGGCCCCGAAGCCGAACTCACCGCCGTCGGTGAAGCGGGTGCTCGCGTTGACCATGACGGCCGCCGCATCGACCTCGGCCGTGAAGCGTCGTGCCGCCCCGCGGTCCTCGGTGACGATGGCCTCGGTGTGCCCGGTGCCGAAGCGTCGGATCCGCTCCACCGCCTCGTCGAGGTCGTCGACGACGGCGACGCTCATCTCCAGGCCGTGCCACTCCGTGCCGAAGTCGCGCTCGCTCGCGAGGTCGTATGCCGCCCCGGCCGCCTCGGCGTAGTCGGCCACCTCGGGTGCCACGTGCAGTCGCACCCCTGCGCCGGCGAGATCGGTCAGCGCCTTGGGGAGGAAGTCGGCGGCGACGTCACGGTGCACGAGGAGGGACTCGGCGGCGTTGCACACGCTCGGCCGGTGCGTCTTGGCGTTGAGCGTGATCGCCTGTGCCTTGTCGAGATCGGCGGCGCGGTCGACGTAGACGTGGCACACGCCGACCCCGGTCTCGATGACGGGCACCGTCGACTCGGTGACGACGGTCTGGATGAGGTCGGCGCCCCCGCGCGGGATGACGAGGTCGACGTGGCCGCGGGCCGTCATGAGCGCTCGGGCCGCGTCTCGGCCGCCCTCCTCGAGCAGCGTGACGGCCTCGACCGGGAGCCCCTGCGCCGCCAGCGATGCGCGCATCGCCTCGACGAGGGCGTGGTTGCTGCTGGCAGCTGCCGACCCTCCGCGCAGGATCACGGCGTTGCCCGACTTGAGGCAGAGCCCCGCAGCGTCGACGGTGACGTTGGGACGGGCCTCGTAGATCATGCCGATGACGCCCATCGGCACCCGCACCTGGCGGATCTGCAAGCCGTTGGCGAGGGTCGACCCGCGCACGATCTCGCCGACCGGGTCGGGCAGCGCTGCGACGTCGCGCAGCGCCTGGGCGACCGCGGCGACGCGGGTCTCGTCGAGGCGCAGCCGGTCCTGGAGACTCTCGCTCATGCCCCGGGCGCGGCCGCGCTCGAGGTCCTCGGCGTTGGCGGCGATGACGGCCGGCGTGGCCGCCTCGACGGCGTCGGCGAGGTGCAGCAGGACGGCGTCCTTCTCGGCGCGCGACATGAGGGCGAGGCGCCGCGAGGCCGCCCGGGCGAGGTCGGCGAGCGCGTTGACCTGTGAGGCGACGGCGGGGTCGATCGGCGTGGACATGTCTCAAGCGTAGGTCGTGGGACCGCACCCGCACCGGGCCTCCCGTGGGATGGACGGCAGTACGCTCCGTGCGGCGGAACCCTGCGGCGCCCGACCTCGTTGAACCATGGCCACCACCGAGAGGACCTCATGACTGCTCTGCCGACCTCGCTCCCCCACCTGACCCCCGCCGACGTCGACGCCGAGCTCGATCGTCAGATCGAGCGGCTGCACGCCGTCGGACACCTGCGCCACCTCGGCTGGTCGCCGGCCGACCTGGCCGCACGGGTCGACGGACTGCGAGCGCCCTTGCGCGAGAGTGCCGCCCACCTGCCGCAGGCCAGTCGTGAGCGCATGCCCTTCGTCGTGGTGCTGCCCACGCTCCGCCCGTCGCACGCCATCACGACCCAGCACCTGGGGTCGCGGGCCGGCGTCCTCTCCGGCGACACGGCTGACATCGACGACTTCACGCCCATCGAGGGGCTCGACGTGCCGACCGTGCCGTATGCCGTCGTCGACGTCCGCCGCGGCGAGGAGCACCTGGGTCGCACCCCCGACGAGGCCATGGTCGACTTCGCCTCGGAGGGACGGTCGCCGCTGACGATCGTCGAGGGCCTCGCCCTGTTGACGGCCAACCCCGAGGCGCTCGAGAAGAACCACTGCTTCCAGACCCCGGGCTCCCGCATCGGCGACCGTCGCGTGCCGGGCCTGTGGATCAGCAAGCGGGCACCCAAGCTCGGCTTCTGCTGGGCCGGCAACCGCCACTCCTGGCTCGGGATCGCCTCGTGCGCCCGACGCGTCGCTCCCTGAGGACCGGGCCGGACGGCATACGGACTGCTCCTCGTCGATGAAGCCTCGGTGACCCTGGGTGACCCTGGGTGACCCTGGGTGCCCACGGGACGTGGCCGCGCGGCGACGGGCCGCCACGCTCACTACAGTCGGTCCTGTGTCTCCTCGCTCCGCGATCAGCAGTGCTCGCCGCATCGTCGTCAAGGTCGGCTCGAGCTCTCTGACCGGTGCCGACGGCGGCATCGACCGGGGGCGCCTCGTCGCGCTCGCCAACGCGCTGGCCCACCGCCACGCGCACGGCACCCAGATCGTCCTCGTCAGCTCGGGAGCCATCGCCGCCGGCATCCACCCGCTCGGCCTGGCAGCCCGACCGCGCGACCTCGCCACCCAGCAGGCCGCCGCATCGGTCGGTCAGGGAGCGTTGCTCGCGGCCTACAGCCATGCCTTCGGCGCGCACGGGGTCACCGTGGGCCAGGTCCTGCTCACCGCCGACGACGTCACGCGGCGCTCGCACTACGCCAACGCCCGTCGCACGCTCGAGCGCCTGCTCGACCTCGCCGTGCTGCCCATCGTCAACGAGAACGACACGGTGGCGACGAGCGAGATCCGCTTCGGCGACAACGACCGGCTCGCGGCGCTCGTCGCCCACCTCATCGACGCCGACGCGCTCGTGTTGCTGTCTGACGTCGACGCGCTCTATGACGGTCCGCCGAGCCGACCCGGCACGAGCCGGGTCCCGGTGATCGCCGGGCCGGACGACCTCGTCGGCATCGAGATCGGCGGCAGCGGCTCCAAGGTGGGCACCGGCGGCATGACGACGAAGATCGAGGCGGCCCGCATCGCGACCGCGGCCGGGGTCGTCACGACCGTCACCGCCGCCGACCGGGTGACGGAGGTGCTCGCGGGCCACGACGTCGGCACGATCTTCCTGCCCGTCGGCGTGCGCGGCCGCTCGCGGCGGCTGTGGCTCGAGCACGCGACGACCGCGCGTGGCCGGCTCATCATCGACGACGGCGCGGTGGCCGCGCTCGTGCACCGCAAGAAGTCGTTGCTGCCGGCCGGCATCGTCGGCGTCGAGGGCACCTTCCACGACGGCGACCCCGTCGACGTCTGCGGACCCGACGGCACCTCCGTCGCCCGCGGCCTCGTCAACTACTCCTCCGCCGAGCTGCCGGGCCTGCTCGGTCGCTCCACGAAGGAGCTGGCCCGAGAGCTCGGGCCGGAGTACGAGCGCGAGGTCATCCACCGCGACGACCTCGTCATCCTCTGAGACCACCCCACCGGGCAGGGCCGGTCACGTCGGTCGGGAGGCGATCGTCACCGTCAGCGCACCGGAGTTCGCCTCGAGGTTGATGTCGTTGATGCCGAGGGTCAGCTCCCCGTCGCGAGGGCAGTCGTAGCTCACACCGGTGCCGATGAAGAAGGGCTCGGACTCGTCGAGGCCGCCGATGAGACCTGCAGTGTTGGCATCGGGGAGGCCCTCGACGTTGTACTGGTGGTAGCGCTCGTCGGTCAGCCCGTCCGGCCCGACCGTCGAGTCCGCCGACTGGTCGTGCTGGATCGTGCCGGAGGCCGAGATGTCGAGGGTGGTCCCGGGAGCACACGTGACTCCGCTGGCCAGCCACCGCGTGTCACCTGGCACGGCCAGCTCGACCGGGGTGGGCGCCTCGCCGCCGGACTCGGGCGCCGTCGCCGCCTCGCTCGTCTGTGAGGTGGTCGGCCCCGTTCCCAGCGCCGTGGCGTCGTCGCCGCGCACCGACCGGTAGACGGCCGTGGCCACACCGCCGAGCACGAGGACCAGCGCGAGCACGATGCCCGTCGTGATGAGCCGCCCTCGGCCGTCACGACCTGAGGGCACCGACGGCACCACCGGCCCCGACGGCCCTGGCGGCTCTGGCGGCCCTGACGGCTCCGCAGCCTCGGGTGGCGGGGTCGATGGGGTGTCCACCGGCGCCGCGACCACCGGCGCCGTGGGGGCAGCCTCGTCCTCAGGTGGCAGGTCGGCGACATCGAAGAGCCGGGTGTCGGGGCCCCTGACATAGAGCACGGGCGTGACCCACTCGAGGGTGCCCCGGCCGAGGCCGAGGATGCCGATCCTGCCGCTGCGCATGGCCTCGTCGATGGTGCGCCCGTTGGCCAGCGCCGTGTAGAAGCCGCGGGCGAAGGCAAGGGCAGCACGGTCGCTGATGGTGAACTGCATGGCCGCCACCGACTGGATGCCGCTGCGCGCCAGCGCCGCAGCCGTGCCGGAGAAGGGGTCATCGGAGCTGGAGGCGCCGGACTCGCACGAGTTGAGCACGACGAGGCGCGGCGTCGGGGAGGCCTCGTGCAGCAGGTCCGCGAGGCTGCTGGCGTTGACGAAGTCGGCGCGCCCGTCCGAGCCCACGAGGGCGATGAGGCCCTCGTCGGCGGCGTCGTCGAAGGTGCCGTGCCCGATGAAGTGCAGCACGTGCCACGGCCGTCGGAGCAGTCGGTCGTGCAGCTCCTCCCAGGAGGCGTGCTCGACCCATTCGAGTCGGACGCGACCCGAGCGCACGTGCTGGGCGAGGGCCTCCTCGAGGTGCTCACGCTCGACGGCGACATCGAGGGGCTGGAGCCCGCGCGGCGACGACACGACGGCCAGCACCTGCAGCGGTGGCTTGATCGCGAGGGCCGAGGGCGGGTGGGCTCCCTCGACCTGCCGGACGAGGGGCTCCTGCCGGCAGAGGTAGGCCTGGCTGTCGCGGTCGTAGAGCATCTCCCAGGGGAGCGCCGCGAGCCCGGGCGCCCCCAACCGCAACCGGATCTGCAGTCCGCGACCGCGATCGGCGGCGACGGCGCGACTGGCTCGGTAGGTGGCCGCCACCTCGCCGACGAAGATCGCGTCGAAGAGCATCGCCCCCGTCGACTGCACCGACACCTCGGCCGCGGGCAGGATCCGCCGGCTCGACACCGAGGAGGCGAGCAGCACCGACTCGAGCTGCTGGCGCGTCGCGAGCAAAGCGTCGACGTCGAGGGTGAAGCGCGCGGTCGGCTCCCCTCCCGCCACCGAGCGGGCGACGCGCACCGTGAACTCCCCGGGTGCCGTGCCCGGCTCGATCTCGAGCTCCAGGACCGTGTCCATCTCGCGCCTCCCACGTCAGGGATCCCCGCTCCCCCCAGAGTCCGCCCGCACAGACACCCCCGCAAGGAAATCGGCACATCACGACCGAACGGCCACGCCCTGCTGGGCGTGGCCGTCCGGTGCGAGAGGTCGAGGCCGACCTCCGTGGTGTGGGTGGATCAGTGGCTCGAGGCCGTCTCGGCGCCGTGGCCGGTGAGCGAACGGACCTCCATCTCGGCATACTTCGCCGCGCTGTACTCCTTGCTCGTCACCGTCCCGATGTAGCCGAGGATGAAGCCCAGCGGGATCGAGATGATGCCCGGGTTGTCGAGCGGGAAGAGGTGGAAGTCGACACCCTGCAGCATCGACGGGCTCTTGCCGGTGATGGGGTCGACCGGCTTGCCCGACACGACGGGGCTGAAGATGATCAGCGTGATGGCGCTGATCAGGCCGCCGTAGATGCTCCACAACGCGCCACGGGTGTTGAACCGCTTCCAGAAGAGCGAGTAGAGGATCGTCGGCAGGTTCGCGCTCGCCGCGATGGCGAAGGCGAGAGCCACGAGGAAGGCGATGTTCTGCCCGAGGGCGAAGATGCCGCCGACGATCGCGATCGCGCCGAGGACGAGGGCCGAGATGCGAGCCACCTTGACCTCTTCCTCCGGGGTGGCGGTGCCCTTCTTGACGACCGTGTTGTAGACGTCGTGCGAGAGCGAGGCACTGGCCGTGATCGTCAGACCCGCGACGACCGCGAGGATCGTCGCGAACGCCACCGCCGAGATGATGCCCAGGAGGATCTCGCCACCCAGCTCGAAGGCGAGCAGCGGGGCTGCCGAGTTGACGCCACCAGGGGCGTTCTTGATCGTCGAGGCTCCCACGAGCTCGGCTGCGCCGAAGCCCAGCACCAGCGTGAAGAGGTAGAAGATGCCGATGAGCCAGATGGCCCACACCACCGAGCGGCGAGCCTCGCGGGAGGTCGGCACGGTGTAGAAGCGCATGAGCACGTGCGGCAGACCCGCCGTGCCGAAGACGAGTGCCATCGACAGCGAGATGAAGTCGATCGGGTTCTTGTACTGCAGTCCCGGCTGGAGCAGGTCCTTGCCGCCGGCCTCCTGCGATGCCGCCGTGGCCTCACCGAGCAGGGTCGAGAGGCTGAACCCGAACATGCTGAGCACCCAGACCGTCATGACGCCGGCACCGATGATGAGCAGCACGGCCTTGATGATCTGCACCCACGTCGTGCCCTTCATGCCGCCGTAGATGACGTAGAAGATCATGATGAGTCCGACGACCACGATGACGAGCCGCTGCCCCAGCACCCCCTCGATGCCGAGCAGGAGGGCGACGAGACCACCGGCACCGGCCATCTGGGCCAGCAGGTAGAAGAAGGAGACGGCGAGCGTCGAGATCGCGGCCGCGATGCGCACCGGCCGCTGACGCAGCCGGAAGCTCAGCACGTCGGCCATCGTGTACTTGCCGACGTTGCGGAGCAGCTCGGCGACGAGCAGCAGGGCCACGAGCCAGGCCACGAGGAAGCCGATGGAGTAGAGGAACCCGTCGTAGCCGTTGATGGCGATGGCGCCGGCGATACCGAGGAACGAGGCGGCCGAGAGGTAGTCACCGGCGATCGCGATGCCGTTCTGGCGACCGGTGAAGGCGCGACCGCCGGCGTAGTACTCGGCGGCGCTGCGGTTGTTGCGCGAGGCGCGGATGACGATCGCCAGCGTGACGACGACGAAGAGGGCGAAGATGCCGATGTTGATGGCCGGGTTGCCCACCGTGGTGGCCGTGGGCACGAGTGCGGGCGCGGAGGCGAGGAGCGAGCTCACTGCGACCCTCCCATCTTCTGAGCAAGGGCTTCGGCCTCGGGGTCGAAGACCCGGTCGGCCCAGCGGGCGTAGTACATCGTGATGGCGAACGTCGTCACGAACTGCAGGAGCCCGAGGATCAGGCCCCACGTGATGTTGCCGAAGACCCGCGTGCCCATGAAGTCCTTGGCAAAGACGGAGAGCAGGACGAACAGGAAGTACCACGCGAGGAACATCGCGGTCAGCGGGAAGACGAACTTGCGGAACTTGTTTCGCAGTTGCTCGAACTCCGGGGAGTTCTGCATGGCGACGTTGGGATCGTCGCCCACGAGATCTGGAGCTTCGTTGCTCACGGGGCCACCTCCGGGGCGGTTGGGTCGTGCCGGTGCCTGGGTGTCTGTCAGCGCGTCGCGCCAGCCCCGTCGGCCGCCCACCCCCCTGTGGTGATGCGTTCGACGTCGCTGTCGCTCGGCGCTCGCCGATCATGCGACCGGCGGTGCACACGCTAGGAGGGGCGGGCCCGGCTGCGCAGCGGCAGAACCGGCCTGATCTGTGAAAGGGCTCGTCGAGTCGCCGTGCGCCGTCTCAGCCGCGACGAACGGTCACGTTGTCACGACGAGCGGTAGCGCCCTGCACCGACCGCTGGGGGTTGCGCGACGGATCCGGGTGGAAGGAGCCCCGGTCGAGGTCGATGTGCTCGGGGGCGTGCAGCCGCACCATCGTGAGGCCCACGTGCTCGGGCACCGTCGACCGCGTGATGATCGAGACGATGATCATCGTGGCGAAGGCCATGGGCACCGTCACCGCGGCCGGTTGGCGGATGACGACCCCGAACCAGCCCTCCCAGTCGGCGCCGAAGGTCGTGGCGACGACGGCCGACATCGAGAGCCCTCCCCCGACGACGAGTCCGGCGATGACACCGCGCGCCGTGAGGCCACGCCACCAGATGCCGAGCAGCAGCATCGGGCAGAAGGTCGACGCGGCGACGGCGAAGGCGAGCTCGACGGCTCTCGCCACCGGCACCCCCGCGGACACGAAGGTCAGCACGACCGCGATGCTCACGGCGAGCACCGTCGCGAGCCGGAACGACCGTATGCCGCCCCGCAGGCCCGACCCCGTGCCACGGCGCAGCAGGTCCTGGCTGAGGACACCAGCGACCGAGACGACGAGGCCGGTCGAGGTCGACAGGAACGCCGCGAAGGCCCCTGCCGCGACGAGCGCCGTGAGCCCCTGACCGAGCGCACCGTCGAAGACGCGGCTCGGCAGCTCGAGGACGACCGTGTCGGCGCGGCCCTGCGCCACGAGGTCGAAGGCGAGCTTCCGCCCCAGCACCCCGTAGAGGACCGGCAGCACATAGAAGCTCGCGAGCAGCACGAGCACGACGAGCGTCGTGCGCCGAGCGGCCCGCCCGTCGCGGTTGGTGTAGAAGCGGACGACGACGTGGGGCAGGCCCATCGTGCCGAAGAAGGTCGCGAGCACGAGGGAGTAGGTCAGGTAGAGGGCGTGGTCGCCACTCAGCGGCTCGATCCAGTCGGCCATCTCGACGGCGCCCACGCCGGAGGGCATCCGGTCGGTCGCCCACATGCCGGCGAAGAAGAACATCGGCGTCAGGAGCGCGACGAGCTTGAGCCAGTAGTGGAAGGCCTGGATGAGTGTCACGCTGCGCATGCCGCCCGGCAGCACGTTGAGGCAGACGACGACGGCGACGGCGACCTGCCCGACCCACAGCGGCGCCCCGGTGAGGGTGCGCAGGGTGAGGCCGGCGCCCTGGAACTGCGGGATGAGGTAGAGCAGCCCGATGGCCACGACGAGCACGCTGGAGAGCCGCCGCACGTGCATCGACTCGAGGCGCAGCTGCGCGAAGTCGGGCAGCGTGTAGGCCCCCGACCGGCGCAGGGGCGCCGCCACGAAGACGAGCAGCACGAGGTAGCCGGCCGTCCAGCCGACCGGCAGCCAGAGCATGTCGACACCTCGGGCGAGGATCAGCCCCGCGGCGCCGAGGAACGATGCGGCAGAGAGGTATTCGCCACTGATGGCCGAGGCGTTGAGGATCGGACCGACCCCACGGGAGGCGACGTAGAAGTCGCTCATCGTGCGGGAGACGCGCAGTCCGAAGGCCCCCACGGCGAGGGTGGCGATGGAGACGAGCACGACCGCGACGATGCTTGCGGCGGCGGTGCTCACCGGCCCTCCAGCAGGTCGCTGAAGTTCTCCTCGTTGCGCTCGGCCTGGCGCACGTAGAGCCAGCCGAGCCCGATGATCTCCGATGAGGCCACGACGGTGAGCAGCAGCCACGGCGCCGGGATGCCGAGCACCTCGAAGCGCCCGATGGCCGGGAAGAGGTGGAAGAGAAGCGGCAGCGCCCCGAGGGTGAGCGCGAGGGCGAGGAGCACCCCGAGCGCGAGCCGCAGCTGACTGCGGATGAGGGAGGTGACATAGACCTCGCCGAGGCGCGTCTGGGCGTCGATCTCGGAGGCCACCGACGTCACGCGGGTGCGGGTCGCTCCCGTTCGGGGACTCGTGACCCTGACCCGACGCGGCGGCTGCTCGCGGGCCGGGCGCTCGTTCACGGCGCCCCGCGCAGCGGCTGGGCACGACGCACGAGCAGGTCGCGCAGCTCGCGCGTGTGTCGCCGGCTCACGACGAGCTCGTGCCCGCCGACGACGACCGTCGTGCGACCGCCCTCGGTGCGCCACTCGGTGATGTGGCCGAGCGCGACCAGGGAGGAGCGGTGGATGCGCACGAAGCCCGCCCCGGCCCAGCTGTCGGCGAGGGTCGTCAGGGGCACCCGCACGAGGTGGCTCTCGGTCGCGGTGTGCAGGCGGGCGTAGTCGCCCTGCGCCTCGACGAAGAGCACGTCGGCGCGCGGCACGAGCCGGCTGACCCCGCCCAGCTCGACGACGATGCTCTCGTCGGAGGCGGTGGGCGCGGGATCGGCTCCCTCGAGCCGGTGCAGGACCCGACGCACCGCCTCGGACAGGCGCTCGTCACGCACCGGCTTGAGCACGTAGTCGACGACGTTGAGCTCGAAGGCGTCGACCGCGTGCCGCTCGTGCGCGGTGACGAAGACGACCGGCGGCTGGGTCGTGAAGCGGGAGAGCACGCGCGCGAGGTCGAGACCGCTGAGGCCGGGCATCTGCACGTCCATGAAGATCGCGTCGAGCTGCTCCTCGTGGATCACCCGCAGGGCCGCCTCTCCCGAGGCCGCGGGGATGACCTGGCGCACGGCCGGGTGCCGCTCGAGCATCCAGACCAGCTCGTCGAGCGCCGGCGCCTCGTCGTCGACGGCGAGCACGCGGAGGGTGCTGGGCAGCGGCTCCGCGTCGGACGGCATACCGGCTCGGGGTGGAGTGCTCATGCGCGCACCCCCGGCTGGAACTTCGGCAGGCGCACGGTCACCTTGGTCCCCGCCCCCTGGGCCGTCTCGATGACGAGCCCGTAGTCGTCGCCGAAGGTCGCCCGCAGCCGCTCGTCGACGTTGGCCAGCCCGACGGAGTCACTCGACGGGTCGCCGCCGAGCACCTGGCGCAGGCGCTCGGGGTCCTCGCCGACGCCGTTGTCCTCGATCGTGACGACGCACTCACGGTCGGAGTCCTGCGCGAGGATCGTGATCTCGCCGTCGCCGGGCTTGCGCTCCAGGCCGTGGCGCACGGCGTTCTCGACGATCGGCTGGAGGCAGAGGAAGGGCACGACGACCGGCAGCACCTCGGGGGCCACCCGCAGGGTCACGGTGAGCCGGTCGCCGAAGCGGGCCTTCTCGATGACGAGGTAGGCCTCGATCGATCGCAGCTCCTCGGCGAGCGTCGTGAACTCGCCGTGCTTGCGGAAGGAGTAGCGGGTGAACTCCGCGAGGTCGAGCAGCAGCTCGCGCGCCCGCTCGGGGTCGGTGCGGGTGAAGGAGGCGATCGCCGTCAGCGAGTTGTAGATGAAGTGCGGGCTGATCTGGGCCCGCAGCGCTCGCACCTCGGCCTCCATGAGCCGCGTGCGCGAGGCGTCGAGCTCGGCGAGCTCGAGCTGCCCCGACACCCAGCGTGCGACCTCGTTGGTGGCGCGCACGAGGCCCGCCGACGCTTGGTCGGTGAAGACCTGCAGGGTGCCGACGACCTTCTCCTCGATGTCGAGGGGCGCGACGATGGCGTGCCGCACGACGCACGAGGGCTCGTCGCAGGCGATGTCGGCGCCGTCGACGACGGTGGTGCGGCCGTGGCCGAGCGTCGCCGCGGCGATGACCGCCGGCTGGCCGGCGTGGTGGGCGCGGCCGCCCTCCCACGCGAGCAGGCGCGTCGTGTCGGTCATCGCGACGGCGGGCGCCCCGAGGAGCGTGCGCAGGTGCTTGAGCGAGCGCTCGGCGCTCGCCGGGTTGAGCCCCTGACGCAGCGGCGGCGAGGCGAGCAGGGCGGTGTGCAGGGTGCGGAAGGTCGCTCGGTCGGCCTCGGTGCCCAGGTGGCCCCGACGCAGCAACGCGCCCCACGAACTCATGGGTGACACCCTATGCGCGACGACCCCGGCGTATGCCGTCTCCGCAGTCCCAGCGCCCCGCGACGTCTGCCGACGTCCCGTGACGTCAGGCGTCGGTGTCGGCCTCGTTGTCGCGCAGCTGCCAGAGGCCGGCCCGGCGCTCGGCCTCGAGCTCCTCCTGCGTGGCGGCGCGGGCGGCGTAGCGGTCGCGCTGGGACTCGCGCTTCTCGTCACGGGTCGGGCGTGAGGACTCGGACAGGCGCAGGTCGGTGCCGCGGTTGCCGAGCAGCTCGGCGCCGGCCTGGAGGGTCGGCTCCCAGTCGAAGACGACGGCGTCGTCGCCCGGGCCGATGACGACGGTGTCGCCGGCGACGGCGCCCACCTTGAAGAGCTGCTCCTCGACGCCGAGGCGGCCGAGGCGGTCAGCGAGGTAGCCGACGGCCTCGTCGTTGCTGAAGTCGGTCTGGCGCACCCAGCGCACCGGGCGGGCACCGGTGATCCGGTAGAAGACGCCGTCGGGGCCGCTCTCCTTGGTCACCGCGAAGCCCTGGTCGTCGGCCGCGCGCGGTCGCAGCACGACGCGCGGCGGCACGACGTGCTCGATCGCCTTGCGGGCCGCGTCGACGTGGCGGGCCATCGCGAAGGTCAGCTCGCGCAGGCCCTGGTGGGCGACGGCCGAGACGATGAAGACCTCGATGCCGCGCGCCTCGAGGTCGGGCTTGACCATCTCGGCGAGCTCACGGGCCTCGGGCACATCGGCCTTGTTGAGCACGACGATGCGGGTGCGCTCGGCGAGCGGGCGGCCACCGAGGTCGGCGTCGGGCACATAGAGCGACAGCTCGTTCTCGATGACGTCGAGGTCGGTCATCGGGTCGCGGCCCGGCTCGAGGGTCGCGCAGTCGATGACGTGCACGAGCACCGAGCAGCGCTCGACGTGGCGCAGGAACTCGAGGCCGAGACCCTTGCCCTCGTGGGCGCCGGGGATGAGCCCGGGCACGTCGGCCACGGTGAAGCGGCTCGACCCCGCGGTGACGACGCCGAGGTTGGGCACGAGCGTCGTGAAGGGGTAGTCGGCGATCTTGGGCTTGGCGGCGGAGAGCACCGAGACGAGCGAGGACTTGCCGGCGCTCGGGAAGCCGATGAGGGCGACGTCGGCGAGCGACTTCAGCTCGAGCACGACCTCGATGTCCTCGCCCGGCTCGCCCAGCAGGGCGAAGCCGGGGGCCTTGCGGCGGGCGCTGGCCAGCGCCTTGTTGCCGAGACCGCCGCGCCCACCGGCGGCGATGACGTGCTCGGTGCCCATGCCGACGAGGTCGATGATGATGTGGCCGGCGCCGTCCTTGACGACGGTGCCCTCGGGCACCGGCAGCACGAGGTCGTCGCCGTCGGCGCCGTTGCGCTCGTCACCGGCGCCGGGGGCTCCGTTGCCGGCCTTGCGGTGCGGGTGACGGTGGTAGTCGAGCAGCGTCGTCGACGACGGGTCGACGCGCAGGATGACCGAGCCACCCCGTCCGCCGTTGCCGCCGTCGGGGCCGCCCAGCGGCTTGAACTTCTCGCGCTTGACGGAGGCCACACCGTGCCCGCCCGCTCCGGCGCTGAGGTGCAGCACCACGCGGTCGACGAAGGTCACTGCCATGGGAGGTCACTCTTCCAGATCTGGGGTGGCGGGCGGCATACCTGCTCGGGGGCGAACCCCCGGCGCCAGGCGATGCCGTCCGGCCGGGAAAGCCGGAAGGGCGGGCCACACGGGCCCGCCCTTCCGGAACATCAGGTGGTGATCACGGTGGATCACTCTGCAGCAGCGGTCTCCGGGACCTCGATGTTGACCGTCTTGCGGCCACGCTTCGAGCCGAACTTGACCGCACCGGCCACGAGGGCGAAGAGCGTGTCGTCGCCACCGCGACCGACGCCCTCACCGGGGTGGAAGTGCGTGCCGCGCTGGCGGACGAGGATCTCGCCGGCCTTGACGCGCTGGCCACCGAAACGCTTGACGCCGAGGAACTGTGCGTTCGAGTCGCGACCGTTGCGGGTCGAGGACGCACCCTTCTTGTGTGCCATGTCAGTCCTTCTCTCGTGAGTCTCTGGGTTCCGGGTGGATCACGCGTTGATCGCGGTGATCTTGACCTGGGTCAGCGGCTGACGGTGGCCCTGACGCTTGCGGTAGCCGGTCTTGTTCTTGAACTTCATGATGACGATCTTGGGGCCCTTGGCGGCCTTGACGACCTCCGCCGTGACCGAGACCTTGGACAGCTTGTCGGCATCGGACGTGACGGTCGTGCCGTCAACGAGGAGCAGCGGCGTGAGCTCAATGGCATCGCCGGGCTGACCCGTCACCTTGTCGACGAGCAGGACATCGCCCACCGACACCTTCTCCTGGCGACCGCCAGCGCGAACAATCGCGTACACAGTGAAACTCACTCTCTCATCAAGGGGTGGGACGCCGCTTTCAGCACCGGCTCGTCAACACGGGCCCGGTGGGCGCACCGAGGGTCTAGATTACCGGCTCGACCGGCTGTGGACCAAACCGGCCGAGCACGGTGACGTGCTGGGCGTCAGGCATCGGCGCCGTCGGAACCGGCGGCACTGCCGCGCGGGGGCCCGGCGGGGGCCACCACCCGACCGCGGCGACGGCGACCGCGCGGAGCGGGCTCGACCTCGACCACGACCTCCACGGGCGCCTCCGAGACGACCTCGGCCGTGACCGCGGGCTCGGGTGCCTCCGGCTCGGGCGACTCCGGCTCGGGTGCCTCCTGCTCGGGTGCCGACTGCTCGGTGGCCTCCGGGACCTCGGACTCGAGCTCGACGGCGGGGGCGTCGGCCTCCGCCGGCTGGGCGGGGGCGTCGTCGCCGGCCCACGGGCCGTCGTCGTCGGGGAAGGCGTGCGGGTGACCGTCGCCGACGGCGGCGGCCGTCTTGAGCGCCGCAGCGTGCGCGGCGGCCGCGATCTGGGCGGCGGTCGGGCCGGTGTGCTTCGGCGGCTCGACCGGGGCAGAGCTCTCCGAGCGACCCGAGCCCGCACCGTTGCCGGAGGAGCCGGAGCCGTTGCCGCCGCCCGAGCCGTTGCCTCCGTTGCCCTGCGGGGTGCTGCCGGCGCGGCCACCGCGACGGCGTCCGCCACCACTCGGCTCGCTGGGGGCCTCGGGCTGGTTGACGCCACGGTCGACCGGGTCGGTGTGGATGATGAAACCGCGCCCGTTGCAGTGCTGGCACGTCTCGGAGAAGACCTCAATGAGCCCCGAGCCGACCCGCTTGCGGGTCATCTGGACGAGTCCGAGCGAGGTCACCTCGGCGACCTGGTGCTTCGTGCGGTCGCGGCCGAGGCACTCGAGCATGCGGCGCACGACGAGGTCGCGGTTGCTCTCGAGGACCATGTCGATGAAGTCGATGACGATGATGCCGCCGATGTCGCGCAGCCGGAGCTGGCGCACGATCTCCTCGGCCGCCTCGATGTTGTTCTTGGTGACGGTCTCCTCGAGGTTGCCGCCGGAGCCGACGAACTTGCCGGTGTTGACGTCGACGACCGTCATCGCCTCGGTGCGGTCGATGACGAGCGATCCTCCGCTCGGCAGCCACACCTTGCGGTCCATCGCCTTGGCGAGCTGCTCGTCGACGCGGTGGTGGACGAAGAGGTCCTCCTCGGACGTCCACTTGGTCAACCGGTCGGCGAGGTCGGGCGCGACCGAGGTGATGTAGGGGTGGATCTCGTCCCAGGCCTGGTCGCCCTGGACGACGAGCTGCTTGAAGTCCTCGTTGAAGACGTCGCGGATGACGCGGACCGTGAGGTCGGGCTCACCGTGCAGGAGCATCGGGGCCGTGCCGGCCGTCACCGAACCGGTGCCGCCGTTCTTCTTCTTGCCCTTGCTCTTGCCGGCCCGCGGGGTGGAAGAGGCCTCGGCCTGGGTCTGGATCTCCTCCCACGTGCTCGTGAGGCGCTCCACGTCGGCGCGCAGCTCCTCCTCGCTCGCCCCCTCGGCGGCGGTGCGCACGATGACGCCCGCGCTCTCGGGCACGACCTCGCGCAGGATCTTCTTCAGGCGGGCGCGCTCTGTGTCGGGCAGCTTGCGGCTGATGCCGGTCATCGAGGCGTTCGGCACGTAGACGAGGTAGCGGCCGGGCAGCGAGATCTGCGAGGTGAGGCGCGCGCCCTTGTGGCCGATGGGGTCCTTGGTGACCTGCACGAGGACCGTCTGGCCCGAGCTGAGGGCGTGCTCGATGCGCCTGGGCTGCCCGGCCTCGAGGCCTGCGGCGTCCCAGTTGACCTCGCCGGCGTAGAGCACGGCGTTGCGGCCCTTGCCGATGTCGACGAACGCCGCCTCCATCGAGGGGAGGACGTTCTGCACGCGGCCGAGGTAGATGTTGCCGGCCATCGACACGTTGGTCGCCTGGTCGATGTAGTGCTCCACGAGCACGCCGTCCTCGAGCACGCCCATCTGGGTGCGGCCCTGGCGGTTGCGCACGACCATCACCCGGTCGACGGCCTCGCGGCGGGCGAGGAACTCGGCCTCGGTGATGACGGTGCGGCGGCGGCCGGCCTCGCGGCCCTCGCGGCGACGCTGCTTCTTGGCCTCGAGGCGGGTCGAGCCCTTGACGCCGGTCGGCTCGTCGCTGACGGCGCGCGGCTGGCGCACGCGGGTCGACACGCTGGGGGTGTCGTCGCCCGAGTCGGACGACGACCCGGCGCGGCGGCGACGGCGGCGACGCCGGCTGGTGGCGCCCTCGTCGTCGGAGTCGGACCGGTCACCCTCCTGGGCGTCCTGGTCGTCCTGCTCCTGCTGACCGGCAGGCTCGGAGTCGTCGGCGGCGTCGGCCCCGGCGGTGTCGGACGAGGCGGTGTCGTCGCCCGACTCGTCGTCGAGGTCGGACGAGCCGCGACCACGGCGGCCCTTGCCGCCGCGACGGCGACGCGAGCGACGCGGGGTCGACTCCTCGTCGCCCTCGACGGAGGCGCTCGTCTCGCGCTCGGCCTCGTCGGCCGGCGCCTCGAGCGCGGCGTCAGCGACCTCGGGCTCGGGCTGGTCCTGCACCGGGGTCGTGGACGGGGTGGGGGTCCGGTCGGCGGGCTCGGCAGCCGGGGTGACGGGCCCGGCATCGCGCACGGCGGAGCGGCGGCGACGGGTGGGGGTGGGCTCGGGTGCCTGGAACAGCAGGCTGAGGCTCGGCACGGCCGGGCTCGAGGCGACACTCTCCTCGGCCGGCGCGTCCTCGACGGCGCCATCCTTCACGGCGTCGTCCTCGTCGGCGTCCTCGCCCACGAGGTTCGCGTCGGCGTCGTCGGCGGCGGGGACGCTCTCGGCGTCGAGCGCGACGGGCTCGTGCTGCCGGTGCTCATCGGACTGCCCGTGCGGGCGGGAGGACGCGCCGGACTGCTCCGCCAACAGCTCCTCGAGGGCTGCTGCGGCGCGCTCGGCCGGCTCAGCCGGCTCTGTCGGACTCAGGGTGGCCTTGGCCCGCGAGGCCCGCTTGCGGGGCGCCCGCTTGGCCACCTTCTTGGCGGCCGGGGCGGCGGCCTCGCCACCCTCGGGAGCGTCCGAGGACGGGGCCGCGGCCGCATCGGCCGAGTCGGAGGCGGCGACTGCCGTGTCGTCGCCCGGGACGGCCTCGGCCGAGGGTGCCGCGGCAACCTTCTTGGTCGTGCGCTTGGCCGTGGCGCGCTTGCGCGTCGTGCGCGTCCTCGGCGCGGCGGCCGGTGCGTCACCGGTCTCGGCGACGCTGTCGCCGGCCTCACCGACCGGCGGGGCGAAGAGCGTCGAGTCGCTCGAGTCGTCCGAGGCGTCGGTGTCGCTCGAGGTGGGTGTGGTGTCGTTGGGTGCCATCAGGCAGCCTCCCGTCAGGTGCGGTGTGACCACACGCTCGGCCGGGGCCGTCGACACCGCACTGGTGCGGATCGCAGTCGTCGTGCCGCGTCTGCGGCGGACGGAAGTCGTCTCGCTACACCCGAAAACGGTTCGCGCTGGGCGCGGCCCCGTGATCGAATGCCGTCGACCCTCTCGTCGGCAACCCCTGCCGGTGTCTGCCCCTGGATTGGGTCAGGTCAACGGGTCGGTCACCCTCGCGGTTGCGGTGTCGAGCGGTCCCTGCGCCAATCGCGTCACCAGGGGTGGACGCGGCGGCTGCAGCTCGGCGATCTCACGCAGCGCGGTCAGAATGTCGTCGGGGCGTACGGCAGGTGTGGTGTGTCGTACGACCATGCGCAGTATCGCACAGTCCGGCGCGATGGGGTGATCAGGTCCGAGCTGCGCGGCCGTGTCGGCCGCCTCCGCCAGAGCCGCGCGGGCCTGCTCCGGCGACTGCACGACGGCGGTGAGCACGGCGCCGCGCACGTCGAAGGTGCGCGGCCCCGACTTCGTCATCCGCGTGACCTCGGCCGTGTCGCGGGCCATCAACGCGTCGAGGGCAGCGCGGAGGGTCGGCACGTCCAGCTCGCCGAACTCGAGCAGCCAGTCACTGGCCTCCAGGCGGTCGGCGAGCGCACCGGGCGCGGCCTCGACGACGGTGAGGACGTCGATGCCCGGCGGGAGCGCCTCGTCGAGGGCCACCCGGACCGAGTCGGGGTCCACGCGCTGGGTCACGGAGATCTCGAAGTACTCCGCCTCGCTCGCCGTGCCCGTGGAGGCCGCGTTGGCATAGCTGATCTTGGGGTGGGGGTGGAAGCCGGCCGAGAAGGCCATCGGCACGTCGGCGCGGCGCAGGGCGCGCTCGAGGGCGCGCTGGAAGTCGCGGCTCGAGGTGAACCGCAGCCGGCCCCGCTTGGTGTAGCGGATGCGGAGCTTCTGCACGGCCGGGTCGGGCGCCGGCCCCTCGGGGACGCGCTGACGTGCCTGTCGTGCCATGGCCGAAGGCTACCGGGCCTGTCGGGCCGCCGGTCAGGCCGCCGGTCAGGCCGTCGGACCGGCCTTCTTGGCGGCCTCGGCGGCAGCCTTCTTCTCGCGCTCCTCCTTGCGCTTGCGGATGCGCTCGGCCGCCTCCTCCCGGTCGAGCCGGGTCGCCTCGGCAAGTGTCGGGGCCGTGCCACCGAGGCTCGCGGGCAGGAACTTGAGGTCGGGCCCGGTGAGGGGCTCGTAGGCGGCCCTAGCGACGTCGAGCATCTCGGCCATCACCGCCTTGTAGCGGGCGGTCACCTCGTTGACGTCGGCGTCGGCTGCGACCGGGATCGGCTCGCCCACCGACAGGATGATCGGCACGTTGGTGCGCCCGAGCCGGCGCGGCAGGCCCTTGGTCCACACCCGCTGCGAGCCCCAGATGACGAGCGGCAGGATCGGCACGCCCGCCTCCGCGGCCATGCGCGCGGCGCCGTTCTTGAAGTCCTTGAGCTCGAAGGAGCGCGAGATCGTCGCCTCCGGGAAGACGCCGACGATCTCGCCGTCGCGCAGGGCAGCCACGGCGGCGGCATACGACCCCGCCCCCGCCGCCCGGTCGACGGGGATGTGCTTCATGCCGCGCATGAGCGGGCCGCTGATGCGGTGCGTGAAGACGGTGTCCTTGGCCATGAAGCGCACGAGCCGGCCGGACTTCTGGGCGGCGAGGCCGGCATACGCGAAGTCGAAGTAGCCCGTGTGGTTGATGACCATCACGGCTCCCCCGTGCGTGGGCACGTTCTCGTCGCCGAGGATCGTGAACTTCAGTCCCTGCGCCGCGAAGAGTGCGCGCGCGAAACTGATGACGGGGGTGTAGACGGGCTCCATGGGGACACTCTGCCCTGCCCCGCTGCGCTTCGGCACGCCGATGGCCGATCCGGTGCCCGACGGCCCGCAAGCGCCGGCCCGCCGAAAGGCGGTCGAGGGCAGTGGGGCACCCATGGAAGGATTGGGACCATGACTGATGCACCTGCGCCCACCTCGCGGATCCCCGAGCGCCCGACGCTCGACGGCCTCGAGGAGAAGTGGACGCAGGTATGGGCCGACCGCGGCACCTACCGCTTCGACCGCGAGCGGGCCCTGGAGCTCCCCCGCGACCAGGTCTTCGCCATCGACACCCCGCCGCCCACGGCGAGCGGCAGCCTGCACGTCGGCCACGTCTTCAGCTACACCCACACCGACTGCATGGCCCGCTACAAGCGCATGCGCGGCCTCGAGGTCTTCTACCCCATCGGCTGGGACGACAACGGCCTGCCGACCGAGCGCCGGGTCCAGAACTACTACGGCGTCCGCGGTGACGCGACCCTGCCCTACGAGCCGGATCTCGTGCCGCCCGCCGAGGGCGGCGTCGACGCGAACGGCAAGGCGGTGAGGTCCGCCGACCAGAAGCCCGTGAGCCGCAAGAACTTCATCGAGCTGTGCGACATCCTCACGGTCAAGGACGAGGTGACCTTCGAGTCGCTCTTCCGCCGCCTCGGCTTCAGCCTCGACTGGGACATCACCTACCGCACCATCGACGACCGCTCGCGCGCTGTCGCGCAGCAGGCCTTCCTGCGCAACCTCGAGCGCGGCGAGGCCTACCAGAGCGAGGCGCCAGGTCTGTGGGACGTCACGTTCCAGACGGCCGTGGCCCAGGCCGAGCTCGAGGCGCGCGACTACCCCGGCGCCTACCACCGCGTCGCCTTCCACCGTGACGGCGGCGAGCCGGTCTTCATCGAGACGACCCGACCCGAGCTCATCCCGTCCGTCGTCGCCCTCATCGCGCACCCCTACGACGAGCGCTACCAGCCGCTCTTCGGCACGACGGTCACCTCACCGCTCTTCGGCGTCGAGGTGCCCGTCGTCGCCCACCGCGCGGCCGAGATGGACAAGGGCGCCGGCATCGCCATGTGCTGCACCTTCGGTGACCTCACCGACGTCATGTGGTGGCGCGAGCTCCAGCTGCCCATGCGCTCGCTCATGACGCGCAACGGCAGGCTCCAGGCCGAGACCCCCGACTGGATCGCCGGGGGCCCCGGTGAGCAGCTGTATGCCGCGTCGCTCGCGACCAAGACCACCTTCAGCGCCCGTGAGGCCGTCGTCGCAGCGCTGCGGGAGTCCGGCGACCTCGACGGCGAGCCGGTCAAGACCCAGCGCAAGGCGAACTTCTACGAGAAGGGCGACAAGCCCCTCGAGATCGTGACGTCGCGCCAGTGGTACATCCGCAACGGTGGCCGCGACGCCGACCTGCGCGCCGCCCTCGTCGCCCGGGGCGGCGAGGTCGACTTCCACCCCTCCTTCATGCGGGCCCGCTACGCCAATTGGGTCGACGGCCTCAACGGCGACTGGCTGATCTCCCGCCAGCGCTTCTTCGGCGTGCCCTTCCCGGTGTGGTATCCCCTTGACGCCGACGGCGAGGCCGACCACGAGCACCCCATCGTCGCTCCGGAGTCGGCGCTGCCGGTCGACCCGCAGATCGACGTGCCCGAGGGCTACGACGAGTCGCAGCGCGGCCGGCCGGGCGGCTTCGTGGCCGACCCCGACATCATGGACACCTGGGCGACGTCGTCGCTGTCGCCGCAGATCGCCGCGGGCTGGCCCATCGCCGATGGCGGCGGGCACCGTTCTGACGCAAAGCTGTTCGAGACGATCTTCCCGATGGACCTGCGCCCGCAGGGCCACGACATCATCCGCACGTGGCTCTTCTCCAGCGTCGTCCGGGCGCACTACGAGCACGGCACCGTGCCGTGGCGCAACGCCGCCATCAGCGGCTGGATCCTCGACCCCGACCGCAAGAAGATGAGCAAGTCCAAGGGCAACGCCGAGACGCCCGAGGACGTCGTCAAGCTGCACGGCGCCGACGCGGTGCGCTACTGGGCGGCCTCGGGCCGCCTCGGCACCGACGCTGCCTACGACACCGGGCAGATGAAGGTCGGCCGGCGCCTCGCCATCAAGGTGCTCAACGCGAGCAAGTTCGCGCTGGGCTTCGGTGACGTCGAGGGCGACCTGCACACCGCGGTGACCCACCCGCTCGACCTCGCGATGCTGGCCAGCCTCGGCGATGTCGTCGACAAGGCCACGGCAGGCTTCGAGTCGTGGGACTACACGAAGTCGCTCGAGGTGACCGAGACCTTCTTCTGGTCCTTCTGCGACGACTACCTCGAGCTCGTCAAGGACCGCGCCTACGGCGGCCAGGGCGACGAGGCCGCCGCGAGCGCCCGCGCTGCCCTGCGGCTCGCGCTCGAGACCCTGCTGCGCCTCCTCGCGCCGTTCATCCCCTACGCCACCGAAGAGGTCTGGTCGTGGTTCGGCCAGGGCTCGGTGCACCGGCAGAGCTGGCCGGTCCGGTCCGAGCTGCCGTCCGGCGGCGATGCCCGGCTGCTCGGCTCGGTCGGCGCGGCCCTCGCCGGGGTGCGCAAGGTGAAGTCCGAGGCCAAGGTCGGCATGCGCGCCGAGGTGCGCACGATGACGCTCGTCGCGCCCGAGGCAGCCCTCGGGCACGTGCGTGAGGCCGAGAGCGACCTCCGCGCGAGCGGACGCATCACCGACCTCGCGTATGCCGTGGGCGACCTCATCGAGGTCCGTGACGCCGAGCTCGTCCCCGTCGAGAAGCAGCCCGCGCAGGCCTGACCCGTCCGCTTGTCCGGGACGCCCCGTCACGGGGCGCCCCGGACATAGGCTGCTCGCATGTCGAGGCGAGGGGTGCTGGTCGCCGTGGCGTGCGGCATCGTCGTCATGGCGGCGCTCGTCGTGGCGGCCGTGGCGCGCCCGGTGGCGCTGTTGTCGCGTCCGGACGTCTCGATCCCCCTGCCCCCGGTGCCCAGCATCGCCACCAGCAGCAGACCGACGCCGACCTCGACGTCGACTGCGACGCAGAGCGAGATCGCCCCGTCGGACCCCTCCCCGTTCCTCATCGCCCTCGTGCAGATCGTCCTCGTGCTGACGGCCGTCATCGTGATGGCAGTGCTCATCCGGATCCTCGTCGCGCTGTGGCGACGGCCGCGCATCACCCTCCACGAGGATCCCAGCTTCGAGATCCCCGACGTGCCGGTCGAGCTGCTGCGCTCGGCCGACCAGCGGGTCGAGCTGCTGCGCACGGGCGCTCCGCGCAACGCCATCGTCGCCGCGTGGCTCGACCTCGAGACCGCGGTCGCGGCCACCGGTCTGCCCCGCGACCCCGCGGAGACCTCGACGGAGTTCACCGAACGGGTCATCGGCACGTGGGACATCGACCGGCTGCGGCTCGGCGACCTCGCCGCGCTCTACCGCGAGGCCCGCTTCTCCGTGCACGAGCTCGACGAGTCGCACCGCGAGCGCGCCCTGCGTGACCTCGAGACCCTGCACGCGGACCTCGCCCGGGTCGTGACCGTCGGAGGGGCCCGGTGACCCGGCCGGACGGCATACCCTCGCCGGCGACGCCGACCACCCAGGCACCCACGGCCGGGGCGCCGACGGCGTGGAGCTGGAGTGGCGCCGCGGCGGCGCTGAAGCCGTGGAGGCGGCGCATCGTCGGCCTGCTCGTCGCGTGGGTCGTCGTCACTGCGGTCACGGTGGCATTCGGCACCTCCCCGAACGTGCCGGTGCTGCTCGCCGTCCTCGTCGCCCTCGCGGCGCTGCTGTGGCACGTCGTCGACCACGCCGACGCCCACCACCTGACGGTCTGGCCGCTCGTCGACGGAGAGATCACCGGGCAGGGACGCGGCAACGACTTCCGGGTCACCAACCTCGCGGGGCGGCTGGCCGCGGCCAACCTCGCCAAGGAGGGACGCGAGGCGCTCGTGCACGACCTCCACGTGCAGCTGCAGATCCTCATCCGCGAGCGCCTCTATGCCAAGCACGGGCTCGTCGCCGAGGAGGAGCCGCGCTGGGCGGAGGCCGTCACGCCGCCGGAGCTCTGGCAGCTGCTCGTCGGGTTGCCACCGCCGGACCTCTACCGGCCCGACCGGCTCGACCCCCTGCTGACCCGAATCGAGAAGTGGTGACGTGATGAGTGATCCCGTGAGTGGACCCCCGCGTGGGCCAGAGACGTCACCGGCGCCGGGGACGATCGACATCGCGCGGGCGAGCGAGCTCGCGCGCCGGGTGCTCGACGAGGTCGACCGCGCGGTCGTCGGCAAGCGCGAGGCGCTCACTCTGGTGCTCTCCGGCGTGCTGGCGGGCGGGCACGTCCTCATGGAGGACTTCCCCGGGCTCGGCAAGACCCTGGCCGCGCGCAGCTTCGCCCAGGCCCTCGGGCTCGACTTCAAGCGAGCGCAGTTCACGCCCGACCTGCTGCCCGGCGACATCACCGGGTCGTTCATCTTCGACCAGCGCTCGGGGGAGTTCGAGTTCCGAGCCGGGCCGCTCTTCACCGGGCTGCTGCTCGCCGACGAGATCAACCGCACGCCCCCCAAGACCCAGGCGGCGCTGCTCGAGGCGATGCAGGAGAAGCAGGTTACCGTCGAGGGTCGCACCTTCCCGCTCCCCCGCCCCTTCCACGTGCTCGCGACCGCGAATCCCGTTGAGTACGAAGGCACCTACCCGCTGCCCGAGGCCCAGCTCGACCGCTTCCTCATGCGGGTCTCCTTCGGCTACCCGTCGCTCGACGAGGAGTGGCAGATCCTGTCCAACCGGATGGCCCGCCAGCAGGAGGAGCAGGTCCTCGACGCCGTGGTCACCCCCGACGAGCTGCTCGCGATGCAGGCCGCGATCGAGGCGACCGTCGTCGACGAGTCGATCGGGCGCTACTGCGTGGCCCTCGCGGCCGCCACCCGCACCCACGGTGACGTGCTCATGGGCGCCTCGCCGCGCGGCGCGCTCGGCCTGCTGCTCTGCTCCCGGGCGTATGCCGTGATCGACGGCCGCGACTACGTGACCCCCGAGGACGTCAAGGCCGTCGCCCTGCCGGTGCTCGCGCACCGGATCACCGTGAAGCCCGAGCTGTGGATGAGCAACGTCAGCGGCGCCGGGGTCGTGGCGGGCATCCTGCGCACGGTCGACACCCCGTCGGCCCGGGAGGCCACCCGAGGGTCGGCGTCCGGCTCAGGCGGCGAACGGCATACCCCATGAGCACGCGGACGCTGCGGGCGACGGCCTCGCGCACCCTGGGCGCGTGGCACCCGACCGCCGCGCACCAGCGCGCGATCGCCCTCGCCGGGCTCGGAGCGGTGCTGGCGGCGCTCGGGCGGCGGCCCGACCTGCTCGTGCTCGTCGCGCCGCTCGCGGTGGCGGCGGTGTGGGGGCAGCTGGCCCGACCACGCGAGACGGTGACGGCAACGGCCCGGCTCTCGGACGTCACGCTGCGTGAGGGCCAGGCCGCGGGGCTGCGCGTCGTCACCGAGCCGAGCCTGCCCGACGTGCACGGTGTTGTCACGGTCGCGCGGGTGCCCTTCGTCGACCGGCAGCCCGCGGGCGGAGTGGCCACGCTCGACGCCGGCAGCGCCACGATGGGGCTGCGCAGCACGCGTTGGGGCCGGCGTCGACTCGGCACCGTGTCGGTGTGCCTGACGAGCGCGTGGGGTGCCTACCGGGTCGGACCGGAGGACCTGCCCGACCTCGACACCGCGACGCTCCCGCTGCCCGCGGCCTTCGACGCGAGCGCACCGACCCCCCACCCGCGCGGCATCGTCGGGCTCAACCGGTCCAACCGTCCCGGCTCGGGCAGCGAGTTCAACACGATCCGGGCCTTCCACCCCGGCGACCGCCTCCGCCGGATCAGCTGGCCGGTCTCCCTGCGCACCGGCACGCTGCACGTCACCTCGACCTTCACCGACGAGGACGCCCACGTCGTGCTGCTCGTCGACGCCTTCAGCGACCTCGGCCCGCGCGAGGGGATCGACGGTCGCCCGACGAGCCTCGACGTGACGGTGCGAGCGGCCGGGGCCATCAGCGAGCACTTCCTGCGCAGCAACGACCGGCTCACCCTGCGCACCGTCGGTGCCGCCGAGGTGCCGCCGCTCGGCACCGGGTCCGGCACCAACCACCTGCGGCGGGTGCTCGACACCCTCTCGCTCATCACTCCGGCCACCGAGCGGCACGACACCGGCGAGCACGCGCTGCGCGGCATCGACCCCAACGCCCTCTGCCTCGTGCTCTCGCCGCTCATCGACCAGACGATGGTCTCGCTCGCCCACACCCTCGCGGCCCGCGGCGCGACGGTCGTCGTCGTCGACACCTTCCCCGACCACCTCGTCGCCGGCACCGGCGACGTCTACCAGTCGCTCGCCTGGCGGATGCGGCTGCTCTCCCGGGAGGCCCAGGTGACCAGCCTGCGCATGCGCGGCGTCCCCGTGGTCCCCTGGCGCGGGCCGGGATCACTCGACCTGGTGCTGCGCGACATCGCGCGTCGCGCGTCGGCGCCGCGCCTCGCGAGGCGGTGACGCGATGCGGCCCTGGGAGAGACTGACCGGCCGGCGACGCACGACGGCGGCCACGCTGCCCGACGCACCATCCGCTGCGCCGCAGCGGCGACGCACCCTGCGTTTCGGGGCCGGGCCGGAGTGGTCCTTCGCCCAGCTGGGGGCCACCGCCGTCACGACCGCCGGGGTCCTGGTCTACCTCGGGGCGATGCACCGCGCGGTAGGGGGCTTCGACGGGGTGTGGTGGCTCCTCGTGCTGGTGCCGGTCGTCACGATGCCGTGGGCCGGGTCGGCCGTCCCGCTCGCGCTGTGGGTGGTGCTGCTCGTGGGTTGGTTCGTGCTCACGCCCGAGGGGACCTTCTCGTGGTGGGCGCTCGTCGCGGCGGCCGGCGTGATCGCGGGACACGCGGCTCCGGCGCTGTCGGCGGCCTCGCCTCCGGCTGGGTCGTTCAGCCGGGCGACGGTGGCGCAGTGGTCGCGGCACGTCCTCGTCGCCCTCTGCGCCGCGGGCGCCGTCGCCGTGACGGTCGCGGCCCTCGTGGGACGCGAGCTGCAGCTCGGGGCCGCCGGCCTCGTCGTCGGTCTCCTCGGACTTGGAGCGGGGCTCTGGTGGGTGCGCACGAGCCCGCCCGCGACACCCGAGTGACCGGCCGCTGGTCAGGGGCCGGGCCGAAACGTGTTTGCATCCGTCGCATCCGCGACCTACGCTCCTCATGAAACGAAACAGTTTCGTTTCATGTGAACGTGACCGAGGGGGTCGAGGTGGGGATGGACGACGTGAGCGTCGCGAGCGCCCCTGTCAGCCGTCCCCGGGTCTCCGGTGACCGTGAGCAGGAGCTCCTCGAGGCAGCGATCGAGGTCCTGCGGGAGGTCGGCTACGACCGACTGACCTTCGACGCCGTCGCGGCTGCTGCGCGGGCCTCGAAGGCCACCCTCTATCGCAGGTGGCCCCACAAGAGCGATCTCGTCATCGACGCGCTCGCCCTCTTCATCGGCTGCCCCGCCGACCAGGACCCCGACACCGGCTCACTCCGCGGCGATCTCATCGCTCAGGCGTGCGCGGTCGGGGGTCTCGACGACGAGGCCGTCATGCAGACGTGGAGCGCCCTGCTCCCCGTCATCCACCGCGAGCCCGAGATGGCCCGTGGCATCCACGAGCGCTTCATCGCTCCCAAGCTCAAGGCCGCGCGAGCGGTCTTCGAGAGCGCCCGATCCCGGGGTGAGCTCGGCCCCGACGCCGACCTCGACACCCTCGTCATGATCCTCCCGGCCATGTCGGTCCACGAGACGTTGCTCTCGGGGAGACGGCCCGGCCCGGATCGCATTGCCGACTTCGTGGACACCGTCGTCCTGCCGGCCTGCGCCGCAACCGTCACCGACCCCGCCAGCCACGGCTGACCGGTCGCGACGGGGCGACCCACCGCAACCCGCACGTCTTCGAGAGGAACACCCATGTCTTCGTCCTCGGCCTCGGTCGACGAGGTGAACGACCCGTCACAGGAGTTCACGTCCCACGACGCACCGCCCAAGCAGCTCGGTCTGGCGCTCTTCATCATCTGCGCCGCCCAGCTCATGATCGTGCTCGACGGCACGATCGTGAACATCGCCCTGCCCCACATCGAGGAGGACCTCGGCTTCAGCCAGGCCAACCTCCAGTGGGTCATCACCATCTACACGCTCGCCTTCGGTGGCGTGCTCCTGCTCGGCGGCCGTCTCGGTGACCTCTACGGCCGTCGTCGGATGTTCGTCTGGGGTGTCGCTCTCTTCACGCTGGCCTCGCTGGTCGCGGGCATCGCCCAGACCGAGTCGCAGATGCTCATCGCGCGCGCGGTGCAGGGCCTCGGTGGCGCACTCGCGGCGCCCAACGCCCTCGCGCTCATCACGACGACCTTCCCGGCCGGCAAGGAGCGCAACAAGGCGATGGGTGTCTTCGCCGCCATGTCGGGCGCCGGAGCGGCCATCGGCCTCATCCTCGGTGGCGCGCTGACCGAGATCGACTGGCGCTGGAACTTCTTCATCAACCTGCCGATCGGCATCCTCGTCGCGTTCTTCGCACAGCGCATCCTCACCGAGTCCGAGGACGGTCGCGGCTCGCTCGACATCCCGGGCGCCATCACCTCGATCGCCGGTCTCTCCGCGCTCGTCTACGGCCTGACGCACGCGGCGACCACGTCGTGGGGCGACCCGACGACGGTCACCTACCTCGCCGCCGGCGTGCTGCTGCTCATCGCCTTCGTCGTCATCGAGACGCGCGTCGCACACCCCCTGCTGCCGATGCGCATCCCCGGTGACCGCACCCGTGGCACGTCCTACTTCGTCATGCTCATCGTCGGTGCCGGCATGTTCGCGATGTTCTACTTCCTCGGCATCTACATCCAGACGATCCTGGGCTACTCGGCCCTCATGACCGGCCTCGCGTTCCTGCCGTTCTCGGTCGGCATCGTCGTCGCCGCGCAGATCGCCTCCCGGCTCATCGCGCAGGTCGACCCGCGCTGGATCTCGGGCGCCGGCGCCGCCTTCGCCGCGCTCGGCATGTGGGGCTTCACCCACCTCACGCCCGAGAGCACGTATGCCGCGAACCTCCTTCCCTGGATCGTCGTGCTCGCCTTCGGGCTGGGTCTGATCTTCGTGCCGCTCACCCTGACCGCCGTGCACGCGGTGGCGCACGAGGACAGCTCGGTCGCGTCGGCCGTGCTCAACACGATGCAGCAGGTCGGCGGCACGCTCGGTCTCGCGACCCTGAGCACGATCTTCGTCAACAACCTCAACGACAAGGTCGCCGAGCTGACCGCGAAGATGCCCCAGGGTGGTCCCGCCCCCACCCAGGAGCAGATGGCCGCCGCGCAGAAGATGATCGCCGACGAGGCCTTCACCTACGGCGCGAGCAAGGCCTATCTCGTCGCCGCGATCATGATCGCCATCGGCGGGGTCATCACGCTGGTCTTCCTCAACGTCAAGCACGAGGAGCTGGCCCACGACGGCGCCGCCCCCGCCCACATGGGCTGAGCCCCAATCGAAAGAGCAATCCGTCCGCGCAAGCGCGACCCCGCGGTCCCACGGGACGCCGGACGGATTGCTCTTTCGATCTGAGTGGACTCCAGGTCAGGGGTGAGAATCGTCCCAGACGGCGGCCCAGGGCACGTCCCAGCCGGCCATCCGCAGCCGCCTGCCGACGAAGGCCTGCCTCGGCAGGTCGACGATGCGTCCGATCGACGGCTCGTAGACGTCGAGCTCCTGCTCCCCCGACGGCGGCATGACGAGCACGACGTGTCGGGGCAGCTGCGCGTTGCCGATGTAGAGCAGAGCGGGTCGGCCGTCGCGGACACGAGCCCGCAAGGCGGCATACGCCCGCTCGAGGCCGGCGCGACTGCGCAGGCGCAGCCACGTGACGTCGTAGTCGGCGTCGGGGTCGGCGGCTCCGAACTCGAGCTCGTGACGCGCGCCCCACGGCGGCGTGCCGAGGGCCCGCGGCCACGGCAGCTGCAGCTTGCCCCCAGCGCTGACGAGCGCGTTCGTGCGTCCGGCGACCACCTGCTCGTAGGCGGCGAAGCGCTGGGCCACCGTGCCCACGTCGGGCGCACCGGACACGCCGGCAGCGCGCGCGTCGCGACGAACGCCGGCGCGGATCCACTCGGCGAAGGCCGGGTTGACGAGCATCCGGGCGATCGTCAACGACGCCGAGCCGCAGGTCGTCCCCGTCTGTTGCACGGGAGCGGTGTCACCGGCGTGCGGCCGGAACGGCGCGGTCACCTCGGACAGACCTCAGCGCACAGCCGGGCGGGTCAGGCCGATTCCTTGCGCTGACGCTTGGCACGGGGCTCCACGTCGCGGCGCACGATCGTCGGGTTGACGTTGTCGAGCACGACCTCGCGCGTGACGACGACGCGGGCGATGCCGTCGTCGCTCGGCACGTCGAACATCACCGGCAGCAGCACCTCCTCCATGATCGCGCGCAGGCCACGGGCACCGGTGCCGCGCAGGAGGGCCTGGTCGGCCACGGCCTCGATGGCCTCGTCGGTGAACTCGAGCTCGACGCCGTCGATCTCGAACATCTTCTGGTACTGCTTGACGAGCGCGTTGCGCGGCGCCGTGAGGATGTTGACGAGGGCCTGCTGGTCGAGCGGCGTCAGCGTCGTCAGCACGGGCAGGCGGCCGATGAACTCGGGGATGAGCCCGAACTTCAGGAGGTCCTCGGGCATGACGTCGGAAAAGCTGTCGCCGAGGTCCTTCGGGTTGTGCAGGGGCTGGCCGAAGCCGAGGCCCTTGCGGCCCGAGCGCGACTCGATGATCTTCTCGAGGCCGGCGAAGGCGCCACCGACGATGAAGAGCACGTTGGTCGTGTCGATCTGGATGAACTCCTGGTGCGGGTGCTTGCGCCCGCCCTGCGGCGGCACCGAGGCCGTGGTGCCCTCGAGGATCTTGAGCAGCGCCTGCTGCACGCCCTCGCCCGAGACGTCGCGCGTGATCGAGGGGTTCTCGCTCTTGCGGGCGATCTTGTCGACCTCGTCGATGTAGATGATGCCCGTCTCGGCCTTCTTGACGTCGTAGTCGGCGGCCTGGATGAGCTTGAGGAGGATGTTCTCGACGTCCTCGCCGACGTAGCCGGCCTCGGTCAGGGCCGTCGCGTCGGCGATGGCGAACGGGACGTTGAGCATCTTGGCGAGCGTCTGGGCGAGGTAGGTCTTGCCCGAGCCGGTCGGCCCGATGAGCAGGATGTTGGACTTCGCGATGTCGACGTGGTCGTCGTCGCGCTTGGGGCCCTCACCGGCCTGGATGCGCTTGTAGTGGTTGTAGACGGCGACCGCGAGCGACTTCTTGGCGGTGTCCTGGCCGACGACGTAGTTCTGCAGGAAGTCGAAGATCTCGCGCGGCTTCGGCAGGTGGTCGAGGCCCAGCTCGCTGCTCTCGGCGAGCTCCTCCTCGATGATCTCGTTGCAGAGGTCGATGCACTCGTCGCAGATGTAGACCCCCGGACCGGCGATCAGCTTCTTGACCTGCTTCTGGCTCTTTCCGCAGAAAGAGCACTTGAGGAGGTCTCCGCCTTCTCCGATGCGTGCCACCGATTCGCTCCTGGTCCGTCGGCGCCGAGCGTTGGGGTGCACCCGGCTGGCCCCAACGTCCGGGGCCGACTCCTATTAGACGACGGACCGGGCCGTGCCCGCTCGCGCAACGCCGTTTGTCCGCTGATGGCTGACAAACGACGCCCCTGTGACTAGAACCCGCTTCCACTGAATATCCGCAGGTCAGCGGGCTGCGCGCAGCCCACCACCCCGACGTCGTATGCCGTCCCTCCCCCGCCCGCACCCAACCCAGGCCGACGTCTGCCGCGCGAGAGTGCCATCTTCCAGCCGTGGCTGGATGGTTGTGGGCTTTGGGCCGCATCCTCCGCATCCATCCCGCCACGGAGGGACGATGGATGGACCGCACCGCCCGGGCTCACGCCGGCTCGTGCAGGTCCTCCGGGAGGCTGGCGAAGTGCCGCCGCCACTCGTCGTCGACGGGCGGCACGGTCATGCCGCGCTGACGGACCTGCCCGTCCGGCCAGCGGATCTTGTGGTTGACGACGGGCTCCGGCAGGCCGGACAGCACCATGAGCATCCGCAGCCGCGTCTCCATGCCCGAGTCGACGTCGGCGCGCACCAGCGAGGCGGCCCTGCGGGCCAAGCGACTTCCTGTGCCGCGGTGAGCCGTCGCAGCCTCGACGAGCAGGTCCACCGTCACCCGTCTGCGCCGCAAGAGCGAGTCTCCGAGGACGACACCTCCCCACAGTCGAGCGGCGCTGTGGTGCGAGACGGTCGCGTCCGGCACCACGAGGAGGGCTGCCCGGGCGAGCATCGCGGGCGACAGCTCCGCCGCTCGGTCGATGTAGACGTCGTGGAAGAGCCGACGAAAGGCGGGCGTGGGCAGGTGCCAGTCCGTCACACCCGCTGGTCGCTGGCCCCGACGGAAGGGCGAGGACTCGTCTGTCGCCATGTCCCGATCCTGTCGGGACGGCGCCAACGGCTCCGATCCTCATCCACAGGCCACCGGATCTCTGCCGCGGCGGGACGGCTGCGATCAACCGGGAGGACCCGCCGCAACCATCCAGCCGCGGCGGGACGGCTGCGATCAACCGGGAGGACCCGCCGCAACCATCCAGCCGTGGCGGGACGGCTGCGGTCTACGGGGAGGACCCGCCGCAACCATCCAGCCGTGGCGGGATCGTCGCAGCGCGCGCAGGGTCAGGCGACGTCAGGCGGAGGTGAGGTCGCGCACGATCGCGATGTACTGCTCCTCGGCCGCCTCGGGTGCGGTGCCGGACACCTTGGCCCAAGCGTCGTACTTCGCCCGACCGACGGGGTTCATCATCCCCGGCCGCGATCCGGTGGCGTCGCCCTCGGTGACCTGCTTGTAGAGCGCGTAGAGACGCAGCTTGACGTCGTTGCCGGGGTCACGGGTCAGTCCCTTGACGCTCTCGACGGCGGACTCGAACTCAGCACTGGCCATGAGCCCAACATAGCCGGAATGCCGCGGGGCCCGGTCCAGACGGACCGGGCCCCACGGCATACGCGCTGGGTGCGTTCAGCTCACTGCTCGAGCGAGGCCTTGCGCGAGGCGAGCACCTCGTCGATGAGGCCGTACTCCTTGGCCGCCTCCGACGAGAGGATCTTGTCGCGCTCGATGTCGGTGCGCACCTGCTCCGACGTGCGGCCCGTGTGGTGGGCCATCGTGTCCTCGAGCCAGGTGCGCATGCGCAGCACCTCGTTGGCCTGGATCTCGATGTCGGACGCCTGGCCGTAGTCGCCGCCCGAGAGCGCCGGCTGGTGGATGAGGATGCGCGCGTTGGGCAGGGCGAAGCGCTTGCCGGGAGCGCCGGCGCCGAGCAGCACGGCCGCGGCCGAGGCCGCCTGGCCGATGACGAACGTCTGGATGTCGGGCCGGACGAACTGCATCGTGTCGTAGATCGCCGTCATTGCGGTGAACGAGCCACCCGGGCTGTTGATGTACATGAGGATGTCGCGGTCGGGGTCGAGCGACTCCAGCACGAGCAGCTGGGCGATGATGTCGTCGGCCGACGCGTCGTCGACCTGCACGCCGAGGAAGATGATGCGGTCCTCGAAGAGCTTGTTGTAGGGGTCCGAGCGCTTCATGCCGTAGGAGGTGCGCTCCTCGAACTGCGGCAGGATGTAGCGGCTGGAGGGCTGGGCCACGTCGCCGAGGCGCGCGGTGGGGTTGATCATCATGTCTGTCTCCACAATCCTTCGGGTGCCGCCGGGCTCAGCTGTCGGTCTTCGCATCGGCCTGGCCGACGCCAGCGCCCTCGACCGCCTGGTCGGCGCGGCTGAAGACGTGGTCGACGAAGCCGTACTCCTTGGCCTCCTCCGCGCTGAACCAGCGGTCGCGGTCGGAGTCCTTCTCGATCTGGTCGATCGACTGACCGGTGTGCTCGGCGATGAGGCGCGCCATCTGCTTCTTGACGTAGAGCATCTGCTCGGCCTGGATCTTGATGTCGGTGGCCGTGCCGCCGATGCCGCCCGAGGGCTGGTGCATCATGACGCGGGCGTGGGGCGTCGCGTAGCGCTTGCCCTTGGTGCCGGCCGAGAGCAGGAACTGCCCCATCGAGGCAGCCATGCCCATCGCGACGGTGGCGACGTCGTTGGGGATCCAGTTCATCGTGTCGAAGATGGCCATGCCGGCCGAGATCGAGCCACCGGGGCTGTTGATGTAGAGCCAGATGTCCTTCTCGGGGTCCTCGGCCGAGAGCAGCAGCAGCTGCGCCGCGATGGCGTTCGCGTTGTCGTCGCGCACGTCGGACCCGAGGAAGATGATCCGCTCCTTGAGCAGGCGGTTGTAGATGTGGTCGTCCAGACCACCCGGCATGCCGTTGCCGTTGGCGGAGGTCTCCGAAATCACCGTGTCTCCATCGTTCGAAGTGGTCCAGTCGCGCGGGCCCCACCCGAGGGTGGAGCAGCCGCCGGCTGGCTCGTCACTGACCCTAACGCCCGAGGTGGGGACCAGATTTCCCGAACCGCGCCGTGTTCGCCCTGAGCGCACAAACCTGAGCGGGGCGCGCGCAAGAGCGCGCTCGCGTGACACGACAGACCCCGCCGACGTATGCCGTCAGGCGGGGTCCGCGCCATCATGCCCGGTGTGCGCCCGCCGGGCTGGGGGGCCTACTCGGAGAGACCGTTGTCCTGGCCGGACTCCCCGGCGTCGGAGGCAGCGGCATCCCCGGTGCCACTCGTCTCGGAGGCGTCGTCGAACGAGCCGTTGCCGCCGGCCTCGTCGAGCGAGCGTTCGCGAGGCTCGTTGACGGCGGTGCTGCCATCGAGGTTGCCGCGGTTCGCGTCACCACCGGAGGCCTGCTCCGCGGTCGTGTCACCAGCGGCGGTGCCACCGGCCGGGTCGTCGGTGCCGTCAGGGTGGGTGCTGTTGATGTCGGAGTCCGCCATGGAGGCGCCCGACTCGTCGATGGTGCTCATCTCTGACTCCCTTGTCACACTGCGCCGCCGCGGTGGCGACTGCTCAGGACGTACCCGTGCGTGAGTCACGCCAATCCGGCCGGCCCGGCCCAGCGGGGGGTGGAGGCCGGGCATGCCGAAGGCCGGCTCCCGAGCGGGAGCCGGCCTCACGGCATACGTCAAGCGGTGGGTCAGGCTTTCGCGGCGGCCTCGACGTCGGCGGTGTCCTCGACCGACTCGTCGGCGACGACCTCGGCGTCCTCGTCACCCTCCGTGCCGGGCACGGCCTCGTTGAGGTCGACGACGTTGCCCGCGGTGTCCTTGACGGCAACCTTCTCGAGCACCGACGCGAGGGCCTTGCGGCGGGCGACCTCGGCGACCATGGCGGGGATCTGACCCTCCTGGTCGAGCGACTGCGCGAACTGGTTGGGGTCCATGCCGTACTGCTGCGAGCTCATGACGAGGAACTCGATGAGCTCCTCCTGCTGGACCTGCACCTGCTCCTTCTCGGCGATCGCGTCGAGGAGCAGCTGCGTCTTGAGGCCCTTGCGGGTGCTCTCGTCGACCTCGGCGCGGTGCTCGTCGTCCTCGAGACGACCCTCGCCCTCGAGGTGGCTGTGCACCTCGGCGGAGACGATGCTCTCGGGGATGGGCACCTCGACCTGCTCGAGGATGACCTCGAGCAGCTTGTCGCGGGCGGCGACGCCCTGCGCGAACTTGGCGTCGATCTCGACCTTGGTGGTGAGGTCGGCGGTGAGCTCCTCGAGCGTGTCGAACTCCGAGGCGAGCTGGGCGAACTCGTCGTCGAGCTCAGGCAGCTCGCGCTCCTTGACCGCGGTCACGGTCACGGTGCAGACGGCCTCCTGGCCCTCGCGGTCACCGCCGGCGAGCGGGGCGGTGAAGGTCTTGGTCTCGTCGGCCGACATGCCGATGAGGGCCTCGTCGAGACCGTCGAGCATGTTCTTGGAGCCGACCTCGTAGGAGACGCCGGTGACCTCGTCGATGTTCTCGCCCTCGATCTCGGCGGCCAGGTCGATGGAGACGAAGTCGCCGTCCTGGACGGCGCGCTCGACACCCTTGAGGGTGCCGAAGCGGGCGCGCAGGTCATCGAGACGCTGCTGCACGGCCTCGTCCTCGACCTTGGCCTCGTCGACGGTGAGCTCGATGTCGGAGAAGTCGGGCAGGTCGATCTCGGGACGCGTGTCGACCTCGGCGGTGAAGCTGAGGTCGTCACCGTCGGCGGCGGGCACCGTGAGGTCGGTGATCTCGGGCTGGCCGAGCGGGCGCACCGAGTTCTCCTCGATGGCCTGACCGTAGAAGGTCGGCAGGGCGTTGTTGACGGCCTCCTCGAGCACGGCGGCGCGGCCGACACGCTGCTCGATGATACGGGCGGGCACCTTGCCCTGGCGGAAGCCGGGCACCTGGATGTGCTCACCGATGTGCTTGATGGCTGCGTCGAGGCTCGGCTTGAGCTCCTCGAACGGGACCTCGACGGTCATCTTGACCCGGGTCGGGCTGAGGGTCTCGAGCGCACTCTTCACTGCGGGTACTCCATTGGGTGGTGCCGACGTGGACGTCGACGGTGAACGGACGGGCCAGCGCACCATGCTATCGGCCCGCACGCAGATGGCTAAATGCGCGGATCGTGGCGGGTCGCGCATCGCCTAGGCTCGGGCTCCATGAGCGAGTCGCCGGCCCCGTCGCCCCCGCCGTCCGGTGCCCCGGATCGTGCGGCGCTGCGGCCGATCCAGATGGTCAGCGCCATGGTCGGCATGGGCGCCCTCATGCTGTCGGCGGTGCGCATCATCGTCGATCCGTCGGCACCGATGCCCTCCCCTCTCGCGATCGGCATCGTGCTGGTCGCCCTCGTCGGGTCGGCGCTGCTCATCCGCCGCATCGGCTACACCGTGCCGGCCCTGCCCCACGGCCTGCCCCGCGAGAACGCCGAGGCGACGAGCCTGCGCTTCTTCACCTCGACGACGATCCTGCGCACCGCGCTCGCCGAGGCGCCGGTGCTCGTCGCCTTCGCCGTGTCGTTCGCCTTCACCCCGCACAGCTGGCTGACGCTGCTCATCGCGTTGCCCGGCGGTCTGGCGCTCTTCTGGATCCATGCGTGGCCGTCGCCGCGCACCGCTGCTGCCCTCGAGGAGGGCCTCGAGGCCGACGGCGCCGAGAGCTACCTCAGCGAGGTGCTCGGCTTCCGCTGACACGCCACGTCCCCGGCGCGTCGCACGGCCGGGGGTATGCCGTCCGGCCGGGTCAGTCGACCGAGCCCCCGCTGCGCCAGTACTGTCCGTCGGCCCGGTCGAGGAAGCCCTCCTCGACGAGGTAGCGGCGCAACGCGGCGACGTCGGGGTGGAAGGCTCGGAGCCGGTTGTTGACCGCGGTCTCGTCGTACCTCTCCCCCGGCTCGAACTCCTGCGACAGGCGGTCGAGCACGACGAGGCGCTTGCGGATCTTGGTCGGGATGCTCGTGAGGCTGCCGTCAGCGGCGAAGAACGACCGGATGACCGCGTCCCTGTCACGCAGGGCGTCCTGCAGGTCGGGTCGGAACATGTGCTCCACCGTAAGGGCGCCGGTGTTGGGGGCCAAGGCATTTCAGGCTCTGGAGCGGGCGACGAGAATCGAACTCGCGTGATCAGTTTGGAAGACTGAGGCTCTACCATTGAGCTACGCCCGCAGGCCGCCGACGTGACCCGGCGATCCGAGGCGCTAGCCTACTGGTTCGCGTCCCGAGAGCCGAAATCGACTCGGCCCGCGGGTGTGCGCGTGTCGCGGACAGCAGCGACGGGACACGGCAGAGCACGACGGGGCATGGCGCAGTTTGGTAGCGCGTCCGCTTTGGGAGCGGAAGGTCGCAGGTTCAAATCCTGTTGCCCCGACCGAACCGGATGGCCCCGCTGGTCGCGACGAAGTCGCCTCCAGCGGGGCCTTTCGCTCGTCGGGGCACACAGGCTGCCGGGAGGGCGAACAGGCGCGGCGAGGAACGAGCCGCGGCAGCAAGCACGGGTCCTGTTGCCCCGACCAGCTACTTCGGCAACACACCGAGAAATCGTCAACTCTGCGTGGTGTGCCACGGCGAGTTGACGATTTCTCGGTGTGTTGCGGGGAACGTGCGGGTCAGCCGACGAGATCGAGGCGCAGCTCGGTGATCGTGCGGCCGGCGACCAGGCCCTTGGCCTCGAACCCGTCGGACGGACGCCAGGCCGGTCGTGGGGCACGGCTCGCCTCGAAGCGCGGGTGCTGGGCCACCTCGGCAAGCACGTGGGCGGCGTAGAAGTCCTGGTCGGTGGCGATGAGCATGTGGCCACCGGGTCGCAGCACGCGGGCGAGCAGGTCGAGGTTGGTGGGGCTGACGAAGCGCCGCTTCGTGTGCTTCTTCTTGCGCCACGGGTCGGGGAAGAAGAGGTGGATCGCGTCGAAGGTGTCGTCGGCGACGCGCTCCTGCAGGAAGAGCACGGCGTCGCCGACCTCCACCCTGAGGTTGGGCACCCCCGCCTCCTCGGCGTCGGCGAGCATGCGCGCCAGTCCGGGAGTGTGCACGTCCATGGCGACGAGGTCGTGCTCGGGGTGGGCCGCGGCATAGGCAATGGCGGCGTGGCCGTGGCCGCATCCGATCTCGAGCACGACCGGGGCGACCCGGCCGAACGCCGCCGGTGGGTCGAAGGGCCCCTCGGGCAGGGCCCGTGACGGCCCGAGCAGCTCCATCCGGTCACGGGTGAGGCTCGAGAGCCGGCCGCGTCGCACGAAGCTGCGCACCCGCGCGGGGTGCTCGGGCTCGGGCCGGTCGGTCTGCTCGTCCTGCTCGAAGTGGTCGGTCACCTCGGCATCGTAGTGACGCCAGTCGATCTCGCTGCTCAGCTGCGCCAGATGGTGACGACCGCCCGGTCGTCACCGAGGCCCGCCGCCGCCTGGTCGCAGAGCCGCTGGGCCAGGCCCTCGAAGCCGGTGCGGATGAACGACTCCGCCCGACCGAGCATGCGGTCGATGCCGTCGGTGAGGGCCCTGTCGCGCGCCTCGATGACCCCGTCGCTGTAGAGCACGAGGGCGTCGCCGCGGCGGATGGTGCCCGACTCGCGCGGGAACTCGGCCCGCTCGATGACGCCGAGCAGCGGCCCGCGGCCACCGGCGAGCATTCGCCACCGACCCGACCCCGCGGCGTACTGCGCGGCAGCCGGGTGGCCGGCATACCCGATGGTGAAGTGGCCGGTCTCGAGGTCGATGGCGACGTGCACCGCTGTGGCGAAGCCCTCGGGCCAGCGCAGCCGCAACAGGTGGTTGTTGGCCGACTGGAGGAAGCCGCCCTCGCTCATCTCGCCGAGGAGGCCGCCGAGGGCGCCCGACAGGAGCAGCGAGCGAGCACCGGCCTCGCGGCCCTTGCCCGACACGTCGACGAGCGCGACCTCGAGCATCCGGCCGTTCGTCGAGCGGCTCGCGACGACGAAGTCCCCGGCGAACCCGTCGCCGTAGGCCGACTCGAGCGCGACCTCAGCGCCCCACGACGGCGGCAGGGTGGGCAGCTCGCCCTGGGCGCGCAGGCGGTCGCGCATGTCGACGAGCATCGACTCGCCGCCGACGCCGACCACACCCGCCTGGGCGCGTGCGTTGGAGAGCCAGAGCATGAGGCCCATCGTGCCGAGGGTGACGATCTGCGCACCGATCGTCGCCGGTTTCGTCGCGCCGAGCGCGACACCGAGCGAAACCAGCGCGAGGAAGAGGCCGACATACACCGTCACGAGCAGACGCGGCTCGAGGAAGAGCCCGGCCGCGACAGCGAGGAAGGTGAACGTCGTCCACGGCACCTGCATCGGCCAGAGGGCGATGGCGACGCTCGCCACGATCCCCAGCAGCAGGAAGAAGGTGACGATCACCCAGGGCTTGCGGACGAGCCACTGGCCCAGCAACCGCAGCCGACGAACGGGTCCGGCCGCGTAGCGTGGGCGCCGAGAGACGATGCTCTCGCTGGTGGGCACCTGGCCCCCTCTCCGCGGCTCGCGTCGGACCGGGCCGGGGCCGCGCCGGGTCAGCTCGCGCCCGACTCCGGGAGCGCCGGCAGGTCGCCCGTGTTCTCGTACGCGGTCACCATACCCAGCCGGCGGCTGTGCCGTGCCTCATCGGTGAATTCGGTCCGCACGAAGGTGTCGACGATCTCCTTGGCGACGTCGACCGACGTGAAGCGGGCACCGATCGACACGACCTGCGCGTTGTTGTGTTCTCTTGCGAGAGCAGCGAGTTCGCCCGACCACGCCAAGGCTGCACGGATGCCGCGCACCTTGTTGGCCGCCATCTGCTCACCGTTGCCGGAGCCGCCGAGCACGACGCCGAGCGACCCCTCGTCGGCCGCCACCGCCTCCGCCGCCCGCAGGACGTAGACGGGGTAGTCGTCCTGGGCGTCGTAGTCCGTCGGACCATGGTCGACGACCTCGTGCCCGCCCTCGGTGAGGTGGGCGACGAGGGCTCGCTGGAGCTCGTATGCCGCGTGGTCGCCGCCGATGTGGATGCGCATGTCCGTCCTTGGGTGCGTTGCCGGAATCGTTGTGGGAATCGTGGGAGGTGAGGGGGGTCGAGCGGGTCGGCTCAGTCGAAGACCGGGCCGCGCGAGCGCGTCCGCTTCAGCTCGAAGAAGCCGGGGGTCGCGGCCACGAGGACGCAGCCGTCCCACAGCTTGGCGGCTGCCTCGCCCTTGGGCGCAGGCGTCACGACGGGGCCGAAGAAGGCGACGCCGTTGACGGCGATGACGGGGGTCCCCACGTCGGTGCCGACGAGGTCGATCGCACGCTGGTGGCTGGCCCGCAGCGGCTCGTCATTGGCGTCGGTGCTCGCGAGCTCGGCCAGCTCGGCGGGCAGGCCCACGTCCTCGAGCGCCTCACGGATGACGGTCGCGACGTCCTGCTCTCCCCCCGGGTGGAAGCGCGTGCCCATCGCGTCGTAGAGCGGCTTGACGACCGAGTCACCGTGCTGCGCCGCGGCGCCCATGACGACGCGGACCGGACCCCACGCGCGCTGCATCATCGCCTGGTAGGCGGGCGGCAGGCTCTCGGCGTGCTCGTTGAGGACGGCAAGGCTCATCACCGACCAGGTGACCTCGATGTCGCGGTGCTTCTCGACCTCCATCAGCCAGCGGGAGGTCATCCACGCCCACGGGCACATCGGGTCGAACCACATCTCGACGGACTCCTTGCCCGTCGCGGCTCCCCCGCTGCGCTCGTCGACGGTCGGGGTGGTCTCGTTCGCATCGGCCATGCGCCCCATCATGGCACCGCCGCCGGAGCGGCAAAGCGGTGGTGGCACCCCTCTCCCTTCGTGCGAGGATGGCCGCCGACGTCGCCGTCGGACCGACGCGTCGTGCCCACGCAACCTGCCCAGGAGGTCACCCCCGTGCCCGGCAAGAACCTGACCCGCGACGAGGCTGCCGCTCGCGCCAGCATCCTGACCGTCGAGAGCTATGCCGTCGGGCTCGACCTCACGACCGGCCCGGAGCACTTCCGCACCGTCACGACGGTGCGCTTCGGCTGCTCCGAGCCCGGGGCCGACACCTTCATCGACCTCATCGCGGCCTCGGTCGAGTCGGTGACCCTCAACGGAGCACAGCTCGACCCGAGCGAGGTCTTCGCCGACTCCCGCATCGCACTGCCCGGTCTGCAGGCCGACAACGAGCTCGTCGTCGACGCGACGGGCAGCTACACCAACACCGGCGAGGGACTGCACCGCTTCGTCGACCCCGTCGACAACGAGGTCTACCTCTACACGCAGTTCGAGGTGCCCGACTCGCGGCGGATGTATGCCGTCTTCGAGCAGCCCGACCTCAAGGCGAGCTTCGCCTTCACCGTCACGGCCCCCGCGCACTGGAAGGTCGTGTCCAACTCGCCGACCCCGGAGCCGGAGGCCGCCGGCGTGGCCGAGGGCGTCGAGCGCGCGACGTGGACGTTCGCGCCGACCCAGCGCATCTCCTCCTACATCACGGCCCTCATCGCCGGCCCCTACGACGAGGTGCGTGACCAGGTGACGACCCGCGCGGGCGTCGTGCCGCTCGGCATCTTCTGCCGCAGGTCGCTCACCGAGCACCTCGATGCCGACAACATCTTCGAGTGCACGAAGCAGGGCTTCGCGTTCTTCGAGAAGGAGTTCGACCAGCCCTACCCCTTCGAGAAGTACGACCAGATCTTCACGCCCGAATACAACATGGGCGCCATGGAGAACGCCGGTGCCGTGACCTTCACCGAGGTCTACGTCTTCCGCAGCAAGGTCTCCGAGGCCAAGGTCGAGCGCCGCGCCCTGACGATCCTGCACGAGCTCGCGCACATGTGGTTCGGCAACCTCGTGACGATGAGGTGGTGGGACGACCTCTGGCTCAACGAGTCGTTCGCCGAGTGGGCGTCGACGACGTGCCAGGCCGAGGCCACCGAGTGGACGAGCGCGTGGACGACCTTCGGCACGTCGGAGAAGGCCTGGGCCTACGACCAGGACCAGCTCTCCTCGACCCACCCGATCGCGGCCGACATGCGCCACCTCGAGGACGTCGAGGTCAACTTCGACGGCATCACCTACGCCAAGGGCGCCTCGGTGCTCAAGCAGCTCGTCGCCTACGTCGGCCGTGAGCCCTTCGTCGCCGCGCTGCGCGAGTACTTCGCCAAGCACGCGTGGGGCAACACGACCCTCGCCGACCTCCTGAGCGAGCTCGAGAAGGCCTCGGGCCGTGAGCTCACGCAGTGGAGCACGCTGTGGCTCGAGACCGCCGGGGTCAACACCCTCCGGCCGGTCTTCGAGGTCGACGCCGACGGGCGCTACACCTCCTTCGCCGTCGAGCAGAGCGCCGCCGCCTCCCACCCGACGCTGCGCCCGCACCGTCTCGGCATCGGGCGGTATGCCGTCCGGGCGGGTGAGTCGGGCGACGTGCTCGAGCGCGTCGGCTACGACGAGGTCGACATCGACGGGGCGCGCACCGACATCGACGCCCTCGTGGGCCAGCAGCAGCCCGACCTGCTGCTCGTCAACGACGACGACCTCGCCTACGCGAAGATCCGCCTCGACGAGCGCTCGCTCGCGACCGCGCTGTCGCTGCCGCGGGGCTTCGCCGACTCGCTTCCCCGCTCGCTCGTGCTCGGCGCCACGTGGGACATGACCCGCGACGCCGAGATGCCGGCTCGCGACTTCGTGCGCTTCGTGCTCGAGACGCTGCCCGGCGAGACCGACTCGACCCTGCTGCGCGTCCTCGTCGGCCAGGTCGTGACGGCGACGCGCCTCTACACGGCTCCCGAGCACCGGGCCGAGACCGCCGCCCGGCTCAGCTCGTCGCTCGCCGCGCTGGCAGAGACCGCGGCACCCGGCAGCGACGCGCAGTTCCAGCTCGTCGAGGCCTGGGCCAACACGACCCGGGACGCGTCCGACGAGCCGCGCCTGCGCGCGCTGCTCTCGGGTGAGTCGGCGTTCGAGGGCCTGACCGTCGACACCGAGCTGCGGTGGACGTTCGTCAAGGCGCTCGCCGCTCTCGGCGTCGCCGACGAGGCCGAGCTGCAGGGCGAGCTCGACCGCGACCCGACCTCGACGGGCCGGGAGCGGCACGCCGAGGCGCTCGCGGCCCGCCCGACGGCAGAGGCCAAGGCCGACGCGTGGGCCAAGGCGGTCGAGCAGAACGTGCTGCCCAACCAGATGGTCGAGGCCGTGAGTGCGGGCTTCCGGCGCAGCACGGACCTGTCGCTGCTCGAGCCCTACGTGGAGAAGTACCACGCGATGCTCGTCGACGCCTGGGAGGCGCGCAGCGTCGCGATCGGTGAGCGGGTCGTCGGCGGCTTCTACCCGTTCGCGCTCGCGAGCGAGGAGCTCAAGCAGGCCTCCGACCGGTGGCTCGCGGAGCACCCCGACGCCGCACCCGGCCTCGTGCGCACGGTGGCCGAGAACCGCGACACCGTGGCCCGTGCCCTGCTGGCCCAGGCTCGCGACCGCCAGGGCTGAGCCCACCCGGCTGGGGCCGGGCTGCTTCACGCGGCCCGGCCCCACGGCATACCGTCGGGGCACGTCGACCCGCCGGGTCCACGAGCCCACCTGACAGCACCACCCGACCCCTCCCGACTGAGACGCTGTGATCCTTCCCTTCACGACTGCCCTGACCACCCTGACCGCCTCGACCGGCACCGTCGCCCCGAGTGCCACCCAGCCGCCGCCGACACCCTGGGGGGAGGACCCCGTGGACACCGTCTCGACAACGCTCGCGGGCCTGTCGACCCTGACCTGGGAGGAGGTCGGCGCCTGGCTGGTCGGCACTCCGCTGCTCATCATCATCACGCTCGTCGTCGGCTACGTGGCGCGCTTCCTGCTGCACCGTTTCATCGACCGGGTCGTGGCGTCGGCGACCTCGCGGCGTGCGGAGCGACTGGCGTCGATCCCCGGGGCGGGGCTCGCCCTGCAGGCGGTCGGCGTCGCGCAGACCCGGCACGTGCAGCGCACCCAGACGATGGGGGCGCTGCTCAAGAGCATCTCGACCTTCGTGGTGGGGGGCATCACCGCGCTCACGGTCCTCTCCCTCGTCGGCATCCCGCTCGGGCCCATGCTCGCGTCGGCGAGTGTCGGTGGCGTCGCCCTCGCCTTCGGCGCGCAGAGCCTCGTCAAGGACTTCCTGTCCGGCATCTTCATGATCATCGAGGACCAGTACGGCGTCGGTGACGTCATCGACACGGGCGAGGTGATCGGCACCGTCGAGAACGTCTCGCTGCGGGTCACGACGCTGCGCGACGCCAACGGGATGACGTGGTACGTGCGCAACGGCGAGATCATCCGCATCGGCAACAAGACGCAGGGCTGGTCGACGGCGATCGTCGACGTGGCCATCGCCTACGACCAGGACGTCGACGCGGCGATCATGGTCATCCGCGACGTCGTCAGCGTCATGGACGATGACGAGGCCTGGAAGGACGTGCTCCTCGAGGAGCCCAACGTCGTCGGCGTCGAGTCCATCACCGCAGGAGCCATCACCATCCGGGTCCTCGCCAAGACGCTGGCCAACGAGCAGTTCGGGGTGCAGCGCGAGATGCGCGAGCGCATCAAGCGGGCCCTCGACGAAGCCGGCGTGCGCAGTCCCCATCCGGTCCTGCCCCCTTACGGCGGTGCGGCGCCGCAGGGCACCGCCACGTGACCGGCCGCAGCACTCTGGGAGACTCGTCCGCGTGACCTACTACGACGACTTCGGAGGCCACGAGACCTTCGCCAAACTCGTCCACGAGTTCTACCGCGGCGTCGCACAGGACGAGCCGCTGCGGGCGCTCTATCCCGAGGACGACCTCGGGCCCGCCGAGGAGCGGCTGCGGATGTTCCTCGAGCAGTACTGGGGCGGTCCGACGACCTACTCCGAGCAGCGCGGTCACCCGCGGCTGCGCATGCGCCACATGCCGTATGCCGTGACGCCCGACATGCGCGACCGCTGGCTGCTGCACATGATGAACGCCGTCGACTCCCTCGAGCTCGAGCCAGAGCAGGACGACCGGTTGCGTGACTACCTGACGCGGGCCGCCTACTCCCTCGTCAACAGCGGTGGTCCGACCGAGTCCTTCTGACCCGCACTGGTCCCACCCCCGCTGGGTTCCACGACTCGCGCCGACTCACAGCAAGTCACAGGCGGATCACGGTGCGACGCACATCCGTCGGGTGTTCTCTGGAGAGAGACACATCCGGCGTCGGGCGTCAGCCCGGCGTCCAGACGAAGGGACACAGATGGCCTCCATCAGCACGAAGGCAGTCGGCCTCGCCGCGGCAGGTGCAGCGGTGGCTGCGATCGGGCTCGGCGTCACGCAGGTGGCCCGGGCCGACGACGCCACACCGACGCCCAACCCGTCGGCGACGTCCACCCAAGGCGACGCTGACAAGAGCGCGGCCGATCCCGGCGCCGCGGCCCCCGGCCAGGGCAAGGGCTGGGGTCCGGGCGGTCGCCACGGCGGCGGCATGGGCAAGGGCATGGGAATGGGGATGGGCAAGGGCGCTGACCTCGCCGGCCTCGCGACGGCGCTCGGCGTCGACGAGACGAAGCTGAAGGACGCCGTCAAGGCGGTCCGCGACGAGATGAAGGCCGCCCGGCAGTCGAGCGGGAGCACGACCAAGCCCGACCCCACGGCGATGCAGGACGAGTTCGCCACCAAGCTCGCGGCCGAGCTCGGCATCGACGCGGCTAAGGTCAAGACGGCGATCGCCGACCTCCGGGCTGCCGAGGAGGCCGAGCACCTGAAGGCCTTCGACGACAAGCTCGCCCAGGCCGTCACGGACGGCAAGCTCACGCAGGCCGAGGCCGACGCGGTGAAGAAGGCGGCCAAGGCCGGCGTCATCGGCATGGGCCGCGGCCCGCGCTGACCCTGATGTTTGAAGGGGACGTCGCCCGGATCCGGGCGACGTCCCCTTCAGCGTGCTCCCGAGCGCACCGATGGGTGCAGGGACAGCGCCCGTCAGGACGACTTTCGTGCCCGTCGGTGCCGCTCAGTGCGCCGGTCGAGGCGTGGCGAGGTGGGCGCGGAGGGCGGGGACGACGTGGTTGCGCAGCAGTGGCGCCAGGTCCTCGGGCAGCTCCTCGTTGAACCCGAGCCACCGCTGCTCGGCGATCTCGGCGAGCGGAGCCGGCGCGTCCTGCTCCCGCAGGTCGGTGACGTAGATGGTCGCGTCCACCCACGCGTCGGGCTCGTTGGCGGCGACGTCGTGGAAGCGGCCGAGCGGTGTGCCGACGCCAGAGACGTCGACGCCGACCTCCTCCATCACCTCGCGCACGGCCGCGTCGCGTGGGCTCTCCCCCGGCTCGATCTTGCCGCCCGGCAGCATGAACCGCGTCGATCCAGCCTTGCGGACGGTCAGCAGCCGACCGTCTCGCACGAGGCAGAAGGCTGCAGTGACATAGGTCGTCATGCCCCGACGGTAGCGGTGGCCCCACGCATGACACCGTCACCCGCTCCGTCCCAGCCCGCGGCGTCACCCCATCAGGAGAGCGGCGGCGGGCCGGCCTCGACGCGGCGACGCACCTCGGCCAGCCCCTCCGGCCCCTGGGGCACGTCCCACCAGCTCTCGACCCACCACGTGGCCCCGGCCTCCTCCCAGGCCGCCGGCTCGGCGGGCTCGAGCGAGGTGAACGAGCCCCACGAGTCCGCCTCGATGACCACGTCGTAGCCGTCCCACGGCAGACCCAGCTCGGAGCGGATGGCGCGCACACCCTCGACGACCGCGGCGAAGTCGTCCAGTGACTTCGGAGTGCCCTCCTGCGGTGGGTGGATCGCCGGCAGCACTCCCTGCCAGCGGGCAGCCCTCTCGAGCGAGCGCTGCCGGCCACCGCCAGGGGTCGGCGCACCGACCACCCATACCGGCGGATGGGGACGCTGCGGCGTGGGCGGCGGCAGCATGAAGTCGTTGGCGCCCGCGCTGTAGTGGCGGCCCTCGAAGGTGAAGGACCCGGCGTCCTCGAGGAGCCCTGCCCAGATGGCGAGGCCTTCGTCGAGCTTTGCGGCCCGCACGGCCCGACCCTCGTCGGGCTCGAAGGCCGTCCACCCGGGGTGCAGCGCCCCGAGACCGACCGACATGATCGCCCGCCCGCCGCTGATCCGGTCGACGGACCCGACTGTGGAGGCAAGGTCCCACGGACGGTGCCGCGAGGCGGGCGTGAGCAGCGTGCCGAGCCGGATGCGCTCAGTCACCATCGCCGCGGCTCCGAGCTGCACCCACGCGTCGATCCCGTAGAGCGCCTCCCAGCCGAAGACGGCATCCCACCCCCGCTCCTCACCCAGGCGCGCGAGATCCACGAACTCACGCTCAGCGGCATACGGGACGACGAAGCCGGTTCTCATCCGACCGTTCTACCGCTCCGCGCCGACTGCGGGCCCACCCCCGTCGGCGCCAAGTCGTGCAATTTCTTGCAAACCTGTTTTGAATCTTGCCCTCCATGGGGAACGATGGTGCGTCGTGACCCGAGCAGCAGCCTCCACCATGACCCACCACCGGCCCGACCACGAGGGCGCCGACGCCATCCGCGAGGCCCTCACCCCGGTGCACGCCGCCGACCGGCCCGACGCGGCCTGGTGGCGCCACGCGGTGATCTACCAGATCTATCCGCGGTCGTGGGCCGACAGCGACGGCGACGGCATCGGTGACCTGCCCGGCATCACCGCACGCCTCCACCACCTGCGCGACCTCGGCGTCGACGCTCTGTGGCTCTCACCGTTCTACACCTCCCCCCAGGCCGATGCGGGCTACGACGTCGCCGACTACCGGAGCGTCGACCCCCTCTTCGGCACGCTCGCCGACGCCGACGCCATGATCGAGCGGGCCCACGAGTTCGGCCTCAAGATCATCGTCGACATGGTCCCCAACCACTCCTCCGACGAGCACGTCTGGTTCCAGGCGGCTCTCGCGGCCGGCCCCGGCTCGGCCGAGCGGGAGCGCTACATGTTCCGCGAAGGCCGTGGCGAGCGCGGCGAGCTGCCTCCCAACAACTGGGAGTCGGTCTTCGGCGGCGCCGCGTGGACGCGCGTCACGGAGGCGGACGGCGAGCCCGGTCAGTGGTACCTGCACCTCTTCGACCCCAAGCAGCCCGACTTCAACTGGGAGCACCCGGAGGTGCGCGCCGAGTTCGAGGCGATCCTGCGCTTCTGGCTCGACCGCGGGGTCGACGGCTTCCGCGTCGACGTCGCGCACGGCCTCATCAAGCAGCAGGGCCTGCCGGACACGCAGGAGGAGCGGACGGTGATGCTCGGCAACACCGACTTCGAGTCCGACCACCACCGCGTCAACACCCCCTACTGGGACCAGGACGGCGTGCACGAGGTCTACCGCTCCTGGCGCGCGATCCTCGACTCCTACGGCACGCCCGACCGCATCCTCTGCGCCGAGGCGTGGGTCGAGCCGCAGGAGCGCGCCGTGCGCTACGTGCGCTCCGACGAGATGCACCAGGCGTTCAACTTCGACTTCCTCGCCGCGCCGTGGGACTCCGACGCGCTGCGCGCGGTCATCCGGTCATCGCTCGAGGCGGCCGACTCCGTGGGCGCACCGTCGACCTGGGTGCTGTCCAACCACGACGTCGTGCGTCACGCCTCGCGTCTGGGCTTCCCCGTCGGCACGCCGCGGATGAACGGCATCTCCGCGACCGACCCGCAGCCCGACCGCGCGCTCGGCCTCCAGCGGGCCCGCGCCGCAACGGCCCTCATGCTCTCGCTGCCCGGTGGCGCCTACATCTACCAGGGCGAGGAGCTCGGCCTCCCGGACTCGACCGACATGCCGGCCGCCTTCCGTCAGGACCCGACCTTCGCGCGCACCGCGGGCAAGGAGATCGGCCGTGACGGCTGCCGCGTGCCGATCCCCTGGGAGGCCGACGCCCCGAGCCTCGGCTTCGGACCGTCCGACGCGACCTGGCTGCCGCAGCCGGCCGTCTACGCCGACTACGCCGTGGACCGTCAGCAGGGCGTCGACGGCTCGACGCTCGAGCTCTACCGAGCGCTCCTGCACCAGCGCCGCATGCTGGGCCTGGGCACCGGCTCGCTCACCTTCGTCGAGGGGTATGCCGCTGACGTCCTCGCGCTCGCCAACGGCGGCGACGCCCGCGACCGCGTGCTCGTCGTGAGCAACTTCGGCGACACGCCCGTCGACCTGCCCGCGGGCGCCGAGGTCGTCGTCGCCTCCGGCGCGCTCGACGAGGGCCGGGTCCCGCGCGACACGACGGTCTGGGCCGTCTGGCACTGACGAGAGCGAGACTCACAGAGGGCACCCCGCACCAGCGGGGTGCCCTCTGCGCGTCCCTGTGGAGAAGTCGGAAGGCGGCTCGACGGACCTCCCTAGGGTCTGCTCATGGCGCGCTACGAGATGGACCGCGGGGAGGTCTCCACGGTCGGCGGAGAGATCAGCCGTGACGCTGACACGCTGCGCGCCGTGGCCGACGCCGTGGCTGCCGCGTCGGCTGCCGCCAGGTGTGCGGTCGGCACCGGCCAGCCGGGGCTCTCCGCCGAGGTCGACCGCTTCCGTCACGTGCACGCGCAGACCATCGACGCCATGGCCGATGCCGTGACCGCTCTTCGGGGCGGGCTCGACCTCGCCGTGCGCAGCGAGCGCGACACAGAGCTCGCGGCAGCATCGGCCCTCGGCTCGATCTCCGGGATCTCCGGCACGCTCGGGCCACGGGTCGGCGCCCCGAGGCAACCGTGAGCCGTGGCCGATCCCCCGGATCCGGCGGACTGCCCGGCTCCGGGACCACCGCGCTGCCCACCCCTCCGGGCGACACGGGCGCACTGCGGGCAGCCGCGGTCGCCTTGCGCCGGGCGGCTCACTCGGCGCACACCACCGCCACCCTCCGCGGCCGACTGGCCACGATCCTGCCGCTCGTCTGGACCGGGTCCGCCGCCGAGGCGGCCGTGGACGAGTCCATCGAGCTGGTCCGTCGGTGCACCTCGGGACTGCTCCACCTGCCAGCCGCCGCGAGGGCTCTCGAGCGCCATGCAGCCCTCCTCGAGCACAGCCAGCACGCCGTCGCGCGGCTGCAGCGCGACTGGGACCGTGACGTCGAGCAGCATCACCTGGCCGTTGCGGCCGTGCGCCTCCGGGTGGGCAGCGATCCCGACGCGGCCGGCCTCATCATGCGCCTCACGCAGGAGCACGAGGCGCGCCTGGTGCGGCTCTCGCACCAGCACGCCGAGCTCCGGCAGGAGCTGGACCGGGCGGCCAACCGCACCGCGGCGGCGCTTGCCGCCCTCAACGACGAGACCTTTCCGATCGGCACCCGTCTGACGGCAACAACATTGCGCGACAGGCTGATCCACGGCCTGCCCCTGGCCAGCGGAGCTGCTGCCGCTGCGGACATCGGGCGGGTGGCCGGGTCCGATGCCCAGGTCCTCCGGCGCCTGCTGACGGTGGGACCTGCCGAGCCCGCGACGGCCCATGCCCTGCGTGCCTTCGTGCGCACCGCCCAGGACCGCGGGGATGACCCCCGCTATGCCCAGGCCCTCGTCGAGACGCTGGGCGTCAACGGCCTGGGCCGACTCGTGCTGGCCCTCGGCGACGCAGACGTCCCGGTCGACGTGTCGAGGCAGGCGATCGGGGCCCTCGGCCGGCTCCTGCTGACCGCCGTCGCGCCGGGAGCCTCGGCCGGGCACGACGCCGGCACCGCCCGCCGTCTCGACTCCACAGCCGCCCTGCTCCGCGACGACCTCGTGGCGTCACTGAGCAGGGTGGTCGCTGCCGACTCGACCACCTCCCGGGCCAGTGGCTACTGGCTCCTCGGGCAGCTCGTCATCGGCGCGAGGCAGTCGGGGTGGTCAGCGCGCGTGCCACCATCGCTGCTGCGTCGCCTCACCGCCGGTGCCGCCGCGGCCGAGATCGGCGAGACCCGCGACGCCGATGCGGAGCGGGTGCACGGCAGCACGCTCGCCCCTGCGGGTGGTGCCCGTTTCGCGTCTCTCTTCGACGACGCGGACAGGACCGGAGACGCGCTCCACACCCTGCTGCTCGAGGCGGGTGACGACCCCACGGCAGTCGTCGAGCTGCTGTCATCGCCGGTCGAGGGGCACGGTCTGACCAACTCCCGAGGCGGGCCGCTCGTGCTCGCCGAGGCCCTGGTCCGACGTTGGCTCACCTACGAGTCGAGCTCGACCTCGACCCACCCCGACCTGGCCCTGGCGACCAACGACGACCTCTCCCGACTGCTGGCGGCCACCGTGGGTCTGACCGGCCATGACGACGCAGCCACCCTGAGGGCTCGCGTGATGGCCGAGATCAGTCGGACCAACTCCCTTGCCCAGCAGGAGCATTCGACCATCCTGCTCTATGAGGGCAACTCCTCGGTGCTCGAGTCTGCCGCTGTCGACTGGGTGCTCGACATGCCGGAGTCCATCGATGCGACGCTCGCCCAGCCGGATGCCGGGGCGGCCGTGGCCTGGAGCACCCCCGTGGGCGACCGGCACCAGCCTCGCCTCCGGCTGGAGGAGCTGACCGGGCTCATCGGAGCCTTGGCGGTGGGGGCGGAGCCCTCACGCGCCACCGGGGCGGGCGGATCGCCCTCACCGGCCCACCAGCGCCTCATCGAGGGTGAGGTCGCGCGGGCCGTGCAGCAGTCCACGCCGGGCGAGGGGCAGGGCGGCCTCGACGACGTGACGACCCGCATCGGCTTCTTCGAGCAGGCGACGTCAGCGGCTCTCATCGAGGTCGCTCGACGTCGGGATGTCGCCAACCGGTCGATGTGGCGCACCTTGGCCGAGGCCAAGGCCCTCGCGCTGTCGTGGCGCGAGGGACCCCAGGCTGTCGGTCTTGCCCTCGCCACCCTGGCCAGCGGGGGCACCAACCGCAGCACGCAGGACGACCTCGTCATCTCCCTCGTGCGCTCCAACACCGAGCTCGAGCAGACGAGGGTCGACGAGCAACGCACCGCGGCGATCACGGCCAGACTCGACCACCTGCGCTCCCTCGGTGGTGGCTCCGACGTGCCCACGACCGCTCTGCTCGCCGCTGGGGCCCGGCGAGCACCGACGCTGCCCACGAGCGAGCAGGTCGCGGCTGCCCGCCGACAGGAGCGACTCGACGCCCTGACGAGCGTCATCTCGGACCGAGAGCCGCAACGGGTTGAGGCAGCTGCCCAGCCTCGGCCCGAGGCCCATGAGCTCTACACCGCCGAGCGCCTGCGTCGTGCCGGCTTCGAGCTCGAGTTCCTCCCACGGTCCAACGACGCCAAGTCACCCGATGCCCTGATCCGCGGCGCGCCATGGGAGTTCAAGTCGCCCGTCGGCAGCGGCTCCGGCACAGTCGTCCAGGCGGTGAGGTTCGCGCGTGACCAGTCGCCCCGCATCGTCATCGACCTCGCCCGCAGTCCGCTGAGCCTCGAGGAGGCGCTCCGGCAGGTCGACCTGGCCATCCGTCGATACGATCGCATCGACGTCGTGCTCGTCATCACGCGTGGCGGCGAGATCGTGGAGAGAAGACCCTGACGTGTCCGGATGGATGATCAACATCGACCTGCCCGTGTCAGAGGTGCAGAGCCTCCTCGCGGGCGTGCCCGGGGGGCTGCTCACCGTGTTCGCCGAAGGCTTCTCGCTGTCCTTCTCCGACGGGGTCGTCGCCTACGGGTCCGATGCCACACCTGAGGCCGGCACCGACATCACCGTCAAGGGTCCCTCGCCGACGCGACAGTGGGAGATCTACCGCGAGCTCGAGAGTCGAACACCTGACGATGTCGTGATGTGGATGATGAATGACGGCGCGGCCTTCGAGGCCGGCCGGGGCACCACCGCCGACGCATTGGGCCTCTGACTCAGCGCGGCGATAGCCTCGCAGGCATGGCCGCGCCGCGCCCCTACCTCGCGCACACTCCCGTCGCCCTCGCCCACCGCGGGGGCGCGCTCTATGCCCCCAACCTCGGCCTCGAGAACACGCTGACGGCCTTCAGCCATGCCGTCGCCCTCGGCTACACCCACCTCGAGACCGACGTCCACGTGACGAAGGACGGCCAGCTCGTCGCCTTCCACGACTCCCGGCTCGACCGGGTGGGTGACCGTGCCGGTCGGCTGCGAGACCTCCCGTGGGAGCAGGTGCAGGCCGCGCGGCTCGGGTCGGGGCCCGAGCACGAGCGGGTCCCCCTTCTCAGCGAGGTGGTCGAGGCCTTCCCGGGCATCTGCCTCAACATCGACCTCAAGGCGCCGGGCACCGCCTCGCCCCTCTGGCGGCTCGTCGAGGAGTACGGCCTGCACGACCGCGTGTGCGTCGGCTCCTTCCACCAGCGTCACCTGTCGGACTTCCGCCGGCTCTCGCGCGGCCGCGTCGCCACCGCGGCCGGCGTGCCCGGCACCGCACTGCTGCGCTTCTCCCCCGACTGGCTGACCTCCCTGGTGCGCACCCCGGCCGACGTGCTCCAGGTGCCGGCCAGCGTGCCGCTGCGGGGCCGCCGGCTCCAGATCGTCACCGCACGTTTCATCGCTGCCGCGCACCGCCACGGCAAGCACGTGCACGTCTGGACGATCGACGACGCCTACGAGATGCACCGCCTGCTCGACCTCGGCGTCGACGGCCTCGTGAGCGACCGCATCGACGTGCTCAAGGACGTCCTCGTGGAGCGCGGGGCGTGGACGGGAGCGCCCTGAGCGGCATACCGGCTGGGCCGTGCGGCGCGTCAGCGCACGAGCACGTGACCTCGTGAGGTGCTGAGGCGCGTCCACCGGCCGTGTGCTGCCACGGCCGCCTGCTCACCCGGCGCGGTGAAGCCGAGCACGTGCGCCCCGAAGGCCAGCCCCGCGGCGATCGGTGGCACGGTCTCGCTCATCGCCGACCACACGCGTCTCCGGAGCGCAGCGACAGCCTGACCCCCCGCGCCGTCGGGAGTGCCCTCCGCGACCTGCGAGATGCCTTGTCGCGCAATCGAGTCGACGTCCTCGCACGCCAGGCTGCCCACGGGCTCCCAGCCGCTGCGGGGGGCGGCCATCGCGGCCCAGGGCACGCGCACCTCGGCTGGCGGCACCGTCAGCACCCGCGTGGTGCCGTCGGCGCGCGCGAGGCGGTCGGACACCGCAGCGAGCGCCACCGTCGTGTCGAGCAGCCCCTCCGACGCGACCCGCACGGCACGCAGGCCGAGCACCGTGCCCTCGCCGAGCAGCCCCGACCCCTCGATCACGGCGACAGTCGTGACGAGCAGCGGCCCCATGAGCTGGAGCCGCACGGCGCCCTCGGGGCTGGCCTGCTTGGCGCGACCGACGAAGGTCGCGAGGTCGGAGACCGCGCGGGGGTCGCCGAGGTCGATCTCGGTCACCGGGGTCGGCACGCGGTCACCGCTTCCGGCGTCGGAAGGGAGCCGCGTCACCCACGTGCTCGAGCACCGAGGCCCGCTCGTCGGGGCGCATGCGGCGCGGCATCGCGGTGCGGAAGTCGTAGAGCGCGAGCTCCGTCTCCGCGACGGCGTAGATCGTGCCTCCCGGCCCCTCGCCGACGCCCTCGGGGTCCGTCACTATGTAGGCGACGTCGAAACCGGCGCCACCGACCCGCGAGACCCACAGGTGGATCTCGACGGGCTCGTGGCGGAAGCCGAGGGGCCGGCGGTACTCGATCTCGTGGCGCGACACGAGCACACCCTCCTCGAGCAGCGACCGGTCGGTCGCGCCCCCCGCCTCGAACCAGTCGCGGAAGGCGATGACGCGGGCGTCCTCGAGCAGGCGCAGGAACTGCACGTTGTTGATGTGCGCATAGGCGTCCATGTCGGACCAGCGCAGCGAGACGTGCGCGGCATACGGCGGTCGGGCACGGTCGGCGTGGTCAGCGAGGTCGGCGCGGTCGGTCATGGGCCCATCCTTCCAGCCCGTCCACACCCCCGCCGCGCGGCGCCGTCTGGCGTCGCCCGTCCACAGCAGCCGGTATGCCGTCCGGCGAGGTCGGTGGGGCCCCGTAGGTTGGGTGCCATGTCGAGCTCCCCCACCGCCCCCGTCCTGGTCGACCTGCGCGAGCGCGCCACGGCGGCCCTGCGGCGGCTCGTGGGGCGCGACGACGTCGACTTCCGCGAGGGCCAGCTCGAGGCGATCACCGAGCTCGTCGACGGCCGCCGGCGCGTCCTCGTCGTGCAGCGCACGGGGTGGGGCAAGTCGGCCGTCTACTTCGTCGCCACGGCGTTGCGGCGGGCGGAGGGGGCCGGCCCGACCGTCATCGTCAGCCCGCTGCTCGCCCTGATGCGCGACCAGATCGCCGCCGCCGAGCGCGCAGGCATCCGCGCGGTCACCCTCAACTCCACCAACGCCGACGAGTGGGGCGCTGTCTCCGGGGCCCTGGCCCGCGGTGAGGTGGACGTGCTGCTCGTCAGCCCCGAGCGCCTCAACAACCCGCGCTTTCGCGACGAGCAGCTGCCCGCGCTCGCCGAGTCGTGCGGGCTGCTCGTCGTCGACGAGGCACACTGCATCAGCGACTGGGGCCACGACTTCCGGCCCGACTACCGCCGCATCCGCGACCTGCTGACGACGCTTCCCGAGCGCACGCCGGTGCTCGCGACCACGGCGACGGCCAACGCGCGCGTCGTCACCGACGTCGTCGAGCAGCTCGGTGCCGGTGGGCGCGACGTGCTCACCCTCCGGGGGCCGCTGGCGCGCGCCTCCCTGCGTCTCGGCGTGCTGCCCCTCGCCGCCCCCGAGCAGCGCCTCGCCTGGCTCATCGCCCACCTCGGAGAGCTGCCGGGCTCGGGCATCGTCTACGCCCTGACGGTCGCTGCTGCCGAGGACGTCGCGGTGGCCCTGCGCGAGGCCGGCCACACCGTCGCGGCCTACACGGGTCGCACCGAGACCTCGGAGCGGGTGCGCCTCGAGACCGCCCTGCGCGACAACGAGGTCAAGGCCCTCGTGGCCACGTCGGCACTGGGCATGGGCTTCGACAAGCCCGACCTCGGCTTCGTGCTCCACCTCGGGGCCCCGAGCTCGCCCGTGGCCTACTACCAGCAGGTCGGCCGTGCCGGCCGCGCGACCGAGCGCGCCGACGTGCTGCTCATGCCCGGCCCCGAGGACAAGGACATCTGGCGCTACTTCGCCTCGGCGTCGATGCCGCGGCAGGACCAGGCCGACGCGGTGCTGCGGGCGCTCGCCGAGGCCGGCCGACCCCTGTCGACCGTCGCGCTCGAGTCGATCGTCGACGTGCGGCGCACTCGTCTCGAGCTGCTCCTCAAGGTGCTCGACGTCGACGGGGCGGTGCAGCGTGTCCAGGGCGGCTGGACGGCGACCGGCGCGCCGTGGAGCTACGACGCCGAGCGCTACGACCGGGTCACGGAGGCCCGCGAGCGCGAGCAGCAGCTGATGGTCGACTACGAGCGCACCGACCAGTGCCGCATGGCCTTCCTGCAGGAGTGCCTCGACGACGACACGGCCGAGCCCTGCGGGCGGTGCGACCGGTGCGTCACGCCGTGGTTCGACACCTCCGTCCCACAGGCTGCGGTCAACACGGCGCGCTCACGGCTCGAGCGGCCGGGCGTGGTGCTCGACGCGCGGGCCCAGTGGCCCACGGGCATGGACCGGCTGGGGGTGCCGCTCAAGGGCAAGATCGCGCCGGCGATCGCGATGGACGAGGGCCGCGCCGTCGCTCGCCTGTCCGACCTTGGCTGGGGCCAGCGGCTGCGCGAGCTGTTGCGCGGCCCCGACCGCGAGGTGCCGACCGAGGTGGTGCGGGCCTGCGTCGAGGTGCTCGCTGGGTGGGGCTGGCAGGAGCGGCCGGTCGCGATCGTGTCGATCCCGTCGCGGCGTCGCCCCGAGCTCGTGCGGTCGCTCGCGGCCGGCCTCGGCGAGCTGGGCCGCCTGCCCTACCTCGGCGCGCTCGACCTCGTCGAGGGTGGGCCCGTCGGCGACCCTGGCGGCAACAGTGCCTTCCGGCTCGCCAACGTGTGGGGCCGCCTCGCGGTCGGGCCCGACCTCGCGACCGCGCTGAGCGGCATCCCCGGACCGGTGCTGCTCGTCGACGACGTCGCCGACTCCCGATGGACCCTCACGGTCTGCGCCGGGCTGCTCCGCGAGGCCGGGGTGCCGGGCGTGCTGCCCCTCGTCCTCGCCCAGGAGGCCTGACGCGCCGCCGGCGGCACCGCGAGAGCCGGCCGGCACCGCGTCCAGCGGAAGGCGCGTCACAGAGATCCGGGGCAGCCTCGGTAAGGTCACATCGTGACCGACACCTCCCCCGCGCTGTCGCCCATCGACGACCTGCTCGACGTGCTCGACCTCCGGGACGTCGGCACGGCGCGCATCTCCGTGACCGATGTCGCCGGGCGTGACGCGGCCGAGTCGATCGGCGCCACGTCGGCCCGGGTCTTCGAGGGGCGCAGCCAGAAGATGCCGCACGGCCGCGTCTTCGGTGGTCAGGTGCTGGCCCAGTGCGTCATGGCGGCGGGCATCACGGTGCGCGACGTCAGCGACGACGACGACGCCCGGCCGATCCACTCGCTCCACGGCTACTTCATGCGACCCGGTGACGACACGCTGCCCATCCGCTTCGCCGTCGAGGAGATGCGCGACGGCAACTCCTTCTCGACCCGTCGGGTGCACGCGGTGCAGAAGGGCGCGCCGATCATGTCGATGGTCTGCTCCTTCCAGGAGCGTGCCGGTGGGCTCGATCACCAGGAGCCCGCCCCCGACGTCCCCTCACCCGAGGACCTGCGCTCGCTTGCCGACGAGTTCCGCGGGGTCGACCACCCCGGGGCACGGCACATCGCGGAGTCCCGCCCGATCGAGCTGCGGCCCGTCGAGGGCAACCTCTTCCTCGACGCCGGCGCCGACCAAGTCGCCAGCAACCACGTGTGGATGCGTGCCGTCGACCGCCTGCCCGACGACTCGCTGCTCCATGCGGCCGTCCTCGCCTACGCCAGCGACTACTCCCTGCTCGAGCCGGTGCTGCGGCGACACGGCCTCGTCTGGACCGACCCCCGCCTGCGGGTCGCGAGCCTCGACCACTCGATGTGGTTCCACCGCGACGCCCGCGCCGACGACTGGGTGCTCTACGCGCAGGAGTCGCCCTCGGCCATCAGTGGACGTGGCCTCGCGATCGGCCACATGTTCTCGCGCGACGGCGTGCTCGTCGCGACCACGGCCCAAGAGGGCATGATCCGCGTCAAGCAGTCCTGACGACGACACTCAAACGGTCGCGACGCCACCACCCCCAGGACAATCGAAAGAGCAGTTCGTCGCCGTCGAGCGCGGCCGCGCGGTCGCGCGGAAGGGCGACGAACTGCTCTTTCGATTGGTGAGGAGGGCGATGGCCGGGTGCGGCCCGACGAAATGCTCCTTCGATTAGTCGGAAGGGCGGCGCGTCGGGGAGGTCAGAAGGTGCGGACCACGACCACGTCGTGGCCGTCGAGCCGCACGCCCTCGCCGCGGATGATCGGGGCACGCCCCCACGACGCGAGCACCTTGGCGACCTCACCAGAGAACGGCACGACCTGCGAGCGGCCAGCGAGGTTGGCGATGACGTGGACGTTGCCGCGCGACATGATGATCCAGCGCGCGTCCTCGTCGACCTGCACCGAGGTGGCCCGCAGGTCACCCGAGGCCACGTCGGGCTCGGTGCGGCGCACCTTCATGAGCGCGACGTAGAAGTGCATCATCTCGACGTGTCCCGGTGTCACCGCCTCGGCCCACCGGAGCACGCTCGCGTCGCGAGTGGAGCGGTCCTGGGGGTCCGGCACGTCGTCCTCGGCCCAGCCGTGCGCGGCGAACTCCGCGCGCCGACCGTGGCGCACGGCGTCTGCCAGCGCCTCGTCGGAGAACGAGGTGAAGAAGGCGAAGGGCGTGCTGGCGCGCCACTCCTCGCCCATGAAGACCATCGGCGTGAAGGGCGACAGGAGGTAGAGCGCCGCGCCGACCGCCTGCTGCCCCGGTGAGACCGAGTCGCTGATGCGGTCGCCGGTGGCGCGGTTGCCCACTTGGTCGTGGGTCTGCAGGTAGGCGAAGAACTGGTGCCCCGACCGCGCCTCGGGGTCGACCTTGGCACCCCACGGGCGTCCGCGGAAGGTGGACACCCGCCCGTCGTGCAAAAAGGCGTCGGTCAGCGTCTTGGCGAGCACGGAGAGCGACCCGCCCTCCGGCCAGGCCTCGGTGCCACCCGCGAAGTCTGCGTAGTAGCCCTCGGTCTCACCCGTCAGCGCGACGTGCAGCGCGTGGTGGATGTCGTCGTCCCACTGCGCGGTCATGCCGAGACCACCCTCGGTGGTGGGGGTCACCATGACCGGGTCGTTGAGGTCGGACTCGGCGATGAGGTCGAGGGGACGGCCCAGCTCCGTTGCAAGAGTGGCGATCTCGTCGGACAGCTCGGCCAGGATGTGGCGCTCGGAGTCGTCGCGCAGCTCGTGCACGGCGTCGAGCCGCAGGGCGTCGACGTGGAAGTCACGCAGCCAGCGAGCAGCGTTGTCGATGATCCAGCGCCGCACCTCGTGGCTGCCCGGGGCGTCGAGGTTGACCGCCGGGCCCCACGGCGTGTGGTGGGCGTCGGTGAAGTACGGGCCGAACTCCGCGAGGTAGTTGCCCGTCGGCCCGAGGTGGTTGTAGACGACGTCGAGGCCCACACCGAGCCCCCGCTCGTGGCACGCGTCGACGAAGCGCTGGAAGGCCGCGGGGCCACCGTAGGCGTGGTGCACGGCATACGGGTGCACGCCGTCGTAGCCCCAGCCCCACGGGCCGTCGAACGCCGAGACGGGCATGACCTCGACGAGGTCGATGCCGAGCGCGACGAGGTGGTCGAGGTGCGCCAGCGCCGCGTCGAAGGTGCCCTCCGGCGTGAAGGTGCCCACGTGCAGCTCGTAGACGACGCCCCCGGTCACGCCACGCCCGCCGCGGGTGCCCCGCCAGTCGCCGTCACCCCAGGGGTATGCCGCCGGGTCGAAGGTGCGGCTCGGCGCGTGCACCCCGCGTGGCTGCCACGGGCTGCGCGGGTCGGGCCGCGGGTCGCCGCCGTCGATGCTGAACGCGTAGTCGATCGGCACACCGTCGCCGGCGTGGGGCAGCGTGCAGCTCCACCACCCGTCGGCCTCGGCCGTCATGGGTGACAGGGTGACGTCACCCGTCCGCTCGGCGTCGGGCTCGGCTGTGACTGCCGACCAGACGACGGCGACCTGCCGCGCCCCGGGGGACCACACGCCGAGCAGGGTGCTCACTGGTCGTCCTCCACGCGCACGAGCAGTGCGACCGGCAGCCCGTCCGACGCCCCGACGAGCGAGGCGAGCGGCACGGGGCCACCCTCGAGGGCGCGCTGCGAGAGGACGTCGCTCCACGATCCGTCCGGCAGCATCACGGTGGCGTCGCCGAAACCGCCGGCGTCGTGCAGCCGGCCGGCGAGCCGGGTCACCACCGCGACGACCGAGACCTCACCCGGCGTGCCACGACCGAAGGCCACGGCGTGAGGGCTCGTCGTGTCGAGCGGCTGGTAGTCGGCGTCGGGCCCGACGAAGCACTCCGACCACTCGCGGCGGGTGCGCAGGGCGGCAGCGGTGACGAGCAGCTTCTCGTCGTGCAGGTCGGCCGGGGCGGCGCCCGCGTCGAGTCGCGCCAGGCGGCGGCTGCGCTCGTCGTAGTCGACGAGCCGGCGGTTGTCGGGGTCGACGAGGGAGAGGTCGACCAGGTCGGTGCCCTGGTAGACGTCCGGGATGCCGGGCATCGTCAGCTGCACGAGCTTCTGACCGAGCACTGCCGCCCGCGTCGCCGGGCGCGTCGCCTCGACCCACGACTCGACGTGAGCGACGATCTCGGGGCTCGTCACGACACCGGAGACGAAGCGCGCGACAGCAGCCTCGTAGGCCTCGTCGGGCTCGGTCCACCGGGTGAAGAGCTTGGACTCGCGGATCGCCTTGAGGGCGTAGCCCTGTAGCCGCTCCTCACTGATCGGCCAGGCGCCGACCACGGTCTGCCAGAGGAAGTACTCGGTCAGCACGTCGAGCTCGTCGGCACGCACCGGCCCGGCCAGCTCGCGGGCGGTGCGCACCCACGTCGCCCACGCCTCGGGACGCTCCGACAGCACGAAGAGGCGGGCGCGCACGTCCTCGGCCCGCTTCGTGTCGTGCGTCGAGAGCGTCGTCATCGTCGCAGGTGACCGCTCGAGCAGGCCCTGCGCGAAGGTGTGGAAGGTGGCAGCGGAGACCCCCACGCGAGTGGGGTCGCCCCCGACCTCGTTGAGTCCGACGAGGCGCACGTAGCGGTAGTAGGCGGTGTCCTCGATCGCCTTGGCCATGGCCGGCCCGCACGTCTGCTGAAAACGCACGACGAACTCGTCCTGCGCCTCCTGGTCGACGGGAGAGGCCTGGCCCAGAGCGAGGTCGATGACGGCCTCGACCACCGGTCGCGGCAGCTCCTCGGCGCGTCCGTGCGATCCCCGGACCACCGTCGCCTCGAGCTCTGCAGCGTCAGCCGCGTCTGCCGGCACGCCGGGGCGCAGGTAGACGCGGTAGCGGTCCATGCCGACGAGCATCGCCTCGATGACCTCGCGGGCCGCATCAAGGGCAAGGTCGGGCCTGGCCCGCGCCACGAGGCGCAGGAGGCGGCTCACCTCGGTCGCGAGCATGACGGTGACGACCCAGCGCTTGGACTCGGTGACGATCGCCTCAAGGTCCTGCCGCTCCCCCAGCAGCTCGGTCGAGAGATCGTCGAGGGGCGCGGCGCCGTCGGGGTCGACGAAGAGCCCACCGACCCGCAGCAGCGCGTCGTAGCCGGTGGTGCCGGCCGTGCGCCACGATCGGGGCAGCTGCTCGTCACCCTCGAGGATCTTCTCGACGACGACCCACGCGCCGCCGGTCTGCTCCGCCAGCCGCTCGAGGTAGCCCTCGGGGTCGGCGAGACCGTCGGGGTGGTCGATGCGCAGGCCGTCGATGGCGCCGCCGCGGATGCCGTCGACGAGCACCTGGTGCGTCGCGTCGAAGACGGCGGGGTCCTCCACCCGCACCGCGATGAGCGAGGTGACGTCGAAGAAGCGACGGTAGTTGAGCTCGTCGTCGGCGATCGTCCACGAGGCGAGGCGGTAGTGCTGGGCGTCGAGCAGCTCGCGCAGCGGCATACCGGCGTCGACGCCGGGGGCGAGGGGGAAGACGTGGTCGTAGTAGCGCACGACCGGCTCGCCGTCGTGCTCGCCGACCTCGATCTCACCCGCGGCGAGCGCCTCCTCGAGGGTCGCGCCGAGCACGGGCACGAGGATGCGCCCGCCCTGGGCGTTCCAGTCGATGTCGAACCACGACGCATACGCCGAGGACCGGCCCTCGCGCAGCACCGACCACAGCGGTCGGTTGAGCGACAGTGGCGTGGGCGTCGTCATGTGGTTGGGCACGACGTCGACGACGAGTCCCAGCCCGGCAGCGTGCGCCGCCGAGACGAGCCGCGCGAAGGCCTCGTCACCGCCCAGCCCCTCGGCGATCTGCGTGTGGTCGATGACGTCGTAGCCGTGCTTCGAGCCGGACGACGCCTGCAGCACCGGCGACAGGTAGAGGTGCGAGACCCCCAGGGTCGCGAGGTGCTCGACCTGGGCAGCCGCGTCGTCGAGCGTGAAGTCGGGCTCGAGCTGCAGCCGGTGGGTCGAGACTATGGTCCGGTCGCCGGTCACGCGGTGGCCTCCTCGGTGAGCCCGGGGACGCTGGCCGGCACCGAGACCCGGGGGCAGCGCAGCACGACGATGCTCCGCGGCTGCACCTGGATCTGCCACGACGGGTCGAGCGGGTTGCTCTCGAGGTCGTGCGCCGCGGTGTCGACGACGGGGATCCACTCCGAGCCGTACTCCTCGTCCGGCAGCGTGAAGCTCAACGGCTGGCTGTAGGCGTTGAACATCACGAGGAACGAGTCGTCGAGCACCCGGTTGCCGCGAGGGTCGGGTGCCGGGATGGCCGAGCCGTTGAGGAAAACCATGAGCGACTTGGCGAGACCGTTGTGCCACGCGTCCTCGTCCATGTGCTCCGCCTCGGGCGTGAACCACGCGATGTCTCCCAGCTCGCTCTCGCCGCCGTGGTCGGCGCTGCCCGCGAAGAAGCGGCGCCGGCGGAAGACCGGGTGCTCGCGGCGCAGCTTGACGAGCGACTGGGTGAAGGTCAGCAGCTTCTGGTCGTCGCTGTCGAGGACCCACTGGATCCACGAGATGTCGTTGTCCTGGCAGTAGCCGTTGTTGTTGCCGCCCTGGGAGCGCCCGAGCTCGTCGCCGTGCAGCAGCATCGGCACACCCTGCGAGAGCATCAGCGTGGTGAGGAAGTTGCGCTGCTGGCGCAGCCGCAGGTCGCGGATCTCGGGGTCGTCGGTCGGGCCCTCGACGCCGCAGTTCCACGAGCGGTTGTGGCTCTCGCCGTCGTTGTTGCCCTCGCCGTTGGCCTCGTTGTGCTTCTCGTTGTAGGACACGAGGTCGCGCAGGGTGAAGCCGTCGTGCGCGGTGACGAAGTTGATCGACGCGATCGGCTTGCGGCCGGAGTGCTCGTAGAGATCGCTGGATCCCGTGAAGCGAGAGGCGAACTCACCGAGCGCACCGCCGTCGCCGCGCCAGAAGTCGCGCACGGTGTCACGGAACTTGCCGTTCCACTCGGTCCACAGGGGCGGGAAGTTGCCGACCTGGTAGCCGCCCTCGCCGACGTCCCACGGCTCGGCGATGAGCTTGACCTGGCTGACGACCGGGTCCTGCTGGATGAGGTCGAAGAAGGCCGACAGCTTGTCGACCTCGTGGAACTGGCGGGCCAGGGTCGCCGCGAGGTCGAAGCGGAAGCCGTCGACGTGCATCTCGGTGACCCAGTAGCGCAGCGAGTCCATGATGAGCTGCAGCACGTGCGGGCTGCGCATGAGCAGGCTGTTGCCGGTGCCGGTCGTGTCGTAGTAGTGCGTGAGGTCGTCGCTGACGAGCCGGTAGTAGCTGTTGTTGTCGAGTCCGCGGAAGGCGAGCGTCGGGCCCATGTGGTTGCCCTCGGCGGTGTGGTTGTAGACGACGTCGAGGATGACCTCGATGTCGGCCGCGTGCAGCGCCTTGACCATCGCCTTGAACTCCAGCACCTGCTGACCCCGCTCGCCGCCGGCGGCGTAGGCGTTGTGCGGCGCGAGGAAGCCGATCGTGTTGTAGCCCCAGTAGTTCGACAGGCCGCGGTCGACGAGCGGCGCGTCCTGGACGAACTGGTGCACCGGCATGAGCTCGATGGCGGTGATGCCGAGGTCGCTGAGGTGCTTGATCATCGCCGGGTGGGCGATGGCCGCGTAGGTGCCGCGGATCTCCTCGGGGATCTCCGGGTGCATCATCGACAGCCCCTTGACGTGGGCCTCGTAGATGATGCTCTCGTGGTACTCGTGGCGCGGGGGGCGGTCGTCGCCCCAGTCGAAGAACGGGTTGATGACGACCGAGTGCATCGTGTGGCGCAGGCTGTCGTCGAGGTTGACCTTCTTCGTCGTCGCGGCCTTCGGGTCACCGAAGGTGTAGGAGTAGAGCGACTGGTCGTTCTCGGCCTGCCCCTCGATCGCCTTGGCGTAGGGGTCGAGGAGGAGCTTGCTCGGGTTGCAGCGGTGCCCCTTGGCCGGCTCGTAGGGCCCGTGCACGCGGAAGCCGTAGCGCTGGCCGGGCTGCACGTAGGGCACGTAGCCGTGCCACACGAAGCCGTCGATCTCGGGCAGGTCGATGCGGGTCTCGACGAGGTCGTCGTCGATGAGACAGAGCTCGACGCGCTCGGCGACCTCGGAGAAGACGGCGAAGTTCACACCCGATCCGTCGTAGGTGGCTCCGAGGGGGTAGGGCTTGCCGGGCCAGATCTCCATGGACCTTCTTCCGTCGTCGTTCGCGGCACGGGCCACGGCGCCACGGCGTGGCGACAGGCGGACGACAGTGGCCGCAGGGGCCATTCTTGCGTGCCCGGAGCCCCCGTGCACAACCGCCGGGGTATGCCGGGTGGCGCGGGAGCGCTGTCTCAGCCGGCGCGTCCCTGCTTCCAGTACCCCATGAAGGCGACTTGCGCACGGGGCATGCCACCCTCACCCACGAGGAGCCGGCGGCAGGCCTTGACGGTGTCCGAGTCGCCGGCGACCCAGGCATAGGTGTCGTCCGGCCCGAGAGCCCTCGGATCGTCGGCGGCGGCTGTCACGTCGTCACCGGACGAGCTGTAGACGGGCGTCTCCCAGACGTCGTCGTCGAGGTCGGCCCGTCCGAGGGAGGGCAGGTCGGCGACGGCTCGCCCGTCGGTGTCGAGACGCAGGCACTCCCGCAGGAGGGCGAGGGTCTGCTCACCGCGGGCACGTCGGCCGCGGGCGATCCAGTGCGCCTCGATGCCTGCGGGCACGCGCACGTCGAGGAAGTCGGTGGCGTCGGGGACCTCGATGACGGCGACGCCGGTGGCGTCGTCGGGCAGGGACTCGAGGATCGAGGCCAGCGCCGGCACGGCCGTCTCGTCGGCGACGCAGACGAGACGCCGGGCCCCGCCCGGCGCGAACTCGATGCCGCCGAAGGTGCGCTCGTGCCCGCGGCGGGGCGCCAGCAGCCCGATCTCGTCCCCGACCGCGGCACGTGCAGCCCACGTGCCGGCGGGGCCGGCTCCCGAACCGTGCGCATCCGGACCGTGCAGCACGACGTCGACGACGAGCTGGCGCTCCTCCCCCTCCCCCTCGACAGCGCGGGCGGTGTAGGTGCGGATGTGCCCACGCTCGGCCTCGGGGAGGGCGAGCCACTCGGCATACCAGCTCTCGGGGTCGAGCAGCGCCGTGGGCACCGACCGGCCCGCGGCGGGGATGAGCAGCTTGACGCGCTGGTCGAGGGTCGGGCCCTCGGGGCCGAGGTGCTCGAAGCCCTGCCCGCCGAAGCGGATCCGCACGAACGACGGGCTCAGCCGCTCGACCCGGCGCACGACGGCGGTGAGGAGCAGCACGGGGCTGACGGTGGTGGAGGTCACGAGGGGGCTCCGGTCTGCGGGTGGGTGGAGGTGGGGACGACGAGCGGCGAGCCGGTGACGGGGTCGGGGATGACGCGGCTGCCCAGGCCGAAGACCCGGGAGACGAAGTCCTCGTCGATGAGGTCGCCGGGCGCCCCGCTGCCGACGAGGAGGCCGTCACGCATCGCGACGACGTGGTCGGCGTAGCGGGCCGCGAGGTTGAGGTCGTGCAGCACCATGACGACGGTCGTGCCCCGCGTGCGGTTGAGCTCGCACAGCAGGTCGAGCACGTCGATCTGGTGCGCGACGTCGAGATAGGTCGTCGGCTCGTCGAGCAGCACGATGTCGGTCTCCTGCGCGAGCGTCAGGGCGATCCAGACCCGCTGCCGCTGGCCGCCGGACAGCTCTTCGACGTGCCGCTCGGCGAGGTCGACCGTGCCGGTGGCCTGCATGGCTCGCAGCACGGCCTCGTCGTCGGCGGCCGACCACCGGCGCACGAGCGTGTGGTGCGGGTGGCGGCCGCGTCCGACGAGGTCGACGACGGTGATGCCCTCGGGCAGGGGCGGGCTCTGCGGCAGCAGGGCGACGCGGCGGGCGAACTCCTTGGGCCGCAACGACCACACGTCGTCGTCGTCGCCCCCCGCGGCGAGGTGCACCGTGCCCCCTGTGGGTCGCAGCAGCCGGGACAGCCCGCGGAGCACCGTCGACTTGCCGCAGCCGTTGGGGCCGACGACGACGGTCACCCGGCCCGCGGGCACATCGAGGTCGAGGCCCTCGACGACGCGCCGGCCGTCGTAGGAGAGGGTCAGCCCGCGTGCTCGCAGGGCGGACGAGCCGCTCGTGGTCGGGCGCATCGTCAGGGCAGCCATGTCATGCCTTTCCGGCGCGGCCCGCGGCCACGACGACCGCGAGCATCAGAGGGGCACCGAGGGCACCCGTGACGACGCCGACCGGCAGGTTGACGTCGGGGATGAGGTAGTCGCCGGCGAAGTCCGACAGGACGACGACGACCGCGCCGACCAGGGCGGCGGCCCAGAGCGAGGGCCGGCCGCCGCACAGGCGGCGCGCGATCGGGCCGGCGAGGAAGGCGACGAACGCGATGGGACCCGTGGCGCTCGTCGCGACGGCGGCCAGCGCCACGGCGACGAGGAGGCCGAGCCGGGCTCGGACCGCGGGTGCACCCAGCGTGGTCGAGAGGTCGTCGCCGAGCTCGGCCAGGCGCATCCACCGCGCGCACCCGGCGAGCAGGGGTGCGAGCACGACGACGGCGACCGTGAGCAGACCGATCACCGGCCACGTGGCGCGGGCCAGGCTGCCGGTCAGCCACACGAGGGCAGCCTGGGCGTCCTGGATCGAGGTGCGGGTCATGACGAACTGGATGACGCTGCCGAGCAGGGCCGCGATGCCGATGCCGACGAGGACCATGCGCTGGCCGGCCATCGCGGTGCCGCGCGACACGGCATACATCAGCACGCTCACGGCGAGGGCGCCGGCGAGGGCCGCGGCGGGGAGCCAGAGCCCCTGGGCGTCGAGGAAGGTCAGCGCGATGACCGCGGCAGCGGAGGCACCGAGGCTGATCCCGATGATGTCGGGGCTCGCGAGCGGGTTGCGCAGCGTCGTCTGGAACATCGCGCCGGACGCTCCGAAGGCCATGCCGGCGAGGGCGCCGAGGAGGGCGCGCGGGAGCTTCGCCTCCATGACGATGAAGGAGGCGCCGGGGGCATCGGGGAGGGTCTCGCCGCGCAGGATCGGCACGAGGTCGGTCAGCGCCACGACGTAGTCGCCGAGCAGCACCCGCACGAGCACCGCGGCGACGGCGGCGAGGGCGAGCAGCGCGATGACGACACGGACCCGACGCAGGGGACGGCGCCGGGCCCGCACGATCCTCCGGAGGTCGGCGCTCCCCCCGACCGCACCGGTGCGGGGGGCCGCTCGGCTGAGCAGGTCGGCGGTCACAGGCTCGCCATCCGTCCACGCCGCACGAGCACGATGAAGAAGGGCACCCCGACGACCGCGGTCATGATGCCCGCCTGCACCTCGCTCGGCGGTGCGACGAGCCGGCCGACGACGTCGGCGGCCAGCAGCAGGGCGGGCCCGGCCACGAGGCAGACCGGGATGATCCGGCGGTGGTCGGGACCGACGACGAAGCGGGCGACGTGCGGCACGACGAGCCCGAGGAAGCCGATCGGGCCGGCGAGGGCGGTGGCGGCGCCGCAGAGCACAGCAACACCGACGGCGACCGTGACGCGAGCGAGCAGCACGTTCTCGCCGAGCCCGCGGGCGAGGTCGTCACCGAGCGCGAGGGCGTTGAGCTGCCGCACTGCGAGGAGCACGACGACGAGCCCGACGGCAAAGAACGGCAGCACGGTGACGACGAGGTCGAGGCCCCGCCCGCCGATCGTGCCGACCTGCCAGAAGCGGAAGGAGTCGAAGGACTGCTTGCTCGAGACGAGCAGCCCCGACGACCAGCTCGCGAGACCCGCGGTGACGGCGGCGCCCGCCAGGGTGAGCCGCAGCGGCGTCACCCCTCCCCCGGCGAGACCCGCGAGCGCGTGCACGAGGACGGCCGCGAGGCCGGCGCCGGCCATGGCCCACCAGACGTAGCCCGTGAGCGAGCCCACGCCGAAGATCGCGATCGCGATGACGACGGCGAGGGAGGCGCCGGCGTTGACCCCGAGCAGGCCCGGGTCCGCGAGAGGGTTGCGCGTGAGACCCTGCATCGCCGCGCCGGCGACGGCGAGAGCGGCGCCGACGAGCAGCCCCACGGCCGTCCGCGCCAGGCGTGCCTCGACGATGCCGCGGTCGGCGACGGCGTCACCGCTGCCGGTCAGCACCTGCAGCACGTCCCCCACGGGAATCGCCTTGGACCCCAGCATGATCGACGCAGCGACCGTGAGCAGCAGGAGTCCGACCAGGGCGGCGGCGAGCGCGGGGGTGCGTCGACGAGCACCCCCGCGACCACCGTGTCCCCCATGCCCCGCGTAACCGTGGCGCCCCCCGTGACCGTGGCGCCCCCCGTGACCGTGGCGCCCCCCGCGCGCCGGGGCCACACCGTCGGCCGAGCCGGCGGGAGCGGCCGGAGCCGTCCCACCTGCTCGGTCGGCGGTGCGGAGGTCGCTCATCAGGCCGCGTCGGCCTTGTCGACCGCCGCTGCGATGAGCGGCACGAAGAGCTCGGTCATGAACGGGATGGACAGCGGCGTCGGCGAGCTCATCGTCAGGCCGACCTTCTGGTCCTTGGTCGCCACGAGCGCACCCGACTTGATCGCCGGCACCTGCCCGACGAGCGGGTCCTTGGTCATGACGCCCACCTCGGAGTCCTCGGTGATGTAGGTGAGGAAGATGTCGGACTCAAGGGTGGCGGCCTGCTCGGCGCTGACGGTGAGGTAGAACTCCTTCGACCCCTGGGCGCGCTCCTCGACGAACGGCGCGTTCTTGAGCCCGAGCTCGGTGAGCATCTGCGGGCGCAGGTCGCTCGGGGTGTAGAAGCCGATCTGCGAGAGGTCGGTCGGGGCGATGTAGCCGTAGATGAAGGTCTTGCCCGCGAGCTGCGGGTACGTCGCCTTCGCCGCGTCGAGCGCAGCGACGGTCTTCGCCGCGACGGCCGACGCCTGCGTCTGGCGTCCGAGCGCCTTGCCGATCGTCTCGAGCGACTCCTGCCACGAGGTGCCGTAGGCGACCTTCGGGTAGGCCACGACGGGCGCGAGCTTGCTCAGCTTGTCGTACTCGTCCTTCGTGATGCCGGAGTTCGTCGCGAGGATGAGGTCGGGCTGGAGCTTCGCGATCTCCTCGATCGGGTTGCCGTCGGCGTCGTCGAAGCGCGTCGGCGCGACACCACCGAACGTCGCGAGCTGCGCGTCGAACCAGTCGGTGGAGAGGTTGGCGTTGCCACCCCAGCTCACCTTGGGGGCGCCCACCGGTGCGACACCGAGCGCGGCGACGTGGTCGGCGTCGGACCAGCCCAGGGTGACGACGCGCTGGGGCTCCTTCGTGATGGTGGCCTCACCGAAGGCGTCCTTGAGGGTGACGGGGTATGCCGCCGGGTCGGCTCCCGTGGCCCCGCTGCCGCCCGCTGCAGTCGTCGCGGGGGCCGGTGCGGCGCCGCCACCGGTGGGGCCGGTGGTGCAGCCGGCGAGGACGAGGAGCGAGGCGACGGCCGCGAGCGCGGCGGTTCTGAGGCGGGACACGGTGGGCTCTCTCTGTCAGGGACTCGGACCTGCCGCGATGCACCGACGTGCCCGCTTTAGGTGAGGCTTACCTTAGTAAGGGTCACCTAAGCATTGTCAAACCGCGCCCGACATGCGTCCGGCCCCGTGCTCGCGTACGGGACCGGACGGCATACGACAGCGGTGAGTCCTGTTGCAGGACAATGAGATTGCCTAGAGGGCGCCACCCAGCGTGACGCCGCCGTCGATCGTCAGCGTCTGTCCCGTGATCCAGGAGGCGTCGGCACTGAGCAGGAAGCTCACGGCACCGGCGATGTCCTCGGGGAGCCCGAGCCGCTTCATCGGGTAGGCGCGCACGACCTTCTCCTCGCGCCCCTCGTAGAGCGCTTCGGCGAACTTCGTCTTGACCACGGCGGGGGCCACGGCGTTGACCCGCACGTCCGGACCCAGCTCGAAGCCGAGCTCGGTCGTCAGGTGGATGAGCGCGGCCTTGGACACGCCGTACCACCCGATGACGCCCGACGCACCCTGACCGGCGACCGACGCGAGGTTGACGACCGCGGCGGGGTGCGCCTCGTCGCCGAAGCCGGCGGCGATCGCCTTCTTGATCCACGAGAAGGCCGCCACGACGTTGACGTCGAGCACCTTGCGGGCGACCTCGATGTCGGTGTCGACCATGGGCCCGTAGACGGGGTTGATGCCGGTGTTGTTGACGAGCAGGTGCAGGCCGCCGAACGTCCCGCGTGCCGTGGCGATCACCTCGTCCTGGTGGGCCTCGTCGGCCGCGTTGCCGGCGACGCCTAGGGCGTTCACCGGGCCGCCGAGCTGCTCGACGGCGGCGGCGAGCGCCTCGGGCCGGCGGGCCGTGATGACGACCTTGGCGCCCTCGGCGACGAGCCGCTCCGCGATGCCCAGACCGATGCCGCGGCTCGCGCCGGTGACGATCGCGACCGCTCCCTCGTGAGCCCCCATCAGAAGCCGAGGTCCCGGCCGATGAGCTCCTTCATGATCTCGTTGGAGCCGGCCCAGATCTTCGTCACGCGGGCGTCGCGCCAAGCGCGGGCCACGCGGTACTCGTTCATGAAGCCGTAGCCACCATGCAGCTGCACGCAGTGGTCGAGCACGTCGTTCTGCACCTGCGAGCTCCACCACTTCGCCTTGGCCGCGTCGACGGCGGAGAGCTTGCTCTCGGCGTGGGCGGAGATGCAGTCGTCGACGTAGGCCTCGGCCACCTCGATCTTCGTCACGAGCTCGGCCATCAGGAACTTGTTGTGCTGGAAGGCGCCGATCGGCTGGCCGAAGGCCTTGCGGTCCTTGGCGTACTGGATCGTCTCCTCGAGGATCGCCTTGGCGTGGGCGACGTTGGAGACGGCGGCCCCCACGCGCTCCTGCGGGAGGCGCTGCATCATCGCGATGAAGCCCATGCCCTCCTCCCCGAGGCGGTTCTCGTCAGGCACGCGGACGTTCTCGAAGAAGAGCTCGGCCGTGTCGGACTCGTCCATGCCGACCTTGTCGAGCTTGCGGCCGTTGACGAATCCCTGCATGCCGCGCTCGACCATGAGCAGGGTGATGCCCTTGGCGCCCTTGCTCGGGTCGGTGCGCGCAGCCACGATGACGAGGTCGGCCTGGTAGCCGTTGGTGATGAAGGTCTTGGAGCCGTTGAGGATCCAGCCGTCGCCGTCGCGCACGGCGGTCGTCTTGAGGGCGGCGAGGTCGGAGCCACCGGAGGGCTCGGTCATTGCGATGGCGCAGATGAGCTCGCCACTCGCCATGCCGGGCAGCCAGCGCTGCTTCTGCTCCTCCGTACCGAGGTCGACGATGTAGGGCGGACAGACATCGGAGTGGATGCCGAAGCACGAGCTGGTCGCGGCGTTGAAGCGCGACATCTCCTCGGCCACGACGGCGTTGAACCGGTAGTCGTCGACGCCGGCGCCCCCGAACTCCTCCGGTATGTCGAGGCCGAAGAAGCCCTGCTTGCCGGCCTCGAGCCAGATCTCGCGCGGGATCGACTTGCTCGCGATCATCTCCTCGGCTCGCGGCGCGAGTGTGCGGGCGACGAACTCGCGCGCCGACGCGCGCATCGCCTCGTGGTCCTCGTCATAGATGTTGCGGGGCATCCGTCCTCCATCGGGCGTGATCACTGGGTGCGACGCGCCGACCCGTCATACCGACGGGTAACTAAGCGCTTGCTTAGTTTCTCTCCCCTGCGGCATGCTGTCAACGTGCCGCACCCCACGACGACCCCGAGTCCGACCACGACGTCGACGTCGGACCCCGACGCCTCGACCGTCGACCGGCTCATGCAGGCGGCCTCCCACGCCTTCGCCGAGAAGGGCTTCCACGCCACGACGACACGCGACATCGCGTCCGGGGCGGGCCTCTCGCCCGCCGGCGTCTACGTCCACTTCGGCTCCAAGGAGGAGCTGCTCTTCAACCTCAGCCGCAGCGGCCACGAGTCGGCCCTGCGCCTGCTTCGACGGGCCATCGCCGAAGGAACGACCCCGACCGAGCAGCTCGAGACCCTGATGGCGCGCTTCTCCGAGTGGCACGTGGAGCAGTACCAGGTCGCGCGCGTCGTGCAGTACGAGCACCACCACCTGACGGCCGAGCACCACGCCGAGGTCCTCGCCCTGCGCAAGGAGATGGACTCGCTCGTTCGCGACGTGCTCGACCGGGGCGTCGCCGACGGCACCTTCGCGGTCGACGACAGCGCCGACACGGCGCTCGCCCTGCTGTCGATCGCCGTCGACGTGGCCCGGTGGTACTCCCCCACCATCAAGCGCACGCCGACGCAGATCGGTGCGACCAACGCCGCGCTCGCGCTGCGCCTCGTCGGCGCCGGTCGCTGACCCTGCACCCACGGGCCAGCCGATGAGCGGTCACAGCGTCCTCCTCGTGCCGGTGCCCGCTCTCGAGCCGTTCGTGCGGGCTCGCAGCGAGCACTACGACCGCGACTACGTCTCGGCGGACCCGTGCTTCGTGCACGCCCACGTCACGGCGCTCGGGCCTTTCCTCCCGCCGACCGAGCTCACGCCGGAGGCGCTCGGACAGGTCGCCGAGATCGCTGGTGCGACAGCGCCTTTCGACTTCACGCTCGAGGAGCTGGGGGTCTTCCCCAACGGGATCATCCACCTCCTCCCGGAGCCGACGGCCCCGTTCGAGGCGCTGACCGGGAGGTTGTGGCGGGCTTTCCCCCAGTGCCCGCCGTATGCCGGCGAGTTCGGCGCCGTCGTGCCCCACCTGACGCTCGACGCCGTCTCCGACGAGGTCACCGCGGAGTCGACGCTGCGGCTCGCCGCGCCCCACGTGCCGGCGCGCTCACGAGCCGACCGGCTCGACCTGGCGTGGTATGCACGAGGCGACTGCCGGGTCCTGCACTCGTGGCGGCTGGGAGGCTGACCGCGGGAGGCTCGACGGCTCAGGCGCGCTCGTCGGCGAGGAGGCTGGCTCGGTCGGTGACGGGGGGCGTGATCTTCGGCCCGAGGTCGACCGTGAGGCGCGGCAGGAAGAACTGCACGAGCGGGCCGATCGTCACGGCATACAGCACCGTACCCAGACCCACGGGGCCACCGAGCAGCCAGCCCGCACCGAGCACGACGACCTCGATCGTCGTGCGCACCAAGCGGATCGAGAGTCCGGTGCGGCGGGCGAAGCCCGTCATCAGGCCGTCGCGCGGTCCCGGGCCGAGCTGGCTGCCGATGTAGAGGCCGCCGGCGATGCCGTTGAGCACGATGCCGGTGCCGAGCATCAGGGCGCGCGCCCAGAGGTCCTCGGGAGGAGCGATGAGCGCCAGCCCGGCGTCCGCCGCCAGACCGATGACGACGACGTTGGCGATGGTGCCGAGGCCCGGCCACTGGCGCAGCGGCAGCCACAGCAGCAGCACGAGAGCGCCGACGATGATGGTCACCTGGCCGAAGGTGAGCGGCACGTGCGTCGCGATGCCCGCGTGGAAGACGTCCCACGGGTCGAGGCCCAGCGTCGAGCGGATGAGCATCGCCATCGAGACCCCGTAGAGCGTGAGCCCGACCATGAGCTGGACGACCCGGCGAGGGAGTCGCCCGGCCTGCAGCTGCTGGCGGGGCGAGAGGTTGCGCAGGGGGACGTGGCGTCGCATGACGACCAGTCTGTACCTCAGTGGTCTGGGTTTTAAGGGCCAATCGTGCGACAGTGGTCTGGTGCGCACCATCTCCGCTCGCTCACTGGCCCTGCTGCTCGGTACCGCTCCCCTGCCGCGCCCGGCCTACCGCGGTCTGGCCGACGGCATCCGCCGGCTCGTCTCCGACGGGCGCCTCCTGGTCGGCACCCGGCTGCCGAGCGAGCGCACCCTGACCACCGAGCTCGGACTCTCGCGCACGACCGTGGGCGCGGCGCTCGACGCCCTGCGCGACGAGGGCTTCGTCGCCACCCGCCGTGGGTCCGGCAGCGTCGTCTGCCTCCCGGCCGGGCCGTCGGGGCTCGCGCTGTCGCAAGCCGGACTCATCCCGACCGACGTGCCGCCCGACGTCATCGACCTCACGTATGCCGCCCTGCCGGCCGCAGCCGGTGTCACCGCCGCCTACGAGCGCGCCCTCACGGAGCTGCCGCGTCACCTCGCGACTGCGGGCTACCACCCGCACGGCCTGCCCGAGGCGCGGGCCGCCGTCGCGGCGTGGTTCGACGGTCGCGGGCTGCCCACCACCCCCGACCAGGTGATCATGACCTCCGGCGCCCATGCCGGGCTGTCGGCCGTGCTGCGGGCCGAGCTCGAGGTCGGCGACCGAGTGCTGATCGAGAGCCCGACCTACCCCAATGCCATTGTGGGAGTGCGGCGCTCGGCCTACCGCGCGGTGCCCACCCAGCTGACGGCGCGGGGGTGGGACGTCGACGGCATCGAGCTCGGCCTGCGTCAGAGCGGTGCGCGGGCGGCATACCTCATCCCCGACCACCAGAACCCCACGGGGCTCCTCATGCCCGCCGCCACGCGCCGGGCCGTGGGCGACGTGCTCCGTGGTGCGCGCGCGGTGCCCGTCATCGACGAGACCTTCGTCGAGCTGGGGCTGGACGACGGTGCCGACGGGGGACCCGCGCGGGTGGCGCCGTTCGCCGTCTCGGCCCCGGAGGCCCACACGCTCGGCAGCGCCGGCAAGACGTGGTGGGGCGGCCTGCGCGTCGGCTGGGTGCGCGCGCCCCGCGGGTCGGTCGAGCGCGTCATCGAGGCACGGCACAGCCTCGACCTCGGCACGGCGGTGCTCGAGCAGCTCGTCGTCGTCGACCTGCTCACCCAGGGCGAGGCCTTGCTCGCCGAGCGTCGACGCGAGGCGCGGGCCCGACGCGACGCGATCGTCGAGGCCCTGCGGCGGCACGTGCCGGAGTGGCGCTTCACCGTGCCGGGCGGCGGCCTCAACCTCTGGTGCGAGCTGCCCGACGACCGCGGTGACGACCTCGCGCGCGTGGCCGAGTCGGCCGGCGTGCGCCTGGCTCGTGGCGGGCAGTTCGGGGTCGAGGGCGGGCTCGGGCGCTTCGTGCGCGTGCCGTTCTGTGTCGCACCCGACCAGGCCGACGAGGTGGGTCGCAGGCTGGCCGAGGCGTGGCGACTTGCCCTCGGCGAGCGACCCACCACGCGCGAGGTCAGCCCCCTCATCGCCTGACCACTCACGCCGGGTGTAGGACTGGGTGCGTGGACACCAGCACAGGCTCGACCGCGCGCGCAGGGCAGATCACGACGCGCCGGTGGGAGGACGGCAAGGTCGTCGAGGAGGACTTCCCCCTCCACGCGGTGTCCGAGCACCTGGGCCGCGACGGGTCGCTCGTCTGGGTCGACCTCTGCGAGCCCGACCACAGCGAGCTGCTCTCCCTCGCCCACGAGCTCGGTCTCGACCCCCACGCCGTCGAGGACGCGATCACGAGCGGCGAGCGGCCCAAGGCGACCCGGCACGCGAAGCACACCTTCCTCACCGTCTACGCGACCGACCTCGACGTCGATGACGACCCCACGGCTCCCGTCGGCAGGGAGTCACGCCTGCACACCAGCCGCATCTCGGCCTTCGTCCTGCCGAATGGCATCATCACGGTGCGCGGCAGCGCCCACTTCGACATGGGCCCGGTGCTCGAGCGCTGGAACGACGACCCCGAGCTGCTCTGCCTCGGGGTCGGTGCCCTCGTGCACGGACTGCTCGACACGGTCGTCGACGGCCACTTCGAGACGATCCAGCGGCTCGACGACGCCATCGAGGGGCTCGAGGACCAGCTCTTCGGCGAGCACGGCCAGACCCACGCGGTGCAGGTGCGCACCTACCGCCTGCGCAAGGAACTCGTCGAGCTGCGCCGGGTCGTGCTGCCGATGCGCGACGTCGTCAACGCGGTGCTGCGCCACCGCGGCGAGCTCTCCGAGCGGCACACCGAGCTCGACGGTTTCTACGACGACCTCTACGACCACGTGCTGCGCGCCTCGGAGTGGACCGAGTCGTTGCGCGACATGATCACGACGATCTTCGAGACCAACCTGTCGTTGCAGGACGCCCGGCTCAACACCGTGATGAAGAAGCTCACCGGGTGGGCCGCCATCATCGCCGTGCCGACGGCGGTCACCGGGTGGTTCGGCCAGAACGTGCCCTACCCGGGCTTCGGCCAGCCTTCCGGCGTGCTCCTCAGCACCGTCATCATCGCCGGCATCGGCGGGCTGCTCTACGTCGTCTTCCGCCGCAAGGGCTGGATCTGACCCGAGCCCCCGGGGGTCGACGGTGGGTCGATGGGTGCACGTTTCGTGCTGAGGTGCTGACGCGGTGGTCAGTCGCGGGTCAGCTTGCGGTAAGTGACCCGGTGCGGGCGGGCCGCGTCGGGGCCGAGTCGCTCGATCTTGTTGGCCTCGTAGGACTCGAAGTTGCCCTCGAACCAGTACCAGTTGGCCGGGTTGTCCTCGGTGCCCTCGAAGGCGAGGATGTGCGTCGCGACCCGGTCGAGGAACCACCGGTCGTGGGTGATGACCACGGCGCAGCCCGGGAAGTCGAGCAGGGCGTTCTCGAGCGAGCCGAGCGTCTCGACGTCGAGGTCGTTGGTGGGCTCGTCGAGCAGCAGCAGGTTGCCGCCCTGCTTGAGGGTGAGCGCGAGGTTGAGGCGGTTGCGCTCGCCACCCGAGAGCACGCCGGCCAGCTTCTGCTGGTCGGGTCCCTTGAAGCCGAACTGCGACACGTAGGCGCGCGACGGGATCTCGACGTGGCCGACCTTCATGTAGTCGAGGCCGTCGGAGACGATCTCCCAGAGGTTCTTCTTGGGGTCCAGGCCCTCACGGCCCTGGTCGACGTAGGAGATCTTCACGGTGTCACCGATCTTGACCTCGCCGCCGTCGGGCTGCTCGAAGCCGACGATCGTCTTGAAGAGGGTCGACTTGCCGACACCGTTGGGTCCGATGACGCCGACGATGCCGTTGCGCGGCAGCGAGAACGACAGGTTGTCGATGAGGACGCGGTCGCCGAAACCCTTCTTGAGGTTCTTGACCTCGATGACCGTCGACCCGAGGCGCGGGCCCGGCGGGATCTGCAGCTCCTCGAAGTCGAGCTTGCGCGTGCGGTCGGCCTCGGCCGCCATCTCCTCGTAGCGGGCGAGGCGCGCCTTGCTCTTGACCTGACGGCCCTTGGCGTTGCTGCGCACCCACTCGAGCTCGGTCTTGAGTCGCTTGGCGAGCTTGGCGTCCTTCTTCCCCTGGATCGTGAGGCGCTCGGACTTTTTCTCGAGGTAGGTCGAGTAGTTGCCCTCGTAGGGGTAGAGGCGGCCGCGGTCGACCTCGGCGATCCACTGGGCGACGTTGTCGAGGAAGTAGCGATCGTGGGTGACGGCGATGACGGCGCCGTGGTAGCTCTCGAGGTGCTGCTCGAGCCACAGCACCGACTCGGCGTCGAGGTGGTTGGTCGGCTCGTCGAGGAGCAGCAGGTCGGGCTTCTGCAGGAGCAGCTTGCACAGGGCGACGCGGCGGCGCTCGCCACCCGAGAGGTTGGTGACGGGCGAGTCACCGGGCGGGCAGCGCAGGGCGTCCATCGCCTGCTCGAGCTGGCTGTCGAGGTCCCACGCGTCGGCGTGGTCGATGTCCTCCTGGAGCTTGCCCATCTCGGTCAGCAGGGCGTCGTAGTCGGCGTCGGGGTCGGCCATCTCGGCGGAGATCTCGTTGTAGCGGTCGAGCTTCGCCTTGATCTCGCCGGCGCCCTCCTCGACGTTGCCGAGGACGGTCTTGTCCTCGTTGAGGGGCGGCTCCTGCAGGAGGATGCCGACCGTCGCCCCGGCCGCGAGGCGGGCCTCGCCGTTGGACGGCTGATCGAGGCCGGCCATGATCTTGAGGATCGTCGACTTGCCGGCGCCGTTGGGGCCGACCATGCCGATCTTGGCGCCCGGGTAGAACGACATCGAGACGTCATCGAGGATGACCTTCTCGTTGTGCGCCTTGCGGGCACGGGTCATGGTGTAGATGTACTCGGCCATGTCCCGAAGGCTATCGGCCCGCGCGTGCCACACCGAATCCGCGCGGTGCACGCGGCCCGTTCCCGGTGCCCTGCGCGGAGCGGAGGGCTACCACACCCTCCGCCAGGAGCCCCCGGTGTACGCCTCGGTGAAACCGACGGAGTCATAGAGCTCGTTCGCTGGATTGGTCTCGCCGGTCGCCACGTAGACATCGACGGCTCCCAGGGCCCTCACCCGCCGGACCCCCTCGAGCATGAGAGCGCGCGCCAACCCCTGGCGCCGATGGCGGGGATCGGTGCACACGGGCTCGAAGATGCCTCGTCGGTTGACGCTGTCGTAGGTGACACCGGCGTAGGCCGCGAAGGAGCCGTCGGACGCCTCTGCGACCAGGTCGAGATCATGTCGGAAGGACGGGGACGTCGTGGTGAAGGCCTGGTACTCAGCGGCGTTGTGAACGGTCCGGTCGAAGGCGGCGTTGAGGAGGTCCGCGATGCGCTGGGCATCCCCCACCCCGGGACACGTCGTGCGCATGCCGTAGCCGTCAGCGAGCTGCGATGCCGGGATCAGGCCGGCACCCAGGCGCAGGCGCCGCGTCACCGCGCCTTCTGGCAGCCGCTCGAACCCCCGGCGCGTCAGGATCCTCCGACGGGGTACGTCGTAGTCGAAGGCGAAGACGTCCAGCTGCCTGCGCGCTCCCTCCTCCACCGTCACGGCGAGGTGCTGCTCGGCCCAGGCGATCATCTCCTCCTCGATGTGGCGGTGGTCCGGGTGCAGCTCGAGGAAGGCGTCGCCGGCATCCTCCGGGTGCACCGCGCCGATGAGCCGCCCACCCTCGTCCTCCCAGAGATGGATGCGTCCATCACCGGCCGGGTCCTGGTGCTCGCGGTAGAAGCGCTGCCCGTCCCACCGCCGGATCTCCCAGTTGAAGTCCACCGGAGTGATCGGGTAGGTCTCGAGCAGCAGGCCACGCACGCGCCAGAAGTCGTCATCACCGCGATACGGACGATCGTGCGTGCGTGCAGGCACGGGCGGGCGGCTGTCGACGTCCGCTCTGATTCGGTCCACCAGACCAGTCTGACCCACGTGGCGGCCGTGCCCACTCGATCCCGGGAGCCGGATGCGCTGACCTGGATCGGGGCTCACCCCGGGGTCAGGCCGACAGCGGGGGCACGACCTCGTAGTCGTCGGTCTCGGGGTCACCGAGCTCCGACCGGCGCGGCTCGATCTCGTCGTGCTCGTCCGGGCCGTCGAGGTCATCGAGGGCATCGAGGTCGGGGTCGTAGTCGTCGCCCACGACCCCATCGGCGTCGACGTGGGCGGGGCGCATCTCGGCGGGCGGGGCCGCTCCCTCCGCGATCGCGCGCACCGTGGCCTGCACGTCGGGGTCGGCCGTCCGGTCGTGACCGAGCGCGGCCGCACGGCTCACCCGCTCGAAGGTGGCCCGTCCCCACGACAGGTCGTGCCCGACGTGGTCGGCGTCGATCTCGGCCGTGGTGCGCAGCTGGCCGTCGTTGCCGACGTACTGCTTCACCGTGAGGTTGCCCTCGGCGACGATCGGCTGGCCCTTGCGCAGCGCCACGGCAGCGTTGGCCGCCAGTGCACTGAACGTGATGACGCTGTAGAAGCTCGTCTCGCCGTCGTAGTAGCGACCGTCGGCGCCGCGGCGGTAGGGCGTGTGCGCGACTCGGAAGGTCGTGTAGATGCTGCCCGTGCGGCCGGTGCGCTGCACCGGGTCGGTCACGACGTTGCCGTGCACGGTGATGCGGGTCTCGTTCATGCGCAGTGCTCCTCATCTCGGTGCGGCGACGCGATCGCCGCCGCTGAGGACCACTCTGCGTCGCAGCTCACGGCCCGCAGAAGCCCGTGCAGCGAGCCTGTGGACGACGCCGTGCCGCACGGAGGGAGGTGTGGACGATCCTCAGCGCGCGGCGACGTCGAGGTGCTGGCGCGTCTCGCGGTGCCGTGAGAGCACCTCGGAGACGGGGGCGAGGATGCGCTCGTCGGCCACCGCGGCCACCGAGGCGGTCAGGCGCTCGCCCACGACGGCTCGTCGTCGCCGGGCGCCGATGCGGGCCCACCACCGCGACAGCACGCCGAGGCCGAGGCCGAGCAGCACTCCCCCGACGAGCATGAGCAACGGGACGGGGAGGATGCCGAAGGAGGGCGTCTCGGGACGCGGCAGCGCGAGCAGCCCCACCACCCAGAGCACCGCCAGCCAGACGAGGCCTGCGATCGCGATGAGTCCGAGGGCCCACTGCACGATGTTGACGATGAGCCACCAGATCGGCCGGCGCGCGCGCAACGAGGTGGTGAGCATCGCCTGGTCGAGGGCGTCGGCGAGTGCGCCATCTCCCCCGTCGACGGCGTCCTCGACCGACTGCTGCCAGCGCACCGGAAGCCCGTCGGTGGCGTCGCGCACGAAGGTGCGGGTCGCGAGGTCGACCGCCGAGACGGTCGCCGCGGTGGGCGTCGGGATCGACGACCGGCCGAGCACCGCACGCACGTCGGCGCCCTGGATCTCGACCGGGATCGGCGGCCGCCCACCGGTGCGGTCGAGGCGCAGCCGGCGCAGGGGGTCGGCGGCGAAGCCCTTGGTCCACCGGGCGAAGAGCCAACCGGTGTGGGCGAACGCCTCACGTCGGTAGTCGCGCGCCACCGCGTCGAGCACGATGGGCACGCCGGCCGACCTCGCGAGGGAGGTGTCGAGCGCCCGGCGGTCGAGCGAGGCGGTGTCGGGCTCGCTGTCGGCGACGCCGTGCCGCAGGGTCGAGGCTGCGCCGACGAGGTCGGAGCGCAGTCGCTGACGCGAGGCCGCATGTCCTGCAACGGCATTGGCGAGGCGCTGGCGCAGCTTGTCGATGCCGGCCCCGGTCACCGTCGAGGTGGGCAGCACCGTCGCCTTGCTGACTCCGTCGGACTCGAGGAGGGCGCCGAGGTCGCTGACGACCGCCTTCACCCCGGCCTCCGACAGCCGGTCGGACTGGTTGAGCACCGCGAGCGTGACGGCGCCGTGACGCGAGAGGATCGAGACGAAGTCGTCGTGCAGCCGGGCATCGGCATACTTCTGCGGGTCGGTGACCCACACGAAGACGTCGACGAGCTCGAGGATGCGCTCGGCCTCGACGCGGTGGGCGACCTCGCGCGAGTCGAAGTCGGGCAGGTCGAGCAGCACGAGGCCGTCGAGGGCACCGGCCGAGCCGGCCGAGCCACCTCCGGCAGCGGCGACGTCGGACGTTGGGGTCGCCTCGACGACGTGACGGGTGTCGACGGCGAGCCAGTCGAGCAGCTCGCTGGCGTCGGAGTCACCCCAGATGGCCGCGGTGGGCAGCGAGGTCGTCGGCCGACGGGCGCCGATCGTGGCGACGTCGGACCCGACGAGGGCGTTGAAGAGCGAGGACTTGCCGCTGCCGGTGGCACCTGCCAGGGCGACGACCGTGTGGTCCCCGGTGATGCCGCCGCGCTCGACCGCCTTGTCGACGACGCGGCGCGCCCGGTCGACCGCCAGCGGGTCGAGCTCGGCCGCCCCCGCGAGCAGCGCCATCGAGAGGGCGCTCGTGCGCTCCCCGACCTCGGCGGCCGGCACCGCCTTGACCTTGGCGCGACCCATCTTCAGCGGGCTCATCGGGCGGCCCGCACGGCGGCAGCCGCCTGCTCGAGCGTCCGGGTCTTGTCGGCGTCGACGTGCACCGTCGTCACGGCTCCTTCGTAGCGCTCACGCTCGGCGGCATACAGCTCCTCGACGCGGGCCAGCAGACGCTCGCGCGCCTGGCGCGCCAGCTCGCGCACGGCCTGGTCTCCGAAGACGGCCTCGAGCAGCTTCTGACCGACGACGGCCGTGCCGCCCGCGATGCCGATCTCGGCGCCGGTGACCCCGGCCGTGCTCGCAAAGGTCACGAGCATCAGCACGACCCCGAGACCGTTGACGCCGTAGGCCATGATGCGGGCCGTCGTGCGACGGTCCTTGCCCTCGGCCCGCACCATCTCGAGGATGTCGCCCTGCCAGTCGCGCACGAGCCGCTCGGCCCGCGGCCGGGCCGCGTCGCTCGACCGGGCGAGACCGGGGTCTGCTGCGAGCAGCTGCTCACCCCCGGGCAGGACGCGCCAGGCGCGGGCGGTCGTCGAGGCCGCGAGCTCGGCGCGGTTGGTGATGAGGGCCTCGACACCGGACTGCAGCGCCTCTCCGAGGTTGTCGGCGCGCGCCGGCTCGCCTCTGAGGAAGGAGGTGAAGCGGTCGCGCACCCGCGAGACCGTCGACTCGACCTGACGGAAGAACTCCCCCGTACCGACGAACTCCTGCCAGCGGGCGAGCACCTCGCCGCGCAGCAGGCTGCCGTCCTCCATGCCCTCGTGCACCTGCGTCAGGCCATCGCCGTATGCCGTGCGGGCGGCTTCCAGGAGCGCCTCGCCTGCCGCTGCCTGCTCGGCTCCGGCGGTCAGCAGCGCCTGGGTGCGCAGGTCGAGCGAGGTCAGTGCCCCCTCGAGCGTCTGGCGCACGACGACGGCCCGCGCCTGCGCGTCGCCGGCCAGCGCCGCGAGCCAGCCGCGCAGTCGCTCGATCTGGTCGGCGGGCAGCAGCCCGTCGACGAGGTCGGACTCGAGCACGGTGAAGATGGGGGCCCGATCGAGGCCCTGCTCGCGCAGCATCGTCGCGAGGTGGGTGCGGATCTCGTCGACAGCGGCCGGCGGCACCCGGTCGAGCACGACGGCGACCGCGGTGCCGCGCTCGCTCGCCTCGCGCAGCAGGTGCCACGGCACGGCGTCGGCATAGCGGGCGGCGGTCGTGACGAAGATCCAGAGGTCGGCGGCGGCGAGCAGCTGGCCGGCGAGCTCGCGGTTGGCCTCGACGACGCTGTCGATGTCGGGGGCGTCGAGAAGGGCGAGGCCCGCGGTCACGGCCTCGCTCGACACCAGGCGAACGGCGCCGGGGCCGTCAGAGGAGGAGTGCCGCCCGGTGATGCGCGCGAGGCCGGGCAGGATGCGCTGGCCGGAGAACCACGCGGCATCGGACGGGTGGTGCACGAGCACAGGTGATCGGGTCGTGGGGCGCAGGACCCCGGAGAGCGAGACCTCGCCGCCGACCACCGAGTTGACGAGGGTCGACTTGCCGGCGCCCGTCGATCCGCCCACCACCGCGAGGAGGGGAGCGTCGATCGAGGTGAGCCGTGGGAGGACGTAGTCGTCGAGCTGGTGGAGCAGCCGCGTGCGCGTGGAGCGTCCCTCGGCCGAACCGGGGAGGTCGAGCGGGAGGCTGACCTCCGAGACGGCGGACCTCAGGCCCTGCACCGCCCCGAGCAGCCGGGCATTGCCCGCCCCTGATTCACCCGCCACGAGCGCAATCCTCCCTTGTCAGCACGAACTCACCAAACCGAAACGCCCCTGTCTCGCAGGGGATCTGCAGGCATCGTCGTGGGCCCTTCGTCGGCACCTCGACCAGCCCCTCGAACGTCACGCCGTCACCGCGTCGCGCGTGACTGCCAGTGGCGCTCGAGGACGGGCGTCTCGACCAGGTGCTCCACTCGCACACCGGCAGGCAGCGACCGAGGCCGCACCGGCTCGAGGCCACGACTCTGCCGGTTGGCATCGCGGGTCGAGCAGATCTGCAGGTGAGGGCTCCCGACCGGGGCGGCGCGGGTCAGCTCGCGCAGCGTCGTGCCGTGCAGGAGCACCGCCGCGCAGTCTACGAGCCAGCGCGCTCGCGCCAGCACAGCGGGGCCCGGCCGGCCTGCGTGCACCCGTGGGTCCTCGAGCGGGCTCTCGACGCCGTCGCCCAGCCACACGTGCGCGTCGGTGCCGGCGAGCAGCGACTCGACGCTCGCGATGACGACGGCATCGTCGGCGCCCCCGGTGTCGACCTGCACGACCACCTCGGGGATCGACCACACGAGGTGGGTGCCGCGCACGTCGGCATCGGGCAGACGGCGCGCGAGCGCGACCGTCTCGGCGTTCTTCGTGGCGGTGAGGTCACCCCGGCCGGGCAGGTCGGGCCCGTCGTGCCAGACCACCGCGTCAGCGAGCCACCGCATCTCGGCACCGGCCACGTGGGCCCGGTGACCGTAGTCCCAGTCCTCGCCGCCGTAGGCACGGAAGGTCTCGTCGAAGCCTCCGAGCTGCTCGTGCAGGTGACGGCTCACACTGACGGCAGCGCCGATGACGAGCTGGTAGGCGCGGTCATCGGGGCGCGTCAGGTCGGCGGTGCGCTCGTAGCCGTCAAGCAGCCACTCCGGCTCGTCGATCGGCTCGGGCTGCTCGCCGTCCCCGCCGAGCCAGCTGCGCACGGCATCACCCGTCCAGCCGTCGAGGTCGGCGTGCAGCCGGTGACCCACCGTGAGGTCCCACGGCGACGTGGTCACCGACAGGACCTTCTCGAGGTAGTCACGGGCAGGCACGCAGTCCTGGTCGATGAAGACGAGCACGTCACCCACCGCGGCCGAGGCCCCGAGGTTGCGCGCCGCTGCGAGCCGGAAGCCCTCGTCGCGCTGCCGGACGACCGTGGTCACGAAGTCGCGGTCGCCGACGCGTGGGGCCACGCTCGACCCGTCGTCGGCGATGACAACCTCGAAGCGCGAGGCGGGCAGGGTCTGGAGGTCGAGTCCGGCGAGCAGCCTGTCGAGCTGGTCCTGCCGCTCATAGAAGGGCACGACGACACTCACCCGCAGCTCGGGCGACGACGACTGCACCTGCGAGGGCCACTGCTGGACAGGGGAATTCAAGGGATGCTCCTCAGGACGGCCTCGTGTGCGAGGGCGCTGTCGGCCCATGTGGGGCCGAGACGGACGGCGTCGTCGACCCAGGTGCTGTCGGGCGACTGCAGGGCTCTGCCGATCGCGCTCGCCAGGCCGGCAGCGTCGTCGACGAGCGTGACGACCCCGGGCAGGCGCTCCGCGAGCTCGCGCGTGTAGGCCCCGGCCAGGACGATCGGCTTGCGCCCCAGTGCAATCCACGTGTTGATCGATCCTGAGGCAGAGATGTGCCGGTGAGCCGCGACGGGCACGGCCACCGACTGCAGCACCTCGGGGAGGTCGCGCTCGGGCACGTAGCCGGTGAGGGTGAAGCGCGTCCCCTGACGATCGGCGCGCGCGGTCAGGTCGTCGACGAGCGACTCGTGACCCGAGGAGACACCCCCGACGTTGACGACGGCGACCTCATGACCGCGAGCGACGATCGCAGCGGCATCGATGACCTCCTCCAGTCCCTTTCCGGGATAAAGGAATCCGAGCACACCAACCTGAGGCACTCCGGGACTTGGCTCCGGTCGCTCGGTCGCGGCGGCCCCGACCCGCTCGAGCGGCAGCGGGAGGACGACGACCGGCGTGTCACTCGACTCGTCGAGGCATCGGGCGAGGAGGGTGCGCTCGTGCTCGCTCGCCACGACGACGACCGCTGCGCTCTCGACGAAGCGTCGGTAGGCCGCCCGCCGACGAGCGTGCCTCGCCTCCCCCTCCTCGGGCTGCGGGACGTCGTGTAGGCAGAGGGCGAGCGCACTGGTGCGGGCCAGGTCCTCGACGAGGTCGGCGGCCTCGGCAGGACTGCGCCCGAGGAGGTGGTCGGTCACGTGGATCATCGCGCTGTCGTGGCCGACGAGGGCGCGCCGAAGGTCGTCGGCAGCCGTCGTGGGGTCGGTGGTGCTGATGCGGACGAGCCGCGCGCCCAGACCCGGGGTGGACGCTGCGAGACGGAGGGCGTGGATGACCACGCCGTGGCGCTCGGGGCCCACGACGGCATACGCGCTCATCGGTCTGCCGGGCCCGCCGACGCCGCGGGGTCCTCTGCCAGCTCAGCCAGCAGGGCGAGCTGCGTGCGATGCCTGCGCACGATGTCGTCGACGACGTGGGGCCGGCTCTGCAGCCAGGCCAGCTGGGTCGCCGCCACCTCCGCGTCGGGCACCGGCTCGCCCGCGATGAGCCAGGACTCGCGAGCCGCGCTCGAGTCGATCCCGAGGGCGTCCAGCACCTCCGCCTCGACCGGCGCGTGCACCGCGTCGAGGAGGCGGCGACCGGGATCGACGGCCGTGGCCGGCAGACCCAGCACCTCCTCCGCCCGTCGGGCGAGCCCGACCAGCACGGGGTTGGCGGGGTGGTTGATGGTGCGCATGGCCCCGGCTCCGGCCTCCAGCACGAGGTCGCTGACGGGCACGGCCCCTGCCGCCGCTTCGCGCCGCCGCAGCTCGGCGATCGACGACTCCGAGACGGCGACCGCCACCTGCGCGGCCGGGCGGAGCGGGGCGCCACTGGCGGCGCGCAGCACCGTGCGGGCGTCGTGGTAGGGCACGAGAGGGGGGTCACCCTCCTCGGCATGGTGGTGCACGATCTGCCACGGGTGCAGCCCGGAGTAGCGGATGACGGGCCACACCACGGTGCGGGCCCGGGTGGCCGTCTGCTGCACCTGACCGGCGCCCAGCGGCAGGTCGTGATAGTCGTCGGCAATCGGCTGCGTGAGCACGACGTCGGCCCGGGCGAGCAGCCGCTGCAGCAGCGGCACCTCGTCGGCGGCCAGCTCGTGCACCGGCGGGAGGCGCACGCTCGACCACGGCGCGCCGGGCGCGTCCTGGAGCAGCTGTCGAAGCGACTCCGCCTGGCAGTTGCCGTGCACGACGAGCAGGGGCCGGTCGCCGTCGGGCAGCGGCTCGAGCCCGTAGAAGTGCCCGTAGTGGCGGGCGCGGGCGGGATCTGCCGTGATCGCCCGGACGTCGCTGGAGGCGTCGCGCGCATCGGGCTCGATCGAGCGCGCGTCTGTCAGGTCCCGGGTCACATGGAGCCCCTACCCGTCAGGGGCCCCGCGCCCCTCACACGGTCCCGCTCAGCGAGACCGCGCCCCTCCGCGGCCGAGGTCGCCGGTTTGACCGACACCGCACGCGGGTAGGAGTGGGGGGTGACAGGCACAGACCAGAACCCGGCAGGGTGATCGGCGACCCTCAGCCGGCCCTCGGGCGCCCCGACGGCGTCCAGCGTTCCGGCACCCCCGCCCGCTCCGTCAGCGTCGTGCGCGACCTCGTCAACGGTCGCGCGTCCATGCCACTGCGGATCGCCCTCATCGCGCCGTGCGACCACCCCATCGCGCAGCCCTTCGCCGGGGGCCTCGAGTCCCTCGTGTGGCAGCTGCGACGCGCGCTGGTCGCCCGTGGCCACGACGTCACGCTCTTTGCTGCCGACGGCTCGGACGAGGCCGACGAGGAGCACGTGCTGCCCGTGGGCGGCTGGGCCCCGTCGCGCACCGCCGCCGGTGACGTGTCGATGCCGGTCGAGGGCTTCATGGCCGCCCACCACGCCTACCTGCGCCTGCTGATGTCGCTCGCCGGCCCTCGGGGTGACGAGTTCGACGTCGTGCACAACCATGCCCTGCACCACCTCCCCGTCGCGATGAGCCCGCTGCTCGTGCCGCCCATGCTCACCTCGCTGCACACGCCGCCGACCCCGTGGCTGGAGTCGGCGATCGAGCTGACCCGGGGTGACAGCGGCCGGGGCGAGTTCGCTGCCGTCAGCCGCTTCGTGGCCCGGCAGTGGCGGGTCCTGCGGCCCGACGACGAGGCCCACGTCGTGCCCAACGGCGTCGATCTCGGCACCTGGCAGGCGGGACGCGGAGGTCCCGGGCTGGTGTGGTCGGGCCGGCTCGTGCCCGAGAAGGCGCCGCACCTGGCGATCGAGGCCGCCCGGCTCGCCGGGATGCCCCTCGTGCTGGCGGGCCCGATCGCGGACCCCGACTACTTCGACGCCATGGTGCGTCCGCGCCTCGGACCGCAGATCTCGTATGCCGGGCACCTCGCGACTCCTGACCTCGTCTCGCTCATCGGGTCGTCGGCGGCCGCGCTCGTGACGCCGGTCTGGGACGAGCCCTACGGCCTCGTCGTCGCGGAGGCGCTCGCGTGCGGCACACCCGTGGTCGCCTTCGCCCGCGGCGGCATACCGGAGGTGCTCCACGACGTGACCGACGAGCCCGCCCCCGGGTCCCGGTCAGCGGTGGGGCGGCTCGTGCGCCCCGGCGACGTGCCGGCGCTCGCGGCCGCCGCCGTCGAGGCTGTCGACCTCGACCGCACGGTCGTGCGGCGCCACGCGCGTCAGCACCTCTCGCTCGACCGGATGGTCACGGCCTACGAGCTGCTCTATGACCGGCTGCAGTCAGGTGCCACCTGGGAGTCCGGCCAGCCAGCGTGATGAGGCCCTCGTCGGCGAAGGCCGCGAGCCATCCCTCCATGGGGAACCACCCCCACCGCCCGGCAAAGCGGTTGCTGTTGCGCACGATGTCGGCGAGGTGGCGTCGCGGTGGGCTCTCCACCTCGTGGTGCTGGTGGTATGCCGGTGCGCCGCCGACCCAGCACAACCGGCCGTCCGCTCGCGCCAGCTTCATCGCGAAGTCGGTGTCCTCGCCGCCGTAGCCGTCGTAGCCCTCGTCGAAGCCGCCCACTCGCTGCCACGTGTCGGCGGTGATGGCGAAGGAGAGTGACCAGAAGAGCCTGAGGTCGTCAGTGGCAACGACGCCATCAGGCGGGGCCACGGGGCGAGCCGCATGGGGTCGCGACTGCTCGAGTTCCATTGCGGTGTAACGCTCCCCACGGGTGCGCGGCGAAAGGTAGTGCACGGCACCTGACCACACGTCGTCTGAGCCGGGCTTCGCACCCTGGGCCACCTCGCGGTGGCGCTCGACGAGTCGGCGACCCGGGATGCAGTCGACGTCGAGGAAGACGAGCAGCTCGGCCCCCGCGGCGATGGCACGCGCCGCAGCCCGGTTGCGCGCGGCCGCGAGCGGCAGCCCCCACCGGTGGGCGTCGACGGCGACGACGTCGACGGGCACCTCGGGCGGGGCGTGGGTGCGCACGACAGAGGCGATCTCCGGGTCGTCCATCGCCGCCACGACGAGCAGGTCAGGCGCGACGGACCCGGCCGCCAGCCCGCGCAGCAGCTCCTCGAGGTGGTGGTGGCGACCGTGGGCGAGGGTGAGGAGCGCGGTCGTCGGCGCAGTCGTCGTCACGAGCTCTCGACGCCGGCCAGGGCGTCGATGAGGGCGGCACACCGCGCCGCTCCGCCCCCGTCGGTCCAGCGGCTCCACCCGTCGACGTCGATCCGGGAGGCCGACTCGAGCAGGCTCGGCCACACACCGGGCTCGGGCCAGGTCGACAGGCCGTGGCCCACGCCGGTCGCCTCGAGTCCGCGCACGGTGAAGTGCTGCTCGTCGTGCGGACGGCGCTGGGCGATGATCACCGCACCGCGCCGCGCGGCGGCCACCTCCGAGACGACGTTCTGACCGGCGTGACCGACGACGACGTCAGCGTCTTGCAGGCTCTGCCACAGCGCGTCGGGACCGACGTCGCGGCACACCGTCCACGACCAGTCGGACGTCGCCCGGCGGGCCGCGTCGATCTGCGCCTCGGTGACGTCGGTGCCTCCGGCGCCCCAGACGAGCGCGACCCGGCGGCCGCGCGGCGGTGCCACGGGCGCTCGGTCGTCGAAGCGCGAGAACGACCCGAGCCAGGTCGTCTTGTCGTCCCAGCGGGGCTGCCAGCCCCCGACGATCGAGGCCGCCCGGGGCCAGGTCGCGATGAGCGCCGTGGCGCTGTCGTAGGCGAGCTGGTGCTGGCGGTCACTGCGGTCACCCGGCTTGACGAAGGTCGCCACCGGCACGCCGAGCAGGCGCACGAGCAACGCGACCTCGACAGACACGTCGGTGACGAAGGTGGCCGGTCGCTGCTCGGCGACCCACGCCGAGATGATCTGCATACGCGAGCGAAAACCACTGTGCTGCAACGGCGCCCAGTGCAACACGCCGCCGGCGGTGTGGTCGTGGCCCTCGGCGGCGTCATCGCGCGGGAGGTCGACCCACCGCTCGCTCGGCCAGTCGTCCGGCCGCGGGGCCGAGCTGAGGATCGTCACGTCGGCCTGCATCCGCGCAGCCACCACGCGGGCCCGGGCCACGTGGCCGACGCCGAGGTGGTGGGCATACCAGCCCACGACCGGCCGGCGCGCGATGTCGCTGCCGGCGTGAGCCGGATGAGCAGGGGCCACGCCGGTCACGTCGCGGCAGCCGGCTCGAGCACCCCGTTGGTCGGCAGCGGGTGGAGGCCCACGGCCGCGGCGGGTGCGGTGACCGACCGACCGAGCAGGCCGGCATACAGCTGCTCGTGGCGCTCAGCGAGGGCCGCCTGCTGCTCGGCGCGCTCGGCTGCGTCGGCCTGCCAGTGGGGGCGGTCCCAGAAGGCCAGCTGCACGGCGGAGAAGACCTGGCCCTCGTCGGGGTCCTCCCCCACCCGCCAGCCGAACGTCAGCATCGGCTGCTGCTCGACCCAGTGCCCGGTGCGCGGCGCGAGCACCGTCGTGCCGAGGTCGTGGCAGGCCTCGACCCAGCCGGAGTGGGTGCCGAAGGCATAGGGCAGCACGGCGAGGTCGAGACCACGCAGGTGCTCCCACAGCTGCGCGTCGGAGCGACGCTCGTGCACTGCGACGCGCAGCCGTCCCCGGCCGTCGAGATCGGCGAGCGACTGCAGCAGGAAGCGGTCGTGGCGCGGGTGAGCGGGGTCGAGCACGTCGCGGTGCAGGTCGACGACGAGCTCCGCGTGCGGGAGGGTGGCCACCGCCTCCGACACGACGCGCACGACCGGCTCGGCGACGACGTTGGCCCGCAGGCTCTTGAGGTCGATGCCGATGACGAAGGGACGCGTCTCGTCGAGGTCGCCCGGACGGGGCGCTCCGACAAGCTCGAGGGGAGCAACGTGCGGGTGCGCGAGCACCTCGGCCGACCGTCCCCAGCGCTGCTCGATCTCGGACGCGGCACCCGCCGTCAGCGTGATGAGCGCGTCAGCGGCCGGCACCAGCACGTCGAGGCGGGCCAGGTGGGCGCTCTGGTCGGTGAAGTGCGGGTTGACGAGGTCGTGGAGCGTGAGGACGAGTGGGATGCCGGCCTCGCGCAGCGCCTGCACCCAACGGCTCAGGTCAGCCGGTGAGGCGGCGTCGAAGCCGAAGTGCAGGTGCACGACATCGACCTCGCCCGCGTGACGACGCACCCACTCGGCGTCGAGCGCCGTCGGTGGCCACCACTGCCCCGCGGGCGCACCGGGCACCGCGGGGTCGTCGAGGTGCACGACCCCGCTCGCGTCGGGGCTCGTCGAGCGCAGTCGCTCGGAGTAGGGGTGGGCGCTCGGGATGGCGAGCACCCGCAGTGCGGGGGTGAGTCGGACCGGTGGCAACCGAGGCTCCTGGGTGAAGGGGTATACCCGTCAGTACCCGTTCTCGCCATGCGCGCAACGCGCCCCCGGCAGGACTCGAACCTGCGACCAAGAGATTAGAAGGCTCTTGCTCTATCCGCTGAGCTACGGGGGCTGGTCCCACCGGGGTGGGCGACGTCCCATGATAGGCAAGCGGACGGGGTGCGCCGGCTCAGGTGACGGGCGAGCCCACGAAGTCGCGCCGGTGGGCCGTGACGGCCTCGAGGAGCACGAGCTCGCGCTGCGTCGCATCCGCCTCGGCGGTGCCGTGGACGAGCCGCGAGCGGAGCAGGGCGAGGTCGCTCGCACTGTCCTGGAAGGCGTTCATCGAGCGCTTGGCCGCGGCGCCTCCGGTCTGGCGCGCCCAGGCCCGGGCCTCGCGACGTTGGCGCAGCGAGGCGAGCATCGCCACCTCGCCGTGGGTGAGCCAGCCTGCGTCGGCGTAGGGCGAGAGGTACTGCCCGATGAGCCGGCCCTCACGGCGGCGCAGCCACACGAGGAAGCCGATGAAGGCGAGGAAGAGCGGCACCTGGTAGGTCACGTAGGCGGCGAGGAAGCCCTCCATGCCCGCGAGCGCCGAGAGGTTCCACAGGCCGTGCAGCAGCATGGCGCAGATCCAGCCGCCGAGCACCGCGAGCACCCGCACGAGCGGGCGGCGCGACGTGACGGCGATGCCGATGCCGATGCCGGTGAGGGCGGTGAAGAGCGGGTGCCCGAACGGACCCATGATGCCGCGCACGATGAAGGTGGCGGTGAGGCCCTCGTCGCCGTAGGTGTCGTAGGCCTGCCCGAGGTAGAGGATGTTCTCGCTGAAGGCGAAGCCGGCCCCGATGATGCCGCCGTAGACGATGCCGTCGATGATGCCGTCGAACTCGCGACGGCGCAGCAGGTAGATGAGCAGGATGCCGAGACCCTTGAGGGTCTCCTCGGTGACGGGTGCGAGGTAGACGGCTCCCGTCTCGAGCGGGTCGGTCCACTGCGACTCGACGAGCAGCCGCAGGCCGTAGGTGTTGAGGAAGAAGGCACCGACGACCGCGACGAGCGCGCCCCAGAAGAAGGCGAACAGGAGGTAGCGCACCGGCTCGGCCTCGAAACGGTCGAGCCACAGGAAGGTCGGCACGATGACGAGGAGCGGGATGACCGCGACCAGCGCGGCCGTGGTGATGGTCTGCGCCGTCAGTCGCTCCCCGAGGATCGAGAGCAGGATGAGCAGCGCGACGAGGAAGACCGACGTCGCGACGCCGATCGTGGTCGCGGTGCGCAGCATCGGCCGCCGGGTCGGGTTGGGCACCGGACTCCACTGCGGCCCACCGGCGTTCGCTCCCCCGCCGCTCGGCTGACCGGTCGTCACGTCCCCTGAGGTCATGCCCGCAGGCTAGTGCAGGGACGGTCGGTGTGGGCAGCGCGACCGACGACGGCGCCGGGTGCCTTTATGGTGGAGCGGTGAGCGACTCCAACCACAGGGCCATGGCTGACCGGATCGTCTGGATCGACTGCGAGATGACCGGGCTGTCGCTGCACGCCGACGCGCTCGTCGAGGTCGCCGCGCTCGTCACCGACTTCGAGCTCAACCAGCTCGGCGAGGGCATCGACGTCGTCGTGAAGCCGCCGGCCGAGGCCCTCGAGCAGATGGACCCCTTCGTGCGCGACATGCACACGACCTCGGGGCTCATCACCGAGTTCGACGCCGGAGTGACGCTCCAGGAGGCCGAGCACATCGTGCTCGACTACATCCGCACCTTCGTCCCCGAGCCGCGCAAGGCCCCGCTGGGTGGCAACACGGTCGCCACCGACCGGGGCTTCCTCGCCCGAGACATGCCCGACCTCGAGGCCTACCTGCACTACCGCATCATCGACGTCAGCTCGATCAAGGAGCTCTCGCGCCGGTGGTATCCACGCGTCTACTTCAACGCCCCCAAGAAGTCGGGCGGGCACCGCGCACTGGCCGACATCCGCGAGTCGATCGCCGAGCTCCGCTACTACCGCCAGGCCGTCTTCGTGCCCCAGCCGGGTCCCGACAGCGCCACGGCCAAGGCGCTCGCGCAGCCCCACGTCATCGCCCCCTGAGCGTCGCGACGGCACACCGCCGAGCCGGTATGCCGTCCGGCTGAGGGTGGTCACGACCACCCTCGGGCAGCCTGTACGATTGACGACGCAGTCCCACGACGCCGAGCCCTCGGGCCCGGCTCGTCCTGTGCATGGTGGGTGTAGCTCAGCTGGTAGAGCACCTGGTTGTGGTCCAGGTGGCCGCGGGTTCAAGTCCCGTCACTCACCCCATGGTCCCCGCACGAGCGGGGTGTATCTGTGGCCCGGTCCCCCTCACGAGGGACCGGGCCACCGTGCGTTCTGGGGCTGGTTGCGGGGCTGCCCGGGCCGCCCCGCTCGCGGATTTGAACCCTACCCTCACGTAAGGGTAGATTCGCTGACCGCACGACAACGACGACGAGGAGAGTCCGTGACCGAGGCGCGCCAGCCGACCGACCTGCTGCAGATCGGCGACGTCTCCGACCGCACCGGCCTCAGCCTGCGCACCATCCGGCACTACGAAGAGGTCGGGCTGCTGCCCGAGCCGCAGCGCAGCCCCGGCGGCTTCCGGCTCTACGGCCACGAGGCCGTCGAGCGCCTGCTGCTCATCAAGCGGATGAAGCCGCTCGACTTCTCGCTCGAGCAGATGCGTGAGCTGATCGAGGTCCGCGAGCAGCTCTCGAGGGGCGGGCTGACGGCCGGTCGCCGGGCCGAGCTGCTCGAGCACCTGCGCACCTTCCACGCACTCGTCGAGCACAAGCTGGGCGTCCTGCGCGAGCGCGTCGAGAGCGCCGAGGCGTTCGCGGTCCAGCTCGCCGACGAGACGCGCCGACGCGACTGACCCCCCTGAGCTGAACGACCCGACCTGATCGACCCGACTTGAACGACCTGACCCGGACACCGTCGTCCCGGGTGCCCACGGCTGCACGTCCCTCCGGGGCGTGCAGCCCGTCCCATCGCACCGAGGAGCCGACTGTGCCCGCCCCCACCGCAGGATCGACTGCGCCCCCGTCCCCGTTCGCCCACGAGCACGACGTCACGTCGGTGCGCGCCGCACTCCGCTCCCCCCGCCGGCTGCGCACCGAGGTCCTGGCCGGCCTCGTCGTCGCGCTCGCGCTCATCCCCGAGGCGATCTCCTTCTCGATCATCGCCGGCGTCGACCCCCGGGTCGGGCTCTTCGCCTCCTTCACGATGGCGGTCAGCATCGCCTTCCTCGGCGGCCGCCCAGCGATGATCTCGGCCGCCACCGGAGCCATCGCGCTGGTCGTCGCGCCGGTGGTGCGCGACCACGGCCTCGACTACCTCATCGCGACCGTCATCCTCGGGGGCGTCATCCAGGTCGTCCTCGCGGTGCTCGGAGTCGCCAAGCTGATGCGGTTCATTCCTCGCTCGGTGATGGTCGGCTTCGTCAACGCCCTCGCCATCCTCATCTTCCTGGCGCAGGTGCCGTACCTGATCGGCGTGTCCTGGGTGGTCTACCCGCTTGTCGCCGTCGGGATCGCGATCATGGTGCTGCTGCCCCGCATCACCTCGGCCGTGCCCGCCCCGCTCGTCGCCATCGTCGTGCTGACCCTCTTCACCGTGGTCGCCTCGATCGCGGTGCCGACCGTGGGCGACGAGGGCACGCTCCCGGAGAGCCTCCCGAGCCTCCTCTTCCCCGACGTGCCGTTCACCCTCGAGACCTTGACGATCATCGCTCCCTATGCGCTGGCCATGGCGCTCGTCGGCCTCATGGAGTCGCTCATGACGGCCAAGCTCGTCGACGACGTGACCGACACCCACTCCTCCAAGACCCGCGAGGCCTGGGGCCAGGGCGCGGCCAACATCATCACCGGCTTCTTCGGAGGCATGGGCGGCTGCGCGATGATCGGCCAGACGATGATCAACGTCAAGGCCTCGCAGGCGCGCACCCGCATCTCGACCTTCCTCGCCGGTGTCTTCCTGCTCGTGGCCGTCGTGGGGCTCGGTGACATCGTGGCGGTCATCCCGATGGCGGCCCTCGTCGCCGTCATGGTCATGGTCTCGGTCGGCACGATGGACTGGCACAGCATCCAGCCCCGGACCCTGCGGCGGATGCCCAAGAGCGAGACGCTGGTGATGCTCGCCACGGTCGCCGTCGTCGTCATCACGCACAACCTCGCCATCGGCGTCATCGTCGGTGTCATCGTCGCGATGGTCATGTTCGCCCGGCGCGTGGCCCACTTCACCCGCGTCGTGCCGGTCGCCCACCCCGACCCCGACACCGTCGTGTATGCCGTCGAGGGCGAGCTCTTCTTCGCCTCGAGCAACGACCTCGTCCACCAGTTCGACTACGTGGGCGATCCGAGGAACGTCATCATCGACCTGTCGAGGTCCCACATCTGGGACGCATCGACCGTCGCTACGCTCGATGCCATCACGACGAAGTACGAACGCAAGGGCAAGACCGTCACCATCACCGGCCTCAACGACTCGAGTCTCGAACGTCACGACCGGCTGGCCGGCCACCTCGGAGCCGGTCACTGACGCTGGGCACCACCTGCCCCGCACCACGTGCCCGCCACCGCCGCACCGCAGCAGAAGGATCACCATGACACCGCACCCGACCACCCCGAGCCGACCGACCGCTCCACGCCGTCTCGAGCGTGGCCTGTGAGCACCGGCGGCGGGCGACGGCAGCAGTCCCGCGGCCGGGGCAGAGGCTCCCGGCGCTCCCAGGACCTCCCCGCGCTGGCGCGCGACGGCCTGCGGATCGTCCCCCTCGGTGGGCTGGGTGAGATCGGTCGCAACATGACGGTCTTCGAGCACGCCGGCCGGCTGCTCGTGGTCGACTGCGGCGTGCTCTTCCCCGAGGAGCACCAGCCGGGCGTCGACGTGATCCTCCCCGACTTCTCCTGGATCCGCGACCGCCTCGACAAGGTCGACGCCATCGTGCTGACCCACGGCCACGAGGACCACATCGGGGGCGTCCCCTACCTGCTGCGCGAGAGGCCGGACATCCCCGTCGTCGGCTCCCGCCTCACCCTCGCCTTCCTCGAGGCGAAGCTCAAGGAGCACCGCATCACGCCGGTCACCGTCGAAGTGAGCGAGGACGACCGCCGCACCTTCGGGCCCTTCGACTGCGAGTTCGTCGCGGTCAACCACTCGATCCCCGACGGCCTCGCCGTGGCGATCCGCACCGCCGCCGGCCTCGTGCTGCACACCGGCGACTTCAAGATGGACCAGTTCCCCCTCGACGGCCGGGTCACCGACCTGCGCGCGTTCGCCCGCCTCGGCGAGGAGGGCGTCGACCTCTTCCTCGTCGACTCGACCAACGCCGAGGTGCCCGGCTTCACCGTGTCCGAGGGCGAGCTCTCCCCCGCCATCGAGGCGGTCTTCCGGACGACGCCCGGCCGGGTCATCGTGTCGAGCTTCGCCAGCCACGTCCACCGCATCCAGCAGGTGCTCGACGCCGCCCGCGACCACGGACGCAAGGTGGCCTTCGTGGGCCGCTCGATGGTGCGCAACATGGGCATCGCCGCAGACCTCGGCTACCTCGACATCCCCAAGGGCCTCGTCGTCGACCTCAAGCAGCTCGAACGGCTGCCGGCCAACCAGATCGCGCTGATCTGCACGGGCTCGCAGGGCGAGCCCCTGGCCGCCCTGTCGCGGATGGCCAACCGCGACCACCCGATCCGCGTCACCGAGGGTGACACGGTGCTGCTCGCGAGCTCGCTCATCCCCGGCAACGAGAACGCCATCTACCGCGTGATCAACGAGCTCACCCGCTGGGGTGCCAACGTCGTGCACAAGGGCAATGCCAAGGTGCACGTCTCCGGTCACGCCAGCGCCGGCGAACTGGCCTACTGCTACAACATCGTGCGGCCCTCGAGCGTGCTGCCGGTCCACGGGGAGTGGCGCCACCTGCGGGCCAACGCCGACATCGCCATCCGCACCGGGGTCGACAGCAAGCGCGCCCTCATCGCCCACGACGGGGCCGTCATCGACCTCGTCGACGGCCAGGCGAGCATCACCGGCTCCGTCCCCGCCGGGCTCGTCTATGTCGACGCCATGACGGTCGGCGGCGCCACCGAGGAGTCGCTCCACGTGCGCCGCACGCTCGCCGAGGAAGGGGTCATCACGATCGTCTGCATCGTCGATCCCGACACCGGCAAGCTCACCGAGGAGCCCGACTACCTCGCGCACGGGTTCGAGCACGAGCCCGGTGACTTCGCCAAGGCCACCCCGGCCATCCAGAAGGCGCTCACCACCGCCACGAAGGAGAACATCGAGGACATCGAGCAGGTCGAGGAGCTCGTCCGACGTGCGATGTCGACCTGGGTCCACCGCCAGGCCCGTCGGAGCCCCCTCATCATCCCCGTCATCGTCGACGCCTAGGACGTCGAGGTCTCGCAGCGCCGCCATCTCACAATGAGACGTCCGCGGCGACCGTGGGGGTGTTCGCTGGGCGGACCGTTCCCGATCGCACGCGGAGGTGCACGATGAAGGCGCTCGTCTATCACGGTCCCGGAAAGAAGTCCTGGGACGAGGTGCCGGACCCGGTCATCCAGGACCCCACCGATGCCATCGTGCGGGTCGAGGCGACGACGATCTGCGGCACGGACCTGCACATCCTCAAGGGTGACGTGCCGACGGTCGAGGAGGGCCGGATCCTGGGCCACGAGGGCGTCGGCGTCGTGACCGAGGTGGGGCCGGGCTGCTCCACGGTGAAGGTGGGCGACCGCGTCATCATCTCCTGCATCAGCAAGTGCATGACCTGCGACTACTGCACGGCCGGGCTCACCTCCCACTGCCAGACCCTCGGGGGCATCGGGTGGATCTTCGGCCACCTCATCGACGGCACCCAGGCCGAGCTCGTCCGCGTGCCCTTCGCCGACAACGGCCTCATCCCGCTGCCCGAGGGGGTCACGGCCGAGCAGGGCACGATGCTGAGCGACATCCTGCCGACCGGCTACGAGATCGGCGTCCTCAACGGCGCCGTCAAAGAGGGTGACGTCGTCGCCGTCATCGGCGTCGGCCCCGTGGGGCTGGCAGCCGTCATGACAGCCGGCGCGGCAGGAGCCGCCGAGGTGGTGGCGGTCGACGGCAACAAGTTCCGGCTCGAGGAGTCCCGCGCGTTCGGCGCGACGCACACGATCGACGCGTCCGGTGACGACGTGGTGTCCGAGCTCAAGAAGCGCAGCCGCGACGGGCTCGGTGTCGACGTCGCGATCGAGGCGGTCGGGGTGCCGGCCACCTTCGGGGTCGCCCTCGACTCGATCCGACCGGGTGGCCGAGTGGCCAACGTCGGGGTCCACGGCGAGGCAGTGAGCTTCCCGCTCGACCGCGACTGGATCAACAACATCACCATCACGACCGGCCTCGTCAACGCGACCACCGCTCCTGAGCTGCTCGACAAGATCGTGGCGGGCGAGATCGACCCCGGCAAGTTCATCACCCACCGCTTCACCTTCGACCAGATGATGGAGGCCTACGACACCTTCGCGCAGGCGGCCGACGAGCACGCTCTCAAGGTGATCATCGTCAACGAGGAGTGACCCAGACGCCTTGCACCGCAGCACTCCTGCCCACTCGGCGGCAACTTGCCTCCGTGCCGCCACCCGTCCGCCGCCTTGCCCCCGGCAAGGCCTCCGCCGATTTTGTGACGGCCCGGGGCGACTGCTAACGTTTCCCCTCGTTGCGCCGCTAGCTCAATTGGCAGAGCAAGTGACTCTTAATCACTGGGTTCGGGGTTCGAGTCCCTGGCGGCGCACCAATCTGCAGGTGAAGAGCCCGGCCCCATGGGCCGGGCTCTTCAGCTATCCAGGCCCCGCTTGTGAGCCGGGTGGGTCCGTTGCGAGGGCCTCCTCGAGTGCAGGGCCATGGCTGTCGTTGACCGCGGCTACATCCTGTGGCGCCGGCCGCACCCTGCCCGACTCTGCGAGCTCAACCCGCGTCCTGGGCCAAGCGAGCGCCTCCGCCCCTGGGGACGTGACTTCCTGGCCGATCTTCTGGCGCTGGCGAGCGCCTCGCTTCCTCCTGGCGCCCTCGCTCGCCGCAGGTCTTGGCGGACGTTCTTGGGGTCGCACAAGCCCGGAGCTACCTCGCCATCTGGCACCTTGGGCCAGGACCAGACAGACGCACCTCAAAGACTCTCACCGGTTCTCCGAGGCGAACGAGTTCCAGGCAAGCCACCAACGCGACCCGTCACTAGGACCTGCCCGCCGTGCCCTACGAAGCCCGCCACCACGGCCAGTGCCGACTCAGGCTGGGAGTCGATCCGACGGGCTCAGGTGAGAGCCCGAGCGACGCCTCAGACGTCACGCGATTCACATGCAGCCGATGGTCGTGACCTGCGACCTTCCGCCGCGATACGGGCTGTTCGTTGAAGGGCGAGGCAGCCTGTCAGAGGCTGAAGAGTGCGTCGACGTTGGGCAGTTGCTCGAAGCGAGTAAAGGTCCCCGAGTCTGCGATCTCCTCGGCGGCCGCCAGGAATCCACCCCATGCGGTACGCGCGAGTGTGCCTCCCACGCTGATCCGGCGTACACCCAACTGGGCGGCCTCATCGACGGTGGTGAACGGAGCGTTGATCAGCAGGTTGACCGGTTTCGGTGACACCGCGGCCACGATCGCGGAGACGTGCTCGAGCTGGTCGATTCGAGGGGCGTAGAGGCAATCCGCGCCGGCCTCGGCATAGGCCTGGAGGCGACGAATGGTTTCCTCGATGTCAGGACGCCCACAGACAAAGCCTTCGGAGCGACCTGTGAGAACGACGCCCGTGCCGCTGTCATCGATAGCTCGCCGTGCGGCAGCGACACGTCGCACGGCCAGGTCGAACCCCAAGAGTGGATCGGCTTCGTCTTCGGACGAGTCTTCGATCGAGAGGCCGGCGATCCCGGTGGCCACAGCCAATGTCACGTTCGCGCCGACATCAGCGGGGTCGACGGCGTAGCCACCCTCGAAGTCAGCGTTCACCGGGACCCTCACCGCTCGCGCGATGAGACGTAGGTGGTCGAGTGTTTGGTCGCGGGTGACGTGCGTGTCCGCGACGCCGAGCGTCCAGGCCAGTCCGGCACTCGTTGTGGCCAAGGCCTTGAATCCCAGCCGTTCCATGGCTCGCGCGCTGCCTACGTCCCACGGGTTCGGCATGACGAAGCACCCGGCGGAGTGCAGCCGCTGGAACTCGGCGACCCGATCGTCGTTCATGTCCATGCAACACCTCGCCAACGTCCTGGTGGGCTGCACGCTAGTCCGATCGGGGGCCCATTGCCAGGGTCGAACAACCACGGCCCACGGGCCCCAGGCCGCCCTGAGAAACCGCGATTTTGCGCCGCATGTAGCCCGGGCGCGCAACGGATATGTCATCACCGTGACTGGTCACGTTGGTGCTCGGCCGGGTGTCGGAGGACGAGCTTCATGAGGGCGCGGAAGTAGGGACGAATCCTGACCTCGCGTTGATCCGCTGGCCCTGCGGCGTGGCGCCGAGGTCGACGCGGTCCGCATTGATCGATCTGGCCCATTCGGTCACGCGTTGACGAGCAGGGTGCCATGGCCGGCGCCCTGGTGCGCAAGCGAGAGTAATGACGTTCGCAAGCCGGACCGTGCGTCCTCGAGGGCAGTGCGGACTCGGGACACCAACCTCTAGTGTGCCGATCGCTGTCGCCACGATCTGGCCATCGGCCTCGATGAGCGGGATCGGGCGACGCTGGGCTGGGGGACGACCTGCGTGACCCACTCGCGCGCATGACCGCGCCAGATCTCGTCGCTCGTCGCGTCGTCCTCGTCGAACAGCGGCGTCCGCAGTCGCACGAAATGAGGACCGTCGACGTGAGCCGCGATTGCCACCGGCCATCTCTGGGCATACTGGAAGGGCGTCATCTTCTTCGAGCCGGGAGGATCGCCGTGTTTGCTCCGAAGATCGCCAAGGCACACGCGAAGGCAACGGAAGTTCCGGCGAACGGCATCACACAACAGCACCAGAAGCCGGCGGACGTTGAACAAGCCTGGATGCTCCAAGGTCCGCCTCGCCGCCAGTGGGATTTCAGCAGGATCGCTGCATCTCAGCATGGGCGGGCGGATGGGCCGTCATCGCCGGCCGTCGTAGCGCAGGCGCGCGGGCCATCGACGCCTGGGGTCGATGGGCTCGGCGACCAGCTCATGCGTGTGCCGGGTGAGCCGCTCGAGCCCGGGGTGCGCCGCGAGGCCGAGCGGCGCTTCGGGCACGACTTCGGGAATGTTCGCGTGCAGCGCGGCCGAGTGGCGGCCGAGGCCACCTCAGCAGTCGGAGCGCTGGCCTTCACGCTGGGCCGGCACATTGTCGCGGAGGACGGCGCAATCGACCCCGCGACGGATGAGGGACACGCGAACCTTCTTCACGAGCTGACCCACATCGTCCAGCAGGCGGCGTTCGAGGACCACGAGCTTGTTGGGGCGCCGGTGCTCGACCCGGCGCATTCGTCCGAACAGGAGGCGCGAGCGGGGACCGCCGCACCCTCCCCACTCAAAGCGCCGGCGATCCAGCGAGCGCCTCGCAAAATTGCGAAGTCGGGGCAGCAGGTCGAGATCGACCTGACGAAGTCTCGGTGGCGTCAGACGCTCAAGTTCGAGGGCGGTCAGACGCAGATCGTGTACGTCTTGCGGGACGCTACGACGGGCGAATTTCTTAAGGTTGGAAAGACAACCGTGGCTAAGATCGCCAAACGTTTCGACGAGTACGTGTCCGCAGGGAACAAGTGGAGCCGCAAGCTCGCCGCGGACGCTTGGACGTTCCGCGCCCGCAGCACAATAAACATCGAGGCCTTCGAGGCGGAGATTCGGGCGGGGCTCGAGAGAGCCGGAGCGCGTTTGCCCTGGGACAATACGCGTGTGCCCGGTAAGGGTCCCAGGCTCGGCCGTCCGGGTCAGGGGATCCCTGATACTAAACCGCAGACAGAAACGCAGTTCATCGACGAGGCCGAGCAGCTGCGGGTCCGGCACGCGCCTCCCAACATTTCGAAGCGACGCGGCATGAGCTCGAAGGAAAAGGCTAAGCTGAAGGCCGCGGAAGAAAGGGCCGCGACGGACGCGCTCGCGAAGGCGGAGCAGGCCCCCGCTCAAGTGGAGAAAGTTCCCGGCCCTCTTCCCACCTCGGAGGTGAAAGGCGGTTCGGAGGGTGGGCCGGCGACCCAACCAAAAGTGCAGGCTCCGCCAGCTGGAGAGGCGGGAGCGGGCACGCGTGTGCGCATCGAGGCGTCACGATTCAGGAACGCCGGGCGGTTCCTGGCCAGGGAGGCCCCGGGACTGTTGCTGCAGGCGCTGCTCATGTCTCTCTTTCCGCCCGAAGTGCACATTCACAACGAAGCCTATGGCGAGTTGAGTTCGAAAAAGATCGACCCGGCGCTGCAGCATGCCCTGAAGGAGCAGGAGGCCGTGTTCAACAGGTTGGCCGCCGATGACCCTGCGAAAACGGTATGGGCGATCGTGACCGTCCAATCGGACTACTGGGTGAACGCGACGCCGGGTGGCGATCTCAATGTCACCCTTCAGGACCTCAAATTTGTCGGGATGAGGCTTTCGCGTGAATACTTCTTGGTGGAAGGCAAGAGATTCGACGTCGGCAAGCCCGGAAACGCTTCCAAGACGGTTATCTACTCGGTGCCGATTTCCGGGCCGGCGACTCACGGCTCCGAAGAGCCAATCCGTAAATACCGGAAGGTCAGGGAAGGCCTGACACACTCGGCCCACAAGGTGCGCCTGTCAGCGATGCTTGCCATGTATAAGATCGCGGATGCCAATCCGTTTCTGAAGAATCAGTTGATCCGAGACCTGCACGCGGTGAGCAACGACAATGACGACTCCGTCCGGAGGCTCGCGACGTACATGCTCAACCGCCTCAAGCCCAACCAGTGAGTGCGTCGCCAGAGCGGTTGGGCTCCAGCACGAACGAACGCCGACCTTCCACACATGGATCGTTCGTTCCCTCACTGACCCGCGTACTTGCGCGAAGGGTGCTACGGGACAAACAACACGAGACGGTTTCGGACCCAGGTCTCCGTAACGGCTCCGGGGTTTCCAGCTCCTGCACCGATGTGACAATCCAGTCTGGCAGCGGCCCAGTCCCGTTGGCGGGGGGATGATCGAGATAGGGCTCTTGTGGCCGGTGAGGACCGAGCGCGATACCGAGAGCCCTCGGTTGCTGGCCCCGCACCGCCGACAGGAGTTGTCGGGCGAGGCCGCATCGTCCGGCAAGGAAGAAAGAGAAGGACATGACTCAGCTGCTTCAGGACTGGCCAAGGATCAAGCCTTCGAAGGCAGAGAGGCACGGCGCCCCACAGGGGAAGTCCCCCAAGCCACCACAAGAGCCACCGGTTGACGGATATTGGCAGGAATGGACCCCGGAAGACCCGCTCCCGAGCAACGGCTACTGCACGCAGCTGTATCTCCCGCCAGGCGCATTCATCGTCAACGCCGCCGCCAGCATCCGCCTCGCCGCCGAGGCTCCCGGCCCCTCCGAGGTCGAATGCTCGCTCTTCGTCGGCGCAGACAATCGTTCCCTGAACCAAATGACTCTGGCTCCCGGCCAAGGGACGAGTATTGCCGCGACCGCTCACGTCGACTCCACGGAACCGACCGAGGTGCAGTGGAACTGCGGGGGCACGACCGCGCCCCTCCGACTGCAACTCGCGGTGACGGCGATCAAGGTTCATCACCTCTTCCACGTGGGGACGCCACCCGGGATCTGAGTCAGGTTGGGTATGGCGAACTCACCGACAACGGACCCTGACCTGCGAACGGTGCCTCCGGCTTGCGGGAGCATGCCCCCAGATCCGAGGCCTTTCAACGCTCGCCTCATCTCAGGCCCTCAGGCCCCCTTGCTGCACCGTAGCCTTGACCCAACCGGATGACCGAAAGTGCGCCACTCCCCCTCTCTTGCCGCGGTCCGGGCTGTCACGGAACTGCGTCTATCAGGCGCGAATTCGCTAAGGCGGCGGGGTCATCCGCGTTGACACGTTCCGGGTGGCCCGGTGTATCTCCCCTCCGCTCGCGCTACTAGGTCGGTGCGACGTGGGCAGCCCCTCCGAGCCGGATGAGCGCGACCATATCCAGCCTCGATCGTCACAACGTTGACAGGACGAACGAAACAACAAACCCCGCTGTGGTGCTCAGGGCCACCGTCGGCCCCCCTTGCTCGTAGGCCTCCGGCATGAGGGTGTCCGCCAGCGAGGCGAGCACCGCTCCAGCCGCGAACGCCAGAGGCAGGGACACGACCGTGTCCGACACGGTTGAGAGAAAGACACTGCCCAGCACGACCGCGATCGTCAGCAGCACGGCACACAAGCACCAGGTGACCAAGATGAAGCGCTGCGACCGACCTTGCGTCTTCATGGACGCGCTGCCCACCAGCGCTTCCGGAAAGTTCGAGACGAAGATCGCCACAAGCAACGCCAGACCCCCGGCTTCCTCGCTCAAAGAGATGCCCAAGGCAAGGTTCTCGGGGACGCCGTCCAGGGTGACCGCGGCCAGGAGGGCCAGGCCCGCGGCGCCGGTCGTGGAGGCGGGATTTGGCGTGGTGTCGGAGGTGGCGGCATCCACGTCGAGCTTCTCGCTGCCGGGGTCGCTGGGGCGATGACCTTCGGCAAGTCGGTCCAGCCGCTGGCTGATCAGGGTGAACACTGCGGCGCCGACGAACAACCCGGCGGCCGCGCGCCAGATGCCGCCCTTCTCGTAGGAGTCCTCGAACAGCTCGAAGGCCAGCGCTGTGATCAGCGCACCTGAGGCGAACGCCAGCATCGCGGCGAGCAGGCGCTTGGGCAGGCTGACCCTGCCGCCGACCAGGGCGCCAATGACCAAGGCGCTCGATGCAACAACACCGAATATCAGGGCTCTCACCACATCGGTGCCATACCCAGTAGGCCACGACCGCACGTGCTGCCCCCAGCAGCGCAAGCTGGAGTTGGCACGTTCGGGCCTGCACGCTGGCAGTGAATACAGAAAGGCGCTCATGAAGAGCTCAGTGGCGATCTGCCGATTGGTCCACCCAAGAGCTTGCGCTAGGGGCGGCGGCAGCCGCGCCACCTTCGTGACCACCTACGCCACCGCAGAGGCGCTGCATAAGGTTCTCGACCCGGGCGTCGTGGCGGGCGCGTCCGCAGCGATCACCTGATCGACGACCTCGTCGCCGCCTGACAGAGGAGGGGCGGGGCACCTCTCTTGCCCCCTCTCGCCGCGCCTGCTGGTCACCCAACCGCGATGCTCGCAGGTGGGACGCCGAGCCGCGGGAACCACCTCAGCCTGGTCGGCTCCTGGTGGTTCACTGACCGGCACCGTCTCGTCTTACGCACGCCGCGGCAGTCGAGGCCGGCCAGCACCAGATGCGGACATCGGCCGCACGCTCAGCCAGCCTGCAGGGCGGCCTTCACCGGCTCTTCGAGCTCGGCCGGAGACTTGCAACCCTTGGAGCACCGCACAGCCGGCTCGTCACCGAGGTCCTGGATCGCCCACTCGGTACCGGAGATGATCGGCTCTGCCGTCGTCGTGACTTCGCCGCTACAACCATCGGTCGGGCACGGGATCGTGATCTGTTCCATCTCTGGACTTTAGGGGGTGCAAGGGCGGTGCCCGGAGCTGACCTCGGGCCCGATGCGTCGTAGGCGCCGGTCTCGCGCTTGTGTCCGCTGTAGAGCAAACGGCCGTGGGCCGACACCTGGCGGGGGCGCCGACGAGGTGCTCGCCGTCGGCGGGGAGCCGCTGCGCTTGCACGTCCGACTGTGCCCGGTGCTTGTTATCCGCCCGGCGTCAGGCGGAGGGGCACCACTGAGGACTGCTGCTGCTCCTTGGGACCGACCGGCGCGCCCCCCCCCGGCCACCAAAGTGCGCGCTCATGACGCACTGAAGGCGTTCGCGAGGTGCGGCACTCCGCCGCGAAGCGGCAGTGTCCTTCCGCCGCGTGATGCGCACTGCCGCGAGGTCGGGGTGGGGTTCAGGTGGGGTGCGGCGTTTCTCTGGTTGGGCCGGCGGCGATCAGGACGGGCTGGAAGTCCTCTGCGTGACGCGGGGTCAGCCATTGAGCTGCGGCAAGGCCCGCACCGGAGGCCAGCTCGAGCAGATGGGCACGGGTATAGGCCCGGAAGGTGGCCGTCCGTCGTGAGGTCTTCCATGCACCCTCGTCTTCACATGTCAGCTGGAAGTGTTCGAGGTCGTAGATGTCGCTGGCGCCGTGCCAGGTCCACAGTTGGAAGGTGATCACCCGTCCGAGTCCCGGCGTGCCCATCACCTGCGGCGCAGTGCCGTAGGGCCGCTCGCGCAGCGCCGCGTCGTAATCGCGGATCGTGACTGCAAGTCGCGCCCCAGGTCGCAAGACTCGTCGCAGTTCGTCGAAGGCGCTCGTCACCTCGTCATCACTCAGGAGATGGGCGATCGCGTTGTCTGCGCAGATGGCGGCGTCCATGCTGGCGTCGGGCCACGGCAGAGCTCGCATGTCCGCGACGACAACATGCGCGACGAGGCCTCGCTTGACACATTCGGCTCGTGCTCGGTGCACGGCCGCGCGGCTCACGTCCGAACCGAACACGTCGTACCCGGCCTCGGCCAGTCCGAGCAGCTGGGTGCCGATTCCGCACGCGACATCGGCGATGGCCGAACCGGGGGCCGGGCTTCCAAGAAGCTTGCTCAGTGCGCGTGCTTGCTCGTGAACCTCCTTCTCCCAGTCCGGGTAGAGGGCGTGGTACGTCGCCGCCAACCCGTCGTAGAAGCGCGCCGTGCTCACCCGCACATCATCCGCCACGGGCGCCGTTCGCTCCACCGGCCAGCCCCGAGAGAGGTGCGTCAATCCGCCGCCAGCCGGCGCCTGGAGTCACTCGGACGGGTGAGCATGAGGTTGTTGCGCTCCGCACTCGACCACCTGCTCAGCGACGGCGATCACCTGGGTCCGCACCCTGTCCGCGAAGGTGGCCGACTACGACGCCCCGGACCCGGTGAACGGTGAAAACGGGGTGCGGGACCGGAGCGCCAGCCGCTACAACGGGACCGTGACCGAACTCTGGACCGACCCCGAGTGGCTTGCCGGTGCCCAGGGGTGGGTTGATGAGCAGACCGAAGCGCTTGGGCTGGTGCGCACCGGGGACGTCGAGCAGCCGCACGTCCGGGTGTGGTCGACCGTGCTCAAGGTCCCGACGACCGCCGGGCCGGTGTGGTTCAAGGCCAACCACGGCCCCCTCCAGCACGAAGCAGCCGTGATCACGCTGCTCGCCGAACGCGTCCCAGACCGGGTCGAGCCGCTGCTGGCCGCCGACCTCGAACGCGGCTGGATGTTGATGCGAGACGCGGGGACGCGGATGCGTGAGCTGGTGGTCATCGAGGCGAGCCTGGAGCGGTGGCACCCCGTCCTGGACTCAGTGGCGCGGATCAGCGTCGCGATGGAGGACGACGTCGATACCCTGCTCGCAATCGGGGTCCCCGACCTGCGGCTGGCCACCCTCCCGGCGGGTTACGCCGCGCTCACGGAGGAGATCGACGCCGGGCCTCGCTTCCGCTCCGCGGCGGACCGGGTGGCCGAGCTGTGTGAGCAGCTGGCGGCCTACGGCATCAGGGAGTCCGTGCAGCACGACGACCTCCACGACGGGCAGGTCTTCGTGCGCGATGGTCGCCACTGGGTCGTCGACTGGGGGGACGCCTGTGTCTCCCACCCGTTCTTCGTGCTGGCCGTCGCGCTGGAAGGCCAGATCGCCTGGGGCCTGGACGACGTGGAGAGCTCCGTTGACACCGGACCGTTCCGCGACACGTTCCTCGCGCCCTACGAGGCCCCCTACCCGAACCTCTCGCACGCCGACCTGGTGGAGGCCGCGCGCCTCGCGACCAGGCTGGGCTGGGCGGCCCGAGCTGTCAACGGGCATCTCTCCGTCGACGAGGAGAGCACCCGGCGGCGGCTGGAGATGTTCGTCGACCGCCGAGTGCAGGACTGAGGCGGTGGCCTGGGGGTCAGGCATCCGCCCTCACCCCCTGAAGCCGCTAATCGCCGCCGCGCCGAATGGGCGGCGCTGAGCACCGATGCTCGGGTTGCAGATGCGTCTCTCCACCGCCTGCAGGCGCACGTGATGGAGGCGTCTAGCGTCGATGCGGGCCAAGCGCCCGGCCGCCGTGCGGCGACGAGCGGGGTCTGGTCCGGTAGCCAGTCGCCGCGTGAGGTGACTCCACGGGTCGCACAATTCGTGAGCCCAGTCGCCGCCCAGGAAAGCTGCGCCGACTCTGCGGCAGAGGAGGCTAACGGGAGTGTTCGGTCGGCTCGGTCAGACGGTGATGCGGGGTGCGTTTCGGCTGACACCCTGACGAATCGAGGGGATGATCGAGAGTGCACCGGCGAGGCGGCGTATGGATTCGGTGATGGAGGTCGAGATCGGGCCGGCGGGCGTGGCCGGTCGGTTCACCGTGCGGGTGCTTCGCTCGGTCGGCGCGGGGGAGCCCACCTCGACGTGCGCGCTCGACGTCGAGCGGCTGCTCGCGCAGCGGCACGGCCTCGAGGACAGCATTCTCGCCTCGTCGATCGCGGCTCGTCGTGTCACGCCGGCGCACGAGTCATCGCTGGAGGCGGTCGGCACCCTGCTCTTCGACACTGTTTTCGCTGGGCAGGTGCGCGAGGCGTACCGCACCAGTGTCGCCGTCGCGGACACCCGTGGTGATGGGGTGCGCCTGCTTCTTCGGCTCACGGCGCCGGGGCTCGCTGCGCTGCCTTGGGAGTCCCTCTACGACCGTGAGGGGCGCATATACCTGTGTCGCAAGGAGCCGCTGCTGCGGCAGATCGGGACGACGCCTTCCGCGCCGACTCTGCCCCTCGAGCCGCCGCTGCGGGTGCTCGCGCTCATCGCATCGCCGAGTACGCTGCCCGCACTGGACGTTGCCGGCGAACGGGCACGTTTGGAAGAGGCCCTGGGCGAGCAGGTCGAAACCGGATGGATCCACCTCGAGTGGCTCCTCGATGCAAGCTGGCAGCGTCTGCACGAGAAGCTGCTCGACGAGACGTGGCACGTACTGCACTTCATCGGGCACGGCTCGTACGACCACACACGAGACGAGGGCGTGCTCGCGTTCGTCAGACCTGACGGGCGACCGGACCTGGTCAACGCGAGCAGCTTCGCGGACTTGCTGCACGAAGCCAGGCAAAGGCCGCGACTGGTCGTGCTCAACGCGTGCCTCACCGCGGCCGAGAGCACGGACGACCTCTTCTCGGGTACGGCGGCTGCGTTGGTACGCAGCGGGATCAACGCTGTCGCTGCGATGCAGTTCGCCATCAGTGACAAGGCGGCCATCGCCTTCGCGCGCGGTTTCTACATGTCGCTCGCGCGCGGTCGCGCCATCGACGAGGCGATGCGCAGCGGGCGGATCGGCATCCTTGGCGTCACCCGAGACACGCTCGAGTGGGTGACACCGGTTCTCTGTGTGCGCGGCGACGACACCCGCCTCTTCGAGGTCAAGCCCGGTGCAGCACCCGTCCCTCCGATAGCAGGTCCCGTCTCGCCGACAGGAGAGCCAGACCCGCGAAGAATGGAGCGCACCGCGCCGGCAGATGGTCCAAGGGATGGGGCCCGCACCCGGTCTCTTCAGGTAGAGCCAGCAGAGGGCGCGCTCACGGTCGGCGGACCAACTGGCCTCGCCCGGCGGGTGTGGCCGCGGCGCCGCCGGGTCTACGCTGCCGCGGCTGCGCTGGTCCTGACGGCCGCCGGGACCGCGGCCACCCTGCTCATCCCGGACCGCGAACCCCCGGCAGGCAATGAGATCACCGCGGCAGGCCCGTGGCGGCTCCTCATCAGCGACAAGATGGCTAACGGCTGCGATGTCACCCTGACAGACACCGACACCGGCCTAGAGGAGCTATTCGAGGATGTCTGGGGGACCAAGTCGTTCCAGATGCAGTCCACAGGCACGTTCCGGTGGGTAGCCAACGACCCGCGCTGCCGCGTGGTCCAGCGCCCCGGGTCCGGGAATGCCGTGCTGCCCTTCAGCTGGAAGGCCGGCACGGGTGACACCGACGTCTTCGCGGCACCGAAGGCGCCCGGTAAAGTCGCTGTGCAGATCCTGGCGTTCAACAACTACGCCAAGTGCGATTTCGAGCTGAACGATGCCGCGGACGGACAGCTTGTGCACCTCGGCACGGTGCCCCGAGGCGAAGGCCCGCTGCTGCTCGAGCCGAACGGACGCTCTCAGGTCTACCTCGCCGACTTCAAGGGCTGCGACATACGGGTATTCGCTGAGCCCTAATGCCGACGTAGCCGATCAGGGCTCCGGCGGAGCCGCCCACGACGGATGAGCCCCACAGATGGTGCGAGCGGGGTCGCCCGCCGACGGAGCGACCCGGCTTGGATACGGGAACTCGAGCGGGCTGGCGGCAGCGAGACCCGATACGTGGTCGAGCGGCCGGTGCCGGCAAGGGCGCAACGGGTGCGTCTCTGCGCCGCCAGCCGACGCGCACTGTCTGGCGGCAACACAGAGGTCCGGACGGTAGTCGATTCTGGACGGGTGGATGCGGAGCGTACGCATCCGAGGGTCTCACGTCGACTGCCTATACCGACCGCGCAGCCGTGGCAGCGGGACACCTTCACAGCGCTCCGATGACTCATTGGGAGGCAGACCCGAAGGTTGAGCGGACCATCAATCGGTTGGTAAGGCCTCTCGATTTGGGCGCCTCGCTGTGCTGAGGAGCTCCGCGAGGCCGGGCTCCACTGGAGCCGCAAGCGGGCCGTGTCGGCCCGCAACGGTGATCTCGGGGGTCACCACATGGCTGCGAAAGCCGGGAGGTGCCCCAGGGGGGGTTGCTCTTCGATCGGAGCGCGGCTGCCCAGCGGTGTCTTTCAGAGAGGATCGGGCTGTGCCGGTCGGTGTGACGTCGTACGGTTCATGCGCCGCCGTTGCCGCCACCCGAGGGCATGGGTTCGGGCGTGAAGCGGAACCACGCCCAGAACGCGATGGAGGTTGCTCCAAAGACGGCGAACAAGGCCACCATCATCAGAATTTGCGGATCGGTGGTGTCGTTCCGGGTGCGGGGGTGGAACGTGACGGCGATGAGCGCGAACAGCGCGATGGCATATACGACTCGCCAACGCGTTCGGCTCCACTGGTTCACTGCGTGTCCGTCGAGGAACGTGAGCGGCAGCAGTTGGAAGGCAAGTGCTTGGACGCCCACAAGCACCCCGGTCGCCAGCACGGCGTCGACTACCCGTGGTGCACCGGAGACTCCGGCGGTTGTTAGTGCCGAGTCGAGCGGCGCCCACACCAGCCAGGCGAGCAGCGACACCACGGCCACAGTTCCACTTCCGAACAGAACAGCGCGGGCCGACGCCGCCGGATCCAAGCGCGAGGTTTTCAGGGCCGCGTAGCCTGCGATCAAGCCGTAGACATAGCCCGGTTGGAACTCCCCAAGGTAGGAGACGACCGCACACACCAGGGCGATGACCAGCGCTGTGGGCAGCACTCGCAACCGGGCCGGCACGCGACCCCCGCGGCGGGCGTAGCGCTCCGCGGGTACCTCGAAGGCGAGGGTGATCAATGGCAGGGCAACCAGGAAGCCGATCGCATCCAGGAAGGTCTGCGTTCCGTCTTTGCCGAAGTTGGGGTCGGTGAGACTGTAAAGGACGGCACCGAGGACCGCGAAACCGGCGATCGCGACCGGTGCCGGCACATTGCTCTGCTGCTTACGTCGAGGGATGACCCGGTAGCGGTGCCGCCCAAGGAACGCCCTGATGCGCTCGTGGTTTTCCTCGTAGGTGGCCTCGAATAGCTGCGCAGGGAAGCCGATGAGCAACATGAGCAGCAGCGCCAGAACGGCGGAAGTTGTGAGGTGCGTCGTGTCCAGGAGTCCCGGGTCCGTCGGCGGACGAAGCCATGTGGCGACGGCGGCCCGCTTTGGGGGGGTGTCGACGTCCGGAGGATCGCCGGCCGCCCCCTCGCCTGCCGCCTGCGAGGTGGTGCCAGCGCTGGTTGTTTCGTCCGGAGTCGGTGACGTCGGTGGGGGCCTGCTAGTGAGGGTTGACGTGGTTTGAGTGGTGGGGGGTTGGCTTGAAGTGGGCGGGGTGGAAGTAGTGCTGGACAGTCTCGGTGCGGTCACGACCGGCTTCGGAGCGCTGGAGCCGTCCGTGGGGCCTGCCGTGCGTGTGACGGTGAGGTCAGTGACGGGCAGCGAGACGATGGTGTTGTCAGGTGCCGTGCACGTCACCGCAACGCTGTGAATGCCAGGCGCCGTGTCCGGGGGAACTGCGAACTCCGTTGAGCCGCCAGGCGCGCCGCCCATCATCGTCCACATCGACGCAACACGCTTTGCGTCAAAGCTCAGCTCCATCTCTCCGTCGGTACACGCTGCCGGCACCAAACTGGCGGTTATCAGGGTGGTGTCGCCCGGAGCGACGGTCGTGGGATCCACCCTGACGGAGGCCTGGGGTTGGGGGCGCTCTGGCTCGATGACCGTGATGCCAATTGAAATGCCCTTCTCCGCCGTGGTGTGCAGGCAGGTACTGGTGAGGACGTAGCTGCCGGGGGACGTCGGCGCGGTCATCTCCGCGGTGAAGTTGCCGCGGACTCCCTGAGCCCGAACAGTTGTGCCATCTCCGAAGCCCAGCGACACCTCGAAATAGCCGTCGTGCCCCTGCCAGTAGAGGAAACAGTGTCCCGAACCAGTGACGAGCATCGTCGCGCCGACCGGTGCTGGATCAGGTATGGCCGTCATCTTCGGGGGGTCGGCAGCCACCATCACGGCGCGGCCGGAGACCGAACCTTTCAACGGGGCGCCGTCGACGGGAGATGCTGTCCACGTCACAGCCGTAAGAAGTACAGCGGAGGCCAGCCCGCAGAGCACGGCCACCACCCACCACCGTGATATCCGCACCGTGATCATTGCCATCACCGTTGCCCTCGGTTCGCGCTGGGGCCACGAGCGGAGTGCCCCGACTTTCAGAGGGGTGCGCGTTCCGACAAATACGCTACTGCCCGCGCGGCGCCCCAATCCCTGTTTCCACAAGCCAGAACGCCGGATCAGCCCGGGCGGCGGCCTGCGGTCTCTGGCTGAATCGCAACGGGTCTGTCAGCCGGTCCGTTCTGCCGCGAGCAGTTGCGCGCTGACGTGGTTGTGACGGTAGTGATCATGTTCGATCTCTGCAGGGTGCCGCAGGGCCGCGGGGGTCCGTAGTAGCAGCAGGGCCCATCTCCGCGGCTCCGGCGCCTTGACCGGTGGCGGCGGGTTCTTTGTACTAGCCGGAGTTCAGGATTCCGGAGCGGTAACGTGAGTTGCCCCGGTTCGCATGCCCTACGAGGAGGGCTCATCATGACGCTTCAAGTGCGTGGGCCGTTTCCGAACCTGCTCATCGTCGACGGAATCGATGTCACCCGTCCCGAGGCCGACTACCGGCCGGCACTTCAGCAGGCGATTTACTCGGCGCAGAACAGCCCCGTTTCCCGGGGCAGTCATACGCTGTGGGTGGTCTTTCCGTATCCGGCTCAACCCGCGGCGAACCCGAACTCGGCGAACTTCGCGACACTGGCCCCGGACGATGCTCAGGCGGTCCCGCGACCTCTTCGCGGCGTCGGCGACATGCGGGCCATCCCAGGTGACATGTCAGAGGCCATCATGGCGGACGCCCTCTGGGTGCTTCTGCACGAGGCGGTACACGGATGGCTCGTCCCAGCTGATCTGCGGTTCGCTCTGCCCGAAGGCACGCGCGCAGTCTTGGGGAGCTGGCCCCTGACGGTCAACATCTTCCGTCGCCAGCGATATGACGGGCCAGCACTTCTCGGCCGTTCGGACCAGCACTGGGGGATCTATTTCAACGCGGACGGCTCGTTCATGGATGGCATCAACTGGGATGTCGCCGAGCAAGGCTACGGGCAGCAGCAGTGGACCCAACGGGACCTCGCGCTGCCTGTCTCGCCAACCGGGCTGCCCACGATTCGCTTGGGTGGCCGGTTATGTGACTTGGACCTGTTCATTCTCGGGTTGAAGCGGGCCGAGGAGTGCTATCGGGCGACCGGTGGCCGCTTTTCTTGGCTGTACCCGCAGTTTGCGGCTGGTACGCCGATGAAGTACCAGAGCGGGCTCTACGTCGCACTGGCCGACGGCAGCTACGCGTACTTCGGTTTCCTCAATGACCATCGCATGTTGGGTGCGACTCACCCGGCCACAGGATGGGCCAGCCCCCTGAGTGATCTGAGCGCGGCATACGACGCCCTCGGTGGGGCGAAAGTGGCGCTTCGCGTCGCTTACGACGGCTCGTTCCTGTATTTCCAAGCGAAGCGGACAGGCGTCGGGGCCGACGACCTGTTCGGCGGCGTCGACAATCCTGCAGCGGCGCCGACGGCTGGTGACATGAGCACGTGGCAAACCGTCGGGACCCTGCGGGTGGTGGCTACTCCGACCGCTGTCGGCGTACTGGTGAAGACCGAGGCGGCCGTGTTGGTGGAGTGCCAGTTCGACACGCTGGTGACCTGGCGTTACGACGCGAGCGAGGTGCCTCGGACGATCTCGCTGGTCGGCGGAGTCCGGACGTGGCCGGGCGGCCCGCAGCTGAATGTGCCCGATGGTGTGACCTTCCGGGACGTACCGCTGCCCTACGTGGCCGCTCCCGAGCACCCGGAAGCGACGTACAGCCAGATGCGCGAGTCCGGCACCTCGGTTGTTCTCGGCGCGCCGTGGGACCAGCCCTACGACCACCGACCGGGCGTCGACCAAGCCCCAAAGCTGTTCGTACGAGCGCCAGCCGGGCGATTCGGTGTCGCAACGGTCACGGCCATCGTCCGGGGCGCGATCGGGCCGGCAGCCGCAGGCGGCGCCCGCGGGGCTATCCTCTGGGGGGAAGCGGCCCGCGCGACGACCAGCCAGGTCGTTCTGTCCCCCGAGGTCGAGCAGCGACGCCGGGACCCCGTCCCTTGGCGGCTGGCGTTCATCGTGGCAACCGCCGACGCCCGCGCGGTCGGCGATGCCGACCTCAACCGCCTGGATGCCCTTCGGCGCTACTGCGAGGCGGCTGCCCCTGTCGTATCAGACGGCACCTTGGTCACGCGAACAGATCTTGGCTGGCAGGGCTGGCAACCGGTCCTGCACGGAACGTTCGCTCAGGGCACCCCCGTGGTTGCGATCAGCGCCCGCCCAGGCGAGATCGACGTGTTCGCGGTCGGTCAGGACGGGCGGGTGTACACCGCGTGGTTCCATCCCCCGCAGGGCTGGCAGGGCTGGCAACCGGTCCCGCACGGAACGTTCGCGCAGGGCACCCCCGTGGCGGTGGTCTCGGACCAGCCAGGCTGGCTCGACCTGTTCGCGGTCGGTCAGGACGGGCGGGTGTACACCGCGTGGTTCCATCCCCCGCAGGGCTGGCAGGGCTGGCAACCGGTCCTGCACGGAACGTTCGCGCAGGGCACCCCCGTGGCTGCGATCAGCGCCCGCCCCGGACAGATCGACCTGTTCGCTGTCGGTCAGGACGAGCGCGTCTGGACAGCCTGGTTTGCTGCACCACTGTTCTCCGCCCCGGCCCCGCCGCGGTGGCAAGGTTGGTCCCCGGTCGGCGACGAAGACTTCCCCTCCCTCACACCGCTCGGGGTGGAATCCGCCCGGGTCGGGCAAATTGACGTGTTCGCGGTCAGCCCGGCGCAGGGCAAAGTTCACACCGCCTGGTTCCTACCTAATGGCTGACCGAAGACCTGGACAATCATCGTCGAGGTCGACTCCCCAGACCAGGGCTGCTTTCATCCAGTGGTTCCCGAGATCGCGACCTCCCAAGTCTTCGAGGCGGACCTGACCCCATCTCATCGGACCTGGATCCGCGCCGAAGACGGAGGTCATGCCGCTATTGGGGGACAATCAGGCATGGATCAGCCCGCGTCCGTCGTCGCTCGCTGGCTGGCCGCCGGTGACTGCGGTGATGTTGAGGCCTTCGATGACCTGCTCCATCGCGATGTGGTACTCCACGCCCCCCGGGGGCTCTCAACGAAGGACCTTGAATCAGAGAAGCAGGTGTGGCGCGAGGCAGTGACAGCCATGCCCGATCTTCGCCACGGAGTACAGGAGGTCGTGGCCCAGGGGAACGTGGAAATGGCGCGCGTCATCGTCACTGGGACACTGCGCCACGACCTCGCCGGCGTCCCAGGAAGCGGGCAATCCTCTCAGATGGATCAGGCCGTCATCTGCCACCTTCACGACGGCAAGATCGCTGAAGCGTGGGAGATCGCCGACGTTGGCTCCTTGGACGGCCGGTGAGTTCTCGCTGAGCGGACTTCCTCCCGCGCCCAGGGCTGTCCGCGCCGTCCCCCGTCGACATGTCGTGAACTCGACGTGAGTCCTTCCGCCGCGAGCCGACCATCTACCAAGATCCCAAGACGCCGGACAAACGGGGTGGCACCCTGACGGGATGGCGAGATATAGCGGCGGGGTTACGGTCCACAGAGCGATGAAGGGCCCTCGAAACGCGGGGGGCTCCTGGTCCAGTCCGGACGGCTGGGAGCGCGAGGTGCTTGCCACCCTGTCCGCGATAGGGGAGGTGCGGCGGAGCTGTGACAGCACCGAGCTCATGACTGTGCGGTACGCCCGAAAGGCCGGCATGTCGTGGACTGAAATCGCTGCCGCACTGGGGGTCACGCGGGAGTCGGCGTGGGCGCGGTGGAGCGAGATAGACGAGACGCTTCCCGCCGGTGACGCGTGGGGGCCGATGTCGCTGAATGACCCGGCCACGGTTCTTGAGCGATGGGGAGGTTCTCGGCCCGAATAGGGGCGTAAGAATGGCGCCACGGCCAGGGTGAGAAGCGGCCGGGGCTTGGACGCGAGCCTCATTCGGCCGCACAGAGCGGTAGGCCCGGATACGACAACTCCGCCTGGGCTTGGACGGAACCGACCGTCAGGACGACACGCCGAGTCGGTGTCGCACCACCCTCCGGCGCAGGGTGGGCGACGCCTTGACCTCGTAGCCGGCGTCGAGGAAGACCTGGAGCAGCCCGACCGACGCCTCGTCCCAGATCACCGTCTTACCCGGCGGCGGCTCGGTGGGGTAGCCCTCGAGGACGCGAGCGCCGACCTGCCTGCCGTACTCGACGGTTGCGGCGGCGAGCTCGTACATCAGTCCCTGTCGACGGAACACCTTGCGCACGACGAAGCAGGTGACCGACCAGACGCCCTCGAGGTCGGGGTCCATCCGCATCCACGACTTCTGCCGCGCCCAGATCCTCGGGTAGTTCTCCCGCGGCTCGATCGCGACCCAGCCGGCCGGCCCGCCGTCGAGGTACCCGACGAGGCCGGATGTGGGGCCGCTCGTGCCGCAGCCGGCCTGCTCAAGGAGTGCGGCGTCGCGCTCCTGCTGGGTCGTGTCGCGCCAGATCCAGCCCGGCACCTTGAGCGCCTGGCAGCGGCACTTGCCGGCGCCGCCGGCGTCGAACACGGCCTCGACGTCCTCGCTCGTCGCGTGGTTGGCCGGTCGCCAGCTGAACTCGGGCACACCGCGAGACTAGTGGCGGGTCGCCGCCAGTAACGACGCCGTGACCATCAAATCCGTGACCTCGTCGATGGGTCACACCGCCGCCTTTCGGGCGCACGCCTGTCTCTCACCCACACGCCGATGCGCGGATGTGTACGTACACACGAGTTGTTGGCTGCCGGTCGAGACGTTGTACTCGACGCAGCCGGAAAGTATGCCCTGCCACCTTCAGCCGCCGTCCTAACGTTCGCCCGGCCCGGGCTCGCCTGGTGGCCACGGGTCTGGGAGGCCGAAGAAGTCCTCCGCCGTAAGAGTGGTCGGGCTCTCCGTCAGCTTCCCGGATGCCCTGCTCAGGGCGGACGGCCAGCAGGTGGTCTGCAACTTCGTCGCCCGCGGGCAGTTGAGGTCGATGGGTGCCGACCCGGCCGTCTTGAACCTCTCGACGAGAACGGGATCTTTGCGTTAACCATCTTCCATGACCCCGTACGCACACCTGACTGAGCAGCAGGCGGCGGCCGCCCTCGAGGAGTTCCTGCAGGAGCGGTCCCCCGCCCTGCGGCATCTCGAGCTCGCCGTGGGCGATGCTGTCCACCTGGACCACTCGGTCGAGAGCCTCGGACCGCTGTGGGTGTGGGCGAAGGAGAGGCTCCGGCTCGGTCCGTCCGGACATCAGCCGTCCTGGTCGAGGCTGGGGCTCGGGGAGCACGAGCGACTCGACGAGGCCTCCCTCCAGCTGCTCGACGGACTGATCTCCTACGTGATCGACATCATCACGAGCGCCGTCCCGGAGGCGAAGTGGGAGGTGGCGACTGACCCGCATCCGCGATACCTCGACCAGAACAAGCCGATGCTGAGAGCCGGGGCCTGGGAGCAAGTGCCAGCTTCGACGATCGGCAACCTGGGGCGCCAAGTGTTCAGCGACTGGCCACCTGCCGAGGACCGACTCGCCTCGATCGTAGGTTCCTGGCTCACGGAGGTTGCCGACACCCGATGACCGTCGGGGTCGCCGTGGAGCCAGCAGCGCCGGACTCATCCGGTCATCGCCTTCCTATGCCGCTCCTCGTGCGGGTCCTGTCGGTGGGCGCTGGCGTCCTGAGGCGCGCACTGCTGGTCCAGAACGATCGTTTCTGAGGGCCAGCGTGGCCACCGTCAGCGCGACTTTGACCATAGACAACGACCGAGCCGGTCATCGCTGCTTGAATCGAGCTCATGCCCGACGATGTCGCCCTCGTCCTGGCGTGGATCGAGGCGAGCCAGCGCGCCCGGAACTCGCAGCAACCCGAAGACTACGAGGCCCTGCGCCGCTTCCTCGCCGACGACGTCCAGGTGAAGCTGGCCAGCGCGTGGACGGACTCGCCCTGGCGGATTGCGTACACGAGCGCCGACCAAATGGTCGAGCGGCTCGGTGCACCGATTAACGCGGGATCCGTCCTCAGGACCGAGAACACGAACGTGGTCCAGGCCGGCAAGGACGTCCTGGTCGAGCAACTGTCCACCATCAGCCGCGACGGAAATGACTACGTCAGCACGGTTTGCCACATCTTCACCGTCGAGGACGGCCGGATCAAGCGGTTGCGCACCTACCGCAATGACCACGGCATCCCGGCAGGCTGAGACCTGAAGGGCCCCCGCGTACCGCCGATGCGGATGGCGGCGCAATCTGAGGTGCGGCTGACTCGTTGCCGGGGACGATCTCACTCACACATGTTCATGGGTATCGAACCCGGGTCGGCCAGCCAATGGGGGCGCTGGCATTGGTTCCGAGAGACGGTAAGGAGTGGCCGCTCGCGTTTCGCGAGAGGGCAGCCTTACACGCTTCCTGATGCCCTCGCCGCGGTGAGCAAGGCGCGCGTCGCGGATCGCCAAACAACCACCCGGGACACCGCGACTTGGCAGCTCATGCTGATGCGAGCGGCTGCGACTAACTTCCGGATGATCGGCAATGAGCGCGTTCGCGACGTGCGTCACACCGCCGCGTGTCGACCATCCTGACGGCGGCACGTGCGGACGCAGATCAAGGTGCGTCTTCCGCGGGCTACTTAACCACCCGCGGGCGGGGGCGCCCAGATAGCGCTCACGCGCCGGTCTTGCCGTCGATCCCCTCGCGAAGCAGATCGACATGCCCACAGTGTTGGGCGTACTCGGTGATCATCCGCAGAATCAGCCAGCGCAGGTCGACGTCCTCGTACCAGTCCAACGGGCGCGCCGGATCATCGAGGCCGTGGGCGGCGACGATGTCGCGGGAGACCGCGCACTCCGCTCGCCAAGCGTCCTGGTCTGATCCGAAGTCCGCGTCCGCCGGCGGGTTGAAGTCGAGGTCGGGGTTGTCCTCGGTGAAGAAGAGGAACGGGACGTCGCGCCGTTCAAAGTTCTGCTGGAACCACCAGCGCTCGACGCCGGCGAGGTGTCGGACTAGCCCGTGCAACGACAGCGTCGACGGCGGCATGCAGCGAGTCCGGGCCTGCTCGGTGCTGAGGCCTCGGCACTTCATCTCGACGGTTGCCCGGTAGTACTCGAGGTAGGCCGTGAGCGCCTCGCGCTCGCCGGCCACTCGAGGGATCCGTGGGCGGTCGTCATCGGACCACTCGGGCGCGAAGGCGCCGTCGGTCAGGCCAGACTCCGAATGGCTCTCACCCTCAAGGGGGTCCTCAGTCATGCGCGCACTCTGCCACGCAACGATCATCAATCGTCGGAGACCGTCCCGCGACGGGTTGGGCAAACAGGCTCCGAGCGGCAAGATCGGACGTCCCGTCCGCGGCAGGATCGGACGTCCCGTCCGCGGCAGATTCGGACGTCCCGTAGCCGTCCTCAGTGCATGAGAGTGCGTTTCAGGCAGCCGTGCTCGGGGGCACCTCGCGCACCATCACGCAGTTGCCTAGTCCCTTGGGACGGTCGTAAGTGAAGCCCTGGCGCTCGTACATCGTGCGTGTGCCGTTGTAGAGGAATGACGAGTTCTTCTTCCGGACCCCGCCGGTGTCGTGGGGGTAGCCCTCGACCAGGCCGCCGCCCGCCTGCGCGATCAGGTCCACGGCTCCGCGCAGAGCCACCGACGCCAAGCCCTTTCCGCGGTGGACCTTCTCGACCTGGATGCAAGTGATCCGGTAGTCCGGCAGTCGCTCGGCGGTGGCGAGGTACTCCTTGCGGTGCTGGATGCGGGGTAGCTCCTCAGGTGTGCCGTACTCTGCCCAGGCGATGGCGAGGTCGCCGTTGTAGACCAGCGCCGCGTGCGCGATCCCCTCTTCTACGCGGCGTTTCTTGAACGCCCGGTTGTCCTCGGCGGTGGTGTCCCGCTCGCGGTCATCGGGATGGAAATGCGTGCACCAGCAGCTGGCGAACATGCCCTTGTTCCGCTCGACGAGAGCGGCGAAGTCGTCGAACGTCTCCGGCGTGAGCGCCTTGATCGCGAAGTCGGACATGCTTGGAAACGTACTCCGGATCGCGGACGTTCGGCGTCCGGTGGCTCACGCGGCCACAGCGGCGCAAGGCCGTGGCGGCTGAGGCTCGCCGAGTACTCAGACTGGAGCAAGGGCCAGCATGCTCATCGCCACGACCGCGCGGGTCGCGGCAGGATCGGACGTCCCGTCCGCGGCAGGTGAGTGCGTTCACAGAGGCTGGGCCACCCGCAAGTGGGCGCCGGCGGAGGACGTCGACGATGTCACCAACCGCGCAGCGCGGCTGAGACGGAGGCGTGTCTTACGCCGGACCGGGGTGCTCGAGAACACAGCCGGGTCGGGACCTTCGGCTCTGACGCGTGCATGTGTGGCGGCCGAGCGTGGGAGGTGGAAGGAGGTGTGATCATGAAACTGAAGTTGAGAGATGTGATCGGAACTGTCCTCGTTCTCGCCATCGGCGTGCCGTATGTCGGCTACTTGGTCAACGGCGAGATGCCGTTCGTCAAGGACCCGCGAGGGATGTCCGCCGTCGGTCTGGTGTTGGGTACCGCCGCGTTCCTCGTGATGAGGAGCGGTGATGCCTTCGACCGGGCAGGCAAGGTGGAGACCGGGCTAGCGGTCATCTCGCTGGTCCTGGGACTGGTCGCCTTTGCCTTCGCCGAAGCGGCCGCCGCCGAGGTGCTGCTCGCCGCGTTCATGGCCTCGATCCTGGTCGTGTGGCTGGTCGAGATTGTCGACCACGCCGGCCTCGTGCACGCGCACGGCGCCCCGATGGCGCACGCCTGACCAGCCGAACCCGAGAGACCCGGATGCATTGGTGCACCCGGGTCTCCCGCTCGCGTGCCGTCCTTCAGCGATGCCGCCCTGGAGCGGCGGCCGTTCCCTGGAGCAGCGGCACGACGATCGGTTCCGGGCGGCCGCCGGGGCTCAGGGCGTTCAACAAGGACAGCTCGGAGACACGGCTGGTGAACCCAGAGGAGCCGGCTCCGCGGCTCCCGCCATCTGAGGCGAAAGGGGGGCGGAGGTGTCATGACGCCCTCCAGCAGTGCGCGGTAGGCAGGCGCTTTGCTGGCGCTGCTGACGCCACGCGCAGGGGTCGATAACACGTCGATAACCACCAGGAGGCGCTCACCCGAAGGCCGGCCGTCGCGCACGTGATCTCGGCAACGGTAGACCGTCGTCGAGCAAGGATCCTGCCTATCGTTGATGGTGCAGGAGAGACCGGGCACCCGACCTGTCACCCCTTGAGCCCCGTACCGCGCCGGCCCCGCAGGGCCAACGCGGACCCAGCCCCGAGACGCGCGCCGGGCCGGTGACGATCTCCCGCGGGGCCGCATCGGCGAACCGCGTCGACGCGGCATCGGCGATCGGACAAGGGGCGAGGAGCATGAGTACGCACACCACCAATCAGAGGCCGGCGCTGGTGCCGGGGGCTGCGCCGTCGACCACACCGACGAAGCGACGGCCCGGGACGGCGGGGTACTGGATCGGCGCGGTAGTCGCCGTCATGGCGACGCTCGGCGCAGTCACCTGGGGGGCGTTCGCGTTCCTCGGCTGGCGAGCCCACGTCGACGCTTTCGTCCGTGTGGCGCCAACGGAGACTGCGGTGGTCTTCGTGACCGACGCTGGGACCCGCTTGCTCTACCTGGAGCACGACCGGACCGCAGCGGTCCCGTCTGTGCCCGCTGTCACGGTGACTGGACCGACCGGAGCCGAGGTGCCGGTGGCGGCATACCGCGGCGAGCTTCGCTACGACGTCCCGAACGTCGCCAACCGTATCGGCGACGCGGTGCTGAGTTTCCAGGCCGAGAAGCCCGGCGCCTACCGGGTCACCCTCGGCAGCACCGACCAAGGCGCCATCGTCGCGGTCGGAGACAACCTGCTCTGGACCTGGGGTCCTCAGGTCGTCGGCATCGTCGCGTTGTTGCTCGGTGGCCTGTTCGTCGGGATGACGGTGGTCATCGTCACTGCGGCACGGCGGTCAAGCTCGAGGGTCTGACCGCGGCCGGGCCGCACGATGGGCGGTGCCGGATCCTGAGACGAGTACGAACCCCAAGGCAACGTCCCCCGCCTCCGCGCGCGCTGCCGTCCATCGGCGACGCCCGCCGGACACTCACTGGGCGCGACCGTTGCTGCCAGCCGAGCACCACTTGCGGCAGTTCGGGCGAGCGTAGCCGCCCTCAACGCGGCAGATCCGGTCGTTCATGCAATCGCGACGGCAACGGGGTCCCGGCCGTGGGCGAGGTAGTCGAGCGCTGCGACGACGAGCGCCGACGTGCCCGTGTCGAGCGTGGGCTGGACCAGCGGTGCGAAGTAGGGGGAGTGGTTCGGCGGCGCGGTGGTGCCTGGGGCGAATCCTCCGACGCCCCAGTAGAAGTATGGCGTCCCGAGGGCGTCCGGGATCCGGCTGAAGTCCTCGCTGGCGGTGACCCGTCCGAGGTCGACCATGTGGTCGGGGAAGTGTCGCTGGAAGGCGCTGCGCACCCGCGCCGCGACCGCGGCGTCGTTGCTGGTTAGGGGGTACTGGTCGTAGTACTCGAATGTCGGTGGCTGCGGTGACCTCGCGGCGTCGCACTCCGCCTGCACGATGCGCTCGATGGCGCTAAGCACTTGGCGACGGATGTCGTCGTCGTACGTGCGGACGTTGAGCAGCAGCACTGCGCGGTCGGCGATGATGTTGCTCTTGGTGCCGGCAACGCTGCTTCCGACCGTCACGACGGCGAACTTTCCGGGCTTGGTCTCCCGGGCCACGATGGTCTGCAGCCTGATCACGATGGATGCCGCGAGCACGACGGGGTCGACGCTCAGGTGCGGCATCGAGCCGTGTGAGCCCTGACCGAAGACGGTGATGCGGATGCTGTCGCCCGCTGACATCACAGGGCCGATGGTCGTGCCGATCGTGCCCGCTTCCAGTCCCAGGACGTGTTGGGCGAAGGCGACGTCGGGTCTCGGGATGCGTTGTGCCAGCCCGTCCTCGAGCATGGCCCGAGCCCCGGACGCCGTCTCCTCGGCGGGCTGGAACAGGGCGACGAAGGTGCCGTGCCACTGCTCGCGTCGATCCGCGAGCAGTTGGGCGGCACCGAGTAGGCAGGTGACGTGCACGTCGTGCCCGCAGGCGTGGGAGATCCCCACCGTCGCGCCCCCCTCGTCGGTCGCCGTGGCGGTGGACGCGTACGGCAGGCCTGTCAGCTCCTTCACCGGCAAAGCGTCCATGTCGGCGCGGCACAGGACCGTACTGCCCTGCCCGTTCGACAGGACGCCGACGACACCACCACCGAGCCGGTGGACCTCGAAACCCCACTCGCCGAGTCGCTCGGCGCAGGAGGCGGCCGTACGCGACTCCTGGCCGCTCAGCTCCGGATGGGCGTGCAGGTCGCGGTAGAAGTCCTCCCGCCAGCCTCGCGTGTCGTGCAGCCCGGCCAGCACGTCGTCGGCGGATGTCATCGGCCTCACCCTTCGTGGATTCAAGCAGACGGTCCCACGGAGAGATGACCGTACCCACGAAGACTGGGACCTGGCTCCGAGTCTCACTTGCCACAGTGAGCGGCCGGTCCGTCCGACGGCTCACCAGCCTGTCCGGGCGTACCGTGTCGGCATGGCGAGCCCGGATCCCCATGAGCAGCCCGCGTGAGCGTGAGCGCGACGACCGGCCTGCTCCTTCTCGACCTCGCAGGTACCGCCGTCTTCGCCCTCAACGGAGCGCTCACTGCCCTCGCGCGGCGCGGCTGGACCTGGTCGGGGTGCTGACGCTCGGCATGATCACGGCCCTGGGCGGCGGCATCATCCGCGACGTCATCATCGCGTCTCTGCCCCCAGCGACGTTCCGTGACTGGCGCTATCTGGCGGTCGCCGGTGCCGGTGCCCTCATCGCCTTCGGGTGGGGCCGAAAACTCGACCGGCTGAGCTTCCCGATCGAGGTACTCGACGCCGTGGGCCTCAGCCTGTTTGCCATCACGGGAGCCACCAAGGCCATGGATGCCGGGCTCGGGCCCCTTCCGGCCGTCATCCTGGGCGCGGTGACCGCGGTCGGGGGCGGCACGATCCGCGATGTGCTCATCGGCCGGGTCCCGACGGTCCTGCGGAGCGGCCTCTATGCCGTCCCGGCCCTGATCGGCGCCGCGATCACCGTGGTGAGCCTCGAGATCGGGCTGCATGGCTGGATCCCGGCGTTGGTTGCCGGCTTGGCGTGCTTCGCCGTCCGCCTGATCGGGATCCGCTTCGACCTCAACGTGCCGGTCCCCCCGGGGTCACCCGACGAATGAGACGGCATGGCGCATCCCGGCGCGCGGCGCGGCGCCAGGTCCTCAGGCCCTCAGCTCGTCCGAGTGGCCCTGTCCCGCGAACGCGCGGGGCAGGGCCTGGACGCCCCAGGTCGGCAGGTCACCACAGGTGCATGGTGCCGTGCGCGATGTTGAAGTACATCCCGATGTGCGTGTAGTAGTTCATCGCCCCGAAGAGCAGGAAGACGGCGCCGCCGACGACCCAGGCCCGGACGGCCCACGGCAGCAACGACGGCCGGTTCAGCAGCTGCGCGATCGCGAAGAGCAGGGCGCCGACCGCGACCACGCCCCACAGGCCGCCGAGGAACAGCGCCTCCAGGATGGGCAGGTGGCCGAAGCGGCCGCTGATGGGTTCCTCCGCTGGTGCCGCGCCGAGCTGGAACCGAACGAACGTGATGGCCAGGACGCCCATGGCCAGCCCGAGTGCGCCCACGAAGACCGAGATCGGCTTCAGGGCCGCAAGTGCGGTCGCGTTGGCCTCGTCCGGCTCGCCGGCGAACAGGGCGCGGTGACGCCACAGGTAGACGGCGGCGAACAGGAGCAATGCGCCGAATCCCGCGGCCGGCTGGCCGAACGCGACGTTCGCGTACTCGAACCCGTCGCCGCCGAAGGGCCACGTCACCGTGGTGTGCAGACCCAGCGCGAGCAGCAGCAGCCCGGTGACGCCGAAGAAGGCGGCCCAGCCTTCGCTGTCGATGCGCTTGCCTCGGATGAGTCGGGCGAGGAACCAGGCAAATCCCAGAAGTCCCGCTCCCGCCGAGACCGCAACCAGCTCGTTGTAGACGACCACTTCGTCCACCTTCCTTTCATTGGCGGAGCTCTTGGCTCCGCCGCTCGTTCGTTCAGTTCCGTGGTGTTCCGGCCGGGTGCAGCAGCGGCACCCGGTTGCAGTCAGCGCGAGGTCTCCGACCGGGCAGTCCCGGGTGTCCCGGTGCGGGTGCCGGTTCGACCTTTGGGTCGGTCAGGCCGGGTCGCGTCGATCAAGCCGAAGACGAACCACGCGACCACGAAGAGGATCGCGAGGGCGCCGGGGACGAGGACGTCGCTGGGTGTCATGAGGATCTCCATCTCTGATAGCGGGCTCAAAATACCGCTACACTGTCTGTAGCGATATTACCCAGGCTTTTGTTCCCGAGAGGACCGCGTATGCCAACTGCGGCCGGCCGACCGCGCGACCCGTCCGTCGACAAGCGCATCTCTCGTGCGGCGCTGCTCCTGCTACGTGAGAACGGGCCCCAAGCCGTCCACATCGACGCGGTGGCGGCCCGCTCCGGAGTGGCCCGTACGACGATCTACCGCCGCTTCCGGGATCGATCGGCCCTGCTCACCGCCACCCTGGAGCTCTTCGTCGACGCACCGTTCCCCGCCGCGGACCTTCCGGTCGAGGACAAGCTGCGGTGGGTGCTCGACCAGGTCCGAGAGCTCGTCGAGGAGCAGCTGGGGCGAGGTGCGATTGCTGCGGTGCTCGCGGACTCCGACCCCGCGTTCAGCACGGCCCTGCGTGCCCGCCTGAGGCGCCGGCTCGAGGCCCTACAGGTGCAAATCGACGCCGACGTCGCCAGCGGTCGACTGAGGGATGGGATCGACGTGGAGTCGCTCGCCGGCGTGGCCTTCGGGGCCTACCTCGGGGAGGCGCTGCGGCACGGCCGGGTTCGACCCGGCTGGGCTGACGGGGTCGCCGACCTGCTCCTCAGAGGCATCAGCACCTAGCCCTGCCCTGGACATTCACGGTGCTTTCCGTCCGATGGACTCGAATGGCCTTGGACGAGATCCCCTCGAACGTGGTCTGGACATCCTCCCGCCACGGCTGTAGCAGGGCGGCCTCGACAACGTCCCCAACTCGGCATGTGGGGACGAGATGTCCCTTCGCGCGAAGGCGCCCGGCTGGCACCATCCTGGCTGCCGCTTCGAGGCGCGTCACACCGCCGCCTGCCGACGCGAGGGCCGACTCAGGTCTAGCGTCGTTGGACCCAGATGCCGGGTCGCGTAGGCGGCGGGCGGGGTCTGGTCCGTAGCCGGTCGCCGCGTGAGGTGACTCCATGCCCACTCCTACGACACTGCTTCCGTTCCAGCCCGCGACAATGTCCACGTCCCAACTGGCGGCAGTCTCCTACCTGGCCCGCTACTCCGGCCGAACTCATGCCCTGTACTCGTTCCAACTGCGGGAGTGGTTCGCCTGGTGCGAGATCAGCGGGCTCGACCCGCTCCTCGGAATCCAGCGAGCACACATCGAGCTCTACATCCGTCACCTCGGCGAGCGGGGTCTGATGGATTCGTCCGTCATCACGATGATGCACGCAGTCCGCGGCTACTTCCGCTTCGCCCACATCGATGGCCTCATCCCCGCGGACCCGGCCGTCTATGCGCGCCTGCCGAAGATCCACCGCGACGAGTCCCGCACCCAAGGCTTGGACCGGCTCGAGCTGATCCGGTTCCTGCAGGTCGCCCAGACCATCACCGTGCACCACGGCGCTCTCGCGTACCTGCTCGGGATCAACGCCCTGCGCGCCTCCGAAGCCGCGGCCGTGCGGATCGAGGACTACGCCGACACCCTCCGCGGACACCGCGTCCTGCACCTGGTCGGCAAGGGCAACAAGCCCGCGACCATGCCTGTGACCGTCCCGGTCCTCCGGGCACTCGAGGCCTGCCGCGGTAACCGAACAAGCGGTCCGCTAGTGCTGCGGCCGGTCTCGGGGAAGCCGATCGACCGACGCGACGTCTACCGGATGGTCGCCCGGATCGCGAAGAACGCCGGCATCCCGCGGCACATCAGCCCCCACTCGCTGCGGCACGCCGCCATCACCAACGCCCTCGACGCCGGGGTCCCGCTCCGCGACGCCCAGATCCTCGCCCGGCACGCCGATCCACGCACCACCGAGCACTACGACCGCGCCCGAGGCAACCTTGACCGGCACGGCGTCCACTTCCTGACCGCGTACGTGGCCGGCGTGTGACACGTTGCTTGGTCCGCGTCGATTCCGCGCGCAAAAGGTGACCGTGCCCTGCCCGCAGTACCTCGGCAATCCGTGCCACTTGATTCCGCGCTCTTACTGAAGGCGCCACGGGCGCATCGTTTCCCTGCCACACTGGGGCACCGCTTTTCATCGATGATCTGGTCGCGGAACCTCACTCAAAGCTCGTGGTCCGCGCGGCTGTCTAATCCCCGCTCAGGAGTTGATTAGTGTGGCCAAGGACGCGACTTCGCCCCCCAAGGTGTCGGACGTCGACCCGACCCCCGATCCCCAGCTCGACTTCGTTCGTGCTCACGATCCCCACTTGTCCCTGTGGCAGTCCGTCGTCGCCGAGAACATCCGGCAGGGCGCCGACGGACCGCTGTCCAACGCGGACGTCTTGGCGCATCCGATGATGCAAGCCACCACGGACCATGTGCGGACCGTGATGACCGACGGCATGGACGCTATGGAGCCAGGCGGCCCACGCGAGACCGCTGCCTACGTCTCCCACCTTGCGCTCGAGACCGCCCAGGCCACAGCCGTTGGCGACGACGCTCGCGCCGCGGTGCTCGCCGAGGCCGCGCGCCACTACTCGGACAGCGACTGGTGGGCGTTCTTCGCCCAATGCGCGAGCGCATACGTGAACTACGGGATTCAGTACCGCGGGGTACTCAAGTACAACGACTGGAAGGTCGAGGGGCAGGGCGATCTCAGCTACGGCGTCATCGACTGGAAGCTGCCCAACGACGCCGTCGTCGGGATCATCGGTGACTGGGGCACCGGCTTGGACGATGCCCGGATGCTCCTTCGAGACCTCATGGTCCAGCACAAGCCGGCCGTCCTGATCCACCTCGGAGACATCTACTACTCGGCCACACCTGCGGAGTGCGTTGCCAACTACGCCAAGGTCATCACGTCCGTCTTTGACGAAGTGCTCGGTGTAGGAAAGCGAATACCCGTCTTCACCTTGGCGGGGAACCACGACTACTACTCGTTCGGCTACGGGTTCCTCGACACTGTCAACCAGATGAACGCCGGCTTGCCTGGTGCCAGTCAGCCGGCGAGCTACTTCTGCCTGCGTAGCGCCGATCTCGGGTGGCAGTTCCTTGCGATGGACTCGAGCTACTACGACTCCAACCCGGCCAACCAGAAGGACTTCACGTTCAAGGGACCACCGCTCCGAGACAGCGAGGTGCAGTGGCTACACGACAAGATCGACACGTTCGCCGGCGCGACGGTGCTGCTCTCGCACCATCAGCTCTTCACGGCCAACGCCAACATCAACGGAGTCAGTTCTGGACTTGCTCCCTATAGGAACACATACCTCCAGGACGCGTTTCAGCAGTACTTCGCCACGGACGTGGCCGCGTGGATGTGGGGCCATGAGCACAATTTCGTGGCCTACCAGAACGGCCTCTTCGGACTGGCCAAAGGCCGCTTGGTGGGCTGTAGCGCGTACGAGGAGGAGACGACGTCCAACCCGTATGCGGTCAACTGGCCGCAGGTGCCCTACCTCGACCCGGTACGCAACCGGGTGGACCAGGTGAACGCCTACTACAACCACGGGTACGCCGTGATCAAGCTCGGCGGCCGCGCCCAGCCGGACTCTCCCATCAGGGCCGAGTACTACCAGTACCCGTCCTGGGGGACGATCTGGCCGGCGCCGGCCCAGTTGAAGTCAACGCTGATCTTCTCGGAGGAGTACGAGAAGCCCAACCGTGCCGATCTGGGCCCGGTGCAGTACGGGCCGATCAAGCTCCGAGCGGCTTCGGGCGACTATCTGTCGACCATTCAGAAGTACTCCCAGTACTTCCCCCACATGAGCACGAACACCGCGGCGCCGCTTGAGATCACCGGCGGCACGGGCGTGATCAGACACGGGGACCACGTCCAGATCAAGACGGATGAGTCGACTGCAGGGAAGTACAACGTGCTCGGCGCATGGGCCGACTCGACGTGGCTCTACTACCTCGCTTCAGGTACGAACGCGACGAAGCAGGCCTGGACCGTGCAGAAGCTCGACGCCACAGATCCGGAGATCCACTACGGCGACCAGATCTGCTTCCTGAGTCGATCGGTAACGGATCAGACGCTCCAGCCAATTTGGAATGCAACGTACAAGACCACCTACCTCACCACCAAGGTGGGCGCCAAGTCGTGGTGGACCATCTCGAAGTAGTCGATGAGGATGCTTGCCAACGATCCAATCAGTGCGCACTGATGGGTCATTCCGCCGCAAGCGACCACGCGCACTCGGCAGCCGTAGACGTTTCCATGAGCTGCAAGAAGACGGGTTCACAGCCCGGTTGGATGAGTGACCGCGGGTGAATAAGCCTCGAATCTGTGGGGGCTTGAGTTGCGCGCCTGGGTTCGCGACCATGCCTCTGCCGGGCGCAGTCCCGAGGGCCGGGGTGTCGCCGCGGATATTCCGCGGCACGCGACCCCAGTGGACGAGCTTCCGGCCGGTGTTGCGTGGCCAGCGACAGAGGGCGTGATTCGGGCAAATCGCAGACGGGGGCTGCCCGAGGCGGCAACACTTGAGTGGAGGGATTGGCCGACAACCGAGGGTGACGGAGGCGTCCATGCTGACAGTTCATGCAGGCCGGGTGAGCGTTCGCCGTGGACCGCCCACGTCCACCGGGCGGTCACCGGCTGACCGGCGCTCGCCAGGACGGGCTCCCGCGGTGAGGGCATGAGCCCCCCGTTCGGTCTCACGCGGCGGCTGCTCGGCCGTCCCGCTTCCGACCCGTGGCAACAGGTCGGCGACCTCATCGACTCACCGATCGACTGGCAGGGCGTCTGGGCCGAAGGGTTACACATCCTGCGAGAGGTCAATGAGGTCGCCGTCCCGCAGATGGCTCGTCGCTCGCAGGGCCCGCTCATCGACAGTGCCGGTCTTGCGGTCGACGTCTGGGTTGACGCTGACCTGCATGCGGGCTCGTTCCCACTCGGTGACACAACCTCGGTCGTCCTTCGCGGCGGAATGGTCGCGGTTACGGAGCAGTTCGGCGACTTCGTAGCCGCGATGCTCCACCCGGCCCGGGGCCGACGACCGTCCGAGGAGCTCATCGATGCTGTCGCGAACTGGATGGACCACGCAGCCTCCCCGTGCGACAAGTTCGCGGTCCCCACCGGTCCATCAGGTCCCTGGCAGGAAGAGGCGCCGCTGCGCAGCCGGCTCGCACTCGCGTTCGTCATGTGCCACGAGCTGGCGCACGTCTACGTGGCGAACGTGGCAGGCCACGCCCACGAGCCAGACTGGGCTGCCCTGTCACCACGGGAGCGGACCTGTCGGCTGGAGTACGAGGCGGACGCAACCGGGTTCGACGCCCTTCTGGCCTGGCTGGGCCACGACTCACCGGGCATGTCGGACGGCGCCGTCGGGCGGCTGTCGTACATGTCGGCTTGGACACTGCTCACAGGGGTCGGGCTCCTTGAGACTTTCGAGCCGGCCCTGCGCCCGGCGACCTACCCGACGGCGCAGCAGCGCCTGACGCGCCTGCACGGCTACGTGCGTGAGCGCTACGGCGACCACACGCGCAGCGTGGACGCGTTGGGCCCCGATGTGGACATGGTCCTGGCGGAGGCATGCCGACGCCAGAGCGCGCAAAGGCAGGAAGCCGGGCGAGCTGTCGACGAGCTGGTCGCGTCGGTCGCCGGGCCGGGCCGCGTCAGCGAGGCCCGCGCCGGCGACACCCTTGGAAGCGCCTACCTGGTTAGCGGCTGCGAGACGCTGCGTCGCATCGAGGACCTCTTCGCACACCCGGATGCCGACCCCGACGAGAGGGCCCGGCAGATGATCTGGAACGTCTTGGGGCGGCGCGTTCCCGCCGCGATCTGGAACAGCTTCTCTAACCGAATTGGCCCCTACTGGATCACGGAGTGGGAGATGCCACGACGCCGGGTCCGGCTCGGAGCGAAAGAACCGGAGGAGACCTCATGAGCGGAGAGCCGTATGAGGAAGCGCCCTGGACCGACCCCATCCGTGGCATGACCTCCGACCTGGTCTACGCCGCGGACGAGGAGACTGCCATCCAGGTCGTCACCGAGGGGCCATGCCCGCGATGCAGGGACCACACCAGCGATGAGCAGTGGCTCATCACCGACGTGGCCGGCCTCGTGGAGACGGATGACCAGCGGGCCATGGTCGCCACGATCGAGCTTCGGCTCGCGCAGCTGCGCCGACGTGGAGAACCGACACCGGGTGTCCCGGAGCTCATCCACCAGAAGATGGCGTGCCGCTGCGCTGGGGAGCATCCTGACCGGGACTCCAAGAGAAGGAACGGCTGCGGCGCCTACTGGAGCTACGACCTCGACGTCCCACAGGACTACCGGTGAGCCCGGGCGGCATCCGTCGACGCCTGCCCCCGGGCCGGGTCGGCCCACCCCCGGTGGGTGGAATCGACGCCATCGACGCAGCGCAGCAAAACCGCGCACCGGCTACTCGGATGGCCGCCGTCCAGAGGTCAGCTGCCGGCTGGTCCACCGCCCAGATCGCCATCCTCGGGCTGCTCGGCATCGCCGGCGTAAGCAGGGACGCTGACCAGTTCGCGGCCATCCCGTCCGCGGTGCAGGTGCTAATGGGCGCCGCGGCCCTCATTGCGTTCGCGTGCGCAGCCGCGGGGGCACTGCTCATTGCACGGGCCGCGTTCCCGCTCTACCGAACCGTTCCAACTGGATTGGCCCAGGACCCGGTCCAAGAGGCCGACGACGTCGCACGAGCCCAACGCCGCCTCCGCCGCGCCATACCGTTGACCATCGTCTCCCTGGTCTTCATGGGCTTGGCCTTCGCCTTGTCTTGGTGGCCAGTGTCTTCGCCGTCCAGCTCGCTCGTCGAGGTCCACACCGGCACGGGCACCGTCTGCGGACCGCTCGTTCAAAGCACTGGCCCCGCGCTCGCGGTCCGCAGCGGGAACGACGTGGTCGCCGTTTCTATGACGCCGGGCGTCGTTGTTCGCCCGGTCACCTCATGCCCATGAGCGCAGCGCCCGGGGCCATGTCCCTCGGGCTGTTCGGCTTGCAAGTCTTACAGGCGCGTGCGGCATCCGGCGCCTCTAGCCTGCGGCGTCGCCCGGGGAGGTCGGACGCTTTCGGTCAGTTGGAGCGCTCCTGTAAGTGGACTCCAGTTTCAGGCGCAGCGCTCCCATAGATCGCAACGTCTGGCCCATTAGGACAATCGATCGACGGCAAGGCCGGAGGAGCGTAGCGGTGCTCAGTGACAGAACCGGTAGACAACGAAGTCACCCATGCGAGCCGCCACCAGCGTCATTTCGGCTCCCCTCTCTTGTCAAGGCGCCGGCACGAGGGCTCTTGTCGTCCGGGTCTTCCGGCCGCCGGTCGGCGCGGGTAGCGTCGTTGGTGCGGGTCCCGGGAGTGGCTGATCCGAAGTGCCGGTGTGCGGGTGGAAGCCGGCCGCGCTGGATACATGAGACGCCCCGCGGTGCCCTCCCGGACCCGCGTCCAAGCCGACCGTTGCGGTCGTCGTGGCGTCGGTGACGAGCTGACGATAGATCGCGTCTGAGATCCGCCGCTTCAGGCAGCGCATCGCCTCCATTCGGGTCTTGCCGGCGGCGAGCTTTCGCCGGTAGTACGCCCGCCCGGGCGTGTCCAAGCGGATCTGACAGGCCGCGGCGATGTGGATGACATGGTTCGCCTTGCGGTTGCCGGCCCGGGACAGCCGATGACGGATCTGCTCCCCGGAGGAGGCGTCCAACGGGGCAGTACCGGTCCACGACGCGAACCGGTTCCGGTCGGCGAACCGGGCGACGTCACCAACGTCGGCCAGGATCCGGGCGGCGACGACCGGCCCCACCCCGGTCAGGTCCATCAGGTGCGAACCGCGGGCCAGGACCAGAGGCTTCAGCTCCTTGGTGGAGGCCTTGATCTTCGCCTCGATGACGACCAGCTCGGCCAGCTGCTCGAGCGCGAGCCTCTTGCGGGTCTTGCCCACCACGTCCCGCGGCCGGACCGAGGCGAGGATCCTCTTGGCCTGCAAGGCTGTCAGGTCCTTCTTGCCCTTGCCGGGCCTCAGCTCCGACAGCAACCGCTGCAGCCGGTTGACCGACTGGACCTTCGCGCGGGTCAGCTCCTCACGGCGATCGACCAGCATCCGCAGCACCTCCAACTCCTCGTCGTAGGCAAGGACTCGGAGCCCTCTGGTGCGCACCGCGACCACGGCGACGGCGTGCGCGTCATGGGCGTCGGTCTTCCGGTTGTGACCGGTGTCGAACAACCGCGCCCGCGCCGACAGCTTCGCCGGGACGTCGACCACGTGCTCGCCGTCGGCCAGCAGCCGGTGCGCGAGCGGCCGGCCGGTGCCGTTGCTGCCCTCCACCGCCCACACCCGGTCCGGGTAGGAGGCGACGTGCTTGCGCATCGCCGCATACCCGGCCTTGTCGGTGCCGAACCGTCCGGTCGCCAGCACCGTCTCGTTCCTGTCGACCACCTCGATCGTGGCCGACAGCTTGTGGGGATCGACCCCGATGAACACCTTCGCCATGAGCCTTCCTTCCCGTCGTCGCTGCTGGTTGACGCCGGGCGGGCACTGCTACTGAGAGCGGGGCAGTCCCTTCTGGAGCCACGACCGGCAACGGTGCCCGGCGGGAACGCAGACCGATAGAGAGCCACACCGGTCACGCTGGTGGGCAGCCGCGAGGAGAGCTCCCCGCCGGGCACCTGGAACCGAGTCTGGCCAGACACCGGCCCTGCCCACAATCGTCAAGTAGCCGCGTGCCGGGCGCCTCTCAGGCCGCGTCCCTCGAGTGTGCCGAATTGCCGGCGGGGTCGCTTCGATCAGGATCCCGTGCTCACAGAGGCGGTGGTTATCAGTCCCCGCCGTCACCGCCGCCATCGCTCCCACCGTCGACGTCGACGCGGTCGAGCCACCCGACGTGCACAGCTCGGTGCGAACCGTCATAGCGCCGCTCACAACAGTTGGCACAGCAGCGAACGCCGGTGTGGTCCGCGTTCTCGAACGTCCAGTGGTGCCACCCGATCGTGCACCTGATGCTTGTCGTTGCCATGTCCAAAGGTTCCGGCTCCGGCCCGCCCTTGTCTGTGCCGGTGCTGACACAGGTGCTTACGACTCTGGCGAGCAGCGGGTCGCGTCTGGGCCGCTCGTCAACTGATCGTCGCTGCGCAGACCGGCTACGGCGAATCACCAGAACTCCAGCGATCCGGGCTTCGGCACCCGCGGCGGCCCCATCGACCTCGTGGTGCTGAAGATGCGCGGGCAGCATGCCGGAGGAGACCCGGGTCCTGTCCGAGGCCGCGTAACCATCCCTTTTGTACGAAAACCTGACAGAAGGGAGGGACACGACGGGTGGGAACCCCGAGGACAAGCATGCTGAACGAGTGGGCTTCGGGGGTGCTGACGAGCAGTCACACAAGGACCGCGCCGAGACGCAATGGCTCGGGGGTTCGAGCCCTGGCGGCGCCCTCGGCGAGACCCCCGGCCGGATCATTCCGGCGGGGGTCTTTCGGGTCTCTGGGCGTTCGCTCCAGCCGGGGAGATTGCGCCCTAATTGTCGTATCAGCCTGACGGCGCGGCCACTCCGATGGACGATGGACCCAGTCACGGCGCGGCCAGGGCGCGTCGCCGAGCCCCGAGGAGGCGGGCCATGAGCGGCTTCGACAAGGATCTCGACAAGGGTGACCAAGAGGAGGAGGTCGTCGCACCCGACCTGCCCTTCGACGACGACTGGGACTGGAAGCCCGGGGACCGCGACATCACGGTGCGCGGCCCGGCGCAGAGCGTCCCCAAGGCGCGGGCCTTCACGAAGTACGACCCGCCCGGGATGTGCTGCCAGTTCGTCTGGAACTGCATCGCGGCCCCACGCCGCTTCGGCCTCGCCGACGCCAACGCCGCGTGGGCCCGGGCCAAGAGCCGGCGCACCGACCAGAACCCGCCCGCCGGCGTGCCCGTCTACTGGGCCGGTGGCAAGCACGGTCACATCGCCATCTCCCTCGGCGGTGGGGTCGTCCGCTCGACCGACTGGCCCGAGAAGGGCCGCGTCGGCGACGTGAAGATCGCCACGATGACGAGCTCGTGGGGCATCACCTACCGCGGCTGGTCCGCCGACTGGGCCGGCGTGCCGATCCCCGGGCTCGGGTCGAAGCCCAGCCCGGGCAAGCTGGGGCGCATCGACGACGAGGCGATCCGCCCGGGCAAGCGCAACGACGCGGTCCGCCGCTTCAACGCCGCGCTCTGGTCCTCGATGCCGGCCGACTACCGTGCGGCGCACGACAAGGAGTGGAAGAGCGAGGCCTCAGACCTCTATGGCCCGGTGAGCCAGGAGGTCTGCTTCGACAAGTACGTCATGCTCAACAAGAAGGACCCGAAGCGGTGGCCACTCCCGAGCAAACCGGTGTGGCCCGGTCCGGCCCTCATCCGCCTGCTCGGCGGCGCCCCCGACTGACACCGGGCGCCCGATGAACGGGCGCCCGGACCGTGGACCTCAGCGGACCTCAGCGCCGGCGGCGCAGGAAGCCGATGACGACGACGACCGCCACGGCTGCCGCGACGACGGCCGCGACGCGCTCGATGCGCAGCTCGCCATCGTCGGTGTGGGTGGCCGCGTCGAGCTTGAGGCGCAGGCCCTGCGCCTGTCGCTGGGCGATGACCTGGGGCTGGGCGCGGTAGGCGAGCTCGTTGATCGTGCCCTCGAGGCGGGCCCGCGTGGCCTGGATGTCCTGCTCGAGACGTGCGGTGTCACTCATGCTGGCTTGTCCTTTCGAGGGTCTGTGGCGACTCTATCGGGGGTCATACCCGCCGCGGCTCAGGCCGCGATGCCGAGGTCGCGGCGCAGCTTGGCGACGTGCCCCGTGGCCTTGACGTTGTAGAAGGCGTGGCCGATCGTGCCGTCCTGCTCGACGACGAAGGTCGAGCGCAGCACGCCCTCGACGGTCTTGCCGTAGAGCTTCTTCTCGCCGAAGGCGCCGTAGGCCTGGTGGACCACGAGGTCGGGGTCGGAGAGCAGCGTGATCGTGAGCTGGTCGCGCTCGCGGAACTTCGCCAGCTTGGCGGGCGCGTCCTTGCTGATGCCGAGCACCTCGTAGCCGTCGCGCCTCAACGTCTCGATGGACTCGCTGAAGTCGCAGGCCTGCTTCGTGCAGCCGGGCGTCATGGCCGCGGGATAGAAGTAGACGATCACCTTGCGGCCCGCGAAGTCCGAGAGGCTCACCGTCTGGCCGGTGTCGTCGGAGAGGCTGAAGGCGGGAGCCACGTCTCCGGGCTCGAGGCGAGAGGTCATGGAACGCTCCTTCGTGGGGCGGCTGGGGGGGCCGGGGGCCGGGTCGAGCAGAGGACGAGCAGATGACGAGCGCGAGCACGACATGGTGCGGACGGCGGGACTCGAACCCGCACACCTGAGGCACAGGAACCTAAATCCTGCGTGTCTACCAGTTCCACCACGTCCGCCGAGGTGCGCCACCACTGTAGTTGTCGCCGCGCCGCGCGCGCCCTCGGGTTAGCCTCGCCCCGTGCGCCACAACGTCGGGTCTGGAAGTCCGTGGGAGTCGCAGGTCGGCTACTCCCGTGCCGTGCGCGTCGGTGACGTCGTGCACGTCTCCGGCACGACCGCGACCCGCGACGGCGTCGTGCAGTCGCCGGGCGACGCCTACGGCCAGGCCCGTGTGGCACTGGAGATCATCGCCGCGGCCCTGGCCGACTGCGGTGCCGCCCTGACGGACGTCGTGCGCACCCGCATCTACGTCACCGACATCGCACACTGGGCCGAGGTCGGTCGAGCGCACGGCGAGGTCTTCGGTGACGTGCGTCCGGCGGCCACGATGGTGCAGGTCGTCGCCCTCATCGACCCCGACCTGCTCGTCGAGATCGAGGCGGAGGCCGTCGTCAGTCGACCCGGACGTTGACCACGTGGATGCCGGTCGCGCCGTCGGGCGCGGGCGGCGCCTCGTAGGGAGACTGCACCTCGCCGCTGGCGTCGTAGGCCCGCACCCTGATGTCGTGGCTGCCGGGTGTGGCGTCCCAGTCGAGCACCCACTGCCGCCACGTGTCGATGCTCACGTCGACCGCGAGCCGCGCCGGGGTCCAGGGCCCCTGGTCGACCTGGACCTCGACCTTGGAGATGCCCCGGTGCTGCGCCCACGCGACGCCCGCGACCGGGACCCGCCCGGCCTTGACCGAGGCGCCCGCGCGCGGCACGTCGATGCGCGAGCTCGTCTTGACCGGGCCGAGCGCCGACCAGCCGCGCGGCGTCCAGTAGCCCTGGTCCTGCGCGAAGGTCGTCACCTTGAGCTCCGTCACCCATTTCGTGGCCGAGACGTAGCCGTAGAGTCCGGGCACGACGAGGCGCACCGGGAAGCCGTGCTCGAAGGGCAGCGGCTCGCCGTTCATCCGGACTGCCAGCAGGGCGTTGCGGTCGTCGGTGAGGGCGCCGAGCGGCGTGCCGCAGGTCCAGCCGTCGGCGCTCGTCTGCAGCACCATGTCGGCCCCGGCCTGGGGCCCGGCCATCGCGAGCAGCTCGCGCACCGGCCACCCGGTCCAGACCGCGTTGCCCGTGAGGTCGCCTCCCACCTCGTTGGAGACGCACATGAGGGTGACGAGGGCTTCCTGCATCTGCTTGGACTGCAAGGTGTTCCAGTCGATCTCGACCTCGCGGTCGACCATGCCGGTGACCTTGAGCCTCCACTCCGCGGCGTCGAGGCGCGGCACGACGATGGCGGTGTCAATGCGATAGAAGTCCTCGTTGGGCACGATGTAGGGCGTCAGCCCCTCGATGCCGAGGTCTGCTCCGGCGGGGATGGTGAGGGTCGTGCCCTTGAGCGTCTGGGCCTTGACGGCCTCGCGAGACGCCGCGGCCGTCGTGGAGCCGCCGCCGAGGAGACTGCCGAGGTATGCCGCCGCGCCGCCGACGAGGCCGCCGATCACCCAGCGCCTCGTCGGGTTCGATGGCGTCGCAACGGAGTTCGCTGCATGCGCCCGGCTGAGGAACCACAGCCCCGCGGCCACCCCGAGCAAGGTGGGCACGATGTCGGCGGGCGATGCGCCCGGTCGGGAGAGCACCGCCGCTGCGCCGACGGCACCCACCACGGCGAAGAGCACGAGCGCGAGGGTCAGCCGGCGCTGGGCGAGCACCCCGATCGCCGCGCAGACGAGGGCCAGCACGACGACGGTGCCGACGAGCAGGGCCCGCTTGTCGTTGGTCCCGAACGTCGCGATCGCGAAGTCCTTGAGCCAGGCGGGAGTCCGGTCGATGAAGGCGCCACTGACCGCGGCCACCGGCGCAGGCTGCCCACCGGCCGCCCCGACAGCCGTGAGGACGGCCGCAGACAGGGTGCCGAGCCCGATGGTGATCAGGCCCGCCACGAGCCCGTCCACCGCACCCACCCAGCCGGGCACACCGCGCGACTGCGGGGCGGCGGGCGTCTGTGGGGTGGTGGGCGGGCTCGTGGTGGTCATGGCCTCAGGTGCTCCTTCAGGTGTGGCACGAGTGCACGGAAGGCGAGCGACCGGTGCGACACGGCGTTCTTCTCCCCGGCGGCATACTCCGCCAGGGTGCGTTCGGCGCCGTCCGGCTGGTCGGATGGCACGAAGATCGGGTCGTAGCCGAAGCCGCCCTCGCCGCGCGCCTCGCGCCCGACGCTGCCCGGGAAGCGCCCGACCTCGGCGGCCGAGCGGCCGTCGGGCAGCACGAGTGCTGCGGCGCACACGAAGGCGGCGGCGCGGTGCTCGTCGCGCACGTCGCCCAGCTGCGCGAGGAGCAGCTCGAGGTTGGCGCGGTCCCCCTTGCCTCCCGACCAGCGGGCGCTGAAGATGCCCGGCGCGCCGCCGAGCACGTCGACGGCGAGACCGGAGTCGTCGGCGAGCGCCGGCAGGCCGGTGACCTGAGCGGCAGCTGCTGCCTTGAGGACGGCGTTCTGCTCGAAGGTCACCCCGTCCTCGACGACCTCGGGCACGTCGGCGAAGGAGTCGAGCCCGACGATGTCGAGCCCCAGCTCGTCGCAGACGTCACCGAGGATCGCGCGCAGCTCCTCGACCTTGTGCGCGTTGCGGGTGGCGAGCACGACCTGGGTCATGCGACGACCTCGTCGGCGAGGGCGACCTGCTGCATCGTCGTGAGGTCGGCGCAGCCCTTGGTCGCCAGGTCGAGCAGCGCATCGAGCAGCGCCCGGTCGAAGGGCTCGCTCTCGGCCGTGCCCTGCACCTCGACGAAGCGGCCGTCACCGGTCATCACGACGTTCATGTCGGTGTCGGCCGTCGAGTCCTCGGGGTAGTCGAGGTCGAGCACCGGCAGCCCGCCGACGACGCCCACGGAGACGGCGGCGATCGAGCCGATCAGGGGCTTGGCGTTCCTGGCGATCAGGCCCCGCGACCGGGCGTCCTCGATCGCGTCGACCAGGGCGACGTAGGCCCCCGTGACGGCAGCAGTGCGGGTGCCGCCGTCGGCCTGGAGCACGTCGCAGTCGAGCACGATGGTGTTCTCGCCCAGGGCCTTGGTGTCGATCACCGCGCGCAGGCTGCGCCCGATGAGGCGGCTGATCTCGTGGGTGCGGCCGCCGATGCGGCCCTTGACGCTCTCGCGGTCGGAGCGGGTGTTGGTGGCGCGCGGGAGCATGGCGTACTCGGCCGTCACCCAGCCGGCACCCTTGCCCTTGAGCCAGCGCGGCACCCCCTCGGTGAAGGAGGCGGCGCAGAGCACCCGGGTGCGACCGAACTCCACCAGCACGCTGCCCTCGGCGTGGTCGAGCCAGTTGCGGGTGATCCGCACCTCTCGGGTCTCGTCGGGGGCACGGCCGTCATGTCGTTGCGTCATGCCCCTGAGGCTAGCCATGCCTCCACGCTAAGCCGGAATCGCCGCCGGGGCGACGGGCGCTCCCCCGTCGTTCGCAGACCGTAAGGAGCGCCCGTATGCCGTCCGGCTCAGTCGGAGTGGGCCGCCGAGAGCCGCTTGACCTCGTCGTCGGACAGCTCGAGGCCGGCCGCCTTGACGGAGTCCTCGATGCTCTCGGGGCGCGAGGCGCCCGGGATCGGCACGACGACCGGCGCCAGCGCCAGCTCCCACGCGAGCGCGACCTGCTGCGGGCTCACGCCGCGGTCACGCGCGACCTCGGCGAAGGCGTCGTGGGCACTGCCGAGGTCGGCCGCCTTGGCGATGCCGCCGAGCGGGCTCCACGGGAGGAAGGCCAGACCCAGCTCGGCACAGAGGTCGAGCTCCGGCTCGCTGCTGCGGAAGGCCGGCGAGAACTGGTTCTGCACCGACACCAGGCGACCGCCGAGCACCCGCTGGGCCTCGCGGATCTGGTCGGGGTTCGCGTTCGAGATGCCGGCCATCTCGATGACGCCGTCGTCGAGCAGGTCGGCGAGGGCACCGACGGACTCGGCGTAGGGCACCTCGGGGTCGGGCCGGTGGAACTGGTAGAGACCGATGGCCTCACCCCCGAGCCGCTGGAGCGACGCCCGGGCGGCCTGCTTGAGGTGCTCCGGGCGGCCGTTGCGGGTCCACGAGCCGTCACCGGGACGCACGTGGCCACCCTTGTTGGCGACGAGGACGGCGTCGCGGTCGCCCGACCAGGCGTCGAGAGCCTTGGCGATGAGCGACTCGTTGTGCCCGACGTCGTTGGCATCGCGGTGGTAGGCGTCGGCCGTGTCGATGAGGGTGACCCCGGCATCGAGGGCGGCGTGGATGGTGCGAATCGAGCGGTCCTCGTCGGGCCGTCCCTCGATCGACATCGGCATGCCGCCGAGCCCTATCGCGCTGACCTGCCTCGTTCCGATGGTTCGCTGCTGCACGGGTGCCTCCTGAGTGCTTGCGTCCGCGGCGGTCGCCGCGCACTCCTCGCCCATACCCGTCGAGTGGCCACTCTGAGTCGCCTCACCCCCGTCGAGAGGCCACTCTTCGTCGGCCAATTCTGGCCACTCGATGCCCGCCGGGCGGCAGCCTTTGGCCACTCGACCTGGGCGGGGCGGCACGCTTTGGCCACTCGACGTGGGAGGGGCGGCACGCTTTGGCCACTCGACGTGGGAGGGGCGGTGGGTTCAGACGGCGTAGGTGGCCCCGGGTGCGGCGAGCTCGACCTCGCCGGGCCAGACGGCGGCCGCCTGCGCGCGGCACACCTCGGGGTCGTTCCAGGCGGGCAGGTGGGTGAGCATGAGGCGCCGCACGCCCCCGGCCCGCACCGCCGCGGTGGCCGCACGCGAGCCCGAGAGGTGGATGCCGGTGACGGTGTCGCGCCCGTCGACGAAGGCCGAGTCGGCCAGCACGAGGTCGGCGTCGCTCATGAGGTCGGTCAGCGCGTCGCACGCGTCGGTGTCACCGGTGTAGGCGAGCACCCGGCCCCCCGCCTCGACCCGGAAGCCGTAGGCCTCGACGGGGTGGTGCACGCGCAGGGGCGTGACATCGAAGGGCCCGATGGTGAAGCCGTCGCGGTCGCGCAGGTCATGGAACTCGAAGACCCCGAGCAGGTCCTCGGAGTCGACGTCGCCGTAGGCGCGCGCGAGGTGCGCGCCCGTGCCGGGCGGCCCCCACGTGGGCACTGAGTCGCGACCCGGCCCGCCGGGGACGTACTTCATCATCACGTAGAGCCCGCACATGTCGATGCAGTGGTCGACGTGCAAGTGACTGAGCAGCACGGCGTCGACGGCATACGGCTGGAGGTGGCGCTGCAGCGATCCGAGCGCCCCGTTGCCGAGGTCGAGCACGAGGCTCCACGTGCGTCCCTCGTGCTCGGCCTGCACGAGGTAGCAGGACGCGGGCGAGTGGGGGCCGGCGAAGGAGCCCGAGCACCCGATGATCGTGAGATCCACGAGATCGAGCCTAGGTGGGCTCGCCGACAGCCGCTGGGAGGCGGGGCGTCGGCTGCGTCACACGTCGTCGCGGTCGTCGAGGTCGTCGCGGCCGTCGTCACCCATGAGCGCGTGGGCGAGGGTCTCCTGCAGCCAGGTCAGGAAGTCGTACCACGCCATCGCGTAGCCGAGCGGGTCGTCGTCGGCGATCGTCTCCATGGCTGCGTGCAGGGCGTCCGCGTCCTCCTCGGTGCGCATCCCCATCCGCTCCCCCAGCAGCAGCCGCACGTCGGTGAGCGCGATGAGGAAGGCGGGCGCCGACGCGTCGTCGAGCACGACGCGGTCCTCGCTCGCCGCCGCGACGCGGTCGATGGCGACGTCGAGGTTGGAGCTCTTGCGCTGGCGCAGGCCCTCCTCGGTGAGCCGGCGGAACTCGGCGGCCACCTCGTCGTCGCCGCGGTGCGCCGTGGGCAGCAGACGGTCGAGCGCGGGGTCGCGGCGCTCGTCGTCAGTGCCGCCGGCGTCCTGGTCGGCGGCGAGGGACACCCCCATCGAGGCGACGAGGTCGTCGAAGGCGTCGCCGGTCGGCTCGATCTCGGGCGAGAGCAGCACGCGGGTCTGCTGCATGAGTCCCGAGAGGATGGTGCGCTCGCCGTCGTCGAGCAGGGCGACGAGCCCCTCGGGCTCTCGCAGGAACGCCCGTGCCATCAGGCGTCCTTCTCGAAGGTGGCCCACAGCCCGTAGCCCTGCAACGCCTCGGCGTCGCGCTCCATCGACTCGCGGGGGCCGTGGGAGACGACGGCCTTGCCCTTGAGGTGGACGTCCATCATGAGCTTCTCGGCCTTGCTCCTCGGGTAGGCGAAGTAGGTCTCGAAGACCCACGTCACGTAGGTCATCAGGTTGACGGGGTCGTTCCAGACGATGGTGACCCAGGGCAGGTCGGGCGAGACGACCTCGTCGACCGAGGTCACCTCCTCCTCGACGGGCGCGAGCGACAGACTGGCGGTTGGCACACGCCAACCCTAGGTGCCTCGGGCGTCAGCCGTATGCCGTGTGGTCGCCGCCCGTAAGGTGGCTGGCGTGAGCACCCGTGGGAGCACCCCCGCCGCCAGCACCGCGCTGCTGACCGACCACTACGAGCTGACCATGCTGCAGGCAGCGCTCGCCTCGGGCGAGGCGCAGCGACGCTGCGTCTTCGAGGCGTTCGCGAGGCGGCTGCCCGACGGTCGGCGCTACGGCGTGGTCGGCGGCACGGGTCGCATCCTCGAGGCGCTCGAGGCCTTCCGCTTCGGTGACGACGAGCTGCGCTTCCTCTCCGACTCCGGCGTCGTCGACCGGCCGACCGTCGAGTGGCTGGCCTCCTACCGCTTCAGCGGCGACATCAGCGGCTACGCCGAGGGTGAGTGCTACTTCCCCGGCTCACCGGTGCTCGTCGTCGAGTCCTCTTTCGCCGAGGGGGTGCTCCTCGAGACGCTGGTCCTCTCGATCCTCAACCACGACACCGCGATCGCCTCGGCCGCGTCCCGCATGACGAGCGCCGCCGGCGGCCGGCCGTGCATCGAGATGGGCTCGCGTCGCACCCAGGAGGAGTCGGCGGTGGCCGCGGCGCGGGCGGCCTACATCTGCGGCTTCGACGCGACGAGCAACCTCGAGGCGGGCCGCCGCTACGGCGTGCCGACGACCGGGACGGCGGCCCACGCCTTCACGCTCCTCTACGACTCCGAGCGCGAGGCCTTCACCGCCCAGGTCGAGTCGCTCGGCAAGGGCACGACGCTGCTCGTCGACACCTACGACGTGCGCCGGGCGGTCGACCTCGCCATCGAGATCGCCGGTCCCGAGCTGGGGGCAGTGCGGCTCGACTCCGGCGATCTGCTGATCCAGGCCACCGAGGTGCGGGCCCAGCTCGACGCCGCCGGCAACCACGACACGCGCATCATCGTCACCTCCGACCTCGACGAGTTCGCCATCGCCGCCCTCGCCGCCGGCCCGGTCAGCGGCTACGGCGTCGGCACCGCCCTCGTGACGGGGTCGGGAGCACCGACCGCGTCGATGGTCTACAAGCTCGTTCACCGCGAGGACGCGTCGGGCGTCATGCGGGGGGTGGCCAAGAAGAGCAAGGACAAGGCGTCGGTCGGGGGCCGCAAGTGGGCCCTGCGCCGTCGCAACGAGCACGGCGTCGCGCAGGCCGAGGTCATCGGCATCGGCGAGCAGCCGCGCGACGACGGTGACGACCGCCCGCTCCTGATCGACCTCGTGCGAGGCGGCGAGGTCGTCGACCACCAGGACATCCACGAGGCCCGAGCGCGTCACGAGGCCTCCCGTGCCGAGCTGCCGCGCGCTGCCGCGCAGCTCTCTCGCGGCGAGGCCGTCATTCCCACCATCTACGAGGAGGACTGAGCCATGGCCGAATCCGAGGCACGCGCCCTGATCATCGTCGACGTGCAGAACGACTTCTGCGAGGGCGGATCACTCGCCGTGACCGGGGGGGCGGAGGTCGCGCAGCTCGTGTCGGAGCACGTGGTGCGGCACGCCGCCGACTACGACCACGTCGTCGCCACTGCCGACTGGCACATCGACCCGGGCCCGCACTTCTCCAACGCGCCCGACTACGTCGACTCGTGGCCGGTGCACTGTGTCGCCGACTCGGAGGGCGCCGACTTCCACCCGCACCTGATGACCGCTCTGCACCACGTCGAGGCGGTCTTCCGCAAGGGCGAGCACGCCGCCGCCTACAGCGGGTTCGAGGGTCACAGCGACGAGGGCGAGGGATCGTCCCTGTCCGCCTGGCTGCACGAGCGCCACGTCGGGCAGGTCGAGATCGTCGGCATCGCCACCGACCACTGCGTGCGGGCGACGGCCCTCGATGCCCGGCGCGAGGGCTTCGAGACCACCGTGCTGCTCGACCTCACGGCGGGCGTGGCCCGGCCCACGACGGACGCGGCGCTGCACGAGATGGACGAGGCCGGCATACGCCTCCTCGGCTCCCCCACCGTCGCGAGCTGACGTCAGCCGAGACGCGTTGCCGTGATCGGTTGCCGGATCTCGCCGACGTCGCAGGAGAGGTCGCCGCAGGCCCAGAGGGTGGTGTCGACCGTGCCGCGGCCGACGAAGGGGACCCCCGCGTCGAACGTCTGGGCCGTGGCCTGCCACACGCGAACATCCCCGTCGCAGGTCAGCTCCGGCAGGTAGAAGTAGCTGCGCGGCTTGGCCCGGTCGCCGTCGTGACCGACGGAGCCACGGATGCTGCTGCCGTATGCCGGCGCGTTGGCGCACGCATACGTCCCCGTGACGAGGACCGTCCGATCCGGCTGCACGAGTGCCGTCGGCCTGACCGTGAACGCCGACACGGTGGCCGGTGGGCGCAGCGGCCGCACGGTGAGGTCGAGGGTTCCACCGGCGGAGCCCGGCCTGTCCGCGAACGCCGCGATCCAGTACTGCTGACCGGCCTCACCGTCGGCCGCGACCTCGTCCTCGCCACACGCGACGACGGCACCGCCCGCGCGTGGGTCCCCCTCGAAGATCGCCGTGCTCGTGCTGTGGTCCGAGGCCATCGCGTCGACGCCGAAGCCCTCACCCGTCACATCGGTGTAGGTGAACCACACCGTGCGCTCGACGGCGATCGACAGGAGACAGGTGTCGGCGAGATAGGCGTCGTCGGCGTCCGTGACATCGGTGCCGGTGGTGTCCTGGGACCAGGCCCAGGGGTCGGGGCGGATGCTGTCGATGACGACCGCTCCGGCGATGGTGTCGTTGCCGACGTCACTGGCATGGGCGGGCGCCGCCGAGAGGGGTGCGACGCCCAGAGCCAGGGCCGCGGCTGCGAGACGGAGAGATGACATGGCGGCGCTCCTTGCGCTGAGGGTGGGCGCACGTCGTCGGGCGCCGACATCTCAACGTTGTGGGCAGCCGAAACGGTTGTCACAGAGCCGGGATCGGCCGTGCACGGGTCGCGCCCGGCCACCTCGCGGCGCCTGCGGGCCGGGTCAGCGCAGGACGGCCCTGAGTGCGCGGGCGGCGTGTTGGAGTCGCGGACCCACGGCGCGGGCGTCGAGCGGAGCGAGCGACACGACTCCCACCGATGCCTCGAACGACGCCGGCGCGGCGCCCGGCACGGTGACTGCGAGCGGGACCGCCAGACCGTGCGCCCCGGCCTGCAGCTCGCCGTCGGAGGCGACGAGGCCGGCCTCCCCCGCCCGCCCGGCGAGGATGGCCCGCCCGGCCGCCCCCTGGTCGAGCCGGTGCCGGGCTCCGGAGCGATAGGCCACGTGGAAGTCCGTCCACGACGGCTCGACGACGACGAGCGCCAGTGCCTCGTCACCCTCGGCGATGGTCAGGTGGGCGGTCGCGCCGACGGCGTCGGCGAGCTCACGCAGCACCGGGCGGGCCTCGGCGCGCACGATCGGAGTGACCGCAGACGCGAGGCGGCTGATGCCGAGGGCGAGGCGCACCCGACCGTCTTCGGCGCGCGCGACGAGGTGGTGCGCCTCCAACGTCGTCACGAGGCGATAGACGACAGGCCGCCCCACCCCGAGCGACGTCGCGAGCTCCGTCACCGTCAGACCCGCGAAATCGCCTCGCTCAGCGAGGGATTCGAGGATCCGTATGCCGCGGTCGAGGGTCTGCGACGCCTCCGATCGTGGCGCAGCGGAGTCCGTCGCCACCCGCTCAGCCCTCCGAGTGCACGCCGCCGGCGCCCGTCGACCCGACCCGTGCAAGGCCCTGCGACCACGACATCGCGTAGCGGCCGTCGTCGACGGCGAGGCCGGCCTCGCCGAGCTCGAGCGGCCGGAAGGTGTCGACCATGACGGCGAGCTCGTCGAAGCGATCGACGCCGAGAGAGCCCTCGGTCGCTCCGGGCTGCGGTCCGTGCGGGTGACCCCCGGGGTGCACCGAGATCGAGCCCCTGCCGATGCCCGAGCCCTTGCGTGCCTCGTAGTCGCCATCGACGTAGAACATGATCTCGTCGCTGTCGACGTTGGAGTGGTAGTAGGGCACCGGGATCGCGAGCGGGTGGTAGTCGACCTTGCGCGGCACGAAGTTGCAGATGACGAAGTTCCAGCCCTCGAAGACCTGGTGGACGGGTGGCGGCTGGTGGATGCGACCGGTGATCGGCTCGAAGTCGCGCACGTTGAAGACGTAGGGATAGAGGCAGCCGTCCCACCCGACGACGTCGAGGGGGTGGAAGGGCAGCGTGTGGACCGTGCCCACGAGCCCGCCCGGGCCGTTGCCCCGGTGCTTGATGTAGACGTCGGTCCGCTCGTCGGGGTCGGCGCCGACGTCCTCGGCGAGCAGCGGGCCGACCGGCTGGCGCAGGTCGCGCTCGCAGTAGGGCGCGTGCTCGAGGAGCTGGCCGTACTTGCTGAGGTAGCGCTTCGGCGGTGCGATGTGGCTGTTGGCCTCGACGCAGTAGGCGCGCAGCGGGTCCTTGGTGGACTTCTTCGGGATCCAGCGGTGCGTCGTGGCACGGGGGATGATGACGTAGTCGCCCTCGGCGACGTCGAAGGAGCCGAAAACCGTTTCGACACGGGCCTTTCCGCGCTCGACGTAGACGCACTCGTCACCGATGCCGTTGCGATACCAGGGGCTCGGCTTCGCGGCGACGACGTAGGAGATGCGCACGTCGCCGTTGCCGAGCACGAGCCGCCGGCCCGTGACGACGTCGGCGGCACGGGCTGCCTTGGCGTCGAAGAGGTCGTGCAGCTTGAGGTGCCGCGGCAGGAGCGGGTGGTTGGGCGTCGTCGTCTGGTCGGGCAGCTCCCACACGCGCGAGTCGACGATCGTCGACGGGATGTTGCGGTGGTAGAGCAGGGAGCTGTCGGAGCTGAAGCCCTCCTCGCCCATGAGCTCCTCGTAGTAGAGCTCTCCGGCCTTGGGGCCCCGCCCGGGGCGTCGATGCTGGGTGTGACGCTTCGGCGGGATGCTGCCGACAGCCTGGTAGTGCGCCATGGCTCCTCGATCATCGTTGACTGGCGTCCGATAATCGGACGCGGGCGTATCACTATTGCCACAGTGGAGTACGCTCCCCCACATGTCAAGGACGCCGCTGTTCGACCGCCTCATCGACGACGCAGCCGTCTTTCCGCCGGGTCTCGCGCCGCTCGACGTCGCCGTGCGTGAGCACCTCGACCGGCGGTCGCAGCCGTATGCCGGCCACCTCGGCACGCTCCTCGTGCCCGCCACCGACGCGGCGGAGGCCGCACGCCTCGCGGCGGCGGATGCGCGGACGGCCGCCCACCCACTGCAGCTGGCCCTCGTCGTGCGACCGGACTCACCCGTGCAGCCGGCGGTCGACGCCGTGGCCGCCCTGCGCGACGACGACCGGGTCGTCGTGACCGGGGTCGAGGTGGGCTGGTGCCCCGACTGGCGCTCGGTGCTGGCCCTCGAGGTGCCCGTGGTCGTCGAGGTCGGGGTGGGTGCCGACCAGCGCGCCGGACTCGACGACATCGCCGACGCGGTCGACGACGAGGCCGACGTGACGGTGAAGTTCCGCACCGGCGCGACCCCGACGTGGCTCTGGCCTGACGAGCATGTGCTCGGCGGCTTCCTCGACGCCGTCATCCTGCAGGGCCTCTCGTTCAAGCTGACCGGCGGTCTGCACCACGTGGTGAGAGGTGACTACGCCGGGGAGCCGATGCACGGTCTGCTCAACGTCGTCGTCGCCACCCACGAGGCGCTCGACGGCGCCGAGGCTCCCGAGCTGGCGCACGTCCTGGCGCAGACGAGTGCCGAGCTGCTCACGGAGCGCGTGGCCCGCCTGACGGCGGTCGACGCTGCGAGAGTCAGAGCCAGCTTCACGGCATACGGCTGCTGCGGGGTGCTCGACCCGCTCGTCGAGCTCGCCGCCCTCGGTCTCATCGACGAGCACCCGCACCTTGACCGCTGACCGCCCGCACCTCTTGAGGAGACCGCACGTGACCTCGTGGCTCGACGTCCCCGACGACCATCCCTTCGGCATCGACACCCTCCCCTACGGCATCTTCTCCACGGCGGAGCAACCGGACCGCCGCCGTGTCGGTGTGCGGATCGGTGACCACGTGCTCGATGCGTCCGCCGTCGCTGCACTCGGCGGTGACCCCGGGGACGGGCCGCATCTGGCTGCGGCCTGGGCGAATCCGAGCCTCAACGCCTTCATCGCGCTCGGCCGTCCGGCGTGGACGATCGCCCGCGACTGGCTCACCGAGATCCTCACCGACGACGTGCACCGGGCCGGGGTCGAGCCGCACCTCCTCTCCCTCGACCGCGTGACGCTGCACCTGCCGATCGAGGTCGCCGACTACGTCGACTTCTATGCGAGTGAGCACCATGCCCGCAACGTCGGACAGATCTTCCGACCCGACAACCCCGCGCTCCCGCCGAACTGGAAGCACCTGCCGATCGGCTACCACGGCCGGGCGGGCACCGTCGTCGTGTCGGGCACCGATGTCGTGCGGCCCAGCGGCCAGCGCAAGGCGCCTCAGGACGCGGCCCCCGTCTTCGGCCCGAGCATCCGGCTCGACATCGAGGCCGAGCTCGGTTACGTCGTCGGAGGTGCCACGACGATCGGCTCACGCGTGAGCGTCGACGAGGCCGCCGACCACCTCTTCGGTGTCGTCATCCTCAACGACTGGAGCGCACGCGACATCCAGGCGTGGGAGTACGTGCCCCTCGGCCCCTTCCTCGGCAAGTCCTTCGCGACCTCGATCTCCGCGTGGGTCACCCCGCTCGATGCGCTGCGCGATGCACGCATCTCCCTGCCGGGACAGGCGGATCCACCGGTCCTGCCCTACCTCGAGGGCGATGCCTTCGGTCTCGACGTGCACGTCGAGGTGAGCCTCAACGGCACGGTCGTCTCGCGGCCCGAGCACGCGGGCATGTACTGGTCCCCCGCGCAGATGCTCGCGCACCTCACCGTCAACGGGGCCTCGGTGCGCGACGGCGACCTCTTCGGCTCGGGCACGATCAGTGGGCCGACCAGGGACTCCCGGGGGAGTCTGCTCGAGCTGACCTGGAACGGCACCGAGCCGCTCGCCCTCGCCGACGGGTCGACCCGCGGATTCCTCGAGGACGGGGACACCGTGACGATGACGGCGTGGGCGCCGGGTCCGCGCGGGTCGCGCATCGGCCTCGGCCAGGTCACCGGCACGATCGTGCCCACCGCGCCCTAAGGGCGCCGGCTCACCGGCGAGAGGCGTCCGTATGCCGTCAGGCGGGCTCCACGAGTCCCTGCCACGACCAGCGCGCGACCGTCATGCCGTCAGGCACCTGGTCCTTCGAGCCGTGGAACGCACTCATCCGTGAGTGCGTCGCCCAGGCGAAGTAGTCGTGCAGCACGCCCCGAAGCGGCTCCTCGGTGAGACCGACGTCGGTCAGGGCCTCGTCGAAGCAGTCGACGGCCCGACGGTCCATCTCCTCGTGGGGACCGTTGCCGCTGTGCAGGCGCACCACCTCGGACTCGTTGCCCATGGTGCGAGAGAAGGTGGCGGGACCGCCGAGCGCCTCGCCCCAGTAGGCGGCGAGGCGCTCGGTGTGGTCGTCACGGAATCCGTGGCTGAAGGCGTGGCTCACGACCTCGTCGGCGAGCACCCGCTCATGCCAGGCGTGGGCGAGCCGCAGCATCCCGTCAGCGCCGCCGGCTGCGTCATAGAGCGTCTGCATCGCTTCACCCTGCCACGTGACGCGACGCAGAAGCGGGTGCAGCCCGCCGTCAGCGCTGGTTGCGGGGCTGCTTGCCCACGACGACCTGCGTGGCCGCAACCTTGTCGTGCAAGGCCTGGCGCTTGTCGTCCCAGAGCGGCCAGAGGTAGTCGAGCAGGAAGACGATGAAGTAGAGGCCCGAGACGAGGGGCACGATCTGCAGGGCCGAGAGCACCCGGCGCCGCAGGGCCGTGGAGATGTCGAGCGGACCGGGGCGGTCGGCCCGGCGCACGCTGATGCCGAGCGCCATCTTGCCCGGCGTCTGGGCGAGCGTCGTCCAGAACGCGAGGCAGTAGACCGTCACGGCGCCCCAGGTGATGAGCCCGACGCGCAGGGACTGGGCGGCGATGTCGGTCGCGAGCGCCTGGATCTCGTCCTGGTTCTGGCGGCCCGCGGCGTCGAGGAGGTTCTCGACCGCCGTGAAGTAGTCGGGGGCGAAGGCCTGCAGGAGCAGGTAGGACAGGATCGTCAGCAGGATGCCGTCGATGATCCAGGCTCCGAGGCGGCGGCCCCACGAGGCGAGCGGCACCCCGTCGGCGGTCGTCTTGATCGACTGCATCCACGCGGCGTTCGCCGGCGCACCGGGATACTGCGGCGCCTGGCCGTACTGCCCCTGCTGACCGACCTGTCCCTGCTGGCCATACGCCTGCGGCGCCTGGCCCTGCCAGCCGCTGCCCTGCGGCATCGGCGTGGTCGGCATCGGCACGCCCTGGGTCGCAGCCCCCGTCGCGTCGGCACCCGCGTCGGGCTGCACGCCGGTGCCCTGCGGCAGCGTCGGTGACTTCTTGGGAGCGGTGTGGCTGCTCCACATCACCCCGTCCCAGTAGCGAAGCATCTCGGGATTGCTCGGGTCGTCGTACCACCCGGAAGGCTGCTGGCTCATGGGACAACTCTCCCATGCCCCGCAGCCGAGGATCGACGACGCCCCGGACCGAGCTGGTCCGGGGCGTCGTGGGGCTTCGTGGGGCGTTGCCCCGTGCGTCGGTCAGAGGTTGCCGCGCCGGTCCTGCTCGCGCTCGATGGCCTCGAAGAGCGCCTTGAAGTTGCCCTTGCCGAAGCCGAGCGAGCCGTGCCGCTCGATGAGCTCGAAGAAGACGGTCGGGCGGTCGCCGAGGGGCTTGGTGAAGATCTGCAGCAGGTAGCCGTCCTCGTCGCGGTCGACGAGGATCTTGCGCTTCTGCAGCTCCTCGATCGGCACGCGGACGTTGCCGATGCGCTCGCGCAGCTCGGGGTCCTCGTAGTAGCTGTCGGGGGTGTCGAGGAACTCGACGCCGTTGGCCCGCAGGGCGTCGACCGACGCGAGGATGTCGTTGGTCGCCACGGCGAGGTGCTGGGCGCCCGCGCCGCGGTAGAAGTCGAGGTACTCGTCGATCTGGCTCTTCTTCTTGGCGATCGCCGGCTCGTTGAGCGGGAACTTCACCCGGTGGTTGCCGTTCGCGACGACCTTGCTCATGAGCGCCGAGTAGTCGGTCGCGATGTCATCGCCGATGAACTCGGCCATGTTGACGAAGCCCATGACGCGGTTGTAGAACCCGACCCACTCGTCCATGTGGCCGAGCTCGACGTTGCCGACGATGTGGTCGAGCGCCTGGAAGAGCCGCTTGGGCTGGCCGTCGCGCCTGACGTAGGACGACGCGGACGTGACGTACCCCGGGAGGTACGGGCCGGCATACGTCTGCCCCTCGACGGAGCGCTGCACGAGGGTGTGCCGCGTCTCGCCGTAGGTCGCGATGGCGGCGGTGCGCACGGTGCCGTGCTCGTCGGTGTGGTCGGCCGGCTCCTCGAGCACGGTGGCTCCGGCGCGACGGGCCTGGGCGATGCACCGGTCGACGTCGGGCACCTCGAGGGCTATGTCGACGACGCCGTCGCCGTGGCGGCGGTGGTGGTCGGCGAGCTGGCTGTCGGGGTCGACCGCGCCCTTGATGACGAAGCGGATCGAGCCGCTCTTGAGCACGAACGCCTTGTGGTCGCGGTTGCCGTTCTCGGGACCGGAGTAGGCGACGAGCTCCATGCCCCACGCGCTCTGGTAGTAGTGCGCGCTCTGGGTGGCGTTGCCCGCGACGAAGACGATCGCGTCCCACCCGGTCACCGGAAAGACGTCCGAGTCCTCGTCGTAGTCGACGAGCCCGACGAGCTGCTTGAGCTGGTCGAGGTCGAGGTTGGCCTCGCGCTCCTGGTCGGTGAGGTCGGCGCGGTGTGCGGGGGCCTGAGACGGCATCGTGTCAGTCATGTCGTGAGAGTGACGGAGGGAGCCCGCAGTGGTCAACAGGTGCACCTCCGCTTGGGCATCGTGCACAAACTGTTGCCCGTATGCCGTCCGGTGCTGGACACTTTGCCCATGACGTCCGCGCCCTCACCGCCCCCGCGCGCGCCGGTCGACGCCCTCGACTGCCGGATCCTGCTGCTGCTCCTGCGCGAGCCCGGGGTGGGTGTGCTCGGGGCATCCCGCCGGCTCGGCGTCGCCCGCGGCACCGTGCAGGCGCGGCTCGACCGGCTGCAGCGCGCCGGAGTGCTGCGCTCCATGGCGCCCGACGTCGACCCGGCTGCGCTCGGCTACCCCGTGACGGCGTTCTGCACGCTCGAGATCCGTCAGGGCCGGGGCGGCCACTCCCCCGTCATCGACCACCTCGCTGCGATCCCCGAGGTGCTCGAGGCGCACACCATCACCGGATCGGGCGATGTGCTGATCCGGATCGTCGGGCGCGACAACGCCGACCTGCAGCGCGTCATCGACCAGGTCGTCGACGACGCCCACGTCACGCGCGCGTCGACGGTCATCTCTCTCGCGACCCGCCTCGACCACCGTACGATTCCGCTCGTCGAGCACCTGCTCGGTGCAGCCACCGCCTCGTCCTAGGAGACTGTGCCCGTGACCACCAACCCCTACACGCCCCGGCCCGCCGTCGAGCTGACCCATCCCGAGTGGAGCCGTGACGCGACGATCTACCAGATCAACCAGCGCAACTTCACCCCGGAGGGCACCTTCCGCGCTGCCGAGGCGCACCTGCCGCGCCTGCGCGACCTCGGGGTCGACATCCTGTGGCTCATGCCGGTGCACCCCATCGGCGAGCTCAACCGCAAGGGCGGGCTCGGCAGCCCTTATGCCGTCAAGGACTACCTCGCGGTCAACCCGGAGTTCGGCACGATCGAGGACCTGCGTCACTTCGTCGAGGCTGCCCACGAGCTCGGCTTCCACGTCATCCTCGACTGGGTCGCCAACCACACGGCGTGGGACAACCACCTCGTGCAGGAGCACCCGGAGTGGTATGCCCGCGACTGGAACGGCAACTTCCGTCCGACGCCGTGGTGGGACTGGGACGACATCATCGACCTCGACTACGACAACGAGGACCTGCGCCGCTACATGACCGAGGCGATGAAGTTCTGGGTGCGCGACGTCGGTGTCGACGGCTACCGCTGCGACGTCGCCGGCTTCGTGCCGCTCGACTTCTGGGAGAACGTGCGCCGCGAGCTCGACGAGATCAAGCCGGTCTTCATGCTCGCCGAGTGGGAGTCGCGCGACCTGCACGTGCGCGCCTTCGACATGTCCTACGGGTGGAGCTGGAACGACACGCTGCACAAGATCGCCCACGGCAAGGCCGACGTCGACGTGCTCAAGGTCTACTACGCGTGGAACGACCGCTTCTACCAGCGTGACGCCTACCGCATGCTCTTCGTCAGCAACCACGACAAGAACGCCTGGGAGGGCACCGAGTACGAGCAGTTCGGTGACGCACTCGTGCCTGCCGTCGTGCTGTCGGTGGTCAGCGAGGGCATGCCGCTCATCTACAACGGCCAGGAGGCGGGCAGCGACCGCCGCCTCGACTTCTTCGAGAAGGACCAGATCGAGTGGCGCGAGGACGAGCAGGGCGAGCTCTATCGCCGGCTGCTCGCCCTGCGCAAGGCCCACCCCGCCCTGCGCAACGGCGCTGCAGGTGGCCGAATGGTGCGGGTGCCCAACACCACGGAGGCCGCGGTGCTCAGCTTCGTGCGCGCCGTCGAGGGCGACCGGGTGTTCGCCGCCTTCAACTTCTCGCCGCAGGAGCAGACGGTGACGCTCGGCGACGGCCCGCAGGCGGGCACGTGGACCGACCCGTGGAGCGGCGAGACGGTCGAGCTGACGCAGGGCCAGTCCTACACGCTGCCCGCCTGGGGTCACCAGGTGCTCGTCGCGTCCTGAGCCGGCCACCGGATGCCCGGTAAAGACTTCTTAAAGAAATCGGTCAAGCTCTGCGGCCCCAGCCGAATCTTGCCAATGTGACGGGCATCGCCGCGTGGACACACTTTGGCGCCCGGAGCAGTCTCCGTCTCCGCCGCATTCACGTGAACAGCGTCGACGGGCGGGGGACGCATGATCGAGGTCGTGGTCATCGCGCCGGTCCGGGCCTACCGCGAGGCCATGGCCGCGGTCGTGGAGCGGGCCAGCGACATGTCGGTGCTTTCGCACGTTCCCTCGACGACGGAGGCCTTGGCCGCCGTGTCGAGACGACAACCCACGGCCGTGCTGCTCGATTTCTCCGTGGGCGAGGTCGCCGAGGCGGTTGCCTCGCTCCGGAGAACGGCACCATCGTCGCGGGTCATCGGCATGGGCATCAACGAGACGCGGGCTCACGCCGAGGCGGTGGTCCGGTGTGCCGTGGCCGGGGCCAGCGGCTTCGTCGATGCCGATCAGCCACTCATCGACCTGCTCGCAGCGGTGCGCGTGAGCTGTGTCGGACAGTCTCCCTGCAGCCCGCGCGTGGCCGCACTTCTGCTGCAGACCATGCAGCGTCGACCGGACACCACCTGGGCGGGCGGGCCGGGACACGGTGGCGGGATGGGTGCGAGCCGGCCGGCGGCGTCGCTCACCCCGCGTGAACGGACCGTGGCCGAGCTCGCATCGCGCGGCCTGACCAACCGGCAGATCGCCCGTCAGCTCTTCATCGGGGAGTCCACCGTGAAATCCCACATCCACTCGGTGCTCACCAAGCTGGGGCTTCGAGGCCGCGAGGACATCGTGGGCCGACTCGTCGGCGGCCCCGCGGGCGACGCGGGCTCCACCGGGTGAGGTGGGGTGGAGGCAGTGCCTCCACCCCACACACCGATCGCCTACCCGCCGGGACGGCGGATCCGCGAACACTGTCCCCGTTGGGACCGTTCTCGGGTGGGCCTTGCAACGGAGCGAGGTCACCCCTTTCGGCCCGACTCGACGCAGCGCCCGGGCCGAGAGACGACGCCCGGCGCCGCACGAAGGACGGCACACCATGACTGACGCCAGCATCACCCCGGGGCAGGAGGCCTTCATCCAGGCTCTTCAGGCCAAGGTCTCGCAAAGCTTCTCGTCACTGCTCGACGGGGACTTCGTACCGATGTCGATGCCGAGCGGCGCGTATTACGGAATCCAGTACGGGCCGAACAACTACTACAACACCTCCTTCCTCGGTCAGCTCGACCAGACCGTGACGATCGGCGACAACGGCCAGGCACAGCCCGGCAGCACCAAGTTCACGAGCCTCTATGCGGACATCATGAGCGGCGTCGTGTTCACGTTCAGCAGCGCCGACAACCAGAGCCTCCAGCGGGACCAGGCGCAGTACCAGTCGCAGCTGCAGCAGGTGATCTCCACCTGGGAGGTGAACGTCGGGACCATCACGGACGACCAGATGAAGAGCGCATTCCCGCCCACCAAGCTGGGATACATCTACACGCAGTTCGCGCAACGATGGTCCTCGGACATCAACAACGTGCCGGCCTCGCTGCAGGCGTTCAAAGACGCGCTGCAGAACTACCAGGTGCAGGCCCAGGTCGCCAACCGGTTGAGCATCCAGTCGGCGCAGGCCATGGCGCGGCTGGCGGCCCTGCGCGCCAACCTGGCCACCCCCTCCGCGGCCAACGGCGCGCTGCAGATCGACGCTTCGACGTACTACCCGGCGTTCGGCCCCTTCCCCGACCAGAACACCATCGTGAGCTCGCTCGCCAGCGGGAACCGCAGTCTCGAGTTGAACCTCAAGCTCACCAACTTCAGCTCTCAGACGACCAACATGAGCGTCGGTGGATCAGTGGGACTGGAGGTGCCGATCGCGGACATCGTCGAGGTCGGCTTCTCCGGAGGGGCGAGGTACACCCTCGACAAGTACTCGTCCGCCTCCACCACGGTGACGATGGATGTGGCCTACGAGGGGATCACGTTCGTCAGCACCCCACTGACGTCCGGCGCGCTGGCGACGAGCAACCGCGCCGGCTGGTACGCAGAGGACATTCTCGCCGAGGCGCTCGAGAACGTCGACGGTTCACGGACCGGCTACTCGCTCCAGGGCGGGGCGTTCCCGGCTGACGAGTACTTCGGTTCGGGCAAGAAGTTCTCTCGCATCAAGACGTGGGTCCTCAGCCGGGAACCATCGATCACGTTGCAGTTCTGCGCGGCCCAGACCGATGACGTCACCTCCGACTTCACGGAGAACGCCAAGCTCAGCCTCAAGGTGTTGGGCCTGTTCACCGTCGGTGAGGTCGACCAGAGCTACGAGGTCAAGAATGTCGACGACAAGACCGTCGACGGCTGCGTGATCGTGTCGCTCGGCGCCCCTGACTCCTCGAGCGGCACGACGTCCCTTCAGACCGCGCGCGCTTTCCTCGTCGGTGGCGTGCCGTCCTATCCGCCCACGGCCGACTAGGTCGGCAATCCGTGTTCGATCCGAGGAGGAAGTGATGGCGTACTACATCGTCAAGATGAGCTACGGACAGAACGAGACCCGTTACTACCGCACCCAGCGCAAGCACAACCACGACGCTGAGACCGCGTTCGTCGTGGCTGCGAAGAACGATTTCGCAGCGAGGCAGATCCCGCCGGTGTCACCGAACGACGTCATCGCCGGGCCAGTGCAGTCGGGCCAGTCCAAACCACCGACGAACGGGGTCTCGATATAGGTCACGCGTGGTGGGGAGTGGCCACCCTGCCCAGCTCGAGTGCGTCGTCGGTGGTCAGCGAGGGCGTGCCGCTCACCGACAACGGCCAGGAGGCCGACAGCTTCCGCCGGCTCGTCTGCGTCGAGAAGGACGAGACCGAGGTGCGAAGTGCCCACTCGACCTTGTCGGTCGAGTGGGCACTTTCCACCCGGGTGGGTGCGCGTGTCAGCCGGTGATCGTGACCGGGAGACCGTTGCTCACGAGCTTCCAGTCCATGCTGGAGAACGCCGCGGCGTCGATGACCTTGTTGGCCGTCACCCAGTCGATGATCAGCTGGCGGATCTCGATCTGGCGGTTGTAGACGACCGGCGCGGTCTTGACGTGCGGGAAGTTGCCACCGCCGGACTGCCGGTAGTTGTTGATGGCGATGACGAACTGGGCCGACAGGTCGATGGGGGCGCCGGCATACGACAGATTCGCGATGCGCGAGCCGAGGTCCTTGGCGATGTCGATGTCGTAGGTGAGCGCCTTGTCGAGGCCACCCATGATGTCGTAGTTGTAGTCGGGCGTGCCTCCGGGTGCCAGCGGGGTCACCGCGTTGGTCACCTGCTCCGGCGTGTAGGGTCCGGCGCCGCTGCGCTGCTGGAAGTACCACGCCGACTGCTCGAGGTAGTCCTTGACCTGCTGGCCGGTGAGGACGATGCCGATCAGCGTGTTGTCGAAGATGTAGAGACCGGCGACGTCGCGCACCGTGACGTTGCCCTCGGGGATCGCGGCGGCCTTGTTGAACGGCGCAGCGATCGACAGGACCGGGAGGTCGGCCTGCGGCGTGCCGGCAAGGGCCGCCTTCACGGTGAGGCCCTGCACGTAGTTGATGAAGTCCATCGCGGCGGTGTCCTCGTAGCGCGAGGTCGCGGCGGACATCGCCTGCTTCGAGGTGCCGATGACGCTGTTGACATAGGTCAGCACCTTGGCGTGCGATGCGGCGACGGCGCCGGTCACGGCGGGGTCCTCAGGAGCGACGTTGGAGTTGTAGAGCTTCGCCTCGGAGTGCACGACCTGCCACTGCCCGCGGACCTTCTGCACGTCGATCGACATCCGGGTCACGCGCATGCCCCAGTAGAGGGGCTCGGAGAGCAGCACCTGCTTGCCCGTGGCGGTGTTCGTGACGTAGCGCTGCGGGATCTCGAGGTGCGCGTGGCCGACGAGGATCGCATCGATCCCGGGGACCTCCTGGGCGAGCAGGGCGCTGGCGTTCTCGACGTAGGGCAGGGCGTCGCCCCAGGACGAGGCGCCGTTGTCGCCGGAGTGGCACGAGACGATGACGACATCGGCCCCGGCGGCCTTGAGGCGCGGCACCATGACCTTGGCCTGCTCGACGATGCCCGGGAAGCGCACCTTGCCCTCGACGTTGGCGGCGTCCCAGATCGCCACGCCGGGCGTGACGAGGCCGAGGATGCCGACCTTGATCGCCTTGGTGTCGGGCAGCTTGATCGTCTTGATGATCCACGGCTTGAAGACCGGCGCGCCGGTGTTCCAGTCCACCGAGTTGGCCGACAGCAGCGGGAAGTTGCACTGCTTCTCGAAGACCCGCAGGGTGTCGAGGCCGTAGTTGAACTCGTGGTTGCCGAGCGCGGCGGCGTCGTAGCCGACCTGGTTCATCGCCGCGGCCATCGGGTGCATGGAGCCGCCGGTGATCGGGTCGATCTTGGCGAAGTAGTAGGCCAGCGGGGTGCCCTGGATGGTGTCGCCCGCGTCGATCGTGAGGGTGCGCTCGGCTCCCACCTCGGCTTTGACCGCCTTGATGATCGACGACGCCTTGGCGACTCCGATGTCGTTGGACCGGCTGTCGGTGAACTCGGCGTTCTTGAAGTAGTCCCAGTTGAGGACGTTGCCGTGCAGGTCGGTCGTGCCGAGCACGGTGAGGCGGACGACCTCGCCGTTGGTGCCGGGGCCGCGGCCCGTGGCGGCGGTGGCCGGGCCGGCCGCGGCGACGGCCGCGACGCCTGCTCCGCCGACCGCTGCCATGGTGAGCAGCTGCCGGCGGGTGGCGGGTGATGCGAGGAAGTCTGGGGTCTGGTCGGTGCTCATCTCGTCCTTCATGTGTCGATGCCTGGTTCGCAGGTGGTCACAGGTGCGCGGCTCGCCCCCGAGGCGCAGTCACCGACGATAGCCCCGCTGATCGGCCCGAGGGCAGACAGCGCTTCACAGAAGCGTCACATCCGAGGAGCGCGCGCGACGAGCGTGCTCGTGTCGTCAGCGCCGGCCGACGAGCCAGAGACGGATCTTCTCGATCCGCTCGGTCACCTGCTCCGAGGAGGCCGCGGCCAGGTCGGGGCCTCCGCACACGCGCCTCAGGTCGATGTGGACGTTGGCGTGCGGCAGGCCCTTCTGGCGCGCGTAGGTCGACACCAGCGTGTTGAGCTCCTTGCGCTGGGCCGCGAGCGCCCGGTGGGCGGCGACCGGCACCGGTGCCTCGGCGCCCTTCGGCGCCTTCTTGACCTGACGGCTCTGCCGTTCCTGCAGGAGCACGGAGACCTGGTCGGGCTCCAGCAGGCCGGGGAGCCCGAGGTACTCCTCCTCGTCCTCCGAGCCGATCTGCGCGTGCATCCCCCACTGCTGCTTGTCGAAGAGCACGTGGTCGAAGTGCGCGTCCGACTCGAGGGCCTCGAAGGCGCCCTCGTCGAGCCCTGCGCCGGCCTTGGCCTCGCGGTTGGCCTCGTCGATGAGCGCCTGCTCCTCCGCCCACATCTGGCCGATGTCGTCGGGGTTGGGCTTGCGGTCGAGGGCGTGGTCGCGCTGCTCCTCGAGCCGGGAGGCGTGGTCGAGCACGACGGGCACCGACGGGAGGAAGACGGATGCGGTCTCGCCGCGCTTGCGGGCCCGCACGAAGCGGCCGACGGCCTGCGCGAAGAAGAGCGGCGTCGACGTCGAGGTCGCATAGACCCCGACGGCGAGGCGGGGCACGTCGACGCCCTCCGACACCATCCGCACGGCGACCATCCACCGCTCGTCGCTCGCGCCGAAGTCCTCGATGCGCTTGCTCGCGCCGAGGTCGTCGGAGAGGACGACCGTCGGGGCCTCGCCCGTCAGCTGGCGGAGGATGGCGGCATACGCCCTCGCCTGGGTCTGGTTGGAGGCGATGACGAGCCCGCCCGCATCGGCGACGTGGCGACGCACCTCGCTGAGGCGCCGGTCTGCGGCGGTCAGGACCGCAGGGATCCACTCCCCCTTGGGGTCGAGGGCCGTGCGCCAGGCGTGGGCGACGAAGTCCTTCGTCATCGGCTCGCCGAGGCGCGCCTCGAGCTCGTCGCCGGCCTTGGTGCGCCACCGCATGCTGCCGCCGTAGGCCATGAAGAGCACGGGGCGCACGACGCCGTCACGCAGCGCCTCGGCATAGCCGTAGGTGTAGTCGCTCGAGCTGACGAGGGTGCCCTCGGCGTCGAGCTCGTAGGTGACGAACGGGATCGGCGAGGTGTCGGACCGGAAGGGGGTGCCGGTCAGCGACAGGCGTCGCTCCGCGGGATCGAAGGCCTCGCGGATGCCGTCGCCCCAGCTCTTGGCGTCGCCACCGTGGTGCACCTCGTCGAGGATGACGAGCGTGCGGCGCGACGTCGTCAGCTCACGGTGCAGCGCGGGCCGGGACGCCACCTGGGCATACGTGACGGCGACGCCGTGGTAGTCCTCGCTGTGCCGGCCCACGCTGTTGCTGAACTTCGGGTCGAGGCTGATGCCGACCCGGGCGGCCGCGTCGGCCCACTGGGTCTTGAGGTGCTCGGTGGGGGCCACGACCGTGATCCGCTGCACGACGCCGGCGCTCAGCAGCTCGGTCGCCACCCGCAGGGCGTAGGTCGTCTTGCCGGCGCCGGGCGTGGCCACGGCGAGGAAGTCGCGCGGCGACGCCGCGAGGTAGCGGTTCAGAGCCTCCTGCTGCCACGCGCGCAGCTTGCTGGCGGTGCCCCAGGCCGCCCGCTCCGGGAAGGCGGGTGAAAGGTGGAATGCGGCCCCTGAACTCATAGACCGCCCACCGTAGCCGGTCCTGCCGACCGACATGCCGAGGCCCCGCCGGGTTGGCGGGGCCTCGAGCGAGATGGTATGCCGCTCAGCGGGTTTCGCTCAGAGCTGACGTGTTGCGCACGGCTGGGCTCAGGCGCGGTACGCCGTCCACTGGGCTTCCATCCGAGAGACCTGGCCTGCGGTGAACGTGTCCATGCAGGTGTCGTAGGTGTAGTCCATGAAGTTCTTGATGGGGTCGAGTCCGGGGCTCGTGCACGTGTCACGACCGGTCGGGCACGCGTAGGCCGGGCTCGCTTCGGCGGGCGTGTCGCTCACGTAGTCACCCGAGCCGGCGCAGCCGCCCTGGAACGTGTGGTAGAGCCCGAGCCAGTGGCCGACCTCGTGCGTGCCGGTGTCGCCCTGGTTGTAGTTCGTGGCGCTTCCGCCCGGGAGCGACTCGTTGAGGAGCACGACGCCGTCCTGGTTGTTGATCTTCGACTTCGGGAAGGTCGCCCAGCCAAGCAGCCCGTCACCGATGTTGGCGGCATAGATGTTGAGGTCTGCCTTGGTGCCCTTGTAGAGGGACGACTTCATGGAGCGCTCGGCCCGGCTGCCGGGCGTCACGGTGTACCACGAGGAGTTGTTCGTGACGTCGCTGCCGGCGAGCGTGAAGCTGAAGCCGGACCCTGAGAAGGCGGCGTTCAGGACGCTGATCTGCTTGTCGATCTCGGCCTGACTGATCGCACCAGCGTTGCCGCTCGTGATGGTGTGGAAGTAGACCTTGATCGTCGCGCTGACGAGCGCGGTGGAGCCGGACCCGGGCTTGGCGAGCTGACCCGACGAGTCACGGGTCAGGCCCTTGGCGGCGAGCGCCCGGGTGAGATCGGCCTCGCTGGCCCTCACCTCGGCGGCGCTCAGGTGGTTGGTGTCCTTGGCACCCTGCGTGCCGCGGGCGTCAGAGGCGCCGACGTCGTGAGGGTCGAGACAGGCGGCCGGCGCGGGCCCGTCAGCGGCGGGTGATGCGAAGGCCGGCGTGCCGAGCCCGGCAGCCACCAGCGCGAGCGGCGCCGCGAAGGCGAGGGAGCGAAGCTTCATGGATTGACCTCTTTCGTCCGTCCCGTGCCGGTCTGGCACGTCCTCTTGGACTGTAAGAGGCCATTCGCCGTCATTTCGGACAAGCGAGGGTAAAGACTCCGTAAGAAAGGCGCGCGAGCGATGCGGTCCTCAGGAGCCGCCGGAGCCACCCTTGTCGCCGTCGCCGCCATCCTGCGGGTCGCGCAGGCCCTCGTAGATCTCCTTGCAGACCGGGCAGACGGGGAACTTCTGCGGGTCGCGGCCCGGCACCCAGATCTTGCCGCAGAGCGCGACCACGGGCTCGCCAGACAGCGCGCTCTCGAGGATCTTCTCCTTGCGCACGTAGTGCGAGAAGCGCTCGTGGTCGCCGGGCTCCTGGAGCTGCTCGCGGACCTCCTCGCGCTCGATCGTCGCCGTGCTCGTGCGCCGCAGCGGCTCAGGCTGGGGCTCGAACGGGTCAGGAGGCATCGTGCTCATGGCGCAAAGTGTAGGCCGACGCGGAGGTCGCCAGCAGGCGGGCGCCGGCCGGGTAGTGGCGCCACGAGTCCGGGGCGCCGCCGACCTGACCGCTCAGCAGCACGGCCTCGACGCCTCCCTGCGCCGCTGTCGCGTCCGGCGCGAGCCCGATGCGGCGCAGCGTCTGGCGGGCCACGGCGAGGGGCGAGTCGAAGACCGTCACGTCGCCGCCGAGGGCGGCGACGATGCGATCGGCCACGAGGCCGTAGTGGGTGCACCCGAGCACGAGAGCGCGCACGCCCGTGGGAGTGCGCGACACGGCATACGCGATGCACTCGTCGACAGCGGCAGAGTCGCCGGACTCGATCGCCTCGGCGAGGCCCAGCGCCGCGATGGGGTGGGTCTCGATGTCGGCGGCGAACGCGTCGACGAGCCCGCGCAGGTAGTCGCTCGAGGTCGTGGCTGCCGTCGCCCACACGGCGACGGGGCCGCCCGTGGCCGCCGCGGGCCGGATCGCCGGCACCGTGCCGATGACCGGGATGTCGGGCTCGAGCTCGGCGCGCAACGCCTCGAGGCCGTGCACCGAGGCGGTGTTGCAGGCCACGACGACCGCATCGGGCTCATAGGGCAGCGTCGCAAGGGCCGAGGCGAGGATGAGCCGCCTCACCTCGTCGGGCGAGCGGGGCCCGTAGGGCATGTTGACGGGGTCGAGCGACAGGACGAGGCGGAGGTCGGGCCGAAGCGTGTGCAGCGCATCGGCATAGCCGACGAGCCCGAGACCGCTGTCCACCAAGGCAACTCGCCTCGGGGTGTCAGCGGACCGGGCTCGGTCGTGTGGGTCTGTGTCGGGCACCGGCGTCAGTTCATCGACGGGTCGTCGGGGAAGTTGGCGACATAGGCCAGGCTGTCGCGCTGGCGACGCAGCACGCTGCGCCACAGTCCCTCGGGGTCTGCGGTGAAGGGGTCACGCCCCTCCGCGTCGACGACGTACCAGTCGCCGCGCAGGATCTCGCCCTCGAGCTGCCCCGACTCCCAGCCGGCGTAACCGGCGAAGATCCGCATCCCGGCGAGCTCGGCGGCCACGACCGGCGTCGGCACGTCGAGGTCGACGAGCCCCAGCGAGCCGAAGAGACGCCGCACCCCCAGCGGCTCCGGCACGTCCCCCGGCACCGTGACGAGCCCGAGCGCCGACGACGTCGAGACCGGCCCGCCCTGGAAGAGCACGTGCGGTGCGGTGACGACCCGCTGCCACCCCGGCAGCACCGAGTCCACCTCGGCCGTCAGGGGCTTGTTGAGCACGACCCCCTGGGCCCCACCGTCGTCGTGGTGGAGCATCAGGATCACCGAGCGATGGAACACCTCACCCTCGACCGAGGGTGTCGCCACGAGAAGGCGGCCGGTGTGGAAGGTGGAGCTCACGCTCCAAGACTTCCACACCGGCCGCACGTCACGGTGCAGGCTGCGCAGTCAGCGCTCGCTCAGGAGCGAGCACCTCGGCGGTCGCCGCGGTCGTCGGAGCCCCAGCGGGTCACGAGGCCCTCGCCGCGGTCGCCACGACGACCTCGACGGTCGTCACCCCCGCGTCGGTCGTCACGACGGTCGCTGCGGCCACCGGCGTGGTGGGGGCGCTGACCGTCACGCGAGCCCTGACGCGGGCCGCGCGGGCCGGCCGGGCCGCGCCGGTGCGACGGCGGACCGGCGATGAGGCGCTGGAAGTCACCTTCGGCGATCGCCACACCAGACGGCGTGGTCGCACCCGTCGCCGCGATGATCGCGTCACCGGGCGAGGCCTTGACGGGCGAGATGTCGAGGCCGGCGTCCTTGAGCTGACGCTCCATCGTGCGCCGCTGGTGCGGCAGCGCGAGGGTCACGACCGTGCCCTTGTCGCCGGCGCGGGCGGTGCGACCCGAGCGGTGCAGGTAGTCCTTGTGGTCGGCCGGCGGGTCGACCTGCAGGACGACCGACACGTCGTCGACGTGGATGCCGCGGGCCGCGACATCGGTCGCGACGAGCACCGGCAGCGTGCCGTCACGGAAGGCGCCGAGGACGCGGTTGCGCTGGCCCTGGTTGAGGCCACCGTGGAGCGCCGCCGCCATGACGCCCTGCTCGCGCAGCTGCAGCGCGATGCGGTCGGCGCCGAGCTTGGTGCGGCAGAAGACGACGGTGCGTCCCGCGCGGTTGGCGACCTCGGCCGTGATGAGCTTCTTGTGCTGCGGGTCGATGAGCAGCACGTGGTGGTCCATGCCCTCGACCGATGCGGTCGCGTCGTTCGTCGAGTGCGTCACCGGGTCGGTGAGGTACTTCGCGACGAGGGCGTCGATGCCGCGGTCGAGCGTCGCCGAGAAGAGCAGGCGCTGGCCGTCGGCCGGGATCTTGTCGAGGCTGGTCGTGATCTCGGCCATGAAGCCCATCTCGGCCATGTGGTCGGCCTCGTCGAGCACGGTGATCGCGATGTCGTCCATCTCGACCGCGCCGCGCTCGAGCAGGTCGTTGAGCCGGCCCGGCGTCGCGATGAGGATGTCGACGCCCTTGTTGAGGGCGTTGATCTGCGTCGTGTAGCTGAGGCCACCGGCGACGAGCTTGTGGCGCAGGCCGGCGACGTGCACGAGGGGCTCGAGCGCGTCGGAGATCTGCATGGCCAGCTCACGCGTCGGCGTGAGGATGAGGGCGTGCGGGCGACGCGGGCGACGCGGCAGCTCCATCTCGAGCAGGCGGGCGATGAGCGGCATCCCGAAGGCCAGGGTCTTGCCCGAGCCCGTCTGCCCACGGCCGAGGACGTCCTTGCCGGCCAGCGCGTCGGGGATCGTGGCGGTCTGGATCGGGAAGGGCGTCGTGATGCCCTCGCGGGCCAGACGCTCGACGAGTCGCTCGGGCAGACCGAGGGCGGCGAAGCCGTTGTCGGCGGCCACCTCGACCGGGCCCTCGCTCACGTCGGCGCGGGTGGACTTGGTCCAGGTGTCGGCGTCCATGCGCTCGGCCTCGGCATCCTCGAAGGTCGCGGGCGCACGGTCGGCGTCGCGGTCGGTGCGGGGGCGGTCGAACGAGCGACGGTCGTCGCGTCGCTGGAAGCCGCCACCGGTGCGGTCGGTGCGTGCGCCGCGGTCGTATGCCGGCCGGTCCTCGCGGCGCTGGTAACCACCAGTGCCGCGGTCGTTGCGGTCGTCACGCTTGAAGGCGGGACGCTCGTCACGGTTGTAGGACGGACGGTCGTCGCGACGCTGGTACGCACCCGTGCCGCGGTCGTCACGGTTGTACGAGGGGCGGTCGTCGCGACGCTGGTAGCCACCGGTGCCACGGTCACCGCGGTCGTCACGGTTGTACGAGGGGCGGTCGTCGCGACGCTGGTAACCACCGGTGCCACGGTCACCGCGGTCGTCACGGTTGTACGAGGGGCGGTCGTCGCGACGCTGGTAACCACCGGTGCCACGGTCACCGCGGTCGTCACGGTTGTACGACGGGCGGTCGTCGCGGCGCTGGTAACCGCTAGTGCCGCGGTCACCGCGGTCGTCACGGTTGTAGGACGGACGGTCGTCGCGGTTGCGTGCGGGGCGGTCCGACGAGCGGTGCTCGTCGCGCGGCGCACGCCACTCGCGGCCGCCGACGTGGCTGCTGCCGGACGAGGCGGGGCGGGAGGGGGATCCGGAGTAGGACGACGGGCCCTGGCCGCGGTGCGGCTTCTTGGCGGCGACGGCCTTCTTCTCGGTGGACCAGCGGGCCTTCTTGGGCGCGCCGGCGGATGACTTGCTGTTGGGCATGCGTATTCAACTCTCTTGACTCGAGCAGACTTCGCCTCGAGCCGTGAGTGACACCACGACCATGCAGACGAGCCTCAGGCGCATCAGGTGCGCCCATGTGTGTACCGGTTCCCGGCATCTGTGCCGTCCGGTGATCGGATCCGCTCCGCGTCGGTGACGGGTCACGCCCTGTGGCGCGAACTTTCCCGTGGGTGTCACCTCGTCGGATGAGCCTGCCCGCCGGGCATCCCCTGCGGCATCTCTTCCATCGTGATCCGAGGAGACCTCGGAGTCGGATGCCGGAAAGTCTACCAGCGGAGCGGCCGCGTCCCGACCATGAGCGCCGCGGCCCCCACCGCGACCCCGACGAGGTCGAGCACGACGTCCCACCCGTCGCCCGACCGACCGGGCAGCAGGAACTGCTGCACGAGCTCGCTGACCGGGGCGTGGATCGCGAAGACGAGCACCGCCGCGCGCACCGAGCGCAGGGCCCGCCCCACGGCATACGTGGGCACCGCGAAGACGAGTAGGTGCACGACCTTGTCGGTCCAGCTCACCGGGCCCTCGACCGTGACAACGGGCCAGTAGAGCACCACGAGCTGCGCGAGCACGGCCACGACGGCGAGGGCCACGACCCCACGGCGCGCGAGGCCGGCAGCCGCGCTGTCGGTGGGGCTCGTCATGGCACCGCAGTCTAGGTAGGTTGCGAGCACGGTCCCGCCGCCGGGACCGAGAGCCAGGAGGATCTGCGATGGGCAAGCGCACCGTCACCGTGACCGGCACCGGCCGAGCCAACGTGGCTCCGGACGTCGTGCGGCTCGACCTGCGGGTGGGCCACGACGCACCCGACGTCGCCGCGGCCCTGTCGGGGGCGTCGGCCGGCATCACGGCGGTCGCCGCCGTCGTGCGCGAGCAGGGTGTCGCCGACGCCGACCTGCGCACGCTCGACGCCAGCGTCAACCAGCGCTGGGACAACACGGGTGTGGCGGTCGGCTTCACGGCGCAGCAGCGCCTCGCCGTCACCGTCCGCGAGCTCGCCGCGGTGGGGCGGATCCTCGAGTCCGCAGCGGCAGCGATCGGCAACGCGCTCCTCGTCGACCAGGTGCGCCTCGACATCTCGGACCGCTCGCTGGGGCTCCGAGAGGCACGCGACGCAGCCTTCACCGACGCTCGGTCCAAGGCGGATCAGTATGCCGCCCTCTCCGGAGCGTCGCTGGGAGCAGTGCTCGGGGTGGCTGAGGGGGGCGCCGCTCCCGTGGGCGGCGGTCTCAAGCTCGCGGCTATGGCTCGCGACATGGCCGGCGGCATGCCGGTCGAGGGCGGTGACCTCGAGCTGTCGGCCAGCGTCACCGTGACCTGGGAGCTCACGCGCGCCTGAGCCTTCACCAGCCTCCGACCCGGCCGCCAGAGGCCCCGGGACCTTCACGGACAAGCCACGGAATAGCCTCCGTGGGGCAATCGTTGGGAGAGACATGGCTACCACTGACCTGACCGCGCAGTCCTTCGAGAAGACCGTTCTCGACAACGACATCGTGCTCGTCGACTTCTGGGCGTCCTGGTGCGGCCCGTGTCGGCAGTTCGCACCGATCTACGACTCGGCTTCGTCGAGTGGCGACAACGAGGGCATCGTCTTCGGCAAGGTCGACACCGAGGCCGAGCAGTCGCTGGCTCAGGCCGCCAACATCACCTCGATCCCGACGCTGATGGCCTTCAAGGAGGGTGTGCTCGTCTTCGCGCAACCCGGTGCCCTCCCCCAGTCGGCGCTGCAGGACGTCATCGAGCAGGTCAAGGCCCTCGACATGGGTCCGATCAAGGAGCAGATGGCCGCCGAGGGTGCCGCCGGGCCGGCCCAGGCCTGAGCCCCGTGCGGCTCATCCTCAACGTCATCTGGGTGCTGCTCGGAGGCATCTGGCTCTGGCTGCTCTACATGGTCGCCGGCGTCATCGCGTGCGTGACCATCATCGGCATCCCCTTCGGGCTCGCGGCCTTCCGCATCGGCTGGTACGCCCTGTGGCCCTTCGGACGCACGGTCGTCGACCACCCCGCCGCGGGCGTGGGCTCGACGATCGGCAACGTGCTGTGGCTGATCCTCTTCGGGTGGTGGCTGGCCCTCGGGCATCTCACGACCGCGATCGCCCAGGCGATCACGATCGTCGGCATCCCCCTGGCGCTGGGCAACCTCAAGATGGTGCCCGTCTCGCTCTTCCCGCTGGGCAAGCGGATCGTGCCCGCCGGCGGCAGCAGCTCCCCGGCCTTCGGCCCGGGCCCGACCGGAACGTCCGAGAACCTCCGCCTCCGCTGATCGACAGAGCGATCCGCGCGGCGATCGACAGAGCGATCCGCCCCCGCTCGCTGCCCACGCTGGGCCGCCGAAGGGGGCGGATCGCTCTGTCGATCGGTGGCACGACGACGGAGGGCGCCCCACGAACGGGCGCCCTCGAAGGACAAGTGACAGCGTGACGTGACCACCATCAAGTGGTGGAGGTGGCGGGAATTGAACCCGCGTCCGATGACGAGAGACCAGAGCTTCTCCGGGTGCAGTGCGCTATGGCTTTTCTCGGCCCCAGGGCTCGCACGCACGCGTCCCCTGACAGGCCCAGTTGAGTAAGAGTCCCGCGCAGTCCCCCAACATGACTGCGCAGCAAGTCCCCTAGCTGACGCCAGGCACTGAGTCGGGAACTAGCTCAGGCTGACGGACTTCGAGGCTCGCTCAGGCGGCGAGGGCGAAGTCGGTGCGCTTGGAATCGGCACCTATTGATTTGCAGGGAGCGTTAACGAGATAACCCCACATCCTCGACCCGCTTCCTCTGGTGTGTCGACCACCGTCGAAACCGATCACCCCCATGTGTGTAACCGGGGGTCCACGTCACGCTGTGCACTTGTCAACCTGCTGTCCTGCGAGACCACAGTATGCCTTGGTAACGACAGCGGGGTCCACGCCATTCCCGGGGCGCCCGGTGGAGCGGGCGCGGACGACGCACACCGGACGGACTCGACCGGTCCGGGATCGGGGACGCCACTAGGCTGCCGTCGTGGTCGCCGACGACCACAGCCCGCGGCGACCGCAGTCGCGGGAGCGTGCAGATCGCCCCCACCCCTGGAGGTCCGATGTTCCGCAAGGTGCTCGTCGCCAACCGAGGCGAGATCGCCGTCCGTGCCTTCCGGGCCGCGACCGAGATGGGAGCGCGCACCGTCGCGGTCTTCCCCTACGAGGACCGCAAGAGCGAGCACCGCCTCAAGGCCGACGAGGCCTACCAGATCGGTGAGGAAGGCCACCCAGTCCGCGCCTACCTCGACCACGAGGCGATCGTCGCGCAGGCCGTCGAGGCCGGGGCCGACGCGATCTACCCCGGCTACGGTTTCCTGTCGGAGAATCCCCTGCTCGCCGAGGCGTGCGACGCCGCCGGCATCACCTTCGTCGGGCCTCCGGCCTCGGTGCTGCACCTGACCGGCAACAAGGCCCGGGCGATCGCAGCCGCCCGCGCCGCCGGACTGCCGACGCTGCACGGCTCGGAGCCGGGCACCGACCTCGACGCCCTCGAGGCGGCTGCCGACGAGATCGGCTTCCCCGTCTTCGTCAAGGCGGTCTCGGGTGGCGGCGGCCGCGGTATGCGCCGGGTGGAGTCCCGAGAGACGCTGCGCGACTCGCTCGAGGCGGCCCAGCGCGAGGCGGAGTCGGCCTTCGGCGACCCGACGCTCTACCTCGAGGAGGCCGTGGTCAACCCGCGGCACATCGAGGTGCAGGTCCTGGCCGACAGCACCGGCGAGGTCGTCCACCTCTACGAGCGCGACTGCTCGCTGCAGCGTCGGCACCAGAAGGTCGTCGAGATCGCCCCTGCGCCCAACCTCGACGCCGGCACGCGCGAGCAGATGTGCGCCGACGCCGTCGCGTTCGCGCGGTCCATCGGCTACGTCAACGCCGGCACGGTCGAGTTCCTCCTCGGCGAGGACGGACGCTACGTCTTCATCGAGATGAACCCCCGCATCCAGGTCGAGCACACGGTCACCGAGGAGGTCACCGACATCGACCTCGTCGTCATGCAGCTGCAGATCGCGGCGGGCGAGACGTTCGAGGCGATGGGCCTGCGCCAGGACGACATCGCGACCAAGGGCTTCGCGATGCAGTGCCGCATCACGACGGAGGACCCCTCCAACGGCTTCCGGCCAGACGCCGGCACGATCACCGTCTACCGGTCCGCCGGCGGAGGCGGGGTGCGCCTCGACGGTGGCACGATCTTCGTCGGAGCCGAGGTCAGCGCCCACTTCGACTCGATGCTCGTCAAGCTGACCTGCCGCGGTCGCACGTTCCCGATCGCCGTGCGTCGGGCGCGACGTGCGCTGGCGGAGTTCCGCATCCGCGGGGTATCGACCAACATCTCGTTCCTCGAGGCGGTGCTGTCCGACCCCGTCTTCCAGCAGGGCCTCGCCACGACCTCCTTCATCGACGAGCGGCCGCAGCTGCTCGCGTCGCGGGTGAGCGCCGACCGCGCGACCAAGCTCATGACCTACCTCGCCGACGTCACGGTCAACCAGCCCAACGGACCGGTCACGACGCGAATCCGCCCGCGCAGCAAGCTCCCCCAGCTGCCTGACGCGCCGGCACCGGCAGGCGCGCGCGACCGTCTCGTGGCCGACGGGCCGGCGGCCTTCGCACGAGCACTGCGCGAGGCGAACGACGTGGCCGTCACCGACACGACCTTCCGCGACGCCCACCAGTCGCTGCTCGCGACGCGGATGCGCACCCGTGACCTGCTTCACGTGGCCTCGCACGTCTCGCACCTCACCCCCCAGCTGCTGTCGATGGAGGCCTGGGGCGGCGCGACCTACGACGTCGCCCTGCGCTTCCTCGCCGAGGATCCGTGGGAGCGGCTCGCCGCCCTGCGCGAGGCGATGCCCAACATCCCCCTCCAGATGCTGCTGCGCGGTCGCAACACCGTCGGCTACACGCCCTACCCCACTGCCGTCACCGATGCGTTCGTGCGCGAGGCGGCCCGCACCGGGCTCGACATCTTCCGCATCTTCGACTCGCTCAACGACGTCTCGCAGATGCGGCCCGCCGTCGAGGCGGTCCTCGAGACGAACACGACCGTCGCCGAGGTCGCCCTCTGCTACACCGGCAACCTCATGTCACCGGGCGAGAAGCTCTACACGCTCGACTACTACCTGCGCCTCGCCGAGCAGATCGTCGACACCGGCGCCCACGTGCTCGCGATCAAGGACATGGCCGGCCTGCTGCGCGCGCCGGCGGCCCACCGGCTTGTCACCGCGCTGCGCGAGCGCTTCGACCTGCCCGTGCACCTGCACACCCACGACACGGCGGGCGGCCAGATCGGCACCCTGCTCGCCGCCATCGACGCCGGGGTCGACGCCGTCGATGCCGCGACGGCCACGATGGCGGGCACGACGAGCCAGCCGTCGCTCTCGGCCCTCGTCGCGGCCACCGACGACACCGACCGACCTACCGGCCTCGACATCAACAACGTCTTCGCCCTCGAGCCCTACTGGGAGGCGGTGCGTCACCTCTACCGGCCGTTCGAGTCGGGCCTCGACTCCCCCACGGGTCGCGTCTACTTCCACGAGATCCCCGGCGGGCAGCTGAGCAACCTGCGGCAGCAGGCGATCGCCCTCGGGCTCGGCGACCGCTTCGAGGCCATCGAGGACATGTATGCCGCGGCGAACCAGATCCTCGGAAACGTCGTCAAGGTGACCCCGAGCTCCAAGGTCGTCGGTGACCTCGCGCTGGCCCTCGTCGGCGCCGGCGCTGACCCCAAGGTCTTCGAGGACGACCCCCAGCGCTTCGACATCCCCGACTCCGTCATCGGCTTCCTCAACGGCGAGCTCGGCGACCCGCCCGGTGGCTGGCCCGAGCCCTTCCGCACCAAGGCGCTCGCCGGACGTCAGGCCAAGCCGCGCCTCACCGAGCTCACGCCCGAGCAGGAGTCCTCCCTCGCGAGCGCGCCCCGCCGCACCCTCAACGAGCTGCTCTTCCCCGGCCCGACCAAGGAGTACGAGAGCTCCCGCGAGTCCTACGGCGACCTCTCGGTGCTCGGCACGGTCGAGTTCCTGCACGGCCTCGAGCCGGGCGAGGAGTACGAGGTCGAGATCGAGCAGGGCAAGCGCCTGCTCATCGGCGTGCAGTCCGTCGGCGAGGCCGACCCCAAGGGGATGCGCACCGTCATGTGCACGCTCAACGGCCAGTTCAGGCCGATCCAGGTGCGCGACCGCTCCGTGGAGGCCGACGTGAAGTCGGCGGAGAAGGCCGACCCGGGCGCCTCGGGTCAGGTCGCAGCCCCGTTCGCCGGCGTGGTCACCCTCAACGTGGCCGAGGGCGACACCGTCGAGGCCGGCGGGGTCGTGGCCACCATCGAGGCGATGAAGATGGAGGCCAACATCACCTCCCCCACGGGCGGCACGGTCTCTCGCGTCGCCATCGGCGCGCACCAGCAGGTCGAGGGCGGCGACCTCCTCGTCGTCATCACCCCCTGAGCCCCTGACCCAGCGTCACCCGACGCATCCCCGGACGCCCCCCGCACGGTCCCGCGAGAGCCAATCGAAAGAGCAGTTCGTCGCCCTTCCATGGGGCCGCGCGGTCCCGCTTGACCGCGACGAACTGCTCTTTCGATTGTCTGCTGGGGGCGCCGGGGCAGTGTCAGCGACTGCTTGCGGAGCCCGGGGTCACCAGGAGCCGGACGAGGAGCCGCCGCCTCCGCCACCGCTGAAGCCGCCACCCCCGGAGAAGCCGGAGGAGCCGCTCGAGCCCGGCGTCGAGGTGAAGGTGCCCGTCGAGGTGGTCGAGAAGGAGTCGACCCCGTTGGCGATGCTCGTGAAGTCGGGCATCGTCGCACCGCTCCAGAGATACCAGGTCGGCATGATGAGCGGCCGACCGGCCGCCTCAGCGGCCTGCGCGACCTGCGCGAACGTCGAGGCCCACCGGTCAGCGACCCCGAAGACGACGGCGTACGGCAGATAGCGGCTGAAGACGTTGCTCGCCTCCTCGAACTCGATCTGCCCGGCCTCGGCGGTCAGGAGGTACTCCTTGAAGCCGAGCGACTGCGCCAGCACGGCCGAGCCCTCCGCCGTCTTGGCGGCCATCCGGCGGCCGAGGAGCGTGACGATGCCGCCCGCCACGATCAGACCGGCGCCGAGCGCGAAGCCGCCGGTAAAGCCGCCGCCGAGCATCGCCTGCAGCGCCCCCTGGCCGAAGAAGAGCACGAGGAAGCCACCGCCGACGAGGACCATGCCGAGTGCCTGCCATGCCCCGCGCTGCGCCTCGGGCGAGTTGCGGAACCAGTGCCGGCGCACGACCTCGCGATACATCTCGGCCTGGATCGACTTGAGGGTGCTGGCGAAGGTGTTCTTCAGCGCGGAGAGCGCGACGACGTCACCGCGGCTGCCGAAGATCCCGTCGAGGAGCTGGCGCTCGTAGGGCAGCAGCCGATCGTCGGCGGGCATGGGCTGTCGGGTCAGCGTCCAGTCGGTGCGGCTGAACAGACCGTTGCCGGCATCCTCCTCGATGGTGAGGTAGCCGCGCACCGCGAGGTCGATGATGGTGGCCGAGACGTCGATCGGGTTGGCGGTCTCGTCGACGATCGTGCCGACCATGCCCGGCTGCACGCCAGCAGGCGGTTGGAACTGGACGGCCACGGTGGTCCGGCCGCCGCGGACCGTGGGCGCCCCGACGGCGCTGGGCGTGCCGTCGCCAGAGGCTCCGGCGCCGAAGGAGGGTGACAGGCCCGGCGTCAGGTCGGCATACCGCTCGTCGCGGCCGCGGGTCCACACGAGGGTGCCCATGACGGCCAGCGCGAGGATCGGTGCGCCGATCCCGCCGATCCAGGCGGCCGCGTTGACCGCGGGTGCCGCGGCCGAGCCGACGGGAGTGTCACTGTCCCCCTCGAGCACGACCGGCTGCACGGCGTCGAAGGCTACGGCTGGGTAGGAGGCGAGCACCGTCATCGCGTCACCGCTGCCGAGGTTGGTCGCGGTGAACGTCGACGGGTCGCCGGCCCGCGCGGCGCACTCGGTGGTCGAGCCCTGGGGCCCCTGGAAGCAGGCGACCTTCGTCGAGGCGTCGGGCGCCTTGACCTCGATCTGCACGGCCGTGCGCTCGGTGAACTCGTTGGTGCCGAAGACGTTGTAGAAGAGCTCGACGGTGTCGGCCTGGTCGGTGGTCGTCGCCGGCTGGCCATCGGCCGTGATCGGGTTGAGCACGTCGTGCAGCGTGTAGCTGACGACGTAGACCTGGGTGCCGCTCGTGTATTCGCTCGGCGAGCCGATGCGGATCTCCTGGGCCGCGCCGTTGTCGCTGACCCGGAAGTCGTCGGGGGCGCCGGAGGGGCTCGAGACGTCGACGTCGGTCAGGTCGAAGTAGCGGAAGCGGCCGGGCTCGTCGTTCCACCCCATGCGCACGACGATGTTGCGGAAGATGCCGTGGCGCTCCTCCCCGGCGGGGAACCGCCAGGTGATCGTCTCGGTGACCCGCATGCTGCCGTCGGCCTGCACGTCGTAGACGGCCGCGAACGACGGCATGCCCTCGCCGCCGGTGGCCGCAGAGGCAGAGGTCGGCGCCAGCACGAGCAGCGCGGTGGCGAGCACCAGGGCGAGCGTCCCCAGCAGTCCCCTGCGTCCACTCGCTCCCACGCCCCGGCGGCGGGCCGCCCTCGATCCGGTCATCGGTCCCTCCACGTCGTTGGTCCCTGCATCCTGACACTGGACGGTGGCCACGCGATGGCGGTTCCGCGGGTGTCGGGCCCCCGGTGCTGACGGCTCAGCGGCGGTTGGCCGCGCTCATCGCGCGCTGCGCCTCACGGTTGTCCTGCCGCTCGCGCAGGGCGTGGCGCTTGTCGTACTCCTTCTTGCCGGTCGCGATCGCGATCTCGACCTTGGCGCGACCGTCCTTGAAGTAGAGCGCGAGGGGCACGATCGTGCGCCCGCTCTCGCGCGTCTTGTGGGAGATCTTCTCGAGCTCGGCGCGGTGGAGGAGCAGCTTGCGCTTGCGGCGCGGGGCGTGGTTGTTCCAGGTGCCGTTGAGGTACTCGGGGATGTGGACGTTCTCGAGGTAGAGCTCGTCACCGGTGAACATCGCGAAGCCGTCGACGAGCGAGGCGCGACCCATCCGCAGGGCCTTGACCTCCGTGCCGGAGAGCACGATGCCTGCCTCGAAGGTGTCCTCGATGAGGTAGTCGTGACGGGCCTTGCGGTTGCTCGCGATGAGCGACCGCCCCTTCTCCTTCGGCACCGGACCGTTCCTCCCTGCTCGTGCCACGGCTCTCGCAGCGTTCCCACGCTACCCGAGAGTGGCCGTCGGCCCCGACTCGGTTTCGGCTGTATGCCGTGGGGCCGGGTAGGTGGGTCGCGCCGGCGTGTGCGGCAGCCTGGTCGCGAGGCCCTGCCGCGACGGTCGTGGCACTCGCCTCGGCGCTGCGGGCGCTACAGCCACCCGCGGGGGTTGACGGGAGTGCCGTCCTCGTAGGTGCCGAAGTGAAGGTGGCAGCCCGTGGAGTAGCCGGTCGTGCCGGAGTAGCCGATGAGTTGCCCCCGGTTGACCTTGCCGCCGTTCTTGACGATCGAGGAGAGGTGGTTGTAGGTCGTCACGAGGTCGACGCCGCGGTGGATGCCGTGGTCGATCATCACCTGGTTGCCCCACCCGCTCGCGCGCCAGCCGGCGCTGATCACCTCACCCGGCGCGGCGGCATACACCGGCGTGCCGCAGGCGATGCCCCAGTCGAGGCCGTCGTGCAGCATCCACTTGTTGAGGACGGGGTGCCACCGCATGCCGAAGCCCGAGGTGGTCGGCCCGATGGCGGGGTAGGACAGGAAGTTGGACGGCGTCGACGGAGCCGGCACCGACACGGGGGGCTGCGGCTTGGGGGTGTACTTGCGGCCGGCCTTGGCCGCGGCCGCCGCCTTGGCCCGCTCGGCGCGGATCTTGGCCTGCCGCTCCCGCTCGAGCTTCGCCTTGAGCGCGGCGACCCGCTTGGCCTCCGCGATGCGGGCCTGACGAGCGCGCTCGACGAGGATCGCCTGCAGGCGGGCGGACTCGGCGCGCGCGGCGGCGAGGCTGGCGGCCTCGCTCTGCTTCTGCGCCTTGAGGTCGGCGGTGAAGGCCACCTGCTGGCCCTTGAGGCTGTCGAGCTCGTTCTTGGCGGCGAGCGCGTTGGCGGCGGCGGTCACGGCGTTGTTCTTGGCGACGATCGCCTGGTTCTTGGCCTGGGTCGCGGCCGCTGCTGCAGCCTCGGCTGCGGTGAGCGCCGCCTCGGCCTGCCGCTTGAGCTCGGCGATCTCCCCGCGGACCGCGGTGAGGTAGGAGCGGGTCGAGGTGTTGTCGGCCGTCATCGCGGCCAGCGAGTCGATCGTGTCGCTCGCGACGGCGCTGGCGGTGTCGGCCATGATGAGGCGGTTGGCGAAGTCCTCGGGAGAGGTCGAGCCGAAGACGAGTCCGAGCTGCGACTCCTGACCCGCACCCTGGAAGACCTCGGCGGCGTAGGAGTCGAGGGCGTCCTGGCTAGACACGAGCTGGGTGGCGCTCTTGGCGAGCTGCTCCTTGGCCCGTTGCTCGTTGGCCTGGGCGACGGCGAGCTTCTGGGCCACCCGCTCGTTGTGGGCGCGGGCCCGGCTCTCGGCGGCGATGGCCCGCTGCTCGGTGGCCTCGGCGGCGGCCTGCGCGGCCTGGGCGCGCTGCTGGGCGGCCTGGGCCGAGGCCACCCGCTGCTGGGCGATCGGCAGGGCGGCGTTGGTGCGCTCGAGGTTGACGTAGGCGGTGGCGAGCTTGCTGCTGGTCCCCTCGAGCTGCTGGCCGAGCGCGGCGATGCGCTGGTCGTTCTTCTTCTTCTGGTCCGAGATCGAGTCGGCCCGGGCCACGAAGGCGCTGCCGAGCGAGATCGTGCAGGCGACGGCGAGGCCGGCGACCGTCAGCTTGGTCGCCGGCGTCACCTCTCGCTTCTGCCTCATGAGCCACATAGGCTTCATTGGTACCACAGGACCCGTCTGTTGTGGAGGGTGTGACCGGTTCGGGCTGCCCGTCAGACCACAGCGCAGCGCGCCGCCGTCAGACCCGGAGGTAGCGCCGGAGGGTCACCCACGAGGTGAGCGACGACAGCACGACGACGCCGGCGATGATGAACGGCGCGACGTAGAGTACGTCGGCCACCCCGATGAAGGCCGTGTCGGTGAGGGTCTCGGAGAGGAAGCCGACGACGCCGTAGCGCACCGTCGCCCACAGCATCCCCATCGCGAGGGTCGCGCCGAGCACGCTCGCGATGACGGTCTCCATGACGAAGGGGAAGCGGATCGTGAAGTTGGAGGCCCCCACGAGACGCATGATGCCGGTCTCGCGGCGCCGGCTGAAGGCGGTCTGGCGGATCGTCGTCGAGATGAGCATGACGGCCGCGAGGACCATGAGCGAGCTCAGGGCGATCGCCGCCCACGAGACGGTGTTCATGAAGGTGAAGAACTTCTCGAGGAGCTTCTTCTGGTCCTGCACGTCGGCGACCCCGGGCATGCCCTTGATCGAGCTCGCGACGACGTCGAACTTGCTCGCGTCGTTGAGGTTGACCCGATAGGAGTCGGCGAAGTAGGACTCGCCGGCCCGCGCGAGCGGGGAGTTCTGGTAGGTCTGCTTGAAGCGGTCGAAGGCCTCGTCGCGCGACTCGTAGAACACCTCGGCGACGGTCGGCTTGAGCGCGTCGAGCTCGGCCCGGATCGCGGTGCGCTGGGCATCGGTCGTCGGCTCGCCGGCGCAGTTGGTGTAGCGCGTCTTCTCGGCGCACAGCAGCACGGTGACCTGGACCCGGTCGTACCAGTAGTCCTTCATCGTGTCGACCTGCCGCTGGCCCATGAGGCCCAGGCCGAGGAGATACATCGAGATCATCGTGACGATGACGACCGAAAGGGCCATCGAGAGGTTGCGGCGCAGACCGTTGCCGATCTCGCCGAGGAGGAACTGCAGGCGCATGTCGTCGTCCCCCGCTCAGCGTCCGCTGCCCTGGACGGCAGCCTGCCGCTCCGGATCGGTCTCGGGCTTGGGATCGGGATCGTCCTTGCCGTATGCCGCCGGGTCGGGTTGCCGTGCCTGAGCGGGCTGCTCGACCTGCTCGGGTTCGGGGGATTCCGGGGCCACCGGGGCCACCGGGGCCACTGCGGCGCCGTCGTCGTAGCCGTCGGCGACGGCCGGCTCCTCGACGCGGGCCGGGATCGGCCGGTCGTCGAGCTCGATGCGCGGGATGCTGCCGGTCGTGTACTCGCCCGCCTCGACGTCGCCGACGAGCACTCCCTTGTCGAGGCGGATGACCCGCTTGCGCATCGCGTCGACGGTGGCGAAGTCGTGCGTCGCCATGACGACGGTCGTGCCCGTGCGGTTGATCCGATCGAGCAGCTGCACGATCTCGAGGCTGATGCCGGGGTCGAGGTTGCCGGTCGGCTCGTCGGCCAGCAGGATCGGCGGCCGGTTGACGAAGGCGCGGGCGATCGCGACCCGCTGCTGCTCACCGCCGGAGAGCTGGTGCGGGAAGCGCTTTTCCATGCCGGCGAGGCCGACGAGGTCGAGCACCTCGGGCACCGTGGAGCGGATCCGCGAGCGCGGGGCGCCCAGCACCTGCAGGGCGTAGGCGACGTTCTGGTGCACCGTCTTGTTGGGCAGCAGGCGGAAGTCCTGGAACACGCAGCCGATCTGACGTCGCAGCGAGGGCACCTTGCGGTCGGGCAGCCGGTCGAGCTCGCGGCCCGCCACCGAGATCCGCCCGCCCGTCGCGTCCTGCTCCTTCATGATGAGCTGGAGCATCGTCGACTTGCCCGACCCGGACGTGCCGACGACGAAGACGAACTCGCCCCGGCCGATCTCGAGGGAGACCCGGTCGACGGCAGGGCGGTGCGACTTGGGGTAGGTCTTGGTGACGTTCTCGAAGAGGATCATCAGTCGGTCACTTCCACGGCCGCGCTCAGGAGGGCTCGGCCTCGCTCGGCTCGGTGTTGCGCCTACGAGGCTACGGCGACACCGGGCGAAACCGGCGTTACCCGAGTGTCGGGCGTGGCGCGAGGGGTCACGCGTCCGGGGACCCGGCCGGACGGCATACCGCGGTCAGTCCTGCGCGCGGTTCTGACCGATCTGCCAGCGGATGCCGGCCTCGATGAAGCCGTCGATGTCGCCGTCGAAGACGGCGCTGGGGTTGCCCGTCTCGAAGTCGGTGCGCAGGTCCTTGACCATCTGGTAGGGGTTGAGCACGTAGGAGCGCATCTGGTCGCCCCAGCTCGCCTTGACGTCGCCGGCCATCTCCTTCTTGACCGCGGCCTCCTCGGCCTTGCGCTGGATGAGCAGGCGCGACTGGAGCACGCGCAGGGCGGCGGCGCGGTTCTGGATCTGGCTCTTCTCGTTCTGCATCGACACGACGATGCCGGTCGGCAGGTGCGTCATGCGCACGGCCGAGTCGGTCGTGTTGACGCTCTGGCCACCCGGGCCGCTCGAGCGGAAGACGTCGATCTTGAGCTCGTTGTCGGGGATGTCGACCGAGTCGTCGCTCTCGATGAGCGGGATGACCTCGACGGCGGCGAAGCTCGTCTGGCGCCGACCCTGGTTGTCGAAGGGGCTGATCCGCACGAGGCGGTGCGTGCCGCCCTCGACGGAGAGGTGGCCGAAGGCGTAGGGCGCGTTGACCTCGAAGGTCGCGGACTTGAGGCCCGCCTCCTCGGCGTAGGAGGTGTCCATGACCTTCGTGGGGTACTCGTGCCGCTCGGCCCAGCGCAGGTACATGCGCATGAGCATCTCGGCGAAGTCGGCGGCGTCGACGCCACCCGCGCCGGCGCGGATGGTGACGACGGCGGAGCGCTCGTCGTACTCCCCCGACAGCAGAGTGCGCACCTCGAGCTCGCCGACGTCCTTCTTGAGTTTGGCGAGGTCGCGCTCGGCCTCGTCGAGGGTGGCTTGGTCGGACTCCTCGGTGCCCATCTCTACGAGCGTCTCGAGGTCGTCGATGCGGGCGTCCATGTTGACGATGCGGTCGCGCTCGGAGCCAGCCCGGCTGAGGTCGCTCGTGACCTGCTGCGCCTTCTCGGGGTCGTCCCAGAGATCCGGCGCGGAGGCCTGCTGCTCGAGGTCGTCGATCGTCCTCGCGAGCACGTCGAGGTCGGTGACCCCGCGCACGGAGTCCATCGTCGCGCGCAGTTCCTTGATCTCTTGCGTGAAGTCAACAGCCACGTTGCCACAGCCTACGGCAGCGCAGAGGTATGCCGTGTGCGCCGGAGCGCTCCTCGCCGCCGTCTCGGGCGGGCGTTGCGAATCGTTGTCGTGCGAGCGCCACCTCGCCGGGGCCGGACCAGTAGGTTTGCCCGGCTTTGCCCACCCTCCACACCGTCTCGAAAGGACACCATGAGCGTCCGCACCAGAACCCGCTCGCGCACCCGCACGAGCACGATCGTGATCCTCATCTGGCTCCTGATCGGCATCTTCGCGGCCTTCCAGCGCGGCTACTTCGGCTCTGCCGACCCGAGCTGCAGCCGCATCGGCAGTGCTGCCCTGACCGTCGTCGCCGGGCCGCTCAACTACATCGGGCTCAACCCGAAGGTCGGCTGTTCCACGCCCCAGCCGTCGCAGTAGTCGCTCGCACGCAGACGAGGGCCCGCCCGGTCGGACGGGCCCTCGTCTGCGTCGGGGGTCATCCGCCGGATGGGCACGGGCGGCGCGCGACTGGCGCCTTTCGCGGTGACTGCGGGGAGATCTCCCCCTTGTCCGCTTCGTCCGCGCGGTGCAGGATGCGAGGACCGGTCGGGGACGGACCCCACCGGCTCGGGGGTCAGGGGAAAGGAACAGGGGTATGCGAATTCGTGCTGTGCTCGTGCGGCTGCTCGCCGTGGTCGGGCTCATCGCTCCGATGGGGGTGGTCACGGCGACCAGTGCCTCCGCCGAGGTGCAATGCCCGTCGCGGCTCGGGCTGACATGGTTCAACAACAACTTCGACGCGGGGACGACGATCCCCTACACCAACACCGACTACGTGGCCCAGGGTCTGGCCTACTGGAAGGCGAAGGATTGGCTCATCACGTCCTACAGCGACGACACGTGGCTGCCGGGCAAGAACATGATCGTGGTCAAGACGCGCGGCGGCACCCTCGTCAAGCGGGTCTTCGTGCAGTACGGCGACGGCTCGCAGATCGAGGGCCACATGGGCGGCCTGTCCGTCGCGGGCGGGAGCCTGCTGCTGTCGACGAGCTCCAACGGTCGCAACCTCTTCCGCTTCTCGCTCGAGGCGCTCGACCGCGCGCCGCACAACACCGCGCTTAAGACGAACGGCACGTGGTCGGTCAGGGCCAGCTCCTACAACACCGTCTCGGGCGGCAAGCTCTACGTCGGGTCCTTCAGCTCCGACCTCTACGGCTCCTCGACGATGTGGCGCTACGACCTCACCTCGACGCAGGCGCCGACGGGCGACCCGGTCGCGATCAGCACGCCGACGCGGGTGCAGGGTGCGGTGGTCGCCGACGGCCACTACATCTTCAGCACCTCCTACGGCCGTGACTGCTACAGCCGGCTGAAGTTCAAGAAGATCAGCACGGGCGTCTACGGTCGCTCGATCGAGATCCCGCCGATGAGCGAGGGCATCGTGCGGGTGCCGCGGGGTGAGGCCGGCCCGGTCAGCGACTGGGTCTACGTCGTCTTCGAGTCCGGCTCGGACCAGTACCAGGACGGCACGATGCGGCAGTTCCGCTACCAGCACGCCTATCTCACGGCGCTCACCCCGTGAGCTGACTCTTCCAGCGCACCGCGACGACACGGCATACGCCTTCGGGGGTATGCCGTGTCGTCGCGTCTGCCTCACACGCTCGGGGCGCGTCGCACGTCCGCCTCGTCGTGCACGAGTCCGCTCGACCCGGGGCCCCGCCCGGTGCGCTTGACCCGGCCGAGCCACACGTGGGTCGAGCCGTCGACCCATCGGCTCGACTGCCACTCCCGGGTGACGCGGACGCCCGCGCGGGGCACCTCCTCCTCCGGGATCTCGAGCCCGTCCTGAGCCAGCACCTGCCCCTGCGGCAGCACGGCCTCGGGGCCGCCCGGTCCGGAGCGCTGCTGCAGGCTGCGGCGCAGGTGCATGACTCCCGGCGCGCGCTCGACGGGGACGAAGGGGATCCAGTGCTCCGGCACGACCGACTGGAGGCGGTAGACGAGCTCGGACGAGCCGACGGGCGGCTCGACCGGGGTGGCTGCGCGCGCCGCCTCCGACAACCGGTCGACGGGGCGGCCCCCAGCCGAGGCGACGGTCGACTCGACGCCCCATGCGAGGTTGGCCATCTCGTCGCGGAGCAGCACGGTCTCTTCGAGCGGCCTCGAGTGCAGCGTGTCGACGACCGTGGGCAGCACGACGAGCACGGCCTCCGAGCCGCCGTCCGGCCGGCTCGGGCGGTAGAGCCCCCAGCGGGCGGGCGCCGACGCGGGCTCGATGAGGAAGCGCTCGCCGAAGGTGTCGGTGACGACGACCGAGTCGATGCGCACGAGGCTGCCCACGGGCACGTCGAGAGGCACGATGAAGTGGTCGTTGCCGTAGACCGACGCGAACTCGATGAGCAGCATGCGCGCCAGGTCCGGCCGTTCGGCGGTGATGCGCCCGAAGCTGATCCGGGAGTCCTCCATTTCCCACCACCGGGCCGAGGGCATGCCGGCGAAGGTCGCCGGCGCGGGCAGGAGGGTGCGCACGATCGTCTCGGTCGTCGTGTCGCTCGCCACCGCGTCGAGGGTCTCCCCCGGCGCCACGTCGAGGTCGCACCAGTCGAGGCGGTTGCCGTCGTAGCCCTCCGCCCGGAGCACGGTCTCACCGGTCGGGCCGGCGGCCGCGACGTCGAAGGAGTATTCGAGCCGGGCGTCCTGCCAGGCGTCCTCGTCGGGCGCGCCCAAAGACAGCAGTGGAGCCGAGCCAGCCCATGCCGCAAGGGTTTCCGAGACCGCATCGGCCAATGCCATAGGCACGGCGACCCCCGCGGGCAGTCCGTCGGCCTCGGTCACGGCGGCCTGCAGGTCGAGGCCGTCCGGGATACGCCCACTCGTCGCAGCGAGGAGCGCGGTGGTGGCGGCATCGACGACCGCACCCGGTCGCACGTGGGGTCGGTATGCCGTTGACAGCGGTGCCACCGCATCGCCGAGTCCCGCCGCTCGCAGTCGCGCCACGAGCTCTCGCCCGAGGTCGAGTGCCAGCCGCAGGTCGGCGACCGTGCTCGCCGTCTCCCGCTCGACGAAGGTCTCGAGGGGCTGCCCCGCAGGCAGGTCGGTGGCCGAGGACCCCGCGGTGCGGAAGCGGGTGAGCAGGTCGGCGTGCGCCCGGACGCGGGTCAGCACCGGCGAGCCGGCGTCGTCGCCGCGCAGCTCACCGAGCTGCCACTGCCGGCCGAGCATCCACAGCGGGTCGGCAGTGCGCGCCTCGAGTCCGGGCGAGAGGTCGGCGACGCGACTGCGGGGCTCGAGACGGGTCCACGTCGTGACGGAGGGAGAGGGCATGGCGCGCTCCTAGACCGGCGCCGCGGCGTCGGGGGTGAAGTCGGTCGTCGGCACGGCACGCGCGACGTTGACGGGGAAGTAGAGCCCGGGGAGGAACTGACCGACCCGGTCGAGCGCAGCCGGGTCGACCATCCGTAGGCGGGCGAGGTCGACCGTCTCGGACACGGTGTCGAAGAGCGCAGCGGGCGACCACGTCGGGGCGGCATCGGGTGGCACGGCGACGAGCACCGCCTGGGGCGGGGCCGCCCCGGGGGCGTCGAACTCGAATGTGACTGCGGCCGTGCGGCGTTCGTCCGGCACGGTCTCGGTCCACTCGTCGACGAGCACCCCGCACACGGGAGCAAGGGCGTCGAGCCCCAGCGGAGCCGCGACGACGAGGCTCGCCAGTCCCTCCCCTGGGGTATCGGCCGCTCGGGACAGGGCCCGCCAGAGGTCGCCGGGCACGTGTGGCACCTGGGCGACGCGCAGCGTCGGGGCGCCGAGCACCGCCGCCGGGGCCTCGAGGGCGTCGGCACCGATGAGCGCGGTCTGGAGTCGATCGGCACCTTCACGCACCCTCGCGGCCCGCGCCAGCCAGGCACTCGATGCCCAGGGGTCGCCACCCTGCAGGCTCGTGCTCGCAGCGAGCGAGGCTGCGAGGTCGGCCTGCTCGGGGTGCGCGACGCGCGCGAGCACGGGCAGGTCGTCGCCGACGAGCGCAGCGAGCCGCCGCCGCTGCCGATCGGGAGTCGGCTCACCGGCGAGCACCGCGGCTGCGGCGGACAGCCGGTCGAGCAGAGCCTTGCGGGTGCGCGCGGCCGCCTCGACGACGGTCTCGGCATGGCGCGCCAGCCGTGGTGGCGGCACCGCTCCGATGATGCCGACCCCTGCTGCGACGAGGAGGGCGTCGCGGCGAGCGCTCTCGTCACCGGTCTCGAGGTGCTGCGCCGCCGTCGTCAGGGCGATGGTGATGGCGTCGGCCCGGTTGATGACGTGCTGGTGGTCGATGAGCGAGTCGGTCGGCGCGCCGGGCTCGAGGTCCGAGGCCACCACCGGTCGTGACTGGAGCAGCAGCGCACGCACCCCGGCGACGGCAGTGAGGAACTCGCCGAGCCCCAGGCGGCCTGCCGACCACGACGGGTCGCGCCCGAAGTCGAGCCGGAGGGTCCAGTCCGCCGTCACCTCGGAGGGCGCGATCGTCCACGCGTCGAGGGCGATGCGCTGCTCGAGCTCGCCGCCGGAGGGCTCAGGGCCGCGCGGCGGCATCATTACGCAGTCGATCGCTGCGAGGAAGAGCCGTGAGAGCTGGTGCGGCTGCACGCGCGTCACTCCGTCGGGAGAGGTCCACACGAGCTGCGTGAAGACCCGTCCGGGGCTCGGCAGCAGGGCAGAGGCGATCGCGTCGAGCTCGGGGCTCGCCATTGCCCGCAGGGACGTCGTGCCCGGGTTGGCCGGGAAGTGCGCACGGGAGGCGGTCTCACCGTTGGTCAGGACGAGCAGCCGGTGCCGCACGACGAGCCCCGAGGTGGGGGTCGCTGCCACGTCGAGCTCGTCGGGCGGGGGCACGACGCCGCGCGAGACGGTGTCGAGGCTGGCGGCCGCGCGCGCCATGTTGCCCTGCAGCGCGTGGTGCACGCTCTCGGCCAGCAGCGCGTCGTGCACGGCATCGACGGCGTCGACGAGCACGTCGAGCACCTCGTCGAGGGCCGCGTGGTCGGGGTCGGCCGGGTCGGCCGGGGGCAGCCCGTCACCCCAGGGCAGGGTCGGCCTGCGCCGCAGCAGCGCCAGCCCGTCGACGACGGTGCCGGGCAGCTCGGTGCGCCGCAGCGAGCCGTCGGCGCGCACCTCCGTGGCCTCGGTCGGAGCCAGCTCGCGAAGGCGAGGGAGGTAGCGGTCGAGGAGCTCTCGGGGGTGCTCGTGCAGGGCGCGCTCGAAGAGGTAGCCGAGCAGCGCCGGCAGCGGCTGTCCTGACCGGATGCCCTGCAGCACACCGGTGGCCAGCCGGAGTCGGCGAGACGTGAGCTCCACGGCCAACGGGTTCTCCGGCCCCGAGCCCCGGGCCCGGAAGCCGCTGCGGAGCACCGCGGCCGTCGTCGCGTGGGCGATCGAGGGGGCGAGGACGTGCCCTGACCCCGGGGTCAGGCTGAGGGGCAGCGGCTCACCGTCGACGGGATCGTCGCGCTGCGGGCGCGGTCCGTCGGGCAGCAGGTCGACGAGCACCCCGTAGCCGCCGACGTGAGTGCCCCCGGGCTCCGTGGAGCGAAGGGTGGCGAGGCGCTCGGTCGCATAGCCCGTGATCCACGCGTCGAGGCGGTAGGACACGAGGCCGAGCACCCCGCCGAGGTGCCGCTCGAGGTCCGAGCTCGTCGCGGTGCGCAGCGAGCCCAGGGCCGCCCGCACGTCGCGCACGCCGGCCGCGGGCGGGAAGCTCGCCGAGGACTCCGCGAGGGCCGCCTCCAGGCTCGGCCACCCGGGCACCGCCGGGGCCAGCCGCTCGGCGAAGGTCGGCACGACGTCGGCCGGTCGGATGTTGTGCAGCTCCTGACCGTCACGCGTGCGGGCCACCGGTATGCCGTAGCGCTGCGACGCGTCGTCGGCTGCGGCGGAGTGCTCGGCGAGCAGCGAGGCACGCGCCAGGCGATAGAGCAGGGGCACGGCCAGACCGCCCGGACTCGTCTGTGCGGCAAGGGAGATCGGCGACATCGGACTCGCGAGCGTGCCGAGCCACTGGGTTACCGGGGCCGTCGTCGGAGCGTCCACGAAGGGCGTCTGCAGAGGGAAGGCGTCGGTGGCATAGACCCCGCGGGCGAGCAGCCCCTCGGAAGCGCCCGGGCGGCCGAGCTGCGCGAGCAGCGGCCCTGCGGCGCTCGCGAGACGCTCCTGCCAGTCGTCGGCCAGCCGGAACTTCGCGAAGCGCCACAGGAAGGCGACGTAGTCGGGCCCGAGCAGGCTGCGGGCGGCCACCGACCGAGGCCGAGCGTCGGTGGCCAGGATGTCGAGGAGCACGTCGCCGGGGTCCTGGACCGGCAGGCCGCGCGCCGCCGCGACGTCGGGGGCGATGATGCGCGGCACGTTGTCGAGCGACGGCAGCCAGACGTGGTCGCGCAGGGCCCGTAGCAGGGCGATCCCGCCGGCGTGGTTGCCCGGCTCGCGCCGGACGTAGCGGTCGAGCGACACCGCCGGCAGCACGGCATACGGCTGACGACCGATGCGCAGGCTCGGGAGCGGGCCCTCGGCGCAGACCCAGTCGGCGAAGTGGCGCCGCACCCCCGCCTCCTGGTCGGCGGCGCTGACTCCCCCGCTCGGCACGTCGAGCAGGTGCCGCATCGTGTAGCCGAGGGTCGCCGGCCACAGCGCCCTGCGCATGTCGGCCGCCCGCGCGGCGTCGGCCGAGCCTCCTCCGACGGCGCGGCCCAGTGCACTGGGAGCGGTGACGCGCACCGGCCGGTCGCGAACGCGGTCGGGACCCGCGGCGCCGCCGGTGAGCGGGACGCCGAGTGCCGCGCCCAGACGGCCTGCGGCGAGGGCGACGGAGGGAGCGGCGTCCACGACCGTCACACGCGCGGCGAGCAGCTCGGCCGGCGAGCCGCTGTCGTAGGCCGAGCGCACGTCGTCGGTCGTGTTGGTCGGGGTGCCGGGGGCGAGCAGGCCGAAGCCGTCGTCCGCCGCATGCGCCTCGAGGAGCTGGGCGAGGGTGGTCGCGCTCGCCTGTGCCGTCGCTCCCTCGTCGACCCCGACGACGACGAGCCGGTCGATGCCACCGGCCAGCATCGCCGTGGGCAGCGGTTCGATGACGAGGGCCATCCCCGCGTCGAGAGCGGCGTCGAAGTCGACGAGCCACTCCAGCTCGGCTGCCACGGGGGGCAGGTCGTCATCGGTCGGCACCTCGGCCTGCCCCGGGCCCGGGCCGACGGGCAGGTCGGGGCGCACCTCGGCCGACATGCCGTATGCCGGTGGGCTTCCGGCGCGTCTCGCCATCGCCCACCACCGGGTGGGCAGCGCCCGCGCCAGCGGTGGCCTCGTCCACGCATCAGCGGGAGCGACGGAGGGGAAGGCCGGCGTGACAGGTGCGTCGACGGGCAGGGGGGCCGACGGTCGCCCCTCCGGTGACGGCTCCATGACACGCGCGACCCACCGGGCACGCTCGGCGCCGCCCACGTCGCCGAGGAGCCGCTCCCACGCGTCGCGTTCGCGCTGCACATTGCCACCCGCGCGCCACATCGCGGTCCAGTAGTCCTTGCCCCGCAGCACCTCGTCGGCCGACAGGTCGACCTCGTGGGAGTCGACATGGATCGCGTCGGGATAGATGCGCACCTTGAGGGCGTTGCCGGCAAACCGGGTCTCGAGCCGGACGGGCAGGAGCGTGATCGGCCACCGCGTGGACAGCGACCAGGTGGCGGGTGGGGTGACCGTCATCGCGGCGAGACCTCCGGCAGGGCGAGCAGGTTGTTGGGGCCCTCGGCATCGCCGCGGGTGCGCACGTAGCGCCGGCCGTCGGCGCGGTCGACGACGACGATGGGCGTGCGCCGCGAGCCGATCTGGACGTAGAAGCGGTCCCCGTGAGCGGCGGCATCGGCCACCTCGTCGACCGTGAGGCGCCACGTCGAGCCCGGGTCCGCGTGCTCGCCGTGGAGGGCGACGATGTGGCCGTCGGTGCGCTCGATGCCGGTGATCCTCCAGCCGTCGAGGAGCGGACCCAGCATCCGGGCCGCGTGCACGGCGATCTCGACGGGCTGCTGCAGCAGCGCCCGTGCGACATGGGCGCCGTTGCGACCGTAGGTCGCTCCGTCGAGCGTCAGCGCGCCGACCGACGTCCCCGTGGTCGGCAGGAAGCGTGCGGTGCTCACACCGTCGGGCCCGACGAGGTGCGCCCAGTGCAGGTCGGACCAGTGACCCGGCGGGGTGGCCCACCGGGTTCGGTCGTCCGGCGGGTCGTCGACGCCGAAGCGCACGGCCGTCGCCTGCTCGCGCAGGACGATGAACCACCCCGGGGCGGCGCCGCTGCCCCGCGCCATGGCGACCGAGAGGGGGAAGCCGAAGAGCAGCAGGTCGGGCGAGAGCCACCCGCTGAAGATCGGCGCGACCTCCTGGTCCTGGGGCCCGAGGTCGCGACGGGTGCGCGCGTCATCCGCCCAGACCGCCGGTCGCATCGCCACGGTCGTCGAGGGGTAGCGGCGCAGCAGCTCGCCGCGCACGGCCAGCACGAGGTTGCCCTCACCGCTCGCCCCGACCCCGGTGGCGTGGCTCCCCAGCGGGCCGCCCCAGCTGGTGAGCGGCGGGATGTCGGGGGTGCCGGCCTCCGTGCCGCGCACGTCCCAGAACTGCCGGAACCACGTCGTGCGCAGGTCGACCGGCACCTCGCGCCAGAGCAGCTCACGGCTCAGCTCGTGGTTGAGGCCGACGAGGAAGGCCTCGATGAACGCCGGGTTGGCCCGGAGCAGGGTCATCGTCTCGGCCGGGATGTGCTCGACGCCCGGCACGATGTGCTCCTGACCGACCCGCCGCAGCAGCTCGTAGGTCGGCTGCGGGAAGCTCACGTGCCGCACGACCGGTCGGAGCGGGTCGGCTGTGACGTCGCTCGCTGCGGAGCCCGGCGCGCGCTCGGGCAGGGCCCGGCCGCCGACGACGATCCGGCCGAGGGTGGCCGCGGGGATCGTCGTCGCGGGGTCGAGGGCCGTGACGAGACGCGTGGCGGTCTGGGCCACGTCGACGACCTGCTCGCGCGCGGCCCTGGCGAGGGACTGGGCCGGGGCCAGATAGGCCTGATGGGCAGCGGAGGCCGACGTGAAGGCGGACCCCATCGCCGCACGCCGCTGCACGAGGGCAGGGTCGAGGTCGTAGACGCAGAGGGCTGCGCCCTGGTTCTCCCACCCGAACCAGTGGGGCACGACCTGGTCGCCGGACCACACCCGGGCCTGCCCGGTCGCGTCGGCGTCGAAGCCGATGCGCACCCGACCCTGGTTGTCGTACTGCGGGTCGGCGAGGAGCAGCACGACGAGGTCGGGCTTGCGGCTGCCGGTGATGTCGACGATGGACAGACCGGCGCCGGCGTGCCGCGGTGCGATCGGCGGGCCCCCGATCGGACGGGGCTCGGTCCAGCCCCCGACGACGTTGCCCCTCCGGTTGAGGGTGTGACCGACGCGCACCCTGGCCCGGTCGGCGCCCCCTGCGTCCTCGACGACGAGCACCGCGAGGTCGGCCCGGTCGTCGTCGTCGAGGTCGGCGACGTCGACACCGAGGCCGCGCACGGTGCCGATCGCCTCCCACGGGATCGGCTTCGACTCGGACCAGCCGTCACTGACGTTGCCGCTGGCGTCGAGGCGCCAGCCCACGCGGTAGTAGAGCCGGGTGGCGGCGCCGGGGGCCGAGACGGCATACGCGAGGACGAGCTCGGGGCGACCGTCACCGTCGAGGTCGGCGAGCGCGATGTCGGCCTCGGTGACGAGCGAGTTGAGCTGCGAGTGCAGGCTCTTGGGACCGAGCCAGCCCGTGGGGACGCCGTTCGCATCGAGGTCGGTGCCGATCCAGTAGCGGGCGTCGCAGCCACCCGTGGCCGGCTCGACGGTGAGCACCACCAGGTCGGGACGCCCGGTGCCGGTGATGTCACCGATGGCGATGCCGAGGCCGCGGCCTTCAGGGCCGAGGACGGGGCCCGGGTGGGGGTTGCCCGCCGGTATCCACCCGCCCGCGACCGTGCCGTCGAGGCCGAGATCGCGACCCACCCGGTGGTGGACCCGGTTGGCGCCGGCGGGGTTGTCGAGGTGAGCGACGACCGCGGACCCGAACATCGCCAGCCGCGGTGCCCATCGCTCCTCGGCGGGAGGCTGTGCGGAGACGGACCCCTGGCCGCCACTGTCCTTGGGGATGCCGTGGTCGACCCACTGCCACGCGTTGGCGACGTAGGTGCGGCCCCAGAGGTGACCGTCGGAGGCGGCACAGAAGAAGGTGTGCGCCTGCACCGCGGCATCGGGCTGCGCGATGACGTGGGCGCCGCTCGGCGGCTTGCCGTGGTAGACCCAGACGTAGGCACTGCCGTTCCAGACCCGCTCGGCCACCCCCCCGTCCGAGACCCGGACGAACTGCTTGGACCCGAGCATCGGGGCGCCCGACGGGCTGACGACCGCGCCCTGTGACGGACGGCCGTGGGGCACCCACTGCCAGCCGCTCGACCCGAGGTAGCGCTCCCAGAGGTCGCCCTTCTGCGTCGTGACGAAGAGCTTCGAGCTCTGGAAGGACGGACCCACGTCGGGGATCAGCCCACCGTCGGGGAAACCGTGGCGGACCCACGTGTAGGTGCCAGTCGCCAGGCTCAGCTCCCAGAGCTCCCCCAGGTTGCTGATGGTGAAGACCGAGCCGTTGATGACCCCGCCGGGACGGCCCACGGCGGACTGGGACGGCCACCAGATCGGCCCGACGGGATAGCGCGGGATGCGGCCGTGGTCGACCCAGCGCCACGTGCCCGGGAGGTCCGGCCGCAGCTCGGCCATCGAGCCGTTGGTGCACGTCACGAAGACGCTGGCACCGGCGGCCGCCGCGCCGCTCGTCGTCACATAGGTGCCGCTCGGGCGGTCATGGTCCTGCCAGAGCCAGCGGTCGCCGTCCCAGTAGAGCGAGCAGAGCCGGCCGTCGGCCGTCGCGACGTAGACCCGGCGGCCGATCGCGGCACTGACCGACGAGGCCGCGTTGCCCCCGGGCGGGCGGCCGTGGTCGCGCCAGACCCAGGTGCCCCCGATGAAGCGCACCTCGAAGAGCCGGCCGTCCTCGCTCGCGGCGAAGAAGCGGTCGTCGAAGAGGAAGACGCCGGGTGGGCTGACGATCTTCGTCGGGGCCTCGACGATGGGCGGCGCTGCGGCGCCGGACTGCAGCTGCCACCAGGGCACGAGCTTCTGGATGTAGGCCTGGGTCACCGTCTTGAGGGCGATTGGGACGGACTCCTCGGCCAGCGCCGGGAGCTGCACCGTGCCTGCGGGCGGGTCGAGCGTCGGTGCCTTGGTGATGGTGGTCGCGGCGAGTCCCTGCACGGGCGGGGTCAGCGCGGCCGCACCCGCGCGCCGGGCCACCGGGCCGTGCGGCCGGGCGACCCGTCGGAAGGCCGGTGACGACACGGCGGCGAGGCCGGGGTTGGCGTCGACGAGCGCTCCGACGCTCTGCCCGCTGCGTGGTGTCAGCGGCACGAAGCGGGAGACGGGCGCGGTGAGGGCGAGCACCTCGGCCTGGCTGAGCGGCCGTCCGGGGCCCTCCTCGGTGAGGCGACGCTGGTGCAGCTGCTCCGACACGGCCCGGGCGAGCTGGGCCCGTCGGAGCAGGTCGTTGGCCTGGCGCAGGCTGGCCGCCTGGCTCCACGCCGCCTCGGCGAGCTCCTCCTGATGGTCGCGCACGACCCGGGCCCCGAGCCCCGCGGCGACGCGGTGCCGGGGATCGAGATTGAGCTCGCGCAACCACTCCGGACCGCTCCCGTCGGCCGGCACCCGGTCGGTGCCCGCGTGCCCTGACCCGTAGAGCGGTGGCGTGAGCCGCTCGGGGTGTCCGAGCAGGCCACGCATCGCGGCGCGGTGAGCCGACCGCTCCGGTGCGGGCCAGGCCGTGGGCCGAGATGTCGGTGCTCGCAGGGCGCCCTCTAGGCCGAGCACCCCACCCGGGGCGTCCTCGGCCACGACGGGCAGGCCGGGGTCGGCCGCCCCGACGAACATCGCGCGCTGGCCGACGGTCTCGGGGACCGCCCGCGGCTCGATGCGACGCACGAGCGTCTCGAAGTCGCCTCCCATGCCGGTGGAGAAGCGCCACGTGTCATAGACGGGCAGGTCGACTGGCTCGCCCGAGGTGTGGTCCCACGCGTCGGCGAGGTCGCCGGCCTCGTGCTCGTCGAGCGGCAGCCCGAGTCCGGCGAGGCGACCTGCCTCGAAGGCGGGCACGAGGGCCGCCACGTAGTCGGCGCCCGGGATGAGGCGTCGCGGCGCGATGATGCGCGACAGTGAGCGCTCGGTCGCCGCGAGAGCGCCCTCCGGCCCCTCTGCGTCGTTGGAGACGGCGAGCTGGGCGTGCGCCCAGGCCCACGACTCCGACAGGTCGGGCAGCTCGCTCTGGGGGCAGGTGAGGACGGGCAGCGGGTGGTCGGCCTTGCGCGTCACATCGGCCGGAGGCGCGGGCACGACGACGAGCACGAGCCACGGGCGCAGCCGGCCGTCACCATCGGGTCCGCCGGTCGTGAAGGCCCACGGGGCGTCGGGGTTGTCGAGCTCGACGCAGGCGAAGCCGGTGGTCTCTGCTCCGTCGGTGTCGGGGGCGGGGAAGCGTCGGATCACCTGCTCGCCGTCGAGGCCGAGCACGTCCCCCGGGCCGAACGTGGCGATCTCGCCCGGCACGGTGACCCCCGCACCATCGGCCCCGAGCACGGCGGTCACCGTGACCTGACCTCGCGCCGGCAGACTTGCGGCAGAGGGGAATCCGGCAGACAGGCCGGCGCGGACCCAGGGCAGGAAGCGCAACCCGCTCATCGGACCGCCTCCTCCAGCGAGCTGACCCGCACCCTGTCCTCACCGCGCACGGGGCCACCGAAGTGGTCGAGGACCGCGGTGAACGAGTCGGGGACCGGACCCAACCCCCGCGAGCCGTCACCGGTCTGCATGAGTCCGGAGACGGCATACCTCGGCTCGAGCACGGCGACCTCGACCGTGTCGGTGGCGAAGCGACCGGCGCCGCTGCGCCGGGCCGGCGCGACGGCCGCGGGGCCGGTGGCGATGCTTCGGGCGAAGCGCTCGGGGGCCAGCGACTCCGGAGCCAGCGAGCGCACAGGCTCGGTCGGCGCGTCGAGGATGCCGCGCTCGTAGGTCACCTCGGCGAAGACTCCCGTGCCGGCGTCCGTGGGCACCGTGTAGCCGGCAGCCCCGAACCACGCCCCGGCCTGGAGCATCTCGAAGTCGGGGCGCCCCAGCTTCTGGTCGTCGGTGAGGTCGAAGAACTCGCCCGGCGCGAAGGCCGCGAGGATGGGGGTCGCGGGCTGGACCGTGGTGGAGCCGCCGATGCGGGCACCCACGATCGTGTACATCCTCGGCCGGTCGAGCGGCACCCGGCCGAGCCGTTGCACCGACACGGCGAGTGGCAGCACGGCCTGCTGCACGCCCACCTGGCCGAGCGGGTGCACGAGCAACCCGTCGGCGTCCTCGATCGCTCTCAGCGTCGCGACCGACGAGACCGACGGCGGTCGCACCGACCAGGCGCCGGGGGCCGAGAGCGCCTCGGTCGTGCGGCCCGTCGGGTCGAGCGGTGTGGGGGCGTCGCGCTCCGGCTCGGGCGGTCCCCACCGGCCCTCGACGGGGATCGAGCCGTTGATGAACCACAGGCTGAAGGAGGCCTTGCCCTTGAAGACCCAGGGCTGGGGTCCGACGAGCGAGAGCTGCAGCTCGATCTTCATCAGCACCCGGTCGCCGCGCTTGAGCGCGACGTTGGCCTCGAGGTAGAGGTCGAGCCCGAAGGGGCTCCACCGGATCAGGGCGTCGAAGACGAGGTGACCGTCGATGCTGAAGCCCAGCGCCTCGGCGTGCACCTCGAGGCGCGCCCCGAGCTGGAGGCTGTTGGAGGTCACGGCGAGGTAGGCCGTGAGGGTGATCTTCGGGTTCTTCTTCTTCGAGATCGCGAGGGTGAGGCGGCGCACCTCAGGGAAGCCCGGCGGCGGGGTGTAGCGGGGGTGGAAGCCGCCCGCGCTGAACGCGAAGACCGAGCGGTCGCCCCACGCCGCTCGCACGAGCATGTCGCCCGTCAGCTCCATGCCGGCGATCTTGGAGTCGACGAACGTCGCGTCGAGGGAGAACTCCTTCTTGTCGAGGTCGAGGATGCCGACCGAGTCGAGGCGCAGCTCCACGACCGGCTTCTTCTCGGGCAGCTTGAGGGTCACGCGCCCGAGGACGATGAGGCGCAGCGGTGCCGGGATCTCGAGGAGGAGCGCGAGCTCGAGGCTCAGCCAGGCCTCCGGACCCCAGGTGAACTTCGCCATCAGCCCGAAGACGTGCCGATCGGGCGCGACCGGGAAGAGCGTGCCCAGCGTCGAGAGCAGCTGCGGCGCGTTGCCCACGGGGTCGGGCGGGAAGAGCACGGCGTCGAGGGCCTTGGTCCGCACGCCCGCCCGGAGCGCGGGGAGGTCGGTCGTGCGGTGCAGTCCGACGACGAGACCGGCACCGGCGATGTGGATGCCGAAGGCGATGTGCACCGGCTTCCACTGCGCCGCCGCGACGACGATGAGCGACCACGTCTCCTTGCCGTCTCGGCCGAGGATCGGCGAGCCGTCGGGGAGCTTGGTGTTGAGCAGCCCCAGGGCGGCGAGCTTGAAGTCTCCGAAGCCCAGCTCGAGGGCACCGGCGTACTGCCCCTTCTTCTCATCGATGAAGAGGTACCCGCCGCCCGTGACCGGGCCGGCCTTGATCGTCATGCCCACACCGTCGGGCGCCTTGAACCTCGGCACGAGCTGCACGGGGCCGAGGGCGCCACCGCTCGACTGGGGGAAGGACAGCTCGCCCGTGATGCCGATGCGCTCGACGACCGCCTTGAGCGCGCCGATCTCCATCTTGAGGGTCAGCGCTGCCGTCGCCCCCAGGGTGCGGCCCGTCACGTCGGCGTCGAGGGCGAGGTGGACCGAGTCGATCTCGAAGGGGCCCAGGCCCAGGTGGATCGGCAGGGTGACCGCGGTCGAGAGGCCGCCCGCGATGACGACCCCACCGCGCTGCGACCAGGCGAGGCCCAGGTCGAACTCGACCCTCAGGCCCTCGGTCGGCAGCACACGCTTGAGGAAGGCGTCACCGTCACCGGCGCGCACGACGACCTCGGCCCGCTGCGCTGCGATGCCGACGCCGACGTCCTCACGGCCGGTGCCCATCACCGCAAAGGCCTCGAGCGCCGCCGACCCGATCGCGAGATGCGTCCCGTCGGCGGGACCGAGGAGCAGGGCGAAGCCCGACGCGTCGGGCAGCCGCGAGGCTCGCGCCCGGATGCTCAGCGACGGGCTCGACCCGTGCAGCTCGAAGCCGTTCTCGTTGATCTCCACCGCGCCGGGCGCGTCGGCGTCGAGCTCGAGCTCGTAGCGCCAACGCGCGACCGTGTGGCGCAGGCCCAACCCGAGCCGCGGCACGACGACGAGCCCGAGCGTCCCGGTCGCCCCGCTGGAGCCCGGTCGGTAGCGCAGAGCGATCGTGGCGCCGAGGGGCAGGGTGACGCTGCCGCCGAGGCGGATCTCGCCCGCGATGGAGAGCATGTGGCCCGACAGCGCGACACCTGCCGGCGTGAGCGCAGAGACGATGTCGTCGGAGATGCCGTAGCGCGCGGGCACGCCCAGCTCGCCGAGCAGGGCGGCGATGCGGGGAAAGGCCATCGACGCCAGGCGGTCGGCGTCCCCCTGGGTCGCCACGCCGTTCGGCAGGTAGACCGCGCGCAGGTGGTCGCCGGGACCGGTCAGCAGGTCGATGATGCGATCGAGGTGGATCGTGTCGCGGCGACGCGGGAGGCGCACGGGCGGCGTGTTGTCGGCATCCGGCTGCGGCACGCTCGGCGACCCGTCGGCCGCCGGGGTGACGAGTCCGAGCAGGACGGCCGTGCGATAGGCCACGGGCGAGGCGGCGTGCAGTCGGTTGACGGTGAGGTAGGACAGCAGGTCGACGCCCATGTCCTCGGCGGAGAGGCCCGGCGGCAGCGTGCCCCTCAGCAGCGGGGGCAGTGACGCGACGGCGCTCGCCTTGGACCCCTCCTCGGCGATCCGCTTGACCTTGTCGAAGCCCCACTCGCCCTGGTCGGCGACGGCGGCCGCGAGGGCGGCGAGCGCCGCCTCGACTCCGCCGAACCACGCCGTCAGCTCGTCCTCGCTCGCGCCGGTCAGGGCGGTGAGGTCCCAGCCCAGGGCGTCGAGCAGGCGCGCCCTCGCCCACGGGTTCGTGCCGGCAGCGATGACCGGGGCGCTGAAGGCCACCGCCTCGTCGGCGATGAGGTGGACGAGGTCCTTGCCCTCGCGTGGCGCATCGGTCATGACGTGCTCCTCGGCAGGTCGGAGACATCGAGTCGGAAGGAGCCGCGAGCCGCGAGCAGGGTCCGCTCGCCCGTGGGGAGTGCATCGACGGGCAGTGCGAACCCGCGCGGGTTGGTGCTCGTGACCGTGCCGCCTGATGGGGTCCACGCGGGCCAGGCGAGCACGGCAGTGAGGGCTCCGTGGAGGGCCGCGTCGGGCTGCGACCGGGCGAGGACCGCGCTGGTCAGGGCCTGCTCGTGGGCATCACCCCACGCTGTCGTCGGGGCGGTGAAGTCCGCTGCCCCCGAGGCCTTCGCCGCGTCGAACGCCGCGTGCAGGCCGGCGCTCGCACGGGGCTTCGCCCGCTCCTCGGCGGGCATCTCGGTGTCGGGGCCCGGACCGACGACTCCCGCAGGGGTGGCCTGGTGCCAGGCCAGGAGCAACGCCACCCCCCGCTCGCTCGTCACGAGGTCGCCGATGCGCGCACGCCGGGTCTTCTCCCCCGCGGGCAGGTCGGGCACCGTCGGTGTGCCGACCGGCCCGTCCCACGGGGCGCCGAGCACGTCGGCGATCCGCTGCCGTGCCAGCAGCCACATGGACCGCCGCAGACCGTCCTGCTCGGCGAGGGCCGTCACGACGCGATTGACCCAGTGCCAGGAGCGCAGGAAGTCGTGGTCGCCGACCGTGTCCAGGGCCTTCGCCTCACCACTGCGGTCGGTGAGCGCCGGGCGTGCCGTCAGCACGACACGGGACTTGTCGAGCAGACCCTCGCCGTCCTTGCCCCACGCCTTCGACGCGGACAGTCCGTAGCGACCGGCGACGGCCTCGAAGGTGTCTGGGTCGCGGCGTTTGAGGTAGGCCAGCAGGGGCGGCAGGTCACCCTCGGCGACCGACCAGTCGCGCAGCGGCTTGGGACCCTCGAGCTGGGGTGGGCTGACCGGCTGGCCGGTGCTCCACCCACCGAGCCCGAGAGCGAGGGCCGGCTCGCCCTCGGCACGCACGGCGTCGAGCTGACCGTCGGCGCGCACCTCGGCGACCGCTCGCAGCACCTTGAACGTCGACAGACGAGCCGCTGCCAGGGCTGCCACCGCGGCGTCGGGCGCACCGCGGTCGGCGACGAGAGCGGCCAGACCGGGGCCGGCCGCTCCGGCCGCCACCCGTGGCAGGAGCACCTCTGGTCGCACCTCGAGCTCCGCCGTGCGGTGGCCCTTCAGCGGGTCGCGTCGCGGCCCACCGAAACCCTGGACCGACGCGTGGGCGTCGTAGCCGGCGAGCAGTCGGGGCGCACCGGCCGCGGCCCCGGCGGGCACGAGCGAGAAGTCGGTGACGAAGAAGGCGGCCGTCGCCACCGGGCACTCGTCGTGGCGCCAGAGGTTCTCGGCGGGGCGGCTCGGCTGGCTCGGCGTGGCGGGGATCGTGGCAAGCCCGAGCCGGTCGCCAGCCGCATTGGTCGTCCACCCCTCGACGACGACCGGGCACCGCCAGCGCCGGTCCTTCCACGCGGTGATGACGGCCTCGGTCGGCAGGTCGACGGCACCGTGCACGATGCCGCGGTAGCGGTCGGTGGTCGGCACCTCGACCGCCCGCAGCGCGTCGACGTAGCGCGACGGCCGGGGCACCGGCTGAGCGTCCACAGCGACCCGCGACCGGCCGGCATACACCTGCAGCTCGCGGACGGCGAACTGCGTGAGCCGGTCGAACTCCCCTGTGGCCGTGCGGTGCTGGGTGAAGCCGAGCTCGATGAGGTCGCGCTGGAGCGCCGCGACGTGGGCCGGCCCGACGTAGCCCTTGCGCTCGACCCCGCCATAGGTCGGGGGCTTGTCGGCGGCGGCGTCCTTGTCGCCACGCTGGAGCAGGAACCCGCCGTAGCGGGGTGGCTGGAAGAGCGTCGAGCCGAGCGCGAGATCGACGACATAGCGCGTCAGCGGTGCGGCAGTCTGACGGTCGGCGCCGCGCTCGAGGCGCCACCACAGCGTCTGGGCGACGGACTTGCGGTCGTCGGCGCCCCAGAGGAAACGGATCTCGCCGAGGTTGACGCGCCCGACGACCTCCTTGCCCGACCCCCACGGACCGAGGTAGTCCTGATGGTTGCCGGCAGCCGCGAGGTACTGCGCCAGGGCCTGCTGCGTGTCGGAGCCGGGGGCGTCGACGGTGCGCGCCTGCACGTCACGGCGTGGCACCTCTGGGTCGGCCTCGTCGTGCTTGACGAAGGAGATCTCGGCGCGGATGTCGGGCTCGCTCGTCACCACGCGGGTCTCGGTGACCTCGCCGACGGCCGGACGCCCCGACACCTTCCACGGGCGCAGGCCCGAACCACCCCAGCCGAGGCCGAGCTCGTTGCCCACCTGGATGCTCGATCCGGCCTCGTTGCGCCAGCCGACGAGACGTCGCTCCGGGAGGCGGTCGAGGACCGGCTCGAAGCCGATGGAGTGCAGGAAGCGGGTCTTGCCCTCCTCGTTCTTCAGCGACGACGAGACGAGCTGGGCCGCCACCCCTTCGACGCGTGTCGTGGCCAGGGTCGTCGGCGCGCCGGGCGCGGTGTGGGGCGCCCGCGCGGAGAAGCGCAGGCGGGCGGCATACCCGTAGTGCACGTCACCGGAGAGCATGACGACCCGCCTCGAGTGGGTGCCGTCGGTGGCGGCCGCCGTGGCAGTGCAGAGCCGTGGCAGGAAGGACTGCAGGCCCGCCTGCTGCAGTCCCCACGCCTCGTTGTCGGTGAAGATGCTGCCCGCGTAGGACCGGCCGACGAGCGGCTGGATGAAGTCCTCGATGAGCGGCACCCCGACGACCGGGGCCGGCGAGACGACGACGGTGACCCCGTCGTCGGCCGGGTCGCCGGTGTCGTGGAGCATCGCGCGCAGGCCGAGGTCGTCGCCGATGAGGGCCGGCGGGTCGGTCGGACCCCCGGGGAAGCCGCGACGGGTACGCGTGTCGAGGACGATGAGCTGGTAGCGGGGCCAGCGCAGCTCGTAGTGGTAGTCGATCGCGGTGTCGGCGCGCTGGAGCAGCTTGCCGCGCTCGCGGACCGGGTCGACGTCGGTGTCCTTGGGCGCGTCGACGAGGTCGGTCGGGGTGCCCACCCGCTGGGCGATCTCCTCGGCCAGGGCGACGCTGGCGTCGTCGCTCCCCGCGGTCCAGGTCGACAGCCGGGCGAGGAGGTCGCGGCCCTTCTGGCCTGCCGCGCCCTGGCTGGCGAAGCGGTCGGGCGTGTTGCCCCATGCCTGGAAGACCGCGCAGGCGGCCATGGCGTTGGCCGCGATGCGACGACCGAGCCTGCTGCCGGTGTCGGCATCCTTGGCGATGACCGAGTCAGTGCACCACCGGCGGCACAGCAGCCAGTCGTCGGTGACCTCGTGGTCGTCGAACATCATCAGCGTGGGGATGTTGGCCAGGGCGCGACGGACCACGGGAAGGCTGTCGCGGAAGTCGGCGAGCGGCTTCGCCTGCTCGACCCAGCGCTGCATCCGCTTGACCGCGTCGGGCACGTACATCGCCGGGTAGGGCTCGCCCGCAAGGGTTTTGGCGTAGGTCTCGTCGCCCATCTCGCGCTTGAGCTGGGGGAACTCGTCGCCGAACTCGGGCAGGGTCTGCGGCCAGAGCACGTCGGCCCAGACGAGCAGATACATCCCCACGAACTCGGCGAGGGTGAAGAGGTGGCTCGCCCCCACGTCGCACGTCAGCTTGGCGATCTCGAGCACGGCGTGCTGGCGCATGCCGACCGCGGCGTGGCGGTCTTCGAGGAGGGCGCCACGCTTCTTGGCGGGCAGCTTCTCCTGCGGCAGCCCGAGGGCCGACATCGCGTGAGCCGAAATGGCGAGCAAGGGGTCGGCCACGTCGTCGGCATAGATCTGGTCACCGGTCAGCAGCAGCTGGTGGGGACGGGACTCGGGAGAGTCGGCGACGGGGGCGATGATGTCGGCGACGACGGGGAGCATGTCGAGCCCCCCGCCGTGGGGCTTGCGGCACGAGCCGTGCAGGAGGCGCAGAGAGGACGGCGTCGCGGGCGGGGTGGCGAAGCTCGGGAGCCGGGGAGCTCCCGTGGTGGCGAACGTCAGGGCCGAGCGCGCCGCCGCCTCCGTCGCGGCGACGACGCCGGCGGTGAAGAGGGTGGTGCCGGTCTCGGGCACATCGGCGCCACCAGCAGGGCCGAAGAAGACCTGGTAGCGGTAGAGCCGCCCCGGCGTCAGCGGTGTCGGCGCGGCGGCGGTGACCGCGACCACGTGCAGGTGCGTGCCGAGCCGCACGGTCTCGCGACTGCCGGTCGCGACGACGGTGGTGCCGACGGGGGCGCCGGCTCCCCCGGACTCACCCTCGTAGACCCGCAGCGTCGCGGTGCGCGCCTCCTTGAGGGCGAGGAAGACGGTGACCGAGGCCGGGTCGACGCGCCGGAGCATCGGACCGACGAGCACGAGCGGGAGCACTCCCGGCTGCTTCGGAGCCCAGACCATATGTCCCCTCAACATCACGCGGACCCGTCGGGGGACGGTGAGCACCATCCCCCTCTAGAGACCGCACCATGGCCATGCACGCACGCGCTGCGTACGCCAATGACTGTAAAAGCGACGCTCTCGGGCACAGGGCGAATATGGGGAAATCCTTTGCCAAGTCTTTACGTTTCGGGCATGAGTCAAGAGTCGGTCAGGAAAACGACAAGTGGGACCGGTCCCGAGAGCCCGGTGCGAAACTGGCGACAGGGCTCCAGATCCACCGGTTCAGCCTGGCCAGCGCAGCCCGTCGACCCTCTGGTCCGGCTCGTCAGCGCGTGACCAGACCAGCCGGCGCGGTGCCGTGCTCACCGCCCCCGTCGTCTCCGCCCACGCGCCACTCAGCGCACTGCGACGAATCGGGGAGACGAAATGAGTTCTGCAGCAAGGGTTTCCGAGGTGTCGTCCGGCTCGGGCGAGCCTCTCGACGACATCACGCTCGGTCGGCTCCAGGCGATCCTGGGGGCGGACTTCTCGGCCGTGCGGGTGCATCGTGACGACGGCGCAGCGCGTCGCGTCGCCGCTGCCGACGCCCTGACCCTCGGGTCGCACATCTACCTGGCCCCCGGCGCCTGCTCGTCCGGAGACGCCGGCTTCCCACTCATGGCACACGAAGCGGTGCACGTGCTGCAGCAGGCGCGTCGGCGCGAGCTCGGTGCCGGCGCCTCGCCGGTGTCGCGCCGCCAGCGCCGGGCGTGGGAGCTGGAGGCGCGGGCGATCGCCGCCGCCGCGCTCTCGGGCGGACCGGTGCCGCTCATCGCGACCCATGTGGTTCCGCATCACTCGACCCTCGCGCAGGCGCACGGTTCTTTCGAGCACCGCGTCCTCGGAGACGTCTCGACGGCCGACCTCGTCGCCGTCAGCACGGGTGGCGGGTCACGGGCGGCAGTGCTCCAGGGCCAGCTCGCCCTGCTCGGCGCCTTCCGCTACGACCCCGACTCCGTCGACGAGGCCACGGTGGCGCACTACTGCCCGTGGATCCGCACCGTGCGGCTCGGTCCCGACAACGTGCTCGCGACCTACGGCGAGATCAACGCCCTGCCCGACTACCTCGCCAACGCCGTCGCCATCGAGTCGCTCGGCCACGACATCCTCCTGCCGGTCCTGCAGGTCATCCGCCAGGAGGGCTGGAACGCGCTGACAAGTCTGCTCACCGGCAGCCCGCCGCTGCCGCTCGTGGAGTTCGCCCAGGCTGCGTGTGCACCATGGCGCAACTCGATGGTCAACAACATCGTCGAGACGAGTGCACTCGACGCCCTGACGACGGGCCTCGGGCGCAACGGGGCGGACCACTACCAAGGGCTGCTGTCGCGCAACGCCTGCCACTTCGCGCCCTACTCGTGGTTCCGCTGGCAGTCGTCGCACATCATCGCGCGCGACCTGGCGACGGCTGCCCACCAGACCTCCGGTGACCAGCAGGCTCGGCTGATCGCGTCGGCCTGGGCGTGGGCGGGGTATGCCGACCACTTCCTGCAGGACTCCTTCGCCGCCGGGCACCTCGTCAACAAGACCCTCGTCATGCAGTGGTTCGTCGACTGGGTGACGAACGAGTCGCTGCCCGTGTCGGACTGGTCGTGGATCGCCGGCATGACGCCGTCGCTGCAGCCGGGGCTGTCGGCTCCCGGGCTCTACGTGCCTGGGGCCACCGGGCCCTCGAGCGACCCGCAGACCGTCGAGGAGCTCGTTACCGTCGGGGCCCGCACGGTCGGGTCGGGGGTCGTCCCCAGCGGTGCGAGCGGGTCGGCCGCCGTCTACCAGAACTACCTTGCCTTCCTCTCGAGTGCCGTCAGCCAGCTCGCGTCGGCCAACCTGCACGACTACTTCAACGACACCTCGGCCTGGGTGACCTCCGCCGCGCAGCCCACGCCCTACGAGGTGTGGGGCGACTACACGCTGCTGTCGGGGGCGAACGGGGGTGACGGGGTTGCGGCAACGAGCAGCACGGCCCAGCTCTCGCAGCAGTCCATGACCGAGATCCTCGCCGACGGCGGCACGTCGATCAGCCTCGACGACATCAGCAGCCACTTCCCGACGGGTGCCGGCGCGACGTCGTCGACGGTCACCGACATCGCCACCTTCGCCGCCTCGCTCCAGCCCAAGGCGATCAGCCAGTTCGAGAGCTTCTGGCCGACCCTCAAGACCGTGGTGCTGCGCCTCGGCAGCCCGCGCCTCGGCATCTCGTCGCGCGACCAGGACCTCGGGGACCGTTGGTATGCCAACCTGCCCGACACCGGCTTCACGATGAGCGAGACGCTCATGGTGGGCCAGCGCGTCTTCGCCGGGTCCAACGGGATCGTCTTCGAGCTCGACCCCGGGAGCGGACGCATCCTGCAGCATTCCACGGTCGCCCAGGCCGGCGGTGAGGTGCGGCTCGCCAGCGACGGCATACGCCTCTTTGCGGGTGTCAACGGCCACATGGTCGCCAGCCTGCTCGACAGCCTCACCGCCCCCACGTGGGTGGCCGACACCGGGCAGGGCGGGCTCGCCGTCAGCGTGCTCGTCGCCGGAGGCGTGGTCGCGGCGGGCTGCAACGGCTTCGTCTTCACCTTCGACCCCGGCTCGGGGCGGCAGCTGCAGAAGGGCCAGCTCAAGAGCTCGTGGAGCATCGGCGGCGACTACGACACCCGCCTCGCCACCGACGGGCAGAACCTCTATGCGGGGTCCCACGCCTACGTCTATGCCCGCGCGCTGGGCAACCTCGGCGCCGACCTCTTCACGCCGGTGGCGGTCCCGGCGAGCGCGTCGACCTACAACCCGGTCGACGTGCTGTGGGCCGGAGGGCTGTATGCCGCGTCGAACGGGTCCGTGGCCTCGATCGACGCGCAGGGGCGGTCGAGGCAGCAGGCTCTGCCCGGCTCCGGGGTGCTCACCTACCCCTGCCGGCTCGCGACCGACGGCACCAACCTCTACGTCGGCACCCACGGCTACGTCTATGCGGTGGCGCTGACGGACGTCACCCAGATCCGGTGGACGCAGCAGGCGCTGGGCGGGCTCACCGGCGGCATCTTCATGGTCAACGTCGCGACGACGGCCGGTCGGGTGCTCGCCGGCGCCAACGGCTTCGTCTACGACCTCGACCCCGGCACCGGGGCGATCCGCTCGAGCATCCTCTGCGCATCGGCGATCGGGGTGGGCGACTACGAGACCCGGCTCGCCACCGACGGGCGGTCGGTTTACGCCGGCACGCACGGCTACGTCTACGCCCTGTCGCTGCTGGCTGCCGCTCCCCCGACGCCGCTCGGCTCGATCGCCGTGGCCGTCGCCGCGCAGGGTGACCGGCACGCGACGAGCGTCGACCAGGTCGGCACCCTGTGGCACCGCATGCAGCCGGGCGGCACCGGCGCGTGGACGGGATGGGCCGACGTGTGCGGCTACATCGCCGGCGAGGGCAACCCCGACATCCGGCCCGTGACGCGCACCGCGGTCGCGACCTTCGCGAGCGGCGACCTCAACACCCTCGCGATCGATCCCGCGGGCCGGCTGTGGCACGCGGTGAGGTATGCCGCGGGCACCGGGTCGTGGTCGGCATGGGGTGACGTGCGGGGCACGATCGCGGGCGAGGGCGACCCCGACATCGGACCCGTGACGACGGCCGCGTGCACGACCACGCCGGGCGGCGAGCTCGTGGTGCTGGCGACCGACGCGCAGGACACGCCGTGGCTGACGGTGCGCAACGCCGACGGCACCTGGCAGCCGTGGACCAGTCTGGCTGCGGGCGTCGGGGGCGGTTCGCAACCCGCCGTCGGGCCGGTGCTCGAGGTCTCGCTCGGATGCGACGGGCAGGGCACCGTGCAGGCCCTCGCGACCTCGGCCGGGGCGCGACTCTTCCACGGCCTCGCGACGCTCTCGGCCGGCGTGTGGACGGGGTGGACCGGCTGGGCCGACGTGCGGGCCTTCATCGTCGCCGAGGGGCACCCCGACGTCGGACCGCTGCGCACCGTCGCCGGATCGGTCGACCCGAGCACGGGCACCCTGGACGTCGTCGTCACCGACGCGCAGGACGTCGCGTGGCACGCCCTGCGCACAGGCACCGCGTGGACGGCCTTCGGCAACATCGACGCGGTGATCGCGGGAGAGCGCAACCCCGCGCTCGGCCCGGTGTCGCAGGTCGCGTGCGGGGCGTCGTCGATCGGTGACCTCTCCCTCGTGGGTATCGACGAGGGTGGCAGTCCGTGGCTGACGACGCGGTCGGCGAGCACCGGCGCCTGGCTCCCCTGGGCTGTGCTGCCCTGACGGGCCACCGTTGGCAGAGGAGCACCAAGAGGGCGAGCCGGCGGTGATCGGCGGTGGTCGGCGGTGCTCGGTGCTGCGTGGTGCCGATCGGGTGGTGACCTCGTCAGCCCAGTGGCGCGCGAGCGCGGGAGGTGACGGTGATCGTCACGCTGCCGCCCAGCGACTGGAGGATCCAGCCACTCATCGGCAGCGTGGCGTCGCCCTGCAGGGTCACGACCGCCGTCGCCCCGTCGGTCGTGCCGGTCTGCGGCACGACCGACCACGCCGTGATGCCGGGCGGCCTCGGCACCCGGGCGAGGTGGCTGGCGGCTGCCTCTGCAACCGACTGGTCGGTGAGCGCGAGCGCGTCGAGGACGCCTGTCTCGTAGGCGGCCCGCTCATCGAGGGCATCGGCCGCATCCAGCGCGGCGGCGTCGGCGGCATCGAGCAGCTGCATCCGCGCCAGCTGCGCGGCCGTGACGTCGACGGCCCCTAGGATGAGCACCAGCACGAGGGAGAAGAGCCCGAGGATGAGGATGCCGATCTGCCCTTGCTCGCTGCGGTGCTCGCTCCTGGGCTCGCTTCCCTCCTCGCCCCGCGCCGATGCGCGGGCGCGGCACCCGGCGAGCCGGACGGCATACGGGAAGGGCATCACCGGGCCACGAACCGATCGACCGACGCGACGTGCGTCGAGCTGATCGTCACCGACGCGGGCACGTGGTCGGTGACGAAGTCGGGGATGAGCGGCAGCTGCACGACGATCGTGGCGGTGGAGGTCACGACGCCATCGGGGCGCAGGCACGGTGAGCCGTCGCAGGCCACCCCCAGGGTGGCGCCCTCGGTGAAGGCGAAGTCCTCGAAGGCGAGCGAGGCCGCCGACTGTGCCCGCCCCAGCGCCTCACCGTCGGAGCCGCCCGTCACGAACGCACGACCGGCTTCACGCCCGGCCAGCGATGCCGAGAACGACGCGGCCTGCAGGCGCGCGGCGGTGAGGACGAGGTAGACGAGCGGCAGGAGCAGCAGCACACTGAGGAAGATGAACTCGACGATCGCTCGCCCCTCGTCGAGGCGCGAGGAGAGGTGGGTGTGGCGCAGGCGGCGGGCGAGCCACGACGTCACGGGGTCACCGCCGTCACCTGTTGCTCGCTGAACGCTCGACCGCTCACGGTCAGGGCGCCCTCCGGGCCGAGCGGTCCGATGACCGGCAGGGGCGCCGACACGGTGACCTCGACGACCCGCACCCCGCCGGAGGTCGTGCGTGCCGCGGCGGACACGTCCTCGGCGAACGACGAGCTGAGGGACGAGGTGATGAGGGCCGCGGTGCGGGCGATGCCGTCGCCGGGGGACGCGTCGGCGCGGGCGCCGTAGCGGGCGCCCTCGGATGCCGCCGAGATCAAGGTGTTGCGCACGTAGAGGGCGAGCCCGAGCTGGAAGACTGCCAGGGTGATGACGAGCAGCAGCGCGGTCACCATCACGAACTCCGCTATGGCAGAGCCCTGCTCGACCTCGCTCGCACGCAAAGCCCGGACGGTGCGGCGCCACCGGGTGCGCAGTGCTCGGGGTCTCACGGCCCCTTGACGCTGGAGATCGCGTCACTGAACAGCGAGCTCAGCTGGGGTCCGGCGATCGCCCAGAGAGCCGTGACGAGGCCCGCCGTCATGATCGTGATGAGCACCCAGCCGGGCACGTCGCCCCGGTCGTCGCGCCCACCGAGGCGCCTGGCCAGCGCCATGAGGGCGGCGCGCTCGAGCCGGTGCTGAGCGGTGATGATGTACTTCATGATGTCTCCCTGTTGGTGAATTTGGCTGTGGATGAGGGTGCTTGGGCGTCAGATCTGGAAGCGGAGGAAGCTGATCCCGGGGTAGATGGCAAAGAGCACGGTGACGGGGAGGATGAGGAAGACGACGGGCACCATCATGAGGATCTCCTTCTTGCCTCCTTGCTCCATGAGGGTGCGGCGACTGTCCTCACGCACGTCCTGGGCCTGGGCCCGAAGCACCTCAGCGAGAGGCGTCCCTCGCTCGACGGCGACGACGATGCCGTCGACGAAGCGGCTGAGACTAATGAGCCCCGTCCGGTCTGCCAGTCCCTGCAGGGCTGTCGGCAGGTTCGCGCCGGCGCGGGCGTCGGCGAGGCAGAGCCTCAGCTCATCGGAGAGCTCGCCGCGCGACAGTCGGCACACCCGCTCGAGCGCGCCGATCGCCCCTTCGCCAGCGGACACGGCGAGGGCGAGCAGCTCTGCCACCGTGGGGAACTCGGTTAACATGCGGGCCTCGCGCCTGGCTGCCGATCTCGACAGGGCATAGTCGCGTCCGGTGATGCCACCGAGGACCCCGACGAGCACCAGGCCGACGAGCACGGGAGCGGAGAGGCTCGACTGCGCCACAGCGATGAGGCTGGTCAGCGCGAGCCCTGCCACTACACCGATCGCGCCCCAGAGCACCTGCTCGGCGCGGAAGCGGTCGACGTCGGCGAGCTGCCCTGCACGCTGCTGGCGTCGAGCGACGGAGGTGCTCCCCCCGAGGGCCCCACCGACCACGGCTCCGGCGGAGGCGATGTAGGGGTGGAGCATCTCGAGGAGCCCGAAGGGGCCACGCGCGGGCGGAGGCCCTGCCAGCAGCGAGGACGGTCTCGGGGTGTCGCGCAGGTAGGGCTCGAGCCGGTCGTCGAGGGTGGGCACCCGACTCATCGGCAGTCCCGCGCCGACAAGGGTGGCTCCGGCCAGCACCAGGACACCGAGACCGGCCCCGAGCCAGGACCAGCCCGAGTCGACGACAGCGCCGAGCCGTGAGACGAGGTCGTTCATCGCAGCACCCGCTCTTCGTCGGGCAGCCGCCCGACCCACACCATGACCCGATAGGCGACCACGCACAGTCCTGCTCCGACAGCGAGGATGACCCAGCCGGCAGGTGAGGAGTAGGCCGTGAGGGAGTTGCCCTTGAGCGCCAGCATCGCGAGGACGATCCACGGGGCGGCCACCGCGAGTCGGGCGGCGTTGACCGTCCAGCTCTGGCGCGTCTCCAGCTCGGCGCGGGTGCGGGCGTCCTCGCGCAGGAAGGCCGACAGGGTGCGGAGCAGGCGTCCGAGGTCGTTCCCTCCCACCTCGCGGGCGATCCGCAACGACTCGATGATTCGGTCGGCGACCGGATCGCTGAGGCGGTCCTTGAGCCGGTCGAGGCAGTCGTGGAAGCGGCCGGTCGCCCGGTAGTCCTGGGCGAAGGAGGCGAAGGCCGGTCGCAGCTCCTCGGGCCCACGCTCGGCAAGCTGCGACAGCGCTTCAGGCAGCGCCAGCCCGGCGCGCACGCCGGAGGTGATGTTGTCGACGACGTCGGGCCAGAGGTCGCGCAACTTCGCACGACGATCACGAGCACGCATACGCACCAGGGAGATCGGTGCCACAGCCGCCATCACGGAGAAGCACAGGGCGATCGGCACCACCTTGGTGAGAACCGCGAAGAGAAGGAAGGTGACGACGAAGAGCACGATCGAGCCAACGATGACGTTGCTCGGGCTGATCGAGGGGTAGCCGGCCTGGGTGAGGTGGTCGCGCAGCTCGGCTGTGAAGCCGCCTCGACTCACCGGCCGCTCACCCTCAGGCTGCGGCCAGAAGGACCAGTAGATGCAGAAGACACCGGCGCCGAGGAGCACTCCGATGATCAGAGGAGAGGTCATGGAGCCCCCTGGGCCAGCAGTGCGGCCACGTCATAGCCGGCGCGCTCGAAGGCCTCGCGGTGCGGAGGGAAACCATCGGCCCGCCGCAGCTGCCCCTGCCGGGTCACGAAGAGGTCGGCGATCTCGATGACGTCGCCCTCGGCGCGCCCCGGCACGGCGACGATCTCGCGCACCCGCCGCACCCCGTCACGCTCCAGAGCCACGTGGATCACGAGGTCCACCGCCGCGGCCACGGTCGGCACGACGAAGCGGCTCGACACGTTCTCGCCGGCGAGCAGCGGGAGGGTGCACATCTTGGTGACGGCCTCACGGGCACTGTTGGCATGGACCGTACAAATGCCGGGCACGCCGCTGTTGAGGGCGATGAGCAGGTCGAGGCTCTCCTCCTGACGCACCTCCCCCACGATGATGCGCGACGGGCGCATCCGCAGCGCCTCCTTGACCAGCCGGCGCAACGGCACCTCGCCGGTGCCCTCGAGGCTCGGCTGGCGACACTGCATCGCGGCGACGTCGCGCAGGGGGATCTTGAGCTCGAAGACCTCCTCGCAGGTGATGACGCGCTCACGCGGTGGGATGGCGGCCGCGAGGCAGTTGAGCAGGGTCGTCTTGCCTGCTTGAGTGCCGCCCGCCACCAGTACGTTGAGACCGCTCGCCACCGCCGCGTCGAGGAAGGTGGCAGCCTGCTTCGTCAGGGTGCCGAGACCCACGAGGTCGTCGAGATGGTCCGCCCGCACGACGAACTTGCGCATGTTGACCTGCCAGTGCGTCCGGCTGATGTCCGGGATGACGACGTGCAGACGGGAGCCGTCAGGCAGCGTGGCGTCGACGAAGGGGCTGCTCAGGTCGACCCGCCGCCCGCTGCTCTTCAGCATCCGCTCGACGAGGTCGCGCACGTCGTCGGCGGTGAGGATGGTGGGCGTCAGCTCGGCGACGCCGCCACGCGCGACGAAGATCTTGCCCGGCTCGTTGATCCAGATCTCCTCGACGGTCGGGTCGTCGAAGTACTGCTGCAACGGCCCGTAGCCCGCGACGACGGCAAGGATCGAGTGCACCGCCGATCGCATGTCGCCGAGAGCCGGCAGGCCTCCGTGGAGCGAGCGCTCGTCATAGTCCTGGACCGCGTCCTGGACGAGGCGGCGGACCTCGAGGGTGTTCCTCGTGGGGTCGATGCCCGAGCGTCGGATGAGCTCGCGGACCTCACCCTCGACGTGGCGCACGGCCTCCTGTGTCGACATCGGACCCCCTGACGGTCGGCTGGTGTGCCGGTCATCTTGCCCGCGAGCCGATGATCTGGCGCGTTCAAAACTAGAGCAGAACGGACCAATGCCCACGTTCCGGACTGAATCTGTGGATAACCACGCAGATCCCCGGCCTTGTGCACGCCTCCGGGGACCGCCTGTGGATGACGAACCACGTCCGCCCCGGGTTCTGCTGTCATCGGACATCGGACATCGAAGGGAGACCACGACGTGCACCTGCGCCTCAGCCTCATCGACAACCGACCCGACTCGGCCCCAGGGCCCATCGAGCTGCTCGTCGACGCGCCGCCCGGCTCCACCTTCGCCGACCTCCGGCCCGCGCTCCTCCAGCAGATCAAGCACGCCGACGACATCCTGACGTCCGATGACGTCGTGTTCGAGGTCGGCGGGCGTGCCCTCGCCGACGACGTCCCGCTCGGTGCACCGCCTCTGCTCCGAGGTGCCGCCGTCGTCGCAGCACCACGACACCGCTCCCGTATGCCGTCCGGCTCGGTCGGGCTCGCAGACCTCCTCGTCGTGGGCGGCCCCGGAGCAGGTCGCACGGTCTCGCTCGGTCGCGGCGATCACGTCGTCGGCCGCTCGATCTCGTGCTCGGTGCGGCTCGACGACTCGGACGTCTCACGGGCGCACTGCCTCGTCACGGTGCGTGACGGCGACATCAGCGTGCGCGACCTCCACCCCGCAAATCCTTCGCGCCTCGAGGGGGAGCCACTTCCTCCCGGTGGGGCGACACTCGGACCAGGCGATTACCTGCGGGTGGGGTCGACCACCCTGGTGCTGCGCCAGCGGTCGATGACGGGGGTGGGCCACGGCACGCGCGACGGACGGGTGCTCGTGCATGTGCGGCCCCGATTCGCACCTGCTGGCGGCTCCGTCGAGATCCACACCCCCGAGGAGCCGAAACGTCCGGACGGGCACCGCCTGCCGTTGCTTGCGTCCCTCGCACCTCTGGTGCTGTCCGGCGCCCTGGCCTTGGCGATGCGCTCACCCATCATGCTGCTCTTCGCGTTGATGTCGCCGGTGATCCTCATCGGTCAGTGGTGGAGCGACCGGCGCCACGGACGGTTGTCCTACCGGCGGATGCTGAGACAGCACGCCGACAGCCTCGAGGCCGGCGCGAGCCAGCTGAGCGAAGCCCTCAGGACGGAGACGCGTCAGCGCAGGGCCGAGCACCCCGACCTCTGCCTCCTCCTCGAGCTGGTCGACCGACGCGGCCCACGCCTCTGGGAGCGCCAGCCCAGCGACGGCGACTGGTTCGTGCTGCGACTCGGCACGGCCACGCAGCCCGCTCGGATCGTGCGCACGGGCGCCTCGACGGGCGAGCACCCCGTCGTGGCAGAGGTGCCCGCGCTCGTCGACCTGCGTCACACCTCGGTGCTCGGCATCGCCGGCCCACGACCAGCCTCGCTCGCCGTCGCCAGGAGCCTGACGGCGCAGGTTGCAGCGTGGCACTCGCCCCGGCGTGCACGCATCGTGCTCCTCACCGGATCCGACGTGCCGACCCGCGACTGGGACTCGACGCGTCTGCTCCCCCACCTGCTCACGACGCAGACGGGTGAGATCACCTGCGAGGCACGCACCCTCGACCCCCATGGCCTCGCTCTGGTCGTCTCGTCGTTGCGCGCGCTCGTCGACGAGCGGGCGGCCGGCGCTGGCTCGCAGCTCGACACGCGCGAGCATCGTCAGGCGGGGCCGGTCACCGACGTGCTCGTGGTGCTCGACGGTGCTCGCGAGCTGCGCGCAGTCACGGGCGTCGCCGATCTGCTGAGACTCGGTCCCGCTCAGGGGTTGGCGTTTCTCTGCCTCGAGCACGACCGCTCCTCGCTTCCGCTCGAGACCGTCGCCGTGGTCGAGCTGGCGGACCGGGGCGTCGGCGCCTGCCTCACCCTGCCCGATCGGGTGGTCGAGGACGTCGCCCCTGACCTGCCTGACCCGAGCTGGATCCAGCAGCTTGCGCGCGGACTCGCGCCGCTGTGCGATGCGACGCCGGACACCGACGAGGGTGCGCTAGCGCCCCGCGTCGGGTTCCGCGAGCTGCACCGGTCCCGGGGCCTCGACCCGCTCGACGCAGATGCCCTCGCGGACGCGTGGGCACGGCCGGCCGGCGCACCGCGTGCCCTGCTGGGGCTCACCGCCTCGGGGCCGCACGAGGTCGACCTCGCCCGCGATGGGCCGCACGCGCTCGTGGGCGGCACCACCGGCTCGGGCAAGTCCGAGCTGCTCCAGGCTCTCGTCGCCGGCCTCGCGGCGACTCACCGACCGGATGACCTGGGCTTCGTCCTGGTGGACTACAAGGGCGGCGCGGCCTTCAGCGAGTGCGCCCGCCTCCCTCACACTCTCGGTCTCGTCACCGACCTCGACGAGCACCTCACCTCTCGCGCCCTGGCCTCGCTCACCGCCGAGCTGCGCCGGCGCGAGCGCATCCTTGCCGAGGCCGGTGCGAAGGATCTCGACACCTATCGCCTCCTGCGCGGCAGCTCGCACTCCGCGTGGCCACGGCTTGCTCGACTCGTGATCGTCGTCGACGAGTTCAAGCTGCTGGCCGACGAGCTGCCTGACTTCGTCAGTGGCCTCGTGCGCATCGCTGCCACGGGCCGCTCCCTCGGTGTCCACCTCGTGCTCGCCACCCAGCGGCCGTCGGGCATCATCACCGGTGACATGAGGGCCAACGTGTCGCTCCGCATCTGCCTTCGAGTTCGCGACCGCGCCGACAGCGACGACGTCATCGACGACTCCGGGGCTGCGGGCCTGAGCGAGGCTTCGCCGGGACGCGCCTACCTGCGTGCCGGCGACGGCCAGCTCGTCGTCCTCCAGACCGCCCATGTCGGCGGTCCCGCCGACACACCCGCAGCCGCGGAGGGAGTCAGCGTGATGGTGCTCGCCGGAGATGGCTCCCTTCCCGCTGCGAAGCGCCCGCGCGCCGAGCGGGACGAGAACCCTCCCCAGGCGGCACCGGTCGTCGCGACAGAGCTCGCAGCCTTCGTCGACGCAGCCCGTCGAGCCGCGACCGCAGGGCGGATCGTGACACCGACCTCGCCCTGGCTGCCACCACTGCCGGACTGGATCGGCGTCGACGAGCTCGCCACCCTCGACCCCACGGCTGCACCACCCAGATCCGCCGGCACCGCCGTTCCGCGGCACCGCCTTGACGCCTCGTCACCCGGTGGTGTGCCGTTCGGCCTCGTCGACCTCCCGGGCGAGCAGCGACAGGAGGTCGCACGGTGGGATCCGGCATGCGACGGCCACCTGGGCGTCATCGGTGGATCCCGTTCTGGCAGAACCACGTTCGTTCGCACCCTGGTCACCGGCATCACTCAGCGTCATGCACTGAGCGAGCTCCACGTCCACGTGCTCGCAAGCACCCCGGGGCTGCTCACCGACCTTTCGGCGCTCCCCCACGTCGGCACAATCGTCGACCCCGGCGACCCGACCCTTCTGCGTCGAGTCGTCGAACGACTGGCCGAGCAGGTCCTCGGCGCTCCACCCGAAGGAGCCTCCCCCGACCTCACCGTCCTCGTGGTCGACGGTTGGGAGGCGGTGGACGACGCGCTGAGCGAGGCGGTCGGACCGGGCACTGACTCCCTCCTGCGCCTCATCCGCGATGGGGCGACCCGCGGGCTCCGAGCCGTCGTCACCGGCGGTCGCACGGTCGGATCGGGCCGGCTGTCCAGCCTCCTCGACCGTCGCCTCGTGCTGCCGATGCCCGACCCCCTGGACCTCACCCTGGTCGGTCTCGAGCCGGCCGCGGCTCGACTCCGGCGGGGTCCCGGCCGCGCCGTCGATCTCACCGACGGCACGGAGCTGCACATTGCCACGATGGGCTCAGGACCGACCCACGCCGAGCAGATCGCAGCGGTGCAGCGCGCAGCAACCGCCAGGGGCTCGTTGTCGACCGTTCCAGCAGAACAACGACCGTGGCGCATCGTCCCCCTGCCGTCCGAGCTCGACCTGGGGACCCTCATCGCGGGCGCGCGCCGGCCAGGAGCGACCCTCGCCACCCGAAACGGTCGGCCGACGGTGTGCCTGGGCGTGGGCGGTGACGCCGCAACGCCGATCTGCATCGACCTCGCGATGGAGGCCTCTCGCCTCCTCGTCGTCGGGCCGCCGAGGTCGGGCCGCTCCAACGTCCTGGAGGTGCTGGCCCGGCAGCTCATCGAGAGCCACCGCCAGGTCGCCATCGTCGCGAACCGCCGCTCCCCGCTGCACGCCCTCTCCGCCGAGCGGGGGGTGCACCTGCTCGCCCGCGAGGACGACCGCCGGTTCGTCGACCTTCGACGAGCCCACCCCGATCTCGCCGCGCTCGTCGACGATGCAGAGTCGCTCGAGGGCAGCGACCTCGAGCGGGCTCTCGTCGAGTGCTCAGACCTCGTCGATGACTCCGGTGGCCTCGTCTGGGCCGTCTCCGACACGGCACGGGCCAACGCTGCCTTCCGCGGCCTGGTCCCCGCGCTGGCTCGCCACGGCGACGGCCTGGTGCTCTGCCCCGCAGGACCCACCGACGGGGACTGTCTGCATGCCCGCCCGGAGCGGGTGGGCCGCGCGGCCCCCGGCCGCGGCAGCCTCGTCCTCCACTCCCGCTGCCTCCCGATCCAGGTGGCACGGGCCCAGTCCTCGAGCGCGCCTGATGCTGGTGCCGTCGGGCCGCACCCCGGGCCAGACCTGCGTTCGGCATGACCACCCGGCCATGGGGCGTGCAGGCTCGACTGTGACCTGCGCTCCACTTCGTCGTGGTGGCTTGGCGACCCGTCAGTAGGCTGCGACGCTCGCTCCACCCCTGCCGCCCCGACCGAGGAGCCCGTATGCCGCGTGGTGCCCGAGAGATCACCCTGCGCTTCCTGGCCGGTCCCACCGACGCGGGCTACTCCGGCACCGTCGGCGGCGGCCGCGTGCTCGAATGGATCGACAAGGCTGGCTATGCGGCAGCCGCGGGCTGGAGCGGCACCTACTGCGTCACGGCCTACGTCGGCAACGTGCGCTTCACCCGCCCCGTCGAGGTGGGCGACCTCGTCGAGGCTCGCGCCCAGATCATCCACACCGGCACCTCGAGCATGCACATCCTCGTGACCGTCTCGGCCGGCAACCCGCGTCACCCCGACCTGCTGCCGACCACCGAGTGCCTCATGGTCTTCGTCGCCGTCGGTGCCGACGGTCGTCCGACCCCCGTGCCGGTCTTCGAGCCTCAGACCGATCAGGACCGCGCCTGGCAGGAGAGCGCCCTGCGCCGGATCGACCTGCGCTCCGAGATCGCCACCGCGATGGCGGCCCAGACCTACAGCGACGCCGGCACGGCGCCGCGGACCGTGCTGCGCTTCCTCGCGGCCCCCACCGACGTCAACTGGGGCGGCAAGGTGCACGGTGGCATAGTCATGCGGTGGATCGACGAGGCGGCCCATGTGCTCGCGACCGGCTGGACGGGCAGCGCCGCCAACGTCGCCGTCTACTCCGGCGGGGTGCGCTTCTACCGTCCGCTGCGCATCGGGCACCTGGTCGAGGTCGAGGCCCGCCTGCTGCTCACCGGCACGTCCAGCATGCACATCAGCGTGCACGTGCGCTCCGGCGACCCGGCCACCGGCGAGCTCGACCTGACGACGCACTCGCTCATCGTCTTCGTGCCGCTCGACGACGACGGCAACGCCGTGCCGACCCCGACCTGGGAGCCGGTGTCCGAGGAGGACATCGCCCTGCGCGACCACGCCCTCGGGCTCGTCGCTCTGCGCCACCAGATCGACGCCGAGCGCCACGTCCCCTGACACCCACGTCGAGAAGTGGGCACTCGACGCAGGACCGGTCCAGTGCCCCGTTTCCTCCCGTCGAGAAGTGGGCACTCGACGCACGACCGGTCCAGTGCCCCGTCTCCTCCCGTCGAGCAGTGGGCACTCGACGCAGGACCGGTCGAGTGCCCAGTTTCCCCCGGGCGGTCTCAGCCCGTCGAGAAGTGGGCACTCGACGTGGTGGGGGGCGTCAGCCGGAAGCGAGGATGCCGTCGACGGCGGAGATGGGCGGCGCGAAGAAGTAGCCGCCACCGGTCGGCGTCACGAAGTCGGTGTCGAGCCGGAGCGGCACGTCCCCGTCGGCACCGGGCCACAGCACCTCGCGCACCCGGCTGCCCGCCCGGTCGACCTGACCGATCACGGGGTCGACCCCGCCGGCGTTGGGCTGGTCGGTCGAGTTGGCCCAGCGCCGTGAGACGAACTCGAACTGGTCCTCGATCGAGCCCATGCACGCCACGAAGAGCAGCCCCCGCTCCGCCTCGACGAGCTCGGGCGGTGGATCCGTCACCCCGACGAGCGCGGGGCCGTAGGGGATGCCGCGCCGGAGCATGAGGCGCGTCAACGTGTCGGCCGGTGCGCCGAAGTCCGTCGCGCTGTCGCGGGGGTTGACCTTGCGGATGTGCGCGGCGTGCGGGCAGACCCGGGCGAGCACGTCGGCCGCGGCTGCGCGGTGGGTGTCGCCGGCATACCCCTCGATCGGCACGAGCGACGACGGTCGGGTGTCGTCCTGGTAGAGGAAGTGGTTGCTCGCGAAGTCGTCGCCCGCGAGCACCGGGTCGTCGGCACGGGGTGACCTCATGACGGGCGCCCCCGTGGGCCAGCGGCCGACGAGCGCCGACGCGAACGCGACGGGCTCGACACCGAGCGCCTCCGCCGCCGACCCCATCCAGTCCCAGAAGCCGACGACGTCCTGGGCGAGGCGGCGCACGACGACGTAGGACCCGAGCCGCGCCCACTCCGGGTGCGTCGTGGCGCCGGGTGCCGCGACCCGGGGGTCCTGCGGATCCTGCCGCGGCTCGCCGAGGAGGAACTGCCCCGGCCACACGAGCGGCTGGCCCGGCTTGGCGAAGAGCGCAGCGTGGGGGTCGTCGTCGGCGAGGTAGCGCGGGGTGATCTCGTCGCCGGGCACGGTCGAGCGGGCGCCGCGGATGCCGGGCTGTGAGATGCCGTCCTTGAAGCCGAAGTGCTCTCGGCCCGCAAGGGCGCCCGGAAGGTTGTCGCCCCGCTGGCTCAGCAGGACCGACAGACCGTGCTGCTCCGCCGCCGTGACGACGGCTGTCACGGCCGCGTCGAGGTCGTCGAGGTCGTCGGCCGCGACGGTGACGAACACGTCGGCCTCGTTCTGCGGGCCCCCGACGACCCAGTGGTCGCGGTGCCCCGGGTGCGTCGGGTCGGTGGGGTCACCGAGATACGTCGAGCGGGCGGCCAGACCCTGACGGAAGCTCTCGTCACCGAGGCGCGACGCGTCGTCCGACCCCACCAGCAGCGCAATCGCTCTGTGAGAGAACGCAACCGAGAGCCACGTCGCCGTCAGCTCGGGCACCCGCGACCCCGTCGCCGACAGCCCCGGGTCGTGCACGCCCTGCCGCAGGCGCGCCGCGCGGAACGCCCGGCGGAAGTCGAGCACCTCGTTCATCGTCGACAGGCGCGGTGCCAGCCAGCGCAGCCAGGCGCGGGCGCGGTCGACGTCGCCCAGCCGCAGGAAGAGCAGCTGCTGGTGGTCCTTGTTGAAGCCCGGCACGACCGCGCCCTGGATCTCGTTGCCCGCCGCCCGTCCATAGACCGGCTCGCCGAGCGGCGTCGTCTGCGGCGCGCCGCGCCCATGCTCCTGCCCCCTCGGCACCGGCGCCGCGGAAGCGTCCGGCGCTACCGGCACCTCCACGCCCGCCGGCACCTCCACGCCCGCCAGCAGGTCAGCGCCGGCAGCGCCGAGCCCGGCCAGGACCTCAGCCGTCGCCCGCCTCACCGTCTGCTCCGTCCGACGAGCCCGTGCGCGCTCACGGTGACGTGCTCGGCGATCTGGCCACCGAACTCGATCGGGCGACCCCCGATGCAGATGTCACCGACCGCGAAACCCTCCGAGGGCGGCACCTCGTAGACCACCCGCAGGGCTGCACCCGGCTCCCCGCGCACGACCGTCCAGTAGCTGCCCACCGGCGTGCCGTCAGGCCTCTCCCACCCGGTGTCGTCCCAGCCCGCGATGAACAGGCCCGGCGTCTCGTCGGTCGACACGGCATACCCCCTGCGGCTCAGCGCCCAGATGTCGAGGTTGAGCCGGGCGTCGGCCCCCGTCTGTCGTCTGTAGGGCAGCGCGTCGTAGCCGTCGAGCGCGCGGCGCGTCGGCTCCACCTCCTGCGACACCCCGAGCAGGTCACGCAGCGAGTTGATGCGCATGACGAAGTGGACGATGCCGTCGGTCGTGTTCCACCGGTTGCGGGGGTCGTATGCCGTGCCGCCCGGGAAGAGGTCGCGCTCCGTCACGTCGGGGCTCACGAGCTCGCGGTAGAGCGCCAGCACCCGTCGACGGTCGGTGGCTGCGAGTGCCTTCCAGTACTCCGGCGTCTCGGTGGTGAAGGTGACCCGGGTGATCGTGTCGCCCGCCCGCTCGACGTGCCACTCGAGGTACTCGATCTGCACGTCGCGGCTCTCCCCGGCCACCCACGCAGCTCGCCGGTCGTCGCGGTGCTCGACGAGCAGGGGCCGTGGGAAGCCGGTCCACGTGTAGAGCCGCTTCCCGATCACGTCGACGTCGCGCCTGCTCGGGTCGACATAGCGGCCCGGCCCGCTCACCGCGGTGCTCGTGGCGATGATGCGCTCGACGGTGCGGTGCCACTCGTCATAGAAGCGGGAGCCGGTCGGGACGTCGCGCACCCGACCCGGGGTGTCGAACCGCAGGAGCGCCATGGTGACGAGGCTAGCGGCTCGTGGCGAGTCCTTCGATGGTTTCCACGATCTCGGAAACCTCTGGCAGAGAGGCGATCTCGTCGGCCATCGCTGTGGCGGCGGTCCGCATGCCAGCATCGGTCAGCACCCGGCTCACGGCATCGGCCAGACCCTCCGTCGCGTCCTGCCGACCATCCAGCCGTATGCTGGCGCCGACCTGCGCGACGCGCGTCGCGTTGGTCTCCTGGTCGGAGGCGAAGAGCGGCACGACGACCTGGGGCACCCCGGCAGCGAGCGCCGCCATCGTCGTGCCGAAGCCGCCGTGCCCCACCATGGCCGACGCGAGGGGCATGACGTCGTCCTGCGGCCACCACTGCTCGACATGGGCGTTGTCGGGCCAGGGGCGCAGCGACTCGGGGTCGCCCGCGTGCCCGGTCGTGAGCAGCACCCGCACCGGCAGGTCGGCCAGCGACCGCAGCGAGCGCTCGAAGACGACGCTCAGCACGTCGAAGCCGCCGGTGACCGAGCCGAACGTCACGTAGACGAGCGGCTCGTCGGCCGCGCCCCACGCCCCAGGCAGCGAGCCCGAGCGCCCCCGGCCCTGCGCATACCGATAACGGAAGACTGCCGAGGGTCGCTGTGCGGCAACGTCGCCGGGCGGCGCCTCTCCACGTCCATCGAGGCTGGCTGGCACGGACGTCAGCACCGGCGCCGTCGCCATCGCGCCCGTGCACGTGCCCGGCGCGAGCCCGACGATCTCGTCGAGCTCACCCAACGGCTCGACGAGTGCGGAGGTCGCCCAGGGCTGCAGGTTGCCGATGCCGATCGCCACCTCGGCGTGCGGCACGCCCGCGCGCTCCGCGGCCGCGAGGGAGCCGAACTCGCACGGGTCGCGCAGCACGACGTCGGGCCGCCATGCCTCGACCAGCTCGTTCACCCGCGGGAACGCCGCCCGGGCGTCGAGACGGCCGAAGACGTCGCTGATCACGGTGCGGTTGGCCTCTTCCGTCGACAGGGACGGCAGCCTCCCGAAGACCGGACCGATCACCTCCGGTGGCACGTCGTCGAAGGGGGCGTGCGTCAGACCAGCACGCTCCACGTGCCCGGCAAAGGACTCGGGGGCGGCGACGCGCACCTCGTGACCGGCGGCCGCGCACGCCTGCGCCAGGGGGATCATCGGTCCGAAGTGGCCCGTGCCGGCCGTCGTCGCGCAGAGCACCCGCATCGACCCACTGTCCCACCGGCGCGCAGCGGCCGGAGCGGATTCAGCAGAGTGGGCGAGGCCTGCGCACCCCCGCGGGGAGGGCATCTCGGCGCGTCAGTTGATGGAGCAGCTCCTCGCGCCGACCGAGACGAAGGCGGCCGACGTCTCATCCGCCACGGTGGCGGCGAGATCGACCGCGTCGACGATGCCCTGGAGCTGTGGCATGGATGCCGTTGCGGGGTCGACCTGCTCGAGCAGCGTCGCCGCCGTGGCCCACGCTGCGTCGAGGCGCTCTGTGGCAGCGAGCGCCGCGTCGACCTTGGCGAGATCGGCGGAGTCGGTGGGCGGGGCGATCGCCCGGATGCGTCCGACCATCCCGCGGTAGACGTTGGAGGCGTCGTCGAGCGCCGCCACGGCCGGAGCGACGCCGGCGCCCTCGGAGAAGGCCGCCTCGATGCGATCGGTCGCATCGCGATAGCCCGCCACGAGCTCACCGCGATACTGCTCGCAGACCGCAGTGGCCTCGCGCGCCCAGGCATCCAAGGAGCGCTCCTGAGTGCGGGGCCAGACCGTGAAGTAGATGCCGACGACCGCGCTGACGATGGCGACGAGGCTCCCCGTCACTGCCATCCAGACGGGCACCTTGCGCTCGCGCCCGACGCTGCCGGTCTGTCCTGACGTCCCTGGTGCCTGCTGCCCGTCATCTCACGCCTCCCCGCGTGAGCCCCCGGCCCGGCGTCGGAGCACCGGCGCGGATCTGTCGGCCGCCGCCATCGGGGGGCCTCACTTCCAGCGTAGGAGCCGCCTCCACCGGCATACCGAAATGGTGACGCAGCGGACAGGTCGGGCACTCCCTCACCGTCGGCGGCTCCGCGCGACACCGTCACGCCGTGTTCACTCGATGGTCACCGCAGCAGCACCCAGACCCCACCCCTGCCCTCCTAGCGTCACAGACGGCTCCGAGCCGCGCCGACCCAGCCGCGCGGCGGACCCACCCAGCCTGACTGCCGAAGGAGCACCTGCATGTCCCCCACGCTTCTCCCCCTCATCAGCTCGCCGCGCCACGGGTCGCGCAGCTCGATGACGTGCCACTACCGCTGCAACAACGCCTGCGACGCCCCCGTGCCCAACGAGAGCGACAACCCGCGGATGCGCGACCTCGTCGAGGGCGCCCTCGCGCGCCGGTCGGTGCTCAAGGGCGGAGCGGTCGGCGCCGGGGCGCTCGTGCTCGCCGGACTCGGGACGGCCTCCCCCGCAGCCGCGGCGTCGACCGCCCTGTCTGCCAAGGAAGCCCGCACCACCCCCAACCTCGGCCGAGCTGCGTTCACCCCGGTTGCCCCCAACCGGGCCGATGCCGTGACCAACGCACCGGGCTTCACGCACAACGTCGTCATCCGCTGGGGCGACCCCGTCGAGGCAGGCGCCCCCCGCTTCGACGTCGAGGCCCAGACGCCCGAGGCGCAGGCCAAGCAGTTCGGCTACAACAACGACTACGTCGGCGTGCTGCCCCTCCGCGGCCGCCAGGCCCTGCTCGTCACGAACCACGAGTACACCGACGAGAACCTCATGTTCCCCGCCGGGGCCTACGACGACGCGACGATCAAGAAGATCGCGATCGCTGCCCACGGCATGGCCGTCGTGACCATCGAGCGCGGGCGAGCCACCGGCTCCTGGGTGCGCGCCGACCACCGCCGGGCCGAGCACAACCGCCGCATCACCGGCAGCACCCCGTTCACCGTCGAGGGTCCCGCCGCGGGCCACGAGCTGCTGCGCACCGCCGCGGACCCCTCCGGCCGGACCGTGCTCGGCACCTTCGGCAACTGCGCCGGCGGCACGACCCCGTGGGGCACGGTGCTCTCCGGCGAGGAGAACTTCAACGGCTACTTCGACGCGAGTGGCCCGGTCGAGCCGTCCAACGCGACGTCCTTCAAGCGCTACGGCCTCCCAACCACCACCGCGACCAACCGTGGCTGGTCGAGCGTGGACGAGCGCTTCGACCTCGCCAAGCACCCCCACGAGGCCTACCGCTTCGGCTGGATCGTCGAGATCGACCCCTACGAGCCGGAGTCGGCCCCCGTCAAGCAGACAATGCTCGGCCGCTTCAAGCACGAGGGCGCCAACGTCAGCCTGAGCCGGAGCGGTCACGCCGTCGCCTACATGGGTGACGACGAGCGCGGCGACTACCTCTACAAGTTCGTCTCGGCCGACACCTTCCGCAAGGGCGGATCGCGGGCGGCGCGCACCCACAACAAGGGCCTGCTGACCCGCGGCACCCTCTACGTCGCCCGCTTCAGCGGTGATGGCACCGGCGACGGCGAGTTCGACGGCGCCGGCACGTGGGTCGCCCTCACGTCCGACACGACGTCCTACGTGCCCGGCATGTCGGTGGCCGAGGTGCTCATCAACACCCGCCTCGCAGCCGACACCGTGAGCCCGACGAAGATGGACCGCCCCGAGGACGTCGAGGCGAACCCGGTCAACGGCAAGGTCTACTGCGCGCTCACCAACAACAGCAGCCGCGGCACCGCCTACCCGACCGACGAGGCCAACCCGCTCGCCAGCAGCATGACGAGGCCCGCCCTCGGTGCACCCCTGCGGACCCAGTCGGGCAACCGCAACGGCTACGTCCTCGAGCTCACCGAGCACGGGAACGACCACGCCGCAACGACGTTCACGTGGGACCTCTTCCTGGTCTGCGGTGACCCCGAGGCGCCGGAGACCTACTTCGCCGGCTACGACAAGAGCCGGGTCAGCCCGATCAGCTGCCCCGACAACGTCGCCTTCGACAAGGTCGGCAACCTCTGGATCTCTACCGACGGCAACGTCCTCGGCTCCAACGACGGGCTCTTCCGCGTGCCCGTCACCGGTCCCGAGCGGGGCAACGTGCAGCAGTTCCTCACGGTGCCCTACGGCGCCGAGACGTGCGGCCCGCTCATCACCGACGACCAGCTCTCCGTCTTCGTCGCCGTGCAGCACCCCGGTGAGACCGACGGGGCCACCTTCGAGGCACCGACGAGCACCTGGCCGCACACCGACGGCTTCCCGCGCCCGAGCATCGTGGTCTCCTACCGCAGCTGAGCGCAGCCTCCTGACGCCACGGCCCGCCCCCGCCGAGGGGCGGGTCGTCGCGCTCCATCGTGCTCCCGTATGCCGTGTGGCCGGCTCCCGCGGCGCGGGTGGGCTGGGGCGGACGGAATGCTCCCTCGATCAAGGGATCACCGCGCTGATCGCTCTCTCGATCAAGGGGCGGGCGGACGAATCGCGCTCTCGATCAAGGGTCGGGTGGGCGGATCGCTCTCTCGATCGGTCAGCGGGGGCGGGTCGGGAGGTGCGTGCGCGGAGACATCCGCGGGCCGCGGCGCGGGCGGTGCTGGCCGGTGAGGCCCAGCAGGTGCTGCACGCGGTAGCGGTGACCGGCATACGGCTCGAGCAGCGCGGCGAGGCCGTCGTCGTCGACGGGGGTGCCGGTGAGCGCCCACCCGATGTCCTTGGCGACGTGGTAGTCGCCGAAGGACACCGCGTCGGCGTCGCCCAGCGCTCGCTGGGCGACCTCCGCCGCGGTCCACACCCCGATGCCGGGCAGGGCACGCATCCGGCGGTGCGCCTCGGGCGTGCCGAGACCGACCCCCTCCTCGAGCCGGCCCGCGAAGCCCGCAGCCCGCACGACCGTGCGCGACCGGGCGCCGTCGACCGACGCCTGCAGCCACGCCCACGACGGGATCGCGGCCCAGCCGGCTGCCGTGGGTGGCGCGAGGAGCCCCTCGACGGGCCCCGGCGCCGGGGTGCCGAAGCGCCGCACGAGCATCCGGTAGCCGCTGAAGGCCTCCTGCCCCGTCACCTTCTGCTCGATGACCGCGGGGGCCAGGGCGTCGAAGAGCAGGCCCGAGCGCGGCACCCGCCAGGACGGGAAGCGGCGCCAGGCATCGGCCACCGGAGCGTGCACGGGCTCGAAGCCCGAGGGGTCGTCGTCGTCACCGAGCAGCGCGGGCACACCGTCGAGCAGCCACCCCGCCCCGGGTCCCCACGCGTGCGCATGCACCTCGGAGCCCGCCGCACGGCAGACGAGATGGAGCGTGCCGACGCCCTCCGGTGTCTGGGCGGCCCGGACGACGGAGCGGTCGGCGCCCCAGCGCATCGTGGGGTCGCCCGACCCTCGGCGGAAGACGCCGAGCTGGGCCCGCAGGTTGATCTCGCGGTCGGTGCGCCAGACCCGGCTGAGCACGGTCGGCGACCGTGTCTCGGAGGTGTCGTCGGGTTCGGCCACCCTGACATCCTCGCCTAGACTCGGCACGATCGCCGCGGGTCGGTCGTTGGATGCACGACACCGCCCTGACCCGGCAGTGCAGCTCACACACCCCTGGACGAGGAACGAGGAACGATGGCCCGCGAGACGAGCCGAGACAGACGCGAGCGCGTGGCAGCCATGCAGGCCGCCCAGAAGAAGGCCGAACGCCGTCGGCTCCTCGTCGTGATCGGCGCCTGCGTGGCCGTCGTCGCCATCATCGGCGCTGCCGTCGCGTGGGCGGTGCTCGGCGAGCAGAACAAGAAGGCCGAGGCCCTCAGCGCGATCAGCGGTGACGTGGCCGCGGCCTCCTGCGACCCGATCACCGACGACCCCGCCAGCGGGTCGAGCGAGCACGTCGGACCGGGCACCAACCAGCCCGACCTCACGACCGTGAAGTACGCCACCGTGCCCCCGTCAAGCGGTCAGCACTTCGCCGTGCCCGCCGTCGAGGCGCGCCGGGTCTACACCGTCGCCGACGCCCCCAAGATCGAGACACTCGTGCACAACCTCGAGCACGGCTACACCATCCTCTGGTACGACCGCTCCGTCGAGACCGAGCAGGCCGCCGCCTTCGAGGCGCTCGCCGCCAAGGTCAACGCGATGAAGGAGTCGGCCAACAAGTTCCTCATCAGCCCGTGGGATCCCGCCTACGGCGAGCTGCCGGCCGGCAAGAAGTACGCCCTCTCGCACTGGTCGGCCGACGTCGACCAGAGCAGCGGCAAGGTCTCCAACCAGATGGGCCACCGCCAGCTCTGCGGCGGGCTCAACACGACCGTGGTCGAGGACTTCGTCAAGAAGTTCCCGTGGAGCTCGGCCCCCGAGCCGGGCGCTGCCTGAGGCAGACTCGGGCCATGGTGATCGAGGGAGAGTATGTGCCGAGTCCCCGCAAGGGCGCTCGCGACCAGGTCAGTGAGATCGAGCGCACCGGCACCACGGACTCGGTCGACATCATGGGCATGCCCGTCGTGCTGCTGACGATGGTCGGGGCCAAGACGGGCGCCATCCGCAAGGTGCCGCTCATGCGGGTCGAGCACGATGGGCTGTATGCCGCCGTGGCCAGTCTCGGGGGCGCCCCCGAGCACCCGCAGTGGTACTGGAACCTGCGCAGCCTCCCCGAGCTCGACCTGCAGGACGGCACCGTCGTCACCCGACGGCGGGCCCGCGAGCTGGAGGGCGAGGAGCGCGCGGCCTGGTGGGAGCGGTGCGTCGCGACCTTCCCGCCCTACGCCTCCTACGAGTCCAAGACCGAGCGGCTCATCCCCGTCTTCGTGCTCGAGCCGGTCTGACGCCTGTCATCTGGCGTCAGGCGGCAGTGGTCTCGCTCGCCTCGTCCTCAGCGCGGCGCTCGGTGACGAGGTGGTGGCTGCGCGCATAGAGCCAGCCACCCAGTGCAGCGAGCACGTCGATGATCGTCACGATGAAGCGCGACACGATGGCGACCGCCGCCGCTGCGGGTGCCGGGATGGCGACCGACAGGATGATCGTCAGCAGTCCCTCGCGGGCACCCAGACCGGCGGGCAGGATGATCGTCAGCATGCCCAGTGACACCGAGAGGGCATAGCCCGTCATCGCCGCGCGCGTCAGGTCGGGGTGGGGGGCATCTCCCGCGACGGCCTGCGCGAGCAGCAGCGTGTGCACACCGAACGCCAGCCAGACGAGCACGAAGATGCCGACCGACGTCAGCACGGCGCGACCGGACAGGTCGTGCTCGAGCGGCTCGCGGCGCAGCGTGCGCAGCATGAGCGCGATGATGGCGTTGAGCAGCCTCGGCACGCAGAGCACGACGACGAGCGGGATCGCGAGCAGCACCCACCACGAGAACGCGTCGGCGTCGCGCCGCAGTAGGAACGAGGCGGCGGGCAGTCCGACGAGCAGCCCTGTCAGCAAAGACAGTCCGAGGGCGAGCAGGCCGGTCACGGCCGTGCGCCGCCGCGGCACCTTGAGATGGCTCGCGATGTCGGCCTGGACCAGCACCGACCAGAGGGAGCCAGGGAGGTACTTGCCGAGCTGCCCGACGAAGTAGACGCCCGACGACGGCGCGAGGTGAAGGTCGGAGCCGAGGTCGCGCAGGATGACGCGCCAGCCCAGCATCGTCAGCCACGTGCCGACCGCTGCGGCGAGCGACGAGAGCACGAAGACCGGCCACGAGATCTTGTTGAGGTGCACCGACACCTCGGCCCAGTTCTTCGCCACCGCCCACACGACCGCCGCCAGCACGATGACGGCGATCGCCACGCGCAGGATCGTCAGCACCCGCCCGCGGGTCATCAGCGGCGCCTCAGCGTCAGTCGCACGAGGCCGTATGCCGCGTCGTCGGCTCGGGCTCGACCGGCCGCCTCACGCATGCGCGCCGTCACGTCGCCGTCGAGGTCGCCGACGAGCACGAAGCCGAGGTCGTGGGCCCGCGCGAGGATGCCGCGCACGTCGGCGGGGCCGACGGCGCCCTCGGCGGAGGGCGGGCCGATCGGGACGGTGACGATGAGCAGACCGCCGGACCGCAGCGCCCACGACGCCTGCTCGAGCACCTGGGTGATGTCGCTGGCGTCGCACCCGCGTGGGTGGATGCGCACGATGACGTCGAGCGAACCGGTGTCGACGTCGAGGGCGGCGACGCTCGGGTGCGCCCCGGTGAACTCGATCTCGACCGGGGCGAAGCCGACCGCCCTCGCCCAGCGCGACAGCAGGGAGCGCGAGCCGGTCTCGTCGACGATGACGGCACTGCGCCGCCCGTCGTCGCGCACCCGCAGGATCGCGGTGAGGGCCCCGAGCGCGGCCCACGACGAGACGCCGTCGAGCGAGCGGGGCAGACCGAGGACGCGGGCCAGGCGTCGGGCGTCGTCGGCCTCGGCCGGGTCGCCGAGCACGTCGGTCGCGAGCACCCAGTCGGGCACGTCCTCCGGACGCAGATCGAGGACGTCGCGCCGCGAGGCGAGGCTCTGGCGCACCCGGTGCCGGGTCGCTCCTGCCAGCGTGGCCCAGGTGCGACCGATGGTCGCGCCCACCCGAGCGGCGACGTCCTCGGTGCGCGACAGTCCCTCCGACCGCGATCCGGCCGGTGAGGAGGGCTGCGAGGAGGCCTGCGGCGCAGACGAACCCGGCAAGACGGCATACCCCTCAGCGTCGTCGAGGCTCTCGAGGGTGGCGTCGTCGCCGTCGTCCGTCGCGTCTTGGGACGTGGGAGTGCCAAGCACGTCGCTCGGCTCGGGGCCCGGGCCGAGGAGCGACTCGTCGAGCGACAACGCCTCGATCGTGCCGAGGTAGTGCGCCCACGGTCCGGAGAGGTCGGGGGTCTGCACCCCGTCGGCGAGGCGACGGCGCACCTCAGGGTCACCAAGGCGGCGCAGCGCTCCGGCCAGGGCCCGCTCGTCGTCGGGCGGCACGAGCAGCCCGTTGACGCCGTCGGTCACCTGCTGCGAGAACGGCACCACGTCGGAGGCGAGCACCGGCAGACCATGGGCGTGGCCCAAGACGACGTTCTGGGACGCCGTGGCGGAGCGGTAGGGCAGGGCCAGCACGTCGTGGTCGGCCAGCAGGGCGGCGAGCGCGTCGGCGGGGACGTAGCCCTCGCGGATCTCGACCCGACCTGCCAGGAGGGGGTCGGAGGCAAGACCGCCCACGACCCGGCGAGCCGGACCGCTCATCTCCCCCGCGATCGTCAGCGTCACCCCGGGCACCGTGCGCATGGCACGGAGCAGCACGTCGATGCCCTTGTGCTCGCGGATCAGCCCGAGGGCGAGCAGCCTCGTGGGACCCGGCCGGGGGCCGCGTGAGATCGGGTGGCCGCCCGGCACGTGCGGGGGCAGGTCGGCGACCGAGACGCGGCGGGCGCCGAGGTCGTGCGCGAGACGGGCCTGGTCGGCGCTGTGCACGAGCACCGAGTCGACCCGCGAGAAGAGCAGCCCCATGAGGCGGGCATCGCCGGTGTGCGGCTCGAGCGGGAGCACGTTGTGGCAGATGACGATCGACTGCGCGCGTGGCACCGCGTCGGCCGCCCCGGATTGGGCACCGGCCTGGGCACCGGCCAGGGCACCGGTCAGGGCTCCCGCGGCGCGCAGCAGCGCGAGGTGGGCCGGCACGGCCGGCGGGATGGCGTGCACGACGACGATCGCGTCGAGTCCGCGCAGGCGCCGACCGACCCTCACCCAGCTGTCCGGGCGGGCCCAGCTGAGCGCCCGGATCGTGCGCGGGAAGGGTGGCACCTCGGGCACGTCGACTCCCCCGCGCGGCACGGTGACGTCGTCTCGGTGCAGACGGGAGGGGTAGAGGTGGGCCCAGGAGACGAGGACGACGTCGTGGCCGGCGTCCTGCAGGTGGTGGGCGAGCATCGTCGTGTGGGCGGCGATCCCGCCGGTGTGCGGATGCGTCGGGCCGACGACGGCGATGCGCAGCGCCGCTGCTCCTGCCCCGCCGGGCGCGGGCTGGCCCGTCCGCTCGATCCTCGCCTCCGTCATGGTGCTCCGACTCTAGTTGCCCGCCCGGATCGCGCGTGCCACCGATGCCGCGCCCTGAGGGCACGGCCACGAGCCCCGGGCCTCGAGCCTCGGGACATCGGCGACGCGCGCGTCACCTGCACCGACGGCATCGCTGGTCGGAGGCAGCCGCGGACGGCTCTACGCTTGTCCGCATGCAGAACGACGACGTGTGGCTGGTGGTGCCGCTCTACAACGAGGCCACCGTCATCGCCGAGGTCGTCCGCGAGGCTCGCGCCGTCTTCCCCCACATCGTCTGCGTCGACGACGGATCCACCGACGGCTCTGCCGAGGCCGCCGAGCTCGCGGGCGCTGCCGTCGTGCGCCATCCCGTCAACCTCGGGCAGGGCGCCGCGCTGCAGACCGGCTTCGACTACGCCTTGAGCGACGCGGCCATGCGCTACGTCGTCACCTACGACGCGGACGGCCAGCACCAGGTCACGGACGTCGAGGTGATGGTGGAGCGCATCCGGCGCGGCGACGTGCGGGTCGTCTTCGGCTCGCGCTTCCTCGACGAGCGCACCGAGGCATCGGCCTCGAAGCGGCTCGTCCTGCGCGCCGCCGTCGCCTACACCAACCTCACGACCGGCACGCGCCTCACCGACGCGCACAACGGCCTGCGGGTGCTGCACCGCGACGTCGTCGAGCGGCTCGACATCACCCAGAACCGGATGGCACACGCGTCCGAGATCGTCGCCCAGATCGGCTCGATGCGCTTCGACGGCGCCAAGGTCGCCTACGCGGAGGAGCCCGTGCACATCCTCTACACCGACTACTCCAAAGCCAAGGGCCAGTCGCTCTGGAACGCCGTCAACATCCTCGCGGAGCTGATCTGGCGATGAGCCGACAGAGCGTCATCCAGGTCCTGCTCATCGTCGGCACCCTCGCCGTGGCGTGGCGCCTCCTGCTGGGTTCGGGGCAACGCACCCAGGCCGTGCGCCGCCTCGCCCTGCTCGCCCTGGCCGCCCTGGCCGTCTACTCGATCATTGACCCGAGCGGCACGTGGACGCGCGTCGCTCGGTGGCTCGGCATCGGTCGTGGAGCCGACCTCATCCTCTACGGCCTCGTCGTCGCCTTCCTCGGCTTCGTCGTGACGACCTACCAGCGCTTCCGCGTGATGGAGACGCGCTACACACGCCTGGCCCGGCGGATCGCGCTCGACGAGAGCGAGCCCGCCACCGTCCACAGGTCGAGGTCCGAGACTGGGGCGCCCGCCCTGCCGGGTTCCCCCACCGACTCGGGGGTTCCCTCCGATTATCCGATCCAGCCGGAGGCCACCGATGCCGACTGATCCCCGCCGACCCGAGAGCTCACGCGATGACGCCTACACCGTCGACACCCGTCGTCGGGTGAAGAGGTCGTCCGGCGAGGTGCGTCCGGCACAGACCCGCCAGCCCGCCCCGGGTCGCGAGCCCGCGTCGGGCGGTCGTCCGGCGTCGGGTGGGGATCGGCCGGCATCGAGCGCTCGGCAGGCCACCTCCGTGCCGCCCTCCTCCGAGCCGGGACACCGTCTGCGCAAGGGGCGGATCGCCCTGCTGATCGTCGGCGTGCTCCTCGTCTCCTGGATCGCCTTCATGATCTGGGTGCCGGTCAGCGCCTGGAACTCCGTCGCCCGGGTCGACAACATCCCCGCCGGCGAGCGCCCGGCCGACACGTCGGGCTACAACTACCTGCTCGTGGGCTCCGACAGCCGCGAGGGCCTCACCAAGGAGCAGCGCAAGGAGTACGCGACAGGCAACGCGGCCGGCAATCGCACCGACACGATCATGCTCGTCCACGTGTCCGAGAGCGGCGGCAAGCCGGTCATGGTGTCGCTCCCGCGTGACTCGTATGTGCCGATCCCCGGCCGCAACAGCAACAAGATCAACGCCGCCTACTCGATCGGCGGGCCCAAGCTGCTCACCGAGACGGTCGAGAACGTCACGGGCATCCACATCGACGGCTACGTCGAGATCGGGCTCGGCGGCTTCGCGTCGGTCGTCGACAGCGTGGGCGGGGTCTACCTCTGCGTGCCGCGAGACATGAAGGATCCCAAGGCCGGCATCGACCTCAAGAAGGGCTGCCAGACCCTCGACGGCGGCGACGCGCTCGGCTACGTGCGCTCGCGCTACGAGGACCCGCTCGGTGACATCGGCCGTGCCGCGCGCCAGCGGCAGTTCCTCGGCGCGCTCATGAAGCAGGCAGCCACGCCCTCGACCGTGCTCATCCCGTGGCGCTACAAGGCCTTCGCCGACGCGTCGGCCGGAGGTCTCGCCGTGGGCACCGAGACGGGATTCTTCGACGCCGTGCGGGTGCTGCAGGCGATGCGCGCCGTGAGCAACGACGAGGGCCTGTCGCTTTCCGTGCCGACGAGCGACCTCTCCTACCCCACCAACGCCGGGCTCGCGGTGAAGTGGGACACCGAGCGCGCCAAGGCCCTCTTCGCCGCCCTCAAGGACGACGAGCCGCTCACCGAGCCGCCCGCCGGTACCGTGCCGACCGAGCCGGCCGGCAGCTGACCGCCGTGGCCGACTCCCTGAGCACACCGCCCCTTCCGGCCCAGCTGTTGGCGCGCCTGCTCGCCTCCGACTCCGCGAGGCCGAGATTGACGTGGTACGACGACGAGCCCGGCGAGACGGCGGGTGAGCGGATCGAGCTGTCCGCCCGGGTGCTCGCCAACTGGGTGGCCAAGGCCGCCAACCTCCTGCAGGACGACGCCGCCGCCGAGCCGGGCACCACGGTGGGCATCGACCTGCCGGCCCACTGGCGCTCGGTCTACTGGGCGCTCGCCACCTGGTCGGTCGGCGCCACCGTGGTGCTCGGCGACTCCGCCACCGGCGCCGACGTGCTCGTCACGGACTCACCCGAGCGGGCGGCAGCGCACGGTGGCGACACGGTGCTCGTGACGCTCGCCGCGCTGGCTCGGGCCCATCCCCGGGCCGGCGACGCCCCGGGCGCCGTCGACGAGGCCCGCGAGCTCTCGACCCACGGTGACCTCTTCTCCCCGATGGCCGACCCCGAGCGTGCTGACGTCGCGCTGGCGACGCAGGCCGGCGACACGGCATACGGCGACCTCGTCGTGGCGGAGCCCGCCTGGGGCGACTCGCCGCGCGTCGCGCTGCGAGGCACGACGGAGCAGGTGCTCCGGCAGTGCCTGTCGGCGTGGTCGGCCGACGGCTCCGTCGTCATCGGACGGGGCGTCAGCCCCCGTGACGCCGAACGCCTGGCCTCGGAGTCGGTCACGGTCGACGCCCGGGGCTGACGGGGCCGTATGCCGCCCGGCTCGCACCTGACCGCCGCGCGCCGTCCCGCCTAGGCGGACAGCCGGTCGAAAAGCGACCACGTGCGTGAGGCGACGACGCCGGTGCTCGCGAGCCCTGCCCCCGCCTGAGCCGCCTTGACCGCGTCGCGCGTCACCTGGTCGAACACTCCGGTGACCCGCACGCCGAGCAGCCGCTGCACCGCAACGACCTGTGGCCCCGCGTCGCCCTCGCGCAGCACCGTCGACCGGCTCGTCGCGAAGGGGAAGTCCCGCGCCTCGAGCACGTCCCAGACGTCGGCTGTCACGACCCCGGTCGCCGGCAACGCCATCGAACGCTGGAGCGCGGCGACCTTGTCACGCGTCACCGAGCCGAACACCCCGTCGACCGCGAGCCCACCGAGCCCGCGCTGGAGCGCTCGCACGGGGGCGCCGCGCGAGCCGAGCCCCAGCGTGAGGTCCTTGAAGGGCGTGTAGGCCGTGTCGACCTCGACGCGGGCGACGCCGGGGCTGACGCTGCTCATCCGGGCGGGCGCTGACGCGAAGACCGTCATCGCGGGCTCCTTCGGGGTCGGGGCTGCGGTGAACGCCGCGGGCGCGACGGTCGACCAGCCGCGGGTGTAGAGCACCTGCTGGGTGCGCGAGTCGGCCACCCCGGTGACCGGCAGGCCGGCGAAACGCTGGTAGGCGGAGACGCGCGCCTGCGTCAACGTGCCGTAGTAGCCCGTCGTCGGCAGGCTGCCGAGCTTGGTCTGCAGCGTCTTGACCGCCGTCGAGGTCATGCCGAGACGCAGGGTCGGGTAGGTCGTGGTGGTCGCGGCAGCGGTGACGGACCAGCCGCGCACCCAGAGCCGCGCCTGCGTGACGGGGTCGGCGACGCCGGTCTGCGGCAGGCCGACGAACTTCTGGTAGGCCGTGACCCGCGCGGCCGTGAGGGAGCCGTAGTAGCCCGTGGTCGGCAGGCTGCCGAGCTTGGTCTGCAGCGTCTTGACTGCCGTCGACGTCATGCCCACCCGCAGGGTCGGGTAGGCCGCCGTGACGGTGCGCCACCCGCGGTGGGCGAGGATCTCCTGCGTGCGCAGGTCGGCGACACCGGTCTGGGGCAGGCCGACGAACTTCTGGTACGCGATGACGCGCGCCTTGGTGAGGGTGCCGAAGTAGCCCGTCACCGGCAGCCCGCCCAGCCGCGTCTGCAGCGTCTTCACCGCCGCAGAGGTCATCCCGAGCGACAGCACTCCCGCAGCGGTCGGAACGGGCGTCGTGGTGGTGGGGGTCGGCGGCGTGGTCGGGGTCGTCGGCAGTGTCGTGCCGGCAGCCGGCAGGGTCGTCAGGACCGTCGTCGCGGCGACACCGGTCCACCAAGACGTGCGCCCCGCGGCGCCGTTGTAGTTGAAGCTGAAGTGGATGTGGTCGGTGTGCGGTGAGGCGCCGTAGTAGGGAGCCCACCCCCGCTCCGGCGCGTAGGACCGCCACATCTTGCGGTTGTAGATGATGTACATGATCCCGAAGCGGCGAGCCATCGCGCCCTGCACGCCGTTCTTGTCGGGGGCTGTCAGCCAGGCCAGCACCGACTGCGCGACGGCGGCCTGCGACGTGTTGTTGACGTTCAGCATCCAGTCCCACGCGCGGCCGTCGTAGTGCTCCGAGGGGCCGCTGCCGCAGGTGCGACCGATGAGCGACACCGAGCCCATCGCGTAGTGCGTCGTCATCAGCTTGGCGAAGGCCACCACGCCGGGCCGCGGGCGGGGGTCGCAGATCGTCTGCGCCTGGTAGGGCACGTAGACATCGAGCGCCGAGGGCAGGCTCTTCGTCGGCGGGGCCTTGACCGCGGCGGCTGCGGGCGCGGCCGGCATGACGACGGCCGGCGCGACGAGGGCGGGGATGGTGAGGACGAGGCCCAGCTGGCGTCGACGTGAGGTCATGGGGGGTCTCGATTCAGGGCAGGGAGCGCACAACCTGACCATTTATGCACTCCTGTCACACGCATCACAAGGGATGACTCTGAATTACACGAGTGTTCTTTCGCCCCACCCGTCACGCAGGGTGGTGAGCCTCACATGGGTCGGCGACACAGGGGTGCTCCACACGTGGCTGGGCGACATGTGGGCGCCTGCTGGTGTGGGGCGACCCCACGTCCGCCCACACCGCGCGCGCGGATAGAGTCCCGAGCATGGACAAAGTCGTCTCCTCCCCCCAGGAGGCCATCGCCGGCATCAGCGACGGCATGTCGCTGTCGGTCGGCGGTTTCGGCCTCTGTGGCATCCCCTCCGTGCTCATCTCCGCCATCCACGACGCGGGCCTGGCCGACCTCGAGGCGGTGTCCAACAACTGCGGCGTCGACGACTGGGGCCTCGGGATCCTGTTGCGCGACAAGCGGATCCGCCGGATGGTCTCTTCCTACGTCGGCGAGAACAAGGAGTTCGAGCGGCAATATCTCTCCGGCGAGCTCGAGGTCGAGCTGACGCCGCAGGGCACGCTCGCCGAGCGCCTTCGTGCGGGCGGCTCCGGCGTCGCCGCCTTCTTCACGATGACCGGCGTCGGCACCCAGATCGCCGAGGGCGGGCTCCCCTGGCGGTATGCCGCCGACGGCACCGTCGCGATCGCCTCCCCTCCCAAGCCGACCCAGGACTTCGACTGGATGGGCGAGCGCAGGACCTTCGTCCTCGAGCAGGCCATCACGACCGACTTCGGGCTCGTGCGCGCCGCCCGCGGCGACCGCCACGGCAACCTCGTCTTCCACCAGTCGGCCCGCAACTTCAACCCGCTGTGCGCCATGGCCGGGCGGATCACCGTCGCCGAGGTCGAGGAGCTCGTCGAGCCCGGCGAGCTCGACCCCGACCAGATCCACCTCCCCGGCATCTTCGTGCAGCGGGTGCTGCCCCTGACCCCCGAGCAGGCCACCGACAAGCGCATCGAGCGACGCACCGTCCGCCCCCGCCCCACCACCGGCACGACCACCGAGCAGGAGGCCTGAGATGGCACTGACCCGCGAGCAGATGGCCGCCCGCGCCGCCGCCGAGCTGTCCGACGGCGCCTACGTCAACCTCGGCATCGGCCTGCCGACTCTCGTGCCCAACTACGTGCCCGACGACGTCGAGATCGTCCTGCAGTCCGAGAACGGCATCCTCGGCGTCGGCGCCTACCCCCTCGACGGCGACGAGGACCCCGACCTCATCAACGCCGGCAAGGAGACCGTCACCCTGCGCAAGGGCGCCGCGTTCTTCGACTCCGCCACCTCCTTCGGGATGATCCGCGGCGGCAAGGTCGATGCCGCCATCCTCGGCGCCATGCAGGTCTCGCAGGGCGGCGACATCGCCAACTGGATGATCCCCGGCAAGATGGTCAAGGGCATGGGCGGCGCGATGGACCTCGTCCACGGCGCCAAGAAGGTCATCGTCCTCATGGAGCACAACGCCAAGGACGGCTCCTACAAGATCGTCAAGGACTGCACGCTGCCCTACACCGGGCGAGGCGTCGTCCAGCGCATCATCACCGACCTCGCCGTCCTCGACGTCACCGACACCGGCCTCGTCCTGCGCGAGCTGGCCCCCGGCGTCACCGAGGACGAGGTCCGAGAGCGCACCGAGCCCGACCTCGTCGTCGACCTCCAGCCCGCGCCGTCGCGGGGCTGACAAGACTGACGCGCCCACCTTCCCTCGGGGAGGTGGGGACGGCGGCATACGCGATGGGCCGGGGTCAGCTGCTGCCGCCCCCGGCGCCCAGCTCCTCGCGCAGGCGCGGCTCGGTGCGCAGCTCGGGGTGGATGCCCCGCTTGTCGCGATAGAACTCACGCACCTTGTCCATGTCGGCGACCACGTCTGCCGTCGCCATGATGGTGGGTCCGAATCCCGTCGTGCGGCTGGGCCCGTCGATGAACGCCAGGGCGATCGGCAGCTTGGCCGAGCGTGCGATGCGCCAGAAGCCCGACTTCCAGTACTCGCCCTTCTTGCGGGTGCCCTCCGCCGCGAGGATGAGCAGGAACGGCTCCCCGCTGCGGGCCTCGCGCACGAGCTCGCGCACGACGGCGCCGGGGTTGTCACGGTCGATCGGGATGCCGCCGAGGCGCGGCAGCAGCCACGCCAGCGGCCCGCGGAAGAGCTCCTTCTTGATCAGCACGCGGGGATTGACTCCCCCGCGCCACATGACGAGCAGCATCATGACGAAGTCCCAGTTGGACGTGTGGGGCGCTCCGACGAGCACCCCGGTGCGGGGCACCTCTCCGACCGCGGTCCAGCCGCTGAGGCGCAGCACCAGGCTGGCGAGTCGACTCCGCATCACGATCCTCTCCCGGGGGCCGGCGCCCGACGGTCCGACGTGGCCCCAACCTACGGGAAACGGGCCTCGCAATCGCGAGCGAGACCTTGCGCCCAAAGCGATGCCGATCAGAGGCATGCGCAAGAATGCAGCCCATGACGACGAAACGGTCGCTTGCCACGGCCGACTCATGCCTGCCCCAGCACCGCCTCGGAGGGTGGCTTCGATGATCGCGGGGCGATGGACCAAGCGCTCGACTGCCCACTCAGACCCCGCAACACCAGCGGAGGTCGGACGCGGTCGCGTTCTCGCTGTGCTCGCCGACGACGAAGTCGGCCCCGAGCTCATGTCAGTCCTGGCGTCGGAGCGCGGAAGCGCCCACGTGATCGCTCCCGAGGCCCGGCCCGTGTGGGAGCTTGCCGAGTCTGCAGCTGCATTCCACGCGGCCAAGCACCTCGACGAGGTCAACTGGGTGCTGAAGATGGTCGGCCCCGTCGATGTCTTCATCAACCTCACCACCAAGACACCTGCCGGCCACGAGACCGACTGGGATCGGCTCTTCTTCAACCTGCGCAAGGGTGGCGTGTACGTCATCCCCCGGGACAGGATCCAGCGTGACGAAGAGCCGGGCATCTTCGAGAGGCTCGTGAAGGTGATCGCGGCCCAGAGCGCACCGCATGAGGCGCGGAGGGCGATGCCAGCTGCGATCCGCGAGTTCGCTGACTCGGTCGGAGGTGTGCAGCTCGACAGGACAGAGATTCGCATCTCGAAGGCGAATCAGCACTTCGTGAAGATTCGAGACGCGGACGGCAGCCGAATGCTGGCCGTCCGTAGCCGGGAGCTCACCGTCCGTGATGTGGCGGTGCTCCCCGCGCAGACGTTCGAGCACCGCGGCTCTGTCATCTCCCATGAGGCCGGCGTGCCCATTCCCGACCTCGGCACAACATTCACGGTCCCTGCGCTCAAGCTGCGTCAGTACACGGGAAAGATCGGAATGGTCTCCAACGCACTGTTGTTCGCTGAGGAGTCGATCCTCCCCGACTCCTTCAGACATCACCGCACACCGGGGCTCATCAACCCAGCCATTGCCAACGTCAACCGCGACTTCGCACGAATCCCCGAGCGTGTTCTCCCCCACACCACGCGTGAGGGCACCTTCTACCACCTGGACTGCGAGAACTCTGGGCACTTCGGCCACCTCGTCACCGAGGTCATGTCTCGTCTCTGGGGGTGGGAGGAGGCCAAGAAGGAGTGTCCAGACCTCAAGGCGATCTTCCGCATCCGCTACCCCAACGAGCGGGATCCGCTGCTCGAGCGACGCCTCTTCACCGCCTATGGGATCAGTGAGGCGTCCATCACCTGGATCACCGAGCCCACGTGGGTCGACTCCATCTATGCGGCGTCTCCCATGTGGCACAACGCGGCGCCTCACTATGTCCATCCGGACCTCCTGCAGGTCTGGCAACGTGTCAGCCAAGGGCTGGCGCGCTCCGCGCCGAGGGAGGTCACGCCCGCGGACCGACTGTTCATCTCCCGCCGCGACACCATGTCCAACAGGGCCTGTCGAAATGCGCGCGAGGTCGAGCGCATCTTCAGGCATCACGGCTTCGTCGTCGTCTACCCGGAGGAGTTGGACCTTGCACAGCAGGCCCACCTGTTCCGGGGGCCGCGCGTCGTCGCTGGATTTGGTGGCTCCGGCCTCTTCAATATCTTCAACAGCGAGGCACTGGAGCACCTCATCGTGCTCAACCACGAGTCCTACACCGCCCGCAACGAGCACCTGTACGCCGCGGTTCTCGGGTGCACCGAGCACTATTTCTGGAGCCCTGCCGACGTTGCGCAGCCGGTCACGGGCTGGAGCGCCGACGCGTACTACTCGGGATGGGAGTTTGACTTCGACCGCAATCTCGACTCCCTGACCACGCTGCTCAGGTCACTGTGAGGGGACGCCTGCCGGCGGTGCCGTCATCACCGCGTTGTTTCGGCGTCGCCGCCTGATGGCCTCGCCAATGGGCCAAGCCGCTCCCAGAACGAGCGCCGCCGCCAGCGCGGCACGCTCAACCGCCCATCCAGGAGGCGAGTACCTCACCGTGACCACGTCGCCCGGTGCCACCCGCGAGACGTCGATGGTGAGGAGGTATCCATCGGTCATGTCCGTCTCGGAGGCTCCGGCCACCTCGTAGCCGGGCCATGCCAAGCGGCTGAGAACGACCTTGCCCGAGGGCGTGGTCGTGTTGACCTGGAAGCTCGCGCCTCGGTCGTCTTGGGACAGTTGGGTGACCGACACCCCGCGGCTGTTCCAGACAACACCACCGGCCATCGGCACGGGTGCATCCCGGACCCACATCACAGCGTTCTTCGTGGAGGACTCGACGCGCCATCCTTGCGGGGGGTTTGCGAGCAGTTCCGGGCGGAAGTCGCTGGTAGCCAGGTAGATGGTGCTCACCGATAGCAGGTCCACGCGTTGCAGACCCGTGCCCGCATGCGTGCTGAACAGGGTCGTCAGCAGCTCGGGGCAGGACGTCCCGTTGTAGCGAATGCAGTAGCGGCGGTCGTAGTTCTGAAAGCCGATCGTCGTGTAGGTGTTCTGGACCGAGTGCGGGTTGACGAACCACGCACTGGCGATGAGGAAGTCTCGGCTCAGAGAAGGATCCGTGATGAGGGCGTCCTCCACGTCGCCCACGACGATGACATCGCCCACCGCACCCGAAACCTGGTTCTTGTAGTCGGCCACGAGAGCGGGCATGTTCCGGTCAACGGAAGGTGGCTCGGGAAAGAAGTGATACTGGCTTGCCAGAACGGCGAAGGTCCACATCATCGCGACGAGGCCCACGGCAATATTCGGCGCACGCCCCAGACGCGCCATGGTCAAACCTGCGACCCCTCCAACAAGCACGCCACACAGAACGATGGCCGCGAGCACCGCGATCGTGCGTGCGTCGATCCAGTGCCGGGAAACGATGAGGTAGGCCGCGACGATCGTCCACGCGGCAGCCACGACCACGCGGCGTGCGGTGACCCGCGCCACCATGGCTCGCGAGAGCAGAACGCAGATGATGACCGCCAGCGGCATCGCGAACTCGGGCATCACGCGAGCAGGCCATCGAATGGGACCGATCTGGTTCGGTCCGAGCAGCCAGAGCACGATCACGCCCAAGAAGACGTAGAGGCCCGCCATGGGTCGCAGCAGAGCAACTGCTCGACGGGGTTGGACCAGAGCCAGGAGTGGTATGAACCAGACGGTGAAGCTCGCTGTCACCGGGAAGGGGAGGATGCCAATGAGCATCCCCAGCAGGTCACCCGGGAGACTACCGTCACTGAGGATCTTGAAGCCGGCGCGGACGGTGACCGGTGCTGTCAACACTCCCGGCAGATAGACGGCAACCGCCAGCAGCCCGCAGATCACACCCACGAGTACAGGTCTCCACGCATCGCGGCGATGACCAAGGACGACGGACTCGGTCACACACGCCAGCACGACGATGGCGATGAAGAGACATCCGTAGACATAGCCCACCGAGACGATGAGCATGCCCGTCGCCAGGGCAGCCGCAGCATTCCTCCGCCGGTGGGTAATCCCTCGCATCGCCCACCAGAACACGGGCAGCAAGGCCCATATCACTTGCCCCGTCACCCACGATGGGGACTCCAGGTAGCGCGTCGCCCCGCCCACGGTGACCGTCAGTCCAGCCAACGCTGCCGCCCAGGGGCGTGCCTGGTAGGAGCGGGTCAGCGCGTAGGTCCCCAGAGCGCCGACCACGAGCAGCACGAGCTTGACCACCGTGGAAAAGACCACGGCGTTGGTCACGTGCACGGACAGCACTCCGAGGAGCATCGTCAGAGGGCTGAACAGTCCCCACTGGCCCTCACCGATGAAGTTCCCGGCGCGCCACACCTGTGGGTCGACAACTGGCCAGCGGCCAGCCAGCAACTCGGTGCCGAGGTGGTACCACTGCCCGAACGCCCCTGCCTGCGTGTCGCCGTGGAAGTAGTACCGCGGTGTCGCCCCGAGCGGCCAGACCCCCGCCAGGAGGACAAGGACGACAAGCACGATGACCCAGAACAAGTCGCTGTGCTGCAGCGCCGACGAGAGTCGGCGGGTAGAGGTCGCGGGCGGCTCCGTGACTGAGCTCGAGCGCTGTGGAACCACGCTGGGCTGCTCCGGGGACACCTCGACTGCGTGCGCTGGCACACAACTCCTAACCTGCACCCGGGCGGCGCGCCCAAGATGGCTGGGACGCCGTCCGGCATACGTTGCTCGACGGATCTGGCGGCACATGACCGCCTCGAGGATACCGTCGCTCCACCACGACCACCGACCGACCCCGACCGACGCCTGTCGTCGTTCAGTCCGAGAGCGACCTGAGAGCTGCCCGAACGGATGCGAGGTCTGTGGTGACCCCCTGCTCTCGCAGGGAGAGGAGCCGCTCCCACGCTGTCGAGGAGAGCAGGTCCTGAGGCTCCACACTGATGGAGCGATTCATGAAGGACATCGGCGGCCTTTGCGGGTCGACCGAGTGCAGGTACTGCACTTCCTCCTCGTAGCGCTCACGGAGGACCGTGGACCGAGGATCCAGTGACGTCACGATCGCCGTGCCGGTGGGAGCTGTGTTGACGAGGAGGACGACAAGGTCCGGTCGATGGCGTTTGAGCACCTCCACCATCTTGTAGACGTCCCCTGTCCAAGCGCTGGTCATGCGCTTCCGGGAGGCCTCGAGACCATTGCGAGGGAGAACATCGTCGACAACGACAACTCCCGTGGGTGCCATGAGCGGCTCGATGTTCATGAAGTCGCGCAGCGCGAAGTCCGACAAGTGCATACCGTCGATGAACGCCAGGTCCACAGGCGTGTCACCGAAGTGGGACGTCGCCCGGTCGCGGGCGAAGAAGTCGTCACTTGTTGCGCGGACGAGCTGCACGTCGCACTCGAGCTCCTTGACAATGCGGAAGGACGGGTCGACACCAATGGATCGTGCGCGTGAGAGGGCCAGACTCGCTCCGTCGTTGACCCCCACCTCGAGATACGTCCGCGGCTGCAGCCTGTGGTGCAGCTCCTTCAACAGAGTGTGACGACTCATCGTCGGGCGGGGATGCTCGACGAAGGGGTCGGGACCAACCCACGTGGTGGGCGTTGTCTTGCCCGCTGGGCCAGTCATCTGGATGCGCCGCGCCGTGGCATTGCGGACACGTCGCTCCATCAGCCGCACGTGATCAGCGCGTGGGGCACCGATGACGTGATTCAGTCCACGTCCTACCCAGGTGCGGAACGCCATCCACTGCCCCTTCGAGACCACGCAGCGGCGACATCGCGACTGCGCAACACCTATCGTGCGGCCACCCGAAGCCTACTGCTGAGGTCCTCCAGAGTCGCCGCTACCCCTGCAGGGAAGGTCGTGAGGGTGCGCCGGTCGATCTCGGGCCACACCCGGGACCTGAGGCTGAGGTCGCGCGACTGGAGGGCTGAGACCGACGATGCGCCGAGGACAATCGACGGGCGACGTCGAAAGATACGACGGAGCTCGGCGATCACCGCCCCGATGGTGATGGCGCGCTGCGTGGCGAGGATCTTGGTCACCACCGGGGCGTCACCGACCGGGCTGCCCTGCGACTCGGCGCGGGCGAGGTCGAGGCAGTCGAGCACCATCTGCGCGCAGTCCGGCGCGTAGAGGTAGTCGCGCAACGTGTCCAGCGATACCCAGATCGAGACGGGTCGACGCTCCAGGTGGGCAGCGCAGAGCTGGGAGACGAGGCCCTGCGGCTTGTCGAGGTTCTGGCCGGGCCCGTAGAGGTTGGCGATGCGTCCGATGACGACGGGGCTGCCACCACGGGCCCACTCGGTGACGGTCTGCTCGGCGCGCAGCTTGGCCCAGCCGTAGGCCGCCAACGGCTTCGTCGGCGAGAACTCGTCGTAGGGCGAGGCGCCCACGCCGGCGTAGACACCACCTGCCGATGAGGCCAGGAAGAAGGCGCCGCGGGAGGCGTCGGAGCCCTCCCGGAGGCCCTCGAGTGCGGCGACCAGCGCCGCGTGCTCTGCGTCGAACGACTCGGCTGACGAGCCTGTGACGCCCGCGCCGGCGCACCAGACGACCTGCCACCCGCGGCCCCCGGCGTCCGCTCTCAACCGGCGAGCCGTGTCCGCAAGCACCGACTCCGCCTGCGTCGGGTCGCTCCACGGGACCCGCGGGGCGTCGAAGATCGGCGCCCGCCCTCGTAGGGCAGCTACCACGTGCTGGCCGAGGAGTCCGCCTGCCCCCACCACCCAGGTGAGCGGGGGATGCCCCGCGGTCATCGAGAGATGCTCATCGCGACCCGGGACGCCGACCGAGGGGACCGTTGCCCGGGTCGCTGATGATGAGGTAGGGCGGCTTGCCCATGGCCATGCCGACGGCCACCCCGATGTACTCGGCAATCACGCCGAGCGAGAAGAGGATGGCCCCGGTGCTGAGCAGGACGACGACCATGTTGGACGTCCACCCCTCGGGGGTGTGACGGCCCAGGCTGGAGGAGATGACGAGGTAGAGCGCGAAGAGGATGCCGGACAGGCCGAAGGCGACACCGAGTCCACTGACGAGGCGCAGACCTCGGGTCCCGCTCGAGAGCACGAGACGCCAGAAGTGCGAGAGCAGTCGCCGGAGGCTGTAGCCCGAGGGACGCCCTCCCTCCTCACGCAGCTCGACGTCGACGTGCGAGATGCGGTCGACGACCCACCCGAGCGCAACGTCGAGATAGACGCCGGCACCCGCATACGCGGCGACACTGCGCCCGAGCTCGCCGAGGACGAGTCGGTAGCTCTGGAACGTCTGCACGGCCCCACCGGCCAGGAAGCTTGCGAAGACCCACTTGGCACCCTTGGACGCGACGTTGCGCAGGACGCCGTGCGGCGGCTCGTTGGTCGGCTCGGCGTAGACGAGCTGAGCGTTCTCGGCGATGGCGACGTCGAGGAAGCGCCCGATGTCGGCGGGGTCGTGCTGCCCGTCCTCGTCCAGGGTGATGATCCAGTCGCCGCTGCTCGAGGCCATGCCCGCGAGCGTCGCCGGGTGCTGCCCGAAGTTGCGGCTCAACCAGATGGGGCGCACGAAGTCGTGCTCCTGCGCGAGCGCTGCGATGGTGTCGGCCGAGGCGTCAGGCCCGTTGTCGTGCACGAGCAGCCACTCCGTCAGCACCCAGCGGTGGCCGTCCTGGCTCGTCTGCTCTCCGAGCAGCGCCGTCATCTCCACCGCGAGGTCCGGGAGGGTGCGCTCCCCCTTGTAGACGGGCGTCACCACCGAGATGCGGTGGAGGCGTTCGGGCTGTCGATCTGCCTGAGGATCGGCCTGGGGGTCGGACACGGTACGAGCGTAAGGGATCAGGAGAGGGCTGCCGCCGAGGGCCTCAGGCCCGCGCCCGCTCGAGGAGAGGGTCGGGGGGCGTCATCTTCCGGCCGAGCCAGATGTAGGCGAGGCGTCGCACATAGGCCATTGCACGCGCGAGGTTGTCGCCCCGCACGAGATCGGCGCGGGTCAGCAGTCCGGGGTTCTCCGCAGCGAGCCGGTGGTGGAAGCGAACGACCTGGTCGGACTGCTGCCGAGCCAGGTTGACACTCCACTGCGAGGCACTGAGGCGGAAGCTCGCCAGCGACTCGGGCAGTGCGAAGAAGTCGCCGAGCATCAACACGTTGCAGAAGGTCTGCTGGTCGATGACGTAGGGCTCGGAGTCGGCCCAACCGCCCGCTCGCTCGAACGCCTCACGGCGCATCAGCACGCAGGCCGGCTCTCCGAAGATGTTGGATCCGACGATGACCGCACGACGAGCCGCTGTGCGCCCGGGCTGCAGGCCCGTGAGCCCGGCGAGGCCACGGGCCTCGGTGACGGTGTTGCTGTGGGCGTCGATGAGCGTGCGTCGGCACGATGCGAGCACGACCTGCGGGTGGGCCTGCATCGCCTCGACCTGCAGCTCGAGGCACCGCGGGTCGATGAGGTCGTCTCCGCAGACCAGCTTGAGGTAGTCGCCGGTGGCCTCCCGGGTGACACGGGACCAGTTGGCCGGGGCGCCACCGCCTGCGTCGGTCTGCATGAGCCGGACCCGCGGGTCGTCGGCGTAGCGCTGGATGCGCTCCCACGTGTCGTCGGTGCTCGAGTGGTCGGCGACGAGGAGCTCGAAGTCCGTGAACGTCTGCGCCAGGATCGAGTCGAGGGTCGCCTCGATGAAGTCGGCATTGTTGTAGGCGGGCACGACGACGGACACGGTCGGGGGCACTGCTCACTTCTCCTGGGGTCGTGCGGTCGCCTCGACGGGCGCGGTGCGTGGGGTGGGGGCAGTGCCGGGCTGGTTGACGGGCTGGTTGAGGGGCTGGTTGACGGGCTGGTTGACGGGCTGGGTGCCGGACTGGCCGTCCGACCCCGCGTCTGCCGCCGGCCGCCGGAAGGAGTAGCGGTTGTGCCCCACCCAGCTGAAGATCGTGGTGACGAAGGTGATGAGGCACTGCGATAGGAACGGGTGCCAGTGGAAGAGGTGGATCATCACCCACAGCAGCACGAGATTGACCGCGAAGGCCGAGATGTAGACGGTGCTGAAGCGCCCGAGGTCGCGCCATACGTTGCCGTGCACCTTGAAGACGATCTTGCGGTAGAGCACAAACGCGCAGAGGATCGAGAACACGTAGGTGATGACGAGCGCAGGGTAGTGGCCGTAGCCGTTCCACTTGGCACCGAGCCACCAGTCGAAAAGCAAGAACCACATGGTGCCGATTGCGGTGTTGAGGCCGCCGACGAAGAGGAACGCGACGCGGCGGTCCTTGAAGAGCCTCAGCAGCAGGCCGTCGTCACCGCTGATGCCGGGCGGTAGGTGCTCGACCAAGGCCCCTTGCTCGCCGACGACGACGGGGGCACCGCGGTCGTGGTCGGAGGTCTGAGGCACCCATCGATGGTAGTCGCACGCCCGTGCCGGACCCCAATCGACGCGCGACGCCCCACCGCGCGACCCGTTGGGTCAGGACAGACCGGCGATGTGCTCGATCAGGCCAGTCGTCGACACGGACGGGGTGCGGGGAAGGTAGACGACGTCGCAGACGTCCTGCACCCAGTCAAACTTGCCGGTCCAGTCGTCGCCCATGACGAGCACGTCGGCGTGCTGCTCGAGGATGTAGTCACGCTTCTTCTCGAGCGACTCCTCAAGGAAGACGCCGTCGACGACGCGCAGGCTGCTGATGATCTCGAGCCGCTCGTCCTCGTTGAAGACCGGCGCACGCCCCTTCTTGGCCAGGTTGAGGGCGTCGGACGACACCCCGACGATCAGGCGGTCGCCCAGCTCAGCAGCGCGCTGGAGCACCCGCACGTGGCCGACGTGGAAGACGTCGAACGTGCCGAAGGTGATGACGGTCCTCGGGGACACAGGGTCTCTCCTCGTGTGGGAGGCGGGGTGATGCACCGATGGGGCATGCCCAGGCGGGCGGACGTGGTCGCAGGCTGGACCGCGTCAGAGGCTACCGCTTCGTGCGGTCGTCACCGTGGAGAGTGGCGAGAGCGCGAGACGCAGCCTCCGCCAGCGTGGTGTCGACGAGCCCCGCTCCGTCACTGACGGAACCACCGTGCAGCACGGCCGCCGCCATCTCGGAGGGGTCGAGACTCGCTACCTCCACGCCTCGGGGTCGGGGCGCGAGGTCGCTCGCGATGACGCGCGCCCCCAGCGCGAGGGCCTCGCGCACGATGACGGAGTCGCCGTCCCAGCTCGTCGGGCGCAGGAAGACCTCGGCGCCGGCGAGCACCGTGCTGACCTGGTCCGGCGAGAGGTCGAAGGACAGGTCGACCCACTCGAGCGGTGCGACCGTCGACCTCAGGTCGGCCAGCTCCGGACCCTGGTGGCCGTAGGCGAGCACCTTGAGGGTGGCATCGGGCCAGGTGTCTCGCACGAGCCGCACCGCTTCGACGCCGAGTTCGGCGTTGTAGTGCGCCAGCCCGGCGTTGGTCGCCAGCACGAGGGCATGCGGGTCGCGCGGAAGCGTCCCGCGAGCCGCCACGCCACGGGCGTCGAAGGGCGTCACGACAGTCGTCCGACGGGCGAGGTCGGGCGGCAACAGCTCTCGGATCGCGGCGTTGACGACCCACAGCTCGTCGAAGGTGCGCAACACCCGGAGGACGGCGCGTCGCCGCGACGGCGTCATCGCCGAGAGCTGGCCCGCGGTCGAGCCCGAGTGCAGGACGAGAGCCTTGCGCCCGGGCAGCGTGGCCAGCAGCGGGGCGAGCTGGGCGGCACGCCAGAGACGGGTCAGGTGCAGCACGTGCAGCGACCGACGGCGCCAGAGCGAGGGCACGGCCCGAGCCGCTCGAGCGGCCGAGCCGGTGTCGACGTAGCTGACGTCGTGCCCGGCTGCACGCAGCACCTCGCTCATCTGGCGGTGGCTCGTCATGACGCCCCCGACCTCCCCGTGCTCCTGCGCCCACTGCACCACCCTCCCGGCGGAGTCCGGCCGGTGGGCAGCGGACCCGTTGCCGCCACGGCCCGCCGCAGGATCGGTCTCGGGCATCAGTCGAGCCTCGAGCTCGTCAGAACCCCAAGGAGGTGACCGGCTGCGGTGACGACGGCCAGGGGGACCATGACGACGACGAGCACCTGCGTGCCGAGCACGTCGCCCCGCACGACGTCGACGACGGCCGCGGCGAGGGCGAGCAGGCTCGCCTCCACGGCGACGAAGGCCCGGAAAAAGGGGAGGTGTCCGGCCGCGCGACGGATCGCGGCGATGCCCGACACCTTGGAGGCCGCCGTCTGGGCGACGTCGTCGAGCAGCGGTCGGCCGGTCTTGGCACGCGCGACGATCACGAGGTCGGTGAAGGCCTTGTTGACGAGCACGACGACCGCGACGACCAGGCCGAGCACGGTGTAGCCGCCGACGTCACCGGGGCGGGCCAGCGACCACTCGTCGGCGCGCAGGCCGATCGCGATGGGGATGGCCGCCTCGGTCAGGTAGTGGCCGATGCGGTCGAGGTAGATGCCGGCCGGGGAGAAGCGCTGGCGCCACCGCGCCACCTCGCCGTCCGAGCAGTCGAGCAGGATCTGCACCTGCATCGCGAGCACTGCGACCACGGGGCCGACCACTCCACCGAAGGGGATCGCGAAGGCCCCGAGCACCCCGACGAGGATCATCAGCCACGTGACGCCGTTGGGCGTGATGTGCGTGGGCAGCAGGGCGCGGGTGGCGTAGATCGACAGGTGCCTGATGTAGAGCGCGCCCGCCCAGTGCTCCGCGTTGTAGCGCGCGATGTGCTCGGGGGGCTGGGCCACGGCCTTGAGCTCGGCGATGCTGGGGTGGTCGTCGGTGGGGTCGTGCGTCACGAGCGCCCATCCTGCCCTGTCGTCGCGACCGGTGCCTCCTGCGGGCGCTGGTGGGCGCGCCAGCCGATGACCGACTCGGCCGCGTAGAGCACGGCGAGCACACCAGCCCCGACGAGCAGGGCCGGTGCGGGTGAGCTCAACCCTCCGCCGATGAGGGCGAGCACGACCACGCGCACCTCGAGGCCGGTCGCCCGCCGCAGCCAGGAGGCCGACCCCCGACCGGTCTCGCGGAGGCGGTAGACGTTGTCATAGACGTGCCAGCAGACGACGGCGAGCCAGGCGTAGGCCGCGGCCCGGGCCGTGGTGTCCGCTCCGGCGGCGAGGAGCAGGGCGGCTGCCTCGAGGACGAGCAGCAGCCCGGGCAGCTGCCATGCCAGCCGGCCAGGGCCGGAGGGCCGGGGCAGAACCGCGAGGTCGCAGAGGTCGGCGAGCTGCCGGTCGGGCCGGTCGGCGCGGAATCCGTCGCGTCCGCCGAGCGCCCGGAGCAGGCGACCGGTCTGGGTCCAGGTGAAGGCGATCACCGAGGCGATGCCGAGCGCCCACAGCACGACGGCCGGGCTCATCGTGAGCAGCCCGAGCGACATGATGAGGTAGCGCTCCGCGATCGGCAGGTGAAGCACCTGCTTGGCCGCGCGCAGCCGTCGCGCCCGCGCGCCGGGCGGCTGCGGCATGGCGGTCGGGACGCCCTCCGGCCCCCCGTCACCCCGACGGCCGTCGCCCAGCCACCCGTCGTCGAGACCACCGGTCATCGGGTGCTCGGGCCATCCGGGGGCAGCGACCAGCTGGGCCCGTCGCCGGGTCGCATAGGCGTGGTCCTCGACGTGCCGCACGGCCAGCACCGTGAGGACGAGCACCGCCAGCCACCACAGGTCGCTCCCCTGACGCGCCGCCACCCAGGCGAGCGCCGCGACCATCGTGAACTCCTTGACGCGGTCGCTGACGGCGTCGAGCCACCCCCCGAGCGGGTTGGACCGCCGGGTGAAGCGCGCGATCTCGCCGTCGACGCAGTCGACGACGAGCGAGGCCTGCAGCAGGACGGCGCCCAGCAGCCAGGCCCACCACAGCCCCGTCGCGACGGCGGCGCACGCCGCCAGCCCCAGCGCCAGGCTCACGGCCGTGACGACGTTGGGCGACCAGTCGCGAGCGAGGCCGTATGCCGTGAGCCGCCGTGAGAGGGGTCGGATCGCCAGCGTCGAGAAGACCCCGTCGTTGCCGCGCGACGCCGACCGCAGCCGCTGCTGCCACGGTGACCCGGGGGCTCCCGCGAGCTGCCACCCCCCACGCCGCAGGCTCTGGTGGGCGAGGGTGACCGCACGCACCGGCAGGCCGGCGCGCACCGCAGCCAGCAGGATCACGCCGAAGGGGTCGGCGTCGCAGAAGGTGGCGGGAGACGCCGCGGTCGCGGCCGCGAGGGCCTCTCCCAGCGCCGCGCGGTCGGAGGCGCGCACGCGCAGGACGCCGACGGCATACCCCGTCGGTCGGGTGACGAGGCGACCTGCGGCGCCGACCGACACGACGAGCCGGCCCGCCTCGGAGACCCGCACGGCCGCAGGCGCGTCCGCGCGGTCGGCGACGGCGCCGCCCTCGACGACGGCGGCGCAGGTCGCGTCGGCGGCGTCGAGCACGTCGAGCAGGGCGACGGGGCTCAGCGACAGGTCCGCAGCGACGACGATGAGCGGGGAGTCGAGGTCCGACGCGGCGATCGAGGCCGCCCCGGCGAGCACCTCACCGGCGCCGCCGGAGAGCCGGTGGGGCGCGAGGTCGTAGGCGGCGGCGAGTCCCAGCGCACCCGCATCGTCCGGGGACGGACCGGTGCCGGGGCCGGACACCAGGGAGGGGTCGCCCACGACGAGGAGCGTCCCCCCGTCCGACGTGCCCCGGAGGGCGCGGGCGCGCGGGCTACCGACGAGCGGTGGCTGGCTCCAGGTCACCTCGCCGCGTCCGCGTCGGCGTTGTACTGGTCGATGATCTGCTCGACCGGGCCGTCGCCCACCAGGCTGCCCTGCCGGAGGTAGAGGCCGCGCTTGGCGAAGCGGCGCAGGTCGGCCTCGCTGTGCGACACCATGAAGAGCGTCTTGCCGCCGGCGAGCATGTGCTCCATGCGGAGGTAGCACTTCTCGCGGAAGGCGCGGTCGCCGACGGCGAGAACCTCGTCGACGAGCACGATGGGCTCGTCGAGCGTCGTGATGAGGGCGAAGGCGAGTCGCACCTGCATGCCCGAGGAGAAGTGCCGGTAGGCCATGTCCATGCCGGCCCGCACCTGCGGTCCGGCGAAGTCGACGATCTCGTCGTAGCGCTCGTCCATCTGCGCCTTGCGCAGCCCGTGGAGCCCACCGGCGAGGTAGAGGTTGTCGCGAGCGGTCAGCTCCCCGAGGAAGCCGCCCGTAAGCTCGATGAGGGGGGCGACTCCCCCACGCACCTTGACCCCTCCCTCGTCGGGGATCATGACGCCAGCGATCATCTTGAGCAGGGTGCTCTTGCCGCTGCCGTTGCCGCCGACCAGGCCGACCGCCTCGCCGGGGGCGACGCTGAAGGAGATGTTGCGCAGCGCCCAGAAGGTGTCCTTGGGGGCGGTGTTCTTGCCCTTGAAGACGATCTCGCGCAACGACATCTTGCGCCGGCGACTGCGGTAGAACTCGATGCCGAGGTCCTTCGCCTCGATGACTGGACGCATCAGATTTCCTTGAGCACTGGGGCCTCGAGCCGCTTGAACACGATGGTTCCGGCGATGAGGGTGCCGAACGTGATGACGACGGACGAGATGATGGCGGGGACGTTGAGCTCCTCGGGGAAGAACCCGGCTCGATACATCTCGAGGATGCCGGCCATCGGGTTGAGCAGCAGGACGTTCTGCAGGAGCTCAGGGGCGGCGTGGACGCCGTAGATGATGGGCGTCGCGTAGAAGCCCATCCGGAGCGCGATGCGCACGATCCTCGGCATGTCGGTGAAGAGCACCGTCACGGGAGCGAGGATGAGGCCGAGCCCGACGGAGAGCAGGAACTGCAGGACGATCGCGACCGGGAGCAGCAGGATGCGGTAGTCGAGCTTCGTCTCGCCGACCACGATGAAGAAGATCGCGAAGCCGGCCATGACCGGCAGCGACAGCAGGAACTCGATGCCCTTGGCGACGACGATGCGCACGACCCACAGCTCACGCGGCAGGTTGGTCGACCGGACGAGGCGTGACTCGGAGAGCAGGGCGCGCGAGGTCTCGGTGGCGCACTGCGAGAACCACTGCCAGGCCAGCACGCCGATCACGATGAAGAGGACGTAGGGCTGGTAGCCGACGCTGCGGGCCTGGAAGATGAAGGTGAAGACGACGAAGTAGATCAGCGCCATCGCGAGCGGGTCGAGGATCGTCCAGAGGTAGCCGATGGGGCTGCCGGCGTAACGGACGCGCAGGTCGCGCCTCACCAACGTGTCGAGGACCTGCCTCCGGGCGATGATGCCTCGCGCCTGGGGCAACAGGATCATGCGTGCCAGTCCTACCTTCTCGGTGTCGGTGAGAGCGGCGAGCACCCGACCGGGCCACCGCCGAACGGAAGTCTAGGCCCCCGACGTCGTGCGCCGCCCGCACCGCGCCAGTGCAGGCGCCGGGCGCAGACGGCGCCCTCGCGGCGCCACCATTACCCTTTGGCGAGGGAGATGCGACTCCGACGACGAGTGACGACGACTGACACCAAGCGGACACAAGGGGCAAATCACGTGCTGGGCCGATCTGAAGCGAAGCAACGGGCGAGTCGGACGATGCACGCGGTGCGTCGTTCGATCCCGCACCACCGCTGGGAGGCCGTGCGCGACCGCCTCCACCCCGCGCTGCGCCAGACCGTCGCCTCTGCCCTGAGCCCGTCGCCCGCGAGCCTGGGCCGGGTCTCGGTGATCGTGCCCTGCTACAACGTCGAGGAGTACCTCGCCGACTGCCTCGACAGCATCATCCGTCAGAAGTACCGCGACCTCGAGATCATCGTCGTCATCGACGGCAGCCCCGACGGGAGCGCCGCCATCGCCCGCGGCTACGCCCGGTGGGATCGCCGGATCACCGTCATCGAGCAGGCCAACGCCGGACTCGGCGCCGCACGCAACACCGGCATCCGCGCGGCGCACGGCGAGTTCATCGCCTTCGTCGACTCCGACGACACCCTGCCCGCCAAGGCGATCGCGACGATGGTCTCGTGCCTGTCGGCGTCGGGCTCCGACTTCGTGGTCGGCAACCTCGAGCGCCGCAACGCGTCGCGCACCTGGGTGCCGCTGTGGGCCCAGGAGGTGCACCGCCGTGACCGCACCGGCCTGCGCCTCGACGACTTCCCCGAGGTGCTCGCCGACGTCTTCGCCTGGAACAAGCTCTTCCGTCGCACCTTCTTCGACCGAGCCGTGGGCACCTTCCCCGAGGGCATCCGCTACGAGGACCAGGAGCCGTCGGCCAAGGCCTACTCCAGCGCGGCGGCCTTCGACGTGCTCCACGAGGTCGTCTACTCGTGGTACATCCGCGGCGACGGCACCTCGATCACGCAGCAGAAGTCGGACATCGTCGACCTCGCCGACCGCCTCACCGTGATGGCCAGCGTCGCCGACGTCCTCCGGGAGCGGGCGAGCGCCGACGTCCTGCGCGAGTGGCAGGCCAAGTCGGTGGGGCTCGACCTGCGGGCCTACTACAACGAGGTCCCCCGCACGGGTGAGGACTACTGGCAGGCTCTCGCCCAAGGTGTGCGGGCCGTGACCGCCGACATGGACGAGCACGCGTGGGGGCTCGTCAGCCTGCACGACCGCCTCCTGGCCCGGATGGTCGAGCAGGGGCACCGCGACGACATCCGGATCGCGCTGCGCCGTCGCAGCGAGGTGGGCGACGGGTGGGAGAGCGACCTCACGACCGAGCCCCCCCAGGCTCGCCCCCTCTACCTCGACGATCTGCAGACCTATCGCCCGACGGCCGCCGATCTCGCCCACACCGACGTCGACAACCGGATGAAGGTCACCGTGCACGGCTATGCGGTCGACGGCGACGAGCTCGTCGTGACGGGCATGGCGTGGGTGCCCGGGCTCGACCTGTCGACGACGCCCACGACGCTCGACGCCCACCTCGTCGACGAGTCCGTCGAGGGTCCGCACACGCCCGAGTCCGACCTCCTGCTCTCTGTCGAGCGCTTCGACGACGTGATCCTCGACGAGCTCTCCAGCTGGTCCTCGCCCAGCCAGGCGGCGTCCGGCTTCCGGGTGCGCATCGACCTCGCGGACCTCGCGACCGCCCTCGAGGCCCGGCACCCGGCCGTCGACGACGTCGTCGAGTCCCACCCGGGCTGGCACCTCGAGCTCGAGCTGCGCCTGCAGGAGCATTCGGACGAGGGCGCCGCACCCCGCCACACCTGGCGCACGGCGGTGACGTCATGGGACCGGCGCTGGACCGGCAACGACCTCGAGGTCTCACCGCTGCACGACGGCAAGCGCATCGTGGCGGTCCACTCCTCCGCGCGCGGACTGCACTTCCACCTCTTCGCGCCGCGGGTCGTCGCCACAACGGCGCGTCTCGACGGCCGCGTCCTCCACCTCGTCGTCTCCTCGAGCGACCTGTTGCCGATCTCGGAGCTGTCCATCTCGTGCGGCCGGGTCGGCCTGCGTCGCTCCTTCCCCGTCGTGCCGGTCGACGGGGGCTACGCCGCCACGGTGACCGTGCCGCCGCTCCCGACCGGCGCGTCGCCCGTGGTCGACCACCAGTGGGGCGTGCGGGCCCTCGTCGACGGTGAGACCCGACCGGTCGTCTACGCAGGGTCGACGGCCGAGCTGTCGCAGGCCTCTCCCCACACGGGTGGGCTGCGCCTCGGCGTCGCGGGCTCGGGTCGCCTGCGGATGCTCGACCGCAAGCTCCATGCCACCGTCCACCGGGTCGACGTGGCAGAGGACCTGGGCTCGTTCACGGTGACGGGGTATGCCGCTCCCGAGGTCGGGGCGCAGGTGCACCTCGCGCTCGTGTCCGACCAGTCCGTCTGGGAGCCCACCGCCGTGCGGCACGACCTCGTGACGCGTCGCTTCGAGGCGGACTTCAGCCTGACGACGGAGACCTGGGGCAACGCCGTCGCCCGCGCGACCGGGGGCTACTCCCTCCGTCTGCTGCGCAGCTCAGGCACCGTCGAGCGCAGCGTGTGGATCCCCGTCGCGCCGCACGCGGTCGACGAGGTGAGCCCGCGCTTCCTGCACTGGCACCAGGGCCGTGACATCGCCTTCCGCTTCACCCTGACGTCGCGGGCCCGGGCGCTCTGGGTCAACACGAGATCCGCTGTGCCCGAGCAGGACTGGACCCGCGCCGGACAGTGGTCCGCACGCCGCGGCATCCCGGCGCTGTTGTCGTCGCCGATCGAGGACGGCGTGCTGTTCTCGACGTTCGGTGGGCGCTCGGCGGCCGACTCGCCGCTCGCGCTGCACGACGAGCTCGTGCGTCGCGACTACCCCCACCGGCTCGTCTGGGAGGTTGCGGACGGCACGGCGGTGGTGCCCCAGGGTGCCGAGACCGTCGTGATCGGCAGCCGCGAGCACCTGCGGGCACTGCACACCTCACGGCATCTCGTCGCCAACAACAACTTCCCGTTCTACTACCGCAAGCACCCCGACCAGACCTACCTGCAGACCTGGCACGGCACCCCGCTGAAGAAGATCGGCCAGCACGTGCCGGCACCCAACCTCTCCCTGTCCTACCGCGACCTCATGAGCCGTGAGGCCAAGGCCTGGGACCTGCTGCTCGCGCAGAACGACTTCGCCAGCACGACCCTCCCCGAGGCCCTCGAGTTCGAGGGCGAGGTGCTCAACCTCGGCTATCCGCGCAACGATCTGCTCAGCACCGGCTCCGACGCCGACCGGCGACGCATCCGGGCGCGTCTGGGCGTGCCGCCGCAGGCCCGGCTCGTGCTCTACGCCCCGACCTGGCGTGACAACGTGCGCACGGCCACTGGTGGCTACGCGATGGTCAACCACCTCGAGCTCGACGTCGTGTCGCAGGCCTTCGGCGTCGACTCCGTGCTGCTCGTGCGCGGTCACAGCAACACGCCCGGTCTCGGCGACGCCACGGCCGCCAACGTCGTCGACGTCTCGCGCTACCCCGACATCACCGAGCTGATGCTCGTCGCCGACGTGCTCATCACCGACTACTCGTCGATGATGTTCGACTTCGCGAGCACCCGGCGGCCGATGCTCTTCCTCACACCCGACCTCGCCGAGTACGCCGGGTCGACGCGTGGCTTCTACCTCGACTTCGCCGACATCGCGCCGGGCCCGCTGCTCTCCTCGACCGACGAGGTGCTGCGGTCGCTGACCTCGCTCGCCCAGCTCGAGACGGCGTATGCCGCCCGCTACGACACGTTCCGCACGACCTTCGCACCGCGCGACGACGGGTCCGCCGCGGCCCGGGTCGTCGACGCCGTGTGGGGGCGCTGACCGCCCGGGTCGCGCGGCGAGCGCTGCTAGACGGCGGCGCCGATGGCGCGCTCGAACTCGCTGACGACGAGCGCGTTGTAGGCCGTGGCGTCGAAGTCGACACACGGCACGCGCCCCTCCGCGGCGGCCACCATGCCCTGGGCGAGGGCGTCGACCGTCCGGTCGACGACGAGCCCCTCCCCCGGGGCGAGGGCTGAGCCCACGGAGTCGAAGGACGTCGAGACGACGGGCAGGCCGAGGGTGCGCGCCTCGAGGATGACCATCGGCTGCCCCTCGTAGTCGCTCGAGAGCACGAAGCAGTCGCTCTCGGCCATGATCGACCACGGGTTGCGCTGGAGCCCGACGAAGAGCACGAGCCCGGCCAGCCCGAGTCGGCTGGCGAGCGCCTCGGACTCGGCCCGCAGCGGCCCGTCACCGACGACGACGAGCCGCATCTCGGGGCGACTGCGCTGGGCCTTCTGGAAGGCCTCGATGAGTCGCGCGTGGTTCTTCTCCGGCGAGACCCGTCCCACCGAGACGAAGACGAAGGGCCGGGCGCCGTTCTCGGTGGGCCTAAGCGCGTCGAGAGTGCCCTCGGGCGCCGGCTCGCTCGCCCCGCTGACGACGCGTTGCACGTCGACGGTGTTGCGGGCTGCCGCGAACTTGTCCGCTGGCGCCCACGCGGCCAGTGACCGGGCGTTGATGTCGCGCAGCGCCTCCGAGACCGAGACGAGGTGGTCGAAGCGGGCGTAGCTGGTGAAGACGGCCCGCAGGTTGGCCTCGTGCGGGCGCTTGCCCCTGACCTCGCGCATCTGGTCGGCGAGCAGGTCGTTGTGCTGCCACACCGAGCGGCTGCGGGCCGGGGCGTGCCCGAGCAGGAAGGTCCACGCGGGCGAGTAGCCGCTGAAGTCGACGATGTGGTCGAAGAACGCCGAGCCGACGACGCGGCGCCAGTCCTGGGCGAGCGCGGCATCGAGGCGGGCGAGTGCCGGGGGCGAGACGTTCTCGAGGTATCCGCGCATCATCCGCCGCCGGCTGAGCCACTGGGTCTTGCTCATGGCGGGGTTGCCCTGGCGCACGAACTGCCGCACGCGCGGGTCGATCGTCTCCGCGTTCGCGACCCGGTCGTCGTTGTCGATGGGGCCCATGACGACCGAGACGTCCCAGCGGGCGTGATCGAGGCTGCGCAGCAGGTTGAGCGCCGAGCTGGTGATGCCGTTGGACATCATTCCGCCGAGGTAGAGCATCAGCGTCCGACGTCCGTCACGCCGGGTGGGGCGCACGGTGTGGCCGTCGCGGCGTCCCCGCACGACGACGTCGAGCACCCGCTGGGTCGCCCCGCCGTCGTCGCGGGGAGCGAAACGGGCGCGCGCGGCGGCATACGCCTCCCCGTGCGTGACGGTGGGGTCGAGCCCGCTGCCGGTGCCGACGGCCGAGACGACGGCGGCGAGCTCCTCCGCGGAGGCGACCTGCGGGCCGGGCAGCTCCTCCGGGGCGAGGTAGCAGCCGCGGTAGCCGTCGTACTCCTCGCGGTCAGGGGTGTGGAAGACGATCGGCCGGCCGGTGGAGAGGAAGTCGAAGAAGATGCTCGAGTAGTCGGTGACGAGCACGTCGGTGAGCCCGAGGACGGCGTTGGTCGGCAGGTGGTTGGGCACGAGGCGGCCCGCGAGCCGGGGCTCGGCGGAGGCGTGGCGATAGACCTGCTGGTGCACCTTGAGCAGCACCCGGTGCCCGGCGGGGAGCCGTCCGTCCAGCTCGTCGACGAGCGCGGCGAGGTCGGCGGCATCGTTGCGAGGCGCGTGGAAGGACTCGCCCTTCCACGTCGGCGCGAGCAGGACGAGCGTCTCGTCGGCCCCGAGCACGACGCCCTCGGCGGCGAGCCGGGCCCGGGTGCCGTCGCGCCGGGCGGCGTCACCGAACTGCAGGTCGGTGCGCGGGTAGCCCACCTCGACGAGCTCACCGGGGGCGATGTTGACGAGGCGGTAGGCGTGCTCGTACATCTGCTCCGACATGAACTCGCTCGTCGAGAGCAGGTAGTCGGCCATCATGAAGTTGCGCAGCACGTTGCGGGCACCCCACGCGCCCTGCGCCTCGTCGTAGCCCATCGCCTTGAGCGGCGTGCCGTGCCACGTGTTGAGGTAGGTCTGCCCCGGGCGCTTGCCCCAGTCGGGTGGGAAGGTCGCGTTGTTGACGAGCAGCCCCGCCGTCGCGAGCGCCCGGTGGTAGGCCAGTGAACCTCGTCGGACGAAGCGGACCCGGGGGTCGCCCGCGAACTCCGCCACGGTGGAGGCGTAGGCCGAGAGGTCGGCGAGCACCCACACGTGACGGCGGTGCTGCTGTGCGGGATCGGCCAGGAGGGCGCGGAAGATCGCCTCGGGGTTGCACAGCATGCCGTTGCCGGCGAACGACTCGTAGACGACGAGATCGGGGTCGACGGGCAGCGCCCGCGCGGCGGCCTTGAGCTCATGGGGTGCGGCCTGCCCGAGCTTGCGGACGAGGCGCGTCATCGTCCGAGCCGGACGCGTGGGCAGTGCCATGAGGGTGTGGACTCCTTGGTCTCCGGAGGCAACCGCTGCCGGGATGCCAGGTGCCGGGTGCCCGGCGCCGCCGCCATCGTAGTGACCCCGGTGCCGAGTCCACTGCCCACCGTCACGGTCGGGGCGAGCGCGGATTGCCGTGGTCCGGGCCGTTGTGGGTACAGTCGCGCGGGCGTCGACGACGACGCCCGATGCGAGAGGGGCTGGTGAGGGTGCTCAACCCGGGCACGACGTCGTGGAGCGACACCCTGGTCGTCTTCCTCGCCGCCCTGACCCTCGTCTTCGTCCCCGGCCTCGCCGCCGGGCTCGCGCTGCGTCTGCGGCCGCTGGCCGCCCTGGCCCTGGCTCCGCTGCTGTCGACGAGCTGCCTCGCGCTCACTGCCGTCGTAGCCGGGGCGCTCGGGGTGCGCTGGGGGCTGCTCCCCCTCGTCACAGGGGCCCTCGTCATGGGAGCCGCGGCAGCCGGCCTCGGCCGGCTTGCCCCCCGGGCCACTGGGGCGCTGTCGGCACGCCGGCCGGGATCGGGTGCGTGGCTGGCCCAGCCACTCGGCGGGCGCTTCGACGGCGTGTGGTGGACGACGGTGGCGAGCGTCCTCGTGACCCTGATCGTCGTGCTCGTGACCATCCGGCCCGAGCTGCGCACCCCCGAGGCGCTCCCCCAGGGCCCCGACACGATCTTCCACGTCGCGGCTCCGCAGTGGGGGCTCGACAACGGCACCCTCTCCTCCCTCGAGATCGGACGCTTCAACTTCCCGACCTGGTCGGGCTTCTACCCCGCGGCGTTCTACGCGTTCACCGGGTCGATCTCCCTCGTCACGGGCGCCTCGGTCGTCGTCTCGTCGTCCGTCTACGTCGTCGTCCTCGTCGGGGTGGTCTGGCCGCTCGGGTGTATCGTGCTCGCGCTCACGCTGCTCGGGCGTCGCGTCGTCGTCGTGCTGCTGGCGGCGTTGCTCAGCGTCGCGTTCACGAGCTATCCCTACCTGCTCATGGGCTTCGGCGTGCTGTGGCCCAACCTCCTGGGTCAGGCCCTCCTGCCCGCAGCGCTGGCGGCCCTCGCGGGGGTCTTCCGAGCGCTCGGTAGGCCGCCGTATGCCGTCGCCGACCGCCTCCGGTCAGGTCTCCTCTTCGTTGCGGGAGTTCCCGGACTCGTCATGGCGCACCCCAACGCCTTCGTGAGCCTCGCCTTCTTCGGTGGCCTGCTCGTGCTGGGCCGGGTGCTGTCGTTCGCGGCGCGCGCGCCGACCTGGCCCCGACGCCTCACTGTCCTCGGCGCCACGGCGGTGGCCATCGCCGCCGCCGCGACCGCGTCCGTGGTCCTGCGGCCGGCGTCGATGGTCGGCACGGGTGCGGCCGGCCCGGAGCGTCCGACCGACCTCGCGTGGCAGGACCTGCTCAACTTCGCCCCCCGCCTCACCCAGCCCCTGCCGGTGCTCGCCGCGATCGTGGGTCTGGGCGCCGTCGCGCTGCTCGTGCGCCACCGCGGCGCGCGGTGGGTGGTGCCCGCCCTCCTGGGGATGCTCGCGCTCTTCTGGTTCAACATCGCCGTCGACAGCGACGTCACCCGGTGGTTCACCTGGCCGTGGTACAACAACGCGGTCCGCCTCCACGCCGTGGCCATCCTGCCGGCGGTGATCGCGGCCGTCGCGGGGCTCCTCGCGCTGACCGACCTCGTCGGCCGACTCGTGCCCCGTCGCCGTAGTCGAACCGTCGCCATCTGGGTCGGAGCGGTCGTCGTGCTCGGTGCGTTCTCGCTCAACCTCGGCATCCAGCTCGAGGCCCACCGGCACATCCTGCACCGCTACTTCCACCCCAGGGCACCTGACTCGTGGGTGACGGGCGAGGAGCTGAAGGCACTGCGGGAGCTCTCGACCGCACTGCCCGAGGACGCCGTCGTCGCCGCCAACCCGTGGAACGGCGGCACCTACCTCTACGTCGTCAGCGGGCGGCAGCTGCTCATCCCAACCGAGAAGACGAACTCACCCGGTGACCGTCAGCTGTTGGCGGCAGCGCTCGACCGCGTCGGCACCGACCCCGAGGTGTGCGACGCAGCGGAGCGACAGGGGGTCACCCACGCCCTCGTCGGCGGCCAGCCCTTCTCGTGGGCGGGCAACCGCGTCGAGGAGTTCGTCGGCATCGACCGCGTGGGCACCTCCCCGGCCTGGCGGCAGGTAGCCATGGCCGCACCGTTCACGCTCTACGAGCGGGTGGCCTGCGCCGGCAGTGCCTGACGCCCTGACGAACTGACCGCCTGGACGTCGACCGACGATGGCCCCCGGTCAGCGGGTCAGGCGGCGCGGGCTCGTGATGAAGCCGACGCCCCAGGCCCAGTGCATCGTCGCGAGCACGAGGGGCGTCGCCACGCGGGTGCGGGCGGACTCGCCACGCGAGATGGCGGCGCCTCCGGCGACGACACCGGCGGCATACGCAGCGGGGACCGCCCAGGCGGGCGCCCAGACGAAGCCGGCCACCGTCGCGGCGGTCGTCACGACGACCATCGTCGGCGGCGCGAGGTAGCGCGGGTTGATCGTGCCCTCGTGGTGTCGGGCGACGACGCGGCGCCAGCGGCCGTAGTGGAAGTACTGCTTCGCCAGGGCCTTGACGGAGGCGCGCGGACGGTAGGTCACGCGCAGCTCGGGCGTGAACCACACGGTGCCACCGCTCTCACGGATGCGGTGGTTCATCTCCCAGTCCTGGGCCCGGGCGAAGTGGGGGTCGTAGCCCCCGACCCGCTCGAGGGCGCTTCGGCGGAAGACCCCGAGATAGACGGTGTCGGCAGGTCCGGGCTCACCGCCGGTGTGGAAACGGGCGCTTCCGACGCCGATCGGGCTGCGCATCGCGCACGCGACGGCGCGCTCGAAGTCGGTGCTCCCCCGGGCGTCCATGATGCCGCCGACGTTGTCGGCATCGACGCGCTGGAGCTCGGCGACAGCGACGCGGATGTAGTCGTCGGGGATCTCGGCGTGGCCGTCGACGCGCACGATGATCTCACCCGAGGCTGCGGAAATCGCGGCGTTGAGCCCATCGGGGGTGCGACCAGTCGGGTTGGGCACCAAGCGAACTCGTGGATCTGCAGCGGCGACGTCGGCCGCCACCTCATCAGTGCGGTCGCGTGAGGGGCCCAGGGCGAGCACGACCTCGAGGGGACCCGGATAGTCCTGGGCAAGGATCATCGCCACGGCGTCGCGCAGGTGCCGCTCCTCGTTGAGCAGCGGCATGATGACGCTGACCGGAGGGGTGGCGCCGGGGCTGGCGGTCACACTGTCGTCCTTCGTCGTGGCGGAGTCGGCCGGGTCGAGCGCGGGCCAGCCTACTTCAGGCGCCGGCTGGTCCTGAAGAGCAGGCGCTCTCGCGGGCCTGCGGCCGTGGCCCGACCATCGCCTCCGGGTCGTGACCCAGGGCGATGTCACCGGTCCGGTCATGCCAGCAGCGCGGCCCCCAGGACCTCCCCCGGCTGCGCTCCGGGCAGCACGGCATACACCCCGCTGCCGATCGGCGTCGTCCAGATGTTCATCAGGTCGGCCTCCGCGAGGCGCCGCTGGAGGGGGAGGAACTGCCGCACCGGGTCGGCCTGGAAGGACACGAAAACGAGCCCCGTGTTCGTCCGCGCCCCCGGCGCAGGCGCGTCGTCATAGGAATACGGCTGGCGCAGGATGCGCTCGTGCGGCTCCGCCGGCATGGCGCGCCGCATGTGGGAGGCGGCGTCGATGACGGGGAAGCCGAGGCCGTCGGTGGCGAGGAGGTCGGGCGGGTCGCTGGCCCGCTCGCCCGTGACCGGCGCTCCCGTCGAGAGAGTGCGACCCACCGCGTTCTCCCGCGCCGTGCGATCGGCCTCGTCCCACGTCTCGAGGTTCATCGCGATGCGGCGGACGACGACGGAGCTGCCGTCGCGCAGTCCCTTCGGGGCCGGTGCCCCGTCGCCACCGATCCACACGAGCGGGTCGTCGGGCCCGTCGACCCGCGGCTGCACCGTGCCGTCGACCTGCCCGAACTGGTTGCGGAAGACCAGTCCGGGCCGGGTGTCGGTGAGCGGCTCGCGGAAGCCGCGCTGCACCCACCGCTGCACGGCGAGGGGATCGGCCCCGACGACGAGGCGGCGCTGGGCGTGCGCGACCGCGACCGGGGAGTCGGCCCGCACCTGGAGCAGCAGGTCGGTCTGCGGCCAGTCGTCGGTGAAGCGGTCGATGGGCAGGGACGGCAGGGGTGCCAGCCAGGCCGGGCGGTCGGCTGCGAGCCCTGCAGCGTCGTAGAAGCCGGGCCCGACGGCCACCGTGACGCTGAGACGTGAGGGCACGGCTGCGAGCTCGGGCTCGAGGTCGGTCAGGGGTCCGCGCGCCGCCATCAGCCGTTCGATGTCGTCGGTCCACACGCGCATCAGCCGGGCGCACGTCTCGCGCGTGGCCCCCGGCGGCAGGTCGAGGCCGACGAACGACGCGAAGGGCTGGGGCGCGTCGACCACGCCGGCCTGCCGCGCCCCCCGGAAGGCGACGGTGTCGCCGGCGGATCGGGTCCCGCTCGCTCCAGTGCCCGGGCTGCTGCCAGGGCGCTCGGCCAGCCCGCCGTCGGGGGCGGGCAGGCCGGCCGAGCTCGGCGACGTGGGGCTGGTGGCCGCGACGGTGGCGACCCCGAGGCCGCCGGCCGCCAGCAGGCCGGTGCGCAGCACCGCCCGACGCCCCGGCGCGCTGCGGTGCTGCTCACTCGGGTCGGGGCGGGCCATCAGCTGGACGCGGTGGTCGTGGGCGCCATGTCGTGCATGGTCGGCACGTCGGTCGGCGTCCCCGTCGGCGTCCCCGTCGGCGTCCCCGTCGGCGTCCCCGTCGGAGCATCGGTCGGGCCGTCGGGCGCATACGTCTCGTCGGCGCCCGCGAACGAGCGCACCGGGACGGTCCAGTCGAACACCTCGCCGTCGGAGCTGATCATCGAGAACGACACGTCCTGTCCGTTGCTCAGCGGGGCCGTCAGCCCCATGAGCATGATGTGGTCACCGCCGGGGCTCAGGGTGAGCGAGCCGTTGGCAGGCACGACGAAGCCGGCCTTCTTCTCGGTCATGGTCATCGAGCCGTCGGCTTGCTTCTGCATCGTGTGCAGCTGCACCATCCCCGCCGCCGGGGACGAGCCCCTGACGATGGTGACGGCATGGTCGGTGGGGTTGCTGATCGTGCCGAAGGCGGCGGTCATGCCGAAGCCGGCCTTGACCCAGGCGGAGTCAAGCGTCAGGGCGTGGGCGTGCCCTGAGGCGTGGCCGGCAGGTCCGGCGGCGGTCGCGGCGGTCGCGGCGGTCGCGGCGGTCGCGGCGGGAGCCGCTCCGGCGCCGGCCGGGGTGGTCGAGCCACAGGCAGCGAGCGCCAGGGGCGCGGCGAGCATCGCCGCGAGCACGATGCCCCGGCGACGACGGAGGGCGGACGTGGAGACGGCAGGGGGCAGGGTGGTGGGCTTCATCGGGAGTTCCTTCTGGGCAGGCGTGGACGTCGGTGCGTGACAGCGGACGCGGGCGGGGGCACGCGTCGAGAGCGTCCGGAGGCCGGGAGCCGGCGGCCGGAGGTGTCAGGCAGTGACGGTGGGTGGTCCACGCCCGGGCACGACGAGCACGAGGTGCCGAGGGGTGATGCGGGCGCCGCGGTGGACGCCCAGGAGGGGGCTCGGGCGCACGGGAGCGAGCCGAGGGGCGCGGCGCAGGATGACGCCGAGCACGCGCCAGAGGAGGGCTTCGCCTCGGGCCAGGAGGGCGGCGAGCAGCAGCGCCGCCGCGAGGTGGGCGAGGGCCATGACGGCGGCGGACCAGCCCGGGGCCGGTGCGGCCATGCCTGCCATGCCGGCCACGTCAGAGGGCGAGGCGGAGCCGCTGAGCGCGGTCGACGCCGAGGTGAGCGCGTCGGCCTGCAGGCAGCCCGAGGTCAGTGCGTGCACCCGGTGCGAGGAGTTTCCGGCGCAGGCCAGCGCCGTCGTCGGGGCGCCGGTGAAGAAGGTGAGCACCCCGTGACCGACCAGCTGGCCGACGGCGAGGGCGGGGAACAGGTGCCGAATGCGGCGCTCGCGCGCTGACCCCATGAGGGCGACCGGCCAAGAGACGGCGGCAAGGACGGCCATCGCCGCTGGCGACACCGAGCCGCCGGCCCAGGCGTGCCCCGTCACCGTGAGCAGCACGGTGGTCGCGACGAAGGCGAGGGCACGCAGCAGGCGCAGTGCCCCTGACCCCGCGCCGACCATGCTCCCGATCGTAGCCTCGCGCCGACGGCGCTCCCGCAGCGGTGGGGCGCGGGGTGTGGCAGGAGAGCAGTGCTGGTCAGGTTAGGGTGGTCGCCGTCCACGGGGGCTCCACCGGTCCCGCTATGCCGAGGAGGAGCACCATGGGGATCCTCGTCCCCGGCACGTGGACGTGGTTCACCGCCGTTCCCGTGCTCCTCGTCGCCGGGTGTGCGGTCTTCCTCCCGGGTGCGGTCTCCCTGCTCCTGCTGAGGCTTCGACCCCTCGCGGCCCTGAGCCTCGCGCCGGTTGTGTCCGTCGCCGTGCTCGCGGGCGCGGGCGTCGTCGCGTCCCTGCTCGAGGTGCGGTGGGGTGTGGCGCCCTGGCTCGTCGCCGTGGGCCTCACCTGGCTGGTGTGCGCCGTGCTGGGTGGAGTCATCGCGCGCCGCGACGTGCCTCAGGTCCACGGTTCGCTCGCGGTCTGGGTCGCGGTCGGGCTCGCGAGCGCCTTCACCGTGCTGCTCGCGGTCGTCCTCGGCTCCCAGCCCTCACCCGAGGCCTTTCCGCAGCACCCGGACACCATCTTCCACCTGGCCGACGCGCAGTGGATGCTGCGCGAAGGCACCATCTCGTCCCTGGACGCGGGCCGCTTCCAGTCGCCGACGTGGCGCGGCTTCTATCCGGCCGCCTTCCACGGTTTCACCGCGACGATCTCGCTCCTCACGGGCGTCCCGGTGGTCGTGTCGTCCTCGGCCTACGTCCTCGTCGTGGCAGGACTGGTGTGGCCCCTGGGCTGCATCGCCCTGGCCGTCACGCTGCTCGGACCTCGCCCGGCTGTCGCCGTGAGCGCGGGAGTCCTCAGCGTCGCCTTCACCGGCTTTCCCTTCCTGCTCATGGGCTACGGCGTGCTCTGGCCCAACCTGCTCGGTCAGAGCCTCATCCCAGCGTCCCTCGCCGCCGTGGCTGTCGCCGCCGACGCCACCGCCCGGGAGACGACCCTCGCCGAGCGTCTCCGAGCGGGCCTCGTCGTCATGGTCGCGCTGCCGGCCCTGGGCCTCGCCCATCCCAACGCCCTGCTGACCCTTCTGCTCATGGGCGCCGCTCTCATCGCCTTCCGCCTGGTGGGCGGTGCCCGCCGCGGCTGGCCGCGACGAGGCCCCGCGGTCGCCGTCGGACTCGTCCTGATCTGCGCCTCGGTCGCCACCCTGCTGGGCCTGCGAGTCCTCAAGGTGCGCTCGATGGCCGAGGCTGGGCCCCTCGGGTCGACCGAGGACCCGCTCGAGGCGGCACGCACCGTCCTGCTCCTGGCGGCCGACAAGGACAGCCCGCTCGTGGCAGCCAGCGTCTTGCTCGTCCTCGGCGCGGTTGTCACGCTACGCCGGGAGCCTGCCGCTCGTTGGGCACTCGTCGCCCTCGTCGGCAGTCTCAGCGTCTGGTGGCTCAACGTGGCGATCGACTCCACCCTGATCCGCTCCCTGACCTGGCCCTGGTACAACAACGCGCCGCGGTTCCAGGCCATGTCGGTCATCCCCTCAGTGGTCGTGGCCACCGCGGGGACGGCGTGGCTGGGCGAGCGGATCTCGGCTCGCGTCGCGTCCGGGCGGGACGGCGGCGGCATGAGGCCCTCCGCCGACCGGCCGGCTCGGGGTCTCTCTGGTCCGGGCGCCCGCCGGTCCACGACGCCCGGCGTCATCGCGCTGGCCGTCTGCACCATCAGTCTGACCGGCATGATCGCGCACCGCGACGTGCTCACCCGCTACTTCCAGCCCCCCGACGAGCTGTCGTGGGCGTCGGACACCGAGCTGCGGGCCCTGAGGTCGCTCTCGACCGCCATCCCCACCGACGCAGTCGTCGCGGCCAACCCGTGGACCGGTGCGACGTATCTCTACGTCGTGTCCGGCCGACGCCTGCTCGTGCCCACGGAGAAGACCAACTATGACGGGGACGTCGCCCTGCTGTCGGCACGGCTCGACGACGTGGGCGACGACCCCGAGGTGTGCGCAGCAGCTCAGCGACAGCGCGCCGAGTGGGCGATCACGGGCGGGCGACCGGCGACCGAGAGCGAGAGCGATCTGAGCCCGTACGCAGGGGTCGATGCCGTCGGCGACAGCGCGGCGTGGCAGAAGGAGCGCACGGAGGAGCCCTACACGCTCTACCGGCGCGTCGACTGCCGGTCGTGACGGCCCGACTCACGCCTCCCGGGACGTGACTGCCTGGGAGAGCAGCTGGCGGGCCATGACGATGCGCTGGACCTGGTTGGTGCCCTCGTAGATCTGCGTGATCTTGGCATCGCGCATCATCCGCTCGAGCGGGAAGTCGCTCGTGTAGCCGGCGCCCCCGAGCAGCTGGACGGCATCGGTGGTGATCTTCATCGCGACGTCGGAGGCGTAGCACTTGGCAGCGGCCCCGAAGAAGGTGAGGTCCTTGTCGCCACGCTCGGACTTCGCAGCTGCGACGTAGACGAGCTGGCGGGCGGCCTCGAGCTCCATCGCCATGTCGGCGAGCATGAACTGGATGCCCTGGAAGTCGGAGATGCGCTTGCCGAACTGCTTGCGCTCCTTGACGTAGGTCAGCGACTGGTCGAGCGCTCCCTGCGCGATGCCGACGGCCTGGGCCCCGATCGTGACCCTGGTGTGGTCGAGCGTGCGCAGGGCGAGCTTCAGACCGCCGCCCACCTCCCCGATGACGCGGTCGGCCGGCAGCCGCACGTTGTCGAAGTACAGCTCACGCGTGGGGCTGCCCTTGATGCCGAGCTTGCGCTCCTTCTCGCCGAAGGTGAAGCCCTCGTCGGACTTCTCGACGACGAAGGCCGTGACGTTGCCGCCGCGGGGACCGTCGGGGTCGGTGACCGCGAGCACCGTGTAGAACTCCGAGACGCCGGCATTGGTGATCCACGACTTCTGGCCGCTCAGCACCCACTCGTCGCCGTCCTGACGGGCCCGGCACTTCATAGCAGCCGTGTCCGACCCGGCCTCGCGCTCGGACAGCCCGTAGGAGAACGTCGTCCTCCCCTGGGCCAGGGGCGTGAGGTACTTCGCCTTGAGCTCCTCCGTGCCGGCGAGGATCACCGGCAGCGACCCGAGCTTGTTGACCGCCGGGATGAGCGAGCTCGACGCGCAGACGCGCGCGACCTCCTCGATGACGATGCACGTGGCGAGCGCGTCGGCGCCGACTCCGTCATACTCCTCCGGCACGTGGGGGGCGAAGAAGTCGGAGGCCACGAGGGCGTCGTGGGCCTCCTGCGGGTAGCGGGCCTCCGCGTCGACGGCGGCGGCATACGGCGCGATCTTGTCCTCGGAGACCGCGCGGACCGCCTCGCGGAGCGCCTCGTGGTCCTCGCTGGTGCGGAACAGGTCGAAGTCGGTGTGGGTGCTCACGAACGGTGATCCTACTCGCGAGTTCGATTTAGTAGGACGTCCACGTGATCGATGCCACGACGGCTCCAGCCGCCGCTGCCGGGACGCCCCCGTCCACGATGAGGACGGCCGTTTCGGACCGTCGAACCGTGGCTCGTAGACTCCCCGGTAGGTCATGAGTGCCAGCGACAAGCCCCGGCTTGCTGGCCGGCAACCCTCCAACCGCGGTGGGGTGCCCCGGGTGAAGACCTGGCCCGTCGACGCCACCCGGCGCCGCGGGCAAGCGCGGAGACTCCTCTCCCGCACCGCATCGTCGGTGCTCGGGCCATCGCCGGCCCGGTCGTCGACACGAACGAGAAAGTCGAGCCCCACGATGACCGACAGCCCCAACTGGTCCTTCGAGACCAAGCAGATCCACGCCGGGCAGTCCGCCGACACGGCGACCGGCGCCCGCGCCCTGCCGATCTACCAGACGACGAGCTACGTCTTCACGAGCACCGACCACGCCGCAAACCTCTTCGGGCTCAAGGAGTTCGGCAACATCTACACCCGGCTGATGAATCCGACGACCGATGTCGTCGAGCAGCGTCTGGCCGCACTCGAGGGTGGCGTCGGCGCCCTGCTCGTCGCCTCCGGCCAGGCCGCCGAGACTCTCGCGATCCTCAACATCGCCGAGGCCGGCGACCACGTCGTCGCCTCCCCCTCGCTCTACGGCGGCACCTACAACCTGCTGAAGAACACGCTGACGCGCTTCGGCCTCGAGGTGACCTTCGTCGAGGACCCCACCTCGATCGACTCGTGGCGCGCCGCGATCCGCCCCAACACGAAGCTGCTGTTCGGCGAGACGATCGCCAACCCGAAGTCCGAGATCCTCGACATCGAAGCCGTCGCCGCCCTCGCTCACGAGCACGGCGTGCCTCTGGTCGTCGACAACACGGTCGCGACGCCCTTCCTCATCCGCCCGATCGAGTGGGGCGCCGACGTCGTCGTGCACTCCGCGACGAAGTACCTCGGTGGGCACGGCACCTCGATCGCCGGCGTCATCGTCGATGCGGGCACCTTCGACTTCGCCGCCGACCCGGAGAAGTTCCCCAACTACAACACCCCCGACGACAGCTACCACGGGCTCGTCTACGGGCGCGACCTCGGCGTCGGCAGCCCGCTCGGGGCCAACCTCTCCTTCATCCTCAAGGCTCGCGTCCAGCTGCTGCGCGACCTCGGTCCGGCCGCGTCGCCCTTCAACGCCTTCCTCATCGCCCAGGGCATCGAGACGTTGTCGCTGCGCATCGAGCGCCACCTCGAGAACGCCCACGCGGTCGCTGCCTTCCTCCAGGGGCACGACCAGGTCGAGAAGGTCGTGTGGGCGTCGTTGCCCGACAGCCCTTCTCACGCGCTCGCGCAGAAGTACACCCCGCGTGGAGCCGGCGCCGTGCTCTCCTTCGAGATCGCCGGCGGCCTCGAGGCCGGCAAGAAGTTCGTCGAGGCGCTGACGCTGCACAGCCACGTCGCCAACATCGGCGACGTGCGCTCACTCGTCATCCACCCCGCGTCGACCACGCACTCGCAGGGCCCCGACGAGGACCGCCTGGCGGCCGGGGTCACCCCCGGGCTCGTCCGCCTCTCGGTGGGCATCGAACACATCGACGACATCGTCGCCGACCTCGAGCAGGGCTTCGCGGCCGCCAAGGCCTGACCGACGAACAATGCAGGGGTGCCGGGTCGGCATGACTGGCACAGTGGCAGTCATGCCGATCCGCTACCCCGCTCCCCTGCGTCCGGGCGACCGCATCGGGGTCACCTCCCCGAGCTCCGGTGTCGCCGACGACCTGTGGCCCCGCTTCACGTATGCCGTGCAGTCCCTGCGCGACAAGGGTTTCGAGGTCGTCGTGGGCGAGTTCAACCACACCTCGCGCCATCGTCCGTCCCACGTCAGCGGGCCACGCGAGGACCGTGCGGCAGAGCTCATGGCGATGCTCCTCGACCCAGCCATCCGTGCGGTCGTGCCGCCGTGGGGCGGCGAGACCGCCATCGACCTGCTCGACCTGCTCGACTTCGACGCGATCTCGGCCGCCGAGCCGACCTGGTGCGTCGGTTTCTCCGACAGCTCGACGTGGCTGACGCCGCTGACCCTGACCACGGGGATCGCGACGATCCACGGACAGAACCTCATGGACACCCCTTACGCCGTGCCGGACGGCATACGTCACTGGCGTGACGTCGCGGCCACCCCACCGGGGGGTGAGATCGTGCAGCGCTCACCCGGCGTCTTCCGCACGACGGGCCACGACGACTACGCGGCCCACCCGACCGTGTCGGACTACGCCCTGGACGGCCGCGGTAGCTGGGTGCGCCTCGACGCGGGCCACGAGGACGAGCCGGTCACGTTCTCGGGCCGTCTCGTCGGCGGCTGCGTCGAGACCGTGAGCTTCCTCGCGGGCGGTCGGTTCGCCGACCTCGACGCCTTCGCCGACGCCCATGCGTCACACGGGTTCGTGCACGTGCTCGACATCGCGGAGTGGGCCGCGACCGACATCTGCCGGGCGCTTCACGCCATGCGGCTGCGGGGCTGGTTCGACCGCTCCAACGGCATCCTCGTCTCACGCACGCGCGCCCCGGGCACGGCCGACTTCTCGCAGCACGACGCCGTGCGCGATGCCCTCGGCATGCTCGGCGTGCCGATCGTCGCCGACGTCGAGTGCGGGCACGTGCCGCCCTACCTCGCGCTCGTGCAGGGCGCCGACACGACCGTCGTGCTGGACCACGACGAGCGGACCATCACGCAGCGACTGACCTGATCGGAGGCGGTCGGTCCGGTCTCAGCACGCTCAGCCGGTGAGCTCGTCGACGTAGCACCAGCGCCACGCCTCGCCGGGCTCGATCGAGCGCATGACCGGGTGCCCGGTCTCGTGGAAGTGGGCGGTCGCGTGCTTCATCTGCGAGGAGTCGCAGCACCCGACGTGTCCACACGTCAGGCAGAGGCGCAGGTGCACCCACGTCGTGCCGTCACGCAGGCACTCCTCGCAGCCCTCAGGCGTGCGGGGCTCGACGGCGACGTCCGCGACCTCACGCAGGTGCTCGCAGGCGGCTTCGATGGTCTCCATGGGCAGCACCTCACTGTCTGCCAGGCGTTCGGCCTGGTCGTCGATCCGTTCGAGCATCGTCTCCTCGAGGTCGAGCGCGCTCAGCACGACGCGCAGCACCTCGTGGTCGGCGCGCCCCTCGTCACGCAGTCGCAGCACCTCGTCGCGCTCGGCCTGCAGCATCGCGAGCCGGCCACGGCGGTAGCGGTCACTGGGGGTTTCGTCGATCCCGGCCCCTCGCGCTCCGAGCCGTTCCCACATCTGGTTGACGCGGTCCTCGGACCGCGACGTGAGCAGAGCCCTCGTGCTGTCGTCAAGGTCGGGCGTCGCGGCCAGCTCCGCGAGGCCGGACCGGCTCGCCGCGGCCAGCACGGTCGCCGCCTGGAGCGCGTCCTCACGCGGGTCGGGACCGCGCACCCCGAGGCGCCGCGCGAGGCCCGGCAGCGTCGTGCCCTGGATGAGCAGGGTGCCCACCGTGACGACCACGGCGATGAGCACGAGCACGTCGCGATAGGGCGTGTCGGTCGGGAGCAGGAGCGCCGCGGCGAGGGTGACGACACCGCGCATGCCCGCCCACGAGAGCACGGCCGTGTGCGTCCACGGTGCCGGTGCCTCGCGGCGCAGCACCCGCGTGGTGAAGAGCCGGAAGGGAAAGACCCAGATGGGGCGCAGCACGAGCACGACGACGAGCGTGCCGAGCGCCGCGAAGGTGATCTGGCCGGCGCTGAGCTCGGAGGCCCGCACCCGGTCGACGACGTAGAAGACCTGCAGGCCGATGAGCAGGAAGACGGCGTTCTCGAGGAGGAACTGGATCGAGCTCCAGTTGATCCGCTCGCTGAGGCGCGACGCGGCCGACTGCGTGCGCGGCGACTTGTGCCCGAGCACGAGGCCGGCGGTGACCACCGCGATGACGCCTGAGGCGTGCAGCTCCTCGGCGGGCACGTAGGCAGCGAAGGGCACCATGAACGACAGCACGGTGTCGAAGGCCGGCTCGGTCGTGAAGTGCTTGCGCAGCACGCTGACGACGACGGCGATGCCCAGGCCCACCGCGACGCCACCGAGGGAGGCCCAGACGAAGTCGCCGACGACCGTGCCGACGGTCACCTCGGTGCCGAAGGCGCTTGTGGCGAGACCCGCCGCGGCCAGGGCCGTGCGCAGCGTGACGAGGGCCGTCGCGTCGTTGACGAGCGACTCACCCTCGAGGATCGAAACGAGCCGCCGCGGCAGGCCGATCTGCCGGCCGATCGAGGTCGCGGCCACCGCGTCGGGCGGGCCGACGACCGCCCCGAGGGCGAACGCGACCCAAAAGTCGATGCCGAGGGCCCACTGGAGGAAGACGGCGACCCCGAGGGCGGTGAAGAGCACGAGCCCCACCGACAGGCTGAGGATGACCGCCCGGTTGTTGCGGAAGTCGACGAGCGACGTGCGGATCGCGGCGGCATAGAGCAGCGGGGGCAGGATGCCGAGCAGCACGATCTCGGGGCTCAGCGCCACCTCCGGCACGAAGGGCAGGTAGGAGCCGATGATGCCGACGAGGATGAGCACGAGCGGTGCCGGCAGGCCGAGCCGGTCGGCGAACCACGACCCGCCCAGCACGGTGGCGGCGATGGCGAGCAGGCCGATGGCGATCTCCACCGGGCCATCCTGCACCAGCCGTCCGCGCTCCGCGCTCCCGGTCCACGCAGACCCTCACCCCGGCGAGTGACGACGCGGCCACTCGACGAGGGGGTGGGCTTCGTCAGGCGAAGAAGGACCGCACGGCCGCGATGACGCGCTCCTGGTCGTCCGCCGTCAGCTCGGTGGCGCACGGGAGCGACACGCCCCGCTCGAAGAGCCCGTCGCCGACGGCTCCCCCGACGACCTGCGACGACGCGAAGGGTGGCTGGGCATGGAGCGGCCGCCAGAGCGCGCGCGCCCCGATGCCGCGGCTGTTGAGGTGGTCGAGCAGGTCGTCACGTCCCCGCCCGTCGGACTCGGGCACGAGCACGGAGTAGAGCCAGTACGTCGCGTCGAGCCCGTCGACCCGCGGCGGCAGGATGAGAGGCAGGTCGCGGAGCGCCTCGTCGTAGCGCGCGGCGATGCGGTGCTTGGCGGCGACGAAGTCGTCCAGCCGCTCGAGCTGAGCGAGCCCGAGGCCCGCGGCGATGTTGGTGAGCCGGTAGTTGTAGCCGACCTCGTCGTGGAGGTAGCCCACGTCGGGCACCTTTGCCTGGGTGGTCAGGTGGCGGGCCCTCGCGGCGAGGGCGTCGTCGTCGGTGACGATCATGCCGCCGCCCCCTGTCGTCGCGATCTTGTTGCCGTTGAAGGAGAAGCACCCGACCGCGCCGACCGTGCCCGTGTGCCGGCCGGCATACCGGCCCGTCGACCAGGTGGCACCGAGCGACTCCGCCGCGTCCTCGAGCACAGGTATGCCGTGTCGCTCGCAGGCGTCGACGAGCGGCTCCATGTCGGCGGGCTGCCCGAGCACGTGCACGACCTCGACGACCCTTGGCATCGGCTCACCTGCAGCGGCGCGACGGTCGAGCTCAGACGCCAGCAGGGCGGGGTCGATGTTCCAGGTGCGGGTCTCGCTGTCGACGAGCACCGGCCGTGCCGAGAGGTAGGCGATCGGGTTGACCGAGCCGACGAAGGTGAAGTCCGAGCAGACGACCTCGTCATCCGCCTGCACGCCGAGCAGGATGAGGCCGATGTGGATCGCGGCCGTGCCGGTCGAGCACGCGATGGCGTGCTTCGACCCGACGTGGTCGGCGAAGCGTCGCTCGAACTCCGAGACGAAGGGTCCGACCGACGAGACGAAGCCGGACTCGACGGCCTCGAGGACGTAGCGCCGCTCGAGCTCGCCGATGTTGGGCACGGCGAGCGGCACGGTGCCCTCGGGCCCACGGGCGCCCGGTGCGTGAGCCTCGCCGGCCGGCGGTGCGGCAGCGCTCATCGGTGGTACCACGCAGCCGTGTCGGGGTCGACCCTCGGCCGCAGCCACTCGGCGGTCGCCGCGAGGCCCTGCTCGAGCGACACGGTCGGCGCCCAGCCGAGCACCTCGTGGGCGAGCGAGGGGTCGGACAGAAGGATCTGCACCTCGGAGCCCTCGGGCCGGATGCGCGCCTCCTCGGTGACGATCTCGGCGTCGCTCGCGGTCACCTTCTTGCACAGGTCGACCACCTCACCGACCGAGACCGTGCGGCCCGTGCCGAGCTGGATCGTCGTGCCCGGGGCGACGTCGCACAGCGCCGCGCGCACGAAGCCGTCGGCCGTGTCGGTGACGAAGGTGAAGTCGCGCTTCGGCGTCACGTCACCGAGCCGGATCTCGGACGCGCCGGCGATCATCTGCGACAGGACCGTCGGGATGACCGCGCGCGTGGACTGCCGCGGACCGAACGTGTTGAACGGCCGCAGCGTCATGACCGGCGTCTCGAAGGAGAGGGCGTAGGACTCGCACATCTTGTCGGCCGAGATCTTCGTCGCCGAGTAGGGCGACTGCCCGCGCAGCGGGTGCGCCTCGGTGATCGGCACCGACTCGGGCGTGCCGTAGACCTCCGAGGTCGAGGTGTTGACCAGGCGCGGAGTGCCGTGCCGGCGCACCGCCTCGAGCACGTTGAGCGTGCCGATGACGTTGGTCTCGACGTAGGAGCGAGGGGCGACGTAGGAGAACGGGATCGCGATGAGGGCCGCGAGGTGCAGCACGACGTCGACGCCCTCCGTCGTCGCCATGACGTGCTCGGGGTCGCGGATGTCGCCGAGCACGACCTCCGCCTGCCCGTCTCGCACGGCCGCCCGGAACGCGTCGGACTCGTCGAGCCAGCCCGCCGAGCCGTTGGAGTTGTAGAGGCAGAAGGCGCGCACGTGGGCGCCGTCGGCGAGGAGTCGCTCGACGACGTGCGAGCCGATGAAGCCGTCGGAGCCCGTCACGAGCACGGTCTTGCCGGCCACCGATCCGTTGATGGGCCGGGCGGTCAGTTCGTCTGTCACAGCTGCCTTCTCGTCGATCATGAGTGATGCCGTATGCCGTCGCGCCGGGTGCCGCGAGCGCGTGAGGTCACGTGTGTCCCTTGGCCCGCGCGAGGTCCGTGGGGGTGCCGACGTCGATCCACTCGGACGTGATCGGCCAGGCCGTGACGACCTCGTCGCGCTCGAGGCAGGTCTCGACGAGGTCGGGCATGCTGCTCGCCTCCCCGGAAGGGAGCCACGCGAGCGCTCTCGGCTCGACGGCATACACGGCGGCGTTGATGTCGAAGCTCAGCGTGGGCTTCTCGGAGACCGCGGTGACCCGGCCGCCCGCGCTCTCGACGACCCCGAAGGGCACTTCGTGCTGGTAGGTCCGCGTCGCCATCGTCAGCGTGGCGCGGGTGCGGCGGTGCGCGTCGAGCAGGTCGTTCGCGTCGAACTCGACCATGAGGTCGCCGTTCATGACGAGCACAGGGTGCGTGAGGTCGGGCCGCTCGGCGCGGAGCAGCGTCAGCGAGCCGGCGGTGCCGAGCGGCAGGGCGGGGTCCTCGCGCAGATAGCGCACGCTGCAGCCGAGCCGCGACCCGTCGCCGAGGTGCTCCTCGATCTGGTCGGCGAGGTAGTTGACGCTGACCCAGATCTCGCGCACGCCGTCGCCGACGAGGCCGAGCACGATCCACTCGATGATCGAGCGGCCCGCGACGGTCATGAGCGGCTTGGGCGTGTCCTTGGTGAGCTCTCCCAGCCGGGTTCCACGCCCCCCGGCCATGATGACGGCGACGTTGGGCAGAGGAGCCGAGCCGACGATCTCTGAGAGAGTGTGCAGCCCGACGAGAACGCCTGCAGCATCGACCTCAGGGACAACCGAGATCCGCACCGCCCGCATGAGGTCGAGGACGAGCGCGCGCGTCGTGCCGGCACTCACGATCTTGGGCTCGCTCGTCGCGTACTCCAGAGCACCGTCTTCGAGGCTGGCACCGCGAAGCAGTGCTCGCCGCGCATCGCCATCCGTGAAGAGCCCAGCCAGACGGCCATCGTCGTGAACGAGGAGACACGCCTCCAGACCCGTACGGTCGATGACAGTCAGGGCCTCGCGCAAGGTGGACGTCACCGAGGCCTTCGCGGTATCGAGTCGGTTGAGAGTCATGCACGCACCGGTGCCACCGTCGGCCGGAAGTGCGACCGGTTCATCGGGCCAACGCCTTGGCCGGCACTCCCGCCACGACGACGCCCGGAGGCACATCCTTGGTGACGACGGCTCCCGCGCCGATGGTTGCGCCATCACCGACTTGGAGCCCCTGCAGAATGGTGGCCCCCGTGCCCACCAGGACGCCGGCGCCGACCCGGACTGATCCCGAGACGTTCACTCCGGGGTTGACGATGGTTCCACGCCCGAGAACGACGTCGTGTCCCACGGTGGAACACAGGTTGAGGAGGACACCGTCCTCGATCACGACATCAGTCGTCACCACACAGCCTGAGGTGACGGTCACGCCGCGCCCCAACAGCGTTCCCTCCCCGACGTCGGCTCGGGGGTGCACGAGGGTAGCGAAGGAGAGTGTCTTGTGGTCGGCGTACGAGTCCAGGAGCTTGACTCGGATACCAGCGTCGCCGATGCCCAGAACGAGGCGGCCGCGCTCACCGAGGATCTCCGCCTCCTCCTCAGCCGTCAGCGCCGCAACGAACTCGAGCGAGTCGCCGTCGACATCCTTGCCAGTGACGCTGAGAAGTTGGAGAGTCTCGCGAGCAAGGCCGCCCTGACCGAGGATCCACGTGCGATGCGAGGTCATGAGGTACGTCCTTTGAGATCAACGAAGGGTTTACGTGCGAGGTCATGCCTGAGCGCGAGATCGATCGCCGCAACGACGCGTGGTGCACTCTGCCCGTCACCATAGATGTTGACGACTTGCCTTGCAGCAGCAGCGAAATCCGGCGTGAGGCAGGTCTTGATGGCCGCCTCGATCGCTTCCTCTGACTCCCCGCAGGTGATGACGTTTGCTCCCGTGGGGCGGCCGCGCTGGCGGTCGCCGACGTTGACCACGGGGGTGCCGAAGGAGGCCGCCTCGACGACGCCGCTGGAACTGTTGCCGACCACCACGTCCACTGCACCCAGCACGGAGAGGTAACCGCGCCCCAACGCCGGGACCTCGATCATTCCATCCTGCCCGGCGGTCACCCGGCGCACTTCTTCGAGCACCGCGTCCCGTCCCTGGTCCATCCCGGGGTGGGTGATGATGGCGCTTCCACACGTCTTGGCAACGGCAGAGAGGACATTGGCCGCGCCGCGGCGGGGATCCAGCCCACCGACGGTCACCGGGTGATACGTGACAAGTGCCAACGGGCGTCGCACGGGCCGGCCCAGCAGCTCGGCCAGATCGGATTCGGTTGCGGCTCGCGTTCCAACCACACGATCAAGGCCCGGCGCACCGGTCACGAACACACGGCTGGCAGGTTCCCCAAGCTGCCGGACCCGGTCGGCGGCATCCTCCGTGCTGACACAGTGAATATCGGCGAGCTTGGTCACCGCATGCCGGACGCGGTCATCGATGGCACCCTCGGTGACTTCGCCGCCGTGCAGGTGGACCAGCGGGACTCCACGAATCACCACGGGAGGCACGACATAGAGCAGCTCCCAACGGTCCCCCAGCACAACGAAGGCGTCCGGCCGGACCTCGTCCAACGCTCGTGAGAGGTCACTCGAGAGCTCAGCTCCCGCTCGGGTCTGACCGGACACCGAGGTCTGAGCCAGATCCCCGCGGAGCCATCGCACCTCCAGGGTGTGCAACCCGAGGTCCGCCAGTGGGTTTCCGTGCTCGGTGGACCCGACGGCGGATGAGGCGACGAGCACCACGCGATGGCATGGCGATTCGGCGAGGAGCGCGATCACCGGCCCCAACGGGGACAGGTCAGCCCTCGTCGCCGCGAAGACAGCCACCGTGGGGATGCTGTTGTCGGTCATCTCAGGCCCCCGACTCTGGGCTCCGTGCCCTCAATCTGTCCGCTGCCTCCGCAAAGGCACCTCCGATGCTACGGATGTTCTCCGGCTCGAGAACCGCCGGCTCGCGTGGCGGATCCAGGACAAGCCCTTTCCACGTGTTGGCGACATAGTGGTCGACGAACCACTCGTCGATACGAGCCGTGGAATCACGGAGCGAGTCCCATCCACGTGACGCGACGAAGGCGGGAAGGTCATCCGGATCGGGGATATGCGCAACGTTGCCGAGGTGGGACCACGGCATCTGGGCCCCTGTCACGGTGGCCAACCCCCGAAGCGAGTTCTCAAGTCCTACAGTGCCCGTGGCGGTGACGGTGAACTCTGCTTTCGCGGCCAGATCGCGCGAATCTGCGAAAGGGTCGACGCAGGCGATGTTGGGGTGCAGGTCGAGCTGTGGCCAGAAGTCAGGGTCTCGTCGCCACATGAAGTGGGCGTGCTCCTTCACAGCGAGCACGATGCCCTTCTCCATCAGTGAATCGGCGAGCACCTTCGCCGTATATGCCTGGTCGCGCCAGAGGCGGCCGTGGACGTCGACGCTAGACTCGGGCTGTACGTGCAACGGCATGAACACGAACCTGTCAGGGATGAGATCCCAACGCCGCGAGCGATACTCGCGAAGGTTGAGACGCGCCTTGACGGGGTTGAGCCACGGCAACCTGGCGTAGTCAGTCGGCCTGGGCAACTGCAGGTTGCTGCCCCGGTCAAGGGCGAACTCTCGTATGCGGTCAGAGGCCAGTCGCCAGATCTCTTGCCTCGACTCGACCCGGAGGTTCTGGGCAAACCCCGTGGGTCGAGCCTGTTGGTCGCGCCACGTCCGGAGGAAGTCTGCACCGGCCTGGCGCGCTTCGGGATCGTCGACCTCGCGCTCGAACAGCGTCACTCCCACAGGGCAGCCAACGAGGCCAAAGCGGTCGGCAGGTAGACGGACCGAGCGGGGCCACACCGCCAACCCCCCGTGGTGCGTGACCAAACCAGCGACCAGCAGCTCAGAGGTGACCGTGAACTCGGTCAGGGCAAGAATCGGTCCCCGCCCTTCGATCGCGGACTCGATCTCCTCGGCGGCAAGGTTCATGAAGTTCATCGCGGTGTCGACCCTGTTGCGTCGCAAGGCGCGTTCGCTCACCAACAGGTCCAAGACGTCGAGCCCCACACCCTCAAGCGCACGCCGCAACGGGGCATGAGGGGTGAGACCTGAGACGGCGTTGGCCCTCTTTGCAGCCGAGTAAGGCAAGCGGACGATCGTTGCTCTGGGCGCGTGCCGCTGAGCCCAAGCGAGGTTCGCGTCCGTCCGAACCACGAGGATCAGGTCCTTGGTGTCGAATCCTGCGTGTACGAGAGCGGGGACGAGGAGATCGTCATAACCCAACCCCATGTGGACCAGCGGGGTGACCACGGAAGAAAACTCCTGACGGCAGGCTGAACGGGCGACGTCATCCTATCCGCGAAGGGACCGCAGAGCTCTCGGCGCCGCGACCGCTGCCACGAGCGCCACCATGGAGGCCAGCCCGAGCCGCACCCATGCGCCTGGTCCTTCAACGGGCAGGAGTCCACCGGCGCAAACACCGAGCCCAAGAGCCAGGACGACCGTCACCCCGACCCCGACCGGCCACCGAAGCGGTGAGTGCCGCGCCGCGAACCAGGTGGTGCCCGCCGCGAGCACCGCGTAGCCGACCACCTTGGCCACTGCGACACCGACAATGCCTAGAAGGGGCGCGGCGACGAGCGACACCGCCACCATGACTGCGAGGGCGGCCAGCGCGGTCCAAGCCAGGCGGCTGGTTCGCTCGGCGTCGAGCACGGCGAGCGACGAACCTTGGTAGACCATGTAGAGCACTCCAACGGATGAAAGCCAGCCGAGGGCGTGCACCATTGCCACTTGGTCGAAGTCGGACTTCGTCATGACGGCGACCAGCCACGGGGAGAGGAGAGCAACGCCTACACCTCCGGCCCCAACGATCGCCGTCAGGATGGCTCCCGTGTCGGCGGTGAACGACCAGCGGCGTTCGATGGGGTGCGAGAACACGAGCGGGCCCCACGCGTTGAAGAGGGCCGTGGAGAGGACGAAGGCGATGTTGCCGAGCTGGAGTGACACCTGGTAGGTGCCCGCCGCGGCGTCACCGAGCAGTAGCGTCGTCAACACGACGTCGCCCATGAGCAGGGCGAGCATCGCCGCCGCCTGCGGAAGCAGTGGGGCACCGAGCCGCAGTCCTTGGCGCACTCGCGTGGGCTCATGCGTCGGAAACAGCGGCTTACCCATGAGGATGGCGAGCAGTGCGACACCTCCGATCACTCCGGCGTAGGCCGTCAGGTAGGCCTCTGCCGTGGGATCGGTGCGTACGGCGAGGAGCCCGCCGAGCTGGGCCAGGACAGTGGATCCCACTGCAAGCACCAGGAAGGCAACGGGCTGCATCCGTGCCCGCATGAGTGTCTGACCGCTGACGACGATACTGAGCGATACGGCAGAAACGACGACGGGAATGCTCGAGCTCAGGCTGCTGAACCCGGCTGACGCAGCGACCGCCAGGCCCAATGCGCCGACGAGCCCGACGACCAGAGCGAGGAGAACCATCGCACCGGCGAGGGCTCGTGCGACGCGCGGGCCCTCGGGCCCACGGTGGTGCTCCCTCAGGATGACCTGAGGGAGCCCGGCCGCGGCGATGGTGCCGACCATCTGGACGATCACCAGTCCCGTCGCCACGCGCCCGAACTCCGCGGCGCCAAGTATCCGGGTGGCGAACGGGATGATCAGCAGCACGCCGAGGCCTTGCAGCGCCGTGCCGCCGACATAGATCAGGGAATGCACCGCGACGGGGCGGCCCGACACCTTGGCCGGGCCGTCGGTTGCGGGGGAATCTGCCACGATGGGCAACCTACTTCACGAAGGAGACGGCGTGACTGCGACCGTTGTGGTGCGCGGCTCGGGCTCGATCGGCCAGCGCCACGCACGCGTGTTCCGCCGGCTCGGGGCTGACGTACACCTGTGGCCGGTGCGTCCGCGTGCGTCGCGCGGAGTCGATGAGGACACGGGCGCGCGCCTCGTCGACGACGCCACTGTCGCCGCCGTACTGACCTCGGCCGACCTCGTCGTCGTCGCCACCGACACCGGCCGCCACGTCGAGGACACTGTCGCACTCCTCGACGCCGGCGTTGCGCGAGTGCTGCTCGAGAAACCCGTCGCACCCACCGTTGCGGATGCCGCTCGACTTGCCGCACACGCCCGGTCCGGCGACGTGTGGGTGGCCGCACCGCTGCGAGCCAACGCCGCGTTCAGGCACCTTCTCTCATGTGTGGCCGAGGTAGGCACCCCGGCTTCGGCGCATGTGTGGTCCCAATCCTGGCTGCCTGACTGGCGACCCGACCGCGACTACCGAGACTCCTACTCCGCCCGGCTGGACGAGGGCGGGGTGCTGCGCGACCTCGTCCACGAACTCGACTACGCAGCCCTGCTGCTCGGCCGGCCGTCGCTCCTCGGGGCGCACCTCGACCGCACAGGACCTCTATCCATCGCAGCCGAGCAGGCGGCCACCATGCTGTGGACGACACCGGACGGTTCGGTCGTGACAGCCCGGCTCGACTACATCACCCGCCCTCAGACTCGGGGGCTGGTGCTGCGCGGGACGAGTGGTGGGCTCGAGTGGCATCTCGGGACGGCCGTCGTCCGGCATATCAGCGCGAGAGGCGACGTCACAGAGCTGGCCTTTCCCGAGGATCTCGACCGTGACGTCGTGATGGGCATACAGGCGCGCGCCGCCCTCGACCTCCACCCGTCTGCGGACGCCGTTGCCGCTCACTCCGCGGGGGCCCCCGCAACGCTTGCCGAGGGCTTGGCGACACTCGAGCTGTGCGATGCTGCGCGGGCACTCAGCGACTCCCGCGCCACGACACCATCTGAGGAGAACCGATGACCCTGCAGCGGATCTTGGCAGTCATCCCCGCGCGCGGCGGCTCGAAAGGACTGCCCGGCAAGAACGTTCGCGAACTGTTCGGCCTGCCGCTCATCGTGCACAGCGTCAGGGCTGCTGCCATGACCCCCGCGGTCACCCGTTGCATCGTCTCAACAGACTCAGAGCACATCGCAAACGTCGCTCGACACAACGGAGCCGACGTGCCGTTCCTTCGACCGACTGAACTTTCGGGGGATCACTCGCCCATGGCACCCGTGGTGCGGCATGCGCTGGAGTATGTCGAGCGAGAGGAGGGGCTGCCCTACGACGCAGTTCTGTTGCTGGACCCGACCAGTCCAGCGCGCGTTCCAGCGCAGCTCGAGGAGGCAGCGAGTCGGCTGGCCGCCCACCCGGAGCTCGACGGGGTCATCAGCGTCTCTGAACCGACCTTCAACCCCCTCTGGGTCGGCGTCCAGCCCACTGGCGACGAGTCTGGCGCTCTTCAACGATTCTTCCCCGATACGCGCGGAGTCACCCGCCGGCAGGATGTCGGTAGGTATCTGCGCATCAATGGCAACTTCTACCTGTGGAGAGCCGACTTCGTCCGACGATTGGATCGATCATGGTTCGACGAGGGGACACACGCAGGCGCCGAGATCCCTGAGTCCCAGGCGTTCTCGATCGACGACGAGTATGAGTTCCGCCTGATCGAGGCGCTGATCGTTGCCGGAATAATCCGACTTCCCTGGATCAACCGGGAGTTACAGGAGGGGGAGGAATGAGTGAGCAACTCTTCGACGTCAGTGGTCGAACGGCATTCGTCACCGGCGGTGCCGGGCCGCTCGGAGCGGTGCTATCGGACGCACTCGCAGCCGCGGGTGCCCGGGTGGTCGTCGTGGACCTCCGTGCAGAGGATTGTGACGCCATCGCCTCTCGACTCCCGGGGAGCGGGCATCTGACCTGCCCCGCTGACCTTCTCGAGCCCGGTGGGCTCGATGGGGTTGTGCAACTCGCCGAGAGTCTCGGCGCATGCGACATCCTCGTGCACAACGCGGCCTTTACGGGCACTTCCGGGGTGCCCGGGTACGCAGTGCCGTTCGAGGAGCAAACGGATGAGGCTTTCACGCTTGCTCTCTCGCTGAACCTGACGGCCCCGTTCTCGCTGACGAGGCGTCTGGCTCCACTGCTGCGCGAGGGCGGTCGCGGCAGCGTCATCAATGTTTCGAGCATCTACGGACTCGTGGGGCCGAACATGGGGCTGTACGAGGGCACAGTCATGGGTAACGCAGCGGCGTACGCAGCGAGCAAGGGTGGGCTGGCACAACTGACCCGATACCTGTCGACCGTGCTGGCCCCAGCGGTCCGTGTCAATGCCTTTGCCCCGGGGGGCATCTCCCGGGGACAGGATCCCGCCTTCGTGGCTCGTTACGAGCGGCTCACGCCGCTCTCCCGCATGGGCACGGAGGATGACTTCCGCGGCGTGGTGACATGGCTTGCCTCTGATGCATCGTCCTTCGTGACCGGGCAGGTCGTCGCCGTCGACGGAGGGTGGACGGCCTGGTAGGCGCCCGGCCCGCGTTCCACGCCTGAGCATCTGCGCTCACCCCTGTGGTCAAGGCGGAGCGCTCAGTCGAGGTCGTCGGCCACGATTGCTGCGCCCGCAGCCAGGCTGCGAGAAGTCCGATGCCCGATGATGTCGAACGAAGGTTCGAGGCCGGCCGCAGGACGCAACGTCACGACGTCGCCAGCCGTCAAGACATGACCCGCCTCGAGAGCGTGGCGCGCGTGCCAGCTGCGTCGCACCAAGGGGCGGTTCTCCATCTCAGACGGGACAGGGACCTTGATGCCGTCGCCCAGCGAGACGTACGCCTGCCGGACAGCCCGAACGTAGTCCGTGAACTCCTCGGCGTCGGCGCTGGCCATGTGATCCGGTCCTTCGCGATGCTTGTCCAGCGTGATGTGCTTTTCGAGTGACGCCGCACCGATCGCAACGGCTGCGACCGCGGAGACATTGCCCACCGTGTGGTCCGACCACCCCACTGCCACGTTGAACTCGTCACGCATCGTCGGGATTGCCCGCAGGTTGGCCTGCTCGGCCGGTGCGGGATAACTCGAGACGCAGTGCAGCAGCATGAGTTGTGGAACCCCCTCCAGCCATCCCACGGCGTCACGAACCTCCTGCATGGTGCCCATTCCGGTGGAGAGGATCACCGCCAGCCCACGCTGTGCGGTCTCGACGAGAAATGGCTTGTTCGTCAGTTCCCCCGAGCCAATCTTGAGAGCCTGGACGTCGAGGGACGTGATCAGATCGAGGCTGGCCGTGTCGACGGTCGTCGACATGAAGTCGAGCCCCCGCTCCCGAGAATGAGCTGCCAGCTCGCCCCACGCGCTGTCGGGTAGGACGTACCGTGCCAACAGCTCCTGCTGAGTCGACACCTGCGCCAGCTCACGCTGGTAGGGCGCAGCCTCGGCGAGACCCGAGACGATGGCCGCAGGGTCGAACGTCTGGAACTTGACCGAGTCGGCACCACAGTCGGCGGCCAGATCGACGAGGCGGTGCGCGTCATCGACGCTACCGTCGTGGTTGACCCCAACTTCAGCGATCACATAGACCCTGTCCGTCGCGTCGCGATTGAAACTGAGAGCCATTCGACGGTCTCCTCATGCGCAGGGGTTCGGGCCTCCCGGTCTCGGGAGCGGAGACGATCCTAGTTGCGGAGCCTGAGGCCGCCGACTCGCGCCCCTGCTGCGCGCCGGCGGCCGCGGCAGCGTCGTCAACGTGTCGAGCATGCACGGCCTGGTCGGGCCCAACATTGGCCTCAACGAGGGGGCACCCGGATGGGCAACCCTGCGGCCTATGCCGCGAGCAAGGGTGGGCTCGCGCAGCTGACCCGCTACCTCTCGACGGTGCTCGCACTCGACGTGCGGGTCAACGCGTTCGCTCCCGGCGGCATCGCCCGCGGCCAGGACGACGCCTTCGTCCAGCGCTACGAGCGGCTCACCCCGCTGGCCCAGATGGGCATCGAGGAGGACTTCCGCGGGGTCGTCACGTGGCTCGCGTCGGACGCCTCGGCCCACGTCACCGGCCAGGTCATCGCCGTCGACGGCGGCTGGACCGCCTGGTAGATCGAAAGAGCGATCCGTCCGCTCCCCCAGAATCGAAAGAGCGATCCGTCCGCTCCCCCACAATCGAAAGAGCGATCCGCGCGCCCTTATGGCGCGGATCGCTCTCTCGATGGGGGTTGCTCTCGCGCGCGGAATCGCTCTTTCGATTGCGTGCGCGGGATCGCTCTCTCGATGCGGTCAGCTCTTGAGCTCGGGGGCGACGGTCTGCTCGAAGAGCTCGATGCCCGACCGGTCGTAGGCGGCCTCGGCGAAGTAGGTGATCGCGTAGGTCATGCCGCGAGCCTCCATGTCCTTGAACATCGAGACGATCTTGTCGGGGGTGCCGACCGCGGGCTGCTTGCGCAGGTCCTCGACCGATGCCGCGGCCTTGTCGTCTGCGACGCCGCCCTTGCGCAGGAGCTCGCCGTAGAACTGCAGGCGGTCCTCGACGTCGGCCTCGGTCTCGCCGATGACGACGTTGTAGTTGGCCGAGCGCACGATCGAGCCGAAGTCGCGGCCGAGGTCGTCGCAGTGGCCGCGGAGCAGCTCGCTCTTGTGGTCGAAGACCTCGGCGGTGCCGTCGAAGTTGGTGTAGTCGGCATACTGCGCCGCGATCTTCAGCGTCACCTTCTCCCCGCCGCCGGCGATCCACATCGGGATGCCGTTGTCGGCGCTGCCCGCCGTCGATGTGCCCTGCAGCGGCTGCGGGTGACAGAGCGCGCCGTCGACCTGGTAGTACTTTCCGTCGAGCGTCGCCGAGCCCGTCGTCCACATGTCGCGGAAGACCTGCACACCCTCGCGCAGGGCGCCGAGGCGGTCGCCGGCCTTGGGAAAGCCGTAGCCGTAGGCCCGCCACTCGTGCTCGTACCAGCCGGCGCCGATGCCCATCTCGGCCCGGCCACCGGAGATGACGTCGATGGTCGCAGCGACCTTGGCGAGGTAGGCGGGGTTGCGGTAGGCCATGCACGTGCACATCTGGCCGAGGCGCACCCGGCTCGTCGCGGCGGCGTATGCGGCCATCAGCGACCACGCCTCGTGAGTCGCCTCGCCCGACGGCTGGGGAACCGTGTGGAAGTGGTCGTAGACCCAGATCGACTCGAAGACGTCACCGTCATCGGCATGCCGTGCGAGGCCCAGCATCACCTCCCACTGCCGAGCCGGCTCGATGCCGACGAGATCCATGCGCCAACCCTGGGGAACGAACACTCCGAATCGCATCTGCCCATCCTGTCACTCGTGGCCCGCCGCCGCCCGGGGGGCCACTCGTGCCACGATGAGCGGCATGAGCCCCCACCACAACGCGCCCGAGGTGGTCCGCGACCTGCTGCACACCCCCGCCACGTGGGCCGTGGTCGGCCTCGGCGACAACCCCGACCGCACGGCATACCACGTGTCCCTCTGGCTCCAGCGCGAGCTCGGCATGCACCTCGTGCCCGTGCACCCCAGCGCAGCGCGGGTGCACGGGGCGGCGGGCTACGCGACGCTGGCCGACATCCCGGACGGCACCGTGGTCAAGGTGGTCGACTGCTTCGTCAACAGCTCGCACGTCGGCGACGTCGTCGACCAGGCGATCGCCGAGCGCGAGCGTCTCGGCATCGAGGCGTTGTGGCTCCAGCTCGGGGTCGTCGACCAGGAAGCCGCAGAGCGGGCCAAGGCCGCCGGGCTGGCGGTCGTCATGGACACCTGCCCCAAGATCGAGTGGCCCCGGGTGCAGCCGGGCGACGGAGCCGACGCCGTCACCGGTTGAGCCGGCTCAGTTTCAGCTCAGTGCAGACCGCGGGCGACCTGCTCGCGCAGCGCCGCACCCTTGGCGTGGGCCTGGTCGCGCAGGTCCGACTGGAAGGTGAGCATCTGCTCGCGCACGTCTGCGGCGAGGTCGTCGCTGCCCGAGCCGATGATGCGTGCCGCCAGCAGGCCGGCGTTGCGCGCCCCGCCGATCGACACGGTGGCCACCGGCACGCCGGCCGGCATCTGCACGATGGACAGCAGCGAGTCCATGCCGTCGAGGTACTTCAGCGGCACGGGCACCCCGATGACGGGCAGCGGTGTCACTGACGCGAGCATGCCCGGCAGGTGCGCCGCTCCCCCGGCCCCGGCGATGACGACGCGCAGGCCACGAGCCGCCGCGCCCTGACCGTAGGCGATCATCTCGTCGGGCATCCGGTGCGCCGAGACGACATCGGCCTCGTAGGCGATCCCGAACTCCTGCAAGGCAACTGCCGCCTCGCGCATGACGGGCCAGTCGCTATCACTGCCCATGACGATGCCGACGACGGGGCCGCCCTCGGGGCTGCTGTCGTGGCTGCCGGCGCTGTCGCTGGAGGCGGTCTCGCTCATTCGGTGATCACTCCTCGGAGGTAGTCGGCCGCGTGCCCGGCACGCTCACGCGCCTCGGCGAGGTCGGAGCCGCTGACGTTGACGTGGCCGATCTTGCGGCCCGGACGCACGCCCTTGCCGTAGACGTGCACCTTGGCGCCGGGGTCGCGCGCCATGATGTGGCGGTAGGCGGGGTAGAGGTGCTCGTAGTCGCCGCCGAGCACGTTGGCCATGACGGTCCACGGTGCTGTCGGCCGCGGGTCGCCGAGCGGCAGGTCGAGCACCGCGCGCAGGTGCTGCTCGAACTGCCCCGTGACGGCGCCGTCCATCGACCAGTGGCCGCTGTTGTGGGGGCGCATCGCCAGCTCGTTGACGACGTATGCCGCCCTGCCGCCGCGCGTGCCCTCCGTTCCCTCCGCGCCCCTAGCCCGCACCTCGAACATCTCGACGGCGAGGACGCCGGTGACCGCGAGCTCGCCAGCGATGCGCAGGGCGGCCTCCGTGACGACCGAGGCGAGGTCGGGGTCGAGTCCGGGTGCCGGGGCGAGCACCTCGGTGCAGATGCCGTCGGTCTGCACCGTCTCGACGACGGGCCAGGCCGCGGCCTGGCCTGAGGGGCTGCGGGCGATGAGCACCGCGAGCTCACGCACGAAGTCGACCTTCTCCTCGAGGAGCAGGCCGCCCTCGACCGGGCCCGGCTCCCCGACCCTCGCCAGCCAGTCGGCGAGCTCGTCGGCGGCCGACACGATGCTCACGCCCTTGCCGTCGTAGCCCCCGCGTGGGGTCTTGGCGACGATGGGCCAGCCGACGCTGTCGCCGAATGCGGTGACCTCGGCCGCCGTCGTGGCCCGGGTCCAGCGGGGGCAGGCGATCCCCAGCCCCTCGAGGCGCTCGCGCATGGCGAGCTTGTCCTGGGCGAAGTGCAGTGCGGCGCGGCTCGGGTGCACGGCGACCCCGTCGTCCTCGAGGGCCTGCAGGATGTCCTGCGGCACGTGCTCGTGGTCGAAGGTGACGACGTCGCACGAGGCGGCGAAGGCTCGCACGGCCTCGAGGTCGGTGTGGTCCCCCACCGGTGAGCTGGGCACGACGAGCGCGGCAGCGGCGCTGTCGCTCTCGGCGAGGATGGAGAGCTGGATGCCGAGCTCGACCGCCGGGCCCTGCATCATCCGGGCGAGCTGCCCGCCGCCGACGACGCCGACCACGGGGAAGCCGCCGGGGGCACGCTGGGGCCGGCTCGATGGGCTCGGATGGCTCGTCGGCTCGCTCACGACGCCCCAGCCTAGTGGCCGACGGCGCCGGCTCAGGCCCCCGGGTCGCGGCGACCGGCCGGCGCCGGCGTGGTGACCCGCGCGTCCGGCGTCATCGACTCGTCGGCGGGCTCGCCGAGCACCTCGTGGACGTGCCGGGGGTCGGCGAGGTCGGGGTGGTGGGTGCGCACCGCGGCGAAGGTCCACAGCTTGTTGAGCACGAAGGACACGGGCGTGACGACCGCGATGACGATGAGCTGGGCCCAGTAGAGGCGCGTGCGCAGCCCGGTCGAGTTGTCGAAGACCTCCTCGGACAGATGCAGCGGCGAGCCCTCGTGCATCAGCAGGGTGAGCAGCACGAGGCCGACGAGCTGGCCGAGCAGACCGACGGCGAAGAACGGGAGGTACTCGCGCCACCACACGGCGCGGTGGCTCGAGCGGAAGGTCCACGATCGGTTGAGCTGGAAGTTCCAGAGGTTGGCCACGACGAAGGCGATCGTCGAGTAGACGTGGTACCACCGCACGTTGAAGTCGGTGAACGGGATGCCGACGATGGCCTCGCGCGCCTCGGGTCCGAGCTTCTTGACGATGATCAGCGTCATCATGTTGACGAGCACGCCGGAGGCGCCCACCAGCCCGAACCGGCCCAGCAGGACCCAGTTGTGGCGGTGGCGCACGAAGAGGAAGTGGTGCAGGCGCCTCACTCGGGCACCCTACCCCGCGTCACTGAGGGCCCTCTCCTGATCGCATGGAGGCCTGCGGGGCGTCAGTCGGTCTCGGCCTCGGAGAGGAAGAGCGCGAACCGGGCCGGCTGCGCCTGCACGAGGTCGAGGCGACCGCCGTTGGACTCGGCGAGGTCGCGCGCCAGGGCAAGGCCCAGGCCCGTGCTGCCGCTGGTCCCGCTGCTCACGGATCGCTCGAAGATGTGCGGCGCCATCGCCGAGGGCACTCCGTCGCCCTGGTCGCTGACCTCCACGACGACCGACGGCCCGGACCGGCGGGCGTGCACGTCGACCGTGCCTCGTCCGTGCACGAGGGAGTTCTCGAGCAGGGTCGAGAGCACCTGCGAGAGGGCGACGGGGGTCGAGCGCACGAAGAGGCCGCGCTCGCCCCTGACCCTCACCGACCGGCGAGCCTGCTCGAAGGCCGGCTGCCACTCGCGCTGCAGCGCGGCGATGACCGAGTCGAGCGACACGGCCGGGGCCGGGCCACCCGACCCACGGGTCCGGCCGAGCAGGTCGTCGACGACCCGGGTGAGCCGCTCGACCTGGGCGATCGCGATGGTGGCCTCCTCCTTGACGACCTCGGGGTCGTCGGTGAGGGAGATCTCCTCGAGGCGCATGAGCAGGGCGGTCAGCGGGGTGCGCAGCTGGTGGGAGGCGTCGGAGGCGAAGTCGCGCTCCGCCGCGAGCGACTTCGTCATGTCGTGGGCCCGACGGGTCATCACCTCCGAGACGGTGTCGATCTCGGCGATGTCGGAGCGCACCGGCACGAGGCGCGCCTCCCCCGCAGCGAGCCGCTTCGCCATGGCGACGAGGTCCTGCGAGGCGCGCTCGACGTGGGCGCGCACCCCGGCCGTCGCCAGGTGCCCCGCGAGCACGGCGAGGGCGCCCCCGGCGAGCACGACCGCGGCGAAGCGGGCCACCCCCGTCGTCGGGTCGGCGGTCAGCCACGTGGTCAGCTCACCCGGCCGCGCCGTCACCGCCCACCAGACGATGCCGGTCGCGATCACCACCGCGACGAGCGCGCTGACGAGCCCGCTGACGAGGGAGGTGCGGGCGAGCAGCCGGCGCACGGTCAGTCGGCCTGCGGCCGTTCGAACCGGAAGCCGACCCCCCGGACGGTCGCGATGTACTGGGGCGATGTGGCGTCGTCGCCGAGCTTTCGGCGCAGCACGGAGATGTGCATGTCGAGGGTCTTCGTCGAGCCGAACCACGCGGTGTCCCAGATCTCGCGCATGAGCTGCTCGCGCGAGACGACCTTGCCCTGCTCGCGCACGAGCACCCGCAGCAGGTCGAACTCCTTGGCGGTCAGCTGCAGCTCGAGACCCTTGAACCACGCACGGCGGCCGTCGGAGTCGATGCGCACGAGCTCACCGGTGACGGGGGCGTCGGAGGGGGTGCGTCGCAGCAGCGCACGCACCCTGGCGAGCAGCTCGGCGAGACGGAAGGGCTTGGTGACGTAGTCGTCGGCTCCGGCATCGAGCCCGACGACGGTGTCGACCTCGTCGGCCCTGGCCGTGAGGATGAGCACCGGGATGGTGCGCCCCTCGGCGCGGATGCGGCGGCACACCTCGAGACCGTCGACCTTGGGTAGGCCGAGGTCGAGCAGCACGAGGTCGGGGTTCTCCTTGGCGCCCTCGAGGGCGGCCGCACCGTCCTCGCGCACGTCGACCTCGTAGCCCTCACGTCGGAGGGCGCGGGCCAGTGGCTCCGAGATGGCGGGGTCGTCCTCCGCCAGGAGCACTCGAGTCATGTCACCGTCCTCAGTACGACGAGACCCCGGAGGCCCCGTCGGGTCGAAGCCTATCCACAACCGGTCGCCGCGCACCTTGCAGCCGACGGAGGCGGACCCGGGCGGGGCGTCCCGGTCAGCGCCCCGGCCACCGGGGGCTGCGCTTCTCCGCGAACGCGGCGACGCCCTCGCGCCGGTCACCCGAGAAGGCGGTCGCCCGCCAGCAGGCGTCCTCGACCTCCAGACCGGTCGCCAGGTCGACGTCGGCGCCCAGCCGCATCGCTCTCTTGGCGTTGCGCAGCCCGACGGGCGAGTGCGCAGCGATCGTCGCGGCGAGCTCGAGGGCGCGCGCCCGGGCCGTGCCGGCCGGCACCACCTCGTCGACCGCCCCGAGCTCGAGGGCAGCCGCGGCGTCGAGCCGGGCAGCCGTGAAGATCAGCCGCGAGGCGCGCGACCACCCGACCCGGCGCACGAGCAGCTGCGTGCCGCCGCCGCCGGGGATGACCCCGACGCTCACCTCGGGCAGGCCGACGAGCGCGCCCTCCCCGGCAACGACGACGTCGCACGACAGCGCGAGCTCGAAGCCGCCCCCCAGCGCGAAGCCGTCGACGGCAGCGATCGCGGGCACCGGGAGCGCCAGCACCCCGCCGTAGGCCGCCCGAGCCACCGGACGCTGCTCCATGAGGTCGGCGTCGGTGAAGCCGGCCCGCTCCTTGAGGTCGGCTCCGACGCAGAAGGCGCGCTCATGGCTCGAGGTGAGCACGACACAGCGCACGGTGTCGTCGTGCGCCACCCGCTCGGTCGCCGCGGTGATGGCCCGCGCCATCTCGGTGGAGACGGCGTTCATCGCTTGGGGTCGGTCGAGCACGATCTCGGCCACGTGCTCGAGACCGGGCACCTCGAAACGGTCGACGCGCACGAGGGCGGGGCTGGGCGGCATACGGGCTCTCCTTGGTCGGCGCCTGCGAGGGCGTGGGATTCGGTGGCTCAGGTGGTGCGACGACCCGCGCTCGACGCGCGGCGCAGCACGGACGGAGTGACGGCGCCGACACCGCGCAGCACGCGGCGGCGCTGGCCGGTGAGCTCGAACCCCGACATGCTCGCGAGCTCGCGAGCCATCGTCGCGTCGACGAGCACGGAGCCCGCCCCGGCGACGGCCGTCAGGCGCGAGGCCCGGTTGACGGTGGTGCCGAAGACGTCGCCGAGGCGCGAGATGATCGGGCCGCGCGCCATGCCGCAGCGCACGTCGGGCAGCACGTCGTCCTCGGTCATCGTGTCGACGAGGTCGAGCGCAATCGCGGCCGCTGGCGCTGCGCCGACGGTCGTGAAAAGCACCTCGTCGCCGACGGTCTTGATGAGGCGCCCCCCGTGCGCGGTGATGACGTCGGCCGAGAGCGCCTCGAAGCGGGAGACGAGCCGGGCGAGGTCTCGCTCGGACAGTCGCCGCACGAGGGCCGTGAAGTTGACGAGGTCCGCGAAGCCGACGGAGCGCTGCTTGGTCAGGCCGAAGGACTCGGGGTCGGCGTCGGCCATCATGCGCGACACCGTGGCCGACAGGTGTCGCCGCCAGGCGTAGACGAGCAGCGGCTCGAGCCGGTCGGTGATGTCCGCGAGGCGACGTGCCGTCTCGGCGGCGGTCGCGACTCCGGGCACCGACCGCGACTCGGGGGCCGCGGGGGCGTTGGTCGAGCCGGCGGCCACCGATGCGTCGAGCTCGTCGGCCGGCACGTCGTGCTCCGCCTCGATCGCCAGGGTCGCCTCGGCCTCGACCGCCTCCGCGATGAGCTGCGACTGCCACCCCGCGAGGCGGTCGGCCGACCGCGCGAAGGCACGCGTCATCGCCAGGGCCGTCGGCTCGTCGAGCAGTCCTTCGCGCACGATGCCCGCGACCGTGGCGAGCGCCTGCCGGTCGGCCTCGGTGAAGAGCTCGTCGTCGGTGTCGATGACCGGGAAGCCGAGGGCGTGCCAGAACTTGCGGGCCGACAGGAGCGACACCTCGGCGCCGCGGCTCACGTCTCGCCGACGGAGCACGCGCGGCTGCCCGAGCAGCTGCTCGGTGATGTCCTGCCCAGCCCGGTCGGCTGGGTCGGAGCCCGGGGCGGTCATGGCCCGATCATGCCAGCCGGCCCACGCCCCGCATCACGGGAAGGTCAGGGCCGGCGCACGTGCATGACGTCGCCCGCGGCGAAGGTGCGCCGGCCGGCTCGCGTGGCCACGACGAGCCCGCCGTCGCGGTCGACGTCGACGGCCTCGCCCTCGATCGCGTCTCCGCCCGGCAGGTGCACGCGCACGTGGGCACCGACGGTGGAGCAGGCAGCCACGTAGGCCGCGCGGGCCGCGTCGTCGACCGCGCCGACAGACCCCTCGGTCGTTGTCGGCCCGTCGGAGACGGGCAGCAGGGCTGCGAGCTCGCGCAGATAGGCGACGACGACGTCCTCCCGCCGCACCCCCGCCCCCGCGAGGGCGAGCGAGGTGGCCGTGTCGACGGGCAGCTCGTCGCGCGTCTGGTCGACGTTGACCCCCGTGCCCACGACGACGACGTATGCCGTGTCGCCGGCGCCCGCGCTCGACGCCGGGTCACGCGCGGGCACCGAGGCACCGGGCGAGCTGGGAGCAGCGGTCGGCACGGCGACGAGCTCGGCGAGGATGCCGCTGACCTTGCGGTCGCCGTCGTCGCCGAGCAGCACGTCGTTGGGCCACTTGAGGCGCGGGTCGAGCTCACGGCCTGCCGCCCGCGTCACGTGGCGCAGGGCCCGCGCGAGGGCGAGCCCGGCGAGCAGCGGCAGCCACCCGGCGACAGCGGGGTCACGGACGGGGATCGCGCACGAGACGGCCACCGACGCGCGGTCGGGCACCTGCCACACCCGCCCGAGGCGCCCCCGGCCACCCGTCTGGTGGTCGGTCAGCACCACCCACCAACGGCCACCGGCGACGGCACCCGGCCCGGCGGCATACGGGCCGGTGGGGGTGGAGGCGCCGGTCACCAGCTCGCGGAGCCGGCTGTTGGTGGAGCCGATCGCAGCATGGAACTCGACGCCACGCCAAGGCTGCCCCGACGTGACCAAGCCCGCACCGACGATCTCCGCGTCCAGCGAATCGCGCACGTCGCCAAGACTAGAGTGCGGCCATGGCACCCGATCAGGCACTCGCCGACGCCGCCCAGACGGCCGATCGCACCGGTCCCGACCTCACGACCACGGCGGGCAAGCTCGCCGATCTCAAGCGGCGCGTGGCCGAGGTGGCCAACGCCGGTTCGGAGCGGGCCGTCGACAAGCAGCACGCGCGCGGCAAGAAGACCGCCCGTGAGCGCATCGAGATGCTGCTCGACGAGGGCACCTTCATCGAGATGGACAAGTACGCCCGGCACCGCAGCAACCAGTTCGGCCAGGAGGCCAACCGGCCCTACGGCGACGGCGTCGTCACCGGCTACGGCATGATCGACGGGCGTCAGGTGGCGATCTTCGCGCAGGACTTCACCGTCTTCGGCGGCTCGCTCGGCGAGGTCTTCGGCGAGAAGATCGTCAAGGTCATGGACTTCGCGATGAAGATCGGCTGCCCCGTCATCGGGCTCAACGACTCCGGCGGCGCGCGCATCCAGGAGGGCGTCGTCTCGCTCGGCCTCTACGGCGAGATCTTCCGGCGCAACGTGCACGCCTCGGGCGTCATCCCCCAGATCTCGCTCATCATGGGTCCCTGCGCCGGCGGCGCCGTCTACTCGCCCGCGATCACCGACTTCACAGTGATGGTCGACCAGACCTCGCACATGTTCATCACCGGCCCCGACGTCATCAAGACCGTCACCGGTGAGGACGTCGGCTTCGAGGAGCTCGGCGGCGCCCAGACGCACAACACCCGCTCCGGCGTCGCCCACTACATGGGCACCGACGAGCAGGACGCCATCGACTACGTCAAGGCGCTGCTCTCCTACCTGCCGAGCAACAACCTCGAGACGCCCCCGGCCTACGGTGACGGCGAGGCCGACCTGTCCGTCACCGACGACGACCGGTGGCTCGACACGGCGATCCCCGACTCGCCCAACGTGCCCTACGACATGAAGCACGTCATCGAGCACATTGTTGACGACGGCGAGTTCCTCGAGGTGCAGCCGCTCTTCGCGCCCAACATCATCACCGGCTTCGCCCGCGTCGACGGCATGTCGGTCGGCGTCGTGGCGAACCAGCCGCTGCAGTTCGCCGGGTGCCTCGACATCGACGCCTCCGAGAAGGCAGCGCGCTTCGTGCGCACCTGCGACTGCTTCAACGTGCCGGTGCTGACCTTCGTCGACGTGCCCGGCTTCCTGCCCGGCACCTCGCAGGAGTGGGACGGCATCATCCGCCGCGGGGCCAAGCTCATCTACGCCTACGCCGAGGCCACCGTCCCCAAGATCACCGTCATCACGCGCAAGGCCTACGGCGGCGCCTACGACGTCATGGGCTCCAAGCACCTCGGCGCCGACATCAACCTCGCGTGGCCGACCGGGCAGATCGCGGTCATGGGCGCGCAGGGCGCGGTCAACATCCTCTACCGCAAGGAGCTCGCCGCCACGGCCGCCGAGGGCGGCGACGTGGACGCGCACCGCAGCGAGCTCGTCCACCACTACGAGGAGATGCTCGCCAACCCTTACATCGCGGCCGAGCGAGGCTACATCGACACCGTCATCTCGCCGTCCAACACTCGGATGAACGTCACGCGGGCCCTGCGCGCCCTGCGCAACAAGCGCGAGACGCTGCCCCCCAAGAAGCACGGGAACATCCCGTTGTGACGGTCGAGCCGCGACGAAGGAGCTTGGTTTGACCGAGAACAAGAACCGCGCGAGCGAAGCGAGCTCCGTGCTGTGGGGGTCCGCGACGCAGGAGCTTGGATTGCCGGAACGGAGAGTCAGGTGAGCGCAGCGAACACCGTGCAGTCGGCGTTGTCGGTATCGGGCAACCCCACGCCCGAGGAGCTCGCCGCGCTCGTCGTCGTGCTCTCCGCCTTGGGCGGTGACGACCCGGACGGCCACGACTCCGCGCGACGGTCGGCGTGGGCCGACCCGGCGTGGCGACTCGTCGGACCCTCGACCCGGATCGGCGGCTGGCGCGCGAGCGCGCTGCCTCGGTGACTGCCACGGGGCGGACCGCAACGCCCTCCTGGGCAGGGTGCTGAACGGGCTGCTGGCAGACCTGCCCACCCGGCTGCTGGCCGGCCTCCGATGGGCTGCTGGCGTGCAGCACGGCGTTTGACGCCCGACCGTGGCGCTGCCCTAGGGTGGTCCGTCATGTCGGCCGACTCCTCCACCCCGGTGCGGCTCTCCGGACGCTACGTGCTCGGCGAGCGGCTTGCCGTCGGCGGCATGGGAGAGGTCCACGTCGCCACCGACGAGCGCCTCGCCCGGCAGGTCGCCGTCAAGCTGCTCCACCGCTCCCAGGGCAGCTCCGAGGAGTCGGTCGAGCGCTTCCGCCGTGAGGCGGTCGTCGTCGCCGGGCTGCTCCACCCGTCCATCGCCCAGGTCTACGACTACGGCGTGCACCGTGACGGGACCGACGAGGCAGAGCACTTCATCGTCATGCAGCTCGCCCCCGGCGCCGACCTCGCCGCGCTGCTGCGGCGACGTGGTCGCCTGGAGCCTGCGGAGGCGGTGACCATCGCCACCCAGGTCTGTGCCGCGCTGGGGGCCGCGCACCGGGCCGGCGTCGTGCACCGCGACATCAAGCCCGGCAACGTCATCGTCTCGCCCGACCTCGAGGTCAAGGTGACCGACTTCGGAATCGCCCGCACCCTCGGCCAGACCTCGATCACCGACGTCGGCACGATCCTCGGCACCGCCGCCTACCTCCCGCCGGAGCAGGCCCGCGGTGAGGCCGCTTCGCCGGCGTCCGACCTCTACTCGCTCGGCATCCTGCTCTACCAGATGCTCACCGGGCGCCCGCCGTTCGACGGCGAGACCCCTGTCGCCGTCGCGCTACGCCACCTCGACGAGGCCGTGCCCCCGCCGAGTGCCGCGGCCCCGGGCATCCCGCCCGCGCTCGACCGCGTCGTGGCCGTCGCGACGGCCAAGGACCCAGCCCAGCGCTACCCCGACGCCGACGCCATGGCAGCCGCGCTGCGCGAGGTGTTCACCGAGACAGCGGCACGAGCCGCCGAGCAGGCCCGAGCGGCTGCCGCACGTGAGTCAGCCGTGGCGGCAGCAGAGCTGACGGCCACCGCCCCCATGCCGGTCCCGGTGCAGCCCCGGCGCCGCGCGCAGCCCCCGGCGGCCGTCCCCGACCGCCGTCACCCCTCACGAGCCGCGTGGATCGCTGCTGCAGCCGCGGCGCTCGTGCTGCTCGTCGGCGGCCTGACCCTGCTCACCGGACGTCCGGACGCACCCCGCGTCGCGTCCGGTGCCGCCGTGGCGCCGGGGCCGGCTGCGCCGACCACGAGCTCGCAGACCTCGACCCGCGTCCCGACGTCGCGGGCCGCCGCGCCGACCCCGGCAGCCACGCCGACCACTGACGCTCCTCCCCCCACGACGGCGGACCCCGCGGAGGGGGTCGGCGTGCCCGGTGGGCTGGTCGGCTCGCGGGCGGACGACGCCCGCCGGACCCTCGAGGTCATGGGGCTGCGCGTCGAGACGGTGCAGGTGCGCTCGCGCGAGGACAAGGGCCAGGTGCTGGCCACCCTGCCGGAGGCCGGGATCACCGTGCGTCCCGGTCAGACCGTCGTGCTCGTCGTCAGCCGAGGCGGCGGCGGCAAGGCGGAGGGCCGCAAGCAGGGCAGCAGCTCGCTCACCGTGCCGGGCTGGATCGTGGGCTCGGCCCTCGACGACGTGCGCGAGGAGCTCCCGGAGGACCTGCGCGTCACGACCGTCCGGGTGCCCTCCTCGCGCGAGGAGGGCACCGTCGTCGCGACCTGGCCCGGCACCGGCCAGGAGCTGACCGACGGCCAGATCGTGCTCGTCGTCGCGGGCGCGGGGGACGACTGACGCGCCGCAATTCGGTGGCCACCCAGGCGGGGTGGTGCAGTACGTTCGGCGGGTGACCGACACCCCTGCCGCCCCTGAGACCCTGTCCGACGCAGCGAGCGACGGCTCCCCGACGAGCCGACCGCAGACCGAGGTCGACCGCATCGCCGAGCGCTACTTCGACGCCGCCGTCGCGCTCAGCCCGATCAACGCGACCTACCTCGGCGTGCCGGGCGGCGAGGAGGACCTCGACGACCTCTCCCCTACGGGCATCGCCGCGGCCTCACAGCTGCGCCGGGCGGCCCTCGCAGAGCTCGCGAGCGCCTCCCCCGCCGACGACGTCGACCGGGTCACGGTGGCCGCCATGACCGAGCGGCTCCAGCTCGCCGAGGACCGGTATGCCGCGGGGCTCGACGAGATGTCGCTCAACGTCCTCGCCTCCCCCCTCCAGAGCGTGCGCGACGTCTTCGACCTCATGCCGCAGGACTCCGAGGCCAACTGGCGCGTGTTCGCCACCCGCATGGGCAAGATCCCGGCGGCCCTCGAGGGCTACCAGCGCTCGCTCCTGCTGGCGCGTGAGCGCGGGCAGGTCTCGCCGCGCCGTCAGGTCGAGGCCTGCGCCGAGCAGTCGCGCGATCTCACCACCGACGACGGCTACTTCGCCAAGATCGTCGAGGACGCCACGGTGGGTGACGCACCGCTCGCGGGCGAGGTGAGGGACGCCCTAGCCACGTCGGCGCGGTCGGCCTCGGCGGCATACGGCTCGTTCGCCGACTGGCTCGAGCGCGAGCTGCTGCCTCACGCGCCCGAGGCCGACGCGTGCGGTGCGGAGCGCTACGCCCTGGAGTCGCGCTACTTCCTCGGCGCGGCCGTCGACCTCGAGGAGACCTACCGCTGGGGTCAGCAGGAGGTCGCCGACCTGCACGCCCAGATGGCCGAGATCGCCGAGGGCCTCGAGCCCGGCGCGACGGTCCAGCGAGGTGTCGAGATCCTCGACGCCGACGAGAAGTACCAGCTGCACGGCACCGACGCGCTCAGGGCCTGGATGCAGGAGCGGGCCGACGAGGTGATCGCCGATCTCAAGGACGTCCACTTCGACATCCCGGGGCCGGTCCAGCGCATCGAGTGCATGATCGCACCGACGCAGACCGGCGGCATCTACTACACCGGCCCGTCCGACGACTTCAGCCGGCCCGGTCGGATGTGGTGGTCGGTGCCCAAGGGCAACACCGAGTTCCGGACGTGGAACGAGCTGACGACCGTCTACCACGAGGGCGTTCCGGGCCACCACCTCCAGGTGGGCCAGACCGTCTACCGCTCCGAGCTGCTCAACAAGTGGCGCCGCCTCGAGGCGTGGACGTCGGGCCACGGCGAGGGCTGGGCGCTCTATGCCGAGCGGCTGATGGCCGAGCTCGGCTACATGGACGACCCGGGCAACCGGATGGGTTGGCTTGCGGGACAGTCACTTCGGGCCGCGCGCGTCGTCATCGACATCGGGGTGCACTGCGGCTTCGACGCCCCCGAGGAGGTCGGCGGCGGTGCGTGGGACTACGACAAGGCCTGGAGCTACCTGACCCGTTACGGCTTCATGGACGAGAAGATCCTGCGCTTCGAGCTCAACCGCTACCTGGGCTGGCCCGGTCAGGCGCCGAGCTACAAGATCGGCGAGCGGCTCTGGCTGCAGCTGCGCGACGAGGTCGAGCAGCGCGAGGGTGACGGCTTCGACCTCAAGGCCTTCCACCGCCGGGCCCTCGACATCGGCGGCGTCGGCCTCGACACCCTGAGGGCGGCAGTCCTTGACGAGATCTGACCCAAGGCCCTCGCCTGACCCGCGCGCACCTGCGCGGCGGCACCACCCTCTCCCGGGTGGTGCCGCCGCGCGTTGCCGGTCCGCGTCCGAACCCTACGATGACGTCATGCCGCAGCATCCCCTTCCCGAGGTGCCCGCCGTCCGTCTCGTGCTGGCCTCCGCCTCGCCGGCCCGGCTCACGACCCTCCAGGCCGCCGGCGTCCGGCCCGCCGTCGTTGTCAGCACGGTCGACGAGGACCTCGCCCTCGCTGAGGCCACCGAGCGCTACGGCCGGCTCGTGGCCGCCGATGTCGCCCTGCTGCTGGCGCGGGCCAAGGCGGAGGACGTCGCCTCGACGAACGACCTCGACGCGGTCGTGCTCGGCTGCGACTCGGTGCTCGAGCTCGACGGCGAGGTGCACGGCAAGCCGGCCGATCCCGACGAGGCCCGCCGACGATGGCGCCGGATGCGCGGCCGCACGGGTGTGCTGCACACGGGGCACTGGCTCGTCGACGACCGCGACGAGGACGGTGGGGCGACCCTCGGCGCGACCGCCTCGACGACGGTGCACTTCGCCAGGCTGACCGACGAGGAGATCGACGACTACGTGGCCACCGGAGAGCCGCTGCTCGTTGCCGGGGCGTTCACCATCGACGGGCTGGGTGGCGCCTTCGTCACCGCGATCGAGGGTGACCACCACAACGTCGTGGGCCTCTCCCTCCCCCTGCTGCGCGAGCTGCTCGCCGACGCCGGCATCGGGTGGTTCGACGTCGTCGGCGGAGCGGCGGGCGACGATCAGGGGTAGAGGTCGTCGGTGAGGTTCTCGATGACGAGGTAGTGCTGGAGCCAGTACCACATCTGCACGGCACCGAGCAGGACGATCGCGAGCAGCAGCCAGTAGCGGTAGCGCCGCCACCACGGCAGCTTGAGGAACCACGCGATGACGAGGGTGAAGGGGAAGGCGAGCATCGCATAGCGCACCCGGCTCGGCGTCGTGCTCGTGACGAGCAGGATGTAGGCGGGGTAGGCGCCGGCCCAGCCCCAGATCTCGGGCCCCCACCGCCAGGAGTTCTTCGAGAGCATGAACCACGCGAACCCCGCGACGCCGAGCACGCCGATGACCTGCCCCGCGATGCCCCAGTAGTCGTAGAGCAGCCCCCACCAGAGGTAGAGCTTGATCTTCGTCTCGATGTTCCAGGCGAGCATCGTCTGGTTGTAGGCGTCGGGGGTGTCGGTGCCGATCGAGACGATCGTCGGCCACAGGAAGGTCAGGGCGCCGGCATACGCCGCCAGGGCAGCCATGCCCCACCGGAAGCGCACCGGGTGATCGCCCTCGTCGTGCTGGCGCCAGCGCACGACGGCGTGCGCGATGATCACGGGCACCATGGCGATCACGACGTTGCGGGTCAGGGAGAGCGCGAGCAGCGCGACGACGACCCACGCATACCGTCTGGCGCGCAGCAGCAGCAGCACGGTGACGACGAGCAGCAGCGCGGCCGACTCGGTGTAGGACGCCGAGAAGGCGGCCGAGGCGATGTAGAAGCTCGTGGCCGTGACGGCGACGATGGCCTCCCAGCGGCCGACCGCCTGGTCGACGAGCTTGAAGAGCAGGTGCATCGCGACGAAGCCGATGAGCGTCGACAGCAGCGGGCCGACGATCTCGAAGGGCAGCCCGGTCACCTTCATGATGCCGCCGACGGCCATCGGGAAGAGGGGGAAGAAGGCCCAGGGGTTCATGTCGATGCCGCCCCAGCCGGCGCGGGGCAGCACTGCGGGGTAGCCCTGCTCGGCGATGACGCGATACCACTGGCCGTCCCAGCCGCTCATCACCGTCCAGTAGCCGGGGCTCTCCGGCGACGGGAAGAAGATGCGGATGTTGGCCGTGCCGATGGGCAGCGCGATCTGGTTGCGGGCGAGCACGATGCCCGCGATGAGCACCCAGATGCGCGAGAGACCGTAGATCGCGAAGGGGAACCAGACCGGGAAACGACGGTAGAACGGCGCAGCGGCCTCGGCCTCGCGGTCGGGGTGCTCGAGGCGGTGACCGAGGCGCGGCTCAGACCGGCGGGACGGAGCGTCGGCGCTCGCTGAAGTGACGGTCACGCCGGGAAGCATAAGCCAGCCGGCGGGCGAGCTCCGAGCGCAGTTCATCGGCCTCGATGACGGCGTCGAGCACGAGGTCGGCCGCGAGCCGCTCGATGTCGACGTCCTGCTCGTACTCCCGACGGCGCTCGGCGACGAAGGCGTCGCGGGCCTCAGCGCCCTGCTCGGCCCCGATCTCGGCGATCTTGTTGGCGTAGACGGCGTTGACCGCGGCCTCCGGACCCATGACGGCGATGCGGGCCGTCGGCAGCGCGATGGTGGCGTCGGGGCCGAAGCCCGGACCCCCCATCGCATAGAGGCCGGCGCCGTAGGCCTTGCGCACGACGACGCAGACCTGCGGCACCGTCGCCGACGCGACGGCGCTCACCATCTTGGCGCCATGGCGGATGATGCCCCCGCGCTCGACCTCCGACCCGATCATGAAGCCGGGCACGTCGGCGAGGTAGACGAGCGGGATGCCGAAGGCGTCGCAGAGCCAGATGAAGCGAGCGGCCTTGTCGGCGCTGTCGGTGAAGAGCACCCCGCCCTTGACCGCGGAGTTGTTGGCCACGATGCCGACGCTCTCGCCGTTAATGCGCCCGAAGCCGATGACGAGCTCGCCGGCCCAGAGCGGCTTGAGCTCGAAGAAGGAGTCCTCGTCCACGAGGCCGTCGACGACCTCGTGGATGTCGAAGGGCACCGACTCGCGCTCGGGCACCGTCTGCGCCGTGAGGGGCTCCGAGGGCTCCTCGACGGCATACGTCGGCGGGTGGTCGCGCCACGTGCCGGGGACGTAGGAGAAGTAGAGCTTGGCGAGCTCGATGGCCTCGGCGTCGTCGTGGGCGAGCAGGTCACCGACGCCGGAGACGGTGCAGTGCATGCGCGCACCACCCATCTCCTCGAGGGTGACGGTCTCGCCGACGACCATCTCGGCCATGCGCGGGCTGCCGAGATACATCGACGCGTTGCCCTCGACCATGATGATGAGGTCGCAGAAGCTGGGGATGTAGGCCCCACCCGCCGCGCTCGGGCCGAAGAGGCAGCAGATCTGCGGCACCCGGCCCGAGAGCGCCACCTGGTTGTGGAAGATGCGTCCGGCACCGCGCCGGCCGGGGAACATCTCGACCTGGTCGGTGATGCGCGCACCGGCGGAGTCGACGAACCAGAAGACCGGCAGCTCCTCGCGCAGCGCCATCTCGGTCGCGCGCACGATCTTCTCCACGGTGCGCGCTCCCCACGAGCCGGCCTTGACCGTGGGGTCGTTGGCGATGACGATCGCCGCCCGACCGTCGACCGTGCCCCGGCCGGTGACGACGCCGTCGGCGGGCAGGCCCGGCGCCAGGGCGTTGGCATAGCGGCCGTCCTCGACGAAAGACCCCTCGTCGAAGAGCAGCGCGATGCGGTCCCGGACGTAGATCTTGCCCTGGGCGTCGAGCTTGGCCTGCGCCTTGGCGGGGGCGCTCGCCGAGGCGAGGTATGCCGTGTGGAGGCGGGCCCGCACGTCCGCGACCCTGGGGTCGGCCTGGGGGTCCGAGACGGGATCGGTGCTGGGCTCGGTGCTCGGGGCGGGCTCGGTCATGCCGGCAGACCCAGTCCTCGTGCGATGAGCATGCGCTGCACCTCGGAGGTCCCCTCGCCGATCTCGAGGATCTTGGCGTCACGGTAGAAGCGGGCGACGGGGTACTCCTCCATGAAGCCGTTGCCGCCGAAGACCTGCGTCGCGATGCGCGTCGCGGTGACAGCGGCCTCGGTGGAGTAGAGCTTGGCGATCGAGGCTGCGTGCTTGACCTCCGCCACCGAGCGACGACCGGCGTGCAGCTCGTCCTTGAGCCAGGCCGCCTTGTAGGTCAGCAGGCGCGACCCCTCGACCATGACGGCGAGGTCGGCGAGCTGGAAGGAGACGCCCTGGTTGACGCCGATCGGCCGGCCGAACGCGATCCGGGTCCTCGCGTAGTCGGTGGCCAGCTCGAGGGAGGCTTGGGCGCAACCGACGGCGAGCGCCGAGATGGCGATGCGGCCGTCGTCGAGGGTCTTGAGGAACTGCTTGAACCCCTGCCCCGGCTCGCCGAGGAGGTGGTCGGCCGGCACCCGGCAGCTCTCGAAGGTGAGGCCGTGGGTGTCGGACACGTGCCAGCCGAGCTTGTGGTAGGCGGGCTCGACGATGAACCCCGGGGTGCCGGCGGGGACCATGATCGCCGAGATCTGGGGCGAGCCGTCCTCGTTGGTGCCCGTGCGGGCCGTCACGGTCACGACGGAGGTGATGTCGGTGCCGGAGTTGGTGATGAAGGCCTTGGCCCCGTCGATGACCCACTCGTCGCCGTCGAGCACCGCGCGAGTGCGGGTGGCTGCGGCGTCGGAGCCCGCCTCCGGCTCCGTCAGGCCGAAACCGGCCAGGGTGCGGCCGGCCACGAGGTCGGGCAGGAACCGCTGCTTCTGCTCGTCGGTGCCGTAGGTGAGGATCGGGTTGATCCCGAGCCCGACGCCCGCCGACAGCGTGATGCCGATCGACTGGTCGACCCGGCCGAGCTCCTCGATCGCGACGCAGAGGCTGGTGAAGTCGCCACCTTCTCCGGCGCCGCCGAACTCCTCCGGCACGACGAGGCCGAACAGCCCGAGGTCGCCCATCTTGGGCACGAGGTCGGTCGGGAAATAGGCGGCGGCGTCCCACTTCGCGATGTGGGGCGCCACCTCCTTCTCGGCGAAGTCGCGAACGACCTTGCGGAAGTCCTCGTGGTCCTGGCTGAGCTCGAACATCGCTGTTCTCCTGAAGGCTGGTGGCCGCCATCACGCGCTCGTGACGCGTGCTTGACGTTGACGTAAACGTAAGGCATCGTCGTCGGCATGACAAGTGGCGCTGCGACCGCACGGCCCGCCGAGGCGACCTGGACGATCGCGCAGGTCGCCGACGAGTTCGGGGTGACGCACCGCACCGTGCGGCACTACGAGGACCTCGGACTCATCTCCCCCGAGCGCCGCGGCACCCAGCGGGTCTACCACCGCCGCGACCGCACCCGGCTGGGTCTCATCCTGCGTGGCAAGCGCCTCGGCTTCCCGCTCGACGAGATCCGCACGATCATCGACCTCTTCGACGCCCCGCGCGGTCGCCGGACCCAGCTCGAGTACGTCCTCGGCCAGATCGACGAACGTCGGGCTGACCTCGACCAGCGGCTCAAGGACGTCCAGGACGCCATCTCCGAGCTCGGAGAGTTCGAGCGCCGCTGCCGCGAGGACCTCGACCGGCTCTGACCCTGACCCTGCCCTGACCCTCTTCTCCCGTGGCTCTGACACCATGGGTGCATGAGCACCGACGACGCGAAGATCTCCTCCTACGCCCATCCGGAGCGGCTCGTGACCACCGAGTGGCTGGCCGAGCAGATCGAGGCCGGCGCTGTCGGCGGTCCCGACGGCATCGCCCTGCTGGAGTCCGACGAGGACGTCCTGCTCTATGCCACCGGCCACATCCCCGGCGCCCTCAAGATCGACTGGCACGTCGACCTCAACGACCCCGTGTCCCGCGACTACGTCGATGGCGCCGGCTTCGCCACGGTGATGGGTGAGCGCGGCATCCGCCGCGACACGACGGTCGTGCTCTACGGCGACAAGAGCAACTGGTGGGCCGCCTACGCGCTGTGGGTCTTCAGCCTCTTCGGCCACGACGACGTGCGACTGCTCGACGGCGGTCGCGCGAAGTGGATCGCCGAGGGCCGCGAGGTGACCCGCGACGTGCCCACCCCGACGGTCGTCGACTACCCCGTCGCCGAGCGCGACGACGCCCCGATCCGGGCCTTCAAGGACGACGTGCTCGCCCACCTCGGCAAGCCGCTCGTCGACGTGCGCTCCCCCGGGGAGTTCTCCGGTGAGCTGCTCCACATGCCCGACTACCCCCAGGAGGGCGCGATGCGCGGCGGCCACATCCCCGGCGCGAAGTCGGTGCCGTGGGCCCGGGCCGCGCAGGAGGACGGGTCGTTCAAGCCCCGCGAGGAGCTCGAGGCGATCTATCTCGAGGAGCAGGGCCTGGCGCCGACAGACGACGTCGTGGCCTACTGCCGCATCGGCGAGCGGTCGTCGCACACCTGGTTCGTGCTCACCCACCTGCTGGGCTTCGACTCGGTGCGCAACTACGACGGCTCGTGGACCGAGTGGGGCAACGCCGTGCGCGTGCCCATCGAGAAGTGAGTGCGATGACCGGCTCCGGCAACGCCGAGGGCTCTCCCCTGCCGGGCTCGCTCGCCGAGATCGCCGACGACTTCCGCTCCGCGAGCAACGACCTCAAGCTCCAGCTGCTCCTCGAGTTCAGTGACGAGCTGCCCCCGCTGCCAGAGCGGTATGCCGGTCACCTCGACCAGCTCGAGCGCGTCGACGAGTGCCAGTCGCCGCTCTTCCTGACCGTCGAGGTCGACGACGGCGCGTCGCTCGAGGAGCGCGACGTGCACCTCTTCTTCGACGCGCCGGCCGAGGCACCGACGACCCGCGGCTTCGCCGGCATCCTGCACGAGGGGCTCGACGGACTGTCGGCCGCGCAGGTGCTGGCCGTGCCCGACGACGCCCCGATGCGCTTCGGCCTCGCCGAGGCGGTCTCGCCGCTGCGCCTGCGCGGCATGGTCGCGATGCTCGCCAGGATCAAGCGGCAGGTCCGCGCCAAGACCGCCTGAGCAGGCGGGCCCGCTCAGGCTGCAGCCGGGGTCGGGGCGGCCAACCGCGTCACCCGCGACTCCAGGTGCGTGGCGAGGTGGCCGATCACCCACACGCACGCGAGCATCTCGAGGCCCTCCTCGAGCACGACGAGCGCCGGTTTGAGGCCGTGCTCCACGACTGCTCGCGGTGACGGGTAGGCCAGCTCGATGTAGCCGGTGACGAACTCGACCCCCAGCGCCCCCGCCCCGTAGGCGACGAGGCCGAGCAGCAGGGGCCGCCGTAGCGGCGCCTGCAGCGCACGCCCCACGACGACGAGCACGGCGCTGCCCACCGCGGCCGCCACGATCCCGGCGCCCAGCCACTGGAAGGTGCGCAGCTCGGTCGTGGCCAGGCCGAGCAGGTTGGGGAGCACCTCGTGCAGGGCGGCCGCCTCGTCGAGGCTGAGGTAGGTGACGCCGATGCCGACCACGAGCCAGGCCCGCCGCTCGGCTCGATCGGTGGCCACCGCTCGAGCGCAGAACGCGAGCAGGGCCACGCCCATGAGCAGGATGGTGTTGAACCACGTCGGCAGCGAGAACTCGCGGTTGAGGTGGACCATCCGAAACAGCGAGTAGTCGAGCCGACCCGGCTCGCGCCGGAGCCAGTAGGTCACGACGTAGAGGGCGGCCAGCAGCAGGACCGCGCCCGCGAGACCGATCGTGAGCCGGCGCGCAAAAGGGGACAGACGAGCCGGAAGCATCGCGCAAGGCTAACGGTGCAGGCGTGCTGGGTGGTCACCGCCGCGCGGAGACCTCAGTTGACGGGACCGCCGCCACTCAGGTCGTCGGTGTCGCGGAAGTAGGTCTTCTTGGCACGCAGGCCGCGGTTGGCCATCCACGTGAGCACCCACAGGAGCACCCCGAGGGCGAGCAGCCCGCCGCCGATCTTGTAGTGCTCGATGGGTCTGCCGGAGAGCGGCAGCACGAGGAAGAAGCAGGCGATGGCCCCGATCACCGGCACCACCGACGGGGTGACGAAGTGCTTGTAGGGCTTGGGGTCGCGCCGGAGCACGAGCACGACGATGTTGACGATCGTGAAGACTCCGAGCAGCAGCAGTGAGGTCGTGCCGCCGAGCGCCGCGATCGCATCACTGCTCGCGAAGGACACGTAGGCGATCAGGCCGAAGGCGATGAGCGTCGTGAAGATGATCGCGGCATACGGCGTCTTGCGGGTCGGGTGCACGCGGCCGAGGAAGTGCGGGAGCACGTCCTGACGGCTCATGCCGTAGAGCAGGCGCGAGGCCATCAGCATGTTGATGAGCGCCGAGTTGGCCACCGCGAACATCGAGATGAAGGGCAGCAGGTCCTTGATCGGGACGCCGGGGGCGGCGGTCTCGACGACCGTCACGAGGGGCGTGTCGCTGTCGGCCAGCACCCCGACCGGCACCAGTGCCACGGAGCACAGCGAGATGAGCACGTAGATGACGCCCGTGATGCCGAGGCCGGTCAGCATCATCTTGGGGAAGATCCGCACCGGGTCCTTGGTCTCCTCGGCCATGTTGACCGAGTCCTCGAAGCCGACCATCGCGAAGAAGGCGAGGGAGGTCGCGGCCGTGACCGCGAAGAAGGCCGACTTGTCGCCGGGCGACTCGAAGATGAGGGTGCGTGACCAGTCGCCCGCGCCGCCGAAGAGAGCGAAGAAGCCGACGAAGATGACGAGGAGCAGGCCCGAGAGCTCGACGATGGTCAGCACGATGTTGGCCTTGACGCTCTCGCCGACCCCGCGGAAGTTGATGGCCGCGACGAGGGCCATGAAGGCGAGCGCGATGACGAGGATCAGGCCGCTGTTCTTGTCGTCGAGGTTGAAGCCCTTGGCGAGGTTGGCGGCAAACGCGCGTGACGCGGTCGAGGCCGACGTGATGCCCGAGCTCATCACGGTGAAGCAGACGATGAAGGTGAGGAAGTGGATGCCGAAGGCCTTGTGCGTGTAGAGCGCCGCACCTGCCGCTTGCGGATACTTCGTGACGAGCTCGAGGTAGGAGAACGCCGTCAGGAGCGCGATCGCGAAGGCCACGAGGAACGGCGCCCAGGCCGCCCCTCCGACCTCGGCCGCGACGTCACCGGTAAGGGCGTAGACGCCCGTCCCGAGGATGTCTCCGACGATGAAGAGCAGGAGCAGGCCGGGGCCCATGACCCGCTTGAGCTCGCCGCTGCCCTCCTCGGTCTGCTGCTCCGCTGACACCTTCGCCATGAGGCCTCCCCTCGGTCCGCTGCGGCCGCTGTCTCCGGGTCGCTGCCCCCACCTTGGCCCAGCCGATCCGGGTCGGCAACGCGAGAGGGGCGTCGCCGTCAGGCCCCGCTCAGGAGCCGACGCGCGTGCGCACCTCGTAGAGCTCGGGGAAGAAGGTGAGGTCGAGGGCGCGCCGCAGGAAGTCGACTCCGGTCGAGCCACCGGTGCCGGTCTTCTGGCCGATGGTGCGCTGCACGACCTGGAGGTGTCGGAAGCGCCACTGCTGGAAGTTGTCCTCGAGGTCCACGAGCTCCTCACACGTCTCGTAGACCCCCCAGTGCTCGTCGGGCCGGGCGTAGACGTCGGCGAAGACGTCGACGAGGCCCTCGCTGAGGCGGTAGGGCTGCGACCAGTCACGGTCGAGGGCCTCTGCCGGGACGGCATACCCCCGCCGTGCGAGGTAGGCGAGGAACTCGTCGTAGAGGCTCGGCTCGCGCAGGAGGGCGTCGAGGGCCGCGCGCGCCCCCTCGTCGTGCGAGAACACGGCGACCATGTCGGCGTTCTTGTTGCCCAGCAGGAACTCCACCTCACGGTACTGCGCCGACTGGAAGCCCGAGCTCGCCGCGAGGAAGGGCCGGATCTGGGCGTACTCGCTCGGCGTCAGGGTGGCGAGCACCGACCACTGGTCGGTGAGGGTGTGCTGGATGTGCTTGACGCGGGCCAGCCGCTTGAGCGCCGGCCCCAGCTCGTCGGTCGTCAGCAGGGTCCGGGCCGAACGCAGCTCGTGGATGAGCAGCTTGAGCCAGAGCTCCGAGGTCTGGTGCTGGATGATGAAGAGCAGCTCGTCGTGCTGGGGCGGGTCGCTGAGCGGCTGCTGGGCGCTCAACAACGTGTCGAGTCTCAGGTAGTCGCCGTAGGACATCTTGCGCGTGAAGTCGCGTTCGATGCCCTGCTCGAGGTCGCGCTTGCTGCGCGGGTCGGTCACTCCGTCGACGGCGCTGTCCATGCCGCAGATCCTAGGCGCCGGCGGCTGAGCGGCACGAGCGACCGCGTCAGGTCCGTCGCGGCCGGATGCGCACCAGGTGCGACACCACGCCCGGGATCCACCCGGTCTCGCGGCGCATCCACCGGGCACCCACGAGGTTGTGGGGGACGATGACGGTGTCGGCGCGAGCCGCCACGAGCCCGAGATCGGTGCCGAAGACGTCGGTCACCACGGCCCACTCCCGGGCACTGTGGCGGGCGAGGTGCTCACCGATCGCGATGGCGTAGGTCTCGACCACGGCGTCGGCGCTCAGCGCGCCGGGATCGGCCGTGGCGCGCCGGTAGGCGTCGTCGTAGTGCGAGCCGATCGACTCGAGGTCGTCGATGTCGACGCCCTCGGCCTTCGCCGCCTCGATGCCCGCCGCGATCCGCGCCCGCTCGGGGTCGTCGAGAGGGCGGGCGATCGGTCGCTCGGGCAGGTCCGCGATGAGGTCGTCGTCGTCGACCTCCGGAGCCTCCGATGCGGTGTCGACCACGGATTCCTTGTCCTTGCGGGAGAACAGTCCCATGCAACCAACCTAGTACCGGCAGGCCCGGTCGCGCTCGTGCCGCCCAGCCCACCAGCCCGCTGGGGCAAAGGTGTCCGACGTCATGATTTCACCGTGCTCACGTCCCGCTAGGCTCCGATCCATGGCACCCATCAGCAAGGTCCTCATCGCCAATCGTGGGGAGATCGCGGTCCGCATCGCTCGGGCGTGCGCCGACAGTGCGATCGCCTCGGTCGCCGTCTATGCCGACCCGGACCGTGATGCCCTGCACGTCAAGGTCGCCGACGAGGCCTATGCCCTCGGCGGCTCGACGCCCGGAGACAGCTACCTCGACCAGGACAAGCTCCTCGACGTCGCGCGCCGGGCCGGCGCCGACGCGGTGCACCCCGGCTACGGCTTCCTCGCCGAGAACGCCTCCTTCGCCCAGGCCGTCACGGACGCCGGGCTCATCTGGATCGGGCCCGGGCCGCAGGCCATCGACTCCCTCGGCGACAAGGTCAAGGCGCGCCACATCGCGACCAAGGCCGGCGCGCCGCTCGTGCCCGGCACCACCGACCCGGTGAGCGGGGCCGACGAGGTCGTCGCGTTCGCCGAGGAGTTCGGGCTGCCGGTCGCCATCAAGGCCGCCTACGGCGGCGGCGGACGCGGCCTCAAGGTCGCGCGCGCCATCGACGAGATCCCCGACCTCTACGACTCCGCGGTCCGCGAGGCGGTCACCGCCTTCGGCCGGGGCGAGTGCTTCGTCGAGCGCTTCCTCGACCACCCCCGGCACGTCGAGACCCAGTGCCTGGCCGACCAGCACGGCAACGTCGTCGTCATCTCGACGCGCGACTGCTCGCTCCAGCGCCGCAACCAGAAGCTCGTCGAGGAGGCGCCGGCGCCCTTCCTCACGGAGGAGCAGCACACCGAGCTGCTGCGCGCGTCCAAGGCGATCCTCAAGGAGGCCGGCTACGTCGGCGCGGGCACCTGCGAGTTCCTCGTCGGCCCGGCCGGTGACATCAGCTTCCTCGAGGTCAACACCCGCCTGCAGGTCGAGCACCCCGTGACCGAGGAGGTCACCGGCATCGACCTCGTGCGCGAGCAGTTCCGCATCGCCAATGGCGAGAGCCTCGACTACCCCGACCCCGAGCCGCACGCGCACTCGATCGAGTTCCGCATCAACGGCGAGGACGCGGGCCGAGGCTTCCTGCCGGCCCCGGGCACCGTGTCGCGCATGGTCGTGCCGCAGGGGCCCGGCGTGCGCTGGGACTCCGGCCTCGTCGAGGGCGACACGGTCGCGGGCGCCTTCGACTCCATGATCGCCAAGCTCATCATCACCGGCCGCACCCGCCAGCAGGCGCTCGAGCGGGCCCGCCGCGCGCTCGCCGAGCTCGTCATCGACGGCATGCCGACGGTCACCCCCTTCCACCGCGCGGTCGTCTCCGACCCGGCCTTCGCCCCCGAGGGCGATGCCCCCTTCACGATCCACACCCGCTGGATCGAGACGGAGTTCGACAACACCATCGAGCCGTATGCCGGTGGGTCGGGTGACGCTGCCGAGGCGGAGCCGCGCCAGACCGTCGTCGTCGAGGTCGGCGGCAAGCGCCTGGAGGTCTCGCTGCCCGGCGACCTCACGCTCGGCGGTGGAGGTGGAGGTGGGGGCGGCGGTGCGGCCGGGCGCAAGAAGGCCCCGAAGCGCTCCGGTGGAGCCAAGTCCGGCGCCGCGGCCTCCGGCGACTCGCTCACGGCGCCGATGCAGGGCACCATCGTCAAGATCGCGGTCGAGGAGGGCGCCACGGTGGCGTCCGGCGACCTCGTCATCGTGCTCGAGGCGATGAAGATGGAGCAGCCGATCACGGCGCACCGCGACGGCGTCGTCACCGGCCTCACCGCCAAGGTCGGAGAGACGGTCTCCTCGGGCGCCGTCCTCGCCGAGATCAAGGACGCCGACGCCTGACCGAGGCGCTCGTCGGCGACGAGCCCCGCGGCATACCGGAGCGCTGGACGACGGAGTGGCCACGACCCCGCGGGTCGTGGCCACTCGTCTGCGCGGGTGTCTGCGTGGGTGTCAGCGCACCTCGGGCCGCTGGGGCGGCTGGGGCGGCTCGCCGAGCGTGATGTCGCCCTCAGCGCTGCCCGGCAGGTTGGGGTCGGGCACGCCGGGCAGGCCCTGCTCGCCCGCGGGCTCGCCGCTCGGCGGGATCTCGGGGGCCGGGTCGACCGGCGGGGCGTCGGCCGGCGCCGCGTCGGTGCCGGGGGCGTTCTCGGCCTCGGGCGGCAGACCCAGGCCCTCACGGACCTTGTCGGTGCCCTGGTCGAGCTTGTCGGCGTACTTGCCGCCGGTCCGCTCGTTGATGAACTCCTCTGCCTTGTCGAGGCCCTGCCCGGCCTGCTCCGGGTTGCCCTTGACGAAGTCCTTGGCCTTCTGGATCCAGTCGCTCATGCGTGTCCTCGTCGTTCGGTCTCGCGCAGCCAGGGCCGATGGCCCGTGGCTGACCCCTGGGTGGCGGCGGGCGCCGCCACACCCGGGAGGCTACGCCTCTGGCACACTGCTGGGGTGCTTGCGACCCTGCCCGTTGCCGCCCCAGAGCAAACGGGGTTCTCCTTCACCAACCTGCTCATCCTCGCGGTCGTGATCGCCGTGTTCTATCCCGTGCAGAAGAAGATCCGCGAGGTGGCCTCGCGACGACGCCGCGAGCGGTGGGCCCGTGAGGACCTCGAGGCGCAACAGCAGCTCGACCGACGCGACTCGGGCGACTCCGGCGGCTCAGGCGGCTCCGCCGGCTCCGGGTCGCTCTGAGCGTCAGTCCGACTGGTGCAGCTGTCGGGCCGCCTCGGCGATCGACCCCGACAGCGAGGGGTAGACGGTGATGGTGCTCGCCACCTGGTCGACCGAGAGCCGGTTCTGCACGGCGAGCGCGACGGGGTGGATGAGCTCGGACGCCTTGGGCGCCACGACGACGCCGCCGAGGACGGTGCCGTAGCCCTTGCGGCAGAAGAGCTTGACGAAGCCGTCGGTGATTCCCTGCATCTTGGCGCGCGGGTTGCGGGCGAGGGGCAGCATCACCGACTCGACGTCGGCTGACTGGTCGGCCGCGGCCTGCCCGATGCCCACCGTCGCGATCTCGGGCTCGGTGAAGATGTTGGCGGCGACCCCCGTGACGTTGAGCGGCGCCACCGCGTCGCCGAGCGCGTGCCACATCGCGATGCGCCCCTGCATGGCCGCCACCGACGCCAGCGGCAGCACCCCGGTGCAGTCGCCGGCGGCATAGATGCCGGTGACGCTGGTGCGGGAGACACGGTCGACCTGCACGTGACCCGACGCGCTGAGCTCGACGCCGACCTCCTCGAGGCCGAGGCCCGCCGTGTTGGGCACCGAGCCGACGGCGAGCAGGGCGTGCGACCCCTCGACGGTGCGCCCGTCGACGAGCGTGACAACGACGCCGTCCGCGGTGCGCTCGACGCTCGCGGCACGGGACTTCCCGAGCACCTCCATGCCGCGCTTGCGGAAGACGTCCTCGATGACGGTCGCGGCGTCGGCGTCCTCACCGGGCAGCACGCGGTCGCGGGACGAGACGAGCACGACCTGGGAGCCGAGGCCGAGATACGCCTGGGCGAGCTCGGCACCGGTCACACCGGAGCCGATGACGATGATGCGCTCGGGCAGGTCGCGCAGGGCGTAGATCTGCTGCCAGGTGAGGATGCGCTCGCCGTCGGGGCGCATGGTGTCCATCACCCGGGGCGCCGCTCCGGTGGAGACGAGCACGACGTCGGCTGCGAGCTCCTCGCTCGTGCCGTCGGAGAGCTCGGCGACGACCGCGCCACGGCCGGCCACCCGGCCGGTGCCCCGCAGGACCGTCACCCCGACCTGCTCGAGGCTGCGCTGGATGTCGGCGCTCTGCGCGGCGGCGAGGTCGAGGATGCGGTCGTTGACGGTGTGAGCCTGCGCGACGGCGTCGGAGACCTCGTCCCCATGGTCGTCCTGCAGGCGCACACCGAGGTGCGAGGCGACCTCGAAGTCGGACATGTAGTCGGCGGTGGCGATGAGGGCCTTGCTCGGCACGCAGTCGGTGAGCACGGCTGCGCCTCCGACGCCGTCGCGCTCGACGACGGTGACCGACGCCCCGAGCTGCGCGGCGACGAGGGCGGACTCGTAGCCACCGGGGCCACCCCCGATGATGACGACGGACGTGTCTCGGGTGATCACGCCACCATCCAACCACCCGGCCACCCGGCCCATTGCCAGCGTCCGGGCACCGGGCCGCGGGCACCTCGCTAGAGTCCTGTGCGTGACGACGACACCCGACCTCCTTTCCGACCCGGCCGCCGACCCCTTCGCCGTCGCGGAGCAGGCAGCCGCGGTCATCGCCGAGCGCACCGGCACCGCGCGGCACGACGTCGCCCTCGTGCTGGGCTCGGGCTGGGGGCAGACCGCCGACCTCGTCGGCGAGACGCTCGCCACGGTCGACCAGGCCGAGGTCCCCGGCTTCCACGGCGCAGCCGTGGCCGGCCACTCGAGCAGCATCCGCTCCGTCGCGATCGGCGCCACCGGCCGGCGTGCCCTCGTCTTCGGCACCCGCACCCACTTCTACGAGGGTCGAGGCGTGCGGGCCGTGGTGCACGGCGTGCGCACCGCCAAGGCCGCGGGCTGTTCCACCATCGTGCTGACCAACGGCTGCGGCGGCCTCAACCCCGGGTGGGGCCCCGGCACGCCCGTGCTCATCCGCGACCACATCAACCTCACCGCGCACTCCCCCATCGAGGGTGCGAACTTCGTCGACCTCACCGACCTCTACACGCCTCGCCTGCGTGACCTCGCCCGCGAGGTCGACCCCGGCCTCGACGAGGGCGTCTACGTCCAGTTCCGCGGCCCGCACTACGAGACCCCGGCCGAGGTGGCGATGGCGCGGGTCATCGGCGGCGACCTCGTCGGCATGTCGACCTCGCTCGAGGCCATCGCCGCGCGCCAGGCCGGGCTCGACGTGCTCGGCATCTCGCTCGTGACCAACCTCGCCGCGGGCATCTCCGAGACCCCGCTGTCCCATGCCGAGGTGCTCGAGGCCGGTCAGGCAGCCGCCGAGCGCTGCGGCCGCCTCCTCGCCGAGGTCGTCGGGAGGATCTGATGGCGCAGGCTCCCTCGACCGACCCCCGTGAGGCCCTGTATGCCGCCGCGCGCGCCTGGCGCGACGACGACCCCGACCCGACGACGCGCTCCGAGCTCGATGCCCTCCTGGTCCTGGCCGAGTCTGGCGACGAGGCGGCCGGGGCCGACCTCGCCGACCGCTTCGTCGGCATGCTCGAGTTCGGCACCGCCGGGCTGCGCGGTGCTCTCGGCGCCGGTCCCAACCGGATGAACCGCAGCGTGGTCATCCGTGCGGCAGCCGGCCTCACGGCATACCTCAAGGACGAGGGTGGCGTGGGTGAGCGCCCTTGTGTCGTCATCGGATTCGACGCGCGCTACAACTCCGACGTCTTCGCCCGTGACACCGCGGCCGTCGTCATCGCCGCGGGCGGCCGGGCGCTGCTGCTGCCGCAGCCGCTGCCGACGCCGGTGCTCGCCTTCGCGATCCGCCACCTTGGCGCCGACGCGGGCGTCATGGTGACCGCAAGCCACAACCCTCCGCAGGACAACGGCTACAAGGTCTACCTCGGCGACGGCAGCCAGATCGTGCCCCCGGCCGACGCCGACATCGCGCGTCACATCGCCGCCGTGGAGCGGGTCGCCGACGTGCCGCGCGCGCACGAAGGATGGGAGACGCTCGGGGAGCGCCTCCTGTCCGACTACCTCGACGCCGTGGTCACGGTCGTCGACCCGGGCTCACCCCGCGACCTGTCGATCGTGCACACGAGCCTGCACGGCGTCGGCCACGGCACAGTGCACGAGGCCTTCCTCCGGGCCGGCTTCGCGGCGCCGATCGCCGTCGACGAGCAGGCTGTGCCCGATCCCGACTTCCCGACGGTCGCCTTCCCCAACCCCGAGGAGAAGGGCGCGATCGACCTCGCCCTGGCCCGGGCCCGGGAGGTGAGGTGCGACCTCGTCATCGCCAACGACCCCGACGCCGACCGCTGCGCCGCCGCGATCCTCGACCCGGCGACGGGTGACTGGCGGATGCTGCGTGGCGACGAGGTGGGGGCCCTGCTCGGCGCGCACCTCGTGGCCCGCGGCGTCGACCGGCGCGACGTCTTCGCCAACTCGATCGTCTCGTCACGACTCCTCGCCTCCATCGCGCGCGCAGCCGGCATCCGCCACGAGGAGACGCTCACCGGCTTCAAGTGGATCTCTCGCGTCGAGGGGCTGCGCTACGGCTACGAGGAGGCGCTGGGCTACTGCGTCGCCCCCGACCTCGTGCGCGACAAGGACGGGGTCAGCGCGGCCCTGCTGCTCGCCGAGCTCGCCGCCGGGCTCAAGGCCGAAGGGCGCACCCTGAGCGACCTGCTCGACGACCTCGCGATCGCGCACGGCGTGCACGCGACCGACTCCTTCGCGGTACGCGTCGACGACCTCGCGCAGATCGACGTCCTCATGGGGCGGCTTCGCGCCGACGCGCCGGTCACCGTGGCAGGCACCGACGTCGCGAGACTCGACGACCTCAGCCGCGGCGACGGCGGTCTGCCCCCCACCGACGGCCTGCGCTTCCTGCTCGCCGACGACTCACGGGTCATCGTGCGCCCCAGCGGCACGGAGCCCAAGGTGAAGGTCTACCTCGAGGTCATCGAGCCGGTGGCGACCCCCGAGGACCTCGACCGGTCCCGGGCGGTCGCGGAGACCCGCCTCGCCGCCGTCCGCACCGATCTGGAGCGGCTGACCGCGCTCTGACCCGCCGTCCCCGGCGGTCCTGGCCCCCGTGCCGCTCGAGCCGCTCGAGGTGACCCAGACACCGGAGTGCCCCGGGCGCTCGAGGCTTCCGGCGCCCTAGAGGACGAAGACGCCGATGACGAAGAAGGCAAGCGCGGCGAGCAGCAGTCCGACCGACACCGGGTCCCAGGTCTGGTGGGCGATCCGCGGCGTCTTGTCGCCCTTGCGCTTTCGGTCGGCCGCGATGCGGGCCTCGACCTCGGCAGCAACCGCCTGGGCCTCGACCTTCGAGCGCTTGACGGGCTGGTCGGCCGACCCTGCCGCGGGCGTCGCCGCGAGGCTGCCCGCCTTGGCCATCCGGTTGGCCGGCACGGTGAGCAGCGAGCGACCGTACTTCGGGCGGCCCGGGTCGGCCGGCACGCCCCACGCGGTGTACTTCTTCCCGTCGGCCACGAGCTCGAGGGCCCATCTCGAGCGCACCTCGGTGATCGTGGGCCACGTGACGTCGACGACCCGCAGCGGGTTGACGAGCCGGATGCCCTCGTCGTGGATGACGGCAGCGGGGCGCACGACGAAGAGCCACAGCAGCACGAGGGCGAGCACCACCGAGGAGATGAGCGCCCAGCTGCGTGGAGAGGTGAGCAGCGCCGGCACGAGCAGTGCCAGGCCGGCCACGACACCGACCACCCCCACGGCGATGCTGGAGCCGGGTCGCAGGGTGCGCCTGCCCGGCCGGTCGGTCTCGCCCATCGTCACGTGCTCCGCTCCACCCTCGTCGTTCTTGCCCCACGACTCTCTCACGCCGGGCCGGTGGGGCTCCCCCCGGCGGCCACCTCCGACCCTGACCTCGGCGTCTCGAATCGTGGATAGACTCCCGGGGTGACTGTAAGCACCACGACCCGCACGGCTGCGGAGCTGACGGCCCAGGCGCGCGACGTCCTCGGCGTGTCACGCCTGACCAACCGCGCCCTCACCTCTTGGCTCCACGGACTCCCCGGCGTCGACCAGGTCGGCTGCGAGGGGCGCGTCGCAGGCCTCGGCACCCGCTCGATCAAGACGACGAGCAAGGCCTGGGCCATCGACACCGCCATCAGCATGATCGACCTGACGACCCTCGAGGGCTCCGACACCCCCGGCAAGGTCCGCTCGCTCTGCGCCAAGGCGCTCGTGCCCGACCCGCTCGACCCGACCACCCCGCGTCCGGCCGCGATCTGCGTCTACGGCGACATGGTCGCGACGGCCAAGGCGGCGCTCGGCGACAGCGGCATCCACGTCGCCGCGGTCGCGACGGCCTTCCCGTCGGGCCGCGCCAGCATGCCGGTCAAGCTCGCCGACACGCGCGACGCCGTCAAGGCCGGCGCCGACGAGATCGACATGGTCATCGACCGGGGCGCCTTCCTCGCGGGCGACTACCTCACGGTGTTCAACCAGATCGCCGAGGTCAAGGCGGTCTGTGGCGACGTCCACCTCAAGGTCATCATGGAGACCGGCGAGCTCGTCACCTACGACAACGTGCGCCGCGCGTCCTACCTCTCGATGCTCGCGGGCGGCGACTTCATCAAGACCTCCACCGGCAAGGTCCAGCCGGCCGCCACCCTGCCCGTCACCCTCGTCATGCTCGAGGCCGTGCGCGACTGGCGCGACCTCACCGGGGTGCAGGTCGGCGTCAAGCCCGCCGGCGGCATCCGCACCACGAAGGACGCGATCAAGTACCTCGTCATGGTCAGCGAGATCGCCGGTGAGGACTGGCTCACCCCCGAGTGGTTCCGCTTCGGCGCCTCGGGCCTGCTCAACGACCTTCTCCTGCAACGGCAGAAGCTCGCGACAGGTGCCTACTCCGGTGCCGACTACGTGACGATCGACTGACCGACGAAGGATCTGCGCATGCCCACGTTCGACTACGCCCCCGCGCCCGAGTCGCGATCGGTCGTCACGATCTCGCCGACCTACGGCTTCTTCATCGACGGTGCCTTCACGCGCCCCAAGGCCACCTTCGCCACGCTCAACCCTGCCGACGAGTCGGTGCTCGCCGAGGTGAGCCAGGCCGGCCCCAAGGACGTCGACAAGGCGGTCGCCGCCGCCCGACGCGCCTTCGAGGGCGAGTGGGGCCGCCTCAGCGGTGCCGAGCGCGGCAAGTACCTCTTCCGCATCGCCCGCATCCTGCAGGAGCGCGCCCGCGAGTTCGCCGTGCTCGAGACGCTCGACAACGGCAAGCCGATCAAGGAGACCCGCGACTTCGACGTGCCGACCGCGGCGGCGCACTTCTTCTACCACGCCGGCTGGGCCGACAAGCTGGAGTATGCCGGTCTGTCGGCGCCCGGCACGACGGCCCGTCCGCACGGCGTCGTCGCGCAGGTCATCCCGTGGAACTTCCCGCTGCTGATGCTCGCGTGGAAGATCGCTCCGGCCCTCGCGACCGGCAACACCGTCGTGCTCAAGCCCGCCGAAAGCACGCCGCTGTCGGCGCTGCTCTTCGCCGAGGTCTGCCAGCAGGCCGACCTGCCGCCCGGTGTCGTCAACATCATCACGGGTGACGGCCGCACCGGCCAGGCGCTCGTCGAGCATCCCGACGTCGACAAGATCGCCTTCACCGGCTCGACAGAGGTGGGCAAGACGATCGCCCGCGCCATCGCCGGCACCGCGAAGAAGGCGACCCTCGAGCTGGGTGGCAAGGCGGCCAACGTCGTCTTCGACGACGCCCCCATCGACCAGGCCGTCGAGGGCATCGTGGGGGGCATCTTCTTCAACCAGGGGCAGGTCTGCTGCGCCGGCTCGCGCCTGCTCGTCCAGGAGAACGTCCACGACGAGGTCGTCGCCAAGCTGAAGCGCCGCCTCGAGACGCTGCGCGTCGGGGATCCGATGGACAAGAACACCGACCTCGGCGCGATCAACTCCCGTGAGCAGCTCGACCGCATCACGACGCTGGTCGACGCGGGGGTCGCCGAGGGAGCCGAGCGCTGGAGCCCGGCGTGCACCCTGCCGACCAAGGGCTTCTGGTATCCGCCCACCCTCCTCACCGGCGTCGCCCAGACCCACCGCGTCGCGACCGAGGAGATCTTCGGGCCGGTGCTGTCGGTCCTCACCTTCCGCACGCCGCAGGAGGCGGTCGCCAAGGCCAACAACACGGCATACGGGCTGTCGGCGGGGGTCTGGACCGAGAAGGGCTCACGCATCCTCTGGATGGCCGACCAGCTGCGCGCCGGAGTCGTCTGGGCCAACACCTTCAACCGCTTCGACCCTACGTCGCCCTTCGGCGGCTACAAGGAGTCGGGCTACGGCCGCGAGGGCGGGCGCCACGGCCTCGAGGCCTACGTGACGACCACCCCTGCGACCCTGACGGGAGCCACCCGATGAGCCGCCTCGACGTGCGCAAGACCTACAAGCTCTACATCGGCGGCAAGTTCCCGCGCAGCGAGTCCGGACGCTCGTATGCCGTGCAGTCGGCCTCCGGGGAGTTCCTCGCCAACGCGTCGATGGGCTCGCGCAAGGACGTGCGTGACGCCGTGGTCGCCGCCCGCGGCGCCTTCGGCGGCTGGGCCGCGGCGACCCCCTACAACCGCGGCCAGGTGCTCTATCGCGTGGCCGAGGTGCTCGAGGGTCGTCGCGCGCAGTTCATCGACGAGGTGGGCGCCGGTGAGGGCCTGACCGCCCGCACGGCCGCGACCGTCGTCGACGCCGCCGTCGACCGCGTGGTCTGGTATGCCGGGTGGACCGACAAGATCGCCCAGGTCCTCGGCAACCTCAACCCCGTCGCAGGCCCCTACTTCAACGTGTCGGCCCCCGAGCCGACAGGCGTCGTGGGCGTCCTTGCGCCGCAAGCCTCCTCGTTGCTGGGTCTCGTCTCGGTGGTGGCCCCGGTGATCGCGTCGGGCAACACGGCGGTCGTCGTGTCGTCGGCCTTGCGCCCGCTGCCGGCCGTGACCCTGGGTGAGGTGCTCGCGACCTCCGACGTGCCCGGCGGTGTCGTCAACATCGTCACGGCGCAGACGGCCGAGGTCGCGACCTGGCTCGCCGCGCACCGCGACGTCAACGCCATCGACCTCACGGGCGTCGCCGGCGCCGAGGGCGTCGACTGGGCCGGCCTCGAGGCGGAGGCTGCCGGCAACCTCAAGCGCGTGCTGCGTCCGCACGTCGAGGGCGGCGTCCCCGTCGAGCCGGACTGGACCGCCGCACCCGGCCTCGAGCGCATCCGCGCCTTCGTCGAGACCAAGACGGTCTGGCACCCCAAGGGCCTCTGAGCTTGGGCACGGGATCCGAGTCGGCGCAGCCGTCGTCGGCCGGGCCCGGCCGCCGTCGGGTCGTGCTGTTGACGGGGCCGAGTGGTGCCGGCAAGAGCCGGCTCGCCGAGCGGCTGAGCTCCGCCCACGGCTGGCCCGTCGTCCGGCTCGACGACTTCTACCGCGAGCACCACGACCCGCACCTGCCCCGCTCCCCCATCGGCATCCCCGACTGGGACCACGTGGACTCGTGGCACGCCGACGCGGCGGTCGAGGCGCTGCGCCGGCTCGTCGACGACGGCCACGTCGAGGTCCCCGTCTACGACATCGGGGCCTCGGCCGTCACCGGGCGGCACGTGCTGACGGCCGGGCCCCACGACTACGTGCTCGCCGAGGGCCTCTTCGCCGGCCGTCTCGTCGAGCCGCTGCGCGAGCAGGGCCTGCTGGCCGACGCCCTCTGCGTGCGCCAGAACCGCTTCCTCACCGCGCTGCGACGCTTCACGCGAGACCTCGCCGAGCGCCGCAAGCCTCCGCACATCCTCGTGCGCCGCGGGCTGGCCCTGCTTCGCGACGAGCCGCGGGTCGTCGCCGAGGCACAGGCCCACGGCGCCCGCTGCATCCACCCGCGGCAGGCCGAGAGCGAGCTCTCCGGCCTGCCCGCAAGGGCTCTGCCCTCGGCCTCCTGAGGGGACCCGCAGCAGCTCAGGCGGAGGGCGCGGGTGCCGGCGGGGACCCGTCGACGCCGACAGCGGTATACCCCGGCTTGATGATGTCGTCGATGATCGCAAGACGCTCGTCGAAGGGGATGAACGCCGACTTCATCGCGTTGATCGTCACCCACCGCAGGTCGCCGAGGTCCCAGCCCGCCGCCTCAGCGAGCAGGCTGGCCTCGCGGCTCATCGTCGTACCGCTCATCAGCCGGTTGTCGGTGTTGAGGGTGACTCGGAAACGCAGCCGTTTGAGGAGCGTGATCGGGTGCAGCGAGATCGACAGGGCTGCCGAGGTCTGCAGGTTGCTGCTCGGACACATCTCGAGCGGGATACGCATGTCGCGCACGTAGGCGGCCAGGCGCCCGAGTCGCACGCGATCGAGCTCGACCTCGACCAGGGCCGCCGGGTTGCTCTTCGCACCTTCGAGCCACTCGGCGAAGGGCGCCCCATCGATGGTGATGTCGTCGACGATCCGCACACCGTGGCCCAGCCGGTCAGCGCCGCACCACTGGATGGCCTCCCAGATCGAGGGCAGGCCGAAGGCCTCACCGGCATGGATCGTGAAGTGGGCGTTCTCGCGCCGGAGGTACTCGAACGCATCGAGGTGACGTGTGGGCGGGTAGCCTGCCTCGGCGCCCGCGATGTCGAAGCCCGACACCCCCTCGTCGCGGTAGCGGATGGCGAGGCGCGCGATCTCGGTGGCGTTGGCTGCGTGTCGCATCGCCGTCAGCAGGGCCGTCACCCGGATCGGGCGTCCGTCGGCTGCGGCCCGCTCCTCGCCGTCGCGGAAGCCGGCGTTGACCGCCTCGACCACCCCTTCGAGGGTGAGGCCGGCGCGCAGGTGCTGCTCCGGGGCGTAGCGGCTCTCGGCATAGACGACACCGTCCGCCGCGAGGTCCTGGGCGCACTCGCTCGCGACCCGGAAGAGCTCGTCACGGGTCTGCATGACGGCCAGGGTGTGGTCGAAGGTCTCGAGGTAGCGCGGCAGCGACCCGGAGTCGGCACTGTCGCGGAACCACCGTGCCAAGGTGTCTGCGTCGCCGGGGGGCAAGGAGGCGTAGCCGTTGGCGGCCGCGAGCTCGATGATCGTCGCGGGTCGCACCCCACCGTCGAGGTGGTCGTGCAACAGCACCTTGGGGGCAGCCAAGGCCGTGGCCGAGGTCAGGGCCGGCGCGCTGGCAGCGATGCTCACGCCTCGTCCTCGCGGTGCACGGAGTCGGGTGAGAAGGCCGGCAGACACACGGCGACGTACTCGGCTCCTTCGGGGCCGCACGAGTAGCGGATACGCTCGCCACCGCGGGTGATGACCGACTGGCCGGCGGGGACCTCGAGGGTGCCGCCGTTATGGTCCACGAGGACGAGCCCCGCGAGCACGAGGGTGATCTCGTCGAACTCGGGCGTCTGGAAGGGCTCGGACCATCCGGCCGGAGCCTTCATGTGGGCCACCGAGACGGAGGCCTGAAGGCCGGCATTGGGGGTCGTCACGCCGCCGACGTGCTCCTCGATGACCTTGCCGCCGGGCACGGGGATACGAGTAGGTGAGGGAATCAGTTCTGGCACGGACCCAACCCTACGCCTCGGACGTGCGCGACCTGCCCACTCCCGACACAGTAGGGCCGGGCCGGAAAGGGGCCGTTCCGGGGCCGCGGAGTGAGCGTCGCACATTGGAAAACGGCATGGGAATGCGACAACCCCGCCGGGAGACCCGGCGGGGTTGTCTGAAAGTATGTCCGGCTGCGTCCTACTCTCCCACACCGTCACCAGTGCAGTACCATCGGCGCTGAAGGGCTTAGCTTCCGGGTTCGGAATGGAGCCGGGCGTTTCCCCTTCGCTATGGCAGCCGTAACTCTATGGAGATATCAAGGTCGTGGTTGTGCCGCAAACCTCCCGCCCTTCCCGGTCGTGACACCGGTGGGGGTGGGGTTTTGTGTTGTTTGCAGGACCCGTTTGTATCTCGGGAACTGCACAGTGGACGCGTAGCATCTTTGTGAGTCAAGTCATCGGCTTATTAGTACCGGTCAGCTCCACACATTACTGTGCTTCCACGTCCGGCCTATCAACCCAGTAGTCTAGCTGGGAGCCTCTCGCCCTCGCGGGCCTGGAAACCTCATCTTGAAACGTGCTTCCCGCTTAGATGCTTTCAGCGGTTATCACTTCCGAACGTAGCTAATCAGCGGTGCTCCTGGCGGAACAACTGACACACCAGTGGTTCGTCCATCCCGGTCCTCTCGTACTAGGGACAGCCTTTCTCAAGTTTCCTACGCGCACAGCGGATAGGGACCGAACTGTCTCACGACGTTCTAAACCCAGCTCGCGTACCGCTTTAATGGGCGAACAGCCCAACCCTTGGGACCTACTCCAGCCCCAGGATGCGACGAGCCGACATCGAGGTGCCAAACCATGCCGTCGATATGGACTCTTGGGCAAGATCAGCCTGTTATCCCCGGGGTACCTTTTATCCGTTGAGCGACGGCGCTTCCACAAGCCACCGCCGGATCACTAGTCCCGACTTTCGTCCCTGCTCGACATGTCTGTCTCACAGTCAAGCTCCCTTGTGCACTTACACTCGAAACCTGATTACCAACCAGGCTGAGGGAACCTTTGGGCGCCTCCGTTACCTTTTAGGAGGCAACCGCCCCAGTTAAACTACCCACCAGGCACTGTCCCTGATCCGGATCACGGACCGAGGTTAGATATCCAGAACGACCAGAGTGGTATTTCAACGTTGACTCCACCATCACTGACGTGACGGCTTCACAGTCTCCCACCTATCCTACACAAGCCGTACCGAACACCAATACCAAGCTGTAGTAAAGGTCCCGGGGTCTTTCCGTCCTGCTGCGCGTAACGAGCATCTTTACTCGTAGTGCAATTTCGCCGAGTTCGTGGTTGAGACAGTGGAGAAGTCGTTACGCCATTCGTGCAGGTCGGAACTTACCCGACAAGGAATTTCGCTACCTTAGGATGGTTATAGTTACCACCGCCGTTTACTGGCGCTTAAGTTCTCAGCTTCGCCGTGAGGCTAACCGGTCCCCTTAACGTTCCAGCACCGGGCAGGCGTCAGTCCGTATACATCGTCTTGCGACTTGGCACGGACCTGTGTTTTTAGTAAACAGTCGCTTCTCCCTGGTCTCTGCGGCCGATCACGCTCGGACAGCAAGTGTCGTCACGATCAGGGCCCCCCTTCTCCCGAAGTTACGGGGGTATTTTGCCGAATTCCTTAACCACGATTCACTCGATCGCCTTGGTATTCTCTACCTAACCACCTGAGTCGGTTTGGGGTACGGGCGGCTCGAACCTCGCTAGAAGTTTTTCTTGGCAGCATAGGATCACCCTCTTCCCGCATTCGCGGTCACTATCAGGTCTCAGGCATGCAACTCAATGCGGCGGTCCGGATTTGCCTGGACCGCGCCCTACACCCTTGGACGTGGACTACCATCGCCACGCGGAGGCTACCTTCCTGCGTCACTCCATCGCTTGACTACTACCAGGTCGGGTCGTGCGCTCCACACACCCGATGGACCCGAAGGTCCGGTGGGCGTGCTTCAGGCACTTAGCATCACTCGGTTCGTCATGGGCGGTTCTTCGCCGGTTCCGGAATATCAACCGGATGTCCATCGACTACGCCTGTCGGCCTCGCCTTAGGTCCCGACTTACCCAGGGCAGATTAGCTTGACCCTGGAACCCTTGGTTATTCGGCGGACGGGTTTCTCGCCCGTCATTCGCTACTCATGCCTGCATTCTCACTCGTGTGGCCTCCACGGCTGGTTCACACCGCCGCTTCCCTGGCCACACGACGCTCCCCTACCCATCAACACGCCTGGACACCGAACCCGCAGGTGTCGGTGCCGAGCAAATATGTCAATGCCACAGCTTCGGTGGTGTGCTTGAGCCCCGCTACATTGTCGGCGCGGAATCACTTGACCAGTGAGCTATTACGCACTCTTTCAAGGGTGGCTGCTTCTAAGCCAACCTCCTGGTTGTCACAGCAACTCCACATCCTTTCCCACTTAGCACACGCTTAGGGACCTTAGCTGGTGATCTGGGCTGTTTCCCTCTCGACTACGGAGCTTATCCCCCGCAGTCTCACTGCCACGCTCTCACTTACCGGCATTCGGAGTTTGGCTAACGTCAGTAACCTGGTGAGGCCCATTAGCTATCCAGTAGCTCTACCTCCGGCAAGAAACACGTGACGCTGCACCTAAATGCATTTCGGGGAGAACCAGCTATCACGGAGTTTGATTGGCCTTTCACCCCTACCCACAGCTCATCCCCTCAGTTTTCAACCTAAGTGGGTTCGGTCCTCCACGCAGTCTTACCTGCGCTTCAACCTGGCCATGGGTAGATCACTCCGCTTCGGGTCTAGACCCAGCGACTCAAACGCCCTATTCGGACTCGCTTTCGCTACGGCTTCCCCACACGGGTTAACCTCGCCACTGAGCACTAACTCGCAGGCTCATTCTTCAAAAGGCACGCTGTCACCCCACACGTCCAACGACGGGAGGCTCCAACGGATTGTAGGCACACGGTTTCAGGATCTATTTCACTCCCCTCCCGGGGTACTTTTCACCTTTCCCTCACGGTACTTGTCCGCTATCGGTCACCAGGGAATATTTAGGCTTAGCAGGTGGTCCTGCCAGATTCACACGGGATTTCTCGGGCCCCGTGCTACTTGGGAAATCCACCGGGAGTCCACACCATTTCGTCTACGGGGGTCGCACCCTCTGTGCCGAGCCATTCAATGCTCTTCGACTATGACGCAGATTTTTTACTCCCTGCCGGCTTGTCAGCACCGACTGGCGGGTCCCACGACCCCGGACATGCAACGCCTGACAGCTATCACACACGCCCGGTTTAGCCTCATCCGCTTTCGCTCGCCACTACTCACGGAATCACTGTTGTTTTCTCTTCCTGTGGGTACTGAGATGTTTCACTTCCCCACGTTCCCTCCACACACCCTATATATTCAGGTGCGGGTGACTGGACTTGCCTCCAGCCGGGTTTCCCCATTCGGAAATCCTCGGATCACAGTCTGGTTATCGACTACCCGAGGCTTATCGCAGATTCCTACGTCCTTCTTCGGTTCCTGGTGCCAAGGCATCCACCGTGTGCCCTTAAAAACTTGAACACTACTAAAGATGCTCGCGTCCACTGTGAAGTTCTCAACATACAACCGGCACCCCACACCCACCCGAGCAAACACTCGAGCATCGGTGAGGCCCACGACCAGAAGAAACCAGCCGGCACACACCACACCCCGACGAAGCCTCAGCTCCACCAGGACGCACTGCGTGTCGCCCGATCCTTCAGGACCCAACAACGTGTCACGGACACCCACCCCGACCACCACCACGTTCCACTGTGGAGCAGAGCTCCACTTGTACTTGTGTGTGACGACCAGCGTCGATGTCCAACAATCGATGTTCCACCCTTGAGCACCCGCTGCCCCACACTCGGGGACAGACCGGGCTCTGGACCACGACACCTCCGAAGAGACCCCGTGGGCAGATGCTCCTTAGAAAGGAGGTGATCCAGCCGCACCTTCCGGTACGGCTACCTTGTTACGACTTAGTCCCAATCGCCAGTCCCACCTTCGACGGCTCCCCCCACAAGGGTTGGGCCACCGGCTTCGGGTGTTACCGACTTTCGTGACTTGACGGGCGGTGTGTACAAGGCCCGGGAACGTATTCACCGCAGCGTTGCTGATCTGCGATTACTAGCGACTCCGACTTCATGGGGTCGAGTTGCAGACCCCAATCCGAACTGAGACCGGTTTTTTGGGATTCGCTCCACCTTGCGGTATCGCAGCCCTTTGTACCGGCCATTGTAGCATGCGTGAAGCCCAAGACATAAGGGGCATGATGATTTGACGTCATCCCCACCTTCCTCCGAGTTGACCCCGGCAGTCTCCCATGAGTCCCCAACCACCTAAAAGGTGTTGCTGGCAACATGGAACGAGGGTTGCGCTCGTTGCGGGACTTAACCCAACATCTCACGACACGAGCTGACGACAACCATGCACCACCTGTACACCAGTCCGAAGACGCACCCATCTCTGAGTGATTCCGGTGTATGTCAAGCCTTGGTAAGGTTCTTCGCGTTGCATCGAATTAATCCGCATGCTCCGCCGCTTGTGCGGGCCCCCGTCAATTCCTTTGAGTTTTAGCCTTGCGGCCGTACTCCCCAGGCGGGGAACTTAATGCGTTAGCTGCGGCACGGATCTCGTGGAATGAGACCCACACCTAGTTCCCAACGTTTACGGCATGGACTACCAGGGTATCTAATCCTGTTCGCTCCCCATGCTTTCGCTTCTCAGCGTCAGTAGTGGCCCAGAGACCTGCCTTCGCCATCGGTGTTCCTCCTGATATCTGCGCATTCCACCGCTACACCAGGAATTCCAGTCTCCCCTACCACACTCTAGTCTGCCCGTACCCACTGCAAGTCCGGGGTTGAGCCCCGGATTTTCACAGCAGACGCGACAAACCGCCTACAAGCTCTTTACGCCCAATAATTCCGGACAACGCTCGCACCCTACGTATTACCGCGGCTGCTGGCACGTAGTTAGCCGGTGCTTCTTCTGCAGGTACCGTCACTTTCGCTTCTTCCCTGCTGAAAGAGGTTTACAACCCGAAGGCCGTCATCCCTCACGCGGCGTCGCTGCATCAGGCTTCCGCCCATTGTGCAATATTCCCCACTGCTGCCTCCCGTAGGAGTCTGGGCCGTGTCTCAGTCCCAGTGTGGCCGGTCGCCCTCTCAGGCCGGCTACCCGTCGTCGCCTTGGTGAGCCACTACCTCACCAACAAGCTGATAGGCCGCGAGTCCATCCCAGACCGAAAAACTTTCCACCCCCTGCACATGCATGCGAGGGTCATATCCGGTATTAGCTCCGGTTTCCCGGGGTTATCCCAGAGTCTGGGGCAGGTTACTCACGTGTTACTCACCCGTTCGCCACTGATCAGACAAGGCAAGCCCTGTCGTCACCGTTCGACTTGCATGTGTTAAGCACGCCGCCAGCGTTCGTCCTGAGCCAGGATCAAACTCTCCGTTGATGTTCAAACACCCACCACCGAAACGACAGTGAGCAAAAACTTGAACCCATGAAGGATCCGAAACCCAGCTGAAGCCGAACAAACCAGCAATAAAGCTGTTTCATCCGTTTCAACCAAAGGATAATTCACCCCGAAACCCACCAACCACACCAAAAGGCGCGACCAGCCAGGCCCCGAGACGAGGTAATTGGCATCGATTATTTGACACGCTGTTGAGTTCTCAAGAATCGGACGCGCACCGTCACATCGCTTCGTGAGCGACGGTCAGGGGCAAGACCATCAAAGTTACCCGCCAGTCCTGAGGGAGTCAAACTCGCTCCGGCTCCAAGGAGCCGCACCGGGTCGGACCCGCCAGAGGCGGGCCCCTCGACCAAACGACCGGGCGAACCGACCGTCCATCTGTCTTGGGGATCAGCCCCGGGACCGGCCAACTTCGCTCGGTGATCTCTCACCGCCGCGGTGGCGTCCGTTCCTCCCTGTCGGGCTGACGAAGAGAACATTACACGGGCCCCGCGGCAAACGCCTAATCGGCCCTCCGGAGCCCCTCGCCAGGACCACACACGGGCCGCTGACCTGCGTGAATGCCCTCAGGAGACGCGTTCGATGACGATCGGCGGCAAATCGGGCCTCGACCCCTCCGGGGCGATGAGGAAGCCTCCCTCGAGCGCAGCCATCGCTCGCTCGAAGCGCTCCGGCTCGTCGGTGTGCAGGGTGAGCAGCGGCTCTCCCCCACGCACCACCGCTCCCGGCTTGGCGTGGATCTCGACTCCCGCCCCGGCCTGCACCGGGTCCTCCTTGCGGGCTCGTCCCGCGCCGAGGCGCCAGGCGGCCACACCCACCGCGAGCGCATCGAGCTGCACGAGCACACCGTCAGCCGGCGCCTGCACGACGTGGGTCTCGCGGGCCACGGGCAGTTCCGCGTCCGGATCACCACCCTGGGCGCGAATCATCCGACGCCACACGTCCATGGCACGCCCGTCGGCCAGCGCGTCAGCGGGGTCGACGTCATCACGGCCGGCCGCAGCCACCATCTCGCGCGCCAGCGCCAGGGTCAGCTCCACGACGTCAGGCGGCCCCCCGCCCTCGAGCACCTCGACCGACTCGCGCACCTCGAGCGCGTTGCCGGCGGTCAGCCCCAGCGGGGTCTGCATGTTGGTGAGCAGGGCAACGGTCCTGACCCCCGCGTCGGTGCCGAGTCGCACCATGGTCTCGGCGAGCTCACGCGCCTGGCCCAGCTCCTTCATGAACGCGCCGGAGCCCACCTTGACGTCGAGCACGAGCGAGCCGGTGCCCTCGGCGATCTTCTTGCTCATGATGGAGGTGGCGATGAGGGGCACGCACGAGACGGTCCCGGTCACGTCACGCAACGCATACAGCTTCTTGTCGGCGGGCGCGAGCCCTGTGCCCGCTGCGCAGATCACCGCGCCGACGTCCTCGAGCTGCGCGAGCATCTCCTCGTTGGACAGTGAGGCCCGCCAGCCCGGGATCGACTCCAGCTTGTCGAGCGTGCCCCCGGTGTGCCCGAGGCCTCGACCCGAGAGCTGCGGCACGGCCACGCCGCACGCGGCGACGAGCGGTGCAAGCGGGAGCGTGATCTTGTCGCCCACTCCCCCGGTCGAGTGCTTGTCGCTCGTGGGACGGGAGAGCCCCGAGAAGTCGAGCCGCTCGCCCGAGCGGATCATCGCGTCGGCCCAGCGCGCGATCTCCCTCGGGCTCATCCCGTTGAGGTAGATCGCCATCGCGAGGGCCGACATCTGCTCCTCGGCCACGGCCCCGCGGGTGTAGGCGTCGATCACCCAGTCGATCTGGGCGTCGGACAGCTCCTCCCGGTCGCGCTTGGCAGAGATGACGTCGACGGCATCGAAGGCTTCGCTCACGACCTCATCCTCACGCATACCCGTGGATTTGTGTCGGGGACCGCCGCGACCGGGGGCTGCGGGGGCGCGGGGTGCTCATGCCCGCGGGCCCCCGAGGGTGAGGTTGTCGGGGCCGAAGGCCTGCGGAAGCACCTGCGACATGGGCAGCACGCCCTCCGGGGTCATGACCAGGCAGGTCGGTCCACCGTTCTCCCAGAGCAGCTGCCGGCACCTGCCGCACGCCATGAGCGGAAGTCCGTCGCCCCCCACGCAGTAGACCGCCGTCAGGCGGCCGCCGCCCGTGGCGTGCAGCTCCGAGACCATGCCGCACTCCGCGCACAGGGCGACGCCGTAGGCGGCGTTCTCGACGTTGCACCCGGCGACGACGCGGCCGTCGTCGACCAGGCCGGCCACCCCGACGGGGAAGTGCGAGTAGGGCGCATAGGCCCGCTCCATCATCGCGACGGCACGCACCCGCAGGGTCTCCCAGTCGACCCCTGCGGTGTCGCCGGGCTCCCCGGCACCAGCGGGGGTATGCCGCGGGGCCGGCTCCGTCGCAGACGTGCCGTCGGCTGTGGGCTCAGTGCGCTCAGGGGGGTGCGACGGGCCCACTAGTGGCCCTCACCCTTGCGATAGACCTGCCCGTCGGCCGCCGGCATCCGGAGGCGTTGCGAGGCGAAGGCGAGCACGAGCAGCGTCGTGACGTAGGGCGTCGTGCCCGAGAGCTCCGGCGGGATGACGTCGGTCAGGGCGTACCACGTGCCGACGACCAGACCGACGACGATGGCGAGGATGCCCTGGACCTTGCGGCCCTTGCGCACGATCTGCCAGACGCCGATGCCGACCAGCAGCAGCGCGAGCAGCAGCAAGAAGGCGTGGACGGTCGTGCCACCGCCGCGCAGCTGGGCCGCGTCGGTGTAGCCGAAGAGCGCGGACCCGGCAAGCAGGCCGCCCGGACGCCAGTTGCCGAAGATCATCGCCGCGAGGCCGATGTAGCCGCGACCACCGGTCTGGCCGTCGCGGAAGACGTTGGCCGCGACGAGGGCGAGGAAGCCACCGCCGAGACCGGCGAGGCCACCGGAGACGAGCACCGCGATGAACTTGTAGCGCAGCACGTTGACACCGAGCGACTCCGCGGCGACGGGCGACTCTCCCACCGACCGCAGCCGCAGCCCGAAGGCGGTGCGCCACAGCAGCCACCACGTCAGCACGAAGAGCAGCACCGCGAGGATCGTCACGACCGACATGTTGGTGCAGAAGGCCCGCAGGATGCCGGCGAGGTCGGAGACGAAGAAGATGCGTTGCTGCTCGAGCGAGCCGAGCGCGTCGGAGAGACCCGGCACGGTGACCGTCGGCAGCTCCGGCAGCGGCGGCGACTGGGTGGGACCACCGCCGGGCAGCGTGCTGAAGAAGCGGACGGAGAGGTACTTCGCGAAGCCGAGCGCGACGATGTTGAGGGCGACACCGGAGACGATGTGGTCGACCCCGAAGGTCACGGTGGCGACGGCGTGCACGAAGCCGCCGATCACGCCGCCGACGATCGCGCCGACGAGGCCCCACCACGGGCCCATGTGGTACCCGAGGAAGCCGGCGCCCCACGTGCCGAGGATCATCATGCCCTCGAGGCCGATGTTGACGACGCCCGCACGCTCCGACCAGAGGCCGCCCAGGCCGGCGAGGGCGATGGGCACGGCGAGCCCGAAGGCGGCGATGAGCAGGCCGGAGGAGTCGATGTCGTTGGCGCCGGTGACGACCCGGAGCACCGACACGACGAAGACGGCAGCGAGGAAGACGCCGACCCACTGCATCCGGTTGAGGCCCAGGCCACGCTTGCGCATCGGGGTGTTCTCGGGCACGACCTCGGTGCCCACGCTGAGTCCGGAGGCGCTCATGCGGACGCTCCTTCCACGGTCGGGGCATCGGATCTGGTGCCGGCCAGCTCCCTCGCGACGCGCTGCTGCTCGAGCCGCACGTCGGCGCGGCGGATGAGCTCGTAGGCGATGACGACGGCGAAGAGGATGACGCCCTGGATGATGAAGACGACCTCAGAGGCCACGCCTGCGCGGATCTGGAGGGCGTTCGACTGCACGTCGAGGAAGGACCAGAGCAGCGCGGCGACCGCGATGCCGAGGGGGTGGTTGCGACCGAGCAGCGCGATGCCGATGCCGGCGAAGCCGAGCCCGGCCTGGAAGGTCGTGCCGTAGCTGTAGTCCTGGCCGAAGAGCAGCGGCATGCCGATGAGCCCGGCGAGGGCGCCCGAGATGACGAGTGTCGAGACGACCATCCGGGGCACCTTGACGCCGCTCGCGACCGCAGCAGTCTCGGACTGGCCGGTGGCCCGCAGGTCGAAGCCGAAGCGCGTCTTGCCGATGAAGAACCAGTAGGCGAAGCCGACGACCACGGCGAGGATGAGCAGGGTGTAGACCTTGTTGGTCGCACCGGGGATGAGCGCGAGCCCCTCGAGGCGCGACGACTCGGGGATCGGCTGGGTCGAGATGGTGTTGCTGCCCGGCTGCTTGACGGCCACCTTGAGCAGCAGCCACTGCACGACGCCGGTGGCGATCGCGTTGAGCATGATCGTGCTGATCACCTCGGAGATGCCGCGCTTGACCTTGAGGTAGGCCGCGATGCCGGCCCAGATGCCACCGGCCACCATCGCCACGACGAGGGTCAGCAGCACGTTGAGCGGTCCGGGGAACCACGCCTGGCCGGCGAAGAGGGCTCCGGCGAAGGCGGCGATGCGGTACTGCCCGTCGACGCCGATGTTGAAGAGGTTCATCCGGAAGCCGACCGCAACCGCGACCGCGGAGAGGTAGTAGACGGTCGCGCCGTTGACGATCTGGACGAGCTGGCGCGGGCGCGGCCACGACAGGATGGTCTGCCAGACCTCGACGACGGGGTCACCGAGGGCGAGCAGGATCCCCGACGTGACGAGGAAGGCGACGAGCAGGGCCAGGACGGGCGCCGCGAGGCCCAGCAGGGCCTTGCGCGGGTTGAAGGTGCTCATCGGCTCTCCTCGACGTCGCCAGCGTGGTCGGTCGGGGTGGGGTCCGTCGGCGTGGAGTCGGTCGGCGTGGAGTCGGTCGGGGTGGAGTCGGTCGCGGTCGGGTCCGTCGGGGTGCCATCAGTCGCGGCGGGCGTGGTCGCGGCATCAGCCGGGCCGGCGGCGCTCGCGGCTCCCGTCATGGCGGCACCGAGGTCCTCGGCGGTCACCGTGTCGGGGTCGAAGGTGCCGGTGAGCCGGCCCCGGAGGATGACCTCGATCGTGTCGGACAGGCCGATGAGCTCCTCGAGGTCGGCGGAGATCAGCAGCACGGCGAGCCCGTCGCGACGGGCCTGGCGGATGATGTCCCAGATGCTCGCCTGAGCGCCGACGTCGACGCCCCGGGTCGGGTGGGAGGCGACGAGGACCTTGGGCTGATGGCTCATCTCGCGCCCGACGATGAGCTTCTGCTGGTTGCCGCCCGAGAGCGAGCCGGCCTTGACGTAGATCGAAGGGGTGCGGACGTCGTAGTCCTTGACGATGCGCTCCGTGTCGGCCTTGGCGCCGGCGGCGTTGATGATGAAGCCCTTGGCGTTGGGCTCCTCGGTCTGGTGGCCGAGGATGCGGTTCTCCCACAGAGGGGCCTCGAGCAGCAGGCCGTGGCGGTGGCGGTCCTCGGGGATGTAGGCGACACCGGCCTCGCGGATCTCGCGGGTGCGCCAGTCGGAGATGTCGATGCCGTCGAGGAAGACGAGACCCGACGTGGGCTCGCGCATGCCCATGATGACCTCGACGAGCTCGGCCTGGCCGTTGCCCTCGACGCCCGCGATGCCGAGCACCTCACCGGCGTGGATCGTCAGGGAGATGCCGTCGAGCACGTTGCGGCTGGTGCCGACCCCCTCGAGGACGATGTCCTCGGTGCGCAGCACGACCCGGTCGGTGACGGTGGACTCCTCCGTCGCCGGCGTCGGCAGCTCGGCGCCGACCATCAGCTCCGCGAGCTGGCGGGCGTTGACCGACGCCGGGTCGACCGTGTCGACGGTGGTGCCGCGGCGGATGACCGTGATGGCGTCGGCGACCGACAGCACCTCGTCGAGCTTGTGCGAGATGAACAGGACGGTGAGGCCCTCGGACTTGAGGTCACGCAGGTTGTCGAAGAGCTCCTCGACCTCCTGCGGCACGAGGACCGCGGTCGGCTCGTCGAGGATGATGACCTTGGCCCCGCGGTAGAGCACCTTGAGGATCTCGATGCGCTGGCGGGCGCCGACGCCGAGGTCCTCGACGAGGGCGTCGGGGTCGACGTCGAGCCCGTAGTCGTCGGAGATGCGGCGGATCTCGCGCCGCGCGGCGTCGCCGATGCCGTGCAGCTTCTCGGCGCCGAGGACGACGTTCTCGAGGACGGTGAAGTTGTCGGCCAGCTGGAAGTGCTGGAACACCATGCCGATGCCGGCGTCGATCGCGTCGGATGGCGAGGAGAGGTGCACCTCGCGACCGTCGACGTGGATCGTGCCCTCGTCGGGTCGTTGCACGCCGTAGAGGATCTTCATCAGCGTCGACTTGCCGGCGCCGTTCTCGCCGACGATGGCGTGGACGGTGCCGCGGCGCACCGCGAAGCTGATGTCCTTGTTGGCCACGACGCCGGGGAAGCGCTTGGTGATCCCCTCGAGCTCGACGGCGTTCTCGCTCGCAGCCGGATCGGCGGCTCGCTGGGGTGCTGCAGCAGTGATGGCGACAACTCCTCGTCCGGGCCCGGGCGCGGGGTCCGGGCGGAGGTGGCGGCTCCCTGAGCCGGGGACGGACACGGCCCGCGATGACGCTACCGCGCCACGCGGGCCGTGTCGCCCTTCTCAGGAATCTGGCTGGTGACGCTCTGGGCGCACCGGTCAGCCAAGCGGGGTCAGGCTCTGATCAGCGGGGATCAGGGGGCCGTCGGGACGGTGATCTCGCCCGCGACGATCTTGGCCTTGTACTCGTCGAGCTTGGTCTTGATGTCATCGACCTTGCCACCGGTGGTCGCGTAGTCGACACCGCCGGCCTTGAGGTCGAAGATCTTGTTGCCCGTCAGGTCGTTGCCCTCGGAGCCGGCCTTGAGGAAGTCGTAGACCGCGACGTCGACCTTCTTGATCATCGAGGTGAGGATGACGTCACGCACGTCGGGCGTGGCCGTCAGGGCCTGGTCGGAGTCGACACCGATCGCGAGCGCGCCCGCGGCCTTGGCAGCGGTGAAGACACCCGAGCCCGAGCCACCGGCAGCGTGGTAGACGACGTCGGCGCCGCCCTGGTAGAGGCCCTCGGCGGCCGTCTTGCCCTTGGCGGGGTCGTTGAAGCCCGAGAAGTCCGGCGGCTGCGAGAGGTACTGGCTCTTGACGGTGATGGCCGGGTTGGCGGCCTTGGCGCCCGCGATGAAGCCGGCCTCGAACTTCTTGATGAGGTCGGTCGCGACGCCACCGACGAAGCCGACCTGGTTGGTCTTCGACTTGAGGGCGGCGGCGGCGCCGACGAGGAAGGAGCCCTGCTCCTCGGCGAAGGTCAGCTGCGCGACGTTGGCGCCGGCGGAGTCGGCCGAGGCGTCGTCGATGATCGCGAACTTGACGTCGGGGTTGGCCTTGGCGGCCGCACCGATGGCCTTGGCATAGGCGAAGCCGACACCGATGACGTGGGTCGCGCCCGCGTCGACGAACTGCTGCAGACGCTCCTGGGTCGCGGCCTCGCTCTCGCCGTTGACCTGCGTCGCCTCCTTGAACTCGACGCCGAGCTCGGCCTTGGCCTTGTCGAGGCCGGCAGCAGCGGACGCGTTGAACGACTGGTCGCCGCGGCCACCGACGCCGTAGGCGATGCCGACGACGAGCTTCTCGCCGCTGGCCGCGCTCGTGCCGCCGGCGGTGCTGCCGGGGGCGGGGGTCTCGTTGGTGCTGCTTCCGCAGGCCGTGAGGCCCAGCGCGGCAGCGGCGACGACAGCCGCGACCTTGGTTGCGTGACGCAAGGGGTGCTCCTTAAATTCAGCGGGGCCGACGACGACATCGGCCCACATAGCACGGAACTGTAGACCCGCGCCCGACAGGATCTGCACCTTCACCGGCATCTACCGGGAAGTGTTACCGATCCGCGACCGCAGCCAGTGGAGCAACCCCACCAAGCCCCGCCGAGCCTGCAGCCGAGGCGGCCGAGGTGAAGACCGCCCCTGCGAGAGTGCGGGCCCCCACCGTGATCGCGGTCTCGTCGACGACGAGGTCGCCGCGGTGCAGGTCGTAGGTCGGCCCGCCTGCGGTGCGGGTGCCGAGCCGGGCCATGGCACCGGGCACGTGGGTGAGATACCACGCGAAGTCCTCGCCGCCCAGGGACTGCGGCGTCGGCGCGACGTGGGCGCCCGCCCCGGCGACCGCCGCGGTGAGCGAGTCGATGCACGCGGCGTCGTTGACGACCGGGGGCACGCCCTTGGTGATGAAGACCTCGGCCTGCACGGCATACGGCGCCACGACCGCGTGGACGACCTCCTCGAGCAGCCGCTCGACGCCCTCCCACACGCTCGCGTCGAGCATGCGGAGCGTGCCGCCGACCTTGCCGATGGCCGGGATGACGTTGTAGGCACCGCCCGAGTGCACCGAGCCCCAGACGAGCGCGGCCCCGGCGCGCGGGTCGAGCCGGCGCGAGAGCACTCCGGGGACTTCGGTGACGACCTTGGCGAGCGCATACGTGAGGTCCTGCGTCAGGTGGGGCCTTGACGTGTGGCCGCCTCGGCCCGAGAGGGTGACCTCGACCTGGTCGGCCGCTGCCGTGATCGCGCCGACGCGCAGGCCGACCTGGCCGACGTCGAGCGAGGGGTCGCAGTGCAGCGCGAAGATGCGGTCGACCCCGACGAGACCGTCCTGGGCGACGACGTCCTCGGCCCCTCCGGGCATGACCTCCTCGGCGGGCTGGAAGACGAGCCGGGCGCCGATGCCCGCGGCGACGAGGCGGTCCTCGACGGAGCGCAGGGCGAGGGCCGCGCCGATCAGGGCCGTGGTGTGCACGTCGTGGCCGCACGCGTGGCTGACGCCGTCGGTGCGTGACGCGAAGTCGAGGCCGGTCTGCTCGCGGATGGGCAGCGCGTCGATGTCGGCGCGCAGGGCAATCCGACGCGCCGGCTGGGGTGCACCGATGTCGGCGACGAGGCCCGTGCCGCGCAGGTGGCGCACGCCGATGCCGGCCCGCTCCAGCCGCTCGGCGACGACCGAGGTGGTGCGCACCTCGCCGCGGGCGAGCTCGGGGTGGGTGTGCAGGTCCCGCCGGATCGCGACGAGCTCCGCACCGTGCTCGGAGACGGCTCGGGCGATGGCCTCGAACGGGATCGAGAGGGCGGGCTGGGTCACGAGCACCGGATTCTAGCGAGAGGATGGCGCTGGCCCCGCCGCCGACCACCAACCCGACCCTGACAGCAACCCGCATCGACCCCTCATCGAGACGCCATCGACCCGGACGGAGACCCGTGAGCGAGCCCGTGCCGCACGCAGCCGCCCTGCGCGTGCTCGGTCGCATCGACCGCGCACTGCCCTTCACGTCCATCGTCACGCAGGGCTCCGACGCGACGGTGTGGGTGGGCGAGGTGGCCTCGCTGGCGCGCTCCGGCGGCGACCCGCTGGAGCCGTGGCGCGCCGCGCTGCAGGCGCAGCAGGAGCGGCTCCACGGGGTGCCGGTGCCGCCGCACGTGCCCGCAGCCTTCGTGCTCCAGTGGTGGTGCGAGGTCGCCGCCACCCCGCTCGCGTATGCCGTCCGGCTCGGCGAGGGGGTCGTCGTGCCCGACCCGGGTGGGCTGGGTTTCGAGCTGGCGCCGGGCCTGCACCCGCACCGCATCGTCGTCGACCCGGACCGGCTCTCGCTGGAGTCTGCGCCGCCGTGTGGGCCCGAGCCCGCTGCGCCGGGCGGGCGTGAGTCGGCGGCCCGTGCGTCGGCCGAGCAGGCGCTGGAACTGGCCCGGACGGCATACCTCCGGCTGGTGGAGGACGTCGTGCGCGACTTCGCACCCGACGTCGTCATGGGCTCGCGGCAACGGTGGGGTGTCGTCGACGACGTGTGGCAGACGGCTGTGCGGCTGGCCGACGGCGCGGCCGGGGTGGCGGTCGGGCCCGCGCCGCAGCGGGTGTCGTGCTGCTTCATCTATGCGCTGCCCGGGATGCGCGAGTGCGCGTCGTGCCCGCGTGGGGGCCGCAACTAGTCTGGCTGCCATGTCGAGCATGACCTCCCCCGTGCCCCCGTCGACCCCCGTCGTCGTGCAGGAGGAGGTGGCAGCGGCCCTGGCGGAGGGGCGCGGCGTCGTCGCCCTCGAGAGCACGATCCTCGCCCACGGGCTGCCGCACCCCGACAACATCGAGATCGCCGGTCAGATCGAGGACGCCGTGCGCGCGGGGGGCGCGGTGCCGGCCACGATCGCGGTGCTCGGCGGAGTCGTGCACGTCGGCCTCGGCCCGGCCGAGCTCGAGCAGGTCTGCACCGCCCCCGACATCGCCAAGCTCTCGATGCGCGACCTCGGCGTCGCCATCGCGCTCGGGCTCAACGGCGCGACGACCGTCGCCTCGACGTCGGCCGTCGCGCACCTCGCCGGCATCCGCGTCTTCGCCACCGGCGGACTCGGCGGCGTGCACCGGGGCGCGTCGGCGACCTTCGACGTGTCGGCCGACCTCGGGGTGATCGCCTCGACGCCCGTGCTCGTCGTGTGCGCCGGTGTGAAGTCGATCCTCGACGTGCCGGGGACGCTGGAGTATCTCGAGACGCTGTCGGTGCCGGTGCTCGGCTACCGGACGAGCGCGTTCCCCGGCTTCTACCTCTCCGACTCCGGGCACGAGGTCCCGTGGCGGGTCGAGTCGGCCGCGGAGGCTGCGGCCGTCGTCGTCGCACGTGACCAGCTGCCCACCGACGCCGCGGGTGTCGTGCTCGCCAACCCGCTGCCCGCCGACCGGCAGGTCGAGCGGGGGCTGCACGACCGGCTGGTCACCGAGGGCCTGGCCGTGCTCGAGCGCGAGGGCGTGCACGGCAAGGACGTGACACCCCGGCTGCTCGAGTACTTCCACGACAACTCAGGTGGTGAGTCGCTGCGCGCCAACGTCGAGCTCGTGCTGTCGAACGCACGGCTGGCCGGTGAGGTGGCCGCCGAGATCGTGGCCCAGTCCGCGGCGGCCGGCACGGCCGGTCTCGGGTCGTGACCGGACGCCCGGTCGTCGTCGTCGGTGATGTCGGGCTCGACGTCATCACGCGGCCCCGCGGGGAGATCCACTGGCACTCCGACACCCCGTCGGCCGTGGCCCTCGTCGCCGGTGGCGCCGGCGGCAACTCCGCGTCGTGGCTCGCCGCCGCCGGAGCCGACGTGACCCTGCTCGCGCGGGTGGGGCATGACGCCGCCGGCACGACCTGCCGCAGCGAGCTCGAGGCCGAAGGGGTGCGCTGCGCCTTCGGAGTCGACGAGACGCTGCCGACCTGCATGGTCGTCATCCTGCTCGACGCCCACGGCGACCGGACGATGTTTCCCGACCGTGGCGCCAACAAGGCCTTCTCCGTGGCCGACGTCGACCTGGGGTCTCTGGGGCTGCCCGCCGAGCCGGTCCCCCACCTGCACCTGTCGGGCTACGTGCTCTTCGACGCCGGATCGCGCGCGGCGGGGCTCGAGGCGCTGCGGCAGGCGCGCGCGCTCGGCTGGACGACCTCGGTCGACCCTCAGTCGCCCGCGCTCATCGTGCGCGAGGGCGTCGACACCTTCCTGTCGTGGGTCGACGGTGTCGACCTGCTGCTGCCCAACGAGAACGAGGTCGCGACCCTCGGTGGCCTCGAGGCGATCCTGCGCCACACCCGGCAGGTCGTCGCCACCTTCGGTGCGGCTGGGGCGCGGTGGGTCGCGGACGACGTCGACGTCTCGGCCGAGGCTCCGCACGTCGCCAACGTCGACGCGACCGGCTGTGGTGACGCCTTCAACGCCGGCCTGCTGGCGGCCTGGCTCGCGGGTCAGCCTCCCGCCGAGGCCCTGGCGTCCGGGGTCACGGCCGGCAGCGCAGCGGCAGCCCGCGTGGGCGCCCGCCCCCGCTGACCGGCATACCCCTCGGACCACCCGGCACACCATTTCGTCGCGCATGGGCACACTGACCGCCACGACCTCCGTCGAGCGCCGGGGCCCACGCTCGCGCGCGCTCCACGGCGGCGTTCGTGGCGGTCCGTGTGCCTGTGGATGACCAGATCGGTGGCAGCAGCCTCGCGGGCACGCTTGCGTGATGGGCTTGGCCACGCTGCTCGCACAGCACGGGGGGACCTGCACGTGGCGCGAGCTGAGGAGATCCGTTTCGCGCCGCAGCATCTCGTTCGCGCTGACCTCGGGTGCGCTCATCCGCGTCACGCGCGGCCGGTATGCGTTGCCCAGCGTGGCCGCGGCCCGCTCCGTCGCGCTCGGTGCGAGCGCAACGGCGTCGCACACGACGGCAGCGCTGCACTGGGGGTGGCAGGTCAAGCACGAGCCGGACCTGCCGCACATCACACTGCCGCGCGGGCGCAAGCTCCGTGCCGCCGCGCGCACCGGGGTGCAGCGGCACTGGCGCGACCTCGAGACGACAGAGGTGGTCGACGGCTGGGTGACGAGCCGCGAGCGCACTGTCATCGACTGCTGCCTCGACCTGCCCTTCGACGAGGCTCTCGCCGTTGCCGACTCCGCCTGGCGCGACGGCCTGTCACCCATCACCATCATGGCGGCCGCCGCTCGGCTGCCCCGACGGCTGCGTCTGCGGGTCGCGAGGGTCCTCGAGCGTGCCGATCGCAAGGCGGCCAACCCGTTCGAGTCGGTGCTGCGCGCCCTGTGCCTCCACGTCGAGGGATTGAGAGTCGTGACGCAGCACGTCATTGGTGATCGGACGTTCTACGCGAAGGTCGATCTCGCGGACGCAGCCCTTCGCATCGTCATCGAGGCAGAGGGTTTCGAGAACCACGGCACGCGAGCGGCGCTCAAGCGCGACTGCCGGCGCTACACCGGTCTGGGCGCACGCGGGTGGGTGGTCATCCGGTTCACGTGGGACGAGGTGATGTTCGAGCCGGACTACGTCGTCACGGCCCTGCGCCAGGTCGTTGCCACGCGCAGACGGACCGCCACGAGCGCTGTGGTGACGGTGTAGCCCCGTGTGAGAACGGGCCATCTCGCCAGTGGTGGCGGTCCGCCGAGCCGGGCACCCGGCATACGGCTCAGGTATGCCGGCCGGCTCAGAAGGTCTCGCGGGGCTGGTAGACGCCCCACACCTCCCGCAGCGCATGCGCGACCTCACCGCCGGTGGCGCGGGCGGCGAGCGCCTCCTTCATCGGGTAGAGCAGGTTGTCGGTGCCGCGAGCGGCGTCCTTCAGCTTCGCGAGTGCGGCCGTGACCGCGGCGTCGTCGCGCTCGGCGCGCAGGGCCTCGAGCCGGGCGCGCTGGTCGGCCTCGATGGTCGGGTCGACGCGCAGCGGCTCGTAGCGCTCCTCCTGGTCGAGGGTGAAGCGGTTGACACCGACGACAGTGCGCTCGGCCGAGTCGATCTCGAGCTGCACGCGATAGGCCGACCGCTCGATCTCCGACTTCTGGAAACCCTGCTCGATGGCGGCGACGGCCCCTCCGAGGTCCTCGACGCGCTGGATGAGCGCGAGCGCTGCCTCCTCGATGTCGTCGGTCATCGACTCGACGACGTAGGAGCCGGCGAACGGGTCGACGGTCTTGGTCACGTCGGTCTCGTAGGCGATGACCTGCTGCGTGCGCAGCGCGAGGCGTGCCGCCTTCTCGGTCGGCAGGGCGATGGCCTCGTCGAAGGAGTTGGTGTGCAACGACTGCGTGCCGCCGAGCACCGCGCCGAGCCCCTGCAGCGCGACGCGCACGAGGTTGACCTCGGGCTGCTGCGCCGTCAGCTGCACGCCGGCAGTCTGGGTGTGGAAGCGCAGCATCATCGACTTGGGGTTCTGGGCACCGAACTGCTCCTTCATGATCTTGGCCCAGATGCGGCGCGCGGCGCGGAACTTCGCGACCTCCTCGAGCAGGGTCGTGCGCGCGACGAAGAAGAAGGAGAGGCGCGGCGCGAAGTCGTCCACGTGCAGCCCGGCGGCCTCAGCGGCCCGGACGTACTCGATGGCGTTGGCGATGGTGAAGGCGATCTCCTGCACGGGCGTCGCCCCGGCCTCGGCCATGTGGTAGCCGGAGATGGAGATGGTGTTCCAGCGCGGCATCTCCCGGTGGCAGTAGGCGAAGATGTCGGAGATGAGGCGCAGCGACTCGCGGGGCGGATAGATGTAGGTGCCGCGCGCGATGTACTCCTTGAGCACGTCGTTCTGGATCGTGCCGGTGAGCTTGTCGCCCGGGACGCCCTGCTCCTCGGCCACGAGCTGGTAGAGCAGCAACAGGGTCGAGCCGGGCGCGTTGATCGTCATCGACGTCGAGATCGTGTCGAGCGGCAGCCCGTCGAAGAGCGTGCGCATGTCGTCGAGACTGTCGATGGCCACGCCGACCTTGCCGACCTCACCGTGCGCGATGGCCTCGTCGGAGTCGTAGCCCATCTGGGTCGGCAGGTCGAAGGCGACGGAGAGGCCTCCGGTACCGGCCTTGACGAGCTGGTGGTAGCGCTCGTTGCTCTCCTTGGCGGTGCCGAAGCCGGCGTACTGCCGCATCGTCCACGGGCGCCCGGTGTACATCGACGGGTAGACGCCCCGGGTGAAGGGGTAACGGCCGGGGGCACCGAGCTTGCTGTCGGCGTGGAAGTCCGCGAGGGCCGACGCGTCGTAGACGGCCTCGATCGGCAGGTCGGACTCGGAGCGCGCACCAGTGCTGTCAGCCATGGGGCCGAGCGTATCGGCGGGGTGGTCGCCCGCAGCCCCGGCGAGACCGATCGTTGCCCATGTCACGTCACCACGGGGGTATGCCGTCCGGCCCGGTCCCGGCGGCACGCAGCCTCTCGAGGGGCCGCGCGTCAGTGGTCGGCCGGCCAGTCCCGGGTGATCTCCGCCTTGCGGCCTTGCCACTCCTGCTCGATCTCGCCCATCCGCTCGGAGAGGAAGGCGAGGAACTCGACCGAGAGCTGGAGCCGCCGGCCGGCCGCGGCCGAGGTGCCACCCACCGCGGGGACGCCGGAGCGCAGGCTCGTCTCGATCTGGGCGAGCACGCGGTCGCGGCTCAGCATCGCCCCGTGCCAGGCGTCGCTCTGCACGACGTAGACGTCGCGCCGGGAGCCTCGCTCGCGCTCCTTGCCGATGAGGTACGTCTGGGTGAGGTAGCCCACCGCGCCGGAGATCGCCGCGGGACTGACCTCGAGGGCCTCGGTCAGCTCGGCGGCGGTCATGCGGCCGTCGTCGTCGGCGAGCAGGCGCGCGAAGACGCGTGAGGCGAGCCGCGGCATACCGGCGTCGGTGAGCGAGTCGCCGAAGCGCTCGACGTAGGCGGCGACCGCCCGCTCGTCGCGGACGGGTGGTCGTGCGGCCACCGCACCTCCCGGGTCTCGTGGGTCGTGACGTGCTGGGACTTCCGTCATTGTATTCAGTTAAACGTGAATCCTGTGTATCGTCGAGAGCATGACCTCGGCGATCCAGGTCCATGACCTGCGCAAGACGTTCGGCCGCACTGTCGCCCTCGACGGGCTCGACCTCGAGGTGCAGACCGGGGAGATCCACGGCTTCCTCGGGCCCAACGGGTCGGGCAAGTCGACGACCCTGCGCATCCTGCTGGGGCTGATGCGCTCCGACGGCGGCAGCGCCACCCTGCTGGGGGGTGACCCCTGGCACGAGGTCGAGGATCTGCACCGCCGGCTCGCCTACGTGCCCGGCGACGTCGCCCTCTGGCCCAACCTCACGGGCGGCGAGGTGATCGACCTGCTCGGCAACCTGCGCGGCGGCCTCCACGAGCAGCGCCGCGCCGAGATGATCGAGCGCTTCGCCCTGGACCCGACGAAGAAGGGCCGCTCCTACTCCAAGGGCAACCGCCAGAAGGTCGCCCTCGTGGCCGCGCTCGCCGCCGACGTCGAGCTGCTCCTGCTCGACGAGCCGACCTCGGGTCTCGACCCGCTCATGGAGGCCGTCTTCAAGGACGCGGTGCGTGAGTTCCGGGCGGGGGGCGGCACGGTGCTGCTCTCGAGCCACATCCTCAGCGAGGTCGAGTCGGTGTGCGACCGGGTCAGCATCATCCGTGACGGGCGCAACGTCGAGTCGGGCACGCTCGCCCAGCTGCGCCACCTCTCGCACACGACGATCGAGGCCACCCTCGAGCACCCCGCGTCCCAGGCGGAGGTCGCCGCCCTCGCCGGGGTGAGCAGCGCCGTCGTCTCCGGCACCCACGTGACCTGCGCGGTGGAGAGCGGCCATCTGGGAGCGGTGCTCCAGCACCTCGGGACCCTCGGCATCCGCAGCCTGACGAGCGCCCCGCCCACGCTCGAGGAGCTCTTCATGGAGCAGTACCGCGTGCCGGCGGCGACGCCATGACGGCCCCGAGCACGCTGAGCGCGCCGCGCGGCCGGCAGCGGACCACCGCCGGCGTCACCGGGCTCACCGGCACCTCCCGCCTGCTGCGGCTCGCGGCGCGCCGCGACCGCGTGCTCATCCCGGTCAGCGCCCTGACCCTCGCGGCAGTGGTCGCGGCATCGGCCCAGGCGACCTTCGACCTCTACCCCGACACGTCGATGGCGGGCGGTGCCCTGCGCGAGACCCTCGACAACCCGGCGCTCGTCGCGATCTACGGTCCGGTCGCGAGTGCCACCATCGACGCCCTGGCGACCTTCAAGACCGTGCTGATGGGCGGGGTCTTCCTCTGCATGCTCGCCTACGTCGTCGTGCGACGGCACACCCGCACCGAGGAGGAGGAGGGCCGCCTCGAGCTGCTCGGCAGCGGTGTCGTCGGTCGCCGCGCTCCCCTCGCGGCCGCCGTGCTGCTCGCCACCGCAGCAGTGCTCGGCACGGTGGTGCTCACGGCTCTCGGTGCGATCGCCGTGGGGCTCGACGCCAGCGGCTCGGTGGCCCTGGGGGTGTCCTGGACGGTGATGGGGCTGACCTGGGTCGGCGTCACCGCGGTGGCCGCGCAGCTCACCGAAAGCGCCCGTGGCACAGCGGGTTTCGCCCTCGGAGCCCTGGCTGTTGCCTACATGCTCCGCGCCCTCGGCGACGCCGCCGGTGACGACAGTCCCGTCCGGTTCCTCACCTGGCTCTCCCCCCTCGGCTGGGGCGAGATGGTCCAGCCCTACGGCGCCAACCGCACGTGGATCCTCCTGGTCGGCCTGCTCGCGTATGCCGGCCTCGTCCTGATCGCCTTCGCCCTCCTCGAGCGTCGCGACCTCGGGGCCGGCGTCCTGCCGAGCCGGCCCGGCCCGGCGCGCGGATCCCTCCGCACGGTCGGCGGCCTCACGCGTCGCCTGGCCCGCGGCACCCTCATCGGCTGGACCATCGGCTTCGTCGTGCTCGGCGCGGTCGTGGGGTCACTGGGGGGGAGCGTGCAGTCCTTCCTCGACTCGCCGGAGATCGCCGACATGCTCCGCAAGCTCGGCGGCGGGGCCGGATCGATCACCGACACCTTCTTCGCCACCGAGCTGCGCTTCGCGGCGATCGGCGCCGCCGCCCTCGGCATCGCCCTGACCACCCGGATGCGGACGGAGGAGACCACCGGCCGCCTCGAGGCCGTGCTCGCCACCCCGGCGACCCGGCTCCGGTGGGCGCTGTCCCACCTGCTCGGCGCGCTCGCCGCGACCACCTTCGTGCTCGCCGTGGCGGGCCTCGTCGCCGGCGCCATCGACGGGCAGCGCACCGGTGACGTGGGTGGCTCCGCCGGGCGGATGCTCGGGGCGGCCCTCGCCACGCTCCCCGCGGTCTGGGTCTGCGTCGCTGTCGCGGTGCTGCTCGTCGGACTCGTGCCGCGCCTGACCGGGCTCGCGTGGGCGGTGCTCATCGGCTTCCTCGTGCTCGGCGAGTTCGGGGTGCTCATGGGCCTGCCCTCGTGGATCACCGCGATCTCCCCCTTCGACCACCTCTCCCAGCTGCCGGGCGGCAGCCTCGAGGCCGCTCCCCTGCTCGGTCTCGTCGCCGTCGGCGCCGCCATCGCCGCGGTCGGGCTCGCCGGGCTGACCCGCCGCGACATCGCCTGACCCCACCCTCCCCCGATCGAGAGAGCACTTCGCGCGATCGAGAGAGCATTTCATGCGCGCGGCACTTCACCGATCGAGAGAGCACTTCGTGCGCGCGGGCACTTCGTGCGCGCGGGCACTTCGCGCGATCGAGAGAGCACTTCGTGCGCGCGGGCACCCCGCCCGCCGCCGATCCTGACGTCATGCCGACACCCCGTGAGGCGCGGGACCACCGCGACCGGGCCACGCGGCATACCCACCTCGACGCGGCGGCAGACGGCTGACCGCGCGGCGTCGGGTGCGGATGTCGCTACCCTCTGCCCATGACGGGCATCGATGGGTTCTGGGCGGTCATCCCGGCCGGCGGGTCGGGCACGCGCCTGTGGCCCCTGTCTCGCAGGGACTACCCCAAGTTCCTGCACGACCTGACCGGGTCGGGGCAGACGCTGCTGCGCGCGACCTACGACCGGCTCGAACCGCTCGCCCGCGACCGCATCCTCGTCGTCACCGGCGCTGCCCACCTCGAGGCCGTGCGGGGGCAGCTGCCGATGCTCCCGCGCGACTCCGTCGTGGCCGAGCCCACCCCGCGTGACTCCATGCCGGCCATCGGCCTGGCCGCAGCGCTCCTCGAGCGGCGCGACCCCGAGGCGGTGCTCGGGTCGTTCGCCGCCGACCACGTCGTCACTGACGTCTCGGCCTTCCGGCGTGCCATCGAGGAGGCCGTCGTGCTCGCCCGACGCGGAGACCTCGTGACGATCGGCATCGAGCCGACCCGCCCCGCCACGGGCTTCGGCTACATCCGTCTCGGCGAGGCGCTCTCCGTCGAGGGAGCCCCGACGGCTCGGCGCGTCGCCGACTTCGTCGAGAAGCCCGACTCGGAGACGGCGAAGAGCTACGTCGCCAGTGGTGAATACCGTTGGAACGCAGGCATGTTCGTCGTCGGCGCCACGACCCTGCTCGAGATGCTCGCCGAGGAGCACCCCGAGATGACCAGTGCCCTGCGCACCATCGCCGGTGACGAGTCGCGCATGCGTGACCTGTGGCCGAGCCTGCGCAAGATCGCCATCGACCACGCGGTCGCCGAGCCGGCGGCCCGCTCGGGCCGGGTCTCTGTCGTGCCCGCTGCCATGGGGTGGGACGACATCGGCGACTTCAGGTCGCTCACCGACCTCGTGCAGGTCTCCGGGACGGTCCCCGGCGTCAAGATCATCGGCCCCGCGGACGACGTCATCAGCATCGACTCGACCGCCACCGTCGCCACCGGCGGGCGGCTCGTGGCGCTCATCGGGGTCGATGACCTGGTGGTCGTCGACACCCAGGACGCCCTGCTCATCACGACGCCGGAGCGGGCCCAGGAGGTCAAGCAGATCGTCGAGGCGCTGACGGCCCAGGGCCGACTCGAGCTGACATGACGACGCGAGAGACCGAGCCTGCGATCGCCTCCCCCGCGACCGCATCGACGACGGCAGGACGAACCCCGCCTCACAGCACCTCTGCTGAGGGACCGCGCCGGGGGGCCGGCGCCCTGGCCTCCGCCACAGCCATCGCCCTGGTCTGGCTCGTCACCCTGCCCCGCATGGTGCCGAGCCTCTTCGGCGACCACGGAAGCTACATCTCGATGGCTGAGCGGCTGCTCGCCGGCGACCGCCTCTACGTCGATGCGATCGACAACAAGGGCCCGCTCTACTACGCCGAGCTCGCCCTCGGCCGCTTCGTGTCACCGTATGCCGACATCGCCCTCGAGATCGGCTGGGTGCTCATCGCCTGCCTCGCCGTGCGTGCGGTCGCAGCGTCCGCGGGGGTCGGCACCCGCATCGGTCTCGTCGCGGCCTTCGCCGGCGTGCCGATCGTCGTCACGGGCAACGCCTATGGCCCGGGGATGACGCACCTGCCGGGGGTCGCCCTGTGTCTGGCCGTCGCGGCCCTGGCCGTGCGGGGGCGCTGGGTCGTCGCCGGCCTTCTCACGGGGGCGCTCGTGCTCAGCAAGGAGATCATGGTGCCGATCGCCGTTGCGGCGATCCTCACGGCGGCCTGGCACCGCCGCACGTGGCTCGGTGTCGCGTGGGCAGCGCTGAGCTCGTTGGTCGTCGCCGCCGTCGGGCTCGGCGTCCTGTGGGTGCGAGGGGAGCTCGACGGGCTCGTCGCGATCCTGGCGTCCAACGTGCAGTACGCCGAGGGCACGCTCTCGGAGTCGCGATACGGGAGCTTCGTCGGCCACCTGCTCAATGCCATCCCCGAGGACGGGCGTGGCGGTGGGCTCATCACGATCTCCGCCGTGCTGCTCGTCCTCGTCGCGGTGGGGCGTCGCGGTGGCGCCACCGCGCGCGCCAGCCGGCTCGAGGACCACGACGAGCCTCCGCTGGTGACTCCTGCCCTCGGTTGGGACCTCACAGCAGCCACGCTCCTCGCCGCGATCCTCGTCATCGGCGCCAGCGCCCCCTGGGCCCATCACAGCCAGTCCCTCTATGTCGCGGGCTGCCTCGCCCTCGTGCTCGTGGCGCGGAGGCTGACCCAGGGCGGGGTCGAGCGCCTGACTTCCGGTGGCGGTCTGGCTGCCACCGCACCCTGGCGCGCCGTCGGGGTCGTCGTTCTCGCTGCGTTCATCACCGGCGGGACGCTGCACCCCTACTACTACCTCGAGTCGGCCCGCGAAGCGCCGGGCAGGGTGGCGGCGCTCGGCCGGGAGTCGGTCGAGAGCGCGGTGCTCGCCCAGCAGCCCGAGGTCCGCACCTACGCCCGGGCCGGGGCCAACGACGACGGAGCACATGCTGTCGGGCTGGGCTCCCTCGACCTGGTCTGTCCGCGCTTCCACCACTACTCGTTCGAGGGCAAGGCCGTCTTCGACCAGATCTTCGCCTGCCTCTCCACGGCCGACGCGCTGATCGTCGACCAGAACATCCGCGACGAGGTCGACCGCCCCGACTGGAACGCCTACGTGGCTGAGGTGCGCCGGCTCATCAGCTCGGGCTACACGTGCGTGCCGACCTCGCGCTCACAGGTGTGCATCAAGGACGGGCTCTACGTCGCGCCCGGCTCGACACCGGCGCGCTGAGGCGGGACCTCGGCGGCGCGCGCGTCCCTTGGGGCGCGATCTCGCGAATCCGGACCATGCCGCGCGAGGCAGCGCCACAGTTGATGCATGACCTCGCTGCTGCCCGAGGAGGGCGAACACCTCACCACCGGCTGGGAGGACGACCTCGACCCCGCGGACTCGATCGTGCGCCAGGCCGTACAGGCCCACATCTCGTGGGCCGAGGCGCTGACCACCGCGGCCCGCGGCGACTTCGCCCGGGGCGCCGGCTGGTGCGCCGGCAGCGGCGGCGGAGCCTCGGCACTGCTCAACTGGGCGATCGTCACCAGCCCGCCGCGCGACTGGGCTGCCACCGTCGACGCGATCTCGGCGGCATACCCCGTGGGTGTCTCGGCCATCGTCATCAGCCCCTTCCCGACGCCCGACCTCACGGCCCACGGGCTGGGACTCGTCGGTCACCCGCCGCTCATGCTCCGCCCCACCTCCACCGTGACGGCACCGCCGACGACGACGCTCGACGTGCGCGAGGCCACGACGCCGCAGGAGCTGCAGGACGCCGAGCGGGTGCTCGTCGAGGGCTATCCGATGCCGGACATGGCCGACCTGCCGCCCGGTGACTTCTACCGCGCCGACGTCGTCGCCGGCCCGACACGGGTCTTCGTCGGCTACGACGACGGCGTGCCCGTCGCGACGTCGGCCGCGCACTCCGCTGCGGGTGTCACCGTCGTCGAGAACGTCGCGGTGCTCGCCTCGGCCCGCGGCAAGGGGGCCGGAGCAGCGCTGACCTGGGCGGCGACGACGTCGTGGCCCGGCCAGGGCGCCGTGCTCATCGCGAGCGACGACGGCCAGCCCGTCTACGAGCGGCTCGGCTACCTGCGCATCGTGCGCTGGACCTGCTGGCTGCGCCCCTGACGCACGAGGCCCACCCAGCAGGTATGCCGCGTGGCCGCGTCAGCCGGTCGGCGCGGGCACTCCCGTGCTCTCGCACACGAAGGCCCAGAAGCGCTCGATCTCACCCGGGGTCTCGACCCGCACGGGCGCATAGTGCGCCGCGCGGCGACGGCGGTCGTGCCAGAAGCCTCCCGTGCCGATAGCGTCACCCGTCGCCGTGAGCCACACCGCGGTGTCGGCGCCCTGCTCGGCGTCGCGCAGCAGCGGGCCGGTGACCCTCGCGAAGCCGGGCAGTGAGTCCGTGACCCCGGGCGTGTCGGCCCAGCCGGGATGCATCGAGGAGACACTGACGTCGTCGCCGGACAGCTCGCGAGCCCACAGCCGCGTCAGCACGAGCTGCATCCGCTTGGTGCGGGCGTATGCCGCCGTGCCCGAGTAGGTGCCCTGCGTGAACTCCGGGTCGTCGACCTCCAGGCGCTGCGCGTAGGCGCCGCCGGAGGTGACGAGCACGACGCGGCCGCCGGCGAGCGACTCGCGCAGCCCGAAGGTGAGCACGTGGGGGCCGAGGACGTGGGTCGCGAGGGCGAGCTCGTGGCCCTCGGGCGTCGTCGTGCGCCGCGGCGGCATGACCCCGGCGTTGTGGACGACGGCGTGCAGCCGGGGCACCCGGGCCGCGAGGTCGCGGGCGAAGTCCGCCGTCGCGGCGAGGTCGCTGACGTCGGACACGTGTGTCTCCACGGTCGCACCCGGCTGCTGGGCGAGCAGCGTCGCGCGAGCGCGGTCGAGGCGGGATGCGTCGCGGCCCGTGAGGTGGACGACGGCGCCGAGCCGGGCGACGCCGCCTGCCGTGGCCAGCCCGAGCCCACCCGTGGCACCGGTGACGAGCACGTGGCGACCGGTCAGGGCCCCGGGCTCGGGATCGTCTGGCCACCAGGCCCGCCGGACCGCCGGTCCGACCTTGGTGTAGCCGAGCACCAAAGACTTGTCCATCACCCAGTCGAGCGCGGCCGTGACGCCGGAGACCGGCTGGGAAGTGACCATGCGCCTCACCCTACGGACCGTCCGCGACGGCGCCGGACGGCATACCTGCTCGTGGCGGGCGCTTGTCGAGGGTTCTTGTTGAGATTGTCACAGTGCGCGGGCTACCGGGGGGTACGACATGGGGCTCGCGCAAACGCGGCGATAGGGTGCGGCTGTGGCCACCAACACCCTCCCAGTGACGGGAAAACCCCGACCCGCGTCGGCGCGTCGCACCACCGTGTTCATGAAGCTGCTCATGGCACTGTCGGGCGCGCTCTTCGTCTTCTACGTCGTCGTGCACATGTACGGCAACCTCAAGATCTTCGCGGGCGTCGAGGCCTTCGACGACTACGCGCTGCACCTGCGCACGCTGCTGACGCCGATCCTGCCCTACGGCGGGTTCCTCTGGCTCTTCCGGGCGCTGCTCATCGCCGCACTCGTCGCGCACGCGTGGTCGGCCTTCTACCTGTGGAGCCGGGCCCGCGGTGCGCGCACGACGCGCTACGTCGCCAAGGAGGCGGCCAAGGCGACGGTGAAGTCGCGGATGATGCGCTGGGGCGGCGTGGCCCTGCTGCTCTTCCTCGTCTGGCACCTGCTGCAGTTCACGATCGTGAAGTTCAACGTCGGCTCCGTCGCCGCCGGTGACAGCGCCGGCCGGCTGGTCATCTCGAGCTTCCAGGTGTGGTGGGTAGTCGTGATCTACCTCCTCGCGCTCGCGGCCCTCGGCATGCACCTGTGGCACGGCGTGTGGAGCGCCTCCCAGACGCTCGGCTGGACCTCCTCCGCGCGGTCGCGCCGCACGGCCAAGACGGTGGCCTCCGTCATCGCGCTCGTCACGGCGGTCGGCTTCGCGCTGCCGCCGCTCGCCATCCTCTTCGGAATCGTGAAGGGCTGAACCGCATGACCGACCTGCACACCGACACCATCGCACCCGAGGCACCGGCCACCGACGCGCCCGACACCGAGTCCGAGTTCGACGGCGCCGAGGCGCCGCTCGTGCACGGCATCTACCGCGAGGGAGAGCCGATCGTCGACACCAAGGCGCCCCGCGGCCCCATCGCCGAGCGCTGGAACACCCGCAAGTTCGAGGCCGCGCTCGTCAACCCGGCCAACCGCCGCAAGCTCTCCGTCATCATCGTCGGCACCGGCCTCGCCGGTGGCGCCGCGGCCGCGACGCTCGGCGAGGCCGGCTACCGGGTCAAGTCCTTCTGCTACCAGGACTCCCCGCGCCGCGCCCACTCGATCGCCGCCCAGGGCGGCATCAACGCGGCCAAGAACTACAAGGAGGACGGCGACTCGACGTTCCGCCTCTTCTACGACACCGTCAAGGGCGGCGACTACCGCTCGCGCGAGTCCAACGTCTACCGCCTGGCCGAGGTCAGCGCCAACATCATCGACCAGTGCGTCGCGCAGGGCGTGCCCTTCGCGCGGGAGTACGGCGGGCTGCTCGACAACCGGTCCTTCGGCGGAGTGCAGGTCTCTCGCACCTTCTACGCCCGCGGCCAGACCGGCCAGCAGCTGCTCATCGGTGCCTACCAGGCCCTCGAGCGCCAGATCGCCGCCGGCACGGTCGAGATGTTCAGCCGGCACGAGATGCTCGAGATCGTCGTCGTCGACGGGAAGGCGCGCGGCATCATCGCCCGCGACCTCGTCACCGGTGAGATCGAGACGCACCTCGCCGACGCGGTCGTGCTCGCCTCCGGTGGCTACGGCAACGTCTTCTTCCTCTCGACCAACGCGATGGGCAGCAACGTCACCGCGTCCTGGCGCGCGCACCGCAAGGGGGCGCACTTCGCCAACCCCTGCTACACGCAGATCCACCCGACCTGCATCCCCGTCGCCGGCGAGCACCAGAGCAAGCTGACCCTGATGTCCGAGTCGCTGCGCAACGACGGCCGCATCTGGGTGCCCAAGAACGCCGCCGACTGCGAGAAGGACCCCCGCGACATCCCCGAGGAGGACCGCGACTACTACCTCGAGCGGATCTACCCCTCCTTCGGCAACCTCGTGCCGCGTGACATCGCCAGCCGCCAGGCCAAGAACGTCTGCGACGAGGGCCGCGGAGTCGGCCCCAAGGTCGGGGACTTCCGGCGCGGCGTCTACCTCGACTTCACCGACGCCCTCAAGCGGATGAGCGCCGAGACCGTCGCCGAGAAGTACGGCAACCTGCTCGACATGTACCAGCGGATCACGGGTGAGAACCCCTACGAGGTGCCGATGCGCATCTACCCCGCGGTGCACTACACGATGGGCGGCCTGTGGGTCGACTACGACCTCCAGTCGACGATCCCCGGTCTCTTCGTGACGGGCGAGGCGAACTTCTCCGACCACGGCGCCAACCGCCTCGGCGCGAGCGCGCTCATGCAGGGCCTGGCCGACGGCTACTTCGTGCTCCCCAACACCATTCGCGACTACCTCTCCAAGGGTCCGTTCGACAAGCTCGAGGAGTCCCACGAGGCGGTCGTCGAGGCGCGCGCCTCGGTCGATGCCCGCGTGCAGAAGTTCCTGTCGATCAACGGCGACCGCTCGGTCGACTCCTTCCACAAGGAGCTCGGCAACATCATGTGGGAGTACTGCGGCATGGAGCGGTCCGAGGAGGGGCTGCTCAAGGCCATCGACCTCATCCGCGGCCTGCGCGACGAGTTCTGGCGCAACGTCAGGGTCCTCGGGGCCGCCGACACCCTCAACCAGAGCCTCGAGAAGGCCGGCCGGGTGGCCGACTTCCTCGAGCTCGGCGAGCTCATGTGCGTCGACGCCCTGCACCGGCGCGAGTCGTGCGGCGGCCACTTCCGCGCCGAGAGCCAGACCGAGGACGGCGAGGCCCTGCGCCACGACGACGAGTACGCCTACGTCGCCGCGTGGGAGTGGGGCGGCCGTGACGGCGCACCCACCCTGCACAAGGAAGACCTGGTCTACGAGTTCGTCGAGATGAAGCAGCGGAGCTACAAGTGACGATCACCCAGCACCGAGCTCCGTTCGCGCCTCACCCCGACACCCTGCGAGGACCCCGATGAACCTCACTCTCAAGATCTGGCGCCAGTCCGGCCCCAAGGCCAAGGGCGAGATGGTGACCTACCCGGTCACCGACATCTCCGAGGACATGTCGTTCCTCGAGATGCTCGACGTGCTCAACGAGCAGCTCAACGCCCGCGGCGAGGAGCCGATCGCCTTCGACTCCGACTGCCGCGAGGGCATCTGCGGCATGTGCGGACTCATGATCTCGGGCAAGGCCCACGGCCCCGAGGTCACGACGACCTGCCAGCTGCACATGCGCACCTTCTCCGACGGTGACGAGATCACCATCGAGCCGTGGCGTGCCGACGCCTTCCCGGTCATCAAGGACCTCGTCGTCGACCGGACCTCGTTCGACCGCATCATCCAGGCGGGCGGCTTCATCAGCGCCAACACGGGATCGGCGCCCGAGGCGCACTCGGTGCCGGTGCCCAAGCCGAAGGCGGACCGCTCCTTCATGGCTGCCGCCTGCATCGGCTGCGGCGCCTGCGTGGCGGCCTGCCCCAACGCCTCCGGCATGCTCTTCCTCGGCGCCAAGATCACCCACCTCGGTGAGCTGCCGCAGGGCCAGCCGGAGCGGGACGCCCGCGTCGTCAACATGCTCACCCAGCACGACGACGAGGGCTTCGGCGGCTGCACCAACATCGGCGAGTGCTCTGCCGCCTGCCCCAAGGAGATCCCGCTCGACGTCATCAACCAGCTCAACAAGGACCTGCGCCACGCCCTCGCGCACGGCCAGTGACTCTCGGGTCGCCGCCACCACGGCCTCGCTGACAGCCCGCCCCGGCCTCGCCGGGGCGGGTTCGTCGTCGGCGGAGGCTCAGGAGTCCCAGCCTCCCGGGAGGTCCTCGATGATGCTCCAGCGTGGGTCGAGCTGCTCGCAGCGACCACGGTGAGGCCTGGTGATGAACGCCGGCGCGATCACGAGCGACGTGCCGTCGTTGAGCAGCGAGCTCACGTGCGCCGCCCACATCGAGAAAGTCGAATTGGTGATGATGAGGTCCTGGGAGCGGCAGACGAGGGTGAAGTCGTCGAGCGGTCCTGCACTGTCGCGCGCAAACCGCAGGTTGTGCGTGTAGCCCTCCAGAAAACCAAGCCGCGCCTCACACCAGTCCTGGTCATCCGAGACAACAAGAATGTGCTCTGGGTGCGGACGAATGGATGTGTACCGTTCCAGAGCCACTGAGAGGTAGTGCGGCTGATCAATGCTGAACTTACCTCTGACCGGCGGGTTCCAGTAATAGTCCCCGCGCCTCACGTTCACGGTGAGTGAAGGCGTCACACTCTCTGCCTCAGGCCGGGCCAGGGACGGGAGGATGAACGTCGTCAAGAAGGACTGGAGCTCCTCGCGGGAGTAGTCGACCCCGAATCTTCCGAGGCTGTCCCAGTCCGTGGGGTCGATGCGGTCAGACCAGTGGAACTCCTCAGGAGCGATCGTCAGCTGGTCCCGCATGTGCGCGAAGTGCGCCATCCACGGCTCGCTCGCGCGGCTGCGGACAGCCTTGATGTTCTCGCCCGCACGCTGTCGCCTGTACACGTGGAGCAAGTAGTAGAGCTGGTTGCCGAAGCCAGCCCATTCCTGGAGCAACACCACTGTGCGCGGCCCGCGCCTCACCACCCGGCGGACCAGGGAGCGGACCGTGACCATGCGGTGGCCCCTTCCACGGAGCAGTCGGTGCTGACGAGGCGGAGCCGAGACCGTCGCGCCAGCCCCCGGATCTTCCACGGCGAGTGTAGGTGACGCCCGGTGCCGGCTTGTTAGTCTGACCCGGCAATGTCGCGCGATCTCCCTCATCGACGCCGCAGCCTGCCCGTGCACGCTGTGGGGGTGACCGTCGCGCTGCTGCCGTTCCTCGCCGGCATCACGACGGCGTATGCCGTCCCGCCGGCTCACGGGCCCGTCCCCCGTGCCGTCGTGGTCGGCAACGGTCCGGCCGCTGCTGCCGCCTGCCAGCCGTGGCAGACCAGCACGACCGTGCCGCCCGGAGTCACCCTGACGCCGCGGGTCCTTCCTCCCGCGCCTGCTCCTGCCGCCCCGACGACGACGCCGACGACGACGGCGCCGACGAGTGCACCCACCCGGGCGCCCACCGCTGCTGCGACGGCGACTCGACCGCCTGCAGCGCGGTCCACGACGCCCGTGAGGCCAACGAAGCCGGCGACACCTCGCGTGGTGTGCCGAAACGCGCCACCCGCGCCGTTCGAGCATCCCTCGTGGCGCGCCGAATCCGTCGTGGGTGGTGAGCAGCTCGGGCGCACCGGCGTCATCGCCGATGTGGGGCAGGGAGGCTCGCCGCCTCCGGAGGTCTATGACGTCTCCTACGTCATCGCCGACCTCGACTCCGGCGAGGTCCTCGCGGCCAAGTCCCCCCACGCCTGGCTCCGCCCGGCCAGCACGCTCAAAGCGCTCACCGCGTTGACGTTGATGCCGCGGCTCGACCCGCGCACGGTCGTCGTCGCGAGCGAGGACGCGCAGGCGGCTTCTGGCTCGCGGGTGGGCATCCTGGCCGGCAACCGCTACTCCGTCGGCAACCTCGTCGACGCGATGATGATGTTCTCGGCCAACGACGCCGTCTACGCTCTGGCCGACGCTGCCGGCGGCTATGACAGGACCGTCGCACTGATGAACGAGACCGCTCGCGACCTCGGTGCCCACGACACCGTCGTCGTCGACCCGAGCGGACTCGACGACGGCAACCAGCGCTCCAGTGCCTACGACCTCGCGCTCATCGCCCGGGAGGCCATGCAGCTGCCCGCCTTCAGGGCCGCGGCCGTCAAGCGCGATGCGATCTTCCCCGGCGGCAAGGACGAGAAGGGCAAGGTGTGGAAGCCGTTCCACATCTACAACATCAACGAGCTGCTGCGTCACTACCCCGGCAGCATCGGCATCAAGCCGGGCCGCACCGACCGTGCGCAGCACACCTTCATCGGAGCGGCCACGCGCGGCGGACGCACCCTCGTCGTGACCCAGATGGGCAGCATCACCGGCTCCTGGAAGCCCACGGCCGCCCTGCTCGACTGGGGCTTCGCCAACGCCGACCGGGTCACACCGGTCGGCACGCTCGTCGCGCCCGGGGAGGCCGAGCCGCCGACGCCCCAGCCGTCGCTCACGAGCCTGCCCGACCCTGACGCTCCCGCGACGACGACACCGCCGCCGGGCACCACCGCCAGCACCGGCCCGCCCACTCCTGCGACCGGCACCCCGGCACCACTGACAGCGTCACGCGCGACGGCCACCGCGGACGGCGACCCGACCTCGTTGATCGTCGTCAGCCTGGCCGGCGCCCTGTTGACGGCGGCCGCCGCTGGCCTGGTGATCCGCCATCGTCGGCGTCGCGGAGGAGTGAGCGATCCGTCGACCTAGCCGGAGGGCACGTCAGCCGCGGCGACGACGCAGGGCTGCGGCGACACCCGCACCGGCAGCACCGACGACGGCTCCTGCCGCGATGCTGACCCGATCGACCGCGCGGGAGGCACGTCGCTCGCCGGACGCCGCACCGGACACCTGCTGGCCGGCCTCACTCCCGGAGGCCGCCACGTCCGCCAGGGGCCGTGCCACCGGTGTGACAGCGGCATACGGCAGCCTCGACAGGTCGGCCGTGGCTGGCAGCGGCGCGAGGAACGGTGGGCGGGCGGTCGTTGCCAGCGCGGTGCGGCGGGCCTCGTCCGAAAGCGTGGCGAGGTCGACGTCGTCGGCGGCCCACGAGCTCGCGAGCAGCACGACGCGCGACATGACGTTGAGCCAGAAGAGGAGACCCACCGGGATGGCCACAGCGCTCAGCAGCGGGTTGCCCGTGGCGTGACTGATGAGGAAGCCGCCGAAGAGCTTGAGGACGGCGATGACCGCACCGCCGAGGAGGGCGCCCTGACGGACGTTGCGCCAGGGCAGGGGTGCCCCGGTCAGCAGCCGGAGCAGCACGACCATGATGAGCGTGTCGAAGAGGATGCCCGCGAGCAGGCCGACCGCGGCCACCAGCACGGCTCCGCCCGGCAGACCCACCCAGTCGGCGATGGTGCCGGCGAGCCCACCGATCGCACTCGTGAGGATCGCGGACACGGCGATGAGCACCCCGAGGACCGTGAGCACCCCGAGGTCGCGCAGCTTCGTCGTCACGGCATTGCCATCAGAGGCCTTGAGCCCGAAGACCGTGCGGATGCCGGTGCGGAGCGAGCCGACCCAGCCGAGCCCGGCCAGCAGCAGCGTGATGAAGGCGATGATCCCGGTGACCGTGAGGGTGAGGCTCGCGGGGGCGGAGATGCTGATGATGCCGTCCGGGTTGTCAGCCGTCTTGACCATGCCCGGCAGCGCCTGGTTGAGCGAGTCCGCGATGGTGGCGATCAGGTCAGGGCGGTCCTGCAGCACGAAGCCGAAGATCGCGAAGGCGAGCGCGAGCGCCGGGAAGATCGAGAAGAACGCGAAGTAGGCCACCCCCGCGGCCAGCAGGTCACCGTTGGCGCTCCCGTAGCGCTGCCACGCCGACCACGCGCGGGTGGTCTTGAGCCTGTCGAGCGCCTTCTGGAACACCGACACCCATCAACCCCCCGACAGCTCGAACTCGTGCACCGGACGCCACACGGCGTCGCTGCCCAGCTCGTAGAGGTGGAACGCCCCGACCCGGAAGGCCACCGAGTAGTCGGCCAGCTCGGCGAACGCCCGGTCGAGCGCCACCTCCCCGACGTTGTGCGCGACGGTGACGTGCGGGTGGTAGTAGAACTCGAGATCACGTCGCACCGGGCCGCCCCGCAGCTCGACCTCGAGGGCCTCGCAGGCCGACACGCCCTTGGCGACCTGGATGAAGACGACGTCGGAGAGCGGACGGAACGTGCCGGTGCCACGCAGCACCACGTCGAAGGCGGCATGCGCGGAGGCCACCGAGCGGCAGTGGTCGAGGAAAGCGGCATACGTCGCCTCGTCGACCGATGTCGGCGGAAGCAACGTGATGTGCGCCGGGATGTCCCAGGCCGCCGGATCGCCGAAATCGGCCCGGCGCGACTGGAGGTAGTCGCCGTGCGGGTCGGGGATCGGGATCGAGACGCCGATGGTCATGGCGGGCGCTAACGTCACGGAGCCGACGGTATCGAACCTTGCCGTGCCAAGCCGAGCCGAGGGGTCTCGGCGATACGCTGGCGGCGATGAGCGAGCTCCCGCACCTGGCCCACGTTCCCATGCCGCTCGCGGGTGACGGCAGCTCGGTGGCTCACGTCGTGCGCGCCCTGACCCACGAGCACGCGCGTCGAGGTGGACGGTCGACGGTCGTCACCTCGCACAACCGCGAGGCGACCTACCCGGACGCGACGACGGTGCCCGTCGACTACACCGAGAACTGCCCGAGGACGCACTTCACGACGGCCGAGTATCGCCAGGACTGGGCGCTCGGCGCCCTGCTGCTCGAGCGTCCGCACGCGGCGAAGCTCTTCGAGCCTGCCGCCCGGGCCCTCGCGACCGACCCGCCCGACTGGGTGATCGTGCATGAAGGGCACTATGCCGTGACGTCACTGCCGCTCTTTCGTCGGCAGCTGCCGCGGTCCACCCGGATCGCCCTGCACCTGCACAACGCCATCTCGGGCTCGGTGCTGCGGCCCGAGCTGACCCACCTCCTGCGCTACGCCGACGCCCTCGTGTCGGTGAGTGACTTCATGGCTGAGGGCGTGCGGCGCCGGTCGTGGTTCGACCAGGAGAAGCTCGTGACCGTGCCCAACGGGGTCGACCTCGAGCGGTTCCCGGCCGTGACGCGCGAGCCACGACTGCCCGACACGCCACTGCGACTGCTCTTCGTCGGGCAGGTGGCGCCGCACAAGGGCGTGCACCTCCTGCTCGAGGCGCTCGCCGCGATGGGTCGTCACGCCGAGCGCTTCGAGACCCGCATCGTGGGCAGCTCGGAGCTGCGCGACACCGAGGACCTGAGCGACTACGAGCGAGGGCTCCGTTCGATCGCGGGCTCCGTGCGGGCGCCGATCGCCTTCGAGCCCTATCGGCTGCAGGAGGGCGTCGGGGAGCTCTATCGGTGGGCAGACGTCGTGGCCGTGCCATCGAGGGCCGAGCCCTTCGGGATGGTGCCCCTCGAAGCGATGGCCTCCGGCGCCCTCGTGCTCGCGAACCGCTCCGGCGCGCTCCCGGAGGTGCTGGGGAGTGCCGGCCGACTCGTCGAGCCCACGGTCGCGGGCTGGGTCCGCGAGCTGACGACGTTGACTCCCGCCGCGGTGGAGGCGGCGCGCGGCACGGCGACCGCGCACGGGCGCTCGTTCACGTGGGAGCGCAGCCACACGGCCCTGCTCGACGGCCTGGAGCGACTAGGCGCGGCTCGCTGAGGGCAGCAGTCCGACGCGGTCGTAGACCCGTCTCACGGTGGCCTCCGCAACGGCCCGGGCGCGCTCGGCGCCGTCGGCGAGGATGCGGTCGAGCTCGGTGGGGTCGGCCATCAGCTCGAGGGTGCGCTCGCGGAACGGCGTGATGGCTCCGACGACGATCTCGGCGACGTCCTTCTTGAGGTCGCCGTAGCCCTTGCCCTCATAGGCAGCCTCGAGCTCGTCCATCGGCGTGCCAGACAGGGCCGCGTGGATCGACAGAAGATTGGAGACGCCGGGCTTGGCGTCGACGTCGAAGCGGATCTCGCGCTCGGTGTCGGTGACGGCCGACTTGATCTTCTTGACGGTGCGGGCCGGGTCCTCGAGCAGGCTGATCAGGCCGGTGTCGGTCGCGGCCGACTTGCTCATCTTGGACGTCGGGTCCTGCAGGTCCTGGATCTTGGCGGTGGCCTTCATGATGTGCGGCTCCGGCACGACGAGCGTGTCGCCGAAGCGGGCGTTGAAGCGGCCGGCGAGGTCGCGTGAGAGCTCGAGGTGCTGGCGCTGGTCCTCCCCCACGGGCACGACGTTGGCGTCGTAGATGAGGATGTCGGCGGCCTGCAGCACCGGGTAGGTGAAGAGCCCGACGTTGGGGCCGGCGCCCTTGGCGGACTTGTCCTTGAACTGCGTCATGCGACCTGCCTCGCCGAAGCCGGTGAGGCAGGAGAGCACCCACGACAGCTCGGTGTGCTGCGCGATGTGGCTCTGCACGAAGAGGACCGACCGTGACGGGTCGACACCACCGGCGATGAACTGCGCCGCCGTGAGGCGGGTCCGCTCACGGAGCACGGCCGGGTCGGGCGAGACCGTCAGGGCGTGCAGGTCGGCCACGAAGTAGAAGGCGTCGTGGGTCTCCTGCAGCTTGACCCACTCCACGAGGGCACCGATGTAGTTGCCCAGGTGCAGCGAGTCGCTCGTGGGCTGCATGCCGGACAGGCTGCGGGGCTGGTGCGTCGGCGGTGCGGTCGAAGGCATGGCTGCATTCTGGCCCATGGCACACGTTCGTCCCCAACCGGTTCGGTCAGCTCCCCTGCCCACCTCGTCGGTATGCCGTCCGGCGGGCTCAGACGTCGTAGTCCACGACCACGGGGGCATGGTCGCTCCACCGAGCGGCATACGTCGGGGCGCGGCCGACCCACGCGGCAGTGACCGTCGGGGCGAGGGTCGCCGAGGCGAGCTGGTAGTCGATGCGCCAGCCGGAGTCGTTGTCGAACGCCTTGCCGCGCCACGACCACCACGTGTAGGGCCCGGGTCCTGCACCTGCGGCTCGGCGCACCACGTCGACCCAGCCCCCCTCGTCGAGCCACGCGTCGAGGTGGGCACGCTCCCCCTCGAGGAAGCCGGACTTGCGCAGGTTGCCCTTCCAGTTCTTGAGGTCGACCTCCCGGTGCGCGATGTTGAGGTCGCCCGTGACGACCATGCGCTCGCCCGACCGTGAAGCCCGCGCCAGGCGCTGGGTCATCGCGTCGAGGAAGGAGTACTTCTCCTCCTGGCGCGCTGTGCCCGCCTCCCCGGTGTGGACGTAGGTCGAGGCGATCGTCACCGGACCGGAGTCGGTCTCGAGCTCGGCCTCGACCCATCGGCCGGCGTCCGCGAAGGCACCACCGGCGAGCCCGATCGTCACCCCCCGGTGGGGGTCGCGGCTCACGACGGCCACGCCCGCGCGGCCCTTGGCCGAGCCTTCGGTGTGCGCGACCGACCAGTGCGCCCAGCCCGCCTCGGAGAGCACCTTGCCGAGCTCTGCGTCGCTCGCGCGCACCTCCTGCAGGCAGAGCACGTCGGGGTCGGCAGACCGCAGCCAGGCCACGGCCCCGCGACGGGCAGCCGCCCGGATGCCGTTGACGTTGACCGAGATGATGCGCATGCCGCCGATTGTGGCCGACCGGGCTGAGGGGGACGGTGCGGGGGTCCAATCCTTCGTGAGCGTGACCGTCGGACGGGTTCGGCTGCCTAGAATGCGCTGTGCCCACAGATGCTCTCGCCATCGCTCCAGCGATCCTCGCCGTCGTGCTCGTCGTCAGCGCGGTGGGCAAGCTGCGGTCTCCCGCGGCGTCCGCGCAGGCGTTCACGGCGCTGCGAGTGCCCCGGCCGCTGTCCGCGCCGCCCGTGGTCCGGGCACTGCCGTGGGTCGAGATCGTGCTCGGGCTCGCTCTGGTGACCGTCGGTGGCTGGGTCGGTGTCGTCGTCTCTCTCGCCGTGCTGGCGCTCTTCGCTGCCTACCTGGCGCTCGTCATCCGCGCCCGGGGCTTCGACACCGATGTCGACTGCGCATGCTTCGGCAGCCTGGGCCCCGGCCGCATCACCCGGGTCACGGTGTGGCGCAACACCTGGCTGCTGGCCCTGGCGGTCGTCTCGGTCCTCGTGGCGCTGAGCGGGGAGTCGCTGCTGAGCCGGGTCATCGACGGCACGGCGCCGTGGGCGTGGCTGCTGGCGGCAGCGGCAGCCGCCGTCACCGTGCTGCTGGTCGTCGGCCTGGGCTCGGACTCACCGGCGGGCGCGAGCGCTGACGCCGTCGGTGAGCTGGCCGTCGAAGAGGGCGACTACCTCCGCGTGCGCACACCGGCGGTGCCGGTCACCCTCGCCGACGGGACGAGCACGACCTTGCGGGGGTTGAGCGCCGAGCGACCGCAGTTGCTGCTCTACGTCTCCGAGAGTTGCGGCAGCTGCGAGCCGGTGATCGCTGCCGTGCCGACCTGGCGCGAGCAGCTGCCGCAGCTCGACGTGCGCCTCGTGCTGCGCTTCGGCCCGGAGTCGACGGCTCTGACGTCGATCGAGCACCCCATCAGCGTGCACGACACTGACGGGCTCATCTACGAAACCTTCGACCTGCGCACACCCTCTGCCGTCCTTCTGGGAGCGGATGGACTTCTCGCGGGCGGCCCGATCGTCGGAAACGTGGCGGTGCCAGAGTTCGTCGAGGACATCCGCGCTGAGCTCGGTGCGCTGACCTGAGCGGGTGGCTCAACACGTGCAGGGTGACGAAGGATGCCCCACCCGCAGACTGTCCGCCACAACTGACTCCGACGGAAGAACGCGCGGCCGCCGAGAGGCAGCCGCGCGTTCGTGATGATCAGAAGATGCAGATTCCTTACGGCTGGTTCGCCTCGGCGCCCGGAATGAGACAGGAAGCGCCCTGAACCGGCGGAGTGCCACCAAGAGTGGCGGACGTCGTCTGCACAGGACCCGGCGCGGGGCAGGTTGCCAGGTTGTTGCAGTCGTAGACCCTGTAACTCACCGTGACGGTGGACGAGGCGCTGTTGCCCGTCACGTCTGCAGAGGTGTAGATCAGCACCTGCTGGTTCAGGGTGCCGTCCGGCGTGCAGAACGAGGTGTTCGGGTCCAGCGCGCACGCACCCGCGCACGAGCACGACGGGTTGCCGGCCGGGATGACGACCTTGAAGACGCCGAGGTCGGGCGTGTCTGAGACCGTGATCCCGGTGATGACGATGACCGCGTCACGCGGGTTGGGTCCGAGGACGTTGTTGCCCTTGAGCTCGAAGACGTAGCCCTTGAACGTGGACTGCGAGTTGCCGGGCAACTTGCAGGCGTTGCCGTTGAGCGTCAGGAGCCCTTGCGAGGCGGCAACGGTCGGCGCCGCGCTGGCGACGACGACGGCCGGCACGGCCCAGGCAGCGCCCTTGACGACCGAGCGTCGGCTCGGAGGCGTCGAGCTGACGCCATGGTTGTGCGACATGGATGAATCCCCCACTCGAAGACTGAACCCCCAAGAACGCAGACAACATACCGCACCTCAGCAGGCCCGTGGCACGGAAATCCACTGCTCGGTCCGGCGCAGGATTGTCACGATTGCGTCACATTGACGTTGGTGGGGACACGCTCAAGAGCCCTGTATCGACCAGCCCGTGCACGGCAGAGAGCACCGCTCCCGCCAGATCTCCGTCCGGCGGCGGACCCAGCTGCTCGAGCATCGCGGCTTCGAGCTCGCCCAGGGTGGTCACGTCACCGACCGCATCGAGAAGGGCTTGCCCCAGTGGAGAGAGCCGCACGATCCGGTGCGCGGCGCCCGACGCGACCATGACGACGATGCCGTCATCGGTCTCGAATCGGTCGACGACCGGACCAGCGGTCACGACCGATGAGCCCGCCCATCCGTCGACGCCGATCCCCGCGCCCGCAACGCCCCCGGCCCCCGCGTCCTCGGTGGCGTCCGTCGACGCTGTCATCGGGTGACCCCCAGGACGTCGCGCACCAGAGGCTCGAGATCGGCCGCATCGTGATAGCGGACGACGCGCAGCCCGCCGATCTCGTGCAACAGCTCCGACAGCGCGTGCAGCGGACGATCCAGCAGCGCCAGCGACGATGTCTCGGGCCCCAGCATGACCAGGGCGTCCAGCGGGTCGACCTGCTCCACGGTCACGGGTGCGCCGGGGTCCAGGTCACGCTGCAGCACGACCATGCCCGCCAACCATGGCGTCACCCGCGGCACCTCCAGCCCGAGCGCGAGGGGTGAGGTCTCGTCCTTGGGTCCGCCGAGGTCGGGCCGGCGCACCGACAACGGCTTGCTGTAGGGCTCGATCTCGAGGTCGGCCCGCACGCCCACCGTCTCGTCGGTCACGTAGCCTCGCCCGGCACCCAGGGTGCGTACGAGGGTCGTCTTGCCCGTCCCCCCCGGCGCGACGAAGGCGATCGCAGCACCTGACGCCTGGTCGCTGAGGGCACCTGCGTGGAACATGAACAGCTCCCCCGCCCTCGCCCCGATCGCCGCCCGGGTCACCTCCTGGGTGATGTGGCTCAGCGTGGACGCGCGCTCGTCGTCGGTGCGGGCGACGCCGTCGGTCAGCGGCTCGGGGGTGCGCACCGTGGGGCACCCGGTCGCCGGCTCCGTCAGCACCGCTTCCCACGCGTGCTCGAGTGGCTCGACGAGAGCATCGTCGGCGACGTCGATGGCCACCGTGATGCCCAAGGCCCGCACGTGCAGGACCGAGCCCACCGCCTGCGCGTTCACCCCGACCCCCCGGTCCGCAGGCGTGTGAGGACCACTGACATCTGGTCGACCCGACGCGACCAGTCGATGAGCGCCATCCGCTCGCGGTCGCCCCCTGGTCCCGGTCCCGTCTCCGACGCTCCAGCGGTGGTGGCGCGCTCGACGACCGCTGCTGCGAAGCTCGGCCCGGAGGCCACCGTCACGAGGTCGTCGACGGCGTCACGGAACCCGGCCACCGGAGTCGAGACGACTGGCCGTCCCGCCGCTTGGTACTCATAGAGCTTGATCGGGTCGAGGCTGTCGGTGAAGGGCGTCACGACGTGCGGCACGACGAGCACGTCCGCGTGCTGCAGGTAGGCCGGGACCTCGACACTCGGCCGTGCCCCGAGGAGCACGACTCCCGCGTCCTCGAGCGCGCTGCGCTGGGCGGCCTCCAACGCGTCGGGACCGAGGAGCACGAGCTGTCCCCGACCCGCGAGGGTTTCGGCGACGCGAGCGCAGAGCGCGACGTCGAGGCGGTCACCGTGGAGGGTGCCGGCATACAACGCGACCGGGGCGTCGGGGAGGTCACCGGGCCGCGGGTGTGCGGCGGAGTAGGCCGCCGCGTCGACCCCGTTGGGGATGAGCGTGACGGCGCGACTGGCACCCTTGCTTCTCGCGAGGGCCGGGGAGCACACGACCACCTCGTCACATCGCGACAGCAGGACGTCCTCCTGGGCCTCGATGCGTGCGGTCTCGGCCGGCGGCCGATCCGCCAGGGTCCAGTCGTCGGTGACGTCATAGAGCGAGCGCCACGTCGTTGCCTCGACGAGCATGGCCCCCCGGGGGTCGTTGACCCAGAGCACGGGGTCACCCATGCCGAGCCCGCGTGCTGCCCGCACCACCTGCCTCGCCCACCGTTCGTCGACGGACCGGTCGACCCGGCGCGGCAGCCACTTCGTCGGCTCGAGCAGCCAGAGGGCCCCGTCCCGTATGCTGTCCCCCTCGTGAGAGCGAAGGCCCCGTCCGCGCCGGGGCCGGCCGGCGCCCAGACCCGCATGCAACGGATCGGTTGCCGGCTCGACGAACAGCACGCGCAGCGCGGGCTCACTCCGGAGCAGACCGGCCACCAGGTGCTGGTTGCGCCGCCACACCGTGTCCCAGGCCTCGAGGGAAGTCACGACGAGGTCCACTCACACCACCTCGCGATAGACGGCCGCCGTCTCGGCGGCTTGGTGCGCAGGAGTGAAGCGCTCGCGTTGGGCTCGTTGGAGCGCCGCGCCGTAGGCGTCGCGGGCCGCGGGGTCCAGGGCAAGGGCAGTCAGCAGCGAGGCTGCGGCGGCGGCATCCCCGGGCGGGTGCAGGGCCGCGGCCGACACACTGCCGACAGTCTCGAGGTGACCACCGGCCCCCACCGCGACGACCGGAAGTGCCTCAGCCATCGCCTCGAGCACGGTGAGTCCGAGTCCCTCCACCCGGCACGGCGCGAGGAGCACCGAGGCTCGCTGCATCAGCTGCGTCACATCGCTCCGGTGACCGAGGAAGTCGGTGGCGGAGGCGACCCCGAGCCCCCCTGCCAGGGCTTCGAGGCGCGCTCGCTCCGCACCATCACCGGCGAGCTCGAGGCGCCACCCGTGGTCGGCCAGTCGCGAGCGGGCGAAGGCGGTGACCGCGACATCGGTCTCCTTCTCGGACTCGAGGCGCTGCGCGACGAGCACGACGCGCTGCCGCCGCGCGGCCAGGGTCGTCGAGTCCGTCGACGGGACGCCGGGGTGGATGACCGTGCTCACCCCCCCGATGCTCCGCGCGACATGCTCGCTGATCGCGACCTGGGCAGAGACGCGCGTTGCAGCCAACGAGCCCGCCAGCGTGGAGGCCGGGTTGCTGCCCCGGACGCGAGCGAAGTGCCGGGTCACGACCAGCGGCGTGCGGGTGCCGAGCAGGGCTGCCGCAGACGCGATCTCGGCCGCGGTCATGTGGGCGTGCACGACGTCGGCACCGCGTCGCCAGTGGTGCACCGAGGTCATCACCTCGCGGACGGTCGTCGCCGGCACGAGTCGTGCCGCGCCCCGGACCGCGACAGCCATGCGCTCAGGGTCACCACCGATGACCACGACGTCGTCACCGGTCGCCGCCTGGGCGCAGGCCAGTCGTGCCACGTGGCTCTCCACCCCGGCGAAGGCGTCCGAGCGCACGGCGTGGAGGACCCTCACGGGCGGCCCCCGTCCGAGACCGATCGAGCCGCTCCCCGCGGGTCGAGGCCGCACACCTCGGTCAGCAGGTCGAGGTAGCGCTGCGCCACCCGCGCCCAGGAGTGCTCCTCGGCCGTGGCCCTCGCCGCCCTCGCGAGGGCACTGCGGTCACCGGCGAGCACTGCGTTCAGGCCGCGCACGAGCGCGCCCGGCGTCGGGTCGACGACGGCACCGTTGATGCCGTCGACGACGAGGTCCCGCACGCATCCCGTCGGCGTCGCGACCACGGGCACCCCGGAGGCGAGCGCCTCGAGGACGACGAGGCCGAACGACTCGTAGGCGCTCGGCATCACGAGCACGTCGGCGGCGCTCAGCCACGGACGGGGGTCAGGGTGAGGCCCCTCGAGGTGCACCCGGCCCTCGACGGCTGCTGCGGCGGTGGACGACGACGCCTGGACGATGAGGTCAGGAGTGCCACCCACGACGTGGAGATGGGTGCGTGCGTCGAGCCCCGCCATCGCCGCGATGAGCAGGGGCAGACCCTTGCGCCCGAACTCGTTGCCGATGAAGAGCACGACTCGGTCGTCGGCGCTGCGACCGATGGCTGCGCGAGCGGCCCCGCGCTCGTCGGATGTGGGCGGACGGAAGCGCTCGATGTCGACACCGTTGCCGATCACCACCGTCGGGATCGCGAGCCTCGGGTAGCTCTGTCGCAACAGCGACTCCTCGGCGCTGACGAGGTTGACTACGACCCGGTGGGTGCCGGGTCGGGAGTAACGCCACCGGTCTCGGGTCGTCGTGAAGAGGTGGAGGGGGTTGCGGAGCATCCGGAGTCGGTAGTGCCCACGTGCACGCATGGCCGCCTGGACGATGCCGTGGTTGACGTAGACGTCGCCGGCGACGACATCGTTGTGGCAGACCGACACCTGCTCGGGGTGCGCCCGCAGATGCGCGCGGGCCCGTCGTGTGCCGACCGTGGAGAACCAGACCACGCGCGCCATGAGGGCCAGCCGACCGCCCACGCCCCCACCGGGCTGCGGCAGCCAGTCGCCGCCCGCCTCTTTCATTCCGAAGGTCCGGACGTCGAGCCCCAGCCGGGTCCACTCCTGCTCGAGGTGGTGCGCCACGGCACCCACCCCCGTGCCCGGCCCGATCTCGGGGGTGATCTGGACGATCACGGTCATGGCACGGTCACCGGCGTCTTGGCTGCAGAGGTGTCGCGACCGCCGGCCGGAGGCCCGTCCGTCTCCTCCGCGTGCCGCTGGACACCGAGGCACAGACCGAGCACGACGAAGGGCAGCGAGGCCTGGACGGCGGCCCAGTAGAGGTCGAACTGACCCTGCACGAGGCGCGAGACGAGCACGGCGACCGCGAGCGAGCCGTAGACGGGGTCGAGCTTCCAGGCGACGCGCAGGGAGACGACGATGAGCACGACGAACCCCACCAGTCCCACGACGCCGGCCGAGGTGAGCACCTCGATCTCGGCGTTGGGTGGCTGGAACTGGAACGGAAAGCGGTCGGTGTACCACCAGCGCAGCCCCACACCGAACCACGGATCGGTGCTCCAGACGGTCAGCGAGTCCTGGAACCAGGTCAGCCGCTGGAGTGCGGAGTTGAACTGGTTGTCGGACTTCAGCTGGTCCTGCACGAGGTTGGTCAGGACCGCGACGATCGGCACCAGCAGCAGGAGCGTGAGCTTGGAACGCTTGCGGTCGGTGTTGGAACGGAGCACGAGCACGAAGACGGCACCGACGAGACCGACGACCGCCTGACGCGACTGCGTGAAGAGCATGGCCCCGATCAGGAGGGTCATGAGGATCACCGTCGTGGGCCTCGCCAGGCCCGCCCAGCGGGGACGCGCATAGACCATCGCGGCTCCCAGGCCGCAGAGCGTGCCTGCGAAGTTCTTGTGCATGGCGAAGGGGAAGCTGGGATAGACCGGTTCGAAATCACCTTGGGCGAACTGGATCAGGCCCTCGACGACGGTGATGAGGGCGAGCAGGCCGATCGTGAGGTAGAGGAGCCGCACGCCTGTCCGTCCGTGCCCGTTGGCGCCGACGGCCCAGCCGACGAGGAGCCCCCCAGCGACCAACAGCCAGGCGTGGGCCCACTCGACCGCGTTGGCGGCATACGGGTTGTTGACGACGGCCATGAGCGTCGTGAACTGGTAGAAGACGGAGGCCCAGAGGACGGCTCGGAGGCCGGGAGCGAAGGGGCGCCGCGCCATGAAGAGCGCGGGAAGCGCGGCGGCAGCCAGGGCGAAGTCCGACAGCGACAGGTCGATCCCGCCGGTGCCGACCCGCAGGACGACGAGCAGGAAGGGGAGACTCACCAACGGGATGAGCCCGGGCTGCAGGGCCGTGACGCCGATCGCCAGCACGGCCACAGCGATGACGATGGCGGCCTCCGGCATCGTCACCGACAGCCGCGCCACGACCAGCGCGAGCACCACGGCCCCCGCGACGAGGAGCACATGCAGGGTCCGTTCCTCCCGCAGGACCTCGCGCACCCGCTCGGGCGCCGACGCATTCACGGCGCGACCACTGTCGAAGAGGCGTGGCCCGAGTCCAGGGGTCGGCTCTCGAGCCGTGCCGGCCCGCGCAGGTAGAGCAGGGCCCGGTCGCGAGCCGCGCGCCGGCCGTCACCGCGGAGCAGTGCGGCGCGCACCACCGAGCCGATGACGTTGCCGGCCCGGCTCACCTGCCACCCGAGGGTGCCGTGGTGCTTGCGGAGATAGATCTCGTGGGCGGCCAGGAAGTGGCCCTCCCGGCGCGCGTCGTCGGTGCTCGTGGCTGCACCTTCGTGCTCGACGTGCACCTCGTCGACCACGCGATGTCGCCAACCGAGCCGCGCGGCACGGTAGGCCCAGTCGGTCTCCTCGGCATAGAGGAAGAAGCGCTCCTCGTCGAAGGGTCCGACGTGGTCGAGTGCCTCGCGGCGCAGCAGCAGGACCGATCCGATGACGTAGGTGCTCCGACGCCACCGGGCCAGACCCACGGCGTCGACCCAGGTGCCCAGCGGCGACGGGAACGGCCACTCGACCCTGGACGGCCGCCCCTCGGCGTCGAACTGTGCAGGACCCACACTGGCCAGACTGCCGTCGGAGGCGAGGGCGGCGCGCAGCGTCTCGATGGCTGACCGGTCGATGACGGCATCCGGATTGACGAGGAGCACGTCGGCGCGCGGATCGGCGTGACGCAGGCCCTCGTTGACCCCCGCCGCAAAACCGCCGTTGCGGCCCGGGTCCACATAACGCGCCGCGGTGCCCTCGACGACGGCTCTCACCTCGGGCGAGGAGGAGTTGTCGACGACGGTGACGGTGAGCCCGTCGAGCGGAGCCAGTGCGCGAGCGAGCAGCGCCGGCTGGCCGTAGGCGACGACCACGACCTCGAGCGGTCGATCGGCCTCGGAAGGCGCGTGGGTGGCCCGCCGGTAGAGCTGCTCGTAGGCCGCGGCGACCCGCTGCCAGGAGCTGCGTTCAGCGCGGCGGAGTCCGTCGGCCCGCAGCCGGGAGCGCACCACCGGGTCTCGGGTCGCCTCCTGGAGTCCCTTGGCCAGGGCTGCGGGGTCGCCCTCCGGCACGACGACGGCGGCGCCGTCGACGACACCGGGCAGGGCTCCGCTGTCGCTGACCACCACCGGCGTGCCGCAGGCCATCGCCTCGAGGGCGACCCGCCCGAACTGCTCGACCCAGCTCGCGGTCGTCAGGGACGGCACGGCAAGGGCGTCGAGCGACTGGTAGAACTCCGGCAGCGCCTCCGCGGCGAGCGACCCGATGAACTCGACCCGCTCGGCGACCGCGAGGTCGTCGGCGAGCGCGGCGAGCGCCGCCCGCTCCGGGCCGTCGCCGACGAGGCGGACGTGCAGGGTGGGGTCGATGGCTGCGGCCCGCAGCAGCACGTCGACGCCCTTGGCTGGGTCGAGCCGGCCGGCATACCCCACGACGGGGCCGTCGGACGTGCGGGGGCCATCGTCAGCGTCGGCAGGGCGGAAGCTGGCCAGGTCGGTGCCGAGGCCGATCGTGGCGGCCCTGCCGGGGAAGCCCTTGCGCTCGGCGATGCGTGCCGCGGTCGCGTTGCACGCGCTGACGCCCGCAGCCCCTCGCAGCGCGGCCCGCTCGATCCAGCGGAACGGCACGGGGTAGCGCTTGTCGATGTTCTGAGCGGTGTAGAGCACGTAGGGGGCGCGTTGCCGTCGCAGCCATCGCAGCAGCAGGATCTCCGCCGTCGCGAGGGCGAAGGGCTCCTCGTGCACGTCGATGACGTCGACCGGGCGGCCCAACGCCGTCCAGAGCGGGCGGGGGTCGTACACGAAGAGAGCGGGGTGACGACCGAGGGTCCGGGCGGCGACGACGTCCTCGTCGGGACGTGCCACGAGCGAGACCTCCCGGCCCCCCTCGTGCCAGCGGGCTGCGGACACGAGGTCGACGCGGTGACCGAGGCCGCGAAGCACCCGCTCGCGCTCGCGCCAGGAGTCGACGACGGCGCTGTGGGACACCCTCAGTATCCGCATGGGTCACCCACCCCGCTCTCGTTCGCTCCCGGCCCGATCCCGTCGTGCACCGCTCGATGCCCACGATGTCTCGGACCCGGCACAACCCCTCGAATCCTATGGGAGGATGCTCGCACGTACTGTCGAGTTGGGCCGGGGGCAAGGTGACGTTCCGGGATTTCCTCAGCGTTCTGGTGGCACGTTGGCGGATCATCGCGTTGACACTGCTCACCGTGATCGCGGCAACGGCCGTGCAGACGATGATGACGCCTGCCGTCTACACGGCCAGCGCCAAGATCTACCTGTCGGCCACCCAGCCCGAGTCGGCGACCGGCGAGAAGGTGGGTGCCTACGCGATCGGCGCCAACGACCTCGCGACCTACGTCGACGTCCTCAACGCCCCCTCGGTCATCGCACCGTTGCGCCAGACCCTGGGTCTGCAGCCCAACGCGCCGGTGGCCGTGGCCGCAGACGTCTCGCTCACCTCCAACATGATGACGATCACGGCGACCGACGGCGACCCGGTCACCGCCGCGCGCATCGCCAACGCAGCCGGCCCGATCCTCGCCGAGGTGGCCACGGCGAAGTTCGCACCGCTGCTCGCCGCCAACGGCCAGGCCGTGCAGTCGCAGACGATCGCCGAGGCCCAGGTGCCCGGCGCACCCTCCTCTCCCAACGCGAAGCGCAACCTCATGCTCGGTGGTCTCCTCGGCCTCGCGCTCGGGATCGGGCTTGCCCTCCTCGCGCACGCCCTCGACACCAAGGTGCGCAGCGAGGACGACATCAAGGCCCTCTCCCCGCGGCCGATCCTCGGCGACATCCCGGTCGTCAAGGCCCCCCGCGACGGTCTGCTGACGATCGAGAGCGACCCGCACGGGCGGCACGCCGAGTCGATCCGGCGTCTGCGCACCAACATGCTCTTCGTCGACGTGACCACCGGCGGTCACTCCTTCGTCATCACCTCCTCGGTGCCCGGCGAGGGCAAGACGACCACGACGATCAACCTCGCGATGGCGATGGCCGACGCAGGCTCCAAGGTGCTGCTCATCGACGGCGACCTGCGCAACCCGTCTGTGGCGACCTCGATGGGACTCGACGGCTCCTTCGGTCTGACCACCCTCCTGCTCGGCCACGCTGATCCCGCCGACGTCATCCAGCGCTGGCGCGAGACCAGCCTGCACGTGCTCCCCTCGGGTCCGGTCCCGCCGAACCCCAGTGAGCTGCTCGGGTCCGAGCCGATGGAGACGCTCTTCGGCAAGCTGTCGCACGACTTCGACTTCATCCTCGTCGACAGCCCGCCGGTCGTGCCGGTCATCGACGCCGTGCTCATCAACAAGCTCACCCACGGCCTCATCATGGTCGTGGCAGCCGACCGCACGAGCAAGCGCGACCTCGCGAGCGCGGTGCAGTCTCTCGAGACCGTCGACGCGCCGGTCGCCGGCTTCGCCCTCAACATGGTGCCCGCCAGCTCGACAGCTCACCGCTACGGCTACTACGGCCAGAACCGCGAGGTGGGCACCAAGCTCACGCGCAGCGAGCGCAAGGCCCGCACCGACCGCGCGACTCGGGCGGTCCGCCACAGCAGCACCTGATCCTCGCCCGACGGCAGGGTGGAGCTGGCTGCTCGGCCGCGCCGTCAGGCGCTGGTGAAGTCAGCCGCTTCGAGCAGGCCCTGGCTGCCCAGCGTGTGCACGAAGGCGAGCACGTCGGAGGCGATGCCCGCAGCGGGCTGGTCGAAGGCGTCGGCCACCCGGTCGATCCAGCCGTCGGCCGAGCCCTCGGTCGCCTCGGCCCAGATCACGGCCCCCGCTCCTGCGAGCACGAGGATCGGGCCGGCGGGGAGCCGGGCGACGTAGACGGTGGCCCCGTCCTCGCTGGTGGTGGCCGCGACGTCCGCCCCGGCACGATAGGCGGGGGTCACTGGCCCCGCCCCTGCCGCGACGACCGCATTCTCCACAGCTGCTCGCGCACTCCCCGGAGCGGCCGGTCGAAGAACTCCGCCACGACCTCCCGACGGGAGACCGGGCGGCCCCGCACGATGGTGAGGTGCTCGACGTTGACGAGGACCGAGCGTCCGGCGACGAGCGCCTTGGCCCGCAGACCGCTGGCGGCGCGCACGCGCGCCCGCCACTCCTCCAGCCGCGTGCCGCCCTCGGACGCCACGCGCCACAGGTCGTATGCCGGGTCGTCGCGATGGCGGTCTAGCTCCCCCGTGATGACCGAGAAGCCGAGGGCGGCATCGAGCCGCTCGACCCAGTCGACCACCTCGGCCCGCTCCTCGTCGGTCGCCCGCGTCCAGACGAAGCCGATGTCGCGGGACGCCTTGGGGTCCATGCCACCTCGGGCGGCGTGAAGCAGCAGCAGGGCCGCCTGCGCGCCACGCGCCGGCACGGCGCACGGCCACCCGCCGAGGGTCGTCGTGCGACGCTCGGACCACAGCGTCGCGAAGGCCTCGTCGGGGGTGGGCCCGGCCCCGGGGAAGATGCGGTGCAGGTCGAGCAGACCGAAGTCGCTGTGCCGCAACGTGGCCGAGTGCTCGAACGAGGAGCCATAGGCGAACGAGTTGATCAGCTCCCAGCCGTGTCGCGGGAGCTCGGCCAGCACGCGAGCCACGTGGGTGGGCCGCACGAGCACGTCGGCGTCGGAGAAGCCGCGATCGGGCACCAGGGTCGGATCGAGGGCAGCGCCCTTGACGTGGAGCAGGTCTGCACCGCACCGGTCGGCGATCCACTGCACGGAGGCGTGGGCGAAGCCGATCCGCACCTCGAGAGGGACCGTCGTCGCCGCCGCGGGGACCTCGGCGACCTCGTGGGCTGCCATCGAGCGGACCCCCATAGACTGCAAACGGACTGGTTGACCGCACCTTAACAGCACCTCGGGAGGCGCACGTGCCGCTCCGCGTCCGCCTGCGCTGGGCCCTCGCCGGAGTCTCGTTGGGCCTGCTCTTCGTGGCGGGCGCCTGGCTGACCCTTCGCACCGGCACCGGGGCGCGCCTCGACGACGAGGTGCGCAACACCGTGCTCAACACCATCGGGGAGAGGGTGCGTCAGGACCTCTCCACCCTGGCCCGCCCGCTCGTCATCGTCGTGCTGGGCCCGGTCGTGGGGCTGCTCGTGCTCCTCGCCCTCGTGCGGGGGGCGTGGCGTCGGGCGCTGGCTGCGATCATCGTGCCCGTCACCTCGACGGCGCTGACCCTGTGGCTGCGCCAGGAGGACCCCTTCGAGACCGGACAGTCCGCGTTCCCGTCCAACCACGCAGCGCTCGGGCTCGGCTTGCTCGTCGCCGTGATGCTGGTGTGGCCGACTCGCGTGGGCCGCTGGGGGCTCTTCGCAGGAGCGATCGCGGCTCTGTGCATCGGGCTGGGCAACGTCTCCTGGTATGCCCATCAACCCCGTGACGTCGTCGGCAGCGCCCTGCTCGTGGGAGCGGTGACCGCCTCGGTCATCGCGCTCCTCGGCGGCGACACGGCCAACCTCGCAGCCGATGTCGGCCCCCGGGATCCTTCAGAGGACTGACCGCCACACCCTGGCGTGACCGTCGGCGCTCGCCTCCCAGGTGAAGCGTCGCGAGCGCTCGCGCCCGCGATCGACCATGGCGACCACGTCGCTACCACCGGCGAGCACGTCGAGGATCCCCTGCGCCAGTGCCGCGCCCCCCGGCTCTACGAGCAGCCCGCCGTCGCCGACGACCTCCGGCAACGACGACCGGTTGGCGGCGACGACCGGCACCCCGGCCGCCATCCCCTCGAGGGCAGGCAGACCGAAACCCTCGACGAGCGAGGGCACGACGACCACGGCCGCCGCGGCATACAGGCCCGGCAGCACGGCGTCAGGGACCCGTCCCACGAGCCGCACCCCGCGCAGGGCTGCAAAGAGCGCGGTGCGCCGTGGGTGCGGTGGTCCGGCGAGCACGAGAGTCGTGTCGGGTCGTGCGGCGTGGACGCGCGGCCAGGCCTCGGCGAGTGCCGCGAGGTTCTTGCGCCCGGAGGCTCCGCCCGCCGCGAGCACGAAGGGCGTCGCCACCCCGAGGCCCGCGAGTGACTCGCCGTCCAGGGGTGAGGCGTCGAAGAAACGCTGCTCGACACCGTTGGGCACGACGACCGGCGACTCGACCCCGAGCAGGTCGACGGCCTCGGAGGCGGTGAACTCGGAGACGCAGATGACCGCAGCGGCCCGACGCAGCTCAGCGGCCGCGGCAGCCACCGGCGGAGACTCGTCGGGGTAGCGCCACGCGACGACGTCGTGCAGCGTGACGACCTCGCGCGGGGCGGGGGGCAGCTCGAGCGTCATGCGGTGGACGAGGTCGGTGCGCCCGTAGGCCACCCGGCCGGCCGCCCTCCGCACGCGCTCGGACGCCGACGTCAGCCGGCCCATCGGCAGCCTCCGGGTGCCGGGCAGGCCTGATCGCAGCGACCTCACGACGACGTGGCGCACGTGCCAGTCCTCACCCGGGGCGACGGCTGCGAGGGCGGCCGCCGCACGCGAGATCACGTGCTGCTCATAGGCCTGGGCGCCCATGGGCACCTCCGTGGCGGTCGTGGCGATGCTGAGCCGGGGCACGCGAGATCCTGACTGTCGTGGTGTCTGCCCCCGCATCGTAGGGTGAGACGGCACCGCGCCCGGCTGCGTGTCGGTGCGGAAGGATCACCGGTGCCACCACGCGTCGCCCTCGTCGCCTCGTCCTACCACCCCCACCTCGGCGGGGTGGAGTCACACGTGCGCCACGTCGCCCGCGAGCTGCGTGCTGGTGGCGTCGAGGTCGAGGTGTGGACGGTTGATCGTGGCGAGCACCTCGGCACCACCGAGCTCGACGGCATCCGCGTCCGCCACCTGCCGACGCCGATGCCCGCCCGCAGCGGGGGCGCACTGGCGCGCTTCGCCGCCGCCGCGCCCGGGGCCTGGCGCGCGTGGCGACTGGCCCAGCGCTCCTTCCGTCCCGAGGTGCTGCACATCCAGTGCTTCGGACCCAATGGCCTGTATGCCGCCGCGCTGGCACGCCGCGCCGGGCTCCCTCTCGTGCTGTCGTCTCACGGCGAGACCTTCATGGACGACCACGACGCCTTCGGCACGTCCGCGCTGCTGCGCCGGGGTCTGCGCGAGACGATCTCGGCAGCGGCGGTGACGACGGGCTGCTCGCAGGAGGTGCTCGACGACCTGCGCGACCGCTTCGGCCTCGTCGGCGGCATCGTCGTGCCCAATGGCGTCGGGCCGGAGCCACAGCAGCCCGCGGCGTCGTCGCCCCGCGCCGGCATCGGACTGTCGCCCGGTGACCGGGTCGTCTTCGCCGTCGGCCGTCTCGAGCGGATGAAGGGCTTCGACCTGGCGATCGACGCGGTCGCGAGCCTGGCTGACCCGACCGTCACGCTCGTCGTGGGCGGCACCGGATCGCAACGAGATGCGCTGGCCAAACTGGCACGAGAGCGCGGTCTCGCTGACAGGTTCCACCTCCTCGGGGCGCTCGACGAGGTCGGTGTCGACGCGTGGATGCGGGCCGCCCAGGTCGTCGTGATGCCCAGCCGCCGCGAGGCGTTCGGCATCGTGGCCCTTGAGGCCTGGCGGGCCGGAACCCCTTTGGTGGCAACCAGTCTCGGCGGACCATCGACCTTCGTCGACTCCGGCACCAACGGCCTCGTCGTGGACCCCCGAGACACTGAGGCCCTCGCCTCCGCCTTGCGCCGGGTGCTCGACGACCACGCACTGTCGGCCTCTCTGGGCGCGGCGGGGCAGGTTGCCGTCAGGGACTACACGTGGACCCGCGTGGCCGAGGACTACACCGCGATCTATTCGTCCGCCGTCGACTAGGCAGGGGCAGGGCCGCCGAGCAGATCCTGGATCGAGGGCGTCGGCCGGCGCTCGCGGCGCTGGTGCACGAGACGCCACACGAGCGGCTCGGGTGCGAGCAACAGGGCGCGGTCGGTGACCCGAGGAAGGAGCGTCCCTGCGGCCCTGTAGGTGCGTGTGAACTCCCGGACCTCGCGGCCCCGGAGCAGCGGCCAGAGCAGGCGCCGGAACTCGCGTCGGTACGTCGGTCCGTAGGCCGCGAGGGGCAGCGTCGCCCGGTCTCCCGCGAACTGCCAGGCGAGCTCGCGCGAGCGGATGATCGATCGCGCCGCCGTCGGGTCGGGGCGTCTCGTGTCCTGGCCCGGGTGCAGGCGGTAGTAGAGAAGCCGCTCCGGCAGGAGCTCCCACTCGGCATCGCGGGCGACGAGCGTGAGCAGCAGGTGGTCCTCGCCGGGTCGCACCCCTCCGGGCACCGGCGGCAGTGACTGCAGAAGTGACCGACGCACGACGCTCGATCCGATCACACCCCGGTTGCGTTCGAGCATGAGGTCGAGGCTGTGGCCCTCGATGTCGAGATAGCGCATGTCGTTGAGGGCCGGCGCGGTCTTCGCAGCCGCTTCGAGGTCGGCGACCGTTTCACCGACGAGCTCGGCGCGCAGCTCACTGACCCGATCGAGCCCAGCGGCCGGCGTCGTGAACGTCCAGAACGCCGTGCGCACAGCAGAGCAGCCGGGGTGTGCCGCCAGATGCTCGGCCGTCACCTCCTGCTTCCGGGGCGACCACAGGTCGTCGTCGTCGACGAAGGCGACCCACTCGGCGCCCGCCCGCTCGATGCCGGCCTGACGCGCGACCCCTGCGCCTGCGCAGTGCGTCGTCTGCACGAAGTCGACATCTGACCAGCGTCGGCGTGCCGCCTCGACGGCCTCCGGGTTGCCGTCGACGACGACGATGACCGACCGCGCCGGCACGCTCTGGGCCCGGACGCTGGCGAGGGTGGCGCCGAGCAGGTCGAGATCGCGGCCGTGCGTGGGGATGACGACGTCGTAGTCGAGCCGGGCAGTCGCGCTCACGCCGGGGCCCGACCCGTGATGAGTCGAACCATGAGGCCCCCGACAGGCCGCACGAAGCGGGGCAGGCCGCGCGACAGCACCTCGGCGTCCGTCGGTGTCAGACCACTGCGGAGCAGACGCACCACACCGAGATAGGCGGCCGTGCCGAGGACGCCGAGGGCGATGGCTCTCACGACGGCTGGCACCTCGAGACCCTCGCTGGCAAAGAACGCGACTGCGGCGACCACCGCCCCGACGTAGACCGGCATCGTGTCGCCGAGCAGGTCGAGCGCGCGGAGCCCGAGCTGCCTGAGCTCGAGTCGCAGCAGGATCGTCAGGGTGGTCAGCGCCCCCGCCGCATTGGCGATCACCGCACCCCAGACGCCGATCGATGGGATCAGGGCGAAGGCCAGGGCCAGGTCCAGGGCGAGCGCGACGATGTTGGCCTTGAGGATGGAACCCCCCGACAGACGCGACGTGACAAAGGCGTAGACGGGGGTGAAGCAGGTGACGAGACCCGCCGATATGGAGAGGGCCACCACGACCGGTGCGGCCTGGCTGAACTGCTCGCCGTAGAGGCTGGGCACCAGAGCGGCGAGGGGGGCGATGACTCCCGCCGACAGCAGACCCACGACCGTGCTTCCCACGCGCATCACCCGCCGGAAGGCGGCCGGCACGGAGTCGCTGTCGACCTCGCGCAGTCCTGAGATCGCCGGGATGAGCGGGAAGGCGAACGCCTGGGCCGGTGCGAAGACATGGCTCGAGAGGCCGAAGGCGAGGGCAAAGATGCCGACGGCCGCCGGTGTGGCGATCGCGTTCATGACGAAGATCTCGCTGCGTGAGGTCACGAGGCCGCCGATGACACCGGACGCGCCCATGAGCACGGCGAAGCGCAGGAAGCCCGGCGGCAGGTGGCGCGGCAACGCCGGTCGCAGCACGGCCCGACGGTAGGCCTTCGAGATCGGGATGAGGCACATCGCGATGGCGAGCCCCGACACGATGAGCCGGGTGAACCACACCGCCTCGGCAGAGCCCACCAGGAGCAGCACGGCGACCACCGCAGCCTGGGTCACGAGCGAGGTGATCAGCGTGATCTTGGCGCCGGCCGCAGTCTTGTTCTCGATGCCGAGGCAGGCAGCCGCCCCATCGAGGGTCGAGGGCAGCACGACGCCGAAGATCACGGCGATGGCGACGGCGGCCGGCGTGACGTCGGTCGCGAAGACGACGACGAGAGACAGGATCGGCATCGCGAAGAGCACCCGGAAGCCCTGCCACTTCGACAGGAGCGCTGCCACCTCCTGCGTGCGGCCGGCAGCGTGGGCCTTGGACCCGAACTGCATGACCGCGGCCCCGAAGCCGGAGGCCAGCAGCCCCGACACGAACTCCATGAGCGCGGTGAGGAAGGCGAGTCGGCCATAGTCCTCGACCCCGAGCACCCGGGCGATGAGCAGGTTGACGACGAAGGCCACCGGGATCGCGACGGCGGTGTGGATCATCGTCCACGTCACCCCGCGGACGGCCCGCTCCTGCAGCGCGCCGCGGTTGAGGGCTGCCTCGGTCGGCGGGCCGAGCACTGCGGCGGGTCCGAGCTCGTCGGGGTCGGGGGGCGGCGTGCCGTCGGGGGTGCTCACGTCGCGCCGCTCAGGAGGTCGAGCCGCTCGAGCACGGCGGGGTCGGCGAAGTCCTCGACCTTGCGACCGAAGGGCGCCCCGGACTGCTCGATGTCGTGCAGCTGCTGCTGCCACGCCAGCGGTACGTCCTCGGGGAGCCGGTGGCTCACCGTGCGGGTCACCGCTGCAGGGCGGTGCCGGGCCAGCACGGTCTGCAGCGCGCTCTCGTCGGGGATGATGGTGTGCCGGTAGGCCCGCTCGAGCGGGGCCCCGGGCGCGAGCTCCGCGAGCACGTGGTCGAGACCGATGCGGTCGAGCGCGACCCACTGCGAGCCGAGCTGGCAGGGCGTGTCGGACGTGAAGGGGCTGCGCAGGCGGCGCACACCGACGTGGGCCCCGTGCCCGCGCTCGACGAGGCGCAACGAGACGAGCGGTTCGGTGCGGTGGGCCGCGGCCCAGAGCACCCGGGCCAGGCGTCCCTTGCGCCGGAGCGTGCCGTCGAGCAGCGGGGCCGGCCACCACCGGTAGGTGTAGCGCGTCGTCACGCTGTCGCCGGCGCCGTCGCCACCGCCCCAGCGCGCCCGGTAGGACACGGGGCGCACCTCACCCTGCCAGCCCCCGGCGGCCACCAGGTCACGCTCCCACGCCTCGAGGTCGACGGCGGGGTGGCACTGGCCCGACACGAGCACGACGAGGTCGGGATCGGCGGCGGCGCGGGCGCGACGGAAGCCCCCGAGCGTCGCTTCGACGAGCGCCCAGGAACCCCAGTCGGTGGACAGCCCGTGCGTCCACACCAGGACGCGCTCGTCATCGATGCGCGGCGCCGGGGTAGCGCGGGCGTCATGGGCCACGACCACCCAGCTCTGCGGGCTCGAACGCCGGATCGCGCTGACGAGGTGGGTCAACCGGTCGGCGGACGCGTGGGAGAGCACGACGTAGGCCGCGGTGACCGGCGTCGTGGTCACCCGCCGGTCGCCGGCGGCGTGTCGGCGCGACGATCGGCCAGGCGGGTGCGGGCGGCGACGGTGGTGCCGGCGGCCAGCCCGCCGAGGGTGGCAGACGCGTGGAGCGCCTTGCCGCCGAGGGACCGCACGCGCTGGCGCGGGCTGCGCTCGCCATCGGTGAGGGCCCTCGCTCCCTCGACGACGGTGCCGCCGACCCCGCGCAGCGCCGTGCCGAAGTAGCGCCTGAGGATGGGGGCGCCCATGCCGAACGTGTGCGAGAGCAGCACGATGTGGTTGCGGTGCCCGTAGTAGGTGTAGCGCACGTCGAAGCGGCGACCGCGCGTGTAGGGCGCCGCCACGTGCTCGACGAGCGCCGTCGGGGTGTAGACGATGCGCCAGCCAGCCCGCCCGAGGCGCAGCATGATGTCGCTCTCCTCGCGCAGGCAGGTGCCCGGGAAGAGGTCGACGATGCCGCCGATCCCTTCGAGCGCCGACCGTCGCACCGACATGTTGGCGCCGAGCACGTGGTCGACCTCGAGGTCGCGCCCGGTGTCGGCCGCGAAGTTGCCCGTCAGGGTGCCGTCGGGCAGCAGACGGCCGACCTCGTCGTGCCCTTCGAGCTCCTCCCCCGGCCGACCGTTGCTGGCGCGCCCCCCGACCGCGCCCACCGTCGGGTCGGAGTAGCGGGCCACGATGTTCTCGAGCCAGTCGGGCTCGGCGTAGGCGTCGTCGTCGATGAAGGCGACGATCTCGGAGTGCGTCTCGGCGACCCCGATCGCGCGCGACGTGGCGAGGGTGCCCGGCCCGGCATCGTTGCGGATGTAGCGGACCCCAGGGAAGTCGGCGACGACGTCGGCGGTCAGGCGGTGCGGCGAGGAGTCCACTACGACGATCTCGTCGGGAGTGAGGGTCTGCAGCAGGAGGTGCTCGAGGCAGATCCGCACGTTGTCGGGACGGTTGAAGGTCGCGACGACGACGTCGACCGACGGGGACGGGGCCTCAGACATGGCAGGAGTATCGCACTGGCCACACGGGCCGGTGGCGCACCCGGCTCTCCCGTGGGCACCCGATCGCAGACCGGGTCGAGGTCACCAGGACCACCCCGCCTGCGCGAGCGCGTCCTCCAGCCGGTCGGCGGACAGGTCCCACCGGAAGCGGTCGGCGTTTCGACGGCCGGCCTCGACGACCTCGGCCCGCATCCCCGGGTCGGTGACCAGCCGGCCCACGGCCTCGACCACCTGCTCCGGATGGGCGGGGTCGCAGAGCATCGCCGCGTCGCCCCCGACCTCGCGCATCGGACCGGTGTCGAGCGCGACGACGGGGCACCCGAGCCGCTGGGCCTCGACGACGGGGATCCCGAACCCCTCGTAGAGCGAGGGGAAGACGAGCGCCGTGGCATGCCCATAGAGCCAGGCCAGCTCCTCGTCGGTGAGCCGGCCCGCGACGTGGGCGTAGCGCCACCGCTGGGCCCCCGGCCCGGCGAAGACCGCGGCGCTGCCGCGAGCGCCGACGACGACCGAGGGGATGCTCGCCGCCTCGAGCGCGTCGAGGGTGGGCCCGAGGTTCTTGTGGCGGGCCAACGTGCCGACGCACAGCACCCACGGCTCCGCCGAGGCCAGGCCCGGGTATGCCGCGAGGTCGGGTGGCGCCGCCGCCACCCGGTCGACGTGGTCTGACCCGTTGGGCACGACGCTGACGCGTGGCAGCGCGACGCGCAGCACGCGGCCCAGCTCGTCGGCGCTGAACTGCGAGACCGTGAGGATGCGGACGGCGCGTCGCGCGAGCACGCGATACATCGCTCGATACCAGGTGCGGAAGGCGCGACTGTAGGTCTGCGGGTGTCGGAAGACGGAGACGTCGTGGATCGTCGCGACCTGCCGGCGCGCCGCCACGGGCGCGGGCCCCCCGAGGCTGAGCAGCAGGTCGTGCCGGGAGGCCCACGGCAGCGCGACCTGCTCGAAGACCTGGCCACGGGCGCGCGACTCACGCACCTCGACGTGCCGGGCGATGAACCCCGGCACCGGCGTGCCCTGCGGCACGTGCAGCACGATCTGCCCGGGGTGCCGCGCGACCAGACGGCTGACGAGCTCGAGGGCGTAGCGCTGCGTGCCTGTCGTGGCCTGCGACAAGAACCTCCCGTTGACCGCGAGGCGTGCCGTCACTCGCCCTCCCCCGACGCCGACGCCGACGCCGCCCCAGACCCCGGCATGGACGCCGTTGTCGTTGTCCGCCGCGGTAGCCGGGAGGCGAGAGCCTGTCCCACCGCCGTTGCGACCACCGTGGGGCTGAGCCGCCCCGCGCGTGCGCCGTGCGCGAGCACGGCGCGGCCGTCGTGGTCGCGCGCCCCGTCACGGGCGGCGTCGACTGCCTGGTGCGCGAAGAGCTCCCGGGTGCGGCGCCTGCCGCGATCTATGGCCGCGAGGGTCATGCCGTCACCGCGCCGGCGCGCCCGGGCCTCGTGCCGGTCGAGGACGGCGAGACGCTCGCGCATGGCCGTCACGTAGTCACGGGACGCGTTCTCACCGTGCAGGTGGTAGCGGACGAGCCGCTCCGGCACCATCACCGGGTCGCGCCCGCCCATGGTGAGCCGCAGGAAGAGGTCCCAGTCCTGCATCTGCACGAGCAGGGGGTCGTGGCCGCCGACAGCCTCGTAGTCGTCGCGGGCGATGAGCACCGAGCTGAGCAGTGCCGACTGGGTGCTGAGCAGTCCGCGATAGGTCAGCTGCTCGGGGTCACCGTGCACGGAGCCGTCGGCGCGCACCCAGTCGAATCCGGTGCAGCAGAAGGCCGCCCGCGGCTGAGCGGCAACGAGGTCGAGCTGCATGGCCAGCTTGTCGGGCAGCCACTCGTCGTCCTGGTCGAGGAAGGCCACCCAGTCGGAGCGCGCCGCTGAGACGCCGACGTTGCGCGCGACGGAGACCCCGCGGTTGTCCTGTCGCACGTAGGTGACCCGGGGGTCGAGGTCGGCCACCCACTCCTGCCGCTCGCGCGACCCGTCGTCGACGACGACGACCTCGAGGTCGGTCATGCTCTGCGCGAGCACCGACCCGAGGGACCGGGTGAGAAGATCCCCGGGGTTGTAGGTCGGCACGACCACACTGACTCTGGGCACCTGCCCGAGGCTAGCGTCCTGCCCCGTGATCTGATCGGACACCATGACGGAACGACCGCGCGTCGCCATCGCGCACGACTACCTGACCCAGCGCGGCGGCGCTGAACGCGTCGTGCTCGCGCTCCACCGGGCGTTCCCCGACGCGACGATCCACACGACGCTCTACGACCCCGACGGCACCTACCCGGAGTTCCGTGACGCCCGCATCGTCACCTCGCCGATCAACCGCATCGGCCCCCTGCGCCGTGAGCACCGTGCCGCGCTCCCCCTGCTGCCGTATGCCGTGTCGCGACTTCGCATCGACGCCGACGTCGTCGTGGCGTCGAGCTCCGGCTGGGCCCACGGCGTGCCGACCACTGGTCGCAAGATCGTCTACTGCCACGCGCCGGCGCGGTGGCTCTACCAGGCGGACGCCTACCTCGGCGACCAGGCCGCCCGCTCCGCGAAGTCCCGCGCCCTCGACGTGCTCGGCGGCTGGCTTCGCCGCTGGGACCGTCGGGCCGCGGCGTCCGCCGACGTCTACCTCGCGAACTCCACGGTGGTGCGCGAACGCATCGCGGCGGCATACGGCATCGAGGCGACCGTGGTGGCGCCGCCCTACGGCGTCGACGCGGGCGGCGAGCTGACGCCCGTCGAGGCGCTCGCCGACTGGGCCGACGTCGGCTACCTCCTCGTCGTCTCACGCCTGCTGCCCTACAAGAACGTCGACGTCGCGATCGAGGCGGTGCGTGACCTGCCCGAGCGGCTCGTCGTCGTCGGTCAGGGCCCGATGGGTGAGCAGCTGCGGGCCTCGGCGCCCGGGAACGTGCGCCTGCTGAGTGGTCTCACCGACGCCGAGCTCCGCTGGACCTACGCGCACGCCCGTGCGCTCGTCGGCCCCAGCCTCGAGGACTTCGGCCTGACGCCCCTCGAGGCCGCGACCTTCGGGGTGCCGACGCTGGCCCTCCACGGCGGCGGCTACCTCGACACGATCGACGAGGCGGTCAACGGGGTGTTCTTCGCGGAGCCGACGGTCGATGCCGTGCGCGCCGCCATCACCTCCGCTCGCGACCGGGGGTGGGACGCCGCCGCGATCCGTGCTCACGCCGAGGCGTTCTCGGAGGAGCGATTCCGCGAACGCCTCCGCGCCGAGGTCTCCCGCTTCCTAGACTGACCCCCGGTGCACGCCGCCGAGGGGCGGACCGGACGACGCTGACGGAGGAGGGGCGATGACCGCGAGCAGTGACCCGTCCGTTCACTCCACCGCGACCCGGCGGCTCGCCTACGTCGACACCCTGCGCGGCTTCGCTGCCCTCTGGGTGTTCCTGCTGCACATCCACGGCTACTGGCTCGACAACGTGCGGCCCCCGACGCTGACGGTCGACGGGCTCCTCGTTCGGATCATGGGCTTCGGCGGCGCCGGTGTCGACATCTTCATCGTGCTGTCCGGCTTCTGCCTGACCCTGCCGCTGCTGCGGGGAGGGAGCATGCGCTCGCTCGACGCGAGGCGCTTCTTCCGCCGGCGCGCCTACCGCCTGCTCCCGGCCTACTACGCCGCCGTCCTGCTCGTCATGGCTCTCGAGCTCGTGCCCGCGCTCCAGGAGCGCCTCGTGGCCAGACCCATCACGGGCATCGACGTCGTCACGCACCTGACGCTGACCTTCCCGTTCTTCAGCGAGACGCTCGGGTCGGTCAACGGCTCGCTCTGGTCGATCTCGCTCGAGGCGACCCTCTACCTCGGATTCCCCCTGCTCCTGCTCATCCACCGGCGGTGGCGGATGCGGGGTGCGCTGCTGACGACCTTCGCGGTCGCCCTGGTGTGGGCCGCGTTCACCGTGTGGTGGACGGCGCAACCGCACCCCCTGGGTTTCCTGCCCGACCCCGGCAAGCTGTTCCCGGCCCGCTGGTTCCAGTTCGCCCTCGGCATGTGGGCAGCGACCCTCGTCGCCTCAGCCTCTCCCGCGCCTCGCTCGATGGTGCGGGACCGCTCCAGCCGCACGGCCTGGTTGGTGCTGCCCCTCGCCACCGCGGTGGGTGTCGTGGGGTATGCGGCCGGCTGGGGTCCCGTCAGCGCCCTCGGTTTCGGCGTCACCGCCGTGTGCCTGCTCGTGGCCCTCGCGCACGTCCCATCGCGGGTCTTCGAGCGGGGACCGTTGCGGTGGCTGACCGCCCTGGGTGTCATCTCCTACAGCTTCTACCTCCTGCACCAACCGGTGCTCCTGCTCACCTCCGGCCTCGCCGACCCCGCCCAACTTGGCATCGGAGTGACGACGGCTGTCGCCCTCGCTGTCGCCGGCACGGCCACGGTGCTGCTCGCGGCCGTGTTTTACCACTTCATCGAGAAGCCGTTCCTCGTCCGGGGCAGCATGCGCAGCGTCGTGCGCGACGCGGCCGCCGGGACGCCCGCCGTCGGGGGTGCCGTGGGTTCAGAGGGCTCGGAGCCCCAGGAACCAGGCCACCACCGGGGCGCCGACGGCGAGGCTGATGCCGATGACCCGGTAGGCCGCCGCGTGGCCGTAGACCTTGACGATGACCGCCGCGGCGATGCCGATGGCGAAGACGCCGAGCGAGTAGGTCGCAAACTTCGCGCTCAGCTCGACGATCTCCGGTGACGTCGTGATGTTGGCGATCGTCGCGGCCTTGCCCGCCGGGCCCCACGGGGCCGGCAGCGGCACCTGGGCGAGCAGGAGCAGCGCGAGGCCGAGCACATCCGTGCGCAGGAACGACTGACGGCGCTCACTCAGCTGGCGCCGGCTGCGCACCGACGGCACGACGACAGGTGCGGGCGGACGAGCGGCTCGTGGGATGGTCCACAGCAGTCCGGGGAGGCCGACGAGCAAGGCCAGGAAGGCGGCATACAGCTCGGGCTTGTCGTCCGAGGCGAACGAGAACGCCGTGACGACGACCGGGGTGGCCTTGGTCAGCAGCCACACGTAGGCCCCGAAGACGAGCAGGCCCCCGATCGCCACGAGGACGTCGGCCGACGAGGATCGCCGGGGTCCGCTGAGCATGGGCGACAGTGTAGGCAGCCGCGGAAGCGCACCATGAACGGGTGCCGGGGCACCTACACTGACGGCGTGGAAGACACCAGGGCGGCCCTGCTGGGCGATCCGGATGCGGACGAGCGCCCCACGCTGGGCGTGGGCTCCGACGACGACGACCCCGTCGAGCGCTCGAGGCGCAAGCGACGCAACCGCAAGGTCCTCGTCGTGGCGCTGGTGCTGCTCCTGGTGCCCGTCCTCGCGGTTGGGGGCTATCTCGTCTGGCTCAACCAGATCGTGACCAACAACGTCAAGCAGGAGCAGCTCCTTCCCGACTCCGCCGCGCCCGTCGACGCCAACGGCAACGCCGTGCCGCTCCCCACCGGCAGTGGCACCAACTACCTCATCATCGGCAACGACGCCGGGCCCGACCGGGTCGGCGCCCGCTCCGACGTCATGGTGCTGGTCCACGTGCCCGCAGACCACCGCAACGTCACGCTCATCCACTTCCCCCGAGACCTCTGGGTGCCGATCCCCGGTCGCGGGGACGCCAAGCTCAATGCGGCCTACGCCTACGGCGGCGCGCCGCTGCTGGTCAAGACCATGCAGAACATGCTCGGGATCAAGGTCGACCACGTGGCGATGATCGGCTTCGAGGGCTTCAAGAGCATGACCGATGCCGTCGGGGGCGTCGACGTCAACGTCGAGGAGGCGTCGGAGGGCGACGGCAAGGTCTTCAAGGAAGGCGTCATGCGCATGGACGGCGAGACGGCCCTCATCTTCGTGCGCCAGCGCTACATGCTGAGCCAGGGCGACATCAGCCGCGGCCAGCGCCAGCTCGCGTTCATCAAGGCCCTCATGCTCAAGACGCTGAGCAGGGACGTGCTGACCAACCCCATCAAGCTCAAGGACTTCACCGAGGCGGCCACCAACAACCTCACGGTCGACCAGAACCTCGACGTCGCCACCATGCGCTCGGAGGCCTTCGCCCTGCGGAGCCTGCGCGGCAGCGACATCCGCTTCATCACTGCGCCCTTCAGCGGCTTCGGCACGAGCCCCGACGGCCAGTCCATCGACGTCGTCGACAAGGGCCGCATGAGCGACCTCGGCAAGGCCATCCGCGAGGACGACCTCGAGTCCTACCAGTGACTGCTAGGGCTGCTTCCACGTCGTCAGGTCTGCCGTAGCGGTCCACACCGAGTCGGCGGCGACGAGCCACCCCGCCTCACCGACGATCGACAGCCCGATCTGGCCAGCCTTGGTGGGCACGCTCGTGCCGATACAGGAGACCCGGTCGAGGCTCTTGCCCTTGGCCACGCGCACGAGCTCGATGCCCGGGCAGTCGCCGCTGACCCGGGCGACGTAGGTCGTGAGCCGGCCCGACTCGAGGCGGTTGCCGAGGGCGAGCCCGCCCTTCGCGGTGCCGGCGTCGGCCCAGGACTCTCCGCCGTTGCCGGTGACGGTCACGGCGCCGTCGGCACAGAGGGCCTGGGCCTGGTCTGCCGACGTGCGCGAGAGGTCGATGACGTCGGTCGACGCACCACAGGGCTGGGCGCGGTCGTTCTGCGGCGTGAGCACCTCGGTCGGCTCGTCGAGCTGACGGGCCCACCCGCCCGAGACCGCTGACGGCGCCTGCCACGAGTCGCCGCGGTCGTTGCTGGCGTACTGCTTGAGCTCGCAGTCGGCCCCCGCGGCGACTGCGAAGACGCGGTCCTCGTCGAGGGGCTGGACGCGGATGACGGAGCGGGCGGGCGACTTGGTCTCGTCCCACGTCTCGCCCCCGTCGGCGGTCACGGACAGGGCCGAGCCGCCCTTCTCACAGCTGCCCGTCGACGCGCGCCACGCGGTCGTCGCGTCGAGCGCCCCGATGAGCAGGGCCACAGGGGCCGGCTTCGGGCCTTGGCCCGGGGCGGCCGTGCCGGTGGCCGTGTCCGTGGCCGTGCCCGTGGGCGTCGTCGCGGGCGTCTTGGTCGTCGATGCGCCTGTCGTCGTGACGACTGCGGTCGGCGTGCCGGTCGACGGGGCGACGGTCGCCGGGCGCCCGGGTCGCAGGGCGAGGGCCACCAGGCCGACATCGACGGCGAGGAAGGCCACCAGTCCGATCGTGGCCACCTTGTTGCGCATGCCTGCCCCCACTCCTGTCCCGAGATCTCCGGGTCACATCGTACGAGTCCCGGCGGGCTCGGGCCGCACCCGTCTAGCCGGTGGGTGGTCGCAGGGCGGGGCCGACGACGAGCAGTGCCTTCTCGATCTCGCTCGCCATGGTGGCGTAGGCCGCGGTTCCACGCTGGTAGGGGTCCGGGATGTCCGATTCCTCCGCCGGTCGCGCGCGGAAGAGCCCTCGACGCCGAAGCGCGATCTCGCCGAGACGCCGCGCCCAGGGCAGCTCGGGGTCGGTGTCGGCGGCCTCCGCGGCGAGGTCGGCGTCGCGGACCAGGTCGGCGAGCTCGCCGAGGGTGAAGGTGCGCCGCAGGACGCGGGGGTTGACCCTCACGGACTCGGCCCGGTGCAGCTGGGTGGACGCGATGACGAGGTCGGCCTCGGCGAGGATGGCCGGACTGATCTGCCTGGCGGCGAAGTCGGCCGTGCTGCCGCCGGCAGCCGCCAGCAGGTCTGCCGAGCCCGGCTCGATCGGCGCACCGACGAGGGCCCTCGTGCCGGCGCTCGAGACGACGGCGCCCGTGCCTGCCAGGAGTCCGGCGAGCCGACGCTCGATGTAGGGCGAGCGGCAGATGTTGCCCGTGCACACGACGAGGATGTGGCCGACGACCGGTCGGCGCGGCGCCTCCCCCTCGTCGGCCTCCACAAACGATCCCCCTGGAGTGTCCGTCACGACTCTGACGTACCCCCCGGCGCAGGTCTCGCGACGGCGAGCGAGTCGGTGAAGGCGGTGCACGCCTCGAACGACGGCAGCAGACCGTCCTCGAGAGCGGCGCGGAGGGTGGGGGCGGCCGAGTCCTTCGGCGAGAGTCGCGGCTCGATGCCCTCGGGAAGCGTCAGGGCGACCTCGGGGTCGAGCGGGTTGATGCCGTGCTCGGCCGACGGGTTGTAGGCCGACGAGCAGAGGTAGTGCGCCGTCGTGCCGTCCTCTAGCGCGCAGAAGGCGTGGCCGAGGCCCTCGGAGAGGTAGACGGCCCGCCGGTCGCCCGTGTCGAGCAGCACCGAGTCCCACTGGCCGAACGTCGGCGAGCCCACACGCAGGTCGACGACGAAGTCGATGAGCGATCCGGCGACCACGGTGACGTACTTCGCCTGTCCGACCGGCACGTCGGCGAAGTGGATGCCGCGGACGGTGCCGCGCGAGGACACCGAGACGTTGCTCTGCACGACGTCGAGGCGGTGCCCGACAGCGGCGGCGAGCTTGTCGCCGCGGAACGACTCGAGGAAGACGCCGCGGTCGTCAGGGAACACCCGAGGCGTCACCTCCCAGGCCCCGGCGATCGACAGCGGTCGGATGTCCATCAGGTCTCCTCGTGGCCTTCGGCGAGCAGGGCGTGCAGGTAGAGGCCGTAGCCACTCTTGGCCTGGGCGTCGGCGTGCACGCGCAGCCCGTCGTCGTCGAGCCAGCCGTTGCGCCAGGCGATCTCCTCGACACAGCCGATCTTCTGGCCCTGTCGCGCCTCGACGACGTGGACGTACTGGCTGGCCTCCATGAGGCCGGTGAACGTGCCCGTGTCGAACCACGCCGTGCCCCGCGGCAGCGGCGTGACCGTGAGGGTTCCGCGCCGGAGGTACTCGTCGTTGACCGCTGTGATCTCGAGCTCGCCGCGCGCGCTCGGCGTCAGGTTGCGCGCGATCTCGACGACGTCGTTGTCATAGAAGTAGAGACCCGGCACGGCGTAGTTGGACTTGGGCTGGGTGGGCTTCTCCTCGATCGAGAGCACCGTTCCGTCCTCGTCGAACTCCACGACGCCGTATGCCGTCGGGTCGGCGACGCGGTAGGCGAAGACGTGCCCGCCGTGCACGTTGGTGTTGTCACGCAGGCGTGATCCAAGGCCGGGCCCGAAGAAGATGTTGTCGCCGAGCACGAGGGCCACCTGGTCGTCGCCGATGAAGTCGGCACCGAGGATGAACGCCTGGGCGAGTCCGTCGGGACTGGCCTGCACGGCATACGTGATCGACATGCCCCACTGCGAACCGTCGCCGAGCAGCCGCTCGAACTGTGGCCCGTCCTGCGGGGTCGTGATGACGAGCACCTCACGGATGCCGGCCATCATCAGGGTCGACAGCGGGTAGTAGACCATCGGCTTGTCGTAGACGGGCATCAGCTGCTTGCTGATGCCGCGGGTGATGGGGTGCAACCGTGTGCCCGAGCCCCCGGCCAGGATGATGCCCTTCATGGGTGGTCAGCCTAGGCGCTCTGCATCGGTGGGTGCGCACAGCCCGGCAACATCACGTCACGGGCGCGCGCCGGCCCATGCCGCGGTAGTCCCACCCGGCCTGCGACCAGGCCACGGGGTCGAGGGCGTTGCGCCCGTCGATGATGCGGGGCACGGCGACCAGTGACTTCGCGTGGGTGGGGTCGAGGGCGACGTAGTCGCGCCACGCGGTGAGCAGCATGACCAGGTCCGCCCCCTCGAGCGCCTCGTCGGCGGTGTCGACGATGTGCAGGTCGGGGCGAGCACGGCGTACCGCGTCGGCTCCGGCCGGGTCGGTCGCCACGACGTTGGCGCCGCGCCCCCAGAGCCGGCCGGCGATGTCGAGCGCCGGAGAGTCGCGCACGTCGTCGCTGTCTGGCTTGAAGGTCAGGCCGAGCACGGCCACCTTGAGGCCGACGAGGCGGCCACCGCACATCTGCGCAGCGAGCTCGACGGCATGGTCGCGACGGCGCATGTTGATCGAGTCGACCTCGCGGAGGAAGGTCAGCGACTGGTCGACGCCGAGCTCGCCGGCACGCGCCATGAAGGCGCGGATGTCCTTGGGCAGGCAGCCACCGCCGAAGCCGATGCCGGCCTGGAGGAACTTGGGTCCGATGCGGTCGTCATGGCCGATCGCCTCGGCGAGTCGCGTGACGTCGGCGCCCGTGGCGTCGCACAGCTCGGCCATCGAGTTGATGAACGAGATCTTCGTCGCGAGGAAGCTGTTGGCCGCGACCTTGACGAGCTCGGCCGTCGGGTAGTTGACGAGCAGGCGGGGCGTGCCGGCGTCGATGATCGGACGGTAGACCTCGTCGAGGGCGGCGCGCCCGACCTCGCCACGGTCCTCGTCTTCCGGGAGGCCGTAGACGACACGGTCGGGGCGAGTCGTGTCCGCGACGGCATACCCCTCACGGAGGAACTCCGGGTTCCAGACGACGACGGCGTCGAGACCTGAGTCGGTGAGGCGGTCGGCGATGGACTGTGCGGTGCCGACCGGCACGGTCGACTTGCCGACGACGACCACCGGCCCGGTGTGCGCGCGGGCGTGCTCGACGAGGAAGGCCACGGCGGTGTCGACCTGGCTGAGGTCGGCGGCGTAGCTCCCGCCGCGCTGCGGCGTGCCGACCGCGATGAAGTGCAGCTGCGCCTCCCCGATCGCCGTGGGATCGGTCGTGAACTGGAGGCGCCCCGAGGCGAGTGCTCGCTGCAGCACCTCCTCGAAGCCGGGCTCGTGGAAGGGCGGGATGCCGCGGCCGAGACGGTCGACCTTGGCCGCGTCGATGTCGAGGGCGATCACCTCGTGGCCGAAGTCGGCCATGCACGCTGCGTGCACGGCTCCGAGATAGCCACATCCGATGACCGAGATCTTCACGGTCGGCAGCATAACGATGGTCGCGGAAGGAGCCTGTGCTGCAGGGTCGATAGGGTGTGGGCCATGCGACTGCTCGTCACCGGGGGTGCCGGTTTCATCGGTTCGAACTTCGTCCTGCGCACGCGCGAGACGCGTCCCGACTGGACGCTCACCGTCATCGACTCGATGACGTATGCCGCCAACCGGGCCTCGCTCGCACCCGTGCTCTCCGACCTCGGCGGGGACGGCTCGGTGGAGCTCGTCGAGGGCTCTGTGGCTGATGCCGCGCTCGTCGACCGGCTCGTGGCCGACCACGATGTCGTCGTGCACTTTGCCGCCGAGTCGCACAACGACAACAGCCTCGACAGCCCGTGGCCGTTCGTCGAGAGCAACGTCGTCGGCACCTTCACGATCCTCGAAGCCGTGCGCCGCCACGGCAAGCGCCTCCACCACATCTCGACCGATGAGGTCTACGGAGACCTCGAGCTCGACGACCCCGAGCGCTTCACGGAGTCGACCCCGGTCAACCCCTCCTCTCCCTACTCCGCGACGAAGGCGGGCGCCGACCTGCTCGTGCGGGCGTGGATCCGCTCCTTCGGCATCGAGGCGACCGTCTCGAACTGCTCCAACAACTACGGCCCGCGCCAGCACGTCGAGAAGTTCATCCCGCGCCAGATCACCAACATCCTCGAGGGCACGAAGCCCAAGCTCTACGGGTCCGGCCTCAACGTGCGCGACTGGATCCACGTCGACGACCACAACGACGCCGTCATCGCGATCCTCGAGCAGGGTCGCCTCGGTGAGACCTACCTCATCGGCGCCGACGGCGAGCAGAACAACCTCGAGATCGTCACCCTCCTGCTCGAGCTGCTCGGCAAGCCCGTCGACTGGTTCGACCACGTCAACGACCGCCCCGGCCACGATCTGCGATACGCCATCGACTCGAGCAAGCTGCGCGCCGAGACCGACTGGCGCCCGCGCTACTCCGACATCCGCTCCGGCCTCGAGGCGACGATTGACTGGTACCGCGCCAACGAGGACTGGTGGCGCCAGTCCAAGGTCGACGCCGAGCGCGTCTACGCCCGCCTGGGCCGATGACCGCAGCGGTCGGCGACGGGTCGGCCCTGCCGTCACGTGAGCCCCTGAGGGTGCTCGTGACGGGCGCGGGCGGGATGCTCGCGCACGACCTCGTCCCACGGCTGCGCGCGGCAGGTCACCAGGTCACCGCGATGGGTCGGGCCGATCTGGACGTGACCGACCCGGGTGAGTGCATCGCAGGGGTCGCCGGTCACGACCTCGTCGTCAACGCTGCCGCCCACACCGCCGTCGACGCGGCGGAGACCGAGGAGGCAGCGGCCTTCGCCGTCAACGCGGTCGGGCCGGCCAACCTCGCCCGCGCGTGCGATCACGCCGGCGCCCGGATGGTGCAGATCTCCACCGACTACGTCTTCGACGGCATGGCCACCGAGCCGTATGCCGTCGACCACCCCATCGCCCCGCGCTCGGCCTACGGTCGCACCAAGGCGGCCGGCGAGTGGGCGGTGCAGGCGCTCTGCTCCGACCACTGGATCGTGCGCACCGCCTGGCTCTACGGGCACGGCGGGCCCAACTTCGTCTCGACCATGCTGAGGCTCGCTGCCGAGCGCGACACGTTGAGCGTCGTCGACGACCAGCGCGGTCAGCCGACCTCGACGGTCGACCTCTCCGACCTGCTCCTGCGGCTCGTCGACGGGGATGCCCCTTCAGCGACCTACCACGGCACCTCGTCCGGAGAGACGACCTGGTGCGGCTTCGCCCGGGCGGTCTTCGAGGAGTCGGGGCTGGACCCTGCCCGCGTGCTGCCGACCACGACGGATGCCTTTCCGCGCCCCGCGCCGCGACCCGCCTACAGCGTGCTGTCTCACGACTCCCTCGGGCGCGTCGGCATCGCCCCTGTCCGAGACTGGCGAGCCGGACTCACCGCCCACCTCCTGGCACGCTGACAACGCGACTCAGGGGGCGGGCAGAGGCGAGTCAGTTGTAGTACGTGAAGGTGAACGTGTCGGCCGTGCAGACGGTAGAGCCGCGCGTCACCTGGTAGCCCACGGTCACCGTGACGCCTGGCGAGTTGACGTTCCCGCTGCTGCTGCGCGCCAAGACGACGCTGGCGCTCGAGGAGGTGAAGACGACGGGGTTGGGGAGGGCTCCTGTCAGCACGAACGACCCCCCGGAGACGCTGGTGATCGCGACCGAGTAGGAGCCGCCGGCGTAGGGCGACAGGGTGAGGGCCACCGTCGCAGAGTTCTTCGGCGACGGATTCGTCACGACTCCGGTCACGGTCGGGCAGGTGCCGGGAGAGGCGGCATACGCCGGGGCCACGGAGGCAACGGCGACGACCGGCACGGACCACGCGGCCCCCTTGACCAGACGCCGACGAGAAATGCCCTCGGTGCCAGATTGCGTGTTCACGAATCCCCTTTGTCGCACATGTCGATGAATTTCGGAGAGTAGCAGGCAAAAAGGAATGACGTTGACGCCGAGAAGCACATGAGACGCCCACTGGCTGAGGAAAGTACGGCCCTGTCTCGATCCGTCGGAAACGTGACTCAGGGTGCGGGATATTCGTTGCTTCCCGGCTGGCCGGCAGTCAGCTCCACGACGGAGGACCCGTCCGCCGAGACGCGGTAGACGGAGAAGGCGAGCCGCCCCGGCGCCACCCGGTGCGTCAGCACCGACGCGCTGTCGGGCAGCCACTCCGGCCTGCTCGTGATGCCGCTGTCGCCGAGGAGACGCCGGGCGCCCGAGCCGTCGGCCGCCGCCACGCGGATGTCCCACACCCCGACTCCCGCCCCGCCGAAGGCCGTCAGCCACGCGATGCGGCGACCGTCGGGCGAGACGACCGGGTCGTGGTCGCGCAGGTCGTCGTCGGTCAACCGCGTCTCCGCCGTGCCGTCGCGTCGAACGCGATAGATCTCGTAGTCGCTCTCCGTGCAGATCGCCTGCGCACAGCCGACGAAGACGATCTGCGTCCCGTCAGGCGTGAAGGCCGGGTCGAGGTTGGTCCCGGGCCGGCTCGTCACCGCCCGCGGACGCTGGCCGAGCTGGTCGGTGACGAAGATCTGTGGGCTGAGCCGGCTCCCACCGAAGAGCACGAGCGCCTTGCCGTCGGGCGACCACTCCGCGTGCCCCTGCTGATACCACCCGTCCAGCCCTGCCGGCCGCAGCTGCCGTGCCCCGCTGCCATCGGACCCGACGGCCCAGAGGCTGATCTTCGAGTGGTCGAGGTCGTGGACTCCCTTGGGCGCGCGGTGGAAGAGGATCGTGCGGCGGTCGGGTGAGATGCGCGGCGACCACGAGTCGTATGCCGGGTCGTTCGTCACGCGCTTGGCCGCGCCTCCCGCAAGGGGCATCGTGAAGAGCTCGAAGTTGCCGGTGCGGTCGGAGTCGAAGGCGAACGTCGAAGTCGGGAGGGCACGCGCCACGGGCAGGCCCGTCGGAGGCTTCCAGGAGGTCGGCACCGGCGACACCGCAGGCGAGACGAACTGGGCGACGGCGACCACGCCTGCCACGAGCGCGGCAGCGACTGCGAGCATCACGATGACCCACCTCCTCCTCATGCTGCGTGAAGTCTCGCAGCAGGGGACGGATCGCGCCCGACGACGGAGCCCAGAGCGGCCACGAGCGCCCGCCCCGTGCGCGCCAGGTCGTAGGCGGCGGCACGGCCCAGCCCCGCCTCGACGCAGCGCGCTCGCGCCGCGTCGTCCGTCAGCAGCTGGAGCAGCCCCGCCTCGATCGCGGCGTCGTCGGTGGGGGGCACGAGGACGGCCGCGCCCGAGCAGACCTCGGGGATCGAGGTCACGTCGGATGCCAGCACGGCGGTGCCGCGTGCCATCGCCTCGAGCGGGGGGAGGCCGAAGCCCTCGAACGTCGAGAGGTAGGCGAGCACGTCGGCGTCGCGCATCAGCACCTCGCGCTCGGCGTCGCTGACTCGCTCGAGGAAGACGACGCTCCCCTCCGCCGCACCGTGCGCGGCCTTCTGCTCCGCCGTGCCGCCGAACCACGGGCGGCCGGCGACGACCAGCCGGTGCCCGGCCACCCGGGGGTCGCGCGCCTGCAGCCGCAGGAAGGCCCGGATGAGCCGGGGCACGTTCTTGCGGGGGTGCAGGTTGCCGAGATAGAGCACGTAGGGCGCGGCCACTCCCCTTCCGGTCAGCGCCTCACGCACCTCCGGGTCGGGCACGCCGGGGTCGTCGACCGTCAACGGCACCACGTGCACGCCCGCCGGGTCGAGTGCGTAGGTGGCGACGAGGTCGTCGCGCGAGAAGTCGCTGATCGTCAGCACCACCCCGGCAGAGCGCACCTGGCGTCGCACGAGCTGCTTCAGGCGCAGCCGGGTCGCCCAGGGGTAGGCGCCGTCGAGGTGCTCGAACGACAGGTCCGGCACCATGAGCGCCACCGGGACCTGCGTCGCCAGCGGGGCGTGGGTGTTGGTCACGACGACGTCGGGCCGCAGGTGGCGGCGGCCGAGCTGGGCGAGCCAGAGCGGCAGCACCACGGTGAAGTGCAGCGCCCCCGCCCGCCTCCGGACCCGCTGCACGGACACCCGCTGGTCGCTGGTCACGTCCTCCGGCAGGCGCACGCCCTCGGACGCCAGCACGTGCACCCGGTCGACGGGCGAGCTGCACAGCACCAGGCCGCGCAGCATGCCCGAGACCAGGGTCTCGTCGCCTCCGAGCCCCGAGCCGATCGCCGTGGCGTCGAAGGCGATGATCACGACGCCACCGCCGCCGTCGCGTCGGGGGGCACCGAGGCCTCCGGCGGCACCGACGCCAGGTCGGTGCGCGGTCGCATCCGCATCGTCGTCGACTCCTTGGGCGGCAGCACGAGCATGCGCGCGGGCACGTCCGACGTCACCATCGCGGAGGCCCCGATGACGGAGTGCTCGCCGATCTCGACCGGGCCGAAGATCTTGGCCCCGTCGAGCACCCACACGTCGTCGCCGAGCACCGGGTGCCCGACCCTGCCCCGCTTGCCGCTGCCGCCGATGCGCACGAGCCCCATGAGCCGGCAGCGCGCCCCGATGACGCAGTCGCTCGCGACGCCGACGCCGACCGGGTGCGGCATGACGAAGCCCGGTCCGACGACCGCGCCCGAGGCGAGGTCGGCCCCGAAGAGCACCATGTTGGCGAAGTAGCAGATGCGCGAGAGCGGCCGGATCTTCTTGGCGTGCAAGGAGTTCCCGAGTCGCCACAGGGCCACCGACCAGAAGCCCGGCAGCATCAGCGCGTCGACGATGCCCACCGCGCCGCGGTCTGCGGCCTTGACCTTCGACAGCTCCCGCGCATCCGCTCGCAGGGCTGCGAGCAGAGGTGGGTTCTTCGGCCGAGGCGGTATGCCGTGTGGCTGGCTCATCGGAACGCCGCCGCCCAGCGGGTCATCCAGTCACCGAGCTGGCTGTAGACCTCGCGGTAGTGCGACGGTGCGCTGCTCGACTCGACCCCACGCGCATACTCCTCGACGAAGTGGGCGAACATGTCGGCGTAGTCGCCCGCCTCGACGCGCGCGGCGGCCTCGTCGACGATGTCGTAGAACGGCATCGACATGAGGTGCATCCACTGCTCGAGCACGACGACCCGCTCGAGGCGGGTCTGCTTCGTGTGCCCGACGACCGGACCGCCATAGGCCAGCAGGTCGCCCCGCAGGTCCATCAGGCGCTTCGTGATGTAACCGCCCCAGATGTCGTCGTGGCGGCTCAGCTGCCACCCGTTCACCCAGAGGTCGGGCAGGAAGTAGTAGGCCGGCGTCAGCTCGCGCACGAACGCGGTGTTCATGCCGCAGATCGGGATGTTGCCGAGGGCGATGCGCGACGGGCCGGCGGGCACGCCCGGGTCACCCGGCTCACCGGCATACAGCTTGTCGATGCCGTTGAGGTCGAGGATGCCGTCCCACACGCCGAGGTTGAGCGCGACGCGACCCGACACGGGCTCCGTGCGGGTCTGCGCGAGCGAGGGCGTGCGCCACTCGTAGGGGTAGCCGCGGGCGTAGACGGTGTCGCCGTTGTCGAACGCCTTCGTTATCGGGTTGACCCAGCCGTTGTCGGCCACCGGCCGCACCCCCGGGGCTTGGTCGACCCGGCCGAGGCTGCCCAAGTGGGCGTCCAGCCAGCCCGGGCGGGTCTGGCAGTCGTAGTCGAGGGCGATGATGACGTCGAAGCCCTCCTTCCACGCGATGTAGTGCCCGATGTTGCGGCTCGCCGCGCTCTTGTGGGGCATCGCCCCGTAGTGCGACCCGGCATACGCCTCCTGCGCCGCGTAGTCGACGTAATGCACGTTGTCGCGCGGCGGCGGTGAGAGGTGGCCGTCGCTGTCGTCGCTGACGATGATCGGGATGTCAGGCGGGATGGCGTCGAAGAGCTCCCACGGCGGGTCGTTGGGCATCGGCACGACGACGCAGACGCTGGGGCTGCCCGCGCCCCGGCTCGTCTGGTCGGCCGGGCTCGGCAGGGTCGGTAGGGCTGAGAGGGTCATCGGTCTCTCCTCGGGTGACGGGTGGGACGGGGTGACGGGTGGGACGGGGTGACCGGGGGCGTGGCGGCAGTGCCGGGGAGCCGGCGCCTCACGCGACGCGGCTGGCGCGGACGAGGTCGGGGAACTCGGCCTGGAGGTACTCGGCGAGCGCGACGCGCCACGGGCGCATGGTGTTCATTCCCTGCAGGTCGAGCACGAGGTTGCGCATGATCTCCGACGGCGGGCGCGGCGACGGGAACTCGTCGGCGAAGTGCTCCGACGTGACGGGCACGAGCTCGATGTCGGTGCGTCCCAGCACGTCGAGCAGGTGGGCGGCCACGTCGTAGCGGCTCCCCTCTCCCCCGCACGCCATGTGGTAGGTGCCGTAGACCTTCGAGTCCAGCAGCCCCAGGAGGCAGCTGGAGAAGTCGGGGGCGTAGGTCGGCGTGCCGAGCTTGTCGGTGACGGCGTAGATGGTGTCGGCGCCGTCGCGGACCTGGTCGACGATGCGCGAGACGAACTTGTGGTCCTTCATCCGCCCGCCGCCGACCATCCAGCCCGCACGGATGATGAAGTGCTGCGGCACCGTCGCCGCCACGAGCAGCTCGCCCTCGTGCTTCGACGCCCCGTAGGTGTTGATCGGGTTGGGCCGGTCGAACTCCGTGTAGGCCGTGGCCTTCTGACCGTCGAAGACACCAGCGGTGCTGATGTAGACGATCGGGATGCCAGCCGAGCGAGCCTGCTGCGCAACGTACTTCGTCGCCACCGTGTTGGTGAGGTAGGCGTGGTCGGGGTCGGCGTCGCTGACCTCGAGCGAGGTCTCGGCGGCGAGGTGCAGCACGATGTCGGGCTGCTCCGCAGCCATCGTGTGCCGCACCTGGCCGCGGTCGCGCACGTCGAGGTGACCGAGGGTGGGGCCGGTCGGGCCCCACGGCTGCGGGTCGGTGAGGTCGATGTCGGTGGCGACGACGCCGTGCCCGGCGCGCATCAGGGCGGGAACGAGCGCGCTGCCGAGCATGCCGGCCGAGCCGGTCGCGAGGATCCTCATGGGGTGCTGCCTTCCTTGGGACGGGACACGGTGGTGGCTTCTGGTGCGGCGTCGTGGCCGGACACGGGCCGGGAGAGCGTGATGACGGCCATCCGCGACACGCGGCGGGCGCCCGGGACGCGCGCGAGGATGCGCCGGTCCCACCTCTCCAGGCGGTGCCAGGCGGGGTCGGAGAGCTCGACGAAGTTCTGCAGCCGGCAGAGCACCTGGTAGGGCGTCCACTCGACGACCTCGAAGTGCCGACGCATGATGGCGAAGTCATCCGTGCCGAGCGAGCGCTCGTCGGGACTGTGGGTGTGCATCGGGAAGCGCCGCGTCACGAGCGAGCTGTTGCGCACGCCGCGCACCCACTCGGGCAGCAGCAGGATCGGCTCGCAGAAGACGGCGCTCGCGCCAGGTGCGAGCAGCTCGCCGATGCGGTGCAGGGCCAGGTCGCGCTCGAAGTGGTGCACGACGTTGTTGCCGATGATCCCGTCGAAGCGGAGGTCGCCCAGCCCCTCGTCAGCGGGGACGAAGTGCTCGATCGGACGGCATACGAAGGTGGTGCGGTCGGCGACGCCACTCGCCTCGGCCCGGCGACGTGCCACGTCGAGGATACCGGGCGAGACGTCGATGCCGACGACCTCGGCTCCCTGGTGCGCCAGCCAGACCGCGAGCGAGCCGCCTCCGGCGCCCACCTCGAGGATGCGCCTGCCGGCCAACGGTCCGAGGCGGCCGATCGCGTCGGTGAGGAAGTCGACGTGCTCGCGGTTGGCGAAGGGGATGCGGTCGGCCGGCACGACGTAGTCGGGGTCGGTCCACGTCGACCGGATCTCCTCGGCCATCCGGTCGTAGGTCTCCGCCTCGTGCGCGTGGCGCTGCTCGAGCGTCAGCGGCCCCGACCCGTGGTCGTGATGGTCGTGGTGGTCGTGTGCGTCGTGGTCAGGCATCGATCCCCTCCAGGGCGAGTCGTAGGTGAGTCGTGGTGGCGCTCAGGCGAGCCCGGGCTCCGGGTCGACCGACGAGCGAGGCTGCGGCGAGCACTCCGGCCCGGGTGCCGAAGCCGACGGCCTCGAGTGCCCGCAGCCGATGGCCGGCTGCCCGGCCGTGGTGCCGGACGTACCACCGGTTGAGCGACCGCAGGGCCTCGGGCGACGCCCGCCCGGTGACCTTCTTGGTCGAGGCGCCCATGAAGTGGGTTGCGGTCGTGTCGGCGGCGTAGACGACGTGCCAGCCTCCGGCGCCGAGTCGCTGACAGAGGTCGACGTCGTCCATGTAGACGAAGATCGCGTCGTCGAAGGCACCGACCTCGTCGATCGCGTCACGCCGCAGCAGCATCACGGCGCTCGACACCCACTCGGGCCGGAAAGCCTCACCCACGTCGTCCCCGAGGTAGAGCCCGGAGCGGCCGAAGCGCGTCGGGGCCACCCGGTCGAGACCGCAGAGGTAGGTCGCCATCGACGAGAGCCGCGGCAGGCGACCCGCGGTCCAGCGCTGCCAGCTGCCGTCGCCGTAGACGAGACGGGGACCGGCGACGCCGACCCGGTCGTCGGCCTCCAGGTGGCGCGCGAGGGCCGCGATGCCGTCGGGTGCGAGACGGGCATCGGTGTTGACGAGAAGCAGCAGCGGCGCGTCCGTCGTCTCGATGGCCTGGTTGTTGGCCCGGCAGAAGCCGACGTTGTCGGCGTTGGCGATGACCCGGACGCCGGGCCAGCGCGCCCGCAGGTGCTCGACCGACCCGTCGCTCGAGGCGTTGTCGACGACAACGACGTCGTTGCGCCAGCCCGTCGGCGTGGCCGCCTCGATGCTGGCAAGGCAGTCGTCGAGCAGGTCGACGGTGTTCCAGTTGACGACGACCGTCGCGAGGTGGCTGGGCCGGTCATGGGTCCGATCACCCGCTCGAGACGCTGCAACTGACTCCCCCATGGCCCTCACCTCCAGTCCAGTCCGAAGACGTTGCGCAGCGGGTCGGGCTGCAGCACCCGAGGACGCGACGGCGACGACCACGTGCCCGAGGGGCCCGGCTCCGCGGCATACACCCCGAGGGTGTTGCCGGTGCGTGCGAGGAAGAGGACGCGGTCACCCTCCGGCGCCACGAGCGGGCTCCACCCCCGGTCGATGCCGCGGCTCAGCACCGTGGCCTGTCCGGTGCCCTTGTCGCCCAAGGGTGCCCGCACGACAGTGCCGCCAGTGCCGTCGCCGCCGCTCACCCACACGAGTGAGCGACCGTCCGGTGACCAGTCCGGCATGCCCGCCGGCGTCGTCCCGGTGACGAGATCGGCCACCCGCCCACCCGTGCCGACGTCCATCGTGTGCACCGACCGGAGGCTCCCCTCCGTCCATGTGAACGCGAGGCGCCGGCCGTCGGCAGTCAATGCCGGCTCGGCGTCGTCGGTGGGCACCGCGCCTGCCGTGCCGTTGGTGAGGTTGAGCACCGCGCCGGTGCGCAGGTCGAGGCGCAGGAGGAACGACTCACCTGTCAGAGTCGAGGTGTTGCGCACGATGACCGCACTGCCGTCAGGGGTCATCACCGGCTGCGAGTTGCCCCGCAGGTCGCCGGGGGCGAGCCCGTCGCGCCAGTCCTCGGTCCACGCGTCGGTCAGCTGCCGCACCGTGCCGTCGGGGCGCCGCAGGAAGACCTGCTGGCGGGCCTCGTCGCCGGGCAGCTCCGACAGCCGGGCGAGTCGCTGGGTCGTGGCGACGGGGTCGATGTCGTCGAAGGTCAGGTGGGCCCGTCGGGTCTGCCCGGACGGGGCCGCCGGGTGCGGCGCCCTGGCCGCGCCGACCGGCACCTCGGCGGTGAAGACGATGGTCGACCGGTCCGGCCCCCAGCGCGCCTCGAGGGGCTCCAGACCGGCCGGCAGCGGGATCTCGAGCTGGTGCATGAGGTCGGCCGACGCGCCCACGAGGTAGCGGGTGCCGTCGGGCCGCGCGGTGACGAGCAGCAGTCGCGAGTCGCGCACCTGCGTGCCGATGCTGGACGTGTCGGTGCTGAGAGCGCCGCGCTGCGGCCAGTCGTACCAGTCGATCGCGAGTGCTCTGCTCGAGATGATGGCGCCCTCCGACGACCCGTCGAGCGCGATGCGGCAGATGCACGTGTGGGCGACGTCGAGCGCGCCGACGAAGGTGATCGACTGTCCGTCGGGGCTGAAGCGCGGCACGAAGCCCGACATGTCCTTGGGGGTGCACGGGTCGAGCGGCGTGCGGGTCGTGCAGTTCTCGCCCGCGGTGTAGACCCGCTCGGGCCCGCCTGCGGTCGGCCGCACGACGACGTTCCAGTCGCTCGGCTTGACGTCGGTGAAGTCGATCCTGCCTCCGCTGGACGGGTTGCCCTCGCCGCGGTAGGACGCGATGACGACCTGGCTGCCGTCGGCCGAGAGCCCCGGGTCGGTGTTGAACCAGCGGTCGTTCGTGATGCGGCGGCGGTCGGTGCCGTCGGTGCGCATCTGCGTGACCGAGGCCTTGCTCTTGCCCTCGGTCCAGATGAAGGTGATGACCGAGCCAGCCGCGAGGTAGGGGTCGGAGTCGAAGCCACCCACCGGCACGCTCACGGCCGAGACGTTGCGGCTCTCACCCGTGACGAGGTCGAGCCGGAAGGTCGCGACCTGCGGGAACCACGGTGCCTGTGCGGTGAAGAGGACGTAGCGGCCGTTGGGCTCGACGATCGGCTGGCCGACGCGATACTCGAACGACTGCACCACACGGGCCCCGGACCCGTCGGGGTTCATCAGCGCGATCGTCTCGGGCGAGCCGGGCGGGCCCGTGCGCACCGTGAAGACGATCTTCGTGTTGCCGAAGGCCCAGCGCGGCCAGTTGTAGGCCTTGCCGTCGGCGGGGGTGATCCGCCGGATGCCAGTGCCGTCGAGGCTCGCCGTGAAGATCCCCTGCACCCCCGTGGCGCGCTCGAGCGCGGAGAAGACGAGGCCGGGTGGGGTGGCCGCGACCGTGCTCATCGCCGGGGCCGACGGCGCTCCCTCGGCGGCGCCACCGGGCTGGGCGGGCATGAGCCCGGCGAGCACGAGGCCCGCGATGGGCAGGGCGAGCAGCGCGCGTGACGCGACCGAGGCACCGCGGCGAGGACGGCTGGGACCCGCGGCAGGCTGGGACGCTCGCGGCGGCATACCTCGGCCGTTGCCGTGGTCGTGGTGCGTGCCGTATGCCGCGTCGCCGGCTCCGCGACCGCGCGCGCCCCGCAGGGCGGGCCAGTCCGCACCCGACAACCGCGTGCCGGCCACCGCGAGGCCGGCGAGCAACCAGTAGAGCGCGAGCGGGATGTCCTGTCGCAGTGAGAAACCGAGCAGCTCCTCGATCATGAGGAAGGCCATCGCGGCGGCGACGCCGATGCCGAGGGGACGCAGCAGCGGGTCGGCGCTGCGACCGAGACGGATGGCGATGTCGTAGTTGGCGACCCCCACGACCACGAGCCCGATGAGGCCGATGAGGCCGGCCTCGGCGAGGGTGAGCAGGTAGAGGTTGTGCACCGGGTGCCCGAAGAAGATGACGGGGTTCTGCTCGTAGCGGGGCAGGACGAGCTCGTAGTTGCCCAGGCCGACGCCGAGGATCGGGTGGTCGGCGATCATGTGGCCCGCGATGTCGTTCATCTGCAGGCGCGAGTCGACCTCGGTCCAGAAGTGCCCGGTGCCGAAGTTGTCGGCGAGCTTCTTGCTGATGACGGGGAAGGCGACGACGACCCCTGCCACCGTGACGAGCGCGCCGACGCGGACGGCACTCCAGGGGATGGCGCCCACCCGGATGCCGTGGATCACGAGCACCGCCGAGACGGCGAGCACCGCGACGAAGGAGGCGCGGGTCTGTGACACCCACATGCAGGCGAGGCAGGCGAGGAAGGCGGCGCCGGCGGTGATCCGGATGAGCGACCGACGGCGGTGGATGGCGAAGGCGAGCGCCACCATGGCGACGGCGCCGAGCGCTGCGGCCATGAAGACCGGGTGGATGATCGTGCCGAAGGGGCGTCCGATCGCCTGGGCGTCGGTCGTGCGCTCCCCGAGGGACTGGGGCACCCCGAGGAAGGAGAGCCCGAGCACGCCCCCGGTGCGCCACTGGAGCATGACGACGACGAGCTCGACGGCGACGAAGACGGTCAGTCCGGCGAGCACGGCCCAGATGTGACGCACGGTGCGGATGCGCACGGCGACGTAGACGAAGAGCAGGAACATCCAGCCCATCCGCACGAGCTCCGACGCGGCGTGGCCGATGCTCGGGGCGGACAGCAGGCTCGGGAGGAGCAGCAGCACGCCCAGCAGCGGGAACCAGATGATCGGCTGGCGGAAGGCCGCCCGCACGTCGGCGACGAGCGTCCCCTCGCGGGCCCACAGCCCGTAGAGGAGCAGCAGCAGCACGTCGAAGGTCGTGACGTAGATGGAGATCGCCCCACCCGACTGCTCGACGTCCTGTGGCGTGAAGGACTTGTGCAGCACGAAGGTGAGGGAGCAGACGGCGACGAAGGTGACGAAGACGGTCTTGTCGCGCACGAGCACGAGCAGTGCCACGACGAGGACCGCGCCGGCCGCGGCGAGCAGGCCCTTGGTGCCGAGGGTCGCGAGGACCCAGGCGACACCGGCGCCCGCAGCCGCGACGAGCAGCGTCGCCAGGAGACCCACGCCGGATGAGGTGGTTGTGGGCGTCGGGAACTGGGCACTCGACTGAGCGGTGGCCCGACCCACAGTCGAGTGCCCACTTTCCGACACCCCCGACGAGGTTTGGGGCGTGGAGAACTGGGCACTCGACTGAGGGGTGGCCCGACTCGAGGTCGAGTGCCCACTTTCGGACACCATCTCGCGCTCGTCGGCCACGCAGCCGCGGGCCAGGTCCACGACGAGGGGCCAGAGCACGAGCGCCGCGAGCCCGAGGACGAGCAGGGCGACGACCGCTCCGATCGCCTTGCCGCCCTGGGTGGCCACGGCCCACGCGACGGCCGCCGACCCCACCGCCGCGACCGCCGCGACGGCGACGCCCGAGGTGGCCGAGGCGGCCTTGGCGTCCCGACGGGTGCGGGGAGGGCGGGAGCCGCCCCGGCCGGACCACAGGCGCGCGATCCGGTCGGTGACGGGTCCCTTCAGGTCGTCACGCAGCAGACGCACGACGACACCGACGACGATGACGGCGAGCACGGCATACAGCCCCGTCATGCCGAGCTGGGCGAGCACGAGTGCAGCGAGGGCCACGAGCAGTCCCACGATGACGGCCGACACGGGACCGCCCCGGGGGCGGGGAGGGGCAGGCGGGGTCATGCGCGCGCGCCAGGGGTGGTCGGTGTGGGGACGGGCCGCCGCGGCGGCGTCGTCCGGTAGGCGTGCTGCGTGTGGTGCAGCATGACCTTCCAGTAGGTCCACTCGGCGACTCGCGCTCTGCGGTCGACTCGCTCGAGACGCGGCTGCAGGAGGGGCACCGTGAGGCGGTTGAAGAGCGCCGTGCGCACCCCCATTCGGAGACGGCCCCGCCACGAGGCGCGCCGGGTCAGCACGCCGTAGCGCTCGAGTAGGTCGGGCTCGGGGATGAGCACCTCGAGGTCGCGCAGACCACGCCCGATCGAGGCCTGCAACCGGCAGGCGCTGGCGAGGTCGTGCGGGTGGTAGTGCTCGCCCCACGCGCGAGGCTCGTAGACGACGCGGTAGCCCGCACGGGTCCAGCGGTAGCCGAGCTCGATGTCCTCGTGGCCGATCTCCGCCCAGTCCTCGTGAAAGAGCAGGTTGCGGTCGAGCATGACCTGGCGCGGGAGGCTGAGGTTCATCGACCAGTGGTAGCGATAGGACACCTCGGCGCCGCCGCGGTCGACGATCTCGCCGTAGGCGAAGGGCTCGTACCACTCGATGAACGCCGTCTGCGGCATCTGCCTTGACTGCTCGACGAGTCCGAGCACGGCGACCGGATCGCCCTGTGCCGCATGGGCCTCCACATGACGCGCGAGGAAGTCGGGAGTCACCCAGACGTCGTCGTTCATGAAGACGACGAGCTCTCCCCTGGCCTCGCGGAGCGCCTGGTTGCGCTTGACCGCGGGGAGCCGCTCGTCGCTCGCCTGGAGCACGATGCGCACGTCAGAGGTCGCCGCGAGCTCGCGCACCATGTCGGGCGTGCTGTCGCTCGAGTTGTCGGCGACGATGATCTCGAAGTGGTCGTGGGGGTAGTCCTGAGCGAGCAGGTGCTCGATGGTGCGCTGCACGACGTCCCGCCGGTTGTAGGTCGGGAAGATCACGGAGACGAAGGGCTGCGTCATGTCAGCGCCCCCTTGAGCGAGCGGAGGAGGCCGATGCGCTGCATACCGAAGGCATAGGCCGCGAGGGCGGCGAGGACGGCGAGGGGCCAGGGCACGCGGAGGCTGTCGAGCACCCAGAGCAGCGCGGTGGCCACGGCGGCGACCGCGATGATCCGGCCGACCACGAGCACGTCGAGGTGGGCGTCCATGTGGTGTCGCACCGCCCGGGTCGAGGCCCACAGCACGAAGAGCCCCGTCGCCACCGCAGCCAGGGCCGCGCCGACGAGACCGACGGCGTGGACGAGCACGAGGCACAGCACCAGGCTGAGGGCGAGCGCAGCGAGGTTGTAGCGCAGGGTCACTCGTTGGTGGCCACCCGAGAGCAGCACGAGCGACTGCCAGGCGTTGACCGTCATCAGCACCACGGCGACACCCAGCACCTGCAGCGGCAGGGCCGAGGCGGCATACGCCGGCCCGAAGGCAAGGAGCACGAGCTCGTCGGCCACGACGGCGACGACGACGGGCACCACGAGCATGAGGGCCACGAGCAGCTCGGTGCCGCGGCGGTAGATCTCGACGAAGCGGACGCGCCCCGGGGTGGCCCAGGCCGACGTCGCGAGCGGGTAGAGCACGTTGATGAAGACGGCGCTGCCGAGGAAGAGGTACTCGATCGGCTGGTAGGCCGCTCCGTAGAGACCGAGGTCGCTGCTCGGTCGCAGCGCTGCGACGACGAAGGAGTCGAGCTTGAGGTAGAGCACCCCGATCATCAGGGCGGGGCCCAGCGGCAGCGCCTCGCGCACGAGCCCGCGCACGAGCGGGGCCTCGAAGCGCGGTCGCAGGCCGAAGCGCCGCGAGGCGAGGCGGACGGCCAGGGCCGTGCCGACGAGCAGCCCGACGAGGGGCGGCACGAAGAGCCACGGCAGGCTGACGCCGCGGGCGATGAGCACGAGCACGAGGGCCGTCTCGATCGCCTCGGCGACCACCCGGATGCCCGCTTCGTACTGCTGCACGAAGCGGGTGTGGAAGATCGTGACGACGATGCCGAGCACCGCCTCGACGATGATGCCGAGCGAGGCGACGAAACCGGCGAGATGCGCCTGGGGCGACTGCTGGAAGAGCAACAGCGCCGCCTGCACCCCGACGACCCCGAGGCCGGCCAACCCCAGCCGCACGACGATGACGGTGCCGACGACGTCACCCTCGACTTGACCCGGGCGGAGCATCTCGCGCACGGCGAGCTTGGGCAGGCCGAAGTCGGCGACGACACCGACGAGGGTCGTGATGGTGAGGATGAGGACGTAGGTGCCGTAGGCGTCGGGTGCGAGGTAGCGCAGCACAGCCAGGGTCGAGACCGCGTTGAGCAGCAGGTGCACGACCTTGGCCCCCAGCTGCGAGGCAGCACTGAGGGTGACGGAGCCCGACCCGACGGGGCCGGCGGCGCGCGTGGTCACGGTCAGGGCGTCCCGTCCGCCTGACGAGGCCCGAGCGTGGTCGTGGACGTGGGGGCGTGGTGGCCGTTGCCCGACGGCGCGGCGCCGGTGAGGACCTCCGCGCGAGCGGGCTCCGGCCACTGGGTGACCGGCTGCCCCGCGCCCGTCAGCTCGTCGAGCAGGTCGGGGTCACGACCCTCGGCGCCGGGAGCGTCGCCGGTCGGACCGTCGCCCTCGACGTCACTCGGGCCAGGGTCGGAGTCGTGCCGCTTGGCCCACATCGTCAGGCCCGCGCCCGCGAGAGCGCCGAGGAGCAGACCGAGGGCGAGGTAGATGTAGCGCTTGGGCTCACTCGGATAGGGCGGCTCGGCGGCGGTGTCGATGCGGGTGAGCCCGACGGGGCCCTGTGCCTGGGTCGTGCGGGCCTGCTGCACGGAGGCGGCCAGGTCGGCCTGGTTCTTCTGCGCCAGCTCGAGCTGGCTCTCGAGTCCGGTCATGCCGGCGAGCGTCGCGTTGTTGGACAGCGGTGCCGCCCCGTTGACCGCCTCGCGCAGCTGTCGCACCCGGGCCACCTGGCCGTCGAGGCTCGCCCGGGTCGTTCGCTGCTGGGTGAGCAGGTCGTTGTAGACGGTGTTGACGTTGCTGCTGTCGAGCTGCGTCGTCGACCGGCCGGTGATGATCCGTTGGCTCGACTGGGCGCTGCGCGGGATCGTCGAGAGCGACGAGGCGATCGACACGAGCTGGGCTCGCAGGTCGGCCTCCTCCGCCTGTGCCTTGAGCAGGTCGGAGCGCAGCGACTCGTACGTCTCGGCCGAGAGGGCGAGCTTGCCGTCGGCGGCCGAGATGCCGTTCTCGGTCTGGTAGGTCGCGAGCGCCGTGGATGCCGTGCCGACGTCCTTGCTCGCGGCTGCGAGCTGGGCCTGCAAGGCCTTGAGCGAGCGCTGGGCGTCCTCGGTGTAGCGGGCCTGGCTCGTCGCGACGAGCTCGGCGGCCACCGCGTCGGTGACCTCCTTGGCCTCCTGCGGGGAGTGCCCGCTCGAGGTAATCTCGAGGACGTAGGAGGCACCCTGCCCCGCGCTCGCGCCGGCGTTGGTGGCGAGCGGTTGGACCGTCGTGCCCTCCTGGACCTCGGTCACGGCCTTCTCGTAGGGGTCCACGTCGGCGCAGTAGCCGGAGGTGACGAAGGCACGGGTGCACCGGTAGACCCAGGCAAACCCTTTGGCCAGCGTCGAGACGAGCCCGTCGGAGCGCGACGCCGCGTCGAGGTCGAGCTGGTCGACGACGGCCGTGGCGACGCTGCGGCTCGTGGCGATGCCGGCATACGTGCCCGCGAGCGACTGCGACAGCTGCGAGTCGACGACGCCGGGCTGCGTCGTGAGGTCCTGGCCCGTGCTCGAGAGGAACGTCGCGTCACGCCCGTGGATGAGCAGACGGGTCGAGGACTCGAAGGTCGGCTGCACGAGGAAGGAGCCGACGAAGGCGAGCACCGCACCGAGGGCAGCCACCGTCACGATGCGCCAGTTGCGTTGCCACATCTGAGAATTGCGGAGCATTGTCAACGACCTGTTCTCTCGAGCTGGCTGTGGATGCTGGTGGTGACGGTGAGGGCTGCGGCGCGGGCCCCGAGGAGGCCGGCAGCTCCCACCCGGAGCGGGTTCCACGGCTGCGGGGCGTGGTGCTTGGCCCAGTAGCGGTAGGCGCCCGTGTGGAAGTGGCGGATCGTGCGCGGGGTCCAGCCGTGGGCTCGGGTGCCGCCCTCGTCGTGCACGACCACCGCCTCCGGCACGCACCACACCTCGTGCCCGGCACGGGAGATGCGCCGGCACCAGTCGGCGTCCTCCCAGAAGAGGAAGAAGTCCTCGTCGAAGGCACCGACGCTCTCGATGACCGACCGCGGCACGAGCATGGCCGCGCCGGAGACCCAGTCGACGGTGAAGGGCTCGGCGCTCAGGTGGTCTCGCTCCACGAGGAAGCGGCTCGACCAGCGGTTGTGCGGGAACCATCTCGTCACCGGTGACCGCCGACCGAAGACGGCGGCTGCCGGAGTGGGGAAGGCTCGGGCGGTGAGCTGAGGCGACCCGTCGGTGTTGAGCAGCCGGGGGGCCACGACCCCGGCAGCAGGGTGGGCGTCGGCGAAGGCGACGAGCGTCTCGAGAGCGCCGGTGGTCACGACGGTGTCGGGATTGAGCACCAGGACGTGCCGGGCCGCCCCGGCCGCGATGGCGCGGTTGTTGGCGGTGGCGAAGCCGGCATTGCGGCCCATCTCGACGACGCGGGTGCGGTCACCCCTGCCGCGGACGAGGGCCACGGTGCCGTCGGTGCTCGCGTTGTCGGCCACCGTCACGGTGAGGTCGAGGCCGCCTCGAGCGCCCTCGATGCTGTCGAGGCAGGCACCGATGAGGTGGCTGCTCTCGTAGCTGACGATGACGACGTCGAGGTCCGCGGCGGGCGGGGAGTCGTCAGGCGCCATCAGAACGCACCCTTGGAGCGCACGACGGTGCCGACCGTCCGGGCGATGATGCGCAGGTCGAGCAGGAGGGTCTGCTGGGCGACGTAGCGCAGGTCGAGCGTGATGCGCTCCTTGACGGTGAGCAGGCTCCGGCCCGACACCTGGGCCAGCCCGGTCAGCCCCGCCTTGGTGAAGAAGAGGGCCAGGTCCTCCGCCCGGTAGTGGGCGATGAGCTCGGGGAGCTCCGGCCGGGGCCCGACCAGGCTCATCTCGCCGCGGATGACGTTGAAGAGGTTGGGCAGCTCGTCGAGGGTCGTGCGGCGCAGCCAGCGGCCCACGCCGGTGTTGCGCGGGTCGTCCTCGAGCTTGTAGAAGACATCGCTGAAGGGGCCGCTGCGCTGGTAGTCGTAGAGGTCCGGATAGCGCTCGCGGGCATCGACCCACATGGTGCGGAACTTGTAGAACGTGAAGACCCGGCCTCCGCGCGTCACCCGTTGCTGGCGGAAGACCGCGGGGCCCGGCGAGTCGTGCCGGATCAGCAGCGCGATCGCGAGCATGACGGGGGCGGCCAGGAGCAGGAGCACCGTGGCGCCGACGAGATCGAGTGCTCGTTTGGCGATGCGGTAGGCCCGGGACCGGTTGGGCAGGTAGAGGAAGCGAGCCGTGCCGAGGCGGCGCTCGAGGTAGTCGGGCAGCGGTTCGGAGGGGTCCCACGGCACGGGCAGCGTCGTGGCTGCACCGGGCTGGCGAGACAGAGGCTGCTCCACCGGCTCCACCGGCTGCAGACCGGTGATCCGCTCGACGGCCTCGACGGCGTCGGCGAGGTCGACGGCACCGAGGCCGTCGTGCTGCACGGCGCCGAGGTGGTGGTGTCCGCTCGTCGAGCTGGGGTTGGCGCGGAGCGGCGTCACCCCCGGCAGGAAGGTCAGCTCGCGCATGCGCTGCATGCCGAGCGAACGGTTGCCCAGCGCCAGGGCGCAGAGCGACGGCCGTCCGTCGGCATCGAGATCATCGGCCCGCAGGATGCCGTGGAAACCCACGACCCAGCTGCGCACCGCAATGGTCGGTTGGGGCGTCACCGCCCCTTGGTCACAGTCGAACGCACTTTCAGACATGCAAGTGTCCCCCCGCGAGAACCCCACATTTGCACTACCCCGAGACAGCACGCCGCTGGACTGCCTGAATACGAATCTTGATCATTGCCACATTCGGGAGTGGCCGTCACGAAAACGACAAAACTTACGATTCCTTTACCTGCCAAGGGTCGGCAGGGCAGCATGAGATACATGGTGCTGATCGTCGTTTCCGTGCTCGTGATCGCCGGTGTGACGATTGCGCTGGTCAGGCGTCGATGAGGGCCAGCTCGGCGTCCACCATGTGGACGACCATCTCGTCGAACGAGGTCTCGGCCCGCCACCCCAGGTGAGCGCCGGCGAGCGACGGGTCGCCGATGACGTCCGCCGCGTCGGTGACGCGGACCAGTGAGTTGTCGACGCGCACGCGAGCCTGCCAGTCGGTGATCCCGGCGTGGGCGAAGGCCGCGACGACGAGGTCGCGCACCGAGTGGGCGACACCGGTCGCGACGACGACGTCAGTTGGCGCCGGGGACTGCGCCAGGAGCCGCAGGGCCCGCACGTGGTCGGGTGCCCATCCCCAGTCACGGCGGGCGTCGAGGTTGCCGAGGTCGAGGATCTCCGACGACCCGCGAGCGATGCGAGCGGCCGCAGCACAGATCTTGCGACTGACGAAAGTCGTTGGCCGCCTTGGTGATTCGTGGTTGAAGAGGATCGCGCTCGAGCAGTGCATGCCCTGGCTGCGCAGGACGCCCGCTGACAGGTGGGCGAAGGCCTTGGCCGCGCCGTAAGGGTTGGTCGGCCGCACCGGGGTCCGCTCGGTCTGCGGGCTCTCGGCCGGGTCACCGAAGATCTCGGAGCTCGAGGCCTGGACGAACCGCACGTCCACGCCGCTGGCGTCGCGGAGGTCGCGAGCGGCATACATGAGCTCGACGGCGGCGACGCCGCTCGCCCGCGCCGTCTCGACCGGGTGCTCCCACGACCGCGCGACGGAGCTGACTCCCGCAAGGTTGTAGACGTGCTCCGGTGCGACATCGAGCAACAGGCCCCGGGTGGCTGGACCGTCGGTGATGTCGCCGGTGTGCACGACGACCCCCGGCGGCACGTGCGTCAGGTCGTCACCGGCGCGCACGAGGCCGTGCACCTCCCAACCGGCGGCGACGAGGTCGTCGGCGAGATAGCTGCCGTCCTGGCCTGCGGCTCCGGTGATGAACGCTCGTGGCATGGAGTCAGTATGGCGAATCGGTTTGCTCCGCAACGAGATCCGCGTCGACCATCATCGCGACGAGCTCCTCGAAGGCCACCTTGGGCTTCCAGTCGAGCACGGCGCGTGCCTTCGAGGCGTCACCGGTGAGCACGTCCACCTCGGCCGGCCGCAGGAAGGCCGGGTCGAGCACGACGTGGGGCTGCCAGTCACTGATGCCGACGCGACCGAACGCGGCGTCGAGCAGCTCACGCACCGAGTGCGTCTCACCGGTGGCGACGACGTAGTCGTCCGGCTCGGGCTGCTGCAGCATCAGCCACATCGCCTCGACGTAGTCGCCCGCGAAGCCCCAGTCGCGCTGGGCGTCGAGGTTGCCCATGGCGATCGTCTGCTGCCGTCCCAGCGAGATGCGGGCGACCGCACGCGACACCTTGCGCGTGACGAACTCGATGCCGCGGCGGGGTGACTCGTGGTTGAAGAGCACCCCCGACGACGCGTGCATGCCATAGGACTCGCGGTAGTTGATCGTCATGTGGTGTCCGTAGGCCTTGCTGACGGCATAGGGCGATCGCGGCCGCAGCAGCGTGGTCTCACGCTGCGGCACCTCGAAGACGTTGCCGAACATCTCCGAGCTCGACGCCTGGTAGAAGCGCACGCGCCGCGGATCGTCGCCGCAGTGCAGCCGCACCGCCTCCAGCATGTTGAGCACGCCCAGCCCGGTGACGTCGCTCGTGACCCGGGCGTTCTCCCAGGAGAAGGCGACGAAGGAGACGGCGCCGAGGTTGTAGACCTCGTGCGGGTCGACGGCCGCCATGACCCGCATGAGGCTCGACTGGTCGGTGAGGTCCCCGGCATGCAGGTGCACCTGCGGCACGAGCCGCTCGACGAGCGGTCGTTTCGGGTTGCTCTGGCCACGGAGCAGACCGTGCACCTCGTAGCCCTTGGCGAGCAGACTCTCCGCCAGGTAGAGGCCGTCCTGGCCGGTGATGCCGGTGATGAGTGCGCGCCGCATGAAGGACCCCGTTCCCCTGAGAAGGTTCGAGTGTGGCCGATGCGGCAGCCGGCGGGTGGAGAATCAGCCGAAATCGCCCCGATCGTCTCGGCCTCGCGTCGTCGAGGGTCCTTCGGCGGTCCACTACGCTGCCAGCACCGGACTGCCGGGGCGGCGCTCGCCCTGCCGCTGTCCGACCGTCACCGTCGTGCTGGAGGAGACCAGGATGTACACCCCCAAGATGCGCTCGCGCCTCGCCGTCGAGGCGCTCGGCACCTTCTGGCTCGTCTTCATCGGCTGCGGCTCGGCGATCTTCAACGGCAAGTTCATCGTCGCTGCGCTCTCCGACGGCAACCCGGTCAACTACGGCATCGGCCACCTCGGCGTGGCCATCGCCTTCGGTCTCGCCGTCACCACGATGGCCTACGGCGTCGGGCACGTGTCCGGCGCCCACTTCAACCCCGCCGTGACGATCGGCATCGCAGTGGCCCGCCGCTTCGACTGGAAGGACGTGCCGGCCTACATCGGAGCGCAGCTCGTCGGCGGCCTGCTCGCCGGTGGCGCCCTCGCCGGTCTCGTCCAGAGCCGGGGCCTGCCGGTCACCGGCAACCTCGCGGCCAACGGCTTCGGAGAGCACTCCCCCGGCGGCTTCGGTCTCGGCGCCGTCCTCGTGGTCGAGGCCCTCGTGACGGCCTTCTTCGTCTACATCATCCTCGGGGCCACCAAGTCCGACGCCCCCAAGGGCTTCGCGCCACTGGCGATCGGTTTCGGTCTGCTCGTCGCCTATCTCGTTGCGATCCCGGTGAGCAATGGGTCGATCAACCCGGCCCGCTCGACGGCCGTCGCCTTCTTCAACGGCAACGACGCCGGCCTCCAGCTCTGGGCGTTCTGGGTCGCCCCCATCGTCGGAGCCCTCATCGCGGGAGCCACCTTCGCCTGGATCACGGGCGAGGACCGCGCTGACATGGACATCGACGGCTCGACCGACGACGTCGACAACGCAGCCCGGGACGCGGCCGGCAACCCGGTCCTCGACGACTGAGCCCGGCCTGACCTCCCACCCGTCCGCCCCGGTCGACGGTCCGCGCGTGCCCGGGCCCGTGACCGGCCGCGAGCGCCTGCTCGCCGCCGTCGTCTGCGCGGCGTGGGCGGGCCTGGTCGTCGCGGTGGCTGCGGGCACCGGCGCACTCGGCATCTCGCGCAACGACGACTGGGTCTACTACCGTGTCGCGTTCGCCGCCGCGGAGGAGGGCGGCTTCGCACCCGACCCCTACACGCGCGCCATGCTCGTCGGTCACATCGCCCTCGCCCGGCCGCTGATGGCGGTGTTCGGTCCGTCGATGCTTGCGCTCCAGCTGCTCACAGCGGTGCTGAGCGTGCTCGCACTCTGGTGCACCTACGTGTTGTTGCGCGGCTTCCTGCGCCCAGGACTCGCACTCCTCGCTGTGGCGACCCTGGCCCTCGGGCCGATCCACGCCGGCATCACCGCCACCTTCATGACGGACGTCCCGACCTTCGCCCTCCAGTCACTCGCCCTGCTCCTCGCCGCGCGCGCCCTGCACGGGGACCGGCTCAGCCGCTCGTGGCTGACGGTCGCACTCCTCGCAGCCTTTGCCGGCTTCACGATCCGCGAGTATGCCGTCGCCGCAGCGGCTGCGATCGTGGCCGCGGCGTGGTGGCGCGCGGGGCGCGCCGACCGCCGCTTCACCGTCGCGCTGGGGCTCGGGTGGCTCGCGGCCGCGGCCGCTCTCTACGTCTGGCGCTCGACCGCCTTCCCCGGCCCGGGTCTGACACTCCGCCCGCTGCCCGACCTCGACGACCTGCGCCTCGCCGGCCGGGCGGCATACACCCTCGCGTTGCTCGTGTCGCCGGCAACGCTCTACGTGCTCTTCCGCGGCGGAGCCCGCCTGATGCTGGCGCACCGATGGGTGACGGTCGCTGCGACCGTGCTGCTCGTGGGCGGCACCCAGCTGCTGCGCGGCGTCTTCCTCGGAAACTACGTCGGACCTCGCGGCTCCTACACGGGCACCGTTGCTGGCGTGCGCCCGTGGGTGGTCACGCCCGCGGTCTGGTCACTCGTCGTGGCCGTCGCGGTCGTCAGCGCCGTCACGGCCGTCGTGCTCGCAGTGGCCACCGTCGATCGCGTGCGCGCGCGCCGGCGTGCGGGAGCGCTCACGCCGCGTCGGCCTGCTGCCGCCACCGTCACGATGACGTATGCCGCCGCATACGTCGCGCTCACCCTCGCCCTCGCCGTCTTCACGACCAGCCCCTTCTTCGACCGCTACTTCGTGCCGGTCGTGCCGGCGGTGGCGGCAACGATCCTCTGGGCGTGGCAGAGCGAGGGAAGCGTCGACGCGCAGCAAGCGCCCGGACGGGTGGCGGCCTGGGCCTCGGGGCTCGTGACGGGCTTCGTCGCCGCGGTCGCCCTCTCGCTGCTGGTCACCTCAATGCAGTTCGACGCAGCGAAGTGGCGGCTCGGCGAGCAGCTCGAGTCCCGCGGGTGGAGCGCGGCGACGATCGACGCTGGATTCGAGTGGTTCGGCTTCCACCAGGAGCAGCCGATCGACCCACGTCCGCGGGTGCTGCCCGGGCATCCCTTCTGGGTGAGCCGGCTCTTCGACCACCCCCGGGTCTGTGTCATGGTGTCGCACGAGCGGGGCGTGTCGCCGGTGAGCGCGGGCGACGTGGTCGCGCGGGCCTCGGTGTGGGCCCCGCTCGGCGGTGGCTTCGACCTCGTTGCCCGACCCGTCGATCTCGACTGCCCCGACGACGGAGAGCCCTGACATGACCGTGCCAGCCCGGAGCGGCTCAGCCCTGCCGGAGCGACCTCCTCGTCGCGAGCGCTGGCTCGCTGCGGTCGCGTGCCTCGCCCTGGCGGGCCTGTACCTCGCGATCGCGGCGCGCTTCGGCGCTCTCGGGGTGTCGCGCAACGACGACTGGACCTACTACCGCGTCGCCTTCGACGCCTACGCCGAGGGCGGCTTCTCCCCGGACCCGTTCACGAGCACGATGCTCGTCGGGCTCATCGCGCTGGCCACCCCGGTCATGGCCGTCTTCGGTCCGAGCATGGCGGCGCTCCAGGTGATGGTGGCGATCTGCGGGGCCGTGGGGCTGTGGGCCGCCTGGCTGCTCATCCGCCGCTTCCTCGGCCGCGTGCCTGCAGCGCTGGCCGTGGCGACCCTGGCTCTCGGGCCCCTGTGGGGCACCCTGTCCACGACGTTCATGTCCGACGTGCCGGCCTTCACGTTCCAGGCGCTGGCCCTCGCGAGTGCCGCGGTGGCGCTGCGGGGACCTCGGGTCAGGTGGGCGTGGTTCGCCGGGTCCCTGGTCCTGTGCTTCGCGGCGCTCACCATCCGGGAGTATGCCGTCGCGAGCACGATCGCTGTCGTCGTCGTCGCGCTGGTGCGGGCTCGGAGTCGTCGTGACCGGGCCGTCATCCTCGGTGCCGGGGCCGTCTGGGTCGCTGCGGCGCTCGCCCTGCTCGCCTGGCGTGCGGGCCTCGTGACGGGGAGTCCTTCGAGGCCGGTGCGCGTGCCCGGACCCGAGCAGGTCAAGGTCCTCGTCCGCACCATCTACACGACCGGCCTGCTCATGTCGCCCGTGGCGGTGCTGGTCGTCCGGCGAGATCGCGGCGCCTTCGTGCGACGGCACTGGGTGGCTGCCGCCACGACCGGCGGCGTGCTGCTCGCGGGCGTCGTCGCCACGGAGGGGAGCGTGCTGCTCGGCAACTACGTCACCGCCTCCGGCTCCTACCCCGAGACCGTCGGCGGGCCCCAGCCCGTCGTGGTCACCCCGGTGATCTGGGTGTTGGTCGTCGCGGTGACCGTGCTCAGCACGACGATCCTCGCCACCGTGGCATGGGCTGAGCTGCGTGGCCTCCTCCACCGGCGCGGGTGGGCCCTGCTACTCGCTCGACTGCGGGCTGCCCCCCCGGAGCTCGTGCTGAGCCTCGCGTTCACGGTGACGATGGCCGCCATCGTGCTCGCGATCGGGGTCGCCGTGCACAACCGCATCTTCGACCGCTACCTCATGCCGATCACCCCGTATGCCGCGGCCGTCATCCTGTGGACCATCCGTCACCGCCTCGAGCCAGGCGGTGCAGGGCCCCGGAGCGCTCGCGTCGCCACGGTCGGCGTCGCTGCCGGCCTCGTGGTGCTGGCAGGACTCGGCACCTCTCTCGTGGTCGGGTCGGCAGCTCTCGACGGCGCCAAGTGGCGTCTCGGGGAGCGCGCCGTGTCGGCAGGCTTCGCCGCCGAGACCGTCGATGCAGGCCTCGAGTGGTTCGGCTTCCACCAGACCGCGCCGATCGTCATGCAGCCCACGACGTTGACCGAGAGCTCCTTCTGGGTCACCGCCCTCTTCGAGGACCCGCACGTCTGTGCTCTGTCGACCTACCTGCCACAGGAGACTGCATCGGGTCCCGCAACGGACCCGACCGTCCCCGGGCAGGGCCCGGTCATCGCGGCGGAGCAGGTCTGGGCACCTCTGGGCCCCGGGTTCGAGCTGGCCCTGCGACGCACGGACCTCAACTGCCCGGCTCGATGAAGTGAATATCTTCATCTGACGTTAGTGAAGCTATGATCTGCAGATGGACCAGTTGAAGCGAGGTGCTTCACCTGTCGCACTCATCGGCGACATCGTGCGCTCCCGCACGAGAGGTGACCGACAGGCCCTGCACGACGAGCTCTCGCAGGCTCTCGCGAAGGCCAACAGCACCGTCGCCAGCCAGGACCCTCTCGTCATCACGCTAGGTGACGAGTTCCAGGGTGTCTACGCCACGCTCGGACAGGCGCTGCACGCCAGCTTCGTCGTGCGCACCGCGCTGCACCCACGCACCGACGTGCGCTTCGGGCTCGGCCGAGGCGCGGTCACGACGCTCGACCCGGTGCGTGGCATCCACGACGGACCTGCCTACTGGGGCGCCCGAGACGCGATCACGTCGGCGGAGGAGCGCGCCCGCAAGGCGCAGACGCGCACGTCGCGCACGGCATACCTGGGACCCGACGACCCTCCCGCGATGGTGTCCGCGGTGCAGTCGGCGCTCGACTGTCTGGACTTCATGGTTGGGTCGATGTCGACCACCTCACGCGAGATCCTCGGAGGCCTCATGAGCGCCCACACGCAGCAGGACCTGGCCGACCGCCTGGGCCTCAGCCCGTCGGCCGTCTCGCAGCGGGTGCGCCGTGACGGCATCGGGGTGGCGCTCGAGTCGATGCAGCGGCTCTGGGACCTGCCGTGACCTGGCTGTCGATCGTGCTCATCGGCCTCGGTGTCGGCGACCTGGTTCGCTCCGCTTCCTGGCCGCACGCCCGGCTGGTCGCTCACGTCACCACCCCCGTCGTCGTCGCCGTGGTGGCCGTCCTCACCGACGTCGACGCCTGGCCCGACGTCGTGGCCCTGCTGCTCGGGTGCGTCGTCGCGGCCGGCTGGATGGAGCTCTCCCGCCGCACCCAGCGCACTGGCTACGGCGCGCTGGCCGCGCTGGCCTCGTTCGCCCTGCTCGTCGTCGGCCTGCTCGGCTTCTCGGGCCCGGCGAGCACGCCGGGAGGGCCCTTCGCGAGCTGGCTGACGTGGGCCGACCTGCCGGGCGACACGGACCCGAGCCCCACCCGTCTGCTCGTGCTCGCCGGCCTCGTCGCGTTCAACGTCGCCACGGCCAACGTCATCGTGCGCCTCGTGCTGCTGGCCATCGGGGCCCTGCGTCCCGACATGGTTGCTGCCGCGGCGCCCACCTTCCCGCCGGCCGCATCTCCGACCGGGCCGGGCCAGCCCGTCGACCGCCTCAAGGGCGGGCGCCTGCTCGGACCCATGGAGCGACTCGTCATCCTCGGCCTGGGGCTGGCCGGCGAGTTCGGCGCCGCGGGCATCGTCATCGCCGCCAAGGGGCTGCTGCGCTTCCCCGAGATCCAGGCGGCGGCCCGCAGCAACGCCGCCGGCGGCTATCCGGGTGGGCCTGCCGGCATCGACGACGTGACCGAGTACTTCCTCGTCGGCAGCTTCGTCAGCTGGCTCATCGCCCTCGCCACCCTCGCCCTCGCGGCCTGACCGATCGAAAGAGCAATCCGCCGCGTCGACGGGTGCCGCGCGCTCGCGCGGCCGGGGGCGGATTGCTCTTTCGATCAGGGCGGGGGGCGTGACCAAGGCCGCACCCGCGCCCGCACTCCCCCGGGAGGTGGCGCCCGCACGCACTGGTAGCGTCGGAGCGTCCAGCGACACACCGACGTGAAGGGCCTCTTCCTGTGAGCACAACCCCCGTCAAGGTCGCCGTCACCGGCGCCGCAGGCCAGATCGGCTACAGCCTCCTCTTCCGCATCGCGAGCGGTGCCCTGCTCGGCCCCGACACCCCGGTCGAGCTGCGCCTCCTCGAGATCACGCCCGCCCTCAAGGCGCTCGAGGGCGTCGTCATGGAGCTCGACGACTGCGCCTTCCCGACGCTCGCCAAGGTCGAGATCGGCGACGACGCGGCCACGGTCTTCGACGGCGTCAACCTCGCCATGCTCGTCGGCGCCCGCCCCCGCGGTCCGGGCATGGAGCGCGGCGACCTGCTCGAGGCCAACGGCGGCATCTTCGCGCCCCAGGGCAAGGCCCTCAACGAGGTCGCGGCCGACGACATCCGCATCACGGTGACGGGCAACCCGGCCAACACCAACGCCCTCATCGCGATGAGCAACGCGCCCGACATCCCGACCGAGCGCTTCTCGGCCCTGACGCGCCTCGACCACAACCGGGCGACCAGCCAGCTCGCGGCCAAGCTCGGCGTCCCCGTCACTGAGATCAAGAAGATGACGATCTGGGGCAACCACTCGGCGACGCAGTATCCCGACCTCTTCCACGCCGAGGTCTCCGGCAAGAACGCCGCCGAGACCGTGGGCGACCAGGACTGGCTGGCCGGCACCTTCATCCCGACCGTCGCCAAGCGCGGGGCGGCCATCATCGAGGCCCGCGGCGCGAGCTCGGCCGCCTCCGCCGCCTCGGCGACCATCGACCACGTGCGCACCTGGGTGCAGGGCACTCCCGAGGGCGACTGGGTGTCGATGGCGGTCCGTTCCGACGGCTCCTACGGCGTGCAGGAGGGGATCATCTCCTCCTTCCCGGTGACCGTGAGCAACGGTCAGTGGCAGATCGTCCAGGGCCTCGACATCGACGACTTCTCGCGCGCCCGGATCGACGCCTCCGTCGCCGAGCTCGTCGAGGAGCGCGACGCCGTCAAGGGGCTCGGGCTCATCTGATCCGGCTAGACGTGTGACGGAGGGCGCCGACCTGCGGGTCGGCGCCCTTCGCGCGTGACGGGCCCGACGGCATACGGCAACCACGGGGTATGCCGGCGCGTCGGGTCAGCGGGTCACGCTGGCTGACGAACGGGTCACGGGGTCATCGAGCCGCACGGTCGCCGAGGCGACGAGCAGCGCGACGCCGAGCGCCGCGAGGATGGCGACGTCGAGGGTGCGAGAGCGGACGTTGAGGCCGCCGGCCTTGCGGGCCGGCCGGGCGACGAGCCGGATCACCGCCCCGAGCAGGAAGCCCGCCGCCATGATGCGACCGCCCCAGCGCAGGTCCGCGAAGGCGATGACGAGCACCCCCGTCCCGACGATGGTGGCGATCAGCCACCACCAGGAGAGGACGACGAAGCCGCTGCCGCGCCACTGCATCGGCGGGGCTCAGCCCTGCCGGGTGGAATCAGCGGAGGCTGCGGCGAGATGCGCCTCGGCTGCGTCGACGATGTTGGACAGCAGCAGCGCTCGGGTCATGGGCCCCACTCCCCCGGGGTTAGGGCTCACCCAGCCGGCGACCTCGGCGACCTCGGGCGCGACGTCGCCCGCGATCTTGCCGTCGACGCGGCTGACGCCGACGTCGAGCACCGCGGCCCCGGGCTTGACCATCTCTCGGGTGACGATGCCCGGCACACCGGCCGCAGCGATGACGATGTCGGCCTGGACCACCTCGGCGGCCAGGTCGCGCGTGCCGGTGTGGCAGAGCGTCACGGTGGCGTTCTCGCTCTTGCGCGTGAGGATGAGGCCGAGCGGACGGCCGACGGTGAGGCCGCGGCCGATGACGACGACCTTGGCGCCGGCAATGGGCACCTCGAAGCGCCGCAGCAGCTCGATGCACCCCATCGGGGTGCACGGCAGCGGGGCCGGCCTGCCGAGCGCGAGCCAGCCGAGGTTGGTCGGGTGCAGGCCGTCGACGTCCTTCTCGGGGTCGACCCGTGAGAGCAGTGCCATCTCGTCCAGGCCGGTGGGCTGCTGGACCAGGAAGCCGGTGCAGGCCGGATCGGCGTTGAGCTCGTCGATGACGGCCTCGACCTCGGCCTGGGTGGCGGTGGCGGGCAGATCACGCCGGATGCTCGTGATGCCGATCTCAGCGCAGTCCTTGTGCTTGGCATTGACGTACCAGTGGCTGCCCGGGTCATCGCCGACGAGCACCGTGCCGAGACCGGGCACGACGCCGCGCTCAGCGAGGCGGGCGACCCGCTCGGCGAGCTCGAGCTTGATGGACTTGAGGGTGGCCGAGCCGTCGAGGATGCGTGCCGTCACGGCGCCCATCCTGCCACGCGCACAACGGGACGTTCACAGCGGCAGAACGTCAGCGGCATACGCAGGTCTGCGTATTTTGCTAGCGGTTGCCGCCACCCAGACTGTGTTTGACGCTGGCGCGAACCCGCGCCGGGCTCGGGGGGCCACCTTTCGCACAGAGAGATGTGAGCATGGGAGCACTACGCAAGATCCTGCGCCGGACCGGCACCGTCACCGCCGCAGCTGCCGCCATCACCCTCGCCGGCTCCTCGGTGGCGTCCGCCCACCACTGCTACCGGGACTACTGGCAACCCCAGGCCTACGAGCAGCACCTCAAGGGCAACACGCCCTGGGTGCCGCTCAGCGACCTCGGCACGATGTTCATCATCGGGCCGGAGTACGCCGAGCAGTGCGGCTACGTCGCCGACGACGCCGTGAAGGACTGGATGGTCGCCAACGACGTGACCCAGGAGCCGCTCATTCAGTCACGCGCCACCGTGGGAAGCGGCGCGTACTACAAGAAGGGCATGGAACCGAAGCCGTTCAACTACCTCTCGGACGAGGACTTCGGCATGCTCACGATGGCCGTCGTCGACGGGATGGCGGAATGCGCCCCGGACTGGGAGCTCCCCGAGGAGTAGCGCCGATCGGGGTGCGGGTGCGCAGACAGGGAGGCTGCGCGCCCGCTCCCGCCGGCGGGCAGCAGCCCGAGCCGCTGGGCGGCGAGCACGGCGGAGAGCCGGTCGCAGGCACCGAGCTTGCGATAGAGGTGCTCCTGGTGCTTGTGCACCGTGCGCGGCGAGATCATGAGCCGCGCGGCGACGCCCTCCGCCGTCGACCCGCTCGCCAGCAGGCTCAGCACCAATCGCTCCCTCGGCGTCAACGAGGGTGCGTCCCCGGGGTCAGGCACGCCCATTCCCACCGCGGCGGTGAAGAGCCGGATGTGACGGTCGAGGCCGACGAGCAGGGTGTGCAGATCGGTGAGCCGGGCGAGATCCTCGCTGCCGAAGCCGCCCTCGTTGAGCACGACCCAGCCGTCGAAGTCGCCTCGGTGCGTGTCGCACGGCACGGTCATCTGGTGCACCGTGATGCCGAGGGCAGCCATCGCATCGTGGGCGTCATCGTCCAGGGTCCAGCCTGCCTCGATGAGGTCGGTGAGCCGGACCGGTGAGTGGTCTGTCGTCGTCCCGTAGTACTGCGCGAGCGGGTGCGCCCGCGCCTGGGCCGCCACCGGCCAGTGCTCGCGCGGCGGAAGCTTCTCGCGGGCCTCGACACTGATCGCGATGGCCTGCGGATCCTGGGGCGACAGTCCGACCCGGGTCGCCACGTCGGCGTGGGTCTCGCGCATCAGCTCGTCGACGAGGAGGTCGTGCGCGCGCTGCGGTGTCGGCGCGTTGAGGATCTCAGAGGCCGCCCGGATCCATCGGGTGTGCTCGTCCACCGCAACAGAGTAGGCGGCAGCTCGTCACGTCCGTGGGGGAATGACACCGGCCAGGTACGGCGCGGCCAACCGCTTCGCTGCCGCCTCCGAGCTGTCAGGAGGCCGCTCTGGCCACCTCGTCGAGCGGGACACCGGTGTCCGCGAGCCGCTGCCGGTCGACCACCGTGCGGTCGCGCACGAGCTGCTGCACGGTGTCGATGGTGTCCCAGACGTTGACGTGCATGCCGGCGAGCACCCGCACGCCTGCACCCTTGGGCACCACCCAGAAGGCCATGAACTCGTTGCTCGACGGCTCGCCGCGCAGCACGACCTCGGCACCGGACCCGCGCGCGACGTGGCCGGCATACTCGAGCCCCACGTCGTACTGGTCGGAGAAGAAGAACGGGATGGGGTCGTAGGTCACGTCGGCGCCAGCCATCGAGCGGCCCGCCGCCAGACCACCGTCGTTGGCGTTGGCCCAGTGCTCGACCCGCACGTGCGTGCCCAGGGCGGTGCTCTCCCAGCTGGCCACGTCGCCGGCCGCCCACACGCCGTCGGTCGACGTGCACAGCCGGGCATCGGTGACGACGCCGTTGTCGACGTCGAGCCCGGCTCCCTCCGCGAGCCCGGTGTTGGGCGTGATGCCCACGCCGACGACGACGACGTCCGCAGGGAGGCGCTCCCCCGCCGTCGTCACGACCGCTTCGACGCGGCCCGTCCCCTCGATGCGCGCCACCCCTTCGCCGAAGCGGAAGGCCACGCCGTGGGAGCGGTGCAGGTCGGCGAACCAGCCCCCCACATGCTCACCCATGACGCCGAGGAGGGGCGCGGCCTGGGGCTCGACGACGGTGACGGCGCACTTGGCATCAGCGGCCGCCGCAGCGACCTCGAGGCCGATCCATCCGGCGCCGACGATGACGACCCTGGCTCCGTCGACGAGGGCCTCCTTGAGGGCAGTGGACTCCTGCAGCTCCCGGAGGTAGAGCACGCCGTCGAGATCGGCGCCCGGGGCGTCGAGGGCTCGAGCCGACGATCCGGTGGCGAGCAAGAGCTTGTCGTACGAGAGGGACTCGCCACTGCGCAGGGTCACGACGTGCGCCTCCGCGTCGAGCGACGTGGCCGGGTCGCCGAGCCGCAGCTCGACATCGTGATCGGCGTACCACGACTGGGGGTGGGTGTAGACGGTGTCGACGTCGTCGTCACCCTTGAGCACTCCCTTGGACAGCGGTGGCCGCTCGTAGGGCACCTGCTCCTCCTCGGTGACGACCACGACGCTGCCCTTCTCGTCGTGCTCGCGGATGCCCTCGACCGCCTTGGCGGCGGTGAGCCCACCGCCGATGATGACGTATGCCGTCCGGTCCGTCCCGTTGCTCGCCGCGCTGCTCATGGCCCCACTGTCACACGACCGCGCCGGTCCGTCGAGGGGACCGCCGCGGCGCGCCGGAGCCCCACACGATCACCAGGTGACGTCGCGTCCGAGCTCGCGCATCGTGTCGACCATGACGTCGTAGCGGCGCGCGCCGACCTGCGCCCGGAGCCGGTCCTGCGCGGCCTCGATGAGGGCGAGAGTCTCCTCGACGACCCGGTCACCCGCCGCGGTGCGGCGAACCCAGCGCACCCGCCTGTCCCCCTCTGACGGGCCACTCTCGACGAGGCCCTGGGCCTCGAGCGTGTCGACGAGCTGACCGATGGCCTGCTTGGTCACGGCCGACCGGTGCGCGAGGTCGGTGACCCGCATGCCGTCAACGGGGATCATCTGCAGCAGTCGCGATCGGCGACCTCCGATGGCGACGAGATGGGCGGGTGCGAGCTCGCGCATCTCGTGGTTGAGGCGGCGACCGACCGCGTCTGCCCAGCGAAAGAGGTGGTCGGGATAGTCGTCGGGTCCAGGCCCGTCGCGGGCACGCTCGTCCTTGCGCAAGACCATGGTCCGACTCTATCCTCGATTTGGTCAAGGTGCTTTACTACTTGAGGGGGTGGGCACATTGCCGGTCGACGAGCACGACATCGCCGCCGTCACGGCGCGCCTGGCGGGCGTCGGAGCCGAGAGCGTGACGCTCGCCGCCGTCGACTACGCCTGGGGCTCCCCCGCGACCGCCGGACTCTGGAGGGCCGAGGTGGCACACGCCCCGACTCCGCCGGCGCGGTCCTTCGTCAAGCTCCTGCGCCACCCTCGGCTCTGGCCCCGCCTCGAGCTGATCCCCGAAGGGCCGCCGCGCGATTTCTTCCTCACCACCTTCCCGTGGCGCTTCGAGCTCGACATGGCCCTGTCGGGCATCGCGGGTGTGCTCCCCGACGGCATGCGCATGCCCCAGCTTCGCCACCACGAGCACTTCGACGACGACCACATCTGCCTCTGGTCCGAGCTCGTCGACGAGCGCACCGGGCCGTGGTCGACAGACGAGCTCGGCCGAGCGGCATACCTCCTCGGTCGTCTGGCCGCCCGGCGCCACGAGGGCGCGGAGGTCAACGAGCAACTCCCCGAGATCTGTCGCCAGCTCCCCCGCGGTGCCGCCCTGCGCTATCTCGTCGAGGGTCGCGTCCTCGTCGGAGCGAGTGCCGAGCTCGCCGACGACGACCTCTGGGCACACCCGGCGATGATGCAGGCCGTGGCAACCACCGGCGACCACGACCTGCGGGGCGATCTGCTCGCCATGCTCGACCTCGCCCTGCCCGTGCTGGCCGAGCTCGACCGGCTGCCGCAGACCTTCGCGCATGGGGACGCGAGCGTGCAGAACATCCTGATCTGCGACGGCGAGGACGACCTCGTCGTGATCGACTGGGGCTTCGGGTCGCTCCTCGCGGTCGGCTTCGACCTCGGACAGCTGCTCGTCGGACCTATGCACGCCGGACTGACCCCCGCCTCCGAGATCAGGGCCATCGACGCGGTCATCTTCCCCGCCTACCTTGAGGGTCTGGCCGACGAGGGGTATGCCGTCGGCGCCGACGACGTGCGCTTCGGCTACCTCGGCTCGCTCTTCGCCCGATCGGTCTTCACCGCGCTGCCCTCGGACGAGCTGGCCTCGAGCACTGTCACTGGTGACGAGCTCGCCCTGTTGACGCTCGAGCGCGTCCGCCTGACCCGAGCGATGCTCGACCTCACGGCTCCGGTCATCAAGGCCCGCCTGGGCTTCCCCGCGCCAACCCGAGTCGAGGGGCCCCGATGAGGCCGCGACGGGTGGGACGACGCGGCCACTCGACTGGCTGAGGACCTACGAGGTCCAGGCCCGCCAGAGGGCGGCGTACTCGCCCTCGCGCTCGACGAGCTCGTCGTGGCTGCCGAGCTCGACGACCCGGCCGTCGATGACGACGGCGATGCGGTCAGCGTCGTGCGCCGTGTGCAACCGGTGCGCGATCGCCACCACCGTGCGGCCGGTCAGCAGCGCGTTCATCGAGCCCTCGAGGTGCCGCGCGGTGCGCGGGTCGATGAGGGAGGTGGCCTCGTCGAGCACGATCGTGTGCGGGTCGGCGAGGATCAGTCGCGCGAGCGCGATCTGCTGGGCCCGCCCCGGCGTCAGCACCTGCTGCCCCGAGCCGATGCGGGTGTCGATGCCATCGGGCAGACGGTCCACCCACTCGAGAGCGTCGACCGCACCGAGCGCCGCCCGCACCTGCTCGTCGCTCGACCCCTCGCGGGCGAGCACGACGTTGTCGCGGACCGATCCGATGAAGACGTGGTGCTCCTGGGTCACGAGCGCGACCTCGGTGCGCAGCACGTCGAGCGGCAGCGCGGTCAGCTCGACGCCACCGACGGCGACGGTGCCCGTGCGCGGCCCGTGGATGCCCGAGAGCAGCCGTCCGAGCGTCGACTTGCCCGAGCCGCTCGGCCCCACGATGGCGAGACGTTCGCCGGTGCGCAGGTCGAGGTCGATGCCGTGCAGCACGTCGTGGCCCGGTCGGTAGGCGTAGCGCAGGTCGTGGCCGACGAGGTCGCGCCCGACGGGACGGTCAGGTGCCGCCTCGCGGTCGGGAGGCACTGTCGCGATGCCGAGCAGTCGCGTCGTGGAGGCGATGCCGACCTGCACGCGGTCGACCGTGTGCACGAGCATGTCGAACGGCCCCCACAGCGCCTCGGCGTAGAGGATCGCCGTCGTCAGCTGGCCGAGGGTCGCCCAGCCCTGCGTGTAGCCGATGGCTCCGAAGAGCAGCACGAGCACCCGGGGCATGCTGAAGGCGACGTCCATGACGACGAAGAGCAGGTTGCGCAGCGTCATCGTGTAGCGCTCGGCCTGGCCCGAGACCTCGATGTCGTCGTCGCCTCGGCGCAGCCGCTGCTCGCTGAGCCCCAGCGCCTCGACCGTGCGGGCACCCTCGACGGTCTCGGTGAGGGTCGTGTTGATGCGCGAGTAGGTGCCGCCCTCGGTGAGATAGCCCTTGGGCGCGCGCTGCAGGTAGCGGCGCACCTGGAAGAGCGCGAGCCCCATGAGAACGATCGACGGCAACGACAGCGCGAGCGAGTTGCTCACCATGGCGACGAGGGTCAGCACGACGGTGATGCTCGCGATGATCGACTCGGGCAGGGCCCAGCGCACGCTCTCGCTCATCGTGCCGACATCGCGGGTCACGCGCGTCACGAGGTCGCCCGAGCTCGCACTCTCGACGCGCGAGAGCGGCAGGCGCAGGATCGCGCGCACGATGAACTCGCGGGCGCTGGCGAGGACGTTCTGGCCGAGCACCGTCGAGCTCATCTTCGCGGCGAAGGTGAAGAGGCTCTGGATGACGACGAGCCCCGCGACGACGAGGGCCGCGGCGTTGGCGCCCGCGAGGGCGGCATCGACGCGACCGGCGGCGACGTCCGCCACGGTCGCATCGACGAGGTTGCCGAGCAGTCGCGGCACGAGCAGGCCCGCCGTCGCTGCGAGCGCGTTGGCGAGCACGACCGCCACCACGAGGGTGCGATGGTCGGCGAGCAGCCGCCCGATGAAGCGGATCACCTGGTGGTTGTCGGCGATGGGCAGACCCTTGCGGGCGTTCATCGTGTCGGCGACGAACTCCTGGGCCCGCCTCTCACGCAGCAGGTGACGCCGGTGGAGCGCGGACACCCGCTCGCGGGTCGAGGCCCCCGTGACCGGGCGCAGCTCGTCGGGCACCGCGGGCGCCTGCGTCACGGCGTCCCACGTGCGTGCTGACTCGGCCGCGATGTCAGGGGTCAGCAACGGGCTGAGGTCGCCGGCGGCATACGTCCTCGGGTCGAGAGCGCTGTCGAGCGCGTCGGTGCGGCTCATCGCGCCTCCTCCCTGTCGGGCTGCGCGGGCACGGAGGCGCCCTCGGCGCCACGCACGACGACCGAGCGGTATGCCGCGGAGCCGGCGAGCAGGTCGGCGTGACGACCCCGTGTGGTGGCGACGCCGCCCTCGAGGAGGATGACCTCGTCGGCGTGGTGCAGCAGCAGGGGCGAGGCGGTCATGACAACCGTCGTGCGGCCGCGGCGGTGCTCTCCGAGGCGCTCGGCGATGCGGGCCTCGGTGTGCGCGTCGACGGCGGAGGTCGGCTCGACGAGCACGAGCACCTCGGGATCGGCCGCGAGCGCCCGCATGAGGACGAGGCGCTGGCGCTGGCCGCCGGACAGGCCCCGGCCTCGCTCCTCGAGCTCGCCCTGCCAACCGCCGGGGAGCGCGTCGAAGACATCCTCGGCGGCGGCGGTGTGCAGGGCCCGCTCGGCCTCCTCGCGGCTGAGGCGGCCGAGCGGGTCCACGGCCTCTCGCAGCGTGCCGGCGAAGATCTGGGGCGAGGTGTCGCTGACGAGGATGCCCGCGCGCACCTCGTCGAGCTCGACGTTGGCGAGGTCGACCCCGCCCACGGTGACGCCCCAGGCCTGGCGGGCCCGCTCGTCGTCGAGACAGGCCTGCTCCTCGCGGGCCCGGGCGCGGGCCGATCGCTCTCGGCGGGCCGCCCGACCCTTGAGCTCCTCGGGGATCTCGTCGCTGACGAGCGCGCCCTCCTCGCTCGGCAGGTAGCGGCCCAGGCGGTCGGCGAGCGCCGCGCAGTCGTCGGGCACGGCCGAGACGACCATGGTGAGGCGGCCGGGCTCGATCGTCGCACCCGAGGTGCGGTCGACGATGGGGGCCTGATGGGGCAGTCGCTCGGGCACGTGGGGGTGCACCCAGGGCGGGCGCTGGGAGAGCACGGCCACGGCCTTGCGGGCGGAGACGACCGACCGGGTCCACTTCTGCGCGAACTCGACGAAGGTGCGCATCGGCTGGATGAGGAAGAGGCCGTAACCGAGGAAGCTGACGAGCTCGCCGACGGTGAGCTGGCCCTGGGCCACCTCGCGGGTGCCCAGCCACATCAGGGCGACGACGAAGCTGCCGGAGAGCAGCACGCCGACCGACTCGACGGCGGCGAGCCAGCGGCCCGCGGCCACACCCGACTCCCGGACCCGCTGCGACTGCGTCGCGTAGTTGCCCCCGAAGGTCTGCTCGCCCCCGATGCCGCGCAGGATGCGCAGGCCGCCGACGATGTCGGTCGCCATCGAGGTCAGCTCGGAGTTGCGGGCGCGCTCGACGCCCTGCCAGCGCTGCATGGGGCGCAGCAGCGGGGCGCCGAGGAGCACGAGCAGCGGCGCCGACAGGAGCACGAGCAGGCCCATGCGCACGGAGGTGGTCAGGACGATGCCGGCGACGACGAGGTAGGCGGCGAGCTGCGACACGGCTCGCGTCGTGACCTCCATGAGGGCGCCGAACTGGTCACCATCGCTGCCCGAGACCGACAGCACCTCGCCCGTGGGCGTACGACGCGTCAGGACGTGACCGAGCTGGAGGGCCTTGCGGGTGACGAGCTTGGTCGTGCCGTAGAGCGCGATGAGCCACTCGCGCACGATCACGGTGTGGAAGGCGATGCCGCTGGCGGCGCCGATGATGGTCACCACGGCGAGGAGCACGATCCACTGCGTGGTCTGGGCTGAGTCGCCGGCGACGATGCCGGTGTCGATCGCCCGACCGACGATCCACGGGCCGACGGTCTGCGGCACCATCCAGATGAGCGCGACGAGCAGCCCGACCCAGAAGAGCGCGCCGTTGGCCCGCACCATCCACCAGAGGAACCTCAGGGGACTGCGGGTGTCGGGCTCGTCGGCGCCGCGTTCGGTGTAGGCCCGGGTGACGGGTGGGAAGTCTCGCATGGCCCGTCCACCCTAGGCCGGGCCACCGACACCGCCCCAATCCTTTTTGCCCCGGGCAGATCGGCCAGACCGTCGTGCCGTATGCGGGTGCCGCGGTCTCCGTCAAGGAAGCCGCCCGCTGCCCTCCCCGATCGTCGAGTGCCCAGTTCCCGACACCCCCACCCGTCGAGTGCCCAGTTCCCGACACCCCCACCCGTCGAGTGCCCAGTTCCCGACACCCCCACCCGTCGAGTGCCCAGTTCCCGACGCCCCCACCCGTCGAGTGCCCAGTTCTCCACGACGTTTTCCACACCCCGTCGAGGAAGGTCGCGACAATCCACAGCTCGATTCTCCCCGGCGCATGACGTACAGGTCCTCGGGCACTGTCGCTGAATGGACCTCCCCAACACGCCGTTCAGCGTCGCTCACGGCAGAAGGCTCGGCTATACGGAGCGACAGCTCGATTCGGCGACCTTGGAGCGTCCTTTCCGCGGAGTTCGATCCAGCTACGCGCCGTCGAGCCTGATCGAGCGGGCGGAGGCCCTGGCCTGCGTCCTGCCACCGGGGGCGGCCTTCTCCCACACCACCTCCGCGCAGCTCCACGGCCTTCCCCTCTCGTACGCCCTGGAAGCGGACGAGCGGCTGCACGTCATCCACCGCATCGACAGACCACACCTTCGCCGAGCACACGTGGTCGGGCACCGGGCCGTCCATGCCCGAGCAGTGACGACGGTCCACGGACTCCGAGTCGTCGGCCTCGCCGACACGTGGGTCGACCTGGGCGAGCTCGTCGGCCGCGGCAAGCCCATGGGTCTGGACGACGCCATCGTCGTTGGCGATGCGTGCGCTACCGCACTTCGTAGCACGGCTCCGCTGAAGGCAGCACTGAGCAGACGAGTGCGTCCACGTGGTAAGGCTCTCCTCACCGAGGCGCTGGAGCTCATCCGGGTGGGATCGTGGTCTCCGCGCGAGACCACGGCGCGAATCATGTTCGTTCGGGCGGGCCTTCCCGAACCGCTGCCCAACCAACCGATCTTCGCATCCTGGAATCCCGACGTCCTGCTGGGCTTTGGCGACCTGGTCTGGCAGATCGACCTACCAGACGGTCGAAAGATCCGGCTCATCGGCGAGTACCAGGGTGCTGAATTCCATTCAGGCGCAGAGCAGCAGGAGCATGACGACGTTCGATGCACACGTCTTGAGGACGACGGCTGGGTCGTGATCAAGATTTGGGCGGTCGACATGGCCACCGCCTCCGCGCGTTGGGACATCATCCGCCGCTTTGCCGATGAGCTGCACGTACCGGAGTCTGCGCTGACACTTCACGACACAGATCCACACTTCTTCTCGCGTCACGCGATCGACGCGGCGATTGCCCGCGACGAGTTCTGGCGCGCGCGTATGCCGTGAAGGTGCCCGTCGGGAACTGGGCACTCGACTCGACCTTGATCCGTCCGTAACCGGGCACTCGACTCGACCTGATCCGTCCGAAACTGGGCACTCGACTCGACCTTGATCCGTCCGAAACCGGGCACTCGACTCGACCTCGATCCGTCCGAAACCGGGCACTCGACGGGGCTCAGGGCGCGGCGGCTCCTGCGAGTGCACTCAGCGCTGCCGTGAAGCAGTCGGCCGGCGGGGTCACGAGGCCGGCGCCCACCTGGCCCGTCCCAGCAACGCGCCCGGCCATGCCGGTGTTGATCTGGGGCAAGATGCCGGTGCGCACGACCGCCGCGACGTCGATGCCGGTCGGCGTGCCACGGAACTCGAGGATCGGCACCTGGTAGGCGGAGTGCTCGCCGACGGTGATGGCATACATCGTCTGGGTTGCGCGCAGGGCGAAGGGCACGTCACCACCGACGAACTTCACGATGGCGGGTGCGGCGGCCATCGCGAAGCCACCGATGCCCGCCGTCTCCGTGATCGCGGAGTCACCGATGTCGGGGTTGGCATCGTCAGGTCCGAAGGACCCGAGAAAGAGCCCCTCGGGGGTGTTGGCCGGGCCGGTGAACCACGCGTCCCCCGTGCCCGACACGCGGATACCGAAATCGGTGCCGTTGCGCGCCATCGTCGTCACGACGCTCGAGCCCGGGATGCCGTGCGCGGCAAGCGTGCTCAGCTTGCAGGCCGGCATACCGAGGTTGAGGAAGAAGTGCTCGTTGGCTCCGGAGAAGCGCACGGCCTCGGCCACATGAGTCGACGACGCGTCGGCGGTGATCATCGTCGGCAGCAGCTCGCGGAGCAGCATGAGCGACCCGGCGCGGTTGCGGTTGTGGCCCTCGTCGCCCATCTGGAGCATCTGGGCGATGATCGCCTTGATGTCGACCGGGCCGGACGCGTCGACGCGCGCGCGCACGGCCTGCTGGAGGATCGGCCCGAGCACGGCATTCATCCAGCGCAGCCGGTCGATGACCTCGGGACCGTAGGCGCCGTAGCGCAGCACCTTGCCGAGCCCCTCGTTCAGCGAGCACCACGACGTGTTGTCGTGCACCTCGTCGCGCAGCTCGTAGACCCACATAGACGGGCTGATGACCCCCGCCATCGGGCCGACGGCGTCGCGGTGGTGGCACGGCTCGAGGGTGATGCCGTCACCCTTCTCGAGCCTCGCCTCCGCCTCCTCGGCGCTGCCGGCCAGGCCCTCGAGCAGCATCGCGCCGATGAGCGCGCCCCGCAGCGGCCCCGACGCACGGTCGAAGCTGATCGGCGGCCCTGCATGCAGGAAGGTGCCGGACTCGAGCCCGAGCGCCTCTCGCGCCGGCCGCACGTCGACGAGGTCGGCTCCGGCTGTCGTCATCCGAGCGAGCGACTCAGCGTTTGCTGCCGCCCGACGGGCATCGGCAAGCACGACCCCGAGGTCGCGCTCCGTGCCCGGCATCGGTGGCTGCCAGTCGGCCTCGATCACCGAGACCGCTTGCGCACGAAGGGAATCCGCAAAGAGTCCAGCACCCGCCGTGGCCACGACGAGCTCGCTCGACAGCAGCCCGTGCAGCTCGTCGGATTGCTCTCTCGATCGGGTTGGGGAGGTGTCGTATGCCGTGGCGCCCGGTGTCGTTGCCAGTGGCCACGTCTGCCGGCCGAGGAGGTGGATCGCGTGCCGCGTCGCGTTGGCGTTGGACAGGAGCACGGTGGCGCCGGCATCGGCGAGGATCCCCGCGGTCCGGTCGCGGCCCTGCGGGTCCCCCTCGGTCGCGGTCAGCGACACGACGACCGGGAGGTCGCGACCCGCCGCCGCCGCCGTCGCACGAGCGGATCTGATCGCGTCGGCGAGCTCCGGGGCCGGGTCCGGGTGGGCGCCGTGGCCGAGCACGAGATCGAGCAGCAGCACCCCGCACGTCGGGTCGGCGGCCTCGACGGCGATGCGCTCGAGCCGCAACGACGGGTCGATCATCGGGTGCGCCCGCCCGAGCGTCATCGAGTCGTCGCCGAAGTCGATGACGACGTGGCCGGGATCGCGCAGGTCCGGACCCAGCGCGAGGTCCGGTCGAAGCGGGATGTTGGAACGCACGTCGCCGACGTACTCGGCGGCGATGATCATCGCTTCGTCAGCCAGGGTCCCACCGCAGAAGAGCCCGCGGAGCGAGCCCTCGGCGAGCTCGTCGCTGGAGGTGCCAGCCCACTCCGGCCACACCCGCTCAGACCCTCCGAGCAGGTCCTCGACCGCGGCGGTGAGGTCGGGTCGACCTGGCCCGAGGGTCGCCCAGTGGACCGGCTTGCCCAACCCAGCCGCATACGCCTCGAGCTCGGCCAGCACCTTCGCGGCAGGAGGCTTGGAGACGACGAGGATGCGCTCGGTGGCGGGGTCGGCCGCGAGCGCGGCGAGCGCCTGACGGGTGGAGCGGCCGCCCACCGCGGCAGAGAGGTCGCGACCGCCGACGCCGAGGCAGTGGCTCACGCCCACCCCCGCTGCGTCGAGCAGGGCCATCACCTGCTGCGCCCCGGTGCCGGACGCCGCGACGATGCCGGCGGGCCCGGGGCGCACGACGTCGGCGAAGCCGAGCGCGACGCCGCCCACCACCGCGGTGCCGCAGTCGGGCCCCATGACGAGCACGCCCGCGCGCGCGGCCGCCTTCTTGAGCGCCACCTCGTCCTCGACGGGCACGTTGTCGGAGAAGACCATGACGCTGACACCGGCCGCGATCGCGTCGAACGCCTCGACGACGGCGTGCGCCCCGGGCACCGAGACGAGGGCGAGGTCGGCGCCGAGGGCGGCGATGGCCGCGCCCGTCGTGCGCGGGGCCGGCGCCTCGCCCAGGCCCCCGGTCGGCGTTGCCCCGCGACGTCGGGTCAGGTGCTCCGCCACGACGGCCAGGGCCGCGGCGATGCCCTCGTCGCTGCCGCGCACCGCGACGAGCAGGTCGTTGGGCGATCCGTCCGGCACGTCGAAACCCATGCTTCGGATGACGTCGAGGTTGAGCTCCGTCGCCATCGCGACCTGCGCCGCCTCGACGCCGGGCGTGCTGGCCGCGGCCCGCGAGACCTGCAGGAGGCTGACGGAGTCGACGTAGGTGCCGGTGCGGCGCTCGACGTGGTCAGGCACGGTGGGCTCCCTCGGGTGGCGGGGTGGTCGGGCTGGGGTCGAGCGCGTGGGCCAGGGCGAGCAGGGCGCCCGCGACGCCGGAGAGCAGGTCGCGCCCCGACGTGTGGCCGATGGCGAGCACCCCCTCCAACGCAAGGTCGTATGCCGTCCGGTCCGGTCGCGGGTCGACGCGCGGGATCGCACCGGCGCGCCCCGCGACAGAGCTGGTGCCGGGGGTGCCGGGGGTGTCGTTCCGGCCGGTCGACCCGGCCGCGGCGAGGAGGGTCACGAGGCGCACGACGTCGGGCACGGCATACCCCGACGCGGCTGCCGCGAGGAGCGCGGCCGAGAGACTTGTCGTGCGGCCGAGCGCCTTCGCCAGCTGTGCCCTCAGCGCGGCGAGCGTCCGAGCCGCGTCGGGGTGCTCGACCGACGCGAGCGCGAGAAGCACGCCGCACAGGGCGTCGTCGCCGCTCGGGGTGAGTCCGCGGCCGGCGCCCACGAGGCCCCTCACGGCGGCGTCGAGGGGGCGACCCGCGAGGGCGGTCCTCGTCAGGTCGCGGGTGAGGTCACCGAGCACCCCCGGGTCGGGGAGACGGACGGCATCGGCCGGGGTCGGCACCCAGGTCGTGGCACGCACGCGCGACGGCCGGGCGAGACGCGCGGCGACGACCTCGTGCGCCGGCAGCACGACCCGTCCCGCCCCGACGACCACCTCGTCGCCCGGCTGGACGCCCCAGGACAGCGCCGACGAGGGCACCGCGAGCCGCAGCCCGATGGGCAGGTGCAGCGCGTCGGAGGCCAGCAGGGCGAGCACGCGGTCGTGCGCTCCCAGCTCGACGTAGACGCAGGTCGTGAAGACCCCCAGCACCCGGCGTCGCGTGGCACCCCCCGCGACGGCGCCGGCCACGAGCGGCGACACGGCGGCACCCAGCAGGTCGGTCCCGTGCTTCTCGCCCATCCCCTGCCGCCTCCCGCTGCCGCCCTGTGCCTGCCACCGCATCCGTCCCGCATCCGTCACCCGCCCGTCGCGCGAGCGCGTCCCGCACCAGCATCCACTGCGGTCGGGCGGCGTGTCGTGACGCTATCCACGCTGGGTAGGGTGCGCTCATGGTGAAAGTTGCCAACGCTGCGCCTCGTCGCGATGGTGACTTGCCAGCCGCGCCCCCGCCCAGCCACCCCGCCCGGCCTGTCCCCGAGGTCTCGGGCATCTCGCTGCGCCTCATCGCCGGCCTCGCCTCGACGGCCCAGGGCTCCGTGCAGGCCTCGCCCGAGCGGTTGGACGCCACCGTCGACAGCACCCTGCCGCTGCGCATGGCCCTGAGGCGCGCCGCCGACACCACCGAGCCGGTCGCTGCGCTCGCCCACTGCCTCGTGCTGGCCGACACCGCGGCCCTCCACGAGATCACGACCGCCGGTGCCGCCGACGGCCCTGCCGCGGTCGTCGATGCGCTGCACGGCGCCGGAGCGGTGGGGCTCGTGGTCTCGGGACCCGACCCTGCGGCATACCGGCTGCTCGTCGAGGCAGCGACGCGAAGCGGCCTGCCGATCATCGAGGTGCCCGAGGGCCGCCTCGGCACCTTCACGACCGAGGTGCTGAGCGCGATCCTCGAGCACCAGACGGCGATGCTGCGCCGACTCGAGGACGCCGACCGCGCCCTCGTGCAGATCGTGCTGGCGGGAGGCTCGCTCGACGACCTCTGCGAGCAGGTCGTCGGCTTCCTCGACGGGGCGGCGATGGTGACGACGACCGACGGTCGCGTCATCGCTCGCGCCGGGTCGACCCGCGAGCTCACCCACGCCGAGGGGCAGGGCTGCTTCGACCGCACGGGCCGGCTGCTCACCGAGAGCGAGCCGATGGGACTGGTGCGCGACGACCGCGCGGCAGCCGTCCACGGGCCGGGGCGGGCCGCCGTGCGCATCGTCGCGGGGCACCTGGACCACGGGGTGCTCATCGCCTTCTGCAGTCACCGCGACCTCACCGCCGACGACGTGCGCCTGCTCGAGCGGGCCGCCACCGTCGCGGCGCTCGCGATCACCAAGGACCAGGCGGTGTCGGCCGTCGAGAGCAAGTACCGCGCTGAGTTCCTCCGCGACGCGCTCGCCGGGCGGGCCGGCTCCCCCGCCGACGCCGTGGCCCACGCCGCCTCGCTCGGGTGGCACATCGACCGGCCGATGGTCGTCGTCGTCGCCGAGACCGACGAGGACGACGACCGCACGAGCCGCGACCCCGAGGAGGTGCGCTTCCTCCAGCAGCGTTTCGCCCGCGCCTGGACCCACGCGATGGGAGTGCGCGACCCCGGCGCCCCGGTGATGGGCTTCAGCCGTGAGGTCGTCGCGCTCGTCGGGGTGCCCGCCGACGCCGACACCGAGCGCCTGATGCGCGGCGTGGCCGATCTCGTGCGTGTGGTGCGCGGCGACGGAGGTGGCGGGCGCCGCAGCTTCTCGGCCGGGGTGTCGCGGCCCATCACGTCCGTCGCCACGCTGCCGCAGGCCTACGACGAGGCGCTGTCGGCGGTCACCGTCGGGCGACAGATGCACGGCGACGGCGCGCTGACCCACGTGGACGGGCTCGGCATCTATCGCCTGCTCGCGCTCATCCCGGAGGGTGCCGACCTGCGCCGCTTCGTGCGCGACTCCCTCGGCGAGCTCGCCACCGACGACTCCCCCGAGAACGCCGGGCTGCGCGAGACACTCAGCATCCTGCTCGACACCAACATGAACGTCGCCGAGACCGCGCGCCGCCTCTTCTTCCACTACAACACGCTGCGCTACCGCATCGGCAAGCTCGAGAAGATGCTCGGTCCGTTCGGGACTGACCCTGACCTGCGGCTCACGCTGGCGCTCGCGCTCAAGATCCACGCCATGCGCGGCATCTGAGCCCGTCCGATCGAAAGAGCACTTCCGCGCGCCTCACGGGCATCGGGCTGTGATCGAAAGAGCAATCCGTCCGGTCAGCGTGGCCGCTCGGTCCGCTCCTCGGGGACGGATTGCTCTTTCGATCAGGATGGGGGCGGACGAATCGCTCTCTCGATCAGGATGGGGGCGGCGGACGGATTGCTCTGTCGATCAGGGGGTCGTCGAGCGGCCGAGGAAGAGGGTGTCGCCATCGGCGAGCAGCTGAGTGAAGCCGAGGTGACGGTAGAAGCCCACCGCCCGATGGTTGCCCGTCCCGACGCCGAGGTGCACTCCCGGCGAGCCGGCGTCGTGCAGTGCGTCGAGGAGCCGCTCGATGAGGCGCCGGCCCCAACCGCCGCCCTGCCACGGAGGCAGCAGGTCGATGTGCAGGTGGGACGGGTGGCCGGCGACGACGGCGTCGGGGACGACCGGCGGCCGGTGGATCAGCGACACGACCTCGGCGTCGGCCGAGCCCGGGGTCTGGCTGCCGAGCGGGTAGCGCTCGCGCAGCCCCGGCCACCACTCGCGCTCGCAGCGGGCCTCGAAGGCCCGGGTGTCCACGGCGCCCAGCGTGTAGCCGCCGGCACCGGTGCCGTCGTCGAGGACGAAGGCCCGCTCCGGCTCGAAGGCCAGGTAGGGGCCGACGTAGACCTCGCCCAGCAGGGCCGGCACGGCGTAGCGACCGGTCGCGTCGCCTCCCCCGTCGCCGGTGCGCAGGCAGATGTCGTAGAGGGCGTCGCGGTCGCGGCTCTCGTAGGGCCGCAGCGGCCCGGACCGATCGAAAGAGCAATCCGTCCCCTCGGCGCGGGTGCCCGCGGACCCCGGGGACGCGGACGGATTGCTCTTTCGATCGTCGTGCACGGGATACATCATGACCTGCCAGCAGGTCCGCGTCGGCGTGTATCAACCTTTGACGAACGCGATCACCTGCTGCGGGAGTAGTTTTCGCCCATCCCGCAGTGGGACCTCATCCGCGCCACGCGCGGCGACCATAGGAGTCGGAATGGCTTTGGGCTGGAAACTTCACGGGGACGGCAAGACCATGGGTCCCGACGACGTCGTCGCCCCCGACGAGCGGTTGTCGTGGGGCCGGACGGTCGGTCTCGGGGCCCAGCACGTCGTGGCGATGTTCGGGGCGACCTTCGTCTTCCCGCTCGTCATGGGCCTCAACCCACAGCTCGCGATCATGATGAGCGGCATCGCGACGATCTGCTTCCTGCTCATCGTCCAGGGCAAGGTGCCGAGCTATCTCGGCACGTCGGCGAGCTTTGTCGGCGCGGTCGTCGCCATCCGGGCGCAGGAGGGCGCGACGTCTGCCACCGTGACCGGTGCCATCCTCGTGGCCGGACTCGTGCTGACCCTTGTCGGCGTCGCGATCCACTTCGCCGGCTCGGCCGTGCTCCACAAGGTGCTGCCGCCGGTCGTCACCGGCGCCGTGGTGATGCTCATCGGCTTCAACCTCGCCCCGGTCGTGGCCAACATCTACTGGCCGCAGGACCAGTGGGTGGCGCTGCTCGTCATGACGTTCACCATCGTCTGCGCGGTCGCCTTCAAGGGCTTCGTCTCGCGGATCGCGGTCTTCCTCGCCCTGATCTTCGGCTACGTCATCTCCTGGGTCTTCGACAAGGTCTTCGGCCAGATCACGTCCTACGACGCGGCGGCCGGTGAGGTCACCACCCACTTCCGAACCAACTTCGACAACCTCGCCTCGCAGCCGTGGTTCGGCCTGCCGCCGTCGACGACCATGGGCCCCGACGGCAAGGAGATCGTCGGCATCCACGCGCCGTCGTTCTCGATCGCGGCGATCCTGCTCGTGCTCCCCGCCGTCATCGCGCTCGTGGCCGAGAACACCGGCCACGTCAAGGCCGTCGCCGAGATGACGAAGACCGACCTCGACCCCTCCATGGGCCGGGCCATCGCCGCCGATGGCGTCGGAACGATGATCGCCAGCTCCGTCGGTGGCTCGCCGACGACGACGTATGCCGAGAACATCGGCGTCATGGCTGCCACCCGCGTCTACTCCACCGCGGCCTACTACGTCGCAGCCGCCGTCGCCATCATCTTCGGCCTGTCGCCGAAGTTCGGTGCCCTCGTGGCCTCGGTGCCGGGCGGCGTGCTCGGCGGCATCACGGTCGTGCTCTACGGGATGATCGGCCTGCTCGGCGCAAAGATCTGGAAGGAGAACGGGGTCGACTTCGGCAACCCGATCAACCTCGTGCCCGTGGCAGCCGGCATCGTCATCGGCATCGGCAACGTGTCGCTCGTCTTCTCCGACAGCTTCTCGCTGGGCGGCATCGCCCTCGGCACCATCGTCGCCGTCGGCGCCTTCCACCTCGCCCGGGCCCTTGCCCCGGCGGAGCTGCGTGACCGGGCGGATGCCGCCGGGGGAACGATGATCTCGCTCGGTCGGCGGGAGGGGGACTACGGCGACGCCGACGGCATCGACGACCTCTACCAGGACACTCCCGGCGGACCCGACCGGCGGCACTGAGCGAGCCGGACGGCATACCGCACCCGTGGGCCCCGATCGGTCGTCGGGGCCCCACGGTGGTGACGGCACAACCTGACAAGAGCGTGGGCCCAGGGATCCGACCAGCCCCCTAGTGCCAGCGCCGATCGGAAGGCAGGATCGATTCGGTGAAGCCAGCCCCCTTCGTGCACCACGCGCCGAGCACCGTCGGCGAGGCCGCTGCCGTGCTCGAGCAGGTCGGCCACGACGGCAAGGTGCTCGCCGGAGGGCAGAGCCTCGTCCCGATCCTCAACATGCGCCTCGCCTCACCGGCCCACCTCGTCGACATCAACGGGGTGTCCGGGCTCGACGGCATCGTGGTGACCGACGATGTCGTCCGCGTGGGCGCGCTGGTCCGCCACGCGGGCCTCGCCCGCTCGGACGAGGCGTATGCCGCCCTCCCCCTCCTGCGGCAGGCCACCCTCAACGTCGCCCACCCGGCCATCCGCAACCGCGGCACGACCGTGGGCTCGATCGCCCACGCCGACCCGGCCGGCGAGATGCCGGCGGTGCTGGCGCTCTGCGACGGCCTCGTCGAGGCGGTGAGCGCGAGCGGCACGCGTGAGATCGGTTGGCAGGACTTCTTCGCCGGGCCACTCGAGACGAGCCTGAGACCCGACGAGCTCGTCGTGGCAGTGCGATTCGCGCGCCTGCCCGCAGGCACCAGCACAGGCTTCCGTGAGTCGGCACGGCGTCACGGCGACTACGCCCTCGCGGGCGTCGCGGTCGCCGTGACGGTGGCCGACGGCGTCGTCACGGCTGCTCGCGCCTCGTTCGTCTCGGTGACCGACGTGCCGTCGGTGCTCGACCTGGTGGGGCCGCTGGCGGGCACGGAGCCCCGGTCCGGGGCCTGGTCGGCGGCGGTCGACGCCGCTGCGACGGCCGTGAGTGAGCACGTGCAGCCCGAGAGCGACATCCACGCGACCAGCGACTACCGGCGGATGCTCGTCGGCGAGCTGACCCGCCGTGTGCTCCACGAGAGCATCGCTGCAGCAGAAGGAGATCGGTGATGAGCGACCTCGAAACACTGCATGACGTGACGGTGACGGTCAACGGAGTGCGTCGCACTGCGTCCGTGCCCGCCCGCCGCCTGCTGTCCGACTTCCTGCGCCACGACCTGCGTCTCACCGGCACCCACGTGGGCTGCGAGCACGGCGTCTGCGGCGCCTGCACGGTGCTCGTCGACGGCGCCCCGATGCGGTCGTGCCTCATGTTCGCCGTGTCGGCGCAGCGCCACGAGATCACGACCGTCGAGGGACTGGGCCACGCGCCCGATGCCAGGGTGGCACCGACCGGAGAGTCGATGAGCCCGGTTCAGCAGGCGTTCGCCGAGTGCCATGGGCTCCAGTGCGGCTTCTGCACGCCGGGCTTCCTCACGACGATCACCGCCTACCTCGAGGAGCACCCGGCACCCACGAGTGAGGAGGCGCGAGAGGCGATCTCGGGCAACCTCTGCCGATGCACGGGCTACCAGAACATCGTCAAGAGCGTGCTCCGCGCAGCCGAGATCACGGCGGAGCGGCGAGCCGAGGGCGACGGCGACGACGGCGATAGCCAGGGCGCCGGCGCTGGCGACAACAGGGCGCCGGCATGACGACGCAGATGTTCGGCGCGCCGATCAGGCGCAAGGAGGACCCCCGCCTCGTCACCGGCGGCGGGCGCTACCTCGACGACCTCGGCCACGACGCGCTGGCGGCGGCCTTCGTGCGCAGCCCCCACGCCCACGCCCGCATCGTCGACATCGACGCCACCGACGCGGTCGACGTCGAGGGTGTCGTCGGCATCTATGTCCACGAGGACCTGCCGGGGAGGGTGGGCGAGCCGCTCCCCCTGCTCATCCCGCACCCGACGCTGACCCACGGACGCACGGGGCACGCCCTGGCCCGTGACGAGGTCAACCACGTCGGTGAGCCGGTCGTCATGGTCGTCGCGACCGACCGCTACGTCGCCGAGGACGCCTGCCAGCGCATCCGCGTCACCTACGAGCAGCTCCCGCCGGTCGTCGGCATCGAGGCCGCGCGCGACGGCACCCTGCTCGTCCACGACGACGTGCCGGGCAACGTGGCCGCCCACATGCTGCAGGAGGTCGGTGACGTCGAGTCGGCCCTCGCCTCCTCGCCGCGCACGCTGACGCTCGACCTCGACATCGAGCGCAGTGCCTGCACTCCGATGGAGGGGCGCGGCGTCTATGCCCGGTGGGACGACGAGCGCGGTGAGCTGCGCCTCTGGTCCTCCACCCAGACCTCCACCGGTGTGCGGGCCGCCGTCGCCGCCAAGCTCGACCTGCCGCTGGCGAAGGTCGAGTGCATCGCCCCCGACGTCGGCGGTGGCTTCGGGGTCAAGATCGTGCACCCGTGGCCCGAGGAGGTGCTCGTGCCCTGGGCGGCCCGCCTCCTGGGCAGACCGGTGAAGTTCACCGAGGACCGGCGCGAGCACTTCATCTCCGCAGCGCACGAGCGGGGACAGCTGCAGACCGTCACCGTCGGATTCGACGACGACGGAAGGCTGCTCGCGCTCGACGTCAAGCTCTGGCACGACAACGGCGCCTACACCCCCTACGGCATCATCGTGCCGATCATCACCTCGACGCAGCTGCTCGGTCCCTACAAGCCCGGCGCCTACCGCTGCGAGTTCTGGTCGCTCTACACCAACACGGTGCTCGTCACGCCCTACCGTGGCGCCGGGCGGCCGCAGGGCTGCTTCGCGATGGAGCGGGCGATGGACGCCATCGCCGACGAGCTCGGCCTCGACCGCACCGAGGTGCGGTCTCGCAACTTCATCCTGCCGAGCGAGATGCCCTACGACCACGGGTTGCTCTTCCAGGACGGCCGGCCGCTCAAGTACGACTCGGGCGACTTCCCCGCGAGCCTGGCCAAGATCAAGGCGCTCGTGGGCTGGGACGACTTCGCGGCCTACCGTGCGGTGGCGGAGGCCGAGGGCCGCCGTGTGGGGCTCGGCATCGGCTGCTACGTCGAGGGCACCGGCGTCGGGCCCTACGAGGGCGGTCACATCCAGATCGAGACGAGCGGGCGCGTCAACGTCTCCACGGGACTGACGTCGCAGGGCCAGGGCCACGAGACCGTCTTCGCCCAGATCGTCGCGCAGGAGCTCGGGGTGCGGCTCGAGGACGTGCACGTGACGACGGGTGACACGCGCAAAATGGCGTATGCCGTGGGCACCTTCGCGTCGAGGGCCGCCGTCATGAGCGGCAGCGCCATCGCCCTCGCGGCCCGCAACGTGCGCGCCAAGGCCCTGCGCATCGCCGCCGACGCGCTCGAGGTGTCTCCCCACGATCTCGAGATCGTCGACGGCACGGTGCGCGTCAAGGGTGCACCAGCGACGTCGATGTCGCTCGGCACCGTGTCGGTGCTCTCGAACCCGCTGCGCTACGCGTTCGACGAGGCGGCCCAGGCCGCAACGCAGTTCGCCGGCACGTTCGACCCCGACAAGCCGCCGGTCGCCGACGACGACGAGCCCGGCCTCGAGGGGCGTGACTTCTACTCCCCCACCCAGGCGACCTTCGCCAACGGCATGCATGCGGCCATCGTCGAGACCGACCCGGTGACGGCCGAGATCCGCATCCTGCGCTACTGCGTGGTGCACGACTGCGGCACGATGATCAACCCGATGATCGTCGAGGGGCAGGTGCACGGCGGCGTCGCGCAGGGCGTGGGCGGCGCACTCTACGAGCGGATGGCCTACGACGAGTCGGGCCAGCTGCTCAACGCGTCGTTCATGGACTTCCTCGTGCCCTACGCCTCCGAGGTGCCGACGATCGAGACCGACCACCTCGAGACCCCTTCACCCCTCAATCCCTTGGGCATCAAGGGTGCCGGCGAGGCCGGGTGCATCCCGGTGTCGGCCGTCATCGCCTCGGCGATCGAGGACGCCGAGGGCTTCCCCATCTCGCGCATGCCGATCTCGCCCAACGACCTGTGGGACCTGCGCCGTCGGCACGCCGCCGGCGAGATCCCGTCACTGCACCGCGTGACCCGCACCGGCCCCAAGGAGACGGCATGAAGATCACCGGCACCTCGACCCTCGCGGCGCCGCCGCAGCAGGTGTGGGACGCCGTCCACGACCCTGCGGTGCTCGCCCGGTGCCTCCCCGGCTGCGAGCGCCTCACCGAGCTGGCCGACGACCACTACGCCATGACCGTCACGGCGGGGGTCGCCGCCATCAAGGGCACCTACGACGGTGAGGTCGCTCTGCTCGAGCCGCAGCCGCCGAGCTCCTTCGCCATGCGGGCCTCGGGCGTCGGCGCTCCGGGCACGGTCGACGCACTCGTCGTCGTGCGCCTCGCCGAGACGCCAGGGGGCGGCACCGAGCTGACCTACGACGCCGATGCGTCGGTGGGTGGCGCCATCGGCGGGGTCGGCCAGCGCATGCTCTCGGGCGTGACGCGCAAGATGGCCGGCCAGTTCTTCGCGGCCCTCGACGCCGACATCGCGGGCGTCCCTGCCGGGCTGGCTCCCGTCGAAGCCCAGGTCGCCTCGACGGGTGAGCTAGGAGGCGTCCTGCCCGCTCCCACACCACGCTCCTTCGCCGGCCGGGCGTCCCCCACTGCGGAGCCGTCCGTCCGGGAGGGCACGCGCGGCTTCGCGCTCGGAGTCGTCGCCGGAGGGGTGGTCGCCCTGCTCGGTGTCGCCCTCGGGGCGCGACTCGGCCGGAGGCGCTGACATGCGCGCCTTCACCACCGCCGCCGTGCAGGTCGCACCGACCGCAGCCCCCCTGAGCCCCGAGACGATCGCAGCCAACCTCGAGCACTGCGTCGACATGGTGCGCCGCTGCGTCGCCGCCACCGAGGCCGAGCTCGTCGTGCTCCCCGAGACGGCGACGACCGGCTTCACCCCCGGCTGCTCCAAGGAGGAGCTCTGGGATCTCGTCACCGAGCTGCCGGGACCCATGACCCTGCCGCTGCAGCACGTCGCCCGAGAGCTCGGCGTGCATGTCTGCATCGGCACCTACGAGCGTGGTCCCGAGCGGGGCACCGTCTTCAACTCCTCGGTGCTCATCGACCCCACGGGCGAGGTGCTCGGCGTCTATCGCAAGACACACCCCTTCTGCTCCGAGATCGTCTCCGGCGGAGGGTGGGTCACCCCGGGCGACACCGTCACCGTGTGCGACACCGACCTCGGCCGCATCGGCATGATCATCTGCTTCGACGGCGACTACCCGGAGCTGTCACGCATCCAGGCCGTGCAGGGGGCCGAGGTCATCTGCCGGCCGTCGGCGCTGCTCCGCTCGGCCGACATCTGGGACCTCACCTCCCGCGCCCGCGCCTACGACAACCACGTCTACGTGATCGGCGCCAACGCCGTCGGCACCGACCCGGCCGGCGTGCTCTACTTCGGCAACTCGCACATCGTCACGCCCATCGGCCACGTCGTCGCCCGGGCAGCCACCCACGAGGGCTGGGTCACGGCCCGCCTCGACCCCGCCGACGCCTTGGCGTCGCTCACCCCCGGGTCCAACATCGGGCAGTCCTTCGACCACCTGCGCGACCGCAACCTCGACCTCATCCGCAACCACCGTGACGACCTCGAGCGCCCTGCCGAGACACCCTTCGCGCACGCGCCCATCCACCGGGGTGACGCCGGGTGATGGTTGGCCTGACGGCGACCGACGCTGGCTGCGCCTGAGCCCGTATGCCGTGACGCCACCACCCACGGAAGCGCGGGCTCCCGCGCGCGACACCGATCCACGGCATACGGGAGTCGTGAGCACCTCTGTGACGCAGGGGAATTGAGTGACTACCGAGAGAGTCATCGCGGCTGGGAGCATGACGGATTTTCCCGATTCGGCAGACACCGGACGGTCCGGGTCGTCATAGTCGATGAAGGCCCACGGGCCATCCGCCGTGCGTCTCGGGGCCAGGTCGGTGCCATTGCACCGATCACACACGCACGGAACTTGGGGAAGGCTTCATCGTGCGAACTCGCCGACCGCTGTCCGCTGCCATCGGCGGACTGCTCTTCTTGACGTTCGGCTCGCCCGCGATCATCGCGACCGCGAGCAGCCAGACCGCTGCACCCGCAGCGACACCGACGGCTCCACCGCCGAGACCCAGCCCGACTGTGGTCACGACCGACCCGGTCACGGGCTTCACCCTCTCGGTGCGCGCGGGCGTCACGGGGCTGACCGCCCCGGCCGCGGGCGCGCCCGCCGATCTCGCCCAGGAATGGGCCCGCTCGCACGCCAAGGACTTCGGCCTGACGCCGGGTCAGGCGCGAAACCTCTTCGTGCTCAAGGCACTTCCGCTCACGAGCGGATCGTCCGCCGTGCACCTCGGGCAGCGCGCCGGCGGCCTGAGGATCAAGGACGCGGTGCTCACGGTGGTCGTCGCCGCGGACGGACGCATCCTGTCGGCCTCCGGCGACCTCGCCTCCGGCAGCGCGAAGGGCAGCGCGAACGCCAGGCTCACCGCCCGCCAGGCACTCGACTCGGCGGCCGGCACGCAGGGCGCACGACCGGCGCGGCGGCTGAGCGAGGCCGACACCACCGCGACGGGCAAGCGCACCTATGCCAACGTCTACGGCAAGGGAACCTCCGCCGACCGGCCCGTGTCGGCCGAGCTCGTGTGGGTGCCGTCCGACCACGGGCGCGCCCTGACCCTCGCCTGGCTCACCGATATCGAGGCGTCGGGCACGTCGTGGTACGAGACCGCCGTCGACGCCTCCACGGGTGCGGTGCTCTCACGGACGAGTCGCTACGCGCACGCAGGCCCCGAGGGCACGGTCAACCAGGCACAGCACCCCGACGCCGCGGGCGCGGCGTTCCAGGTGACCCCCTTCACGGGGCTCGACGGGTCGTGGGTCTCGGGCACCACGACGAGTGGCAACAACGTCAACGCCTACCTCGACCGCAACGACGACGACGCCAACAACGAGTACCAGCCCAACGCCGCCGACCAGCACTTCAACTACACCTTCACCGACGCGTGGCGCACGACGGCCAACAGTGGCTCGGCCGCTGCCCTCGACGCCGACCGCGACGCCATCATCACGCAGCTCTTCTACTACACCAACGTCATGCACGACTGGCTCTACACGCACGGCTTCGACGAGGCGAGCGGCAACTTCCAGGTCGACAACTTCGCTCGCGGCGGCTCGGGTGGGGACCCGGTGCTCGCCGAGGCCCAGGACGGCTACGACTTCGGCTGTGACGACGGAGACGGCACGCCCAACGAGGACGAGGACCGGTGCCGCAACAACGCCAACTTCGGCACACCCGGCGACGGCGCGAGCCCGCGCATGCAGATGTACATGTGGATCCCGACGCGGCCCTTCCGCGACGGCGACATGGACGGTGACGTCATCGCGCACGAGTACGGTCACGGCGTCTCGAGCCGCCTCGTCGGCGGTGGCAGCCTCGGCTACAACGGCGGCGACCAGCGCGGAGCCCTCGGCGAGGGCTGGAGCGACGTCGTCTCCTACCTCAAGTGGGGCGATGCGGTCATCGGGGAGTACGTCACGGGCAACGCAACGACCGGCATCAGAGGGGTGGCCTACGACAACTCCACGCTCACCTTCCAGGACTACGACACCGGGTCCGGCAGTGGCCACGGCAACGGCCAGATCTGGGCGTCCGCGGTCTACGACATCCGGGCGCAGTATCCGGGCGGGGTGGAGCCGATGGCCGACCTCGTGCTCGACGGCATGAAGGCGACGTCGGCCAACCCGACGTTCGTCGACGCGCGCGACGGACTGCTCGACGCCGACGCCGCGAGCGGCGGCGCCAACCAGTGCCTCATCTGGTCGGCCTTCGCCGGGCGCGGACTCGGCACGGGCTCGACGACCGGCCTCGACACCGTGCCGACGGCCAGCGACGACGTGCCGGCCGCCTGCCTGCCGACCGCAGACGCCGGCGGACCCTACGTGACGCCGGAGGGCACCGACGCGGTGCTCGACGGCAGCGGGTCCGCTCCGGGCACCGACCCCTCCGCCGGAGCGATCACGACGTGGGAGTGGGACCTCGACAACGACGGTCAGTATGACGACGCCGTGGGTGTCTCGCCGAGCTTCACCGCCGTGGGACAGGACGGGCTCAGCACCATCGGCCTTCGCGTGACCGACGCCTTCGGTCACACCGCGACCGACAGCACGACCGTGAACGTGACCAACGTCGCGCCGACGGTCTCCATCACGGCGATCACGCCCATCGACGAGGGCGGCACCGTCACCGTCTCGGGCACCGTCACCGACCCCGGCTGGCTCGACCCGCTCTCGGCGACCATCAGCTTCGACGACGGCAACGCCGCGGTCGCGCTCCCAGGAGCCCTGGAGAACGTGCGGCCGAACGCCACGCTGACGTTCTCGGTCGACCACGCCTACGGCGACAACGGCGCCTACACCGTGCAGGTGTGCGCCGCTGACGACGACACGACGGGCAACTGCGACTCCGAGGTGGCCGCGGTCGCCAACGTCGACCCGACGGCGGTCATCGACTCGAGCGGCGAGCAGGTCTATGACGGCCAGTCCGCCTTCGTCGTCGAGGCCGGCGAGGACCTCACCGTCCCGGTCGGCGGGGCCGACCCGGGCAGCGACGACCTGGAGTTCGCCTGGGACTGGGACGACGGGGTGGTGACGAACGAGACCTCGCTCGTCAACCCACCGGCGCTCGACCCCGCAAAGAGCCCGAGCATCCAGCCGCGCGACGTCACGGAGAGCTCGACGCACGCCTACGGAGAGGCCTGCCTCTTCGAGCTGACCGCCACCGTCACCGACGATGACGGCGGTTCCGCCAGCGACACGGCGGCCGTCGTCATCACCGGCAACGCGACGGTCTCGAAGGGCCACGGCTGGTGGCTCAACCAGTATCGGAACAAGCCGCCGAACAGCTTCACCCCGGCGCAGCTGCAGTGCTACCTCGACATCACCGCGCACTTCAGCCTCGTCTTCAACGAGCACAAGAACGCCTCGACCCGTGCGGCCGCGACGCTCGTGCTCAACAACCCGGCGAAGGCGCCGGCCGACGTGATCTTCGACCAGCACGCCCTCGGTGCCTGGCTGAACTTCGCGAACGGCTCGGTGAGTCTCGGCACGCCCGTCGACTCCGACGGCAACGGCACGCTCGACAGCACGTTCGGAGCGGTCATGCTCCAGGCCGAGCTGGTCCGCACCAACCCGGCTTCGACGTCGGCGCAGATCAAGGCGCAGAAGGACGTCGTGGAGAGGATCGCGACGCAGAGCGGCAGCTGAGTCCTGGCAGCCACGTGAGGTGCCCGCCCGTATGCCGTCCGGCACCGCGGGCGGGCACCTCACCTCCCGGGTCGCCGCCGTGTAGGCCGCCGACGAGGGGCGCCCAGCCGGGACGACCGGGTCGCGCTAGGACGCGGCCCAGTCGTAGACGACGGAGGTGCGCAGGAGGAGGTCGGCGGCCGAACGGTTCTCGCGGCTGATGATCACCCAGAAGAGCACCACGGGCACGAAGACGCAGAGCAGCGATCGCATCAGGGCGACGACGGGACGGACCCGTCCACCCCGCGCGCTGACGACCCGAAGGCCCAGCAGGCGGGCGCCGTAGGTGCGGCCGGTGGTCGCCCAGGCGAGGGTGAAGTAGAGGACGAGGAAGCCGAGGAAGCAGGCGAAGAGCGGCCCGAAGCCGGGGTCGGGGAAGCTGAACGCCCGCGGGCTCAGCACGAAGTAGGCGGCGACCGCCCCGGCATACCCCAGGCCGACGGCCGCGACAGCGACGGCGCCGTCGATCGACGCCGCGAGCACCCTCGTCACGATGCCGGCGCGGTGGCCCTGCACGGCGCGGGCCGCCGGCGGGACCGTGACACGTGCCGCATGGCCCGGCAGCTCCTCCTCGGGTGGGTCCACGTCGCCGCGCCTCACTGACCGTGCTCGCGCGGAGCAGCAGGCTGACCGTCGCCGAGACGCGGCAGGGGCTGGCCGGGGGCCCGCTCCTGCCGGTGGAGCAACCGGTCGACGACATGCGCCACCCGTTCGTCGGCGCCGATGCCCTGGCGCCGCACCTCACGCAGGCCCTCGGAGGCCATCGAGCCGGTCGAGCTGCGGATGATGCCCGGCAGGTCGATGCCCTCGACGACGAACTCGGCCAGCTCGATGAGGTCGAGCTTGGCGATCACCGCATCGAAGTCGGCCCTGGCCACGACCGCATCGATGTCGACGCGGTCGATCGCCTTCTGCAGGTCGGCCCGAGCGACCACTGCATCGACATCCACCCGGTCGATGACCGCCTGCAGGTCTGCCTTGGCGACCACTGCGTCGACGTCCACCCGGTCGATGACGGCCTGCAGGTCGACGCCCGCCACGATGGCGTCGACGTCGATCCGGTCGATGACACGCTGCAGGTCGACCCCCGCCACGACGCCGTCGAGGTCGACCCGGTCGATCGCCTTCTGCAGGTCGGCCCGCGCCACGACCGCGTCGACGTCCACCCGGTCGATGACGGCCTGGATGTTGGCGCGCGCGATGATCGCGTCGACGTCGATCCGGTCGATGATGCGCTGCAGGTCGACCCCCGCCACGACGCCGTCGAGGTCGACCCGGTCGATCGCCTTCTGCAGGTCGGCCCGCGCGACCACCGCGTCGACATCGAGATCTGCCGCGAGCGCATCGAGGTCGACGTGCCGGCGGACCAGCTCGGTGACGTCGACCAGATCGAGCAGGGCGTCGACGAGTCCGGGGGCGGCGCGGCGCGCGAGGGAGTGCGCCAGGCTCAAGGCCTGTCGCCGCTCGCGGTCGCCACGCTCGACGAGGCCGTCGACCCACGGCTGGGCTCGGGCTGCCCGGGCGACCGACCCCGGCACGGCCGCAACGGCCCGCACGGGCCCGCCGATGAGCGGCAGGTCGCCGGCCCGACGAGCCGCCTCGATCACCCCGACAGCCAGGCCGAGCACTGCGTCGACCGCGTCGACTCCGCTCCACCCGGCGCGGCCTCCAGGAGCGCGCGGCGTCGGGGGTGCCTCGGATGCAGAGGCATCCGGCGGTCCGAGGAGCACGAGGGCCTCCTGACGACGGTGTGGTGGGCCAACACGTCCATCATCCGCCTGCCGCGCCCTTCGTGGGTCACCTCCATGGGGTGACCCGACAGCCGGTTCGACGCAGCGCGCCTCGGCCCGCACCGTGCACCGGCGCGAGCCGTCTCACCTGCGTCGGTGCGTCACGGGCGCGGCAGGCGGCGCAGGCGGCGGACCTGGGTCACCAGATGGCGCTGCTCGGAGAGGTTCACGGCCAGCGCCGCCGCGCGCTCGAGGTGCTCGGCTGCGCCGTCGACGTCTCCCGACCTCTCGAGGAGGTGGCCGCGCACGCTCAGCCATCGCTGGGTGCCACCGAGACGGTCGGCCACCTCGTCGACCACCCGCAGTCCCTCGACCGGCCCGTCAGCCATGGCCACGGCCACCGCACGGTTGAGGGTGACGACGGCGCTGCCGGTGACGCCCTCGAGCAGCTCGTAGAGCACGCAGATCTCGCGCCAGTCCGTCGCGTCCGCCGTGGCTGCGCGGTCGTGCACCGCCGCGATGGCGGCCTGGAGCTGATACTCCCCCACCGCACGCTGCGCCATGGCCCGACCAAGGATGGAGACGCCCTCGGCCATGAGCGCCTCGTCCCAGAGCGTGCGATCCTGCTCCGGCAGCGGCACGAGGTCGCCCTGCGTGTCGGTCCGCGCCGGCCGACGAGCGTCGATCAGCAGCATGAGGGCGAGCAGTCCCAGCCCCTCCGGCTCGTCGGGCAGCCTCTCGGTCAGGAGCCGCGCCAGCCGGATCGCCTCACCGGAGAGCTCGATCCGATGCAGCGACTCCCCCTGCATGCTGGTGTAGCCCTCTTTGAACATGAGGTAGAGGACGTGGAGCACCGACCGCAGGCGATGGTCGCGGTCCGCGCCGGACGGCATACGGAAACCGTCGCCCGACTGGCGCAGCTGCGCCTTGGCGCGACTGATCCGCTGCGCCAAGGTCGACTCGGGCACGAGGAAGGCGTGCGCGATCTCAGCCGTGGTGAGGCCACCCACGGCGCGCAGCGTCAGGGCGATCGCCGACGCCGGGGTCAGCAACGGGTGGCAGCACAGGAAGAGCACGGTCAGGCTGTCGTCGTGGTCGGGAGGATCCGCGGCGGGCACGTCCCACGCGATGACCCGGGCCTCACGCTCACGCCGGGCGGCATCGCTGCGCCAGGCGTCGACGAGGCGCCGCGAGGCGGCGCGCACGAGCCATGCGCGGGGCTCGTCGGGCACGCCGTCCTCCGGCCACCGCCGGGCGGCGGCGATGAGAGCCTCCTGGGTCGCGTCCTCGGCACCGTCGAAGTCGCCGAAGCGGCGGCTGACCACGCCGACGACCTGCGGCGCCAAGGCGCGCAGCAGGTCATCGACCTCTGGTGTCGACCTCAGGGCGCTCCCTCGGCCGTGCGCAGGAAGTCGTCCATCTCGTCAGGGCCCGACGGGTTGTCGTCCATGACCCGGCGCACGTGGATGGGCTGGCCGAAGGGGACGCCACCGGGCCCCGGCACCGCCGACACCTTCGCGGCGATCTCGATGGCGCGCTCCTCGGAGTCGACCTCGACGATCTGGAAGCCGGCCAGCCACTCCTTGAACTCCTGGAACGGCCCGTCCGTGACGACTGGGGCGCCGCCGTCGGACCGCACGATCTTGGCCAGGTCGGGCCCGGTGAGGATCGTCACGTCGACGAGCTCGCCACGCGCGACGAGCTCGTCGTTGAGGGCGCCGTAGTAGTCGAGGTGCGCCTGCACCTCCTCGGGCGTCCATTCCGACATGGGGGTGTCGACGGTTCCGGGCTGGAAGTCGACACCGATCAGGTACTTGGCCATGACTCTCTCTCCTTCGTGACGTCGTGCCAGCGTGGCACGCTCACCCCTCAGACGGAGCCGACGCATGCTTCTCGACATTGGCAGGTTGTGCCAACGCCACCGCTCGGGCGGCTGGGTTGGATTCTTCACATGACGCGACGGATCCGCATCGGCATCGACACGGGCGGCACGTTCACCGATGTCGTCGCGCTCGACGAGGACTCGGGTGAGCTCGTCACGACGAAAACCCCCTCGACACCGGGCAACCCCGCCGACGGCTTCCTCGCTGGGGTGAGCAAGGTGCTCGACCTCATGGACGCGAGTGGTGACGACATCTCGGCCGTCTCGCACGGGACGACGGTCGCGACCAACAAGCTCCTCGAGGGCAAGGTCGAGGCGCTGGGCTTCATCACGACCGAGGGCTACGAGTTCATCCTCGAGATCGCCCGCCAGGCGGTGCCCGACGGCTACGGCAACTCTTACTTCTGGGTCAAGCCGCCGCGCATCGTCCCCGCCGACCGCGTGAAGACGGTCGGGGGTCGGATCGACTTCCAGGGCAAAGAGATCCGTCCCTTCGACGAGGACCGCGCCGTCCAGGTGGCCCGATGGTTCAAGGGGCGCGGCATCACGACGATCGGGGTCTGCTTCCTGCACTCCTACGCCGACGACGGCCACGAGCGCGCGATGCGCGCGATCCTCCGCCGCGAGCACCCCGACGCCGTCGTCTCGATCAGCTCGGAGGTGCTCCGGGAGTATCGCGAGTACGAACGGTCGATGACGACCCTCGTCGACGCCGCAGTGAAGCCCAGTGTGTCGCGCTACGTCGCCAACATCCGCACCCGACTCACGGAGTTCGTCAGCCAGACTCCCGGGCCCTCCGGGGAGGACACGGGAGGCGGAGCCCCCCGTGTGCTGCCGTTCTGGGTGATGAAGAGCAACGGCGGGGTGCTGTCGGCCGACGAGGTGGTCAACCAGCCGATCACGACCGTCCTGTCCGGGCCGGCCGCGGGGGCGCTCGGGGCCGGCCTCATCGCGAGCCGCGCCGGCTTCGACCGCGTGCTGACCTGCGACGGCGGCGGCACGTCGACCGACGTCTCGGTCGTGCTCGCCGGCGAGCCGACCCTGACCACCGAGGGCACCGTCGGGGCCTACCCGAGCAAGATCCCGATGATCGACGTCGTCACCGTCGGGGCGGGCGGCGGGTCCATCGCGTGGATCTCGCCCGAGGGGTCGCTCAAGGTCGGGCCTCAGTCGGCCGGCGCCGACCCCGGCCCGCTCTGCTACGCCAAGGGCGGCACAGAGGCCACCATCACCGACGCGCACCTGACCCTGGGCCGCATCCCCCCGCACCTGCTCGGCGGCGAGATCCCCCTCGACGTCGAGGCTGCGCGCGCGGGTGTCGCCGCACTCGCCGACCGGCTCGGGCTCGATCTGCAGCGCTGTGCGACAGGCATCCTCGAGATCTCGGCGTGGAACCAGGCGAACGCCCTGCGCCAGGTCTCGGTCAAGCGCGGTCTCGACGTGCGCGACTTCATGCTGGCGACCTTCGGTGGCTCGGGCTCGCTGCTGGCGTGCCGCCTCGTCGACATCCTCGGACTCGCCGGTGTCGTCGTGCCGCAGCACCCCGGCAACGTCTCGGCCTTCGGCCTGCTCACCGTGGACGTCAAGAACGACTACGTGCAGACCGCCGTCGCACGCCACCACGCGCTGGACCACGCCGCCGTGCAGCGGACCTTCGACGAGCTCACCGCGCGGGCAGCGAGCGCCCTTGGTGCAGAAGGCTTCCCGAGCGACGCCCATCGCTACACGCGGACGGTCGACCTGCGCTACTTCGGCCAGGCCTACGAGGTCCGCGTCGCAGCCCCGGAGGGCCTCGTCGACGAGGGGTATGCCGCTGACATCGCGTCACGCTTCCACGACGAGCACCGCGCGCTCTACGGCTACGACTTCCGCGACGACCCACGCCAGCAGGTGGAATGGGTCAACCTGCGCATCACGGGCATCGGCCCGATCACCCGGCCGACCCTGCCGCAGCTCGCGGACGCCGCGACCTCCCCGGCGACCGTCGCCGAGCGCGCCCACCGGGGCAGGCGGCCCGTCTGCTTCGACTCCGACGACGGTGACGTCGAGACCGACCTGTGGTGGCGGCCCGCGCTGCTGGCCGGCGACACGATCGAGGGGCCCGCTGTCATCGAGGAGTTCGGCTCCACCGTGCCCCTGCACCCCGGCTTCCGGCTGCGCGTCGACGCGCTGGGCAACCTCGTCATCACCAAGAGCTCCGAAGCCACGGAGGCCTGACATGTGCTTCTCCTGCCAGACGGCCGCCGTGCGGCTCGCCCCTGCCGACCGAGCCGGGCACGGGGGGACGCGACCCGCGAGCCAGCCGGACGGCATACCGGCGCGGGGTGACGATGCGCCCGTCAACCCGGCGGGGCTACCCACCGCCTATGAGCACGGCAACCGGCTGACGGCGGCGGGCAGCACGGTCGACCCGATCCTCCTCGAGATCGTCGAGGGCACCCTCGCCAGCGTCGAGATGGAGGTCGAGACGGCGATCGCCCGCACGTCGCGGTCACCGATGATCCGCGACGCGCACGACTTCCGGGCCGGCATCCACGACCGGCAGCTGCGCAAGCTGACCGGGCGCTCCTACAGCGCGCTCGTGCACCCCGTGGTGCGCGACTTCCCGCTCGCCGAGATGGGCGAGGGCGACGTCTACTTCCACAACGACGTCTACGAGTCAGAGGGCGGCATCGGCCACCTGCCCGACCTCTGCGTCACCGTGCCCGTCTTCTCCGACGGTGAGGTGGTCGCCTTCGTGCAGGCCTTCGGGCACCACGACGACATCGGCGGCGCGGTGCCCGGATCGATGCCGAGCAACGCGCGCTCCGTCTTCGAGGAGGGGCTCTCCGTTCCCCCGATCAAGCTGTGGGACAAGGGAGTTGCCAATCAGGCGGCCCTGCGCATCATGACGCGCAACAGCCGGATGCCCGACAGCCTCGCCGCCGACCTCGACGCCGAGTGCTCCGCCTGCCTCATGGGGGCGCGCCGCCTCGGTGAGCTCTTCGCGCGCTACGGCCGCGACGCGATCGAGGCCGCCTTCGACGCCATCCTCGATCGCACGACGGAGACCTACCGTCGCGAGATCCTCAGCAAGATCCCCGACGGCACCTACGTCTGGGAGGACTACGCGGAGCACGACGGCGTCGACGAGCCGCGGCTGCACACGCAGCGGATCACGCTGACGAAGGAGTCGACCGGTGGGCCCGGACATCCCGACCAGTACCCCGACGGCGGGCCCAGGCTGGTCATCGACTTCACGGGCACGGCACCGCAGGCCAAGGGACCGATCAACCACTGTGGTGACTACGTCGGCGGCAACTTCCTCAAGAAGTGGCTCGCGCCGATCCTGCGCAACCTCGCCGACACCCCGGAGCGGATGGCCGAGCTCGACGTCAACGAGGGCATCGTGCCGCTCATCGAGATGCGCTTCCCCGAGAAGGGGACCCTGCTGACGCCCATCTATCCCGCGCCGACCAACGCGCGCACCTTCGTCATCCTCCGGCTGCTCGGGGTGCTTGCCGGGGTCGTCGCCAAGGCTGTCGACGGGCGCATGCCGGCCGACCAGGAGACGATCCGCTACACCGGCGTCTATGGCAAGGACCGCGACGGCAACGACTACCTGATGCGCGAGGTGCTCGGCGGCGGGTCGGGCGGGCGCTACTACGCCGACGGCGAGGACACGATCCACGTCGTGCCCGACAGCCGCAACCTGCCGACGGAGTTCACCGAGAGCCGCTTCCCGTTCATCGTCGAGCGACTCGGGCTCGCCGTCGACTCGGGCGGCGCGGGCCTCCACCGGGGCGGGCTCGGCTACGAGAAGCACCTCCGCATGCTCGAGGACGCCCACTTCATGTCGATCGCCGACCGCTCGATCCTCGCGTGCTGGGGCGTCAGGGGAGGCAGGGCCGGCCGCTCCTTCGAGGTGACCGTCGACCTCGGCGGCCCCGACGAGCGCGTCGTCGACGCCCTCGCCGACGCGGAGCCGGTGCGGGCGGGCCAGGTCATCCGCATCCGCACGACGGGCGGCGGTGGCTGGGGCGACCCGCTCGAGCGCCCCCTCGAGGACGTCGAGCGCGACCTGCGCTGGGGCAAGGTCTCGTTCGAGGGCGCACGGCGCGACTACGGCGTCGTCGCCACCGGCACGATCGACGACCCGGTCGTCGACGCCGCCGCCACCGACGCGCTGCGCGAGCAGCTAAGAGGTGCGCGCGAGGCCGAGCTGCCCTTCTTCGACCGGGGGCCGGGGTATGCCGCCCTGGCCGAGGGACGCACCAGCGCCGAGGTCGACTGGCTCTGACCGTCACGGCAGGGTGGGCGGTCAGGACGACAGTCGGTCACTCGATGTCGCGCTCCTCGATGGTCTGGCGCACCGTGTGCGTCGGCGTGGAGGAGCCCGCGGGTCGTTCCTCGCGTGTGACGATGCGCTGACGCCGGGTGCCCTTGCGGGCATGCCAGATCATGCCGGCCCCCGCCACCATGAGGATGATGCCGACGACGGTCAGGTTGATGACCGAGGTGTTTGCCCGCACGGCGAAGGTGAGGATCGCCCCCAGCACCGCAAGCACGACTCCGGGTCCCACAGTCCACCTCCGTGACGACGGCAGCGAGCGCCGCCTGCTCTCTCTCCGAGGAGATTACATCCGCTCCCCTACCCAACGGGGGCCGCGCCCCACCCTCCGCGCAGGACACCCCACCACGTCGAGTGGGCACTTCCCACCGCCCCCCCCACGTCGAGTGGGCACTTCCCACCGCCCCCCCCCACGTCGAGTGGGCACTTTCCACCGGGCACATGGCCGGGGGAAAAGTGCCCACTCGACGAAGATGTGCCAACCGCACCCGCTCCATTAGGCAGGACGTGACAACGCGACTCCATCGATCTGCTGCCTAGGCTCGCCGCATGACCAGCGCCAGCCGCCTCCGGGCAGCCCCATGAGGCTCGTCGTGGCGCTCGGCGGCAACGCCATGATCGGATCGGACGGCAGCGCGGGCCCGGAGGCGCAGAGTGCCGCCATCGCCGTGGCGATGGAGCCGGTCGCCGAGCTCGTCGCGGCCGGGCACGAGGTCGTCGTCACGCACGGCAACGGCCCGCAGGTCGGCAACCTGCTCGTCAAGAACGCGCTCGCCGCGCACGTCGTGCCACCGGTCCCGCTCGACTGGTGCGGCGCCCAGACCCAGGGCACCATCGGCTTCACCATCCTCAACTCCCTCGAGGCAGCCCTAGCGACGCGTGGGGTCGTGCGTCCCATCGCCGCACTGGTGTCGCGCACCCGTGTCGACTCCGACGACCCGGGTTTTGGCCGCCCGACCAAGCCGGTCGGACGCTACCTCCCTCGCGACCAGGCGCAGGTGCTCATGGACCACGGTGAGAGGTGGGAGGACCGTGGCACCCAGGGCTGGCGCCGCGTGGTCGCGTCGCCCGAGCCCCTCGAGGTGCTCGAGACGCCGACCGTGCTGACGTTGCTCGCCGCCGGCCACGTCGTGGTCGCGGCGGGCGGGGGCGGCATACCCGTCGTGCGACACCCCGACGGCACCTTGCGCGGCGTCGAGGCCGTCATCGACAAAGACCTCACGGCCGCGCTCCTCGCGACGGACGTCAGGGCGGACGCCCTCGTCATCGCCACCGACGTCGAGCACGTCGCCATCGGCTGGGGCACGGCGCACGAGCGCGCTCTCGGGTCGGTGACCCCGTCCGACCTCGAGGCGTATGCCGCCCAGGGCGAGTTCGCCTCGGGCTCGATGGGCCCCAAGGTCGAGGCCGCGCTCCGCTTCGTGCGCTCGGGTGGCTCGCGAGCTGTCATCACCGAGCTGCACCGCATCGCCGACACCCTCGCCGCAGACGTCGGCACGGCCGGCCGCGTCGGCACCATCGTCGAGAACCCCTGAAGAGAAAGGTCATCCACGTGCCCGAAGCCATCGAGGTCCGCAAGGTTCCCATCCACTCCGTCGCCGATGCCTCAGAGCTGGCGCAGCTCATCGACGACGGCGTCATGGCGGCCGACCGTGTCGTCGCCATCATCGGCAAGACCGAGGGCAACGGCGGGGTCAACGACTACACGCGCATCATCGCGGACAAGGCATTCCGCGAGGTGCTCGTCGACAAGGGCGCCCCGGCCGACCAGGTGCGGCAGGTCCCCATCGTCTGGTCGGGTGGCACCGACGGTGTCATCAGTCCGCACGCGACGATCTTTGCGACCGTGCCGGCCGAGCAGGCAGAGCCCTCCGAGGACCTGCGGCTCACCGTGGGCTTCGCGATGAGCGAGCGGCTGCTGCCCGAGGAGATCGGCTACGTCGCGATGGTGACCAAGGTGGCCGACGCCGTGCGGGTGGCCATGGAGCGGGCCGGCATCACCGACCCCGCCGACGTGCACTACGTGCAGACCAAGACCCCACTGCTGACCATCCACACGATCCGCGACGCGAAGTCGCGCGGGCACCGGGTCTGGACGGAGCACACGCACGAGTCGATGGACCTCTCCAACGGCACGACCGCCCTGGGCATCGCGGTCGCCCTCGGCGAGATCGAGATGCCGACGGACGCCGACATCATGCACGACCGCTCGCTCTTCTCGGCTGTCGCGTCGTGCAGCTCCGGTGTCGAGCTCGACCAGGCCCAGGTCGTCGTCGTCGGCAACGCCCGCGGCGTGGGTGGCCGCTACCGCATCGGGCACTCCGTGATGCGCGACGCCCTCGACGCCGACGGCATCTGGGAGGCCATCAAGGACGCCGGGCTCGAGCTGCCGGAGCGCCCGCACTCGAGTGACCTGCAGGGCCGGCTCGTCAACGTCTTCCTCAAGTGCGAGGTGAGCCAGGACGGGCAGGTGCACGGTCGACGCAACGCCATGCTCGACGACTCCGACGTGCACTGGCACCGGCAGATCAAGTCGGCCGTGGGCGGCGTCACCGCCTCGGTGACGGGCGACCCCGCGGTCTTCGTCTCGGTCTCGGCCGCCCACCAGGGCCCGGACGGCGGTGGCCCGGTGGCCGCCATCGTCGACCTCGGTCAGGGCGAGCCGACCGGCTACACCTGGACCCGCTGACCCGCCCCCGACGGCGATGGAAAGTGCCCACTCGACTCTGCGTGACATCGAGTGGGCACTTTGCACCCGGATCGTCGGGCGGAAAGGCGCCCTCGCGACCCCGCGTCACGTCGAGTGGGCACTTTCCATCGTGCCCGTCGGGTGGAAAGTGCCCACTCGACCTTGGACTGTGATGCAAAGTGCCCACTCGACGTGAGGGCGGCGGGGTCAGCGGTCGGTGGGGACCAATGCCTCGTCGGCGCGGTCGGGGACCGCCACCGAGGGCCGCTCCGACCGGTGCTCGTGCACTGCGAGGCCGACCACCGACACCAGCACGATCGCGAAGCCGAGCCACTGCGACCCCGCCAGCGTCGCATCGAGCGCGACGACACCGACGACGGCCGCGGTGAGCGGGAAGGCCAGCTCCGCCAGCGTGGCGCGCGACGCGGGGGTGCGGCCGAGAGCCCGGTAGTAGAGCAGCAGGGCGAGCAGGCCGGGGAAGACCGCGAGCAGCAGGATGTTGGGCACCGCGTCCATGCCGATGGCGAGCGAGGTCGAGGTCGCACCGCTGAGCGCGAGCAGGGTGAGCAGGCCCACGGAGAAGCGCAGGGCGGTGAGGTCGGAGAAGCTGAGCTCGGCGCTCGCGGCCCGTCCCAGCACCGTGCCGGCCGCCCACAGGGCCGCGGCACCGACGGCGAGGGCGGCAGCGGTCGCGCTCGCGACACTGACCCCGAGCGGGTCGGCGAACGCGAGCAACCACGCGCCGACGATCGCGGGCACGGCGAAGTAGGCGAAGCTGCGCTTCAGCCGCTCGCCCAGCAGCAGGGCTGCGAGCGCCAAGGCGATGAGCGGCTGCAGCTTCTGGAGCACCTGCGGGGTGATGGGGTCGCCCATCCGGAAGGCAGCCGTGAAGAGCGTCGTCGCCAGCGCGGACGAGCCGGCACCGATGACGAGCACGCTCACCTTGGTGCGGGTGCTCGACGCGAGCAGCCGTCGCACGGCGGGCACGATCCACGGGCTGACGAGCACGACGAGCACGAGGTGCTCCCAGAAGACGATGGCGAGGGCCGGATACTCCTTGGCCAACGGTCCACGCCAGAGCGCCGACAGGCCCCAGAGCGACGCGGCCAGCGCGACGAGCCAGGTGAGGTCACTGCGGCCGGCGCTGCGGCTGCCGGCCAGGGGGGTGTTCGTCATGCGGGCCAGCCTGCCATTCGGTGCCTGCGCCGCACCACGTGGCCCACCACCCGATCGCACAGTCCCCTATCGAGAGAGCAGTTCCGCGCCCCACGAGGGCGACCGCTCGGGCCCCGAGGCCGCGCAAGACTGCTCTTTCGATTGGCTGAGACCCCGCGCGGAACTGCTCTCTCGATCGGATGGGTCAGTCGGCCAGCCCCCCTGATCGAGTGAGCAGTTCCGCGCCCCACGAGCGCGACCCCGCGGGCCCCGAGAACCGCGCGGAATGGCTCTCTTGATCGGGGTGGTCAGTGGGCGAAGTGGCGTGTGCCGGTGAAGTACATCGTGACGCCGGCCGCCTGGGCAGCCGCGATGACCTCGTCGTCGCGGATCGAGCCGCCGGGCGCGACCACGGCGCGCACCCCGGCGTCGAGCAGGATCTGCAGCCCGTCGGCGAAGGGGAAGAACGCGTCGGACGCGGCGACCGAGCCCCGCGCCCGCTCCTCACCCGCGCGCCGCACCGCGAGGTAGCAGGAGTCGACGCGGTTGACCTGCCCCATCCCGACGCCGACCGCGGCGCCGTCGTGCGCGAGCAGGATCGCGTTGGACTTGACGGCGCGGATCGCCCGCCACGCGAACTGGAGGTCGGCGAGCGTCGCCTCGTCGGCGCTCTCGCCCGCCACCAGCCGCCAGTGGGCAGCGTCGTCGCCGCCGGTCACGTCGTCGGCGTCCCCGCGGACGACGGCCTCGACGGTGTCGACCGTCTGCATGAGCAGGCCCCCGCTGATGGGTCGGGTCTCGATCGGGGCGGCGGCCTCGGCCAGGCCGGCGGGCAGCCGCAGGATGCGGAGGTTCTTCTTGGCGGTGAGGATCTCGAGGGCCGCGGGCTCGTAGTCCGGCGCGATGATGACCTCGGTGAAGACCGGCTTGGCAGCCGTCGCCATCGCCGCGGTCACGGTGCGGTTGGCGGCGATGATGCCGCCGTAGGCGCTGACCGGGTCGGTCGCGTGGGCCCGAGCGTAGGCCTCCTCGATGGTGCCGCCGACGGCGACGCCGCACGGGTTGGCGTGCTTGATGATCGCGACGGTCGGCTGGTCGCCGTGGTCGTGGGCGGCGCGCACCGCGGCGTCCGTGTCGACGTAGTTGTTGTAGGACATCTCCTTGCCGTGCAGCTGCTCGGCGCTGGCCACCCCCGGCCGCCAGTCACGGTAGAGCGCGGCCTGCTGGTGCGGGTTCTCGCCGTAGCGCAGCACCGCCGAGCGGTCGAACGCCGCGCCGGTCCAGGCCGGGAAGCCCGTGCCGTCAGGGCGGGTCACCGTGTCGGCGTCCACCGGCGCGAAGCGCTGCATCCAGTTCGCGACGGCGGTGTCGTAGCACGCCGTGTGCACGAACGCCTCGGCCGCCAACCGTTGGCGCTCGGCGAGCGTGAAGCCTCCCGCTCCCAGGGCCTCGACGACGTGTCCGTATGCCGCCGGGCTCGTCACGATGGCGACGCTGGCGTGGTTCTTGGCGGAGGCGCGCACCATCGAGGGCCCGCCGATGTCGATCTGCTCGACGCACTCGTCCTCGCTCGCACCCGACGCGACGGTCTCGCGGAAGGGGTAGAGGTTGACGACGACGAGGTCGAACGCCTCGACACCGAGCTCGGTGAGCTGCTGGACGTGGTCGGGGTTGCGGGTGTCGGCGAGGATGCCCGCGTGCACCTTGGGGTGCAGCGTCTTGACCCGCCCGTCGAGGCACTCCGGGAAGCCGGTCAGCTCCTCGACCTGCGTCACCGGCACGCCCGCAGCGGCGATCGTCTTCGCGGTCGAGCCGGTCGAGACGATGGCGACGCCGGCCGCGTCGAGCGCGGTGGCCAGCTCGGCGAGTCCCGTCTTGTCGTAGACGGAGACGAGGGCCCGCCGGATCGGGCGGCGGCCGTCGGTGCTCGTGTCGCTGGGGTTCGAGGCGGCGGACGGGACGGCGGTCATGACTGCACTCCTGGGTCGGTGACATCGGTCGCGGCGTGCGGCAGGCCCCATGGGACCCACGGCATCCGTTCTCGCGAGGCACCCAGGCGTTCGATGCTCCCGACGTCACTCCCCGGTGGTCACCCACCTGCGCCAGTCGTGTGCGACCAGCGTAGCGGTCAGCCCTGCCCGATCCGAACTCGTCGGCCCTCGACCGCAAAGCCCTCGCGGGCGAGGCGGCTGACCGTCTCGACGAGCAGGTCGCGCTCCTGCACCTTGATGCGCTCGTGGAGCGTCTCCTCGGTGTCGTCGCCCCGGACCGCGACGACCCGCTGCTCGATGATGGGACCGGTGTCGACCCCCGCGTCGACGACGTGGCAGGTCGTGCCGGTCACCTTGACGCCGTAGGCGAGCGCGTCGCGCACCCCGTGGGCGCCGGGGAAGCTCGGCAGCAGCGCCGGGTGGGTGTTGACGACCGGCTGGGCGCCGAGGGTGGCCGGACCGAGGATCCGCATGAAGCCGGCTGTCACGACGAAGCGCGGACCTGCGGCGGCAACGTGCTCAGCGAGCGCGACGTCCCACGCCGCGCGGTCGGTGAAGTCGGCCGGACGGCAGACGAAGGCCGGTATGCCGGCCAGCTCGGCGCGCTCGATCCCCCGGCACGGGCGGTCGGCCCCCACCGCGGCGATGTGCACCCCGTAGTCCGGATCCGCGGCAGCGTCGATGAGCGCCTGCAGTAGGGTGCCGGAGCCCGACACGAGCACCACCACGGGGACGGCGCCGTCGGCGTCACCGCCGTCGTCCGAGGTCGGCTCGCTGGCGGCGGCAGTCGTCACACCGGCGAGTCTAGCCACGGGCCGGTGTCGGCTCGGACCGGCGACAGCGCGGGCCCCGTGACCGAGTCACCGGGGTCGTGGGCGAGGATGGGGCCATGACCCAGCCGCCCCAGCCGACCCGCGAGCAGGAGATCGTGCTCGCCCGTGAGCGAGCGAAGCGCACACTCCCGCTCATCGGCTTCGTGCTGCTCGGCCTCATCGCGATCACGATGCCGCTGCCCCGGCGTTTCGTCGCGGCGCTGCCGCTGCTCGTGGCCGCCTACCTCAGCGTGAAGCTGCTGCGCTTCCTCAAGGACCGGCCGACGAGCGAGAAGCTCTGGACCGCGCTCAGCCTGGGCATCATCGTCTCCATGCTGCTGACGCTCGTCGTGCAGGCGATCTTCTACGGCCCGGTCAGCTCCTACGAGCAGTGCATCGACCAGGCGCACACCAGCGCAGCCCGCGCCTCGTGCGACCAGCTGCGCACCGGCCTGCTCGGCTCGCTCCTGCCCTGACCGGCCAGCTGCCGCGTCAGGGGGTCGACTCCGCCACCGAGGCCGGCTCGGGCTCGGCCTTCGTCGCCGAGACCTCGGCCGGCTGGTTCGCCTCGGCGGCCGTGGTCGCCTGGGCCGCCGTGCTTGCCTCGGGTGACGTGGCGACCTCGGAGTCGGACTCCTCCGAGGGAGTGTCGGTCTCGAGCTTCTTCTGCTCGTGGCGCTCCCGGAGCAGCAGGTAGCCCACCCACAGCAGTGCGCCGGCGACCACCTCGAGGGCGAGCGCGGCGGCGAAGGGCAGCAGCGGCACCCCGACGGATCGCAGGCGGTCGACCCCGACGGCGCCGTTGCCGAGCGCGGTCAGCGCCACGACCACGGCGACGGCGAGCAGGGCCGCGACGGCTGTGGCCGTGACCCAGGCGCGCACGTTGCCGAAGAACTCGAGCTCCTGGTCGACCCCACGCCCGATGAGCACTCCGGCGGCGATCGGAAGGAGCAACACGGCATACAGGACCGTCGGGTAGTCGGCTGCCTCGGGCACCGCGCCCAGCACCGGGACGAGCGGCAGCAGGCCGGGCACGGCAGCCGCGGGCGAGACCGTCGACCCGAGCGCCAAGGCGAAGCCCGGACCTGCGACGAAGCTGAGGGCCCAGGTCACGGCGTTGCCGAGCAGCGCGAGCTGAGCGAGGGCGACGATGGCTGCGCCGCCGAGGTTGACGCCGTAGTCGGACTGGATCGACAGGACCGCCGGGAAGGTCAGGACGAGGCGCAGCACGACGACGCCGGCACCGACGGCGAGGAGCAGACCGGCGCCGCGCCACCCCACCCGCCACACGGTCGGGAGCCAGGTCGGACCTCGACGGAACACCGCACGCACGAAGGCCGGCGACTCCTCGTCGTCGGGCCGCACGAGGACGAAGCCGAGCGCGAGCACCGGCACGAGGAGCGCGCCCGGCACGGCGGCGAAGCCCGGTGCGGCGACCCCTCCGAGGGTGAAGAGCGCGAAGACGCCCGCCATCAGCAGGTAGCCCCCGAGGAAGCCGGGCACGACCCCCCGCAGCGCGACGTCGCTCCACGCGGCGGCACCGACGGCGGCGCGCTGGGTCGCGGCGAGCCGGCGGGCCCAGCGGTAGGCGATGTAGACGTTGACGGCGAGCAGGAGCAACGGCGTCAGCGACACGGCGACGCCCCCGGCCCCGATCGACTGACCGTGCCCGAGGAACCAGATGCCGCTGCCGACGGAGACGGCCGAGAACCACCCGACCGAGCTCTCGGGAGCGGCGACCCACCCGACGAGGGCCGGCAGCACGACGACCGCCCACGTGCCGATCGCGGCGAGGGCTCCCGCGCGCAGCGAGGCCGGGAGCGCGGACGACGGGCGGACGGACGTGGGCAGTGGTCTCACTCCTGAGGTGGTGCCGAGGTGGTGCGGGGCGGTGCCGAGGTGCTGCGGGGACGACGGCGGGCTTCGGTCCATGGTCACAACTGACGGGCACCGGAGCGAGCACCCACGCCGACGAGGCCCGCCGCAGTTGCGGGCCAGGAGTGTGGCCGACGGAACCTGGCGTTTCCCGATGTGGATCCGGTCCCGGGCACACACTGAGGATGAAGGGGGATGAGCACCATGCGCATCACACTCATCGGCCGTATGGCCGCACTCGTCACCGCGCTCGCACTGGCGAGCACCCTCACCTCACCGGCGTCGCCGCCCACGGCGGCCGCGCCGACCGCACCGCCCACGGTGGCCACCGTGCCGGTCGCCTACGCCGGCACCGTCTATCTCACCTTCGACGACGGGCCACACCCCACGTGGACGCCGCGGGTGCTCTCGATCCTGCGCAAGTACGGCGTGCGCGGCGTCTTCTTCCAGCTCGGGCAGAACGTCTCCTACTACCCGTCCATCACCCGCTCGCTGCGCTCCTACGGCAACCTCATCGGCAACCACACGTGGAGCCATCCCAACCTCACGACCCTGTCGACCACCTCGGTCACGTGGCAGCTCAACAAGATGGAGTCGGCGCTCGGCTACCGACCGCGGTGCGTCCGCCCGCCCTACGGCGCGACGAACAGCCGCATCGCGTCGATCATCGCGAGCCGCGGCCAGCGCCAGATCCTGTGGACCGTGGACCCCCGTGACTGGTCGCGCCCGGGCACGTGGACCATCGTCAACCGCGTCCTCGCGAACGTCCGCCCCGGGTCGCGGATCCTGCTCCACGACGGCGGTGGGGACCGGTCGCAGACCGTGGCCGCCCTCGACATCCTCATCCCCAAGCTGCGCGCTCGCGGCTACGTCATCGGCCTGATGGCCTGCTGACGACCGACGCGGGGGTATGCCGTCCGGTGGGCGGCGGCGCACGCCCGCGGGACGGCATACCGCCCCTCGCGACGCCGACGGGCGGGCACCCCGCAAGGAGTGCCCGCCCGTCGATGCGCAGGGTGCTCAGCCGGCGAGGCCCTGCATGATCTCGCGCATGAGCTGGGCGGTCTCGGACGGCGTCTTGCCGACCTTGACGCCCGCAGCCTCGAGGGCCTCCTGCTTGGCCTGGGCCGTGCCCGAGCTGCCCGAGACGATGGCGCCCGCGTGGCCCATCGTCTTGCCCTCCGGGGCGGTGAAGCCGGCGACGTAGCCGACGACCGGCTTGGTCACGTGCTCCTTGATGTAGGCCGCGGCGCGCTCCTCGGCGTCGCCACCGATCTCGCCGATCATGACGATCGCATCGGTGTCGGGGTCGTTCTGGAACGCCTCGAGGCAGTCGATGTGCGTCGTGCCGATGATGGGGTCGCCGCCGATGCCGACGGCCGAGCTGAAGCCGAAGTCACGCAGCTCGTACATCATCTGGTAGGTCAGCGTGCCCGACTTCGAGACGAGGCCGATGCGGCCGCCGCCCGAGATGTCGGCCGGGATGATGCCGGCGTTGGAGACGCCGGGGGTGATCAGGCCCGGGCAGTTGGGGCCGACGATGCGCGTCGTGCCCTTCTCCTTGGCGTAGTTGTAGAACTCGGCGGTGTCCTTGACGGCGACGCCCTCGGTGATGACGACGGCGAGCGGGATGCCCGCGTCGATCGCCTCGATGGTGGCGGCCTTGGTGAAGGCGGCCGGCACGAAGATGACCGACACGTTGGCGCCGGTGGCCTCGACGGCCTCCTGGACGGTGCCGTAGACGGGGACGGAGACGCCGCCCTCGAAGTCGACGGTCGTTCCGGCCTTGCGGGGGTTGACCCCGCCGACGATGACCGTGCCGGACTTGAGCATGCGCTGCGTGTGCTTCATGCCCTCCGAGCCGGTCATGCCCTGGACGATGACCTTCGAGTCAGCATTCAAAAAGATCGACATGGCAGATGTGCCTCAGTTCCTTCTCTATCGACTCGGGGTCAGTTCGCGGCCAGCTCGGCGGCCCGGCGGGCCGCGCCGTCCATGGTCTCTTCGATGATCACGCGAGGGTGGTTGCGCGCCGCGAGGATGGCGCGGCCCTCCTCGACGTTGTTGCCGTCGAGCCGCACGACGAGCGGGCGGTCCTCCTCGTCGCCGAGGGCGTCGAGCGCGCCGACGATGCCGTTGGCGACGGCGTCGCAGGAGGTGATCCCGCCGAAGACGTTGACGAAGACGCTCTTGACCTGCGGGTCCGACAGGATGATGTGCAGCCCGTTGGCCATCACCTCGGCGCTCGCGCCGCCGCCGATGTCGAGGAAGTTGGCGGGCTTCTGGCCACCGAACTCCTCGCCGGCGTAGGCGACGACGTCGAGGGTGCTCATGACGAGCCCGGCGCCGTTGCCGATGATGCCGACGGAGCCGTCGAGCTTGACGTAGTTGAGGCCCTTCTCCTTGGCGGCCGCCTCGAGCGGGTCGGCGTGCGCCTTGTCCTCGAGCGCCTCGTGGTCGGGGTGGCGGAAGTCGGCGTTGCCGTCGAGCGTGACCTTGCCGTCGAGGGCGACGATCTCGCCGTCCTCGGTCTTGACAAGCGGGTTGACCTCGACGAGCGTCGCGTCCTCGTCGCGGTAGACGGTCCACAGCTTCTGGATGACGTCGGCGATCGCGGCCTTGTCGGCCTCGTCGAAGCCGGCGGCGTCGACGATCTCCTGCGCCTTGGCGGCGTCGATGCCCGTGTTGGGGTCGACCGCGATGCGGGCCAGCGCGTCCGGGCGCTCGACGGCGAGCTGCTCGATGTCCATGCCCCCCTCCTTGGAGCACATGGCGAGGTAGGTGCGGTTGGCGCGGTCGAGCAGCACGGAGAAGTAGTACTCCTCGGCGATGCGGGCGCCCTGGGCGATCATCACGGTGCCCACGGTGTGGCCCTTGATGTCCATGCCGAGGATCGCCTCGGCCGCCTCCTGCGCCTCGTCGGGGCTCTTCGTCACCTTGACGCCGCCGGCCTTGCCGCGGCCGCCGGTCTTGACCTGCGCCTTGACGACTGTGACGCCGCCGGACTTCGGCCCGATGCGCTCCGCGGCCGCTCGCGCCTCCTCGGGGGTGGTGGCGATGGCGCCGGCGAGCACGGGCACCCCGTGCTTCTCGAACATGTCTCGGGCTTGGTACTCGAAGAGATCCACGGGTGGGGTCCGTCCTCGTCGTCGATTCGTATCGTCGTCGACTGCACCGCTCTGGCGTGCCGGGGCCCCCGCGCTGGTGCTCGGTCGGTCCCTGCGCGCGAGGCGCAACCGAATCAGGCTGTCTCCCGGACTCTAGTGCCCGTGAGCAGCGACGACGGAACCGGGGAGCGCGGGAACGGACGAAGATCACACTCGACCGTGTCCCGGGGACCGAGCCACACGCATACCTCTGGCGTCAGCCGTGAGACGCGGCGCCCGCCTCGTGGCGGTGGCGTCAGTCGGCGTGGACGTGCGTGCGCACCCAGTCGACGATCTCCATCGTCGTGGCGCCGGGCGTGAAGATCTTGGCGACCCCGAGCGCCTCGAGCTCGGGGATGTCGTCGGCGGGGATGATGCCGCCGCCGAAGACGATGATGTCGGCGGCGTCGCGCTCGCGCAGCAGCTCGACGACGCGGGCGAAGAGGGTGAGGTGGGCGCCGGAGAGCACCGAGAGGCCGACGACGTCGGCGTCCTCCTGGATCGCGGCCTCGACGATCTGCTCGGGAGTCTGGTGCAGCCCCGTGTAGACGACCTCCATGCCGGCGTCGCGCAGAGCCCGGGCCACGACCTTCGCGCCCCGGTCATGACCGTCGAGACCGGGCTTGGCGACGACGACTCGGATCACGCTCGCGGTGGTCTCACTCATGCGGCGCACTCTAGCCAGCCCCGTGAGACGCGGCGCGCAATAGTGACGCATCCGCCACCGTGGGCGGTACGGTCGGCAGGTGGGAGTGGCAGCACGAGCGGCAGCGACGCCGCGCGCAGTCGGCGCCGCGGGCGAGGAGCCCGGCGGCCACGGGGGCTTGCGTGCCGCCGTGGGCGACGTGCTGGGCGCCCTGCTGACGCCCACCGGGCTGGCCGGCGCCGCCCTCGAGGCCACGTGGATGGGGCTGCACCTCGGGCTCTACCCCCTCGGGCTGCTCGGACCGCGAGCCACCGACCGTCGCCAGGGCTACCGCCTCGAGCACCTGCCCCCGAGCCAGCGCGGCCTCGCCATCCACAACGTCGAGGCGGCCGAGACCCCGATCCTGCTGGTGCACGGCATGGTCGACAACCGCTCGATCTTCACCGTGCTGCGCCGTGGGCTCGTGCGCCGCGGCTTCGGCCAGATCGAGACGATCAACTACTCGATCCTCACCGACGACATCCGGTCGGCGGCGGCGCGGCTGGGCGCCGAGGTCGAGCGCATTGTCGAGGAGACCGGCTACGAGCGCATCCACGTCATCGGCCACTCGATGGGCGGGCTCATCGCGCGCTACTACGTGACCCGCCTCGGCGGCGACGCCCACGTGCACACCCTCGTGACCCTCGGCACCCCCCACCGCGGCAGCTACCTCGCCTACTCCTGGAACAACGGCCTCACGCGGCAGCTGCGACCCGGCAGTGCGCTGATGGAGGAGCTCGCCGGTCCCGTCACCGACTGCCAGACCCGCTTCATCGTCTACTGGTCCGACCTCGACCAGGTCGTCGTGCCCCAGCGCAACGCCGCCCTGCACCACGAGGACCTCAACGTCCACAACATCGCCCTGCACGGTGTGGGCCACATGAGCCTGCCGATCACGGGCTCGGTCGTGCACGGCATCTCCGCCGCGCTCGCCCACCTCGACACGTCCGGCGCGACCGTGACCCCCGGCGTCAGCTCCCTGCGCACCCGCCGCACTACCACGTCGGCGTCTCGCCGCACCGACAACACGCCGCTCTCGACGCCGTCCTGAATGCGCGCTGGCGACGGCGTCCCAGGGCCGTTCGGGCGCTGTGCCGGAACCCTCCCGGGGGCGGAGAGAAACCGGTCGAAATACCTGGGGACAAAAGCTGTCGGCAGCTCGCTGGATGCCCTACTGTCGAGCCCAGTCGCGGTCCCCTCCAGCGCGACGGCGGTCCCTCCACGTTCCTACCCGATTTTGCGTAACGAATCGGTCACGTTACCGTTGAGGCTCGCAGTCGGTAACGTTAGGTAACTTCTTCGTGTCACAAAGCTACGTCGGCCGTCATCGGCCAGCCCTCAAGCCGTCCCGGGGTCGACAGTATGTCGTCCCCGTTGCTCTGCTCAGCACGACCGTCGCAGGCGGTCTCCTCATCCGCGACGCCGGAGCGAGCGAGTTGAGCCCTGAGGCGGCTGCCATGAAGAACGTCTCCAACACCGTGGCCGGACTCGGCCTCGCTGCCGACCCCGACGCTGTCGCCGCCGCCACGGCTGGCCGGGCCGGCGCCCGCTCGTCGCGTGACGTCGCCCGCGACGCCAAGACGCTCGTCGTCAGCGCCTCCACGGCCGGCAACGAGACCGCCGCAGAGGCCAAGGCGCGGGCCGACAAGGCAGCCGCCGAGAAGGCCGCCGCTGCGAAGGCCGCTCAGGCCAAGGCTGATGCTGCCGCCAAGGCGAAGGCCAAGGCGAAGGCCGACGCCGAGAAGAAGGCGATCGCCCTCGCCCGCCGCTGGGTCACCCCCGTGACCGGCTACACCCTGACCTCGGGCTACGGCTTCCGCTGGGGCAAGATGCACCCCGCTCAGGACCTCGCCGCTCCCTCCGGCACCCCGGTCCGGTCGATGTCGACGGGCCGCGTGACCTTTGCCGGCTGGTCCAACGAGGGCTACGGCTACATGGTCAAGGTGAAGTACTGGGACGGCACCGTCTCGTGGATGGCGCACAACAGCCGCCTGCTCGTCTCCGTCGGGGAGGCCGTCGTGCCCGGCCAGACCATCGCCTACAGCGGCAACACCGGCAACTCCACCGGCCCGCACGTGCACCTCGAGATCCACCCCGCTGACGCGGGTGCAGTCGCTCCTCGCACGTGGCTCGCCAAGCGCGGCGTGCGCCTCTGAGCGCACCCGCCACCACCCGGCATACGTGTCGAAGGCCCGCTCCCCCACCGGGGTGCGGGCCTTCGACACGTCACGGCTCGTGTATGCCGTCCGGCCCGCCGAGCGCCCATCGCTGACGGCGCGGCCGGCTGAGGGCAGGGCTGGCTGAGGCCCCGGCCCGGCCCGTCAGAGCTTGACGAGCGGGGCGTAGCGCAGGAGCAGGCGCTTGGTGCCGGTCTCCTCACCGAAGTCGACGTGCGCCATCGACTTGTCGCCCTCGCCCTCGACCCGCACGACCGTGCCGAGACCGAACGCGTCGTGGCTGACCCGGTCGCCCGAGTGCAGCGAGATCACCGGACGCTTGCCCGCGCTGCGCACCCCCGGCCTGGCAGCCAGCGTGGCGACGGCCGGACGGTCGGAGCCGCGGGCCCCGCTGAAGGACGGTCCGAGCCGCTGCCAGTCGAGCAGGTCGCCGGGGATCTCGTCGAGGAAGCGCGACGGCGGGTTGTACTGAGGAGCACCCCACGCCGAGCGCACGGCGGCGCGGCTGAGATAGAGCCGCTCGCGGGCCCGGGTGATGCCGACGTAGGCGAGGCGACGCTCCTCCTCGAGCTCCTTGGGGTCGGCGAGCGCCCGCATGTGCGGGAACGTGCCGTCCTCCATGCCGGTGAGGAAGACGACGGGGAACTCCAGGCCCTTGGCCGTGTGCAGCGTCATGAGGGTGACGACCCCGAGGTCGGGTCCGGTCGCACCCTCGGGTGAGTCGGGGATCTCGTCGGCGTCGGCCACGAGCGAGACCTGCTCGAGGAACTCCTCGAGCGCCCCCGCCGGACCGACGTCCTCCGGCTCGACGCCCGGGGGCAGCTCACCGCCGGACTCCTGCAGCTCGGTGGCCCGGCGCTCGTCGTACTCCTGGGCGACGGCCACGAGCTCGGCGAGGTTCTCGACGCGGGTCTCGTCCTGCGGGTCGTGGCTGGCACGCAGCTCGGAGAGGTAGCCGCTCTCCTCGAGCACCATCTCGAGCAGGGCGGCGACGCTGTCGTCGGACTCGTAGGCGGTGCGCAGGCGCTCGAGCAGCGTGGTGAAGCCCTTGATCGCGGCGACGGAGCGAGTGGCGATGCCGGGGGCGTCCTCGGCCCGGCCGAGGGCCGCGACGAACGGGATGCGCTCGCGCTCGGCGAGCGCCGCCACGCAGGCCTCGGCCCGGTCGCCGATGCCCCGCTTGGGGGTGTTGAGGATGCGGCGCAGGTTGACGGTGTCGGTGGGGTTGGAGATGACGCGGAGGTAGGCGAGCGCGTCCTTGACCTCTCGCCGCTCGTAGAAGCGCGTGCCGCCGACGACCTTGTAAGGCAGGCCGACCCGCACGAGCACCTCCTCGACGGCGCGGCTCTGCGCGTTGGTGCGATAGAACACGGCGACGTCGCCCGGCTTGACGCCGTGCTCCGCCAGCGCGTCGATCTCCTTGGCGACGAAGGCCGCCTCGTCATGCTCGTTGTCGCCGACGTAGCCGGTGATCATCGCGCCGTCGCCCGAGTCGGTCCAGAGGTTCTTGGCGCGGCGACCCTCGTTGCGCGCGATGACAGAGTTGGCCGCCCGCAGGATGCGCTGCGTGGAGCGGTAGTTCTGCTCGAGCAGGATGGTGCGCGCCTCGGGATAGTCCTGCTCGAACTCGAGGATGTTGCGGATGCTCGCACCGCGGAAGGCGTAGATCGACTGGTCGGAGTCACCCACGACGCATAGCTCGGCCGGCGGCACGGCATAGGCACCCTCGGGGCCCGTGGCCTCCCCGACGAGCTCCTTGATGAGCTGGTACTGCGCCTGGTTGGTGTCCTGGTACTCGTCGACGAGCACGTGGCGGAAGCGCCGGCGGTAGTACTCGGCCACGTCGGGGAAGGCCTGCAGCACGTTGACCGTCATCATGATGATGTCGTCGAAGTCGAGCGCGTTGGCCTGGCGGAGGCGGCGTTGGTATTGCGTATAGGCCGACGCGACCGTGCGCTCGTAGTGGTTGCCCTCGGCGACCTGCGCAGCGTAGGTCTCCTCGTCGATGAGCTCGTTCTTGAGGTTGCTCACCTGGTGGGAGAAGCCGCGCGCGGGGTAGCGCTTGGGGTCGAGGTCGAGGTCGCGCAGCACGAGGCTCATGAGCCGCTGGCTGTCGGCGGCGTCGTAGATCGAGAAGGTCGACTTCATGCCGACCTTGGCCGCCTCGCGCCGCAGGATGCGCACGCAGGCGGAGTGGAAGGTCATCACCCACATGGCACGGGCCCGGGGCCCGACGAGGGCCTCCACCCGCTCACGCATCTCGGCCGCCGCCTTGTTGGTGAAGGTGATGGCGAGGATCTGCCCGGGCTGCGCGCCCCGCTCGCCGAGCAGCCACGCGATGCGGTGGGTGAGCACGCGCGTCTTGCCGGAGCCGGCCCCCGCGACGATGAGCAGCGGGGTGCCCTCGTGCACGACGGCCTCGCGCTGGTGCGGGTTGAGGCCGCGCAGCAGCGCGTCGGGGTCGATGTCGGTATGCCGGGTGCCCGGGGTGTCGACGCCCCCGCGGGCCGCTGCCTCCGCCCAGGTCGGCACGCCCTGCTCCGTCACTCCCGTGACTGCGCCGGCCTCGGCGGCGGACCCGGTGCCCCTCGAACCACCGGTGGCCACGGCCCCCTGCTCGCGGTCGTAGCCGGGGAAGGAGAGGGCGTCGAAGAGCGTGCTCATGATGGACCCCAGCCTACGTCGCGGCGCCCACAGCGCCCGCCAGCCACACACACGCCACACCCCCGTAGACGCCCCCGCTCGCGCGCGCTCCCACTCGGCCCGGCGCTGGGCTGGGCGACCGGCACCGGCGCTGGGCTGGGCGACCGGCACCGCGGGGGCGAGGATGGGGTCGTGACCGACTTCGAGATCCGCGAGGCCACGCCCGCCGACGTCCCCGACCTCATCCGACTCGTGCGCGCCCTCGCCGCCTACGAGCGCGAGCCCGAGGCCGCGACGGCGACCCCGGCCCAGTTCGAGACGGCACTCTTCCCCGCCGACGGCGACCCCACGGCATACAGCCTCGTGGCCGTGCGGGAGGGTGCGGTCGTCGGCATGGCGCTGTGGTTTCGCAGCTTCTCCACGTGGACCGGGCAGGCGGGCGTCTGGCTCGAGGACCTCTTCGTCGAGCCCGAGCAGCGCGGCCACGGCATCGGCGCCGCCCTGCTGGCGCGGCTCGCGGCGATCTGCGTCGAGCACGGCTGGACCCGGCTCGAGTGGACCGTCCTCGACTGGAACACGCCGTCGATCGAGTTCTACCGCTCGCGGGGCGCCACGCCGCTCGACGAGTGGACCACCCACCGCGTCGACGGGGACGCCCTGACGAGGCTGGCGGGGTCGTAGGTGGCGCGCGCACGCCGGAGGGTCAGCGCGGTCGACTCGCTGTGGCTCAACATGGACCGGCCCACGAACCTCATGGTCATCACCTCGGTCGTGCTGCTCGAGTCGGTGCCCGACTGGGGCCGGGTGCTCGACGTGGTGCGGTCGCGCATCGTCGAGCCCTACCCCGTCTTCAGCCAGCGGCCCGTGCCGCGCCCGGGTCCGTTCGGCCGGCACGAGTGGGCCGACGACCCGCACTTCGACCTCGAGCGGCACGTGCACCGCGTGACGCTGGCCGGGGACGGCACCGATGCCGACCTGCAGGCCTACATCGAGGGTCACCTCTCACGGCCGTTCGACGTGACGCGCCCGCTGTGGGAGGTGCACCTCGTCAGCGGACACGGAGCGGGTGCCGCGCTCGTGTTCCGCATCCACCACGCCCTCGCCGACGGGATGGCGCTGACCCGGGTGCTGCTCGGTCTCACGGAGGACGCCGCGGGCCGGCCGGGCGACCTCACCGACGCCGGCGTCAGTGCCGAGCTGCACGGCATACCTCCTCCTCGAGTCTCGACCACCGACCCAGCCGCGGGAGACGCGACGACCCGCTCCCCCGTCGTCGCGGCGGCGCAGGAGGGGTGGAAGCGACTGCGCCGCAAGGGCGTTCGCGCGGCGGCGTCCGACGCGGCGGGGCTCACGCTGCGCAGCGGCCAGATCGTGGCCGACCTCCTGCTGACGACGAACCCCTCGAGTGCCGTCGGCGGCTCACCCGGTCACCGCAAGCGGATCGTGTGGACGCAGCCGCTGCCGCTGTCCGGGCTCAAGCAGACCGGGCGCCTCGTCGGGGCCACGCTCAACGACGTGCTCCTCAGCGCCGTCGCGGGTGCGCTGCACACCTACCAGCACGAGCGCCCGGGCGAGCCCGTCGACCTCGTCACCATGGTGCCGGTCAACCTGCGACCCCTCGACGAGCCGCTGCCGCGCGAGCTCGGCAACCGCTTCGCGCTGCTCTTCCTGCGCTTCCCCAGCAGCGACGCCACGCCGCTGGGGCGCCTCGCGCTGACCAAGGCGCGGATGGACTGGCTCAAGGCGTCGCCCGAGGCTGCCCTCACCTTCGCGCTCATCTCGGTCATCGGTCGCACGACGGGGGCGCTCGAGCGGCGGGTCGTCGACTTCTTCGCCGACAAGGCCATCGGCGTGACGACCAACGTCGCCGGGCCGCGGCAGGTGCGTCACCTCGCCGGGGTCCCGGTGGCCGGAGTGCTGGGCTGGGTGCCGGGCTCGGGCAAGCACACGCTGGGCTTCTGCATCTTCACCTACGCCGACACGGTGCGCATCGGCATCCTCGCCGACGAGTCGGTCGTGCCCGACCCGGGCGAGCTGCTCGACGCCCTCGAGGACGAGGTCGACCTCCTCGTGCGGCTCGGGGCCGCAGGCCCGACTGGGAGCGAGCCGCGTCGCCGGCGGTCGTAGGGTGGCTGCCATGACCACTGCGACGAGCGTCTTCGTGTCCGAGCCCGGTGATCGCGGCGTCCTGCAGGTGCGTGAGCACGACGTGCCGGCCCCCGCCGCCGGCGAGGTGCAGGTCGAGGTCGCGGCCGCAGGCGTCAACTTCATCGACGTCTACAAGCGGCAGGGCATCTATCCCGTGCCCACCCCCTTCGTGCTCGGCGAGGAGGGAGCGGGCACCGTCGCCGCGGTGGGCCCGGAGGTGTCCGGCGTCGCCGTCGGTGACCGGGTGGCCTGGTGCCAGGCAGCCGGCAGCATGTCGTCCCTGACCAACAAGCCCGCCGACAAGGTCGTGCCCGTGCCCGCGGGTGTGGGGCTCGACGTCGCGGCCGCCGCCATGCTCCAGGGCCTGACCGCCCACTACCTCGTCACCAGCACGTATGCCGTCCGGGAGGGTGACATCGCCCTCGTGCACGCCGCGGCCGGCGGGGTCGGGCAGCTCCTCGTGCAGCTGATCACCGCACGCGGAGCCACCGTGGTGGCAACAGCAGGCACCGACGAGAAGCTCGACATCGCAAGGGCGCTCGGCGCCCAGCACCTCATCAACTACTCGACCTTCTCGTCGTCGGACGACCTCGCCGCGGCGGTGCGGTCGGCAGCGGGGCGCGGCGTCGACGTCGTCTATGACGGAGTCGGCAAGGCGACCTTCGACGCGTCGCTCGCCTCGCTGCGACCGCGCGGCATGATGGTCCTCTTCGGCGGTGCGAGCGGTCAGGTGCCGCCGTTCGACCTGCAACGCCTCAACACCGGTGGGTCCCTCTTCGTGACGCGTCCGACGCTGGGCAACTACGTCGCCGACCGTGACGAGCTCGAGTGGCGGGCGCGGGAGGTGCTGGGCGCCATTGCAGACGGCTCACTCGCGATCGACATCGGCGGCCGCTACGCCCTTGCCGACGCAGCCTCGGCCTACGAGGCGCTCGAGGGTCGACAGACCACCGGCAAGCTCATCCTGGTGCCGGGCGCATGACCCGCACCCTGCTGCGCCACGAGCGCATCTGGACCGGCGACGCAGACCAGCCCTGGACCGATGCGCTGCTCGTCGAGGACGGCCGCATCACTGCTGTTGGGGCGTCGGCCCTCGAGGCCGGGGCCGATGACGTCGTCGACCTCCCCGGCACCCTCGTCATGCCGGGCCTGCACGACGCGCACATCCACACCGAGTGGGTGGCCCGCAGCCTGTCGTCGGTCGACCTGCGAGAGGCGCGGTCGCTCGACGAAACGCTCGAGCTCGTGCGGGTGCACGCCGAGGGGCTTGCGGACGGCGAGTGGCTGCACAGCGGCCGGTGGAACCACAACGTCTGGGACGTGCCGGTCCAGCCCGACCGGCACTCGCTCGACACGGTCTCGGGCGACCGCGTGGCCGCGCTCTCGAGCGTCGACGGTCACACGATCTGGGCGAACTCCCTTGCGCTGCATCGCGCGGGCATCACGCGCGACACCCCCGACCCCGTCGGCGGCGAGATCGTGCGCGATGCCGACGGAGAGCCCACCGGCATCCTGCGCGAGTCGGCGCAGGACCTGCTCGACGTCATCGAGCAGGACCAGGCGCCGCTGCGCCCGTGGCTCGAGCGCGCCCAGCAGCTGCTGCTCTCGGTCGGCCTGACGAGCATCACCGACATCGACGGTGAGGAGACGCGTGCGGCCTACGCCGAGCTGCACGCCGACGGTGCCCTGCGGCTGCGGGTGACCAAGTGCACCCGCGACGGCGACCTCGAGCTCGCGATCTCCGAGGGCCGGCGGTCGGGTCAGGGCGACGACCGCTTCCGGTTCGGGCCGGTCAAGTTCTTCAGCGACGGTGCGCTGGGGTCGCACACCGCGCACATGACCGAGCCGTTCATCGGCCACGAGGGCTGCGGCATCGCCGCGATGCCCTATGACGTGCTGCTCGAGCGCACCCTGCTCGCGGTGCGCTCCGGCCTCGACGTCTGCACGCACGCCATCGGCGACGAGGCCAACCGGCTCGTGCTCGACTCGTTCGAGGCGGTGCGGGCCGACGGCCACGACAACGTGCTGCGCGTCGAGCACGCCCAGCACGTGCTGCCGGTCGACATCCCGCGCTTCCGGACGCTCGACGTCATCGCCTCGATGCAGCCGAGCCACTGCACGGCCGATCTCGAGCTCGCCGACCAGATCATCGGTCCGCGCCGGCTGGCGTCGTATGCGTGGCGCAGCTTCCTCGACGCCGGGGTGCGGCTGGCCTTCGGCTCCGATGCGCCCGTCGAGGACCCGAACCCCTTCTACGGCCTGCACGCCGCTGTCACGCGGCAGCGCGCCGACGGGTCGCCGTTCGGCGGGTGGCGGCCCGAGGAGCGGATCACCCTCGACGAGGCCGTGCGCGCGCACACGGTCGGGCCGCACGAGGCCGTCGGGCGCTCCGACGTCGGCAGGCTCGCGGCCGGCCAGCTCGCCGACCTCGTCGTCGTCGACCGCGACCTCTGGGCGCTCGAGGAGTCGGCACCGGCCGAGATCCGCGACACCGTGGTGCTGCAGACCTGGATCGGCGGCGAGCTCGCCCACGAGCGCAGCTGAGCCACCCGGGATACCGGCTGGGTTGTAGCCCGGACTCACAAACCCGCTCACGCCACGGGGCCCGTGCGGGGCTCACCGCAACGGCGGCAGGTTTGTGAGTCCGGAGGACCTGTGGACAACGGCGCGGGCCCTCGCGGCCGGCACGCCACAGTGACGGGGTGCCTGCACTCGTCGACCACATGGCCCGCCTTGGCGGTGTCGCAACGCGGAGCGAGCTGCTCGAGATCGCCAGCCGCACCGCCATCGCCCGTGCGCTCGCCGACGGCTCGGTGCACCGCCCGCGGCGGGGCCGCTACGTCCTGCCGCAGGCGGAGCAGTCACTGCGGGTCGCCCACGAGCTGAGCGCGGTGGTTGCGCTCCGGTCCGCTGCGCTGACCCACGGCTGGAAGGTGCGCACCGTGCCGGAGCGGCCGGAGGTCATCGTGCCGCGTGTCCGGAAGGTGCGTGACGAGTCCCGCGGCCGAGCAACCCTGCGGCGCGCCGCACTGGAGCCGCACGAGGTCGAGCGCGGGGTGACGAGTCCTCTGCGCACCGTCGTCGACTGCGCTCGTCACCTGCCCTTCGACGAGGCACTGTCTGTCGCCGACTCCGCGCTGCGGAGCGGGCTGCTGCGACCCACGGATCTCATGCGCGCAGGGGCGCACATCCAGGGCGCCGGGAGGATGCGCGTCCTGCGCGTCCTCCACAACGCGCATCGCAAGGCGGCCAACCCGTTCGAGTCGAGCCTGCGCGCGATCGCCCTCGACGTGCAAGGGCTGGCCGTCGTGCCCCAGGTCGGCGTCCGGCTGGCCGGCGGGGAGCGGGTGGCCCCCGACCTCGTGGACGCCACCCTCGGTCTCGTCCTCGAGGCGGACAGCCACGAGTTCCACACCGGCCGGGCTCGCCTCAAGAGCGACTGCTGGCGCTACGACGAGCTCGTGGTCGCGGGCTGGCGGGTGCTGCGCTTCACGTGGGAGCAGGTGATGTTCGAGCAGGTGTGGGTGCGGTCGGTCCTCGAGCGAGTGGTGGCTCTGCTGACCCATCGGACCCACAAACCCCTCGATGGCCTCACCCCTCAGGCCTGACCGGCGGGCAGCACTGAGCCTTTGTGGGTCTGACGAGCGCTCAGCCCACGCAGGGCGGTGGGGTCAGGACTCGCCGGGGACGACGGCGAGCAGCAGGGTCGCAAACCACGTGAGGGCCCCGACGACGCCGAGGAAGATCCCGATGATCCCGATGTTGCCGGCGCCCGCAGCCGTCGATGACCGGCGCCGGCGGCGGCCGATGACGACGAGCACGACGGCCGCGACGATCCAGACCAGGCCGATGAGCAGGCCGGCCAGCACACCCGCGTTCCACCGCATCTCAGCCCTCGCCCCGTCTGCCCAGTCGGCCGCATCGGCCGCGTGGGTCCCGTGGGCCCCGACGTCCGCGCGGCTCGTGCTCGCGCCGAGGACGCCCGCCGGTCACCAGAGTGCGGCGACGAGCACGTTGACGACGGCCGCGCCACCGGCGACGTCGAGCAGCGTGCCGGCGTCCTGACCACGCTTGGAGCGGGCCGCTCCGATCTCGGCCGCCGCGACGACGACGAGGGAGATGACGAGCTTGACCGCGATCTTCGTGTTGTTGACGGCCCAGTCGTCGGTGGTGTCCATCGATGCGAAGGCGACGAGCAGCAGGCCGGTGAGCAGCTGCACGCGGGCACCCCACACGACGACCGGCGTCACGGTGCGCGCGGAGCGCACGGCGATCCAGCCGCCCACGACAGCGGCCATGCCGAGCAGGTGGATCACGACGAGGACCTTGTGCAGGACATCCATGGCGGTCATCCTACGGAGTGTCGGAGACGGCCTCTGACAGGGCTGCCAGCCCCCGCCAGGACGAGCTCATCGGCAGCCCCGCCACCTCGGCCCGGGCAAACCAGCGCGCGTCCGAGGTCGTGCCGCCGACGTCGTGGATGACCGGCTCGCCCGGCTCGGGGCAGGTCGCCGCGAACACGATGCGCACGGCGTGGAAGTCCTCGACGCCACCCGCCGGCGCCCGCCCCACCCAGTGCTGCGATTGGATCGTCACGAGAGGTCCGAGCTCGATGCGCTGCCCGGTCTCCTCCCAGACCTCGCGGTGCACGCCGTCCACCGGGTCCTCCCCCTCGTCGAGCCCGCCACCGGGCAGCCCCCACCGCCCCGGGATCGCGGTGCGGGAGTTGAACTGCGTCAGCAGCACGCCGCGCTCGCTCGTCACGACGGCATAGGCCGCCACCCTTTGGTAGGCCTCGCCCACCTCGTCGGTCGCCACGTCGGCGTCGCGCGGCACCTGCGGCGCGGCAGGAGGTATGCCGTCCAGCCGGGTCACGACGTAGGTGAGCTCGAGCGCCCCGTCCTCGCGCACCGTGGCCGAGTGGGCGGATCGGGCAGCCCACCCTGATGCGGCGAGCACGTGCGCCGGGTCAGCACCGTGCCCGAGCGCCGCACGCGTGACGGCCCTGCCGGACTCGACGACTCCGACGACGTGCACGCCGCCGGGCACGTTGGTGCGCACCGGCCGAGACACGCCGGTCAGCTCCGGACGAGCGAGATCGCCCGCTCGTACTCGCGCACGGCCATCCGGGCGACCTGCGACCAGTCCTGCTCGGGTCGGTGGGCGACGTTCCAGGCGCGCATCTCAGCAACGCGAGCGGGATCCGTTGCGAGAGAGGCGATTGCCGAGGCCATCTCCGAGTCACTCGACACGACAAAGCCATTCACGCCGTCACGTACGAATTCACCCACGCCAGAGCCGGATCGACCGATCACCGGCAGGCCGACGGTGCGGGCCTCGAGCGCCGCGATGCCGAAGGACTCGAGACGTGCGGGTGACAGATAGACGTCGGAGGCGGCATACCTCTCCCTCAGCTCCTCACGCGACACGCGGCCGGGCAGGCGCACCCAGCCGAGGTCGTGCTCGCGCACGTGCCGCTCGACGCGGGCGCGCTCGGGGCCCTCCCCGAGGATGGTCAGGGTGATCGTGCCCTGCCCAGCGATGGACTCCGCGCGGGCGACGACGTCGACGAGCGCTGCCGGGCGCTTGCGCTTGGCGAGGCGCATCGCCGTGACGAGGCGCAGGGGCCCCGGAGGCCGCGGGGCCGACCCGACGGCCCAGCGGCTGACGTCGATGCCGTTGGGCAGCACCGACACCGCGCTCCCCGGTGAGACGAGCCCCCGCAGCGGCTCGGCCGCCACGTCGGAGACGGCCGACATCGCGACTCCCCGGGACGCCCACCGGCGCACGAAACGACCCGCGTCGAAGACGGGAGCGAGGTTGGCGAGCATGCAGTGCCAGGTCATCGCCGTCGGCAGGCCCAGCCGAAGCGTCACCCGGGTCGCGTCCCACGCGAAGGGCGACACGACACCGGTCTGCACGTGGGCGATGTCGAATCGTCCGCCGACGAGGCGCCGACGCAGCTCGGGCGGGGCCAGCGGGTTGATCGGCAGCTGGCCCGGGAGCCGCAGGGCCAACCGGTGCACGGGGATGCCGTCGACGACCGTGACCTCGCCGTGCATCTCACCCCCAGCGCCCGGGGTGGCGGTGAAGACCTCGACCTCGTGGCCGAGGGCGACGAGCTCGCGGGCGAGGTCGTGCGTCTGCACCTCGATGCCGCCGAGCCTGGGCAGATAGCAGTCGGAGAGGAGGGCCACCTTCACGGGCCTCACTCTGTCATGCGGGAGGATGTGGCGATGCCACGCACCCTGCTCGCCTTCCACGCCCACCCTGACGACGAGGCGCTGCTCACCTCGGGCACGATGGCGCGCGCCGCTGCCGAGGGTCACCGGGTCGTGCTCGTCGTCGCGACCGACGGTGCGCTGGGACTCGCGTCGCAGGAGTATGCCGCCGACGGCTCGCTCGCGAGTCGCCGCATGGCCGAGCTGCGCCGCAGCGCCGCAGCCCTGGGCGTCGCGCGCGTCGAGCACCTCGGCTACGCCGACAGCGGTCTGGGCCCCGAGGTCGCCCCCGACCCTCCGGGCGCGACGTGCTTCGTGCGGGCCGACGTGGAGGAGGCGGCCGGCCGGCTCGCGGCGATCCTCGCGGAAGAGCAGGCCGACGTGCTGCTGTCCTACGAGCCCAACGGCGGCTACGGCCACCCCGACCACAAGCAGGTGCACGTCGTCGGTCGCCGAGCGGCCGAGCTCGCCCGCACTCCCCGGGTCCTCGAGGCGACCGTGCCGCGCGACACCATCTGCCGCGCCATCGACCTCGCCGCGAAGGTCTATCGCTTCCCGCCGGAGTTCGACCGCTCCAGCTTCGACCGCGCCTTCTCGGCCCGCAGCGAGATCACCCACCGGATCAGCGTGCGGCGCCACATCGGCGCCAAGCGCGCCTCGATGCGCGCCCACGCGTCGCAGGCGAGCGCCGACGGGGGCGCCGACCGCACGCTCGCGGCCTTCCTGCGCATCCCCCGGCCGCTCTACGACCTCGTCTTCGGGCGCGAGTGGTTCGTCGACCCGGCGGCCCGCCCCGGCGACCCGGTCCGCCGCGACGTCTTCGACGGGCTCCCCTGACGAGCGGGCCGTATGCCGTCCGGCCCCGTCGTGTGACCCCGCTCCCCAACGCCGTCCGCCGGCTCCGGGGAGGCGGATGATCGGAGGGTGAGCTGGTGGCGTGACCGTTGGCCGACGGTCTTCTTCCTCGGCTCCACCGGGCTGCTCGCCGGCGGGGCGGTCGCCGCGGTGCTCGACGCCGGTGAGGTCGCGCGGCTGCTGTGGATCGTGGCCACGGTGCTCGGACTCGTCGTCTCGCTCGTGGCGACGACCCGGGCGCTGCTGCACCGCACCGCGACGGTCGACGTCATCGCCGTGCTGGCGCTGGCCGGGGCCCTCTGGGTCGACGAGCCCTTCGCCGGCGCGATGATCTCCGTCATGCTCGCGAGCGGTCAGCTGCTCGAGGCCCGAGCCGCTGTGCGGGCGAGTCGCGAGCTGCGCCTGCTCGTCGAGCGCACCCCCCGCACGGCGCGACGCGTGACCGCCGACGGGGTCACCGAGGTGCCGGTCGGCGAGGTGGCGGCCGGTGACCGGCTCGTCGTCGGCACCGGGGAGGTCGTGCCGGTCGACGGCCGGCTCGAGGTGGCCGCCACCCTCGACGAGTCGGCGCTCACGGGCGAGGCGCGACCGGTCGAGCGACGCGCGGGAGACGACGTGCGCAGTGGGGTGGTCAACGCCGGCCCACCGCTGGACCTGCGCGCGACCGCTTCAGCCGCCGAGTCGACCTATGCCGGCGTCGTGCGGCTCGTCGAGCAGGCGCAGGCGTCGTCGGCACCCTTCGTGCGCACGGCCGACCGGTTCGCCATGCTCTTCGTGCCACTCACCCTGGCTCTGGCCGGCGTGGCCTGGGCCGTCTCCGGCACGCCGTTGCGCGCCGTGGCCGTGCTGGTCGTCGCGACCCCCTGCCCGTTGCTGCTCGCGGCCCCCGTCGCGATCATGTCGGGACTCTCGCGCGCGGCCCGGATCGGGGTCGTCGTCAAGGGTGGCGCAGCCCTCGAGGGCCTGGCGGCCGGGCAGGTCATGCTCTTCGACAAGACCGGCACCCTGACCAGGGGCCGTCCCGAGCTCGCCTCCACCGTGACGGCGGGCACCGACGACGACGCCAACGAGGTGCTGCGCCTCGCCGCCTCCCTCGACCAGGTCTCGCCCCACCCTCTGGCCAGCGCGCTCGTCAGCGCCGCCCTCGCGAGGGGCCTGCCGCTCTCGATGCCGACAGCGGTGCGCGAGGTGCACGGCTATGGGCTCGAGGGCACCGTCGAGGGTCGCGAGGTGCGGCTGGGCAAGGCCGCCTGGATCGTGGGTTCGACGCGGCCGCCGTGGCTCCAGCGCGTGCGTCGGCGGGCCTCGCTCGACGGCTCGCTCACCGTCTTCGTCTCCGTCGGCGGCGTGCCCGCCGGCGCCTTCCTGCTCGAGGACCCGATCCGCTCCGACGCGCCGCGCATGCTCGCGATGCTGCGCTCCTCCGGCATCACCCGGACCGTGCTCCTGACCGGCGACCGGGCCGAGGTCGCCGAGGCGGTCGGCCGGATCGTCGGCGTCGACGCGGTGCTCGCCGACTGCGACCCGGCGGACAAGCTCGCCGTCATCCGGGCCGAGTCGGCCACGGGTCGCACGATCATGGTCGGTGACGGCGTCAACGACGCGCCGGCCCTCGCGGCCGCCGGCGTCGGGGTGGCTCTCGCCTCGCGCGGTGCCACGGCGTCGTCTGAGGCGGCCGACATCGTGCTCACCGTCGACCGCGTCGACGCCCTGGCCGACGCCATCCTCATCGCCCGCCGGTCGCGGCGCATCGCGCTGGAGGCCGTGCTCGTGGGCATGGGGCTGTCGCTCGTGGCGATGGTCTTCGCCGCCGTCGGGCTGCTGCCCCCCGCTGCCGGTGCGGTGCTCCAGGAGGGCATCGACGTGCTCGCGATAGCGATCGCGCTGCGGGCCCTCCTCCCCGGGCGGCTGCACACGATCGCGATGTCGGCCGACGACGTCGCGACCGCGCACCGACTCCGCGAGGAGCACGACCTCACGCTCGGGGCCGTGGAGCAAATCCGCACCGTCGCCGACGACCTCACCCGCGAGAGCGTCGACCTCGCCCCGGTCGAGGCCCTGGTCGAGCGCCTCGAGCACCAGCTCATCCCCCACGAGCGCGCGGACGAGGACCTGCTCATGCCCCTCGTCGACCGGGCGCTCGGCACCGACGCCACCGCCACGATGCGGCGCACCCACGCCGAGATCGAGCACCAGGTCGGCAGGCTCCGCCGTCTCCTCGCCGACCTCGACGGGACGGCCCCCGGCACCGGGCCCGGCGTCGGCGACGCGTCGGGCCCGCCCCCGGTCGCTCCCGACGACGTCGTCGAGCTGCGGCGCATGCTCTACGGCCTCTACGCCGTGTGCCGGCTGCACAACAGCCAGGAGGAGGAGGGCGCGTTCGCCCTCGTCCCCGCGACCCCGGCCCCCGAGCACCAGGGCTGGCCCCATGGCTGGCACCCGAGCCGGCCTCCGGGGCTGCGACGACGCGACCGCTCGTGACGGGGATCGCTGCGTCCGCCTCCGGGCCGACCCCACCGAACGGCATACTGACGCGTGCTGCCCCTGCGGCACGCACCTCGACGACGACGAAGGCGGCTCGACGTGACCGATGGCATGGAACGCACCTGGCTGGGGCACTACGCGGAGGGCGTGCCCGCCGACGTCGACGTGCGCGACTCGTCGCTCGTCGATCTGCTCGACACATCCGTCGAGAGCTTCGGCCCCCTCGTGGCGCTCGAGTTCTTCGGCGCCGAGACGACCTTCGCCGAGCTGGGTCGGCAGGTGCGCGCGGCGGCCGAGGGGCTGCGGCAGCTCGGTGTCGGCCCGGGTGACCGCGTCGCGATCGTGCTGCCCAACTGCCCCCAGCACATCGTCGCCTTCCATGCGGTGCTGAGGCTGGGCGCCGTTGTGGTGGAGCACAATCCGCTCTACACCGCCAGTGAGATGGAGCACCAGCTGAGCGACCACGGCGCGACCGTCGCCGTCGTGTGGGACAAGGCCGCGGGGCTCGTGACGGGTGCGGCGAGTGTCACGACGGTGGTCTCGGTCGACCTCACCGCGGCGATGCCGCTGCGCACCCGCCTCGCCCTGCGCCTGCCTGTCGCCAAGGCGCGCACCTCGCGCGCGGCCCTCACCGCGCCGGCGCCGGGCACCATCCCGTGGCGGCTGCTGCTGACGCACGGCGAGCTCGCCGCCGACTACCCGCGCCCGCGCGCCACCGACCTCGCGGCGATCCAGTACACGAGCGGCACGACGGGGCGGCCCAAGGGCGCCATGCTGACGCACCGCAACCTGCGCACCAACGCCGCGCAGGGCCGCGCCTGGGTGCCGGGGCTGGAGGACGGCAAGGAGGTCATCTACGCGGTGCTGCCGATGTTCCACGCCTACGGCCTGACGCTCTGTCTCACCTTCGCCCTCAGCATCGGCGCCCGGCTGGTGCTCTTCCCCAAGTTCGACGTCGACATGGTGCTCGCGGCAGCCGCGAAGCACCCGCCGACGTTCCTGCCGGCCGTGCCGCCCATCTACGAGCGCCTGGCCCGGGCCGCGGACGAGCGCGGGGTCGACCTCACCTCGGTGCGCTTCGCCATCTCGGGAGCGATGTCGCTGCCGGCGTCGACGCTCGAGCTGTGGGAGCGGGTGACCGGGGGTCTGCTCATCGAGGGCTACGGCCTCACCGAGACCTCACCGGTGGCGGTCGGCAACCCGCTCGGACGCGACCGCCGACCCGGGGCCATCGGAGTTCCCTTCCCCAGCACGGAGATTCGCGTCGTCGACCCGGAGCACCCCGAGATCGACCGGGCTCCCGGTGAGCGAGGCGAGCTGCTCATCAGGGGTCCCCAGGTGTTCGGCGGCTACTGGGAGAAGCCCGACGAGACCCGGGCCGCGATCATCGACGACGGGTGGTTCCGCACCGGTGACATCGTCGAGGTCGACCCCGACGGCTTCGTCTCGATCGTCGACCGCATCAAGGAGATCATCATCACCGGGGGCTTCAACGTCATGCCCTCGGAGGTGGAGGCCGCGCTGCGCGAGCACGCGGACGTCGCCGACGCGGCGGTCGTCGGGGTGCCCCGTGCCGACGGCAGCGAGGACGTCGTTGCGGCGGTGCAGCTCGCGCCTGGAGCCACCCTCGACGAGGCGGCGCTGCGCCAGCACTGCCGCGGCTGCCTGGCCGCCTACAAGGTGCCGCGCCGCGTGGTCGCCGTCGACGAGCTGCCGCGCTCGCAGATCGGCAAGGTGCTGCGCAAGCAGGTGCGTGAGTCGCTCATCGACGCCTGAGCGACCAGACGTAGCGCTCCGTCGTCTCCGTCGAGTGCCCACTTCCCGACACAACTTGGCCGCGGGACCCGTCGGGAAATGGGCACTCGACTGACGTTCCCCGTCGGGAAGTGAGCAGTCGAATGACGTTCCCCGTCGAGTGCTCACTTCCCGACACCAGCTGGCCGCGGGACCCGTCGGGAAATGGGCACTCGACGGGTCTCAGTCGGCGGGCTTCTCGAAGACGATGGCCATCGGCGTCTGCTCGGAGCCCTGCCCGAGGGGGTTGTCGGCAAACATCGCCTCGTAGCGCTCCTTGGGGCCAGGCGCATCCTTGCCGAGCACGTTGCGGCCGATGTCGTTGGCGTCCATGACGACGGTGCCGCCGAAGGTCTCGCGGTAGGCCTCCGGCACCCGCTCGCGGATCGCCGCACTGAGGCGCGCGGCCACGTCGTCGGGATCCTTGGGGCCGAGCTTGGCCGAGACGTTGGCGGGATAGACGGAGTACTCGGTCGGCCCGTCGATGGCGCGGATGTCACCGCCGACGAGGTCGTAGAACAGGCCCCGCTTGCCGATGAGCTTGCCGACGAAGCCACCGGCGGAGGCGTAGAGCACGCGCGGCAGCCCGGCCTCCTCGATCGCGAGCTGCATCGTGAAGGGCGACCCGAGCCCGATGCCTGCGGGAGTGCGGGTGACGTAGCGGCTCAACACACGCGCCGGCCGACCGACCGTGATGTCCCAGATGAAGAACGAGCGGCCCTGGGTGATCGCGACGATCTTCTCGGAGATGAAGAAGAACCACTGGCCCTTGGTCGCCGCGGCGTGCTCGGGCCCCGCGTCGGGCAGTCCGTCGAAGAAGCGCTCGAGATAGGTCAGGGTCTTGGCGTCGAGGTCGTCCTCGCGGGCGTAGAGGTCGGTGCGCAGCGGGTAGCGCCGCACGACCGAGCCGTCGTCGAGGGTGAGATCGAGCTGCTTGCGGGCGTTGGGCTCGTAGTCGGTCTTGACCCGCGCGGGCTCGTCGTCGGCGGGGTCGTGCTCGTCGAAGAACTCCTGGAGCCACAGCTCGAGGTTGAGCATGCGCCACACCGTCATCGAGTCGATCGAGTTGGTGCCCTTGATCCAGCCCTCGAAGGCGTGCAGCACCGCGCTCTGGTCGACATAGGGACGGTCGGCGAAGGACTCGGAGAGGAAGACGCCGTAGATGTGATTCTTGAGCCGCATGAACCACTCGCCCTGAGGCGTCGTCGCGCCGACCTTGTCGCGCCGACGACGCACCGACTCGGGCACCCGGCCGCGCATCGCGTCGCGCAGCACGCGCTTGCTCCACCCCTCGTGGATCAGCGCCTCGTCGGGCAGCGCGAACACGAAGCGCACGAGGTCGCGGTCGAGGAAGGGCAGGCGCACGCGAAGCCCGAAGTGACGAGCGTTCTTGTCGGCGTAGCGCAGTCGCGCCGGGAGCGAGCCCGCGACGACGTCGTCGAGGAGGCGGCGATGGAGCGAGCCGCGCTCCACGGCATACGTCTCGTCGGCGTGCTCGGCCGCGAACTGCGCCCCGAGCAGGCTGCGCACCGGCACGTCACGGCGGCCGCGCACGCGGTCGGCGACGACCGGTCCCCCGCGCCGGGCGAGCACGTCGATCGAGCGACCGAGCTCGGCGGCTGCCCTGGCCGCCCCCGCGGCTCCGCCTGAGCGGCTCAGCTCGCGCAGGTGCACGAGATGGTGCGGCCCGAAGCCGCCGAGAGTCTCGTCTCCGCCGTGCCCGTCGAGCAGGACGGTCGGTGCGGCGTCGCTCGACGCAGCCTCGCGCATGACCCGGAACTGGGTGTAGGCGCCGGTCGAGACGAGCGGCTCCTCCTGGAGGCGCACGAAGTCGCGCAGGTCCTGCTTGAACTCCGTCGGTGACGGCTCGACCCGGTGGGCCTCGACACGGTCGCCGAGCGCCTCGACGACGTCGTCGACGTAGCGCACCTCGTCGGCGCGCGTCTCGGGGAAGAGCACCGACCACGTCTGCTGCACGTGGTGCGCCGTCGGCGCCTCGGCGCGCTCCAGACCGTCGACGACCGCCACGATGGCGGCAGCGTCGATGCCTCCCGACAGCGACGTGGCGACCCGACCGGCGTGACGCCGACGCACGGCCGCCGTCAGCAGGTGCCGGAAGTCCTCGATCACGCGCACGCCGTAGGGTCGCGCCACGGGGGTGGCCTCGAGCTCGTCGCGCAGGCTGCTCCAGATGTGGCGCTCGGAGCCGGACGGCGTCAGGGTCAGGGTCTCGCCGGCGCCGACGCGTTCGATGCCCTCGAAGAAGGTCTCCGGGCCGTCGTCGTGCACGCGGAAGCAGAGGTAGCGATAGATCGTGCGGTCGTTGGGACGGCGCTCGTGGTGCCCGCTCTCGAGGAGCGGGCGGATGGTGCTCGAGAAGAGCCAGCCACCGCCCTCGGCGCCGTCAGCCACCCGGGCGACGTAGAGCTGCCGGGTGCCGAAGGGGTCGCGCGCGAGCGTCACCCTGTCGGTCTCACGGTCGTGGACGGCGAGGGCATAGGAGCCCTCGAGCCGGTCGAGGCCCTCGGGGCCCCACTCCCCGTAGGCGGCCAGCGCCACGGCAGCATCGCCTCCGGTGAGGTCGTGTCCCAGCGTGGCGAGCTCGTCCCGGACGCCGTCGACCTCGTAGAGCTCGCCGTCGAGGACGAGGGTATGCCGCCCGGAGACGCTCGTCGCGAGCGCCCGGTCCGCTGCCTCGCCTGGTGCCGTCACCGCCAGCACCGCGCTGCCGACCCGCACGACGGCGGGTGCCCCCGGGGACCCGGCCGACGCATGGTCGCACCGGGAGAGCCGCTCGATCAGCTCCTCGTCGGCCGAGACGCCCAGGTGACCGCTGATTCCGCACATGGCGACAACCCTAGTGACGTGCGCGGGGCGCTTCCGGCGTGGGCAGCCGCTGCGCGGCGGTCGCCGGGACCCGACCGGGCGGCATACGGCTCACTCCCACTCGAGCCCTCTGTTCGCGGGAGCAAGCCGAACGAACGCGCAGACCCAGCCCGAGGCTGCGCCCGCGGTTCGGCTCACTCCCACTCGAGCCATCTCGTCGCGGGAGCAAGCCGAACGAACGCGCAGACCCAGCCCAAGGCTGAGCCCGCGGTTCGGCTCACTCCCACTCGAGCCATCTCGTCGCGGGAGCAAGCCGAACGAACGCGCAGACCCAGCCCGAGGCTGAGCCCGCGGTTCGGCTCACTCCCACTCGATGGTGCCCGGGGGCTTGCTCGTGACGTCCAGCACGACCCGGTTGACCTCTTCGACCTCGTTGGTGATGCGCGTCGAGATCGACGCCAGCACGTCGTAGGGCACCCGCGCCCAGTCGGCCGTCATCGCGTCCTCGGACGCGACGGGGCGCAGCACGACGGGGTGCCCGTAGGTGCGGCCGTCACCCTGCACGCCGACCGAGCGAACGTCGGCGAGCAGCACGACGGGGCACTGCCAGATGTCACGGTCGAGGCCTGCGGCGGTCAGCTCGGCGCGGGCGATGGCGTCGGCGCGGCGCAGCACGTCGAGCCGGTCGGCGGTCACCTCGCCGATGATGCGGATGCCGAGGCCGGGCCCCGGGAAGGGCTGGCGCCACACGATGACCTCGGGCACGCCGAGCTCGAGTCCGACCTGGCGCACCTCGTCCTTGAAGAGGGTGCGCAGCGGCTCGACGAGCTGGAACTGGAGGTCGTCGGGCAGCCCGCCGACGTTGTGGTGGCTCTTGATGTTGGCGGCGCCCTCGCCACCGCCGGACTCGACGACGTCGGGGTAGAGCGTGCCCTGCACGAGCCACTTGACGGGGTGGTCCTCGTCGCCGCGGTCATGCACGATGTCACGCGCCGCCTGCTCGAAGACCCGGATGAACTGCTCGCCGATGGCCTTGCGCTTGGCCTCGGGATCGGTCACGCCGGCCAGTGCCGCGAGGAAGCGCTCGCGCGCGTCGACGACGACGAGGTCGACGCCTGTCGCGTCGACGAAGTCCTGCTCGACCTGCTCGGCCTCGCCCTCGCGCAGCAGCCCGTGGTCGACGAAGACACAGGTGAGCTGGTCGCCGACAGCCTTCTGCACCAAGGCTGCCGCGACGGACGAGTCGACACCGCCGGAGAGGGCGCAGAGCACCCGGTCCTCGCCGACCTGCTCACGGATGGTCGTCACGAGGTCGTCGACGACGTTGGACGCGGTCCAGTCGGGCGCGATGCCGGCGCCCTTCCAGAGGAAGTTCTCGAGCACCCGCTGGCCCTGCTCGCTGTGCAGCACCTCGGGGTGCCACTGAACCCCGTAGAGGCGGCGTTCGTCGTCCTCGATCGCGGCGACCGGCGTGCCCGCCGTCGTGGCGGTGACCTTGGCGCCCGCCGGCGCCTCGGTGACGGAGTCACCGTGCGACATCCACACGACCTGGCTCGTCGGCTGCCCCGAGAAGAGCGTCGACTCCGCTGGCGTGACGGACGCCGTCGTCTTGCCGTACTCGCGAGCGCCGGTGCGCGCGACCGTGCCGCCGAGGGCGCGCGACATCGCCTGGAAGCCGTAGCACATGCCGAAGACCGGCACCCCGGCCTCGAGCAGCGCCGGGTCGAGAGCGGGGGCGCCGTCGGCATAGACCGAGCTGGGTCCGCCGGAGAGGATGATCGCGGCCGGGCGCTTGGCCAGCAGGTCGGCAACCGGCATCGAGTGCGGCACGACCTCGCTGTAGACCTGCGCCTCACGCACGCGACGCGCGATGAGCTGGGCGTACTGCGCGCCGTAGTCGACGACGAGCACGGGGCGGCTCTGCAGGTCGGCGGCGGGCTCCGGGGTGGGCGCCGTGGTGGTCTCGGTGCCGGGCAGGGTGGCGGGCTCGGACGTGGGCTCGTCGATCACGCGCCCAGCCTATCGGGGGTGGCTGAGCCCTCCCCCGCCGACGTATGCCGGGTGGCGCGGTCAGCGAGGCCCGTCGACGTCGCCGCGGGCCGGGTCGCCGGCCGGGTCGCCGACCGGTTCGCCCGCGAAGTAGGCGCGCTGGAGCATCGCCTCGACCTCGGCATGGTTGCGCCGCTCGGCGATCCAGGGCACGACGGGAACGAAGCCGGCGAGCAGGTTGAGCACGATGCGCTTGGCGCCCCAGGCGCACTTGATGCCGAGGTTGGCCACGGCCGCGGCATACCCCATGTAGATGAGCCCGTGGATCGGGCTCCAGAACTCCGTCAGCACGTTGGTCTGGTCGAGGACGTACTTCATCACCATCTCGACGATGAGGATGACGAGCGCGATGCCTGCCGTGATCGCCAGGACGCGATAGATCGACAGGGCACTGCGGATCTGCTTGGGCTTCGCGAGGGACTGGGGGTAGGTCGTCACGCGTGGATCTCTTCTCTCTGGGCGGCCGGCACGTCTTCTGCCTGCTGCTCGGCTCGGAACATCTTCCACCACATCCAGACCGCGAAGAGCCCGAAGACCCACCACTGCACGGCGTAGGCCGCGTTGCGCAGGTTGAGCGGGGTGTCGACGTCGGGCGGGGGCACCCGGGTCAGGCCGGGTGTGGCGATCGCTGCCGCGGGGCCCGCGCCGGAGGTGGCACCGGACGTCGCGTCGGTCTCGCCCGACGCGAGGACGATGACGTTGTAGAGGTCTCCGGGCCACTCGTTGACGAGAGCGGCGAGGTCGACCGAGCGGCGCTGCGGCGCCGGCAGGGCCGCACCCGGGCGGGGCGACTCCGTCGGTCCGAGCGAGCCCGCGACCGTGACCACGCCCGCGGGTGCGGCCGGCGGGGTCGACGGGAGTCCCTCGACGAAGCCCCGGAGCACCGCGACGGTGCCTCCGTCGGTGAGGAGCGGTGTGACCACCCAGGAGCCGGCGCGGTCGCCGAGGCGGCGGTCGACGACAAGGATCGTGCGGCCGTCGTCATAGGTGCCCGTGACGGTGACCGGGCGGTTGGAGAACTCCGCCTCGAAGGCCGAGTGGGCCTGGGTCACCTGCTGGAGCGGGGCCGGCTGGAGCTGGGAGGCCGAGGCCACGGCCTGCTTGTGGCCCTCGTCGCGCGCGACGCCGAGCTGCCACAGGCCGAGGACCGTGCAGGCGGTCACGACCACGAGCACGACGGCGAACAGCCCCACCCACTTGGGGCTGAGCAGTCCACGGAGCACCCCCCAAGAGTAGGTCACGCCTGCGGCGGGAGCCCGACCCGTGCCAGACTTCGGCGCCATGCTCGACCTGACCCGCTCGCAATCCGCCACCAGGCGCCGCTCTCCGCGTCGTGCCGTGGCCGCGGTGGGCGCCGGTGCGGCTGCGGTCGTCGCCCTGTCCGGGTGCGGCATGACCGACCTGCCCGCCCCCCGACGCACCGTCACGGTCACCGTCGACGCCCCGGGTGCGACCACGACGTCGGCCACGGCGGCGCCGCCTGAGTCAGCCACCCCGACCGCGGCACCCTCGAGCAGCGCCGTGCCCACGTCGCTCGCCGTGGGCAGGCAACGGGGCGCGCCGCGCTCCTTCGACGAGGCGAAGGAGCGCATCGACGGTGCCACGTCGGCCGACCTCGGCTCGGTCTTCCAGAGCCCCACGGGCAACATCACGTGCAGCACCAGCGGTGGCCCCGGCGTCGTGATGACCTGCGACGTCGCCAAGGGACGCAGCACGGCCCCCTCGTCGGCCCCCTGCCCGGAGGGTGGCCCATCGGACATCGGACGGATCGAGCTGACCGCCGATGGCGCCAGACCCGTCTGCAACTCCGACACGATCCGTCAGGGCACCCCGGCCACCCTCGCCTACGGGGTGCGCACCGACACCTCCCTGGGATCGGTGGCCTGCCTCAGCCAGGAGTTCGGCATGACCTGCATCGACGAGGCAAGCAGGCACGGCTTCTTCATCGCCCGCGACACCTTCGTCACCTTCTGAGCCCCGACGCGGCGCACTCCCCGCGCGACCTCCGATCGCGGACCGTGACGGAGACGCCGCTGCCACACGATGCTGGACCGAGGCTGTGCGGGAGGTCTCGAATCGGTAACGACCGCTGCGCAAGCGGTCACCGTGAGCCATGTCGGCCTTGAATGGGCCAGTCGCCTCGGGGGAGGACAAGCACCGCTTCGTCGTGCGATCCCACCATTACTCACACATCAGGGATGGATCTCGTGAGGCACTCAATGCACACCCGGCGACGTGGGCTCATCGGCCTGCTCGCCACGGGGGCCCTGCTGGCCGGCGCCGTGGCGTCCGCGCCGGCACAGGCCGCTCCCGCCGCTCCCGCCGCCAAGAGCGACACGGGCAAGGCGAACAGCAAGCACGCGAACGACAACTTCCGCTCCCCCATGGCGGTCAAGCAGGACGCCATGCGCCAGAAGGCGCTGGAGAAGCGGCTCAAGGGCGACAAGAGCGCCCAGGGCAAGGTCGCCAAGCTCGGCAAGGGACAGTACGTCCAGCTCGAGCGCGAAGGCACCGACCGCATCTTCGCGGTCATCGTCGAGTTCGGTGACAAGCAGTACCCGAATCCCACCTTCCAGGGCCCGCCGCCGGACGGCAGCACGACCGACGTCACCGGCCCCCTGCACAACGAGATCCCCCAGCCGGACCGGACCAAGGACAACACGACCCTGTGGAAGGCCGACTACAACAAGGCCCACTACGAGGACATGTACTTCAACCGCATGGCGAAGTACTACGAGACGCAGTCCTCGGGTCGCTACTCGGTCGACGGTGACGTGACCGAGTGGGTCAAGGTCCCCTTCAACGAGGCGCTCTACGGCCGCAACTACTGTGGCGGCATCGTCTGCGCCACGAGCAAGGCCCTCGTGCGCGACGCCCTCGCGATGTGGGTCGACAGCCAGCTCAAGAGCGGCAAGACGATGAAGGAGGTCCAGGACTACCTCAAGACCTTCGACATCCAGGACCGCTACGACATCGACGGCGACGGCAACTTCCAGGAGCCCGACGGCGTCATCGACCACTTCCAGATCGTCCACGCCGGTGGCGACGAGGCCGCGGGCGACCCCAACCAGGGCACCGACGCGATCTGGAGCCACCGCTGGCAGACCAACCTGCAGGCAGGTGGCCCCTACGGCGTCGGAGTCGACGTCGGCAGCAACGGCGGCATCGTCTCGAGCAGCGACGTGCCCAACAACCCGACCGGCATGTGGGTCTACGACTACACCGTGCAGCCCGAGAACGGTGGCCTCGGCGTCTTCGCCCACGAGTTCGGCCACGACCTCGACCTGCCCGACCTCTACGACACCTCCGGCAACACCGGTGGTGCCGAGAACAACACCGGGTTCTGGACGCTGATGTCCTCCGGCTCCAACATCGGCGACGGTGGCCCCGACGGCATCGGCGACGACCCGACCGACCTCGGCGCCTTCGAGCTCTTCCAGCTCGGCTGGCTCCAGCCGCAGGGCAAGCAGGGCCCGTTCTACGACGTGGCCTACGCCGGCAAGCGCTCCTCGCACACGCTCGGCTCCAATGTGCCGGCGACGAAGAAGTCGCAGGCCCTCTTCACCGTGCTCCCCGACAAGCAGGTGCCGCTCAACCTCGGCGCGCCCTTCGCGGGCTCGAAGATGTACTGGAGCACGCAGGGCGACGAGATCGAGACGACGATGACGCACGCGGCTTCGCCGGGCGCGCTCACCGCCAAGGTCAACTACCAGATCGAGAAGGACTGGGACTACGCCTACCTCGAGGCCAACGTCGGTGGCACCTGGACGCCGATCGCGACCAACCGGTCGACGTCGACCAACCCCAACAGCCAGAACGACGGCAACGGCATCACCGGCTCCACGGCCGGCGCCTGGGTCGACCTCACCGGCACGCTCCCGACCGGCACGACGCAGGTCCGCTTCCGCTACTGGACGGACGTCGCGGCCACCGAGCCCGGCATCAAGGTCGACAACATCGCCCTGAACGGCGCGCTCATCGGCACGGCCGAGGCCGAGGAGGGCTGGACCTTCGACGGCTTCGTCACCACGACGGGTCAGGAGCTGCAGGCCTTCTTCAACGCCTACATCGCCGAGAACCGTCAGTACGACGGCTACGACACGTCGCTCAAGACGGCCTACAACTTCGGCTACGGCAACACCCGTCCTGACTGGGTCGAGACCTTCCCGTACCAGAACGGTCTGCTCATCAACTACTGGGACACCTCCCAGACCGACAACAACGTCGGCGACCACCCGGGCAAGGGCCTCGTCCTCCCGGTCGACGCCCACCCGCAGTTCAGCCACTGGCCGGACGGCACCCTGATGCGCAACCGGATCCTGTCCTACGACTCGACCTTCGGGCTCGAGCGCACCGACGCGATCACGCTGCACAACAACGGCGTCGCCGCGACCATCGCCTCGAAGCCGGCCGTGCCGGTCTTCGACGACACGAAGACGTGGTGGGTCAACGCGGACGAGCACGCTGCGACCGGTGCTCATGCCGGCCGTTACCAGCCGGGTTGGTACGGCGTCGACGTGCCCAAGACGGGCACGACGATCACCGTCGTCAACAGCTCGAAGCAGGGCAACACCATGACCGTCCTCGTCGCTCCGAAGTGACGCCGGACCCCTTGGCGCACGTCCTGCGCCCCCGGGTCGGCTGACCCCGACCCACCGCACGTCAAGGAGACCCCGTCGACCACTGGTCGGCGGGGTCTCCTGCAGCGCATAGGATCGAAGCCACGTCCTGACGGGTCCCGCGAGCCGGGCCCAGACCATCACCCGACGACCGAGGGGCCGCCGTGGCGCAACTGTTGCTTCTGCACCTGCTTGCCGCCGCGCTCGCGCCGTGGCTGGCAAAGACGTTGCGCACCAAGGCCTTTCCCGTGCTCGCGCTTGCCCCGGCCACCGCCTTCATCTGGCTGCTCACCGTCGCGACCGACGTGCGAGACGGCCGCCCCCCGACGCAGCGCATCCCCTGGGTGCCGGGCCTCGGCCTCGACCTCGACTTCCGCCTCGACACCCTCTCGTGGGTCGTGGCGCTGCTCGTCACCGGGGTCGGCGCCCTCGTCCTGCTCTACTGCACGTGGTACTTCCACGACGACGACCCGACGCTCTGGCGCTTCACGCCGGTCTTCACGGCCTTCGCCGGGGCGATGCTCGGCCTCGTCCTCACCGACAACTTCCTGATGCTCTACGTCTTCTGGGAGCTGACGACGGTCCTGTCCTACCTGCTCATCGGGCACAACCCGGCGAGCTCGACCAACCGTCGCGCGGCGATGCAGGCGTTGCTCGTGACGACCTTCGGCGGCCTCGCGATGCTCGTCGGCATCATCGCGATCGGCGTGCACCACACCTACAGCATCAGCGGCCTGCTCGCCGACCCCCCGCCGCTCGACGCGGTCACCGCCACGGCGGTCGTGCTGCTGCTCGTCGGCGCCCTGTCGAAGTCCGCCCTCGTGCCCTTCCACTTCTGGCTGCCCGGCGCGATGGCCGCTCCCACGCCGGTGAGCGCCTACCTCCACGCCGCGGCCATGGTCAAGGCCGGCATCTACCTCGTGGCGCTGCTGGCTCCGATCTTCGCGGGCGCCCCGGGGTGGCACGCGCTGACGCTGGGGCTCGGCCTGCTGACGATGATCGTCGGTGGCTGGCGAGCCCTGCGCCAGCACGACATCAAGCTGCTCCTCGCCTACGGCACCGTGAGCCAGCTCGGCTTCATCGTCGCCATCGCAGGCCTGGGCACCAAGACCGCCGCGCTGGCAGCCCTGGCTCTCGTGCTGGCCCACGGCCTCTTCAAGTCGACCCTCTTCCTCGTCGTCGGCGTCGTCGACCACGCGACGGGCACCCGCGACCTCCGGCGCCTCTCGGGCCTCGGCCGCAGGATGCTGCCGGTCAGCGTGCCGGCCGCCTTCGCCGGGCTCTCGATGGCCGGGGTCATCCCGATGGCCGGCTTCGTCGCCAAGGAGAGCGCCCTCGAGTCCCTGTGGGAGGAGGCGCAGGAGGCCGCGCCCTTCCCGTCGGTCTACGGCTACCTCGCGCTCGCGGGGGTCGTCGTCGGCTCGGCCCTCACGGTCGCCTACACGTGCCGCTTCCTCTGGGGCGCCTTCGCGACCAAGCCCGGCGTGCCGCCCACTCCCATCACCGCCCCGCACCCGGGCTTCGTCCTCGCTCCCCTGCTGCTGGGCGTCGGGTGTCTCGCGCTCGGCCTGCTCGCGCCGCTCGAGTCCCCTTGGCTCATGCCGTATGCCGCCTCCTTCCCCACCGGCGCCACCCCGGAGCCGCTCGCCCTCTGGCACGGGGTCACCGTGCCGCTGCTGCTCTCGCTCGTGTCGCTGGGCGCCGGTGTCGCCCTCTTCGTGCAGCGCGAGGCGTTCGCTCGGGCCCAGGCCCGGGTGCCCGCCCTGATCGACGGCGAGCGCGGCTTCGCCCGCACCCTGCGGGCGGTTGACCGCGGCGCCGTCGAGACCACCGCGATCACCCAGCGCGGCTCGCTGCCGATCTACCTCGCCAGCATCCTGCTCGTCTTCATCGCGCTCCCGGGCCTGGCTGCGGTCACCCAGGGGCGGCTGCCCTCGGTGCGTGCCTGGGACAACCCGGCCCAGGCCGTCGTCGGCGCCCTGATGATCCTGGCCGCGATGCTCGTGCTCGTCACCCGCCGCCGGCTCACGGCGGTGATGCTCGTGGGGGCGACGGGCTACGGGGTGGCGATGCTCTTCGTCCTGCACGGCGCCCCCGACCTCGCCATCACCCAGATGCTCGTCGAGACGGTCGCGCTCGTCGTCTTCGTGCTCGCGCTGCGCCGGATGCCGACGAAGTTCACGCGGCACCCCCACTCCCCGTCGCGCACCTGGCGTCTGGGCCTCGGGGCGGCAGTCGGGGCGGCGGTCGGCGTCATCGCGCTCGTGGCCTCGGGCGGGCGCACCACGACCCCCGTCTCGGTCGACTTCCCGACCGAGGCCTACAACTTCGGCCACGGCAAGAACATCGTCAACGTCACCCTCGTCGACATCCGCGCCTGGGACACCCTCGGCGAGGTGTCGGTGCTCGTCGCGGCCGCGACCGGCATCGCGAGCCTCATCTTCGTGCGCACCCGCAACACGCGGCTCTCGACGGCGACGGCCAAGTCGCTGCCGGCGAGCAACGCCGCACGCGGCACGTGGCTCCTCGGCGGCCGCACGATGGTCAAGGAGAAGCGGTCGGTCATCTTCGAGGTGGTCACGCGCCTCGTCTTCCACATCATGCTCGCGGCCTCGCTCTACCTGCTCTTCGCCGGTCACAACCAGCCCGGCGGCGGCTTCGCCGGTGGCCTCGTGGCGGGCCTCGCACTCGTCGTGCGCTACCTCGCCGGCGGCCGCTACGAGCTCGACGAGGCAGCGCCCTTCGACGCGGGACTGCTCGTCGGGCTCGGGCTGCTCGTGGCTGTCGGCTCGGCGTTGGCGCCGCTCGCGTTCGGTGGCACGATCCTCGAGACCACGGCCGTCGACTTCACGCTGTGGCCGTGGGGCGAGGTGCACCTCGTGACCTCGCTGGTCTTCGACATCGGCGTCTACCTCATCGTCATCGGCATGATGCTCGACATCGTGCGCAGCCTCGGCACGGGCATCGACCGGCAGATCGCCGAGGAGCGGCAGGACAGCCAGGACCAGCAGGACCAGCAGGAGGTGGCGCGCCGATGACCACCCTCGCTCCCACGGGCTTCGAGTCGACCTTGACGCCCAACCTCACCCTCGTGCTCGTCGTCGTCGGTCTCGTCGCCGTCGGCACGGCGCTCGCTCTCGACCGGAGCCTGGTGCGCATCCTGCTCGGCATGGTGCTCATCGGCAACGGCGTCGCCGTGCTCTACCTCGTCGTCTCGGGCCGTGCCGGCCGCGCACCCTTCGTCGGCGAGGACCCGGCGGCCATGAGCGACCCGCTGCCCCAGGCCATGGTGCTGACGGCGATCGTCATCTCGCTGGCGACGATCGGCTTCCTGCTCGCCCTGTCCTACCGGCTCTGGCAGATCTCGGGCACCGACGACGTGCCCGACGACGCCGAGGACGCCCGCATCCAGCGGCTCGCGCGCGACGACGAGACGTCCGAGACCTACGACCGGTCCGAGTTGTCGACCACCACCTCCGACGAGCGCGCGGAGTCGGGTGAGAGCCGTGGGTGACTTCCCCGTGCCCAACCTGCTGCCGCTGCCCGTGCTGCTCCCCCTGCTCGGAGCCGCGCTGACGCTGGCCTTCCGCCGCTCCGACCGGCTCCAACGGGCGGTGAGCATCGCCGTGCTGGGCGCGGTCGTCGTCGTGGCCGCCGTCCTCGTGTGGCAGACCGACGCGCGCGGGCCGCAGGTGCTGTGGCTCGGGGCCTGGGAGGAGCCCCTCGGCATCTCGCTCGTCGCCGACCGCTTGAGCGCGCTCATGCTCCTCGTCTCGAGCGTCGTCACGTTGCTCGTGCTGCTCTTCGCCATCGGGCAGGGTCACGCCGACAGCGACGACGAGGTCGACCGGGAGACGCCGCTGTCGATCTTCCACCCGACCTACCTCGTGCTGACGGCTGGAGTGGCCAACGCCTTCCTCGCCGGCGACCTCTTCAACCTCTTCGTCGGCTTCGAGATCCTGCTGTTCAGCTCCTACGTGCTCATCACGCTGGGCGGCGCGGCCTCGCGCATCCACGCCGGCACGACCTACGTCGTCGTCAGCCTGCTGAGCTCCGCGCTCTTCCTCATCGGCATCGCCGCGACGTATGCCGCCACGGGCACCGTCAACCTCGCGCAGCTCGCGATCCGCATCGGTGGCCTCGACGCCGGGGTCGCGCTCGTGCTGCAGCTGTGCCTGCTCACCGCCTTCGCCATCAAGGCGGCGGTCTTCCCGATGTCGGCCTGGCTCCCCGACAGCTACCCGACGGCACCGGCCCCCGTCACCGCGGTCTTCGCCGGCCTGCTCACCAAGGTCGGGGTCTACGCGATCATCCGCATCCAGACGCTGCTCTTCCCCGAGTCACCGCTGACCGGCCTGCTGCTCTGGGCGGCCCTGCTCACGATGGTGATCGGCATCCTCGGCGCCGTGTCGCAGTCGGGGCTCAAGAGGATCCTGTCCTTCACCCTCGTCAGCCACATCGGCTACATGATCTTCGGCATCGCGCTGGCCACGCAGGCCGGCACGGCCGGGGCGATCTTCTACGTCGTGCACCACATCACGATCCAGACCTCGCTCTTCCTCATCACCGGCCTCGTCGAGCGCATCGGCGGATCGACGAGCCTGCACCGTCTCGGCGGCCTCGCGATGGCCTCGCCCCTGCTCGCGACGCTGTTCTTCGTCTCCGCGATGAACCTCTCCGGCATCCCCCCGCTCTCGGGCTTCCTCGCCAAGATCGGCCTCATCGACGCCGGCATCGCGGTGGGCACCCCGCTCGCCTGGGTCGTCGTCGTCGGAGGCATCGCGACGAGCCTGCTGACCCTCTACGCCCTCTCGAAGGTCTGGAGCCAGGCCTTCTGGCGCCCGCTCGCCGAGACGCGCGAGGTGGCCGAGCTCGCTGCGGAGGAAGCCGCCGACGAGGCGGAGCAGTTCGAGCAGGCCGAGCGCGACGCCGGGCGCCGCGCGGGCCCGCCCCCGGGCGGTGCCGCGACAGCTACGCTCGTCGCCCCGACCGGGGTGGCCGCGGCCGTCGACACCTCGCCGCGGGCGCTCCCCCGCATGATGCTCGGCGCCACCGCCGCGATGACCGCCGTCGGTCTGGTCATCACGCTCGTGGCCGGGCCGCTCCACGCCTACACGGAGCGAGCCGCCGCCGACCTCCAGCAGCGCGACCCCTACATCACGTCGGTGCTGCCCGAGGGGGTGCGACGGTGAGCGAGTCCTCGCGCCGGAGCCGGGCCCGGCTGACCGCTTCGGCCGATGACAGGCAGACGGCCGACGAGGCCGCCGCGCCCCGTCGTCGACGGCGCACGCTCCAGCCTCGCGCCATCGCGACGATCGCCCTCGCCTGGATGCTCCTCTGGGACCGCCTCAGCTGGGGCAACCTCGTCAACGGGCTGCTCGTCGGGCTCTTCGTGACGCTCGCCTTCCCCCTGCCCTCGATCGAGTTCCACGGCCGGCTGCGCCCGCACCGCGTCGTCTGGCTCATCGTGCTCTTCCTCGTCGACCTCGTCGCCGCGTCCTGGCAGGTGCTGCGCCTCGCCCTGGGGCGACGGCGGCCCCGCAACGCGGTCATCGAGGTGCAGCTGCGGTCTCGCTCCGACTTCTACCTCACGCTGACGGCCGAGCTCGTCGCCCTCGTGCCGGGCTCGGTCGTCGTCGACGCCCGCCGGTCGACGTCGGTGCTCTACCTGCACCTGCTCGACATCGAGCGTGAGGGCGCGATCGAGCACCAGCGCCGACACGTCCTCGACGTCGAGGAGCGGGTCGTGCGCGCCTTCGGCTCCGACGACGAGATCGCCCGTCTCGAGCAGGCCAAGGGGGGCCCGTCATGACCGTCGTCGCCGCCCTCGCCCTCGCGCTGCTCGGCTCTGCCGCCGCCATCGTGCTCTTCCGGCTCTTCCGGGGCCCGACCAACCTCGACCGCATCGTCGCCGCCGAGATCCTCATGGTCATCGTCATCGCCGGCATCGCCACGGAGTCGGCGTGGCAGCGCACCGCGACCAACCTCCCCCTGCTGCTCATCCTCGGCCTCGTCGGTTTCGTCGGCGGGGTGGCCGTCACGCGCTTCATGTCCCGCGATGCCGACGACCTCGACGTCGAGGAGGGCGCGGCTCGTCCCGTGCACCCCACCGCGCCGGTCGGCGACCCGACCGACAGCCGTGAGCCCTCCGATCCCACCGAGCCGGAGGCCTCCCGATGAGCTGGACGACCGTGTTCGACGTCATCGGCGGTGTCTGCCTGCTGCTCGGCGCCTTCCTCTGCCTCGCGGGTGCCATCGGCCTCGTCCGCTTCCCCGACACCCTGTCGCGCCTGCACGCCGCCACGAAGCCGCAGACCCTCGGCCTGATCCTCATCCTCACCGGACTGGCCGCGACCCTGCGCACGTGGTCGGCCGTCACGACGCTCGTGCTGCTCGCCGCGACCCAGTTCTTCACCTCCCCCGTGACCGCGCACCTCGTCGGACGCGCCGCCTACCGCAACGGCAACGTCGACGAGAGCACGCTCGAGGTCGACGAGCTGTCCGACGCCCTGGAGCGCTCGGGATGGGACCCCACGAAATGAGCTGTGCGGCATACCTGCTCGTCGTTTGACCTCAAGCCTGCTTGAACTTTTACGGTCGGGGGATGACCCCACCGGAAAATGGCGTGAGGCACACCGCGCGCCGACCTAAAATGGGGCAAGTGATCTCACTGCCCCACGCCGATCCCGGCACGCCCGACCTGGCCAGCCCCACGGCATACCTGCGGTGGGTCGGCAAGGGGCAGTGGCGCACCCTCGTCATCGCGATCGCCTTCGGCATCGTGTGGCTCGTGAGCCAGGCGCTCTTCCCCGCCGCGATGGGCAAGGCGATCGACGAGGGCATCATCGGCGCCGACCCCGGCTCGCTGCTCCTGTGGTGCGGCGTCCTGCTCGGCCTCGTCGTCGTCAGCGCCCTGTCGGGGGCGATGCGCCACAAGTACGCCGTCGCCAACTGGCTGCAGGGCGCCTTCCGGTCGGCCCAGCTCATCGGCCACCAGACGGCCGGCACCGGCGAGGCGCTGACCCGCACCGTGCCGACCGGCGACGTCGTCGCGACCGTGAGCTCCGACGCGATGCGCATCGGCGGCCTCTACGACGTGACCGCGCGCTTCGTCGGGTCGGTCGTGTCCTACGTCGTCGTGGCGCTCATCCTGCTGCGCGCGTCGGTGACCCTCGGCCTCGTCGTGCTCATCGGCGTGCCGGTGCTCGTCGCGTGCCTCAGCCTCATCGTGCGCCCGCTCCAGGCCCGCCAGCTCGCCCAGCGTGAGGAGGCCGGCCGGCTCATCGGGCTCGGTGCCGACACCGTCGCCGGGCTGCGCGTGCTGCGCGGCATCGGTGGCGAGCACACCTTCCTGCGTCGGTATGCCGTGCAGTCGCAGTCCGTGCGCACCGTGGGCAACAGGGTCGCCGGCTACCAGGCGGCGCTCGACGCGGCGCAGGTGCTGCTGCCCGGCATCTTCGTGCTCATCGTCGTGTGGCTCGGGGCGCGTTTCGCCATCGAGGGCGAGATCACGGCCGGCCAGCTCGTCGCCTTCTACGGCTACACGGCCTTCCTCGTCATCCCGCTGCGCACGGCGACCGAGATGGTCGACCGGGCCACCCGCGCGCACATCGGGGCGGGCAAGCTCATCCGGATCCTGCGGGTGCGGCCCGACCAGGTCGAGGCAGGCCGCACGCTCCCGCTGCCCACGGCGGCGGCGCGCCTCGTCGAGCCGCGCAGCGGCGTCAGCATCGAGCCGGGCCGCTTCACCGTCGTCGTGTCGGCGCGGCCCGAGGACTCTGCGGTCCTCGCCGACCGCCTCGGCAGGTTCGGCGCCGAGGAGACCGAGGCGCGCCTCGACGGCACCCGCCTCGCCGACGCGCCGCTCGCCGAGCTGCGGCGACGGATCGTCGTCTCCGAGACCGACCCCCGCCTCTTCACCGGCACGCTGCGCGACGAGCTCGACCCGTGGGGCGAGCACGACGACGCGACGATCCTCGCCGCGCTCTCGGTCGCCAGCGGCGACGACGTGCTCGAAGCACTTCCCGGCGGCCTCGACAACGAGGTCGAGGAGCGCGGCCGCGCCTTCTCGGGTGGTCAGCGCCAGCGCCTCGCGCTCACCCGGGCGCTGCTCACCGACGCCGAGACCCTTGTGCTCGTCGAGCCGACGAGCGCCGTCGACGCGCACACCGAGGCCCGCATCGCCGCGCGGCTCACCGCGGCCCGGAAGGGCCGCACGACGGTCGTCATGTCGGCGAGCCCGCTCATCCTCGACCGAGCCGACCACGTCGTCTTCCTGCGCGACGGCAAGGCCGTCGCCACCGGCACCCACCAGCAGCTCATGACCGAGCATCCCGACTACCGGCGCACCGTCGTCCGAGGGGAGGAGGACTGATGTCGCTCACGCCGACCCCATCCACCCGCACCCTGCCCGTCGCCGACACCGCGTCGGTCAGGGCCCACACCCGCGGTCTGCTGCGCCGGCACCGCGGCAGCCTGCTGCGCGTCATCGGCCTGCACACGATCGCTGCCGTCGCAGCGCTCGTCGCCCCCCGCGTCATCGGCCTGCTCGTCGACGAGATCAGCAACGGGCGCTCGCTCGAGGTCGTCAACACCCTCGCCCTCTGGATCGCCGGGGCCGTGGTCGTGCAGACCGTCGTCACCTGGTTCGCCCGCCGGGCGTCGTTCGTCATGGGCGAGACGGTCTTCGCCGAGCTGCGCGAGCAGTTCATGGGCCGCGTCGTCGAGCTGCCGCTGTCGACCGTCGAGCGGGCCGGCACCGGCGACCTCGTCTCGCGCACGACCAACGACGTCGAGGCGCTCTCGCACGTCATCCGCTTCGGGGTGCCCTCGATCTTCGTCGGGGCCGTCACGACGACGATCACCGTCATCGCCGCCTTCGTCACCGGGTGGCAGGTGGCCCTCGCCGTCGTCGTCGGCGTGCCGATCCTCGTGCTGTCGACGCGGCGCTACCTGCGTCACGCGCCGGAGGGCTACCTGCGCGAGCGGGCGACGTATGCCGTGCTCAACGGTGTCGTCACCGAGTCGGCCGACGGGGCGCGCACGGTCGACGCCCTGCGACTCTCGGGGCGTCGGCGTCGGCGCATGGACGAGGCCCTGCGCGACTGCTACGACGCCGAGGTCTACACGCTGAAGCTGCGCATGCGCTGGTTCCCCGCGGTCGAGTTCGCCTTCTTCATGCCCGTCGCCGTGACGCTGCTCTGGGGTGGCTGGCTCATCTCGCGCGACGTCGCGACCATCGGCACCGTGACCGCCGTCGCGCTCTACGTGCAGCAGATGGCGGGTCCGCTCGACGAGCTCATCTCGTGGCTCGACGAGATCCAGGTCGGGGCGACGTCGCTCGCCCGCGTCATCGGCATCGCCGACGTGCCGCCCGACCGCGCCGCGACCGGCGAGGAGCCGGCCGACGACCACCTGGACGTCGACGACGTGCACTACTCCTACCGGGCCGGGCGCGATGTGCTGCGCGGGGTCTCGCTCGACCTGCACCCGGGCGAGCGGCTCGCCATCGTCGGGCCGTCCGGGGCCGGCAAGTCGACCCTGGGCCGGCTCATGGCCGGCATCGACGGGCCGCGGGCGGGCCGGGTCGAGGTCGGTGGCGTGCGGCTCGTCGACCTCGAGCTCGCGCAGCTGCGCGGCCAGGTCGCCCTCGTGACGCAGGAGCACCACGTCTTCGTCGGCACGCTCGAGGACAACCTGCGCCTCGCCCGGCCGGAGGCGAGCCGCGATCAGCTGCTCGACGCGCTCGCTGCGGTCGATGCCCGCGAGTGGGCCGAGCAGCTGCCGCTCGGTCTCGACACGGCGGTCGGCTCCGGTGGTCACCGGCTCACCGAGCCGCAGGCCCAGCAGCTGGCCCTCGCCCGGCTCGTGCTCGCCGACCCGCACACGCTCGTGCTCGACGAGGCGACGTCGCTACTCGACCCCCGCGCTGCCCGGCACCTCGAGCGGTCGCTGGCGGCCGTCGTCGAGGGGCGCACGGTGGTGGCGATCGCGCACCGGCTCATGACCGCGCACGACGCCGACCGGGTCTGCGTGGTCGAGGACGGGTTGATCAGCGAGATCGGCTCGCATGAGGAGCTACTGGCCGCCGACGGGCCGTATGCCGCCCTGTGGCGCTCCTGGCGCGACGAGCCCCAGCCCGTCCGCTGACCACCCCTCCCCGTTCGAGGTGATGCCGGGCCCCACGTCAGGGCCGGCATCACCTCGAATCGGGCGGAAACGGCGCGTGACCTCGGGGCGGTCGCCTCGTTGTCAGGGTGGCGCGAGGCTCCACCCTGACCCCTTTTGGGTGACTCGCGCCCGGGTGGGGCCGTCTCTGAGGGGTGACGGCCCCATCCACCAGGGCTGGAGGGGCGCACAGCACTGCCGTGCCGCAGGTCGATCCCACGGCACGGCAGTGCTGGTCGGACTGGTGGTCGGACGAGGTTGGTCAGTCAGCGGAGTCGGCGCTCGCCGCACTGGCGGCACTCGCGGCACTCGCGGCACTGGCCTGCGCCGAGGAGACCGCCACCCGCTGCTGCACGACCGGGGCCGGGGAGTCAGCGCTCGCGACCGTGCGCACCTGGGGCCGCACCGGCGTGGGCGAGTCCGCACTCGCCGCCGAGGCAACCGCCACCCGGGGCGCGACCGCAGGCGAGTCGGCGCTCGCTGCCGAGGCCACGGCCGCACCGGGCGCCGGCGCGGGCGAGTCGGCCGACGCATTCGGTGAGTCCGTCGCTGAGGCGTTCGGTGAGTCCGCGCTCTCGGGAGAGGCGTCGACGTAGCCCGGGTCCCCAGGACTGTCCGAGGCCGAGTCAGCCGACTCCGTGGCCGACTCGTTCGGCGAGTCGGCACTCTCGGGGCTGTCGTCGGCACCCGGCTGGTCGAGCGACCCGGCGGCGAGCATCACAGCCGGTGCGCTGTCGGCCTGGGCCGGGCGGTCGTTGAGCCCGAGCGCCGCGGCGCCCAGGGTCCCGCCGGCTCCGAGCACCGCTGCGGCACCGACCACGACCCACTTCTTCGACACGTTCATCTCTCGTCCTCTCATCGCGCCCCCGAGGGGCTGCCTGTGTGCACTGGTGCACCCTGATGACTCCACGATGCGGTCGGCGGATGAGGCACCGAGGAGAGGTGCATGAGAGGACCCTCATGCAGCGGCGGGCCCGTGTCTCAGCGCGTGAAGCGGTAGCCCATCCCCCGCACCGTCTCGATGCACTCAGGGCCGAGCTTGCGGCGCAGGTAGCGCACATAGACGTCGACGACGTTGGACCCGGGGTCGAAGTCGTAGCCCCAGACGTGGCTCAGCAGCTGCTCCCGGGAGAGCACCTGGCCCGCGTTGCGCAGCAGGGTTTCCGCGAGCGCGAACTCCCGCGCCGAGAGGTCGACGACCCGGTGCCCCACGCTCGCTCGACGGGTGCGCAGGTCGAGCGACACGTCGCCGTGGCTGATGACGGTCGTCTCGGCCGAACCGGTCTCGCGCAGCCGGAGCCGCACCCGGGCGAGCAGCTCCTCGAAGCGGAAGGGCTTGCCCATGTAGTCGTCGGCCCCGCCCTCGAGACCCGCCACGGTGTCGCTGACGGAGTCACGAGCGGTGAGGATGACGACCGGCAGGGTGCTGCCGGAGCCGCGCAGCTGGTCGAGCACGCTGAAGCCGTCGAGCCCGGGCAGCCCGATGTCGAGGATCATGAGGTCGAAGTCGCCTGACATCGCGTAGTCGTAGGCGGTCACCCCGTCACCGACGACGGTCGGCGTGAAGCCGTTGGAGCGCAGACCCTTGTGGACGAACGAGGCGATGCGCTCCTCGTCCTCGGCGATGAGAATGCGATTCACGGTGCCACCTCCTGGGCGACGGGGTCAGGTGTGCTGTGCCTCTGGAGGCCATCGGGAGTGGCTGGCGTCTCGGTGCCACCACCGGCACCGGCTGGGGCCGGTCGTTGCCGCAGGGGCAGGATGATGGTGAAGACGGCGCCGGTGGGATGAGCGGGAGCGACCTCGACCCGGCCGTGGTGGGCCTCGGCGATCGCTCGCACGATGGCCAGGCCGAGCCCCGAGCCCTCGCTGCCGGGCTCCGCGCCGGGGCTGGTGCCTGGGCCTGGGCTGGTGCCGTGCCCGGGCCCCGGACCGGGGTCAGAGCCCACGCTGGCGTCGGAAGGCTGCTCGGACCCACCGCGCACGAAGCGCCCGAAGATGCGCTCCGCGTCCTCCGGCCGCACGCCCGGGCCCTCGTCGCGCACCCAGAGGCGCACCTCGTCGTCGTCGAGGCGCGATCCGATGGCGATGGTCGTGCCCGGCTCGCTGAACTTCACGGCGTTGTGCCCGAGCTGCAGCAGGGCCTGGGTCAGGCGCTGGCCGTCTGCGTGCACGACGCCCTCTGCCCGATGGTCGACGCGCCAGTCGCGTGGCCCGAGCGCGCGGGCCTTGTCGAGCACCTCGTCGGTGAAGGGACCGAGATCGACCGGACCGACCTCGACGAAGTCGGCTCGCTCGGCCTTGGCCAGCAGGATGAGGTCCTGGACGAGCCGGCCCATGCGGTCGAGCTCGTCGAGGAGCAGCGCGCGTGTCTCTGCGACGTCGACGGGGTCGTCGGGATCCATCAGCTCGAGGTGGCCGCGCACGATCGTCAGCGGCGTCTTGAGCTCGTGCCCCGCGTCGTCGAGGAACTCGCGCTGGGCCGCGAAGGCCGTCTCGAGACGGTCGAGCATGGCGTTGAAGGTGTCACCGAGCTCGGAGATGTCGTCTGCCCCGGCCACCTCCACCCGCTGGGAGAGATCGGTCTCGCTGATCCGCTGCGTCGTCTCACGGAGCCGGCTCAGGGGCCGCAGCAGGCGCCCGGCGACGACCCAGCCGACACCGCCGATGAGCAGCAGCGCGCCGACGGCGACGAGCGCGTAGGTGCGCATGAGGTCGGCCTGGGGTTGCATCTCACGGTCCACCGCAAACGCGATGACGTACTTCCCGCCCGCGGTGGAGCCGTCGACGCGCACCGGCACGACGGAGAGGCGCACCCGACCGACGGTGGGGACCTCGACGTCGGTCGTGACGACGTTGGGGGCGCCGTCATCGACGGCGGCGACGGCGGCGAGCACGGCCGGCGACGACGCCAGCTCCGGCAGCCCACCGGCCGAGTACTGGTCGGGCCGGCCCTCTCGGTAGGTCAGGAACATCTCGTTCTCACTCGGCACGTTGCGCTCGAGGGCGATGAGCAGCAGCTGCTGCACACTGCTGAACCGCTGGCCCGTCGCCGGGTCGACCCCCTCGGCAGCGAGCGTCCGGAACTCCTGCACCTCCTGGGCGAGCGCCGCATCGATGCGTTCGGCCGTGCGGCGGTTCTGGATCACGTCGGCGACAGCGCCCGAGGCGGCCAGACCCAGGGCCGACATGACGAGCACCGACGAGAGCACCCGGGCGCGCACCGAGACCCGCCGGCGGCGCGGCCGGTCGCCGGCCCGGTCGCCGGGCTCCTCGACGCTCGCGGGCTCCCGTCCTGCAGTCACGGTCCCCATGCTCCCCCATCGTCCGAGGTCGCAACCGGGGGGCCCGACAGCCATTCCTCGACGAGGTCGAGCCGCCTGGTCGTCGCGGTCGGCCACTGCGGGTCCTGCACCCGGTGCGGACCGGTGGCCAGCGACAGCGTGACGCCCGCGACCCGCGCCCGCAGCTCGTCGGGGTCGACCTGGCGAGCCAGCTCCCGCGCCCACCCGCGGGAGAGGCGCCGGAGCCGGTCCCGGTGCTGCTCGTCGATGGTGGCGAGCACCTCGACGTGCGCGACGAGACAGGCGAGGTCATCGGCGCGCCGCCCCGGTCCGGCCGAGTCGACGTCGAGCAGTCCGCTGATGCGCCCCTCGGACACGAGCAGCTGCGCCTCGTAGAGGTCGCCGTGGGTGGGGGCGTCGGCCGGCAACCCTGCGATGCGGCTCGCCACGACCGCGGCGAGCTCACGTGCGCGGTCAGCCTCAGCGGGCAGCACGGCACCGATGACCGCTGCGTAGTGCTCGGCGTGCTCGCTCCACGCCGGACGGTGCGGCAGCTCGAGCACGCCCTCGGGCAGCCGGTCGAGCAGGCCGACGACCTCGTCGGCCGTCGGGAGGGCCGCACCCGGCGCGCGGAGCCGTCCTCGCATCGGCGTCCCCGTCAGCGGCTCGAGCACGAGCACGCCGTCCTCGCTCCAGCCGAGGCTGCGCGGGACGGGCAGGCCGGCCTCCCGCAGCAGGACGTGCCTCCGGTGCAGGTCGTGCACGGTGCTCGGACGGACGACCTTGACGTAGACACCGGCTCCCGGAGCCCTGACCCGCAGCACCGCACGACGACGCGGTCGGTAGGCAGCGACCGAGACCTCCACGTCGGCCGCGGACACACCGGCGACGCCGAGGTCCCTGAGCAGCCGCGCGAGCGCTTCAGGGTCGGCAGCCGCGGCGAGCCCGGGGAGCCCGGGGTCCTGAGGGAAGCGCCAGACGGCCACCCGCCTCGACCCGTCGGACAGCTCGAGGACGCCGGGGAGGTCCGTGCCCACCGTCGACAGGCCGACGCTCGCACCGAGGGTCTGCCGGGCGCGCGCTCCGTCGTGCACGACCGTGGCGTCGTAGCTCGCGGTGCTGCTCGAGCCGGGGCGGTGGTCGACCTGGCGCACCCGCCACTCGATCAGCTCACCACCTGACGTCGCGACGGCGGCTGCGAGCAGGTCGTGAGCGTCCGCCCCCGTCAGCAGGGCAAGGTCAGGGTGCGTCACCCCTCAAGCGTCGGTCACCCAGGTGACGGGCAGATGAGCCCTTCATGAGACGGCTCTCATCTTCGGCGCGAGGCGGACGTAGGGCTCCCCCTGGGCGGGACGGCCGTCGGGCTCGTCGCGGGCGGGCCAGAGCGACAGAGCCCGCTCGGCCTGCGCGGTGATCGTCAGGCTGGGATTGACGCCGAGGTTGGCCGACACGGCGGCGCCGTCCACAACGTGCAGGCCCGGATAGCCCCAGACCCGGTGGTAGGGGTCGATCACGCCGCGGTCGGGCGAGTCGGAGATGACGGCACCTCCGAGGAAGTGAGCCGTCATGGGGATGTCGAGCACCTCGCCGATCGACGACCCCGCCGCGGCGCGCTCCCCCGTCGCGCGCTCGAGTCCCGCCGCGAGCTCGCGCACCGCGGCGTTGCCCTGCGGGATGTAGGTCGGGTTGGGTGCCCCGTGCCCCTGCGTCGAGGTGAGGCGCCAGCCGAGCAGCCCCCGCCGTCGCGACACGGTGATGGAGTTGTCGGAGGTCTGCATGACGAGCGAGATGACCGACCGCTCGCTCCACCGGTGGTTGGACAGCGACCGCGCGAGGACCACGGGGTGGCGGGCCGCCTGCCCCACGAAACGGAGCCACCGGGGTATGCCGTCGCCCCCGTCCACCTGCAACACCGCGAGCGCTCCCATGAGGTTGGACCCCTTGCCGTAGCGGACGTTCTCGAGGTGCGTGCTCTCGTCGATGTGGAAGCTCGATGTGATGGCCACCCCGCGGGTGAGGTCGACGCCGCGCGGCACCCGGGCGGTCATCGCCCCGCCCAGGGCCTCGGAGTTGGTGCGGGTCAGTTCTCCGAGACGTGGCGACAACCTCGGCAGGCCCCGCCCCTCCGGCTCGGCCCGCATCGCCTGGAGCAGCTGCGCCGTGCCCCACGCCCCGGCCGCCACGACGACCTGACCGGCCGTCACGGTGCGCTCCCCCGCCCGGCGCCGGCCCCACGCTCCGCTGCGAACGGTCGTGACGGCATACCCCCGCTCCGGCGACGCCGGGTCGAGCGGTCGCACCCGCGTCACCGTGCGCAGCGGCTCGATGGTCACGCCGCGGCCCTCGGCGAGGGCGAGGTAGTTCTTGACGAGCGTGTTCTTGGCGCCCACCCGGCAGCCGACCATGCAGTTGCCGCACTCGGTGCAGCCCGTGCGGTCGGGGCCGGCGCCGCCGAAGTAGGGATCCGGCACGCGTCGGCCCGGCTCACCGAAGAAGACCCCCACGGGTGTCCTGCGGAAGGTGTCGCCGACCCCCAGCGCGGTCGCCGTGTCGCGCATGAGCTGCTCGACCGGGCCGTCGCACGGGTTCATGACCACGCCGAGCATGCGCTGCGCGGTCGCGTAGTGCGGGGCGAGCTCGGCCTGCCAGTCGGTGATGTGGCCCCACTGCCGGTCGCGGAAGAACGGCGCCGGCGGCACGTAGAGGGTGTTGGCGTAATTGAGCGAACCGCCGCCGACCCCCGCACCCGCGAGGACGACGACGTCAGGCAACCGGTGGATGCGTTGCACGCCGAAGAGCCCGAGGTGCGGCGCCCAGAGGTAGCGGCGGACGTCCCAGCTCGTTCGGGCGAAGTCCTCGTCCTCGAAGCGGCGGCCCGCCTCGTAGACGTGGACGCCGTAGCCCTTCTCGGCGAGCCGCAGCGCAGCGACCGAGCCGCCGAAGCCGGAGCCGATGACGACGACGTCGTGGTCGTAGCTCATGGGCGCAGCCTACGGACGCGCCACCACCCTGACTACCGATCGGTAATAACGCTTCGGTCAGGCTCCGAGGTAGGGCGAGACGACGACCTCGACGCGCTGGAACTCCTTGACGTCGGAGTAGCCGGTCGTCGCCATCGCGCGACGCAGGGCGCCGATGATGTTGGTCGTGCCGTCGGCCTGGCGCCCCGGGCCGAAGAGGATCTCCTCGAGCGAGGCGTGCGCGCCGAGCTCGATGCGCTCGCCGCGCGGCAGCTCCGGGTGGTGCGCCTCGGGACCCCAGTGGTAGCCGGCGCCGGGGGCGTCGCTCGCCCGGGCGAGGGCGGCTCCGAGCATGACCGCGTCGGCGCCGCAGGCGACCGCCTTGACGATGTCGCCGGAGGTGCCGACACCACCGTCGGCGATGACGTGGACGTAGCGGCCGCCGGACTCGTCGAGGTAGTCACGGCGGGCCGCGGCGACGTCGGCGACGGCCGACGCCATCGGGGCGTGGATGCCGAGGGTGGTGCGGGTCGTGTGCGCGGCACCGCCGCCGAAGCCGACGAGCACCCCCGCGGCGCCGGTGCGCATGAGGTGCAGAGCCGCGGTGTAGGACGCGGCGCCGCCGACGATGACGGGCACGTCGAGCTCGTAGATGAAGCGCTTGAGGTTGAGCGGCTCGGCGCGACCCGAGACGTGCTCGGCCGAGACGGTGGTGCCGCGGATGACGAAGAGGTCGACGCCGGCGTCGACGACGCTCTTCCAGTGCTGCTGGGTGCGCTGCGGGGACAGGGCGCCCGCCACGGTGACGCCGGCCTCACGCAGCTGGTGCAGGCGCTCGGTGATCAGCTCGGGCTTGATCGGCTCGGCATAGATCTGCTGCATGCGCGAGGTCGCCGCGCCCGGGTCGAGCGAGGCGATCTCGGCGAGCTGCGTCGTGGGGTCCTCGTAGCGGGTCCACAGCCCCTCGAGGTCGAGCACTGGCAGGACACCGAGCTTGCCGAGGGCGATGGCGCTCTCGGGCGAGACGACCGAGTCCATCGGGGCGGCCATGACGGGGATGTCGAAGTGGTAGGCGTCGATCTGCCACGACACCGACACCTCCTCGGGGTCGCGGGTGCGCCGGGAGGGCACGACGGCGATGTCGTCGAAGGAGTAGGCGCGCCGACCGCGCTTGCCTCGGCCAATCTCGATCTCGGTCACCGGGCCACCCTATCGACCCGGCCACGAGCGGACGTATGCCGTCCCGCGGGCTCAGCGACGCGGCATACGTGCTCGAACGGCTGCGCCCCCACCCCGTCGAGTGCCCAGTTGCCCACGCCGAAAAACGAGCACTCGACGCGGGGGTGTCAGCCGATGGAGTAGTTGGGGGCCTCCACGATGCCCTGGATGTCGTGCGGGTGGCTCTCCTTGAGCGAGGCCGACGTGATGCGCACGAACTGACCCTTCTCCTGGAGCTCACCGATCGTGCGCGCGCCGACGTAGAACATCGACTGGCGCAGCCCGCCGAGCATCTGGTGTGCGACCTGCGAGAGGGGACCGCGGTAGGCGACCCGACCCTCGATGCCCTCGGGCACGATCTTGTCGTCGGAGTCGACCTCAGCCTGGAAGTAGCGGTCCTTGGAGTAGGACTTCTTGCCGCGCGAGCTCATGGCGCCGAGCGAGCCCATGCCGCGGTAGGCCTTGAACTGCTTGCCGTTGACGAAGATGAGCTCACCGGGGCTCTCCTCGCAGCCGGCGAGCAGCGACCCGATCATGACCGAGTCGGCGCCCGCGACGATCGCCTTGGCGATGTCGCCGGAGTACTGGAGGCCGCCGTCGGCGATGACCGGCACCCCGGCCGGCTTGCAGGCCTGGGCAGCCGCGTGCACCGCCGTGATCTGGGGCGCGCCGACGCCGGTGACGATGCGGGTCGTGCAGATCGAGCCGGGACCGACCCCGACCTTGATGGCGTCGGCACCCGCGTCGACGAAGGCCTGGGCGCCCTCGCGGGTCGCGACGTTGCCGCCGATGACCTGCACGTGGCGGGTGGCCGGGTCGCTCTTGAGGCGGTGCACCATCTCGATGAGCAGGCGCACGTGGCCGTGAGCGGTGTCGGCGATGAGGACGTCGACGCCGGCCTCGATGAGGGTCGTGGCGCGCTCCCACGCGTCACCGAAGTAGCCGATCGCCGCCCCGACCATGAGGCGGCCGTCGGCGTCGTTGCTCGCGTCGGGGAACTGCTCGCCCTTGACGAAGTCCTTGACGGTGATGAGACCGGCGAGGTGCCCCTCGTCGTCGACGATCGGCAGGCGCTCGCGCTTGTGCTGGCGCAGCAGTGACGTCGCCTCGTCGCGGCTGATGCCGACCGGCCCGGTGATGAGCGGCATCGGCGTCATGACGTCGCTCACGAGCGTCGTCGCCCACTCGGCGACCGGCGTGAAGCGCAGGTCACGGTTGGTCACCATGCCGATGAGCTTCTTGTCGTCCCCGATGACCGGCAGACCCGAGACGCGATACTCGCCGCAGATCGCGTCGAGCTCCTCGAGGGTGCGGTCGGGGCCGATCGTGATCGGGTTGCTGATCATGCCGGTCTGGGTCCGCTTGACGAGGTCGACCTGGTAGGCCTGGTCGGCGATCGAGAGGTTGCGGTGCAGCACCCCGATGCCGCCCTGGCGGGCCATCGCGATCGCCATGCGGGCCTCGGTCACGGTGTCCATCGCCGCTGAGATGAGCGGCGCCCGCAGCGTCAGCTCGCGGGTGAGGCGCGTCGAGGTGTCGATGTCGTTGGGGGCGAGGTCGCTGTAGCCCGGGAGGAGCAGCACGTCGTCGTAGGTCAGCCCCATCGGGGCGAAAGCAGCGGGGACGTCAGACGATCCGAGAGCCATTGCCCAAGTCTACGGGCCCGCGAGCGGGCCCCTGACCGGGCTGGGCGGAGTGGGTCAGGGACGTCGGGCGGCAGCGGTAGCCGCCTCGCCGGATGCCTGCCCGGCCGACTCGCTGGATGCCTGTCCTGCCGCCTGGCCGGCCGGTGCGCTGTCCGCGGCGTTCGGCCGCGACGAGGCCGCCGCGCCACCGACGGCCGAGCCCGCAACGGGTCGCGTGTCTCGAGCATCCGACGACTCCGAAGACTCAGACGACTCAGACGGCTCGCCGGTCTCCGTGGCCTCGTGCGACTCGTCCGCCTCGTCGGATGTGGCTGACGCGGCAGGCTCCTTGGCCTTGGCGGGGGCTGGGGACGCAGGCGCAGGACGACCGGTCTGCGCCGAGCGCGACGGCTGGCCAGCCGTCGCGGGCTGGCTCGACGGGGATGAGGGAGACGTCTGGGCCGACGAGTCAGCCCGGCTTGCGCCCCGCGATGCCTCCGACGGTGCCGGGCTCTCGCTCTGGGTCGAGCGGGCCGACTTCCTCGACGTCGTGCCGGCCTGGCTCGAGCCGGGTGCCACGAGCGCCGCCGACTCGGTCGGGGAGGTCGTCGTCGTGGGTGTCGGGGCCGGCGTCGGCACGGTCGTCGTGGGTGGGGTCACTGCGGTGGTCTTGACCTTGTCCTGGCCCTTGCCGGTCTTGCCGTTGTTGCCGGAGACCGGCTTCTTGCCGCTGGTCACGGTCTTGTCGTCGTCGTCGGTGCTCGGCTGCGCACCCACGGCTGTGGATGAGCCGGTGGAGCCTGAGGAGCCGACACCCGCGCCCACGGTCGGGGAGCCCAGCGCGGCGCCCTTGTCGTGGCCGTACGCGTAGGCGTTGCCGTCGTCGGTGCCCTTGCCCAGACCGCCGGGCACCTGCGGCGTGCCGGTGAGTCCGGCGAGACTGCCTCCGGCTGCCAGCGCTGCGGAGGCGCCGCTGATCTCACCGGGCCGGGCGACGGCCGCGGCGGGCACGAGCACGATCTGGCCGTCGGCGCGTCGCACGAGGACGAGCCCCCGGTCGGCGCCGAGCGCCGCCTCGGCGGCCGCGGGGATGCCGAGGCGCGTGAGCAGGGCACTCGGGCGATCGCTGGCGGCGTTCGCGTCCATGGCCCGCTCGATGCGGGCGCGCTCGGCCGCACCGGGAAGGTAGTGGGGCAGGGTGACGGCTGCCGCGACCCCGGCGCCCGACGCGCCCACGGTGATGATGGCGAAGGCGGCGAAGAGGCGCCGGCCGTGAGCCCGACGACGCCGCGCGCGGCCGGTCAGCGGCGTGTCGGCGTGAGCGGCCACGGCACACAGCAGCGCCGCCACGGGCTCGTCGCCGGCGGCCTGGCGACCGGCGAGCTGATCAAGCAGGAGGTCGTCGGCGATGAGGTCGTCGAGCGGGATCGGGTCGTTCATGCCACACCCCCTCGGCTGGACTCGGCGAGCATCGTCCGCAGCTTGGCCAGCGCTCGGTGCTGGGCGACCCGGATCGCGCCCGGCGACATGCCGAGAGCCGCGGCCGTCTCCTCGGTGGAGAGTCCGACGGCGACGCGCAGGGTGAGGATCTCGCGCTGCTGCACCGGCAGCTGCTGCATGAGGCTGAGCGCGGTCGCCGCCTCGTCGCGCATGACGGCCGTCGACTCGGGGCCCGGCGCGTCGTCGACCTCGTCGGGGACGTCGCAGACGGGCACGGGACCGCGCATCGCAGCGCGCTGCGCGTCGGCGAGCTTGCGCGCGGTGATCGTGTAGACGAAGGCCTCGAAGGGCAGGCCGCGCTCCTCGTAGGTCGGCAGGGCCGTCATCACAGCCATGCACACCTCCTGCGCGACGTCTTGGGCCGTGTCCTCGGCGCCGAAGCGACCGAGGCGGACACGCGCGTACTTCAGGGCCATGTCCCTGACGCGGGCCAGCAGCACGTCGCGCGCCTGGGTGTCGCGCGCGGCGGCAGCCGCCAGCTCACGAAGCGATGCGGGTGCGTCCACCCGTTCCATCGCCTCGAGGGCACCGGTCGTTACGCCGGCGCGCGAAGACCAAGCCAGACCCATGTGAGTTCTTCCCCCGAACTCCTCGTGTCACGCGGCGATGGGTCGCATCTCCGGTGACGCCTGTCAAAAGCGAGCCCATGCTAGGGCCTCGTCGGCACAACTGGGAGTTTCGTGGATCGAGACGTCCCTCCCGTGAGCATGCCATCCACATGGCGAATCTTGAACAAGTCTTGAAGATTCCGCTCTTTATCCGTGATCGGGTGCCCGGTTAGCGTCGATTCGCGGCCTCACCCCAGCAGGGCGGTGGGGTCACCGGACGACAGGCGGCACCGACACCGCCCGAGCGAAAGTCGAGTTTGATGGCAGAGATCACCCGCCTCCCCGGACCCGTAGCCGACCTGTGGGACTGGCAGCTCGACGGCGCCTGCCGTGGCGTCAGCCCCGAGGTCTTCTTCCACCCCGAGGGCGAGCGCGGCCCGCGCCGCCGCAACCGCGACGCCCAGGCCAAGGCCGTGTGCTCCGACTGCCCCGTCATGCTCGAGTGCCGATCACACGCGCTCGAGGTGCGCGAGCCCTACGGCGTCTGGGGCGGCCTCACCGAGGCCGAGCGCGAGACCCTCTACGACGGGCCCCTGACGGGCTCCATCCAGGCGGCCTCCTGACGAGGCCAGCCCCCTAGCTCTCGGCCGCGCACACGACGGGGTCTGCGCCGGTCGAGACGCAGCGAGGGCCGCTCCCATCGGGAGCGGCCCTCGCCGTGCTTCTCGTGACTCTCGTGCTTCTTGTGCTTCTCGTGCCTCAGGAGGCATTAGGCGGCGGGGCTGCTCACGCAGCCGGTCGCCGTATGCCGGATGGCCGGGTCTCAGTGACCGTGGCCGTGCCCGTGGCCACCGGCGGCCGCGGGCTCCTCGTTCTCGGGCTTCTCGACGACGAGGGTGTCGGTCGTGAGGATCATCGAGGCGATCGACTCCGCGTTGCGCAGGGCCGAGCGGGTCACCTTGACCGGGTCGATGACGCCGGCGGCCATGAGGTCGCCGTACTCACCGGTGGCGGCGTTGAGGCCCTGGCCGAGGGGCAGCTCGGCCACCTTGGAGGTGACGACGTAGCCCTGCAGGCCGGCGTTCTCGGCGATCCAGCGCAGCGGCTCGGCAACGGCCTTGCGGACGATCGCCGCACCCGTCGCCTCGTCGCCCTCGAGACCGAGGCCGTCGATGACGACCGCGGCGTGGATGAGGGCGGTGCCGCCACCGGCGACGATGCCCTCCTCGATCGCGGCGCGGGTGGCCGAGATCGCGTCCTCGATGCGGTGCTTCTTCTCCTTGAGCTCGACCTCGGTGTGCGCGCCGACCTTGATGACGCAGACGCCGCCGGCGAGCTTGGCGAGGCGCTCCTGGAGCTTCTCACGGTCCCAGTCGGAGTCGGTGCGCTCGATCTCGGCCTTGATCTGGTGCACGCGGCCGGAGACCTCGGACTCCTCGCCGCTGCCGTCGATGATCGTCGTGTCGTCCTTGGTGATGACGACGCGGCGGGCCTGGCCGAGCACGGTCAGGTCGGCCTGGTCGAGGCTGAGCCCGACCTCGGGTGCGATGACCTGGCCACCGGTGAGGATGGCGAGGTCCTGGAGCATGGCCTTGCGGCGGTCGCCGAAGCCCGGCGCCTTGACCGCGGCGACGTTGAAGGTGCCGCGGATCTTGTTGACGACGAGCGTCGAGAGGGCCTCGCCGTCGACGTCCTCGGCGATGATGAGCAGCGGCTTGCCCGACTGCACGACCTTCTCGAGGACCGGCAGCACCTCGGCGACGGCCGAGACCTTGCCCTGGTTGATGAGGATGTAGGCGTCCTCGAGGACGGTCTCCATGCGCTCGGTGTCGGTGACGAAGTAGGCCGACAGGTAGCCCTTGTCGAACTGCATGCCCTCGGTGAACTCGAGCTCCGTGGCGGTCGTCGAGGACTCCTCGACGGTGATGACGCCGTCCTTGCCGACCTTGTCGAAGGCCTCGCCGATGAGAGTGCCGAGGGTGGAGTCCTGGGCCGAGAGGGTCGCGACCGAAGCGATCTCGTCCTTGCCCTCGAGCTCACGGGCGTTGCGCAGCAGCTCGTCGTTGACGGCGGTCACGGCCTTGTCCATGCCGCGCTTGAGCGCGGCGGGGGCGGCACCGGCGGCAACGTTGCGCAGGCCTTCCTTGACCATGGCCTGGGCGAGCACGGTCGCGGTCGTCGTGCCGTCACCGGCGACGTCGTTGGTCTTGGTCGCGACCTCCTTGGCGAGCTGGGCGCCGAGGTTCTCGTAGGGGTCCTCGAGCTCGATCTCACGGGCGATGGTCACGCCGTCGTTGGTGATCGTGGGCGCGCCCCACTTCTTGTCGATGACGACGTTGCGGCCCTTCGGGCCGAGCGTCACCTTGACGGCGTTGGCGAGGGCGTCGACACCGCGCTCGAGGGACTTGCGGGCAGAGTCGTCAAACTCCAGCATTTTGGCCATGGTGTTCCTTCAGGCTCGGATTGCGTTGCGGCTGAGTGGATCTGGGGTGTGAAACCGAACGCACCCCGGGGAGACCCCGAGGGGCTCACCGGGGTGCGTTCACGGCATACAGCGGATGAGTGGTGCTCAGCCGACGATGGCGAGCACGTCACGGGCGGAGAGGATGAGGTACTCCTCGCCGCCGTACTTGACCTCGGTGCCGCCGTACTTGCTGTAGATGACCTTGTCGCCGACCTGGATGTCGAGCGGGACGCGCTCGTCGCCGTCCTCGTTCCAACGGCCGGGACCGACGGCCAGGACCTCGCCCTCCTGGGGCTTCTCCTTGGCGGTGTCCGGGATGACGAGGCCGGACGCGGTGGTCTGCTCGGCCTCGAGGGACTTGACGACGATGCGGTCTTCGAGCGGCTTGATGGAAACCGACACGGTGGTGACCTACCCTTCGGGACTTCTCGATAAAGGACATACGAACGGTGGCTCTTCGAGGCTGGTCGCCGTCGCGGGGGTCGACCGCCCTCGGAGAGGGAGCTGGCACTTTCGGGGTGAGAGTGCCAACAGGTCAAAATCTAGGCAGGCGTTAGCACTCGGTCAAGTCGAGTGCCAGAATTCGTGTCGCGCGGCCGTGATCGGCCTGCGCCCGCGAGCACCCTCGGACGACCCCCGGTCCGCCCGCGGGGCCGATTCCCGGCCGGGTGCGAGGATGGCGGTCATGGACGCCGCGCTGGTCGACCGCCTCTCCCGAGGTGAGGGCTGGGCACTGCTGTCGGCCCTCCCGCCCTATGACGAGGCGACCTCCCTCTCGCTGCAGGAGAGCCTGCGCGGCGCCGGCTTCGACGCCGAGCTCGTGGCGGGCGCCATGACGCAGTCGCGGCTGCGGGCGAGGGCGGTCGAGAAGTTCGGCGACTTCGCGGCCGGCATGCTCTTCACCCCCGACGCGCTCGAGCAGGCCACGCGGCTGCCGATCGCCGCCCGCCACGCGCAGCGGTATGCCGCCGCCGACGTCTCCGTCGTGCACGACCTCGGGTGTGGGCTGGGCTCCGACGCCATGGCGCTCAGCTCGCTCGAGATCGCGGTGCACGCGGTCGACGCCGACCCCGCGACGGCCCGGGTCGCGGCCGTCAACCTGCGCCACTGGCCCGCCTCGACGGCGGTGTGCGCCCGCGCCGAGGACATCGACCTGTCGGCCGCCGCGGTGGCCGGCGGCTCCCGGGTCGGCGCCTGGCTCGACCCCGCCCGGCGGGTCAGCGGTGTCGCCGACGCCCGCGGTCGCACGAAGCGGGTCTTCTCCCTCGATGCGATCTCGCCCTCGTGGGACCACGTGCAGCAGGTCGCCCGGCAGGTGCCGGCCACCGGCGCCAAGCTCTCCCCCTCGATGCCGCACGGGGCCGTGCCCGCCGGCGCCGAGGCGCAGTGGACGTCGTGGCACGGCGAGGTGCTCGAGTGCGCCGTGTGGTGGGGACCGCTCGTCACGACCGTGGGACGCACGGCCGCGGTGTGCACGGCCTCGTCGACGACCGTCGTGACGCAGGCCGACGCCGCACCCGGGGCCGACCACCCGGGGCTGACCTCCGTGCACGACCTCGGCGAGTGGCTCTACGAGCCCGACCGCGCGGTCATCCGGGCGGGCCTGACCGGCGCGCTCGTGGCGGCCGTCGACGGGGCCGAGCTCGCCACCGGAGTCGGCTACGTCACCGCTGCCGGCGCGCACGAGCTGCCGTGGGCCAGGCGCTATCGCATCGTCGAGGCGATGCCCCTGTCGACGAAGCGGCTCGCCCGGTGGCTGCGCGACCAGGGGTATGACCGCGTCACGATCAAGAAGCGTGGCGTCACCCTCGACGCCGACGTGCTGCGACGGCAGCTGAAGATGACCGGTCGGGGCAAGGGTGGCTCCGAGGCGACCCTCGTGCTGACCCGCGTCGGTGGCGGCCAGGTCGCCCTCGTCGTCACCCCCGCCTAGCGGCAGCCCCGGTCTCGCCGTCCGCGCCACCACCCGCGCCGTCCGCGCCGGTGGCCGCACCTCCCGCACCACCATCCGCGGCGTAGAGGGCGTGCAACGCTCCCCACGTCTCGTCCCAGTCGGGAAGGGCGACGCCGCTCAGCCACGCCTCGAGGCGACGGACGTAGGTGTCCCACCCAGCGGCATACCCGGTGGCCTGCGTGGGCCTGATCCCCGTGTGCCGCAGCCGCAGGCGCGCGCCGGCGGGGTCCTGCGCGACCTCGACGGTCACGACCGACACCGCGTCGGCCTGCGGCCACTCCCAAGTGAAGCCCGTCGGGGCCGTGCACGCCGTGACGCGGCACCGCGGCGTGTCGTCGTCGTCGAAGTGGATCACGAAGGTGCCGCCCTCCTCGAGGTCCCCGCTCACCGGCGCAAACCACCGCGCCAGGCGGTCGGGGTCGGTGCAGGCCTCCCACAGGTCGGCCACGCTCGTGCGATAGAGCCGGTCGAAGGTGACGACGCGCGTGCCGCCATCACTGGAGTCGGTCGGGTCGGCGATGCGGCCGAGAAGTTCGGTGGGGGTGGTCACTGGCATGCCTTTCGGTCGGCCCGCGAGCCGCGGGCGATCTCGGTCTCGAGGGCGTCGAGGCGCTGGTCCCAGAAGGAGCGGACCGAGCGGCACCACTGCTCGACGTCGTCGAGGGCGGTGGGCGCCAGCCGGTAGACCCGCCGCTGCGCCACCGCCTCGGCCTCGACGAGCCCGGCCTCGCGCAGCACCCGGAGGTGGCGCGAGACGCCCGGGCGGGCGAGGTCGAAGAGGTCGGCGATCTGGCCGGCCGTCATCGGCTCGTGCGCCAGCCGCTCGACGATGGTGCGCCGCGTCGGATCGGCCAGGGCCTCGAATGCTCCGCTCACCTCTTTAGCGTAACTCTATGGTTACGTAACCCGCAAGGTAAGCAAGGTGTCAGAGAGACGCGTCGGGCTGGGCGCCGCTCCACCGCACCGCCTGCGCCCCGGCGGCGTTGCCGGCCTCGAGAGCCGTCTGCTGATCGGCGCCGGATGCGAGTGCAGCCGCCAGCGCCCCGCAGAAGGCGTCGCCCGCTCCGACCGTGTCGCCGATCTCCTCGGGCGGCACGGGCGCGCCGTCCACCCCCGCGAGGCCCCACCGGGCCCCGGCTGCTCCGAAGGTGACGAGCAGCGACTCGGGCACGAGGTCGGAGTCGGCGAGCAGGGCCATCTCCGACTCGTTCACGACGACCGGGTCGGCGAGCGCGATGACGTCGGGCGGCAGGGCGGCATACGGGGCGAGGTTGATGACGACACGGGCACCCGCGTCACTGGCGGCGCGCGCGGCCCACGCGAGAGTCTCGAGGTGCACCTCGAGCGAGCACAGGAGCACGTCGCCCGGACCGAGGCGCCCGGCCGCCGCCACGAGAGCGGGGTCCCGCTCGCCGTTCGCGCCGGCGATGACGATGATCGAGTTCTCGCCGTGGTCGTCCACGGTGATGAGGGCGGTGCCGGTGGGCGCCGCGCTGCTCGTGGCGACGGCCGCACCGTCGATGCCGAGTCCGGCGAGCCGCGAGCGGTAGGCGGCGCCTGCCTCGTCGGCACCGAGTCGCGCGAGCATCTGCACCGCGGCCCCGGCGCGCGCGGCTGCGGCGGCCTGGTTGCCGCCCTTCCCGCCGGCGAAGCGCCCGCCGGGTCGGCCGAGCACGGTCTCTCCGGGCCGGGGGTGGCGCTCCACGAGCGTCACGACGTCGACGTTGAGCGAGCCGAGCACGGCGACCCTGCCCATCAGGACTCCCCCGCCGCGCCGAGGAGGGTCTCGCGCCACAGTCGGGAGTAGGCGTCGCCGTCGACCCCGAGCGCCACGTGCACCCGCACCGGTGCCTCGCCGTGCGGGTCGTGCTTCATGTCCCCGGACCAGTCGCGGCGGTCGACGATGGTGCGCCCGCGTGACCACGTGCCCGCCAGCTCGACGCGCACCGGCAGCATCGTGGTCGCCAGCGACGCCCGGTCGATGACCGCGCACACGGCACCGGCGTCGCCGATCGTGGAGGCGTCGCGCTGGAAGCGCTCGTGCTGGAACTGCAGGAGCAGTCCCCCGAGCTCGGCCGCCCCACGGCCGCCGACCGCGACGAGCTCGGCGGCCTCCTCGCGAGTGACGACAGGCTTGTAGAAAACCTCCAGCCCATACATCGTCACCGGGATGCCGAGGTCGGCGGCCGCGTCGAGCGCGATCGCGGCGGCCTCGGGGTCGTGGAAGACGTTGAACTCGGCGGACGCTGTCGCATTGCCGACGTCGGCCGCGCCGGCCATGAAGACGATCTCCGAGATCCCTTCTGCTGCTTCGGGATACGTGCGCAGGAGGAGGGCGATGTTGGTGAGCGGGGCCAGGGGGACGAGCGTGACCGCACGTCCCTCGGCTGCGGCCTCACGGCATACGTCACGCAGCAGCTCGACGGCATGGCGAGGGTCGGGGCGGGCCTCCGGAGCCGGCCAGCCGAGGTCGCCCATGCCGTCGTCGCCGTGCACGTGGCGCGCATCGACGGGGTGCTCGAGCAGGGGCCGGGAGGCTCCCCGGGCCACCGGCACGTCGGTGCGACCGGCGGCCTGGAGCGCGACGAGCGTGTTGCGCACGACATCGTCGACCGGGGCGTTGCCGCCGACGCACGACACCGCGCGCAGGTCGAGGTCGGGGTGCAGCGCGGCGAGCAGCAGGGCGCAGGCGTCGTCGACGCCCGTGTCGACGTCGAGCACGATCGGGACGGGACGGGAGGTGTGGGCGGGGCTCGTCACCTCGGCAAACTACCGTTTCGGCGCCGCTGGGGCATGGGCCGCGGGTCGGGTGGGGCGCGCCTCACCGGTTAGGGTCGTGCGGTGCCCAGCCGTATGCCGTCCCGTGCCACCCTGCCCGTCGCCCTCGTCCTGACGTCGCTCGTCGCGGCGTGCTCGACGGGCAGCGCGACCGACGGTGGGGCGACGGGTGCAGCAGGCGCGGCGACCAGCCCGTCCAATCCCTCGAGCGTGGTCACCTCCAGCGCGCCGCCCACCAGCCCCGACACCCCCTCGGCCACCGCCACCGCGACGCCTGACGCCACGACGGCGCAACCCACGTCGCCATCGTCGTGTGCGACCGAGATCGTCGAGGGCCTCGACGCGGACGAGCGGGCCGGGCAGCTGCTCATGGTCGGCCTCGACGACGGCGCGTCGCGCTCGAGTCTCGACCGTCTCGTGGCGCGCCGGCACCTCGGCGGCGTCATCCTGCTCGGCGGCTGGGGCGAGGGCACCGCGGCGGTCAGCACGACGACGAGCCACCTCGAGGGGCTGGCCTCGCCGGAGGCGACGGCGGGCCTCGGCCTGCTCATCGCCGCCGACCAGGAGGGTGGCGCCGTGCAACAGCTGAAGGGTGACGGCTTCAGCACCATCCCGTCGGCGCGCGTGCAGGGTCGGGGCAGCGCCGCCGACCTCGAGGCCGACGCGACCCGCTGGGGGCGTCAGCTCGCCCGGGCCGGCATCAACGTCAACCTCGCCCCCGTGGCCGACACCGTGCCGGCCTCCCTCGGCACGGGCAACGGCCCGATCGGGCAGTACGGCCGCCAGTTCTCCAGTGACCCCGAGCGGGTCGCGACGATGGTGCCCGCCTTCATCGCCGGCATGCGCGCGGGCGGGGTCGCGAGCACCATCAAGCACTTCCCCGGCATCGGGCGCATCGTCGGCAACACCGATGTCACCGCCCGCGGCATCACCGACTCGCGCACCACCGTCGACGACCCCTACCTCGAGCCGTTCCAGGCCGGCATCGACGCCGACGTCGAGCTCGTCATGGTCAGCTCGGCGATCTATCCGAAGCTCGACCCGGACACCAATGCCTCATTCTCGAAGCCGATCGTCACCGACCTGCTTCGCGAGCGGCTCGGCTGGCAGGGCGTCGTCATCACCGACGACGTCGGCGCCGCCAAGGCCGTCTCGGCGGTGCCCGTGGGCGAGCGGGCCACTCGCTTCGTCGACGCCGGTGGCGACATCGTGCTGAGCGCGCCGCCGTCGACGATCCCGACGATGCACGACGCCCTCACGGACGAGATGGCCGACGACCCCGCCTTCGCCGCCAAGGTCGAGGCCGCCGCCACCCGCGTCGTCGACCTCAAGCTCCGCATGAAGCTCGCCACCTGCCCCTGACCCGCCGTCGTGTGCCCCCTGCCCGGCACCCCCACAGAGTCGAGTGCTCACTTTCTGACACACCACCACCCGGGCCGACGGACCGCCACGGGCAGCCACCCGCGCATGCGGCCACGCTCACGACACGGCTGCCGCGAATTCGTGGCGGTCCCTGTGCCGAGCCGAGCCGGTGGAAACTGCCCACTCGACTGTGAGAAGGCGGGCGGTCGGCTGCCGGTGGGGAGCGGCATCGGCGGCGCCCACGGCATACGGCAGCTGACGAACGCTGGAACCGGCGCCGACGCTCCACGCCGCGACCGCCGGTAGGCGTCCGAACGCACCCAGCCAGCGGCGAAACTCCCTCCGTGGGCGTCGGGAACTGAGCACTCGACCTTGTGTGCGCGTCGGGAACTGAGCACTCGACGGTGTGGGGCGTCGGGATGTGGGCACTCGACGGTTGTCGGCCTCAGGCTTGGACGAGCGTGACGGGCATCGACGAGTCGGTCGGCAGCCCCAGGTCGCTCGGGTCGCGCCCCTTCGCCACCATCTGCGCCCCGAGCGCCGCCACCATCGCCCCGTTGTCGGTGCAGAGCGCCGGCCGCGGCACGCGGAGCGTCACGCCGGCCTTGTCGCACCGCTCCTGGGCCAGGGCCCGCAGCCGCGAGTTCGCCGCCACCCCGCCGCCGATGAGCAGGTGGTCGACGTCGTGCTCCTTGCAGGCGAGCAGCGCCTTGCGGGTCAGCACGTCGACGACGGCCTCCTGGAACGACGCAGCGACGTCCGCGACCGGCACGCTCTCACCCGCTCGCTGCCGCGTCTCGACCCAGCGGGCAACCGCGGTCTTGAGCCCCGAGAACGAGAAGTCGAAGCGGTGCCGCTCCAGGTCACGGCCGGTCGTCAGCCCACGAGGGAAGTCGATCGCGATCCGATTTCCTTCTCGCGCAGCGCGATCGATGTGCGGACCGCCGGGGAAGGGCAGACCCAGCACGCGGGCGACCTTGTCGAACGCCTCGCCGGCCGCGTCGTCCATCGTCGCGCCGAGTGAGCGCACGTCGTGGGTGACGTCGGGCACGAGCAGCAACGACGAGTGCCCACCGGAGACGAGCATCGCCATCGTCGGCTCGGGCAGCGGGCCGTGCTCGACGATGTCGACCGCGACGTGCGAGGCGAGGTGGTTGACGCCGTAGATCGGCTTGTCGAGGGCGACCGCGAGCGCCTTGGCCGAGGCGACGCCGACGAGGAGCGCTCCCGCCAGCCCGGGGCCCGACGTGACCGCGATCGCGTCGAGGTCGCGCAACGCGACACCGGCCTCGCGGCAGGCGCGCTCGATGGTCGGCACCATGGCCTCGAGGTGCGCACGGCTCGCGACCTCGGGCACGACGCCGCCGAAGCGTGCATGCTCCTCGACGCTGCTCGCGATCGTGTCGACGAGCAACGTCTCGCCGTGGACGATGCCGACACCGGTCTCGTCGCACGACGTCTCGATGCCGAGCACCAGCGGCTGGTCGCTCATCGGTCTCCCTCCGTCAGCAACCGGCGCATGACGAGCGCGTCGACGTCGCCGGGCTGGTAGTAGCGGCGGCGCACGGAGATGACCTCAAAACCGTTGCGTTCATAGAGATTTCGCGCAGCATCGTTGTCGGCCCGCACTTCGAGCAGGAGCGCCTCGCAGCCGTGCGCCGCAGCGCGACGCACGAGGTGGTCGAGCAGCAGGCGGCCGATTCCCTTGCGCTGCTGGGTCGGTGCGGTCGCCACCGTCATCACATCGGCCACGTCACCCGTAACGTCGAGACCGGCATACCCGACGACGGAGCCGTCTGCGATCGCCACGACGTAGTCGCGGCGGGGGCGCCCGGCGAGCTCGGCCCACCACGTCTGCTCCGACCACGCGTCGTCGGCGAAGAGCTGCTGCTCCAGGGCCGCGAGGGTCGTCAGGTCGCTCCACTCGAGCTCGCGCAAGGTCACGTCACTCACCCCAGCGTCGACTTCGTGCTGGGCGGCGCGGGTGCAGCATCGGGGCGACGGAGATAGAGCGGCTCGAGCCCGTCGAAGCCGTGACCGGGGTCGACGTGCTGCCGTATGCCGTCCGGCTGGGCGGGTGCGTGCGCCAGCCTGCGCACGGCCAGGTCTGCCAACGCTCCCGCGCTGACGTCGAGGGGCTCCACCGCGTCGGGGAGGCTGTCGGGGGAGAGCAGCGCGCCCCGACCCGCAGCCGGAAGAGCCGTGAGGTCGGCGTCGAGATCGGCCGCACGCGACACAACGGGCCCGGCCACCCGCGTGGCCGCGCTGTCGTCGAGGACGTAGGCGGCGGCATACACCTCCTTGCGGCGGGCGTCGGTGGCGACGAGGAGGTCACCACGGCGACCCCCGAGCCAGGCCTCGTGCGCCAGGGCGTCGAGGCTCGTGAGCCCGCGCACGGGCAGCCCGAGCGCGAAGGCGAAGGTGCGGCCCGTGACGATGCCGACCCGCAGGCCGGTGAAGGGCCCGGGCCCGATGCCGACGACGACGTCGGTGACCTCGGTGGGCGAGGCGCCGGCCTGCGCCAGCGCGTCACGCACGCCGGGCGCGAGGTGCTCGGCGTGCGCGCGGGCGTCGAGGGTCGTCACCTCTGCGACGACAGACGACCCGTCGTGCAGGGCCGTCGTGATCGCCGTCGTCGAGGTGTCGATCGCGAGGAGGAGCACGTCGGTCAGGCTACCCAAGGCGAGAGCTCGGCCAGCACGTGCTCGAAGCGCGGGCCGACGGCCACCGCGTGGACGCTGCGCTCGACGTCGCCGGAGATGGTCAGCTCGAGGCGGGTGTCGCTCAGCTGCTCGGCGAGCCCCGCGCCCCACTCGACGATGACGACACTCGCGTCGAGGTCGGCGTCGAGGTCGAGGTCGTCGAGCTCGACCGCGCTGCCGAGGCGGTAGGCGTCGACGTGCACGAGCGCCGGGCCGCCGACGAGCGAGGGGTGCACCCGGGAGATGACGAAGGTGGGTGACGTGATCGGGCCGCGCACGCCGAGGCCCTCAGCGATCGACTGCGTCAGCGTCGTCTTGCCGGCGCCGAGGTCGCCGGTGAGCACGACGAGGTCACCACCGCGCAGCAGCCCGCCGAGCGCACGACCGAACTGCTGCGTGTCCTCCAGCGTGGGCCAGCGGAAGTCACGCTCCACGGGAGGCGTCCCCGCGTTGGCTGCGCAGCAGTGCCTCCGCCTCGCGCTCGAGGCGGCGCTGGCGGCGGCCCTTGGCGACGTCGGTCACGACGCGGCGCACGCGGGGCTGGTGCGAGAGGTCGATGCGCTCGGCCCGGGCCCGCGAGGCCTGGTCGATGAGCTGCACGAGGTGGGCGTTGAGCAGGTCGGGGTGCTCGAGCATGATGACGTGCCCCGCGTCGTTGACGACGATGTGCTCCGCACCGGGGATGCCCTCGACGATGAGCTCGCTGTGCGAGGGCGGGGTGAGGATGTCCTCTCGTCCGTTGAAGACGAGCACGAGCGAGTGCCGGAACTCCGACAGCGCCGGACGCTTGTCGAAGCCGTCGAAGGAGTGCAGGTAGTCGTTGATGACGTCGAGCGGCGTGCCGAGCAGGATGTCGGCGGTGTAGCGCACGACCGAGCGCGGCACCGGCGAGGCGAAGGAGTTCTGCTCGACGAGGAAGTCCTCGACGTCGCGCCCCATCCGGCGGATCCGCCCGAAGAGCTCGGGACGGGTGCTCAGCGGGCCGAGCACGGGCGGGCCCAGCCGGTCGAGCGCGTGGCGGCCCAACGTCGCGACCCGACCGCCGTTGGCCAGGCTCTGACCCCCGGCGCTCGTCGCGACGAAGGCGGCGCCGGAGACCCGCTCGACGATGAGCGCGGGGTGCTGCTCGCCGAGCGCGAGCATCGTCATGCCGCCCATCGAGTGGCCGACGAGGATGAGGTCGCCGGTCGGAGCGAGTTGGTCGATGACCGAGCGGAGGTCCTCGCCGAGGCGCTCGATCGTGTAGCTGTCGCGCCCGCCTCGGCCCGACTGGCCGTGCCCGCGCTGGTCCCAGCTGACGACGCGGTAGCCGGCTGCCTTGAGCGCGCGCCGCTGGTAGACCCAGCACCGCAGGCTGAGGCAGTAGCCGTGCGTCAGCACGATCGTCGGCAGCTCCTCGGGGCGGCCCCGGCGCGTGGCACCCTCGGCCGCGGCGGCTGCCGCCTGCGGGTCGGGCACGTCGACCTCGCAGTGCAGCGCGACGCCGTCGGCCGTGATCACGACGTGCTCCTCATCGGGCACGATGTCGAGCAGCTCGGGCGTCTCGAGGGCGGCCATGGCCGCGCGGTGCTTGCCGGCGCGGTCGGCCGCGATGCCGGCAGCGACACCGGCGGCCACGCCGAGCGTGGCGGCCGCGATGCCGAGGACGGGGTTGCGACGGGGGCTGGGGGTCATGCTTGGTCCTCTGCACCGAGGTGGATCCGCGGCACGCGCGGTCCGAGTCGGGTGACGATCTCGTAGCTGATGGTGTCGGTCGCGTCGGCCCAGTCCTGCGCTGTCGGCTCGCCGTCGGCCCCTCCGAAGAGCGTGACGACCTCGCCCGCCTCCACCTCCGAGGCGGGGCCGAGGTCGACGACGAGCTGGTCCATGCAGACCCGCCCGGCGACGGTCGTGCGGCGGCCGTCGACGAGCAGGGGGCCGACGTTGGTGGCCGCGCGGGGGATGCCGTCGGCATACCCCGCGGGCACGAGCCCGACGACGGTGTCGGTGTCGGTCACGTAGGCGTGGCCGTAGCTGATGCCCTGACCCGCCGGTAGCCGTTTGACGAGGGCGAGTCGGGAGCGCACGGTCATCGCGGGACGCAGGCCGAAGTCGTCGTCGACCTGCGGCACGGGCGTCAGGCCGTACATCGCGATGCCCGGGCGCACGAGGTCGGCGTGGGCGGAGGGGTGCACCAGCGTCGCGGCGCTGTTGGCCAGGTGGCGCAGCTCGGGGCGGCAGCCGGCCCGCTCGGCGATGGCGACGGCCTCGAAGAAGCGCTCCTGCTGGGCGAGGACCGTCGGGTGCTCGGGCGCGTCGGCGTGGGCGAAGTGCTGCCAGATGCCGACGACCTGCACGGCGCCCTCGGCCTCGAGCGGCCGGACGTGGCGCACGAGGTCGTCCCACGCGGCGCCGAAGGCTCCGCCGCGCCCCAGCCCGGTGTCGACCTTGAGGTGCACGCGGGCAGTGCGTCCCTCGGCGCGGGCCGCGGCCGCGATCTCGTCGAGCACCCACGGCGCCGACACCGACAGGTCGATGTCGCGGCGCACGGCCCCGACGAAGTCGGCCCCCGGCACCGAGAGCCACGTCAGCAGGGGAGTCGTCACTCCCGCGTCGCGCAGGGCGAAGGCCTCGCCGAACTGCGCGACCCCGAGCCACGTGGCACCGGCAGCGACCGCCGTGCGCGCGACGGGCAGCAGCCCGTGGCCGTAGGCGTCGGCCTTGACGACCGCCATGAACTGCGAGCCGGGCGCGCGCTCACGCAGCACGCGCACGTTGTGGGCGATCGCTGCGTGGTCGATCTCGGCCCACACGGTGAGGCCGTGGGTGGGGTCCCCCGCGCCTGCTCCCGACAGGTCGGGGGTGGGGTCGAGCACCGGCGCCGAGGCACCGGGGTGCTCAGACGGACGGGTCGGGGCAGGGTCGTTCACGGATCAATTCTCGCAGTTCCGGAGGGGTGCTCGTGCCGCGGTACGCGCTCACGCGGGCGCCGTGCGGCCCCGGGCGAGCAGGTCACGCACCGCCGGGCGTATGCCGTGTGCCACCGCCAGCGCCCGCAGCGGGCCCCCGCCGGACACCCGGTCCGCCGCCACGCCGTGCACGAGCGCACCGAGCGAGGCGGCGTCGTGCGGCTCGAGACCGGCGGCCAAAAGGGCCCCGATGACCCCGGTCAGCACGTCGCCGGACCCCGCCGTGGCCAGCCACGGCGGCGCCTCGGCCTGTGACCGCACGGGTCGGCCGTCGGTGACGACGAGGGTGGTGGCGCCCTTGAGCAGCACGGTGGCGCCGGTCAGGGTGGCCAACCGGCGCGCATGGGCCAGCGGGTCGCCCTTGACGTCGTCGGCGGTGACCTCGCGGGCTGGCCCTGAGGGACGGTTGAGGAGGGGCTCGCGGTCGCCCGTGCTCGCACCGCCGCCGGTCGGGCCCTCCGTCCCGTCATCGGTCCCACCCGCGGCGCTGCCGAGGCGGGTCAGCAGACGGGCCAGCTCCCCCGCGTGGGGGGTCAGCACGGTCGGAGCCGCCCGCGGCCCGTCGACGAGCTCGAGCCCGCCGGCGTCGACGACAACGGGCAGGTCGCTCGCCCGGGCCACCCGGGCCGCCGCGAGCTGGGAGTGGCCCGCCGGCTCGGACTCGTGGGCGGGCAGGCCGGGGCCGACCGCCCACGCCTGGACGCGGCCGGTGCCGACGACGGCCTCGGGCACGGCCGCGTGGACGAGGCCCACGGGAGTGGGCGACCCGACATAGCGCAGCATGCCGACGCCGGCCTCGGCGGCGGCGGTCGTCGTCAACACCGCCGCGCCGGGGTATTCCTCGCTGCCGGCCACGACGCCGAGCACGCCCCGGGAGTACTTGTCGTCTCCGGCGGTCGGCACCGGCCACAGCAGCGCGACGTCGTCGTAGTCGAGCCGCTCGACGGCAGCAGCCGTGTCGGAGAGGTCGAGGCCGATGTCGATGACGGTGAGGCGGCCGGTGGCGGCCTCACCCGCGGGCAGCAGGTGAGCGGGCTTGGCCGTCGAGAAGGTCACCGTCTCGTCGGCCCAGACCGCGTCGTCCTCGCCGGTCTCACCCGAGGGGTCGAGCCCGCTCGCGACGTCGACCGCGATCACCCAGGCGTCGTCGTCGATGGCGTCGACCAGGCGAGCCGCCTCGGGCCGGAGCCCGGGCCGGCCACCGATGCCGACGATGCCGTCGAGCACGAGGTCGGCCTCGGCGACGACCCGCGCCGCCGCCTCCTCGTCGTCGGCGGCGACGTGCACGATGGTCCCGGCGTCCTCCGCCGCCTCCAAGGCCTCCTGCCGCAGGGCGTCACGACCGCCGGCCGCGACGACCACCACGGCGCAGGCATAGCCCGACTCCGCGAGGTGGGCGACGGCATACAGGGTGTCGCCGCCGTTGTCGCCCGAGCCGACGAGCCCGACGACGGTGCTGCCGTCGGAGTCCTCGAGCCGCGCCGCGGCGACCTCGGCCAGTCCCTGCGCGGCGCGCTGCATGAGCTCGCCATCCGGGAGGTCGGCCATGGCCCGCGCCTCCACCGCTCGCACCGTCTCGACCGCATGTGCCCGGATCATCAGCCCTCCGCGATGACGACTGCCGACGCGACGCCCGCGTCGTGTGACAAGGAGACGTGCAGCGAGTCGACGCCGAGGTCGTTGGCCCGCGCGAGCACCGTGCCGCCGATCTCCAGCGACGGCTTGCCGTCGTCGTTGGTGACGACCCGCGCATCGGTCCAGTGCATGCCCGCGGGGGCGCCCAGCGACTTGGCGAGCGCCTCCTTCGCGGCGAAGCGGGCCGCGAGCGAGGCGATGCCGAGCCCGCGCTCCTCGTCGGTGAAGAGCCGCTCACGCAGGGCAGGCGTGCGCTCGAGCGTCTGGCGGAAGCGCTCGATGTCGACGACGTCGATCCCGACCCCGATGATCACTCGACCGTGACCGACTTGGCGAGGTTGCGCGGCTGGTCGACGTCGAGGCCCTTGGCCGTCGAGAGCCACAGCGCGAAGACCTGGAGCGGCACCACCGTGAGCAGCGGCGCGAGGAGCGGCGACGTCGCGGGGACGCGGATCACCTCGTCCGCAAAGGGGACGACGGCCTCGTCGCCCTCCTCCGCGATGACGAGGGTGCGTGCGCCGCGGGCCCGGATCTCCTGGATGTTGGAGACGACCTTGCCGTGCAGGCCGTGCTCGCTCGTCGGCGAGGGCACGATGACGAAGACCGGCTGCCCGGGCTCGATGAGCGCGATCGGGCCGTGCTTGAGCTCCCCGGCGGCGAAGCCCTCGGCGTGGATGTAGGCGAGCTCCTTGAGCTTGAGCGCACCCTCGAGGGCGATCGGGTAGCCGACGTGGCGACCGAGGAACAGCACGGCGCGGGTGTCGGCCATGAAGCGGGCGATCTCCTTGACCCGGTCCATGCGGCCCAGCAGGGCCTCGATCTTGGCCGGCACCTCGCCGAGCTCCTTCATCACCGACTGTGCGTCGTCGGCGAACGACCCGCCGCGCAGCTGCGCGAGGTAGAGGCCGAGAACGTAGCAGGCCGTGATCTGGGCGAGGAAGGCCTTCGTCGAGGCCACGGCGATCTCGGGACCCGCGTGCGTGTAGAGCACGGCGTCGGACTCGCGCGGGATCGTCGAGCCGTGGGTGTTGCACACCGAGATGGTCAGGGCGCCGAGCATCCGCGCGTGCTTGACGGCCATGAGGGTGTCCATCGTCTCGCCCGACTGGCTGATCGACACCACCAGCGTGCGCTCGTTGACGATGGGGTCGCAGTAGCGGAACTCGTGCGCGAGGGCGACCTCGACGGGGATCCGCGTCCAGTGCTCGATGGCGTACTTCGCGACCATGCCGGCATACGCCGCCGTGCCGCAGGCGACGATCGTGATGCGGTCGACGGCGCGGAACTGCTCCTCGGAGATGCGCAGCTCGTCGAGGACGAGCCGGCCCGAGGCGTCGGTGCGGCCGAGCAGCGTGTCGGCGACCGCGTGCGGCTGGTCGTGGATCTCCTTCTCCATGAAGGTCGCGTAGCCGCCCTTCTCGGCGGCCGCGGCGTCCCACGTCACCTCGTAGGCCGTGCCCTCGGCCGGGCTGCCGTCGAAGTTGATGACGGTCGCGCCGTCGGGCGTGATCGTGACGATCTGGTCCTGCGCGAGCTCGAGCGCGTGACGGGTGTAGCCGATGAAGGCCGCGACGTCGGAGCCGAGGTAGTTGGCGTCGTCGCCGAGCCCGACGACGAGCGGGCTGTTGCGGCGGGCGCCCACGACGACGCCCGGCTGGTCGGCGTGGATCGCGAGGAGGGTGAAGGCACCCTCGAGGTCGGCGACGACCGCGCGCATCGCCTCGGTCAGGTCGCCGTGGGTGTCGTATGCCGCGGCGACGAGGTGCGCGACGACCTCCGTGTCGGTCTCGCTCGTGAACTCCACCCCCTCGGCGAGCAGGGCCTGCTTGAGGGCGTGGAAGTTCTCGATGATGCCGTTGTGGATGAGGGCGAGCTTGCCGTCCTGGCCGCCGCGGTGCGGGTGCGCGTTGGCGTCGGTCGGGCCGCCGTGGGTCGCCCACCGGGTGTGGCCGATCGCCGTCGTCGAGTCGAGGAGAGGGTGCGCCTCGAGCTCGGCCGTGAGGTTGGCGAGCTTGCCCGACTTCTTGCGGGTCTCGACGTGGTCGCCGGCGACGAGGGCCACACCGGCCGAGTCGTAGCCGCGGTACTCCAGACGGGCGAGCCCCTCCATGACCACCTCGAGGGCCGTGCCGTCGGTCGAGCGGCCCACGTAGCCAACAATTCCGCACATGGCGACCAGCCTAGGGGACCGGCCACCATGCGACGGTGACCGCCCGACTCCCCCCTCGTGCCGCCCGTCCGACACAATGGCGCACGTGGCGCAGCCAGTGAGCGGGACGAGCCGGACCACCCCCGGACTGCCGTCCCCCTACGTCGAGTTCGACCGGGCGGCGTGGTCACGGCTGCGCGAGAACCACCCGCTCAACCTCGACGACGCCGACCTCAGCCGCCTGCGGGGGCTCGGCGACCGCATCGACCTGCGCGAGGTCGAGGACGTCTACCTCCCGCTCTCGCGCCTGCTCAACTTCTACGTCGGCGCCACCCGGCAGCTGCACGCCGTGACGAGCGACTTCCTCGGCGAGCGCCCAGCCCCGACCCCCTTCGTCATCGGGGTCGCCGGCTCCGTGGCCGTCGGCAAGTCGACGACGGCCCGCATCCTGCGCGAGATGCTCGCGCGCTGGCCCGACACACCCCGGGTCGCCCTCGTGACGACCGACGGCTTCCTTCTGCCCAACGCCGAGCTCGAGAGCCGGGGACTGTTGCAGCGCAAGGGTTTCCCGGAGTCCTACGACCGTCGGGCCCTGATGCGTTTCGTCGCCGAGATCAAGTCGGGACGCGACGAGGTGACCGCCCCCGTCTACTCGCACCTCACCTACGACATCGTGCCGGGCGAGCGCATCGTCGTGCGCCGCCCCGACGTGCTCATCATCGAAGGGCTCAACGTGCTGCAGGCGCCGCAGGTGCACCCGGTGCGCGGCTCGGGTCTCGCGGTCAGCGACTTCTTCGACTTCTCCGTCTACGTCGACGCCTGGGTCGACGACGTGCGCACGTGGTACGTCGAGCGCTTCCTGCGCCTGCGGCAGACGGCCTTCTCCGACCCCAACTCCTACTTCCACCGGTATGCCGCGCTGTCCGATGACGAGGCCGTGGCCACCGCCAACCGCATCTGGCGCGAGATCAACGGCCCCAACCTCGTCGAGAACATCCTGCCGACCCGGTCACGCGCCACGCTCGTGCTCTCCAAGGGCGTCAACCACGAGGTCACCCGAGTGAGACTCCGGAAGATCTGACGTCGCGCTGGGACCGAGCCCAACGCATACGGCACCGAACTGGTGCACGAGACGAACCGGGCGGGCAGTTCGGGGGCACACGGGGGCGCAGGCCGCTGGCGGCCGTGAGCCCCCGTGCGTCAGTACCAGTGGGGACTCTTCGACTGCCAGAACGACCAGGCGTTGCAGGGGGTGCCGTAGGACATCTTGATGTACCACAGCCCCCACTTCATCTGCGTGATCGGGTTGGTGCGGTAGTCGGCGCCCATCTGGGCCATCTTGCGTGCCGGCAGCGACTGCGGGATGCCGTAGGCGCCGGAGCTGGGGTTCTCGGCCCACCAGCGCCAGTCGCTCTCGCCGGTCCAGAGGTTGACGAGGCAGTTGTACTGAGCGTCGCTCGTCCAACCCTGGTCGACCATGAGCACGCGGGCGGCGGCCTTGGGGTTCTCCTTGGCGTTGTCGATCGCCGCCTTGCGGGCCTTCTCACGCTCGGCGCGCTCGGCGGCGGCCTTGGCCTCCTTGGCCTTGCGGGCTGCCTCGACCTTCTGCTTGGCCTCGAGCTCCCTGGCGTCGCGCGCCCCGGACGCCGCGATGGCCGTGCGGCGCTCGTTGCGCGACACGGAGGCGGCGGCGCGATAGGTCACGTCGACCGTGCTCGCACGGGCCAGCTCGTCGGTCTGCGCGGCCACGCCGGCCCCGACGACGAAGGCGGCAGGGTCGGCGCCGATCAGGTGGTTGGCGTTCGCATAGGCCATGCCCGATCCGACGAGTCCGACGGTCAGGGCACCCGCCAGCAGCGGTCGCCCGAGTCGACGCCGCGGCGCGGTGGCGGGCTCGGCGTGCCGCGCCCGGCCACCCTCTGTCGCGGCGCGAGCGTGCGAGGCCGCGCTCAGCGTGTCGTTGAGGGAGGAGGCGCGGGCGGCGACGCGCGCCGTGGGCACCGGCACCGTGGCCTGGCTGGACGTCCGGTCTACCACTGCGGCCGAGGTCGGCGACGCCGCGTCCGACGAGGGTGCCGACGGTGCCGAGGGTGACGAAGATCCGGAGCGGTGTCGTCCTTGGTAGCGGGCCACGAAGCGGAGTCACACCTTTCTGCGTGCGTCGGCCGGACGGCATACCGCCCGCTGCGACAGGGCAGCGGGCCGCGGCGTCCGACGGGGTGGCGGAGACGGGCGGGCCGCGCGTGGGGCGCGGCAGACGAGCCCGACGTCGGGATCGTCCCCCACGGTGCCAGCCCACCCCGCGGGCCTGCAAGTCGTGTCCAACGTTCCACGATCGTGCGGGTGCGGGGCGGGCCGGCGCTGCGAGGGGCCGCCACGGGCTGCGGCGGTGTGAGTCAGGTCATGCGTCGATGCCCTCGAGCAGGTCGGTGACGAGTGCCGCGATGGGGCTGCGCTCGCTCCGCGTGAGGGTCACGTGGGCGAAGAGCGGGTGCCCCTTGAGCTTCTCGATGACAGCGGCGACGCCGTCGTGCCGGCCGACCCGGAGGTTGTCACGCTGGGCCACGTCGTGAGTCAGCACGACCTTGGAGTTCTGTCCGATGCGCGAGAGCACGGTGAGCAGCACGTTGCGCTCGAGCGACTGGGCCTCGTCGACGATGACGAACGCGTCGTGCAGCGACCGCCCGCGGATGTGCGTCAGGGGCAGCACCTCGAGCAGGCCGCGGTCCATCACCTCGTCGACGACCTCGCTCGACACGAGCGCGCTCAGCGTGTCGAAGACCGCCTGGCCCCACGGGTTCATCTTCTCGGCCTCGGTGCCCGGCAGGTAGCCGAGCTCCTGGCCACCGACGGCGAAGAGGGGCCGGAAGACGAGCACCTTGCGCTGCGCCCGGCGCTCCATGACCGACTCGAGCCCGGCGCACAGCGCGAGGGCCGACTTGCCGGTGCCCGCGCGGCCGCCGAGGCTGAGGATGCCGACGTCGGGGTCGAGCAGCAGATCGAGGGCGATGCGCTGCTCCGCACTGCGACCGTGGAGGCCGAACGCGTCACGGTCACCGCGCACGAGCCTGATCTGCTTGTCGGCCCCGACCCGCCCGAGACCGCTTCCCCGCGGCGAGAGCAGGACGAGACCGGTGTGGCAGGGCAGCTCGGCGGCGCCGGCGTGCTCGATGCGGCCACGCTCGTAGAGCTGGTCGAGCTCGTCGGTGCTGACCTCCATCTCCTGGATGCCGGTCCAGCCGGAGTCGACGCCCTGCTCGTGGCGATACTCCTCCGCCTCGAGCCCGCACGCCGACGCCTTGACCCGCATCGGCAGGTCCTTGGACACGACCGTCACGTCGCAGCCCTCGTTGGCGAGGTTCTTGGCCACGGAGAGGATGCGGGTGTCGTTGTCGCCGAGCCGGAAGCCCGCAGGCAGCGCCGACGGGTCGGTGTGGTTGAGCTCGACGCGCAGGCTGCCGCCGGCGTCACCGACGGCGACGGGCCGGTCGAGGCGCCCCTCGCTGATGCGCAGGTCGTCGAGCAGCCGCAGCGCCTGGCGGGCGAAGTAGCCGAGCTCCGGGTGGTGGCGCTTGCCCTCCAGCTCCGTCACGACGACGACGGGCAGCACGACCTCGTGCTCCGCAAAACGCATCATCGCCCTGGGGTCCGACAGCAGCACCGAGGTGTCGATCACGTAGGTCTTGCGTGCCGGACCCGGGTCCGGGCTTGCGCCGCTGCGCGTGCGGGCCGTCGTGCTCGAGGTGGCGGTCGACGTGGCGTTGTCGGCCGGGGCCGAGCTCTTCGTAGCCATTCCCACTCCTAGCGGCGCGCACGCACGGCACGCGCCTAGTCGCTCCCGAGGTGCCGGGCGGCCACCAGAGGGTGGCGTGGTGCCCGGCCCTCCGTCCGAAGCGATCGCTCCATCGGTGGGCCTCCTGGCAGTGCCGGACGGGTGTCCGTCACTGCATCGACCGTACGACTCCTGCGCGCCCGCGCGACGGATCTCGCGGTCGTGTCGCGCCAGTGTTCACATGCCATTAACACGCAGGTCCCCGCACCGCTCCGGTATGCCGCGTGGCGGGCTCCGATCGAAAGAGCGATCCGCGCGCGCCCTCGCCGGTCTCTGATCGAAAGAGCGATTCGGCCGCTCTCGCCCGGCTGTAGCCGGCAGGACTCGGACGGATCGCTCTTTCGATCACTTGGGGCGGCGGAGGGTGAGCACGCCGACGGTGCCGGCGAGGGCGCCGAGCAGCACGACGAGGATGATCGCCCCGGCGCCGCCCTCGGACTGGCCGGAGCCGATGCGCGTCAGCGCGAGGAGGCAGACGAGCACGACCGCGGCGCACACCACGACGAGGATCCACCGCCCGATGCGGCCCGTCGCGGAGTCGTCGCCGAGGGCCGAGCCGACGTTGCCGCCCGACCCGGTCGCGGCCTGCAGCGGGTCGACGCCGGGGTTGCGGGCGCGCCAGGCACGGCGGGCCGTGCCCATGCGCAGCACGACGGCCCCGATGACGACGAAGACCACGCCGACGCCGAGCCGTGCCGCGCGGGCATCGGGACCGGCGAGCACGCCGTAGCCGACGCCGAGCAGGCCGAGGCCCAGCAGCAGCGACCCCATCGTGAGCGTCGTGCCGATGCCGACGGGGCCGAAGGGCTGGGCGGGGTCGTCGAGCCACGCATACGGGGGCGGGTCGTCGGGGCGACCGACGGGCGACGCGGGGCTGCGGTCCGGGGTCGTCATGCAGGGGCCTGCGGCAGCAGTGCGGACAGCTCGGCGGCGAGGTCGCCTCCGGCCACGGGCCGCGCGTCGCCGTCCTTCGTGTCGGACACCGACCACCCGTCGCCGGCACGCGTGAGGAAGCGCGTGCCCTGGGCGCCCGCGAGCGTGCGGGTCTCGATGCCGAAGCGGCCGGCTCCCCCGCGCACCTCGTGCATGGCCTCGATGGCGCGGGCGAGCACTGCCGCCGGCTGGTCGACCTCGTCGCTCAGCCCGACGAACCACGTGCCGAGGCTGCGCGGCTGGAGCATCGCGATGATGCCGCCGTCCTCGAGCATGACCATGAGGTCGCCCTCGTCGCCGTCGCGGAAGCTGATGCCGGTCCACCGCCGGGCGCCGGCGAGCACGGTCTCGAGCACGGCGGCCTCGCCGCGGCTCACGGCCCGGTCGCCCTCGGCGGCGGCGAGGCCGCGGGCGAGCAGCGAGGCGACGCCGGCCGCGACGACGACCTCGTCGTCGGGAGCCGCATCGAAGCCGAGCGACCGTGTGGTCATCGCCGTGCTCTCGCCCCCGTGGCGGCCGAGCAGGTAGCGGATCTCGGCCCAGCCGAAGCCGTAGACGTTGTCGGGCAGCGGGACACGCGCCAGCTCCGATCCGGCGAGCGGGTCAGTGGCCATGGGTGGTGCTCCTTCGTGGGTCTCGGTGCTCCGGACCATCCTGCCGGTGCGCGTTGGGCGACGCGTGCCGGGGGCCGGGGGCCGGCTGCTTCGCCTCGCGCCGCCGACGGTCCAGGGGTCGGGCTGGGTCAGAAGATGCTGTTCCAGGCATCGGCCGCGGCGTCGCCGATCCCCTCGGCGACGTCGCCGATGCCCTCGCCGACCGCATCGACCGCGTCGTGCACGGCGGGGATGTTCTGGTAGGCGGCGAGGCCCAGACCCGCGATGCCGCAGGCGACGTTGATGGGCGGCGGGGCGAAGACCGCGCCGACCGCGAGGCCCGTGCCGAGGCCGTTCTCGATGATGCCGCGGGTGTCGCCCTCGACGATCGAGGTGGCGAGCTGGGCACCGCTGATGCCGATGCCGATCGGCCCGAGCACGCCGAACTTGCCGACGAGCGACCCGGCTCGGCTGCCCTCGGCGAAGACGCCCGAGAGCCCCTTCATGTCCCAGACGTCGGCGACGAGGTTGGCGGTGCCGCCGAATCGCGAGGCCGTGGGCAGCAGGTCGAACATCGGGTCGGCGACCCGGGCCATCGAGGTGATGTTGGAGAGGTAGCGACCGCTCTGGAGCCACCCGTCGGCGCGGTTGTAGGTCGCCAGCACGCCGGCCGTGGCGGCGAGCAGGCTCGGCAGCCCGGCCACCGTCATGCCGTTGTTGAGGCCGTCGAGGATCGACCGGTCGGCCGCGCTGGCGCTGCCGGAGCCCGAGGCACCACCCGGCCCGAGCGGGCTCGGCCCGACGGGACCGAGCGGGCCGATGGGGCCCACCGGCACCCCGCCGGAGCCGTTGCCGCTCGTCACGTCCTGACCGCCGGCGTTGCGCCGCAGCGCCTGGGCAAGCGAGTCGAGGTCGGTGCCGAAGGCGGCGAGCTGGGCCTCGACCGGAGGCCACCGGCTCATCAGGTGGTCGAGGTCGCCGCCACCCCAGTTGCCCTTGAGGGTGCCGACGGCCCGGGAGGCCTCACTGCGCACCGACTCGCAGTCGCGGGCGTGCGCGGTCAGCCGGTCGGCCGCCGATCGCAGCGCGACCGGATCGGCACCCTTCTTGTAGATGGCCATCGATCTCCCCTGGTGTGGACGTCGAGAGCAACCTACGTGGGGGTGCCTGCCGCGCGCGATGGGGAGCACTCCCCGCCGGGCACGGAGGTCAGGTGCCGAAGCGACGGTGCCGGCCGGCATACGCCCGCAGTGCACGGAGGAAGTCGACGTGACGGAAGTCGGGCCAGTAGGCCTCGCAGAAGTAGAACTCCGACGTCGCGCTCTGCCACAGGAGGAAGCCGCCGAGCCGCTGCTCACCCGACGTGCGGATGACGAGGTCGGGGTCGGGCTGACCCTTGGTGTAGAGGTGCTCGGCGATGTCGTCGGCGGTGAGGGCATCGGCGATCTGCTCGATGCTCTGACCGGCAGCGGCCCGCTCGAGCAGCAGGTCGCGCACGGCGTCGGCGATCTCGCGGCGGCCGCCGTAGCCCACGGCGACGTTGACCGTGAGTCCGTCGACATGACGGGTGCGCTCGGCGGAGTCGCGCAGGCTGGCCGCCGTGCCCTCGGGGAGCAGCTCGAGGGCGCCCACGATCTGCAGCCGCCAGCGACCGCTGTCGGCGAGGTCGGCGACGGCGGTCTCGATGATCCCCAGCAGCGGCTCGAGCTCCGCGGCGGGGCGGTGCAGGTTGTCGGTCGAGAGCAGCCACAGCGTGACGTACTCGACACCGGCCTCGCTGCACCAGCCGAGCAGCTCCTCGATCTTGTCGGCCCCGGCCTGGTGTCCGCTCGTGGTGCCGTGCCCGCGGGCGCGGGCCCAGCGGCGGTTGCCGTCGAGCATCACGGCGACGTGCCGTGGGAGCGACTCGCGGGGAAGGTCCTTGAGGACTTGGCGCTCGTATGCGCCATAGACCACGTCGCGCCACCCCACGGGGGGCCTCCTTCTTCGTCGCGCACGACCCTCGCCGCCGGCCGTGGCCGCGAGCGCGGCCCGGGCGGTCCGCAGGGCCCACCGTACCCCTCGACCCCTCGCCCGACAGTGGGCGCGGCGTGACCACAGCCACACCCCCCGCCGGTATGCCGTGTGGTCGGCTCTCCGAGCCCGCGCTCCTCCCGCACGGGTGCACCCTCGAGCGGATCCACCCGTCATCGAGTCGCATCCTGCTCCTCTCAGCGGAGCAGGATGTGACTCCACGCGGAGTGGGCCGATGCGTCTCCGGTCCACGGCGGCGCCGCGCGGCCCGCGCGCCGACCGCCTGGCTGAGACGGGTGTGGCGGGTGTGCCGGACGAGAGCAGGGCCAACCTACGTTTCCGTAACCTACGGTGCCGTAGGTTATGCTGGTCCGCATGACCCAGCAGAACTGCGAACCCCAGAGCCCCGAGTCGGGCGGGTCCTCGGACGCCGCGGGCGGGGCGGTCGCCGAGCTCGTCGCGGTCGTCAAGCCCAAGCTGCGTGGGTGGCTGCACGTCGCGATGTTCCCCGTCGCGGTGATCGGCGGGCTGGTCCTCATCCTGATGTCTGAGCCCGGCTCCGTGCGCACCGCCTCGATCGTCTTCACGGTCAGCGCCGCGCTGCTCTTCGGCGTCTCGGCGGTCTACCACCGGGGCACGTGGGGTCCGCGAGCGAGCACGCTGCTCAAGCGGATGGACCACTCCAACATCTACCTCATCATCGCCGGCACCTACACGCCGTTCGCCGTGACCCTGCTGCCGGCCGACCAGGCCCGCCTGCTGCTCACGGTGATCTGGGGTGGCGCCATCGCCGGGGTGCTCTTCCGTGTGTTCTGGGTCGGCGCCCCGCGCTGGCTCTACACCGCGCTCTACATCGCCCTCGGCTGGGCCGCGATCTTCTACGTCGTGCCGTTCTGGCGCACGGGTGGCCCGCTCATCGGCGCGCTCATCGCGATCGGCGGGCTGATGTACACCGCCGGCGGCATCGTCTACGGCGTCAAGCGACCCAACCCGTGGCCCCGGTGGTTCGGCTTCCACGAGGTCTTCCATGCCTTCACGCTGGGCGGCTTCCTCACCCACTTCGCGGCCGTCGCGCTCGCGATCGTCGGCTACCAGACCGTCAGCTGACACCCGACCCGCTGGTCGTGATCGATCAGCGCTGGTCGGGCCGGCCGTCCGTCGGCTCGTCGCCCGGCTCGGGTCCGTCGCCCTCGGTCGCACGCGCCGCCTCGGGTGCCGCATCGGCCTTCTCGGCCTCAGCAGCCTGCGCCGCCTCAGCCTCGGCAGCCTGAGCGCGCTCGCGGTCGCTGTAGGCCATCCGGCGCAGCCGGGAGTTCATGTTGCGCACGAGCAGCGTGAGAGCGATGGCGAGCACGAAGAAGGCGATGAAGCCCCAGATGCCGGGCCCGATCGGGAGGTTGCCGCCGCCATCCATCAGGCGTCCGCCTTCTCTGTCGTGTCGTCCGCCTCGTCGGCCCCGTCCGACACGTCGGCCCTGTTGGTCTCGACGGCCCCATCCGTCTCGTCGTCGTCGACGTGCGTGTCGGAGCTGTCGCCCTCCTCGCGGCCCGAGGGCTGCTCCGGCTCGATCTCGGGGGCCGCGGCCCCGGCGGCCCTGCCGTCGTAGGCGACCTCGAGGTCGCGGCGGGTCGCCAGCGCGTCGGCCTCGGCCGGCGTGCCGAGACCGGCGAAGAGGTCGTCCTCGCCCTCGGCGACGGGCACGTAGGAAACGGCGGCTTCGTACTCCTCGACGCCCCACACCCGCTGCTGGATCTCGAGCGGCACCTGGAACCAGAAGCCGTCGGGATCGACCTGCGTCGCGTGCGCCATCAGCGCGCGGTCACGCGTCTCGAAGTGCTCGGCGCAGGCGATCGTCGTGGTCACCCGGCCGGAACGACGGGGCTTCCAGTTGGCCAGCCACTCGGCATACGGGCTCTCGAGCCCCTCGGCGAGCATCGCCTCGTGGATCGCCTCGAGGCGGGGCTTGGACCACCCGCCGTTGTAGTAGATCTTGAGCGGCTGCCACGGCTCCCCCGCGTGGGGGTAGCTGGTCGGGTCGCCGGCCGCCTCGAAGGCCGCCATCGAGACCGTGTGGCACATGATGTGGTCGGGGTGGGGGTAGCCACCCTTCTCGTCATAGGTCGTCATGACGTGGGGGCGCCAGGCGCGGATGACGCGCACGAGCGCCTCGGTCGTCACGTCGATGTCCTCGAGGGCGAAGCAGCCGTCGGGCAGCGGCGGCAGCGGGTCACCCTCGGGCAGACCGGAGTCGACGAAGCCGAGCCAGGTGTGCTCGACGCCGAGCACCTCCTGCGCCGCCTTCATCTCGTCGCGGCGCACCTGGGCGATGTCGCGCAGGATGTGCGCGTCGTTCTTCAGCCGCTCGTTGAGGATGTCGCCGCGCTCACCGCCCGTGCACGACACGACCATCACGTCGGCGCCGTCTGCGACGTACTTCGCCGTCGTCGCGGCGCCCTTGCTCGACTCGTCGTCGGGGTGCGCGTGCACCGCCATCAACCGCATGCCCTGGGCCACGTGGCTCCCTGTCCGTCTGGTCTCGTGCTGGTCTCGTGCTCGATGGGTGAAGACCGGCGCCGGTGGCTCGTGGCCTCCCGGCGCAAGGGCCGCGCTCCCCATGAGGGAGACTGGGCCCGCACGACATCCTCTCACTCCCCCGGGCGCCCTCTGCCCGGGGCTCCCGACCGCCAGGACTCCGTATGCCGTCCCGCACCACCCTGCCCCGCCCCGCTCCCGGCACGACGAAGTGGTGGGTCATCGGCACGCTCGGGGTGGCGGCCGGCATCGCGGTCGCGGTGTGGTTCGGCGTCGCATCGACGGTCGGTCTCTCGAGCTGGACGACCACCGGCTACAAGGTGCTCGACGACCAGTCGGTGCGGGTGACCTTCCAGCTCAACCGGCCGGCCGACAAGACGACGACGTGCACGATCCAGGCCCTCGCCCGCGACTTCGCGACCGTCGGCAGCATCGACGTGGCCTATCCGCCGCCTCCTGCCGGCAGCGGCTCCCTGACGACGACCGAGACCGTCACCGTGCGCACGACGTCGCGGGCCGTCACGGGCGAGGTCAAGACCTGCTTCTGAGGTCTCCGGCGGGGTCAAAGCGCGCGCAAACTGCGTGTCTGAGCACGACTTTGTTATGATTGGTCATTCATCAGGGTCCGGAACCGTCGCCAGCCGGCAACACGAGTCGGCGACACACCGCCGGGCCCTGCGCATTTGTGGGCGCCTACGCGAGCACCGCGTGGGCGTCGACTCATACAAGGAGTAGTGACACCACGTGACCGACACTGCCGCTGGCTTCCTCACGCAGGAGGCCCATGACCGCCTCAAGGCGGAGCTCGACCAGCTGACGGGCGAAGGTCGCATCGAGATCGCTCGCAAGATCGAGGAAGCCCGTGAGGAGGGCGACCTCAAGGAGAACGGCGGCTACCACGCCGCCCGCGAGGAGCAGGGCAAGATGGAGGCCCGCATCCGCCAGCTCACGCAGCTGCTCCAGACCGCGACGATCGGCGAGACGCCGGCCGACGACGGGGTCGTCGAGCCGGGCATGCTCGTGACGGTCGAGATCTTCGGTGACGAGGAGACCTTCCTGCTCGGCAACCGTGAGATCGCCGACGGGTCCGACCTGCAGGTCTTCTCCGAGAAGTCCCCGATGGGAGCCGCCGTCAACGGCAAGACCGTCGGCGAGGCCACCTCCTACGAGGCCCCGACCGGCAAGACCATCGACGTCAAGATCATCGCCGCGAAGCCCTACACGGGCTGAGCGCGCACCTGAGCGGGCCGGTTCCTTCGGGGCACCGGCCCGTTCGCCATCCCCCGTCGAGTGGCCACATGTGGTCGCCCCACCCGAGTCGAGTGGCCACAATGTGCCGTCCCTATGCCGACGAGTGGCCGAATGTGGTCGCCCTAGGGCCGGCGAGGTGGCCTCACGAACGACGGCGTCGTGGCCGCTCGTACTTCGCGGGGGCGAAGAACCGTGGCCCGGCATCGTGCAGCCGCAGCAGGTGAGGACTGTGCCCGAGCATCACAGCGAGCTCTCGGAGCTTGACAGCTCTGGCCATCTCCTCGAAGACGTCGGCAGACACGATCTCGAGGTAGCGCCAGTCCCCCCTCTCTATCCGCTTCCTGCGGACGTCGTTGTTCCGACGATCGGTCTCGCGAGAGTGGAACTGCACGCCTTGGTACTCGCCGACCACCCGCTGCTCCTTCCAGCCGAGGTCGCCCACCCCGAGCCAGTCCCCCGAAGGGCTGTAGAGCTCGAGGTTCATCTCCGGCTCGGGCAGGCCGGCTCGCACCACCATGAGACGTGACCGGGTCTCCATGGCGGATCGCGAGCCCATTCGCACATGGGGCAACGCATAATCCAGGGTCACCTTGCCTCGCGGGCGAACCCGGCGACGTAGCGCCAGACCCAACGACTCCACTGATCTCTCGAGGTTCGCCGCGGCATCACCCGCCGCGATGACGTCGTCCAGGCCGAAAGGACGCCCGGGCCCGACGTACCCCCCCCCAGGTCGACCCAGGTGTCCGCAGGACTGACGACCGGGAGGCCTGCGATCTCGACAACGCGCCGCGTCTCCAGCCCGCGGTGGCCGACGACCTCCAGACGACGCACACGGTTGTCTGCCGTCCGCGTCACGATGTGGATGAACGGATCCTTCTCCAGATCTTGCGGCAGCGGTATGCCGTGCAGCCGGGCTGCGGTGGCACGCGCGAACGCGAAGTCGCTCGGCGCCACCACCGCGAAGGCCCTGGCTCGATCGAGCAGCGTCAGGGGAATCTCGACGGTGCGCACGCCCGGCGTCGGGGTCCACAGATCCTGGGCGCGCAGACGGCGAGGTGTGACCCCGCGGGCGAGAGCCTCCTGTCGGCTGAACGGCCGGATCATCAGGTCCTGGGGAAGGCGCGACGGCTCCATGGACCGACCTTGCTGACAGCCTGCCCCCGCGGGTAGATGCGGGGCGTCTCCTGTGGACGACGACGAGCCAGTTCGGACAGGTGGGGAAGACGTGGCCGTGGCCCTGAGTGGCGACTCGACGGCATACCGGCGACAAGCGGTGGCCACTCGACGGGGCGCACGCGGCAAAGGGTGGCCACTCGACGGGTGGGCGGTTCAGGTCAGGGGGTGTGGCGGACCTGGGTGGCGAGGGCTCGAGCGAGCTCGGGCTTGCGGTCGGCGAGCAGGCCGACCGCAAAGAGGAGGTATGCCGTGTCGACCGTCGCGCTCGCGGCCCGCGGCACCTTCCACCCTCCGGCGTGGTCGGCCAGCACCGCGCCCAGCACCCTGCTGCGACCGGCCTCGTCGGCGTGGCGCAGCACCCCGCCCGACCCGATGAGGGTCGTGACGTTGGCGAGGGGCCGGGGCGACTCCGTCGGCTGGGCCGGTCGCGCGTGCCGTCGAACGGCGACGAGGGCCGCGAGCCGGGCGAGCTCGAGGTCGAGGGCGCGCTCGGCGTCGTCGACGGGGAGGGAGTCCGGGCGCTCGTGGACGCGGACGGCATACGCCCTCAGCGCATCGGTGTCGGGAGACGCGTCGAGGAGGTGCTCAGCCTCGGCGGCCTCGATGACGTGCACGGCGTTCCAGCGCATGCCGAGATCGCCCTCGACCGTGCGGGCGTGCCAGAGCGGTGCGACGACGTCCTTGCGCAGGGTGGCGTCCTCCCCCTCCGGCGTCAGGCACGAGTAGACGTCGGTCGTCGCGCCCCCGATGTCGACGACGAGCACGTCACCGCCGCCTTCGACGGCCGCGAGCACCTCAACCCCACGCAGCACGACGTCCGGGGTGGCTGCCTCGACCATTGCCCCGAAGGCCGGGTCACGAGAGAGCCCCTTGCCGCCGATCACGTGGCGCAGGAAGGCGGCCCGGATCGCGGCACGCGCCGACTCGGGCGCGATGACGCCGATCTGCGGCAGCACGTTGTCGGCCAGCACGACCGGGCGGCCGGTCGCCCGGAGCAGCGACGCAGCCTCCTCGCGGGCATCGACGTTGCCAGCCACGACGACGGGCACCGCATGGTCGCCGTGGCCACCGATCGCCACCTTGGCGAGGCGAGCAGCGTTGTGCAGCAGCACATCCGCGTTGCCACCGTCGGTGCCACCGACGAGGAGCACCATGTCGGGCCGGGCAGCGCGCACCGCGGCCGCGTCATCCGTGCTCAGCTCTCCAGCCGCGACGTGCACGACCTTGGCCCCGGCCGAGAGCCCGACCCGATGACCGGCCTGGGCCGTCACCGTGCGCTCGTAGCCGACGACGGCGAGACGCAACCCTCCTCCAGCGCTCGAGCAGGCATGCACCGCGACGCCATCCGCCACCTCGAGTGCGCGCCTCAGCTCGCGGTAGCCGTCGAGGATGTCTCCTCGTCGCTGCGTGCCGGTCGTGACCGTCGCAGCGGTGCCGAGCACCGCGCCGTCATCGGCGAGCAGCACACCCTTGGTGAAGGTCGAGCCGAAGTCGACGGCGAGGATCGTCATGGATGGGGGGTGAGTCAGCCGTGGATGTCGAGCGCCTCGCGCAGGTCGGCGATGAGGTCGTCGACGTCCTCGATGCCGACCGACAGGCGGATGAGGTCTGACGGGACCTCGAGCTCCGTGCCGGCCACCGAGCTGTGGGTCATCCGTCCCGGATGCTCGATGAGCGACTCTACGCCGCCGAGCGACTCGCCCAGCGTCCAGAGCTGCACCGCCGCGCAGGCCTTGACGGCAGCATCCTCACCGCGCCGCATGCGGAAGCTCACCATGCCGCCGAAGCGCTTCATCTGGCGCGCCGCGACGTCGTGGTTAACGTGCGTCGGGAGGCCGGGATAGAGCACCTGCGACACCCCGTCGTGACCGGTGAGGAAGTCGACGACCTTCTCGGCGTTGTCGCAGTGGCGCTCCATGCGGATCGCGAGCGTCTTGAGGCCCCGCAGCGTCAGCCAGGCGTCGAACGGCCCGGCCACACCGCCGATCGAGTTCTGGTGGAAGGCGATTCGCTCCTCAGCATCCTCCAGACCAGCGACGCGGATGTCAGCGGCCGTCACGACGGCGCCGCCGACGACGTCACTGTGCCCACCGGCATACTTCGTCGTAGAGTGCGTGACGATGTCGGCGCCGAGCGCGAGCGGGCTCTGCAGGTAGGCCGTCGCGAAGGTGTTGTCGACGACGAGGATCGCGCCTGCCTCGTGGGCGATCGCCGCGATCGCCGCGATGTCGGCGATGCCGAGGAGCGGGTTGGTCGGCGTCTCGACCCACACCATCTTCGTGCGACCGGGCTCGATGGCGGCGCGCACGGCGTCGAGGTCGCCCATGTCGGCGATGGAGTGCTCGATGCCCTGCGGACGCGCGACCTTGTTGAAGTAGCGATAGGTGCCGCCGTAGGCGTCGTTGGGCACGACGACGTGGTCGCCCGGCACGAGCAGGGCCCGCGCCACGGTGTCCTGACCGGCGAGCCCGGAGGCGAACGCGAAGCCGCGGCTGCCGCCCTCGAGCGCCGCGATGCACTCCTCGAGCGCGGTGCGCGTCGGGTTGGCCGAGCGGCTGTACTCGTAGCCGCTGCGGAAGCCGCCGATGCCGTCCTGCTTGTAGGTGGAGACCTGGTAGATCGGGGGCACGACGGCCCCGGTCAGGGGGTCGGCCTCCTGGCCGGCGTGGATGGCGCGCGTGGAGAATCCGTGCTCGTCAGACATGGGGACGAGCCTATGCCCACCCCGGGGACGTCCCGACCCCGCCGGAGGCCAGGCGACGCGGTCAGCTGATGCCGTGGTCGCGTGCCCAGAGGGCGGCGCTCGTGCGGTCGGAGACCCCGATCCGGCGGAAGACGTTGCCGAGATGCACCTTGACGGTGCGCTCGCTGATGCCGAGGGTGCGCGCGATCTGCTTGTTGGCCAGCCCCCGTGCGACGTGCGACAGCACCTCGCGCTCGCGGCCGCTCAGCGAGACCTCCGAGCCGCCGCGATCGGCCGACGGCAGCAGCACGCGGGTCACGCGGGGGTCGAGCGGCGCATGCCCGGCCGCCGCGGCCCGCACTGCTTCGAGCACATCCCTCGGCTCGCTGTCCTTGAGGAGGTAGCCCACGGCCCCGGCCTCGAGGGCGGAGCGCACGCGCTCCGCCTCGGCGAAGGAGGTGAGCACGACGACGGGCATCACGAGGCCGGCCGCACGTAGCCTCCGGATGGCCTCGATGCCGTCGACGCCGGGCATCGACAGGTCCATGAGCACCACGTCGGGGTGCGCCTCGCTGACGACCGTCACCGCCTGCGCGCCGTCCCCGGCCTCGCCGACGACCTCGAGGTCGGCGCTCGCATCGATGATCGTGCGCAGCCCGGCGCGCACGAGCCGATGGTCGTCGACGACGACGACGGTGGTCATGACCGCTCCTGCGCCGGCAGGGCCAGGCGCCAGCGCGTGCCCCCACCGGGCGACGACGACACCCGCAGCACCGCACCGACGTCGGTCGCGAGATCGGCCAGCACCCGCACCCCGAAGTGCCCTTCGCGATCTGGCAGCGTTGACGGGTCGAAACCGACGCCGTCGTCGTCGATGGCGAGCACGACCGGGTGGCTGGGGTGGCCGGGGTCGCTGCCTTCGGCTGCTCGGTCGGCTGCGGCCGTGTCGTCCCCGACGACCGTCAGGCTGACGACGACGCGGGTGGCGTCAGCATGCTTCACGACGTTGCGGAGGCACTCACGGGTGACCCGGTGCACGACCTGCTGCTCGGTCCGCCCGAGGAGGGCCACCGCGGTGTTGTCCACCTGCAGCTCGACCGCAACGCCCCGGCCCTCGAGCGGCCGCCCGAGGTCGGCGATCGCCGCCGCCAGCCCGGCGTCGGCCAGGCGGGCGGGATAGATGTCGACGAGCAGCGAGCGCAGGCTGGCCACGCTGGACCGCACCGTGCTGCCGGCGTCGGAGATCGTCGACGCGAGCGCCTCGCGCCCGTCGGCCCTGGCGGCCTCGGCGGCTCCGCTGACGGCCAGCGAGCTGCCGACCAGGTCCTGCACCGGTCCGTCGTGCAGGTCGGCCGCGATCCGTCGCCGCTCCCCGTCGGAGGCGTCGACCGCGCGACGCAGCAGTGCCTCGCGCTGCTCCTGGGCCGCCCGGAGCCGGTCGAGCAGGCGCCAGATGATCGGCGCCATGAGCACGAGGAGCAGCAGCAGGCTGCTCGCGAGCACCCCGGCGAGCCCTCGCCACAGGTCGAAGGCCCGGTCCTGGACGGGGGCGTAGTCGCCGTAGACCTCGAAGAGCAGCTCCGCCCCCGACGGCGTCCAGACGGGGCGATAGACCTCGAGCAGCTTGCCGCCGTAGCGCTCGAACTCGTTCTCGGAGCGGTCGAGGTCGGAGACCTCGGCACGCGTCTGCGGTCGAGCAAGCGTGTCGCGCTGCTCGGCGCCGAGGGCGAAGCGCTGCCCGACGAGGCGCGCCTCGTCGGCATAGACGATGGTGCCGTCGGGCGCCCACAGCTTGACCCTGACGATGCCGTTGGGCAGCACGCTCTCGCGCACCACGCGGTCCAGGTCGCCGTATGCCGCCGGGTCCCCCTCGAGCAGCGCGTCCGTGAGCGCCGGCTGGACGACCGACAACGCGAGCAGGTTGGTCGTGTGGGCAGCGTCGTTGACCGCCTCGCGCTCGGCGAGCCGGCTGGCGGCGAACGACGTGCCCACGACGACGACCGCGAAGACGGCGAGGGCCGCGAGGCCCAGCTGCACCAGCGTGCGTCGCCGGCTCGGCAGAGGCCGCATCGGGGGCACGGCCGCGCCGTCGGCGAGCGTCCACCACGAGGGAGGGTCGTGGTGAGGCTCGCCGGCGGCTCCCGACACCGGCAGGGGCGGGGTGGCCCCTGCCGGCTGCGTCGCGACCGGCACCGGAACGGTGTCATCGCTGGCCGAGCGGGGGGTGTGGCTCATGGTCAGCTGTCGTCTCCGCCGGAGTCGTCGGAGCCGTGACCGCCCGAGGAGCGCGATCCGGAGTCGTCCGACCCGGAGTCGTCCGACCCCGAGTCGTCCGAGCCGTGGCCCCCGGAGCCGCGGTCGCCGCCGTGGTCGTCGCCCGGCTCCGACGTGCGGGTGCCGGCAGGGCGGTCCCCGCCGTGGTCGTCGCCCGGCTCCGGCGTGCGGGTGCCGGCGGGACGGTCGCCGCCGCGGTCGTCGCCCGACTCCGACGTGCGCGTCGCCGTGGGGGTCGGGGTGCCGGTGGCGTCGTCGTCGTTCGTGACGAGCTGCGCCGAGGCGGGCACGCGGGTCGGCACGGTCTGGGCAAAGGAGCTGTTGCCGATGAGGCCCAGCGTGGCGGGCACGAGGGCGGCAACAGCGGCGAGGGCGAGAGCGAGGCGTCGCATGGGAGTGGACCTTTCCTGAGGGGAGTCTGGCAGACGGGGTGTCGGCGGCCGGCCCGAATGCCTTGCGGCGGACCTGCTGGGCCGATGTCTGCTCGTTCTCCACCGTGCCGCCGTCGGACGGACACGCACCATCGGGCTTTGGTCCTAGTACCTCCCCACCCGTCTGCCGAGCATCTGCGTTTCCGCCACCACGGCGCGCACCTCGGAGGAGACTCGTGTCATGGCACGGCGCAACTTCGTGTGTCTCGTCCTCGGCCACCGGTGGAAGCGGGAGCGAATGCCCGACCGCACCCTCCGGCTCACGTGCAAGCGGTGCGGCGACATCGACGTCGTCGACAAGGACTTCGACGTCGGCAAGTTCGGCGGCCACGGGAGCGGCAGCGCCGGGGTCGGCTTCTGACCGGGGTCGCGGTCGGCCCTAGAACTCCTTGGCCCACTCCCGTGACCAGCCGGTGGGCCGGAAGCCCAGGCGCTCGTTGATCGCGATCATGTGCACGTTGGTGTCGGCGTTCCACGTGCGCACCGTCGTCACGTCCGGCCGCTCACGCTGGAGACTGCGCAGGTTGGCGAGCTTGACCGCGAGCCCGAGCGCCCGGCCGCGGTGCTCCCGCAGGACGAGAGTGTCGGTCTGGACGGCGAGGTCGGGCTGGCCCGGGCGCACGACGAGGTCGGTGAAGGCGACGAGCCGCCCCGACGGGACGTGTCGGGCCACCGACTCGACGGCCCAGATCGGGCTCGGCGTGTTCCACAGCTGCCGCACCCGCTCGGCGTCCCAGTCCTCCTCGTCGAGGTCGATGTCGCCGGACGGCGCGTCGGTGCTCATCCGCCGGGCCAGCAGGGCCCGGTCCTCGAGCCACTCCTCGGGGAGCCCGTCGACGGACGTCTCGATGGCGTATGCCGCCGGGTCGGGTCGCGGGTCGAGCGCGGTGAGCGCGGCCTCGTCCACGGGCAGTGCGAGGTCCTGGCGGAGGACGAGGAGGGTCTGCCGGTAGCCGTTCGCGATGGCGAATCCCGTTGCGGCATCACCCTGCTCGTCCGGCGCCCCGCTGTGCTCGTGGATGCGGTCGCACCCGTCGTCGCGGAGGGCCAGCTCGCAGTGCTCAAGCAGGGCGGTGCCGACGCGGCGGCGCTGGTGGTCGGGATGCACGGAGAGCCAGAGCCCTCCCGTGCCGACGTTCTCGCGCGTGCGGCGGATCGTCTGCGCTGCCGCGATCGCGACGTCCGAGTCGTCGTCGGTGACGACGAAGCTGCGACGCACCTCGTGCCGTCGTGCCGCGACATCGGCGACCTCCTCGATCGACGTGCGCTGGGCTGCGTCGCCCCAGACGGCCCGGTTGGCCGCATGGTGCACCTCGAGCCACGACTCACTCAGGCCGTCGCCGGCCGTCACGTCGATCTCCTTGACCTGTGGGGTCATTCGGCGACTCCCGCCTGCTTCTGCCACTCACGGCTGTAGCCGTCGACGCGGTAGCCGAGGCGGCGGTTGACCGCGAGCATGTGGGCGTTGGACGCGGCGTTCCACGTGCGCACCGAGGTGACCTCGGGCAGCTCGTCCATGAGCCGCAGCGCGTTGGCGGCCTTGAGCCGCAGGCCGAGCCCGTGGCCTCGGTGCTCGCGCAGGACCAGGGTGTCCTGCTGGTAGGCGAGCTCCGGCTCACCGGCCGAGATCGAGACGCTGGTGAAGCCGACGAGCCGCCCGGACGGCACATGGCGCGCCACGGTCTCGACGATGCGGCGACCGGACGAACGGGCCCGCTCGTAGTTGGACCGCAGACGGTCGGCATCCCAGACCTCCTCCTCGACCTGGAGGTCGTCAGTGGGGGCGTCGGTGCTCATGCGCTGCTGGAGCACGGCCCGGTCATCGAGCCACTCCTCCGGCATGTGGTCGACGAAGGACTCGAGCACGTAGTCGTCCGCGCCGTCGTTCCCACCCAGTGCGGCGTCGAGCGCCTCCCGGTCCATCGGCAGCGCCAGGTCGCTCCGCAGCATGGTCAGGCCGATCGTGAAACCGCGAGCGCGGGCGAAGGACTCGGAGGCGTCGGCGCTCCCCTCGGCCCACTCCGTCTCTGCGTTGAAGAGCGTCCGGCCGTGCTCTGCCCCGACCCGCTCGGCCTCCGCAAGCAGGGCCGAGCCGACTCCCCGCCCGCGGTGCGCCGCGTCGACGGAGAGCCAGAGGATCGCCATCGAGGGGTTGTCGGCCAGCGGCATGATCATGTCGAGCGCCCCGACGAGCTCGCCGCCGATCCAGGCCGCGCGCGCCACCCGCAGCTTCTCGTCCGACCGGTGGAAGGCGCGGATCTCCTCAAGGGTCCACGAGCTCCCCTTGTCGCCGAAGAGCTCGCGCTGCACCGCGGCGTGGACATCGCACCAGCGCTCCGCATCGGCGAGGCGGCCGTCGTCGAGGAGGTCGATCGGCCGGATCTCGAGGCTGTCGCTGCTCATGGGCCGTCAGTCTGCCGAGCCCGCCCCGGCGGTGCGACCCATTTGTCGGGGACCCGCCCCCGCGGCATACCGGGGACGTCTGGGGTGTTAAAGGGACGTAAGCCGCTGACGAGACGAAGGATGTGACACTGGCATGGTGTTCGGATTCGGCAAGAAGACCCAGATGCCCGCGCGCGAGGACGCCCTCCGGGGACGCGACACGCGCCCGTATGCCGTGAACCCCACGCACGTCGTGCTCGGCACCCCGCTCGAGGGGCCCTGGCCCGACGGGTCCGAGGTGCTCTACGTCGCGATGGGCTGCTTCTGGGGCGTGGAGCGCATCTTCTGGCGGCAGGACGGCGTCATCGCGACGGCCGCCGGCTACATGGGCGGCTACACGCCCAACCCCACCTACGAGGAGACCTGCACCGGCCTGACCGGCCACGCCGAAGCGGTGCGCGTCGTCTACGACCCCACCCGGACCAGCCCCGAGCTGCTGCTCAAGGCCTTCTGGGAGAACCACGACCCGACGACGCCCAACCGGCAGGGCAATGACATCGGCACCGCCTACCGCTCGGCGATCTACTGGACGACCGAGGGGCAGCGGCTCGCGGCCGAGGCCACCCGCGAGGCGTTCCAGAAGGTGCTCGACGACGCCGGGCACGGGCAGATCTCGACCGAGATCCGCTCGGCCGACGACGCCGGCCCGTTCTACCTCGCCGAGGACTACCACCAGGGCTACCTGCACAAGAACCCCGGCGGCTACTGCAACCACGGGCCCAACGGGCTCACCTGCCCCGTCGGCATCGTGCGGCAGGACCAGCTGCCGTCGCAGCAGCAGATCGCTCCCCCGACCTGAGGCACTTCAAGAGGCACCGAGCCACCCCACACGGGTGGCTCGGTGCCTCTCTGTCACCGTCAGCGAGCCGGCTCACCGGCTCGCCTCACTGGCTCACGGCTGGCAGGCGACCTCCTCGAAGTGCCCCGGGGTGGTCGGGTAGGCCGAGCCCGAGCCGTGGGCGTTGATGTCGCCGGTGTAGACCAGGGCGAGCTCGCGGAACGCCGACGTGCCGGGTGTCGTGACGTCCGACGCCGATCGTCCGGCTCCCGTGCCCCACGCCACCTGCTGGAGGAAGGTCTGCATCTGCGGCGAGATCTGGCGCACGTCGTTGAAGCCGCCGTAGGCCGCGTTGCAGTGGGTGTAGAGGTTGTAGACCCCGACCCAGTCGATCAACCGGTCACCCGGGTTGGGGCCGTTGGCAGCGACGTCGCCCTGCATGACGTCGCGGTCCCAACCGCCGTAGATCCAGTCGGTGCCCTGGTGGTGGTTGTTGTCGGCAGGATCGGCGTCGTCGGTGTCGGTCAGCTCGAACCAGAGGCACGGGTCGATGGTGACGGCGTTCTTCTTGCTGCCCGACGTGACCGGCCAGGCGCCCGTGGTGCACCCGCTGCCGGGGGTGTAGCTGCCCCGGGGCCGCACGTCCAGCAGGTCCGAGCCGGCGATGTCCTGCTTGGCGACGACGGGCTCGCCGGCGCCTCCGAAGAGGTGGTCGACGAAGCGGTCGCCGGTGCCTCGAGCGGTCGCGTCGAACACGCCGCCGGTGAGGCAGTCCGGGGTCGCCGCGTCGAGGAGCGGGTCGCAGCCCCGGCCGCCCCAGAGGACGTCCTCACCGTCGTCGCCGTAGACCTCGTCGCCACCGCTGTCGCCGTTGGCGACGTCGTCGCCGTAGCCGCCATGGATGTTGTCGGCGTCGGTCCCGCCGCGCAGCCGGTCGCGTCCGCCGTTGGCGAAGCCGTCGTGCGGCATCGGCGCATCGGTGGAGGCACCGATCCACTCGTCGCCGTCCACGTCGTGGAGCAGGTCGACCCGGCGGTCGTAGGCGCCACGGCGGAAGCCCGTGTAGGTCTCTGCCGGTGGGCTGTTGAGCGACGTCGTCACCTCGGCCGGGCTGTCGCCCGCGCTGAGGAACTGGTTGACGACACCACCGCGGTCGCCGACGATCGCATCGCGGCCTGCGTCACCGCTGATCGTGTCGTCGCCGAGCTCACCGTAGAGGTCGTCGTCTCCTCCGCCGCCCGAGATGGCGTCGTCGCCGTCCTGGCCCCAGACGCCGTCGTTGCCACCGTCGCCCCAGATGGTGTCGCCTCCGTGGGCGCCCGCCACCTCGCACGTCGCCTGAGCGGTGGTGCAGAAGCGCGTGCTCGGTCCGGGCAGAGCCGGGTCGTGCGTGCGCGACCGGGTGGCATCGGAGGGAACGGCGCCGTCGGCGTAGCGGTCGGCATAGACCCGCTCCGACTGCGCACCGGGAGCTCCGCTCAGCGTGCGCAGCAGTGAGCCGTTGTCGCCGAGCGCGACGTCGTCGGCTCCGTTGCCCTCGATCGTGTCGGGCCCGTCGCGGTAGGCGGGCGTCGACGTGCCGCCGATGAGGTCGTCCTGCCCGGGGGCCGTCTCGGTGCCGACGAGCAGCGCCGCCGGGCTCGCAGAGCCGGGCCACGCCGCCGCCAGTGCCAGCACCGTGGTGCCGTGCTCCGAGACCGCGTCGAGGGACAGGTCCCCGAAGAGCTGGTCGGACCCGCCGTTGCCCTCGAGGTAGTCGGCCCCGGAGTCGCCGCTCAGGGCGTCGTTGCCGTCCTGTCCCGTCAGCACGTCGACACCGTCGCCGCCCGAGATGCGGTCGAAGCCCCAGCGCCCGGCCGTTGGTGTCTCGAGGAAGCCCGCGGTGACCATGCGGTCCCACGGCTGCAGGACCCGTGGCGTCATCGCCGTGCCCGACGTGCTGCCGAGCCGCAGGGTCACCGACGTCGGCGCCTGACCGGCGGCCGGACGCAGGATCTGCCCGTTGTCGCCGAGCGCGACATCGTCACCGGGCCCGCCGAAGACGGCGTCGTCGGTGTCGGGCTGGCCTGCGGTCGTCGGGCCGGAGCCGCCGGACGGGGTCGAGCTTCCGCCGACGAGGTCGTCGTCGCCGAGGTCGCCCTCGACCCAGTCGACGTCGGGGCCGCCCTCGACGTAGTCGTCGCCACCGTCACCCTTGAGGCGGTCGGTGCCGCTCTGGCCGAGCACGACGTCCTGGTCGTCACCGCCGAAGACCTGGTCGGCCCCGGAGTTGGCGAGCACCGGGCTCGTGCCGAGGTCGAGCAGCTCGACGCGGTGCGTGCGGGCGAAGCCGCGCATCCGCGTGACCGGCGTCGTGTCCGCCTCTGGCACACCCGAGGTCACCACGGCGTTGTCGCCCGTGATGAGGTCGGGGCCGGCGTCGCCGTGGAGGATGTCGCCGGCATCCGGCCGACCCACGCCAGCCGCGGACTGCTGGAACGAGCCTCCGACGACCTGGTCCTCACCACGGTCGCCGTGGACGGTGTCCGAGCCGTTGTTGCCCTCGAGGTGGTCGGCGTCGTCGCCGCCGTTGACCCGGTCGTTGCCGAGGCCGCCGTATGCCGTGTCGTCATCGCCGCCACCGAAGATCAGGTCTCCCCGGCCTGCGTCGGGTGTCAGACCGTCGAGGTCGTAGGGGATCGCCGGGTCGTCGCCGGCTGACAGCGGGTCGTCGACGGTGCCGTTGTCGCCGATGATGCGATCGACCCCGAGGTCGCCGGCGAGCACGTCGCCCGCGTCGGCGGCGTCGATGTCGGTGCGGCCGGAGGCACGCGTGCCGCCGTAGACGAGGTCGTCCCCGTCGCCGCCCGTGGCCCAGTCGGCTCCGTTGTTGCCCTCGATCACGTCGGCGTCCGCCTGCCCGTAGAGCGCGTCGTCGTCGCCGTTGCCGAAGACGAGGTCGGCGCCCGAGCCGCCGTAGCCGCGGTCGGCACCCGAGCCGCCCCACACCCCGTCGGCGCCGTCGTCGCCGAGGAGCACGTCGTTGCCCTCCTGGCCGCAGACGAGGTCACCGGACCCGGCTGCGAGCACCCGGTCACGGGCCCCGCCGGCCGCGACGGTGTCGACGCCGGCCCCGCCCAGGATGAGGTCGTTGCCGTCGCCGGTCGCGGCGGTGGTGCCCTGGGGCACCGGGTCGGACGCGACGGGCGTCCCGGCCCGGCACGTCTCGTCGGCGTTCGCGCCGACCGTCGCGGCGTCACGCAGGGTGTCACCGAAGATGGTGGCCGGGCCGTCGCCGCCGAGCACGTGGTCGTTGCCCTTGCCGCCGACGAGGGTCTTGCTCGACGAGGTCTCGCCGGAGGGGATGGGCAGGTGCCGCACGAAGCGATAGGCACCGAAGTCCACGTCCTCGACGACGTCGGGTCCGCGTGGCGCCCCGGCCTCGTCGAGGCCACGCGCGCCGACCTCGCTCGGCTCCGCGATGACGTAGTCGTCGCCGGGCCCGCCGAAGACCGCGTCGGTCCCGTAGCCGCCCACGAGGGCGTCGGGCCCTGCGCCGCCGATGATCCTGGCGTGCTCCGAGCTCTTCGAGTGGCTCGTGACGACGTCCTCGACCGTGCTCCCCCAGACCTCGTCGTTGCCCGACCCGGTCTCGATGATGTTGGGGATCGACGGCTTGCCGGCCGGGGTGGTGAGCGTGTCGGCCGTGCCATCCTGGTCGACGCCGAAGCCGCCCTCGGTCGAGGCGTAGAGCGTGTCGGGGCCGCTGCCGCCGGTGACGGCGTCGCTGCCGAGGCCTCCGATGAGCACGTTGCCCTCGGAGCGGATCGTCGTGCCGGCCGTGGCTCCCGGCCGGTCGGATGCGACGCCGATCTTGTCGTCGCCGGGGCCGCCGTTGACCCGGTTGCGCCCGAGCCCGACGCTGATGACGTCGACGCCGCCGCTGCCCTGGTCACCCAGGGTCGGGTCGACATCGAGCTTCGTCCAGTCGATGACGTCGCCGAGGCCGACCGTGGTGATCTTCGGCTTCGAGTTCTCGACGTCGACCGGGTTGAGGGTCGCGGTGAAGGCCCGGGTCGAGACCGGGAGCGCGCCGTCACCCGAGACGAAGTCGTCGCCCGAGCCGGTTGTGATGGCATCGTCGCCCGGACCACCCGCGACGCGGGCGACCTTGTCGGCCAGGTCCGCCGTGACGACGCGGTCGGCGCCCCCACCTGCATCGACCCACGAGTTGCCGGTGCCGGTCTGGATCTGGTCCTTGCCCGACGTGCCGAAGACGATCGCGTCCTTGTCGAAGAGTGACAGGTCGGCCTGCGTCGTCGTCGACGTCGGGCTCGAGTCCTTCTTGCCGTCGCCGACGAAGCTCACGATGAGGGGGGTCGAGGACCCTCGGCCGTCGACGACGACCCTCGCGAGGCCCGCGTCGAGGTAGTCCCGGGTCTCGCCGAGCATCTGCACCCTGAACCCGTCGAAGTCGGGGTTGGTGCCGGCCTCGTCGACGCCCTTCTTCTGGGCGAAGCGCAGGGCCGTCACCTTGACGACGTCGGCCTCGGTGTCGGCCGTGTTGCCCCACGGGGCACCACGGGAGAGGTCGTTGCCGAAGTGCCCGGCGAAGACGACGAGCGTGTCGCCCTCGGTGCCACCCAAGCGCGGTGGTGGTGGCTCGCAGTCCGGTTGGGCCGTGAAGTCTAGCAGCGTGATGTCGGCCAGCGTGATCGAGAAGGACACGCTGAAGGGCGAGAAGCCCAAGGTGATGTAGAGCCGGAGGAAGAGGCTGAGCCGTCCGGTCGTGGTGAAGAGGCAGAGCGGGTTGTTGACCGCGGCCTGCAGGAACTCGCTGACCCGGAACTTCCCGTCGTTGTTGGGGTCGTTCCAGTGGAAGCCGATGGTGAGGTGCAGTCCTCCCTCGATGCCGACGGTGATGATGAGCGCTGTCACCGCTGCCCCGGCGGCGATCTCGCCGTCGAGCCGCACCACGGGCACGGGGGTGCCGGTCTTGTCGGTCGTCTTGAAGTAGAGGCCGTCGAGCAGCTTGAGGCCGTCGATGGGCGCGCCCGCCTGGGCCGCCTCCACGGCATACCGGATGCCGGCGGTGTCGAGACCCGCCATGAAGCGCAACGTCACCGAGGCGGAGCCCGAGAGCGTCACCATGACCGGCGGGGGTGCGTAGACCGGGCCGAAGGCCTGGCGCCACGTGAAGCCGAGCGTGAGCGGCCCGCTGTCGAACTCGACGAGCGAGACGTCACTGCCCATGAGCAGGCTGAAGACCGACGCCGGGTCGTCCAGGATCGGGAAGCTGAAGCCGGACTGGTTGGCCTTGCCCGTGGTGTCGGTGCCGACGCCGAAGACCTTCCCCTGCCCGCCCTTGGCGTTGAGCAGGTCCTTGACCTGCTGCTCGCTCTTGGGCAGTGCTGTGGAGATGAGCGAGCTCGCTCCCCCGGGATCGAGGCTGCTCGTCGGTGACACGTCGGTGTCGAGCGCCAGGGAGCCGTTGACCGTGAACTCGCCGATGGGGATGAGACATGTCGGGTCACCGGCCCCGCCCCCGCAGTCGGGGAGGTTGTTGACGAGGGTCGTCAGGGCGGCGATCTTGTCGACGAAGTCGAGCTTGGGCCCGCCGGCCATCGTGTTGAACGTCTTCGCCAGCGTGATGAGGCTGACGTCGCCGCCCCCGGCGAGCTTGCTGAGATCGGACAGCACCGGGATCGGCGCGTAGAGCGTGTCGATGACGGGCTGGAGCGGCCCGGTGACGGACTTGACCTTCTTGAGGACCGGCCCGAGCAGGCTCGAGAGGAAGCCGCCTGCGTCGATGGCCACCTCCTTGAACGCGATGGTCGGGAAGCCGACGTCCTTGATGTTCTTGTCGGTGATCGTCCAGCCGAGGAGGAAGTTGGCCTGCACACCGGGCAGCACGGAGTCGACGGAGGCCTTGACCAGCCAGTCGGCCTTGATCGTCGCGCTGAGCGAGATGCCGAAGAGCGAGCTGACGTCGCCACCGGAGATGTCGGCGATCGTCAGCGTCGAGGTGGCCGTCTCCGTCGGGTCGGTGGAGGTGAGGTCCACGAAGAACGCGCCGGCGAAGAGCGGCACCGTCCCCTGCTTCTGCACGTCGATGTCGAGGAAGGCGAGCTGTGCCTTCATCGTCGCGGGCATGTCGAAGCGCGCGCCGAGGCCGAACTCCGGTGCGGCCTGGCCGCCCTGCCAGTTGTCATGGGTGTAGATGACGAAGCCGTCGTCGGTGTTGATGCCGGCCTTGACGTGCAGCTGCAGCCCGAGACCGTAGGTGATGGCGTCGTTCTCCCCCGCCTTGATCGCGAGGCCCGGGATGCCGATGTCGAGCGGCAGCGAGGCGCCGTCACCGAGGCAGCCCGAGCCCGGGACGCAGCCCTGGACGGCATCGACCTGCCCGGCGAGCACCTCGAAGGTGATGTTGACCCCGTTGACGTTGTCGGTCGGGCACGCGAGCAGCATCGGCTTGGAGGTCTTCTCGTCGTACGTCGCCGGGGCCGCGTTGTCGCTGTCGGTGTAGGTCAGCGTGCTGCCGTCCACCGTCGCGACCAACCCGAAGTCAGCGTCGTCCTTGCTGCGCAGGATCTTGTATGCCGTGGCGCCTGCGGACGCGGTCCACGTGAGCTCGATGGAGTTGCCGCCACCGAGGTCGGTGAAGGCCGTGGAGACGGTCGCGGGGGCGGATGGCACGGTGTCGTCGTCGGTGCCCTGGCTCGCCACGATCTTGTACTGCCACTTCGTCGTCCCGGCAGTCGCCGGGACGGCGACGAGGGTCGGGGCGCCGGTCGGCTCGAGCTTGGCCTTGCACTCGTAGTTGACGACGAGGTTCGCGTCCTGGAGCCCGGCCGCTGCGATGGCCTCCTTGAGCTTGTCGTTGACGTAGTCACGGGCCTCGTCGGCGCTGGCCGGGACGTTGCCCAGCTTGGCCTTGATCTCGGCTCGCAGGCGGTTGATCGAGTCGGCGCCCTGCTGGAGGTCCTTGCCGACGAAGGGCAGCTTGCCGTCGAGCGTGGCGATGCGCATCGCCTGCTCGATCTTCTCGAGGTAGCCGTCGAGGCCCGGGCCGATCTGCGTGAAGTCCGCGATGGCTTTGGCGAAGGCCGTCGAGAGGTCGGGCAGCTCGAGCCGGGCCATGCCGTCGTCGGGCGCCGGCAGGTTGCCCGAGACCGTGATGAGGTCGGCAGGGTCGTCGCTGTCGGGCAGGCGCAGGGCCACGTTGCCGAGCGAGGTCGGGCTGCCGCCCGCGACGGTCGCATAGAGCGGGATGACGCCGCAGACCATGAGATCGACGGTCAGCGACTCCCCGCAGTCGACCGGGGTGTTCCGCGCGTTGAGCTCGACGGCCACACCGGAGAGGAAGTCCGAGAAGGTGACGGGAGTGTCGGGGGTGGCCCCGCTTTTGGCGAGGTCGAGGCTGAGGTCCGCTTGCAGGTCGACCTGGGTGCCGGCCCCACCGCCGGGAAGGCCTGCCGAGATCGACAGCGGGCCGAGGGTGCCGGCGGCCGAGCCCGTGAACCGGGCGTCGGCGGCGATGCCGATGGAGGAGTCCTCGAGCACCTTGAGGGCCGTCGCGGTGGTGGGCCCCGCGCCCGGCTCGAGCGGCACGACGAGGCCGACCTTGACCCCGCCCTCGACGGCGACGGAGCCCTCGCCGGAGGCCTCGGCCGAGAAGATGGTCTTGTCGCCGCCGATGTCGAGGCGCAGCGGAGCGGTCGTCGTGTACGAGCGCTTCCAGTCGACGTCGAGGACGACGCTCGGGGTGCCCCCGTCGTCGAGGTAGCGGAAGTCGAGGGCGTCCGTCCCCAGCCGTCGGTCGAGGAAGGCGACCAGATCCTGCATGTTCTGCGGCGGGTGGGCCGACATCGCGTCGATGGCGTCGTCGAGCGGCGAGCGGAAGCTGTAGGCGGTGTCGTTGGCCGGCTTGGTGGTCCAGTTCTCGGTCAGCGTCACCGTGTCACCCGAGGCGGACGCGACGACGGCGACCTGGGTGCCGACGACGACGCTGCGGCCGACGAACGAGGGGTCGAAGACCCGCCCCACGTGCTGGAGGGTGTTGTCGCCGAAGTTGACGTCGGCGCCCTGGCCGGAGGCGTCACGGCGCATGAGGTCGCGCAGCGACACCCCGATGCCGGGGATCTCCTTGCTGTAGACCCCACCTGCCCCACCGGGCTGGGCCTCGGCGAGCTGCGCCGCGAGCGTCTGGAGCGTGCGCAGGACGATCGCGAAGAGCTCCGCCTGCGACCCCGGCTTGATGTCGAGGGCGAAGATGCGGTCGAGCTTGCTGAGGTCGAGCTGGGGACCCAACGCGCCCGAGAGCTGGGTGAGGTCGGCCCACGTCGCACTGACGCCCACGTCGGTGCCGGCGGGCAGGAAGCCGGCCGCCTCGGGGATGCTGACGGCCATGTCGGCTGCTGCACGCACGTTGACGTCGACGTCGAGCAGGCCGCCGGCCTGGCTCGGACCCGTCGGGGTGGACGTGACGAGCTGGGCGAAGAGGTCTCGCAGCCTCAGGTCGTGCTGGGCGTCCCCGGCCTGCTTGAGGCCGATCGTCAGCATGTTGCCGGTGACCGGACCGGAGCAGTCGGCAGCGGCGGAGCTGTTGCACACCGAGAGCTCGCCCTCCAGCCGCACCTGGAAGAAGCCGGCGTTGGCGCTGAGGTCGACCTTGGTCTCGATCGGGAAGTCCGCGGTCAGCAGGGGACTGCCCGTGCGGACCATGATGCGATCGGGCCCGAGGGGCAGGGAGGTGATGTTCGTCTTGAAGGTGCCGGTGGTCTGGGTGAAGGGGCACGGCTCGGTGTTGCCCTCGAAGCCGACACAGGCCTGGCCCGTCCGCGGGTCCTGCAGGTCGAGCACGAGCGTGAGGTCGGCGGAGAACGAGGGCTTGACGGTCGCAAAGGTCTGAGGAGCGTTCGCTCGGAGGATGCCACGCCGGGGCCCGTCCGTCACGGGCTGGTCGGTGAGCCGGTCGCCGAAGGTGACGGCGCCGAGCTGGGCCTCGGGACCGACGATGACGAAGGGCGTGGTGTCGGTCGGCTTCCCTCCGATCCACGGACCCGACAGGGTCAACGAGTCGTCGTCGTTCGTGGCGATCTCGCCGGCCGACGTGCCGGCCACGATCCGCATACCGGCCCACTGGTCGGGCGCCCACGGCTTGGTGCCGTCGTCGAGCGCGAGCCCGTCGGCCGCATACGTCGCGGAGGCCCTCGACGTGCGCGCGCTGCCGGCATCCATGGGCGCGGGCGAGGCGGGAGCGGCCTTGGTCATCTGCATCCGGAAGACGAGCTTGCTCGTCGTCGGGTCCCAGCTGATGTTGTCGAGGCCGATGCCCGCCGCCTTCAGCTTGGCGATGAGGTCCTGCAGGGAGGTGAAGGTCGGGTTGCCGACAGTCGATGCATCGAAGCCCGGCGGGCTCGGCTGCGCGGGGTCCGGCTGCTGGATGACGTGGGCCTTGAGGAAGTCGACGAGCACCTGGTTGGCCTTGACGGCATCGGCGACCGTGCCGCGCAGGAAGGGCAGGTCGAGGTTGCCGGTCGTGGGCAGGGGGCCGGCGCCGTCGGGGTCGAACTTCGCCTGCTGGATGCCCGTCAGCGCCGTGGCCACCTGGGCGAGGCCGTCCGCGAGGTCGCGCAGGCTCATGTTCTGGAACTTGCCGACGAGCGACGCCAAGTCGGGGGCGGTGACGGTCGGCGACCCGGTGGCGATGTCGGGCCACGAGATCTCCACCGTGGATGCCACATCGGTCGGGAAGCCGATACCTGTGAGGCCACTCGTGTCCGCAGCGATGGCGAGGGTGCCCTGCACCGAGCCGGCAACGCCGAGGTGTGACGGCGACCCAGCCGGGTCGAGGGCGGCGGTGACGAGGCCGGCCAGCGATCCCTCGGCCGCGAGCTCGGCTGCGCCCGTGCCACCGGTCTCGAAGGCGAGGATGCCGTCGTTGTTCGGGTCGTTGACCCGAGCGAAGGTGTGGGCCCTGACGATGAAGTCGGTGCTGCTGAGGGTGACTCCGAGGATGCCCACGGCGGCCTTGGCCGAGGCGGACAGCTGCGCGGTGACGTCGATGTCGATCCGCGGCGCGTGCGCGTCGTCGCTCGCGAGGTAGACCCGGTTGGTCGTCGGTCCCGTCCACACCACCCAGAGCGACAGGGTCGCCTCCACGGTGGCCGTCATGCCCTGCGGGGACGACAGCTCGACCTTGGGACTGGTGGAGCTCACCGCGAGCGCCTGCTGCGTGGCGGTGCGCGTCACGACGAGGTGGACGTGGGCGCGCTTGCCCTCGCCGAGGTCGTCGACCGTGATGTCGAGGACGCCACTGCGTCCGCCGGGGAGCGGCACGGCCTCGCCGCTCGTGGCGAGGTCGGCCCACGTCGTGGCGCCCGCGAGCGTGCTGGCGACGCCGTTCTCCACCAGGTCGTCCAGTCCGGCGAGCCCGCCCGGGCTGGCCGCGACGAAGGGGAGCTGCTTGCCGAAGGAGCCGAGGGTCGACAGGCCCTTGGTCCACGTCGCGAGGTTGGGCGAGCCGCCGCTGCCGCCGAGCAACGCGACGAGCCGATCGACGCCGGGATCCGGGTCGGCCGCGAACGCCGGTGACTGACCGGCGAGGGCCCCCACGACGACGAGGAGCGCGGTCAACGCGGCTCCGAGGGCACGACGAATCGCCTTGCGCACCATGACATCTCCCCATCAGGGGCACTACTCGCGTGCGCACTCCCTGGTCGCGCATCGTCGAGCGGCCTACTCGTCACAAGGTAGTGACGATCGCGCGACACGTCCCCAGAATCACCGAAATGGTCGACATGCGATGGTACGGCTTCGCGTCAGAGGTCGAAGATCTCCCGAAGGGTGCGCAGCACGCCGTCCTCGGTGTTGGCCGGGGCCACGTGCCGCGCTGCCCGGAGCACGGTCGGGTGCGCGTTTGCCATGGCGTAGGAGTGCTCGGCAGCCCCGAGCATCTCCAGGTCGTTGAGGTAGTCACCGAAGGCCATCGTCTGCGCGGCCGTGATGCCGAGCGCTCGCTGGAGGTCGCGCACGGCGAGCCCCTTGTGCACGCCGACGCCCATGACGTCGACCCAGTGGTGACCCGACACGACGACCTGCTGAGGCGCGCAGAACGCCGCGAGGTCGGGGCCGGTCAGCGCCGTCGGGTCGCCGAAGTCGTGCACGGCCAGCTTGAGCACCTCGTCGTCGACGTGCGTGAGGTCGTCGGTGGTGCTCAGCCTCGCGTAGTAGCGCTCGACCTCCGCGAGGAACACCTCGTCCGTGCGCTCGATCCACGCCGACGACCTGCCGCAGAGCACGACGCCCAGGTCGACGCCCCGGCTCTCGAGGTGCCGGGTGCGCTCGATGACGCTGCGCGACCAGTCGAGATCGAGGGTGTGCGAGCTGACCTCGGCGCCGTCGCGCGTGACGTAGGCGCCGTTCTCGGCAATCACGACGAGACCGTTCTCGACCTCGCTGAAGAGCCGCGCGATCGTCGCGTGCTGGCGCCCGCTCGCCGGGGCGAACGCGACCCCCCGCTCGCGAAGGGCGCGGATCGTCGCAACGGTCTCGCCGGGCATCTCCCCGCCGCCGTCGAGCAGGGTGCCGTCGAGGTCGACGACGACGAGCCGGATGTCGTCGGGACGCGGGGTCGCGGCGCGGCCGGTGGGAGTCGGGGAGGTCACCGGCAGCAGCCTAGGTCGCGCGCGGTGCGGCTTCGCTCACCGTCCCGACGATCGGACCCAGCGCAGTGGGAGGATGCGGCCATGGCCGACAAGAGCTTCCACCTGAGCCGCGAGACGACGATCGCCGCACCCGCCGAGCGGATCCACGCACTCATCAACGACTTTCACGAGTGGCGCTCCTGGTCGCCCTGGGAGGGTCTCGACCCGAACATGGAGCGTGCCTACGACGGCCCCTCGTCGGGGCTGGGCGCCGTCTACGCCTGGCAGGGCAACAGCAAAGCGGGCGAGGGCCGCATGGAGATCGTCGAGTCGCAGCCGCAGCGCGTCGGCGTCGACCTGCTCTTCGCGGCGCCGATGAAGGCGCACAACCGGGTGGACTTCACCCTGACACCGGTCGACGGCGGTCAGTCGACGCACGTCGAGTGGGCCATGACGGGTCCCCAGAACTTCGTGATGAAGCTGATGAGCAAGATCTGGTCGATGGAGAAGATGATCGGCCCCGACCTCGAGCGGGGGCTCACCCAGCTCAAGCGGGTCGCCGAGTCCGCGTGACCTCGACGACGACGCCGAGCGGGTGCGTCATTCGCACCGCGACGCGCGAGGACGTGCCCGCCATGGTCGCGATGCTCGCCGACGATCCCCTGGGCGCGGCACGCGAGGACCCCGCTGACACGCAGACGTATGCCGCGGCATACGACCGCGTGGCAGCTGACCCCGCGCATCGCCTCGTCGTCGCCGAGCGTGACGGGCGCGTCGTCGGCACCCTGCAGCTCAGCGTCATCCCCGGTCTCTCCCGCCGCGGCGCGACCCGCTCGATCATCGAGGGGGTGCGGGTCGCACGGGACGAGCGCGGCCACGGTCTCGGCACCGAGCTCATCAACTGGGCCGTCGAGGAGTCGCGCCGAGCCGGCTGCTCGCTCGTGCAGCTGACGAGCGACGCGAGCCGCGCCGACGCCCGCCGGTTCTACGAGCGGCTCGGCTTCGAGGCATCACACGTGGGCTTCAAGCTGCCGCTCCACCCCTGACCGCCACCACCTCTGGACCGCCACCCCCCGACCGCCCAGACCGCGCAACACACGGAGCAATCGCCAAGATCCGGTGGTGTGCCGCGCGGAGTTGACGATTGCTCGGTGTGTTGCGGGGGGCGTGGGTCAGAAGATGCGGACCCGCTCCTGCTCGGGGAGCCACATCTCGTCGTCCGGCTTGACGGCGAAGGCCTCGTGGAACTCGCTCACGTTGCGCACGGCGTTGCCCCGGGCGTCCTGCGGCGAGTGCGGGTCGATGGCGAGCAGCCGGATCGCCTCGGCCTCGCGGGCCTTGCCGCGCCACACCTGGGCCCACCCGATGAAGAAGCGCTGGGCGCCGGTGAAGCCGTCGATCTCAGGCATGCCGTCCTGCTCGGTGGCGATGCGGTAGGCCGCGTAGCCGATCTGCAGTCCGCCGAGGTCGCCGATGTTCTCGCCGACGGTGAGGGCGCCGTTGACGGTGTGGGACGGGTCGAGCCCGGCCGGCACGTAGGCGTTGAACTGCTCGATGAGGCGCTGGGCGAGGGCGTCGAAGCGCTCCCGGTCGGCCTCGGTCCACCAGTCGCGCAGCGCGCCGGTGCCGTCGTAGCGCGAGCCCTGGTCGTCGAAGCCGTGACCGAGCTCGTGCCCGATGACCGCGCCGATGCCGCCGTAGTTGACGGCGTCGTCGGCCTCGAGGTCGAAGAACGGCGGCTGGAGGATGGCTGCGGGGAAGACGATCTCGTTCATCGACGGCATGTAGTAGGCGTTGACCGTCTGCGGCAGCATGTGCCACTCGGTGCGGTCGATCGGCTGACCGATCTTGGCGAGGTTGCGGTCGATCTCGAAGGCGACGCTGCGTCGCACGTTGCCGGCGAGGTCGTCGGCCACGATCTCGATCGACGAGTAGTCGCGCCACACATCGGGGTAGCCGATCTTGGGCGTGAAGGCGTCGAGCTTGGCGATGGCCTCGGCGCGCGTCTCGGGACTCATCCACTCGAGCGAGCCGAACGACCGGCGGAAGGCCTCGACGAGGTTGGCGACGAGGTGCTGCATGCGCTCCTTGGCGACCGGCGGGAACCAGCGCTCCGCATACAGCTGGCCGACGGCCTCACCGACGCACGACTCGACGAGGCTGACCCCGCGCTTCCACCGCTCGCGGTTGTCGGGCTGGCCCGAGAGCGTGCGGCCGTAGAAGTCGAAGTTCTCGTCGACGAGCGACTGCGGCAGCATCGGCGCGAACTCCGAGAGCACCCGCCACGTCAGCCACGCACGCCAGTCGGCGATGTCGACCGACTCCATTGCGTCACCGAGCGCGCTCACGAAGCTCGGCTCGCGCACGATGACCTTCGCGAAGGATCCCTCGGGAGCCCGGAGGCCGAGCAGCCATGATTCCCAAGGGAACTGGGGAGCCAGCGCCTGGGCCTCATCGAAGGTGTGGGCGTTGTAGGTCTTGATGGCGTCGCGCGTGGTCACGTTGTCCCAGTGCGCGGCCGCGAGCTGCGTCTCGAGCGCCATGATGCGCTCGGCCTTCGCCTCCGCCTCCGGGATGCCGGCCAGGTCGAGCAGCCGACCGATGTGCGTGACGTAGGCCGTGCGGATCTCGGCGTACTTCTCCTCGCGGTAGTAGGACTCGTCGGGAAGGCCGAGCCCGTGCTGCTCGAGGTAGACGACGTAGTCCTCCGGCGAGCGCTGGTCGGGCCCCACCCAGTGACCGAGCGGGCCGTCGACGCCGTCGCGCTCGAGGCGGCCGAGCGCGGACCCGAGAGCCTCGAGGTCGGTCACCGACGCGACCTCCGAGAGCATGGCCTGCAGGGGGGCCAGGCCGAGCTCCTCGATGCGCTCGGTGCCCATGAAGCTCGCATAGAGGTCGCCGACCTGCTGCGAGGGTGTGCCGGGGGCTCCGTCGTGGCTGGCGGCCGCCTCCTCGATGAGGTCGCGCACGCGCTCGGTGGACTGCTCGCGCAGCACGTCGAACGTGCCGTAGCGCGCCCGGTCACCGGGGATCTCGGTCGTGTCGATCCACGTGCCGTTGACGAAACGGAAGAGGTCGTCCTGCGGCCGCGTGGAGCGGTCGAAGGCATCGAGGTCGATCCCGGACTTCATGGCCACCTGGCTGCTCCCTTCGAGGGTCGCCGGGCCAGCCGGCCCGACCGGCACGAGCCTAACCACGGAGCACCGGCCGCGCGGTGATGCCCCTCGCCCCAGCCGGTCGACTCCGCCGAGGCAGCCGTATGCCGTCCGGCGGGGGCCCGTCTCCCCCGACCGGACGGCATACGTCCTCCTCAGCGGCGCAGCCTCCCGACGAGCACGCCGGCGAGGCCGACGAGGAGCAGGAGACCGCCGAGTGCCCCGATGAGGGCGGGCCCCACAAGTCGGACGTCGAGGCTCGCGTCGCTGACGTTGACGGCGATGACGTAGGCCGCCACGAGCATGCTGAGCAGCCCGAGCACGACCGCGCCCGGACGCGGACCCTTGCGCACGGTGACGTGGGCGTGGCCGCGGTGCGACGAGTGGCTCCACGGGTGGCCGCCGTCGCACCCGCCGGCCTGCGGGGCCGGAGTGCCGGCCGGGGTGGCCGGGGTGACGGGGTCGACGGACGGCGGCGGCAGGTGCGACAGGTCCGAGGTCTCGTGGGTGACGTCGTCAGGCACCGGTGTGGCGGGCTCGACCCGGAACGGGGTCACCTCGGGCACGGCCTGCGTGTGCACGGTCTCGATCGTCAGCGTCGGGTCCACGACGGGGTCGGCCGTCGGGTCAGCGGTGGGGTCGTCGTGCTGGGTCATCGGGAGCTCCGTGTCGAGGGTGTCTGGGGATTCGCTTGCAGGGGTGGGCTCGTCGCGGTCGGTCATGACGCGCTCCGGACGACGATCTGGCCGAGACCGAGCTCCGCGTCGACGACGATCTCGGGCTGCGCGCCCGCGGGGCCGAAGGTCAGGGTCTCAGAGATGCCGGCCCCGCCGTGCTGCATCCGCGACATGTCGTCCGCGGACTGCATCCTCGAACCCGGAGCCACAGCGGCGGCTGGGGCATCGATCTCACCGAGGCGAGCCTCGGCGTTGACCGTCACGGCGACGCCGTCGGGCACCACGATGGTGAGCTGCCCGACGCCCATCGTTGCCGTCACGCGATCGGGCCGCGCGGTCGTCTCGCGATAGTCGGCGCCGCTGAGGTCGACGGTCATCTCACCGAGCCCGAGCTGGAAGTCCGTGTCACCGGTCAGCGTCGTGACGGCGTGCCGTGGGTCGCCCACCTGGAACGGCTGGGTCAGTCCCGTCGGGGCCGCGGTGGTGGCGACCGCCGCGATCATGCCGACGACGGCGAAGAAGGCGAGGCCACCCGCCCGGCGACCGGCGAGACCGCCGATCACGATGGCGAGGCCGAGCACGCCGACACCGGCGGCGATCCCGACGGCGGTGGGGTTGCCCGCCCACCCTGCGGTCGTCGCGACCTGATGCATGACGACGCCGCTGACGAGGGCGAGCCCGAGCACGAGCAGGCCGCCGGCGAAGCCGATGCTGCGCACCCGGTCACGGGGCGGCTGCGCGACGGGGGCCTGGGGAGACCACGGCTGGGCCGGCGCGAAGGGTGCTGCACCGGTGACGCCGGGGTCGCCGGGCTCACCGGCCGTGCCCGCGGCACTCGCGGGTCCGTAGGCCGCACCAGCGTTGGCGGCCGCGTTGCCGGTCGACGTCCCGGTGCCGGCGACGCCGGCACCCCCGCCGCGCCAGGGCTTGGTGACCATGAGGTCGCGGCCGGTGTCGGTGCGGGTGAGGAACCACCACGCCCCCACGACGAGCAGGCCGAAGCCGAAGAGGCGTGCGCCGTGGTAGTCGCCGCCCCACCAAGGAGCCCCGCCGAGCACGGCGATCGCCGTCACGACGAGCAGGAAGATCGAGCCCCCGTCGCCGTCCTTGAGGGCCCGCTCGACGGGCAGCCGGCCGCGGTCGTCCGGCATGAGCAGCCACAGCAGGAGGTAGAGGCTGAGGCCGAAGCCGAAGAAGATGGAGAAGAGAATGAAGCCGGCGCGCACCACGAGGGGGTCGACGCCGAGCCAGCGGGCGATGCCTCCGGCCACACCGGCGAACCAGCGCTCGTCGGTGCCTCGCACGATCCCTGGTCGACGCAGCGCCGCGTAGAAGCCGTCGAGGCCGTGGCCCTGACTGGGGGCGTGATTGCTGTTCGTCATGTCTCCAGAGTGGCCTCGCCGCTTCGCGACAGCCATGAGGGTCGACCCTGAGCAGACCCTGACGCGACCCCCAAACCCGGCCCAGAGGGTCGCCCCCATCCCTCGGGGTGGGCGAGGATGGACACATGCAGACCGTGACGGGCAGTCAGGAGGGCGCCGTGCAGCAGCCACAGCCACCGCCACCAGCCCCTGCTCCCCTGCCCGCGTGGCGCGCCACGCAGCGCCCGCCGCTCGTGCGGCACCGCAACGACAAGGTGCTCGCCGGGGTCGCCGTCGGTCTCGCCAACCACCTCGGACTGCCGGTCGGTTGGGTCCGCTTCGCCTTCGTCGCGTCGAGCATCCCGTTCGGCGCGGGCTTCGTCGTCTACATCTTCCTCTGGGCCACGATGCTCGAGGAGGGCTCTCCCACAACGCTTTCCGGTATGCCGTCCGCTCCCTCGGCCGTCGCCGGCACCCTCGGGGGTGCGGCTGGCTCCCACGTCGGCGCGGTCCCCGGAGCGACGCCGGCCGCGACGCCGGCTCCCGTTGCGGTCACCGGGACGTCGGGGGCGAGCACCCGTCACCACGGCATCGACGTGGCGGCCCTGCGTTCGTGGCTGCGCAGCAGCAACCAGGCCGTCGTCATCACGCTGCTCGGGGTGGCCGCCCTCGTGGCGGCCGGAGCGCTGTGGCTCGGCAGCGCGGGCTTCGACGTGCACGCCGAGGTGATCGTGCCGGTCGTCGCCATCGTCATCGGGGCGATCTTCTTCTGGTCGCAGCTCGATGACAGCAGTCCGCTCGGCGGCCGCCGTCCGGTGCGCTGGATCTGGCTCGTCGTGGGCCTCGGCTTCACCCTGCTCGGCCTCGTCGCCCTGCTCGTGCGTGGCACCAACATCTCCGAGCTGTGGCAGGTGGCGGGCGCCGTGCTCGCGGCCCTCGTCGGGGTCTCGGTGCTCTGCGCACCGTGGATCCTGCGCCTCTGGACCAACCTGCGCGAGGAGCAGACCGCGCGCATCCGGGCCACCGAGCGCGCCGACATCGCCGCCCACCTGCACGACTCCGTGCTGCAGACGCTGGCGCTCATCCAGCGACAGTCCACCGATGCCGCCACGGTCGCCCGGCTCGCCCGTGCCCAGGAGCGGCAGCTGCGCAGCTACCTCTACGACGAGGACTCCCGCGCCGGCACCCTCGGCGCCGCGCTCACCGCCGCGATGGGCGAGGTCGAGGACCTCCAGGGCGTGCCCGTGCAGCTCGTCGTGACCGGCGACCGCCCGATGGACCAGCACCTCGACGCCCTCGTCAAGGCCGTGCGCGAGGCCACCTGGAACGCCGTGCGGCACGCCAGCCCGCCCGTCAGCGCCTACGTCGAGGTGGGACCCGACGCGGTCGAGGCCTTCGTGCGCGACCACGGCTCGGGCTTCGACCTCGACGCCGTGCCCGATGACCGGGCGGGTGTGCGCGAGTCGATCATCGGTCGCATGGAGCGCCACGGCGGCACGGCCCGCATTCGCCGCCGCGCCGACGGCACCGAGGTCGAGCTGCGCCTGCCCGTCGGCGACCCCGACACCACCACGCCCGCAGCGGCTCCACCGCCGGCCGAGCCGGCCGAGCCGGCCGAGCCGGCCGAGACGGTGGCCACGGCTCCGGCCGAGACGGCAGCGACGGCCCCCGCGACGCCGTCCGAGCCCGCAGCGACGGCCGCGCCCGCCCCCACGACAGCGAACGAGCCTCAGGAGCAGCCTTCATGACCGACCCGCGGAGCATCCGCATCGTCATCGTCGATGACCACCACATGTTTCGCACGGGGGTCCGGTCCGAGCTCACCTCGCTCGCCGGTCCGTCGGGCCCGGCCACCTTCCGGCTCGAGATCGTCGGCGAGGCCGGCGCGGTCGAGTCCGCCACCCAGGTCATCACGGAGCAGCAGCCCGACGTCGTGCTGCTCGACGTCCACCTCCCGGGTGGCAACGGCCGCGGCGGAGCCGATGTCATCCGGGCCTGCGCCGGTGTCGACTCCCAGGCCGGGTCTCCCGTCCGCTTCCTCGCCCTCTCGGTCTCCGACGCCGCCGAGGACGTCATCGCGGTCATCCGCGCCGGAGCCCGCGGCTACGTGACCAAGACGATCAGCGCCGAGGAGCTGCTCACGGCGATCGGGCGCGTCGCCGACGGTGACGCCGTCTTCAGCCCGCGCCTGGCCGGATTCGTCCTCGACGCCTTCGGCGCGGCGGCCGGTGAGGTCGCCGAGATCGACGAGGAGCTCGACCGGCTGTCGGCCCGCGAGCGCGAGGTCATGCGCCTCATCGCCCGCGGCTACCAGTACAAAGAGGTCGCCAAGGAGCTCTTCATCTCCGTCAAGACCGTCGAGACCCATGTCAGCTCGGTGCTGCGCAAGCTGCAGCTCAGCTCGCGCCACGAGCTCACCGCCTGGGCCCTCGGCCGCCGCCTCCTCTGACCGATCGAGAGCCCACCCCCCTTCCCGATCGAAAGAGCAATCCGCGCGACGGCGGATTCCAGTGGTTGTCGCAACACCCGTCGAAAGGGTGTTGTCAATGGTGGATTGCAGCGGGGCGCGTCAGGGGCGTCCTCCAGCACGTCGTGAGGTATGGCGCGGGTTCTGGGAGCTGACCCGGGCCGGGGCCTCGGTGGAAGCCGCCGCCGCCGGGGTCGGGATCACCCCGACGCCGGCGTGGCGCCACTTCCGCAAGGCTGGCGGGGTGAACCCGCAGCTGAAGCCGTTGTCCGGGCGGTACCTGTCGTTCCAGGAGCGCGAGCTGATCTCGGTCTGGGCCGCGGAGAAGGCCGGGGTGCGAGAGATCGCCCGGCGGCTGGGCCGGTCACCCTCGACGGTCAGCCGCGAGCTGACCCGCAACGCCCGGTTCGCGGTGCCCGGCCCGTCCGCGCCGCCGGGGACGCGCCCCTCGCCTCGGCCGTACCTGGCCTCGGTCGCCCAGGCCCGGGCCGAGGCCCGCGGACGGCGGCCGAAGCCGGGCAAGCTGGCCAGCAACCCGCGCCTGGCCCGGTACGTGCAGGACAAGCTGGGCGGGCCGTCCCGGTGGAGCCCGGAACAGATCAGCGCCACGCTCGCCCGGACCTTCGCGCACGATAAGACCATGCAGGTCAGCCACGAGACGATCTACCAGGCGTTGTACGTCCAGGGCCGCGGCGGGCTGCGCCGTGAGCTGGCCAGCTGCCTGCGGACCGGGCGCGCGGTCCGGCGCCCGAACCGCGACCCCGGCCAGCGCCGCACCCGGGTCCCGGACGAGCTGCTGATCAGCAACCGCCCGGCCGAGGCCGCCGACCGGGCCGTGCCCGGGCACTGGGAAGGAGACCTGATCATCGGCGCCGACAGCGGCTCGGCGATCGCCACCCTGGTCGAGCGGACCACCCGCTACACGATGCTGCTGCACCTGCCCGGCCGCCACGACGCGGTCGCGGTCCGCGACGCGATGAGCCAGGCGATCACCGCCCTGCCCTCGCACCTGTGGCGGTCCCTGACCTGGGACCAGGGCTCGGAGATGGTCGGCGCCCACACCGAGATCCGCGTCGCGACCGGGCTGCCGATCTACTTCTGTGACCCCCACTCACCCTGGCAGCGCGGCACGAACGAGAACACCAACGGGCTCCTGCGCCAGTACTTCCCCAAAGGCACCGACCTGTCCACCCACACCGCGACGGACCTCCTCGATGTCGCCGCAGCCCTCAACGCGCGACCCCGGAAAACCCTCAGCTGGGACACCCCAGCCCAAGCCTGGCCAAGCTACTCTCAACCACCAACGAGTCACGTGTTGCGACAACCCCCTGAACCCGCCGACCAAGCGGGACCGCGCGGTCCCCTGGAAGGCGGGCGGATTGCTCTTTCGATTGCCTTTGGGGTTGTTCTGTCGATCGGTCAGGACGTGACGAAGCGGCGCAGGGCGGTGACGATGATGTCGGGGGCGTCGGTGTGCACCCAGTGACCGGCTCCCTTGATCGTGAAGAGGCGCGTGCGCGGGAAGTGCGCGCGCATCCGCTCGCCGTCCTCGCGCTTGACGTAGCGCGACTCGCCGCCCGCCACCCACAGCACCGGCCCCTCGTAGGGCGGCAGCGCGTCGGCCTCCTCGGGCCAGTCGGCGATGCGTGACCCGGTGCCGCGTGCGGCGTCGCCGGCGATGAGGTCGAGGTTGACCTGCCACCGCCAGGCCTGGCCGTCGCGCCGCAGGTTCTGCAGCAGGAACGCCTTGACGCCCGGGTCCGGCTCCTCGAACCGCGCCTCGGCGTCACCACGGCTGCTCACCTGCGCCAGCGGCAGCCGCTGCATCTCGCCGACGTAGCCCTCGAAGCGCTCGAGCGAGCCGTAGCCCTTCGGGGCGATGTCGACGACGACGAGGCGCTCGACGAGCTCGGGGTGCAGCAGCGCGACGAACATCGCGACCTTGCCCCCGAGGGAGTGCCCGACGACCGTCCAGGCCTCCCCCGGCGCGTGGGCGCGCAGGGTCGCCGCCACGGCATCGCCGTATGCCGCGAACGAGAACTCGGTCGACCACGGCGAGCGTCCGTGGTCGGGCAGGTCGACGAGCAGGCACCTCGCGTCGTGGCCGTCAGGCCCGCTCACCGCCTTGGCGATCTGGGTCCAGTTGCGTCCCTGGCCGAAGAGACCGTGCAGGAACGCGATCCGCGGGCCGGCGGTGCCCACCGACAGGGTGTTGAGCGCGGCGGTGCCGGTGGCCTCGGGAGCAGCGGAAGGCATGCGACGAGCGTACGCGGGCCCGGCGGCATACCTCACCGGGGTGCTGGGGGCAGCGTGAGGACGCCGGCGAGCGCGACCACGCGTGACCTCACCGGACCGGCGGCGCGGTGTGAGGGAGATGTAACGAGGGCTTCACGCGAGCCCGGTCGAGGGGCAACACGACGTTCCTAGCGTGTGTCACACGCTCTCGCAGCGGCCCCAGGCAGCCCTCAGGAGGAACCCCGTGAGCACGACCACCGGACCGAACACGCAGACCACCAAGACCACCCCCGCCGGCACCGAGCGCCCGAGCCGGTTCCGCGAGCTGACCGCCCCGAAGAAGCGGGTCATCCGCGACTGGGACCCCGAGGACACGCAGGCGTGGGAGGCGGGCAACAAGGACGTCGCCCGCCGCAACCTCATCTGGTCGGTCGCGACCGAGCACGTCGGCTTCTCGATCTGGTCGATCTGGTCGGTCATGGTGCTCTTCATGCCGCAGGCCGTCTACGGCTTCACGGCGGCCGACAAGTTCTTCCTCGTCGCCGTGCCCACCCTCGTGGGCGCCGTGCTGCGGGTGCCCTACACGATGGCGACCGCCTTCTTCGGTGGCCGCAACTGGGCGATCGTCAGCGGCGTGGCGCTCCTCGTGCCCACCGTGCTCACGTGGTGGCTCATGGTCAACCCGGGTCACTCGCTGACGACCTTCCTGCTCGTCGCGGGCCTTGCGGGTCTCGGTGGCGGCAACTTCGCCTCGTCGATGACCAACATCAACGCCTTCTACCCGCAGCGGATGAAGGGCTGGGCCCTCGGGCTCAACGCAGGCGGCGGCAACATCGGCGTGCCGGTCATCCAGCTCGTCGGCCTGCTCGTCATCGCCACCCTCGGCAACCGGCGGCCCGAGGTCGTCTGTGCCGTCTATCTCGTGCTGCTGGCCGTCGCGAGCCTCGGCGCCGCGATCTTCATGGACAACCTCGACCACCAGACAGCTAACCCCAGGGCCATGCTCGAGGTGCTGCGCCACCGCGACTCGTGGTTCATCTCGCTGCTCTACATCGGCACCTTCGGCTCGTTCATCGGCTTCGGCTTCGCCTTCGGCCAGGTGCTCAACCAGACCTTCCTCGCGGGCATGACCGGCGGCGCCGCGCCGACCGCGGCCCAGAGCGCCGCCGCGAGCCTGCAGGCGGCCCAGATCGCCTTCATCGGCCCGCTGCTCGGCTCGGTGAGCCGCGTGTGGGGCGGGCGCCTCGCCGACAAGCGTGGCGGTGCCGCGGTCACGCTGTGGACCTTCATCGGGATGGCCCTTGCCGGGGTGCTCGTCACCGTGGCGGCCCGCGCCGACGACACGACCGTCGGCGCGGCGACGGCGCTGCAGCTGACCGGCCTCATCGGCGGCTTCGTGCTCCTCTTCATCCTCTCCGGCATCGGCAACGGCTCGGTCTACAAGATGATCCCAGCGCTCTTCGAGACGAAGTCCGCCTCGATCGTCGGGCCGGCCGTCGAGCGCACCGCGTGGTCCCGCTCGATGGCCGGCGCGCTCATCGGCATCGCCGGGGCGATCGGCGCCCTCGGTGGCGTGCTCATCAACCTCGGCCTGCGGGCGTCCTACCAGGGCGTCAACAAGTCGGCCACGGCCGCGTTCGTCGTCTTCACCCTCTTCTACGTCGCCGCAGCCGTGCTCACCAAGGTGCGCTACCGCCGATGACGACCACCGCCACGACCCAGGGTGTGACGCCGGCCGGCGGGGTCTCCACGACCCCGGACCATGCGCCGGCCGGCGTCGCGACCCACTGCGCCTACTGCGGCCTGCAGTGCGCGATGACCCTCACGGGGTCGTCGGCGGCCGACCTCACCGTGACGCCGCGTCGCTTCCCGACCAACCGGGGAGGCCTGTGCCAGAAGGGCTGGACGAGCGCGGAGCTGCTCCGCACGCCGGGGCGCCTCACGACTCCCCTCGTGCGCCGCGACGGCGCGCTCGTGCCCGCGTCGTGGGACGAGGCGCTCGACGTCGTGGCCGATGGCATCGTGCGGACGCAGGCGGCATACGGCCGTGACGCGGTGGCGGTCTTCGGTGGAGGTGGCCTGACGAACGAGAAGGCCTATCAGCTGGGCAAATTCGCGCGAGTGGCGCTGCGCACGAGCCAGATCGACTACAACGGTCGCTGGTGCATGAGCTCCGCCGCGGCGGCCGGCATCCGGTGCTTCGGCCTCGACCGCGGGCTCCCCTTCCCGGTCACCGACATCGGCTCGGCGCACGCCGTGCTCCTGCTCGGCGCGAACCCCGCCGAGACGATGCCGCCCTTCCTCACCCACCTCGTGCGCGCGGCCGACGCCGGCGGGCTCATGGTCGCCGACCCGCGCCTCACCCCGACCGCCGCCAAGGCGCTCGACGGCGGTGGCGTGCACCTGCAGCTGCGGCCGGGCACCGACGCCGCGCTCGCGCTGGGCATGCTCCACCTCGCCGTCACCGAGGGGTATGCGGACCGCGGGTTCATCGCGGAGCGCACCTCGGGCTTCGACAACCTCTGGCCGATCGCGGCGCAGTGGCTGCCCGAGCGCGCCGAGCGGGTCACCGGAGTCGCCGTCACGACAATGCGGGCGGCGGTCGCAGCCCTGGCCCGGGCCCGCGACACCGAGCGCGGCGCCTACATCCTGTCGGCTCGCGGCACCGAGCAGCACGCGAGCGGCACCGACACGGTGACGGCCTTCATCGCCCTCGCCCTCGCCCTCGGGCTCCCCGGCAACCCGGGCAGCGGCTTCGGCACGATCACCGGCCAGGGCAACGGGCAGGGCGGCCGCGAGCACGGCCAGAAGGCCGACCAGCTGCCCGGCTACCGCAAGATCGACGACCCCGCCGCGCGGGCGCACGTCGCCGCGGTCTGGGGCATCGACCCGGCCGACCTGCCGGGCCCCGGCCGCAGCGCCTTCGAGCTGCTCGCCTCGCTCGGCACCGAGGGCGGGCCGCGGATGCTGCTCGTGCACGGGTCCAACCCCGTCGTCTCGGCGCCCGACGCGCGCGTCGTCTCCGAGCGACTCGCTGCGCTCGACCTGCTCGTCGTCTCGGACTTCGTGCTGTCGGAGACCGCAGCCATCGCCGACGTCGTGCTGCCCGTGCTGCAGTGGGCGGAGGAGGAGGGCACCCTGACCAACCTCGAGGGCCGCGTGCTGCGTCGTCGCCGCGCCCTCACCGCTCCGGCGGGCTGCCGGAGCGAGCTCGACGTCTGGAGCGCGCTGGCCGACCGGATCGGTTGCAGCACAGGCTTCTCCACCGACCCGCACACCGTCTTCGAGGAGCTGCGCCGGGCGTCCGCCGGTGGCCCTGCCGACTACTCGGCCGTCACGTGGGAGCGCCTCGACGCCGGTGAGAGCCTGCACTGGCCGTGCTCGACCGAGCGCCCCCAGGGCACGCCGCGGCTCTTCCTCGACGCCTTCGCGACGCCTGACGGACGTGCCCGGTTCGTCGCGGTCGACCACGTCGGTCCCGCGGAGGCCGACGACGCGGCATACCCCCTCGTCGCCACGACGGGACGGGTGCTCCAGCACTACCAGTCGGGCGCCCAGACCCGACTCGTGCCCGAGCTCGCCGCTGCCGCCGGGGACATGTTCGTGCAGGTGCACCCGGAGACGGCGGCGCAGGCCGGCCTCGACGACGGCGACCTCGCCGACGTCGTCAGCCGCCGCGGCCGCACCCGCGCGGCGGTGCACCTCGACGAGGACATGCGCCTCGACGTCGTCTTCCTCCCCTTCCACTGGGGCGGCGACGGCCGGGCCAACTCCCTCACCCACGCCGCCCTCGACCCGACCAGTCGCATGCCGGAGTTCAAGGCGTGCGCCGTCCGCCTGGAGGCCATCGCATGACCCGCAGTCGCAGGCACGTGCTCATCGTCGGCAACGGCATGGCCGGTGCACGCCTCGCCGAGGAGATCCGCCAGCGTGACCCCGACGCCTCGCGCTTCGCCGTGACGATCGTCGGAGAGGAGCCGCACGCCGCCTACAACCGGGTGCTCCTCTCGACCGTCGTCTCCGGCGCCATCACCCCCCGCGACACGCGTCTCAAGCCCGACGGCTGGTGGGCTGCGCGACACATCGACGTCGTCACGGGCGCGCGCGTGACGGCCGTCGACGTCACGTCCCGCGCCGCCACGCTCACCCCCGTCGCCGGAGGGGACGAGCGGGTCGTCCAGTGGGACGAGCTCGTCCTCGCCACCGGGAGCACCTCTTTCGTCCCCCCGAGCGAGGGCCTGTATGCCGGCTCGCCCGGTCCGAAGACCGGGCTGGCCGACGGGGTCGTGGCCTTCCGCACCATCGACGACTGCGGCCGCATCGTCGACGCCGCCGAATCCGCCTCCACGGCAGTGGTGCTCGGCGGCGGCCTGCTCGGTCTCGAGGCAGCGCGCGGGCTGCTCGGCAACGGGGTCGATGTCACGATCGTGCACCCGCAGGACTTCCCGATGGACCGCCAGCTCGATGCCGACGGCGGGGCCGTGCTCTCGCGAGTCGTGCGGGGCATCGGCGCCCGCCTCGTGCTGGGCCGCTTCGTCGTGGCCCGCCACGCGGCCGAGGGCGGCGAGCCGGCGCACGTCGTGCTCGACGACGGGAGCGCTCTCCCGGCCGACCTCGTCGTGGTGGCCGCCGGTGTGCGCTCGCGCACCGACCTCGCCGTCGCGATGGGTCTCGAGGTCGAGCGGGCAATCGTTGTCGACGACCGCCTGGCGACGTCGGTGCCGCACGTGCACGCCATCGGCGAGTGCGCCCAGCACCGTGGCGAGGTCGCCGGGCTCGTGCAGCCCGGCTGGGACCACGCCCGTGTGCTCTCCGACGTGCTGACGGGTGCCGACGCCGACGCCACCTACGAGGGCACGAGCGTCCTGACGCGGCTCAAGGCGCATGACATCGACCTCGCGAGCATGGGCACTGTCGACGTCGACGTGCACGACCCCGGCCACGAGGTGCTCACCTTCACCGACCCGAGCCGGGGGCGCTACGCCAAGCTCGTGCTGCGCCAGGACCGCCTCGTCGGCGCGATCCTGCTCGGGGTCGGCGACGCGGCCGGAGCGCTCACGCAGCTCTACGACACTGGCGCGATGGTGCCGCGAGATCGCTTGTCCCTCATGCTCGGTCGAGCGATCACACGCTCGGGTGCCACCGAGAGCGTCAACCTCGCCGAGATGCCCGGCACCGCCGTCGTCTGCCGTTGCAACAGCGTCACCAAGGCGGCCGTCGTCGGCGCCTTCCGGGCGGGCGCCGACTCGGTCTCAGCCATCGCGGAGGCGACCCGCGCCACGACGGGCTGCGGCTCGTGCAAGGGCGCCGTCGACGGGCTCTGCTCGTGGCTGCGCTCCGCCGAGCCGACCCCACCGGGGCGCGCTGCCCCAGCCTCAGCCCCCAAGACCAGCACGACCACCGCACCAGTGCCGGCAGCCGCCGTCCTGACCGAAGGAGCCGCCTGATGTCCACCACCGCCGAGCAGCCGCGCAGCACCGCCACCCGCACCGTCGTCGTCATCGGTCACGGCATGGTGGGCCACCGCTTCGTCGAGGCCATCCGGGCGCGTGACACGGAGAGCGCGTGGAAGGTCATCGTGCTCTCGGAGGAGGCGGATGCGGCATACGACCGCGTGGGTCTCTCGTCCTACGTCGGCGCGTGGGACCGCAATGCCCTTGCACTGGCAGGCAACTCGTATGCCGGCGACGACTTGGTCGAGCTGCGGCTGGGCACCCGGGCCGAGCACGTCGACCGCGAGGCCCGCACCGTGACGACGAGCTCCGGCGAGGTCATCGCCTATGACTCCGTCGTGCTGGCCACCGGCTCCTACCCGTTCGTGCCGCCCGTGCCGGGCCACGACTCCGACGGGTGCTATGTCTATCGCACTCTCGATGACCTCGACGGCATCCGGGCCCGGGCCGAGGCCGCCATCGAGCGGGCCGCCGCCGAGGGCCGCGAGGCCAACGGACTCGTCGTCGGCGGTGGCCTGCTCGGTCTCGAGGCGGCGAACGCCCTGCGGATGCTCGGCCTCACGCCCCACGTCGTCGAGTTCGCGCCGCGGCTCATGCCCCTGCAGGTCGACGACGGCGGCGGAGCGGTGCTCAAGGGGCTCATCAGCAACCTCGGCGTGCAGGTGCACACGGGCGCCGGCACGAGCTCGATCGCGGCCCAGGACGACGGCCGCCTCGCCGTGGAGCTCTCGGACGGCACGGCGCTGCTCACCGATCTCGTCGTCTTTTCCGCCGGCGTGCGCCCGTCGGATGCGGTGGCTCGTGTCGCCGGCCTGGAGGTCGGCGAGAGGGGCGGCGTCGTCACCGACCTCGCCTGCCGCACGAGTGACGAGAACGTCTGGGCCATCGGCGAGGTCGCGGCGGTCGAGGGCCGCTGCTACGGACTCGTCGCGCCGGGCTACACGATGGCCGAGGTCGTCGCCGACCGTCTGCTCGGCGGCGAGGCCACCTTCCCCGGGGCAGACCTGTCGACCAAGCTCAAGCTCCTCGGCGTCGATGTCGCGTCGTTCGGCGACGCGATGGCGACCACGCCGGGAGCCCTCGAGATCGTGCACACCGACGCGACGAAGGGCACCTATGCCAAGGTCGTCGTCAGCGACGACGCCCGCACGCTGCTCGGCGGCATCCTTGTCGGCGATGCGTCGGCCTACACGACGCTCAAGGCGTATGTCGGCCGCGAGGTGCCTGGCGACCCGGGCGCGCTCGTCTCCCCCGCCGGGGCCGAGCTCGGGGCCGACGCCCTTCCGGACGACGCCGTCATCTGCTCGTGCAACAACGTCACGAAGGGCTCGATCTGCGGCGCGATCGCCGAGGGCGCCTGCGACCTCGCGGCCATCAAGGGGTGCACCAACGCCGGCACCACCTGCGGTGGCTGCCTGCCGACGGTCAAGAAGCTCCTCGTCGACTCGGGGGTCGAGCTCTCCAAAGCCCTGTGCGAGCACTTCGAGCAGAGCCGGGCCGAGCTCTTCGAGATCGTGACGTCCACCGGGATCCGCACCTTCTCAGGGCTGCTCGCCCGCTACGGCACGGGCACCGGCTGCGAGATCTGCAAGCCGACCGTCGCCTCGATCCTCGCGTCGACGAGCAGCGACCACATCCTCGACGGCGAGCAGGCCTCCCTGCAGGACAGCAACGACCACTTCCTCGCCAACATCCAGAAGAACGGCACCTACTCCGTCGTCCCACGCATGCCGGGTGGTGAGGTCACGGCCGACCAGCTCATCATCATCGGCCAGATCGCCAAGGACTTCGACCTCTACGTCAAGGTCACCGGTGGCCAGCGCATCGACCTCTTCGGTGCGCGCGTCGAGCAGCTGCCGGCGATCTGGCAGCGCCTCGTCGACGTCGGCATGGAGTCGGGGCAGGCCTACGGCAAGTCGCTGCGCACCGTGAAGTCGTGCGTCGGCTCGTCGTGGTGCCGCTACGGCGTGCAGGACTCGGTGGGCATGGCCGTCGACCTCGAGCACCGCTACCGCGGGCTGCGGTCGCCGCACAAGATCAAGTTCGGCGTCTCCGGCTGCGCGCGCGAGTGCGCCGAGGCCCGCGGCAAGGACGTCGGCGTCATCGCCACCGACAAGGGCTGGAACCTCTACGTCTGCGGCAACGGCGGCCAGACCCCGGCCCACGCGAAGCTGCTCGCGAGCGACCTCGACGACGCGAGGCTCGTGCGCTACATCGACCGCTTCCTCATGTTCTACGTGCGCACCGCCGACCGGCTCCAGCGCACGGCACCCTGGCTCGACTCTCTCGAGGGCGGGCTCGACCACCTCAAGGCCGTCGTATGCGACGACTCCCTGGCGATTGCCGATGACCTCGAAGCGGCCATGGCACGGCACGTCGACGGCTACCAGGACGAGTGGAAGGCCGTGCTCGACGACCCCGAGAAGCTCTCCCGCTTCGTGTCGTTCGTCAACGCACCCGAGGAGGCCGACCCCACCGTGGCCTTCGACGAGTCCGGTCCCCGCAAGGTGCCGGTGCTGCTCGGCCTGCCCGCTGTCCGTGAAAACGTCTGAGCCCGAGGGGAACCCATCATGACCACTTCCATCACCGCCCCCGCGCCCCCTGATGTCGCCGACCCTGTGACGGCGACGACTCCGCGGACCGTCGTCCGCCCCGGCATCCTGCCCGCACCGGGCGCGAAGGTCTGGGTGTCGGCCTGCCCGGTCAGCTGGCTCGTCCCCGGGCGCGGGGTCGCCGTGCTCCTGCCCGGTGGCGCCCAGGCCGCCCTCTTCCTCCTGCCCAACGGGATGATCTATGCCGTCGGCAACATCGACCCGTATGCCGGCGCCGGCGTCATCTCACGCGGCCTCACCGGCGACCGGGCCGGCGAGCCGACCGTGGCCTCGCCCCTGCTCAAACAGGTCTTCTCGCTGCGCACCGGCGCCGCCCTCGACGACCCCGGGGTCGCCCTGCCGACGTATGCCGTCCGCGTCCAGCACGGCCTCGTGCGCCTCGGTGTCCCCCACCCCTGACACCCCAATCACAGTCGAGTGGGCAGTTTCCCCCGACCCCCGCGGGTGCAAAGTGCCCACTCGACTTGGGGGACCACCCATTCACAGTCGAGTGGGCAGTTTGCACCGACCCCCGCGGGTGCAAAGTGCCCACTCGACTGAGGGTTTGGGTCGAGTGGGCAGTTTGCACCGACCCCGGCGGGGCCGTCCGTCAGGCGACGGTGTTGGCCAGGGCGGCGTGCAGCGCCGTCTCGACACCGGTCGTCGGCCGGCCGGTGAGCCGCGAGAGGTCACCGGTGTCGGTGAACAGCGCCCCCTGCGCGAGGCCACGGTCGCCGTCGGCGAGCACGGCGGCATACCCCTGCGGCAGGCCAGCCGCGACGAGAGCCGCGGTGTAGTCCTCGACCGAGAGGTCGCGGTAGGCCACCTCGCGACCGGAGACGCGAGCCAGGGTCGAGGCACACTCCTCGAGGGTGAAGGCGTCGTCGGAGCCGAGCTCGTAGACCGCACCCTCGTGGCCGGGGCCGGCGAGCACGACGGCCGCGGCGTCGGCGTAGTCGGCGCGGGTAGCGGCGCTGACCCGCCCCTCACCGGCCGCGCCTAGGACGGCGCCGTGCTCTAGAGCCGAGGCGACCTGGCCCGTGTAGTTCTCGAGGTACCACGAGTTGCGCAGGAGGGCGTGGGGCAGACCGGAGGCCGCGAGGAGCTGCTCCGTCGCCCGGTGCTCAGCCGCGAGCACGAGGTCGGAGCTGTCGGCGCGGGTGATGCTCGTGTAGGCGACGAAACCCACACCTGCAGCCTTGGCTGCCTCGATCACGTTGGTGTGCTGGGCGATTCGCTGACCGACGGCGCTGCCGGAGACGAGCAGCAGACGGTCCACGCCGACGAACGCCGCCTCGAGCGACGACGGGTCGTCGTAGTCGGCGCGACGCACCTCGACGCCGCGCTCGGCGAGGTCGGCGATCGACTCGGGCGTGCGCGCGATGGCGACGACGTCGCTCGCGGGCACGCCGCGCTCGAGGAGGGAGTCGACGACGAGGTGGCCGAGGTGGCCGCTGGCACCAGTGACGAGAAGCTTCATGACGGTCCTTTCACGGACGTGGTGGGGGTGTCTCACCGGCGACAACCGCGCGCTCAGCCGCATGCTTCCCAGGAGGTAGTACCCACTTTGAAGTAAGGTACTGACATGACGGTTAGTGCCCCGCTGCGCCAGTACTTCCCCGACGGGGTGTTCTCGTCGGGCTGCCCGAGCCGTGTCGTGCTCGACCACGTGACGAGCAAGTGGGGCACCCTCGTCATCCTCGCCCTCGCAGAGGGCGAGGCACTGCGCTGGAGCGAGCTGCGCCGCCGCGCCGAGGGAGTCAGCGAGAAGATGCTCGCGCAGACGCTGCGGCAGCTCGAGGCGGACGGTCTCGTGCACCGTGACGCACGTCCGGTCGTGCCGCCGCACGTCGAGTACTCCCTGACCGATCGCGGGTCCGGCCTGGCCGAGCGGATGGTGCCCCTGATGGCCTGGATCGCCGACCACGCACCGGCCATCGTCTCCGACGCGGAGGAGGCAGCGGCGGCACACGCGGCCGCAGGGGCCGCGGGGGCCGTGACGCAAGCCGTCAGACGTTGAGGCGGTAGCCCCGGCGCACGACCGTCTGCACGAGGTGACGGTCGGGCAGGGCCGCCCTCAGGCGGCTCACCGCCATGTCGAGAGCGTGCTCGTTCTCGGCCTCGGGCAGCCCGTCGAGCAGCCGCTCGCGCGTGCACACGGCGCCCGGCTCGGCCATCAGCGCCGCGAGCATCGCCCGGGGCCCGCGGGCCAGCGTCACCGTCTCGCCACCGAAGGTCACCACCCGGCCGTGCACGACGAGGGGCCCGAGCGCGGTCTGCACCTGCTCGATGCCGTTGAGGGTGAGGTGCTCCACCACGGTGCGGATGAGCGCCCCCATGCGGAAGCGCTCGGGCACGATCGGCACGATTCCGGCGTCGATGAGGGGGGCTGCCGTGACGGGCCCGACCGCGGCGGCCGTGACCCCGCAGCGCATCGCGTCGAGGAGCACCCCGTCCATGCCGAGCTGCGCTGCGGCAGAGACGAGTCCGTCGACCGCAGGCGCGGAGGTGAAGGTCACGACGTCGACCTCCCGCGCCGCGACCGCCATGACGAGACGACCGAGGCGGCTCTCGTCCGTCGGTCGCACCCAGCGGTAGGGCGCGACGGTGAGCACCGACGCACCTGCGGAGCGAAGGCGCTCGAGCTGCTCGACGTCCTCGTGCCCGTGCAGCTGCACCGCGACCCGCTTGCCGAGGACACCGGCGTCGAGGGCCAGCGTGACGGTCGAGGCCGTGCGCTCGTCGTCGGCGATGCCGTCGTCGTCGTGACCAGCCGCGCGCACTGCCCCGCGGGCCTTGGGACCCCGCACGATGATGCGGGCGCGGTCGAGCGCGCGGGCGAGGTCCTCACCGAGCCCCGCGGCGTCGGCGCACTCGATCCACCGGCGGAAGCCGTAGGCCGTCGTCACGATGACGACGTCGGGCTGGCTGTCGATGACGGCACGGGTGTCCCCCACGAGGATCTCGTCCTCGTCGACGGGGGCGATGCGCACCGCGGGTGCATGGATGACCTCAGCGCCCCGGCGCACGAAGGCGTCGACGAGGTCGGCCGACCTCCGGTCGGACGTCACCGCGATCCGGAAGCCCTCGAGCACGGCGCCGCTGCCCTCCGCGCGCGCGACGTCGGGGTCGGGGCCGGTCAGCTGCGCCGACCACGCGGTGGTCGGGTGGGAGCGGCCGCTCATCCGACGACCTCGAGCGCGCGGGCACCGGCCCGGCGCGCCCACACCTGCGACTGGCGCACCACATCGCCGATGACGATGACGGCTGGAGAGGCCGCCCCGCCCCGCTCGACGAGTCCCGGCAGGGTGCCGAGGGTGCCGACGAGACTGCGCTGGTCGGGGGTGAAGCCGCGCTCGACGACGGCGGCGGGGGTGTCGGGGTCGAGGCCGCAGCGCTCGAGGGCGGCCGCGATGGGCACGAGGTTGTGCATGCCCATGAGCACCACCACGGTGCCGCCCAGGTCGGCGAGCGCCCGGGCCCGCTGGTCGTCGAGCGGCACGTGCCCCGAGACGATCGTCACCACGTGGCTGACTCCGCGATGGGTGACGGGGATGCCCGCCGCGCCCGGCACGCCCACGGCCGACGACACTCCGGGCACGACGGTGACGGGCACGCCGGCGCCGACGGCGGCGGCGACCTCCTCGCCCCCGCGGCCGAAGACGTAGGGGTCTCCCCCCTTGAGCCGCACGACGGTGAGCCCGGCGAGGGCCCGCTCGACCATGATCCGCTCGATCTCCGTCTGCGGCACCGCGTGGTGCCCGGGCAGCTTGCCGACGTCGATGACCTCCGCCCCCGGAGCCAGCGCTGCCACGTCTCCCACCTCGGCGAGGCGGTCGGTGAGCACGACGTCGGCGTCCGCGAGCGCGCGCCGGCCATCGATCGTGAGCAACCCCGTGCCGCCGGGGCCGGCCCCGACGAGGATCACGCGGCCGCGCGCCGTGTCCGGGGCTGCCTCCTCGACGACCAGGGCCGATCCAGCGAGGGCGGCGCGGGCCTGCGGCCACTGCCGCGCGTCACCCACGAGCACCGCGAGGCGGGCCCACTCGGCGAGGACCGGCGTGACGCCCGTGGGCGACTCCACGCCGATGACCTGGGCACCGGCCCGCCGGTAGCGACGCACCGCCGGCTCCGTGAGGGCCGACGGCCCGACCACGAGCACCGGCAGCCCGACGACGTCGGTCTCGATGAGCATGCGTGCCTCCCACAGACGGCGCCGGTATGCCGCACGGCGAGCGCGTCGGGTGCGTGACGGCCGTGTGGCGGGTGCAGTGACCACCACGGTAGGCAGCGTGTGTTTCACCGGCGTTTCGCTCCGGCGATCCCCCGGTTAAGCCCCGCTCACCCGGCCGCGGTCTCGCTGTGCGGTCGGACGGGCTCTCCGCTCGCGCGGGCCGGGTGCGAGAGTGGGGCCATGGGATCCGACGCCCCTGCCCTCATCGCCTGCTCGCACGGCACCGCCTCGCCCGACGGTCAGGCAGCCGTCGCCGGGCTCGTCGCCGCGGTCGCTGCCGCCCGACCCGACCTCGAGGTCCACGGCGCCTTCGTCGACGTGCAGCAGCCCGACCCCGCCGCCGTGCTCGACACCCTGCCTGGCGATCGCGACGCCCGGCTCGTGCCCCTGCTGCTGTCGGCCGGCTACCACGTCTTCGTCGACCTGACCGACATCGCGGCGGGCCGATCGCACACGGTGGTCTCACCGGCGCTCGGCCCCGACCCCCGGCTCGTGGCCCTGCTGCACCGTCGGCTCGTCGCGGCCGGGCTGCGCGACGGCGACCGGGTCGTGCTCGCATCCGCCGGCTCGTCCGACGGGCGCGCTGTGTCCGACTGCGCCGCCACCGCAGAGGCCCTCGCCGACCTCGTGGGCGCCCCCGTCATCGCCGCCTACCTCTCCGCCGTGGAGCCACGACTCGCGAATGCCGTTGCCGCGCAACGTCTTCAAGCGGTTGGAGACAAAGCGGAGCCGGCCGCGGCTGACGGGCCAGACGCCGACCGGCCCCGCGTCATCGTCGCGACCTACCTGCTCGCCCCCGGCTTCTTCGCCGACCTCGCCGCGGCCAGTGGGGCCGACGTGGTCACTCCCCCTCTGCTGCTGCCCGACGAGCCCCCGGCTCAGGAGCTCGTCGACATCGTCGTGGAGCGATATCTCAGCTGAGCGGTCGCGGGGCCGGCGCTGTCGGGCCATCGGGAGCGCACGGCATACTCGCCTCGTCGGCCGTCCGGTCGACAGCCACGAGGAGGTATGCCGCTGAACGGGCCCCGCCGTTACGTGACCCTCGCCGGGCCGGCCCGGTCTGAGGTCGAGGTGCGACGGTCCCGATTCGTGTGCGACGTCGCGCCCGTCTCGACGGAGACCGAGGCACGCGCGTTCATGGAGCAGACGCGGGCCGCCAGCCGGGACGCCCGGCACCACTGCACCGCCTTCGTGCTCGGTCCGGACGCGGACACGACACGAAGCAACGACGACGGCGAGCCATCGGGCACGGCGGGTGCCCCGATGCTCGAGGTGCTGCGCGGACGCGGACTCACCGACGTGGCAGCGGTCGTGACCCGGTGGTTCGGAGGCACACTGCTCGGCACCGGCGGCCTCATCCGTGCCTACGGTGACGTCGTGTCAGCGGCCGTCGACGTGGCGCGCCTCGTGACGTACGAGCTGCGCACCGGGCTCGTCGTCGAGGTGGCGGGCGCCAACGGCCCGCGCGTGGAGAACGCGCTGCGCGGGCACCCGGCCTGCCTGGTCACGTCCACGGTCTGGTCAGCCACCGGCCTCGTCGTCGAGGTGGCCGTCGAGCCGGCCGCCGAGGAGCTCGTGCGCGGGCTCGTCGCGGCCCTGACGTCGGGTGACGGCGTCGTCGACGCCGGGACCCCCTCGTGGGCGGCGGTCCCGCCGGCCTGATCGACCTGAGCGGCCCGGACGCCCGTGAGAGCATGCCTGCATGGGCTTCCAGATCGCCAACGAACCAGCCGCTGACCAGGTCCTCGACGACCATCCGTTCGCGGTCGTCGTCGGGATGATGCTCGACCAGCAGTACGGCATGGAGCACGCGTTCCGCGGGGGCTACAAGGTGCTGAGCCGGTTCGGCACCCTCGACCCCGGCGCGATCGCCGCCGCCGACCCCGACGAGTTCAAGGCGATGGCCAGCACCCCACCGGCGATCCACCGCTTCCCCGGGTCGATGGCAGCTCGCCTCCAGGAGCTCGCCGCCCTCGTCGAGGACCGCTACGACGGCGACGTCACGCGTCTGTGGACCGAGGCGAGCACCGGCAAGGAGCTCTTGAAGCGCGTCCAGGAGCTGCCGGGCTTCGGCAAGCAGAAGGCACAGATCTTCGTGGCCCTGCTCGCCAAGCAGCTCGGCGTGCGCCCCGAGGGCTGGGAGGCCGTCGCCGGCGACTACGCCCTCGACGGCTACCGCTCGGTGGCCGACGTCGTCGACGCCGACTCTCTGCTCAAGGTCCGGGAATACAAGCAGGCCAAGAAGGCCGAGGCGAAAGCCAAGCAGGACGCCTGAGCCGCAGCACTTTCCGCCCGTATGCCGCTGGGCTCGCTTCTCGTGGAAGCGAGCCCAGCGGCATACGTCGTCTCAGGCAGCGCCTGACGGAGGTCAGTCGGCGAGGAAGGCGAGGAGGTCGGCGCGGGTCAGCACACCGACGGGCTTGCCGTCGTCGACGACGAGGATCGCGTCGCTGGCCTGCAGCTCCTTGCGGGCCGCCGACACGGGCGAGCCGGCACCCACGAGGGGCAGCCCCGGCTCGATGTGTTTCTCGACGGCGTCGGCCAGGTGGGCCCGACCCGTGAAGAGGGCCTCGAGCAGGGCACGTTCGCTCACCGCGCCGGCGACCTCACCCGACATGACGGGCGGCTCGGCCTTGACGACGGGCATCTGCGAGACGCCGTACTCCTTGAGGATCTGCACCGCGTCGCGGATCGTCTCGCCGGGGTGCGTGTGCACGAGGGCCGGCAGCTCGCCCGACTTGGAGCGCAGCACGTCTCCGACGGTCTGCTCGGTGTGGTCGGTGAGGAAGCCGTAGGAGTGCATCCACTCGTCGTTGAAGATCTTGGACATGTAGCCGCGCCCCGAGTCGGGCAGCAGCACGACGACGATCGCGTCGTCGGGCAGGTCCTTGGCCGCACGCAGCGCGGCGACGACGGCCATGCCGCACGACCCCCCGACGAGCAGGCCCTCCTCGCGGGCGAGGCGACGGGTCATCTCGAAGGAGTCGGCGTCGGACACCGCGATGACCTCGTCGACGACCGACGGGTCGTAGGCGCCGGGCCAGAAGTCCTCGCCGACGCCCTCGACGAGGTAGGGGCGGCCGGTGCCGCCGGAGTAGACCGAGCCCTCGGGGTCGGCCGCGATGATGCGCACCGCGCCGTCGCTGACCTCCTTGAGGTACTTGCCGGTGCCGCTGATCGTGCCGCCCGTGCCGGCGCCGGCGACGAAGTGCGTGACGCGCCCGTCGGTGTCGCGCCAGATCTCGGGCCCGGTGGTCAGGTAGTGGCTGTTGGGGCCCTCGGGGTTGTAGTACTGGTTGGGCTTCCAGGCACCCTCGATCTCGCGGACGAGCCGGTCGGACACGGAGTAGTAGGAGTCGGGGTGGTCCGGCTCGACGGCGGTCGGACACACGACGACCTCGGCGCCGTAGGCCTTGAGCACGTCACGCTTGTCCTGGCTCACCTTGTCGGGGCAGACGAAGACGCAGGAGTAGCCACGACGCTGGGCGACGAGCGCGAGCCCGACGCCGGTGTTGCCACTCGTCGGCTCGACGATGGTGCCGCCGGGCTTCAGCAGGCCGTCGCGCTCGGCGGCCTCGACCATGCGCAGCGCGATGCGGTCCTTGACCGAGCCTCCGGGGTTGAAGTACTCGACCTTCGCGAGGACCGTGCACCTCACCCCTGCGTCCTTGACGACGGAGCCGAGCTTGACGAGGGGGGTGTTGCCGACGAGGTCCGCGACGTTCTCTGCATACTTCACCGCCCCATCCTAGGCGCGCCGCCCGCCCACCGGAGCCGGGCACGAGCCGCCGGCGCCGCGCGTTACCGTGGTGATCCACGCACCGAGGGCAGGAGGGGGTCACGCTCATGGGACGGGCACGCCGCGCACGCAGGATCGCCCAGACCGCTGCCTACGGTGGCGGCGTCGGGGTGGCAGGGCTGGGCGCCATCGGCGCGCTGTCCTACGGCGTGCTGCGGGTCGAGGCAGCGCTGACGCGTCGCATCGTCGGGCAGCGCTTCGAGGCCCCCCCGGTCGACGCGGGCCGCTACGGCGCCGGCTCGGGCGAGCCCATCCGGCTCGTCATGCTCGGTGACTCGACGGCCGCTGGCCTCGGCGTCGACCACCCGCACGAGACCATCGGCGCGACGATCGCCAACGGGGTCGCTGCCTTCAGCGGGCGTCCGGTCGAGGTGACCAACGTGGCCGTCGTGGGGGCCGAGTCCCCCGGGCTCGAGAGCCAGCTCGAGCGCGCTCTCGCCGAAACGCCTTCTCCTGACGTGGCGCTGCTGCTCATCGGCGCCAACGACGTGACCCACCGCATCGACCGCTCGGTGGCCGTGCGCCATCTCGAGATGACCGTGCGCCGCCTGCGCGAGACGGGGGCCGAGGTCGTCGTCGGCACCTGCCCCGACCTCGGCGCCGTCGAGCCGGTGCCCCAGCCGCTGCGCTGGCTCGCCCGCCGCTGGTCGCGTGACCTCGCCGCGGCCCAGACCGTCGCCGTCGTCGAGGCCGGCGGCCGCGCCGTGTCGATCGGCGACATGCTCGGCGCCGCCTTCACCGCCGACCCGCAGACGTTGTTCAGCGCCGACCGCTTCCACCCGAGCGCTGCCGGCTACGCACGCGTCGCCGCCGCCCTCCTCCCGTCGGTCAGCGCCGCGCTCGACCTCTTCGGCGAGCGCACGACCCCGACCCGTCCCAGCCCGCAGCGCGGCGAGGGCATCGGGCCGGTCGCCCGGGCCGCAACGCTCGCGGTCGCGCACCCCGGCACCGAGGTCGCGCCTGCCGAGATCGCGGGTCAGGCCCGCGGCCGCCAGGGCCGCTGGGCCGTGCTCCGGCACCGCATCCGCCCGGCCGTGCCTGCCTCCACCGCCGACCCGCAGCCGGTCTCGCACGAGGCGGCACCCGACGGGGCAGCCGTCGGCTCCGCCTCCACCGACGACAGCAGCGGCCGTATGCCGTCTCGCGAGGACACCTCCGTCCGCTGAGCTCGCCATCGGCCGGGTTCGTCCGACGAGCAGTCGATCGCCGCGCGCTGCCTTCCTCACGCAGTGCGTTCACCACGCGCTGCGTTCGGTCGGTGCCGTTGACGTGAGCCCCGACCCAGCCGTGGGCACGGGCGCGGGGACGGCGGCATACGCGAGCGGGGCCGCCCACCATGACGGCGGACGACCCCGGGGGTCGGTGCGGAGCTGCGGCTCAGGGAAGCGTGAGGATCTGGCTGGCGGGGGGCGCCTTGATGCCGAGGTCCTCGTTCCACTTCGAGAAGTCGAGCTGGCCCGGGCTCTTCGTGGAACCAGTGAAGCGGACAACCTCCATGGCGTCCTTGGACACGTAGAGCGCGCCTTCGGCCTTGCCCTTGGTGTCGGTGATGACCCAGCAGTCGACGCCGCCGACGGTCTCCTCCGTCACGTCGGACGCCACCTGGTCGGCGGTCACGGCCCCGAAGGCCTTCTCGAGGAAGGCCTTGAGGCTGAGGCTCTGGGTCATCGAGGCGGCCGAGGCCGGCGCCTTGATGAACTTGTCCTTGGCCTCGAGCACCTTGGCGGGGGCGTTCTGCTTCTTCCAGAAGGTCTCGTCGCCCTGGATGAAGATGCCGTCGGCGACCGAGATGACGCGGGCCTTGCCGTCGCCGACCATCGAGATCGTGATGTCGGCGGTCTTGCCGTCGCTCGTGCCCTTGAAGTCGATCGTCGTCTCCTTGCCGTCGTCCTCGACGGTGCCCGCGAAGGCGCCGGACGTCGCGGACAGGGCGTTGCTCTTGGCCTTCTCGAGCACCTCGGTGGCCGCCGGCGCATCTGCCTCGGCGGCCGCGCTCGAGGTGGCTGCCGGGGTCGAGCCGGAGGCCCCGGTCGTCGGGGTCTCGGTCTTGGAGCAGGCGGCTGCTCCGAGGGTGATGGTGAGCGCGCCGACGAGCGCGACCACACGCGTGGTCATGGTCTTCATGGGTTCCCCTGGTGGTCTGAGTGGGGCCGCGATGGGCGGCAGTGTCCTCACCGGAGCAGGGGGCTCTCCCGTTCGGCTGGACCGAGAGGGGGCCCGCGCAACGGGTCGGCTCCACCTTACCGGGCCGCAGCGGACGGCAGCCGCCCCAGCGGGCGGGCGGTAGCGAGGAATTGGGCGGCCTTGGCGGCGGCGGGGCCAGCGGGCCACAGGGAGACGCAGCCCACGGCGACCGCCCTGTCGCACGGACCCGCCGACGTCCTACCATCGGGGGAACTGAGCAAGCGCTTAGTCGCCCGTCGCACCGCCGCGCGGGCCGTCGATGCAGTGCAGGAGAAACCCGTGACCGAAGCCGTCATCGTCTCGACCGCCCGCTCGCCGTTCGGCCGAGCCTTCAAGGGCTCGCTCAATTACGTCCGGCCCGACGACCTCGCGGCCACCGTCATCCAGGCGGCCCTCGACAAGGTGCCGGGCCTCGACCCGCGGCTCGTCGAGGACCTCTACCTCGGCTGCGCCGAGCCCTCTGGTCGGCACGGCTCCAACATGGCCAAGGTGGTCGCGACCCTGCTCGACCTCGACGCGACGCCGGCCGCCACGATCAACCGCTTCTGCGCCTCCTCGGCCCAGACGACGCGGATGGCCTTCCACGCGATCAAGGCCGGTGAGGGCGACATCTTCATCTCGGCCGGTGTGGAGTGCGTCTCGCAGTACACCGACTGGGCCGGTGCGGGCGGCGCCAAGGAGGACCAGCAGAACGGCCGCTTCGCCGAGGCGCAGGCCCGCACGAAGCGGATCGCCGAGACCAACGAGACGTGGACCGACCCGCGTGACGAGGGCCTGATGCCCGACATCTACATCTCGATGGGTCAGACGGCAGAGAACGTCGCCACTGCCTACGGCATCACCCGCGAGCGCCAGGACGAGTGGGGTGTCACCAGCCAGAACCGCGCCGAGGCTGCGATCGGCCGTGGTTTCTTCGACTGGGAGATCACGCCCATCACCGCCCCCGATGGCACCGTCGTGACCAAGGACGACGGCCCGCGCGCCGGCGTGACGCTCGAAGCGGTGCAGTCGCTCAACCCCGTCTTCCGCCAACAGGGCACCGTCACCGCCGGCAACTGTTGCCCGCTCAACGACGGCGCGGCGGCGCTCGTCATCATGAGCGACACCAAGGCGAAGGAGCTCGGCCTCCAGCCGCTGGCGCGCGTCGTGTCGACCGCCGCGACGGGCCTCTCCCCCGAGATCATGGGCCTCGGCCCGGTCGAGGCGACCAACCTCGCGCTCAAGCGAGCCGGCCTGTCGATCGGCGACATCGACCTCTACGAGATCAACGAGGCGTTCGCCGCCCAGGTCATCGGGTCCGCCGACCAGATCGGCATGGACTACGACAAGCTCAACGTCAACGGCGGCGCGATCGCCATCGGCCACCCCTTCGGCGCCACCGGGGCCCGCATCACGGGCACGCTCATCAACGCGCTCCGTGAGCGCGACGAGCAGTTCGGCCTCGAGACGATGTGCGTCGGCGGCGGCCAGGGCATGGCCGTCATCTTCGAGCGCCTCACCTGATCGAAGAGCGATCCGCGCGCGTTCGAGCACCCCGCGCGGATCGCTCTCTCGATTCACAACGCACGGGCGTAGGCCGCCGTCCCACCTGATCGAAAGAGCAATCCGTCCGCACCTCCCACGCGAGCGGTCACGCTCCCCGCCGACCCCGCGGACGGATTGCTCTTTCGATCGTCACGCGCGGGATTGCTCTCTGGATTCAGAGGGAGCGGCGTATGCCGGCCAGCTCCTCGGCGACCGCCGCCGGGTCGGCGTCGGGCTCGGCCCGGTAGAGGTCGTGCACCATCACGGTCAGCTGGTCCATGACGACGGCGGGGCCGAGGTCGGGCACGCGCTGCCGGGGCACGTCACATGACGCGGCCACCCGGTCGGCCAGCGACTGCACGAGGGCCGAGACGGACGGCATACGCGAAAGCGCGTGGTCGAGCGGCAGCTGGTGCCACCGCTCGACCACGCGCCGGAGTTCGTCTGCCACCTCCTGCGGGGTCGGCGAACCCGCGCGAGGAGAGGCCATGCTGTGGACCTGAGGTCAGTCGCGCAGACGCGCGAAGAGACGCACGAACTCGATGTAGAGCCAGACGATCGAGACGATCAGGCCGTGGGCCAGCAGCCACGAGTACTTCTTCGGGGCGCCGACCTTGACGGCGTTGTCGATCGAGTCGAAGTCGATCGCCAGCGAGTAGGAGGCGAGGCCGACACCAAGGATCGACAGACCGATGCCGAGCGGGCCGCTGCCACCGAAGCCCCAGCCGTCGATGACACCGGTCATCAGCAGCACGACCTGGAGCAGCGAGAAGAGGCCGTAGCCGACGATCGCGAAGAAGAACATCCGGCGGGTCTTGGCGTTGACCTTGACGAAGCCGGTGGCGTAGCCGATGTACATCGCGACGAACACGCAGAGCGTCGCGAGGACGGCCATCTGCACGACGCCTTCGTACTGCGGGATGGAGTTGATGTACTGGCTGAAGGCGCCGAGGAAGGCGCCCTGCAGCACGGCATAGACCATGAGCAGCGGCACCGACACCTTCTTCATGAAGGCGATGGCGAAGCCGAGGATCAGCGTGCCGAACATGCCGCCGAGCCAGAAAGGCAGCGTCATGTCGGTGTTGGCCGCGGTCCAGACCCACGACACGCCGGCGACGGCGACCGTGACGACGAACAGCACGAGGCTCTTGACGACGACGTCGTCGATGGTGACGCGGCCGGTGTCGGTCGGGCCGGCCGGCGCCTGGTTGTACATCTCGTTGAGCTGCTGCGCCGTCATCGCGTCCTGGGCCGCGTAACCGCTCGTCGCGGCCTGCGTGCCCTGCTGGGCCGGCTGCTGGGGGCTCCCCTGCGGCGCGCCGAAGCCGGCGTAGCGCTCCTTCTCGATCTGCTTGTTGAGCCGGTCGAAGACCGGGTTTCCACCTGCCATGTGAGTGCGCTCCTCGAAGCACTGGGTGCCACGACCCGCTCCTGGGCGTGGCGACTGTCCCCAAGCGTAAGCGAACGGACCCCCACCCCCGGTTCCCGCACCCCGCGTCCGTGACGGGTGAGACGAGATCGTGACGCGGTCGCACGCGCGGGCGACGGCATACTGGGTCGGCGCCCCCGTGGCCCAACTGGCAGAGGCAGGCGACTTAAAATCGCCAACGGTGAGGGTTCGAGTCCCTCCGGGGGTACGAAAGGGATACGAATCGGGTGCGACGGGCGTGAGGGCGAGGCGCTGGTCCACGGTGTGATCTGCAGCACGATCCGGTCACGGAGCGCCCAGTCCTCGAGCCGGATGCGTGCTCCCGGTGGCGCGGGGGCATAGACTAGAACAGCAATCAGGGTCCAGGGGCGGTTTCATCGCGTTCTTTTCTCGGACCACCAGCCTGCGCACAACGGCGAGCCACGGCGAGAAGAAGAAGAGCAGCGACGATACGCAACGAGGAGTCGAGAGTGCTGGAGCAACGTGTCGCGGGCACGCCCCCGACGGTTCTGGCACGCCCTGACATGATCAGGCTGGCTCTGATCGAGTGGTTCGCCCGGCTCGTGGCGGCGCTGCACCGCGCGTGGGCCGACCCGATGGTCCGCCGAGGCACCCTCGGCATGGCCCTCGTCGGCGCCGGATCCCTGACTCCGGCCTTCCTGCCTGCCAAGGCCCCGATCATCGAGCAGCTGCACCTGCAGTGGATGGGCGAGGGCGTCGGACGCTTCGTCGCCACCGTGCTGCTCATCGCCGGTCTGGGGCTGCTCGTCGACGCTTGGCTGCGCATGCGCCCGCGCGACGGTCGCCGGGTGCCGAGCCTCGCGTGGGTCTTCTGGAGCCTGCCAGTCCTGCTCGCCCCGCCGCTCTTCAGCCGCGACGCCTACAGCTACGCCGCGCAAGGGCTCATCGTCCAGCGCGGTCTCGACCCCTACGCCTACGGCCCCTACTGGGTCCCCGGTCAGTTCGCCGACCAGGTCGACCCGATGTGGCTGCTCACCCCTGCGCCCTACGGCCCGCTCGCCCTCCAGGTGCAGCACGCGGTCGTCGCGATCGCCGGCGACAACGCCTATCTCGCCGCGGTCCTCATGCGCCTGCCGGCGCTGGCCGCCGTCGCCCTGCTGGCCTGGACGCTGCCGCGCCTCGCGAAGCGTTTCGGCGTCAACCCGTCCCAGGCCCTCTGGCTGGCGGTGCTCAACCCGCTCGTCATCATGCACTTCGTCGGTGGGGCGCACGGCGACGCCATCATGGTCGCGCTCGTCGTGCTCGCCCTCTACGTCGCCAGCCTCGGACGCTTCTGGGTCGGCGCCGCGCTGATCGCGGCCGCCGCGACCTACAAGCAGACCGGCGCCCTCGCCCTCATCGGGGTCATCGGCATGGCGATGCAGGCCGACGGCACCGCCGGTCTGGGCGCTTCGGCTCGCCTGCGCTCGCTCCTGCGCCATGGCATGAGCCTCACTCTCGTCACCATCGCGGCCTTCGCCACCATCACCGCGTTCACCGGCCTCGGCTGGGGGTGGACCTCCAACCTCTCCGTGCCCGCGAGCCTGCGCTCGCTCATCGCCCCGCCGACCTTTGTCGGCGCGTCGATCGAGTGGTTCATGAACCTCGCCGGTATGCCGCTCGCGACCGCCGCGGTCGCCGTGCCGATCGCCCAGAGCATCGGTCTGCTGCTCGGCCTCGTGTCCATCGCGGTGATCGTCTGGCGGGTCGCCCCGCGCAAGCCCGTGCTCGCTGCGGCCGGGGCGCTGCTCGCGCTCGTCGCCTCGGGCCCGGTCATCCACCCGTGGTACCTCCTCTGGGGCGGCGTGCTGCTCGGCGCCGTGCGCCTCTCGGAGCGAGCCATCCGGGCCGTCGTCTTCGTGACGCTCTTCTTCGTCACCTACGGTGCGGTCGACGCCACCCTCTCCAACGGCACGTGGGCCCTGGGCCTCTCGGCCGCCCTCTGGATGGTCGGCCGCTTCATCGTGTCGCGTCGCCGGCCCGTGGAGGCGACACCCGAGCCGACGCGCCGTGCAGTCACCGCCGCCACCGGCTGACCACCTGCTCATTCACCCCACGGGGGTGATGAACCACGCGACGGACGCTCCCTAGCCTTGGAGGAGAGCCTCCGACCGGGCGGCTCACGGACGGTCGAGGTGCGTCATGAGTTTCTGGGACTTCTTCTGGCTCCTCGTGTGGAGCTTCTTCTTCGTCGCCTTCCTGATGGCCCTCTTCCAGATCGTCGTCGATCTGTTCCGGGACCCGGAGCTGAGCGGCTGGTGGAAGGCGCTGTGGATGCTCTTCATCCTCTTCCTGCCCGTACTGGGAGCGCTCGTCTACCTCGTCGCCCGCGGAAACGGCATGGCGAAGCGTCAGATGCGTGACGCCACCGAGGCCAAGAGCGCGACCGACGCCTACATCCAGTCCGTGGCCAAGCAGTCCAACCCCGCCGAGCAGATCGCCACGGCCAAGGGACTGCTCGACAGCGGTGCCATCAGCCAGGCGGAGTTCGACTCGCTGAAGGCCAAGGCCCTCGCCTGAGAGCGTCCGACACCTCGGCGGTGCCGGAGGTCGGATGGCTCAGACGATCTGACTCAGGGCGATGCCGTCGAGGATGTCGTGCTCTGACGTGACGATCTCGGTGCTGCCGCTGCGCTCCACGAAGCGCTCCACGATCCGGCGCCAGACCAGACCCCCTGCGCCGATCACATCGACCCGGCCGGGGTGCAGATAGGGCAGCGCGGCCCGCTCGGCTCGCGACATCGAGAGCAGCTCGGTGGACGCCACGATCATGTCGTCAGGGCTTGACCGGGTGAGGTGGACCCGCTCGGCCGAGTAGGCGGGCAGACGCAGCAGGTGGGCCGTGATCGTCGTGATGCTGCCCGCCAAGCCGACGAGGGTCGCGACCCCCTCGAAGGGCACGGACCGTTCGGCCTCGTCGAGGGCGGCGTCGACGTCGGCCGTGGCCGCATCGATCTGGGCGGGGGTCGGCGGGTCGCTCGCGAGATGGCGCTCGGTCAGGCGCACACAGCCGATGTCGACCGAGCGCGCTGCCTCGACGTGGTCGGTGCCACGCACGAACTCCGTGGAGCCACCACCGAGGTCGACGACGAGGTAGGGGCCCGCCACGCCCCGGGCCGCGAGGCCACCGGTGGCGCCAGCAAAGGACAGGGAGGCCTCCTCGTCACCGCTCACGACCTCGGGTGCCACGTCGGCCCCGAAGTCCTCCTGGAAGGCGGTGTGCACGCCCGCGATGAACTCCGCGGCGTTGCTCGCGTCACGGGAGGCCGAGGTCGCCACGAAGCGGACCCGCTCGGCACCGAGCTCGCGGCAGGTGACGGCGTACTCCCTCGTCACCCGCAGGGTGCGCTCCATCGACTCCGGCGCGATCGAGCCCGTGCGATCGACCCCGTGGCCCAGCCGCACGATCTCCATGCGGCGGTGCAGGTCGACGAGCGAGCGGGTCGCCGGGTCGATGTCTGCCACGAGCAGACGGATGGAGTTGGTGCCGCAGTCGATCGCTCCGACGCGGATCGTCGAGTCAGCCACGGTGGACGTCCTGAATGGGTTGGTCGGGATGGTCGCGTTGGTCGGGTTGGTGGGGTCGGTCCGACTGGTCGGTCGAGGCGTCCTCGGCCGCGTGCACGGCCGCGCACGATGTGGGCGTCCACCAGTCTCCGAGCATCGCGAGTGCCTCGTCGCCGAGTGGGTTGACTCCGGGCCCGGCCGCCAGCGAGTGGGCGACGAGCACGTGCAGGCACTTGACGCGGGTCGGCATGCCGCCGGCCGAGACACCCTCGATCTCGGGCACCTCGCCCAGCTCGGCGCGGCTCGCGAGGTAGTGCTCGTGGGCCGAGCGGTAGGCGGCTGAGAGGTCGTCGTCCACGCCCAGCCGCTCGCTCATCTCCCGCATGACCCCGGCCGTCTCGAGGGTGCTGACCGCGCCCGTCAGGCGGGGACACGTCGCGTAGTAGGTCGTCGGGAACGGTGTGCCATCGGGCAGCCGGGGCTCGGTGCGCAGCACGTCGGGCTCGCCGCACGGGCAGCGGTGGGCGACCTCGGCCACTCCACGTGCCGGCCGGCCGAGCTGGCGCTGCACGGCCTCGAGGTCGCGCGGGTCGACAGGCGAACGGCCTTCTGGCAGTTGAGCGCTCATCGCGTGGCGGGGAGGCCGGCAGTGGGCCGGTCGGCGATCTGGATCGACTGCCACACCTTGCCGTACCACGGAGCCGACGCGTTGGCGAGCGGTGCGGCGACGACCGGGCGCTCTGCAGCGGCCGCGCTGGCGTCGTTGGTGCCGTTGTCGATGACGGTGTAGGCGCGGTCGCCGACGCGCACGAACTTGAGCCGCTCGCGCGCCTGCAGCTCGATGTAGGCGGGGTCCTTCCAGAGGGCGGCCTCGCGGGTGAGGTCGGCCACCGACTGCTGCTGCTGCACGACGCGGTCCTGCAGGGCGACCGTGTCACCGCGCTGCTGGATGAGCGAGCGCAGGGTCGGCACGAGGGTCACGGCGAGCATGACGACGATGGTGAGCAGGATCGCCCCCCTGACCCAGCCCGCCGAGGCCGACGGGGGCGCGGGGGGAGCCGTGCGCGGCCGGGCAGCGAGACCGGGCCGCTCCTTGCCGGGACCCGATCGCGACGGGCGGGAGGCTCCCGACCTCGCCGTGGAGCGAGCGGCCTTGGCAGGGCGGGCGCCGGCCGAACGGCCGGTGGCCCCGCGCGCCGTCGACGGGCGGGCGCTCGACGACGAGGCGCTGGTCGTCGACCGGGCTCCCGAGGCCGGACGCGCGCCATCGCCCCGACCGCTCGAGGAGCGGCCGGGGCGAGGAGGCGTGCGCTCGGCCACAGGTCAGCCCTGGGCGCCGTAGCGGGTCGCGTCGAAGCGCGGGAAGGCGCCGGCGCCGGCATACACGGCGGCGTCGTCGAGCTCCTCCTCGATGCGCAGCAGCTGGTTGTACTTCGCGACGCGCTCGGAGCGGGCCGGGGCGCCGGTCTTGATCTGGCCGCAGTTCGTCGCGACCGCGAGGTCGGCGATGGTGACGTCCTCGGTCTCGCCGGAGCGGTGGCTCATCATGCAGCGGTAGCCGTTGGTCTGCGCGAGCGTGACGGCGTCGAGCGTCTCGGTCAGGGTGCCGATCTGGTTGACCTTGACCAGGAGCGCGTTGGCGGTGCCGGTGGAGATGCCACGACCGAGCCGCTCGGGGTTGGTGACGAAGAGGTCGTCGCCGACGAGCTGCACCTTGTCGCCGAGGAGGTCGGTCATCGCCTTCCAGCCGTCCCAGTCGTCCTCGTCGAGCGGGTCCTCGATGGAGACGAGCGGGTAGGCCGCGACGAGCTCCGCGTAGTAGGCGACCATCTCGTCGGCGCTCTTGGACCCGCCCTCGAAGGAGTAGGACCCGTTGTCGTGGAACTCGGAGGCCGCAACGTCGAGCGCCAGCGCGATGTCGCGGCCGGCGACGTAGCCGGCCGCCTCGATGGCCTCGACGATGAGGTCGAGCGCGGCACGGTTGGACTCCAGGTTGGGGGCGAAGCCGCCCTCGTCACCGAGACCCGTGGCGAGGCCGCGCTCGTGCAGCACCTTCTTGAGGGCGTGGTAGACCTCGGCGCCCCAGCGCACCGCCTCGCGGAAGGTGGGGGCCCCGATGGGGGCGATCATGAACTCCTGGATGTCGACGTTGGAGTCGGCGTGCGACCCACCGTTGAGGATGTTCATCATCGGGACCGGCAGCACGTGCGCGTTGGGCCCGCCGACGTAGCGGAAGAGCGGCAGTCCGGCCGACTCGGCCGCGGCGTGCGCGACGGCGAGGGACACCCCGAGGATCGCGTTGGCGCCGAGGTTCTCCTTGTTGGCCGAGCCGTCGAGCGCCATCATCTCGGCGTCGATGAGGCGCTGCTCGCTCGCCTCGAAGCCGACGAGGCGCGGGTTGATCTCCTCGATGACGGCGTCGACCGCCTGCAGCACGCCCTTGCCGAGGTAGCGGCCCTTGTCGCCGTCGCGGCGCTCGGACGCCTCGAAGGCGCCGGTCGAGGCGCCCGACGGCACGGCCGCCCGGGCGAAAGTGCCGTCGTCGAGCCGCAGCTCGACCTCGACGGTGGGGTTGCCGCGCGAGTCCAGGATCTCGCGGGCGCCAATCTCCTCAATGGTGGCCACTGACACTCCTCGGCAGGTCGCGCCCTTCTCGGGCGCGGTAGGGGTTTGGGAAGGACTGCGTCCGAGCGTAGTCCCCGACGCGCCGCGCCCGCCGGAGCGACCCGGCATACGGGCCGCCGACGTTGGTCGCTCACAGGGCTAGCACGAATTTGGTCAAGGAAGCCCCTTATTCGTCCCTCCATCCGGCATACTCACACGTAGCCTGAACCGGGGGGCCGGGAGCAGGACGACGTCTCCAGGGGTGGAGACTGAGGGATCGGCGTCGAGTGCGCCGGGTTTGGGGAGAGTGCATGGGTCAGCCCATGGGGGAGACAGGGGTCGCGCTCATCGACATCAGTGCGCGCCCGATCACACAGCCACTGACCGACCGCACCCGCAGCCAACGGCTGCTGCAGCTCGCGATCGCGGGGGGCGATCTCGTCGTCATCGCGCTCGCCACCGTGCTGGCTGCTCTGGGGCGCACGAGTCTCGGGTTGTTCGACCCGACCGCTGACATCAACGACGTCGCGCAGTCGGTCGGCCTCTGGATCGTCGCGGCCTGGATGCTCGCCAACGTCGTGATGGGCACCTACGCCCGCGCCCACGTCGGCGCCGGCACGATCGAGTACGCCCGCATCTGCAGCGCCGCCGGCATCACGGCCGGCCTCATCGGCATCATCAGCTACCTGACGAAGTTCAACCTGTCGCGGGGCTTCTTCGTGCTCCTCTTCGTCATCGGCGTGCCCCTGCTCCTGCTGTGGCGCTGGGTTGCGCGGCGTCTCGTGCACCGGGCCCACGCGCACGGGCACCTGCTGACGCGAGTCCTCATCTCGGGCTCGGCCTCGCACATCGACGAGGTGGCCGCCGTGCTCGACCGCGAGTCGTGGCTCGGCTATCGCATCGTCGGCGCGCTCGTCCCCTCGTCGACGCCGGCGTCGGCCACCACCCCGCGCGGGGTGCCCGTCGTCGGGGTGAGCGGACGCACCGCTGACGCCGTGCGGCGCGAGAAGGCCGACCTCGTCGTCTTCACCGAGGGGGCCTTTCCTTCCGCCGTCGACTTCCGCCGGATCGCCTGGGACCTCGAGGGTCACCACGTGCAGATGGCGGTCGTGCCGAGCCTCAGCGACATCTCCTCGGGGCGCATGGCCATGCGCCCGGTGGGCGGCGTCCCCCTCGTCCACGTCGAGCAGCCGCAGAGCCTCGAGGCCTCTCGCGGGCTGAAGCGCATCTTCGACCTCGTCGGCGCGAGCGTGCTCCTCGTGCTCGCCCTGCCGCTCATGGTCGTGTGCGCGATCCTCATCAAGGCGGGCGACGGCGGGCCGGTGCTCTTCCGCCAGACGCGCGTGGGGCGCGACGGCGAGTTCTTCGAGTGCCTCAAGCTGCGCAGCATGGTCGTCGACGCCGAGGCCCAGCTCGACGGCGTCAGCCACCTCACGAGCGACCCCGACAGCCTCCTCTTCAAGGCGCGCCGCGACCCCCGGGTCACAGCCGTCGGGGCCTTCATGCGCCGGTTCTCGATCGACGAGCTCCCGCAGCTGTTCAACGTCATCTCCGGCGACATGAGCCTCGTCGGCCCCCGCCCGGCGCTGCCGGCCGAGGTGCGGCGCTACCACCCCGACGTGCAGCGCCGCCTCCATGTGCGGCCGGGCATGACCGGGCTGTGGCAGGTCTCCGGTCGCAGTGACCTCTCATGGGACGACACGGTGCGGCTCGACCTCTACTACGTCGACAACTGGTCGATCGTGCAGGACCTCGCGATCATGGCCAAGACCATCCACGCCGTCCTGCGCACCCGCGGGGCCTACTGACCCCCACCCAGCCCGTATGCCGGGTGGCCGGGTCCCCGTCGAGGGCGAGCACCCGACGGGCTGGGTCTCACGACGTCTCGAGTCCCCAGTGACCAAGCAGGCACGCCCGGCGTCGACACGTGAGCGCTCGACCGCACCTGCGCCCCCAAACACCATCGAGTGCCCAGTTCCCGACAAACCTCCGGGTGTCGACAATTGAGCACTCGACCACACCTGCGCCCCCAAACAGCATCGAGTGCCCAGTTCCCGACGGGCGCTGGCGTCGGGACGCGGGCACTCGACGTGGCAGGTCAGGGGGTGGCGGAGTCCTCGCTCGCTGCGGCGAGCGCGCGCAGCGTCTCTCGCAGCGCGGCCTCGGCGTCGACGCCGTCGGCGCGAGCAGCCCCAACGAGCTCGAGCAGTCGGCCGCCCAGGCCGCCCGCAGCCACGGCCGCGTCGACCAGGTCGGAGCGACCGGCCTTGTCGAGCCGGCCGACGTACTTCTCGGCCCGGGCCAGGGCCGGCAACGACACCGGCACCCCTTCGACCGGGTGGGTGCGGTGCAGCTTCTCCTGCGACTTGATGGTCTCCCAGTTGGCGGCCACCGCGTCGGGGGTGTCGGCCTCGACGTCGGCGAAGACGTGCGGGTGTCGTCGCACGAGCTTGTCGACGAGGTCGCCCGCGACGTCGTCGATGTCGAAGGGCTGGCTCGGGTGCTCCTGCGCGACACGGGCCTGGAAGGCGATCTGCAGCAGGAGGTCGCCGAGCTCCTCCTGCATGTGGGCGGGGTCGCCGCTCTCGATCGCCTCGATCGCCTCGTGCGCCTCCTCGAGGAGGTAGGGCACCAGGCTGGCGTGGGTCTGCTCGGCGTCCCACGGGCACCCACCGGGCGAGCGGAGCCGGTCCATGACCGCCACGACGTCGAGGAGCCGGGCACCGGGCACGTCGAAGGAGCCGATGAGCAGCTCGACGTCGGGGGGATCGGGCAGCCGCGTCACCTCGACAGCGATCGCCTCACTGAGGCCGGGGTCGCCGTCGGACGACCCGACCCACACGACGGGCGACTCCCCCGCCGCCTCGGTCAGGCCGACGAGGGCTCGAGCGAGCACGGCCGGGTCGACGGCCGCACCGTCCTCGGGCGCCTCGACCGGGATACCCGCCTCGACCACGGCGGCGGTCTGGGGCTCGTCGGGGACGCCCCACACGGCATACGCCTGCTCGAGGGTGGCCCACGCCTCGCGGGTGAGCAGCCCCGGGGCGATCCGCGGGGTGGAGACGAGCAGGACGAGGCGTCCGCCCGCAGCAGTCGGGACGGCGCTCAGGAGGCGGGCGCCGCGGCCTCGGGGGCCACGGGCTTGATCCAGTTGGGCGTCGACGGCCCGATCGAGAAGTAGACCGGGCCCTGGTCGGAGGGCACGATCTCGCCGAAGCGGGGGTTGACCGAGATCTCCGCCTTCTGCAGGTCGGTGCGGTAGGCCTCCATCTGGGCCGGCGTCATCGTCTGCGACTGGATGAGCGAGACGGCGGCGACGAAGTCCTTGGTCGACTCGGTCGCGTCGGGGATGGCCGTCATGACCTGGGCGTAGGTCTCGTCGGGCTTCCAGCCGCCCGACGGCGCGACCGCGCTCTCGAGCAGGGGCGCCGCGATGAGGGCGGTGAGCACGACGTTCTCGGTGAAGTCGTAGCGCGCGGTCTGCAGCTGCTCGTAGGTCGTCTGCACGTCGGTCTGCGAGATGACCTCGCCGTTGACGACGGCCGCGGCCTGCTGCCGGGTCTGGAACCCGCACCCTCCGAGGAACGCGACGGCGGTGGCTCCGGCCACGAGCGCAGCGGCGAGTCGCCGGGGCGACCGGGCAGACCGTGCTGACCGTGCGGACCGGACCGGACGTGCCGGTCGTGCGGACAGAGCCTTCACTGGTTTCCTCCTCTGGCGGATGCGTCAGTCATCCTACGATGCCCCGGCCCCGGCGCTCACCACGGCATGGCCGGCCGCGATGTCGTCGAGCAGCACGGCGGTGATGAGCTGACGCGCCCAGGCGAGCACCTCGACGTCACGCAACGGCTTGCCACCGACCCGGGCCGTCATCGGGGCCGGCACGAGCATCGTGCCGAGCGCCTCCTTGACGAGCGTGCCGGGGTAGAGGCGCTGGAGACGCAGCTGCTGGCTCTCGCGCAGGTCCTTGACCGGGCCGAAGCGCACGACCTTGCCCTGCAGGCCGATGTCACCGATGTGGGCCTGCCGGGCGACGACCCGGAGCCGGGCGACCTCGAGGAGGTTGCGCACCGGCTCGGGCGGGGCGCCGTAGCGGTCGCGCAGCTCGGCCTCGATCTCGTCGACGCCCGCGTCGCTCTCGACGGAGGCGAGCTTTTTGTAGGCCTCGAGGCGCAGCCGCTCCCCCGGCACGTAGTCGTGCGGGAGGTGGGCGTTGACCGGCAGCTCGATCTTGATCTCGGCCGGGACGTCGGACGTCTCGCCGCGGAAGTCGGCGACCGCCTCACCGATGAGCCGCACGTAGAGGTCGAAGCCGACCCCCTGGATGTGGCCCGACTGCTCGCCACCGAGGAGGTTGCCGGCGCCGCGGATCTCGAGGTCCTTCATGGCGACTGCCATGCCGGATCCGAGGTCGGTGTTGCTCGCGATCGTGCGCAGCCGGTCGTGCGCCGTCTCGGTCATCGGCTTCTCGGGCGGGTAGAGGAAGTAGGCGTAGGCGCGCTCGCGACCGCGCCCGACGCGTCCGCGCAGCTGGTGCAGCTGCGAGAGGCCGAGCATGTCGGAGCGCTCGACGATGAGGGTGTTGGCGTTGCTGATGTCGAGGCCGGTCTCGACGATCGTCGTGCAGACCAGCACGTCGAAGCGCTTCTCCCAGAAGTCCTCGACGACGGCCTCGAGCTTGTGCTCGCCCATCTGGCCATGGGCGGTTGCGATGCGCGCCTCGGGCACGAGCTCGCGCAGGCGGAGGGCAGCCTTCTCGATGCTGCTCACCTTGTTGTGGACGAAGAAGACCTGCCCCTCGCGCAGCAGCTCGCGTCGGATGGCGGCGGTGATCTGCTTCTCGTCGTAGGCACCGACGAAGGTGAGCACCGGGTGCCGCTCCTCGGGCGGGGTGGCGAGGGTCGACATCTCGCGGATGCCGGTCACCGCCATCTCGAGCGTGCGCGGGATGGGCGTCGCCGACATCGACAGCACGTCGACGGCGGTGCGCATCGTCTTGAGCAGCTCTTTGTGCTCGACGCCGAAGCGCTGCTCCTCGTCGATGACGACGAGGCCGAGGTCCTTGAACGTCACGTCCTTGGCGAGCAGGCGGTGCGTGCCGATGACGAGGTCGATGGTGCCGTCGGCCATGCCGGCCATGACCTCCTTGGCCTCCTTGTCGCTCTGGAAGCGCGAGAGGGATGCGACCTTGACGGGGAACTGCGCGTAGCGCTCGGCGAAGGTCTGCTGGTGCTGGCTGACGAGCAGGGTCGTCGGCACCAGCACCGCCACCTGCTTGCCGTCCTGGATCGCCTTGAAGGCGGCGCGCACCGCGATCTCGGTCTTGCCGTAGCCGACGTCGCCGCAGATGAGCCGGTCCATCGGGACCTGCTTCTCCATGTCGGCCTTGACCTCGTCGATGCTGATCAGCTGGTCGGGCGTCTCGACGTAGCCGAAGGCCTCCTCGAGCTCGCGCTGCCACGGGCTGTCGGGCGCGAAGGCATGCCCTCGAGTCGCCTGACGGGCGCTGTAGAGCCGGATGAGGTCGGCAGCGATCTGCTTGACGTAGCGCTTGGCCCGCGACTTCGTCTTGGTCCAGTCGGAGCCGCCCATCTTGTTGAGGCTGGGCTCCTCGCCGCCGACGTACTTCGTCACCTGGTCGAGCTGGTCGGTCGGCACGTAGAGGCGGTCGCCCGGCTGGCCGCGCTTGCTCGGGGCGTACTCGATGACGAGGTACTCGCGGGTGGCGCCCGCGACCGTGCGCTGCATCATCTCGACGAAGCGGCCGACACCGTGCTGCTCGTGCACGACGAAGTCGCCCGGCCGCAGCTGGAGCGGGTCGACCTGGTTGCGGCGGCGTGACGGCATGCGCCGCATGTCCTTGGTGGAGGTGCCGGAGCCGGGCTGGCCGGTGAGGTCGGTCTCGGTCACGACCTCGAGGCGCGCGCCCTCGTGGGTGAACCCACGACCCAGCGGCGCGGTGGTGACCCCGACGTGCCCGGGCTCCACGGTGTCGGCCGCGGCCGAGAGCGACTGCACCGCCACCTCGTGCTCGCGCAGCACCTCCTCGACGCGCTTGGCGAGGCCCGGCCCCTCGGTGACGACGGTGACCCGCCAGCCGTCCGCGACCCGCGAGCGCAGGTGTGCGACGGCGCGCTCGGTGTCGCCGCGGAAGGCCTCGGTGTCGACGGTGCGCACGGCGAGCCGCTCGTCGACGTCGTCGTCCTCGATGACCAGCTCTTCGTCGGCGGCGAACGGGGTGAGCGTCCACCACGAACGGTCGTGCGCGGTGGCATGGGCGCGCACCTGGGCGAGGGTCCAGTAGGAGGCGCCGCCGAGCAGTGACTGCAGGTCGACGGGCACCTGGTTGCCCGCCGCCGCATTGGCCCAGCTGGCCTCGAGGAACTCGTCGCTCGTCGCGACGAGGTCGTGGGCGCGGCGCCGGATGCGCTCTGGGTCGGCGAGCAGCACGACGGTGCTCGCGGGCAGCACGTCGAGCACGGACTCCATGCCCTCGACGAGGGCGGGGGCGAGCGACTCCATGCCCTCGACGGCGATGCCCTCGGCGACCTTTGCGAGCATCTCGGAGACGCCGGGCAGCTGGTCGGCGAGCGCCTTGGCCCGGGCGCGCACGTCGGTGGTGAGCAGCAGCTCACGGCAGGGGGGCGCCCAGAGGCCGTGCTCGGCGACCTCGAGCGAGCGCTGGTCGGCGACCTTGAACCAGCGCACCTCCTCGACCGTGTCACCCCAGAACTCGATGCGGACCGGGTGCTCCTCGGTCGGCGGGAAGACGTCGAGGATGCCGCCGCGCACGGCGAACTCGCCCCGCCGCTCGACGAGGTCGGTGCGGGTGTAGGCGGCGGCCACGAGGGCGTCGACGACGTCGGGCAGCGGGCGCTCGTCTCCGGGTCGCAACGCGACCGGAACGAGCTCGCCGAGCCCCTTGGTCAACGGCTGCAGGACCGCGCGCACGGGCGCCACGACCACCGACAGGGGGCCGTATGCCGTGTCGTGCGGATCGGGGTGCGCGATCCGTCGCAGCACGGCGAGGCGCCGACCGACGGTGTCGCTGCGGGGAGAGAGTCGCTCGTGGGGCAGCGTCTCCCACGAGGGGAAGACCGCGACGCGCTCGGGCGGTAGGAACGCGCCGAGCGAGGCGGCGAGATCCTCGGCCTCGCGCGTCGTCGCCGTGACGACGACGACCGGTGCGGCCTCGGGGCCCACCTGGGCCTGTTGCGCGAGCGCAGCGACGAGGAAGGGCCGGGTGCCGTCGCTCGCCGACACGTCGACGAGGCGTGAGCGACCGACCTGCTGGAGGACGTGGTGGACATCGGGGAGCGCCCTGAAGGCGGACAGCAGAGGATGCGACATCAGACTCACCAGTCTAGGCGGCGCCGCCGACGGCCCCGTCCCCTGAGGGTCGGGGCTCAGCGCGGGGCGTGGAAGCGCTGCTGCGCGTCGAGCAGACCCACGTCGATGAGGGCCTCGACCGCGTCGGCAGCGTCATCGAGCAGGAAGGGGAGCACCTCGGTGCGCTCGGCCTTGGAGAAGTCCTTGAGCACGAAGTCGGCGGGATCCTGCCGGCCGGGCGGGCGGCCGATGCCGAGGCGGACGCGGAGGTAGTCCTTGGAGCCGACGGACTGCGAGATCGAGCGCAGGCCGTTGTGGCCGCCCTCTCCCCCGCCCTGCTTGAGGCGCACGAGCCCGGGGTCGATGTCGAGCTCGTCGTGCAGCACGATGAGTCGCTCGACGGGCACGTCGTAGTACTTGAGCAGCGCCGAGACCGGTCCGCCCGAGACGTTCATGTAGGTGGACGGCACGGCGAGCACGACCTTGGGGCCGGGAACGCGAAGGCGCACTTCGGCCACGCGCGCGCGGGCCTTGTGCGCCTTGAACGAGGCTCGTCCGCCCGCGGCGCCGGTGGCGTCGCGGGCAGCGAGACCCTCGACGGCCATGGCGCCGACGTTGTGTCGGTTACCGGCGTAGTCCGGACCGGGGTTGCCGAGTCCGACGACGAGCCAGGTGTCCATGACCTTCCTCGATGCGTAGTGCGGGCGATGCGCCCACGCGACCGGGCGGCATACGACTGCCGCCCGGCGCGTGGACGCGAATCAGCTGGTGGCTCAGGCCTCGTCGCTCTTGGCGTCGCCCTCGGCGGGCTCGCCACCCTCGGACTCGGCAGCCTCGGCGGACTCGGCAGCCTCCTCGTCGGACTCCTCGCGCTCGATGCCGGCCTCGGCCTCGGCCTCGGCGAGCTCGGCCTCGAGGGCCTCCTCGGAGATGGCCTGCGTGACGTTGACGACGAGGGCGTCCTCGTCGGTGACGAGGGTCGCACCCTCGGGCAGCTCGACGGCGCCGGCGAGGATCTGCGTGCCGGCCGCGAGGCCCTCGACCGAGACGACGACGTTCTCGGGGATGTTGGTCGCGAGGACCTCGAGCTGGAGGGAGTTGTTGTCGAGCGTGACGACGGTCTCGGGAGCGGCCTCGCCCTCGAGGTGCACGGAGACGTCGACGGTGACCTTCTCGCCCTTGCGGACGACGACGAGGTCGACGTGGTCGATGACCGGCTTGATCGGGTCGCGCTGCACGTCCTTGGCCAGGGCGAGCTGCTCGTCACCGTCGATGACGATGGTGAGCAGGGCGTTGGCCTGCTTGAGGGCCATCATCGTGTCGTGGCCCGGCAGCGAGATGTGCACGGGCTCGGTGCCGTGGCCGTACATGACGGCGGGGATGTTGCCGGCGCGGCGGATCTTGCGGGCGGCGCCCTTGCCGAAGTCGGTGCGCTTCGCAGCGGTGAGCTTGGTGCTGTCGGACACGGGGAGTCTCCTGGAGATCGGGGGGTTGAGGCGATGGTCGGCCTCGACGCGGGACGCCGCGCGGGTGTTCGGTCGGGGATGTCGTGGTCCGCACGCAGAGGCGGACCTGACCGCAAGCACGCGCTGGTCAGGTCGCCCGCGTCGATCACGGACTGCGTCGTGACCGGCCGAAGCCAGCCGTGCGCCGTCCCTCGCCGAGGCAACTGCTCGATCTTACGGGACGGTGCGGCCCGCCACGAAATCTGCCGGGACCAGGGCCCAGGGGGCGCCGGACCGGGTGATCGCGACCGCGTCGGTGAAGGTGCCGCCCGTGGCGCGCCGGAAGGACAGGCGCAGCTCGGTGGGCGTCGCGCGCGCGTCGAGGACGCCATGGGTGGGATCGGCGTTGGCGGCCGAGACCGCCGCGAAGTACGGAGCCTCGGCGTCCGCGCGTCGGGTCGACCGCAGCGCCGTGCCGCCCGTGCCCACCGTGACGAAGACGGTGCCGGCCCCGGCGACGAGGGCGTCATCGGCGTCGGCCACGCACGCCGGCGTGAACGAGCCGATCGTGATGCGCGGGCAGCCGGGCCCCTCGTCCAGCTGCCGGGTGCGCTCGTACATGTGCTCGTGACCGGAGATCACGAGGTCGACGCGCTCGGACACCAGCAGGTGGAGCAGGTCGGGGCCGACGTCGCAGGAGTGGACGCCGGTCGAGAGGCAGGGCTTGTGCATGCCGACGACGACCCAGGGCACGCCCGCGCTGCGCGCGCCGTCGATGGCCGCCGCCGTCCAGGCGAAGCGGTCCGAGCCCGCGGTGTAGGTCCAGGTGCCGTCGGGGAAGGTGATCGCCGGCGAGATCATGACGAAGCGCACGAGGGGCGCGCCCTGCGGGAGGTCGACGTAGTACTGACCCGGGTAGCTGCCGACGAGACCCGGCAGCCGGTTGGGCAGGCACTCGGCGAAGGCTGCGATGGCGCCGTTGCTCCCGTCGCTTTCGTGGTTGCCCGGCAGCAGCTGGAACGGCAAGTCCGGCCCCACCCGGTCGGTGACGAAGCGGCACCACTGGTCCTCCTCGCCGGGCCGGCCGTAGGACAGGTCGCCGAGGGCGAAGTGGACGTCGGGGTCGCTGGCGCGGATCGTCTCGAGCACGCTGCCCGTGTCGTCGGTCGCGCCGTAGTCGCCCGCCGCCGTGAAGCGCAGCTCTCCCGCCGGCGCGGTCGGTGTGGTGGGGCTGGTCGGGGCGGCGCCGGCGGTCGGGCCCACGGCCGGCACCGCGACGCACGCCGCGACCCCGGAGAGGAGCAGCACCCCCAGCAACAGGCTCATGCCCGTGCGCCCGCGCATGGCGCCAGCCTATGTCGCGGGCGTGGACGCCGGCTCTCGGATCGCTGACGAGGGGCCACCGGGCGCCCGACGGGACTCGTCGGCCCGCACCGCGACCACCCCCGCGACGATGAGGGCGCCGCCGAGGAGCTGCACCGGGGCCGGCAGCTCGGCGAGCAGGATCCAGGCGAAGAGCACCGCGAAGAGCACCTCGGTCAGCGCGACGAACGAGGCCACCTTGGGCCCCAGCAGCCGCACCGCGACGATGCCGGTGACGTAGGCGAAGGCCGCGGCGACGAGGGCGATGACGAGGATCGGCACCCACCACGGCACGACGACGCCGCTCAGCACGACGTCGGACGCGCCCCGGGTGGTGTCGAGCAGGCCGCTGAGCCCGGCTGCCCAGAGCGCGAGGGCGCCCACGGCCAGGCCGCCACCGGCGAGCCCGAGCGCCGGAACGTCGTCGTCGACGTGGGCGGCGAGCAGGAAGTAGAGCACGAGGCAGACGGCGGCGCCGAGACCCCAGAGCACGCCGACGAGGCTCACCGTCGCACCACCCCCGACGACGTCGAGCACGAGCAGCAGACCGACGACGGCGAGCGCGACCCCGAGCACCGTGAGGCGTCGCGGGGTCTGCCGGTGGCGGCCCCAGAGCCAGAGCACGATGAGCACGGGCGCGAGGTACTCGAGCAGGAGGGCCACGCCGACCGAGAGGTGGGTGACCGCATAGAAGTAGGCGAGCTGGCACCCGGCCACCCCGGTGAGGCCGTAGCCGACGACGACCCACGCGTTGCGGCGCAGGGCCGCCCACCGTCCGCGCAGCGCGAGGAGGGTCGGCACGAGGAGCACGAGCGCCGCCAGGGTGATGCGCAGGGTGACGACCGATCCCGGCGCCCAGCCGGCGACGAGCAGCGACTTGGCGAAGGCGCCCGAGGTCGCGAAGGCCGCGGCCGAGACGAGGGCGACCGACAGCCCGACGACCGGGTGGCGCGGCGCCGCCCGGTGGAGCGGGGCCCGCGGGGCGGCTCCGGTCACTGCGCCACTCGTGGCCTCGAGCGCCATGACCCACCCCGTTCTCGTGCTGCGACACGCCCGCGCGGAACGATGTCAGGACCAAAATCGCTTACACTCATGACGCTATCCCTCGTCGACGTCAGGAGTCAAGATGGTCTTCACCCATGACACCGAAGCGGCGCTCGAAGGTGCGGCAGCGCTCGTCAACACGATGCCGGGCTCGGTGCCGGGCGACTCCAGCCCCGACACGTTGACCAGCCTCGAGCAGCTCGACGACCTCGTCGCCTCCCAGCGGTGGACCGGCCGCCACGACCGCGACGCCCGTGAGCTCGCCGCCGTGCGCGAGCTGCGCCCGCGACTGCGGGGGCTGTGGGAGCTCGACGAGGCAGGCGTCGTCGACCTCGTCAACGCCCTGCTCGCCGAGTCACGGGCCGTGCCCCAGCTCGTCGACCACGATGACGTCGGCTGGCACATCCACGCGACGCCGGCCGATGCACCGCTCGCCCAGCGGATGGCTGTCGAGGCCGCCATCGCCGCCATCGACGTCGTGCGCGCCGACGAGCTGCGCCGACTGCGCATCTGCGAGGCCGACGACTGCGACGACGTCGTCATCGATCTCTCGCGCAACCGGTCCCGTCGCTTCTGCGACGGCGGCTGCGCCGCGCGGGCCCACACTGCGGCCTACCGTGCGCGCTCCCGCAAGGCCGCAACAGCGACGTAACCCGGGCGAAACGCCCTGTGCCACAACGTCTGCGAGGTTCGGGTCGGCGCCACCCCCGAGGGCGCCCCGGTCCCCGGCCAACGTCGCCAACGTCGCCCACCTCCAGGCCGCCCGGTCTCGTCATGCAGGCACAGGAGCAACCACGTGACCCATCTCGAGCACCTCACACCACGGCGGATCGTCGCCGTCTTCCTCGTCCTCGCCCTCTGCGTCGCCTCGGCCGCGGCGACCTGGGCGCTCGGACGAAGCACGTCCGACCCCGTCGGCGCGGCCCCGGCCGGCAGGGTCGCCACCGCCGACCTCACGCCCGACCTCGCGAGCAACGTCGCCTACCAGCAGGCGCTCGTCGCAGCGCCCAGCGGCAAGCCCAAGGTGACGGTCATCGGCACCGGCGGCACCATCGCCGGCGTCGCGACCAACCGCGGCAGCTTCACCAACTACCGCGCGGGCCAGATCCCGATCGCCGACCTCGTCGACGACCTACGTCCCGAGATCGATGCGGTCGCAGAGGTCGACACGATCCAGTTCGGCAACAAGGGCTCGGGCGGCTACACGATCGCCGAGTTCCACGCCCTGACGCTCGCCGTCGAGAAGGCTCTCGAGACCTCGGACGGCGTCGTCGTCACGAGCGGCACCGACACGATGGAGGAGTTCGCCTACTGGCTCGACCTCACGGTGCAGAGCCGCAAGCCCGTCGTCATGACGGGGGCCATGCGGCCGACCGCTGCGGGCACCGTCGACGGTCCCGGCGTCATCGGCGCCGACGGACCCGCCAACCTCTACAACGCGATCACCCTCGCCGGCAGCCGGGTCACGACCTGCTTCGGCGCGGTCCTCATGCTCGGAGACGAGTTCCACGCGGCCCGCGACGTCACCAAGACGAGCTCCTACCGCATGGACACCTTCCAGACCCGCGAGCTCGGCGTGCTCGGCTGGATCGACGGCACCAACATCAAGGTCGGCCGGGCGCCGGCGCGCGTCGCCACCTGCGACAACCCGCAGCGCTGGAACACGCCGTTCGACCTGTCCAAGATCGCGGCGACCGACCTCCCGCGCACCGAGATCATCTACGGCTACCAGCAGGCGGGTGGCGAGGGCATCACCGGCTTCGCCGACGCCGGGGTCAAGGGCATCGTGACCGCGGGCACCGGGGCCGGCGGCATCTCGTCGGCGCAGTCCGCTGCTCGCACGGCAGCGGTTGCCAAGGGCGTCGTCTTCCTCAGCACGACGCGCACCGGCTCGGGATCCGTCTACGGCGGCACCACGGGCAGCGTCATCGCGGGCGACGACCTGCTCCCGCAGAAGGCACGACTGCTCCTCATGCTCAGCCTCGCCTACGCGGGGGGCGACGTCGCCAAGGTGCGCACCTGGGTGAGCACGATCGGCAACCCGGAGTGGGACACGCTGGCCAGCTCGGCGGGCACGCCGCCCGGCCAGCTCAAGCCCGCCGCGTGATCGGCTGAGCCACCGCACGAGGCGGTATGCCGCTGGGCCGGCCCAGCGGCATACCGCCTCCTCACGTCGTGGTGGCGACCCGGTCGGGTATGACCCAGGCGTGACTCGACGGTGGCTCTTCGCCGACCAGCTCGGCCCGCACTTCGCGCCCGGGCGCGACGGGGTGCTCCTCGTCGAGAGTCGGGCGGCCCTCGGCCGGCGGCGCTACCACCGGCAGAAGCTGCACCTGGTGCTCTCCGCCCTGCGCCACCGGGCGGCCGAGCTCGGCGACTCCGCCGTGGTGCTGCGCACCGACACCTACGGCGAGGCGCTCGCCGAGATCGGTGAGCCGGTGCGCGTCTACGAGCCCACGTCGCACGCCGCCGACGACTTCGTGCGCCGCCGACTCGCGTCGGGCGAGGTCGAGGGCATCGACCCCACCCCGGGATTCAGCCTGCCGAGGGAGGACTTCGCGCAGTGGGCGGGCGGGCGGCGGCGGCTGCGGATGGACGACTTCTACCGCTTCCAGCGCCAGCGGCTCGACCTGCTCGTCGAGGGAGACCGTCCCGTCGGTGGGCGCTGGTCCTTCGACGAGGACAACCGCGAGCCACCGCCCAAAGGCGCTGACACGCTCGGGGTGCCCGCGGCATACCGCCCTCGCGAGAGCGACATCGACGCCGAGGTGCGCGACGACCTCGACCGCTGGACCCGTGAGGACGGGCTCGAGACGGTCGGCGAGGACGGGCCGCGGCTCTTCGCCGTCACCCGGCGCGAGGCGCTGGCCGCGCTGGAGCGCTTCGTCACGCACCGGCTCGGCCCCTTCGGCCCGCACGAGGACGCGATGCTGCGCGGCGACTGGGCGATGGCCCACAGCCTGCTGTCCGTGCCGCTGAACCTCGGGCTGCTGAGCCCCGTCGAGGTGGCCGAGCGCGCGGTGCAGGCGCTGCACGACGGGGACGCGCCGCTCGCCTCCGTCGAGGGCTTCGTGCGGCAGGTCATCGGCTGGCGGGAGTACGTCTGGCACGTCTACTGGCACGCCGGGCCTGCCTACCGTCGGCGCAACGGTCTCGGGGCGAGGACCGCCCTGCCGGCGTGGTGGGGCGAGCTCGAGGCCGAGCGCGTCGACGCCGCCTGCCTCTCCGACGTGCTCGAGGGGGTGCGCGACCGCGGCTGGGTGCACCACATCCCCCGGCTCATGGTGCTCGGCAACTGGGCGGCGCAGCGCGGCTATGACCCGGACGCGCTCACCGAGTGGTTCCAGACCCGCTTCGTCGACGGCTACGACTGGGTGATGCCCGCCAACGTCGTCGGCATGAGCCAGCACGCCGACGGCGGCGCCATGGCGACCAAGCCCTACGTATCGGGCGGGGCCTACATCGACCGGATGAGCGACTACTGCGGCGGCTGCCGCTACAACCCCAGGAAGCGGGTCGGCGACGACGCCTGCCCCTTCACCGCCGGCTACTGGGCCTACCTCGACCGCAACGCCGACCGCCTCGAGGGCAACCACCGGATGGCTCGCCCGCTGCAGGGCCGCCACCGGCTCATCGACCTCGAAGCGCTCGTCGAGCAGGAGCGCGCGAGAGGCGACAGCCCACCCTGAGGGTCAGGCCTTTCCGTCGAAGAGGCTCGTGACCGAGCCGTCCTCGAAGACCTCCCGGATCGCCATCGAGACGAGCGGGGCGATCGAGAGCACCTTGAGCTTGTCGAAGCGGCGGTCCTCGGGGATCGGCAGGGTGTTGGTGACGACGACCTCGTCGACCTTGCAGGCCTTGAGCCGGTCGACGGCCGGACCCGAGAGGATCGCGTGCGTCGCGGCGATGACCACGGCCTCGGCGCCCTGCTGCATCAGCGCATCGGCGGCCTTGGTGATGGTGCCGGCCGTGTCGATCATGTCGTCGACGAGCACGCAGACGCGGCCCTTGATCTCGCCGACGACCCGGTTGGCGACGACCTCGTTGGGCCGGTTGATGTCGCGGGTCTTGTGGATGAAGGCGAGCGGCGCCCCGCCGAGGCGCGAGCTCCAGTCCTCGGCGACCTTGATGCGGCCCGCGTCGGGAGAGACGACGGCGAGGTCGAGGTGGCCGTACTTCGCGCCGACGTACTCGGCGAGGATCGGCATCGCCATGAGGTGGTCGACCGGCCCGTCGAAGAAGCCCTGGATCTGGGCGGTGTGCAGGTCGACCGCCATCAGCCGGTTGGCGCCGGCGGTCTTGAAGAGGTCGGCCATGAGCCGGGCCGAGATCGGCTCGCGGCCACGGTGCTTCTTGTCCTGCCGGGCGTAGCCGTAGAAGGGCAGCACGACGGTGATCCGCTTGGCCGAGGCGCGCTTGAGCGCGTCGATCATGATGAGCTGCTCCATGATCCACTCGTTGATGGGCGACGTGTGGCTCTGGATGACGAAGGCGTCGCAGCCGCGCACCGACTCCTCGTAGCGCACGTAGATCTCGCCGTTGGCGAAGTCGTAGGCGCTCGTCGGGACGAGCTCGGTGCCGAGCGCCGCAGCGACCTCCTGCGACAGCTGCGGGTGCGCCCGGCCCGAGAAGACCATGAGGTGCTTCTCGGTCGTCTTGTTGATGCCGCTCATCCGTTGGCGTCCTTCGGTTCGGTGCTGAGCTGGTCGGTGGCCGGCGCCTCGGCGGCTCCCGCGGTGCCCTCGGAAGCTCTCGAGGCGGCCCGGGCCGCCTCGTCCGTCGTCGTGCCCGCCCGGCGGCGGGCCACCCAGCCGTCGATGTTGCGCTGCTGCGCCCGGGTGACCGCGAGCTGACCGGGTTCCACGTCGCTGACGACAGCGGAGCCGGCCGCCACATAGACGCCGTCACCGATCGTGCGCGGCGCGACGATGACCGAGTTGCTGCCGACGAAGCTGTGCGCGCCGACCGTCGTGTGGCCCTTGGTCAACCCGTCGTAGTTGGCGAAGATCGTGCCCGCGCCGATATTGGCGCCGGGGCCGATGGTCGCGTCACCGCAGTAGCTGAGGTGCGGCACCTTGGCCCCGTCACCGATCTGGGCGTTCTTCGTCTCGACGAAGCCGCCGATCTTGCCGCCGGCGCCGAGGCGCGTGCCGGGTCGGAGGAAGGAGAACGGCCCGACCGTCGCGCCCGGACCGATCTCGGCGAGCTCGGCCTGGGTGCGCACGACGCTGGCGCCGTCGTCGACCTCGACGTCGCGCAGGGTCGTGTCGGGGCCGATGACGCAGTCGCGCCCGATCGAGGTCGCGCCGAGGATCTGCGTGCCGGGGTGCACGACCGTGTCGGGGCCGATCGTGACGTCGGCATCGATCCACGTCGTCGCGGGGTCGATGACGATGGCGCCCTCGCGCATCGCGGCCTCCACGGTGCGGCGGTTGAGCTCGGCGCCGAGACGGGCGAGCTGCACCTTGTCGTTGACGCCCTCGGTCTGCCAGAGGTCCTCGACGAGATGGGCCCGCACGCCGAGCCCGCGGCCCCGGGCGATGCCGATGACGTCGGTGAGGTACTTCTCGCCCTGCGCGTTGTCGGTGCCCACCTCGGCCAGGGCCTCACGCAGCAGCACCGCGTCGAAGGCATAGATCCCGCTGTTGACCTCGCGGATCGAGCGCTGCTCGTCGGTGGCGTCCTTCTGCTCGACGATAGCCGCGACGGTGCCGTCGTCGTCACGCAGCACCCGTCCGTAGCCGGACGGGTCGGGCAGCGTGGCCGTGATGATGGTGACGGCGTCGCGACTCGCGTGGTGCACGGCGACGAGCCCGTGCAGCGTCTCCGCGGTGAGCAACGGCACGTCGCCGTAGGTGACGACCACCGTGCCCTCGAGACCAGTCGGGAGGGCCTCGAGCGCACACTCGACGGCTCGACCGGTGCCCTTGACCTCGTCCTGGTCGGCGATGAGCACGTCGGGGTCGTGCTCGAGCACGTGCTCGGCGACCTGGTCGCGCTCGTGGCGCACGACGACGGCGAGGTGCTCGGGTCCGATGCCGCGGGCGGCCCGGAGGGCATGCCCCACGAGCGAGCGCCCGCCGATCGTGTGCAGCACCTTGGGGATCGTGGACTTCATGCGTGTGCCCTCGCCAGCAGCAAGGACGATCACGGCGATGGGCCGTGGATCGCTCACGGGTCGCAGCTCCTCTGTATCGGGATGCACGTCGGTGCGGTGCGGGTCCGAGCCTGCGGCTTCGGCATGCGCAGCCATGCTACTCGCGGGTCGACGGCGCACCGGCCCCCGTCCGGACCGGCCTGTCGACACACACCCGCTGCACCTCCCGCGGCCACGATGACGGCACCCACCGGATGAGAGACCTCTCACCGTGGCCTCTCCCTGACCTCATCCACCGGGGGCAGGATGGGATGAACCAGGGCAAGGTTCGCCTGGCCCGCGACGAGGGGATGCATCATGGCCGAGCCGAAGAACTGGGTCATCGTCGGCACGGCGACCGTGCTGGGGGTCGGCGGGTGCGCGCTCGCCCTCTCGCTCCACCCGGGTGACGGCTCGTTGCTCGGCGTGGTGCCTGCGGTGGTGCTGCCCGCGGAGGTCGACGGCTCGAGCGCACTGGCCGCGGCGACGGTCGCAGATGGCGTTGCTCTGGCCCCCCGCCGGGCCATGCTGGGCGACCCTGCGGGTGCCGCTCGCGGCGTGGGGGGCTGGTTCGCGCTCGAGGCCGGCAGCCTCCCCACCACGTCGGCGGCCTCCGCCGACACCGCTCCCGTGACCATCGCCGAGATCGCGCCCGACTCGTCGGTGAGGGCGAGCGCGGCTACCCCGCGTCGGGTCGAGGCGGCACCTCTTGCTCCCGCACCCCAGGTGGTGCCTGCACCCGTGCGACGGGTTGCGCAGCCCGTCCTCCCGGCCGCTCAGGCCTCTGCCGACAGCTCGGACTCGGCCGACTGAGCAGGCTGCCCACAGCAGGCGCTCCCCCGGCGCCCCCTCGAGAGCCGGTGCCGGCGCCCCTCCCCCAACCCGGCACCGGCTCTCCTCCCATGTCCGGACAAATCCGTCGCATCGCCCCTGCTTGGAGCGGGTTCGACTGCAATCACAGCGATATCCGGGTCGCGACACCCTGCCGTGCCTACACTCGCGACAGGGGTGACGGGGCACCCGTAGGGCAGTAGGCAGTGGGGTGGTGCGGGCGCAACATGAGATCGCGCTTGATGTCCAACAGGTCCGGAGTGGCGGCCGACGCCTTCCGCCGGTCGCGCACGGACCCACGACCGGCCACCGGCAGCGCCCCCGGCTGGCACCCGGCTCGCAGGTGGGTCGGACCGGCGCGGAGCTCCCGCGTGCGCATCCTCACGTCCTACGTCATCCTCCTCGCCTTCTGCGCCATCCTGTCCACGGTCGTGGCCCGCCAGGTGCTGACGCTCCGCCTCGAGGCGCGGGTCGAAGGTGAGCTGTCCCAGGAGATCCTCGAGCTCGACCGGCTGGTCCGAGACGGTCGTGACCCCGACACCGGTGCGGCGTTCACGTCGGCGGGCGCCCTGCTCGACCTCTATCTCGGACGGAATGTGACCAGTGAGGGCGAGGCCGTGCTGACGTTCGTCGACGGGCAGCAGCGATCCGCCTCGCTGGTCCGCTATCCCCTGCCGAGCGTCCCCGCCGCGGTGGCCGCCGACTGGCTGGCCGCCTCGCGGGGCCAGGGCAAGGACAACGTCGGTGGCGCGGACGCAGGATCCTACGAGACGACCCTCGGGACCGGGCACTTCCAGAGCCGTGCCTTCACGCTGGGGGACGAGTCGGGACTCTTCGTCGTGACGCGCCTGCCTGCCAGCGAGCTCAGGGAGATCAACGAGATCGGGCGTTTCGGACTGCTCGCCGACGTCGGGGTGCTGGCGCTCGCCACGCTGCTCGCCTGGCCGATCGCCGGGAGGGTGCTGGCCCCGGTGCGCCAGCTCACGGAGACTGCACAGGCCATCAGCGAGTCGGACATGACGAGCCGCGTGCCGGTGCAGACCACCGGCGAGGCGGCCGAGATGGCCCGGAGCTTCAACGCGATGCTCGACCGCCTCGAGCAGGTGCTCGCGAGCCAGCGGGAGTTCGTGCGGCGCGCCGGCCACGAGATGCGCGACCCGCTCGCGATCTGCCGTGGACACCTCGAGCTGCTCGACCACGACGCACCCGACGCCGAGGCCACGACCCGACTCGTGATGGACGAGCTCGACCGGATGGCCCGCCTCGTCGGGGACCTCGAGATCCTCGCGGACTCGGAGCAACGGGACTTCGTGCGACCCGAGCCGCTGGCGCTCGACCTGCTGACGCACGAGCTCGTCGCCAAGTCCACGGTGATGGGCAGGCGCCACTGGGCACTCGACGCTGCCGCCGACGTCACGGTGCTCGCTGACCGGCACCGGCTCACCGAGGCCGTGATGAACCTCGTGCACAACGCCGTGATGCACACCTCCGAGCGCGACACCATCGCCATCGGAACGGCCGCCGACGGTGACGAGTGGCAGCTGTGGGTCCGTGACACCGGGGTCGGCCTCCCCGCCGAGCCGGAGCTCTTCGAGCCCTACGTGCGTGGGGACCTCGCCCGCGCGCGCTACCAGGGTGCGGGTCTGGGCCTCGCGATCGTACGGCTCGTTGCCGAGTCACACGGTGGGCGGGTGAAGGTCGACGGGCTGCCGGGGCTGGGCGCGACCTTCACGATGATCATGCCGGTGCGGCCACCATCCCTCGCGAGGGCCGACGGTCCCGAGGACGGCAACGAGGGCACCGTATGACCCGCGTGCTCGTCGTCGAGGACGACGTCCGGATCTCGTCCTTCATCGAGAAGGGGCTTCGGGCATCCGGCTACGTCGCGACCGTTGCCGACCGCGCCGACCTGGCCGAGAGCCTCTGTGCCACGGAGCAGTTCGACGTCGTCATCCTCGACATGGGACTCCCCCGAGGTGACGGGCTGGAGGTCCTCAAGACCATCCGTGGCCAAGGCAGCTCCATGCCCGTCATCGTGCTGACCGGCCTCGCGGAACGCGACGTCGTGACGTGCCTCGAAGCCGGCGCAGACGACTACATGCGCAAGCCGTTCGCCTTCGACGAGCTCCTGGCCAGAGTGCGAACCCGCTTGCGTGACAGCGGGACCCAGTCGAGCTTCGTGCTCGAGGCCGGAGGCATCCGGTTGGACCTGCACACGAGGCGGGCCGAGCACCACGGTCGCAGGCTCGAGTTCACCAACCGCGAGTTCGCCCTGCTCGAGACCTTCATGCGGCACGCCGACCACGTGCTGACCCGTGAGCAGCTGCTCTCGCAGGTGTGGGGCTACGACTTCGACCCCACGACCAACCTCGTCAACGTTTACATCAACACCTTGCGCAAGAAGATCGGCGCCGAGATGATCCAGACCGTTCGTGGGGCCGGCTACCGCTTCTCGGTCGACGCCGGCCGTATGGCGCCGGCCGATGACGCCGGAAGATAAGAAAGCGCTCATCGTCACCTGAGCCGACCCTGATGGACGCGCACCACGCTGGAGGAGGCGGGAGCGCGTCCTCATGACGCGGGGGCCCCGCCGGGGAGACAAGGGTGGGTGCGACATGTCCGGTCGTCACGAGGTGCCCAGAGGCACCAAGGGCACGAGTTCCGAGCGAGACCTCCTGGGGTGGGGCCGCAAGCGCAGGTGGACGCTGACCGTGGGGGTGGGTGGGGCGCTGGCCATCGCCGCATCCCTGCTGGTCGCACCCCTCGCCTCGTATGCCTCCGAGGTGTTCAGCGTCAATGCGACCACGGACCTCGTCGACGCCGATGTGGGCGACGGCCTCTGTCTGAGCGCGGCCGGCACGTGCACCCTGCGCGCGGCGGTGCAGGAGGCGAACGCGACGCCAGTGCCCGACACCATCACGGTGCCGGCCGGTATCTACCAGCTGACGATCCCGCCGGGTGGCTCCAACGAGGACGACTCCGGCGACCTCGACCTGACGGCGCCGGTAACGATCGCCGGGGCCGGGGCCGCGGCCACCGTCATCGACGGTGGACCGACCCCTGCCGACGCACCCCCTGAGCAGACGGGCATGGACCGGCTCGTCGAGATCACCGACACCGCGGGAGCCGTGACCCTGACCGGGCTCACGCTGAGCGACGGTTGGAGCGCCGAGGACGGCGGAGCCCTCTACAACCTCTCCGCCGCCACGGTGTCGCTGCGAGACGTCACGGTCTCGGGCAGCGAGTCGGAGGCGGAGGGCGGCGGCATCCACCACGTCCACGGCACCCTCCTGCTCACCGACTCGACCCTCACCGACAACCACGGCCGAGGCGGTGGCGGACTCTACGTCGCGGGCGCCATCAACCCGAACGGGCTCGAGGCCCGCGCGGTGCTGACGCGCGTCACCCTGTCGAGCAACGGCGCCGACACCGGCGGCGGCGTGTCCATCGAGGGCGGGAGCACGACCGAGGTCCGCGACTCGACCTTCACCGCGAACGAGGCCGGCGCGCACGGCGCCGGGCTCTCCGCTACGTCGAAGTCGCGCCTCACCGTGGTCGGCGGACGGTTCGCCGACAACCGCACGAGCGGTGACGGTGGCGGCGCCTACACCGCCACCGAGGCGGGAGTGTCGTTCACCGGAACGCTCTTCATCGGCAACGTGGCCGGAGCCGAGATCGAGGGCGAGATCCCCTCCGGCTCGGGCGGGGGCCTGGCGGCCTCCGGCATGGGCGTGCTCACCGTCGACGCCGCGCGCTTCGAGGCCAACACCGCGACGGAGGAGGGTGGCGGTCTGCTGCTCGGCAACCAGGGCGCGATCGAGATCACCGACACGATGGTCACCGGGAACGAGGCGGGTGCCGGTGGAGGCATCGAGAACGCCGGAAGCAGGGTCACCCTCCGGGACGTGACGGTCACCGCCAACGAGGCCGAGCACGACGGCGGCGGCATCGAGAGCAACGGCAGCGGCGACTTCACGATCATCGACACGACGATCAGTGCCAACACCGCAGAGAACGGCGGCGGGCTGGCCAACGCCGCCGACGGTGCCCTTCGCGTCGAGAAGTCGCTCATCTGGGACAACCGCGCCCTCGCCCGGTTCAACGACGACACCGGCCTCGGCGGCGGCGTCTACAGCCTCGGCGACGCCGAGGCCCTCTACGAGAACGTGACGATCACCGGCAACATCGCCCAGGTGCGCGGCGGCGGCATCTATGTCGACGCCGACGCCCCGGTGCACGTCTCGTCCTCCACCATCGCCCACAACACCGCCCCCATCGCCAGTGGCGTCGGCGGTGAGATCGGCTCGCCCAACGTGCCGATCCAGCCCAGCGCCGGGGTGGTGCTGCGCAACACCATCGTCGCGGACAACCAGCTCGGCCCCAACTGCTCCTTCGCCGTCGGCTCGCAGGGCGGCAACCTCGAGGACGGCGACTCCTGCTGGTTCCGCGGTGATCGAGACCGCCAGAACGCGACCACCGCCGGCCTCGACGCCGTCGCCGACAACGGCGGGGCCACCATGACGATGGCGCTCGTGCCACAGAGCCTTGCGGTCGACAACGGCGTGTCTCCGTGCCCCACGACCGACCAGCGCGGCATCGCCCGACCGAAGAACGTCGGCTGCGACAGCGGCGCCTTCGAGTTCGAAGGGCCCTTCGGCCCGCCCGACACGACGCCGCCCGACACCTCCTACGTCTCGGGCCCGGTGCAGGACACCCTGAGCACCTCACTCTTCCGCTTCACCGGCACCGACGACCTCACCGCGACCGCGGACCTGCGCTACGAGTGCAGGCTCATCGAGACCGACCCGACCGAGCCGCCCGAGCCGCCGGACCCGACGGCGCCACTGCCACCCGAGCTCCGATTCGTGGGCTGTGCACAACCGTGGCAGGTTCCACTGATCGAGGACGGCTTCTGGACGTTCGAGGTGCGGGCCATCGACCGCGCCGGCAACGTCGACCCGACCCCCGACGTCCACCAGTTCGACGGCATCGAGGACCTCGTCCCCCCTGACACCCAGCTCGTCGAGAAGCCGGCCGACCCCAGCAGCAGTGGTGCCGCGACCTTCTCCTTCACCGCGACCGACGAGCGCACGCCGCTCGAGTTCATGACCTACGAATGCCGGCTCGACACCCTCGACCCCGAGCTCTGGCTCGAGTGCACCAACCCGGCCACCTACGGCAACCTGCCACCTGGCGAGCACACCTTCCAGGTGCGTGCCGTCGACGCGGCCGACAACATCGACCCCAGTCCGGCCTCGTGGACGTGGACCGTGGGAACCGCCGTCGACTGTGACGCCGCCAACATCACCATGCCCGTCACAACCGACGCCACGGTCGACGAGGCCAACCCCCTCGAGAACGTCGGGGCACTGGAGTCGCTCATCGTTCGATCCGCCGCGCCCGGCGCCGACGCGCGGAGCCTGGTGCGGCTCACGCTGCCCACCTCCCTGCCGCCCTGCGAGCTCGAGAGCGCCACCCTCAGGCTCTATGGCGAGGGCGACGACGGACGGACCCTCGAGGCCACGCCCGCCGGTGCCGCCTGGCAGGAGAGCTCTGTCATCTGGAACAACCAGCCGGAGCCCAGCACGGCCGCGCCCGCCGAGGCCTCGTCCGGCAGCGGCTACCGGGAGTTCGACGTGCGCGCTCACGTCGAGGCCTTCCTCGCGGGCGAGCCGAACCACGGGTGGATCATCAGGGATGCAGCCGAGGAGGACGCGGCGGGGGCTCAGCAGTCCTTCGTCTCGTCCGAGGCGATCACCGACCCACCGACTCCCCCACAGCTCGTGCTGCGCTTCCAGCCGAGCGGCACCCCCGCGCCGCCAGCACCCCCGGCCCCCAGCGGGCCGCCGACCACCGTCGTCTGCGGACAGGTGATCACCGAGAGCACGCTCGTCGGCAACGACCTCACAGGCTGTCTCGGTGAAGGGCTTGTCATCGGCGCGCCCGACCTCGTGCTCGACCTCGGTGGCCACACGATCTCGAGCGGGCTCGTGCTCGACCCTGGCGCCGAGGAGGGCTTCTACGCCGGAGTGCGCAACAGCGGCCACACCAACGTCGTCGTGCGCAACGGCACGATCTCCGGCTTCGGCTACGGGGTGCGGCTCACGTCCGGGGTCACGCACAACCTCGTGACGGGGCTCACCCTGCGCACCAACACCTCGGCGGGGGTCGAGCTCTTCGACGCCGACAACGGCCGGATCGGCAACACCGTGCGAGGCAACACCTTCGTGCTCAACGGCGACGGGATCACCCTGCTCGGCGGCGCCGAGGGGTCGACGGTGGCCGACAACACCTTCAGCGGCAACCTCGGTCGCGCGCTCTACGCCTTCGACGCGAGCGGGCACGTCATCGACGGCAACGTCGTCAGCGGCGACACCCTCGACCCCACGCTCGACAGCGACGGGGGCTTCCACCTCGAGGCCTCCACCGACAACCGCTTCACCGACAACACGCTCTCCGATGTCGGCGATGCGGCATTCCTCATCGCCGCCGGCTCGCACCGCACCCTCATCGAGGGCAACACGACGACCCGCAGCTCGGACTCGGCGGTCAACGTCGACGACTCCGACGGTGTGCGGGTCATCGCCAACACGTTCCACCAGGCAGGTGGCGCAGCCATCAGCCTGGGCAACTCCGACCACGGCGTGGTCCGCGACAACGACGTGCGCTTCAACCCCGGAGGCGTCGAGCTCAGTGGCTCCGACGACACCCTGGTCGAAAGCAACGACGCCCGACGGACCCAGGCCGACGGCATCTCGCTGGAGAGCTCTGCCCGCAACACCGTCACCGGCAACCAGGTGAGCCACACCGGCGGCACCGGCATCTCCGTCGAGGGCGAGGTGCTGGATGCCGACGGCAACCCCGTCGACGGCAACACCATCTCGGCTAACGACGCCACGGGCAACCTCGGCGACGGCATCGCCGTCAACGGTGCCGGCCACATCGTGACGGGCAACGAGGCCTACAACAACGGCGCGTGGGGCATCTCCGCAGCCGCGGGCACCACCGACGGCGGCGGCAACCTCGCCTCCGGCAACGCCGAGCCCGAGCAGTGCCGTGGCGTGGTCTGCGCCGCGGGCACAGCTCCGCCCGTCGTCCCGCCGGACACCACCGCACCGGACACCACCATCACGGCCGGTCCGGCCAACGGCAGCCCGAGTCTCGGACGCCACACCTTCAGCTTCACCGGGTCCGACGACCAGACTCCCCCGACCGCGCTCCGCTTCGAGTGCCGCGTCGACGCGCCCCCGGACCCCGAGCCCGAGCCTCCCGAGCCGCCGGATCCCGGCGACCCGGTGGAGCCGGCCCAGCCGGTCGACGTCGAGAACTGGAACGCCTGCGGGAGCCCCATGACCTACGAGCTCCTCCTCAGTGGCGAGCACACGTTCGAGGTGCGCGCCATCGACCCCGCCGACAACGTCGACCTCACCCCAGCCGTCTTCATGTGGACCGTGGTCTCCACCCCGCCCGGGCCCGACGGCATCGCACCCACGACGACGATCAGCTCCGCGCCGACCGACCCGTCGACGAGCACCACGGCCACGATCGCCTTCCGTGGGTCGGACAACGCGACTCCCGGCCCCTACCTGACCTTCGAGTGCTCCCTCGACGGCGGCGCCTACGCGGCCTGCACCTCCCCCGAGGAGCTCGCCGGACTCACGCTCGGCGAGCACACCTTCGCGGTGCGGGCGATCGACGTCGCGGGCAACCGCGACGCCTCCCCGGCAACCCACACGTGGACCATCGAGGCGCCTCCAGCCGACACGATCGCGCCTGAGACGACGATCACGGAGCAACCCGACGCGACGACCGTCGACACGGCGGCGACATTCGCCTTCACCAGCAACGAGCCCGAGGCCACCTTCGAGTGCCAGCTCGGCTCGGCGGCATACACCGCCTGCACCTCACCGCACACCGTCACGGTGGGCGTGGGCACGCACACCTTCTCGGTGCGCGCCGTCGACGCCGCCGACAACGTCGACCCGACGCCCGCCAGCGTCACCTGGCAGGTGGGCCCGGCACCCGTGCCCACCGCCGCGACCTGTGGCCAGGTCGTGACGCAGAGCATCATCCTCACGCAGGACCTGCTCGACTGCGGTGGCGACGGTCTCGTCGCCGGAGCCGGCTCGATCACCATCGACCTCGGCGGCCACCTCGTCGACGGCACCGGCCTCGCCATCGGCATCCGGGTCGACGGGCATGACGCCGTCACCGTGCGCAACGGCGTCGTGCAGCAGTTCGACAACGGCGTCGCCGTGGCAGCGGGGTCCGCGCGTGGCATCGTCACCGGGCTGGAGCTGCGGCTCAACGAGCTCGCCGGGATCGCCCTGTCCAACGCGGATGACGCCACCGGCGGCACGACCGTGCGCGACAACACGAGCACCGGCAACGGCATCGGCATCCAGCTCGACACCGGCACCGAGCGCAGCCATGTGCTGCGCAACACGATCAGCGGCAACTCGGGACAGGGCATCTACCTCCTCGGCTCGGGCGCCAACACGATCGAGGGCAACACGATCGTCGGCTCGAGCGACGTGGGCCTGCAGGTCGAGGGCTCGAGCGGCAACCGGCTGCTCGACAACACGGTCAGCCTGGCCGCAGACGTCGCGATCCTCGTCACCAACGGCTCTCACGACACGCGGGTCGAGGGCAACGAGCTGACCGACAGCGAGGGCGGCATCCACGTCGACCTCTCCAACGGCAGCCAGATCCTCGGCAACACCGTGCACGGGTCGTCCGACGGTGCGGTCGCTTTCGAGGCCGTCAACGGGTCGCTCGTCAGGGGCAACGACCTGCGCTTCAACGCCGTGGGCATCGAGATCGACGCCTCCACCGGCAACCGCTTCGAGAGCAACGACGCGAGTGACTCCACCGGGTCGGGCATCGAGGTCGGCGACGGCTCGCAGCGCAACGTCTTCCTCGGCAACATCGCCAACGCCAACGGTGGCGCCGGGATCGAGGTCGGGGCGAGCGTGCCGGCGGGCGAGGGCAACCTCCTGCTCGCCAACACGACGAACGCCAACACCACCGACGGCCTCAGCGTCATCGGGCTCGGGCACATGATCCGGGACAACCAGGCCGACAACAACGGAGGGTGGGGCATCTACTCCTCGCTCGGCACCCTCGCGGGCATGAACGTCGACGGCGGGGGCAACCGCGCCGCCGGCAACTCCGGCGGGGCGATCGACCCCGAGACCGGCGACGTCATCCAGTGCCACAACGTCGTCTGCGACGGCGGCCCCGGCCTGCCGGCCGACCTCGTGCCCCCGGACACCTCCATCGTCTCCGGTCCGACTGCCACGACCACCCGCACGACGGCGACGATCGCGTTCACGGGGGCCGACAACGCCACGCCCGTCACCTTCACCTGCCGCGTCGACTCGACCGATGCAGCCGCCTTCGCCCCGTGCTCCTCGCCGGTCTCCCTTACCGGCCTGTCCCTGGGCAGCCACACCTTCGAGGTGCGCGCCACCGACTGGTCGGGCAACGTCGACGCAACGCCCGCCACGGTGACCTGGAACGTCACCCCACCGGCGCCCGACGCCGCGCCGGAGACCGAGATCCTCTCGGCCCCCGATGCGACGACCGTCGCCACCGGCGCCACCTTCACGTTCACGTCGGACGAGGAGATGGTGACCTTCACCTGCACGCTCGACGGGACAGCTGCGCCCTGCACCAGCCCGACGAGCTACTCCGGACTCGGGGTGGGTCCGCACACCTTCACCGTGGCCGCCACCGACGGCGACGGGCTCACCGATCCGACACCAGCAGCGCACGCCTGGGCCGTCACGAGCGCCCCCGTGCCCACCGCGGCCAGCTGCGGCCAGACCATCACCACGAGCGTCGTGCTGACCGGCGACCTCACCGACTGCTCCGGCGACGGCCTCGTCGTGGGAGCCGGCGGCATCACCATCGACCTCGGCGGCCACACCGTCGACGGCATCGGACTCGGTGCGGGCGTTCGCAACAACGGCTTCGCGTCAGTCGCGATCACCGGCGGAACGGTGCGCGAGTTCGACGACGGCGTGCTGCTCTCGACAGGGTCGTCCGGCATCGTCGACGAGATGGTGCTCGCCGACAACCAGGTGACCGGGGTCGCGCTGCGCGGCGCCCTCGCCGGCACCATCGTGAGGCACACCAGCGTGACCACGAGCCCGGTCGGCATCGAGCTCTCCGGCGGCACCACCGGAGCGGTGTTGCGAGACAACGAGATCGGGTCGATCGCCGGCGACGGCATCATGCTCGACTCGGCCAACGCCAACACGGTCACCGACAACACCGTGACCGGGTCGAGCCAGTCGGCCGTCGGCCTGACGGCCTCGGACGGCAACGTCATCAGCGGCAACACCGCCACCGCCAACAGCGGTTCCGGCGTCTCCCTCGACCTCGGGTCGGACGACAACACGGTCCGGAGCAACACGATCGACGCGAGCGGCAGTGACGGCATCTCGGTCACGGCCTCGACCGGCAACGACCTCGCGGCCAACACGGTCACGACGTCGGGCGGCTGTGGCATCAGCCTCGACGACGCGGACGGCTCGTCGGTGACGAGCAACGACCTCCGCTTCAACGCGGCCGGCATCTGCCTGACCCAGTCGAGCGACAACGTCATCGAGGGCAACACCGTGACCGGCAGCTCCGGGTCCGGCATCACCCTCGAGGCCGAGTCGTTCGGCAACCTCGTGGCCTCCAACACCATCAGCGGCAGCTCGGGCTCGGGCATCGAGGTCGCCGGCAGCGCCCCCGCAGGCGAGGGCAACCTCATCCGGGGCAACACCGTGACCGGCAACGCCGGAGACGGCATCGCCGTCGCGGACCCCGGCCACACCGTGACCGGCAACACGGCGACGCTCAACGACGGCTGGGGCATCCTCGCGGTCAGCGGCACGACCGACGGTGGCGCCAACGCCGCCTCGGGCAACGCGGAGCCGGGTCAGTGCCTCGGCGTCGTCTGTGACATCTCGGCCGCCATCGGCGCCCCGGAGACGACGATCGTCGACCGGCCCTCCGACCCGTCCAACAGCGCGAACGCCCTGTTCACGTTCACCGGCAGCGACAACACGACGCCGGCCGCGGCCCTGGCCTTCCAGTGCCGTCTCGACAGCACCGACGAGGCCGACTTCGTCGACTGCGACAACCCGTGGCAGCTCACCGGGCTGACCCCCGGCGAGCACGTCTTCGAGGTGCGCGCCATCGACGAGACGGGCCTCGTCGACGCCAGCCCGGCATCCTTCACCTGGACGTATGCCGCCCTGCCGCCCGACGTGGCGCCGGACACCTTCATCGGCATCAAGCCCCCGCTGGCCTCGCCACTGCTCGACGTGGTGTTCACGTTCTCGTCCGACGAGCCTGACGTCACCTTCGAGTGCTCGCTCGACGGTGCGGCATACAGCCCGTGCGAGTTCGCCTTCGAGCACTCCTTCGAGGAGACCGAGGTCGGTCAGCACACCTTCCGGGTGCGCGCGACCGACCCGGAGGGCAACACGGACGCGTCGCCCGCGACGTGGACGTGGACGGTCACGGGCATCGTGGCGACGGTCACCGACGGTCCGGCGTTCATCCCGCCCGAAGGGACCGACCCGGCGACCGGCGGGGAGACCATCGACACGAACGCGACCTTCACGTTCGAGTCCAACGTGGCCGACTCGACCTTCCGGTGCGCCATCGACAGCGAGCCCTTCACGACCTGCGACTCGGGCACCGTCACCTACACCGGCCTCGCCGTCGGTGACCGGATGTTCCGCGTCTACGCGATCAGCCCGGAAGGGGCGGAGCAGATCGAGGTCACCGTCTACGAGTGGGTCATCGTGGCAGGTCTCGACACCGTCGCGCCCACCACCACCATCACCGGCGGGCCGGCGGACCCGACCGGCGCGGTCACCTTCAGCTTCACCGGTGCCGACAACGTCACCTCGCCGCAGGGACTCACGTTCGAGTGCAGTCTGAACGACCCGGCGGACGCCGCCTTCACGGCCTGCACGAGTCCCTGGACCTACCCCAACCCCGACGTGCCGGAGCCTTTGACGGATGGTGGGTCCTACACCTTCTACGTGCGCGCCATCGACGTCGAGGACAACGTCGACGCCACGCCGGCATCACACACCTTCACGTATGCCGCAGACACCATCGCGCCGTCCGTGACGGTTGCAGCGGTGCCCGCTATCACGACCAACCCCGTTGTGCGCGTGAGCTTCTCGACGAACGATCCGTTTGCCGTGACGGAGTGCGCCCTGGACGGCGTGACCTTCGAGCCGTGCGCGTCACCGCACGAAGCGACGGCGGACGTGGTCGGGCCGCACACCCTCACGGTGCGCGCCACCGACCTGGCCGGCAACGTCGGGTCAGCACAGGTGACGTGGACGCTGCAGGGCCCGCCGGAGACGACCATCACGTCGTTCCCCGCCAGCCCGACCGCCGACCCGACGGCGACCTTCGAGCTCGCCTCGAACGTGCCGGGTTCGACCTTCGAGTGCGCCCTCGACGCAGGTCCGTTCCTGCCGTGCCCCACACCGCAGAGCTATGCGGACCTGGCCGACGGAGACCACACCCTCCTCGTGCGCGCCAGCGTCCACGGCTTCGTCGACGCCACACCGGCTGAGCACACGTGGACCGTAGAGGGAGCACCGGCCGACACCACACCGCCCGAGACAGCGATCCTGTCGGGCCCGCAGGCCCTCACCACCGCGACGACGGCCGCCGTCACCTTCGAGTCGACCGATCCCGGTGCGGGCTTCGAGTGCTCGCTCGACGGCGTGCCGTTCGCACCCTGCACGAGCCCGCTCGCCCTCACTGGGCTGGCCGAGGGCGACCACGTGCTCGAGGTGCGGGCCGTCGATCACACCGGCAACGCCGACCCGACCCCGGCCACCCGGGCCTGGACCGTCGACGGCCCACCGGAGGCGACCATCACCGCTGGTCCGGACGACCCGACGGAGATGACGACGGCAACGTTCGAGTTCGCGTCGGACGAGGCCGACTCCACCTTCGCCTGCTGGCTGGACGGTGTCACCGTTGCCTGTGACTCGCCCAAGACCTACACCGGCATCGGCGTCGGGGCCCACACCTTCGCCGTGCAGGCCACGGACGCGGCCGGCAACGTGCAGCCGAACTGGACCGAGTGGGAGTGGACGGTCGTCACCGCCGTCGCGCCCACGACGACGTTGACGTCGGCGCCGACCGGCTCCACGACGAGCACGACGGCAACGTTCGCCTTCGCGACCAACGAGCCGGGCACCTTCGAGTGCTCCGTCGACGCGGCGGCCTACGCGGCGTGCACCTCGCCGCTGACCCTGACCGGGCTCGCGGCCGGCGACCACACGTTCGCGGTCCGCGCGATCGACCTCGCCGGCAACCGCGACGCCTCACCGGCAACGGCATCGTGGACCATCACCACGCCCGACACGACGCCCCCGAGCACGACCGGCACAGCCGGCCCCTCGGGCACGACGACGAGCACGACGGCGACCTTCGAGTTCGCCAGCTCCGAGCCGGGGTCCACGTTCGAGTGCGCCCTCGACGCGGCGGCATACAGCAGCTGCACGTCACCGGTCACACTCAACGCGCTCTCGGCGGGGTCGCACACCTTCTCGGTGCGGGCCACCGACGGCGCCGGCAACACCGACGCCTCGCCGCACACGTGGAGCTGGACCGTCGAGGCCGCCCCGGCGGTGTGCACCGCCCCGACGACGACGCTGACGGCGAACGCCGACAGCTGGCTCGACCAGGGCAGCCCGTCGTCCAACAAGGGCACCGACTCCGTGCTCAAGGTGATGTCGAAGTCGGGCGGCAACCTGCGAGCCGTCGTGCGCTTCCCGGCACCGACCGTGCCGAGCGCGTGCGCGGTGGGCAGCGCCACCCTGCGGCTCAATGCCACCTCGTCGCGCACGGGGCGCACCCTCCAGGCGCTCCCCGTGACGGGGGCGTGGAACGAGAACGCCGTCACGTGGGCCAACCAGCCCGCGACGGGCGGCCCCGCGGCGACGACCACCTCGGGCAACGGGTGGCGCCAGTGGACGGTGACCGACCAGGTCAGGACGATGGTCTCGGCAGCCGGGGCACCGAGCTTCCTCGTCCGCGACGCCAGCGAGGGCAACGACCACGAGCAGCAGTTCCGCAGTCGCGAGAGCAACAGCGACCGTCCGTCGCTCGTCATCACCTGGGTGACAGCCGGGTCGACCTCCACGACTCCGACGCCTCCCCCGCCCGGGCCCACGGCACCGGACTGCGGACCCGTGCTGACCCTGGCCGCCAACCGCGACACGTGGGTCGACCAGTCGAGCCCGAGCCAGAACAAGGGTGGTGACTCCTCGCTCAAGGTCAGGTCCAAGAGCGGTCAGGCCCTGCGGACCCTCGTCGGGTTCACGCTTCCCCCGACCCCGACAGGGTGCGTGGTGGACGAGGCCACGCTGCGCCTCGAGGCAGGATCCGCCGCGGGCGGTCGCACGCTCCAGGCCTTCTCGGCCGCAGCCGCCTGGACCGAGGGCGGGGCCACGTGGTCCAACCAGCCCGCGACGACGGGCACCGCGGCGACCACGACGTCCGGCACCGGGTGGCGCCAGTGGGCCGTGACGAGCCAGGTCCGCACGATGTACGGCTCGGGGCAGTCCAACGGCTTCGTCATCCGGGACTCGGCCGAGGGCGGCAACGCGGAGCAGTCATTCCACAGCCGTGAGGACGGCGCCGACCGGGCCCCGCAGCTGGTGGTGAGATTTGCCCCCGCCCCCTGAGCCGGCGCTGACTTCGCGGGCGGCCCCTGGCCATCCCCCATCAGGGGCCGCCCCGATGCTCGCCGATCGACGCACGGACAACGGTCTCCGGAGCTACGCTCCGGAGATGCCAGAGTTGCTCCGCGCACAACGGCTGTTCGGCAACATGAGGCTCCGCATCCTGGCCGCCATGGCGGTCCTGCTCGCGGGCTCGGCGGGCGTGTCGCTCGTGCTGCTGCGCAACGTGCTCGTGGAGCGGCTCGACGTCGAGATCCACACGGCGCTGACGCGCGAGGTCGAGGAGTTCAGGCTCCTCGCTGGTGGCACGAACCCCACGACAGGATCGGCCTTCGGGGGTGATCTCGCCGCGGTGTTCGACCTCTACTTCGCGCGAGAGGTGCCTGACGAGGGCGAGACGCTGCTGACCTTCATCGACGGCCGGCTCTACCAGGCCGAGGCGGACTCCGAGGCGCTGACGGAGGAGGAGCTGAGCCAGCCGATCGACTTCTGGCTGTCGCAGACCGCGCTGCGGGAGGGGAGTCTCAACACCGCGGCGGGAGACGTGCGCTACATCGTCAACCCCATCGACGTCGGCGGGAGCCGCGGCCACTTCGTCGCCGTCAACCTGCCCCGGTCCGAGCGCGCCGAGATCGATGACGCGGTCACGACGCAGGCCTTGATCCTCGCCGTGACCATCCTCATCGCGACCGCCATCGGCTACGGCCTTGCCGGGCGGGTGCTGCGACCGCTGCGCAGCCTCGCCGACACGGCCCGGCTCATCTCGGACACCGATCTCTCGCAGCGCATCCCCGTGCGTGGGCAGGACGAGGCCTCGCGGATCGCCATGGCCTTCAACGACATGATCGGCCGTCTGGAGTCCTCGTTCGGCAACCAGCGCCGCTTCCTCGACGAGGCGAGCCACGAGCTGCGAGCCCCCCTGACCGTCATCAGGGGGCACCTCGAGCTGCTCGACCTAGAGGACGACGAGCAGGAGCGGGCCGAGACGACCAAGCTCATCACCAACGAGATCGACCGGATGAACCGGATGGTCGAGGACCTGCTGACCCTCGCCCGTGCGGAGCGGCCCGACTTCCTCGACATCGGCCCGCTCGAGCTGTCCGAATGGACCCACGACGTCTTCCGCAAGACCTCCGTCCTCTGTGCCCGGGACTGGCAGCTCGTCGACGTGGGTCAGGGCCGGGTCGTGGCCGATGGCCAGCGGCTGACCCAGGCCGTCACCCAGCTGGCCGCCAACGCCTGCCAGCACACGCCTCCGGGCACCCGGGTGAGCCTGGGGTCCGCGCTCAGCGGACAGACCGTGCGGGTCTGGCTGGAGGACGACGGGCCGGGCGTCGCGCCCGAGGACCGTGAGCGGATCTTCGAGCGTTTCGCCCGCAGCTCCGGCGGCCGCAGCTCCGGGCTCGGCCTCTCGATCGTGAGGGCCATCGCCGAGGCCCACGGCGGGTCCGCACGGGTGACGGACTCGAGCACCGGGCGCGGTGCCCGGTTCGAGATCGAGCTACCGGTTGAGCCCCGGGGGGGCTGACGGACCGCCCGGCCCGGTTGGTGCAGTGGGCCCGGGGGCGCCCGCGACGGAGCCGGCGGGCGGGATCGCCGCCACGGCCGCCTCGACGCTGGCGAGCAGCTCAGCGAGCGGGAACGGCTTGACGACGTAGCCGGCGACTCCCAAGGTGAGTGCCTCGACGCGGTCACCGGGGTCGCTGCGCGAGGTCACGACGATGACCGGCATCGTCGACCCGGACGCCCGCAACCGACGCAGCACCTCCAGTCCGTCGATGTCGGGAAGTCCGAGGTCCAGCAGCAGCAGCGCCGAGGGGTCGCCCTGCACCCGCTCGAGCACCGCCAGCCCGCGGTCGAAGCACTCGACGACGTGGCCGCTCTTGCGCAGGGCCTTCGACATGAAGGCCGCAATGAGGGGATCGTCCTCGAGGACGATCACCGGGGGGCGCGTGGCGCCGGACATCCAACCCCCTCAGCAAGAGCGATGAGAGAACACTAAGACGGATCTCCGCCTGTGGCAGGTGTTTTGGGCGCATCGGGGCACCGCCCATGAGAGCCCTGTCATCGGACTCTCATGCCTTCGTCATGCGCCGGGCCGACGGTGGTCCCGTGGCCCTCCAAGCCCAGTCAGGGCGGGCCCAGAGAAGAAGGGTGTGAGTCATGCAACGAGGAACACACGTGCTGCTGGCGTCGGCCATGGCGGTCGCCGGAGCGTTGGTCGCCGCATCACCCGCCGCGGCCGAGGAGCGCATCTGCCGAGGCTCGCTCGGCGCCGTGACGGTCGACAACCTGCGCGTGCCCGCCGGGGCGACGTGCACGCTCACCCGCACCTACGTCAAGGGGACCATCAAGGTCGAGCAGGGCGCCACCCTGTCGGCCACGTCGGTGCGGGTCATCGGCAACGTCCAGGCGGAGGGGCACCGGTCGGTCCGCGTCGTCAGCAGCCAGGTCGGCGGCAGCATCCAGGTGAAGCAGGGATCGCAGGCCTACCTCGACCGCAACCGGGTGACGGGCGACATCCAGTCCTTCACCAACGCCGGCACCCAGCGCTTCACCTACAACACCGTCAACGGCAACCTGCAGTGCAAGGAGAACGTGCCGGCTCCCACCGGTTGGGGCAACGTCGTCGGCGGCAACAAGGAAGACCAGTGCCGCCGCCTGTGACCCGCTGACCCGCCGCGGGCCACCGAAGCCACGCACCAGCGCCCCCGTCACCGCGTCGAGCAGGCCAGCGCCCCTGCTCGACGCGCTGGCGTGGCTCCCCGGGTAGGAGTCGAACCTACGTCGCTTGTCCTGATTCAAAGTCAGGCGGGCCCTGCCGACAGACCAACCGGGGAACGTCACCCGGGCCGCACACGCGACCCACTCTCGGGACCACCACAGGGTAGTGCAGTCCGGCCGCCGGCCACGCCCCACCCGGCGCTGCCACGGCGCCGCCACGGTGCAGCCACGGTGCGCTGCGCACGGACGGCACAATGGTCGATGTGACTGCCGACCGAGCCGAGCGATCCGACCGAGCCGAGCGGGGGCGACCCCGGGCGCGGATGACTGGTCCGGAGCGCCGTGAGCAGCTCATCAGCGTCGGTCGCAAGCTTTTTGCCGAGAAGGGTTTCGAGGCCACGACCGTCGAGGAGATCGCGTCCAAGGGCAATGTCTCCAAGCCGGTCGTCTATGAGCACTTCGGCGGCAAGGAGGGCCTCTATGCGGTCATCGTCGACCGCGAGATCCAGGCGCTGCTCGGGGGGATCAACGCCGCGCTCGACGAGGGCGAGGGCGCGCGGCTGCTGCTCGAGCACGCCACCCTGGCGCTGCTCGACTACATCGAGGCCGACCCCGACGGCTTCCGGATCCTCGTGCGCGACTCGCCCCCCGGCCAGTCGACGGGGTCCTTCGCGAGCGTGCTCGGCGAAGTCGCGAGCCAGGTGGAGCACCTGCTCGCCTCCGCCTTCAAGCAGCGCGGGCTCGACCCCAAGTCGGCCCCGATCCACGCGCAGATGCTCGTCGGCATGGTGGCGCTGACGGGTCAGTGGTGGCTCGAGCAGCGCAAGTTCAAGAAGGACCAGGTCGCGGCGCACCTCGTCAACCTCGCGTGGAACGGGCTCTCCGGTCTCGACCGCACCCCTCGCCTCATCAGCGTGCCTCGCCGCTGAGGGCACCACCCCGATGGGGTATGCCGTGCGGCCGGCGATCGCTGGCGAGCTCAGTCGGTCATCGGCGGGGCCCGACGCGGCCCGGCGCGGCCCGGCGCGGCGCGGCGTGGTCTGGCGCGCCAAGCCCGACGCGGGCCTCTGGGCGTCCTCAGGACGGGACGACGACGGACTGCGTGACCGCTCCCGAGGCGTCGCGCACCCGCACGAGGAGGGCCACCGCGCCGCCCGTGCCCGACTGCAGGAGCTGGATCTGCCCGCCCTCGCCGACGCAGGTGAGACTCGACGACGCGCTCTGCGTGCAGTCGAAGGTGCGGTTGGCGGCCGTGAGCGACCCGGCACCGCCCACGGTCGAGACGCTCACGGTCAGCGACCCGCCGGTCGAGGCGGCCGGCACGCGCAGGGAGATGCGGCTCGGGTCGCCGGTGCCGAGCAGTCGGGCTGCGACCCCAGTGGCTGGAGGCACCCCCGGCGCAGACGTCGGCGGGGCCGGCGCCGGATCCACCGCAGTGGCGGTCGCGCGGGGCACGCTGGTCGGGGCTGCGCTCGGGGCGGCCGACGCGGAGCGCGACGGGGCGGGGGCTCCGGTGAGGGCCGGCCCCGCGCTCGTCGGGCGCGCTGCCGTGGCCGCGCCGGTCGTCGGCGTGGTTGCCGCCGTGGTTGCGGTCGAGGTCACCGGAGGAGTCGCCGCGGATGACGTCGCCGTGGATGCCGTCGGTCCAGCCGATGCGGTCGGTGCCACTGATGCGGTCGACGCCGCCACCGGCGGTGCTGGAGCGTCGGACCCGCCCGAGGTCAGGGCTGCCGCGACGAGACCGAGCGCGACGACTCCGCCCGCGAGCACGACGGCGAGGCGCGTGGCGAGCTGGCTCGACTCCGACACCACCGCACCTCCGAGCCCCGCACCGGCGCCAGCTGCGGCCCCAGCGGCCCCACCCGTCGCGGCGGGCACCTCCCCCATGCCGGCGAGCGCTGCCGCTCCGGCCCCGGCGGCACCCGCACCCGCACCGGCGAAGCCCAGGGCCGCGGCTAGTCCCGACGTGCCGAACCCGGCTGCGAGCACGAGCGGCACGATGAGCGCGGGGAAGCCCCGATAGATCTCCTGAAGGTCGGCGACCACGGCCGCGGCGTGCGGGCAGGTGGCCACGTGCGCCTCGGCCCGCTGGGTCTGGCGCCGCGGGAGCCGACCGCGCACGAGGCGGCCGAGCCGCTCGATGGTCCACGTGCACTCGCGTGACTCGGCGTGCGCGAGGCACCGCTCGGCATACGCGTCGAGGTAGCCCGCGCGCAGCGACTCCCGCGCCCGCATGGCCCGCGAGCTGACCGCTCCGGCCGTCATGCCGAGCCTGGGGGCGACGACGCGTGGCGCCTCGCCCTCAACCGTCGTGTGCCACAGCACCTGCTGGTCTCGCTCGGGCAGGCCGGAGAAGGCGGTGCGCACGAGCTCGGTGTCGAAGAGCTCGGAGTCGCCGACCCCGCCGGCCCCGCTGGCCTCGTCGTCCGCCGCCGCAGCCGGGTCGACGAGCAGCTCGAGGTCGTCGTCGGCCACCGGGACGGCCCGCAGCTCGCGACGCGTGTGGTCCGCGGCGACGGTGCGCACGGTCGTGAGGAAGTAGGCGCGGAAGTGCTCGTCGGGCCCGCGGCCGGCCTGCAGGAGGGTGAAGACCTTGGTCGCGGCCTCGGCCACGATGTCCTCGGGCGGCGTGCGTCCGCCGTGCTTGCCGGCCACCCCGTGGGCAGCGGGCAGGTGCCGTCTCCACAGCTCCCCGAAGGCTTCCGCCGAGCCCTCGCGCGCCTGGTCGAGCAGGGCTGCGTCGGGTGCCGACTCCCAGGACTCCCTCGACCACAGAGCCGTCTCGGCCGACACGAGCGTCTCCTCGGGGGTGTCTCGACGGAGCCGGACGCGCGTCGATGAGGTCACGGGCCGGCACTCGGGTGGGCGCCCGGGCGGCCCCAGTGTGCCAACACCCGGCAGCGGGCGTCGAGCGGGGCACCGCCACGGTTGCGTCCCTCCGCATGATCCCCTCCACGAGACCACGCGAAGGGACGAACCGCGCTCGACACCCCTCGGGCAGGTCGGGCCCCGTCAGGCCCCGCCCTCGTCAGGTCGCGATCCCTCCCCTGACGAAGCGGGAGCGCGACGGTGTCGTCCCCCATGAGACGTCGGCGCTGCCGTTTCATGACGGACTTTCGGGCAGCAGTTGCGGGGTCAGCCCGGCATCCGCGCCACGGCGAAGGTCCGCGTGAAGGGGAAGAGCACGACTCCGTCGCGCCGGGGGTATGCCGCCTCGAGCTCACCCTCGTAGGTGGCGAGGAAGGCCTCGCGCTCGGTGTCGTCGGTCAGCACACCGAGCACCGGGCGCAGGCCCGTGCTCCGCACCCACTCGAGCACCGGGTGCGGCGCGTCCGGCTCGGCGGCGAGCACCTGCAGGTAGGTCGTCTGCCACACGTCCACGTCGCGCGTGTGCGCGAGGAGGAGGGCGGCATACGTCTCGGGTCGCGCGACGGCGTCGGCGCGATCGAGCCCCGCGCGCAGGTCGTCGGCGCGCGGGTGGCGGGCGGCGACCTCCCGCATGAGCCGGTGGGAGGGGGCGTCGAAGTTGGCCGGCACCTGCATCGCCAGCACGCCCCCGGGCGCCAGCGCGCCCAGCCAGCGGGGCAGCAGGCGCAGGTGGGTCGGCACCCACTGGAGGGTGGCGTTCGTGACGAGCACGTCGAGGGCGCCGTGGGTGGTGGGGTCCCACGTCTCGGCGGCGGCCTCGACCCACTCCACCCGCCCGACGAGGTCGGTCTCGCGGGCCCGAGCCAGCATCTCGGGGGAGCTGTCGACGCCGACCACGCGGGCGCCCGGCCAGCGGTCGGCGAGGGTCAGCGTGAGATCGCCCGGCCCGCAGCCGAGGTCGACGACGACGCGGGGTCTCTCACTCGGCACGCGCGCCACCAGGTCGTGGAAGGGGCGGCCGCGGTGGTCACCGAAGACGGCGTACTGAGCCGGGTCCCAGCTCGAGTCACGGCTGGCGTCGTGGCTCGCGTCGTGGCTCGGCACGTCGGCCGGCTCGTGAGGTGGCGTGGCCGGTGCGTCGGAGGTCGTCATGAGGGTCCCGTTCTTTTGATGTCAAGAGTCTTGATGGTGGCTAGAGTTGGTGGCATGGCGAAGGACCCGGAACGCCGCGACGACGTCGACGTGATCGTCGCCGCCTGGCGCCGCGAGCGACCGGACCTCGACGTCAGCCCCCTCGAGGTGCTCTCGCGGGTCTCGCGCCTCGCCCGGCGGCTCGACCTCGCTCGTGGCTCCGCCTTCTCCGAGCACCAGCTCGAGGGCTGGGCCTTCGACGTGCTCTCGGCGCTGCGGCGCGCGGGCGAGCCCTACGAGCTGTCTCCCGGACAGCTCGTGCAGGAGACGCTCGTGACCTCGGGCACGATGACCAACCGGGTCGACCGGCTCGAGCGCAGCAACTACGTCGAGCGCCGCCCCGATCCGGGTGATCGCCGAGGAGTGCTCGTGCGGCTGACCCCGGCCGGGCGTGACGTCGTCGACTCGGCGATGGCCGACCTCATCGAGCAGGAGAAGTCGCTGCTCTCCGAGCTGTCGGCCGCCGACAGGCAAGAGCTGGCCCGACTGCTGCGGCGCATGCTGGCACCGCTCGAGTCGCGTTCGGCCGGGTCGGGCTGAGCGACCTGCCGCACCAGGCCTGCACGGCCTCTCCCCGCTCACCCGTCGGCCCCTTGCTGCGAGGGGGCCGACTGCCGCGACTCCCGCGCCTCCTGGAACTCGAGGCGGTTGCCGACGGGGTCACTCGTGTGGAAGCGCCGGAGACCGGGGATGGCGTCGTCCCACGTGACGGGCGCCCCGGTGGCCTCGACCGCCTCTGCGAGCCGGTCGAGGCCACCGGGAGTCGTGACGGCCAGACCGGGGTGCGCCTTGCGGGCCGGGGCGAAGCCCTCCTCGATGCCGACGTGCACCTCCGCCGAGCCGGCCCGGAACCACGCGCCCCCGCGGGCGCGCAACCGCTCCGGCTTGTCGATCTCGCTCATGCCGAGCACGCCGACGTAGAACGCGCGCATGGCGTCCTCGCAGCCCGCCGGACCGGACACCTGGACGTGGTGCAGCCGCATCTCCATGCCACCAAAGTATCTTGACATCAAGATACTTTCAAGAGGTCGCTCAGCCGACGACCTCGGCGGCCTCCAGCCACTCGAGCTCGAGCACCTCACGCTCGTCGACGATCTCCCGCAGCCGCGCCGTGAGGTCGGCGAGCGCCGTCGGGTCGGTCGACTTCTCGGCCATGTCGTGGTGCAGCCGCTCCTCCCGCTCGGTGAGCCGGGTCAGCTGCTTCTCGACGCGCGCCATCACCTTGCGCGCCTCGCGCACCTGCGCCGGGTTCGCCACGGCCTCCGGAGTCGTCGGGGACGCGGCGCTCGCCGCGCCAGCGCCACCGCCACCGCCACGCCCAGCAGGTATGCCGTCCGGCCGGCTCGCGCGCGACCGCATGGCCTCGCGGAGGCGGAGGTACTCCTCGACCCCACCCGGGAGGTCACGCAGCTTGCCGTCTCCGAGCAGGGCGAGCTGGTGGTCACACACCCGCTCGAGCAGGTAGCGGTCGTGCGAGACGACGATGAGGGTGCCGGCCCACCCGTCGAGCACGTCCTCGAGCGAGGTCAACGTCTCGATGTCGAGGTCGTTGGTCGGCTCGTCGAGGATGAGGACGTTGGGCTCGGTGAGGAGCAGCCGGGTCAGCTGCAGGCGACGCCGCTCACCACCGCTGAGGTCGCTCACGCGCGACTGCTGGCGGCCGCCGGGGAAGCCGAGCCGGGTGGCGAGCTGGCTCGCGCTGATCTCCTTGCCGCCCAAGGTCGTCCACTGCTTGACGTCCTCGATGGCCTCGATGACGCGCCACTGCTCGAAGCGCTCGAGCTCGCGCACCTCCTGGGTGAGGAAGGCGATGGCGACCGTCTTGCCGATCTTGCGCCTCCCGCTCGCCAGGGGCAGCTCACCCGTCAGGGCGCGCAGCAGCGTCGACTTGCCGGCGCCGTTGACGCCGACGATCCCGACCCGCTCCCCCGGCGCGAGTCGCCAGGTGACGTGGTCGAGCAGGAGCCGCTGGCTCGGCGGGTCGCCGAGCAGCACGGTGGCGTCCTCGAGGTCGAGCACGTCCTTGCCGAGGCGGCGGCTCGCGAACGACGCGAGCTCGACGCTGTTGCGCGGGGGCGGCTCGTCGGCGATGAGGGCATTGGCTGCGTCGATGCGGAACTTGGGCTTGCTCGTGCGCGCCGGCGGTCCGCGGCGCAGCCAGGCCAGCTCCTTGCGCATGAGGTTGGAGCGGCGGTCGGCTGCGAGCCCGGCGAGACGATCCCGCTCGGCCTTCGCGAGGACGTAGGCGGCATACCCCCCCTCGAAGGCGGTGACGCCTCCGGCCTCGACCTCCCAGGTCGTCGTCGCATAGGCGTCGAGGAACCAGCGGTCGTGGGTGATCGCCACGGTCGCGTTGCCCGGGCGCGGGCGCTGGGTCGCGAGGTGGTGCGCGAGCCAGGCGACGCCCTCGACGTCGAGGTGGTTGGTCGGCTCGTCGAGCAGCAGCAGCTCGGGGTCGGCGACGAGCAGGCGGGCTAGTGCGAGGCGACGGCGCTCACCGCCCGACTTGGGTCCGACGAGGCTGCCCAGCCCGCCCATGCCCTCGGCCCCGGTGCCGCCGAGGAGCCCGTCGAGCACGTCGCGGATGCGGGGGTCGCCGGCCCACACGTGCTCGGGACGGTCGCCGAGCGCGGCCTCGTGCACGGTCCAGGCCGGGTCGAGCGCGTCGACCTGCGACAGCATGCCGATGTGGATGCCGTCAGCGCCGCCCTGCTTGGTGATGCGGCCCGAGTCGGGCTCCTGCAGGTCGGCCATGACGCGCAGCAGCGTCGACTTGCCGCCGCCGTTGACGCCGACGACTCCGATGCGGTCACCGGTCTGCACGCCGAGGCTCACCTCGTCGAGCACGTGCGCCGTGCCGAAGACGAGCGAGACGCGTTCGAGGGAAACGAGGTTAGCCATGGCGACCCGACTCTATGCCGTCCCCCGATCGAGAGAGCAATCCGCCCGCCAGACGATCGAGAGAGCGCGGATTGCTCTTTCGATCGTGCTCTGTCGATGGGGTCAGTCGGTGGAGCGGGGGGCGCCGACGACGTGCGCTCCGTGCACGGGGCCCTTGGCCCGGCGCAGGTCGCGGCAGAGGTCGGCGGCCGCGAGCGAGACCGACAGGTCGAGCGAGGCCTCGTGGCTCTCGGTGAGGAAGGCGACGGTCGGCCCCGACCCCGAGACGATGCCGCCGAGAGCCCCGAACTCGACGCCGGCGTCGCGCAGCTCCTTGAGGTCCGGGCGCAGCGAGAAGGCCGCGGGCTCGAGGTCGTTGTGCAGGGCTGCTCCGAGCGAGGCGGGGTCGCCGCTGCGCAGGGCCGCCATCAGCTCGGAGCTCACCTGCGGCTCGGGCACCTCGGTGGCGCTGCCGCTCTCGTCACGCAGGCGGTCGCACTCGGCATAGACGGCCGGCGTCGACAGGCCCACGTCGCTGATCGCGAAGACCCAGTGGAACGTGCCACGGGCGAGCACCGGGGCGAGCTGGTCGCCGCGGCCCGATCCCATGGCGTTGCCACCGGTGAGCGGGAACGGCACGTCGCTGCCGAGCGAGGCGGCGAGCTCGGCGAGCTCGTCGCGCATCAGCCCCAGGCCCCACAGCTGGTCGCAGGCGAGCAGGGTCGCGGCGGCGTCGGCCGAGCCGCCGGCCATGCCCCCCGCCACGGGGATGTCCTTGTCGATGCGGATCGAGAGCTTCTCGTCGACGTCCCACTGCTCGGCGACGAGCCGGGCGGCACGCACGGCGAGGTTGTCACCGTTGGTCGGGATCAGCGCGGCATACGTGCCCGCGGGCACGACCTGCCACTCGTCCCACCGGGTCACCGAGATCTCGTCGTGCAGCGACACGGCCTGGAAGACGGTCGCGAGGTCGTGGAAGCCGTCAGCACGCCGGGGTCCGACGCGCAGCTCGAGGTTGACCTTGGCTGGCGCACGGACGGTGACCGCACCGGGCAGAGTCGGGGCGACGGTCATGCGGTCACCCTACGTGCCGGGCGCGTCGAGCGCCGTCGCCGCCTCGGCGATGCGCGCGAAGGCGACGATGTCGAGCTGCTCACCGCGGGTGCGGGGGTCGATGCCGGCCGCCACCAGGGCCGCTTCGGCCCGCGTAGCCGAGCCGGCCCACCCTGACAGCGCGGCCCGTAGGGACTTGCGGCGCTGCGCGAAGGCCGCGTCGATGCAGCGGAACACGTCGGTCCGGCTGGCCGTGGTCTGCGGCGGGTCGCGACGCACGAGCGAGACGAGGCCGGAGTCGACGTTGGGCACCGGCCAGAAGACGGTGCGCCCGACCTTGCCGGCGAGCTCGACGTCGCCGTACCACGCGGCCTTGACGCTCGGGACGCCGTAGGTCTTGCTGCCGGGCTTGGCGGCGAGACGCTCGGCCACCTCGAGCTGCACCATGACGAGCACCCGCTGGAGCGAGGGGAAGTGCTGGAGGAAGGACAGCACGACCGGCACGGAGATGTTGTAGGGCAGGTTGGCGACGAGGGCGGTCGGGTCGGGCCCGGGCAGGCTGGTCACCGTGAGCGCGTCGGCGGCGACGAGCCGCAGCCGGTGCACGTTGCCGGGCTGAAGATCGCGCACCGTCTCCTCGAGCGCGCCCGCGAGCCGCGGGTCGACCTCGACGGCGGTCACGTGGCGCACGACGGGCAGCAGCGCCAGCGTGAGCGACCCGAGACCAGGGCCGACCTCGACGACCACGTCATCGGGTCCGACGCCGGCCACCCGCACGATCTTGCGCACGGTGTTGGGGTCGACGACGAAGTTCTGGCCCCACTGCTTGGTGGGGCGCACCTCGAGACGCTCGGCGAGCGCGCGCACCTGCGCGGGCCCGAGCAGCACGGCATCGGCCACCGCGGGCACGCTGTCGGCGTCGCCCTTCTTCGTCATGCCCACACCCTAGGGCCACGATCGAAAGAGCAATCCGCCCGGAGACAGGAGACCTGCTCGCGGCCCCGGTGGGGCGGGCGAATTGCTCTTTCGATCAGGAGGTGATCAGGGGACGATCAGGCGCAACCCCACGGGCTGGTGCCCGCCTTGGCGTAGAGCCGGTTGGCGACCGTGATCTGCTCCGCACGCGACGCGAGGTCGGCACGGGGGGCGAAGTCGCCGCCACCGCTGGAGAGCCACGTCGAGGTGAGGAACTGCAGGCCACCGTAGTAGCCGTTGCCCGTGTTGATCGACCAGTTGCCGCCCGACTCGCACTGGGCGATGGAGTCCCACATGGCGGCGCGGGCGAGGTTGATGCCGGCGCCGGAGGTCGAGCCGCCACCGGTCGTCGTGGTCGTCGTCGTGCGGGGGGCCGGCGCGGGGGCGGGCGCGGGGCGCTTCTTCGTGCCGACGAGCACGACGGCATTGACCGGCTTCTTCGTCACGACGGAGGAGATCTCCTTCGTCGACACGACCTTGCCGTCCTTGAGGGTGCGGCGCTCGGTGATCGTGCGCACGCCGGCAACACCCTTGGTGGCGACCTTCGTCTGGTCGGTGTAGAGGTCTGCCGACTTCTTCTTGCTCGTCGAGTAGCCGATGGCCTCGGTGCGCTTGACGTCCTTGGTGGTGAAGCGCTCAACGGCCACCTTGATGCCGGCGGTGAGCGGGGTCGTCACGGGCGGGTTGACCTTGTCGGCCTTGCCGAGGGTCACGCCGAGCTGCCCAAGGGCCTCGCCGACGGTGGCAGCCGTGATCGTCTTCGTCGTCGTCTTGCCGTCGACCGTCACGGTGACCCACTTCGGCGTGACGACCGTGAGGGCCAGGCCCTGACGACCGATCGTCTGCGAACGCGACACCGACAGGCGGGCGCCTTCACCGCGGACGCCCAGCGCGAGCAGCGCGCCGTCGACGGTCGTCTCGGTCGTGTTGACCGTGCGCGTCTTGCCGTCGACCGTGATGGTCAGCGTGCGGGCGTACTTCACGATGACCTTGTCACCGTCGCGCAGCGGGGCGTCGACGGCCGGCACGACGACGTCGCCCGGCTTGACGGCGATGCCCTCGCTGTCGAGCAGGTCGCCCACGGTGGTGCCGAAGACGTGGGTCGCGGTCGAGGTGCCGTCGACCGAGAGGTTCACGGCCTTGTCGAGCTGGGTGGCGCCCACGGCTCCGCCAGTCAGGATGACGGCGGCGCCGGTGGCGGCGATGATCTTGATGTTGCGAGAAAGCACAGTGCTCCGAACGTCGAACGATCCGGGTGCAACGCGCTCTCGATCGCTCCTCCACACGCCGTCGGGGGGAGGTCGATGCGGGGCGGCATCCGGCCAACAGTCACCCAATGTGGCGGATCGCCGACGGTTAGGTCAAATTTCGGTAACGGCAGCCCTCCCCGCTGGACGCCCGATCTGGGGGTGCGCTAGGCGGATTGCCCGATTCGCTCCGCGTCCCACGGGCCGTAGACGCGCTCGCTGTTGTCGGACACCGCGCGGCACAACGTCGGCATGTCGATGTTGAGCACACCGGCCATCGCCCGCAGGGTCACCGGGACGAGGAACGACGCGTTCGTCGCCCCCCGGTGCGGCGCCGGCGCGAGGTAGGGCGCGTCGGTCTCGACCAGCACGCGGTCGAGCGGGATCGCGGTCAGGGCGTCGCGCAGCGGCCTGGCGTTCTTGAAGGTCACGGTGCCCGCGAAGCTGAGGTAGTAGCCGCGCTCGACGCACTCGCGAGCCATCGTGAGGTCGCCGGAGAAGCAGTGCAGCACCGTGTGCTCGGGCGCGCCCTCCTCGTCGAGGATGCGCAGCACGTCGTCGTGCGCGTCGCGGTCGTGGATCTGCAGGGCCTTGCCCAGGCGCTTGGCGAGGTCGATGTGCCACCGGAAGCCGTCCTGCTGGATCGGCACCCCTTCCGGGCCGGTGCGGTAGTAGTCGAGGCCCGTCTCGCCGATGACGCGGATGCGGTCGTGCGCCGCGCACCTCTCGACCTCGGCATAGGCGTCCTCGAGCCGCCCTGCCGCGGCGAGTCTCGGAACTTCGTTGGGGTGCAAGGCGATTCCGCCCACGATTTCGGTATGCCGCTCGATGGCGTCCATCGTGAAGCGGATCCCCTCGAGGTCGCAACCGACCTGGACGAGGCGGGTGACACCGACCGCGCGGGCGCGCCGCACCGCCTCGTCGACGCCGAAGGGCTCGTCGCCCTCGCGGGTGATGTCGAGGTGCACGTGGTTGTCGACGACGTCGATCGGCAGGGGGTCGGGCAGCGTGTCCGGCAGTCCCCGCTGGCCCGACGCGTGGGGGCTCATGCGCTGGGCGCCTCATCGGTGCCGGGGACGCGTGAGACGGACTCGCTCGCACTGTCGGGGCGCTTCGGCGCACCCATCTTCGGGTCGGCGAGCGGGTCGGTGTGGTGACGAGTGCCCCCCGGAGCAGAGTCGCCCAGGCGGGCGCGCTCGTCCTCGATGACCTGCTCGGGGTCGAGCTTGACGAAGACGCCGGTGGGCTTGGCGATCGGCGTGCCGACGACGACCGGGCGCCGCTCCCAGCGCGGCGTCGCCGAGTAGTCACCGGTGATGACGGGGTAGGTGCGGACGTCGTCGTCGAGGTCGCGCACGACCTCGAGACGGGGCATCGGCATGAACTCGCCCACCCCGCCGAGGACGGCGTGCACCCGGTTGGCGGCGTGCGGCAAGAACGGTGAGATGAGCGTATTGATATCTGAGACGGCCTGGACCAGCGTGTGCAGCACGGTCGAGAGCCGCTCGCGCTGGTCGTCGCCCTTGAGCTTGAACGGCTCGGTCTTGCTGACGTAGGCGTTGGCCTCGCCGACGATGCGCATCACCTCGGCGAGCGCCGCCTTCTGGCGGTGCCTCCGGAGCGAGGCGCCGACGGTGTCGAAGCCCGCCGCGACGGTGGCCAGCAGCTCCTCGTCGACGGGCTCCACGGCATACGGCTGCGGTATCTCGCCGAAGCTCTTGGCGATCATCGCCGCGGTGCGGTTGACGAGGTTGCCCCACCCCGCCACGAGCTCGCTGTTGTTGCGCTGGACGAACTCGGCCCAGCTGAAGTCGGCGTCCTGGCTCTCGGGACCCGCCGCGCAGATGAAGTAGCGGATCGGGTCGGGCCCGTAGCGCGCGACGATGTCCTGCACGTAGATGACGTGCTTGCGCGAGGTCGAGAACTGTTTGCCCTCGAGCGTCATGAACTCGGAGGCCACGACCTCGGTCGGGAGGTTCAGCACGCCGAACTCGCCCGGCTCGCCCCCCTTGGCGCCCTTGCCGGCGTAGCCGAGCAGCTCGGCCGGCCAGATCTGGCTGTGGAAGGTGATGTTGTCCTTGCCCTGGAAGTAGTAGGACACCGCCTCCGGGTCGTTCCACCACTCCCGCCAGCGATCGGCGTCTCCGGTGCGGCGGGCCCACTCGATCGAGGCCGAGAGGTAGCCGATGACGGCGTCGAACCACACGTAGAGGCGCTTGGTGGGGTCCTCCTCCCAGCCTTCGAGCGGGATCGGGATGCCCCAGTCGATGTCGCGGGTCATCGCGCGGGGGCGCACGTCCTTGAGGAGGTTCTTACTGAACTTGATGACGTTGGGGCGCCACGTGCCCGAGGCCTCGCGACCGTCGAGCCACTCCTCGAGCGCGCCGGCGAGCGCGGGCAGGTCGAGGAAGAAGTGCTGGGTCTCGATGAACTCCGGCGTCTCGCCGTTGATCTTGCTGCGCGGGTTGATCAGCTCGTCGGCGTCGAGCTGGTTGCCGCAGTTGTCGCACTGGTCGCCGCGCGCCTCGGGGAAGGCGCAGATCGGGCAGGTGCCCTCGATGTAGCGGTCGGGCAGCGTGCGACCCGTCGACGGGCTGATCGCCCCGCGGGTCGTCTGCTCGATCATGTAGCCGTTGGCGTGCACCTGGCGGAACATCTCCTGCACGACGGCGTAGTGGTTGCGCGTCGTGGTGCGGGTGAAGAGGTCGTAGGAGAGGCCGAGGTCGGCGAGGTCCTGGGCGATGACGGCGTTGTACTTGTCGACGAGCTCCTGCGGGCGCAGGCCCTCCTCCTCGGCGAGGACGAGGATCGGCGTGCCGTGCTCGTCGGTGCCCGAGACCATGAGCACGTCGTGGCCGGCCATCCGCATGAACCTGCTGAAGACGTCGGAGGGCACGCCGAAACCGGCCACATGGCCGATGTGGCGCGGACCGTTGGTGTACGGCCAGGCGACGGCAGACAGGACATGACTCATGCGCTGAATCCTAGGCGGGCGCCCGACCCCGCCGCGCACGAGATCTGGCGCCGGCCGAGCGGGAGGAGTAGGACGGATGGATGACTGGTCACGTGGCACGAGCAGAGGTCATCGTCAAGGCGCCCCGGAGCGCCGTGTGGAGGGCCCTCACCGATCCCGAGCAGGTGCGGTCCTGGATGCTCGGCACCACCCTGACGACCGACTGGCAGGTGGGCAGCCCGATCACCTGGCAGGGGGAGATGGACGGCAAGCCCTACGAGGACAAGGGCGAGGTGCTCGAGGTCGAGGAGCAGAGCCGGCTCAGGGTGACGCACTACAGCCCCCTCCTCGGGAAGGAGGACCGGCCCGAGAACTACCACACGGTCACCTGGACGCTGACTCCGACGAGGGACGGCCGCACCACCGTGGCGCTCGAGCAGGACGGCAACGACTCGCAGGAGCAGGCCGACCAGTTCTCGCAGAACTGGCAGCAGATGCTCGAGAGCCTCAAGCAGACCGCCGAGGCCTGACCGCAGCCATCCTACCTCCACGTGGAGGCGGCGCCGACCCCTCCTGACCCGCCCTGTGCCCAGGTATGCCGTCCGGCTGGCTCAGCCGGACGGCATACCCCTGCGGCGGGGACGGATGACGCACCTTCGTTGAGCTGACCCGTGCGGCTGAGCACGACGTGCGGGGCCGGCCGCGTTGAAGGTGCGTCATCCGTCCCACAACGCTCACTCGGTGAAGCTGACCTCGATCGTGATCGGCACCTTGAGCGCCTGGCTGACGGGGCAGCCCTCCTTGGCGGCCTGCGCCGCCTCCTCGAACTGCTCGGCGGTCAGGCCGGGCACCTTGCCGGTCACCGACAGCGCGACGCCGGTGATGCCGGTGCCGGGCACGAAGGTGACGGCCGCCTTGGTGTCGATCGCCTCGGGCGGGTTGCCGGCCTTCGCGAGGTCATTGGACAGGGCCATCGAGTAGCACGTCGAGTGTGCGGCGGCGATGAGCTCCTCTGGGCTGGTCAGGCCGTTCGACTCGTTCGCGCGCGCCGCCCACGTGACGTCGTGGGTGCCCAGCTCGGACGACTCGAAGGTGACCTTGCCGGCGCCCTCGATGAGGGAACCCTCCCAGTGGGCCGAGGCGTTGCGGATGGCTGCCATGTGCTGATCCTCCAGTGAAGTCGTGCGTCGGTCGGGGCTGCTCGCCCCTCGCCCTCCAGCCAAGCCGCTGCCGTCGGCTCTGACAAGGGCTGACAGCTCTGACAAGGGGCTGCCGTCAGGCCTTGGCGACCGCAGCGTCGTAGAGCGCCTTCTTGGACAGCCCTGTGCGGCTCGCCACGTCGGCGGCGACGTCCTTGAGTCGCTCCCCCGCAGCCACCCGCGCCCGTATGCCGTCCAGCGCGTCCTCGACGGACGTGACCACCCGCTCGGCCCCCGCCACGACGACGGTGATCTCGCCCCGCACGCCCTCGGCCGCCCACGCGGCGAGCTCGGCGAGCGTGCCGCGACGCACCTCCTCGTAGGTCTTGGTCAGCTCGCGACAGACCGCGGCGCGGCGGGTCGGGCCGAAGGCCTCCGCCATCGCCTCGAGGGTCTCGGGGAGCCGGTGCGGCGCCTCGAAGTAGACGAGGGTGCGCCGCTCCTGCGCGGCCTCTGCGAGCACCCGCGAGCGCTCCCCGGCCTTGCGCGGCAGGAAGCCGTCGAAGGCGAAGCGGTCGACCGGGAGCCCCGAGACGGCGAGCGCCATGAGGACCGCGCTCGGTCCGGGGACGCAGGTGACGCGGATGCCGGCCTCCACCGCGGCGGCGACGAGGCGGTATCCCGGGTCCGACACGGACGGCATACCGGCGTCGGTGACGACGACGACGCGCTCACCCGCGAGGAGCCGCTCGACGAGCTCGGGGGTGCGAGCCGCCTCGTTGTGCTCGTGATAGCTGAGGACGCGGCCCGTCGGCGCGACCTCGAGCGCGGTCAGCAGCCGCTTGAGCCGGCGGGTGTCCTCGGCCGCGACGACGTCGGCGGTGGCGAGCTCCTGCCCGAGCCGGGGCGCCGCGTCGCGCGGGTCGCCGATCGGGGTGGCCGCGAGGACGAGGGTGCCGGTGCTCATGGCGCCATCCTCGCAGCCGGTCGGGGGACGGTTGACGCACCTTCGGACCTGTCACGACCCGCCGCACGCTCACGCCTGCGGCGAGAGGGCGTCAGCTGTCCCTCAACGGCGGTGTCCCGATGCTGGAACGTGAAACGCCGACGAAACCTGCACGCGATACGACTTGAGCCATGACCAACCAGGCCCGCACCACCACCGAGCAGCTGATCGAGGCCGACCGCCGTGAGCCCAACGTCGCGACCTTCGCGTCCGGCGTCTCCTCCGCGCAGCAGCACACGGCCCTGCGCGCGTCGGTGCGTCAGCTCGGCGCGCTCCTCGGCGAGGCCCTGACGCGCCACGAGGGACCCGAGCTGCTCGAGCTCGTCGAGCGCGTGCGCCGCCTCGCCCGCCAGCCGGAGGACGACGAGCTGCGCGCCACCCTCGCCGGCGTCGACGCGAAGACGGCCGTCGTGCTCGCCCGCGCCTTCACCGCCTACTTCCAGCTCGTCAACGTCACCGAGCAGCTGCACCGCTGGCAGGAGGTCACCGCTGTCGAGGAGGGTCCCCTCGCCTCGGCGGTGGGCCGCATCGGCGGGGCGCTCGAGGACGGCAGCCTCGACCGCGACCTGCTCGTCGACGTGCTGAAGCGGCTGGAGTACCGCCCCGTCTTCACCGCGCACCCGACCGAGGCGACTCGGCGCTCCGTCACCGATCTGCTGCGGCGCATCGCCGACACCGTGCAGGCCATCGAGGACCCCCGCCGCCCGCCCGCCGAGCTGCCGCGCCTCCAGCGCCGCCTCGCCGAGCTCGTCGACCTGCTGTGGCAGACCGACGAGCTGCGCATCGTGCGCCCCGAGCCCACCGACGAGGCCCGCACCGCCATCTACTACCTCCACACCATCGCCTCGAGCGTCGTGCCCGACCTGCTCGCCGAGCTCGACCGCACCCTCGGCTCGATCGGCATCGAGCTGCCACCGGAGGCCCGGCCGCTCCGCTTCGGCGCCTGGGCCGGCGGCGACCGCGACGGCAACCCCAACGTCACCCCCGCCGTCACGCTCGAGGTCATCGGGCTGCAGCACGACGCCGGCCTGCGCGAACTCGTCGCCCGCGTCGAGGAGCTGCTCTCCGAGCTGTCGTCCTCGACCCGGGTCGTCCGCGTGACCGACGAGCTGCGTGCCAGCCTCGAGCGCGACGCCGAGGCGCTGCCGATCACCTACACCGCGGTGAAGCGGCTCAACGCCGAGGAGCCCTACCGCCTCAAGCTCAGCTTCGTCCGCGTGCGCCTCCTGCGCACCCGCGACCGGCTCGCCCACGGCACCGCCCACGAGCCCGGCCGCGACTACGCCGGCTTCGACGAGCTGCTCGCCGACCTCGTGCTCATCCGCGACTCCATGCGCGCCGGCGGCGACGAGCTGACGGCCGACGGCTCGATCCTGAGGCTCACGCGCACGGCGACGGCGATCGGGCTCGGCCTCGCGACCCTCGACATCCGCGAGCACAGCGACAAGCACCATGCCGCCCTCGCCGACCTCTACGAGCGCATCGGGGAGCTCGAGACGCCGTATGCCGCGCTCGACCGTCCCGCACGCATCGCCCTCCTCTCTCGCGAGCTGGGTTCGAGGCGACCCCTGACGGGCACGGGCGTCGCCGACCTGGGGGTGGCAGCCTCGGCGTCGCTCGAGCTGCTCGGCACGATCCGCACGGCGCTCGACACCTACGGGCCCGAGGTCGTCGAGACCTACATCGTGTCGATGACCCACGACATCGACGACCTCTTCGCCGTCGTCGTGCTCGCCCGCGAGGCGGGCCTCGTCGACACCGGCTCCGAGACCGCGCCCGCATCGGCCCGCATCGGCTTCGCCCCGCTCTTCGAGACGGTCGCGGAGCTGGAGGCAGCGGGACCGCTCCTCGACGCCCTCCTCAGCGACCCGGCATACCGCCGCGTCGTCGCCGCCCGGGGCGACGTGCAGGAGATCATGCTCGGCTACTCCGACAGCTCCAAGGACGCGGGCATCGCGGCGTCGCAGTGGCAGATCCACCGCGCGCAGCGGGCGCTGCGCGACGTCGGACGACGGCACGGGGTCGTGCTGCGGCTCTTCCACGGCCGCGGCGGCTCGGTCGGCCGTGGCGGCGGCCCCACGGGCGAGGCCGTGCTGTCGCAGCCCTACGGCAGCCTCGACGGGCCGATCAAGATCACCGAGCAGGGCGAGGTGCTGAGCGACAAGTACACCCTGCCCGGGCTCGGCCGCTTCAACCTCGAGGTCGCCCTGGCCGCGGTGCTCGAAGCCTCGGTGCTGCACCGCACGTCGTTGCTGCCCCAGGACGTGCTCGACGGTTGGAACGGCACGATGGACCTCGTCGCCGCCAGCGGGCAGCGCACCTACCGCGGCCTCGTCCGCGACCCGGGGCTCGTGCCCTTCTTCGTGTCGGCCACGCCCGTCGACGAGCTCGGCAAGATGAACATCGGCTCGCGCCCGGCCAAGCGCCCCGGCGGCGAGGGCGGGCTCGACGACCTGCGCGCCATCCCGTGGGTCTTCGGGTGGACGCAGTCGCGGATCATCCTGCCCGGCTGGTTCGGCGTCGGCTCGGGCCTCGCGGCGGCGCGCGAGGACGGCCGCGGCGGCACCCTGCGCGAGATGTACGGCTCGTGGGCGTTCTTCCGCACCTTCTTGTCCAACGTGCAGATGACGCTCGCCAAGACCGACCTCGACATCGCGGCGGGCTACGTGCACGAGCTCGTGCCGGCCGAGGTGGCCGGGCTCTTCGAGACCATCCGCGAGGAGCACGCGCGCACGCTCGAGGAGGTGCTGCGCGTGACGGGGCAGTCGGCGCTGCTCGAGTCGGCCCCGACGCTGCGCCGCACCCTCGAGCTGCGCGACAGCTATCTCGCGCCGCTGCACGCCCTGCAGACCTCGCTGCTCGCGCGGTCGCGGTCGGTGCCCGACGAGGCCGATCCCGACCCCGACGTGCAGCGCGCGCTGCTGCTCACGATCAACGGGATCGCGGCAGGACTGCGCAACACCGGCTGACCCCGACCCGCGTGACGACGAGGCCCCTCGACCCTCGAGTGGCCGCGTCACCTCACTGGGATCAGCCTTCGCGGGTGGCGCGGAGCATCCGGGCGGCCTGCTCGCGCATGATCTCGCGCAGCTCCGGCGGGTCCTGCACCTCCATCTCCCACGGCAGGGCGCCGAGGTGCATCGCCATGGCGCCGAGGTGCTGCCCGCCGGCCTCGAGGATGCAGTGCGATCGTCCGTCGGCCGTCACCGTGCCGACGGACGACGGAAGTCGTTGCTCCACCACCGATTTCGGTGCCGCGATGCGCACCCTGGCCACGTGGTCGTAGGCACCGACGGTGATCGCCCTCCGCACGAAGTCGGCGGCGTCCGGCGCCTCGCGGGGGCGGAAGCGCCAGCCGTTGGTGGCCGGCTCGGTCATGCGGTCGAGCCGGAAGATGCGCCAGTCCTCACGGTCGAGGTCCCAGGCGAGCAGATACCAGCGGCGTCCGGTGGCGACGAGGCGGTAGGGCTCGATGCGGCGCTCCCCCTCACCCCGCGGGCCGGCATACCTGAAGGTGACGCGCTCGGTCTCGCGGCAGGCGCGGGCGAGCAGCAGCAGCGTGCGCGCGTCGACCGACGGGGCGGACGCGTCGAGCGTCACGGTGGCCTCGTGGATGGCCTCGACCTGTGAGCGCAACCGCGCCGGGAGCACTTGGTCGAGCTTGGCGAGGGTGCGCACCGCGGCCTCGCCGAGGCCCTCGATCGTGCCGCCGGCGGCGAGGCGCAGGCACACCGCCACCGCGACGGCCTCGTCGTCGTCGAGCAACAGCGGCGGGAGGCGACGTCCGGCACCGAGCTGGTAGCCGCCGCCGGAGCCGTGGGTGGCCCGCACGGGGTAGCCGAGCTCGCGCAGCCGGTCGATGTCGCGGCGCACGCTGCGGGTCGTGACACCGAGTCGTTCGGCCAGCTCGGTGCCACTCCAGACCGGACGGCTCTGGAGCAGGTCGAGCAGGCGCAGCGTGCGGGCGGTCGGGCCACCCTCCATCGTCTCGGACACGGCTCCAGCATCGCACCGACTGCGGACAGGTTCTGTCCTAGATGACTGCCACGATGAGGACATGACAGAGACGACGGCACCGCAGCCCATCGACTGGCCCCGGGTCCTGCTCGAGCAGGTGGACTGGCACTGGACCCACCAGCTCCGCCCACGGCTCACGGGCCTCACCGACGAGGAGTACCTCTGGGAGCCGACCCCCGGCGCGTGGAACGTGCATCCCCGCGGCGAGAGCGAGACCGCCATCCAAGGGGGCAGCGGTGCCTTCACCATCGACTTCGCCTACCCGGAGCCCGTGCCGCCGCCCGTCACGACCATCGCCTGGCGGCTCGCCCACCTCATCGTGGGCGTGCTCGGCGCCCGCGTGCACAGCCACTTCGGCGGCCCGGAGGCCGACTACCTCACCTTCGACTACGCCGGCGGCGCCGACGAGGCCCTCGCCCAGCTCGACGCGGCGTTTGCCGGGTGGATCGAGGGCGTGCGCAGCTGGGGACTCGCCGGGCTCGCCGAGCCGTGCGGCCCGGCCGAGGGGCCGTGGGGCGAGCACTCGCGCGCCGAGCTGGTCGCGCACATCAACCGCGAGGTCATCCACCACGGCGCCGAGATCGCCCTGCTGCGTGACCTCTTCACCCACCGCAACGACTGACAGGAGCATCCCTCATGCCCGCACACGTGCCACCCGTCGCCGACGAGCGCGAGAGCCTCGTCGCCTACCTCGACCAGCAGCGCGACGCCTTCGCCAGCATCGCCTTCGGCCTCACCGAAGAGCAGATCCGCCTCGCCCCCACCGCCGGCACCCTGACCATCGGCGGCCTCATCAAGCACGTCACGACGTGCGAGCGCGGCTGGACCGAGCGCATGGCGGCGGCTCCCGGGGTGCCGACCCCGCCGGAGCAGTCGCTCGAGGAGCAGGCCACCGCGTGGGGTGACGACTTCCGCGTGACCGACGACGACACCCTCGAGTCGCTGCTCTCGGCGCTGGCGGCCCAGGGCGAGGTGACCCGCAAGGTGCTGCGCCGCGCGGATCTCGGCGCGCCGGTGCCCGTGCCCCGCGATGCGCCGTGGTTCCCCCACGACGTCGAGGCATGGTCGGTGCGGTGGGTGGCGATGCACATCGTCGAGGAGCTGGCCCGTCATGCTGGGCACGCCGACATCGTGCGCGAGTCGATCGACGGGGCGACGATGTATGAGCTCGTCGCCGGCCGCGAGGGATGGCCCGAGACCGACTGGCTGAAGCCGTGGAGGCCTGCTGCGTCAATGCGCTGAGGCGCGAGATCGGTTGAGCGACGAGGAGCGTGAGACAGGCGAAGGGCCCTTGGGAGTATGAGTCTCAAGGGCCCTTCTAGGTGATCGGTCGATGTGACGCTCCCGATCGACTTCTCTTCGGCTCCGGTCCCGGTCGCCGCGTCACCCGGCTTCCGCAGTGGGTTGCCCCGCTGTGTGGACCCTCGTCTCCGAGCTGTCCCGCTCTCCCCGAGAGGAGGGCGTGAGAGATTTCTATCCCGCTTCGGCCAAGCCCCGCAAGGGAATCCGGAAAACAATTGTCGGGTCCACAGACCTTCGGCGTGTCGTCCACAGGACGGAGTCGGTTCTCCACACGTCGCGAGCGTCGGTGCACAGCTTGTGCACCGACCCTGTGGACAAGACCGGTCAGGACGGCCCGACTCCCGCGTCGTCAATGACGACCTCGAGGACGGCCTCGAGGACGGCGACCCCGGCCGAGGCGGACCGCGCGCGCGACGTGTCTCCGGCGGCGGCATACACCTGCTCGGCCTCGATGAGGGCGGCCACCTCGGCGAGCACGACGTTGCGCTCGGCGGCGGTGTCGAGGTCACGGCGGTCGGCCTCGGCAGCTCCTACGCCCAGCGCCGAGCCGGCCACCTCGGCCGAGGTCGTCGCTGCCGACGTCGTCCTCGTGGGCAGGTCGACGACGGGGACGGCCTCGGCGTTCTCGATCGCGGCGACGGCGTTGCGCAGCACGGCGACGACCTCGCGGTCACGCTCGCGCATCGCAACGATCAGCCGGGAGCGCAGGGCGGCACGGAGTGTCGACGGCATGTCATGACCGTAGAACGCCAACTGCACTGCGCGCCAACGAGTTTCGGACGGGCCTCGCCCCAGGGCGGGAGACGACGAAGCGGGCGGGGTCTGCCCCGCCCGCTCCGACACCCGCTCAGCGTGAGCTGACGGTCCTACTTGTTGACCGTCACCTGCATGAAGTCACCCTGCGCCGACGTTCCGACGACACGGATCTTCGTCCCCGTGTTGGGCACCTGGACGCTCGACCATCCGACGTTGCCGATCGAGGGGTCGGGCGCCACCCAGTAGCTCTTCGAGTCGTCGAAGACGGGGTTGGCCGGAAGCGGGCCGTAGCACTGCTCGGTGCTGTTGGCGTGAAGGCAGATCCGGTCGGTCTTCTCGAGCCCGAAGGTCGAGTCGTAGGACTGGATGCGCGGACGCCACATCTGACCGTTGTCCGGCCGGAGCATCAGACTCGGGTGCGCGTCGACGGGCAGGTAGAGCCCACCGCAACGACCAGCCAGACAGTTGTCACCGATGTTGTTGTCGGCGAACGACGTGTCGTAGTACCAGACGAGCAGGCCGTCCTGGTACGGGAAGTGCTCCACCCAGTTCTGCAGGTTCGGGTTGTTGAGGAAGCCGAAGTTGTACGGGCCCGTCTTGAGGCCCGCGTCGTAGCCGCGGTAGTTGCGGTACTCGGCGAAGTAGGCGTTGAAGAAGGACTGCGTCACCGAGCCGGTGGTGCGGCTGAACCCGGCGAAGGTCCACCCGGGGTCGGACTCGGCACCGTCCAGGGGCTGGCCCGTGATCGCGATGTTGTCGATGCCGAAGCCGGCCGGCGCGACCGCTCCGTCGGTCCAGTAGCGGAAGCCGAGCGTCACCGTCTGGCCGGCATACGCCGAGAGATCGGCTGTGAGGTCGACCCAGGCTCCGCCGGTCGACCCGGTGATCCCGTTGCCGAAGTTCTGCCCGTTCGGGTTGGTGCCCGTTGAGCGGTTCGTCGCGACCGGGGCGCCGTTGACGGTGAGGTACGCGTAGTCCCAGTCGAGCTCGACGTCGTAGCGCGCCTTGGCTGTCAGCCCGACCGTGCCGGCAGGAAGTGTCACCTGCCGGGTCATCGAGTTGTCGATGTCTGCCCGGAGCCGGAGTGGTAGAAGTTCGACCCCTCGTACGGACCACCGATGTTGGTGGTCACCTGCTTGTCGGGCAGGACGACGACGAGCTGTTGCGCCTGTTTCGTGGTCGCTGACGCCGGGCCGAGCTTGACGGCCGCGGACTGTCCCGGTCCGACGAGCTGGTAGTCCGACCAGCCGAGGAAGATCTTCTCGTAGGCCGACATCGGGATCGGCTTGGAGCCGATGCCGTCAGCAGGCTTGCCCGAGCTGCCGTAGGAGCCGGACGAGTAGAGCGTCCAGAAGCCGGTCGAGTTCTCGGCTCCACCGGTGTTACCGGACGTGTCATAGAGGTCCGGAAGGCCGAGGTCGTGGCCGAACTCGTGGGCGAAGACGCCGACGCCACCATTCTCGGGCTCGACGGTGTAGTCGCCGATCCAGAGGTTGGAGCTGCCGACCTGGATGCCACCGAGCTTGTTGGTGGCCGGACCGGTCACCCCGATGTTGTTGTAGAAGGCGTACCAGCGGTGCGACCAGATCGCGTCGGTGCCCTGCGCGCCTCCTCCGGTCTCCTCGCCCTCGCCCGCGTGCACCGACTGGAAGTGGTCGATGTAGCCGTCGGGCTCGTTGAAGTTGCCGTTGCCGTTGTAGTCGTAGCGGTCCCAGACGTCGTACTTCGCGAGGGCCGCGTTGATCTCCGCAGGAGTCTTCCCGGCAGCGACCTGGGTGTTGTACCAGGCGTTGACCGAGTCACTGACGAAGAGCCAGGTCCGGGCGCAGACGATGCCGCCGCAGTAGTTCGAGCCGTAGTTCGCCGCGTTGAAGGGCACCGTGACCCAGTCGGTCACGTCGCCGTTCACGGTGTAGCGGTTGGACGACTGCTCCTTGTAGAAGTTGCGCATCGAGATCGCCCCGGGGGCGTCGGAGAAGAGCAGGTCGGTGAAGTAGGCCGGGCTGAAGTCCGCGGTCCAGATCGTCGTGTTGTCGACGGACCGGTCGGGCTCGGGGATCTGGTTCCGCACCGGCCCGGTGGTCCCGCCGTAGGTCGGGTTGATGGCGTTGCCGAACTGGCCGAGGACGGTCCAGATCGTGTCCTCGCCCTGGCGGGCGAGCTCGACGTACTGCCCCTTGGCGATCTTGGCGACCTTGGTGTCCGGAGCGAGCTTGCCCGACAGCTTCATCTCCAGGCCTTTGGCGCGCAGAGAGCCCTGCTTCTTCCCGAGCGGATGCTCGAGACTGTCCCGACCCTGCTGCACCTGGGGATCACCTCCACCGGGTGGGGCTGCGCCGCTGACGGCAGAAGCCGCCGTGGTGTTCAACCCGAGAGTGAGGGCGATGGCTAGTGCCCCCGCCGGGATCGCCAGAACGCTCTTCCTCATGACAAGCCCTTCGACGCTGGACTCCCCCGAGACGCGGGCACACTCCCGCGCATGGGCAGCGTATGACCGTGGGGGGCTGTGGCGAGGGCCTTTCCCGGACTTCCCTCAGGCGGGGCCTTTCTCGCGGAGTCGCTCCTCGAGGAAGCCGACGACCCGCGCGACCGCCTCAGGATGGCGGTGGTCGGTCAACGTCGCGTGGCCGTGACCGTCGAGCTCGACCCGGATGAACGCCTCCCCGAGGAGCTCGGTGAGGGTGTCGAAGCGGGTGCCGGTGACCCAGTCGTGGTGGTAGCGGACGCCGAGCACGCGGCAGCCCTCGGCGGCACGGCGCGCGACCGCCGCGAGGTCCTCGTCGGAGAGGTTGACGTCGCCGGCGCGGCGCCTGCCGATCGGCAGGGGTGTCGCGGGCTGGGCCACGACCGGCGCGACGACGACGGGGTCGACCATCATCGCCAACGCGAAGCCGCCCGTGACGCACATTCCCACCGCTCCGACCCCGGGCCCACCTGTGTCGGCGTGGAGCGCGCGGGCCAGGCTGCGCAGCCAGGACGAGAGCGGCGCGGTGACCCCGGTGCCGAACATCGTGAACTCGCGGGTCACGCACAGGCGCGGGATGACGAGCGCCCCCTCGTGCCTCCTCGGCGGCGCGTGCGCGCTGCCGAAGAGGTGCGGCAGGACGACGGTGAAGCCGTGGTCGACGAGCTCGTCACCGAAGGCGATCACCTCAGGGGTGAGGCCGGGGCTCTCGTGCAGGACGATGACCCCCGGACCGTGACCCCGCCGATAGGTCGGGTAGTCGAAGCCGTCCGCCACGTGACGGCTCCCCTCCCACTCGGCGAGCAGGCTCACGGGCTCACCTCCTTCATCGCCGTGGCCGGCGAGCAACCCGATGTGCAGCCAGGCGTGCAGCCCCGGCGGCGCCCATGCGCCAAAAGTACAGTGACGCCATGACGCCACGCCGGTATGCCGGGCTGTTCGCTGCCTCGGACCGTGACCCTGCGCCTGTGGTCGAGCCCGCCGCCCGGCGTGCGCTCGGCTTCGAGACGGCGCTCGTGCTCGGCGTCAGTCTCGGGGCGTCGGCGATCTGGGCGATCCTGTCGATCATCGAGAAGCTGACCCGGCCCGTGCCGCTCTCGCAGCAGACGACGGCGATGAACCAGTCAGCGACACCGGACCGCCCGTGGCTCGACCTCGCCTACCAGCTCGTCGGCATCGCGCTGCCGCTCGTCGCGGTGGTGCTGGCGGTCTATCTGCTCAACACCGTGAGCCGCCCCGCGGTCGACGTGCGCGCGGGCCGCTTCATCGGGCTGGACCGGAGCCAACCCGGCCGCGACCTGCTGCGCGGTGTCGGGCTCGCGGCGCTCATCGGCCTGCCGGGGCTCGCCTTCTACTTCTTCGCCAAGGCGATCGGGATCAACACCCAGGTCTCGGCGGCCAACCTCGAGGCGGTGTGGTGGTCGGGGCCGGTGCTCGTGCTGGCGGCCATCGAGAACGCCCTCCTCGAGGAGGTCATCATGGTCGGCTACCTCTTCACCCGGTGGCGCCAGATCGGGTGGTCGTGGCCGCTCATCATCGGCCTGTCCGCGGTCATCCGCGGGTCCTACCACCTCTACCAGGGCTTCGGCGGCTTCGCCGGCAACATCGTCATGGGGCTCATCCTCGGGCTCGTCTTCGTGCGCACGCGACGGGTGATGCCCCTCGTCGTGTGCCACTCGATCCTCGACATCGTCGCGTTCGTCGGCTACTCGGTGCTACGGGCGCGCGGCATCTCCATCTGACGGCTCGATCTGAACGCTCGACTGACCACTCGGTCGACGGACTCCGCCACCCACGAGGGCGCGAGGGCGCTCGAGCCAGCCACACTGCATACACTCTCGCCCATGAACTCGGCCCGGCAGGTGCGCGCCCGCCTGCTCGGGGACCCGGCCGACGACCACCGCCTGAGCCGGCGCACCGCCGGTCGGATCGCGTGGCTCGGCTGGGCCGGGCCGCTCTTCTTCGCGGCGGTCGGCGGCATCATGCGCTTCTGGCACGTCGGCGCTCCGCACCAGCTGATCTTCGACGAGACGTACTACGTCAAGCAGGGCTGGTCGATGGTCCTGTTCTGGTTCGAGATGAAGAACGACGACCTGCTCCAGGAGGCGCAGCAGGTCGACCAGCACTTCACCGCCAACGACCCGTTCATCTACGGCACCGAGGGTGACTTCGTCGTGCACCCACCGGTCGGCAAGTGGCTGATCGGTTGGGGCGAGGTGCCGTTCGGCATCCTCAACTCCTTCGGCTGGCGCTTCTCCGTCGCCCTGGCCGGCACGCTCTCGATCCTCATGCTCGGCCTCATCGCGCGTCGCCTCTTCCGCTCCGACCTGCTCGGCACCGTCGCCGCGGCGCTGCTCGCCTTCGAGGGCCACCACTTCGTCCACTCACGCACGGGGCTGCTCGACATCTTCGTCATGTTCTTCGGGCTCGCCGCCTTCGGGGCGCTGCTCATCGACCGCGACCGGGCGCGCGACGTGCTGGCCCGGGCGGTCGGCGACCGGCCGCGGGCCGCGACGTCCTACCTCGGGCCGTGGCTGGGCTGGCGACCGTGGAGGTGGGTGGCCGGGGTGATGCTCGGCCTCTCGGCCGGCGTCAAGTGGTCGGGCCTCTACTTCATCGTGGCCTTCGGACTGCTGACCGTGCTGTGGGACCTCGGCGCGCGGCGCGCCGCAGGCGTGCGCGGCTGGACCGCGGGCACGCTCGTCAAGGACGCCCCTTTCGCCTTCGTGCAGATCGTCGGGACCGCCATCGTCACCTACGTCGCGAGCTGGACGGGATGGGTGCTGAGCACGGGCGGGTCGTTCCGCACCTGGGCCGAAACCAACCCCACGACCCACACCTGGCTGCCCGACTGGTGGCGCTCGCTGTGGGCCTACCACCAGCAGATGTTCGCCTCCACCCAGGCGATCAACTCGCCGCATCCCTACCAGACGAGCCCGTGGTCGTGGCTCATCCAAGGGCGTCCGACCTCGTTCTTCTACGAGGGGCCCAAGCAGGGGGCCGACGGGTGCGTCGTCGAGCAGTGCAGCAAGGCGATCACCTCGATCGGCACCGTGTCGGTCTGGTGGGGCGCGACCCTCGCGATCTTCGTGCTGCTCTTCATGTGGGCGCTGCGTCGCGACTGGCGCGCGGGCGCCATCCTCTGCGGCATCGCCGCGGGCTACCTGCCGTGGTTCGTCTTCTCGGGCCGCACGATCTACTCGTTCTACGAGGTGGCGTTCGTGCCGTGGGTGGTGCTCGCCTGCGTCTACGTGCTCGGGCTGATCCTGGGTGGGCGGGGCGCCTCACTGACGAGGCGGAGGGTCGGCTACGGCGTCATGGGCGCCTTCGTCGTGCTGACGATCGGCCTCTTCGCGTTCTTCCACCCGATCTACGTCGCCGACGTCATCCCGCTCACCGAGTGGCAGCGCCGGATGTGGTTCCCGAGCTGGGTTTGAGCGGCCTCCGGCCCGCCCCACCGATTGGGTATGCCGTCCGGCGTGGTGTTAGCATTCACGCGCACTAGGGGCTGTGGCGCAGTTGGTAGCGCGTCTCGTTCGCAATGAGAAGGTCAGGGGTTCGAATCCCCTCAGCTCCACAGATGACAAGAGGGCCGGACACGCTTTTCGTCCGGCCCTCTTGTCATCTCTGGATGTGTATGGGGGGATTCGTGAGGAGCCGGAGCGAAGCGGAGGCGACGGCTCCCCTCAGCTCGCGGGGTGGTTCGCGGGGGCACAAGCCCGGCATTCGGGCTTCCTCCACGCGAAGCGGGACGCTCGTGGGCACCGGCCACGCCCTTCTCGCCAACCGTCCCTTGCAGGCCGGAACCCGCTGGCATACTGAGGGATCCGGACTCGGGCGATGCAGTTGGGGAAGCCTTTGAGTGTGTCTTCGGCGGAGACGCTCGTGGGTCGCGAGGCCGAACTCGCCACGGCCGCGGACGCAGTCCGCGATCTCGGCGAGGGGCGAGCCTCCGTGCTGACGATCGAGGGCGAAGCCGGCATCGGGAAGACCCGCCTGGTGCAGAGCATCGTCGACGACGCGCGGGCGCATCAGGTGGCCGTGTTCTCCGGGCAGGCGCATCCCTTCGAAAGGACCCGCCCATTCGGCGTCGTGGCTGAGGCGCTCGGGTTGAGCCGTCGGTCACCGGACCCGCGCAGGGCCGCGATCGGCGTGCTGCTGGGAGGCCGGAGCACCGAAGCCTCGGCGGCGCCCGCCGGCGACATCCAATATCGGGTCGTCGAGGAGGTCGTGGACCTGGTGGAGACGCTGTGCGCGACGGGCCCGGTGTTGCTCGTGGCGGAAGACCTCCACTGGGCGGACAGCGCCACAGCGTTGGCGATCTTGACCGTTTCGCGGCAGCTATCCCTTTCACCATTGCTCGTGGTGGTGACAGCGCGGTCTTCGCCTCGGCCGGCTGATGTCGAACGCCTCCTCGACGACCTGGCGGCGGGGCACGCGCGCACCCTAAAGCTCCAGCCGCTGACGTCCGACGACGTGACCGTCCTTGCCCGTGACGTGCTCGGGGCGACTCCTGGTCAGGCCCTGACCGCCATGCTGGCCAAGGCTGCCGGCAACCCGCTCTGGGCCACGGCCATGCTGCGCTCGCTGGCCGACGACGGAATGCTGCGACGTGCAGGCGACACCGTCGAGGTGAGCACCTCGGATCTCCCGGCCTCAGTCAGTGACCTTGTCTTTCGCCGCCTGCGGGATCTGCCTCCGGCGACGCTCGAGCTCCTGCAGATAGCCGCGGTGCTCGGCGATGCCGTATCGCTGCGCGACGTCGCAGCCGTCGCGCGCCAGCCGTCGGCCGACGTGGTCAGACAGCTCGGCCATGCGTTCGACGCCCAGCTTCTCGACGAGTCGGACGAGCGGGTCGTGTTCCGGCACCAGCTCGTGCATGACGCGATCTACCAGCACATTCCGCCGTCGGCCCGTCGCCTCCTGCATCGTGAGGCCGCAGTCGTGCTGGTCGCGGCCGGCGCGGATCGACTGGACGTCGCAGACCACCTGATGCTGGGAGCTGAGCGAGGAGACGTGCAGGCGGTCACCTGGTTGCGCGACGCCGCCCGCGAGGCGTCATCGCAAGCCCCTTCAGTCACTGTCGAGCTCCTCCGCCGTGCTGAGACTTTGCTGCCAGCCGGTCATCCTGAGGAGGACGCCGTCGCGTCGGAGGTCATCCAGGCACTGCTTCGCGCCGGGCAGGTGGCCGAGGCGTCGTCCCGTGCGGAAGCGGTGCTCGCCCGGCACCACGCAGCCGAGGTGGACACCCCGCTCCGCGTCGGGCTGCTTGGTGCGCTCGCGCTCCAGAACCGCGCAGACGAGGTCATCGCCGTGGCTCAGGCCAGCCTCGCCGACTCGGCACTGCTTGGCCCCGCTGATCGGGTGATGATCCTCGCCCAGCAGAGCTGGGCTCTGACGTATTCAGGCGATCCGCGCTCGGGCGAGGCGGTGGCAACCCGGGGGGTCGGCATCGCCGAGCAAGCGCGCGATGCGGCGATGACAGTGTGGGCGCTGACGGCGTTGCTGGTGGCAGTGGGGCGGCAGGGCCGCTTCGGTGAGGCGCTGGCCCACGGCCGGCGGGCGGCCGCCCTCGCTGCCGGCTCGCAGGACATGAGATCGCTGCCGCTGCAGCCGAAGTTCTTCCTCGGCCTGGCGCTGTTCGACTGCGACCTCGTCGATGAGGCGCGAGCTGCGTACCGCGAGGCGCTCGCGGACGAGTTCGGCTCCGCGTGGTGGCTCTCCGAGACGCTGATGGCCGACGCGGAGGCGTCCTTCGTCATCGGGGAGTGGGATGACGCGGTCCCCGGCCTCATCGCGGGCGAACAGGCTGCACGGGGGAAGGGGAACGAGTTGCTGGTCGCCCAGTCGCTCGCCTATCGGGCCATCATCGCGACGGGCGCAGGCGACCTCCACGCGGCGAACGAGCTGACCGCCGGGATCGCTGCACCGCTGAACGGCTCCCCGCTGAGCTACAACGCGGGAGTCCTCGCCTTCGCGGTGTCAGGCCTGAAGTCGGCCGAAGGCAACCATCAGGGTGCGTATGACGTGTTGTTGCGGTGTTGGCGTTTTGACGCGGCACGGGAGTGCCGCTACTACCACCGCCGTCTCGCTCCTGACCTCGTGCGCCTGGCCCTGGCGCTGGGGCATCATGAGGTTGCTGCCGAGGTGGCCGCCGACGTCGCAACGGGGAGTGCCCTCGCTCCGGAGGTGCCGACCGTGCGCAGCATGGCCCTGCGCTGCCAGGGCCTCGTCCACGGCGACGTCGAGGCGATGCTCGAGGCCGTCGCACTGGCCCGCCGCGCGCCGCTCCTCGTCGAGCACGCCGGCGCCTGTGAGGATGCGGCGAGGGTGCTGGCTCGGGTGGGGCGGCGCGACGAGGCGGCGGCGCTGCTGACGGAGGCATGGGATCGCTACGAGCAGGCGGGCGCCGGTGCCTGGGCAGGTCGGGTCAGAGGGGAGTTGCGCGCCCTCGGCATTCGTCCTGGTCCGCGCGGGCCGAGGCGCGCGCCCGACGGCGGCTGGGAGAGCCTCACCAGGACCGAGCGAGCGGTGTCGCGGCTGGTGGCCGAAGGACTGACCAACGGTGCTGTGGCCCGGCAGCTCTACATCTCGCCGCACACCGTCAACACCCACCTCCGGCACGTGTTCGCCAAGCTCGGCGTGTCCAACAGGGTCACCCTCGCCACCGCGGTGAACCACTTGATCGAGTGATGTCTCGGCCGCTGACCGTTACGACAATGGGTCACAGCAGCGCAGGGCGCAAGCACGGAGAGAGGAATGCGCGATGGACCACGCGGCGACGATGCGCAGGACGTACGAGCGGATCAGTGCAGGAGACATCGACGGGTTCGGCGATCTGGTGGCGGACGACTTCGTCGACCACCAGGGCGGACCCGGCTTTCCTGCCACGAAGGAGGGGACCCTAGACTTCTTCCGAAGCCTGCGGGCATCGTTCCCCGACATGCAGATGAACGTCGAGGACGTCATCGCGGACGGCGACAAGGCCGTGGCGCGGGTGACGGTCACGGGAACTCACCAGGGCGAGTTCATGGGTATGCCGCCCACTGGCACGCGCGTCGTCGGGGTGGCGCTGATCGACATCATGCGCTTTGACGACGATGGGCTGGTCTGCGAGCACTGGGGTGTCTCGGACATGTTGTCGCTGATGCAACAGCTGGGCGTCGTGCCCGCCGGCGCTCCGTCATAGCCCTCGGCCCGTTGCACCCGGGCTCACACCATGCCGCGGACGCGGTTGTCGCACCTGTCAGGAGTTGACCCATGCCAAGAATCGTCATCACCCACGCCATCAAGGACATCGACCGCTGGCTCGGCGGAAGGACCGAGCGCGTCGCAGCCCTCCCCGGTGCCGTCGGGGTCACCGACCTCGTGGCCCTGGACGGGACCACGAACGCCGCTGTGACCTTCGAGATCGACGACCTGGATGCGTTCAAGAGCATGCTGTCGTCGCTACCCCCGGACGTAGCCGCCCAGGCGGAGTCGCACGGGGTCATCCAGCCGATGACCGTCTACGTCGAGGCCTAGGGCACCACCAGGCATCGGTGAGGTCCGGAATCCGGATCTCGCCTCAGGGCCTCACGGTGATCATCGAGTTTCACACCACAGCAGGTGCACGAGCACAGCTCGCGCACCTGCTGTGCTGACATCTCAGCAACCTCCGGGCCGAACGCACCTGGCTTCGTGGGTGGCACCGTCCACGACGCGTCAAACGCCGGACACGCACCCGGCCAGCGGGTCTAGACTCCCCGAGGCGACGGCATACGGGCTCGTCGGACGACACGCAGGACGAACGGCAGGGAGGTGGACGCCATGTGCGGCGAACCTCCCAGTCATCCGCCCCGGGACACCTGACCCCTCGAGCGCGCCCACACGGCCGACGACTCACGGGCAGAGGTCCCCTGCTGACCGCCTGCCCCTCCGCCCCTCAGGGAGTCGTCATGTCCGAGCGCACCCGCAACCCGATCCGCACCCTCGCCGACCGGGTCCGCCGACCCGCCGCGACCGGTGGCGTCGTGCTGCCGGCACCGGCGTCGACGCCGTCGCGTCGCGGCCGTGACGGCGCGAGCATGGTCGACAGCGCGATCTACGTCGACGGTCGACGGACGGCGTCGCCGACCAGCCTCGCCGAGACCTTCCGGAGTCTGCGCGAGCAGACCGATGCCGTCGGCTGGATCGGCCTCTATCGCCCGACGCAAGACGAGCTTGCCGCTCTCGCAGCCGAATTCGACCTTCACGAGTTGGCGGTCGAGGACGCGATCGTGGCCCACCAGCGACCCAAGCTCGAGCGCTACGGAGAGACGCTCTTCGTCGTGCTGCGAGCGGCGCGCTACCTCGACGAGTCCGAGGAGGTCGAGTTCGGTGAGGTCCACCTCTTCGTCGGGCCCGACTTCGTCATCACCGTGCGCCACAGCGAGGCGCCCGACCTATCCGCCGTGCGCCGCCGCCTCGAGAGCGACCCGGAGCTGCTCGCGCTGGGCCCCGAGGCGGTGCTCTACGCGATCCTCGACCGCGTCGTCGACGGGTACGTGCCCGTCGTCCGCGGCCTGCACAACGACATCGACGAGATCGAGACCGAGGTCTTCCGTGGCGACCCCGCGGTGTCGCGCCGCATCTACGAGCTGAGCCGCGAGGTCATCGAGTTCGAGCGCGCCGTGCGGCCGCTCGCGACCGTCATCCAGTCGCTCTCGGCGGGCTTCGAGAAGTACGGCACCGACGAGGAGCTGCGCCGCTACCTGCGCGACGTCGAGGACCACCTCACCCAGGTGCGTGAGCAGGTGGAGGGCTTCCGGCACCTGCTGCGCGACATCCTCACCGTCAACGCCACGCTCGTCGCACAGAAGCAGAACGAGGAGATGAAGACCCTCACCGAGGCGAGCATGGACCAGAACGAGGAGGTCAAGAAGATCTCCGCCTGGGCCGCCATCCTCTTCGCGCCGACCCTCATCGGCACCGTCTACGGGATGAACTTCGACGTGATGCCCGAGCTGCACTGGCAGCTCGGCTACCCCATGGCAATCGGGCTCATGGGTCTGGTCAGCGCCACGCTCTTCGGCATCTTCAAGAAGCGCCGCTGGATCTGAGCCCTACGGTGGGGTGATGGCCCGGGCCCTCGTCGGCGTCTCCGGCTGGCGCTATCCGCGCTGGCGCGGTGACTTCTACCCGAAGGGACTGCCTCAGCGGCTCGAGCTGACGTACGCCGCAGAGCGAATGACCTCGATCGAGGTGAACGGCTCGTTCTACTCCCTGCAGCGCCCGAGCTCGTATGCCGCGTGGCGGGCTGCCGTGCCACCCGACGTCGTGCTCGCGGTCAAGGGCGGCCGCTTCATCACGCACATGAAGTCCCTGCGCGACGTCGAGACCCCGGTGGCCAACTTCTTCGCGAGCGGAGTGCTGGCTCTCGGGCGCCAGCTCGGCCCCGTGCTGTGGCAACTGCCCGAGCGGCTCGCCTTCGACGCTGATCGGCTCCGAGGCTTCTTCGACCTGCTCCCGCGCACCACGGGCGCGGCTGCCGGACTCGCCACCTGTCACGATGACAGGCTCGACGACGACCGGACGCTCACGACCTGCGAGGTCGACCAACCGTTGCGTCATGCCCTCGAGCCACGGCACCCGAGCTTTGACTCCGACGAGGTGAGAGCCCTGTGCGCCGAGCACGACATCGCGATCGTCGTCGCCGACAGTGCCGGCCGGTGGCCGACGATGCACGATGCGACGAGCGACTTCCGCTACGTCCGTCTGCACGGCGAGACGGAGCTCTATGCCAGCGGCTACACCGACGCGTCGCTCGACCGCTGGGCCGCGACGTGCAGGCGCTGGCTCGATCAGGGGCACGACGTGCACGTCTACTTCGACAACGACGCTCGCGGCCATGCGCCGTGGGATGCCGTCCGGCTCCTCGACCGGCTCGGGATGACGACCGCCCCGCGCCCCGGCGCGGGAGTTGACCCGGGTGGACGGTGACGACTCGCGCGGCGAGCGGGCCCTGCCGATCCGTCGCCTCGACCGCTAGGTTCGTCGTGTGAGCCGCAGTGTCTATGTCGCGTCGCCCGAGGGACTCACCGGCAAGTCGGCGGTGGCCCTCGGCCTGCTCGACGCCCTCATCCGTGAGGTCGGGTCAGTCGGGGTCTTCCGTCCCCTAACAACGCTCGGGGGCAGCGGGCCCGACGAGGAGGTCGACCACATCGTCGAGATGCTCGTCGCGCAGCCCGGCACCGACCAGACCTACGAGGAGGCGCTCGGCGTCACCTATGCCCAGGCGCACGTCGACCCCGACGAGGCCCTGCACCTCATCGTCGAGCGCTACAGCCGTCTCGCGAGCCGCTTCGAGGTCATGGTGGTGCTCGGGTCGGACTACACCGACGTCTCGACCGGCACCGAGCTGTCGTTCAACGCCCGCGTCGCGGCCAACCTCGGCTCCCCCGTCGTGCTCGTCGTGCACGGCCGCGACCGCACGCCCGAGCAGGTGCGCGTCGCCGCCGACAGCGCCCTCGCCGAGCTCAAGGCCAACCACGCCCTCACCGTGGCCGTCATCGCCAACCGCGTCGAGCCCGACGACCTCGAGGCGACGAGCGCCGCCCTCGCCGACCTGCCGCACCCGGTCACCGCGGCGATCCCCGAGAACGCGCTCCTCGCCGCCCCCAGCTTCCGCTCGCTCGCCGAGGCCGTCGGCGCGCGCCTCGTGCTCGGCTCGGAGTCGTGGATGGACCGCGACAGCCTCGGGCTCGTCGTGGCCGCCATGAGCCTGCCCAACGTGCTCTCGCGACTGCGCACCGACGTCACCGTCATCGCCCCGAGCGACCGCACCGACCTCGTGCCCGGCCTGATGCTGGCGCACCAGTCGGGCACCTTCCCCGCGCTCGCGGGCATCATCCTCACGGGCGGCTACGAGATGCCCGAGACGATCGCGCGCCTCACCGCCGGTGTGCAGCAGGACCTGCCCATCGCCCTCACCGAGGCCGACACGATCCACACGGCGCAGGCCGCGATGCAGGTGCGCGGCCCGATGATGGCGAGCTCGCGCAACAAGATCGAGACCGCCCGGCGCCTCTTCTCCGAGCGGGTCGACCAGGCCACCCTGCTGCGGGCCATCGACGTGTCGTCGTCGGAGGTGCGCACACCGCTGATGTTCGAGTTCCAGCTCATGGAGCGTGCACGGTCGGACCGCCGCCACATCGTGCTGCCCGAGAGCCAGGACGACCGCATCCTCGAGGCCGCCGACGTCCTGCTGCGACGCGGCGTCGCCGAGCTCACGCTCCTCGGCGACGAGAACGCCGTGCGCGCCCGCGGCTCCGCCCTTGGCCTCGACCTCGACGAGGCACGCGTCGTCTCTCCCCACGACCCCGAGCTCGTTGAGCGCTTCGCCCAGACGTATGCCGACGTGCGGGCTCACAAGGGCATGACCCTCGAGCGCGCCCGCGAGGTCGTCACCGACATCTCGTACTTCGGCACGATGATGGTGCACCTCGGCCTCGCCGACGGCATGGTCAGCGGCGCCGTCAACACGACCGCCCACACGATCCGGCCGGCGCTGGAGTTCATCAAGACCGCCGACGGCGTGCGCACCGTCTCGAGCGTCTTCCTCATGTGCCTCGCCGACCGGGTGCTCGTCTACGGCGACTGTGCCGTCATCCCCGACCCGACGACCGAGCAGCTCGCCGACATCGCGATCTCGTCGGCCCAGACCGCCGCGCAGTTCGGCATCGACCCGCGCGTCGCGATGCTCTCCTACTCCACCGGCTCCAGCGGGTCGGGGGCCGACGTCGAGAAGGTCCGTGCCGCAACGGAGCTGGTGGCCCAGCGCTCCCCCGACCTGCGGCTCGTCGGGCCGATCCAGTACGACGCGGCCATCGACCCCGTCGTCGGGCGCGCCAAAATGCCCGACTCCGATGTCGCCGGCAAGGCCACGGTCTTCGTCTTCCCCGACCTCAACACGGGCAACAACACCTACAAGGCCGTGCAGCGCAGCGCGCACGCCGTCGCGATCGGGCCGGTGCTCCAGGGCCTGCGCAAGCCCGTCAACGACCTCTCGCGCGGCGCCCTCGTCGACGACATCGTCAACACCGTCGCGATCACCGCCGTGCAGGCGCAGAGCCTGTCCGCCTCCGCCCAGCAGGGAGCCACCGGGTGAACGACAACCCCCACCAGCCCGACCCGTCCGACCAGACAGAGCGACCCGTGCTCGTGCTCAACGCCGGGTCGTCCTCGTTGAAGTACCAGCTGCTCGTGCCCGAGTCGGGCGAGGTGAGCGCGAGCGGTGTGATCGAGCGCATCGGCGAGTCCGGCAGCGACGTCGCCGACCACGCCGCTGCGCTCGAGGCCATGCGGGCAAGGCTTGCTGACGACGGGGTCGACCTCGATGCCGTGTCACTGCGTGCCGTCGGGCACCGCGTCGTGCACGGCGGGCCAGACTTCTCCGAGCCCGTCGTCATCGATGACGACGTCGTCGCTCGCATCCAGGCGCTCAGTCCCCTTGCGCCACTGCACAATCCGGCTGCGGTGACGGGCATCGAGGCCGCGCGGTCACACTTCGACGTGCCGCACGTCGCCGTGTTCGACACCGCCTTCTTCTCGACCCTGCCGCCCGAGGCCTCCACGTATGCCGTGCCCCGCGACCTCGCGCAGAAGCACGCGATTCGCCGCTACGGCTTCCACGGCACCTCGCACCAGTTCGTCTCGCGGGCGAGCGCGGAGCTGCTCGGGCGCCCCGTCGAGGAGCTCAACCAGGTCGTGCTGCACCTCGGCAACGGCTGCTCCGCCTCGGCCATCCGGGGCGGGGTCGCCATCGAGACCTCGATGGGTCTGACTCCCCTGCAGGGGCTGGTCATGGGCACGCGCTCGGGTGACGTCGACCCCGGCCTGCACGCCTTCCTCTCGCGCCAGGTCGGTCTCTCGATCGACGAGATCGACGAGATGCTCAACAAGCGGTCGGGCCTGCTCGGCCTGACCGGTGTCAACGACTTCCGTGAGCTCAGCAAGCGGCTGGACGCGGGTGACGAGGCGGCGAGGCTGGCGCTCGACGTCTTCGTGCACCGGCTCAAGCACTATGTCGGCGCTTACCTCGCCCACCTCGGACGCATCGACGTCCTCGTCTTCACGGCCGGCGTCGGCCAGAACAGCCCTCGGGTGCGCGCGGGCCTGGCCAACGGGCTCGACGGGCTCGGCATCGCCGTCGACCCCGCACGCAACGAGGCCGACGGAGGGCGCGTCACCGAGCCGACCGTGATCTCGCCGGACGGCAGCCGGGTGGTCGTGGCCGTCGTGCCGACCAACGAGGAGCTGGCGATCGCCCGCCAGACCGCCGACCTCGTGCACTGACCTGGCCCGCTCACACTCCGGGTCGAGGTGATCGCGGCAGCCACCTCCCCACCAGCATCACCTCGATTCGGGGAGGCTCTCGAGGTGCTCGCGCAGTGACGTGGGACGCCGACCCGTGAGCCCCTCCACAGCTGGGCTCACGCCGTCCAGCTCACCTGCGCGCACCGCCGTGTAGGTCGACACCCAGGCATCGACCTGCCAGTCCGGGGCGCCATAGGAGGCCCTCGACGCATACGCCTCCTCCACCGTCTCGTCGTGGAAGCTCACGTCCCGTCCAGAGACCTCGGTGATGACCGCCGCCATCTCCTCGAAGGTGAGCGCCTCCGGACCGGTGAGGTCGTAGGTCTGCCCGGCGTGCGCATCCGGGTCGAGCAGCACCGCCACGGCAGCGCGCGCGATGTCGGCGTGTGACACGACCGCTGCACGCCCGTCGCCGGCTGGGCCACGGATGACCCCGTCGTCACCGACCATGTGGTCCATGAACTCGAGGTAGAGGTTGTCGCGCAGGAACGTCCAGGCCATGCCCGATGCCCGCAGGTGCTCCTCGGTCGCCCAGTGGTCGCGCGCGAGCGTGAAGGTGGCATCCGGTGCAGCACCGAAGAAGGAGAGATAGACGACGTGCTCGACACCCGCCGCAGCCGCCGCGTCGACGAAGGTGCGGTGCTCCGTCAGCCGGTCCTCCTGCTCGGCCGCCGACACCATGAAGAGGGTGCGCACCCCGGTGAGCGCCCGCTCGGCCGCCTCGCGGTCGCCGTAGGTGCACTCCACCACGGAGGCCCCGGGCAGGTCCGGCGCCCGGGACGCGGCGCGGACGACGAGCCGCTGCGCGACCCCGCGCTGCGCGAGGTCACGGGCGACGAGACCGCCGAGCCAGCCCGTCGAGCCGGTGACGGCGAGATCCGGGCCCTGGTCTGCGCGTGCCGTGTCCATGCTCTCGACCCTACGCAGCGCGAGACCACCCCGCTCGCGACGAGCCCTCGTCCGGCCGAGCCGTGCGGCGCCGACCCGACCGGGCAGCATACGGTGGCCTCGTGACCGACAACTCAACCCACCCCGTGGCTGACGACGCCAGCCCAGACGTGACCGACTCCGGCGCCCCTGCGCCCGGGCACACGTCGCACTACACGCCCGCTCCTCCCGCCGACCTCGAGCGTCCTGCGACCGGTGTCGGCGTCGTGCCCGCCGGCGTCAAGGCCGCCAGCGAGTGGTCGTGGCGCCTCCTGCTCATCGCGGCCGCCCTCTTCGGCCTGGCCCTGCTGGTGCGGTCGGTGTCCCAGGTGATCGTGCCGATAGCCATCGCCCTGCTGCTGACGGCCCTGCTGCGCCCGATCGCGCTGCGGCTGCGCTCCGTGATGCCCGCGGGGGCTGCGGCCGGCCTCACGGTCGTCGCGACCATCGTCGTCATCTCGGCACTGCTCACCCTCGTCGGCAGCCAGTTCACGTCGGGCTTCTCCGACCTGACGACCAAGCTCGCCGACGGCCTCAGCCAGATCCGTGACTGGGTGCGCACGACCTTCAACATCACCGACGCTCAGTTCAACGACTACTTCGACACGATCCGCGACCAGGTCAGCAGCTCCGGCAACCTCGGTGACACCGCGACCGCCTTCGGCCTGACCGCCACGCACTTCGTCGCCGGCGTCTTCATCGCGCTCTTCGCGCTCTTCTTCTTCCTCTACGACGGCCCGCGCCTCTGGGCCTGGGTCGTGCGGCTCTTCCCCCGCACGGCGCGTGACCGCGTCGACTCCTCGGCCGTCATCGCCTGGGACCAGCTCTCCGCCTTCGTGCGCGCGACGATGATCGTGGCCTTCGTCGACGCCGTCGGCATTGGCGTCGGTGCGGCGATCCTCAAGGTGCCCTTCGCCTTTGCGATCGGCATCCTCGTCTTCCTGCTCGCCTTCATCCCCATCGTCGGTGCGCTGCTCTCGGGCTTCGTGGCGGTCGTGCTCGCCCTCGTCGCGCACGGCCCCGGCGTCGCGCTCATCATGCTCGCGGTCGTCATCGGCGTGCAGCAGCTCGAGTCGCACGTGCTGCAGCCCTTCCTGCTCGGCAAGGCGGTGAGCGTGCACCCGCTCGCGGTCATCCTCGCGATCGCGATCGGCTCCATTACCGCCGGCATCGTCGGGGCGCTCGTGGCCGTGCCCTTCGCGGCCGTCATCAACGCCGTCGGCAAGCACCTGTTGATCGGCGAGACGCGCGAAGAGCTCGACGACGAGCTCGAGAAACGCGCTCATCAGGGCGGCTCACCAGCGTCCGCCTGACCACCGCCACGACGAACGCCCCGAGGCCGCTGTGGCCTCGGGGCGTTTCGTGTGCCTGGGGGCTAGCCGGAGACGGCGCGCCGGGCGAAGAGCGCCCGGTCGTCGAGCTCGTCCGCCTCGTCGGCGAACTCCGGGGTGTCGAAGACGTCGGCGGGTATGCCGTCGTCGGTGTAGCGGGGCTCGGCCTTCGCCTTGAGCGCATAGGTCGGCACCGGCACGGGCACGGGGCTCCAGCTGCCGGGGGCAGCCTCGGCTGCCGCAGCGGCAGGCTGCACGGGCACGCCAGCCGTCTGGGCGGCCTGCACGTCGAAGACGCCGTCGTATGCCGCCGCGTGGGCCGAGGCGACCGCCGCCGGCTCGTGCGCGTGGCGGGCGGCCGCGGTGTCGCGGGACGGCTCGTGCCGCTCGTGCCGCTCGTGCCTCTCGGTGCGCTCACGCTGGTCGTGCGTGGCGGTCTCTGCCGCACGGCGCGCCTGCTCGATGGCCCGGTGGCTGATGACCTGCGTGTCCTCGCTCGAGAGGACCGGTGGGGCGTCGCCCCGGCCACGGTCGGCGCGGGAGTCCGCGGTGCCGTCGCTGCGACCGGACCGCTGCTCGGCGCGGTGGGCACGGTCGGCCTGGGCCTCGGTGCGCAGCCAGTAGAGCACCACGACGAGCGTGACGAGAGCGAAGGGCACCGACACCCAGAGCAGCACGCCGGTGATGGCGAGCACGGTCGAGACCGGCACCCAGAGCAGGGCGACGAGCAGCAGGGCTGCGCGCAGGCGCCGCTGCCCCATCGACACCCGGTGCTGGGACGGACGCTGCTGACCGGAGTCGGACGGGCCGAGGCGGCTGGGGTCATGGCGGCTGGGGTCATGGCGGCTGGGGTCATGGCGGCTGGGGTCATGCCGGCTCGAGTCAGGGCGGACCGGCTGCCGGCGGGGGGCGCCGGGGTGCGAGCCGGCCGGCGGCCTGCCGGCGACCCGGCCTCGGTCTCGGGTTGCTGGGCTGTGGGACACGGGCATTCGATCCACCTCACCGCGGTGTGCGTCGGACGGGTGCTGCTGGTCGATCTCGTGCTGGTCGATCTGGTGCTGGTGCAGGGACTCGACGCGGTGCTCGCTGGCCCGCCGGGCGACGAGGGGGGAGGAGGCGCGCGTGGCACCGGCCGGCACGGCCCGTTTGACGTCGACCGTGGCGCGGGCGGCGGCGGCCGGCTTCACGGCATACGAGTTGGGACGCGGAGCGCGCAGCTCGGTGGACGGCAGCAGCGGCCGCTTCTCGAGCACCCGCATGGCCTTCGAGAAGCCGTCGACCGACCGGGTCGCGGCAGCGTCATCACGACGTCGCACCCAGTGCTGCAGCAAATACGCAGCCCAGATCGCGACGATCACCACGAAGATCAGGCTCCCCACTTGCACGAACCCCACGGTAGGCCGGGGGCGCTGGCGCACCATGCATATCGGGTGCGTGTCGCGCAAGAGGCTGGTGTTACTGCTGTGACAGACGAGCCATCACCGTCGACCCGGCCAGGTCCTCGGTCGTGACGGCGAACGAGCGGTGGTCGCGCCAGGCGCCGTCGATGTGGAGGTAGCGCTCCCGGATGCCCTCGTCGCGCAGGCCGAGACGACGCGCGACGCCGAGCGAGGCGACGTTGTCGAGCCGGATGTTGACCTCGATGCGGTGCAGGCCCGCCGGCCCGAGGGCGTGGTCGATCGCGAGCGCGAGGGCGCGACTGGCGATGCCGCGGCGGGTGACGGCCTGCGAGACCCAGTAGCCCGCGGCGCCCGATAGCTGGGCGGCACGGATGATGCCGAAGATGTGCACCTGCCCGACGATGCGGCGATCGACCTCGATGGCCCACGGCATGGCGCGGTCGGCCCGCGCCTCGGTGTCGAGGTCGCGCACGAACTGGCGGAAGGTGACCGGTGTGCGCGAGTCCGAGCCCGGGGGGAGCGTCGGCTCCCACGGCTGCACGTGAGCGGCGTTGTCGCGGCGCACCTGCTGCCACTCCGCCTCGTCGGAGGTGCGCAGCGGGCGCAGCACGACGGCCGGCTCGGCCGACGCGTCGCGCAGCACGACGGGCCAGCCCGCCTGTCCGTCGCGGTGCGGACGCCACGGCATCCTCATGCGGACCCGCACACCCCGTGGTCGTTCCCGTGGTTGTTCCCGTGGCCGCTCCCGTGGTCGCTCCCGAGGATCTGCGCCAGGGCGTGCCCGAGCACCGGCTCGAGCACGTCGAGCGCGTCGGCGACCCCGCCCCGCGAGCCGGGAAGGTTGGCGACGAAGGTGCGACCGGCGACGCCGGCGAGACCGCGCGACAGCATGGCCGTCGGCACCCCCTTGGCGACGCCCGCCGCGCGGATCGCCTCGGCGACCCCGGGCACGAGCCGGTCGAGCAGCGGCAGCGTCTGCTCGGGAGTCGAGTCGGTGGGGGTCAGCCCCGTCCCGCCCGTGGTGAGCACGAGCTCCGGCTCGCTCGCCAGGGCGTCACGCAGCGCCAGCCCCAGCTCGTCGCCGTCGGGCACGACGACCGGGTCTCCGACCGCGAAGCCCCACGAGCGCAGGCGCTGGGCGATCACGGGACCCGACCGGTCGGCATACGTGCCACGGGCCGCCCGTGTCGACGCGGTGACGACGACAGCGCGGCGCCCCGCTCCGAAGCCGGGCCCGGTCTCGTGGTCCGGGAGGTCCGGCTCACTCATGCCAGTCACCCGAGCGTCCGCCCGACTTCGCGGTGACCCGGATGTCGGTGATGCGGCCGTGCTTGTCGACGGCCTTGACCATGTCGATGAGCGCAAGGGCTGCGACGCTCACGGCGGTGAGGGCCTCCATCTCGATGCCGGTGCGGTCGGCCGTGCGCACCGTGGCGGTGATCTCGACGCCCTCGTCGACGACGAGCAGGTCGAGCACGACGCCGTGCACGGCGATCGGGTGCGCCAGCGGGATGAGGTCAGGCGTGCGCTTGACGGCCTGGATGCCAGCGACGCGGGCCACGGCGAGCGCGTCGCCCTTGGGCACCGTGCCTCCGCGCAGCGCCGCGACCGCGTGAGCGCTCAGCAGCACCCGACCCGCTGCGCTCGCCTCGCGCGCCGTGACGGCCTTGGCCGACACGTCGACCATGTGGGCGCTGCCGTCGGCGCGCACGTGCGTCAGCCGGGGGGCGTCCGCGTCACCGGTGGGCGCCGCGCCGGTGCCGGTGGCGTCACTCATCTCACGCCTCGCCGTCGAGGAGGATGACGTCGACGTGCTCGCCGGCGACGAGCTCGGTGATGTCCTCGGGCACGACGAAGAGGCCGTTGGCCCGCGACAGGTCCGCGAGGAAGTGCGACCCCTGGCCGGCCACCGGAGAGGCGAGCAGCTCACCCTCGGGCGAGCGCGACACGACGGCCCGGCCGAACTGCCGGCGCCCCTCCGGGGAGCGCACACCAGAGGTGATGCTGGCGGCGCGCAGGCGGCGCTTCTCCGGCTTGAGGCGCATGAGCCGGCGCAGGGCCGGCCGCACGAAGACCTCGAAGGACACGAACGACGAGACGGGGTTGCCGGGCAGGGCGAAGAGCGGCACCTGCCGTCCGCCGGGCCCGCTGAGGTGCCCGAAGCCCTGCGGCTTGCCGGGCTGCATGGCGACCTTGACGAAGTCGATGCCCTCGCGGCGCAACGCGCTCTTGACGACGTCGTAGGCCCCCATCGAGACGCCACCGCTCGTGATGATGACGTCGGCCACGCCGACGACCTCGTCGAGCACGGCGAGCAGCTCCTCGTCGGTGTCGCCGACGGCGGTGCGGATCTCCGCGGACGCACCGGAGGCGACCGCGGCCGCCCAGAGCATCGAGGAGTTGGAGTCATGGATCTGGGCGGGCCCGAGCGGGTCCCCTGGCGCGACGAGCTCGTCGCCGGTGGAGAGCACGACGACGTGCGGCCGGCGGTGCACCTCGACGGTCGCGTGCCCACAGGCGGCGAGCACGGCGATGGTGCGCGGGCCGACGATCTCGCCGGCCGACACGACGACCGCGCCGGCGGCGACGTCCTCGCCGAGAGGGCGCACGAAGCGGCCACGCCGCGCCTCCGCGCGGCACTCGACCTCACCCCCGGCGGACCCGTCGGTGTCCTCGACAGCGATGACGGCGTCGGCGCCCTGCGGCATCTTGGCACCGGTCATGATGCGGGCCGCCTCGCCGGGGCCGACCCGGAAGGTCGGGTCGTCACCGGCAGCGACCTCGCCGACGATGCGCAGCCGCACCGGCTGCGAGCCGGCGCCCGCGAGCGAGTCGGACACGACGGCATACCCGTCCATCGACGAGTTGTCGAAGCCGGGGAGGTTGACCTTGGCCCGCACGTCGCGGGCGACGACGAGCCCGAGGCTCTCGGTCAGCGGGATCGGCGCCGTCGGGGCCGGCTCCAGCGAGGAGAGGATCGCCCGTAGGTGCTCGTCGACCGTGCGCACGTCCGCCGGGGCGCGGCGCGTGGCGGGCTCGGGCTGCGCCTGCTCGCCGAGCACGGCGTTGTCACGCACCCGGTGGTAGCCGTCGATGAGCACCTCGCCCACGAGGGTGACGTCCCTGCCGAAGACGGGGTCACCGATGACCCGCAGGCTCGTGCAGTCCTTCATCGAGGGCACGCCCTGCGGGAAGCGCTGCTCGAAGCCGGACACGAAGCGGTAGGCGGAGTCGAGGTCGACGTAGGGCTCGGGCCGGTCGCCCGCGGCGACGACGTGGTAGCTCTCGTCGAGGGAGAAGAAGTCGGAGCGCAGCACGAGCAGGTCGTTGGTCGTCTTGACCGGACGGAAGCGGGTGCGCGGCACGAGGATCGCCTCCGACCCCTCGAAGACCTCGATCGCCGTGCCCATCGCCGACTCCATCTGGATGACCTCGGGCGAGGACGGGTCGGCAGGGTCGACGTTCTTGTGGTTGACGATGATCGGCAGGCCGAGCACGCCCTCGCGAGCGGTCATGCGCTCGCGCAGCACTTCGAGGTTGATCCACACGTTGTTGGCGTTGAAGGTGTTGTGGCGGCGGATGTCGCGGAAGTAGCGCTCCTCGCCGTCCTCGACCATCGCCGTGTCGCGCAGGATCAGGCGGCCGTCGCTCTTGCGCACCGCGAGGTGACCGCCCTTGCGGTCGCTCTTGGTGCGGTGGCACACCTCGGCGACGAAGGGCACGTCGTGCTCGACCATCCAGGCGGCGACGTCGGGGTCGCACGTGGCACCGAGGTTGTCGGAGTTGGAGAGGAAGGCAAACCGAATCCCCTTCTCCAGCAAGGAGTCGAGCACGCCAGAGGTGACGAGCGAGACGTAGACGTCGCCGTGCCCCGGCGGGCACCACTCGAGCTCGGGGTCACGCGGCCACTTCACCGGGGTGAGGTCGCCGGGGGTGAGCTTGGGCTCGGCGTTCTGGATGAAGTCGAGGGGCAGCCCGTCGACGGCGAGGGAGTCGTACTTCGCGAGGATCTTGAGCGACTCCTCCGAGGTGCGGAAGGAGTTCATCAGCACGAGCGGCAGCTCGACGCCCCAGCGCTCGCGCAGCGCCAGCACCTGCAGGGCGATGATGTCGAGGAAGGTGAGGCCGTCGCGCACCTCGAGGGCCGACTTGGCGCCGGTCATGCCCATGCCCGTGCCGAGGCCACCGTTGAGCTTGATGACGGCCGTCTGGGACAGCGCCCGACGCGCCTCCTCGTCGGTGACCTGCACCTCGCCGAGCGCCTGGATCTCGCCGAGCGGGTCGATGCTGTCCTCCGGGATGGTGCCCTGGGCGCCGGCCTCGAGCTGCTCGTAGTAGTACTCGAAAACCTTGATCGCCTCGGGCCCGAGGCCGCGCTGGCGCATCAGGTCCACGGATTCGCGCAGCCCCTGGTCAGTCATGGCCATCACCCTACGATGGACGGCATGGGCCGGAGCCACGTCACCGCTAGGAGCTCGGGGTGAACGGCTCCGTGAGCGGGTCCGTGAGCGGGGCGTCGAAACGTGACCTGCGTCACGCCGCCCGCGAGCGCCGCTCCCGGCTCGCTGCCGCGCTTCGCTCGGCCCCTGGTGGGGCGGGCGTCGCCGACGCCGCCGAGGCCATCGCCGAGACCGTGCTGCGCTTCGTGCCCGACGAGGGCCGGGTCGCCGTCTACGAGTCGCTCCCCGACGAGCCGCCGACGGGCCGGCTCATCGAGCGGCTCCTCGAGTCAGGTCATGAGGTCATCGTGCCCGTCGTGCTCGACGACTTCTCGCTCGAGTGGCGGTATCCCGTCCGGGGGGCTGTCGGTGACCGCGGCACCGTGACGCGGCGGCGGGCTGCCCCCGGTGCCGACGAGCGCGGTCCCGACGACCGCTCGGAGTGGCTCGGCGTCGACGCACTCTCGGCGTGCGACCTCGTCGTCACCCCGGGCCTCACCGTCGACCGGCACGGCGCGCGGCTGGGCCAGGGCGGCGGCTGCTACGACCGGGCCCTGCTCCACCGCGACCCGGCCGCGCCGGTCGTCACCCTGCTGCACGAGGGCGAGGCGAGCGAGGACGACCTGCCCGTCGACGAGCACGACCTCCCGGTCGATGCCTATGTCACGACGACGGGCCGGCTCGTCCGCGTCGGCTGAGGGCACCCGCCCCCGACCGGCTGCGGGCCCCCACCCCGCGCCGCGAGCGTGAGCCGGCCGGACGGCATACGTCAGCCGGTGGGGGCGCCCGGCGGCACGAGCGTCAGCTCGTCGGACGACGCCTCGCGGACCGCCGCCTCGGTGAACGGCCACGGGAAGCTCTCGCCCGCGGCCCAGGCGTCGATCTGGTCGGCGTAGTGGTCGTCGTAGGTGTGACCGGACTGGCCGGTCGAGTTGACCCAGAGCGAGCCGTCGAGGTTGCCGAGGTCGACGACCATGCGCATCGACGGGCCGGCGATGACGTCGTAGCCGGGCTTCGCGGCGTTCCACGAGTTGGCGTTGACGATGGAGTTGCCGCCGCCCAGCTCGATGCCCTCACGGTTGAAGATGCTGCGCACGACCTCGGGCAGCGAGTCGTCACCCATGACCGGGTGGCGCAGGTCGAGCTGGTGCAGACGGCCCCAGCGCCACTGCGCCGGCACCTTGCCGAGCTCGCGGGCGAGGTCGAGCCGGGCGTCGACGAGGGCCCGCTTGAGGATCTCGCCGGAGCCCTCGGTGAGGCCGGGCGTCGTGCGGTCGTCCCACCACTCGTTCTTGGGGTCCGCGAGCAGCTGCTCAAGCACGATCATCCAGCGGCTGCCGCCGTCGGGCGCGAGGTCGGGCGGCAGCTCGTCGAAGGTGTAGTCGAGCAGGTGCTTCCAGACCGCGTTGTAGTAGGAGGCCGAGGCCGAGTCACGCGACTTGTCGTTGGGCTGGCTGCCGTCCCAGTCGCGCAGCAGCCGTTGCGCCTGGGCGGTGAAGTCGTCGACCTGCACCGCGAGCAGCCGCTCGACGAGAGCCGGCGCGTAGGTGTTGCGCACGTCGCCCTGGATCTGCGACATGTCCTGGGGCGACACCTTCGCCTTGGCGGCCAGGAGGGTGCGGATGCGTTGGGCGCGGAAGCCGTAGTCCCACTCGGTCGTGAGGAAGGGGGTGGTGCTCGCCGTGACCGCCTGGTTGGCGGTGACGACGAAGCCCTCGTCGGGGTCGAAGACGTGGGGCAGGTCCGCGGACGGCACCCATCCCTTCCAGTCCCACTGGCTGTCCCAGCCCGGCGCGGGCCAGTAGCCGGGAGGCGCACCGGGCGTCGCCGAGCGGCGCACCGGGATGCGGCCGGGCGTCTGGTAGCCGATGTGGCCGGCCGTGTCCGCATAGACGAGGTTCTGCGAGGGCACGGTGAACTGCGCCGCCGCCGCCCGGAAGTCGTCCCAGTCGCGAGCGGTGTTGAGGGCGAAGATCGCGTCGCCCGCGGTGCCCGGCGTCAGGGCCGTCCAGGCCAGCGACACGGCATACCGGTTGGACTGGGGCGCCCCGCGCACGACGACGCGGTCACCCGCCTCGTCGACCGACGCGGAGACGTCGGACATGATCGGGCCGTGCACGGTGCTGCGCACGGTGATCGTGACGTCGGCGCCGCCCGCGACCTTGAGGGTTTCCTCGCGCTTCTCGAGGGGCACCCGCTGGCCGTCGCGCAGGTAGGTGTCGCCCGAGACCTGCTCGAGGTAGAAGTCGGTGACGTCGGGGCGCAGGTTGGTCATGCCCCACGCGATGCGCTCGTTGTGGCCGATGACGACCCCCGGCACCCCCGAGAAGGTGAAGCCCGACACCCGGAAGGGGCAGGCCTGCGTGACCTCGCGGCACTGGAGGTTGACCTGCGACCAGATGCCGGGGATCGAGAGGGCGAGGTGCGGGTCGTTGGCGAGCAGCGGCTTGCCCGTCGTCGAGCGAGGGCCCGAGACGACCCACGAGTTCGAGCCGATGTCATCGCCCCGACCGAGCGTGGAGGGCGCGGCGTCGAGGGCGGCGATCGCGGCGTCGACGGCCCGGGCACCGTCGCTGCTGCGCAGGTCGGAGAGGGCGGCGGGAGCGGCCGGCACGGCAGAGGCCGCCTGGTCGGTCGCCGCGTCGTCGGCCGCGCCGGGCGCCCAGTCCTCGGCCGAGAGGATCGGCAGGTGGCGGTCGAAGGGGTAGGGCGGATAGAGCAGCGCGATCTGCTTCAGCGAGATGCCGCGGCGTGAGAGACGTGCGCGGGTCAGCTCGTCGTTGTAGTCGCCGCGCAGGTCCCAGGCCAGGGCCTTGAGCCAGGCGAGGGAGTCGACGGGGGTCCAGGGCTCGACGCGGTAGCCGGGGTTGCGGCGCTGGAGGAAGGTGTACTCGAGCGACATCTTCTCGGGCGACTCGGCCTGGGCGATGTAGGCGTTGACGCCGTCGGCGTAGGCCTGGAGGTACTGCCGGGTCTCGGGCGCCAGCCGCGGCAGCTCCTGCTCGGCGACGCGGCGCCAGCCCATCGTGCGCACGGCCTTGTCGGACTCGAGGCCGCTCGCTCCGACCATCTCGGCGAGCCGGCCGGCGGTGAGGTGGCGACGCAGGTCCATCTCGAAGAAGCGGTCCTGCGCGCTGACGAAACCCTGGGCGCGGAAGAGGTCGCTCGCGTTGTCGGCAGTGATCGTCGGGATGCCGCGGTCGTCGCGCAGCACCGACACGGTGCTCGTGAGGCCCTCGATCGCGAGCTCGCCCCCGGTCTGCGGGAAGCTCTGCCGCACGGTCGACACGCCGAGCACCCCGACACCGACGACCGCCATGACGAGCAGGACGGCGACGACGATCAGGACCCGACGAGCTCGTTTCATCCGTGGCACGCACCGAGCCTAGGACACCGTCGCGACACCCCGGCGCAGCCGTGCGGGGCCGGCGCGACATCGTTGCCGAACCGACGACTTTGCCTCATGGACCTCTCGACGGGCCGGGTGGGCCAGGTGGTTTCATGGGCCCACACGTCAGGAGCTGCCCGTGATCTCGCTCGCGTCCGTCACGTCGTCGGGAATGACTCTCGACGACCTGACACGTGTGCTCCTCATCGGGTCGATCGTGCTGCTCGTGGCCGTCGCGGCGGTGCGCCTGTCGGCGCGGTCGGGCCTGCCGTCGCTGCTCATCTATCTCGGCATCGGCCTCGCCCTCGGCAACGCGGGCCTCGGCATCCAGTTCGACGACGCCTCCATCACCCGCGTGCTGGGGTACGCCGCGCTCGTCCTCATCCTCGCCGAGGGCGGCCTCACGACGTCGTGGGGCAACATCAAGGACTCGGTGGCCCCGGCCGCGCTTCTCTCGACCGTCGGCGTCGCCGTCTCGGTCATCGTCGTGGCCATCGCCGCGCACACGCTCCTGCCGCTGTCATGGACGATCTCGCTGCTGGTCGGGGCGATCGTCACCTCGACCGACGCCGCGGCGGTCTTTGCCGTGCTGCGCAACGTGCCGCTGCCCAAGCGGCTGTCGGGCATGCTCGAGGCCGAGGCGGGCTTCAACGACGCCCCCGTCGTCATCCTCGTCGTCGCCTTCTCCGCTCAGGGCGTCCCCGGAGGCGAGTCGCAGGCGTGGTGGCAGCTCTTCCTCCTCGCCGCCGTCGAGCTCGTCGGCGGCGCCGTCGTCGGCATCGGGGTGGGCGCCCTCGGCGGGCAGCTGCTGCGCCGGGTGGCCGGCGGATCCTCGGCCCTCTTCTCGATCGGCGTCATCTCGCTCACCGTGCTCGCGTATGCCGCAGGCGCCGCCGTCCACGTCTCCGGCTTCCTCGCGACCTACCTCTGCGCCCTCGTGCTCGCCAACATGGGGCTGCCCAACCGCACGTCCTTCCAGAGCTTCGGCAGCGCGCTCGGCTGGCTGGCCCAGATCGGGCTCTTCGTCCTGCTCGGGCTGCTCGCCGACCCCCGCGACCTCGGGGCCCAGCTCGTGCCGGCCATCGTCATCGGCCTCGTGCTGCTGCTCGTCGCGCGGCCGCTGTCGGTGTTTGCGTCGGTGTCGTGGTTTCGCATGTCGTGGCGAGATCAGGCCTTCCTGTCGTGGGCGGGCCTGCGGGGTGCGGTGCCGGTCGTGCTCGCGACCGTGCCCCTCACGGCGGGCACGCCCGACACCGAGTGGATCTTCGACCTCGTCTTCGTGCTCGTCGTCGTCTTCACGATCGTCCAGGCCCCGACGCTCCCGTGGGTGGCGCGGCGGCTCGGGCTCACCGAGCAGGTCCACTCGGTCGACGTCGACCTCGAGAGCACGACCCTCATCGAGATCGGTGCCGACGTCATCCAGGTGACGGTCGGCGACGACTCGCGACTGCACGGAGTCGCCGTCTTCGAGCTGCGCCTGCCCCCCGGGGCCAACGTGACGCTCATCGTGCGGGGAGGTGAGGGCTTCGTGCCGGCGCCGCACACCACGATCCGGCACGGCGACCGGCTCCTGGTCGTCACGACGTCGACCGTGCGCTCCCGCACCGAGCAGCGCATCCGCGACGTGAGCCGTGACGGGCGCCTCTCCGGCTGGCCGTAGACTGGCGGGCGGTTCCGTCCCCTCTCCTCCCCGAGCTCGAGGTTCACCCATGCCCACCTACTCCTACGCGTGCACCGGCTGCGGCCACGCCTTCGACATCCGCCAGTCGTTCACCGACGACTCCCTGACGGTGTGCCCGGAGTGCGGGGAGACGACGCTGCGCAAGGTGATCCACCCGGTGGGCATCTCCTTCAAGGGCTCGGGCTTCTACAAGACGGACTCGCGGGCCGCCGCCAAGGGCGCCGGGTCTGGGTCGGGTGCGGCTGCCGCCGGCGGCTCGTCGGACTCCTCCGACTCCTCCAGCGCGGGTGCGGGCAAGACGGGGTCGTCGGAATCGTCGTCGGGGTCGTCCGGTTCGGGGTCGTCGGGTTCCGACTCATCGGGTGCGTCGTCGAAGCCCGCCGCCACCAAGGCCAAGACGTCGCCCAGCACGTCGTCGTCCACACCCTCCTGACACGCGGGGACGTTGTCCCCAAGCAGCCCGTATGCCGGACGACTGGGCCCCCTGGCGTCCTAGGCTTCCCGCATGACGACGTTCGCCGACCTCGAGACCTCCGGCTCCCCCGTCCCGTCCGCACCCTCGCCCACCCGGTCGCCCGCGGGGCCGCGCGCCGAGATCGGCGTCATCGGCGGGTCGGGCCTCTACGACTTCCTCAAGACCTACGAGACCGTCGCGGTCGAGACCCCCTTCGGGCCCCCGAGCGACCCTATCGTCGTCGGCGAGGTCGAGGGGCGCATGGTCGCCTTCATCGCCCGGCACGGCAGCGACCACCGTTTCGCCCCGCACCGGGTCAACTACCGCGCCAACCTCTGGGCGCTGCGCTCGCTGGGGGTGCGACAGGTGCTCTCACCGTGTGCGGTCGGCTCGCTGCGCCCCGACTACGGCCCCGGCACGATCGTCGTCCCCGACCAGGTCGTCGACCGCACGTGGGGCCGGTCGCAGACGGTCTACGAGGCCGAAGGTCCCGTCGTCCACGTGTCGTTCGCCGAGCCCTACTGCCCCAACGGCCGGCAGGTCGCGGTGGATGCGGCTCGCCTCTCTCCGCTCGCGGTGGTCAGCGACGGCACGCTCGTCGTCGTCAACGGGCCGCGCTTCTCCTCCCGCGCCGAGTCCCTCATGCACCAGCAGGCGGGGTGGCACATCGTCGGCATGACGGCCATGCCCGAGGCGTCCATCGCCCGTGAGCTCGCCCTCTGCTTCACGACGATCGCGATGGTCACCGACCTCGACGCCGGTGTCGAGGGCGGCGAGGCGGTGACGCACGAGGAGGTGCTGCGCGTCTTTGCCGACAACGTCGAGCACCTCAAGGCGCTGCTGCGCGACGCGATCGGTCAACTGCCCGCGCACGAGGACGACGCCGAGGCCACCTGCCCGTGCCGGCGCAGCCTCGACGGCATCGACCTGCCGATCACCCTGCCCTGACCGACCCGACCTCGCGACCGAGCGGCCCGATCCATGCGACCCGCACTCACGAGACCCGCGCGCACGCGACCCGCAGTCACGGGACCGGGAGCCGACCACGGGCCGGGCGCACCGACCTCCGGCCCGGCCGGGCGACGCTCGCTCAACACCCGTCAACGCCTGGCCCGCCGGGCCCGGTGGCGGCGGTGGGCGGCTGCCCTGATCGCAGCGGCGGCAGCTGCGGTGACGCTCGCGGCCGTGGCGCCTCGTGCCACCCAGGCCGGTGGCCGCGAGGTCGTCGTGGCCGTGCGCGACCTGCCTGCGGGCGCGGTGGTCACGCGCGCCGACGTCGAGCTGGCCGGGCGCCCGGTGAGCACGGTCCCCGAGACCGGCCTCTCGGCATACGCCGACGTCGTCGGTCGCACGACGGCGACGGCGCTGTCGAGCCGCGACATCGTGACGTCCGAGCGGCTCGTCGGTGCGGCCCTGTTGGCAGGGCAGCCCGCCGGGTCGGTCGCCATGTCGGTGCCGGTGCTCGACGTCGGGGAGGCGACCCGCCCCGGCACGCGTGTGGACCTCTATGCGACGGGCTCGGGTGATGCCGCCGCCACCGACGTGGTCGTGCTCGCGGTGCGTCGACCCGCGGAGTCGGCGTCGGTGCTCGGCGGCGGGTCCTCGCCGCAGCTGACGGTCGCGCTCGACGCCGCCGCCGCCGCGACGGTGGCGCGCAGCCTCAGCGGCCTCGACGGCGGCCAGGGACTGGTCGTCGCCGTGCGGCCACCGACCGGTTTGTCACGCTAGGCTCGGGTCGCCCGCACACCGGGTCGAGCCAAGCCCCGGCACCGCCGCCGGGCCGAGGTCACCAGGCCGCGCACCGTCGCGGTCCCCAGGGACCCCTCCGGGGGACGCACAGAAAGGGATCACCTTCATGCTCAAGGGTTTCAAGGACTTTGTGATGCGCGGCAACGTCATCGACCTCGCGGTCGCCGTCGTGCTCGGCGCAGCCTTCACCGCCGTCGTCAACGCCGTCGTCAAGGGCCTCATCACGCCGGTCATCGCCGCCATCTTCGGCAAGCCCGACCTCACCCAGGTCGGCAACTTCACGCTCAACAACGCCCAGTTCTCGCTCGGGCTCATCCTCGATGCGCTCTTCAACTTCCTCATCATCGCGGCCGCCGTCTACTTCATCATCGTCCTGCCGGTGAACAAGCTGCTCGAACGCCTCGCCCAGGGCAGGGAGCCGGAGCAGGAGTCCCCGTCACCCGAGGTGCTCCTCCTCACGGAGATCCGCGACTCGCTGCGCTCTCGCTGAGCGACGTCGTCGCGGCCCGCATGCCGCACCCCGAAGGGGCAGGAGCCACCCGGCTCCTGCCCCTTCGTCGTCTCCGGCCCCCACCCTCGAGCGGCCGCGCAATCACACGCCACTCGCCGTGCCAGCCGACCGTCGAGTGGCCAGCGCTGGAGGGTCGTCAGTCCGTTGGACCGTCGGACCGTCGGACCGTCAGACGGCCTCGGAGCGGGTCGTGGCGCCGTAGACCTGAGGACGCTCGTAGTCGCCGAGGATCTCGGCGAGCGCCAGGGGGCGCGCGGCCTCGGCGTGCCGACCCGCCCGCTGCAGGGTGCGGCCCAGCAGCAGGTGGGCGTAGGCGTCGGTGGGCGACTCGGTCGTGATCCGGGCCAGAGTCACCTCCGCACGGCCGAGCTGGGCCGAGTGGTAGTAGGCCCGAGCGAGCAGCAGCCGCAGGTCGTCTGTGCCGTGCAGCACCCCGTCGTCGAACGTGGGCGTGGTCTCCCTCGCGGCGGCACCCTCGATCTCCTCGACGAGCTCGGCCAGCGCGAGCGCGGCCTCGCGGAAGTCACCGCGGTCGAAGAGACCCTGGGCGAGCGAGAGCCGCAGGGAGAAGGGCGTCGTCGTGTTCATGCGCCCCACAACGTCGGCGCGGTCCACCACATTCCACACCCGCGCCGAGCCTCACCCACCCTCCCGCGATTCGAGGTGATCCTGCACCCCACGTCGGTCCCGGCGTCACCTTGAATCACGGCGGGGCGGAGTCGGCTTCGGGGCGTGGTCACTCGTAGTGCGGGGGGCGCTGCTCCTGGAGCCAGGTGTCCCCGACACCGGAGCCGGTGGGTCGCTCGCCCCAGCCGAGGTCGAGCTCGTCGCTGCTGCGGCCGAGCGCCGGGCCCGGCTCGGACGGGACTGCACCCGACGCGCCCGTCCCGTCGCCGTCCGGCTCGGCAGCGGCACCGGTGCCCTTGCGGAAGACGCGGCGACGCTTGCGCTTCGCCTTGGCGGCGCCGGCGGCGGGAGCGCTGTCTGCGCCGGAAGTCGCCGACCCATCGTCGCCTCCTCCCCCATCGCTGGCGGCGGCTCCGGTCGTGTCGGCGCCGGCATCGACCTCCGCGTCTGCCGCGCCCTCGTCCTCGCCCGGTGTGACGGTGTCGTCTGGCGGCTGCGGTGCAGGGGGCTGGATCGCCTTGACGATCGTCACGATGCGGGCGATCTCGCGGGCCGGGTCGCGGAAGAGGTCGGTGGTCCAGGCGCGCTCGTGCAGCCAACCCAGCCGCATGAGCTGGTCGGGGCGCAGACGGTCACGGTCACGCGTGCTGTGCAAGGCGGCATACCGCGGCCCGTCGGTCTCGACGGCGAGCAGCCCGCGCCCGCGGTGGTAGGGGTCCTCGACGACGAGGTCGATCCGGTGGTTGGCGGTGCCGAAGTCCTCGTGGACAGTGAGGCCCTCGCGGCGCAGCCGCGCAGCGAGGTCGCTGCGGAGCGGGTCGGTCGTGGTCGGCGCGTTGGCGAAGAGGGTGTCCTCGTCGCCGCGGCCGCCACCGGCCTCGGCATAGGCAAGGAAGTCGCGCAGCATAAGCGCCCCGCGGGCCTTGAGCCGGGTCGGATCGAGGTCGGTCGCCCGCAGTGCGGAGACGACCGTCATGCGCGAGCGGGCGCGGGTGATGGCGACGTTGAGCCGCCGCTCCCCGCCCTCGATGTTGAGCGGCCCGAAGCGGTGCAGCACCCGGCCGTGGGGCGTCTTGCCGTAGCCGATGGACAGGATGATGGCGTCGCGCTCGTCACCTTGCACGCGCTCGAGGTTCTTGACGAAGAAGCGCTCGTCGCGGTCGTCGGCGAAGAAGGCCGCCAGCTCGGGAGCGTCGCGCAGGGCGTTGGTCACGGCCTCGTCGAGCCGGGTGGCGTGCCTGATGCCGAGGGCGATGACGCCGAGCGACTCGTTCGGACGGGTGCGGGCGTGCTCCAGCACGAGCTCGACGACTCGCGCCACCTCGCCGTCGGTCGTCTCGATGGTGTCGACGCCGGCCTGCACGACGGCCTGTCCGTCGACCGGCTCGAAGACGACGGCGGAGTCGATGGCGGTGCCGGGGAAGGTCGTGAGCCGGCCGTCATACATCTGCGCGTTGGCGAAGGCGATGAGGCGTTCGTCGCGGCTGCGGTAGTGCCACGTGAGGTCGCGGGTGGGCAGCGCGGCGGAGAGCACGTCGAGCACCGACTCGAAGCCGTCGGTCAGGGTCTCGTCGGCGGGTGTCGCGCTGGCTGCGCCCTCGTCGTCGGACACGACGGTGAAGAAGTTCGTCGGCGGCAGCTGTCGCTCGTCGCCGGCGACGACGACCTGCCGGGCCCGGCTGATCGCCGAGATGGCCTGGGCCGGCTGCACCTGCGAGGCCTCGTCGAAGATGACGACGTCGAACCACTTGCCGGGCGGGAGCGTCGATGCGACGACCAGCGGGCTCATCGCCCAGCACGGCTTGATCGCGGTGAGCGCGGCCGATGCCTGGGGCATGAGATCGCGAAGCGCCTTGTGCCGCCTCGACTTGCCGCCCTCGGCGCGCACCAGTGCCTCCTGCGCCGGGTGGTCGGCGAGGACCTCCCTCACGTTGCGCGCGACCGCTGCTCGCACGCGCGCGACGGTCGCCGTGAGGTGCGCCCGGTCGGCCTCGGCGAACTCGGCGACGTCGCGACGCAGGCCCGCCCCGTCGTGCGCCCCGTAGGCCGGGTCGCTCACCGTGATCTCCTTGGCGAGCGAGGCCCACCAGACGTGCTCGACCTCCGGGATCACCTGGTCGGTGCCGATGCCGCGGCGGGCGAGGTCCTCGACGAGGTCACCCAGCCCGACGCTGCGCAGCTCGTCGAGGGTGGCAGTCACCTGCGGCAGGATCGAGATGCGCTCGGGACGGCTCGCGAGGTCGGCGAGCCGGGCGCGCAGGTCTCCGAGCGGGAGGGCCGCGAGGCGCAGGCCGTCGCGGCCGGGTCGCAGGCGGGCGTCGAGCCAGGCGAGGTCCTCCTCGAGGCCGGACAGCACGGCGAGGCCTTCGTCGAGGCGCGGGGAGATCTCGGGTCGGCCACCGCCGCCGACGAGGGCAAACCAGCTCTGCCGCTGCTCGCTCGCCGCGACGAGCTCGGCGTGCAAGTTGGCCGGGGGGCGGCCCGGTCGCAGGAGGCGCTTGGTCTGGCGCCGGATGCGCCACCGGTCGAGCCAGCCCATGTCGATGTCGCGCGACCGGCGCCAGTCACTCGACCCCGTAGCGGCGATGTAGTCGTCGAGCGGGGTGTCGAAGACCTCGGGCCGGAAGACCTCGAGGGTCTGCCGCACCGTCGACATCGTGCCGAGGGCCGACGACCAGTCGTCGACGGAGTTGGCCTCTGGCACACGCGACTCGGCGAGGATCTGGTTGAGCTGGGCTCCGAGCGCCTCGAGCCCGCCCGTGCTGCGGCGGCTCGTGATGTCGAGGGCGCGCATGGCGTCGTCCTGCGTGAGGATGCGGGCGCCGAACCACGGGTCGTCGTCGGCGCGCGTCCATGCGCCGAGGCCGACGCCGTCGCGCAGCCGCCGGGCCAGCTCGGTGATGCGGGTGCGGCTCAGCCTGGCCAGGTCGCTGCTCGTCAGGCGCACGTGCGACAGCGGCGCGGGGCGGCGGCTGCCGAGCTCGACGAGAGCCTGTTGCACCTCGTTGGCCGTGACGCCCCAGGGCTCGCGCTTGCGGTGCAGCGCCTCGACGTGGCGCTGCAGGCGGGCCCGGCGCTCGCGCAGGGTCGCGATCGCGTCGTCGGCCAGCGTCGGGTCGTGCTCGAGCGCCGCGGTGAGGGTCTTGGCGAACTGCTGGGCCGTCGCGTGCTTGTTGGTGGGGCCGTCGTAGGCGTCGAGCACGAGGTCGCCGAGCCCGAGCCGGTCGAGGCGGTGGAGCACGGCGTCGATGGCGGCGCGCTTCTCGGCGACGAAGAGCACCGACTTGCCCTCGGCCGCGAGGGTGCAGATGAGGTTGGCGATGGTCTGGGACTTGCCCGTGCCGGGAGGTCCCTTGACGACGAGATGGGCCCCGGCGCGTACGGCCTCGATGGCTGCCTGCTGTGAGGAGTCCGCGTCGAGCACGAGGTGCTCGTGCTCCGGGTCGGGGTCAGGGTCGCTGTCGGGCAGCCGCAGCCTCACCGCGGCGAGCGCCTGCTCGTCGCCCGCGAGGGCAGCGACGACGTCGTGGTCGGCGAGCGAATTGCCTTGCAGGGCAAGGTCGGCCACCATCGGAAGCTTCGCGTAGGAGAAGGTGCCCAGCACGAGTCGTGGAGCGATGCCGAAGTCTGCGACGCGGGCGCACTCGTGGCCGAGAGCGGCATACGCGGGATAGGGGTCGAAGGCGTTGCCGACGTCGGCGAGGTCGGCGAGCGCGTCCCCGTCGATCTCGATGCCCTGCTCGGAGCGGAGGTATTCGCGCAGCACGGGGTTGAACTCGACCTCGGGCCCGAGGTCGATCTCGAAGTCGTCCTGGGCGGCGCCGACGGCGCGCAGCACGCAGGCCCGCAAGAGGACCGGAGCAGCCGGTGGCCGAGCGGCGCGCGGCACTGACCATGTGGCCATGCCGATGGCGAGGAAGCCGGCCGCGATGCCGCGCTCCTCCTTGAGCTCGAGGGCCTTGGCCCGGATCGCGCGCGCCCGGCGACGGGCCTCCTCGAGCGCCACGGGCTCGCGGACGAGCTCGGAGAGGCGGGTGCCGTGCCCCGCGAGCAGCTTGGAGACGCCACCGGGGTGGGCGGTCGTCAGGTCGAGGGTGCCGGAGGGGAGGTCGCGATACCAGAGGAGCGTGTTGCGGCCGCCGAGGTCGACGAGGGTGCGCTGCCACGTCTTGACCGCCGCGGCGACGCGGTCGGCCCGCGGGTCGCCCGAGGTCGACGCGGCCGGGAGGGCAGGGTCGTTCCGTGGGGCGTCCGTCATCCCTGCAGGCTAACGAATGACACGGTGGCTCTCGGTCACCGACAGCCGGAAGTGCGCCAGCGCCCCTCCGGCTGCTTCCGCTCAGCGGAAGCGCGGCGGCGCGTAGGCCTTCGTGGGCGGCACGTCGTAGTCCCAGCGCCTGAGGATGTCGTATGCCGTCGTGAGCCTTCGCGTCAGATCGACGTCGTGGTCGTGGTCGGTCTCGGGCCAGTCGGTGCCGGGCTGGCGCACGTGGTCGACGTTCGTCGGTCCCATGAGGGTCTCGCGGAGGAACTCGGCCTGGTAGGCGCCGGTGCGGATGGAGAGGACCCTCTCCTGGCTCTTGTGCCGCACGATGCCCTGCGGCTCGAGGGTGCGCAGCAGGCGGCCGATCTGCTGGCACTCGAACGCCCCGAGGTAGGGCGAGTTGAGCGCGAGGGCGTCGTCGAGCTGCTCGTGGGGCACCTCGAACGCGAACGCGAGAGCCTGCTGGAGGCTGCGGAACTGCGCCGCGTCGATGATCGGCACGTCGACGAGCGGGAGCAGGCCGCCGTCGGCTGAGGGCCGAGGCTCGCCTCGCTCGTCGCCCCGGTTGCCGAGCGAGACGATGCGTGGCAGCCAGTCGGCCCTGGGCTTGTCGTGGCTGACGGCGCCGTCGGGGCCGACCGTGGCGTTCATCGTGTCGTGGACGCACTGGACGTGGAGCATGCGCGCACTGTTGAAGTCCGCGACCGTGGCGTGGTCGAGGTCGAGGCCGTGGAGGTGAGCGCACTTGGCCTCGAACACCTGCGCGATGACGTCGTCGCGGACCCGGGCATAGGGCTTGGCGCCCCGCTCACCGAGGGCGGTGATGACGCCCATCAGGGCGCTCCACTCCGCGTCGCTCTCGGGTCGACGCAGGAAGGGCACCCCGCTGAACGAGACGGGCCGGATGGAGTCGACGCCGTTGAAGGAGACGTTCTCGCCGCGGGCCTGGGCATCCCGGCGGGCGAAGAACTCGCGGAGGCCGGCCTCCGGGTCGGCCGGCCAGTCGCGGTTGGGGTCGAAGAGGATGCGGTGGTGCGGGAACTCGACGTAGACGGCGCGCTCGTCGACCTCGACCCAGCGCTTGCACAGGTCGCTCGTCGTCATGTCGGAGAAGTCGTGCTGCAGGCGCTGCGTGAGCCCCGGCTCGAGGAGGGGCTCGAGCTCGCGAGGGATCGCAGCGGTCGCGTGCGGACCGGTGAGAATCAGGTCGATCCGGGGGGCGACCTCCTCGAAGGGCACCTCGCCCTTGCCGCGGTAGAAGACGAGGTCGTCGAAGCCGAAGGTCTTGCCCTGAGGAATCCAGACGAGCCCACCCGACTGGTCCTGCTCGAACGCTCCGACGCGGGCCACGACTGCCTCCTCGGTGAGGGCTCATGATGCTGCGAGTCTAGGGAGGCACAGGCGCGCCGTCCTCGGAGTCGGTGAGGCGGCGGCTGTGGTGGACGGCGAGAGCGGTCGACTGGTCGAGCCAGCGTTCGGATCGCGCGGCAGGGTCCACTACCCTGTCACCGTTGGCGGACCCGACGGCCCGCGTCGCGACGAAGGTCGCGGCACGAGCCAGAGCGACGGTCGCAGCCAGACCCCGCCCTCGTAGCTCAGGGGATAGAGCACCGCTCTCCTAAAGCGGGTGTCGCAGGTTCGAATCCTGCCGGGGGCACCACGTGTTTGCGCAGTTCAAATGGGGTTTCCGATGCCAAGCTAGGCGAGCCGAAGTGCGTCTCCTGCAGCCCTAGTCCGCAAAAAGTCCGCAGAACCTTGAGAGCGGACCACCTGCAGACGTTCAGCCACGAGGTCCAAGTCGCCGTCGAACAGGTCCGAGTAGACATCGAGCGTCATGCTCGCCTTCTCGTGTCCTAGCATCCGCTGCACGGCCAACACGTGAGCACCGGCATGGACCGCAAGGCTCGCCGCCGTGTGGCGCAACTCGCTCGGGTTGAGGCCCTCGACACCTGGCGACTTGGCCGCCGAGTCGAACCAGCCGCGGCGTGCCGCCCGAACCCTGAGGACACCGCCCCGGGTGGCCGGGAAGAGTAGGTCGTCAGGGGCTCTCCCGTAGATGGCCGCCTCGAGAAGTTCCTGCAGCAAGACCGGGACTGGGACCGTCCTGCGCTGGTGATCCTTGGGCGTCGTCCATACCAGCTGACCGTTCACCTCTGTCACCGTCGCTTCGACGATCAAGCGCTCCGGCATCAGTCCGGGAAGGGCGACAACGACCGGGACGAGGCCCGAGCGGAGCTGCTCGAGTGGCTCGATGAGGTCGAGGACGATGAGCCGGTTGTGTCTCGGGAGGTCGGGATCATCCTTGCCTCCGCGGACTTCAGCCAGGAGATCACCACGACCGTCCTATGGCTCAACGAGTTCCACTCGACCGACATCCGGTGCGTCCGTCTTTCGCCGTACCGGCACGAGGGCAGGCGCTGCTGGACGTACAGCAGGTCATCCCGCTCCCCGAGGCGAGGGAGCTGATGGTCCGGCTGCTACGCAGGGAGATCCAAGCGCGGGCGGGTCGCACTGTTGGCACGTCGTCAGCTGACTGGACCCAGTACGTCGTCGAGTACCCGGGTGGGCAGACCGAACCGCTGCGGAAGAGACGCGCCATCCTCGCCATGATCCATGCGCTTGCTCGCGCTGGCGTGGACGCTCAGCTGATCGCCCAGAGGGTGCCGCACGAGAGGTTCCGCAGCGTGGCAGGCACCCTGGAAGGGGGGCGTTCAGACGGAGACCGTCCTCGACGCCCTCGCCGGGCTTGCCCCCGGGTTCGGGTTCCACGCCGCCGACGACGCTACAGAGGCCCCTTGATATGCATGGGCTCCTCGGTGGATGCGGTACCTGGTCTCGTGACCGACGGAACGACACCCCACGGCTGTCCCTGTGAGCGTCCTGCCTAGGGTTCGCCCATGATCGATTTTCAGAACGCCAGCTACCTGAAACTCAGCCAGATCGACTACGGCCAGGTGGCCGCGCAGATCAACCCCTTGCTGACCGACGGGGAGCAGGCGTTCGTCGCCTACAAGGGCATGCGCGACTACGTGGTGTTCACGAGCAAGCGGATCATCGCAGTCAACGTCCAAGGCATTACTGGTAAGAAGAAGGACTTCACTTCTCTGCCTATGGCCAAGATCCAGGCCTTCTCGGTCGAGTCTGCGGGCACGTTCGACCTCGACGCCGAGCTCGAACTGTGGTTTTCCGGCCTGGGCAAGGTGAAGTTCGAGTTCAGCGGCAAGACGGATGTGGCCCACCTGAACAAGCTTGTCGCTCACCACGTCTTGTGACTCTGTGGGAGCCGACGCGCGGTAAGTTCTGCGCCGGGGCGGCTGTGCCCTGAGTTTTCGACCAGACACGGGAAGGCACCGACAGGTGGCCACCCAGCCCTCTGGCACGGATGTCGCTTGCGACGCATGCGCGCCCGGATCCGAGAAGCGCCCTTCCGGCTGTCGACGCGCGTTCGAGTGAAGTAGCGCGTGAGCGCTACGCGTCGCCGTTGTGGTCCTATTCCGCATCTGCATGGTGCCGTCGGACAAGACCCGAATTTTCAGCGACCAGCAGCTGCGACGCGATGCGCTTTGCTTCCACGATCCACGGCCCTTCACCTGGTGGATGGGCGACCGCAACCCCGGGCTTCAGAGCACTGAACGTCAGCTGTTGGCGGCAGTGGTGGAGACGACGACGGAGGCGATCACCGCAGCCTGGACCTGACTGATCGCCTGCGCGACCGCCTCTCCCGCCCAGCCCAGTTCACCGATCTGCTCGGCTACACGCCGCATCGCCTTCTTGTCCCGCCGGGGGAAGAGCTTGGGCAGCAGGTCGATGGCGTTCAGGATTTCGACCAGGGCGGCCGCTTGGGCGTCAGGCGGGCCACCGTCGAGAGCGGTGTCGATCCGGGCCTGAATGTCGGAGCGCACCTCTGGTCGGCGAAGTGGCCAGGACGTGGACGTGAACAGGCCCAGGTGCCTGTGCTGGAAGCGATCTAGCACACCCGCGGCGGCCAGCTCGTTTAGCACGGACTCTTGGATGTCCTTGGCCCTGCCCTTCCAGTCGGATGCTCCGCCGATGCGGGCGACTGCGTCCTTGGGAGTGTGGCCCACGGCCCGCTCCTTTGCTTGCTCCAGCACCGCCGACTGCAGCGTCGCCGCGCCGGGTCGTGCGACCAGACGGGCGCGCCCGGGTTCCCCGGGCTCGAGGTCAAGGACACCGTCGAGGACGAGCTGCAGCACGGCGGCACCGGCCACCGCCGCCTTGCGTTTGGTGGAGTCGACTCGGAGGTTGCCATCGTCGTCGAGGACGAGAAGGAGCAGCTCTGCCGGGAGAGACAGTACGAGGGAAGTGGTCATGTTCGAGGAGCTCCTTAGTCTCTGCGTCCATCGGCTGGTGCATCCGCACCATCGCCGTCTCGATCCGCGCTGCGAGAGGGGGCGAGCACCGGGATCGCGCGGCCCCTGACGGTGCGATCCTCGATCGTCAGGTGGGTGCCTGAGCCTTCCGGCGGCAGGCACACGACCTGGGCTCCGGATATCCGTAGCGCCACATGCCACCCTCGGTGTTTGGCACGGTCATTTCGCTAGGCACCGCTTCGACGTTTGCGCCGTGAACGGGTAGCGCAGCCACCTGAGAAGCTGTCGGAACATCCGCTAGGTGATGTCGACCGAGTCCGGCGTCTTCTGCATGGTGCCCCCGCCCGCTCCGCGCTTCACAGATGAGCTCACGAGCTGGCAATCACCGTGAGCATGGTGATGACGACGCCGAGTGAAAGGACAGAAGTCACCACCCCGGTGATGGCCATGCCATGTCCTTGGTACTGCTTCGTCATGGCGATCCCACCGAGAACCAGCGCGATGACTGCGAGAGGGAACGTCACAACGTTCACCAGGGGGATGAAGCTGAATAGCAGCGCGAGGATCCCCAGAACCAGACTGGTTGTCGCGAATCCGGTTCCGTGTGTCGGTGTAACGCGTGTGGCACCTTGGTTTTGGACTGATGTACTCATGATGTCTTCCTCCTCGGGGCGGGTCGGTGGCTCGACTCGGTGGGGCCTATCCCCATGCCTCAGCCAAGCCCCCGGTTGACGCAGCGCCCAGTGCCGAAAGTCCCGCTGTCTCGAGGTGGAAGACCCCGCGCCAGCAAGTGAGGGCGAGGGTCCTCTGACTCGAGGCTTGGCCCCCGTCGAGGCGGGATGTCTGCCACTGTGCCCAGTCCCCTTCGCGGGGTGAATCGGGTGGCTGACGGACTTCTGGCAATGCGCTGTCGGCCGCCACGGCCGCCGCACCAGGTCAACGTCAGCATCGCCGGCCACGACCACCTCACCGAAGACCCCCACACCCAAGCCGCCCGCGAGATCCTCGGGGCCCTCGACCTCAATCCTGAATGACGTACCCCGATGGCACGAGTCGGCAGTGCTGGCGCGGGAAGCTTCGCTCTTGCGACTGACGCTCGAGGGACGTGTTCCTGTTGGTGACGATCTACCGCCATCGCCCGTTCGCCGATGCGTGCCCAACCTCTCGACTGCGGGTAAGCAACACATGGCTCGGGGGACGACGCCGATACGAGAGGCTCCCCGATGAAGGACCCCAGAGGTGGCTGTGCGGTATGAGTTCCGGCTCGCCGAGCGGCTGCCGCCCGTGGTGGCGGCGGCTTTCCCTGAGCTGACGGAGTCGAGGGCGGCGGGCACCGGGGGCAGCGTGCTCTACGGGTCGTTTATGGACCGGGCGCACCTGCACGCGCTGGTCAACCGCTTCCCCGCCTACGGCCTCACCATGGTCTATCTGCGTCAGCTGCCTGACTGATGGCGGCCCCGGTGGTGACAGACCTCGACGCCACGCTCGGCGGACGGGCACCGCGACGCCATGCGACGCACTTTGCTGGCTCTGCCGGCGGCCTCAGACCCTACGGGGAACGCTCGAGTGGCTCGTCCACCAGATGGTGCCCGTGAGGGCCGAGGTGGTGGTGCTGGGTGACGTGGACTGCGTTGACCTGTGGCCGTATTGCGAGGTCGTGGAGCGCAACGGACCCGCCAGTGTCCTCGCCGTGAAGGTGCACGACAGTCAGGAGTTCGTGCTCGTCCTCAGCAGCCTGTTGGCGCACGGCCTGCACGTCACGAGAGCGCAGCTTCTCGATGACGCGGCCCCAGACTCCACAAGAATCTGACAGCCCTGCGAAAGGCCAGCTGTCTGGTGCGCCCGTGGTGCCTGGGCGGACCGGCTCAGGCGAGAGGCCGCCGATGGCCCGGTGTGGGTGACCGATGCCGCACTGCGAACATTCGACGAGAGTGTTGGCGTCGTCTTGGTCCAGCCCAGGGGCTCAGCAGCGACGCCCTCCTCGTCATCTGATCAGAGGAGACGCCAGAGGGAAGGGCACCACGCCCTCGGGGGTCGAGGCAGTGCCCTTCGACCCGTTCGTCGGCCGCGGCGGTCAGGTCGTTACCGCTTGACCTCTTCGGTTCAGTGGCGCGAGGGGAGCTCGCCGGTGTTGACCACGTCCATCGCCAACTCGTACAGCTTGCGGTTCTGGTCCTGGCTGGTTTCCCGGAGCAGTTCGAACGCTTCGGCCTGCTGCATCTTGTGTTGCGACATCAGGATCCCGACCGCGGCTCCGATGTCCCGGCTGTGGTGCAAGGCGAGCTGGAGGTGCTCTGCCTTCGCATCGGCGGCGTCCAGGCGTTCCAGCATCTCCAAGATGAACTTCTCAGTCTCCGTCAGAGCGTTGGCCGCGACAGGTTCAGCAGCTGCGGTCGCGGCGGCACGCCTGGGCTCCTGCGTGGGGTGTGGGGTGGTCGTCATCGTGCCGCTCCTGCAACGGTCGGGCTGAAGGCCAGCTTTGTGATCAATCGCCACACACCCTAGCCACGGCGGAGCGCGAGGAGAAGACGCGATCGGTCCCGCGTTCCGGCCGTGCTTGCGCACCGTGATCTCGCTCGGCCGCTGCGTAGAGCATGGGCGCTGGTTGACGCCAGCGCCCACGCCTCGCCACACGAGGACGGCCTCACCGCCGCGCCATCTTGATGACGTCACCCGGCAACGGTCCGCCGGGCCAGGTCGCAGCCTCACCGAAACTGGCATAGAGCAGGTTCTCGGCACCGAGGTAGCCGCCGATGTACTTGCGGGCGCTGACCCGGATCGAGTACTCCTCGTAGTCCAGCCCCGCGAACGTGTACATGCCGGTGGCGTCGGTCGTCGTCGAGAAGGCCTTGCGTCCGCCCTCGACGGGGTCGTACCGCACCGTGGCACCTGCGATGGGCTGCCCTGTGACGAGATCGACCACGCGACCGTTGGCCAGAGCGGTCTGCAGCTGGATCTTGCCGAGGTCCATCGACGGCGTCACGTCGAAGACCGGCGGGGCACTGCGTTGCAGGTAGCTGGCGAACAACGGGTCATCGGACATGTACTCGACCCACAGCCAGCCCGGCTGCCAGTCGGAGGACACCGGCAGCACCTGGAGGTACACGTTCTGGGTCAGGCCCGCGATGCTGAACGTCCCGTTCGGGTCCGTCGGGACCGAAGCCACCTGCTTGGCTGGAGCCCCACCTTGCCCCGGGCCGTACGCGACCACCGTCGCCAACACCGGCTGATAGACCGGCGGTGTCACCACGATGGTGGTGGTCTCGCCAGTGACCGGATCGGTGACGTAGTCGAAGACCGCCGGTGTGGCCTCGTAGACGATTTGCCCGGTGACCGCGTCCGCCGCCATCACGGGTGCGGCCAACGCCCCCAGGCTCAACAGAGCCGCCGCGACCGATGCCATCCATCTTCCTAGTTTCATGACCTCTCCTTTGAGGAGCTCATGTGCGATCGAGGTTCTCCCCTCACCACCAGCCTCGACTGGGGTGGATGGCCCGGTAAGTGCCGAACGTCCTCATCTCCGGACCGACTCACTCCCGACGACGCTTGGCAGAGCTGACACCGATCAAGACGGGCTCGGTCGCGCCCGCTGCTCATCGGTGCTTCGATGGGCACCACGAGCACGTTGGGCGGAAGAAGCGCGGCCCTGATGGCAGCAGCACCGCACTACCAGGCCGACGTCGACGCCATCCTGGCCACCCGACGAGGCAACGGCGCTGACTTCTGGGCCACCTCCGACGGCCGTCTGAGCAAGGGCGGACCGTTCTCGACGCTCGAGGCACCAGCCCTGCTGACCGAGCTTGGCGTGGACCCCTCCGAGGATGCGCTGCAGGGAGCCGCCACGCTCCTCCTGGACTCCTGGCGAGAGGACGGCCGCTTCAGGCTGTCACCCTCGGGCGCGATCTACCCGTGCCACACGATCTACGCCGCCCGAGTCCTGTGTCGACTGGGCTACGCCTCCGATGACCGCCTGCTGCGGACGTTCGAGCATCTGGCGGCAACGCTGCACGACGACGGCGGCTGGCGCTGTAAGAAGTTCAGCTTCGGCCGAGGCCCAGAGACCGAGTTCTCCAACCCCGGACCGACGCTGGCGGCCCTGGATGCTTTCCGCCTCGCTGGGAGGACTGAGTCCGCCCCGACCGACGCCGTCGAGGTCCTCCTGCGCCACTGGGTCACCCGGGCACCCCTCGGACCGTGCCACTTCGGCATCGGCACCCTGTTCCTCCAGGTCGAGTACCCCTTCGCCAGCTACAACCTGTTCAGCTACGTGCACGTCCTCTCCCACTACGACCAAGCCAGGCGCGACCCCCGGTTCTGCGAGGCCGTCACCGTCCTGCAGGCCAAACTGGTGAACGACCAGATCGTGGTCGAACGCGTCCACCGCAGACTCGCCGGACTCGCCTTCTGCCACAAGGGCGAGCCCTCAGAGCTAGGCACCGCCCGCTACCGGGAGATCCTGGCCAACCTCGACGACCAGTGACAGTCCCGTCACCCCCTGGCGACCTCTGGTCGGACGTCCGAGATCCTGGTGCTGGGATCCACGATGTGTCGCTGCCGTGGGGTGTCGCAGGTTCGAATCCTGCCGGAGGCACCGATGCGTTTGCCCAGTTCAGGCACCATTGTCGGGGCCCCGTCCCCCCGCCTCAGCCTGTCGGGTTCGGTCCTTACCGTGTTGTGCCCGAGGGCGCGATTCAGCCGTGCCAGAGCCGCCCGGTCGGGGACGGTGCGGACCGCACGCGAAACCGCGAGGTCGGCAGGAACCGTTCGAGCTGGAACGGGGAGAGCGACGAGATCGGCAGCTTCCCGAAGGCGGGCACAATGTGATTCCGCAGGGCACTCTCGTCCGGCTCACACGCCCTGACGGGACCTCCCCGTGCTGGAATCGTGGTGATCGTGGGCCAACTCTGCCACGGTGATGCATCCCTGCGCTGCGGCGCTGGAACGCGGCTCGACGAGATGCGTGAAGCAGTCCATGACGAGTTCGCGAAGGTCGGCTTTCCCAGCCCCAACTGTGTTTCTGTTGGCTCTGACAGTTCGAAACGTGTCGATGCGGCGGGTGGATACGCCTACTTCAACTGACGCGGCGGCGCGGTAGCCGGTTGACCTCGGTCGAGTACGAGTTGATCATGACAGCAACCGCGATCCAGGTGGCCCTGACGCAACTGCCACCTATCCGTGCAGCAGACCCGCGGAAGCCCGACCTCGATCGCCCCGTCTGGACCTGGCGAATCGGGCTCGATGATCAGACCCGAGAGGAACGTCATGTCAGGCAACGTCACAGTCGGTCTCATCCGATCTCTCATCGACACCATGCAGGGCCCCATCGCCGATGTGGACAGCTGGGACTCGCTGGCGATGATCTTGGAGTTCCCCGATGGCGAGTTCAACGAGGCGCGCGGTTACCTCTACTCCCCCGACGGCGTGATCTCGGCCGTGGCCTCAGACCCGTGGGCCGTCCGGTCAGCGGTGAAGGCCTACACCGACAGTTACTACCAGTCCGGTGAAGCACTGCCGCGGAAGGTCCTCGTCCAGTTCGACCGGAGGGCGCGGGAGTACAACATCGCCTTCGAGGAGACTGACGAGACGCGGTGGAAAGTGACCCCGCAGAACTTCAGGGAGCTCCGCGAGGAGCTGCGTCCGACCTTCGATTGACGAGAGCGCGCGTTGTCGATCCTGCAAGGTCGACCAGCGGGCTCAGTGGCGTAGGGGTTCTACACCAGCCTCTGCGTGCCGATCACGGAGAGCAGGCGCAGCTTCTCGTGGCTCTCGCTGCCCGGGACGGCGGTGTAGACGAGCAAGGCGTGCGACGTGGCCGGGTCGAGCAGCGACTGACAGTGCAGGTCCAGAGCACCGACCTCGGGGTGGACGAAGTGCTTGACCTCCTGCGGCCGCAAGCCCACCTCCTGCAGCTCCCAGAGTGCTGCGAACTCCTCGCTCCGCGCCTGCAGGTCCGTGACAAACTGCGCCGCCCGCGACCGCGGGCCGCGCAGTGCGGCGACCCCGCGCAGGCCCGACACCCACAGCCGGCTGAGGAACGCGTGATCCTCCTCGGCAAAGAGCCGGCGAGAGTCGGGGTCGGTGAACCACCGGTAGCCGATGCTCCGGGCGGGGCCGGCATGCCGCGTCAGGTCGCCGACGAGCGCGACCCCGAGCGGTGACTGCCGCAGCGTCTCCCCCAGCTCGGTCACGATCTCGGCGGGGGTGTCGTCGAGCCGCTCGAGGATCCGCAGCAGCCCCGGGGTGATGTGCTCGCTCGCTGCGCCCGCCCCGCCAGCCGCGCCCGGCGTTGGCGGCGTGTGTCCCGCGAGCCGGAAGAGGTGGTCGCGTTCGTCCAGCGACAGGTGCAGGCCCTGGGCGATTGAGGCGATCATCTGCTCCGACGGCTTCGGCCCGCGCTCGCGCTCGAGCCGGGAGTAGTAGTCGGTCGACATGTGGCACAGGGCGGCGACCTCCTCGCGACGCAGCCCATCAGTCCGGCGCCTCGAGCCCCGAGGCAGCCCGACGTCCTCGGGCTGCAGGGCAGCGCGACGGTGGCGGAGGAACTCCGCCAGCCCGGCCCGGTCGATCTGCATGCGCCCTCCCTCGTGGTGGCACCTTCCTACCGTGTGCCCGGCCGCGGATCCACGGTCTGGCGATCCGAGGATCGACGGGCCCTGAACGCCGCCGCCGCGACCGACGACGCTGGTGCCACCACCACGACCCAGGAGGCAGACCATGCCGCGCAGACCGATCGACCTCACCCTCCCCGACCTCACCGGTCGCCGCGCCGTCGTGACCGGCGCCAGCGACGGCATCGGCCTCGGCATCGCCGCGCGACTGGCAGAGGCCGGCGCCGAGGTGGTGCTGCCCGTGCGCAACCAGCGCAAGGGCGAGGCCGCCCTCGCCGAGATCCGCCGGCGCACCCCGCACGCCGAGGTCTCGCTTCGCGAGCTCGACCTCTCGTCGCTCGCATCGGTCGCGGCGCTGGGGAACGTTCTGCGACAGCAGGATCGGCCGATCCACCACCTCGTCAACAACGCAGGCGTCATGACCCCGCCTGACCGGCAGACCACAACCGACGGCTTCGAGCTTCAGCTCGGCACCAACCACCTCGGGCACGTCGCCCTCGTCACACACCTGCTGCCGCTGCTGCGCGCGGGCCGCGCCCGGGTCACCTCGCAGGTCAGCATCGCCGCCAACCAGGGAGCCATCAACTGGGACGACCTCAACTGGGAGCAGTCCTACGACGGCATGAAGGCCTACAGCCAGTCGAAGATCGCCCTCGGGCTCTTCGGCCTCGAGCTCGACCGGCGCAGCCGGGCCGCCGGTTGGGGCATCACGAGCAACCTCGCGCACCCCGGCATCGCGCCGACCAGCCTGCTCGACGCCCGCCCCGAGCTCGGCCGCTCCGAGCAGACCCTCGCCCGCCGCCTCATCGGCGCCCTCTCCCGTCGCGGCTGGGTCGTCGGCACCGCGGGGACCGCCGGCCTGCCAGCGGTGTATGCCGTCGCGTCGGGTGACGCCGAGGGCGGCGGGTTCTACGGGCCGCGGGGTCTCGTGCACCTGGGCGGGCCTCCGGGGCCGCAGCGCCTCTACTCCCGCCTCGGGGACACCGAGCAGGCCCGGCGCATCTGGGACGTCTCGATGGAGCTGACCCACGCGCCCGCGATGGACGCCTGACGCCGCGACCCGGCATACCGGCCGTCAGCTCTGTGAGAGCTCCTCGGCGAGCATCACGATGATGCCGCTGGGTCCGCGCACGTAGGTGAGCCTGTAGACGTCCTCGTACGTGGCCACCCCGCGCAGCGGGTGGCAGCCGTGCTTTGCCGCGATCTCGAGCGCTTTATCGATGTCGTCGACCGAGAAGGCGACTCGGTGCATGCCGATCTGATTGGGCCGGGTGGGCTCCGTCTCGAGGGCCTCGGGGTGGAGGTACTCGAACAGCTCGAGGCGGCCCTGGCCGTCCGGCGTCTGGAGCATGGCGATCTTGGCGTGGTTGCCGTCAAGGCCAACGGCGGTGTCGGTCCACTCGCCGCTGACCGTGTCTCGACCGAGGAGGGTGAGTCCGAGGTCGGTGAAGAAGGCGATCGTCGCTTCGAGGTCGCGGACTGCGATGCCGACGTTCTCGAGTTTGATGGGCATGCCGTGCACGCTACCCACGGCACGCGGCCCGGTTCGATCTGTGCGCCGGCGTCATCGGGCGCGCAGACCGGCTGCTCGAGAGCGGCCGGTCTGCGCCGTGGCGCGACGAGCGGTCAGGGGCAGCGGTCCTGCGCGAGAGGCTTGAGGACCTGGCCGAAGCTGTCGCCCTGCAGCAGGACCTCCCTGATGAAGTGGATGCGGTCGGCCACCGCACCCGGCTCACCGACTGCCTGCGCCTGGAAGACCTGCGCCAGGCACGAGGCCCGGTCACTCGGCGCCTGTGATGCGGCGGCCTGACCTGCCATGACGAGAGTCAGGGCCCCGGCGGCCGCTGCTGTGGACATCCCGAGGGTCACCAAGCGCATGAGAGTCTCCTCTTCAACGACGAACCGGCCCCTCCTTGGGTCGGTGCCCGATGGTAGCGCCGGTGACCCCCGGCCCGCGGGTCTTCTCGGCCTAGTCGTCCAGCCCCTCGAGATCTCCGGCGCAGGGTTCGAGCCCGAGGGCTCGGGCCCTGCGCCGGTGGCGCGCGCTCATCCGTCGGCTTGGTGAATGCCCTGCGGGCCAGCCGGCGCAGCCGTAGCGTTGATGGGTGAAGCCGCCAATGAGGCGACGGCCAATGGCCCTCTGAGAGGGGCTTGAGATGAGCCAATTGTCATTGCGCAAGGTCTCTTGGACCGCCATCGTCGGGTTTGCGACGGTGGGACTCGCGTTCTATCTGGGCGCTGCGGTGATCGACGCAAGAGTGGCCGACGACTCGTTGGCAGTCAGCGTGCTCCTGCAAGCCGTTCATGACGCATTGCTCCTCGGCAGCGGTGTGCTCCTTGGAGCAAGCGGCCTCTTGGGCGCTCTCCGTGTGTGGCGATCACGGAGGGTGGCTCACCGGACCGGAGGTGTGCTCCTGTCGTTGCTGACCGAGGTGGATGCCCTTGGCGCGCAACTGAATGCGTTGGTCTGGCAGCACTTCGAGCCGCACCTTCCCGTCTTCGAGAGGCTCCCTGCCGACGACGTATGGGCACTCAGAGGAAGCGAACACAACGGCGAGATCACGCATCGCCTGGCAAGCGCGGCTCTCTCCGCCCTCTCCGGCAGAGATGGCGCACCCGATCCCGATCCAGCGGAGGTCATCGATGTAGACCTGATCGCCGAAGTGGGCGAGACGTTGCATGATCGTGCTCGAGAGCTGGCTGCACACGAGCCATCCTCTGCAGGCGACCTCCTGACTGCCACTGCACTCCTTCGCTCCCTAACTCGCCGGTTGCTCGTCGATCGCACTCACGGCGGCAGCAGCTCCTTGCTCTTCACCAAGCTGGGACTCGAGGCCTCCGAGCCCCTCTCGATGGTCGCTCGCGCAGTCGAAACGGCTGAGGCCGAGACCGTTCGCATCCTGGAGCGCAGCGCTGCTGGGCGCGAGCTGCTGAAGCCGCACCTCGAGGTGATCGAAGACAGGCGTGAGGCTCGGGAGTTCATCGCGGAGTTCGCAGCAGGCGGGCGGGAGACTCAGCAGGCGAGCGATGACCTGGACCGGGAACTTGCTGAGCTGAAGCAAGCCTTGCGCCAGACCCCAGGGTGGAACCACGACGACTGAGGCTCACGGGCCATGGTTCACGGAGACGCGGGGCTCCCGACCAAAGGTAAAGAAAGGACAAGTCGCCACGGACCCGGCGGCACGGTGAGACGCTGGCGACGAGGGCCGATCGGCCATGGGCTGAGGGCATCGCTTCGGGGAGAGGTCGCTTCATGTCCGAGACAGCCACGTCGAGTGCCGACTCACGGCGGACGAGCGCGCCCACCGAGCTCCGAGACCTGCACTTCGACCTGTCCTGGCTCGGCGACGAGCACCTCACCGGGAGCTACACGCTCAAGGCCGCCGGGGGCACTTACCCGCTCGAACGGCATACGGCAGAGAGCCTCGCGGCGGACGGGCTGGGCGACGACGACACCGCCACGACGCCGACGCACGTGGCCCGGACGGTCGGCAGCAAGCCCGACGTCGTCGGCCTCTTCCGCGTCTACGGCGCGCCCGACGCGAACGGCATCCCACCCCTCGTCACCATGGCCATCGCGACCTCGGGCCAGACGTCGACCTACTCGGTGGACCACCTCGCCCACGCCATCGTCTTCCTCAACCCCGGCGTCTCGGTCCTGACGCCGACTGCGGCCGACACGGTGCTGGGTCACATCGCCGCCACCGACGGACTCTCGGAGCTCACCTTCGCGCTCACGACGATGGGGCCCCAGTGGAACGTGGCCAAGCCCCTCGTCGACGACGAGGGGCGCGCCGTCCTCACCCAGCGCGGCACCCCGCACTACACCTACGAGCTCGCCGACATGGTGCAGAACTCCAGCGTGCCGGTCAGCGGCCAGTCCAAGGCCGCGATCTACAGCGACGAGAGCCTGCAGGGCACCCGCTGGCACGTGCTCCCCGGCGTCAGCCACGTCGACATGAGCGACGAGGCGACGCCGTCCCGCCGACTGCTCGCGGCGCGCAACACGTCCGGCTACCACGTCTCGCTCGCCGACGGCGGGCCCCACTACGGCGTCAAGGTCGCCCTCAACGGGCTGAGCGACGACGGCGTCCTCGACGTCACCATCACCAACAGCTACCTGCGCCACCTGTCCGCCTCGGTCACCTTCCTCGAGACCGACGGGCACACCGCCATCGTCGTCGACGACAACATCTGGACCCAGCTCATCAAGGGCGCGATGAAGCCGATCGTCGAGGCGTGGCTGGCGCTCGGGCTCGACGACAAGTTCGGCCAGGAGCTGCTCGACCTCATCCAGGCGCGCGACAACACGCTGAAGTTCGCCGGTTTCGTCGGCGCCGAGAGCACCTTCCTCGGCATCCCCGTCTCCGACACCGACAAGAACCTCACCTTCGCCATCCCGACCGACAAGACGGTGGGCACGATCCGGCTCGTCGTCGGCAGCCTCGGCACGTCGTCGGGCAAGCAGTGGGACCCGACGGCCGCGTGGCTCGGCATTGCGATGACCTCGGTCATCGACCTCGCCATCCCCACCTACGCGCTGCTGTCGACCGCCGGCGAGGAGAGCGACACCCTCTTCGACTCGATGTTCAAGAACGTGCCCTTCATCGCGAGTCTCGTCCTCGACGTCTACACGATCGGCAAGGACCTCTTCTCGGGCGACGCCAACACCGGCGCCGACATCAAGGACGCCCTCATCTCGCTCTCCAGCACGATCGTCACCAAGGTGCTGACGGCAGCGGACGTGGCGGCCCAGCTCGCGCTCTACTTCGGCGCCGAGGAGGCCGAGGAGGCCATCCCCTACGTCGGCTGGGCGCTCAAGGCCATCGCGATGGAGGCCGCTGCCGCGCAGCTCGCCCAGACGATCGGCGAGGTCGTGTCCTCACCGCGGGTCGTCGAGTTCGACGTCACCGTGAGCATGGACGTCGTCATCACCCTGACACCGGCGCAGGTGAACGGCCACCAGGGCGAGTTCCCTTCCACCGCAACAACCCTCGCGATCACGGCGCAATACGGCGACAGCACCACCCGCACCTACCGCGCGGCCGTCGACCCCGGCAAGGAGACGTCGCTGACGATCCGGTGGAGCGACGTGCCGGTCGGCGGCAAGGTCACCTTCGTCGTCGCGATGTTCAGCGCCGAGGGCTGGGGCGTCGGCAAGGGACAGTCGGCGACGCTCGACAACACCATCAACGACAAGACCGGCCACGTGCTCGCCGTCGCGATCGAGGTCGAGCAGCAGCTCTACCCGATCAGCGCCGACACGACCTATCGCCACGACCAGCTGCTCACCTACGTCGACGGCACCGGCTACGAGTGGCGCGAGACCGACCAGGCGCCGACCGAGACGGCCGAGGCCCTCGGCAGCGGGCCGAGCGGGCACGTGCTCGAGTCGCTGGCCGGGATCACCCTCAGCGACGACCTCGGCATCCTCGGCTACGGCTGGGAGGCGTCGGGGCTGGGCATCCCGGCGGTCGACGGGGACTCGGGCGACACCGAGCTCGACACGATGCAGAACATCGGCTTCCGACCCCCGGCCGGCGACACGCGCCCGACGTGGCCGCAGGCGGGCTACATGGCCGCTCCGGCCGGCTATTCCAAGGCGCCGCTGCTGCTCTATCAGCGGACGGCCGTCCAGGGCGCCGGCCGGCCAGCCGAGCCGGGCCTCTTCTTCCTCGACCCGACCGGGGACCCCCGCACCGGCTTCCACCTGCGCTCCGTGACGCCCGTGACCGGCCCCGGCGTCCCTGTCGACGACCCGTCGCGCCGCTTCGACCTCGCCACGGGCACCAGCTGGGGGCGCTTCCCGATCATGCCGACGTCGCTCGCGATCCACTCGAACGGCTACGTCGTCGCCGTGAACCCCTCCGCCGACAACATGCAGATCCTCGAGCTGCCGGCGGCGGGCGTCCCTGACGCACAAGCACCCTGGGCCTGTATGCCGCTCGGCCCGGGCACCGGCCCGGGTCGCCTCCGCGGCCCGGCGGTCACCTGCATCCGGCCGGACCAGACCATCCTCGTGCTCGAGGGCGGCAACGAGCGGATCCAGGCCTTCAGCCGCGGAGGCCACCCGGTGGCGGCCTTCCCCGGCACCCCGACGCCCTACTGGATCCCGCTCGTCTCCCACGCCCCGCCTGAGGCGAGCACGGTCTACCTGTCGATGAGCGCCGACGTCGCGGGCTACGCCTACGTGCTCAGCCAGGTCGGCAACGGCTACGACGCGGCCGACTTCCACCTCGACATCTACGCACCCACGGGCCAGCACCTCGCCCACCAGCAGGGCCTCGTCGCGGGCGGCCTCGCCGTCGACCTGTGGCGCAACGTCTACACCCTCAACTTCCAGCAGATCGCGGGTCCGGGCGGGCGCACCGAGCCCTCCCTCAGCGAGTACCTCCCCCACACCCCCGCCGCCGCTCACGAGGAGACCCAGCCATGAGCGTGACCGTCACCTGGCAGCTGTCCATTGATGGGATGGGAGCATCACAGACCTACGCGGAGGAGTGGCGCTACGCGGGCGGCTTCATCGTCGTCTGCTTCGGCGACGGAGCCGGCGACGGCTGGACGGTGACCGACCTCGGCGGCTCCCAGGTCTCGATCTCCGAGGCCGTCTGGGACAGCGAGGGCAACCGCAACTACGTCTTCTACTGGAACTCGCACTTCCCGACGTCCCGGTCCTACGAGAACACCGGGATGATGCTGTGGTACGACCCCCCCTACTCCTCCGACTCCGTCGGGCCCGAGCAGACCTTCCGCATCGCCAACCTCGGCCAGGGCACGATCTCGCTGCAGGCGACCGCCGGCTCCTACCCAGGGCAGTTCCTATCCGCCATCCAGGGCACCTGGTATCCGGGCGAGTTCGGCTTCGGGTCCAGTGCCTTCCTGTCGTCACCCTCAGCCGTGCCCATCCGAGTCAGCGGCGACCTGCTGCCGTTGCTCCTCATCACCAACTCGGGCTACGACACCGACTTCAGCAACCGCGACCTCGGCGCGATCGACCTGGCGAACGCCAACCTGCAGAAGTGCAACCTCTCCGGCGCCACCCTGTCGACCGTCACCTCGATCGCGGGGGCCGACTTCACCTCGGCGACGCTCCACGGCGTGCACCTCGGCGCCCACGACCTCGCGACGGCCAAGACGTGGGCGCACGCCGACCTCACCGGCAGCGACCTGACGACGATCACAGGAGCCTCGTCCGCCCACCTCGAGAGCGCCGTCCTCGACGGCGTCAACCTGACCGGGCGCAACCTGCGTGGCGCCTTCCTCCAGGGCGCGTCCCTCAAGGGCGCCCACCTCGACGGCGCCGACCTCACGGGCGCCCACCTCGACGGCGCCGACCTGACCGGTGCCCACCTCGGTGCGACGATCCTGCACGGGGCCGCCCTCGCCGGCACCCACTTCGACGGGGTCGACCTCTCCACGACGCAGTTCGACGCCGTCCCCGCGTTCACGCGGGGTCCGGCGGCCCGCACCACCTTCGTCGGCGCCACCGTCCCCTTCCCGGTGCTGGGCTCCGCCTGGTCCTACCTCGACCTCACGAGCGCCACGATCACCGGGATCCCCTCGGCCATCGAGTCGCTCGCGGCTGACCACGCCCTGCTGCCAACGGGACTGAGCCTGCAGGGCGTGGACCTCAGCGGCGCGACCTTTGCCGGCGCACGGATGTACGAGGCGCAGCTCCAGCGCGCCAACCTGCAGGGCGCGACCCTCACCGGCGCGTTCCTCAAGGGCGCCAAGCTGAGCGGGGCCAACCTCACCCTCGCCAACCTCGACAGCGCCTACCTCATCGCCGAGTCGGGCAACGCCTCAGCCCTCGAGGCGACCGGCGCCGACCTCCGGGACAAGCTCGAGGCCGCCGTCGTCACCGACGCGTTCCTCGTCAACACCGTGCTCGACGGCGCGCACTGCGACGGCGTCGACTTCTCCGGCTCGCTCTTCCTCACCTCGGTCGCCGTGAGCCCGACCCAGTCGGCGAGCGCCGTCGGCGCCTCGATGAACTTCGCGAGGTTCGACGGCGGCATGCTGCCCCTCGCGACCTTCAACGGCGCCCAGCTGTCGGCGGCCTCCTTCGCCGGGGCGCACCTCGAGGGGGCGAGCTTCCGTGACAACGGCTCAACCCCCACCGCGCTGACGCCGTCGAGCGACTCGGTGCACACGCCGGCCAGCGTCTACGAGGCCCACCTCGAGGGGGCCGACTTCACCGGCGCCAACATGGACGGGCTCAACATGCGCGGGGCCACCGTGGCCACGACACCGGGCAGGTTCCAACAGGCCTACGACTCCTACGGCGGTGCCAAGGTCATCGTGTCGTTCGACTACGCCCCGACCCGTCTCGGCACGACGACGGGCAACACGACCTGCCCCAACGGCGACGCCGGGCCCTGCTCGCTCTGACACCCCGCCGCCCCCGCGGACGCCGATCCGACTCGTCCCCGACGCCGCTCCCACACCTTCGGCCGCTTCTGGCCCACACCACCTCCGGCATGCCTAGGCTTCGCCCATGGCGGGAGGTGGGCGACGCCGTCGCCGCGACACATGAGCGGGGTCCGCGACCCGGCCACACGGCATACCCCCTCGCTGGTGCCGCAGTCGCGCCCGGCGCGCGTCGCGACGCTCCTGCTCGTGGCGCTCGCCTACTACGCGGGCGCCCGCCTCGGGCTCGGGCTCTCGCTCGTCGAGGCCAACGTCACGCCGCTGTGGCCACCCACCGGGGTGGCCGTCGCCGCGATGCTCGTGCTGGGGCGACGCACCTGGCCGGCTGTCTTCGTCGCCGCGCTTGCCGTCAACCTGCCGATCAGCGACACCGTGGTCGCTGCGGCGGTGACCGCGGTCGGCAACACCCTGGCGCCCTGCCTCGCGGTCGTGCTGCTCCACCGCATCGGCTTCCGACGCCAGCTCGAGCGGCAGCGCGACGCCCTCGCGATCGTCTTCATCGGCGCCCTGGGGGCGATGCTCGTGAGCGCGACGATCGGCGCCACGACCCTCGTCGTCGCGGGCACCATCCCGATCGGCGAGCTCGCGACCGCCTGGACGGTGTGGTGGACCGGCGACGCGATGGGGGTGCTCACCGTGGCACCCTTCCTGCTCAGCCTGCCGCTGTCGTGGGAGCGTGAGCCGTGGCCGCGGCGGCGGTGGCTCGAGGCGGGCGCCTTCCTCCTCGCGACGACCGCGCTCATCGGCTGGGCCGCGCAGAGCCACCTGCCCCTGCTTTTCCTCGTGCTCCCGGTCGTCGGCTGGGCCGCGTGGCAGCTGCAGCTGCGGGGCGCCGCCCCCGCGGCCCTCATCGCCTCGCTCGTGGCGACCTGGGCGGCGGTCCGCGACCGCGGCCCCTTCGCGGGTCTCTCGGTGCTCGAGCAGATGGCCACCCTCCAGGCCTTCAACGTCTGCGTCGCGCTGGCCTCGTTCGTCTTCGCCGCCATCGTCAGCGAGCGACGCCGGGAGGAGAGCGAGCTCGAGCGCGCCGCCGCCGAGCTCGAGGAGCGGGTGCAGCAGCGCACCCTCCAGCTCTCCACCGCCAACGCGCGACTCGTCCAGGAGATCCGCGAGCGCTCGCAGGCCCAGGAGCAGCTGACCGTCGAGGAGGCCCGCTCGCACCGTGAGCACGAGATCGCCGAGACGTTGCAGCGCAGCCTGATGCCCGAGCGCATCGCCGAGCTGCCCGGGGTCGGCATCGCCGCCCGCTACGTGCCCGCGACGGCCGACCTGCAGGTCGGGGGCGACTGGTATGACGTCATCCCCCTGCCGGACGGGCTCGTCGGGCTCGCCATCGGTGACGTCGCCGGCCACGGCCTGCACGCCGCGGCGACCATGGTGCAGGTGCGCATGGCGCTGCGGGCCTACGCCCTGCAGGACCCCGCGCCGGCGACGGTCATGCGCGGGGTGCACCGGCTCGTCTCCCAGCTGCGGGTGCCCGAGATGGTGACGCTGCTCTATCTCGTGCACGACCCGTCGACCGGGAGCCTCTGCTTCACCAACGCCGGCCACCCGCCGGCCCTCGTCGTGCACGACGGCGAGGCCACCTACCTCACCGACGGCCTGGCCCCGCCGCTCGGCGTGACGAGCGAGGCGCTCTTCACGGAGGCGACCCACGAGCTGGCCCCCGGCGCGACCCTGCTGCTCTACACCGACGGCCTCGTCGAGCGGCGCGGCACCTCCATCACCGACGGCCTGGCCCAGCTCGCCGCCGAGGCGGTCCGGTCGGTCGCGACCGCCCCGGCCCTCGACCTCGAGGCCCTCTGCGACGAGGTGCTCGACGCCATGCTCGACGAGCACCAGGTCGCCGACGACGTCGCGCTCGTCGCCCTGCGTCCGATCGTCACGGCCGACGGCTCCCTCAGCCTGCGGCTGCCCGCCGAGGCACGGGTGCTCGTGCAGGTGCGTGGTGCCGTGCGCCGGTGGCTGCGCGAGGCCGGCATCGCCGACGACGACGCCGCCGAGATCCTCGTCGCCTGCGGCGAGGCCTGCGCCAACGTCGTGCAGCACGCCTACAGTGGCGACCCCGACGCGGGCCCGTTGGAGGTCGAGGCCCACCTCGCCCCGGGCGCCCTCGCCCAGGGCAGCCTTGAGCTGAGGGTGCGCGACCGGGGGCGGTGGCGCGCCCCGGCCGACCGCGGCGGCGGCTGGGGGCTGCAGCTCATGCGGGGCCTCATGGACGACGTCGGGGTCGAGCACACCGACGCCGGCACGACGGTGCACCTGCGCCGCGACGTCGCGATCGGGGCGCGGCCGTGAGCGAGCTCGCTCGCCTCGAGACCCGCCGCGTCGGCGAGACGCAGCTCGCCTCCATCAGCGGCGAGATCGACCTGTCCAACGCCCGTGCGCTGCTCGACACGATCGCCGCCACGATGCCCGACGACGCAGCGGTCGTCGTGCTCGACCTCACCGCGACGACCTACCTCGACAGCGCCGGCATCGCCGCGATCTTCCGTCTCGCCGAGCGGCTGCGCGTGCGCCGCCAGGACCTGCGCCTCGTCGTGCCGCCCGACTCCCCCATCCGCGCCGTGCTGCGACTCACCCACCTCGACCACGTCATCCAGGTCGACGACACCCCGCCGGACGCGTCGGCGCCCCCCGCGCCCGAGCCCGCCTGACGGCATACGACCCCTCGGTGCCCTGCCGGGCCTCACCCCTGGGGTATGCCGTCCGGCTCGCCCACGGGGTCCGTGACCATCGTCGGGGCCGCGAGGTCGGTGCGGTGGCCGAGACGCTCGAGCCAGCGCACGAGCTGGGTGTGGACCCGGTCGGCGCCGCGGATGCGCCCGTCGGTGCCGACGAGGTCGGCGTCGATCGTCCACGCGGTCGGGTGCACGAGCAGGGGGCGGGTCTGCCAGCCACCGACGCCGCCGTGGCACCCGACGAGCTCCTCGAAGGCGGCGACCTCGTCGAGCACCGGGTCGTAGAGCGAGTTGACGTAGATGTCGGGGGCGTCGTCGAAGCGGGCAGCGCGGTCGAAGTCGCGGCGCGCGTCGTCGTCGAACGCGGCCAGCGGGTCGAGGCCGCGCACGAGCCCGGTGGCGAGGTCGGTGCTGCCCTCGGGCCCGATCGCGACCGGACCGGTCGGGGCCAGCACGACGATGAAGGCGATGCCCTCGTGCGACGCAAGTGCGGTGAGCAGACCGGGGTGCCTGTCCTCGATGTCGGCGACCATGAGGCGCTCGGGCTCGCGGGCGAACCAGATGCCGCCGAGGTTGCCCGAGCCGACCACGACGAGGTCGGGCGTCTCGGCGGGCTCCTCACCCGCGGTCGCGGTGCCGGTGCGGGGGGAGCCCGTGGGCGCGACCTCGGTCAGGCCCTCGACCGAGGTGTCGGAGCCCTGCGCCGACGGCCCGGTCGCGTTGGCGGCGTCGCGGGAGCCCAGGGCCCGCCGCGTCAGCCGACCGGTGACGCTCTGCTGCCCGGCCAGCTGACCGATGAGCACGTTGACCGGGCCGTAGGCCTCGACCTCGTCGGTGGCCGACGCGACCGACGCGCCCCCCGAGAGGTGCTGGCGAACGAGCTCCTCGAGCGTGAGGCCGTAGCGCTGGCGGAAGGTCGCACCCTGGCTCTGGCCGTGGTCCGAGAGGAGCACGAAGTGGTAGGGCCGCGGCGTGACACCGGCGGTCGCGACGGTCTCGAGCGACCGCAGCACCTCGTCGAGACCGTAGAGGGACGCGAGCGACTCCGGTCTCGACACGCCTGCGTGGTGGGCGATCTCGTCGTAGTCGACGAAGTCGACGTAGATCGAGCGGGACCCCTGCATCATCGCTTCGACGACGAGCGCGACGTTGAGGTCGCGCAGCAGCACGTTGGTCACGGCTCGCAGCGCGACGTAGGAGCCGCCGCGGTCGATGCGTGGCTCGACGCCGCGCTGCTCCTGCCGCCGGCGCTGGAAGACCTCCTTGACCATCTCACCGATGGTCATGACGACGCCGCGAGCGAGCCCTGCAGGGTGGGTGAAGAACGCGGCATACGACGACGAGGGGCCCAGCCCCGTCGAGCGCTGGCGCAGCCCGCTCATCGTCAGCAACGAGGTGGGCGCGTCGCCCGAGAAGAGGTTGGAGATGCTGACGCCGTCGTCGGCGAGCAACCCGCGCCCGTCGGACAGGCGCGCCTCGATGACGGCCGCGTCGGCAGGCCGGTTGGCCACCAGCAGGCGGCCGAGCTCGCGGTCCCACCACCGGAAGGCCGGGATGCCGTGGTTGTCGCCGTGCAGCAGGCCGGCCTGGCTCACCGGCGTCGTCGACGGCACGCGGGCGCGCCACTCGGTCCACGTGTGGCTGCCGGAGCGCACCCAGCGACTGATCGTCGGCAGGTTGCCCGCGCGGATCTCGTTCTCCAGCAAAGGTGCCGGCACGCCGTCGAGCTGCACGAACACGACCCCCGGTATGCCGTCCGCCACCTCGGGCGCCCCGTCATCCGCGTCGTCGCGGCTGCGCAGCCCCCTGCCCCCGCGACTCATGCGCACGGCGTGGACCGTGAGGTAGTCCTGGCTGTTGATGGAGAAGAGCCACGTGAGGGCGGCCATGGCGAAGCCGTAGACCCACGAGGCGAAGAGCACCGAGAGGAAGCCGTCGACCTCGATGCCGGGCGTGAGGTAGAAGCCGAGGCCGATGACCGCCGCGTTGGCGAAGAGCGCGAGCAGCACCGCCCCCGCCCAGCCGAAGAGACCGGCGACCCGCACGAAGACGGGGCGCAGCAGCCAGCCGGCGACCGCGATGCAGATGACCGCGAGCACGAGCGAGATCGAGCTCGTCACCGTCACCCCCGGCGTGAGGACGATCGTCAGCGCGATGACGGTGAGGCGGGCGATGTAGTCGAAGATGAGCGTGCCCGAGCCGCGTGTGGGCTCGGTGAAGGGATTGCCGACCGCCCGCCCCATCGCGGTCGTGTCGCTGCGCGTGAAGAAGGCGCTGGCCGAGCGGTTCCACAGCAGGTAGAGGATGACCGCCGACAGCGCGAGGCTGATGGCTCCCTGCACCGCCTGCCCGTCGAACTGGGCGACCAGCGCCCAGCTGTAGGCCTGTCGGGCCGCGATGACGAGGGTGACCACGAGGCGCGCGCCGTTGTGTCCTCGGGCCACGAGGACGGCGAGCACCAGCTGGGCGACGGCCAGCCCGACGATGACCCACCCGAGCACCCTGAAGATCGCTGACGCGTCAGGGTCGGCTGCGGCTGCGGCCGCGGCGTCGGCGACCCGGCCCAGCCCGATGACGCGGCCGTCGATGAGGCCGAAGGCCACCACGGCATCGAAGAGGGCCGTGAGGAGGAGGACCACGACGACGACCGTCACGCTCAGCGGTCGCCGACTGGCGTCTCTCCCCCCGCTCATCGGCCCACCGGCGAGACTGCGATCTCGTGCACGCCAATCTCCTCCCGCGGGCCGTGGCGCTCCAGAGGCAGCACGGTGCCACCGATGCTAGCGGCGCCGAGCGCTGTCGGTCCGAGCGTTGTCACAGTGGCCGACGAATCACCCGCCCTAGGTGAGGACGTCCCTCGCCGCCCCCTGCCTAGACTCCGGACAAGGTCACTGGGCCCGCGGATGTCCCCGTGCCGCCGGTTGATCCCCAACGACGTGAGGAGAGAGCCGTGGCCATGGGTCCCGTGGAGGTCATCGCCGTCGGATTCCCCGGCAGCCAGTTCAACGGCGGCATCATCCCCGAGCTGCAGAAGCTCGTCGACGGGGGCGTCATCACCATCATCGACGGGCTGCTCGCGACGAAGGACGAGTCGGGCGAGGTGGCCCTGGCCGAGCTCGGGGAGGCCGATGACGACTCGGGGCGCCTGCGCGTGCTCGCCGAGCGGATCGACGGCCTCGTGTCCGACGAGGACGTCGCCGAGCTCACGGCCGACCTCGAGCCGGGCAGCTCGGCTGCGATCCTCGTCTTCGAGAACACCTGGATGAAGCCGCTGCGCGACGCGATCGTCGGCTCCAGCGGGGTGCTCCTGTCCAACGTCCGCGTGCCGGGCTCGGTCGTCGAGGAGATCCTCGCGACGGTGCCCGACGAGGACTGACCGCACGCCACCCCCCACCCCGACGGCACGAGAACGAGGAGATCGACATGCGCGGTCGCAGAGGACGTCCAGGACTCATGGGCACGATGGCGCGCACGGCCGTCGTGGCCGGCACCGCCACGGCGGTGTCGGGCAGCATGCAACGCGGTGCAGCCCAGAAGCAGCAGGCGGCCGCCCAGGCCCAGGCCGACGACCAGGCCCAGCAGGCCGAGATGGCCTCGATGCAGGCCCAGCTCACGGAGCTGCAGGCGCAGCAGGCACCGCCAGCGCCGCCCGCACCGGCAGCACCCGCAGCACCGGCCGCGCCCGCTCCCGCCTCAGGAGGCAGCGACCTCATGGCTCAGCTCCAGCAGCTCGCGAGCATGAAGGAGGCCGGCATCCTCGACGACGCCGAGTTCGCGGCGGCCAAGGCCAAGCTGCTCAGCTGACGCCGAGCGCCCACTGCCCAGCGCCCGGCCCCCGCGCACGTCGCTCAGGCGACGGCGGCGCCCCGGAGCAGCGCGAGGTAGTCGGGCGTGGGGTGCAGGCCGGTCAGCGCGGCATACCCGTTGGCGAGGATGAACGGCGTCGCCGTGACGCCCATCGACCGCGCCCGCTGCTCGTCATCGCGCACCCGGTCGGCATAGCTGTCGGAGGCCAGCACGGCTGACACCCGCCGCTCGTCCATGCCGCACTCCGCAGAGAGGCGCTGGAGCACCTCGTGGTCATCGAGGGCGAGGCCTTCGGCGAAGTGAGCCGACAGGAAGCGCTCGACGGCGGCCGACTGGAGGGCAGGTCCGCCCATCTCGTGGGCGAGGGCACACAGGCGGTGGGCGTCGAAGGTGTTGGCCCGGACGGCCGCGTCGAGGTCGAAGACGAGGTCGTCGGCCTGCGCCTGCTCGCTCGCGCGCGCCGTCATCAACCGGCCGCCCTCGAGGTCGCCGCCGTACTTCTCACCGAGGTGGCTCGCCACCGGCACCGCTCCACCGATGGGCACGTCGGGGTCGAGCTGGAAGGCGTGCAGGTGCAGCGTGACGTCGTGGGGTCGCTCGAACGCGGCGATGGCGTGCTCCACGCGGTGCTTGGCGATCCACGACCACGGGCACACGAGGTCGACCCAGAGGTCGAGCTCGATGTGCGTCGTCGAGTCGGCGGCCGGCTGGTTCGTGGTCATCGACTCAGTCAACCACGCGGCCGGGCAGGCCACCGAGCCTCCCGGCGAGACGTCCAGGACCACGCGCGGCTGCACGAGAAGAGCCCCCGAGCAGGTGCTCGGAGGCTCTTCCGTAGGACGAGAGGTCCGTGGTTGGTGCGCGCGATGGACGCGGTGGAGCGACGGCTCAGAAGCGGCCGTAGCCCGACGGCTTGGTCCAGATCGAGTGGTAGCCGATCGTCGTGCCGGGGCGCTGCGCGTCGATCATCGTGCCGGGGCTCACGTAGATGCCCACGTGGTAGACCGGGTAGCCGAAGAAGACGAGGTCGCCGGGGCGCGGGCTCGAGACCGGGGTGGCGGCGGCCTTCTGGGCCGAGGCCGTGCGCGGGATGCTGATGCCGGCCTGGCGGTAGACGTAGGACGTGAGGCCCGAGCAGTCGAAACCGCTGGGCGTCGTGCCGCCGTAGACGTACGGCACACCGAACATGGACTTCGCGATGCCGACGATGCCGGAGGCGCTGGGTGCCGGGTCGGGCGCGGTGCGCGTTGTCGTCGTGGTGCGGGTCGACGTGGCGGTGCGCGTCGACGTGCGCGAGGCGCGGGCCGTGGTCTGGCTGCGCTCGGCGGCGCGGGCCTCGGCGGCCTCGCGGGCGGCGGCGCGCTCCTCGGCCTCCTTGGCCTCCTTGCGGGCCGTCTCGACCTTGACGTCCTTGATGACGCGCGGCTTGACCGCTGTCGTCTTGGACGCCGGCTTGGCGACGAAGCCGATCGACGACAGGGCCGACGGCGCCTGGACGGCGCTGCCCTGCGGCCCCACCACGGCGGGCGCGGTGCTCGCGGCGGCAGCGTCGGCGGCGACGGCCGGGGAGCCCTCGGCGGCGTTGGCGGTGCCGGCGAAGGACGCGACGAGGCCGCCAGAGGCGGCGACGATGGCGGCGCCCTTGACGGCCGGCTGAGCAGTTTCCTTGGCGATGGTCTTCAGCTCTGACATCGCGCTGAAGCGACCGGGTGCGCGGTGGCGACCGGGAACGTTCTGAGCCACGTTTGACCTCTCGACGCCTACGAGGTGAGCTGTCGGGTTCGGGCTGGAGGTATCTCGCCCGGCCTTCGCTCGGACCTTGCGGTCCACGGGAGGGCTTCACCCCGAGAACGTCTCGCGACGCCCGGAAAGAGTGGGTCCCCCGCTCCTGCCATGCGGGTTTGTGCGAGCCCAGGATCGGTGGCAGGACTAGGCGGTCCGACCCGGGGCACTCACTCGACGGGGAGAGCGAGTGCGCCCACCGTACCCAACTCGGTGGGGGTTGTCACTTCCTCGTCCACAACGATCTGCGGATTTTTTCGCCCCATTTGACCCCGCCCCAAAGCGGGACGAAACGGGACCGGTCAGGCGGTCTGACAGAAGACGTGCGCGGCGATGTCGGCCGGCAGCGACACGCCGGAGGAGCGCTCGCCGCCCTCGCGCACCGCCACGACGCGGCCACCCTGACGCACGACCTCGACGCGGGCCCCGGGCACGACGCCGGCGCTGGTCAGCAGCGCCAGTGCCTCGGGGTCGACCTGCACGGGCTCGCCGATGCGGCGGATGGTCACCACACGCGGCTCGTCGGCCACCGTCTCGGTCAGGGTGGTGAGGCCGGCGAGGAAGTCCCCGCCCCCGTCGACACCGAGCTCGTGAAGGCCCGGGATGGGGTTGCCGTAGGGCGACTCCAGCCCGTCTCCGATCAGGCCGAGGATCTTGCGCTCGACCTTCTCGGACATGACGTGCTCCCAGCGGCACGCCTCGTCGTGGGCGTACTCCCACTCGAGGCCGATGACGTCGACGAGGAGCCGCTCGGCGAGCCGGTGCTTGCGCATGACGCGGGTGGCGAGCAGCCGGCCGTGGTCGGAGAGCTCGAGGTGACGGTCACCCGAGACGGCGACGAGCCCGTCGCGCTCCATGCGCGCCACGGTCTGCGACACCGTGGGGCCGGAGTGGCCGAGACGCTCGGCGATCCGGGCGCGCAGGGGGACGATCCCCTCCTCCTCGAGCTCGTAGATCGTGCGCAGGTACATCTCGGTCGTGTCGATCAGGTCCGTCACGGTCCTACCTTCTCAGAATCCTTCGGCGTCATCCGCCCTCACCTGTGCCGGACGTGTGCCGGATGGTCGGGTCGTGCCGCGGCACCCAGACCCGCAGCCAGCCGGCTCCGACGAGGGCGCCGACCCCCAGCACGACCGACGAGGCGCCCAGCGACATCACAGCGGTCAGGGCTGACAACGTCAGCGGGCCCGCAGCCCTTCCCACGTCGGCACACAGCCGCCAGCCGCCGAGGAACTGCGCTCGCCCCTCGTCCGGCGAGGCGTCGGCGCCCAGCGTCATGATCAAGCCGGCCCCCAGCCCGTTGCCGAGACCGAGCACGGTCGCCGCCGCCGTGACGCCGACGAGCGTCGTGGCGAGGGGCAGCAGCATCATGCCGAGGCCGAGCACCATCATGCTCGGCACCGCTGCGGCCACGCGGCCGAAGCGGTCCATGAGCCACCCCGACGGATAGAAGAGGGCCATGTCGAGCGCGCCGGCCACCCCGAAGACCAGCGAGGTCTGCGCAGGTGAGAAGCCGACCGACTCCGCCCACAGCGGCACGAGCGCCTCCCGGATCGCGCGCGCTCCCGCCACGCTCATCGCGCCGGTGCCCAGGGTGAGCAGGACGTGCCGGTGGCGCATCAGCACCGACGCCACCGACAGCGGCGGCCCGGTCCGGGTCACCCGGTGCGTCGATGCGGTGATGTCAGGAGCGAGCAGCACGAGCACGAAGGCGCAGACGCTGGCGACGACGCCGACGAAGTAGGCCGACTCGATCCCCCACCGGGCGACGACGACCGCTCCGATGAAGGGCCCGATGAAGTAGCCGATGCGGTGCACCCCACCGAGCGTCGACAGGGCGCGGGCCCGCATCGCCACCGGCACCGCCTCGGTGAGATAGGCCTGCCGGGCCAGGCCGAAGAGCGAGCCGGCCAGCCCGATGACGAGCACCCCGGCGAAGAGCATCGGCAGGCTCCCGGCGAGCGCCGCGACGAGCATGCCGACCGCCTCGACGACGGCGGCGACGAGCAGAGCCCGGCGCTCCCCGATGCGAGCGGCGAGCGCCCCGGACGGGAGGTCGCCGAGCAGCTGCCCGACCCCGACCGCGGCGACGAGCAGCGCCGCCACCCCTACGGAGGCCCCGAGCTCACGCGCCGAGATCGCGATGATGGGTGACACGGCGCCCGCTCCGGTCGAGCCGAGCAGGGTCGGTCCGTATGCCGAGACCGCGACCGCGCGCAGCCAGGGTCCAGGCCCCTCCTCGCGCGTCGGCTCCGTCTCGGTCACGCCACAGGACCCTAACGATTGGGCATCTCGGGTGGCCGGTGCGGTCAGCCGACGAAACGATGAGCGAGTGGCCGGGATCCCCTGGACGGGCGGTGTGAGCGCAGGTGAGGTGGCGTCGAGGCCGACGACCATCGGCCCTGACGCGCCGGACACGCCGGACACGCCGCTCCCCAGGGCGTATGCCGTGCCACCCGTGAGGGGACGCCGATCGGGTCTCGTGGCGGTGGGGGTGGGTACCTCGGCGGTGGCCCTCGCCCTTTCCGTCGCCGCTCCGATGGCGACGATCGTGCTCGGCCTCGTCTTCTTCGGCGTGCTCGCCGCGACCCTGTCGACGCGCTACCTCGTGGGCCGCTTCGCCGCCCTGCTCGACCCGGCGTTCGTGCGAGTGCTGGGGGCGCTCATCACCGGGGTGGTGCTGTGCGGTCTGCTCTCCCGCGCCGTCGGCCGGCCGGCCGAGCTCGTCGGGATCGCGCTCGGCTACGGGGTGCTCGCGGCAGCAGTGCACCAGTGGTCGGGCCCGCGAAGGCGGGTCAGGCGCGTCGTTGCCTGGGCCGCGCTGGCACCCGCGGCCGCGCTGTCACTGGCCTTCCCGGCATACCACCTCGTCGTGCTCGGCCAGCTGCTCATGCTCGCTCCCCTCGGCTTCCTCTGGGAGTGGTCGCGCGGCCTGCGCGAGGCGAGCGCCCGGCGCGGCTTCCGCGGCGCCCTGCTGCTCGGCTATGTCGGGGTGCCGGTGCTGCTGCTCAGCGGCGCGCTCGACCGGTGGCTGTCGACCGACCCCGGGCAGGTGCGCAGCGTCGTCGGCGACGGCGCCGCCATCCTGCGCGTCACGACAGTGCCGGGCTCCGAGGGCACCCCCCTCGTCGCGCGGATGCTCGCCCTCTCGGCCTTCCTCGGCACCTTGGCGTATGCCGCGTGGCTCGTCTTCTTCCCCCGCGCGGCCCCCGGCGCGACCGAGGCCGTCGAGGCGCGGCTGCCATGGGCCACGGGGCCACGGGTGTGGGCGGGCGCCTTCACGGCCGCGGCCGGTCTCGCCGTCGTCTTCGCGCTCGACTTCGGCCGGGCGACCGCGGTGCTCGGCGCGATCAGCGCCTACCCGGTGCTGCTGGGGGTGGCCCTGCTCGTCGTGCTGGCCGGATCCGGTGGTCGATCCGGGGGTCGAGAAAAAGTCTTGCCTCCCGCGCGGGAGTCGACGTACGGTCGATCAACCGAACCCGAAGGGAGGTGGTCCGAGAAGTGATTTCTTCCGGAACGTGTGAGGTGGCCGCGCGCTAGTCGCGTCCCCACCAGCACCCCAGGATGAAGCAGGGCAGTCCGAACCGGTCGGGCTGCCCTGTTCCTGTGTCCGGGGTCGGGGGGTGAGCGCAGACGCCGAGACGCCGAGGCTCAGGGCTGGCGGCGCGACATCGACCAGGCACCCGGGTCGGCGAGATCCCCCTCACCGGTGCGGGTGAAGACGATGCGGTCGTGCAGGCGGTTGCGGCGACCGGCCCAGAACTCGACCTCGTCGCACTCGATGCGCCAGCCGCCCCAGAAGTCGGGCACGGGCACGTCGGCGTCCGAGCCGCCCTCGGGGAAGCGCCGGAGCGCCTCGTCCCACTTGGCCTCGAGCGCTGCGCGGTCGGGCGCCGGGCGCGACTGGTCCGAGGCCCAGGCCGACAGCCGTGAGCCGTAGGGCCGCGAGTCGAAGTAGCCCGCGACCTCGTCGCGCCCGATGAGGCGCGCCGTGCCCCGGAAGCGGATCGCCCGATAGAGGGAGGGCCAGGTGAGAGCCGCAGCGATGCGCGGGTTGCCCGCGATCTCGACGCCCTTGTCGGACTCGAGGTTGGTCACGAAGCCCGGGCCGCGCTCGTCGAAGAAGCGCATGAGCACCGTGCGCACGTTGGGCGTGCCGGAGGCGTCGACCGTGGCCACGGAGATCGCCGTCGGCTCGGGCACGTCGGCACGCTCGTGCGAGGCGGCGACCGCCTCGTCGACCCACGCCCTCGCCTGGGCGTAGGGCGAGTCCGCCACCTCCGACTCGACGAGGCCCTCGCCGGTGTAGTCGATGCGGCGCACCGCAGCCAGGCCCTGGGTCTCCTCGGAAGGCGAACTGTCCATGTGCTCAGACTAGGGTTGGTGGCGAGCAGGCTCGCGCCGGCGTCAGGAAGTGGCGCGTGGCTGGCGAGTGAGGTGCCGGGCGAGCGCACGAGGCGCCCGGGGCAAGGTGAGGAGTCACACGATGGCAGGCAAGGGCAAGGTCGCAGTCACGGCGTTCAAGCTGGGCGTGAAGTACGGCCCACAGATCTGGGTCGCCACCCAGGCGCTGCGGGAGCCGGCCAAGGAGGCCGTCGGCAAGGCGATGTCGTCGGAGCGCGCCCGCCGCACGGCCATGGCCCACGCCAAGTCGCTCGCCGAGGGCAGCATCCTCAAGGTCTACAAGGGCGACGCGTCGCACTGGGTCGTCTTCAGCGCCGACGAGCCGATCACGGTCTATCCCCCGACCGACATGCCGCTCAGCACGCTGCTCGATCGGGCCGACCTCACGAAGCGCATCCGCCCCGACGAGCGGGTGGGCCCGACCGACCGGGCCAAGGACGCCGCGACCGCCGCGCTGCGCCGGGGCAAGCCCAACCAGGTCAACTGAGCCACCCCGTCGTCACCTCGAGAGGGCCACGTCGTCCCCTCGGGTCAGTCGGCGATCGTGATGCCGAGCTCGGTGGCGAGGGCGTCGGCGAGGTCGATGACCTGACCGCGGCCGAGCGTCGCTCCGCGCAGCCCGGCCAGGCCCCGCGGGGAGCGCAGCGTGGCCCCGGAGAGGTCGAGGCCGGCATACGTGCCTCGGCCGAAGGTCGGCTCGACGAGCGTGCACCCCTCGAAGGTGAGCCCGTCGACCGTCGCCTCCTGCAGGTCGACTTCGATGACGACGCAGTCGACGAAGGCGACGTCCTTGAGCCGCGCGCCGCGCAGGTTGAGGAAGTCGACCTTGCCGCCCCGCACCGTGACGTCGCGCCAGGTCGAGCCCCACGCCGAGACGGCCGCGAGACGGCACCCGTCGAGCGTGACGTCGGCGAGGCTCGCCTCGGGCAGGAAGACGCCGACGCCCTGCACGCGCTGCCACTCGCACTCCGACCAGCGCGAGCCCTCGAGGTGCGCGTCGTCGAGCGTCACCCCGACGAGCGAGCACTCGAGGAAGGTGTGGCCCTCCGCGTGCGCTCCCGCGAAGTCGGTGGACTCGAAGCGCACCGCGTCGTGGTGCTGGTCGCGCACCGCGAACACGGCGTCGCGGAAGACGGTCTGGTCGGCGGCTGACGGCATACGGCCGAGTCTGTCAGCCACCCCGCGGGTGGACCTGGGCTGTGGGCGTCCACACATCGAGCAGCGGTGTCCAAGGGGTGGGCACGTGGGGTTCAATGGCTGCGGTGACAACGGCGTCATCCGCCATCAACACGTCCGCCACATGCTCGTAACGTGGCCGCATTCCCAAGGTGAATCCGTGACCGAAGCACCAGCCGTGACCCAGCCCATCACCATCCCCGCCGAGCTCCTGCCGGCCGACGGACGGTTCGGCTCCGGGCCCTCCAAGGTCCGTCCCGAGCAGCTCGACTACCTCAGCTCCCTCGGACGCACGGTGCTCGGCACCTCGCACCGCCAGGCGCCGGTCAAGAACCTCGTCGGCGAGGTCCGCGCGGGCCTGCGCGACCTCTTCTCGCTGCCCGAGGGCTACGAGATCATCCTCGGCAACGGCGGGTCGACCGCGTTCTGGGACATCGCCGCGTTCGGCCTCGTGCGCGAGCGCTCGCAGCACCTCGCCTTCGGCGAGTTCTCGAGCAAGTTCGGCAACGTCACCAAGGCCGCGCCCTTCCTCGGCGACCCGACGATCGTCAAGGCCGACCCGGGCACCCTCGCGACGCCCTACGCCGAGGCCGGCATCGACGCCTACGCGTGGCCGCACAACGAGACCTCCACCGGTGTCATGGCCCCGATCAAGCGGGTCGAGGGCGCCGACGACGACGCCCTCGTGCTCATCGACGCCACGTCCGGCGCGGGCGGCCTGCCCGTCGACATCACCGAGACCGACGTCTACTACTTCGCGCCGCAGAAGTGCTTCGCCTCCGACGGTGGCCTCTGGCTCGCCGCCTTCTCCCCCGCCGCGCTCGCCCGGGTCGAGGAGATCGCCCGCACCGGCCGCTGGGTGCCCGACTTCTTCAGCCTGCCGACTGCGATCGACAACTCGCTGAAGAACCAGACCTACAACACCCCGTCGGTGAGCACGCTCGCCCTGCTCAACAGCCAGCTCCAGTGGATGCTGGGCAACGGCGGTCTCGACTGGGCCACCGCGCGCACCGCCGACTCGAGCTCGCGCCTCTACGACTGGGCCGAGCAGACGAGCTGGACGACGCCCTACGTCGCCGACCCGGCCGCCCGCTCGCAGGTGGTCGGCACGATCGACCTCGACGACGCCATCGACGCGGCCGCGGTCGCCAAGACGCTGCGCGCCAACGGTGTCGTCGACGTCGAGCCCTACCGCAAGCTCGGCCGCAACCAGCTGCGCGTCGCGATGTTCCCGGCCGTCGAGCCCGACGACGTCACGCAGCTGACCCGGGCCATCGACCACGTGGTCTCCGCGCTGGGCTGAGCCACGCGGCATACCGCCTCCGAACGCCTGAGAACGCCTGAGAACGCCTGAGAACGCCCGAGAGGGCCAGCTCCCGTATGCCGGGTGCTGGCCCTCTCGTCGTGCGCGGGGTCGCGCTCGGGCGGCGTGCCTGCGACCACCGAGCTGAACACTCTGTCAGCATGGCTGGGCTGGCAGGCATTCTGGTGAGCGACAGCGTCAAGGGACCCGCGCTTGAGTGATGACACAGCACTGAGAGTCGGCGAGGAGCGTTCTGCTGCTCGGGCACCCTCGGCTGGTGCCGGTCCCCCCTGGATGCTCGTGGTGACCGTGATGGCTGCCGCTCTCTTCGTGACTGGGGCCGTCACGCAGGCCGCGACGCCATTCATACGCCTGGATGACTTCACCTACATGGTGCCTGAGGGCACGACCGGGGTGCCGAACGTGTGGCGGCGCAACCTCCTCGAGGGGCGTTGGCTCACCTACGCCTGGTGGTTTGTCATCGGGCAGCACGGCACTCCCCTCAGCGCGTCGATCATGTACGTCACGGCATATGTGCTGCTCGTCGCCGGACTCTGGAGAGTGCTGCATCTGGGGCTGCCCGACCTGCACTGGGGCGTCGATGCCCTCCTTGGCCTCTCGCTCTTCGTCTCGCCGATCTGGGTCATGCTCTTCTACTGGCCCGCCACGCTCACGCCATCGACGGTCGTGGGCGCCACCGCGCTCTGGCTTCTCCCGCTCGCTGCCCGGCGCCACGCGTGGCTCGTCGTCTGGATGGTGGCGTCGGCCCTTCTCTCCGTCCTGACCTACCCGCCGGTGGCGGTGGTGCTGTTTCTCGCTGCGGTCGTCTACCTGGCCCGGCGACCCTGGCGCGACTCGTTCTGGCTGACCGGAGCCTTCCTGGGGGGCTTCGCCCTCGGGGTGGGCATCATCTACACGCTCAACCTCTTGGCCTTCGATCGCTTCGGGCTCGAGGTATCGGCGTGGCGACGCCCCAATCCGCTTCAAGACCTCAGTGACCTGCGGGTCAACGCCGGCCGCTTCCGCCTCCACATGGGTGCCCTCGTGACCGGGCTGTGGCTGCCTGCACTGGTGGGCCTCGCAGCCGTCCTCGCCGGCCTGTTGGACCGCGTGGTGCGGCCGCGCGTGGTGCGACTGCTCTGCGGGCTCGCGGTCGTCCTGGGGGTGAGCTTGGCCCAGGTCCTGGTGACTGGCGTCGTGACAGACACCAGAGGGGAGCTGTGGGCCTGGCTCGCGGTCCTGTTCCCCGCCGCTCTCCTGCTCGGCGGCTCGCGGACCTCGCGCCTCACTGGGCTCGGATGCATCATCCTGCTGACGGTCGTGGGCGTCCTGGCGTGGCGATCCGAGATGGTGGCCCACCAGAAGACGCGTGCGCAGTATGCCGCCATCGTCGCGGAGGCCACCCAGCCCCGGCCTGACGGCTCCAGACCGACCGTGGTGATCTACCAGGACCCTGAGCTGCGACCCACCGTCCGAGGGACGACGATGGCAGGGATCATGCGGATGCACCTGCGCAGCGAGCTCGGCACGGTTCCGAGTTGGTGCGCCGGCATCCAGTGCGAACGGCTCGCCAAGGCAGCCGAGTCCGTCGCGGCCGAGGTTCCAGCCGGAGGGGGAGAACCGACGGAGACGCCGGAGCAGGCTGACCGATTCGTCGTCGAGCTTGGCGACGTCCGCGGCGTCGTCGTGCCGCCACTGCCCCCGTGGTGGTTGTAGCCGTCCGGGTGGCCGTCCCCGCTCCGCCCCGGAGCGTCAGGCGCCGGCAATGGGGGGCGCCGAGGGGTCCTCGCCCTCGTCGCGGGCCTCGCGCAGGACGTACTCCTCGATGTTCTCGATGTCGTCGCGGTTGCGCTCGACGACCGCGAGCAGGTCGCTCATCGAGCTGATCTCCTCGACCTGCTCCTTGATGAACCACTGCATGAACTGGTCGGAGGCGAAGTCGCGCTCCTCGCGAGCGACCGCGGTCAGCTCGTTGATCTGGTCGCTGACCCGCCGCTCCTGGGCGAGGGCGAGACGCACCGGCTCGACGACGTCGGCGAAGTCGTTGATCGGGGCCTCGACCCCGGGGACGACGACCTTGGAGTCGGTGTCGAGGAGGTACTGCACCATCATCATGGCGTGGTCGCGCTCCTCGAGCGCCTGCTGGAAGAAGAGCGAGGCCATCTGCGGCATCGTCAGGTCGTCGTAGTAGACCGCGATCGCGACGTACTGGTGGTGGGCGGCGTACTCGTGGCCGATCTGCTGGTTGAGCAGGTCGACGAACCTCTGGGCGGCCATGGGGGCTCCTCCGCGCTGGTCTCGACGGGGTGTGCTGTGTGAGCGCCCATCCTAGGCGTGCGCGAGCAAGGGCCCCGAGCGCTGCTCAGCGACCGACGACCGACGCGACCACGGCGATGACGACGAGCAGCGCGAGCGCGGCCACGGTCACCCGGTGGCGGAACTTGAAGCTCACCGCACGGCCTCGGCCGTCGCCCGGGCCGCCGCTGCCGCGGGGGTGTCGGGGACGGGCTGGGGCGCAACCTGGATGCGCAGCCGGGGGCTGCGCCTGGTCTGGAAGGTCACGGCCACATTCTGCCGACGGGCGACCCAGACGGCCACCGCCACCAGGCTGAGCCCGACCGCGACGGTGCCGATGCCGATGGTCCACCGCGGTCCCCACGCGTCGCCGATCCAGCCGAGGACGGGCGCGCCGACGGGGGTGCCTCCCATGAAAATCGCCATGTAGAGCGCCATGACACGGCCGCGCATGACCGGGTCGACGCTGATCTGCACCATGGCGTTGGCCGTCGTCAGGGCGGTGAGCGCCGAGAGGCCGGTCGGCACGAGGTAGATCGCGAAGAGCACGTAGCTCGGCGCGGTGGCGAGCAGCGCCGTCGAGACGGTGAACCCGGCGAGCGCCACGAGCAGCACCCGCATCCGGGGCCGGGCCCGCCGTGCCGAGAGCAGCGCCGCGGCGAGCGAGCCCACCGCCATGATCGAGCCGAGCAGGCCGTACTCCCCCGCGCCCTTGTCGAAGACCGTGGTCGCCATCAGGGCCATCGTCAGCTGGAAGTTCATGCCGAACGTGCCGAGCACGAAGACGAGGAAGAGCACGAGCTTGAGGTCCGGCCGGCCGCGCACGTAGCGCAGCCCGTCGCGGATCTGGCCCTTGCCGCGGGCCCGGGGCGACGGCGTGAGCTCGGAGCTGCGCAGGCGCAGGAGCGCGAGCAGCACGAAGAGGAAGGTGGCGGCGTTGATGAAGAGTGCCGGGGCGATGCCGAAGCCCGCGATGACGAGTCCGGCGACGGCGGGCCCGATCAGCCGGCCGAGGTTGAACGACGCGCTGTTGAGGGCGACGGCGTTGGGCAGGTGGTCGGTGTCGACCATCTCGGAGACGAAGGTCTGCCGAGCCGGGTTGTCGACGGCGGTGGCGACGCCCTGGATGAGGGCGAGCGCATACACGTGCCAGAGCTCGACGACACCGGTGGCCGTGAGGACGGCGAGCAGCAGCGCCGTGACGAGCAGGGCGGTCTGCGTGGCGAAGAGCAGCCGCCGCTTGGGCAGCCGGTCGACGAGCATGCCCGCGAAGGGCGCGAGCAGGAGGAAGGGCAGGAACTGCAACCCCGTCACGATGCCGAGCGCCGTGGCCGAGCGGTCGGTGAGCACGGTGAGCACGAGCCAGTCCTGGGCGACCCGGCCCATCCACGTGCCGACGTTGGAGACGATCGCCCCGGAGGCGTAGATGCGGTAGTTGCGGATCTCGAGCGACTGGAAGGTGGGGCTCATTCGCTGGCCACCTTGGCCAGCACCGCGGCAGCCCTGCGCAGCAGGTCGCGCTCGTCGTCGGTGAGGTGCTCGAGGCGGGAGATCATCCACTCGTCACGGTGCCGGCGGATGCGGCCCACGGCCTTCCGGCCCTCGGCGGTCAGCGAGAGGATGACCTGGCGACCGTCGGTGGGGTCGTCGGCGCGCGAGACGTAGCCGCCCTCGACGAGCGACGCGGTCGTGCGCTTCATGCTCGGGGCCGACACCCGCTCGATCTCGGCGAGCTCGCTGTTGGTGCGCGGGGTGTCCTCGAGGCGGCAGAGCACGGAGAACTGGTGCGGCGCCATCTCCCGGTCGGACTCGAACCGGACCCGGCGCGAGATGCGCATGCAGGCGAGCCGGATGTCGTTGGAGAGCGAGGTGAGCTCGGCGCGGGTGAACGGCGGGCTCGTGGTCTTGGTACGCATGCGATGTCCTCGGAAGTGCGGTTTGTCGATCGTTACCCTAACTCATTACCTACGCTAACTATTTCGCCGTCCACCGCAACCCCAGCCACTCATGCCCGGCGGATCGGACGTCGTCATCCCCGAGCGCACCCCACCCTCGCGAACGCGCATGGCTGGGGGATTTTGAATGTTTTATTTGACCTGAAGTGCCTATACGTTAGATACAGTTGACGTTGGAGGTGGATGATGCCGAAGGTGACGAGGGTCTACTCACGTCAGACACGCGACGCGCTCGAGGTGCTCGGTGGCCAGATCCGTCGGCGGCGGTCTGGCCGACGCTGGTCACTGGACGAGCTCGCGTCCCGAGTCGGCGCCTCCCGACAGACCGTGTCTGCGCTCGAACGCGGGGAGCCGACCGTGGCTGCCGGGCTCTACTTCGAGGCAGCGGTCCTCTGCGGCGTGCCGCTCTTCGAGATGGACGCGGCAGCGCTGGCCCGCGAAGCCGGGCGAACGCGCGACCTGATCGCACTGCTGCCGTCGAAGACACGCGCGGACACCGGGGCAGTCCATGACGATTTCTGACAGTCCCACGTCCCCGGGGGCTATGCCCACGACCTCCGGCAGAGACTCCGCGGCGGTGTTCGTGTGGGTGTGGCTCCCCGGAGCGAGCGTGCCGGTTGTCGCTGGCCGCCTCGACCAGAGGGGAGATGTCGCGACCTTCACCTATGGCCGCAGCTATCTCCAGCGCGCAGACGCTGTCAGCCTCTACCTGCCGGAGCTGCCCTTGGTTCGCGGGGTGATCGAGCCGCCACCAGGGCTGACGATCGCCTCCGCGATGAGGGATGCTGCCCCCGACGCCTGGGGCCAGCGGGTCATCCTCTCGCGCCACACCGGGCGTCTGGGTTCGGGCAGCGACACCGGAGACCTCTCGATGCTGACCTATCTGCTCGAGTCCGGCTCCAACCGGATCGGCGCTCTCGACTTCCAGGAGTCGCCCATCGACTACGTGCCGCGCGAGCAGGCGGCCTCCCTCGAGCAGCTGCAGAACGCGGCTGCCGACCTCGAGGAGGGTCGGCCGCTGCCGGACGCGCTGGCCGTGGCACTCACCCGGGGCACGAGCATCGGCGGCGCCCGGCCCAAGGCATCCGTCGTCGACGGGCGCCGACAACTGATCGCCAAGTTCTCCTCGACGAGCGACACCTATCCGGTCGTCAAGGCTGAGGCCGCGGCGATGCACTTGGCGCGCGCGGCGGGTGTCGAGGTGCCCGATGTGGAGCTGGTACGGGTCGCGGACAAGGATGTGCTGCTCATCGAGCGCTTCGACCGGCCCTCCGGCGCACCCGGTACTCGCCGCATGATGGTGTCCGCGCTCACCCTTGCCGGCCTCGACGAGGTCTTCGGTCGCTACGCGACCTACTGGGAGTTTGCCGATCTCATCCGGGCAAGATTCACCGACGCCGAGCCGACGCTGCACCAGCTGTTCCGGCGGATCGTGTTCAACATCTGCGTCGGGAACACCGATGACCATGCCCGCAACCACGCGGCGTTCTGGGACGGGTCGATGCTGACCCTCACGCCGGCCTACGACCTGTGCCCGCAGCCGCGCTCCGGCGAGGAGGCCCAGCAGGCGTTGGCGATCAGCCCCGACGGGAGCCGCTCCAGCCAGATCGCCACCTGCGTGCGGGCCGCCGGCCACTACCTGCTCGGCGCCGACGCGGCCGCCGACATCGCGGACGACGTCGTCGACCACGTCCGGGCGGGGTGGCCGGATGCCGCCGACCGTGCCCAGCTCACTCAGACGGAGCGAGATCGGCTCTGGGGCCGGCAGATCCTCAACCCCTTCACCTTCTACTGACTCGACTTCTCCTGACTCGACTCCTCCTGCCTCGACTTCTCCTGCCTCGATCGGCTGGTGAGCGAGCCGGCTTGGCGACCCAGCCCACGCGTGAGGCCCCCTCCCGGCTGGGAGGGGGCCTCACGGCATACGGGATCGGCGTCAGCCGGCGAGCAGCGACTCGAGCGGGGTCTTGAGGAAGTAGAGGACGAAGAAGCCGGTGACGATCCACAGCAGCGGGTGGATGCGGGCGGCGTGACCCTTGGCGATCTTGACGAGCACCCAGGCGATGAAGCCCGCGCCGATGCCGACGGTGATGTTGTAGGTGAACGGCATGAGCACGATCGTGAGGAACGCCGGCAGCGCCACCTCCATGTCGTTCCAGTCGATGTTGGTGACCTGGGTCATCATCAGGAAGCCGACGATGACGAGGGCGGGCGCCGCCGCCTCCGAGGGCACGACGGCGAAGAGCGGAGCGAGGAAGGTCGCGAGCAGGAAGAGCACGCCCGAGACGACCGAGGCGAGCCCGGTGCGGGCGCCCTCCTCGACGCCCGACGCGGACTCGATGTAGGAGGTGTTGCTGCTGACGCCGCCGGCGCCACCGGCGATCGCGGCCACCGAGTCGACGACGAGGATCCGGTCGGTGTGCGGCGGGTTGCCGTCCTCGTCGAGCAGCTTCGCCTCGGTGCCGATCGCCACGACCGTGCCCATCGTGTCGAAGAAGTCGGCGAGCAGGAGCGAGAAGACGAAGAGCGACGCGGTGATGAGGCCGAGCTTCTCGAACGAGCCGAGCAGGCTGAACTGGCCGAGGATGCCGAGGTCGGGGGTGTTGGTGATCGAGGCCGGCAGGGCCGGCACCGTGAGCTGCCACGTGTCGGGGTTGGTCAGGGCCCCCGTCTCGTCGTAGACGCGCGGGCCGAGCTTGAAGATCGCCTCGAGCACCATCGCGAGCACGGTCGCGGCGACGATGCCGATGAGGATCGCGCCCTTGACCTTGCGGATGAGCAGCACGGCGATGAGGAAGACGCCGACGACGAAGACGAGGGTGGGCCAGCCGTTGAGGCTGCCGGCGATGCCGAGCTCGCTCGGGGTCGATCCGGGCGTGCTCGGACGGCGGGCAAAGCCGGCGTCGATGACGCCGATGTAGGCGATGAAGAGCCCGATGCCGACCGAGATCGCAACCTTGAGCGGCGCGGGGATCGCCCGGAAGACCGCCTTGCGGAAGCCCGTCAGCACGAGCACGAGGATGATGACGCCCTCGATGACGACCAGGCCCATGAGGTCGGCGTAGGTGACCTTGTCGGACGCGTGCGTGACGACCATGCCGGTGATGAGGCCGTTGATGCCGAGCCCCGCGGCGAGGGCGATGGGGAAGTTGGCGACGAGCCCCATGAGGATCGACATGACGCCGGCCACGACCGCCGTGCCGACAGCGACGAGCAGCTTGCTCTGCGTCAGGTCGGTCGTGCCGCCGATCATCTGGCCCGGGCCGTCGACGACGCCGGAGAGGATGATCGGGTTGAGAACGATGATGTAGGCCATCGTGAAGAAGGTGACGAGGCCGCCTCGGATCTCTCGCGAGACGTTGGACCCTCGCTCGGTGATCCTGAAGAAGCGGTCCAGGCCGGTGGTGGGCTCCGACGTGGTTGCCGGAGTGCGCATATCGGTCGACATGGCGGTCACCTTAAGGGGGACGCGCTGCGGGCGCGCGTCGGCGTCCAGCGCCGTTGTCTAGGCTGTGCACCGTGACCGACGACCCCCGACCGGAGCCGCCCACCCGCGGCATCCCGATCGAACGCATCCGGCCCCTGCACGTGCCGATGCTGCGGGTCGTCGAGGTCGGCCTCACCTGCTGGCTCGTGGCGCTCATCGTCATCCTCGTCGTGCCCGCGCTGCACGAGGGCGACCGCGGGTGGTGGCCGTGGGCCTGCGTCGCCGGCATCGCCCTCGGCTCGGTGGGCTGGGCCTACCTGCGCCGCGGGCGCGGCAACGCCCACGACGCAGCCTGACGCGTCCTGACGCGGCACACGGCTGCGCCCCCGACGGGCAGGTATGCCGTCTCGCCGGGTCGCGCCGCGCCCGCTCAGTGCCGCGATGCTCAGTCGGTGATGCTCAGTCGGTGACGGGGTCGTCGGAGCCGTGCTGCTCCTCGGCCGCGGCGGGCTGCTCGGTGGGGACCTGGGCCGCCGCTGCGGGCTGCTCCTCGTCCGGTGCTGCCTCGGCGACGTCGGCGCCCACCTCGGCGTCGACCGGTGGCTGCTCGGCCCGCACCTCGACAGCCTCGAGGTCGACCGCGAACTCGTCGACGATCGGCTCGCCTATCGAGATGGACTCGGGCTGGTCGGCGTCGGTCTCGGAGTGCGCACCGCACCCGTGGTCGAGCGAGATGACCCGACCGTCGGAGGGGCTCCACTCGTTGGCGCACACGCCGAAGGTGGCGCGCAGGGCGCCGGCCATCGGCAGGAAGTAGCCGCACGACGAGCAGCGAGCCGTCGCCTTGGCCGACACCTCGGAGGTGGGGCCGCCGTCGCCGGAGTACCACCGGCTGGCCGCGGCCTCTCGGCCCTCGGCGGACAGCACGCGCGGACGGCCGAGACCGAGCTCGAAGAAGCCCATCTGGTCGACGTCCTCGTCGCCGGTCGCCTCGAAGCCCGACTCGAGGTAGGGGTCGGTCTCGCGGAACGGCAGCACGTCGCCGGCGCCGAGGTCGCCGGGAGCCAGCCGGTCGGCATACGGGAGCCACTCGGGCGCGAGGAGCGCGTCGGGGCCGGGGAGCAGGTTGGTCTCGGAGACTGTCGCGACCTTGCCGCGCGGCACGCGCGCGACGCTGACGCCCCAGCGCCAGCCCTGGTAGCCGGGCGACAGGCACGCGAACCAGTGCATCGCGAGCCGCTCGCCGAGCGGCTCCATGCCGAGGTGGTCACCGACGGTGCCTGGCTCGGCGATCGTCACGAGCACGTCGCGAGCGAGGTCGACGGCGGCAGCGAGCACCGCGTCGGGGGCGCTCGAGCGCGAGCGGGTCGTCGCGGCGGGCGTGGTCATGCGTCCAGCTGGTCGGCGAGGCCGTGCAGGGCACGGGCGACGGTGGAGCCGAGCTTCTTGTCGGGGTAGTGACCCTTGCGCAGGCCGTTGCCGACACCGTCGAGCAGCTGCACGACGTCCTCGATGATGACGACCATCTCGTCGGCGGGCTTGCGGTCGCGCTCGCGGCGGCCCGCCGAGACGGAGCCGACGGGGTCGAGCACGCGCACCTGGAGCGCCTGCGCGCCCTTGCGGCCCTCGACGATGCCGAACTCGACCCGGGCACCCTTCTTCAGGCTCGTGACACCCTCGGGGAGGGCGTTCGCGTGCAGGAAGACGTCGGTGCCGTCATCGTCGGAGATGAATCCGAAACCCTTGTCCGCGTCGTAGAACCTGACCTTGCCAGTCGGCACAGTCCACCTCGTTGCTCGTTGCCGGGTCTGCCGTCCGTGGGCACGACCCGATGGCGCTCCTTGCGCTCGACTCCAGACTAACGGCTGGGGGCAACCTCGATTTCCGCATCCGCTCCCGCTGCGCCGCGCGCCCGGTCCGGGGCGACCGCGGCGGCTATCGTCATGGCGTGAGGACCGGCCTGCGAGGGTGGATGGAGCGCCATCCGCGCTGGGTCGACGCGTTCATCGCCGGGGCGATCCTCGCCGCCTCGCTGGCCTCGGTCCCCGCCACGCCCGAGGGGCAGGGCATCAGCGTCGGACCGCCGACCCCCGAGTCGGTCGTGCTGCTCGTCATCGGCTGCGGCGCCCTGCTCTGGCGTCGGACCCACCCGACAGCGGTGTGGCTCGTCTCCCTCGCGGCGACGCTCGCCCCGCTGCTCACCGGCTCGGTCGGGCGCGGGCTCCCGGCCACCGTCGCCGCGCTCTATGCCCTGGCCGCCTACGGCACGCGGCGTCTCGCCGTCATCGGGGCGGTGGTGACCATGCTGTCTGCACTCGTCCTCGTCGGCCGTGCCAACGTGCTGTCGGCAGCCGACCCGGTGAGCTATGCCGTCGTCGCCTGGTGCGGCATGGCCGCGGCGCTGGGCGACGCCGTGCGGAGCAACCGCGCCGTGCTCGCGGCCGCGATCGACCGCGCCCGCCGGGCCGAGGCGAGCCGCGACGAGGAGGCCCAGCGACGGGTCGCCGAGGAGCGGCTGCGCATCTCGCGCGACCTTCACGACGTCGTCGCCCACCACATCGCCGTCGTCAACGTGCAGGCCGGCGTGGCCGAGCACCTCGCCGGGTCCGACCCCGAGCGGGCCGTCGAGGCCATCCGCCAGGTGCGGGCCGCGAGCAGCCGGGCGCTCGCCGAGATGGGCGGCCTCGTCGGGTTGCTGCGCACGACCGGGGACGGGCCGGACCTCGAGCCGGCGCCGGGTCCGGGTGACCTTCCCCGGCTCGTCGACGGGCTCCGCGAGGCCGGCGAGACGGTCACGTGGCGGCACTCGGGGCCCGACCTCGACGTCGCCCCGGCCGCCGAGCTGCACCTCTACCGGGTCGTGCAGGAGGCCCTGACGAACGCCGCCCGGCACGGCACCGGCGCCATCGAGCTCGTGACCCGTCAGGAGCCCGACCACCTCGAGGTCGAGGTCTCCAACCGGGTCTCCCCCACGCCCAGCGGCGACGCCGCCCCGGACGGGCAGGCCGACGACGGCGGGGGAACCGGACACGGGCTCATCGGTATGCGCGAACGCGTCGCCCTCGTGGGCGGCGAGCTCGAGGCCGGACCCACCCCGGGCGGCCGCTTCACGGTGCGGGTGCGCCTCCCGAGCGGCGTTCCTCCGCATGACGAGCCCAGTGCCGGCGCGACCCCGCCCGGTGAGCACATGACGGGCCCGGTGACCGCGTGACCATCTCCGTGCTCGTCGTCGACGACCAGGCCCTCATCCGGGCCGGCTTCTCGGCCATCATCGGCTCCGAGCCCGACCTCGTCGTCGTCGGTGAGGCAGCCACGGGCGCTGAGGCCGTCGACCGGGCCCGAGCCCTGCGGCCCGACGTCGTGCTCATGGACATCCGGATGCCCGAGCTCGACGGCCTGCACGCCACCGAGCAGATCACCTCGGACCCGGGGCTGTCTGCCGTGCACGTGCTCGTGCTGACCACCTTCGAGGCCGACGAGAACGTGCTCGCGGCACTGCGGGCCGGGGCTGCCGGCTTCCTCGGCAAGGACGTCGGCCCCACCGGACTGATCGACGCCATCCGCACCGTGGCCGCCGGTGACTCCCTGCTGTCTCCCCGGGCCACCCGGAGCCTCATCGCGCGCTACCTGTCGACGCCGATGGAGGCCTCGGCCACGGTCAGCGACCGCCGGCTCGACTCCCTGACCGACCGCGAGCGCGAGGTCGTCGTGCTCGTCGGGAGGGGCCTCAGCAACGAGCAGATCGCCGCGACCCTCTTCGTCTCGCCCTTCACGGCCAAGACCCACGTCAACCGGGCCATGACCAAGCTCGGAGCCCGCGACCGCGCCCAGCTCGTCGTCATCGCCTACCAGACCGGGCTCGTACGCGCCGGGGACCTCTGAGCCCTGGGGCCAGCGGGACGGGGACCCGGCGGACCGGGCACCCCGCCACTCGCCCACGTCAGGCTCGAGCGGTCGTCGGCCGGACGGCATACCGCAGTCGTGGTAGGTGCAGGATGCCGCGGTGGGGCGACGCGGTCGACCGCCCTCGTCGGCGACGGTGGTGGGGTGAGAAGACACCCCTCCCCCAGGAGCACCCGATGATCGAGGTCGAGCAGCTCGTCAAGCGCTACGGCACCACCACGGCAGTCGACGGCATGACCTTCACCGTCCGGCCGGGCCGGGTCACCGGCTTCCTCGGCCCCAACGGCGCCGGCAAGTCGACGACCATGCGCGTCATCCTCGGCCTCGACCGGCCCACCTCGGGTCGCGCCCTCGTCGACGGCAGACCGTATGCCGACTCCCGCGCGCCCATTGCCCACGTCGGTGCGCTGCTCGACGGCAAGGCCTTCGACAAGACGCGCTCGGCCCGCAACCACCTGCGTGCGGTCGGAGCCACCGTCGGCGTGGGCACCCGCCGCGTCGACGACGTGCTCGACCTCGTCGGGCTCACCGACGTCGCCGGCAAGGCCGCGGGCTCGTTCTCGCTCGGCATGGGCCAGCGCCTCGGCATCGCCACGGCGCTGCTCGCCGACCCACCGGTCGTCATGCTCGACGAGCCGGTCAACGGGCTCGACCCCGACGGCATCAAGTGGATCCGGGCCCTGGCCCGCCAGCTCGCGGCCGAGGGTCGCACCGTCTTCATCTCCTCGCACCTCATGACCGAGATGGAGCTGACCGCCGACCACCTCATCATCGTCGGCCACGGCAAGGTCATCACCGACCAGCCGATGACCGACTTCATCGACCAGGCATCGGGCGAGCGGGTGGAGGTGGCGGCTCCGCGGGTGGCCGACCTCGCCCGGGCCATCGCCGGGCCGGGGGTCGAGATCTCCGCGGCCGAGGAGGGCGTCATCGAGGTGCGCGGCCTCAGCGCCGCCCGCATCGGCGAGGTGGCCGCCGAGTCCGGCATCGTGCTGCACCAGCTCGCCACCCGCCGCCTCTCCCTCGAGGAGGCCTTCATGACCCTGACCGACGACGCCGTGGACTTCCACGGCCACACCGAGAGGACCTCGGCATGAGCACCGACACCGCCAGCAACGCCAGCACCTCCGATGGGCTCGTGGCCGAGGCGCCTGCGCCACGGGGTGCGTCCTCCGGCTACCGCATGACCTGGCCACGGATCGTCCACTCGGAGTGGATCCGCTTCGTCACGGTGCGCGCCAACCTCTGGACCCTGGCCTCGATCGTCGTCGTCATGGTCGGCATCGGGCTCATCGCTGCCGGCACGTCCACCGGCTCTGTCAGCGCTCCCGGGCCGGCCGGCGGACGGCCAGGCCTCAGCGGCACCGACCCGTTGACCATCGTGCTCGCAGGCCAGACGCTCGCCGTGCTGGTCATCGGCGTGTTGGGCGTGCTGGTCGGGGTGCGGGAGTACGGCAGCGGCATGGTGCGCACCACCATGGCGGCGGTGCCCCGACGGCTGCCCGTCCTCGCCGCCCGCATCGTCGTCTTCGTCGCCGTCACCGGGGTCGTCGTGCTCGTCTCGACGCTCGCCGCCTACCTCGGCGGCACCGCCGTCCTCGACAACGGCGGCGCTGCCACGGCGGCCTGGTCGGACCCCGGCGTGCCCCGTGCCGTGCTCGGCACCGCTGCCTACCTCGTCGGCATCGGCGTCATCGGCATCTGCCTCGGCCTGCTGACCCGCAGCATCGGGTTCGGCGTGGGTTCGCTGATCGGGCTCATCCTCGTCGTGCCGGGCTTCGCATCGCTCCTGCTGCCCGACGACTGGAAGGACGCCGTGGGTTACCTTCCGTCGCAGGCGGGTTCGGCATTCACGACGGTGGTCGCCCGCGACAACCTCCTCAGCCCGGGTGCCGGTGCGGTCGTCTACGCCGGGTGGCTCGTCGCGGCGGTCGTCGCAGCCGGCGTCGCGCTGCGTCGCCGCGACGTCTGACGTGCGCGCCTAGGGTGGGGCATGGCCACTCCCCTGCACCTCGAGGCGTCCCGCGCGATCCCTGTCGAGGTGGAGGCGGCGTTCGACCGCCTGCTGCCCCACCCGCTCACCGACCTCATGTCACGCCGCTACGGGCTGCTGCCCCCGATCCGCGAGGTCCGCGACCAGGTCGGCCCGTGGGGCGAGGTCGGGCAGACGCGCACCATCGTGCTCACCGACGGTGGCACGATGCACGAGGAGCTCATCGAGGTCGTGCGGCCCGACCACTTCTCCTACCGGCTGACGCAGATCACGGGAGCGCTGGCGCCCCTCGTCGACGAGGTCGCGGGGCGGTGGTCCTTCGCCCCGGCGGGCACCGGTGTGCGCGTCACGTGGTCATGGGCGCTGCACCCCAGGACGCCGTATGCCGCCCGCCTCCTCGCGCCGGTCGGCCGGATGTGGCGCGGCTACGCCCGGCAGTCGCTCGAGGAGATCTCTGACGTGCTTGTCGCCGGCGCGGTCACCCCCGAGTGATGCCCCAGGTGCCGGTCCACTCCTCGCCGGGCGCGAGCACGACGAGGGACTCGCCGGAGTTGAAGGCGTCGGCCGGGCACGTCATCGGCTCGACCGCCACACCGGCGATCCCCTTCTGGTCACGAGCGATCGCGGTGAAGACCTGGAGCCAGCCGAAGGCGTCGTCGGCCCAGAGCGTCACGATGCGGTCGGTCGACGCGACGGTGCAGCGCCAGGCGCCGTCGGAGTCGCGCACGACGTCGGTGTAGGCGGTGTCGAGGTCGTGGTCGCCGACCGCGTGGCGCTCGAGGTAGTCGTAGTCGCTGCCCGGCACCGGGTGGCGCGCGGCCGGCAGCAGGCGGTCGTCGACCTCGACCCACTCGCGGGCGGGGATGCGAAGCTCGACCTCGTTCAGGGGGGTGTCACCGGTCGCGAGGTAGGGGTGCGCGCCGTAGCCGAACGGCGCTGCCGACGGGCCGACGTTGCGAGCCGCCGTCGTCACCGTGAGTCCCGCGTCGTCGAGCGCATAGGTGGTGCGCAGGTCGAGGAAGTGGTCCCAGCCCGGCTGGGGGTGCAGGCGGTAGCCCACGGTCACCCACGAGTCCTCCAGCTCGACGAGCTCCCACAACGCCCAGCGCACGAGCCCGTGGCTGGCATTGTGCAGCGGCACCTCCGTGATCGACAGCTGCCGCTCGGTCCCCTGGAAGGTGTAGCGGCCATCGCGGAGCCGGTTGGGCCAGGGCATGAGCTGCTGGCCACGGCCGGAGGCGCAGCGCTCCTGCGGCTGGTAGCCCGCGACGAGGTCGACACCGTCGCGACTCAGGGTGCGCAGGCCCCCGCCGACCTCGACGACCGTCGCCTCGAAGGGGCCGTGCCCGATCGCCCACTGCTGACCGGTGGGCAGGGCGGGCTCGGGGTCCGAGGCTCCGGTCAGCTCCGGGGTGAGGGCGCTCATGGCGCTCACCGTATCGGCCACCGGCGCACGGGCGGCGGGTGTGGCTGCAATCCGGCGCAGGGCGTCGGCTCAGGGCGACTAGGTTGGAGGGATGGCCACCTCGAGCCGCAGTCTGGCCGACGACATCCGCGCGCGCACCGACGCGCAGCTCGTCGACCTCGTGCTCGCCCGCCCCGACCTCGCCCGGCCCTCGCCCGCCGACCTGACGAGCCTCGCCGCCCGCTCGGGCACCCGCGCCAGTGTGCAGCGCGCCATCGAGGCGCTCGACCGCGGCCACCTCCAGGTGCTCGAGGCACTCGTCGTCGCCGGTGACGGCACGTCGGTGGACGCCCTCGCCGCCCTGCTCGGGGGAGCAGACGCCTCCGTCGTCGACTCGCACCTCGGCGACCTGTGGACCTGCGCCCTCGTGTGGCGCAGCGCCGAGGGCGAGCACGTGGTGCGCACGGTGCCCGAAATCTTCGGCTCCTCGATTGCCGGCCTCGGCGCGCCCCTGCACGAGCTGCGGCCCGACCTCGCCTCGCGGGTGCCGACTCCCGAGCAGCTGCGACAGACGATCGAGCAGGCCCCCGCCGATGCTCGCGCCATGCTCGAGAAGATGACCTGGGGTCCCGCACTCGGGGTGTTGCCGACGGGTGGCCCGGGTCGCACGACGGCTCGCTGGCTCATCGAGCACCACCTGCTGCTGCCGGTGTCGGTCGACCGTGTGACGCTGCCGCGCGAGGTCGGGCTCGTGCTGCGCGAGGGCCGCCTGCACCGCACCCCCGAGCTCGAGCCACCCGTCCTGCACTCGCGAAGCGTCTCACTCGTCGACGCCGCGGCGGGTGGTTCGGCGAGCGAGCTGCTCACCCAGATCGACGAGCTCGCCGCGATGTGGGGAGCCGAGCCGCCCCGGGTGCTGCGCGCGGGCGGCGTCTCGGTGCGCGACGTGCGGGTCACGCAGCACCGGCTCGATGTCACGCCTGAGCGCACCGCCTTCGTCATCGAGGTCGCGCATGCCGCCGGACTGGTCGCCGACGACGGCGAGCTCGTGCCCGTCTGGGCCCCCACCGCCGAGATCGACGAGTGGCCCACCATCGACGCCGGCCAGCGGTGGGCGACGCTCGCCCTCGCCTGGGCGACGACGACGAGGGCGCCGCACCTCGTCGGGCGGCGGTCGACCGGCACCGGACCGGCCAACGCCCTCGGACCCGACGTGCAGTGGCCGGCGATCCGCGGCGTGCGACGCGACGTGCTGCGTGAGCTCGCCACCCTCGAGCCGGGGCAGGCCGCCGACGTCGCCTCCTTGCGTGACCGGCTCGCCTGGCGCCGACCGAGCCGCGCCGCGGCCGTGCTCGGGGAGGCCGTCGAGGCGGTGCTCGGTGAGGCCGAGTGGCTCGGGGTGACCGGTCGCGGTGCGCTCTCCGAGGCCGGCCGAGCGCTTGTCGACTCCGCCTTCCCGACGCCCGCCCCCGGCTCCCCACCCTCCTCCTCCTCCCCCTCCTCCTCGGTTCGAGGTGATCGCGGGGGGCTGGCCAGTGGCGGCATCACCTCGAACCGGAGCGGGTCGGCTGCGCGTCGAGGTGATGGCGGCAGCAGCGTCGGTGGCGCGATCACCTCCAACCGGGGTGGGGACGCGCTGCAGACGGTGGCGGCCGCGATGTCGAAGCACCTGCCGGCCCCCGTCGACCACGTGCTCGTGCAGGCCGACCTCACCGCCGTCGCTCCCGGGCCGCTCGTCGGGTCGCTCGGAGCCTTCATGCGCCTCGCCGCCGACGTCGAGTCACGCGGCGGCGCAACGGTCTATCGCTTCACCCCCGAGTCCGTGCGACGAGCCCTCGACGCCGGCTGGACCTCGGCGGAGGTCATCGACACCGTGCGCAGGTCGAGCAGCACCCCGGTGCCGCAGCCCCTCGAGTACCTCGTGTCAGACGTCGCGCGGCGGCACGGCCAGACGCGCATCGGGGGAGCGGCGGCATACATCCGCTCCGACGACGCGGCGGTGCTCGACACGATGCTGGCCTCGCGAGACCTGTCGGCCCTGCAGCTGCGGCGGCTGGCCCCGACGGTGCTCGTGTCGTCGGCCGACCCGCGCGTGCTCGTCGACCTGCTGCGCGAGCACGGGTTCGCGCCCGTCCACGAGAGCCGCGACGGCACCGTCGTGCACACCGAGGCTCCCAAGCGACGCTCCGGCACTCGGCGGCGTGGCCCTGCACCCGTCGTCATGCCGGTCGACCACGACACGACCCGCAGCCTCGTCGAGTCGCTGCGCGCAGCCGAGGCCACCGCCGACGACCGCCGGGCCGAGCACGACCAGCGGGCCGGGCCGGCCATCCCCACGACCGATCCGGTCGTCACCCTCGCCCTGCTGCGCGACGCCGTCGCCGAGCACCACGGCGTGTGGATCGGCCTGTCCGACCAGGTCGGCATCACGACCCGGCACCTCATCCACCCCGAGCGGGTGGAGGGCGGCCGCATCTGGGCCACCGACGACGCCGGGCGCGAGCGGACCTTCTCCGTGCACCGCATTACCGGCGCGACGCTCGAGAGCTGAGCCGCCTTGGGAGGCAAGGATGCCCGCGGAGGCCACCGGCCGTCATACGTGCTCCACGACCACCGGAGGCCGCGGCCGCACTTCGACCTGCGGCTCGAGGAGGGGGGCGTCCTGCGCTCGTGGGCGGTGCCGAAGGGGCTGCCGACGACGAGCCGGCACGACCGCCTCGCCGTTGCGGTCGACGACCACGCGATGGACCACCTGACCTACACCGACGAGGACAAGTCGGTGGCCGACACCGGGTGGTGGGAGGAGGAGTCGCGCGACGACCACCGGATGGTGTTCGTGCTCCACGGTCAGGACGGGCCGCGGCGCTACGCCCTGATCCGCACCGACCGCGACTGGCTGCTCCACCTCACCAAGGACCAGCCACCGCCTGACCCGCCCGCCTGACCCGCCGGTCGGGGACGAATGACGCAGTTTCGCGCCCGATCGGCCCACGCCCGAGCGTGAGCCGCACCCGAAGGTGCGTCATCCGTCCCACCTACGCCCCGGCGAGGGCGCGCACGACGTTGCTCGGTGACGGCCGGCCGAGCTGCCCCGCCATCCAGACCGAGGTCTCGACGAGCGCCTCGAGGTCGACCCCTGTCGAGACGCCCGCACCGTGCAGCGCCCAGACGAGGTCCTCGGTAGCGAGGTTGCCGGTGGCCGACTTCGCATAGGGGCAGCCCCCGAGGCCGCCGGCTGCGGCGTCGACGACGGAGACCCCGTCGCGCAATGCCGCCAGGGTGTTGGCGAGCGCCTGACCGTAGGTGTCGTGGAAGTGCACGGCCACCCGATCGGTGCCGATGCCGCGCGCCCCGAGGGCCTCGAGCAGCCGGTGCACGTGCCCGGTCGTGCCGACGCCGATCGTGTCGCCGAGACTGAGCTCGTGGCAGCCGAGGTCCATGAGCCGCTCGGCCGTGTCGACGACCTGGTCGATGGGCACCGGCCCCTCCCAAGGGTCGCCGAAGCACATCGACACGTAGGCGCGCACCCACATGCCGTCGGCCAGCGCCCGCTCGACGACCGGAGCGAACATCGCGAACTGCTCCGCCACCGACCGGTTGAGGTTCTTCTGCGCGAAGGTCTCGGTCGCGGACCCGAAGATCGCGATCGCGCCCAGCCCCAGCTCCTGCGCCCGGTCGAGGCCGCGCTCGTTGGGCACGAGGGCCGGCCGCTGCCGCCCCAGTCCGTCGGGCCCGAGGCCCGCCAGCACCTGCTCTGCGTCGCCCATCTGCGGCACCCACCGCGCCGGCACGAACGACGTCGTCTCGATCGTGCCGAGGCCCGCAGCCTCGAGCCGCCGGATGAACTCCACCTTGGTGGCCGCCGGCACGATGGTCTGCTCGTTCTGGAGGCCGTCGCGCGGGCCGACCTCATAGATCGTCACCGACGCAGGCAGCCCCGTCGCCGCCTCCACCTGGGGGGATCGCATGCGCCCATACTGTCATCACCACCAACCCGGCAGGACGGTCCTGTCGGCGGGTGCTCGGGGGCCGGCCCCCGGGTGTCGGAATACCTCGACCCAGGCTCGGAGTTGCCTCCACACGATGAATGACGGACCACTGATCGTCCAGAGCGACAAGACCCTGCTCCTCGAGGTCGACCACGCCAACGCCGAGGCCGCGAGGCGCGCCATCGCCCCCTTCGCGGAGCTCGAGCGCGCCCCCGAGCACGTGCACACCTACCGCATCACCCCGCTCGGCCTGTGGAACGCGCGCGCCGCGGGCCACGACGCCGAGCAGGTCGTCGACGCGCTGATGACCCACAGCCGGTATGCCGTGCCGCACGCCCTGCTCGTCGACGTGGCCGACACGATGGACCGTTACGGGCGGCTCACGCTCGAGAAGGAGGGCGTGGCCGACTCCGCCGAGGGCACTCGCCTCGTCCTGCGCACCACCGACCGCCCGGTGCTCGAGGAGATCCTGCGGCACAAGAAGATCCGGCCGCTCATCGGCGAGCGCATCGACGACCTCGCCGTCGTCGTGCACCCGAGCGAGCGCGGCACCCTCAAGCAGGAGCTGCTCAAGGTGGGCTGGCCGGCGGAGGACCTCGCCGGCTACGTCGACGGCGAGGCGCACCCGATCGAGCTCGACCAGGCGGACTGGCACCTGCGCCCCTACCAGCAGCAGGCGGTCGACGGCTTCTGGCACGGCGGCTCCGGCGTCGTCGTGCTGCCCTGCGGCGCGGGCAAGACGCTCGTCGGCGCCGGCGCGATGGCCGCGGCCAAGGCGACGACGCTCATCCTCGTCACCAACACCGTCAGCGCGCGGCAGTGGAAGGACGAGCTGATCAAGCGCACGACCCTGACGGAGGAGGAGATCGGCGAGTACTCCGGTGCCCGCAAGGAGATCCGTCCCGTCACGATCGCGACCTACCAGGTGCTGACGACCCGCCGGAAGGGCGCCTACACCCACCTCGACCTGCTCGACGCCCGCGACTGGGGCCTCGTCGTCTATGACGAGGTGCACCTGCTGCCGGCGCCGATCTTCCGCATGACGGCCGACCTGCAGGCCCGCCGCCGGCTCGGCCTCACCGCGACCCTCGTGCGTGAGGACGGCCGCGAGGCCGACGTCTTCAGCCTCATCGGCCCCAAGCGCTTCGACGCGCCGTGGAAGGACATCGAGGCCCAGGGCTACATCGCTCCCGCCGACTGCGTCGAGGTGCGCGTCACGCTGCCCGAGGGCCAGCGCCTCGCGTATGCCGTGAGCGAGCCCGAGGAGCGCTACCGTCTCGCGTCGTGCTCCGACGCGAAGACGCCGGTCATCGAGAAGCTCGCCCTGCGGCATACCGGCGAGCCGACCCTCGTCATCGGGCAGTACCTCGACCAGCTGCACGAGGTGGCCGAGCGGCTCGGCGCCGACGTCATCACCGGCGAGACCACGGTGCGCGAGCGCCAACGGCTCTACGACGCCTTCCGCAGCGGCGAGATCACGACCCTCGTCGTCAGCAAGGTCGCGAACTTCTCCATCGACCTGCCCGAGGCGAGCGTCGCCATCCAGATCAGCGGCACCTTCGGCTCACGACAGGAGGAGGCGCAGCGCCTCGGCCGCGTGCTGCGCCCCAAGGGCGACGGGCGCACCGCGCACTTCTACACGATCGTGTCGCGCGACACCGTCGATGCCGACTTCGCCGCCCACCGGCAGCGCTTCCTCGCCGAGCAGGGCTACGCCTACCGGATCGTCGACGCCGACGACCTGTGACGGCGCTCCGACTCCGGCGGTGGTGTCTCACCCTGCGACGCGATTAGGTCAGGAGAGCCTTACCTAATTAGCATCATCGTCGTGGGCAAGCTCAAGGCGAAGGACATCGGCAAGATCAAGCCGAAGTCGAAGTGCTGCAAGAAGAGCACGAGGTGCGTCAAGTGTCCCGTCGTCCTGCACCGGCTCGGCAAGCAGGACTGCCGGTCGATGTGCAAGAAGGACTTCCAGAAGGTGCTCGACAAGGCACGCAAGCGCTGACCCCGTCTCGTCGGTCACGTTCTCAGGAAACTCCCAGCAAACCTGCGGAGACTGGCGACGTGGAGACCCAGACCCCCGCCCCGGAGGCACGTCTACTCGTCGTCGAGGACGAGCCCAACATCCGCGAGCTGCTCGCGACCTCGCTCCGCTTCGCCGGCTTCGAGGTGGAGACCGCCGCTGACGGCGCGACCGCCCTGGCCCTGGCCGAGGAGGGCGAGCCCGACCTCGTCGTGCTCGACGTCATGCTGCCCGACGTCGACGGCTTCGAGGTGACGCGACGGCTGCGCGACCGCGGCCGCCAGCAGCCGATCGTCTTCGTGACGGCGCGCGACGCCACCGGCGACAAGATCGCCGGGCTCACGGTCGGCGGCGACGACTACGTGACCAAGCCGTTCAGCCTCGAGGAGGTCATCGCGCGCATCCGCGCCGTGCTGCGCCGCACCCGCGGGGGCGCCGACGAGGGGTCGACCCTGCGCTTCCACGACCTCGAGCTCAACGAGGACTCGCACGAGGTCCGTCGCGCGGGACGGGTCATCGACCTGTCGCCGACGGAGTTCAAGCTGCTGCGCTACCTGCTGCTCAACCCCAACCGGGTCCTGTCCAAGCTGCAGATTCTCGACCACGTCTGGGACTACGACTTCCGCGGCGAGTCCGGCATCGTCGAGTCCTACATCTCCTACCTGCGGCGCAAGATCGACGCCGACGGGCCCTCGCTCATCCACACCAAACGTGGCGTGGGTTACGTTCTGCGCGTGCCCCCGGACCTCGTCGCCTCCTGATCGGCCGCCGCGCGTGACCCCGACGACGGCGGATGCCAGCACGCCGCGACGGCAGCGCACCCTGCTGGACCGCCTGCGCTCCGTGCCGCTGCGCTCGCGCCTCCTCGGCGTGGTGCTCGGGCTGACCCTCGTCGCGCTCGTGCTGACGACGGCTGCCGTGAGCGCGCTGCTGCGTGGCTACCTGTTCACGCAGGCCGAGCAGGAGCTCGCCATCTACCTGACGGCGATCACCAAGACCGAGGTCGCCAAGGGCCCCGGCCTGCCGACCGGCTTCACGGCGAAGCTGCTGAGCGCCGACGGGTCCACCGTCGAGACGCTCGGCGAGGCGGCGACCGAGAGCGACCGCGCCGCCATCCCCTTCCTGCTCCCCACCGACCCGAGGGTCACGAGCGACCGGACCTTCGTCATCGACTCGGTCGGCGACAGCGACCGCAAGTGGCTCGCCGTCGCCCAGGCCACCGCCAACGGCACCGGCACCTACGTGCTCGCGCTCCCGCTGCGTCCGCTCGACGCCACCGTCAACCAGTTCCGGTGGTATGCCGCGGGCATCGGCGCGTTCGCCCTGCTCGTGTGCGGGCTGGTGGGGTGGCTGCTCATCGGGCGCACCTTCCGTCCCCTCACCCGCATCGAGGACACCGCCGCCGGCATCGCCGCGGGCGACCTCACCCGGCGGGTCGACGTGCCCGACACCGACGACGAGGTGGCGTCGCTGTCACGCTCGCTCAACGCCATGCTCGCCCGCATCGAGCGCAGCTTCGCCGTGCGCGAGGCCAACGAGGCCAAGATGCGGCGCTTCATCGCGGATGCCTCCCACGAGCTGCGCACGCCGCTGGCCGCGGTCGGGGGCTACGCCGAGCTCTATCGCCAGGGCGCCCTGCCGACGACCGACGCCGTCACCGGGGCGATGGGCCGCATCGAGAGCGAGACCCACCGCATGAGCGGGCTCGTCGAGGACCTGCTCACGCTCGCCCGCCTCGACGGCGAGCGCCCGCTCGAGCTGCAGCCGGTCGACCTCGCGGTGCTCGCGGCCGACGCGGCCCAGGACGCGCGCACCATCGACTCCGAGCGACCGTTTGCCGCGACCGGCATCGACGGGCCCATCGAGCCGACCGAGCTCGTCGCGGACGAGCGACAGCTGCGCCAGGTCGTCACCAACCTCGTGACCAACGCGCGGGTCCACACGCCGGCCGGGTCGCCGGTCGAGATCCTCGTCGGACCCGTCGCCGGCAGCTCGCCGGCGCGCGTCGCCCTGCACGTGCGCGACCACGGCCCCGGCATACCTCTCGCCGACCGCATCAACGTCTTCGAGCGCTTCTATCGCGCCGACTGGTCGCGCAGCCGTCACCACGGCGGCGGCAACGGGCTGGGACTCGCCATCGTGGAGGCCATCGTGGCCGCGCACGGGGGCACGGTCCGCGTCGACGACACCCCGGGCGGTGGCGCCACCGTCGTCGTCGAGCTCCCCGTGGAGCCGAGCCCGTCCGTCGACGCCTCCTGAGCCACGTCGGAGCCACGTCGGCGACCTGCACAGTCAGTTCACAGGGACGCCACAACGTCGTCAAAACCTCCCCGGGTGTGATGGATCCAAGACGTTGAAGGACCCACAGGAGGAGCGGCCATGAGCATGGCGACGGACAACACGCAGCAGATCCCCACCGCTGGCGAGTACTACCAGCAGGGTGCCCCCACGCCGCCGGCTCCCCCGACGGCCCCGGGCGGCTCCAGCTTCCAGAAGCCTCCGCGGCGTGAGCGGCGCGGCTTCGCCGGCACGGTCGGCGTGGCCCTGCTCGCAGCCGTCCTCGCGAGCGGCGGCACGTATGCCGTCACCCAGCTCACCGACACCGGCGCCCCGAGCACGACGGCCTCCGCCTCGACGACGACCCAGAACCAGGGCACGTCGCCCACCGTGGTGCAGGGCAACGCGACCGCTCCGGACTGGACCGCCGTCGCCAAGGCCGTGTCGCCCAGCGTCGTCAGCATCGACGTGACGACGCAGCAGGGCTCCGGCGCCGGCTCCGGCGTCATCCTCGACAACAACGGCCACGTGCTCACCAACAACCACGTCGTCGGCGATGCCACCGGCAACGGCGCGATCGCCGTCACCCTCGCCGACGGCCGCACCTTCGAGGCGACCATCGTCGGCACCGACCCGTCGACCGACCTCGCGGTCATCAAGCTGGCCTCGGCCCCGAGCGACCTCACGCCGATCAGCCTCGGCGACAGCACGGTGCTCAAGGTCGGTGACCCCGTCATGGCGGTCGGCAACCCGCTCGGCCTCTCCGGCACGGTGACGACGGGCATCGTCTCGGCCCTCAACCGTCCGGTCAGCACGAGCGAGGCGAGCCCCTCCCCCAACGGCCAGACCTCGACCGACACGGTCGTCACGAACGCCATCCAGACCTCGGCCGCCATCAACCCCGGCAACTCCGGCGGCGCCCTCGTCAACGCCCAGGGCGAGCTGATCGGCATCAACAGCTCGATCGCCTCGCTCGGCGGCAGCCAGGGCAGTCAGAGCGGCAACATCGGCATCGGCTTCGCGATCCCCGTCAAGGAGGCCCAGTCGATCGCCGACCAGCTGATCAAGACCGGCCAGGCCCAGCACGCCTTCCTCGGCGTCAGCGCCAAGGACACCACGGTCAAGGACGGCGCCGCCCAGCGCGCCGGCGCGCAGATCGCGTCCGTCAGCGACGGCACCCCGGCCGCCGCGGCCGGCCTCAAGACCGGAGACGTCATCATCGCCGTGGACGGCCAGCCGATCGACTCCTCGACGGCACTGGTCGCCCAGATCCGTGCGATGACCGCCGGCGACAAGGCCACGGTGACGCTCATCCGCGACGGCGCCCGCCAGGACGTGCAGGTCACCCTGGCCGTCAAGCCCGCCACGGCGAACTGACCGCGGGGGCCCTCCCGGCCCCTGCCACCCAAACCCCTGCGTCCGGGATGTCGGATCCCCTGTACGACCTCCCGGACCGCAGGTGGCCCGCGGCGGCTGCAACCGCCCGCGCCTGCGCCGCCGCCACCCTCGCCCCCGAGCGAGCGCGTGGCGGCGGCGTTCCCGCGTTCGGGGTCGGCGCCTGCAACCACGTACGCTCTCCCGGTGAATGACCCGCAGGAGCAGGACCCGCAAGAGCAGGACCCGACGTTCGACACCCCGTTCGACCCCATGGCCACGCCGCGACTCGACCCGGCCGACGTGGCGACGGCGGTGCGGGTGCTCGACCTCGCCCACCGCCTCGACGTCGACGACCCCGACTTCGAGACCCTCAAGCGGGCGGCGTCGCTGCTCTACAAGCGCCTCAAGAAGGACCGCCGCAACGCGAAGACGTGGGCCGAGCGCAAGGCCGACCGTCAGGTCATCGAGTCGACGGCCACCGGTTCGCCGATGCGGATCGACGACGAGACGAAGGGGATTCCGCTCGTCTCGAACGCCAAGGGCGCCTACGCCGGTGAGCTCGTCAACGCCCGCGGCTGCTACATCTGCAAGTCGGACTACACGCTCGTCGACGCGTTCTACCACTGGCTCTGCCCCGACTGCGCGGCTCGGTCGCACGCCAAGCGCGACCAGCGCACCGACCTCACGGGCAAGCGCGCGCTGCTCACGGGCGGGCGGGCCAAGATCGGGATGTACATCGCCCTGCGCCTGCTCCGCGACGGGGCGCACACGACGATCACGACGCGCTTCCCCAAGGACGCGATGCGTCGCTTCTCTGCGATGGACGACAGCGCCGACTGGATCCACCGGCTCACGATCGTCGGCATCGACCTGCGCGACCCCACCCAGGTCGTCGCCCTCGCCGACGAGGTGAGCGCCGCCGGACCGCTCGACATCCTCATCAACAACGCCGCACAGACGGTGCGCCGGTCGCCGGGCGCCTACAGCAACCTCGTCGAGATGGAGTCGGCACCGCTACCCGAGGGCGTGGCCCTGCCCGAGATGGTGACCTTCGACCGGATCAGCGAGGCGCACCCTGCCTCGATCGCCGGGGCTCTCGAGCAGCACGCGGTGGCGCATCACGAGGGAGAGTCGGCCGAGCACGCGATCGCCGCCCAGACCGCGGCCTCGATGACGGCCCTCGCCCTGAACGCCGGGCACGCGAGCCTCGAGGCGCACCGCGCCGGCACGGCCGTCGACGCCGGCGGGCTGCTGCCCGACCTGCAGCGCTCCAACTCGTGGACGCAGAAGGTCGAGGAGGTCAACCCGCTCGAGATGCTCGAGGTGCAGCTCTGCAACTCGACGGCTCCCTTCATCCTCGTCTCACGGCTGCGGCCGGCGATGCGTGCCGCTGTCGCGGCTGGTGCCCGGCGGGCCTACGTCGTCAACGTGTCGGCGATGGAGGGCCAGTTCTCACGGCGCTACAAGGGCCCCGGCCACCCGCACACCAACATGGCCAAGGCGGCGCTCAACATGCTGACCCGCACGAGCGCGGGCGAGATGTTCGAGACCGACCGCATCCTCATGACGGCAGTCGACACCGGCTGGATCACGGACGAGCGCCCGCATGACGAGAAGCTGCGCATCGCGGCGGAAGGCTGGCACGCCCCGCTCGACCTCGTCGACGGTGCCGCCCGCGTCTACGACCCCATCGTTCGCGGCGAGGCGGGCGAGGACCTCTACGGCTGCTTCGTCAAGGACTACGAGCCCAGCCCCTGGTGACCTGACCGCCCGAGACCCTGGTGACCCGACCCAGACCTCTGACCGCCCACCTCCCCCGCAACACACCGAGCAACTGCCAACTCTGCGTGGCACACACCGTGGTCCTGGCAACTGCTCGGTGTGTTGCGAGGTCGGGTGGGTCGCGTCCACTCTGCGGGAGCCCGACCCGCTCACCGCCGCGGCGCCTCCGTCAGCGCGACGCCGTCGGCGATGACCTCCGTCATGAGGGCGATGAGGTCACGACGACGACGGTCGGGGTCGGCGGCATACGTGGAGCGGTCGTCGGGGCGCTCTCGCACCCGCAGCGCCTCCTCGAGGAGCTCGCGGTGCTGGGGGTAGGCCTCGAGCGCCCACCGCCCGGCACCCGACTTCGAGGTCGGCGCGCCGGTGACGAGCAGGTGGACGAGTCGGGGCGCCCCGAGTCCACCCCACTCGGCGGCCTGCGGGAGCGAGGCCTCCCGCGGGTGGTGTTGCATGGCCTCGAGCTGCATCCGCCAGTAGGTGTCGAGGTTGTCGCGGGTCGAGCGGTGCAGCGCTGCATCGTCGCTCCAGATGTCGATGTCACGAAGACCCTTGCCGCACAATGTGATCCCGTGATCGCGCAGCTCACGCCACGTGATGTGCTTGATGTCGGCGTGCGTGCCGACGTCGAACCACTGGTGCAGCACACCGGGCCCCTCGGGCACGTCCTCGGGCCGCCCCGTGAGGTCAGCCTCGAGGAGGTAGAAGCCGTCGTAGGCCGGCTCGGGCCAGCGCCGGTCGAGCTCGGCATGCACCCGGCGCAGCAGGTCGATGTCGGACGCCGTCGGCCGCCGGCTCGTCACCGCGACGAAGTCGATGTCGCTGCCACCGAAGAACTCCCCGCCGAAGCCGAGCGACCCGTGCAGGTGCAGGCCCTCGAGCAGACCGGGCAGTCGCTCGTCGAGCAGCTCGACGTGCGACGCGGTCACAGCGCGCACGACCTCGGGCAGCTCCTCTCGGCCCGGGGCGGCCCCGACCATCAGACGGTGGCGCCGAAGGTCGCCCGCGACGCGAGTGCCTCGCGGAGCTCCGCGTCGGCGTCGACGAGCGAGCGCCGCACCGCCGGGGTGAGGTCGTCGCGCCGCAGCGTGCTGGCGCTCAGGGCCGCGGTCTCGTCGGTGAAGACCTTGGGGAAGGCGACGAGCACGACTCGCGAGAGCGCGTCCTCGCCCACCCACTCGGACATCGCCGGCACGTCGGTGAAGTAGCGGGGCACGTAGCCGGCGACGAGGCGGTCGTCGGGGGCGTTCCAGAAGCCGCGGGCCAGGTGGACCATCTCGTAGTTCGACCGCCCGTGGCGACCGGTCAGCTGCTCCCAGGCCCAGTCCTTCGCCGCCGGGTCGGGCAGCGAGGCGCGACACATGAGCGCGTTGAGGCCACCCTGCAGCGTGTCGTCCTTGGCGCGGTAGGACTCGACGCCGGCGACGTCGATGAGGCCGCGTGAGGCGAGGTTGCGCACGACGATCCAGCGGAAGTCGCCGTCGTCCTGCAGACCGGCCGGCAGCGAGTCACCGTCGGCCCACGCCCGCAGCAGGGCCTCGTCGTCGCTGGCCCCGGCCACGAGCCGGGCAGCGGCGAGCGACTCCGTGCTGGCCTCGGGCGCCGACCCGAGCAGGGCCTGACCACCCGCTGCCAGTCGGGCGAGGGCGTCGACCTGGCGCTCGCGCGGCACGAAGTAGGGCACGATGCGGTGCTCGGCGTAGGCCGAGACCCGGGTGAGGATCGAGGAGTTGGTCTCCTTCGGCCACGCGGCCTCGACGACGTCGAGGAAGGTGTCGGGCGACAACGCGGCGCCGTGCACGCCGTCGATGAGCGCGCTCCAGACCACGGCTCGCGCCTGCGGGTCGGGCACGAGGGGAAGCTGGCTCGGCAGCGCGGCGAGGGTGCGCTCGGACAGCACGACCCGGGCCCACGTGAGGTCGCTCGCGTTGGGCACGACGACGGCCGGCGCCGGCGCGCCCTCCAGGGCCTCGAGCGGCGCCGTGGCCGCGGTGACGGTCGTCATCACGCGTGCCACCTCCCGGCCGTCGGTCCAGCCCGCCACGTCGAAGGTGTGCGGCCGGTCGGCAGGTCGGTCGTCCGGCGTCTCGCGCTCCACGCTCGCGGAGTCGACGACCCCACCCCGCTCGTCGAGGCTCACCCACAGGGTGTCGCGGTCGGCCGTCAGCAGCCACGACTGCGACCAGGCGTCGAGGTCGGCGCCGCTCGCGGCCTCGATCGCGCCGAGGAAGTCGGCGAGCGTGCCGTTGGCGTAGGACTTGTCGGTGAGGTAGGCCCGCACGCCCGCGATGAACTGGTCATCGCCCACGTGCGCGATGAGCTGTCGCAGCGCGGCCGCTCCCTTGGCATACGAGATGCCGTCGAAGTTCTGCAGGGCGCTCTGCGCGTCGAGGGCCTCGACGCCGGCCACCGGGTGGGTCGACGGTGACCGCTCGGCGCCGTAGCCCCAGACCTTGCGCACGATCGACGAGTCGACCCAGGCGTCGGCATACTCCGTCGCCTCGACGAGGCAGCGGTGCGACATGTACTCCGCGAACGACTCGTTGAGCCAGAGGTCGTCCCACCACTTCATCGTCACGAGGTCGCCGAACCACATGTGCGACATCTCGTGGCTGATCGTGTTGGCGCGGGTCAGCAGCTCGTCGCGGGTGGCCGACCCACGGTAGAGGTACTGGTCGCGGAACGTGACGCACCCCGGGTTCTCCATCGCGCCCGCGTTGAACTCGGGCACGAAGACCTGGTGGTACTCCCCGAAGGGGTAGCGGATGCCGAAGAGTCCGTGGAAGTAGTCGAACGACCGCTTCGTCACGTCGAAGATCTCGGCGGCGTGCCGCTCGAGCGGCTCGCGCAGCGACGCGCGGGCGTGGATGCCGAGGGGTATGCCGTCGTGCTCGTCGTGCACGGACACGTAAGGCCCAGCGCACACCGTCACGAAGTAGGTGGCGAGCGGCTGCGTCGTCTCGAGCTGCCACGTGCCGGGCGCCGTCTCGGTCGCCGCACCGTTGCCGATCACCGTCCACCCGAGAGGAGCACGCACGACGACGTCGTAGGGCGCCTTGAGGTCGGGCTGGTCGAAGCACGCATAGACGCTGGGGGCCGCGTCGAGGAAGAGGTGCCCGTAGACGTAGTCGCTCTGGTCGGCGGGGTCGGTGGCCCGGTGCAGTCCCTGACCGTCGTGGCTGTAGGCCATCGTCGCGGCGACGACGAGCTCGTTGTCACCGGCGAGCCCGGTGAGCGGCAGCCGTCCGTCGACGACGCTGGCGGGGTCGAGGTCGGTGCCGTTGAGGCTGAGGGTCTCAACCGACCTCGCCTTGAGGTCGACCCAGGAGTCGGCACCCGGGGTGCTGCACGCGAAGCGGACCGTCGTCAGCGAGCCGAAGACCTCGGCGCCCTGGTCGAGATCGAACTCGACGGCATACGACGTGACGGTCAGCAGGGCCGCCCGCTCGCGGGCTTCGGCCAGGGTGAGACTGCGCATGGGGGCGAGCCTGCCAGATGGAGGGCGCGGTCGGCGCGCCGGTTGTCGGCGGGCCGACCTCGCTCAGCGGTGCAGCGGGCCGCCCGCCATGCTCTCGAGGCGCGCGATGCGCTGGTCCATCGGCGGGTGCGTCGAGAGGAAGCGCGTGACGTCCTGCGCGCGGAACGGGCTGGCGATCATCATGTGGCTCGCGTTGACGATGCTCTGCGAGGGCGCGAGGGGTGCGCGCGCGACGCCCGACTCGAGCTTGCGCAGGGCCGACGCGAGCGCGAGGGGGTCGCCGGTGAGCCGGGAGCCGTCCTCGTCGGCGTCGTACTCGCGCGTGCGGCTGATCGCCATCTGGATCGTCATGGCGGCGAGCGGGGCAAGCAGGCTCATGGCGAGCAGCGCGAGCGGGTTGGGGCGGTCCTCGTCGGAGCCTCCGCCGAAGATGCTCGTGAACATCAGCATCTGGCCGATCGAGGTGATGACGCCGGCGATGGCGGCGGCGACCGAGCTCGTGAGGATGTCGCGGTTGTAGACGTGCATGAGCTCGTGGCCGAGCACGCCGCGCAGCTCGCGCTCGTCGAGCAGGCCGAGGATGCCCTCGGTGCAGCAGACGGCGGCGTTCTGCGGGTTGCGGCCCGTCGCAAAGGCGTTGGGCGCCTGGGTCGGGGAGATGTAGAGGCGGGGCATCGGCTTGCCTGCGGCAGTGGAGAGCTCGCGCACGATGCGATACATCCCGGGAGCCTGCGCCTCCGAGACCGGGTAGGCGTGCATGGCGCGGATCGCGAGCTTGTCGCTGTTCCAGTAGCCGTAGAACGTGGTCGCGACGCCGATGAGCGCGAAGACCCAGATGAAGCGGCCACCACCGACGAGGGCGCCGATGCCGAGCAGGAGGGCCCAGATGCCGCCGAAGAGGGCAGCCGTCTTGAGCCCGTTGAAATGGTTGTGCATGCCGGGTGAACGAGCGGCCCGGGGTGGGTGTTCCCACTGGCTGCGCGCTCGGACGGCGCCCGGTGCCCTGTGACCGAGGTCTCGCCCGCACACCGTTGAACAGGCAACTTGTCTACTACAACGGGTAGTAGGTTGGGAGCCGTTGGGGAAACCGACGCCCTTCCGATGAAAGTAGCGAACGATGCGCAAGACACTCGACCAGTTGATCTCCTGGACCGGCCTCGTCATGGCCGTGGTGCTCGCCGTCGCCGGCGGCCTGCTGATCTATGCCAGCAGCTTCGTCGCCAGCAACGTCAAGGAGCAGCTGAGTCAGCAGAACATCACGATGCCGGCAGCCGCCGCGCTCCAGACCCAGGAGCAGAAGGACGCGCTCCTGCAGTACGCCGGCCAGCCGATGGAGACCGGCGCGCAGGCCAAGGCCTTCGCCGACCACTACATCCTCGTGCACATGAACACCTCGTCCAACAACAAGACCTACTCCGAGGTCTCGAGCGAGTACATGGCTGCCGCCAAGGACCCCGGCGCCGACCCCGCCGCCGTCGAGGCACTCGGCGAGCTCCGTCAGAGCCTCTTCATGGGCAGCACCCTGCGCGGTCTGCTCCTCAACGCCTACGCGTTCGGCACCATGGGCACGATCGCCCTGTATGCCGGCATCGCCGCCCTGCTCGCAGCCGCCCTCCTGCTCGTGCTGGGGCTGCTGGGCCTGCGCCACGCCAAGACCGCCGACGATGCTGCGGTCGCAGCCGCTGCCGCCCCGCAGCCGGTCCCCACGACCTGATCGGGCGCGGACGGTCGAGTCCTGCTCGACCGCTGACGGCCCCGAGGCTCCCCCGCCTCGGGGCCGTCGGCGTGCGGTGGGACGTCAGCCGAGCAGGCGCAGGAGCAGGTCGGGCTGCACGCTGACGACGACGAGCACCGCAGCGGCGACGACGAGCCCGGCGACGGCGACGCGCCGCTTGTCGGTGCTCACGCCCGACGTCGGCGCGGAGGGCTCACCGTGCTCCCCCGTCTCACGCTGCTCGCCCGACGGGACGGCAGCGCTGGCCGGGTCGGGGGCCGTGATGACCCCGCGCAGCCACCTGAGGTAGACGGCGACCCCCAGCACGGCGTTGACCGCGGCGATGACGGCGAGCCACACCCAGCCCTCGGCGATGACCGGTCGCAGTGCGACGACCTTGCCGACGAGGCCGATGATGCCCGGCGGCAGGCCGGCGAGAGAGGTGAGGGCGAGCACGAGCGCGCCGGCTCGCCACGGGTTGCGGTGCCAGAGACCGTCGTAGGCCGTCAGGCTGCGACCGTCGCGACGCTCACGCAGCGTCACGGCGACGACCCCGAAGGCCACGAGCGTGGCGATGACGTAGGTCAGCAGGTAGGTCGCGCTCGCCCCCGTGCCCAGGGCCGAGATGCTGACGAGCGGCATGACGACCCAGCCCGCCTGTGCCACCGTCGACCAGGCGAGCAGGCGCACGACGTCGTCCTGGCGCAGCGCCATGAGGTTGCCCAACGTCATGCTCAGCGCGGCGAGCACGGCGATCGCCAGCAGTGCCGGGGTGCCGATGACCGCCACGGCCCGGAGCACGACGAGCAGCGCCGCCAGGGCCGCCACCTTGGAGACGGTGGCGAGGAACGCCGCGATCGGGGTGGACGCCCCGGAGTAGGCGGTGGGCGTCCAGGCGTGGAAGGGCACGAGCGAGAGCTTGAAGCCGAGCCCGGCGAGCAGCAGCACGACGCCGAGCGACAACACCCCTGCCGACACCGCGGGCCAGGCCACGATGGTCGTCGGGAGCGGCTCGTAGGCGAACCACCCGAAGCCCTGCCCGCCGCCTGAGGACAGCGCTGCATCCGGGGTGAGGAACGGACTGCCGGTCGCGGTGAACCACAGCGCCACGCCGAGCACGAGCAGGGCGAAGGAGACGAGCGACATGACGAGCAGTTGGGTCGCACCGGCCACGGCCGAGCGCCGACCCGACAGGGCGACGAGGGCGATGACGGGCAGGGTCGCGAGCTCGAGGGCGACGAGCCAGGTGCCGACGTCGCGGCTCGCGGCGACGACCACGGTGCCGGTGAGGGCGGCGAGGAGCAGCACCGCCTCGACCGGCTCGCTCGTCGCGTCGGCGGGTCGCTGCCGGGTGGCCAGCGGCCACGCCAGGGCGATGCAGACCGCCGCCGCGAGCGCTGCGGCGAGCTGGAGGCTCGAGGTGAGGGCATCGGCCTGCCAGAGGCAGGTCCGGGGCAGGTCGGCGACCACGGCACCTGCGGCGCCGCTCGCCCCCTCCGCGGAGCCCGCACCCGCGGCCGCCGAGATGCAGAAGGTCGACCGGGCCGAGCCGCCGCCCTGACCGAGCCCGGGGATCGTGGCGGCCGCAGCGGCGAGCGACGCGAGCCCGGCGATGGCATAGGGCGCCCGGCGCAGTCGGGGCACGACGAGGTCTGCCACGAGCACGAGCACGAGCCCGAGCACCGGCAGCAGCGCCGGCAGGAGCACGGCATAGTCGACGGAGACGCTCATCAGGGCAGCACCCCCGCTCCGGTGATGAGACGGACCGCGTCGGGCCCGGAGACCCCGAGCAGCAGCTGCGGCAGCACGCCGAGCACGATCACCGCGACGGCGATCGTCAGCACGACCGCCCAGCGGGCGCCCCGCGCGTCGATGGCTGCCGACTCGACGGTGGTGTCCTCCCGCTCGGCCGTGACGGCTCCGGCGCCCCCGCTGGCCTCCCCGGACCACACGAGCCGGGCGACGCGCAGGGAGTAGGCCGCCGCGAGCGCGAGCCCGACCGCGCCGAGCACGACGCACACCCGCATCAGCGTGGCCGGGCGGTCGGGGGCAGGCGACCAGGCGGCATACAGCGCGAGGAACTCGCCCCAGAAGGTGATGAGGCCCGGCAGACCCAGCGCGGCAGCCAGCCCGACCAGCAGCACGACCCCGAAGCGGGGAGCCGTGTCGCGCAGGCCGACCCGGGCGGTGCGCAGGTCGGCCGATCCCCACTGCTCCTTGAGGTCGCCGACGACGAAGAAGAGCAGCGCCGCGACGATGCCGTGGGCGATGTTGCCGAGCAGCGCGGCCTGCAGACCGGTGTCGCTGCCCGACGCGAGGGCGAGCACGACGAAGCCCATGTGGGCGACGGAGCTGTAGGCGATGAGCCGCTTGAGGTCACGCTCGACGAGGCACGCGAGGCCTCCCCAGAGGATGCCGATCACCCCGAGGATCGCGAGCACCGGGCTCAGGGTGGCCACGCCGTTGGGGACGGTCGCGACGACGAGCCGCACGATGCCGTAGGTGCCCATCTTGAGCAGCACGGCCGCGAGCAGCACCGAGCCCGCGGTCGGCGCGATGGTGTGCGCGGACGGCAGCCACGTGTGCAGCGGCCACAGGGGCACCTTGATGCCGAGGCCGAGCAGCAGCATGCCGGCGATGGCCGTCTCGAGCGAGCGTGAGATGCCGTCGCCGTGCAGGCGCGCGAGCTCGGTGAGGTCGGACGTGCCCTGATGGTGCACGAGGAAGAGGATGCCGACGAGCATGAGCGTCGACCCCAGCACCGTGAAGAGCACGAAGCGGCCGGCCGCGTCGGACCGGCGCTCGTCGGTCACGTGGTCGTCGCCGAAGCTGCGGATGAGCACCCACATCGGCACGAGCACGACCTCGAAGGCGATGAAGAAGAGGATCGCGTCGCGGGCGAGGAAGGTCGCGAGCGCGCCGGTCTCGACGAGCAGGATGCAGCCGAGGAAGGTCGAGCCGGTGCCCCCGGCCGGTATGCGGCCGGCCAGGGTGTGCACGACGACGGCGACCGTGAGCAGCGCCGTGAGCAGCACGAGCGCGGCCGAGATGCCGTCGACCCCGAAGTGCCAGCGGATGCCGAGCGAGCGGATCCACGGCACGTCGATCTCGTGCCGCCCGGCCACGACGACGACCGCGAGCAGGGCCGTGAGCACGCTGGCGCCGAGGGCGATCCCGCGCTCGGCCCGCGACTCGCCGGGGATCGCGATGAGGGCCACGGCCGCGAGCAACGGAAGCAGGAGCATGAGGGTCAGCGCCATGCCGTCACCCCCAGCACCGCGATGACGACGACGCCCACGAGCAGGCCGACGAGGCTGAGCGACGGCACACCGCGGTGGCTGCGCTCCCCCGCCCGGCCGAGGCCGCGGGCCACGACCGCCGTCGCCCGCGGGTAGGCATCGACGACGTCGCGGTCGAGCACCACGACGAGCCGCGCCACCGCGGTCACCGCCCGCCCCACTCCGAGGTATGCCGTGTCGGCGCCGAAGCCGCGCACCGCGGCCTCGCGCACGTGGCCGGGCACCCGGTCGGCGACGTCGTGCCGGCCGCGGTCGCTGAGGGTCCACACGGCATACGCCCCGCCGGCGACGAGCAGCACGGAGAGCAGCGCGGTCAGCACCCCGATGTGCAGGGCGCCGTTGAGGCTGGTGAGGAGCAGGGTGCCGAAGACGGTGAGGGCGGCGAGGGCCGACACGGAGAGCGCGGCGGCCAGCGTGATCGGCGCGTGCCCGTGGGCGTGGACGCGCTCCACCTCCGCGTCGTCGGCGCTGTCGGCCACGGTGACGACGGCGACGTCCTCCTCGGCCACGACCACCGTCTCGGGGACGCCGGTGTGCTGCTCGGTCTCGGCTGCGGTGCCGGTCGCGCTGGCGGTGGCGGTGTCGGTGTTGATCGAGGTGTCGCTCTCGGGTCGCCCGAGCGGGGTGTCGAGGAGCAGCCAGGCCCGGGCGCAGTAGGCGGCGGTCAGCACGACCGTGACGAAGAGGGCGACGACGACGAGCCAGGCCCGAGCTCCCCCGCCCCCGGTCGCGCCCTCGAGGGCGGCATCGATGACGGTGTCCTTGGTGAAGAACCCGATGAGCGGGGGCACTCCGGCGAGGGCCGCGAGTCCGAGGCCCATCGACCAGCGCAGCGCGCCTCGGCCGTGCAGGCGACCCCGCAGGGCCGCGAGGGCCGTGGCGCCGGCGAGCACCGAGAGCCAGCCCGCCCCGAGGAAGAGCAGCGCCTTGAAGAAGGCGTGCCCGACGAGGTGCGACACGGCCGGCGCCGACCCGATGTCACGGGGGGCGGCGGCGAGCGCCGCGAGCATGATCGCGATCTGGCTGAGGGTCGAGTAGGCGAGCATCCGCTTGAGGTCGGTCTGCGCGAGGGCGAGCAGCGCGGCATACACCATCGTCGCGGTAGCGAGCACGGCCAGCAGGGTGCGGGCGCCGTCGTGGCCGGCGTAGAGCGTGAAGAGGCGGGCGATCACGTAGCTGCCGGCGGCCACCATCGTGGCCGCGTGGATGAGCGCCGAGGCGGGGGTCGGGCCCTCCATCGCGTCGGGGAGCCAGTCGTGGAACGGCACGAGGCCCGACTTGCCCGCGACGCCGATGATGACGCCGACGAGCCCGACCGTGAGGGCCGTGTCGTGGCCGCTCGCGGTGAGCACGGTGATGAGGTCGGTGCTGCCGGCGCGCACGGCGAGAGCCACGAGCCCGACGACCATGCCGATGTCGGCGACCCGGGTGACGATGAAGGCCTTGTAGGCCGCGCGGCGCGCCTCCGGGCGCTCACTGTCGTGGCCGATGAGCAGCCACGAGCACCAGCCCATGATCTCCCAGCCGACGAGCACGAGCACGAGGTCGGAGGCCTGCACGAGCAGGAGCATCCCGCTGGCGAAGAGCGAGACGGTGGCGGCGAACTGGCCGTAGCGGGGGTCGTCGCGCAGGTACCACGCGGTGAAGACCTGGATGGCGAGCACGACGACGGCGACGGCGAGCGAGACCAGGCCCGACAGCCGGTCCGAGAGCAGGTGGAGCGGCACCTGCAGGCCACCCGTCGAGAGAGCGCCGATGCTCTCGATGTCAGCCGTGCGGGCCGGCGCGACCCACTGGATGAAGGCGAGCACCGCGACGTAGGCCGAGACGCCGATGGCGATCGCTGCAGCGAACGTGCGCTGGCGACGGGCCAGCAGGCCGGCGAGGGCCGCGAGCGCGGGCAGCACGACGATCATCCGCACGATCCAGCTCATGAGCGCACCTCGCGCGCCGGGTTGGACTGGGACTCGGGCAGTGGCTCCGGTCCGGCCAGCGGGTCTGGCTCGGGGTCGTCGGTCAGGTCGGGCACCGCGGTGAGGTCGACGGTGCCGGTCGTGCGGAAGAGGACGAGCACGACGGCGAGGGCGACGACGATCTCGGCCGCCGCGATGGTGATGACGAAGAGGGTCAGCACCGGACCGGCGGAGAAGGGCGCGCCCGGCCGCGAGCCGGCCGTCACGAGAAGGAGATTGGCGGCATTGAGGATGAGCTCGACGCCGATGAGCACGAGCACCGCGTTGCGCCGGGCGAGCACGCCGTAGACGCCGATGCCGGCGAGCAGGGCGGCGAGCGCGGCGGGCAGCTGGAGGTGGATCACCGGCGCACCTCGCTCGGGGCCGGCCGAGCCTCGTCGTCACGCTTCAGGACGAGGCGCGACACCGCGAACGCGCCGATGAGCGCGACGAGGAGCAGCACCGAGAGCAGCTCGAAGGGCCACACCCACGTGCCGAAGATCGCCTGCGCGATCGCGGGCGTGCCCCCGCCCGGAGCTCCGCCATCGAGGTCGACGGTGGCGCCGGAGAAGAGCGGCAGCAGGAGCGAGGCGAGCAGCGCGGTCGTCGCGGCGCCGAGCACCGCGCCCACGACGCGCTGCCAGGCCGGCGTGTCGATCTCGGCGTGCGGGCCGATCGGGGCGCGGGTCAGCATGAGCGCGAAGAGCACGAGCACGACGATGGCGCCGACGTAGACGAGCAGCTGCACGAGGCCGACGAGCTCCTGGCCGAGCACGAGGTAGCACCCCGCCAGGGTGCCGAGCGAGACGAGCAGCCACAGCGCCGCGTGCACGACGTGCTTCGTCGTGACGGAGAGCAGCGCCGAGAGCGCCGTGATCGCCCCGACCGCGGCGAAGACGATGTCGCGGGTCGTCACTCGCGACCCTCCTGCTCGGACGAGGTGGCGGGCGGGGTCGTCGGGAGCACCTGGGTCTGGTCCGACGGCGCCGGCGTCACGGGGAGCGTCTTCGTCTCCGTGACGTCTGGCGTGTCGGCAGCGGGCGGTGCAGCGGGCGATGCGGCGGCGGGTGCGGCTGCGGCGGGTGTGGCAGTCGGCGTCGCTCCCCGGGCGGGCCGCACGCGTGCGGGTCGAGCCGCCGCTGCGCCGGCTGCCGCCCCGGCGCCCCGGGCCGGCTTGGCGGCCGCTGCGACCTCGGCGGGCTCGGCGCTGCCGGGGTCGAGGGCGACCGGCGGCGGCACGGTGGCCATCCACGCCCCGAGCCGGTCCTTCTCGTGGAGCAGGTCGCGGATGTCGAGCTCGGCGTACTCGAACTCCGGGCTCCAGTGCAGGGCGTCGAAGGGGCACACCTCGATGCAGATGCCGCAGTACATGCAGAGCGAGAAGTCGATCGCGAAGCGGTCGAGGACGTTGCGCTGGCGGGCCCGCCCGCCGGGGGTCGTCGGCGGCACCTCCTCCTTGTGGGAGTCGATGTAGATGCACCAGTCGGGGCACTCGCGCGCGCAGAGCATGCACGAGGTGCAGTTCTCCTCGGTCAGCGCGATGACGCCGCGCGAGCGCGAGGGAAGAGCCGGCGAGACGTCGGGATACTCCGCCGTGTGGGCGTGCCGGGTCAGCGAGCGGGCGGTCGTCGCCATGCCCTTGACGAGTCCGGGCAGGATGCCGTCAGCCATCGCGAGTCACCCCCTTTCCACGTCGAAAGGCCAGAACCTGCCGCCCCACCCCGTCGAGAGGCCACTTCTGGCCGCCTCGCACCAGTCGAATGGCCACTCGTTGCCGCATACCGAGCGTTGGCCATCTTTGGCCACTCGACTCGGCTGAGCGGCAATAGTTGGCCACTCGACGGGGCCGGGGCGACAAAGGGTGGCCACTCGACGGGGGTCATGCGGTCATCACCACGCCGACGGCGGTGAGGGCGAGCTGCAGCAGCGCGATCGGCACGAGCCAGACCCAGGCGAGTCGCTGGAGCTGGTCCTCGCGCATGCGTGGCCACGAGACGCGCAGCCAGATCATCAGCACGGCGACGGCGAAGCCCTTGAGCAGCGTCCACACCCAGCCGAGCCACGGCTCGAGCGGACCGGCCCACCCGCCGAGGAAGAGCACGGCGAAGAGCAGCGACATGACGACGATGCCGGCGTACTCCGCGAGCAGGAAGAAGGCGAAGCGCAGCCCGGAGTACTCGGTGTAGGGGCCGAAGACGATCTCGCTGTCGGCGACCGGCATGTCGAAGGGCGGTCGCTGCAGCTCGGCTAGCGCTGCGACGAGGAAGACGAAGGCGCCGGGCGCCTGCCACAGCAGCCACCACGGCGACCAGGCCTCGGCGATGCCGACGACCGACAGGGTGCCCGCGGCGAGCGCGACCGAGGCCACCGACAGCACCATCGGCAGCTCGTAGGACACGAGCTGGGCCGCCGCACGCATGCCGCCGAGCAGGGAGTACTTGTTGGCCGAGGCCCAGCCGGCCATCAGGGTGCCGATGATGCCGACCCCGATGACGGCGAGCACGAGCAGCACGCTCGCATCGACCTTCGCCGCGACGACCGTCGGCGACAGCGGGATGACCGAGAGCGCCACGAGGTAGGGGATGAGCGCGACGGCGGGCGCCAGGCGGAAGACCCACCGGTCGGCGCGGGCCGGCACGATGTCCTCCTTCTGCACGAACTTCACGCCGTCTGCGACGAGCTGCGCCCACCCGTGGAAGCCCCCGGCATACATCGGCCCGAGACGACCCTGCATGTGGGCCATCACCTTGTGCTCGGTCTGCCCGATGAGCAGCGGCAGGCTGAGGAAGGCCGCCAGCACCGCGACCGCCCGCACGACCGCCTCGAGCCACGGGCTCACGAGGTCTCCTCGGAGTGCGAGGTCGCGGGGGGCTCAGGGGTGTCGGCCGCGTCAGGAGTCACCGGCGCCGCCGACGACGCCGGAGGGCGGGGTCCCCAGTCGGGCCCGGGGACGCCCGGCGCCTGCACCCGGCGCCGGCCAGGTGCCCGGGCACTCTCGTGGCCCTCCCCCGGCTCCTTGCCGCCGGGCCACGGCTTGGAGGCGCGGGCCGCGAGCACGAACGACTTGCGCAGCGGCGTCCCCTCGAAGCCCTCGGGCAGCAGCAGCGGCCGCAGACCCCGGCCCGAGCCGTCGTCGAAGCCGTCGAAGTCGAGGCCGAACATCTCGTGGGTCTCGCGCTCGTGCCACGCGGCCCCGGAGAAGAGCGGCGTGAGCGACGGCACCACCGTGCCGTCGACCGCCCGCGTGCGCAGCAGCACCGAGCGCAGGGCGCCCGGCTGCGACGGGTCGATCAGGTGGCACACGAGGTCGAAACCCGGGTCGGCCTCCGCATCGGTCTCGTCGACCGCGGTGAGGAAGTCGAAGAAGGCGAAGCCCTCCTCCCGCAGCGCGAGGACACTGGACGACCACTCCCCGAGGGGCACGTCGCGCACGTCGGTGACCTTCAACGGTCACCCCCGTCACGGGCCTGCGGTATGCCGGTCGGGGCGGCATGGCGGCCAGCGGGGGCCCCGCGGCGCAGGAGGGGGCGACGGACGTCACCGGCGCTGGCGACACGCGACCCGGCATACCGGCCCTTGATGCGCTGGGCGCTCACCCGCTCGCTCGCGATCTGCTCCTGGAGGCGGATGATGCCGTGCAGCAGGGCCTCGGGGCGGGGCGGGCAGCCGGGCACGTAGACGTCGACCGGGATGATCTGGTCGACGCCCTTGGTCACGGAGTAGGAGTCCCAGTAGGGCCCGCCGGAGTTGGAGCAGGCACCGAAGGAGATGACGTACTTCGGCTCGGGCATCTGGTCGTAGAGGCGCCGGATCGCCGGGGCCATCTTGTCGGTGACCGTGCCCGAGACGACCATGAGGTCGGCCTGCCGCGGACCCGGCGCGAAGGGGATGACCCCGAGGCGCATGAAGTCGTGCCGGCCCATCGACGCGGCGATGAATTCGATGGCGCAGCAAGCGAGTCCGAAGTTGAAGACCCAGAGGGAGTATCGCCGGCCCCAGTTGAGCACGACCTTGATCGGCTTGGGGGCGTGGGCGCTGACAGGGCCGACGGAGATGTCGGTGGGGCGGACCGACGGCATCGGCAGGTCGACCCCCATCACACCCACCTCAGCAATCCGCGGCGGGCGGCGTGGGCGAGACCGAGCACGATGACGCCGATGAAGATGCCCATCTCGACGAGGCTGGCCCGGCCGAGGTCGGCCGAGCGGATCACCGTCGCCCACGGGAAGAGGTAGATCGCGTCGACGGCGAAGATGACGTAGAGGAAGCTGAAGACGAAGTAGCGCACCTTGGTCTGCGCCCAGCCCACCCCGACGGGGTCGACGCCGGACTCGTAGGTCGTCAGCTTGGCCGGCAGCGGAGCGCGCGGCGCGAGCAACCGACGGGCCGTCATCGCAGCCACGAAGAGCAGGACACCGGCCCCGAGCACTGCTACGACGACGAGGTACCCGGCCATGTCGGTCAGCCTAGCCAGATCGTGGTGCGCTGTGCCGGGCCCGTGTCCCCCGTCTCGGCCGGTGCGTCCCCGGGTCTTCCCGTGTCCACGAGGTGGCAGCCTCCCAAACACGCGTCTGACCACGAACTAGCATGGAATCGTCCGGCGCACCAGAGCGTTGGGTCCGGTATCTCCACCGGCACACGGCTAACGCAGCAACAACCCGAGGACGTCGCAGCGACATGAGCACGAAACTGGTCCAGAAGCTCGATCGCGTGGTCATCCGATTCGCCGGCGACTCCGGTGACGGCATGCAGCTGACCGGCGACCGGTTCACCTCGGAGACGGCCCTGCTCGGCAACGACCTCTCCACGCTGCCCAACTTCCCCGCCGAGATCCGCGCGCCCCAGGGCACCCTCCCCGGCGTGTCGAGCTTCCAGCTGCACTTCGCCGACCACGACGTGCTGACGCCGGGCGACGCCCCCGACGTGCTCGTCGCGATGAACCCCGCCGCGCTGCGGGCCAACCTCGGTGACCTGCCGCGTGGCGCGAGCATCATCGTCAACACCGACGAGTTCACCAAGCGCAACCTGTCCAAGGTGGGGTATGCCGTCAGCCCCCTCGACGACGGGTCGCTCGAGGCGTGGCACGTGCACCCCGTGGCCATCACCTCGATCGCCGTCGAGGCGCTGTCCTCCTTCACCGACCTGACCCGCAAGGAGAAGGAGCGCGCCAAGAACATGTTCGCGCTCGGCCTCCTGTCGTGGCTCTACACGCGGCCCACCGAGGGCACCGAGTCCTTCCTCAAGAGCAAGTTCGCCGACCGCCCCGACATCCTCGAGGCCAACCTCGCGGCCCTGCGCGCCGGCTACAACTACGGCGAGACGACCGAGGACTTCGCCGTGTCCTACGAGGTCGCGCCGGCCGTGATGCGCGAGGGCACCTACCGCAACGTCACGGGCAACGTCGCGCTCTCGCTGGGGCTCGTCGCCGCAGCCCACCGCGCCGGGCTGCCGCTCTTCCTCGGGTCCTACCCGATCACCCCGGCCTCCGACATCCTGCACACGCTCGCCGGCCTCAAGCGCTACGGCGTCGCGACGATGCAGGCCGAGGACGAGATCGCGGGTGTCGGCGCCGCCCTCGGCGCGAGCTTCGGCGGCGCGCTCGGCGTGACGACGACCTCCGGGCCCGGCCTCGCGCTCAAGGCCGAGACCGTCGGTCTCGCCGTGTCGCTCGAGCTGCCCCTCGTCATCTGCGACATCCAGCGCGGCGGGCCCTCGACCGGCCTGCCGACCAAGACCGAGCAGGCCGACCTGCTGCAGGCGCTCTTCGGCCGCAACGGGGAGTCGCCGGTCGCCGTCATCGCCCCGTCGACGCCGTCCGACTGCTTCGACATCGCCGTCGAGGCCGTGCGCATCGCGACGACCTACCGCACACCGGTCATCGTGCTGTCCGACGGCTACCTCGCCAACGGGTCGGAGCCGTGGCGCCTGCCGCGCACGGCCGAGCTGCCCGACATCGCGGTCGAGTTCGCGACCGAGCCCAACGCGGTCGACGCCAAGGGCGAGCCGGTCTTCCACCCCTACCTGCGCGACCCGGAGACGCTGGCGCGGCCGTGGGCCGTGCCGGGCACCCCCGGGCTCGAGCACCGCGTCGGCGGCATCGAGAAGGCCGACGTCACCGGCAACATCTCCTACGACCCCGACAACCACGACCACATGACGCGCCTGCGCCAGGCCAAGATCGACGGCATCGCCGACACGATCGCACCACTGGCCGTCGACGACCCGAGCGGTGACGCCGAGGTGCTCGTGCTCGGCTGGGGCTCGACCTACGGGCCCATCGCCGCCGCCGTGCGTCAGGCGCGTGCCCGCGGCGAGCGGGTCGCCCAGGCGCACCTGCGCCACCTCAACCCGTTCCCCGTCAACACCGGCGAGGTGCTGCGCGGCTACCAGCGCGTCATCGTGCCCGAGATGAACCTCGGCCAGCTGAGCCTGCTGCTGCGCGCCAAGTACCTCGTCGACATCGAGTCGCACACGTCGGTGCGTGGCCTGCCGTTCCAGGCGAGCGACCTCGCCGACGTCATCGCCGCCGCCGTGGCGTCCGTCTCGGACGCATCCGTGAAGGAGACTGCCCAGTGACCACCGACCTCGGTATGCCGACCCCCGGGGGCGCCCCCCGCGTGGACTCCCGCGACACCTCCTCCCCCAACGGCACCGCCGGGGTGCCGCGCCTCGGCGACGCCACCGCGCTGACGAAGAAGGACTTCACCTCCGACCAGGAGGTGCGCTGGTGCCCCGGCTGCGGCGACTACGCCATCCTCGCCGCCGTGCAGGGCTTCCTGCCCGAGCTCGGGCTCAAGCGCGAGAACATCGTCTTCGTCTCGGGCATCGGGTGCTCCTCGCGCTTCCCCTACTACCTCGACACCTACGGCATGCACTCGATCCACGGCCGGGCGCCGGCCATCGCGACAGGGCTGGCCGCGACCCGCGAGGACCTCTCGGTGTGGGTCGTCACCGGAGACGGCGATGCGCTCTCGATCGGTGGCAACCACCTGATCCACGCACTGCGCCGCAACGTCAACCTCAAGATCCTGCTCTTCAACAACGAGATCTACGGCCTGACGAAGGGGCAGTACTCCCCCACCTCGCACGTCGGCCAGGTGACGAAGTCGACGCCGCTCGGCTCGCTCGACACGCCGTTCAACCCGGTCTCGCTCGCCCTCGGCGCCGAGGCGAGCTTCGTCGCGCGCACGATGGACTCCGACCGCCAGCACCTCACGTCGGTCCTGCGCGCCGCAGCCGAGCACCGCGGCTCGGCCCTCGTCGAGATCTACCAGAACTGCCCGATCTTCAACGACGGCGTCTTCGACGTGCTCAAGGACCGCACGGAGGCGGCGGCCCGCATCCTGCACCTCACCGACGGTGAGCAGGTCGCAGCCGGTGACACCGTGGTGGTCCGTGACGAGCGCGGCTCCCTCGCCGTCGTGCCGCGCGCCGAGGCCGACCCGGCTCGCATCGTCGTGCACGACGCGAGCGCCGACGACCCGTCGGCCGCCTTCGCGCTCTCGCGCCTCGACAGCCCCGACCTCGGGCACGTGCCGATGGGCGTCTTCCGCAACGTGACCCGACCGACCTACGACGACTCGCTCCGCGAGCAGGTCGCCTCGGCGCGCACGGGCGAGGTCACCGACGCCGACATCGACGCCCTCCTCGCCGGCAGGGACACCTGGACTGTGGGGGCGTGACCTCCCGCGAGACCCGCGAAACGCTCTCCGCCGTCGAGCTCGACGGAGCGCTGGGAGAGCCGTCCCCGCACGAGGTCAGGCGCGGGGTCCTGCTCGCCTTCGCGGCCTACGGCGCGTGGGGGCTCTTCCCGCTCTACTTCGACGCCCTCAAGCCGGCCGGGCCGTGGGAGATCCTCGCCCACCGCATCCTCTGGACGATGCTCTTCTGCGTCGTCGTGCTCCTCGCACGACGCGACCTCGCGTGGATCGGGCCGCTCCTGCGGCGACCCAAGCTGCTCGCGGGCACGGCCATCGCTGCCGTGCTCATCGCCGTCAACTGGGTCGTCTACGTCGCCGCGGTGACATCGGGCAACACGTCGGAGGCGGCGCTCGGCTACTTCCTCAACCCGCTTGTCACCGTCGCCCTCGGCGTGGTCGTGCTCGGTGAGCGGCTGAGGCCCCTGCAGTGGGTGGCCGTCGGCATCGGCGTCGCCGCGGGTGTCTTCCTCGGCGTCGCGGGTGGTCGTGTGCCGTGGATCGCCCTGACGCTCGCCGCGTCGTTCGCGCTCTACGGCCTCACGAAGAAGAAGGTCGGGGTCAGCCTCGAGGCGCTGCAGGGCCTCACGGTCGAGACCGTCGTCCTCGCGCCCGTGGCAGTCGGGATCCTCGTCGTCGTCGGGGCCCAGGGCGGGCTCACCTTCGGCCAGCACGGCACGTGGCACACCAGCCTGCTCGTGCTGTCCGGCGTCGTGACCGCGCTGCCGCTGCTGTGCTTCGCCGCTGCCGCCCGGCGCATCCCGCTCGTCACGATCGGGCTCATTCAGTTCATCACCCCCCTCATGCAGCTGCTCTGCGCTGTGCTGCTCCTCGGCGAGCACATGCCGCGCGAGCGCTGGATCGGCTTCGGCGTCGTCTGGCTCGCGCTCATCGTGCTGTCGGTCGACTCGCTCGGCAGCCTGCGCGCCAACCGCGCCGCCCGTCGCGACCTGCCGGTCAACGACTGCCCGAGCTGACTGCTCAGCCGCCACGCCGGCGGTGGCAGACTGCCCGGGTGAGCGAACTCGCCCTCGCGTCTCGGACCGGACGGCTGGTCGTCACGGCTGCCGTGCTCGGCTCGGGGATGGTGATGCTCGACGGCACCGTCGTCAACGTCGCGCTCGTGCGCATCGGTGCCGACCTCGGTGCGAGCATGGCCGACCTCCAGTGGATCACCAACGGCTACCTCCTCGCCCTCGCGTCGCTGATCCTGCTCGGGGGCTCGCTGGGTGACCGCTACGGGCGCCGGCGCGTCTTCGTCATCGGGGTCGTGTGGTTCACCGCCGCGTCCGTGGCCTGTGGGCTGGCCCAGAGCCCCGGGCAGCTCATCGCGGCACGGGTGCTGCAGGGCGTCGGCGGGGCGTTGCTGACCCCTGGCAGCCTCGCCCTCATCCAGGCCAGCTTCCGGCGCGAGGACCGGGCGACGGCGATCGGCGCCTGGTCTGGCCTCGGGGGCGTCGCCGCCGCCATCGGTCCCTTCGTCGGCGGCTGGCTCGTCGAGTACGCGTCGTGGCGCTGGGCCTTCCTCCTCAACGTGCCGCTGGGCATCGCCACGGTCTGGGTGGCCCAGGTGGCGGTGCCCGAGAGCCGCGACGAGGAGGCGTCGCACCGCTTCGACGTCGCGGGCGCGCTGCTCGCCACGTCGGCCCTCGGCCTGACGACCTTTGCGCTCATCCAGCACGGCTCCCTCGGCAACGGCCTCGCCCTCGCGATCGGCGGCCTCGGGCTCGCGGCGGCGGGAACCTTCGTGGCCGTCGAACGCGCGAGCGACCACCCCCTCGTGCCGCTGGGCCTCTTCGCGTCGCGCCAGTTCAGCGCGGCCAACGGCATGACGCTGCTCGTCTATGCCGCCCTGGGCGCACTCTTCTTCTTCCTCACCCTGCAGCTGCAGACCGTCCTGGGCTACGGGCCCCTGCCCTCGGGCTTGGCGACGCTGCCCATCACCGTGCTCATGCTCCTGCTCGCTGCCCGCGGCGGCCGGCTCGCGGCCCGCATCGGTCCACGGCTGCCGATGACGGTCGGTCCGCTCGTGTGCGCCGTCGGCGCCGCCCTCCTCGCCGGGGTCGACGCCGGGTCGAGCTACTGGACCGGCGTGCTGCCCGGAGTCACCGTCTTCGGTCTCGGCCTCTCGCTGCTCGTCGCGCCGCTCACCGCCACCGTCCTCGACGCCGCACCCGATCGGTATGCCGGTGTGGCCAGTGGCGTCAACAACGCCGTGGCGCGCGCGGGGAGCCTGCTCGCGGTCAGCGCCCTGCCGGCGCTGCTCGGGCTCTCCGGCGCTGACTACGCCGAGGCGGAGGTCTTCTCCGACGCCTACGCGACCGCCATGTGGCTCTGCTCCGTACTGCTCGCCCTCGGCGGGCTGGTGTCGTGGCTGCTCATCCGCAACCCTGTCGAGGTCGCGGGCCCGCCGCGGGCCACGCCCTCCCCATCGGCGCCGGTCGGCTGGTCGTGCGCGGGAGCCGAGGGCTGCCCGGGGCACGCCCAGCCCGCCCGTCCTGCGGAGCGGGGATGATGGGGGCATGAGCGACACGAGGTCAGATGTCCGCATCGAGCACGACTCGATGGGTGAGGTGGAGGTGCCCGCGGGAGCACTCTGGGGTGCGCAGACCGCCCGGGCCGTCGAGAACTTCCCGATCAGTGGCCAGCCGGTGCCGCCCGAGGTGGTGCACGCCCTCGCCCTGCTCAAGGCCGCCGCGGCGCAGGTCAACGCCGAACTGGGCGTCGTCGATGCGCCCCGCGCCGAGGCCATCGCCGATGCAGCCCGTGAGGTCGCCGACGGCAGGCACGACGGGGAGTTCCCGGTCGACGTCTTCCAGACCGGCTCCGGCACCTCGACCAACATGAACGTCAACGAGGTGCTGGCCCGCCTCGCCCACCTCGGCAGCGGGCTCGACGTGCACCCCAACGACCATGTCAACGCCGGCCAGTCGAGCAACGACACCTTCCCCAGCGCCCTGCGCATCGCCGCGACCCTCGGAGCCCTCGACGAGCTGGCCCCGGCTCTCGGCCACCTCGCGGCGTCCTTGAGGCGCAAGGAGATCGAGTTCGCCGAGGTCGTCAAGGCCGGACGCACCCACCTCATGGACGCCGTCCCGGTGACGCTCGGCCAGGAGTTCGGCGGCTACCGCCGTCAGATCGAGCTCGGCGCCGGACGCGTGCGAGCCGCGGCTGCAGCGACCGCGGAGCTGCCCCTCGGAGGCACCGCGGCAGGCACGGGGCTCAACGCCGCTCCGGGCTTCGCCGCTGCCGTCATCGCCCGCGTCGCCGAGACGACCGGTCTCCCCCTCCGTGAGGCCGTCGATCACTTCGAGGCGCAGTCGGCCCAGGACGCCGTCGTCGAGCTGTCGGGCGCCCTCAAGGTCGTCGCGGTCAGCCTGACGAAGATCTGCAACGACCTGCGCTGGATGAGCTCCGGGCCGCGCACCGGGCTCGGCGAGATCCACCTGCCCGACCTGCAACCGGGGTCGAGCATCATGCCCGGCAAGGTCAACCCGGTGGTGCCCGAGGCGACCCTGATGGCCTGCGCGCAGGTCATCGGCAACGATGTCACCATCACGGTGGCCGGCGCGGCCGGCAACTTCGAGCTCAACGTCATGCTGCCGGTCATCGCCAAGAACGTGCTCGAGTCGCTCCGGCTGCTCACCAGCACGAGCCGCCTGCTCGCCGACCGGTGCGTCGACGGCATCACCGCCGAGGTCGAGCACGCTCGGGCGCTGGCCGAGGGGTCCCCCTCGATAGTCACCCCGCTCAATCGCTACCTCGGCTACGAAGCGGCCGCGGCCGTCGTCAAGCGGGCGGTCGCAGAGAAGCGCACGATCCGCGAGGTCGTCATCGACGAGGGCCACGTGTCCGAGGGGCGGCTCACCGAGCAGCAGCTCGACGAGGCCCTCGACGTCCTCGCGATGGCCCTCCCCCACCGCGAGCATTGACCGCCGCCCCCCTCGAGTGCCCACTGCTCCCCCGTCCCCCCGTCGAGTGCCCATTTCCCAGCGTCCGGAAATGAGCACTCGACCACACGAAGAGTCGAGTGCCCACTTCCCAGCGTCCCGAACTGGGCACTCGACCACACGAAAAGTCGAGTGCCCACTTCCCAGCGTCTAGAACTGAGCACTCGACCACACGAAAAGTCGAGTGCCCACTTCCCAGCGTCTAGAACTGAGCACTCGACCGGACCTGAAGTCGAGTGCCCACTTTCCGACGGCTGCGCCGGGCCCGCTGAGTAGCGGATGATTCCGCGCAGCGCCTGACGGAGCGACTCAGCGCAGAGCGTGAGGAGAGCGCACCAGCAGCCCTCGCCTCACGGCATACGGGCGTGCCCTCAGCGGCCGAGGATCCGCTCGAGGTAGGGGTTGCCGAAGCGTCGCTCCGGGTCGACCCGATCGCGCACGGCGACGAAGTCGTCCATGCGGGGGTAGCACTCGCGGAGGTAGTCGGCCCCCCGGGTGTGCAGCTTGCCCCAGTGCGGACGGCCGCCGTGCTCGGTGGCGATCGCCTCGAAGGCGTCGAAGAAGCGGCCGTGCTGCTGCCGGTGGTAGCGGTGGACCGCGATGTAGGCGCTCTCGCGCTCGTAGGCCGTCGACAGCCAGACGTCGTCGGCCGCAGCCACCCGGCACTCGACCGGGAAGGAGATGCGCTCGTCGTGCCGGTCGATCCAGTCGCGCAGCTCGAGCAGCACCTCGCGTAGTGATCGCCGCGGGAAGGCCCACTCGGACTCCACGAAGCGCACGTCGCGGGCGGTGACGAAGACGCGGTGCGAGGCGTCGATGTAGCTGCGCTCCGCCAGCGCGCGCGACGCGATGGCGTTGATGGCCTTCGTCGTGCGCGGCAGGCGCGTCGCGACGCGGTTGCTCACCTCGAAGAGCCGGTTGGCGAGCAGGTCGTCGTCGAGCCGCTCGCGCCACCCCGCCAGCGGCCTCAGGGCGGTGCCGACAGGCACCCGGTTGTTGCGCTTGGTCTGGGTGCGGTCGGTGTGCGGATACCAGTAGAACTCGAAGTGGTCGTTGCTCTCAGCCGCGTCGTCGACCTGCTCGAGCACCGAGAGCAGGGGCTCGGGCCGCTCGACCGCATGGAGCAGGAAGGCCGGCACCACGGCGATCGTCAGCTCGGTGATGATGCCCAGCGCGCCGAGCCCGAGGCGCGCCGCCTGGAAGAGCTCGGGATCCTGCGTCGGCGAGCAGGCGACGACCGATCCGTCGGCGAGCACGAGACGCAGCGCGCGGATGCCCGCCGAGAGCCCGGTGAGGCGCAGCCCGGTGCCGTGGGTGCCCGTGCCGACGGCCCCGGCGATGCTCTGGCGGTCGATGTCACCGAGGTTGGGCAACGCATACCCAAAGGCCGAGAGCTCCTCGTTGAGAACGTGGAGCGGGGTGCCGGCGCGCACGGTCGCCTCACCGCGGGTGGCGTCGATCGACATGACCCCGCTCAGGGCGCCGAGACGCAGCTGGAGTCCATCGGTGACGGCGACACCGGTGAAGGAGTGGCCGGCGCCGATCGCCTTGACGCGCAGGCCTCGTGAGGCAGCGGCCCGCACCTCCTCGACGACCTCGGCCTCGTCGCGTGGTGTCGCGACCCGTGCAAGTCGCGTCGACTCCGTGCCCGCCCAGTTGCTCCACTCGACGCTCCGGACGACCCGTGTCACCTCAGCCAAAGCACTGCCCTTCTCCACGGTAGGTCGCGGCTCGCCCGACGACCTCCTCGCCCGCCACCAGGGCGAACTCCGTGAACCGCTCGGCCAGCTCGCCCGCCTTGGCGTGGCGGAACCATATCCGATCCCCGAGCCCGAGGTCATCGGCGGCGTCACCCCTGAGGGGCGTCTGCACCTCGCCGGTCCCCTCGGTGCGCACGAGCTCCAGCCCCTGCTCCTCCAAGGGCGTCGGCACCCGGGACCAGCCGGGCGGACCCGAGGCGATGTAGCCGCCGCCGTAGGTCGTGACGAAGCCGGCCGCGGGGCGGCGCACCACCGGCGTGGCGAAGAAGGCGGCGGGCTCGAGCGCGAGACCGTCGTAGCCGTCGAAGAGGGTGGGTGCATAGAGCCCCGACCCAGCCGCGAGCTCGGTGAGCGAGGGGTCGAGGCCGGTCACGTGGAGGCTGCCGGTGCCACCGCCGTTGACGAAGTCGAGGTCGGCGAGCGCCCTTGCAGCACTGACGATCTCGGCCCGGCGGGCGAGGAGCTCGCGGTGCGACCGGGCCTTGACCTGCCGGACCGCTGGCGACGAGTCGGGCAGCCCGGCGATCTGGGCGTCGTAGAACATCAGGCCGGCGACCACGAGGCCGCGCTCCTGGGCCCGACGGATGACCGCCTCGACCTGGTCGGGCGTCCGCGTCGGTGACCGCCGCACCCCGAGGTGGGCCGGTCCGATGCGCAGCGAGGCGTCGACGTCGACTGCCACGCGCAGACCCTCGTGACCCCGCACGTGGCGGGCGATGAAGTCGACGTGCTCGATGCTGTCGACCATCACCGCGACGGCAGCGGTGACGGCCGGGTCGGAGGCGAGCTCGGTCAGCGCGGGAAGGTCGACGCTCGGGTAGGCGACCATGAGGTCGGTGTGGCCCGCCCGGGCCCACCAGAGCGCCTCGGGCACGGCGTAGCACATGAGCCCCGAGAAGCCGCCGCGGCGGAGCGCGCGCTCGATCAGCGGGCGGCTGCGCAGCGACTTCGTCGCGATGCGGATGGGCAGTCCGTGGGACCGGCCGACGAGGGTCGCGGCGTTGGCGTCAAACGCGTCGAGGTCGAGCACTGCCAAGGGCGCCGGGAGGTCGCGCGTGGCGGCCGACAGGCGCGCAGCCACCGGCGCAGGCGGACGACGAGACATGCCCCGCACCCTACTGCCCCCATCGAAAGAGCAATCCGTCCGCACGCCCCCGCACCCAGCTGCCCGATCGAAAGAGCAATCCGTCCGCGAAAGCGCCGCTGTCCCGCGGGCGCCCCACGTGGACGGACTGCTCTTTCGATCAGTCAGGGTGCTCGCGAGGAGCGCGCGGGATTGCTCTTTCGATCAGCCAGGGTGCTCGCGGCGAGCGCGCGGGAATGCTCTTTCGATCAGCTGGGCGCGCGCGGGAATGCTCTTTCGATCAGCCGACGCGGTCGACGACGGAGAGGGCGAGGGCCTGCAGGGCGCTCTTGGCGTCACTCGGCGGGAGCGGGTCGAGCAGGGCACGCGCAGCCCCGGCGACGGCATACGTCTCCTGGCGAGCCTGCTCGAGCGCCGGGTGCACACGCAGCAGGGCCAGCGCCTCCGCAACCCCAGCCTCGTCGGCCGACAGGTCGGCGTGGAGCAGCTCGAGCAGCCGGGCGTCGGCCGGGTCGGTGGACTCCTTGGCCCGCAGCACGGCGAGCGTGTCGACACCCTCGCGCAGGTCGGTGCCGGGGGTCTTGCCGGTCTCGGACGCGTCGGAGGCGATGTCGATGAGGTCGTCGGCCAGCTGGAAGGCGATGCCTACCTTCTCGCCGTAGTCGCGCATCAGCATCGCCGTGGCATCGTCTCCGCCGGAGAACATCACGCCGTAGCGGCCCGCCGTGGCGATGAGCACCCCGGTCTTGTCGGAGAGCACGTCGAGGTAGTAGGCAACCGCGTCGACCTCGTCGCTCGGAGCCCGGTCGTCGCGAATCTGTCCCGAGCACAACCGCACGAAGGTCTGGGCCTGGATCAGCACGGCCTCGGCGCCCAGTCCGGCGACGAGCTCGGACGCCTTGCCGAAGAGCAGGTCGCCGACGAGGATCGCCGTCGAGTTGTCGTAGACGACGTTGGCCGCGGGCACGCCGCGGCGCAGCTGGGCCTCGTCCATGACGTCGTCGTGGTAGAGCGAGGCGAGGTGCGTGAGCTCGACCCCTGCGGCAGCCCGCACCACGTCCTCGTTGATGCCTCCGGCGAGCTCGGCGGCCAGCAGCGTGAGCAGCGGCCGGAAGCGCTTGCCCCCGGCCTCGACGAGGTGGCCGGAGGCCTTGGCGATGAACGGGTCGTCGTGGTCGACGACCTCCCGCAGCAGGGCGTCGACCCGCTCGAGGCCGTCGCTCAGCCGTCCCGCCAGCTCCGGGGTGGCCCCCGGGATGGACAGGACCGGCGGGGTCGAGTGCGGCGTCATCGAACCCCGGTGCGCGGCCGCCTGCTCGCCACCGTCACCGGACGAACTGCGAGGCACGGTCAGCGAGGTCGAGCAGCGAGGCCGGCAGGACGCCGAGGGCGAGCGTGATCAGCGTGCCGACGGCGATCGAGAACGTCGTCATCGCCGAGGGCATGACGACGTCCACCTTCTCCTCCGGCGCCTCGCTGAAGAACATCAGCACGATGACGCGCGCGTAGACGAAGACCGTGATCGCGCTGCAGAGCACACCGACGACGGCGAGCACCGCACCGGTCGCGCCCGAGCCGACGGCCGCGGAGAACACCGCGAACTTCGACACGAAGCCCGACGTCAGCGGGATGCCGGCGAAGGCGAGCATGAGGAACGCGAAGGCCGAGGCCGCGACCGGGTGCTGCTTGCCCAGCCCCGCCCACTGCGACAGGTGGGTCGCCTCGGCGCCGTTCTGGCGCACGAGCGAGATGATTGCGAAGGCGGCGATGGTCGAGAAGCCGTAGGCGACCACGTAGAAGAGCACGGCGCCCACACCGGCCCGGTCGAAGGCGAGCACACCGACGAGGATGAAGCCCGCGTGCGCGATCGAGGAGTAGGCGAGCAGGCGCTTCATGTCGGTCTGCGTCACCGACAGCACCGATCCGACGATCATCGTCAGCAGCGCGACGATGACGAGGGCGTTGCTCCACTCCCACCGGGCGGAGTCGAGCCCGACGTAGGCGACGCGGAGGATCGCGCCGAAGGCGGCCGCCTTGGTGCACGCGGCCATGAAGCCGGTCACCGGCGTGGGGGCGCCCTGGTAGACGTCCGGGGTCCACGCGTGGAACGGGACGGCGCCCACCTTGAAGAGCAGGCCGACGAAGACGAGGAAGGCACCGGGCAGCAGGAGCCCGTTCATCGCCAGCGGCGCCGTGCCGATGGCTTTGGACAGGTCGCCGAAGTAGACCGACCCGGCGTAGCCGTAGAGCAGCGCGGTGCCGAAGAGGAAGAACGCGGAGCTGAAGGCACCGAGCAGGAAGTACTTCAGCGAGGCCTCCTGCGACAGCAGGCGACGGCGACGGGCGAGGCCGGTGAGGATGTAGAGCGGCAGCGAGAGCACCTCGAGCGCGACGAACATGCCGATGAGGTCGTTCGTCGTCGGGAAGAGCATCATGCCGAAGATCGCGAACACCGTCAGCGGGAAGACCTCGGACGTCAGGGCACCGGCGCGGGTGGCGGCGGTCTCGACGGGCGAGCCGGGCGTCGACGCACCGCTCGGCGTGAAGGCGTCGGGGCCGACGCCGCCGAAGCGCTCCGCCATCGTCAGCACGCCGAGGATGCCCATCAGCACGATGGCGCCCTGCAGGAAGAGGGCGGGTCCGTCGATCGCCAGCGCGAAGAGCGACCGGTTGGTGGCGCCGTCGGACAGACCCATCGTCAGCCCGAGGTTGCCGCTCGCCCAGATGATCGACACCGCCGAGGCGAGCAGACCGACGACCGCCACGGTGACCTGGATGACGTGACGGCGGGCGCGCGGGGCGAAGGCCTCGACGAGCACGCCGATGAGCGCCGTGACGAAGACGATGAGCAGCGGCATCACGGCCACGTAGTTGACCTCGGACGGCTCGAACGCCGCCGGAAGCGCCGACTGCGTCGCGAGGGCCGGCAGAACGGCGGCGGTCACTTCGAGCTCCCTTCGGCCACGGTGCCGGCCGGGTTGAGTTGCGGGTTGGACTGCTGGACGTAGGACAGCGTCTTGTCGACCGCCGGGTTGATGACGTTCAGCGCCAGGTTGGGCAGGACGCCCAGCACGACGAAGGCGGCGATGAGCGGCGCCGCGACGATCTTGTCGCGGGTCGTGAGGTCACGCACCGTCGTGCCCCCCGACGACTTCCGCCACCGGTCGTCCACCGTGACGCCCTCGGCCGCCAGCTCCTCCGGCTTGGGGCCGGTCATGACCCGCTTGTACATCAGCAGGATGTAGAGCGCCGCGAGGATGATGCCCATGGTCGCGATGACGGTGGCGACGGGTTGCGTCGAGAACGATCCGACGAGCACGAGGAACTCGGACACGAAGCTCGACAGACCCGGCAGTGCGAGGCCCGAGAGGCCGGCCACGAGGAAGATCCCCGCGAGGCCAGGCGTGACCCGCTGCCACCCGCCGTAGTCGCCGATGCGCTTGCTGTTGGTGCGGTGTCGACGCACGAGCATCGCCGCGAAGAGGAACAGCGCCGCTGTCGAGAAGCCGTGGTTGACCATGTAGAGCGTCGAGCCCGCCTGGCCGACGCCCGTGAAGGCGAAGATACCGAGCACGATGAAGCCGAAGTGGCTGATCGAGGTGTAGCTGATCAGTCGCATCATGTCGGTCTGGCCGATGGCGAGCAGCGCGCCGTAAATGACCGAGATGACGGCCAGCACGACGACGACGGGCGTCGCCCACTGGCTGGCCTCGGGGAAGAGCTGCAGGCAGAAACGGATCATGCCGAACGTGCCGACCTTGTCGAGCACGCCGACGAGCAGCGTCGCCGTGGCGGGCGTCGACTCGGTGGCGGCGTCGGGCAGCCAGGTGTGGAACGGCACCATCGGCGCCTTGACCGCAAAAGCGAGGAAGAAGCCGACGAAGAGCAGGCGCTCGGTCGTCGGGTCGATCGTCAGACCTGTCAGCCGCTCGATGAGGAAGCCGTCGGACCCGCCCGGACCCTGGAGGTAGAGCGCGATGACGGCCACGAGCATGACGAGGCCACCGGCGAGCGAGAAGAGCAGGAACTTCATCGCGGCGTACTGCCTGCGCGGACCGCCGAAGCGGCCGATCAGGAAGTAGACCGGGATGAGCATGGCCTCGAAGAAGACGTAGAAGAGGAAGACGTCGGTCGCCGCGAAGACCCCGACCATGAAGGTCTCGAGCACGAGCAGCAGCGCGAAGTAGGTCTTGACGCGCTGCGCCCCGCGGGGCTCGGCCTCCTCGGGCACGTCGCGCCAGGCCGCCAGCAGGCAGATCGGCGTCAGGACGAGCGCCATGAGGATGAGCACGAGGGCGATGCCGTCGACGCCGAGCGCATAGCTGACGCCGAACTGCGGGATCCACTCGTGCTGCTCGACGAGCTGGAACTGGGCGCTGGAGCCCCGGTCGAACTGCATCGCGGCGATGATGCCGACGACGAGCGTGACGAGCGAGAAGCCGAGCGCCATCCGCTTGGCGGTCTCGGCGCTACCGGGCACGAAGGCCACGAGCAGCGCCCCGACGAGCGGGATGAGGCCGAGGATCGTCAGCCAGGGAAGGCCGGTGGACATGGTCGTCATCAGGAGATCACCCAGAGAGCACCGAGGATGGCGACGACGCCGGCGAGCATCGTCAGGGCATAGGAGCGGGCAAAGCCGTTCTGCAGCTTGCGCAGGCGGGACGAGGCCCCGCCGACGAGGGCTGCGAGGCCGCCGGCGGCGCCGTCGACCCCCTTGCTGTCAGCGAAGACGAGCGAGCGCGTGAGGTGGATGCCGGGTCGCATGAGAAGGGCCTCGTTGACCTGGTCCTGGTAGAGGTCCTGCCGCGCGGCCTGCGTCAGCAGGTTGCCGGTGGGCGCCGTCCGGGGCACGTCGTCGCGCCAGTAGCGCAGCCAGGCCAGCGCGGCGCCACCCGCCACGAGCAGCAGGGTCACACCCATGATGACCGGCACCGGCAGGACCGGGTGCTCGTCGCCGTGGGCGCCCGTGACCGGCTCGAGCCACGAGGTGAACGCCCCGGTCGGGCCGAGCACGAGGCCGAGGAAGGCCGACCCGATGGCCAGCACGATCATCGGGACCGTCATGAGCTTGCCCGACTCGTGCGGATGCACGTCATCGGTCCAGCGCTTCTTGCCCTGGAAGGTCATGAAGAACAGGCGCGACATGTAGAAGGCGGTGATGCCCGCGCCGATCAGGGCAGCCATGCCGAAGACCCACGGGCGCCAGCCCTCACCGATGAAGGCGGCCTCGATGACCTTGTCCTTGGACCAGAAGCCCGAGAACGGCGGCACACCGAGGATCGCGAGCCAGCCGATCGCGAAGGTGGCCCAGGTGATCTTCATGGCGCCGGACAACCCGCCGAAGCGGCGCATGTCGACCTGGTCGTTCATGGCGTGCATGACCGAGCCGGCACCGAGGAACATGCCGGCCTTGAAGAAGCCGTGCATGAGCAGGTGGAAGATCGCGAAGGCGTAGCCGACGGGGCCGAGGCCCGCGGCCAGCATCATGTAGCCGATCTGGCTCATCGTCGAGGCCGCGAGGGCCTTCTTGATGTCGTCCTTGGCGCAGCCGACGATCGCTCCGTAGAGCAGCGTGATGGCACCGACGATGACGACGACGAGCTGCGCGGTCGGGGCCGCCTCGAAGATCGGCGCCGAGCGCACGACGAGGTAGACACCGGCGGTGACCATCGTCGCCGCGTGGATGAGCGCCGAGACGGGGGTCGGGCCGGCCATGGCGTCGCCGAGCCAGCTCTGCAGCGGGAACTGCGCCGACTTGCCGCAGGCGCCGAGCAGGAGCATCAGCCCGATGGCGGTCATGAAGCCCTGGTTGGCCTCGCTGCCGGCCGCTCCGAGCACCGTCTCGAAGTCGACGGCACCGAAGTGGAAGAACATGACGATGATCGCGATCGACAGACCGAAGTCACCGACGCGGTTGGCGACGAAGGCCTTGTTGGCCGCGCTCGCGTAGGCGGGGTTCCAGTTCCAGAAGCCGATGAGCAGGTAGGACGCGAGACCCACGCCCTCCCAGCCGACGTAGAGCAGCAGGTAGCTGTCGGACAGGACGAGCAGCAGCATCGCCGCGACGAAGAGGTTGAGGTAGGCGAAGAAGCGCCGCTTGTCGGGGTCGGAGTGGACGTGCCCGTCCTCGCCCTTGTGGTCCATGTAGCCGAGCGAGTAGACGTGGATCAGCGACCCGACGAAGGTGATGAGCAGCACGAAGACCATGGAGAGCTGGTCGACGAGCAGGCCCGCGCTGACCTTGAACGTCCCCGCGGCGATCCAGTCGAAGAGCGGCACGCCGACGGCGCGGTCCTCGGCGCCACGGCCGAGCATCGCGACGAAGACGAGCGCCCCGACGACGAAGGACGCCCAGGACAGCAGCGTCGCGAGCAGGGGCCCGAACTTGTCGGTGCGGCGACCGCCGAGCAGCAGCACGACGGCACCGAGCAGTGGCAGCGCCACGAGCAGCCAGGCGTATGCCGTGATGCCCGTTGCCGCGTGCGCCTCGCCTTCGTGCGTGGCGAGCCCAGCGGCATACGTGCTCAGTGAGCTCGGCGAGCTCGCGAGCGTGTGGACGAGAGTTCCCATTCTGGCCGGCGCTCCTTAAAGCTTCAACAGGTTGGCGTCGTCGACCGAGGCCGACCGTCGGGCACGGAAGATCGCCATGATGATGGCGAGGCCGACCACGACCTCGGCGGCGGCGACGACCATGACGAACAGGGCCATGACCTGCCCGTCGAGGGAGCCGTGCATCCGCGAGAACGTGACGAGGGAGAGGTTGGTCGCGTTGAGCATGAGCTCGACGCCCATGAAGACGATGATCGCGTTGCGCCTCGTCAGCACGGTGGCGGTGCCGATAGAGAAGAGGATCACCGACAGGTAGACGTAGTACATCGGGCTCACTTGGCGCCGCCTTCCTCGATCTCGCGCTCCATGTGCCGCTCGACGTCGCGCAGGCCGTCGGTGGTCGCGACCTGGTCGCGGGCGACGAGCACGCGCGAGACCGACTTGCTGCTCGGCGTGCCGTCGGGCAGCAGCGCCGGGGTGTCGACCGCGTTGTGCCGGGCGTAGACACCCGGGGCCGGGAGGCCCGCGACGTCGCGGTTGTCGCGGATGCGCTTGGCAGCCCACTCGGCCTGCGTGATGCGCGGCGTCAGCCGCTCGCGGTGGGCGAGCACCATCGCGCCGAGCGCGGCGGTGATGAGCAGGGCGGAGGTGACCTCGAAGACCCAGACGTACTGGCCGAAGATCAGCTCGGCGACGCCGGTGATGTTGCCCGGGTCGGTGTTGGTCGCGACGACCTTGTCGATGCCCGCCTGCACGGCCGTCTCGTCGACGACGGCGTCCCCGATGGTGAAGAAGAGCAGACCGCCGAGGCCGATGACGAGCAGGAAGGACGCCCAGCGCTGACCCTTGATCGTCTCGATGACCGAGTCGGAGGAGTCGACGCCGACGAGCATGAGCACGAAGAGGAAGAGCATCATCACGGCGCCGGTGTAGACGAACACCTGCACGATGCCGAGGAAGTCGGCGTTCTGCATGATGTAGAAGATGCCGAGGATGACCATGACGAGGGCCATCCCGAGCGCGGCGTGCACGGCCTTGCGCGCGAAGAGCAGCCCCATCGCGGCCATCACCGCGATCGGGGCCAGGATCCAGAAGCCGACGGCTTCAGCGCTCGAGGTCACGGGTTGGCCCCTTCCCGGGTCTGGGCAGCCGTCGGGTCGGCCGCGTGGACGAGGTCGTGCTCACCCGGCACCGCGGCGCCGGGGTTGCCCGGGCCCTCGGCATAGCCGAAGCCGTCGTCGGACGCGGCGTCGCGCGCCTCGACGTAGTGCCGCTGGTCGTCGGTGGAGGTCGTGACCTTGCCGAGGTAGTAGTCGCGCTCCTCGAGCCCGTCGGCCATCGGGAAGGGCGGCGGGAGCATGCCGCTCTGGAGCGGCGCGAGCAGCTGGTCCTTGGTGAAGATCAGCTTGCCGCGGTCGTTGTCGGCGAGCTCGTAGAAGTTGGTCATCGTCAGGGCGCGCGTCGGGCACGCCTCGATGCACAGCCCGCAGAAGATGCACCGCAGGTAGTTGATCTGGTAGACGCGGCCGTAGCGCTCACCGGGGCTGAACCGGCCGGCACCTCCCGGGGTGTCGTCGTTGTCGGCGCCCTCGACGAGGATCGCGTCGGCCGGGCAGGCCCACGCGCAGAGCTCGCAGCCGACGCACTTCTCGAGGCCGTCGGGGTGACGGTTGAGCTGGTGGCGGCCGTGGAAGCGCGGCGCCGTCGGACGCGGCTTCTCGGGGTACTCCTCGGTCGCGACCTTGCGGAACATCGTCGAGAAGGACACCCCGAAGCCGGCGACCGGGGCGAAGAGGTCGGAGAAGAATCCCCCGCCGCGGTCGTCCTCGCCGGGACGGCCGCCGGACGTGCTGCTGGTGGACTCAGCCATGGGTCTCCTCCTTGACAGTGGTCGAGCCGCCGCCGCTGCTGCTCGAGGCGGTCGACAGGACCGCCTCTGCGGCGATGCGGCGACCGGGCTCGGCGAGGCGCTGCCCGGGCAGCGGCGGCACCGGGTAGCCGTCCTCGAACGGGTCGATCTCCTCGGGCGGGGCCTCGTCCTCGGCAGCGGCGCGCTGGGCGCGCCGGTCGTCCCAGATCCAGGCGGCGGCGAGGGCGATGACGGCCACGATGCTGACGATGACGACGGTCGCCACCGAGAGCTCGCGACCGGCGATGGTCAGCTTGCTGTCACCGAGGAACCCGAGCTGGGCGCCGCGGATGAAGGCGACGGCCACGACCCAGGCGAGGGTGATCGGGATGAGGAACTTCCAGCCGAAGCGCATGAACTGGTCGTAGCGCACACGCGGCAGCGAGCCACGCAGCCAGACGAAGAGGAACATGAACATCCAGAGCTTGATGGTGAACCACAGCAGGCCCCACCAGCCCTGGTTGAACATCCCGTCGTTGATCGACGCGATGAAGGGCGGTGCCTGCCAGCCACCGAGGAAGAGGGTGGTCGCGAGGGCCGAGACGGTGAACATGTTGACGTACTCACCGAGGAAGAACATCGCGAAGCGCATCGAGGAGTACTCGGTGTGGAAGCCACCGGTCAGCTCGCCCTCGCCCTCGGCGAGGTCGAAGGGCAGACGGTTGGTCTCACCGACCATCGTGATCACGTAGACGACGAAGCTGAAGAACGCGGGGAGGATGTACCACAGAGAGCTCTGAGCCGAGACGATCGCCGACGTCGACATCGACCCGCTGTAGAGGAAGATCGCGACGAGCGACAGGCCCATGGCGATCTCGTAGGAGATGACCTGGGCGGTCGAGCGCAGGCCACCGAGCAACGGGTAGGTCGAGCCGGAGCTCCACCCGGCGAGGATGATGCCGTAGACACCGACCGACGCGACCGCGAGCACGAGCAGCACGGCGACCGGCACGTCGGTGATCTGCAGCGGCGTCTGGTGCCCAAACATCCACACGGTGCCGCCGAGCGGGATGATCGCGAAGGCGACGAAGGCCATCGTCGCGGTGATCATCGGCGCGAGGGTGTAGATCACCTTCTCGGCGTTGGCCGGGGTGATGTCCTCCTTGAGCATCGCCTTCATGCCGTCGGCGAGCGTCTGCAGCAGGCCGAAGGGGCCGTTGCGGTTGGGGCCGGGACGCTGCTGCATGCGGCCGATGACGCGCCGCTCGAACCAGATGACGAGCAGCGTCGAGAGCAGCAGGTAGACGAAGACGCCGACGGCCTTGACGAGGGCGAGCCACAGCGGGGTGTCGCTGAAGTCGGCCGTGGGGTTCTCGGCCGGCGCCAGCGCCGGCAGCGCGCCGACCATGCCGTATGCCGTGAGGCTGAGGCTCATGCGGCACCACCCTTCGTGACGGCGACGCGTCCACCGGCATCGGTGCCGAGGTCCGTGCGCACGGAACAGTCCTTGGAGTTGGTGGGCAGCCAGACGACACCGTCGAGCATGCCGCCGGTGACGAGGGCAGGCACCGTGATCGAGCCCAACGGTCCGGCGACGAGCACGTCGTCACCGTCCTCGACGCCGAGTGCCGCGGCCGAGGTGGCCGACAGGCGCGCGACGGCGCGGGGCGCGGTGCCGGCGAGGAACGGCTCACCGTCCTGCATGCGGCCGGCGTCGAGCAGCGTGGCCCACGTCGCGAGGGTGAACGCACCGCTGCCGGAGGGGACCGCGGCGGCACGGTGGCCGTCGGGAGCGCTCGTCGCGCGGGCCCCACCCCAGGGCCCGAGGGCCTCGAACTGGTCGTGGATCTCGCGCTGCGTGCGGGTCTCGAGGAAGTGGCCCATCTCGCTCGCGAGCATGTCGAGGGCACGGTGGTCGCTGACGGAGTTGCTCGACAGGGCCTCCTCGAAGGGACGCAGGCGCCCCTCCCAGTTGACGTAGGTGCCGGACTTCTCGGACTGTGGCGCGACCGGCAGCACGACGTCGGCGACCGCGGTCACCGCGGACTCGCGCAGCTCGAGCGACACGACGAAGGAGCGGTCGAGGGCCGCCACCGCGTCGGCGACGAGCTCTGCGGGCAGGTCGGTGGGGTCGACTCCGCCGACGACGAGGGCGTCGATGTCGCCGGTGGCCGCCGCGGAGATGATGCCGGCCGTGTCACGAGGAGCCGCGTCGGGCAGCCCGACGACCTCCCAGACCGCGGCGACCTCACCACGGGCCGCGGCGTCGCCCACGGGACGTCCGCCGGGCAGCAGCGCGCCGAGGGCGCCGGACTCGAGAGCACCGCGCTCCCCCGCACGCCGGGGCACCCACGCGAGGCGGGCGCCGTGCTCGGCGGCGAGGCCGGCGGCGGCGGCGAGCGCACCCGGCGAAGCCGCCAGGCGCTCTCCGACGAGGACGATGCCGCCCTGCGCCAACCCTGCGAGCAGGGCCTTGCCGGTGTCGGTCGAGCCGAGGTCACCGAGCGCGGCGGCCTCCTGGCCCGGGGCGGCCGGCACGAGGGTGCCACCCACCTTGGTGAGGCCGCGCGTGGGATGGGACCCGACGGCATACACGGCCGTCTTGTTGCGGCGGAACGCCTTGCGCAGGCGCAGGAAGACGATGGGGCTCTCGTCCTCGGGCTCGAAGCCGACGAGCAGGACCGTCTTGGCGGCCTCGAGGTCGGCGTAGGAGACCGCGGAGCCGGCGACGTCGTCGTCGGAGACACCCGTCGCGACGACGTGCTCACCGAGGAAGGCGACCTCCTCGCCCGAATGCGGGCGCGTGCGGAAGTCGATGTCGTTGGTGCCGAGCACGACGCGCGCGAACTTGCCGTAGGCGTAGGCGTCCTCGGCCGACACGCGACCACCGACGAGCACGCCGGCGGCCTTGGCGCGGCCCAGCCCGGCGGCTGCGGCGGCGAGGGCCTCGGGCCAGCCGACGACCTTGAGCTCACCGCTCTCGTCGCGGACCATCGGCAGCTCGATGCGGTCGGGAAGCGTCGCGTAGGTGAAGGCCCAGCGACCCTTGTCGCAGTTCCACTCCTCGTTGACGGCGTGGTCCTCGAGGGCCATCCGACGCAGCACGACCCCACGGCGGTGGTCGGTGCGGATCGCGCAGCCGCTCGCGCAGTGCTCGCAGACCGACGGCGTCGACACGAGGTCGAAGGGCCGGCTGCGGAAGCGGTAGGCCGCCCCGGTGAGCGCACCCACGGGGCAGATCTGCACGGTGTTGCCCGAGAAGTAGCTCTCGAACGGCTGGTCCTCGTAGATGCCGACCTGCTGGAGGGCGCCCCGCTCGACGAGCGCGATGAACGGGTCGCCGGCGACCTGGTCGGAGAAGCGGGTGCAGCGCGCGCACAGCACGCAGCGCTCGCGGTCGAGCAGCACCTGCGAGCTGATGTTGACCGGCTTGGGGTAGGTGCGCTTGACGTCCTCGAAGCGCGACACCGAGCGGCCGCTGCTCATCGCCTGGTTCTGCAGGGGGCACTCGCCGCCCTTGTCGCAGACCGGGCAGTCGAGCGGGTGGTTGATGAGGAGCAGCTCCATCACGCCCTGCTGCGCCTTGTCGGCGACCTTGGACGTGTGCTGCGTGTTGACGACCATGCCCTCGGACACGGTCATCGTGCACGACGCCTGCGGCTTGGGCATCGGGCGCACGTTGCCCTCGCGGTCGGGCATCGCGACGTCGACGAGGCACTGGCGGCACGCGCCCACCGGGTCGAGCAGCGGGTGGTCGCAGAAGCGGGGGATCTCGATGCCGACGGTCTCGGCGGCCCGGATGACGAGGGTGCCCTTGGGCACGCTCACCGGGAGTCCGTCGATCGTCAGGCCGACGTGGTCCGGGTTGGCCGGCGCCTGGGCGTTGCCGCCCTTGTCGACGGCGTTGCCACCGGACGTCGGGGAGGTCGTGACGGTCATGCTGACACCATCCCGCTGGACTCCTTCGTCGTCGTGGGCGCCGGGAGGTCGAAGAGGACCGACTTCTCCGGAGGGAAGAGCTCGTGGGCCGGCGTCGTCATGCCGGCCTCGAACTCCGAGCGGAAGTACTGCACGGCCGACGTGATCGGGCTCGTCGCGGCGTCACCGAGGGCGCAGAAGCTGCGGCCGAGGATGTTGTCGCAGATGTCGACGAGCTTGTCGATGTCGTCCTGCGTGCCCTCACCGGCCTCGATGCGGTTCATGATCTGGCGCAGCCACCACGTGCCCTCGCGGCACGGGGTGCACTTGCCGCACGACTCGTGGGCATAGAAGTCGGTCCATCGTGCGACGGCGCGCACGACCGACACCGTCTCGTCGAAGACCTGCAGGGCCCGGGTGCCGAGCATCGAGCCCGCGGCAGCGACCGAGTCGAAGTCGAGCGGCACGTCGAGGTGCTCGTCGGTGAAGATCGGCGTCGAGGAGCCACCCGGCGTCCAGAACTTCAGCTTCCGGCCCCCGCGCATGCCACCGGCGAGCTCGATGAGCTCGCGCATCGTGATGCCGAGCGGAGCCTCGAACTGGCCGGGGTTGGCGACGTGGCCCGAGAGGCTGAAGATGCCGAAGCCGGTGGACTTCTCGGTGCCCATGCCCTTGAACCAGTCGGAGCCCTCGAGGATGATCCCGGGGACCGAGGCGATCGACTCGACGTTGTTGACCGAGGTCGGGCGGGCGTAGAGGCCGGCGGCGCCGGGGAACGGCGGCTTGAGCCGCGGCTGACCGCGGCGACCCTCGAGCGAGTCGAGCAACGCGGTCTCCTCGCCACAGATGTAGGCGCCGGCGCCCGCGTGCACGGTGATCTCGACCTTGACGCCCTTGCCGCCCACGTTGTCACCGAGGTGACCCGCGGCGCGGGCCTCCTCGACGGCGCGGAGCAGCCGGCGGTAGACGTGGACGACCTCGCCGCGCAGGTAGATGAAGGCGTGCTCGCACCCGATCGCGTACGAGGCGATGGCCACCCCCTCGATGAGCGAGTGCGGGTTGGCCATCATGAGCGGGATGTCCTTGCAGGTGCCCGGCTCGGACTCGTCGGCGTTGACCACGAGGTAGCGGGGTCCGCCGTCGGGCGGGCTCATGAACGACCACTTCATGCCGGTCGGGAAGCCGGCGCCGCCGCGGCCGCGGATGCTCGAGTCCTTGACGGCGTCGATGATCGCCTGGGGCTCCATCGTCAGCGCCTTGGCGAGGGCCTTGTAGCCGTCGTGGCGCTCGTAGGTGGCGAGGGTCCAGGACTGTGGGTCGTCCCAGAACTTCGTGAGGATCGGGGTCAGCGTGTCGGTCACTTGGAGCCGTCCTTCGCATCGCTCGTGCTCGTGGTCGTGCTCGTGGATGCCGCCGAGGCGGAGGCGCTGCCGGGGGCGACCCAGCCGTTGTCCCTGGCGATGCGCAGGCCGAGCAGCGAGGCCGGGCCGGCGCCGACGCCCTCGTCGGCGCGTCCGTCGGGGAAGCCCGCCAACACGCGCGAGACCTCCTTGAAAGTGCACACCTTGTCGGCCCCGCGGGTCGGGCGCACGTCGGCGCCTGCCCGCAGCTCGTCGACGAGGCCGATGGTGCTCTCGGGCGTCTGGTTGTCGAAGAACTCCCAGTTGGCCATGACGACCGGGGCGTAGTCGCAGGCGGCGTTGCACTCGACGCGCTCGAGGGTGATCCTGCCGTCCTCGGTCGTCTCGTCGTGACCGATGCCGAGGTGCTCGGAGACGCGGTCGAAGATGAGGTCGCCACCCATGATCGCGCAGAGCGTGTTGGTGCAGACGCCGACGGTGTAGTCACCGTTGGGGTGGCGCTTGTACTGGGTGTAGAAGGTCGCGACCCCGCTGACCTCGGCCTCGGTGAGGTCGAGCACCTCGGCGCAGAAGCTCACCCCGCGTCCGGCGACGTAGCCGTCGACGGACTGCACGAGGTGCAGCAACGGCAGCAGCGCCGACCGCTTCTGCGGGTAGCGGGCGATGACCTCGGCCGCATCGGCGTGCAGGCGCTCGAGGACGTCGGCGGCATACGGCGCCTTGGACTCGGGGCTGACGTGCAGGTGCCCCGAAGCGTCATGTCCACTCATGAGTGCTTGTCCTTTCGCGCCACGACGAGCGCTCCGGTCCTCGCTCGCTGGCGCTCGCTGCGATCCTCACGCACTGTCGCGCTCATCGATCCACGCCTCCCATGACCGGGTCGATCGAGGCCACCGCGACGATGACGTCGGCGATCTGGCCGCCCTCGCACATCGCGGCCACGGCCTGCAGGTTGTTGAAGCTCGGGTCGCGGAAGTGCGCCCGGTAGGGACGGGTGCCGCCGTCGGAGACGACGTGGCAGCCCAGCTCGCCCTTCGGCGACTCGACGGCCTGGTAGGCCTGGCCGGCCGGCACCCGGAAGCCCTCGGTGACGAGCTTGAAGTGGTGGATGAGCGACTCCATCGAGGTGCCCATGATCTCGCGGATGTGGTCGAGGCTGTTGCCCAGGCCGTCGCCGCCGAGGGCCAGCTGCGCCGGCCACGCGATCTTCTTGTCCTCGACCATGACCGGGCCCTCGTTGTCCTGGAGGCGGTCGGTGCACTGCTCGATGATCTTCAGCGACTCGTACATCTCGTCGATACGGATGCGCAGACGGCCGTAGGCGTCCATGCTCGTGCGGGTCTTGACCTCGAAGTCGTAGGTCTCGTAGCCGCAGTAGGGGTCGAGCTTGCGCAGGTCGTGCGGCAGGCCGGTCGAGCGCAGCACCGGTCCGGTGATGCCGAGGGCCATGCAGCCGGCGAGGTTGAGCACCCCGACATTGACCGTGCGGCCCTTGAGGATGGGGTTCTCGTTGAGCAGGGCCTCGAGCTCGCCGAGACCACGGCGCAGCTCGGGCACCATCTCGCGCAGGGCGTCGATCGAGCCCGGGGGGAGGTCCTGCGCCACGCCGCCGGGGCGGATGTAGGCGTTGTTCATGCGCAGGCCGGTGATCATCTCGATGACGCGCAGCAGGCGCTCACGCTCGCGGAAGCCGACCGTCATGACGGTCGTCGCACCCATCTCCATGCCGCCGGTGCCGAGGCAGATGAGGTGGCTGCTGACGCGGGTCATCTCCATCATCAGCACCCGGATGACGTTCGCCCGCTCAGGGATCTGGTCGGTGATGCCGAGCAGCTTCTCGATGCCGAGGCAGTAGGCCGTCTCCTGGAACATCGGCGTGAGGTAGTCCATGCGCGTGCAGAACGTCACGCCCTGCACCCACGTGCGGTACTCCATGTTCTTCTCGATGCCGGTGTGCAGGTAGCCGATGCCGGCGCGGGCCTCGGTCACCGTCTCGCCGTCGATCTCGAGGATGAGGCGGAGCACGCCGTGCGTCGACGGGTGCTGCGGCCCCATGTTGACGACGATGCGCTCCTCGTTGAGGGAGGTCGCCTCGTCGACGAGGTCGTTCCAGTCGCCGCCGGCGGCGTTGAAGACGTGCGCGCCCTGGCTCGCCTCCTCGTCGGCGACGGACGTCGCGAAGACGTCGTTGTCGCCCGCGTCGGGGATCTCGGTCTGCGTGAACTCGGTGTGGGTGCTCATCAGTTGTACGACCTCCGCTGGTCCGGCGGTGGGATGGTGGCGCCCTTGTACTCCACCGGGATCCCGCCGAGGGGGTAGTCCTTGCGCTGCGGGTGGCCCGGCCAGTCGTCGGGCATGAGGATGCGGGTCAGGGCCGGGTGTCCGTCGAACTCGATGCCGAACATGTCCCACGTCTCGCGCTCGTGCCAGTCGTTGGCCGGGTAGACCGCGACGATCGAGGGGATGTGGCGGTCGTCGTCGGGGCAGGAGACCTCGAGCCGCACGCGTCGGCCGCCGTGGGTGACCGACAAGAAGTGGTAGACGGCGTGCAGCTGCTGGCCGGCGCGGTCGGGGTAGTGCACGCCCGACACGCCGGTGCAGATCTCGAAGCGGAGCGACGGATCGTCGCGCAGCACCCGGGCGACCGCGACGAGGTGCTCGCGGCGCACGTGGACCGTCATCTCACCGCGGTCGACGACGACCCGGTCGATGGCCTCGGCGAAGGAGGCGGTGCCGCCGACGAGGCCGCGCTCGAGGTTGTCGGCGATCTCGTCGAAGTAGCTGCCGTAGGGGCGCTCGGCGGCGCCCGCGATGACGACCTCGCGGCGCAGGCCGGAGTAGCCGCTCGTGTCGTTGCCCTGGGTGGCGCCGAACATGCCGTGCCGCACGCCGATGACCTCAGGCTCGGACGCGCCGGGCCGGCTCACCTCGAGCTCGTGGGACGACAGGCCGGAGTCCTGGTCGTGCGTGGTGTCCGCATCGCTCATGCGAGCAGCCCCTTCATCTGGTGCGTGGGCGTCGCCGACAGCGCCGCCGCCTCGGCCGCGCGGGCGGCCTTCTCGCGGTTGACGCCCAGCGGCGTCGACTCGATCTGGTGGTGCAGCTCGATGATCGCGTTGAGCAGCATCTGCGGGCGCGGCGGGCAGCCCGGGAGGTAGATGTCGACGGGGATGATGTGGTCGACGCCCTGCACGATGGCGTAGTTGTTGAACATGCCGCCCGAGCTCGCGCAGACGCCCATCGAGATGACCCACTTGGGGTTGGGCATCTGGTCGTAGACCTGGCGCACGACCGGAGCCATCTTCTGGCTGACGCGGCCGGCGACGATCATGAGGTCGGCCTGGCGCGGGGTCGCCGAGAAGCGCTCCATGCCGAAGCGGGCGATGTCGTAGTCGGGCGTGCCGACGGCCATCATCTCGATGGCGCAGCAGGCCAGGCCGAACGTGGCCGGCCAGATCGAGGCCTTGCGCATGTAGCCCGCGAGGTTCTCCACCGTCGAGAGCAGGAACCCTGACGGGAGCTTCTCTTCCAGACCCATTGCCAACTCCTCACTAGTTTTTCGCCGCTGGACCCGTGCTGTGCACGAGGGTCGTGATCAGTCCCACTCGAGCCCGCCGCGTCGCCACACGTAGGCGTAGGCGATGAAGACGGTCACGATGAACAGCACCATCTCGACGAGGGCGAAGAGGCCGAGCTTGTTGAACGCCACCGCGAAGGGATAGAGGAACACCGACTCGATGTCGAAGATGATGAAGAGCATCGCCGTCAGGTAGTACTTGATCGGCACGCGACCGCCGCCCGCCGCCTGGGGCGTCGGCTGGATGCCGCACTCGTACGCCTCGAGCTTGGCCCGGTTGTAGCGCTTCGGGCCGACCACGAGCGAGGTGAACACGGACAACGCGGCGAACGCGAAGCCGAGGCCCAGCATGAAGAGGATCGGGACGTACGAGTTCATCCTCGGTCACGTGCCTTTCGGTCGTGCGTGTCGTGCGTGTCATCGCTGCAGGTGCGCGGCAGGCCCATCCTAGGGGCGTCGCTGCCGATTGTGCTCGGCGTCACAAGGAGGCCGGACGAGGTGTCTCTCATGCGTCCGGCGCCAGCCGTGAGAGGCCGTTGATGATGCGGTCGCTCGCACCCTTGCCACCGGGCTCGGGCAGGTTGGCCATCACCTTGAGCAGGAAGCGCATGAGCGTCGTGCGGGGCAGTCCGTACTTGGTCGCGAGGCGCATCACCTCGGGGTTGCCGATCGCGTGGGCGAACCAGCGCCCGAGCGTGAAGTAGCCGCCGAGCTCGTCCTTCATCACCTTGGGGTATGCCGCGAGCACCCTCTCGCGCTCGGCGTCCGTCGGGCGCGCCATCGCCTGGGCGATGAGCTCGGCGCCGACCCGGGCGGCCTCGAGGGCGTAGTCGATGCCCTCGCCGTTGAAGGGGTTGACCATGCCACCGGAGTCGCCCACGAGGAGCAGTCCGTCGGCGTAGAGCGGGGTGCGGTTGAAGCCCATCGGCAGGGCGGCGCCGCGGATCGGCCCGGTCGACTCGTCGTGCTCGAGCTGCCACTCCGGGTTGATGTCCTCGACCCACCGACGCATGACGTCCTTGTAGTCGGTCTTCTGGAAGGCCGAGGTCGTGTCGAGCGTGCCGAGGCCGACGTTGGTCCGGCCGTCCTCGAGCGGGAAGAGCCAGCCGTAGCCGGGCATGAGGATGCGGTTGCCGCTGTCGTCGCGGGTCCACAGCTCGAGGTGGCTCTCGAGGTAGTCGTCGCGGCGAGGCGTCGTGTAGTAGGCGCGCACAGCCACCCCCATGACGCGGTCCTCGCGCTTGGGGCGGCCGACCGCGGTCGCGAGGCGGGAGGAGACACCGTCGCTCGCGACGACGACGGGGGCGCGGTAGGTCACGGTCTCGCCCGTGGCGCGGCCGGCCTCGTCGAGGCGCTTCGCCGTCACGCCGGTGACGCGGCCCGAGGAGTCGTGGACCGGCGCGGTGACGCTCGTGCGCTCGTGCAGGACGGCGCCCTTGCGCTCCGCGTGGCGGGCCAGGGTCTCGTCGAGCTGGGCCCGGGTGCGCACGAGTCCGTAGGACGGGAAGTGCTCGCCGGACGGCCAGTCGAGCTGCAGCGTGTGGCCGCCGCCCTTGATGCGCAGGCCCTGGGTGCGCTGCCAGCCGGCCGTGTCGACGCCGAGGGAGATGAGTTCCTTGGTGGCCCGGGGGGTCAGCCCGTCGCCGCAGATCTTGTCGCGCGGGAAGGCCGACTTCTCGAGGAGCACCACGTCGAGTCCGTGGTCGGCGAGGTAGGCCGCCGTGGCGCTGCCACCCGGACCCGCGCCGACGACGATGACGTCGGCCCGCAGGTCGGAGGCACCGCCACCCCCCACGGGGCTGGGCGCGACGCTCGAACTGGTCATGGCTCCCTGCACACTTCCGAACTGCTTGTGAAGATCTTCACGAACTCTCCGGGGAGTCTATTCCGGAGGTTTCGGCCTTGTCAGATAAGGCAGCCCTAACTCTCGACAAGCTCCCCCTCGAGTGGCCACTTCTTGCCGCCTCCCCACCGTCGAGTGGCCACCCGTGGTCGCCTCCCCCCGTCGAAAGGCCACGTGTGGTCGGTCGTCGGCCAAGCGGCATACGCCAGGGGTGTGTCGCGTCAGCGCTTGGTGGCGTGGTGCAGCGCGACGACGCCACCCGTGAGGTTGGTCCAGCCGACCTGGGTCCAGCCCGCCTGCTCGATGGTGCGCGCGAGCTCGCCCTGCGGGGGCCACTCGCGGATCGACTCGGCGAGGTAGACGTAGGAGTCGGGGTTGCTCGACGTTCGCCGCGCGACCGACGGCAGGGCCCGCATGAGGTAGTTGGAGTAGACGGTGCGGAAGGCCTTGTTGACCGGCTGGCTGAACTCGCACACGAGCAGCCGACCGCCCGGCTTGGTGACCCTGAGGAACTCGCGCAGCGCCGTGCCGGCGTCGGCGACGTTGCGCAGCCCGAAGCTCATCGTCACGACGTCGAAGCTGGCGTCGGCGAAGGGCAGGCTCATCGCGTCGGCGGCCGTGAAGGCCATGTCGGGGCGCCGGCGGTTGCCGACACGGAGCATCCCGAGGGAGAAGTCCGCCGGCACGACCTGGATCTCGCGGTCGGCCCACGGCTCGCTCGAGGTGCCGGTGCCGGCGGCGATGTCGAGGATGCGCTCCCCCGGCTTGGCGTCGACGGCCTTGACGACGGCCCGGCGCCACAGCCGGTCCTGGCCGAGCGAGAGCACGTCGTTGGTCACGTCGTACTTCTCGGCGACGGTGTCGAACATCGACGCGACGTCGACGGGCTTCTTGTCGAGCTGGGCGCGGGTCATGGGCCCATCCTCGCACCCGAGGTGGTGGCGTCGAGCCCGGCGGTATGCCGTGTGGCGCAGCCCCGTCGCGGGGTCGCGGGGCGCTGGCGCGGGGTGGTGCTGCGGCAGCCGTAGCATTGCTGCCGATGTCCACGCTTCCCGTCCCCGAAGCGCCGTCACCCGCGGCGGCGCCCACGCTCGTCGTGCGCACGGTGCCCCTGGAGCTCACGGACGCGCTGCTCACGCTCCTGCCCGGCGGCGGCGACCCCGACGACCTCGTCTCGTGGGTGCGTCGCGGCGACGGGCTCGTCGGCTGGGGCCAGGCCCTCACCTTCGAGTCGCGCGGGGAGAGCCGTTTCCGCGACGCCGAGGCATGGTGGCGCGAGGTCGTGACCCACGCCGTCGTGCGCGACGAGGTCGAGCGACCCGGCACCGGGCTCGTCTGCTTCGGCTCGTTCCCCTTCGCCGACGACTCCGCCGAGAACGCGCGGCTCGTCGTGCCCTCGACGATCGTCGGCCGGCGCGACGGGCGCACCTGGCTGACGACCGTGTCGCTCGACCCGCAGCTGACGATCCTCGAGTCCCCCACTGCAGCAAGCGATCCCGAGCCACCTCACGGCATCGCCTTCGCCGACGGCTCGGTGTCGCCGGCCGACTACGCCCATTCCGTCGCTGAGGCCGTCGAGCGCATCGCCGCCGGCGAGGTCGACAAGGTCGTGCTCGCCCGCGACCTCGTCGCTACCGCCACCTCCCCCATCGACGCCCGCTGGCTGCTCCGACGTCTCGCCGAGCGCTACGAGAACACCTGGGTCTTCTCGGTCGCCGGCCTCGTCGGAGCCACCCCGGAGCTGCTCGTCCGCCGCGACCAGGGCCTGATCACCTCGCGCGTGCTCGCCGGCACGATCCGCCGCACCGGCGACGACGCCAAGGATCTCGGCCTCGCCGCCTCGCTGGCCCGCTCGTCGAAGGACCTCGAGGAGCACGAGTACGCCGTGCGCTCGGTCGCCGACGCCCTCGAGCCGCACTCGTCGTCGATGAACGTGCCCGAGGCGCCGTTCGTGCTGCACCTGCCCAACGTCATGCACCTCGCGACCGATGTCGCCGCGGTCAGCGCCGACGATGCGTCGTCGCTGACCCTTGCCGCCTCGCTCCACCCGTCGGCCGCCGTCGGGGGCACCCCCACCGACCGCGCCGTTGAGCTCATCGGCGAGCTGGAGCACATGGACCGCGGCCGCTACGCCGGGCCGGTCGGCTGGATGGATGCGAGCGGCGACGGTGCATGGGGCATCGCCCTGCGCAGCGGGGCCTTCGCCCCCGGCGACGCGAGCCAGATCAGGCTGTATGCCGGGTGCGGCATCGTCGCGGGGTCGGATCCCGAGGCCGAGGTCGCCGAGTCCACGGCCAAGCTCATCCCGATGCGCGACGCCCTCGCGGGCGACTGACCGAGGTGGCCATGGTCGCGCGGCGCGACGAATCCGATGGCGGCACAACGCCTTCCGGCACGACGACTGCGGAGCCGGGCCGGACGGCATACGGGCTGGGGCTGCGGCTCGTGCAGGAGCTGTGGCTCAACGGGGTGCGTGACGTCGTGCTCGCGCCCGGGTCGCGGTCGGCGCCGCTGGCCCTGGCGCTGCACGCCGCAGATGGCGACGGCGACCTGCGCCTGCACGTGCGCGCCGACGAGCGCTCGGCCGGCTTCCTCGCGCTGGGACTGGTGACCGGCTCACGCCGACCCGTCGCCGTCGTCACGACCTCGGGCACGGCGGTCGGCAACCTCATGCCCGCCGTCATGGAGGCGCACCACACCGGACGGCAGCTCGTCGTCGTCAGCGCCGACCGGCCGGACCGCCTGCGCGGCACCGGCGCCAACCAGACGACCGAGCAGGCCGGCATCTTCGGCGTCTTTGCGCCGTGCCACGACGTGACTGCGGCCACGGGCGAGGTGGAGCTGCGGGCCGCGGTGGCCGTCGCCTGCACGCGGCAGGGGCCGACCCAGCTCAACCTCCAGCTCGACGGCGGACTGCTGCCGCCCGACCCCGACCGCGACACCTGGTGGCACCGCCCGGACCCCGGCCCCGGCACCCACGCCGACGACCGCAACGATCCCGCCACGGAGGGCATCCTGCGGCTGGCGGGCGGCGAGCACCGCAAGGATCCCGCCACGGCTGAGCGGGCGCGGGGCGACGAGGTCCGGCCCCGGCTCGCTCTCGGGCCGCGCACCGTCGTGGTCGCGGGCGACGGCGCCGGACCGGCCGCGCGGCTGCTCGCCGAGGCGGCGAACTGGCCGCTGCTCGCCGAGCCGACGTCGGGGGCCCGCATCGGCCGTCAGGCGATCCGCACCGGTCGGCTGCTGCTGACCACCGACCTGCGCGGTGACATCGAGAGGGTCGTCGTCGTCGGTCACCCGACCCTCTCGCGGCCGGTCACGGCGCTGATCAGCGACCCAGGGCTCGAGGTGCTCGCCGTGCGGGGGCCCGGTGGGGTCGCCACCGATCCGGGGCGGGTGGCGACGGTGCTCGATGCCGTGCCGACGGTCGAGGGGCCCGACGACCCTGCCTGGTTCGACGCGTGGCGCGACGCCGACGACCGGCTCGGCGACCTCATCGACCGCGAGCTGTCCCACCCCTCGCCGCTCGCCGTCGCCGCGGTCGTCGGGCGGGCCGTCGTCGGGCACGCGACTCTCGTCGTGGGCTCGTCCAACCCGGTGCGCGACCTCGACGTCATGGCGTCACCGTGGCCACCGCACGAGCACCGCTTCGTCGTCGGCAACCGGGGGCTCGCCGGGATCGACGGCATGGTGTCGACGGCGGTGGGTGTCGCGCTCGGTCGCACCGGGGCATCGCGCACGATCGCCTACCTCGGGGACCTCACCTTCCTGCATGACGCCAACGGCCTGCTCATCGGTCCCGAGGAGCCGCGCCCAGACCTCACCCTCGTCGTGCTGAGTGACGACGGCGGCGCCATCTTCACCACGCTCGAGCAGGGCGACCGCCGCTATGCCAGCGCCTTCGAGCGGGTCTTCGGCACCCCGCACGGCACCGACCTCGAAGCCCTCTGCGCAGCACACCGCACGGCGTACGAGCGCGTCACCGACCTCGTCCGTCTCGGCGAGGCACTCGACGAGCAGCCCTCTGGCATCAGGGTGCTCGAGGTCCCCGTGTCACGTTCCGACCGGCGCGACGAGGCGGCGTGGCTCCTCGGTCTCGCCCATCGCGTCGTGCCACACCAGGACACCCGCCGCTGACCTCCTCCTCCCCCACCCTCGAGTGGCCCCGTCGTCACACGTAGCCAACCCCCATCCCCCGTCGAGTGGCCGCATCGTCACACGAGATCGGCACCGGCCCCCCGTGAAAGCGAGGCCGCTCGAGGGAGCGGGGGTCTCAGAGCGGGTCGGGCACCGGCCACTGCGACGGCGTGCCCGGCTCGGACTCCACGGCGACCCTGACGAGCTCGGAGTTGTCGTGCGCGAGGGTGCCATCGGGCAGGAAGCGGGTGTCCTCCAGGCCGATGCGCACGTCGTAGCCTGCGGCCTGCCCCCACCGCAGCACGGGCCAGGCCCACTCGCGCTCCCCGTGCACGAGCAGCGGCGCCGGGGTCATCCCGAGCGCGGCGAGGATGCGCTCGGCGGCCCAGGTGCCGTCGACACCGGGCGTGACTCCGGGGATGACCTCCACGAGAGTGCGTTCGACGTGCCACGGCCAGTTGGTCGACACGAAGGCGATGGTGGCATGCGGTGTCCAGATGCCTGCTTCGACGCCGATCCCGTTGTCACGCAAGGCAGTCGCGACATTGAGCGCACCGTCCTCGTGCCAGTTGACGCTGGCGCAGTCGGGCCCGCCGAGGTCGGGTCCGGGCCACTCCGCCACGTGCGCGAGCTTGGTGCGGGTCGTGTCGACGATGCCGTCACGCGTCGAGACGCTGACCCGCAGCCCGGGGGTGAGCTCTCGGATCGCCGTCACCGCATCGACGACGTGCCGGGTCACGAGGGACTCGCGGCCGTGCTCGTCGCGCGGGTGCACGTGCACCATGAAGGCTCCCGCGGCGACGCAGCCAGCTGCGGCACGGGCGAGCTCGTCGGGCGTCACCGGGATGGGTGGGTGGGCGCCCGGGGGCCGGTCGCCGTTGAGGCAGGCCTTGATCATCGTGCACTCCCGTGTGCGAGCAGGGCGTGGCACCTGCTGAGGCGGTCCAGCCACCAGCGCTGCCGGTCGGGCGGGGCGGCGAGCGCCGCGAGCGCGTCAGGGTCCGGCGTCGCACGCCCAGGAGCGAGAGAGCCCGCCGTCGGACGCAGGGGATGCCGGGCCACGTCGCGCTCGAAGAGGCCGACCGTGCCGAGTCCGCAGGCATGGTCCAGGTCGGGCAGGGCGGCAGCGAGCGCGACCCCTGCGGCGATGCCGATGCTCGTGTCGAGCGCGGACGACACGACCGCCGGCAGGCCGCAGGCGTCCACGATCTCGAGCGCTCGTGCGACGCCGCCCAGCGGAGCCACCTTGACGACGACGAGATCGGCTGCCTCGCGTCTGGCCACGAGGAGCGGGTCCTCGGCCTTGCGGATCGACTCGTCCGCCGCCACGGGCACGTCGATGCTGCCTCGCACGAGTGCCGTGCGGAGCGAGGCGAGCTCGTCGACGGTGGCGCAGGGCTGCTCTGCGTATTCGAGGTCGTAGGCCGAGAGCTTGCCGAGGGCCTCGACGGCCTGCTCGAGCGACCAGCCGCCGTTGGCATCGACCCGGATCCGGCCCGAGGAGCCCATCGCGTCGCGCACCGCCGCGACCCGGTCGAGGTCGTCAGCCAGGGACTGACCGCGCTCCGCGACCTTGACCTTGGCCGTCGTGCAGCCGTCGAAGCGTGCGAGCACGGCGGGCACCTGCTCCGGCCCCACCGCGGGGACCGTCGCGTTGACCGGCACGGCGGTCCGACGAGGAGCAGGCCACGCGGCATACGCGGCCTCGATGCCCGAGGCGAGCCAGCGCGACGCCTCGGCGTCGGCGTACTCCGCGAACGGCGCGAACTCGCCCCAGCCCGAGGGGCCCTCGAAGAGCACGGCCTCGCGCACCTCGACGCCGCGGAAGCGCACCCGCATCGGCAGGGCGACGACGTGCGCCCGCTCGATCAGCTCGGCTGCCGCGGGGAGCGTCGTCATGCCCCCATCATGGCCGACCCGACCAACTCCCGATCGAAAGAGCGATCCGCCCCACTTCCGACCACCTGAGTGGAGCACGGGAGGGGACGAATCGCTCTTTCGATCGGGGCTCAGCGCGGCGCCGGGAAGGCGACGTGCCGGTCGCTGGTCGGGTCGGGCTGCGGATCGGGCCCGGGCGCGTGGCGGAGCGACCGTCCGGCGCAGCCGCCGCGCCCCTCGCGATTGAGATGAGGCAGCGCCCAGACGAGGCCGATGAGCCACCAGAACCCGTGCCCGGAGGCAGCGAGCGCGACGGCGATGAGCACGGCGCCAGCCATGACGAGGTTGCGGGGTGAGGTCACGTCGATCTCCTTCGTCGGTGGGACCGGTCGGCCCCTTCCCCATCGACGGTAGGCGCGCCGGGGCAGCTGGACCCGGTCCCTCTGTCAGCACCTCCCCCTGACGGATGTCATGCAGAACGCACGCCGTGCTGTGCGTCTGGCAGCACGGGGGCGCTCAGGGCCCGAGCCGCACATCGCGGGGGTTGTCGACGGCGACGGCGATGCGGTCGCGGAAGCGCTGGGTCATCTCCGGCAGCGCATCGAGGGCGAACCAGCCCGCCTCGGTGGCCTCGTCGTCTCCCGGCACCGGGTCGCCCGAGACCCAGCGGCAGCGGAAGGTGTGGTCGAGGTACTGCGCCACGTCACCGTTCGTGTGGGTCACGACCCCGCCGGCCGACACCCACACGAGCCGCTCGACCTCGGCGACGACGCTCGCCTCCTCCTCGACCTCGCGCACTGCCGTGACGTGCGGGTGCTCCCCCGGGTCGACGATGCCGGTCACCGGTGTCCAGGCACCGTTGTCGGAGCGCCGCACGAGCAGCACCTCCGGCGGTGACCCCGGCTCCCCCTCACCGTCACGCAGCACCACCGCCGTGATGCCGGGCATCCACAGCAGCTCCTGGCCGATCATCGTGCGCAGGTGACTGACGTAGGGAGGGATCGGCATACGGGCGAGGCTAACCCCGTCGGTAGGGTCGGTCCGTGAGCAGCGAGCGCAGCGTGTCCGACATCTTCGACCCGAGTGAGTGGGAGGCCGTCGAGGGCTTCGAGCTCACCGACATCACCTACCACCGCCGCCGCCCCGTCGCGGGCCGCCCGCATGCCGAGTCGGGCGTCGTGCGCATCGCCTTCGACCGGCCCGAGGTGCTCAACGCCTTCCGCCCGCACACAGTCGACGAGCTCTACCGCGCACTCGACCACGCCCGGATGACGCCCGACGTCGGGGTCGTGCTCATCACCGGCAACGGCCCGAGCCCCAAGGACGGCAAGTGGTCCTTCTGCTCCGGCGGCGACCAGCGCATCCGGGGCCGCTCCGGCTACCAGTACGCCGAGGGCGACACGGCGGACACCGTCGACACGGCGCGCACCAAGGCCCAAGGGGGCCGCCTGCACATCCTCGAGGTGCAGCGCCTCATCCGCACGATGCCCAAGGTCGTCATCGCCGTCGTGCCGGGGTGGGCGGCCGGTGGCGGGCACTCGCTCCACGTCGTCTGCGACCTGACGATCGCGAGCCGCGAGCATGCCCGCTTCAAGCAGACCGACGCCGACGTGGGCAGCTTCGACGCCGGCTACGGCAGCGCCTACCTCGCCAAGATGGTGGGGCAGAAGTTCGCCCGCGAGATCTTCTTCCTGGGCCGCACCTACTCCGCCGAGGACATGCAGCGGATGGGCGCCGTCAACATCGTCGCCGACCACGCCGATCTCGAGCGCGAGGCCCTGCAGGTCGCCACCGAGATCATGGGCAAGAGCCCCCAGGCGCAGCGGATGCTGAAGTTCGCCTTCAACCTCACCGACGACGGCCTCATGGGCCAGCAGGTCTTCGCCGGCGAGGCCACCCGCCTCGCCTACATGACCGACGAGGCCGTCGAGGGCCGCGACCAGTTCCTCGAGAAGCGCGACCCCGACTGGTCACCCTTCCCCTGGTACTTCTGAGGAGGCCCGCCGTATGCCGTCAACTCCCGTTCCGGAGCTCGACCTCGCACGTGCGCGTCGCTGGTGCGCCGCCGCCGTGCCCGCCCACGCTCTGCACCAGGTGAGGGTCGAGCTCCACGTGCGCGGACGCAACGTCACCCTCTGCGAGACCCGCGTCCCCTTCGACGGTGTCGGGGACTGGACCCACTTCGCGATGGCGCAGCTTCGCTACCGGGTGGGCACGAGGGACTGGGCGCTCTACTGGCGCGACCGCAACGAACGGTGGCACGAGTACGCCCAGGGCAACCGCCAGTTCGGGACGATGGAGCAGCTGCTCGCCGAGGTCGACGACGACCCCACCTGCATCTTCAAGGGCTGAGGCCCGTCAGAGCGACCCGATGAGGGCCACCGTGGCGTCGACGATCTGCCGTTGGGCCTCCTCGCTGCTCACCCCGGGGGTGCCGTCGCCGGGCTGCTCGCCGTAGTCGCCGAAGAAGGCGTGCACCCCTCCCTCGACGACGGTGTATGCCGTGTCGCCGGGCAGGTCGACCCGGCTCGCCTCGATGTCGGCCGGGGTCGCGAGCCCGTCGGCCGAGCCCGAGACCGAGGCGACGCGCAGCCCGCTCTGCGCGAGCGACCCGAGCGGGTAGGACGCCCAGAGCACGAGGCCGCGCACCGTGTCGGTGTGCGACCCGGCATACGACGACGCGGCCACGCCACCGAGGCTGTGGCCGCCGACGGCCCACGTCGTGACCTCTGGGTGGGCCTCGAGGGTCGCTGACGGCGCGTTGATCGCGAGGAAGCCGATGTCGAAGGGCTGCTTGACGATGACCACGAGCACGCCGCTGCGGCTCACCTCGGTCAGGATCGGCACGTAGGCACGTGGATCGACCCGCGCGCCCGGCTGGAAGACGAACCCTCTTGTCGCAGAGACACTCTGAGGAGTGAGTGTGATCGTCGTCGGCGCGTCGGTGACGCGCACGTCCGAGGTGCCGGCCATCGCGGCGACGGCCCCGGGGCTGGCCGCGAAGGGCACGAGCCAGACGAGCGACCCCACCACTGCCACCGTCGCGACGGCCGCGAGGCCGCGGCCGACGAGGCGCGGCCAGCTGCGTCGTGACGCGGCCCTCGCTCGGCCAGGACGCCGCCACAGCACGACGGCCCGCACGAGCACCACCAGCCCGACGACCCCCGTGGCGGCGAGGGCGAGCAGGTGGGCTGGGTGGCCGGCCCGCAGCACGTCCCAGCTGAGCACGCCCAGCCACACAGCCGCCCCGAGGAGCACGACACCCAGCACCGCCGACCAGGTCGCGGCGACCCTGTCGGGCCGCGCAACGCTCGAGGGCGAGGCGGAGGCGTCGGGGTGCTCGAAGGGTGTCGGCGCGGCGATCACGTCGCGAGCCTAGGTCGCTCCGTCGCCGCAGCCGGCGAACCGGGTGTCCGACGCACCACGACCGCCGGGACAGGGCAGGATGATCAGGTGGATCCGCGCGACGACGTCACCGGTGGGCAGGAGCGACCCGCCCCTGCCGGAGACGGTCCGCGCGACGTGCCCGAGGGTGGCCGCCCCGCCGACTTCCAGCGCCCCCCGCGGGCCGCTGCCGCCGACGCGACCCGTGCCGTGGGGCGCGGCATCGGGCGGGTCGCCACGGGTGCCGCGCGGGTGACCGCCCGCTCCGGCCGGTATGCCGCCCGGCGGGCTCACCACTTCACCCACTCGGGCGGGGCCGGCGAGAGCGGCCTGGCGCGGGTGACCGAGCTGCAGGCGAGCCACACCGCGGGCGACACGGTGATGATGCTCGCGCTCGCCGGCACCCTCTTCCTCAACCCGCAGACGGCCGAGGCCCGCAGCGAGGTGGCGGCCTTCCTGCTGCTGACGATGGTGCCCTTCGTGCTCGTGGCCCCCTTCATCGGGCCGCTCCTCGACCGCTTCAGCCACGGCCGCCGCTGGGCCATCGGCACGACCACGGCCGTGCGGGCCTTCCTCTGCTGGGTGCTCGCCGAGGCGATCGGCGGCGACAGCGGGTGGCTCTTCCCCGCGGCCCTGGGCTGCCTGGTCGCCTCCAAGGCCTACAACATCACCCGGGCCGCGGCCGTCCCCCGCCTCCTGCCTGCCGGCACGACGCTCGTCGCGGCCAACTCCCGGGTGTCGATGGCCGGCGTCGTCGGCGCAGTGCTCGGCGGCATCATCGGCGGGTTGACCCTGCTGGCCGGGCCCGAGTGGACGCTCCGGGCGGCCTTCGTCGTCTTCGTCTTCGGCACGGTGCAGGCGATCCGCCTGCCGGCAGCGGTCGACTCCTCCGCCGGGGAGCTCAACCCCGAGGACACCGTGCCGATCCGCACCCGGCCGCCGCTCGACGGGCGCGGGGGCGCGGTGCCGGACACACGGCATACCCCCTCGGTGGGGCGCGGCGACGACGAGGCGCTGACCGTCGACTCCCTCGGCCCCATCGGGCGCTTCCGGCGTCGCAAGGCGGCGATCCCCTGGCCCGTCCTGCACTCGATGTGGTCGACGGGCGGCACGCGCGTGCTGACCGGCTTCCTCATCATGTATCTCGCGTTCCTCGCCAAGGAGCAGCCCATCGACGGCCTCAGCGGGCCGCTCGTGCTCGGGCTCGTCGCCGTCGCGATCGGCATCGGCAACGCCCTCGGCAGCGTGCTCGGCGGGGTCGTGCAGGTACACCGCCCCGAGCGCACGGCGATGCTCTCGGTGATCGGCGCCACGCTCGCCTGCATCGCGACGGGCATCTGGTACGGCATCTGGACGCTCGTGCTCCTCGGCTTCGCCCAGGGCCTGTCGGCGCAGCTGGCCAAGCTGTGCTTCGACGCGCTCGTGCAGCGCGACGTGCCCGAGCGGGTGCGCACGTCGGTCTTCGCGTGGTCCGAGACGATGCTCCAGATGCTCTGGGTCGTCGGCGGCACGCTCGGCATCGTGCTGCCGCTCGAGCCGCGCATCGGCTTCTCGGTCTGCGCCGTCGCGCTCGTCTGGACGATCGTCATGGCGGCTCTGCAACGGCGCCGCGCGGAGCCCGACGTGGAGCGGGCGGCGACCCGGTCACGCCTCCGACCGCCGCGCCGCGCCTGAACCCTCCCGAGACGGGCGCAGCCACACACGGCACAATGCCGTCATGACCAGAGCGGCTCTGCAGCCCCTCGCCGTCCCGGCGGGTGACGGCGTGATGACGCTGCTGCCCCGCCTCGAGACAGCCCTCGACGGGCGGGCGCCCGTTCTGCCGTATGCCGCCGGCTCACCGGTGCCGCTCACCGGCCGTCACGACCCTGCCGACCTCCCCGAGGGTCTCGCGCTCGCCGTGGGCACGTCGGGGTCGACCGGCCGGCCCAAGCGGGCGCTGCTCACGGCCGACTCGCTCTCGCGCTCGGCGTGGGCCACCCACCAGGTGCTCGGCGGCAGCGGCGTCTGGCTGCTGGCCCTGCCGGCCCACCACATCGCGGGGCTCCAGGTGCTGCTGCGATCGATCGCCGCCGGCACCGTGCCTGCGGTCGTCGACCTGCGCGACGGCTTCACGGCCGCCCGGTTCGTCGAGGCCACCGGCCGCCTGCGCCCGTCGGGTTCGGCGAGGCGCCGCTACACGGCCCTCGTGCCCACCCAGCTCGGCCGCCTCCTCGACGACGATGCGGGCCTCGAGGCGCTGCGGACCTTCGACGGGGTGCTCGTCGGCGGCGCCGCCACCCCCGCCGCGATGGTCGAGCGGGCCCGGCGGCAGGGCGTCACCCTGAGCCTCACCTACGGCATGAGCGAGACCGCCGGGGGGTGCGTCTACGACGGGTCGCCGCTGCCCGTCAGCCGGGTGCACATCGACAACGACCGCCACGTCGTGCTCGGCGGCGACACCGTCGCCCACGGCTACCTCGGCGAGCCGGGCCTCAGCGCCGACGCGTTCACCGTCGACCCCGACGGCGTGCGGTGGTTTCGCACCGACGACCTCGGTCACTTCGACGACGACGGGCTGCTCGTCATCGACGGCCGGGCCGACGACGTCATCAACAGCGGGGGCCTCAAGATCAACCCCGGAGTCGTGGAGGACGCGATGTCGCGCTACCTCGACGAGGTGCTCGACGTCGTCGTGCTCGGCCTGCCCGACCCGGAATGGGGCGAGAGCGTCTGCGCCGCCGTCACCCTGCTCGACCCGACCGGGCACCTCACGACCCGCGAGGTACGCGAACGGCTGCGGGGCATCCTCCCCGAAGGGGCCCTGCCGCGCCGCGTGCTCGTGCTCCCGGCCATCCCCCAGCGCGGCCCCGGCAAGCCCGACCGACCCGCCATCCGGCATGCGATGCAGGAGCGGGCCTGAGCGATGGCAAGATGGGGGCACCACCCCCGGTGTCGCCAGGCGTCACTGACGAGTCGCCCTGAGTCGTCGATCACCTGAGTCGCCGGGTCGCCAGGTGGCTGGGTTTCGCAAGAGGAGTTGCCGTGCTGCGCGTCGTGCTCATCGCCATCGTGGTGTTCGCGACGATCTATGCGCTCGTCGACTGCGTGCAGACCGACCGGACCCGGGTGCGCATCATGCCCAAGCCCGTGTGGCTGCTCGCGATCCTCGTCCCGGTCGCCGGACCGGTCGCCTGGTTCCTCATCAAGCGCTCGTCCACCCAGGGCGGGCCCGCCCGTGGCTCGGGTGGTCGCCCCTCCGGCCCGCGTGGCCCCGACGACGACCCCGACTTCCTGCGCCGCCTCTGACGTCGGCGACCCGCCCGCACCCGTCCGCAGCGAAGGAACCCCCAGCACCCATGGCCACCCTGTCCCAGTGGATCGAGGGCGCCCGTCCCCGCACACTGCCCGCGGCCGTGTCGCCCATCCTCATCGGCACCGGCGCCGCCTACCAGGCCGGGCAGGTCGTCTGGGCCTACGCGATCCTCGCGCTGGCCGTCGCCCTGCTGCTGCAGGTCGGTGTCAACTACGCCAACGACTACTCCGACGGCATCCGGGGCACCGACGAGGTGCGCGTGGGCCCGGTGCGGCTCGTCGGGCAGCGCCTCGCAGCTCCGAGCTCGGTCAAGATCGCGGCGTTCACGGCCTTCTTCTTCGCCGGCCTCATCGGACTCGCCCTCGTGGGGCTCTCCGGCCTGTGGGTGATGATCCCGATCGGCGTCGCCGCCATCCTCGCGGCCTGGTTCTACACCGGCGGGGACCGTCCCTACGGCTACCTGGGGCTCGGCGAGGTCTTCGTCTTCGTCTTCTTCGGCCTCGTCGCCACCCTCGGCACGATGGCGACGATGACCTCGCTCACCGCCGCGGCATGGTGGGGCGCCATCGGTGTCGGAGCCCTCGCCTCGGCGATCCTCGTCGCCAACAACCTGCGCGACATACCGACCGACCGTGACCACGGCAAGCGCACCCTGGCCGTGCGCATGGGCGAGCGCGGCACCCGCGTCTTCTACGTCGCCCTGGTGGCCGTCGCCTTCGTGATGACCGGGCTCGCCTCGTTCACCTCGCCCTGGGCGCTGCTCGCCCTGCTCGCCGCCCCGTTCGCGGTGCGGCCGATGCAGGCGGTCGTCGGCGGAGCGACGGGACCCGGCCTCATCCCCGCTCTCGCCGGCACGGGCCGCTTCCAGCTGGTCTGGTCGGCGCTGCTCGCGCTCGGCCTCGCCCTCGGCAGGGCCTGAGGGCCCGCTGGCCCACTGGCCCCTCTGGTCACTCGGCCTCGCCCTCCCCTAGGCCCCCGCCCCTCTGGCCCCCTTGGGTCCCCGGCCCCTCCCCCTTCGGATCGAGGTCATGCCGGGGGGGCACGTGGGGCCCGGGATCACCTCGAACGGGAGGTGTCCTGGGCGGCGTTGGCGGCGTCCGTGTTCTCAGCGTCCCCGGTCCGGGTGTCACGGCCCCGATCGCGCTCGAGGCCGTCCTCGCCGCCGCCGTCATCCTCGCCGCCCTCATCGACGTCGTCATCGTCCTCGTCGTCGTCATCCTCGTCGTCGGCCGCCTGCAGCGAGGCCAGCTCGGGCACCAGCTCGTGACGTTGCCGGAAGGTGTTGAGGATCGAGAGGAGCACGGCCGCCACCGGGATGCCGATGATGGCCCCGATCGCACCGAAGAGGGCGGCACCCGCGATGACCGAGCCCAGCGCGACGGCGGGGTGGACGTCCATCGTGCGACGACTGATCTTCGGGGTGAAGACGTAGTTCTCGAGCTGCTGGTAGACGGTGGCGAAGAGCGCGATCCACACCGCGTTGATCGGCTTGTCGATCAACGCGAAGAGGGCGGGCAGGACGACACCGATGTAGGTGCCGATCGTCGGGATGAACTGCCCCACGATGCCGGCGAAGACACCGAGCGGCAGCCAGAACGGCACGTCGATGAACCAGAAGAACGCCGCATGGAAGATGGCGGAGAGCGTGGCGAGCACGACCTTGGAGATGACGTAGCCGCCGGTCTTCTCGACGGAGATCGTCCACACCGTGATGAAGACGTGCTGGTAGCGCTGCGGCAGCCAGGAGCCGATCGTCTGGCGCAGCCGCGGGCTGTCGGCCGAGAAGTAGTAGGCGAAGACGAGGATCGTCAGCGCGTCGAAGACGAAGGTCAGCACCGAGCCGAAGACGCCGAGGAGACCGCCGCCGTACTTGCCGGCGAGCTCACCGATCCTGTCGGGGGTCAGCTCGAGGGCGCGCTGGATCTGGGCGATGTCGAACGAGGTGTTGAACGTGCTGTTGACCCAGTCGAGGGCCGAGGTGACGGCGCTCGGGAACTGCTGGCCGAGCTGCGAGAGCTGGGAGAGGAAGACCTGACCGAAGAGCTCGGCCAGGACGGCCGTGATGAGCAGCATCGTGACCATCGTGATGCCGGTGGCGAGGCCGCGCCGCATCCCCCGCCGCGAGAGCCAGAGCACCGCCGGCTCCATGGCAATCGAGAGCAGCCAGGCCAGCAGCAGCAGGAGCAGGAACGACGACGTGGCGGTGAAGGCCCACACCGCGATCCAGAGCGCGACGATCGACGCGAGCACCGTGAAGACGATCCGACGCACGTTGGCCGAGGGGACGGCGATCCACTGCGGATGGTGCTCGGAGTTGGCCCCCATCCGGCGGGCGGCCTCGCGGCGAGCGATCGTGCCGTGCTCGGCCCCGCCGAGGTGGTGTCCGCCCGCGTCGTGACCGCCGCCCGGCCCCCTGTCGAGCGGTCCGTCGTGCCGTCCGTCGGGCAGGGTCTCGCGCGCCGAGACGGCCCGCGGCGCGCGGCCGGAACGGGGAACCTCGGGCGAGGGCGGTGTCACAGCATCGAGCCTACGGCCACGACTGCGCCGCTGGCCCACCGACGCCGACCACATGGCGCCCACGCGCCTCGAATGCACCACGGCTCAGGCATACCCGTCAGGGCCCCGACCGGGACGGGCAGGGTCAGCGCTCGGTGCGGCGCCGGTCCTCGCCCGACGAGTCGCTGCTGAGGCCGGCATCCGCACTGGTCGAGCCGGGCGCGCCGGGCGCGCCGACCGTCCCGGCCGTGCCGGTCACAGGCGGCAGCGACGCGGAGGTCTCGGCATCCTCGTCAGCCTCGTCACCCCGCAGCTGCGCCTTGGCCGCGAGGCGCGCCTCGTGACGCTCGACGAGCTTGGCCGTCATCTCGTCGCGGATGCCGCGCAGCAGCACGTAGGACAGGGCAGCCGAGGCGATGGCCGAGGCTGCAAGCAGCAGCACCGGGTTGTCGCGCAGGCCGATGATCCAGAAGAGGAAGACGAAGCCGAAGAAGATCAGCAGGCGCAGGACGGTGTAACGCGCCACGTCAGCCCACCCCGGAGTAGTTGTGCATGCCGACGAAGGTCGACACGAGGTTGACGAGCGTGAAGTTGATGATGACGCAGACGAAGCCGACGAGGGCGATGTACATCGACTTGCGGTGGTCGACGCCAGCCGTCGCGCGCGAGTGCATGTAGGCGGCGTAGACGGTCCAGATGACGAAGGTCCAGACCTCCTTGGGGTCCCACTGCCAGTAGGCGCCCCACGCCTGCTTGGCCCAGATGGCTCCCGCGATGAGCGTGAACGTCCACAGGATGAAGGCCACCATGTTGAGGCTGTATGCCGTGCGCTCGAGGGCCGCCGACGACGGCAGCGACTCCATGAAGTTGGGCTTGGCCGGCGGCTTCTCCTCGCGGTGCAGGCGCACGAGGTAGACGATGCCGATGGCGAAGGCGATGGTGAAGAAGGCGACCGCGATGAAGGCCACGCTGACGTGGATCGCGAGCCAGTAGGACTTGAGTGCCGGCATGAGCTCGCCGGCCTCGGTGTAGAGCACCGAGAGCGACAGCCCGAGCACGAGCAGGATGGGGGTGACGACGAAGACGCCCAGCCACTGCCAGTGGTTGCGCTTGGCCATCACGCTGTAGGCCACGCCCACGGCGGCCGCGCCAGCGGTCGCGAACTCGAACATGTTGCCCCACGGCGGGCGGGAGACGGACAGGCCACGCATCACCACCGACGCGACGAGCAGCGCCGTGCCGAGGTAGGTGAGCATGAGGGCGATGTTGCCCCGCTGCCGGCTCTGGAGGCTCTCCTCGAAAGCGGGCCCGGCGGCATACCTCGTCGTGCGGCGCCCGGGTGCCCCGGAGCCGCCGGCGCCGACGAGGACGTCCTCGCGCACCTCGTCGCGCTCGCCGACCCGCGACTCGGCGACCTGCGGCGCGCGCGCCGCGAGGTGCCAGGCGAAGGCGAGCATGGCCAGCGTGTAGACGATCATGGACGCGTAGAGCGCGGCGTTCGCGTTGGCGGCGAGATTCACGAGCGGTCGTTCCGTTCTGCGAGGCGGTCGTGCACGGCCGCGACGATCGCGGCGAGCCCGGCGTCGGAGTCCTTGGACAGGCCTCCGATGGTGACCACGGTAGCCGGTCGTCCGCCGTCACCCGAGGGGCTGTCGACCCCTGCGGCCCCCGGCTCGGCGGCGCGGACCCGGACGAAGACGCGACGACGCTTGATCGTGAGGCCGAGGATGAGGCCGAGCGTGGCGAGGATCGCACTGACGAGGCTGATCGGCGCCCCCGGGTCGGTGCGCACCGACAGGCCCGCGAAGCGCTTGACCGAGTCGAAGGTCACGGTGCCGCGGTCGCCCGGGATCTCGTAGGTCTGCCCGGGCTTGAGCCGGATGAGGGCGGGCGAGCCGTCGGCCTTGGCGACCTGCGTCATCTCGTCGGTGTTGAGCGTGTAGACGGACTGCGGTGCGTCGCCGGGGAAGAGGTTGCCCTCCCAGATCGAGAGCGCGAGCTCGGGGTCCTTGGCGTCAGGGAAGAGCGAGGCGGGGCCGTGCACGAAGGTGGGCTCGGCGGTCGGCAGGAAGAAGCCGGTGAGGCCGAGCTGCTTCGGCGACGCCGAGGGCACCTTGATGACGCCGACCGAGCGGTAGTTGCCGTCCTGCGGGAGGAAGGGAGTGGCCTCGCGGTAGAGGATCTCGCCCGCGGCGTCGCGCACGGTGATGACGGGCGTGTAGCCGTTGCCGAGCAGGAAGATGTCGGCGCCGTCGACGGTGATCGGGTGGTTGACCGAGATCGTCTCGTCGGTGGCGGGCGCGCCGGGCTCGGGCTGGAGCGTCGTGTAGGCGGTGAACTCGCGGGGGGTGCCGAAGCCGCGGCCGGGGGTCTCGTTGAACTGCACGTCGAGCCGGTCGAGCCCCAGCACGAAGGGCGGCAGGCTCTCGGTGTCCACCCAGGGGCCGGGCGAGATCGTGTTGTAGGTGCCGGCGGACGATGCGAAGCGGGTGCCCTCGGGCAGGATGATGTCGCCGCGCCAGCCGAAGACGTGACCGACGGCCATGCCGACGATGATGCCCGTGAGCGCGAGGTGGAAGACGAGGTTGCCGGTCTCGCGCAGGTAGCCCGACTCGCCCGAGAGGCTGGTGTCGTCGTGCGAGTGCAGACGGAACCGCTTGCCCCGCAGCACCTCTCGCGCGACGCCGAGCGCCTCCTCCGGAGACAGATCGGTGACGACCTCGGCGTGCTCGTCGAGACGGGTGAGGCGGGAGGGGGCCCGCGGGGGCGTCGCCCGCAGCGCGGCGAGGTGCACCTTGGTGCGGGGCACGATGCAGCCGACGAGGGAGACGAAGAGCAGCAGGTAGATCGCGGAGAACCACGGCGAGGCGTAGACGTCGAAGAAGCCGAAGCGGTCGAGCCAGGGCGAGGTCGTGGGGTTCTGCGCGATGTAGTCGGCAACGCGACCGGAGTCGATGTTGCGCTGCGGGAAGATCGAGCCGGGCACCGCCGCGACCGACAGCAGCAGCAGCAGGAAGAGCGCCGTGCGCATGCTCGTCAGCTGCCGCCAGGCCCAGCGGACCCAGCCGACGGCGCTGAGCCGCGGCAGGGAGGGGTCCGCCTGGGTGCGCCTGCGGGGCCGGGGCGGGGTCTCGGTCGTCATCAGATCGCCACCTGGAAGCCGCTGATGAGCCGCACCTGGAGCCACACGATGACGTCCTCCCAGACGCCCGTCACCATGAGCAGGCCCACCGCGACGAGCATGAGCCCACCGACGGTCTGCAGCGCCCGACGGTGCTCGCGCAGCCAGTCGCTGGCGGTGCCGGCCCGCTCCCACAGTGCCGCCATGAGCACGAAGGGCAGCCCCAGGCCGATCGAGTAGACGGCGGCCAGCGCGAGGCCGCGACCGATCGAGCCCGACTGCGCCGACAGCGGCGCGGCCATGGCCTGGATCGCGCCCAGGGTCGGCCCCATGCACGGCGACCAGCCGATGGCGAAGGCCGCCCCGAGCAACGGTGCCCCGGCGAGACCGGCACGCGGTCGCCAGGCGATCGGCGCGGCATACGACCGGCCGAGGCCGAGGAACATCAGCCCCATGACGAGCACGACGGCGCCACCGATGCGCATCAGCGCGCTCTGGTGCTCCCTGAAGGCGAGCCCCACGGTCGACACGGCCGCGGCGGCGATGAGGAAGACCACGGTGAAGCCGAGGACGAAGAGCACGGCTCCGAGCACGAGGCGGCCGCGCGAACGGCGCTCCAGCGAGACGTCGGACAGGCCGGTGACGTAGCCGAGGAAGCCGGGCACCAGGGGCAGGACGCACGGCGAGGCGAACGAGACGAAGCCCGCGACCAGCGCGACGGCGGCCGCGGCGACGAGCGAGCCGGTGGCGATCTGCGCATCCACGGCGGCGCCTCAGGCCTTCTCGTCGATGGCGTCGTCGATGAGGCCGAGGAGCGTCGTCGTCGTGACCGGGCCCGAGACACGGGCGGCGATGCGGCCCTGGGCATCGAGCACGAGGGTCGTCGGAGTCGCCGACGCCTTGCCCTGCAGCGAGAGGATCGGCACGCCACCGTCGTAGGCGAGGGAGGGGTAGGTGACGTCGTTGGCCTTCTGGAAGGCGAGCCCGGTCTCGGGGCTCTCGAGCTTGTCGAGCCCGATGAAGTCGACGCGCTTGCCATCGGCCTGGACCTTCTCCCACGCCTTCTGCAGCGCCGGGGTCTCCTCGATGCACGGCGGGCACCACGAGCCCCACACGTTGACGACGACGACCGTGCCGGCCCGGTCCGCGAGGCTCCACGGCTGGCCCTCGAGCGTCGTGCCCGACAAGGTCACCGGCTCACCACGGTCGCCGACGGCCAGCTGCTCGATCGACCCGTCACCGGCGACGTAGCCCTTGCGGTCACCCGAGCGGGCCTGCTCCTCGACCGAGTTGGGGTCGCTCGAGCACGCGGCGGTGACGGTCACGAGACCGCCTGCGAGAGCGAGGGCGCCCCACCGCAGTGCGGTGCGCCGGTCGGGCTGGTGCATCAGGCGCCCACGCTCCTGCTGGCCTGCCCGAGCAGGGCGGCGGCCGGCTCGGAGTAGGTGATCGACGACAGCTCGTCGCCCGAGTAGGTGAGGGACGTCAGCGAGGCGAGCGTGCACTCGCGGCGGCGCGGGTCGTGCCACAGCCGGTGGCCGGCCAGCTTGTTGCGGGCCGTCCAGATCGGCAGCTGGTGGCTCACGATGACCGCCTCGTGGCCGTGGGCGGCGAGGCGCGCATCGTCGATCGCCGCCAGCATGCGCTCGGCGATCTCCTCGTAGGGCTCGCCCCAGGAGGGGGTGCGCGGGTTGCTGAAGAGGTGCCAGTTGCGCGGGTGCATGAGGTCGGCCATGCCCACCGAGCGGCCCTCGAAGTGGTTGGCCGCCTCGATGACGCGCTCGTCGGTCGCGATCGGCAGCTCGTGCGCCTGCGCGACGGGAGCCGCGGTCTGCTGGGCCCGCTCGAGAGGCGAGGCGACAACGTGGGTGATGTCGTTGGGCTCGAGGTGCCGGGCCACGACCCCGGCCATCTGCTCGCCGAGGTCGGAGAGCAGGTAGCCCTCGAGGCGCCCGTAGAGCAGACCCTCGGGGTTGTGGACCTCCCCGTGGCGCATGAGGTGCACGACGGTCAGCTCGGGGGCGTCCGCCGTCCCGTCTGCCGGCATCCCGGTCGCGCTCGCGCTCATGGTCGACAGTCTCTCAAACGTGCAGGCGAGGACCGAATCCGCTCCGGACACCGCCCGCCCGACGAGGGGCGCGCGTCGGACGTGGACGGGACCGGACGGCATACGGCAGGCGACCTAGACTCCCTGTCGTGTCATGGTCACTCTGGCTCACCCTCGTCGGCGCGGGGACGCTCATCTCCTTCACCCCGGGGGCCGGGGCCATCAACACGATGGCCAACTCGCTGGGCTCCGGCTGGACCCGCTCGATCTGGGGCATCCTCGGCCAGCAGGTCGCGCTCGTCGCGCACATCGCCATCGTCGCTGCTGGGGTCGGGGTGCTCGTGGCGGGCTCGCCGGTGCTCTTCAACGTCATCCGGTATGCCGGAGCCGCCTACCTCGCCTACCTCGGTGTGCGCCAGTTCCGTTCTCGTGCAACGGGGGTCATCATCGGCGAGCCGGAGCCTGAGCCCGCGGGGTCGATGTTTCGCCGGGGGCTCCTCGTCAACCTCACCAATCCGAAGGCCGTCGTCTTCTTCCTCGCCTTCATGCCGCAGTTCATCGTGACCGACCGCCCGCTGCTGCCGCAGTATGCCGTGCTCGCCGCGACCGTCGTCGTCATCGACGTCGTGGTCATGTGGTTCTTCTTCGCGGCCGCTGCTCGCGGGCTGGGTCGGCTCGCCAGGCGGGAGTCGGGTCAGCGCACGATCAACCGGGTCTTCGGGGGGCTCTTCGTCGGCGTCGGCGTGCTGCTCGCGACGGTCCACTGAGACGTTCCCCACGCTCTGTTCGCGCGCTCCCCTGATCGAGGTGATCCCGGCAGCCACGCGGCTGTCGGGATCACCTCGAACCGTCTGGTCAGAACCAGGCAGAACCGGTCATCAGACGAGCTCGGGGACGTCGAGGTGCGCGATCGCGAGCGAGAACTCCGCCACCTCCGTGATGTGTGTCCCCGTGTCCTGGGCCAGGTCGGCCCGCAACCCCATGGCGGCGTCACGGGTCACCGCCATCGCCTGCTCGGAGTCGTAGGTCGCGGTGACACAGGCGCGGCCCGTGGCCCGGTCGACGAAGAGACTGGCGCTGCAGAAGCCCTCGAGCTGCTCGACCCGGGGCATGATCCCCATCTTGAAGGCATCGAGGACCCGATCGATGGACGCGGGGTCCGACTCGGACCACGTCACCCGCGCGCAGGCGCCGTCGGCCGCCCGGTGGTCGCGGTGGAGGTAGGCGACCTCCCACTCCTCGACCGTGGCCTCGCCGCCCAGGAGGGCAGCGGCGTCCGAGCGCATCTTCATGACGGCGCCAGCCGTCGCGCGCATCGCCTCCTCATCGCGCCAGGCGGTCGTGACGATGCACCGTCCGCTCGTGCGGTCGGCGAGGAGCGACAGCCCGACGCACCCCTCCATCGCCCTGACCTGCGGCATCACCACGTCCTGCACGTGTGCGATGCCCGTCTCCACCATGCCGGGCTGGCCCATCACCGTCGTGGATCGTGCGTGCACGGCCCACCTCCCTCAATCGAGGCGGCACCCCGACGGCGCCGCCGTCGCCTTCCAGCGTCCACCCACGTCGAGGCACACGGCAAGAGGCGACGGGCAAGACGGACCGGGCAGACAGCCCCGCGGTCGAGGTGATCCCGGCACGGACGGGCCTGCCTGGATGACCTCGAATCGGTGGTCAGGCGGGTGTCGGTGGGTGCTCAGTCCGGGGCGGTCACCCCGCGTCGGGGGTGGCGGCTGCGCGGGCTGCGGCGGGGAGGGCCGCGAGCACGTGCTCGACTGCCGAGTCGTCGTGCGACGAGGAGACGAACCACGACTCGAAGGCGCTCGGCGGCAGGTGCACGCCGTGGTCGAGCATCGCGTGGAAGAACCGGCGGAAGGCGTCGGTGTCCTGTTCGCGGGCGCCGTCGTAGTCCGTCACGGCCCCGCCGCGGAAGAAGACCGAGAACATCGATCCCGCCCACTGGATCGTGTGCGGCACCGAGGCGGCCGACAGCGCGGTCGTCGTGGCGTCGGCGATGGCTCGGCTGACGACCTCGAGCCGCGCATAGACCTCGGGGGTGCACCCGCGCAGCGTCGCGAGGCCGGCCGCCGAGGCGACCGGGTTACCGGACAGGGTGCCCGCCTGGTAGACCGGCCCTTGGGGGGCGAGCATCGCCATCACGTCGGCGCGCCCACCGAAGGCCGCGGTCGGGAAGCCGCCCCCCATGACCTTGCCGAAGGTGTAGAGGTCGGCGGCGCCGGACGGGTGCTCCTCGAGGCCGTGGTAGCCCGAGGGCGAGCAGCGGAAGCCGGTCATCACCTCGTCGGAGATGAGCAGCGCACCGTGGGCGGCGGTGACCCGGCGCAGCCCCTCGGTGAAGCCGGGAGCCGGGGGCACGACGCCCATGTTGCCCGGTGCCGCCTCGGTGATGACGGCGGCGATCTCGTGGCCGCGCTCGGCGAAGGCGGCCTCGAGGGCGGCGAGGTCGTTGTAGGGCAGCACGATCGTCTCGCCGGCGCTCGAGCGCGGCACTCCGGCCGAGTCGGGCAGCGCGAAGGTGGCCACGCCCGAGCCTGCCGAGGCGAGGAGGGCGTCGACGTGGCCGTGGTAGCAGCCGGCGAACTTCACGACGACGTCGCGGCCGGTGAAGCCGCGCGCGAGGCGCAGCGCCGACATCGTCGCCTCGGTGCCGGAGTTGACGAGGCGCACCTGCTCGACCGGCTCCATCCGGGCCACGATCTCCTCGGCGAGCAGCACCTCGTTCTCCGAGGGGGTGCCGAAGGAGAAGCCCTTGGCGGCAGCGGTGGTGACGGCTGCGAGCACGTCGGGGTGGGCGTGGCCGAGGATCATCGGACCCCACGAGCAGATGAGGTCGACATAGCGATTGCCGTCGGCGTCGGTCAGCCACGGCCCCGCCCCGCTCGCCATGAAGCGCGGCGTGCCGCCGACGGCCCGGAAGGCTCGCACCGGCGAGTTGACGCCACCCGGGATGACCCGGCTCGCGCGCTCGAGCAGCGCTGCGGACGCCGGGACGTCGGTGGTCGGCTGGGTGGTCACGGGGCCTGAGCTCATGCCCCCAGTCTCCCAGCCCCCCGCCGCGCCCCCCAGTGCCGCCCCCTCCCCCCTCTCGTCGAGTGGGCACTTCCCACCGCGGGCGCTTGGTGGAAAACGCCCACTCGACGGGGCTGCAAGTCGAGTGGGCACTTCCCACCGTCGAAAAGTGAGCACTCGACGGGGCAGCACGTCGAGTGGGCACTTTCCACCGCCGAAAAGTGAGCACTCGACGGGGCGGCAAGTCGAGTGGGCACTTCCCACGTCGAAAAGTGAGCACTCGACGGGGCGGCAAGTCGAGTGCCCCGTTGCCGACGAGGTATGCCGGTGGAAAGTGCCCACTCGACGGGGGGAGGTGGGTCAGCGGCCGCTGACGCCGTCGGGGTCGAGGTGGTCGCGCACGATCGCCATCGCGTCGCCGATGGCTTGGAACTGCTCGGGCGTCATGATGTCGACGAGGTTGCTGCGCACGCTCTCGACGTGCACCGCGGAGATCTCGCGCACGGCGGCGAGACCGCCCGGCGTCAGCACGAGCTCGACCCCACGCTTGTCGTCGGCGCACTGCTCGCGCGTCACCCAGCCCCGGTCCTCGAGTCGCTTGGCGGTGTGGGTGAGGCGGCTGCGCGACTGCACGACCATCGACGCGAGCTCCGACATGCGCAGCCGGTGGTTGTCGCTCTCGGAGAGCATCGAGATGATCTCGTACTCCGACAGCTGCAGGCCGGGCTCGTCGAGGGCGTCGTCGAGCGCCCGCTCGAGCAGCCGGGTGCCGCGCAGGATGGCGCGCCACGAGGCCTGCTCGGCGTCGCTGAGCCACCGCACTCCATCCCCCGTTGCAGGCGTCATGGAGTCACCTCCCCTCTACTGTGCACAGATCGTAGTGGGCTCAGGCCAGCCAGTCGGCCACGTCGAGGGCGAAATACGTCAGGACGATCTGCGCCCCTGCTCGCCGGATCGAGGTCAGCGACTCGAGAGCGGCCCCGCGCAGGTCGATCCAGCCGTTGGCGGCCGCCGCCTGGATCATGGCGTACTCCCCCGACACCTGGTAGGCCGCGACCGGCACCGACGCGCGCTCGGCAGCGGCCGAGACGACGTCGAGGTAGGACATCGCCGGCTTGACCATGATGATGTCGGCGCCCTCGGCGATGTCGAGGTCGATCTCGCGGAGAGACTCGACGACGTTGGCCGAGTCCTGCTGGTAGGTGCGGCGATCACCCTGCAGGCTGGACTGGACGGCCTCGCGGAAGGGTCCGTAGAAGGCGGAGGCGTACTTCGCGGCGTACGCGAGGATGACGGTGTCGGTGAAGCCCTCGTGGTCGAGTGCCTCACGGATGACCGCGACCTGACCGTCCATCATCCCCGAGGGGGCGACCACGTGGGCGCCCGCGCGTGCCTGCGCGACAGCCATCGCGGCATACAGCTCGTTGGTGGCGTCGTTGTCGACGCGGCCACGGTCGTCGAGCACCCCGCAGTGGCCGTGGTCGGTGAACTCGTCGAGGCACGTGTCGGCCATCACCACGAGGTCGTCGCCGACCGCCTCGCGCACCGTGCGCAGGGCGACGTTGAGGATGCCGTGGGGGTCGACGGCGCCGCTGCCGCTCGCGTCCTTGTCGCGCTCGCGCGGCACACCGAAGAGCATGATCCCGCCGAGACCCGCATCGACACAGCGCCGAGCGACCTCGACGACGCTCGTCAGAGTGTGGTGCTGCACGCCCGGCATCGACGGGATCGGCGCCGGGGCATCGATCCCGTCGGCCACGAAGACAGGCAGCACGAGATCGCGCGGATGCAGCCTGGTCTCGGCGACGAGCGAGCGCAGCGCCGGGGTCTGCCGCAGCCGGCGGGGACGTTCGATCACCGTGACGCCGCCGTCAGCGGGCGCGACGGCGCGAGGCCGGACGCTTGTCACTCGGACGCTGGACCGGCTGGCCGGCCTCCGCCGCAGCGACCGCCAGGCCCACGCCGTGGCCGGCGAGTGCGTCGACGAGGCTGAGCGCCGAGGCCTCCGGGGCCAGCACGTCGACCCGCAGACCGTGCTCCTGCGCCGTCTTGGCCGTGGCCGGTCCGATGCAGGCGACGACCGTGGCGGGGTGCGGCTTGCCGGCGATGCCGACGAGGTTGCGCACCGTCGAGCTCGACGTGAAGACGACGGCGTCGTAGTCGCCGCCCTTGATGGCGTCGCGGATCTCGGCGGCCGGCGGAGCGGCGCGCACCGTGCGGTAGGCCGTGACGTCGTCGACCTCCCAGCCCATGTCGCGCAGCCCGGCGACGAGCGTCTCGGTGGCGATGTCGGCGCGTGGCAGCAGCACGCGGTTGATCGGGTCGAAGACCTCGTCGAAGGGCGGCCAGTCCTCGAGCAGACCGGCGGCCGACTGCTCGGTGCTCGGCACGAGGTCGGGGTTGATGCCCCACTCGCGCAGCGCGGCGGCGGTGACGCCGCCGACGGCCGCGACCTTGAGCCCGGCGAAGGCACGGGCGTCGAGCCCGAACTCCTCGAAGCGCTCCCGCACGGCGCGCACGGCGTTGACCGACGTGAAGCCGATCCACTCATAGCGCCCGGTGACGAGACCCTTGACGGCCTTCTCCATCTGCTGCGGGGTGCGCGGGGGCTCGACCGAGATCGTGGGCACGACGTCGGCGGTCGCGCCGTAGCCCGCGAGACGGTCGACCATGGAACCCGCCTGCGCCTGGGTGCGCGGCACGAGCACCTTCCAGCCGAAGAGCGGCTTGGTCTCGAACCAGGCGAACTCGTCCCTCAGGTCGACGTTGGGCGACACGATGGCCATCGTGACATCGAACGCGTCCTTGCCGCTGAAGAGTCGGTCAACTGCCCCGAGCGTCGTGGCGACGGAGGACTGCCGCACCGTCGTGGCGCGCTCGCTGAGCGCCACGGGCGACTCCGCGGCACGACCGGCTGCGAGCAGGCCGGCGAGGCCGGTGCGGATCGAGGCCGGCGCCCCGACGAGCACGACCGTGTCGTCCGACGAGGTGTATGCCGTGTAGTCGAGGCTGCGGTCGACGCTGAGGACGTGGAGCGCTCCCGTCGCCTTCGACGTGAGCGGCACACCGGCATACGTCGGACCGGCGGTGACGGCTGAGACCCCGGGGACGACGTCGAAGCTCAGCCCGGCCTTGCGGCAGGCGCGGACCTCCTCGACGAGACCGTTGAAGGTGGCCGGGTCGCCGTCCATCAGGCGCACGACGAGGCCGGACGGGCCGACCGACTTGGCGGCCTTGACGAGGAGCTTGGCGCGCACCGCCTGGGTGAGCTCCTGGCCCTGCTCGCCGTGGCCGGCGTCGATGACCTCGACGTCGGGGCGTGCGTGGTGACGCACGTCGGCCTCGCTCGTCACGCGGTCGAGGATGATGGCGTCGGCCGCCGCGATGAGGTCGCGACCGCGCAACGTCAGCAGTCCGGGGTCGCCGGGGCCGGATCCGACGAACGCGACGCGGGCGGGCGTCGTCGGAGCCGAGGTGGTCGACGCCGTCGTCTCTGACGGCTGGTGGGTACGAGTCACGAGACATGCTCCGAACGGTGTGGGGCGCGGTCTGGGGTCGGGGCGGCGGCCCCGTTGGTGGTGGTGAGGTCGGCGGCGCCGTCCTCGAGGAGGATCTGGGCGAGCCGGGCCCCGAGGGCCGCCGGCTGGGTGTAGTCGCCGACGAGCGAGCGCCGCAGCTCGAGGCTGCCGTCCTCGCTGCCGGCGAACGCGCGCAGCGAGAGCTCGAGCCCGTCGTCACCCTCGACGACCTCGGCGAGCGCCCCGACGGGAGCGGTGCACCCCGCCTCGAGCGTGGACAGCAGCGACCGCTCGGCGGTGACGCAGGTGCGGGTGTCGGGGTCGTCGAGCGCCGCGACGGCGGCGATGACGTCGGGGCGGTCGGTGCGGCACTCGACGGCGAGGGCACCCTGCCCGGGCGCCGGGAGCACCTGGATCGGGTCGATCACCTCGGTGGCCTCGTCGAGACGCCCGAGCCGCGCGAGACCGGCCCGGGCGAGCACGACGGCGTCGAGCGCACCGGTGGCGACGAAGCGGATGCGCGTGTCGACGTTGCCGCGGATCGGCCGGACGTCGAGGCCGAGGCCCAGCGCGGCCAGCTGGGCCGCACGCCGGGGCGAGCCGGTGCCGACGACCGAGCCGACGGGCAGCTCGCCGAGGGTCAGGCCGTCGCGGGCGACGAGCACGTCGCGGCTGTCCTCGCGCACCGGGATGGCCGCGAGCACGAGCTCGGGGTCGGGCGCAGTGGGCAGGTCCTTGAGGGAGTGCACGGCGACGTCGATGCGGCCCTCGTGCAGCGCATCGCGGATCGCCGAGACGAAGACGCCGGTGCCGCCGATGGTCGTGAGCAGCTCGCCGCTGCGGTCGCCCTCGGTCGTGATCTCGACGAGCTCGACCTCGTGGCCGAGGTCGGCGAGCCGGTCGGCGACCCACCGCGACTGGGTGGTCGCTAGGGCGGAGCGACGGGTGCCGAGGCGCAGGACGGTCATGACGTCCTCCGCTTCGGCGGCGCCGAGACGTTGGCGACGTCCTTGGGCTCGAGGTCGAAGAGCTCGCGCAGGGCTGCGGCGTAGTCGTCGCCGCTGCCCTCCATCGCGAACTCCTTGACCCGGCGGGTCGGGGTGTGGAGCAGCTTCTCGACGACCCGGTGCACGGCGAGCGCCACCTCGGCTCGGGTCTGCTCGTCGAGGTGCGGCAGCCGCTGGTCGAGACGCTCCATCTCGCCCGCGACGAGGCTCGCGGCCCGGGCGCGCAGTGCCGCGACCGTCGGCGTGACGGTCTTCTCCATGCGCCGGGTGAGGTAGTCGGCCACCTCTGCCGTGACGAGCTCGCCGACGCGACGGACCTCGGTGCGGTCGGCCCGACCCTCGAGCAGGCGCCCGAGGTGCTGGAGGTCGACGAGCGTCACGCCGGGGGCATCCGTGGCCCAGTCGTCGGCGGGCTCCACGTCGCGGGGCAGGGCGAGGTCGATGACGACCTGGGGGCGTCCGGCGCGAAGCCGCGCGCTGCGGGCGAGGGTCTCGCCCGTGATGACGTGCCCGACGGCGCCGGTGCAGGTGATGACGAGGTCGCTCTCGGCCACGACGTCGGCGAGCTCGGCCCACGGTCGGGCGTCGCCGTCGGTGGCCTCAGCGAGCCGCTGCGCCCTCTCGGCCGTGCGGTTGGCGATGGTGAGCGAGCCGATGCCGCCCCTGCGCGTGGTGGCCGCGGCCAGACCGCTCATGCTGCCCGCCCCGACGACGGCGGCGCTGCGCCCGGTGAGGTCGCCGAGACGCTCGGCGGCCTGCTCGAGGGCGATGTGCACGAGCGAGACGCTGTGCTGGTCGATGTCGGTCTCGGCGTGCGCACGCTTGCCGACCCGCAGCGCCTGCTGGAAGAGCGAGTTGAGCGACTCACCCACCTGCCCGCGCGCCTGGGCCACGGCAAGGGCATCACGCATCTGGCCGAGCACCTGGGCCTCGCCGACGGCCATCGAGTCCAGCCCGCAGGCGACGGTGAAGGCGTGGGCGACGGCTCCCTCGTCATGGCGCACGTAGAGGTGGTCGGCGAGCACCTCGGCCCGGTGGGGCAGGTCGTCGGACGGCTCAGCCGACCGCGGCGTCGACGACACGCCGGCAGCAAGGGCGAGCGCCTCGCCGATGGCGGCGACGGCCGGGTGGAAGGCCGGCACCTCGGCATAGACCTCGAGGCGGTTGCAGGTCGAGAGCACGACGACCTCGGTGGCCGTGGCGGACGACAGCGCAGCGGTCGCGATCGCGCCGGACCGGTCGGGGTGCTCGGCGAGCGCCTCGAGCACGGCGAGCGGGGCCGTGTGGTGCGACAGGCCGATGACGAGCAGGCTCACGACACGACCGCCGATCCGAGGTGGCCGGCGGCGAGCGCCTTGCGCTGCGCGTGGAAGGCGAGGATCTGCAGCTCGGTCGAGAGGTCGACGCGGCGCACGTCGGTGCCCGCGGGCACCGACAGGACGGCCGGGGCGAAGTTGAGGATCGAGCTGATGCCGGCGCCGACGAGCCGGTCGCACACGGACTGCGCGGCCGGTGCCGGGGTGGCGATGACCCCGATCGAGATGGGGTCGACGGCGTGCCGTGCGTCGAGCTCGGCGAGGGGCCTGATGGCGACGTCGGCGAGCTGCTCACCGATCAGGGCCGGGTCGTCGTCGAAGAGCGCGACGATGCGGAAACCCTTGGTGACGAAGCCGGAGTAGGAGGCGAGGGCCCGACCCAGGTTGCCCATGCCCACGATGGCGACGGGCCAGTCCTCGGTGAGACCGAGCGCCCGGGAGATCTCGAGCGCGAGGGTCTCGACGTCGTAGCCGACCCCTCGGACACCGTAGGAGCCGAGGTGGCTGAGGTCCTTACGCAGCTGCGCCGAGCGCACGCCGACAGCGGCAGCGAGCTCTTCGGAGGAGACCGACAGGACGCCGTCCTCGGCGAGCCGGGACAGGGTGCGGAGGTACTCAGGGAGCCGCGCGACGGTTGCGTCGGGGATCTCGCGACGCAGTGCGGGGTCGGCGGACACGCTTGCTCACCGGCTCCTCTCGCTGAGGCGTTCTCACGAACGCGGAGCACCTGGGGACCAGATCAGGCTAGACGTTTGTGAAGCCATGCACAAAGTTGACGTGAGCCACCTATCACGTCACGTGATCGGGCGGTATGCCGGCCGGTCGGCTCAGGCGAGCGCGGCGCGCAGTCGCGCCTCGTCGACCCGCCAGAACTCGTGGCGTCGGCCGTCGACGAAGGTCACGGGGATCTGCTCGGCGTAGCGCCGCAACAGCTCGGGGTCGTCGTCGATCGAGTGCTCCTGCCAGGACACGCCGAGCTCGGACGTCACGCGCTCGATGACCTCGCGGGCGTCGTCGCACAGGTGGCACCCGGGGCGGCCGAGCAGCACGACCCGCGGGGCGGTGGGCTCGTCTACACGCATACCCCCACTGTAGGTGGGGCCGGTGCGCCGGCCCGATCCCGCGCCGAGGGCCCGAGTAACCGGGCACCGACGGGGGTATGTGAGCCGGGATGAGCCCGTTCACGGGGTCGGCCCACCGACGAGTCCCCAGCGCCGCACCTGCCGCGCCCCGGGTGACGTCCACCCAGGCGGGGTCCGATATGTGCGGTATCGGCCTGTGTCCGCCCACTGCCGTGGTGACGCAGCACTCGTCCCTGACCTCAGCCTCCCCCCTGCCGAGCTGGCGCTCCGTGCTCGAGGCGGTCTGGGCCGCCGTCGACAGCGGCGCCGGCCCCGGCCCCGGTCCCGGCTCAGGGAGCGGGGCGCGTGGGTCCGCGCCGTCCCGGGAGGACGTCGTCGACGCGCGCGTCGTCGCCCTCGTCGAGCTCGCCAAGGCCGGTGACCGGGAGGCGTTCGGGCAGCTCTACGACGCCTACGTCGACACCGTGCACCGCTACCTCTTCGTCCGGGTCGGTCAGCGGGCGCTGGCCGAGGACCTCACGTCGGAGACCTTCCTGCGCGCGCTGCGCCGCATCGACACCTTCTCCTGGCAGGGCAAGGACCTCGCCGCCTGGCTCATCACCATCGCGCGCAACCTCGTCGCCGACCACGTGAAGTCGGCGCGCTTCCGCTTCGAGGTGACGACCGCCGACATGCGAGACGCCGACGTGAGGGTCGAGGCGCCGGACGAGCTCGTGCTCTCCCGCCAGCGTGACGAGCAGCTCGTCGAGGCGATCCGCGCCCTGCGACCCGACCAGGCCGAGTGCGTCACCCTGCGCTTCCTCCAGGGGCTCAGCGTCGCCGAGACGGCGCGGGTGCTCGGCCGCTCGGAGGGCGCGGTCAAGCAGCTCCAGCTGCGAGCCACCCGCGCGCTGCGCGCCTCGCTCGGTGGTCTGGATCGATGAGCCGCGTGACGACGGACGGCCTCTCGTCGTTGACCGTGCGGGACCGGTAGGAGGCTGGGCATGCTCGGAGCGAACGCCGATGGCGCGCTCCTCCAGCGTGCCCTCGAGGGGCAGGCGGTCGACGACCCCGACATCGCCTCGCTCGTCGGCATCGCGCGCGAGGTGGAGTCGCTCGACCAGCGGGGGCTGGCCCCCCGAGCGGACTTCGTCGCGGACCTGCGCCAACGCCTCCTCGAGGGGCCAGCCGGTGCGGCGGACTCCCCCGGGGATCGCGGACCAGCGGTCATGCGCGTCGGCAGGCGGGCCCGGCTGCTCGTCGCTGCGGCGGCGGTGCTTCTCGTGCTCGCAGGCGGGCTCGGCGCGCTCTCCCGGTCGGCGCTGCCGGGCGACCGCCTCTATCCCGTCAAGCAGCTGCTCGACCGGGTGGTGCTCGAGCTGCACCGCGAGCCCGTGGGCCTCGGCCGGGCGCACCTCGACCAGGCCCGCGAGCACGTCGAGGAGGCGGTGCAGCTGATCTCGGGTCCCGGCGGCGACGCCCAGCCCGGGGCCGAACCCGCTGCCCAGCCCGGTGCCCAGCCCGGTGCCGACCTCGCCGTGGAGCTCACTCCGGACGCCGCCGCCGACCTCGCCGGCGCGTTCGACGCGGCGACCGCGTCGACGACGGCGGGCGACACGGTGCTGCTCGAGGCCTACCGCTCCGAGCAGCGGGTCGACGCGCTGATCTCGCTGTCCGACTTCCACGCCGAGGTCGTGCCGGCGGTCGACGCCCTCAGCCCTGCTGCGCTGCCACCGATCGCGAGAGCCGCGTGGCAGCGGCTCCACGACGTGCTCGAGCGGAGCCGTGACGCGACGTTGCGAGAGCTCGCCGCGTGCAGCGCCTGCGGCGAGGCGTCCGTCGCCGCGAAGGCGCTCCTCGCGCGTGAGGTGTCGACGCCCCGCGCGACGGGGGTGACGGCCGGCGCCCCCACCACCTCGGGACCGGCAGAGCCGGGCAGCCCCTCACTCGAGCCCTCCGCACGCGCCGGCGACCGGCCCACCGGACGTGACACTGCCCGTTCCTCCGACAGCCCGCCCGCGCAGGGCTCGAGCCCACGACCCACGCAGGGTGACGGTGCACGCACCTCGTCGCCGGCGGGCGGTGCGGTGCGGCTTCCCACCGTCGGGGTAACCAGCGCGACGCTGGGGGCAGGGGGTGGTGGCGTCACGCTGCCCGGCCCCCTGCCCACCGTCACCCTGCCCGACGTCGGCGTCACCACCTCGAGCGTCACCGTCGGCGGTGGCGGGGTCACCCTGCCCGGCGCGACCGTGTCGCTGCCCACGGCGACCCTGCCGCTCCCCCAGCCAGGGCCCTGACCCCGCCACGACGAGACGAGCACGACGTGCCACCTCGCCCGGACGGCATACCGGCTCGGCGGCTGCGTGGCCGGGCAATCCGGACGACCCGGACGACCCGGGCGACGGTCAGAGGAAGACGGACTTGCGCTGCATGAGCAGGCTGTAGAGCGTCTGCTGGATCGTCTCGCGCACCTGGTCGGTGAGGTCGAAGACGAGCATGGGGTCGTCGGCGGCGTCGGGCCCGAAGCTCGTCGTCTCGATGGGCGGGCCGAACTCGATCAGCCACTTGCTCGGCAGCGGCAGCAGGCCGAGCGGGCCGAGCAGCGGGAAGGTCGGCGTGATCGGCGCGTAGGGCAGGCCCAGCAGGCGCGCGACCGTGGGCATGTTGCCGAGGATCGGATAGATCTCCTCGGCGCCGACGATCGAGACGGGCACGATGGGCACACCGGCCCGCAGCGCAGCCGACACGAAGCCGCCACGGCCGAAGCGCTGGAGCTTGTAGCGCTCGCTGAACGGCTTGCCGACGCCCTTGAAGCCCTCGGGCCACACCCCGACGAGGGCGCCCCCGCTGAGGAGCCGCTCGGCGTCGCTGTTGGCGGCGAGCGTCGTGCCCGAGCGTCGAGCCATCGTGCCGATGAAGGGCATCTGGAAGACGAGGTCGGCGCCGAGCATGCGCAGGTGGCGGTGGTTGGGGTGCTCGTCATAGACCGCGAGCTGCGTCATGAGCGAGTCCATCGCGACGGTGCCCGAGTGGTTGCCGACGACGAGCGCGCCGCCCACCGACGGAATGTTCTCGATGCCGCGCACCTCCACCCGGAACCACTTCTGGTAGAAGGGCCGCAGCAGCGGGAGGTGCACGTTGACGGTGTAGTCCTCGTCGAAGCCGAACTCGTCGACGACGTAGTCGCCGGTGAGCCGGCGGCGCAGGTAGGCGAGCGCCTCGGCCACCTGGCGCTCGACCTCCTCGGCGGGCACGCCGGCTGAGGTCGCTGCCGCCCGCAGCACGTTGACCGCGAGGTCGACGAGCTCGGCGGGGCCGGGGCGCGCCTCGCTGCTGAACTCCGCGGCCTCGAGCACCGCACCCACGAGCCGCTCGGCGCGCGACTGCAGGCCCGAGGTGAGCGCCTGCTCCCAGCCGGCACCCTCGCCCACGGCTCCGGGAGCGGTGTCGAGGTCGGCGTCGTCCAGGACGTCGCCGAGGATGTCGTGCCCGGAGTCGTCGCCTGCGCCGGCCCCACCGCCCGAGGTATGCCGTGTGGCACGGTCGGGGGTCACCGCGGTGCGCGCGGGGCGGGTCGGGCGCGGGGCTCGGGTGGGTCGGGTCGGTCGGGTGGGCCGCGACGGCGTCCGGCTCGGGCCGGTGGACTCGGCCGCCGTGGCCTCGTCGGCGTCGGGCACGGACGGCACGGCGCGCAGCCGCGTCGGCTCGCCGTCGGCGGAGCGTCGCGTGCGCATCGAGGCACGCGTCGGACGGCGGCGCGGCACGGCCGGCGCGTCGGTCTGCGGGGCCGCGGGAGTCTCCGTGGTGAGCGTGGACTCGGAGGTCTGAGGGGTCTGAGGGGCCTGTGGGGTCTGCGCCGCCTGAGGGGCCTGCGGAGTGACACCACCATCCGCGGGCGCGCCCTCGAGCATCGCGATCCGACGCGCTGCACTGACTTCGACCGGCTCGTCGGGCATGAGCGGGGTGCCGCTGCGGCGGCGGCGCTCGCCCGAGGCCCGAGCCGCTCCGGCGGCAAACGCACCGCGCGCCGGCCGAGCCGTCGCCGACGCAGTCTTCTTGGCCACGGTCGCCGACGGGACAGCAGACGCTGAGGGCGACTTCTTCGCCGCCGCCTTCGTGGCGCTCGCGGTCTTGGCGGCCTTCGTGGCCCGCGCCTTCTTCTTCTTCTTCGGCGCCTTCGTCGCGTTCGTGGCCTTCGTGGCTGCCCCGGTCTGGTCGCCGGTCTTGTCGGCGCTGGTGTCGTCGCTCACGGCTGGATCCTGTCGAAGACGCGGGCGATGGCAGCGGCGGTGCCGCCGGCGGCGTCGGACACCGCTCCTCCGACACCGTCGACCCCGGGCACCGCGGGTCGCAGGTGGCGGGCGAAGTCCTCGAAGGCCGACCGGCTCGTGAAGACCGGCTCGAAGCCGAGCACCGTGCGCATCCGGGTCGTGTCGAGCCCTCGACCGAAGGCGAGCATCGTGAGCTGGTCGGCGGAGAAGTCGGCCAGCCCGCTGCGCTTGACGATGGCGCCCAGCAGTCCGCCACTCGACAGGGGCACGGGCAGCACCGGACGCCGCGCGATGGCCGTGCACTGCGTCACGGTGACGAAGCCGTCGCCGGCGACGTTGACGATGCCGACCGCCGACCCGGTCGTGGCGAGGATCATCGCGGCGATGGCGTCGTCCTCGTGCACGAGCTGGAAGCGGGCGTCGAAGCCGAGCGGGATGGGCACGATCGGCAGCGAGAAGTAGTCGGTGATCGAGGTGTGGATCGTCGGTCCGACGACGTTGGCCAGGCGCAGCATCGTGATCTCGACATCGGGACGACGACGCGAGAAGCCGCGCACGTAGCCCTCGACCTCGACCGAGTCCTTGCCGAAGCCGGTGCGAGGCAGGCTCTTGGGGCTCATGTCCTCGCTGAACATCGCAGGATCCTTGGGCGAGGAGCCGTAGACGGCGGCCGAGCTCTTGACGACGAGCCTCGTCACCGACTCCGACTTCTGGCACGCAGCGAGCAGCTGCATCGTGCCGATGACGTTGATCTCCTTCTGCGTCACCCGCCCGCCCATGTCCTTGGGCGTGGCGATGACGTTCATGTGCACGACCGTGTCGACCCCGGCCTGGCTCATAATGCGCCCGATCATCGGGTTGCGGATGTCGGCCCGGACGAACTCGGCCCGACCGATCGAGTGCCGCGGCGGCACGACGTCGACGCCCAGGATGCGCTCGATGGACGGGTCGTGCGACAGGCGCCGGGCATAGAGGCCGCCGAGGTAACGGGACACGCCCGTGACCAGCACGACGTTGGCCATACGGCTCCTCCTGTCGCCCGGCGGTCGGACTCTCGTGGGCCGGGCATCCGTGGTGCTCTGCCCGCGCACGGTCAGCCTACAGACGCCGCCGGACATCCGTCGTGGCGGGCGCACCCGGGCCACCACCCGGCATACGCCCGACGTGATCCAGAAAGGCCCCCCACAACGCGAACGACCCCCACCGGAGGGTGGAGGTCGTGTGCGTTCGAGCGCGTCGAGGCGCTCAGGTCACTTCTTGTTGCGACGCTGGTGACGCGTCTTGCGCAGCAGCTTGCGGTGCTTCTTCTTCGCCATCCGCTTGCGGCGCTTCTTGATGACAGAGCCCATTGGTCGTCCTTGTCGTGAGACGGGTGTTTGACTGTGCGATGTGCCGGCGTTGCCGACAGACCGTCATAGACAGGTGCCGAACTTCACGAGCCGAACTGAACCCACAGCGTAGCGCGTGCCGGGCCGGAGCCCAAAAGAACCGGCCCGCACGCCCGAGGGGGCGGCTCGGACGCTGGGTCCGTGCCGCCCCCTCGGGTGCGAAGCGACGCTTTTCACGCGGTGTCGATGTAAGCCGTCTGCAGGTACGTGTGCACCGCGTCCTCCGGAACCCGGAACGAACGCCCGACCCGGACGGCGGGGAGCTCCCCGCCGTGGACGAGCCGGTAGACGGTCATCTTCGACACGCGCATGATCGAGGCGACCTCGGCGACGGTCAGGAACCGCACCTCGGCGAGCTGGCGCTCATTCGTCATGTGAAACCCCGATCTTCTGGTGGATGCACCCGCGCGTCGACGGCTTCCCCTCCGGCGAAACGTCACGCAGGTGCAAGAAGCAACATTAGGGGCTGCTGTGACGGGAGGGGAAGTGCTGGGAGCGAACTGCCCATGAAACGCAAGGAGGCGCGCCGACGGGCAGGCCTGCAATCCGGCGAAACGCGCCGGATCTGCACCACCGCCAGCCGCGGCGACGAACCCCGACCTCAGGGGGCGAGCCGGTGCAGGTCCCTCGGGAAGAGCGTCACCTCGCGCACGTTCTCGGCGCCGGTGAGCCGCGCGACCCACCTTTCCAGACCGATGGCGAAGCCGCCATGTGGAGGCATGCCGTGCGCGAAGGCGTCGAGGTAGCCGGCCAGCAGCACGGGGTCCGTGCCGGTCCGCGCCATCGCCGCCGCATAGTCCGACGGCCGGTGCAGCCGCTGCCCCCCGGTCGTCAGCTCCAGCCCCCGGAAGAGCAGGTCAAAACTGTTGGAACCCTCGGGGGGCTCCACCCCCCGAGCACCCCCAGACGACCCGCGTGGCCCGGTCGGCCCATACCCCTCTGGTGCTGTGTAAAAAGGGCGCTTGCCCATCGGGTAGCCCTCCACCGCAAGGAAATCCGAGCCGTACGCCGTCCTGGCCCACTCGCTGAGCGCGCGCTCGTGCGCGGGGCTGAGGTCGGGCTCGTCCGGGTCGGCGCCCACGCGCGCCAGGGCGTCGCGGAAGTGGATGACGGGGAACTCGGCGGGCACCTCGGGCAGCTCGACGCCCAGGAGCGCAGCGGCGTCGGCGGCATACCGCCTGATGTGCTCGACCATGCCGGCGATGGCTGCGCGCAGCACCGTGAGCACGTCACGGTGGTCGCGAATGAAGCCGAGCTCGGCGTCGAGCGAGGTGTACTGCGCGAGGTGGCGCACGGTGTCGTGCGGCTCGGCGCGGAAGACCGGGCCGACCTCGAAGACGCGCTCGAAGACCCCGACGAGCATCTGCTTGTAGAGCTGCGGGCTCTGCGCGAGGTAGGCGGTGCGCCCGAAGTAGTCGACGGTGAAGACGTTGGCACCGGACTCCGTGGCGGTGCCGACGAGCTTGGGCGTGGCGATCTCGGTGAAGTCGAGGGCGCCGAGGGCGGAGCGGAAGCCCGCCATGGAGGCGCTGGCGAGCTGCCAGGCCGCCCGGTGCCGGGGGTGGCGCAGGGTCACCGCCGCGTGGTCAAGGTGCGTCGGCAGGCCAGCGCCGAAGGTGGGCCGCCACAGCTCCGTGGGCGGGGGCAGCGCCGGCTCGGTGAGGGCGGTGATGACCGGCTCGGTGAGCTCGGCTCCCCCGGGGGCGGCCTCGTTGCGGGTGACCGCTCCGGTGACCTCGACGACGGTCTCCTCGGGGAGCCCGTGGAGCTGCGCGATCGTCGCGGGGTCCTTGACGACGACCTGGGCCAGGCCGGTCCGGTCGCGCAGCACGAGGAAGGTCACGCTCGCGAGGACGCGCCGTCGATGGATCCAGCCGGCGAGCGTGGCCCGCTCACCGGGCTCGACGGACGCGAGGTCCCGCGCGAGCACGCGCGGAGTGGTCAGGGGTTGGGTGGGTTGCATTCCGTTCACCTCCAGAGGGTTGGTGCCCCGGAGGTGTGGGCGATGGGGAATGTCGCTGTGCCACCACACCTTCGCCGCCGCGGATCGCGGTCGGCCTCTGGTCGTGCTCGGCTCAGGATCGTCAGGCCCGTCGTCGCCGTGCGCACAACCCTACCCGCAATCGAAAGAGCAATCCGTCCCCTTTTGCCGGGCACGTCGCGGGCGCGTGAAGCGGACGGATCGTTCTTTCGATCGGGCGGGTCGCTCTTTCGATCGGGCGGGTCGCTCTCTCGATCGGGCGGATTGCTCTCTCGATCGTCAGTCGAAGTGGACGTCGAGGCCGTGCAGGGGGAAGACCGCGCTGCGCGTCGCCATGATGGCCCGGTCCACCTCGCTCGCGGGGTCGTAGCCCATCTCCCACGAGCGCCACCAGAGCGGGCCGTCCTCGGCGGTGAGGTCGCCCATCCGGTGCGGGCCGGGCCGGCCGGTCACCCGCTCGACGTGGTCGCGCCACTCCTGCGGCACCGGCTCAGAAGTCTTGATCGGTGCGTGGGCAGCAATGGCCGTCAGGTGGGTCCACGAGCGCGGCACGACGTCGACGACCTCGTAGCCGCCGCCGCCGAGGGCGACCCACCGCCCCTGGCACACGTCGTGGGCCAGGCGGTGCATGGCATCAGCCGCCGAGCGCTGGGCGTCGACCGACACCGCGAAGTGGGCCAGCGGGTCCTCCACGTGCGTGTCGCAGCCGTGCTGGGTGACGAGCACGTCGGGCTTGAAGGCGCGCACGAGCGCGGGGACGGTGGCGTGGATGGCCCGCAGCCACCCGGCGTCGGGCAGCCCGGGCGGCAACGACACGTTGACGGTGTCGCCCTCGGCCTCGGGCCCGCCGATGTCGGTCGGCCAGCCGGTGCCGGGGAAGAGCGCCCGACCGCTCTCGTGCACCGAGATCGTCAGCACGCGCGGGTCGTCCCAGAAGATGCGCTCGACCCCGTCGCCGTGGTGCACGTCGAGGTCGACGTAGGCGACCCGCTCGGCACCGTTGGCGAGCAGCCACCGGATGCCGACGGCCGCGTCGTTGTAGACGCAGAAGCCGCTGGCCGCACCCGGCATCGCGTGGTGCAGGCCGCCGCAGAAGTTGACGGCGTGCTCCGCCTCGCCCGTCCACACCGCCCGGCAGCTCTCGAGGGTGCCGGTGACCACGCGTGCGCTGGCGTCGTGCATCCCGAGGAAGGCGGGGTCGTCCTCCGTGCCGAGGCCGTATGCCGTGTCGGCAGTCGCGGGGTCGACCGACGCCGCCTTGACGGCCGCGATGTAGTCGGCGTCGTGAACGGTCGCGAGCAGCTCGTCGCTCGCGACCTCGGCCCCGACGACCTCGACCCCGGGGGCGTCGAGCACCCCGAGCGCGTCGCAGAGGCGGGCGGTGAGGTCGAGCCGGATGGGCGCCATAGGGTGCATCGGACCGAAGTCATACCTCGTGAACGCGGTGTCCCAGACGACCCTGGCCTGACTTGGCATGATTGAGACGCTATCGCGGGAGACACCGCAGACGACGGAGGTTATGACCCATGGCACGCAACCGGCTCTTCGACGATGACGTCATCGTCATCGGGATGGGGCGGTTCGGCTCGGCCGTGGCGCTCGAGCTCACCCGACTCGGGCACCGGGTGATCGCCGTCGAGCGCAACAACCAGCTCGCCGAGAGCTTCGTCAACAAGGTGGCCAAGGTCGTGCACGCCGACATGGCGCAGGCGAGCGCCCTCGAGATGATCCGCAGCGCGGAGCCCAAGATCGCCGTCGTCGGCATCGGCAGCTCGGTCGAGTCGTCGGTGCTGGCCGCGGCCAACCTCGTCGACGCGGGCGTGCCGTCGATCTGGGCCAAGGCGCTGTCGCCCGAGCACAAGCGCATCCTCGACCGCATCGGGGTGCACCACGTCATCTCCCCCGAGGCCGACTCGGGACGCCGCGTCGCGCACCTCGTCAACGGCAAGCTGCTCGACTACATCGAGTTCGACGACGGCTTCGCCATCGTCAAGATCAAGCCGCCGAGCGAGACGATCGGCTTCACCCTCGAGCAGAGCCAGGTGCGCCGGAAGTACGGCGTCACCATCGTCGGCGTCAAGGCGCCGGGCGAGGACTTCACGTATGCCGTGCCGCAGACGAAGATCTCGGCGCACCACATGCTCATCGTCAGTGGCCCCACCGAGCTGATCGAGCGCTTCGCGGCCCGCCCCTGAGACGACCCGCCGGGGCGGTCGATCGGGCGGGCCGGCCCGCTCGTCCAGGCGAGTTCGCTTCTAGGACAAGCATGCCCGAGGCACGCCACTGCTAGGGGGACGGCGTGGTGAGGTGAGACGCGCGGTGCGGTCAGCGCGCGAGGTCGGGTGCGCGGTGCGGTCAGAGTCGCGGCGCGGCGCTCGGGTCGCTGCCGAGGGCGAGGACCATGGCGATCTCCTCCTCGCCGTCCTCCTCGCTGACGACGCCCATCGGCCGGCGGTAGTCGGTGGGGCGGAAGCCCATGCCGCTCGCGAAGGCCACTGCGCGACCGTTCTCGGTGCCGACCCAGTAGACGAGGTGCGACTGGCCGCGTGCCGCCGCGAGCGAGGCGCCCTGCTTGACGAGCCTCGTCGCGACGCCCGACCCGCGGGCGTCGGGGCGGACCCAGAGGCCGAAGAGCTCGCCGGCGTCACCCTCCTCCGACTCGGCCCTGCCGACGCTGACGACCCCGATCGCCTCTCCGGCGCGCTCGGCGACGAGGCGGGCCGACCGCCGCATCCGCTCTCGCCAGAGATCCTCGTCGAAGGCCTCCTCCTCGTCGACCGTCGCCACAAAGGCCTCGGGGGACTCACGCAATGCCGCGAGCCGGACCGAGCGGTAGTCCTGCCAGTCGTCCTCGCCGAGGGAGCGCACGCTGATGTCGGTCATGGGGTCAACCTTTGCATGCCCGGCCGTCCCGACGCACGCGCAAGCGGCAGCCGATCGGTGAACAGTCGGGGCGCCCCTGCCGCACGGACTCCGGCCGCCTCCCGACCGACCGCGCAAACGCCTGGGCGGCCCGCGGAGACACGTTCATCCCGGAAAGCATTGCCCTCATGGCTCGCTCGGTGGTGGTGCTCACCCACCGGCCTCAGCCCTGACCGGAGGCCAGCTGCTTGGAGCGGGCGGCAGCCGCCTCGATTGCCGTGACGAAGGCGGCTCGCACCTTGTGGTCGTCGAGCTGGCGCAGCGCCGCGACCGTCGTGCCGCCGGGCGAGCTGACCTGCTCCCGCAGAACGGTCGGGTGCTCGCCCGTCTCGCGCAGCATCGTGGCAGCGCCGTAGAGGGTCTGCACGACGAGCTCGGTCGAGGTCGCCCGTGGCAGGCCAAGCACCACGCCCGCCTCGATCATCGCCTCGACGACGTAGAAGATGTAGGCGGGCCCGCTGCCCGAGATCGCGGTGACGGCGTCGAGGTGCTTCTCAGCCAGCCGCACGACCTTGCCGCACGAGCTGAGCAGCGCCTCGGCCTCGGCCAGGTGGTCCTCGGTGCAGTGCCGCCCGGGCGAGATGCCGGACATGCCCTGGTCGACGAGAGCCGGGGTGTTGGGCATGACGCGCACGACCGACGTGCCCTCGGGCAGTCGTGACTCGAGCAGCTCGGTCGTGATGCCCGCCGCGAGCGAGATGACGGTGTTGCCCGGGGCGACGTGGTCACGCAGCTCGTCGAGCAGAGCCGTCATGTCCTGTGGCTTGACGCAGAGCACGAGGGTGTCGGCGAGGTCGGCCGCCTCCGCGTTCGAGAGGGCCCGCACGCCGTAGCGCTCGGCGAGCGCGTTGACCTTGTCGGGGGTGCGCCCCGTGACGATGAGGTCGGACGCCTCACGTCCCGAGCGGATGAGGCCGGAGACCAGCGTCTCGCCCATCACCCCTGCGCCGAAGATCGCGGTGGTCGTCATGACGGCCCCGTCAGTTCTTCGACGCGACGCCGCGCAGGAAGAACGCGACGTTGGCGGGCTTCTCGGCCATCCGCCGCATGAGGTAGCCGTACCACTCCTCGCCATAGGGGATGTAGACCCGCATCTGGTCGCCGCGGTCGGCGATGCGCTTCTGCTCCTCGGGCCGGATGCCGTAGAGCATCTGGTACTCGAAGGACTTCGGGTCGCGGCCGGCCTGGCCGGCGAGCGCCCCGGCGATCTCGATGAGGCGCGGGTCGTGCGACGCCACCATCGGGTAGCCCTCGCCCTGCATGAGGATCTTGAGGCACCGCACGTAGGACTTGTCGACGTCGGCCCCGGTCTGGAAGGCGACGGACTCGGGCTCCTTGTAGGCACCCTTGCAGAGGCGCACCCGCGAGCCCTCGTGCGCGAGGTCCCGGCAGTCGGCCTCGGTGCGGTAGAGATAGGACTGGAGCACCGCGCCGACGGTCGGGAAGTCGGCCCGCAGCTCGCGCAGGGCGTCGAGCGTCAGGTCCGTCGTCGTGTGGTCCTCCATGTCGAGCGTCACCGTCGTGCCGGCGCTGCGCGCGACCTCGCAGATCTCGCGGGCGTGGTCGAGGGCGATCGCGTTGCCGTCGCCCGGGAGGGCCTGGCCGAGCGCGCTCAGCTTGAGCGAGACCTCCACGGCCCCGCCCTCGGTGAGCCCCTGGTCGCGCAGGGCGGTGAGCAGCGACACGTAGGCGTCACGCGTGTGGCGGGCCTGCGCGAGGTCGGTGGTGTCCTCCCCGAGGTAGTCGATCGTCGACAGGCGGCCGGAGGCGCCGATCTCGGTGGCGGCGCCGACGACGTCGGCGTTGTCGACTCCGGGCACGAAGCGGCGCACGACGGAGCGTGACACCGGCGCCTTCTCGATGACGTCTCGGATCTTCTCCTGCTTGGACAGCTGCAGGAGCGAGTTGCGCAGCAGGTCGCTGGCGTCCACGGGTGCCTCCGGTCGGGCTCGAGTGCGGGTCGCCCGCAAATCTACCGCCGCGGGACCGGTGCCCTGGCGGGACCGTGCGGCAGACTCGACCGCGCGAGGACGAGTGGGATGACGAGCGGGACGACGAGCGGCAGGAGACCTGTGCAGGAGCGACCATCGGACGGCATACGGCTGCGGCTGCCGTCGCTCGACGAGCTGGGCGACGCGCTCGGCGCCGCGGCCACGGTGCTGCGGGCCAATGCGGCGGCGGCCGGCCTCGACGCGCCCGTGCCGACCTGCCCCGGGTGGACGGTGCGTGACCTTGTGGCGCATCAGGGCATGGTGCACCGCTGGGCGACGAGCCACCTGAGGGGCACTCCCGACACCGAGCCCGGCGCCTTCGAGCAGGCGGGGCTGGCGGCGCCCGACCTGCTCGGCTGGTTCGACGACGGCGCGACCGCGCTGCTGCAGGCGATCGTCGTCGCACCCGACGACCTCGCGGGCCGCCCCTTCCTGCGTGATGCCCCGCCGCCGCGGCTCTTCTGGGCGCGACGGCAGTGCCACGAGACGACCGTCCACGCGGTCGACGCCCTCGCGGCCCGGCTCGGACGCGCGCCGCGCCCCGACGAGACCTGGATCCGCGACGCCATCGCGATCGACGGCATCGACGAGCTGCTCACCGGCTTCGTGCCGCGGGCCAGGCAGGGTGTCACCCACGCGCCGCTCCGCCTCCTCGTCGCACCGATGTCGACGACGCGCGCGTGGCTGCTCGACATCGGCCCCGACCGGCCTCCCGTCGTCGAGCGACTCGACCTCGAGGCGGGCGCCGAGGTGCCTGCGCACGACGCCGTGCTGACCGGCGAGCCGGTCGAGCTCGCGCTGCGCCTGTGGAGTCGCGGCGGCGACCCGCGCGACGAGGTCGAGCGGTGGTGGACCGACACCGTGTCGGTCACGTGGTAGCCCCGCCGACCGAGGGTGCCCGATGGGGCAACATGTCGCGCTTGATGCTGTCGTGGGCACCAAATCGCATTCTCCCGAAATAGCACTCATAACTGGCCATGGGCTGCCAAAGAGATTGCCTGGGCACGCTATTTTGCTGCGTTCTGCACACACCCCATGAATTGCGGATCTACGCTCTGTGTTGACCGCGCGGGGGCACGGCCCTCGGGTGATCCGGAGAGGTGACGCGACGCGAATGCCTTGGGAAGCAAAGCGACTCGCGGCAATCCTCCCCCAATGACCAGATCCGACCGATGGGTGCGGCGCGGCGAGGTCGGGGGCATAAGCGAGGCATTCCTGCAACTCGGACTGGTGGACATAGACCGAACAAACGGTCCATTCACCGCTTTGTTGGAGGGAAAAGTGAAAATGCATTCACCTGGCGCCGGGGGGCGCGCCGCGAGAGCACGCACGTCTGTGGTCTCGTTCTTTGCCACGTTGGCCGTGATCGCCTCGAGCGCGCTCGCCATCACCGTGACAGCCATGCCTGCAAGTGCCGAGACGACCGGCAGTGGCGTCTCGTACAGCAAGGAGGGCTGCCGCAACGACGGCAGCATCGTCCTGCCGATCGGCGGCCAGTTCATCTGTCCGGACGGCGACTACACCCCGGGCAACCTCGGCCCGGGCTGGAACGAGCTCGACCTCGTGCCGTACCGCGTCACCGTCAAGGCGGGCAACTCCGCACCGGACAGCCAGAACCTTGCCTTTGCCATCGCCGTCGACAACTATGACGCCGGCAGGCCCGGCTATGACGTCATCAGCGCGCCAACCCTCAACACGGCGCACTCGTCCGCAACGGGCTGCACCACGTTCTCCTCGACGGCGCAGCAGTTCAAGAGCCCCGGCATCGGCAGCGCCGACATCACGCTCTACCGCATCGTGACGCTCAACAACCTTCCGGACAACACGGAGTGCGTCTACGACTTCTATGCCCGACTGGCGCTCGGCTCGCACCTCTACCCGGGCGCCTCCCTCCACTTCAACCTCGCCAACGATGACCTCGACACGTCGGGCATCGGGTCCAAGGAGATCTCGATCCCGGTCAACGCGATCCTGCCGCAGGAGCTGTCCAAGGACATGACGGCCACCCAGGACAGCGACCACGTGTGGAACGTCGTCAAGGAGCCGACCCCCGCGACCGTCAGCTTCGCTGACACGTGCACCGGCTCGACGAGCTACAGCCAGTCCGCGGAGATCACGGTGAGGTGGACGAAGCTGGCGGCCACACCGGACGGTGACATCACCATCGTCACCAACGTGTATGCCACGAACCCCGCCTCTCGCGTCATCACGGTCAACGTCAGCGACCAGATCAGGTCTGGCCTGAGTCCGGTGGGTGCTCCGGCGGTGTCCGGGCCGGTGGACGTCCCCGCGAACACGACCATGCTCGTGCTCACGCACACGACCACGGTGCCCTCGGGCACGACGGACCTCAACGACGTCGCCACGGCGACCTACACCGACAAGGTCACCGGTGTGAGCGTGCCGGGAGCGACCACGGCCACGGCGAGTGCCACGGTGCAGTCCTCGGGCGTCACCACGAACGGCACGGCGACGATCACCGACGTCGAGTCCATCACGGGCACTGGTCTCAGCTTCTCGACCGACTCGTTCACCGGCGCCTCCGGCTCGTTCGACAACGGCTACGTCGCCGGCACGAAGACGACGGGTCCGGTCTCGTGGACCTCTGACGAGCAGAGTGGCTCCGGCTCGGTGACCTTCACCAAGACGATCTACTCCACGTCCGCAATCGTCACGACCGGCACGCTGTCCGACACGGCGACTCTCACGGGATCAGACGGGTTCACCGCCTCGGCCGACGCCTCGATCGGCGTCTCCACCCAGGCGACCGGACGCGTCACGGTGTCCAAGACCGCCAGCCTCTCGATCGCCAAGGCTCTCGCCTTCACCTTCCACCTGCAGAACGCCCTGGTGGCGACGGGTGACATCGCGACGGTGGACCTTCCTGCCAACTCGACTGGGCCGGTGAGCTCGAACACGATCGGCGGACTCGACATCACGGGCTCGTACTCGTTCCACGAGGACGCCACGGCGCCGTACTCGGCTCAGGACACGGCGGCGAAGACCTTCGCCCTCGTGGCCGGTGACCCGAGCACCTGCGCTCTGACCTTCCCCGTGCACAACAGCGCTCCCGCAGCGTCCGCGAGGGTCAAGAAGGACACCGTGCCGGTCACCAGCGGTGACTGGACCTTCACGTTGACCGGACCCGGTGGACTGAGCGAGACGCTGAACAACGTCATGGCTGGCGACGGCTACGACGCCTTCGCGGCTCTGCTGAGCGTCGACGGCGGCACGTACACCATCACCGAGACCCAGCAGGCCGGCTACGACCTGACGGGCCTCACCGGTGACTTCGGCGGCGTGCCCGCCAGGGTCACGACGAACAAGCCGGCGCGGACCTGCTCGTTCACGCTCGACCTGACGACCGACAGCGGCAAGATCCTCTCCTGCGCCTTCACCAACACCCAGCGCGGGAAGATCATCGTCAAGAAGGTGACCGACCCGGTCACCTCGACGCAGTCGTTTGAGTTCGATCCGGACTACGGCGCGAACTTCTTCCTCCAGAACGGCGAGAGCAACGAGTCCTCACTGCTCGTGCCCGGCACCTACGCGGTGGACGAGCTGACGCCGAGTGGCTGGGACCAGACGAACGCAACGTGCGACGACGGAAGCACGGTCGACGCCATCGACCTGGCAGCCGGCGAGACGGTCACCTGCACGTTCACCAACACGCAGCGCGGCACGATCATCGTCAAGAAGGTCACCGACCCCACGGGCGCGACGCAGTCGTTCGAGTTCGACACGAGCTATGGCGCGAACTTCTTCCTGAAGGACGGCCAGCAGGCCGACTCCGGCCTGCTCGTGCCCGGCGACTACTCGGTCGACGAGCTCACCCCGACCGGGTGGGACCAAACCGGTGCGTCGTGTGACGACGGCAGCGACCCGAAGGCCATCGGCCTCGACGCCGGCGAGACGGTCACCTGCACGTTCACCAACACGCAGCGCGGCAAGATCATCGTCGTCAAGCAGACCGACCCCGACGGCTCGACGCAGAAGTTCGAGTTCGACACCAGCTACGGCGCGAACTTCGAGCTGAGCGACGGCCAGAGCCGCGACTCGGGCTACCTCGTCCCGGGCGATTACTCGGTCCTCGAGAACACCCCCAGCGGGTGGGACCTCACGAGTGCCACGTGCAACGACGGGAGCGACCCGGCAGCGATCAGCCTGCAGTCGGGTGAGGTCGTGACGTGTACGTTCAACAACCGGCAGCGCGGCACGATCATCGTCAAGAAGATCACCGACCCGACGACGGCCACCGACCTGTTCACCTACACGGGTCACGTGGCCGGCAGCATCGGCAACGGTGGCGCGATCTCGGTGCAGGACCTCGTCGCCGGCACGTACACCTCGACAGAGACCGTGCCGACCGGGTGGGACCTGACGGGCCTCAGCTGCGACGACGGCGCCAGCCCGACCGCGAGCACCACGAGCCTGGCCACCGCAAAGGCCACGTTCAAGCTCGACCCGGGTGAGACCGTGACCTGCACGTTCACCAACACGCAGCGCGGCAAGATCACGGCAAGAAGGTCACGCAACCTGCCGGCTCGAGCCAGCTGTTCGAGTTCGACCCGAACTACGCGGCGAACTTCAGCCTGGCCGACGGCGAGAGCAACGACTCGGGCCTGCTGCTTCCGGCCACGTACAGCGTCGCCGAGGTGAACATCCCAGCAGTCTGGGAGCTCATCACGAAGACGTGTGACGACGGGAGCGCAGTGACCGCGATCTCCGTCCAGCCGGGCGAGACCGTGACGTGCACCTTCACCAACCGGATGCGGGGCACGGCAAAGGTCGTCAAGACCGTTGCGAACCACGACGGCTCGAACCCGCAGCCGCCAACCGGCCTCGAGGTGTTCACCTTCCAGCTGCGCCAGGGAGCCACGGCGATCATCGGCAACCCGGGCACCGTCCTGGAGACCAAGGTCGCCAACGCCGCCAATGCCGGAGAGTTCACCTTTGCCACGCTTCTCACGCCTGGGGACCACTACCAGGTGTGTGAGCAGCTGCCCGACACGGGTTGGATCATCAACCTCGGCGCGGCGCAGTTCGTGCCCGAGCAGTACCTCGCGGACGGCGTGACGCTCAACCCGGGCGTCGTCAACAACGTCTACTGCCTGGACTTCGTCGCTCAGACCGGTCCGGACCCGACGGTGTTCGAGGTGCTCAACAACCGGCCGCCGGGTGGTTTCGGCCTCACCATCGGCTACTGGAAGAACTGGGCTTCGTGCGCGAAGTCGGCTCTCAAGTCGAAGAACTCGCTCGACATCGCACTCGCCAAGTACGGTGCCACCGGGATGGTCGTCTCGGCGACGAGCGGCGGCTGGCCAGTGTTCGGCATCGACTACTACCTGACGCTCAAGGCGGGAGCCAACGAGCAGAAGGCAGTGGACTGTGCCAAGGCAGTCAACCTGCTCAACAAGTCGACGATCGATGGCAAGAAGAAGATGGCGAGTGATCCCGCCTTCAACCTCGCGGCACAGCTCGTGGCGGCCCAGCTGAACTACAAGGCCGACGCGGCGACGACCGTCACCGCTCAGATCAACCAGTCGGTGCTGCTGCTCGGCAAGTACAAGTTCAACGGGCTGTCTCACGCAGCCATCAGTGCGGCTGACGCGGCGACGATGAACAGCCTCGCTACCACGCTGGACAAGTACAACAACAACGTGCTGTGACGGCTGGCGCCTGAATCGCACACGGACGGGGACCGGTTCGCCGGTCCCCGTTCCGCTGCCCCGGATGCCTCGACGTCCCGGCCAGGATCGGGTAGACAGCGACATGCCGCCGTCACCTCGGCCGGCAGAACGGCACGAGCAAGGGAGCAGGTATGCCGTCACTGGGCTTCGGGCGCACCGTGCAGTCCGCGATCTATGGAGCGGGAGCCTTCGGCCATCGGCCGCTCGTGCCCACCGACAGCACGGCTCTCGAGGCCGCCGCACGAAGGACCATGTCCCGCAATGGTTTTGGCTACGTCGCTGGCTCAGCAGGATCGGAGGCGACGGCGCGAGCCAACGTCGCCGCCTTCGACCGTTGGCAGGTGGTCCCCCGCATGCTCGTCGACACCACGGCGCGCGACACCGGCGTCGAGCTCTTCGGCCGTCGGCACGAGAGCCCCCTGCTCGTCGCCCCGGTCGGCGTGCTGTCGATGGCGCACGACGAGGCCGACCTTGCCCTGGCCCGGGGAGCGCGGCAGCAACACGTCACCCAGATCATCAGCACCCAGGCCTCCGTCCCGATGGAGGAGATCGCGAGCACGCTGCGCGGCTCCAGCCACTGGTACCAGCTCTACTGGAGCAGCGACGACGACCTCGTCGCGAGTCTCGTGGCCCGCGCCGAGGCCTGCGGAAGCGAGGCGCTCGTCGTGACGCTCGACACGGCATACCTCGGCTGGCGCCCCCGCGACCTCGACCTCGGGCACCTTCCCTTCGCCCGTGGCGAGGGGATCGCCCAGTACACGTCCGACCCCGTCTTCCAGCGGCGCGTCGCGGAGCGGGTGGCCCGGCAGTCGGCCGAGCGGTCCTCCCCGTCGAACAGCGCGGAGACGCAGCCACGCCCACGACCGACTGCCGCTGCCATCGGCACCCTGCTGTCGATGAGCCGCAACCACCCGGGGCGCACCCGCGACAACCTCACCGCTAAGGAGCCGCGTGCCGCCGTCGAGACCTTCCTCGAGGTCTTCAGCCGTCCGTCGCTGACGTGGGACGACCTGCCGCGGCTGCGCGAGCTGACCAGCCTGCCCATCGTGCTCAAGGGGATCCTGCACCCCGACGACGCCCGGCGCGCCGTCGACGCCGGCATGGACGGCATCTACGTCTCCAACCACGGCGGTCGACAGGTCGACCGGTCGGTGGCCGCGCTCGACGCGCTTCCGGACGTCGTGGCCGCGGTGCGTGACGCCGGATCCTCCGCCCCGATCATCTTCGACAGCGGGATCCGTTGCGGGGCAGACGTCTTCACCGCCCTTGCTCTCGGCGCCACGGCCGTGGGGATCGGGCGGCCGCACGTCTATGGCCTTGCCCTCGCCGGCTCCGACGGCGTCGCCGAGGTGCTGCGCAACCTGCGTGCCGAGCTCGACCTCCAGATGGGGCTCACGGGCTGCGCCTCCCTCGCCGATGTCACCGTCGACCGCCTGCGCCGGGCGCCCTGACCACCTGACGGCTGGCCCCCGGGACTCGACGGGTGAAACGGCTCGACGCCGTCGCGACCGGTGGCGCAGGATCGAGCCATGCCCGCCCTCGACCACCTGAGCAAGGACGCGTTCCCCAAGTCGGCGACCTACGACGCGCGGTGGCTCGTCGACCTCGACATGGGTCCGCACCCACTGTGGCTCCTCGAGGACCTTGCCACGGACCTCGACCTGCGCCCGGGCATGCGCGTGCTCGACCTCGGCTCGGGGCTCGGTGCCACGTCGGTCTTCCTCGCCAAGGAATACGGCGTCGACGTGGTCGCAGCCGACCTGTGGGTCGACCCGACCGAGGCCGCCGCTGTCTTCCGCACGGAGGGCGTCGCCGACCGCGTCCTGCCGATGCGGGTCGACGCGCACGCACTGCCCTTCGGCCACGGCACCTTCGACGCGATCGTCAGCATCGACGCCTGGGAGTACTTCGGCACGGCCGACAGCTACCCGCCCTACCTCGCGAAGTTCCTCGTGCCCGGTGGGCAGCTCGGGGTCGCGACGCCCGCCCTGACCACCGAGGTGCGCGAGCTCGGCGAGATCCCCGAGCACATCGACCGGGTCGTCGGCGCCGAGAGCGCCGCGTGGCACACCGCCGAGTGGCTGCGCAGCCAGTGGGCCTTCAGTCGCGCCTTCGCCTCGGTCACGGCGCGCACCCAGGACGACGGGTGCGCCAACTGGCTGCTGTGGGAGCGCGCGGTGCTCGAGCTCAAGGGCGAGCACTCCTCCCCCGTGCAGAGCATGCTCGAGGCGGACGGCGGCGCCTTCATCACCTTCGCCCTCGTCACGGGGAGGGTCGGGTGAGGGTCCGCATGAGTCTCACCGGCACCGACCTCGTCCACCTGCGTCGTGCCGTCGCCCTCGCCCGGCAGGCCCTCGACCGCGGCGACGAGCCCTTCGGCTCGCTGCTCGTCTCGGAGCAGGGCGAGGTGCTCTTCGAGGACCACAACCACGTCGTGGCGCTCGAGGCCACCCAGCACCCCGAGTTCGCGATCGCCCGCTGGGCGGGCACCCACCTCTCCCCGCGGGAGCGGGCCGCCTCGACCGTCTACACCTCCGGCGAGCACTGCCCGATGTGCGCCGCGGCGCACGGGTGGGCCGGCCTCGGTCGCATCGTGTATGCCGCGAGCTCGGCGCAGCTGACCGCGTGGCGCGCGTCGTGGGGTGGGCCCGCGAGCCCGGTGACGGCATACCCCATCGGCGCCCTGGTGCCGGGGATCGTCGTCGACGGGCCGGCGCCCGAGCTCGAGGACGAGGTGCGCGGGCTCCATGCGCGCTTCGCCGGCGTCGACCCGCCATCGGATTCCTGACCGACACCGCTGCGAAACCGCGACGCAACACGAGGCGTCGAGACTGGAGCGGGTAGGGAGCGGTGAGACCGTCGACGAAGGTCGCACGCATGAGGCGTCGCGCCGGCGTTCCGCTCATGGCGAACAGACTCGGAACCTGAGCCCCTCACGCTCAGGATGGGGAACAGGAGCCCCACCGGCGACGTTGGTCGGGGTGTGCTCGTCGACAGCGGGCCAGCGTGTGCACGGATAGCATCGAGATGTCTCTCGATCAGTCAGGAGAAGGAACATGTTCGAACGGTTCACCGACAGGGCCCGGAGGGTGGTTGTCCTCGCGCAGGAGGAAGCACGCCTGCTCAACCACAACTACATCGGGACCGAGCACATCCTCCTGGGTCTGATCCACGAAGGCGAAGGCGTCGCCGCGAAGGCCCTCGAGTCGCTCGACATCTCGCTCGAGGCGGTGCGGGCCCAGGTCCAGGAGATCATCGGCCAGGGGCAGCAGGCCCCGACCGGCCACATCCCCTTCACGCCCCGCGCGAAGAAGGTCCTCGAGTACTCGCTCCGCGAGGCGCTCCAGCTCGGCCACAGCTACATCGGCACCGAGCACATCCTGCTCGGGCTCATCCGCGAGGGCGAGGGCGTCGCCGCCCAGGTCCTCGTCAAGCTCGGCGCGGAGCTCAACAAGGTCCGCCAGCAGGTCATCCAGCTGCTCTCCGGCTACCAGGGTGGCCAGAGCGGCGACAAGGCCGGCGCCGGCGTCGGCCCCGGTCAGGCCGAGGGCACCCCCGCGGGCTCGCTCGTGCTCGACCAGTTCGGTCGCAACCTCACGCAGGCTGCCCGCGAGGGCAAGCTCGACCCGGTCATCGGGCGCGAGAAGGAGATCGAGCGCGTCATGCAGGTGCTGTCGCGCCGCACCAAGAACAACCCCGTCCTCATCGGCGAGCCCGGCGTCGGCAAGACCGCCGTCGTCGAGGGCCTGGCCCAGGACATCGTCAAGGGCGAGGTGCCCGAGACGCTCAAGGACAAGCAGCTCTACACCCTCGACCTCGGCTCGCTCGTAGCCGGCAGCCGCTACCGCGGTGACTTCGAGGAGCGGCTGAAGAAGGTCCTCAAGGAGATCCGCACCCGCGGCGACATCATCATCTTCATCGACGAGATCCACACGCTCGTCGGTGCGGGTGCCGCCGAGGGCGCCATCGACGCCGCGTCGATCCTCAAGCCGATGCTCGCCCGTGGTGAGCTGCAGACGATCGGTGCGACGACGCTCGACGAGTACCGCAAGCACATCGAGAAGGACTCGGCCCTCGAGCGGCGCTTCCAGCCGATCCAGGTGGCCGAGCCGACGCTGCCGCACGCCATCGAGATCCTCAAGGGTCTGCGCGACCGCTACGAGGCCCACCACCGCGTGACGATCACCGACGGCGCGCTCGTCGCGGCGGCCAACATGGCCGACCGCTACGTCAACGACCGCTTCCTGCCCGACAAGGCGATCGACCTCATCGACGAGGCGGGCGCGCGACTGCGCATCCGCCGCATGACGGCTCCGCCGGACCTGCGCGAGTTCGACGAGAAGATCGCCGCTCTCGTGCGCGAGAAGGAGTCGGCCATCGACGGCCAGGACTTCGAGCGTGCGGCGCGGGTGCGCGACGACGAGAAGCGCCTCCGCCAGGAGAAGGCCGCCCGTGAGGCCCAGTGGAAGTCGGGCGACATGGACGTCGTGGCCGAGGTCGACGAGGAGCTCATCGCCGAGGTCCTGGCTGCGAGCACCGGCATCCCGGTGTTCAAGCTGACCGAGGAGGAGAGCAGCCGCCTGCTCCACATGGAGGACGAGCTGCACAAGCGCATCGTCGGCATGAACGACGCCGTCAAGGCGCTCTCGCAGGCGATCCGCCGCACCCGGGCCGGACTGAAGGACCCGCGCCGCCCCGGTGGCTCGTTCATCTTCGCCGGCCCAACCGGTGTCGGCAAGACCGAGCTCGCCAAGACGCTCGCCGAGTTCCTCTTCGGCAGCGAGGACGCGCTGATCCAGCTCGACATGTCCGAGTACTCCGAGAAGCACACGGTCAGCCGGCTCTTCGGCTCGCCTCCCGGCTACGTCGGCTACGAAGAGGGCGGTCAGCTCACCGAGAAGGTGCGCCGCAAGCCGTTCTCCGTCGTGCTCTTCGACGAGGTCGAGAAGGCCCACCCGGAGATCTTCAACTCGCTGCTGCAGGTGCTCGAGGACGGCCGCCTCACCGACTCGCAGGGTCGGATGGTCGACTTCAAGAACACCGTCATCATCATGACGACCAACCTCGGCACGCGAGACATCTCCAAGGCCAGCATGGGCTTCTCGCAGGGTCCCGACAGCCGCTCCGACTACGAGCGGATGAAGAACAAGGTCACCGACGAGCTCAAGCAGCACTTCCGCCCGGAGTTCCTCAACCGCGTCGACGACACCATCGTGTTCCCGCACCTCACCAAGGACGAGATCACGCAGATCGTCGACCTCGAGATCGCCAAGCTCGACAAGCGGCTCAAGGACAAGGACATGGGCATCGTGCTCACGCAGGGCGCCAAGGACCTGCTCGCCAAGAAGGGCTACGACCCCGTGCTCGGTGCGCGCCCGCTGCGCCGCACCATCCAGCGCGAGATCGAGGACGCCCTGTCCGAGAAGATCCTCTACGCCGAGTTCCTGTCGGGCCAGTACATCGAGGTCGGCACCGAGGGTGAGGGCAAGGCCGAGAAGTTCACCTTCTCCGACATGGCCCACCCCGACGCCGAGCACCGCCCGGCCGACGACCTGCAGGAGCTGCCCGAGGGCCCCGCGCTCGACGACGCCCTCGGTGTCAACGTCACCGCTGGCCCGCCGACCGTTCCCGACGACCAGATCTACCCCGACGCCGGCCTGACCGGCACGGAGCGCTGACCCGGCGCCGCACGGGCACCACCGCACGACCGGAGGGGTCGGGGACATCGTCCCCGGCCCCTTCGCCGTCCCCGGCCGTCGTCTACCGTGGGCCCGTGATCTTCCCGTCCCCACCGACCGCTCGGCGCCGCACCACGGTCGCGCTCGTCGTGCCGCTCGCCCTCGCCCTGGCGCTGGGCGCCTGCACGGGCGAGACCGGTGCGGGAGCCACCGCGGAGACACCGGGGTCGGCGGCGGCGGCCGGGTCGACCGGCTCTGGGTCGTCAGGCTCGGGCGGCACGCCCACGGCGGGCGTCACCGTCACCGGGGCGCCGGCCGCGCTCTCGGCGCTCGTGACGAGGCTGTATGCCGGGAGCGACGTCGGCGGGTCGGCCTCACCGAGCGCCGCTGCCGCCCTCAGGGCTCGCACGGCCGGTCCCGCGCAGGTCAAGGCCACGGCATCGACGGGCTCGTGGCGCGGCACGCCCATCGCGGTCGTCACCGCCGGCCGCGACGTCACCCTCGCGGTCGGACCGACCTGGAAGGTCGTCGGCGGCTGGTGGCCCTCCCTCGGCGTCGACACCCCGAGCCTCGGGAAGGGCGGTCCCCGCTGGCTGCTCGCGATCGGCTCCGACGCGCGCAAGGGCCAGGCGCTCGACCGCACGCGCGCCGACGTCCTGCAGGTCATCGGCGTCGACGGCGCGGGTGGCGGGGGCGTGATGGGGATGGCCCGAGACCTCTGGGTCCCGCTCAGCACGGGCGGCAAGGGCAAGATCAACTCCGCCATGGTCTTCGGCGGTCCGGAGGCGCAGGTCGCGACGGTGAAGGCAGCAACCGGCCTGCCGATCGAGGGCTACGTCCTGCTGGGCTTCACCGGCTTCAAGCGGATCGTCGACGACCAGGGGGGCCTGCCGATGGTCATCCCCCGCACCGTCGTCGCGTCCCACGCCAAGGACCTCGTCATCAAGGCCGGCCCGCAGACCCTGTCCGGGGCGCAGGCACTCGCCTACGCCCGCGAGCGCAAGACGCTGCCCGACGGCGACTTCGGCCGCTCACGCCACCAGGGCGAGGTCATCCTCGCGGCGGCGGTCAAGGCCAAGCTTGCCGGGCCGGCAGCGATCCCCAGCGCCCTCACGAGCTTCAGCGAGGTGGGCGAGAGCGACCTGTCGGCCGAGCAGATCCTCACCTTCACCGCCGGGCTGCACACCCTCAACCCGCTGCAGGTCGGGCGCGACGTGGCCAAGGGGCCCTTCGGCACCGCCGCCGGGCAGTCGATCGTCGTGCTCGGCGCCGAGGCCCGGCGCCTCTTCGCCTCCTTCCGCGACGGGAACCTCTCGTGACGGCCGGCCCTGCGGGCGAGCGCACCGAGCGCCCCACCGACGATCGCATCGACGATCGCACCGACGACAGCGCCGACCTGCGCGCCCGCACGGTCATCCGGCGCGCACGCACGTCCGACGTGCGCGGCATCCGGGATCTCGTGGCCCCGCTGGCCGAGCGTCGCGTGCTCGTGAGCAAGGAGGCGGTGACCTACTTCGAGAGCCTGCAGGAGTTCCGCGTCGCCGAGCTCGACGGGCGCATCGTCGGCTGCGGGGCGCTGCACGTCATGTGGGAGGACCTCGCCGAGATCCGCACGCTCGCCGTGGCCGGCGACATGCTCGGCACGGGGCTCGGCGGCCGGCTCCTCGAGGAGCTCGTCGACGACGCCCGCGCGATCGGGGTCCAGCGGCTCTTCTGCCTGACCTTCGAGGTCGGCTTCTTCACCCGGCACGGCTTCACCGAGATCGAGGGGCAGGCGGTCTCGGGCGAGGTCTACGCCGAGCTGCTGCGCTCCTACGACGAGGGCGTCGCGGAGTTCCTCGACCTCGAGCGGGTCAAGCCCAACACCCTGGGCAACCACCGGATGCTCCGCACCCTCTGACCCCCTCCCCGGTCGAGTGGCCACTCCGTGCCGCCCCTCCCCGGTCGAGTGGCCACTCCGTGTCGCCCCTCCTCGGTCGAGTGGCCACTCCGTGTCGCCCCTCCCCGGTCGAGTGGCCACTCCGTGCCGCTTGCGTCGGTCGACCGGCGGCAACGATTGGCCCCTCGACGGGTGAGGGCGTCAGCCGCGCCCGGAGGCGGCGTAGATGCGCCGCACGACGTCCTCGATGTCGGGCTCCTCGATCGCCAGGTCACGCACGGAATGACGGGCCGACACGTGGGCGAGCACCGCGGCCGCCGTCGTGGCTGCGGCGTCGAAGGCGAGACGCTGGCGCAGGCCCCCCGACTCGCTCTCGAGGAGCGTCGTGCTCGGCACGCCGGTCAGGTCGGGGGTCGGCTCGGCGAGGTCGATGACCAGGATGCGCTGCGCCCCGACCGTCGCGGCCAGACCGGGCAGCGTGCCGTCGAAGGCGAGCTGGCCGTGGTCGACGACGAGCACCCGGTCGCAGAGCCGCTCGATGTCGCCCATGTCGTGGGTCGTCAGCAGCAGGGTCGTGCCCCGCTCGCGCCGCTCGGCGACGAGGAACTCGCGCAGGCGCTGCTTCGAGAGCACGTCGAGCCCGATCGTCGGCTCGTCGAGGATGAGCAGCTCCGGGGTGTGCAGCAGGGCGGCGGCGATCTCCGCACGCATCCGCTGCCCGAGCGACAGCGATCGCACGGGCGTGCCCAGCTGCGGCCCCATCTCGAGCTGCTCGACGAGGCGGTCGGTGCGCGCAGTAGCGGCGGTGGGCTCGAGCCGGTGGATGGCGGCGAGGATGTCGAACGAGTCACGCAGGGGCAGGTCCCACCAGAGCTGGGAGCGTTGACCGAAGACGACGCCGACGCGCCGGGCCACCCCGATGCGGTCGCGCATCGGGTCGAGCCCACAGGTGCGCACGAGGCCCGAGGTCGGCTTGAGGATGCCGGTCAGCATCTTGATCGTCGTCGACTTGCCCGCCCCGTTGGCACCGATGTAGCCGACGGACTCGCCCGCCTCGATGGCGAGCGTCAGGTGGTCGACGGCGCGGGTCCGTTTGAAGTCGCGCACGAGGTCGCGGGTCTCGATGATGCTCATCCACCGGCTCCTTGGTAGTGACGGGTGCCGGCCCTCCAGCACAGGCCGGCGAGGGTCCAGGCGAGCGCCGCTGCGACCGGCGTGAACCACGCCAGCCACGGTGGGGCGAGGTGGTCGCCGGGCAGGTCGAGGATGGCGACGGCCGGGAGGTAGGCGACGAAGGCGGTCGGGATGACGAAGGTCCAGAAGATGCGCAGCGGGTCGGGGAAGACCTGCTGACTCTGCTGGGCGGCATACGACCCGCCGTAGGTGAAGGCGTTGGTGAACTCGGAGCCGTCGACGAGGAAGAACTGCAGGCCGCCGGCGGCCGTGAACAGGGCCGAGAAGATCGCCGTGCCGCTGACGACCGTGAGCACGATGAGCAGCACGGTGGCCGGCGACCATGCGATGTCGGCGGTGGTGAGCGCGACGGTGAGGGCGACGAGCGCCACCGACAGGCGACCCACCCGACGCAGCGACAGGTCACTCGTCATGAGCTGAGTCAGCAGTGGCAGCGGCCGCACGTAGAAGGCGTCGACCTGCCCCGCCCGGATGTAGCGCGGCAGCTGGTCGAGGTGCCCGACGAACATGTCGGCGATGGAGAACGCGAGGTTCGAGAGGGCGAAGACGAGCAGGGCCGCGGTGAAGTCGAGGCCGCCGAGCACGTCGACGTTGTGGAAGATCACCCAGACCTCGGCGAACTCCGCGAGCCCGACCCCGACTGTGCCGAGGATGTCAGTGACGAAGGACGTGCGGTACTGCATCTGCGCGCGGGCGCGGGAGGCGAGCAGCACGCGGTAGGGGCGCAGTCGCTCGGCGAGCGAGCCACGGTCGTCAGCCACCCTGCACCTCCAGGCGGCGTCGACCGGCCCGCAGCACGAGCTGACCGAGCCCGAGTAGGGCCGTCACCCAGAAGAGCTGGATCGCGAGCGACGTGCCGATGTCGGCGCCCACGACGCGTCCCGCGAGGATGTCGATCGGCTGCTGGAGCATCGAGGGGAAGGGCGACCAGTTGGCGATGGTCCGCAGCCAGTCAGGGAACCACGGCACGGGCAGGTAGAGCCCGCACAGCAGACCACCGGTGATCATCCAGAGCAGCATGATGCCGCGGATCTCGACGAGCCAGAAGGCGAGCAGGTTGATGACGAAGTTGCCCGCGAAGGCGACGACCACGGCGAGCACCACCGACACGGCACCCGCCGCCCAGCTGAGGCCGGACGGCGGCCAAGCCATGTCGAAGAGGAGGGCACCGAGCAGGATGGCCGGGATGCCCCGGCCGATCAGGTTGATGCCGGCCCGCCCGAGATCGCCTGCGAGATAGGCGAGCTGCGGGTTCATCGGTCGCAGGAAGTCGACGGCGATGTCGCCCGTGCGCACGCGGTCCTTCACCTCGGCGAAGCCCCAGAGGTTGACGGTGCCGAGCAACGCCTGACCCCACCAGACGAAGGCGATGGTCATGGGCGCGTCGTAGCCGCCGATCGAGGTGCCGGCCGACGCGAGTGCCGCGAGCAGGATCGAGGCACGGATGATGCCGAAGACCGAGTTGGTCGTCATCCCCGCGAGCAGCGCGAGCCGGTAGGTCGAGTGCCTCCGGAAGCCTGCCCGCACGAGGAGCCAGAAGGTCTTCACGAGACTCGGGCGTGGGCAGGCACAAGGGGCCACGCTACCGACCGACCGGTCCCGGATCAACGCCGGATCAACGGGGGTACGTTCGGGTCATGCCGGACACCCCCCGTGAAGACCTGCCCACCCCCGACATCATCGTCGTCATGGGGGTCAGCGGCAGCGGCAAGACCACGGTCGCGACGGGGATCGCGACGGCGCTGGGGTGGCAGTTCGCCGAGGGCGACGACTTCCACCCCGAGGCCAACGTCGCGAAGATGCGCAGCGGCCAGCCACTCACCGACGACGACCGCTGGCCCTGGCTCGAGACGATCGGCAGGTGGATCAGCGCCAGAGAGGCCGCCGGTGAGTCGGCCGTGGTGACCTGTTCGGCATTGCGCCGCGCCTACCGCGACGTGCTTCGCCGCGACCGTCCGCACGTGCGCTTCCTCCATGTCGAGGCGCCCGGCGCCGTCATCGCCGACCGCGTGGAGCACCGGGCCGGTCACTACATGCCGCCGTCGCTGCTGCCCAGCCAGCTCGCCACCCTCGAGCCGCTCGCCCCAGATGAGCCCGGGGTCAGCGTCACCACCGAGGGTGAGCCCACGGAGGTCCGGGACCGCTGCCTGATCGCCCTCGGGCGGCGGGCCGGCTGACGCCGATGGCCATGGCACCGCGTGACCTCAGTCCCGAGGCCCTCGACTTCCTCGCCGTCCGCCATCTTGCGACGCTGACGACGCTGCGCCCCGACGGCTCGCCGCACGTGACGCCCGTCGGTTTCACCTGGGACGCCGAGACGTCGACGGCCCGCGTCATCACGAGCCGTGGCAGCCGCAAGACGCGCAACGCGGCCGCGGGCTGCCCTGCCGTCCTCTGCCAGGTGGACGGCAGGTGGTGGCTCTCCCTCGAGGGCACGACTCAGGTGCTGGACGACCCGCAGTCCGTCGGCGACGCCGAGCGGAGGTATGCCGCGCGCTACCGGGAGCCGCGCCCCAACCCCGAGCGCGTCGTCATCGCCATCACCGTCACGAGAATCCTCGGCAACCTCTGACCCCCAAAGTCGAGTGGGCACTTTCCACCGCAGACTCGCGCCCCCGCGGGCCGGGCCCCGGGTGCAAACTGCCCACTCGACTGTGACGGACGCACGAGCGACGTCGAGTGGGCACTTTCCACCGCAGACTCGCGCGCGCGTCGGCCGGACCCCGGTTGCAGACTGCCCACTCGACTGTGACGGACGCACGAGCGACGTCGAGTGGGCACTTTCCACCGCAGACTCGCGCACCCGTGGGCCGGACCCGGGTGCAAACTGCCCACTCGACTTCGGGGGGCGGCGGAAACTGCCCACTCGACTGTTGGGGGTTGGGTGGAAAGTGCCCACTCGACTTTGTGGGGGGTGGGCGGGTCAGGCCGGGAGGCGGAAGCGCTGGCGTGGGAGCGGCTCGAGCAGGCCGTCGGCCACGAGGGAGTCGAGGCAGCGCATCACCTGGGCCGGATCGTCGCCGGCATCGACGAGACTCGCAAGTGGCACCGAGGTGTGAGCCTCGCGCAGCCGCCGCAGGATCTCGCCCCGCACCTGACGGTCGGTGCCGTGCCAGGCCTGCCCGCGTCGGGCGGGTCCTTCGTATGCCGGGCGGCCGGCGACGTTCCACGCGCACAGATCGGCGACCGGGCACTCCTCGCAGCGCGGTCCGCGGGCCACGCAGATCAGCGCGCCGAGCTCCATGACGGCGACGTTCCAGGTGTTGGCGGCGTCGCGGTCGGCCGGCATGGCAGCCCGGGCGAGATCGGACTCGGCCCGATTGAGGGTCAGGTGGGGCAACGCCTTGCCCTCCAGCGTGCGGGCCAGCACGCGCCGGACGTTGGTGTCGATGACGACCTCGGGGTTGGCGAAGGCGAAGCACGACACCGCGGCAGCCGTGTAGGCGCCGACCCCCGGGAGCGCCAGCAACTCCTCGTGGCCGCGGGGCACCTCACCGTCGTGTTGCTCGACCATCGCCGTGGCCGCCTCGTGCAGCCGCAGCGCCCGGCGGGGATAGCCGAGCCGACCCCAGGCGCGCACCACCTCACCCGGTGAGGCCGCGGCCAGGTCGGTCGGCGTCGGCCATCGCTCCATCCACTCGCGCCACACCGGCTCGACCCGCGACAGCGGTGTCTGCTGCGACATCACCTCGGAGAGGAAGACCCCCCACGGGCTGCAGTCGGCACGGCGCCACGGCAGGTCACGGCCGGCCTCGCTGAACCACGAGTTGACGCGCTCGTGGAGCACGGCGATCGGGGGCGAGCCAGGCGGCATACGGGAGAGGAAGCGGCGCGTCAGACGTAGCGCTCGAGGATGCTCGACTCGGCCAGGCGCGAGAGACCCTCGCGCACGGCGCGGGCGCGGCCCTCGCCGACACCGTCGACCAGCATGAGGTCCTCGATGCCGGCGGCGAGCAGTCGCTGGAGCGACTCGAAGTGGTTGACGAGACGGTCGACGATGGCGGTGGGCAGACGCGGCACCTTGGTGAGCAGCCGGTAGCCCTGCGGGCTCACCGGCGCATCGAGGCTGTCGCCGACGACCGAGAAGCCGACGGCGCGCGCGCCGGCGGCGAGGTCGAGCAGCTCGACCGAGTTGAGCGACTGGAGGTTGGCGAGCGCGTCGTCGAGGCCGAGGCTCGACTTGGTCGCCGGGAGGTAGTCGCGGATCACGAGCTCACGGTCGTTGCCGAGCCCGCCGATGAGCTCCTCGAGCTGGAGGGAGAGCAGTCGCCCGTCGGTGCCGAGCTCGACGACGTAGTCCTGGATCTCGGCCGAGATGCGCCGGACCATCTCGAGGCGCTGGAGCACGGCCGTGACGTCGCGGACGGTGACGAGGTCCTCGATCTCGAGCGCCGAGAGCGTGCCGGTGACCTCGTCGAGGCGGGCCTTGTAGCGCTCGAGCGTCTGCAGCGCCTGGTCGGCGCGGGACAGGGTCGTCGGGGAGCCCTCGATGACGTGTCGCAGGTCTCCGACGTAGAGCGCGACGACACCCATCGACTGGCTGACCGAGATGACCGGGAAGCCGGTCTGCTTGGCGACCCGCTCGGCCGTGCGGTGTCGCGTGCCCGACTCGGTCGTCTCGATGCTCGAGTCGGGGACGAGCTGGGTCGCGGCGCGCAGGATGCGGGTGCCCTCGCGGTCGAGCACGACGGCGCCGTCCATCTTGCAGAGCTCTCGCACCCGCGTCGCCGAGAACTCGACGTCGAGCACGAAGCCGCCGGTGCAGATGGAGTCGACGATGCGGTCGTAGCCGAGCACGATGAGGGCTCCGGTGCGTCCGCGGAGGATGCGCTCGAGGCTGTCACGCAGCTCGGTGCCGGGGGCGACGGCAGCAAGGGCTGCACGCAGCAGCAGCTCGTCGTTCCGGTCCATCACATCCCTGTCGGCGAGGGGGGCGCCGAGCGCGACCACCCCAGTCGCACGCAGTCTAGACGCTGGCAACGGCCCGTGTGTCGCTGGCTCGCGGCCCGGCGAGACGGCCCATCGCCTCGATGGCACGGGGGACGTCGGCCACCTCGTGCGTGCGGATGCCGTCGGGCAGGGACGCACCCCCGTCGAGGCTGCCGGGCGGCACGAGTGCGTGACGGAAGCCGAGCCGTGCGGCCTCGGCCAGGCGCCGCTGCAGGCCCGTGACCCGGCGCACCTCACCGGCGAGCCCGACCTCGCCCAGCGCGATGACGTCGGTGGCGAGCGGACGGTCGATGACGGAGGACGCGACGGCGCAGACGATCGCGAGGTCGGCTGCCGGCTCGGTGAGGCGGACCCCGCCCACGGTGGCCGCGAAGATGTCGCGCGAGCCCACGGGTGCGCCGGCCCGCTTGTCGAGGACGGCGATGATCATGGCCAGCCGGGACGCGTCGAGGCCGCTCGAGGTGCGCCGCGGACTCGGCAGCGTCGACGGGGCGACGAGCGCCTGCACCTCGGCGACGAGGGGCCGTCGACCCTCGAGCGTCACCGTGACGCAGGTGCCGGCCACCGCGAGGTCACGCCTGGTCAGGAAGAGACCGCTCGGGTCGGGCAGGCCGACGATGCCGATGTCGGACAGGTCGAAGCAGCCGACCTCGTCGGTGGGGCCGTAGCGGTTCTTGACCGCGCGGACGAGGCGCAGCCGGGAGTGCCGGTCGCCCTCGAACTGCACCACGACGTCGACGAGGTGCTCGAGCACCCGCGGGCCCGCGATGGAGCCGTCCTTGGTGACGTGGCCGACGAGCAGCACGGCCATGCCCCGCTGCTTGGCGGCCCGGATCAGGCTGGCCGCGACCTCTCGGACCTGGGAGACGTTGCCGGCCTGGCCCTCGATCTCGGCGCTGGCCACGGTCTGCACCGAGTCGACGACGAGCAGGTCGGGCGAGCGCGCCTCGACGTGTCCGAGCACCGTCGCCAGGTCGGTCTCGGACGCGAGGTAGAGGGTGTCGGCGATGGCGTCTATGCGCTCGGCGCGACCGCGCACCTGAGCGGCCGACTCCTCGCCGCTGACATAGAGCACGGCGGCACCGGAGCGGGCCGCACGCGCCGCCACGTCGAGCAGCAGCGTCGACTTGCCGACGCCCGGCTCCCCGGCGACGAGCACGACCGACCCGGGCACGAGCCCGCCGCCGAGCACCCGGTCGAACTCTCCGACGCCCGTGGGCCTCGCGGCGGCACGGGTGACATCGACGTCACCGATCCGCGGGGCCGGGGTGACGGCGGTCGCCGCGGTCGTGCGAGCAGGAGCATCGCCGACCTCGGCCACGCTCCCCCACGCCTGGCACTCGCCACACCGGCCGACCCACTTGGCCGTCGTCCACCCGCACTCGGAGCAGCGGAAGCCGGCGGCGCGCCGCGAGGTGCTCTTGGTAGCCATGCCGACAACCTACGGTCCCCCTCCGACAACGAGGTCCGGCGCGCTGATGGCCGCTGCGAGATCCCGTGCGAAAATAGCGGCATGGACTCCGTCATGCCCTACGTGCTCGCGCTCGTGCCGACCATCGGCATGGCCACGCTCTTCTACTTCGTCATCAAGAGCATTCTCGAGGGCGACCGCCGCGAGCGCATTGCGCACGCGAAATGGGAGAAGGAGCACCAAGCGGGAGACACCGGCACACAATCCGCACCCGCCGCCACCAGCGATGACAACACCGGCACTGCGGCACCGGACATCACCGCCCGCTGAGTTCGTCACACCGCAATAAACATCTCTGTGGATAGCGCGGAATGCGATTTCTGCGCCGTGGGAGTGTAAATTGATGTTGTCCGCGAGTGGTTGGCGCGGATAACCCCTCCCATTGCTACACAATCAGATGGAGAAACATGGCTCAGCGTGTCGAAGTGAAGCTGATCGACGACCTCGACGGCGGTGACGCTGCCGAGACGGTGTCGTTCTCGCTCGATGGGATCTCCTACGAGATCGACCTCTCGGACAAGCACGCCAAGAAGCTGCGCGACGAGTTCGCGGCCTGGACGGGCCACGCCCGTCGCAGCGGCACCGGCGGCCGCGGCGGCTCGCGACGTCGCTCGGCCTCGGCCGGCGGCGCCAAGCGCTCCGACCTCGGCGCGGTGCGCGAGTGGGCCCGGGCCAACGGCCACCAGGTGTCGGACCGCGGCCGCATCTCGGCCGAGGTGCAGGCGGCCTACGACAAGGCCCACTGACCGAAACAGCAGCACCAACGCGAACGGCCCGGCGGATCATCGCCGGGCCGTTCGCACGTCCCGGCCACCTCCGGGAACGCCACGTCCGCGGCCGGGCTCAGGTGATGCTCGCCGCGAGGTCGCCGTCGGCCTCGACGCGGGCCAGCACCTCCTCCATGCGCAGCTGCACGAGCTCGCCGCCCTCGGCCCCACTCTCGATCTCGGCCCACGACCGCGGCGCCGCGGCGGTCGGCTCGTCGCGACCACGCAAGGAGTAGGGGCAGACCGTCGTCTTGGCCGCGACGTTCTGGCTCCAGTCGAGGAAGATCTTGCCGGGACGAAGCTCCTTGGCCATCTTCCACACGACGAGGTCGGGGTGGGCCTTGGTGAGCTCCTGGGCGAGCTGCTGCACGGTGTCACGGATCTCGTCGCTCGTGTGCGCCCCCGGCAGGACGGCATACAGCTGAAGTCCCTTGCTGCCACTGGTGACGGGCACCGTCTCGAGGCCGATCCGGCCGAGCCGCTCACGGACGATGAGCGCGACGCGAGCACACTCGTGCAGGCCCGTGCCGGGCCCCGGGTCGAGGTCGATGACGAGCCGATCAGGATTGAGCGCCACGGCGTCACGCCCCTCACCCTCATAGCGCCACTGGTGCACGTGCAGCTCGAGGGAGTTGAGGTTGGCGAAGAAGGTCAGGCCGGCGAGGTCGTCGATGAACGGGAAGACAGGGTCACGCCCGGCCCGCCGGATCCAGGCGGGCGTGCCTGAGGGGATGTTCTTCTCGAAGAACTGCATGTCACCGACACCGTGCGGGAAGCGAATTCGCGTGACCGCTCGGTCTCGCAGGTGCGGCAGGATCGCCGGTCCGATGCGCGCGTAGTAGTCGAGCACCTGGGCCTTCGTCGTGCCGGTGCGTGGATACATGACCTTCTCGAGGCTCGAGAGCCGCAGGCGGCGGCCCTCGACCTCGACGGTGACCTTCGTGGGCTCGTAGGCCATCACTCACCCATCCCTTGGTCGTCCACGTCGCCGGGCGCGAGGTCGCCACGCAAGCCCTTGTATGCCGGCTGGCGCAGTCGGCCCTGACCGCCGAGTCCCAGCGACTGCACGTCTGCGACGAGCAGGGGGCGCACCCAGCTCGCGCCCCGGGCATCCTCTGGGGGCACCTCTGTGGCAAAAGGAGATTCGTCGGAGGCGAGGGGCTCGAGCTCGCGCATCAGCGCGGTGCCGAGCTTGCCGGCCAGCCCCGAGCCCACCCGGCCGAGGTAGCGCAGGCCACCGGCGGTGGGCACACCGACGAGCACCGCACCCAACCGCCCCCGCACCGTGCCCGTCGACTCAGGGCGCCAGCCGCCGATGACGACGGACACCGTGCCCCGGTGAGGAGACTTGAGCCAGAAGGGACTTCGCACACCGGGGGTGTAGACGGAGTCGACTCGCTTCGACACGATCCCCTCGAGCCCCTGCTCCTTGGTCGCCTCGTGAAGCACCTGGCCGTCGTCGAAGGTCGGCGGCGTCTGCCAGCGCGGGCCGTCGAGCTCCAGGCGCTCGAGCGTCGCCCGTCGGTCGCTCCATGCCCGGCCCATGAGCTCGACGCCGTAGAGGCGCAGCAGGTCGAAGGTCATGAGGGTCACGGGCGCCAGCTCCGCCAGACGCTGCGCCTTGCGGGCGTCGGTGACGTGGAAGCGTTCGGCCAGCGCGGCGAACGACGGTGTGCCGCCCTGCATCGCCACAATCTCGCCGTCGAGGAGCATGTCGGCATACTCCTCCCCCAGCCGGCGCAGCTCGGGGAAGGCGACCGTGACGTCGCGCTCGGTGCGCGACCACAGCGTCAGCGAGCCCTCCGAGACGTCGGCGAGCACACGCATACCGTCCCATTTCACCTCGTGCTGCCAGGCGTCGCCGGACGGAATGGTCACCGTCGGCGTCGCGAGCATGGGGCGCATGGGTGCATTCTTGTTCTCATGCGAGCCATCTGGAAAGGCGCGGTCTCCTTCGGACTCGTCAATGTGCCGGTCCGCCTCTTCTCGGCGACCGAGAACCACGACGTGCAGTTCCGCCAGGTCCACGAGAAGGACGGCGGGCGCATCCGCTACAAACGCGTCTGCGCCATCGACGGTGAGGAGGTGGCCTACTCCGACATCGCCAAGGGATACGAGGCCGCCGACGGGCAGATGGTCGTGCTCTCCGACGAGGACATGAAGAGCCTCCCGTCGCGGTCGACGAAGGAGATCTCGATCGAGAAGTTCGTGCCCTCCGAGCAGATCGACCCGCTGCTGTTCGACAAGTCCTACTACCTCGAGCCCGACAAGACCGGCCTCAAGCCCTATGTGCTGCTGCGTGACGCCCTCGAGAAGGCCGACCGAATGGCACTCGTCACGGTGTCGGTGCGCTCGCGCATGACCCTTGCCGTGCTGCGTGTGCGCGACGGCGTCATCGTGCTGCAGACGCTGCTCTGGGCGGACGAGGTGCGCGCCCCGGAGTTCGAGTCGCTCTCCGAGGAGACCCACGCGACGAGCAAGGAGCTCGCGATGGCGTCCTCCCTCGTCGACTCCCTCTCGGGCGACTACGTGCCCGACGAGTTCGAGGACGACTACGCCGAGGCCGTCGAGGCCCTGGTCGCGAGCAAGATCGAGGGTGGCGACATCACGACGACGCCCGAGGCCGAGGGCGAGGAGACCGAGGTCGTCGACCTGCTCGCGGCCCTGCAACGCAGCGTCGACAAGGCCAAGGCCGCCAAGTCGGGCAGCCCGAGCGCCGCTCCCAAGGCTGACTCCGCAGACGCTGACGCCGACAGCGACACCCCGGCGAAGAAGACGACTGCCAAGAGGGCCTCGACCGCCAAGAAGTCGGCGGCGAAGAAGACCTCCACCGCCAAGACCGCCACCAAGAAGGCCACTTCGAAGACCGGCTCCGGCACTGTGACCAAGAAGGCAGCGACGAAGCGGGCAAGCTGACCCCGCACGGCCCGCACTGCGCCACGATGGGGGGGTGCAGACCGTCACAGTCGAGGACCTGCAGGCCCGCTTGCGTGCCCTGCCCGCCAACCCGCGTGTCGTCGTCAGCGGCAACACCGCGGTGCCCTGGGAGGGCGTGCGTGCCGTCGACACGGCGCTCGAGCGCTACGTCATCCACGCGCTCAACGCACCCCGCGGCATACCGGACCGGGAGGGTGTGACCGCGGAGACGTGCTTCGTCGGCCCCGGTATGCGTCGTCACCCGCAGCTGCGCTACGTGCCCTCGCGCCTGTCGCTCGTGCCGCTCCTCTTCTCGCGCACGCTCGTGCCCGACGTCGTGCTCATCCACTGCACACCCCCGGTGGGAGGTCACGTCAGCCTCGGCCTCGAGGTCAACATCCTGCCGGCGGCGATCGACGCCGTGCGTGCGCACGGCGGGCTCGTCGTGGCGGTGCTCAACAGCTTCATGCCGCGCACGTCGGGCGACGCGCTCGTGCCCGTCGAGCACATCGACCTCGCCATCGAGGTCGACGAGCGGCTGCCGACGCACGCGCCGCTCGAGCCCGACGACGAGAGCCGGCTCATCGGTGAGCGGGTCGCGGCGCGCGTGCGCGACGGCTCGACGCTCCAGCTCGGCATCGGCGGCGTGCCCGATGCGACCCTGGCCGCTCTCACCGGTCGGCGCGGCCTGCGCATGTGGACGGAGATGTTCTCCGACGGCGTGCTCGCGCTCGATGCCGCGGGCGCGCTCGACGAGGACCACCCCCTCGTCACGTCGTTCTGCTTCGGCTCGAGCGAGCTCTACGACTGGATCCACGACAACCCACGGGTGCGGATGCTGCGCACGGAGAAGACCAACGACCCCGGCCTCATCGCGCAGCAGCGCTTCATGACCTCGGTCAACACCGCCCTCGAGGTCGACCTCTTCGGCCAGGCGAACGCCTCGCGCATCAACGCGCGCATCCACTCCGGCTTCGGCGGCCAGACCGACTTCATCGTCGGAGCGCTCCACTCGCCGGGAGGCCAGTCCTTCATCGCCCTGCGCTCGTGGCACCCGAAGGCCGACGTCTCGACGATCGTGCCGCTCCTCGACGAGCCGGTCACGAGCTTCCAGCAGAGCGCCGTCGTCACCGAGCACGGCATGGCCGAGCTCTGGGGCCGCAGCGAGCGTGAGCAGTGCCGCGACATCATCGAGGAGTGCGCCCACCCGCAGGTCCGCGACGACCTGTGGGAGGAGGCCAGCGGCCTCGGTCTCGCCTGAGACGCACCGGACCGCCGAGGACGGCGCACCGCCCGTGACGGACAATGACCGCATGACCATCCGCATCGGGCTCTCGTCGTCGTCGGTCTATCCCGACAACGCGGCGACCGCCTTCGCGACGGCCGACCGCCTCGGCTACGACGGCGTCGAGATCATGGTCTGGACCGACCCGGTCACCCAGGAGGCAGGGGCGCTCAACGCGCTCGCCGAGCTGCACGGCATACCGATCCTGTCGGTGCACGCGCCGACGCTGCTGCTGACGCAGCGGGTCTGGGGCACCGACCCGTGGGGCAAGGTCGACCGCTCGATCGAGCTGGCGCTCGAGGTCGGTGCGCCCACCGTGGTGCTGCACCCGCCGTTCCGCTGGCAGCGGGAGTATGCCGCCGGATTCGTCGACGGGATCGCGCTGCGCGAGCACGACACCGGGATCCGCCTGGCAGTGGAGAACATGTATCCGTGGCGCACCGCGCGCCGTGAGGTGCTCGCCTACCTGCCGCACTGGGACCCCACGACGCAGCCCTACGACAACGTGACCATCGACCTCTCGCACACGGCGACGGCCGGGTCGGACGCGGTCGAGATGGTGCGTGCGCTCGGGCCCCGGCTCGCCCACCTGCACCTCACCGACGGTCTGGGCTCGTTCAAGGACGAGCACCTCGTGCCCGGTCGCGGCACCCAGCCGTGCACCGAGGTGCTCGAGCTGCTCTCCGACACGGGCTGGGAGGGCGACGTCGTCGTCGAGGTGTCGACGCGCAAGGGCACGCGCGACCAGCGCGACATCGACCTCGCCGAGTCGCTCGCCTTCGCCCGCTTCGGGCTGCTGCCGACGATGGGCGCCTCGCGGATCTGAGGGCCGCTCAGCCCGCAGTCGGGCGCCAGCCGCGGGGCCGCACCGAGACGAGGTCGACGCTCGTGCCCGGGCCCGCGTCGATGGCCAGCCGGGCCGCTGCCACGACGGACTCGACGTCGAGGTAGGCCGCGGCGTCGTAGTCGGCGCCCTCGTGCCCGACGAGCTCGTGCTGCATGTCGGTGTCGACGCGGCCGGGGTGGAGCGAGGTGACGCGCACGCCGTGGGCCCGCTCCTCCTCGCGCAGGGCGTCGGTGAGGGCGCGCAGGGCGAACTTCGAGGCGCTGTAGGCGCCGGACGCGGCTCCGGAGGTGAAGCCCGAGCCGGAGTTGACCGTGATGACGATGCCGTGGGCGGCACGCAGGGCCGGCAGCAGCGCCCGGGTGACGGCCGCGACGGCGACGACGTTGACCGTCAGCGATTCCGCCCAGTCCGAGACCGGCGCCTCGGCGACGCTGCCGTGCCGCAGGATGCCGGCCGAGTGCACGAGCACGTCGACGCGCGGCAGGGCGCGCACGAGCCCGTCGAGCGCACGGTCGAGCGAGCCGCCCGGAGCGCAGTCGCCGAGGTCGGCGACGAGGCCCTGCGCCGACGGCAGGCCGGCGACGACGCGCTGCACGCTCTCCTCGCTGCGACCCCCCACGACGACGTGGTGGGTGGGCGCGAGGTCGCGCACGATGCCGAGGCCGATGCCGCGGGTGCCCCCCGTGACGACGGCGACGGGGCGGGTGTCCTGGGTGCTCACCCCGGCAGCCTACGAGCCGGTATGCCGCTCGGCCGAGGAGGCTGCGCGCCTGCCGCGGGTGCCCCGCCGGGCTACGGCGCCAGCTGGTCGAGACGGCGGACGATGAGGCCCTCGCGCAGCGCCCACGGGCAGATGTCGATGCGCTCGACCTGGAGCAGGTCGAGGGTGGCCTCGGCGACGAGGGCTCCGGCGAGCAACTGTGCGGCGCGACCCGTCGAGACGCCGGGCAGCTCGGCGCGGTGCGCGGCGTCCATGCCAGCGAGGCGGTCGACGATGCCGTGCAGGTCGTCGCGTCCGAGCCACCGCGGCACGAAGGGGCCCTCGGCGCGCGGCGCCGCGCCCGCGATGCGGGCCAGCGACCGCATCGTCTTGGAGGTGCCGACGACGCGGTCGGGCGACCCGACGGTGAGCAGCGGCCGCAACTGCTCGGCCAGCGAGCTGCGCACGTGCGAGCGGACCGCCCGCACGTCCGCCGCGTCGGGCGGGTCACCGGCGAGGCGCTCGCGGGTCAGGCGGCCCGCCCCGAGGGGCAGGCTTAGGGCGACGTCGGGCTCCTCGTCGATGCCGGAGGCCAGCTCGAGCGATCCCCCGCCGATGTCGATGACGAGCAGACGACCGCTCGACCAGCCGAACCAGCGCCGCACCGCCAGGAAGGTCATGCGTGCCTCGTCCTCGCCCGTCAGCACCTCGAGGTCGATGCCCGTCTCGTCGCGCACCCGGGCGATGACGTCGTCGCCGTTCGGTGCCTCGCGCAGCGCGGAGGTCGCGAAGGCGAACACGTCCTGCACCCCCTGGTCCTCGGCCACCCGCAGGCACTCGCCGAGGAAACTGACGAGGCGGTCGGCCGTCGCCGGGTCGACGCGACCGTCGTGGTCGAGGCTCTCGGACAACCGCAGCTCGGTCTTGTGCGAGAACGCCGGCAGCGGGTGACCCCCGCGGTAGGCGTCGACGACGAGGAGGTGGACCGTGTTGGACCCGATGTCGATGACGCCCAGTCGCATGACCTCACCCTAGTGGCGCGCCGCCGGGTGCCGGCGCGCACCGGTTCGCCTCACGGTGGGCAGCCGCAGCACAGCCGCAGTGCAGCCGCTGGGCGGCCAGGGCGCGTCACGGGGACCGGCGGCTCAGGGTCAGGGAGGCGAGCGCCAGGGCCGCGACGATGAAGCCCGCGACGATGCCGAGGTCGCGCGCGACCTCGGCAAAGGGGTCGGCGTTGCGGGTGATCTCCTTCATCGCGTCGACGGCATAGGACAGCGGCAGCAGGTTGCTCACCCACTCCAGCACGGGCGGCAGCAGCTCACGTGGCACGAGCAACCCGCACAGCAGGAACTGCGGCAGGATGAACGCCGGCATGAACTGCACCGCCTGGAACTCGGTGCGTGCGAAGCCGCTGGCGAGCAGCCCGAGCGCCGTGCCGAGCACGGCGTCGGCGACCGCCACCACAACGAGGAGCCAGAGCGGCCCGGCGATGTCGAGGTCGCACACCCAGACGGCGAATCCCGTTGCCACGACAGCCTGCACGACGGCGAGCAGACCGAACGCGACGGCATACCCCAGCATGAAGTCGCCCTTGCCCATGGGCGTCGTGAGCAGTCGCTCCAGCGTGCCCGACTGGCGCTCGCGGAGCGTTGCGACGGAGGTGACGATGAACATCACGACCATCGGGAAGACGCCGAGCAGGGCGGGCCCGATGCGGTCGAAGACGGGCGTGCCGTCATAGATCCAGGCGAGCAGGCCGAGCAGCACGCACGGCACGACGATGATGAGCGCGATCGTGCGGTGGTCGGTGCGCACCTGGCGCAGCACGCGCCCCGCGGTCGCGACGGTGAGGTCCGGGCTCATGACGCGCTCCTGCCGCTGGTCGCCTCGGCGTCGATGAGGGCGAGGAAGGCGGCATCGGCGTCGACCGCGCCGGTGCGCACGAGCAGCTCGTCGGGGGTGACGTCGGCGAGCACCTCACCGTCGCGCAGCAGGACGAGGCGGTCGCAGCGGGTCGCCTCGTCCATGACGTGGCTCGACACGACGAGGGAGTGGCCGACCTCGGCGAGGTGGGCGAAGAGCTCCCACAGGTCGCGGCGCAGCACCGGGTCGAGCCCGACCGTGGGCTCGTCGAGGACGAGGAGGGTGGGCCGGCCGACGAGGGCGGCCGCGAGCGACACCCGCGACTCCTGGCCGCCGGAGAGGTCGCGGATCAGCTGGTCGGCGTGCGAGACGAGGTCGACCTCGACGAGGGTGCGGTCGACCGCCTCGCGCAGCTCGTCGCCGCGCAAACCGACCGCGTGAGCGAAGTAGGCGACGTTGTGGCGAACCGTCAGGTCGGCATAGACGCTCGGGGACTGAGTCACGTAGCCGACCTCGCGGCGCAGCGCCGGCGAGCCCGCCGGGTGGCCGAGCACGGTGACGGTGCCGCCCTTGACGACCTGCACCCCCACCATGCAACGCATCAGGGTCGACTTGCCCGAGCCCGAGGGGCCGAGCAGCCCGACGACCTCGCCGGCGGGGATCTCGAGGTCGAGGCCCGGGATGACGTCGCGCCGACCACGCACGACCTGCAGGCCGCTGATCGCGACCGCCGGCCCATCGTAGTTATTCATCATGTGATGAAATCTACTCGGGTCGGCGCGGATCGTCCACCAGATAGCCCTGGAGGACCGGGCCGAGGCGCTCGATCAGCTCGTCCCGGCTCGCGGTCGCCACCCCCGGCACCCGCACGACGTAGCGAGCGATGACGAGGCCGATCATCTGCGAGGCGGCGAGCGACCCGCTCAGCTGCGGGTCGGCGGCTCCCGTCGACGCGGCGATGCGTCCGAAGACCTCGCGCCCGAGGAACTCGCGCACCATGCGTGCCGCGTCCTCGCTCGTCATGCTCGATCGCACCAGCGCGACGAGGGCCTCCCGCCGCTCGGGCGGCTCCCACACGGTCAGGAACGTCTCGGCGAGACGCCACCCCAGGCGCTCGCGATCACCGTCGAGCACGCGCTCGATGAGCTCGGACGGGTTGACCGGCACCGCCATGGTCTCGGCGAAGAGCGCCGCCTTGCCGTCGAAGTAGTGGTGCACAAGGGCGGGGTCGACTCCCGCGTCGCGCGCGATCCCGCGCAGGCTCGCCTTGTCATATCCCTTGGCAGCAAAGGAGCTTCGCGCCGCGTCGACGATGGCGGCCCTCGTGTCGGGCCCGCCGGGCCGTCGGCCGCGACCGCGCTGTGCGGCGGCGTCCTCCACGCGTGGGGTCATGGCCACACGTTAACCCTGCCTGCCGTCGCCGCTGCCGTATGCCGTGTGGCGGGCACTGCTCGAACGCTCGGCCTCCGCGTCCCGGAGCAGCTGCTCGGCCTCCTCCTGGCGCGCCCACTGCGCCCAGTCGGCCGCGGTCGTGCCGTGCTGCGCATCGGTGACCGTGGGGTCGGCGCCTGCCTCGAGGAGGGCACGGATGGCGTCGAGGTCACCCATGAAGGCGGCCTGGTGCAGCGCCGTGCGGCCATCACGCAGGTCATCGACACCGATCGCCGCGGGGGTGGTGACCTCGGTCATGGTGAAGCCGTGCGTCGCGAGCAGCTCTGTGCGAGAGGCGAACCCGTGCGATGCTGCCCAGTGCAGCTGGCGCTCCATCATCTCCTCCAGCGACTCGGCAGCCACCCCGAGCCGTTCGGCCCACACCTCACCAGCGGGGTGCCCGAGCCCGTGCTCGAGCAGCAGCTCGAGGTGGCTGTCGTCGCGCCCGAACATCCGGTTGTAGAGCGCCTGCCGGTCGTTCGGGTCGGCTCCCCGCTCGAGGAGGAGCAGGGCGAGGTCGCGCCAGGCCGGGTGCCGCGGCTGTCGGCCGGGCCCCGACTCCCCCTCACCGAGGAGACCGGTGAGCACGGTGAAGGGAGGCGGCACCCCCTGCCAGAGGTAGCCGCTGTCGGGGTCGGCGCCTGCATCGAGCAGCAGTCGCGCGCTGGCGAGCGGATCGCGTTGTGGCACACGGGAGTAGGCGAGATAGAGCAGCGGGGGCCACCCGAACGGGCCGCCGGAGCGGACCGCTGCACCGGGGTCGGCCTCCAGGTGGGCGCGCAGGCTGGCGGGGTCTGCGACGGTGGCTGCGACGAAGAGGTCACGACCCGGCAGGTCCGGGTGGCGCTGCAGCAGCTGGGCGGCCCTGGCCCAGCGAGCCGGGTCGTCGGCGCCGTCGTAGCGCAGGCAGGCCAGTGCGGGCACCGCCTGTGCGAGGCGTCGGACCGCTCCGCCGTCTGCGACGGCGCCGCGGGCGTCGAGGTCCGCCACGTCGTCCAGCTCGGTATCGTCGATCGTCGTCGGGTCGCGGCGCAGCCCCTCACTGCGCCGGAGGTAGTCGCGCAGCCGGGGCCAGCTCGTGAAGCCGTGGGAGCGGGCGAGCACGAGCTGCGCGTCCGCGAGGGCGAAGCCGTCCACCTCGTCGGGCGCGCCCGACGGGTGGTGGCGCTCCACGAGGGCCAGCGCCTCGGGATCGCGGTCGCGCACACCGCGCTGGAGACGTCGCGCGTCGCGCCGGAAGCGCTCGAGGTCGGGGTTGCCGGGCAGTGACAGGGCCATGACGGCCTCCTCTCGTCGTGCCCGGCGTGCGCTGGGTCGGGCCGAAAGGAGGTCGGGCCGATCGCTGTCGTCTCCAGGGAGGCTGAGCCCCTTCCCGCGCACCGGAGGCGACCTGGACGCCGACCTCAGACTACTGCGGGAGCCGGCCACGCGGCATACCCCAGCGGTGTCGTGGGGTGGGCGTAGGGCTGGCGCGGGGCCGGCGTATCCGCCTGATGGGCGCGCCCAGCGCACCTGCGAGCCCGACGACGTAGGGTGTGCCGGTGGCTGAAGCACCGCTGGACCTGCCCCGCGTCTGGGTCGAGTTCACCGACCCGGCGGACGCCGGGCAGCGCTACCGCTGCGACCTCACGTGGCTGACGAGCAGCTGGACGTGCATCTACGGCAACGGCTGCAAGGGCGTCTACGCCGACCGGCCCGACGACGGCTGCTGCACCCTCGGCGCGCACTTCACCGATAAGGATGACGTCAAGCGCGTGGCGCGGGCCGTCGCCGAGCTCGGCGAGGACGAGTGGCAGTTCCACTCCGTCGGCACGGCCACCGGGAGTCGAGACGACTGGACCGAGAAGGAGGACGGCGCCCGCAAGACCCGCGTCGTCGAGGGCGCCTGCATCTTCCTCAACCGCCCCGGCTTCCCCGCCGGCGACGGGTGCGCGCTGCATCAGCACGCCGTGCTGACAGGGGTGCAGCCGCACTCGCTCAAGCCCGACGTCTGCTGGCAGCTGCCGCTGCGCCGCACCTTCCGCACGGTCGAGCTGCCCGACGACACGAGCTACCTCGAGGTGACGATCACGGAGTACGACCGGCGCGGCTGGGGCCCCGGCGGGCACGACCTCGACTGGTACTGCTCCGGCAACCCCGAGGCGCACGTCGGGCGCGAGCCCGTGTATCGCTCCAACCGCGCCGAGCTCGTCGAGCTGATGGGCCAGGCAGCCTACGAGCAGCTGGCGATCCGCGCCGAAGGGCACCTCGCCCAGGTCAAGGCGGTGCGGGCCCGCGGCGTGCGGCAGCTGCTGCCGCTGCTCGTGCACCCGGCCACGCTCGAGGCCCAGGCGACGGCGCGCACGCGCGCGACCCAGGCAGCGAGGAAGCGGGCCCGATGAGCGAGATCATCCCGAGCCCCAACATCTGGGAGTCCCCCGACGTCTACGAGGTGGAGAACCGCGGCGTCGACCGGGACCACGTCATCGAGTCGGCCATGCGCGAGGTGCTCGACTGGGCCGGCCGCGACGTCGTCGACATCGGGTGCGGCACCGGCTACCACCTCCCCTTCTTCGCCCGCGACGCCCGCTCGGTCGTCGGCATCGAGCCCCACCCGCCGCTGGCTTCGCTTGCGGCACAACGCATCTCCGGTATGCCGTCCGTCTCGGTCCGCGAGGAGGGTGCCGCCGCGATCGGGGTGCCCGATGCGTCGTTCGACGTGGCGCACGCACGCTGGGCCTACTTCTTCGGACCCGGCTGCGAGCCGGGCCTGGCCGAGCTCGACCGGGTGATGCGGCCCGGAGGTGCGGCCTTCGTCGTCGACAACGACGCGACCCGCTCGACCTTCGGCGCGTGGTTCCGCCGCGCGCTGCCGACCTATGACCCGCGCGCCGTCGAGCGCTTCTGGGCCCGGCAGAGCTGGCAGCGCGAGCGCCTGGACATCCGATGGGACTTCGACTCCCGCGAGGACTTCGAGGCCGTCATCGGCATCGAGTTCGACCCCGAGCACGCCGACCTCATCCTCGCCGAGCACCCCGACGCCACGGGCGTCGACTACGCCATCAACCTCTGGTGGCGCCGCTACTAAGGTTTGCGCGTCGAGAGGCCAAACCTGGCCGCCTCTCCCCCGTCGAGAGGCCACTTCTGGCCGCCTCTCCCGTGTCGATAGGCCACTTCTGGCCGCCTCTCCCCCGTCGAGAGGCCACTCGTGGCCGCCCCTCCCGCGTCGAAAGGCCACTTCTGGCCGCCCCTCCCGCGGCGGCGGTCCGTGACCAACGCTCGACCACGATTGGCCACTCGACAGGATGGAGGCGACCACGATTGGCCACTCGACGGGATCAGGGTCGGCGGTAGCGGCGGCGGGCGATCTCGCGGATCTCCCCGAGCAGTCCCCACTCGTCGCGCCCGAGCCGTGACAACGGCCTGGCCCGGCGGATGTCGACGTGCGGCGACCCCGGCACCGACTCGTCGAGCACGTCCTCGGCGACCGCGACGTGCAGGACCTCACCGACGACGACCCAGCAGTTGCCGGTCGGCCGCACCTCGTGGAGCCGGCACTCCAGTGCGACGGGCGAGCCCGCGACCCGCGGCGGCGCCACGGTCAGCGCGTCCTCCCGCACCACCCCCTCGACGTCGAACTCGCTCATGCCGGCCGGGTAGTCGGTGCCCGTCGCGTTGACCTGCTCGAAGAGCCACTCGGGAGCGAGGTTGACGACGAACTCCTTTGTCGTCTCGACGTTGTCGAGCGTGTCCTTGCGACCGACGGACGTGAAGGCGACCATCGGCGGGTCGGTGCTGACGACGGTGTAGAACGAGTGCGGGGCGAGGTTGTCGACCCCTGTCGCCGAGCGGCTCGACACCCACGCGATCGGTCGGGGCACGACCGAGGCGGTCAGCAGGCGATACGCCGCTCCCGCCGTGAGGCGATCCTCGGCGGGCCCGTGCCCCAGCGGGATCTCACGTCTCACACGAGGTCCAGCGCGATGTCGACGATCGGCGAGGAGTGCGTCAGCCCTCCCACGCTGATGAAGTCGACGCCCGTCAGCGCATACTCCCGCGCGACCTCGAGCGTCATGCCTCCGGTGGCCTCGATCTCGACCGGCTCGCCCGCAGCGCGCAGCAGCGCCACCGTCTCGCCGAGCACCTCGACCGACATGTTGTCGCACATGATGAAGCGCGCACCGGCGTCGTAGGCCTCCTGCGCCTCGGCAGGGGTTGTCACCTCCACCTGCACCGTGACGTCCGGGAAGCTCTCTCGCACAAGGTCGTAGGCCGCGGCAACCGACCCCGCCGCAAGCTTGTGGTTGTCCTTGATCATGGCCACGTCGTAGAGCCCCATGCGCTTGTTGGTGCCCCCGCCACAGCGCACGGCGTACTTCTCGAGCCACCGCAGCCCCGGTGTCGTCTTGCGCGTGTCGAGCACCATCGTGCCGGTGCCGTCGAGCGCGTCGGCCCAGCGACGCGTGTGCGTCGCGACGCCGGAGAGCCGGCTCAGAAGGTTGAGCATCGTGCGCTCGGCGACGAGGATCACCTGGGTCGGGCCGGAGAGCCTCGCGATGACGTCGCCGCGCTCGACCCGGGCGCCGTCGTCGACGAGCACATCGACCAGCACGTCGGGATCGACGAGGTCGGCTCCCCTGGTCTCGGCGACCGCGGTGAGCACGAGGTCGATGACCGGGACGCCAGCGACCACACCTGGTGCGCGCGCCACGATCTCGGCGACCCGGTGCTGGTCGGCGGGGATCGTCGCCTGAGTGGTCACGTCGACGCCGTCGGGCCCCAGGTCCTCGAGCAGGGCCACCCGCACGACGTCCTGCGCCCACTCCAGGGGGAAGCCGCTCAGTCCGTCGCTCGTCACCGCAGCACTCACCATGTCTCCTCGATGACCGACTCCGTATGCCGCACGGGCCCGTCCGCTGCCGGGGCCGGCACCGCGCGTGGCTTGTCCTCGTCCATCACCGGCGACGGACCGTCGAGATCGAGTCCGTCGAGGTTCGACCGCGGCACGGGCACGACCTCGGTGTCGAGGCGTCCACCGGCACCCCGGACGAGGTGCACGTGGTGCAGGAAGTGCTCGTCGTCGCGCGCCGGGAAGTCCTCGCGCACGTGTCCGCCGCGGGTCTCTGCGCGGTGCGCCGCAGCACGGGTGAGGGCGCGGCCGAGGTGGAGCAGGTTCGTCGCCTCCCAGCTCTTGGGCCCCCCGGGGCGGCCGCTGTCGTCGGTGACCCCGCGGCGGGTGACCTCGGCGAGAGCGGACTCCGTGCGCTCCAGGGAGGCGGCCGAGCGCACCGTGCCCGCGCCTGCGGTCATGGCGCGCTGCACGTGGAGGCGGCGCTTGCCGCGGATGAGCTCGGGCTGCTCGTCCGACACGACGGGCACGGTGTCGGGCAGCTCGCCCGCGCCCAGCCGGCTCGTGAGGTCGTCGGCGATCCGCCGCCCGAAGACGAGTCCCTCGAGGAGGGAGTTGGACGCGAGGCGGTTGGCACCGTGCACGCCGGTGCACGAGGTCTCGCCGCAGGCATAGAGGCCCTCGAGCGACGAGCGGCCCCGCAGGTCGGTGCGCACCCCGCCGCTCGCATAGTGCTGGGCCGGGGCGACGGGGAGCAGCTGGGTCGCGGGGTCGAAGCCGAGCTCACGACACCGCTGGACGATGGAAGGGAAGCGCTGCTCGAGGAAGTCGGCACCGAGGTGGCGGCAGTCGAGGTAGACGTGGTCGGTGCCGGACTCGCGCATCCGGGTGATGATCGCCCTCGCCACGACGTCACGCGGCGCGAGGTCGGCCAGCTCGTGCTGACCCTGCATGAAGCGCACACCCTGCTCGTCGACGAGGAACGCGCCCTCGCCGCGCACCGCCTCGGAGATGAGCGGCTGCTGGCCCCGCGAGCCCTCGCCGAGCCAGAGCACGGTGGGGTGGAACTGCACGAACTCGAGGTCGGCCAGCACGGCACCGGCGCGCAGCGCTGCGGCCATGCCGTCGCCGGTCGCGACCGACGGGTTGGTCGTCGACGAGTAGATCTGGCCGAGCCCGCCCGTGGCGAGCACGACGGCCCGCGCCTGGGCCGCCCCGACCCCGTCGACCTGGCCCTCCCCGATGACGTGCAGCGTCACGCCACAGACCCGTGACGAGGCGTCGGTGAGCAGGTCGACGACGAGGGCGTGCTCGATGACCTCGATGCCGGGGTCGTCACGAACCCGGTCGAGCGCGGCGATGAGGGCGCGTGAGATCTCCTTGCCCGTGGCGTCGCCGCCGGCGTGCAGGATGCGGTCGCGGTGGTGGCCGCCCTCACGGGTCAGCGAGATCTGGCCGGTGTCTCCGCGGTCGAAGTCGGCCCCCAGCGCGATGAGGTCCCAGACGGCGTCGGGCCCCTCGTTGACGAGCGCCTCGACGGCCTCGACGTCGCAGAGGCCGACCCCCGCGACGAGGGTGTCGTGGATGTGCTCGGCGGGGCTGTCCTCCGGCGACATGACGGCGGCGATGCCGCCCTGGGCCCAGGCCGTCGACCCCTCGTCGAGCACCGTCTTGGTGACGAGCAGCACGCGGTCCACCCGCCGCCTGAGACGTAGGGCCGTCGTCAGGCCGGCGATGCCGGAGCCGACGACGATGACGTCGGCCGTCGTGGTCCAGCCCGGTGCGGGCGCCCGCAGGCGCCGGGGGATGGTGATCTCGGGGAGCCCGCTCACCGGCATACGCTCGGCCTCTCAGTCATCGGAGTGCTGGTAGTCATGGTGCCGCTCGGTGACGGCCGACGTGAGCAACCCGTACCCGTCGGGCACGTCCCCGGCATCGTGACCGACCTCGACCACTCTGTTGTGGTCGTCGACGAAGACGACCCGTGGCTCGAACTCCCGTGCCTCTGCATCCTCCATCGCCGCATACGCGATGACGATGACCGTGTCGCCGGGCGAGATGAGCCGCGCCGCAGCACCGTTGATGCAGACGATGCCGGTGCCCCGCTCGCCCTCGATGGCGTAGGTCGTGAGGCGGTTGCCGTTGTCGACGTCGACGACGTCGACCTGCTGCCCCGGCCACAGGTCGGCGGCATCGAGCAGGTCGCGGTCGATCGTCAGCGAGCCGACGTAGTGCAGGTCAGCCTGCGTGACGGTCGCGCGATGGATCTTGGAGTGGAGCATGAAGCGCTGCAAGGGATTTCGTCCTCAGCTCGAGAGAGTGGCGTGTCGCCCGTCAGGCCCGCGAGAACGTCTCGAGGGCGCCCCCGCCGGGGCCGACGAGCAGGGGCAGGTTGTCGATGAGTCGCGTCGTGCCGACCCGACCGGCGACGGCGAGCAGAGCCTCCCCGTGATACCACTCCGGCACGTCCTCGAGGGTGTCGGGGTGCACGAGCACGAGGTAGTCGACGAGGGCGAGCGGCTCGCGCACGAGCACGGCACGGGCCGCGCGGCGCACCGCCGACGGCCCCTCGGCGGCGGCCTCCGCCCCGGCCCGCAGCGCGGCCGACAGGCACCGTGCCGTCTCGCGGTCGGAGGGGGTGAGGTAGGTGTTGCGACTCGACATCGCCAGTCCGTCGGGCTCGCGCACCGTGGCGACGGCTACGACGTCGACGGGGAGGTCGAGGTCGCGGCACATCCGGCGGATGAGGAGCAGCTGCTGGGCGTCCTTCTGCCCGAACCAGGCTGAGTCGCACCGCGTCAGGTGCATGAGCTTGGAGACGACCGTGAGCATGCCGTCGAAGTGACCCGGTCGTGACTGCCCCTCGAGCACGTCGCCGAGCGGACCGGCGGAGATGCGCACGCCGGGGTCGCCGTCGGGATAGACGACGTCGGGCGTCGGCGCGAAGACGAGGTCGACGCCGGCCGCCGTGCAGATGGCGAGGTCGGCATCGAAGGTGCGCGGGTAGCGCGACAGGTCCTCCTTGGGCCCGAACTGCAGGGGGTTGAGGAAGATCGTGACGACGACGTGGCGGTGCGCCTGGCGCGCCTGGTGGATGAGGGTCGCGTGGCCCTCGTGCAGGGCGCCCATCGTCATGACGACGGCGACGTCACCGTCATCGAGGGCGGCGCGCGCCTCGCGCAGCTCCTCGCGGGTGCGGGCGACCACGGGAGTGCTCCCGAGGTCCCTGGCCGGGCCGGTCTCTGGTGCGGTCACGTCTCGTCCTCCTCGTGGGCGAGCAGCTCGAGCAGCGGCTCGGCGGCTGCCGCACGGAGTCGACCGCTGAGCAGAGCGCGCTGCGCCGTCGCGCGGGCGAGCGCGAGGTAGGTCGGACGGATGTCCGGCGCCACCCTGCGCAACATCGCGACGTGCCCGGCCACCGTACCGGCATCGCCTCGGGCGACCGGTCCGGTGAGGGCGGCGTCACCCAGCTGGAGGGTGTTGGACAGGGCTGCCGACAGGAGTGGCTCGAGCACGCGGGCAGGGTCGTCGACGCCCGCCTCGGCGAGCAGCTGCATCGACTGGGCCACGAGGGTGACGAGGTGGTTGGAGCCGTGCGCGAGGGCCGCGTGGTAGGTCACGCGCTCGTCCTCGGGGATCCACACCGGGTCGCCGCCCATCTCGATGACGAGCGCTTCGCCGAGGGGACGCGCCAGGTCGACGGTCGTCACGCCGAAGCAGCAGTCGTGCAGGCGCTCGAGGTCGATCGGCGTGCCCGTGAAGGTCATCGCGGGGTGGAGCGCCAGAGGCACGATGTCGCTCGCCGCGGCCGCCTCGAAGATGCCGATGCCGTGCGCTCCCGAGGTGTGCAGCACGAGCTGGCCGGGGGTGAAGGTGCCCGTCGCGCTGAGCCCGGCGACGAGGTCGGCGAGCGCGTCGTCGGGCACGGCGAGCACGACGAGGTGTGCCCCCGCGACGACCTCGGGGATCGGCCGCACCGGCACGCCCGGCAGCAGGGTCGCGGAGCGCTCGAGACTGGCCTCGCTCACGGCCGAGACGCCGGTGACGTGATGCCCGGCCCGCGCCAGGGCCGCTCCGAGCACTGCCCCGACCCGACCCGCGCCGACGATCCCGACCTCGAAGCGGGCCGGTCGCTCGTGCGGAGTGCTCACCCACTGCACGCTATCGCCTACAGTCCGTGGGCGTGGATGCCCTTCCGTGGCGCGACGCCTGGCACGACGCCCTGTATGCCGCCGGGCGGGGTTTCTACGTCACGCGCGGTGGCCCTGCCGAGCACTTCACGACCGCGACGCACGGGGTGACCGGGGCGGCCCTCGCGGAGGCGCTGCTGCGGCTGTGGCTCCGCGAGCACGACGGGCTGCCCGCGGTCGTCGTCGACGTGGGTGCCGGGCGGGGCGAGCTCGCCACCCACCTCCTCCGGGCGCTCGACGACGTCTCCCCCGTGGAGGGCTCACTCCCCGACACCCCAGACCCCGTCGAGTGGGCAGTTTCACCCACCGACGATGGGTGGAAAGTGCCCACTCGACCGGGTGGGGACGACGACGAGTGGGCAGTTTCACCCACCGGCGACGGGTGGAAAGTGCCCACTCGACGGGGCGGCGAGGACGGCGACGGGTGGGGAGTGCCCACTCGACCGGGTGAAGACGTCGAGTGGGCAGTTTCACCCACCGACGACGGGTGGAAAGTGCCCACTCGACTTGGCGGGGAGGACGGCGACGGGTGGGGAGTGCCCACTCGACCGGGTGAGGACATCGAGGGGGCAGTTTCACCCACTCGAGTCGTGGCCGTCGACGTCGTCGAGAGACCGGCCGGCCTCGACGAGCGCATCGGCTGGATGCGCTCCCCCGGCGGTGCGGCCCTGCCCGACGAGCTCGCCGGGCTGAGCGACGCCCTCGTCATCGCCCACGAGTGGCTCGACGTCGTGCCCTGCACGGTGGCGCAGGTCGACACCGGCGGCACCACCCGCACCGTCCTCGTCGACCCGCGGACGGGCGAGGAGACGCTCGGCCCCGAGCCCTCCGACGCCGACCGGCACTGGGCCGCAGCGCACTGGCCCGCCACGACGCCCGGCGACCGCATCGAGGTCGGGCTCTCCCGCGACGAGGCCTGGGCCGACCTCGTGGCTCGCGTCGACTCCGGCCTGCTCGTCGCCGTGGACTACGGCCACACGCGGGCCGAGCGGCCGAGCGGGGGGACGCTCACGGCATACCGCCGCGGGGTGCAGGGCGACCCCGTGCCCGACGGCACGATGGACCTCACGGCCCACGTCGCGGTCGACAGCCTCGACGCCGACGAGGTCGGGCGCCAGCGCGACCTGCTGCGGCGGCTCGGCGTGCGGGGGCAGACCCCGCCGCACGCCCTCGCCTCGAGCGACCCGCTCGCCTATCTGCGCGCGCTCGAACGGGCCGGCGCGGAGGCTGAGCTCATCCGGCCCGCGGGGTTCGGCGACTTCTGGTGGGCGGTGAAGCGGGTCGCAGGCCGGGACGTAACCTGAGGGACATGCGTCGCGTGCTCTCGGTCCTCGCCGTCCTCGTGGTCGTGGTGCTCGGGGCGCCGCTGACCGCGAGCGCTCACGACGTGCTCGAGACCACCACTCCGGCCGCCGACTCGACCGTCCAGCGCCTGCCGCAGAGCGTGAGCCTGACCTTCACAGACGCGCCGCTGTCGATCGGCACCCAGGTCGTCGTCACCGGGCCGAGCGGGGCGGTGCAGCAGGGCGCGCCGACGATCCAAGGCCGCGTCGTCACGCAGGCGATCTCGCCCAGTGCGCCCGCCGGCAGCTACACGGTGGCCTACCGCGTCACCTCCGACGACGGCCACCCGGTGACGGGGAGCTACGCCTTCGTCGCGACGACGGGCCTCGACGGGTCGACGGCCGCCCCCGTCACGGCGCCGCAGCCGCCGGCAGAGGCCGCGCCCGCCTCCGCCTCCGACGACAGCGCGTCCTTCCCGCTCGCCGCGGTGATGCTGTCGATCGCCGGCACCCTCGTCCTGCTCGCGATCGGCGGCTTCGTCGCCCTCCGCGCCCGGGCTGCCGACCGACGCTGAAAGCGCGAGCAGCCCGGCGACGGCTACTCGAGAGGCTGGTTGAGGAACCAGCGGTGACCGAACGGGTCACGGAAGACGGCGAGCCGGCCGATCGGCGGGTTGTCCGCGGGCTCGCGGTCGATCCGCGCACCACCGCGACGCGCCCGCTCGCAGAGTGCATCGACGTCGCTGACCGTGACGTGCAGCGTGACGGCGTTGCCACGCGTGGGGTCCGGGGGCGCCACCCCTGCCGACTCAAAGGCGTCCGACATCATCCACCGGGCACCGTCGACCGCGAGCTCGCAGTGCCCCACGCGGCCGTCGGGCATGACGACGGGCTCGTCGGTGACGTCGGCGCCCAGGTGCTCGCGATACCACTCGATCGCTGCGCGAGAGTCGGCAACGCAGATGTAGGGGGTCAGCTCACTCATGCGTCATCCTCCCTCGAACTCCATCCGGCGTGGTGGGCCGGCGTGAGCCTGCGGGCACGCGCCGCACCACGAGGCTCTCGTAGCCGCGCAGCACGAAGGTGGGTCGTCGCACCGCCTGGACCACCTCGAGCGGCCCCAGGCGCTGGAGCAGCGCTCGCACCGAGACCTGCAGCTCCATCCGTGCCAGCGGGGCGCCGAGGCAGAAGTGGATGCCCGCTCCGAAGGCGAGGTGCGGGTTGGGGTCGCGGTCGGCGCGGAAGCGGTCGGGCTCGTCGAAGACAGCGGGGTCACGGTTCGCCGCACCGAGCAGGGCCGCGACCTTCTGCCCCTCGCGGATCGTCACGCCGTGGAGCTCGACGTCGCGGGTGGCCGTGCGCTCGAAGAGGTGCAGGGGTGAGTCGTGCCGGAGCATCTCCTCGACGAGCAGGGCGACCGCCTTGTCGCCGTCGCCGTCGTCGTCGCCGAGGGCGCCGAGCACTGCCGCCAGCTGGTCGGGCTCGGCGAGGAGCGAGCCCAGGCCGTTGCCGAAGCCGTTGACACTCGCCTCGTGACCCGCGTTGAGCAGCAGCACGACGGTCGCCACCAGCTCGCGCCGCGACAGCCGGTCACCGCCGTCGCGCTCCTGCACGAGCGAGGTCAGCAGGTCGTCGCCCGGGTGCGCTGCGCGCTCGGCCGCGAGCTCGTCGACGTATGCCGCGAACTCGGCACACGCTCGTTTCGCCTCCTCCTGCGCTGGCCGGGTGGGCGCCACCTCGTACATCCTCACGATGGCCTGTGACCAGTCGCGCAGCCGTTTCCAGTCGGTGGCCGGGGCCCCGAGGAGCTCACAGATGACGAGGACGGGCAACGGTTCGGCATAGGCCTCGATGAGGTCGACCCGGCCGCCTCCCTCGCCGGGCTGGTCGAGCGCCGCCTCGACGCCCGTAAGCAGGTCGTCGGCGATCTGCTCGACCCGGGGCCGCAGCCGCTCCACGTGGCCGCGGTTGAACGCTCCGGCCACGAGCCGACGTAGCCGCGTGTGCTTCGGCGGCTCCGAGTCGAGGATCGAGTCGGCGTGCAACCAGTCGAAGACGGTCCACGGATCGTCCTCCCCCGTTGCCCGTGGACGGAAGATCCGGCCGAGACGCCGGTCGCGGAGCACGCCACCCGCCGCGGCGTGGGTGGTCGTCACCCAGAGGCCGAGTCCGTCGTGCCACTGCACCGGCCCCTTCAGCCGGGCCTGCGCGAGGGCCGGGTAGGGACCGGCGACGAAGGCGGGGTCGGTCAGGTCGAACGAGGCGCTCACCCTGCACACTCTGCCCGACCGCGGGGCGACCCGGGGAGGGGCCACACGGCATACCGGAGCGGTGTGGGCCGTAGGCTCTGGCCCATGACGGAGACCACCGCCTCGTCGTCGGGCCAGCGCCAGGCGCTGACCGTCGGTGTCGGCGCAGGCGGCCTCGCGACGGCCGACATGGTGCTCAACATCGGCCCACAGCACCCGGCGACGCACGGCGTGCTGCGGCTGCAGATCGTCGTCGACGGCGAGCGCATCGTCAGCGCCGAGCCGATCATCGGCTACATGCACCGCGGCGCCGAGAAGCTCTTCGAGGTGCGCGACTACCGCCAGATCCTCGTGCTCGCCAACCGGCACGACTGGCTGAGTGCCTTCTCCAACGAGCTCGGGGTCGTGCTCGGCGTCGAGCAGATGCTCGGCATGGAGGTGCCCGAGCGCGCGGTCTGGGCGCGCACGGCGCTCGCCGAGATCAACCGGGTGCTGAGCCACCTGATGTTCCTCGGCTCCTACCCCCTCGAGCTCGGTGCGATCACGCCCGTCTTCCACGCCTTCCGCGAGCGCGAGGAGCTCCAGGCGGTCATGGAGGAGGTCTCCGGCGGCCGGATGCACTACATGTTCAACCGGGTCGGCGGCCTCAAGGAGGACCTCCCGGCCGGGTGGATGGGCCGGGTCGACAAGGCGATCGCCAACGTGCGCGCCCGGATGCCCGACCTCGAGCGCCTCATCGTCGGCAACGAGATCCTCGAGGGGCGCACCCGCGGCGTGGGCGTGCTGCCCCGCGACCGGGCGATGGCCTACGGCGTGTCCGGCCCCATCGCGCGCGCGAGCGGTCTCGACGTCGACCTGCGCCGCGACGCGCCCTACCTCGCCTACGGGGAGCTCTTCGGCGACAAGGGCCCCGGCCGCGTCGTCACCCGCACGGCCGGTGACTGCCTCGCGCGCCTCGAGGTGCTCATCGAGCAGACGCACGTGGCGCTCGACCTCGCCGAGGCCTGCCTCGACCGGCTCGTCCAGCTGCCGCCAGGACCGATCAACGTCAAGCTGCCCAAGGTGCTCAAGGTGCCCGAGGGGGAGATCTACTGCGCCACCGAGAATCCCCTCGGCTTCAACGGCTACTACCTCGTCTCGCGCGGCGAGAAGACGCCGTGGCGCCTCAAGCTGCGGTCGGCCTCCTTCAACAACGTCTCGGTGCTCTCCGAGATGCTGCCCGGCCAGCTGATCGCCGACATGGTCGCCATCCTCGGCTCGATGTTCTTCGTCGTCGGGGACGTCGACAAGTGAGCCGCCGTATGCCGTCCGCCCGGCTCTCGCGCGAGAGCGTCCTGCGTGCCGCCGCCGTCACCGTCATCACGGCCGCCATCACACTCGCGGCGGCCTGCTCCGACGAGGACACGGTCGACACCGTGCCGCCGCCGTGGCCGACGCGCACGACGACGCCCGACGGCCCGCCCCAGCCGCCGTCGCAACCGACCCCGACGGAGCCGGCGCCCACCTCGACCGAGACGCAGGCAGCGACCACCTGACTCAAGCCGGTCGGCTCAACCGGAGGTCGTCAGCACGGCGCCGGTGACGACGTCGACCACAGGACGTGTGCCGAGCGGCCGCGCCAGCGGCATCGTGGCCGGCGTTCCGATGAGCTGGGCCGTGCAGACCTCGCCGCTCATTCCGGATGACGAGCCGCCCACGACCACGGCGTCACTCTCCTCGAGCAGGTGAGCCCCGAGGCCCAGGTCGCACGCGCCGTGCCCGATGGTCACGACGAGAGCGTCGTCGCGCAGGACGACTGGGGGCTGAGCGGACAGCAGTCCGGCGGTGCCCTCCTGGCCGCCACCACCGAGGGTGGGTGGTGTGGGCAGGGAGCCGAGAGCCGACTCCTCGACGGCGATGACCTGATACGGCGTCGTCAGCCCCTCCGCCCAGAACTGCCAGGCCGGCAGCGTCACGCGACCGTGGTTTGTGTCGGCCTCGACCGTGCCGAGCTCGGCCCGGGTGACGGTGATCGGGCAGGCGGTGGCGACTGCCCCGCATCCCGGTGCCCCGCGCCGAGCCAGCTCGAGCGTCTCGCGAGCGCCGAGCACGGGCAGCGAGCGGGTGCTCCCGCCGGGAACGGTCACCGTCCGGGTGGTTGCGTCGCCCCGCAGGCTCGGCGCCGCCTCGAAGCCGCCGTTGCCGAAGGCCTGCTTGAGCTCCTCGTTCGGATAGCCGGTCTCGACGACGCGCGGTGACAGCAACACGAGCGAGGCGGCATACGTGCTCAAGGTGCCGTCCGTCCGCAGCGCGGCGAGCACCGCCTCTGCTCGGACGTCGAAGGCTTCCGGAGCGTCGGCCACGTAGGGCAACGTCGTCGGGGACGACTCAGCTGCGACTCCAGGCGGTGCCTCCGTGCTGCCGCAGGCCGACAGTGCAAGCGCCGACATGACCTTCGAGTGCCGGCGCACTCGCCACCCGCCGTCGCCTCGACTGCATCCGTCTCGACCAATTCGCCGCGTGCAGCATCTGACCAGCATGACGTGTCCGCAGCCCGTGCGCGCGGGCCTCGTCCGCGGACCGATGGATCAGCGCGTGTGGGTGGCGGGTCAGGCTGGGGGCGGGGTCTCGTCCTCGTCGTCGCGCGGGCGAAGGCGGCACCAGCGCTGCACGACCATGCCCGAGACGCCGAGCAGGAGCGCCACGACGGCGTGCAGCGCAAAGGGCAGGATCCGGTCGCGCTGCGACGGAACGTCGGCATTCGGCAGCAGCACGAGGACGTTCGCGACGTACCACCCCACGAGCACCGCACCGGTCAACGCTGCCGACTGGGCGAGCACGAGCGTGCGGGCTGCCCGCAGCGGCGACACGCTGCCGTCGGAGCGCCCGTCGCGCACCTTGCGCACCTGCCACCCGGCGACGAGCAGGCCCGCGCCGAGGAAGATCATCACCGCGATGGCGACCCAGCCGGGCGACGGCACCTCGGCTCCGCCGGAGGTGACGAAGCGCAGCACGAGCGACGACAGCCCCGTGGCGATCAGTCCCGCGATGACGAGGGTCGTCACTCGGATGCCGGTGTGTGGTGTCACTGGTGCTCCCATCGGGGGCCGGGCCGCACGCCCGCCGCGTCGAGGTCGGGTGAGATGGCGTCGAGCACTTCAGACACCGGGCGTATGCCGCCGTCCCCGGGTGCCACACGCAAGGTGGCCCTCGGGTCGACGTCCTTCCACGGGCCGAGCACGAACGCCCGCTCGACCGCTCGGGGGTGCGGCAGCGTCAGACGCGGGTCGTCGCTGACGACCTCGCGCGCGCCGCCGGGGGCGCCGAACTGGATGAGGTCGAGATCGAGTGTCCTTGCGCCCCAGTGGATCTCGCGGGTGCGACCGTGAGCGGCCTCGATGCGGTGCAGCTCCTCGAGGAGCACGTCGGGCGCTGCCGCCGACCGGCCGACCACCACGGCGTTGAGGTAGGGCGGCTGCTCCGGACCGCCGACCGGGTCGGTCTCGACGATCGACGACACGCCGGTCACGGTGAGTCCGGGCACGTCGCGCAGGGCGGCCAGCGCCGACGCCAGGGTCTCGCCGCGGTCGCCGAGGTTTGACCCCAGGGCGACGACGACCGCGGCAGCGTTGGCGCGCTCGATCCGCACCTGCACGTCGGTGAAGGGCTGGCCGACCGGGGCCTCGGGCTTGTGCACGACGACCTCGACGAGCTCGACGAGGTCGTGGCGCAGCACGTCGTCGGCGATGACCTCGGCGAGGCGCTCGATGAGGTCGAAGGACGGGCCGGCGATGCGGGCGACGACGTCGGCGGCGACCTCGGCGTAGTTGACGGTGGCGGCGAGGTCGTCGGTGCGGCCGGCCCGCTCGAGGTCACACGTCATCGTGACGTCGACGACGAAGGTCTGTCCGTCGCGCTTCTCGAAGTCCAGCACGCCGTGGGTGCCGCGGCCGGAGACGCCCTGCAGGACGATGCGGTCAGCCATCAGTCGGCTGCCTCGGGCGCGTGGTCGAGGGCGGCTTGCACGACCGCCAGGGCGCGCACGGTCGAGGCGACGTCGTGCACGCGCACACACCACAGGCCGGCCATGGCGGCCATCACCGAGGTGGCGGTCGTCTCGGCGTCGCGCTCGGCCGGGGGTCGCGGCGCGACGCCCTCGTCACGTCCGAGGCGGCCGAGGAAGGTCTTGCGTGAGGCACCGAGCAGGATCGGGTGGCCGAGGCCGTGCAGGACGGGGAGGGCCGCCATGAGGGCCCAGTTGTGGTCGGCCGTCTTGGCGAAGCCCAGACCGGGGTCGAGCACGAGCCGGTCGGCGGCGATGCCGGCCTCGAGGAGCGCGTCGCGGCGAGCCGACAGCTCGTCGAGCACCTCGCCGACGACGTTGCCGTAGACAGCACGCGACTGCATCTGCGTGCTGTGGCCGCGCCAGTGCATCGCGATGTAGGGCCAGCCGGACCCGGCCACGAGCGGCACCATCTCCGGGTCGGCGAGGCCGCCGGACACGTCGTTGACGATCGCTGCGCCCGCGTCGATGGCCGCAGCAGCAACCTCGGCCCGCATCGTGTCGATCGACACGACGGCGCCGCGCCCGCTCAGCGCCTCGATGACGGGGACGACGCGGCGCAGCTCCTCGGCCACCGACGGACGGTCGGCGCCCGGTCGCGTCGACTCGCCACCGACGTCGACGATGTCGGCCCCGGCCTCGAGCACCTCGAGGCCGTGCGCGATCGCAGCGTCCGACTCGAACCACTCGCCACCGTCGGAGAAGGAGTCGGGCGTGACGTTGACGACCCCCATGACGAGGGTGCGCTCCGTCGTGTCCAGCAGCTGCTCAGCGGGGCTGCCGGCTCCGCGCTCGGCGTGCGAGTCCGTCACTTGTTGCCCTCGAGCATGAGTGCCATGGCCTCTGCTCGAGTGGCCGGGTCGCGCAGCTGGCCGCGGACGGCCGAGGTGATGGTGCTCGCGCCCGGCTTGCGGATGCCGCGCATCGACATGCAGAGGTGCTCGGCCTGGATGACGACGATGACGCCCTGCACGTCGAGGTGCTCGACCATCGCGTCGGCCACCTGCGAGGTCAGACGCTCCTGCACCTGGGGCCGGCGGGCATAGACCTCGACGAGCCGCGCGAGCTTGGACAGGCCGGTGACGCGGCCGTCCTCGCTGGGGATGTAGCCGACGTGCGCCACGCCGTGGAAGGGCACGAGGTGGTGCTCGCACGTGCTGTAGAGCTCGATGTCGCGCACGATGACGAGCTCTTGGTGGTCGATCTCGAAGGTCGTGCCGAGCACGTCGGCCGCGTCCATGTCGAGACCGGCGAAGATCTCGGAGTAGGAGCGGGCGACGCGGGCCGGCGTGTCGAGCAGCCCTTCACGAGAGGGGTCCTCGCCGATGGCCAGCAGCAGCTCACGCACGGCGGCCTCGGCCCGCGCCTGGTCGATCGCCACCGCTCAGCTCTTCTCGCCCGGGTTGATCGGACGGTCGTCGGGCACCTCGATGATCTGCTGCGGAGGGTGCTCGTCGGCGAGGGGGTGGGCCCCGACCGAGGCCGCCTCGTCGATCTTCTCCTCGATGGCGCGGTCGGGTGCCACGGGCGGCGGCAGGTGACCGTGCTGGCCGTTGGAGCCGTTTCGGGCGGCGACCTCGCCGGGCGTCAGCACGGGCGGGCGGTCGCCCGGCACGCGCGTCTGCGACGAGAGCCACGTCGGCCGCTGCGGCACACGCACGACCTCGGTGAAGATCTCGGCGAGCTCGGCCTGGTTGAGCGTCTCGCGCTCGAGCAGCTCGAGGACGAGCTTGTCGAGCACGTCGCGGTTGGCGTTGAGCGCCCGGTAGGCCTCGTCGTGGGCGGCCTCGATGAGGGCGCGCACCTCCTCGTCGACGATGCGGGCGATCTCCTCGGAGTAGTCGCGCTGGTGACCCATGTCGCGACCGAGGAACACCTCGCCGGTGCCCTGGCCGAGCTTGATGGCACCGATGCGCTCGGACATGCCGAACTCGGTCACCATCTTGCGGGCCATGCCGGTGGCCTTCTCGATGTCGTTGCTCGCACCGGTGGTCGGCTCGTGGAAGACGATCTCCTCCGCGACGCGGCCACCGAGGGCGTAGGAGAGCTGGTCGAGGATCTCGTTTCGCGTCGTGGAGTACTTGTCGTCGACGGGCATGACCATCGTGTAGCCGAGCGCCCGGCCACGCGGCAGGATCGTCACCTTCGTCACCGGGTCGGTGTGGTTGAGCGACGCGGCGACGAGGGCGTGACCACCCTCGTGGTAGGCCGTGATCTTGCGCTCCTTGGCCGACATGATGCGGGTGCGCTTCTGCGGGCCGGCGATGACGCGGTCGATGGCCTCGTCGAGCGAGTAGTTGTCGATGATCTTCTTGTCGCTGCGCGCCGTCAGCAGGGCGGCCTCGTTGAGCACGTTGGCGAGGTCGGCACCGGTGAAGCCGGGCGTGCGGCGAGCGACGGCGAGCAGGTCGACGTCGGGCGCCATCGGCTTGCCCTGGGCGTGCACCTGGAGGATGTGGTTGCGGCCGAGCATGTCGGGGGCGTCGACGGCGATCTGGCGGTCGAAGCGGCCCGGACGCAGCAGGGCCGGGTCGAGGATGTCGGGCCGGTTGGTCGCGGCGATGAGGATGACGTTGGTCTTGACGTCGAAGCCGTCCATCTCGACGAGGAGCTGGTTGAGGGTCTGCTCACGCTCGTCGTGACCGCCGCCCATGCCGGCGCCACGGTGGCGACCGACGGCATCGATCTCGTCGACGAAGACGATCGCGGGGGCGTTGGCCTTGGCCTGCTCGAAGAGGTCACGCACACGGCTCGCACCGACACCGACGAACATCTCGACGAAGTCGGAGCCGGAGATCGAGTAGAACGGCACGCCCGCCTCGCCGGCGACGGCGCGCGCCAGCAGGGTTTTGCCGGTGCCCGGCTGGCCGTAGAGCAGCACGCCCTTGGGGATCTTGGCGCCGACGGCGAGGAACTTGGCCGGCTCCTGGAGGAACTCCTTGATCTCGGTGAGCTCCTCGATCGCCTCGTCGCAGCCGGCGACGTCGGCGAAGGTGACCTTCGGGGTGTCCTTCGTCGCGAGCTTGGCGCGGGACTTGCCGAACTGCATGACGCGGTTGCCGCCACCCTGCATCTGGCTCATGAGGAACCAGAAGAGACCGAGGATGATGATGATCGGCAGGATGGAGAAGAGGAGCGAGCCGACCCAGCTCTGCTGGTCGATCTGGTCGTCGACACCCTTGGTCGGGGGCTTGGCGTTGAGCGCGTCGACGACTTCCTTGCCACGCGCGTCGACGTAGAAGGCGTAGACCGACTTCGCGTCCTTCACGTCGCCCTCGGGCGAGGTGTAGGGCTTGACGAGCGTGAGCTCCATCTTCTCGTTGTTGAGCAGCTTGGCCGACTCGACGTTGCCGCTCGAGATCTGCTTCATGGCCTCGGAGGTGTCGATCCGCGGCGGGCCGGACTCGGAGAGCAACATGCCGAAGACGAGCGCGCTGATGAGGACCATGATCCACAGCAGTGGCGTGCGCAGTATCCGCTTAGCGTCCATGTACGTGCGGGGCCAGACGGCCCCGGTCCTCCTGCTCGTCCGGTGAGTTGATCCACCGGCACAACGTCCGGCGCCCCACCAGTGTTCCGCATGTCGTGCTCACGTGACGAACCGGTCCGAGCCATCCCCGAGCCATCCCCGGGCCTTCCCCGAGCCTTCCCCGGGCCTCCCCGGGCCTCCCCGAGTCGCTCGGAGACTGCTCCGCCAGACGGAGCAGGATGAGAGTGACCTCAGCCGGTGGCCGCGCGGAGGGCCTCGAGGACGCGGCGGTCGATGCCCTCGGGACTCAGCCGCGCCTCGTAGTTGGCGTTGCCGGCCCAGTCGGCCAGGGCGACGGCGAGGTCGGCGGCGGCATACCCCTCGGCGGCGAGGCGCGAGCGCACCTCCTCGGCGAGCTCCCCCTCGAGCGGCTGCACGTCCTCGGGCTTGCCGAAGTGCATCTCCCACTCCGACAGGAGCCGGCCGAGCTCGCCCACGGGGTCGGTGTGGTCGTCGACGCGCAGGTCGGCGAGCACCCCGCTCGCGTCGTAGCCGGCTCCCGGCTCGACGGCATACATCGCGGCGCTCTGGCGCCCCCGCGAGTCACCGCCGGCCTCGTCGCCCGCGACGAGCGCGGCCAGCAGGCGCTGTGCCAGCGGCCGCCCGGCCGAGGCGTTCCAGGCCGACTCCATCGAGGTCACGACGTCGGGACCGGTGAGGATGTTGCCCTGGATGGCGTATGCCGTGTCGCCGTCGTCACGCGCGACCCCGCCGGCCCACGCGTTGCACTCGGACCCCGTGAAGGTCGCGGCGTTGCCCACGCCCACGACGCCGACCTGGCGCGTCTCGCGGCCGTCGTCGAGGGCGGTCGCGGCGGCGAGCGCCTCCTCGGCGCCCTCACCCGCAGCAAGGCGCCCCAGCAGCTCCTCGAGGTAGGCGACGCGGGCGAACGACTGCGTCGCGACCGCACCCACGCCGACGCGGGCGGCTGGCACGACAGCGCCGACGGCGAGGAACTTGCTCGCGACGGCGACGCCGTAGGCCTCACCCTGACGGGCCACGATGGAGAAGGTCATGCGGCCAAGCCCTCAGGAGTAGACGTGCGGCGCGAGGGTGCCGACACAGCGCAGGTTGCGATACTGCTCGGCGTAGTCGAGGCCGTAGCCGACGACGAACTCGTTGGGGATGTCGAAGCCGACGTAGCGCACCGGGATGTCGACCTTGACGACGTCGGGCTTGCGCAGCAGGGTGCAGATCTCGACCGAGGCGGGGCTGCGCGACTCGAGGTTGGCCTTGATCCACGAGAGCGTGAGGCCCGAGTCGATGATGTCCTCGACGATGAGCACGTGGCGCCCGGTGATGTCGGTGTCGAGGTCCTTGAGGATGCGCACGACGCCGGAGCTCTTCGTGCCCGAGCCGTAGGACGAGACCGCCATCCAGTCCATCGGGGCGGTGCCGGGAAGGGCCCGCATGAGGTCGGCCATGACGACGACAGCGCCCTTGAGCACGCCGACGAGGAGGAAGTCCTTGCCCTCGTAGTCGCGCCAGATGTCTGCCGCGAGCTCGGCCAGTCGCGTCTGGATCTGCTCCTCCGTGAGCAGAACCGTCGCGAGGTCGTCTCCCATGTCGGTGTGGTCCACGAGGACTCCTCCGTGTGGTGGTGCGCGTGAGTGGGGGCGCGGTGTGGTGCGGTGGTGGTGCGGTCACACGCTGGGCGTGCCTGACCATTCAACAGCACCCTCGCCGCCTCAGGCGCTGGCGGTCTCCCGCAGGGGGGTGAAGCGGATCTCCCGGCCGGTGCGGGCGACGGCGATGCCGCCCGGCACGTGCAGCGGACCCTGGCCGTGCCACGAGGTCAGCAGCGCGTCGAGCGACTCGACGTGGGCGGCGCTGACGTCGGCGAGCGGCGCTCCGGCCTCGGCCGCGAGCAGCCGCCAGACCCGGGTGCGGATCGCCCGTGGCAGAGCGGCGAGGGCCTCGAGGTCGACACCGGGGGCGCCCGCCGCCTCGGGCAGCTGCGCGCGGGCCCGGATCGCGAGGGTCTCGAGGTAGTCGGCGTCCTCGCGCAGCAGGTCGGCCGAGCGGGCCAGCGCGGCGGCGAAACCCGGCCCCAGCTCGGCCTCGAGGGTCGCGAGCAGCCGCCGCGCCCGCACCCGGCGGAAGGAGTCGTCGCTGTTGTGCGGGTCGTTCCACGGCTCGATGCCGTAGGCCGCGCAGGCCGCGAGCGTCGTGGCGCGCGGCAGGGCGAGAAGGGGGCGGATGTAGCGGTCGCGGCGCACCGGCATACCGCTGAGGGAGCGGGCGCCCGAGCCTCGAGAGAGGCCGAGCAGCACCTGCTCGGCCTGGTCGTCGCGGGTGTGGCCGACGAGGATCGCGGCCGCGTTGAGACGGTCGGCGACCGCCTCGATGGCGGCGTAGCGGGCGCTGCGCGCATCGGCCTCGAGGCCGGCTCCGGTCTGGCGCACGTCGGCACGGACGACCTCGACGGGGTCGAGGGCCATGTCGCGGCACAGGGCCGCGGCGGCCTGGGCGACGTCGTCGGAGCCGGGCTGCAGGCCGTGGTCGACGACGACGGCGCCGGCGCGGATGCCGGCTCGCTCGGCCTCGAAGGCGAGGGCCGCCGCGAGGGCCACGGAGTCGGTGCCCCCCGAGCAGGCGACGAGCACCGTCGCCCCGGCGGGGAGGTCGGCAAGGTGCTGGCGCACCGCGAGTCGGGTGGCGGCAACGGCCGGGTCGGGGCCGCTCATCGGAGGAAGTCCGCCTCGCCGTGCACCCGGCGCACCCAGGCTGCCGGCTCGATGATCTCCTCGGGTCGCGGCAGGGTCTCGGGCGAGGTCCACACCGCGTTGAAGCCGTCGCGGCCGACCTGGTCCATGACGGCCCGGACGAAGATGGCCCCGTCGCGATACTGCCGCATCTTGGCCTCGAGGCCGAGCAGCTTGCGCAGCAGCCGGTCGACGCCGACCGCGCCGTTGCGGCGCTGGTCGAACTTGCGCCGGATCTCGTCGACGCTCGGGATGATGGCGGGGCCAACATCGTCCATGACGACGTCAGCGTGGCCCTCGAGCAGCGACATCACGGCGGTGATCTCGGCGATGCGGGCCTTCTGCTCGGGCGTCGCGAAGAGCTGCCCGATGCCCTCGCCCGACGAGATCACCTCGGGGAGGTTCTTGGTGAGCTGCTCGAAGCGGCTCGTGAGGTCCTCGGGCGTCGGCGCGAGGTCGACGGCGAGGCTCTGGGTGCGGCTGATCATGTGGTCTCGCAGCCACGGCACCGCCGTGAACTGCACCCGGTGGGTCTCCTCGTGCATCGCCACCCAGCGGCGGAAGTCGCTCGGGTCGACCTCGAGGCGGCGCTCGGTCGCGACGATGTTGGGGGCGACGAGGAGCAGCCGCGGCGTGCCTCCCGGGGCGAGGTCGTACTGCCCGAGCACCTTGCTGGAGAAGAAGGCGAGCAGCCCGCCCATCTCGGCGCCGGTGACCTTGCTGCCGATGGCGGCCGCCGTGGCGCTGCCCGGCTGGCCCTTCTTGCGGGTGTTGAGCTTGTCGACGACGGGGTCGAGCATCGCCTTGAACGAGTCGACGTTGGCGTCGATCCAACCCGCCCGGTCGACGACCAGCACGGCGGGGGCGTCCTCGGGGGCGGCCAGCCGGCTCGTCTCGGCGACCGGCCCCACGGCGGAGGTGGCCGCCGCCCTGAGGTCGGCGACGATCTCGGCAGCCTCGTCGCTCGAGACCTGGGGCCCGGGGCTGACGATGGTGCGGCCGGTGCGCTTGGCGAAGTCGTAGTCGACGTAGGCGAGGTGGCCGCTGCTCGGACCGTCGCTCGACCCCGCCTCGCTGATGACGGTGGTGTCGGTCATGCCAGTCCTCCCGATGCCCCTCATGGGTCCTGACGGCTGTGTCGCGGATCTGGTGCTGGTGCCCTGCTGTCGTGCCCGTTCGTCGGCCGCGGCCGGTGCGGCGCCGTCTCGTGCCTCCCGGCCTCTCAGCGGCACCCGCACGAGGCGAGAGTCGCTACAAATCGGTCCAACGCCGCTCGGGCCTCGGTGGTTCCCGCGCCGGCGACCATACCGGCGAAGACGAGCAGCCGCCCGTTGTCGTCGACGACGCTGCCCGCGAGGGCGTTGGCGCCGGTCAGCGTGCCCGTCTTGGCCCGGGCCCGGCCGGCTGCGTCGGAGTTGCCGCCCGTGAAGCGCTCGTCCAGGGTGCCGGTGAGGCCGCCGATGGGCAGGCCGTCGAGGGCCCGGCGCAGCACCGGGTGCTGGCCGTCGTAGCCGAGCACGAGGATGCGGGTGAGCAGGTCGGCCCGCACCCGGTTCTCACGGGAGAGCCCGCTCGCGTCGCGCAGCACGACCCCCCGCGTGTCGAGTCCGAGCGCGGTGACCTGCGAGACCACCCACGCCCCCGTGTCGGCGAAGGTCGTGCCTCCCCCGGAGCGGAAGGCGGCCTGCCGGGCGAGGATCTCGGTGAGCGCGTTGTCGGAGTCGGTGAGCGCGAGGGCGAGCTGGTCGCGGACCGGTGCGGAGACGATGCGTCCGAGCACCTCGCTTTGTCCGGTCGTGGGCGCCGCCGTGGGGCTCGGCGTGGGGGCGGCCGTGGGGCTCGGCGTGGGGGTGGCGGGTGGCGGTGTCGTCGCGGACGGACGCTCCCGTGGGGCGAGGGTCACATCGATCCCGCGACTCTCGAGCTGGCGCGCGAAGAGGTCACGCACGGCGGCGACGGGGTCGGCCGGACCGACCCGGCCGCCGGTGGCCCGCTGGCTCGAGAGGCCGAGCATCGCCACGGCCCCGGTGATGCCGGACGGGCGGAAGCCCGAGTCCCACGTGGGCGCCACCCCCGGGCCGTAGGCGTAGGACTCGTCGACGGCGAGGGTCACGGCGTCGACGCCGGCCTTCTCGAGTGCTGTGCTCACCTGGTCCGAGAGGTCGGCGAGCCCGGCGCGCCCGGCCACCCGGTCGGAGTCGCCCTTGCCGGGGTTGATGAGGGAGTCGCCCCCGGCGACGAGCACGATCTCCCTGTCCGACGCGCCGCGGCGCACCACGGTCTCGAGCGTGGCGTCGGCGGCGAAGGCCTGGCCCACGGCGGCCGCCGACAGGATCTTGGTCGTCGAGGCCGGGATGCGCAGCTGCGAGCCGTTGTCGTCGAAGAGCACCTGCCCGGTCTGCCCGTCTCGCACCACGAGGGCCGAGTCGGCGAGCGCCGGCAGGCTGACGACCCCGCGCAGCGCCCTCGTCACGCCGTCGGGGGTCGGGGCCTGCGCGTCACCAGCGAGCGGGGGCAGCGGCTCGCCCACCGAGGTCGACGGCGTGGGCTGGGGCACGACGGGGAGGGTCCGGGTGCCCGGGGTCTCCGTGGGTGGAGGCGGCGGCGCGGCGGCCAGGGTCAGCACACCCGGGGCTGCGTCGGCGACGTCGAGCACGGCATACCCCAGCAGGAGGGTGATGACCGACAGGACGGTGGCCATCGTGTAGGTGAGCCCGCGGATCGGGGGGCCGGGGTCGCTCGACGGCGTCACCATGCCCACCCCCGTCCGTCGTTGTTTCGCGCAAGGACGCACCTTGCTGCCACACTGTCGCGGACGATTCTGTCAGCCGTGGCCGTGTGCTCCCGCATGCGAGCGGCGCCGACGAGTCGCCGCGAGCCACCTGTGGCCACCCGGAGCCACCCCGGAGCCACCCGAAGCACCCGAGAAGGGACAGACGTGGAGTTCGACGTCACCATCGAGATCCCGCGCGGACAGCGCAACAAGTACGAGGTCGACCACGCGACGGGCCGCATCCGGCTCGACCGCTACCTCTTCACCCCGATGGCCTACCCGGCGGACTACGGCTACATCGAGGACTCCCTCGGTGAGGACGGCGACCCGCTGGACGCCCTCGTGCTGCTGCCCGAGCCGCTCTTCCCCGGGGTGGTCGTCGAGGCCCGCCCGGTCGGCATCTTCCACATGGTCGACGACGCCGGCGGCGACGACAAGGTGCTCTGCGTCCCGGTCGACCCGCGCACGGCGCACATCCAGGACCTCGGCGACGTCAGCGAGTTCACGCTCAAGGAGATCCAGCACTTCTTCGAGCGCTACAAGGACCTCGAGCCCGGCAAGTTCGTCAAGGGCTCCGACTGGGGCGGCCGCGCCGCCGCCGAGAAGATCATCCGCGAGGCGCTGGAGCGCGCCAAGGAGCAGGGCAGCTCGACCGCCCGCTGGGCGATGCCCGAGGGTCACTGAGGGTCACTGACCGACCGCTCAGGTATGCCGTCCGGCTGCCTCACGAGAGCCCCGTCACCACGCTGGTGGCGGGGCTCCGTCGTGCCACGTGGGGCAGGTCTGGCAGCACCAGCATCGCGGCAAGTGCCGGCTGCTTCCTCGACAGGCACTGGGGCTGTGGCCCTCGCGGGGTGGGCGCTGAGATGACTGCCGACGCCTCCGGGACGCCCGACGGTGTTGCGCGGTCAGGTGGATGTCGCAACTTGCCTCACGCAGCCGTCGCGGGTGCATGAGCATCGCGGAACCGTCTGTCGACGGCCAAAACACCACGAACCCACCCGGCGACCAGTGAGGGCACCCCGATGCAACTGACACTCTTGAGGTCCTTCATCCCTGTGGCGCTACTCGCTGTGGTGGGCGCGGCTTGTCCACCCACGGCCTCTGCGGCGGGACTGGACTCACCGGCCTCCGTGAACTCGCACAGACTCCAGGCCTCGCGTGCTCCCGGGACCCTCGGCCCGGTGACGCCGCCGGCGTCAGCGGTTGCCGCTTCCGACACGTCTGCGGTGGCTGCAACCGGCCAGCCCGGCACGGTCGCCAGCCTCAACCCCGCCCGCATCCTCGACACCCGCACCGGCCTCGGAGCACCCAAGCAACCCGTCGCCGCCGGCACCAGCATCGCCGTGCAGGTCACCGGCCGCGGCGGCGTCCCCGCCACCGGCGTCTCCGCAGTGGTCGTCAACGTCACCGCCACCCGACCCACCGCCAGCGGCCACGTCATCGCCTACCCCGACAACACCACCCGGCCGACCACCTCCAACCTCAACTTCGTCGCCGGCCAGACCATCCCCAACCTCGTCATCGTCCCCGTCGGCAGCAACGGCAAGATCCGCCTCTACAACGCCAGCGGCTCCACCGACCTGCTCGCCGACGTCTCCGGCTACGTCCGCGCCGGAACCAGCACTCAGCCCGGCACGGTCGCCAGCCTCAACCCCGCCCGCATCCTCGACACCCGCACCGGCCTCGGAGCACCCAAGCAACCCGTCGCCGCCGGCACCAGCATCGCCGTGCAGGTCACCGGCCGCGGCGGCGTCCCCGCCACCGGCGTCTCCGCAGTGGTCGTCAACGTCACCGCCACCCGACCCACCGCCAGCGGCCACGTCATCGCCTACCCCGACAACACCACCCGGCCGACCACCTCCAACCTCAACTTCGTCGCCGGCCAGACCATCCCCAACCTCGTCATCGTCCCCGTCGGCAGCAACGGCAAGATCCGCCTCTACAACGCCAGCGGCTCCACCGACCTGCTCGCCGACGTCTCCGGCTACGTCCGCGCCGGAACCAGCACTCAGCCCGGCACGGTCGCCAGCCTCAACCCCGCCCGCATCCTCGACACCCGCACCGGCCTCGGAGCACCCAAGCAACCCGTCGCCGCCGGCACCAGCATCGCCGTGCAGGTCACCGGCCGCGGCGGCGTCCCCGCCACCGGCGTCTCCGCAGTGGTCGTCAACGTCACCGCCACCCGACCCACCGCCAGCGGCCACGTCATCGCCTACCCCGACAACACCACCCGGCCGACCACCTCCAACCTCAACTTCGTCGCCGGCCAGACCATCCCCAACCTCGTCATCGTCCCCGTCGGCAGCACCGGCAAGATCCGCCTCTACAACGCCAACGGCTCCACCGACCTGCTCGCCGACGTCTCCGGCTACGTCCGCGCCATCGGCATCACCCCGACCTCCCTACCGACCGGCAAGGTGGGCCTGAACTACATGGCCGCTCTGGTCGCGACGGGCGGAACCGAGCCCTACACCTGGAGTGCCTCGGGCCTCCCGTCGACTCTCACCCTCGAGCCGGGCGGCACGATCTCGGGAGTTCCCACTGCAACCTCGACCTCGACCGTCGCAATCCACGTGACCGACGCCACCGGATCGACCGCTGCACAGTCGGCGACACTGGTCGTGGACGTCGGTCTCCCGTCCCAGTGCACCGGCGCCGCCGGCTGCGTGGACACCAAGAGCCAACCCCGTACGGTGCAGGTGCCGGCCGAACGCATCGGCGAGATAGCAACCGACGTGGAGGGCAACGCGGTCTCCGTGCGACTGACCGGCGCACCCCCAGCCATCGATGACGTGCTCGTCCTCGCGCCCAACGAGAGGTTTCCCTCCGGTGCGATCGTGGTGGTCACGGGGGCCAGCGCCCAGCCCGACGGCACCACGGCGGTGGATGTCGTTCCCGGCACCTTCGCCGATGCCTACCACGAGGGCGCTGTGAGCGTGAGCGGCACCCTCGATTCCGACGACATCGAGCCGCCGCAGCCTCCCCTTGCACCGGATCACGCGAGCGTTCTGCTGGGCGAGGCCGCCAAGCTGCAGAAGGCCACGACCCAGCGCTCCACCCTGGCGTCCGGAGTGGACGTGACGTCAGCGTCGAGCATCGAATGTGACGACCCGACCATCACGACCGACCTCTACGGACTCTCCGTCGACCCCTCGTTGACCCCGACCTTGGCCGCGCTGTGGAAGCACCCGCTGTTCGGAGGAGGGGGCATCTACGTCGGCACAGGCGGGCTCGAGCTCTTCCAGTTCGACCTCGACGGCGAGGTGAAGGTCAACCTCGGTGCTGCCATCTCCGCCGCCGGCACGTGCACGCTGACGTTGCCACCCATCCGGAAAGCGTTCCCGGCCGGAAACACCGGTGCGATCGTCCTCGACATCAGCCCAACGGTGACTCTCATCGCCACGGGCCAGGCAGACGTGCGCGCGACGGTGACCTTGCGCTGCGGCATGGAATACCGCTGGAGCAGCGGGCAGGAGAGTCGTGTCGCCTACTGCCACGGGAGTTCCACACCGCTTCAGGCCTCCGCTTCGTCCGGTGTGGATGTGACAGCGACCGGCGCCTTGGACACCAAGCTGACGTGGAACGGCATCGCGGGCTTGACGGGTAACCTCACCGGGGCGGCTCACGCCGGCTACCACCCCCTGTCCACGCCGGTGGGGGTGATCGACGCCAAGCTCACGGGCTCGATGGGGGCCTGCCTTGCCTGTTACTGGAAGGGTTCGCCAGCGCACGTGACTCTCGTGACGGGGACGATCTTCAGCAAGGTCCTCGCCACGTGGGGAACGGTGCCCAGCGCCCCGTCATCCACTCCCCCCAGCATCACGACCACGAGTCTCAACGCAGGAACACTCGGAGCGCCCTACGCCCAGCGCCTTCGCACCGCTGACAACCGTCAAGGAGCCTGGAGCCTGTCGACGGGTGAGCTGCCACCAGGCCTCTCGCTCGTCGATGACTGGATCGTCGGCAAACCCACCGCGCTGTGGGGGAACGCATCCTTCACCATCCTGTTCACCGACGGCCGTGGCCTGACGGACACCCAGTCGCTGACCCTGCCCGTGGTCGCCGGTGCATCGGGCGGCGGAGCGATCGCCGCGGACGCCTACTGCAACGCCAACGTCATCGCGGCCAACGACGACGGCAGTTCGGAGGCCCTCTTGCTGCCCTTCGATGTCCGACTCGGGTCGACGCTGTACTCCACCGCGTACGTTGGGAACAACGGCTACGTGACCTTCGACGGCCCCCAGGGGACATACACCCCGTTCCCTCTCGCGGGTTCCGGTTCGCCGATCATCGCCCCGTACTTCGCCGACGTCGACACCCGCGCGGCAGGCTCGCCTCTCGTCACCTTCGGCATCTCTCCCGACAACAAGACGCTCTGCGTGAACTGGCTTGGCGTTGGTTACTTCGCCGAGCACATGGACAAGACCATCGACGTGCAACTCCTTCTCACGAGCCGTGCCGAACTGGGCGCTGGCGACATCGACGTGACGTTCAACTACGGCCACGTCGGCTGGGAGACCGGGGATGCCAGCGACGGCGCTGGAGGAATCGGAGGGGTGAGCGCCCGTGCGGGCTGGGGCGACGCCGACGGAAACGGCGGGGAGCTTCCCGGATCCGGGGTCAGCGGGGCCCTTCTCGACGGCGGATCATCGGCCCTCGTCTCGGGGAGCCGCGGTGGCGCGACCCCGGGTCGATACCTGTTCGCCTTCCGAACCGGCACGCCGTGACGAACCGGAGCGGCCAGACGCCCGCCGTCCGGATCGCTGACCACGTCCGCGGCCGGGCGAGGCCGGGCGAGGCCGGGCGAGGCCGGGCAGGGGCAGTGAGCCAGCGGCGATCAGTCTGCGGATCAGTCTGCGTCGGCGGTTGCCAGGGCGACACCAGGTGCCGACTGATCCGCCGACTGATCGTCAGACCCATCCCGCAGGTCCGACGTCCGCGCTTCGGTCGCCGACCGACGACCGGGGCGGAGCACGACCGCGGCGATGAGCAGAGCCAGGAGCGTGAACGTCGCCGAGGCAAGGAACGCCGGCTCGACGCCGGGCACGAACTGGCCCGGGACCGCCTGCGACGCATAGACGCTGACGATCGCGGCGAGACCGACGGCGCCGCCGAGCTGCTGCGCGGTCTGGAGCAGGCCCGACACCGTGCCTGCCTGCTTCGGGTCGACGCCGCCGAGCACGACCACCGTCACCGGCATGAAGACGAGCGCCGCCGAGACGCCATTGAGCACGAGGGCGCCGAGGAGGTGGGCGGCATACGTGCTCGTGGCCGTGATGCTGCTCAGCCACACGAAGCTGGCGGTGAGCCCGATGGTCCCGACGAGCAGCAGGGGCCGTGGCCCGACCTGGGCGACGAGGCGCGCGGTGACCCGCGACGTCGCGAAGATCGCGAGGCTGAGCGGCAGGAACGCGGCGCCGGTGGCGATGGGGCTGAAGCCGAGGACGAGCTGGAGATACTGCGTGACGAGGAAGAACGTCGAGAACTGGGCTCCCACGACGAGTGCCATGAGCACCAGTGCGCCGCCCCGCGAGCGCTCTTGGACGAGGCCGAGCGGCAGCAGGGGCGAGGCGACGCGTCGCTCGGTGCGCACGAAGAGCGCCAGCAGGAGCAGCCCGAGGCCGAACGAGGCGAGCGTGAGCGGCGCGCTCCAGCCGCGGTCGGCGGCGCTGATGAAGCCGTGCACGACGGCGACCGATCCGAGCGTCGCGGTGACGGCACCGACGACGTCGAAGCGTCCGCGCATGCGGGGCGTCTCGGTGACGAACCGTCGGGCGAGCACGAGCACGACGATGCCGATCGGCACGTTGACGAAGAGGGTCCAGTGCCAGCTGACGAGATCGGTGAGGACGCCGCCGAGGAGCAGACCGATGGACGCGCCGGCCGACGAGACCGCCGTGAAGAGGGCCAGTCCGCGGTTGCGAGCGGCCTCGTTCGAGGCGCTCGTCGTCACGAGAGCGAGGACGCTGGGCGCGGCGAGCGCAGCCCCCACGCCCTGCAGCGTGCGGGCGGCGATGAGCCAGGCCGGCGTCGTCGCGAGGCCGCCGAGCAGGCTCGCGACGGTGAAGATGCCGAGCCCGATCTCGAAGCTGCGCAGACGACCGAGGACATCGCCGAGGCGACCGCCGAGGAGCAGTAGGCCGCCGAAGGCGAGGGTGTAGGCGTTGAGCACCCACGACAGGCCGGCGGGTGTGAAGCCGAGGTCGGTCTGGATGTGCGGGAGTGCGACGTTCACGACGGTGGCGTCGAGCACGAGCATGAGCTGGGCGACGAGCACGACGCCGAGCCCGATGGAGGCCCGGCGAGCGGCGCGGCCTCGGGCGCCCGCTGTCGGCGTCGGTGACGCGACGGCCGCTGCGGTGACTGACGAAGGTGTGGTGCTGGTCGACATCTCTGGCCTCAGGGTTCGTCGTGCTGGGACTGGTAGAGCGCCACCTCGCCGGTGAGGGTCTCGCGGGCCATGGGCGTGAAGGAGGTGGGGCGCGCGGCGGCGGGGCGCGGGCGCGGCACGAGGGGGGCGCGGTGGGTCGTCGCGAGGTGCGACATGTGGACGCGCAGGGCCTGTCGGGTGGGGCGGATCGTCGTGGTCATGGTGGCCGGACTCCTCTGTGGCGACGGCTGGCTGTACGATTAACGGAGAGCCACTCCGGTTCTGCTGGAACGACTATACGGAGACTCTCTCCGCTTTTGCAAGGAGCATGTCTGTGACGCCCGCCGAGGTCGGTCAGGCGACGCGAGAGACGTCGCCGGGATCCGTTGCTGCCCAAGACGATTCAACACCCGCGGCACCACCCGCCGGACTCGGGACGTTGGGCAGGCCGATGCGCGCCGACGCCCGTCGCAACTACGACAAGATCCTTGCCACCGCGCGCATCGTCTTCACCGAGCGCGGCACCGACGCCTCGCTCGACGAGATCGCCAAGCGCGCCGGCGTGGGCCCGGGCACCCTCTATCGCCACTTCCCCACCCGCGAGGCGCTCGTCGACGCCCTCATGCAGGACTGGACCGACCGGGTCTCCGCTGACGCAGACGCGGCCATCGCCGCGGACCTGCCCGCCCGCGAGATGCTCTCTGCCTGGTTCGAGCACTTCATCGAGCACATCACGCTGCACCGCGGCGCCGCGAGCAAGATCGCCGCCGCCATGGACGACCCCGCCTCGCCGATGTATCGCAAGTGCCGGGTCATGGCCGACGCCAACCGGCGCGTCATCGACCACCTCGACGCCCGGGGCGAGCTGCGCCCGTCCGTCGACCCTGTCAACGTCATGCGCCTCGTCAGCGGGGTCGCCACCGTCGCCGACTCGAGCTGCACCGAGCTCGACGTGACCCCGATGCTCGACGTCGTCGTCGACGGGCTCGTCGTCGCGGACTGAGCGTTCCCGGCAGGGCGTTACAGGCAGGATGGGGCCCATGGACCTGCGCATCTTCACCGAGCCCCAGCAGGGCGCCACCTACGACGACCTCCTCGCGGTCGCCCGCGCGGCCGAGGACCTCGGCTTCAGCGGCTTCTTCCGCTCCGACCACTACCTGCACATGGGTGGCGACGGCGGCCCCGGCCCCACTGACGCCTGGACGTCGCTCGCGGGACTGGCGCGCGACACGACCACCATCCGCTTGGGCACCCTCGTCACGTCGGCGACCTTCCGCCTCCCCGGGCCGCTCGCGATCCAGGTGGCGGGCGTCGACCAGATGAGTGGCGGACGGGTCGAGCTGGGGCTCGGCGCGGGCTGGTTCGAGGCCGAGCACACGGCCTACGGCATCCCCTTCCCGCCGCTCGGCGAGCGCTTCGACCGACTCGAGGAGCAGCTCGCCGTCATCACCGGGCTGTGGGCGACCAAGCCGGGAGAAACCTTCAGCCACAAGGGCGCCCACTACCCCGTGGTCGACTCCCCCGCGCTCGCGAAACCGGTGCAGGAGGGCGGCGTCCCCATCATCGTCGGAGGCGGCGGCAAACGGCGCACCCCCGCGCTCGCGGTGCGGTATGCCGCCGAGTTCAATGCCGCCTTCGTCTCCCCCGCCGACTCGGGCCGGCTCTTCGAGCGAGTCCGCGAGATGGCGAGCGAGGACGGACGTGACCCCTCGACGCTGACCCTCTCGGCGGCGCAGGTCGTCTGCCTCGGCAACGACGAGGCGACGCTCGGCCGGCGCGCCGCTGCCATCGGGCGCGACCTCGACGAGCTGCGCGCGAACGGCCTTGCCGGGTCGGCCGACGAGGTCGTCGACCGGATCGGCGCCTTCGCCGAGGTCGGCACCGAGCGCCTCTACCTCCAGGTTCTCGACCTGTCGGATCTCGACCACCTTGCCGACATCGCCGACGGGGTCCTGCGCCAGCTCGCCTGACCGTGGGCACTCGACTGCGCCCGTCGCGTCGAGAAGTGAGCACTCGACCTTTCCCCTCGTCGAGTGCTCCTTTCCTCACGCGAGATCGGGGTATGCCGGGTGGCGGGGTCCTCAGTGGAAGGTGACGGAGCGGCCGGCGCGCATCGCGGCATACGCCTCGGGGTCGGCCTCGAGAGCGGCGCGCCGCGCCTTGTGGCGCCAGCGCACGATCTGCACGATGCCGAGCGCCCACACGGGATACTGCACGGTCATCGCGAGCCGGAATGCCTCCACGTCCCAGGTCGACGGCCCGGCAGGGGCGACCCGGTCGAGCACGACACCGACGAGCGCGACGGCGGCCAGCGTGGCCATGAAGCCGCCGGTGTTGACGATGCCCGAGGCGCTGCCGATGCGCGTCGGGGGGTTGAAGGTGCGGGCCACGTCGAAGCCGATCATCGAGCCGGGGCCACCGACGGCGATGAGCACGACGAGGGCGACGAGCAGCCACAGCGGCGCGCGCCCCGGCCAGAGCAGCACCGTCGTCCACGCCGTGATGGCCGCGCCGACGATCCACAGCACCAAGGTGCTGCGCGAGAACGGGAAACGCGCCGTCAGGGTGCCGATGACCGGGCTGGACACGATCGCCGTGACGACCATGAGCGAGAGCATCACGCTTGCCTGCGCGCTCGAGAGCCCCTGCCCCGAGATGAGGAAGGGGAAGCCCCACAGCATCGTGAACATGTTGGCCGAGAACTGCGACGTGAAGTGCGACCACAGCCCGAGCCGGGTGCCGGGCACGAGCCATGCCGCGCGCAGCGTGCGGCCGAGCGCCCGGAGCCGCAGCTCGTCACGGTGCTGGTCGACCCACGGGCTGTCCTTGACGACGAGCACGAGCGCGATGCCCGTCACGACCCCGAAGGAGGCCGCGACGGCATACGAGGGCGTCCAGCCGAAGGCGTGCAGCGCGGCGGCGAGGGGGCCAGCAGCGGCGAGCGCGCCGAGCTGACCGAGCAGGCCCGTGAACTGGGTGACCAGCGGCGTGCGCCGCGGCGAGAACCACAGCGCCGCGAGCCGAAGCACCGAGATGAAGATCATCGCGTCGCCCATGCCGAGCAGCACCCGGCACAGCAGCGCGAGGGCGTAGGAGTCGACGAAGGCGAACGCCAGCTGCGCACCGGTCAGCAGCGTGAGCCCGACGCCGAGCATCCGCTTGGACCCGTAGCGGTCGAGCAGCGCACCGACGGGCAGCTGCATGACGGCATAGACGAGGACCTGCAGGATCGTGAAGGTCGACAGCTGGGCCGACGTGATGCCGAAGCGCTCCGCGGCCTCGAGGCCGGCCACACCGAGCGAGGTGCGGTGGAAGACCGCGAGGACGTAGACCGAGATGGCCGCGCCCCAGACCGCCCAGGCCCGGCGGCCGTCGAGGGGGTAGCGCAGGCTCGCGGCCCCGCTCATCCGCTCACCCCTCACTCACCCCGTCACTCGGTCACCGGTCACCCGGTCAGTTGGCGCCCACCATCGGGATCGACGGCTTGGGCGCCTTGGGCACGCAGTCGACGATCGCCTTGGCGACGGTCTTGCTCATGTCGGGCTGGAACACGCTGGGGATAATGTAGTTGGGGTTGAGCTGCTCGTCGGTCACGACCGAGGCGATGGCGTCGGCGGCCTTGATGAGCATCTCGGTCGTCACGTCGGTGGCTCGCGCGTCGAGCAGGCCGCGGAAGACGCCGGGGAAGGCCAGCACGTTGTTGATCTGGTTGGGGTAGTCGCTGCGCCCCGACGCGACGACCGTCGCGCGTTGCGTCGCCTCGTAGATGTCGACCTCGGGGTCGGGGTTGGCGAGCGCGAAGACGATGCGCTTGTCGGCCATCTCGTCGATCCACTCCGGCTCGAGGATTCGTGGGGCGCTCACGCCGATGAAGACGTCGGCGCCCTGGAGTCCGTCGCGCAGCGTGCCGGTGAGGCCGCGCGGGTTGGTCTTGTCGGCGAGCTCGCGCCACGCCGGCGTGAGCGACTCGTCGGCCTTGTTGAGCAGCCCGTGACGGTCGGAGACGGTGACGTCGACCGCGCCGGCGGCCAGCAGCAGCTGCACGATGGCCGACCCGGCGGCCCCGCCGCCCGAGACGATGATCTTGGCGTCGGGCAGCTTGGTGTCGATGCAGCGCAGGGCGTTCTTGAGCGCCGCGAGCACGACGATGGCCGTGCCGTGCTGGTCGTCGTGGAAGACGGGGATCGAGAGACGCTCACGCAGCTTGGCCTCGACCTCGAAGCAGCGCGGGGCGGCGATGTCCTCGAGGTTGATGCCGCCGAAGCCGGGGGCGATGAGCTCGACGGTGCGCACGATCTCGTCGACGTCGGTCGTGTCGATGCAGATGGGCCACGCGTCGATGTCGGCGAAGCGCTTGAAGAGGGCGGCCTTGCCCTCCATGACGGGCAGCGCCGCCATCGGGCCGATGTTGCCGAGGCCGAGCACGGCGGAGCCGTCGGTGACGACGGCGACCGAGTTGCCCTTGATCGTCAGGCGCGGCACGTCCTCGGGGTGCTCGAAGAGGGCCTGGCTGACCCGGCCGACGCCGGGCGTGTAGGCCATCGCGAGGTCCTGGCGGTTGCGCAGGTTGACCTTGCTCTCGACGCTGATCTTGCCGCCGAGGTGCATGAGGAAGACGCGGTCGGACACCTTGTGCACGCGCACGCCCTCGAGCGTCTCGACGGCGGCGACGACCTCGGTGGAGTGCTCGGCGTTCGAGGCGGAGCAGGTGAGGTCGATGACGAGCCGGTCGGGGTGCGAGTCGACGATGTCGAGAGCCGTCGTGATGCCGCCGCTCTCGGCGACCTTGACGGCGAGCGCGCCGATCACGGCTGGGTCGGTGCCCGCGTGGATCCGCATCGTGATCGAGTAGGACGCGGTGGTGGCACGGGCTCGTTGTATCGACTCAGTCACCGCGCAATCGTCCCACGATCCGAGAAACGCCTCGGACCTCGTCCCGAAGACCGATCAGTAACAAGATCAGTCACAGACGGCCAGCCAAACTGTCCGCCGGTATGCCGCCTGGCCGGGACCGTCGGCGACGTCACCGTCTCGGATCGGTGCGGATGACGCGAATCCGCCGGGCGGCATACGACAATGAGCCGGTGACAGCGCCGGGGGACCACAGCACACTGACGAGGCCTGAGGGCCTCACGAGCACCGAGGTCGCCGACCGGGTCGCCCGGGGCGAGGTCAACCGGCTCTCGGAACGCACGTCACGCTCGATCGGCGAGATCGTGCGCGCCAACGTGCTGACGCGCTTCAACGCCATCCTCGGGGCCCTCTTCGTGCTCATCATGATCACGGGGTCGTTCGCCGACGGGCTCTTCGGCCTGATCCTCGTCGCCAACTCGGCGATCGGCATCACCCAGGAGTACCTCGCCAAGCGCAAGCTCGACCGGCTCGCGCTGCTCAACGCGCCGACGACCCGCGTCGTGCGCAACGGTGAGGTGACGGTCGTCGCGACGACCGACGTCGTCAAGGACGACCTCATCGAGCTGCGCACCGGCGACGAGGTGCCCGCCGACGGCACCCTCCTCGCGAGTGCCGGCCTCGAGCTCAACGAGGCCAACCTCACCGGCGAGTCCGACCCCGTGGCCCACGGCGTGGGCGACGCGATCATGTCGGGCACGAGCGTGGTCGCCGGGTCGGGTCGCTACCACGCGAGCACGGTCGGGGCCGACGCCTACGTCAACCGGATCGCGGCCGACGCCCGCAAGTTCACCCGCACGCGGTCGGAGATCCAGGACTCGATCAACACCCTGCTCAAATACATCACCTGGGTCATCGCTGTCGCCCTGCCCATCACCATCTGGTCGCAGTGGCGCACCGTCGGCGAGCAGGGGTGGCAGGAGGTCGTCATCAGGTCGGCGGCGGGGGTCGTGGGGCTCGTGCCCGAGGGCCTCGTGCTGCTCACGTCGGTGGCCTTCCTCCTGTCGGCCGTGCAGCTGACCCGACGCAACGTGCTGGTGCAGCAACTGCCCGCCGTCGAGGGGCTCGCCCGGGTCGACATCGTCTGCATCGACAAGACCGGCACGCTGACGGTGGGAGAGATCGCCTTCGAGGGCGTGACCGCTCTCGACGGCCAGGACGAGGCCGAGATCCGTTGCGGGCTGGGCGCGCTCGCCGACGACCCCAACGCCAACGGCACGTTGACAGCGGTGGGCGCGGCGCTCGACTCGCCGGGCTGGAGCCGCACGCAGACCATTCCCTTCAACTCCGCACGCAAGTGGAGCGCGGCGTCCTTCGAGGGGCACGACACGTGGCTGCTCGGGGCCCCAGAGGTGCTGCTCGACGGGCCGGGGCCGATCCGCGACGAGGTCGTGCGGCTGGCCGACTCCGGGCGCAGGGTCGTGCTGCTCGCCCGTAGCGCCGAGCCCCTCGGCGAGGCCGTGCTCCCCAGCGACCTCACGCCGTGCGCGCTCGTCACCCTCACCGAGCAGGTGCGGCCCGACGCGCGCGCGACCCTTGACTACTTCCGCGAGCAGGGGGTGCAGGTCAAGGTCATCTCCGGTGACAACCCTGTCACGGTGTCCGCCGTCGCTCGCGCCGTGGGTCTCGACGCTGGCGAAGCCATCGACGCGCGCACCCTCCCCGACGACCAGGACGCGCTGCGCGAGGTGCTGGCGCGCACGACCGTCTTCGGCCGCGTCACGCCCGAGCAGAAGCGCGCCTTCGTGCACGCCCTGCAGGCTGACGGCCACGTCGTCGCGATGACCGGGGACGGCGTCAACGACGCGCTCGCCCTCAAGGACGCCGACATCGGTGTCGCCATGGGCAACGGCGCGCAGGCGACGAAGGCCGTCGCCGAGCTCGTCCTGCTCGACGGGAAGTTCTCGCACCTGCCCGACGTGCTCGCCGAGGGCCGCCGCGTCATCGGCAACGTCGAGCGCGTCGCCAACCTCTTCCTCGCCAAGAACGCGATGAGCCTCGTCGCGATCATCGCGGCCGCGGTGCTCGCCGTGCCCTTCCCCTTCCTCCCGCGTCACCTCACCCTCGTCTCGGCGGTGACGATCGGCATCCCCGCGTTCTTCCTCGCCCTCGGGCCCAACAAGCGCCGCTACCTGCCAGGCTTCCTGGGGCGCATCCTGCGCTTCGCCGTGCCGGCCGGCGGCATCGCCGGGCTCGCCGTCATCGCCTCCTACCTGCTCGCCGGCAGCAACTACGGCGTGCCCCCAGACGAGTTCGTCTCTCGGTGCAGGGTCGAGACCGGCGCCAAGACGGTGTCCGACGTCGCCTGCTGGCAGCCCGGCACGGGAGCGACGATCACCCTGCTCGTCGTCTTCTTCTGGATCCTCATCGTGCTGTCGCGACCCTTCCGTCCGTGGAAGGTGGCGCTCGTCGCGGCCATGATCGGTCTCGCCGTGCTGGCCTTCGTGGTCCCCTTCGCCCGCACCTTCTTCAACTTCGACGCGCCGGCGCCGCTGGTGTGGCAGTCGCTCCTCATCGGCGCTGTCGGGGCGGCGCTCGTCGAGGTCGTCTATCGCACGTCCTCGGCAGTCAAGGCCGCGCACCACGTCGCCGACTGACCGGCAGGTCACGAGATGGCCAACACCGGCGACCACGCGCAAACCGGGTGATATCTTCCGCGGGCACGCTGCCACGGGGGCAGCTTCATTGTGGAACGGGGGACCTGCCGTGCGGCGGTCTGTCATCTCTGGGCTCTCAGTGGCCCTCGTCCTCTCATCGGCTGGCCTCGGCGGCGCGCTGTCGGCCACGGCCGCTCCACTGGCCGCTCCGGCAGCTCCCACTGCCGTCACCGGGGTCGCCGACGGCACCTTCGTGTCCTTGGCACCGGCGCGCATGCTCGACACGCGTGGCGGCTCGCTCGGGCGCCCCCTGGGTGCCGGCGAGGTCTTCAACCTCAAGGTCAACGGGCGTGGAGGCGTGCCCGCGTCGGGCGTCATGGCGGTCGTGCTCAACCTCACGGTCACGGGCCCGACGCAGGCGGGCAACATCGTGGCCTACCCCAAGGGTGCTGCCGTGCCCAACGCCTCGAGCCTCAACTTCGTGGCGGGTGACACGCGCGCCAACCTCGTCACCGTGCCGGTGAGCAGCGACGGCTGGGTCAGCATCCGCAACGCAACCGGCCAGACCCACGTCATCGCCGACGTGCAGGGCTACTACGTCGGCTCGACGACGACGAAGCCGGCCGGCGCCGTCGACTACTTCCCCGACGACCCGTGGCGTGTGCTCGACACCCGCAAGGCCGACCAAGGCCCCGCGCTCGCGCCGCAGACCTACACGGTCCAGTCGATCGCCTACGGGCCGGACTCGGCCGACATCACCGCGCTCGCGATCAACCTCACGGCTGTGCGTCCCACGGCGAAGGGCTTCCTCAACGCCTGGAACGGCGACGAGAGCGCGATCCCCAACACCTCCAACCTCAACTTCGCTGCCGGACAGACCACCTCCAACATGGTGATCGTGCCGGTCACGCACCGCACGGACACGGACGGTGAACCCCTCGTCGACTTCGCGGTGGGCAACGCGAGCACGGGCACGGTCGACGTGATCGTCGACGTCGTCGGCGTCTATGCCGCCGGTGACGGCCTGCGCTTCCGGAGTGCCGGTGCGCCGAAGCGCATCGTCGACACCCGCACGGGCATCGGCACGACGACGCTCGGCCCGACCACGACGCGCACCGTCACGGCTCCGAGCACCGTCGCAAACTCCATCACCGTCGCGATCGTGGCCAACGCAACCGCCGTGAAGCCGACCGCTGCCACCTACGTCACCCTCTGGCAGACCGGCGTCACGCGCTCGTCGTCGAGCAACCTCAACCCCGCGGCGGGTCAGACCGTCGCCAACATGGCAATGGTCGGGCTCAACGAGGTCAACAAGTTCAACATCTACAACAACGCCGGCACGACCAACGTCATCGTCGACGTCGCGGGCCGCTTCGACGTCTCGCCCAACCTGGCGACCGCTCCGTCGGCCTTCTCGGGCTCGACCGCTGCTCCCACGGCGTCCACGGCCCAGGTGGCACCGCTGCGCTGACAGCCGCCGCACTGACACCGTCATCGCACCCGACGAGCGGGCACCCTTCAGGTCAAGGGTGCCCGCTCGCTGTCTCAGCGCTCCAGTCGTAGCCGCATCGCGGGCCACGCGGTGGGCGTGAAGCCGAGCTCGTCGTAGAGACCGGACCCCTCACCCGTCGCGAAGAGCTCGACGAGGTGAGCTTCCGTCTCCTCGCGCAGCCACCGCAGCACCTCCACGACGCAGGCACGGGCCAGCCCCTGACGTCGGGCGTCGGGCTGAGTGGCGACGTTGTTGACGAGCCCCCAGACGCCGTTGGGGTTGACCGGCGAGGGGGTCTCGAACCGTAGCGCGGCCATGGCTCCGGCAGCGACGCGTCCGTTCGCAGCCACCGCGAGCGCCACGCAGGTATGCCGTCCGGCGAGCTCGCGCTCGAGCCACTTCTCCGCGGCCTGCCGCCACCGCGGATCGTCGAGGCCGGCCACGTCCATCGAGGCGAACATCAGGGCCCGCAGCTCGACCACGGCAGCCGCGTCCGCACTCGACGCCCGCCGGATTGTCCAGTCGCTCACCGGCTCACTCTCCCAGAGGCGCGGGACTGCAGACCGCCGGGCCACGTCGACCATCCGACGTGGCCCGGCGCCATACGGCAAGCAGTGTCGCGTGAGGCGACCGATCAGCTGGCGTCGAGCTCGTGCTCCTCGTGCAGCCCGCCACCCTCGCCGCCGGAGAGGCTGGCCGTGACTGGCTGGACCGGGTCGAGCAGCGGCGACTTGACGAAGTCACGGCGCGAGTAGACGAGCACCGTGTGGGCGATCGCGTCGCTCATCTCGTCGAGACCCTTCTGGTTGACGTTGGTGAAGCCGTCACAGAAGAGGTGGTAGCACTTGTCGTAGGACTCACCGGCCGTGCCGCCGTAGACAGCCGCTTCGGCAGCGGTCTTGACGCCCTCGGCGCCGGTGAAGAGACCACCGGCAGGGATGCCGACGGCGATGAACGGGCCGTAGTCCGAGCGACCGCTGAACGGCGTCTCCGAGCTCTGGAGGCCGACAGCGTCGAAGTAGTCGTGGAAGGTCGCCTCGATCGCCCCTGAGCCCTCCGGTCCCAGCGCCGCACCCGGACCGACCGGGAACGCGGAGTTGTCGCCGTCATAGACGAAGCGCACGTAGTTGGGCGAGCCGACCATGTCGAAGTTGAGGTTGAGCGCGATCTTGTCGCGGTCGGCCTGCGACAGGTTGGCCACGTAGTAGTTCGAGCCGAGCAGGCCGAACTCCTCCGCGCCCCACCAGGCGAAGCGCAGCTTGCTCGTCGGAGTGCGCTCCTGGGCGGCATACGCCTCTGCGACCTCGAGGATCGCGGCCGACCCGCTGCCGTTGTCGTTGATGCCCGGTCCGCGCGGCACGCTGTCGAGGTGGGCCCCGACGACGACGACGTTGTTGGGGTCGCCACCTGGCGTCTCGGCGATGACGTTGTAGGTCGTGCGGGGCTCGTTGACCCGCTCGACCTTGAGCCGCACCACGGAGTTGGTCGATCCGTTGGTGACTCCGTTTCGCAACGAGTCGCCCACGGCGAAGGTCGCGCCCACGACGGGGATGGTGACGCCGGGGCTGCTCAGCGTGCCGGACAGGACACCGGTGCGCCCGGGCTGGCCCTCGTTCATGATGACGACGCCGGCGGCACCGGCGGCCTGGGCGTTGAGGGCCTTGACCCGGAAGTCACACGTGCCGCGCTGAATGAGGGCGATGGAACCCGCGGGGAAGCCGGAGAAGTCGGCGGCCGCGCACCCGGACGGGCTCGCGCCGGGGGTCGCGGGCGGTGGGATGGTGAGGTTGACCGCATAGAGCGACGCGGTGACGTCGCCGTTGCCGCTGTAGGTCATCGACGCGAAGTCCGGTCCGTCGGTCCAGGCCGCGGGGTTCGGGGAGATCCGCTGGAGGACGGCGGGCGCCACATCGGCGTTGTAGACGAACTGGAACGGCTGGACCGTCACCTGGTAGCCGGCAGCCTGCATCCGGCCCTTCACGTAGTCGACGGAGGCGTCGTAGCGCGGGGTGCCGGAGACCCGGTTGCTGCCGCCGGCGATCGTCTGCAGCGCCTGGAGGTGCTCGTTGATCCCCGCCGTCGTGACTGCCTTGCGGAAGCCCTTCGTGACCATCATCTCGCTCGTGTCGTTGGCCGCGGTGGCCTGCGGCGCGATCCCGGTTGCGACAAGCATCCCGGAGGCCGCGACGGCCGCGCCGATCGACACGATGCGCATGCGTCGTTGCATGCTCCATCCCTTCTCTGTGTCCTGCAGTGCGATGGTGCTCTGTGAGTTGCTGCAGGGGTGGTGCGCCCCCGATCAGGGGCGACTCTGCCGACCCTAGAGCCGGCGAGCCGGGCGCGCCACGGATTCGGGTCAATCCTCGACGGTCCGCAGGAGCTTCCACCCGGGACGCAGAAACGCCCCCGACCGGAGTCGGGGGCGCCATCTGAGCCGCTTGTCGGAATCGAACCGACGACCTATTCATTACGAGTGAATCGCTCTGGCCGACTGAGCTAAAGCGGCAGGTGTCCGGCGCGCCAGCGGCACGATCGAGCACGGTGGTTGAGTATACGCACGACCCCAACCGGGAGAAAAATCGCCGTCCCGCCCCTCAGCAGGCCTTGCCGTTCGCGGGCACGGTGCCCTTGATGAGGTAGCCGTCGACGGCGGTGTCGACGCAGGTGCTGCCGGCGAAGTAGGTGCCGTGACCGTCGTGGTCCGAGGTGAGCAGGACGCCCGACTCGAGGTCCTTGGCGAGCTGCTTGGTGCCTCCGATCGGGGTCGCGGGGTCGCGTTCGTTGCCGATGACGAGGATCGGCGCCGCCCCCGTCGCGAGCGTGCCGCCCTTCTGCGCGCGCCCCTGGGTCGGCCACGTGCGGCAGTTGTCGTAGAGCTCGCCCGTCATCCGGGCCCACAGCGGGTGGTCCGCCCTGGCCTTGTCGCGGGCGGCCTCGAGGGACGGCGTCATGGGTGACCGGGGCCAGTCAGCACAGCGCACCGGCAGCATCGCCTGCAGGTAGGTCGTGTCGGCGTACTGACCGGCTGCGTTGCGCTCGACGACCGACATCCCCTTGGCGAGCAGGATGTCGCCCTTGCCGGTCAGGGCCTGGGCGAGACCCGTGTTGAGGGTGGGCCACGACTGCGACGAGTAGAGGCACATGAAGATCGAGAAGCCGACCCAGCCCTCGCCGATGCGCTCGAGCCCGGGCTTGCTCGTCGTGAGCCCGTCGCGCTCCACCGCGTCGAGCAGCGCGATGATCTTGCCGCGGGCGGCGGCCTTGTCGGAGCCGAGCGCGCAGTCCGGTCGCGCCACGCACCAGTCGATGAAGGCGTCGATCGAGGACTCGAAGCCCTGGATGTCGTAGGACATCTCCTGCTCGTCGGTCTGGTTGGGCGACATCGCCGAGTCGAGCACCATCCGGCCGACCTTCGTCGGGAAGGTGTCGGCATAGATCGCCCCGAGGAACGTGCCGTAGGAGCCGCCGAAGAAGTTGAGCTTGCTGTCGCCCACGAGCACCCGCATGACGTCCATGTCGCGTGCCACCTCGGTCGTGCTGAGGTGACGCGCGCGCTCTCCCCCGCGCTGGGCGCACTCTGCAGTGATGCGGTCGGCCTCCGACAGCAGCTCGGCGCGCTCCGCCGCCGAGTCGGGCGTCGGGTCGACGTCGAAGAGCTGGTCCATGTTGTCGTCCGTGAGGCACTGCACCGGCGAGGACTGGCCGATGCCGCGCGGGTCGAAGCCGACGATGTCGTATGCCGCACGCACCGCCGGCGAGAACGCGAACTCCGCGAGCTGGGCGTACTGCACACCGGACCCTCCGGGTCCGCCCGGGTTGATGAGCAGGGAGCCACGTCGCTGGCCCGCGTCGGTGGCCGGAGCCTTGCGCACCGCCAGGGTGAAACGGTCGCCGGCGGGCTTCGCGTAGTCGACCGGGACCTCGATCGTGGCGCACTCGTGGCCGGAGCCGTCTCCACACGCCTTCCAGTCGACCTGCTGGGTGTAGAACGACGCGAGCGAGGCCGGGAAGTCGGTGTCGGCCGGACCCGAGGGGCCGGGGGTGGCGGGGGTCGAAGCCCCGGGCGCAGTCGGTGTGGAGGGCGCAGCCGGCGCGGAGCCCACCTGCGTCCAGGCGTCACCGGCCACGGGCTCGGAGGCCCGGAACGCGCCCCAGACGGCGAGCAACGTCGCCGCAAGCAGGGCGATGACGGCGATCGCGGCCACGACCTTGCGCACCGTCGACCCCATCGGGCCGTCCGGTCCCGGAGCCTCGGGCGCGCCCGAGGCGCGGGGGCGCAGCTCGGGCGGCAGGGCGGCATACGGGCTCGGAGCCCGCTCCGGCAGGTCCTCGGGGCGCGGTTCGTCGTTCAGCACGTCAGTCCGTCCGCAGGCACGCGGCCCTGCACGTAGTAGGCGTCGATGGCGTTGTCGATGCAGTCGTTGCTGCGGCGGTAGGCGGTGTGCCCGTCGCCGTCGTAGGACACGAGCACGGAGTTGGAGAGCTGGTCATCGAGTCGCTTCGACCACTCGTAGATCGTCGCGGGGTCGCGCGTCGTGCCGACCACGACGATGGGGGCGCTGCCCTCGGCGCTGATCTTCTGCGGACCGGAGCCCGACCGGGCCGGCCACACACCGCACGTCAGGCCGCCCCACGCGAGCGTCTCGCCCCACGTCGGCGCCTCCTCGGCGAAGATCTTGGCGTAGTTCTGGTAGGTCTCGAGGTCGGGGCTGTCGGGGCGGTCGAGGCAGTTGACCGCCGGCAGCACCTCCATGATGTTGCTCGTGTAGCCACCGCCTGACTGCCGGCCGGCGTAGTCGTTGGCGAAGGCCATGAGGCGCGCGCCGTTGCCGGCCTCGGCCTCGCGCAGGGCGTCGGTCAAGGCGCTCCAGGAGCTCTGGTCGTACATCGCCTGCCCGAGCCCCCACGAGGCCCAGGCCTCACCCAGGCGAGGGGCACTGGGGTCGCCCGTGGGAATGGGGGTGCGGTCGACGTCGGCGAGGAAGTCTCGGATCCACGCCATGCCTTCGTCGACCGACGACCCGAGCGGGCAGTCACCCTGCGCGATGCAGTCGGCGACGTAGGTGCGGGTCGCGAGCTCGAAACCGCGCGCCTGCCCCTCGGACAGCTCGGCGTTGGTGAGGTCGGGCGGCACGACCCCGTCGAGGACGAAGCGGCCGACGCGCTTGGGGAACAGGCCGGCATACGTCGAGCCGAGGAAGGTGCCGTAGGACTTGCCGAGGTAGTTGAGCTGGCCGTCGCCGAGCGCGGCACGCAGCACGTCCATGTCCTTGGCCGAGTCGGCGGTGGACAGGTGCGGCAGGAGCGTGGGGTTCTTGGCCTCGCACCCGGCGGCGAGCGTGCGGGCCTGGGTGAGCAGCGCCTGCTCCTCGGCCCCGTCGTCGGGGGTCTGGTCGGTGCTCATGAAGTCGTCGAGCTGGCTGTCACTGAGGCAGTCGAGGGGCTCCGACTGTCCGACGCCGCGAGGGTCGAAGCCCACGACGTCGAAGTAGCGGCGCACCTGGGTGCCGACGATGCCGTCGGCGGCGGCCGCGTAGTTCATGCCGGACGCGCCGGGGCCGCCGGGGTTGACCACGAGAGACCCGATGCGACTCCCCTGGTCCTTGGCCGGCACCCGCAGCACCTTGATCGTGAGGTCGGTGGCGGGGTCGGGCTTGGCGTAGTCGAGCGGCACCCGCAGGTCAGCGCACTCGTCGGAGCCGTTGCAGGGTGACCAGGCGAGCTGCTGGGAGTAGTAGGCATCGAGCGCATCGGACGGAGGGGCCGTGGCCGGGGGCACGTCGGACGCGGACGTCGGGGGCACGGGGGGCTCCGAGCTCGAGCACGCCGCCGTCAGCAGCAGACCGAGCACCGCGGTCGTCGCGGTCAGGGCTCGGGTGATGGCGGCGGGGCGCGGCGTCATGCGGGAAACGGTAACCCGACAACCTGCGCATCACCGATCTCGCTACACGGTCGTGACCGACCTGAGGCCGCGGCCGCGGCCGCGGGGAGCATCGTGCTCACATGCCCAGGTCGCGGGGCATGCGCAGCTGGAGAGCCATCGCCTCGAGCGCGAGCAGCGGCGGCACGTTGGCGTTGATGCGGTCGCGGGCCTCGGTGATCGCGTCCATCGCACCGAGGAGCTGCTCGGCGGTGAAGACACTGGCGAGGCCACGCACCTTGTCCATCGCATCGGGGTTGACGAGGTCGACGTCGGAGCCGAGACGCAGCACGAGCGCATCGCGATAGACCGAGGCGAGGTCGATGAGGGCGCGGTCGACGACGTCGCGGCCGTGGCGCGTGGCGCGGTTCTTCTGCTCCTTCTCGAGAGCAGCGACCTGCGAGCGGATGTGCGGCGGCTGGGTGCGCGCGGTGGGGTCGGCGCCGAGGGTCTCGAGCAGGCGCGCTCGCTCGGCCGCGTCGCGCTCGCTCGCCGAGGCGCTCGACTCCTCGTCGGCGATCTGCGCGAGGTCGGCGGCGGCGCCGATCGCGTCTCCCACCCCGACGATCTTGGTCGACATGGCGACGACGTCACGCCGGCGGATGCGCGCCTGCTCGTCGCGGGCCAGACGCCGTGCCAGACCGATGTGCGACTGGGCGGCACGGGCTGCGTGCAGCGCCATGGACGGGTCGACACCGTCACGGCGCTGGAGCAGGTCGGCAACCGCCTCGACGGGGGGCGTGCGCAGACGGACGTGCCGCGACCGCGAGCGGATCGTCACGATGACGTCCTCGAGGCTGGGGGCGCAGAGCATCCACACGGTGCGCGGGGTGGGCTCCTCGAGGGCCTTGAGGAGCGCGTCGGCCGGGGCGTCGGTGTAGGAGGTGAGTCGGTCGGCGTCCTCGATGATGATGATCCGCCAGCGGCCCACCGAGGGACGCAACGCGGCCTCCTGCACGAGGGCCCGGGCCTCGGCGACCTTGATCGAGAGGCCCTCGGTGGCGACGACCTTGACGTCGGCGTGGGTGCCGTCGAGCGCGGTGCGGCACTCGACGCACTCGCCGCAGCCGCCCTGCGGACACTGGAGCGCGGCGGCGAAGGCACGGGCCGCGGTCGACCGACCGCTGCCGGGCGGACCGGTGAAGAGCCACGCGTGGGTCATCGCCGCGTCGTCACGCACCGCCCGGGAGAGGGTCTCGACGGTCGGCTCCTGACCGACGAGATCGCGCCAGACCGTCATCGCGGGCCCTGTGCGGTGGAGGCAGCGGCGTCGATGCGGGCGACCGCCTTGACGACGCGGGCGTGGATCTCGTCGACCGGCAGGGCCGCGTCGACGACGAGGTAACGGCCGGGGTCCTGCGCGGCGAGATCGAGGAAGCCCTGCCGCACCGCCGCGTGGAAGACATCGGCCTCGGACTCGAGCCGGTCGTGCACGTCGCCGCGTCGGGCTCGGCCCGCCTCGGGAGAGACGTCGAGCACGATGGTCAGGTCGGGCAGAACGCCACCCACGGCCCAGTGCTGCAACGCGCGGATCTCGTCGGCGCCGAGCTCACGGCCGGCACCTTGGTAGGCGATCGAGCTGTCGGTGTAGCGGTCGGTGATGACGACCTCGCCCCTCGCGAGCGCCGGCGCGATGAGCTGGTCGACGTGCTGCGCCTTGTCGGCGGCGAAGAGCAGTGCCTCGGCGCGGGCGGCGACGTGGTCGCCGTGGAGCACGAGCTGACGGATCTGCGAGCCGAGCGGCGTGCCGCCGGGCTGGCGGGTGACGACCACCTCGCGCCCGCGCCCCTCGAGGAGCTGGGTCAGCAGTCGCACCTGGGTCGACTTGCCGGCCCCGTCCCCGCCCTCGAAGCAGACGAAGAGCCCGGGGGCTGTCGTGCCGCGCGGAGCGGCGGACCCGAGTCTCGCCGCGAAGTTCTCCGTCACGCGCCGAGCCTATGCGACCCCGGTGACGGTCTCTCCGTGCCGCCCACCGCTGCACCACCCGCAGACTGATCCGCAGACAGATCGCCCATGCACGTCAATCTGCGAATCAGTCTGCACTTGGTGTCGCCAGGGCAGCAGCAGCCGCCGCTTGATCCGCAGACAGATCCCGTCGGCGTCAATCTGCGGATCAGTCTGCACTTGGTGTCGCCAGGGCAGCAGCAACCGCCGACTGATCCGCCGCTTGATTCGCAGACAGGTCCGGCAGTCCGGCTCAGCGGCGCTTGACCAGTTCCTCGGCGATCTGCACGGCGTTGAGCGCCGCGCCCTTGCGCAGGTTGTCGCCGACGACGAAGAGCACGAGGCCCTTGCCCTCGGGAGCCGCCTGGTCGGCGCGCACCCGCCCGACGAAGACCTCGTCGCGACCAGCCGCCTCGAGCGGGTTGGGCACGTCGGTGACGATCACGCCGGGGGCGTTCTTGAGCAGGTCGAGAGCCTCCTCGGGCGAGAGGTCGTCGGCGAACTCGGCGTGGATCGCGAGGCTGTGCCCCGTGAACACCGGCACGCGCACGCAGGTGCCCGAGACCCGCAGGTCGGGGGCGTGCAGGATCTTGCGCGACTCGTTGCGCAGCTTCTGCTCCTCGTCGGTCTCGAGCGAGCCGTCGTCGACGATCGACCCCGCGAGCGGCACGACGTTGAAGCCGACGGGCACGGCATACAGCTGGGCCTCGGGGACGGCCACCGCGCGCCCGTCGAGCGCGAGCCCGGTGGGGTCGCCCGCGGCATACGTGCCCTTGAGCTGGCGATCGAGCTCCTGCACGCCGACGCCACCCGAGCCGCTGACCGCCTGGTAGCTCGAGACGTGCAGGCGCACGAGCCCGGCGCGCTCGTGGAGCGGGGCGAGCACCGGCATGGCGGCCATCGTCGTGCAGTTGGGGTTGGCGACGATGCCCTTGGGGATGTCGTCGAGGTCGCCGGGGTTGACCTCGGAGACGACGAGCGGCACCTCGGGGTCCTTGCGCCACGCGCTCGAGTTGTCGATGACGGTGGCGCCCGCTGCGGCGACCTTGGGCGCGAGCTCGCGGCTCGCCGCACCGCCGTTGCTGAAGAGCGCGATGTCGATGCCGGAGAAGTCGGCCGTGGCCGAGTCCTCGACGGTGACGTCCTCGCCCTTGAACGGCAACGTCGTGCCCGCCGACCGCGCCGACGCGAAGAACCGCACCTGCGACACGGGGAAGTCGCGCTCCTCGAGGAGGGTGCGCATGACCCCGCCGACCTGACCCGTTGCTCCGAAGACTCCGACTCGCATGCCCCAAGGTTACGGCGGGGGAGGTGGCCCTCCCCCGCCGCGTTCACCTGTCGGTCAGGCGCGTCGAAGTGCTCAGCCGCCGGTCGCGTGACGGTCCGCGTTCGCGTGGATCGCCTCCTTGACGTATGCCGCGAGGCCGGGCGCCAGGTCGTCGTAGGTCTTCGTGAAGCGGGGGTCGGCGACGTACATGTCGGCGAGGCCGCGGTGGAAGTCGTGCGAGATGTCGTAGAAGCGCTCGTGGATGTGCAGGCGGTGCGCCTCGGCTGCGTCCATCGCCGCCACGCTCGTCGCCGGCTCCCCGGCCTGCAGCGCTCTGATGAAGGCGGCGTTGACCGCATCCATCTCGGCCTTGACCTCTGCCCAGTCGGCCTGGCTGTAGCGCGTGGTGCGCGACTGCGACTGCTTCCAGGCGTCGGTCTCACCCCAGCGCTCCTGCGCCTCCTGCTCGTACTCGTCGCTGAAGCCGTCGCCGAAGAGCTCCTTGAGCTCGGCGGTCGTGGCAGGTCGCTCTTCCATCTCTCTCTCCAGTGCTCGGTCGATGGCCACGACGATGTCGGTGAGCTCGTCGAGCCGGGTCATGACCACCTCGCGCTGCCGGCGCAGGTGCACGCTCGCGTCCTCGTCGCCCGCGAGCAGGGTCGCGATCTGCTCGAGGGACAGCTCGAGGCGGCGATAGACGACGATCTGCTGCAGTCTCCGGAGGTCACCGTCGGTGTAGAGCCGATAGCCCGCGGCCGAGCGCTCGCTCGGCACGAGCAGGCCGACCTCGTCGTAGTGGTGCAGGGTGCGCACCGTCACTCCGAAGACGTCAGCCACCTGCCCCACCGTCCAGGTGGTCTTCTCCTGCATCCTTCGCTCCGTGGTGGTCATGAGATCGAGGTTGCCGCCTCACGTCGCGTGAGGGTCAAGTCCGTTTCGCTGCAGACCTTCCCGGTCGTATGCGCTCGCCTCCTCCCACGGTAGGCGCTGGCCGCCCGAGCGGCTGGGCGCGCGCCCTAGAGTGATCGCGTGCACCGTCGCCTCGCCCTCGTCCGCCGACCCTCGCCCCGTCTCGCGGAAGGGCTCGTGACGCACATTGCCCGCTCGGGCGCCGTCGACCCCGACCTGGCACTGCGGCAGTGGCGCGAGTACGTCGAGGTGCTCCAGCGACGCGGCTGGTCCGTCATCGAGGCGCCACCTGTCGACGACTGTCCCGACGGCGTCTTCGTGGAGGACCAGGTCGTCGTGCACGGCGACGTCGCCGTGCTCTGCCGGTCGGGAGCCCCCGAGCGGCGCGCCGAGCGCGTCGGGGTGCGAGAGGCCGTCGAGTCGCAGGGCTACCGCGTCACCGAGATCGAGGAGCCCGGCACCCTCGACGGGGGCGACGTGCTCAAGCACGGCCGCACGATCTGGGTGGGTGTCGGCGGGCGGACCAACGCGTCGGGCATCGAGCAGCTGCGCGCCGCCCTGGCCGGCCATCGCGTCGAGGTCCTGCCTGTGCCGGTGACGAAGGTGCTGCACCTCAAGTCGGCCGTCACCGCGCTGCCCGACGGCAGCATCATCGGCTATCCACCCCTCGTCGACGACCCAACCGTGTGGGACCGATTCCTCGCTGTCCCAGAGGAATCCGGCGCCCACGTCGTGCTGCTCGGCGGCAACTCGGTGCTCATGTCGGCCGCCGCACCGCGCACCGCGCAGCTGCTCGAGTCGCGTGGCCACGACGTCACGACGGTCGACATCTCCGAGTTCGAGAAGGTCGAGGGCTGCGTCACCTGCCTGTCGGTGCGGCTTCGCGGCTGAGCGATCTCTGTTACGGTCGTTAACCAACTGAGCAATCAAGTTAGTGACTGAATCGGAGATCTGGCATGACCGACCGGCCCACCCGCAGCACGACGAGCGGACCCTCGGCACCCACGGCACCTCCAGTGCCCCCCGTGACCACCAGCACCCTGACGACCGCCGACCAGGTGCGCCGCGTGTCGGTGCTCGTCGCGGAGGTGCTCTGCGTCTTCGGCACCCTGGTCGGCGTGGGGGTGCTCGGCACCCGTGTCGAGGAGTCGTCGGGCGGCGCGCTCGCCGCGACGGCCACCCTCATCGCCCCGGCCGGGCCCGCCTTCAGCATCTGGAGCGTCATCTACCTCGGGCTCTTCGCGTATGCCGTGTGGCAGTTCCCCGCTCGCAACGCGATGCGTGAGCGGGTGCGCAGCACGGGGTGGCTGGCCGCGGCCTCGATGCTGCTCAACGCGGCCTGGCTGCTCGTCACGCAGCAGGGCTGGATCTGGGTGAGCGTCATCGTCATCCTCGCTCTGGCGCTCGCGCTGGGGCTGCTCGTCGTCCGGCTGGGGGCCGAGCCGGCGAGGTCGCTGCTGGAGCGGGTCGTGCTCGACTGGACCTTCGGGCTCTACCTCGGCTGGGTCGCGGTCGCGTCCTGCGCCAACATCACGGCGGCCCTCGTCGACTCCGGCGTCGACCTCGGCAGCACCGGCTCGCAGGTCGCCGCCGTCGTGGTCATCGCCGTCGCGGCCGGCCTCGGCGTCCTCTTCGCGCAACGGCTGGGCGCGCGGTGGGCGATCGCCCTCGCGATGGCCTGGGGCCTGGCCTGGATCGCCGTGGGCCGACTCACCGACGAGCCGTCCTCGGCGGCGACCGGAGTCGCCGCAGCCCTTGCGGCCGTCGTCGTGCTGGCCGCCGTCTGGGCGGCTCGACGCACGGCGCCGGCCGTCGACGCCCCCACCCGGAGCACCGCCGCCGCGCGCTGATCCCTGCACGCCTCCCCGACCGTCGGGAACTGGGCACTCGACCTTCTCTCCCGTCGAGTGCCCACTTCCCGACGCCGCGGGGTCGCCGGAACAGCCCCACCCTCGACAGGAAGTGGGCACTCGACCTTCCGTCCAGTCGAGTGCCCACTTCCCGACAGCCCGGGTGGGTGGTCGTCAGCGGAGCGGGGCCAGCCGGACGGCCGCCGCCATCGCCGCGTAGCCGGCTGCGTTGGGGTGCAGGTGGTCACCCGGGTCGTAGATCGGCAGCATCCGCGAGGGGTTGCGCGGGTCGCGGATCACCTTGTCGAAGTCGATGACGCCGTCGAACTCGCCACTCGTGCGGATCCACGCGTTGACGGCTTGCCGGTCGGCCTCGCCCGCCTCGGAGTAGTAGCCCGCACCGCCGTAGGGCGTGAGCGTCGCCCCGAAGACCTTGATGCCGGCGTCGTGCGAGCGGCTGATGAACTGCCGGTAGACCGCGATCAGCTGCGCCGGGTCGAGCGCGCCCCTGGTCGTGCCGATGTCGTTGATGCCTTCGAGGAGGATGACGGAGCGCACACCGGTCTGCCCCAGGACGTCTCGCTCGAAGCGCGCGAGCACACTGGCGCCCGCACCGTCACGCAGCACCTGGTTGCCGCTGATGCCGGCGTTGAGCACACCCATCTTCGGCCCGCCCGAGTTGAGTCGGTCGGCGAGGAAGTCGGGGTAGCGGACGTTGGCGTCGACGAACGACGCCGAGCAGCATCCCTCGGTGATCGAGTCGCCGAAGGTGACGACCGCACCGGCAGAGCGCGTGTAGACGTCGACCCCGTCGAGGAAGTAGAAGGATGCGCCGACCGATGAGTAACCGGACCCTGCCGTGTCGTCCGTCAGGTCACCGGCCGCCGCGTAGGACGTCGACCAGCCCGAGCTGCGCCACGTCGCCGGCCCGGTGGCAACCGGCAGGAACGTGCTGATCACGAGGTCGGAGTCGTCGGCGACCGTCATGGCGATCGGGTCGGACACCATCTCGGCTCCGGGTGGGATGGTGACGCTCGAGTTGCCGTTGAAGGTGACCGGCGAGGGTGAGGACGCACTCGCGCCACCCTCTGCGCCCCGGAGCGCCACGGTGGTCGACCCGACGACGAGCGGCTGGGTGCCGAAGACGTTGGTCAGGCGCACGCGCACCCTGTCGCCCCCGACCGACAGGTGGGTCACCTGCCGCAGGGTCTGGTTGGCAAAACCGGTCGCCGAGGGGCCGGACGCGTTGGCCCGGTAGACCGCGGTCGCCCAGCTGCCCACCCAACCGGTCGAGACACCCGACGAGGACGCGAGCGGGCTGGGCGTCGGCGCGGGGGCCGAGGAGGCCGGGCCGAACCCGACCAGGCTCAGCGTGACGGCACTGGCCGCGACGGCGAGGAGGCGACCGGTGCGCCCTCTCGAGCGGTGTGGTGGCGGTGTGGTGGAGGTGGAGGTGAAGCGTGTGCTCAGCATCGGGACCTCACTGTCTCGGGGCCGCCTCCTTGCGACCGGAATCAGGCTAAAACGGTACGAAACACCCCAACAACGAGCTCGCGCCCGCCCGTCGCCCGCTGGTAGCGCTCGAGCGACGAGCGGTCACCCGGTGGCGCCGAACGGCTGCTTCGCCCGGGCGGGGGCTCCGTCGCGGACGCCGCCGGACGGCATACCTGCGGGGTGGTCGGGCCCCGTCAGGTATGCCGTGTGGCGCCGGACCGGGGGCACGTGAACGGCGGGGGCGGATCGTCCGTTTCGGGCGCCCGGCCACTAGGCTGCCCCGGGGGCCGCTCGAGCAGTGAGGTGATCCGTTCGTGGACGCTGACGTCGTCATCGTGGGTGCAGGTCTGGCGGGGCTGCGCTGCGCGCGGCGGCTGACCGAGCTCGGGCGCCACGTGATCGTGCTCGAGTCGGGTGACGCGGTCGGGGGCCGGGTGCGCACCGACGTCATCGACGGCTTCCGTTGCGACCGCGGCTTCCAGGTGCTCAACCCCGCCTACCCCGCGGTGCGCCGCTGGGTCGACGTCGGCGCGCTCGACCTCAAGCCCTTCGGCTCCGGGGTGCTGGTGCGGCGCCTCGACGGCCTCCAGGTCGTGGCCGACCCGGTGCGCGAGCCGCGGCTGCTCTCCCAGACGGTGCGCAGCGGCTACCTTCGCCCGCGCGAGCTCGTCGGGGTGACCCGCTGGACGGCACGCGCCATCGCCGACCCCAAAGCCATGATGCGCCAACCGGATTCGACGCTCGCCGAGTCGCTCGACGAGGCCGGCGTGACCGGACGGCTTCGTCAGGAGATCATCGACCCCTTCCTCGCCGGGGTGCTCGCCGACAGCCACGGCTCGTCGTCGGCCAACTTCACCAAGCTGCTCGTGCGGATGTTCGCCCTCGGCCGTCCGGCAGTGCCCGCGCGGGGCATGAAGGCACTGCCCGAGCAGCTGGCAGCACCGCTCGGCGACCGCGTGCGGCTCGGCCACCGCGTCGAGTCGATCACGCCGCGCGACGGCGGCGTCGACGTGCAGGTCGAGGATGCGCCGGTGCGCGCCCGGGCCGTGGTGGTCGCCACCGACCCGATCGGCGCGGCACGGCTCACCCCGATCCCCGAGCCCACGACCAGGGGACTGGTCACGTGGTGGTTCGAGGCGCCCGAGCCCCCCACCCACCTGCCGCTCATCGCCCTCGACGGCCGGCGCACCGAGCACGTGCCGGGGCCGGTGTGGAACACCACCGTGCTCACCGCCACCGCGCCGAGCTATGCACCGCCGGCGCGACACCTCGTCGAGGCGACCTGCCTGCTCGACCGGCCCGACGGTGACGCCTCCGAAGGTGAGGTGCTGCGCCACGTCGGCGAGATCTACGGCTGCGACACGGCCGGATGGCGCACCGTCACCCGGCACCGCGTCGACGCCGCACTGACGGCGATGGCGCCCCCGCTCGAGGTGCGCCGGGCCGTCACGATCGGCGACGGCGTCTTCGTCTGCGGCGACCACCGCGACACCGCCTCGATCCAGGGGGCCCTCGTCTCGGGGCAGCGCGCCGCCGAGGCCGTGAGCAGCCACCTCGCCTGACGAGGGGTCGGCGGGCCCGGTCGACGGGTCTCCGTCGAGTGGCCTCGTGGTCACTCCAGCCACATCACGGGTGGCGGGCGAGGCGGAGCGGCGCACTGGAGGGTGTGGGGGCGAAGTGGTGATGGGGCGTGCTCCCGGGTCGCCGCGCTCCGGACCGCGTCGCAGGCGGAATCTCAGAAAGTTCGGGCGAGCTGCATCCAGACGGACCCCCGCCGCGGAAGAAGGGGCAGACGGTCACCACGAGCCGTTGCTTCTTCACCGCAGAACCCCTCAGCAGCAACCCCATCGGCAACTCACAGCACGTGCCGCTCTGAAAGGACATCTCATGAAGACCCTTCGCATCGCCGCAGTCGCCTCCCTCGCCCTGGCCCCGGTGGCGCTCGCCGCCCCGGCCCACGCCGCGGACGCCACGGTGTCGATCCTGCACGCCGTCCCCGGCGCCACCGTCGACGTCTACGCCAACGGCAAGGAGCTGCTCACCGACTTCAAGCCCGGCACGCTGACCGACCCGCTGATGCTCCCCGAGGGCACCTACGACCTCAAGGTCACCGCAGCCGGCGCCGGTGCCGGCGGCGCGGCCGTCATCGAGGCCAACGACGTGCAGGTCCCCGGTGACGCCAACATCACCGTCGTGGCGCACCTCGACGAGGCCGGCAAGCCGATCCTGACGCCCTTCGTCAACGACACCTCGGCCATCGACGCGGGCAAGGCTCGCATCACCGTGCGCCACACCGCCGCGGCCCCGGCCGTCGACGTGCGCGCCAACGGCACCGTGGCCTTCAAGGACCTCACCAACCCCAACGAGGCCAAGGCTGACCTCGACGCCGGCACGATCAGCGCCGACGTCGTGCTCGCGGGCACCGACACCGTGGCCATCGGCCCGGCCGACGTCGACCTCAAGGAAGGCACCAACACGATCGTCTACGCGTGGGGCAGCGCGGCCGACCAGAACCTCGCCCTCGCGACGCAGGTCCTCACCGGCATGCACTCCGCCCCCGGTGGCGTCCCCGCCGGTGCGGGTGACGAGTCGTCGCAGGCCGCCCGTTGGGCCGCCATCGCCGGCGTGTCCGCCGTGGCCGGTGGCCTGGTGCTCGCCAGCCGTCGCCGCGCCGCCTCGGTGCGCTGACCAGCCGCGAGAGCGACTCCACGCACCACCGACGCCGAGCCCTCACCACTCGTAGACCACTCCGAGAGCACCGAGATGATGACCCGACACCGCACCCCCGCACCGGTCCCCCGCCGGCACGCGGCGACGGGTCGCCCCGGTGGAGCCAGGGGGGTGGCCGCAGCTCTGGCGGTCGCCCTCCTGGCGGGGCTCGTGACGTTCTGGGTGACCCGGCCCTCCGACGCCTTGTCGGGGGTGCCGGCTGCTGAGGCCATCGGTGCGTCGGCCGGTGCGGCTGGGGCGACCAGCCCCGCCGCGTCGACCGACGCACCACCGGCCCGGCGCGCCGACCAGCCCAAGGCGCGGCCGGCCACCCAGGCCGCGCCGACCACCCGCCCGGCACCCACCCGCTTCACCATCGAGCGTCTCGACATCGACATGCCGGTGCGCCCGGTAGGTGTGGCCCGCGGCGGCGAGATGGCACTGCCGCGCACGCCCGCCGAGGTCGGCTGGTACCAGTTCGGCCCCCGCCCCGGCGACCGCCGCGGCGCCACGGTCCTCGCGGCCCACCTCGACATGCCGGGCTATGGCGTCGGCCCGATCGCCGCCGTTGAGAAGCTCCGCCGGGGTGACACCCTCGTCGTGCGGTCAGGGGGCACGACGACGCGGTATGCCGTGTCCGACGTCCGTAGCGTCCGCAAGGCCCAGCTCGACCTCACGACACTCTTCGCTCGGGACGTCGCGCCGGTGCTCCACGTGGTCACCTGCGCAGGCGCCTTCGACCCCGAGACGAAGTCCTATGACCGCAATGTCGTCGTCACCGCTACCCCGGTGTCGTGAGGGCGTGGTTAGGGTGGGCACGTGCACGTGCATGATGACCCGGATGTCGAGGCCGCCGACCTCGCCGTCAGGCTGCGAGCGGGCGACCGAGAGGCGCTGGCCGAGATGTATCGCCGCTGGTCCCCACTCGTGCACACCATCGCCTTGCGCAGCCTCGGCACGCGCGAGGACGCCGAGGACGTCACCCAGCAGGTCTTTGTCGCGGCCTGGCGCGGCCGCCACACCGTTCGCCCCGACCTCGGCTCCCCGGCCGCGTGGCTCGTCGGCATCGCGAAGCACCGGGTGGCCGACGTGCGCACCGAGCGCTACCGGAGCCACCGCAACATGCACGCCGTCGCAGCCGAGGTGGTCACGAAACCCGTCAGCGTCGACGACTCCAACTGGGCCGAGCGACTGCTGCTCGTCCACGAGCTCGAGCGCATGGGCGATCCAAGAGCGACCGTGCTCCGAATGGCTTTTGTCGAGGACCGCACGCACCAGGAGATCGCGGAGGCCCTCGACCTCCCGCTCGGCACGATCAAGAGCCACGTGCGGCGAGGACTCCTCGCACTGAGAGACCGGATGAAGGAGGTGGAGCGTGTCTCATCCCACTGAGGACGAGCTCGTCGACGTCGCTGTCGGTTATGCCGCACGCGACGCGTCCATCTCTGCGCACATCGACACGTGTGACGCCTGTGCGGCCACGGTCGCCGACCTGCGCAGCGCCGTTGGCCTGGTTGCCGCCGGCCTGCCGGATGCCGCGTGGCAGGCCCCACCTGCCACCCTGTGGGGCCGCATCAGCGACCAGCTCGCTGCAGACGACCTGACCGGTGACGACCTCTCCGGTGACGACCTCGCTGGGGCGGCCGGCCCGTCCGGCCGGCAGGGCGGCGCCCCTGTCGCGTCGGCGTCTGGCGCCACACCTGGCGAGCCTGCGACCCACTCCGCCACCCCCTCCGTCCAGGAGTCCGTCGAGCAGCCCGCCACGCCGCATACCGCCGCCGTGCCAGCGTCGCCCACGGGCGACCCGTCTGCGTCACCCGCCCCGCCGCCGAGCGACGACGAGCTCGGCACCCGCAGGGCCCGCAACGCGGACCACAGCCGTCGGGGACGCGGTCGGGCGGTCGGCTGGGGAGCCGGCCTGGCCGCCGCGAGCCTCGCCATCGGTCTGCTGACCGGACGCGCCATCTGGCAGCCGGAGGCGCCGCCCGCGCCGGTCGCGCAGACGGCGCTGTCCACGCTCGACACCAAGCAGGACGAGGGTGAGGCATCGGTCGTGCGCACCGGCCAGGGTCTCGACCTCACCGTCGCGACGGCCACCCCGCTCGACGCCGGGGACGGCTACCTCGAGGTGTGGTTGCTCAACGCCGACGGCAAGCGGATGGTGTCGGTCGGTGTGCTCGCCCCAGGCGACCAGGGCACGTTCCCGATCAGCCAGTCCCTCATCGACGAGGGCTACGTCATCGTCGACATCTCCCGCGAGAGTTTCGACGACTCCCCCACCCACTCGGGCGACAGCCTGCTGCGGGGCACCCTGTCCGCCTGAACCGGCCGCCTGAACCGGCCGCCTGAACCGATTCAGTCCATGAGGTCGGTCATGGCGGCCGTGGCGCCACGCAGGTAGCGCTCGACGACCACTCGCTCGTCGTCGCTCAGCGTGGCGTCCAGCTCGGCCAGTGCCACGAACATCGGCCGCATGCGCGCGGTCACCTCTGCGCGACCACTGTCGGTGATGACGACCTCGGTGCGCCGACCGTCGCCGGGGTGCGAGCGTCGCTCGGCGTGACCGCGGCTGCACAGCCGGTCGACCACGCCCGACGACGCCGCCGACGTGACGCCCAGCACCTTCGCGAGGTCCACAGGTCCCATCGGGCCACGCATGAGGTGCCGCAGCGAGTGCAGCTCGGAGGTGCTGAGGCCCGCCTGCCGGGCCACGACTGCCGGCACGGCCTCGGCCACCTCGACGAGCTGTTGCAGCGCGGCGAGCGTCTCGGTGAGGCGCCAGTTGGGAACGCCGGTCGCGGCGCCCTGACGTGGGGCATCATCGCGACCACCGGCGTCGGTCGGTGGTTTGCGGTCGCCCTGATTCCTGATAATGTCACTCACCAACTTAGTAATCTTCTGAGTAACCAGATTACTCATCCTAGCGGAGGTACTCGTGCGATCGGTGACCGACAGGATCACACGCAAGTGGTGGGCCATTGCCATCGTCATCCTCGCCCTGGGCGGGGCGATGGGCATCGTCACCACGCTCGGAGAGGCAACGCGCGTCGCATCGGCGACCGACGCGCTGCCGATCGGCTCCGACAGCGCCGCAGCCGTGGAGCTGCGCGAGCAGCTGCCAGAGTCCGAGGGCTCCACGGCTGTCGTGCTCTTCAGCACCGACTCCGGACAGCTCTCGCCGAGTGACGTCACCGCCATCGAGGCCCGCCTCACCGAGGTGCCCGGCGCCGGTCGGGCGCCCGTGCAGCGCAGTGACGACGGCACCGCACTGCTCGCCGTCGTGCCGGTCGAGGCCAATGACGCCACCGCGATCGCCGAGGCCGTCAAGGAGATCCGCGCGACCGTCAAGGCCGACCTGCCCGACGGGGTGACGGCCCAGGTCACGGGTCCGGCTGCGGTGCAGGCCGACCTCGCCGCCGTCTTCGCGGGCGCCAACACCCGCCTGCTCATCGCCACGGCGTCGGTCGTCGCCCTGCTGCTCGTGCTCACCTATCGCAGCCCCATCCTCTGGATCTTCCCGCTCATCGTCGTCGGCGTCGCCGACCGGCTGGCGGCCGTGCTCGCGACCCACACGCTCGCCGCCTTCGACGTCGTCTGGGACGAGTCGACGATCGGCATCCTCTCGGTGCTCGTCTTCGGCGCCGGCACCGACTACGCCCTGCTGCTCATCTCGCGCTACCGCGACGAGCTGCGCCGGCACCACGACCGGCGTGAGGCCATGTCGCTGGCACTGCGGCGCACCGCCGAGGCGGTGCTCTCGAGCTCGGTCACCGTCGTCATCGGCCTGCTGACGCTGCTGCTCTCGCTCTTCCCGGCCACCCGGGGCCTCGGGCTCGCCTGCGCCGTCGGCATCGTCGTCGCGGCCTTCTTCGTGCTGCTCGTGCTGCCCGCCGTGCTCGTCATCTTCGACCGCTGGATCTTCTGGCCCCGCGTGCCGCGCGAGGGCGAGGCCGCCCTGGCCGACGGCCAGTCCCTGTGGCGCAAGGTCGGCGACCGCGTCGCCGCGCACCCCAAGCGGGTCATCAGCATCACCCTCGTCGTGCTCGCGGTCATGGCGGCCGGCATCGCCTTCATCGACACCGGCCTCAAGACCTCCGACCAGTTCCTCCAGAAGCCCGAGGCGATCTCGGCCAGCGAGCGCCTCGCCCAGTCCTTCCCCGCCGGCAGCGCCGACCCCGCCATCATCGTGACCACGGCCGACCCCGACGCCGTCACCGCGGCCGCGACCGGCGTCGACGGCATCGCGGGCGCGCGGCTGGTCAACGAGGGCAACGGCGTGGCCGAGGTCAACGCGGTCATCGAGGCCGCCCCCGGCTCCGACGAGGCCGCCGACACCGTGGTCGCCCTGCGTGCCGCACTGGTGCCGGTGCCCGAAAGCCATGTCGCCGGCACCGAGGCCGTCGCCCTCGACCAGGCCGAGGCCTCGACGCGCGACAGGCTCGTCATCTTCCCGCTCGTGCTCGCCTTGGTGATGCTTGCCCTCGTCGTGCTCCTTCGCTCGATCGTGGCTCCCGTCGTGCTCGTGTCGACCGTGGTCGCGACCTACTTCGCGAGCATCGGCGCCTCGTGGTGGATCTTCACGAAGGTCTTCGGTTTCACGGCGCTCGACGACGGGGCGCCACTCTTCGCGTTCGTCTTCCTCGTGGCCCTCGGCGTCGACTACAATATCTTCCTCGTCACGCGGGCACGCGAGGAGGCCCGGACCCACGGCTCGCGTGAGGGCATGCTGCGCGGCCTCGCGGCCACGGGAGGCGTCATTACGAGCGCGGGCATCCTGCTCGCGGCGGTCTTCGCCGTGCTCGGCGTGCTGCCGCTCGTCGTGCTCGCGCAGATCGGTGTCATCATCTGCATCGGCGTCCTGCTCGACACCCTCGTCGTGCGCACCCTGCTCGTGCCGGCCATCGCGGTCGTGCTCGGCGACCGTTTCTGGTGGCCGCGCAAGCCCTTCCCCGCGCCGGAGACCCCTCAGGCTCCCGCTCTCGAGGAGGCCGTGCCGGAGGTGTCGACCGGCGGGTCTCGCAGCAACCCTTGACAAACCCTGTGCATCATGGGGAAGATCAGGGAAACGCTGGACAAACCATGGACACCCGGGGCTGCGGAGACGAGGCCTCGGCGCACGACCGATCCACTCCCCCCGCCGAGGTAGCTCCCCCCCGTTGACCTCGGCACCTGTGGGCCACGCGCCGCCTCCCTGCGGCGCGTGGCCCACACTCCTGTGGTGGGCTGCCAGACCGGAACGTCAGCCGGTGATGCTCGGCAGCAACTGCTCCATCTGTGTGATCTCGGCCTGCTGCGCCGCGATGATCTCCTGCGCCAGGGCCTTCGTCTCGGCGCTCTTGCCCGCGGTGGTCGCCGTCGTGGCCATCGAGACCGCGCCCTCGTGGTGCTTGATCATCATCTCGAGCCACAGGCGGTCGAACTCAGCTCCGGAGGCCGAGGCGAGCTGCTCCATCTCCTCGTCGGTCATCATCCCCTCCATGGTGGCGCCGTCGCCGTGGTCCATGTCGGACATGTCGTGGCCGTCGGTGTCGGTGGGCACGGGTTGACCCCACTGCGCCAGCCAGCCGCTCATCGTCCTGATCTCGGGGTCCTGAGCAGCCTTGATCTCGGCAGCGAGGGCCTTGACCTGCGCGTTGCTCGCGCGCTCGGCCGCGAGGTCGGCCATCTCCACCGCCTGCTGGTGGTGCGGGATCATGTCGGTCGCAAACGAGACATCGGCCGCGTTGTGGTCTGCTGACGCGGCCGGCGCCGTCACGGACGGCGAGCCGGCGGCGCCAGGCATGTCGTCGTGGTCGGTGCCGGCATGGTCGGAGCTGCCGCATGCGGCGAGCGTGACGGCAGCGGCGACGCCGACGAGGGCACGGGTGGCGTGACGGAAGGTGCTCTTCATGGTGGTTTCCTGTCCTGGGTCGAAACGTGGGGGGTGGCCGCGCAGTGCCGGGCGACCTGTGAGAGGCGCACGGGCGCACGGGCATTCGCGTGCGCGCGGTGGCACCAGCTGCTGGTCCGCAGGTCTTGGGACGCCGCCGTCGCGGGTGCGACAGCCGCGGTCTCTGCGCGAGTGGTGGCGCGGGTGGTGGCGCCGCCGCAGGTGCGACAGCGCGCGGCCCTGTCACGTGCGCAGGATGCAGAGCTCCGAGAGGGACGGACTGGCGCGACCGGGCGGGAGGCTCAGCCACGACGTCTGCAGTCCGTGACGGTGACGACGGGCGCTCGACTGGGCTCGCGCGAACCACGCGCGGTCGCCGAGGCGATGCAGCAGCAGCAGGAGCGGCAGCACCGCCAGGCACACGGCCATCGAGCCATGACCGACCTCAGTGGAGGCGATGTCAGGCCCGCTGCCAACGGCAGCGGCCATCACCGGCTCCGGGGTCGCCACGCGATCGAGGTCGTGCGCAGCGGCTCCATGACCGGCGGAATGACCGCTGGTGACAGCCTCCGCCTGCATCGTGGCGACGCCGTCCTGAGCGATCGCGTCGTGAGCGACCGTGTCCTGAGCGACCGTGTCCTGAGCGACTGCGTGCTGCGAGACCGCGGAGTCGTGGTGGCCGAGCGTCGGGCCGTGGTGGCCGACGCCGAGGGAGTGCATGACGACCACTCCGATCGCCAGCGCCAGCGTGACCATGCCCAGCAGCCAGCGATGCACGCCGGCCAGTGGCGGGCGCGGGTCACCGGGCGTCGGGAGGGTCACGCCATCCACTCTAGGTCGCATCCCCGACGACGTCTCGTGCCGACCTGCTCAGTCCGCCGATCCGTCCGTGGCCTGCCTCGCCCGCGCCGCCCACCACTCCTCGCGGAGCAGCGCCCAGGCCGTGTCGTCGAGCCACGTGCCGTCCTTGCCGAGCGACGTGGCGCGGTGCGTGGCTTCGTGACGCATCCCGATGCTGCGCAGCACGCGGGCCGACGCGACGTTGTCGGCGTAGGCGTCTGCCGCGATCCGACGCAGCCCCAGATCCTGGAAGCCGATGACGAGCAGCTCGGCAGCCGCCTCCGTCGCCAGGCCACGGCCGTGCACGTCAGGGTGCAGGGCGTAGCCGAGGGTCCCCTCCCACTCCTCGGTCGGAGTGCGGGAGATGCTACGGCTCGGCTCCAGCCGCAGCATCACGTCGCCCACGACCCGCCCGGTGGCCCGGTCATCGAGTGCGAGCGCCAGCAGGGGACGCTCCGCCCCTGCCCGACCTCGCTCGATGCGCTCGGTGATCCGCGCCCCGACCTCGTCGCGACCCAAGACGTCGTGACTCAGGTGGACGACCACCTCAGGCAGGCTCCGATAGGCATGCACCGCCTCGACGTCCTCGAGGGTGAGCGGACGCAGCCGCAACCGAGCGGTCCGACGCGGCCACGCCAGACGGGTGAGGTCGGGCGCTGGCACTAGTGCCAGCCGGGCTCGTCGATGCCGCCGGGCACGTCGGCGTCAGGGTCGTAGGGCGTGCGGGTGAAGCGGAACGACGCGAGGTCGAGGTGCGAGGCGGTGCCGTCAGGGCGACGGACGAGGCGCAGCGGCTCGCCCGCGTAGTAGCCGTCCAGCCCCTCCCACTCGTCCTGGGCCACGGCGACGAAGCGTGAGCCGCGAGCCTGCCCGGGCTCACCGAGCACGAGGTGCTCCCCGACCACCCGAGCCACCGTCACCGCCGGACCCCAGTGCCACATGCCGACGATGTCGAGGGCCGCCGGATCACCACTCGCGTGCCAGGGCTCCGGCGTCCTCGGCTCCCGCTCGACAAGGGCAGCGAGCAGATCCGAGCCGACCGGCCCCATACCTGCGGTGGTGTTGGCGAAGACGACGACTCCGTCACCGGTCTCCACGTCGACCCGCAGCCCGGCGAGGAAGCCCGGCATCGAGCCGCCGTGACCGGCATACCTCCTGCCCGCGAGGTTCCACACCTGCCAACCGAGCCCGTGAGCGACCGTCCACGGCTGGCCCGGGTTGTCACCGACGGTGTGGGGCTCCAGCATCTCGGCGAGCGTGTCGGCATCGAGGACGTCGCCGGTGTCACCGCCCGCGAAGGCGGCCCAGTGCGCGAGGTCCTCGACCGTCGTCCACAGCTGACCAGCGGGTGCCATCGCGCCGGCGTCGTGCTCCGGCTCGCGCAGCAGCACGTCGGCAAAAGGATGCACGGCCAGTCCCTGGGCGGCCTTGCCGGAGGGCCGAGTCGTCGTGCGCGTCATCCCGAGCGGGGTGAGCAGCTCGCGCCCGATCACGTCGAACCAGTCGGTGCCGTGCGCCCGGGCGACGAGCTCCCCGAGGGCGGCGAAGCCGACGTTGGTGTAGTGGAAACGGCGCCCGGCGCGGAAGCGCTGACGCACGGGAGAGGTGGCCAGCTCGTCCCAGCTGAGGCCGGCGGTGCGCTCCCACCACGGGCCGTCCGTCTCGGCCTGCAGGCCCGCGCCGTGCGAGAGCAGCTGCGCGATCGTCACCTCGCCGAACGCCGTGCCCGGCACGTGCGCGTCGAAGCGGTCCGACAGGTCGAGCCGTCCGCGGTCGCGCAGCTGCATGACGGCGACGGCGACGAAGGTCTTGGTGATCGAGCCCATTCGATACTGCGTGTCGGCGTCAGCGGCGACGCCGCCGGCCCGGCCGTCGACCGTCCCGACGGCGTCACTCCACACCAGGCCCGCGCCACGCACGAGGCCAGCGGCCACCGAGGGCAGGCGGCTCTTGCGCTGCTCAGTCGCGAGCAGATGGTGCAGATGACGTGCGGTGGAGTCCTCGACGGGGGCTGCGGCGCTCACGCGCACCACCCTAGGACCGTCTCTCTGGCGTGGCGCAGAGCACCCCGGCAGGATGGGACGGCGACCCCATCATCACGACACTTCCGATATCTTGATGTCAAGATTTCTTCGGACCTCGAATGGAGCACCTGGTGACTGACTCGACGATCATCTACACGCACACCGACGAGGCGCCGGCACTCGCGACCGCCTCGCTGCTGCCGATCGTCTCGGCGTTCGCCCGACAGGCCGGCGTCGATGTCGAGACGCGCGACATCTCGCTCGCAGGCCGCATCCTCGCCAGCTTCCCCGACGCGCTCACACCCGAGCAGCGGGTCGACGACGCCCTCGCCGAGCTGGGCCAGCTGGCCAAGACGCCCGAGGCCAACATCATCAAGCTGCCCAACATCTCGGCCTCGATCCCGCAGCTCAAGGCCGCGATCACCGAGCTGCAGGCCGCCGGTTACGCGCTGCCCGACTACCCCGACAGCCCGACCACCGACGACGAGAAGGCTGCTCGTGCGGCCTACGACAAGGTCAAGGGCTCAGCCGTCAATCCCGTTCTGCGCGAAGGCAACTCCGACCGCCGCGCGCCGGCCTCCGTCAAGAGCTACGCGCGCAAGCACCCCCACTCGATGGGCGCCTGGAGCGCCGACAGCAAGACCAACGTCGCGACGATGGATGCCGACGACTTCTGCCACAACGAGACGTCGACCGTGATCGCGGGCGACACGACCCTGCGGGTCGAGCACGTCGCTGCCGACGGCACCACGACGGTGCTCAAGGAATCGATCCCGGTCCTCGCCGACGAGGTCATCGACGCCACCGTCATGCGCGTCGCGGCACTCCGTGCGTTCCTCACCGCCCAGGTCGAGCGCGCCAAGGAGGAGGGCGTGCTGCTCTCCGTCCACCTCAAGGCCACCATGATGAAGGTCTCCGACCCCATCATCTTCGGGCACGCCGTGCGCGCCTTCTTCCCCGACCTCTTCGAGACGTATGCCGCCGAGCTCGCCTCCGCGGGCGCGAGCCCCAACGACGGGCTGGGTGCCGTGCTCGGCGCCATCCAGTCGCTGCCGGCCGACCAGCGCGAGGCCATCGAGGCCGCCGTCAAGAAGGGCTTCGAGGACGGTCCCGCGATCGCCATGGTCGACTCCAGCAAGGGCATCACCAACCTGCACGTGCCGAGCGACGTCATCGTCGACGCCTCGATGCCGGCGATGATCCGCACGTCGGGGCACATGTGGAACGCCGACGGCGGTGAGCAGGACACGCTCGCCGTGCTGCCCGACAGCTCCTACGCCGGCATCTACCAGGTCGTCCTCGACGACTGCCGCGCCCACGGAGCCTACGACCCGGCGACGATGGGCTCGGTGTCCAACGTCGGCCTCATGGCCCAGGCCGCGGAGGAGTACGGCAGCCACGACAAGACCTTCGAGATCGCCGCCGACGGTGTCGTGCGTGTTGTCGACGGCTCCGGCGCGACGCTGCTCGAGCACGAGGTCTCGACCGGTGACATCTGGCGCGCCTGCCAGACCAAGGACGTGCCGATCCGCGACTGGGTCAAGCTCGCCGTCACCCGTGCCCGCGCGACGGGCACCCCGGCGATCTTCTGGCTCGACGAGGACCGCGCCCACGACGCAAACCTGATCGCGAAGGTCAAGGAGTACCTCGGTGACCACGACACCGACGGCCTGACCATCGAGATCATGAAGCCGACCGACGCGATCGCCTTCTCGCTGGACCGCATCCGCAAGGGCGAGGACACGATCTCGGTCACGGGCAACGTGCTGCGCGACTACCTCACCGACCTCTTCCCGATCCTCGAGCTCGGCACCTCGGCCAAGATGCTCTCGGTGGTGCCGCTCATCAACGGCGGTGGCCTCTTCGAGACCGGAGCGGGGGGCTCGGCCCCGAAGCACGTCCAGCAGCTCGTCCAAGAGAACTACCTGCGCTGGGACAGCCTCGGCGAGTTCCTCGCGATCGCCGTCAGCTTCGAGCACCTGTCGGAGGTGACCGGCAACGCCCGGGCCAAGATCCTCGGCGAGACCCTCGACCGTGCGACCGGCCGCCTGCTCGACGGGAACAAGGGCCCGGCCCGCAAGGTCGGACAGATCGACAACCGCGGCAGCCACGTGTGGCTCGCGCTCTTCTGGGCGCAGGAGCTGGCCAAGCAGACCGACGACGCCGAGCTGGCCGGGAAGTTCTCCGAGATCGCCCAGTCGCTCGCAGACAACGAGGCGACGATCTCGCAGGAGCTCGTCGACGCGCAGGGTCACTCGGTCGACATCGGCGGCTACTACCGTCCCGACGCCGACAAGGTGGCCGCGGTGATGCGGCCGTCGACGACCTTCAACGAGATCATCGCCACGCTCCCCTGACGCGTCGGGGCAGCGCCACGGTCGAAAGTGCCCACTCGACGTGTCATCGTCGAGTGCGCACTTTCCATCCGGCCCGGCTCAACGTCGAGTGGGCACTTTCCACCCGGCCCGGCTCAACGTCGAGTGGGCACTTTCCATCACAGCCGCTCCGACGTCAGGGAAGTGGGCACTCGACATGGCGCCGTGGTCCGGCGAGAGTCACCGGGCGGGGACGTCGAACCACCCGGCGAGATTGGCGGCCAGGGCGACGTCGCCGCGTGCCTTCAGCTTGCCGGTCATGAACATCATCACCGGGTTGCCGGTCTTGGTGATGAGCTTGATGAACTCCACTGGCGGCATCGTCAGCCCCAGGGTCGCGTCGCCGTCGTGACCCGGCACCACGGTGCACACCCCGTTGGCGACCCGCACGGTCCACTCGTCTGAGCTGCCGTCGGGCTTGCCCGTCAGCGTCCAGTGCGTCGTCGCCGTCGTGGCGCCGGCCCGCTCGGGGTGGAAGAGCTGCGGCATCCGGGTGAAGATCGAGGTGACGATGGGGCTGCGGTTGGGGCCGTCCATGAGCTCCCTGAGCTCCCGGTCCGGCATCGACTTCACCGCGTCGATGAAGTCGGCGGGGTCGATCGCCGCGAGCTCGTCGACCGTCGCGGTCCTGAAGTCGATCGCAGGCATCGGGGTCCTCTCAGGGGTCACATCGTTGTTACCGGAGAGTAAGCCACGGGGGCGTCACGAGTCGAGGAACCACCCCAGCACCATGCCGTCGGGGCGGCCCGGCTCGATGAAGTGCTCGGTGCCGAAGCTCGCGGCGAACATCTGCTCAGGCATCTGCAGCATGCCTTGAGCATCGGACTGGCTCGCGTGGGCCCGCAGCGCCTCGCGCTTGACCTCGAGGAAGTCGCTGACGTCGCAGGCCCAGTGCAGCTCGCTCTCGAGGCTGCCGAGTGGGTTGCCGTCGTCCATCGGCTGGCTGGGGTCCCACTCGCCGACGTCCATGCCAGCAGCCGTCGCCGCCTCGTGCCCGCGGATCATCGCGGTGCGGTTCATCGAGGACTCGAGGTAGCGCGGGGTGCCGGCCAGCTCTGCCGCCCGCTTGGTCACCGCGTGCACCTTGGCGTGGTCGGGGTGGCCGTAGCCCCCGTGCCAGTCGTAGCCGACGACGACGTCGGCCGCCTCCTGGCGCAGGATGCCGGCGACCCGCTGCGCGGCCTCCTCGGTGTCGGCTCGGACGAAGCTCGTCTCGTGGTCGTTCTGCGCCCAGCCGGTCATGCCGGAGTCGGCGTAACCGAGGAACTCGACCCGGTGGGTGCCGATCACCGCGTTGGACGCCGCTGCCTCGACGCGGCGCCGGTCGACGACCGTCTCGCCCTCGGCGAGGTCGTCGGGGGCGTCGCCGTGGTCGCCGTCCGTCGCGACGACGAGGACGACCCGGTGCCCCTCCTTGGCGGCGCGGGCCATCGACCCGGCCGTCTGCGATGCCTCGTCGTCGGGGTGGGCGTGCACGAACACCACAGTTGCCATGCCACGAGCCTCTCACCCCGCGCCGACAGCCCTGTCGCCCCCCGCGACCGAGCGAGCCCGGCAGCGTCCACGCGTGAGCTCAGACCAGCACCGTGTAGACGATGAATCCCTCGTTGCGCGCGACCGTGTCGTAGAGCCGCCGGGCAACGACATTGCCCTCGTGGGTCTGCCAGTAGACGCTGCCGCAGCCCTGGTCGCGCGCCCAGTCGCGCACGGCCTCGATGAGCGCGCGCGCCACGCCTCGGCCGCGCACCTCCGGGTCGGTGAAGAGATCCTCGAGGTAGCAGAGGTCGGCCTCGCTCGTGCTCGGGTGCACGAGGAAGTGCGTGATGCCCACGAGCCGACCATCCAGCCACGCACCGAGCGCGTGCAGCCTTGCGTCCGAAGCGAACTCGCGCCACGCCCTGTCGTATGCCGCTTGGTCGAGCTCGCGCTCGTAGAAGGCGATGTAGGCGCGGAAGAGCTCCTCCCACCGCGCGTGGTCGGCGGGCTCGAGTCGTCGGGTCTCGATCACACGCCGACGCTAGCGCCAACCGCACCTTCCCCGGGAGTGCCACCACCCGGCATACGCGATGGGTCACTCGGCCGGGACCACGCCCGCGGACGTGGGACGAAGCCGTCCGCCCAGGGGGTGCGCTCGAGCACGCCCCCGCGGGCGGATCGCCCTTTCGATCAGGGTTGGGCCGCGCGGGGGTCAGGCCTTCTTCGCCGTGGCCTTCTTGACGGTCGCCTTCTTCGCGGTCTTCTTCGCCGTCTTGGCCGTCTTCTTCACGGCGCGCTTGCGGGTCGTCGGGCCCTTGGCGCGCTTCTCGGCGAGCAGCTCGAAGCCGCGCTCGGGCGTGATCTCGGCGGGGTCGTCGTCCTTGCGCAGGGTCGCGTTGACCTCGCCGTCGGTGACGTAGGGCCCGAAGCGGCCGTCCTTGACGACGACGGGCTTGCCGCTGACCGGGTCGTCGCCCAGCTCCTTGAGCGGCGGCGTGGCCGCAGCCCGTCCCCGCTGCTTGGGCTGGGCATAGATCGCGAGCGCCTCGTCGAGGGTGATGTCGAAGAGCTGCTGCTCCGTGACGAGCGACCGGGAGTCGGTGCCCTTCTTGAGGTAGGGACCGTAGCGGCCGTTCTGCGCGGTGATCTCGACGCCCTCGGCGTCGCTGCCGACGACGCGGGGCAGGCTGAGCAGCTTGAGGGCAGCCTCGAGGTCGATCGTCGACAGCTCCATGTCCTTGAAGAGCGACGCGGTGCGGGGCTTGGCCTTGACCGGCTTCTTGCGGCCCTTGACCGGGGCCTCGTCGTCGGCCTCGGGCAGCACCTCGGTGACGTAGGGGCCGTAGCGTCCGGCGCGAGCCACGATGTCGTGGCCCGACACGGGGTCCTGGCCGAGCACCTTGCCGTCGTCGGCAGCCGCCTCGAGCAGCTCTCGCGCCCGGGCCGGGGTCATCTCGTCGGGGGCGATGTCGTCGGTGATCGTGGCCCGGCGCGGCGTCGCCGGCACCTCGGCGCCGTCGGCCACCTCACCCGTCTCGAGGTTGATGCCCGCGGGCACGACCTCCTCGACATAGGGGCCGTAGCGACCGACGCGCACGACCATGCCGTCGCCGAGCGGGATCGTGCTGATCTCGCGGGCGTCGATGTCGCCGAGGTCGTCGACGAGGTGGCGCAGGCCGGCCGCCGACGTCGCCTCCTCGCCGAAGTAGAAGCGCTTCAGCCACTCGACTCGCCCCTCCTCGCCGTTGGCGATGCGGTCGAGGTCCTCCTCCATCGAGGCGGTGAACTCGTAGTCGACGAGGTTGCCGAAGTGCTCCTCGAGCAGGCGCGTGACAGCGAAGGCCAGCCACGTCGGCACGAGCGCCTGACCCTTGGTGAAGACGTAGCCGCGGTCCTGGATCGTGCCGATCGTCGCGGCATACGTCGAGGGTCGTCCGATGCCGCGCTCCTCCATCGCCTTGACGAGGGTGGCCTCGGTGTAGCGGGCGGGCGGGCTCGTCTCGTGGCCGTCGGCCTCGGCGCGAACGACCTCGAGCGCCACGCCGGTGCTCAGCTTGGGCAGGCGGCGCTCCTCGGCGGCGGCGTCGGCGCGGGCTGCGGCGTCGTCGTCGCGGCCCTCCTCGTAGGCGGCGAGGAAGCCCTTGAAGGTGATGACGGTGCCGCTCGCGCTGAACTCAACGCTCTGCGCGCCCTCGACCGCGGTGTCGACGGCGAGCTTGACGGTGGCCGTCGAGCCGCGCGCGTCGGCCATCTGCGAGGCGACGGTGCGCTTCCAGATGAGCTCGTAGAGCGCGAACTCCTCGCCGCGCAGCTCACCGGCGACTTGCGCCGGCGAGCGGAAGCGGTCACCCGCAGGGCGGATGGCCTCGTGGGCCTCCTGCGCGTTCTTGACCTTCTTCTCGTAGCGCCGCGGGCTGTCGGGCACGTACTCGGCGCCGTACATGTCGCGGGCCTGGCTGCGGGCGGCGGTCATCGCGGCGTCCGACAGCGTCGTGCTGTCGGTGCGCATGTAGGTGATGTAGCCGTTCTCGTAGAGGCGCTGGGCCACCCGCATGGCGTTCTTCGACGACAGGCGCAGCTTGCGCGAGGCCTCCTGCTGGAGGGTCGAGGTCGTGAAGGGCGCCGAGGGGCGGCGCGTGTAGGGCTTCTCCTGCACGTCCGTGACGCGTGCGCGCAGAGGCAGGCAGGCCTCGGCGATACGGGTCGCGAGCGCCTCGTCGAGGTGCACGACGTTCTTGCCGGCGGCTGACACGAGCCGGCCGTCGTCGGCGAAGTCGCGGCCGGTGGCGACGCGGGCGCCGTCGACGGCGGAGAGCCGCGCGGTGAACTGCTGCGCAGCGCCGTCGGGCGTGAAGTCGCCCTCCACGTCCCAGTAGGACGCCCGGACGAAGGCCATCCGCTCGCGCTCGCGCTCGACGACCATGCGGGTCGCGACCGACTGCACGCGTCCGGCCGAGAGGCCCTGGCGGACCTTGCGCCAGAGGACCGGGCTGACCTCGTAGCCGTAGAGGCGGTCGAGGATGCGGCGGGTCTCCTGCGCGTCGACCATCGCGGTGTCGATCTCGCGGGTGTCGTTGACGGCGCGCTGGATCGCCTCGCGGGTGATCTCGTGGAACACCATCCGCTTGACCGGGACGCGCGGCTGGAGCGCCTCGAGCAGGTGCCACGCGATGGCCTCGCCCTCGCGGTCCTCATCGGTGGCGAGGTAGAGCTCGCTGGCGTCCTTGAGCAGGCGCTTGAGGTCGGCGACCTTCTTCTTCTTGTCGGGGTCGACGACGTAGTAGGGGTCGAAGCCGTTGTCGACGTCCACGGCGAACTTGCCGTAGGGCCCCTTCTTCATGTCGGCGGGCAGCTCCGACGGGTTGGGCAGGTCGCGGATGTGTCCGACCGACGCCTCGACCTCGAAGTCGCCTCCGAGATATCCCGCGATCGTCTTCGCCTTGGCGGGCGACTCGACGATGACGAGCTTGCGGCCCTTTCCTGCAGCCATGAGGTGCACCTTCGACTTCCTGGTCTCACGTGCAGCGGATTCGTCGCTGCATCGGCGTGGACGCGGCTCGACCGTAACAGCAGGTGTCAAGAGCGCTCGCATCGCATTCACACCTCGGCGGTATGCCGGGTGGCCGGGTCGCGGGGTGCTCGATCCTCAGGCGGTGGGCCAGACGATGAGCGTGCGCCACGTCGCCGGGTCGGGCTCGTCGCCCGGGTCGGTGAGGTAGCTCTCCCACATCAGCGGCCCTGGCGCGAGCCCCAAGCGCGGCCATCCAAGCCTCGATCTCGGCGTAGGTGCCGACCATCGTGTCGTAGGGGCCGACATGGACGGCCTCGACGACCCGGCCCCCCGGCAGGGTGCTCGCGACGACGCCCTGGGCGTCCTCGATGGGGCTCGCCACGGGGAAGCCGGCCTCCACGTCGACGGTCTCGCCGGGCGGGCCGTGGTAGGCGCCGAACGGGGGGCCGACGGGGACGGCCCGCTGGGCACGGACGGCGTGCAGGGCAGCCTCGAAGGCCCGCCCGAAGAAGCTCGTCAGCTCGGCCATCGGCACCTTCTCGCGCACGACGGCGGTGTGCTGCTCGGGCACGTCGACAATCCGGATCTCGGTCATGCCTCCACGCTCACACGCCCCGCCGCCTGCGGGACAGGGCCGAAGGGCCCGCCTCGAGCGCCTCTCGCCGAGATACTGGGGCGTCGTCCGACATCGTGATAGTTTAGACTTCAACAACTTGTGGAAGGACCCACGATGCCCACCCCCGTGCTCTACCTCAGCCACGGCGCCCCGCCCCTCGCCGACGACGAGCGCTGGACGGCCGAGCTCGCCGCCTGGTCCGACGACCTGCCCAAGCCCGACAACGTGCTCATCGTCTCGGCCCACTGGGAGGACGCCCCGACGACGCTCGGCAGCACGACCGGCGCGCCCCTGACCTACGACTTCTGGGGCTTCCCGCAGCGCTACTACGAGGTCACCTACGACGCCCCGGCCGCGCCCGGCCTCGCCGACGAGGTGACCAAGCTTCTCACCGCCCCGGGCCAGACCTCCTCGTCGGCCGTGCACCGCGACGAGTCCCGCGGCCTCGACCACGGCGCCTACGTGCCGCTCAAGGAGATGTTCCCCGACGCCGACGTGCCCGTGCTCCAGATGTCGATGCCGACGCTCGACCCGCGCGGCCTCTTCGAGATCGGCCGGCGGCTCGCACCGCTGCGCGAGCAGGGCACCCTGATCGTCGGCTCGGGCTTCACGACCCACAACCTGCGCTGGTTCAACCCGGCCGCGGGACCCGAGGGCACGCCGCCCCCGGCCAGCGCCGAGTTCGACCACTGGGCGCAGGAGGCGATGAAGGCACAGGACGTCGACAGCCTGCTCGACTTCCTCGACAAAGCGCCTGCCGCGCACGAGGCCCACCCGCGCACCGAGCACTTCGCGCCGCTCTTCGTCACGCTCGGCGCCGCCTACGAGTCCGGCGGCCTCGACAACGAGAGCGTCATCGACGGCTTCTGGTTCGGCCTGTCGAAGCGCTCCTGGCAGTTCTCCTGAGGGTCTCCTGAGGGTCTCCTGAGAGCCGGCCGCGCGGCATACCGGCGGCACCGTGACGGGAACTCGCCGGTAACCCCCACCGTTCTCATCGTGTGGGGCGCCACACCCGCGACCGCGACTCGGAACCTCCCCTGACTCCGGGCCGCGGTCGCCCTTCAGGGAGTCCCCGGGGCTGGCCCCTGACACCAGCCCCGGGGTCGTCCTGACGCTCGTGGGGTCGAACCCTGACTCGACCCTGAGTCGACCCCGGAACCTCTGCGGAACCGTGCGAATGCCCGTGCCGTCCCACGCGCGCGGCCCGTAGAGTGGCCGTGACGCCAGCGGGGCCCGTATGCCGCTGTGCGAGCGAGGACTTCGGTCGCGTCGCCGACGTGGCCGGCACAGAGGGAAGGACCCCGTTCGAGATGACCGACCAGCCAGCCGCCCAGGCCGCACCGGCAGCCGCCGCCGCCCAGGTGCAGCCGCTCGCGCCGCCGACCGCCGACGCCTTCATCCTCACCGCCCCGGCCCCGTCGGCACCCGTCGCCGAGACCGCTGCCCCCAAGATGGCCCCGGCGGTGCCCGAGGCCGCGCTGCCCGGGCTCGACGCCAAGGTCGACACCTACCTCGACTCGCTGCTCCAGGCCGCCTCGCGCTCCCCCGAGTGGGAGGCCAAGGCGACCGACGTGCGCATGATGGGCAACGACGAGGTGAAGTTCGCGGCCGAGAGCAGCAACCGCATGCTCCAGATGCCGGTCAAGGCGCTCAACGAGGGCGGCCTGTCGGGCAACTCCAAGGTCGGCAAGACGCTGCTCGACCTGCGTCGCACCGTCGAGGACCTCGACCCCGGCCAGGCCGCGGGCGCCAAGAAGTTCCTCGGCATGATCCCCTTCGGCGACAAGGTCACCGACTACTTCCGCAAGTACCAGTCGGCCCAGAGCCACCTCAACGGCATCCTCCACTCGCTCCAGTCCGGCCAGGACGAGCTCGTCAAGGACAACGTCGCCCTCAACCTCGAGAAGAAGACCCTCTGGGAGTCGATGGGCCGCCTCAACCAGTACGTCTACGTCGCCGAGCGGCTCGACGCCAAGCTCGCCGCGCAGGTCGCGACGCTCGAGGCGACCGATCCCGAGAAGGCCAAGGCGCTGCGCGAGGACGTCCTCTTCTACGTGCGCCAGAAGCACCAGGACCTGCTGACCCAACTCGCGGTGTCGATCCAGAACTATCTCGCGATCGACATCATCATCAAGAACAACATCGAGCTCATCAAGGGCGTCGACCGCGCCACGACGACGACCGTGTCGGCGCTGCGCACTGCGGTCATCGTCGCGCAGGCCCTCAACAACCAGCAGCTCGTGCTCGACCAGATCACGGCGCTCAACACGACGACCTCGGGCATCATCGAGCGCACGTCGGAGGCCCTCAAGCAGAACTCCGCGCGCATCCAGGAGCAGTCTGCGAGCGCGACGCTCTCGATCGAGTCGCTGCAGAAGGCCTTCGCCAACATCTACGAGACGATGGACACCATCGACCAGTTCAAGGTGCGCGCGCTCGACAACATGGCGGCGACGATCGGCACCCTCGAGACCGAGGTCGCCAAGTCGCGCACCTACCTCGACCGCGTCGCCACGCAGGACGCGCGCCGCGCCGACAACGTCGCACCCGGGCTGCTCGACCTCGGCACCGGTCGGTGAGGGGGCGGGTCGCCGGCACGGCGGCCGCTCGGCGAAGATGGTCAGGTGCGGCACGGACGCGGGCACGAGTCCCCGTCCGGCGCGAGACATAGAGGGGAAGCGACGTGGGAATCCGGTCGTGGTTCGGGTTGGACAAGCCCGAGGCACCGGAGCCGCCGCGCCCGGGGCCGCCGACGACGGAGCAGCTGCTCGGGGCGCTCGACGCCATCGAGCAGCAGGCCCGTGACGGCAAGGTGCCCGGCGTCGTGCTCTCGCGGCTGCTGCGCGTCACCCGCATCGTGCGCCAGACCCTCCCCCGGCTCACCACCCTGGGCATCGGCAGCGCCCAGGGCTTCAGCGTCATGGCCACGGCCACCGACTACCTGCCGGTCGCGATCGGCAACTACCTGCGCCTGCCGCGCGACTGGGCCGACAGCCGACCGATCGCGGGCGGCAAGAGCTCGGTCATGCTGCTCGTCGACCAGCTCGACCTGCTCGGCACGACGATGGACAAGGTCTACGACGCCGTCTGCCGTGCCGACGCCGAGGCGATCATCGTGCACGGGGCGTTCCTCGAGCAGAAGTTCGGGCAGGCTTCGGGCGGCGGGGTGCTCGGCCTCGGCCCCGACGCGGTGCCGGCTGCGCCACCACCCACGACGTCGAGCTCCACCAGCCCCTCGAGCACGCCCGCCAGCCCCTCCCCCCTCGCCCCGCCGGAGTGACGCATGAGCCGACCGACGAGTTCTGACCGATGAGCGACAAATGAGCACGGACCGGTCCCGCCTGGCCGAGAGCCTCGACGAGCTGAGCGACATCGCCGCGGAGGCCGGGCTCGACCCGGTCGCCGCGCGCGACGAGGGGCTGCGCGTGGCCGCCGCCCTCGCCGAGTCGGTGCCGGGGGCGGCCTCGGAGTGGGCGCGGGTGGCCCACCCCGGCGTCACCGACCTCGCCCGGGTCAACGAGGCGTTCTTCGACGCCGCCTCGAGCGCCCGGCGCTGGCGCGGCGCGCCGACCGACCTGCTGGAGGCCCTCGTCGCGTCGCGCAGCAGCCTGGCCGGGGAGTACGCCGAGGCGCTCACCGAGGTCGCCTCCTCCGCCGTCATGCTCGGCACGGCCCCGATCTGGGTCATCGCCAACGCGTCGGCGGCCTCGGCCGCCTACCTCGACGCCGCGCGCGGCGCTGCCCTGTCCGTCCCCCGGCCCTCGGGGAGTGGCTCCTTGGGCGCGGGGCCGCTGGGCGGCATACGTCCCCTGCCCGGTGGCGCCTTCGGCATGCCTGATGTGCTGCGCCCCAACCTCCCCAGCCTGCTGGACCCCTCGCTCGACCCGCGCCTCGACCCCGTTGCGCCACAGGGCGATCCGGCCGCTGCGGGAGTCCAGGCCCGGGCCGACGGCGGCGACCCTCCCGCGGAGCCTGAGCAGCCGGCCGAGCCGGAGAAGTCGGTGGAGGAGCTGCTCGCCGAGCTCGACGCGATGATCGGGCTCGCGCGCGTCAAGAAGGAGATCCACCGCCAGGTGGCGCTGCTCAGCGTCGAGCGGATGCGCGCCGAGGCCGGTCTCAAGGCCCCCCGCATGAGCCGGCACCTGATCTTCGTCGGCAACCCCGGCACCGGCAAGACGACCGTCGCGCGGCTCATCGGCGCGATCTATCGCGCTCTCGAGCTGCTGCCGCAGGGCCAGCTCGTCGAGGTCGACCGCAGTGAGCTCGTCGCGGGCTACGTCGGGCAGACCGCGATGAAGACCGCCGAGGTGTGCGCCAGGGCCAAGGGCGGCGTGCTCTTCATCGACGAGGCCTACGCCCTGACGGGCGACCAGTATGCCGAGGAGGCGGTCAACACCCTCGTCAAGGAGATGGAGGACCACCGCGAGGACCTCGTCGTCATCGTCGCCGGCTACCCCGACCCGATGGTCCGCTTCATCGCCCAGAACCCCGGCCTCGCCAGCAGGTTCACCACGACGATCGAGTTCGACGACTACTCCGACGACGAGCTGCTCGCCATCCTCGACGCGATGGCCGGGGGTGCCGACTACGAGCTGACGGCCGAGGCCCGCACCCGGGTGGGCCACATCCTGCAAGCCACACCGCGCACCTCGGCCTTCGGCAACGGCCGCTTCTCGCGCAACCTCTTCGAGCAGGCCATCGGGCGCCACGCGTGGCGGCTCAAGGACGCGACGGAGCCCTCTCGAGACGACCTGCGCCTGCTCACGGCCGACGACTTCACGGAGCAGCCCGACGAGCCCGTCGAGACCGACGTGCTCGAGCCGCCGGACGACTCGGACCTCGCCCTCTCGCCCGCCCCCGACGCCGTGACGGCAGAGCCCGGGGCCCCGACCCCGGCAGACGCGACCGACGAGGCAACCGACGAGGCGACCAGCACGGATCCGGTGCCGGTCAGGGCAGACCCTGATGGTCAGGGGCCGGTCGATGAGGCAGTCTCGGACGACCAGACCGCGACGAGCGAGGACCCCCGATGACGAGCGCACCGACGAGCCGACCGACGACGAACATCCCCGTCGCGATCCCCGCCGGCGCGCCGTCGGGCCCCCCGGTGGCGGGCCCGCGCACCATCGCCGGCAGCATCCCCGGCGCCCGCTCGATCGTGTCGCGCCTGCTGCACGGCACCCCGGGCCGGATGCGCCTCTTCGGCGTCCTCGGGGTGCTGGCCGCCATCGTGCTCGGCGCCGTGAGCGCCAACGCCCTGCTCTCGTCGCAGGCCGCGGTCGAGCGGGCCGCCAACAACACCGCGCAGGTCGTGCGCGCCCAGTCGATCCACGTCGACCTGCTCCGCGCCGATGCCGTAGCGACCAATGCCTTCCTCATCGGCGGTCTCGAGTCGCCCGAGTCGCGCGACCGCTACCAGCAGGCGATGTCGCGCGTCGCGTCCGGCATCGCCGAGGCTGCGGCCGCGCAGCCCGCCGACGGCACCGCGCTCGGGGCCCTGTCGCAGCAGGTGCAGACCTACACCGCCCTCGTCGAGCAGGCCCGCACCAACAACCGGCTCGGGCTGCCCGTCGGGGCGCAGTACCTCACCCAGGCGAGCGCCGGCCTGCGCGCCGACGCCATCCCGATCATCACCGCGATCGTGGACGCCAACGAGCAGCGCGCCCAGGACGAGTTCACCCGCAGCAACTCGAGCCTGCAGCTCGCCGTCGGGCTCGTCGCGCTCATCGGGCTCGTCGTGATCGCGGTCTGGCTGGCCAGGCGCACGCACCGCTACCTCAACGGCCGCCTGACCGCCGCGATCGCCCTGCTGCTCGCCGCGCTCGTCTTCACCTTCGTGCAGGTCGCGGCGGTCGGGTCGGCCACCCGGGCCGTCGCCGACGGGTCGTTCGGCCAGACCGTCACGCTGGCCGAGGCGACGACCGCGGCCAACGACGCCCGTGCCAACGAGAGCCTCACCCTCATCCGGCGCGGCTCCGGAGCGTCCAACGAGGCGTCGTGGAAGGCCGACGACACGGCCGTGCGCAACGCCCTCTCGGGTGTCGACGACGAGTCCCTGGCCGACAAGTGGGGCGACTACACGTCCGTGCACGAGCAGGTGCGTGAGCTCGACGACAACGGCCAGTGGGAGCAGGCGGTTGCGATGTCGACGGACGCCACAGCCAAGGGGTCCGACGGCACCTTCACCATCTTCGACACCGCCGTGACGCAGGCGCGTGATGCGGCCGGCAAGGCCGCCGTCGAGCGACTCGACGGACTCGCCGGTACGGCTCCCGTCGCAGCCCTCGGCGTCGCACTCGCGGCGCTGCTCGCCGCCTGGCTCGTCGTGCGCGGCATCGGACAGCGGATCGAGGAGTACCGATGAGCACCCAGCAGCCCGGACCGGCCCGGCCGGACGCACCACGTCCCCGCCGCACCCGGCGCCGCCTCGGTGCGGCACTGGCCGCGCTCTGCGTCGGCGCGCTCGCCGCCTGCTCGAGCGTGACCTACGAGCCCACGGCGCTGCCCACCAAGGTGACACCGAAGCCGACCTCCTCGGCCCCCGGCACGGCCGCGCCCGCCTGCGACAACGCGACCCAGACCTATGACCCCCTCGGCAGCCTCCCCAGCCGCGGCCAGATCACCGACGCGCGGGTGAACGAGATCCTCAAGCGCGGCTACCTCATCGTCGGCGTCTCCGCCGACACCTACCTCTTCGGTGCGCGCGACCCCTTCACCTCGCAGATCACGGGATTCGACATCGACATGGCCAAGGCCGTGGCGACGAGCCTCTTCGGCAGCGCCAAGCTGCAGCTGCGGGTCATCACGGCCGGCGACCGCATCAAGCTCCTGCAGGACGGCGAGCTCGACATGGTGGCCCGCAACATGTCGATGACGTGCTCGCGGTGGAACGACATCGCCTTCTCGGCCGAGTACTACCGCTCGGGCCAGAAGGTGCTCATCTCCAAGAGCCTGCTGACGACCGACAAGGACGCCGCGTCGTGGGGTCTCGCCGACCTCAAGGACAAGCGGGTCTGCGCGCCGACCGGCACGACCTCCCTGACCAAGCTGCAGAGCGTCGAGGGCCCCATCCCCGTCACCGCCTCCAACCACACCGGCTGCCTCGTGCTGCTCCAGCAGGGCAAGGCCGACGCCATCACCGGCGACGACACGGTGCTCGCCGGGCTGACCGCACAGGACCCCAACACCGTCATCACGAGCGCCAAGGCCATCACGGTCGAGCCCTACGGCCTCGGCTTCAACGAAGCCGACGTCTACCTCGTGCGCTACGTCAACCGCGTCCTCGCCGACCTCGTCGCAGACGGCGAGTGGAAGACGATCTACAACCGCTGGCTCGCCGAGCCGCTCGGCCCGGCGCCCGCTCCCCCGACCCCCGTCTACGGGCGCTGATGACCGCCGCCCCACGGAGCACTCCCGACCAGCCCGGCGTCGCCGCCCCGACGGCTCCGGGCGCGCTCGGTGTTCCCGTGCAGGCGGGCGAGGCCCAGACCTACCTGAACGCGCTGCGGCTCTGGGTCGCCCAGCGCCGCGCCGACCTCGGCGAGGTCGACCGGGCGCTGCTGCGGCTCTCCGCCGCCGAGCAGGCGGCGATCACGACCGACCTCACCGTCGCCCTGACCTTCTGGAAGGCGGTCAGCGACCGCCTGACCCTCCTCGAGACGACCTTCGACGGCGGACGGGTCGGGCCCAAGGAGGCCGAGCGCCTCTCGACCCTCATCCACGGCCGGCTCGACTCCAACACCTCCGAGCACCTCTCGCTCCCCTCGAGCGGCTCGCTCGCCGTCAGCCTGCCCGAGGCGTGCCGCCTGCTCGACTCGCTGACCCGCACCCTGCAGGCCCGCGCCTCGCTGGCTCCCGGCGCCGCGGAGGCGTCCCAGCGCATCACCGTCGCCCGGGCCGGGGTCGAGCGCATCCGCGACCAGGTGCCGCTCGTGCCCGCCGGCGCCCAGCGCGACGCCGCCTCCGACAAGCTCGCCCGCCTCGACCGGCGCGTCGAGGACCTGCTCGCCCGCGCCCGGCGCGGCGCCGACGTCGGCGGAGTGATCGGTCCGCTCGAGATCGACATCGCGATGCTCGAGCGTGACCTCATCGTCGCCGCCGCCGAGCGCGCGTCGGCCGCGCGCAGCCGGGTGCGCACCCAGCAGCAGATCGAGGAGCTCGACGCCCGCGCCGCGGCGATCCGCGCCCTCGAACGCGCCTGCATCGAGGCGATCACCCCCGCGCCGCACCTCGCCATCCCCAACGTGCGTGCCCTGGGACCCGTGCCGCAAGCGGCAGCCGAGCTCGCGGCATACCGCGAACGCCTCGAGCGGGTCTCGCGCGCGCTCGACCTCGCCCACGAGCGGTATGCCGCCGGGCTGGCCGAGCGCGACGAGGTCGTCGGGCTCGTCGGAGCCCTGTCGGCGATGGCTGCGTCGGCGCGGGTGCCGAGCGAGCTCGAGCCCGACCTCGCCGACCTGCGCCGGCGGCTCGACGAGACGCTCGCCCGCACCCCCCTGCCGCTCGTGCGGGCCCGCGCCCTCGCGGCCGCCTACCAGTCCTATCTCGACGTCGCCACGCGTTCCACGCCCCGCCCCCAGAAGGGTCGCCCATGAAGTGCACCCAGCCCGGCTGCTCCGGCACCATCGTCGACGGCTACTGCGACGTCTGCGGCATGGCCGCGAGCAGTCCCACGCCTGGCCCCTCGGCCGCGTCGTCCACGCCTCCGTCGTCCACCGGGGGCGGGCTCGTCGGGAGCGGAGCCGCCGGCGAGGCCGCGTCGGCCGCCACGTCCCCCCGACTCGCCACCGGACCGACCATCCCCGAGGGCGGCGCCTGCCTCCAGCCCGGCTGCTCCGGCACGATCGACGCCGGCTACTGCGACGTGTGCGGCACGCCCGCCGACCAGCAGGCCCCGGCGGCACTGGCCGGCGGCAGCCCGTCGGGCGACCCCGGTGCGGCTCCGGGCTCCGGCCCCGAGCTGTCCACGCGGTCGTCCGCGTCGAGCAACCTGGCGTCAGCGGCCTTGGGCTCCAAGCACGCCCGTGCCCTCGGCTCGGTGGCGACCCGGCGCACCGGCGGCTCCCAGCGGCTGCGGTCGGCCCGGCTCGGCGGCGGCATCACGACCGTCCGTCCGGCGCCCGAGATCGACGCCGCCAAGGCGCTGCTCACCAACCCGTCGGTGCCCGAGAGCAAGCGCTACTGCCCCAAGTGCGGTGAGCCCGTCGGCCGTGGACGCGACGGCAAGCCCGGCCGCTCGACCGGCTTCTGCGCCAAGTGCCGCTTCCCCTTCTCGTTCGACCCGAAGCTGCAGGCCGGCGACCTCGTCGCCGGGCAGTACGAAGTCGCCGGGTGCCTCGCCCACGGAGGTCTCGGCTGGATCTACCTCGCCCGCGACAAGAACGTCTCCGACCGCTGGGTGGTGCTCAAGGGCCTGCTCAACTCGGCCGACCCCGATGCCCTCGCCGCGGCCATCGCCGAGCAGCGCTTCCTCGCCCAGGTGTCGCACCCGAGCATCGTCGAGATCTACAACTTCGTCACGCACGACGACGCCGGCTACATCGTCATGGAATACGTCGGCGGCACCTCGCTCAAGTCGATCCTCAAGCAGCGCATGCAGCACACCGGCCGCTACGACCCGCTGCCCGTCGACCAGGCCCTCGCCTACCTCCTCGAGATCCTGCCGGCGTTCCAGTACCTCCACGACCTCGGGCTGGTCTACTGCGACTTCAAGCCCGACAACATCATCCAGGTCGGCGACGAGGTCAAGCTGATCGACCTGGGCGGCGTGCGTCGGGCCGACGACGACGACTCCGCGATCTTCGGCACCGTCGGCTACCAGGCACCCGAGGTGGCCGAGCTCGGCGTCTCGGTGGCCTCCGACATCTACACGATCGGCCGCACGCTCGTCGTGCTGACGATGGAGTTCCGCGGCTACCAGACGACCTACCTCAACGTCCTGCCGGCGCAGGACACGGTGCCGGTCTTCCAGCGCTACGACTCCTTCTACCGGCTCGTGGCCAAGGCCTGCGCCCCCAACCGTGACGACCGCTTCATCTCGGCCGACGAGCTGCGCTCGCAGATGGTCGGGGTGCTGCGCGAGGTCGTCGCCCTCGACCGCGGCTCGGGCGCGGCGACGACCACGGTCAGCTCGCTCCTCTTCGACGTGCCCACGCCGGGCACCGAGCCCGACGACTGGCGCAACCTGCCCTCGCTGCGGCGCGACCCGCACGACGCGCTCGTCGGGTGGCTCCAGACGGTCAACGGCACCGCCAGCGAGCGCCTCGAGCGGCTGATGCACCCGCCCAAGACCTCCACGGAAGTGCTCCTCGAGCGCGCTCGCACCGCCCTCGACGCCGGCAAGCGCGACACCGCGGAGACCACCGCGAGCGAGCTGCTGCGCGCCGACCCGTGGGAGTGGCGCGCGGTCTGGATCCAGGGGCTGGCCGCGCTCGAGCGCGGTGACGCCCGCGGCGCCCAGGCCTCCTTCAATGCCGTCTACGGGCAGGTGCCGGGCGAGCTCGCGCCCAAGCTCGCCCTCGCCCACGCCTGCGAGAAGGCGGGCGACGACGCCGTGGCCGAGAACCTCTACATCGCGTGCGCCCGCACCGACGCCACCTACGTGCCGATGGCCGCCTTCGGCCTCGCCCGCATCCGCGCCGCGCGCAAGGACGTCGACGGCGCGGTCTCGGCCTACCGCCTCGTGCCGCCCCAGTCGAGCGCCTTCCGCACGGCGCGCGCAGGACTGGCCGAGCTGCTGACGCGCTCCAACCGTGGTCTGCCTGACCTCGCCGAGGCGATGCGCACCCTCGAGGACACGTCGATGACGGCCCGGCGCAAAGCCGAGGTGACGACGCTCATCTACCGTGAGGCCCTGGCGAGCGTGCAGTCGAGCGGCAACAAGGCCGACGTGCACATCGGCCCGCACAAGGCCACCCCGACCAACCTGCGCCTCGGGCTCGAGGACTCCCTCCGGGAGCTCGCGAAGCGCACCCCCGACCTCGACGAGCGCGTGTCGCTCGTCGACGAAGCCAACGCCATCCGACCCTGGAGCCTCTGGTGACCGACACCCCCACGACGGGCGCCGAGGTGCCCACCACCGTGCCCGCCACCGTGCCCGCCACCGCGCCCGACGAGCGCAGCTGCCCGGTGTGCGGGGCGGCCAACCCCGCCGAGTCGAGCTTCTGCGAGGCCTGCGGTCACGATCTCAGCGCCCCTGCCGCGGCCCTGCCCCCGTCGGGGCTGCCGCAGGCCAGTGGGCTGCCCCAGGCGAGCGCCCTGCCCCAGGCGAGCGCCCCCGCCGGTATGCCGTCCGGTGAGGTCCCGGGGTCCGGCTCGGCCGGGCAGGTGGGCGGCTTTCCACCGGTGGGCGCGGCTCCCCCCGTGGGTCCGGTTCCGCCCGTGGGCGGGGTCCCTCCGGTGGGCGGGGTCCCTCCGGTGGGCGCGGTGCCGCCCGTGAGCGGCGTGCCGCCCGTGGGCGCCGCTCCATCGGTGGGCACGGCTGCCCCCGCCCGCCCGTCCGCACCTGCTGGTGGCGTCGCCCAGGCCGACGGGGTGCTCACGGCCGCGACACCGCAGACGGCGCCCGCGGGCGAGGAGTCACCGCTCGACGTGGGCTGGACCGGCCCGGTCGCGTCCGCGGCCGTGGACAGCAGCGACAGCGCCGACGACACGCTGTGCCAGGCCTGTCGGCGGGGCCACGTCGTCGACGGCTACTGCGACCACTGCGGCACCCCTCCGCCCGACCCGCGCTTCCACGTCACGGACGCACCGGCCACCTGGGTCGGTGGCGTCTGCGACATCGGCAAACGGCATACCCGCAACGAGGACGCCATGGCGTTGCGAGCCACCGAGCCCGCCGGGTCACGCGCGGTGCTCGTCGTCTGCGACGGCGTCTCCATGGCGACGGACTCCCACCTCGCGTCGCTCGCGGCGGCTCAGGCGGCCCGCTCGGTTCTCGACCAGCCCTTCCCCAAGGGGGTCGGCACACCGGACGCCTGGGCGGCCGCCGCTGGCCGGGCCCTGACCGTCGCCGTGGCCGAGGCCAACGCCGCCGTCAGCGCCACGGTCGACGACGACGTGCCCAACCCGCCGTCGTGCACCTTCGCGGCAGCCGTCGTCGAGGACGGCGTCATCGTCGCGGGCAACGTCGGTGACAGCCGGGTGTACTGGCTGCCTGACACGGACGACGAGCCCGCGTCCCAGCTCGGGCGCGACGACTCCTATGCACAGGAGCAGATGACCAACGGTGTCGCCCGGGCCGACGCCGAGACGGGGCCGCACGCCCACTCCATCACGCGCTGGCTCGGCAAGGACTCACCCGACGACCTCACGCCCCACCTGACGACGCTCACCCCGGGCGGTCCGGCAGGGCTGTCAGGGGGCTGGCTGATGGTCTGCTCCGACGGCCTGTGGAACTACTGCTCCGAGGCCGAGGACCTGCGAGCGCTCCTGCGCGAGAGGCAGGCCCGCGTCGGGGACGAGCCGGCGGTGCTGGCGCAGGCGCTCGTCGACTTCGCCAACGAGCAGGGGGGACGCGACAACATCACGGTTGCCCTTGCGAGACTGGCTGCACAAGGATCGAATGACACGCACGGGGCAGCCGACACGGCCGCCCCCGAGGAAGGGGCTCCGATCAATGGCTGACTTCACCGCTGAGGTGTTCCAGAACGAGTTCCTGCCCGACGGCGGCACCGACCTGCACGCCATCGTGCGGGTGACCTCCACGGGCGCCTCGACCGCGGGCGCCGGCTCGGCCCCCACCGACCCGGGCTCCTCGGCCGAGGTCATCCTCATCGACACCTCGGGGTCGATGGGCCGGCGCGGGGTGCAGGCCGCGGGCGAGGCCGCCAAGGCTGCGCTGGCCGAGATCACCGACGGCACGCTGTTCTCGATCGTGTCGGGCAACGGCACGGCCCAGATCATCTACCCCTACAGCCACCAGGGCGCGCTCGTGCCGATGTCGTCGCACACGCGCGGCGAGGCGGGCCGCGCCATCGACGGGCTGCGCGCCCAGGGCGGCACCGCGATGGGCACGTGGCTCACGCTGGCTCGCCAGATCTTCCAGACGGTGCCGCACGTGACGAAGCGGCACGCGATCCTGCTGACCGACGGCGTCAACGAGGGCGAGACGCCCCAGTCGCTCGCCGCAGCGGTGCAGAGCTGCATCGGCATCTTCCAGTGCGACTGCCGCGGCGTCGGCGACCAGTGGCGGGTCGAGGAGGTGCGCAGCATCGCCTCGGCCCTGCTCGGCACCGTCGACCTCATTCCCGCTCCCGAGGAGATGGCGGCCGAGTTCGAGGCGATGATGCGCGCGTCGATGGCGCGCGGCGTCGCGAACGCCGAGCTGCGCGTCTGGGTGCCGCAGGGCGCCGAGCTGCTCTTCGTCAAGCAGGTCTCGCCCACTCTCGAGGACCTCTCGACGCGCCGCAGCGAGATCAACCCGCTCACCGGGGCCTACCCCACGGGCGCGTGGTCGGACGAGAGCCGCGACTACCACGTGGCCGTGCGGCTGCCCGCTCGCACGCTGGGCCAGGAGCAGCTGGCGGCGCGCGTGCAGATCTCGCTCGGCGGCGAGCCCGTGACCCAGGCCCTCGTCAAGGCGCGGTGGAGCAACGACGAGGCCCTGACCACCCGCATCGACCCGGCCGTCGCCGCCTACACCGGCCAGGCCGAGCTGGCGCAGATGATCCAGGACGGTCTCGCCGCCAAGGCGTCGGGCCAGGACGAGGTCGCCACCGCCAAGCTGGGCCGCGCCGTGCAGCTCGCGAGCGCCACCGGCAACGCCGAGATGACGACGCGCCTGCGCAAGGTCGTCGAGATCGACGATGCCGACACGGGCACGGTCCGCCTCAAGAAGGGCGTCACCAAGATCGACGAGATGTCGCTCGACACGGCTTCGACGAAGACGAGCCGGGTGCGCCGGTGAGCGCGGTCTGCCCCAACGGGCACACCTCCGAGTCCGACGACTACTGCGACACCTGCGGATCGCCCATCGATTTGTCGGCCCAGCCGGCCGGCTCCGGCGCTCCTGCCGGGTCAGCCGGGTCAGCCGGGTCAGCCGGGTCAGCTGGGGGCGCGCCCGGCGCGCCCGGGCCGACGACGCCGCCCGGCTCGGCCACCGCGTCCGGGGCCGCCGCCGGCTCCTCGCTCGACCTCGACCCGCCTCCGGCACCCGGCTCGGCCGGGACGGGTGCGTCCGCCGCTCCCGCGGGGCCCACCACCCTCGAGTGCCCCAACTGCCACACCGAGAACGCCGACGGCGCGCTCTTCTGCGAGGCGTGCGGCTACGACTTCACGACCGGCGCCATGCCCCGCGACCCGTCGGCGCCGGTCGCCGACCCCTCGGAGCCCTTCGCTGCCTCGGGCCCCTCCGACCCGGCCGGGTCCACAGGCGTGGGCGGCTCGGGCGGCGCCGATGGCGCCTCTGCCGCAGGGGATTTCGAGTGGCTGGCCGAGGTGTGGATCGACCCGGACTGGTACAAGACGCAGGAGGCCGAGGACCCCTGCCCCTCGCCGGGGCTGCCCGTCATCGTGCCGCTGCGGACCAAGAGCGTCCTGCTTGGTCGCGTCTCGACGAGCCGCAACACGCACCCCGAGCTCGACCTGTCGTCCGACCCGGGGGTCAGCCGCCGTCACGCCCAGCTGACGACCGACGGCTCGCGCTGGTTCGTCGAGGACCTCGGCTCGTCCAACGGCACATATGTCGCCCCGGCCTCGGGCCCCTTGCCCGCCAAGGCGATTGCCGTCGGGCCCCGCACCGAGCTCGGTGACGACGACCGGCTCTACGTCGGGGCGTGGACGCGTGTCGTCGTGCGCCAGGCCACGCCCGACGAGGTCGAGGCCTACGCCTGACCGGGGCAGGACCGACCCGCAGGTGATGGCACCTTGAACGTCACCTGAACTCTGGCGACAGCGACCGGTGGCGCACCCTAGGGTGGCGGGTGTGACCGAACGGCCGCCCCTCCACCCCGCCGTCGACATCCCCCAGATCATCGTCGTCACCGGCGTCATGGCTGCGGGCAAGTCGACCGTCTCCCAGCTGCTCGCCGAGCGGTTCTCCAGAGCCGTGCACCTGCGCGGCGACGAGTTCCGCCGCGTCGTCGTGCGGGGGCGTGCCGACATGTCGCCCTACGGCGACCCCGAGGCCGAGCGGCAGCTCGCGCTGCGCCACATGATCGCCGCGCACTCGGCCAACCTCTACGCCGATGCGGGCTTCACGGTCGTCGTGCAGGACCTCTTCGTCGGAGCGACGCTGCAGCCGTTCCTCGACCAGCTGCTCGCACGGCCGCTGAGCCTCGTCATGCTCGCCCCCGACGTCGGCACGGTCATGCAGCGCGAGGCCGAGCGCGTCAAGGTCGGCTACGGCGACCTCTGGTCGATCCGCGACTTCGACCACAAGGTGCGCACCGAGACGCCGCACATCGGGCTCTGGCTCGACAGCTCGCAGCAGACCCCTGACGAGACCGTCGAGGAGATCGTGACGCGCCTCGGCGAGGCGAGGATCGCCTGACCGTGGCGGCCGGGTCCAGTCGGCACCCGACCCTCACGATCGGTCAGGTGGCCGAGCGCACCGGGGTCGCCACCTCGGCGCTGCGCTACTGGGAGGACCTCGGGCTGATCGGCTCCGAGCGAACCACCGGCAACCAGCGTCGCTACGAGCGCGCCACGATCCGCCGGGTCTCCTTCATCCGGGCCGCGCAGCGGGTCGGGCTCTCGCTCGACGAGATCGGCGAGGCGCTCGCCAGGCTGCCCGAGTCGCGCACCCCGACCACCGCCGACTGGGCCCGCCTGTCGCGCTCGTGGCGCGGTCGCCTCGACGCGCAGATCCGCAGCATCGAGCGGCTGCGTGACCAGCTCGACTCCTGCATCGGGTGTGGCTGCCTCAGCCTGGGCAGCTGCGCCCTGAGCAACCCCGACGACGCCCTCGCCGCCCGGGGGCCGGGCGCCGTCCTCCTCCAGCCGGAGGCCGACGCCGACCGATGACGTATGCCGCGTGGCCCGCCCCGCGCGTATCAGCAGACCGTCCGCCGACACCACAGAGCAGGAGCACGTGAGCCCGCCGACCGAGGAGGACGTATGCCGCCGACCGAGCCGGCCATCGAGCCGCTGACGGCTCCGCTCGCCGGGCGGGTGGTGGTCGTCACGGGGGGCAGCACGGGCCTCGGCTACTTCACCTGCGAGCAGCTCGCCCGCCTGGGGGCGTCCGTGGTCATCGCGGCACGAGACGCCGACCGGGCGGCCGGGGCGGTGCGCAGCATCGAGCGACACGTGCCGGGGGCACAGGTGCGCCACGTCGCCCTCGACCTCGCCCGGCTCGACTCCGTCCGGGTCGCCGCCGAGCAGATCGCCCGGCTCCCCCGCCTCGACGCCGTCGTCGCCAATGCCGCCGCCGTCGCGCTGCCCGACTGGTCGAAACCACGATCCGAGCGCGGGCACCGTCCGCTCGTCACGGCGGACGGGCTCGAGCTGCACTGGGGCACCAACCATATCGGGCACTTCGCCCTCGTCGCGCGGCTGCTGCCCGAGCTGCTGGCCTCGAGCGGTCGGGTGGTGCACGTCGGCAGCGTCATCCACTCGAGGGTGCGCCAGCCCGCCGACTCGCTCCCCCGTCCCGACGACGAGCAGTCCGACCTGACGAAGTACGCCCGCTCCAAGCTGGCCGTCATGGCCTTCGGCTTCGAGCTCGCCCGGCGCCTCGACTCTGCAGGCCCCCCGGCTGCTGCAGGCTCAGCCTCCTCGGTCGTCGCCCACCCCGGCACGGCGGTCGACACCCTGTCGCCGTCACGCTCGATCGCCGTCAACCAGCCGTCCGTGAGCCCCGTGACGAGAGTCCTCGTGCGCGCCTTCGCCCACGGGAAGCACCGCGGCGCCGAACCCCTCGTCACCGCCGTGGCCTCCCCCGAGGTGCGCAACGGTGACTACTGGGGCCCGTCGGGGTGGCAGCAGCTGCGGGGACAGCCGACGCGGCTCACGGCTCACCCTGCCGCTCTCGACCCGCAGGTGGCGGGCCGACTCATCGCCCTGTCGGAGGAGCTGACCGGCGTCCGGCTGGCCATCTAGGCGGATCTGCCCTGCCCATGCCGTGGCCGGGTGGGCCCCCTGTGAGCCCACCCGACCCGGGCATGACGACGCGCAGCCGCTCTCAGCGAGAGTCGCCGGGTCGGGCGATGCTCACGTGCACGTGGTCGTAGTGCCCGCCCACCACTCCCGAGCCGCCGGTGTAGGTGCGCCACCCCTCGGTGCGCCGCGGCCAGGTCCAGATCTTCCCGTACCAGATCACCTCTTGGACCTTCAGCGGCCCGGCGTTGGCGACGAGGAAGTTCGCGGCCCGCTGGAGCTGGTCCTTGTCGATCGGCCCCGGCCACTGCCCGGGCGTGTTGCCGGCGTAGCAGTCCCCGGCGTTGCCGCTGTAGTGGTAGCTGCCCTCCGAGTGACCGTAGTCGGGGTCGAAGTTGCCGTGGTGGCACGACGTGAGGGCCGGGCGGTTGTCGCGCAGCACGTTGATGGTCCACCTGGCACGATCCGTGTAGCCGGTGCGCACCGAGCTGGCCGGGTAGGGGTTCGTCGCCACCGCGAGGGCCAGGCTCGGCGCCGTCTCGGCAGCGACTGTGGACTCGCCCGCCAGCGTCGGTGCCGCCATCGCCCCGACCATGCTCACCGCCGCCAGTGGCAGGGCCACGATCCGTGTCTTCCAGCTCATGCGCCTTCTCCTTCGCGAAGTCTCTCGGCCCGGGTGGGGATCCACCCGGTGGCCCCCCTTTCGTGGAGGCAGACCGAGAGTTGCGTGAGTGCCTAACTGACGACTAACAACCGAGCGCGCCGCCGCCCATGCGCTCGGTTAGCGGCTTGTTAGGCGGTTTCGCGAACGTCGACCCGACGGGTCGCCAGCCAGCGGCTCCTCCAGCCCTCACACCCACGAACGGACAGGTGCCGCCATGAAGAACGCACTGAGCTCATCCCTCCCCCGGCGGGGCTTCCTCAGCCTCGGACTCGCCACCGGAGTCACCATGGCCCTGGCCACCAAGGCCGACGCGGCCTCGGTCGGCTACTCCTACCAGCTGCAGGCAACTCAGTCCTGGTGCTCGGCGGCCAGCTCACGCATCGCGCTCACGGCCCGCGACCGCTTCCCGACCCAGGCGTCGCTCGCCAACTCGCTCGGTCTCGAGGGCGGCTCCGGCCTCCAGGACCCGTATGCCATCGCACGGGTCCTCAACAACAGGCTCGGCATCGCGGACCGGACGCAGCGCTACTACTTCCGGCAGCCGGCCGCCGGCACCCTCAAGACCGCGCTCCGGTCACGGGTCGTGCGGAGCATCGACGCCGGTTACCCGGTCGTCATCAACATGGAGTGGGTCGACGGGGACCACTTCGACGCCGGTCACTACATCGCCATCGTCGGCTACGGCGCCGGCACCTACAAGATCGCCGACCCGTTCCGCTCCTCCCGCAACGGCGTGTGGCGCAATGACGACGACATCGTCGCCTGGAACAAGCTCAACCGCTTCACGGCCTACGGCGCCTGAGCACCGGGGCGGGCCGCAACCAACCCGCGGCACCGCCCACCACCTCACTGACCACCGTCCACGCAGCACCACCCACCGATCACACCGACCAAGGAGAGAGATGTCCTTCACCACCGCGGCCCGCAGCCTCACGGCCGCAGCCCTCGTCGCCGGCGCCGCCGCCGCCATGATGCCCGCCACGGCGTCCGCCGCCGAGGCGCGCGACTCGTCCGCGAGCGCCGTCCAGATGCTTGCCGTCCACCCGATGGTGTCGCACGCCCGTGCCTACATCGGCCAGTCGGGCGGACAGTGCAAGGAGTTCGTCCAGCGGATCCACAACGAGGTCTACGTCAGGGATCTCGGCCCCAACTACTGGGGCGCCTACGTCGACGCCGGCTACCACCGCATCAGCAAGGCGGAGGTGCGCGCCGGCGACATCATCCAGGAGACCGATGCCGCCACGCATACGCGCGGCATCCACACCGCGATCGTCAGCGGCAACCCGGACGGGCCCACGATCCGGGTCGTCGACTCCAACTGGGTGGGCTACGAGCGGGTGGGCGAGCACACCTACGACCCGACCGCGCACGCCCAGAGCAAGGGTGGGGTCGCCTACTACTGGCGCAAGGGCTGAGCCGACCCCGGCGACGTCGCGTCGGCCCGCGGCTGCACCCCCGTGCCGGCGACACCAGCGAGGCCACTGCGCCCAGACTCCCTCCCGCAGGGGTGGAGGGAGCCTGGGCGCAGTGACGTCGTGGCCGCGTCGTCAGGTATCAATGGAGGGTGCAGTTTCGGGTACTCGGACCGGTGGAGGTCGAGGACGACGGGCAGCTCGTGCCTCTCGGGAGTGCACGGGAGCGGCTCGTTCTCGCCATGCTGCTGCTCAACGCCGACCGCCTGGTCTCCACGGAACGCTTCATCGCCACCCTCTGGGACACGCCCCCGGAGACCGCCCGACAGCAGCTCCAGAACCTCATCGCCGCCCTCAGACGACGACTCGGGACCCGCGACCCCGGCCTGCTGGTCACCCGGCCGCTCGGCTACCAGCTGCACCTCGGCGCTCACTCCCTCGACCATCTCGACTTCCGCAGACACGCCGACGACGCCGTCGCTGCGTGCGACGACGGTGATCTCGAGGCGGGCCGTGCACTCCTCGCTGATGCCCTCTCGTGCTGGCGGGGTGCAGCCCTCGAGGACGTCGCCCGGTGTGACGACCTGCCGTGGCGCACCGGGCTCGAGGTCGAGCGCCGCGCCGTGCTCGACCTCATGGTGGACGTGCTCCAGCGTCTCGGGCGGCCGGACGACGTGCTGGCCGCCGTCGCGGAGCCGCTGGAGGTGGACCCCTTCGACGAACGCCTGCAGGCTCAGCGGCTGCAGGCGCTGGCCGCCTCGGGCCGCCGGGCAGAGGCGCTGGCGGCCTTTCGCGCGCTGCGCCGCGCTTTCGTCGACGACCTGGGCGTGCCACCCGGTGCCGAGCTGATCGACCTCCACGCTCGCATCCTCGATGGCCGTGCCTGGCCCAGACCGGAGCACGCGGGATCGCCCTCGACCACCCTGGTGCCACGAGAGGCGCCCGCGCGGACCTGGGCCCTGACCGGCAGAACCACGGCAGTCGAGGCCGTCACCAGCGCAGCCCTGCAGAGCGGCCCACCCGTCGTCGTGATCGCCGGCCCCGGCGGCTCGGGCAAGACGTCGGTCGCGGTCGATGCCGCCCACCGCCTCGAACGCCACTTCCCGGACGGGACCCTGTGGGTGCGTCTCGGTACGGGGTCGCCCGCGAGCACGGCCGAGGCGCTCGCGCGCCTGATCCGTTCGCTGGGCGTGGCGCCCGACCAGGTGCCGACCGACGAGGACGACAGGATCGCGCTCTACCGCTCGGTTGTCAGCGGACGTCGCGTGCTGGTCGTGCTCGACGACGCGACCTCCGAGGCGCAGGTCCGCCCTCTGCTGCCGACGACGCCCGGCAGCTGCACCCTCGTCACGTCACGCCGCAAGCTGTCCGCTCTCGCCGGTGCGGTTCGCGTGCCGGTCCCCGCCCTGGATCCGACCGACTCCCGTCGCCTGCTCGCCACCCTGACCGGACAGGCCCGCGCCGACGCCGAGCCGTCCGAGCTGAGCCGGGTCGCAGACCTGTGCGGTCACCTCCCGCTGGCGCTCATGGTGGTCGGGGCCAGGCTCGCCGCCAACGACTCGCTCACGCTGGCCGACATCCGGGTGCGCCTCGAGCGGCAGCACGCACGACTCGACGAGCTGTCCACGGGTGACATCGACGTCCGCGCGAGCATCCTCACCTCGGTCGAGTCGCTGTCCGACCGGGCGAGAGCGCTCTTCCAGAGGTTGGCCCTGACCCCCACCCCCGAGTGGGCGGGGTGGGTCGCCGAGTCCCTCTCGGGTCTCGACTCCTGGGGCCGGGACCTCGACGAGCTCGTCGACCGTCACCTCGTCGAGCCGGTGGGCCGTGACGCGGCCGGCCAGCCGCGCTTCCGGATGCATGGACTCGTCACCGTCGTCGCCGTCGAGCTCCAGTCGCAAGCCCTGCACGGACTCGACGACGAGAGCGGCGAGCGACTCCTGGCGGAGTGGCTGTCACGCGCCCTGGTGGCCGAGCAGCGGCTCTCCGCCCCGGGCCTCGACCAGGGCGCCTCTGGCCCATCGCCGACTCGCACACGTCACGCCGGCCAGGCCAACACCGTGCGCCCCCGTGACTGGTTCGAGGTCGAGCGAGACAACCTGGTGGCGACGTGCGTCGCCCACCATCCGCGTGGTGCCGCCGCTGCGGCGATGCGGGCCCGGTTGGCGCTCGCGACCGCTCCGTTCCTGCGCACTCGCGCCTACGACGACGACCGCGAGCGGATCCTGCGCGAGACCCTGGCCGCGCTGCCGTCGACAGAGACAGAGCTCGAAGGATCCCTGCTGGCAGCGCTGTTCGCCGTGCAGGCACAACGCCTCCACCATGCCGAGCTGCCTGCCCTCGCTGCGCGTCAGCTGGCTCTCGCCCGGCGCACCGGCGATCGCCCGCGGGAGTTCACGGCGCTCCTGCAGTCGGGATGGGTGGCGCAGACGGCACACCGCGTCGACGACGCCGTGGGCTGCTACGAGGAAGCCGGCCGGCTGGCGATCGAGCTGGACGACCACCACGGTCACCTGCGCGCCCTGGGCGCCACCGGGGTCGCGCTGCGCAACGCGGGACGCGCCGGCGACGCCGACCCGCTGCTCGCCCGCACGGTGGACGACGTGCGCGCGTCGGGGCAGGCCCGAGACACCTGCATCTGGCTCGTCACGCGGGCCGAGGGCCTGATCGACCTGGGCGCGGTCGACGTGGCCGATGAGCTGCTGGACGAGGCGAGCGACATCGCCGCAGAGCTGGGGGACGAGCTGGGCCTGGCGCACTGTCGGATGGCACGCGCTGCGGCGCTGGTCGTTCGCGGCGCCCCCGGAGCTGCCGACGAGGTGCTGGCCCTGGCTCGGCCGGTCCTCGACACCCACGCGCCAGGCGGCTGCGAGCCGGAGGTGCTGCGCGTGGACGCCGACATCGCCGTCCTCAGGCAGGACCAGGCGCGCGCCTCCGAGGCGCTGGCCCGCAGTGTGGAGATCTGGCGTGGACGCGGCGACACCCTCGAGCTGGCCCGGGACCTGGCGCGACTGTCCCTGCTCGGCGATGGCCCAGGGGACGCGGCCGACCCCGGGTCCCCGTCGTCCGCATCACGCAGTCACCAGTCGCCCGGCGACGCGGACCACGAGGCGCAGCAGATCCTCGGCGACCTCCGTCTGGACAGCAGGGCACTGCGCCTCCCGCCCGGACTCTATGACGACCGTTGAACTCCCTCGGCGAAACAGGTCGAGTCAGCCCCCTCACGACCCTCCGCGCGGGGTACCTTCTCCTCGGCTGCAGTCGACAGGGGCGCGCAGCACACAGAAGGGGAACAGCCACATGAAGACAGTCATTCGGGTCGTCGCGGCGACCATCACAGCGGTCGCCATCTCCGCCATGGGGACGAGCGCCCACGCCGCTCCGACCGCATGGTGCATGGGCAAGCCGCCGGCAGTGAACGGCACCTGCCACGGCTGAGGTGTGAACGCACGGGGGCCGCAGCACTGTCGCTGCGGCCCCGGCTGTCGCTTCCGGACTCCGTCGGCCGGAGTCAGTCCCGCGGACCGTCGACGGGCACAGCCCCGTCGGGCGTGGGCACTCCCGGTCCGCCGGCGGGTCCCGGCGCGCCGCCGCCGACGGCAGCCATCTCCGGTATGCCGTCCGGCGGGCTTCCCTCGCCGCCCTCCCCCGGCGACGGGGTGCGTGCTGCGGGAGCACCCTGACCCGGCTCCTCGTCGAGGTCGGCTGCGGCACCCGCGAACTGGGCGGCATACAGGGTGGCGTAGGCGCCCCCACGTGCGAGCAGCTCGTCGTGCGAGCCCTGCTCGACGATGCGCCCCTCCTCCATGACGAGGATGAGGTCGGCGTCACGGATCGTTGACAGGCGGTGCGCGATGACGAAGCTCGTGCGGTCGGAGCGCAGGGCGGCCATGGCGTGCTGCACGAGCAGCTCGGTGCGCGTGTCGACCGAGCTCGTCGCCTCGTCGAGGATGAGCAGCGCCGGGTCGGAGAGGAAGGCCCGGGCGATGGTGACGAGCTGCTTCTCGCCGGCCGAGATGTTGGAGGCCTCGTCGTCGAGCACGGTGTCGTAGCCGTCGGGCAGCGAGTGCACGAAGCGGTCGACGTAGGTCGCGCGGGCGGCCTCGAGCACCTCCGCCTCCGTCGCCCCGGGGCGGCCGTAGGCGATGTTGTCGCGGATCGTGCCTCCGAAGAGCCAGGTGTCCTGCAGCACCATGCCGATGCGCGCGCGGAGGTCGTGCCGCGTGAGGTGGCGGATGTCGACGCCGTCGAGCGTGATGCGGCCGGAGTCGAGCTCGTAGAACCGCATGATGAGGTTGACCAGCGTCGTCTTGCCGGCGCCCGTGGGCCCGACGATCGCCACGGTCTGACCCGGGCTGACCGACAGGTCGAGGTGCTCGATGAGCGGCTTCTCGGGCACGTAGGAGAACGACACGTCCTCGAAGGCGACGGCACCGTGCGGGTCGTCGATGCGCACCGGGGAGGCGTGCTCGGCCTCCTGCTCGGGCGCGTCGAGCACCTCGAAGACCCGCTCCGCCGACGCAACCCCCGACTGCAGCACGTTGGCCATGGAGGCGACCTGCGTCAGCGGCTGGGTGAACTGGCGGGAGTACTGGATGAAGGCCTGCACGTCACCGAGGCTCATCGTGCCGCTCGCGACGCGGAGACCACCGACGACGGCGATGGCGACGTAGTTGAGGTTCCCGACGAACATCATGACCGGCATGATGATGCCGCTGATGAACTGCGCCCCGTAGGCCGCCTCGAAGAGCTCGTCGTTCTTCACCTTGAAGTTGGCGGCCGTCTCCTTCTGGCGGCCGTAGACCTTGACGAGGCCGTGGCCGGTGAAGGTTTCCTCGACGATGCCGTTGAGCTCGCCGGTGTTGCGCCACTGCTGCACGAAGAGCTTCTGCGATCGCTTCGCGATGACGGCGGTGACGGCGATCGAGATCGGGATGCTGACGAGGGCGATGAGCGCGAGCGACCACGAGATCCAGAACATGATGCCGAGCACCGCGATGACGGTGAGCAGCGAGTTGAGTAGCTGCGAGAGCGTCTGCTGCAGCGACTGCCCGACGTTGTCGATGTCGTTGGTGACACGGCTGAGGATCTCGCCGCGCGGCTGGTTGTCGAAGTAGGGCAGGGGCAGCTTGTTGAGCTTGGCCTCGACCTCCTGGCGCAGGTCGTACATCGTCTGCGCGAGCACGCCCTGCAGGATCCACCCCTGGATCCACATGAGGAGCGAGGCGGCCACGAAGAGTGCCGTCACGAGCAGCAGCACGCCGGCGACGGCGGTGAAGTCGATGCCCTGACCCGGCACGAAGTCGACGTTGCTCAGCAGGTCGGCATACCCGTCCTGCCCCGTGGCCCGCAGCCCCTCGATGACCTGCTCCTTGGTGGCACCGGCGGGCATCTGCCCGCCGATGACCCCGGCGAAGATGAGGTCGGTGGCGCGGCCGAGGATCTTGGGACCGATCGAGCTGAGCGCGACGCTGACGACGGCGAAGACGAGCACGACGGCCACCTTGAAGCGGTGCGGCCGCAGCCGACCGAGCAGGCGCTTGGCCGACGGCCCGAAGTTGAGCGACTTCTCGGTGGGCTGGCCCATCGCCATGTGCGGCGGACCGCCGCGCCGGGCCGGCCCGCGACGTGCCTCGGCGGCCTTCTCCTCCGTGGTCTTGACTCCCTCGGACATCAGGCCGCCACCTCCGCACTGCGCTGGGACTCGACGATCTCCTGGTAGGTCTCACAGGTGTCGAGAAGCTCTTCGTGGGTGCCCTGACCGACGATCCGGCCGTCTTCGAGCACGATGACGTGGTCGGCGTCGACGATGGTCGAGACCCGCTGGGCGACGATCACGACCGTGCTGTGGGCCGTGGCGGGGCGCAGCGCGCGCCGCAGCCGCGCGTCCGTCGACAGGTCGAGCGCCGAGAACGAGTCGTCGAAGAGGTAGATGTCGGGCCGCTTGACGATGGCCCGCGCGATCGCGAGGCGCTGGCGCTGGCCGCCGGACACGTTGGTGCCGCCCTGGGCGATCGGCGACTCGAGGCCGCCCATGGCCTGGACGAACTCCTCGGCCTGGGCGATGCGCAGGGCGTCCCACAGCTCCGCCTCGGTCGCCTCGGGGTTGCCGTAGCGCAGGTTGCTCGCGACCGTGCCGCTGAAGAGGTAGGGCTTCTGCGGCACCAGGCCGATCCTGCCCCACAGGTCGTCGAGCTCGAGGTCGCGCACGTCGACGCCACCCACCGCGACGGTGCCGCTCGAAGCGTCGAAGAGGCGCGGCACGAGCCCGATCAGGGTCGTCTTGCCGGATCCAGTGGAGCCGATGATCGCCGTCATGCGCCCCGGCGCGGCGGTGAACGTCACGTCGTGCAGCACGGCGGCCTCGGCACCGGGGTAGTGGAAGTCGACTGCGGTGAAGGACAGCGCGGCGGCCCCGGCGGGCAGCGGCACCGGGCTGGTGGACTCGACGACGGTCGACTCGGTGTCGAGCACCTCCTGCAGGCGCCCCGCCGAGACCGACGCGCGGGGGATCATCGTGGCCATGAAGGTCGCCATCATGACCGCCATGAGGATCTGCACGAGGTAGGACAGGAAGGCCGTCAGCTCGCCGATCTGCATGTCACCCGATGCGATCCGGTGACCGCCGAACCACATGACGGCGACCGTCGACAGGTTGAAGATCAGCATGACGATCGGGAAGACGAGGGCCATGAGGCGCCCGACCTGCAGGCCGGCGTTGGTGAGGTCGCCGTTGGCCTCGGCAAAACGGGCCTCCTCGTGCTCCTCACGGACGAAGGCGCGCACGACGCGGATGCCGGTGATCTGCTCGCGCATGACGCGGTTGACGCCGTCGAGCGAGGTCTGCATGCGGCCGAACCACGGCACCATGCGCGAGATGACGAGCCCGACACAGAGGCCGAGCAGCGGCACGGCGACTGCGACGAGCCACGACAGCCCGACGTCCTCGCGCAGCGCCATGATGATGCCGCCGATCATCATGATCGGCGTGGTGACGAGCAGCGCGAAGGCCATGAAGGCCACCATCTGCACCTGGGTGACGTCGTTGGTGTTGCGCGAGATGAGGGTCGGTGCCCCGAAGCGCGTCACCTCCTGGGCGGAGAAGCCGACGACGGTGCCGAAGACGTTGCCGCGGATGTCGCGGCCCATCCCCATGGCCACCTTGGCCGAGAAGTAGGTCGCCGCGACCGACGCGATGATCTGCACGAGGCTGACGACGAGCATGATCGCGCCGTGGCTCAGGATGAAGGTGGTGTCGCCCTTGGCGACCCCCTGGTCGATGATCTGCCCGTTGAGGCTGGGCAGGTAGAGCGAGGCCATCGTGCTGACGAACTGGGCGATGACGATGAGCACGATCTGCCCCCGGTAGGGGAGCAGATGGGTGCGGAGCAGCCGCATCAGCATGAGGGCGCCTTTCGTCGGGGTAACGCCAAGGAGGCTAGGGACTCACGCAGGGTGAGGGTCAACTGGTTTGTCACGCCGGACCTCCACCACGGGCGTATGCCGTCCGGCTGGGCGGGGCGTCAGGCAGGGGGCGCGCGAGCGCCTCGGGGTCGCCGCCGAGCTGCGCATAGAGCTCTTCGATGCCCAGACCGCTCTCGGCCCCGTGCGGCCGGCACACGAGTCCGAAGAGGATGGTGTCGACGATCTCCTCGGGTGTCAGCACCTTCCCGTCGGCGATGCCCGGGTGGCTGCCCGAGAAGGTCAGCAGTCGCAGCCGGTGCACGAGATCGGCCGCAGGGACGACGAGGTGGTCCTCGTCGTGGACGAGCAGCTCGTGGATCGCGTCGAGCAGCGGCTGGTGGGCGGCGTGCCCGTCCTCCTCGTCGGCGAGCCCGCGCAGGTGGCGGCCGGCCTCGAAGCAGGCGAGGTGGGGGCCACGGTTGGGCGGCTCGGTGAGCCCGAGGGCCGCCATCAGCCCGAAGACCTCGGTGAAGCGCGCCTGCATGATCCTCGTGAAGTCCACGAGCCGGTCGCGCAGGGTGCCCTCGGGGTCGATGGCCGCAATGCGCCGTCGCACCGGGGCCGGGCAGAACGCCGCCTGCACGGCCTCGCGCTCGAGGGCCTCCTTGGTCGCGAAGACGCGGAAGATCGTGCCCTCCGCGACGCCTGCCTCCTGCGCGATCTCGCTCGTCGTCGGCTTGCGCCCCTCGCGGTGGGCGAGCTCGACGAACACGTCGACGAGGGCGTCTCGTCGGTCGTCGCGGCTCATCGGGGCGGCTCGTCCGGAGCGCTCTCGCTGCTCGCCGCGGTCAACTCGTGCTGGCACGCCCACCATCATGAATGAGTGAGCGCTCACTCACAAGTTGCTTGCCCAGCCGTACTCCAGAAAGTCGGTGGCCGAGGTCCGGGCAGGCCTGCGGCTTCCCGGCTGGACGTGAGGAGAGTGCGGCCTACGCGTCGAAAGCCCAGAGGGCGACGTAGGTCCCGCCCGTGGCGAGGAGGTTGCGGCCCGGACGGAAGGCCACGGCCACCACGCGCCCGCTCCCGATATCTGCAATCTGCATCTGGTTCACACCCGTGGCGGCGTTCCACACCCCGATCAGTCCGCCCGCTCCACCTGTGCCGAGCCATCTCCCGTCCGCGCTGAAGGCGACCGCATCGATGGCGGCTGCCTGCTGGATGCGATAGCGCTGCCGCCCGTTTCGGGGGTTCCACACCCGAGCGCTCTTCGACGAGTCCGCCGTGGCGATGGCGCTCCCGTCAGGGCTGAACGCGACCGCGATGACGGGCTGATCCGTGGAGGGGACGCCATGCGGCCCACCGATGACGGCCTGGGGCATGCCGGTGGCGGAGTCCCACAGGCGCAGGCAGTGGTCGTCGCCGCCGGTGGCCACCTGACTCCCGTCAGGGCTGAAGGCCGCGCAGAGGACCGCTTCCTCGTGCTCCATGGTGAAGAGCAGCTCACCTGACGTCGCTCCCCACACCCGCGCCAGCTTGTCCCCGCACGCAGTCACGAGTCTCTTCCCGTCCGGGCTGAAGGAGACGTCGAGGACCGAAGGCGAAGGGTGCTCCAGCTGGTGGAGCAGTCGCTTCGTGGCGAGGTCCCAGACCATCGCGGAGCCGGTGCTTGTACCCGCGACGACCAGTGTGCCTCCCGGGCTCAAGGCGCAGGACCTCGCCGCCGTCAACCACGCACCCACCTTGAAGGAGGCCAAGAGGGTGAAGTCGGAGTCGTAGACCTTCATCTTCGACGAGTTCCCAGCGACGCAGAGCCTGGCGCCGTCCGAGCTCCAGCTGAGCGCCCAGATGGTCGACGTCCAGTAGCTGATCGTCCGGAGCGGTTTGGGCTCCGCGTCGCCGTGCGCCCGGGAAGCGACCGCCGCGTCAGCGATTGGCCGGTCACTCTGCGGCTCGACTGACGCCACGGGGGCGGGTGCAGCCATGGACTGCTCCCCCCGGCTGATGACCTGCCTGAGCGACGCCGCAAACGCCTCGAGGAGTCGCTGGCGCGCCGGGTCGGGAATGGCCGCGTGCTCGACCGGAGGGGTGATGAGCGCCAACGCCTCACGAGCGCGAGTGGCGATGCCGTCCGGGTCCGCTGCGTGCACATCCAGCGCCTCGAGGTCGGCGTTCGCCTCGAGGACGGCCTGCCAGTTGCCGGCCTCGGAGTGATACCTGAGCTCGTCGCCGAGGTCGGCGATCTGCTGAGCCTTCTGACAGGCGCGACCACGCTCGGCCGCGTCGCGGTAGGACGGGTCGACATCGGTGATCTCGGAGAAGCCCAGTGTCGCGTTCAGCCAGTCGCCCGACTGCTGTGCCGCGAAGGCCCGCTCGTACGCCTGACGGAGCTCGAGCTGCTGGGCAGCGTCGCTCCTGCGTGCCGCGGTGTCGAGGTAGGTGGGGTCGAGCGACAGCAGCTCGTCGAAGAGACCGATGGCACGTTCGTAGTTCTGCGCCCTCTGCTCGAACCGGGCGGCCAGGTACATCGCATGCAGCTGCGCGGGCGGGGGCCGTTCGGCGCGGGCCGGGGCCGCCCTGCCGTCGGCAGCGTGAGGTGGCGCAGTCGGCGCGCCCTGGCCGGGGCGCGCGTCCGACGGGGGGTGGAGGTCGAACAGCCGTGCGTTGTCTCCGCGGAGGTAGAGCACGGGGGTCACCCACTCCAGGCTTCGCGGAGTCCCGAGGATCTCGATCCGGCCTGCCCTGATCGAGGCCGCAAGGTCACGTCCGTTGGCGAGTGCGGTGTAGAAGCCGCGGGCGAACCTGACCGCAGCAGCGTCGCTGATCGTGAACTGCATCGCGGCGACGGCGCAGATGCCACTGCGGACCAGCGCGGCGGCGGTGCCCGAGAAGAGGTCCCTCGTGCCCTCCTCGCCTGAAGAGCACGAGTTGAGCACCACCAGTCGCGGGGTGGGCTCGGCCTCCCCGAGGAGGGTGGCCAGCCGCTCGGCGTCCACCAGGTCCCTGCGACCGTCCGGGCCCACCAGCGCGATCACGCCCTGTTGGGTGCCCGCGTCGTAGTCACCGTGCCCGATGAAGTGCAGGACGTGCCACGGGCCGGAGAGCAGCATGTCGTGGACCCGGTCCCAGGTTGCCTGCTGGAGCCAGTGGAGCTCGATGCGACCTTCCGCCACCGGTCTGGCCAGGGCCGCCGCGAGATGTGACTGCTCTCCGTCGAGGTCCAGGCTCGGCAGGTCGCGGGGTGAGGAGCTCAGACCCAGGATCCGCAAGGGGGGCGTGACCTCGAGGGGCTCCACGCTGTATGGCGCCGGCACGTGCCGCACGAGCGGTTCACGCATGCAGGTGTAGGAGCGCGTCTCGGGGTCCCACAACGCCTCCCAAGGTAGCGCTGCGAGCTCGGGAGCATTGAGCCTCAGGATGATCCGCAGATGCTCATCGTTCTGACGGGCCACCATCATGCTGGCCCTGTAGACGCTGTTGATCGTGCCCCGGAACACCGCATCGAACAGTTGCTGGCCGACGGCCCGCAAGTGCTCCTCCTCGACCGGCATCAGTCTCCGCGCCGAGACGGTGGACAGGAGAACGGCGTTCTCCAGCGCGTCTCGACCGGCCAGCAGGTGATCCACGTCAAGCGTCGTGACCGTCGAGGGCTCTCCACCGGATGCCGCCCGCAGGACACGCACGACGTACTCCCCGTGGGTGCTCCCGGGGGCAATCTCGAGCTCGATCTCGCTGGCCATGGTCCTCTCCGCAAGAGGCAACCGACGTCGACCCGTCTGGCGGAGCCTCGAGTCGATCCCTGCCGGACGGCGCCCCGATCTTCAGAGTAGGGCGCCCGAGCGTCGATGGGCGCCGGACCGCGAAACCGCGGAAAACGGTCGCAAAGGGGCAGGTCGATACCTTCGGCCGAAGCGGCGGGCGCCTGTCGTCAGCGCAGCAGGCCGTCGGCGACGAGGTCGCGCAGCTGGGGCACCATCTCAGCCCGCACCGCCTGCGCCTCGAGGTCGAGGAGCGACGCGATCGCGTCGAGCGCAGCCCGCGCCGTGAGCTCGCCATCGGCCACGCCGAGGTATGCCGCGAGCACCGTGCCAGCGCGCACCACCCGCCCCAGCCCGCCGCCCTGGCGCACGAGGATGACACTCGGGTCGTCGGCACCGGGCCGCCCGTGGCGCTCCTCGGTGACGTCGGGCGCGCAGGACCACGCGACGCCCAGCACCTCGTCGTCGGAGTGCTCGGCGAGCCACGTGCGGGCGCGGAGCCCGGCGTCGACCGTCGGTCCCATCGGCGCGGCCACCGGCCCGACAGCCTCGTCGAGCGAGCGCCAGGTCGGCCGGTCGCTCAGGGGTCGCTGCAGGGTGACGACGCCGAAGCCGATCGCCTCGATGTCGCGGGCGGCGAAGTCGGCCAGCCACGCGGCATACATCCTCGAGTGGTCGGGGCTGCCGGGCAGGGAGCCGCCGTCGCGCGACCAGAGCTCGGCATACTCCGCCGGGTCCTGCGACTCGCGCTGCACGACCCAGGCGTCGAGCGCCACGCCCTCACGGGCCTGCTCGTCGAGCCACTCCGACCAGACCTCGCGCCACGTGCGGCCGGCGGGCACCTCCCAGTTGCCGAGGAACTGGGCGACCCCTCCCGGCTCGAGCACCGTGCCGACCTGGCGCACCAGCGCGCGCACGATGGCATCCCCGGCGCGCCCGCCGTCGCGATACTCATAGAGCGGCATGTCGTCGGTGCGCGGCGTGATGACGAAGGGCGGATTGCTCACGACGAGCGAGAACGTCTCTCCCGCAACAGGTTCGAGCAGATCTCCCTGCCGCAGGTCCAGCTCGATGCCGGCGAGCGCACCGGTGAAGGCGGAATACGCCAGGGCCCGCTCGGAGATGTCGGTCGCGACGATGGCGTCGCAGTGCGACGCGAGGTGCAGCGCCTGCACGCCGCTGCCGGTGCCGAGGTCGAGCGCGCGGGCGGCCGGTCGGCGGATCGTCCACGAGGCCAGCGTCGTCGACGCGCCGCCGATGCCGAGCACGTGGTCGGGACGCAGCGTCTGCCCGGTCGCGACCTCGGAGAGGTCAGACGCCACCCACCACTCGTGGGCGTCGTCGGCGTAGGGACGCAGGTCGCAGGTCGCGCTGACGGTGTCGCCCGGAGCGTCCTCGACGAGGCCGAGCGCCCGCGCACCGTCGAGGCCGAGGGACGGCAGCGCAGCCGAGAGCGCGCCGGACGGCACGGGGCGGCCGAGGGTGAGCAACCGCACGAGCACGGCGCACGGGTCGTCGGCGCCGTCCGTCGCGAGCAGCGCCGGCAGGGCCTGCTCACGGTGCAGCGCCGCGGACGCGACGGGGCCGAGTCGCTCGGCGATGCCGTCGAGGGTGAAGCCGGCCGCCACGAGGTCGGCACGCAGCAGGCCGATCAGGTCGACATCGAGCACCGGCGCGGTGGCTCCGGTCAGGGCGTCAGGTCCCGGGCTCGGCTGCACGCCGGTCCGTCAGGACGTCTCGGCGGGCGCGACGCCGGCGGCGAGGGCGCTCTCGACGTCGGGGTGGATCTCGAAGACCTTGTCGAGACCGGTGATCGCAAAGACCTTGAGCACCCGGTCGTCGGTGCCGACGAGCCGCATCGAGCCGCCCCGCGTGCGGGCGAGCTTGAGGCGCCCCACGAGCACCCCGAGGCCGGTCGAGTCGAGGAAGGTGACGTCGGTGAGGTCGACGACCAGGTCGGTGCGACCGGCCTGGATCTGCTCGTCGAGCTTCTCGCGCACGAGGGGCGCCGTGTAGACGTCGATCTCACCACCGAGGTGGACCACGGTGCGGTCGCCGTGGTCGGCACGGGTGATCGAGAGATCCACCTGTCCGTCCCTTCCCTGGCCGACGTGACTGCCGTCGGAGTGATGTCTGCGTGAAGTGCCTGCGTGAGGCTCCTGCGGTGTGCGCCGGTCGAGCACGCACGAGCCGTCCCCGACCGGCAACTGCGGGGTAACATGCCCCGCTCGACGGTTACCGTACCCCGACGGCATACGGTTGCTCCACATGGACTGCTCGGCCCGCTCCACCCACGCCCCGGCCGCCGCTCCGGCGGCCGGGATGGGTGGTGCGCACGTGGCAGCAGAGTCCCCGCAGCCCGCGCGCCGGCGTGGACACGCACCCGATCCGCACGCGCTCCTGCGCACGCTCGTCGGCGAGCACCCCGAGCGGCTCGTGCACGTGCACGAGGTGCCCGCCCGCACGGCAGCGCTCGACGACTGGCCCGGCTGGGTCGACCCGACGCTGCTCGGGGCACTGCTCGGCTCGGGCATCGACCGCCCGTGGTCGCACCAGGTCGAGGTCGCCGAGGCGGCCCACGCCGGTCGCCACGTCGTCGTCAGCACGGGCACCGCCTCGGGCAAGAGCCTCGGCTACCTCCTGCCGATCCTCAGCGACCTCATGGCCGGGTCCGCCGCCCCCAACGGCCGCGGCGCGACCGCCCTCTACCTCTCCCCCACCAAGGCGCTCGCCGCCGACCAGCTGAGCCGCGTCTCGGGTCTCGCACTGCCCGGCGTGCGGCCCGCCACCTACGACGGCGACACCCCGACCGACGAGCGGCGCTGGATCCGCGACCACGCCAACCTCGTGCTCACCAACCCCGACCTCGTCCACCACTCGCTCCTGCCCCGGCACGACCGGTGGAGCTCGTTCCTGCGGGCGCTGCGCTACGTCGTCGTCGACGAGTGCCACGTCTACAAGGGCGTCTTCGGCGCGCACATCGCCGCCGTCCTGCGCCGGCTGCGTCGCGTGGCGGCCCGCTACAAGGCCTCCCCCACCTTCGTCTTCGCCTCGGCCACCGTGGCCGAGCCCGAGGGTCACGCGGGCCGCCTCCTCGGTATGCCGGTCGCCGCGGTCACGCGTGACGGGTCGCCCCGGGCGCCCATGACGTTTGCCCTCTGGGAGCCCCCACTCGTGCAGGGCGACGACGGTGAGCCGCGGCGGGTCAGCACCATCACCGAGACCGGTGAGCTGCTCGCCGGCTGCGTCCGTGAGCAGGTGCAGACCGTGGCCTTCGCACGCTCACGCGCCGGGGTCGAGGTCGTCGCGTCGGTCGCGAGGGAGAGGGTGCCGGTGAGCGCCGAAGCCGGCATCGCGGCATACCGGGGCGGTTATCTGCCCGAGGAGCGGCGCGAGCTCGAGCGCGCGCTGCGCGGCAAGGAGCTGCTCGGCCTTGCCGCGACCAACGCGCTCGAGCTCGGGGTCGACGTCAGCGGACTCGACGCCGTGCTGCTCGCCGGCTGGCCGGGCACGCTGTCGTCGCTGTGGCAGCAGGCCGGTCGCGCCGGCCGGTCGGGCGGCCGCTCGCTCGCGGTCCTCGTCGCAGCCGACGACCCTCTCGACACCTACCTGGTGCACCACCCCGCCGCGATCTTCGGTCGTGGGGTCGAGGCCACCGTCGTCGACCCCGACAACCCGCACGTGCTCGCGCCGCACCTCGCCGCCGCTGCGGCCGAGCTGCCGCTCACCGAGGCCGACCTCGAGCTCTTCGGCGCCCAGACGCGAGGGCTGCTCGACGCCCTCGTCGCCGCGGGCATCCTGCGCCGGCGACCACGGGGCTGGTTCTGGGCGCGCGAGGACCGCCCCGCCGACCACCTCTCGCTGCGCGGCGCGGGCGAGCCGGTCCGCATCATCGAGACCCGCACCGGGCGCGTCGTCGGCACCGTCGACGAGTCCTCGGCGCACGCGCAGGTGCACACGGGGGCCGTGCACCTGCACCAGGGGCAGACCTGGGTCGTCACCGAGCTCGACCTCGACGACCACGCCGCCTTCGCGGTGCGCGGCGACCCCGGCTGGACGACGCAGGCGCAGTCGGTGAGCGACTTCGACATCGGGCGCGAGATCGAGCACGAGCAGTGGGGACCGCTGCGCTGCTCCTTCGGGCAGGTCACGGTGCGCAGTCAGGTCGTGTCGTTCCTGCGTCGCCTGCCCGGCGGAGAGGTGCTCGGCGAGCACCCCCTCGACCTGCCCGAGCGGAGCCTGTCGACCCGGGCGGTGTGGTGGACGATGCCCGTGGAGGAGCTCGCGGCCGCCGGGGTGGACGAGGCCGGCATACCGGGCGCTGCGCACGCGGCCGAGCACGCGGCGATCGGGCTGCTGCCCCTCTTCGCGACCGCCGACCGGTGGGACATCGGCGGCGTCTCGACCGCCCTGCACCCCGACACCGGCCTGCCGACGATCCTCATCTACGACGGGCACCCGGGTGGCGCGGGCTTCGCCGAGCGTGGCTTCCGGCGGGTGCGTGCGTGGCTCGGCGCGACCCGGGCGGCCATCGCCGCCTGCGAGTGCGCGACCGGCTGCCCCTCGTGCATCCAGTCGCCGAAGTGCGGCAACGGCAACGAGCCGCTCGACAAGGCCGGCGCGATCGCCCTTCTCGACCTCACGCTGCGGCACGCTGGTGAGGCCGATGACCCGCAGAGGAGCTCGTCGTGACGCGCAGCAACAGACCCCCTCGCCATCGAAAGAGCGATCCGTCCGCTCATCGGCGTCCCGAGCACGATCGAAAGAGCACTTCGTCGCCTCACCCGCCCGCTGATCCGCCCGCTGGGCCCCCCGATCGAGAGAGCGATCCGTCGGCTGACCGGCGTCGAGACGTCGTGGGCGAGCTGCGCGAGCAGGCCGAACGGGCCATTCGCCGCGAGCGGGAGGCCCGGTCGACGCCGGAGGTCGTCGTGCGCGGCACCCTGCAGCGCGCGGAGGTCGAGCTGCGGCCGCTCGTCCTCGTCGCCGACGACGGCACGACCTGGGAACTGCTCTTCCCGCCGAGCTGGCAGGTCGAGGTCGAGGAGGGCGCCCGCGTCACGGTGCACGGCGACCGGGCCACCGACGTCATGACGACGACGATGGTGGGCCCGGTGCTGCGGGTCCGCACGCTCTCGGCCGACCGGGACTGACCGACGCCTGCTCGGCCGACGGTCCTCCGACCACACTCTGAGACATAAGCGTGCGTTATTTGACCAGTAACGCCATGCTATTCAAAACTCCCAGTCATCCGATAGGAGACCCGCCCTCGTCGAGGGGGCCGGCACCGGACCGCGAGGACCGGCATCGCCCGACCACCCCAGCCAGATCACCACCCCATCACCACAGCCAGGAGCCCCGCCATGCGACGCCCGCTCATCGCCTTCACTGCCCTCGCCGCCTCCGGGACCCTCGTCCTGTCGGCGTGCGCGGGCGGCTCGAGCGACGTCGTCGCGCAGCCCGGCTCTACCGGCGCCGGCGGTGCCGTGACCAGCACGCTCAACCTCTACGCGTATGCCGTGCCTAAGGTCGCCTTCGACGTGCTCATCCCGGCCTTCCAGCAGAGCGACGGCGGCAAGGGTGTGCAGTTCCAGCAGAGCTACGGCGCCTCCGGCGACCAGAGCCGCAAGGTGGCCGCCGGCGCCGAGGCCGACATCGTCAACTTCTCCGTCGAGCCCGACGTCACGCGGCTGGTCGAGGCCGGCCTGGTCGACGCCAACTGGAATGCCAACGCGGACAAGGGGATTCCCTTTGGCTCGGTCGTGACGATCGTCGTGCGCAAGGGCAACCCCAAGGGCATCAAGGACTGGGACGACCTGCTCGAGCCCGGTGTCGAGGTCGTGACGCCCAACCCGTTCTCCTCCGGCTCGGCGAAGTGGAACCTGCTCGCGCCGTATGCCGCCAAGAGCGAGGGCGGCACCGACAAGGCGGCGGGGCTCGCCTATGTCTCCTCCCTCGTCAAGGACCACGTCAAGGTGCAGCCGAAGTCGGGCCGCGAGGCAACCGAGACGTTCCTGCAGGGCAGCGGCGACGCGTTGCTCAGCTACGAGAACGAGGCGCTCTTCATCGAGCGCAACGGCGACCCGGTCGAGCACGTGACGCCGCCCCAGACCTTCAAGATCGAGAACCCGGTGGCCGTACTCAAGGACAGCAAGAGCCTCACCGCCGCCACGGCGTTCAACACCTACCTCTACACACCGGCAGCCCAGAAGCTCATCGCCGAGGCCGGCTTCCGCCCGGTCGACGAGACCGTCGCGACGGAGTTCGCCTCGACGTTCCCGGCACCGGCCAAGCTGTGGACGATCGCCGACCTCGGCGGCTGGAAGGCCGTCGACGGCAGCCTGTTCAAGAAGGACGTCGGTGACATCGCCAAGATCTACGACCAGGCGACCCAGTGACGTCGAACGCCATTGACAGCAGGGGGGCCGAGCACTCGGCCTCCCCGCTGTCGCGTCCGGGCGGGCGGGACACTCCGGAGCCGGCCACCGACGGGTCTGGCGACGGTGGGCACGCGACGACCGGGCCACGGGCGCACGGCACGAAGCCCCGATGGGGTCGCGTCGGCGTGGTGCGCCCGTTCGGCATCGGCGTCGTCACCCTCTGGCTCAGCGTCATCGTCCTGCTCCCCCTCGCCGCGCTCACCGTGGCCGCGTTCGAGGACGGGTGGGCCGGCTTCTGGGAGGCGGTGACGGCCCCCTCGGCCATCGCGACCCTCCAGGTCACCGTGCTGGTCTCGGCGGTCGTCGCCGTCATCAACGCCGTCACGGGCACGCTCATCGCGTGGGTGCTCATTCGCGACGACTTCCGCGGCAAGCGCTTCGTCAACGCGATCATCGACCTGCCCTTCGCCCTGCCGACGATCGTGGCGAGCATCGTGCTGCTCTCCCTCTACGGTCCCAACAGCCCGATCAACCTGCAGCTCAACGCAACTCGCTCGGGACTCATCGTCGCGCTGCTCTTCGTGACCCTCCCGTTCGTCGTGCGCTCGGTGCAGCCGGTGCTCATCGAGGCCGACCGCGAGGTGGAGGAGGCCGCCGCGTCCCTCGGCGCGTCGAACTGGACGACCTTCCGCCGGGTGGTGCTGCCCACCCTCGCGCCGGCGGTCCTCAGCGGCACGGGCCTCTCCTTCGCCCGCGCCATCGGTGAATACGGCTCCGTCGTGCTCATCGGCGGCAACATCCCGCGCGAGACCCAGGTCGCGTCGCAGTACATCCAGCAGCAGATCGAGATCGACCGGCCGGTCAACGCCGCCGCGGTCTCGGTGGTGCTGCTCGCGATCGCCTTCGTCACGCTGCTGCTGCTCCGCTTCGTCGCGAGCCGCACCCAGCGCCGAGAGGAGCGAGACGCATGAGGGTCGGCACCGGCACCCGCATCACGCTGCGCGTCCTCGCGCTCGGCTACCTCTTCGCTCTCGTGGCCGTGCCGATCGGCGTCATCCTCTGGCGCGCCTTCGAGCCGGGCCTCGGCACGTTCATGGCCTCCATCAGCACACCTGCGGCGATCTCCGCGCTCAACCTGTCGCTGCTCATCGTGGCGATCGTCGTCCCGCTCAACGTCGTCTTCGGGGTCGTGACGGCCCTGGCTCTCGTGCGTGGCCGCTTCCGGGGGCGCGGGCTGCTGCAGGCGGTCGTCGACCTGCCCTTCGCGGTGTCGCCGATCGTCGTCGGCGTCGCCCTCATCATGCTGTGGGGCGTGAACGGCTGGTTCGGGGCGATCGACCGCGCCGGCTTCCAGGTCATCTTCGGCCTGCCCGGCATGGTGCTGGCGACCATCTTCGTCACGCTGCCCTTCGTCGTGCGCGAGGTGGAGCCGGTGCTCCACGAGATCGGCACGGAGCAGGAGCAGGCCGCGTCCACGCTCGGCGCCAACCAGTGGCAGACGTTCTGGCGCATCACGCTCCCCGCGATCCGCTGGGGCCTGACCTACGGGGTCGTGCTCACCGTCGCCCGCGCACTTGGCGAGTTCGGCGCCGTGATCATGGTGTCGTCCGGCTTCCCGGGCGTCTCGCAGACGCTGACGCTGCTCGTGCACGCGCGCTACATCGACGACCACAACACCTACGGGGCGTATGCCGCCGCCACCCTTCTCATGGGCATCGCACTCCTCGTGCTGTTCCTCATGACCCTGCTCGACCGCAAGAGGAGCGACCGATGATCTCCGTGACCGCAGCCCGCAAGAACTACGGCTCCTTCCTGGCCCTCGACGACGTCGACATCGACATCCCGAGCGGCTCGCTCACCGCGCTGCTCGGCCCCAGCGGCTCGGGCAAGTCGACGCTCCTGCGGGTCATCGCCGGGCTCGAGGGGCTCGACGGCGGCACCGTCACGATCGAGGGTCGCGACGTCACGGCCGAGCCGCCGCAGCGACGAGGCATCGGCTTCGTCTTCCAGCACTACGCGGCCTTCAAGCACATGACCGTGCGCGACAACGTCGCCTTCGGCCTGACGATCCGCAAGCGCCCCAAGGCCGAGATCGCGCGGAAGGTCGACGACCTGCTCGAGATCGTGGGGCTCGACGGCTTCCAGCACCGCTACCCCGCGCAGCTCTCGGGTGGGCAGCGCCAGCGGATGGCCCTGGCCCGGGCGCTCGCCGTCGACCCGCAGGTGCTGCTGCTCGACGAGCCCTTCGGCGCGCTCGACGCCAAGGTGCGCACGGACCTGCGGCAGTGGCTGAGGCGGCTGCACGACGAGGTGCACGTGACGACGGTGCTCGTCACCCACGACCAGGAGGAGGCCCTCGACGTGGCGGACCGCATCGCGGTGCTCAACCACGGCCGCATCGAGCAGGTCGGCGACCCCGTCACCCTCTACGAACGCCCGGCCAACGACTTCGTCATGGGTTTCCTCGGGTCGGTCGCCCACCTCGGTGGCCAGCTCGTGCGACCGCACGACATCGCCCTCGAGCGTGACCGCGCAACGGCGCTCGCGCTCGACGCCAAGGTCGCCGACTCGCCCGGCGTCATCACGGCCACGGTCGAGCGGGTCGTCCCGCTCGGCTTCGAGGTGCGCGTCGACCTGCGGGCCGACTCCGGCGAGCGCTTCGCGGCGCAGATCACCCGCCGCGACGCAGCCGAGCTCGGGCTGCACGAGGGCGAGACAATCCACGCGCGGGCCACCGACCGCTCCTCCGTCGTCGACCACGACCCCGCCCTCGCCATCTGACCCCCACCCCCCCAGACGTCGAGTGGCAGCGTCGTCACACGCACCTCGTCGGGAAGTGAGCACTCGATTGTGGGGTGTGACACGAGTGGCCCCGCCGTCACACCCACCCCCGGTCGTGTCGCGACGTGAGCACCCGACCGGGGGGCGTGAGTCGAGTGCCCCCGCCGTCACACCCGTTCCCGTCGGGAAGTGAGCACTCGACCGTGGGGCGTGAGTCGAGTGCTCATTTCCCGACCGAGGAGACCGGCCGCTCGACCCGGGCGCAAGCAGTCGAGTGGCGTCGGGCCACCGGGAGCCTCGTAGCTGGCGGCCACCGCCGCTCAACGTGCGGCAGACTGCGGGGCGTGGACATCTCGGCCCGTGTGGACTACGCCGTCAGGGCGATGCTGATCCTCGCCGAGGCCGAGTCGCAGGGCTCCGGCCCGATCAGCATTGACGCGCTCGCCACCCGTCAGGAGCTGCCGAGGAAGTTCCTCGAGGCGATCTTTGCCGACTTGCGACGCAACGACCTCGTGCTCAGCCGGCGCGGTGCGCGTGGTGGCTACGTGCTCGGTCGGGCAGCAACGCAGATCAGCGTCGGCGACATCTTCCGTGCGGTGGACGGCCCTCTCGCAGAGGTGCGCGGCCTTCGCCCTCACGAGACGGCATACCGCGGCGTCGCGGAGCATCTCCCGAGCCTGTGGGTCGCCGTGCGAGCGAGCCTGCGCGAGGTGCTCGACGAGACGTCACTCGCCGCTCTGCGCTCCGGCGAGCTGCCAGCCAGGGTGCAGCAACTGCTCACCGCTCCCGACGCCTGGGAGAACCGCTGACCGCTCCCCCCGCACCGGACTCACGTCGGAGACGTCTCCGGACCGGCGCGGGCCCGGGCTGTCGCGGGCTGCGGCCACACAGCGGACGACGCCGCCACGACGACCGTCACGTCACTGCCGCTGACCGAGCACGCTTGCAGGCTGGTGCCGTTCGCGGAGGCAATGCGTGCGGCCTCGGCACAGGAGGCCGAGGCGGACCCGCCGTCGCGCAGCTCAAGGGCGCCGGCCACCGCCGAGAGGTCTGCACCGAGGCGGGCCTGGTGACTGGCCCGCACGACGCCGGCAAGCACGAGCGCGCCCGCGGTGGTCGAGACGATCACCCCGATGAGGGCGACCATGACGACGGACGCGCTCCCGTGCTCGGCCGAGCCGGACGCGCCCCCGCGGTCACGCGACCCAGGGGCGCTTCCGTGGTCGCCCGAGACTGTGGCGCTCGTGCGGTCGCGTGTGACCGGAGCGATGGTGCCGTCGGGTGGGACCGGCGCGCTCGTGCGGTGGCGTGGTCTCCCTGTCACCGATCGGCGCTCGACTCGCGCGGCGCGGTGGCCTGAGCGGAGAGCTCCCAGGACGGCAGCACTCCGCCCCACCCACCCGATCGCGCCTCGACCGTGACCGTCACCAGCGAGCCGTCTGCGACCACCACCACAGTCGACCCGGACGGGGCCGCTTCCAGAGCGACCTCTCGCACTGCCCCTGGCGTGTCGCCGCGGGCAGCCGACCGTGCGGCGATGCGCGCGGCATCGACGCACCGGATCTGGTCGATCCCCGCCGTCACGCCCGCCAGACACAGGGCCAGCACGAGCACGACCGCGGGGATGGCGACGGCCAGCTCGGCCGTCACCATCCCCGCCTCTCCCGAGGTGCGCTCGCGTCGGGCGATCGCACGCTCTGACACCGTGGCCCGCAGACGCTCGGTGGCAGAGCGGCGGATTGCGAGCTGGGTCAACCCGCGATCCCGAGGGCGCTCTGCACGAGACCTGCAAGCGCACCACGCACGGCGTCGGACCGCACGACCCCGAGCAGCACGAGGGCGAAGGTGCAGGCCGCCATGATGCCGACGGCATACTCCGCCGTCGTCATGCCGGCCTCGGCCCGCTGCCGGAGGCGATGCAGCCTGCGTCGGGCGCCTGCCACGCGGGCCACGTGAGCCCGCGCGGGGCGCACAGCGATCTTGGTAGGTGTCATTCGAGTTCTCTTTCTCCTCAGTGGTCCCCACGCATCTCGCGGGGAAGTAGCTGGCGGCCAGCTCGCCGTCGGACTGTCAGCCGACGAGCAGCTGGCTGCCCAGGGCGACGACGAGCGGAACGACCGTCGTCAAGCAGAAGGCGGGCAGCAGGACCAGCCCGAGCGGGGCGACGAGTCGCACGCCGACCTGGGCTGCGGCCACTTCAAGCCGGTCGAGCTCCGCGCGATGGAGGTCGTCGGAGGCCGCTGTCAGCAACGGCCCCGGCGGCACGCCCCCGGCATGCGCGAGGGAGACCACGCGAGCGGCCGCAGTCCAGGCCGGGCCGACGGATGCCCACGCCTCGGTCTCCGACGCACCCCACTGGAGTGCCGTCGCCACCTGACGCAGGTCTGCAGCAACCGGGTCGCGGCCGGTCTGCGCGACGGCGATCAGCACCTGCCAGGTGGGCAGGCCAGTGCGGTAGGCGAGGGGGAGCAGCGCGAGGGCCGAGGCCACTTCGTCCGGATCACGAGCGGTGAGGCTTCGCCGGCCTCGACGTGCTCGCCGTTGCGGGCGGGCCCGACCGTCGTCACCGGACTGCTCGGCCTGCTCGTCCTGCTCGTCCTGGCCCTCGCCGCCGTCGTCTGCCTCGGGGCGACCGGGGAGCACGAGCACGGCCGCTGCGACGAGCAGGGCGGCGGTCACCGCCGACCAGGTCACGACCCGACCGCCCGACGGCTCGCGCGGCGGCACCAGAGCCACCCGCTCACGACGCCACCGCCCGTCGAATCATGCGGCGGCACCACAGCCGTCCGATCCCGATGAGGGCCACCCCGAGGGCGGCGCTGACCGCGGCCAGGGGTGAGCCGAGGTAGAGGGTGGCGGGGTCGATGCCGCAGGCGAGCCCGAAGGCTGGCCCCGTGAGCGGCAGGACGGTCAGCACCGTGACGGTGGCCCGCGGACCCGCCACTGCCACCCGCACCTTGCGCTGCCGCGCCCGGGCCTCTCGCAGACCTGCGGCGGCCCGCTCCACAGCGACGGCGAGCGGTGCCCCGTGCTGCTCGGACAGGGCCCAGGCTGATGCCACGAAGGAGATCTCGGGTGACCGGGTCAACCGCGCCCACTCGACCCACACACCGGCAAGAGCGCCCCCTCGGTCGGCCGCTGCCGTGAGGGAGCCGGTCAGACGATCGAGCTCCGAGACGCCACGCCGGCGACCTGGAGCCGGCTCGCTCAGAAGCGGATCACCCGCGCCGGCCTCGGAGGCGAGCGCCAGTGCGCGCGACGGCGGAAGTCCCATGGCGAGGGCGGGAGCCATCGAGTCGAGCAGGACGAGCACGCCGTCGAGCAGGTGCTCACGGTCACGACGGAGCCGCCACCGCCGATAGAGCACGACCGGGTCCTCGTGCCAGATCGCCCGCCCTGCCGAGTCATCGAACCGCCTGCCGTCACCTGCTGCGTCACCGGCGCTGTCGCCGGACGAGATCGTCGACCCCGCGAGCACAGCACTCTCGGGGCTGACCCGACGCGGCCAGGAGAGCACTGCAGTGGCGACCAGCAGGCCGACGAGCAGACCCCGCGCACCTGCGGCGGTGGCGACCGACGAGAGCGCCTGGCCCAAGGTCTCAGCCATCGCCGTCCCCGCCATCGGCGAGGCCCTGCAGGTCCGCCAGGTCCGCCAGGCCCGCCATGCCCGCCATGCCCGCCAGGTCGGCCAGGTCGGCCAGGCCCGCCAGGCCCGCCATGCCCGCCAGGTCGGCCGGGTCAGCCGGGTCGGTGAGCTCCGGGTGGTCGAGCAACCCCAGGCGCGCCATCAGCGTCGGCCAGGCCGGGCCAGTCACAGGGGCAGCGACGCCACCGGACCAGTCGAGCGCTGGCACCACGACGGGCCCGCCGGGTCGCCGCAGCACCGCGGCGATCGAGCTGAGCCGGCGGGCTGGACCGTCACGCACCACGTGCAGCACGAGATCGATCGCTGCGGCCGCCTGCGCCCGGACGGCCTCAGGACCCAGCCCGGCCAGAGCACCCAGCGCCTCCAGCCGCGCCATGACGTCGGCGGGGGCGTTGGCGTGGATCGTGCCGCACCCGCCCTCGTGGCCGGTTTTGAGGGCGGCGAGCAGCTCGCGCACCTCGGCGCCGCGCACCTCTCCGACCACGATGCGGTCGGGGCGCATGCGCAGCGACTGCCGCACGAGCGTGGTCAGGGTGATCTCGCCGGCCCCCTCGACGTTGGCCGGCCGGGCCTCGAGGCGCACCACGTGAGGGTGGTCCACAGCGAGCTCGCGCACGTCCTCGACGAGGAGCAGGCGGTCACCCGGATCGGCGCACCCGAGGAGCGCGGCCAGCAGGGTCGTCTTGCCCGCTCCGGTGCCTCCCGAGACGAGGAAGGCCAGCCGTTGACGCACGATCGCCTGCAGGACCGCCAGCCAGGTCGGAGGGAACATGCCTCGCTCCCCCAGCACGGCCAGCGACGTCTGCTCGCGTGGCGGCACGCGGATCGTGATGTGTGCCCCGCCGGCGACGAGCGGGGGCAGGATCGCGTGCAGCCGCGCCCCGGACGGCAGCTGCCCGTCGACCCACGGACTGGCCTCGTCGAGGCGTCGACCCGCGGACCCGGCCAGCCGCACGGCCAGCATCCGCGCGTCGTCAGCGCTCAGCTGGTTGCCGGTCGACTCCATGCCGTTGCCGCGATCGATCCAGACCCGGCCGTCGCCGTTGACGGCCACGTCGGTCACGTGGGGCTCGGCGAGGAAGGGGTCGAGCACGCCGGCCCCGAGGATGCGAGAGGCCATCAACCGGGTCGAGTCGTCGACGCGGCGCGACCCGAGCGCCCCGACCTCCTCGCGCGCCACGGCCGACACGGCGCCGACGTCGGGACCGACACCGTCGCGCACGCGCTGCCAGACGGCTGGGCTGAGGCTCATGCCGCGTCCGGCTGCAGGACGAGCCGCAGGAGCAGCCGGTCGGCCAGGTCGACGACGGGCCCGCGTCCACCGGCGCCGGGTGGCCGCCCCGCCGCCAGGTCGGAGAGCACCTGCCGGTCGTCACCGATCGCCCCGACGACAGGCACGTCGAGGTGGTCCATGAGCAGGTCCTGGAGCTGCTCGTCGACCCGTTGCCCTCGCAGCACCACCCACGGCTCGAGCGGCGGCACGCTCGGGCCGGAGCTCAGGGCACCGGGCCTGAGGCGCACGCCGTCGAGCAGCTGCCGAGCCAACGGCACCGCAACGGCCGCGGCCGCCACCTGCGCCACGCCGGTGCCGACGGTCAGCACCACCACGTCGACCTGGTCGGCCAGCGCCGCCAGCACTCGCTCGTCGCGCGGGCAGTCGAGCACGACCACGTCGGCGGCTGCGCGGAGCCCAGCCACGACGTCGCACGCCTGCTCGAGCCAGTCGTCGACCTCGTCCAGGCGGGAGTCCGACTGATTCGCTGCCGCCCCACCTGCCGCCGCGCCCACCGCCCCACCTGCCGCCGCGCCCACCGCGCCGAAGCAGAGCGCCGCCGCACCCCTCGCGGACGGCAGCTGACCCAGCAGCTGACGCCCGTCCACGACACCGGCCACGTCGGCCAGATCGGGCCATCGCCAGCCACCCAGCTGCTCGACGCCGAGCACGACGTCGAGGCGACCGGCGAGGCGGTCGAGGTCGAGGACCACCGCCGTGCGACCGGCAGCCGCGGCCCGCACGGCCACGGTCGCAGCGAGCGTGGTGGCGCCGGTCCCACCCGAGGCCGGCACGAAGGCGATGACGTTTCCCATGCACCCACCGTCGCCCGGCAGCACGCCCGCGCCCAGCGGCATACCGGCGTCGGTGGACAACCCCGCCGGACGCGCAGGGAGGTGTGGACGGCCCCCGCCGGTGCGCCCGCCCGCGCCCGACGGCGCGCACGCCCGAGCCCGCGCCGACCCTCGGCCAACCGTCAGCAGAACGAGCGGTGGCCTCCGTCAGGGGGGGAGACGGAGGCCACCTCACGAGCCTGGCGCCGGGGGGAGGTGCCAGTTCGCGCGGCGCTCGACCCCGAGGGGGAGCGCTCTTTCAATCCTTGACCCCTCGATGCCTGAATGCAAACCGACATGTCCTGCGGTTGCCGATTTGACAGGGATTGTCAGGTGTGGCCGGCCACATCGGTCGCGCCTTCACGCGTGTGCGGCGCACAGGGCCGGCCGGACGAGGTGGAGGCCCGTCAGACGATGTCCGGCGGGCCTCCAAGAGAGGGATCGAGCTACCAAGCGTGCATTCTCGATGTGTGGCCCCGGGTTGGTGCCCGGGGGTGGACTGTTCCAAGTGAACTGCTCTCGCGTGGGTACTCGGTGCCCTCTCGGGACTTCTGCCTTGCTCGGATCCGTCCCTACGCCTCTCGGCGATGTGGCTCCTGGTCCCGTTCTACAGCACGTCCTCGGCGTGGCGACAGACCCCAAGGGTGCAGCAGCGTCAGAAAGTGTCCACCATGGTGGACAGCCCGCCCGGCTCAGCCGAGCTTCCCGGCGCGCACGGCGTCGCTGATCCGCTCCCCCTCGGCGACCCCGCCCACGAGCGCCTCCCCCGCCTGGGTCAGCCAGAGGCCCACCCCTGACGCCGTCCCGGTGCCGTATGCCGTGAGGGCGCCGAGGTAGGCCGGCCCACCGTTCCCGCCGTGGCCGGCTTCGGGCACCGCCACCCCGGTCGGGTCGAGCCCGAGCGCCTGGACGAGGGCCCGCTCCATCGCCCGGGCGACGAGGCCGTTGCCGTGCACGAAGGGCCGGATGGACACGATCTCCGCGTGCACGATCGACGAGATCACCGCTGCTGGAATGCGATTCGCGGCCGAGGCACCCGCGAGGATGAGCTCGGACAGCGCGGCGAGCCGGCTCGAGACGACGGCCGGCGACGGCGCTGGCCCGAGGTCGACGAACTCGTGGCACGTCTCGTCCCCGATCCGCGGACGCCCGAGCGTCTCCGTGCTCCCGGCCCCGACCAGGGGCGACGCGGCGGCGACGTGCAGGGTTGCGAGGGCCTGCAGCGGGGCGGTGCGCACGAGGCCGACGACGCGCTCCGTCTCGGCGGTCGCGGCCACGGCTCCCTTGAGCGTCGCGACGCCCGGGTCGAGCTCGTCGGGCCACGGGCGGGCGCCGCTCATCAGCTCGCGGACGAGCTCGACCGGCAGGTCGGCACCCTCGAGCGCGGCGCTCGCCCGCGCACCGCGCACGCGCGACTCGGCGGCCGCCTCGGGGATCCGCCGGCGCAGCGCCTCGTGGAAGCGCAGTCGTGTGCCGGCCTCCCGGGCCCGGTCGGCGACCTCCCGCACGCCGGGCAGGTCGGCGAGCACGGAGAGCTGCTGGAGCAGGGCGGACTGGCTGGGCGTGGCGTCGGGCACCGAGCCAGCCTAGAAGAGGGGCGAGTCCTCCCCGCCTGCCACCATGAGACCGTGGCCACTTCCGAGGTGATCGACTGGCTGCTCGCCGGTGACGTGGCTGTGGCCTACCTGGCAATGCGCGACCTGCTGGGCCGAGAGGACTCAGAGCTCCAGGGGCGTATCGCCACGGAGGGTGTGGGCGCGACGCTCCTGGCGGCGCGCGCGTCGAACGGCCATTGGGGTCGCGGCTTCTACCAGCCGAAGTGGACGTCCAGCCACTACACGCTGTTGCACCTCAAGGAGATCGGCCTGACGCCTTCGCAGCCCATGGCACGCGAGTCGGTAGAGCTGATCCTCACCACCGAGAAGGGTCCCGACGGTGGCCTCAACCCATCCCCTCCACCGACGCCGAGCGACGCGTGCATCAACGGGATGTCGCTGGGCTACGCGAGCTGGTTCGGTGCCTCCGAGGAGCACGTGCGGTCCGTCGTCGACTTCCTGCTGGCCGAGAGGGTCGTCGACGGCGGCTTCAACTGCTGCCGCAACCGCCCCCGTGCCCACGTCACGCACTCGTCGATGCACACGACCGTCTGCGTCCTGGAGGGCATCACCGACTACCTCCGGGCGGGGGGGCATCATCGCAGGGCCGAGCTCGAGGACTCCTCTGCGTCATCGGCGGAGTTCCTCCTCCGGCACCGGATGTTGCGCAGCGAGCGCACCGGGCAGGTGATCAGCCCCGAGTTCACTCGCCTGCACTTCCCGGCTCGCTGGCACTACGACGTGCTGCGCGGGCTGGATTCACTTGCCGCGGCGGGAGTCCCGCGCGACCCCCGCATGGACGAGGCGCTCGCGTTGATTCGGCGACGGCGACGGCCAGACGGTCGCTGGGCTGCCAACCGCTCCTACCCCGGCGTGACCTACGTTCCCAGTGACCGGCCGGGTGAGCCGAGCCGATGGCTCACGGTGGTCGCCGAGCGGGTCCTCCGTGCGTATCCTGAGTGACATGAGTTCGTCCGTTGCTCCGCCCCGCGCGTGGTGGCTGCCCAGCTGAGGCGGCCATCTCGACGAACCATCCAGAGCCGCCCACGGGCGGCTCTTCGCATGTGCGGACGTCGGTCTCCTGTGGGCACCACCGACAGGAGAGCACCATGACCACCACGGCAACCACCGACCACGCCTCAACCACCGAGAGTGTCGCGCCCACCGAGGGCGCGACGTATGCCGCAGCGCTCGAGCGCAGTCGCATCCTCGACGATCTCATCGACGAGCGAGCGGCCAACGACCCCACGCGGTTTCGCATGCTGACCGGCGACCGCCCCACCGGGCCGCTCCACATCGGCCACTACCTCGCCAGCCTGCGCAATCGGGTTCGACTGCAGGACAAAGGCGCCGAGACCTTCGTCGTCATCGCCGACTACCAGGTCATCACGGATCGCGACGCCGTCGGCGACCTCGGCGCCAACGTGCAGGGCCTCGTGCTCGACTACCTCGCGGCCGGACTCGACCCCGCGCGCACGACGATCTTCACGCACAGCGCCGTGCCCGCGCTGGGCCAGCTGATGCTGCCCTTCCTCTCCCTCGTGACCGATGCCGAGCTGCGGCGCAACCCGACGGTGAAGGACGAGCTGTCGCTGTCGGGCGAGCGCCCGCTCTCGGGTCTGCTGCTCACCTATCCCGTGCACCAGGCGGCCGACATCCTCTTCTGCCACAGCCGCATCGTCCCGGTGGGTCGCGACCAGCTCCCCCACCTCGAGCAGACCCGTGCCATCGCGCGTCGCTTCAACAGCCGGTATGCCGCCGGGCACAGTGTGTTTGCCGAGCCGGAGGCCCTGCTCGGCGAGGTCCCCCTCCTGCTCGGGACCGACGGCACGAAGATGGCGAAGAGCAAGGGCAACGTCATCAACCTGCGCGACACGGCCGACGAGACCGCCGCGCGAATTCGTCTGGCGCGCACCGACTCCGAGCGACACATCACCTTCGAGCCGGAGCGGCGGCCGCAGGTCGCCAACCTCCTGACGATCGCCGGGCTCTTCCTCGGCCGGTCGCCGTCGTCGCTGGCAGCCGAGGTCGGAGCCGGCGGCGCGCAGGCCCTCAAGCAGCTCGTCACCGACGCGGTCAACGACTCCCTCGCCGGGCACCGAGCCCGCCGCCAAGACCTCGCCCGCGACCCGGCATACGTCAGGGAGGTGCTGCGCGAGGGCAACGCGCGAGCCAACGAGATCGCCGAGCGGACCCTCGCCACGGTGCGAGCCGTCATGGGCATGAGCTACTGAGGGTCCGCCCCGATCGAGGAACGAGCTGCCCGTGCGGGCTACTCACCCCCGTGGGTCTCCTCGCGGATGGTGTCGGCGACGATCTGCTCGTCGGTGGGCGCGGGCGAAGCAGTCGGCCCGGACCGACGAGCCGTGGCGGGCGGCAGCGGGTTGTCGACCGTCTGACGCAGCCCGCGCACACCGTCGTCGAGCACGAACTCCGCCCGTGTGAAGGCCTCGGCGCCGGGCGTCGTCACGACGGGGAGACACCGGTAGCGCGCCGTCAGCTCCGTGGGGGTGATCGTCGTCGACACGTAGCCGCGCAGGTTGGTCCAGAAGCGCAGGTTGGGGTTCCACGCTGCCCACGGGTGCTGCCCGTTGGGGCTGTCGTAGCCGTTGCCACCCGAAGTGATCGAGCTCGTGACGAGCTCTGACCCGACCGGTGCGACGGGGTCGGCGTAGTCGAGGTAGAGGTCCGAGGCCCAGTGCGCATGCACGTCGCCCGTGAGCACGACGGGGTTGCGCACGCCCGCGTCGACCCAGCCCTGCGTAATCCGCCGACGCGAGGCGGGATAGCCGTCCCAGGCGTCCATCGAGACCGTCGTCGCCGCGGCCGGGTTGTTATCGCGTTGACCGAAGAACACCTGCTGTCCGAGCAGGTCCCAACGGGCCTCCGACGCGCGGAAGCCGTCGAGGAGCCACTGCTCCTGCTCCAGCCCCGGCAGCGAGCGCGCCGGGTCGGCGGCACCCGGGCAGTCCTTGTAGCCGTCGCCGCAGGCCTGGTCGGAGCGATACTGCCGCGTGTCGAGCATGTGGAAGGTGGCCAGCCCGCCCCACCGCACGCGCCGGTAGAGGTCGAGGTCGGGTCCCCGCGGCGCCGACGAGCGACGGAGCGGCATGTTCTCGTAGTAGGCGCGGTAGGCGGCGGCCCTGCGGGCGAGGAAGCCGGGGCGCTCGACGGCACGGTCGGCGATGTCGTCGGCGTAGTTGTTGTCGACCTCGTGGTCGTCCCACACGACGAGCCAGGGCGCCGCCGCGTGTGCCGCCTGGAGGTCCGGGTCGCTCTTGTACTGCGCATAGCGCTGGCGGTAGCCGGCGAGCGTCGTCGTCTCCGGCCCGACGTGGGCGCGGCCGACGCCGTTGCCGCCGCCCTCGTACTGGTAGTCACCCAGGTGCAGGATGACGTCGGGCCGCTCCTCCGCAAGACGGCGATAGGCCGTGAAGTAGCCCGCCGGGAAGTTCGAGCACGACACGAGCGCCATCGTGAGGGCCGAGGGCGTCTCCCACGCGCTCGGCGTGGTCACCGCACGACCCGGCTCGGAGAGGTGGCGGCCGAGCCGGAAGCGGTAGTGATACTCCCGCCCCGGGCGCAGCCCAGCAACCTCGACGTGCACGGAGTGAGCCCAGCTGGACTCTGCCGCAACGGAGCCCGCCCTGACGACATCGGCGAAGAGCTCGTCCGTCGCGACCTGCCAGTTCACCCGGTAGGTGGAGGACGGCATACCCCCGAGCCCGTCGGCAGCCAGCGGCTCGAGCGCGAGACGCGTCCAGATGACGAAGCCGTCGGGCGACGGGTCACCGCTCGCGACGCCGAGGGTGAACGGGTAGGCGGCCGGGGTGACGGCCGCCGCGCTCGGGCGGCTGTCGATGACGACACCTGCCCCGGCGAGGGCGAGCGTGCCAGAGACGAGTCCGGTGCGAAGGAGGGTGCGGCGAGTCGGCTGCCGACGAGTCATGTCCATGTCGTCCACATTTGCCGTTTCGCGCCCGTCGCGGCCGACGGGCAGGCGAAGGCCCGGTGAAGCGTCGGTGCCGTGGACGCGAAGGGCCGGCTGACCGCTCGTCGGCGGAGGCGGACCGTTCGGCAGGCTACTGGCCGGTAGTGAAGAGACCTGCCTCACTCGACCCTTGAAGGCCGACCTACCCTGCGTTTGAGTTGGTCTCCTGGACGTCGTGGGGCGCCGAGCGTGTCTCGACGCCGCGCCGGGCGCCCGACCACGATCCAGCCTGATCCACCAGATGTCCCGTGATCCACCACGACCCCCGCGCACCACTGTCGATGCGAAAGGTGAACACCGTGAGCGAGAAGACGCTCGACAACCTCATCCACGAGGGCCTGACCTTCCCCCCGCCCCCTGAGTTCGCCGCTCGGGCGAACGGCAAGGCCGACCTCTACGAGCAGGCGGCCGCCGACCACGAGGGCTTCTGGGCGGAGCAGGCCCGGACCTACCTCACGTGGAGCACCCCGTTCACCCAGTCCCTCGACTGGAGCAACCCGCCCTTCGCCAAGTGGTTCGCCGACGGCGAGCTCAACGCGTGCGTCAACGCCGTCGACCGCCACGTCGCGGCCGGCCGCGGCGACAAGGTGGCGATCCACTTCGTCGGTGAGCCCGAGGGCGACACCCGCGACATCACCTACTCCGACCTCCACCAGGAGGTGCAGCGAGCCGCCAACGCCCTGGCCGACCTGGGAGTCTCCAAGGGCGACACGGTCGCGATCTACCTGCCGATGATTCCCGAGGCCGCTGTCGCGATGCTCGCGTGCGCCCGGCTCGGCGCACCCCACTCCGTCGTCTTCGGCGGCTTCTCCGCCGAGGCGCTGCACTCGCGCATCGACGACGCCAAGGCGAAGGTCGTCATCACCGCCGACGGTGGCTACCGGCGCGGCGCGCCCTCGGCGCTCAAGCCCGCCGTCGACGCAGCCCTCGACCACGGCGACACGCTCGTCGAGCACGTGCTCGTCGTGAAGCGCACCGGTCAGGACACCGCGTGGAACGACCGCGACGTCTGGTGGCACGACGCCCTCGAGCAGGCCGCCCCGGTCCACGAGGCGCAGCCCTTCGAGGCCGAGCACCCCCTCTTCATCCTCTACACCTCGGGCACGACCGGTAAGCCGAAGGGCATCTTCCACACGACCGGTGGCTACCTCACGCAGGCGGCCTACACCAACGCCGTCGTGCACGACGTGCACCGCGACACCGACGTCTACTGGTGCACCGCCGACATCGGCTGGGTCACCGGCCACTCCTACATCGTCTACGGGCCACTCACCAACGGCATCACGCAGGTGATGTACGAAGGCACCCCGGACACGCCGCACCAAGGGCGCTGGTGGGAGATCATCCAGGACTACAAGGTCACGATCCTCTACACGGCACCCACCGCCGTGCGCACCTTCATGAAGTGGGGCGCCGACATCCCGGCGAAGTTCGACATGAGCTCGGTCCGCCTGCTCGGCTCCGTCGGCGAGCCGATCAACCCCGAGGCGTGGCTCTGGTATCACAAGCACATCGGCGGCGGTCGCGCGCCGATCGTCGACACGTGGTGGCAGACCGAGACCGGCGCCATCATGATCAGCCCCCTGCCCGGCGTCACGACGCTGGAGCCCGGCTCGGCCCAGCGCCCGATCCCCGGCATCAGCGCCGAGATCCTCGACGACGAGGGCAAGCCGTTCACGACGCCCGAGCAGGTCGGCTACCTCGTGCTGACGAAGCCGTGGCCGGCGATGCTGCGCGGCATCTGGGGCGACCCGGAGCGCTACAAGGAGACCTACTGGTCGCGCTTCGGCGAGAAGTACTACTTCGCCGGTGACGGCGCGAAGTACGACGCCGACGGCAACATCTGGCTCCTCGGCCGCGTCGACGACGTCATGAACGTCTCGGGCCACCGCCTGTCGACCGCCGAGATCGAGTCGGCCCTCGTGTCGCACCCGAAGGTCGCCGAGGCCGCGGTCGTCGGCGCCAACGACGAGACCACCGGTCAGGCCGTCTGCGCCTTCGTCATCCTCCGCCAGGAGTTCGTCGAGGAGGCGGACGAGCCCGGTGAAGGCAAGGACCTCGTCCAGGAGCTGCGCAACCACGTGGCCAAGGAGATCGGCCCGATCGCCAAGCCGCGGTCGATCCTCATCGTCGGCGAGCTGCCCAAGACCCGCTCGGGCAAGATCATGCGGCGCCTGCTGCGCGACGTCGCCGAGGGCCGCGAGGTCGGCGACGTGACGACCCTCGCCGACAGCTCGGTCATGGAGCTCATCAAGACCGGCATGACCAAGGACTGACCCCATGGCGTGACCCGGGCACCCGCGTCGGCCGGCGCCTGGGCAGGCCACCACGACGTATGCCGCCCACTCCCGCATCGGGGGTGGGCGGCATACGTCGTGGTGGACGTGCTTGTCTCAGAAGGCCTTGTTGGCCTTGACGTCCCACCGGACGACCTGCTCGGGTCCCATCTGGCCGCGTGCATCCTGGCGCCAGTAGGAGTAGCTGATCCGGCCGTACGCGAGGCTGAATGCGTCGAAGGGGGTCTCCTCCGCGGCGCCGGTCTGGTAGCTCGTCACGAGCACGTCGTCGAGGGACAGTCGCATGAAGGGGGCCCGATCCCCCTCGCCCGAGCTCCTCACGCCCTCGAGAATTGCTGTCGTGGCGTGCTTGCCGTTCATGACGGCGAGAAAGAGCTGCGGGGAGGCCTGGCTGAGCATGCTCGACACGAAGAGATCCGTCACCGTGGCCCTGCCAGCGCCCGAGCCGCCCCCGCTCAGCGCGGCGGTCGCGCCTGAGGACGCACCCCAGGAGTAGCTGAGCACCTCGATCCAGTTTCGGTGATCCTCGTCGGCGCTCTCGCCGGGGATGCCGTCGATGCTGAGGAAGTAGTCGGCCCCGCCGGCCGTAGCGAGCGCTGCCGTAGGGGCGCCGGTCAGCGGGTCGGCTGCGGCCGCCAGGGAGGCGCTCATCCCGGAGAGCGCGAGCCCTCCGGAGAGCGTCCCGAGGCCGAGCGCCCCGCCTTTGAGCAGGTTGCGGCGGGTGGCATTGAAGGTGGGTGTGCTGTCGCTCATGCGGGCTCCTTCATCGGGCGCCGCGAAAAGGCGGCTCCTTCGACGGTAGCCACGTGCCTTGAGTTCCGTGAGCGGATTCTTCGAATCCATCACCGCGTGGATCGCACCTCCCCCGCGGTCAGCCCGCCGGGCTGGCGGTCCGTTGGACGCGTTCCCACAGGTGCAGGGAGCGGCGCCCCCGAAGGTAGGCCAAAAGTCCCTCCGCCGACGCGTAGTTGGTCCGGGTCAGGTAGCGGGCCCCCACTGCGACGGTCCTCACGGGCCCAGCAGCCTCCGGCACATGGTCTCCCAAGGCCGCCAGACCGTAGAACGCACCCTGGGCCACGAGGACGGCGGCAAGCACAGGGCGGCGCTGCCCCGACACCGCCACTGCAACGAGACTGGCCCCGAAGGCGGCCGCCATCGAGAAGGGCAACAGCAAACGTACGTACTTGTGCGATGCCACCTGCCACATGACCAAAGGCTCGCGGACGGGAAGCACCGCGCGCCACCGAAACAGCGACTGCCAGCGGCCTGCCGTCATCCTGCGCCGTCGCACGACGTCGCTCTCCAGGGACGCCGAGGTAGGCTCCCATGACACGGCCTTCGGCGCGTAGGCCACGCGATAGCCCTGGCGGGCCACCTGCATCGCGATGAAGAAGTCGTCATTGACGAGGTCCGACGGAAAGTTCGGCACCAGAGCTCGGCGCACCGCCAGCATCTCCCCCACGACAGCGGTGCAGCAGCCGAGTCGCGACTCCTGCCTCTTGATGAAGGACTCGTACGCCCAGTAGACCCGCTCACCGCCCGTGAGTGCCGCGCTGCCGCCCTCGACGGCCTTGGCACCGGTCACCGCGCCTACGTGCGGGTCGGCCAGGGGCTTGAGGAGCTCACGCATCCCGTTCGGGGGATAGCGGTTGTTCGCGTCCGAGAAGACGATGACGGAGTGGTGGGCGTGGTCGACGGCGCGTGCCATGGCGGCGGCCTTGCCTCGGCGCTCCGGCTCGTGCAGGACCACAACCCCGGGCCACGCATGTGCCTGCGCCACCCTCGCCGTGTCATCCGAGGAGCCGTCGGTCACGACGACGACCTCGAGCCGGTCGGCTGGATAGTCAAGCGCCCTCAGGTTGTTCAGTCGTGCGCCGATGACGTCCTGCTCATCCAGCGCCGACACGACGATCGTGACGTCAGGGAGGTGGTCGGGGTAGGACTCGACCGGGCGCCGACGCGCGGCGAGCGCGACGAGCGCGGGATACCCGGCATAGGCGTAGCCAGTCACAGCGAGCCCGACCCAGGCGCAGACGGACGCTATGGCGCCAGCTGGCCGGCCGACGCCGTGCCGGCGGCTGTCCTCGCGGTTGGAGCGCCGATCCAGGTGAAGTCCCACAGAGGGCAACCTACTCGCGGTTCGACGTGAACGTGGCCGAATCCCTTCTCCCGCGGCACAATTCGCCTGGTCCAGCATCAAAGGTGACAGACCACGGCGACACATTGCGGTCAACCGCCAGGCTTCTACGTCACTTGACGTAGCGCCACCTCCTGCATCCATCGGATTCGCCCCGTCGCGGCAGCGGCGAGCCTTCTCTCGACACGAAGCCGAGGAGGGACCATGGCACTCGCACCGCTCAGACTCACGACGGGACGACGACCGTCTCGGGGTCGCCACCGGGCTCCGCGGGGTGTCTCACCTCGACTTCTGCTCACTCCCGGGGGCGCGCTCCCCACCCTCGGATCGTCCGCGCCCCCAACGGCGGTCCGAGCGGTGGGGGCCACGGGCCCCCTCGCCTGCAGCTGGCTGACAAGATACCCGTCGCGCGAGGCAGGGGCGGTGCAACGCTACGAACGGATCAAGCGGGCAACGGATGTCGCCGTCGTGCTCGTGATGGCCCCATTGTGGCTCCCTCTCGTCTGCTTGGTCGCACTCGTCATCGCCGCAGGAAGCCCCGGCCACCCCGTCCTCTTCAAGCAACAGCGGACAGGACGCGGCATGCGACGGTTCGTGATCTACAAGTTCCGGACGATGGTGCCCAACGCCGACGAGCTCAAGGCGCAGCTGCAGCATCTCAACCTGCGCACCTGGCCGGACTTCAAGGTCGATCCTGACCCCAGGGTGACGAGGCTGGGTCGATTCCTTCGGTGCACGAGTCTCGACGAGCTGCCGCAGCTGTTCAACGTTCTGCGGGGCGACATGTCTCTCGTCGGACCGCGCCCCACGAGCCTTCGGCCGGAAGCCTACGAGCCGTGGCAGCTGGCCCGGTTCGACGGGCCGTCGGGTCTGACCGGGGCTTGGCAGGTCGCGGGCCGAGCCCACCCCTCCTTCGACGAGCGGGTTCGCCTCGACCTCGCGTATCTCGAGCGGGCGTGTTGGCGCCTGGACGCCGAGATCCTTCTTCGCACCGTTCCGGAGCTGCTGCTGCGCAAAGGGGCCTGAAGGCAGCCACCCGGCGACGTGGTCGCACCCCCTCCCCCGCACCGTCCTTTTTCGCAGGCATCACGCTCGCTCGCAGCCAGGAGGAACCACAATGATCAAGGCAGTTGTCACCGGTGCAGCCGGGTTCATCGGCAGCGCGCTCTGCCGTGCGCTGGTGGCCCAGGAAGTCGACGTCGTCGGAATCGACAAGTTCACCTCCTATTACTCACCGGAGCAGAAGCGACGCAACATCGCTGAGCTGCAGGCAAATCCGCGCTTCACGCTCGTGCAGGAAGACCTGGTCACCGCTGACCTGGTCTCTCTTTACGGAGACGCCACTGTGGTGTTCCACCTTGCCGGGCAGCCGGGCGTGAGGACCAGTTGGTCCACAGGTTTCGACGATTACGTCACCGAGAACGTGTGTGCGACGCAGCGCGTGCTCGAGGCAGCGCGCGCGCACGGACGCGTTCGGGTGGTCTACGCGTCGAGCTCATCCGTCTATGGCAATGCTGCGAGTTACCCGTGCCGGGAGTCCGACCTCCCCTCCCCCTACAGCCCTTACGGCGTCACGAAGCTGGCCGGCGAGCAGCTTGCCGTGCTCTACTCGAAGAACTACGGAGTGCCAACGGTCTCCCTCCGCTTCTTCACCGTCTACGGCCCGCGGCAGCGACCGGAGATGGCCATGGCGCAGATGGTCGATGCGGCCCTGACAGGCAGCACCTTCACGCTGTTTGCAGCGCCCGGAGCCATTCGGGACTTCACCTACGTCGACGACGTGGTGCGCGCTGTGATCCTCGCGGGCCGCACGCCGGGCCTGCCGCTCGGCCTCGTTGCCAACGTGTGCGGCGGCGAGCCGGCCACCATGCAGGACGTTCTGGGTCACCTGCGCAGGATCGTGGGAGGTGACCTCCCGGTGCAGACCGCCCCCGTCGTGGCAGGAGACGTGCTCCGCACCGGAGGGGACAGCCAGGTCGCGCGGCGGCTCCTCGGGTGGGCCCCTCGAACGGCCCTCTTCGACGGGCTGTTCCAGCAGGTCCTCTGGCGGCGTGTGGAGCTCGACCTGCCCGAACCGCACATGGCCGGCCGGGCGTCCTGGTCGACTTCCCACCTCACTCGGTCGGCGTCGCGCGAGCCGGTCGAGGTCGACTGAAAGGCAGGAACCGTGTCCTGCTCACTTCGAGGCAGCGCGCGACAGCGCGACCGAACCGGTCGTGACTCGACACACCCGATGACCGCGCCGGGTCGGCCATCGGGTGTGCTCCTCGTGGACCTCGCGCGGCGCACCGGCGGCGCCGAGACGCGCGTGGTGGCCACCGCGAGAGGGCTCGCGGATCGAGGTGTGCCGGTGAGCGTGGCCTGTCTCGAGGGAAGCCCGCTCGCCAGCGCGCTCGAGCACGCGGGTGTCCGTGCGGAAGCGGTGGCGCGGCGGAAGTGGGACCCGCGACTCGTCGCTGAGCTCGGACGCGTGATGCGCGCCCGCCCGGGCTGGATCGTGGATGCGCACAACGCGCAGTCACAGCTCGCTGTGAGGCTGGCTGATCGTGGTCGGGCACCGACAGGTGCCCGAATCGCCACGGTGCACAGCGAGTACGGCCACTCGGAGGGAAGGCTGTGGGGCTTCTCGTGGCACGAGGCCGTGTTGAGATGTGTCATTCGATCGAGATGGAAGCTGGTGGCGGTGTCCCCCGCAGTACGTCGAAACCTTCAGGGGCTCGGCGCGGCTGACGATGTCGCGGTGGTCTGGAGTGGCATCGACGGCGCCGGCGTCGCCCGTGACCGCGCCGAGGTGCGGCGCGAGCTCGGGATCGGGAGCGACGAGTTCGTCGTCGCCGCCGTGGGTCGGATGGTCCCGGTGAAGAACTTCGACATGGCCATCCGCGCCGTTGCGCTCCTGCATCGATCGCTACCCACCGCGCGCCTCCTCGTGGTCGGCGACGGGCCAGAGCGAGAACGGCTCGAGCAGCTGGCTCTGCGCCAGCCGGGTCCTGCGGACCTGGTCCGGTTCCTCGGCCATCGGGACGACGTCGCTGACCTGCTCGTGGCGTGTGACGCCTTGGTCATCACGTCGACGACGGAGGGCCTTCCTTATGTGCTGCTCGAGGCCGCAGCCTCCCGGACACCCGTCGTCAGCACCGCGGTTGGCGCCATCCCGGACGTTTTCGGGGGTGGGGCGGTCGCCCTGTTGCCATGGGGTGTGCAGAGCGATCTCGCGGGCCCCGCGATCCTTGCGAGGGAACTGTCATCGCTTGCCCTGCAACCGGATCGGCGCGATCGAATGGTGACGCGCGCGGCGCGCGTCCAGCAGCGGCGTCTCAGTCTCGAGTCGATGCTCACTGCCACCATCGACTCCTATGGGCTCGGCGCCGAAGCGGTCTCGCCCAGAGCGGAGGTTGCCCGGTGATACAGGGCCAGCAGGAGCCAGGACGATCCCTCCAGGTTCCCGCGCCGAAGGGCGGCGCCCAAACACACGCGTACGTCGACGTCGGAGGCACCGGCCGTCCGCGTCCCGGGATGCCGCACCCACCCGAGGCTGGGCGCGGCATCCCGAGCCGCCTCGTGCTCTGGACGCTTCGGCGCTTCTGGTGGGCGGTCCTCTGCGCCGGCATCGCTTCGGGAATGCTCGCCCTGCTGGCGCTCAGTTCCATCAACCCCGGCTACGAGTCCCAGGCGCGCCTGCTCGTGGGTCAGCTGACCGGGTCGACGGACTCCCTGCGCGCCTCAGCCTCCCTCGGGCAGACCTACGCCGACGCCCTCGGCTCGGAGGCTGTCCTGCAGAGGGCTGCGAGAAGTGCGGGGCTGCCATTGAACACCGACGAGAAGCTGCTCTCGGCGGCGGACGTGCAGTTCAACGAGAAGTCCCGCATCCTGACCATCAGGACGACCTGGTCCGATGCCGCGACAGCGCAGCGACTCGCCAGCCTCCTCGTCGGCGAGGTCGATCGACTGAGGGATCAGGGACCGACGTCTCCGCCCGTCCAGAACCCCACCGCCGACGTGCGCGCGCAGGAGAACACGCGTCAAGCGAGTGGAGCGCTGACGTTGATCCAGCCAGCCACGCGTGCGGACCGCGAGACCGACACCAGTGAGAAGGCGGTGGCCATGCTCTCGGCAGTGGCGGGGAGCTTGCTGACCTTCACGTCCCTGTGCTTCCTCGTCGCGCGTCGGCATCGCCGAGTGCTGCGAGTGCGCGGTGCCCTCGCCAACGAGGACTACCTGGGCAGCGTCACGTCCAGCGGTCGCTCCAGGGGTCGCCACGACGCATCCGGGCCGGTAGTGGTCCGTGGGCGCAGGGCCACAGAGTACGCACAGATCGCCGCGCGCATGGATGTTCGGGCCGCGACAGCACCTTTGAGCTCGATCTCCGTCGTCGGGACCAGGGCGGGCCCGATCGCCCCAGAGGTCGCTCTCAATCTCGCGAGTGCCTTTGCTGCCCCCGGGCGTCGGGTCGCGCTTGTGGACCCCACTGACACGATTCACTCGATCCGGCTGACCCGCCCGCACCTCAGCGTGATCCAGGTCGACAGTCCCCAGGAGGAGACCGAGCTAGCCGAGCGTCTCCTCGCCTCCGCCCGAGGTCGCAGCGATGACCTGCTCGTCCTCACCCTGCCGTCCTTGGCCTCCGCCCTTGCCGGACCCTGGTGGCTGAGCTCCACCGACGCCGTGGTCCTCGTCGGTGAGTACGGCGACCCGTCCATCGAGGTCAACCTGCTGGACTGCATGGACGCCATTGTGCGCCGCGGTGGGCGCCTGCTCGGGGTCGTCCTGCTGCGGGATGGGCGACCGCTGCACCGACTGATGACACCCCCCGAGAGCGTCACGGCCCCATGACTGGCCATTCGACCCGGTCGGTCGCTGCACGGGTTCAGGCTCCGCCGTGACCGCCTCCCTGCTGGGCTACTTCGCCGTGACGGTGGCGCTCACCGTCACGGCCCTGCTCGTCCTGTCACTCGCGCTCACCGGCCCGAACTGGGTGACCGCGGTCGCGGTCGGACTCCTCTTCGTCAACGTAGGCGTGCTCGCGACGAACGTGGGAGCGCCGGCACTGGCCCCGGTGCTGCCCTACCTGCTCCTCCTGCTGCCCGCGCTCTACCAGATCCTCGTCAATCGGGCACCTGTCGTGTGGGGATGGCCGATGACGGGGTTGCTCGCCTTCGCCCTCGTGGCGACCGTCTCAACCGTCCTCTCGTTCCGCCCTGGCGACAGCTTCCCGACCCTGGTCCAGTGGCTGCTCGAGGGACTCATCTTCTTCTTCGCCCTGACCAACAGCATCAGGACAGTGCGCACACTGCGGCTCTGCATCCAGGCAGTCGTCGTGGCCGGGGCAGTGGTCGGCTTCTTCGTGGCCTACCAGCAGCGCCAGGGCAACTTCTACAACACGTTCTTCGGGTTGGCGCAGGTCTCCGAGCCGTATGACATCACGGCCTCATCGTCGTGGGTTCTTGCCGATGAGCTCGTGGGGGGCAGCTTCCGAGCCGCGGGAATGATCGGCGAACCGAACTTCTTCGCCATGGTGATGACGGCACTGACGCCGTGGGCCATCTACCTCGCGATCTCCGCGAGGACCCTGCTGGGCCGCATCGTCTGCGTGGGGGCCGGGCTGCTCGTGAGCTACGCCGTGTTCGTCTCCTATTCGCGCGGGGCGCTCATGGCGGCCGCCGGCGTCCTCGTGCTGCTCGCGGTGGGCGGAGTCCTTCCGCGCAAGACCCTCGTCTATCTCAGCGTCGCGGGAGCCGCAGCCGTGGCGGTGGTCCCCACCTTGGCCGAACGCCTCGCGACGCTCGGGACCGTCGTAGCAGGCGGGCCCGGCGAGGAGGCGTCCGCGGCTGGCCGCCTGTCGGAGGTGGCGGCGGCTTGGGAAGTGTTCGCGGCGCATCCGTTCGTCGGAGTCGGACCGGGCCAGTTCCCTCTCTACTACCAGCGCTATGTCAACCTCTCCGGCGGGAGCGTCCACAGCGGCGACGGCGCGCGCAACGCGCACAACATCGTCTTGGGTCTGGCCGCGGACGTCGGCCTGCTCGGGCTGGCGGCGTTCACCTGTCTCGTGGTCGCCGTCCTCCTCGGTCTCGCTCGTGCCCGACGGCACACCCCCTTGCGGGGGCTGGCCACCGCCGCCCTGGTCTCCCTCTGCTTCTACCTTGCGTGCAGCGCCTTCCTCCACCTCGCCTACGCCCGCTACCTGTGGCTGTATCTCGCGCTCTCGGCGGCCGTCATCAACCTGACCCCACGACACCCCGAGGAGCCCCCGAACCCGGTCCAGCGGACAGCAACGCACGCCCGCCGACTCGCCGGGAGCGGCTCGTGAAGGACGCCGAGCCCCGAGCGACCGCCCCCGCGGTGGCACCGTCGCCCCACGCCGCCATCCGGGGGTCCTCGCTGCTCCTCGTCGGCCGGCTCCTCGCGATCGGTGCCGGGATCCTGATCCAGGTCCTCATCGTCCGCTACCTCCCGCAAGCCGCGTTCGGCGCCTTTTCCTACTGCATCGCCGTCGTCACCCTTCTCACGGTCGTCGTGTCGCTCGGGATGGAGCAGACGATGTCCCGGTTCCTGGCCATCTACGACGAACGCGGGCAGCGGGCACACCTCGCCGGTGCGATCCTCTTCTACCTCGCCGTGGTGGTGACGCTGGGCACGGTGGTGGTCGCTGCGACCGTCCTTGGCCGCGACGAGCTCACTCGCATGGTCATCCACGACCGACAGAGCGCGGAGCTGCTCGCTGTGATGGTCCTGCTCGCCCCCCTGCAGGCCGTCGACACGTTGGGGAGCACGCTCTTCGCCGTCTACGGCCGGCCGGGAGCCATCTTCTGGCGGCGCTACGTCATCACCCCCCTCCTGCGCATCGCCGTGGTCGCCGTCATGCTCGTCATGCAGGCATCGGTCCTCGTGCTCGGTGTGGGATACGTGATCGCCACGGTCGTGGGCCTGCTCATCTACCTCCCGCAGCTCTGGCGCCTGCTCCGACAGCGCGGAGTCGTCGCCCGCGCCGTGCGGCCGGTCATGCCCGTCCGGGCGCTGATGCTCTTCACCGGTTCGGCGGTCGCCGCAGACCTGCTCGCGATCGTGCTCTTCGCCTCGGACGCCGTCATCGTCGGCTGGATCTCGGGGGCGACAGAAGTTGCCCTTCTCCAAGCCACCCAACCGCTCGCCAGCGGCAACCTCGTGATCTTCTACGCCCTGATCCCTCTGTTCATCCCGACGGCGTCACGGTTCTTCGCCAGCGGTGAAACCGCCCGGGGGGAAGAGTTGTATGCGTCGTGCTCGCTCTGGATCGCCGTCTTCACTTTCCCGATCGCGGCCCTGACCATCGTCTGCGCGCCCACACTCACAGAGACGTTGTTCGGCCAGCGCTATGCGGCCGCGGGTCCGATCCTCGCCATCATGGCCACTGGTCAGTACCTGCTCGCGATCTTCGGGCTCAGTGGACTCACATTGAAGGCGCACGGCATCCTGCGCAACCTGGCGCTGGCCAACGTTGCGGTCACGGTTCTCAACATCAGCGCCAACGTGCTGCTCGTGCGCCAGTTCGGCGCGCTGGGCGCCGCCATCGGGACGACCTCAACGATCGCGCTGCTGACCGTGGGCAAGCTCCTGATCGTGCGGCACGACCTCGGCATCTGGCCCGTCGACCTTCGTCTTGCACGCGCATTGGCCCGGATCGTGGGTCTCGGCGGCATCCTCGCGCTCACGACTGCCGCCCTCGACCCCACCCTTGCCGTCGACGTGGCGCTCGTCGGCGCCGCCACTCTCCTCCTGCTGTGGTCCAGCCGTCGAGACCTACGGGTGCTGGCTGTCTTCCCGGAGGCGGCGCGGGTCCGTGTCGTCCGTCTCCTACTCGATGTGCGATGAGTCGCGAGGCGAAGTCGTCCACGGCTCGGGTCGCCGTCCGGGGGTGGGCCCTGGCCCTCATGATGGCTCTGGGTGCCTGTCAGTCGCCCGGCGACACTCCCGCCGACGCTCCGGATGCTTCCGTCGTCACATGCCGAAGCAGCGCCCCGCCCTATGCGCCGTCGAGTGCGTGGAACACCCCGATCGGATCCACCCCCACCATCGACCCCCGCACCCCCACCTACCAGGCCACCCTCACCGCCACCGGCCAGACCCTCACCTCCGACGTCGACCAGTACGCCATCGGCCTCTACTGCGTCACCCCCACCGCACCCCGCACCAGCATCCAGCTCACCGGCTACTACTCCGACTACACCTCCGGCACCCGCATCGGCCACGGCTACGCCCCCACCATCACCAACCTGCCCATCCCCGCCGGCCTCACCCCACCCCCCGGCAGCGACGGCCAAGTCGTCCTCTGGGACCAGACCGCCGGCATCGAGTACGGCTTCTGGCAGTTCGCCTGGAAGAACGGCCAAGCCACCGCCACCAACGGCTACGCCATCCGCACCGACACCACCTCCACCGGCCGCTTCGCCGACGGCCTCGCCGGCCGCGGCGCCGGACTGCCCTACCTCGCCGGGACCGTCCGCCCCACCGAGATCACCACCGGCCGCATCGAACACGCCCTCGCCTTCGCCTACGCCTACCCCTCCCGCGAACACACCTTCCCCGCCTCCAAGTCCGACGGCAAAGGCACCACCGGACGCGACCTACCCGAAGGCACCCGCCTCCAGCTCGACCCCACCCTCACCCCCGAAGACCTCACCAGACTCGGCGTCACCCCCACCGGCCTGATCATCGCCAAAGCCCTCCAGCAGTACGGCATGTACGTCGTCGACAACTCCGGCTCCGCCAAGATCTACCTCCAGGACCGCACCTCCGCCGGCTGGGACACCACCATCACCCGCACCATCCTCGGCACCATCCCCTGGACCCGCTTCCGCGCCATCACCACCACACCGGGCACACCACCCACCACGCCGGACACCCCGACACCACTCGCCCACTCTCGGTGACGACCTGACGGCCGACGCTCAGCGGGTCGGCATGAAGCTCGTGTCGATGTGTGCCTCGTCCACCGTGGCATCAAGCGTGTTGGTGCTCGCCATGACCCCGAGTCGCACCGCGGTCACGTTCGTCGTGGTCGAGACCGGGGCGCTGCTGGTGCTCGCGAAGGGTGTCCCGAACGGCTGGCCGGCACCGGCGACGAACGCCTCCAGAGCGATGGCCCCATCGGAGACCCGCCGTTGGTGCAGACCCAGCCGATACGTCATGCCGGGAAGGAGCTTGACGCCTGTCCCGATCGTCGTGTTGTAGTTGCGGAGCAGCAGCGTGCCGTCTCCCTTGAGCCACAGTGAGCCCGTGGTGGGAGCAGAGCCTCCGGTCCCGTTGAGGGACTGGACGATGCGGGTGTCGCCGGACGCCAGAGCGTTGACCCGGTACGTCAGGCTGGTGAACGTCTCCGGCGCCACCGCGGCGAGCTTCTGCTCGAGGTACGCGGTCGTGGTCGCGGCGCGGAAGCGCGCGGAGGCGGTGCCCACCAGCGGAGCGCTCATCTCCAGCGCCACGGGTCCGATGGCAGAGGTGGCCCCTTGCGTCCCGGTCAGGGCGCCTGCCTCGAAGGTCATGTCGGCCTGGCGTGCGCCGACCACGGACGAGGTCCACGTCGATGCTGAGGCGCCCACGGACCTCACGCGGTACCAGGCCACTCCCTCGTCGCGGGTGTCCGAGTACGTCGTCGTGTTGGCGGGGAGCGCCCACGTCACCGCGCCCGCGAAGTCGCTGGTCGGCGCTCGCTGGAGCTCGAAGCCGGTCTCATTGGTGGACAGGTCATTCCAGGCGAGCAGTGTCTGGGTCTGGCTCGCAGCCGTCGCGGTGAGACCCGCGGGCGCCATCGGTGGGGTCGCCGGGGTGCTGATCGCCTGGGCGGGAGTCGGGGCGCTCGAGCCGTTCGCGTTCATCGCCACCACGCGATAGAGGTAGTCCGTCGACGCAGCCACGCTCGCGTCGAGGTGGCCGGCGGCGTCGGGGGGCAGCGTCGCTATCTGGGTCCACGTGGTGCCGCCGTCGCCAGAGCGTTCCACGACGTATGCCGCCTCGTTCGTTGCCGTGTCCGTCCACCGCAGTTGGACCGAGGTCCCCGAGAGGGACAGGACGAGGCCCGTCGGGCTGGAGGGGGGCAGCGTCATGCTGGCCGGGGCCGGACCACCGATGATGCGCACGGCGTCGATGTCGGCGTCGAGGCCCGGCGGGGTCGTCTGCGAGTTAGTCGTGGACCCGATCCGCACCTTGTCGGCCCTGCCCGTGAAGGTGGCCGTCGTCGTCTGCGCGAAGGGGGCCCCGAGCTCCGAGCCCTCGGGAGCGAGCCATGCCGCCAGCACGCCGTCGGCACCGGCGCCCCGGCTCTGCACCAGACGCACGTGGTACGTCTGGCCGACCTGCACGAGCTGGCTCGCCGCGCCGATCGGAGGTGAACCGTTGCGGAGTCTGGCCGTCACCCCACCGGTGGTGGGGTTGAGCACCACGTTTCCGATGTCGGTGATCTGTGAGCTGACTACGACGACGCGCACCGGGTAGGCGGGCACGGCGTTGAGTCGTAGCAAGAAGTCCACCGTCACCGAGTCCACCGCCGTGATCGGGTGGTCGAGGTAGCTCGACGCGCCGTTGGTCCTCGCTGACTTCGCTCCCACGATCGGGCTGTCCGCGTCAAGCAGGACCGTGCCGAACGAGCGCATCGCGCCGTCCGCGCCGATGACGCCGGCGCCCTCGAAGCCCATGTCGACGTCGGCCGTGCAGTCCGGAGTGAACTCTGGTAGCGACGGCGACGGCGTCATCCCGGCGAGGGCATCCACGACCACCACGGTCGCCCTGTCGAGGGCCGGGTCGTAGAGCGAGGCCTGGCGTGTGGGATCACGCGGATCCGCCTTGTCCACGAGGCCCCATACCCACGACATGGTGCCCGCGGAGAAGACGAGGGAGCCACTCGGCGCCACATACGCAGCGGCGTGCGCCGTGCCGCTGATCTTGTCCGAGCCGCGGAACGGCGAGGCCGCAACGAGCGCGAAGCCGGTGTTCTCGGGGGGAGCGTAGTGACAGGAGTACCCGTCGGCTTCGTAGCCGATGATGCCCGAGAACACGGTTCCTGGGCTCACCCCCGCGTCGGACCACGGCCAGCCGCCCGAGGCGCTCGGGCTGAGAGCAGTGTTGAGAGTGGACCTGTCGGTCGATCCCAGGAACGACGTGCCGATGAGGGTCTGAGCCGGTCGGTTGAGGGGTGGATCCTGGAAGCGGACCGTGCGGAGAGCAGGCTGCACGACCGGGTCGACCGTGCTGTAGCTGTTGTTGGGCGTGTTCTTGTAGACGACCATCGTGCGGCCGGGCACGCCGGAGCTCGAGGGCTCGAGACGCGACTGCCAGTAGACATCGTTCGCCCCGAAGAAGCCGATGTTGACGCCCTGATCTCGCGCGCCCTCAAAGGCGTCGAACATCTCCTTGGTCCAGTACTCGTCGTGCCCCACCGAGAGCAGGCCCTCGTGGTCGAGCAGCGTCTGGGGCCGCAGGTGTGCATCGACGTCCGTCGTGTAGGCCACGTCGTAGCCGTTCATCTCCAGCCAGGTGAGGAAGTAGCCCTCCCAGCTCCAGTCCGGGTCGAGGAGGCTCCCGCCTCCTGTGCAGGGGTACGGGCGGTCGAACGAGACCTTCACCGCGCGCGGCGTTCCCGTGACGGTCTTGGTGGGTGAGCTCTGGGTGTCGTAGAGGTTCTTGCCGGTGGCTGGGACGCCCTTGCAGCCGGCTTGTCCGTCGCTCGGGAAGTTGTTGTAGGCCTGGTACGTCATGACGCTCTGCTTGAAGAGCAGGTCCGCGTGTCGGGCGTCGTCCCTGACGACGAACTGCACGTAGCTCTGGAATCCCGCGGCGTTGGTGAGCAGGACGAGGTAGACGCCACTGGTCCAGTCGGGTTCCACGTCGAGTCGCAAGCTGGTCGACCACTGGCACTCGATGAGACCCGTGCCGGCCTCGGGGGTGCACGCAGGTTGCTGGATGCCGGCAAGCCCGTCGACCGAGCGGACCAGCCGTGCGCCCTTGCCGCCGTAGTAGCCCAGCCGGAAGACGTTGGCCGTGTAGGACTGGGGCGGGTTCACCGTGACCTTGAGGTCGATGCTCTCACCGACGTTGACGCTGGCGGCGGAGGCATACCCCTTGACCTGCTTCCCGAGGTCGTCGGCGACCCGGTAGCCGTTGAGGCCGAGGCCCCATCCGTCAGAGCCCGGCTTCTGGTTCTCGACCACGACGGGGTTGACCGAGGCCGACACCGGGGCGCTCGCGCCGAGGTCGATCGACGTCGGCATCACGAGCGCGAGGACGAGCGCCATCGCTGGCAGGCCGAGGCGAACAAAGGGCTGGCTCTGGGTGGCCATGGACTTCTCCCGCACGAGGAAATGAACGCGTCACGGCGCCGAGAGAAATGCCCGAATAGTTCTTTGTGTACTGCTTGACGCAGCCATTCTCATGAACGCCGCGCCCCCTCCATGGAGGCTACCGCACGACCCCGCTGGAGGACCCGAATCAGGCCACTCCGCAGGCAAGCCCAATCTCGAGTTGCGGCACGAATCGGATACCCCAACACTCGCTAACACAAACCTCCACATCTTGTCCGCCCTGACAGGCGAAGGCCCTTTGTCCGCCCTCCCAAGAAGAGTCGAGCAAAGGAGCGGGCATTCTCCGGCTCGACCCCCACCCCTCCCCTCAGGACGACATCGTGACTATGACCAACAGACCCAGCAGGCGCCCGGCAGCCGTTGCGCTCGCGGGCCTCGCCGCCCTCGTGATCGGCGCAGCCATGTATTCGACGGCCGCGTCTGCGCCAGCCACCGCATCCGCCTCGGTCACCACAGCGACCAGCGCGCTGGCCCCGTGCTCGGGGCAGCGACCGTATGCGCCGTCGAGTGCGTGGAACACCCCGATCGGATCCACCCCCACCATCGACCCCCGCACCCCCACCTACCAGGCCACCCTCACCGCCACCGGCCAGACCCTCACCTCCGACGTCGACCAGTACGCCATCGGCCTCTACTGCGTCACCCCCACCGCACCCCGCACCAGCATCCAGCTCACCGGCTACTACTCCGACTACACCTCCGGCACCCGCATCGGCCACGGCTACGCCCCCACCATCACCAACCTGCCCATCCCCGCCGGCCTCACCCCACCCCCCGGCAGCGACGGCCAAGTCGTCCTCTGGGACCAGACCGCCGGCATCGAGTACGGCTTCTGGCAGTTCGCCTGGAAGAACGGCCAAGCCACCGCCACCAACGGCTACGCCATCCGCACCGACACCACCTCCACCGGCCGCTTCGCCGACGGCCTCGCCGGCCGCGGCGCCGGACTGCCCTACCTCGCCGGGACCGTCCGCCCCACCGAGATCACCACCGGCCGCATCGAACACGCCCTCGCCTTCGCCTACGCCTACCCCTCCCGCGAACACACCTTCCCCGCCTCCAAGTCCGACGGCAAAGGCACCACCGGACGCGACCTACCCGAAGGCACCCGCCTCCAGCTCGACCCCACCCTCACCCCCGAAGACCTCACCAGACTCGGCGTCACCCCCACCGGCCTGATCATCGCCAAAGCCCTCCAGCAGTACGGCATGTACGTCGTCGACAACTCCGGCTCCGCCAAGATCTACCTCCAGGACCGCACCTCCGCCGGCTGGGACACCACCATCACCCGCACCATCCTCGGCACCATCCCCTGGACCCGCTTCCGCGCCATCACCACCACACCGGGCACACCACCCACCACGACCACGACGGCGACCCCGACGCCCACCCCGACGCCCACCCCGACGCCCACGCCGTCGCCCACGGCGACCTCGAAGACCGCGGCCGACATGACGTTCGAGCAGCGCAGTCTCGTCGGCGAAAAGGGCGCAACCCTCGTCGATGGTCCGGTTCAGCTCGAGACCGTGCGCCCCGTGGCAGGCCTCGCCTCGGCGCGCTTCCCCCGCGGAACGTCCTCTGCGTACCTCGAGCAGCGCTTCACGGCATCTCCCGAGCACTGGGTCGACCTGACGCTCCGGGTCAACGCCCTCGGCACCGGCGACACGCGCATCGTGCAGTCCCTCAACACCACGGGCTCGGGCACGGTGACCACCGGGTCGTTCTGGCTTCGTGCGGACGGCACCCTTCTCCTGCGCAACTACAACACGACGATCGGTGCTCCCGGGCCCAAGCTTGCCCCAGGCACGTCGTACCGGCTGCGACTGCACCAGCGCACCAACGCGGACGGCACGATCATGCTCGAGGGTTTCGTCACTCCCGTTGGCACGGCCTTCACCGGTCCGTTCGCCCGCGGCGCAGCGCTGAGTGCATTGACCCGGAGCGTGAGCGTCGTCCGGATCGGGAGCATGGCGAGCAACAACACCCTGGATGCGACGACCGATGACGTGCGTGTCTCGATCATGGCCACCTCGCCCTGATGTCTGACGGTCCTCGCTTCAGCCCTGATCTCCGAAGTCGCACCGGCCACGTCTCGGAGGTGGCGTGCCGGTTGATCAGTGCCGCCGCCTCCAGACGTGAGTGCACCCCGAGCTTCGCCAAGAGGCGCTGGACGTGCGTTCGCGCGGTGGCTTGGCTGATGCCGAGCTCCGCTGCGATTTGCTTGGTGGTCAGCCCCTGGACGATGCTCCTCAATGCATCCCACTCGCGATCCGTGAGGAACTGCAGGGCCCAAAGGGGGTCCTCCCCTGAGGCCGGCTTGAGCACCTGCTGAAGCAGGTGCGCGTCGATGGCCACGCCTCCGGAGCCGGCACGGTCGAGGGCCTGGCAGATGTCGTCGATGGACTTCAGCTTGCTCACGAACCCGGCAGCTCCAGCGGTGAGGCATGCTCCCACCGTCTGTGGATCGGTCATGGCGGAGAAGACCACCACCCGCGTGCGCGGGTGCTCCGCCGTCATGGTGCGCAGCACCTCGAGGCAGGTGCCGTGCGGGTAGCTGTAGTCGAGTAGGCAGATGTCGGGATCATGACGAGCGACCGCAACCAGCGCCCCCTCAGGCGTCACCTCCTGTGCGACGACCTCGTGCCCTCGTGCAGTCAGCGACGTGCTCATGGCGTCGAGGAGCATTCGGTGATCGTCAGAGATGACCACCCTCACGATGCCCTGACCGAGGCAGCGAGCGGGATCTCGATCGTGGCGACCGCCCCAGCGCCGACCCCGTCACGCAACGAAAAGCTGCCGCCACAGTCAGCCAGCACCGCACGAACCGTAGGCAGCCCCAACGAATGCTGGGCTGCGAGCCGGCCGAGCCCCGGGCCGTCGTCTGTCACCTCCAGACGTCCGTGGCCCGCGTGTGACGACACCACGAGGTCGACGTGACCGTGGTCCCCGGCTGCCCTGGTCGCGTTGTCGAGAACGCACAGCAGCGCCCTTTCCACGGCGCAGCGGCGGACACTCACCCACGCCTCCGCCTTGACCTCGACCGTCCAGGAGCATCCTGCTTGAGCAAAGGCCAGAGCGGCCGCGGCGGTCGCGACATCCCCGAGGAGCACGTAGCGCGGGCCGGTGTCCGCATGACCCCCGAGGACCGACTCGACCAGGTCGTTGAGCCAGTTGACCTCGTCGAGCATCGCGGTCAGGACCGTGTCCCGCCGGCCACACTCGGCGTCCTGGGCCATGAGCCGCAATGCGGTCAGAGGCTGCCGCAGGTCGTGCAAGAGGGCTCGCACGGTGTCCGCGGGTGCTGGGCCCGCGGGCATCGGGAATCCTGATATCGGTTTGAGTTCTTGGAATGCGGCATCGCTGACGCCGTCGTCGACGTACATGGTGGCCCCCCACCGTGGATAAGCGTCTCCCGGAACGCGGGCGGACTTCTTCACCTCACCCGGGAAACGACCCCCCAAGGAACGGCTCGCGCTACGCCCCCCGGCGGCGCTTCGCCTCCTACGAGAGAAAGATAACCCCTGAGGGGGCATCCATCCACACATTCAGGTGATCACTTCTGAGAGTGGCAATCCCGTTCCCTATGAACCGTTTTCGCCGTTTATCCCGTAGATCAACAAGTATCGCCCGACCTGTGCGTGGTTCTTGGAGTCGGTGCCGGCGGGCGCGCAGGCGGCGCTCTTCCGATCACTGGACTGCATGCAACGGTCACTGCCCCCTCCTTCTCACGGCACGGTGCCACTCGGCCCTTTCGCGCCCTTGGCGCCGGGCAGACACGCGGAGACGTGTCGCCCACCCCGGGCGACGCACTACCGTCGGAGGGTGAGCGACACCACCAACCCGCCCGAGAGCACGATCGACGAGACGCCGCCGACCACGGACTCCCGTGAGGCACCGACGCGACCGGGCTTCGCCGGCCTGGGGCTCGACGAGCGAATCCTGAAGAGCCTCAAAGAGCTCGGCTACGAGCACCCATCGCCGATCCAGGAGGCGACGATCCCCGCGCTGCTCCAGGGGCGGCACGTTGTCGGGCTCGCACAGACCGGCACCGGCAAGACGGCAGCCTTCGCGCTGCCCATCCTCAGCCAGCTCGATCTCAAGCAGAAGTCGCCACAGGCGCTCGTGCTGGCTCCCACCCGCGAGCTCGCCCTGCAGGTGTGCGAGGCCTTCGAGCGGTATGCCGCTCGGCTGCCGGGCGTGCACGTGCTCCCCGTCTACGGTGGTCAGGCCTACGGCGTGCAGCTGAGCGCGTTGCGGCGCGGCGTGCACATCGTCGTGGGCACCCCCGGTCGCATCATGGACCACCTCGAGAAGGGGACGCTCGACCTGCGCCAGCTGCGCTTCCTCGTGCTCGACGAGGCCGACGAGATGCTCAAGATGGGCTTCGCCGAGGACGTCGAGACGATCCTCGCCGACACCCCGGACGACAAGCACGTCGCCCTCTTCTCCGCGACGATGCCCTCGCAGATCCGGCGCATCTCGAAGAAGTACCTCGACGACCCGGTCGAGGTGACGGTCAAGGCAACGACGTCGACGACGCCCAACATCACCCAGCGCTACCTCACGGTGTCCTACCCGCAGAAGGTCGATGCGCTGACCCGCATCCTCGAGGTCGAGAACTTCGAGGGGATGATCGTCTTCGTCCGCACGAAGAACGAGACCGAGACCCTCGCGGAGAAGCTCCGGGCCCGCGGCTTCTCCGCCATGGCGATCAACGGCGACATCGCGCAGAACCAGCGTGAGCGCACGGTTGACCAGCTGAAGTCGGGCAAGCTCGACATCCTCGTCGCCACCGACGTGGCGGCTCGCGGGCTCGACGTCGAGCGCATCAGCCACGTCGTCAACTACGACATCCCGACCGACACCGAGTCCTACGTGCACCGCATCGGCCGCACGGGCCGGGCCGGCCGCAGCGGCGACGCGATCTCCTTCGTGACACCGAGGGAGCGGCACCTGCTCAAGGCGATCGAGAAGGCCACGCGCCAGACGCTGACCCCGATGAGCCTGCCCAGTGTCGAGGACATCAACGCCACCCGCCTGACCCGCTTCGACGACGCGATCACCGCGGCGCTCTCGACCGACAAGGTCGACTTCTTCCGCGACGTCATCGCGCACTACGTCAACGAGCACAACGTGCCCGAGGTCGACGTCGCGGCGGCGCTCGCCGCGGTCCTGCAGGGTGACGAGCCGATGCTCCTCTCCCCCGAGCCGGAGCGCCCGGCGCGCCGCACCTTCGACCGCGACGACCGCTCTCGCGGTGACCGCGACAGCCGTGGCGACCGGGGCGGCTACAGCGATCGTCCGCAGCGCGGGGAGCGTCGAGACCGACCACAGCAGCGGGGCGGGCGCGGCGGCCCGAGCGGGCCGCTCGTGCCTTATCGGATCTCCGTGGGCAAGCGTCAGAAGGTCGAGCCCCGTCAGATCGTCGGAGCCATCGCCAACGAGGGCGGACTCGGCCGACAGGACTTCGGGCACATCGACATCCGCACCGACCACTCGATCGTGGAGCTGCCCGCCGACCTGCCCCCGGGTGCGATGGAGCGCCTTCGCGGCACCCGGATCTCGGGGCAGCTGATCGAGCTCACCCCCGACGGCAGTCCACGGTCGGGCCCGAGCCAGCGCTCGAATCGGCCACGCTCGTAGCGCCGCTCGGGGGTGTGCGCGCTGCCTGCCTCCGCCGTAGTGCCCGGCTGATGTGGTGTGCTTGGGGAGCTGGCTAGCTCCTGCACCAGCCTGGGCGTGCCGCTGACCTCGCCCGGCAGGGGCGAGGTGTGGGGCGGGGCAGCTAGCGGTGCCAGGTGACGCCGGTCGCGGTGACGGTTGCGGTCATGCCGCGCTCGTGGACCACGGTGTGGTGCCGCCCGCACAGCAGGGCCCCGTTGGTCAGGTCGGTGCAGCCACCGTCGATCCAGTGCGTCACGTGGTGGACGTCGCACCACTGCGGCGGGATGGTGCAGCCCGGGAAGGTGCAGCAGCCGTCCCGGCGGGCGATGGCGCGTCGCTGGGCCCGGGTGAAGAACCGCTCGCCGCGGCCCAGGTCGAGCACCTCGGACCGGCCTCCGAGGACCATCGGGATGATCGAGGCCTCGCAGGCCAGCCGGCGCACCGTCGCCGGGGAGAGCACCGCGTCGTTGTCGCAGACCCCGGCACCGCGCAGCTGGCCCAGCAGCGCCTCGAACGACATGGTCACCACCAGCTGCGTGCGCGGGGTGCGGGTCACGCCCTCAGGGGCGGCGACCCCGCGGCCGATGATCTCCAGCAGCGCATCCGCCCGGCGCGTCTCCGGCCGGCGCGGGTCCTTCCCGGTGCCGGTGCCGGTGCCGGTGCCGGTGCCAGTCGTGGTGTCGGTGGTCGTGTCGCTGGTGGTGTCCGCGCTCCAGTCGAGGTCGGGCCGCGGGCGGGCCAGCGGGTCGATCGCGGCCTCGAGGATCGCTGCGGCCTCGGGGTCCAGGCGCAGGAGGTAGTCGATGAAGCCGGCGGTCTCGCCGATCTTCTTCAACGCCCGCCCGGCCCGGAGCCGGCGGTCCTCGTCGTCGAGGTCGGCGGGAGGTTTGAGCGAGGCGCGTCCGTGCGCTGCGACCCGGGCCAGCTCGGCCGCGGAGAGCACGTCGCTGACCTCGACCATCGCCTCGACGATCGCGTCGAGGTGCTCCGGGTCGGCGATCCGGGCCAGGTCGGCCCGGAAACGCACGATCGTCGCCGCCTGCGCGATCGAGGTCGCCCCCGAGGCCACCTTGTCAGCCAGCGCCGCCCACCGCGGCTCGTTCATCGCCGCCGCGACCTTTGCGATGCCCGGCGCCTCACGCGGGTCCAGTCCCGGCGCCATCGAGCGCAGCCAGTCCGCCCGCGACAATCCCAACCCACAGCCCAGGCCCCGCGCATCAGCCTCCCGTGCCGCCACCGCGGTGACCGCCTGGGCCGCCTCGCGCACCGCCTGCGCCAACCCGACCGCCTCACCCACCTCGCCCTCCGTGAGCGCCCAGGTCGGGCACCGCTGCACGGCCAGACGCAACGCGTCGGACGCGAACCGGAGCACGCCGACCAGACCTCTGTCGTCGACGAGCTCGCTGACCTCCATGACTTCACCCTAGACTCCACCACTGACAAAGCATGACACTGTCATACCGAGGAGCCCACATGGCCAAGCCAGCCGCACCCTCATCCAGCCGTGGCCGGACAGACGCGTCCACGGCTCAGCACACCCCAAGCCCGACCACCACTGGCTCGCCGTCCGCAGCGCAGGGCATCGAGCGCGCCAAGGTGCTCTCGGTGCGCCTCAGCACCGACGAGTTCGAGCGGCTGACCGACCTCGCGACCGAGATCGGCGTGGGGCCCTCCACGCTCGCGCGCACCCTCATCCGTCGTGGACTCACCCCCGCCGCCCAGCCCGACTCACCGCTCGAGCGCGCCCACCTCCAGCGCCTGCTCCGCCAGCCGCCAGACCTCGAGGAGCTCACCGCCCGGGTCGCGGCGCTCGAGGCCTGGGTCGCGAGCCACCCAGCGCACGACGCGAGCTGAGGCGCCGGCGTTGCGAGCCGGACGGCATACCCCGGCTCATGGCACGTCGGAGAGCGAGGCTGCACCTCCGAGCACCCGATCCGCACGGGGCCACCACCGCGCTCGCGCCGCGGACCTGCAGGACTCGGGAACGCAACGAATCGGCCAGTCCCTCGCCGGATGGACCGCTGCGGTGGCATCCTGCAATCAAGAGTTACACGAAGGCGTGACTGTCGATCCGTCCCGACCTCGCGGTGATCACGTGGCCTGGCCGGACTCGGCGTCACGCACGCGAAGGAGGCCCTGATGGACCGTGGCCGTGACGCCAAGGTGGAGGTGGCGCCGATGCGCGCTCATGGCCGCCTGCGGGGGTTCCTGCTCTTCGGGCGCTGGCCCGACGACACCGTCGAGTGGACCCAGGTGCTCCTCCTCGCCGTGCGCATGGCGGCCGTGCCCCACATGCTGCCGCCGGGCAGCACCGTCTTCCGAGTTACCGAGGCCGTGCCCGACGACTCCCCCGACCACGCGGTCGGGCTCGTGATCGCCGAAGGTCAGCTGATCGGCGAGCACCCGCTGAGGCCGGGGCAGTTCGCGACCGAACAGCCGCCGGGACTCGCCGTGCTCCACCCGCCGGCGAGCACCCACGCGTCAGTGCCGGAATACGAGACCGCGTCCGGGTGCCTCTTCCTCCCCGGACTCCCCCACCTGGGCCTGTCCCACCGTGCCGCCTGGATCGAGGCCGACGCACACGGCACCGTGACGCGCCTGGCGGCCAGGGACGACATCGATCCCGGTGACGACGTGGACACCGCGGCCCTGTCGCTGCTCATCGCGTCCTGAGAGGACCACGCGTCAGGCGGGCGCTGCCTCCAGCGTCGCCTTGACGCAGAACTCGTTGTAGATAAAGACCTTCCCGAGCGGGCGAGGGAAGGGGAAGCTGAAGTTGCTCTGGGGCGTCAGGCCCACCTCACGGCATACGCGCTCGATGTCCTCGCCCGTCGTGAAGCGCACGTGCGTCGGGTCGCTGCGGTAGCCGACCTCCTGCGGGCAGACGATGAAGACCGACCCGCCCGGGCGCAGGTAGGGCAGGTAGGTGCGGAGCAGCTCGCGCCCGTGGTCCTCGTCCATGTGCTCGAGGACGTGGGCGATGAGGAAGCCATCGAACGACGCCGGCCGCGCTTCATCGCTGGCCAGGAACTCCTCGACCGTCATGGCGCGCATCCCCTCGCGCTTGGCGATCTCGATCGACTGCGTGTTGTGGTCGATGCCGAGGGAGTCGGGGCTCAGTGCCTTCATGTTGCGGCCGATGCCACAGCCGATGTCGAGGGTGCGGCCGAGGCGCTGCCGCTTGATGTTGAGCCTGTAGGGAAGCTGCACCGGAAGGATGCGCTTCCACCAGACGTGCTGCTTCGTGTGCAGCCGCTCGGCATAGCTCGCCGCCTCCGTGCCCTCGCTCACGATCGGTGCTCTCCTCGGATGGTCCGGTGGGTGGGGCGCAACGCTACCGTCCCCGGGACTCCGATGTGGCCCCTGTCCGTGGCTTGGCTCACATCAACCTCGCGAGACGGCCGGGAATGTCCTGGACACCCCGGCAGTTGGTTGAATCGTGAAGCAGCTTCGAATCGTCGTGTCCAGCACCCGCCCGGGCCGCATCGGCCCCAAGGTCGCCGAGTGGGTCGCCGCCCAGGCTCCCGCCTCGAAGTGGGAGGTCGAGCTCGTCGACCTGTCGACCCTGCCGTTCTTCGACGAGGAGGACATGCCCCGCAACGGCAACTATGCCAAGGCGCACACCAAGGCATGGGCCTCCACCGTCTTCGAGTCGGACGCGATCATCGTCGTGACGCCGCAGTACAACCGCAGCTTCCCGGCGCCGATCAAGAACGCCATCGACTACCTCTTCGCCGAGTGGGACGCCAAGCCCGTCGCCCTCGTCGGCTACGGCTGGACCGGCGCCGGCGACGCGACCGCCGACCTCACCAAGGTGCTCGGTCACGTCAAGGCTGACGTCGTCGGCTCCACCGGACTGGTCTTCACCCAGGACGTGACCCCCGAGGGCGAGCTCACCGTGGGTGACGAGCGCCGCGCCGAATTGGCCGGTCTGCTCGACGCCCTCGCGTCGCGCGTCGACGAGCCCGCCGTCGCCACCGTCTGACCCTTCACCTCAACTGCAGGGGTATGCCGTCCGCGTCCAACGCGGGCGGCATTCCCTGTGTCGCCTGCCGACTTCTACGATTCGCAAGCGGGATGGTTCCCGACCTCTTAACCTGACCCAGGACAAACGTGTGGGCAAGGGGAGCAATGGCTGGGAATGGGGTGCCTCGCGCGTTCGCGCGGGCCGCTGTGTCAAGGGCGATGCTGGTCATCGCCCTTGTTGTCGGACTGACGGGCTCCATGGGGGTGGGGACAGCGCAGGCGGCTACCGCGACTCCCACATCCTTGACACCGCAGGGGGGTTCGACGGTCAGCAGCTCACCGGTGCTCTCGTGGGGCCGGGTCGCCGAGGCCACGACCTACGACGTCGAGGTGGCCTCCTCCTCGTCGTTCACCACACCGGTGTTCACCAAGACCACGACCAACCGCCACATCGTGCCGACCGTGCAGTTGCCCGACGGAGCGGTCTACTGGAGGGTGCGCGCCAACGGTCCGGCCGGGGCCAGCGCGTGGGCGCTGGCCGGCATCACGGTGAGCGCGACGCTGCCCCCGACCCCGACCGCGCCCGGAAACGGCGGACCGGCCCTGGCCCAGCCGGACGAGCCACCCCTGCTCACGTGGACCGCGGTCAAGGCAGCCGTGAGCTACCAGGTCGAGGTGGACCCCGATGGTGACTTCGTGGGAGCCGCCTCCTACTCCACGAAGACGACGTCATTGGTCGTGCCCGACCCCAAGGCCGACGGCACCTACAACTGGCGCGTTCGCGCTCTGCTGTCGAACGGCCTCTACACCGCCTTCTCGTCCCCGTGGTCCTTCACGGTCGGGGCGCTGAAGCAGGTCCAGACGCTCACCCCCGCCGAGAACACCGCAGTCGAGGATGTCTTCCTCTCGTGGAGCCCTGTCAAGGGAGCCAAGACCTATGAGCTCCAGGTCAGCACCGACCAGGACTTCAACACCATCATCGACACCAGGGTCAACATCAAGGGCACCCGCTACAGCCCGGCCACGACGTATCTCAACGACCAGTACTACTGGCGCGTGCGCGCGCGGAACAACCTCGGTGAGACGATCGACTGGGTGGCCGTGACACCACTGAAGAACTTCCAGAGGCACTGGCCTGACAAGCCCACGCTCGTCTACCCACCCAGCACCGTGTCCCCTCCCGTGGGCGACGACTTCTACTACCAGTGGACCCCGGTGGAGCACGCCACGCGCTATCAGCTCGACGTCAGCACCGATCCCAACTTCAGCACCTTCGTCTCGTGCTTCACGCCGCAGACGACGTATGCCGCCGGGTACTTCGACCTGGCCGCGTACAAGTGCACACCTGGACAGGGCACCGTGACCTACTGGCGCGTGCGTGCGCTCGACGAGCCGGCCAACGTGCAGGGGATCTACTCCACCATCGGGACGTTCGTCTACGCGTCCGCCGCGGTGCTGCGACTCTCACCGTCCAACGGCTCCACAGTGGGCACGCCGACATTGAGGTGGCAGGCTGCCCAGGATGCGGAGAAGTACCGGGTCACGCTGACCGATGGCAGTGGCAGGACCACCACGGCTGACACCTATGCGCTGAGCTGGTCGCCGAAGACGACGGCGCTGGACCCAGCCGACGGCCCTTTCGCCTGGACCGTGCAATCCATTGATGCGAACGGCTTTGTGTCGCCGAAGTATCCGAACTGGACGTTCAACCTCTCACCGGTGGCGGGGACAGGCTCGGCGCCCGACCCGTCGGCTCCAGCTCCCGGGGCCGCCCCCACGACGCGCTTCCCCGCCCTCACGTGGACTCCGGTGGCCAACGCCGCCTACTACCGCGTGGACGTCGGTGTGCACGGGAGCGGCTTCTTCTTCGCCGACAGCCACGCGCCGCTTCTCAGCGACAAGCACCCGTACGCGTCGGCGACCGACACCGGCAAGACGCTCATGGCCGCCGGCCAGTACGACTGGCAGGTGGAAGCCTTCACGAGTGGCAACGTCAGTCTCGGGAGAGGCTCTCTCGGCACGTTCACGATCGCGGACCTGAGCCCGGTGGCTGGCCGGAGACTGGCGCTCGACGGCACGGGCCTCGACCAGACGACTGGATGCACGGCATACCTCGACGCGCCGACCCTCCCCCGGGCATGTGACGGGGTGCCATCGACACCGATACTCGACTGGGACCCCGTGCCTGGCTCTGCCTACTACATGGTCTATCTCGCCCGAGACCGCGAGCTGACCAACCTCGTCTACACGAACGTGCCGGTCACCGTCTCGACGCGGTGGAACCCGACGAGCGCCATCACTCCGAGCGCCCTGCCGGACAGCCAGGCCGGGCAGGCGTACTACTGGTACGTGCGGCCCTGCAAAGCGGACGGGGTGTGCGCACCTGATCCCGTCTCGACGGCATCCGCTGCGACGAACTCCTTCAGCAAGCTGTCTCCGGAGATCTCCCTGACGAGCCCGACCCACGGCGGAAGTGTGAGCAACCAGGCCGTCTTCACCTGGCAGGACTACCTCGCCACCAACGCCGCCACGACCTTCGGAGCAACGAGCGAGCGCAGCAATCAGTCTGCGAAGCAGTACCGCGTGCAGGTCGCTACCGCTGACAGCTTCGCGGCGCCGATCGACACCCAGCTCGTCGACCAGCCCACCTACACCGCGTGGGACAAGACCTACCCCGAGGGGACGCTCTACTGGCGAGTGCAGGCTGTCGATGCCGCAGGCAACGGGCTCCAGTGGTCACGGACGTTCTCGTTCGTGAAGACCAGCCCCGCGCCAGCACTCACGGCACCCAAGGGCGCGATCGGGACTCTGACGCAAGCCTGCCCGACCATCGGATCCAGCGGTTGCACGAGCGGCACCTCGCCCTTCACGTGGGCGGCCACCGACTATGCCGGGAGCTACCAGCTCGAGGTCTACAAGAACGATGACATCAACTGGTCGTCGACCAACCGGGTGGTCAACGTCCTCAGCAAGCAGGCCGCGTATGCCCACACCACTCCACTGCCGGCCAGTTCTGCCGCCTACGTCTGGCGCGTCGCTCGGCTCGACGCCGACGGCAGGGCCGGGCAGTGGTCGGCGAGCGGGCGCTTCTTCGCCCGTGGAGCCGTCCCAACCCTCACCGCACCTGGAGCAGGCGCCATTGTGAATGGTTACGGCGCCTACTTCTCGTGGTCGGAGACACCCGGAGCGGTGACGTATCGCTTTGAGCGTCGGACTGCCGGCGGCGCGTCAACGACAGAGAAGGTGCCGACTGCTGCTCAGGCGTATGCGCCCACGGCTGTCATGGCGACCGGGTCCTGGGAATGGCGTGTGGCCGCGCTCGATGTCGCGGGCACAGAGATCGGCGCGAGCGACTGGCGGAGCTTCTCCGTCGACAACAACCGAGGTTCCTACACAGCCGTCTCGCCGCGACGCTTCTTGGACACGCGGACTGGCCTTGGTGCGGCCAAGGCCAAGGTCGGCGCTGGCCGCACCATCAATGTCGTCATTCCTGGCCTTCCGGCAGCAGTCAGCTCAGTCGTGCTCAACGTCACCGCCACCAACGTGACGGCAACCGGACATGTGATCATCTGGCCGTACGGACAGGCACGTCCCACCACGTCGAACCTCAACTTCACGGCGGGCAAGACGGTGCCCAACATGGTGACGGTGCGCGTGGGATCCGGAGGACGGGTCAGCCTCTACAACTCGGCGGGCACAAGCGACCTGATCGCAGACCTCTCTGGCTACTTTGTCCCTGATCTCGGATCGGGCTTCACTCCGGTGGCACCCACCCGGGTGCTCGACACCCGCAGCGGCGTCGGGGGGCACAGCGGCACAGTCGGATCCGGACAGACGATCACGTTGACCGTGCCCGGTATCCCTTCGGGGACAAAGGCCATCGTCCTCAACCTGACGGTGACCGCTCCTTCGACAGGGGGCTACCTCTCCGTTCATCCCTACGGTTCACCCCGACCCACGGTCTCGAGCGTCAACTTCACCAAGGGGCAGACGGTCCCGAATCTCGTGACAGCTGCGGTCGATGGGTCCGGCCGGGTCAGCATCTACAACTCCAGTGGCACCACCCACATCATCGCCGACCTCGCCGGCTACTACGCATTGGGACAAGGTGGCGAGTTCGCAGGCATCAACCCGACTCGCGTGATGGACACCCGGTCGGGAGTGGGGGTTGCCAAGGGCAAGATCACCGGCGGGTCGACAAAGACCCTGACGATCCCGGGCCTGCCGGCAGGTACAACCGCGGTCGCCATCAACGTCACGGTCGCGGCTCCAACCAGTGGGGGCTTCTTGACGGTCCATCCATCTGACGCACCCCGATCGTCCGCGTCCAACCTCAACTTCACCGCGGGCCAGACGATCGCCAATATGGTGGTCGTGAAGGTCGGCGCAGGCGGAAAGGTGAGTTTCTACAACTCCAATGGCGCAACGGACGTGATCGCCGACCTGGCCGGGAGCTACTCCGGCTGAGGGATGGGCCCCGTGGCGAACAGGGCCCGTTGCGAAGATCGTTGGAGCCAGAGGTGGATGTCGGCGACATGCCTTGTGGCGGCCCGGCCATCCGCGAGTTTGACGTGGCGCATGGGGAAGCCGCGTGGCGATTGAGGATGTTGATGCTCACTCTATGGCGGGCCCCACCGTGTAGGGGTCGGTGTCGGAGGCTGGGTGGAACCCTGCTCTCGAAAGTGCGTTCAGGAGGACGCTTGTTCCGTCATGATCTCCGGGTGGCAGTTGACAATGCAGCCGATCGGCGCCGGGCAGCGACCCTGGAGGACCCTACACGGTCGAGCCTCATGGGCTCTAAGCCGGATTCGACCTCGCCTGACAGCGGACTTCCGCTGCGAGCTCGACGGGTCCTCCCAGGGGTCTTGGTCCTGATCATGGTCGTGTCGGCGCTCGCACCGATCTCGGACCCTGACACGTTCTGGCACATCGCCACGGGTGACTACCTACGTGCCACGTGGACGTTCAGCGGTCCCGACCCTTGGAGCAATCAGTCCACGCGGACCTGGCGCCTTCATGAATGGCTGCCAGAGCTTGCCATGAGTTGGGCCCAGCAACTGGGCGGCTTGCCTGCTGTGGCGTGGCTCCTCCCACTGGGGGCGGCGGCAATTCTCCTGATCCTGTGGGTAACCCTTCGCGAGCACGCCTCGCTCCTAATCACTGCTCTGGTGATGACGTGCACGTTCTTCGCTATGAGCAGCAGCTTCTCTTTGCGGCCCCACCTGGTGACATTCGCCTTGACGATCCTTGTAACCGCAGCATGGCTTAGAACGGCTTCAGATCTTCGCCCAAGATGGTGGCTAGTACCACTCTCCTGGGCATGGGCCTGCAGTCATGGCATGTGGTTTGTTGGAGCCGCAATCGGATTTGTGACCGTGGCAGGCATGGTGTTGGACGGCTCCGTCACCGCACGTCGTGGGCTTCGGCTTGCGCTTGTCCCCCTTGCGTCTGTCGCCGCGGCAGCGCTAACGCCAGTTGGCCCGGCGCTCCTCCTCAGCCCCCTTGAAGTGCGGGGCTACACCCACTTCGTTCAAGAGTGGCTGCCCCCCTCGCTAGGCAATCCCGGGTTTCTGGGTTTCCTGATTTTGAGCACCGCGTGCCTCGTACCATGGTTGCGCGCCGGGGTGAGAGTACCTTGGACGCGCATTCTGTTGACCGCGCTGGCAACAGCTCTGGCGCTGGCGTACGTCCGGACTGTCCCGGTGGCTGCGGCCATCATGGCACCGCTCGCGGCCATCTCTCTGCAGTCCGTCTCAGGACTCCGTCGAGAGCCCCTTGGGCGCCCGGAGGCTGTCGTCACGGTCATCCTTGCGACGGTGGGTCTAGTGATCGCTGGCGCAATCGCTCCCGCGCGCGCCTCATTTGCCTCAGGCGGCGCCAACGAGCTCAGCCCAGCACTTGACCGGCTTTCATCCGGGACGGTTATATGCAACGAATACGGCCTGGGTGGCTGGCTCATCTGGAGGCACCCGCACCTTCGACCCACCATTGACGGACGGACGGAGATCTACTCGCTCGACGAGGTGGAGGGCTACATGAGATTCCGGCGTGCGCAGCCAACCTGGGAGCAATACCTTCTTCAGACCGGATGCACGCATGCACTTCTGGGTGTGGACCTCCCTGCAACAGCAGGCCTACAGAGGCAAGAGGGCTGGACCCTTGTCGCTCAGAGCAACGCCCATGTTCTCCTCACCCTTCCGGCCAAGCGTTGAATCTGGCTCAGCAACGGGCAAGGGACGCGCCCTGGGAGTTAAAGCCAGGTCTGTGGCTCGTCTCTGGTTCCGCGAGGCATCAGACCTGACTCGTGCCACTTTCCTCGATTCGGGCTTTCGCGTCTGCGTTCGTGCTGGTCAGCAGTTTGCGAGTGGACGAATTGACGTACCCCGCTCATCGACCGAACAGTGATCCGTCGGTTCGCGTTGAGGCCACGACGACTCGGCCGATCGTGTGCGCAACCATCGCAAGGTGAGGGCTGGACCGTCGTGAGCGGGGGTAACGGGTTCGATGAGCCGTCATGAAAGCTCCTTACTGAGCTCCGCGGCTCGCTCGCCGCCCCTCATGGGCTCGACGAGCCCAGGATCTTCACCTTGACCACCGGGCGCACGCCTGCCGCCGAGGCCCCAAGCCCTGCCACTCGGTCCCTCGGCGCGCCACGACGGGCGAAGGGGATCGATGACGCCGTCCACGCACGGTTCAAACGACGTACCCCGGTGGCACGAGTCGGGGGCAAGGGACGCGCCCTGGGAGTTAAAGCCAGGTCCGTGGCTCGTCTCTGGTTCCGCGAGGCATCAGAAGCCTGAGAACGACTCCATCAGACGAATGACGCCGGGGCCGATGATGACGATGAAGAGGGCAGGAAAGATGCAGAGCAACAGTGGAAAGACGATCTTCACCGTCACCTTCTGAGCCGTCTCTTCCGCCTTCTGCTTGCGGACGAGGCGCATGGTGGCGGTTTGCTCGCGCAGCACGGTCGCGATAGGCAAGCCCAGGCGATCAGCCTGGACGAGTGCGGTGGTGAAGTTCTTCACCTGCGGAAGAGCGACGCGATCGCCCATCGCGGCGAAGGCCTCGCTGCGCGAGCTCCCGATCTGGATCTCCGAAAGAACTCGCGCGAACTCCCCTGCGATCGGTCCTTCAATGTTGCGCGCGACCTGCATGAGCGCCGCATCAAAGCCCTGCCCTGCCTCCACGCAGACGGTCAACATGTCGAGCGCCTCGGCGAGGCCCTTGGCCGTCTCCTCTTGGCGGCGCAGAGCCAGGTTGTAGAGGAACAGGTCAGGGAGGTAGAAGACGGCCATCCCAACCGCGACAGCAACCAGAAGTCCTTTCAGTGACAGTCCAGCCCAGGCGAAGCTGAGGAACACACCCACGACGAGGGCGGCACCCTTGACACCCATCACTCTCTCGACGGTCCACGGGCTCGGGTTCCCGGCCCTGTCGAGCATGGTGGCGATTCTGTCGCCGGTGCCCTTGGGTGAGACGGCCACCGCCAGGCCGCGCATCTTGTCCATCAGCGGTTGGACGAAGCGCTCCTTGGCCGGTAGCTGCGAACGAGTGACGGTGTCAGCCCCCACCGTCTGGTCGATGAGGGCCAGGGATTTGGCGACCCCCGTCGGGCCGCTCGAGGTAAAAATCAGGGTCAGCACGCCCGCCAGAAGGGCTAGCCCCAACAGCGCTGCCCCCGCGTAGACGGTGTTCATCGTCATACCTCGATCCGAACGACGCGACGCATCCACACGACGCCGACAACCATGAGGCAGAGACCGCCGATGATCATGGCTATCCCCAACCCGGTTGTCCAGAGGAGGCTGATGTAGTCGTAGTTGACCATCAGCATGTAGAGGAACATCCCGAAGGGCAGGATGATGAGGATCTGCGCGGAGAGCCGCCCCTCCGCCGACAGCGAGCGGACCTGACGCTGGATCGACTCTCTCTCGCGAAGGGTCGCTGCCGTCGTCGTCAACGTATCGGCGAGGTTGCCTCCCACCTCGCGCTGGATGCGGATGGCCATCACAGCCCACCGCATCGCCTTGCTGTCCATACGCGTGGCCATGTGATCGAGGGCATCGGAGACGTCCGTGCCGATGCGCGTCTCAGCAAGGGCGCGGGAGAACTCCTTGGCGGCAGGCTCGGCGGCATCTCGCGCGACCGCGTCAAGTGCCTGAGGCAGGCCAAAACCGCTGCGGAGGCTGGTGGCGACGAGCATGAGAACGTCGGGCAGGATCCGCTCGAAGGCCGCCGCCCGCCGGCTCGCGAGGTGCCGCAGGACGAACGACGGCAGCGCGAATCCCAGGAGACCCCCACCAACGACCCCTAGCAGGAGTCCCACCGCACGTGCGTCCCGCATGAGGACAAAGCCGAAGAAGGCACCAGCCAGGCAGGCGAGCGCCACCACCAGGAACCATTCGCCTGCCCTGAAGGGGAGATCCGCACGATCGATGAGGGCCATCGTCTTGGCCGTGCCCCGTCGACCCTTCATCATCGTGTCTCCGAAGGCCACGAGTTGCTCGGTGACCGCAGTCTGCTGCGCCTTCTGCTCGGACCTGGATCGAGTCCTGGGACCGACCACGTAAGCCTCGATGCCGGCCACCCGTCGCTCCCTCCGTGTCTGGAGAGAAGGGGCAAGCACGACGCCGACGAGCAGGAACAGCCCGAGCCCGATGAGTGCGGCCGCGACCCAGACGAGCCACGGCTCGACCTTGGGAGCGGGCAGCACGAAGGAGCCAAGGGCCTGGGCAGGCGCAGTCGACTGGGGTACCGAGGCGGACGGTGTCGGCACAGTTGCGGCGTCAGCGAAGTTCACCGTGCGTGTGAAGGAGAATGCGGTCGGGCCGGCTCGCCCTGACAGCTCCACCTCGTGCGGTCCAGTCAGGGGCTCCGCGGTCGCCATTGAGAACTGCACCTGCGCATCTAGGGCTCGCGCTGAGTCACGGAATGCTGCGGTCACGGCTGCGGTGTCATCAGCGGCGACGACCGAGCCGCCATTGGCAGCCGCGAAGCCCTTGATCGCGGCGACAGCGTCGGGGTCGTCGGTCTTGAACTGCACGACGTCCGTGCGCACGCCGGCGCTCTTCAACAGGTTCGTCACCTGTGTTCGGGCGGCCGAGCGGTTGTCGGCGATCGTGTCGGCGCCGTCACTCAGCAAGACGATGCTCCGGTCGCCTTTGGGGCCAAGCGACGTGATGGCGCTCCGCATGCCGGCGTAGAGGCTGGTGTCCCCGCGCGCCGCCAATCCGTTGACCACACGCTGGACGGCAGCCCGGTCAAGCGTCGGCGCCAGGTCCACACCCGCGGTGGTTGCAAACGTGGTGACACCGACCCGGACATCGGCCGGCACGTTTTGGAGGTACTCGGCCGTGGCGGTGCGCACGGTTGCCATGCCGGTGCTGCCCATCGAGCCACTCGTGTCGATGACGAGCATCGCGCGACGCTCGAGCTTGGGCGTCTGCTTGACGATTGCCTGCACAGGCTCGCCGTCGATCGATGCCCGCAGGCTGGCGGGCTCGACTTGCGCGGCGGACTTGCTGCGCAACGTAAGCACTCCGACGACGCCCGTCGCGTCAGCCTTGACTTCGCTCAAACCCACGGTCACCGGGTCCGCAGCATTCGCGGCGGGCGCAGTGACGACCTGCGCAGTCATGATGCAGGCGATGACCACGACCAGCCGGATGCGGCGCAACCAGCTGGTCACAACCCGCCCCGGGCAAACATCGTCATAGGCAGCTCCACCCCTAGATCGCTGAGATCGGCGGTGAATTTGGGCCGGATCCCCGTCGGCCTCAGGTGACCACGGAACCGTCCCATCTCGTCCCGCCCAGCCGAGTAGTCGAAGGTGAAGATGTCCTGAAGGGTGATCACGTCGGACTCCATGCCGACGACCTCAGTCACAGCGACGATTCGTCGGGAACCGTCCTTGAGGCGGCTCTGCTGAATGATGAGGTCCACCGCGCCCGACACCTGCTCCCTGATCGCGCGCACCGGCAGATCGACCCCCGCCATCAGCACCATCGTCTCGAGTCGGGAGAGACTGTCGCGAGCGGAGTTGGCGTGCACCGTGGTGATCGAGCCGTCATGCCCGGTGTTCATGGCCTGGAGCATGTCCAGTGCCGCCCCGTCACGGACCTCCCCGACGATGATGCGGTCAGGGCGCATGCGCAAGGAGTTGCGCACGAGGTCACGGATCGGCACGGCACCGCGGCCCTCGATGTTGGGGGGGCGCGCCTCGAGGCGCAGCACATGCTCCTGGTGAAGCTGCAGCTCGGCAGAGTCCTCGATGGTGATGATGCGCTCATCGTCGGGCAGGAACGAGCTGAGCACATTGAGAGTGGTCGTCTTGCCGGAACCGGTCCCACCAGAGATGACGATGTTTCGGCGACCACGAACGCACGCGTAGAGGAAGTCGCGCACCTGCTGCGTCATCGTCCCGAAAGCCAACAGATCGCGGTCTGTAAAGGGATCAGCAGCGAACTTGCGGATAGTCAGAAGTGCGCCGTCGAGCGCGATGGGCGCGACCACTGCATTCACGCGCGAGCCGTCGGGTAGTCGAGCATCGACCATTGGGCTCGACTCGTCGACGCGCCGGCCCACCCGCGACACGATCTTGTCGATGGTTCGACGCAGATGGGCGGCATCTGAGAACTGCGCCTCCACGGGAAAGATGCGCCCGTCGCGCTCAATGAAGATCTCGGATGGCCCGTTGACCATGATTTCCGTGACATCGGCGTCGCGCAGATAGGGCTCGAGAGGACCGTGTCCGAGGATGTCGTCCGAGACGTCTTGGGCGATCTTCGTGCGGTCTGCCTGAGAGAGCGGCGTCTGCTCGGCATCGATCACCTGCTGCAGCGTGGTCCGGACCTGCGCGGCCAGTTCGTTCTCTGAGAGGTGCGGGTCGTACAGGCGAGGCCCAAGCGACTCCACCAGAGCTTGATGCACGCGCTCCTTGACCAACGCGAAGGGGTCCACCCCGCGACGGGTTGCACCGCGCCCACGCAGTGCTGCAGGGCCCTGCCCGAAGGACCCCTGGAGCTGCCGGGCCTGGTCGAGACGATCAGCGAGGTTGCTCACTTCTTGCTCCTCAGCAGGCTGAAGGACCGCTTGGCACCATTGCGCACGGGTCCGCCGAAGCGCTGCCGGATCTCGACGTCGACGAGCTCACGGATGGCGATCGAAACCGGGCTCCTCGGCTCATCCAGCACAATGGCGACACCGCGGTTGACGGATGCCGGCACACTCAGACTGTTAGGGATGTTCGCGCTGATCGACTGCTTCAGGGCAGTCTCGACATCCCCTGGCTTGAGGCCCACCTTCGCGTCGGAGCGGTTGAGCACGATGCAGCGCGCCTCACTCGGCGCTCCCAAGGTGTCGAGGGTGTTGATCGCGATCCGCAGGTTCTTGACCGCGGGAACATCGAGGGTCGCGATCAACAGCGTGACATCGCTGAGATCGAACGCCGCGAGCACGTGCTCCGTGAAAGAGGGAGGCGTGTCGACCACGACGAAGTCGTACTGCGAACGAGCTACCCTTAGAAGCTCGATGACGACGTGAGATGGCACCCTGTCCGCATCGGCGGGGTCGGCGGGAGCAGCAAGCACGTCAAGCCCGCTCGAGTGGGTGGACACCACCGAGGCCAAGCCCTGCTCGTCGAGATGTCCGCTCATGGAGACCACGTCCCGGATCGTGCTCTGAGGCACGAGCTGGAGGCTGATCGCCACGTCGCCGAACATCAGATCCAGGTCCACTAGAAGGGTCTTGGCACCTTCGGACGCGAGCGCGACAGCAACGTTCGTCGAAACCGTGGTCTTGCCGACCCCGCCCTTCGCCGAGAAGACGGTCACGACCTTGCCATCGCGACCGCCGTGAACGCCGTGGTGGCCTGCGAGCTGCACCGTCAGCTGCATGCTCCGACGTACGGCGTCGGCGAGGGCAGGCTGGTCGTCGCCCTGGACAACCTCGCGCACCCCGCTCCGGAGGGCTTGCCCGAGCGCCGTGACATCGAGTCTGTGCCGAAGCAGGATGACGCCCAGCTCAGGTCGGTCGACCCGCTCTCGCTCCGCAAGCTCGCAGGCAGCGTCGAGAGGGACATCGGGACCGATGACGACCAGGGTGTGATCGGGGCGCTCTTCCAAGGCGCGGCTCACTCGGGCTCCAGCATCAAGCTGCTGCACGTCGTTGCCGAGCGCGAACCGGTAGGTCTCGACCGCATTCGGGTCGAGGTCCCAGAGGATCGTCACGGCAGCACCGTCTTGAAGATCGTCATGTCGTTGACCTGGGCGTTCGGGGGGATCTTGGCATCTGAGCCTCGCAAGGCGGCATAGAGCTCGTACTCGTTGATGCCATGGATGAGCCTGGTGGCCTGCTCCGGAGTCACCGCCACGGTCACGAGGAAACTGGCCGCCTTCGACTTGGCCTTGCTGTCTTCCTCCTTCTCCGTCGTTGCGCTCGAGGCCGGCGCCGCAAGAGGAGAGTCGCCCATTCCTATGACCTGGACGTCGTCGAGTAGGACGCTGGTGCCCTTTACGTCGTTGTCGTTGATCGCCTTGGATCGCTCGTCGTCGCCGAGCGCCTTGATCTTGTACGACGAGTAGATGGCGATGCGAGTGCCGGGTGTGACGAAGGTGCCCACACGCGCGGGATCGCTGAGCTCTACTGACACGGCGAGCTTGCCGGATGGCACCTCGATCGCCTTCGAGCCCACGGGGGTCGTGCCGAAGCGGGCAGCGATGAGGAACTCTCCGGCCTGTACCTCTGAGAGTGCCACCAGCGCATTGTTGTCAGCACTCACCTCGGTGAGCGCCCCGCTGGGCACGGCGCTGGCAGCGACACGGGTCTCCTCGATGAGTTCGGTCCGCTGGGCGTCCTTGAGCGAGGTCCCGGCCGGGATCGGTTCCTTGGCTATCCAGACCGCCGTCGGCTGGGCGGCCGCGATGGCGCGCTCGTCCGCCTTCTTGGCGTAGAGGATGACGAGCACAGCGCCGCCGATGGCTAGTAGGACAGCGACCAGCACGGCAAGGATGCGTCGGTTCATGCGGAGTATTTCCTTTGTTGTCAGCCGGCCGGAAGCACAGCGTAGGTGCCGAAGTCGTTGTCGCCGTCGGGCGCCGTGATGGAGTCGACATCCTCAAGGGAGCCCTTGACGAACCACCCCTTGAGGCAGACCTCACTGTTGGAGCAGGCCTCACCAGAGATGCCGCTCAAAAGGTTCACGCTGGGGGCTCGCACGGCGCTGATGTAGAACTTCGCCCAGCCCGCGATGTGATACCACGCCTGCGTGCCGGTGCCGAGGTCAGTGCAGTCGAGGGTGGCAATGTCGGCGGTTGGCGCGCTCGCGCCCCCCTGCACGCAGTCGAAGACCGGCAGCGCCACGACCGTGTTGTGCATGCCAGAAAGCAGCGGCTTGCAGTCGTTGGGCACGGCCGTGCCGGTCTTGGTGTCCACCCACCCCTCGGTGGTGACAGTGGCGACGCACCCGGTCGAGGTGACGAAGCCGAAGGCTCCTGGGAAGTCGTTCATCCCGTTGTAGAAGCAGGTCTTCGGCTCGGCACTCGACGAAGCCTTGAGGTAGATGACCTTCTCCCGGTCGGTAGTCGGCCACGGCGTCTGGCCGGGGCCGCTGCCGTAGCCGTTCGGCCCCGGAAGCTCCGCGACGTAGCCACCATAGTCGTCCATAAAGTACTGCCACTCGCAGACTGAGAACGTGATCGGGATGGTGCCCGTGTAGGACGTCGGCGCACCCCACGCGGCGCGCGCGCAGGCCGACACCGAGCTGTCGGGCGGGGTGCCCACGAGGGTCTGCGCGAAGTATTTCGGCAGGATCGACGTGCCGCCCTCACTCAGGGTGCGGGAATATGTCTCGACGTAGGGAATCTCGGGTTCGTCGGCCAGCCAAGCGGGCACGGGAGGGCACTCGTTGAGGGCCGCGATGTCGGCGGTCTCGCTCGCGGACAGGCATTCCGGCATGCCCGGAAAGGAGCTGCCCGTGGGCGTCCGGGCACACTGCCCGTTCGTCGTGTCAGGGCGGTTGCCGTCCAGCTCAAGCTGAGACAGGCCGTCCGAGCCGGTGTTGGCTTCCAACAGGCTCGTCAGCATCGCGTCGTTCTCGCCGTCATTGGGATCGCATGAAGCCTCGTCCTGCGCGCACACGTCAGCTAGTGCCATAGAAGCCGCGTCAGCGCCGTTCTGCAGCGAGCGTCGCTCGACCATGATCGAGCCGACATCGACCGTGAGCGCGAGCATGCCCATGACCACCGTGGCGAGCAGCACCGCGAACAGCGGCGCGACCGCACCACGCTCACGTGGCCTCCGGGCGCCCCGGCGGCACGAAGGGCTCAACCACCGCATTTCATCACCGCCGTCGACGTGAGGGTGTCCTTGAACGTGTCCGTGCTTCCCATGAACTGCGCGGCGGGGCCGAGCAGGATCCAGTCGAACTCTCTCGACGCCGTGACCTGCGCGGTGTCGCCCGGGCACTGGAAATCGACGGTAATGGTCAGGTCTGACATGTTCGGCGCAGACGACGAGGCGCGATCGACGATCTCATCCGCGCTGGCGTCACTGACCACGGCCGCGCGAGCACCCTCTCGCGCCGCGTTGGAGAGTTGGATCTGAGTGAACATCGCGCGGCCGAAGTCGGTGATCCCACCAAGGATGAGAAGCATGAGCGGAAGCAGGATCGCAAACTCCACCACAGTCGCTCCGCGCTGCGACTGACCGAGCCGAAAGCGCTGACCCCACGTTCTACACCCGTACATCTTGACTTCCCGCTGCATTTTGAGGCTGAAAGGCTGAGCGCGGCTCCCACAGCAGTGAGAGCCGCGCGTCGTGGATCAGCCGATCACGGGATCGCGGTCTCGACATTCGTGAAGGCGTTGAGAATGTCCTGCCCGAGCGTGGCGACAACGGTGACGATGACCGCGACGATGAGCGCGACCATGACGCCGTACTCCACCGCGGTGGCGCCACGCTCTGCCTGGAGGCGCGTCTGGATCTTGGCTGCAAGCTTGGTCATGACTGTCTTCTTTCACGTTTGACGGGCCACCCGATGTGGAACCCCCACGGCGGAGAAACTAGGTGCCCGAAGGTCCTGCTGTCTTCCGAATCGCTGAAACAGTTGAAAATTCCGCAAAGTCTGGGTTGTCGGGGATGGCCGAAGTGTCCGGTTACCGGGTGGCTCCGCATTCAGAGGCCGGCGATCACTTCTTGGAATCCCGGCAGCAGCTTCGGCCCGATGAGAACCACGGTCGAGATGAGGACCCCGATGATGAGCGCAGCCATGACCGCGTACTCAACTGCCGTCGCCCCTCGGTCGCACGCCTGAATGAGTCGTCGTGGCACGACACACCTCCCTCGTTGGACGCAAGCCTAGGGATCGACCGTCTCCGCGAGGGTCGATCGCCCATAAGTCCGCTATGCCCTCGCGCCGTTGCGGGCACGCGTTGAGCACTGGTCCAGCCCAGTCGCTCAATCGACCTCACCCGGACGACGACTCACCTAGCATCGTCTCCGCCACGTTCTTGGCATCCATCCCGTTCGTCCGTGAGGGGCAGCATGGCCGCACCGGTCCCGGCAAGCCAGCAAGCCGTCGGCCTCGACAGCGGTGGCGAAGGCGGAACGCGGCATCTGTCCACCACCCTGTTCGTCCGCATGTGGGCGGCAGCACACGTCATCCACCTTGCCGGTGCGACCGACTCGCGCCTGGACACTCCGTGGAACATCGTCACCTTCGGCACAGCACTGATCGCGGTCTGGTCGCCGAGAGGGAGGTGGCTTGCTGTCATGGCGGGCGCGCAGGTCTTGGACCTCGTCGTCGAGATGCCCTACAGCCCCGATCACTGGATCCTGGCCGGCGCGGTCAACGTGGCGATTCTCCTGACGCTCGCGTGGCGGCGTTCCTGCAGTCTTCCGGCCGTGGCCGCGGCGTTTCCTGCCGCTCGCTGGATCCTGCTCATTGCCTACTCGGCGGCGGCCTTGTCGAAGTACAACGTCACCTTCCTCGATCCGCTGCGCAGCTGCGCCGGAGCCATTGCCGACACCGCGTCGTTCGGGCTGACCCGCGAGTCCGGGCTCGGGCCAGCGTTTGTGATGGCCACCATCGCGTTCGAGACCCTCATCCCGATCCTGCTGATGATCCGTCGCACTCGACGTCACGGTGTCCGTGTCGCGATGGTTTTCCACTTCATCCTCAGCGCAAGTCCCGGCTTCGCCGTCGTCGACTTCACGGCTGCTCTCTATGCTCTCTTCCTGCTCTTCCTCGCCGATGAAGACGTCGCAGCGATCGTCGACCGATTGGCCAGGGTCACCAGCCGATCGGCAATCGTGCGAGATGTGCGTCGGGCACCCTGGCTGGCGATGGCGCTAGCCTTCCTCGCCCTTGGCTTCTTGGGCTACGCATCGGTGCGCGTGTCATCAGCCATCCTCTTCGTGGCCTCAGAGGTCTACCTCATCGCATTCCTGGCCGCCGCCCTGCTCACCTGGAGGACCACACGTTCCGCCCAGGCGCTCGGCCGCCCGCTTGCGGTCCAAGTGTTTGTGCTGCTCGTCGTCGTGGTGTGGGCGGCTATGCCCTACATCGGCGTTCGCACCTCCGGCGTGTTCACGATGTTCTCCGGCCTGCGCACCGAAGGGGCCTCCCCCAACCACGTCTTCATGCCCTCGCTGCAGGTATCCGACTGGGCCAGCGACCTCGTCATCATCAAGCGCTCGAACGACCCGCGCGTCCAAGCTGCGACCGGCGAGACAATTGGCCTGCCTGTCATGGGAATTCGACGACTTGCCACCGAGAATCCTGCCTTGGTCGTGGAGGGGACGCTCAACGGGGCACCGGTCACCTTCGGTCCCGGTGCAGGGCAGATCCAGCTGCAGCCCTTGACCCGCTGGGAGGACAAGCTCCTGCTTTACCGCCCCGTCGCCGTGGGCACCCCGCGCTTCTGTACCATGAGCTGAGGTCGAGCCCCGGGCGGGCATGCGCATTTCAGGGCCGACGCTGCCGCCGGCTCCCGAAGATCCCGCGCCGGCTGGTCGCCTGCTTGGAGCGTGCCTCCTCGTCGTCGCGGACCTGCTGCAGCATCGTCCGTGGCGTCGGCGGCGGCCAGCTCTGGGCGCGCGGGTCGGTCGTGTCCATGTAGAACTCGGTCCACCCGTAGTCGTCGCGATAGCGCAGCTTGCCGTCGCCCACGTAGTACCAGCCTGCCGGCTTCTCGCTCATGCTTCCCCCAAGGACGCGTCGGACTCCCCCTGCCCCGCCCTCAATGTAGGTCCAGGGGCCACCCCGCGACCAGCACCTGCGGGCAGGCACCCAGCCAACGCGCACCAGCGCCGGCACCCAGCCGCCCGATAGGATCGTGAACGGCTCACAGCACAGCTGCCCGTGGCCATGGTGTGCCGGGAAGTCTGGTCGGCGTCCGATGACCCCTGCATCGAAGGGACCACCTGTGAGCGACAACCCGAACCCCAGCAAGTCCACCAAGCTCCTCAGCCGCAGCTCGTGGCGCGAGACGAGCTACGTCGCCGACCTGCTCCGCACCGAGACGGTGGGTGGCGCGATCCTGCTGATCGCGGCAGTCGCCGCGCTCGTGTGGGCCAACTCCCCGTGGCGAGAGGCCTATTCGACCCTGCGCGACACCGTGGTGGGTCCGGAGTCGCTGCACCTCAACCTCAGCCTCGGCACGTGGGCGGCCGACGGCCTGCTCGCGATCTTCTTCCTCGTCGCCGGCATCGAGCTGAAGCGCGAGTTCGTCGCAGGAGAGCTCTCCGACCGGCGCAAGGCCGCCCTGCCGATCGCCGCCGCGGTCTGTGGCGTCGTGCTGCCCGCCGTCCTCTTCGTCGTCACGGTTCTCGCGCTCACGGCCGGCGACAGCAGCGCCGACGTCAGCGGGATGCTGCGTGGGTGGGCCATCCCCACCGCCACCGACATCGCCTTCGCCCTCGCCGTGCTCGCGGTCATCGGCACGCACCTGCCGAGTTCGCTGCGGTCCTTCCTTCTGACCCTCGCCGTCGTCGACGACCTCATCGCGATCACGATCATCGCCGTCTTCTACACCGCGAGCGTTCAGTTCCTGTGGCTGCTCGCCGCCGTCGTGCCGCTGGCCGTGTGGCGCTTCCTCCTCAAGCGCAAGCTGACCAACCCCTTCCTCCTCGCCATCCCCGCCCTGCTCGCGTGGATGTTCGTGCACAACAGCGGCGTGCACGCGACCGTCGCCGGCGTGCTGCTCGGCCTCCTCGTGCCGGTGCACCGCGAGGTCGAGGACGACCCCAACCGCCACTCCCTCGCCGAGAAGCTCGAGCACAAGATTCGGCCGTTCTCGGCGGGCTTCGCCGTGCCCGTCTTCGCCTTCTTCGCGGCCGGCGTCACCGTCGTCGGCGGCGGCTTCTCCGAGGCCGTCACCGATCCGGCAGCCATCGGTGTCGTCGTCGGCCTCGTCGTCGGCAAGGCTATCGGCATCTTCGGCGGGACGTGGGCCCTGGCGCGCTTCACTCGGGCTGAGCTCGACGAGGACCTCAGCTGGACCGACATCTTCGGCCTCTCGCTGCTCGCCGGCGTCGGCTTCACCGTGAGTCTGCTCGTCGGCGAGCTCGCCTTCGGCACCGGCTCCGAGCGCGACGACCACGTCAAGCTCGCTGTTCTCGTCGGCAGCCTCATCGCGGCCCTGCTGGCCACCGTCGTGCTGCGCTCGCGCAACCGGCACTACCGCGACGTGCACGCGCGCGAGACCGAGGACCGCGATCTCGACGGCATCCCCGACATCTACGGCCGGCCGAGCTGACCACCCCGCGAGACTCCCGCACACCACACGGCTGACCCGCCCCCATCCGTGCACGTCTGGGTAAGTGCAGCACAGTAGGGTGGCATCGGCGGCGCACAGGCGTGGCCCACGGCATGATCGAGGAAGTGAGTCCATGAGCACGGATCCCCGGCCGGAGCGGACGCTGGGCCAGTTGGTTGCTTCGGCGACCCAGGACATCTCCGCACTCATCCGGAGCGAGATCGCGCTCGCCAAGGCCGAGATCGCCGTCCAGGCGAAGAAGGCCGGCGTCGGCGGTGGCCTGCTCGCAGGCGCAGCGGTCGTGCTCTTCTACTCGGTCTACTTCATCTTCATCACCCTCGCCGAGGGCATCCAGGCGATGGGGCTGCCCCGCTGGGCCAGCTTCCTCATCGTCACGCTCGTGATGCTCATCGTCGCCGCCGTGCTCGGCCTGCTCGGGGTGCGCAAGATGAAGACCGTGCAGCCCTCGCCCGACAAGGCGATCGGCGAGGCGCAGCAGACCGTCGCCGGCATCAAGGCCGCGATCGCCAACCCCGGCACCGTCGTGCCGGCACCGCCGCCCTCGTGGGACCCCCGCGTCGCCAAGGCGACGACCAACCGCGCGACGACCTCCGTCAGCGCCACGCCGGCCACCACGCCGACGACGGGCTCCACGGCCACCCCCTCCTCGACCGCCGACACGACGGTCATCACGACGACTGACTCGGCGAGCAAGCCCGACCCGTCGCGCGACGCCTGACCAGCCCGACCCGCCGCACCCATGCCCGTCGACTCTGCCTTCGTCAACATCGACGGTCCGTGGGAGCACCGCTACATCTCGGCCAACGGCGCACGCTTCCACGTCGCCGAGCTCGGTGAGGGCCCGCTCGTCCTGCTCCTGCACGGTTTCCCGCAGTTCTGGTATGCGTGGCGCCACCAGATGGTCGCCCTCGCCGCCGCGGGCTACCGCGCCGCCGCGCTCGACCTGCGCGGCTACGGCGGCTCCGACAAGCCCCCGCGCGGTTACGACACCTACATGGCGAGCCTCGACGCCGCCAGCGTCATCCGCACCCTCGGTGAGAAGGAGGCGGTCATCGTCGGCCAAGGCCTCGGCGGGTGGATCGCGTGGTCCATGCCGAGCCTGCGTCCCGACGTCACCCGCGCCATCGCCTCCCTGTCGATGCCGCACCCGCGCGTCATGCGCCACGCGACGTTCACCGACCACAAGCAGCGCCGGGCCCTGCAGTGGATCGCCGGCCTCCAGAAGCCCTTCGCCCCCGAGCGCGAGATGACGGAGTCGCACGACTACGTCGGCCGCCTCCTCACCTCGTGGTCGTCGCCGTCGAGCACCTTCCCCACCGACGACGACATCGCCCGTTACGGCGACGCCATGATGATCCCCTTCGTCGCCCACTCCGCCGCCGAGCACTACCGCTGGCTCGGCCGCTCGCAGGTCCGCCCCGACGGGCCGCTCTTCATGCGCCGCATCCGCCACGCCATCCGCGTGCCGGTGCTCCAGCTCCAGGGCGCCGACGACGGCTGCGTGCTCCTCGACCCCACCTACGGCTCAGGCGCCTTCGTGCCCGGCGACTACCGCCACGTGAAGATCGACGGGGCCGGGCACTTCCTCGGCGAGGAGGCGCCCGAGCAGGTCAACGCCGCCCTCGTCTCGTGGCTCGACTCCCTTGGCTGACAACGACATCCAGCTCCCCGACGCCGGTGGCGTCACCTGGTCGCTGTGCATCCGCGACGGCTCCGGTATGCCGCTCGCCGAGGTCGACGCCGACGCCTCCCTCCGCACGGCGTCCGTCGGCAAGGTGCTCCTCCTCGTCGAGACGGCGCGCGCCATCGTGGCCGGCGAGCTCTCACCCGACGAGCAACTGACGCGCTCGGTCGAGGAGTGGGTGGGCGACTCCGGACTGTGGCACACCCTCTCGGTCGAGACCCTCCCCCTCGTTGACGTGGCCGCCCTCGTGGGCGCCGTCTCCGACAACCTCGCCACCAACGTGCTGCTCGCGCGAGTCGGGCTGGCCGAGGTCGCCGCCCGTGCCACCGCCCTGGGCCTGCGGGCGACCGCGCTGCACGACCGGGTGCGCGACGACCGCTCGGCCGAGCACGCCGCCACCCTCAGCACCGGCAGCGCCGCCGAGCTGAGCGCGCTCGCCCACCGCATCTCTGCCGGCACCGCCACCGGGCCCGGCTCGGATCTGCTCGTGCGACAGTGGCTCTCGGCCAACGTCGACCAGTCGATGGTCGGCCTGCCGCTCGTCGACCAGGCCGGTATCGATCCCCTTGCCCACCACGACTCGCTCCATCCCGAGCCGGCGCTGTGGAACAAGACCGGCACCGACGCCGGTGTGCGCGCCGACGTCGGCGCCGTCACCATCGCGGGTCTCACCGTCAGCTGGGCCGCGATCGCCAACTGGGAGCCCGCCGTCGGCACCTCCCTCGAGCACCTCACGGTGTGGGCCGTGCTACGCGGCATGCGCCTCGTCGGCGACCATGTCCTTCGACTGCTCACCGCCTGAAGCCTCGCAGGGTTCCAGCATCGCGGAATCCGAGCACGACCGATCTGCTTCGCTTCCCGTGACCACAACCGCGGGAACGGGTGATTCTCGGCGTGATACCGCATTTCGTTGCGAACGGCATGGCCTCCCCTTAGCGTGGCGGTGCCGGCTCGGGGGTGGCGTCGGCACGAGAGGCAGGGGCACATCGGACATGCGCGCCATGCGTGATCCACTGGCACTCGCCATGACAGTGGCGGGGTGGGCGGTCGGCTTGGCCACCACCGCGGTCATCATCGGCACTCCATACCTGCTCTTCGCCTACCACAGCCCTGAACTGCACCTGGTGCTCGACACGGTGGACAGCGGCGTCGCGCTACTCGCGGCATACCTCCTCTACGGACGGTTCACACGCAGTCGGCGTCTTCAGGACGTACTGCTCTCCCAGGGGCTGCTGTTGCTCGGACTCGCTGGCGTCGGGATGACACTGGGCCTTCGCCTGCTCGACGTGGTCCCGGACGAGGCGATCACCGTCTGGCTACCCCTCGCGCTGCGCGCGGTCGGCGCGGGCCTCGTGCTGTCCGCGGCCCTCTCGGGACGGCGCCTCGTGACCGTGGTGCTGCGCCCCGGGCTCTGGGCCGTCCCAGTGGCCGCCGTCGTCGTGGGCTTCTCGGTGCTGTGGCTCCTGCGCGACGTCCTACCGGCCGCCTTGGCGCAGACTCCGCCGGTGTCCGCGGAGCGACCGACGATCAGCGGGCACCCGCTGCTCCTCGGTGCGCAAGCCTTCGGCGCGTGCTGCTTCGGCGCCGCGTCCATCCTCTTCACGCGTCAGGCCCTGCTCGAGGAGCCCGACGGTGGTGACGAGCTGCTGCGGTGGCTCGGGCCTGCCTTCGCGCTCGCCGCCTTTGCGCGCGTCAGCTACGTGCTCTTCCCGTCGCTGTACAGCGAATGGCTCTACACCGGCGACCTGCTGCGCACCGGTTGCTACCTCGTCCTGCTCATCGGTGCGGCGCGGGAGATCAGGCAGTACTGGTCTGCCCAAGCGCGCGCTGCCGTCCTCGAGGATCGACGACGACTCGCCCGCGAGCTGCACGACGGCGTCGTGCAGGAGCTGGCCTACATCCGCTCGGAGGCGCACGACATCGACGCGGACTCGGGTGCGCGACAACGCATCCTCCAAGCCTGCGACCGTGGGCTCGACGAGGCGCGTGGCGCCGTCGATGCATTGGGAAGGAGCACCGACGAGCCGCTCGGATTCGCTCTCCATCGGGCTGCTCGACAGGTCGCGGAGCGCTACCACGCCATTCTCGACGTGGAGGTCGACGACTCCGTGCGAGCCGACCAGGAGCAGCGGCACGCGCTGGTGCGAATCACCCGAGAGGCGGTCTCGAACGCCATACGGCACGGCCGTGCAGATCGCGTCAGGCTGCTGCTGACCGACGGCGAGCAGGGCCGGCGGCTTCTCGTCCAGGACGATGGCGTGGGCTTCGACCCGTCCGCGGCAAGCTGCCGCGCGACGGGCTACGGCTTGACGAGCATGGCGGACCGAGCATCGTCGCTGCACGGCTCGCTCGCCATCGACTCAGCTCCCGGTCGCGGGACCACGGTGGCGGTGACGTGGTGACGGTTCGCGTCGTCATCGCGGACGACCACGCGCGAATGCGTGGTCGGGTGCGTGATGCGCTCGAGTCCGGGGGCTGCGACGTCTGCGGCGAAGGCGCGACCGCCGCCGATGCGGTCCGACTCGTGCAGGAACACGAACCCGACGTGGCGCTGCTCGACATTCACATGCCCGGTAACGGCATCCAGGCGGCCCGAGACATCGTCAGGGCGAACCCCGAGGTGGCGGTCGTCATGTTGACGCAGTCCGCCGAGGACGAGGACCTCTTCGACTCGCTCCGCGCGGGCGCGTCTGGCTACCTGCTCAAGGACACCGACCCGACCCAGCTCGCCGACAGGCTTCGCGGCGTCCTCGCCGGGGAGGGCGCCATGTCGGCCCGGCTGGTGGCCAGGGTCATGGACGAGTTCCGCGCTCCGACGAGGCGTCGCTTCGGTCGGCCGACCGCCGCCGCCGCCAAGCTCAGCGCGCGTGAGTGGGAAGTCATGCAGTTGCTCAGCGAAGGACTGACCACCGACGAGGTCGCCCGCCGGCTCTTCCTGTCGGCGACGACCGTCCGCGTCCACGTGTCCTCGGTGCTCAAGAAGCTCCGCGTGACGGATCGCGAGGGCGCCTTCAGGCTCCTGCGCGGCGAATGACGCCGACACCTTCGTCGACGAGGTGGGTCAATGCATCGATGAGGGCGTCCGCCTCGTGGAGGGTGTACTCATCACCGCCGAGAAGCACGTACGGCCCATCGACCTGCTCCGTGGCGGGGTCGATTGTGGTGCAGAGCCGCAGCGACGTCCCCCTGACGAGCAGCTCCCCACTCACGTGGATCGCATCGTCCTCCCCCGTCCGTATGCCGTGCTGCTGCACACACCAGGTGGGGCAGCTTGCCGGTCGGCCGGCATACGAACCGTTGGTCATGCTCATGACATCCCTCCTGCTAGAGATGTTTAGTCGGGTGAGGGTGTCCCGCGTCGTCACGACGCGGGACACCCTTCCTCCCCATTCCCCGGAGCCTCGAGACCGAGGGTGCTGGACTCTCAGCGAAGACCGATGTTGACGTAGTACGTCTGGCCGTCGTCGAGCGCGACGCCGATCCGCCAGTAGTTGCCGCCCTTCGAGTCGGTCTTCCAGTTGTAGATGTACTGCTGCGCAGTCGCGTCGTAGCGGTACGTGCTGCCGCTGTCGGCCGAGACGCTGTAGAGCGACTCGTCCACGGGGGCGCTCATGGCGCTGCCCTTGACGGGCGTGAACCACACTGGCGCGGTGGCCGCCTGAACGACGGTGCCGTCGGCCTTCCTCAGCTGCAGCTTGACCGGAATCGTGCTGCCCGCCTTGAAGATGCTCGTCGACGTGCCAACCTGGTGTGCCGTGTCGTTGATCGGCTGGAGGTACCCGTCAAAGCGATAGACCGCCTTGTAGGTGCCAGTGATCGTCGTGACGTTTCCCGCACTGTCGGTTGCCGTGGCGGCGTAGGTGAAGGTACCAACGCCGTTGGCGTTGCCTCCGGTCACGACGACCTTGCAGGTGGCGACTCCGGAGAAGCTGTCCGTGGCCGTGCAGGTCGCAGCGGGAACGGAACCCACCGTGAACGTGCCGCCCTGGACGTTGACACCCGCGCTGGTGAGCGTCGGCTTCTCCTGGTCGATCTTGATGCCCCCCATCGTGGCGGCCGCCGTGTTGCCGGCCTTGTCGGTGACAGTGCCGTTGGCCGCGTTCAGGCCGTTGGCGGTCAAGGTCACCGGGTCTGGACACGTCGCGACCCCGGACAGTGCGTCGCCACACGTGAAGGTCACCGTGACGGGACCGACGTACCACCCGTTGTTGCCGAGAGTGCCGATCGTGATGGCACCCGTGATAGTCGGTGCGGTCTTGTCGAGTTTGACCGTGACCGAGTCGGTGCCGGTGTTGCCGGCGGTGTCCTTCGCCGAACCGGTTACCAACTGCCCGGCCGTCTCCGCGGAGAGGGTCGCCGGAGCCGTCAGCGTGCCGGCAGCGAGGCCCGAGCCCTTGTCGTCGTCCTTGGCTGAGAACGTCACCGTGACATCGGTGTTGTTCCACTCGTCAGCGTTCGGTGCCGGCGACAGCGCGTGGCTCACAGTCGGAGCGATGTTGTCCCACTTGAGGTCGACAGTGTTGCGCGCCTCGCTGTTGCCCGCCTTGTCCACAGCCCAGTACCTGACTGTGCCCTCGCCGCTCCCATCGAGCGGGACGGTAGCCGTCGTCGAAGCGCCCGCGGCAACCTGCTCCGCCCCGTCGTTGACGACGTAGTGGATCTCCTTGACCCCGGACAGCCCCGTCTGATCGGCGGCGGAGAGCACCACGGGCGCCGTCGCACCGGTGCACCAACCGGCCGTCTTGGTGCACAGGTTGTTGCTCGTGGTCGTCGGAGCGGTGCCGTCGATGTTGATGCCACCGACGGTCTTGCCGACACCGACGTTGCCGGCCATGTCGGTGGCTGCGTCGCTGGTGACCGACTGGTTGGCGCCGTCGCCCTTGAGCAGCTTGCTGGTGGGGCACGAGGCAACACCGGAGCCGTCGGTCCCGTCGGCCAGCTGCGGGTCGGAGCAGGAGAAGTCGACGACGACCTCGCCTTGGTACCAGTCCGCGGCGTTCGCCGAGGTCTTGGGAGCACCGTTCACCCCCGGCGCTGTCCGATCGATCTTGATGCCCGTGACCGAAGCCTCCTCGCTCACATTGCCGGCGTTGTCCCTGATCGTCTTCGGACCGGTGCCGAGGTGGCGGCCCTCACCGGTGATCGTGCTGCTCGCCGGCTGGCTCGAGCTGTCGATCTTGGAGAGCGCGTCGTCGCCGACCCAGGTGACCGCGACGTCGCCCTTGTGCCAGCCGGCTGCGTTCGGGTCGGACGGCACACCGACGAGCGTCGGCTTGGTCTTGTCGATGTTCACCGGGCCGAAGTCGGCCTCGCTGCGGTTGCCCGCCACGTCGACCGCGTCGCCGTGGACGATCAGGCCCGCGCCGTCGTTGCTCAGTGTGGTGTCACCGGCGCAGCCGGCCACCCCGTCGATTCCCGAGTCGGCGTCGGAGCAGGTGAACTTCACGTCGACGTCGGTGTTGTTCCAGCCAGCGGCGTTGGCTGCCGGACTCTGGCTGCCCTTGATCGTCGGAGCAATGGTGTCCACCTTGATCTCAGTGGTCCTGACGCTGTCCTTCGCCTCGTCGTTGCCGGCGATGTCCACGCTCCAGTAGGTGATGGTGTGGACGCCGGTCGACAGGTCTGCCGTGAAGGGCTGGCCGTAGATCTGCGTCGTCCCGTCGTCGATCGTGTAGTACGTCGCCCCGATGCCCGAGAGCGCGTCGGTGGCCTGGAACGCCACCGGGATGCCGCTGGTGACGTACCAGCCGGTGTCCGTCGACGGGATGACGACGTTCGTGGTCGGCGCCGTCTTGTCGATCTGGAAGGTCAGCGGAGCACCCGCGGTCTCGGTGTTGCCGGCGCCGTCCTGGCTCCAGAACTCCACGGTGTGCGGCCCATCAGCGCTGACCGAGAAGGCGCCGCTGTAGGACTGCTCCGCACCACCGTCGAGCGTGTAGATGGTCTCCGCGACGTCGGTGAAGTTGTCGTGCGCCGACAGCGTGACCTTGACGTCGCTGCCGTACCAGCCGTTCTGCTGCGCGCCCTCGAGCGCGCCGGTCGTCACTGGTGCTGAGCGATCGATCTTGATGCCGGTGACCGTTTCGGTCGCCGTGTTGCCGGCCACGTCAGTGCAGCTCGCGGTCGAGGAGAGGTTGTCGCCCTCACCGCTCACAATGTCATCGGCCGGACCAGTCGCAACGTGGGACAGTGCGTCGGTGCAGGTCCACGTGACGGTGACGTCACCTGTGTGCCAGCCACTGGTGAAGTCAGCGGAGAGCAATGGTTCCGTCTTGTCGATGTTGATGCTGGAGACTCCGGCCGAAGCGGAGTTGCCCGCAGCGTCCGTGACGAATGCGCTTGCGCTCTGGTTCAAGCCTTCTCCGAGGACCTCGGGGTTCGGCGATCCACTCACACCGGACAGGTCGTCGCTTGTGGTGTAGGTCACCGTGACGTTCTCCCGGTACCAGCCGGCGGCGTTCTTGGTGCCGCTGGCCGTCGCCGAGATCGAGGGGGCCGTCTTGTCGATGCGAACGTCGGCCGTGTCGCTGGCGGTGCTTCCGGCGCCATCAGCTGCCACGCCGCTCACGTTGTGGCTGCCCTCGGCGGTCATGGTGACCGGAGCCGTGCAGCTTGCGACGTCGGAGCCACCCTGGTCGGCGCAGGTGAACGTCACCGTGACGTCCTGGTTGGTCCAGGCGCCATCCGTGTAGGTCAGAGGCGCGAAGGCGTGGGAGATGCTCGGCGCCGTCTTGTCGATCCTCACGTGCGCGGTCTGGACGGCTTCCACATTCCCGACCTTGTCGGTCGAGAAGAAGGTGACGGCGTGGTCGCCCTCGGAGCCGAGCGTGAGGCTGGTTCCGGTCTGCATGGCTTCGCCGTCGACCGAGTACTCCGTCTTGGCGACTCCCGAAAGGTTGTCGCTCGCCGAAAGGGTCACGGTGACATTGCCATTGACCCAGCTGTTGGACGTGCCACTGATGCTCGTGGTCGGCGCCGTGCGGTCGATGTTCACGGCCGGAGTGCTGGTGGCCGTCGTCGAAAGGCCCGCACCGTTCGTGACTGTCTTCGAGCTGGTGAGGCCCGTGCCCTCGCCCGTGATCGTCGTGTCGGACGGCGCGGTCGGGATGCCCGACTCCGAGTCGGACGCTGTCCAGTCGACCGTGACGTCATCCTTGTACCAGCCAGCTCCGTTTGGCTGGGATGCGGGCGTGCCGGACAGAAGGGGCGCGGTCGTGTCGCCCGCGGGGGCCGTGGAGGACGTGGTGGCCGTGTTGCCAGCCTTGTCCGTCGCGGTACCGGTCACGGTGATGCCGGGCTCCACCGTCTTGGAGTTCGTGACCGTCCCATCAGCCAGGCAGGTGACGATGCCGGAGGCCTCACCGCCTCCCGAGACTGAATCTGAACAGTTGAATGTCACGGTCGTCGTGCCGTTGGCGTTCTTGGTCTGAGTGGCAGTGATCGTCGGCGCTGCCTTGTCGACACGAACCGTCACAGCCCCCGCGGCACCCGAGTTGCCGAGTCGGTCCACTTGGGCCGGAGCTGAAAGGTTGGTGGCGCCGTTGCTGGTAACGATGTCTGTCTGGAACGGCTGATCTACGGCGACGCCCGAACCGGCGTCAGCCGCAGTCCACTTCACCGTGACGTTGGTGTTGTTCCAGCCCGCTGCGTTGGCGGCGGGCGTCAGAGCCGCCGTCACGACTGGACCCGCGTTGTCCACGGTGTAACTGGCCTGGGTGGTGGCGGACTGCCCTGTGCAGTTGTTGTCGTTGTACTTCTCGGAGGCGTTGATCGCGAAGTTCTGGACTCCGTTCCCGGTTGGCGCGTTCAGAGAGAACGTCCACACCGTCTTGCCAGGGCTTGAGGTCTGGCGTGGGACCGGGGTACCGGCAAGGATCACGCACTGGATGTCGTTGCTGGTCTGGACCGTGAGCGTCAGCGCGGCATTCACCTTCGCGTAGAGCACGCCTCCGAAGGCAACCGTCCCAGCGCCACCAGTGAACTGCGCGCTGCTGATCGAGGCTGCTGCCGCGGGCGCAACGTTGATGCCGCCGCCCACGACACTGGCGACTGCGGCACCCGCCAAGAGCCGTCGCGCGACTCGTCCCGCACCGCGTCTACGACGTGACTGCTCGCCCTTGTCGGCGCTCGTTTGGACGTTCATTCCCGTTCCCCTCACCCTATGCAACACGTCGTGGTGTGTGCCGCCCCCCGGCGCACATGGAGAACCTAAGCGCGATTCCGCCCCGTCCAATGCGGTTTGACGTTCAACCACCTGAACGCGCGGGCTTGCACGCTTGAAGAGCCCGTTCAAATGTCTAAACACCCCGCCGACGGACTTGTCCAAGCCCTGAGGTTGCGCGGGCGCGGGTATGCCGCGGGGCCCGCTCCGGCTGGAACGGGCCCCACGGCATACGGGCTGGGTGTGTCTGTGCGTCAGGAGGTCGGTGCCTTGACGGCGAGCACGGGGCAGTCGGCCTCGAGCAGGATCGTCTGGGCCTGGCTGCCCATGATGAGCTTGCCGACCGGGGTGCGTCGCCGCAGCCCGATGACGATGAGCTCGGCATTGGTCTGCTGGGCCACGTCGAGCACCTGGTCACCGGGGTCGCGCGCCTCGACCTGCTGGCTCACCTCGAACTCGACTCCCGAGTCGGCGAGGTCCTGCTGCACCGACTCCCAGTCCGACGCGGAGGCGTGCCGCCGGTCCACGAGCGCGTCGCCGCGGCTCGCGTTGACGACCACGAGACGTCGCCCGCGCAGCTTGGCCTCCTCGATTGCGCGACCCAGTGCGGCGCGGCCCTCGGGTGACGGGACGTATCCCACGACGATCGGCATGTCAGAGTCCTTCCTGGTTGGCGTGCGCGTGGAGCGGCTGGTCGTCGCCGAGCGGGCCACCGGTGCCGCCGCCACGGCGCTTGACCACCAGGCGAACGATCGGTGGCACGACGAGCAGCAGCCCGATGATGACGTAGACGATCTGCGAGAACGCCGTGTTGTAGAGGCCGCTCAGGTCGGCGTTGCTGATCTGCAGCGCTCGCCGCATCTGCTCCTCGGCCACCGGGCCGAGGATGATCGCGATGATCGCGGGCACGACAGGGAGGCCGTAGCGCCGCATGAAGAAGCCGAGCGCGCCGATGATGATGAGCAGCCACAGGTCGAAGGTCGAGTTGTTGGCGGCATACGCCCCGATGCTGGCGAAGAAGAGGATGCCGGCATAGAGGTAGGGGCGCGGGATGCGCAGCAGCTTGGCCCACACGCCGGCGAGCGGCAGGTTGAGCGCGAGCAGGATCGCGTTGCCGATGAAGAGGCTGGCGATGAGGCCCCAGACGAGCTCGGGCTGCGTGTCGAGCAACCTCGGACCCGGCTGGATGCCATAGCTCTGGAAGGCGCCCAGCATGATCGCCGCGGTCGCGGTGGTCGGGATGCCGAGCGTCAGCAGGGGCACGAGTCCGCCTGCGGCAGAGGCGTTGTTGGTCGCCTCCGGGCCCGCGACACCCTCGATGGCACCCTTGCCGAACTCCTCGGGGTGCTTGGTCAGCTTCTTCTCCATCGCGTAGGAGAGGAAGGTCGGGATCTCGGCGCCACCGGCCGGCACGGCGCCGAACGGGAAGCCGATCGCGGTGCCGCGCAGCCAGGGCTTCCACGAGCGCGACCAGTCCTTGCGGGTCATCTTCGCACCGTCGACGTGCACGATCTCGAGGGGCGAGCGTCGCAGGTGCGCCGCGACCCAGAGGGCCTCGCCCACCGCGAAGAGTCCGACCGCGACGACGACGACGTCGATGCCGTCGGCGAGCTCGGGGATGCCGAGCGTCAGCCGCTGCTGACCCGAGGTCGGGTCGATGCCGATGAGCCCGATGAGCAGGCCGATGCCGAGCGACGCGAGGCCGCGCACCTTCGACGAGCCGAGCACCGTCGTGACCGCGATGAAGGCGAGCACCATGACGGCGAAGTAGTCGGGCGCACCCATCTGCACGGCGATCTTGACGATGACCGGCGCGAGCAGTGCCAGGCCGAGCGTGCCGATCGTGCCGGCGATGAAGGAGCCGATTGCGGCCGTGGCGAGCGCCGCTGCCCCTCGACCCTTCTTGGCCATGAGGTTGCCCTCGATGGCCGTGATGACTGACGCGCTCTCACCTGGGGTGTTGAGCAGGATCGAGGTCGTCGACCCGCCATACATGCCGCCGTAGTAGATGCCGGCGAACATGATGAAGGCCTGCGTCGGCTCGAGCGTGTAGGTGATGGGGAGCAGCAGCGCGATCGTCATGGCCGGGCCGATGCCCGGGAGCACGCCGATGGCCGTGCCGAGCAGCACGCCGAGGAAGGCGTAGAGCAGGTTGATCGGCGTCAGCGCCGTGCCGAAGCCCTCGATGAGGGAGTTGATGCCGTCCATCAGAGGATTCCCTTCAGCAGCCCGACGGGGAGCTTGATCCCGAGGCCGGCGTAGAAGAGGTACCAGGAGCCGACCGACATCACGAGCGAGATGATCGCGTTGCGGATGTAGCTGCGGCTGCCCAGCGCGTAGGTGGTGCCGAAGAAGAGGATGGCCCCGGAGAGCGGCCAGCCGATGCGCTCGATGAGCAGCGCGTTGGCGACGAAGGCGCCGGCCAGCAGGCCGATGGTGTGCCAGTCGCTGCCGTGCGAGAGGTCGACGTCCTCGCCGCCCTCCTGCTCACCGCGACCGCCGCGGGCGACGTCGACGGCGAGCAGGATGGCGGTCACGATGAGCAGGCCGCCGACGAGCATCGGCACGGTCTTGGCCCCGACCGGGCCGCGCGAGGAGGCCAGGTCGGTGAGGCTCATCGCGTCGACGATCGCCCAGACGCCGAGGGCCAGCAGGAGCACGGCGACGCCGTACTCCGAGTAGTTCTTCCCCCTGGCGTCACGGGTGGGATCGACCACCCGGTCCGGGGGGACCGGGGGCGTCGCGGCCCCCGGTCCACCCGTGGCCCCCGAGGGGGCCGCCGCGTCCTGGCCGGTGCTCATGACGTCAGGCCGAGTTCCTTGAGAACGCCGGCGACGCTCTCGTTCTGCGCGGTGAGGTAGGCCTTGAACTCGTCGCCGGTCTGGAAGGCGTCGGTCCAGCCCTGGTCGGCGAGCGTCTTCTTCCACTGCTCCGACGCGTGCATCTTGGTCAGCAGGTCGACGTACTGGGCCGTCTTCTCGGCCGAGAGTCCGGGGGGCGCCACGATGCCGCGCCAGTTGGTGAACTCCATGTCGATGCCGAGGCTCTTGAGGGTCGGGGCGTCGACGCCCTCGACCGGGTTGGCGCTCGTCACGGCGAGGATCCTGACGTCACCGTTCTTGGCCTGCTCGGCGACCTCGCTGATGCCCGTCGCGGCGAAGGCGAGCTTGTTGCCGAGCACACCGGTGAGCAGTTCACCGCCGCCGTCGTAGGCGACGTAGTTGACGTCCTTGGGCGTGACCCCGACGGCCTTGGCGAGCAGCATCGGAGTCAGGTGGTCGGGGCCACCGGGGTTGGAGGCACCACCGACGGCCAGCTTGCCCGGGTCGGCCTTCCACGCGGTGACGAGCTGGTCGAGGCTCGTGTAAGGCGAGTCCTTGGGCACGACGATGGCCTCGGACTCCTCGATGAGCTTGGCGATCGGCACGGTCTCGTTGAGCGTGGCCTTCGACTTGTTGGTGTAGACGGCCCCGACGACGCCGAGCCCCATCTGCATGAGGATGTCCTCGGCGCCCTTCTCGTTGACGAGACGCTGGAGGCCGACGGTGCCACCGGCGCCCGCGGCGTTGAAGACCTCGATCGTCGTGGCGAGCTTGGCGTCCTGCATCGCCTTGGCCGCCGCGCGGGCGGTCTGGTCGTAGCCGCTGCCGGGAGAGTTGGGCACGAGGATGCGCAGACCCGAGACGGGTCCGGCTGCCGCGGTGGAGCCGCCCGCGGAGGACGAGTCCTCGTCGGCGCTCACGCCGCAGGCGGAGAGGGCGAGGCCCGCGACCAGGATGGCCGAGGTGAAGGTGAGCGAGGTCCGGAAACGCACTGGAGACTCCTTTGTCTGGGATGGGCCGGTGGAGGGCTGGCCCGTGGTGTCTTGGTCAGCGTGGTGGTCGCCGGATCGCCTGTCACCGTTAGGAGCGCAAACTCCATTTTGTTCATTCTGCTCACGCGTTGACGTTGGCTGACGCGGGCAGGACCGCCCATGATGTCGTCATGGACGCGGCGTGGCGATCTCGGCTGCGGCTCCGCCGGTGGACGCTGGCGGGCCGGATGCTCGCCATGCAGCTCGGCATCATGTGCGTCGTCTTCGTCGGCGTGGCCGCGGTCTCGCTCGCGCAGTCCGACGCGCGCTTCCGCGACACCGAGGGCCGCCGGGCGCAGGCGATCGCCGAGAACCTCGCCGGCACCGCCGGCATCCTCGAGGCGGCCGAGACCCGCAGCCCCGGGTTCATCAGCCAGGCCCAGACCGCCGTCGAAGGGAGCCGCAGCTACTCGGGCTCGACCAAGGTCGTCGTCGCAGCTCCCGACCGCAGGATCATCGTCTCCACCGACCCGCTGCCTCGCTCGACCCCCGTCCTGCTGCAGGACACCCCGTCGTTCGACGGCCGGGGCTGGGTGGGCACCGAGGACGGGACCGGAGCCGCCATGGCGACGGCACCCGTGATCAGCCCGACGACCCGCGAGACGGTCGGCGTCGTCGCCGTCAGCCGCGCCTACCCCTCCGTCATGGAGAACCTCGCCGCCGCGCTGCCGAGCCTGCTCACCTACCTCGGCATCGCAGGCGCCCTCGGCGTCGCCGGCTCGCTCCTGCTGTCGCGGCGGGTCAAGCGCCAGACCCTGGGCCTCGAGCCGCGCGAGATCACCGGCCTCGTCGAGCAGCGCGAGGCGCTGCTGCACGGCATCAAGGAGGGCATGCTCGCCGTTGGCCTCGACCGGCGCATCACCATGGTCAACGACGAGGCTGCCCACCTGCTCGGCATCCCCCAGGCGAGCACGGGGCGTGCCATCGCCGACGTCGACCCCACCGGTCGCCTCGCCGACATCTTCGACGACGTCGACACAACGACCGACCGCGTCATCCCCTTCCGGGGGCGGGTACTGACGATCAACCGGATGCCCGTGCTGAGCCACGGCCGGCACATCGGCTGGGTCGTCACCCTGCGCGACCGCACCGAGATGCTCGAGCTCCAGCGTGAGCTCGACCTGACGCGCGACACGACCGACGCCCTGCGCGCCCAGGCCCATGAGTTCAGCAACCGGATGCACGTCGTCAGCGGGCTCATCGAGCTCGGGGAGTACGACGAGGCGCGCGGCTACGTGCGCCACATCGCCGACACGCAGACGCGACTGACCCGGAGCATCACCTCGCACGTCGCCGACCCCGCGGTGGCCGCCCTGCTCATCGCCAAGTCGAGCCAGGCCGACGAGCGGCACGTCGAGCTCGTCCTCGCCGAGACGACCGACCTCGACCGCCTCGACGAGCGGATGGCGACCGACGTCAACACCGTGCTCGGCAACCTCATCGACAACGCCCTCGACGCCTCGGCCGACGCCCCCGACCCCGTCGTCACCGTCGAGGTCGTGCAGGACGACCACGAGGTGCGCATCACCGTGCGCGACACCGGCCCCGGCGTCGACCGCGACCTCGGTCAGCGAGTCTTCCGCCAGGGTGTCAGCACCAAGGAGGCCCCGCCCGGCGACCGGCGCGGCATCGGTCTCGCGCTGGTGCGGATGATCTGCCGAAAGCGTGGTGGCGAGGTGACCGTCACCCACGACGACGGCGCCGTCTTCGTGGCCACCCTCCCCCTCGACCCCCTCGCGGTGGCCCGATGATCCGGGTGCTCGTCGTCGACGACGACTTCATGGTGGCCAAGGTGCACTCGAGCGTCGTGGCCCGCCAGCCGGGCTTCCAGGTCGTCGGTGTCGTGCACTCCGGCGCGGCCGCGCTCGAGGCCGTGCGCACCACCCATCCCGACCTCGTGCTGCTCGACGTCTACCTGCCCGACATGAGCGGGCTCGACGTACTGCGCCGGTTGCGCGAGCCTCCCTTCGGCGAGCTCGACGTCATCGTCATCAGCGCCGCGCGCGACCTCGACTCGGTGCGCAAGGCCATGCGCGGCGGCGTCTTCCACTACCTCGTCAAGCCCTTCGAGATCGACGTCCTGCGCCAGCGGCTCGTCGAGTTCGCCGAGCACCGGGCCGAGCTCGCCGAGCTGAGGGCCGCCGGCGAGGTCGGCCAGGACGACGTCGACCGCGCCTTCCGCAGCCAGGCCGCGCGCACGACGCGTCGCCTGCCCAAGAGCATCAGCCGCGACACCATCGAGCTGGTCGAGCGGGCGCTCGCAGAGGCGGGCGACGACGGCATGTCGGCGATGGAGTGCGCCGACGCGACCGGCCTCTCGCGCAGCAGCACCCGGCGCTACCTCGACCATCTCGTCGAGGTCGGCACCGCCGAGACCCTCCGTCCGCGCTACGGCGCCGCCGGCCGGCCGGAGCGCCGCTACCGCAGCACCACCGCCTGACCCCGTCCAACGGGCACCCACCCCAAAGTCGAGTGGGCACTTTCCACCGCGCGGGGTCGGGTGCAAACTGCCCACTCGACGAGAAGGGGCGGCGCCTAACTCAAAGTCGAGTGGGCACTTTCACACACCACCGTCGAGTGGGCACTTTCCACCGCGCGGGGTCGGGTGCAAACTGCCCACTCGACGAGGAGGGGCGGCACCCACCCCACCGTCGAGTGGGCACTTTCACACACCACCGTCGAGTGGGGCGGGGCCCAGCACCGTCGAGTGGGCACTTTCCATCGACGTATGGGTGCCGCACGCGGCTCGATGTCACGTCAACGAGCGTCGAGCCGGCCACCGATCGCGTCGAGCGCGACGTCACGGGCTGCGAGCACGTGCTCCTCCGCGCGCGCTCGGGCGGCTTCGGGGTCGCGCGCGACGATCGCGTCGAGGATCGCGCGGTGCTCGGCGAGCGCCGCCGAGCGCCGCTGCTGGCTCTGGTTGGTGAACGCCCGGTAGCGCGACATGTGCCCGTCGACCTGCTCGTGCAGCCGCCCCGCCCAGCCGTGCCGCGCCACCGCCGCGACGGCGAGGTGGAAGTCGTGGCCTGCCCGCATCGCGTCCTCCGCGTCACCGACGTGCCGCGCGTTGCGCTCGACGAGGTCGGCGAGCCGTCGCGCGTCCGCGTCGGTCAGGCGCCGCGCTGCCTCGGCGGACATCACCCCCTCGAGGGCTGCCCGCACGCCGTAGAGCTCCTCGATGTCCTCGGTGCTGAGCGGGCGCACGACCATGCCCCCCGTGGGCAGCTGGTCGAGCAGGTCCTCGGCAAGCAGGAGGCGCAACGCCTCGCGCAGCGGGGTGCGACTGACCTGCAGCTCCGCCGCGAGCTCGGGCTCGTAGAGCCGCTGCCCCGGCTCGAGCTCGAGGTCGAGGATGCGTCGGCGCAGCTCGGTGTAGACGAGCTGGCCTCCCGAGGCGCGCCTCATCCGTTCCATCCTGTGCCCCTCTCTTGCATACATGTATACAAGTATGCTTCCATGACTCCAGTCTTGCACGACCCACCCGACGAAGGAGCAGCCGTGGCCGCCGAAGGCATCCGCAGCGCCGCAGCCGAGCCAGGCACGACCGACGTCGTGGTCCGCCCCGACGCGTTGCGCGGCCTCGTCTCCGAGCTCCTCACCGCGTGCGGCGTGCCCGCGGGCGACGCCGCCCTGCTCGCCGACACCCTCGTCGTCGCCGAGCTCTGGGGTCACGCCTCGCACGGCGTGCTCCGCCTGCCCTGGTATGCCGCCCGCCTTGCCTCGGGCGCCATGGCGACGGTCACCGAGGTCGAAACGGTCACCGACACGGGTGGCGTCGTCGTGCTCGACGGGCACGACGGCATCGGCCAGGTCGTCACCCGCCGCGCCGTCGACCTCGGCGTCGAGCGCGCCCGGCGCCACGGCATCGCGGGCGTGGCCGTGCGAAACTCCGGCCACTTCGGCACGGCCGCCTACTTCACCCGGCTCGCGGCCGAGGAAGGCTGTGTCGCCATCCTCGTCACGAACGCGAGCCCGGCCATGGCTCCCTGGGGCGGTCGGCGCAAGAGCATCGGCACCAACCCGTGGTCGATAGCCGCACCGGCCGGCCGCCACGGGGTCGTGGTCATGGACCTCGCCAACACGGCCGTCGCCCGCGGCAAGGTCTATCTCGCCGCCGAGCGCGGCACCGACATCCCCGAGGGCTGGGCGGCCGACGCCGATGGCAACGAGACCACCGACCCCACGGCGGCCCTCGCGGGCCTCATCCTGCCCATGGCCGGCCCGAAGGGCTACGTCATCTCCTTCATGATGGACGTCCTCGCCGGGGTGCTCACCGGAAGCGCCTTCGGCGCGCAGGTCGCCGGGCCCTACGACCCCGATCGCCGCAGCGGCGCGGGCCACCTGCTCATCGTCATCGACGTCGCGGCCATGAGTGGCGAGGCCGAGTTCGCCTCTCGCATGGAGGATCTCGTCGACCAGACCCGCTCCGGCGAGCTCGCTCCCTGGGCGGACGAGATCCTCGTGCCCGGCGAGCTCGAGGACCGCAGCCGTCACGCGAAGGAGCGAGACGGCATACGGCTGGCTGCCACCACGTGGGCGAGCCTCACCGCGCTCGCTGCCGAGAGCGGCACCCCCCTGCCCCCAGCGCTGCCCACCCCACCACACGACCCGTCCCAGGAGGTCCACCCGTGATCGCACTCACCGTCTCGCTGCACGTCGTCCCCGAGCGACTCGACGACTTCGTCGACGCCATCACCACGAACGCCAAGCGCAGCTTCACCGACGAGCCCGGCTGCCTCCACTTCGACGTGTGCCAGGACCTCGCCGACCCCCACCACTTCGTCCTCCACGAGCTCTACGTCGACGAGGACGCCGTGGCCGCCCACCGCGCGGCGCCGCACTTCGCCGTGTGGCGCGAGGCAGCCGAGCGGTGCGTCGTGCCGGGCAGCCAGGTCAACACCCTCTCCGCCGTGCGGGCGCACCACGCGGGCGGTGCCGCATGAGGATCCTCGTGCTGCCCGGCGACGGCATCGGGCCAGAGATCACCACTGCCACCCTCTCGGTGCTCGAGGCGGCCGACGCCCGCTTCGGGCTCGGGCTGCACACGGAGGTGCGCGAGATCGGGCTGGCCTCGCTCGCTGCCACGGGCACCACCCTCCCCGACGACGTGCTGGCGCGGGTGACCGAGGTCGACGGCACGATCCTCGGACCGGTCTCGCACTACGACTACCCGCCGCGCGCCGAGGGCGGCATCAACCCGTCGGCCGAGCTGCGCACGCGCTTCGAGCTCTTTGCCAACGTGCGGCCGTGCCGCTCCGTCGACGACCTCAGCGTGCTCCGCACGCCCATGGACCTCGTCATCGTGCGCGAGAACACCGAGGGCTTCTATTCCGACCGCAGCATGTATGCCGGCTCGGGGGAGTTCATGCCCGACGCCGACTCCGCGTTCTCCCTCCGCAAGATCACCGCCCGAGCCTCGGCACGGGTGGCGCGTGCAGCCTTCGAGATCGCCCGCACGAGAAGGGGACTCGTGACGGCGGTGCACAAGGCCAATGTCGTGAAGCTCTCCGATGGGCTCTTCCTGCGCGAGGTGCGCCGGGTCGCGGACGACTACCCCGACGTCGAGCTGCGCGAGCTCATCGTCGACGCGGCCGCCGCCCGGCTCATCCGCAGCCCAGGCGACTTCGACGTCATCGTCACGACGAACATGTTCGGCGACATCCTCAGTGACGAGGCCTCCGAGCTCTGCGGCAGCCTCGGGCTCGGCGGAGCCATCAACGCCGGCGACGACACCTGCGTCGCCCAGGCCCAGCACGGCTCCGCGCCCGACATCGCCGGGCAAGGTGTCGCCAACCCCGTGTCGCTCATCCGGTCGGCTGCGATGCTGCTCGACTGGCACGGAGCCCGATCGGATCGCGCCGACCTCGTCGCGGCTGCTGCCGCGATCGAGAGAGCAGTCACCGCGGTGGTCGCCGACCCCGCCACCCGCACACCCGACCTCGGCGGCAGCCTCACCACCGACGAGATCGCAGCGGCCATCTCGCAGGCCGTGTCGGCAGCGGAGGCGTCAAACCCCACCACCCACCGAGAGGACCACCATGCCTGAGCAGCCCACCCCACCAAGCCTGCTCGTGCGACCTGACACGGTCGCGCCCTTCGACCGCGGCAACGGCGTCGTCACCATCCCATATGTCGGCAAGTGGAACTGCGAGACCAACGCGGTCACGACGGGGCAGACCCGCTTCGCCGAGGGCACGGGGCTGCCGCTCCACAGCCACAACGTCGAGGAGTCGGTGCTCGTGCTCGAGGGCGAGGCGGTCGCCGAGATCGGCGACGAGTCCTTCGCGCTCGTCGCCGGTGAGGCCACCTGGGTGCCCGCGGGCGTCCCGCACCGCTTCTGGAACCGCGGATCCGGCGTCATGCGCATCTACTGGGTCTACGGCGGGCGTGACGTGACGCGCACGATGACCGCGACGGGCGAGACCTTCGAGCACCTCTCCGAGAGCGACCGAGGCGGGCGGAGCGCGCCATGATCGAGACCGTCAACCCTGCCGACGGCACTGTCCTGCAACGGTATGCCGCGATGTCGGCGGAGGACGTCGAAGCCGCGGTCGCGGCCGGGGCCGACGCGGCTCGCGCCTGGGGACGGGTGCCCGTCGCCGATCGACTGCGGGCAGTGCGCCGGCTCGGCGATGTGCTGCGTGACCGCTCCGAGGCTCTGGCGGCCCTCGTCACGAGCGAGATGGGCAAGCCCCTCGGCGAGGCCCGCGGCGAGGTCGCCAAGTCGGCTCTCACCGCCGACCACTACGCCGACCACGGCGCCGACATCCTCGCCGACCGTCCCGTCGAGATCGACGGCTCCGCCGAGGTCAGGGCCTGGGTCGCGCACGAGCCGATGGGGCTGGTGCTCGCGGTCATGCCGTGGAACTTCCCGATCTGGCAGGTCATGCGCGCAGCGATCCCGACCGTCGCCGCGGGCAACGGCCTGCTGCTCAAGCACTCCCCCAACGTCACCGGCTCAGCACTCGCCCTGGTCGAGATCTTCGAGGAGGCCGGCCTGCCCGCCCACCTCGTCAGTGCCCTCGTCGTCGCCGAGCCCGACGTCCCCGACGTCGTCGGCGGTCTCATCGCCGACGACCGCATCGCCGCCGTCACCCTCACGGGCAGCAACCGGGCCGGCGAGATGGTCGGCGCGGCTGCCGGGCGTGCGACGAAGCCGTCGGTGCTCGAGCTCGGCGGCTCCGACGCCTTCGTCGTGCTGGCCGACGCCGATGTCGAGGCCGCGGCCCGCGCCGCCGTGCGGGCTCGCTTCACCAACGGGGGCCAGAGCTGCGTGTGTGCCAAGCGCTTCATCGTCGAGCAGGCCATCGCTGACGCGTTCGTTGAGCACTTCGTCGCGGGCACGCGAGCGCTGCGGGTGGGCGACCCCACAGACCCGGCCACCGATATCGGCCCGTTGGCCCGGGCCGACCTGCGCGACACCCTGCAGCGCCAGGTCGACGCCTCGGTCGGGCTCGGTGCCACCGTCGCAACGGGTGGTCGCAGCGGGTCGGGCCCGGGCTGGTTCTACGAGCCGACCGTGCTGCTCGGCACCGGGCCGGGCATGCCCGTCTTCGACGAGGAGACCTTCGGACCGGTCGCCGCGGTGGTGGTGGCGCGCGACGAGGGCCACGCGGTCGCCCTCGCCAACCACACGGCATACGGGCTCGGCTTGAGCGTGTGGAGCTCCTCGACCGAGCGGGCGGTGGGGGTCGCCCGGCAGATCACGTCGGGCGCGGCCTTCGTCAACGCGACGGTGGCGTCGGACCCGAGGGTGCCCTTCGGTGGCACGAAGCGCAGCGGCTACGGGCGCGAGCTCGCCGACGCCGGGATGCTCGCCTTCACCAACGAGCGCACCTACTGGGTCGCTACCCCCGCCTGACCCACCCCTCCAAAGTCGAGTGCCCATTTCCCGACACCCCGCCACGTCGAGTGCCCGTTTCCCGACAGTCCCCACGTCGGGAAATGAGCACTCGACTGGCCGACCCCGTCGGGAAATGAGCACTCGACTGGCCGACCCCGTCGGGAACTGGGCACTCGACTGGCCTTCGCCGTCGGGAACTGGGCACTCGACTGGCCTTCGCCGTCGGGAAAGGAGCACTCGACTGGCCCTACGCGTCGGGAACTGGGCACTCGACTGGGGGCGGGTCAGCCGGCGACGCAGGCTCCGGTGTCGACCTCGTTGGACGCCGTGGCCCCCGCCTCGAGCACCGGCCTGGCCTCTGCGAGCGTCAGCGCGTAGCCCGTGCCGGCGTCCTCGAGCGACTTCGCGAAGATGACCCCGACGACGCGGCCCCGCGTGTCGAGCAGCGGTCCGCCGGAGTTGCCGGGCTGCACCGTCGTGGCGAGCGAGTAGATCTCGCGCAGCACCTGCTGGTCGCCGTAGATGTCGCGACCGCGTGCGTCGAGGACCGAGCGCACCCGGGCCGACACGACGGTGAAGGGCCCGTCGAGCGGGAAGCCCGGCACGGCCGCCGAGGCGCCCGGCTCGAGCTCGGAGCCGAGGGCCAGGGCGGGCAGCGGCAGCCCCGGCACGTCGATGACGGCGAGATCGCGCTCGGGGTCGAAGACCACGACGCGGCCGCGGAGCAGCTGGTCACCGCCCTCGACCCGCACCTCGCTCGACCCGGCGACGACGTGCGCGTTGGTCACGACGCGCCCCGGCGTGAGGACCCAGCCGGTGCCCTCCTGACCGCGCTGGCACGACGCCGAGATCGTCGTCACCTTGACGACCGACCGACCGGCCTCGCGCACCGCTGCGGAGCGCGCCACAGCGGGGTCGGGGTCCTGCACGGGCGTGATCGGCTCGGGGACCAGGCCACCGAAGACCTGCGGGAAGCCTTGGCTCGACAGGAAACCCCGGAAGCCGGCGAAGATCTCGCCGGTCTGCTCCGGCACGACGGAGTTGACGACCCGCAGCACCTTGGAGTCCGACATCGCCTTGGCGAGCGTCGGGTTGCCGGAGGTGCGCAGGGTGCCCCCGATGAACCACACGATGAGGGTCGCGGCAAGGGTCACGACGACGGCGCCGAGCACCGCATCGGCCCGCTGGAGCGACGTCTGGCCCACCTTGCGGCGGATCGACCCGCCGATGAGCCCACCGAGGAACTGGCCGAGCCACCCGAAGACGATGACCGCCCCGAGCAGCACGATGACCCGCAGCCGGGTGTCCTGCCCGACCGGCCCCCACCGCTCGAGCACGGCCGGCATCTGCCACACCGCCACCAGCGCGAAGACGAAGAAGCCGACGAGCGAGAAGACGCTCTGGATGAGCCCCTGGCGATAGCCCGAGAGGCCGTAGCCGACGAGCAGCAGGATGAGCGCCAGGTCGAGCAGGGTGCTGCCGGTCATCAGCGGCCCCCGCCGAGATAGCGCGGGGGCAGCGGCCGCTCGAGCGCGGGATCCCACGGCCGCGAGCGTCCGCCGAGCTCGAGCAGGCTGCTCAGCAGCCCGGCGGTGAAGCCCCAGAGCAGCAGGTCGCCGAGCTCGAAGGCCGCACCGACATAGCCCGAGGGGTGGGTGACGGAGAAGCGGTGACCGGGGTCGACGAGGTGGGTCACGGGCACCGCAAGCACGTCGTGCACCTCGGCGGGGTCGCGCACGCCGATCGGCGACGGGTCGGACCACCAGCCGAGCACCGGTGCGACGACGAAGTTCGCCGGGGACAGGAAGAGCGAGGGCAGCACCGCGAGCACGTCAACACCCGACGGGTCGATGCCGGTCTCCTCCTGCGCCTCCCGCAACGCGGTGGCCACGAGGTCGTCGTCCTCGGCGTCGCGCGCCCCACCGGGGAAGGCGATCTGGGCCGGCTGGGTGCGCATCGTGTGCGAGCGCTCGATGAGCACGACGTGCTCGCCCTCGTCGGTCGCGCCCTCCGGCGGCGGTCCGAAGAGGATGAGCACCGCGGACTCGCGGGCCCCGTCGTCCGGGGGGAGGAACTTCGAGAACCATTCTGGCGGAGTCTTGCTCACGCGTTCGGCGAGATCGTGGAGCCAAGCGGGACGCGAGCGCTCCCCCGCCCCGAGCGTCGGGGAGGGGTTGATGGAGCCCGAGCGGCCGGCATACGCGATGCCGCTCACGACCTGCGTCACGCGGGAGCCGTCACTTCGGTGCCAGCTCGAACTTGAGCAGCTTCTCGGCCCGCTCCGGGTCGGTCTCGCCGACGCCGTAGCTCGGGCACCATCGGGCGACGGGGCAGGCGCCACAGGCCGGCTTCTTGGCGTGGCACGTGCGCCGCCCGTGGAAGATGACGACGTGGCTGAGCATCGTCCAGTCCTTGCGCATGAAGAGGCGCCCGACCTCGTGCTCGACCTTGACCGGGTCCTCCTCGTCGGTCCAGCCGAAGCGGCGGGCCAGCCGCCCGAAGTGCGTGTCGACGGTGATGCCGGGGATGTCGAAGGCGTTGCCGAGCACGACGTTGGCCGTCTTGCGCCCGACGCCCGGCAGCGTCACGAGGTCCTTGAGGCGGGGCGGCACCTCGCCGTCGAAGCGCTCGACGAGGGCGGAGCCCAGCTTGATGAGCGAGTCGGTCTTGGCGCGATAGAAGCCGGTCGGCTGCACGATGGTCTCGAGCTCGGTGCGGTCGGCGTTCGCGTAGTCGGCGGCCGTCCGGTACTTCGCAAAGACGATCGGCGTGACCTTGTTGACCCCGACGTCGGTCGTCTGGGCCGACAGGATCGTCGCCACGAGCAGCTCGAGGGGCGTGGTGAAGTCGAGCTCGCAGTGCGCATACGGATAGCGCTCGTGCAGCGTGCGATACATCCGACGGGCGCGGCGCACCCGGGCGACGGGCGACTCGTCGGCGGTCACGACGGCTCGGGCAGACACAGACGACACTGTATGCCGCCTCGCTGAGCCCCGCGGACGCGTCCCGGTCCGCGGGTGGCCGGGTCAGGGCGCCGTGTCCAGGGTTGCGCCTGAACGCCGTGCGGGTGGGTAAGGGCTCCCTGCACGGAAAAAGGAGCACGACATGTCAACGGAGACCCGACCCGAGTCCCTGACGTCCACCGGCACGCAGCTGGCGCCCGATGAGGGGGATCTCGAGCGCACCCTCGGCCTGCTCGCTGCGTCCGGCCTGGCCGACGCCCCCGAGGAGCAGATCGTCGAGGCGATGCGCACCATGGTCGGGCACGTCGAGTTCCCCTGCCTCGGTGCCAAGTCCGTGTTTCGCCGCGGCAGCCTCGAGCACGTGGTGCTCGACGACATGACGAGCGCCGAGGTGCCCGATGCCCTGCTCGAGCGGCTGACAGCCTTTGCCCGCGGCATCGAGGGCGAAGACGGCTTCCACTCCTTCATCGTCAGCTTCCGGGGGCCGGTGCCGACCGACGAGTCATCCTTCGAGGCGGCGCTCTTCGCGCTGCTCCAGCGACTGCACGACGCCGACGACGAGGCCTGGGCCCCGGGAGTCGGCTCCGACCCCAACGACCCGCACTTCGCCTTCAGCGTCGGAGGCACCGCCTACTTCATCGTCGGCCTGCACCCGGCCTCCTCACGCGTGGCCCGGCGGGCGCCGCTGCCGACCCTCGTGTTCAACCCGCACGAGCAGTTCGAGCTGCTGCGTGAGGAGGGCCGCTTCGACGGCATGCGCTCGGCGATCCGACGCCGCGACGAGGAGCTGCAGGGCTCGCTGAATCCGATGGTGGCCGACCACGGCGAGACGACGGAGGCGCTGCAGTACTCCGGACGCGCCCACGGCTTCGACTGGGAGCCTCCGCTCGAGGTCCGCGACGCCGGCACCGAGGTCATCGGTCAGGTGCACGACTAGCCGGACGGCGGTGGCCCGGCTGGCTGCCCGAGGCACGACCCTAAGGTGACCTGATGGACATGACGCGGCTCGACCCCCAGACCGGTGCGGCCTTCCTCCTGCGCACGGGCCAGCGGCTCACGGTCGTCGACCCGACCGGCGGCCAGGTCAGCGACTTCTACTGCGTGCTCGCCGACGACCACGACGAGTGGCTCTCGTCCGGTCGCACGATCGACTACGCCAACTCGACCGCCGTGACGACCGGCACGGTCCTCTACAGCAACCGCAGCACCGAGATGGCAGTCGTGGTCGAGGACACCTGCGGTCGACACGACTTCCTGCTGACGCCGTGCAGCCAGCAGACCTTCGACCTGCTCTATCCCGAGTTCGAGGGCGCCTACCACCCCAGCTGCTTCGAGAACCTCGCGACGTCGATGGGGCCGCACGGTGTCGACCCCGACCGGATCGCCACGACGCTCAACATCTTCATGAACGTGTGGGCCGAGCGCGAGGGTGAGCTGCACATCGACCCGCCGACCTCGGTCGCCGGAGACCGCTTCGTGCTGGAGGCCCGCGCCGACCTCGTCGTCGGCCTCACGGCCTGCTCGGCAGAGAAGTCCAACAACGGCGTCTGCAAGCCGATCGACTACCGGATCGACGGCTGAAGCCGATTCGTGGCCCTGAGGTGCGCGTCTGACAGCCGCGCACGGAGGTCCTCCATGGCACACTGAGCGCGTGGATCTCGATGTGGTGAGGCGCGCGCCCCTGTTCAAGGCCTTGGACGACGAGGCTGCTGCTGCGCTGCAGGCGCAGATGAGCCGATCTCGGATGGAGCGCGGTGACGTCCTCTTCCATGAGGGCGACCGCGGTGACACCCTCTACGTCATCGCCGAGGGCAAGATCAAGCTCGGCCGCACCAGCCCAGACGGTCGCGAGAACCTCGTCGCGATCCTCGGTCCGGGCGAGATGTTCGGCGAGCTCAGCCTCTTCGACCCCGGTCCCCGCACGATGACCGCGACGGCCATCGCCGAGACCCAGCTGCTCGGCCTAGGCAACGACTCCCTCACGGGGCTACTCTCCGGCCGGCCAGAGGTCTCCAAGGCCCTGCTCGCCGCCCTCGCGCAGCGGCTGCGCCGCACCAACGCTCATCTCGCCGACCTCGTCTTCACCGACGTGCCCGGTCGTGTGGCCAAGGCCCTGCTCGAGCTGTCGGAGCGCTTCGGTCGACCCGTCGAGGGCGGGGTCATGGTGTCGCACGACCTCACCCAGGAGGAGCTCGCGCAACTCGTCGGCGCGTCTCGTGAGACGGTCAACAAGGCGCTGGCCGACTTCGCCACGCGAGGGTGGCTGCGCCTCGAGGCGCGCGCCGTGCTGCTCACCGACGTCGAGCGCCTCAAGCGCCGCGCTCGCTGAATGCACTGACGCACAAGGCTTCTCAGCCTCGGAACGACCACCCCGACGGTCCGTTCACGACGATCCGGTCTGCAGTGTGTGCCACGGCGGCGACGAGCGCGGCGTTGGCCTCGTCGGTCTGCTTGACCCAGGTGTCGGCGGCGTCAGGCTCCTTGCCAAAGGTGACGTGACGCTCGACGAGTCGCGACCGACGCAGGGCGTCGTCGCCCGTGACGAACCACACCTGCGCGAGCGCGGCCCGGGCGCGCTGCCACCGCTCCTCGGGCAGCAGCAGGTAGTTGCCCTCGGTGACGACGAGCCGGGCCGCCGGTTGGACGACCATCGCGGCCGCCAGGGGCTGCTCGAGGGTGCGTTCGAAGCCCGGGGCATAGACCCAAGACTCGGGCTCGTCGACGAGCCGACGCAACAGGGCGGCATACCCCTCGGCGTCGAAGGTGTCGGGGGCGCCCTTGCGCGAGCGGGACCCCAACCGGTCCAGCTGCACGTCGGCGAGGTGGAAGCCGTCCATCGGCACGTGTGCGACCCAGTCGGCGCCCTCGGCCCGGGCCACGCCCCGCACGAGCGCCTCGGCGAGCGTCGTCTTGCCGGCACCCGGGGCGCCCGCGATGCCGAGCACCACCCGGCGGCGGTCGCCGACGAGGTCGACGGCCGCCGCGACGAGTGCGTCGATGCCGGTGGCGGGATCAAACGGCGCGGAGCTGCTCACACTGGGCAGTCTCGCACCGCATCGGGGTTCAGATGCCGCACTGGGACGCGCTCCAGCTGCGACCTGAGCGGATGTCGACGTGGGTGTGGTCGGAGTGACCCGGGTAGCCCGGCCCGAAGATGCCGCCCATGCCGGCATACCTCGCGTTCTGGGCGATGGTGCACAACGTTGTGCCCCCGTCGGCGGGCACGAGGTCGAGCGCCGTTCCGTAGGTGTGCTGACCGGAGCCGGACCCGCCGACCGCGGCGTCGCACGCCTTGTCACGGAAGCCCGAGGTCACCCGGAGCGGCCGGTCGCCCATGCGGTGACGCAGCGCCTCGGCGCGCCACATGACACGCTTGAGGTTCTCGCGGACCGTCGCCAGCGAGACCGACCCGTTGCCGTTGAGCCCTCGCCCGCAGTTCTCGCTCGCCTCCGCGTAGGAGAAGTGCACCGGCGTGCAGTCCGGGTCCTGCAGCGCGTAGATCGTCGAGAACGTCGCCGGCCCGGCCACCCCGTCGGCCGACAGACCGTAGGCGCTCTGGAAGTTGCGAACCGCTGTCTGGGTCTGCGCCCCGAACTGTCCGTCGATCGCCATGTTGACGCCGTAGCCCGCCCAACCCGCAACCCGGATCTGCAGCTGGCTCACGTCCGAGCCGCTCGTGCCCGAGCTCAACGTGCGGCTCCACGAGTAGCACTCGTCGGCGTGCGCGGCCGGAGCCGACACCGTGACGGCTGCTGCCGAGAGGCCCGTCGTCGCGAGCACGAAAGCCACCAGTGCTCGCAGAAATCGACTGTGTCGCATGGGATTCCCTGTCCGTGAGGGTCAGCCGGCCAGCTGGTCGGCCACCTCCACCCTCCCGGCTGCCGCACGCCCGCGCATCTCGAAGCGGCGTCAGGGGTGGGTGCGCAGGTACTCGAGCTGCGCCTGCACCGACTGCTCGGCCGCCGGCCAGACGCTGCGCGGCACGTCGGCATAGACCGTCTCGACGACGTCGTATGCCGTCTGCGCACCTCGGGCGACCGCGGCGCGCACCTGCTCCAGCCGCTCGGCCCGGTGCTGGAGGTAGAAGGTCACGGTCGCGGCCGCATCGTCGACGGTCGGCCCGTGCCCCGGCAGTAGTCTCGTCACCGCCCCCGCACCGGTGAGCGACTCGATGCGAGAGAGGGATTCGAGGTAGGCCTCGAGGTTGCCGTCGGGCCAGGCGACGACCGAGGTGCCGCGGCCGAGCACGGTGTCGCCCGTGAGCAGGGTGTTGTCGGCGGGCAGCACGAAGGAGAAGGAGTCACTCGTGTGGCCCGGCGTCGGCACGGCGAGGATCTCGAGTCCGCCGACGGTGATGGCTTCTCCCTCTCGCACGTCGTCGTGGCCGCGACCGAATCCGCGCACCGGCGCACCGGTCAGCTCGTGGAAGCGCTCCGCGCTCTCGGCATGGTCGAGGTGGTTATGGGTCAGCAGGGTCAAGGCGATCCGGCGGCCGGACTCGCGCACGCGGTCAAGGACCGCCTCGAGGTGGGCCTCGTCCAGCGGACCCGGGTCGACGACGACGACCTCGTCCGAGCCGGGCTCGGCGAGCACCCACGTGTTCGTGCCGTCGAGGGTCATCGGTGAGGGGTTCGGGCAGAGCACGCAGACGGCCCGCTCCCCCGCCGCGCCGCCGGTCCAGCTCAGGTCGACCGCCGTCCCCTTCATCGCTCGACGACCTCCATCGCCGGACCCAGCTCGCTGTCGACGACCTCGGGGATGATGAGCGGCAGGTGCTCGGCGTGCGCGACGAAATCCCTTGCGCTGCCGGTCTGGTGGATCTCCTCCACCCACATGACGGTAGGCGGGAGCATGGAAGCCGACCCGGCGGCATACGCCGAGAGAAGCTCGCGGGGCGTCACCCAGGCGGCGTGGTCGGCCTCGCTCGTGTCACCGTCGGCCGTCTGCCCGCGGGGCATGTGTGCCGCAAAGAACCACGTGTCGAAGCGCCGCGGCTCGAAGACGGGCGTGACCCAGTGCGCCTTGGCGACGACGAGGTCCGAACGCAGCACGAGCCCCTCATCGCGCAGCACCTCGCCCAGGGAGACCTCGCGGGCGATGAGGGCGTCACGCACGCCGCGCCAGCGCTCGGCCTCGACCCGCGCGAGGGGCCCGTCAGCCGAGGGACCGGCCAGCAGCACACCGCACTCCTCGAACACCTCGCGGATCGCGGCAGCCACGAAGAGCTGCGCGTCCGCCGGCGAGCACCCGAGGCGGGCTCCCCACTGGGTGGGCGACGGGCCCGCCCACGGCAGCCCGTCATCGCCGTCGCGGTCGTCGACGCCGCCTCCGGGGAAGACCATGGTGCTGGGCGCGAAGGCCATCTGCGACACCCGCCGCAGCATGAAGACCTCGACCGTCGACTCGGCATCGCGCACGAGCATGACGGTGCTGGCGCGGCGGGGGCGGGCCACCTCCCACCGCTCACCGTCGAGCCACCGCCGGGCGGCATCCGAGATGGCCGGCGTCGTCGTCAGCGGGAAGATGCGGCCCAAGACGCTCTCGCGGTCAGTCCCGCACCGAGACGATGACCTCGACCTCGACCGGCGCGTCGAGCGGCAGCGCCGCCACACCGACAGCGGACCGGGCGTGGATCCCCTTGTCGCCGAAGGCTTTGACGAGCAGCTCGCTGGCGCCGTTGATGACGCCGGGCTGGCCGGTGAAGCCGGGGTCCGACGCGACGAAGCCGACGACCTTGACGACGCGCGACACCGTGTCGAGGTCGCCGACCTCCGACTTGATCGCGGCGATCGCGTTGAGGGCGCACGTCTCGGCCAGCGCCTTGGCGGCGTCCGCGTCCACCTCGGCCCCGACCTTGCCGGTCGCGGCGAGCGCGCCATCCACCATCGGCAGCTGCCCGGAGGTGAAGACGAGGTCACCGTCACGCACGACGGGGACGTAGGCAGCGACGGGCGGCACGAGCTCGGGCACGCTGAGCCCGAGCTCGGCCAGGCGGTCCTCGACAGCACTCATGGTCAGTTGCCGCCAGACTTGGGACGCTTGAAGTAGGCGACGAGGCTCGAGCCGTCGGGCCCGTTGACGATCTGGACGAGCTCCCAGCCGTCCGCCCCGAAGTTGTCGAGGATCGCCTTCGTGTTGTGGATCAGAAGAGGTGCAGTGAGGTACTCCCACGTGGTCATGCGCCTCACCCTACTCAGTGCCGCGCTCACCCTCGGCGCCGTCACCGCGTGCACGCCCGCGCCCGGTGGCACCATGACGCCCATGACGACTGCCCCGCGCTCGGAGCCCGCGCCCACCGCTCCGTCGTCCCCGCCCACCGCTCCGTCGTCCCCGCCCGACGCGACCCGCCCCTACGGCGCCGATCCCGCGCAGGTCTATGACGTGCGCGGCCCGTCACCGGGCTCGACAGCGGTGTCGGCCACCGTCCTCGTCGTGCACGGCGGCTTCTGGCGCGCGGCCTACGACCGCGCCCACGCCGAGCCCGAGGCGCAGGCCTTCGCCGACGCGGGCTACACCGTCGCCGTGGCCGAGTACCGCCGGGTCGGTATGCCGGGTGGCGGCGTCCCCGGCACCCTCGACGACGTGCGCGGGGTGGTCACCGCGGTGCTCGCCGACCCCGACCTGCCCGGGCCCCTGGTCCTCGTCGGCCACTCGGCAGGAGGTCACCTCGCGACCTGGGCCGCCGGCCAGCCGTGGCTCACCGAGGGGGGCCGCGGAGCGGTGGCCGGGGTCGTCTCGCTCGCGGGCGTGGTGGACCTGGGAGCCGCCGACCGGCTGCACCTCGGGGACGACGCGGCGCGGACCTTCGTCGGGTCGGGCCCGGGGAGCGCTGCCTGGACGGCGGCCGACCCGATGACCGTGCCGCCGCGGGTGCCGGTCCGCCTGCTCTGGGGAGCAGACGACGACGTCGTGCCGACGGCGGTGGGTGACGCCTACCGCGCGCAGGCCGAGGCCGCGGGAGTCGACGTGACGAGCGAGGTCATCGCGGGCGCCGACCACTTCGCCCTCATCGACCCGACCTCGCCCGCCTTCGCCCACGTCCTCGCCGCCGTCCAGTCCCTCACGCCCATCCCCTGACCCCATTCGAGTGACCCCGCCGTCAACCGTCCCCCACGCTCCCCGCCTCCCCGCCCTCCCTGCGGTTCGAGGTGATCGCGTCCCCCACGCCACTACCGGCATCACCTCGAACCAGAGGCACTCCCTGACGGGTCGAGGTGATCGCGTCACCCACGTCCGTGCCGGGATCACCTCGACTCCGGGACGTGGTGAGCGTGGCCCTAGGGTGGACGGGTGACGAACGACTGGGCCAAGGCGCGGCTGCACGTCGTCACGGGCAAGGGCGGCACGGGCAAGACCACCGTGGCCTCGGCCCTCGCGCTCGCCCTCGCGGCGCGCCCCGGGCGGGTGCTGCTCAGCGAGGTCGAGGGCCGCCAGGGCATCAGCCAGACCTTCGACGTGCCGCCGCTCGGCACCGAGGAGACCCGCATCCTGCGCCTCGCCGGCGGCGGCGAGGTCATCGGGCTGTCGGTCGAGCCCAAGGCAGCCCTGCTCGAATACCTCCAGCTCTTCTACAAGCTCGGCCGCGCCGGCAAGCTGCTCGAGAAGTTCGGCGCCATCGACTTCGCCACGACCATCGCCCCCGGCGTGCGCGATGTCCTGCTCATCGGCAAGATCTACGAGGCCAACCGGCGCCGGCGCGACGGGAAGCACAAGGGTGACGGCCCGCTCGCCTACGACGCCCTCGTGCTCGACGCGCCGCCGACGGGACGCATCGGCCGGTTCCTCTCGGTCAACTCCGAGGTGGCCGACCTCGCCAAGATGGGGCCCATCCACTCGCAGGCGGGCGCGATCACCCAGCTGCTCGAGTCCGACCGCACCGTCGTGCACCTCGTGACCCTGCTCGAGGAGATGCCGGTGCAGGAGACGCTCGAGTCGATCTCGGAGCTGAGCGCCAAGGGGCTGCGTCCCGGGGCGATCGTCGTCAACATGGTGCGCGCGCCCCTGCTCGACGACGCCGCGCTCGAGCAGGCTCGGGCCGGCCGCCTCCACAAGCCCTCCCTGCGCACCCAGCTCACGGAGGCCGGCGTCACCGTGACGACCGAGCTCGTCGAGGGGCTGGTCGCTGAGGCTCGGGACCACGCCTTGCGGGTCGACCTCGAGCGCGAGCAGCTCGCGCTGCTCGAGGCCACCGGCCTGCCCATCGTCACGCTGCCCGCCCTGTCGCAAGGTGTCGACTCGGGCTCGGTGCACGAGCTGGCCGCACTCCTCGTCGAGCAGGGGATGGTGCCGTGACCCAGCCCTCGCCACACCGACCCCCGCAGCTCGATGTCGACGCCCTCATCGCCGCTCCGGCAACCGAGATCATCGTCTGTTGCGGGTCTGGCGGCGTCGGCAAGACGACCACCGCCGCCGCGCTCGGCCTCCGGGCCGCCGAGGCCGGCCGTCGCGTCGTCGTGCTGACGATCGACCCGGCCCGCCGTCTCGCCCAGTCCCTCGGCCTCACGGAGCTCGACAACACTCCCCGCCCGGTCACCGGCATCGACACGTCGGCGGGCGGCAGCCTCCACGCGATGATGCTCGACATGAAGCGGACCTTCGACGAGGTCGTCATCGCGCACTCCGAGCCGGGCAAGGCCGAGGCGATCCTCGCCAACCCCTTCTACCAGGCCGTCAGCAGCTCCTTCGCCGGCACGCAGGAATACATGGCGATGGAGAAGCTCGGCCAGCTCAAGGCGAGCGCCGGCACCCCGGAGGCGCCGTGGGACCTCATCATCGTCGACACCCCGCCGTCGCGCTCGGCCCTCGACTTCCTCGACGCCCCCAACCGGCTCGGCAGCTTCCTCGACGGGCGCTTCATCCGGCTGCTCACCGCTCCCGCCAAGGCGGGTGGCCGGGCGGGGCTCAAGGTCTTCGGCCTGGGCGTGCAGATCGTCACGAGCACGATGACGAAGATCCTGGGTGGCCAGATGCTGAGTGACGTGCAGACGTTCGTCAACGCCCTCGACACGATGTTCGGCGGCTTCCGCGAGCGCGCCGACGAGACCTACCGCCTGCTCGCCGAGGAGGGCACGGCCTTCCTCGTCGTGGCCGCGCCCGAGCGCGACGCCCTGCGGGAGGCGTCCTTCTTCGTCGAGCGCCTCGAGGCCGACGGTATGCCGCTGGCCGGGCTCGTCGTCAACCGCATCGGTCGCGTCTCGGCTCCGGGCCTCAGCCCGAGCAAGTCGCTCGCCGTGGCCGAGTCGCTCGAGGAGGGCAACGGTCCCCGATCCGCGACGACCGCCGCCGGCGTCCTGCGCCTGCATGCCGACCTCGTGCGCACGGCGGAGCGGCAGCGCGACCTGGCGGACCGCTTCTCGAGGGCGCACCCGGGCATCCCGGTCGTGCAGGTGCCGGCCCTCGGCCGTGACGTGCACGACCTCGAGAGCCTGCGCGAGGTCGGCGCCTCACTCGCTGGAACCTGAGGCCCCCGAGCCCACCCATCCTCAGGCGGATCCCCCCGGCGCGACCCCAGCAATCCTTTCCCGCCGGCTGTGCCGACGTCCCCCCTGACACCCCCCGGCGCCAGTTCAACGTGCCCCGAGGGATCAGTCCCTCGGGTGCGAGGCCATCCCGGCCCGCAGCGCCGACTTCCACGACGTGATGTCGGGACGCCTGCGCAGCAGGGCGCGACGCTCACGCTCGGTCATCCCGCCCCATACCCCGAACTCGGTGCGGTTGTCGAGCGCTTCTGCCAGGCACTGCGCGAGCACCGGACAGGTCTTGCACACCGCCTTCGCGTCGTGCTGGGCCTTGCCCCGGACGAACAACGCGTCCGGGTCCTGGCTGGAGCACCGAGCCTGGCTCGCCCACTCCTGCGTCCACTCCTCCGTGACCGCGGCAATACTCATGACACAACCCCTCCCCGCCCGGGCCTCCCACGACTCCGAGCCGACTGAGACCGTCCCACCGGTCTCGGCGTGGGCCTCCCCCGTTGGCCCAAATCAGACATTACGAGCGCAGGGCCGGGCCCGACATAGGCTCTATGGACCATTTAGTGAGACGGGTGACTAGTCACCTGATACGTCTCGATGGCCCCGATGTGCGGGAGACGCCGGTCGTGGTGTAGTACACGACCCCGTCGGATGAGGCTGACACGGTCTCAGCAGTTACCCTTGGCGCATGTCTTCACGCACCACGTCGCTCGGTGGCGTCATCAGCCTGCTCGGGGCCTTCCTGGCCTCAGCCCTCGTGCTCGGGCTGCTCGCCGCCGGTCTCGTCATGCCCGCCGTGGGCGCCACCGGCGCGCTGGCCCGCAGCGGCGTGGACGTCTTCAACGAGCTGCCGAGCGAGTTCTCCACCGACCCGCTGGCCCAGACCTCGCAGATCCTGGCCTCCGACGGCACGGTCATCGCGACGCCGCAGGAGCAGAACCGCACCATCGTGCCGCTCGCCAAGATCGCCCCGATCATGCGCGAGGCCCAGGTCGCGATCGAGGACCACCGCTTCTACGAGCACGGCGGCATCGACCTGCAGGGCACGATCCGCGCAGTCGTCTCCAACCTGCGCAACGGCTCGTCGGTAGGCGCCTCGTCGCTGACGCAGCAGTACGTCAAGATCTCGCTGCAGTACTCCGCGCTCAGCGCCGGCAACGAGGAGGCTGCCGCCGACGCGATCAAGAAGGACTACATGCGCAAGCTCAAGGAGCTGAAGTATGCGATCACTCTTGAGAAGAAGCTGTCCAAGGACGAGATCCTCGAGGGCTACCTCAACCTCGTCTACTACGGCGACCGGGCCTACGGCGTCGAGGCCGCGGCGAAGCACTACTTCAGCGTGCCGGCCGCCAAGCTCAGCCTCTCGCAGGCGGCGCTGCTCGCCGGCCTGACGCAGAACCCCGGCACGACCGACCCGGTCAACTTCCCCGAGAAGGCCGTCGCGCGACGCAACGTCGTGCTCGACCGCATGCACGAGCTCGGCAAGATCACCGACAAGCAGTGGACCGACGCCAAGAAGCGCACGCTCAAGCAGGACATGAAGGTCACCAACCCCAAGAGCACGTGCCTCGCCTCGCCCTACCCCTACTGGTGCGACTTCGTCATCAACTACGCGATGACGATGCCCCAGCTCGGCAAGACGGTCGAGGAGCGCAAGCGCACGCTCTACCGCGGCGGCATCACCATCACGACGACGCTCGACCCCCGCGTCCAGCGCATCGCCCAGTCCGCGATCAACAAGAAGGTGCCGATCGGCAACGACGAGCGCATCGGCGCGGCGTCCTACACGGCCGACCCCAACACCGGCAAGGTGCTCGCCTTCGCCCAGAACACGCGCTACACCGTCGACAAGGAGTCGCGCGGCAAGACCGGCATCGGCTGGGCCCTCGACAAGAAGTACGGCGGCTCCGGTGGATTCCAGTTCGGGTCGACGGCCAAGGCCTTCGCCCTGGTCACCGCCATGGAGTCGGGCATGAACGTCAACTCCAGCGTCGACGCGCAGGGGGCCGGCGGCAACCAGCAGGCCACCTACACCCCGAAGACGTGGCCCGGCGGCATCGCCAACTGCGGTCCTGGCAGCGAGTGGAAGGTCTTCAACGACAGCCCCTTCGCCGGCGGCCGGATCACGCTGAAGGAGGCGACGGCCAAGTCGACCAACACCGCCTTCATCGCCCTCGCCGAGCAGCTCGGCGGCTGCAAGGTGCGCGACACGATGACGCGCCTCGGGCTGCACCAGTCCAACGGCCAGGAGATCGGCAAGTACGCCCCGCAGTACATCCTCGGAGCCTCCGACGTCTCGCCGCAGGGCGTGGCCCACGCCTACGGCGTGCTCGCCGCTGACGGCAAGAAGTGCCCGATGGTCGTCGTCACGAAGATCACCAAGGACGGCAAGAACGTCGCGCTGCCGAAGACGAAATGCGAGCAGGCCGTCGAGGCGGACGTGGCCCGCGCGACCGACAAGTTCCTCGAGTACAACATGACCAACGGCTCGGGCATCCGCAACCAGCTCTCGGGCGGTGACCGTCAGTCGGCCGGCAAGACCGGCACGGCCAACAACAACAACGAGTCGTGGTTCGTCGGCTACACGCCGCAGCTCGTGACCGCCGTCTGGGTCGGCACCCCCTACGACCCGATCACCCGCGTCATGAAGAACGTCCGCGTCGGCGGCCAGTTCTACCCCGTCATGCACGGCGCCTCGATCGCTGCCCCGATCTGGAAGCAGATCATGAACGGCGCGCTCGAGGACGCCCCCATGGCGAGGTTCAAGGAGCCTGCGGAGAAGTACCTCAAGGGTGACACGGACAACCAGACCGTGACGCCCGGCCAGCTGCCCGCCGTCGTCGGCAAGACCGTCCCCGAGGCCGAGGCGCTCCTGCAGGCAGCCGGCTTCCAGACCCGCATCGGCGGCACGATGAGCTCGCAGGTCGAGGCGGGCCGGGTCGCGGGCATCTCGCCCTACCAGAACCCCCAGCCCGGCAGCATGATCACGATCTACACCTCCCGCGGCGGAGGGGTGAGCCGTCAGAGCACGACTCCCCAGCGCACGCAGACGCCCGTCGTGCAGCCCACCGTCTACACGCCACCCGCGCCGGGCAACCCCGGCACCCCGGGCAAACCGACGAAGCCGACCAAGCCGCCGAAGCCTCGCTGACCCAACGCCCACTGACAAAGGGCCGACGCTCCTCGCGTCGGCCCTTCGTCATGTCCCGCCGACAGGCGCCGATCCCGTATGCCGTCCGGCCGGCGCAGCCGCCCCGCCCTGCTCCCAGCGTGGGGCCGGCCCACACCCCTCAGCCAGCAAGGACCCTGCGCACGACAGCAGCGACCCGGCCACCCTCGGCGCGCCCAGCCACGGCGGCATTGGCAGCCTTCATCGCGAGGCCCATCTGCGGCATACCGGAGGCTCCTGAGGACGCCACCGCGTCACGGACGATGCCCTCGAGCTCCTCGTCGGAGAGCTGCTTGGGGAGGTAGCCCTCGAGGACGGCGAGCTCGGCCTCCTCCTTGGCTGCCAGCTCGGCGCGCCCGGCGCCGGCGTAGGCCGTGGCGGCCTCGCGCCGCTTCTTGGCCTCCTTGGTGAGCACCTTGAGCACGTCGTCGTCGGTGAGGTCGCGGTGCTCGGTGCCGGCGACCTCCTCGGTGGTGACGGCGGTCAGGGCCATGCGCAGCGTGCTGGCGCCGACCTGGTCACGTGCGCGCATCGCGGTGGTGAGGTCGGCCTGCAGCTGCTCCTTGAGGGTGCTCATGGGGCCAGTCTCTCAGGCAGGGCGGCCACCTCTCGCGCGGATTCTCGGCGGCGCGGGGGGCAGTGCGAGGATGAGGCCCATGCGTGCCGTGACCAAGACCGTGCTCGGCCTCGGCGTGACCGGGGTGGGCGTGCTCGGATGGGCCTCCCTCATCGAGCGGAATGCCTTCGTGCTCCGGCGTTTCGAGGTGCCGGTCCTGCCCGAGGGCGCGGCGCCGCTGCGGGTGCTGCACTTGTCGGACCTGCACCTGCTGCCCCGCCAGCGCGCCAAGGCCGCCTGGGTCAAGAGCCTCGGCTCGCTCGACGCCGACCTCGTCATCAACACGGGCGACAACATCGCGGGCCCGCACTCGGTGCCGGCGCTGCTCGACTCCTTCGAGTGGCTGCTCGACCTGCCGGGCGTCTTCGTCTTCGGCTCCAACGACTACTTCGCCCCCAAGCTCAAGAACCCGCTGAAGTACCTCACCAAGGACCACGCCAGGGCGGTCGGCTCGACGCCGCGGCTGCCCACCGGTGAGCTCGTGCACGCCTTCACGTCGGCGGGCTGGGTCGACCTGACCAACCGTCGCGACACCCTCGAGGTGCGCGGGCTGCGGCTCGACTTCGTCGGGGTCGACGACCCGCACCTTGGCTACGACCGCGTCGACCTCGTGCGCGGCGCCGCGTCGCCGGACGCCGACCTGACGATCGGCGTGACGCACGCTCCCTACCAGCGGGTCCTCGACGCGTATGCCGCCGACGGGGCCTCGCTCATCGTCGCGGGGCACACGCACGGCGGGCAGATCTGTGTGCCGGGCTACGGCGCCCTCGTGACGAACTGCGACCTCGACACGCGGCGGGCCAAGGGCCTCTCCCGCTGGTGGCCGGGAGCCGGCCACACCCCCTCGTCGCAGGCCCCGGACGGTGCCGCGTGGCTCGAGGTCTCGGCTGGCCTCGGCACCTCCCCCACGGCGCCGGTCCGACTTGCCTGCCGGCCGGAGGCGACCCTGCTGACCCTCGTCGCCCGCGCCTGACGCAGCCCTGCGGACGTCCTCTCGAGGTCGATTCGGAGATGCACGGGGGGCTGCGCTAGCATCTCTGCTTGCTGCCTCCAGTGAGTCACCGAGGGCAGATGCAACACCGGGGTGTGGCGCAGCTTGGTAGCGCGCTTCGTTCGGGACGAAGAGGTCGCAGGTTCAAATCCTGTCACCCCGACCACTGTCTCAAGGGCTCTGACGTGCGGAGACGCCGTCAGGGCCCTTTGTGCTGCCCAGGTGGGCTTCATCCCCGCGGGGTGATGCCGAGGCCGCGAGCCGTCCCTAGCGTTGGCCAGAGAACAACGGCCCGTGAGGAGGACGAGTGACCACCACACCACCCGAGGGCACTGACCCGGAGACGTCTGGCAACCGGCGCCTGATGGTGCTTCTCGCCATGGCGATGTTCGTGCTCGTGGTCGACACGTCCCTGATGAACGTGTCGATCTCGGCCGTCATCGAGGACCTCGACACCACGGCAAGCGGAGTGCAGTCAGCCATCGCCCTCGAGGCCCTCGTGTCAGCGGCCTTCATCCTCATCAACAGCAAGGTCGGCGACCTCATCGGTCGCAGGCGGGCCTACGTCCTCGGTCTGCTGGCGTATGCGGTCGGCGCCCTGGCGATGACGCTGGCGCAGAGCCTGACGGCGATCGTCATCTTCTGGGCGATCATCGGCGGGCTCGGTGCGTCGCTGCTGCTGCCGGCCATGCAGTCCCTCATCCACGGCAACTTCTCCGGCAAGGCGCAGCGGCAGGCCTACGCCATGATCGGCGCAGCGGCTGCCATCGCGGCAGCCCTGGGTCCGCTGATCGGCGGCTTCGTCACGACCTTCCTCTCGTGGCGCGTCGGCTTCGCGCTCGAGGTCGTCATCATCGCCGTCGTGCTCAGCCAGATCCGGCTCGTCAAGGATGTGCCCTACACGGGCTCTCGCGCCATCGACAAGGTCGGCGCGGTCCTGTCGGTCCTGGGCATGGGTGGCGTCGTGCTCGGCATCCTCGTGTGGCAGGAGGGCGGCGAGTTCGTCGTCCTGCTCCTGGCCGTCGGCGCCGTTGCGCTCTTCTCCCTCGCCCGCTGGCTCCTGCGGCGCAAGCGCGAGGAGCGCGTGACCCTGCTCGACCCGGACCTCTTCCGCAAGCCCAACTTCACGGCCGGCATCTCGGGCCAGATGATGCAGCAGGTGGCCCTCGGCGGCTCGATGATCGTCCTGCCGCTCTTCCTCCAGATGACGCTGGAATACAACGCCATGCAGGCCGGCCTGTCACTGGCTCCGCTGTCACTGACCATGTTCGCGACGGCCCTGGTCGCCGGCAAGAAGTCCGGGAGCCGTCGGCCGGCAGCCCTCATCCGAGCCGGCTTCCTGCTCGCGGCCGTCGGGATCCTCATCATCATCCCGATCGTCCCTCGGGTGGACAGCGGCTGGTACCTCGTGATCCCCCTGATCATCACGGGCTGCGGTCTGGGTCTGCTCGTCAGCCAGCTCAACAACTACGCCCTGGCTCCGATCGAGGAGGAGCGGATCAGCGAGGCCGCGGGGGTGAACTCGGCAGCCGGCTCGTTCGGGCTGTCCTTCGGGCTCGCCATGGCCGGCGGCCTCATGCTCGCCGCCCTGTCCTTCAGCTTCACGAACCTGACGGCGAGCAACCCGGCGATCCCCCCGGCGCAGCAGCAGCAGATCGCGGTGGCCCTGCAGGACGACGCCGAGGTCATGAGCAACACCGCCCTGGCCGAGCAGATCACCGGCCAGCCGGCCGAGGTCGAGGCTGCGGTCCTGGAGGTCAACGACCAGGCCCGTGACCGCTCCCTCCAGGTCGCCCTGCTCATCCCCCTCCTGGCGACCCTGCTCGGCGTGGGCATCGCCTTCCGGATGCTCCGACTCCCTGACATCAAGCCGTCGAGCGCGGTCGAGGGGCTGGGTGCAGGCTGAGCAAGCCAGCCGCGGCCGCGCAGTGGAGCCAAACGCCCGCACGCGGGGTCCGGCGCGGACGACACTGAACGCATGTCCGACCACCCCTCCGACCACCCCGATGGCCACGAGCCGACGGCTCCCCAGCCGGCTCCGATGCCGGCGCCGACCCGGCTCGACCTTGCGACGCCCGGCCTGCCGGTCTTCCTCTCCACCGAGCACTGGAGCCTCCTCGGCACCCGCTCGCTGACGTGGAGCGAGGTGATGAGCCGCATCACGATCCACCTGACGGTTCTGTCGGCGTTCCTCGTCGTGCTCGCCCTGACGGCGCAGGCGACCGACTTCGGCGCCCCCTTCCGCGTCATGGCGATCGGCTTCGCCTCGGCCGCGCTCATCATGGGCACGCTGACGGCGATCCGGGTCAACACTGCGAGCCAGGAGGACGCCGACCTCATCCGTGCGATGAACCGCCTCCGCCACGCCTACGTCGACCTGGCGCCGGAGCTCGCGCCCTACCTGACGGCGTCGATCCACGACGACGAGGCCGGCCTCATGCACACCTACGCCCTCGGGCGACCGCGCAACGTCGTGCTGCACATCGTGGGCAGCACGTCGATCTTCCTCATGGTCGTCAACGCGCTCGTCGCAGGCACGCTCGGCGCCCTCATCGCGAGCGCCGCCGGTGCCGGCGCCGCCGTCGTCAGCGTGGTGGGTGCCGTGCTGGCCGTCGCCTACGGCCTCAGCCACCTCCTGATCGTCAGGAGCATGTTTCGCGGCCAAGAGCCCGACGAGCGCTTCCCCACGCGCGGGGGCGCGTGAGCCGAGGAGGTATGCCGTCCGGCTGGGCCGCGTCGTCCGCTCAGTCGGCCGCGTGGGCCGTCGCGCGCACCGACTCGGCCACCACGTCGACGAGCTGACCGGTCCGCTCGAACATCCGCCGCTGCCGGATCGCGCCGTTGCCCTCGTCGCGCAGCCGGGCGAGGCCGTCCTGCACGGCCGCGACGTCGCCGACGGCCTCGAGCGCCGGCGTGATGTGCTCCACGAGGGCACCGACGACCTCCCAGCAGGGCTTCGGCCGCCCGGTGACGGGGTCGAGCAGCTGGCCCGAGAGGCCCTCGCGGGCGGCCTGCCACGTCGCGAGCCGCAGCATCGCCGTCGGCACGTCGGGCGCCTCGATGCCCGCAGCCCACTCCTGCGCCGCGGTCTCGACGAGCCCGCGGCAGATCGCGGCGATCACGATGGCCTCCTCGACGGTGAAGCACACGTCGGCGGCGCGGATCTCGACCGTCGGGTAGTGCTGGGCGAGACGGGCGTCGAAGTAGACCATGCCCTCGTCGAGGATGACCGAGGTCAGCACCATCTCGCGGACCAGCCGGTGGTAGGCCTCGGGTGAGCCGAAGCGGTCGGTCGGCCCCCAGGACGGCCAGCGCACGAGCGACTGGGTGCGATAGCTCGCAAACCCGGTGTCCTCGCCGTCCCAGAAGGGCGAGTTGGCGCTGAGCGCGAGGAGCACCGGCATCCAGATGCGGATCCGGTCGAGGACGGCCACCCCCTCCTCGTCGCTCTCGACCGACACATGCACGTGGCACCCGCACGTGAGGTGCTCGCGCGCGGTGCGCTGGTATCGGTCCTCGATCCACGCATACCGCGTCGACTTCGCCGGGATGGGGCGCACGGGCAACGGCGACGTGCCGAGCGCGGCGACGCTCGAGCCGCTCGCGCGCGCGGCGGCGAAGGCCTCGCGGCGCCAGCGCAGCACCTCGACCCGAAGCGTCTCGAGGTCGGCGGCGGGCGCCGTGTGCGTCTCGATCTGCTGCTGCTGGAACTCCCCCTCGACGGCGCCGTGCACCCCCAGCCCCGCGACGGGTGGCGGTTGTCCCTCCGCTCTCACGAGCAGCTGGCCGGAGACCGAGCGCGGCCGCCCGTTCCTCACGTCGACGAGGAGCATCTCCTCCTCCACTCCGATGGTCCGGGCCACGACGCGCTCCTCTCGGGGGACGTATGCCGCCGGACCGGGTGGTGATCCGGCGGACCGGAGCGAGCCCGGCGGCATACGCCGTCTGTGGTGTGTCCTGCCGCGGAGGCGACGGTCACGGGCATGCGCAAGGGTGTGCTGGGGTTGCTTGCCACGGCACGTACCCATCCCCCACGGATCGTGCACCTGCTCGCCCGCGCTCGACCCGTCGGGAATGAATGCTGCTCCGGGCTGTTGCACCCGAGTATCGCCGGGCGCCGCCGACCGTGCCAGCGCGAGCCTGCCGAGACCCCAGGAGCAACGTGTCCACCTCGACCACCGTGGGACTGCGGTCCGAACGCGGCCCCATCCTGCTCGCGCTGATGCTCACCACCGCTCTCATCGCGCTCGACGCGACGATTCTCGCGACGGCCGTCCCGTCCATCGTCGATGACCTGGGCGGTCTGACGGAGTTCCCGTGGCTCTTCTCGGTCTACCTGCTCGCGCAGGCGGTGTCGGTGCCGGTCTATGCCAAGCTCGCCGACACCGTGGGGCGCAAGCCCGTGATCCTCTTCGGCATCGGGCTCTTCCTCATCGGTTCCATCCTCTGCGGATTCGCTTGGAGCATGGGCTCGCTCATCGCCATGCGGGCCCTTCAAGGTCTGGGCGCCGGAGCCGTGCTGCCGCTGACGACGACGATCGCCGGTGACATCTACACCGTCGCCGAGCGCGCCAAGACGCAGGGCTACATCGCGAGCGTGTGGGCGGTCTCGTCCGTGGTCGGCCCGACGCTGGGCGGCGTCTTCTCGCAGTTCACCTCGTGGCGCTGGATCTTCTTCATCAACATCCCCTTCTGCCTGCTCGCGGGCGGCATGCTGTGGCGCAACTACGACGAGTCGATCGAGCGGCGCAAGCACCACATCGACTACGCCGGGGCGATCGTCCTCACGGTCTCGCTGACCCTGCTCATCCTCGCGGTGCTCGAGGGCGGTCAGGCCTGGGCCTGGGGGTCGTGGCAGAGCGTCGGCTGCTTCGTCGTAGGCGGCGTGCTCCTGGTCGTCTTCGGCCTCATCGAGCGGCGTGCCGCCGAGCCGATCCTGCCGCTCGAGGTCTTCTCGCGGCGGCTCATCGTCGCGACCTGCCTCATCTCGATCGGCGTCGGCGCGGTGCTCGTCGGCCTCACCTCCTACGTGCCGACCTTCCTCGAGCGGTCGACGGGGGTCACCCCGATCGTCGCCGGGCTCGCCGTCGCCGCCCTGACGATCGGCTGGCCCATCTCGGCGGCACAGTCGGGACGGCTCTACCTGCGCATCGGCTTCCGGCCGACGGCGCTCATCGGCCTCGTCGTCGCCGCCCTCGGTGCCTTTGCCCTGTGGCTGGGCTCGGCGACCCCCAACGTCTGGATCACGGCCGGCTCGGCCTTCGTCGTCGGCCTCGGCCTCGGTCTCGTCGCCACCCCGACGCTCATCGCCGCCCAGGCCTCCGTGCCGTGGAGCGAGCGGGCGGTCGTCACCGGCACCAACATGTTCATGCGCTCGGTCGGGTCGGCCGTCGGGGTCGCCATCTTCGGTGCCGTCGCCAACGCGATCATCGCCGACCGCGGCGGACCCGAGTCCGCCGCCGCCGTGCAGGCCGGCTCGACCGCCGTCTTCCTCGCCGTGCTCATCGCCTCCGTGATCACGATCCTCGCGGGCCTGCTCATGCCCGCCGTGCGGGCCGAGGGCCTCGAGCACGAGGCCGCCATGGCGGCCGACGCCGAGGTGGCCGACGCCGCCCGCGCCGCCGTCGCAGCCGACGCGACCGGACGCGCGACCACCTGAGCCAGCCGGACGGCATACCGGCTGGCTGCGGGACCGACCCTGCGGCGCTGGGTACGTCGAGGAGGTCACCAACCCCCGACGACCACGACGAAGGAGAGCGCCATGAGCCATGACGACGACACCCGCAAGGTGGCCGAGCTCATCAAGGACATCCGGGTGGCGATGCTCACCCACACCGACTCGACCGGCCGGCTCGTCAGCCACCCGATGGCGACGCAGGAGGTCGAGTTCGACGGCGACGTGCTCTTCATCGCCGAGCGCGACAGCCACAAGTGCCAGGACATCGCCGCGCAGTCGCCGGCCAAGGTCAACGTCTCCTTCAGCTCCGGCAGCTCGTGGGTCTCGTTGTCGGGCACGGCCGAGATCGTCGACGACCGCGCCAAGCTCGAGGAGCTGTGGAACACCTTCACCGACGCGTGGATGGAGGGCGGGCCGGAGAACCCCAACAACGTGCTCATCAAGGTGGGCGCCGACTCCGCCGAGTTCTGGGACACCCCGGGCTCCAAGGCAACCCAGGTGCTCAACCTCGTCAAGGCCAAGGTCACGGGTGAGCGCCTCGACGACGGGGACCTCGTCGACAACAAGGTCGTCGACCTCTGATCTGCACCTGACGATCCACAGGCTCGACACGCCGGTATGCCGTTGGGTCGCCTTGTCGCGCAAGGTGGCCCAACGGCATACGACCTCTAGAGCCCGGCAGCACGTAACCTTGTCGGGTGCCCGGCCAAAGCCGCCGGGCCTGACCTCGGAGGATCACATGGCCGTCATCGTCGTCACCACCAACGAGCTCCCCGGCTACCGGGTGGACACCGTGCTGGGCGAGGTGACCGGCCTGACGGTGCGGGCCCGCAACATCGGCGCGCAGCTCGGCGCCGGCATGAAGTCGGTCTTCGGCGGCGAGCTCAAGGGCCTGACGAAGCAGCTGCAGCAGACTCGTGACGAGGCCATGGCGCGGCTCGTCGAGGCCACGGAGGCCAAGGGCGGCAACGCCGTGCTCTGCATGCGCTTCGACGGCAGCGAGGTGGGCAACGGCTACCAGGAGGTCGTGGCCTACGGCACCGCCGTCGTGGTCAGCCCGCTCTGACGGCGCCCGGCGCTTCGCCGGGGCCTCGCGAATCGCCCTGTCAGTCAAGGGCGCTCACAACACGTGCGTCACGAGGTGTGCGTCTCGACCCCAGTCAGGACGCGCCCTTGACGAGGCGCATGACGGCCCGCTCGAGGGCGTCGCGGTCACGCACGCGCACGAGGTCTCCGGCCCGCAGCCGCTCGCGGTCGGCCTTCGTCATCTTCCGCAGGCTGGGGGCGATGGTGCGCCCGACGGCGTACTCGTCGAGCACGCGCGGGTCCACATAGGAGCGACGCGCCACGGCTGGGGTGTTGCCGAGGTGCTCTGCGACGACCTTCATGGCGTCCTTCTCGGCGCGCTTGACCTCACGCTCCGTCTCGGCGGGACCCGTCTGGGCGAGGGACACCGCGGCGGTGACGGTGGCCGCCCAGGTGCGCAGGTCCTTGACGGTGAACTCCTCGCCGACGATCTCCTTGAACGCGACGTTGAGGTCGCTCGAGCGCAGCTCGTGCCACCCGAGCTTGTCGCGGTAGGCGAGCAGCCGCTCCCCCGGATAGCTGGAGCGCTTGAGCGACAGCACGATGCGGGCGAGCAGCTGGTCACTCATGACCGCCTCGCGCAACTGCCCTGACTTGGCAGGGAACTCGAAGCTGATGTCTTCGCCGCTGACCGCGACGTGGCTGCGCAACAGGGTCGCGACGCCATGCGAGCCGTGCTCGCTCTCGTACTCCTCACCGCCACTGCGGAAGAGGCCGGCGTCGAGCATCCGCAGCCCGGCCGCCGTGACCCTCCGTCGCGAGAAGCCGCTCTCGCGCAGCTCGGACGCCACGTGCTTGCGCGCGGCGGGCAGTCGCTTGGCGAGCTGGAGCACGCGGTCGTGCTTCTCGCGCCCGCGGGCCTCGTGCCAGGCGTCGTGGTAGAGGTACTGCCGCCGACCGGCGTCGTCGGTGCCGACGGCCTGGATGTGCCCGTTGCGATAGGGGCTGATCCAGACGTCCTGCCACGCAGGCGGGATGACAAGCGCCTTGACGCGCTCGCGGTCCTCAGGGACGACAGCGGAGCCGTCGGCCCCGACGTAGCCAAAGCCCTTGCCCCGACGCACGCGTCGGATGCCGGGCCCGTCGATGTCGCTCCGTCGCAGTCTCACGCCACACACGTACCCCGAACGCGCTTGCGGGTTGACGCGGGCTGGCTGACGGGAGAGGCGGGCCCTACTCCTCCGAGTGGTCCGGCCCGTCCGGGTCGCTCACCGGCACCATCTCGGGCACGAAGATCTCCTCCTGCCCGGGCGGCAGGGGCGGGTCGGGGGTGACGGGAGGAAAGACCGTGCCGTCGTCCTGCAGGTGTGACTCATAGGTGCTCATAGCGTTGTTGCCCATCCCCCCGAGCGGGGTCTCTTGCCCTTGCACCGTACCCCGCGCCGGGTCGATGTATTCGCGCGATCGTGGGACGCAGCAATACATCGACCCGGGGCTGTTGAGGGCGGCGGGCCGATGAGGTGTCAGCGGTGCAGGGCGGCGACGCGGCCCTGCTCGCCCGAGGCCCAGCAGGCTCCGTCGTTCGTGCACTCGACGGAGTCGAAGCTGCCGGTGTCGAAGGCGGTCCACGACCGGCCGCCGTCGGTCGACACGTCGGAGCCCGACGGCCCGACGGCCAGCACCGTCGCGCGGGTGCCCGTCACCCAGTCGGAGCCGGAGCGGTAGCCGCCGGGGTTGGTCGTCGGCTTGCTCCAGGTTGCGCCGCCGTCTGCCGTCCACGCGGCGTTGTCGACCGAGCCGGTCGGTGCCGTGAAGTCTCCGCCGAGCAGCACTCCGCGGCGCGCGTCACGGAAGGTCACCGAGAAGATGCCGGCTGCGGCTCCACCCGCGACGGGAGTGGCCGCGACCGTCCACGTGTGCCCGCGGTCGGTCGAGGTGAAGAGACGGGCCGGGTCGACGCCGCCGCTCGCGAGGTAGGTGCGGTTGCCGGGGCCGGTCGACAGGCAGGTGCCCGAGGCGGCGAAGGCGAACTCGCCCGCGAGCGCGTCGGGCATGCCCGCGGGGTCGACGATCGACCACGTGTGCCCACCATCGGCGGTCTCGACGAGCCGGAAGCGCCCGTCGACCGGGTCGCTCATGGCCAGACCGCGCTGCGGCGAGCTGAAGGCGAGGCAGTCGTAGAAGGCGGTCGGCTCCGCGTTGCGGAAGGTCTCGGTCCAGCTCGCTCCTCCATCAGCGGTGACGAGGATGCGGGAGTCCTCACCCTCGCCGATCGACAGGATCACCGCGCGCTGCGCGTCGAACGCCTCGATGTCGCGGAACTGCAGCGCCTCAGTGCCCAGCCCCTCCGGGCTGACATCGGCCCAGGTCGAGCCGCCGTCGGTCGTGCGCAGCACCGTGCCGTTCGTGCCACTGACCCAGGCGATCTCCGACGAGACCGGCGCGAGCCCGCGGAAGCGCTCGGTCGTGCCCGTCGGCGTCAGGCTCCAGCCGTATGCCGTCGCGTTGGCCTCGCCCGCCGCGCTGGGACGGTGCCCTGACGCAGTGGGTGAGGGGGCGGCATACGCGCTGGCGGCTCCGGCGAGGAGGGCGATGGTGGTGGCGGCGAGCAGGGCGGTGCGGTGGGGTGTCTTCATGCCTCCTCAACCTAGGGTGGACGACCCCGGCTCGCGCGGTGAAGGGGGGTCGGGCAGCGCCCAGGCCTCGCCCTCGATGGGCGCCCACTCGTCGACGACGAACTCCAGGTAGGTGAAGCTCCCCTCAGGCTCGGGTGCGTGCCAGCGCGCCTCGCCCACACCGCATACCCGGCGTCCGTCCCACTCACGCTCGGAGCGGACGGGCGTCGACCACCCCATACGCGTGAAGGTGCGGCCGTCGGCAGAGGAGCGGAGGCGGTCGCCGGAGACGAAGTCGACGAGCCGCCCGACCGCGTCGAAGCGCAGGTCGGCGGTCACGGTCTGCCGGCGCAGCGAGAACGTCGCGGTGACCGTGTCGGCGCCGGTCGACGCCCACGAGATCGGCGCCCCCACGAGCGCAGCGGGGACGAGGAGGCAGAGGTCGTTGAGCACGGTGACGGTCTCGGCGCGGTCCATCTCGGGGCCGGCACCCTCGACGATGGGCACGACGGACGCGAGGCGCACCCGCATCGTCGCCGCGCCCCGGGTGAAGACGTGGAGGACGTCGACGGGCAGGCCGAGCATCGTCGCGTCCATGAAGAAGATCCGGCAGGGGTCGGCGCCATAGACGTTCACCTGCTCGCCGATGAAGGGCATCCACGGCTTCGTGGGACCGCCGCGGATGCGACCGTGGATGGACGCGCGGAAGCCGACGACCGCCGGGCGATCGACCGCGCCCGCCTGGCGAAGGAAGCGGATGACCGGCTCGGGGAGGTCCGCGACGTGACCCTCGGCGACGAAGGCCGGGTGTCGTGGAGCCGAGAGGGCCGCCTCCACGTGCCGGGCGTAGTCGGCGCGGAGGCTGCGTGGACCGGTGCGGGCCCAGGCATGACCGGCAACAGCGAGCAGCAGCACGTTGACGACCGTGCCGGCTCGCGCGTCCTGCCACGCCGAGACGACGAGGACCTGCGAGAGCAGGGCGGCGGACAGCGGCACCCACCACGGGCAGTCACCCTGCGCGAGAAGGACGGCCACCGCGAGCACGAGCAGACCCACGCAGAGCCAGGCGAAGCCCAGCAAGGGCCCGATGTCTGCGGTGAGGGCGGGCACGGCGGCCCACCCGAAGCCCTTGACCGCCCCCAGCAGGTGGAGCAGCCCATGGAGAGCGATGATGACGACGACGACCCAGCGGATGACACGCCTGAGGAGCACGGCGGCCACCTCCTCCCACCCTCCAGTCTCGTGCGGGACGGGGTGGGCGGCGCGGCATCGTCGCCAAGGTCACGCTCGCGGCGAAGCGCGGTTCAGGCTTGGTGACGGGACCCTGGACCGGGCCTCAGCGCGAGTGGCGGGGCGTCAGCGTCCGGTGCCGCCGTAGACGATGGCGTCCTCGGTCGAGTCGAGGCCGAAGGCCGTGTGGACGGCGCGGACGGCCTCGTCGAGGTCCTCGGCGCGCGTCACCGCCGAGACGCGGATCTCGGAGGTCGAGATCATCTCGATGTTGATGCCGGCCTCGGCGAGCGCGCCGAAGAACTTGGCCGAGACACCGGGGTGGCTCTTCATGCCCGCGCCGACGAGGGCGATCTTGCCGACGCCGTCGTCGAAGCGCAGGTCGGCGTACTCGACGTGGTGCTTGATCGACTGGAGCACTGACATCGCCTTGGGCCCGTCGGCCTTGGGCAGGGTGAAGGAGATGTCGGTCTTGGCCGTCTCGGCCGCCGACACGTTCTGCACGATCATGTCGATGTTGAGGCCGGCCTCGGCGATGGCACCGAAGATCTTGGCCGCGATGCCGACGCGGTCGGGCACCCCGACGATCGTGATCTTGGCCTCGCTGCGGTCGTGGGCGATGCCGGCGATGATCGGTGCCTCCACGGCGCCTTCTCCTTCGTAGGGGTTGTCCTTGATCCAGGTGCCGGGCTTCCGCGACCACGACGAGCGCACGTGGATCGGGATGCCGTAGCGACGGGCGTACTCGACGCAGCGCAGGTGCAGGATCTTGCTGCCGTTGGCAGCGAGGTCGAGCATCTCCTCCATCGAGAGCACGTCGAGCTTGCGGGCGTTGGGCAGCACGCGCGGGTCGGCGGTGAAGACGCCGTCGACATCGGTGTAGATCTCGCAGACGTCGGCGCCGAGCGCTGCCGCGAGCGCGACGGCGGTCGTGTCGGAGCCACCGCGGCCGAGGGTGGTGATGTCCTTCGTCGTCTGGCTGACCCCCTGGAAGCCGGCGACGATCGCGATGTGGCCGGCGTCGAGGGCGCTCTGGATGCGGCCGGGCGTCACGTCGATGATGCGGGCGGCGCCGTGCGCGTCGTCGGTGATGACGCCGGCCTGGCTGCCAGTGAAGGAGCGCGCCTCCGAGCCGAGCTGCGCGATGGCCATCGCGACGAGCGCCATCGAGATGCGCTCGCCGGAGGTGAGCAGCATGTCGAGCTCGCGAGCGGGCGGCGACGGCGTGACCTGCTCGGCGAGATCCATCAGCTCGTCGGTCGTGTCACCCATCGCGGAGACGACGACGCAGACCGAGTGGCCGGCGCGCTGCGTCTCGACGATGCGCCGGGCCACGCGCTTGATCGCCTCGGCGTCGGCAACGGACGACCCGCCGTACTTCTGGACGACGATGCTCACACTGGCTCCGGATCTGGTCGCTGGGCGGTTTCGTGCGGGTCGAGTCTAGGCTCGCCACCGGCACGCCCACGGGGAGGTCACCATGCTGAGACGTCCGGCGACGGGCGCGTGGGAGCGCAAATCCTGCGGGCTCTCAGGGGTGCAGGGCGTCGAACTCCGCCTCGCCGACGGCCTCCTCGTCGGCGTCGAGCCGCAGGTGCCCGAGGATCGAGTGCAGCGCCCGCATCGAGGCGAGGGCGCGGTCGCCCCACTCGGACAGGTAGCTGAACTGCCACCACCACAGCGCCTCGAGCCGCCGGCCGGCCGAGTAGTGCTTGAGCCCGTGCGACAGCGCGAGGGCGACGTCGGCGAGGTCGCCCGAGATCGAGCCGTCGGCGCGCTCCCCCGAGGTCACCGGGTCGATGACGTAGATGTAGTCGTCGATGCCGGCGAGCGCGTTGGCGAGGCCGTCGCGCAGCGGGTCGGCGTCGTCGTCGGCGCCGGGGTCGGGCTCGAAGCGCTCAGTCGGCACGACGTCCTGGATGGCGCCGAGGCGCGCGCCGGCGACGAGGATCTGCGAGAGCGCCAGCGTCAGCACCGGCAGGGCCGTGTCGGGCGAGCTGCCCGAGGCCACCTCGGTGACCGAGGTGAGGAAGGCGCTGGCCTCCGCGGCGGTCAGGTCAGCGAGGCCGCCGAGGTCGCCGACGTCGTTGGCGTCCTCGACATCCGTGGCGTGCGTGGTCATGGGCAACCCCTTCGTCGTATGCCGCAGCGCCTGCTTCGCTGTGTCCCTCAGTCTGCCGCTCGCCCGGGTCACCCGTCGACCCGAGTAGGCCTCGACCGAAAGCGCACCCCGTCTCCTGAACGACGAGGGGGCTTCACGGCGTGCCTGCCCGATCACCGCCGACGCGCGCGAACCAGCGGGGCAGCGGATACCGCTTGTCCGCTCCCGGGGTCGCCTCACCCCGGTCCAACGCCGCCGGACGGATGGCGAAGGAGGCGAGCGCCTCCTCCCCGACTTCGCGGCTCGCACCCACACTGACGGCCGAACCCACGACGAAGTGGGAGCCGTCCACGGAGATTGCGAACATGTTGCGGAACTCTGCGTCGCGAAAGCCACGGCACGTCGCCCACGTATCGATTACGACTACGTATCCCTCCTTTTCGATCTGGCGCTGACCGGCGTAGGTGCACCCGTCGACGGTGTAGTCATCCTTTTCGAGAAGCTGCCTGAGGTAGGTCACGTAATCCGCCTCGGTGCGGCCCGCGAGCTTCAGTCGTTGGGCGGTCTCCACCGACGCCCCGACGTATGCACTGGGCTCGTCGTAGGCGTGGGCGGTGGTCAGGCCAGCTCCCGTACCGCTACGTACGCCTGAGCCTGCATCGATGATCCCGTCAATGGGCATGTCGTACGGGGCGGGCGCCGAGCCCCATTCGGCCGGCACGGTGAGCGTGACCCCACCATCGGCGCTGCGCACCACTTTCGCGCTTTTGGACGGCGAGACGTTCGCTTGAGAGGTCGTTCCGCTGGTAGGCGCCCCTCCTCCGACCCAGCCAAAGAGCGAGTCGATCCTGCTGCTGGTGAAGACCGCGGCGGCCAGGGCCGTGGCGACCGCTCCGATGATGGCCACCTTGGCACCCTCGCTCTGCCAGATGCTGGAACGTGGCGGCCGCTCGCGTGCCACAGTCCCTTTCACGCCGGTGTCACTGGCGCCGGAGGCAGGTGGCGAGGGCTCTGACGGCTGGCCCGAGGCCGTTCCCCCGGGCGGGTCCGGTGCGTCCATCCAGCGATGATCCCAGCGCTGGGTCCTGCCCCGGGGAGGTTTCGCCAAACGTCAGGCGTTGACGCGACGCCTGCCCTCGAAGGCGCGCCCGAGGGTGACCTCGTCGGCGTACTCGAGGTCGCCGCCGACGGGCAGGCCCGAGGCCAGCCGGCTCACAGTGACCCCGACATCGCGCAGCAGACGTGAGAGGTAGGTCGCGGTGGCCTCCCCCTCGAGGTTGGGGTCGGTCGCGATGATGACCTCCTGCACCTCACCCGAGGCGAGGCGCGGCAGCAGCTCGCGCACGCGCAGGTCATCGGGGCCGATGCCGTCGATCGGGCTGATCGCGCCGCCCAGCACGTGGTAGGTGCCTCGGAACTCGCGGGTGCGCTCGATCGCGACGACGTCCTTGGGCTCCTCGACGACGCAGATGGCGGTCTGGTCACGGCGGGGGTCGGCGCAGATGCGACAGCGCTCGGCCTGCGCGACGTTGCCGCACACCTCGCAGAAGCGCACTTTGGCCTTGACCTCGGTCAGCGCGGTGACGAGCCGGGTGACGTCGTCGGAGTCGGCCTGCAGCAGGTGGAAGGCGATGCGCTGAGCGCTCTTGGGACCGACCCCGGGGAGTCGGCCGAGCTCGTCGATCAGGTCCTGGACCGCGCCTTCGTACACACCCGCCACCCTAAGCCCGCGTGCTGACACCCAAAGCCCTGACGCGGCCGCCGCGCGCAACTACCGTGGAGAGTCGGTCCAGCCAGGAGGGTCCATGGACGAGCAGGTCGCGTCACGGCGCAGCGCACGCATCCAGGCTGCCGGGCCCTTCCACCTGCTCATCGACTTCCTCAACCGGTCGGACTACGACACCCGGCGCCGCGAGCCCGGCGTGCTCGACTTCACCTTCGGCGACCCCCACGAGATGCAGCAGCCGGGCTACGTCGACGCAATCCGCGAGGCGGCCGTGCCGCTCGACGAGCTGTGGTTCGCCTACAAGCAGAGCGAGGAGCCCGCGCAGACCGCCGCTGCGGCGTCGCTGCGCCGCGTCGTGCCGCTCGCGTGGTCGGGCGAAGACCTGCGCATGACGACCGGCGGCTTCGGCGCCATCACCGTCACCATGAAGGCGCTCGCCGACCCGGGCGACGAGGTCGTCTACTCCCTGCCGCCGTGGTTCCTCTACGAGGCCCTTGCGCTCGAGGCCGGGCTCGTGCCCGTCAAGGTGCCCGCGCGCCCGCCTCGCTTCGACCTCGACCTCGACGCCATCGCCGCCGCCCTGACGCCACGCACCCGCATCGTCGTCGTAAACACCCCCAACAACCCCACCGGTCGGGTCTATCCGCCAGAGGCCCTGACCGCGCTCGCCGAGCTGCTCGAGGAGGCGTCGGCCCGCTTCGGGCGACGCATCTGGATCGTGTCCGACGAGCCCTACAACCGCCTCGTCTTCGACGGCCTCACCTTCCACAGCCCGGCCGAGTTCTATGCCCACACCGTCATCTGCTACTCCTACGGCAAGACGCTGCTGGCCCCCGGGCAGCGCCTCGGCTACGTCGCCGTGCCACCCGGGCTGCCCGGCCACGACGAGCTGCTCGACGCCATCGAGACCATGCAGATCGCGGGTGGCTGGCTCTTCCCCAACGCCGTCATGCAGTATGCCGTCCCCCACCTCGAGGCGCTGTCCGTCGACGTCGCCGGGCTGGCAGCCAAGCGCGACCGCCTCGTCATGGCGCTGCGCGAGATGGGCTACGAGGTGACCTCCCCCGAGGGCACCTTCTACCTCTGGCCACGCTCGCCGATCGCGGACGACGAGGCCTTCGTCGCGACGCTCGCACGACTCGGCGTCCTCGTCATGCCCGGTGCCCTCTTCGAGACCCCGGGGTGGTTCCGCATCTGCCTCACCGCGACGGTGGAGTCGGTCGAGGCGGCGCTGCCGCACTTCGCCGCCGCCCTGGACGAGGTCGGCGCAGGAACCGCGGGTCAGGCCGAGAGGTCGCCGCTCGGGACCTCGTTGTAGTAGTCCACCCGCTCCTGGCCGCTCAGCTCGGCAATGGCCTGCATGACCTCGTCGGTGAGGAGCCGGCGTGCCTTGCCAGCCGGCACACCGGCATACGCCTCCACCCCGATGGGCTTGCCAAAGCGGACCGTCACCTTCGCGAGACGGGGGAAGCTGGCCCCCACGGGCTGGATGTCCTCGGTGCCGATGAGGCCGACGGGCACGATCGGCACCTTGGCCGTCAGCGCGAGCCACGCCACGCCCGTGCGCCCGCGGTAGAGCCTGCCGTCGCGCGAGCGCGTGCCCTCCGGGTAGATGCCGAAGGCCTCGCCCGCCTTGAGCACCTCGAGCGCCGTGTCGAGGCTTTCCTGAGCGGCGGTCGCGGAGTGCCGGTTGACCGGGACCATGCCGACGGCCGTGAAGAACCCCTTGCGCAGCGCTCCCCCGACGCCGGAGCCGGTCCAGTACTCCTCCTTGGCGAGGAACCTGACCTGGCGCGGAGACGCGAGCGGGATGGCGAAGGAGTCGATGAAGGAGAGGTGGTTGCTCGCGACGATGACGCCACCCTCGCGCGGCACGTTCTCCTTGCCCTCGATCGTCGGGCGATAGAGGGCGTGGGACAGCGGATAGAGGACTCCGCGCCCCAGGCTGTACATCATGGGGTCAGCCTAGAGCCGACGGTGGGCGGTCGGCGTGGTGTGTCCGCGCCGGCCGCCCCTCCCCTGCTGGCGGCGTCGTCGTCGGTATGCCGCCCGGCGGGCTCGTGACGTCAGTGGCCGGGACTGATCCTTCCGCGCGACCCGCGTGCGGTCACGGGGTCACCGTCCCGTTGACGCACCGCACGCTCGTGCCGTCGAAGGCAGCGCTCGTCATCGAGACGCAGTTGGTCCACGGGCCAGCGCTCGCCCCTCGGGCATCGAAGGCGATGCTGCGGGTGCCTGCCGTCCCGGCCGCGCTGCTGACGACGAGCTCGGTGCCTTGGGCGGGGAGTGTCCCGACCCCGTCGACGTAGGTGTTCTGGCCCCGCGTGCCGTTGACGTTCTCCGCCCCGACGGTCAGGAAGCCACCGTCACCGTTCCCCTGGATCGGGCCGAAGGCATACGACACGTCCGTGCCGGCAGGGGTGTTCCCCTCGACGCCGATCCAGATCTGGAAGCTCGCGGTCTTCGCCGAGCTGTACTCCCGCACAGCCTCCCAGTCGATGATGATCCAGTCATTGACCCCGTCGGTCAGGACGCCGATGCGGACCGCGCCGCCCGCGCCCGGGTTGAGGTCGGTCCAGAAGGGCGCGAGCACGTTGTTGGGGAGGGCCGGGTCGGGCAGCGTCTGGTTGATGAAGTCGACGTCCGCTCCCGTGCCGCCGCCGACCACGGCATACCCGTTGCTCGTGACCCCGATCCGCGTCCACGACTGCCCCGCGAAGATGAACGACGGGACGTTGAAGTTGGCGATGGTCTCATCGCCCACCCCGACGATCGGCGGGATGTTGAAGAGGCTGAGCGGGAAGTACCCCGCTGGGGAGGTGCCGGGAGCGATCGAGACCGACGGGGGCACGGTCGCCGGCACCGTGCCGGTGAAGCTCACCGTGTTGCCCGAGAGCGTGCCGCCGACGACGGAGGCGTCGACGACGTCGAGCCGGTTCGGCACGGGGTCGACGATGCTGACCGGCGCGTCGGCGAGGGCGGCGTTGGCCGCGGTGATGCTGCACGATGTCGTGGCCCCGAGAGCAAGGGTCGACGGTGCGCAGGCCTTCGTCAGCGTGATCGGGGCCTGACCTCGAACGACCGTGATCGGGAAGACGAGCCGGTGCCCGGGGGTGTCCGACAGCGTGATCTGGGCGTGGCGCACCTGACCGTCAGCCAAGCCGGCCCCGTCGACGGAGATCGAGAACGTCGCGCTGCCGTTGGCCGGGAGGGTGAGGGTCGACGGCACGGTCACCGTGAGGTCCGACGGCGCCGAGACGCTGAGCTTCCACTTCGCCGCCTTGTTGGACGTGTTGCGCAGGGTGCGCTCTGCCGTGATCCGACCGGGCATCGAGGGCACGTAGAGGCTCGGGTAGTTGGCGTTCCAGAGCTCCTTGCCGAGCGCGGTGTAGTCAGCGCCGCTCACGTCGAACGTGGCGCCGGGGTCACCCGCCTTGTTGAGCCGGATTCGGCCCGACCCACGGTCGAAGGGTGTCGTCGGCGAGGTGCCGTCGTTGGCGATGACGTCCGTGGTCGCCGTCGTCATGAGCGCCGACTTGATCTGGCCCGGCGTCCAGGTCTTGTGCAGGGCTGCGAGGAGGGCCGCTCCACCGGCCACGTGCGGGCTCGACATCGACGTGCCGGCGATGCTCTGGAAGAGCTGCCCCGGAGAGCCACCCACGCTCGTCGCGGGTGCCGGGGTGTTGGCCGCAAGGATCTGCAGACCGGGCGCGGTCACGTCGGGCTTGCTGACACCCAGGGTCTGCGCGGGGCCACCTCGGGAGCTGAAGACCGTCATCACGTCACCCGGAACGGTCTGCGCCGTGGGGTTGGCCCACGTGGCCGTCACCCCGGCATGCGAGGAGATGAACGTGAGCAGGGCCTCTCCCGCCGTGTTCTCCAGGTGCACGGTGGGCACCCAGTGGTTGTCGGTGAACTCGTTGAGTCGCGTCGGGTTGTAGAGCAGCATGCCGGTTCCTCCCCCGTCGGCGACGACCTTGCTCTTGAGCACCCGACCGGGGCCGCGCTGGCACACGACGATCTTGCCCGCGGCTGCGCCGGCCGGGATCGGGGTGGTGCACAGGGCGTTGGAGCCGACCGCCGTGGCGAGCACCACGGGGGTCGCGCTCGGGATGCCCTGGGTGACCGACGACCCGGTCAGCGAGAGCGTGGCGCCGTCCGGCGAGGCGAGCTGCACGGCCGACCGGAAGTGCCGGTTGGAGGTGCTGGCCGCGACCGTGGTGACCCAGGGTCCGCGGTGGTCGACGGTGTCGGCCCCGGGCCCGGAGTTGCCGGCCGAGGCCGCGACGAAGACGCCGGCGTTGTAGGCATCGAGGAAGGCGAGCTCGACCGCGTCGGAGTAGGGGTTGGACCCGCCGCTGATGGAGAAGTTGATGACATCGACACCATCGGCGATGGCCTTCTGCACGGCCGCCACCGAGTCGGACTGGTAGCAGCCCGCGTCGCCGCACACCTTGTAGACCATGACGTGGGCCCGCGGCGCGATGCCGCTGACGACACCGCGGCTCTGGCCCTGGATGCTGGCAGCGACGCTCCGGTTGCCCGCCGCCGCGCTCGCCGTGTGTGAGCCGTGGCCGTTGTCGTCGCGCGCGGTCGTGAACTCCGTGGGCAACAGCCCGACGAGGGCGTCGTAGGTCGCCATGAAGCGGTCGGCGCCGATGAGCTTGTCGTTGCACGCGAACGGCGCGCCCGGGTTGGCGCCGCCGGAGAACTCGCACGCCCGTGGCGTTCCCGCGGGGGGTGGTGGGGCGGCATACGGCTTGCCCGTGGGGTCGGGGTCCGAGAAGGACGGGTGCTCGGGCCAGACGCCCGAGTCGAGCACGCCGACGATGACGCCCTCACCGGCCTTCGACTGGCCACCGAGGCCGCTCCATAGGGCGCCGGCGCCGATGAAGCCCGGAGAGGCATCGGTCTGCATCTGCTCGAGCCGGTCGGGAAGCACGGCCGTCACGCCGGGAAGCGTGGCGAGCGTGGCTGCTTCGTCACGGCGCACGCGCATCGCCACGCCGCCGAGCACGAGGTCGTAGCGCGCGGTGACCGTGCTGCTCGGCGCGGCCGCCTTGGCCGCTCGCTCGAAGGCCGCCTGCTGCTGCCGCAGGTGGGCGCGGTAGCGCGCACTGTCGGCCGAGGCAGGGTTGAACGGCCGACCCGTCGCGCGGGCGCTCGTCGCAGGGAAGCCCCGCACCCCGCCGTCATAGCTGGCTGCAGGCTCGTCGTCCAGCCTCACGATCACGGAGACACGGCCATCCGTGCCCTTCGCCGCGTCCGAGAGCGTCTTGTCGACGTCGACCGAGATCGTGGCGTCCGGCTGGAGAGGGCGGGCGGAGAAGCGGCTGGCGTCGCTCGAGTCGGCGGCCGCGGGGCCACCGGCGGAGAGCAGTGCCAACGAGGCCGCCGCAGCTGCGGCGGTGACAGCGAGCGGGCGGGCGGCTGAACGGCGCATCCGGACTCCTTTGTCCATCACTGGATGGGCCCCGAGACCTTCCCACGCTAGGGACGATTCGGCGGCGCGTCCGCGGATCCGATGCAGCCGTCCGGCTTGGGACGAATGTCGCGGCGACAATCACGACATCACATGAAAAGCGCTGTCATGGCGTCGTTTTCACGCGCGGGACCGCACCGTCCAGGCATGGGCTCGGAGGTCGAAGTCGGTGGCTGGCAGCAGCTGCTGGCATCGATCGCGGAGCGCACCACGGTGCTCGTCGTCGAGGCCCGCGACGTAGGAGCCTGCTGGACCGACCCCGAAGGTGAAGGGCTCCCACCACTGCTCGAAGCTCTCGTGGTGCACCGAGACGCCGAGCTCTCCGCTCTCCACGCGGGCCAGGCCAGCCGCGTGGCAGAGTCGCTCGAGGTCGCCCTCGCGCGCTCCCGGCAGGTCGCTCTCGTCGAGGACCCCGGGGTCGAGGTCGCGGGCGGCGCGCCACAGCACACTGATCGGGCCGCGCTCGCCGGCGAAGTCCCACACGCAGGCCGACACGGTGCCGCCGGGCCGGGTGACCCGGGCCATCTCCTGGAGCCCGCCGACGGGGTCGGTCATGAAGTGGACGACGAGCTGGGCCAGGGCGTGGTCGAAGAGGTCGTCGGGATAGGGCAGCCGCTCTGCCACCGCGAGCTGCACGTCGAGGGTCGGGAAGAGCTGCCGCACCGCCGCGACGAAGGACGGCGAGGGGTCGACGGCCGACACCTCGTCGACGCCCAGCCGGTCGACGAGCACACGCGTGAGGGCCCCGGGGCCACAGCCCACATCGAGGGCTCGCTCTCCGGCGCGCACTCCCGCCCAGTCGGCGAAGTCACTGGAGAGCGGCCCCGAGTAGCGCCCCATGAAGCGGTTGTACGCGTCCGCCGCAACATCGAAGGACACGGTTCGACCGTACTGCCGTCGCGTCGCCCCCCGGAGCGTTATCCCCAACCCCGCCGGACCGGCGTCGCCGAGCCCGTATGCCGTCCCCGACGTCCCGACACGGGCGGCGGGTCCCGCCGTGGCACAGGGCAGCACGACACCTGATCGCGGTCGCGTCACGCCCTCAATGGACGACTCTGCGGCTGTCCGGGGAGTAGCGTCGCGCTCACCGACGAAGGGACGGAGACGTGGACTTCACCGAAGCCATCGAGCTCGCGGTCAAGGGGTTCGACACGGCCGGGGTGGGCACGATGGTGGTCGGCGCCCTCCTGGCCGCCGTGGCCGCAGCGCGCACCGTCCGCGCCGACCGGCAGGGCACCTACACCCGCTTCCGGCGGCAGCTGGGCCGGTCGATCCTGCTGGGGCTCGAACTGCTCGTCGCAGCCGACATCATCCGGACCGTTGCGATCACCCCGACACTCGACAGCGTCCTCGTGCTCGGCCTCATCGTCCTGATCCGCACCTTCCTCAGTTTCTCGCTCGAGCTGGAGATCACCGGCCGCTGGCCCTGGCAGAGCCCTCGTGAGGCCCAGCAGGAGACCGCCGACTGAGGCTCCACCCAGTCGAGTGCCCAGTTCCCCCCACGCCGGCCCCATCGGAAACCGCCCACTCGACCAAGACGCCAGTCGAGTGGGCACTTCTCAACACGCGGCCCCGTCGGAAACTGCCCACTCGACCAGAACGCCAGTCGAGTGGGCACTTCTTCACACGCCGGCCCAGTCGGAAACCGCCCACTCGACCTCGGGGATGAGTCGAGTGCCCAGTTCCCCCCACGCCACCCCCGTCCGAAAGTGAGCACTCGACCTCGGGGATGAGTCGGACGGGTGTGCCGATGGGTGCCGGTCTAGTCGGTCGTCTCGGAGACGACGCGTCCGCCGAGCACCTTCTCGATCACGGTGCGGCCGACGTCGCCGGACTGCTCGATGTCCTCGTCGTCGTCGCTCACGGCCGAGTCGTCGGTGACCGGCGCGGCGGGCGAAGCATCGCTCCCATGACCCCCGCCACCGGCCACGTCGCGTCGCGCCGACGCCGACCGGGCTGCGGCGAAGGACTCTCGAACAGCGCTCGCACCCCGCGCGTGCCGGGCATCGGTCGAGGTCGACCCGGCCGAGCCGCCGGACACCGTCGTCGGCCCGGACGCACCGGACGCACTCGGCGCGGGCGGCCCGGACGAAGTCCCGCCGGCTGCCGGTGCCGGCGCCGCAGTCGCGGTGGCCCACTCGGGGGCGGGGCCGGCAGGACTGCCCCAGCCGGCGTTGTCCTGGAGCGAGCGAGGCGAGGTCGGGCTGAGGCCGGCCTCGGTCATCGCGCGACCGCCCGAGCCGGAGCCCGAGCTGTCGCGACCCGCGCCACGCGGATCATGCCCGGCGCCGGCATCACCCCACGACCCGCCTGCTCCGCCGGAGCCACCGGATCCGCTGACGCCTCCGGCACCGCCGTCGCCACCCGCGGCATTGCCGCCACCTCGGCTAGGAGAGCCCTGGGCACCGCCCGCGCTGCCTTGCGCGGCAATGGAACTCGACTGACCGTGGTCAGGGGGAGCAAGCGGTGGGGGGGCATTCTCGGAGGGGACCGCGCCAGCCGGGGGCGCGACGGCCGGCTGCTGCGAGATGTCCTCGACGTGCACCCCGTCGACGACGGCATCGACGCCGAGCTCGTCGATGAGCGCCTGACGCACCACCTCGGAGTGGTTGCCGGAGCGGAAGGTCGTCGTGAGCCCGGCCGTCGCGATGCCGAGGGTGAGGGTGCGCCCGTCGAAGGCCATCACCTGGGCGTTCTGCGACACGAAGGTCCAGGTCAGACGCCGCATCGTGAAGATGCGCCCGAGCACGGTCGGCCACGCCCGGCGGATGTCGTCGGTGTCGAGCCCACGCGTCGGTGCGGCCGAGCCAGCAGAAGTCGCAGAGTCGGCACCCACAGAGCCGGCAGGTTCGACACCCGTCGGCACCGCATCGGGCGCGGCTGGCTCGACGACGTCACCGACCGAGTCGACACCCGTCTCGACGACCGACGGGCCACCGACGGACTCGTCGGGGACGGCCACCACGGGCGCACCCGCAGCAGCCCGGGCCGCGTCGGCCTCGGCGCCCGCCGTCGACGGTGAGCCACCGTGCACCGGCCCGCCGGCAGCCGACCCACCCGCTCCGCTCGACCCTGACCCACCCGCGCCGAGGGTGTGGGAGAGGTCGCGCTCGCGGCCCCCGCCCATGCCGCCGGCTGCGGGCGACGAACCCGCCGACGCGCCCTCCCGAGGAGCGGAGGGAGCTCCCGAGGGGGGCGGGGTGTAGTCCGACACGGTGCGACCGGGGGCCTGAACCGGCGTCGTCTCGTGGCTGGTCGGCGAGGACGACGGCGCACCCGGCCCAACAGCGGAAGCCGGCGAGCTGGCCTTCGCACCAGCAGGTGAGGCACCGGCGGGTGAGGCCGCGGGAGCCGGGCCGCGCGCAGCGCTCGGGACGCCGCCGACGTCGAGGCGACGCTCAAGACGGTCGAGGCGGGCGGCATACCCCTGCTCGCCCGACGCGGCAGGGAGCAGGATGCGGGCACAGATGAGCTCGAGCTGGAGGCGGGGCGCCGTGGCGCCGGTCATCTCGGTGAGACCCGCGTTGACGATGTCGGCCGCGCGCGAGAGTGCGCCCGGCCCGAAGGCGGCCTGCTGCACGCGCATCCGCTCGAGCTGGTCCTCGGGGGTGCCGCGCAGCACCTGGCCGGCGCCCTCCTGCACGGCGGCGACGATGATGAGGTCGCGGAGCCGCTCGAGGAGGTCCTCGATGAAGCGCCGCGGGTCGTGGCCCGACTCGATGACCTTGTCGATCTGGCGGAAGGTGGCCGCGCCGTCGGCCGCGGCGAGCGCATCGACCGTGGCGTCGAGCAGCTCACCGTCGGTGAAACCGAGCAGCGACACCGCGCTGTCGTAGGTCAGCCCCTCGGGACCCGACCCCGCGATGAGCTGGTCGAGCACCGAGAGCGAGTCACGCACCGAGCCGCCGCCGGCCCGCGTGACGAACGAGAGCACGCCCGGCGCCACCGCGACGTCCTCGGCCACGAGCAGCCGCTCCATGTAGGCACTGAGCTTGAGGGGCGGCACGAGCCGGAAGGGGTAGTGGTGCGTGCGGGAGCGGATCGTGCCGATGACCTTCTCGGGCTCGGTCGTGGCGAAGACGAACTTCACGTGCTCGGGCGGCTCCTCGACGATCTTGAGCAGGGCGTTGAAGCCCTGCGGCGTCACCATGTGCGCCTCGTCGATGATGTAGATCTTGAAACGGCTCTGCGCCGGGCCGTAGCTCGCCCGCTCGCGCAGGTCACGGGCGTCGTCGACACCACCGTGGCTGGCCGCGTCGATCTCGATGACGTCGACGCTGCCGGCGCCCCCGCGGGCGAGCGCGACGCACGAGTCGCAGACCCCGCAGGGAGTCGGCGTCGGGCCCTGCTCGCAGTTGAGGCAGCGCGCGAGGATGCGGGCGCTCGTCGTCTTGCCGCAGCCGCGCGGCCCGCTGAAGAGGTAGGCGTGGTTGACCCGCCCCGTGCGCAGCGCCTGCATGAGCGGCTCGGTCACGTGCTCCTGGCCGATGACGTCGGCGAAGCTCTCGGGCCGGTAGCGGCGATACAGGGCGGTGGCCATTCCCGAACCCTAACCGCCGGGACCGACGGCAGACCCCCGCCCGGCAACGCACCGAGCTGTCGTCAGATCCCCGTGGCATGCCGCGCGGAGTTGGCGATTGCTCGGTGTGTTGCGCAGGATGGGGGCTCGCTCGTCGTACGACAGACCGTAGGAGACCCCGTATGCCGCCCCGCACCCTCTACCGCCGGATCGCCGTCGCGGAGGTGGTGACCTGGGCGCTGCTGCTGCTCGGGATGTTCCTCAAGTACGTCACGCGCACGACCGACCTCGCGGTTTCCGTCTTCGGACTCGTGCACGGTGTCGTCTTCATCGCCTTCTGCCTCGTCACACTGCTGCTCTGGGTCAACCAGCGCTGGACGGTGCGCGAGGGGGTGCTCGGTCTGCTGAGCGCGGTGCCGCCCTTCCTCACGGTCTGGTGGGAGCGCCGACTCGAGCGGCGCGGCCGGCTCGACGGTGAATGGCGGCTCGGGCGTGACGGCGAGGCTCCGACCAACCCTGCCGAGCGACTCGTCGCCGCGCTGCTGGCCCGACCCGCCGTCGCCGTGGCCGTGGGGCTCGTCGCGGTGGCGGGCCTCACCGGTGTCGCGCTGCTCCTGGGGCCGCCTGTCAGCACTCAGGGCTGACGCCAGCGATCCCTGAGCCTCGTCCTGCTGGCGATCGGATCGCTCTCTCGATTGGGGTGAGGGCGATCGGATCGCTCTCTCGATCGGGTGAGGTGGCGACGCGGGCTCCCAGCCGGGCGGCATACGGTGGCTGTCGGTGGGCCGACGAAGGGTGGAAGCGGATGAGCGCGGTCGCGACTCTGACGGGTGAGGTGCGCGCCGACGGCGTCGGCAAGACGATCGACGAGACGACGCTGCTGCTGCCGACGGATGTGCACGCCGACCCCGGCGAGTGCATCGTGCTGCGCGGCCCCAACGGCTCGGGCAAGACGACGCTGCTGCGCATCATCGGCGGCCTGCTCGTGCCGACCGTGGGCACCGCCACGATCGGTGGCCGCGAGGCCGACGAGCGCGACCGCTCCGTGCGCGCCGCCGTCGCCGGCCTCCTCGGCGCCCCGACGACCTACCGCGACCTGACGCTCGTCGACCACCTCGTGCTCGTCGACTCGACCTGGGGCGGCGAGCCCAGCACGTCTGACGACCGCGCCCAGGCGCTGCTCGACCGGCTCGGCATCGCCCCGCTGCTCGACCGCTTCCCGCACGAGCTGTCGTCGGGGCAGCAGCAGCTCTTCCGCCTCGCTCTCACCCTCGCGCGACCGGCGACCGTGCTGCTGCTCGACGAGCCGGAGCAGCGGCTCGACACGGCCAAGCGGCAGGTCGTCGCCGGCATCATCCGCGAGCGCGCCGAGTCGGGAGCCACGGTCGTGATGGCCTGCCACGACCCGGAGCTCACGGCCGCGCTCGCCACCCGCGTCGTCGACGTCGTGCCCGCCCGCTGAGCGATGACGACACCCGACGGGCCAGACAGCGCCCCCGAGCCCACCTTCGAGGTCGACGACCCCGAGTGGCTCGGCCAGGCCGACTGGATCATCGGCGGCGAGGCCGCCGCCAAGGCACGCGCCCAGGGCCGGTATGCCGCCTACGTCCTCGCGCTCATGGCGCTCGTCTACGGCTTCCCGTTCGTGCAGGCGACCTTCAAGACGAGCGACAGCGCGACGCTGCGCGACCAGCTGAGCTCCCCCGCTGCATACGGCGTCGGGGTCGCGGCGGTGGCCGCCGTCTTCGTCGCGGTCAGCTGGGCCGGCCGCTTCCGTGGGCCGGTCGTGCCGCCGATGCCGTGGATCGACCTCGTGCTCGCTGCCCCCGTCGACCGAGCGCTCGCCGTGCGGCGTTGGTGGCGGTATGCCGTCGCAGCCGCCCTCTTCGTCGCCGGACTCGTCGGGCTGACCTTCTCGGCAGGGATCGCCTACGCCGGGGTCGTGGGGCCGCTCGTCATCCCGATCGCCCTCGTCGGCGGTCTCGTGCTCGCCGTCGTCGTCGTGCGGGTGTGGCTGTGGGCGCAGGTGCGCTCCTGGCCCGGGCCCGACCGGGGGCCCTCGCTGCTCTGGCGGGTCGACGACGCGCTGCGCGAGCTGCACACCGAGTCGCTGCGCCGGCACTCCGCCAACACCTCGACGCTGGCCGGCTCGGCCCTCACCGGCAACCTGCGCACCGCCCGGCTCACCTTCGCCCGCCCCGTGCGGCGCGCACGATCGGTGCGGCTGCGGCCGGGGCGCCCGGTGCCCGTGCTCGTGCGGCGAGACGTGCTGGGGCTCCGGCGCCAGCCGTCGTCCCTGCTCAGCGGGCTCGGCCTCGTCCTGCTCGGCGCCGTCGTGCTCGCGTGGGCGCTCAGCCAACCGGCAGCGCCGGGCATCGCCGTGCCCCTCGGGCTCGTGCCGCTCTACCTCGGCTACGGCGCGTGGGCCGAGGGGCTTCGCCTGCAGGCCGACAACATCGGCACCCCGTCGCTCCTCGGCTCCGGACCGCTCGAGGAGGCAGGTGCGCACCTCGTCGTGCCCACCGTGCTCACGACCGCGGTGCTCGGCGGGGCGTATGGCGTTGCCGTCGCCCTCAGCGCCGGCGCGGTCGACGGGGGCGCGCTCGCGTCGATCGTGTGCGTGCTCGGGGCGCTTGCCGGCGGCCACCTGCTCGCCGCCTTCCGGGGCAGCCCGACGATCCAGACCGGGCCGCAGGGCCTCATCGCCTGGTATCTCATGCCGTCGTTCATCGTGCTCATCGTCGGCTCGATCCTGCCGCTGGCGCTCCGGGCCGGGGCCCCGTCGGCGGCCGGCGTGGCCGTCTGGCTCGTCGTCGGGCTGATCGCCTGGGGTCTGCACCGCGTGCGACGGCTCACCCACCTGCACCGCTGGTGACCGAGGGCTAGGGCCAGATGGGGAACCGTCGGTCGCTCGTTCCTCGCTCCCTCCTCCCAAATCCCGGAGGCGCCGTCAGTTGACGACGGCCCCCACCGCGCTGGGCGCGATGGGGGCCGTCGTCATCTGGCGGAGGATGGGGGATTTGAACCCCCGAGGGTTTTATCCCAACACGATTTCCAATCGTGCGCACTAGGCCACTATGCGAATCCTCCGTGGGGGAGGCTACCGGAGGACAGGCGTCCCCAAGAAATCCGGGAGCCCCGGTTTCGGCCTGCGGGCCCCCGCGGCATACACTCGTCGTCGGCACCCCGCGTGGTGGTACCTCTCCGAACTCCCCCAGGGCAGGAATGCAGCAAGGGTAGGAGAGCTCTTCCAGGTACGTGGGGTGTCCCTTTTTGCCCAGGCGCCCCCACCGCCCGCCCGCCGACCCCGCAAACACGGTATGCCGCTCGGCCGGGGAGCGCGCTCCCCGTCAGCGCCCTGGCGGCGCGGTCGTCGTGCCCTCGCGCAGGGTGATCGGCTGGGTGACGCTGCGCGGACGGCCGCCCGCGAGGGTGCGTCGCACGAGCGTGCCGAGGATGCGGCCCTTCTCGCGGCCCTGCTGGTCCATGGTGGTGAGGCGGTGCGGCAGCCACGGCAGGTCGACCCCGTCGAAGCCGGTGACCGAGAGGTCACCCGGCACCGACAGGCCGAGCTCCTCTGCCGCGATGACGACTCCAGCAGCGATGACGTCGGACTGCGCGACGATGGCCGTCGGCCGCTCGGCCGCAGGAACGTCGAGCAGGGCCCGCCCGGCGACGATGCCGCCCTCGACCGAGGAGCCGTCACCCGTCTGCAGGGCGGCGCCGCGAGGGAAGACGTCGCGGAAGCCGAGCAGGCGGCCGACCGACGGCACGCTCGCGTCACGGGCGGTCAGCTCGGTGGCGGGCACGGGTCCTGCGACGCTGGTCGGCAGCATCGGCATCGTCACGGTGGCGACCCTGCGGTGGCCGAGCGCGCGTACATGGCGGGTGATCTCGGCCGCGGCGCCCCGCTCGTCGACGCGCACCTGGGTGATCCGCCTGTCGTCGGGCACGCCCGTGCTGAACATCGGGATGCCGCGCGCCGCGAGGTGCTCGACGGCGGGGTGGTCACCGGGACCGCAGAGCGAGAAGACGACGGCGTCGAGGGCGAGACCCGAGAGGCGCGGCACCGTCGACTCCGGTGAGCCCGAAGGCTGCCCGAGGAGCAGCATGCCGGTGGGGATGGCCTCGAGCTCCTCGGCGAGACCGTCGAGCACGGCGATGGCGAAGGGGTCGCGGAAGGCCATTTGCAGGCGGCCGTCGACGAGCACCCCGATGGCGCCGGCACGCCCCTGGCGCAGCGACGAGGCGAGGGGGTTGGGTCCGGCGAAGCCGAGCTCGGCGGCCGCGGCCTTCACCCGCTCGGCCGTGGTCGCCGCGACCGGGCCCTTGCCGCTGAAGACGAGCGAGGCGGTCGACACCGACACCCCGGCCCGGTCGGCCACGGTGCGCAGGGTGGGTCGGGCTTGACCTCGGGACGCCATGGGAGGCATCCTATCGAAACGGTTCGGTCGAATCGATTCGACAAGCACCGTTGACCGAGAACCACGACTCCGCCAGCTGGGCTTGAGAGGCTTCACCCATGGACACCGCCGTCACCACCCCCTCCCCCTCGGTCGTGCGCACCGCACGCACCGCGGTGTTCACGGCCTTCGCCATCAACGGCGCGGCCTTCGCGGCCTTCGCCTCGCGCGTGCCCGACCTCAAGTTCGAGCTGTCGCTCTCGGCCGGCGAGCTCGGGCTCACCCTGCTCGCAGCGTCGCTCGGCTCGGTCATCGGCCTGCCGATCTCGGGGTTCATCGTGCACCGGCTCGGCGCCGCCCGCACCCTCATGGGCGCGGCCGTCATCCAGAGCGCCGGTCTCCTCGGCCTCGGTCTCGGCGTCTCGGTCGCCCAGAGCCGGCCGCTCGCCATGCTGGGGCTCTTCCTCGTGGGGCTCGGCACCGGCATCTTCGACGTCGGCATGAACCTCGAGGGCACCCAGGTCGAGCAGCTGCTGGGGCGGGCGATCATGCCGCACTTCCACGCCGCCTTCAGCGGGGGCACCGTCGTCAGCGCCCTCATCGGCGCCGGCCTCTCCGCCCTGCACGTGCCGATCGCCGTGCACCTCGGAGGGGTGGTCGTCATCCTGCTGGCCGTGACTCCGTGGTTCCTGCGGGCCTTCCTGCCGCGCACGATCGAGCTCGACGAGCACGGCAGCCAGGTGCACGAGAAGGCCGGCATCGGGAGGGCCTGGCTGGAGCCACGCACCCTGCTCATCGGCGTCGTCGTCTTCGCCGCGGCCTTCACCGAGGGCACCGCGAACGACTGGATCGGCGTCGCGCTCTCCGACGGCTACGGCCTGCCGCGCTGGGCGGGGGTGCTCGGCTTCGCCGTCTTCCTCACCGCCATGACCGCGGGCCGACTGCTCGGCACACGGGTGCTCGACCGTCGCGGCCGGGTGCCCGTGCTGCGCGTGCTCTTCGTCGCCGCCGTCGTCGGGTGCCTCCTCGTGGTCTTCGGCGGCCCGGTGCTCGCCTTCGTCGGCGCCGCGATCTGGGGGCTCGGGGCGAGCCTCGGCTTCCCCGTCGGCATGAGCGCCGCCGCCGACGAGCCGCTGCGGGCCGCCGCTCGCATCAGCGTCGTGACGACGATCGGCTACACCGCCTTCCTCGCCGGGCCCCCGCTGCTCGGCTTCCTCGGTGACGAGGTCGGCGTGCTCCACTCGCTCCTCGTCGTCGGCGCCCTCGCGATCGTCGCCCTGCTCGCCGTGCCGGCGGTGCGCGAGCCCCGCCCCACCCCCTCGAGTGGCCCCGCCGTCACTCCCGCACCGTGACAGGTGGGACGAGGCAACCACTCGACCAGTAGCAGCGCCCCCGCCGGCCGCCTCGCGTGAGGCTGAGCGGCTCTTGGCTACGGTCTGAGCATGAGCCTGAACCTGCGCGACGTCACCGAGGCCGACCTCCCGGAGGTGCTCTCCCTCCGCAGCCGCGCCTTCGGACCCCTCACCACGGGTGACAGCGGCACCTGGTGGGAGCGCGTCGCCGCTGAGACCCTCGGTGGGCGATGGCTCGGGGTGGCTGACGAGAGCGGGGCACTCGTCGGGGCGGGTCGGATCCGCCCCTACGAGCAGGCGTGGGGTGGCCGGCACCTGCGGATGGGTGGTGTCGCCGGCGTCTACGTCGAGCCGAGCGCTCGCGGTCGGGGCGTCGCCACGGCGCTGACGCGCGGCCTCATCACCCGGATGGGTGAGCTCGGCGACGTCGTGTCGTGCCTCTTCCCGACGACGGTGAGTCTCTATCGCCGCTCGGGCTTCGAGGTGGGCGGGGTGCAGCAGCGCACGACGTATGCCGGCCCCACCCTTCGCGACCTCGGCTCCCTGACGTCTCGGCGGGGAGCACCGTCGCCGGCGACCTCGACGCCCGCCGCCGCGCCGGCGGGGGCACCCGCGGCGGCCGCAGAGACCTCGGGACGACCGCGCCGGGCCCAACCCGCGGACGCCGACGTGATCCACCGCATGCTGCGCGACGACGCAGAGCGTCACATCCGCAGCGGACCCATGCCACCCACCGTCGACCAGCTGCGCGGCATGATCGAACGCGACGAGCTGATCACCTACGTCACGTCCGATGGCGTCGTCATCTACGACCTCGCGAGCGAGGCCGTCACCGTCGAGCACCTCGTCGCCACAACACCCGAGGCTGCAGCCCGCCTCTGGGGCCTGGTGGGCTCCGGCTCGGCAGCCGTGCCGACCGTTCACACCTACCTCGACCCCCGTGACCCGCTCACCCTGATGCTGGGTGGCCTGCCCGCCGAGGACGTGCGGCAGGTCCCGTGGATGGCGCGTGTCATCGACCTCTCGGCGGCTTTCGCCGGCCGAGGGTTCCCGCCTCTCGCGCGCACCGAGGTCGAGGTCGTCGTCGATGACCCGGAGGCGCCGCGCAACACCGGTCGGTGGCTGCTGTCGGTGGAGAACGGCTCGGGCAGCGCCACACAGGTTGCCGCCTCACCGGACCTTGGGGCCGCCGCCGCCGGGTCCGTCGACTCCGCTCCCGCCGGGGGGCCCGCCCACGTGGGTGCCCGCGGACTGGCCGCGCTCTGGTGCGGCTGGTCGACCTCGCGCCTGCGGCAGGCTGGACTCCTGACAGGCGGCTCACCCGACGACGACGCCGCTCTCGACACGATCTTCGCCGCGACCCCCTACCTCACGGAGTACTTCTGAGCCTGCCCCCGTGAGGGAGAACCCGGGGTGTGACGAGGCTGACGACGAGGCCACTCGACCACGGGGCTGACCACACGGCATACCGGCTCGTGGCAGTGGGGCTGGCGCCGACAGGCGTCGGTCGGCGACGTGAGATCGCGTTGCTGGCCGCGCGCGGCACCTGACAGCATCGGGCGATGACCGCCGGCAGCATCCTCTCCGCCCTGCACCAGCGCAGCCTGCTGCGCGAGACCGACCTCTCCGTCGACGAGCTGCGAGCGCTGCTCGACCTCGCCGCCGACCTCAAGGCAGCCAAGCGGGAGGGGCGCGAGGAGCGCCGGCTCACGGGCAGGAACATCGCGCTCATCTTCGAGAAGACCTCGACCCGCACCCGGTGCGCCTTTGAGGTGGCGGCCGCCGACCAGGGGGCCAGCACGACCTACCTCGACCCGAGCGGCTCGCAGATCGGGCACAAGGAGTCGGCCAAGGACACGGCGCGGGTGCTCGGCCGCTTCTATGACGGCATCGAGTATCGCGGCACCCGCCAGGACGTCGTCGAGACCCTCGCGGCCCATGCCGGCGTGCCCGTGTGGAACGGCCTCACCGACGACTGGCACCCCACGCAGTCGCTCTGCGACGCGCTGACGATGCGCGAGCACTCCGGCAAGCCCGACGACCAGATCGCCTACGCCTACGTCGGCGACGCCCGCTTCAACGTCGGCAACTCCCTCCTGGTCACCGGTGCGATGCTCGGCAGCGACGTGCGCATCGTGGCCCCCCGCTCGCTGTGGCCCTCCGACGACGTCGTCGCCGTCGCGAGGAGGTATGCCGCCGAGACCGGCGCGCGCGTCACGCTCACCGACGACGTAGCTGAGGGCGTGCGGGGGGTGGACTTCGTGCACACCGACGTCTGGGTGTCGATGGGCGAGCCCACGCAGGTCTGGGCCGAGCGCATCGAGCTGCTGACGCCCTATCAGGTGAACGCAGATCTGCTTGCCCTGTCCGGCAATTCACGCGTCAAGTTCATGCACTGCCTGCCCGCCTTCCACGATCTCGAGACGCAGGTCGGTCAGGACGTGCACGAGCAGTTCGGGCTCAAGGAGCTCGAGGTGACCGACGACGTGTTCGAGTCGGAAGCCTCGATCGTCTTCGACCAGGCCGAGAACCGCATGCACACGATCAAGGCCCTCATCGTCGCGACGATGGTGCAGCTCTGACGTGACGGCGCTGACCGGCGCTGACGGGGCCGCTGGCGGGGCGGTCGGCGCGCCCGTCGCCGGGGCGGTCCCCGCGGCTCTACTGGGTGACGGTGACCGTCGGGCAGGGGCGCAGCGTCTGCGTCGGGGTGACGACGGCAGGCGCCGCACCGAAGTTCTTCCACGCGTTGCCCAGCACAAGGTCGACGGTGTCACCTTCACGCTTGTCGTTGACGGCCACGGCGCCGGGCACGTGGGCGATGAGCAGCTTGGCCGACGCCTCCCCCTCGGGCCCGAAGCGCACCTGGGCGTTCTGCTTGACGGTGGCCTTCTTGGGGTCGTTGCCGACCTTCTTGACCTTGAAGCCGCGGTCGGTGGCGGTCTTGGAGGCCGCCGACGCGAGGCCGGAGCGCTTGGTCGCGTTGTAGACGTTGAGGCTGACGTCACCCGGCTTGAGCGGCACGGCGACCGGCTCGGTGGTGCAGGGGCCGGCCTGCGGCTCGGTCGCGCGGAAGTAGGTCGAGGCGTAGTAGAACGCGCCGGCGAGGGCGAGCAGGACGACGGCGATGACGATCACCGAGCGCCGCTGCCGGCGCACCCGGTAGCTGCGGGCACCGTCCTCGTCGACGATCTCCGACATCCCCGCTCCTTCGTTCGTTCGTCCGGCTCAGCCGACCCGCCCGGGCCGCCTGGCTCCCGTCAGAGCCCCCTTTCGGGCGCCCTCCAAGGCTCCGGTCAGGTGAGCACCAGGACCCTCGCGTGCAGCACAGGCCGCTGCTGCAGTGCGGCCCGCAGCGCCCGGTGGAGGCCGTCCTCGAGGTAGAGCTGGCCCTCCCACTCGACGCAGTGGGGGAAGAGGTCCCCGTAGAAGGTCGAGTCGTCGGCGAGCAGTCCGCGCAGGTCGAGGGTGCTCTTCGTCGTGATGAGCTCACCGAGCTGCACCACCCGCGGGGGCACGCTCGACCAGTCCTTCGTCGTCTCGAGCCCATGGTCGGGATAGGGGCGGGCGTCGCCAACGGCCTTGAAAATCACCGGGTCAGCATAGGCGGCGAACCCCTCAGGTACGGGCGGCGAAGCGGACAGGTCGCCGGATAGAGTTCGAAGCGTGACCGACGCAGCTGCCGAGACGCCCCCATCGACCCCGAGCCAGCTCGACGAGATCCGGGCCGGCTACGCCTTCGAGGGGGGCACGCTGAAGCTCGGGGCCGTCGTCATCGATGACGAGGCCCACCCCGATGCGCCCGTGCAGATCCCCCTCAGCGTGCTCAACCGCCACGGGCTCGTCGCGGGCGCGACGGGCACGGGCAAGACGAAGACCCTCCAGCTCATGGCCGAGCAGCTCTCCGAGCAGGGCGTGCCGGTCTTCCTCGCCGACCTCAAGGGCGACCTCTCCGGCCTCGCCACGCCCGGCGAGGGGGGTCCCAAGATCACCGAGCGCGCGACGAGCGTCGGCATGGCGTGGTCGGGGACGGCATACCCCACCGAGTTCTTCACCCTCGGCGGCAAGGGCAGCGGCATCGCGATCCGCGCCACGATCACCGGCTTCGGGCCGACGCTGCTCTCCAAGGTGCTGGGGCTCAACGACACGCAGGAGAGCAGCCTCGGGCTGATCTTCCACTACGCCGACAAGAACGGCCTCGCGCTGCTCGACCTCAAGGATCTGCGCGCCGTCATCAGCCACCTCACGTCCGACGAGGGCAAGGCCGACCTCAAGGCGCTCGGCGGGCTCTCGAGCGCGACCGCGGGCGTCATCCTGCGCAACCTCATCACCTTCGAGGACCAGGGCGCCGGCGACTTCTTCGGCGAGCCGGAGTTCGACACCCGCGACCTGCTGCGCCTCGCGCCCGACGGCAAGGGGATCATCTCCTGCCTCGAGCTGCCGCAGGTGCAGGACCGTCCCCAGCTCTTCTCGACCTTCCTCATGTGGCTGCTGGCCGACCTCTTCCAGGACCTGCCCGAGGAGGGCGACCTCGACAAGCCCAAGCTCGTCTTCTTCTTCGACGAGGCCCACCTGCTCTTCAACGACGCGAGCAAGGCGTTCCTGCAGGCGATCGAGCAGACCGTGCGGCTCATCCGCTCCAAGGGCGTCGGCGTCTTCTTCGTCACGCAGTCGCCCAAGGACGTGCCCGCCGGCGTGCTCGCGCAGCTCGGCAACCGCGTGCAGCACGCCCTGCGCGCCTTCACCCCCGACGACGCCAAGGCCCTCAAGCAGGCCATCGCGACCTATCCGCACACGGACTACGACATGCAGAAGCTGCTGACGAGCCTCGGCATCGGCGAGGCCGTCGTCACCGTGCTCTCCGACAAGGGCGTGCCGACGCCCGTCGCGTGGACGCGGATGAAGGCGCCCAACTCGCTCATGGACCCCTCCCCCCAGGCGACCATCGACGGCATCATCGCGGCCTCCACGATCGGGCCGAGGTATGCCGCCGTGCTCGATCGCGAGTCCGCCTACGAGCTGCTCACGAAGCGTCTCGAAGCCCAGACGCCTGCTGCTCCCCCGGCGGCTGCCGCGCCCGCGCCTGCCCCCGCGCCGGCGGCGAAGCGGCAGGCTGCCCCGAAGGAGGAGCCCGGTCTCATCCAGCAGGTGACGGGCAGCTCGGCCTTCAAGTCGATGCTCCGCTCGGCGGGCACGGTGATCGGGCGCGAGATCACCCGCAGCATCTTCGGCACGCGCAAGCGTTAGTAGTCGAACTCGACGTCGTCGAGGTCGCCGTCAGCGTCGGCGAAGTAGCTGATGACCCGAATGTCGGGCTCGTCGGCGACCTGGAGCACTAGCTGGCGCAGCTGGATGACCTCGCCCGTGTCGAGCCGGATTCGCTTGGTGCGACCGCGCGTCGGGTCGCTGTCGTGCTGCTCCCACCAGTGCTCGGTCGCGGGGTTGCCCTTGAATACCTCGTCGAGCACACGCTTGTAGGCCGGGTCGTCGGGGTGGCGGGCATAGGCCTCGCGGAAGAGCGCGAGCTGGTCGGCCGCCTCCTGCTCCCAGTCGACGAAGAGGCTGCGGGCCGCCGGGTCACAGCAGTAGAACCACAGCAGGTTGCGCTCGCGCTTGGTGCGCTTGCTCTCCCAGTCGGTGAAGAGCTGGCACGCCGTGTGGTTGGCGCCGAGCACGTCCCAGCGGGCGCCGACGACGTAGGCCGGGTTGGGGTCGATCGAGTCGAGCAGCTCCTCGAGCTCCTCGCTGAGCATCTCGGGCTCGGCCTTGCGCCGCGGCGAGGCGCCCGACGCGATGGAGTCGAGGTGGGCGCGTCCGTCGGCATCGAGGCGCAGCGCCCGCGCCAGACCGTCGATGACCGCCTTGCTCGGCCGCAGGTCACGGCCGCGCTCGATGAGGTCGTAGTAGGCGACGGAGATGTTGGCGAGCTCCGCGACCTCGGTGCGGCTTAGGCCCACCCGCCGCCGGCCCTTGGCGCGCTTGATGCCGACCTCCTCGGGCGCGATCGCGTGCCTGCGCGCGCGGAGGAACTCGCCGAGCGGGGACGGCGTGCGCACGCTGAGCGGGACGTCGGTGGTCATGGGGCACATCCTGCCAGCGCCGGCAGCATCGGCGACGGCCCGGCACCGGGCGAGCTGACGGTAGAAGCAAGTGAGGCTGGCCACCCGCGGGATGGCCAGCCTCACTCGATGTGGTGGAGGACCCAGGAATTGAACCTGGCGGGGCGCCCCAAGTGCGCGTCCCCCGTGTGCCGCCGACGCTAACCGAAGGGCGCGGGGAGGGCAACCCTGGCGATGCGGCTCGGGTCGCGGCGGAGTCACCCAGCGCGAAGCTCAGCGTCGTCAGTGCTTGCGTCGGATCATCCTCATGCTCCCCTGCGGCTGTCCGTCCGGCGGGGAGACAGGACGTTGCCCGCAAAGACGATGACGAGCACGCGGGCCGCGAGGACGAACGCGAAGAAGAGCAGGGTGAAGCCGAGGAAGGCCCAGAGGCTCACGACGGGCGTGAGCGCCGGACCGCCCGGTGTCGTCACGAAGGTCACGCCGCCGATCGTGCAGGCCGTGGCCAGCAGGGCGAGGACGAACTGATGGACGAGCCCCGAGACGAAGGACCGGTCTGCGGAGTCACCGAAGAGGCGCACGCCGATGGTGAGCCGCCCTGACTCGAGATCCTCGACGATCGTGTTGAGTCGCCGTGGGAGCCGCTCCAGCATCGGCAGGAGGCCGGCCAGCTGCAGGTCCAGGCTGGCACGGACCCGCTCGGGTCCCGTGAACTCGGTGACCAGCTCGGTCTGCTGGCTGCGCGTCTCGGCGACGACGTCGATGCCGGGACTCAGCGCCTTGAGGCTCCCTTCGAGGGTCCCGATCGCGCGGAACGCGAGGGCCACCTGACCCGGGACCGCGATCCCGTGTCGCGTGGCCACCCGGAAGAGCTCGATGAACAAGCCAGCCGTCGAGGCCCCCGGTCCGGAGTAGCGCAGCAGCAGCTGACCGATGTCGCGCTCGAGGAGCCGGGCGTCCAGCCCGGGAGCGGGGTCGAGCAGCTCCAGCAGCGCGTTCGTCGCCGCGAGGGTGTCCTGCTGGTCGAAGGATGCGATGAGGATGCCGATGGACACCCGTGCGGTGCTGTCGAGCCGCCCCACCGAGCCGAAGTCGAGCAGCCCGATGCTCCCGTCGTCGTTGACGAAGATGTTGCCGGGGTGCAGATCGGCGTGGAACACGCCGGAGACCATGACCTGGTGCATCATCGCGCCCAGCAGCTCGGTCGCCATGTCGTGCCGCACCTGCGCGGTGAGCGTCGACAGCCTGCTGTCGGCCTGGCTGATCGGCCGTCCGGCCATCTGGCTCATCACCAGCACGTGGCGCGAGGACAGCTCGACGTAGGGGGTCGGCACCGAGACGTGGGTGCGTCCGCTGTCCTGCAGGGCAGCGGCGACAGACCGGAGGTTGCCCAGCTCGACGCGGTAGTCCGGCTCCTCCTCGAGCGAGCTGGCGAACTCCTGCGCCAGCTGGCGCACCCCGAGCTGACGAGCCCAGCCGGTGGTGCGCTCCAGCCAGGAGCTGAGACGCAGGACGATGTCGAGGTCAGCGGTCACCTGGGCGCGCGCCTCGCGCCGCTGCACCTTGACCACCACCGCCTCGCCGGTCAGCAGGCGGGCGGCGTGGACCTGCCCCACGGACGCCGCCGCCAGCGGCTCCTCGTCGACGTGGGCGAACACCTCCGACGCGGGCCGGCCCAGGTCGGCCTCGAGCACCCCCTTGACCTCCGACCACGGCCGGGCCGGGACGCTGGTCTGCAGGGTGGAGAGCTCGGCGACAAAGGCCGGAGGCAGAGGTCGGGGCGGGACGGGACGACAGCATCTGTCCGAGCTTGACGAAGGTGACCCCGCCCTCGACCAGCGCCGCACGCAGCGAGGCGGCGAGGTTGCCCTGCGGGAGCTTGACCGCGGTCGGCGACGGTCGCAGGTAGGCGCCGAGACCGTGCTTGGCGGCGATCCGGACGATGGCCGTGTATCGCAGCGCGCGCCGCTGCCGGGCCGGCCACGCTCGCAGGACGGAGACGACCGAGGGGATGGTCCCCGTGGGCAGGAAGGCCTCCAGCACGGCCAGCAGCATGACCTGCGCGGCGAAGAGCCACGCGAGGACCAGAGCGGCGATGAGCAGGGACTGCGCGGCGTGCGGCGCGGCCGGACCGTTGATACGCAGGTCCAGCGTCGTGCCCGTCCACATCAGCAGGCCGCGGGCCCCGAACTGGATGGCCGTGCAGAGCAGGATCGTCCGCGGCCACCCGACCGGCACTCCGAGCAGCCGCCGCGACAGGAGCGAGACGATCAGGATGTTGACCACGACGGCCACGGCATACCCCACGACGTCCATCGCACCTCCCCGACGATAGGTCTGGTTTGCGACCCTAGTTCACCTCCGCGTTGCCCTCCACCGCGCGGTGGCTAGCATGGACATGCCGCGACCGAAGGTGGACCAAGGGGAGGATCCAGCCATGCAGGCCGAGACAACCGAGGCCACCGAGCAGCTGGGAGCGCGTCCTTCTCGCCTTCCCTGGCGCAACGAGTCCGTAGGAGCGGCGCTACGCCGCTTCCCCTTCACCCTGACCGTCGTCGGGATCATGCTCCTGCTCGGTGTCGTCACCCAGTCGCTCTGGAACCCGCTGCAGGACCGGGCGCTCTTCCCGTACGTCGCCTACGGACTGCCCTCCCTTGAGGCGGGCCGCGTGTGGACGCCGGTGACCGGCTCCTTCTTCGCGCTCGTGCCGGCGCAGTACCTCCCGGTCGCCGGCGGAGCACTTGTGCTCTTCGGGTGGTCCGAGTGGCGGCTGGGCACGCGCAAGGTCGCGATCGCGGCGATCGCGGCCCAGCTCTTCGGTGTGCTGGGCACGTCCCTCTTCCTCGTCGTCTTCCGTGGAACGGGCTGGGCCTGGGCGCAGGAGCTCTCGGAGACCCTTGACGTCGGCTTCAGTGCTGGCGCCCTCGGTGCGGTTGCGGCGGCATCAGCGACGCTCATTCCTCCGTGGCGTGGGCGGGTGCGTTTCGTCCTGTGCCTCTACGTCACCATCTCCCTGCTCTACATCGGCCTGCTCTGGGACGTCGAGCACTTCCTCGCCGTCATGCTCGGACTCGCGCTCGGGCCGTTCCTGCTCGGCCGGAAGCCCCGCTTCAGTCCCGCTCGTTTCACGCGGCACGAGTGGCGAGTCATCGCAGCAACGTTCTTCGTCGTGTCGGCCGTGATCAACATCGTCGTCTACCTCGTCCCGTCGAACGGCCCGCTCGGAGCGACCAGCGACGACTCCGACGCAACCACCGTGCTCATCAACGCTGTCATCTCGCTCGCTGTGGCGCGCGGCCTCAGCAGAGGATCGCGCCGGGTGTGGCGCATCGCCGTCGTCCTCACGTCGCTGGCTGCCCTGGCGGGGGCACTCCTGCTGATCCTGGAGCTGACTGCCGCAGACCAGCTCAACGCCGAGGGCGAGCTCATCTCCTCCACTCCCCAGCTGCTCGTCACCATCGCCCTCAGCATCCTCCAGCTCGGCGTGCTCATCGTCGGCCGATCCGCCTTCCGCGCCGCACCGCGCAAGGCCCGGAGCCGAGAGCTCGTGGCTGGGGCGAGCGATCGCGACACGGCCATCGCCCTGCTCAAGACGCACGGTGGCACGACGATGTCGTGGATGGGCACGTGGCCCGACAACCACTGGTTCATCCACCGTGACGGAGCCGGCCAGCCGGACGGCTACGTCGCCTTCCAGGTGCACCGCGGCATGGCCATCGCGCTGGGCGACTCCGTGGGGGCCGACGCCCAGACCCGAGCCACCGTCTTGCAGGCCTTCGTCGACGACCAGGAGATCCGCGGTCTCAAGGTCTGCTTCTTCTCCGTGACCCAGGAGGTCGCCGACTGGGGACGGACGCGCGGCCTGCGCGACGTGCTCGTCGCCGAGGAGGCGATCATCGACCTCGAGGACCTGGCCTTCAAGGGCAAGGCGTGGCAGGACGTGCGGACCGCGCTCAACCGTGCCGCCAAGGACAACATCACCTACCACGAGGGGCGGCTCGCCGACATGCCTCGCGGCCTGCTGACGCAGGTGCGGGCGATCTCGGAGCTGTGGGTCTCCGACAAGGGTCTGCCCGAGATGGGGTTCACGCTCGGCGGAGTCGATGAGGCGCTCGACCCCGACACCATGGTCGGGCTGGCGATCGACGGCGAGATGACGGTGCACGGCGTGACGTCGTGGCTGCCCGTCTACGGCCCCGACGGCGTCGTGCACGGCTGGACCCTCGACGTCATGCGGCGCCTTCCGGACGGCTTCCGCCCGGTGACGGAGTTCCTCATCGCCAGCGCCTGCCTCGCCTTCAAGGACTCCGGGGCCCGGTTCGTCTCGCTCTCCGGCGCCCCCCTGGCCCACTCCGGCGACAGCACCGCCGAACGCGCCGCCCTCGATCGTCTGCTCGACCAGCTCGGTGAGGCCATGGAGCCGCTCTACGGCTTCCGCTCGCTCGACAGCTTCAAGCGCAAGTTCCAGCCTCGGCACCAGCCGGTCTACCTCGTGTTCGCCGACGAGGCAGCCCTGCCGCGCATCGGGCTCGCCCTCACCTCGGCCTACCTCCCCGGAGCCACCTTGCGCGACCTGGCGAAGGCGGGCCTGAGCGCCACCAAGGGCGGCTCCGACACCGCAGGCGCGACTCACTGAGGCGTCACGGGTGGCGGGGTGGGCGTAGGAGCGCTCAGGGTGGCGGTGGGATACGAACCCACGGTGGAGTTACCCCCACACACGCTTTCGGGCTCTGGGACCCACCGTTCGCCGGGGTTCCCGAGGGTGATCGCGTGCTCAGGGGTTCCCGGAATGGACCGTCGAGGCACGCCCGACAAACGCGAATGAGACTGCAAATGACACCACGGCCTGGAGCATCGGAGCGCCCGCTGCGTCGAGGGAGCGACGGATGCAAACGTCCGCAGATGCCGATGAGCGGTCACCTCACAGGTCGAGAAGTGCCTCGGCCCACCACGCAGGTGGCTTCGGTCTTAGGTCGAGTTCGGGGTTGCTCTGTGAGGGTCCGTGAACGGGCGGCGCAGCGTCGTTCACCTTCGCCTGGCGGGCGACGACAGCGTCGCTGGTGACGTTGAAGACCGTGAAGTCCTGGGACACGGTGACCGGTCCGGTGTAGTGGGCACCCAGCTCGTCGAAGACCCCCTCCACGCCAGGTGTCACGTCGAGGTGCCACAGCGCACCCATGCGGGGCCTGGTCATGTCGAGGATCTTGCCGATCTGGTCCGGGACCGTGTGGGCGAGGCGGGTGATGTTCAAGGCCGTCTCCAACGGAAGCCCGGTGGCGCGCGCGTACACCGCCGGTGACTGGAAGCACTCGTGGATCAGCAGGTCGGCTCCCACGGCCGCGTCCACGACGTGCCGGCACGGGCGGGTGTCCCCGGAGAAGACGACCTTGAGGCCGGAGTAGGCGACGGAGTAGCCGACCGCGCCGCTGAGCCCGTGGATGGCTGGGAAGCAGGAAACGGTCACCCCGTTGCGCTCGTAGATCGTCTCCGGTCGGTCGAAGGGGATCTCGTGCCCGACCATCGCGAACCCCGTGGTCGGGCGGACGCCACTGACCGAGGCGGTGTCCCACGCCATCGCTTTTCCCATGTGCTCGACGAACGCGGTCAGACCGAGGTCGGGATCCTCACATGCCCCACCCCACACCTCGACCGGGTCGACCCGCCCGGCCTTCGCCAGACTGCCAACCAGACCAGGGATGTCGCCGATGTGGTCGGCGTGCAGGTGCGACAAGAAGACCTTCGTCGTCGACTCCACCGGCAGCGAGAGAGCCGTGAAGTTCGCCAGGGATCCCGAGCCGAGATCGAAGAAGAAGAGGTCCCGCTCCGGATTTCCCACCTCGATCAGCAGCGACCCCGACGCCTGGCTCCGTCGGATCCACGGGTCACCGCTCCCGAGCACCGTCACGCGGATCTCACCGGTCGCCAGGTCCTCCGTGCCGGGGATAAACACATCCGGCCTTGCCTGGACGGGGTCTCCGACCACCGGGGTCATGGTTAGAGCCTGGGTTCCGCCCAGGTAAGCGAGCACAGGCATCGCGGATGCAGACATGGGACTCTTTCCTCCTCGATCTCCGAGATGGTCTGCGATCCACGATCGTCTTCCGACCGAAAGCCCGGAAGGGTCTTTCGTCCTGGGCTCTGGCAGCCGAGGACCCCGCGCAACGCCCGGATATGCCGCCGGGAGGTCGTGCCGATGTGCGGTCACCGTCGATTGCACCTCCTACAGGGCGTCGGCGTGGACAGCAACCGTGCCGAGCATCGCCCCGAGTTCGGGATCGAACCCGATCGGCGCGGACTTCCTGCGTGTGCCCGCGGCGCCTACGCCGGAGCCTTCGGCTGGGTGTCCGCCGACGGGCGGGCCGACCTCGGGGTGGTGATCAGGTCGCTGACCACCAGCGGCGACGGGCGCTACCTGCTCGGGACCGGCGGCGGGATCACGGTCCACTCCGACGTCGCCGAGGAGTACGCCGAGTCCCGCTGGAAGGCGGAGCGGTTGCTGCGGGTCTTCGACGGACCCACGACGGAGTCGGCTAGGCCCGCCCGCGCACCGTCCACGCCGACGCCGCGACCTCGAAGGGCGCCGGGGGCAGCTGCGCCGCGCACGCGTCACGCACCCGCTGCCGGTCCGCCTCGTCCAGCCGGTCGACGTAGGCGCCGGCCGGCCCGACCCCGAAGGTGTAGGGCTCCCACCACTCCTCGAAGCTCCCGTACGGCACGGTCACGGTGAGCACCGTCTCGTCGAGGTCGCCCAGGCCGGCGTCCTCGAAGAGCTGGCCCAGGTGGCCCTCGCGTGAGCCGGGGGGGTCGCTCTCGTCGAGCGCGCCGGGGTGGACGTCCGCAACACCTCGCCAGAACGGCGACGACGGTCCTCGGCCGCCGCCGTGGTCCCATACCGAGGCGACCACCGGACCGCCCGGACGCGTGACCCGGGCCATCTCGCGCAGGCCCGCCACCGGGTCGCTCATGAAGTGCACCACCAGCTGGGCCAACGTCGCATCGAACCCGTGGTCGGGAAACGGCAGCGCCTCGGCACTCGCCTCACGGACGTCCACGCCCGGCAGGCGGGCGGCGACGGCGGCGACGAACGACGAGGACGGGTCGATCGCGGTGACCCGGCTGGCGCCGGCGACGGCGACCAGCCGCGCGGTCAGCGCCCCCGGTCCGCAGCCCACGTCGAGCACTCGGTCGGTGGCCCGCAGGCCGGCCATCGCCACGAGCTGATCGGCCAACGGCTCGGAGTATCTCCCCATGAACCGGCCGTAGGCGTCGGCGGTGACGTCGAAAAGCATCTATCCACTCTAGGGTTCGGAGGGGCCCGGCGGGAGCCCTCGGGGCCCCCGGTCAGCTGCCGCTCGTACCGCGGCGCTGGGAGCTCGCGCCGTGCGGGGAGGGGGAGCCCGGCAGCACGACGGTGAAGCGGGTGCCTCCGCCCTCGCGGTTGTGGACGGCGACGGTGCCGGCGTGGCGTGCGACGACCTGGCGGACGATGGACAGCCCCAAGCCGGAGCCGGGCATCCCGCGCGACTCCCGGGCACGGTAGAAGCGCTCGAACACGTGCGGCAGATCCTCGGCGTCGATCCCCGGACCCTGGTCGTGGACGGTGAGCACGCCGGCTTAGACCCGCACCGTCACCCGGCCCTCGGGCGGGCTCCACTTCGCGGCGTTGTCGAGCAGGTTGGTGATCGCGCGCTCCATCGCCGCGGCCTCGCCGACAACCCACCACGGCGCCAGGGTGGCGTCGAAGGTCAGGCCGGGCGCGCGTCGGCGGACCCGGACCAGCGCGCGGTCCTCCAGCGCTGGCAAGGACTGGTCAAGCCACGGCGCCATAGCTTGCCTGCTACCGGGTTGGAAGAGGGCTACCTGGCCGAGCGGGGACTTCTTGACGAGGTCAAGGCCGCCTCCGCCGTCCGAGCCACTGGCGCCGTCGACGGACGCGCCTCGGGCCCGATCCTGCGGACTGGCCGCGGCAGCCGGATGGACCGCCACTGCGCCACCCGACGCCTGCACCACCTCGCCAAAACGGGCGGCGTGCACGCCGCCCGGATGCACCCACACATGCTGCGCCACACCTTCGTCACCACCATGCTCGACGCCGGCATCGACCTGCGCGACGTCCAGATCGCCGCCAGACACGCCGACCCGCGCACCACGATGCGCTACGACCGGGCCCGCAAGAACCTCGACCGCCACCCCAACTACATCCTCGCCGCCTACATGGCCTCAGGCACTTGAAGCCAGCAGTCGAGCCGGAAGCCGGCGACTCAACTCACCCCTCAATGGATAGTACAGTCAGTACCACCGGCAGTACCATAGAGGGGTGCCCTCAGTTGCCAAGATCGTCGCCGAGATGCGCGCCAACCCGCGCAACGTCCGGTACGACGAGCTCGTCAAGGTCTGCGAGCACCACTTTGGACCGCCGCGCACCAGCGGTGGATCCCACGCCGTGTTCAAGACCCCATGGCCCGGCGACCCCCGGGTCAACATCCAGAACGACCACGGCACGGCCAAGGCGTACCAGGTCCGGCAGGTCTTGGCCGCCATCGACAAGAAGGAGTCAGTCGGATGAGCGTCACGATCCCTGACGTCACGCACTACACCTACCGCGTCACGTGGTCCTCCGAAGACGCCGAGTTCATCGGCACCTGCCTCGAGTTCCCGTCCTTGTCCTGGCTGGCCACCACCCAGGACGATGCCCTGCACGGCATCCGCGACGTGGTCCGCGACGTCGTCGAGGATCTGAAAACAACAGGCGAGCCGATCCCCGAACCCCTCTCGTCCCGTGCCTACTCCGGCAAGTTCAACCTCCGCGTCGGGGAACGACTGCACCGCAAACTGGCACTGGAAGCCGCGGAGGAACACCTAAGCCTCAACCAATACGTCGTGCGACGACTCGGGGACGCGTCCTGACTTGCCGCGGATCGCGTGATGCCCCGGACATGCTCGGGCCCGTCCGCCCCGACCTGACCGGCAGACGGCCGCCCCGGACGCACGGTCGCGGACGAACAGTCGCGGACGCCAGCGAACAGCGCCAAGCCCGCCTTCGGCGCGTGTTCCGTATCGAAGTCCCCGTGGAACGGACGCCACTGAACGGGGCTGAACCCCCGAACAGGCTGTCAGCGCTCTTCGCTGGCCGGAATCAGACCGGCAATGAGACCACGACGAGAAACGCCGGTCCGAACCCTGAGGCTCGAACCGGCGTTTCTGCAAGGGACTGGCGGTGGCGGTGGGAGCCGTCGGCCTCCGCTTCGCTCCGGCCTCCTCCCAAATCCCGCAGCGTCCAACAAAACGACGCAGGACCCGACGAAAAGCGTGTCGGGTCCTGCGTCGTTTGGCGGTGGCGGTGGGATTTGAACCCACGGTGGAGTTACCCCCACACACGCTTTCGAGGCGTGCTCCTTAGGCCGCTCGGACACGCCACCGAGAGGAGACCCTACCGGAGCCTGCGGCCCTCGAAGAAATCCACCAGGAGGCCTGCCGCCTCGTCGGCTCGCACTCCCCCGATGACCTCCACGGTGTGCGTGGCGAGCGGGTCGCGGGTGAGGTCCCACACCGAGCCGCAGGCTCCCGCCTTGGGGTCGCACGCCCCGAACACCACCCGCTCCAGGCGGGCAGCCATCGCCGCCCCGGCACACATGACGCACGGCTCGAGCGTGACGACGAGCGTGCAGCCGTCGAGGCGCCAGTGGCCCAGGGTCGTCGCCGCATCGCGCAGGGCGACCACCTCCGCGTGGCCGGTCGGGTCGCCGAGCTCCTCTCGCACGTTGTGCCCGCGGCCGATCACGGTGCCCCGCCGGTCGACGACCACAGCTCCCACCGGCACGTCCTGCGAGCCAGCGGTCTCGGCCGCCAGCGCGAGCGCCTCACCCAGCTGGGCGGCATACGACTGCTCATGGGGGGCTTCGGCGCGGCGGGTCACACGCTAAGTTTCCACCCATGGACGTCCACGTCGCAGACCACCCGCTCATCGCCCACAAGCTGACCTACCTGCGCGACAAGCGGACCGACAGTCCCACGTTCCGACGGCTCGCCGAGGAGCTCATGACGCTGCTCGCCTACGAGGCGACCCGCGAGGTGCGCGTGGAGCCGTTCGAGATCGAGACGCCGGTGGCGCCGACGACGGGCATCAAGCTCTCCAACCCCAAGCCGCTCATCGTGCCGATCCTGCGCGCCGGGCTCGGCATGCTCGAGGGCATGGTGCGCCTCCTCCCGAGCGCCGAGGTCGGCTTCCTCGGCATGCAGCGCAACGAGGAGACCCTCGAACCGGTCACCTACGCCAACCGGCTGCCCGACGACCTCACCGGCCGCCAGGTCTTCGTCCTCGACCCGATGCTCGCGACGGGCGGGTCGATGGCCGACGCGATCCGCTTCCTCATCGACCGCGGCGCCGACGACATCACAGCCGTCTGCCTGCTCGCCGCGCCCGAGGGCGTCGCCAACCTCGAGGCCGCACTCAGCGACACCGGCGTGCCGGTCAAGCTCGTGACGGGCACCATCGACGAGCGACTCAACGAGAAGGGCTACATCGTCCCCGGGCTCGGCGACGCCGGCGACCGTCTCTACGGCACCGTCTGACCGCCCATCCCGTATGCCGTCCGGTCAGGGGAGCTCGTCGCCCCACTCGGCGTCCCTGGCCCTGCGGTAGCGCTCGCCCTGCTTCCTGGAGATGACCTCGCGGCCGGCGGTCCCGTCGGGGCGGCAGACCTGGAACTCGACAAAGCCCTTGCGCTTGAGTGGGTGTCGCAGCACTCGACCCGAGATCGCTTGTCCTGCAACCACGCCCGGACGTGCGCCCGCTACCCACCCGAACTTCTCGTCCTCGTAGGACAGCTCGCCGCCCTTGATCCGGCGGTGCTCTGCCGACCGGTTGACCCGCGCAGCGAAGTGGCACCAGTCCCCAGCGGACAGTGGACACTCCAGATCGTGGGGGCACGGTCCGAGCAGCTGCCAACCCGCGTCACGGATCCCGTTGCGCGCTTTGAGGATTCGCTGGTAGCCGTCGGGAGTGCCGGGCTCGACGATGGCGACGGCTTGGCCGAGGGCCATCGCATCCGCGACCAGGCGGCCCTGCTGGTCCGCTGTCAACTCACTGAGGACGTAGGAGACGGTGACGAGGTCGGCACTTCCCTGCGGCCACGAGCCCTCGGCGGCCCGCTCGAAGCGGGCAGTGCGCAGCGCCTCCACCGGTGCGGACTCGACGAGCCTCCGGCCGAGTCGCAGCGCCTCCTCCACCTGGTCGAGCACCGTGATCGTGCGCAGGGAGGTGAAGGTCTCGGCCGCCGCCCAGGCTGCCGCGCCGGTGCCGCCGCCGAGGTCGAGCAGGCTCGTCGGCGCCAGGCCCGTCTCCGCCACCGTGCCGAGCACCCGGGAGAGCGCCGCGTGCGTGGCCGGCATCCGGTAGGCGGCATAGGCTGCGACCCGATCGGCGGAGTCGAGGATCGGCGGTCCGGCGGGTGCCACCGATCGGTAGCGCCCGATGAGGGCCTCGGTGGCTGCCGCCAGCTGCTGTGGTGCGATGCCATGCGTGACGTCGGCGATCGCGTCACGCAACGCGGCGGCATACGTCGGGGGTGACGGCACGTCAGGAGGATAGCGGCCGGCCGGCAACACGCGGGGACGCCAACCGCACCACACGCGTCACTTGCGGCACACTGGTGCCACCCCTGTGCCGTGGCCCCGTCGGGGTCGAGGCCCATGCACCACCCCGAGAGCCGAGGAGCGACTGATCGTGGGCAGCAAGACCAAGAAAGTCATCCTGATCATCGTGCTCGCGTTCTTCGTCTACGCGGTCTTCACGTCACCGACGAAGGCCGCCGACATCGTCAGCAACCTGTGGGGCGTCATCGTCGACGGCTTCAACGCGATCCTGTCGTTCTTCAACTCCCTCCTCAACCAATGAGACCGGCCCGCCACCGGGCCGGACCGGTCTAGCCTGAGGGGGGAGGGCACCGGCCATGGCACTGCGACACCACGAGGTCCCGGCGGGGCTGGAGCCGATCCTGCTCCCCGGCGAGAAGCTCGTGACCGCCGTGCGCTCCCACTGGGTCAGCGTCGCCGAGCCGGTCGCCACCGCCTGTCTCGCGCTCGTCGCCGCGATCTGGGTCGACTCCAACGTCACCCGCGACAGCCAGGCGGTCGGCACGATCTTCTGGTGGATCTTCATCATCCTGCTCGGGCGCATGCTGTGGCAGCTGCTCGACTGGCACCACAACTGGTTCGTCGCCACCGACAAGCGCCTGCTCATGCGCTACGGGGTCATCACGCACCGGGTCGCGATGATGCCGCTCATCAAGGTGACCGACATGAGCTACGTCCGCTCGATCCCGGGCCAGCTCCTCGGCTACGGGCGCTTCGTCCTCGAGAGCGCCGGCCAGGACCAGGCCCTGCGCGAGATCAAGTGGGTGCCCCAGCCCGACGAGACCTACCGCGCCATCTGTGCCGAGATCTTCCACATCGCACCGCCGAGCGGTGACCTGGTCGACGGCGACGACATCGACCCCGACGACCTCGAAGGCCTGGGTGGCACGGGCGGTGGCACGGGCGGTGGCACCGGCGGGTCGGGAGGCACGGGAGGATCCGGGGGCAGCCCCACGGGCTACGGCGGCTACCCGGGGGCGACCCCGGCTGCGCATGAGGCACCGGTCAGCCCGATCACACCCGGAGGGCGCAGCTCGCGTGGCCCCCGAGCTGCGCGAGGCTCGGGGCCGGCCTATCCCGACGTGCACAGCACCCACGACCCGATCCAGGAGCGCCTCGACTCCTACTCGCGGGCCGTGCCGATCCAGAAGCGCAAGGACGGCGAGACCGTCTACGAGAGCGACGACATCAAGCGCCGCCGGCGTGGGGCCGACACCGGTCCGATCTGGCCGCAGTCCTGACGCGGGCCGACACGCGCGTCCACGCCAGCGCCCATCTCTCGCACCGGCGGCCGCTCGGGTCTAGTTTGGGTCGAATCACCGGACCCCACCCGCTCGGAGGTCACCATGAGCGTCTTTCGCACGAAGTCGATCGAGCAGTCCCTGGCTGCCGCGGATGAGGCCGACCACCAGCTCAAACGACGCCTGTCGGCGCTCGACCTCGTCGTCTTCGGCATCGGCGTCATCATCGGCGCCGGTATCTTCACCGTGACCGGGCGGGCGGCTCAGCAGTACGCCGGGCCAGCGGTGGTCTTCTCCTTCATCATCGGCGCCGTCGTGTGTGCCCTGGCCGCCCTCTGCTACGCGGAGTTCGCCTCGACCGTGCCGGTGTCAGGCTCGGCCTACACCTTCTCCTACGCCACCCTCGGCGAGCTCATCGCGTGGGCCATCGGGTGGGATCTGCTGCTCGAGCTCATGCTCGGCGCCAGCGTCGTGGCCCAGGGCTGGTCGACCTACTTCGTCACACTGCTCGACCAGCTCGGCATCACCTGGCCGGAGTCACTCGGCCCGGCGGAGGGGTGGCACTTCGACCTTCCCGCCTTCGTCCTCGTCGCAGCCCTGACGTTGCTCGTCGCCAAGGGCATCAAGGAGTCGATGCGGGTCAACCTCGTGCTCGTCGGGGTCAAGCTCTTCATCGTGCTCTTCGTCATCTTCGCGGGCATCGGATTCATCAACCGCGACAACTGGACGCCCTTCATTCCCCCGTCGGCTCCGGGCGCCAAGGGCTCCGAGGGCATCCATGCCCCGGTCCTGCAGCTCATCACCGGCATGACCCCGGCCACCTTCGGCGTGCTGGGCATCATGTCGGCCGCCGCGCTCGTCTTCTTCGCCTACATCGGCTTCGACGTCGTGGCCACCACGGCCGAAGAGGCGAAGAACCCGCAGCGCGACCTCCCCCGCGGCATCATCGGCTCACTCGTCATCTGCACGATCCTCTACGTGGCGGTCGCACTCGTCATCACCGGCATGCAGCCGTACAGCGAGATCGACCCGAAGGCCGCCCTCGCCAACGCCTTCATCGCCGTGGGCAAGGACGGCTACGCGACGCTCATCTCCGCGGGAGCCGTCGCAGGTCTGACCACCGTCGTCATGACGCTCATCATCGGCGCGACCCGAGTGACCTTCGCGATGAGCCGGGACCGGCTGCTGCCCCCCGGGCTCGGCGTCACCAACCCCAGGACCGGCACCCCGGTCAAGCTCACCCTCATCATCGGTGGCGCCGTCGCCGTGGCCGCGAGCATCACGCCGATCGGGACGCTCGAGGAGATGGTCAACATCGGCACGCTGTCGGCGTTCATCCTCGTCTCGCTCGCGGTGCCGATCCTGCGCAAGAAGCGCCCCGACCTGAAGCGCGCCTTCAAGGTGCCGGGCAACCCGTGGATCCCGTGGCTGTCGGCGGCGTGCTGCTTCTACCTGATCCTCAACCTCAGCCTCGAGACGTGGATCCGCTTCCTCGTCTGGATGGCCATCGGCTTCGTCATCTACTTCATCTACTCGAAGAAGCACAGCCGACTCGAGACCGAGCCCGAGGCGGCCGCGGAGCCCCCCGAGATGGTCAAGGACCGCTGACCTCAGACAGGTGGGCCGGAGCGAGCTGAACCTGGTCGCTCCGGCTCGCACTGGCAGGGGCACGCGGCCAGACAGGCCAGCTCGAAGCACTCGTCGAGACAGGTGCACTCAGGGTCGGGAGCATCCGCCTGTCGCCTGATGGCGGCGGCAACCCGTGCTTCGTAGGCGGCTCTCCTGCGCTGGCGTTCGCCGCTGTGGGTGGGGTGGTCCGGCTGCGTCCCACGACGGCGTCGCAGGTCGGCCCGCCGGCGCCGCTGGTGATACCACCCCGTCGCAGGCGGCTGGCCCGGTCGGGGGTGGACGCCTCGGTAGGCCGGCTGGTCTTCGGGCAACAGCACGTCGAGGTGGCTCGGGAAGCGGCGGTCCGCGTTGTCCCGCAGGACGTCGTCCGGCACCGGCTGGACCTCGCGACCGGACCCGTCGAGCACAGCGAGCCGCAGACCAGCGAGCGCGAGGATGCTGCCGAGCAGATCGACGCCCACCCGCGTCGCGCCGGTCTCGAGCCGCCCGATGGTCGCGCGTGAGAGTCCGATGACGTCGGCGAGGTCGCGTTGGCTGAGGTCTGCCTCGCGCCGTGCGCGAAGGACGAACCTCGCCGCATCGAACACCGGTGGCGGTCGATCCCCACTCATCAGCGTCACCCCCACCCGACTGCGCGGCCACCTCGGCCTCGAGCCGATCGTCGCAGGACGCACGGCACCCGCGCTGCGGCCATCCCCAGCGACCAGCGACCAGCGACCAGCGACCAGCGACGGTATAGCTCTTCCCCCGCTCACACCCTGCTCCGCTGGCCGGAGCAGCATCTGAGTCAAACGCCGGCGACACCCCGCCAGCGGCTCACATCCTGCTCCGCTGGGTGGAGCAGAGTGTGAGTCAAACGCGGGCGACACCCCGCCAGCGGCTCACATCCTGCTCCGCTGGGTGGAGCGGAGTGTGAGTCAAACGCGGGCGACACCCCGCCAGCGACTCACACCCTGCTCCGCTGGGTGGAGCAGGGTCAGAGGGCCTTGATGATGTCCTCGACCCGCTCCTTGGCGTCGCCAAAGAGCATGGCGCTGTTGTCGCGGAAGAAGAGCGGGTTCTGCACTCCGGCATAGCCCGCCGCCATCGAGCGCTTGAACACGATGACCTCCTTGGCCTTCCAGACCTCGAGGACCGGCATCCCGGCGATCGGCGAGGTGGGGTCCTCCTCGGCGGCGGGGTTGACCGTGTCGTTCGCACCGATGACGAGCACGACGTCGGTCTCGGGCAGGTCGCCGTTGATCTCGTCCATCTCGAGCACGATGTCGTAGGGCACCCGGGCCTCGGCGAGCAGGACGTTCATGTGCCCTGGGAGGCGACCGGCGACGGGGTGGATGCCGAAGCGGACGTCGACCCCTCGCTCGCGCAGCTTCGCGGTCAGCTCGGCGACGGGATACTGCGCCTGCGCGACGGCCATGCCGTAGCCCGGCGTGATGACGACCGAGCCGGAGTGGATCAGCAGGTCGGCGACGTCCTCGGCGTTGGTCTCGCGGTGCTCGCCGTAGTCCACGTCGGCGTTGGACACGGCGCCGTCGGACCCGAAACCGCCGGCGATGACGGACACGAAGGACCGGTTCATCGCCCTGCACATGATGTAGGACAGGTAGGCACCCGAGGATCCGACGAGCGCACCGGTGACGATCAGCAGGTCGTTGCCGAGCATGAAGCCGGCCGCGGCCGCGGCCCATCCCGAGTAGCTGTTGAGCATCGACACAACGACGGGCATGTCGCCGCCGCCGATCGAGGCCACGAGGTGCCACCCGAAGGCCAGCGAGATGGCGAGCATCAGCAGCAGGGGCACGATCGAGTGCGACGCGACGAACCAGACGAGCAGGCCGAGCGAGGCCACGAGCGCAGCGAGGTTGAGCCAGTGGCGTGCCGGCAGCATGAGCGGCTTCGACGAGATGCGCGCCGAGAGCTTGAGGAAGGCGACGATCGAGCCGGTGAAGGTCACCGCGCCGATGAAGACCCCGAGGAAGATCTCGACGAGGTGCACGGCATCGCCCCCGCCGCTGTCGGCGAGGTAGGTGTTGACCCCGACGAGCACGGCCGCCGCACCGACGAAGGAGTGCAGCATCGCGATGAGCTCGGGCATGCCGGTCATCTCGACGCGCCGGGCCCGCCAGATGCCGATGCTCGCGCCGATCGCCATGGCGACCGCGATCGCGACCCAGTTGCCCCAAGCGGCGTCGCGCAGGGCCAGCCACAGCGTCGCGACGAGGGCGATGGCCATGCCGATCATGCCGAGGACGTTGCCCTCGCGGGCGGTCTCGTGCTTCGACAGACCCGCGAGCGACAGGATGAAGAGCAGGGCCGCCACGATGTAGGCGGCCTGGATGAGGGCGTTGCTGACGTCGGTCACCGGTCAGCCCTTCCGGAACATCGTGAGCATGCGGCGGGTCACCGTGAACCCTCCGAAGATGTTGATGCTCGCAATGAGCGTGGCGATGAAGGCCAGGACGAGGATGACCGTCGAGGTCCCCCCAGCCGAGGTGGGCGTCGTGCCGAGCTGGAGCAGCGCCCCGACGACGATGATGCCGCTGATCGCGTTGGTCACCGACATCAGCGGCGTGTGCAGCGCGTGGTGCACGTTGCCGATGACGTAGTAGCCGATGACGACCGCGAGGGCGAAGACGGTGAAGTGACCCAGGAAGCTCGCGGGTGACACGGCGGCGATGAGGGCGAAGACAGCAGCCCCGATCGCCATGCCCACATACTTCCGCCTCGGATCCTTGGGCTTGTCAGGCTCCTTGACCACCTGCTTCGACGCGGCGGCAGCCACGACCGGCGCCGCCGACACCTGGATCGTGGGGGGCGGCCAGAGCAGCTCGCCGTCGCGGGCGACCGTCATATTGCGCTGCACGACGTCGTCGAAGTCGAGCACGAGCTGCCCGTCCTTGCCCGGCGTCAGCAGCTTCATGAGGTTGACGAGGTTGGTGCCATAGAGCTGCGAGGCCTGGGTCGGCAGCCGTGCGGCGAGGTCGGTGTAGCCGATGATCCGCACGCCGTTGTCTGTCAGGACCATCTCGTCGGCGACCGAGCCCTCGACGTTGCCGCCGTTGGACGCCGCCATGTCGACGATGACCGAGCCCGGCTTCATCGTGGCCACCATCTCGCCGGTGATGAGCCGCGGTGCCGGACGGCCCGGGATGAGGGCCGTCGTCACGATGATGTCGGCGTTGGGAGCCTGCGCGGCATAGAGCTCGGCCGCGCGCCGGTTGTACTCCTCCCCCATCTCCTTCGCGTAGCCGTCGGACGACGCGGCACCCGCCTCGACCTCCGGCATCTGCACGGCGAGAAACTCCGCGCCCATCGACTCCACCTGCTCGGCCACCTCGGCCCGGGCATCGGTCGCGCGCACGATCGCGCCGAGCGACCGCGCAGTGCCGATCGCGGCGAGTCCGGCCACGCCCGCCCCTGCCACCAGCACCTTTGCGGGCGGCACCTTGCCGGCAGCCGTCACCTGACCCGTGAAGGACGACCCGAACTCGTGCGCGGCCTCGACCACGGCCCGGTAGCCGGCGATGTTGGCCATCGACGAGAGCACGTCGAGCGACTGCGCGCGGCTGATCCGCGGCACGGCGTCCATCGCCATCGCGGTCACGCCCGCGGCGCGGAGCTTCTCGACCAGCTCCGGGTTGAGCGCCGGCGCCAGCAGCGAGACGATCACGGTGCCCGGCCGCAGGCGCGCGATCTCCTCGTCGCTCGGCGCGTTGACCTTGTGCACGACATCCGAGCCCCACGCCTGCTCCGCGTCGACGACGCGAGCCCCCGCGGCGGCATACGCCTCGTCGGAGAAGCTGGACACGGCGCCCGCGCCCGACTCGACGACGACGTCGTAGCCGAGCCCGACGAGCTGACCGACGGTCTTGGGCGTCGCGGCGACCCGTGTCTCACGGGGGCGACTCTCTCGTGGGACACCGATCTGCACGATGGCTCCTTCGCGCTGAGGGGCAGGGACTGGTTCCCGAACCTAGAGCACGACCGGCGGGTAACGGGCGCCGAGGCGCCCAAATCACACGTATGCCGTCCGGTTGCCCGCCGCTGTCTCTGATCGTGGGCACGTGGCGCGATGAGGTGTGCTCAGCCAGGAGCCTCGTCGGGGGCCAGGAGGGCGTCGGCGTGCACGACGTCGACGACGAGCGCATTGACCAGGCCGCCGCGCAGGGCCGCCCTCACCGCCGCCGCCTTGGGACGGCCCGACACGATGCCGATGACCTCGGGGATCGCCCGCAGCTCCTCGGCGCCGATGGTGACGATGCGACCGCTGAGCGGCGGGTCGATGAGCCGGCCCCCGGCGTCGAAGAAGCGCCCACCGATCTCGCCCACCACCCCAGCCGCCAAGCAGGCCTCGCGGTCGGCGGGCGACACCGCGTCATAGATCGTCGACAGGCCCGGAGCCCAGGCCCCGATGCCCATGACCGCGGTGGTGACACGCGAGGCCTGGGCCAGCCCGCGGGCCACGAGGCCGTCGCGGCGGATGCTGCTCGCGGCGGTGTCGTCGTCGAGCAGCAGCGGGGCGTGGAAGATCGACGACGAGCCGCCCGTCACCTGGGCCGCCCGGCGCACGATGTCGACCGCGCTGCTGTTGACCCCGGGCACCTCCATCGCGCCCGAGAGCTGCACGACGTCGACGGCGGGGAGGTGGCGCAGCGACTGAGTCATGACGTCGATCGAGCGCGCCCACGGCAGCCCGAGCACGTCGTGCTCGTCGAGGATCTCGCCGAGCAAGCGCGAGGTGGCCTCGCCAAGGTGCTCGCTCAGGGTCTTGAAGTCCAGCCCTGTCCCGTCGACGACGATGGCGTGGCGCAGCCCGAACGTCTCCTGCAGACGGGCCGACCGGTCGAGGTCGATGTCACCCTCCGCGACGATCTCGATGCGCACCATGCCCCGCTCGCGGGCGAAGTCGAGCAGCCGCGCCACCTTGAACCGGCTGATGCCGAGCTCGTCGGCGATCTCGATCTTGGACCGGCCTGCGAGGTAGTGACGGCGCGCGACAGCGGCGGCCATCACCAGCTCGGCCGGTCCCCGTCGCTCCATCCCCGTCTCCCTCACGCCCACAGTGTGCTGCCTCCTCGTCGCCGTCGTGGCGAGACCTCCGATCTCGGACGACCTGTTGACACGAGTGACCTGAGTCACTTTACTCATATGTGCACTGCATCGCTCAAATGAGCATCACTCAAGGAGGAGCAACGTGCGACCGATCCGACACGGCACTCGCAGGCGGCCCACGGCCGTCGCCGCGGCAGCACTCACCACGGGGCTCGTCGCGAGCCTCTCCGCCTGTGCCGGCTGGGGCGCGGTCGGTCAGGGCGGCGGCGACGACGCCATCAACGTCCTCATGGTCAACAACCCCCAGATGGTCGACCTCCAGCAGCTGACGGCCGACAACTTCACGGCCCAGACCGGCATCAGGGTCAACTTCACGGTCCTGCCCGAGAACGACGTGCGCGACAAGATCAGCCAGGAGTTCTCGAGCCAGGCGGGGCAGTACGACGTCGCCAGCCTGAGCAACTTCGAGATCCCGATCTATGCCAAGGCGAAGTGGATCAGCCCGCTCGACGACTTCATCGCCAAGGACTCCGCCTTCGACCAGGCCGACATCCTCGAGCCGATGCAGGTCTCGCTCTCCTCCGAGGGCAAGATCTACGGCCAGCCGTTCTACGGCGAGTCCTCGTTCCTCATGTACCGCAAGGACGTGCTCGAGGCCAAGGGCCTCACGATGCCCGACAACCCGACCTGGCCCGAGGTCGCCGACATCGCGGCCAAGGTCGACGGGGCGGAGCCCGGCATGGCCGGCATCTGCCTGCGCGGCCAGCCCGGGTGGGGTCAGCTCTTCGCCCCGCTGACGACGGTCGTCAACACCTTCGGCGGCACGTGGTTCGAGAAGGACTGGACCCCGCGGGTCAACGCCCCCGAGTTCAAGGAGGCGACCAACTTCTACGTCAACCTCGTGCGCGAGTACGGCCAGAACGGCGCTCCCCAGGCCGGCTTCACGGAGTGCCTCAACAACCTCTCGCAGGGCAATGTGGCGATGTGGTACGACGCGACGTCGGCTGCCGGTTCGCTCGAGGCCAAGGACTCCCCGGTCCGCGGCAAGATCGGCTACGTCGCCGCACCCGTCGTCAAGACGAAGAGCTCCGGCTGGCTCTACGCGTGGTCGTGGGGCATCCAGGCCGCGAGCACCAAGCAGGAGAACGCCTGGAAGTTCATCTCCTGGGCATCGGGCAAGGACTACGAGCAGCTCGTCGGCGAGAAGCTCGGCTGGTCGCGGGTCCCCGCCGGCAAGCGGTCCTCCACCTACGACAACCCCGCCTACCTCGCCGAGGCAGGGGCGTTCGCCGCCCCGACCAAGGCCGCCATCGAGTCCGCCGACCCGGCCAACCCCGGCGTGCAGCCGCGGCCAGCGCTCGGCATCCAGTTCGTCGACATCCCCGAGTTCCCCGATCTCGGCACGCAGGTCAGTCAGGACGTCAGCTCCGCGATCGCCGGGCAGACGACGGTCGACGAGGCCCTCGACAAGGGCCAGAAGCTCGCCGAGGACGTCGCCGAGCGCTACCAGGCACGGGAGGAACAGTGAGCACCACGACCACCACCGAAGAGGTCACACCGGCCCCGGCCGCCCCGCCGCAGCGGTCGACCCAGCTGGCCAAGGCCGGAGACTGGGCGCGCCGCGCTCCGCTGCTGCCCGCCCTGATCTTCGTCATCGCCATGACGCAGCTGCCGTTCCTCGCGACGCTCGTCATCTCCTTCATGAACTGGAACGCCTACTACCCCGAGGAGCGCGGCTTCGCGGGCCTCGACAACTTCAAGCGGGTCTTCACCGACGAGAACGCCCGCCAGGCCGTGATCGTCACCATCCTGCTCACCGCCGGGGTCGTCCTGATCAGCCTGGCGCTCGGTCTCGCGATCGCGCTCCTGCTCGACCGCAAGTTCCGCGGCCGCGGCATCGTGCGCACCCTGATGATCGTGCCGTTCCTCATCGTGCCGGTCGCCGCGGCGCTGCTGTGGAAGCACGCGCTCTACAACCCCGAGTACGGCCTCTTCAACGGACTGCTCAAGTGGATCTTCGGTCCCGACGCCCCGCAGCCCGACTGGATCACCAACAACCCGCTGTGGGCGATCATCGCGGCGCTCGTCTGGCAGTGGACGCCGTTCATGATGCTCATCCTGCTCGCCGGCCTGCAGAGCCGGCCCCTCGACGTCGTCGAGGCCGCCCGCATCGACGGCGCCAGCCCGTGGCAGATCTTCCGGAGCATGACCCTGCCCCACCTACGCCAGTACATCGAGCTGTCCGGACTGCTCGGCGCGATCTACGTGGTGCAGAACTTCGACCACGTCTTCACGATCACCTCGGGCGGGCTCGGCACCGCCAACCTTCCCTATTACATCTACCAGACCTTCTACACCGCGCAGGACTACGGCCGGGCCTCGGCCGCGGGCGTCGTCGTCGTGATCGGCACCATCATCATCGCGACCCTCGCCCTGCGCTCCGTCTTCAGCCTGTTCAAGGAGGAGTCCCGATGAGCGCCACGGCCGCCACCCCCCGGGCAGATGCACGGCCCACCCCGATGGACCCGTCGGAGATCCGCCACCGCAAGCCACCGCGCAGCGCCTCCCTGCTGAGCCTGCTGGCGTGGGTCATCGGCATCCTCTTCGCCCTGCCGGTCATGTGGATGGTGCTCACCTCCTTCCACCGTGAGACCGACGCCGCGACCAACCCCCCGAGCGTCTTCGCGCCACTCAGCCTCGAGGGCTACCAGTCGTTCTTCGCCGCTGGCCCCTGGCCCTCGCTGCTCAACTCCCTCACGGCGAGCGTGCTCTCGACGATCCTCGTGCTGCTCCTCGCCTTCCCGGCGGCCTATGCGCTGTCGATCCGGCCGGTCAACAAATGGACCGACGTCCTCTTCTTCTTCCTCAGCACAAAGATGCTGCCGATCGTCGCTGGCATCCTCCCGCTCTACCTCTTCGCCCAGAAGGTGCACCTGCTCGACAACATCTGGTGGCTGATCCTGCTCTACACCTCGATGAACCTCCCGATCGCGATCTGGATGCTGCGCTCCTTCCTTGCCGAGGTGCCCGCCGAGATGCTCGAGGCCGCCCAGGTCGACGGCGCCGGACTCGTGCGCACTCTGCGCGAGGTCATCGCGCCGGTCGTCATGCCCGGCATCGCGGCGGCCGCGCTGATCTGCTTCATCTTCAGCTGGAACGAGCTGCTGCTGGCACGCGTGCTGACCGGCACCGTGGCCGGCACGTCGCCCGTCTTCCTCACCGGCTTCGTCACGAGCCAGGGGCTCTTCCTCGCCAAGGTCTGCGCCGCCTCGCTCATCGTGTCGCTGCCGGTGCTCGCTGCCGGCTTCGCCGCCCAGGACAAGCTCGTGCAGGGCCTGTCGATGGGTGCGGTGCGATGACCCCGGCCCCCACGACGACCCCCCTCTCAGCCGAGACGTATGCCGCCCTTCCGCAGGACGTCGGCCGGCCGGCATACGACCGGGGTGCGGTCACCGCAGGCATCGTGCACTTCGGCGTCGGTGGTTTCCACCGCGCCCACGAGGCGATGTATCTCGACCGGCTGATGAACGACGGCAAGGCGCTCGACTGGGGCATCTGCGGCGTCGGCGTGCTGCCCCACGACCGCCGGATCGTCGAGACGCTGACGGCGCAGGACGGGCTCTACACCCTCGTCGTCAAGCACCCCGACGGCCACCGGGAGCCCCGCGTCATCGGCAGCATCGTCGAGCTGCTCTTCGCCCCCGACGACCCCGCGGCCGTCGTCGACCGGCTGGCCGACCCCCGCACCCGCATAGTGTCGCTCACGATCACCGAGGGCGGCTACCTCGTCAACCAGGTCACGGGCGAGTTCGACGACACCGACCCCGCGATCCGGGCTGACCTGCAGGAGGGGGCCGTGCCGAGCACGGTCTTCGGCTACGTCGTGGCCGGGCTCGCGGCCCGGCGCGCCGCCGGCCAGACCCCCTTCACGGTCATGTCGTGCGACAACCTGCCCGGCAACGGCGATGTCGCGCGGCGGATGATGACCGCCTTCGCGCGCCTCAAGGACCCCGGGCTGGCCGACTGGATGGACGAGCACGTCGCCTTCCCCAACGCCATGGTCGACCGGATCACCCCGGTGACGGCGCCGGAGGACATCGAGCGGCTGGCCGACGAGTTCGGTGTCGTGGACGGCTGGCCCGTCGTCTGCGAGCCGTTCACCCAGTGGGTGCTCGAGGACCACTTCACCGACGGGCGACCCCCCTTCGAGGCGGCCGGGGTGCAGCTCGTCGACGACGTCGTGCCCTACGAGCTGATGAAGCTGCGCCTGCTCAACGCCAGCCACCAGGCGCTCTGCTACCTCGGCCACCTCTCCGGCTACCGCTACGCGCACGAGGTGTGCCAGGACCCGCTCTTCGTCGACTTCCTGCTCGGCTACATGGAGCACGAGGGCAGTCCGACCCTGCCCGAGGTGCCGGGCGTCGACCTCGACGCCTACCGGCGCCAGCTCATCGAGCGCTTCGCCAACCCCGAGGTGCGCGACACTCTGGCCCGGCTGTGCGCCGAGAGCTCCGACCGCATCCCCAAGTGGCTCGTCCCCGTCATCCGGCGCAACCTCGAGACCGGCGGTCAGATCGACCGCTCGGCCCTCGTCGTCGCGTCGTGGGCCCGCTACGCCGAGGGCGTCGACGAGCAGGGCGAGCCGATCGAGGTCATCGACCGGGTCAGGGAGCGGGTCATGGCGGCAGCCGCCCGCCAGCGAGAGGGCGACGACCTCGCCTTCCTGCGCGACCGCGACCTCTTCGGTGACCTCGTCGACGACGAGCGCTTCACCACGACGTATGCCGCCGCGCTCGCCAGCCTGCACGAGCGCGGCGCCCGCGCCACGCTCGAGACGTATGCCGTGCGCGGCACCGACCAGTGAAGGGAGCGCCATGCGTGTCGCGGTGCTGAACCGGCCGGGCGAGGTCGAGATCATCGATCGGCCGGATCCCGAGCCCGGCGCGGGTGAGGTGCGGGTCCGGGTCGCGGCCGTCGGGGTGTGCGGGTCCGACACCCACTACTTCGACCACGGCCGCATCGGCAGCTTCGTCGTCGAGTCGCCCCTGGTGCTCGGCCACGAGGCGAGCGGGGTGATCGACGCAGTCGGACCCGGCGTCGACCCTGCGCGGCAGGGGCAGCGAGTCTCGATCGAGCCCGGCCTGCCGTGCCGATCCTGCGAGCAGTGCCTCGCGGGGCGCTACAACCTCTGCCCGGACATGCGCTTCCACGCCACGCCACCCGTCGACGGCTCGCTCGCCGAGCTCGTGGTCGTCCACGAGGCGTTCGCCCATCCGGTGCCCGATTCGGTGTCGGACGAGGCGGCGGCCCTGCTCGAGCCGCTGTCGGTCGGCATCTGGTCGGCCCGCAAGGCCGAGGTCGGCGTCGGCAGCCGCGTGCTCGTCACCGGGGCGGGCACGATCGGGCTGGTGTGCGTGCAGGTGGCGCGGGCCGCCGGGGCCACCCAGATCACGGTCGTCGACGTCAACGACGACCGTCTCGCGATGGCGGCGGAGCTCGGCGCCACGCGCACCGTCAACCCCACCGTCGACGACCTCGCCGCGGCCCTGGCCGAGGCCCCGCCGGATGCGCTCGTCGAGTGCACCGGCCACCCCGCGGTCACGCGACAGGCGGTCGGGGCCCTCGCTCCCGCCGGCCGCGCCGTGCTGGTGGGGATGGGCGGCGACGAGGTGATGCTGCCCCTGTCGACGATCCAGGAGCGCGAGCTCGTCGTGACCGGCACCTTCCGCTACGCCAACACCTGGCCCACGGCGATCGGACTCGTGGCAGCGGGCGTGGTGCACCTCGACCGCCTCGTGTCCTCAAGGCATACGCTCGACCAGACGGCTGAGGCCCTCGTGGCGGGACGCTCCGACGCGAAGGCCATCAAGGCCGTCATCCTGCCGCAGCGGTGATGCTGACAGCACCGACGCACGGCACCGCCGCCGACGCACCACTGGAGGACCACCGATGAGCGACCGCACCCTCGTGGCCGGAGTCGACAGCTCGACCCAGTCGACCAAGATCGTCGTGTGCGACGCCGAGACGGGTGAGATCGTGCGCACTTCGCGGGCACCCCATCCCGACGGCACCGAGGTCGACCCCGAGCGCTGGTGGGAGGCCTACGAGCAGTCGAGCGCTGACGGCATCCTCGACGGGGTGGCAGCCATCGCCGTCGGGGGCCAGCAGCACGGCATGGTGACACTCGACGAGCACGACGACGTGGTGCGCGACGCCCTGCTCTGGAACGACACCCGCAGCGCGGGCGCCGCCGCCGACCTCACCGCCGAGCTCGGGGGCGCGGCCGCCTGGGTCGACGCGGTGGGCCTCGTCCCGGTCGCCAGCTTCACCGTGACCAAGCTGCGCTGGTTTGCCGAGCACGAGCCCGAGCTGGCAGCCCGAGCGACCCGGGTCGTGCTCCCCCACGACTGGCTGACGGGCCGGATCCTCAAGCAGGGCAAAGGTTTCGAGCGCTGGACCACCGACCGGGGCGACGCCTCCGGCACCGGCTACTGGTCCGCCGGGTCCAACGACTACCGCCTCGACCTGCTCAAGACCGCCTTCGGGCGCGAGCTCGAGGTGCCCGAGGTGCTCGCGCCGTCCGCCGCGGCAGGACGCACCGACAGCGGCATGCTCGTGGCCGCGGGCACGGGCGACAACATGGGGGCCGCTCTCGGCCTGACGCTGAGCCCGGGCGACGTCGTCGTCTCGCTGGGCACGAGTGGCACGGTCTTCACGCCTCACGACTCCGCCATTCGCGACGAGACCGGAGCGATCGCCGGCTTCGCCGACGCGACCGGGCGGCACCTGCCGCTCATGTGCACGCTCAACGCCGCTCGCGTGCTCGGCGCGGCGGCCACGATGATCGGGGTCGACCTCGCAGAGCTCGACCGTCTCGCTCTCGCAGCCGATCCCGGCGCCGGCGGACTCACCCTGCTGCCCTACCTCGACGGTGAGCGCACCCCTGACCTGCCCGACGCGACGGGCACCCTGAGCGGTCTCACCCGCTCCAACGCGACACCCGAGAACCTCGCACGCGCTGCTGTCGAGGGCATGCTGTGCAACCTCGTGGGCGGCGTCGACGCGCTGCGCCAGCACGGGGTCGGGGTCGAGCGGGTGCTGCTCATCGGCGGCGCCGCGGCCTCACGCGCCGTCCGCGAGATCGCTCCGGGGCTCTTCCGTGCGCCCGTCGTCGTGCCCGCGCCCGGTGAGTACGTCGGCATCGGCGCGGCCCGCCAGGCCGCGTGGGCCCTGTCGGGCGAGGCGGAGCCTCCGACCTGGCCGCTGGCCGTCGACTCGGAGTATCCCGTGCCGGCCGGACAGCAGTCCGCTGCAGCCGACGTCGTGGCGCGCTACCAGGCGCTCGTCACCTCGACCCACGGAGTCTGAGCAGCCGCGGGTCTGACGGAACCACACGATCTCAGCCGCGGCGGGATGGATGCGGCGGGAACAACGGCTTGACCACACTCATCCGGCCGCGGCGGGATGGATGCGGCGGGATCCGCGCCTCAGCGAAGCCGGCCACCCGGCATACCAGGTGAATGGCGACGCGAGTGGGGCCACGACGACCACGAGCTCGTCACCACACGTGGGTGGTGACGAGCTCGTGGTCGTCGTGGCAGGTCTGGACCGTCAGGCCAGGGCCTTGGCCTTCAGCGCAGCGAACTCGTCTGCCGTGATGGCACCCGAGTCGAGCAGCTCCTTGGCCTTGGCGATCTGGTCGGGGGCCGAGGCGCCCGCACCGGCCACCGAACGGACGTAGTCGTCCTGCGCGCGACGAGCCGTGTCCATGGCCTGGGCCGAACGCTCCGCCATGCCCTTGCCGCGCACGATGAGGTAGACGAGCAGCGTGAGGAACGGCAGGAAGATCAGCGCGATGATCCACACCGCCTTGATCCAGCCCGACACGGAGTCGTCACGGAAGAGGTCGCCGATGACCTGGAAGATGATCATGAGGTAGGCCATGAAGGCGAAGAAGATGAAGATGAACCAGACGATGTCCCAGAACGACACGGGAGAACAACCTTTCTCGGAGGGCGCACCGAACTCCGTCGGAGAGTCCGATGCGCCCACTATCGCGACCCGGCGCCGACGGTCGCATCATCCGGACCGGGTGACTCGCCCCGACGGACCACGGCTCAGCGGTACTCCGGGTTGTGCCACCCGAAGTGCTCACCGGCGTTCCATGCGGAGCGCTGGTTGCCGTGCGCCGGCACCCCTCCGGCGTCGTGGAGCAGCTTGGCCAGGTGCATGAGGTTCCACGTCATGAAGGTGGTGTTGCGGTTGGTGAAGTCGTTCTCGGGGCCGCCGCTGCCCGGGTCGAGGTAGGAGGGGCCCGGCCCCGCCTCGCCGATCCAGCCCGCGTCGGCGTTCGGCGGGATCGTGTAGCCGACGTGCTGGAGGCTGTAGAGCACGTTCTGGGCGCAGTGCTTGATGCCGTCCTCGTTGCCCGTGATGAGGCAGCCCGCGACCCGTCCGTAGAAGAGGTACTGCCCCTTGTCGTTGAGCATCCCGCTGAGGGCGTAGATCCGCTCGATGAGGCGCTTCGTCACGCTGGAGTTGTCGCCGAGCCAGATCGGGCCGGCGACGACGAGGATCTGGCTCTCGAGGATGCCGGGATAGAGGTCCGGCCACGCGTCGGTCTCCCAGCCGTGCTCGCGCATGTCGGGATGGACCCCGGTCGCGACGTCGTGGTCGATGAGGCGGATGACGTCGACGTCGACACCGTGCTCGCCCATGATCGCCGCGCTGGCGTCGACGAGCCCTTGGGTGTGGCTCACCTCGGGGCTCTTCTTCAGGGTGCAGTTGACGAAGGTGGCCCGTAGGCCGCTGAAGTCCCAGTCGCTCATGGGAGCACTGTCCTCCGCGGCCCACGGGCCGGCAATCCCTCAGGCGACCTCGACGTCGATGTCGACCGGCACCCCGTTGGTGATGACGTCGTAGACGGCCGAGCGCTGGCGCGACTGCTCGACGATCTCGCGCAGCACCTCCTCGGGGGCGTCCCCCTTGACGACGAACGACACCGTCACCTGCTCGTAGCCGTTGCGCACCGGCTGAAGCCCGAGGATGCCGTTGAGGTCGATGTCACCACTGACCGTCGAGCGCACCTCGGTGAGCGTCACCTTGCGGGCCGCGGCGATGTTGGCCATGCCCGCCGTGAGGCAGGCCGCCAGGGCGTGGAGGACGAACTCGACGGGTGTCGGCCCGTTGTCCTTCCCCACGAGCACGGCGGGGTGGTCGGCGTCGAAGACGAACTCCCGCTCGTGGCAGCGCTCCTCGCCGACGCCGAAGAAGTCGTGGATGCTCGAGCGGCTGTGCGTGCCCTGGACCCACTGGTTGTGGGCCCGGAACTGGAACTTCGCTGCCGGCGGCATCTGCTTGACGGCGTCCAGGGTGGCGAAGAGCGCCGCCGTGTCGACCCCGTTGCGGTGCGCGGTGGCGGGGTTGTCGGTCGTGATGGTCATGGTGCTGCCTTTCTGGATGGTGCTGGTGATGGATCGGTGCCGGGTGTCGGCGGTGCCTCGCTGGTCGAGGACGAGTGGGTCACGCGGCGAACTCGCTCGCGCGTGGGAGCGGTCTGGCCGCCATCTCGCCGGCCATCACGTCGATGGCCACGGCGAGCTGCTTCTGCAGCTGGAGGAAACGGCCCTGCTCGGGGAAGGTCGACAGGGCGCAGGTGATCTCGAAGACCTCCGCGGCCAGGCGGTCACGCTCCTGCCCATATGCCGCGAGCGCCGCTGTCTCGCAGTCGGGCTCGCTCATCGCGGCATCGATGGCCCCTGCGAGCAGCTCGGCGTCGCGGAAGGCGTCGCTGATGCCGTGGCCGGTGACCGCGTCGCGGTGGTAGCCGGCGTCGCCGACGAGTGCCCACCCGGGTCCGGACGCCTGACGGAAGTGGTTGGGCATGCGCAGCATCCCCCGCACCGGAGACCTTCGGGCGCCCGGGTCGACCCGGGCGGCGAGGCCGGGCACGGCCGATGCCAGCAGGTCGTCGAAGGCGTCAGCGGGGTCACGGCGCTGCCGGCGCGACGCCCGTGCCGCGTCCTCCGGCGTGCAGACCCAGATGCAGGCCTGCCCGTCGTGGGTGGGGAAGACGCCGGCGAAGGCGTTGGTGCCGAGGTGGTGCTCGATGGCCGTCCAGTCACCGTCGTAGTACGCGTACTGCGCCGCACCGGAGGCAGGTCGGACGATCGTCAACGGCGCCCCCACGGCACGGGCGACACGCGAGCTCAGTCCGTCGGCGCCCACGACGAGGCGGGCCCGGACCTCGACCGGCCCGCCCTCGTCCTGGCCCACGACACCGACGACGCGTCCCTGCGCATCGTGCACGACGTCGGTGACGGCGACCCCGGTGCGGATCCGCGCGCCAGCCTCTCGCGCCGCGCGCTGGAGCACGCCGTCGAGCACGATCCGGCGCGGGGCGAGGAGGAAGTCGACGCCATGGCGGTCCTTGACCTCGCGCTGCAGGAAGCCCAGGGCGCTCGTGAACTCGACCCGACGGATCGGCGGCGCCCCCGAGGCGACGACCGCCTCGAGCACTCCCCACCGGTGCAGCGCCACCATGCCCGACCGGGCGATGACGTGGGTCGAGATCGTGTCGCTGGGGAAACTCGCCCGGTCGACGACGAGCACGTCGTGGCCGGCGCGGGCGAGCAACAGGGCCGTGGCCGCGCCGGCGCAGCGGGCACCGACGACGACGACGTCGGCCTCGAGGACACGGGCGGCATCCGCGCCGCGGGCGCTGCGGGCGCTGTGGGCGGTGCGCGGGGTGCGGGCGCTGCGGGTGGTGTTGCTGCGGCGGGCTGCCGGTGAAGCGGTGGTCATGGGTGCTCTCCTCATCGATGCTGCGATGAGGACCACGGTCCCGCTCGGCGCGCCGCCGTCCTAGGACAGGATCTGGACTTCCCGTGGACTCCGTGAGGACTCGTCGTCGGCGAGGAAGGCGTCGATCTCCTCGAGCAGGTGCTCCCACGCGGGCTCGCCGGCGACGAGCAGGTGGTTGCGCGTGTCGAGCGGCACGAGGCGACTCCCGCGGATGCGTGCGGCGATCTCGCGGCCCTGGCTGAACGGGATCCGCATGTCGCCGCGGCCGTGGAGGATGAGCGTCGGCACGGTGATCTGGCCGACGAGGTCCGTGACGTCGATCGCGACGAAGCTGTTGTTGAGGCGCAGCGCGTTCTCGGCCGACGTCGTGCGGCGCATCAGCGCAGCGAAGTCGCTCCACAGCTGCGGCGGCGCGTCCGGCATGAAGGTGGATGAGAAGTAGAGCCGGAAGGACGGGTCGTCGCGGCCCCAGCCCATCCGGATGAGCTCGCCCTGCAGCTCCGCCTCGCGCAGCTCGTCCGGGGTGGTGGCCCGGGCGACCCGACCCTTGACGAAGGCGCCCACGAGGATGAGGCGGCTGACGCGCTCGGGGTGGCGGACGGCATACGCCATCGCGACGGAACCGCCCTGCGAGAGCCCCATGAGGGGGAAGCGCTCGAGCTCCAGCTCGTCGACGACGGTCTCGAGGTCGCGCACGAACGCCTCGAGCGAGACGTCCTCGGGGTCGTGGTCGGACAGGCCACAGCCGCGCTCGTCGTAGCGGATGAAGGTGCGCCCCCGGGAGAGCCCGTCCATCCAGTGCCGCCAGACCGGGCTCTCCCACTCGTAGTCGAGGTGGGTGACCCAGTGCGCCGCCCGCACGAGCGGCGGGCCCTCCCCCACCGTCGCGTAGGCGATGCGCACCCCGTCGGAGGCGTGGCAGAAACGGATGCGCTGCTCGAGATGCCGCGGGTCCGGCGGCAGTGGCACGGTCGGCGGCTGCGAGCCGGCGTCCGGCTCCGCGCCGGGCTCGGCGACGGGCTCCACGTCGGCCACCCACCGGTAGCCGCGGCCGTGCACCGTGCGGATGACCGTCTGGCTGATGCCGTCGTCGCCGACGACCCGGCGGGCCGCCTTGATGCGGCTCGTCAGCGTCGACTCGCTGACGAAACGGTCACCCCAGATGCTGTCGAGCAGCTCCGTCTTCGGCACGACGCGCTCGCGGTTGCGCACGAGGTGGCTGAGCACGTCGAAGACCTGGGGCTGGACGTGCAGCGACGTCCCGCCGCGTTCGAGCAGGAACCGGTCGGTGTCGATGACGAGGTCCCCGAAGGAGCACCGCACCCTGCCCATTCTCGCAGGTCAGCGTCCTTGAGCACAGGCAACTGCGACACCGCTCCGGTATGCCGTCCGGCCGGCTCGGGCGCCGTCCCGGGGCTTCACATCTGCTCGGGAGCCTCGAGGCCGAGCAGGTCGAGACCGGTCGCCATGACGCGGAAGACGAGTGCGCAGAGCGCGAGTCGCGACTCGCGCACCTCGTCGCGGTCGGCCTTGAGCACGGGGCAGTTCTCGTAGAACGCCGAGAACGTCTGGGCCAGCTCAAAGAGGTAGGCGCAGAGGCGGTGCGGCTCGTACTCGTCGCCCACCTCGGCGAGCACGTCACCGAAGCCGAGCAGGTGCAGCGCGAGGGCCCGCTCCTGCGGCTGCTCGACGAGGATCGGCGCCCGCTGCTCGGCCGGGTCCATGCCGACCTGCCGAAAGATCGAGCGGATCCGGGCGACGACGTACTGAAGGTAGGGGCCGGTGTTGCCCGTGAGCGCGACCATGCGGTCGAGGTCGAAGACGTATTCGCTGTTGTGGGCGACGGACAGGTCGGCATACTTCACGGCGCCGATGCCGATCTGGCGGGCGATCGTCGCGCGGACGGACTCGTCGAGGTCGGGGCGGGCGTCGTCGATGACGGCGCGGGCCTTCTCGACGGCCTCGTCGAGCAGCATCATGAGCCGCAGGGGCTTGCCCGAGCGGGTCTTGAGGATCTTGCGGTCCTCGCCGAGCACGTTGCCGATCTGGACGTGCACCGGCACGACGTCGTCGGGCAGCCAGCCGGCCTTGCGTGCGGTGTCCCACACCATGTTGAGGTGCAGCGCCTGCGGTGCCCCGATGACGTAGAGCACGCGGTGCGCCTTGAGGTCGTGCACGCGGTAGCGGATCGTCGCGAGGTCGGTCGTCGCGTAGCCGTAGCCGCCGTCGGACTTGCGGATGATGAGCGGCACAGGCTTGCCCTCGCGGCCGGTGTAGCCGTCGAGGAAGACGCAGAGGGCGCCGTCCGACATCGTCGCGATGCCCGCGGCCTCGAGCTCGTCGCAGAGCGAGCCGAGCACGGCGTTGTAGGTCGACTCCCCGGCGAGGTCGAGGTCGGTGAGTGTGATGCCGAGGGTGGAGTAGACCGTGTTGAAGTAGGTCTTGGAGAGGTCTACGAGCTCCTGCCACAGGGCGAGGGTCTCGGGGTCACCGGCCTGCAGGGAGACGACCCGCGTGCGGGCGCGGGTGTTGAAATCGCCTGCGCTGCCTGCGGGCTCGGCCTTCTCGGCCAGGTCGAACTTCACCCGCGCCGCCTGGTAGAAGGCGTTGGGATCGCTGACGAGCAGTTCGGCCTCGGCCGACTCCCTACCCACGTCGAGGAGGTGCTCGATGAGCATGCCGAAGGGGGTGCCCCAGTCGCCGATGTGGTTCTGCCGCACGACGTTGTGGCCGAGGTGCTCGAGGGTACGGGCGAGCGAGTCACCGACGACCGTCGTGCGCAGGTGGCCGACGTGCATCTCCTTGGCGACGTTGGGCGCGGAGTAGTCGATGGGGATGTTCTCGCGCTCCTGCAGGGGCACGCCCGCGCGCTCGTCGGCGGCGACCTCCTGCAGCAGCTGGGCGAGCCAGGCGTTCGAGAAGGTGAGGTTGATGAAGCCCGGCCCGCTCACCTCGACGGCATCGCACACGCCGTCGACGTCGAGCGCGGCGACGATCTTCGCCGCGACCTCGCGCGGCGGCATACCGACCTTCTTGGCGAGCGCCAGCGCCGCGTTGACCTGCACGTCGGCGAACTGCGACGGACGCAGCACCGGGTCGGCCTCGCGGTGCTCGTCGCCGAGCGCGGCGGCGATCGCGGACTGGACCCTGGGCGTGAGCGCGACGAGCGGTGAAACCATGCGGGCAAGTCTAGGTGCGGCCCGCAGGTGGCTGCGCCGCCGTTTCGGGCGCCTCGGTCCGGCGCCCACCGCCAGACGCCTCCCGTATGCCGGGTGGCTCGACGGGTGGTCAGCGGCTGCTCGGCCTGCGGTCGGGGTCGGGGGTCGCGGCCGGGGTCCGCGGACGACGATGGGCAGGCCGTGCGAGACGACCTGCCCATCGGTGCAGCCGGTGGCCCGGAGGCCTACTCGCCGGACTTGTGGAAGCCGGCGCGTCGGGCCGACTCCTCGTTGTAGAACCAGACGTCGGGCTGGGCGTCGTCGTAGCCCTCGTCGCCCGGCACGAGGAAGGTGCTGCCGTCGCGGCTCGCCTTGACGTCGTGGCCGAGGGGCTGCACGCCGCCCTCCAGCGGCGCGGCCGACCCGAGGCCGAAGCCGCCGTCGACGACCTCCTCGAAGGTCGAGACCCGCGGTCCGGACTGCTGCGGCTCGTCGGCCCGCTCCTCCCCCTCGCCTGCTCCTGCGGCATCCGCGCCTGCATCGTCGGCCGATGTCTCGTCGACAGGTGCCTCGCGGAGCTCGGTGTGGTCCACCTGCTCGTCCGTGCCGGACTCGACCGGGCTCGCCTCGTCGGACGACGACCCGTCGGCGTCGCCGTCGATCTCGGTGTCCGTCGTCGGGTCCATGCGCGACCCGAGGGCACCCTCGGTCGCCTGCCCCTCCTCGGCTCCGGTCTCCGGGTCCTTCGCCGGCTCCGGCGCCGGCGTGCCCGAGGTCGTCGCCCACGGCTGGCCGCGGTGGTCACCGGGGTCGTCGTCCGGTGTGCCCGTGCCGGTCACGTAGTCGTCGCGGTCCTCGAGGGCCGGCACCGAGACGGTCTGCTCGGCGTCCGCACGGTCCTCGCGCGCGGACGGCTCGCTCACGTCGGTGTCGCTGGCACTCGTGGGTGCCGCATCGGTCCCGTCAGTGCCCGGCGCCACCTCGGTGTCGGCGGCACTCGCGGGTGCCGCGTTGGTGTCGTCAGTGCCCGGCGCCGCGTCGGTGTCGGCGTCATCGTCGTCGCTGCGCGCTGCCCAGCCGGCCGCGGCGCCCGTGCCGGCGGCGGCCGCCGCGCCCGTGGCGGAGGAGCCCTCCCAGCTCGACTCGCTGGTCGCCGTGTCGGGCGTGCTGCTCGGGGTGTCCGGGGTGGTCGTGTCGTCGTTGCTCACGTCGTCCCTGCTCTCGTCGATGGTCTCGTCGATGGTGCGGTCACCATCCTTCGTACCCACGACGGAGTCGTCCCACGCCGAATCCGTCGACGCGTCAGGGGCGTTGGCCTCGTCGGTCGCGAAGGGATTCTCCGCATCCGCCAGGTCGGGCTCGTCGTCGTCGCGCAGGAAGGGCGCCGACGCCGCTGCGGCAGCACCGCTCGAGGCTGCGACCGCCGGGGCGGCACCAGAGGACTCCCTGTCGGGCAGGCGCTGCCCCGACTCGTCGATCCGGTAGCCCTCGGCGTCGGTGCGCACGTCGGGGTCGACGCGGTCGGCCTCTCGCTCGAGCTCGACCAGGGAGGACTGCGCCTGCGTGGCCTCCTCGGCGTGCTTCTGGGCGTGCTCCTCGAGCCGTCGGGCCTCGGCAGCCTTCTGCTGCGCCTGCTCCTCGAGCTCGCGCGCCTCGGCAGCCTTGCGCTCGGCCTCCTCGGCCGTGCGCTCGGCCTCGCTGCGGGCGTCCGCCGCGACCGCTCCGGTCACCGACGCCCGGTCGGCGCTCTCCTGCAGCTTCGGTGCGTGCTCGTCGATGCGCGCGCGCAGCTCACCGGCCTCGAATCGCCGGTGCTCCAGTTCACGACGCTTCCTCGCGTTGAGGAAGAGACTGATGGTCACCGCAACGACGACCACGACGACGACGACCGCCAGGATCAGCTTGGTGGTGTCCGACATTGGATTCCCCTTCGGGTCAACGGGTCCTCACGACCACTTCCCCCGAAACCTACTGCCCGGGAGCCTCCCCCGGCACGGCGGAGGGCGCGCGGACCCGTCCGGGCACCTGCCCGGCGTGCTCCTGCCCCGCGGCCCCTGGCCTCACCCGAGCCCGAGTCGCTCGGCGGTGACCTCTCGCATCTCGACCTTGCGGATCTTGCCGGTCACCGTCATCGGGAACTCATCCACGATCTCGACGTAGCGCGGGATCTTGTAGTGGGCGAGCTGCCCGGTGCAGAACTCCCGCAGCGACTCGGCCGTGAGCGGGGAGGCGCCGTCCTTCATCCGGATCCACGCGCACAGCTCCTCGCCGTACTTCGCGTCGGGCACCCCGATCACCTGGGCGTCGAGGATGTCGGGGTGGGTGTAGAGGAACTCCTCGATCTCGCGCGGATAGACGTTCTCGCCGCCTCGGATCACCATGTCCTTGATGCGACCGGTGATCTCGACGTAGCCGTCGTCGTGCATGACGCCGATGTCGCCGGTGTGCATCCAGCCGTCCTCGATGGCCTCGGCCGTCTTGTCGGGCTGCTCCCAGTAGCCGAGCATCACCGAGTAGCCCTTGGTCATGAACTCCCCGGCCGTCCCGCGCGGCACCGTCTCGCCGGACACGGGGTCGACGATCTTGATCTCGAGGTGGGGCCCGACCCGACCGACGGTGCCGACCTTCTGCTCGAACGTGTCGTCGGTGCGGTTCTGCGTCGACACCGGTGACGTCTCCGTCATGCCGTAGCAGATCGTCATCTCCTCGATGCCGGCCGCGATGAGCTGCTTCATCAGCTCTGCGGGACAAGGAGATCCAGCCATGATGCCGGTGCGCACCGTCGACAGGTCGTAGTCCGAGAAGTTCGGCAGGTTCCACTCGGCGATGAACATCGTCGGCACGCCGTAGAGCGAGGTGACCTTCTCGTCCTGGGTGGCGCGCAGCGTAGCGGCTGGGTCGAAGCCCGGCGCCGGGATGACCATGCACGCGCCGTGGGTCGTGCAGGCGAGGTTGCCCATGACCATGCCGAAGCAGTGGTAGAAGGGCACCGGGATGCACACGCGGTCGGCCTCGGTGTAGTCGCAGAGCTCGCCGACGAAGTAGCCGTTGTTGAGGATGTTGCGGTGGCTGAGCGTTGCGCCCTTGGGGAATCCCGTGGTGCCAGAGGTGTACTGGATGTTGATCGGGTCGGTGTTCTTCAGCCCCGCCTGTATGCCGGCCAGCTCGCTCCCCGACACCTCGTCGGCGTGGGCGAGCAGCTCCTCCCAGTCGGAGGTGCCGATGTAGACGACGCGCTCGAGGCCGTCGACCTCGCCGCGCACCTCGTCGACCATGGCGCGGTAGTTGCTCGACCTGAACGACTCGGCCGCGACGAGCGTCGAGACGCCGGCCTGGCCGAGGACGTACTGCAGCTCGTGGGAGCGGTAGCTGGGGTTGATGTTGACGAGGATCGCGCCGATCTTGGCGGTGGCGAACTGCACCATCGTCCACTCCGAGCAGTTCGGTGCCCAGATGCCGACCCGGTCACCGGTCTGCACCCCGACGGCCAGCAGGGCGCGAGCGAGCCGGTCGACGTCACCCTGCAGCGCGGCATACGTCCACCGCCTGCCCTGGGCCACGTCGACGAGGGCGTCGCGGTCACCGAAGCGAGCCACGGTCTCGTCGAAGTTGTCGCCGATGGTCTGCTCGATGAGGGCCGGCTCGGACTCACCGCGCGTGTGCGACAGCGTCGGGTCGAGGGTGTCGAGCTGAGCGTCGGTCATGAGGGCCTCTCAGGGCGTGCGGCAGTGGACGGTCAGTGGATGGATCCCGCACCCACACCCAACTCCGGCCCCGCCCACCGCGCAAGAGACCCCGGCTGTGCCGCTGGCCACCTCGTGACCACCCCGAGAACATCAGGGGCCACCACGAGGCCTGCCGGACCGACCTCTGTCAGGTGGTGTCGGGCAGGTGCTGCCCGCGGTGGATCTCGTAGGCGTGGGCGTGGCCGGGCGAGTCGGGGTCGTCGATGATCGGCCGGTCCGCCATGAACCGGCGGATGACGTTGGCCAGCTCGCCCGGGTGGCTGAAGTTGATGGCGTGGGCCGCACCGTGGATGACGACGAGCAGCACGGAGTTGGCGGTCTGGCCGGCCACCTCCTTGATGCGCTCCGGCCCGGGCATCAGCGGGTCGGACCGTCCGAGCACGACGAGGGTCGGCACCTGGAGCTCGAGGAGCCGTTCGAGCGACGGGAACTGGGTGAGGGCCCGGAAGAGCCGCACCGTGCTCGGCACCCCGAAGCGCAGGTAGTCGGGCACGGCCACCGTGATGAGGCTGGGCGGCTCCCGCACCGAGTCCATGACCAGCTGCTTCATCGCCGTGGTGAGCGGTTGGTTGTGCAGTCCCCCCGCCGGTGCGACGAGCACGGCACGGTCGACCCGCTCGGGGTAGCGGTGGGCGAACTCGCAGATGACGGCGCACCCCATCGAGTTGCCGACGAGCGAGGTCGTCGCGACCTGCCTCTCGTCGAGGAACGCCGCGGCGGCGTGGGCGAGCCCCTCGACCCCGAGGGGGCTCGGGCTGCGGCCGCTGCGCCCGAAGCCCGGCAGGTCGGGGACGAGGGTGTGGAAGTCGTCCGCGAGCAGCTCCGCCGTGGGCACCAGATAGGCGCCGGAGAGCCCGAAGCCGTGCAGGTGCGTCATCGTCGCGCCGTCGGGCGGCCCCGGCGACTCGCGGTAGTGCAGCTTGATCCCGTCGACCGTGGTCCACCGCGAGGCGAGGGCAGAGGGGGGTGCCGGCCGGCGCCTCAGCGTCAGTCGACGCCGTGGAGCGGACGGCTGTGGAGTCGTGGTCTCGTCGGACACCTCGGGACTCCCTTCTGCTCGGGTCCTCCGATCCTCGCCCCGGGCCCCGCCCCGAGCGTCACCCCCGACGGGTGACTTGCGACGACCACGCCGTGCCCGCAAGCACCCCGCGGGCAAACCGCGGGCACAAGACAACGGCCCCGCTGCGCCGAGGCGCTGCGGGGCCGTTCTTCTGTCTCAACACAGAGTGCACCCGAAGGGATTCGAACCCCTAACCTTCTGATCCGTAGTCAGATGCTCTATCCGTTGAGCTACGGGTGCGCGTCCTGCGGTGCCGATCGGCACTCGGTGGGACGAAGAGTTACCTTAGCGCCACCCTCGCCGATCCACGAAATCGCGGCCGGACGGCATACCGGCGCTCCTCCGGGGCCTCTGCGCGAGCGGCGCCTGACACCGGGGCACGACACCCGCCGTGGACCTACCGGTCACCCCGCGTCCGACGGGACGACACCCATCGGCAACCTACGGTCCGGTAGCGCAATTTCTGCAAGAAACCGACAAGGAACCGTCGAAATTCTTGCGGCCCCGGGCCGGTGTGAGGCGTCTCACCGGTCGGGAACGCTCAGGCGGTCGGCAGGGTTCCGGGCCGGGCGTACCTTGAAGACATCACGTCATCTGCTCAGCATGTGGACACTTTCGCGCCCCACCGGGACGAACCGTTCGCAGGCGGGCAGTCACACCGGCACGACGTGGTGCCGGGCGGCACCGCGCGAAAGGGATGGGCCCCGAGTTGACCACCATTGACGAGAAACCGATCACCCGCACGACCCACGCCGGCTTGGCCGCCTGGGTCGCCGAGGTCGCCGAGCTGACACAGCCGCGCGACATCCACTGGATCACCGGCTCTCCCGAGGAGTGGACCGAGCTGACCGACGCCCTCGTCGAGGCCGGCACCTTCGTGCGCCTCGACGAGAGCAAGAAGCCGAACTCCTTCTACTGCGCGAGCGACCCCAGCGACGTCGCCCGCGTCGAGGACCGCACCTACATCTGCTCGGTGGACGAGAAGGACTCCGGCCCCACCAACAACTGGATGGCGCCGGAGCAGATGAAGCGCCTCATGACCGAGCTCTACCGCGGCTCCATGCGCGGACGGACGATGTACGTCATCCCGTTCGTCATGGGCCACATCGACGCCACGCAGCCGATGTTCGGTGTCGAGATCACCGACTCGGCCTACGTCGCCGTCTCGATGCTCGTCATGGCTCGCTGCGGCGACGCGGTGCTCCACGCGATCGAGCAGAAGAACGCGAGCTTCGTGCCCGCGCTGCACTCGGTCGGCGCCCCGCTCGCCGAGGGCCAGGCAGACGTCGCGTGGCCCTGCTCGGAGACGAAGTACATCGTCCACTTCCCCGAGGAGCGCACGATCTGGAGCTACGGCTCCGGTTACGGCGGCAACGCCCTGCTCGGCAAGAAGTGCTACGCGCTGCGCATCGCCTCGGCGATCGCCCGCGACGAGGGCTGGATGGCCGAGCACATGCTCATCCTCAAGCTCACCTCGCCCAAGGGGAAGGTCCACTACATCGCGGCGGCGTTCCCGTCCGCGTGTGGCAAGACCAACCTCGCGATGATCACGCCCACCATCCCCGGCTGGAAGGCCGAGATGGTCGGCGACGACATCGCCTGGATGCGCTTCGGCGAGGACGGCCGGCTGTATGCCGTGAACCCGGAGTTCGGGCTCTTCGGAGTCGCCCCCGGCACCGGCGCGTCGACCAACCCGCAGGCCATCGCGACGATCGACCAGGGCAACTCCGTCTTCACCAACGTCGCCCTCACCGACGACGGCGACGTGTGGTGGGAGGGCCTGACCGACGAGACGCCGGCCCACCTCACCGACTGGCACGGCAACTCCTGGACCCCGGCGGACGGCGAGGCCGGCACCAAGGCGGCCCACCCCAACAGCCGCTTCTGCACGCCGGCCAAGCAGTGCCCGATGCTCGCACCGGAGTACGACAACCCCGACGGTGTGCCGATCGACGCGATCCTCTTCGGCGGTCGCCGCAAGACGACGATCCCGCTCGTCTACGAGTCGCGCGACTGGCAGCACGGCACCTTCATCGGCGCGACGCTCTCCTCGGAGACCACCGCTGCGGCCACCGGCGCGGTCGGTGTCGTGCGGCGCGACCCGATGGCGATGCTGCCCTTCATCGGCTACCACGCCGCCGACTACATGAGCCACTGGCTCGAGATCGGCAAGGGTGCGGACGCCTCCAAGCTCCCCCGCATCTTCGGCGTCAACTGGTTCCGTCGCGACGAGGACGGCTCCTTCCTGTGGCCCGGCTTCGGCGACAACAGCCGCGTGCTCAAGTGGGTCGTCGACCGCCTCGAGGGTGAGGCCGACGCCGTGGAGACACCGATCGGCCTCGTGCCCACGGCCGACGGCATCGACATCGAGGGCCTCGACATGACGCCCGAGATGGTCGCCAAAGCCGTCGCGGTGAACCCGTCCGAGTGGGAGAAGGAGCTGCCCCTCATCGAGGAGTGGTTCGCCAAGTTCGGCGACCGCCTCCCCGCCGAGCTCGCCACCGAGCTCGACACCCTGAAGGCCCACCTCGGCGCCAGCTGAGGGCGTGGGTGGTCCGTCGCCGCTTGCCGGCTGTGACGGACGACGTGATGCAGGGCCCGGCACCTCTCGAGGTGCCGGGCCCTCCGTCCGTCCCATGGCGGTAAGAGCGCGCGGGGACTGTCCTCGGGGACCCCTCTGGGGGTACTCATGGGGGATGACCGACTCACAGCCCTACACCCGCGACGAGACCGAGGCCGAACGGATCGATCGCAACTTCGGAGAGCAGCTGCAGGAGCTTCGCATCGCCCAGGCCGGTGTGCAGATCCTCTTCGCCTTCCTGCTGACCATCCCCTTCCAGCAGCGCTTCACGATCCTCACCGACCTGCAGCGCAACATCTACGTCTTCACGCTGCTCGCGGCCGCCGTCAGCGTCGTCGTCTTCACCGCCCCCGTCGCCATGCACCGCACCCTCTTCCGCGACGGGCTCAAGGACTTCATCGTCACCTACACCGACCGGCTCATGAGCGTGGGCCTCTTCACCCTCGGCGTCGGCATCATCGGTGGGGTCGTGCTCGTGCTCGACGTGCTCATGTCGCACACGGCTGCGTTCTGGGTCGGCGGGGCGCTGCTCGCGCTGGGCCTGGCCCTGTGGGTCGGCGTGCCGATGGCGCACAAGGGCAAGGCCCGCGAGCGCCTCGAGGCCCGCACCGAGAGTGGCGTGCCCACGTCCTGACGGGCCACCCCCGGTCGAGTGCCCACTTCTCGACGCCGGTATGCCGCTCGGAACCTGCGCACTCGACCACCCTCCAGTCGAGTGGGCACTTTCCACCGGCCCTCCCGGGCCGCACGCCCCGCGTCCGACGGCCTCCACCAGTCGAGTGGGCACTTTCCACCGGCCCTTCCGGGCCGCACGACCCGCGTCCGACGGGCGGCGGCGGGAGCCGTCGTCCACGAGGCCCCTCGTTCCTCGGGTCCTCGTGGACTCCTCCCAAATCCCACGTGTCCTATCAGCACCAGACAAGAAGGACCCCGACGAAAGAGCGTGTCGGGGTCCTTCTTGTCTGGTGCTGGCGGAGGCGGCGGGATTTGAACCCGCGAGAGGTTTTATCCTCAACCCGCTTAGCAGGCGGGCGCACTAGGCCACTATGCGACGCCTCCGTGCTCGCCCTCCCCTGCGGCAGCTCTGTCGAGCGCGCCGAGGATGCACGAGCGGACACAGGCTACCGGCCCGCCGTCCGCTTCCCAAACCGGGACCCGCTGCGTCGTGCGGCGGGCGCACAGAGGCACGCGCATGTGACTCTCACCGCGTCATGAGGCGGTTCAAAGGTTCACGGTGCACAATGTCAGCGTTGCCCACCCGTCGGGCGACGAATGCCCCGTGCCCGCTCGAGAGGATCTGATGACCGCCGCCAACGCGCCGCGCCCCAGACGCGACGCCGCAACCAGCGGTCGCGAAGCCTTTCGCCGTCAGGTCACCGCCGGCTTCCGACGGGCCCTCGGTCTCACCGCTCTGGGCACCCTCATACCCGGAGCAGGCCTGACCCAAACACGGAGCAAGCGGCTGGGCTGGGTCATCCTCACCCTCGCCCTGCTCACCGGGATCGTCGTCGGCTACGTCGTGCTCCGTGACGGCATCACCAACGCCGCACTCTCCCTCGTCGCACGACCCTCCCTGCTCCAGGCGGCCGCGGTCGCCTTCGTCGTGATGGGCATCCTCTGGTGCGGCTCAATCATCCTCACGGCCATCCAGACCCGGCCCACCCGGCTCGACCGCGCCCGCACCCGCACCCTGGCCGCGCTCACCACCGTCCTCGTCTTCCTCGTCGCCGGATCCACGTTCAAGGTCGCCGAGTACACCCTGATCACGACCGACACGGTCAAGGAGGTCTTCGGCACGACGACCGCCGGTGACAAGGCCCCCGGGCAGGGCGTCGAGGTCGCGACCGAGGGCGACCCGTGGGCCAACCAGGCCCGGGTCAACATCCTCATGCTCGGCTCTGACGCGGGCTCCAACCGTGAGGGCATCCGCACCGACTCGATGATCGTCGCGAGCATCGACACCAAGAGCGGCCGGACCGCGCTCATCTCGCTGCCGCGCAACCTGCTCAACGCCCCCCTGGCGGACGACAGCCCGCTGCGCCAGGCCTACCCGTCGGGCAGTTTCGGCATGCCCGACTCCAGCTGCGCGCAGAACGGTCCCGGCGGCACGGGCCAGTGCATGCTCACCAACCTCTACGTCGAGGCCGAGAACTTCGCCAAGGACCACCCCGGGGCCTACCCCGCAGGCGTGGTGCCGGGGCGCCAGGAGATCCGCGGCACGGTCCAGGAGATCGTCGGCCTCGACATCAACCAGCTCGTCATCGTCGACCTCTACGGCTTCGAGCAGCTCATCGACGCCATGGGCGGCCTGGAGATCAACGTCAAGAACGCCGCGACGGGCAAGCCGTTGCCCATCGGTGGACACGTCGTCAACGGCGTGATCACCGGCATCAAGGGCTACTTCGAGCCCGGGCTCCAGCGGCTCGATGGATGGCATGCGCTCTGGTATGCCCGCAGTCGCGCCGGCGACGACGACACGCACCGACAGATGCGGCAGCGGTGCGTGGTCCAGGCGATCGTCGAGCAGGTCAACCCGGCACAGATGGTCGGGGAGTACCCCAAGATCGCGAAGATCCTCAAGGAGCGCATCTACACCGACATCGAGGCCCAGGACCTCCCGGCCTTCGTCGAGCTCGTGGAGCGCGTGCAGCGCTCGAAGATCACGAGCGTGGCGCTGACGCAGAAGGAGAACGTCTACTCCAGCAACCCGGACTACGACCTGATCCGCAGCCTCATCAAGAAGGCGATCGCCGCCCCGAAGCCCGCGGTCACCCCGTCGACGGCGCCGGTGACACCCAAGCCCAGCTCGACCAAGACGCGCACGCCGGCCACCCCCAGCCCGACGACCACGCCCTACGAGCAGTGCTGACCTGAGCGGACCCCGCCGCCCGGCATACGGGCTCGGCGCTGAGCCGTCAGCACCACGACGGGACAAACGAAGGCCCCCCGGTCGCAACCGGGGGGCCTTCGCACAAACGACTGTGCGGTGATGCGGTGTCGCTCGTTAAGGGGTGATCAGATCTCTCTGATCAGAGCGGACGAACCGCGTCAGCCTGCGGGCCCTTGGGGCCCTGGGTGACCTCGAACTCGACGCGCTGCGCCTCGTCCAGCGAACGGTAGCCGTTCGACTGGATCGCCGAGTAGTGGACGAAAACGTCGGGGCCGCCGCCGTCCTGGGCAATGAAACCAAAGCCCTTCTCAGCGTTGAACCACTTGACGATGCCCTGTGCCATACGGGTAACTCTTCCTTCTTTGGCGAGTGAGATGACGCACTTCGCGCATCCCAAGCTGCCGCCTTGACTCCACTCGAAACGGGCGAACCCGTCGACACCGAAAAAGAAACCCGTCACCGGTGATGACGGGCACCTGCTCGACCGCGAGGAACTACGACTGCAACCGCGTCGAACGTAGCAGACTACCGGCGAGTCGGCCCGTCGGAACGAGGGCATTCTCGCTGTTCAGATGGCGTTGGCCGGGCGGTCGGTCTCGGGTGGTCGCGCGGTCCCCCGCAGCGCGAGTTTGGGGGCCCTGTCGCCGCGGATCGTCGCCACCATGTCGAGCACCCTGCGGGTGGCCCGGACGTCGTGCGAGCGGAAGACCGTCGCCCCGAGCCAGGCCGCGACGGAGGTCGCCGCGAGCGAGCCCTCGAGCCGCTCCTCGGCAGGCAGGTCGAGCGTCTCTCCGATGAAGTCCTTGCGCGACATCGCTTGCAGCACAGGGTAGTTCAGCGCAACGACGTCAGCCGTGTGGCGCAGCACCTCGAGCGAGTGCTCTGTCGTCTTGCCGAAGTCGAGGGTGGGGTCGATGAGCACCCGCTCAGGGGGTATGCCGGCCTGCTCGGCCACCAGCGCACCGCGCGACAGCGTCGCCAGCACGTCGCGCACGACGTCGAGCGGGCCCTCCCCGTAGCTGACGTCGACGGGGTCGGTGCGCGGCGGGAGGCCGCCGGTATGTGAGACGACGTAACCGGCACCGACCTCGGCTGCCACGTGCACGAGCTCGCGGTCGTGGCCGGCCCACGTGTCGTTGACGAGATCGACGACGCCGGACGCCTCGCGGGCGACCTCGGACCGCCAGGTGTCGAGGCTGAGGATGACCTCCGGATGGGCGGCCCGGGCCCACTGCAGCAGGGGCACGACCCGGCGGATCTCCTCGCCCGCATCGACGGCCTCGCCCTCTTGGCCGGCGCGCACCCCGCCGACGTCGACGATGTCGGCCCCGCACTCGACAGCGTCGGCGAACGCTGCTTTGGCCGCCTCGAGGTCGCCGTGCCGGTTGCCGCTGAAGAAGGAGTCACGCGTGCGGTTGACGATGGCCATGACCGCAGGAGAGCCTGCATCGAACTGCCGCCCTCGCAGCACCAGCGCCGCCGGCGCGGGGAGCTCGAGAGGCGCGAGCGCCTCGAGGACGGGCTCCGCCCGGGGGGCAGGTGGGGGCGTCGGCTCGAGACCGGGGCGACGACTCACACTGTCGTATCTCACGAGTCCTCCTAGGGGTCAACCCGTCTGGCGCACAAGGTTGCCGAACTGTTATGCTGCTCGAGCAGACATCACCCGCCGGTCCGGCCCTGCTCCCGGTCGGACCGCGGGTGGTCTGCCGGTTCTGATCGTCCCGCAACGACGATCGACCACCGAGCCCCCAATGACGACTCGTCATGGGGGCTTTGTCATGAGGAAACTGAATACAGATGTCACATGTCGCGTCGTTCTTCGCAGCGATGAATCGTCCGTCCCGGCACCTGCGGGTCGGACAGTACAACTCCAACACCACCTACGAGGAGATGCTCGGACTCTGGTGAGACGAGCCTCGGTCGGTGGACCGATGAGATGAAAGGGACTCCGGACCTGTCCGGAGGCCCTTTTTTCATGCCCGGGCACGGGGTGGGCGCTCCGCGCCTCGGGGCAGTTGGCGGAGGGCGTGGGATTCGAACCCACGATGGGCTATGAACCCATAGCGGTTTTCAAGACCGCCGCACTCGGCCACTATGCGAGCCCTCCAGTGCGCCGAAGTCTAGTGCGACCCTCGTCCGTCGCCCGAATCGGAATCGGCGTCATCCCGGTCTGCTGCGGCCACCGTGGAGCAGCGGCGGCCTTCGACCACACCTGCCGTCCTGACACCCTGCGCGTCACGTCACCGACGGCCGTGCGCGTCGAATGCCCAGGCCATCGCATCGATCTCTGACTCACTCAGGCCATGGAGCCTTGCCACCTCGGGCCAGCGTCCCACCGCCGATCGGACCTGCTTCAGCGTCGAGGCCGCCTCGGAGGCACCGAGACGGAAGTAGTTGGCCACGGACAGCGCGAGCTGAAGGCTGGCGGTGTCGTCCCCCAGGTCGATCGCCGTGCTCAGGTGCTTCGGCCCGGGCTCGGGGTTCGGGTTGAGGTCGAACGCGGGCGCCAGGTGCCACGCGTCATCGTGCTCATGGAGGAAGCCGTGATTGCGCAGATGGTCGTCAGTGTTGGAGATGAGGATGGAGAACACAATGCGCCGCCAGAGCTGGTGCAGGTCTGCGGTTGCACGGCTCGAGCGCATCTCGATGGCTTCGGCGATCTCGAGGTAGGAGCCTTGGTCTCCGTCTGCGGACTGCAGCATCGTCATTGCACTCACGTATCCGACCCGGCCGACCGGACCGCCGTCGGCTGGAGGTGTCCGGTCGAAGCGGTCGACGATCAGCACACTTCGACCCGCGAGGCGCAACAGTCTGCTGGGTGCGACGATGACACCCGCGCGCTCGGCGAGGTCGAGGGCGACCTTCTCCCACGCCATCACGTTCCACGTGTCGTGGGCACTGCTGGGGAACTTCGCGATCGCAAGGTTGCCCTGGGCGTCGCGTACATGGGCCTTCGGCCGCGCTCCGCCGAGGGAGCTGCCGACTCGAATGAGTCGCTGGAGGTCTGACAGGTCCGCGGTGTCCGCCTCCGCGCGTTCAGCCAGTGCAAGCAGCACGGGAAGGTCGGTGAGGGCCGGCACGCCTGGATCCTCGACGGCTTCGAACGGTCCGTCATCGCGGCGGAAGCGGAGCGAGCCTTGACGCAGGTCATCACGGACACCGAGCAGGTAGTCGATCTCGCCGAGACTCATCGGCTCACGACCGTCGGCGCGGGCCTGGGCAGCCTCACGACGCATGACGAGGGTGCGGCCCCATCGATCGGGGGCGCAATCGCCAAAGGCGCCGAAGATCGGGTGACCGGTCGGCGTCTGGTGGGCACCACCCTCAAGCGGCAGGCCCGGCTCCAGGGCGTAGGCACCCCGGTGGGCGATGTAGTCCTCGACGTAGGCGAAGCTCGCGCTCTCGGAGTCGCCGCCGCGTCGACGATGCGAGTACAAGGTGCCGGCTCGGACGTCGCGACCATCGAGGGAGACCCAGACCTCGACTCCGCTCATGGGGTTGCCTTGCGCCTTCGCACCCGGGTCGGCAGCTCCTCGTCAGCGCGCAGCCGTCCGATGTCGGTGCTGAACGGGTCGATGGCCTTCGTGAGCAGGTCGAGCACCCCGAGCGCGCGGGCGACGCGCAGCAGGTTCTCCATCGAAGCGCCCTGGCCGTTCTCCACGCGGAGGACCGTACTGCGACTGACTCCAGCACGGTCGGCGACCTGCTCCACTGTGAGGTGACGTAGCTTGCGCCACGTCGTGATGTCGGCGCCGAGCCTCGCCAGTGCACGCGTGACGGCGACCGGGGTCCGCGTCTTTTCTGCCCTAGCCATGTCCACCTCAAGAATCAGATTCGCGACGTTAACGCTTTCAAGATATCAAATATGAGACCTAGACTCTTGCGTGTGGTGCGCGGGCACACTTCCCGCACGCGCGAAGGGCCTCGACCGTGGTCGAGGCCCTTCGCGGGTGGGGGTGCTCAGATGAAGATCGCGGGGTCCATCCACTGGTTGGCCGCGTCGCGCTTCGGGAAGCGCAGCACCGCCGGTATGCCGGTCGCCACCGCGCCGCTCGGCACGTCCTTGACGACGACGGAGTTCGCGCCGATCTGGACGTCGTCGCCGACGAGAACCGGGCCGAGCACGCGGGCCCCGGCCCCGATCGTCACGCGGTTGCCCACCGTCGGGTGGCGCTTGACGTGCTCCATGGACCGGCCGCCGAGAGTGACGCCGTGATAGAGCATGACGTCGTCGCCGACCTCGGCGGTCTCGCCGATGACGACGCCCATGCCGTGGTCGATGAAGAAGCGGCGACCGAGCCGGGCTGCCGGGTGGATCTCGACGCCGGTGACCGAGCGCGTCACGGTCGCGAGCACGCGCGCCGGCAGCCGGCCGCCCGGTCGCTTCCACAGCTCGTGCAGGCCGCGGTGGGCCCAGATGGCGTGCAGACCGGGTGAGGTCAGCACCACCTCGAGGCGTGACGACGCTGCCGGGTCGCGCTCGATCGCGCCGTCGACGTCCTCGAGGAGCCGGTCGGCGAGCTTGCGCGCGAGACCGAGCGGGCCGGCATACCGCTGCGGTGCGTCGGCGGGCGCCGACCCGGGAGTGGCTGCCGACGGCTCCTGACCCGCGTCACCACGGACGAGGGACAGGGACGGGTGCGCCGGCGGCGCCGGGGGCGCGCTCGGGTGGCTGGTGACTGCGGAGCTCATGGGACGACCTTCAGTCGACGAGACCCTCGAAGAGGATCGTGGAGAGGTAGCGCTCACCGAACGAGGGGATGATGACGACGATCGTCTTGCCCTTGTTCTCCTCGCGCTTGGCCACCTGGACGGCGGCGGCGATGGCGGCGCCGGAGCTGAGGCCGACGAGCAGGCCCTCCTCGGTCGCCGCGCGCCGGGCCCAGGTGACCGAGGTGGCGGCGTTGACGTCGATGACCTCGTCGTAGATCTCGGTGTCGAGGATCTCGGGCACGAAGTTTGCGCCGATGCCCTGGATCTTGTGCGGGCCGGGCTGGCCGCCGTTGAGGATCGGGCTCTCCTCGGGCTCGACGGCGATCATCTGGATGCTCGGCTTGCGGGCCTTGAGCACCTGCCCGATGCCGGTGATGGTGCCGCCGGTGCCGATGCCGGCGACGACGATGTCGACCTCGCCGTCGGTGTCCTTCCAGATCTCCTCGGCCGTGGTCTTGCGGTGGATCTCGGGGTTTGCGGCGTTGGCGAACTGGCGGGCCAGCACGCCGCCGCGCTCGGCGGCGATCTCGTCGGCCTTGGCGACCGCGCCCTTCATGCCGGTCGACGGGTCGGTGAGGACGAGCTCGGCGCCGAACGCGCGCAGCAGCGCACGGCGCTCCTTGCTCATCGACTCCGGCATCGTGAGGACGACCTTGTAGCCGCGGGCCGCGCCGACCATGGCGAGGGCGATGCCGGTGTTGCCCGACGTCGCCTCGACGATCGTGCCGCCCGGCTTGAGGTCACCGCTCGCCTCAGCCGCGTCGACGATCGCGACACCGATGCGGTCCTTGACCGAGCTGGCCGGGTTGTAGAACTCCAGCTTGGCCGCGATCGTGGCCTCGGCGCCGTCGGTGATCTTGTTGAGGCGCACGAGCGGCGTGTTGCCGATCAGCTTGGTGACGTCGTCGTAAATCGGCATGGCTGGTGCCCTTTCGGCCTGGTGGTGCGAACAGTCTGGTGACTCGATTGTCGGTGACAACCGGGTGCTCCTTATGCATATTCCAACATCTCGTTATCCCTGCCAAGTCTGGCCCAGCATCCGGGCCTCGGCCTGGGGCCCTGCGCTCCAGCGCGCGGCGCGCGGCGCGCGGCGCGAGGATCGTCACGTCGCGACGGCCGTCACAATCACTAAGCGCTTGCTAACTGGTCAGTAGACTCCCCGGCATGAGTGCGCTCCAGATCGTCGCCATCGTCGTCTGCCTCGGCGTGACCGCCGTCGCCGTGGCCCTGCTCGTCAAGACGGTCAACCACTTCCTCGCGACCTTCCGGCTCGGCCAGCCCGAGGACCGGGGTGACGACAAGGGCGCTCGCACCCGCACCCTGCTGCGCGAGTTCCTCGGGCACACCCGCATGTCACGGCTGCCGGTCGTCGCGATGGCGCACTGGTTCACGATGGTCAGCTTCGGGGTCCTCTTCTTCACCCTGCTCAATGCCTTCGGCCAGCTCTTCGACCCGGAGTTCGCGCTGCCGGTCATCGGCCACTTCTTCCTCTACGAGTGGGTCACTGACTTCTTCGCCTTCGCGGGCTTCCTCAGCATCCTCCTGCTCATCGCGATCCGGCAGAAGAACCACCCGCGCTCGGCTGCCGGTGAGGACGGGCGCCGCAGCCGCTTCTTCGGCTCGACGTGGTGGCAGGCCTACTACGTCGAGTTCACGATCCTCGGCGTGACGATCTGCATCGGCCTGCTCCGCGCCCTCGAGTGGACGCTGGCCCGCAAGCTCGGCACCGGCATGGACACCGCGCTGCACTTCCCGCTCACCGGGTGGATCGGCAACTTCTTCACCGGGCTCTCGCTCGACACGATCAAGAACCTCATCATCATCATCGCGGCGATCAAGATCCTCATCTCCTTCGCGTGGATGATCACGATCGCCCTGCAGCCGACGATGGGTGTCGCCTGGCACCGCTTCCTCGCCTTCTTCAACATCTTCTTCAAGCGTCACGCCGACGGTCGCACGAGCCTCGGCGAGCTGCAGCCGATCCGCGTGGGCGGCGAGGTGCTCGACTTCGAGAACGTCGACGACCTCGACGAGGACGCCGCGCTCGGCGTCGGCAAGGTCGAGGACTTCACCTGGAAGGGCCTGCTCGACTTCACGACCTGCACCGAGTGCGGTCGCTGCCAGAGCCAGTGCCCGGCGTGGAACACCGACAAGCCGCTCTCGCCCAAGCTGCTCGTCATGGCGCTGCGCGACCACGCACACGCCAAGTCACCGTGGCTGCTCGCCTCCGAGGAGGTGCGCGCCGGCGGCATCGAGGCCGCCGACGGCTTCAACGACGCGACCAAGGGCGCGGTCGCCACCGAGCAGCTCGTGGGCGAGACCGGCTACGACATCCGCAACCCGCTGTCGGCCTACAACCCGCACGGCCCCGATGCGGTCATCGACGAGGACGTGCTGTGGTCCTGCACGACCTGCGGCGCGTGCGTCGAGCAGTGCCCCGTCGACATCGAGCACGTCGACGCGATCGTCGACATGCGCCGCTACAAGAACCTCATCGAGTCGGCCTTCCCCGCCGAGCTCAACGGCCTCTTCAAGAACCTCGAGAAGAACTCCAACCCCTGGGGCCTCGCCCCGCGCCTGCGGATGGACTGGGCCAAGGACCTGCCCTTCGAGGTCAAGCAGGTCGGCGTCGACGTCGAGGGGCTCGACGAGGTCGACTACCTCTTCTGGGTCGGCTGCGCCGGCGCCTACGAGGACCGCGCCAAGAAGACGACACGCGCCGTGGCCGAGCTGCTCGACACCGCCGGCGTCAGCTTCGCGGTGCTCGGTGATGGCGAGGCCTGCACCGGCGACTCCGCCCGCCGCGCGGGCAACGAGTTCCTCTTCCAGATGCTCGCGCAGCAGAACGTCGAGACCCTCAACGAGGTCGGCGCGACGAAGATCGTCGTCACCTGCGCGCACTGCTTCAACACCATCAAGAACGAGTACCCCCAGCTCGGCGGGCAGTACGAGGTGCTGCACCACACGCAGCTGCTCAACCGCCTCGTTCGCGAGAAGCGGCTCGTCCCCGTGGCCCGTCCCGACGAGGCCGTGGCCTCGGGCACCATGACCGGCGCGGCCTCGACCGGCGCCAAGGTGACCTACCACGACCCCTGCTACCTCGGCCGGCACAACCAGGTCTACGCGCCCCCGCGCGAGCTGCTGCAGATCCTGCCCGGTGTGGAGTACGCCGAGATGGAGCGCAGCAAGGAGAAGTCCTTCTGCTGCGGCGCCGGTGGTGCCCGCATGTGGATGGAGGAGAAGCTCGGCACGCGGATCAACACCAACCGCACGGAGGAGGCCCTCGCCACCGGGGCCGACCGCATCGCGATCGGGTGCCCCTTCTGCAAGGTCATGCTCTCGGACGGGCTCAACGCGGCGATCCAGGATGGCAAGGCCACCGACGCCGTCGAGGTCGTCGACATCGCCCAGATGCTCCTCGCCGCCGTGCGCCGCGGAGGTGACGAGAGCGCGGCAGTCGGGGCCGCCGAGCCGGAGCCGGCCCCGGCATGACGACCCGGATCGGTGCTGTCTTCCGTCCCCAGTCCCCGCCGGAGCAGCTCCTCTCGACCGCCCGAGCCGCCGATGATGCCGGGCTCGATGAGCTGTGGCTGTGGGAGGACTGCTTCCTCGAGGGAGGCCTGACCTCGGCGGCGGCCGCCCTCGCCTCCACGACGCGGCTGAGGATCGGCATCGGCCTGCTCCCGGTGCCGCTGCGCAACGTGGCCCTCGCAGCCATGGAGATCGCGACCGTGGACCGGCTCTTCCCCGGTCGTCTCGTGGTGACCGTCGGGCACGGCGTGCCCCCGTGGATGGAGCAGGTCGGCGCCCGGGTGGCGTCACCGCTGACCCTCATGACGGAGTACCACGACGCGCTGACCCGGCTGCTCGCCGGCGAGCGGGTCACGGCGGAGGGACGCTACGTGCGTCTGAGGGAGGTGGAGCTCGGCTGGCCCAGCCCGCACCCCGGCCCCGTGCTCATCGGGGCCGAGGGCGAGCGCAGCCTGAGGCAGTCGGGGGAGCTCGCATCGGGGACGGTTCTCACGGGTGGCACCTCGCCAGAGAAGCTGAAGAGGGCGCTGGAGCGGATCGCCGAGGGCCGCGCGCGTCGTATCGAGACCCCTGGCCCCGGCAGCTCGAGCCAGGCGTCCCTGCCGGAGCACCGTGTCGTGGTGTACGTTGCCGCCGTCTTCGGCCCCGACGCCGGTGCACGCCTCGAGATCGAGCAGTCGCGGTGGGACTGGGAGCCCGGAGCTCTGACGGGCCTCGCAGGCAACCCGGCCGAGGTCGCGGACGGTCTCGGGGCCTGGATCGACGCGGGCGCCGACACCGTGGTCCTCCAGCCCACCGCCGACGAGGAGCATCCGGAGGACTACGTCGCCCACGTCGGAGAGGTGGCTCGACTGCTGCGACGCGGCTGATGCCGGACCGCGACCGAGCCGTGAGAACGCTCTCACGATCTCTTGACGACCGGTCTCCGACGGAGAATGGTCGGCTCATGACTCAACGACGAGATCGTGACAAACGGCGCATGCGAGCCCTGCGACCACTCGCCTTCATGGCCCTCGCGACCGCTCTTGCGGCCGTCCCCACCGTCGCCGTCGCCGGGGTGGGTGCGGCAGCGCCACCGGCGAATGCCGCAGCAGCCGCACCCGCAGCCGCGCCGGCAGCCGCACCCGCGGCCGCGCCGGCAGCCGCACCCGCGGCCGCGCTGGCGGGTGCGCCAGCCGTTGCGCCGAGCAGGACGCCCGACCTCGGGCCGAACGTCCTCGTCTTCGACCCGTCGATGCCACAGGCCGAGATCCAGGCCAAGGTCGACGCGATCGCGGCGCAGCAGGTGACCAACGAGATGGGCAGCGCGCGCTACGCCCTCCTCTTCAAGCCCGGCACCTACGGCATGGCCGCGCAGCCGCTCAACTTCCAGGTCGGCTACTACACCGAGGTCTCGGGCCTCGGCCAGAGCCCGGGCGACGTCGTCGTCAACGGCTCGATCTACGTCCGCAACCAGTGCAGCGCCACCGGGCACTGCATCGCGCTCAACAACTTCTGGCGCTCGATGTCCAACCTCACGATCAACGTGACGACCCCCGACTTCGGGTGCTACAGCGGCCAGTTCTGGGCCGTGTCGCAGGCGGCGCCGCTCCGGCGCGTGCACGTCAAGGGCCAGACGACGCTGATGGACTACTGCACCGGACCGTCCTACGCCAGTGGCGGATTCATCGCCGACTCGCGCTTCGACCAGGTCGTGATCAGCGGTTCGCAGCAGCAGTTCCTCACGCGCAACAGCGAGCTCAACGGCTGGAGCAACGGCGTCTGGAACCAGGTCTTCTCCGGCACGGAGGGCGCCCCCGCCGGGTGCTTCCCCGCCAGCGCGGCCTGCGGCGGCCCCTACACGACCGTCGACACCACCTCGGTGAGTCGCGAGAAGCCTTATCTCTACATCGACTCGTCCGGCGCCTACCGCGTCTTCGTGCCCGCGGCAGCCACCGACACGAGGGGCGTGTCGTGGGCCGACGGACCCACGCCGGGCCGGTCTATCCCGCTCACCGATGTCTTCGTGGCGCGGCCGTCCGACTCGGCGCAGGCGATCAACCGCGAGCTCGCCCGCGGGCGCCACCTGCTGCTCACCCCGGGTGTCTACCACCTCGACCAGACGATCAGGATCAAGCGGGCCGACACCGTCGTGCTCGGCCTGGGCCTCGCCAGCCTCACCCCCACCGCCGGGCAGGTCGCGATGAGCGTCGCCGACGTGCCCGGTGTCGCCATCGCCGGCATCACCTTCGATGCCGGCCCGGTCAACTCCCCCGTGCTGCTCCAGGTCGGCACCCAGCGCGCCGCCCAAGGCCAGGGTCCGAGCCGAGCCGGCTGGAGCGACGCTGGCAACCCCACCGCCCTGCAGGACGTCTTCTTCCGCATCGGCGGGCCCTACCTCGGCAAGGCCACGGTCAGCCTCGAGGTCAACAGCGACCACGTCCTGCTCGACGACATCTGGGCCTGGCGCGCCGACCACGGCAACGGTGGGGGGTGGAGCGACAACACCGCCGACACCGGGCTCGTCGTCAACGGCGACCACGTCACCGCGACCGGCCTCTTCGTCGAGCACTACCAGAAGACCGAGGTCATCTGGAACGGCGAGCACGGCGAGGTGACCTTCTTCCAGAACGAGAAGCCCTACGACCCGCCGAGCCAGGCAGCCTGGATGTCGGCACCCGGCAAGGAGGGCTACCCGGCCCTGCTCGTCTCCCCCGGAGTCGAGCACTTCTCCGGCACGGGCATGGGCTCCTACAGCTTCTTCAACCAGGGCCTCGACATCTTCGCCGCCAACGCGTTCGAGGTGCCCGTGACGCCGGGAGTGCGGCTGCACAACCTGCTGACGGTCTTCCTCGACCCGGTCAACGGCAAGGGAGGCATCCGCAACGTCGTCAACGGCGTCGGCGGCCCGTCCACCATCGCCAACGCGTCGACCCCGGTCACGGTCGTCGACTACCCGTGAGGCACCTCCCCGGTCCGGTGGCCCCGTGCCGCCGGGCCGGGGGGGCTTCCCCACCCCGTATGCCGTCCGGCGGGGAGCGTCGCGCGCGCACCGTCGCGGCTCGGCCTAGAGTGGCCCGATGAGCGCCGACCTGACTGCCGTTGCCCGTGACCTCGCGCCTTCCGGGACACTGAGGGCGTCGATCAATCTCGGCAATCCCGTTCTGGCGCAAGGCAGCTCGGACTCGCCGTCCGGCGTGACCGTCGACATCGCGAGCGAGATCGCGGCCCGGCTCGGCATCCCGGTGTCGTTCGTCTGCTTCGACGCCGCCCGGAAGTCCTTCGAGGCGCTGACCTCGGGGGCGGCGGACCTCTGCTTCATGGCCATCGAGCCCGCGCGCGCGGCCGAGGTCGACTTCACCGCTCCCTACGTGCTCATCGAGGGGGTCTATGCGGTAGCCGAGGACTCACCGATCCGCTCCGTCGCCGAGGTCGACCGGCCGGGCGTGCGCATCGGGGTCAAGGAGGGCTCGGCCTACGACCTCTACCTCACCCGCTCGCTCGAGCACGCGAGCCTCGTGCGCGGCTCCGAGGGGGCCGACGTCTTCGCCGAGCAGGGTCTCGAGGTCGGCGCCGGCATCCGACAGCCGCTCACCGCCTTCGTCGCCTCGCGGCCCGGGCTGCGCCTCGTCGACGAGGCCTTCATGCAGATCCGGCAGGCCGTCGGCACGACGAAGGGGCACCACCCCGACACCGTGCAGTTCGTGCACGACACGGTCGAGGAGCTCAAGGCCAGCGGGTTCGTGCGCGATGCCCTCGACCGGTCGGGCCGCGCGGACACGACGGTCGCCCCGCCGGCCTGACCGCCGACCTCAGCCAAACGGCATACCTGAGCGCGCGGCTCAGCCACGCGGCATACCGGAGGGTGCAGCCGCGCGACGCCGTCAGACGCGCGGCGACGTGATGCCGAAGGCCGTCAGCTCGTCATCGGTGAGCAGCCGCGAGCGGATGAGGAAGCGCACCCCCTCGGGTGCCTCGACGGAGAAGCCGCTGCCGCGCCCCGGCACCACGTCGACGGTCAGGTGGGTGTGCCGCCAGTACGCATACTGCGACACCGACATCCAGAACGGCACCGGCGCCGGGAGTCCGTCGACCGCGAGGTCGCCAAGGTGCACGTCGGCCTCGCTCGTGATGAAGTCGCCGTCGGGGTAGCACATGGGCGAGCTGCCGTCGCAGCAGCCGCCGGACTGATGGAACATGAGCGGCCCGTGCAGGCCGGTGAGGCGGCGGAGCAGGTCCGCCGCCTCACCGGTGAGGTCGACCCGGTGGGGGGAAGCCGAAGCATCGCCGGGTCGGCCCGTCTGGGCCCCTTCGTGACCGTCGGGGTCAGGGGTCATGTCACGTCCCGGTCAGAAGAAGCCGAGAGCATCGGGCGAGTAGGAGACGAGGAGGTTCTTCGTCTGCTGGTAGTGGTCGAGCATCATCTTGTGGTTCTCGCGGCCGATGCCCGACTGCTTGTAGCCCCCGAAGGCGGCGTGGGCCGGGTACTGGTGGTAGCAGTTGGTCCAGACGCGACCGGCCTTGATGCCACGGCCCATCCGGTAGGCGCGTGACCCGTCACGGGTCCACACCCCGGCGCCGAGGCCGTAGAGGGTGTCGTTGGCGATCGACAAGGCGTCGGCCTCCGAGTCGAAGCTCGTGAGCGAGACGACGGGTCCGAAGATCTCCTCCTGGAAGATCCGCATCGAGTTGTCGCCCTCGAAGACCGTCGGGGCGACGTAGTAGCCCTCGGCGAGGTCGCCGTCGAGCACGTTGCGGTCACCGCCGGTGAGGATCTTCGCGCCTTCCTGCCGGCCGATGTCCATGTAGGAGAGGATCTTCTCGAGCTGGTCGTTGCTCGCCTGGGCACCCATCGTCGTGTCGGTGTCGAGCGGGTTGCCCTGCACGATCTTCTCGACGCGGGCGATGGCGTCGGGCACGAAGTCGGCGTAGATCGAGCTCTGAACGAGAGCCCGCGACGGGCAGGTGCAGACCTCGCCCTGGTTGAGCGCAAACATCGTGAAGCCCTCGAGGGCCTTGTCGTAGAAGGCGTCCCGCTCCTGTGCGACGTCCTCGAAGAAGACGTTGGGGCTCTTGCCGCCGAGCTCGAGGGTGACGGGGATGATGTTCTGCGAGGCGTACTGCATGATGAGCCGGCCGGTCGTCGTCTCGCCGGTGAAGGCGATCTTGGCGATGCGCGGGCTGCTCGCGAGCGGCTTGCCCGCCTCGACGCCGAAGCCGTTGACGACGTTGAGCACGCCCGGGGGCAGCAGGTCGCCGATGAGCTCGACGACCTTGAGGATCGACCACGGGGTCTGCTCTGCAGGCTTGAGCACGACGCAGTTGCCGGCGGCGAGGGCCGGGGCGAGCTTCCACACGGCCATGAGGATCGGGAAGTTCCACGGGATGATCTGACCGACGACACCGAGCGGCTCGTGGAAGTGGTAAGCGACGGTGTTCTCGTCGATCTCGCTGCTCGAACCCTCCTGTCCCCGAAGGACGCCCGCGAAGTAGCGGAAGTGGTCGACAGCGAGCGGGAGGTCTGCGGCGAGGGTCTCGCGCACGGCCTTGCCGTTCTCCCACGACTCGGCGACGGCGAGCGCCTCGAGGTTCTCCTCGAGACGGTCGGCGATCCGGTTGAGGATGAGCGAGCGCTCGCCGAGCGATGCCTTGCCCCAGGCGGGGGCGGCGGCATGGGCGGCGTCGAGGGCGGCCTCGATGTCCTCCTCGGTGCCGCGGGCCACCTCGCAGAACGGCTTGCCGTTGACCGGCGAGATGTTCTCGAACCAGAGGCCCTTCTTCGGGTCGACCCAGTTGCCGCCGATGAAGTGGCCGTAGCGGTCGAGCAGCGAGACGAGCGAGTCCGGCGATCCGGGGGGTGCGTAGACGGTCATGTGTTCTCCCAACGTCATTGGTGGCCCCCGCCCGGCGTGCTGGCGAGGTGTTGGGCGAGACGCTAGGTGGCGCAACGTTGCAACGACGTTGCGTCGGCCCCGGCTCCCCGTCGACCCTTCGCCGGTGGAAAGTGCCCACTCGACGGCCCTCACAGTCGAGTGGGCAGTTCGCACCGCAGGGTTTGGGTGGAAAGTGCCCACTCGACGGCCCTCACAGTCGAGTGGGCAGTTCGCACCGCAGGGTTTGGGTGGAAAGTGCCCACTCGACGGTCCCTACGGTCGAGTGGGCAGTTCGCACCGCAGGGTTTGGGTTGGAAAGTGCCCACTCGACGGTCACTCACGGTCGAGTGGGCAGTTTGCACCCGCTGAGGGGTCAGACCGCGCCGAGCTCGCGGTCGAGGCGGGCGATCTGGTGCTGGACGAGCGGGATGAGCGGCGAGGTCGGGCCGAGCGAGGCGGCCTGGGCCTGCCACATCTCGTAGTCGTCGGCGCCCCACGACGCGCGCGTCCACGCCGACATGAGGTCGGCTCGCCCGCTGTGCAGCAGAGCGAGCCGCAGGTCGCCCTCGACGTCGCTGCGCAGGCGCACGACCCCGGGGGCGACGGATCGCGGCAGAAGCGGACCGCGATAGGCGCGCAGGGCACTCGCGAGGTCACCCGCCGCGAGATGCGCCTCGACCGCGAGCCAGTCACCGCTCACCTCGGCGACGAGGCGGTAGGGCCGCGAGGCGAGCAGGGCGTCACCGAGCAGGCTCCGCAGGCGGCCGAGCTCGACCCTCAGGGTCGACGCATTGCTGTCCTCCTCGTAGAGCAGGATGTTGAGCTCGTCGCCGGACAGCCCCCGGGCCGCAGACGCGAGGAGCAGCAGGATCTCGCTGTGGCGCGGGCTCAGGCGGAGGGTCTCACGCCGACCCCGGCCGTCGTCGATCGTCAGCAGGGCGTCGTTGCGCCCGAGCGCCTCGACGAGCACCGACAACGTGCCCTGCGATGCCACCCCGGTCGCGGCCCGCCCGCTGACGAGCAGCTCGCGCGCCAGCTCGGCCTCGGCCATGCGGGCCGCGGCCCGCACCATCGCCATCGTCTGCGGCACGACGATCTCGTCGCCACCGGTGATGTCGAGCACTCCGAGGATGCTCTGGTCGGACGGATCGTGGATCGGCACCGCGGCGCAGCTCCACCGCTGCACCGACCGGCGGAAGTGCTCGACCCCCAGCACGTTGACCGAACGGTCGAGGCGCAGCGCCATGCCGGGCGCGTTGGTGCCGGCGAGGCGCTCGTCCCAGTTGCTGCCCTCGACGAAGCCGATGCTCTCGGCGCGGCGCAGCACGCTCGGCGTGCCGCACACCCAGAGCAGCTGTCCCGACGCGTCCGACACCGCCATGACGGCGTCGCAGTCACGCGCCGCCTGGCCGAGCACGTCGTCGAGCAGCGGGAAGACGGCGGCGAGCGGGTGGGCCTCGCGGTGGTCGCGCAGGGCGTCGGCGGGCAGCGTGATCGGCGCCTCGACCCGGTCGACCTCGACCCCCGCCGCGGCAGAGCGCACCCAGGAGTCGGCCACGTGGGCGCGCACACCGCTGCCCTCGACCGGCTCCGACGTCTCTGTCATGACGCGATTGTGCACACACGCCGGCCCGGGCCGACAGTGCCCGTGTCATCGGGCTGTTCAGGGTTTGCGCGGAGGGGGTGGTCAAGAGCCCGAATGAGGCGCACCATGAAGGGACCTGCCGGGGCCTGCCCCGAGCTGCCCGAGGACCAGCGACAGCACCGCGCGAGGAGCCACGATGTCGATGTCACGACGAGCCCCCTTCGTTCCCGACGGCGTGCCCGTGCTCTCACGGGGTCGGCACCGCACCCCGCGCAAGGGCGCCTGCTTCATGGAGATGGCCTCGTTCCTCGCCGGTGAACGATGGAGCGACCACCCCTCGTGCACGCACCCCGTGCTCGCCACGCTGGCGCGGTGCGTCAACGACATGCTCGACGACACGAGCCGCCAGCGCATCGGCACGATGATCCCCGAGGTCGTGGGGCTCAACCCGCACGACGACCGGGTGGCCGCAGCCCTCGTGCTCTCGGCCTCCCGAGCCGCCCTGCCGGTGGCCGCCGAGGAGCGCCAGAACATCATGGCCCTCGCCATCATCAACGCAGAGGGCATCCTCGCCGAGCGTGACGGCCGCGAGCCCGGGCAGCTCTCCAACACCTCACGAGCCGCGCTCACCCGGGCTCCGGCGGCCGAGCGCTGGGCGCGAATCCACTTGGCCCGCACGGGCTTCAACTCGGCCGCGCTGCGTCCGGCCAACGCCTCCAAGATCGTCGCGCTGGCCGTCGACGGCGTCGCCCGTGCCTGCATCGACGACCCGGAGGAGCGTCTCGTGCAGATGCTCCGCGATGGCATCGACGTCGTGACGGCCTTCGCCCCGCTCGCTCCCGTTCACCAGGCTCCGGCGCGGCAGCCCGCGGGCTCAGACGGTCCAGCGGATCGGCAGCCGCTTGACGCCACGCTGGAAGTTCGACCGCAGGCGGACCGGCTCTCCCGCTGACTCGATCCACGCCGTGCGGGCCAGCAGCTCGCGCACGAGCGTGCGCATCTGCACCCGAGCGAGGTGGGCGCCGAGGCAGAAGTGCGGACCGTGGCCAAAGGACAGGTGTGCCCGGGCGTCGCGGGCGACCTCGAAGCAGTCGGGCTGCTCGAAGACGGCATCGTCCCGGTTGGCCGACGCGAACGACACCACGACCTTGTCACCGGCAGCCACCGACTGACCGGCGATCTCGGTGTCGCGCGTCGCCGTCCGGCGAAACACCATGACGGGTGTCCACCAGCGCAGCATCTCCTCCACCGCAGCCGGTATGCCGTCCGGCTCGGCGCGCAGTCGTCGCTGGGTGTCGGGGTGCTCGAGCAGCGCGATGAGCCCGCCGGGGATGCCGTTGCGCAGCGTCTCGTTGCCCGCGACGGCAAAGAGCCAGAAGAGGTTCTCGAACTCCTCGACGCTCACCCGGCCGTCAACACCGCGACCGTCCGCGGGCCCATCGTCACGCTGGGCCATGAGGATCGACATGACGTCGTCGCCGGGGTCGGCACGTTTGCGCTCACCCAGCGCGGCGGCATACGCGTAGAGGTCGGGCATGCCCGAGCGGGTGCGCGGGTCGGGCATCCGGCCACCGGCGTCCGGTCCGGGACGCAGGGCGAGTGCGGCCCGGGCGAGGTCGGTGCCGCGCGCCGGGTCGAAGGTCGCGCTCACGGCGTAGTCGGGGTCCTGCCAGCCGATGACGCGGTTGGACCAGTCGTAGAGCAGTCCGCGGTCCTCGGGCGGCACTCCCAGGACGTCGGCGAGCGTCAGGAGCGGCAGGTCGGCCGCGACGTCGCGGGCGGCGTCGACCTCGTGCGGCCCGGCGAGCATCCGGTCGACGATCGCGCTCGCGTGGCCGGCGATCTGGTCCTCGAGCGCTGCGACGGCCCGTGGGGTGAACGACCGCGAGAGCATCCGGCGCAGCCGTGAGTGCTCGGGCGGTCCATGTTGAGCATCATCCGGCGCACGTAGGCGAGGTCGCCGTCGGTGGCGGGGTCACGGATCTGCGTGCCACCGAGGTGCGAGGAGAAGGTCGCGGGGTCGCGCAGCACCCGCGTCACGTCGACGTGCCGGAGCACGAGCCAGTAGCCCGGACCCTCGGGCCAGCCCGCCTGCTCGGGCTCCTCGACGCGCACGATGCCGTGCTCGCGACGGAGCTCGGCGAGCACGGCATACGGCACGTCGTCGACGTAGGTCGAGGGGTCGTGCAGCATCGCGGTCAGGGCAGCGAGGTCGGCCACCACCGCGAGGTCAGCCCTCGGGCAGGTCGGCCACGAAGCCGTTGACGAGCGTCGCCAGGTGCACCGGCGCCTCGAACATCGGGTAGTGCCCGGCGTTGGCCACCACCTCGAGCCGAGCGTTCGGATAGAGCGGCATCCACGTCTGGGTGACGGTCTCGGCGCCGAGGGCCGGGTCGTGCTCGCCCACGGCCACGAGGACGGGCAGCTCGCTGCCGCGCACCTCGTCGGCGAAGTCGGCACCGGCCCACGCGTCGAGCACGCGGGCGAAGGCGTCGACGTCACTGTGTGCGAGCGACCAGTCGACGATGGCGTTGACGAAGACGGGCGTGTTGCGGTTGCCCGTCGTGAAGTCGATGATGCCGAAGCGGTTGTCGCGACTCTCGGCGGCTCCCCAGAACAGACCCCGCCCAGCGTCGTCGAAGGGTGTCGGCATCGCGCCCACCGGGGTCACCCCGACGAGCCCCTCCACACGGTCGGGTGCGAGGGCGAGTACCCGTTGGATGACGGCGCCGCCCATCGAGTGCCCGACGAGCGTGAAGCGATCGGCACCGAGCTCGTCGGCCACGGCGAGCAGGTCGCGCGCGGACTCCTCGAGCGACTGGTCGCCCTGCTCACCGCGCCGGTCGCCGAAGCCGCGCACGTCGGTGAAGACCCACCGGGCGGCGTCGCGGTCGAGGTAGTCGACGAACGGGCCCCAGCCGGCGGCAGAGCCGAACCAGCCATGGGTGAGCAGGACGGTGCGTGGGCCGGACCCGATGACGTGGTGGGCGATCGACATGACTCTCCTTCGACGGTGAAGTGAAGCGATGCGGTGTCCCGAGCCTAGATCCACCCGCCTCATCGAAAGAGCAGTTCGCCCCCTCGGTGCGTCCGCGCAGGCTCACGCGGACGGGGGCGAACTGCTCTTTCGATCGGGGTCAGGGCGTCTCGCCGGGGTCAGCGGGTCTCGCGGAAGTCGACGTGCTCGCGCGCGACGGGGTCGAACTTGCGCAGCACGAGGCGGTCGGGCTGGGAGCGGCGGTTCTTCGTCGTGACATAGCTGAAGCCGGTGCCCGCCGTCGATCGCAGGGTGATGACGGGTCGCACGTCGGTGCGCTTGGCCATGGGTTCTCCTCGAGGTCTCGGTCGCACGATGGGTGCGACCGTAATGAGAACCATTATCGGTTAGTCTGCATTCCCGGGGCTCCCCCGGGGACGGCAGAGGCCCCCGCATCCGACGCGGGGGCCTCTGTCGTGCTGGTGCCGCGACAGCCGGGCTAGCCGGATCGGCAGGCCCGGCGCCGCAGGGTCAGGAGGCGAGCCAGGTCTTCGCGACCTCGCTGGCGTCCTTCTTGTCGACGACGACCTGCTTGACCATGTCGGCCAGAGCCGGGGTGTCGAGCTTGGCCGAGACGGCGTTGAGGGCCTCCTTGAGCGAGTCGGCCTTCTCGGTGCGCACGAGCGGCACGACGTTGTCGGAGCCGAAGAGGCTCTGCGGGTCCTCGAGCACGACAAAGCCGTTCGCGACGATCGACGGGTCGGTGCTGAAGATGTTGGCCGCCTTGACCTGGCCGTTCTTCAGCGCCTCGACGCTCGCCTGGCTCTGGAGCGGGCGGAACTCGTTGGGCACGATGTTGTAGACCGACTTGAGGCCGACGAGGCCCTGCTGGCGGGTCTTGAACTCCGGCGGAGCACCGATCGAGAGCTCGGCCTGGTGGGCAGCGAGGTCGGGGATCGCCTTGAGCGACCACTGGCTCGCGGTGTCCTGGGTGACGACGAGGGAGTTCTTGTCCTCGGCCGCGGACTTGTCGAGCACCGAGAGGCCCTCAGGGAGCGCCTTCTCGAGGGCGGCGAAGACCTCGTCGGGCGCCGTCACCTTGGCGTTCTGGTCGAAGTAGTTGAGCAGCGAGCCGGTGTATTCCGGCAGCACGTCGACCTCGCCGCCGGTGATGGCCTTGAGGTAGGTCTCGCGGCTGCCGATGTTGAACTGGCGCTTGACCGTCATGCCCTCGGCCTCGAGGGCCTGGGCGTAGATCTCGCCGAGCAGGGCTGCCTCGGGGAAGTCGGCCGAGCCGACCGTCACCGAGCCGGCGGCGCCCGTCGCCCCGCCGGTCGAGCCGGCGCTGGTCGCCGGGGCGAGGGGGTCGCCGCCGCCTCCGCAGGCTGCCAGGGGCACGGCGGCGGCGAGGAGCAGGCCCGCGGCGAGGATGCGCGTGCGTGTCATGTTCGGTCCCTTTCGGATGGGGACCCGGTCGGCGGTGGCGCTGATCGGGTCCGGTCGTGCTGTCGGTCGTGCAGATGATCGGTCACGGGGGTGGTGCGGTGGGTCAGGTGCTGGTGCCAGCCGGGCTGATGGACCGGGCCGGATCGCCCGGAGCGGGGCGTGAAGCGGCCCCGGTGCGCGAGGACCGTGACCGGGCAACACGCGCGGACCGCCCGGAGATTCCCGGCGAGACGGCATACCTCTCCAGGGCGGCGAGGAGAAGGTCGGCCACGAGCGCGAGGGCGGCGACGAGGATGGAGCCGCAGACCATCTGCACGTAGTCGCGCGAGGCCAACCCGTCGATGAGGTAGCGGCCGAGGCCGCCGAGGCTGACGGAGGCTGCGATCGTCGCAGTGGCGATGACCTGCAGCGTCGCGCTGCGGAAGCCCGACAGGGCGAGCGGCAGCGCGCAGGGTAGCTCGACCCTCGTCAGCACCTGCCACCCGGTCATGCCCATGCCGCGCGCCGCGTCGCGGGCGGCGGGGTCGACACTGTCGATGCCGGCGTAGACGCCTGACAGCAGGGGCGGCACGGCGAGCAGCACGAGCACGACGATGCTCGGGATGACGAAGGCGAGGTCGCTCTGGATGAGCGGGCCGACGAGCATCGACACGGCGAAGAGCAGGCCGAGGCTGGGCACCGCCCGCAGGGCGTTGGCGCCGGTGACGAGCCAGCGCAGGCGACCCGTGTGGCCCACCCACGCACCGAGTGGGATGGCGATGACGAGGCCCACGAGCAGGGTGATCGCGGTGTAGACGAGGTGCTCGGTCAGGCGGTTCGGGATGCCGTCGGCGCCCGACCACTGGGCGGGGTCGGTGAACCAGGCGGTGATCTCGGCGAGGTTCATGCCGCCACCGCCCGGGTCCACGGAGTCAGCACGCGTGAGATCACCTGGATGACGAGGTCGAAGACGAGCGCGAGGATGAGGCAGGCGACGATGCCGACCCACACCTCCGTGGGGAAGGAGCGGGCATAGCCGTCGGTGAGGAAGTAGCCGAGCTGCGAGATGCCGATGAGCGAGGCGACGCTGACGATGCTGACGTTGCTCACGGCGGCCACCCGCAGGCCGGCTGCGATGACCGGCACGGCGAGCGGCAGGTCGACGGCGCGGAACCGGGCGAAGCCGCCGTATCCCATCGCGATGGCGGCCTGCCGGGTCGACGGGTCGACGGACGAGAGACCGTCGGCGACGGTGCGGGTCAGCAGGGCGACGGTGTAGATGGTCATCGCGACGACGACGTTGAACGGGTCGAGGATCTTCGTGCCGAGGATCGAGGGCAGCAGGATGAAGAGCGCGAGGGACGGGATCGTGTAGAGCAGACCCGTCGTCGTCAGCAGGGTCGCTCGCAGCCACGGGGTGCGGTTGGCGAGCCAGCCCAGTGGCAGAGCGATGAGCAGGCCGAGCACGAGCGGCAGCCCGGCGAGCCAGGCGTGCTGCCCGGCGCGGAAGAGGATGTCGCCGAGGTGGTCGAGGGCCCAGGTCACCGCGCGGTCGCCCCCTCGGCCGTGGGATCGGCCGTGCGCTCGGTCGTGGGCTCGGTCGCGTCGTCAGCGGCACCGGGCCGGCCGTCGCCCCGCACCTGGCCAGCCGTGCCGGCGGCGCGGCGGGCCTCGATGGCGGGGACGACCTCGGCGGCGGTGATCGTGCCGACGAGCCGGCCGTCGTCGCCGGCGACTACTCCGCGACCGCTGGGCGAGGAGAGGGCGGCGTCGAGCAGGGCCCGGAGGGAGCCCGAGGTGGAGGCGACCGTGCCGCCACGGTGCAGCAGGTCGCGGGTGACCTCGCGGTCGACGGCAGCCGATCGCACCCAGCCCACCGGCTCCCCCTCGTCGCCGACCGCCAGTACCCACGGAGCCCCGATGGCTCGCACGTCCTGCGCCGAGGCACCGAGACGGACGGTGGGCTCGTCGGCCAGCGACAGCTCGGGGGCGTCGGCGAAGGACAGGGCGCGATAGCCCCGGTCGCGGCCGACGAAGCCCGCCACGAAGTCGTCGACGGGGTCGGCGAGCAGCTTGGCGGGCGAGGCGAGCTGGGCCAGGACGCCACCGACCCGCAGCACGGCGACCTGGTCACCGAGCTTGACCGCCTCGTCGATGTCGTGCGTGACGAAGAGGATCGTCTTGCCGAGCTCGGACTGGAGCCGGAGGAACTCGTTCTGGAGCTGCTCGCGCACGACGGGGTCGACGGCCGAGAAGGGCTCGTCCATGAGCATCACGGGCGGGTCGGCCGCGAGCGCGCGGGCGACCCCGACACGCTGCTGCTGACCCCCCGAGAGCTGGGCCGGGTAGCGGCGGGCCATGGCGGGGTCGAGGCCGACCCGCTCGATGAGCTCCATGGCGCGGGTGCGCGCCTCACGCTTGTCGACGCCGAGCAGCCGGGGCACCGTCATGACGTTGTCGACGACCGTGCGGTGCGGGAAGAGCCCCGCGTGCTGGATGACGTAGCCGATGCCGCGACGCAGCTCGGCGACATCCATGGTGGCGGTGTCGCGGCCGTCGACGGAGATGGTGCCCGAGGTGGGAATGATCATGCGGTTGACCATGCGCAGCGTCGTCGTCTTGCCACAGCCCGACGGCCCGACGAGCACGGTGATCTGGCCGGTCGGTGCCTCGAGCGTGAGGTTGTCGACGGCGACCGAGCCCACGCCGCCCCCGTCGTCGCCGCTGCCGTCGGACTCGCGCGAGCCGCTCGGGGCGCCGCCATATCGCTTGGTCACGCCTTCGAAGCGGATCATGTCGATCAACGTACCCGCGAGGGCCGACACGGTCTCGGTCGTCCAACCCTCCGTTGCCTCGCTGTGACCGGGCGGGGTGACCGGGCGGGCGCGCAGGCGGGCCCCTCAGAGGTCGATGACCGACCCGCCACCGTGCACCGCGCGGGCGATCGCCGCACCGACGACCCCGGACCGGGGCTCGACACCGTCGTCGCCGATGCCCAGCTCGTCGGCGAACGTGGCGGCGGTGACGCCGGTGACGAGCTCGGTCCAGAGCCGGGCTCGCAGCAACATGGCGTGGTCGCTGCGCGCGATCCTGATGAGCGTCGCGTCACGCCCCTGCGACTGCAGCTGCTCGACGAGCCGGCGCGAGCGGGAGAGCCCGCAGATGACGTCGCGGTCGCCGTGGAGGACGACGGTGCGGCACCACGGGCCGGGGCTGGTGTCGCCCGGCTCGATCCACGGCGCCAGCGCCAGGACGAGCCGCACGTCGGGCTCGTCGCCGAGGTGCAGGGCGACCCTGCCGCCCATCGAGTGGCCGACGACAGCCACCGGCCGGTCGGGGTATGCCGCCCGCACCTGCTCCAGGGCCCACCTGGCGTCGACGAGTGGTGCCTGCTCGGCGCCGTTCCAGCCGCGGTAGCGGAAGCGGACGCGGGCCACTGCCAGCGGCCCCGGCACCGACCGCAGCGACCGGGCGAAGGGCACCAGGCGAGCCACGTTGTGCGACCACGGGAGGTTGGGCTCGCGGCCGTTCACGGCGCCACCGTGGAGCACGATGGCGACGGCCCCGGCGTCGGCGGGCTGCGCGTCCCACGCGAGGGTCGCGAACGGCATACGGCCTCGGCTCGTCGGGACGACCTCGTCGAGCTGGCCGACGGACGTGGTGCTCACACCGGTGAGCGGTGGAAGTTCTTGAACGACCGGCTCGCCGTGGGGCCGCGCTGCCCCTGATAGTGCGAGCCGTAAGCCGCTGAGCCGTAAGGGTTCTCGGCCGGTGAGCTGAGCCGGAAGAAGCAGAGCTGCCCGATCTTCATGCCGGGGTAGAGCATGATCGGCAGGGTCGCGACGTTGCTCAGCTCGAGCGTCACGTGGCCGGAGAAGCCGGGATCGACGAAGCCGGCCGTCGCGTGGGTGAGCAGGCCGAGCCGGCCGAGCGAGCTCTTGCCCTCGACCCGCGCAGCGAGGTCGTCGGGCAGGGTCACCGCCTCGAGCGTCGACCCGAGCACGAACTCGCCCGGATGCAGCACGAAGCCGTCCTGGTCGGCACCGACCTCGACGAGCCGGGTGAGGTCAGGCTGCTCGGCGGCAGGGTCGATGTAGGGGTACTTGTGGTTGTCGAAGAGCCGGAAGTACTTGTCGAGGCGCACGTCGATGCTCGACGGCTGGACCATCTGCGGGTCCCACGGATCGAGCACCACACGCTCCGCCGCGATCTCGGCCCGGATGTCCTTGTCGGAGAGCAGCACGGGTCGAGGCTACAGCGAGAGCCCCCGAACGCCCGCCGAACTCTCGCCTCCCGAAACGACCGCTGGCCTCCTAGGGTCAGGGGATGGACGCCTCCGACCGCCCCCGCGTCGCCAGCGACGAGATGCTGAGCGACTTCCACGCCGTGCTGCGCCGGGTGCTCGAGGAGCTGCCGCGACCGGGAGGAGGGCCCCGGCTCGTCGAGGTCCTCACCGAGCACCTCGGCACCGAGCCGCACCTGCTCTCCGTCGTCAACCTGCCGATCCTCCCCCACCGCCTCGTCGACGCCGACATCGCGCTGGCCGAGCTCGCTGGTGCGGACGCGGACGCCCGCATCGTCGGCATCGCAGGCGATGCGCGGCACCACATGTCCCTGGGCGACCTCGTGCAGCACGGCATGGGGCTGCCGGTGGGGCAGGTCGACTACGACCAGATGTCCACCGGGCCGGGCAAGGACGACAAGCGCCAGGTCGTCACGTCGGGCATCCGGCTCTTCCGGCACGAGGGCGAGCCCGTCGCCGTGCGACACCTCGGGATGAACCTCCAGTTCGGTCGTGAGGCCGGTGCGATCGAGGTCATCGCGCGCGACCGGGCGGTCTCCGACGCCCTCATCGCTCGGGCCCAGGAGCTGATGGACCTGCGCAGCGTGATCCGCGGACAGGTCATCACCTTCGGGTCCGACCCCTATGGCCGCGGAATGGCCGGTCTCACCTTCGTGGAGCGCCCCACGGTCGACGCAGCGGCCGTCGTGCTCCCGGCGGGGGTGCTCGACCGGGTGGCCCACCACGTCATCGGGATGGGTGAGCAGCGCGAGCGGCTGCAGGCCCACGGCCAGCACCTCAAGCGTGGGGTGCTCCTCTACGGGCCGCCGGGCACGGGCAAGACGCACACGGTGCGCTACCTGCTCTCGGCGTCGCCCGGCACGACGGCCGTGCTGCTCAGTGGCGGGTCGCTGCGCTTCATCCACGACGCGGCCAAGGTGGCCCGTGCCCACCAGCCGGCCATCATCGTGCTCGAGGACTGCGACCTCGTCGCCGAGGACCGCTCGATCGGGATGGGCGCGTCGCCGCTGCTCTTCGAGGTGCTCGACGCCCTCGACGGGCTCGACGCCGATGCCGACGTCGCCTTCGTGCTCACGACCAACCGCGTCGAAGACCTCGAGATCGCGCTGGCACAGCGGCCCGGCCGCGTCGACCTCGCGGCCGAGATCCCGCTGCCCGACGGCGACGGGCGCCGGGCGCTGCTCCACCTCTACGGCGGGCACCTCTTCGGCGCCGAGGCCATCTCTGCCGCGGCGGCCCGCGCCGAGGGCACGACCGCCTCCTTCACCAAGGAGCTCGTGCGCCGGGCGGTGCTCGCGGCGGCCATCGCCGACGAGCCGCCGTCCGACGACCACCTGGGCGCGGCGCTCGACGAGCTGCTCTCCGACGCGCACACTCTCACCCGCAGCCTCCTCGGCGTCGGGGCCGGCGGTGAGCCGGGTGCAGGTAGGCCCGAGGGAGACGGCATGTTTGCGGGGTTCCCGGGCGCGCAGCAGCTGCACCGTCCCGCTCGCGCGATGCGCGGCCCGGGCTTCCATGCCTACGACCCCACGAGCGGAGGGTTCCACCCCGGCTGAGCCGGCCGGACGGCATACCGACGGGGTGGCGCACGATGGAGTCGCATCCTGCTCCGCCTGGCGGAGCAGGATGCGAGCCTGCGGGCCCGCCTTCCGGCTCGCCGCCCCGCTCGCTCAGCCCGCGAAGGCCCGCACCGGCGGGCCGGGCACGTCGACCCGCACCCGGAAGACGGCGCCGGCCTCAGGCTCGGGGTCATCGAGGTTCTCGCGCGAGGTCGTGATGAAGAGGTCGCGGCCGTCGTCGCCGCCGAGCGTGCACGCCGTCACGAGCCGGACGGGCAGCTCGATCTCGGTGAGCAGCTGCGCCTGCGGCGAGTAGCAGCGCACGCGACCGGCGCCGTTGAGCGCGACCCACACGTTGCCCGCGGTGTCGACGGTGAGCCCGTCGGGGTGCCCGGTGGCGTGGGTGAGGAAGGGGCGGCGGCGAGTCAGCTCGCCGTCCACGACGTCGAAGACATCGGTGCGTCCGGTCGGCGTGTCGTTGTAGTAGGCGAGGCGATGGTCGGGCGAGAGGTCGATCCCGTTGGAGATCGTGACGTCGGGTAGCACCGTGACGACGTGGCCGTCGGCGTCGACGCGGTGGAGGGTCGCGCTGCCGGGCACGCGGTCGTAGCCCATGGACCCGCACCAGAGGCGCCCCAGGCTGTCGACGCCGCCCTCGTTCATCCGGATCGCCGGGTCGTCCCAGAGCTCGATCCACGGCGCCGGTATGCCGTCCGGCTCGTCCGCGAGCGCCAGCCCTCGCTCCGTGGCGACGACCCACCCACCGCGGGTGCGGGGACGCACGAAGGCCGCGACCTCACCGACGTGGAGCCGGTCGACGGAGCCGTCGGCGCGCAGGGTCAGCACGTCGCCGGCCAGCATGTCGACCCAGCGCAGCCCACCCCACGTCGACGACCAGACGGGTCCCTCGCCGTGGTAGCAGAGTGCGTCGGTGATCTGCTCGAGCCCGGCCATCAGTCCCACCACACGCCGACGTAGTGGTGGCCCTCCGGCACGTTCGGCCCGTCGACGAGCCAGTCAGGGCTCGGCGAGGGGCCGCCGCTCGGGTCGGTCTCGGCCTCGATCGTCAGCACGTCCACCTCTTCCGGGCTGAGCGTCGTGATGACGGCCACCCCACTGGCATAAGGCCATTCGTCGTCGGGATAGGTCTGGAACTCGAGCTGGTCGAGCTCGATGCGCACGTCGTGCACCTCGTCGTGGTCGCGCAGCGCGAGGAGGACGTCGCGCACCGTCTCGAGCTCGAGGTCCTCGTCGCGGTTCGGCGCGATGCACCACTCGCAGTCGTTGCCGTCGAAGAACTGCTCGAGCGTGACGGCCACCTGCCGAGTGGCTCCTCCGCGAGCGCGGACGTGCTCGACGAAGGCCTGCTGCTTGGCGAGATCCATGCGGTGTCGGGCCCCTGGGGTCGAGGTCTGTCCATCGGTCGGGCGTCGGCTACACTGGCGCCGCGTGCCGCCTCGCGGCCCCCTTTCGGGGGCTTCCCGGCGGCCCGTGCGAGCGTAGCTCAATGGTAGAGCGCCAGCTTCCCAAGCTGGATACGCGGGTTCGATTCCCGTCGCTCGCTCTCGCATCTCCGCTGTGGCCGCGGTGACCTAGTTGGTCGAGGACTCCCCTGATGCAGGCGGAGTCGACGAGGGTGAGGACTGCGGACTCGGCGCGATTGTCGTCGTCACCGTCAGCGTGACCGTCGGGGTCTCCGCCGCCTCCTCGATGGCCTTCTCGACGGCTGCGATGGTCGCCGCGTCGACCGTTCCGGAGGCGGGCACGCCCAGCTCGGTCTGCGCCTGCTTGAGCGCGTCGGTGAGGGCCGGGGTCCACTGACCGTCCACCGGCCCGTCCCAGTAACCCGCGAGCTTGAGCGTCTGCTGCACTGCAGCGGTCGAGGCCACCTCGGCCCCGGCGGCCACGCCGCCCTTGGCCGCCAGGTCGGTGCGCAGCCCTGCCTGGGTCGCCTTGTCCATGGCGCCGGTGACCGGGAGGCCGTGAGCCTTCTGCAGCGCCTCCACGGCGGCCACGGTCGTCGGGCCGTAGACCCCGTCGACCTTGCCTGAGTAGTAGCCCGCATCGAGCAGGTCCTGCTGCAACGCCTTGGTGTAGTCCTGCACCGCCTTCACGGCCTTCTGCTGCTGGGGGTCGGTCAGGCAGCCAGCCTCGGCGTAGAGCCCCAACCACGCCATCTCGAGCGCGACGGCCGCCGCGTTGAACTGTTGCGAGGCCACCCGGAGGGCGGTGTCGTCCGAGATGCTGCCCTGCGCCGTCTCGAACTCGCTCTCCGCCTGCTGGACTCGGACGATGGTCTCGTTCGGCACGGCAGGAGCGGTCGACGTGGACGTCGTGCCCGGTGTCGTGGACGAGGTGGACGGTGAAGGAGGCGCAGTCCCCGTTGCGGCCGCCCGGACGGCTGCCAGCTCGGCCTCCGCAGCAGCGAGCTCCTGCTCCGCCGTCGTCACGGCCCTCGTCGCGTCGGCTGCGGCCTGTCCGGAGGCCACGGCGTCCTGGCCGGGCTGGGCAAGGTCGCGGCCGGCGGTCTTGACGTCTCCGACGGTCGGAGCGGTCTCGTTGAGGATGTCGCCGTAGCGATCGAGCGCCGTGATGTAGCTGGTGCTTGCAGAGCAGAACTCCGCGCGCTTCGTCTCTGCCTCGGCCTGGGCATCGTCGAGTGCAGACCGGGCCGAGACCACCTTGGCCTCCGCCGCCCGAAGCGTCGCGTCACCGCTCGTCTCGGAGCTGCACGCCCCCAGCAGCAGAGCCGCAGCCAGGACAGTCGTTGCCAGCCGGACTCCGCGCCCCCGATGGCGCAGGCCGACCGAGGACACCCATGATCGCCCTTGCACCATCGGACTCCTCCTCGATCGGGACACGGCTGCGGCGGGACATCGGTCACCACCGTCGTCGAGGGCCAGCTCAGGTTTCGTGGCCCGTGCCCCAACCGCCCGCTCCCTAGCCGCTGCCACTGTCCTGCCAGTGTCAGGGCCCTGTATGCCGCACCGGCTCACTCTTCGCGAGTGATATGAGGCCGGGCACCGGGTGCTCACCCTGGCCCGCGCGCCCTCTGCGCTTCCATCTCGGTGGCATCACGAGAGGTCAGGGGTGCAGGTCAGCCCCGGGTCGGGGCCGGGTGTCACCGCCTCGACGACGCCGTCAGCAGCACCCCCGGAAGAGCCCTCCGCCGGCGGAAGGAGCTTGCCGGGGTTGAGGATTCCGGCTGGGTCGAGCTCGGCCTTGATGGCCCGCAGGACATCCACCCCCAAGTCACCGATCTCGGCGCTGAGCCACGGCGCGTGGTCGACGCCCACGCCGTGGTGGTGGGTGATCGTGCCACCACCGGCGACGATCGCCTCGGTGGCCGCCGACTTCACCGCGCGCCACTGGGCCATCGGGTCGGCCGACTCAGCGGCGACGAAGGTGAAGTAGAGCGAGGCGCCCGTCGCATAGACGTGGGAGACGTGGCACATGACGACGACACCCCTGCCGCCGACCTCGAGCGACGACCGGATCGCCGACCCGACCTCAGCGTGGAGGGTGCCGAGGCGGTCCCACGTCGTCGCGGTCTCGAGGGTGTCGACGAGGATGCGCCGGCCCATCAGCTCATCGCGAAGGTATGGCCCCGAGAAGCGCCCCTTCTCCCACGCCCGTGCAACTCGGCTAGGCAGCCGCCGCCCGCTCCCCCGGCGGAGCACCCGCTCACTCACCGACTGCCGATGCTTGAGGGCGCCCGCGTCCGTGCCCTCCCAGACGAGGATGACGAGCACCGGCGCAGGCAGCGCGCGCGCCCGCCCATAGCGGAGCAGGGCGGCACCGGAGCGGCCTGCCAGCGCCAGGTTGACGCGGGTCTCCTCCTCGTCCGAGAGCCGGCAGACGTCGGGCAGCAGCCCCGGACCGACGTCCTGGGCGAGACCTCTCAGCGCCTCGGAGCCGGCGTGGAACGACGGAAACAGCCACGCGGCATACCTCTTGGCGGTCGGTCGGGGAGCGACCCGGAGCGTGGCCTCGGTGATGATGCCGAGCGTGCCCTCGCTGCCGACCACGAGGTCGAGCAGTCGCGGGCCGGCCGCCGACGCGGGACTGCGCCCTCCGAGCAAGAGCTCACCCCGGGGTGTCGCGACCCGCATCCCGAGCACGATGTCGTCGATGCGGCCGTAGCCCGTCGACGCCTGCCCGGCCGATCGCGTGGCGACGTAGCCCCCGAGCGTCGCCTCCTGGTGGCTCTGCGGGTAGTGCCCGAGCGTCAGGCCGTGCGGCTCGAGCGCGCGCTCGATGTCGGGGCCCCGCAGCCCCGGCTGGAAGGTCGCGAGACGCGACTCCTGGTCGACGTGGAGCAGCTGGTCCAGACGACGCAGGTCGACGGCGACCACCCCTGCAAACGCCACCCCACCGCCACCGGCGGCACCCACGCCGCCCACGACGCTCGTGCCACCGCCGAAGGGCACGACCGCGATGCGGAGGGCACCGCACACCTCGAGGAGCCGCTGCACCTCGCCCGCGTCAGCCGGCTCGACGACGGCATCGGGCGCCTGCGACCCGTCGCCACGCCGCAGCCGCCACAGGTCGGGGTAGCTCTTGCCCCCTGCGTGCTCGACCCGCCACCGGCGATCGGTGTGCACGAAGCCGTCCCCGACGACCTGCCGCAGCGCGTCCAGCTCGGCGTCGCCGAGGGCGATCGGGGGAAGCACGACCTCCTCGAGCGCGACCGGGGGCGACTTCGGGCCGCGCGCGATGCCGAGCGACCCGAGCATCGACCACCCCGCGGCGCTCAGGGGGTGCGCCTCGGCCGGGTCACCCCAGCCGTGCCAGACCGAGCGCCGGATCGAGCGCGTCAGCTCATCCATGGCACGACGCATGACACGACCTCCGACAGCCGCACCGCCACCCAGTTCGCATGCGCAACACCGTCGCACATCGCGCCGCGTGGGTACCGTTGATTCGTGCTCCGCGACCACTCCGGCGTCGCGCACGCCGGTCAGGGGGCGAGGTGACCACCTCCATCAACGCAGCCACGCGGGCCGCCGCGCTCGACCGCCTGGCGAGCACTCCCTACGACGTCATCGTCGTCGGTGGCGGCATCACGGGGGCCGGAGTCGTGCTCGACGCCGCCTCGCGCGGCCTGCGTGCCGCCCTCATCGAGCGCGTCGACCTCGCGGCGGGCACGAGTCGCTGGAGCTCCAAGCTCGTGCACGGCGGGCTGCGCTACCTCGTGAAGGGCGACGTCGCGATTGCGTGGGAGTCGGCGCGCGAGCGCCACCACCTCATGACGGCCATCGCGCCCCACCTCACCCGCCCCGCCGCCAACCTCTTCCCGCTGGGCGACGCGACTCCCGCCGCGATGGGCGCCGCAGCCGAGGCCGGTATGCGTGTGGCCGACACCCTGCGCACGCTCGCGGGCACCCCACGCCGTCTCCTGCCCCGGCCGTCGCGCATCAGTGCCGCCGAGGCGCTCGCCCTCGTGCCCGACCTGCGCCGCGACGACCTCCGCGGAGCGCTGCTCCACTGGGACGGCCAGCTCGAGGACGACGCCCGGCTCGTCACCGCAGTGGCCCGCACGGCGGCCGGTCTCGGGGCCGATATCGTCACCCGGTGCAGCGCGCTCGAGCTCGGTGACCGCTCGGTGCTGCTGCGCGACGAGCTGACCGGGGCGACCCTCGAGGCACACGGCCACGTCGTCAACGCGACCGGGGTCTGGGCCGGCGAGCACGAGCCGGGGCTCACGATCCACCCGAGCCGCGGGTCGCACCTCGTCGTTCGGGCCTCGTCTCTGGGCGGCCCGCGCGCCGTCGTCTATGCCCCGGTCGTCGGAGCGTTCGGCCGCTCCGTCTTCGCCATCCCCCAGCCCGACGGGCTCGTCCTGCTCGGCCTCACCGACGTGCCGACGGCCGACGTCGACCCGGTCGCGCCGGCCGTGCCCGACGAGGACGTCCGCTTCCTGCTCGACACGATCAACCGCGTCCTCGAGCGCCCCTTGGGCGCCGGCGACGTCGTGGGTCGCTTCGCGGGCCTCCGCCCGCTCGTGCGGGGGCCCGCCGTCGGCGAGTCCGCCGACGTGTCCCGGCGCCACCTGCTCATCGACGAGCCCGGCCGTCCCGTGACCATCGCGGGCGGCAAGCTGACGACCTACCGACAGATGGCGCAGGACGCTATCGATGCCGTATGCCGCCGGGCCGGCATCGCGACCGAGTGCCGCACGAGCACGCTCCCCCTCGTCGGGGCGGCAGCCCGCGAGGCCCTGGCGCGGGTGCCCGCACCTCCTCGGCTCGTGCGGCGCTACGGCACGGAAGCGGTGGACGTGTCATGGCTCGCCTCGATGCATCCGGATCTGGCTGTGCCCGTGAACGACTCGTGCCCAACCATCGGCGCGGAGATGCTCTTCGGGGTGCTGCACGAGGGCGCGCTCACCGTGGAGGACCTCGTCGAACGCCGCACCCGGGTCAGCTTCGACGAGCTGGCACTGCCGAGCGGCCGACGCCTGGCCGAGAGGGCCCTCGCGGTGGCGGACGCCCTCCACCCGTCCTGACGGCGGTCGACCTCATCGCCCGAACATGCGACAGATCTGCGCGATCGGGGCACACGGCTCGCTCGGTGCGAGTAGGCATAGGTCATGACTGCGAAGCCACGGTGGAGCCCGAGCATCGTCCCGCTCATCGGTCAGCTGCGCTCGTACGACCGCGCCTGGCTGAGGGGCGACCTCATCGCGGGCATCGCCGTCGCCGCCCTCATCGTGCCCAAGAACCTCGGCTACGCCGGCATCGCGGGCATCCCGCTGCAGAACGGGCTCTATGCGGCCGCGGCCGGGGCGATCGTCTATGCCATCTTCGGCAGCTGCCGGCAGATCTCCGTCGGCCCCAGCTCGGGCCTGGCGGCGGTGGCTGCGAGCGCCGTCCTCGCCGCCGGCCTGCTCGCCGAGCAGGACATCGCCACCTTCGTCGCCGGCATCACCCTGGTGTCAGGCCTGCTCTACCTGCTGCTGGCGCTGTTCAAGATGGGCTGGATCGCGCGGTTCCTCTCCCGCGCCGTCGTCACCGGCTTCCTCTTCGGGGCAGCCATCGATGTCGTCATCGGCGAGCTGCCCAAGCTCACCGGCACCGAGGTGACGGGCTCCAACCCCATCCAGGAGCTGCGGTCGTGGATCGGCACCCTGGGCGAGGGGCAGACCGCCACGGTGGTCGTCGGCGTCGTCGCGCTCGCGGTCGTCTTCGGGCTGAGAGCGGTCGCGCCGCGGGTGCCGGGCGCCCTGGTGCTCGTCGTCGGCGGCCTGCTGGCCGCTCGGTTCCTCGACCTCGGCGAGAAGGGGGTGGCACTCGTCGGCGACATCCCGAGCGGACTGCCGTCGCTGCAGGTCCCCGACCTCCAGCTCATGCTCGACAACATCGGCACGACCTCGCTCGCCGCGGTCGCGCTGCTGCTCATCGGCTTCTCCCAGACGGCCGGGGACGCCAGGGCGTTCGCGGCCAAGCACCGCTACCGCGTCGACATCAACCAGGAGTCGACGGCGCAGGGTCTGGCCAACACCGCCTCCGGGGTCTTCCAGGGGATGCCGGTCTCGACGAGCCTGTCGGCGAGCTCGCTCAACGACCACTCGGGCGCCAAGACCGGCGTCGCGTCGCTGACCTCGGGCGTCACCGTGATCCTCACGCTGATCTTCCTCGCACCGCTCTTCTCCAACCTGCCCAAGCCGGTGCTCGCCGCGCTCATCATCGAGGCCGTCGTCATGGGCATGATGAACGTGACGGAGATGAAGCGGCTCAGGCGGGTCCAGCGCTTCGACTTCTGGATCGCGATCGCGGCCCTCGTCGGGGCCCTCGTCTTCGGGGTCCTGGCCGGCGTCGTCATCGGGATCATCCTCTCGCTCATCTGGCTCGTGTCGGTGGCCACTCGCCCCAAGATGCCGTCGCTCGGCCTCGAGGCAGGCACGCAGGTCTTCCGCGAGGTGGACGAGCACCCGGAGGACACCGTCTACCCCGAGGTCGCCGTGATCCGTCTCGACGGTGGCCTCTTCTTCGCCACCGCCGACGCGTTCGACGATCGGCTCCGCGAGGTCATCCAAGAGCGAAAGGAGATCACCGGGGTCGTGCTCGACTGCGGTGGCATCAACTTCATCGACTCGCAAGGTGTCGACAAGCTGGGTGACATCGTCGACGTCGCCCACGAGTCCGGGGTCAGCCTGCGACTCGCACGCCTCAAGCCGTCGGTGCGGGCGACGCTCGATCGCGACGGCGTCATCGAGCGGCTCGGAGCCGACCACATCCACGGCAACATCTACCGCGCGGTCGAGGCCGAGCGGTCGTCCACCCGAGGGTCCGAGCAGTCGCCGGGCTAGCGCCGACTGGAATGGTCAGGGGACGGTCCGCTATGGTTCCTGACGAACACGCAGGCGTAGTTCAGTAGCAGAACAGCCTTCTTCCAGAAGGAAGACGTACGTGCAATTCGTGCCGCCTGCTCCACGTGCGAAGGGCCCGGTCATGACGACCGGGCCCTTCGTCGTTCCCGGCCACGCGGCATACCGCGTCTCGGTGATGCTCTTGCGTTCGTTACCCGTCGGTAGCATCATGGGGAGTACCGGCCGGTAACTTGGCTGCGCCCGCGACGACGCGGGTCACCCGATCGACAGAACGGTGGAGGACCTCATGGGCCACTACAAGAGCAATGTGCGTGACCTCGAGTTCAACCTGTTCGAGGTCTTCGGACGCCAGGACGTGCTCGGCACGGGCATCTACGAGGACGTCGACGCCGACGCGGCCCGCGACATCCTCCACGAGGTCGCGCGCCTCGCCGAGAACGAGCTGGCCGAGAGCCTGCTCGACTCCGACCGCAACCCGCCCGTCTACGACCCGGTCACCAAGTCGGTGACGATGCCCGACTCGTTCAAGAAGTCCTTCCGCGCCTACGTCGACGGCGAGTGGGGCAACCTCGACGTCCCGGCCGAGCTCGGCGGCATGGTCGTGCCGGCCTCGCTGCGCTGGTCGGTGGCCGAGATGGTGTGCGGCGCCAACCCCGCCGTGCACATGTTCACCGCGAGCTACTCCTTCGCCAGCCTGCTGTGGCACATGGGCAACGACGAGCAGAAGAAGCTCGCCAAGCACATCGTCGACAACGCCTGGCACACGACGATGGTCCTCACCGAGCCCGACGCCGGCTCCGACGTCGGCGCCGGCCGCACCAAGGCCGTCCAGCAGCCCGACGGCACGTGGCACATCACCGGCGTCAAGCGCTTCATCACCTCCGCCGAGTCCGACATGGTCGACAACGTCGTGCACTTCGTGCTGGCACGACCTGAGGGCGCAGGGCCCGGCACCAAGGGCCTCAGCCTCTTCATCGTGCCGAAGTTCCACGTCGACCCCGAGACCGGTGCCCTCGGCGAGCGCAACGGCGCCTGGGTGACCAATGTCGAGCACAAGATGGGTCTCAAGGTCAGCACGACCTGCGAGGTCACCTTCGGCGAGCACGAGCCCGCGGTCGGCACCCTCCTCGGCGACGTGCACGACGGCATCGCCCAGATGTTCAAGGTCATCGAGAACGCCCGCATGTTCGTCGGCACCAAGGCCATTGCGACCCTCTCGACGGGCTACCTCAACGCGCTCGCCTACGCCAAGGAGCGCGTGCAGGGCGCCGACCTCACGCAGATGACCGACAAGACGGCGCCGCGCGTCACCATCACGCACCACCCCGACGTCCGCCGATCGCTCATGCTCCAGAAGGCGTATGCCGAGGGGTTGCGTGCGCTCGTCATCTACACCGCGTGCCAGCAGGACACCGTCAGCCAGGCGCAGGGGGACGACCCGGCCACCCCGCTCGAGCCGGGCTCCGACGCCGAGCTCGCCCACCGGGTCAGCGACCTGCTGCTGCCGCTCGTCAAGGGCCTCGGCTCGGAGCGCGCCTGGACGCTGCTCGGCACCGAGTCGCTGCAGACCTTCGGAGGGTCCGGCTTCCTCCAGGACTACCCGATCGAGCAGTACGTCCGCGACGCCAAGATCGACACCCTCTACGAAGGCACGACCGCGATCCAGGGCCTCGACTTCTTCTTCCGCAAGATCGTGCGCGACAAGGGCCAGGCCCTGCAGCACATCGCGGGGCAGATGCAGGAGTTCGCCAAGGACCTCGGCGGCTCCCTCGACACCGAGCGCGAGCTGCTCGGCAAGGCGCTGGAGGACGTGCAGGGCATCCTCGGCCACATGATCGGCGACCTCATGAAGAGCGACCCGCGCGTGGGCGGCGACCTCACCAACCTCTACAAGGTCGGCCAGAACACCACCCGCCTGCTCCTCGGCGCCGGCGACCTCGTCGTCGGGTGGCTGCTGCTGCGTCAGGCCGAGGTCGCCCAGCGCGCCCTCGAGGGCGGTGCATCGGGCAAGGACGCCGACTTCTACCGCGGCAAGGTGGCGGCGGCCTCGTTCTACGCCAAGAACGTGCTGCCCAAGCTCGCCGCCGAGCGTGCCATCGCCGAGGCGACCGACAACGACCTCATGGACGTGCCCGAGTCGGCTTTCTGAGTCTCCCGGCGGCGGGCCCTCACCGGGTCCGCCGCCTGACCGGCACATCGGGCGGTCGTCAGCTCCAGCAGGCTTTCCTGCTCGAGGTGACGGCCGCCCGGTGTCTTTCCGGGGGTGACCGGTGCTTCACTCACCCCGGCGGCGCAGCAGGCGCGCCACGTCGGGGGCCAGCGCGCGCATGACCGGCGCCAGGGTGAGCACCACGAGACCGACCGCGAAGCCTCCCACGGCCAGGGCGGCTGTCGAGGCGGACGGCAGGGCGACCGCGATGCCGGCCGCGGGGTCGACGAGGCTCGACTCCCCACCGGCGCGGACGAGCACCCAGGCCAGCACCGTCCCGAGCGCGAGCCCCACCGGCGCGGCAGCGAGCGCCAGCAGACCCTGCTCGACACCGACCATCCGCACGATGTCGGAGCGGGAGCGGCCCCAGACGCGCAGCGTCGTGAACTCCCCGAGACGCGACCGCACGCTCCACCGTGCCACCGAGCCGAGCACGACCAGGGAGAGGACCGCGAGGACGAGCGCCAGCAGGCCGATCACCCCGGTGCTCGCGCTGGCCTCCATCGAGCGGGCCGCCACCACGTCGAGCGACTCCCCCACGTACTGATCGGGGAGGCGCCCGGTGTCCGTGGCCACGACGAGCTGCTCCGGCGCCTGGGTGGACGGCATCGGGCACGTCGTGAGGGCGGACGGTCCCGACACCAGCGGGTAGCCCTGGTCGACGACCCCCACGACGACGGGACGCACCGCCAGGCCGACCGTGCTGCCGCCCGCGGCCAGCGAGACGTCGAGAGGCGCACCCACGGTCGCCTCAGTCACGCTGCGCGTCACGGCGGCCTCGCAGGCCCCCGGCTCTGGAGCCCTGCCGACCACGATCGGGACGTTGAGGGCGGCGACCCAGGAGCGGAGCTGCACGAGCGCTCCCCCGGCATCGGCGTCCACCGTGCCGAAGGGCCAGACCCCGGTCACCCCGGGCGTCCGTCGCAGCGCAGCGACGTCAGCGGTCGTCATGGGCTCATCGGCGCCGGCGATCCCCTCGACGAGGAAGACCGACTGCCACTCCGGACGGTCGTAGGCCGCGCGCTGGTTGTCTCGCACGTCGCGCAGGGGCACGAGCAGGGCCGTGACCGCGGCCACGAGACTCGCGACGACGAGCAGCGTCGTCACCGAGGCGACCCGGCGTCCGATGACGTTGGCCCAGGCATTGCCGAAGGTGCGGTCAGCCATCGGTCCTCCCGAGGCGGACGTGCTGGTTGGCCCACGCGCTCCAGGCTGAGTCGTGGCTCGAGACGACGACCGCCGCACCCGCCTCGGCGGCGTCGTGGAAGGCCTCGATCACGGCATCGCGAGCGGTCTCGTCGAGACTCGAGGTCGGCTCGTCGGTGACGATGACGGCGGCCCCCTTGGCCAGGGCTCCGGCGGTGACGATGCGCTGGCGTTCCCCGCCCGAGAGCGACCGAGGATGCCGGCCCTCGACGGGCACCCCCCACGCGTGCAGGCGCTGCAGGGCCTCTGGTGCGTTGTCGTGGCCGGCCATCGTGGCGAGGTTGCGCTCGACCGACCAGTGCTCGACGAGCTGGGCGTCCTGGAGCACGAAGCCGACGTGGTCGCGTCGCACCTCGTCGGCCACCCGGCTGCTCGACACCGCGACCCCTCCGACGGTCACGGTGCCGCGCTTCGCGAGCGTCATCGCTCCGATGACGTAGAGCAGCGACGTCTTGCCCACCCCGGAGGGTCCGCTGATCCACACTCGCGCGCCGGGCGCGATGTCGAGATCGAGCGGACTGTCCCGGGTGGCACCGTGCGCGGCACTGACACCGCGCAGGGTCACGGCAGGGGAGGTCATGCGGCTCCTTGGGATGTCGTGAAGTCGTCGCGCAGCGCGACGAGCAGGGACGAGCGGATGTCGCACTCGTCGTCGACGGTGACGAGCCAGTCGGCGCCTCCGCAGCCTAGTGAGACGGACACGGGCTCGCTCGGCCTGCCGGCGGCGGCGAGCGCGGTGTCGCGCAGCAGCCCAGGCACCGGGGTGCCCGCCGAACCGGGCGTGGCCTGCGTGGGGCCCAGCCGCCGGAGGAGGGCTGCGTCCGCATCGGAGATGCTGATCGGGCGGCCCTCGATGATGCGCTTCGTGACGAGCCACGACGCCAGCCGTTCGGGCGTCTTGCGGGCCTCGGTCATCGAGAAGCCGATCGACACGAGCCGCAGGTCTCCGGCGTCGCGCGCCGCCAGGGCGATGAAGGGGTTGTAGGGCCCGTCGGGATCGCGCAGAGCGAGCGCGCCGCCGGCAGCGGGGGTCGGCGTCGAGCCGAGCAGGGCGAGTCCGGCGCGTGCCAGCATCACGCGATCTGCGGCACCGTCGGTCGGCTCGCGGCGGATGGCCTGGGCGAGCGCCTCGAGGTCGACGCCGGCACGATCGGCATCAGCGAGGTGCAGCAGGGCCCACGAGGTCAGCAAGGTGCCCTGCGCAGGTGTCTCGTCGAAGAACACACCCTCGACGTGGGACTGCCCCACGGCACTCTCCGCGGCCGAGCGGAGCTCGTCGGACTCGAGTCCCCCGGCGCGTGCGACAGCCGCCGCGGCCCAGAGCGATCGACTGTCCGCGAAACGGCCGTCGCCCTCCGTCTCCCGCGCGACCGCGGCATCGAAGGCGTCCTGGTCTCGGACCGGGCGCCCGCAGAGCACGCTGATGAACTGGTCGCCGATGGTCGCGGCCTTGGCCGGGCACGCCGGAGGGCGAAGGTCGGGGAACGTGCGGGCCAGCTGAGCCCGGGCCGGGCTGGCTGACACCGTCACGAAGGACCAGACGGAGCGCAGGGCGCTGTCACAGTCGTCGGACGGGGTGGATCCGCCGCACTGCGCGCCGAGCGCCTCGATGGCCTGGGCGACCCGGGCGGTGTCGCCGGTGGAGGTGGCCCAGCGGATCTCGAGGTCACGGCGAACCGGACCGTCCTGCTGCTTGATCAACCCCTCCATGAGCGCGGCGGAGGGAACCCGCTGCAGGGCCACCCCGGTGAGCCGCGCCGCACCGATTCGGTCCAGGGTGACCTCTGCCGACGGCCGGTGCTTCATGGCTGCAGGGTCTGCCAACAGCCCGTTGATCCCGACATGGTCTCGAAGCGCCGAGGGCTTGCCGCCCCCGCCGACCTGCACGGTGCAGGCGGAGGAGACGGCAAGCACCGCGATCAGCGACAGCGCCCGAAGGGCTGCACGGGATCGGCTCAGGATCACCAAAGACCGATCTTGGCGCACTTGGCGCTGACGTCGCCGTACGAGCCCGGCCCGTTGCCGGTGAGACAGGCCTCGGTCGTGATCCCGATGGTGGTCCAGGACGGGGTGGCCTTGCCGCTCAGCTCGACGAGGTTGGAGACGTACTTCGTCCACGTCACCTTGCCGATGCTGGTCTGGTTGCCGGTGAGCGTCGCCGAGACCTGGTCCTTGGAGATCGTGACGCTGGCCGAGATGCCGTTGGCATAGATCTTGGTGGTGTTCGTGATGCGGTCCATGATGCGTCCACCGTTGTTGCGCAGCTGGACCTTGGTGTACCAGCTGCACGACGTCACGTAGGTGTTGCACTCCCACGCCGAGACGTAGAGCTGCCCGTAGGCCACGTTCCAGTAGTTCTCGGCGGTTGCGGCCTGTGCGGATCCGGCCGAGCCGACGAGAAGCGCCGTCGCTGCGGCCGCACCACCCGCCATCATACCGAGTCGCTTGACTCCCAACATGTGAATCCCCTTGTCATTCAAGCCTCTTCGTTGAGGCTGGTGATGGATGGGTGCGTCCCGACCCGGCGACGCAGGCCGAACGTATGGCTGGTCAGCTCACCCCGAAAAGGTCCGGAGGTGGCCAGGTGGAGCCATGTCCCCAAGCTGCCGGGACCACCGCGGCGATCGTGGCGCCGGCGTCGACCAGCGGGCGCGACATCTCGATGACCACGTCGACGGCGTGGGCGCCGTCGACGTCCAGGACGTAGAGGACTGCCTGCAGCTCGACCACCCCGCCCGACAGCTCCCCCGAGGGCGCGACGAAGGCGTGGTCGATGCCGTCGCACGCCTCGACCTCGACGCGGAGACGGCCGGCCAGGTGGCTCCAGGAGAGCTCACCCGCCCGGCCGACACGCAGCACCAGGGCGACAGGAGTCACCCGAGCGGGGTGCGCACGCTGACCCGACGCACGGCGAGGGGCCACCAGAGGACGAGGTCGGGCCACGACCAGGCCAGCACGACGGGGCGGGAGGAGCGGGCGGACCGAAGGGGAGTGCGAGAGGGATACACGATTCTCCTGGTGTGCTCGGGCGGGCCCCTGTGCCCGCTGCTGGGAACTCTGGAGCGCGGGCCCGCCCGCCGCCACCGCTTTGGCGGGCGCGAACAGGACGTGACCGCTTCCTGCCATGCCGTCGGGACCGCACGGGGCCGAGCGACATGTCACAGGTGCCCGTCCCGCCCTGCCGATCTGACTAGAGTCGTGCCGAACAGACGCGATGCAGCTGCGAAGGGGTGCGCATGCTCCAGGTCTTCGGGATCCAGGCGGTGACCGAGTCGGTCTACAAGTCGATGCTTGAACGGCCCACGGCCGACACCGCCGACATCGCCCGCCTCGTCGGCATCTCGGTGCCACAGGTCAAGGCCGAGCTCGACCTGCTCGCCGACCTCATGCTCGTCGAGGTGAGCGCGGGCTCGCGTCCGTTCCAGGCCATCCCGCCCGAGCAGGCCATCGAGGTGCTCATCGGCCGCGAGGAAGCGCGTCTCGCCGAGCGTCAGCGCCAAGTGAGCGAGGCGCGTGACGACCTCAGCACCCTGGTGGAGTCGTTCGTCACCAGCCGCACGCAGACGGACGCCCAAGGGCTCGTCGAGCAGATCGACGACCCGCGCGTCGTCACGTCGCGCCTCTTCCAGCTCACGCAGGCCGCTCGCGAGCGGGTGTCCTTCATGCTGCCCGGCCACGCCCTGCCACCAGCGGCGATCGAACCATCGGCCCGGCTCGACGATGAGCTGCTCGCCCGCGGCATCCCCCTGCGTGTCGTCGTCACCGACGCGTCCCTGGAGGCTCCGCACTGGCGTGACCACCTCGCAGGGCAGGTCGCCCTCGGGGTCCAGGCCAGGTCGCACCCGGCGCCGCCGCACCGCATCGTGATCGTCGACGGGGACGTGGCGATCCTGCCGCGTGCCGGGTCGTCCGGGGCGCTCGTCGTTCACGGACCTGACCTCGTCGCCCCGACGACCGCCCTCTTCGACGCCATCTGGCAGGCCGCGATCCCGCTGGTCCCCGACACCGTCGGGGCGTCCGACGGGGAGTTCTCGGACGCCCGGGTGCACCAGGTCGTGGCCCTGCTCGCCCAGGGTCAGAAGGACGAGGCGATCGCCCGGAGGCTCAACGTCTCGGTGCGGACCGTGCGACGGCTCGTCTCCGCGGCACTGTCGGCACTGCACGCCGAGAGCCGTTTCGAGGCCGGCGTCCTCGCCGTCAAGCGCGGCTGGGTCGCCTGACGACCAGCGGCGCCTGGAGCAGGACCAGTCCGGCCCCGAGGACAGCGAATCCCACCGCCGGCGTGACGTCGCCGACGAGGAAGAAGACCGGTCGGTTGCCGAGCACGTCGACCCCCACGATCGACACGATGAGGATGCCGAAGAACAGCACGAGGGCGGAGAGCGCCGTGACGGGATCGACCCAACGCCGCGTGTCGGGCGGCGTCACCTCCGGGGCCTGTCCACCCCGGTCGAAGCGGACGAAGACCGCTACGAGCGCCGCGGTCACGAGGGCGAGCACGGCGAAGAGCATCGGGCGGGTCAGCCACCACGCTGCCGAGGCGACGGTGGGTTGAACGACGCCGACCGCGCGGGCCGTGACGAGCACGGCCATGAGGGCCGTGAGATGCCAGAGGAAGGCTGTCATGGCGAACGGCGACGCGACGACGACCGTGGCCCACACGCGCGAGCGCGACAGGACCCGCCGCATGACGGGTCGGAGCACGACGGCGAGGCCGCAGATGCCGATGCCCTGTGCCAACAGCGCAGCCGTCGGAGGTGCCATGTTGGAGACCTGCTCGCCCGGCAGGCCCACCATCGAGGTCGGGTAGGGCCCGACCGTCACCGCGACGAGCATCGCGCCGTAGCCGGCTGCCGCCATCGCCCACCCGCGTCGGGTGGTGAGCAGACCATCGTGCCAAGCGAATCCAAGCTGGTGCAGCGCCAGCCACACGAGGGCGAAGTTGAGGTTGCCGAGGAGCTCCGGCCCACCGTTGAAACGGATGACGTCGACGACGACCGCCATCGCGACGAGCGCGACGACGACGCGCAGGCCCCACCGCCGGTGCAGGTCACGCATCAGGGGGGCGAAGGCACAGGCCCCGAGATAGATGCCGACGAACCACAGCAGCTGCGGCACCATGACGAGCGCGTCTCGGGCGAGCCGGCCGACCTCGTCGGTGAGCGCGGTCAGCCCGGACAGGTGGGCCGCGACCCCCAGGGCGACCCACACGACGAGGAACGCGAGGGTGGGGCGCAGCAGGCGCACGGCGCGGCGGTGGAAGAACACGGCATACCGCCCCGGTCCGGGCGGCCGGCGCCGGTCGAGCGAGCCCAACGTGTGGGCGTGGGCGACACCACCGACGAGGAAGAAGAGCGGCATGACCTGCAGGACCCAGGTCAACGGCTGCAGGGCGGGCACGATCACGAGCGCGTTCGTGATCTGCAGGTCCTCGGTGAGCACGACCATCAGCCAGTGGCCGAGCATCACGACGAGGAGCGAGCCCACCCGGAGCGTGTCGACCCACCGGTCCCGGTCGGCGGGCGTGGCCGCGGCGATGTCGGACGCTGATCGCACGGGAGACTGGCTCACGCGTCCAGCCAAGCACCCCCGGGGCGGCGGCGGGATGAGTTCGCCGACTCAGCCGACTCAGCCCGTCACGCGCAGCTGGGCCCCGACCCGGAAACACACCGAGCAGCTGCCAGCTCCTCGCGGTGTGCCGCGCGGGTCTGACAGCTGCTCGGTGTGTTGGCGACTCGGTGGGGCGCGCAGGGCGGCCCGGTGTGCTGCAGAGGACCGTCAGGTCTTCAGACCGTCAGGCCAACCAACCGTCAGAGCGGGCCGTCGCGACGCTCGACGCGGCGCTCGACGACCTCGTCACCGTCGACCCGACGCTCGACGACGTCGGGGGCGCCACGGCGCTCCGCGACGACCGTGTGCTGCGTGCGGTTGCGCTGCGCGTTCATGATGAGGGCCAGCACGATGGCGAGCGCCCCACCGAGCATGAGGATGATGCCCACCGTGTTGAGGTTGGTGCTCAGCAGGTTGCTGTCGAGCGGTGTGAAGTAGAAGATCGCACCGACGACGAGCAGGAAGATCCCAAGTCCGATGCCCATGACGTCTCCTTGACTCGTGGCACGCCATTGTGCGTGCTCCGAGACCTCATACCCCACAGAGGCGCTCGCCTGTCAGCGGCGCCGTGATCGGCCCGAGACCGCCACCCCCACGAGCAGCACGACGGACACGCCGACTGCCACAGCCGAGGCCGCGTAGAGCCACGTCGCCGACAGCCCGTAGGCCGCGTCGGCCAGCGTGCGCACGACCGGCTCGCGCACGAGGTCGATCGCAGGGGCGCGCCCGAGCATGAGGGCCGACGCCAGGCCCACCCCGCCCAGCAACCAGCCGAACGCGATCCACCCGATCGTGGCTCGTCGACGATGGGCGAGCGCGGCCGCCAGGAGCGCGAGGGCCGCCACGAGCACGGGCGCCCAGACACCCCAGGCGTCCGCGACGGCATACACCCGCTTGGCGGTGGCGAGGTCGGAGGCGGCGACGAGGGGGATCTCGAGGGTGGGGCGCAGGGCTGCCGGGTCGGTGACGCCGACCTGCGACAGCACCTGCTCGAGCTCGGGGATCTCGAGCGGGATGAGCATCGTCACCCGACCCCGGCTGTCGAGCCCCGTGTCGGCCCGGCCCTCGAGCACGCCGACGAACTGCCGATGGGTGCTGCGCAGCGCGCCCGCCCACGCGGTGGCGACGCGCGGATCGGCGACGACGGTGGTGGCCACCTGCCGCAGCGGTCCCTCGAGCACCTGCTCCACCGCGGGCTGCAGGGTGACCGCACCGAGCACCCCGGTCACGACGCCGTCGGCGAGCGCCTCCTGCACCTGGGGCTCGCGCACGACGGGGGTGAGCTCGTCGACGAAGACCGTCGTGCGCGTCAGCATGATCGAGGCCCAGACCGCCACGAGCGACAGCGGCAGGAGCACGACTGCCAGCACCCCGCAGACCAGTGAGATCACGGGTCGCACGACTCCGCCGGACTGTTGTGCCACGAGCGCCACCTGACTGTCAGCCGCGGGCCGCGAGGCCCTCAGACTCCCCTGAGATCGAGCACCATCGTGGCATCTGCCGACTCGTCGATGGTGACGGGGATGCCCCAGTCCTGTTGGAAGAGGTGGCAGGCAGCGTGCTCGGGCACCTCGCCCGTGTCGGGGTCTCCGTCGCACGCCGCCGCCTGCACCGACACGTGCAGGGTGCCCTCCGGTATGCCGGGTGCCACCGTGAGCGACCGGCGCAGGCCCCGCGCCCTGCCGCCACCGCCGACGAGGAGCTCGGGTGGGCTGGCCGAGACGTCGAGCATCGTCGGGTCGCCCCACCGGTCGTCGAGCTTCTGGCCCCGGGGCGGCACGAAGGTGACCTCGAGCTCGACGGTGCCGGTGGGCAGTGGCGTCGCCGGTCGCTGGGTGCGACGAGCGGGGCCGTCGACCCGCTGGGCGTCGTCGGGCAGGGCGACACGGACGAGGCGGTGCGCTGCCGACTCGACGACGACGAGCCGGGTCTCCCCCGTGTCGGCGTCGGTCTCGACGACGGCGTCGCTGGGCTCGGCCAGTCCCTGCGCGAGGGTCGTCACCTGGCCGGTCGTCGGGTCGTAGCGGCGGATCGCGCCGTTGTAGGTGTCGCTCACCGCGACCGAGCCGTCCGGGAGCACGGTGACCCCGAGCGGGTGCTGGAGCAGCGCCTCACCGGCATCGCCGTCGCGGTGCCCGAAGTCGAAGAGTCCGGTGCCGACGTGCGACTCGACGACGAGGGTGCCGACCTCGTCCCGGTGCAGCGACCGCAGGGCAGAGGTCTCGGAGTCGGCCACCCAGAGCCTCGCGCCGTCAGCGGAGGTGGCGAGGCCCGAAGGCTGGGCGAACCACGCGTCCAGCACCGGGCCGTCGCGCAGGCCCTCGTTCGTCGTGCCGCCCAGCACCTCGAGGGTGCCTGCCGCAGCGGTCTCTCCCGGTGTCCACGCCCAGAGCTGGTGCGTGCCGGCCATGGCGATGACGACCCGGCCCTCGAACCACGCGAGGTCCCACGGCGTCGACAGCGCCTGCTCCAGCGCAGGGTCGCCGCCGGTGCGCTCGCGCAGCTGCTCGCCCGTTCCGGCGAGGACGTGGATCGACCCGTCGGAGAAGCGGATTCCCTTGAGCTGGTGGTTGGCCGAGTCGGCGACGATGAGGTCGACGCCGAGCGACGCCGCCAGGTCAGGGGTTGCGAGCAGCACGCCCTGCGGCTCGGCCAGTGCGCCCCGGCCACCCCATCGCGCGCGCTCGGTCTCGAGGTCGGCCTCGAGGTGCACGACCTGGTGGTCGGCGGTGTCGGAGACGATGACAGAGCCGTCGGGAAGGGCAGCGGCCTTGCCGGGGAAGCGCAGCGCGGTGTCAGGGGCAGGCGGTGGCACGTAGGGGTCGTCGCCCGGCTGGAGCGTGCCCTTGGCGGCGTGCTCCTCGATGAGCTCGGCGACGAGCGCCGCCAGGCCGGGGCCGTGACCCTCGCCGGACATCGAGGCCACGACGTAGCCCTCGGGGTCGATGACGACGAGGGTCGGCCAGGCGCGAGCCGTGTAGGCCCGCCACGTCGTGAGCTCCGGGTCGTCGAGGACGGGGTGGTGGACGGCATACCGCTCGACGGCTGCGGCCAGCGCGACGGGGTCGGCCTCGTGCTCGAACTTCGGCGAGTGCACGCCGATGATCGTCAGGGCGTCGGGGAAGCGCGCCTCGAGAGGGCGCAGCTCGTCGAGGACGTGGAGGCAGTTGACGCAGCAGAAGGTCCAGAAGTCGAGGACAGTCACGCGACCCCGCAGGTCAGCCAGGTCGAGAGACCGGCCTCCGGTGTTGAGCCAGCCGCGGCCGACGAGCTCGGGGGCGCGCACCCGCACCCGGGAGCGCAGGGTGTCGGAGCCGGTCGGGCTCATCCGAGCCGCCGGTCGGTGAGGACGGGGAAGGACTCACGCCACGCGGCGACCGCGCTGGTGTCGATCTCGATGCTCAGCACCTGCTCGTCAGCGCCGGCGGCGGCCAGAACCTTCCCGGTCGCGTCGACGACCTGCGAGTGGCCGCCCATCTCGTGGCCGGAGTGGGTGCCGGCGGTGTTGCACTGGAGCACGACGCACTGCTCCTCGATCGCGCGGGCGCGGCCGAGCAGCGTCCAGTGCTCGACGCGGCGCATCGGCCACGCGGCCGGGATGACGAGCACCTGGGCGCCGGCGTCGACGAGTCGGCGATAGAGCTCGGGGAAGCGCAGGTCGTAGCACGTCGACAGGCCCACCGGCACGCTGTCCCCGCCCGCGACGGGCACGTCGAGGACGACGAGGTCGTCACCCGCGTCGATGAGCAGCGGCTCGCCCTCGCCGAAGCCGAAGCGGTGGATCTTGCGGTAGGTCGCGACGAGGTCGCCCGTGGGCGAGAAGACGAGGCTGGTGTTCCACAGCCCCTTGTCGCCGGGCTCGAGGGGGTCAGCGCGCTCGATGATAGAGCCGCCGTGCAGGGTCACGCCCGCGTCGCGGGCGGCCTCGGCGAGCGCCCGGGCGACCGGCCCGTCGACGGGCTCGGCCCGCTCGTCCCAGTGCCGATAGTCGAAGCCGCCCGGTGCCCAGAGCTCGGGCAGCACGACGAGGTCGTGCCCGGCCTGGGCTCGCACGAGGTCGGCTGCGCGGCGGGTGCGCTCGGGGACGGACTCGTCGTCGCCGTAGGCGAGCTGGATCAGGGCCACCTTCATGGCACCACTGTCACACGACTCAGCCGGTCGGGTGCAGCGCCTTCCGGCTCGCGAGGACCTCGCGACGCTTCTCGGCGAGCTGCTCACGCATCTCGTCGTCGCTCTCGACGAGGTAGACGAGGCCGCAGTCCTGCGGACCGGTTGCCCCGGGGAAGCACAGGGTGCACGGCTCGCCCAGCCGGATCGGGCACTGCGGTGTCGGCAGCCTTCGCGTCATGTCGGGACCTCCGAACCCATACTACCGGCCGTAGTAGGTCGGTCCGTCCCGGTGGAAAGTGCCCACTCGACTCGGAACTGGGTCGAGTGCCCAGTTCCCGACGCGGCTCCTCGGTAGGAAAGTGCCCACTCGATGTGGGGAGGGGGCCGGCTGGGCACTCGGGATGGGTGGAAAGTGCCCACTCGACTCGGGGCTGGGTCGAGTGCCCAGTTCCCGACGCGGCTCCTCGGTGGGAAAGTGCCCACTCGATGTGGGGAGGGGGCCGGCGGGGCGCCGGGTGGTCAGGCCTTGGTGCGGTCGTCGCGGTCGGCGAGCTGCGCCAGCCGGTCGTTGTATGCCGTGAGCTCGGCATCTCCGTCACGGTCGGCCTTGCGGTCGGCTCGCACCGACTCGGCCCGGTCGCTGCGGAACCACTGCATCGCCACGATGAGGGCCAGCAGGAGCGCCGGCAGCTCGCCGATCGCCCAGGCCACCCCGCCGCCGAAACGCTGGTCGGCGAGGCGGTCAGGCACCCAGGGGATGTCGATCGTCTCGAAGAAGTCACCGCCCAGCACGGTCGTGCCGGTGATCATGGCGACACCGAAGAAGGCGTGGAAGGCGATGGTCGCGAACAGCACGATGAGGCGCAGCGCGGGGCTCCACCGCTTCGGTCCCGGGTCGACACCGACGAGCACCCAGGCGAAGAGGTAGCCGGTGACCATGAAGTGCGCCGTCATGAGCAGGTGGCCGGTGTGCGTCGTCAGCGCGAGCTCGAACAGACCCGTCCAGTAGAAGACGACGAGGCTCATGAAGAAGAACGCCGCCGCGAAGACGGGGTTGCCGAGGACCGCCATGAAGCGGGAGTGGACAATCCCGAGCACCATCTCCCGCGGTCCGAGCGTGCCGTCGTGCCGGGGGCGCAGCGTGCGGAGCGCGAGCGTGACCGGGGCGCCGAGCACCAGGAAGATCGGCACGACCATCGCCTCGAACATGTGAAGCGTCATGTGCCACGAGAAGGCGACGCGCCCGTAGATGCCGAGCACGCCGTTGGTGGCGTAGAGGAAGAGCAGCCAGCCGATGACCCAGGTCACCGTGCGCAGCACCGGCCACGCGTCGCCCCGGCGGCGCAGGCGGACGACGCCCGCGACGTAGAGCCCGATGGCGAGCAGGCCGACCGCGAGGAAGAGCCACTCGACCCGCCAGGCCGTCAGCCACGACATCGCCGTCGGTGCGGGCGGGGCGGGGAAGCCGGTGAGCGCCAGGGCCGCCGACGGGTCGCTCTCCGTCTCGGGCACCGGAGGCGCCGTGCGCGCGAGGGCGGTCGCGATGCCCACGGCAGCCCCCATGACGAGGGTCTCGCCGACCGCCAGCCGGGCGAAGGCCCGCCGGCCCCCTGCGTCGATGCGCTCCAGCATCGCCCGCCGGTGCCACCAGCCGGCGGCGCCGAGGGCCACGAGGGCCACCACCTTGACGAGGACCAGCAGCCCGTAGTCGGTCGTGAGGTCCTGCCAGCCCGACAGTCGCGTCGACGCCGACATGACGCCCGAGATGCCGACGATGACGAAGCACCACAGGGCCAGGCTCGAGTAGCGCCGCGCGACGACCCGAAGCGAGTCCCCGAGCGACCGGCGGAGCACGACGAGCCCGAGCAGACCGCCGAGCCACAGTGAGACGCCGACGAGGTGGGCGCCGAGGGCGTTGACGGCCGTCTCGTGGTCGGACGAGCCTCCCGCGTGGCCGGCGGGCGCGAGCACGAGCACCCCGAAGAGGGCGACCACGGTGAGCGCCACAGTGGCGGCGCGGGTCGTGGCGAGCGCGGCCCCGGTGGCGACGACGAAGGCCGCCATGGCCGACAGGACCATGACGCGGAGCGTGTCGATCGACCAGGCCGACGCCAGGAGCTGGGCGCCGAAGGTGGGCTCGCTGAGCGGCATACCGGCTGCGTCGGCGAAGGTCAGCACGACCCCCACGGCGGCGGCGAGGGCCCAGACGAAGGCCGCGCCCGTCGCCACCTTGAGGGCGAGCGCACGGCGCGGCTCCCCCGGGGCCGCACTCGCGGCGCGCGTCGCACCCGGGACCATCGTGGCGGCGAGCAGGAGCACACCGAGCGTGAGCGCCGCCGCGACGTCGCTGACGACCCGGACGAGCGGCAGCGCCGCGCGCACGACGGGGCCGGCGTCGGTGATGCCCGGGGGCGGGGCGGCCACAGCACCCGAGAACCGTGCCGCCAGGAGGCTCGAGACCAGCCCGACGGCCACGACACCGACCGTGACCCCGATCGTCAGGGAGGTGCGGCGCTCCGCGGAGGAGAAGGCTCGCGGCACGGACGACATGGCTCAAGGGTAAGTAGTGTGGCGCCATGCCCATGCATCCGGCCGCCCCGGACGACCGCACCGGTCTGATCGACGCGCTCGACCAGACCGTCCAGTCCGTCATCGACCTTGGCTTCGGCTGCCGCGACGAGGACTTCGACCGGCCCACCCACTGCCCGGGATGGTCGGTGAAGGACCAGATCTCGCACGTCGTCGGCGTCGAGAAGTCCTTTGCCGGCATCCGTGCCGATCACGTCGACGTGCCCGACTACCCGCACCTGCGCCACGACGCGGGTCGAGACATCGAGCGAGAGGTGGAGGCCCGGCGCGGACGCACCGGCCGTGCGGTCGTCGCCGAGCTCGCCGACTTCCACCCGGAGCGCATCGCGTCGCTGCGCGAGTCACCCGCCGACCTCGACACGGTCGTCGGCGGCGCGCTCGGGCCCGAAACGACTTTCGGACATCTTCTGCGCATGCGCGTCATGGACACGTGGTGCCACGAGCAGGACATCCGCAACGCGCTCGACCGGCCCGGCAACCTCGACACCCCCGCCGCCGCCGTCTTCACCGAGGCGGCCCTGCGCGCCCTGCCACGCATCATCTCGCGGGTGGCCGGCATCGGCGCAGGCCACGCCGTCGTCGTCGACGTCACCGGCCCCGTGGTCGCCCGCGAGGGTGCACGTGTCATCACCGGTGAGGACGAGCGCCCTTACGGAGAAGCGCTTTTCAGCGGCCACCACCGGCCCGACGGCGAGGAGCAGCTCGACGTCACGTCGATCCACCTGACGACCGACGCCCTCACGCGGCGGGCTGCGGGACGGCGCTCGACCGACGAGATCCACTACACCGTGACCGGTGACGAGGAGATCGCGCGCCGGGTCCTCGACGCGCTCGTCGTCACCTCCTGAGGCGCCCCGGGAGGCTGCCGAGAGGGCTGGTCCGCGGGGCCACGGGCCCCGCTGTCGCATACACCATTTCGAGCCCCAATGGGAACCCCAACCGCCTTGCTATTCAGGGCTGAGCGGCCTAGCGTCAAGGTGTCGGTCAAGCCAGCGCCGTATCGGGGGATCACCCGGAGGACCCATGACCGACATCCTGTCGGGTCCGCGCAAGGATGCGCAGACTCGTAATCTCATCTCAGAGCTACGCACCGCGGAGAGCAAGGCCGACCGCACCCGGGCACTGGAGCGCGTGACCATGCTCCACCTGCCGCTCGCCCGCTCCCTCGCCCACCGCTACTCGGGCAAGGGCCTCGACCGGGAGGACCTCGAGCAGGTCGCCTTCCTGGCCCTGCTCAAGGCGATCCAGCGCTTCGACCTCAGCAAGCCGACGGAGTTCGGCGCCTACGCGACGCCGACCATCACCGGCGAGCTGCGCCGCCACTTCCGCGACCACGGGTGGCTCGTCCGTCCGCCGCGCGAGCTGCAGGAGCGCCGCCAGCTCGTCACCGACGCCCGCTCCCGGCTCGAGCAGCAGCTCGGGCACGACCCGGCCGTCGACGAGCTCGCCGAGGAGCTCGAGCTCACCACCGAGTCGGTGCGCGAGGCGCAGGTCGCCGCGAGCAACCTGCGTCCCGCCTCGCTTGACGCGACCACGGCCGACGGCAGCCGGCCGGTGCTCGACCTCTTCGACAGCAACGCCCGTGGCAGCTCCGACCCGGCGCTAGACGAGGGCATCGTCGTGCGCACGGCTCTCGAGCGGCTGCCTGCCCGTGACCAGCGCATCGTCGAGCTGCGCTTCACCAACGACCTCACGCAGGCCGAGATCGCCCAGTCGATGGGCCTGTCAGCGATGCAGGTCAGCCGCCTGCTGCGCCGCACCCTCGACACCCTGCGCACGACGCTCGACGCCGAGGGCATCCGCTCCGCCTGAGAGCGAGCCACAACCGACCGCGAGGCCTGCGGCCGGGAGGGTCAGGACGAGCGCGTCGCGCCGAACTGGCTCTCCTGGCCCTCGACCACCTGTGCGGCGACGTGGGCGAGCTTCATGTTGAGCTCCTGCGACGTGCGCCGCAGCAGGTCGAAGGCCTCCTGGCCGTTGATGTGGTGCGCCGACATGAGCAGACCGACGGCCTTGCCGATCTCGCGGTTGCTCTGGAGGCCCTCGCGCAGGGTCGCCGCCTCCTCGCGGGCCCGGATCGCCATGAGCGCCACCGAGGCGAACGACGCGATGACCGCCCCGACGTCGGCGGATTTCGCCGTCAGCCCGTTGGGGGTGTCGGAGAAGAGGTTGAGCGCGCCGACCTTGTCGCCGTCGAGGAGGAGCCGGTAGCCGATCGCCGAGCGCACCGGCGTCTCGGCGACGATGCGCGCGGTGAAGCGCGGCCACGGCGTGCGGGCGTCGGTCAGGTCGGGGTCGTGCTGGTAGGCCTCGTCGAGGATGGCGTCGACGCACGGGCCCTCGCCCAGCTCGAGCTCGATCTGGTCGATGCGGCGGGCGATGTCGTCGGTGCTGGCAGCCGTGGCGTAACGGTCACGGGTGCGCACGAGCAGCGACGCGCGGTCGCACCCGTCGACGAGCCGCTTGGCGGCGTCGACGACGGCCTGGTGGATCGATCCCGAGTCGGCGCCCGCGTAGATGAGGGCGGACAGCTGCCGGAACACGTCATGGATCGTCGCATCGACGGACTGTGCTGACGGGTTCTCGCTCGACATAAGACTCCTCTGTGGCGCTGCACCTGCTGCCGCGGGGCCAGGACTGCCCTGCGGTGCGCCGCCATCATCCCATCTCCCCCCGGAGTGCAGCGCTCAGCGCCCAGACAAGCACAAAGCGGACCGGGGTGCGACCGAGTGACCACGCGACCGACCACGCGACAGACCACCCCAGACCACCCCATACCGACATAGCCGGGCTTGACGACCTCCGGGACGCGACTGATACTTGCTTGCTGCAAGCAATCATTCTCGGGAAGGTGGGCCCATGGCCGTCAGCCACCAGGAGGCGAACGACGTCTTCCTGTCCCTGCTGCGCGTGCAGAAGCTGCTCCTGGCAGCCCGCCACACGTCCCCGCGCGTGCACGAGGGCGTCGACGTGGCGGCATACCCCGTGCTCTTCGTCATCGCGGGTGCCGGACCGGTGCGCGTCTCCGACATCGCGACCAACCTGCACAGCGACGTGTCGACGGTGAGCCGGCAGGTGAGCGCCCTCGTGACCCACGGCCTCGTGGCCAAGGAGACCGACCCGACCGACGGGCGGGCGCAGGTCGCCTCGCTCACCGACGAGGGCCGCTCCGTGCTGCGGCGCATCCAGTCCTCGCGCGCCCAGTGGTTCCAGGGGCTGCTCGCCGACTGGGACGGCGAGGCCGCCACCACCTTCACCCGGCAGCTGCGCTCCCTCGGCGACGCGCTCGACGCGCACCTGGGGGAGCGCGGCCAAGCCCTTCCCATCCTCCCCTTCGACTCCACCCAGGAGCAGTGACATGGACGAAGTGACAGCAGGGGGGCCCCGGACCGCGGCGCCAGCCCCGCTCTCCCACAAGGAGATCGTGACGATCCTCATCGGTCTGATGATGGGGATGTTCCTCGCGGCCCTGGACCAGACGATCGTCGCGAGCGCCATGCGCGTCATCGCCGATGACCTCCAGGACCTCGCCGGGCAGGCGTGGGTCACGACGGCCTACCTCATCACGGCCACCATCACGACGCCGCTCTACGGCAAGCTCGGTGACATCTACGGGCGCAAGAAGCTCTTCCTCTTCGCCATCACGATCTTCACGATCGGCTCGATGCTGTGCACCTTCGCGTGGTCGATCCCGTCGCTCGCCGCGTTCCGTGCGGTGCAGGGCCTCGGCGCCGGCGGTCTCTTCTCGCTCGCCCTCGCGATCATCGGTGACATCGTGCCGCCGCGCGAGCGCGCGAAGTACCAGGGCTACTTCCTGGCCGTCTTCGGCACCTCGAGCGTCATCGGTCCCGTCGTCGGCGGCATCCTCTCCGACCAGGAGACCATCCTCGGCATCACCGGCTGGCGCTGGGTCTTCCTCGTCAACGTGCCGATCGCCATCGCCGCGCTGGTTGTCGTGTCGCGCACGCTGCACCTCAAGCACACGCGCCTCGACCACCGCGTCGACTACTGGGGCGCGATGGCACTCACCGTCACCCTCGTGCCGCTGCTCATCGTGGCCGAGCAGGGTCGCCAGTGGGGCTGGGACTCCCCGACCGCGATCGCCTGCTACGTCATCGGCCTGATCGGCTTCGTCGCGTTCATCCTCATCGAGCGCTCGATGGCCGAGGAGGCGCTCATCCCGCTGCGCCTCTTCCGCAACCGCACCATCGCCTCGGCCTCGATCAGCTCGGTCTTCATCGGCATGGGCATGTTCGGTGGCCTCGCCGCGCTGCCGCTCTATCTGCAGATCGTCAAGGGCTCCAGCCCGATGGAGGCCGGCCTGCAGCTGCTGCCGATGACCCTCGGCATCATGGCCGGCTCGATCTTCTCGGGCCAGATGATCTCCCGCACCGGCCGCTACCGCATCTTCCCCATCATCGGCTCGGCGCTGCTCGTCCTGTCGCTCTTCGCCTTCCACTACGTCGGCGCCGACACCCCGCTGTGGCAGACGATGATCGCGATGGTCTTCTTCGGCATCGGCCTCGGCTTCAACTTCCAGCCGCTGACCCTCGCCGTGCAGAACGCCGTCGACCGCCGCGACATGGGCGTGGCCACCTCGTCGGCGACCTTCACCCGGCAGATCGGTGGCACGCTCGGCACCGCGGTCTTCCTCTCGATCCTCTTCTCGCAGGCCGGCACGAAGATCACCGAGGCCTTCGCCGCGATCGCGCCGACCCCGGCCTTCCAAGCGGCCCTGCGCAACCCGACGGGCGGCGACCCCGCCGCCAACAAGGCCTTCGCCGAGCAGCTCGCGGCCTCGCAGCAGTCGGGCAGCACCGGTGGCGGCATCGGAGGGGCGGCACTCTCGGACAGCTCGTTCATCAACCAGCTCGACCCGACGCTGGCCAAGCCGTTCCTCGTGGGCTTCTCCGACGCCATGTCGGTCGTCTTCCTCGTGGCGGCCGGGGTGCTCGTGCTCGCGTTCGTCGCCTCGCTCTTCCTCCCGCACGTCGACCTCGGCCCCAAGCCGGGGGCGGAGGCAGCCGAGGACGACGACGCCGTCGTGGTCCCCGCCGGCCACTGACCGCCCCACCCCGTCGAGAGGCCAATCCTGGTCGCCTCGACGAGTCGAGAGGCCACTTCTTGCCGCGCGCAGGAGGTGGCCTCTCGCTGTTGTTGGGTCCCAGCACGACTGAGCCGCCGTATGCCGTCCGCCCCCGATCGCCAGCCCGCCCGGACCGCGCCCCCGCCGGCCCCCCACCCGTCGACGGGCCAAGACACGCCGCCTCCCCGAGTCGAAAGGCCAAAACTGGCCGCCCCCGTGAGCCGAGAGGCCAATTGTCGCCGGGCGAAGAGCGGCCACTCGACGTCACCGCACCCGACCAGGTGTGGCCACTCGACGTGGTGGGGGCGACCAGGTGTGGCCACTCGACTCAGCGCAGCCGACCAGGAGTGGCCACTCGACGTGCGGGGTCAGCGCAGATTGTGCAGCTCGCGGCGGGTGAGGAAGGCGCGGGTGCCGAGCGCCATGACGAAGGCGAAGCCTCCGGCGACCACCGCCACCGCGTAGCCGTGCTGGGCACCGATGCGGTCGATGACCACGCCCGAGACGGCCGACCCGACGGCGATGCCGATGATGAGGCCGGTGAGCACGATCGTCATGCCCTCGTTGAGCTGGGCCTTCGGCACGATCCGCTCGATGAGGTTCATCGTCGTGATGAGCGTCGGGGCCGTCGCCATGCCGGCGAGCAGCATGAGGCCAGCGAGCGCCCAGAGGTTGGGGGCGAAGAAGACCGGCACCTGCAGCACGGCCATGCCGAGCGTTCCGACCATGAGCAGCTTGACGAGGTTGCGACCGTGCGAGAAGTGGCCGAAGACGAGCCCGGCGGCGGCCGACCCCACGGCATACAGCGCCAGGATGCCCCCGGCGGCGCCCGGTGCCCCGGCCTCCTCCGAGACCGCGAGCGTCACGACCTCGTTGACCCCGAAGATCGCACCCGTCATCACCATGATGAAGGCGAGCGGCACGAGGCCCGGCACCGTGTGGGCGTGCTCGGTCGGACGCTCGTGGTGCGGCACGACGGGCGGCTCGGTCGACCGGGCGGAGATGAAGACGAGGACGCCCACGGCATACGCGATGGTGGCGAAGAGGAAGCCCGCCTCGGGGAAGAACGCCGTCGAGAGCCAGATCGCGAGCACCGGCCCGATGACGAAGGTGACCTCCTCCATGACCTGCTCGAACGACATCGCCGAGTGCAGGTTGCGCGGGTCGTGGGCAAAGATGTGCGACCAGCGGGCGCGGGCCATGGTGCCGAGGTTGGGGATGGCGCCGCAGAGCGGGAAGGTGATGAAGAGCAGCCAGGTCGGCCAGCCGCGCAGCGACGTGAGCACGGTCATCACGGCCCAGAAGCCCGACCAGAGGAAGAACGGGATCGCGATGCGCCGCTGGCCATAGCGGTCGACGAGCCGCCCGAGGAAGGGCGCACACACCGCGAGCGAGACCATGCCGACGGCGACGACGGCGCCCGCGAGCTCGTAGGAGCCGGTGCGCGCCGCGACCATCGCCACGACGGACACGCCGAACATCGACCCGGCCGAGCGGGCCGTGAAGCCTCCGGCGATGAACCTGCGGGCACCCGGGACCTCGAAGAGAGGTCGGTAGGTAGCCAGCACGATCTCTCCAACTCTGCCGGGGACGGGGGACGGTCAGCGCACCGGACCGGGCCCGGGCCAACCTCCCCATACTTGCACCAGAGCCCGATCGGGCCGAATCGGCGTCTAGCCCTCGCGGCGACGCAGCGACCACATCTGCGGTGACCGCTCGAGCTCGACGGCGACGTCCCACGGCATGCCGCCCGGCACCGTCTCGCGCCGGAAGCTCGCGACCGTGCGGCGCGCGAGCTCGGGGTCCGCGGCCACCCGGCTCGCCAGCCCCAGGGCGCGGTCCAGCACGTCGCCGTCGTCGTATGCCGCCCATGCCAGTCCCAGCGAGACAGCACGCTCGCCGTCGACCTCCTCGCCGAAGAGCCCCAGCGCAGCGGCGGCCTCGCGGCCGGCGACCCGATTGAGGAGGGTGAAGTGCCCACCCCCGGGGTGGATGCCGATCTGGGCGAAGCCGGGGAGCAGCCGGGCGGTGCGCGAGACGATGCGCAGATCGGTGGCGAGCGCGAGGTTGAGGCCGGCGCCGACGGCGGCGCCCCGCACGGCGGCGATGGTGGGCACGGCGACCTCGCCGATCGTCGTGAAGGCGCGATAGACGGTCTCGAGGTTGCGGTAGGCGCCGTCCTCGACCGGGTCGCGACCGGTGTCGGCGAGCACGCTGCGCACGGCGCCGGCACAGAAGTGCGGGCCTCCGGTGACGACGAGCGCGCCGACTGCTGCGTCGGCCTCGGCCGCGCGGGCCGCGTCGATGAGCTCCTGCGACATCTCCACCGAGAGCGCGTTGCGCCGCTCGGGGGCATCGAGGGTGAGCACGGCGACGCCGTCGGCCACCTCGTAGCGGACCTCGGTCATGGGCTGGATCTCCTTCGTCGAGTGCTCAGTTTCCGACACCGCTCACCCGGCGAGCACTCACCTTCCGACGCCCCACCCCGTCGAGTGCTCACTTCTCACCCGTCGGGACAGAGGCACTCGACGGCTTGGCTCGTCCGGTCGTCATGAGCGACCACAGCCGGTCGTGGCCGGCCGACACGGCGAGGCTCGTCAGCGTCTCGTCCCACTCGTGGAGCGAGCCGTACTCACTGCGTCGGGCGAGGATGGGCTTGGTCAGCGTGTGCAGCTCGTGCTCGAGTGTCGTGCCGATCGCGCCGAGCACCTGGTGGGCTCCGCGCACGACGACCGACGACCCGTGACCGACGCACGACTTGGCCACGCCGACGGCGAAGAGCATGCCGGGGTCGGTCCAGTTCGTCGCCGAGGCTCTCGCGACGGCGGCGTCGGTCGCCGCACGCCCGAGCGCCGTCTCGGCCGCGATGTCGCTGACGAGGTGCTGCACCGCCTGGAAGCGCCCGATCGGCCGACCGAACTGGGTGCGCTCGGCGACGTGGCGCAGCACGATCTCGACGATGCGCTCCATCGCGCCGACGACCTGGGCACTGCGGGCGAGTGCCCCACGCAGGTGGAACTGCTCGCCCACCGCGTGCGACACGACGACGCCGCCCTCGAGCTGGTCGACCTCGAACTCGACGGTGTCGCAGGGCTCGCCGGCGATGTTGCGCCGCTCGGTGAGCACGACGTGCTCGATGGGCACGTCGGCAACGCGCCACTCGTCGCCGTCCTCCCAGAGCGCCACGACATGGGTCGCGTCCCGGGCCCACGTGACGTTGAGGGCGACCCCCGAAGGGTCCGGACGGCATACGGTGCGCAGCCCCCCGTCGTCGGGCAGTCCGGCTGCCTCGAGCAGCCACCCGGCGAGCACGTCGTGCTCGACGAGCGGCACCGGGGCCGCGGCCCCGGCGGCGATGCCGAGCAGCGCCGCCGCGTCGGCCCAGGTGCCACCGCTGCCCCCGCGCTCGGGCGACCCGGTGAGCCGGGTGAGGCCGAGCTCCTCGAGCTGGGCCCAGAGCTCGCGGTCGAGGTCGACGACGTGCGTGGGCGTCGCGCGCCTGCTGCGGTATGCCGCGAAGAGCTCGGTCAGCACGCCCACGAGGTCGGGGTCGGCGCCGTGCAGCTCGACGAGGGGCGGGCCCGAGGTCATCAGCGCATCCCCAGCCCGCGGGCGATGACCCCGCGCAGGATCTCGTTGGTGCCGCCACGCAGGGTGAAGCCGGGCCGCTGCAGGATGGCGGCGTGCAGGAGGGTGTAGAGCTCGTCGTCCTGCACCCATCCGCTGGCAGTGAGTCCGTCGACGTAGTCGGCGATGTCGCCCTCGGTCGTCGTGCCGAGCACCTTGACGATGGCGGCGGTGGTGTCGGCGGGCTCGTGCGCCTCGAGGGCGTGCGAGACGGCGAAGGACATCTGGTGCAGGCCGGCGACCCGCGCGACGAGCCGGCCGAGGCCCTCGTCGAGCGGCAGGCGCCCGTCGTCCATCGCCTGCGCGGCAGACGCGAGCAGCTGGTAGGTCGACAGGACCCGCTCCGGACCGCTGCGCTCGAAGGCCAGCTCGGAGGTGACCTGCGCCCAGCCCGCGCCGAGCCGTCCGAGCACCCGGTCGTCGGGCACGAAGACACCGTCGAGGTGCACCTCGTTGAAGTGGTGGTCGCCGTTCATCGAGACGATCGGCCGGATGTGTACGTCGGGCCCACGCAGGTCGACGATGAACTGGCTGAGGCCGTCGTGGCGGCGCACCGGGTCGAGCGGCTCCGTGCGCGCGAGCGCGAAGAAGGCGTCGGCCTCGTGGGCACCGCTCGTCCAGACCTTGGTGCCGGTGAGCCGCCAGCCGCCGTCGACCCGATCGGCGCGGGTGCGCACGCTCGCGAGGTCGGACCCCGAGTCGGGCTCGCTCATGCCGATGCCGAAGACGAGCTCGCCCCGGCTGATGGCGGGGAGGAAGGCCTGCTTCTGCTCCTCGGTGCCGTAGGTCAGCAGGGAGGGGCCGATCTGGCGCTCGGCGATCCAGTGGGCCGCGACGGGTGCGCCGGCGACGAGCAGCTCCTCGGTGACGACGAAGCGCTCGAGGTAGGTGCGGCCGCGGCCTCCGTAGCGCTCCGGGATGACCATGCCGAGCCAGCCGCGACGGCCGAGCTCACGAGTGAAGCCGCGGTCCCAGCGGGTCAGCCACGTGTCGACGTGGGGCTCGAAGGCACCCTCGCGCACCTGGTCGGCGAGGAAGCCACGCACCTCGAGCCGCAGGTCGGTGAGCGCAGGAAGCTCCCTGGGGACGGGGGGGAGCAGACCGGCAGCCATGCCTTCCCTTCCTCGGACGGGCGGTGTGTCGGCCACTCTCCCACACCCTCGCCGTCGGTCTCCGTCGCCCTCCACCGCCCCTTCGCGACCCCGTCGTCACCCTCAGGAGGCCGGTATGCCGCGTGGCCGGGTCAGCCGATCACGCCGAGGCTGCGGGCGGCGGTGTAGAGCGCGACGACGATGAGCAGGAGCGCAAAGGCGATGGTGAGGCGCCGGGGGTCGACCGCGCCGGCGACGCGTCCTCCGACGAGGCTGCCCGCGATCGCAGCGACCGTGAAGGTCGCGATGAGGGGCCAGTCGAGGTCGGCGCCCCCGTGGCCGAGGCGCGCCCAGAGAGCGGTCGCGCTGTTGACGGCGATGACCAGCAGCGAGGTGCCGACCGCGGTGGGCATCGGGAAGCCGAGCGCGAGCACGAGGGCGGGCACGAGGACGAAGCCGCCACCCACTCCGAAGAAGCCGGTGACGAGGCCGACCGCCGTGGCCGTCACGACCACCTTGGCCACCCGGGGGCAGGCACACGAGAAGGGCCGCAGGGTGAGCATCGGCTCCGTCGTCGGGTCGAGCGGCTGGCCCGGAGTCGCCGGGCGCAGTGCCCGACGCAGCATGAGCGTCGCGACGACGAGCATGAGTCCCGCGAAGGCGACGAGCAGGGTCGTGCCGGGCACCGCCCGCGAGAGTGCCGACCCGGCGAACGAGCCGGCCGTGCCGAGAGCACCGAAGAGCAGCCCCGCGCCGAAGCGCACGCGGTGCGCCCGGGCGTGCGGGATGACGGCGATGACCGCGGTGAGCCCGACGATGATGAGCGAGCTCGTGATCGCGTCATCCGGCTCCTGACCGAGCACGTAGACGAGTGCCGGCACGGTGAGGATCGACCCGCCGCCCCCGAGGGCGCCGAGGGCGAGCCCGATGAGCAGGCCGAGAGGGATGGCCGTCAGCAGCACGGGTCGGGTGCTCCTGACGCAGGGCGTGATGGGCAGCGGTCGACCGCGGCGCTCGCGGCAGCCGTGGTGGACACGGGGGCCGGGGCTGCCGCGGGAGCCGTGCCGAGCGTGGGGGCCTCGAGGACGAGCATCACGCCGCGACTCGGACGGGCAGCCCCGACGCAGCGGCGTGCTCGTCGTAGCTGTCGTCGACGGCCACGACGTGGTGGCCGTGGGCGGCCAGCACGGAGGCGGCGACCGAGGCGCGGTAACCGCCGGCACAGTGCACCCAGACCTCGCCTGAGGGGGCGTCGTCGACGCGGCCGAGCAGCTCGTGCAGCGGGATGTTGACCGCGCCGTCGATGTGCGACGCGGTGAACTCGGACGCGCGCCGCACGTCGAGCACCGCGACGCGTCGGTGGTGGCGCACCTGTGCCAGGTCGGCGAAGCTCCCGCGCTCGAACGACGCGATCGGTCCGTCGGTCCAGTCCTCGGGCGTGCCCGTGGCCGCCCCCTCGAGCTCGTCGATGCCGATGCGCACCAGCTCGCGCTGGGCCTCGGCGACCTGCTCTGGCGTCTCGCCGAGCAGCGTGAGGGGCGTGCCCCAGGGGATGAGCCATCCGAGGTAGGTCGCGAACTGCCCGTCGATGCCGAAGTTCAGCGTGCCGGTGACGTGGCCCGCGGCATAGGCCGTGCGGTTGCGCAGGTCGACGACCCACTCCCCGTCGGCGATGCGCCGGGCAAGCACGACCTTGTCGGCCTGCTCCGGGGCACTGAGGTCGGGGGCGTCGGGGCCGGCACTGTTGGCCGGGGCCATGTGGGCGTAGTAGGCCGGGTAGTCGTCGAGGCCGGCGAGGGTGTCGGCGACCCAACGCTCCTCGTCGTCGGTCAGGGCGGGGTTGGTGCGCCGCTCCTGGCCGATGGTCGAGGCCGTCGCCTCACCCGCCCCGCCGGCCGAGCAGAAGCTGCCGAAGCCGTGGGTGGGCAGCACGTGGGTGTGCTCGGGCAGCTCGTCGGCGAGGCGGTGCGCCGATGCGAACTGGTGGTGCACGAGGTCGTGGGTGTGCGCCTCGCCGAGCAGGTCGGGGCGCCCGGTGGCGCCGAAGAGCAGCGAGCCACCGGTGAAGACGCCGACCGGCTCGAGCTCCCCGCCGTCACCGTCCTCGGGTGTCGCGTCGAGGGCGTAGGACAGGTGGGTGAAGGTGTGGCCCGGGGTGGCGATGACGCGCACCCGCATCGAGTCGGACACGTCGATGACGTCGCCGTCGCGCACCGGCACGCGGTCGTAGGAGACCTCGTCGGCGGCGTTGACGAGGTAGGAGGCCCCCGTGGCCTGCGCGAGGGCGAAGCCGCCCGTGACGTAGTCGTTGTGGATGTGGGTCTCGAGGACGTGCGTGATGGAGACGCCGGCCTCGTCGGCGAGCGCGAGGACCCGGTCGATGTCACGCTGGGGGTCGACGACGATCGCGACGCGCCCGTCATGGGCGAGGTAGCTGCGGTCACCGAGGGTGGGGGTGTCGATGGCGACGATGGTGGGCATCGAGCGCTCCTTCCGGATGTCGGCTGACAGAGGTGCTGGCATACCCTTGGGGGTATCAGTCTCGACCAACCGTAACGCGTCGCCCCGCCTTCCGTCGAAACGGGGCTCGGCCGTGTGACATACACCACCGGGTATGCCGCGAGGCTGAGGAATGTGGCGGAAGTCGCCTCGGTTGTATACCCCGACGGGTATAGTTTCCCACCAGAGCAGGAACGCCCGCGCCCCGAAGGAGATCGCATGTCCACCCGCACCCTGACCTCGGCCGACTTCGCGTCGACCATCGCCACCGAGGGCATCGTCCTCGTCGACTTCTGGGCCGCCTGGTGCGGCCCGTGCCGGATGTTCGCCCCGGTCTACGAGGCGGCCTCCGAGAAGCACCCCGACATCGTCTTCGGCAAGATCGACACCGAGGCCGAGCAGTCCCTCGCCTCAGCGGCGCGGATCACCTCGATCCCGACGCTGATGGCCTTCCGCGACGGGATCCTCGTCTTCAGCCAGCCCGGCGCCCTGCCGGCAGCCGGCCTCGAGCAGGTCATCACCGCGGTCCGCGGCCTCGACATGGACGACATCCGCCGTCAGGTCGCCGCCCAGCAGACCGACGACGTCACGGCCTGACCTGCCTCCACCCCGACCGACAGCCACCCGACCGACAGCCACAAGGAGCACCGCATGCACTACGCCCTGAGCACCACCGTCCCGGCCGGGTTCGACAAGACCCTCGACGCCACCCGGGCGCAGCTCGCCGAAGTCGGCTTCGGCGTCCTCACCGAGATCGACATGGCGGCCACCCTCAAGAGCAAGATCGGGGTCGACATCGCGCCGCAGGTCATCCTCGGCGCCTGCCGACCGCCACTCGCCCACGCGGCGCTGCAGGCCGAGCCCTCGATCGGGCTGCTGCTGCCGTGCAACGTCGTTGTTCGGGCGGTCGATGACGACCACACCATCGTCGAGGCGATGGACCCGGGGGCCATGGTGGGCATCACCGGCAACGACGCCCTGCTCGACGTCGCGACGGACGCCCGCGAGCGGCTGAGCCGCGCGCTCGAGTCCCTGACGACCGCACCCGCGGCCACCAGCTCCTGACCACTGCGCAGGAAGGGTCCACCCTGCTGCGCCCGACTGCCCGCACGCGGACGTAGCGTTGCGTCTGCACCACCTTGGTGCCTCACCGCCGCACCACCGCCACCCGAGCGCCACCCCATCGCATCGCCATCGCATCGCCATCGCAAGGAGCACGACATGGTCACCCTCAACCCCGACGACATGACCCCGGTCATCAACCGCCTCAAGCGCGCCCAGGGCCAGATCGGCGGCGTCATCCGCCTCATCGAGGAGGGCCGCGACTGCCGCGACGTCGTCAACCAGCTCGCAGCCGTCAACCGGGCCCTCGACAAGGCCGGCTTCGCCATCGTCTCGACCGGGCTGCGAGAGTGCCTCAACAACCCCGACGGCATCCAGCCCGAGGACCAGGCCGCGATGGAGAAGCTCTTCCTGACCCTCGCGTGACTGCTGGTCGACCCGTGCGTCTCGTCGACGGGTCGACCGGTCAGCCTCCGGAGACGATGAGGTAGGCGCAAAGGGCGATGATCACGGCGGTGATGAGCCCGGCGGTCGCCGTCGTGAGCGGGCGGTTGACCAAGCCGCCCATGAGCCGGCGATCACGGGTGAAGAGCAGCAGCGGGATCAGCGTGCCCGGCAGGGCGAACGACAGCACGACCTGGCTCCAGACGAGCGCGCTCGTCGGGTCGACCCCGAAGCCGAGGATGATGAGGGCGGGCACGACGGCGAGCAGGCGACGGAAGAGCGGTGCGATCGGCCGGCGACCGAAGCCGGCCATGACGACGTCACCCGTCTGCACGCCCACGAGCGTCGAGGCCAGACCCGACGCCAGCAGGGCCACGGCCAGCATCGTCGCGGCGATCTGACCCGTGTTGGCGGCGAGCGCGGCATACGCCGACTCGATGCTCGCCCCGGCCTGGCCGGGCAGGCCCGCCGAGAAGACGACGAGGCTGACGTTGGCCGCCCCAGCGACGGTCATGGCGATGACGACGCTGCGCACGGTGCGCCGGCCGGCGCGCAGCCGCTCCGCCTGCGAGATCTGCGCCGAGCCGTCGTCGCGCCCACGCGACGCCGCCGAGTGGAAGTGCAGAGCGTGCGGCATGACGGTGGCCCCGACGATGCCGACGGCGAGCAGGGCCGCCGACGAGTCGAGCGGGCCCGGCACCACCGAGCGCAGCAGCGCGACGCGGTCGACGTCGGCGATGAACACCTGCCACAGCAGCGACGCGATGATCACGACGAGCAGCACGAGCACGACCGAGTCGAAGTGGCTCCGGCCGCGCACCTTGAGGCCGAGCACGACGAGGCTGAAGGCTGTCACGCACACGGCGCCCACCATGAGCGGCATGTCGAAGAGCAGCTTGAGCGCGATCGCCCCGCCGACGATCTCGGCGAGGTCGGTCATGATGACGACGAGCTCGGCCTGCCCCCACAGCAGCAGCCGCCCCACGCCCGGGAAGCGCTCGGAGCTGTGCTCGGCCAGGCTCTTGCCGGTGACCATGCCGAGCTTGGCCGCGAGGTACTGGATGACCATTGCCGAGCAGCTGGCGAAGACGACGACCCACACGAGCGTGTAGCCGTGCTCGGCGCCGGAGCTGATGTTGACCCCGAAGTTGCCGGGATCGACGTAGGCGATCGCCGCGAGCAGGGCGGGCACGAGCGTGCGCGGGGAGGTGATGGTGCCACCGAGCCCACGCTCGGGTGACGCGTCGTCGACCCGACGCGGCTCCTGCGCCACTCGCTCACCCATGGGCACAGCATCGAGCCTCGGGGCCGGTGACGCCAACTCCCTGTTCACATTGAGACGGGACTCACCGCACCGCGGGTGCGCCGGGGCGCCTGCGCCGTCACGTCGCGGTCACTTCGCGGACGCGACTCCCAGCAGGGCGGCGAGCCCGAGGGCGCTGCGCGGGTCGTAAGCCGCGGTCCACAACCCGCCGTGCACCGCGGCATACGCCTCGTCCTGCCAGGGGTGCGGCTGAGCGGGTGCGCCGACGCGCAGGTCGTGCACGAGCAGGGCCGCCATGAGCGTGTTGGCGGTGCCGGGCTCGAAGACCTCGATGCCGAAGCGGTGGGCGCCGGCGTAGGCCGCGGCGAGCGCGCGGTTCTTGACGACCGAGCGGGTGCGCGTCGGAGGGGCGACCTTGAGCGACACGAGCCCACCGTCGGCGCGGTATGCCGTCGCCCTCCACCGCTGGAGCCGCTTGGCGAGCAGGTAGTTGGGTCCCTGCTGCAGCACGACGCTGTCGTTGATGCCCGGCGTCTCCGGCCCCCCGACCGGCACGTAGTTGCGGCGGAGCAGCCGTCCTCCGGAGAGCGTGCGCAGCGGCACGCGGAGGACCTTGCTCGTGCGGCGCTCGGCGTAGTTGGTGACCGAGCGCGCGACAGCCGATCCCGGCACGGCGAAGACGTCGGTCGGGGTGGCGAGGAAGGCGAGCGCCACCTCGCCCTGCCCCCGGGTCTCGATGACGCGGGCACTCAAGGCGTCGACAGCCGTGGAGACCCGCACGTTGGTGGCCCCGTCGGCATAGACGTAGTTGCCGATGACGAGCGGCCCCTCGAGGCGCTCGACCCATTGCGTCACGGCGCTGAGGTCGTGCACGAGGTCGCCGCCGAGACGCTCGGACAACGGTGAGTCACCGCGACGCACCGGCACGGTGATGGACCCGGCGCTCTTGCGGGTCTCGCCGATCAGCCTCTCCCACAAGTCCTTTCGCGGCAGGTCGACGGCGGCCACATCGGCGCCCCACCTCAGCAGAGTGCGCAGGGGGCCCATCTCGGCGGCCGCGCCGAGCACGACGACCGTGCGGTCGGAGAGGTCGAGCCAGTCGGGGTTGTCGATGACCGCGCCGATGGCCTCGGCGCAGGACGGCTCGACCGTGCCGGCCTCGACCCACGTGTCGACCCGGCGACGGAGCGCATCCCCCGAGAGCCGCTGACCGGCATACGGCACGGAGAGGGTGCGGTCGGGTGCGGCGACCCCGCGGATCGTCTCGTGCCCGAGCTCGGCCTCGGGAGGTCGGGAGAAGGCCTCGGCGAGCGGGCGGTCGTCGCCGCTCGACGACCAGCGCATCCGGTCGTGCAGAGCCGCGACGCCGTCGCGCGCGATGGTGACCGCGGCGTCGTCGGACGACAGGCCAGCCTCGACGAGGCGCCGGAAGTGCGGCAGGTAGCCCTGGCGCCAGTTCGTCTCGCGCGCAGCCGACGCCGAGCCGACCGGGTCGACGGCGCTGAGCGCCTCGGCCACGACGGCCCGCCCCACCACCGCGGTGCTTCGCCGCCCGGAGGAGGCGTCGACGGGGAAGACCACACCGCTGGAGTCGCTCATGGCCTCATCCTGCCGGAGGGGTCAACCCCCGCAGGACGAGGCCGTCGGGACCGAGAGGGGCGGGTCCCGACGGCCTCGTCGGCCGGTCTCAGCTGTCGCAGGTCACGGCAGCGGAAGGAGGTTGGACCAACCGGACTGGGTGGTGTCGCTGAAGGCGTGCACCCGGTATCGGTAGGCGACTCCGGAGGTGACGGACTGCGTGAACGTCGTGGCGTTGGCGGCCACGGTGGCGTTCACGACGTTGGTGCCGTCGGCATTGGTGCGCTGGATGAGGAAGCCGGTCTCGTTGTCGGAGTTGTCCGTCCAGCTGAGGTTCACCGTGGAGGTCTTCCTGTTCTTCACGGTCAGGGTGCCGGTGAGGTTGGACGGCGCGGCGACGGGGTCGTTGACGGCCTGTCCGGTGGTGCGGCTGTCGACCGTGATGGTCGGGAAGCCCCCTCCCGGCGGGAGGTTGTTGAACGCCGGGTTCGAGTAGTCCCAGGTGTCCCCGACCGTGTTGATCGCGTAGACCCGGTACTCGTAGACGGTGTTGCTCCCGGTGATGTCGGTGTAGCCGGTCGGTCCGGTGGCCGCGCCGGTGCTCGTCGACCCCACGGGTAGGGTGGTCAGGTTGACCCGGCCCTCGGTCTGCACCACGGCGCGCTGCGCCCAGGTGCCGGTCGTGCCCAGCCGGCGCTCGATGACGAAGGCGGTCTCGTTCCTCGAGTTGTCGGTCCAGGTGATCCGGTAGCCCCGGTTCGGGCCGGTGCCGGTCGTCCTCGCGAACGCGACGCCGGTCGGCTCCACCGGGTTGATCGCCACGGCCTGAGTGCGCATCATGTCCATCTCCTCATGGCTGAGGATGTGGCAGTGGAGCACGTACTCCCACCCGAAGTTGACGAAGTGGTTGATCACGTCGATCGGTTCGCCGTCGGGGTTGAAGGCCATCAGGGGCAGGCCCATCGCCTCCTGCTGCGTCGTGTTGGCGATGTAGGCCCCCGCCGGCATCGACGGGTCGAGCAGCCGCACGCTGTTGGGCAGCCCGTTCCATCCCGACGGGATGGGCGGGATGATCGGCCGGACCGCGACGATCGTGTCCTCGAGCGGGCTGATGCGGACGGTGTCCTTCCACCCCAGCTCGGTCGCCTCCGGTTTGCGGATGATGCCGTCCCAGCCGACCCGGTTGAGCAGCTGGACGTCGTAGAGGTGGAAGTGGATCGGGTGGGTGTCCACCCCGTTGTGGGTGAACTTCCAGATCTGGGTGCCGTCGTCTGCCTGCGAGATCGGCGTGGCCTCCACCCCCGGCGGCAGCTCGATGCCGTCGAGGACCTCGGTCGGTGGCATCGCGAAGCCGTAGAGGATCATGTTCTGCAGACCCGCTTGGGCGTTGGGTGTCTCCACCCCCAGGAAGCCGCTCATGCGCCCGTACTCGTTCTCGAACGCCTCCCCCATCTCGTCCTGGATCATCTTGGGTTTGAGATTCATCGTCAGCCGCTCCGCCTCCATGGAGGTGGTGAACGGTGCGCCCGGCGCGGTGGCCGCGTCTGGGTCGACGAGCCGGTTGAAGGTCAGCGACGTGTCGAAGATCTGCACGTTGCCATTGAGGGGACCGTTCGTCGGGAACGTGGTGCCGTAGGCGCTGTTGTACTCGCCCTGGCCCACGACGATCGGCTTCTGGCCCTTCTCGAAGACGCCGGATCCGTCGGCCTGGTGCGCGAAGGCGGCCTCGAGAGCGGCGACGTCGAACGGGGCCGCCGGAGCGGCATCGGCGACCTTGATCTGCATCACGGTGCGGGTGTTGGGTCCGTATCCGGGCAGGGTCGACGGCGCGCCGCCGGACTCGGTGTAGCTGCCGTTGCCGGTGTAGTAGTCGTAGCGCGGGTCACGCGCCGGGAAGGCCGCCGGGGCGTCGTTGTAGACGATCAGCGTCTGCCCTGCGTACTGCGACAGGTCCACGACCACGTCGAAGCGCTCGGCCGGCGCGACGAGCAGCGAGTGCTGGTCGACGTTGCCGGCGTTGAAGACCGTCGGGTCGTTGACCCAGGTGGTCGGGTGCGCCGGGACGACGGCGGGGGCCGGGAGGAAGCCGCCCTCGGTGCCCATGACGACCCAGTCCGGGCCCTCGGTGCCGGCAACCGGCGTCGGGAACACGGTCGGGTCCTCGAGCGCGGCCGCGACCTCGGTCGGGTTGAGCGCCACCTCGGTGCAGGCGACGCCGGTGCTCTCGGCGACAGGGGTCGTGGTGCCGTCACACACGGCGCCGTTCGCGTCGACGGCCTGGTAGAGCGACAGGTTGAGGAACCGGTCGTTCGCGGCGTTGAGGATCCGGAAGCGGTAGGGCTTGGGCTCCAGCGTCTTGTAGGGGTACGCCACCCCGTTGACGACGGGGGTGTCCATGAACGCCTCCATGCCCATCGAGTTGTACGGCGTGCTGGGCATCAGCTTCGGCTCGCACCAGCCAGCGTCGGGGTCACAGGTGGAGTCGTAGTACGCGTTGTCGATCGGCGGGTACTCCACGTTGGTCGTCGGGGGCCAGAACCACGGCCCGTAGGCCCACCGACCATAGGCGTTGACGCCCGATGCGTCGCCGGGGTTCTGGGCAGGCGAGTAGACGTGCGGCAGCCAGAGACTGCCCTCGCCACCCCACGCCTGCTTGTTCCAGGTCTCGTCCTGCTGGGCGAGCTGGGCGTCGTTGGGCACGAAGGTCTTGTCCTGGATGACGAGCGGGATGGTCGAGGCCGCGTCCGGGATGGTCCCTGCGGTGACCAGCCCCGCCTCGGTCGCGTCCTGGATGATGTACGGCGCGGCCATGCCGGCATACACGTTGAGGCGGGTGATGCCCCACGAGTGGTCGTGGTAGAACATCAGCCGCGCGCTCTGGGCGTTGGTGTAGTAGAGCGTCTGGACGCCGTCCTTGGGGTCGTCGGCGTTCGTCATGTCCGGCACGTTCTGCACGCTGACGCCCTGGGGGAACGGGGTGTCCTCGTTCGCCGGGGTGATCCACTGGTGCGGGGTGCCGTCCGAGATCCAGGGGGTGATGCCGCCGTGGAGGTGGTTGATCGCCCGGTTGTCCGAGTAGCAGTGGCCGGCAGCCACCATCGCGGTCTTCATCGCGAGGTCGTTGCACATGGGGACCTGCGGGTCCACCATCCCGGGGTTGTCCTCCATGAACTGGTGGCCCTCGGGCGTCATGCCCGCCCCCATGACCGTGGTGTCCACGGGCAGGAACAGGTTGCCACCCTCACCCGTGGGCAGCTGGTTCTTGAAGGTGATCCGGACCGGCCTGTCCTTCTGCGCCACGATGGCGGGGCCGAGGTAGCTCGGCGTCCCGGTGCCACCGTTGAGCTGCACGTAGCCGCGCAGCTGGGTGGCCGGCAGGTCTGCGTGCATCTTCTGGGAGTACTCCACGAGCCCGATCTCGTAGTAGTCGGACCCGGGATAGGTCGTGGTGTCCGGCACGGCCGCCTCGATGTCCGGCAGCTCGTCCTTGAACTTCTCGATCCCGCCGGTGACGGTCACCTGGTCCGGGCCGACGATGCTGGCGGCGAAGGAGTAGGTCCGCGCCTGGGTGAAGGCCGGGTAGGGAGCGGCCCCGAGAGTGACGTCGCTGCCCTGGAGCGGCACGGCGCTCGTGGGGTAGTAGATGCTGTCGGTCCCCGAGCCGCCGGTGAACGGGATGCCCTGGCCGTAGTGGGCGATGCGGTCACCGGCCTGGACCGCGAGGTTGCTCACCCCGAAGGTGGCCACCCCGGGCGTCGTGGGCGTGGTGAGCGCGCCACTGTCGAACAGCACCGAGTACTGGTTGGCCGTCCCGGTCGGGCGCAGCACGTAGGCGTGGAAGGACTTGCTCTCGGAGCCGGCTTGGACGAACGTCTGGAAGCCGGTGAGGAGTCCATCGGGCAGCACCTCGGGGCTCATCACGAGGACGTTCGTCGCCGTGTCAGTCGCGATCGACCGCTGCACGACAGGGTTGCCCACGAGGACATCCGCTCCGGGCGTCGTCGTCATCTCCGGCAGCGGGCTGTTGGCGTAGTTGGGGTGGCTGAAGTACCGAGGCACCGGCTCGCCGTTGTCGATGACGGGGGCCGCGGCGGCGGCGATGCCCGTCATGAGCGGGTTGAGGGCCCCGTCCTGCAGGGCGCGCGCGGCAGCCGCGTCGCGATCCTTTTGGACGATGGCCTTGGCCTGCTTCTCCTTGACCGCCTTGGCCTTGTCCTTGTAGCGGTCCTTCTCGCTGGCCTGGGGGGCGGTGATGCCCTGACCCAGATCGGCGCGCGCGTCCGTGACGGTGGCCGAGACGGCGGGGGCGGTCAGCGTCAGACCGACGATCCCCACGGCGCAGGCCAGCGCCCGTGTGACTTTCCTTCTCATCACCTTTGTCCATATCCGTAGGAGTTTCGCCGGGGAGACATGGCGGAGAATCGAAATTCCCGATCCCCCCTCTGGCGAGAGTAAGACGCAAACTATGCGCGCGGCACGGTATTAGGAATATCGGCGAACAGGGATCCTTGGCTTAGCGAAAGGCAGAAATGTCAACTATTCACATCACGCCCTCCGAGAGCAGCGGACAGTCTCGGGTTCGTCACGGGCACAAGCCTTTTCGCGCATGACGCATGGCCGAGACCGGGCGCAGAAAAGGCGAAGCAGAATACGCGAAACGCGTCTCCAGCAAAGGGTTTCCACCATGGCGCAACGTCCTTGCATCCGGCCGTGGCGCATGGCCATAAAGGCCTCCGCCGACGTCAGCCCGCCCCTGGATCACGGAAATGCATTTCCTGCGACGGCGTCTGTGCGCATAGCGCCCAAACCCGCCCTCCTCTGACATAGCCCTCAACGCATAGCGGACGAAAATGGCAAAAGGCAAGCCGTCTGTGACGAAGACCTCTTCAGGTTTCTCGCTGCATCTTCGGGACCGGAGTTACGCTCAAAACATGAGCAGGAAAGGATGGACCTTCCTCTCCAACCACGGACACGTACTCGTCTGCCTGGCGGACAATCCCGACATGCTCATTCGAGACATGGCCGACAACATCGGCATCACGGAGCGAGCGGTGCAGCAGATCGTGGCCGACCTCGAGGACGCGCAGGTCATCACCCGCCATCGCGAGGGCCGGCGCAACCGCTACGTCGTGCGACGGGACGTGCGCTTCAGGCACTCGCTCGAGGCCGGGCTGCGGGTCGGCGACTTCGTCGACCTCCTGCGTCAGCGGCCGCGGTTGCGGCGACTGACGGCCGAGGAGAGCGCGCGCCCTGCCGTCGCGCAGCGCGACGCCCGCTGACGGGTCGCGACGACTCGTGCCTTGGTGGTCTCCGCCACTGCGGCCAGCCGGCGGAGGGTGATCGGCGGAGAATGAGAGACATGAGCGAGATGACAGCAACCCAGGCGCAGGGCCTCGAGCACGACCGCGCCACCGAGCTCGAGCGGCTCGCAGCGTTGCGCCGGGAGTTCGACGAGGTGGTCGAGGCGGCCGAGGGCGCCAACGGCGATGACGAGCACGACCCGGAGGGCCCGACCATCGCCTATGAGCGCTCGCAGATCGCCGCCTTCATCACCCAGGCCGAGGAGCACCTCGCCGAGATCGAGGCGGCGCAGCGACGCATCGCCGACGGCACCTACGGTCTCTGCACGGTGTGCGGCGAGGAGATCCCGGCCGCCCGGCTCGAGGCGCGACCGACCGCGACGACGTGCGTCGAGCACGCCACGGCCGCACGGTCCGGCCCACTCTGACGAGGCAGTAGCCCACGCCGCGGCTCGATCCTCACCCCTGGCTCACGCGACGGTCGACCACGAGGTATTCGACGTGTGCCGTCGCGAGGTTGCCCGCCCGGTCGCGTGCGAAGCAAGTGACCCGGTGCACCCCGAGGCGGCGCGTGCTGAGGGCACGCCCTCCGTTGCAGGCCTGTCGCTCGACGCCGGACAGCGCATCGACGCCTCGCGGCTCCGCCGTGACGAGGCCGCGACGCGTCACGACCGACGGTCTGACGGACGGGTCGAGCCGGGGCGGGGTTAGGTCGATGACCTTGGCGGCGGGTGCGATGGCCGCGTCCACGTGGCCTGGGGCCGAACCACGGGGGCGCCGAGCCCGAGCCACGCCAGCACGGCCAGACCCACCAGCCAGGCGCACCCGGAGGCCACGCCCTGCCTTCGCCCGCGATCCATGCCCGGCCTCCTCGCCCTGCCATCAGCGGCACGGCTACAGATCAGAAGGCGCTGCAGGCGCTGGTGATACGCGTGGCCCGAGATCTGGCCACCAGTGGGACCGTGACGCAGCGGCCCCGCGGAGCGGGCAGGAGCACGACGCGCGCCGCGCCTCAGCCGAGACCGGCGGCGATCCGCGCGAAGGCGGTGTCGATGTTGCTGTCGAGGTCGCCGGACCCTCCGTGCTGCTGGTGCTCGATGCAGGCACGCACCGCCGCGATGGCCACGGCCACGGTGAGCCGCGGCTCCAGCGACTCGCCGGGGGCGAGGCCGAGTCGGCGTTCGAGCGCGGCGGTCAGGGCGTTCTCGATGCGGATGTTGTTGCCGACGAGCGCCGGAGCGAGCGCCGTCTCGCCGAGCAGGATGCGGCGGCGGCGCACCCGCAGCCCCCGGTCGATCGAGGCCGGGGCGAGCATGCCCGCGAGGATGCGCCGAAGGGCGTCGATCGACGACTCACCGTCGCGCACCTCATCCAGCTGGGCGGCATACGACTCGAGCTCCTCGCCCGTGGTGCCGATGACGGCGGCCTCCTTGGAGGGGAAGTAGTTGAAGAACGTGCGGGCGCTGACGCCGGCGCGCGTCGCGATCTCCTCGGTGGTGACGGCAGCAAAACCCTTCTCCTCGACCAGATCGAGGGCGGCTCCGTTGATCGCACGTCGGGTCTCGCGCTTCTTGCGCTCGCGCAGCCCGCAGGCCTCGTCGGTCAGCAGCTCGGTGCTCATGCCCTCATCGTGCCACGGCATGTGCAGTCGCTGCAATTTTGCAGTGACTGCACATTGGGAGTAGCGTCGAGCCCATGCCACAGATCTCCCAGGGGGTAGCCACGGACACCGCGACCAGCTCGACCGGCCCATCCGGCCCCACGACCGGCGCCTCGCCTGCCACGAAGGCGCCCGGACTCGACCGCGCCACCCGCAACATCTTCATCGCACTCATGCTCGGCATGCTCGTCGCGTCGATCAGCCAGACCATCGTCGGGCCGGCCATGCCGCGCATCGTCGCCGAGCTCGGCGGCATCGACCACTACGCCTGGCTCGCCACCGCGGCGATGCTCGTCAGCGCCATCACCGTGCCGATCGTCGGCAAGATGAGCGACCTCTACGGTCGTCGCGGCTTCTACCTCGGCGGACTCGTCGTCTTCATGGCCGGCTCGGTCCTCGCCGGCTTCGCGCAGAACTTCTGGTGGCTCATCGCCGCCCGGGCCATCCAGGGCATCGGCATGGGCACGCTGATGCCGTTGTCCCAGACGATCATCGGCGACATCATCCCGCCGCGTCAGCGCGGCAAGTACCAAGGCCTCATGGGCGGCGTCTTCGGCTTCTCATCGATCCTCGGCCCGCTGGTCGGCGGCTTCGTCACCGACAACTGGGGCTGGCGCTACCTCTTCTTCATCACCCTGCCGGTCGGCGTCTTCGCCTACTTCGGCATCAGCCGCTTCCTCCACCTCGAGTACACGCCGCGCGAGACCGTCATCGACAAGGCCGGCATCGCGCTGCTGTCGATGACCCTCATCCTGCTGCTCGTGCCGACATCGCTCGGTGGCACGACGCTCGCCTGGGGCTCGCCCGCCATCCTCGGCATGTATGCCGCCGGGCTCGTGACGCTCGCCGGTTTCATCGCCGTCGAGCGCCGGGCCGTCGAGCCGGTGCTGCCGCTGCGGCTCTTCCGCAGCCCCCTCTTCACGCTCAGCAACATCGCGGCCTTCATGGTCTCGGTCATGATGTTCGGCGCGATGATCTACCTGCCGGTCTATGCCCAGGGCGTGCTCGGGGCGTCCGCCACCAACTCCGGCCTCATCCTCATGCCGATGTCCGTCGCCATGATCGGCCTGTCGATCATCTCCGGCCTCGTCATCACCAAGACCGGCCGCTACAAGCTGCAGACGATCATCGGCATCCTCATCATGGGCGTCGGCTTCTGGCTGCTGACCCAGCTCCACTACGGCTCGAGCCAGCTCGACCTCACCCTCTCGATGATCGTCTTCGGCGTGGGTCTCGGCATGGCGCTGCAGGTCTTCACCCTGATCATCCAGAACTCCTCGCAGCGCAAGGACCTCGGTGTCGCCACCGCGTCGACGCAGTTCTTCCGCAACGTCGGATCGACCGTCGGCACAGCGGTCTTCGGCACGATCATGACCAGCGGCCTCGCCGGCAACATCGCCTCCCACCTGCCTGCATCAGTCGTCCAGCAGATGCAGGAGTCCGGGCAGGAGATCAGCGCCGGATCGGTGCTCGACCCGTCAGCCCTCGCCCAGCTGCCACCGCAGATCGCTGCTGGGGTGCAACAGGGACTGGCCGACTCGCTGCACATGGTCTTCGTCTGGGGCCTGGTCCCCTTCGCGCTCGCGCTGCTCGCCGCCCTCTTCATCAAGGAGGTGCCGCTACGCGACACCGTCCACACGCCCGACGAGGCCGGCATCGAGCTGCTCGACACGATGTCGCAGTCGGCTCCCGACGACGAGCTCAAGGTGCCGCTGGGCCGCGAGGCCGGCAACACGCGCACCCACGAGCGCCTGCTCGGCCTGCGCCTGGGCCTGCTCGCCGACTCGGCGCTGCGGGGCGACCGTCCGCTGCTGACCCGGGCCGTGACGCGGCTCGGCGACGGTGACCTCGACGCAGGCGCAGCGCTGCTGCACCGCACGTCACGCATGCTGACCACCGAGGACGCCACGCTGGCAGCCGAGACCGAGCGGTTCGCCGTCGAGGTCGCGGCCCGGGCCAAGGTGCCCGGGGGCATCCTCGACGAGGCGCTCAAGCGCGAGCTCGCCACAGCCGTGGCCGAGCGCGACACCCGCACCGTCATGACGACGCGCGAGCCCACCGTCGCCGAGCGTCACGAGGCGGTCGACATCCGCCTCCTCTCCGCCGTCGGTGACGACCTCACCGCCGCCTACCTCGTCGACCGGCAGAGTGCCCGCACCGTCGAGCGCGCCGAGGCAGTCGTCCGCTGACCAGCCCCTCAAGGTCGAGTGCTCAGTTCCCGACGAGATTTCACGTCAGGAAGTGGGCACTCGACCTGGCCCGTGCGTCGGGAAGTGGGCACTCGACTTGCCCATACGTCGAGTGCTCAGTTCCCCACGGGTTTGACGTCGGGGAACTGAGCACTCGATTCGGTGCCCGCGTCGGGAGGTGGGCACTCGACTTGCCCATACGTCGAGTGCTCAGTTCCCCACGGGTTTGACGTCGGGGAACTGAGCACTCGATTCGGTGCCCGCGTCGGGAGGTGGGCACTCGACCTGACCCGTGCGTCGGGAAGTGGGCACTCGACTGGGCGGGCCACGTCGAGGAGTGCACGCTTGTCGGGGACGGGCCTCACGGCATACCCCCTGGTTGTCACGCCGCCCGAGCGCGAACGTCGCGCCGCGCCGTGATCGCACCGTGGAGCACCGCCAGTCCCAGCGATGCGACGGCGCAGGTCAGCCAGAGCACGGACGTGTGTCGCTCGAGGAGGCTGGCGCCGATCACCGGCGCCGCCACGGTGGCGACTCCCCACGACAGCCCGAAGACCGCCATCACGGCCGAGGCTCCCCCGGGCCGAGCCATCCGCGCGGCGGTCGCCTGATAACTGCCGAGCAGCACTGACCCGCTGGCACCCTCGAGCCCCGCGCCGGCAAACAGGCCTCCGCCGCTACCGGTCGCCCAGAGCGCCAGTCCGGCTGCCAGCACGAGGTGCCCACCCACGAGCAGCGTCCCGGGGCCCGCCTGCTGCTCCAGTCGACGCACGACGGGCTGGGCGGCGATCGCGGCGGCCGCCGCCGTCGCGAGGAGCCACCCGGTCGTTGCCGGCCGGAGCCCTGCCAACTCGACCGCCAGCGGGAGCATGAAGACCACGACCATCACGACCGTCGCATGGAGGGTGGCGATCGCGGTCCAGCGCACCAGCGGCGCCGTGACCGCCGATCGCCACGGGGTCGCGGTCCGGTCGTGGGCTGCCGGATCCGTTGGCGCCGGCGAGGGCAGCCAGGCGAGCGCAGCACCTGCCGCGAGGGCGCTCGACGCCGCGTCGGCGACGAAGAGGGCGCCTACTCCCCACTGGCTGAGGAGGGCGGCGAGCAGTCCGGAGAGCACGCCGGCGACCGACAGCGCCGCCCAGAGCAGGGCAAACGCCGAGGTATGCCGTTCGGCGGGCACGTGCTCGGCGATCAGCCCCTGCGAGGCCGGCTCGATGATCTCGTAGGCCAGGCCGAGGGCGACCACGCCCGCGACGACGGTCGCCAGGCTCTGCCCCAGGCCGATGACGAGCTGGGCCGACGCGGTGGCCAGCAGCCCGATGACGATCGTCGGCCGCGGCCCCAAGCGGGTCGCGAGCACGCCGCCGAGCACCCGCGACGCGATGGTGCAGGCACCGAAGACCCCGAGCACGGTGCCGACCCCAGCGAGGTCGAGCCCGAGGTCACGGGCGAGACGGAGGCCGAGGAAGGCCATGCCGAAGCCGCCGAGCCGGTTGACGACGCGGATGACGACGATGGACCTCATGACTGCTGTAGCGTCGTTGACCAGTAACATGACCCGAACGTTAGGTGACTGCAGCAATGCGTTTCAACAGTCACGTGGAGCGGCTCCTCGTGTCCACGGTCGCTCTCGTCAACGAGCTCACGCCCGGTCAGGACGGCGGGCGGTCCGTCGGCGAGCCCGCCGGCGACGAGCTGGTCGAGGCGGTCGCGCGGGCGGTGCGCACCCAGGGCTACTCCGGGAGGACGACCGCCGCCGAGGCGAGAGCCCTGCTCGCTGAGGTGCGCGCCGCCCGTCAGGTCATCGAGGCCGTCGCCGTCGACGACCTCCCGGGGGCGGCCGCCCGCGTCAACGCCATGCTCGCCCGGACCCGGGCCCGTCCGCAGCTCGACCATGACGACGAGGGCGGCTTCCGGCTGCACTTCCACGGGCCCGACGACTCCTTCAGCCGGGGTTGGGCGGCCGGCCTCGCGGCCGGCCTCGCCATGGCCCTCGGTGGCGACGGCGGGCAACGGCTGGGGATGTGCGAGGCGCCGGCCTGTGACCGGGTCTACGTCGACCAGTCGAAGAACTCGCATCGGCGCTTCTGCGGGTCGCGGTGCCAGAGTCGGGTCAAGGCCGCCGAGCACCGCCGCCGCAGGTCGAGCGGCCACGCATCCGCGGCGACCAGCTGAGGGCAGCCGCGGCGACCGGCCGACCCCGCGGGGGCCGGCCGGTCGGCCGGGTCGCGGCCACGCCGCATACGGTGTCGGGATGAGCAAGGTAGCCCTCGTCACGGGTGCGTCGTCCGGCATCGGCGAGTCCATCGCCGTCCACCTCGTCGCGACCGGATGGACGGTGTATGCCGTCGCCCGCCGGGTCGAGCGGATGGCCTCGCTCGAGACGCGCGGCATCACGACGTTCCCGATGGACGTCACGGACGACGCGTCGATGATCGCCGGCATCGACCGCATCATCACCGAGCAGGGGCGGATCGACGCGCTCGTCAACAACGCGGGCTACGGCTCCTACGGTCCCGTCGAGCACGTGCCGATCGAGGAGGCGCGGCGGCAGTTCGAGGTCAACGTCTTCGGTCTGGCCCGGCTCACGCAGCTCGTCATCCCGCACATGCGCACCCGGCGCAGCGGCCGGATCATCAACATCTCCAGCATCGGCGGCAAGATCTATGAGCCGCTCGGCGCGTGGTACCACGCCACGAAGTTCGCCGTCGAGGGCTTCAGCGACAGCCTGCGCATCGAGCTCGCGCCCTTCGGCATCGACGTCGTCATCGTCGAGCCCGGCCCGATCCTCTCGGAGTGGAGCTCGATCGCCCGCGACAGCATGGTCGAGCGTTCGCTCGGCACCGTCTACGAGGACCTCGCCTGCCGGATGGCCGTGCTGTTCGAGCGCGTCGACACCCCGCGGATGAGCTCCGGGCCCGAGGTGGTGGCCGAGAAGGTCCTCACGGCCCTCGAGGCTGCCAACCCGGCGGCCCGCTACCCCGCCGGTCGGGGCGCCCGGGCGATCGTGGCCGCCCGCCGGCTGCTCCCGGACCGCGCGATGGACCTCGTCGTCAGACGCGCCCTCTCCGGCTGACCCGCACTCACCCGTCGAGAGGCCACTCTTCGTCGCCCGCTCACGTCGAGTGGCCACTCCTTGCCGCCTGCAGTGGCCTCTCGACGTGCGCTGAGCGACGAAGAGTGGCCACTCGACTGGCGGCCGGAGGTGGCCTCTCGACGGGTGGTGCGGAGGTGGGAGTCAGCCCCAGACCAGCGCCTGCGCCGGGTCCTCGAGGATGGCCGCGAGGTCGGACAGGAAGCGGCTTCCGAGCTCGCCGTCGATGAGGCGGTGGTCGAAGCTCACGGCGAGCTGGGTGACGTGGCGGATCGCGATCTCGTCGGTGCCGTCGGCGGCGGTGACGACCCAGGGCTGCTTGCGGATCGCGCCGAAACAGACGATCGCCGACTCACCGGGGTTGATGATCGGGGTGCCGCTGTCGACGCCGAAGACGCCGACGTTGGTGATCGTCACCGTGCCGCCCGACATCTCGGCCGGCTGCGTGCGACCCTCGCGGGCCGTCGCCGTCAGCTGCCCGATGGCCCGGGCCAGCTCGAGCATCGTCAGGGCGTGAGCGTCCTTGATGTTGGGGACGATCAGGCCACGCGGGGTCGCCGCGGCGATGCCGAGGTTGACGTAGTTCTTCTGCACGATCTCCTGGGCGGCCTCGTCCCACGTGGCATTCATGCCCGGGTTGCGGCGGATCGCGAGCACGAGCGCCTTGGCGAGCACGAGCAGCGGCGTGACCTTGACGTCCGCGAACTCCCGCGTGCCCTTGAGTCGCTCGACGAGCTCCATCGTCTTGGTGACGTCGAGCGTGATCCACTCGGTGACGTGGGGCGCAGTGAAGGCGGAGCCGACCATCGCCTGCGCGGTCATCTTGCGCACGCCCTTGATGGGGATGCGCTCCTCGCGCTCCCCCGACCCGAAGGGCACGCTGTATGCCGCTCCGCCGGGTGCCGCGGACGCGGCTGAATCTGCTTGGGGCGCAGTGGAGCCCGCGAGGTGCGCATTGACGTCGTCGCGGGTGATGACCCCGTCGGCTCCTGTCGGCGTGACCGCCGCGAGGTCGATGCCGAGGTCCTTGGCGAGCTTGCGCACGGGCGGCTTCGCCTTCGGGCGACCACCGTTGGCACCGTTGGCGTTGTCACCTGCTCCGTTGTCACCGAGGCCGTTGGTGGCGGCAGCGGGAGCCGTCGCCACAGGAGCGGCAGCCGGAGCGACGGGAGCGGGAGCCGCCGCGACGACCACCGGGGCCGGCGCGGAGGGAGCCGGCGACGCGACCGGGGCGGACGGCATACCGCCCCCGGAGGGAGCCCTGCGGGCCCGGCGGGCCGTGGCCCCGGCCTTGGCGCCGTAGCCGACGAGAATGGCGCCCTCACCGCTGTCGGCGGGCTGGGCCCGCTCACCCGGGATCGCCGGTGCGACAGAGGGTGCGTCGTCGCCCCCGAGGCCGTCGTCGATCGAGATGATCGGCGTGCCGACGTCGATGGTCTGACCGACCTCGACGAGCAGCTGCTTGACGGTGCCGGCCCACGGGATGGGCAGCTCGACGAGGGACTTCGCGGTCTCGATCTCGAGCACCACGTCGTTGACCTTGACCGAGTCGCCGGGCGCCACCTTCCACTCCACGATCTCGGCCTCGACCAGTCCCTCGCCCGGGTCGGGCAGGTTGAACATCTTGATTGCCATGTGTCGCAGCCCTTCTCAGTACGCGAGCGCGCGGTCGACGCCGTCGAGGATGCGGTCGAGGTCGGGGAGGAACTCCTCCTCCATCCGGCTCGGCGGATAGGGGATGTTGGCGCCGCCGACGCGGATGACCGGCGCCTCGAGCTCGTAGAAGCACTGCTCGGTGACCTGGGCGGAGATCTCCGAGGCCATGCCGAGGAAGCTGCTCGCCTCGTGCACGACGACGAGGCGTCCGGTCTTGCGCACCGACGCCACGATGGTCTCGATGGGCAGCGGGGAGAGGGAGCGCAGGTCGATGACCTCGATGCTCGTGCCCTCGGCCTCGGCCGCCGCGGCGGACTCGATCATCGTCTTGACGACGGGACCGTAGCCGAGCAGCGTCACGTCGGTGCCCTCGCGGATCACGTTGGCCTCGAAGAGCCCTCGCGGCGCCGACGCCGCGCCCGTGTCGTATTCGGCGCGGTCGTGGTAGCGCCGCTTGGGCTCGAAGAAGATGACCGGGTCGTCGCACGCGACGGCCTGCTGGATCATCCAGTGCGCGTCCTCGGGGTTGCTGCACGCCACGGTGCGCAGCCCCGCCGTGTGGGCGAAGTAGGCCTCGGGGCTCTCGGAGTGGTGCTCGGGGCTGCCGATGCCGCCGCCGAAGGGGATGCGGATGACCATCGGGATCTTGATGGCCCCGAGCGAGCGGGCCCGCATCTTGGCGACCTGGCTGACGATCTGGTCGAACGCCGGATAGACGAAGCCGTCGAACTGGATCTCGCAGACCGGGCGGTAGCCGCGCAGGGCCATGCCGACCGCGGTGCCGACGATGCCCGACTCGGCGAGCGGGCTGTCGATGACGCGCTCCTCGCCGAAGTCCTTCTGGAGGCCCTCGGTGATGCGGAAGACGCCGCCGAGCTTGCCGATGTCCTCACCGATGAGCACGACCTTGGGGTCGGCCTCCATGGCCTTGCGCAGGCCGTTGGTGATGCTCTTGCCGAGGGTGACCTTCTCGAGCGCCATCAGTTCGCCTCCTCGAAGCTCGCCTTGTAGGCGAGGTAGGCGGAGCGCTCCGCCTCCATCACGGGGTGGTCCTCGGCATAGATGTGGTCCCACATCGTCTCGCCGGGCAGGGTCTCCATCGTGACGCAGCCCTCGCGCAGCTCGGCCGCGAAACGGTCGGCCTCCTCGTCGACGGCGCTGAAGTAGGACTCGTCGGCCATGCCCTCGTGGGCAAGGTAGGACTTGAGGCGCAGGATCGGGTCGCGGAACTTCCACTCCTCGACCTCGGCCGACACGCGGTACTTCGTCGGGTCGTCGGCGGTGGTGTGCGCGCCCATCCGGTAGGTGTAGGCCTCGATGAGGAGCGGGCCGTTGCCGTTGCGCGCCTCCTCGAGGCAGTGCTGCGTCACGGCATACGTCGCGAGGATGTCGTTGCCGTCGACGCGCACGCCGGGGAAGCCGAAGCCGCGGGCGCGCTGGAAGAGCGGGATGCGGGTCTGCTTCTCGACGGGCTCGGAGATGGCCCACTGGTTGTTCTGGCAGAAGAAGACGACGGGAGCATCGAAGCTCGCGGCGTAGACGAACGCCTCGTTGACATCGCCCTGCGAGCTGGCGCCGTCACCGAAGTAGCAGATGACGGCGGTGTCGCGGTCGGGGTCGCCCGTGCCGACGTTGCCGTCCATCCGCACACCCATGGCGTAGCCGGTGGCGTGCAGGGCCTGGGCTCCGATGACGATCGTGTAGAGGTGGAAGTTGTGCTCCGTGGGGTCCCAGCCGCCCTGGCTGACGCCGCGGAAGAGCTGCAGAGAGCTCTGCGGGTCCATGCCGCGCACGAAGCCGACGCCGTGCTCGCGATAGGTCGGGAAGACGAAGTCGTGCGGTCGCAGGGCGCGACCGGAGCCGACCTGCGCCGCCTCCTGGCCGAGGAGGCTGGGCCAGAGGCCGAGCTCGCCCTGGCGCTGCAGGGCATAGCCCTCGGCGTCCAGGCGGCGGATGAGCACGAGGTCGCGGTAGAAGCTCCGCAGCTCGTCGGCCGTCAGGTCCGCGACGTACTTGTCGTAGTCGGGATGGGACACGCGCTGACCCTCCGGGGTCAGCAGCTGGATCATGTCCGGGCCACCGTCGCCGACCGCGGGGGTCGGCTCCTGCAGCTCGGCGACTACCTTGTCGCTCACAGGGCGCTCCTTTGCCGGTGGGGCCGGCCTCTGTCGGGCCGCGCGCGGGGGTCACCCGCCCGACGGCTGTGTCACACGCGCCTGCCGAGGTGACGGCGGACACGTGCGGGTCCTCGGCACGGAACTTACCGGAGCCTCCCGGGAATCTCACAATGCGGGACGCCCCGACACCGCCGCCCCGCACGTATGCCGCCCGCCGGCCTCCCGTGACCGGGCGACCTGACGCCGTGGCCGGCTGCCCGGGGTCACCGTCGGGTGCCCCAGGTCCAGGCCGGTGTGGTGAGCAGCCCCTGCCCCTGCACGAAGGTCTCGCCGAGGTCCTTGACGAGCACGATCGAGCGCGCCGGTGACCCGAGGCCGGCCTCCTCGGCTCCTGCCTCGTCCGGCTCGCGCTGGGTGTCGGTGTCGGTGTCGTGGTCGGCGCCGATCCCCAGCTCCGCGACGAGCCGGGACGAGTGCGACACGACCATCACCTGGCTGTGCTCGGCGGCTGCCCGGATGAGTCGGGCCAGGGGCGGCAGCAGGTCGGGGTGCAGCGAGGTCTCCGGCTCGTTGAGCACGAGCAGCGGCGGCGGGTCGACGGTGAGCAGGGCCGCGACGAGCAGCAGGTAGCGCAGGGTGCCGTCGGAGAGCTCGGCACTCGAGAGCGGGCGCAGCATGCCGGGCTGGTGCAGTGCGACGTCGAAGCGCCCACCCTCGGAGGTCACCTCGAGGATCGCGCCGTCGAAGGCGTCGGCGACCGCGCGGTCGAGGACGGACCGGCCGTGCTCGCGGATCGTCTGGAGAGCGGCGGCGAGGTCGTGACCATCGTCGGAGAGGACCGGCGTGCGCGTGCCGACGTGCGCCTGACGGGCGGGCGCTGCCGCGTCGGCGCGGAAGGAGTCGTAGAAGCGCCAACCCCGGATCAACCGTCGCACCCGGATGAGCTCGGGTGCTCGCTCGGGGTCGGCGAGCTCGGTCAGCATGCTCTCCCAGGGCCGGAGCGAGCGGGTCAGCTCGACCCAGCCCGGTCGCGCACCGCTGGGCGCGCCGACACCCGGCCCGAGACCTGCCCCGGCACCCCCTGCGCGCCCTCGCGCGCCGCCGGGCGTGAGCGGGTCCGACTCCCACTCGTCGTCGCCGCCCCAGCCGTCGTCCCACCCGTCGTCGGGCCCGACCGGAGCCCGGGTCTCGACTCGCCCCCAGCGTCGACGCACGAGCACCGATCCCGGGCGCATGACCGGCCCCGACCACACCACCTCCCGCTTGATCTCGGGGTCGCGCAGGAAGGCCGAGCCCTCACCTCCCTCGTGACCGCCCGACGACTGCTGCGGCAGACCGAGGTCGACGAGGTAGCCGAGATCGTCGGACGCGAAGCCGAGGCGCAGGCTGATCGGCCCCCTGCGCGCCGTGCCCTGCACTGCATGCCCCTCCCGCCTGGCCCCGCCCAGGGTCGCCGGCCCTGCCCACAGTGCCGACTGCAGGCCACCCTCGCGGGCCAGCGTGCCGACGACGTCACCGCGCCCGCACCCGGCGAGCAGCCGCAGCGCGCGATAGAGGCTCGACTTGCCGCTGCCGTTGGCGCCCGTGACGACGTCGAGTCCGTGCAACGGCACGACGACGTCACGCAGCGAGCGGTAGCCCGAGACGGCGACGGTGGTCAGCATGCGCCGACCGTAGGCCGCAGCGCCGACAGCACCGGACGGCATACCGCCGGGGGTGGCCCGGCAGCCACGGAGCAGCGCGCCTGCGCGGCGTATCAGCGCGCCTGCGCGGCGTATCAGCGCGCCGGCACGGCGCCTCTGCACGGTGGTGATCCGATCCGGATTCCCCTCACCGCCACGGTCACCGGGGGCGTGGCAGCAATCAGAGGAGCCTAACCATGGGGTTCTACATCAAGGACCTTTACGTCCACCGCGTGCCGAAGTTCCGCTGGCACGACCCGCTCACCAACCCGCCGACGATCCCGGAGACCTCACCGATCATCCGGGCGGCTGCGTTGTCGCCGCACGTCGCGGTGGGTCGCGGCGGCGGGGGCGCGGTCGGCCTTCCGGCCGACGACAACACGCTCTACACGATCCCGACGCCGATCACCCCGATCGTCTTCCCGGGCAGCCGCCTCGAGGAGACCGACCTGCAGCTCGTGCGCGACAACCTCCGCGTCACCCTCGAGGCCGTCGAGAAGCAGATCGACTCCATGCAGGCGACCGGCGAGGACCTCGCCTACGTCGCCTCGGTCGTCGGCAAGGGCTGACCGATGGCACACCCCTCCGGTGGGCGCCTCGCCGAGCTGACACGGACCGCCGTCGTGCGGGCCGCGGCGCTCACCGGTCGGGTGGACCCGGCGACGACCGACTCGGCGGCGCTGGCCTCCCTGCTCTATCGCGCCGGCGGCTGCGTGCCCGACGGGCGGCTCGACCCGCGGTGGGCACGTCACGTCGTCACGGCAGCCGAACGCACCGCGGGGTCCGGCCTCACCGGCCACAGGCGGTCGGTGGCACGCCACTGGCACAGCTGGACCGCGACCGACGCAGACCCGACCACCCTCGTGCACAAGATCTATGTCAGCCCGACGGTGCGCGACGTCGCCACCACGCTCGGCGTCATCCTCACGCATGCGCCCCTGCTCGGCGTGCCGGCCTGGAAGGTCGGCGCCGACCTGGCCGGTCTGCACCGACCCGACAAGATCGTGCTCTATCTCGCGAGCGCGGACCGGGCCGACCGCGTCGCATCGGCGTTCGCTCTCGCTCTGGGCGGCTTTGCCGCACAGGGGGTTCCGTTCACCGGCCAGGTGGGCGCCACCGGCATCGTGTCGCGTGGTCGAGACGTCGCCGGCACGAGCTGGCGCGCCGACGTATGCCGCATGGTGGCCGATTCGCTCTGCGCCACCAGGGTGACCCTCGGCCTCCAGGCGAGCGCTGCGGACGTCGCCGACGAGGCGCTTGCGCAGCTTGCCGCCCACGGACTCGATGTGGAGACGTGGCACCCGGCGCCGGATGAGATGGTCGAATCGCGCTCTGCTGCAAACTTGTCCGCCATGTCATCGCCTGTAACCGTCAGAGCCGACCGTCGCGACGCCACGTCATCGGCGGCAAGAGCCGGTGCGTCGCTCGAGACTCCGGCGCCGCGACGCACCCGAGCCGAGGTGACCTGCTCATGACCGTGGCCGACGTGCGCTATGTCCTGCCGACCGACACGGAGGTCGTGTCCCTTCCGGACCACGGCGAGGTGCTGCTCGCCCGTCGTGGCAGCCGCGTCACCCCACAGCTGCTCTCGGCCGACTCGATGCAGCTGCTCGAGCAGTTCCGGTCACCGTCGACGCTGACCGAGGCGATCCTCGGCTACTGCTCGACGACGGGCGGTGACCCGATGGCGACCCTCGACGAGGCCTTCGCCGTCCTCGTCGCGCTCACCCACGCCGACCTGCTCGTGCCCGAGGGCTCCGACAGTGCCGCCAGCGTCGAGGACCGTCAGCGCGTCGGCGAGGTCGTCGGCCCGGCGACGATCACCGCACGCCTGCGCACGCTGCGGGACAGCGAGGTGTGGCGTGGCGTGCTCTGCGACGGCACCGCGGTCGTCGTCAAGATCGTCGACGAGGCGGGCCTCGGCCCCGACCTCTTCGCCCGGGAGGTGGCGGCTCTATGCCGGTTGTCTCCGCTCGCGGGCACCGACGTGCCTCATCTCGTGTGGCACGAGGCGTCACCCACCGGCGGCACCCTCGTGCTCACCGAGGTGGCCGGAGACCCGGTCGACCTCGCCGTGGCCGACCGTGACGACGAGGCCCGCAGGGCCGTTGCCGTCGCCGTCCTCGATGCGTATGCCGCCGTGCACGAGCGCGGCGTGCTCCACGGCGACGTGCACGCCGGCAACGTCCTGCTGCGCCCTGACGGCACCGTCACGATCATCGACTTCGGCCTCGCCCAGGTGAGCGAGGCCACCGGGGCCGCATCGGCGCCGGCCCCGCGGGCGGGCGGAGGCGAGGGGCTCGACCCCGCCTGCGCCCGAGCGCTGCTGCAGGGCAAGGGCCTGCCTCCTCTCGACGCAGCGTCGGAGCAGTATGCGATCGCGACGCTCGCCCACCGTGTGCTGACCTCGACCTCCTACCTCGACCTCGCGTGCGAGCGCGAGGAGGCGCTGCGCCGGATCACGGCGGACGCGCCCCGTCGCTTCGCCGCGGTCGGCGTCGTCCCGTGGCCGTCGGGCGAGCGTGTGCTGCACCGGGCGCTGGCCAAGTCGCCTGCCTCACGCTTCACGTCGACGACTGCACTGCGCGACGCCCTCGTGGCCGCCACCGGTGTCGACAGGGCGGCTGACGAGGGGCCGGCTGACGAGGCCACCCGCGATGCCCTCACCGCCACCGAACTGGCGCGCGCCGTCGGGTCGCTCGACGTCGACAGCGAGGTCTGGCAGGGCGCCGGCCCTGACGAGGCGGCCCACGCGGCGTGGTTCCTCCAGCGCGTCGCGCACCTGACCGGCGATGTCACCGCGCACGACCTGGCGGCGCTCTGGACCATCCGGGCCGACGGCTCGGCGCCGGCGCGACCGCGCGATGACGAGGGGGTCACGCGGGTGCACCGTGAGCTCGACGCCTACTGCCGCACCGGCCTCGACGTCCACCTGCGTCGGGCCCAGGCTGTCGCCACCCGGCTCGCCACGGCTCCGGTCTGGAGCGTCGACGTGCGCCGCGGCCGCTGGGCCAGCGTGCTCGCGTCGCTCGAGTGCCGGAGCCCCGCCGACGCCGTTCTCCCCGGCACCCCCGCCCTCTGAACCGTCGAGTGCCCACTTCCCGACAGGAAGTCCAGCTCGAGTGCTCACTTTTCGACAGGCACCCGGCAAGAAGAGGGCACTCGACGTGCGGGGGGCGTCGGAAAGTGGGCACTCGACGTGCGGGTCAGGTCGGGGGGCGGAAGCGGTCCTCCCGGCCGGCGCCGTCGCTGAAGCCGACGCCCTCTCCGCTGCGGTCGCCCTCGCGCACCGTGCCGCCCGCCGAGCGAGCGTCCCGCAGCTCGGCCGTGCCCACCCGAGGCTGCCCCGGCGACGCCTCGGACTCCTCGTCGGCCTGAGCTCGCGCCCGACCGCGAGCCGCGAGCCGTCCCGTGAGCGCCACGACCGGCCGCGCGAGACCGACGACGGGCCGCCAGAGCATCAGCAGCAGCGCGACGAGAAGCAGGGCCGACGCCGCGAGTGCCACCTGGCCGGTGGGGAGGGTGTCGACCCGGAAGCCGGTGACCTCCACGGCCGAGTAGAGCGCGACGTTGCCGAGCCGTTCGAGCGCCGATCCCCCGACGACGGCCAGGGCGAAGGCGACTCCGGCAGCGCCGAGCACCCGCCCGTCCGACCCCCGGCGCAGCAGCCATGCCAGTCCCCCGAGCAGCCCCGCGAGGCACGCCACCCCGAGCACGTAGGCGGGCATCAGGTTGAGCGCGTCGTTCTGGGCCACCGCCTCGTCGCCGGTCATCTCGTAGCGACCCCAGCTCCACACCTGCTGCACGAAGTCGGACGACGGGCCGTCGGGTCCGATGGGCTGGGAGATCTGCAGCACCGGCCAGATGATCGTCGCGGCAGCGAGCACGCTTCCCAGCAGAGCCGGGACCGCGGCCGGCGGCCGTCCCCGGACGAACGGCATACGGGCCCATATCTCTCGCCACCTCGCCACCGCGCTCATCGACGCTCCTCGTCGGACAGTCCCACCTCGGGGCCGTCGAGTCGAGCGCCCTTGGGGCGCAACGCCGCCGCTGACGACGCCGCTCCGGTATGCCGTGTGGCCGGCTCTTCGGGGTCATGACGTGCCAGCTCGGCGGGCTCCGGTCGAGACGCCCCCCTCACCAGCCCCACGCCCATGAGGACCAGTGCGGCGAGGAGCACCACGGCCGAAGCCGTCTCGAGCCATCCCACCGTCGTCGAGCCGGAGGTGACGCTGAGCCCGGCCTCGCTCGCGATCTCCTCGCGGAAGACGCGGCCGTGCCTCTCGGCGGCCGTCGTCAGCAGCCGGCCGGCCAACAGTGCCAGTGCGATCGGGGCGAGCAGGACGACTACACCTCGAGCGAGGGCCCACACCGCGACGGCGACCGCTCCCAGCACGAGGAGCACGACGGCGACAGCCAGACCCACCGGGTTGGGCACGAGGTCGAGCTCCACCCCGGTCAGCCCGGTCACGTCGACCCGGCCCCAGCTCCACTGCCACTGCTGCGAGAGCAGCTCTCCGCGCTGGCGGTCCGACACGGTCTGCAGCCACGTCGGCCCGACGAGCGACGGCACGGCCATCGCCACCCCGAGCAGGGCCACCAGCGCAACTGGCCACCGGCCCGCCACCGGGCGGACCGATCGCAGGCCGGCGAGCACACGCCCCGACGTCCTCACCCTGCCTCCCCGTCGTGACCCGTGCTGCAGTCTCGTCAGCGCGCGCCGAAGGCGGCGGCGACCTCGATGAGGCGGCTGTTGGCCTCCACCTCACCGACAGTCACCCGCACGCCGTCGTCGCCGTACTGCCGCACCATGAGGCCGGCCTCCTGGCACGCGTCCGCGAAGGCGGTGGAGTCGGCGCCGAGCGGGAACCAGACGAAGTTGGCGTCGGACCGGGGCAGCTTCCAGCCTTGGTCGACGAGAGCCTGCACGACCCGATCGCGCTCCGCGACAAGGGAGTCCACCCGCTCCGAGAGCTCGTCGAAGGCGTCGAGCGACGCGATGGCAGCGACCTGTGCGATCGAGTTGACGCCGAAGGGCGTGGCCGTCTTGCGCAGGGCAGCGGCGACGGGAGGGTGCGCGACGGCATACCCCACCCGCAGGCCGGCGAGGCCGTAGGCCTTGGAGAAGGTGCGCAGCACGACGACGTTGGGGCGGTGGCGCCACACATCGAGGCCGCGCACCGCCTCGGGGTCACGCACGAACTCGACGTAGGCCTCGTCGATGACGACGATGATGTCGCTAGGCACCTTGTCGAGGAACGCCTCGATCTCGGCGTGGCCGACACAGGGGCCGGTCGGGTTGTTGGGCGTGCACACGAGGATGACGCGGGTGCGGTCGTTGATCGCGGCGAACATCGCGCCGAGTCGGTGACGGGCCTGCTCGTCGAGCCCGACCATGACGGGCGAGGCACCGGCGAGCTGGGTGGCGATGGGGTAGGCCTCGAAGGAGCGCCACGCGAAGATCACCTCGTCGCCGGCGTCGCACGCCGCGTTGATGATCTGCGCGAGCACGGCCACCGACCCCGTGCCGGTCGCGATGCACTCGGGGGGCACGTCGAGCGCGCGGGCGAGTCGCTGCGTCAGGGCCGTCACGGCCATGTCGGGGTAGCGGTTGACGGTCGTCGCACCGTCACCGATCGCGGCGAGCACCGAGGGCAGCGGCCCGTAGGGGTTCTCGTTGGACGAGACCTTGTAGGCGGTGACGCCGGGGGGCGCCGACGCCGCCTTGCCCGGCTTGTAGTCCGGCATCCGGCCCAGCACCTCGCGGAGGCGGACGGCCGCCTCGGGGGCGGCGTAGGTCTCCCTCGGCGGGGCGCTCTCGGTGGTGCTCTCGGCGGCGTCGCTCATACCCGAACTGTAGAGGGGGTGTCCACGGCGGCGCCCGTCCCATGGACGTGCTCCTGACGGCGGACCCCGACTGTGGCTAGGCTCACACCGTCGGACCAGCGCCGCGTCGACATCTTCTTCTTGCCCACACAGACGAAAGTCCACTCCATGCGCATCGGCATTCTCACCGGGGGCGGGGACTGTCCCGGTCTCAACGCCGTCATCCGTGGCGCCACCCGCGCCGCCGAAGTCACCTACGACAGCACCGTCATCGGCTTCCGCAACGCCTGGCGGGGCGTCATGGACAACGACTACGAGCTGCTCGACGTCGACCGCTGCCGCGGCATCCTCCCCCTCGGCGGCACGATCCTCGGCACGAGCCGTGACCAGCCGTTCGCCCACGAGAACGGCCTCAAGCTCGTCCGCAAGGCCTACGACCGGCACGGGCTCGACGCGATCATCGGCATCGGCGGCGAGGGCTCGATGAGCGTCGTCAGCCGCCTGCACGAGAACGGCTTCCCCGTCATCGGCGTGCCGAAGACGATCGACAACGACATCAGCCTCACCGAGATGACGTTCGGCTTCCAGACGGCCGTCCAGATCTGCACCGACGCCATCGACCGCCTTCACACCACGGCCGAGAGCCACCACCGCGTCCTCGTCGTCGAGGTGATGGGCCGTCACGTCGGCCACATCGCGATCTGGTCCGGCCTCGCCGGCGGCGCGGCGATCACGCTCGTGCCCGAGGAGCCCTTCGACATCAACGAGGTGTGCGAGCGCATCGTGCACCGTCACAAGAAGGGCCGCTTCGCCACCATCGTCGTCGTCGCCGAGGGTGCCACGCCTCAGGAGGGGACGATGGAGATCCCCGCCCCGGAGGTCGACAAGTACGGTCACCAGATCCTCGGCGGCATCGGCTCGATCCTGGCCCGCGAGATCCAGGGCCGCACCGGCATCGAGAGCCGCATGACGGCGCTCGGACACATCCAGCGCGGCGGCTCGCCGGTGGCCTTCGACCGGGTGCTCGGCACCCGCTTCGGGGTGGCCGCCGTCGAGGCCGCGCTCGACAGCGACTGGGGCCAGATGGTCGCCCTGCAGAACGGCCGCATCGAGCGCGTGGCGGTTGCCGACGCGGTCGGCTCGCTCAAGATGGTCGAGGCCGACCTGCTTCGGCTCAACCAGATGTTTCAGCCCCGCATCCCCGGTGACGAGCACCCCGGCCTTCCGGCCGATTCGCCTGCCCCCGTGGGAGACTGAGCCCATGGTCAACTTCGCGATTCAGACCGTCATCAACGGCCTCGCGCTCTGGATCGCCGCATGGGCCGTCCCGGGCATCACCTTCGGCGACAACATGAGCACGGGCAAGACCGTGGGCACGGTGCTGATCGTCGCCCTGATCTTCGGTGTCGTCAACGCCCTCGTGCGTCCGATCGCGGCGCTGCTCTCGCTGCCCTTCATCATCCTGACCTTGGGGCTGTTCATCTTCATCCTCAACGCGGCGATGCTCCAGCTCACGTCGTGGCTCGCAGGGGTGTTCAACCTGGCCTTCCACGTCAACGAGTTCTTCTGGGACGCCATCTGGGGCGCGCTCATCATCACCTTCGTCTCGCTCCTGCTGGGCTTCCTCAAGAAGGACGCCTGATCGCCATCGCCTGACACCATCGCTCGACGCCGTCGCCTGACGCGGTATGCCGTGAGCCCGCCTTCCGCGTGAAGGCGGGCTCACGGCATACGGAGCCTCCATGCGTCCGAGACGGCGGGACCATCGGCTCTGGCGGCCCCGTGCTTCCCGGGAAGGATGGAAGCGAGGGTCGGTGCACGCGACGCCGTCGGCGGCGCCCACCGCCCAGGTCCGGAGGGTGATGACGATGAGGACTCGACCGAGATTCCTGGCCACGCTGGCGGCAGTCGGGCTGGCCCTGATGGCGGCCGCGCCCGCCAGTGGTGCCACGGGTGGCGACTGGATCAGCGTCGACCGGGCGCTGGTCAACAAGCTCGGCGGCGTCAGCGTCTCCGGCGAGGTGAGCTGCGCAGGCACCTACGCCCAGCTCCTGGACGGGTCGCTGGAGTACGTGGACGAGAACGAGCAGTGGCTACCCATCCCCGCCCCGACCGACACCCAGCTCGTCAACATCTTCGTCAACGCCGACACCTACACGGTCAGCCAGCCGGCCGGCCGCCGCCTGATGATCCAGGTCGAGCACGGTTCGTCGCGGATGCACCCGTGCTTCGCGCAGCACCCCTACGACGAGGACGGCCGGTCGTGGCAGGAGATCGGCCAGATCGAGTGCCGCGACGAGACGACGTGCCGCTGGGAGACCGACCGTTACGCCTACGACCGGGTCACCTTGGGGCCACTCTTCGACTACTCGCCTGACGGCAAGTTCAAGACGGGCAACCTCAACGTCGACGTGTCCACGTACGGCTCCATGGTGGCGGTCTACGACACCGCCACGCAGACGTGGGACTACTACGGCGTCCCACAGACGCCCGACATCTACACGCAGCAGATCGTGAGGGCGACGATGTACCGCTGAGCGCCGAGCTACAGCCCGGTATGCCGTGAGCCCGCCTTCCGCGTGAAGGCGGGCTCACGGCATACCGCGGGGTGTTTCCGTTTCGCGCGCGACGGGTAGGTATCGAACCGACTGCGGTTTACAACGTAAACACCCTGCAAGCGAAGGAGTCCCACGTGGACAACATCAATACGGCGCTGTCGGACCTGTGGAGGTCCGTCGCGCTCTTCGTACCCAAGTTCGTGGCATTCCTGCTCATCCTGCTGATCGGCTGGTTCATCGCCAAGGCGATCGGCAAGGTCGTCGACAAGGTCCTCGAGCGCGTCGGCTTCGACAAGGCCGTCGAGCGCGGTGGCATCAAGAAGGCGCTCGCCAAGAGCGAGTACGACGCCTCGTCCATCGTCGGCAAGATCGTCTACTACGCGCTGCTGCTCTTCGTGCTGCAGCTCGCCTTCGGCATCTTCGGGCCCAACCCGATCAGTGACCTGCTGTCCGGCGTGATCGCCTTCCTCCCGAAGGCCATCGTCGCCATCGTGATCGTCGTCGTGGCGGCCGCGATCGCCGCAGCCGTGCGCGAGCTCATCGCCAACACGCTGGGCGGCCTCTCCTACGGCAAGGTGCTCGCCAACATCGCGAGCGTCTTCATCCTGGCGCTCGGTGTCATCGCCGCCCTCAACCAGGTCGGCATCGCCACCACCGTGACGATGCCCGTCCTCATCGCGGTGCTCGCCACCGTCGCCGGTGTGCTCATCGTCGGTGTGGGCGGCGGCCTCATCAAGCCGATGCAGGCCCGCTGGGAGCGCTACCTCGACACGATGTCCGAGGAGAGCGGCCGCATCCGCGAGCAGGTCCGTCAGGCGCCGAGCGTCGGCGAGCAGGCCCGCGAGGCCAAGGCGCGCCACGAGGGTCGCACCGCCGGCACCTCCGAGCGCGACGAGGCCCAGGCGGCCGACGACTTCTACCACGACCGCGCACAGACGGCCGGCGCGCAGACCACGTCGTTCAGCTCCGAGCCCACGACCTCGTTCGAGGCGGGCGACTACCGCGGCAGCCACCGCCCCGGTGACGGCGGTCAGAGCACCTACTGATCCCTGCCACACCTGCGCAGCCGGGTGGAGCCTCTCGACGGGGCTCCACCCGGCTGCATCTGTCTGGGCTCCTCCCGCGGTGCCGGTCGTCCGCAGCGGGCTGACCTGCCCGGAGCCCACCGGCGCAGGCATGATGGGGTGACGCCCGACCGCCAGCGGTGAAGGAGCACCCATGCCCAGCCCCCGGAGCACACCGCCGGAGACCTCCCGCGCCCCTCGCGACCGGACGGGCCGTGACCCGGGCACCGGTGCGGATGCCGGCGGGGGCGAGGTCGCCGCCGACGAGGTCGTCGGGCGCGAGGTCGTCGGGCGCGAGGTCGGCGGGCGCGAGGTCGGCGACGGGGCCGCCCCACGGCTGAGCCGCGAGCGCATCATCGACGAGGCGATCGCCCTCGTCGACGCCGAGGGCGTCAACGCGCTCACGATGCGACGACTGGGGGGCCGCCTCGGGGTCGAGGCGATGGCTCTCTACCGCTACGTCAACGGCCGCGAGGACCTCCTCGAAGGTGTCGTCGACCGCCTCGTCTCCACCCTCGAGATCGACCCCGGCGCCCGGATGGGCCCGGCCGACGGGTGGCAGGCCTTCCTGCAGTGGATGGCCCACACGGTGCGCCAGCTCGTGCTCGACCACCCCCTCGCCTTCCCGCTCATCGCCACGAGGCACCCCGCGGCGCCCTGGCTGCGTCCGCCGTTGCGCAGTCTCGCCGTCGTCGAGGCCTTCCTCGACGGCCTCCTGCGACGGGGGTTCACCGAGGACCAGGCCGTGCGCGCCTACCGCACCTTCACGAGCTTCCTGCTCGGGCACCTGCTGCTCGAGTCGGCGGCGCGTGGGGCACAGTTCTCCGGGCCCGAGACGCCGCTCGACGAGGGGTCGGCGTCCCTGCCCACCAGCGACGCAGCCCTGCCGCTCGACCGCTTCCCGACCGTCGCCCGACTCTCGCCGCAGCTCGAGGAGGACCACGTCGAGATCGAGTTCGAGGTGGCGCTCGAGTCGCTGCTCGAGCGGATGGATCTCGAGCTCAGCCAGTAGTCCCGCCCCCTCGCGTGCCTGTTGCGTAGCGCAGCAGGAGCGCACCGTCGTCGAAGCGCTCGACGTCCGACAGCCGGAGGCGTATGCCGCCCGGGGAGGCCGGGTGGGGCAGCGTCACGACCCCCTGCCCGCCGGGGTCGCTCGAGACGACCGGCTCGAGTAGGAGCGCGATCTCGTCGACGAGGTCGGCCGCCAGCAGGGCGCCGTTGAGCGCGCCGCCACCGTCGGTGCGGACCGCGGTCACGCCGTGGGTGGCCGCGAGGCGCTCGAGCGCGGTCGCGAGGTCGACGCGGTCGTCACCGGCCTCGAGGTGCTCGATGCCGCGACGGTCGAGATAGTCGCGATAGTCGGCCGGCGTGCTGCGCGAGACGAGCACGACGACCGAGCGATACCACGGCTGCGCGAGCGCATCCCGCCAGCAGCGCACGGCGCCTCGGCTGTCGGGCACGACGAGCAGCGGTCGCGGCTCGGTCACGAGCGACGCGAAGCCGGGCACGACGGGCACCCGCTCGGGCGGGGGCAGCGAGCGCAGCTGGTCGGCGGCAGACTCGGGCGGCCCGAAGGCGAGTGCCGTCGTGCTGCCCATGAGGATCGCGTCGCAGTGCCATCGGAAGCCCAGGCGGTAGTAGCGCGACGGGTGGGTGTCGAAGCCGACGACGCGCCCGTCGATGCTGACCTCGTTGTAGGTGACGACATGGGGCCTGTCCATCCGGTCACGGTAGGTGCGGGCACCGACGGTCGCGGCGACGAGGCTCCTCGACGAACCTCACCCGTCCGCCGTCGGGGTGTCGACCGCAGGGCTGTCGGCGCGGGGTCCTAACGTCAAGGTATGCGGTTGCTCCACACCTCCGACTGGCACCTCGGGCGCACGCTCCACGGCGTGAGCCTCCACGAGGCGCAGTCGACTGTCCTCGACCGCATCTGCGAGCTCGTCGAGGACCCGCCGGACGGCGTGCCCATCGATGCCGTCCTCGTGGCTGGCGACGTCTACGACCGGGGCGTGCCGCCGGTCGAGTCGGTCCAGCTCTTCGAGTGGACGCTGTCGCGGTTGTCGGCCGTCACCACCGTCGTCGTCACGTCGGGCAACCACGACTCGGCCATCCGGCTCGGCTATGGCTCGGCGCTCTTCCGCGACCGCATCCGCATGGTCACCGACCCGGGCGCCCTCGACCTGCCGCTGCTGCTCGAGGGGAGCGACGGCGTGCAGGCGGCGATCTACGGCATCCCCTACCTCGACCCCGACCACGCGCGAGTTGCGCTGGCCCCGTCCGGTGAGGTGCTGCCGCGCTCGCACCAGGCGGTCGTCGCGGCGGCGTGCGACCGCATCCGGGCCGATCTCGCGGGCCGCGCGTCCGGGGTGCGCAGCGTGGTCCTCGCCCACGCCTTCGTCGCGGGCGCCGAGCCGAGCGACTCCGAGCGCTCCATCATGGTCGGAGGGGTCGACCGGGTGGCCGGCACCGTCTTCGCGGGCATCGACTATGCCGCACTCGGCCACCTGCACGGGCCGCAGTCACCCGACTCCGCCGAGGGCTCCGTCGTGCGCTACAGCGGCTCCCCCCTGCGCTACTCCTTCTCCGAGCAGGACCACACCAAGGTCGTGCTCCTCGTCGACGTGGCCGCCGAGGGCCCCGTGTCGGTCACTCCCGTCGAGATCGAGCAGCCTCGGCCCATGGCCACCCTGCGCGGACGGCTCGACGACCTGCTCGCCTCGCCCGAGCACTCCGGCGCCGAGGCGTCGTGGGTGCGGGTGACGGTGACCGACCGGGTGCGGCCCGACTCGCTCATGGACCGCGTCCGGTCGCGCTTCCCGCACGCCCTCCAGGTCTTCCACGAGCCCGAGGGGGCCATCGACCGCGGCCGTGGCGGCACGACGGTCGTCAGCGAACGCGACCCCCGTGAGCTCGGCAGCGACTTCATCTCCTACGTCACCAAGACCGTCGCCAGCGACGGCGAGGTCGACGTCTTCGAGGCGGGCTACGAGGCCGCCCTGGCGGCCGAGCACCTCGCGGAGTCGCAGGAGGTGGCCTGAGCATGCAGCTGCACCGCCTCGAGATGACCGCCATCGGGCCGTATGCCGGCACCGAGAGCATCGACTTCTCCGCGGTCGGGCGCGCCGGCCTCTTCCTGCTCGAAGGGCCCACCGGCTCGGGCAAGTCCACGATCATCGACGCCATCACGTTCGCGCTCTACGGCAAGGTGGCCCAGGCCTCGGCCGACGTCGAGCGCATCCACTCCCACCACGCCGACCCTCGCACGGTCCCGATCGTCACGCTCGTCTTCGAGACCCAGTCCGGCATCTACCGCGTGCAGCGCACGCCGCGCTTCGAGCGTCCCAAGTCCCGTGGCGACGGCATGACCGTCCAGCAGCCCACGATCAAGCTGTGGCGCGTCGCGACCCCCGACGACGTGCTCGGTGGCGAGCTGCTCTCGACCAACATCGGCGACTGCGACGACGAGATCACCCGCGCGGTCGGGCTGACCCGCGACCAGTTCGTGCAGACGGTGATCCTGCCGCAGGGCGAGTTCGCGACCTTCCTGCGCGCCCGGTCCGAAGACAAGGGCAAGCTGCTCGAGAAGGTCTTCGGCACGGCCTTCTTCCGGCGGGTCCAGGACGAGATCGTCGAGGCAGGTCGTGTCGCCCAGGCCCGACGGCAGTCGGCCGTCGACGAGATCCGCATGGCGGTGCAGGCCTTCGCTGTCTCTGCAGGGCTCGAGACCGACCGCCGTGACGCGCTCCTCGAGGTGAGTCGCTCGTCCCCCGAGTCGCTGACCGGCGAGCTGGCTCAGGTCGTCGACGAGCTCGCCACTAATGAGCGGCACGCGGGCAAGCGCAGCCGTGAGGCGATCGAGGGCCACCGCCAGATGGCCGACATGGTCGGAGAGGCCCGGCTGCGCATGCAGCGCCGCGAGCGGCTCCTCGCCCTGCAACGCGAGGACGAGACGCTCGGCAAGCGCGCTGTCCACTTCACGCAGCTTCGGGCCGAGGTCGAGCGGGCCCGCCAGGCCAAGCCGGTCGTCGGAGCCGTGCGCACCCTCGCCATCTCCGAAGGGGCCCTCAAGCGAGCCGAGGCGGCGCTCCGGCTGGCCCGGGCGCGCGTCGACGAGAGCCTGCGCGACACCGACCTCGACGAGCTGCGCGAGGTCGCCACCCGATCACGCGAGGTCATCGGCTCGCTGGCCGGCGCCATCACGCTCGAGACGGCCCTCGGGGGCCGCATCACCGAGGCGCGGCGTCTGCAAGGGGAGCTCGACCGTTCGCGCACCACGCTGGCGTCCACCGCCCGTGACCTGGCGGGGCTGCCCGATGCGCTCGCGGCCCACGACGTCGCCCTCACCGAGGCCCGCCGGCTACACGCGCTGCTCGACAGCCGCACCACCGAGGCGACCCGAGCGCAGACGGTGCTCGAGGCGGCCCTCGCGCACGCCGCAGCCCTCTCGCGCACCCTGCCGCTCGAGCGCGCGACGGCCGATGCCCTCGAGGCCGTGCGCGGTGCCGAGCTGGGCCTCGCCCGGCTCCGGCAGGCGCGCATCGACGACATCGCCGGAGAGCTCGGCCTGGCGCTCGCCGAGGGCGAGCCCTGCCCGGTCTGCGGTTCGCTCGAGCACCCCGCACCCGCGCGACCGAGCGACGATGCCGTGACGCCCGAGCGCGTGACGGCCGAGGAGCAACGCCTCGAGTCGCTGCGCGCGGCCGCCGCGCGGCGAGTCGACGAGCTCGGCGCCCTGCGCACCGAGGTCGGGGCCCTGGAGGCCGCGGCCGTAGGGCTCTCCCTCGAGACCGCCCGCGAGCGGGCGGAGGCGGCCGCCGAGGCTCTCGCCGCCTCGGTGCAGGCGCGGCAGGACGTCGCCCGCGGCGAGGCTCGTCTGGCCGAGCTCCGAGCCGCCCAAGCCACTCTGACGAAGCGTCATGGCGAGCTCGAGACCTCGATCGCCCGACTCGAGCAGTCCCTTGCCGACCTCGAGGAGCGCATCGAGCGCGAGCGCGCCCAGGTCGACGAGGCGCGCGACGGCCACGAGACCGTGGCCGAGCGCCGCCAGGAGCTCGCCACCAGGGCGACCCGCATCGACGAGCTGATCGACGCCATCGGTCACCGCGCGGTCGCGGCTGCGGCCGTGGCCGAGGACGAGCTCGCCCGCGACGCCGACCTCGCAGCCGCGGGCTTCGACGACGTGGCCCAGTGGCTCGCCGCCGACCGCTCGCTCGAGTGGATCACGCAGCGCGAGCAGGAGATCGCCGACTTCGAGACGGCGTGCACGCAGGTGCGGGCCGGCCTCACCGGGCCCGAGCTCGCAGACGTGCAGCTCGATGCCCTCTTCGACGACATCGACCAGATGACCGAGCTCGAGAAGGCCGCCAAGAAGGAGATGGAGGCCGCCACCAACGAGCACGGCAGCCTCCGCGACCAGGTGCGGCGCACGAAGCGCCACGTCGCCGACATCCACGAGGCCCTGGGCCGCAACGCCGCCGTCATCGCGGCCACCGTCGACGCGGTGCGGGTCGGGCAGCTCGTGTCGGGCAACGGCGACAACCAGCTCAACCTCGACCTCGTGAAGTACGTCCTCATCCGGCGTTTCACCGAGGTGCTCTCGGCGGCCAACGCCGAGCTCGCCCGCTTCTCCGGTGGCCGCTACACGCTCGAGCACACCGACGCCAAGAAGGGCAACGCCAAGTCGGGCCTCGGCGTGCGCGTCCACGACCTGCACACCAACCAAGTCCGCGATGTCGGCACCCTCTCGGGAGGCGAGACGTTCTACGTCTCCCTCTCGCTGGCCCTCGCGCTCGCGGAGGTCGTGCGGGCCGAGTCCGGCGGTGTCGACCTCGGCACGCTCTTCGTCGACGAGGGCTTCGGCACGCTCGATCCCGACGTGCTCGACGACGTGATGCACACCCTCGAGGGGCTGCGTGAGGGCGGGCGCACTGTCGGCATCGTCAGCCACGTCACCGAGCTGAAGTCGCGTGTCGCCGACCGCATCGAGGTCATCGTCCGGCCCGATCGCACCTCCACCCTGCGCATCACCGCCTGACCGAGCCACCTCCCCCCATCACTCGAGCGGGACCGATGGGGCGGCGCGGCCACTCGACCTGGGGGTGCGTGGGCCTACGATCCGGTCATGAGCGTCGTCGCGAGCGTCTTCGTCGGGCTGGCCGCCCTGCTCCACGTCTACATCTTCTGGATGGAGAGCATCGCCTGGACCCGGCCCCAGGTCTGGAAGCGCTTCAGCGTCGCCGACCAGGCCACCGCCGACGTGACCCGTCCGATGGCCTACAACCAGGGCTTCTACAACCTCTTCCTGGCCGTCGGGGCCGCACTCGGTCTCGTCCTGTGGTGGTCCGGGAGCGAGACTGCGGGCACGGCGCTGGTCCTCTTCGCGACCGGCTCGATGGTCGCCGCGGCCGCAGTCCTCGCCGCGTCGGGCCGGCGCTACCTGCGGGCCGCACTGATCCAAGGCACCCTGCCACTGCTCGGCTTCCTCGCCATGCTCTTCGCCTGAGGCCGGCCGACCACGGGTCAGACCGACGACGACCGGCGCGGCGCGGTCACCGCGACGAGGACGATGACGGCGACCCCGACGACGGCCGCCCCCAGCCCGAGCGTGCCGTAGCCGTAGAGGCCGACGACGATGCCGGCCACCGCGCCTCCACCCGCCCCAGCGAGGCCCATGAAGACCTCCGACAGGCCCTGGGTGGCCGGTCGCTCCTGCGCCGTCACGGCTGAGGTCAGCATCGTCGAGCCGGAGATGAGCGTGCACGACCAGCCGATGCCGAGCAGCAGCAGCGCGACGAGCAGCAGCGGGGACCACCCCGTCATCGACTGCGAGGCGAGCACGGACGCGAGCGTCAGCACCGCGCCACCGGTCGCCGCGACCGGCCGCCCGCCCCAGCGGTCGACGGCCGCGCCGACGAGCGGGGAGAATGCGAACATCCCCAGGATGTGCACCGAGATGACGAAGCCGATGACCTGCAGGTCGGCATGACCGTGGCTCATGTGCAGCGGCGTCATCACCATGACCGAGACCATCACGACGTGACCGAGGGCGATCGTCAGCACACCGAGGCGCGCGCCCACGTTGGCCCGCACGACCCGAAGCCCGCGCGTCAGTGACCCGTCATGGTCCTCGGCGCCGTCACCGAGCTCACCGGGGCCGATGCCGTCGGCGGGCTCGAGCGCCGCGCCGTCCTCGATCGCGTGACCGCTCGGGCTCGCGACGACGCTCCGCGCCGGCTCAGTATGCCGTCCGGCCGAGGCCGCCCGGTCGGCGCGCTCGAGTGCCCGCGCCGACAGCAGGGGGTCGGGCCGCAGCAGACGGTTGATGACGACGAAGGCGAGCGCGAAACCGGCGAGGGAGAAGACGAACGAGCCCGCCAGCTCGGGCAGGCCGAGCACGCGCGCGAAGGCCTGGCCCGGGCCGACGAGGTTGGGCCCGAGCACCGACCCGATCGTCGTCGCCCAGACGACGACCGAGAGGTCACGCCCCCGGTGCTCCGGCAGCGCGAGGTCGGCCGCGGCATACCGCGACTGGCTGTTGGCGCTCGTGCCACCCCCGAAGAGGAGCATGCCGACGAGCAGCAGGGGGAAGCTGCGCGCGACCGCGGCGGTGACCACGAGCGCCGATCCGACCATGGCCAGTGCGAGGCCGAGCTGCAGGCCCGGTCGGCGACCGCGAGCCGCCATCACCCGCGCGACCGGGATGGCGATGAGCGCCCCGCCGAGCACCTGGAAGGTGGTGCCGAGGCCGGCGAGCGACTCCGTGCCCGAGAGGTCCTCCGCGAGCAGCGCGCCGACGGCCAGCCCGCTCGCCATGCCGAGACCCGAGAGGATCTGCGACGTGATGAGGGTGCGGACGACCTTGCGCTGCAGACCTTTTCGGTGAGCGGGATCGAGATCAAACGCCTCGGCAGGGTCGGACATCACACGTGTCGTCGTGACGTGATGACTCTGAAGCGACCGGCGACGAACGCGGCGTCGGTGTAGGCGGCGTTGGCCGCGGGGTTGGCCCCGGTGCCGTGGTAGTCGGAGAAGGCGGCCGTCTGGTTGACGAAGACCTGGCCGGTGAGGTTCTCCGAGAGGGCGACCCCACCGGCAGCCGCAGCCTCTCGGGCCCGCTCGAGCACGTCCTCGCTCGTCGAGTACACGGCGGCTGTCATCGCCCCGTGCTCGCGGACCGTGTCGGCGAGCTGGGCGAGCGACTGCTCCGTCGAGGCGGTGCGGATGAGGAAGCCCACCGGTCCGAAGCACTCCTGGGTGTAGACGTCCTCGCGCGACACGTCCAGCGCGACGAGGCCCGGAGCGCGCACGACGGCGTCGGCCCACGTCGGGTGGGGGACGCGGCGCGAGTCGAGCACGACGCGCCCGTCGGCGTCCTCGGCGATCGAGGCGAGCGAGTCGGCGTTGGTGCGCACCTGGTCGTTGACGGTCGCGCCGAGCAGCTCGACAGCCTTGGCGTCGTCGCCGGTCAGGCGGCCGATGGCCCCGGCGAGACGCTCGCCGAACTCGTCGAAGGACAGGTGGCCCTCGTCGGTGTCGACGCCACCCTCGGGGACGTAGAGGTTCTGGGGGGCGGTGCACATCTGGCCGGAGTAGAGGGCGAGCGAGAAGGCGAGGTTGCCGAGGGTGCCGCGCAGGTTGTCGGTCGAGTCGACGACGATCGTGTTGATGCCGGCCTTCTCGGTGAAGACGAGCTTGCCCGCTGCCGCGCCCGCCTGCTCGAGCCAGCCGCCGAAGCTCGGACCGCCGGTGTAGTCGATGATCGCGACCTCGTCGCGCTCGGCGAGGGTCTTGGCCAGGCCCTGGCCGTCGGACTCGGCGGCGAGCTGCACGAGCGCCGGGTCGAAGCCGGCCTCCTCGAGCACCGCGCGGGCGATCTCGACCGAGATCGCGAGCGGGAGCACGGCGCGGGGGTGCGGCTTGACGATGACCGGGTTGCCCGTGACGAGCGAGGCGAAGATGCCGGGGTAGGCGTTCCACGTCGGGAAGGTGTTGCAGCCGATGACGAGCGCGATGCCGCGCGGCACGATGCGGTAGTCCTTCTGCAGGCGCAGCGGGGCGGGCTTGCCCTCACGGTCCTTGCCGGGCTTCTCCCAGACGACGCTCGTCGGCACGCGCTCCTGCTCGACGAGCCCCGCGGCCACAGCCTCGATCGCCCGGTCCTGCGCGTGCGGTCCGCCCGCCTGGAACGACATGACGAACGGCTGGCCCGACGTGTGCATGACCGCGTTGGCGATCTCGAAGCTGCGGCGGTTGATGCGGTCGATGATCTCGACGCAGACGGCGGCTCGCACCTGCGGTCCGGCGTCACGCCACGCGGGCATCGCCGCGTGGGCGGCCTCGAGGCCGGCGTCGATGTCGAGCGCGGGATACGTCGTGCCGAGCACGGGACCGTAGGGCGAGACCTCGCTCCCCACGAAGGTGCCGTCGGTCGGCTGACCCAGCAGGGCGGCATACGGCTGACCGAGGTGCGCCTCGTGCGCAGCGAGCCCCTGCGCTGCGGCGCTCTCGCCGTAGACGCGAGGGCTCGGCGACTCGGGGTAGCGCGAGTAGTAGGAGCGCGTCGTCAGCGCCTGACGGATCTCGTCGAGGACACCGGCGTGCGCGGCGAGCATCGGGTGGGTGGGCGTCGTTGCCGTGGCGGTCACCCATCGATGCTAGCCAGATGTCGGGCTGCCGTATGCCGTCCCCTCCCACCAGCGGGCGCATGACCGCTGCGACCGGGCAGGATGTCGGACATGGACACCGACGTCAGCGAGCACGGCCACGAGGCGACGCACCGGGACGCGGACGACGAGGGGATCTTTGCGACCGTCGCCGTCATCGGCGCCGGCGCGATGGGGTCGGGGATCGCCCAGGTGGCGGCTGCCGCAGGTCACCACGTCGTGCTCGTCGACGCGGCCGCGGGGGCGGCGGCCACAGCGCGAGAGCGCATCGCCGCCTCCCTCGACCGGCTGGTCGGCAAGGGACGGGCGAGCCGGGAGGAGGCCGACGCGACGCTGGAGCGGCTGAGGACGGCGGACTCGGTGCGCGACCTGCCCGAGTGCGGTCTCGTCATCGAGGCGGTGCCCGAGGACCTCCGCCTCAAGCGGCGGCTCCTCGCCGACCTCTCGGAGCGACAGCCGGCCAACACGGTGCTCGCGACGAACACGTCGAGCTTCGACATCGACGCCATCGCCCGCGACGTCATCGACCCCGAGCGGATGCTCGGGCTGCACTTCTTCAACCCGCCGACGGTCATGGCGCTCGTCGAGGTGGTGAGCGGTGAGCTCACCTCGGCGGCCTATGTCGAGCACGCGACGGCACTCATGCGCGCCTGGGGCAAGACGCCGGTGCGGTGCGTCTCGACGCCGGGCTTCATCGTCAACCGCGTCGCGCGGCCCTTCTACGGCGAGGCCCAGCGCCTCGTCGAGGCCGGCGTCGCCGACGCCGCGACCATCGACTGGGTGCTGCGCGAGCGCGGCGGCTTCCCGATGGGGCCCCTCGAGCTGACCGACTTCATCGGGCAGGACGTCAACCTCGCCGTCGGCACGTCGGTCTGGGAGCAGACCGGCCACGACGAGCGCTACGCACCGACGGACCTCCAGCGCCGCCTCGTCGAGGAGGGCCGGCTCGGTCGCAAAACCGGCTCGGGCATCTACACGTATGCCGCCGACGGCTCGGTCGAGGGCGCCGAGCCCGACCTCGAGCTGGCCGGACGGCTCGTGGGTGGGCCGGTCGTGACCGACCCGCTCGCGCGCACGGTCGCGATGCTCGTCAACGAGGCGGTCGACCTCGTGCACCGCGGTGAGGCGACGGCCGACGACGTCGACATCGCGATGCGGCTCGGGGTGCGCTACCCGAGGGGGCCGATCGAGTGGGGCCGCGAGATCGGCTTCGACGTCGTCGCCGCCCAGATCGGCGAACTCGACACGGCGTTCCCGGGTGGGCGCTACCGTCCGAGCCCGGCCCTCACCGACGGCAGTCTCGCGTGAGTGCGAGTGGGTCCCCCGCGAGCGCCGACAGCTCCCCGAGTCGAGGTGATGCCGGGCCCCACGCCGGTGCCGAGATCACCTCGAACGAGGGGACGTCGGGGACGTCGGGGATGACGGGGGTGCCGGGGACCTCAGGGGCGGAGGGGGTGGCCTTCGCCCAGCGCATGTGGGCCGACGACGCCGCGTCGCGAGCCCTGGGCATGGAGGCCGTCGTGCTCGAGACCGACCACGCGGTCGTGCGGATGACGGTCCGCGACGACATGGTCAACGGTCACGCCATCTGCCACGGCGGCTTCGTCTTCGCCCTCGCCGACTCGTGCTTCGCGCTGGCCTGCAACTCGCAGGGGCGACTCACGGTGGCCGCAGGCGCCGACATCTCGTTCACCGCCCCGAGCCGTCTCGGCGACGTGCTCGTGGCCGAGGGACGGGTGCGCACGGCCTACGGGCGCAGCGGCATCACCGACGTGACAGTGACGCGCGAGGGTGACGGGCTGGTGGTCGCCGAGTTCCGCGGCCGCAGCCGCACGCTCACCTGAGCCCCCGCCCCCCGCCCCGCCCCCGTCGAGTGGGCACTTCGCACCAAACCCTCAGTCGAGTGGGCACTTCGCACCGGCCTCTCCGTCGAGTGGGCACTTTGCACCGGCCCCTCAGTCGAGTGGGCACTTCGCACCGGACCGCAGCGGGTGGAAACCGCCCACTCGACTGGCCGGGGGCGTGAGGACCGGGCACGCTGCCCCACCCCCTCCGTCGAGTGGGCACTTCGCACCGGACCGCCGCGGGTGGAAACTGCCCACTCGACTGAGGCCGTGGGTGGAAACTGCCCACTCGACTGAGGCCGTGGGTGGAAAGTGCCCACTCGACTGGCCGGGGGGAGGATGCGGGCGACCCCCCGACGTGGGTCACGTCGGGGGGTCGTCGGGCGCTGGGGTCAGCGGGAGGCGCGGCGCGATCCGCCGCGGCTGCCGGCCGAGAACGCGGCGGCGCTGCCGCCACCGGTGCTCGTCGAGTAGACGGTCGGGGTGCCACCGGAGCGGCGGGGGGCGCTGGAGCCGCCCCGACGCTGACCGGACGTGCTGCCGGCTACGTCACCGCGACCGGATCCGCCACGACGCTGGCCGGAGGAGCCGGAGCCCTGCGCGCCACCCTCGCCGCGGCTACCGGAGCGGCCCCGAGCCGGACGCGAGCCGCCGGAGCGACCGCCGCCCGAGCCACCCCGCGAGCCGCCACCGGAACGGGCACCCGCGGGCGCCTCCTCGCGGACGAGCCCACCGGCATACGACCGCTCGCCGGGGGCGAGCTCGATGAGGAGCGGGTGGCCGATCTGGACCCGCGTGGTGGTCGGCTTGATGCCGGCCTTGCGAGTCAGGTCGCGCACGTCGCGCACCTGCTCGTCGAGCATCATCGTGACGACGGTGCCGTCGTTGCCCGCGCGGGCGGTGCGGCCCGAGCGGTGCAGGTAGGCCTTGTGCTCGACCGGCGGGTCGGCGTGGATCACGAGCGCGACGTCGTCGACGTGGATGCCACGTGCCGCGATGTCGGTCGCGACCAGCGTCTGCGCGCGGCCCGAGTGGAAGTCGTCCATGTTGCGCGTGCGAGCACCCTGGCTGAGGTTGCCGTGCAGCTCGACGGCCGGAACTCCCGAGGCGTTGAGCTGCTTGGCGAGCTTCTTGGCCCGGTGCTTCGTGCGGGTGAAGACGACGGTGCGCCCGGGGGCCGCCGTGAGGTCGAGCAGCACGGGCAGGTGCGAGCCGTTGTCAACGTGGAGCACGTGGTGCGCCATCGTCGAGACGGGCGACTGGGCCGAATCGGCCTCGTGCGTCTTGGGATTGGTGAGGAAGCGCTTGACGAGCACGTTGATCGCGCCGTCGAGCGTCGCGGAGAAGAGCATCCGCTGACCCTGGGCCGGCGTCTTGTCCATGATCCGACGCACCCCGGGGAGGAAGCCGAGGTCGGCCATGTGGTCGGCCTCGTCGAGGATGGTGATCTCGATCGAGTCGAGGATCGCGTGGCCCTGCTGCATGAGGTCCTCGAGCCGGCCGGGGCAGGCGACGATGACGTCGACGCCGGCGCGCAGGCCGGAGACCTGCGGGTTCTGGCCGACCCCACCGAAGATGGTCTGTGAGGTGAGGCCGAGCGCCTTGGCGAGCGGCGCCATGGCGGTGTCGATCTGCGTCGCGAGCTCACGGGTGGGGGCGAGGATCAGGGCGCGCGGGCGGCGGGCCTGGCGACGCTGCCCTGACTGCGACAGGCGCGTCAGGAGCGGGAGGAGGAAGGCATAGGTCTTGCCCGAGCCGGTGCGGCCACGGCCGAGGACGTCGCGGCCGGCGAGCGAGTCGGGCAGGGTCGCGGCCTGGATCGGCGTCGGGGTGGTGATGCCCTGCGCCCCGAGGATGGAGACGAGGGGGGTGGGCACGCCGAGGGCGGCAAAAGAGGTGTCAGTCGACACAGGTGGGTACTCCCAGGATGGATGAGGTCGTTCTGCCCGGCGCGAACTCGTTCGTCGGTGGACGTGGTCGCGGCGCAAGAGCGAATCGACGGGGCCGGCGCGACCGCAGTCGCTGTGCCAGGCCTAGAAGAAGCGACCCGAGGCAGAACTGGGCGGGCCGCTGCCATCAGACTAGCCGAGCGGCGCCCGCCACGACGAATCCGTCCCCCGGGCACGGTCTCGGCCCGGCGGCATACGGCTGCACGGCGCCGTAGGCACCGGCCCGGGTGTGTGGGTCCGCTAACGGTTCGGTCGCAGCCATGGGCACTCCCCGCGAAAGATGGCAGGATCGCCCCAATCGGACGGCGCAGCGTCGCGTCGATCGCCACCCGAACGACCTGTTTTCCCCGGAAGGACCCCACATGCGTCGCATGTCCCTCATTGCCGCCACCGGTGTCGTCGCCGTCGGCCTCACGCTCTCCGCCTGCGGGTCGGACTCGATGAACACCTCGCCCGGCGCGGGCAGCACGGCTGCCGGCACCGCCGCTGCGGGCGGCGGCGTCGACGCGGCCCTCGCGGCCAAGGTCCCTGCCAAGCTCAAGGAGGCTGGCAAGTTCGTCGTCGGCACCGACCCGACCTACGCCCCCAACGAGATGCTCGCCGCCGACGGCAAGACCGTCGAGGGCTTCGACGTCGACGTCTTCAACGCCGTCGCCGCCAAGCTGGGCCTCAAGACGGAGTACGTCCCCGCGGGCTTCGACACGATCATCCTCGGCGTCACGGGCGGCAAGTACGACATCGGCGTCTCGAGCTTCACCATCAACGAGGACCGCAAGAAGCAGGTCAACATGGTGAGCTACTACAGCGCCGGCACCCAGTGGATCGTCGCCAAGGGCAACCCCGAGAAGGTCAACATCGACGACGCGTGCGGCAAGGCCGTCGGCGTCCAGAAGGGCACGGTGCAGGTCGATGACCTCGCCGCCCGCAGCAAGACGTGCACCGACGCCGGCAAGCCGGCCATCAACCCGATCGTGCAGGACGGCCAGGACCAGGTCACGGCCGACCTCGTCAGCGGCAAGACGGTCGCCATGCTCGCCGACTCCCCCGTCGGGCTGTATGCCGTGAAGCAGACGGGTCAGCTCGAGGCGCTCGGCGACATCTACGACTCGGCCCCCTACGGCTACGTCGTGCCCCAGGACCAGACGGACCTCGCCAACCTCCTCGTCGAGGCCCTCAAGGCGGCCAAGGCCGACGGCAGCTACGAGGCCGCCCTCAAGAAGTACGCCGTCGAGGCCGGAGCGATCGACGACTTCGCCGTCAACCCGTGACGATCCCGAGCACCGACGACCGGCCGGGCCTCATCGACGCCCGGCCGGTCCCGCACCCCGGTCGGTGGGTGGCGCTCGTCGTCATCCTGATCCTCATCGCGATGATGATCAGCTCCTTCGTCACCAACCCCCGCTGGGACTTCGCCAAGGCCCTCGAGATCATGGTCCAGACGCCGGTGCTCGAGGGGCTCGTCAAGGGCACCATCGTCGGCACGATCGGCGCCATGATCATCGGCGTCATCGGCGGAGTGCTCATCGCCATCCTGCGCCTCTCGACCAACCCGGTGCTGCGCGGCGTCTCGTTCGTCTACACGTGGTTCTTCCGCGGCATCCCCCGACTCGTGCTGCTGGCGATGATCGGCAGCGGCGTCGGCTTCCTCTACAACAGGCTCGACTTCGGGCTGCCCTTCGGGCAGCAGTTCGCGTCGTTCCTCGGGCTGTCGCAGGACTTCACGTTCTTCACGCTCAACGTCAACCAGTTCTCGAGCACGCTGCTCGCCGGCATCGTCGGCCTCGGCCTGTCCGAGGCGGCCTACATGGCCGAGATCGCCCGGGCCGGTATCCTCTCGGTCGACAAGGGGCAGGCCGAGGCGGCAGCCGCCCTCGGCATGAGTCGCAGCCAGTCCACGCGCCGCGTGGTGCTGCCCCAGGCGATGCGCGTCATCGTGCCGCCCACGGGCAACGAGGCGATCGCCATGGTCAAGGACACCTCGCTGCTGTCGGCGATCCCGATCATCACCGAGCTCTTCTACCAGACGAGCGCGATCGGCAACCGCACGCTGCTCATCATGCCGGCCTTCGTGGCGGCGACCGCCTGGTACCTCATCATCGGCTCGGTCATGATGGTCGGCCAGTACTTCCTCGAGAAGCGCTTCGGCCGCGGCTTCGGCACGCAGAGCCCCAACAAGCGGTTTGCCCGTCCGGCCGGGGCAGGAGGAGCCTGATGACGACGATCAGCGACGGCTCGGTCGCGAGCGCTGGGACGGGAGAGGGCCTGCCCCTCGTCCGGGCGCTCAACGTGATGAAGAGCTTCCACGGCAACGAGGTGCTCAAGGGCATCGACCTCGACGTGCAGCGCGGCCAGGTCGTGTGCCTCCTCGGACCCTCGGGGTCAGGCAAGACGACCTTCCTGCGGTGCATCAACCAGCTCGAGACCATCGACGGCGGCCGCATCTGGGTCGACGGGGACCTCGTGGGCTTCCGCGACGAGGGCGGTCAGCTGCACCACCTCACCGACAAGCAGGTCGCCGCTCAGCGGCGCGAGATCGGCATGGTGTTCCAGCGCTTCAACCTCTTCCCGCACATGACGGCGCTCGAGAACGTCTGCGAGGCGCCGATTCAGGTCAAGGGGGTCGGCAAGAAGGAGGCCCGTGAACGCGGCATCGCCCTGCTCGAGCAGGTCGGCCTCGGCGACAAGCCGGCCGCGTACCCCGGCCAGCTCTCCGGCGGGCAGCAGCAGCGCGTCGCCATCGCCCGAGCGCTCGCCATGGACCCCAAGCTCATGCTCTTCGACGAGCCGACCTCGGCGCTCGACCCCGAGCTCGTCGGTGACGTGCTGCGGGTCATGCGCGAGCTCGCCGACCAGGGCATGACGATGATCGTCGTCACCCACGAGATTAGCTTCGCCCGCGACGTCGCCGACCACGTCGTCTTCATGGATGGCGGGGTCGTCGTCGAGCAGGGCAGGCCCGCCGACGTGCTCGGCAACCCGCAGCACGACCGCACGCGGGCCTTCCTCAAGCGGATGCGCACCGAGGACCGCGAGGACGGCCCGGGCACCGGTGACCAGCAGGTGGCGCCGGAGTCGGTCTGACCTCCCTGCTCCGTCGAGTGGGCACTTCTCACCCCTCGGGTGAGAAGTGCCCACTCGACCGTGTGGAGGGTGAGAAGTGCCCACTCGACCGTGTGGAGGGTGAGAAGTGCCCACTCGACCGTGTGGAGGGTGAGAAGTGCCCACTCGACCGTGTGGAGGGTGAGAAGTGCCCACTCGACCGTGTGGAGGGTGAGAAGTGCCCACTCGACCGTGTGGAGGGTGAGAAGTGCCCACTCGACTGGGTGGAGGGTGAGAAGTGCCCACTCGACTGTGTGGGGGGTGACGGCTCAGGGTCGGTCGCGCGGCATGCCGTGCGTTCTCGAGGGGTGTCGGCACAATGGGCGGCATGACGACGGAGTCAGCCAGCACTGCCCGACTGCCCGACCACGAGATCCCGACCATGTCGGTCGAGGAGCTGCGGGGCACCCAGCTCGAGCGGCTGCACGCGACGGTGCGGGCGGCATACGCCCAGGTGCCGCACTATCGGGAAGCCTTCGATGCCAAGGGCTTCCACCCTGACGACCTGCGGTCGCTCGACGACGTCGCCCGTATGCCGTTCACGTCCAAGGCGGACCTGCGCGCCAACTACCCCTTCGGGATGTTCGCCGTCCCGCGCGAGCAGGTCGTGCGCGTGCACGCGAGCTCGGGCACGACGGGACGGCCGACCGTCGTCGGCTACACGAAGCGCGACATCGACACGTGGGCCGACCTCATGGCCCGCTCGATCCGCCTCGCCGGCGGGCACCCGGGCGACATCGTGCACGTGGCCTACGGCTACGGCCTCTTCACCGGCGGCCTCGGCGCGCACTACGGCGTGGAGCGGCTCGGAGCCACCGTCGTGCCCGTCAGCGGCGGCATGACCGAACGGCAGGTGCAGCTGATCCGCGACTTCCGCCCGCGGGTCATCATGGTGACGCCGAGCTACTTCCTCAGCCTGCTCGACGAGATGGAGCGCGAGGGCATCGACCCGGCTGAGACGAGTCTCGAGGTCGGCATCTTCGGCGCCGAGCCGTGGACCGAGTCGATGCGGGCCGAGATCGAGAGGCGCACCGGCATGGACGCCGTCGACATCTACGGGCTGTCGGAGGTGATGGGACCAGGCGTCGCCCAGGAGGCCGCGACCACCAAGGACGGCCTGCACATCTGGGAGGACCACTTCTATCCGGAGGTCATCGACCCGGTCACGGAGGAGGTGCTGCCCGACGGCGAGATCGGCGAGCTCGTCTTCACGTCACTGACCAAGGAGGCGATGCCGGTGATCCGCTATCGCACCCGGGACCTCACCCGCCTCCTGCCGGGCACCGCGGTGCCCTCGATGCGGCGGATGGAGAAGATCACCGGCCGCACCGACGACATGATGATCATCCGGGGGGTCAACGTCTTCCCGACCCAGATCGAGGAGCACGTGCTCGCCGAGCCGCGGTTGTCGCCCTACTTCCAGTGCGTTCTCACGCAACCGGGCCGGATGGTCGAGCTCACCGTGCTCGTCGAGCCCTTGACCCGTCTGGAGGCCGGCGCGGGCGACGACATCGCACGCACCCTCGAGCACGCGATCAAGACGCACATCGGCACGACGTGTCGGGTGCAGGTGCGCGAGCCCGGCTCGATCGAGCGGTCGATCGGCAAGGCCCGTCGCATCGTCGACGAGCGCCCCAAGGCCTGAGCGCGCCAGCGACGGCCGCCCCCTTCTGCGCAACACACCGAGCAATCGTCAGGTCCTCGTGGCGTGCCACGCGGAGTTGACGATTGCTCGGTGTGTTGCGGGGTGGGGGTGTGAGCCCGGTGTGGGCCGTGCGCCGCGGGCCGCGCGCCGGGGGCCGGTGGTCAGGTAGCCTGGGCGCCGACCTCCCAGATCGAGTAGCCGTAGGACGTCGCGCGCTTCACACCGACCACCCGGAGGTAGCGCGCGCTGGTCGGCGCGAAGACCGCCACGTCGAGCCCGCCGTCACCGTCGGCGACCGACGAGACCGTGCGCCAGGTCGAGCCGTCGGTCGAGACCTCGATGCGATAGGCCTTGGCGTGCGCGGCCTCCCACGACACGGCCACCCGACCGACCTGGCGCACCGAGCCGAGGTCGACCCGCCACCACTGGTTGTCGCTCCAGGCGCTGGCCCAGCGGGTGTCTCCTCGACCGTCCGTGGCGCGCGACGCCCGGAAGTCGGTGAAGAGGTCCCACTGGTGGCTGCTGGCCGTGGCCGGTCGGCCCGTGACGAGGTTGGGCGGCGGGGTCCACGTCTGGGCTGCACGTGAGGTGCGCAGGTAGGACTCGGCCCCGCGGGCGAGCTCGTCGACGACCTGCTGCCCGCCGATCTCGCGCATGTCCTCGACCCAGTCGGGGATGAGGCCGTAGTGCGGCACGCCGTCGACGTCGTAGTCCCAGGTGCGCTGCCCCGTGACCTGCCGGTCGGCCGTGCTGCCGCCGAGCGTCGCGAACGGGTAGTCGACCGACGAGCCGGCCCGTGGCGCCGGGGTGCCGCCGAAGCCGTTCATGTCCATGCCGAAGCCGTAGCCCACGCCGTAGCGGGTGCGCAGAGCCTCGTCGGTGTGCATCGTGTCGACGAAGTCGTCGGCGTCGTTGCCGTACTGCGTGACGAATCCGCCCAGCCGGTAGAGGCGCTCGGTCAGCTGGGTGTCCATCCACGAGTGGGTCGACACGACGCCGGGGTAGTTCGCCGTCTCGAGGATGTCGAGCGTGCGGGCGGCCGCCTTGGCGCTCATGTGGTCGATCTCGACGACCATGCCGCGGCGCATCATGCCGGTGAGCGCATACTCACCGAGGGTCGAGAGACCCCGCGGGTTGCAGTGCGGCCCCGGCGGATAGACCGGCAGCGGAAGGCCCGCCGGCAGGAGCCACGAGACCTCGGCCGGCAGCGCCACCGGCGCCACCGTGTGGTCCTGCAGCGCGGTGCGGCAGGCCTCGACCTGCCACCACTGGCCGGTGTTGAGGACGTTGCCGAGGTTGACGATGGCGCCCTGGGTGCCCTCGTCGAAGCGCACCCCGCAAAGGGCGTTGTCGAACTTGTGGCAGAGGAACATCGAGCGCACCCCGAGGGCGTGGAGCTCGGTGAGCCCGGCGTCGATCTCGGCCGCGGTGCACCCGGGGATGCCGAAGGTCAGCTTGCAGCCGAACGGGTTGCTCACCTCGACCCCGAGCACGACGGCGAGCTTGCCCTGCTGCACGGCCGCCCGGGCCTGGTCGGACGAGTAGGCGATGCGGAACCAGCCACGGCCGGGCCCGCCGTACTGCGCGTCGATGAACGCCTCGAGCCGCTTCGTCTCGGCGATCTGGCGGCGCACCGTGTCCATGTCGTCGCACGAGCTCTTGTTGGTCTGGGTCGGCAGGCTGCAGAGCACGTTGTTGTTGACGGCGTCGGCGACCATGACGCGCAGCCCGCCACGCCAGGCCCGCTCGATCCACTTGTAGTACATCTGCTGGTGGGTCAGCGAGCTCCACTTCGGCCAGTCGGTGAAGGTCGGCCAGCCGACGGGGTCGTGCGCGTCAAAGGCACCGCCACCTTCCTTGTTGGTGAGGTTCTCGAGCAGGGCTGCCTGCCCCGTGGGGTAGTGGTAGTCGCAGTCTCGGAGCGCATCGGCGATTCCGTTGGGGCTGAAGGTCGCCCCGCACACGATGTTGCCGCCGAAGCCGACGTCCGACATGAGGTGCGTGTGCGCATCGACGTAGCCGCTCACCTCACCCGTCGTCGTCGTGCCCGTGAAGGGCGACCCCGCGACGTTGACCTGCGAGTCCGGGCTCTGCGGGTTGACCGGCGTGAACGGGTCGTCGGCGGCCGAGGCCTGGCTGAGGGCGGTCGCCGCCACGACGGTCGCAGCCAGCGCCACCGCCATCGCTCGCACGACACGTCGCGCGACGTCGTGGCGGCTGGCTCCGAACACGTGCTTCGACATCGAAGCCTCCCCCGAGAAGTGCGTGACCTGATCCCAGCGACGCTACTCCCGCCGGAGCGTCGCGGCACGAGATCGGGCAAAACAGCCCAAGAGGTATGCCGTCCGGCTCGCTCGCCGCGTCCCCCGCCGTCCCCTGCCGCCCCCCACCGTCCTCCCGGGGTATCAGCGAGCGCGACACCTGCTCTGACGAGTGAGCACGAGCGCGGCCCACCCGCTCGTGGCACGACAAGGAGACGGACATGAGCAGGATTCCCCCGCACGGCGCGCGCATGGTCGGCGCCTGGCCCAACACCGTTGCGCGACAGCCCCGCCCGGCCCGATCCGCTCGATCGGCTCGCCCAACCCGCGCCTCCCGATCCGCGTGGCTGACCAGGCTGCTCCACCCGCTCCACCGCCCCGTTCCCGAGGGTCGCATCACGCCCCCGACGGCACCGGCCCAGCAGCCCGCCCGACACGCCTGAGCGGCCGGACGGCATACCCCCTCGGCGACGGACTGCGCTGGGGCTCAGTCGGATCGGCTCGACTGAGCTCGCAGAGCGGCCCGCACGAGGTCGAGGGCCCGAGCCTCGCTGAGGCCCGCGCCGTGCGCCGCCGTCGCGAACGAGGTCGCGAGCGTCGCCAGGGCGACCTCGGCGGTGTGCTGCCCGTTGGCCACCCGTGTGCCGGCTCGGCTGTGCGCCTCGACGAGCCCACCGGCCTCGAGCGCCTTGTAGGCGCGGGCAACGGTGTTGCTCGCGAGGCCGACGTCGGCGGCCAGGGCTCGCACGGTGGGCAGCCGGTCGCCCGGCAGCAGACGGCCGGCGGCGATGAGGTCTGCGATCTGGGTGCGCACCTGCTCGAAGGGCGGCACGGAACTGTCCGGGTCGACGGCGATCTCTGCCGTGACGTCACCCATCGTGCTCCTCTGCTCGTGGCTGCGTGACCGGACACTAGGCCCGTTGGGGAGCGTGACACAACTCTCGACAGGCGGAGAGCTCCCGCGAGAAGTTGCCGCTAGCATCTACTACGTCATGTAGTTTCAGCGCCGCCCTCACGGAGCCCACCTTGGACGCCACGGACCTCGCGAGATGGCAGTTCGCCATCACGACCGTCTACCACTACCTCTTCGTGCCGATCACGATCGGCATGTCGCTGATCGTCGCGGTCTTCCACACCGCGTGGGTGCGCACGCGCAAGCCGGAGTGGCTCCGGCTGGCCAAGTTCTTCGGCAAGCTCTTCCTCATCAACTTCGCGCTGGGGCTCGTCACGGGCATCGTGCAGGAGTTCCAGTTCGGCATGAACTGGAGCGACTACTCGCGCTTCGTCGGTGACATCTTCGGGGCGCCGCTCGCCGTCGAGGCGCTGCTCGCCTTCTTCCTCGAGTCGACCTTCCTCGGCCTGTGGATCTTCGGATGGGGCCGGCTCCCCGAGAAGCTGCACGCCTCGACGATGTGGATCGTGCACATCGGCACCGTGCTGTCGGCCTACTTCATCCTGTCGGCCAACTCCTTCATGCAGCACCCGGTGGGCTACACCTACAACGCGGAGGCAGGCCGCGCCGAGCTGACCGACTTCTTCGCAGTGCTCACCAACAAGGTGCAGCTCATCACCTTCCCGCACGTGATCTTCGCCGCCTACATGACCGGCGCCGCCGTCATCATGGGCGTCGCGATGTATCTCATGCGCCGCGCGGCCAAGGCCGCCGCGACTCCCGACGACGTCGCCAAGGGCGACGCGCCCATGTATCGCAAGGCCGCTCGCCTCGGTGCGGTCATCAGCCTCGTCGCCGCGGTGGGCGTCATCGCGACCGGCGACGTGCAGGGCAAGATCATGACCGAGGTGCAGCCGATGAAGATGGCTGCCGCCGAGGGCCTCTACGAGTCGGTGCCCGAGGGCGTCGGAGCACCCTTCTCCGTGCTGACGATCGGCTCGCTCGACGGCGAGAACGCCACCCCGATCATCGAGATCCCCGGCCTGCTGAGCTTCCTCGCCACCGGGTCCTTCGACGGTCCGGTCCAGGGAATCAACGAGCTCAAGGCGGAGTACGCCGAGAGGTTCGGCGCGAGCGGCAACCCCCGGGTCGCCGACCTCGCCACCGCCTACGTGCCCAACATCCCGACGACCTACTGGAGCTTCCGGCTCATGATCGGGCTCGGGGTCGCCGCGTCGGCCATCGCCCTCGCGGTGCTCTGGACGACACGCAAGGGCCGCACCCCCACGGGCAAGTGGCTGCTGTATGCCGCGGTGGCCGCTCCGCTCCTGCCCGTCTTCGCCAACTCCTTCGGGTGGATCTTCACCGAGGTGGGCCGCCAGCCGTGGCTCGTCTTCGGGCTGATGACCACCGCCAACGGTGTCTCGCCGAGCGTGTCGATGGGTGAGGTCATCACGTCGATGACCGTCTTCACCCTGCTCTACGGCGCTCTCGCCGTCGTCGAGATCAAGCTCTTCCTGCACTACGTCCGCAAGGGTGCCGAGCCCTTCGAGGAGCCGCAGGACCCCGCCGACCGCGACGAGGATGCTCCCCTCGTCTTCGCCTACTGAGAGGACGACGACCATGGATCTCGCGACCTTCTGGTTCATCGTGCTGGGCGTCCTCTGGACGGGCTACTTCGTGCTCGAGGGCTTCGACTTCGGTGTCGGCATGCTCCTGCCGGTGCTCGGTGGCAAGCGCTACGCCGCTGATGCCGTCGACGCGGAGAAGCGCCGGCGCCTGCTCATCAACACCATCGGCCCCGTCTGGGACGGCAACGAGGTGTGGGTGCTCACCGCGGGTGGTGCGACCTTCGCCGCCTTCCCGCACTGGTACGCCACGCTGTTCAGCGGTTTCTACCTGCCGCTCCTGCTCATCCTCGTCGCGCTCATCGTGCGCAACCTCGGCTTCGAGTACCGCCACAAGCGGCCCGAGGCGCGCTGGAAGGCGCAGTGGGACCAGGCGATCTTCTGGGGCTCGCTCGTGCCGGCCCTGCTCTGGGGCGTCGCGCTGACCAACATCGTGCGCGGTGTGCCGATCGACGAGAACAAGGAGTTCACGGGCAACGTGTTCACCCTGCTCAACCCGCTGAGCCTGCTCGGCGGAGTCGTCTTCGTCGCGCTCTTCCTCACGCACGGCGCGATCTTCATCGCGCTCAAGACCGACGGCAAGGTGCGCTACGAGGCGCGCCTCATCGCGCAGCGGGTGGGCCTCGTCGCGGCCGTGCTCGCGGTCGTGCTGCTCGGCTGGATCGGCCTCACCGACGGCAAGCTCGCGTCGTGGGCCACGACCGTCGTCGCCGCGGTCGCGCTGCTGGGCGCCATCGGCGCCAACCGGGCCGGGCGCGAGGGCTGGGCCTTCATCGGCACGGCGGTCACGATCGCGATGGCGGTCGCGACGTACTTCATCGTGCTCTTCCCCAACGTCATGCCGTCGACGACCAACCCCGCCTACAACCTGACGATCGAGAACGCCTCCAGCACGGACTACACCCTCAAGGTCATGACCATCGTCGCGCTGATCTTCACGCCGATCGTCCTGATCTACCAGGGCTGGACGTACTGGGTCTTCCGGAAGCGCTTGACCACCAACGTGATTCCGGACGACGCACCGCTCGAGCCGGCGTCCCGCTGACCGTCATCATCGTCACCACCCACCACGAGGCCCCCTTGTGAAGCCCTTCGACCCACGACTCCTCCGGGCGGTCCCTGCCGCCCGGAGGCCGGTCGCGGCCCTCGGGGCCCTCGGCGTCGTGGCCGGCATCGCCACGATCGCGTCGGCCTTCGTGATCTCGGCGGTCGTCGTCGCCGTCGTGGGCGGCGGATCACTGACGACCGCCCTCGTCTGGCTGGCGGCGCTCTTCGTCGTGCGCGCGGGCCTCGCCGGTGTCAGCGAGTGGGTGGCGGCCTGGGCCGGAGTGACGGTCTCGACGGCGCTGCGCTCGGCCCTGCTGCGCCGCTGGGGCGAGCTCGACGAGGGCTCCCGCCCCGACCCGTCGCGTGCGGTGTCTCTCGCCACCGGCGGCGCGAGCGCCGTTGAGCCGTATGCCGCCAAGTTCCTCCCGACGCTCGTGACCGCGGCCGTCGTGCCGGTCCTCGCGATCGGCACGCTGCTCGTCGTCGACTGGCCGAGCGCCGTCGTCGTGATCCTCACCCTCCCGCTGCTGCCCGTCTTCGCCGCCCTCATCGGCAAGGCGACCGCGGACTCGACCGAGCGCCGCTGGTCGGCGCTCGCGGCCCTGTCGGGGCACTTCCTCGATGTCGTGCGCGGGCTGCCGACCCTCGTCGGCTACGGCAGGGCCGGTCGCCAGGTCGAGACCGTGCGCGGCGTCAGCGAGCGACACCGGGTCGCGACGATGGAGACGCTGCGCATCGCCTTCCTCTCGTCGGCCGCGCTCGAGCTGCTCGCGACGATCTCGGTCGCGATCGTCGCGGTCACCGTCGGCCTGCGCCTCTCGCACGGCTCGATGGAGCTCGGCCCGGCCCTCGTCGCCATCCTGCTCGCACCCGAGGCCTACTGGCCCGTGCGCCGCGTCGGGGCGGAGTTCCACTCCGCGGCCGACGGGGCCGTCGCCCTCGACGAGATCCTCACCCAGCTCACTCCCGCCGCCGCACCCCCACCCCCTCCTGCCTCGCCCCGTGGTGGGTCGCGGCGGGTGGGCGAGGTGCGCCTCGAGGGCGTGGACTTCGCGTATGCCGCCGGGTCGGCTCCCGTGCTCCGCGGCCTCGACCTCGTGGCCGGGCCCGGCCTCACCGTGGTCACCGGGGAGTCGGGCGTGGGCAAGTCGACCCTGCTGGACGTCGTGGCCGGACTGCGCCTGCCCACGGCCGGTACGGTCAGCGCTCCCCCGTGCCACTACGTCACGCAACGACCCTTCCTCGGGGCCGGGACGATCCGCGACGCCCTGACCCTCGGGCACCCGGCCTCCGACGCCGAGCTGTGGCAGGCGCTGCGAGCCGTCGAGGTCGACGGGGTCGTGGCGGCCCTGGACCAGGGCCTGTCCACAGTGATCGGCGACGACGGCTTCGGCCTGTCGGCCGGGCAGCGGCAACGTCTCGCCCTCGCCCGCGCGTGGCTCTCGACCGACTCGGTGCTGCTGCTCGACGAGCCCACCGCGCACGTCGACCCCGCGGGCGCCGAGCAGCTCGCCCGCCTCGTCGACGAGATCGCCGAGCGCCGCGTCGTCGTCGCCGCGACGCACCGTGGTGAGCTGCTGGAGCACGCCGACCAGCACGTGCACCTCGTGCCGACCGCCGACCTCGAGGACGTGACCCGATGAGCACCCACCCCCGAGTCGAGGTGATCGCGGAGGGCACGTCCCTGCCGGCATCACCTCGAAGCGCGGGGTCGGCGGGGGGCGCGCGTGGGCGCCGACGGCCGGTCTGGTGGCCGACGGCTGGCACCGCCAAGGGCGGGCTGCTCGGCGGCCTCGCCACGGCGTCCGGCATCGCCCTCACGGCGACGTCGGGCTGGCTCATCGTGCGCGCCGCCGAGATGCCCGTCATCCTCACGTTGCTCACGGCGATCGTCGCCGTGCGGGCCTTCGGCATGGCTCGTCCCGTCTTCCGGTATGCCGAGCGCCTCGTCAGCCACGACGCTGCCCTTCGGCTGCTGGCTGAGCGCCGCACGACGGCCTACGCCCGACTCATCCCGCTCACCCCCGCGCGACTGGGGCGCCGGCGCCGCTCCGACGTGCTCACCGGGATCGTCGACGACCTCACCGACGCCGTCGACGCCCAGGTGCGCGTCACCGTGCCGGTGATCGGCTCGCTCGTCGCCGGAGCGATCGCCATCGGCGTCACGACCGTCATCGCTCCCCCCGTTGGACTCGTGCTGACCGGGCTCGCGCTCCTCGTCGCCGCGATCTGTGCCCTGGCCGCGCGCCTCGAGACACGCTCGCTCGGCGACCTGCTCGAGGCCCGGGCGGAGGTCACGCGGGTCAGCGAGCTCATGGCCACCCAGGCGCACGAGCTGCGGGCGGTCGGGGGGTGGCCCACGGCTCTCGGCTGGCTCGACGACGCGCACGCCACGCTCGCCCGCGTCACGCGGCGGGTCAGCCTCGGCAGGGCGGCGGCCGCCGCCCTCTTCCTCCTCGCCGTCGGTGCTGCCGTCGTCGTCGTGGCAGTCATCGCGCAGGGCCTCGACGTCGCGGCACCGGTCAAGGCCCTGCTCCTGCTGACCCCCGTCGCCGTCTCCGATGCCATCTCCCCGCTCGTCGACGCCATGCGCGCCCTGGCGCGTGCCACCGAGAGCGAGCGGCGCATCGACGCCCTGCTCGAGCTCGAACCGGCCGTAAACGACCCGGCCGTCCGCAACCCGGTGTTGGCCGGCAGCGCCACCAACGGACCCGGCGACGCATCCGCCGTGCACACATCCGCGGCGGACCCCACCTCAGCCGCCCGCGACGGCCTGCACCTGCGCACCCTCGGCGTCACCGCCTCGTGGACGGGCGACCGGGCCGACCTCGCCCCGACCGACCTCGACCTGCCCGCCGGATCGACCGTCGCCGTCACCGGACCCAACGGCAGCGGCAAGTCGACGCTGCTCGCCGTGCTCGCGCGGCACCTCGACCCGGTTGCCGGCACCTACCTCCACGACGACATCGACGCGCTGAGCCTGCCGCTCGAGCGCGCCCGGGGCCACATCGCCGTCGTCGACGACGACACCCACGTCTTCGCCACGTCGCTGCGCGCCAACCTCGCGCTCGCAGCACCCGAGGCCGATGACCGCGCCATCGAGGCGGCGCTCGCCGACGCCGGTCTCGCCTCGCTCACGGCCGAGCTGCCCGCCGGCCTCGACACCGTGCTCGGCTCCGGCGGTCGCGGCGTCTCGGGCGGCCAGCGCACCCGGCTCGGCATCGCCCGCGCGCTGCTCAGCGGTCGTCCCGTCGTGCTGCTCGACGAGCCCGTCGCGCACCTCGACCCCCCGACGGCGCGCTCGGTCGTGGCCGACCTCACGCGGGTCGCGGGCACGTCTGAGCCTCCCCGGACGCTTGTCATGGTGACGCACCGTGACGAGGGGGTAGATCTCTTCCAGAGGACCCTGTCGCTCCACCCGGGATCGACACCACACCCCGACCACCCGTCAGCAGACGCACCATCGGCGACGGCCGACCACGACCGCCGCCAGCACCAACCCGACCCTCCACGTCGGTAGATCGGACACGACATGCCCAGCACCCCCCGCAACCGCCTCGGTGACCTCGAGCGCGCCGTCATGGAGCAGCTCTGGACGACCCGTGAGACCCACCCCGACGGCCTCACCGTCCGCGAGGTGCACGACCGCGTCGGCCTCGACCGCGGCCTCGCCTACACGACCCTCATGACGGTGCTCGACCGGATGTCGAAGAAGGGCCTCGTCGAGCGCGAGCGTGACGGCCGAGCCTGGCGCTACACCGCCTCCTCCTCCCGGGCCGAGCTCACCTCCGAGACTCTCCACCACACCCTCGGCGAGCTCGCGGGCGACACCCGACGCACGGCGCTGCTGCACTTCCTCGGCGAGTCGACCCCCGAGGAGATCGACGAGCTGAGAGCCGCGCTCGCCGAGCTCGAGGCCCGGGGATCGGGCGACACGCGCGCCTCCTCACGCGCCTGACCCGTGCTCGTCGCCGCCCTCGTCGCCCTCGCGATCGTGCTCGCGTGGCCGATGCCACGCCTGCTCGCGCGCGTGACCACCGTGCGACGCGGCCCGCGGGCCGCGCTCGTGCTCTGGCAGTCGACGGCGGTCGCGGCGGTGCTCGCGGCCCTCTTCGCAGCGCCCGCGGCCGTGCCGTGGCTCGTGGGCAGCGCCCCGCGGCTGCAGGACAACTGGCCGGTCGTCGCCGTGGCCGCCGTGCTCACCGGCATCGTCACGGTGCGGCTGCTCGTCTCCGGTGACCGGGTGGGGCGCAACCTGCGCACCGTGCGACGCCGCCATCGCGAGCTCGTCGACCTGCTCGCGACGGAGGGGGACGGGCACACGCGCGTCCTCGAGCACACGACCCCCACGGCATACTGCCTGCCCGGCGTGCGGCGCCGGGTCGTGCTCACCCAGGGCACCATCGACCGTCTCTCCCCCGACGAGCTCGAGGCCGTCATGGCGCACGAGCGCGCCCACCTCGCCGCCCGGCATGACCTCGTCATGGAGTTCTTCACCGTCGTGCACGAGGCGGTGCCGCGCTTCGTGCGCTCCGCCACCGCCCTGCACGAGGTGCACCTGCTGATCGAGGTGCTCGCCGACCGCGCGGCCGTGCGCCGAGCCGGTGTCGTGACGACCGCCCGGGCCATCGTCGGCATGGCCGACGGCCCGAGGCCCGCGGGCTCGATGGCCATGCGAGAGAGCACCGCCGACGCCAAGGCCCGCATCGAACTGCTCGAGGGCGGGCCCGTCGCCGGGCTGCCCGGCCCCTTGGCCGAGGCGCTGATGTATGCCGTCTCCATCCTCATCGTGGCCGCCCCGCTCGCGCTGCTGGCGCTCGCATACTCCGGCTTCTCGGGGACCTGAGACGGCTCGCCCGGGCCCGGCCGTCTCCCGAGCCGCCTCTCGAGCCGCCTCTCGAGCCACTCGGTCCGCCGGCCTTGAGCCTCGCTAGGGTGAGGACCATGCGCGTACTCGTCAGCGGCGGCGCCGGCTACATCGGCTCGCACACCGTGGTCCAACTCGTCGCGGCAGGGCACGACGTGCTCATCGTCGACAACTTCGGCAACAGCAAGCCCAGCGTCGTCAACCGGCTCGAGGCCCTCACCGACACCCACCTGCCGGTGCACTCCTTCGACCTGCGCGACCACGACAAGACCGAGCACCTCTTCGCCAACGAGCAGATCGACGCGGTCATCCACTTCGCCGGCCTCAAGGCGGTCGGCGAGAGCGTCGAGATGCCGCTCGAGTACTACGAGAACAACCTCGTCTCGACGTTCTCGCTCGTGCGGGCCATGCGGCGCCACCATGTCAAGAAGCTCGTCTTCAGCTCCTCGGCCACCGTCTACGGGCACAACACCCCTCCGCTCGTCGAGGACATGCCGACGGCGGCGACCAACCCCTACGGGTGGACCAAGGTGATGATCGAGCAGATCCTGCGCGATGTCGCCGCGGCCGACCCGACGCTGCGGATCGCCCTCCTGCGCTACTTCAACCCCGTGGGCGCCCACGTCAGCGGCACGATCGGTGAGGACCCGCAGGGCATCCCCAACAACCTCATGCCCTTCATCGCCCAGGTCGCCGTCGGCCGGCGCGACAAGCTGCTCGTCTTCGGCGACGACTACCCCACCCCCGACGGGACCTGCCTGCGCGACTACATCCACGTCGAGGACCTCGCGGCTGGGCACCTCGCCGCGCTCGACCGACTGGGCAAGATCGACGACCCGGTGTCGACGTGGAACCTCGGCACCGGACACGGGACGAGCGTCCTCGAGGTGCTGCACGCCTTCGAGCGGGCGGTCGGCCGCGAGCTGCCCTACGAGGTCGTCGCCCGGCGAGCCGGTGACCTGCCCGAGTCGTTCGCCGACCCGAGCCGCGCCAACCGCGAGCTGGGCTGGAGCGCCGAGAAGTCGATGGACGACATGTGCGTCGACCAGTGGCGCTGGCAGAGCGCCAACCCGCACGGCTATCCCGACGCCTGAGGCCGTCCGGGCAACTGCCTGGTAAACGCAGAATCCCCCGGCCGATGGCCGGGGGATCCGCTCGGGACGAGTCCCGGGATGTTTGGCTGGGTCAGATGACCTTGACCTTCTCCGCCTGGGGGCCCTTCGGGCCCTGCGTGACGTCGAACTCGACCTTCTGGCCGTCCTGGAGCTCGCGGTAGCCGCCGCTCTCGATGGCCGAGTAGTGCACGAAGACGTCAGCGCCGCCACCGTCCTGCTCGATGAAGCCGAAGCCCTTTTCGCTGTTGAACCACTTCACGGTGCCTGTTGCCACTGGTGTTGCCTCTTCTTGTTAGCGAGGTCTCCCGTGTGGAGACCTCTGGCCGCCGATGGCCACGACGAGCACGACAGACGAAAACGTCGCCTGCGGCTCAGTCGTGCACACTCCCACCTGCGTGGGACTGGAACGGCAACCGATATGAACCGTAGCAGTATGAAGGCCATTCGGCCTGATCGAGACCATGCCCGTGTGATGAGCCGGTGGCCGACGACCGGCGCGCGAGGTCTTGCGAGACATCCTCCCGGCTCCAGCTGCGACAGCGCCAGTCGTGAGCCCGTCGTGGCATGCGGGGCGAGCAGCCTTGTCACGGCTGGGGATTGAGGGCGTCGTAGTCGCGGAACGACGGGACGCGGGCGACCGCCAGCCAGACGAGGACGACGACGAGCACGCCCCCGACGAGCGCGGGCACCCAGGTCGCGGTGAGGGTGGCGAGGGTGCCGGCAAACATCTGGCCCAGACGAGGCCCCCCGGTGACGACGACGGTGAAGACGCCCTGGGTGCGGCCGCGCAGGTGGTCGGGCACCGCGGTCTGCAGGATGGTCTGGCGGAAGATCGAGCTGATGTTGTCGGAGCCACCCGCGACCGCCAGGCAGATCGCACCGAGCCCGAGCGCCGGCCGGTTGACGTCGGCGAAGTCCATCGACTCGACGCTGTGGCCGCCCAAGGTCACCCAGGCGAGCACGACGCCGAAGGCCGTGATCGCGAGGCCGTAGGCGATGATCGCGTTGCGGATCGCCCTGCCCTGCCAGCGCAGACCCGTCACCCGGCCCGAGACGAGGCTGGAGACGATGCCACCGACCGCGAACGACGCGAGCAGCAGACCGGCCGTGACCGGGCCACCGCCGATGACGATCGCGCCGACGGCGGGGAAGAGCACCATGGGCTGGCCGAAGGTCATCGCGATGAGGTCGACGACGAAGCTCATCCGCACATTGGGGGCTCGCCGCAGGTGAGAGAGCCCGTCGAGGACCGACCGGAAGCCGCCCGCCGGCGCGCGACCGCCCTCGGGCCTGATGCGGGGCAGGGTCCACAGGCCGAAGAGCCCGGCGAGGAAGAGCAGCACGTCGACGGTGTAGGTCCACGCGTAGCCGACCCGCGCCACGAGCACGCCCGCGACGCCGGGACCCACCGTCACCATGAGGCCACCCGAGATGCCGACGAGCGCGGCCGCCTTGGGCAGCAGCCAGGCCGGCAGGAGGCGTGGTGTGATCGCCTGACGCGTGGCCGACGCGATCGTCGCTGCCACTGCGTTGACCGTGGTGATGACGTAGAAGGTCCAGATCACCTCGATGCCAGCCCAGGCGAGCAAGGCGAGACAGACCGTCGAGGCCCAGGCGACGAACGAGGCGATCAGCGCGACCGTGCGCCGGTCGAACCGGTCGGCGATGGCCCCGCCGTAGAGGCCCGCGACGATCATCGGCACGAGCGAGAACCACGCGACGAGCGAGACCATGAAGGTCGAGCGGGTCAGGTCGTAGATGTGCAGCCCGACCGCCGTGTTGGTGACGAAGGTGCCGATGCCCGCGAGCGTGTTGCCGAACCAGAGCCGCGCGAAGGCCGGGCTCTCACGCAGCGGCGTGAGGTCGACGAAGTGCGAGGACCGGGCTCCCGGCGGCGGCCCCGGGAGCCGAGGCTGCGGTGGTGCCCCGGCCTGCGAGGTCTCAGGGGGTTCGGCGCTCACCGACGCAAACTACGCCTTCGCGCTCAGGCCGCGCCCGGCAGGTCCAGCTCGGACGCACGGCGCAGGTGCGACCCGTCGCGGACCCACACCCAGCGGCCGTCGGTCTCGCGGCGAGCCACCTGGGTGCTCACGACCCCGTCCTCGCCCGTCGAGCACGTCATGGCGAGCGGCCCCGTCTCGATGACGCGGGTGGTGGCGGGCGCGGCCCACCGCACCCCCGCATCGAGCGCCTCGGCGAAGGCGGCCCGGATGGCGGTGTGCCCGGCAGCCTCGCGACCGCGCGCCAGGCTCACGACGGCGTCGGCGGCATACAGCCTCGTCAGGCCGTCGAGGTCACCCGCGGCGGCGAAAAGGCAGAAGCGCGCCTCGAGCTCGCCCGGCGTGGCCGCGCCGGAGGGCACCTTCATGGGCGCCGTCATGGGCACCGTCACGGGCGCCGCGATCGTCGTCACTGTCGTCTCCCCCGCCTCTGCCGTCACTCTCGTCCTCATGGACACACCGTTGCAGCGACCACCGACAAAGGACGCGCCCGAACGCCCGATACCTCCCGATGACAGGTGTTGAATGGGGTCCATGTCGCCTCGCCCCCTGCACGTCACCTTCGTGTGCAGCGGCAACATCTGCAGGTCGCCGATGGGCCACGTGATCCTCGCGCACCTGGTCGCCGACGAGGGCCTGGACGACCGGGTCGTCGTGTCCTCCAGCGGCACCGGTGACTGGCACGTCGGCGAGCACGCCGATCCCCGCACCGTGGCCGTGCTGGCCGAGCACGGCTACGACGGGTCCGCCCACCGCGCCCGGGAGTTCGACGCCGACGAGTTCGCCGACCTCGACCTCGTGCTCGCCTCCGACGAGGGCCACGTGCGGGCCCTGCAGCGCCTCGCCCGCACCCCCCACAACCGGGCGAAGATCCGCCTCGTGCGAGAGTTCGACCCGGAGGCCGTCGCGGCCGGCACGCTGGAGACGGCCGACCCGTGGTACGGCGACGAGTCGCACTTCCTGCGCTGCTTCACCGAGGTCGAGGCGGCGTGCCACGGCATCCTCGACCACATCCGGGACCAGATCGAGACGGACCACGCCCGACCCCATGCCTGACCTCAACCTCACCGTGCCCGACTATCCCTACGGCTCGCCCTGCTGGGTCGACCTGCTCGTCAGCGACGTCGAGCGCGCCCAGAGCTTCTACTCCGACCTCTTCGGCTGGCGCTGGCTGGCCGGTGACGCCGCGACCGGGGGCTACACGATGGCGCTGCTCGACGGTCACCCCGTGGCGGGCATCAGCCGCAAGCCGGCCGGCGCACCGGTGGCGAGCCAGTGGACGACCTACCTGCGCGTCGGTCAGATCGAGGTGGCCGCAGCGGCCATCGAGGCCCACGGGGGTCGCACGCTCGGACGGCCCGTGGCGATCGGCGCCCTGGCCCGCACCCTCATCGCCCTCGACCCGGGTGGCGCCTACTTCGGGGTCTGGGAGCCGGGCGACCTGCCGGGCAGCGGCGTGCTCGACGCGCCGGGTTCGGTGACCTGGAACGAGCTGCTGACCCGCGACTACGACCGCGTCCAGGACTTCCAGCTCGGCGTCTTCGGCCACGAGTTCACCGACGAGACCGAGCCCGGCGGGCCGCGGTGGGCCACCGCGCACACCGGCGACGGCAACCCGGCCTACGGGCTGGCCGAGATCGGCGACGAATGGCCCCGCGAGATCCCGCCGCACTGGGTGGCCTCCTTCGCGACCGGCAACGTCGTGCCCTCCCTCGCCCGGGCGCTCGAGCTCGGCGCCACCCTCATCCAGGGGCCGTTCGACGGTCCCTACGGGGTCGGCGCGGTGCTCAGCGGCCCCGAGGGCGAGGTCTTCTCGATCCTCGTCCCCCACCTGGACTGACCTTCACCCACAGCCCCCGCAACGCCCACCCCGCGCCCACCCCGTGCCCACCCCAAGGAGCTCTCGATGCCCGTCCACCCCGACACCTTCGCGCCGGGCACGCCATGCTGGGCCGACGTGCTGGTCGACGACCTCGGCGCGGCGCGGCAGTTCTACGGCGGCCTCTTCGGCTGGACGTTCGAGGACCTGCCGGCCGAGGCGGGTGGTTACGTCATGGCGCGCAAGAACGGCCACGTCGTCGCCGGCGCCCTGGCCCGCAACCCCGACGACCCCGGGCAGGTCAACGCCTGGACCCTCTACCTCGCGACCGACGACGTCGACGCCGTCGCCGCGCGGGCCACGGCCGCCGGGGGCGTCTTCTTCCTCGGTCCGCTGACCGTGCTCGACGTCGGACGCATCGCCGTCGGCGCCGATCCCGCGGGCGCGGCCTACGGCCTGTGGCAGGCCAGGCAGCACACCGGCGCCGACCTCGTCGACGAGCCGGGGTCGCTCTGCTGGGCCGAGACGATGAGCCGCAACTACGACGCGAGCCGGACGTTCTATGCCGACGTCTTCGGCTTCCAGCTGCAGGAGATCGGTGAGGGCGACTTCCGCTACTGCGTCGCCAGCCTCGACGACGACGGCCGCCCGATCGGCGGCATCGGTGAGATCCCGGCCGCCGCACCGGCCGAGGTGCCGTCGCACTGGATGGTCTACTTCGCCGTCGAGTCGTGCGACGACGCCGCCCGCCGCGTCGTCGAGCTCGGCGGGTCGGTGCTGCAGCAGCCCTTCGACACCCCCTACGGTCGGATGGCGGTCGTCGCCGGGCCCCAGGGTGAGACCTTCTCGATCATGCGTCCGGCTTCGCCAAACCCCGGGTCGGGCGACTGACCGAACGTTACGATCGCCGCATGATCCGCTTCCTCGTGCGCACGGCGATCTTCCTCGGCTCCGCCGCGATCGGCCTGATCGCCGCCGACCTCATCCTCGAGGACGTCAGCGTGTCGGCGAGCGGGTTCGCCCTCACCGTCGTCATCTACACCCTCGTGCAGAGCATCATCTCGCCGTTCCTCGCCAAGGTCGCCGCGAGCAGCGCCCGGGCCCTGCTCGGTGGGGTCGGCCTCATCGCCACGTTCGTCGCCCTGCTCGTCGCGAGCAGCTTCGCCGACTCGCTGACCATCTCGGGCGGCGCCGTCACGTGGGTCCTCGCCACCCTCATCGTGTGGCTCATCACCGCCCTCGCCACGCTGCTGCTGCCCATCGCCCTCGTCAAGGCGGGCGTCGAGTCGGCTCGCGAGCGCCGCGCCGCCTGACCGACCCGGCACCGAGCGGCACGACCACCGAGGTATGCCGGCCGGCGGGCTCACCGCGCCCGCGCACTCGCGGGGCGGACGGCATACAGGCGCGTCCCCGACCTCTGGGAGAATGCCGGCCATGGCTTCCCTCGCTGACGCGAACCCGCCCATCGCGCTCGGAGCGCTCGACGGCCGCTACCGCGGCACGGTCGCGCCGCTCGTCGACCACCTCTCGGAGGCGGCGCTCAACCGGCAGCGTGTGCACGTCGAGATCGAGTGGCTGATCCACCAGACGAGCCACGGCGTCGTGCCCGGCGTGCGACACCTCACCGATGACGAGATCGCATCGCTGCGCGCCGTCGTCGACGACTTCGGCACCGACGAGGTGGCCGAGCTCGCCGAGATCGAGCGGGTCACGGTGCACGACGTCAAGGCGGTCGAGTACTTCCTCAAGGAGCGGCTCACGGCCATCGCGCCGGCCAAGGAGGACAAGGGGCTCGCCGAGCTCATCCACTTCGGGTGCACGAGCGAGGACATCAACAACCTCTCCTATGCCCTCATGGTCAAGGGCGCCGTCGAGCAGGTGTGGCTGCCCCGGGCGCATGCGCTCGTCGCGCAGGTCGCCGAGTTCGCGCGCGAGCTCAAGGACGTGCCGCTGCTCGCGCACACCCACGGCCAGCCGGCCACGCCGACGACGATGGGCAAGGAGCTCGCGGTCCTCGCGCACCGCCTCGGCCGGCAACTGCGCCGCATCGAGCGACAGGAGTTCCTCGGCAAGTTCAACGGCGCGACCGGCACGTTCGGCGCGCACGCCCTCGCGCTGCCCGACGTCGACTGGCCCGCCGTCTCGCGCGACTTCGTCGAGGGCCTGGGCCTGACGTGGAACCCGCTGACGACCCAGATCGAGAGCCACGACTGGCAGGCCGAGCTCTATGCCGACGTCGCCCGCTTCAACCGCATCCTGCACAACCTCTGCACCGACGTGTGGACCTACATCTCGATGGGCTACTTCGCCCAGGTGCGCGGCCAGGGCACCGTAGGCAGCTCGACGATGCCGCACAAGGTCAACCCGATCCGCTTCGAGAACGCCGAGGCCAACCTCGAGGTGAGCAACGCCCTGCTCGACGTGCTCGGCGGCACGCTCGTGCAGAGCCGGCTGCAGCGCGACCTCACCGACTCGAGCATGCAGCGCAACATCGGCAGCGCCTTCGGCCACTCCGTGCTCGCCCTCGACAACGTCGCCCGTGGCCTCGCCGGCCTCGACGCCGTGCCCGAGCGGATGGCCGCCGACCTCGAGGCCAACTGGGAGGTGCTCGGCGAGCCGATCCAGTCGGCCATGCGGGCGCTGGGCGCACAGGGCGTGCCCGGCATGGAGGAGCCCTACGAGCGGCTCAAGGAGCTGACGCGCGGCCGCCGCATCGACGGCGACGACCTGCGCGAGTTCGTGCGCGGGCTGGGCCTGCCCGCCGAGGTCGAGGCCCGCTTCGTCGCGCTGACACCGCAGACCTACACGGCGCTCGCCGGCCGTCTCGTCGACGACTACCTCGCCTGAGCAGCGCCGCGACAGCCACCGGGCGTGCCGGCGCGGCCGGTCACCGCTTGGTGCGTCGGTCGGCCCGCAGGTGGGGTCCGGGCCAGCCACTCACCGGTCCGACGAGCACGAGCATCGCCGGCACGAGGAGTGAGCGCACGACGAAGGCATCGATGAGGATGCCGACCGCCATCGCGAAGCCGAGCTCGCGGAAGGGCGTCAACGGGATGATGGCGAGCATCCCGAAGCTGACGGCCAGCGTGACACCGGCTGCCGTGATGGCCCGCGACGACTCCGGCACGGCTTTGAGGACCGCCTCTCGAAGGGGCAGGTGACGGGCCTCGTCCCACACCCTGCCCACCCCGAAGATGTTGTAGTCGGAGCCCAGCGAGACGAGCAGCACGGCGGCCGCGAAGGGCACGTAGAAGGTCAGGCCGTCCACCCCGCCGATGTCGCCGAAGAGCCAGACGGTCAGACCCAGCGACGCGGTCAGGGCCAGCACGCTCGAGGCGAGCAGGAAGAGCGGCGCCACGAGCGCGCGCAGGAAGAGGACGAGCAGCAGGAGGTTGACCGCGATGCCGGCGATCGCGATCCGGTAGAGATCGGCCTCCGTCGACCCGACGAGCCCCTCCGCGAGCGCCGTGTCGCCGCCCAGGCTCGTGCGCGCGCCCGTGAGGCCTGCCTCCTCCACGAGACCGGGCAGCCGGTCACGCAGCACGCGCAGGTCGGTGATGGCCGTCGCGTCGAGCGGGTCGTGGTCGAGGACGATGAGCATCCTCGCCGCGTCGCCGCTCTCGGACAGCACGACGTTGTAGGCCTGCTGGGTGATGTTCTGGGCCGGTCCGACCACGCCCGCGACACCCGGCTCACGCTCGATGAGCTGCTGCAGGGTGACGAGGCGATCGACGTCGTCGACGATGTCGGCACGCTCGAGGAGCATCGTCGTGGGCGACGTGATTCCGGGAGCGAAGGCGGTCGACGCGGCGTCCGAGGCCACGGCCACCGGGTTGCTCGACGGCAGCGAGCTGGTGAAGCCCACTCCGAGGTCGAGGTCCCGCAGGGGTGCCGAGGCGACCAGCAGCAGAGCGACGCATCCGGCGACGACGGCCGCAGCGGTCGATCGGTTGGCCAGCAGTCTCACGAGCCGCCGACGGCTCTTGGCGGGGTCGCGACCCGGCGGCGTACGCAGGCGTCGGCGGCGCGGGTCGCTCGGCCAGAAGACCACCGGACCGAGCACGGCGATCGCAGCCGGCACGAAGGTCACCGACACGAGCAGGCCGACGAGCACGGCCAGCGCCATCGCCGGTCCGAAGGCACGGAAGAACTCGGAGTTAGCCGCCAGCAGCGCGGCGGTGCCTGCCGCCACGGTGATGCCGGCAGCCGTCACGATCGGGGTGTCGGTCTTCACCGCGTCACGCACCGCATCCCGCCACCGCGGCGTGACGGCGATGCGGTCCTGGAGGGCGGTCACGTAGAAGATCGTGTAGTCCGTGACGACTCCGAGGAGCAGCGCGACGAGGAGCGGCTCGAGCTCGGCCGGCGTGGAGATGCCGGCGAGTCCGCTCAGCATCTCTGAGAGGTTGATCGTGGCGACGAAGGCGATGCCGGACGCCACGAGCGCGATCGCGGGCGCCACCACCGACCGGAACGTCAGGCCGACCAGCCCGATGATCGCGAGCACCGTGAGGAGCTCGAGGAGAGGCAGGTTCTCACTGACGAGCCTGGCCTGCTCGGCCCGGGCGGGCACCGACCCCGCCACACCGACCACGTGGTCCTCGGGCCGCTCGAGCTCCTCGCCGATGTAGCGCTGCGCCGCCTCCTGTTGGCTCGCGAAACTACTGACGGGGTCCATGAAGAGGTAGGTGAGCACCGCGGTGTTGGTCTCGCCGTCCGGCCCGAAGAGCTTGATGCTGTTGGTGATCGGCAGGGCGCCGAGCAGCGGCCACTGCGGCTGGGGCCCTTGGTTGACGGCCAGTGCGTCGAGGACGGACTCGGCCTGGACGAAGAGCGAGAGCCCTGCCGCGTCTCGCTGCACGACGGCGACGCGGCTGCTGAGCGGGAAGCCGAACTCGTCGAGGGCCCGAAGCTCCGAGCTGATGGCCGGGCTGTCGAGCGGGATGATGCTCGCGAGCTCGTTGCCCCCGGTGCCGACGGGGGGCATGGCGACGAGGCCACCGAGGGCGAGCAGCCAGGCGGCGACGATCTGCCAGCGGCGGCGCACGGTCCACGCGGCATACCTATCGAAGAGCCCCGTGGGGGGCGGTGGGGCGTCCGGCGGCTCGGAGAGGAGGCGACCGTCGCTCGTGGCGGGCCCCATCCGTCGCTGGCGCGAGCCCATCAGCACACCCTCATCGCAACGACACCGGCAGGCCCAGCCCGAGACGCTGGAGCTCGGCCCGGGCCAGCTCGCGCCCGCGGCCGGCGGCGAGGTCACCCTCCGGGTCCGGCGAGATGGCGAGCAGTTCGCGCAGACCGAGGTTGTGCACAGCGCGCCGCGCGAGCTGCTGCACAGCTGCGTCGTGCGATTGCGCCGTGTCGAGAGCGGCCCGGACCTCAAGCACCTCGCGCCGCCAGGCCAGCCGGCGCGGGAGGTAGACAAGGAGGACAGGGCTCAGCGGCCCCAGCGACACCGCCACCCCGATGAGGACGGACAGGCCACGCAGGCTCGTCATCGAGCTCTCGCCCCCGGCGCGCACGCTGGCCGCCGTCTCGGTCACCCGGTTGCCCAGCTCGCCCGTGCGCTCGCCGATGACGGGGGTGCCGGAGAGGTCCTGCAGGGCCCGTCCCGCGGTGTCGAGCGCCCGGCCCGCCTCCACGACGCCCAGGCTCAGCCCGGTCAGCTGCCAGATGAGGTAGCCGGTCGCCGCACCCACGACGAGCCAGAAGACGACCCAGAAGGCGACGATCCCGTCCCACGCCGCCACCGAGGTCGCAGTGCGAGCAGGGCGTGCAGAGGTCGGTGCGTAGCGCTCCATGCTCTTGGTGTACCCGACAGGCGGTGATCCGGCCCCACGCTGCGACCTCTCGATCGCACAACGTTCGGGGTCACGGGGTAGGGATCAGGAAGAGTCCATCCCACGCTGGAGACGGCAGACCACCACTCGAGGGAGCAGACCACCGTGACCGAGCCGACGCAGCCGGGCCCCAAGCCCGGGCCCGCCACCACGCCACCCGCGACACCATCGGCGCCCGAGCCGCCCACCCGGGTCGTCGGGGCCCGGTGGTGGCTCATCCCTGCCGTCACCTTCGTCATCGGCCTCCTGCTCGGCGGCGTCGTCGTCGGCGTCCTGCGCTCGGGCAGCGTCGATGTGTCGGGGGCCGCGTCGCCCTCCGCGACGGCGACGGGCCCACAGCCGACGTCAACCGGCACCGGACTGCCGGCCACCGCGACGGTCGTCGTGCCGGCCGAGTGCGTCGACGTCGCGCGCGACTCGCAGACCCTCGTCGAGCTCACCGAGCAGGCGGCCAGCGCCGCCCGTGATCTCGACGCGGGGCGCCTGAGCGACGTCGTGCGCCAGATCGACGAGGCGCAGGCCACCCTGCGCACCCATGCCGAGGCCTGCCGCGCCGTCGACGCCTCCCTCACCTCCGGCTCGACGCCGTCGGTGACGACCCCGTCGGACCCCGGCTCCTCCGCGCCGACGACAGGGTCGTCGGTGGCGCCCGGCACGCCGAGCACCTCCACGACGGGCTGATCGGACGCACCCGGCGCAGTCGTCTGTCGGTATGCCGCTCGGCGGGCTACCGTCGTCAGGCATGGCACGCGCACGCAGAGCCAGGGTCACCGACGTCGAGCAGCTCGCCCTCGGGCTGCCCGAGGTGACGCGCGACCCTGCTGATCCCACGGCGCCCGGCAGGCCGGCATACCAGGTGCGGGGCAAGACGTTCGCCTTCTTCCGGGTCCCGCGCATGGACGCGCTCGACCCGGCAACGGGCGAGCCCTACGACGACGTCATGGCTTTCTCGTGCACGGCCGAGGACAAGGAGGCGATGGTCGGCGACCCGGGCTCGCCGTTCTTCACCACGCCCCACTGGAACGGCTACAACGCGGTGCTTCTCCTCGAGCGCGACGTCGGCGAGATCAGCGTGACGGAGCTGCGTGAGGTGATCACCGACGCGTGGCTGGCGAAGGCGCCGAAGCGGCTGGCCGCGCAGCTCCTGGGCGGGTCGTGACCGCACGGAATACCCCAGAGGGGTATGCTGTTGTGCAGAGTGAGGAGGTGGCCATGCCCGGATACACCGGCAGCAAGGACGACTACCTGAAGCGGCTGCGTCGCGTCGAGGGGCAGGTGCGCGGCGTCCACAAGATGGTCGAGTCCGACACCTACTGCATCGACATCCTGACCCAGGTCAGCGCCATCACCAAGGCGCTGCAGGCCGTCAGCCTCGGCCTGCTCGAGGACCACGTCGCGCACTGCGTCGTCGACGCGGCCCGCGAGTCCGACGAGGCCGCCCAGATCAAGATCCGAGAGGCGGCCGACGCGATCGCCCGCCTCGTCCGCAGCTGAGGAGACGAGCACCATGAACGACACCCACACCACCCAGATCGCCGTCACCGGGATGACCTGCGGGCACTGCGTCGCGTCGGTGACCGAGGAGCTCACCGAGCTCGCCGGCGTCACCGCCGTCGACGTCGACCTGCACCCCGGCGAGGAGTCCGGGGTCACCATCACGAGCACGAGCCCGCTCGACCCGGCCGCCGTCGAGGCAGCCGTCGCCGAGGCGGGCTACGCCGTCCGATGACCACCCCCGAGGCCACGGTCACCGAGGGCGCGCCGGAGCAGGTGCGGCTGGCCATCACCGGCATGACCTGCGCCTCGTGCTCGGCCCGCATCGAGCGCAAGCTCGGCAAGGTTCCCGGGGTCGACTCGGCGACCGTCAACCTCGCGACCGAGAAGGCCTTCGTGTCCTTCTCGGCGCCGGTGACCGTCGAGCAGATCGTCGCCGAGGTCAAGAAGACCGGCTACGGCGCCAGCGTCATCGGCGCCCCTGCCACCAACCGCTCGACCAACAGCTCCGGTATGCCGTCCGGCGAGCTCCCCGGGGCGGGCGCCCTGCTCGACCGGCTGAGGTCGCGGCATACCGGGGCGCCGACCCCGACGCGCGCAGACAGCGGCGTCGACAGGCGACCTGGCCCCGGGACCGACCGCGACGGCCCCGACGGCCGGCACGGCAGCGAGCAGGGGCACGGTGGCGAAGGGGTCGGCCAGGCCGACCGTGCCGAAGGGGCCGACCTCGCGGCGCCCGACGACCACCTCGAGCACACCCCGGCGCAGGACGTCATCAGGCCCCGACTCGTCGTCGCGGCCGCGCTGACAGTGCCGGTCTTCCTGCTCGCGATGGTGCTCCCGTCCTTCGCGGCGAGCCCCTGGCTCCAGCTCGTCCTCTCGACGCCCGTCGTCTTCTGGTGTGCGTGGCCCTTCCACCGGGCCGCCGCCGTCAACGCCCGTCACCTCGCCTCGACGATGGACACCCTGGTGTCGATCGGCGTGCTCGCGGCGTGGGGCTACTCCGTCGTCGAGCTGCTGCGCGGCGGGCCGCACCTCTACTTCGAGGTCGCGGCGGTCGTCACGACCTTCCTGCTCACCGGCCGGTTCCTCGAGGCGCGGGCCAAGGACTCGGGCAAGGACGCGCTGCGGTCGCTGCTCGACCTCGGCGCCAAGGACGTCGCCGTGCTGCGCATCGACCCGCAGTCGCGCATCACGAGCGAGGTCCGCATCCCCGTCGCCCAGCTCGTCGTCGGTGACCAGTTCATCGTGCGGCCAGGTGAGAAGGTCGCGACCGACGGTGTCGTGCTCGACGGCTCGAGCGCGGTCGACGCGAGCCTCGTGACGGGCGAGTCCACCCCGGTCGACGTCTCCCCGGGCGACGACGTCACGGGCGGCTCGATCAACACGACCGGCCGGCTCATCGTCGAGGCCCGCAAGGTCGGCGCCGACACGATGCTGGCCGGCATCCAGCGCCTCGTCGAGAGCGCCCAGACCGGCAAGGCCGACGTGCAGCGCCTCGCCGACCGGGTGTCGGCGGTCTTCGTGCCCATCGTGCTCGTCATCGCCCTCGTCACCCTCATCGCGTGGCTCGTGACCGGCCACGACGTCGGGCAGGCCCTCGCCGTCGCCGTGACGGTGCTCATCATCGCCTGCCCCTGCGCCCTGGGCCTGGCCACACCGACGGCCCTGCTCGTCGGCACCGGCCGCGGCGCTCAGCTCGGCACCCTCATCAAGGGCCCGCAGGTGCTCGAGGACACCCGCCGCGTCGACACCGTCGTGCTCGACAAGACCGGCACGGTGACGACCGGGCAGCTGCGGCTGCGCAGCATCGCGGTGCGCGGCCGGCTCTCCAAGGCCGCTGCCCTGACGGCAGCCGCAGCGGTCGAGCAGGCCAGCGAGCACCCCATCGCGCGGGCGGTCGTCGCCGGTGCGCAGGAGGCCCGCCTCACGCTCCCGCGCATCCGCGACTTCACGACCAACCCCGGCGAGGGCGCCACGGCCCGGATCAAGGACACCGAGGTCGTCGTCGGCAAGGCCGCACTCTTCGACACGGTCGCGCCCGAGCTGCTCGAGCACGCCGAGACCCATGCCGGCACGACGGTCTTCGTCGGCTGGGACGGCGAGGCCCAGGCCGCTCTCACCGTCGAGGACACCGTGCGCGAGTCGTCACGCGCGGCGATCGCTCGGCTGCGCGAGCTCGGTCTGACCCCCTACCTGCTGACCGGCGACGGCGCGACCAACGCCCGCAGCGTCGCCGAGCAGGTGGGCATCGACGCCGACCACGTGCGCGCCGACGTGCTGCCGGCCGACAAGCACCGGGTCGTCACCGAGCTGCAGCGCTCGGGTCGGGTCGTGGCCATGGTCGGCGACGGCGTCAACGACGCGGCCGCCCTGGCGCAGGCCGACCTCGGGCTCGCGATGGGCTCGGGCACCGACGTCGCGATGGACTCCGCTGACATCGTGCTCGTGCGCGCCGACCTCGACGCGGTCGCCGACTCCATCGCGCTCTCGCGCCAGACCCTGCGCATCATCAAGCAGAACCTCGCCTGGGCCTTCGGCTACAACACCGCCGCGATCCCGCTGGCCGCCTTCGGCCTGCTCAACCCGATGATCGCCGGCGCGACCATGGCCCTGTCGTCGGTCCTCGTCGTCACCAACTCCCTGCGCCTCAAGCGCTTCGCCCGCTGACCCCGCCAAATCGAGAGAGCAATCTGCGCCCCCCCAATCGAGAGAGCAATTGGTCCGCTATCGAAAGTGCGATTCGCGCCCCCAATCGAGAGAGCGATTCGTCCGCCACAGTGCAGCGGTCGCCGGCCACCCGGCATACCGGCTCGTCAGGCCTCGGATCAAGCGGCGGATCAGTCTGCGCGCGGTGTCGCCCTGACAGCACCAACCGCCGACTGATCCGCAGCCTGATCACCCTGACAGCACCAGGTGCCGACTGATCCGCAGCCTGATCATCAAGCGGCGGATCAGTCTGCAACCGCTGCACCCCTGACAGCACCAACCGCCGACTGATCCGCAGAGTGATCGCCGGGGGCAGCACAACGGCGGCCGTCCCGGTCAGGGAGGGCCGCCGTGGTGCGTGCGAGTCGGGCGCGCGAGATCAGATGGTGACCTTGCCGTTGGGGGTGTCGAAGGTGACCGACAGCAGACCCGGCGTGCCGTGCGGAGCCAGGAAGGTGAAGTCGATGCCGCCCTTGTCGAAGGTGTCGTCGGGGCCGAGCCACTCGCGCACCCGCTTGGGGTCACCGGCGATCTGGAGGTGGTCGATGCGGACCGACGTGTCGGCGCCCGCGGACGGGTGCACGGTCATGTCGTCCCACTCGATGAAGTAGGGGACCTGCGGGTCGGCCATCAGGCCCTTGATGCCGAGCTGGCGCCACTTGAGCTCGGTGCCGTCGGGACGGTGCCGGTTGCCGACCACCGACTCGCGACCGAGACGGGCCTCGACCTTGCTGATGTCGTCGACCGCGACGACCCAGCCGAGCCAACCGCCGCCGGCCTCGGACGCGGCCCGCACCGCCTGACCGAAGGGCGCCTTGTCGGACGCCGGGTGGTCGAGCACCTCGACGACCTCGAGGTAGTGGTCCTTCGCCAACGGGAAGATGACGTTGCGGGTGCCGAAACGGGGATGAACGCCGCCGTTGACCGGCTCGACACCGATCAGCTCGGACAGTCGCGCGGCCGTGGCCTTGAGGCCACCGGCCTCTGCTGCATAGGAGACATGGTCAACTCGCATACAGAACATCGTGACACACGCCAAGGGGTGCTCTTGACCACCCCTCCTCCGGCTCGATCCGCTCGCCGCACGCCACCCCAGGGGTATGCCGTCCGGCCGGCTTCCCGAGGCATCAGCGGGAGCGCTGGCGCACGGCTTCGTAGAGGACGATGGCGGCCGACGCGGCCACGTTGAGGCTGTTGGCCTTGCCGTGCATGGGGATCCGCACCCGGTGGGCCGCGGCCTCGAGGAGGGTGTCGTCGGCGCCGTGCTTCTCGCTGCCGACCGCGACGGCGACTCGGCCCGTGTAGTCGACATCGGTGTGCAGCAGGTCGGTCTCGGGGGTCGTCACGACGAGGCGGATGTCGTGGGCGGCGAGCCAGGCCAGCGCTGCAGCCGTCGTCGCGCTCGCGACCGGCAGGGCGAAGACCGTGCCCTTGCTCGCCCGCACGACGTTGGGGTTGCCCCAGTCGGTCACCGGGTCGGCGGCCACGACGGCGTCGACCCCGGCGGCGTCGGCGGTGCGGAGCATGGCGCCGAGGTTGCCGGGCTTCTCGACGCCCTGGCTGAGCAGGGTGAGGTGGTCAGGACCCTCGACCCGCAGGTCCTCGAGCGGTCGGCCGACCTCGTCGACCACGGCGAGCAGACCGTCGGGTCCCTCGCGGTAGGACGCCTTCTCGAAGACCTGGCGGCTGAGGTGCACGACCTCGACCCGGTCGTGCCGCAGGCGCGTGAGCAGGTCGGACTGGTGGCCGATGTCCTGCGAGCCCGCACGCCCCGCGGGGCTGAAGAGCTGCTCGCAGACGTAGACGGTGCTCGGCCGGACTCCCGCCGAGAGGGCGAGGCCGATCTCCTCGTAGCCCTCGACGAGGGTCTGGCCGGTCTCCTCGCGGGTGCGCCGGCGGCGCAGGGCGAGGATGGCCTTGAGGCGAGGGTTGGCCGGTGAGCTGATGACGAGCTCGCGGCCGTGCGGGATGTGGTTGGTCATGGCGGGACCAGCATTTCACCTCCGTCGTCGGGTGGGCGGCCGGCGCGACGGAGGCAGCGCGCTCAGCCCGGACTGTCGGTGCATCGGCGTAGCGTCGGGGAGACCGTCGACGGAGACGGAGCAACGGGAGAACCTGGAGGCACCATGACCACACTCGACGGACGCCCCAACACCGCCCTGCTCGTCATCGACGTGCAGAACGACGTCGTCTCCGGCGCCTGGGACCGCGACGGCGTCATCGGCCGCATCAGCACGCTCGTCGACAAGGCCCGCAGTCAGCAGGTGCCCGTCGTCTGGGTGCAGCACTCCGACGACAACATGCCGGTCGGCACCGACGGCTGGCAGTACGTCCCCGAGCTGACCCGCGACGCGTCCGAGCCCCTCGTCCACAAGCGCTACGGCGACTCCTTCGAGGGCACCGACCTCGAGTCGCTCCTCGCCGAGCGACAGGTCGGGCGGCTCGTGGTCACGGGCGCCCAGACCGATGCGTGCATCCGCTCCACCCTGCACGGAGCGCTCGTGCGCGGCTACGACGTGACCCTCGTCGCGGACGCCCACACGACCGAGGACCTCCGCCAGTGGGGTGTGCCCGTCTCGCCCGAGCAGGTCATCGCCCACACCAACACCTACTGGTCGTGGTCGGATGCGCCCGGCCGCACGGGCGAGGTCACACCTGCGGCTGAGATCGACTTCGCAGCGAGCTGACCCGGTCCGCACGTGAGGTAACGGGGTCGAGGGGTCTCCGGGTCTCCGGTTCGCTGGGTCTCGGGTCGACAGGTCGGCGCGGGTCGCCCGCTGCGAGCGCTGGGGAGACCCGGCTTAGGCTGGGCCCATGCTCGACAGGTTGGCCGAGCTGCCCTTCTGGCAGGCGTTCGCCGCGCTCTTCGTCATCGTCATGGCGCGCTCCAACGCGACCTACTGGCTGGGTCGGGGCGCCGTCGCGGGCTGGAAGCGCTATCGCGGCGCGCACGGCGAGCTGACGCGCAGGGCCGAGGCGCTGCTGCGCAGCCTGGGACCGTTCGCCGTGACCCTGTCCTACCTCACCATCGGCATCCAGACCGCGGTGCACCTCACCGCCGGTGTGATGCGGATGCCGCTGCGTTTCTACCTGCCTGCCGCGGTCGTGGGCTCCGCGGCCTGGGCCGTGCTCTACGCGACAATCGGCCTTGCCGTCGTGCAGGCGTGGATCGCCGCCGAGGCGGGGTCGTGGTGGGGTGTCGCCCTGCTCGCTGCCCTCCTGGTGGTGGGCCTCTCGACCTGGGCGGTGCGCCGCCGCCGCACCCTGCCAGACGCCAGCCCGGATCCCGACCCCGACCTCAGCAGCCCCGACCCCGGCTCTGACCCCGGCGCTGACCCGAGACCAGACCCTCAGGCCCGAACACGATCCTGACATCGACGTGACCCGGCCGCCGAGGTCGCTCACTACGCTTCGACCGTGCCCTCCGACTCGCCCGCGGCCACCGCGCAGCGTGGTCTCGTGCTCGTCGTCGAGGACGAGCCGGCCATCGCCGACGTGCTGCGGCTCAACCTGCGTGCCGCCGGCTACGGCGTCGAGGTCGTAGGTGACGGAGCCGTGGCGCTGCAGGCCGCGCGAGCGCTGCGCCCGAGCGCGATCGTCCTCGACATCGGCCTGCCCACGCTCGACGGGATCGAGGTGTGCCGGCGCCTGCGGGCCGGCGGCGACTGGACCCCGGTCCTCTTCGTGACCGCCCGCGACGACGAGGTCGACCGCATCCTCGGTCTCGAGCTCGGCGCCGACGACTACCTCACCAAGCCGTTCTCTCCGCGCGAGCTCGTCGCCCGCGTCGGCAGCGTCCTGCGCCGCACCCGAGGTGACGCCGCGACTCCTGCGGTGCTGCGCCACGGCCCCCTCACGGTCGACCTGTCGAGCCACGAGGTGCGCGTCGACGGCAGCGAGATCGCCCTGACCGCAACGGAGTTCGACCTACTCGCCCACCTCATGCGTCGACCCGGCATCGTCTTCACCCGCGAGCAGCTGCTCAGCGACGTCTGGGGCTACGCCTCGAGCGCCGGCGGCCGCACCGTCGACGTGCACGTCGCCCAGGTGCGCGCCAAGCTCGGCGACGCAAGCCCGATCCGCACCGTGCGCTCCGTCGGGTATGCCGCGGAGCGCGCCACGCGCGACACCACCGCCGAGCGCGGCGGGCGCGACACCGCCACCGAGCCGCCCGATGACCCGCCGGCCGAGTCGACATGACAGCGGCCTCGTGGCGCGCGTCGTTGTCGGGCCGGATCACCCTGCTCGCGGTCGGCATCGCCGTGCTGACGGCCCTGCTCGCCGGACTGCTGGCGGTGGGCCTGACCCGCAGCGCCGCCGACGAGTCGGCCCGCCGCACCCTGTCGCGCCTCGCTGATGCTGCAGCCGTGCGGGCCGATGCCGGCGAGGCGGCACGGGCGAGCCAGGTCCGCGCGGTCCGCACCCTCGGCGGACTCGGCGTCGAGTCGGCCAGCGTGACCGAGCGCGGCGCCATCAACTCGACGAGCCGCCTGGCCCGTGAGGCGCTGACCCCGGCCCGGCAGCAGGCCCTGCTCGCCGGGCGATCCGTGTCAGCACGCGATGAGATCGACGGCGGCGCCGTGCTCGTCGAGGGTCGGCCCACTGATGCCGGCGGCATCGTCCTCGTGCAACGCCGCGCCGATGCGACGGCCGACTCCGACCGGCTCGTGCGCCGGGTGCTGCTCGCCCTCGCCATCGCCGCGGCGGTCGCCATCGCCGTCAGCGCCGCCATGGCCCGTCGACTGGCTCGACCGCTGCGGCGCACCGCCGACGCCGCCCACTCCCTCGCTGCTGGGGGCCGCGACGTCGCCGTGCCGGTCGAGGGACCCACCGAGGTGGCGGAGGTGGCGAGCGCACTCAACACCCTCTCCAGCTCCCTGACCCGCTCCGAGGGACGCCAGCGCGACTTCCTGCTCTCGGTGTCACACGACCTCCGCACCCCGCTCACCGGCATCAGTGGCTATGCCGAGTCGCTCGCCAGCGGGGTGGTGCCACCCGACGAGACCGCCCGGGTCGGCGCCGTGGTGCTCACCGAGGCTCGTCGTCTCGAGCGACTCGTCGGCGACCTCCTCGACCTGGCCCGACTCGGCGCCGACCAGCCGCGGCTCGTCGCGCAGCGCGCCGACCTCGTCGCCCTCGGCCGCGAGGTCGAGACGGTCTGGAGCAAGCGGTGCGCAGCCGTCGGGGTGCCGTTCACCTACGTCCCCAAAGTCGAGCACGCTTGGCTGACAACGGATCCCGTGCGAGTGCGGCAGCTCGTCGACGGCCTGCTCGAGAACGCTCTGCGGGTGACACCCGCCGGTCGGCCCATCGTCGTGGAGATCCGCCCCGCCCCGGCGTCTGCGACAGGCTCCGCCGGCTTCGCCGTCGAGGTGCGCGACGGCGGGCCCGGGCTCACCGACGACGACATCCCGGTCGCCTTCGAGCCGTCGGTGCTGCACGACCGCTACCGCGGCCTCCGCCCCGTGGGGACGGGCCTCGGGCTCGCGATCGTCGGCCGTCTCACCGCCCTGCTCGGTGGCACGGTCGAGGCCGGTCACGCACCTGAGGGCGGCGCCCGCTTCACTCTGCGGCTCCCCACCCAAGGCCCGCCCGGCCCCGGCTCGCCGAGCCCCGCCGAGCCCCGGTCCCGCGATGACACTGGCTTGACGGCGGAATGACCCGCACCCCACCGCGGTTGCACCGCCATGACCACCTGGGGATTCATCGGAAGCGGAAACATCGGCAGCACCGTCGCGAAGCTCGCGGTCCTGGCCGGCCACGACGTCGTGATGAGCAACAGTCGCGGACCGGAGACGCTGAGCGACCTCGTCGCCGAGCTCGGGCCGAGGGCCAGCGCCGCGACCGCCGAGGAAGCGGCTGCAGCCGGTGACCTCGTCGTCGTCACCATCCCGCTCAAGCACTACGCAGACGTGCCCGTCGAGCCCCTGCGCGGCAAGGTCGTCATCGACACGATGAACTACTACCCGCAGCGCGACGGCCAGGTCGCCGAGCTCGACACCGAGTCGACGACGACCTCCGAGCTGCTCCAGGCCCATCTCCCGGAGTCGAAGGTCGTCAAGGCCTTCAACAACATCTTCTTCGGTCACCTCGCCACCCTCGGACGCACGGAGGGCGACCCGCAGCGCAGCGCCCTCGCCATCGCGGGCGACGACTCCGACGCCAAGCAGGTCGTCACCGACGCGCTCGACGCCATCGGCTACGACGTCGTCGACCTCGGCCCCCTCGCGGAGGGCTGGCGCACCCAGCGCGACACCGCGGCATACGGCACGCTGTATGCCGCCGACCCCGCCGACTGGTCGCAGGGAGCCCAGCCCTCGCCTGCGGCGGTCGTCAGGGAGCGCGCCTCGCAGGCGCAGCGCTACCGCGACCAGGCGAGCTGAGACCGGCTGCGCCGGAGCGGTCCGGGCCGCCGGCCCCGCATGCACTAGATTCGTGACCGTGCTGGGGACCCCGCCCGACAGGGACCGACCTCCGAGCCGGGGACGTCGAGTCGTCGGAGCCCTGGCCGCCGTGACCGTCGCGATCGGGGTCATCGGCGCGGCCAGCGTCGCCTACCAGCGCGCCTACGGCACGTGGTGGCAGACGCCGGAGCGCATCTCCTTCTGCGACCGCACCTACGTCGCCGCGGAGTCGCCCGTGCTGCTCACGCGAGCGGAGGTGGAGTCGCGGGTGGGCAGCCTCGGCGCCAACGACGACATCGACCGCACCCTGCGCGTCGTCGCGACCGTGCCGCCGCTGCCCGTCGTCGGCAAGCCGGTGCTCGCCGTCGTCGTCAACCCCCTCGACCGCGAGGAGAAGGGGCTGCCGTGCACGGCGGCGCTCTACCTCCAGATGGGCGCCGACCGCTACGTGCGGTTCGGCCTCTCCTCCGGCAACTGACCACAGACCCCTCGGTATGCCGTGGGGCCGGGCCCCGCGGCATACCCCCGTCGCGTGGGTGGCCAAGGGGTGGACAACCGGATTTGGGCTCACCGCGATGCCTGCCTAGAATTCGGCGTGAGGGGAGTACTTCCCACACCTGTTCCGGTCAGTCCGGCGGCCCGATGGTCGCCTCGGTGCGGGGTCGGCGAGAGCCGATGAAGGAGACCTCAGACATTGTGTTCTGAGGAGACCCCTATGTTCAGCCTTGCCACGACCTCGCTCACGGGACCGGCACAGACGGCCGCCGAGTCGGCCACCCAGGCGACGGCCTCGATCGGCACCCCGGTCCTCTGGACCGCCACGATCGTCGGCGTGATCGCCCTCTTCGTCATCGACTTCCTCATCACGCGGAAGCCGCACGACCCCAGCATGCGTGAGGCGGTCGGCTGGTCGGCGTTCTACATCGCCATCCCGCTCGCCTTCGGCGTCTACCTCTGGTCGCAGTTCGGCTCGCAGCAGGGCATCGAGTACTACACCGGCTACCTCGTCGAGAAGTCGCTGTCGGTCGACAACCTCTTCGTCTTCATCATCCTGCTCTCGGCCTTCGCCGTGCCCCGCGAGCTGCGGCAGCGGGTGCTGCTCATCGGCGTCGCCGGCGCACTCATCCTGCGCGGCATCTTCATCGCCCTCGGCGCCCAGATGATCGCCTCCTTCTCGTGGACCTTCCTGCTCTTCGGCGCGATCCTGCTGATCACCGCGATCAAGGTCGGCCGCGACGCGCTCTCCGACGACGACCACACGATCGACGTCAGCTCCATCAAGAGCGTGAAGTTCATCAAGCGCTTCTACCCCGTCACCGACGACTACGAGGGCACCAAGCTCAGCGTCAAGCGTGACGGCAAGCGCTGGCTCACCCCGCTCGCCGTCGTCGCGATCGCCATCCTCGGCACCGACATCGTCTTCGCGATCGACTCCGTGCCCGCCGTCTACGGCATCACCGGCGACCCGTATCTCGTCTTCGCGACGAACGCCTTCGCCCTGCTCGGCCTGCGCGCGCTCTACTTCGTGCTCGAGAACGCCCTCAGCTCGCTCGTGCACCTCGGCCACGGCCTGGCGCTCATCCTCGGCTTCATCGGCGTCAAGCTCGTGCTCCACTGGGGCCACACCGTGTGGCCCGCCGTGCCCGAGATCCCGACGCTGGCCTCGCTCGGCGTCATCATCGGCATCCTCGTGGTCGTCACCCTGACCAGCCTCGCCGCCAACAAGCGGCAGCGCGGCAGCGCCACCGACGGTGGTGGCCACAGCGACGACGACGCCCTGGTCGAGGACCAGGCCCACGTCGCCGAGGTCTCCGACAAGCACTGACCCCGACACCGCAGGCACGTCGGGTGCCCCGTTTCTGACGGGTCGGGCCGGGTGGAGCGTCAGCCCACCCGGCCCGAACACGACTCGAACGTGACCCGGGCCATTCCTTGACGCGGCGGCGACAGGCTCGGGTCATGACGAACCACCCCGCCTGGCGCCAGCCCGCCACCGCCGCCACCGTCCTGCTCGCCGTCGGCGCCCTGACTCTCGGAGCCTGCGCCACGAGCGGCCCCACCTCGCCTCCCGTCTCCACGTCCGTCCAGGGCGAGCAGCAGGTCGCTGCCCAGAATGGTCGACAGGACGTAGCCGGCTCCGACACCCTCGAGCTCGTGAACGCCGCGCTCGACACCCCGGCAGTCGTCGGCGAGGCTCCTGACGGAGGCGACCGGCCGGGTCTGCGGGCACGTCTGCTCCGAGCCGTGCACGCCACCTGGGTGACCGACAGCAAGCAGGGGCCGGTCACCCATCAGGCCATCCGGGGTGATGTCACCGCCGTCTCGGCCACCTCGATCACCGTCATGGCCAAGGACGACGTCTCGATGACCTTCACCGTCGGCGCCGACACGAGGGTGCGCGCGCGGGTGGCGGGCACCGGCAAGGGAGTCAAGGGAACGGACTCGACGATCGGCGCGGTCACGGTGGGCTCGAAGGCACTCGTGACCGGGGTGGGGACGGCCACGCCGACCGCGCGCGCCGTCGTGCACCTCACCCCGGCACCGCCCAAGTCGTCACCGACCGCCACGAGCTGAATGCCCTGATCCCCCACCCATGACGCCGAGCCCCCGCCATCGGTCGTGCGGCGTCAGGTCACGCGAAGATCGGACCGACGGCGGGGTAGGCGCCTGTCAGGGCCGTGCGCACCGCTGACAGGGACGGCACGTCGGTGCCGCCCTGGAAGCCGGTGTCGAGACGCATCGGCTTGCCCCAGGCGATGAGGTCCTCGATCGTGGCGCCCTGCGCCGCACCCGAGAGCTCACCGAACCAGTCGGCGCGCGCATACGTGACGTCGCCGCCGATGCAGACGAGCTCGACCCACGAGGGGTCAGCGAGGCAGACGCTCTCGTAGGGGTCGGGGTGGTGCCGCTCGAGCACGACGAGGTCAGCCGGTCGACCGACCGCGATCGAGCCGAGGTGCTCCTCGAGCCCGGCCACGCGGGCCGCCACCGAGGTGACCATGGCGACGAGGTCCGCCGCGGCGATCGGGTGCCCCTGCCGGGCGAGCTCCCGGCGGGCGACCTTCATCTCCCCGAGCAGGCTCGTCGAGCCTGAGGGCAGCCAGTCGGCGCCCAGCGCCACCGGCATCCCCGCCGCGATCGCCTCTCCTGCCAGCGTCGTCTCCCCGTAGAGGCGCAGGTTGGACTGCGGCGACCAGACGAGGCGGCAGCCGAGCTCGGCCACGGTGTGCAGGTCGTCGGCCGTGAGCGCGCTGCCGTGGATGATGTTCGTCACCGGCGTGGCAGCCCCGAGGTCGAGGAAGCGCTGGAACTCCTTGGCGCTCACCGCATCTCCGCGCCTGCCCTCGCTCAGGTGCAGGTAGAAGGCGTTGACGTCGTCGGCCGTGATCCGCTTCATCACGGCCTGGAAGCTCGGCAGCCCGAACGACCCCGACGGCAGGTCGATCATCGACCGCGCCCGGTGCGCACCGAAGGCCCACTGGTCGATGTTGCGCACGAGCGGCTCCGATGACGCGCTGCTCGCGCCGGAGGCGCCCTGGATGCCGGTGACTCCCCCGACGAGCGCGCGCACCTCGGCATAGCGCGTCTGCGTCTTGGGCGGCACCTGCGTCAACAGCACGTTCTGCGGGTCGCGGACCAGCGCCTGGTAGGGCTTGGAGCGCCGCCACGCGTAGCGGTTCGCATAGAGCTTCGGCGGCTCCCAGGCGGCGAAGACGTTGAACTCGGGGTGCCCGTGCAGGTCGAGCAGCCCCGGCAGGATGACCCCCTCGGTCTCGACCACACGCACCCCGGTCGGCTTGCTCTTGGCGACGCGCGTGATCTCGCCCGCCGCCACGGTGACGTAGCCGCTACTCCACGCGCCGTCCGGGGTGATGACCGCGCCGTGCAACGCGAAGGGCGCCGGCGGCAGCGCGCGGCTCCGTCGCGCCGGCGGCGGCAGCTCCTCGGTGATGCCGCGGGCGTATGCCGTCTCGAACGGATCCTTCACAGCTGCAGCCACGTGCGCGCTCCCTCCATGACGGTGCAGGGCGATTCGACGCTAGCCCTGATACGTGCAGTCCGCGGGGGAAATGACTCAGCCTGCCCCGTTGCTCCCGGAACTCTCGGCGGCGCGACGCATCAGGAGGTCGCGCTCGGCCTCGTTCTGCGTCATGGCGGCCGCCCGCTCGAACTCGGCCCGGGCCTCGTCGTCGCGACCGAGCCGCGCGAGCAGGTCGCCGCGCACGCTGGGGAGCAGGTGGTAGTCCTCGAGGTCGCCCGACCCGACCAGCGCGTCGACGACCTCGAGCGCGGCGGCCGGCCCCACGGCATACGACAGGGCGACGGCGCGGTTGAGGTCGACGACCGGGGACGGGCGCACGGCACCGAGCTGCTCGTAGAGCCGCACGATCATCGACCAGTCGGTCTGCTCGGCGGTGCGCGCGCGGGCGTGGCAGGCGGCGATCGCGGCCTGCAGGACATAGGGCCCCGGAGGGCCGTCGGGGCGTATGCCGTCTGGCGTGGTCGCGCGGTCGAGCGCCGCGAGCGCGTGCCGGATGAGCGACCAGTCCCAGCGCGTGCGGTCCTGGTCGAGCAGGAGCACCGGCTCGCCGTCGCGGCCGAGGCGCGCGCGGGTGCGCGAGGCCTGGATCTCCATGAGGGCGAGCAGGCCGTGCACCTCCGCCTCGCGCGGGGCGAGGGCTGCGAGCTTGCGGCCGAGGCGGATCGCCTCCTCCATGAGGTCGCCGCGCACCCAGTCCTGGCCCGACGTGGCGGCATACCCCTCGTTGAAGATGAGGTAGACGACCTCGAGCACCGACGCGAGCCGGGGAGCGAGCTCGGCGCCGGAGGGGATCTCGATCGTCACGCCGTCCTGGCTCAGCGTGCGCTTGGCGCGTGAGATGCGCTGGCCGATCGTCGCCTCCGACGTGAGGAAGGCGCGCGCGATCTCACGGGTGGTGAGTCCACCGATCATGCGCAGAGTCAAGGAGATTCGCGCCTGGGCGGTGAGCACGGGGTGACACGCGGCAAAGACGAGACCGAGCACGTCGTCGTCGATGTCGTCGAGCGCCGCGTCGAAGTCTGCCTCGGCGGTGTCGGCCGCCCTCAGCTCCTCGGCGTGGCCGACCTGCTGGAGCTTGCTCGCGAGGTTGACATCGCGGCGGATGCGGTCGATGGCGCGGCGCCGCGCGGTCGAGGTGAGCCACGCGCCGGGCTTGTCGGGCACGCCGTCACGGGGCCACTGCTCGAGGGCCTGCACGAAGGCGTCCTGCGCGAGGTCCTCGGCGAGGCCGACGTCGCCGACGACGCGCGCGACGACCGCTGTGACCTTGGCGGCCTCCATCCGCCAGACCGCCTCGACGGTGCGGCGCACGGCCTCGACGTCGTGCTCGGGTGACGTGGTGGGTGGCACCCGCACACTCTCGCACGAGGCGGTCCGCCCAGTCCGCGCGGATCGCTCTCTCGATCGGGAAGGGTGGCGCGGGTCTGCGCGCGGAAATGCTCTCTCGATCGGAAGGGGTGGCGCGCGGGATTGCTCTCTCGATCAGGAAGGGTGGCGCGGGTCTGCGCGCGGGATTGCTCTCTCGATCAGGGGGCGGTGGCGCCGGTCTGGGCGCGCATCTGGGCCTCGCGCTCCTGCAGCTCGGGGGTGAACTCGGCACCGAAGTCCTCCGCCGCAAAGACCTGCCGCAGCTCGAGGCCGAAGCCCTGCTCTCCGCCGATGCGCGGCCACTTCTTGGCCCACTCGAGGGCCTCGTCGCGCGAGCTGACGTCGATGAGGGTGAAGCCGGCGATGAGCTCCTTGGACTCGGCGAAGGGCCCGTCGGTGACGGTGACCTCACCGTCGGCCCCGAAGTCGAGGCGGGCGCCGCGGCTCGTCGGGTGCAGGCCCTCGCCGCCGACGAGCACCCCGGCGCGCAGCAGCTCCTCGTTGTAGTCGGTCATGGCCGCGAGCTCGGCCTCGGTGGGCAGGTCGCCGGCCTCGCTGCGGGGGTTGGCGGGGACGATGATCATGAAACGCATCGGGATCTCCTTCGTGGGGCGCCGCCGACGCGGGCGACGCTGCGGTGTGGCTGTCGGTGGTGCGGCGCGGCCGTCAGGGCCTCGCTCACCACCACGTCGAACGGCACCGGCGCATTTCGACACGACTACCGGTCCTTCTCCAGACTCGCCTCGACCCGCTGGCCCAGCGCCCGGTAGAACTCCTCGTTGGCGAGGTAGCGGTAGTGGTCGGTGGCCAGCGAGCCACTCGCGAAGAACGGCGTGTCGTCGACCCCCTCGATGATGCCGGCGGCGCGGAAGCTGAGCAGGTCGGCGTGGTCCCAGACGTTCCACCAGCCGCCGAGGTGCTCGCCGGAAGGATGCGGCGCCATCCGCCCCGTCTCGGCGCCGCAGGTCGGGTCGCTCTCGATGAAGAGGCCGAGCTCCTCGAAGAGCCCCACCTGCGACGCGGCCGCGCACCAGAAGTCGATGCGGATGCCGCGGTGCTCGGGCAGGCGCGGCAGGAAGTGGGTCACGAGGTCGTAGACGATCTGCCCGCCCATGCTGTGGCTGAGCACGACGAGCGGCTCCTGCCGACTCGCGGCAGCGAAGGCCGCGGCGTCGAGCTGGTCGAGCACGCGCTGGACGATCGGCCCGGGTGCGTCGGCGGTGCCGCGGCTGACGACGTAGGTCATGACGTCGCCCATGAAGACGGGCACGAAGTCTTCGAGCGGCCTGCGGATCGCCGTGGCCGTCGACCGCAGACGCCGCACGCCGCGCTCTCGCAGTCCCCGCTTGCCGGGCGCGGCGTCCGGGTCGTCGTCGATGCGCTCGGCAGCCTCCTCGATGAGATCGGCGGCGTCGTCACGCAGGTCCTCGGGTCGCGAGACGAGCGACCTTCCGCCCCAAGCGAATCGGGCCCCGAGGTCGCCCCAGTAGGCACGCAGGATCGGCACCCCGCCTGGGTCGTCGGAGATGGCGGGCGCGACGTGCTCACGCAGGTGCTTGTCGATGGTCGGCCAGGCGACCTCGCCGAACTGCCGGGTCGCCCTGGCCAGCACCTCGTCCTCGTCGCGCACCGCGACGCCGTGGATGTAGACGATCGGCACGATCCCTCCCTCCGGTCAGGGTATGCCGCGTGGCGGGCTAGAGCTCGAGCCGCGCCGTCGCGCCGGAGGGCACGCCGTCGCGGAAGGGGACTCCGGCGCGCACGGCCTCGGTGAGGGCCTCGACGATCGGCACGAGCCCGTCGTCGTCGACGTGGCCGGTGACCTCGTCGGCGATCGCCTTGACCTGGTCGGGCGCGTTGTCCATCGCCACGCCCCACGCGGCCCAGTGCAGCATCTCGAGGTCGTTGCGCTGGTCACCGCACGCGATGGTGTGGATCGGCTCGACCTGCAGGTGCCGGCGCACCATCTCGAGGGCGCTGGCCTTGGAGACGCCCTCGGGGTTGATGTCGAGCCAGGCTGACCACCCGACGGCATAGGACACCTCGTGCAGACCGGCCCGCTCGACGAGGTCCATGAAGTCCTCGGCGCTCGTCTCGGGCTGGCGCAGGGTGACACGGGTGACGGGGTGGGCGATGAGCTCGTCCCAGTCGACCGCGCGGGAGTGGCCCATCAGCTCGCCGTCGGGGAAGTGCCGGCTCACCTTGAAGCCGACGCCGGGCTCCTCGACGGCGATGAGCGCGTCGGGCAGGGCGACGCGCATCTTCTCGAGCACCGGGCGGGGGTCGAAGGTCACCATGTCGATCACCGTGTAGCCCTGCTCGGTGCTGGGGTCGAGCTCGATCGTCAGCGCCCCGTTGGAGCAGACGGCGTAGCCGCGCCGCAGTCCGAGCGCGTCGAGGATCGGCGTCGTCGCGATGATCGAGCGGCCGGTCGCGACGACGACCGCGACCTCCTCGGGCAGCGCGGCGATCGCATCGCGGACCGCAGGTGAGAGCTCACCCATGTGGTTGAGGGTCGTGCCGTCGAGGTCGAGGGCGAGCAGTCGCTGTGCCATGCGGCAACGCTATCTGGCCCGGCCAACAGCACAGCCGGGGTATGCCGCTCGGCGGGGCGAACGGCATACCAACCGTTGGTGACGGGGCTGCGGCAAGAGCCCGCGGGGGCGCGTTCACTCGAGACGCCCGAGTGCGTCCTCGATGCCGCGGTGCAGGGTCGGGTAGGCGTAGATCATCGAGCGCAGCGTGTCGATCGGCACCTCGGCGTGCACGGCGACCGCAAGCGCACCCAGCACTTCGCCGCCCGCCGGGCCCATCGTCGTCGCGCCCACGAGCACGCCCCGGTCGGCGTCGGCGACGAGCTTGATGAGGCCGTCGGACTTCGCGATCCAGCCACGGGTGGTCTCGCCGAGCGGGGTGACGCCGACCTGGACGGCGTCGAGCGTGTCGCGCGCCTGCTTCTCGGTGAGGCCGACGGAGCCGACCTCGGGGTCGGTGAAGGTGACGCGCGGCAGGGCGGCATACGACGCCGGCGGGCCGTCGTCGCCGAGCACGTCGCGGATGACGATGCCGGCCTGATACATCGACACGTGGGTGAAGGCGCCCTTGCCGGTGATGTCGCCGACCGCCCAGACCCCGTCGGTCACGCGGCATCGGTCGTCGACGGGCACGGAGCGGGCGTCCTTGGCGACGCCGACGTGGTGCAGCCCGACGGCCTGGAGGTCGGTGCGGCGGCCGGTGGCGACGAGGAGCCGCTCGGCGGTGAGGGTCGACCCGTCGGCCAGGGTCACGGTGAAGGTGTCGCCGTCGTGGTCGACCTTCTCAGCGCCGACGCCCGCGCGCACGGTGATGCCCTCGGACTCGAACGTCTCGGCGAGCACCCTGGAGGCCTCGGGCTCCTCGAGCGCGAGGATGCGGTCGGCGGCCTCGACGACGGTGACCTCGACGCCGAAGCGGGCCATCACCTGGCTCAGCTCGCAGCCGATGGCGCCGCCGCCGAGCACGATGATCGACGCGGGCAGCTCGGTCGCCTCGACGATCTCGTGGTTGGTCCAGTAGGGGGTGCCGGCGAGTCCGTCGATCGGCGGCACCTGGGGGGTCGTGCCGGTGTTGACGACGATGCCCGTGGTCGCGGTGTAGGCCGTGCCGTCGACGTCGACCCGGCCGGGGCCGTTGATGACGGCGCGTCCGCGCACGAAGGTCGCGCCCTTGCCGACGAGGCGGTCGACGGCGACCTGGTCGTCCCAGTTGTCGGTGGCCTCGTCACGGATGCGCTGGGCGACGACGCTCCAGTCGGGGGTGACCTCGCCGACCGACCCCGCGAGCCCGTCGACGCGGCGGGCCTCGGCGAGCGCGTCGGCGGCGCGGATCATCATCTTCGACGGGATGCAGCCCCAGTAGGGGCACTCGCCGCCGACGAGGCGGTCATCGAGGGCGAGCACCCGCAGCCCCCGCTCGGCGAGGCTGCCGGCGACGTGCTCACCGCCCGGGCCGAGCCCGATGACGATGACGTCGAAGGTGTGGTCGGGGTCCGTGCCGTGCGAAGTCCCGTTGCTCATGGTCCAGCCTTACCCGAAGTCCCCTCCCCGTCGAGTGGCCCCGTCGTCCCACCCATCCGATCCCAGTCGAGTGGCCGAGTGGGGAGAACGGGCTCAGCGAGCCTGGGACAGGTGGGGCTCCGCGGCCACTCGAGTGGGGCGGGGGCGGGGGCGGGTGGCGCGGGCGAGGCGGTCGCGGACCGGCTGCTGCGCGGCGAGCACGCTCGGGACGATGAGCACCATGGCGACAAGGTGCACCGGACCGAACGTCTCGCCGAGCAGGGCCACCCCGAGGAGCACCCCGACGACGGGGTTGACGAGCCCGATGATCGACGCCGCGGTCGGGCCGAGGAGGGTGAGCCCGCGGAACCACAGCACGTAGGCGAGGCCGCTGCCGATGAGGCCGAGGTAGGCGAGCGCGCCGACGGCCGGCAGGTCGAGCGCCGGCGGTGCGCCCTCGACGACGAGGGCGATCGGCACGAGCACGGCCCCACCGGCGACGAGCTGCCACGACGTCGCGGTGACGACGCCCACGGGTGGCGTCCACTTCTTCGTTAGCACGAAGCCGCACGAGGAGAGCACGACGGCGAGCAGGCCGGCCCCGAGGCCCAGCGCGTCGAGTGGACGGTCGAGGCCGTTCTGGAGCACGAGCAGCCCCACGCCGAAGAGGCCGACCACGCTGGCGGCCAAGGAGATCCGGCCCGGTCGGTCACCGAGCAGGATCCAGGCGACGGCCATCGTGACCATCGGGGCGGTCGCCACGAGCGTCGCGCCGAGGCCACTCGGCAGGCGGTAGGCCGAGAAGAAGAGCAGGGCATAGAAGAAGCCGATGTTGAGGCTGCCGAGCACGAGCGAGCGCCACCACCAGTCGCCCCGAGGAAGGCGCCGCAGCCACAGCAGCATGAGCAGACCCACGGGCAGCGCGCGGAGCGTGGCGGCGAAGAGCGGGCGGTCCGGGGGAAGCCAGAGCTGCGTGACGGCATACGTCGATCCCCACACAGCGGCGGGGAGGGCTGTCAGCGCGATGGTGCCCCAGCCGGCTCTATTGTCTTCCACGGAAGGCAATTTACCTTCCTTGGAAGATAGAGTCCAGTCCATGAGCGCCGAGCCGGTCCACGACCACGTGCAGCACATCGTCGACCAGTGGGCCCACGAGCGCCCCGACCTCGACGCCTCGCCGATCCTCGTCATCGGCCGGCTGCACCGCGTCGGGCTCGCGCTGACGACGGAGCTCGTGCGGGTCTACAGCGCGCACGGCCTCGGCGAGGGCGACTTCGACGTGCTCGCGACCCTGCGGCGCGGCGGTCCTCCCTACGAGCTGACGCCGAGCGACCTCGTCGAGCAGACGATGGTGACCTCGGGCGCCGTGACGAAGCGGCTCGACCGGCTCGAGAGCGCAGGGCTCGTCGAGCGGCGGGTCTCCGGTGACGACCGCCGCAGCCGCATCGTCGCGCTCACGCCGGCCGGCCTCGAGCTGACCGACCGCGCCGTCCCCGAGCACCTCGCCAACGAGGCGCGCCTGCTCGAGCCGCTCACTGCCGCCGAGCGGACCACGCTCGCGCGCCTCCTCGGCAAGCTCGGGGCCTCGCTCGGGGTGTGAGTCGCCGCCGACCACCCGGCCGGCCACCCGGCCGACCACCCGGCCGACCAGCCGCCGAGCACGTCGTGGGCAGCGCCCGGCACGCGGCATACGCTCGCGGCCATGACCCTGACGTCGCTGGTGCTGCTGGGGGTGGCGGCTGTCCTCGTGGGCTTCGCCAAGACCGCCATCGGCGGCGTGGGCAGCATCGCCATCGCGATCTTCGCGTTCGTGCTGCCGACGAAGGAGTCGACGGCGGCGATCCTGCTGCTGCTGCTCATCGGTGACGTCGTGGCGGTGTGGCACTACCGGCGCGACGCCGACCTCGTCATGCTTCGGCGACTGATCCCCGCCGTGCTGCCCGGCCTCGCGCTCGGAGCGCTCTTCCTCGCATGGGTCGACGACACGACCCTCCGGCGGTGCATCGGCGTGCTGCTGCTCGTGCTCGCCGCGATGCAGCTCGGGCTGCGGTGGCGCTCCCCCGACACCACGCGCATCGGCGGGTCGCGCCCGGCGGCGATCGGCACGGGCGTGGCCGCGGGCTTCGCGACGATGACGGCGAATGCCGCCGGGCCCGTCATGACGCTCTACCTCGTCGCGCAGGGGGTCGAGAAGCGGCGCTTCCTCGGCACGTCGGCTCTCTTCTTCCTCGGGGTCAACCTCTGCAAGGTGCCCTTCAGCGTGGGGCTGGGGCTCTTTGACAACCAGACCCTGTGGCGCACCCTGGCCCTCGCCCCGCTCGTGCTGCTCGGCACGTGGATCGGCCTGCACACGGCGCGCCGCCTCAGCCAGACGCGCTTCGACCAGGCGGTGCTCGCGGCGACCGTCGTGTCGGCGCTGGCGCTCGTCGTGCGCTGAGTCGTGCGTTGAGTTGTGCGCTGTGTTGTGCGCTGAGCTCCGGCTGCGGGGGCACGGCCTAGGGTGCTGGCATGGCAGACCTCACCGACGACGTCGAGCTGGTCCGCGCCTCCCGCCAGGCGTGGGGTGCGCTGGAGACCGTGCACGTGCTCAGCTACTTCGCCGAGGAGGTCACCGCCGCCTTCGTCGCGCTCGGCCTGCGCCCGCGGCTCAGCTACTTCGCGGCGCGGTCGGCGGCCTTCGGGGCCGTGGGGCCGGAGGTGCCGACGGCGACGTTCTACGTCTTCGCGCCGTGGCTGCACGCCAAGGCGCTGCCCTCGTCGTGGTCGGCGGCATCGCCCGAGCAGGTGCAGCAGGCCCGCCGCGACTCGATCGGCGTGGTGCTGGGCCGGGTGCTCGGTGACGTCCCCGAGGCGGAGCTCGGCGAGCTGCTGGCGCTGGTGCGCACCGCGTGCGAGGGGCTGACGCCCCAAGGACGTCCGCTGTATGCCGCCCACTCGGCTCTCGCATGGCCCGACGACCCGCGGGTGGCGCTGTGGCACGCGGCAGGACTCGTGCGCGAGCACCGCGGGGACGGGCACATCGCGGTGCTGCTCGCGGCCGGGCTCGACCCGGTCGAGTCGCTCGTGCTGAACGGTCTCTTCGCGCGCAACACCGGCTTCCTCAAGGCGACCCGCGGCTGGACCGACGAGGAGTGGGCTGCGGGCGAGGAGCGGCTCGTGGAGCGCGGACTCGTGGCCGACGGAGCGCTGGCCGAGGAGGGTGTGGCCTTCCGCAAGGGGCTCGAGCGCGACACCGACCGGCTGGCGCTCGAGGGGTGGGCGCACCTGGGTCTCGAGGGGACCCGACGAGTGGTGGAGCTGGCGACGCCGCTGCGGCAGCGCGCCCTCGACAGCGGCATCCTGCCGGGGTGGACGAGCTCGCGCCGGACGTGAGAGCGGACGGCCCACGCCGGGCGTGAGACTGGACAGGCGCACGGCCGTGGCGTGGCTACTCTCGCGGCATGGCGGGTGCAGGGGACGTGCGCGAGCGGCTGACGCCGGTCGGTGGACGGGCGGTGCGGTCACTTCGGGTGTCTTCGGCAGGGTCCGTTGGTGCGGCTGACCCGCTCGTCGTCATCCTGCCGGGGCTGGGGCTGCCCTTCTACACGCTGCCGACGGCGCGCTCGATCGTGCAGCGCGGCCTCGACTGCGAGGTGCTCGACCTGCCCGGCTTCGGGTCGGCGCGCCCTCGACCGACGCGACCCAACATCCATGCCATCGGTCTCGCGGCAGCCGGCTGGGTGCGGGCGCAGGCGTCCGACCGGCCCGTCGTCGTGCTCGGCCACTCGACGGGATCGCAGGCGGCCCTGACGGCGGCGCTGGCCCTCGCCGGTGAGCGCTCGTCCTACGCGCTCGTCATGGCAGGGCCGACCTTCGCCCCGACGCAGCGACGGCTGGTCCCGCTCGCGGCGGTCACCCCCTTCGCCTATCGCGACGACGGGCCCCGCGAGGTCGACCCGGTCGAGATCCGCAACGGGCGGATGGGCATCGTCGAGATGCTCCACTCGGGGATGCGCGATGCGCCCGAGCAACGCATCGCCGGTCTCACGGCGCCGCTGACCGTGACGAGCGGCTTCCACGACTCCTACACCCCGACCGCCTGGCTCGACACCCTCACGACCTCTGCGGTCGCGGCGGCGAGCACTCGCACGTCGCTGCTCGGCGGCTCGCACAACAACCTCTTCACCCACCCCGACGAGCTCGCCGACCTCGTGGTCCTGGCGGCCGCCGACGCCGTGGCCTGGCGCTGAGGCCTCTCGTCGCAACCCGCCCGCGCCCGGGTCGGCGGTGACGGGGACCCGGCCGGACGGCATACATCAGGCGGTGGTCTGGGGGTCGCGCCCCTGCCACGTGCAGATGCACGCCTCGTTGCCCTCCGCGTCGGCGAGAATCCAGAAGGCCGGTGCCTCGGCGTCGGAGACGAGGTGGCCTCCGGCCGCGAGCGCGCGGTCCATGCGGACGAGTGCCTCGTCGTGAGCGACGGTGACGTCGAGGTGGATCCGATTGCGTTGCGGCCGTGGCTCATCCATCTGCTGGAACCACACCGCCGGGCCCAGCTGCAGCGGGTCCTGCAGGTCGTCACGAGCCTGCTCGTCCCAGCCGAGCACGTCCGCCCAGAAGGGTCGCACCGCGTCGATGTCGAGGGCGTCGATGGCGATCTCGATCTGGGTGAGACTGCTCGGCTCACGCTGGAGGCCCAGCTCCTCGACGACCTCGTCGATGGCCCGGCCGAGCTCGACGTCGCGCTCGGTGATGCCGCCGGCGTCGTGGGTCGAGAGCACGAGGTGCACGACGTCGAAGCGCACGTCGATGTCGGGGTGGTGGCCCTGCTCCTCGGCCAGCAGGCCCACGCGGCCGACGAAGTCCAGCGCGGTGACGAAGTCGGGTGCGCGCACGGTGAGCTGCATGCGCTGGAGCAGGTGCCGCCAGTGGGGCAGCGCCGCGGACGATGCCTGACGGCTCAGCTTGTCGACCATCCTCCGACCGTAGACCGCGGCCACCCCTCACGGGGGAGCGCGAGGTCTAGCATCGCGAGCATGACCCGCTATCGCTTCCTGGACGCGCTCGGAGACGTCGTCGCGGAGGGCGAGCACGACGACCACGCCGCGGCCCTGCTCTGGGCCCGCGACGAGGAGGAGACCGACGACGGCGTCAACCGGGTGGAGTACCTCGGTCCCGACGGCGACTGGCGCTGGGCCGGTCCCCTCCAGAGCTGAGCGCCCCCACCCCGCACTCCCCTCACCCCGGGTCGAGGTGATCGCGGGACCCACGTGGGGTGCGGCAACACCTCGAACCCGGGGCGGTGTCAGAGGGTGAAGGCCTCGCGGAAGCGGGCCATCGCCAGCTCGGGGTCACTCGACGCGAAGGCCTCGAGCCCGACCGTGCCGCGGTAGCCCATCTCGACGAGGGCCCGGGCGACGGCGGGGTAGGCGATCTCGCCCGTGCCCGGCTCGCAGCGCCCCGGCACGTCGGCCACCTGGATCTCGCCGATGTAGGGCAGCGCGCGGCGGCAGAGCTCGATCAAGTTCCCCTCCCCGATCTGTGCGTGGTAGAGGTCGAGCATGAGGCGCAGGTGCGGGCTGTCGACGGCCGAGACGAGCGCCAGGCAGTCGGCGGCCGTGGCGAAGGGGACGCCGGGGTGGTCGACGGCCGTGTTGAGGTTCTCGAGCACGAAGGTCACGCCCGCACTCTCACCCAGCTCCGCGATGCGGGTCAGCGTCGCGCCGGCCGTCAGCCACATCTCCCCCGTCACGACCGGCTCGGGTCGCACCGGCAGGCCGCGGTCGTCGAGCCCCGTGCCGTGCAGGTTGAGCCGCGGGATGCCGAGGCGCTGGGCCACCGGCACGGATTCCCCTGCGGTGGAGAGCAGCTCGTCGGCACCTTCGGCATCGCTGAGCCGTCCGCGCACGTAGCCCGTCATCGACGAGTAGACGACCCCCTCGTCACGCAGCGCCACGAGCTCGTCGATGTCATGCCGCGTCCAGTCCCAGATCTCGACCTCGAAGCCGAGGGCGTGGATGCGGCGCACCCGCTCGGCGAAGGGCAGGTCGACGAAGACCATCTCGGCGCTGACCGCGAGCGTGAAGGGGCTGCCGGCCGTCGTCGTCATCAGGCACCGACCCGGTCGGTGTCGCGGATCCGGACGGTGCCGCCGGTCTCGACGGACTCGATGCAGGCGAGCGCGATGCGCAGCGCGGCACGCGCGTCGCGACCACCGACGAGCGTGGGGGTGCCCGAGCGGACGGCGGCGCAGAAGGCAGCCAGCTCAGCGGCATACGCGTCGTCGAAGAGGTCGGTGTCGGTGCGGGCCGTCGGACTCGACACGCCGGCGGCGCTCCAGTGGCTCGTCGCGAGGTGGGCGGGGCTGCCCGCGGTCACCATGCCGCCCGAGCCGAAGACCTCGGCGCGCACGTCGTAGCCGTAGGCGGCCGAGAAGCTCGCCTCCGCGACGGCGAGGGCGCCGTTGTCGTAGCGGATCGTGACGACGGCGGTGTCGAGCAGCCCGGCGGCCTTGAAGTCGGGGGCGACGAGCGCATCGGCCATGACGCTGACCTCGACCGCCGTGGCGCCGGGGTTGAGCCAGTTGAGCGCGTCGAAGTCGTGAATCAGGGTCTGGGTGAAGATCGTCCACGGCGGCACGCCGGCCGGGTTGGCCAGCCCCGGGTCGCGGGTGAGCGACCGCAGCAGCTGCGGCGTGCCGATGCCGCCGGCCGTGACGACGTCGCGGGCCGTGGCGAAGTCGCGCGCGAACCTGCGGTTGAAGCCCACCTGCAGAGGTATGCCGCCCCGCTCGGTCGCGTCGATCGCGCGGTCGGCGTCGGCGAGGGTCATCGCCATCGGCTTCTCGACGAAGACCGCCTTGCCAGCCTGCGCCGCCGCCACGACGAGCTCGGCGTGGGCCGTGCTCGCGCACGTGATGGCGACGGCCTCGACGCGAGGGTCGTCGATGAGGGCCTGGCTGTCGGTGAGCCACGGGACCCCCAGCTCCTCGCCGAGGCGCCGGGCCGAGGCCTCGAACGGGTCTGCGACAGCGACGAGCTCGGCCTCGTGCAGACGACGGGTGAGGGTCGTGGCGTGGTGGGTGCCGATGCGACCGGCACCGATGAGGCCGATGCGCACGGGGTCGGGGGTGGTCATTGCAGCTCCTTCGCAGCTGTTTAACTAGAGCGCTCTAGTAGACCTAGTGAAGCGGGTCGCCGCGTGCGCCGTCAAGGGGTTGCACGGAGCAAGATAGAGCGCTCTAGACTCACCCCATGGCTTCCGACCGCGTGACGATGGAGGACGTGGCCGCGAGGGCAGGCGTCTCGCGAGCCCTCGTGTCGATCGTCTTCCGCGGCGTCGCCGGGGCGTCCGACGCGACCCGCGAGCGCGTGCTGGCTGCCGCGAGAGAGCTCGACTACCGACCGGACACGCGGGCGAGCCGGCTCGGCCGCACCCGCACGCGGATGGTCGGAGTGACCTTCTCGGTGGGCGCCAGCTTCCACGGCGACCTCATCCAGAGCCTCTACACCCATGCCGACGCCGCCGGCTACGAGGTCGTGCTGAGCGGCGTGACGCCGGAGCGGTCAGAGGCTGCGGCCGTCGGGACGCTCCTCGCGGAACGGTGCGAGGCGATCGTCGCGCTCGGCAGCGCGCTCAGCGCGGGTGAGCTCGAACGGCTTGCGGAGCGGCTGCCCGTCGTCAGCGTGCTGCGAGCCGTCTCCGGTGCGGTCGACGTCGTGCGCACCGACGACGCAGAGGGGCTGCGTCTCGCCGTGGACCACCTCGTCGGCCTGGGCCACACGCGCATCGCCCTGCTGGACGGCGGCCGCGCGGCCGGTGCGGCCGAGCGTCGCCGGGGCTATCGCGCAGGGCTGAGACGGGCCGGCGACCTCGGCGCGCAGGTGCTGACCGGTGGCCTGACCGAGCTGGAGGGGGCCTCTGCGGCAGCGGCTTTCCTCGCGCTGGGTGGAGCGCGCCCCACAGCGGTGGCCGCCTTCAACGACCGGTGCGCCCTCGGCTTCATTGACGTCGTGCGGCAGGCGGGCCTGAGAGTGCCCGACGACGTGTCGGTCGTCGGCTTCGACGACATCAGCCAGGCGGCATACCCCCACGTGAGCCTGACGACGGTGCGTCAGCACGCGGAGCAGCTCGGCGCCGCAGCCATCCGCACGGTCGACGCCCGGCTGTCGGGGGCCGCGCCCGGTCCGGCCACGGTCATCGAGCCCGAGCTCGTCGTGCGCACGAGCACCGCTCCCCCGCTCAGCGGTGGGTGAGGAGCAACGCTCCGAAGCATCGCCGCGACGTCTCACGGGTGCAATGCCCCAGGGGTGAGGCGCCCTCGAGGGTGATGAGCGGGAAATGGCCGCGGTGTTGAATCCCGCGCCCGAGCACCCCTGCCAGCGCCGTGTAAATCACAGCCGCATTCCCATTCTGAGGCACCTATCAAGAAGGCTTTCACGGCGCTAAACTCAGCTCCTCGGCCTCGGTCGTCCGTTCAGAATGCGTCGTCGAAGGAGAAGCACGATAACAACATCACCTTCCGCCTCGGCGACGGGAAACGTGGGGCGAGACCTGGGCATCAACGCAGGCGGCGCCGTCTTGGGCGGCGGGGTGCTTGCCCTTCTGGGCCAGCCGCTTCACTACAGCGTGCCGGTCGGGCTCCTCATCGTCTGCTGCGGTGGCCTGTACTCGCTGCACAAGCGTCTACACCTGCGGCCGGTGCGTATCGTCGTGCTTGCCCTACTCGGACTTGCCACCGTGATTGGGGCGTTTCTACTCCTGCGCCCGTCTGAGTCACTGGAACGTGCCCAAGCACAGTCGGAGAGCATCTGCTCGGATGGAATGTGGACACGGACGCCCACTTGCTATGAGTCGGCCGTCACATACCTCGCAGACCACATCGACCAATACGCACCCGATCAATGGCATTCATGGGATGACTTGCGCCAGAGCGCGAATGTCCCGCTGCGAGACTTCGCACGCCAGGGGCCCTACCTCTCGACGTTGGACGTAGCGTCGGTGGGAGAAGTTCTGGCAACGCAGGAGCTCGGGGGGCAGACCGTCCTCCTTCAGCTTCGCGCACTCACAGCGCCCCAGCTGGCAAGCATCGACACCGGCGAGGCCGAGCTCGCATTCGGCCAGGGCTTCGCGGATTCATTGGTAGCGACGCGCGAAAAGAACACCTTGGAGATGGTCTACTGCAACGCAACGGTCAGACCGTTCTTCACCGCACAACCCGGTGAGATCCTGGCTTTCAAAGGCGTGCTGCTCGCCAACGGCCTGACCCGTGACATCGTGACGCAGCGGGATGTTCAGATGTCGTACGTGCAGTGCTCTGCGGTGGAGCACATGCCGGCAGCCAAGCTCGGCCCTCCGAATCCATCTGTTTCGCCGCCGTCCTCATGAACCCTGCCAGTTGGGTTAAGCGTGCGCCTCAGCCGAGGGGTCTTCAGCCAGCTTGAAACGGTGGCGCGGCCGTCGTGCCGCGGACGACGAGGTGCGGCTCGAGCACGACGTCGGCCGGCTCGGTGCGGTGGCCCTCCAGCCGCTCGACGGCAGCGGCGACAGCGGCCTCCGCCATCGCCTGCGGCGCCTGGCTCACCGTGGTGAGGTCGACGGTGGCGAGGCGGGCCACGGGACTGTCGTCATAGCCGACGACCGACACGTCACCGGGCACGTCGCGGCCGTCGCGGCGGAGCCGGTCGAGCAGGCCGAGGGCGCAGCGGTCGTTGAAGGCGATCACGGCCGTGGCCGGGTCGTCGCGAAGGTGCGTCGCGGCGGCAGCCCCCGCGGCCTCGGTGTCGCCGCCCGCGAGCGTGCGCGGCTCGAACATGCCGGGGAGTCGCCTCATCGCCGCGCGATAGCCCTGACGGCGCAGCGTCGTGATGGCGCCGCGCGGTCCGTCGACGAAGGTGATCGCCCGGTGCCCGAGACCGGCCAGGTGCTCGACGGCGAGCCCGACGCCCACGTCGTCGGCCGCTCGCACGACGTCGACGCCGGGTGAGGTGAGACGACGACCGATCGCCACGACAGCCTGCCGCTCCCCCAGCTCCGCGAGCTCGGCCGCGGTCATCGAGGGCCCGAGCAGCAGCAGCCCCTCGCAGCGGAAGTCGAGCAGCGACTCGACCGCGCGCCGCTCGCCGCGCGTGCGCGTCAGGGGGCTGACGACGACGTCGTAGCCGCGCGCATCGGCGGCTGCCTGGATCTCCTCGAGCAGCTCCGCGTGGAAGGGGTTGCTGACATCCATGGTCACGCCGAGCAGCTGGGTGCGGTGCCTCGCCAGCAGGCTCGCGGCCGCGTCGGGGCGATAGCCGATCGCGCGGGCGGCGTCGAGCACGGCCTCACGCGTCGCGGCTCCGGGCCCGGGCTTGCCGCGCAGCACGAGCGAGGCCGAGGCGGTCGAGACACCAGCGCGAGCGGCGACGTCCTCGAGACGCGGGCGGGGCGGCATACGAGCTCCTTGCTGGCGTGGGTGGGGGCTGGCACGAGTTTGTCAGGACAAAGTGTTGACACGTCGGCAGGCGTGTCTGCACACTGATCTCACCACATCTTAAAGCGCTTTAAGAGCGCAGGAGCCGCCGCTCCGCCTGTGATGTTCAGAGAGGCACATCATGACCACTTCACCGATCGGCGTCGCCGTCATCGGCGCCGGCATGGCCGGCCGCGCGCACTGTGCCGGATACCGCACGGCCCCAACGCTTTTCGACCCACCGCTGCCACCCATCCGGTATGCCGCCGTGATCGACGCGAACGAGGGCGTTGCCAAGCACGCCGCCGAGCGCTACGGCTACGAGCGCTACGGCACCGACTGGCGTGAGCTGCTCGAGGCGGACGACGTGCAGGTCGTCAGCGTCGTCGTCGCCAACCACCTCCATCGCGAGATCGTCGAGGCGCTGCTCGCCGCCGGCAAGCACGTGCTGTGCGAGAAGCCCCTCGCGGCGAGCCTCGAGGACGCGACCGCCATGGTCGCCGCCGCCGAGGCGCACCCCGACCTCGTGAGCGGCGTCGGCTTCGTCTATCGTCGCCAGCCGGCCGTCGCCGCTATCCGTGACCTGCTGACCAGCGAGCTCGGCGAGGTGTCGCACTTCAACGGCCGATACTGGTGCGACTACGCGCGCAGCTCCGAGACGCCGATGGCCTGGCGCTACAAGGGCGGCCCCGGCACGGGCGCGCTCGCCGACATCGGCAGCCACCTCATCGACCTGGCCGAGTTCGTCTGTGGCCGCATGACATCGGTCAGCGGCGGCGCCTTCACGACGAAGGTCAAGGAGCGGGCCGTGCCGCTCGGCACGACCTACGGCCACGCCAAGGCGCAGCTGAGCGACGTGCGCGAGCCGGTCGAGAACGACGACGTCGCGACCTTCACCGCGCACTTCGAGTCCGGCGCCGTCGGCACCTTCTCGATCTCGCGCATCGCACCGGGTCACGCCAACTCGCTCGCCTTCGACCTCATGGCCGAGAACGGCGCCGCGAAGTGGGACATGGACCGGCCCGCGGAGTTCTCCGTCATCCGCCAGCTGCGCGGCGACGGCTTTGACGGCTACAACCAGGTGCTCGCCGGCCCTGACCACCCCTACGTCAAGGGCGGGCTGCCGATGGACTTCCCCGGCTGCTCCTACGGCGTCGGCGACCTCTTCGGCTACCAGGCCCGCGCGTTCCTCGAGCAGGTCGCCGGCATCGAGGGCGGCCTGCCCAAGGTCGCACCCTTCGGCGACGGCCTGCGTGACCTCACCATCATCGACGCCGTCGCCCGCTCGGCCGCCGCCGGTGGCGCGACCGTCTCGGTCAGCTGAATCCCCCACCACCCCAACACTTCCCGGAAGGACCACCATGCTCATCGGCGCCTACAACGCCTGCCTCGGCGACAAGCCCCTCGGCGAGGCCCTCGACATGATCGCGAGCCTCGGGCTCACCAGTGCCGAGATCAACTCGGGTGGCTTCCTGCCCCCCATCCACCTGCCGGTCGACGACCTCCGCGCGAGCGAGGGTGCCCGCCAGGACTACCTCGGCGAGTTCAGCTCACGCGGCCTCACCCTGACGGCGCTCAACTGCAACGGCAACCCGCTGCACCCGGCCGCCGGCTTCCCCCACTCGCAGGACCTCATCGACTCGATCGAGCTCGCGTCGCTGCTCGGCGTCAAGCGCGTCATCACGATGTCGGGGACGCCGGGCGGCGAGCCGGGCACGTTTGTGCCCGTGTGGAACCCGCTGCCGTGGTGGAGCCCCTTCCTCGACGTGCAGGACCACCAGTGGAGCGTCGCCGTGCCCTACTGGAAGGACATCGAGGCCCGTGCCGCGGCCGCCGACGTCAAGGTCGCCATCGAGATGCACCCCGGCAACATTGTCTTCAACCCGCGCACGATGCACCGCCTCGTGGAGGAGACCAACGCGACGCACATCGGTGCCGAGATGGACCCGAGCCACCTCTTCTGGCAGGGGATCGACCCGGTGCTGGCGGTCGCCGACCTGGGCGAGCTCGTCTACATCGCGGCCGCCAAGGACACCCGCATCAACGAGGCCGCCAAGGTCAATGGCGTCATCGACGACAGCTTCTATCGCGTCGCCGAGGGCGAGCCGGGCTACCTCCCGCTCGGTGGTGGCTCGACCCTCAGTGGCTGGCCGAAGAACCCCTCGTGGGACTTCGTCGCCGTAGGGCGCGGGCACGACACGGCCTACTGGACCGAGTTCCTGCGGGCCTTGCACAAGGTCGACCCCGACATGCCCGTCAACATCGAGCACGAGGACCAGGAGCTCGACCAGATGGAGGGTCTGCGCTTCGCCGCCAACACCCTCCTCGAGGCCGAGAAGGCGCTCTGACCCGTGGCGGACGGGGGCTGGCCGGCCGGGTCCTAGGGCACCGTCACCCCAGGAGGTGGTCCTCGAGGAAGCCCGCGACGGGCCAGGCGCCTTCGGTGGTGTTGGAGACGACGGTGAAGGTCAGCCCGGCAGCTCGGTCGTGGAGGCTGCGGAACGACACCCCGGCGTCGTAGCCCTCCAGCAGCACGGCGTCCCCGCCCTGGTGGAGCCAGAACCCGAGACCGTAGCGGCGGTGCTCGGCGGGCACGTCGCTGCGCGGCCGCACCATCTCCTCGACCCAGGGCGGGGCGACGATGCGCCCGTGGAAGAGGGCGTGCCAGAGACGGTGCACGTCGGCGACCGTCGCGTAGACACCGCCGTCCCCCGTGCCGCATACCGGGAGGTGGAGCACGTTGGTGCGTAGACCGTCAGCCGCGAGGTAGCCGCGAGCGGCGCGGGCCGGCAGCTCGTCCGACCGGAGGAAGGCCGTGTCGCGCATACTCGCCGGCCTGCAGACGCGCTGACCGACGAGTTCGTGGAAGGACGAGCCGGTGACGCGCTCCGTCAGGATCGCGAGGATGACGTAACCGCTGTTGTTGTAGGCGAAGGTCTCGCCGGGGGCGGACTTCGCCGGCCGCCCGGACAGCGCCGTGAGGTAGCCCTCGGTGGTCGCCAGCTCGTGGAGCGGCACGGTCATGACGTAGTCGGTGGCCTCGAAGCCGCCGTCCTCGTCGACGTAGTCGCCGATGCCCGACCGGTGCGCGAGGAGGTGCTCGACGGTGGCCTCGTCGTCGATCTCGGGCAGGTCGTCACCCAGGAGCGAGCGGGCCGTGGTGTCCAGCATGAGCCGGCCCTCGTTGATCAGGCTCATCACCGTGAGGGCGGTGAGTCCCTTGGTCGCGCTGGCGAGGCCGAACTGCGTCTCGAGGGTGTTGGGGACGCCGAACCCGCGCTCCGCGAGCCCGAATGCCCTTGCGAACTGAGGACGGTCGCGACGGTCAACACGGACCACGCCGTCGAAGCCGTGCTCCTGGGCGACTCGAGCGACCTCGTCGGGCAGCTGGTCCACCCTGCAAACGTAGCCCCGCAGCCCACCTCACAGCCACGGAAATGCTGGACGGTGCAGCGCAGCCCGGCGTAGCGTCACCGGCAAGGCCAAAGGGAGGCGTCATGGCGAACCTCGTCGTCCACTTCGAGATCCACGCGTCCGAGCCGCAACGGCTCATCGACTTCTATGGCGAGCTGCTGGGGTGGGGCTTCACCCGGTTCGGCGACGCGCCCTACTGGGTCATCGACACCGGCGAGGGTGCGATCGGCGTCGACTCCCCCGGCCAGGGCATCAACGGCGGGCTCACCCAGCGGGAGGGCCCGGCTCCCGAGCGCGGCGCTCCGATCAACGGGTGCAACTTCGTCGTCGGCGTCGAGGGCGATGTCGACGGTCTCTTCCAGACGGCACTGGACCTCGGCGCCACCGAGGCAGTCGCCCTCGAGGACATGGAGGGCGTCGGTCGGGGCGGCTATCTCCTCGACCCGGACGGCAACATCTTCGGGCTCATGTCGCCGGCGCTGTCGGACGGCACCGTGGCGATGGGCGGCTGAGGCAGCCCGGGAGGGCGTCAGCCGCGAGCGACGCCCTGGGCGGGGATGGTCAGCTTCTGACCCACGTGGATGAGATTCACGTCCTCGAGCTTGTTGACCGCGGCGATGTCGACCCAGCGCTTGCCGAAGCGCTCAGCGATCTCCGAGACGGTGTCGCCCTTGACCACGACGTAGGTCATGTCGACCCCGGGGTCGGCCAGGTTGATGGTGTCGCCAATCTGGATCAGGTCGGGGTTGCTGATGGCGTTCCACCGCAGCAAGTCCTTGAGTGTGACCCCGTGCTTCTGCGCAATCGCGCCAAGGGTGTCGCCAGCCACCACCACGTGGGTGCCCGTGGCGGGGAGCGGAACGGCGGGGTTGGACATGAGCACTCCTGACGTCGGGACCGGCTGCGGAAAGGGGTCCGCGCGGTGCTGGGCCCGAGTCCTGACGACGAGACTGCCACGGGTTGCTGCCGTTCGTGAGGCAATGGCGCCACGCGCGTCATCCGGGCGAGCCATCGAGGTATGCCGTGTGGCGCGGAGGCTCTTGCATGCCACCTTCACGCCCGGCTCGTCCGGAGTAGCGTCCGATTGTGGACACCGCGCGCGCGACCGAGCTGCTGGCCGCGGGGAGCAGCACCTTCTCCGTGCCGGGAGCTCAACTGGGCCTGCTGCGCGGCGGCGAACGATTCGTGGCATGCGCCGGGAGACAGATGGTCGACAACGTCTCACCGGTGCGTCGCGAGACGACATTGCCTGCGGGCTCGATCGCCGCGCTTCGCCGGGAGGACGGGGATGCGTTCGTCGTGGAGGGAGACCCTCCCGGCGGGATGACCATCGCCTTCGACGACGACCTGCTCTGCGCGGGGCCCTTCGCCGTGCCGCGCAACGGTTAGACGTGGCTGCAATGGACCGTGGCGCGGAGGGCGGGAGGGCGGAGCACTCGCCTGAGGAGCTCTTCCATGGCCACCCCGAGGGGCTCGCTGTCTACGGTGCGGTCGAGCGCGCCATCCACGCGATCGGCGACGCTGCGGTCGCAGTGACCAAGAGCCAGATCGCGTTCCGCCGCCGAAGGGGCTTCGCCTTCGTCTGGCGTCCTGGGCAGTACGTGCAGAGCGACGTGCCCGCGGTGCTGTCCATCGCGCTGCCCTACGAGATCGCGTCAGTGAGGTTCAAAGCCGTCGCGCACCCGTCGCGGCGGGTGTGGATGCACCACCTCGAGCTGAGCGCCCCGGATCAGGTCGACGACGAGGTATGCGAGTGGTTGCGGGAGGCTTACGAGCTGGCGGACCCGTGAACTGCCCTCTCATGAGCGACTGCTCGGCCGGCTGACCGCGCTGGCAGGGCCTCCTCAGGGCGTGCCAGCGTGGGCAGGACCCCGGTGCGGCGTCGTCGTCATGATGGCGAAGGTGGCGCCCGCTGTCGTAGAACCCGCTGCGCACCTGCACCCTTTCGCCGCAAGTCGACGACCGGGCCATTGACACCACACCCAGGACCGGTCGACCATCACAAGGAGGTCGGCGCTCATCCCGAACCCCGGCAGGACACCACGGGAGGTCGTTGTGAGAACAAAGCGTCACGTTGCGGTAATCGTCCTGGCCCTGACGAGTCTCGGGCTCGTCGGTCCCGCCCACGCAACTACCACGCACACCGCACGACTCAGCGCCGCCCAAGAGGTGCCGACGAATGAAAGCAAGGCCCGAGGGCAAGCCGTCTTCCAACTGTCCGCCGACGGCACCGAACTCAACTACCGGCTCATCGTCGCCAACATCGACAACGTCACCGCGTCACACATCCATCTCGCGCCCGAGGGCGTCAACGGGCCCGTCGTCGCCTTCCTCTACGGGAACGCACCCGCCGGCAGCGGCTCGGCCAACGGCGTACTGGCGACCGGCACGATCACCGCTACCGACCTGATCGGACCGCTCGCCGGCACGGAACTCACGGCTCTGATCACGGCCATCGAGGCAGGGAACGCCTACGTCAACGTGCACACTAACGACGGCGTAGCCCCGGCGAACACGGGGCCGGGCGACTTCCCAGGTGGCGAGATCCGCGGTCAGATCAGCTAGTCCGAGCGTGACTGGTCTGCGCCACACGCGACAGAGCAGTTCCCGCCACATCAGTGATGTAGCCGTGCCCTGAAGATGCCGCATGGCCGCACAGGCTGCACGCCGCCCGAGCCTCAATCGGGTGGTGATCCGTCATACCGCTAAATGGCGAGGTGCGTCACTCGGCCTCCGACGTGCCATAGGAGTTCGGGGTTCCTGCTTCCACGACTGCCGCCGTCTCCTGTATGAGCCTCGACGTCTCTTGAGGCTCAGCACCGGGTGTTCGGGCTACTCGCGCACCTGCAGCGGAGAGTGCGCTCGGGTGCTGGCCTGGGACTGGTCTGCTGGTGCGGTAACAGCGTCGGTTGCCTTCGGCCACGTCCACGCGTAGTAGGCGATGCCCGCGATCAGGACGACCTCGACCGCGCTGCCGAGGATGTAGTAGTTCCACTCGCCGATAGCGCCCCCCGCGACCGTGAGGGCGTAGAGGACTGCCAAGACGAGGTTCGACATCCGTGTGACCCTCACCGGCAGGACGAGGCTGAGGAACACCATCAGGCTGGGAACCAGGACGTAGATGATCATGCCCAGCAAGACGCCTTGTCCGATGGTGAAGGCGAAGATCTTGCCGGCTTCGATGTCGGCACGTACATCGGCACGGAACAGGCTGAACAAGTCCACGTAGACGAAGATGAACAGCATGGAGGCCCATAGTGCGGCGGTCTTGACGCGCGGGTTGATCCAGTAGTCCTGGTATCGGGTGGGGGTGGACATGATGGCCTCCCAAAGGCTGTTCGGAGCGGCGGTTCCGATGCCGGGACACGGGGGATCTCTCCCGCTTCCAGTTCAAGCCTTCTCTGTCAGTCCACGCATTGGGAGGGCCGTAAGTCCCGCCGTGAGCGTGGTGTTCCTCTCCGGTTGGATACTCCGCGACCAGGGGATCTTGGCGGCCCACCGGTCACGCGACACAGGACGGTGACGTCCGCGCTCTTGCCGCGATGAGCCCGTCGACGATCCGCGTCGCACCACCGCCTGCCAGGCGCGTGCGTCTCGCCCACATGCCGAGAGTCGGGCGCACCGCGGCCCCCCACCACGAGATGCGAACGGGTATCGCAACGGTGTGGCAAGTTGTGAGCATGGAAGTCGAGGTCGGCGACAATCTGCCCGTCTTGGTGGCCGCTGGTGTTCTTGTTCGCTGCGGTGATCAGGTCCTCCTTCAACAGCGCGGCGACGATGGCTCTTGGGGCCTGCCAGGCGGTGGCCTGAACCCCGGCGAGACTCTGGAACAAGCGGCCCGACGAGAGTTGCTGGAAGAGACTGGACTTGAGGCAGGGCCGCTAGTCCTGCTCGATGTGTACTCCGGACCGGAGTTCGTAGTGTCCTACCCAGACGGCTTCTCTGCTTACGTCGTGGGCGCTACCTACGAGGCGACCGAGACGACGGGCGCTCTCACAGCGGACGGCATCGAGACGCTCGCACTGAGGTGGTTCGACGTTGACGACCGCGCTGTCCCAGTCAATCGCTACAACCGGCAGCTCCTTCAACGGGTCGGGCTGCAGCTTGGCTCCCTCGACCAGATCGACAGCGCTAATTGAGACACCCGGACCGCCCGACTCTGACGCGATGAGAGCGCGCTGACAACCTGCGTCACGCCGCCGCCTGCCGACCTACCTGAGCGAGAGGGCGGTGACGGCCTTCCCGCTGGTGAGCGGACGTGTGCCATTGGCGAGTGGGCTGGGGCTGCGACGACGGCATCGGCCGGATCGCCTTGGTCAGGGACGCCAGAGAGACACGGGGAACGACTTAGCAGGCCTCGCCCAAGCGGGTCATCCGCAGCAAGTAGTCGGCCACCAGCCGCGGCTTCACGAGGGGCAGCAGGTGCCCACCCGGAAGCACGTCGGCCTCGACGCCGAGCCGCTCACGAGCCACACGGCGCTGCAGGCCGACCGGGAAGAAGCGATCGTCAGCGCCCGCCAGGACGCGGATCGTGATTGCCGGCCACGCCGTGAAGTCACACACCGACTCGAAGACGGCGTCGGCCTCCGCGCGCTGATACGACTCGCCCTCGGCCGTGACATCGGCGTCGACGTCGTATAGAAAGTAGGTCGTCACATCGAAGGGACCGTAGCCACCCGCTTGGGCTGCCGCTTCCTGGGCTTCGACTGCACCGGTGTGGGCCCACCAGTCGCGTGCCCTCTCACCAGGATCAGGGATCATCGCGTTGACCAGCACCAACTCGCGCACGGGCACCCGCTCGCACACCATGGGCGCGGTGAAGCCTCCGAGCGACCCTGCAACGAGCACGACCTCGGAGCGTGAACCGATCGCGTCTACCACCAGCTCGGTGTAGCGAGGCAGCCCGGCGGCTTCGTCGTCGCCGGGCAGATCGACCGCGATCGCTTCGTGGCCGGCCTCGAGCAGGAGCCTGGTGACTCGACTCCAGACCCACGCCGACCCACCGGCGCCCGGGATGAGAACGAAGGTAGCCACACGTGACTGTAGCCAGACCTCGTCACCGGGTTCCGGACCCACACCGGGAGCACGCTCCGAGGGTCCCGAACCGACCAGGCTCCGGGGTGTGCCTTTGCGGTGCGCGTCAGAAGGTGGTGGCTGGTTGGCCTGAGCCGTGCGAGCAGGGACGCGTCGAGCGACATGAGAGAGGGAATGGGCGGCTCGACTCACGAGTGCTCGTCGCTCTCGTCCAACGCGACCAGAGAAGGCAGTCCTCAGCGCACTTCCTTGTGCGCCATCCGGGCTGGTCAGACCTCGACCCCGGGTGCCACGCTGGTGCCATGCCCGGCGAGCAGGCTTTGACACCGCGACAGGCAGAGCGCGACGCGGTGCTCGCCTGCGCCGTCGCCACGGTGTGCAGCCTGGCCTTCCTGGCGTTCGTTGCAGTGCCGATCCACGGGGACCGGGTGGAAGTCCCTGCCGCGCTCGAAGGCCTATGGTCGCTGGGGTTCCTGGTCGGCGCCTTCCTCGCTCCGGTGGCCGCTGGGCTGGCGGCATTCGTCAGTGGCTCGGTGCTTCGGGTTCGCAGATCGACCCTGACGGTGCGGGCCCGGCGTTTGCATTGGAGCACCATCGCGTTGTCGACGGTGCTGCTCGTCGCGTACGTCGGAAGCTCGAGCGCTCTGCGGACCTGGTTGGACTGAGTAGCCGCCAGGACGGAGCGCAGCCTGGGTCGCCTCACGCATGTTCATGCCGCGATGAGTACGTCGACGAGGTGCGTCACACCTCCCGCGATACGGTCCCCTCGGCATCCATCCGGTGCGGAACTGGGGATACTGTTCTTCACTGTCGGAGCGACGCATCTCGTGAGTCACCGGTGAGGATGTGAGTGGCCGTGTCGACAGATTTTGAGGTGGTGGTGCCGCACCTCGCTGACGCTGAGGAACTGGCCGCCGTCCACGTTCAGGCGTGGCGGGAAGCCTACAGAGAGCTGCTCCCAGAGCACTTCTACGATGACGCCGCACGCGAGAGTCGGCAGGTGATGTGGTCGGGTCTGCTCTCAGAGGAGGCTGCCGCGGAGCGGTTCCGAGTCGCCCGGCGCAAAGGCCGAATCGTGGGGTTTGTCGCGCACGGTCCGGCCGCCGACCACCAAGGGCACCCGCCGGAGCGCGATGAGCAGCTGTACGCGCTCTACGTGCTGTCCACCTGTTACGGCCACGGTGTCGGTCAAGCTCTCCTTGACCAGGCTCTCAGCCAGCGGCCCGCCCAACTGTGGGTGGCCAAGGAGAACGCGCGGGCTCGACGGTTCTACGAGAAGAACGGATTCACGTCCGACGGGACCGAGCAGGTCGATCCACATCTCGACGGGCTGGTTGAGATACGCATGGTGCGATAGGCCGACCCATCGGTCACCTCCGCGCCATCATGGCCTCATGGACTTCCCGCAGATTTGGCCGCTCCTGAGCAACTCCAGTCGCTCGTGGCTCGTGGAGCACAACGGGGAGCCCCTCCCGGACGACCTCATCACGGAGATCCTCCGCATCACCGGAGGCGAACGGAACGCGCAGTGGTGGACGGGCCCCTCTGCGGAGGGCGAGACACAGCTGACCGACGACGCGGTCGACTGGATCGAGACCGTCGCCAACGACGAGGTCTGATCCACCCCCGGGCCATCCAGGCGCCGGCCGCGCGGCCACAAGGCCGCCGCGTTCCTGCCGGGACCGCGCTGCTCAGCCGAGCATTCCTGCGACCACCGTCGCATGCGCTGGCAGACTCGGGGCATGTCAAGGCCGCCGCGGATCGAGCCCTCCGGCGACGTCGTCGCGCGGATCGCATCCACTGCCCTGGCATTGCCGGACGCGTACGAGGAGGACGCTTGGACCGGAGTGCGGTGGAGGGTCCGGAACAAGACCTTCGCCCACGTCCTGGTCGCCCAAGAGGGTTACACCTCGGCGTACCGCGACCTGACCGGGGTGACCGAACCAACCACGGTGCTGACCTTCCGGTCGTCCGGAGACGAGCTGTTGGCTCTGGCCAACGCCGGGCCGCCGTTCTACCAGCCGCCGTGGTCGCCCACCGTCGTCGGCATGGTGCTCGACGACGACACCGGCTGGGACGAGGTCGCCGAGCTGGTGACCGAGAGCTACCGGTTCTGCGCACCCCAGAAGCTGAGGCACCGACTGGACCAATGACTATGTGCAGTCTTCTCGTTCGAAAACCGTGCCCAGTGGGTCGTTCGTCGGGATGGCGCCGCTGGTCCAACGGCCGACGCCATCGGTACGCCGCGCAGCGCCGGCCTCACCTCGCCGGCGAGCGCCATCGGATACATGAGCGAAAGTCGGACGACTGCGGGAACCGCGCTTTCCGCACGTAACGCCCCGCACGCCGGGACACTGGGTGCGTGGGCGATGACCAACGGGGGCTGCGCAGGGCCCGGCCGGTCGCGGTGCAGTTGCCGCCCGCGGGCTCACGATGGGCCGTGGTCATCGGCGTGTCCGAATATCACGACCCACGTCTCAACCTGCGCTATGCAGCCCAGGACGCCGAAGATCTGGCAGCCCTGATCAAGACGCCTAACGGTGGTGCCTTTCCCGACGAGAACGTGCTGCTCCTGACGGACCGCCGTGCGACATCCAGAGAGGTCACCCGCGCGCTGAGGAGCTTCCTCACGCGTCCCGCCACGGAGGACCTCGTTCTGATCTATCTGGCCTGCCACGGTGGGCCCGACCCGCGCCGCCCGACCGGACCGTTGTATCTGCTGACCCACGACACGGAGTACGCGGACATCGCCGGCACGGCCGTCCCCATGGACGAGATCGACGGCGCCCTGCGGGGCTCGCTCCTGTCCGAGCGGGTCGTCGTCATCGCGGACACCTGCCACAGCGGCGACCTGGGCGGCGCCGGACGACGATCCGTCGCCAGCGCCGAGGCGACCAACAGGTATCTGAACCGGCTCGCGGACTCGAAGCCAGGAGTGGCGCTGCTCACGTCCTGCGAGTCCGCGGAATCCTCACAGGAGGACGGTCGGTGGGGCGGCGGCCACGGGGTCTTCACCTGGCATCTGCTCGAGGGCATGCGCGGTGCCGCCGATGGGTTCGGGGGACGAGAACGCGACGGCATCGTGAGCGTGGGCGAGTTGTTCGAGTACGTCCGCGAACGCGTCCGGGCTGACACGGAGGGTCAGCAGCATCCCAGCGTCGGCGCGTCGCCATTCGACCGCAACCTCCCCATGGCCGTCACCGGTGACCTCGACACGCAGCGGCATCTCTCGCTGGCCCGCCACCTCATCGAGCTGGGCTGGCTCACCGATGACCCAGCGGCCTTCGCCTGCGCCGCGCGCGAGACAGCGGTGGCCGACGGCCTGGCGGCCCTGACGGGGACGCCCCTACCCGCCGGCAAGGGGCTGCTGGCCGAGGCTCTCCTCGCGACCGGACGGGCGGCCGAGGCCGTCGTGGCTCTCGGCCCGCAGGCCGCCCCGGGAGAGTCTCCTGCCAACGACCTGATTCGAGGTGTGGCCCTCGCTCAGAGCGGAGCTCCCGATGCGGCGGCAGTCGCTTTGAGGCGGTATGCCGCGGGGTCGCCCGGGAACGAGGAGGCGCGGTGGGCGGGTGATTACGCCGCTGCCCTCGAGAAAGTGAGCACGGGCACCAGCCATGCACTGCTCATCGGGGCAGGGACCGTGGCCTCGCTGCCCGACTCGGCAAACCTGCGGGGTCCCAGCAACGACGTGGCGGCCCTGGCCGACCACCTGGTCAACAGGCTCGGCTTCCCGTCGTCCAACGTCATGACGCTGACAGACCGCTATGCATCACGCGCGGAGATCGTGACCGGGCTGAACCGGCTTGCCGAGAGGTCCGCTCCGGGCGACACCGTCGTCGTCTCCTTCAGCGGCCACGCCACGTCGGCCAGAACCGATCCAGGTGACGCCTACTTCATCACGTACGACACCCACGCGGTGGAGGGCGCCTGGCGGGACGGCATCAGCGGCGAGGAACTGGCCAAGCTCATCGCACGCATCGCCGGAGCGACCCGCCTGCTGATCCTCGACTGTCAGGTGACCCCCGCATTCGGGGAACGGATGAACGGACAGGCTGACTGGGTCACCCTCACGTCCACCGCCAACGTCAGCGACGTGTCCTTCGGCGACGTCATGTACGGCGCCATCACCAGGTCCCTGCTCGACAACTGGCCGCTGCACCCCGGGGTGACGGTCCGGGACTTCACCAAGCACGCCCGTCAGTGGCTCCGAGAGCGCGACTTCGACACCGCCCTCGTGGCCCTGGGCGCCAATGCGGCACTCACCCCCGCGCCTCCGGTCGGCGCGCCGCGGCTGTGGTGGCTCGCGCGAGACCGCTCGACATCGGACGCGAAGGCGCACGAGCTCGAGGTCGCGGGTCCGGCGGTGACGGCATACGGGCACGGCAAGTGGGCGCAGGCCCGGCAGGATCTCAGGGCCGGAGCACCCGGCGAGGCACTGAGGTCGATCGACGCGGCGCGGCGGCAACTGGGAAGCTCCATCGCCGCCTTGGAGATCGACCGAGCCCGCGCGCTCCTCGCACTGGGCCGAGTCGCCGACACGGCAGCGTCGCTCTCCGAGAACCCGGCCCTGCCGTCGAAGTGGCCCGAGGGCTTCGCACAGGCCGCCGCCGCTGTGGCCGAACTCGCGGCCTGTCGCGCGCGCGCCCTCGTGGTCGGCATCGACGAGTACGGCGACCCGGCAGTCCCCGCTCCCTCGGGCGCCCGTGCCGACGCGGAGTCCTTCGCCGCGACGCTCGCGCGCTGTGGCCTCGTCGCGGCAGACGACATCGTGCTCCTGCTCGACGCGGATGCGACTCGAGAGCGCATCCTTGCCGAGTTCGGCGCGCTGGCTGAGCACGGCGCCGACCAGCTCGCCGTCTTCCACTTCGCCGGTGTCGGCTCCTGGGCGGCCTCCGGACCGACGCTGCTCACCGCCGACGCCGGAACCGTACCCGGGTCGAGCCCGAGCGCCTGGATCGCGCTGGCCGAGCTCGCAACCCGTGCGGCGAGCTCGCCGAACCTCGTCGCCATCATCGACGCCGGCAGCCCGGCTGCTCCCCCGCCGACCCGAGACGCCGATGGCCGATTCGCGCCGCCGGCACCAGGCTCGCGCACCGCCAACCCGTCCGCTGAGTACTACCCCGACAGTCTGCTCACCTCCGCAGGGGACGATCCGGTCGTCGGGGCGGTCACCGTGCTCGCGAAGGCCCCCCGACGGTCCAAGAACTCCTCCCTCGAGCTGCAGGCCACACCACACGGTCCTCCGCGCGGACGACTGACGACCGGTGTGGAGAACGCACTCGAGCAGCAGCATCACGTGCGCCACCCCCGCGAACCGATGACGTACCAAGGGATCATCCAGAGAACCGGACTGCGAGGACGCGCCTCCGTCGCCGGGCCGGCAGCTGCCGAACCGTCGTTCCGGCACCGCACGGCAACAGCGTCCGCCGACTCGGCGCTGCGCGAGCTCGAGCTTCGGCCAGCGCGCGCCACCCTCACGATCGCCACGGAACTGATGACCGAAGCCGAGGCCCGATCCGAGTCCGAGCCCCGCGCATACCTCGAAGCCGGGCTCGCGCACGACGCGCTCGGCGACCACGCCTCGGCGCTTCCGCTGCTTCGCGCCGCTCGGAACCTGTCGGATACCGGGTCCGGCTCGACCGGGCGTGCCCCGACGACCGACCCGATGGCCGACGAGTGGCGTGCCTGGGCGTGCTACCACCTGGGCCGGATCCTCTACCAACAGGGCGGCGACCTCAACGAGTCAGTCGCCGCCTTGCGGGCTGCGCATCAGGCAAGTCCGGACGAGGCACGCACGTCCTTCCATCTGGCCCAGGCGATCAAGGCACTGATCGACCGCGAGTCACTGCGCGAGGTCGGCGACCACCTCCGCCGCTACCTCGAGCTGGGGGCGCCTCTCGGCGAGGTAGACCACGTGCGAAAGATCCTCGGCTCCATCCGGTGAGCCGCTCGCTTCACCTCGTCAGGTGCGCGACCTTCATCGAAAGCCGTTCAGCGCCCCCTCGAGAGGGCTACCGTCCGTAGGAAGGGCCCGTGTCGGGCCCGGTTTGGAGGCGAGCATGACGCTGAAGGACTCTCTGTGCGCTGTCGAGCTCTTCTGCGAGTTGCCTGACGAACTGATCGAAGAGGTGATCGCGCGCGGCTCCACGGTCAAGGTCGGCCCCGGCGTCCCGGTCGTCAAGCAGGGAGACCGCGCCGCCGGCATGGTGATGCTGATCGACGGCTCGGCTGACGTCGATGTCGACGGTCGTGCCGTCGGTTCACTGTCGAGGGGTGACTACTTCGGCGAGATGTCTCTGATCGACGGGTCGGACCGCACGGCCACCGTCACGAGCGGGCCTGAGGGCATGAGTGCGTTTCGGCTCTCACCGGCCGCGTTCACCAACCTCATCGATCAGCACCCGCGCACTGCCCTGCTGCTCCTCAAGGGCCTGGTCTCACGGGTGCGCAGTCTCGAGGCACAGGCGGGCGGCACGGCCGGTTGACGCCATCGAGGTGCAGGCGAGCCGACGTCCTTACCAACGCAAACGTCAATCACGTTCTGCCGTGTCGGCCAGCGTCGCCCGTGCCGGCGAGGGCTGCCTCGGCCAAGGCGTCCGTGGTGGTGAGTCGTTCACCTTCTGCGGCAGCGGCGGCCCACCGCTGGGACCCCAGCGCAGTCCTGGCTGTGGCTAGCGAGGTCTCGCGGAGCCACTCCTCCTCCGCATCCGCATCGAGGACATCACCCGCGCGTTTCAATGCGGCCCAGTACGCGCCCGCCAGCCTCGCTGCCCGGGCGTGATCGTGCAGAAGTGCGCAGACATGCGCACCCGCACACAGGACGTTGAGCATCCACAAGGGTTGCTCCACGGCGGGCGCAGCACGCACCATGTCGACGAGCCGATCCGTGGCCTCGGCGACGCGATCCAGGTAAGCGAGGCACATGACGGACCATGCCTCCGCCACAATGAAACCCAGCTCGTTGCCAGCATTCCCGGCGACCGTCCGCGCTCTCGTCAGGACGGCCAGGGCCTTCGAGTAGTCACCTCGTTCGAGCTCCAGAAAAGTCTCCGCCTGGAGCGCACCCCAGAGGCGGTTCCAGTCGCGATGGGCTGAGGCCAGCGTGGCGGACTCGCGGGCCAACTGGTCGGCTCGATCGAACTCGTGGGCATCGGTGGCCTGCCGGGCCAGTGCGGCCAGAGCCTCTGACTCGAGTCTCGGATCGCCCAGGGCGCAACTGATCGCAACCGCCTCCTCGAGTGCAGGGCGACGCTGGTCGTCGGCCGGGCCGAGGAACTCGGATGCGCTGCACAAGAGAGCCGCTCGTTCGGGTGTGGGCTCCCCCGTGTCTACGTCAAGGGCACGCAGCAGCCATGCGCGCCCCTCCGCAAAAGCCCCAATGCCGAACCAGAACGAGCCCAGATGCGCTGCGAGCCGAACCCCGAGTCGGGCGTCCTGCGCAGACCGCGTGGCGGAGGCAGGATCGAGGGCCCACGCGAGGGTGGCGCGCAGGTTGGCTGACTCCATCTGCAGGCGTTGGCGCTTCGCAGGCGTGTCGGGGGTGCCCCTGCTGGACCAGAAGTCCGTGGCCAGGCGGAGGAGGTACTCCGCCTGCCGCCGTCTGGCCCCGTCGGCCTCCCCGCTGCCCTCGAGCAAGGAGCCTGCGAACGCGCGCACGGTCTGGAGCATGTGCACTCTCGGCTCGCCCAGGGCGTCGTCGTCGACGAGAACCAGACTGGCCTCCACCAGCGACTCGACATCGGCGAACACATCCTGAGGATCGTCGACACCGGCCACCGCCGAGCACGCCTCAACCGAGCCGCCCGCGACCAAGACGGCAAGACAACGGAAGGTCGCCTGCTCGCGTGGCGTGAGCAGGTCGTAGCTCCACCCGACGGCCCGGCGAAGCGTCTGCTGCCGAAGGGGCCTGCCTACAAGCGGGTCGACGACATCCAAGGCATCGGTCACCTGTCGGAGCAGCACCCCCGAGGACATGACCCGGCTGCGCCGGGCGACGATCTCTATCGCGAGAGGGAGTCCGTCCAACCGACGGCAGATCTCAGCAACGTCCGACGCGTTCTCATCAGTGAGCGTGAACCCGGCACGGGCCGTTCTCGCGTGTTGGCAGAAGAGCTCAACGGCCGGCGAGGCGTTCAGCGTCTCTGCATCGTCGCCCGCGGGAACGCCCAATGGCGCCACGACGTACTCGCGTTCCCCGCGCACGTGGAGTCGGCGGCGCGATGTGGCGATCACGCCAAGAGAGGGCGCCCCTGCAAGCAGACCGCTCACGGCCTCCGGACCGTCAACGATCTGCTCGAGGTTGTCGAGCACGACAAGGGCCCGTTGTTGTGCCAACCGCTCGAGGAAGCCAGATCTTGTCGTCGGCTCGCCTGGAACACCCAGGGCCTCGATGAGGCCCCGCCACAACCCGTCGGCAGTGGCGACGGTGGCCAACGGCAGAAAGAAGACGCCGTCAGGGAACTCGATCGACACCCTGGCTGCCAGTGCAACCGCAAGCCGCGTCTTGCCCACACCTCCCGGCCCGGTCAGCGTCAGACACGTCAAGGGCTCCGAGATCAGGGCAGCCAACGCCTCCAGGTCGGCATCCCGCCCCAGCAGCGGCCCGGCGTCAACGGGCAGCGAGGCCCTCGCCCCGAGGGTCTTCAGCGGGGGGAACTGCGACTTCTGCCCGGGAACGCTCAGCTGGTAGAGGTGAACAGGATCCGGGAACCCCCGCAACCGATGCCAACCGAGGTCGGTGCCGCGACCGCGCACCTCGGGTAGAGGCGCGACCGGCTCGAACGACGCTCTGGTGAGGACGATCTGGCCACCGTGCGCCGCGGCCGACACACGGGCGGCCAGATCCACGTCGGCCCCGACGAACCCGTCCCCGTGAGGCATCGGATTGCCGGTGTGCACCCCCATCCGCACACGTACCGGTCGGCGCGCAGGCCATTCTTGGGTCGCCAGCTCACGCTGGGCCTGCAGGCACGCGTGCACGGCGGCTGACGGATCGTCGAAGACGACGAAGAAGCTATCGCCCTCGGTTCCCATCTCCTTGCCCTCGTATGCCGTCCACGCCCGACGAAGAACCCGGCGATGCAGCTCGAGAGCCTCCACGTACCGCTCGCGAAGGCTCAGCAGCAACTGCGTCGAACTCTCGATGTCGGTGAAGACCATCGACACCGATCCACCCGACGCTGCGGCCATGTTTCGATGATCCCCTCGGCCACCGGGCATCGCCAGCGCGACTCACGCCGTCGGAGTCAGCTTCGCGACCGCGATCTTGCGACCCGACTTCGCCTCGTACGGGGCGAAGGAGGGGTAGGTCGCGACGATGACGTCCTTCCACGCCGCTTCGGTCTCGGCACCCGCCAGCACCTCGACCGACACCGTGCTTCGCTCGCGACCGACCTCGATGGTCGCTCTCGACGCCGCGCGCAGGTTGCGCACCCACTGCGGTTCCTTCGGCTGGCCACCGGCGGTCGCCGCGAGGTAGTACGCGCCGTCGCGCTCGACGTATGCCACTGGCACCGTGTGCAGCATCCCGGACTTGCGTCCCGCCACGGTGAGCAGGAGCACGCTGCTGCCGCCCTTGGCCCTGCCACCGACCTTCCCGCCGGTCCGCCGGTAGAGCCACACGGCCACGGCGTTGCCAGCCTTCCAGAGCCTCTGTGTCATCGACGCCATGTCATCCTCGCTCCCTCGGTGAGGTGCTCCACAACGAGTCAACCACGGCGTGGGCATGCCATTGGAAGGAACGACTCGCGCTGCCGCTCGTGGCACGAGGTCGCGCCCCTCCCCGCGTCCGACCGCCCGGAGCAAACCCCCCACCGCACGATCCTGGCGAGCGTACGATTTTGAGGAGTTCAGGTGGCGGCCGTCGCCCGTGCCCTCGCAGTCACACCGTCTGACACCGCGCATCATCGGTGGGTCGAGCCCAGGGGATGGCCGCAGCACCTGATCGGCGGAGGCAGCGATGGCCGAGGACAGCACACAGTCGCCGGGCGACGAAACCCGCAGGGCGCTCGTCGTCGCGGTCTCGCGCTATGCGGACCCGACGCTTCGACAGCTGCGCGCCCCGGCCGCTGACGCGGCCGCCCTCGGGACCGTGCTCGGCGACCCGGAGCTCGGCGACTTCCTCGTCACCACCGTCACGGACGGCAGCGCCCACGAGATCCGCATCGCCGTCGAGGAGTTCCTCTCCGGGCAGCAGCCAGGCGACCTGTCGCTGGTCTATCTCTCCTGCCACGGCCTCATGGACGCCCGGCGCCGCCTCTACTTCGCGGCCACTGACACCCTCAATGTCCGGCTCGCCGCCACGGGCATCGAGGCCCGGTGGCTGCTCGACCAGCTCGAGGAGTGCCGAGCACGACGCCAGGTCATAATCCTGGACTGCTGCTTCTCCGGAGCCTTCGCCTTCGGCTCGAAGGGTGACAGCGACCTCGGGCTCGGCGACCGGTTCCTCGGCCAAGGCCGCGGCCGCGTGATCCTCACGGCGTCGCGCGCCACCGAGTACTCGTTCGAGGGAAGCCCGACGCCGCACTCGGCGATGCCCGGCTCGGTGTTCACCAGCGCCCTCGCGACCGGGATCCGCACCGGAGCCGCCGACAGCGACAACGACGGCTGGATCACCGTCGACGACGCGTACGCCTACGCCTTCGGCGAGATGCGCGCGGCCGGCGCCCAACAGACACCGCAGCGATGGCTCTACGGGGCTGAAGGGGGCATCGTCCTGGCCCGCAACCCCACTGCCGGGACGGCAAGCGGTCCGATGCCCCGGACCGGGCCGACCGGTCAGGCGCCACCGCGCAGGCACGACCAAGACACCCGTCACGACAGTCGCGGCGCGCTCCCCGAGGTCCACCCCACGCGGTCCACCCTTCGCGAGCACTGGCGGCGGATCGCCGCAGTGGCCGGAGCCTTGGCCCTCGCCGCCATCGCAGCAGTCTCGGCCTACAACGTCTTCTCCTCCCGGACCTCGGCCTTCAACCACACGGGCAACGTCGTCGAGGCCAGCGGCCCGTGGCGCCTCTACATCTCGAGCGATGCCAGCTCTCCCAACGGCTGCACCGTCGCCATCACCGACCTCGACCACGACACCACGTCAACCGTCCCCCGAGTCGCTGCCTACAACCTGTCGACGTGGCAGATGCAGGCCACGGGACGCTTCCGGCTCGAGCCCAGCCAGACCGGCTGCGAGGTCGACGCCGAAGACGGCGCCGGCGATGGGCTCCTGCCGCTGCACGTCATCCGGGGTGACTCCGAGGCGTTCAACCCGTCGGGCACCGTCACCGTCCACGTCGACGAAGCTGGGTTCGTCACCGAACCATGCCTGTTCGTCCTTCACGACGCCGCCACGGGAACGACCCTGGACTCGGCTCCAGTCACGCGGCAGCAACCGACCCAACAGCTGGACGCCGGTGCCCGCTCCAGCGTCTACCTGTCCAACGTGCCGTGCCCCGTCACGGTCAGCGACACCTGACCGGCGGGGGAGCGCAAAGCCAAAACCATTGATGCCACTGGCGTCCGACGTCAGACTGAGCATCACCAGGAGACGCGGAGGACCCGGACATGGCCGACGAGCAGATGGCACGGATCGTGGTCTCGTCGCGGGGAGGGGACGTCGGCGACGCCGATGACCTCGCCGGGCAACTGCGGCACGAGCTGCACGACACGGGCTTCGACGTGCGACGGCCGACGGCAGATGATGCGCCCCCCGGCAGCAAGGGCGACGCCCTCCCGTGGGCGCAGCTGGCCGTCTCCCTCTCGGGTGGGCTGCCCGCGCTCGTCGCCGCGATCCACGCCTTCACCCAGCGCGACAAGGCACGCACGGTCTCCATCACGCTGGGCAACGACACCCTCGAGCTCACCGGGCCCACGTCGACACAGCAACAACAGGTGGTCGATGCATGGCTGATGCGCCACTCCCCGACGCCCGATCAACCTGCGCCGGGCGCAGGCCCCGGAGCGCCCTGACGCCACTCCCGCAGCCATCGCCAGCCTTCGCGCTGCACCGGGAGTCGCGACCGAGACGCCGCCGTATGCCGTCCTGCGGGCTCGCGCGAGCACGTCGCCTACGCGTCTGGCGTGCTTGCAGACCGGTCGGGTGGAACCGCGGTCGACGGCACGTCGAGGCCGACCGGCAGCTCCACCCGGAAGACCGTTCGACCGGGCCGCGACTCGACCGTGATCCGGCCGTGGTGACGCTCGATGACGTGGTGGCAGGTGACCAGCCCGAGGCCGGCGCCGCGTCCCGGTGGCTTGGTGGTGAAGAAGGGGTCGAAGACGCGGGCCAGGTCGGAGCGCGCGATCCCTGCTCCGTCGTCCTCGATCTCCACGACGACCTGACCATCGTCCAGCGACGTGCGCACCCGGATGGTCCCGTGGCCGGCCACGGCGTCGACGGCGTTGTCGATGAGGTTGGTCCAGACCTGGTTGAGCTCGCTGGCATAGCTGCCGACGCGAGGCAGGTCTGCGGCGTAGGTGCGTTCGACCCGGATGCCGGGCGGCATCCGGTGGCGCAGGAACAGCAGCGTGTCGTCGAGCCCCTGGTGCACGTCGACGTTCTGGACGATCGCCTGGTCGAGGTGCACGTAGGACTTGAGGGCCTGCACGGTCTCGGAGACGCGCGTGGCCCCGTGACCGATCTCGACGAGCAACGAGCGCACCGTGACGGCCGACGCCAGCCAGTGGACGAGCGCCGGCATCCGGAGCGGCCCGAAGTCCGCGGCCAGCCGGCCCAGTCCTTCGGGCCCCATTCCCAGAGCAGCAAGTCCGGGAGCCACCTGCCAGGCGTCGGCGATGCCGCGACGCTCGAGCCACGCCCCCACCTCGTCCTCGAGGTCAGCGCGGCTCAGCGCTCCCGTTCCCGTGCCGGTGCCCACCGGTTGGCGGCCCGCCTGCTCGATCTGCTCCGCCAGGGCCGTCATCGTCGACTGCTGGGCGACGGACGGATCCGAGCGCTCGAGCTCGAGGCGCGCCGCCATCGATCGATCGAGGGACTCGGTCAGCTGCTCGGCTCCGCGGACCACTGCGGCCACGGGGTTGTTGAGCTCGTGGGCGATGCCCGCGGCCAGGGTGCCCAGCTGGGCCATCCGTTCGTTGTGGTGGACGTGGGCCTCGAGGGAGCGCCACCGCCGCGTCAACGTGTGCAGGATGACTCTCGCGGCGCTCGGGCTGGTGTGCAGGAGCGAGACGACCTGCTCATGGTCGAGAGCGAGCAGGTGCGAGTCGCGCGTGGCGCGAACCGTGGCCAGACGCGTCGTCTGCTCGAGCAGTGCCATCTCGCCGATGACCGTCCCGGGCTCATCGTGAGAGTCGATGTGGACCTCATGCCCGTCGACGACCTTGACGATCTCGATCTCGCCCTGATGCAGCACGAACGCGCGGTCGGCGAGGGCGCCCTCGTGGAAGAGCACCGCCCCCGCAGCCAGATCCACCTCCTGCACCATCTGGCACAGCTGCGTCAGGTCGGCGGCGTCGAGGTCGGCAAAGAGGGGCACCATGCGCAGGAACCCCTCGTAGTCACCGGGTCCCTCACCCTGCTTCGGCACGCGATCGCCGCCCACAGGCCGATTATCCAACCGGTCTGACCATCAGGGCGTCAGATCGTCGCGCACCGGGCTTGGGAGGGCGAGGCGGGACAACCCGAAGACACGCTCCGGCCAGCCCTGTCGTGGATCAGCGACTCTCGACGTACCAGGTCTCGTGGACACTGCGGCGCATCGCTTCCCGCTGCCGGGCCTGGGCGATGATCCCGATGAGCGCCAGGGCCAGGAGCGCCAGAGACCAGCCCCAGTTCGCCTGCACCGTGTCGGTGAAGTCGCCTCGCATGAAGTCCTCGGAGTTCAGGGCGCCCACCAGCAGCATCAGACCGGCGACCACGCTGACCGCACCGGCGATCGAGCCGAAGACGGCGAGCACGATCATCGGCATGTTGCTGAGGATCGAGACGAGGCCCAGCAGCGCGCCGATCACCAGGCCCACGAGGACGGCGACCCAGTTCCAGTCGATCCCCAGCGCGACGACGAGGCCCGAGCCGATCGCGAAGCCGATCGCCGCCATGGCGATGATGACCGCCACCGCGTAGTAGAGGTAGGCGAACACCGCGAAGATCAGGGCGAAGACGAACCCGGTGACCCACCCGAGCACCGTGCCGAGGAAGCGCTCGTTGGCGAGCTCCGCGAAGAGCCCTGCCCCAAAAGCGAATCCGGCAAAGAAGCCCCAGATCGGGAGCACGAGCCGCAGCACGAACTGCCCGGCAAAGAGCATGACGCCGCCGGCGAGGATCGCGAAGATGCCCAGAATGATGTCAGCCATGACTGCAATGTAGGACCCACGGTCGGGTGTGCGTGCCGATACGGCCGATCCCGTGCCGTGCGACACAGCACCGGTGCCGGTGCGCCCAGCGATCGTCCCCACCCAGCCCTTGACAAGAATGTTTGTCAAGGTGCACGGTGGAGCCATGCACGACGTCGAGGTCATCGAGAGCGCGGAGGCTGCGGCCGCTGCACTGGATCCGGTCCGGGCCCGACTGCTCGGCGAGCTGGCCGTCCCGGCCTCCGCCGCCGGGCTCGCCACGCGGGTCGGCATCACCCGCCAGAAGATCAACTACCACCTCAAGGCGCTCGAGGCGCACGGCCTGGTGGAGCTGTCGGAGGAGCGCCACCACGGGGGCATCACCGAGCGGGTGCTGCAGGCGTCGGCGGCGTCCTACGTCGTGTCGCCGTCAGCCGTCAGCGCCTCCGCGGCCGACCCGGACGCCAACGCCGACCACCTGTCGGCGGGCTACCTCGTCGCGCTGGCCGGCCGGTTGGTGCGCGAGGTCGGCACGCTCGCACGCCGGGCAGGAGCCTCGGGCAAGCGTCTGCCGACACTGACCATCGACACGCAGATCGGCTTCCGGTCGGCCGCCGACCGAGCCGCCTTCGCGGACGACCTGACCGCCGCCGTGGTGGACCTGGCCGCTCGCTACCACCACGACGACGGGCGCCCGCACCGGCTGCTCGTCGCCGCCCACCCCCTTCCTGAGGAGAGCGCATGAGCACGTCAACGAACGTCCCCTACCGCCTGGAGTTCAGCGTCGAGGTCCCGGGCACCCCCGAGCAGGTCTGGCAGGCCATCGCCACGGCCAAGGGCATGAGCGCCTGGTTCCTGCCGACCGAGATGGAGGAGCGCGAGGGCGGCGAGCTGCACTTCAGCATGGGCCCCGAGATGGGCTCGGACGGCCGCGTCACCCGCTGGGAGCCGCCGCGCCGCATCGTCTACGAGGAGGACTGGGCCGCCCTCATGGGCAAGGACCCGGGTGCCCTCAGCCCGCTCACCTCGGAGTTCCTCGTCGAGGCGCAGTCCGGCGGCACCTGCGTCGTGCGCGTCACCAGCAGCGGCTTCGGCACCGGCGCCGACTGGGAGTCGGAGTTCTGGGACGACATGGGCGTCAACTGGATGCCGTTCTTCGACAACCTGCGCCTCTACCTCGCACACTTCCCCGGCCAGGAGGCCACGCAGCTCGAGGTCACCGAGTCCTTCACCGGCGACGCCGAGGCGCTCTGGTCGACCTTGCGCGACGCGCTCGGGCTGGGCGAGGAGGGCTCGACGGTCGAGGTGCGCGGCGCCACCGGAACGGTCGAGCGCGTCGGCGAGCGGCAGGCACTGGTCCGGCTCACCGCGCCGGTCCCCGGCATGCTCAGCATCTTTGCCTACCCCTACGGCGAAGGTGACGACACGGCGACCGCGGGCGTGCGGGCCTACCTCTTCTCCGCCGACGCGGCGGACTACGTGCGGCGCGAGGAGCCGGCCTGGCACGCCTGGCTGCAGGGGCTCTCGGTCCCCGCCTGACCCGCTACCATTCCGGCTGCAGACCTCCCGCTCGACGACGAGCGACGCCGGCCGGCCCCGACGAGGGCCGACCGGCGTCGCTCTCTGACTCCACACAGATCAGGCGTAGAACGCAGGCTTCGCGATCATCTCGACCGCGACGACACCGTCGTTCGTGAGCGCCCTGACGCCGGCATCGCAGACGCACGCGGCGGCATACCCGTCCCACGACGTCGACCCGGTGTGCTCGCCCACGGCGACCCCGTTGATCCACTCCTGCACCTCCGTGACGAAGGCGCCCCAGAAGCGGTCGTTGTGGTCGCGGGCGATGGCGTTGCGCACGCCGACGCCGTCTCGCACGACGATGGCGTTCTGGTCGCCCAACGACACGGTGCCCATCTCGGCCACGGCCTCGCAGCGGATGTCGTAGCCGAACTGGCAGTTGACGAAGATCTCGTCGTCGACCCGCACGCCCGACTCGGTCTCGAGGATGAGCACGAGCGGGTCCTGGAGGTGCTCGAAGCGCAGCGACGTCTTCTTCGGCTTGTCCACGCGCGCCGTCACGAACTCCTCGCCGAGGAGCCAGCGCATCGTGTCGACCTCGTGGATCGCCGTGTCGTTGATCGCCATGTCCCACGTGTAGTGCTCGGGCACGGTCGGGTTGCGGTGTGCGCAGTGGACCATCAGGGTCTCGCCGAGCTGTCCGGAGTCGAGCAACGCCTTCATCTCGCGGTAGCTCCGGTCGAAGCGCCGCATGAATCCCACTGTCACCAGACGCCGCCCGCCGGCCTGCTCCGCCTCCATGATGCGCAGCGCCGCCGCGGCCGTCGGCGTCAGCGGCTTCTCGCAGAGGACCGGCTTGCCGGCCGCGATGCACGCGAGCACGTCGACCTCGTGGGCCGGGCCGTAGCTGCAGATCATGACGGCGTCGACCTCGTCGGCCGCGATGAGGCTCGCCGAGTCGGAGTAGGCCGTCGCACCGTTCCGCGCGGCGACCTCCTTGGCCCGCACCTCGTCGACGTCGGAGACGGCGACGACACGCCCTCCCGCGATGACGGTGTGGATGCGGTCGATGTGGGCCTGCCCCATGCCGCCGGGGCCGATCATGCCGATGCGCACGGTCATTGGTGTCACTCCTTCGTGATGAGGATGCTGAGGGTCCGCCAGGACGCTCGAGCCCAGCAGGCTCAGAGCTGGCCGAGGCCGACGGACGCGAGGTACTCGCGGGTCTGGATGGCGTTGGGCAGGGGGTAGGACGGGTCGCAGGGATACATGTCCTGCTCGCACACCACGTAGAGCTCCTTGTCGAGGTCGGCGAGGGCCTCGATGAGCGGGGGCATGTCGGGTGCTCCGGCTGGCGGCTTGACCGAGCAACCCTTGGCGACGGCGAGACCGAAGGGCCAGTCCTCCTCGTGCGCCTGCTCGACAAGGGCCTCGTCCATCGCCTTGATGTGGACGTAGGAGATGCGCTCGGGGTACTTGCGGCACAGCTCGACCGGGTCGCCCCCGCCGTAGACGATGTGCCCCGTGTCGAGGCAGAAGCCGACGTAGTCGGGATCGGTCGCCTGGAAGACGCGGTCTATGTCCTCCGGCGTCTCGATGTGGCTGTCACCGTGGGGATGCAGCACCATCTTGAGGCCGTAGTCCTCCTTCATGATCCGCCCGAGCTTGTCGGCGTTGGCGATGTAGGCGTTCCACGCTGCAGTCGAGAGCACGCGGTCGTCGGTGTACTCCCACGTCTTCTCGTCGCGGAACATCGGGGGCAGGTGCACGATGTACTCCGCGCCGACGGCAGCGTGCGTCGCCGCGATCTCGCGGAAGGTCCTCTCCGTGTCGGCCCACGCCTCCGGCTTGTGCAGGATGCCCCAGCCGGTGCCCGCGACGACGCGGAAGCCGCGCTTGTCCATCTCCTTCTGGAGCCGCTTCGGGTCCTTGGGGAAGTAGCCGAACGGGCCCGTCTCCATCACCGAGAAGCCCGCCTCGGCCATCTCGTCGAGCGCTGTCTCCCAATGGATCTGCTTGTCGTCGTCCGGGAACCAGACACCCCACTGGTCAGGACAGACACCGATCGTCAGCTTGCTGTAGCGGGCATCGGTGTTGCGGGCCTTGGACTCGGCCATCGTCGGTCGTTCCTCTCGGGTCAGGGTGAAAAGGCGGGGGTATGCGTGGGGCTGGGCCGTGTGGCCGAGCGGGTATGCGTGGGCTGGGCCGCGTGGCCGAGCGGGCTCAGTCGTTCTGGGGGAAGCCGAGGTTGAGGCCGCCGTGGCTGGGGTCGAGCCAGCGCGAGGTGACGACCTTGCCGCGGGTGAAGAAGTGGACGCCCTCCATGCCGTGCGCATGGGTGTCGCCGAAGAGCGAGTTCTTCCACCCGCCGAAGGAGTAGTAGGCGACCGGCACGGGGATCGGCACGTTGACGCCGACCATGCCGACCTCGACGTTGCGCTGGAACTTGCGGGCGGCTCCACCATCGTTGGTGAAGATGGCCGTGCCGTTGCCATAGGGGTTGCTGTTGATGAGCGCCAGCCCCTCGTCGTAGGAGTGCACGCGCACGACCGACAGCACGGGGCCGAAGATCTCGTCGTCGTAGAGCGACATGCCCGGCTTGACGTTGTCGAAGAGCGTCGGCGCGAGGAAGTAGCCCTCGCCGTCCGAGTCGTAGGTGTCCTGGCGGCCGTCGACGACGAGCGTCGCACCCTCGGACACGCCGGCGTCGAGGTAGGACGTCACCTTGTCGCGGTGCTGCGAGGTGACGAGCGGGCCCATGTCGCAGGCGCGCGTGCCGTCGCCGGTGACGAGCTTGCCCATGCGGTCCTTGATCTTGGAGATCAGCTCGTCGGCGATCGGCTCGACGGCCACGAGGGCCGAGATCGCCATGCACCGCTCTCCCGCCGAGCCGAAGCCGGCGTTGACCGCGGCGTCGGCGGCGAGGTCGAGGTCGGCGTCGGGCAGCACGAGCATGTGGTTCTTCGCGCCGCCGAGGGCCTGGACCCGCTTGCCGTGGGCCGTGCCCGTCTCGTAGACGTACTTCGCGATCGGGGTCGAGCCGACGAACGACACCGACTTGACGTCGGGGTGCGTGAGCAGGGCGTCGACGGCCTCCTTGTCGCCGTTGACGACCTGCATGACGCCGTCTGGCAGCCCGGCCTCCTTCCAGAGCGCCGCGATCGCGAGGGCAGCCGACGGGTCCTTCTCCGAGGGCTTGAGCACGACCGCGTTGCCGGTCGCTATGGCGACGGGGATGAACCACATCGGCACCATGGCCGGGAAGTTGAAGGGTGAGATGACCGCGACGACGCCGAGCGGCTGGCGGATCGAGTAGACGTCCACGTTGGTCGAGGCGTTCTCGGAGAAGCCGCCGCGCATGAGCGACGGGATGCCACAGGCGAACTCGGCGACCTCGAGGCCGCGGGTCACCTCGCCGAGCGCGTCGGAGAGCACCTTGCCGTGCTCGGCCGTGATGAGCGCGGCGATGTCGCCCTTGCGCTCGTTGAGCAGCTCGCGGAAGGCGAAGAGCACTCCGGTCCGCTTGGCGAGCGAGGCGTCGGCCCACTCCTCCCAGGCGCTGGCCGCGCCCTTGACGACCTCGTCGACGAGCGACGCCGACGCGAGGTCGAGCACGCCGGTCTGCTCACCGGTGGCCGGGTTGAAGACGGGTGACGTGCGCTCGGCCGTGCCGGTCCACGACTGGCCGCCGATGAGGTGGGTGATGCGCGTTGGCGTGCTCATGGGAGTTTCCTTCTCTTGCAGACTGATTCAGGGGTGTGCCGCAGGGCGGGCTTCAGGGGGAGACGAACGTGGGCGCGGTGGCCCATGTGTCGAGGTAGGAGCGGATCGTGTCGCGCATGTAGCCGGTCGACTCGCGGGCCCGGTCCTCCCACGCGAAGACGCAGGAGGTGACAATGCCGTCGAAGCCGATGCGCTCGAGGCCCGCGAAGAACTGGTCGAAGTCGACCTCGCCCTGGCCGATGTCGAGGTGCTGGTGCACCGTGACCTGCGAGCCGGGCGGGTTGACGATGTAGCGCAGCCCCGACGACGCCGTGTGGTCGTAGGCGTCGGCGACGTGGACCATCGTCAGCAGGTCGCCGGCCTTGTCCATGATGCCGTCGCAGTCGTTGCCCTGGTGGAAGGTGTGCGGCGCGCAGTAGAGGAAGGAGACGTTGGGCGAGTTGATCCCCCTGATGAGGTCGACCGCCCGCTTGCCGTCCTCCTCCCAGTCGTCGGGGTGGGGCTCGAGCACGAGCCGGATGCCCTCCCGCTCGAAGACGGGCAGCAGTTCCTCCATCGACCGCCAGAACATCCGCTCGCAGACCGCCGCCTGGCGCGGGTTGCCGTTGAACTCGGAGTTCATCGTGTCGACGCCGAGGTCGGACGCGATCTGGATGGCGCGCCTCCAGTAGCGCACCGCCGCCTGGCGCTCGTCCTCGTCGGGGCCGGACCACGTGTAGAGCGGGAGCACCGACGACACCCCGACCCCTGCCGCCGACAGGGCAGACTTGAAGGCGGCCACGCCGGCGTCGTCCACCCGCGGGTGGTTGAAGAACGGCGTGAAGTCGTCGCGCGGCGACAGCTCGATCCACTCGAAGCCCAGCTCTGCGACGAGCGCGGGCAGCTCGAGCAGCGGCGTCTCGCGGAACATGTAGGGGTCGAGAGCGAGCTTCATGATGCGGACTCCGGGGTGGTCGGGGCGACGAAGGGCCGCTGCGTCGCCTTGTGGTCGAGGTAGTCGCCGAAGGCGTTCCGGGTCGAGTCGAGCTCCGACACCGCGCTCACCGGCACGTCCCACCACGACGCGCTGTCGGGGGCGTGCACCAACGGGTCGGTCTCGACGTGGATGACGATCGGTCCGCCGTCGGCGGGAGCAGCCTTGGCCTCCTTGATCGCCCGTTCGAGCTCGTCGAGCGAGTGCACCTCGATGACGTGCGCCCCGAGCGACCGGGCGTTGGCGGCCAGGTCGACCGGCAGGACGTCACCGTCGAGCCGGCCGGACGACTCGCCGCGGAAGCGATAGCTCGTTCCGAAGCGCTGCGAGCCGAGAGACTCCGACAGCGACCCGATCGAGTGGAAGCCGTGGTTCTGCACGAGCACGACGATGACCTTGATGCGCTCCTGCACCGCGGTGACGAGCTCCGTCGGCATCATGAGGTAGCCGCCGTCGCCGACCATCGCGAAGACGTCGCGCGTCTCGTCGGCCAGGCGGATGCCGATCGACGCCGGCACCTCGTAACCCATGCAGGAGTAGCCGTATTCGACGTGGTACGCCTTGCGGTCACGCACCCGCCACAGCTTGTGCAGGTCGCCGGGCATCGAGCCCGCCGCGCACAGCACGACGTCGCGGGGGTCGGTGAGCTCGTTGACGGCCCCGAGCACCTGACCCTGCGTGAGCAGGCCCTCGGCGAGCCGGTCGGTGACGTCGGCGGACGGGTGGTAGGCCGCTTCGACCTGGTTGTCCCACTCGGACCACAGCGTGGCCTGGCGCGACCGGTGGTCGTCGGGGACGGCATACCCCTCGAGGGCGCCCGCGAGTGCGGTCATCGCCTCGCGTGCGTCGGAGACGACCGACAACCCCGAGTGCTTGCCCGCGTCGAAGCGCGCGATGTTGATGTTGACGAAGCGGACTCCATTGCGCTGGAAGGCGGTCCGCGAGGCGGTCGTGAAGTCGCTCCAGCGCGTGCCCACCCCGATGACGACGTCGGCCTCGGCCGCCAGCGCGTTCGCAGCGGTCGTGCCGGTCGATCCGATCGCGCCCATCTCCTGCGGGTGCCCGTGCGGTAGCGACCCCTTGCCCGCCTGGCTCTCACCGACCGGAATGCCGGTCTGCTCGCACAGTGCCCGCAGCGCGTCCTCGGCGCCGGAGTAGTGCACGCCGCCTCCGGCGACGATGAGCGGCCGCTTCGCGGAGCGGATGACCGCGGCCGCGTCGGCGATGTCGACCGCCTCGGGCAGCGGCCGGGCGACCCGCCACGTGCGCGGCGCGAAGAGCTCGACGGGCCAGTCGTGGGCCTCGGCCTGCACGTCCTGTGGCAGCGCGATCGTCACGGCGCCGGTCTCCACCGGGTCGGTGAGGACACGCATTGCGGAGATGAGCGCCGACGGCAGCTGCTCCGGACGGGTCACCCGGTCGAAGAAGCGCGAGAGCGGGCGGAAGGCGTCGTTGACCGTCACGTCAGCGGCATACGGCGCCTCGAGCTCCTGGAGCACCGGGGAGCTGGCCCGCGTCGCGAAGGTGCCCGACGGCAGGAGGAGGACCGGGAGCCGGTTGATGGTCGCGAGGGCCGCGCCGGTGAGCATGTTGGTCGAGCCGGGGCCGACCGAGGCGGTGCAGACCCACGTCTGGAGGCGGTCCTTCTGGCGGGCGTAGGCGACGGAGGTGTGCACCATCGCCTGCTCGTTGCGAGCGAGCACGTAAGGGAGGTGCTCCGCGGAGTCATGACCATCGGCGAGCTCGTTCTGCAGCAGCGCCTGCCCGATGCCCGCGACGTTGCCATGGCCGAAGATGCCGAAGCAGCCGGCGAAGAGCTTCTGCCGCTCGCCGTCGCGCTCGCTCCACTGGTTGGCGAGGAAGCGCACCACGGCCTGGGCCACGGTGAGGCGGACCGTGTCGGTGGTCTCGGGCTGCTGGGTCGCGCTCGTCACTGAGCACCTCCAAGGGGGAGTCGGGGGTCGACCTGCTGGGTCGCCCAGGTGTCGCGCACCCAGCCGTGGGCGGGGTCGTCGCAGATGAGCCAGGCCCGCTCGTCGCCGGGGCCTGCCATGACGTTGAGGTAGTAGAGGTCGTAGCCGGGGGCGGCCATCGCCGGGCCGTGCCAGCCGTGCGGCACGAGCACGACGTCACCAGAGCGCACCTCGGCGAGCACGTCGATGGGACGCTCGTCGGTGCCGTAGACGCGCTGATAAGCCACCGGATCCGCGTCAGCGGCTGCCGGTGACCCCACTTCGGGCGCAACCTTGAAGTAGTAGATCTCCTCGAGCTCGGCCTCGACGCCTGGGCGGTCCTCGTCGTGCTTGTGCGGCGGGTAGGAGCTCCAGTTGCCCGCGGGGGTGATCACCTCGCAGGCGATGATCGAGTCGGCGTCGAGCACGCCGGGCGTGCCGAAGTTGCGTACCTCGCGTGAGGCGATGCCCGCCCCGCGGAGCTCGACGGGCACGTCTGCGACGCCCACGTGGCGCAGCGGCGGCGTGTGCCGCCGGGCCGCGCGGGCGCCGCAGACGGCGACCGTGGCGGCGCCGCCCTCGGCGGTCACCGTCAGCTCGCAGTCGCGGGTCGCGTAGGCGACGTCGCTGGGCCCGGCGAAGACCGAAGCGCGGCCTGCGAGCACGCAGTCGTGCGAGAGCCCCTCGGGGTCGGCGACCGTGACCGAAACGGAGCCGCTGAGCGGCACGACGACGTGCTCCCACTCGGCTGCCGCGAGGGTGCGGCTCTCACCGGCAGCCAGCGTCACGGCATACAGGCTCGTGTGCGACCAGCCGTCGACGGTGTCGTCGATGGCGACGTCCCACCCGTCGGCGGAGGCCGACCCGAGCGGACGCACCCAGCGGGCGTTGTCGCTCATGCGCCCACCCCACTCCCGTGCACGAGGTCGGCGGCGATGTCGACGGCGGCGGCGACGTCACCGTCGGGGGGGAAGAGGAGCGCGCGCCCGACGACGAGGCCACGCACGGCAGGCAGCTCGAGCGACCGGCCCCACGACGCATACGTGTCGTGCGGGTCGCCCTGGGGGTCGCCGCCGAGCAGGAGCGTCGGCAGCGTCGTCGCGTCCATGACGCGCTCGAGCTCGTCGACGACGGGGAGCTTGAGCCAGGTGTGCGCGCTCGAGGCACCGAGGCCGGCGGCGATGTGGATCGACTTGATCGTGGAGTCGGGGTCCAGCTGGTTGACGACGCGGCCACCCTCACGCGTGGAGAGGAAGGGCTCGACCATCGCCATGATGCCGAGGTCGGCGAGCTGCGTGACGGCCTGCGCGCTGGCCTCGAGCGTGGCGGCCGTGCCGGCGTCCTCGAGGCAGATGCGCGTCAGCATCTTGCCGCCGTCGATGCCGCGGGCCGCGATCTCGGCTGCGGTGTAGGCCGTGAAGCGGTCGTCGAGCTCGAAGCTCGCGCCCTGCAGGCCTCCGCGGTTCATCGAGCCGATGACGACCTTGTCCTCGAGGGCACCGAGGAGCAGGAGGTCGTCGAGGATGTCGGGGGTGCCGAGCACGCCGTCGACGCCGGGTCGGTCGAGGGCGGTGACGAGGCGGGCGAGCAGGTCGCTGCGGCTCGCCATGGCGGTGCCGGCGCCACGGACGCCGAGGGCGCCACGCGCGGGGTGGTCGGCTGCGACGAGGAGCATGCGGCCGTCGTCACCGACGAGAGGGCGGCGCTCACGAGCGGCCCACCCGGCCGCGATGCGACCGGGCTCGCGCACCCGGACCTCGGTCAGGTCGGCGACCGAGAGTCGAGTGGAGCTGGTCGTGTGCGTGGTGGTCATCGTGCCTCCTCGGCAACGGGGGCGAATGATGCTGCGGCAGAGTCGGATCGGGCTGCAGCGAGGCGTTCCTCGACCTCGGCCGACGTCGGCATCGCGGTCGAGCACTCGAGCTTGCTCGCGACGATCGCGCCGGCGACGTTGGCGAACTCGAGGATGCGGCGCAGGTCCCAGCCCTCGAGCAGGCCGTGGCACAAGGCCCCACCGAAGGCGTCACCCGCGCCCAGTCCGTTGACGACCTCGACGGGGTAGGGCGGCACCTCGACGCGCTCGTCACGGGTGGCGGCGAGCACGCCCTTGGGTCCCTGCTTGACGACCGCGAGCTCGACGCCGCGCTCGAGCAGCGCGTCGGCCGCCCGCCGCGGCTCGGTCTCGCCGACGGCGACCTCGCACTCCTCACGGTTGCCCACGGCGACCGTGACGTGCTCGAGGGCGCGCCCGACCTGAGCGCTGGCCTCGGACGGGTCGGCCCAGAACATCGGGCGGTAGTCGAGGTCGAGGATCGTGTGGGTGCGGCGGCCGCGAGCCTCGAAGGCGCGGAAGTGTGCGGCCCGGCTCGGCTCCTGCGACAGGCCGGTCACGGTGGACCAGTAGAGGCCGGCGTCGCGGATCGCGTCGAGCGGCATCTCGTCGGGGTCGATGAGCAGGTCGGGCGCGATCGGGTAGCGGTAGAAGTAGAGCGGGAAGTCGTCGGGCGGGAAGACCTCGCAGAAGGTCACCGGCGTCGGCGGGCCGTCGACCGCGGAGACGAAGCGGTCATCGACCCCGAAGTCGCGCAGCGCCTCGTGGATGTAGCGGCCGAACGCGTCGCGCCCGGTGCGCGTGATGAGGGCGGTGCGGTGGCCGTGGCGGGCTGCCGCGACGGCGACGTTGGTCGCGCTGCCGCCGAGGAACTTCTCGAAGGTGCGCACCTTCTCGAGGCCGACGCCGTGCTGGAGCGGATAGATGTCGACGCCCGTGCGCCCGATGGCGACGATGTCGTATGCCGTGGGGAGGGCTTCGGTGGTCGTGGTGGTCATCCCGTCCACACCTCTCACAGACTCGGGATCTCGTCGAGGGAGACCGGTCGGCCCTCGTGGCGGGACAGCTCGCACGCCTCGGCGACCCGGAAGGCCTGGAGGGCGTCGTCGACGGTGCAGGGCGAGGGCAGCACGCCACGGGCGACCGCCGCGAACGCGGTCAGCTCGGCGCGGTAGGCGGGCAGGAAGCGCTCCATGAAGGACCAGTGCCTGGGGCCGGACGGGTAGGTCGCGCGAGGCTCGGCCGAGGTGACGGCGAGCGACTCGTCGTAGCCCACCCCGAGCGTGCCCTCGCTGCCGAGCACCTCCATGCGCACGTCGTGGCCCGCACCGTTGTAGCGCGTCGCCGACGCCAGCACGAGGGTGCCGTCGTCGAGGGTGAGGACCGCGGCCGCCGTGTCGACGTCGCCGGCCTCGCTGAAGAAGTCGGCGCCCTTGTTGGCTCCGGTCGCATAGACCGAGGCCACCTCGCGGCCGGTGACGAAGCGGATGATGTCGAAGTCGTGGATCGAGCAGTCACGGAAGAGGCCGCCGCTCGTCGGAATGTAGGCAGCGTGCGGCGGGGCCTGGTCGTGGGTCTGGGCCCGGATGCTGTGCAGGAAGCCGAGTTCGCCGGCCGCGACGGCCTGCTGCGCGCGCTGGTAGCCCCGGTCGAAGCGACGCTGGAAGCCGACGTGCACGGGGGTGCTCGTCTGGGCGACGATCTTGGCGAGCTCCATCGTCTCCTCGAGCGTGGCGGCCACCGGCTTCTCGCAGAAGGTCGGCACGCCGGCCTCGATGCCGAGCCGCAGCAGTGGTGCGTGGCCCGGAGTGGCCGTGGCGATGACGAAGCCGTCGACACCCTCGGCGAGCATCTCGGCGGGCGAGGGGGCGAAGCCCACGTCGAGCCGCTCGGAGAGGGCCCGGGCGGCGTCGGCGTCGAGATCGCTGACCACCAGCTCGTCGACGTCGCTGAGGCTGCGGAGGGTCTCCGCGTGGAACGCGCCGATGCGTCCGACGCCGGCCAGTCCGATGCGCATGCGCACACTCCCTTGGGTGAGATCGGGGCGGCGGACGCCGTGAGGGGCCTGCCGGGGCTGGACGACGAGCCCTGCGACGCGCCGTCCTGACGACACCGATGCTCCAACCTCACCCCATGCCGTGTCAAGCAAATGTCAGGACATTCTGATGTTTGATCAATCTCTTGACAGGACGGGGCGGATGGGTCCATTCTCCAAACGCTGGCACCGACGCCGGGACCGGCAGACATCCGACACGATGTCCGCCCGCGACGGAGGAGCCAGTGCGAGCGACGGCCACGACCTGTCGCCGGAGCTCGCCGCAGTCCCGCCAGGGCGACCGATCTCGCCCCACACCGTCCGCACCGGACGCGCCACCCGCAGACCTTCCTCCGACAGCGCCCTCCGGGGCCGCACCCGGCCAGCCCGGTCGGGCCCCTCCCTGATCGACGGAATCGCCGTCACAGCAACGTCGCGCCACTCCGGCGACCGGGCCACCGCGACGCAACGAAAGGAATCAACGATGACTCCGACTCGGACTCGCAAGAGTTTGACCGTCGCCGCCGCCGTGGCCAGTGCCGCCGCTCTCGCCCTCGGCGCCTGCAGCGGTGGCGGCGCCCCGGCGTCGACCTCCACCGGTGGCGGAGGCGGTGGGGCCGGCGACAACTCCGGCTACACCTTCGCCATGGTCACCCACGAGACGCCCGGCGACACCTTCTGGGACAAGATCAAGGCCGGCGCCAACCAGGCCGCGCAAAACAACGGCATCACGCTGAAGTACTCCAACGACCCCGACCCGGGCAAGCAGGCGACGCTCATCCAGAACGCGGTCGACTCCAAGGTCGACGGCATCGCCACGACGCTGGCCACGCCTGACGCCCTCGCCGGCGCAGTGAAGTCGGCCAACGACGCCACGATCCCCGTCGTCGCCTTCAACTCCGGCATCGACCAGTACACCCAGGTCGGCGCGAAGATGTACTTCGGCTCCGACGAGAACCTCGCCGGTGAGGCGACCGGCAAGCGCATCGCCGAAGCAGGTGGCAAGAAGGTGCTCTGCGTCATCCAGGCCGCCGGCTCCGTTGCGCTCGAGGCCCGCTGCGCCGGTGTCAAGAAGGGCATCCCCACCACGGAGAACATCCAGGTCAACGGCGCCGACGACCCGTCGGTCGTCTCGGCCCTTCAGGCCAAGCTGGCCCAGGACAGCTCGATCGACTGGATCGTCACCCTCGGCGCCCCGATCGCCCTCGACGCCATCAAGGCGATGGACGCGGCCGGCAGCTCTGCCAAGCTCGCCACCTTCGACCTCAACGTCGACGCAGCGCAGGCGATCCAGGACGGCAAGATCCAGTTCTCCGTCGACCAGCAGCCCTACGTGCAGGGCTACCTCGCGATCCAGTCGCTCTATCTCAACAAGAAGAACGGCAACGACATCGGTGGTGGCCGGGCCGTGCTGACCGGACCGTCGTTCGTCGATTCGACGAACATCGCCGCGATCCTCCCCTTCGCGAAGAACAACACACGCTGACCCGTCGAGGCGGCCGGACCCCCACGGGCCGGCCGCCTCATCGCTTTCACTGACCGCACGTCAACGGATCGGAGAGGTCCATGAGTCAAACCGTCACGACGCCGCCCGCGGCGCCGACAGAGGCATCGAATCGGGTCACGCTCGGCTGGTCGAACCGGCTGCTCGCACGTCCCGAGGTCGGGGCCCTCGTCGCAGCCATCGTCATCTTCATCTTCTTCCTCATCGTCGCCCCCGCCTTCCGCTCGCCGGCGTCGTTCTTCACCGTGCTCTACCAGAGCTCCACCATCGGCATCGTCGCCGTCGGTGTGGGCATGCTGATGATCGGCGGTGAGTTCGACCTCTCGGCCGGAGTCATCGTCACGACAGCGGGCCTCGTCAACGCGATGTTCTGCTACCAGCTCGGCATCAACCTCTGGGTCGGCGCGATCCTGGGCCTCGTCTTCGCCCTCGTCATCGGCTTCCTCAACGGCTATCTGGTGGTGAGGACCGGCATACCGAGCTTCCTCATAACCCTGGGCACGTTCTTCGTGCTGCAGGGTGCCAACCTGGGCGTCACCAAGCTCGTCACCGGATCGGTGTCGACGCCGAACATCAACCAGATGGACGGCTACCAGACCCTCGACGCCATCTTCGCCTCGAGCTTCAAGGTCGGCACGGTCACAATCGAGATCACCGTCATCTGGTGGTTCCTCTTCGTCGCCCTCTCGGCCTTCATCCTCCAGCGCACCCGCATCGGCAACTGGATCTATGCCGTCGGCGGCAACGCCGACTCCGCCCGCGCAGTCGGTGTGCCCGTCCGTGCGGTCAAGATCGGCCTCTTCATGACGGTGTCGTTCCTCGGCTGGTTCATCGGCATGCACACGCTCTACAAGTTCGACACGCTCCAGGCCGGCAACGGCATCGGCAACGAGTTCCTCTACATCATCGCGGCCGTCGTGGGTGGCACCCTGCTCACCGGCGGCTTCGGCAACGCCATCGGTGTGGCCATCGGCGCCTTCATCTTCGGCATGACGAGCCTCTGCATCGTCTATGCCGGCTGGGACCCCAACTGGTTCCGCGCCTTCCTCGGCGTGATGCTCCTGCTCGCCGTGATGGTCAACCTCTACGTCAAGAAGCTCTCGACATCACGAAAGGTGGGCTGACATGACCGACACCCTCGCAGAACACGCCGACCCGGACCTCAACCGGGGAGAGCCGCTCATCCAGATGAGCGACGTCGGCAAGGCCTACGGCGCGATCCGCGCGCTCAAGGGCGTCAACCTCACCGTGCGTGCCGGAGAGGTCACCTGCGTGCTCGGTGACAACGGCGCCGGCAAGTCGACCCTGATCAAGATCATGGCCGGCCTGCACCCGCACAACGAAGGTGTCATGAAGGTCGACGGCAAGGAGGTGCACTTCTCCTCGCCCCGTGAGTCGCTCGACCACGGCATCGCGACGGTCTACCAGGACCTGGCGGTCGTCAGCCTCATGGAGGTGTGGCGCAACTTCTTCCTCGGCTCCGAGCTGACCAGCGGCAGAGGCCCGTTCGCGACCCTCAGGATCGCCGACATGAAGCGCATCGCCGACGAGGAGCTGCGCAAGATGGGGGTCGTCGTCAAGGACATCAACCAGCCCATCGGCACCCTCTCCGGTGGCCAGCGCCAGTGTGTCGCGATCGCCCGGGCCGTCTACTTCGGCGCGCGCGTGCTCATCCTCGACGAGCCGACGGCAGCGCTCGGCGTCAAGCAGTCGGGAGTCGTGCTGAAGTACACGGCTGCCGCCCGCGACGCCGGCCTCGGCGTCGTCTTCATCACCCACAACCCGCACCACGCCTACCTCGTCGGCAACCACTTCGTCATCCTCAAGCTCGGCCAGGCGGTGCTCGACAAGAAGCGCTCCGAGGTGGAGCTCGACGAGCTGACCCGGCAGATGGCCGGCGGCGACGAGCTGGCGGAGCTGTCGCACGAGCTGCAGGGCTGAGCGGTGATGACCTCATGAGCGTCGCCGTCGCACACCACACCCGCAGCTCGAGCGACCTCGCGTTGGCCGAGGGAGCCCGCCAGGCGGCATACCGGGGCACCGACCTCGTGGTCATCCACGTCGTCGACTCGCTCGACAACGACATCGCCGAGGCCAACAAGGCCGGCATCTCCGATGCCGTCGAGGGCGCCCTCGCGGCGACCGAGCTGCCCGACCTGCGCTGGGACGTGCGTCTCGTCGCGGGCGGGCGCGAGATCTCGCAGGTGTCGGAGGCCCTGCTCGGAGCCGTCAAGGAGCTCGATCCGGCGCTGCTCGTCATCGGGGCCCGCCGGCGCTCGCCGATGGGCAAGGCCTTCCTCGGCAGCGTCGCGCAGAACGTCATCCTCGACGCCGACGTGCCGGTGCTCGTCGTCAAGAGCCCGAGATGATCACATCGAGGTGTGCTGACAACCGAATGTCCTGTCACGCCTCGACGGAGTCGTTAGTCTGCGGCCATGCCCAGCCCCGTTGACGTCCGCATCGACCGGGAGACCCCCGTCCCGCTCTACCACCAGCTGGCCGAGCAGCTGAGTGCGGCGATCGCGCGGGGCGACCTGCAGCCGGGAGACGCGTTCGAGAACGAGGTCGCGATGGCCGACCGGCTCGGCCTCTCCCGGCCGACGGTGCGACGCGCCATCCAGGAGCTCGTCGCGCAGGGACTGCTGCTGCGACGCCGGGGTCTCGGCACCCGGGTCGCGGGGCGGCAGATCCACCGTCGCGCCGAGCTCACGAGCCTCTATGACGACCTGCGGCGCGAGGGCTCGGGCGACCCGCACACCGAGGTGCTGGCTCACGAGATCGTCACCGACGAGGTGGCCGCGGCCGCGATGGGGCTGCCCCTCGACACCCCGCTGCTCCGTCTCCTGCGGCTGCGCCGCGACGGTGACCGCCCCCTCGCGATCCTGCAGAACTGGCTGCCGCCGGCCTACTCCGACATCACCCGCGAGCAGCTCGAGAGCGACGGACTCTATGCGCTGCTGCGCGCCAAGGGCGGCAAGCCCGTCGTCGCCCACCAGCGCATCGGTGCCCGTCCGCCGTCGGCGAGCGAGCGCAAGCACCTCGTGCTCACGCCGTCGCAGCCGGTGCTCACGATGACGCGGGTGGCGTTCGACGCCGTCGGCGGGGCGGTCGAGTACGGCGACCACTGCTACCGCGCCCAGGACTACTCCATCGAGGTCATGCTCGACGAGCGCTGACCGACCCACCAATCGAGAGAGCAGTTCGTCGCACCCCACCCCCATCGAAAGAGCAATCCGTCCGCCGCCCCTCCCAGCGACCCTGCGGGCCCAGGAGAGTGCGACGGATTGCTCTTTCGATTGCGGACCTGCCAACGACCTCACCCACCGAGGAGGTATGCCGTGTCGTCCCTGCTGCTGCCCGACGCCCTCCCAGCGCCGCGCCGTCCGTCCCCCGACTCGGTGCCGAGCCTTCGGTGGGGGGTGCTCGGCACGGGATGGATCGCCGAGCGCTTCGTCGCTGCCCTCCAGGCGTCGACCACGCAGCGGGTCGTCGCCGTGGGGTCACGATCGGAGGCCTCGGCTCGGAGGTTCGCTGCGAGCGCCGGCCCCGAGCACGCACACGGGACCCACGAGGCGCTGGTCGCGGACCCTGAGGTCGACATCGTCTACGTCGCAACCCCGCACCACGTGCACCTCGCCAGTGCGCTCCTTGCCATCGAGTCGGGCAAGCACGTGCTCGTCGAGAAGCCCTTGGGCATGAATGCTGCTGAGGCACAAGCGATCTCGAAGGCTGCCTCAGCCGCTGGCGTCTTCTGCATGGAGGCGATGTGGACACTCTTCCTCCCGCGCGCCGACGTCGTGCGGCAGGTGCTCGAGGCGGGCCTGCTCGGTGACGTGCGCACCGTCCTCGCCGATCACGGCGAGCACTTCGACCCACCGCACCGCATCCTCGAGCCCTCGATGGCCGGCGGCGCGCTGCTCGACCTCGGCAGCTATCTGACGACTCTCGCGACCTGGGTGCTCGGTCCAGCCTCGCGGGTGCAGGCATCGGGTGAGATGACCGAGTCAGGCGTCAACGGACAGACAGCGATGCTCCTCACCCATGCCGGCGGAGCGACGAGCGTGCTGCACACGACGCTGCGCTCGCGCACTCCGACGAGTGCGACGATCGCCGGCACAGCAGCGACCCTGACCCTGCCGGGGCCGTTCTTCCAGCCGGGCGACGTGATCGTGAGGTCTGCCGACGGGTCTCGCGCCGTGACGTGGACCGATCCGGAGCCGATCGGCCACGGAGCCCTCTTTCACTCAGCGCTCGAGGCGGCGAGGTGCATCGGTGACGGCCTGCTCAACTCTCCGCTGCACCCGCCCGAGTCGGTCGTCACGGCGATGCTCGCCCTCGACGAGGTCACCCGTCAGGTCGGGGTCACCTACGACCGGGTGCCCAGCCACACCTGACGCACGCCACAGGGCCAATCGAAAGAGCAATCCGTCGCCCGTCCCAGCGACCCAGCGGGCCCCGCGAAGTGCGACGGATTGCTCTTTCGATTGGCGGGGGGTGGGAGCTCAGGTCAGGGGCGTCAGGACGTCGAGGCCGAGGAAGGGGCGCAGGGCCTCGGGGACCCGCACCGAGCCATCGGCCTGCTGGTGGTTCTCGAGGATGGCGACGAGCCAGCGCGTCGTGCCGAGCGTGCCGTTGAGTGTGGCGACGGCCCGGGTGCCCGAGCCGTTGGGGTCGCGCTCGCGGGTGCCCAGTCGGCGCGCCTGGTAGGTCGTGCAGTTCGACGTCGAGGTCAGCTCGCGATACTTGCCCTGCGTCGGCACCCAGGCCTCGCAGTCGAACTTGCGCGCCGCGGGACCGCCGAGGTCGCCGGCTGCGGTGTCGATGATGCGGTAGGGCACCTCGATCTTGGCCAGCATCTCGCGCTCCCAGGCGAGGAGCCGCTGGTGCTCGGCCTCGGCGTCCTCGGGCCGGCAGTAGCTGAACATCTCGACCTTGTGGAACTGGTGCACGCGGATGATGCCGCGGGTGTCCTTGCCGTGCGACCCGGCCTCGCGGCGATAGCAGGCCGACCACCCGGCATACCTCTTGGGACCGGCCGACAGGTCGATGATCTCGTCGGCGTGGAAGCCGGCGAGCGCCACCTCCGAGGTGCCGGTGAGGTAGAGCTCGTCGTCTTTGAGCTTGTAGACCTCTTCGTCGTGGGCATCGATGAAGCCAGCGCCAGCCATGATCTCGGTGCGCGCCAGCGTCGGCGTGATCATCGGCGTGAAGCCCGCGGCGGTCGCCTGGGCGATCGCCATGTTGAGCAGGGCGAGCTCGAGCAGCGCGCCGACACCGGTCAGGTAGTAGAAGCGCGCGCCGCCGACCTTGGCGCCGCGCTCCATGTCGATGGCACCGAGTCGCTCACCGAGAGCGAGGTGGTCGAGCGGCTCGAAGCCCTCGGCCGCGAAGTCGCGTGGCTCACCGACGGTCTCGAGCACGACGTAGTCGTCCTCGCCGCCGACCGGCACGCCGTCGATGATGACGTTGCCGACCGTGCGCAGCAGACGGTCGAGCTCCGCCGTGGCCTGGTCGGCGTCGGCCTCGAGCGACTTGACCTGCTCGCTGAGGGTCCCCGCGTGCGAGCGGGCCTCGTGCGCCACCTTCTCGAGGTGCTCGGCGTCGGGCGCACCGGCCTTCTTCGCCTTCTGGAAGGCGCCCATCGCGGCGCCGACCGCCTTGCTGACGGTCTTCTGCTCGGCGCGCAGGGCCTCGAAGTCACCGAGGGACGATCGGCGGCGCTCGTCGGCAGCGAGGATCGCGTCGACGATCCCCGGGTCCTCTCCACGGGCCGTTTGCGAGGCGCGGACCCGGTCGGGTTCGTCGCGCACGAGCTTGATGTCGATCACGCGGTCAGCCTATCGGCGCCCCGTCGCCGCCCACGACCGAGATCCGCGACCCCCCACTCGAGGCGGGTGGCGTGGCCGGTCGACTACTCGGGGCGGATGACGGCGTAGGCCGCGACGGCGTCGGCGGGCAGCCCCCGCACGTCGATCTGCACGGACCCCGCGGGAAGGCCGAGGTTGACGGTGCGCTGCACCTGCCCGTCGCACGGGAAGGGCCGCGAGTAGAGCGGCTCCCCATGACCCCACGTGCCGGGCGCCGCGTCGTAGACCGCATAGCTCGTGCCCGTCGACGGCCGACCCGCCGCGCACGCGACCTCCACGGTGTAGGTGCGGCCCTCGGCGGCCGGCTCACCCCGCTCGTTGCGGAAGGCCTTGCCCGCGCCGCTTCGCGTGACGACGACCCGAGCCACCTCGCCCGGCATCCGCGGGGGCACCGTCAGCGTCGGCGGCGGTCCGGGGTCGATCGGGGTCAGGGTCGCGCTCGGCACCGCGGCCGGGTCCGCTGCAGCGCCTGCCGCCGCAGCGCTCGTCCCAAGGGCCTCTGCACCCCGATCCCCCGCCGCAGCACTGGCCTCCGCGGCCGCACTCGCCGGCGCACTCGCCGGCGCACCGCCGGCGCCAGCCGCAGGCTCATCGCCCGTGCTGCTCGTGCACCCGACCAGGGCCGCCGCCACGACGAGGCCGGCGCCCACGCCTCCCCACCTCATTCCTCGACCCTAGGTCGCCCCGCACCCCAGCGACAGGTCGGCCGGCCATTTCCTTGACCCATTCCAGATTGAGTGCTTGGTTGGAGAGGACCCTGGGCCGCAAGCGGGTAGGGGACTGGAGAAGGCCGCGGTCCCGACCACGCGGCATACCCCCTCGACCTTCCCACCACGAGCACGACGAAGCGCACGAGCACGACGCCAGCGAAGACGACGAAGGAGCAGAGATGACGGACACCACCCAGTCCATCGAGACCGCACCGAGCAAGGAGGCCGAGCTCGGCTCGCACACCGAGACCGGTGCGCCTGCGCAGAGCGACCGCAACTCGCTCACCATCGGTCCCGACGGGCCGATCCTGCTCCACGACCACCACTTCCTCAACCAGATGGCGCACTTCAACCGCGAGCGCATCCCGGAGCGCAACGTGCACGCCAAGGGCTCCGGCGCCTTCGGTGTCTTCGAGACGACCGAGGACGTGTCGCGCTACACCAAGGCCGCGCTCTTCCAGCAGGGCGTCTCGACCGAGATGCTCGCGCGCTTCTCGACGGTCGCTGGTGAGCAGGGCAGCCCCGACACGTGGCGCGACCCGCGCGGCTTCGCGCTGAAGTTCTACACGACCGAGGGCAACTACGACCTCGTCGGCAACAACACGCCCGTCTTCTTCGTGCGCGACACGATGAAGTTCCCGCACTTCATCCGCAGCCAGAAGCGCCGCGGCGGCTCGGGCCTGCGCGACAACCACATGCAGTGGGACTTCTGGAGCCTCAACCCCGAGTCGGCCCACCAGGTCACCTACCTCATGGGCGACCGCGGCATCCCCAAGACGTTCCGCCACATGAACGGCTACGGCAGCCACACCTTCCTCTGGATCAACGAGGCCGGTGAGAAGCACTGGATCAAGTACCACTTCCACTCCAACCAGGGCGTCGAGGGACTCACCGGCGCCGAGGCCGAGCGCATCGCCGGCCAGGACGCCGACCACCACCGCCGCGACCTGCACGACGCCATCGACGCGGGCGACTTCCCGAGCTGGACCCTGTCGATCCAGGCGATGCCCTACGAGGACGCGAAGACCTACCACCTCAACCCGTTCGACCTGACGAAGGTGTGGCCGCACAGCGACTACCCGCTGATCAAGGTCGGCACGATGACCCTCAACCGCAACCCCGACAACTTCTTCGCGCAGGTCGAGCAGGCTGCCTTCGAGCCGTCGGCGGTCGTGCCGGGCATCGGCTTCTCGCCCGACAAGATGCTGCTCGGTCGCGTCTTCGCCTACAGCGACACGCACCGCTACCGCATCGGCCCGAACTACCTGCAGCTGCCGGTCAACCGTCCCCGCGTCGAGGGTCTCAACACCTACACGCAGGACGGCCCGATGGCCTACGACCACAACGGCGACGCCCCCGTCTACGCCCCCAACAGCGAGGGACGTGGCTACGCCGACACGGTCGGTGACGTCGAGGACGGTTGGGAGACCGACGGCGCCATGGTGCGGCAGGCATACACGCTGCGCCCCGACGACGACGACTTCAGCCAGGCCGGCGCCCTCGTGCGCGACGTCTGGGACGACGCGCAGCGCGAGATGTTCGTCGAGACCGTCGCGGGCCACCTGCTCGGTGGCGTGAAGTCGCCGGTGCTCGAGCGGGCCTTCGACTACTGGAAGAGCGTCGACGCGGCGACCGGCCAGGCCATCGAGGAGCACGTGCGCGCGGGCCTCGGCGCCCCCAACCCGGGCGGCGACGCCGACGACGCCAAGGTCGTCAAGGAGCCCATCCGCGAGACGGTCACCAACGCCGCCCACTGACGCGGCTGCGCCGGTCCACCCGGTCACACCCAGCACGACGCAGAGGTATGCCGTGTGCCCCCGTCAGGCACACGGCATACCTCTGTCTGTGGACCGTCGAAAGGCCACTCCGTGCCGCTCTCGGCAGGTCGAGAGGCCACATCCTGTCGGGCGCTATGGCCTCTCGACCTGCGCGACACGACGAACTGTGGCCCCTCGACCTGGGCGACACGACGAAGTGTGGCCACTCGACGGGGGGAGGGAGTGGGGCGGCTACTTCACCTCGGAGCGGCTGAGGCGCCAGATGCCGACCGCCAGCGGCAGGACCACCCAGACGGCGACCGAGGTGCCGAGGTGCGCCCACTGCTCCCCCGTCAGCGAGCCCTCGAAGAGCGGCTGCATCGTCTGGTTCATGTCGAGCCAGACGGCGGCGTCGCGCAGCCACGAGACCATCGAGCCGAGGATCGACCACGCGGTCGGCAGGATGAAGAAGAGCACGATGGCGGCGGGGGTGTTCTTCAGCAGCATGCCGAACGCCAGACCCTGCGCCATGCCGAGCAGCACGTAGCCGCCGGCGCCGAGCAGGACCAGGCCGTCGATCGTCCAGTCGCCGGTGATGCCGCGGAAGGTGATCGCCGCCTGGTGCGCGATGCCCGCCAGCACGAGCGACAGCGCGAAGGCAGCGAGGCCGATGAGCAGCGCTGCGACCGTCTTGGACCACGCGACCCGCGGCCGACGCGGCTCCAGCCCGAACGTCACGAGCGCGGTGCGCTGGCTCCACTCCGACGTGACGGCGAGGATGCCGACGACGGGCAGGATCAGGGCCATCGGCATCGTCGTGGCCTGGAGGTACATGCCGAACGGGTGCTCCCCGCCGTTGTCGAAGAACATGATGGTCAGGGCGATCGCGATGATGGCCGCGATGCCGATGAGCAGCCAGCGGCCCGCCCGGGTGTCGAGCATCTTGCGCAGCTCGACGTGGACGAGGCGGCCGAAGGGCACGCCACCGGTCGGGCGCGGTCCGGGGATGCGGTTCGGCACCGTGGCGTGGGCCGGCAGGGCCGACTCGGCGGACTTCGAGACCGGCCCCGGTCGGGGCGTGGTCGTGGTCGTGGCGGTCATGCCGCCACCTCCTCTCGGGCGGAGCTCGCCGTGAGGTTGAGGAACATCTCCTCGAGACCCCGGCTGTCACCGCCGCGTAGTTCGGTCAGGACGATCTGGTGGGCCGCGGCGACCCGGCCGACAGCGAGCGGCTCGGCCTCGACGGTGAGCGCGCCGGTGGGGGTGCGCTCGGCGACGATCGACTCCGCCGCGAGCGCAGCCACGAGCGCGTCGTCGTCGGTGGAGCGCACCTGGGTGCCGGCTCCGGCGAGGAGCGAGTCCTTCGTGCCCTGGGCGACGATCCGCCCGTGCCCGATGACGACGATCTCGTCGGCGACGCGCTCGATCTCGTTGAGCAGGTGCGAGCTGAGCAGCACCGTGCCGCCCTCGTTGGCGTAGCCGCGGAGCAGGTCGCGCATCCAGCGGATGCCGGCCGGGTCGAGGCCGTTGGCCGGCTCGTCGAGGATGAGCACCTCCGGGTCGCCGAGCAGGGCGTGCGCGATGCCGAGCCGCTGGCGCATGCCGAGCGAGTAGTTGCGCACCCGCCGCCCCGCCTCCTTGTCGGTGAGGCCGACGAGCTCGATCATCTCGTCGACGCGCTGGCGGCCGACGCCCATGAGGATCGCGCCGAGGGTCAGCACCTCACGGCCCGTGCGGCCCGCGTGCTGCGCCGAGGCGTCGAGCAGGAGGCCGACGTGGCGGCCCGGGTTCGGCAGGGCGGCATACGGCTTGCCGAGCACGGTTGCCGTGCCCGAGGTCGCGGGGGTGAGGCCGGACATGATCCGCATCGCGGTCGTCTTGCCGGCACCGTTGGGTCCGAGGAAGCCGGTGACGAGCCCGGCCTTCGCCTCGAACGAGACGTCGTCGACGGCCGTGAACGGGCCGTACTTCTTCGTGAGTCGCTCCACAGTGATCATGGGTGACACCCTCCCGTCCGGCGGGGGTCGCGCACATCCGTCATGAGCCTGATTCCGACCCCGACCTCGGGCGCCCGCGACCCTGACGTCAGTCGGGGTCGCGACCCTGAGCGACCCGCGCAACCCGACCCGCTGCACCGGTTTGTCCACGGCACAAATAGGGCCTATCGCTTCGAGCTTCTGGAGGCCGTCGGCTGGCAGGATCGAAAGCTCCGACACGTAGGACTACGCCAGGAGACTCACATGAATCCGTCCACCCGCTCCGCCCTGTCCAGACGCGCCGTGCTCGCCGCCGGCGTCGCGGCCGTGCCGCTGCTGGCCAGCCGACCCGCGTCGGCGGCGGGCACCTTCCCCGACCCGGGGCCGAACGTCCCGATCCAGGCCACCATCGGCTACGACGACATGATCCGCGAGCTGGGTCGCATCGAGCGCAGCTCGCGCTACGGGGTCACGGTCAAGACCCTGCGCGAGATCGGGATCTCGCCCGGCGTCTCCGAGGCCGGGCGCGACCTCTACGTCGCGACCGTCGGCACCGGCCCGAAGCACGTGTGGCTGCAGGGCCGCATCCACGGCAACGAGCCCTACGGCGTCGACACCCTGCTCACGCTGCTCTCGGCGGTCGGCTCGAACGGCGCGGCGGGCTACCGCGCGATCCGCGAGGCGCTGACGCTGCACGTCATCCCGATGTACAACCCCGACGGCACGGAGCTCAACATCCGTCAGACCGTGCTCCAGGACGGCACCGAGCGCCGCATCGACCTCAACCGCGACTGGGCGCCGACCGCCTTCGTCGCCGCGGAGTCCGTGGCCTGGTACACCTACTGGACGCAGGTCAAGCCGGCCTTCGGTCTCGACATCCACCACCAGGGTCTCAAGCGTGACACCGACGGTGACGTCGTCACGATGTCGCTCGGCATCTCGCTCGCCCCGAGCGGCCCGACCCTGCCGACGGTGATGGGCGGCCTCTACGACCGGCAGACCCGTCAGGCGCAGGGGCTCGTCTACACCTCGCTCCAGCGCTACGGCTTCGTCGAGGTCGACCGCTACCAGGTCGGCACCTACGAGATCGACATCAAGGGCGGCGTCTCGTCGGCCGTCATGCTCGGCCTCAACTGGGGCAACCTCAACCCGACCGGGCACTCGCACCCGATGGTCTTCTTCGAGACCTCGGGCAACACGAGCCCCGGCAGCATCGGGCAGAAGGCGCGCGGCAAGGCGATCCGCCAGAACGTCATCGGTGCCAGCGAGCTGCTGCAGGGCCTGGCCACCGGCTCGGTCTGGAGCACCGACCGGATGATCTGGCACGAGGAGATCCCGCACGTCGACTACACCGCCTACTTCGGCGACAACAACGCGGTCATCACCCCGTGGCCGACGCGTCCGCCGCTCTGAGCTAGGCCCACCTGATCGAGAGAGCAATCCGTCCCCCGCTCCACCCACGCCAGGGTGCCCGCGCAGGGGACGGATTGCTCTTTCGATCGCACGAGGGGTGTCGGGTTTATCGGGTGGACGAGCACCCGGTGGCCCGCCTAGCCTCGTCACCGTGTGGATCTCCTGATGCCTCGTGCCCGCCCGCGCCGCTGACGCCTGACGTCACCCGCGCGGATCCGCCGACCATCCAGGACCCCTCGTGTCTTCCACCCTCACCATCACCGGGCTCGGCGTCGCCTTCGGCGCACGCAGCCTCTTCACCGGCCTCGACCTGACCCTGTCCGACGGCGACGTCACCGCCGTCGTCGGGCCCAACGGCTCGGGCAAGTCGACGCTGATGCGCACCATCGTCGGCGAGCTGTCGGCCGAGGCCGGCTCGGTCCGCCTCGCCCCACAGGACGCCACGATCGCCTGGCTCCCGCAGGTGCTGCCCGACGCGTCGGAGACGCTGCTCGTCTATGCCCGCCGCCGCACCGGCGTCGAGGCAGCCGACGTGGAGCTCGAGATCGCTTCTGCCGCAATCTCTTCCGGTATGCCGGGTGCCGAAGACCGCTACGCCGCCGCCCTCGAGCGGTGGCTGGCACTCGGAGCAGCCGACCTCGACGAGCGCCTGCCCGAGGTCGCCGCCCGGGTGGGTCTGGACGTCCACCCGTCCCGACCGATCGGCACGCTCTCGGGGGGTCAGGCGGCCCGGGCCAGCCTCGTGGCCGTGCTGCTCAGCCACTACGACGTGCTGCTGCTCGACGAGCCGACCAACGACCTCGACGCGCGCGGGCTCGACCTCATGGCCGACTTCGTGCGGTCGCACGACGGGCCGGTGCTCATCGCGAGCCACGACCGCGCCTTCCTCGACACCGTCGCAACCAGCGTCGTCGAGCTCGACCTGGCCCAGGGCCGCATCGGGCACTACACCGGCTCGTGGAGCGACTACGTCGACCAGCGCACGCTCGAGCGGGCCCACGCCTGGGAGGCCTACGAGGGATATGCCGCCGAGCGCGACTCGCTGCTCGCCCAGTCGCAGCAGCGCCGCGACTGGGCCGCCAAGGGGCGGCGCAACGTCGCGATGGGCAAGGAGCCCGACAAGCACCTCCGCGAGAGGCACAAGGCCCGCGCCGACCGCCAGGCCGCCAAGGGCGCCCGCCTCGAGCGCGCGGCAGGACGACTCGACGCCGTCGACGCACCACGCAAGGAGTGGCAGCTGCGCTACGCGATCACCGAGGGACGGCCCTCGTCCGACGTCGTCGCGACGCTGTCCGAGGCGGTCGTCGAGCGAGCGGACTTCCGGCTCGGGCCGGTGAGCCTCGTCGTGGGCCGCGGCGAGCGCATCGCCGTCATCGGTGACAACGGCAGTGGCAAGACGACCCTGCTCGCCGCGCTGCTCGGGGACCTGCCCCTGACTTCGGGCCGGCACTCTCTCGGCAGCCGCGTGTCGGTGGGCGTCGTCGACCAGCAGCGCCGACTGCTCGACGTCGACGACCCGGTGCTCGACGTCGTGCGACGCGAGCTCGGCCCTCCACCGGGCCATGACGCCGGCTCGGGTCGCGAGTGGCCGATCGCCGACGTTCGCACCCTGCTCGCGAAGTTCGGGCTGGGCTCCGAGCACGTCGCGCGCCCGGCCCGCAGTCTCTCGATGGGCGAGCGCACGCGCGCGCTGATGGCGCTCTTCCAGGGCCGCGAGGTCAACGTGCTCGTGCTCGACGAGCCCACCAACCACCTCGACGTCGCCGCGATCGAGCAGCTCGAGGCCGCGGTGGCGGCCTTCGGGGGGACGGTGCTCGTGGTCACTCACGACGCGAGCCTGCGCGACGGCATACGCCTCACGCAGGTGTGGTCGGTCGACCGGGGCCGGGTGACGGTGCAGGCGCTGTGACCGCGTCGCCGCCGACGTCCGACGACTGTGTCGCGGCTGCCGCCTGCTGCTCGCGGTCGATGCGGTAGTCGAGCCAGACCCGGTTGACGAGGGCCGAGATCACCGTCAGGTGGCCCAGCAGGAGCAGCCACACGAGGATGACCGCAGCCACGCCGAGCGAGCCGTAGAGCTCCGACGAGTGCTCGAAGCGGGCCGGCAGGTAGATACGACCCACGAGCTGCATGAGCGAGAGCCCGAGCCCGAAGAGGAGGCAGCCGGGCAGCAGGTCCGTCCACGACCGACGCCGGTCGGGCAACCGGAGCGAGATGACGAGCCACACGAGCGTGCTCAGCGTGACCTGGATCGCGAAGGTGGCAACGAGCCCGGCAGGGACGACGTCGAGCACGGAGACGAGTCCGGCGGCGAAGAACAGCGCCAGCCAGGCCCCGGCGAAGACGAGCGAGGAGATGATCACCTGGCGCTGGGGCTGACGCCGGGTGGGAGCGTCCCAGACGTGGGCGGTGGCCTGGATGAGGTTGCGCATCAGGGTTCGGGTGGTCCAGAGGAAGCCGAACAGCCCGATGACGACGGCCACCCACCAGGACTGCCCGCCGTCCTGCAGCGCGGCGACCACCTGTTGGCGCGCGACCGCGGTGACGCCCGTCGTGCTCTGGGCGCGTTCCGCGATGAAGGGCGAGCTGCGACCGATGCCGGTGAGCAGTCCCGCGCTGAGCAACGCGAGCGGCATCAACCAGAGGAAGGTGCGGAAGGCGATCGCGCTCGCCAGGAGCATCCCCTGGCGGGCGACGTAGGTCGTGACCGCGACGATCGGCAGGGCATAGACGGGGTCGCGTCGCGCAAGCTCGCGGTAGCGGGCCGCCGCCTCCTCGGCGCGAGCCCGGGCGTGGTCGATCCGGCCGAGCAACCCGTGCGGCGGCTCGGTGCCATCGGCGGGGGCGGGTCCGCGGGCCATGGGTCGAGCCTCCCACGACCGACGCCGCGGACGCGCCGACTCGGCCGGATCGTCGTCCGCTGCGTGGGCTCCTTCCGGACGGGCCTCATCTACGCAACGCTGGGCCCATGCCAGCCACGACCGTCGTCCTCTTCGGTGCCACCGGTGACCTCGCCAAGCGCAAGCTCCTGCCGGGCCTGCTGCACCTGCACGAGTCGCAGCTCATCGAGGGGCTGCGCGTCGTGGCCACCTCGCTCGACGACCTGAGCCGCGAGGAGTTCCTCGAGCTCGTGTTCGCGTCGGTGCGCGAGCACAGCAGCCACGAGGTCAGCGACGACGACCTTCGGGAGTTCGCGTCGCGCATCCACTGGGTGCCCGGCAGCGCCGGACCGCACGGCATCCGCGAGGCCGTCGCCGAGTCCGAGGCGATCCTCGGCGCCGACGCGTGGCGACTGCACTACCTGTCGGTGCCGCCCAAGGCCGCCCTCGCGGTCGTGCACCAGCTCGCCGAGGCGGGGCTCGTCGAGCGCAGCCGCATCATCATGGAGAAGCCCTTCGGCACCGACCTGGCGAGCGCCCGGGCCCTCAACGCCGAGCTGCACGAGGTCTTCGCCGAGGAGCAGATCTTCCGCATCGACCACTTCCTCGGCAAGGAGGCGGCCCAGAACATCCTCGCCTTCCGCTTCGCCAACGGCCTCTTCGAGCCGATCTGGCACCGCAACCACATCGACCACATCCAGATCGACGTGCCCGAGACCCTCGGCCTCGCCCAACGGGCCGACTTCTACGAGAGCACCGGCGCCTACCGCGACATGGTCGTCACCCACCTCTTCCAGGTGCTCGCCTTCACCGCGATGGAGCCGCCGACGGCCCTCGAGCCCTATGCCATCAGTGAGGAGAAGAACAAGGTCTTCCGCTCGATGTCGCCGATCGAGCCGCACGACGTCGTGCGCGGGCAGTACGTCGGCTACCGCGACGAGCCGGGCGTCAAGCCGGAGAGCCAGACCGAGACCTTCGTCGCGCTCAAGTGCTTCGTCGACAACTGGCGATGGGCCGGGGTGCCGTTCTACCTGCGCACCGGCAAGCGGCTCGCGGAGGGCGCGCGCATCATCTCGATCGCCTTCAAGGAGCCGCCGCGCTCGATGTTCCCCCTGGGCTCGGGTGTCGGCGACAACGGGCCCGACCACCTGACCTTCGACCTGGCCGACAAGGCACGCATGTCGCTGTCCTTCTACGGCAAGCGGCCCGGGCCGGGCATGAAGCTCGACAAGCTCTCGATGCAGTTCTCCATGCAGGAGACCAACTGGGCCGGCGCCGTCCTCGAGGCCTACGAGCGCCTCATCTACGACGCCGCACGCGGCGACCGCACGCTCTTCACCTCGGCCGACGGCATCGAGCGCCTGTGGGAGATCTCGCAGCCGCTGCTCGACAACCCGCCCACCGTGCGTCCCTACGACCCGGGCACGTGGGGTCCCAACCAGATCCACCAGCTCGTCGCGCCCTTCACGTGGCGCCTCCCCTTCGAGCGGCGCTGGCGCAACCCCAACGACTACGGCTCGTGACTGCCGCTACGGGCTCGCCGCACCGCGCAGGTATGCCGCCCGGCCGAGGAAGAGGTCCCGCTCGCTCTCGTTGCGGGTGAGCTCCGCGGCGAACCCGAAGGCGTCGGCGGCCTCGGCGGCTCGGCCCGCACGCGCGAGCAGGTCGCCGCGCACGCTGTGCAGGTGCGGGTAGCGGTCGAGCTGGCCGGACGCCGCAGCGGTGTCGAGGACGGCCAACCCGGCCTCGGGTCCGTCCGAGAAGCCCACGGCCACAGCACGATTGAGCTCGACGACGGGCGAGATCCACACCCCAGCGAGCACCGCATAGAGGCCGGCGATGCGAGCCCAGTCGGTGTCCGCGGCCCGACCCGCCCGTGCGTGGCAGGCAGCGATGCCGGCCTGCAGCGTGTAGGGGCCGATCGGGCCCGGCAGTGACTCCGCTCGTGCCAGCGCCTCGAGCCCCCGACGGACGAGGAGGCGATCCCAGCGCCGCCGGTCCTGGTCTGGCAGCAGCACGGCCTCACCCGCCGGACCGACCCGTGCCGGGAGGCGAGAGGCCTGCAGCTCCATGAGAGCGAGCAGGCCGTGCACCTCGGGCTCGTCGGGCACCAGACCGGCCAGCAGCCGTCCCAGCCGCATCGCCTCCGAGCAGAGCTCGGGCCGCACCCACTGCTCCCCCGCGGTGGCGGAGTAGCCCTCGTTGAAGACGAGGTAGACGACCTCGAGCACCGACGACAGTCGCTCCGCCAGCTGCTCGGGTGAGGGCAGCTCGAAGGTGATGCCCCGCTCCTTGAACGTGCGCTTGGCCCGCACGATGCGCTGGGCTGCCGTCGCCTCGGGCACGAGGAAGGCGCGGGCGATCTCGTCGGTCGACAGCCCCGCGAGGCACCGCAGCGTGAGGGCGACCCGCGACTCGAGCGACAACGCCGGGTGGCACGAGGTGAAGACCAGTCGCAGCAGGTCGTCACCGATGTGGTCGTCCAGCGCGTCGAGCACCTCGTCGGAGTCGACCCCGCCTCCCCGCCCGTGGCCGGACGGACCGTCTGCTCCGAGCAGGGCCGCCTTGCGCTCGAAGGTCTCGTCGCGGCGGTGGGCGTCGATGGCCCGGCGCTTGGCCGTCGTCATGAGCCATCCGGCCGGGTTCGGCGGGATGCCGCTGACCGGCCACTGCTCCAGCGCCGCAACGAGGGCGTCCTGGGCCATGTCCTCCGCGAGGCCCAGATCGCGCGTCACCCGCGCGAGTCCCGCCACGAGGCGTGCCGACTCGATGTGCCACACCGCCTCGACGGCGCGGCGGGCCGCCTCGGTCTCGCTCGTGGCCGCCCCGCTCTCCGTCACAGGCCCGACCCTCCCCGACCACGTCGGGGAGGGTCAATGCCTAGCGGCGGCGGGCCGGACGGCATACCGCTGCGTCTGACCGCGTCAGCGGTGCGCGATCGCGTCACGCGGGCGGTGCGAAGTCCTCCGGCCCGAAGATCTTGACCACCTCGGACTCGCCCTCCCACCCGGGCCAGCGGTCGGCATGCAGCCGCATGAAGCGCGACGCCCACTCGACCGCCTCCTGCTTGGCGTGCACGTCGTAGATGGCGTAGCTGATGTATTCCTTGGCCTCGGCGAAGGGTCCGTCCATGACGCTCAGCTCGCCGCCGGCGACGGACACGCGAGCCCCGGCCGCGCTCGGGGCGAGCCCGCCGTTGTCGAGCAGGGCACCGGCTGCCGTGGCGTCCGCACCGAGCTGCATGACGGCCTCCATGAGCCCGTCGGGTGGGGGTCCGGCGGGGCGCACACCCCTGAGGATGACGATGTAACGCATGTCAGTTCTCCTGTCTGGTGGCTGGTGACCTCTCCACGATCGGCAGGGCGCCCGATCGACATCGCTTTCAGACTTTTGTGGAGGAGGTGTGCCGCCGCGTCAGGCGGGGGCGGGGCCCGACCCGGCGTCCGGGGTGGCGCCCGCCGTCGAGGTCGGGGTGAGGACGGCGCGCAGGTCGCGGCGTGCGGCGTCGATCGCCGCGCGCCGTGCCCTGAAGTCGTCGGGGTCCGCGTCCGGGTCAGCAGCGGTGTCGGCCCCGACCGCCTCGACGAGCCGCGCGAGTCGCACCCGCAGGGCGGCCGCCGCGGCGAGCCGCCGCTCGTCGGGGGCGCTGCCCTCGAGGGCCAGCAGGCCCTCGTCCATCGCGAGCAGCCGCGGCCGGGCGGCGGTCCAGACCTGGGTGGCCTCGGCCGTCGTCGGCATCGAGAGCACCTGGGTGACGAGCGACTCCTCGACCCAGGTCGCCTCACGGCGGCTCTCCTCGAGCTTGGCGTCCCACTCGTCGAGCACCTGCTGGGCGGCGCGGCGGCGCAACAGCCACCAGACGAGTCCGGCGATGGCGAGCAGGGCGAGCAGCAGCCACGGCCACCACGTCGTCGACTCGCCCGCGGCCGGGGTGGTCTCGGGGGCGGCCTCCACGGGCTCGGACGTGGTGGCAGTCGGGGTCGCGGTCTCGGTGACCGTCTCGGTCTGCGTGACCGTCTCGGTCGGCGGCTCGGTCGGGGTCTCGACGGGCGTCTCGGTCACGGTGGGGGCCGGGGGCTCGGGGGTCGCGGTCTGGGTCACGGTCGCGGTGGCCGTCTCGGTCTGCGTCACCGTCTGGGTGGGCGGCGGCTCGGGCGTCTCGGTCACCGTCGCCTCCGGCTCGGTCGACCGCGTGACCGTCGGCAGCGTGATGGCGGGCACCGACGGCACGCTGACGCTGACGCTCGGCATCGTCGAGGGCAGGCTGATGCTGGGCCTCGCCGTCGGGAGCGTGATCGAGCCGTCACCGCTGCATGCCGCCAGGCCCGGCACAGCGATGGCGAGGGCGAGGAGCAGGGCGGAGCGACGTCTCATGGGTGATTGTCCGGCCACGGGGGGCTCCCGCCACTTCACCCGGCAGGGGTGAAGTGGAGAGATCAACCAGGCCGGACCATGGTGCTCGCCCTTCGCGGGCAGTCGGCGCCCACCCGACAGCACGCCCACGCACTCCGGGGAGGTGCTCGTGCCGCGAACCTCGCCGGCCCGGCTCACGCAGACCATCGGCCAGCCGGCCATGCGGCGCGAGGTCGACGTCATGGGCCTCACGGTGTGCCTGGCGCTGCTCGGCGCGCTCATGGCGGGCAACGACCACGAGCCGCACTCGAAGTTCGACCTCGTCGTCATCATCTGGGTCACGACCGTGGGACTCGTGCTGACGCACGCCTTCGCCCTCATGCTCGCCGTGCGGCTCGTGCGCGACCCCACCTACACGATCGAGCCCTTCGTGCTGCTCGTCGTGCAGCTCGGCATGGCTGCGCTCATCGCGATCACGGCGACGGTCGTCGCACTGCTGGCCTCGAGCGACTACGACCGCTTCGGCGCGCGGGTAAGTGCCGCGGTCTTCCTCGGCGTCCTGGTCGGGGCCGAGCTGCGCGCCGGTGGCTCCAGCCCCGCCCGGTCCATCGGGTGGGGGCTCGGCTCGATGGCGGCCGCCGTGACTCTGAGCACCGCCAAGTGGATGGTCGGGTCGTGAGCGAGGCGACCGTCCCCGACTCGGGTTGGCGGGCGACGGGGCCGTATGCCGCAGGCGCCGCCCTCGGCGGGATCGTCGGGGCCGGCGTCGTCGTGACCGTGACGACGATCATCAAGGAGCTGCTGGCCGTCGTGTCGCGGCAGGACACCTGGGTCATCATCATCGTGCCCGTGCTCGGCATCGCGGCTGCCACCTTCGTGCTTCACGTCATCGGTCGGGGCGACCCCGTGCAGACCCTGCCGGTGCCGCCGCCTACTTCCCCAGCCAGCTCCCGCACCGGCTCCCGCGCCGGCGTCGGCTCCAGGACCGGCGCACCCGGCGGCACGGGCCCGCGCCGTCGGTGGGTGCGCTACCTGCCGCGGATCCCGCTGTCGTGGCGACGTTTCCCTGCGGACGTGGCGCGGGCCGACCTCACCGCCGACGTCGTGCTGTCGGCCGGCGCGGAGGAGCGCTTCCCGTGGCGACAGGCCCCGTTGCGGGCCCTCGCCATCATCATCACGGTGGGCAGCGGGGCGCCCATGGGCACCGAGGCGCCGGCCGCGCACCTCGGGGTCGCGACCGGGTCGTGGCTCGGTCAGCTCCGCCCGGGCCGCCAGCAGCTGCTGCGGGGCGCAGCCGTGGCCGGTGGCGCGGCCGGAGTCTCGGCGCTCATGGGGGTCGCGCTCGTCGGCACGGCCTTCATCCTCGAGCTGGGTCGCCGCCGCCAGGTGGCGTTGACCCCGGCCCGGGTCACGGCGGCCCTCATCGGAGGGCTGATCGGCTGGGGCGTCAACCTGACGTTCGAGCTCGACCTCATCCGGCTCATCACCCCGATGGTCGCCCCGGACGGCTGGCTCCAGGTGCTGCGCACGTGCCTCTACGTCGGCGTCATCGCCGGCTTCCTCACGGCGCTCACCGGCTGGGCCATCTATCGCGTGCGCGGCTGGAAGGCCGGCCCCATGCGACGGCTCGTCATCGGGGCCGGGGCGATGCTCGCCGCGACCCTGACCCTGCTCCTCGTCGCCGACGGCAGGTCGGCGGTCGGCCCCGGCGGCGGGGCGATCCTCTGGGCCGAGAGCCCCGTCGGCCTCGCCGCACCGGCCGGCCTGCTGCTGCTCGTCGCGGCCCTGCGCGCCGCGGCCACGACCGCTGCGGTGGCAGCCGGTGGCTGCGGCGGGGTCTTCGTGCCCTTCCTCGCCATCGGTGACCTCGCGGGCAGGTCGTTTGCCCCCCACCTCGGCATCCCCGGCGACCTCGCCGGCGCCTCCGGTGCCGCCTCCGGCATCGCCGGTGGCTACCGGCTCCCGTGGACGGCAGTCGCCATGGTCATCGGCATCGGCGGGCCGGCCCTCGCGATGACGACGAGCCTCGGGTGCGTGCTCGTCGCGACCGCCACCGGCGTCGCCACGAGCCTCGGGCTCGACCGCCTGACGCGGGCTCGGGCCGACCGCAGGGACGACGAGCCCGCCGCCGTCACCTCCTCCTGACCCCTCCTGCTGACCCAGCCTCCGCAGGACGAGCGGGACAGCTGGCGGGACGGACACGGCATACGACCGCTCGTCGTGGGTGGTGCAGCGCCCACGTCCCGGCACCCGTCCCGGTCAGGCACCCCGGACGAAGGCGGGGGCCGACGGGAGGACGTGCGGGAGGCCTCAGCCGAGCTGCCAGGTGGGGTCGCACGAGAGCTCGACGTTGATCCACGTCGTGTAGGCCGGTGAGCGCAGCCGTTCGGTCAGCGCCACCCGCAGCCGGTCGATGTCGGAGACGTCCCAGGTGCCAGCCTCGACGAGGTGGTCGATCTCGACGTAGAGCCTGCCGCCCGTCTTGGTCATGCGGATGACGGGCTCGGTCAGGCCGTTGGCTGCGCAGACCTCGAGGACCGCGGCCCGGGCCGGAGCCTCGATCTCCGCCGGAGGCCGCATGTCGAGCAGCTCGCGCAGCATGGTCTGCACGAGCCGCACCGGGCTCGGCAGCACGATGAGCGACACGACGATGACCAATACAGGGTCGACGTATGCAGCGGCCGTCGTCTTGAGGTCGCCCTCGGGCAGGAGCGCGACGAAGGCGAAGCCCGCGAGGATGGCGAAGGAGAGGATCGTCGCGATGCGCCACCCGAGCACCTCGGCAGCGACGAGCTCGCTCGTGCCCTCGTGCCGACGCAGCCACAGCGTGACGCCGAGACAGAGACAGGCGGCGATGGCGGCATACAGCAGAGCGGACCCCGTCGACACGCTGTCTCCGCCGGCGAGCAGCACCGTCACGGCGTCGGCGACGGCGTAGGCGGTGAAGCCGAGGCGGGCGATCCCCTGCCCGCCGAGGGCGAGCGGCAGCATCGTCTGCCGGCCGTAGGGGAAGGCGTGCGACGAGCCGGAGGCCGCGGCCCGGGCGGCAGCGAGCGAGAGGCCGCTCATGAGCAGGCCGATGCCGGCGGAGACGCCGTCGAAGAGGATGACGCGCGAGCCGGACGCGATGCCCCAGACGACGGCGAGCACGGCAGAGACCGCGCCTGCGACGACCGACACCCGGAGCGCGCGGAAGGCCAGGTCGCGAGTGGCATCGGTCGTCATGGGTCCTCCGTCCACGAGTCCCGATCATGACCTCTGCGGGCTGGACCCGGCATCACCCCGGGCGGGTGACGGCCTCTTCGCCGGAGGCTACTCGCCGGGGTAGGTCACACCGATCTGGCGACGCACCTCGTCCATCGTCTCCATGACCCGGAGCGTCGTGGCATGCGGCAGTATCGACGACTCGCGCTCACCGGCGACGAGGCAACGCGCGAACTCGGCTGCCTCGTAAGAGAATCCGCGCACGTCCTCCGGCACACCGCCGGGGTGCTCGTCGATGACCTCGTTGGTGCGGCTCACGAGCCGGATGCCGGAGCCCGCACCGTAGAAGGCGCCGCTCAGCTCGAGACGCGCCTCGGTGCCGGCCACGACGGCCGTGCCGGGAGTGACGGCGGCCATCGTGCACGAGAGCACACCGTGCGCGCCGCCCGCCCCGGTGACCGTGATGGTCGTCGTCGCGTCGACGCCGAGGTCGGTCAGCGTGCCGGTGGCCGTCACCTGCTCGGGCGGGCCGAGCACGAGGTCGGCGAAGGCGACGGGATAGACGCCGAGGTCGAGCAGCGCGCCGCCCGCGAGCTCGGGCTGGGCCAGCCGCGCCGGCCCGTCGGGGTAGAGCCGCTGACCGTGGTCGGCGAAGACGGCGACGACGTCGCCGATGAGCCCCGACTCGACGACGTGGCGCACGACGTCGTAGTGCGGGAGGAAGCGGCTCCACATCGCCTCCATGACGAGCAGCCCGCGCGCCTCGGCGGCCAGCACCACCTGGCGCGCCTCGGCGGCGTTGCGGGCGAAGGCCTTCTCGACGAGCACCGGCTTGCCCGCCTCGAGGGCGAGCAGGGCGTGGTCGCGGTGCTCGGAGTGCGGGGACGCGACGTAGATCGCGTCCACCTCGTCGTCGGCGACGAGCTCCTCATAGCTGCCGTATGCCGTCCCGATCGAGAACTCGTCGGCGAAGTCCCGCGCCCGCTCGCTGCTGCGCGAGCCGACCGCGACGACCTGCGACGCCGTGCCGACCGCGACCGCCTCGGCGAAGGTGTGCGCGATGCCACCGGGGGCGATGATGCCCCAGCGGATGGCCGGGGCGTCGTGGGGGTCGGGGGTGCGCGGCGCAGGCAGCTGGAGCGGCACGTCGATCGGTAGCGTCACGCGTTCACGTCCCAGAGATGGTGGCGGATGTCATGGACGAAGTAGAGGGCAAGGGTGCGGGCGGTGAAGCGGGAACCGTTGCTGCGCAACGCCGGCCACTCCCACTGGTCCCCCACGGGGCGAGAGTACGTGGTGGCGGCCGCCTCGAGCGCAGCGGTGACCTCGCGCTGGACGGTGGTGGGGTCGGCGCGCCAGTACTGCTCCTGCACGGCCGTCTCGTCCTGGTCCCAGTTGGCGAACTGCACCTGCTCGCCAGCGCCGTCGAGGATCTGCTCGAGGCGTCCCCGCATGACGTCGCTGACGTCGCGCGCGTGGCAGGTGTACTCCAAGGGCGACCAGATGCCCGCCGACGGACGAGTGCGGGCGTCGGGCTCGGCCAGCCGGACGGCATACCGGGTGGCTGCGTCACGCAGTGCCGCGGGGACCTCGCCCACGGTCAGCGCCGTCGCGTCGAAGCCGCAGTCGGGGCAGGGCCGCGTCAGGACCCACGTCCAGTCCGCGTCATCGGGGGTGGCCGGTCCCGGGTCTGCAGCCCCGGCGGTGGACGGCTCGGTCATGGACCCCACCCTACGGCGGGAGGTGGCGGTGGCCACCGGCGATGCCGGGTGTCGGGCGGGCTGGCGATAGCGTGCACGGGTGCTCAGTGATTACCTGCCGTGGATCGTCGCCGGGATCGTGGTGCTGGCGTTGGTCATCGGTGGCTTCGTCATGAACCGCGTCGCCCCCGAGGTGACCGCTCCGCTGCGTCGTCGGCGGGCCCGACCCCATCGTGGCCACTTCCGCTCCGGGGAGGAGCAGGAGGCGCCGGTGCGGCGCGCGGCCATCATCATCAACCCGACGAAGTTCACCGACCTGCGGCCCGTGCGCGAGCGGATCGACAAGACCTGCCGCGAGAACGGCTGGGGCGAGCCGGTCTATCTCGAGACCACTGCCGACGACACCGGCGCCGGCCAGGCCGCGGCCGCCGTGCGCGAGGGCGTCGACGTCGTGTGCACGCTCGGCGGCGACGGGACCGTGCGCAACGTCGCCAGCGTGCTGGTCGGCACGGAGACGCCGCTCGCCATCCTGCCCGCGGGCACCGGCAACCTGCTCGCGCGCAACCTCGACCTGCCGGTCGGCCTCGAGGCTGCTCTCGTCGTGGCACTGACGGGGCGCAACCGCCGCATCGACGTCGGCGAGCTGCGCATCGGGCCGGACGAACCCGGGCCGGACGTGGACACGAAGTCGGCCACCCAGGCGGCCACCCAATCGGCCACCCAGTCGGCCACGGAGTCGGCCGCCGACGAGGGCGGGCTCGGGCCGCAGACCCACCACTTCCTCGTTATGAGCGGCATCGGCATGGACGCCGCGATCATGGCGGGCACCAACGAGAGCCTGAAGAAGAAGGTCGGCTGGCCGGCCTACCTCGTGTCGGGGGCGAAGCACCTCATCTCGCCGGAGTTCCGCGTCAAGGTGCGGGTCGACCACGAGCCGGAGTTCCGGCGCCGCTCGCGGATGGTCGTCATCGGCAACTGCGGGCGCCTGCTCGGTGGTCTCGTCCTCATGCCGAGCGCCCTCGTCGACGACGGCCGGCTCGACGCCGTGATCGCCTCGCCGCGAGGCCTCGTCGGCTGGGTGCCCGTCGCGACGCGGGTCGTGACGCGGCAGCGCAAGGGTCACCCGACGCTCGACCACAAGGTCTGCACCGAGATCCGCGTCGTCGTCGACCGCCCCGTGCCGGTGCAGGTCGACGGAGACGTGCTCGGCGAGGCGACCGAGGTCACGGCCGTGGTGCGGCCAGCCGCCCTGACGGTCCGCGTCAGCCAGACCTGACCCGCACCCACCGCTGCCCGCACCGTCGCGGCGTCGCGGCACCGCGGCCTCGCGCGCACCCCGGGCCTCCCCCCCGCCCGGCAACACACCGGGTTGTCGTCAACCCGGTGTGGCACTCCACGCGGAGTTGACGACAAGCCGGTGTGTTGACGCGCCCCACTTCCCCCGGCGGGAGGTGGGGCGCGTCTCCCGTCTCCGGGTCAGCGGGCGCCGAGGGCGTGCTCGACGGCCAGCTGGTTCAGGGCGACGAAGGCGTAGCCGGCCTCGGCCACCCCCTCGACGTCGAAGTCCTCGAAGGCCGCCGGGTTGGCGAGCAGGTCGGCGAGGGTCTCGCCCTCCCCGAGGGTGGGCACGGCGAGCTCGGTGACGCGGCTCGCCTCGAAGGCGGCCTGCACCTCGGGGTCGGCGCGATAGGCCGCAGCCCGCTCCTTGAGGACGATGTAGGTGCTCATGTTGGCGGCGGCCGAGACCCACACCCCGTCGACGTCCTCGGTGCGCGAGGGCTTGTAGTCGAAGTGGCGGGGGCCGTCGTAGCGGGGGCCGCCGTTGACGAAGCCGTTCTCGACGAGGTCGACGGTGAAGAAGGCCGAGAGCAGGTCACCGTGGCCGAAGACGAGGTCCTGGTCGTACTTGATCGAGCGCTGACCGTTGAGGTCGATGTGGAAGAGCTTGCCCGCCCACAGGGCCTGGGCGATGCCCGAGGTGTAGTTGAGACCGGCCATCTGCTCGTGCCCGACCTCGGGGTTGAGGCCGACGATGTCGCCGTGCTCGAGCTCGGCGATGAAGCCGAGGGCGTGGCCCACCGTCGGCAGGAGGATGTCGCCGCGGGGCTCGTTGGGCTTGGGCTCGATGGCGATGCGCAGGTCGTAGCCCTGGTCCTTGATGTAGGCCGCCACGGTGTCGATGCCCTCGCGGTAGCGGTCGAGAGCGGAGTTGATGTCCTTGGCGCCGTCATACTCGGCGCCCTCGCGCCCGCCCCACATGACGAAGGTCTCGGCGCCGAGCTCGGCGGCGAGGTCGACGTTGCGGATCACCTTGCGCAGGCCGTAGCGGCGCACCTCGCGGCTGTTGGAGGTGAAGGCGCCATCCTTGAAGATCGGGTGGCTGAAGGTGTTGGTCGTGACCATCTCGCAGACGACGCCGGTCTCGTCGAGAGTCTTGCGGAAGTCGGCGATGATCCGGTCGCGCTCGGCGTCGCTGCTGCCGAAGGGCACGAGGTCGTCGTCGTGGAAGGTGACCCCCCAGGCGCCGAGTTCGGCGAGACGGCGCACGGACTCGATGGGGTCGAGGTGCGGACGCGAGGCGTCACCGAACTGGTCACGTGCCTCCCAGCCGACGGTCCACAGACCGAAAGAGAACTTGTCGTCAGGGGTGGGCGTGCGGACCATGAGGCTCCTCCTCGAGCAACGGCATACCGAGTCTCGGCATTTGTATGTTGAACAAACATATTGCCTCGGAGGCGGTAGGGTCAACGGGTGAGCGAGACCGGACCTGCCGTGCGGAGCCCCGCGCTCATGGCCGGACGGCACCCCGGCCGGGTCGGTCGGGTGGGCGGCGCGGCCCGCGGCGCCGCGCAGCAGGCGAGCCTGCGCGAGCACAACCTCTCTCTCGTGCTGCGCGCAGTCCTCGAGGCCCCCGCGCCGACGACCCGGGCTCGCATCGCGAGCGCCCTCGGGGTGACCCGGGCCACCGCCTCCGACCTCGTCGACCGGCTCATCGAGGCCCGTCTCGTCGTCGAGCTGGCACCCGAGCTGCGATCCGGCGCAGGGCGACCGGGCATGCTGCTCGCGCCCGCGGCCCGCACGGTCGTGGGCCTGGGCCTCGAGGTGCAGGTCGACCACCTCGCGGTGCGCGCGACCGACCTGACGGGCGCGACCGTGGCCGAGGCCCGGCGCGACGGCGACTTCCGCGCGAGCACCCCGGCGGTCGTGCTGCGACAGGTGGCGCGCCTCGCCGCACCCATCGTCGACGGGCTCGCCGAGACGGTCACGATCGCCGGGGCGTGCGTGTCGATCCCTGCCCTGCTGCGGCACGGCAGCGGCGTCGTGCAGCTCGCCCCCAACCTTGGCTGGCACGACGTCGACGTGCTCGATCTGCTCGCGGATCACGTTGCGCTCCAAGGCATCCCACTGATCCTGGGCAACGACGCCGACCTGTCGGCCCGCGCAGAGGTGCAGACTCGCGCGGCCGTCGAGCACACGAGCCGAGACGCGCAGAGCTTCCTCTACCTCGCCGGCGAGGTCGGCATCGGCGGAGCCATCGTCGTCGCCGGCGAGCTGGCCCGCGGCCAGCACGGGTGGTCGGGCGAGATCGGCCACGCCGTCATCGAGCGCGACGGCCCGCTGTGCGGGTGCGGCGCCCACGGCTGCCTCGAGCAGTATGCCGGCCGCGACGTCATCATGCGCAGCGCCGGGCTGCCGCTCGACACCCCTGTCGAGACCCTCCTGGAGGCGGCGTCGCGGCCCGGACGGGCCCTGCGGGCACTCGAGTCCGCGGCCGACGCCATCGGGGTGGCGGTCGCGACGACGCTCAACCTCGTCGACGTCGAGCGGGTCGTGCTCGGCGGCATCTACGCCCGCCTCTTCGAGCACCTGCGCGAGGGGATCAGCACGCAGGTCGCCGACCGGGTGCTCGCGGCCCGCTGGTCGCCGGTCGAGATCGGGCCTGCCCTGGCGGGGCCCGGCGCTTCGCTCGCCGGCGCCGGCCTGCGGGTGCTCGACGACGTCGTCGCCCACCCCGCGGAGTGGATCGCCTCCCACCCTGAGGCCCACGCCTGAGTGGTCAGCGCCCCGTCCGCCCCCATCTGCCGATCGAAAGAGCAATCCGGCCGCGTCGGCGTGAGCGCGCCGTGCGACGGATTGCTCTCTCGATCGGTGAGCTGTCAGGCAAAGAGGGCCTGACCCCAGTACTCGCCGTCCTTGACGCCGGGCGGACAGGCGAAGACGGCCGAACCATTGTGCTCGATGTACTCGTTGAGCACGTCCTTGCTCGCGAGCGCACGCTGCATCGGCACGAACTGCCTGCCGGGGTTGCGCATGTAGGCGATGAAGAAGAGGCCCGCGTCGAGGTGGCCGACCCCGTCAGACCCGTCGGTGAAGTTGTAACCACGACGCAGGATGCGCACACCGCCGAGCTGGCTCTCGTGGGCGAGCTTGACGTGGGCGTGCACCGGGATCGCGGGCTGGCCGTCCGGGCCCTTCTTGCCGAAGTCGAGAGGGTCGAACTCCGCAGCCTGACCGAGGGGCGCGCCCTCCTTCTTGTCGCGACCGATGATGTCCTCCTGCTCCTGCAGGGGGGTGCGGTCCCAGACCTCGATGTGCATCCGGATGCGCCGGGCGACGAGGTAGGAGCCGCCCGCCATCCACGCGCCGGCGCCCTGCTCGTCCTCCGGCGCGACCCACACGTGCTGCGCCAGACCCTCGGGCTCCTCGGCCTTGACGTTGTTGGTGCCGTCCTTGAAGCCGAACATGTTGCGCGGGGTCGCCTGAGCCGTCGAGGTCGACGACGTGCGGCCGAAACCGAGCTGCGACCAGCGCACCGCGACGACGCCGAAGCCCATCCTCACGAGGTTGCGCACGGCGTGGACCGCGACCTGAGGGTCGTTGGCACAGGCCTGGATGCAGAGGTCGCCACCCGACCGCTTCGGGTCGAGCTGGTCGCCGCCGAAGGTGGGCAGCTCCTCGAGGGCAGCCGGCTTGCGGTCGGCGAGACCGAAGCGGTCGTCGAAGAGCGACGGGCCGAAGCCGATCGTCACCGTGAGTCCCGAGGCGGGCAGGCCATAGGCCTCTCCGGTGTCCTCGGGGGCGCGGTTGGGTCCGCCCCCGACGAGACCACCCGGGGCGGCCTCTGCCCCGAGGCTCATCCGCTCGGCCGCCCGAGTCCACGCCTTGAGGAGCTCGCGCAGCTGGGCCGGGTCCTTCGTCACGACATCGAGGGCCACGAAGTGCAGGCGGTCCTGCGCCGGGGTGACGATGCCGGCCTGGTGCTCGCCGCGGAAGGGGATCGCGGCGTCGAGCGCCAGGGCGGGCGCGGCCGCAGGGGTCGGGGCACCCGCCGCGCTCGCGTCGTCAGCCCGCGTCACGGCATAAGCGCTCGTGGCGCCTGCGACGACGCCGGCGACGGCAGCCGTGCCCGAGACGCCGAGGAGCCTGCGGCGGCTGACACCACTGCCGGCATCGTCGGCCGAGGGCCGCAGCGGCTCGGGGGCGACGGGCTCCGCGGGGAAGGGGGTCACTTGGCCTCCACGACGCCCGGCACCTTGGACACCTTTTCGGAGAGCGCGTCGAGCGACACGGTCAAGGCCTTGATGTCGGCCTCGGTGAGGTCGGTGTAGCTGACGAATCGGCCTGCCACGCGGTGCGACTCGAGCAGCTTGTTGAGCTCACTGAAGCGGGTGTCGAGCGCCTTCTGCAGCGTGGCGTCACGCTCGGTGACGACGGGGCGGAGCGTCTCGAGCGCCTCCTGCGAGCCCTGGAGGTTGCCGCGGAAGTCCCAGAGGTCCGTGTGCGAGTAGCGCTCCTCCTCGCCCGTGATCTTGCCGGTCGCCACCTCGTCGAGCAGCGCCTTGGCGCCGTTGGAGATCGTCAGCGCCGTGGGCTCGACCGTCTTGCTCTTGGCGGCGATCTCCTTGACGTCGGCGAGCAGCTGGTCGGCGATGGTGCTCGAGTCCGACTGCAGACCGCTGACCCAGAGGTCCTTCTCGAGGCGGTGGTAGCCGGTGAACTCCATGCCCTCCTCGATCACGTCCTCACGCCCGTCGATGCGCGGGTCGAGGTCGCCGAAGCTCTCGGCGACGGGCTCGATGGTCTCCCACGGGAGGCGGGCCGTCGGATAGAGCTCCTTGGCCTTGGCGACGTCGCCCGCCTTGACCGCGGCCACGAAGGCCTCCGTGCCCGTGAGCAGCTCGTCGCTCTGCGTCGCGACGAACGCCTTGTAGTCGGCGATCGCCGTGGCGACCTTCTCGTCGGAGCTGCCGGCGACGGCCGTGCCCGTCACGGTGAAGGGGGCGCGGATGCCGTCGCCGACCATGCCGGGCTTGCACGCCGTGGTGAAGGTGCCGGGCGCGGTGATCTCCACCTTGAGCTCCCGCTTGATGCCGGGCGTGATGTTCTCGACCTCGGAGATGATCCGGTCGCCCTCGGCATAGACGTAGAACTCGTTGACCTTCGTGCCGGCGTTGCTGACCTCGAACGTCACGGTGCCCGCCTTGGCCGTCGTCGCCGACAGCTCGCAGGCCGTGTCGGTCGCGTTGACGACGATCGGTCCGCCGGCAGCGGCCCCGGTCGAGGACGCGCTCGTGTCGGCCTTGTCGGTGCAGGCGGCCAGGCCGAGGACGCTGGTCAGCGCGAGGACGGCGGGCGCGGCGAGGCGCAGGGACGGGCGGGACATGAGGCTCCTGATGGTGTGGTGCGGTGCGTTCGTGAGGTGCGTTCGTGAGGGGGTATGCCGGTCGGCGGGCCGGTCAGGCAGCGACCGTGCGCTGTGGCTCGGCCGACGGCGCCGCCACGGCGGGACGGCTCTTGACGGGCCGGAGGAAGAGCGTCAGGACGATGCCGACGTAGAGCACCCACGCGACGGCCTGCAGCACGGTCGTGGCGGGCGTGAAGTTGAAGATGCCCTTGAGGAGCGTGGCGTACCAGCTGCTCGGGTCGACCGTGGCGCTGACGTCGAAGGCGAGGGTGGTCAGGCCCGGGAGGAACTGCGCCTCCTGCAGGTCGTGGATGCCGTAGGAGAGGATGCCTGCGGCCACGAGGATCAGCAGGATGCCGGTGTAGCGGAAGAACTTCCCGAGGTTGATCTGCACCGCACCGCGATAGATGAGCCAGCCGAGCAGCACGGCGCTGCCGAGGCCGACGACCCAGCCGATGAGCGGCTGGTTGTTGCCCTGCCCGGCGGCCTCGGTCGTCGCGTAGAAGAAGATCGCGGTCTCGAGGCCCTCACGGCCGACGCCGAGGAAGGCGACGAGGGCGATGGCGAAGGGGCCGAGGTCGAGGGCCTTGTCGAGCTTGCCCTTGAGCTCGCCGGAGATGGTGCGTGCCGCCGTGCGCATCCAGAAGACCATGAAGGTCACGAAGACGACGGCGAGGATCGAGGCGATGCCGCCGATGAGCTCCTGCGCCTCGAAGGTCAGCTGCTTCGTGCCGTAGGTGAGCAGCGCACCCAGGGCGACCGAGAGGGCGACCGCGACGCCGACACCGAGCCACACGTAGCGCAGCGCCCAGCGGCGGTCGGTCTTGACGAGGAAGGCCACGAGGATGACGACGACGAGGGCCGCCTCGAGTCCCTCGCGCAGCCCGATCAGCGCATTGCTCGCGAGCACGGGGACCTCTCTCAGGGAACTCTCAGGAATTAAGCCACAAGGGCGTGACGGAAATCAGCAAAGCACAGGTAAGCCTTGCCTAACAACCTGATCCCGCTGTCGCGGACACCACATGCGACGTGAGGTCACGTCCACCTGGCGTGGCGGGCGTCGGCGTCACCGAGGTCCGAGACCGCTACGTTGTCCCGGTGAGCCACCGAAGCCCCGTCGTCGACGCCTACATCATCGGAGCCGGCCCGGCCGGGCTCGCCACCGCCGCGGCCCTGCGCGCACGTGGCCTGCACGGCGTCGTGCTCGAGCAGAGCGACGCGATCGGCAGCTCGTGGCGGCGCCACTACGACCGCCTCCACCTGCACACGCCGCGCGAGCTCTCGGGCCTGCCGGGGATGCCCATCCCCAAGGAGATGGGTCGGTGGGTCGCCCGAGACGACGTCGTGCGCTACCTCGAGCTGTATGCCGCCCACCACGACCTCGACGTGCGGCTGCGCACGTCCGTCGAGCGGGTCGACCGCTCCGACGACGGCCTCGGCTGGGCCCTGACCCTGAGTGACGGGTCGACCCTGACCGCGCCCTACGTCGTCGTCGCGACCGGCTTCAACCACACGCCGGTCGAGCCGGATCTGCCTGGCCTGCAAGACTTCTCGGGCGAGGTCGTCCTGTCGCGCACCTACCGCGACGGCAGCCCGTATGCCGGCAAGGACGTGCTCGTCGTCGGCAGCGGCAACACCGGCACCGAGCTGGCGGTCGACCTCGTCGAGCACGGCGCCGCGCGCGTCCGCCTCGCCGTCCGCACCATCCCCCACATCCTGCGCCGCTCCGCGGGGCCGTATGCCGCGCAGTACACCGGCATCACCGTGCGCCACCTCCCAGCCGCGCTCGTCGACCGCGCCGCAGCGCTCGTGGAGCGGGCCACGACCCCCGACCTCACGGCATACGGCCTGCCTCGCCCCGACACGGGGCTGCTGACGCGCGTCGAGCGCGACAACGCGATCCCCGTGCAGGACGTCGGCATCATCGACGCGATCCGCGCCGGTCGCGTCGAGCCGGTCGCCGCGCTCACGTCCTTCGACGGCGGGGCGGTCGTGCTCTCGGACGGCAGCCGTCTCGAGCCCGATGTCGTCGTGCTCGCCACGGGCTACTCCCAGGGGCTCGAGCCGCTCATCGGGCACCTCGGCCTGCTCGACGACAGGGGCCACCCCGTCACCCGCGCAGGGGCAACTCCCCGCGGGGCGCGCGGCCTGTGGTTCAACGGCTTCACCAACCCCATCTCGGGGATGCTGCGCGAGATCGCGATCGACGCGAAGAAGATCGCGCTCGCCATGGCCCTGACCAAGCGCCGCCGGATCGCGGAGCAGCTGCCCTGACGGCCTGACGATCTCGCGGCCGGGCCACCTGCCCGGACTCCGCCGGGTCGCATCCTGCTCCGCTGGGCGGAGCAGGACGTGACCGGATCGGCCGAGGTCGGTGTCAGGGCCGCGTCAGGGACGGGTGTCGGGGCCGCGTCAGGGACGCGTGTCGGGGCCCGCGTCAGGGGCGGTACTGACCCCCGAGGTTGAGGAAGGCCGCGGCGACGTCGTCGATCTCGGCGACGGCGCGCGCGAGCGCCTCATCGCTGGGCACCCCGGCAGCGAGCAGCTCGTGGTGGCGCGCCATCGTCGCGGCAGCGACGTCGTCGGGCACGGGGGCGACGGCAGCGACGGCCGAGCGCGCACCGAGTGAGAGCAGCGACAGGGCGAGACCCAGGGACTCGTGACCGGGCCGGCCGGTCTCGAGCCCGACCTCACAGGCCGAGAGCACGACGTGGTCGGCCCGCACACCGGTGGGCTGGAGCTCGTGCGCGAAGACCGGCCCGTCGTGCAGCACCAAGGAGGAGAAGAGCGGTGACTCGACCTGGTGAGTGCCGTGGGCCGCGACATGGACGATGCCGGGCCGGGCGAGCGCCCCGACGAGCTCCCTGCGGCTCGAGGGCTCCGCGATCTGCGAGCTGCTGCCCCACGTCCGGGCGATCGCACGCGCCTCGGCAGACGCTCTCGGGACCGCGGGACCGACGCTGACGTGGACGGTGGTCGCCGCGGCCCGGTCCGTCGTCGCGACGTCACCGTCGCCGCCGACGGCACCGAGTCCGCGTCGGGCGAAGGAGGTCACCGAGACGGCCATGGTGAGCGGCCGGCCGCGCATGGACGCCAGGAGCGCCCACGGGAGGCCGGAGATCTCCGGGCAGGTGACGAGGACGAGCCCGCGGCTCGAGCGCCACGGCTGGAGCAGCCCTGCGTCGAGCTCGGCTGCGCTCGACCGGAGCGATGACCAGACCGCCCCCGACAACGGCCCCAGGTGGTGGGTCGCAGCAGCACGCAGGTCGACCCGGACCCGCTGCGCCAGCTCCGTCGCGCGGGAGGCCGGCATGAGGTCGCGCAGGACCGCTCGCCCTGCGATCACCCCCACGCCGCAGATGCGCCCCCGATGCCGGAAGAACCAGACGAGGTCGCGGTCGATGGCGGCGAGGTGGGCCCGCGCCTCGCGCACCCGCACCGGCACGGGCCGGGCGGTGCCGCGGCGGCTGAGGGCCCAGTCTCGGTCGCGGATCAGTCGCTCGAGCTGAGACGCGTCGACCTCGAGCTCGCGCAGCTGCTCGGGATCGAGCTCTCGGCGCATGAGCCCGCGCACCGAGCGCAGCTGCTCGGTCAGCGAGGCCAGCTGCTCGTCGTCAGGTCGGCCGAGCGAGGGCAGCCGGTCGGTCGCGCTGCGCCACCGCTCCAGCACCTCGAGCACGGCACCGCTGCCCCGCGGGACGGCGAGGTCGAGGTCGAGCTCGGCCAGGCGCACGCCGTGCACGGCCCGGGCCGTGCGCAGGTCGAGGCTCGCGCTCCCCTCCTGCCCGGCGGCGAGCCGGCGCGCGGCGCGACCGAGGATGCGACGTGCCGGCCCGACGTCACCGGTGGCGACGAGGGTCGTCGCCGTGACGGCCGCCGCGTCGAGCTCGTCGGAGAGCGAGGCCGACGAGATGCGCTCGAGGCTGAGCAGTCGGGTGTTGGCAGCCGGGGCATCACCGGCGAGCAGGAGCGCCTGGGCCGCCACGACCCGCGCCCCGTCGGAGAGCTCGGAGTCTCCGAGCTCTCCTGCCACCTCGACGAGCTGGTCGGCAAGGGCGGCCGCCGCGCGCGCCACGGTGGTCTCGGCGCCCTCGGGGTCACCGGTGCGGGTCGTGCGCCGCTGCCGGTCCAGGTCGACGAGCAGGGCCACGAGCGTCGCCTTGGCGACCCATGCCGTCGCACCGAGCCGGCGGTAGGTCTCGATGGCACTGGCGGCCGCCACCGCCGCGCGGTCGAGATGACCCGCGAGCCGCTCGGCCCGGGCCAGCTCGAGGTCGAACTCGGCCCGGATCTGGTCGTGCCCCTCGTCGGGCAGGTCGGCGATGCCGGCCTGCAGGGCATCGGCCGCCTCACGGACCAGACCCGCCTCGAGCATCACGCGTGCCCGGTCGAGACGGGCCGGTGCCCGGTAGACGTCTGCCGAGAGGAGCTCGGCGGCTGCCATGCCGGCCAGGGACCGCGGGATGTCGCCGAGGAGGTAGGCGGCATACCCCTCGTTGTGCCGAGCCATGAACTCCTGCTCGACCCCGCCGAGCGCGTGCGCCAGCCGCGCGGCCTCGGCGAACGACTCGAGCGCCTGCTGGGGGCGCGAGAGCTCGAAGGCGAGCATCCCGCGGCTCAGGTGCACCGAGCACTGCTCGCGAGGCGTGAAGGCGTCGAGCCGCTGGACGGCGCCCTCGAGCCCGTCCCAGGCCGAGGCGAGGTCGCCGACGCGTCCGTAGATGCTGGCCCGCTGGTAGTCGAGGCGTGCCTGCAGTCCGGGATCGCCGAGCTGCGCGATGACGATCTCTGCCTCGGCGAAGCGGGCGGCGGCCGACTCCATCCCCGAGAGCATGAAGTCGGTCAGGGCCAGGGTGATGAGAGTGTTGCACCGCAGCTCGAGCCGGTCACGCGACGGGGCGGAGCCGTCGAGCCGCTCGATCTCCTCGAGGGCCGCCGTCAGTGACTGCGCGGCCTCGACCGGCCGGCCGGCCAGGTTGTCGGCCACCGCACGCTCGCGCAGCGTCCGCGCTCTCTCGAGGAGATCGATGAGTCGAACCGGCCTCTCCGTCAGGGCCGGTCATCGGCCTAGATCTGGATCGTCGGGGTGATGACCGGTCGCACGTCCTCGTTGTCCGGGTCGGTGATGACGAAATGCACGGGCCCGTGAGGTAGATCATCCAGAACGAACCGCCCGTTCGCATCCGAAATAGCCGACAGGCTGCCCTCGGTGGTCACCGCCTCGACCTGCGCGCCCGGCGAGGTGACCCACCCGTCGACCCGCACCCGGGCGTCGGTGTCGTCCTGACCGCTGGGGCTGGCGGAGACCATGAGGCTCACCGACGCGGCCGTGAACGTCACGGAGTCGGTCGGTGTCGGCTCCACCTTGGAGTCGGCGCCGCGGGTGGTGAGCAGCGCCGAGTCCATCAGCTCCGCGACCTCGGCGTGCAGCGCGTGCACCGTGATGGCGAACTTCATCCGCTCGGCCAGGTCACTGGGCACGGGGTCGGCGTGCGCGAACAGGTCGCGGATCTGGCCGAGGTTGGCGATGTCGCGGGCATCGATGGCTTCCGTGTGCGATGTCATGTCAGACCGCCCATCCGGGGTCGGAGCCGAGAGTCGTCCTCAGCTTCTGGAGGCAGCGGCCACGGGTCGGGCCGATGCTGCCGACCGGCATCCCCAACGACTCCGCGATGGCGGCGTAGTCGGGACGGTCGGCGAAGGCGATGACCCGGAGCAGCTCCTGGCATCGCGGGGTGAGGGTGGAGACGTGCTGCCACAGCACGCGCTGACGCTCGCTGAGGATCGACTGCGACTCCGGGTCGAGCTGCTGGGCCGGGCCCTCCGGCACCTCGTCGACCCCGATCTCTCGGCGCGAGCCGCGCGACAGGCGCCACACCTCGCGCTTGACCACGACGACGAGCCAGCCCAGCACGGCCGCCGGCTCCTTGATCGACTCGGCGCGGTCGACGAGCTGGAGGAAGGCCGTCTGGATGGCGTCCTCGCACATGGGCGCGCCCGCGCCCTGGGACCGGGCGGCGTTCCACAGCACGGGGGTGACGATGTCGACGAGCTCGGAGAGTCGCTCACGATCGCCGCCGAGGTAGGCCGCGAAGGCCTTGCCGGCTCGGGTGCCGAGCCCGTCGGGCGCGGTCGGGGTGGGGGTCACTTGGCGTCCTTCCCGATGCAGTGGTGGAGCGCTGCGAGAGCCCGCTGGCGCATGGCCTCGGCCGACACGGTCTTGAGGGGGCCCGCGGCGACGATCGCGGCGGCCACCTCGGCCGCGAAGACGGGGGTGGCGAAGGAGGTGCCGCTCCACACCCCGAAGCCGCCGGTGTAGTTGTCAGGGTCGACCGTGCAGCGCACGCCGGTCAAGGCCGTGACGCTCGATGAGGGCTGACCCATCCCGTCCGTCGGAGGCAGCGTGCTGACGAGCGAGACACCCGGGCGCACGGCGCTGATGACGGTGAGCGGGTTGGAGAAGAGCGCCACCGTCGTGCCGTCCGGGTTGCCCGCCCCAACGCTCGAGACCGGCGGAACCTGAGCCGCGGAGGGCTTGGGGAGGTGTGCGGCGAGCGACGCCGGCACGAAGGGCGCGTCGGTGCCGTCGTTGCCCGCGCCCGCGACCACCGTGACGCCGGCGTCGGCGAAGCGGTCGAGCATGTCGGCCACCGGCCCCGTGCGGAACTTCCCGTCCTCGGCGTAGTAGCCCATCGACAGGGAGAGCACGTCGACGACGTCGGCCTTGGTGCCGCCCCGTTTCTGGCCGGCGACGTGCCGGGCGAGCAGTGCCTCGAGCACGTCGAGCAGGTGGCTCTCGTCGACGACGCCGTCGTCGTCCATGACCGGGATCGAGAGGATCGTCGCCTCGGGGCAGCCCTGGCGGATGAGGCCGGCGATGAAGGTCGCGTGGCCCACGAGCAGCCCGACCGGCTCCACGGGCGGCGGGGTCTCGGGCTCACTCTCGGGCGAGGGGTCGGTGACGGGCTCGCTGCGCCGGTCCGGCACGAGCCGGCCGTGCTCGAAGCGCAGCCGCACGACCCCCGAGGCCTCGCCGCGGAACCACGGGTGGTCGGCGATCGGGGTGTCGAGCACGGCGACGACGGGGCTGCGGTCGACCTTCCGCGCTCGTAGCGCCGGGTCGGGCAGGGCGAGGCTCACGGGCATGCGGCCACCGCGGCCGGGCACGGCATACTCCTGCAGCGCCGAGGCCCCGATGCCACCCCAGTAGCCGCCGATCCCGCCCCAGTAGCCGCCGATGCCACCCCAGTAGCCGCCGATCCCGCCCCAGTAGCCGTCGGCGGGACGCAGGACGTGGTCGAGGCTGAGGCCCTCGGCGAGCTCGGGATAGTTCTGGCGCAGGTCCTGCAGGGTGCTCCAGGCGTCGACGGGCTCGATGGGGTCGAGCGCCTCGAGCGTGATCGTGGTGCCCCAGCCGGCGTCGTCGATGTCGCGCGGTCCACCGGGTCGCCGGTCGACCCGGTAGCGCTGCCCGAGCGTCTCGAGCGCCTCCTGGAGCGGGTCCGCCGTCTCGGGATCGCGGGGCGTGTCCGTCACGATCGACCGAGAGATGAGCCGGTCCGAGAGGTAGAGCGCCGGACGCGGCGGGTCGCCACTGATCTGACGCTTCGCCGTGGCCGGGTCGAGGGCGCGGATCGGCGACCGGGTCGGGCGACCGCCGTCGCCGTCGGTGCTCGTACCCTCGGTGGAACCGGGACCGGACTCGGACATCAAGGACCTCCTGCAGGGACGACGACGTGTCGAAACGACACTTTCACCCGGACAGAGTCCGCGTACTCACATTTGATACCGAAGCTCCCCCCGATCGAAAGAGCAATCCGCCCGCCCGACCGCGCGACCGCGCGGATCCACGGACTCCGGACGGATTGCTCTTTCGATCGGGACAAGACGTATCAGACCGTCCGCAACCGCCACTGAGGGTCACGGGGCGTTGGTCACCGGACTGCAAGGGGCGCTGCGGAGGGGCAGCGGGTCCGGTGACCCGGGGGGGTATGCCGTCCGGCTGCGTGGACAGGTGACGCCGCTCAGGCGCGCAGCTCGTCGAGCCAGGCGCGCGCCCGGTCGAAGTCCGAGTCCGCTGTGCCGGAGCGCGTCTCGGCCGAGATGCCGTCGGCGCGCGGGTAGGAGCCGAGGAAGCGCACCTCGGCGCACACCCGCCGCAGGCCCATCAGGGTCTCGCCGACCCGGGCGTCCTGCACGTGGCCTTCGAAGTCGATCGAGAAGCAGTAGGAGCCCATCGCCTCGCCGGTGGGGCGCGACTCGAGGCGGGTCATGTTGACCCCCCGCACCGCGAACTGCTCGAGCAGCTCGAGCAGGCCGCCGGAGTGGTCGTCCTTCTGGAAGAGCACGACGGTCGTCTTGTCGGCGCCCGTTGGCTCGGGCAGCGTGCCGGGGCGGGCGACGAGCACGAAGCGCGTGACGGCGGCCTTGTTGTCTCCGATGTCCTCGGCGAGCACCTCGAGCCCCTCGTCACGGGCCGCGACCGGGGCGCAGACCCCGGCGTCGAACATCACGTCACCGGGCCCCCCGAGGGCCGCGGCGCTCGCGGCGGTCGACAGCGTCGGCACGTAGACGGCATCGGGCAGGTGCTGCGCCATCCAGCCGCGCACCTGGGCCCACGCGTGCGAGTGGGTGCCGACCGTGCGCACCTCGCCGAGCGGCATACCGGCTCGGGCGCAGAGCACGAAGGTGATCGGCACGAGCACCTCGCCGACGACGACGAGCGGGTCGCCGGTCGCGAGCGCGTCGAGCGTGGCGGAGACCCCGCCCTCGACGGAGTTCTCGATGGGCACCATGGCGGCGTCGATGTCACCTGCGCGCAGGGCGGCGAGCGCGGCGTCGACCGAGCCGAAGGGCACCTGCTCGCGCCCGGCGGCGGCGTCCCAGGCGTCGAGCGCCATCTGGGTGAAGGTGCCGCGGGGGCCGAGGTAGCCGAAACGGTGCAGCTGGTCGGGGGTGCGGGGCGGCGTCACGACGCGTCCTTCGTGCGATCGGGGTGGGGCAGAGCGGTGGGGGCCGACGTCCGCGTCTCGCCCTGGGTCGCCGAGGCGAGCGCCTGCTGCTCCTCGGGGGTCAGGGTGATGCTCGACCGTCCGCCGACGACGCCCTTGGCATAGGTGCGCGATTCGCCGCGGGCGTGGATCGAGCTGATGACCAGCCCGTCGCCCACGTCGTCGACGATCGCGGCAGAAAAGGAGAGGCGCCCTCCCATGTCGCCGAAGGCGTCGTAGCGCACGACGGCGACGTTGCGCAGGCTCTGGCGCACGTCGTCCTCCGCGGTGGCGACCTGCTCGCGCAGCCGCGTCACCTCGGTCGCGAGGCCCTCGATGCGCCGGTTCTGGTTGGCGGCGACGCGGGCGATGTCGGTCGTGCCGTCGCCCCCCAGCGTCGTGAAGTCGCGCCGCACGCCGCGCAGGCGCAGCAGAGCCACCAGGGCGGTGACGAGCGCGAGCACCGCGACCACTGCAGCCGCCAGGGCCAGGGTCGTCAGCGTCGAGTCGTCCACGATCGGCAAGGGTAGCCCCGGGTGCCCGGGGCGCCCGGGGGATTCCAGTCCGTGACCGGGCTGGTCGCGCGGGCCCTGGGCACACCATCGGTTTGTAGGGTGTCCCCCGTGATCCGCCGCCACCCACTGAAGACGCTCGTCGCCGTCCTCGTGGCCCTGGTGGCCGTGCTCACCACCGCCTACGTCAACCGCACGACCGTGCCCGTGCCGGCGACGACGGCCCCGCAGCCCGGGGAGTCGCTCGTCGTCGTGGGGCTCGGCGGCCTGTCGTGGGACGACGTCAACGCCACCGACACCCCAGTCCTCTGGGGGCTGCTGCGCGACGGCTCCGCCGCCTCGGTCTCGGTGCGCGCGGTGGGCCCCGCGACGTGCCCGACCGACGGCTGGTCGACGGTGTCGGCGGGCGAGGCAGCCGGGCTCGAGGCCGAGCCGGACGCCACGGCCTGCACCCCGCAGCCCTCGGTGGCGGGCGACGCGACGGCAGGCTGGCGCGTCATCGGCTTCGACGAGATCGCCTCGGCGTCGAGCGAGTCCGCCTCCCGGGCACGGCTCGGCCTGCTGGGCGACAGCTTCGCGACGGCAGGGACGTGCGTGCAGGCGGTCGGGCCCGGAGCCGGACTCGCCGCCGCGACCGGCGACGGCCGGGTCGCGAACTACACCCCCTTCTCGGCCACCACGCTCGTCTCCGACCTCGCCCAGTGCCCCGTGGCGATCGTCGACGTGGGGTCGCTCGCGACGACGCAGCCCGACCCCACCCGGCAGGTCGAGCGGATCAACGAGATCGAGCGGCGCCTCGAGCAGGTCATCGACGCGATGCCCAACGGCGCCGACCTGGTCGTGGTGAGCCTCGCCGACCGCGACCAGCAGGAGCGCCTGCGGCTGCTGGCCGCGACCGGCCCGCACTACGGCCCGGGGCTGCTCGCCTCGGCCTCCACCCGCACGACGGGCATCGCGCAGCTCTCCGACGTGACCGCGACGGTGCTCCAGCGGGGCGGCGTGCGGCCCGAGACGCCGATCAGCGGCCGCGCCGTGAGCGTCGTGCCCTCGGCCAACAACAGCGAGTCGACGGCCGCCGCCAAGCTCACCGTGCTCACCGACGTCGACACCAAGGCCGACGCGATGAGCCGCGTCATCGGTCCCTTCCTGCTGATCTGGCTCATCGGCACGGCCCTGACGATGCTCGCGCTGTGGATCATGCTGCGCCGCTCCGCGCCGTGGAACCAGCGCCTCGCCCGCCAACGGGTGCTGCGCCTCGTGCGCGTGGTCGGGCTCATCGGAGCCGGTATGCCGGCCGCGACCTTCGTGGCCAACCTCCTGCCGTGGTGGCGGTGGTCGACGACGACGGCCGTGCTGACGGCAGTGCTGCTCGTGCTCGTCCTGCTCATTAGCGCCGGCCTCACCGTGATCGCGCTCGGCGGGCCGTGGAGCTCGTCGGCGCTCGGCCCGATGGCGGCGATGTCGGCGCTGACGGCGGGGATCATCGCCCTCGACCTCATCACGGGGTCGCACCTGCAGATCAGCTCGATCTTCGGGCTGCAGCCGCTGCTCGGTGGGCGCTTCTACGGGATGGGCAACGTGGCCTTCGCGCTCTACGGGTCGGCGGTGATCCTGCTCTGCGCGGCGCTCGCACACGCCCTGCGCCGCCGGGGGGCGCCGCGCCTCGCGGTCGCCGTCGTGCTCGCGGTCTCCGGCGTGGCCCTCGCCGTCGACGTGCTGCCCGCGTGGGGCGCCGACTTCGGCGGCCCCATCGCGCTCGTGCCGGCGCTCGGGATCCTGCTCCTCGGCGTGATGCAGGTGCGCGCGACATGGCGCACCGTGGGCGTGGTGGTCCTCGTCGCCGCCCTCGTCGTGGGGCTGGTCTGCTACCTCGACTGGCGTCGCCCGGTCGACGAGCGCTCGCACCCGGGGCGCTTCCTCCAGACCGTCATCGACGGGGGCGCGTTCGACGTCATGTCACGTCGCCTCGTCGGCAACATCGAGGCGGTGCTGTCGGTGCCGCTCCTCGCGGTCGTCGTCACCGTGCTGCTCGCGATGTGCGTGCTCGTCGTGGCCCGGCCGGGTGCGTTGCGCACGGAGCCGCTCGCCCGGCTCTTCGTCGAGGCACCCCTGCTGCACCGCGCGCTCTGGTGCATCATCCTGATGGCCGCGATCGGCTTCGTCACCAACGACAGCGGCGCCGCGATCCCGCCGGTGGCCGCCCTCTTCACCGTGCCGGTCGTCATCTCGGCGGTCATGCACTTCCTGACGGTCGAGGCCCGCAAGGTCCCCGTGCGCCGGCGCCGCGACCGCCACCACCTCTGACCCGCCCCCCCAACGTCGAGTGGGCACTTTCCACCACCAGCAGCCGGAATGCCGCCCCCCTCCCACGTCGAGTGGGCACTTTCCACCACCAGCAGCCGGTATGCCGCCGGGCCGGGTGCGCCCTGTCAGCCGGGTCCGAGGCGGCGACGCAGCCTTCGCACTCCCAGGGCGAGGGCGATGTCGCGATACTGCGCGGCGCGGTGCACCTGGCTGCGCCAGTCGGTGCCGACCGCGCGGTGACGCACCTCGCAGGGCACCTCGACCAGGGTGAGGCCCGCGTCGAGCACGTCGACCGTCATGCCGACCTCGACCCCCCAACCGCGCGCGAAGGGGGTCGCCGCCGCGATCGCCGCCGGGGAGAGGCAGCGCAGTCCGGAGAGCGGCTGCTCGGGCGACCAGCCGGTGAGCTCCTCGATGCCGCGACGGGCGAGCCCGACGACGACACCGCGCCCCCCGCTGCGGTCGGCCCCCCACCCGTCGTCGGGCAGTGACGCGATGGTGAGGTCGGCCTCGCCTGCGGCGACCGGGCCGACGAGCGCCCCCACGGCCTCGGCCGAGGCCTCGAGATCGGCGTCGACGAAGAGCACCGATGCGCCGGCCGCCAGACGTCCGACGCGGCGCAGGCCGGCGACGCGACCGAGACCGCTCATCAGCGCGTCGGCCTTGCCGTGGTTGCGCACGTGCCGCACGACCTCGGCGCCGTGCTGGGCCGCGATCACCGCGGTGCGGTCGGTCGAACCGTCGTCGACGACCACGACGACGACCACGCCGGGGATGTGGCGCACCCCGTCGATCGTGTCGCCGATGCGGCTCGCCTCGTCACGCGCGGGGATGACCACGGCGACCGGCAGCGTGGGAGAGCCGGCATCGGGCACGGCACCTCCCACGCTGACGGACGGGCTCATCGTGGCGCGGACCGTCAGCGCAGGGTGACCTGGCGGTTGAGCAGCCCGGCCTTGGCTCCGCGCTCGGCGGCGTCGAGCGGCGTCGTCTCGGCGGCAGCCGTGTCGATGCGCTTCTTCATCGCCGCGACGGCGTCCTCGAAGTCGGCGGCGTCGCTCGTGGCATCGACCTCCCACACCGGGATGAGCAGGCCGCTGGAGCGGAAGCACCCGAGCAGCCGGCCGTCGTCACCCAGCTGGCTCTCGCCAGCGGCGTGCAGTCGTGCGAGCGCGTTGGTCGAGGTGTCCTCGTCGAAGGGCAGCACCCAGCGCACGTAGGTGCGCTCACCGATGCGGCACCAGAAGGCGGAGGGCGCGGACTCGAGCTTGGCGGTCGGGATGGCGGACTCGTTGGCGCGCTCGAGCGACTCCTTGCCGTCGGCGTCGAGGTCGGCGTCAGCCACCCAGAAGTCGAAGCCGTCGTGCAGGGTGATCTCGAAGGACTCGTTCGTGTCGAGGAGTTCCTGCAGCCGAGGGGTGTCGACCGAGGAGACCGCGAGGGTCGTCACGGGCGAGCCGGGCTCGGCGGCGATCGCGAGCTGGATGGCCTGCGCGATGTCGCGGCTGGTGTCGCCGCTGGCATTGCCGGACTGGATGCCGACGAGCACCTCGCCCGAGTCGCGGTGCAGGCCCGGCCAGGCGAGGGGCAGGACGGTCGCGATCGTGACCTCGGTCGGGCCGTCACCCGAGACTGCGCCCTCGGCAAGGCGCACGGTCGCCGTGGCCGAGGGGACGATCTCGCGCATCGCGACCCAGTCGGTCTCGTTGGGCAGGCCCTCGAAGGGCCGCGCCACGAACGGCGCCGCCGCAGGACGAGAGGACTGGTCGGAGCGCTCGCGGCGCGGTTTGCGTGATGCCTTACCCATGGCGGCAACCCTAGTGGCCACACGGCATACACCCGTGGCGTGGGCGGTTGGCACCGCCGCGACCCGGTGCGGAGTGCCCACTCCACTCGAGAGCGGGGTCGGGGGCGAGGGCGCAGCACGGGAGCACTCGGTGGAAAGTGCCCACTCGACCTTTCACGGGGAGGCGGTCAGGTGAGGGCGGTGGCGAGCGGGGCGAGGGTGAGGACGTCGTCGGCGCCCTCGAGGCCGAGCGGCGAGACGAAGACCGTCGACACCCCGCGCGCGGCCAGCCCGCGGAGCCGCTCGGCGTGCTCGGCGGCCGTGCCCGCGTGGTGTCGGGCGGCGAACGTCGCCGCAGCGGTCCGTCCGCGCAGGACCTCCACCCGGCGCCACACGTCATCGCGGTCGCGTCCGACGAGCGGGAGGTCGAGCACCGTGGCGTGCACGTCGTCGACGCGACGACCCGCTTCGCGCACGAGGTCGAGATACGTGGCGATCTTGGCCAGGCCGGCCTCGTCGGACGGCACGTTGCAGCCGTCCCCGAGCCGGGCGGCGATGCGCAGCGTGCGAGCGCCCCCGCCGCCCACGATGACCGGGAGGTCCCCGACGGGGCGGGGGTAGCACGTCGTCTCGGGCAGCGAGACGCGCTGCCCGGCATACGGCTTGGTGCCAGGCGCCCAGAGCGCCCTCATCGTCTCGATCGATCGCTCAAGGGTATCGAGTCGCTTTGCGGCTGAGGGGAATTCGAGCCCGTATGCTTGGTGCTCGCGCTCCCACCACCCGGCCCCCACCCCGACGAAGGCCCGTCCGCCCGAGAGTGCCGACAGGGTCGCTGCGGCCTTCGCCGTGACACCGGGGGCCCGGAAGGTCACCGGCGAGACGAGCGTCCCGAGCCGGAGCCGCGTTGTCGCGGCCGCCAGCGCGCCGAGGGTGACCCACGGCTCGGGGATCGGATCCCACGCCCGTCCGACCTGCGGGATCTGGATGAGGTGGTCCATGAGTGCGAGGCCCACGAAGCCGACGTCCTCCGCGGCCAGGGCGATCTCGCGCAGCCACGGCAGCAGGTCCACGTCGCCCGGGAAGCGCGAGATCTGGAGCACGACGCCGGTGGAAAGTGCCCACTCGACTGGGGGGTGATCGCTGGGCGCAGCCGTCGCTGGCGTCGCCGTCGGGGGCGGGGCGCCTGGGGTTTGGGCGGCTGGGGCCGGGGTGTCCGGGGCCGGGGTGACTGGGGCTGGGGCTGCTGGGGCTGGGCGGTGGGGGATGACGACGACGGCGTCCCACCCCTCGTCGGCGAGCTGCGACCCGGTGGCCGGGCGAGCCGCGAGCTGGACGGCGAGGACGCGCGCTGGCACCGGGCGGTCCCGTGCTGAGTTGCGCGCACGGCATACGGCAGCAGGGGTGTCGAGCACGAGCGCGACGGCGGGGAGTCCGGCCGCGCGCGCCGCAGCGAGCCAGGCGCGCCGACGCTCCACGTCGGTGCCGAGGGTGTCGACGACGGTCGTCAGGCCGCGGCGCAGTCGCTCCGCGACGATCTGCTCGAGCAGGGCGAAGGCCGGCGCCGAGGCGTCGAGGTCGTGCTCACCACTGCCGACGACGCCGCGCAGGGCATCGGACGAGACGACCTCGCTCGCGCGGTAGCGGGCGGCGGCCCACGTCGACTTGCCGGACCCCGAGGGGCCGACCAGCACGACGAGCGCCGGGTCCGGCAGGTCGGGCGGCGGGTCGGCGGGCAGGTCGGCTGGCATGGTGGCCGACGCGGATCAGGCGGTCAGTGCGAGCGGCGGCGCGACGGACCGCCGAGCGAGGCCCACACGGTGCGGCCGTTGGGGTCCTCGATGACGCCCCACTCGTGCGCGAGCGAGCGGACGATGCGCAGGCCGCGGCCGCCCGGCCCCCACGTCGTGGGCGGCGCGGGCCGCGGGACCGTGGCCGCGCCCCCGTCGGAGACCTCGACCTCGACGACGTCGTTCTTGACCTTCCAGTGCACGCGGATCGCACCGTCGGCTAGCGGGCGGGCGTGCCGGATCGCGTTGGCCACGAGCTCGCTGACGACGATCTCGGACTCGTCGATGACCGGCGCCGAGACGCCGCGGGCGACGAGGTCCTCGACGAGCTCGCGGCGGATGCGTGGTGCGGCGGACGGTGCCCACTGGAGGCGGAGCGTGCGCTTCTCGCCGAGCGGAGCACCGGATGCGGCGGGCGACCCTGTGGACATGGACCGGCTCCCGGTGGTCGCGGCGGTGCGCGTGATCGTGGTGGCGCTCGCGCTGGCGGCGCCTCTTCCCTGGTTCGTCACCGTGGGTGACCTCCTTCACGGGCGACACCTCGCCCCGTCGAGCACCGTAACGAAACCTTGGCCGGAGCTCAATGAACCGTGCGAAATCGCCTGCTCAGCGGGCTCTTCTCCGTCAATCTCTTGCTCGATGGGTATTCGCCGATATATCGTTGACGTATCGCGACTGTTCACTTGTCGCGCGAGAGTGGAGGGAGTCCACCATGAGCAACAACCAGCACGACCACAGTTCTGAGCACGACCACGAGCACGGCCACGAGCACGGCCACCACGGCCGGTCGGGGGGCCCGCGCGGCGAAGGACGAGCACCCGGCTTCGGCTTCGGTCCGGGCTTCGGCTTCGGACCCGGGTTCGGCGGCTTCGGCCCCTCAGGCGGGGGCGGCCCCTGGGGAGGAGGGCCCGGACGGCCCGGCCCGCCGCCGTGGGTCAGCGAGCTCGTCCGAGCCTTCGGCGGCCCGGGCGTCGGCCCCGACTTCGGCGGCGGTCGTCGCCGCGGCCCGCGCGCCCGGCGCGGCGACGTGCGAGCCGCGATCCTCGACGTGCTCGCCGGCGACGAGATGAACGGCTACCAGCTCATCCAGCAGATCTCCGAGCGCACCGGCGGCGCGTGGAAGCCGAGCCCCGGCTCGGTCTATCCCACCGTGCAGCAGCTCGAGGACGAGGGCCTCGTCGAGGGCCGCGAGGTCGAGGGGCGGCGCCTGCTGCGCCTCACCGACGCCGGTCGCTCGTACGTCGAGGAGCACCCCGACGAGATGGCGGCGACGTGGCGCGCCTTCGAGGAGGAGCCCGAGCAGCCGAGGCAGCGCTCGTCGAGCGACGGCCCCGACCTCATGCCGATCGTCGGCCAGGTGATGGGCGGCATGTGGCAGATCGTCACGACGGGCACCGCGCAGCAGCGTGCCGAGGCCGCCGAGATCCTCACCGAGACCCGGCGCCGCCTCTATCAGCTGCTCGCCGACGGCGACCCGGAGTAGGCGTCACTCGAGTCACCCCGCGTCACCCCGCGTCACCGCACGACCACGGAGCCGTATGCCGCTGAGCCAGCTCGGTGGCATACGGCTCAGTCGTGCTCGGGGCCCGGCTCCGGACGCCGGCTGGGGAGCGAGGTGGGGCGCAGGATGAAGAAGCCGAGGTCGCGGCCACCGGCCCGCTGCTCGTAGGCCGTGTAACCGTCGTAGTAGGCGAGCGCCGCCTGCCGGACCCGCTCGCGATCGGCTCCATGCACCTGCTCCGCCCGCACCGGCTGCGTGACGCCATCGATCTCCAGCATCGCGTCCGGGTGGGCCCGCAGGTTGAAGAACCACGCGGGGGGCCGCGTCGAGCCGTAGTGCGAGGCGATGACACCCCACCCGTCGTCGAGGGGCGCCAGCATCAGTGGCACCGTGCGCGGCTCGCCCGACCGGGCCCCGGTGGTGGTCAGCAGCCCGATCGGCACGGCGGCGAGCCACTGGCTCGGTGGGGACCGGTGCGGCGCGATCCGGTGGGCGACGAGGTCAACGCGGTGCATCACGCGTTTGGAGACCCAGGCCCCCGGCCGCGACGCGACGAGCCGCCGCACGGCCCGCTGGACGGCGTTGGCCTCGTCGAACCGGCGCGACTGCATGCCCCAAGGCTAGGACCGGCACGAGCCACCCGGGCGGAGTCGGGCAGGATGACCCGGTGAGCTCAGCGTCGGGGATCCTCGTGGCCGGCACGTCGTCCGACGCCGGCAAGTCGGTCGTCGTCGCGGGCCTGTGCCGGGCTCTCGTGCGCCGAGGCTTGCGGGTGGCCCCCTTCAAGGCGCAGAACATGTCCAACAACTCGATGGTGTGCCGCGACGGCGGCGAGATCGGGCGCGCGCAGTATCTGCAGGCGCGGGCCGCCCGACTCGAGCCGACGACGGCGATGAACCCCGTGCTGCTCAAGCCGGGCACCGACCGCCGGGCCTTCATCGTCGTGCGTGGTGAGCCCGCGGGCACGCTCGAGGCCGGGCAGTATGCCGCTGGGCGGGGGCACCTGCGCGACGCGGCCTTCGCCGCCTACCGCGAGCTCGCCGACGACTACGAGCTCGTGGTGTGCGAGGGAGCGGGGTCGCCGACAGAGATCAACCTGCGTGCCGGTGACTACGTCAACCTCGGGCTGGCTCGTGAGTTCGGGCTCCCGGTGGTGGTCGTCGGCGACATCGACCGTGGCGGCATACTCGCCTCGCTCTACGGCACCTGGGCACTGCTCGACGAGGCCGACCGCGCGACGCTGAAAGCCTTTGTCATCAACAAGTTCCGTGGAGACGTCTCGGTGCTGGAGCCCGGCCTGGAGGAGATCACCGCGCGCACCGGAGTGCCCTTCGCCGGGGTCATCCCGTGGCTGCTCGACGTGTGGCTCGACTCGGAGGACACCCTCGCGGTCGGCCACTGGCGGGCCTCGACGAGGCTCTCGGCCCTGGCCCGCGACCGGCTCAGGGTGGCCGTCGTGCGGCTGCCCCGCATCTCGAACGCCACCGACGTCGACGCCCTCGCCGCCGAGCCTGGAGTCGACGTGCTCGTCACGGTCGATCCGGCCGTCGTCGAGGCGGCCGACCTCGTCGTGTTGCCCGGATCACGTTCCACTGCAACAGATCTCGCATGGCTGCGCGAGCGCGGGCTGGCCGACGTGGTGATGCGTCGGGCAGCTGCCGGACGACCGGTGCTCGGCATCTGCGGCGGCTACCAGATGCTCGCTCACGAGATCGAGGACGACGTCGAGGGTCGGGTGGGCGTCGTGCCGGGGCTGGGGCTCCTGCCGACGCGCGTCGAGTTCGGCGTCGAGAAGGTGCTGGCCAGGCCGGTCGGCTCGTGGGACGGCCATGCGGTCAGCACGGCCTACGAGATCCACCACGGCATCGCCCGCGGTGTCGGCGCGGGTGCGGGTGCAGATCGCTCCGTGGCCACGAATCCTCTTGAGCCGCAACCCTTCCTGGACGGTTGGAGGGCCGGATCGGTCTGGGGCACGATGTGGCACGGCGCGCTCGAGAGCGACGACTTCCGCCGTGCCTGGCTCAGTCAGATCTCGGCGGCGGTGGGCTCGGAGTGGGCTCCGGCGGAGGGTGCGCCCGGCTTTGCCGAGCGGCGGGAGGCCATGGTCGAGATCCTCGCCGACGCCATCGAGGAGCATGTCGACATCGACGCCCTGCTCGCCCACACACGCGTCGGGAGGCCCACGTGATCAAGCGGATTCGCATCATCGGCATCGGCATGGGCGACCCCGACCACGTGACGGGAGAGGCTGCGCGCGCACTGGGCACCGTCGACGTCTTCCTCGTCGCCGACAAGGGCGAGACCACGGCCGACCTCGTCGCGGCTCGACAGGCCGTGTGCGACGCCCTCATCCCCAGCGACCACGCCTACCGCGTCGTGGAGGTCACCGACCCGCGACGGAGCCCCGACGCCGATCGCGACCCGGCGGCATACGGCAGAAGGGTGCGCGACTGGCACGCGGAGCGGGTCGATGCCTACGCGGACGTCATCGAGATGCTGCCCGCCGAGGAGACCACGGTCGGCTTCCTCGTGTGGGGCGACCCGGCGCTCTATGACTCCACCATCCGGGTGGTCGACGCGCTCGTCGAGCGCTGGGCCGCCCGCGGCGTCACCGTCGATCACGACGTCATCGCGGGCATCAGCGCACCGCAGCTACTGGCGGCCCGTCATCGAATCCCGTTGAACCGCATCGGTGCTCCCGTGCACATCACCACAGGGCGCCGCCTCGTCGACGAGTTCGACCCCGGTCTCGGCGACGTCGTGGTGATGCTCGACGGGCACCTCGCCTGCTCCGCGCTCGTCAACGGCTACCCCGACCTCGAGCTCTGCTGGGGCGCCTACCTCGGGTCGGCCGACGAGCTGCTCGTGCGCGGCCGCCTCGCCGACGTCATCGACGAGGTGCGCCGGGTGCGGGCGGAGGCTCGTGAGCGGCACGGCTGGATCATGGACACCTATTTGCTGCGACAGCCGGCCGACGCGCCGACCACCTCGCACGTGGGGCCGGCCTTCACCCCGTTTCCCTTGTCCATCGAGTGGGAGCCGCTGGGCGACGGCGTCGTCGCACTGCGGCCGCTGGACGCAGCCGACTGGGAGGTCGTGCGCGCCGAGCACAACAACGAGGAGTCGCTGCGCTGGGGCTTCGACGGCGAGGCGCTGACCGAGGCGGCGGCCAGGCAAAAGGCAGCCGAGGCGCCCCGTGAGTGGCGGCGTGGGCGGGTGGCACGTTTCGTCATCGTCGACGTCGCCTCGGGCGAGCGAGCCGGAGTGCTCATGGTGATGCGGATGGGTCCTCCGGGCGTCGGGCTCGTCGGCTACGGCGTGGTGCCCGGCTTCCGGGGGCGGGGGTTCACGACGAGGGCGCTGCGGCTGGTGGCTGCGTGGGCCTTCACCCACACCGATCTCGAGCGGCTCGAGCTCGGGCACAAGGTCGGCAACGTCGCCTCCGGCAGGGCAGCCGAGCGGGCTGGCTTCATCGCCGAGGGCCGCCTTTCGGGTCGTCTGCCCAACCCCGACGGCACCCGGTCGGACGAGGTCACCTACGCCCTGATTCGTCCTTCCCGGGCTTTGACGGAGTCCCACCGCGTGGAGTGACCGACCGCCCTCCACCTCGAGGTGAAGGCTCAGACCCGGGCGAGGAAGTCGAGCACCCGCTGCTGCACGAGCGCTGCCGCGTCGGGGTCGTAGGCCGCGGCGCTGGGGTCGGCGAAGAGATGCCCGCACCCGGCATACGTGAAGAACTCGCCGTCGTCGGCGGCCTCGACCAGCTGACGGGCCGCATCGATGTCACCCTCGTCCATGAAGAACTCGTCAGCCTCCCCGCCGTGGATCTGGAGCGGCACCCCCGCGGGCCAGTCGGCAGCGAACTCGCCGAGCGGGATCGCTGAGTCGAGCAGCACGGCACCCCGGGCGCCGGGCCTGCTCTGCGCGAGGCGTTGGGCTGCCATGACGCCGAGGGAGAACCCGGCATAGACGAGGTCCACAGGGAGGGCGTCCGCGGCGGCGACGCCCTGCTCCTGCAGGCTGCCGAAGCCGATCGAGCGCGCCTTGGCCAGGCCATCGTCGAGGGTGGCGAAGCTCTCCCCGCCATAGAGGTCGGGCGCGTGGACGGTGTGGCCGACCGAGCGCAGCGCGTCCGCGAAGGCGAGGAAGCCCGGAGTCTGGCCCAGAGCGTGGTGGAAGAGGAGGACGTCGGCCATGCTTGCTCCTGTGCTCGTCGGTGTGAGGCACTGTCGACCCACCAATCTAGACAGATCGAGAGAGCGATCCGCGCGTCCTCGATCGAAAGAGCAATCCGCGCGTGCGCGATCGAAAGAGCGATCCGCGCGTGCTCGATCGAAAGAGCGATCCGGACGGCCCCCCTACGCGGGTCTGCCGTCCCCAGGCGCGTGCGGAATTGCTCTCTCGATTGGGTCCGGAGTCCCGTGTGGGCGCGCACGATCGCTCTCTCGATCAGTCCTCGAGGTCGCCCTCGACGTCGAGGTAGACCTGCTGGAGCTCCGCCAGCAGGTCCGGGTCGGGCTCCGCCCAGAGCCCCCGGTCGACCGCCTCGTGCAGCCGCTCGATCATGCCCTGCAGGGCCCACGGGTTGGCGTGCGCGAGGAAGTCGCGGTTCTCCTTGTCGAGGACGTAGGTCTGCGCCAGCTGCTCGTACATCCAGTCGGCGACGACACCCGCCGTCGCGTCGAAGCCGAAGAGGTAGTCGACGGTGGCCGCGAGCTCGAAGGCACCCTTGTAGCCGTGCCGTCGCATCGCCGCGATCCAGCGGGGGTTGACGACTCGCGCCCGGAAGACGCGTGACGTCTCCTCCGCGAGCGACCGGGTGCGCACTGCGGCGGGGGTTGTCGAGTCGCCGACGTACGCCCGCGGCTCGCGCCCGGTCAGCGCCCGCACGGTCGCGACCATGCCACCGTGATACTGGAAGTAGTCGTCGCTGTCGGCGATGTCGTGCTCGCGGGTGTCGACGTTCTTGGCCGCGACGTCCATCCGCCGATAGGTGCGCTCCATGTCGCCCCGGGCCGGTATGCCGTCCAGCTCGCGACCATAGGCGAAGCCGCCCCACGTGGCGTAGACCTCCGCGAGGTCGTCGTCGGATCGCCAGTTGCCCGCCTCGATGAGCGGGAGGATGCCGGCGCCGTAGGAGCCCGGCTTGCTGCCGAAGATGCGCGTCGTCGCACGACGCTCGTCGCCGTGCTCGGCGAGGTCGCCGGCGACGTGGGCGCGCAAGAAGTTGTCATCGGCGCTCTCGTCCAGCCCGGCGACGAGCCGCACCGCGTCGTCGATCATGGCGATGACGTGGGGGAAGGCGTCGCGGAAGAAGCCGGAGATGCGCACCGTCACGTCGACGCGTGGGCGCCCGAGCTCGGCGAGCGGGATCGGGTCGAGCCCGACGACGCGGCGCGACATCTCGTCCCACCGGGGGCGCACCCCGATGAGGGCCAGCACCTCGGCGATGTCGTCGCCCGACGTGCGCATCGCCGACGTGCCCCACACCGACAGCCCGACAGACCGGGGCCACTCGCCCGTGTCGGCCCGGTGCCGGGCGAGCAGGTCGGCGGCCAGGGCCTGCCCGGTCTCCCACGCCAGCCGCGACGGGATCGCCTTGGGGTCGACGGAGTAGAAGTTGCGCCCGGTCGGCAGCACGTTGACGAGGCCCCGCAGCGGTGAGCCCGACGGGCCGGCCGGCACGTAGCGGCCGTCGAGAGCGTGCAGCACCGCATCGATCTCGCCGGTCGTTGCCAGCAGGCGCGGCACGACCTCCCGGCACGCGAAGGCCAGCGAACGGCATACGCCATCGGTGTCGACGGTCGAGCCGGCGGTCGAGCCGAGCCCGAGCACGTGCGAGACGACGCCCGGCACCGCCTCGGCGTCCCAACCGGTCTCGGCGAGGGCGCTGACGAGCGCGCTCGCCTGCTCCTCCGCGGCATCCACGGCACCGCGCTCGGACTGCCCCTCACCCAGCCCGAGTGCGGTCCGCAGACCAGGCACCGCGCCGACCGCGCCGGCGAAGACCTGGTTGGCCCGCAGGATCGCGAGCACGAGGTTGGTCAGGCCCTCCCCCGCGGGGGCCTCACCAAGGATGTGGAGGCCGTCCCGGATCTGGACGTCCTTGACCTCGCAGAGCCAACCGTCGACGTGCATGACGAACTCGTCGAACTCGTTGTCGTCGGGGCGGTCGGTCAGACCGAGGTCGTGGTGCAGCTGGGCGGACTGGATGAGGGTCCAGATCTCCGCTCGGAGGGCCGGGGCCTTGGCCGGGTCCATGACCGAGACGTTGCCGTACTCGTCGAGCAGCTGCTCGAGCCGCGCGATGTCGCCGTAGGACTCGGCCCGGGCCATGGGCGGCACGAGGTGGTCGACGATCGTCGCGTGCGCGCGGCGCTTGGCCTGACTGCCCTCGCCGGGGTCGTTGACGAGGAAGGGATAGACGAGCGGGATGGAGCCGATCGTCGCATCGGGGCCGCACGACGCCGAGAGTGCGAGCGTCTTGCCCGGCAGCCACTCGAGGTTGCCGTGCTTGCCCATGTGCACGATGGCGTGGGCGCCGAAGTCCCTTGCCAGCCAGTCGTGCACGGCGAGGTAGTGATGGGTCGGCGGCAGGTCCGGGTCGTGGTAGATCGCGATGGGGTTCTCGCCGAAGCCACGCGGCGGCTGCACGAGGATGACCACGTTGCCGGCGCGGATGCTCGCCGCGACGAGCTCGCCGTCGGGGTCCGCCGCGGCGCCGTGGCGGTCGACGAAGACCTGACCCGGAGCCTCGCCCCAGTGCTCCGTGACGGCGTCGCGCAGCTGGGCCGGCAGCGTCTGGAAGTGTGCGCGATAGCGCGCGGCGGGGATGCGCACCGGCTGGCCGGAAAGCTGCTCCTGCGTCAGCCAGTCCTCGTCCTGGCCACCGGCTTCGATGAGGGCGTGGATGAGGGCGTTGCCCGCGGTCGTGTCGGGCGTCTCGCCGTCGACGGGGTCGAGCGGGCCCGTGCCCGGGATCTCCCCCGGGGCACCGAGGTCGTAGCCCGCGGCGCGGAGGGCACGCAGCAGCCGGATGATAGAGACCGGGGTGTCGAGACCGACGGCGTTGCCGATGCGCGAGTGCTTCGAGGGGTAGGCCGACAGGACGATCGCCAGGCGCCGCTCGGCCGGAGGTGTGTGCCGAAGGCGGGCGTGGTTGACGGCGAGCGTGGCGAGGCGGGCGCAGCGCTCGGGGTCGGGCACGTAGTGCGGCAGCCCGTCGGCATCGGTCTCCTTGAAGGAGAAGGCATTTGCGATGATGCGACCGTCGAACTCGGGCACCGCGACCTGCGTCGCGACGTCGAGCGGGCTCATGCCATCGTCGCTCGCCGCCCACTGCTCGCGGCTCCACGTGAGGCAGAGCCCCTGGATGATGGGCACGTCGAGCGCGGCGAGGGCCTGCACGTCCCACGCCTCGTCATCCTGGCCGGCGCTCGCTCCCGCGGGCTTGGTGCCACCGGCTGCGAGCACCGTCGTGATGAGCACGTCGTATGCCGTGAGGTGCTCGAGCAGGTCAGCGCTGGCTTCGCGCAGCGACGACACGTGCACGGGCACACCGATCCCCCCTGCGGCGTCGACCGCATCGGCCAGGGCGTGCACGTAGGCGACGTTGTCGGCGGCGAACTGCGCTCGGTAGAAGAGGATCCCGACGCGTGGGGCCGGCTGGTCGTCGTGCCGGGGAGCCGGCTCGGGCCGGCCGAGCACGCCCCAGCTGGGCAGCTCGGCCGGGGGCGCGAAGCCCTCGCCGGTCATGAGCAGCGTGTCGCCGAGGAAGGCGTGCAGCTCGCGCAGGTTGTCAGCACCGCCCTCTGCGAGGTAGCGGTGGGCTTCGGCCACGACCCCGGGGCTGACTGTCGACAGCTCCATGAGCGCGGCGTTCGGCGGCTGCTCGCCGCCGAGCACGACCAGGGGGGTGGAGCCGGCGACGCGGATGCGGCGGAACCCGTCGCAGAGGTCCTGCGGTCCACCGAGGATGCGGGCCACGACGATGTCGGCGGCCTCGATGGCCTCGGCCATCGAGGTGTGCCCGGGGCGTGACGGGTTGGCGAGCAGGTAGTCGGCGCCACTGCCCCGAGCGCACAGCAGGTCGGTGTCCGACGTCGAGAGCAGGGCCACCCGGACGGGTGTGGCGGGAGGGTTGCCGGACTCGACGGGTAGGCCGTCGCCGGCACCGCGGGTGCGCGTCATCAAGGCTCCTCGGCGGGGTGTCCACGCCCCGCGGTCGGTCGGATGTGAAGCGCTGCCGGCAGTTCCTGACTCACCCGGCCGTCTCTCGACGGAGGGCTCACAGTGGCGGGACCGTCCCGGACTCTCACCGGGTTCCTGGTCGACGACGCTGCGCCCACCCTAGCCGGTGGGTGCGAGGCCCGCCCCTCCGGACGCTGGTCTTGCGCTCGCCGGAGGGGGGCCTATGGTTTGCCGCGTGAGCGCCCCGACGACCCGACGACACCCGACGACCGATGCCTGCCCCGGAGTCACTCGCCCCTTCGAAGCTGCAGACGGTGCGATCGTGAGGCTTCGTCCGGCCGCCCAGCCAGTGAGAGTGTCGGCGCTCGTGACTCTCATGGATATCGTTGCGGCACAAGTTGATTCGTCTCTCCAGCTGACGTCACGGGGGGCGGTCCAGCTGCGTGGCCTGCCCACTCCACTCAGCCCGGACGTCACCGCCGCGATCAGCGGGACGGGCCTCGTGCCATCGGCATCGCACGAGCTCGTCCGCAACATTGTCGCCTCCCCGTTGTCTGGGCTCGACGGTGAGGGGCACTGCGACCTGCGCCCGATGGTCGGCGCACTGGACGTCGCGCTCTGCTCCGACGCGACGCTGGCGAAGCTGCCCGGACGCTTCCTCTTCGCCCTCGACGACGGGCGGGGCGACGTCATCCACGAGGCATTCGACCTCGGCGTGCTGGCCACCGGGCCGGGGCGCGGCGTCGTGGTCGTCGGCGGGTCGGCGCGTGGCTGGGCCATGCCACTCGATGAGGCCGTGCCAGAGGTGCTGAGGCTCGCTCGGGAGTTCATGCGTCGAGTTGAGAGCGAGACCTCCCGCTGGGGTGAATCCGTCTGGCACGTCAACGAACTCGACAGTGCCCTGGGCCCGGAGACGACGACCGCGTTAACTCTGCCCTCACGCTCGGACCCACCACTCGGCGTCGTGGGCGACCACGCAGTCGTCGCCGTGCCTCTCGGCCTGCTTCGACCCCACCACCTCTCCGTCCTCGCCCAGGTCACCGACGAGGTGCGGGTGACGCCGTGGCGCTCCCTCGTCATCGAGCAGGGCGCCCCGTCGCTCACGATGCTCGAGGCGGCGGGCCTCGTCACACACCGGCACTCACCGTGGCAGCGCCTCCACGCGTGCACGGGCCTGCCGGGCTGCGCGCGATCGGCTCTCGACACGCGCGCCCTCGCCCGTGAGCTCGCCCCGGCCCTCCCTGCAGGGGGGATCCCGGTGCACCTCAGCGGATGCGAGCGTCGTTGCGGGACGCCGTCCACGGCATACGTCGACGTGGTGGCCCCGGCGTCCGTGGGCGAGGCGCTTGCGGCGATCCGTCGCGCCGAGGAAACGGTGGAAAGTGCCCACTCGACTGAGCAGGGGGCGGGGGAAACTGCCCACTCGACTGAGCAGAGGGCGGGGGAAACTGCCCACTCGACGGTGGTGGGGGTGGGGGAAACTGCCCACTCGACTGAGCAGGGGGCGGTGGTTCGGCCGACGCGGCGCTACGGCTACGTGACGGACGGTGCTGAGATCTATCGGCGGTCGTTCGCGACGATCCGGGCCGAGGCCCGCCTCGACCACCTGCCGGAGGAGGCCCGCGTCGTCGCCGTGCGCATGGTGCACGCGAGCGGCGACGTCGACCTCACCGAGCACATCGCCGTGCACCCCCGTCTCGTGACCGCGGCGCGGGCGGCACTGGAGTCCGGGGCACCGGTGCTGACCGATGCCCACATGATCGCCGCGGGCGTCACCCGAGCCCGGCTTCCTCGTGACAACGAGGTGATCTGCACCCTGCGGGACGAGCGCGTGCCGGCGCTCGCGCGGACGTGGGGCACCACCCGCTCCGCCGCTGCCGTCTCGCTCTGGGGCGATCGGCTCGAGGGGGCCGTCGTCGCCATCGGCAACGCTCCCACCGCGCTCTTCCACCTGCTCGAGCTGATCGCTGACGGCGGCCCGAGGCCGGCGGCCATCGTCGGCATCCCGGTGGGCTTCATCGGGTCAGCGGAGTCGAAGGTCGCCCTCGCCGACAACCCCTTCGACATCCCCTGGCTCGTCGTGCACGGTCGTCGCGGCGGATCCGCCCTGGCCGCCTCCGCCGTCAACGCCCTCGCCCGTGAGGAGGAGCTGTGAGCCCCGACCCTGCCGTCTCCCCCGGCTGGCTGCGTGGCGTCGGTGTCGGACCCGGCGACCCCGAGCTCGTCACCGTCAAGGCGGCCCGTCTCATCGGCGAGGCCGACGTCGTCGCCTTCCACAGCGGACCGCGGCGTGACTCCATCGCCCGCCGCATCGCGGCGTCCTACTTCCGCGCGGGGGTGCTCGAGGAGCTGCTCGTCTATCCCGTGACGACCGGCGCCACCGACCATCCGCTGGGTTATCACGGACTCATGGCCGACTTCTATGACGACTCGGCCGATCGCCTTGCGGCCCATCTGGACTCGGGCCGCAACGTCGTCGTCATCGCCGAGGGGGACCCCCTCTTCTACGGCACGTACATGTATCTCCACGACCGCCTCGCCGACCGCTACGACACCGCTGTCGTGCCCGGCGTCACCTCGGTCAGCGGGTCGGCCGCAGCCGTCGCCACGGGCCTGTGCCGCCACGAGGACGTGCTGACGATCCTGCCCGGCACCCTGCCCGTGCCCGAGCTCGCCCGCCGGCTGGCCGACACCGAGGCCGCCGTCGTCATGAAGCTCGGTCGCACCTTCGAGAACGTGCGGGAGGCGCTGCGCCAGGCCGGCCGGCTCGACGAGGCCCGCTACGTCGAGCGGGCCAGCTCCGAGGCCGAGCGCGTCCTGCCGGTGGCAGAGGTCGATGCCACGACCGTCCCCTACATGTCGATGGTCGTCGTGCCGGGGCGCGACCTGCGGGCCGACGCAGCCGGTCGGGCCGTAGGTCGCACCGGATCCTCGAGCCCACCCGCGCAGCGCCCCATCCCGACGGCCACCGCGACCCGACCCCCGACCTCGACTTCGACCCCGGCGACCTTCGTGGCGACCTTCCCGGAGCCGGCCGAACGGCAGACCGGGTCGGGTGAGGTCGTCGTCGTGGGGCTCGGCCCCGGACCTGACCGGTGGCTGACCCCGGAGGCCTCGGCCGCGCTCGCGGAGGTCGACCACGTCGTCGGCTACGCGCCCTACGTCAAGCGGGTGCCGCAGCGTGAGGGCCTCGCCCGCCACGCCTCGGGCAACACGGTCGAGGTCGACCGGGCCCGCCACGCCCTCGAGCTCGCCCGCAAGGGTGAGCGGGTGGCTGTCGTGTCGGGCGGCGACGCCGGCGTCTTCGGCATGGCCTCCGCCGTCTTCGAGGCGGCCGAGGAGCACGGCTACGGCGACGTGCCGGTGCGCGTCGTGCCGGGTGTCACTGCAGCGCAAGCCGTTGCGGCGCGCGCCGGCGCTCCCCTCGGCGGCGACTTCGCGATCCTGTCGCTCTCCGACCACCTCAAACCGTGGTCGGTCATCGAGCGACGGCTGCGCGCCGCTGCGGCCGCCGACCTCGTCATCGCCCTCTACAACCCGGCATCACGCACCCGCACCGAGCAGATCGCCCGGGCGAGGGACATCCTCCTCGAGGAGCGCCCGGCCGACACGGTCGTCGTCGTGGGGCGCGACGTCGGACGCGCGGAGGAGTCGCTCACCGTCACGACCCTCGGTGAGCTCGACCCCGCCTCGATCGACATGCTGTGCCTCGTCGTCATCGGCGCCTCGGGCACACGGGTCACCGACCGCGGCCAGGTCTGGACGCCACGCTTCGTCCGCTGAGCGGCACCGGGCTGGCATCCTCGAGCCATGAGGCTGCAGTTCAGCGGTGAGGTCTGGCACTGGCGCGGCCCCGCCCCGTGGCACTTCGTCACCGTGCCCGACGAGGAGGCCGGCGCGCTGCACGACGTCGCCCACGTCAGCTATGGGTGGGGCATGATCCCCGTGACCGCGCGGGTCGGTGGCACGGAGTGGGCGACGTCGCTGTGGCCCAAGGACGACGGCTACATCGTGCCGCTCAAGACGGCCGTGCGCACCGCCGAACGCATCGACATCGGCGACGTCGTCACGGTCACGCTCACTGTGCGCGGGGAGGCGTGAGCGGTCACGTCTCGAGGTAGCCGCGGGCCAGGGACGTCGGCGCAAAAGCGCCCGCCGCGGCCTCCGGGGTCACCGGCGCGACCCCGGGGCCTCCGGCGGCGACCCAGTCCGTGATGGCGTCGACGGCGTCGGCGTCGAGCACGCGGCGCACCCACACCGGCCGCCCCCCACGGCGTCGCCCCGCGGGTGACGGGCTGACGACGACGACGTTGGACTCGTCACAGGCGAGCAGGCAGGCACTGCGCAGCACGCGGGCACGGCCCCGAGTGCGGGACTCGAGGCGGTCGAGCAGCCCGTCGTGGTCGACCCCCGGGTGCTTGGTCGCCGTGCCGCAGCAGCAGTCGCGGCACACCCGCAGAGTGCACACGTCATCGCCGTATGCCGTCATGCGGGCACGGCGGTCAGCGCGCGGTCGCGTGTCACCGCCCGCTCCATGAGCACCCCGAAGACGAGGCCAAGCGTCAGCCACATCGCTGCGAGCTGGGCCAGCGACGCGAGCCGGAAGTCCCAGAGCAGGTCGGCCGGCACGTCATCGGCCACGACGTCGGGTGAGCCGGGCACGAGCGTGACGACGAGGACGACCAGGACCACCGCGGTCAGCACGTCGACCGTGCGGCGGGTCGATGTCAGGGTCCCCCGCTGCGCGAGGCGCCTGTCGACCGTCGCCACGACGAGCGGGATCGCGACCCCGAGGAGCAGCACGACGGCATACAGCATGGTGCGTCGCCCGACGGTGTCGGCGTCACCGACCGCCGGAGGGTTTGCCGGGACGACCAGCGCGGGGAGCAGGCTGACGGCACCGAAACCGATCGCAGCGAGTGTCAACGATCCGACGAGATCGCCTCTGCTGCCGAGTCGCTCGCGCACGCGCGCATAGACGACGGCGAAGATGACGCCAACAGCGACGCCCCCGAGCGCGGCCGTGACGCCGCCACCGACGACCTGGACGGTGCGCGAGACCAGCGGCTCGTCACCGCCGTGGGCCGGCACGTGCACGGCGATGGACTGGCCGCCGCCGTGCACGGCGGTGGTGCGGGACTCCTCGATGACGAGGGCCCGACGGATGACCGGCTCGACGACGAGCCAGGTGACGACCGCGGACGCAACGCCCGCGGACAGGCCGGCAAGGACCCCGCGCCGCAGCACGGAGCCGAAGCTCAGAGTCACCTCAGTGGCAGGGGACGCCGAGAGCGTGCCGCGCGTCGTGCGTCAGCTCGTGCAGCATCTCGGCGGCGGGAGCGCTGAGGAGCGCACCGTTCTCCTGCGAGAGGACGTAGAGCGTGAAGACGGCGACCACGAGCAGGACCCAGGCCCAGCTGGGGACGTGGATCGCGGCGCGGGTGGACGTGGGGACGGCGGAAGCCGATGCAGCAGTGGCCATGGCAGATTGACCCTTTCTTTCCATGCCTCGTGGACAGATCACGCCGCAGCCGGTCTCCTGGCTTCCAGATCGTCACGCCTCCCCAGCCTTCCCAGCGACCCGGCTCTGCACCTGCGGTCACCAGTGGCGATGGTGGGGACTTGCTCCCTGGTCACAGTGGCGAGGACCACGTCGGAATCACACCGACTTCCCGTGCACTGCGGCACTGGCATCCTGACACACGCCGCCGAAGCGCGCCACGAGGGGCCGAACTGCCTACGTGCGAGGCCTGATTCGCGTGCCGTAGAGGTGCGACTCGACGAAGTCGTCGGTGTCACGGGCTCCCAGGGCGGGGCCGACGAGGATGACGGCGGCCTGCCGCAGACCCGCGGCCTCGACCGCGTCGGCGATGTCGGCGAGAGTGCCGCGCAGCACGAGCTGACCCGGCTGCTCCGCCTCGGCGACGACCACCACCGGGCACGCCGGGCCGTAGTCGCCGACGAGCGAGGCCATCAGCTCGCGGGTGCGGCGGATCGCGAGGTGGAGCACGAGCGTGGCGCCCGTGCGCGCGAAGTGGGCCAGCGACTCCCCCTCGGGCATCTGGGTCGAGTCGCGGTGGGCCCTCGTCAGCACCACCGACTGGGCCACCTCGGGCACCGTCAGCTCGCGGCCCACGAGCGCTGCTGCCGCGGCATACGCCGGCACGCCGGGTGTGACGTCCCACGGCACGCCGGCGCGGTCGAGTCGGCGGGTCTGCTCGGCGACGGCGGAGTAGAGCGAGGGGTCACCCGAGCACAGCCGAGCCACGTCGTGTCCGGCCGCGTGCGCCTCGACGCAGGCGGCGACGATGGCGTCCAGGTCGAGGTGCTGCGTGTCGACGAGCAAGGCGTCCGGCGGGCAGTGGCTCAGCACGTCGGCACCGATGTAGGTGCCGGCATAGAGGCAGACCGGCGACTCGGAGATGAGACGCGCTGCCCGGATGGTGAGCAGGTCGGCGGCACCCGGGCCCGCGCCGATGAAGTGCACGGTCATGACGCGTCCTCCGGGTCGTTCTGTGCTGCAGGCTTGGTCGCCGACCACTGGACCACCGGGCGGGCAGGGCGCCAGCCGGTGAGGGCGCCGAGCGGCTCGAGCTCCTCGACGGAGATCCGGGCCATGTCCCCGCCGTGCCGCCGGCGGGCCTCGTGCAGGAGCAGCTCGGTCTCGACGGTCACGGCATGCACGACGAGCCGCCCGCCCGGCGCCAGGGCCTCCCAGCACGCGTCGACGAGGCGGGTCGTGGCACCGCCGCCGATGAAGACCGCGTCGGGGGGCGGCAGGGTGCCGACCGCCTCGATCGAGGGCGATTCGACGACGTCGAGCGTGGGCACCCCGAGCGCCCGGGCGTTGGCCCGGATGCGCGCCGCCCGCGTCGCATCGCGCTCGACGGAGTGCACGCGGTTGCGCGGGTGAGCCCGGGCGAACTCGATGCCCACGGAGCCCGCACCGGCCCCCAGGTCCCACAGCACGTCGCCCGCGCGAGGCGCGAGGTGCGCGACGGCGGCCGCGCGCACGAGCCGCTTGCTCAGCTGCCCGTCGTGGTCGTAGGCCGTGTCGGGCAGCCCGGGCGTCACGGGGCGTCCACCACCGGCCGGTCGGCCGTCGCACTCGACGCAGACGAGATGCAACCGAGGGATGGGACGGTCGTCCCACGATGCGGCCACACCGTCGAGGCGCGACTCCGCCGGCCCGCCGAGGTCACCGAGCACGCAGAGGCGGCTCGCGGCATACCCCTCCTCGACGAGCAGTGCGGCGACCCGTGACGGCGCATCGGCCCCCGAGGTGAGCACGACGAGCCGCGCGCCTGGCGCGAGACGCGCGCGGAGCAGGTCGAGGTCTCGACCGACAAGGGTCACGACCTCGGATTCCTCTGCGCTCCAGGCCATCCGGGCCCTGGCGAGCGTGACCGACGACAGGTTGGGGCGGATCCGCACGGCCTCCGGCCCCAGCGCCTCGACGAGCGTGGAGCCGATGCCCGACACGAGAGGGTCGCCGCTGGCGAGCACCACGGCGCGTCGCCCAGCGAGCCCGCCCAGCACCTCGCCGAGGTGAGGGAGCAGGGGCGACGGCCACGGCACGAGCTCGCGGTCGGGCCGCTCATCGAGCATCGCGAGATGACGCTCACCACCGACGACGACCTCGGCGGACTCGACGAGCCGCCGCTCGGCAGCACCCAACGACTCCAGCCCCGATGCACCGACCCCCACGACCTCGATCACAGCGGCGACCCTAGCGCCCGTCGATGGCCCTGCCGGGCGGCCCGGCTGTCGCCGTGGCAGACTGCGACCGGCGACTGGAGAGGAATTCGGTGCAAGTCCGGAGCGGTCCCGCCACTGTGAACCACTGCTGACGCGGTGGAAGCCAGGACATCTCCCGTCGTTGGTCGCGCCCGCCGGGCGCGTCCGGTCAACCACGCGGGCGAGGCACCCGCAGGAGGATCCACATGGACGACGGCTCGAACGACCCCACGCACCCGCGGGGTCCCGCCACCTTCCCCTTCACGGCCGTCGTCGGCTCCGACGACCTGGCCCTCGCGCTCGTGCTCACCTCCGTGTCGCCGGAGGTGGGGGGCGTGCTCGTGCGCGGCGAGAAGGGCACCGCGAAGTCGACGATGGTGCGCGGTCTCGCCGCCGTGCTGCCGCAGCAGTCGGTCGTCGCGGGCTGCCGCTACGGCTGCGACCCCGACGACCCGACGACGTATGCCGCGGGGTCCTGTCCCGACGGACCCCACGACCGCGTCGGCGGGGTCACGACCCGCGAGGCCCGACTCGTCGAGCTGCCGATCGGGGCGACGGAGGACCGCGTCGTGGGCTCACTCGACCTCGAGCGGGCCCTGGCACGCGGCGAAACGGCCTACCAGCCAGGGCTGCTCGCTGCCGCGCACCGCGGCCTGCTCTATGTCGACGAGGTCAACCTGCTGCACGACCACCTCGTCGACCTGCTGCTCGACGCGGCGGCGATGGGGCGCAACACCGTCGAGCGCGACGGGGTGTCCGTGACGCACGCGGCCCGCATCGTGCTCGTCGGCACGATGAACCCGGAGGAGGGTGAGCTGCGGCCGCAGCTGCTCGACCGCTTCGGCCTCACCGTCGAGGTCGCCGCGCCGCGCGATCCCTCGCCGCGAGCCGAGGTGGTGCGCCGACGGATGGCCTTCGACGCGGACCCGGCCGCCTTCGCCGCGCGCTTCGGTGACGAGCAGGAGGCACTGCGCCAACGCATCGCCACGGCGCGTGCGCGAGTCGCTGACGTCGCCCTGCCCGACGCCGTGCTGGAGCGGATCGCCCACGTGTGTGCGGGATTCGAGGTCGACGGCCTGCGAGCCGACATCGTCACAGCGCGCGCGGCCGTGGCGCATGCGGCGTGGTCGGGGCGCGCCGAGGTGACCCTCGCCGATGTGCGCACCGCCGCACGGCTGGCCCTGCCGCACCGGCGTCGCCGCAACCCCTTCGACTCCCCCGGCCTCGACGAGGACCTGCTCGACGCGCTCCTCGGGGACGACCCGGAGACGGAGCCCGACCCCGATCCTGAACCCGAGCCTGACCCGGAGCCTGACCGTGGCCCCGGCCCTGGGGACAGGGACGGCCCTGACGGCGACGCTGGAGATGCTGGTGACCGAAGTGGCGCGTCGACGGACGGGGACGGTCGCCCCTGGGGCGACGCACCCCGGGGGGCCGGCGAGACGGCCGGGCCCGACGAGCCGTCCGACGACCATCCCGGCGACTCCAGCGACTCCGGCGACTCCGGCGCCTCGGGCGATCCCGCCGAGTCCGACGAGCCCCGCCAACGGCGGGGAGGTGTGCAGGCAGCCGGTGTCAGCACCCCCGCCAATCCCTTCCGCGCACGCTTGCTCCGGGCCCGGGGCCTCGGACGGGGTGACGTCGGGCGCCGCTCGCCGGCGGTGACGAGCTCGGGTCGGCGCATCGGAGCCACCTCGGCACCGAGCGGGCCCGTGCACCTGCCGGCGACGATCCGCAACGCCGCGGCCCGCCACGCGCGACCCGATCACGGCGCGGCCGCCCCCTCCTCCCGCGCGCTGCGTGTGCGAGCGGCCGACCTGCGCCGCTCCGTCCTGCAGGGCAAGGAGTCCAACCTCGTGCTGCTCTGCGTCGATGCCTCCGGCTCGATGGCCGCCCGCAAGCGGATGGAGGCCGTCAAGTCGGCCGTGCTCTCCCTCCTGCTCGACGCCTACCGACGGCGCGACAAGGTCGGGCTCGTCACCTTCCGCGGCGACGGCGCCCAGCTGACGCTGCCGCCGACGGGCTCGGTCGACGTGGCTGCCCGCCGGCTCACCGACCTGGCCCACGGCGGACGCACGCCGCTCGCCGAAGGGCTCCTCACGGCATACGACACGCTCCGTGTCGAGCGGCTGCGCGACCCGCACCGGCGAGCCCTGCTCGTCGTCGTCACAGACGGGCGGGCGACGAGCGGCCCCGACGCCGTCGGCCGCGCGGCCACCGTGGCAGGTCACCTGCGCCGCGACGCCGTCGACGCCGTCGTGCTCGACTGCGAGGCCGGCCGCTTCCGGCTCGGGCTCGCAGCGCGGCTCGCCCACCAGCTCGGCGCCCAGCACCTGCCGGTCGGGGAGCTCGCGGCCTCCGCGATCGTCGCTGTGGCGCGGCCCGGCCGCGAGCACGGCTCTGCCGCAAGGAGAGTGGCCTGATGCAGGGTCAGCCGATGACCGTGCCCGATGACGGGCTGACCACTCGCCAGCGCCGCAACAGGCCGCTCGTCATGGTGCACACCGGCAACGGCAAGGGGAAGTCGACCGCTGCCTTCGGGCTCGCCCTGCGCGGGTGGAACCAGGGGTGGTCGGTCGGGGTCTTCCAGTTCGTCAAGAGCGCGAAGTGGCGCATCGGCGAGCAGACCGCGGTCGAGACCCTCGGTGACCTGCACGAGCGCACCGGTCTCGGCGGGCCGATGGAGTGGCACAAGATGGGGGCCGGGTGGTCGTGGGCCCGCAAGGAGGGCACCGAGGCCGACCATGCCGAGGCGGCCCGCGAGGGGTGGACGGAGATCAAGCGTCGGCTGGCGGCGCAGGCGCACGGTCTCTATGTCCTCGACGAGTTCACCTATCCGATGGTGTGGGGCTGGGTCGACGTCGATGACGTCGTGTCGACGCTGCGCGACCGGCCCGGTCACCAGCACGTCGTCATCACCGGGCGGCGTTGCCCCGCAGAGGTGCTCGAGCTCGCCGACCTCGTGACGGAGATGACCAAGGTCAAGCACCCCTTCGACGACGGCCAGAAGGGCCAGAGGGGGATCGAGTGGTGACCGCCGCCACCGATCCGCCTCGCACGCAGCTGCCCCGTGTCGTCGTCGCGGCGCCCGGCTCGGGCCACGGCAAGACGACGGTCGCCACGGGTCTCATGGCCGCCCTGCGCGCTGCCGGGCAGGCCGTCGGCGGCCTCAAGGTCGGGCCTGACTTCATCGACCCGGGCTACCACGCCCTCGCCACCGGACGCCCCGGGCGCAACCTCGACCCGGTGCTCTGCGGCGAGGAACTCGTCGAGCCGCTGCTGCTGCACGCCGCGCGAGCCCATGGCCACACCGACGTCGCCGTGATCGAGGGCGTCATGGGGCTCTTCGACGGGCGCCTCGGCGGCGACGGCTTCGGCTCGACGGCGCACGTGGCCGCCCTCACCCGTACCCCGGTCGTGCTCGCGGTCGACATCGGCAACACGACCCGCACGGCAGCCGCGATCGTGCACGGGCTCGCCACCTTCGACCCGACGGTCCGCGTGGCCGGTGTCGTGCTCAACCGGGCCGGCTCGGAGCGGCACCTGCGCGAGGCCCGGTCGGCGCTCGAGGCCACCGGCGTGCCGGTGCTCGGCGCGTTGCCGCGTGACCAGGCGGTGAGCGCACCCTCGCGCCACCTCGGTCTCGTGCCGGTGCAGGAGCGGGAAGAGGCCGGTGCTGCCGTCGACCGGCTCGCGGCACTCATCGCCGACAACGTCGACCTCGACGCCGTGCTCGAGATCGCCCGGTCGGCTCCCGAGCTCGCGGCACGTCCATGGGACCCGAGTCAGGCCATCGGTGCACTCCCCATCAGGGCACTCGGACGCGCAGCCCGGTCCAGCACACCGCGACCCGTCGTGGCCGTCGCAGCGGGGCCCGCCTTCACCTTCCGGTATGCCGAGACCGACGAGCTGCTGCACGCTGCCGGTCTCGAGACGGTGGCCTTCGACCCGATGACCGACCGCGACCTGCCCCCCGGCACCTGCGGCCTCATCGTCGGCGGTGGCTTCCCTGAGGTGCACGCGGCAGCCCTGAGCGCCAACACCTCGCTCCGCTCGGCCCTGCGCGCGGCCGTGGCGGACGGCATGCCCACGATCGCCGAGTGCGGCGGTCTCGTCTATCTCTGCGAGTCGGTCGACGGTGTGCCGATGGTCGGCGCCGTGCCCGCCATGGCGACGATGGGGGCACGCCTGACGATCGGCTATCGCTCGGCGATCGCCACGACCGACTCGGTGCTCGCGGCGTCGGGCCAGCGGGTCACGGGCCACGAGTTCCACCGCACCACGTGCGTGCCCACGCCCGACACCGGTGGCGGTGCCACGCAGCATACGGCCTCGGGGTGGCTGCTCGACGGCGTGGCCGACGGCTTCGCACTCGACCCGGCGGGCACGGGCGGCGCTACGCTCCACACGTCCTACCTGCACACCCACTGGGCGGGGCATCCTGAGCTGGCCCGGCGATTCGCTGCCGCGGTGCACACCCGCGCCGGACTGCTCGTGCGCGAGGAGGCCACGGCATGACCGTCGATCTGCACCACCACGGCGACCAGGACACGGCGGCCGGTCTGGTCGACCTCGCGGTCAACGTGCGCCTGCCCGGGCCCCCACCGTGGATCGCCGAGGCGATCGTCCGCGCGGTCGCAGACCTCGGCAGCTATCCCGACCCGCGCGCTGCGACCCGAGCCATCTCCCGACGCCACGGTGTGCCGGAGGAGTCGGTGCTGCCGACCGCGGGTGGCGCCGAGGCCTTCACGCTCGTCGCCCGCGCGGTCACCGGGGCCGAGCCGTGGGTCGTGCACCCGCAGTTCACCGAGCCGGAGGCGGCACTCGTCAGCGCGGGACGGCCGGTGCGTCGCCACCTGCTCGAGGCCGGCGACGGCTTCGCGCTCAACCCCGGTGCCTTTGCGGCAGGGGGCGTCGGCGCGAACTGCGACCTGCTCCTCGTCGGCAACCCGACGAACCCCACCGGCGTGCTGCACCGCCGCTCCGACCTGCTCGCTCTGCGGCGGCCCGGACGGGTGCTCGTCGTCGACGAGGCCTTCATGGACGCCGTGCCGGGCGAGACCGAGTCGCTCGTCGGCGGCGACCTCGAGGGCCTGCTCGTGCTGCGGTCGCTGACCAAGACGTGGGGCCTCGCGGGTCTGCGCGCCGGCTACGTCGTCGGTGACCCCGCCCTGGTCAGTGCCCTGCGAGCCGTGCAGCCACCGTGGTCGGTGTCGTCGCCGGCGCTGTCTGCCACGGTCGCGTGTCTCTCTGCGCGAGGCCTTGCCGAGGCTGAGGCGGCGGCGCTCGAGATCGCTTGTCACCGTGAGGTGCTCGTCGAGGAACTGAGGGCGGTGGGCCTGGCCCCCGTGCCGTCCCGGGCGCCCTTCGTGCTCGTCGACACCAGTGCGCTCGGACCGGAGTCGGCTCGCGAGGCGCTTGCCGCGCTGGGCTTCGCCGTGCGGCGCGGTGAGAGCTTCCCGGGCCTGGGACCGACGTGGATCCGCCTCGCCGTGCGCGACCCGCTCACCTCCCGCCGGGTCTCAGGCGCTCTCGGCCGGCTCGGAGGTCGTCATGTCGCCTGAGCTGACCTTCCGGGGGCGCCGCGTGCTCCTCGTCGGCACCGACGCCGGCACTGCCGGAGCCGTGCACTCGCTGCTGCGGGGAGGCGCGCACGTGACCATCGACGCCCCCGCAGCGACGATCGGCGCAACGCTCGACGACCTCGTGCAGCGAGGACTGGTCACGCGGACGACGGACGCCGACCACGCGGCATACGACGTCGTCATCCGGGCCCGGGCTGACGCGACGCCCGCGATGGCCCCCGAGGCGAGCGGGCGGCCGGCCGGCAGGGTGACGCTCGTCGGCGGTGGTCTGGGTGACCCGGGGCTGCTGACGGTGGCCGGTCTCGAGGCGATCCGCACGGCGGAGGTCATCGTGCACGACCGGCTGGCCCCGCTCGACGCGCTGAGACATGCGCGAGCCGATGCCGTCGTCATCGACGTCGGCAAGATCCCGCGCGGCGACTTCACGCCGCAGGAGACGATCAACGCGGTGCTCGTCGAGCACGCGCTCGCCGGCCGGGATGTGCTGCGGCTCAAGGGCGGCGACAACTTCGTCTTCGGTCGTGGCGGTGAGGAGGCCGAGGCGTGTGCCGAGGCGGGCATCCCCGTCGTCGTCGTGCCGGGCGTGTCGTCGAGCATCGCAGCACCCGCGCTCGCCGGCATCCCCGTCACGCACCGGGCGCTCGTGCAGGGCTTCACGGTCGTCAGTGGCCACGTGCCACCCGGCGACCCGCGCAGCACGCTCGACTGGGGGGCCATCGCCCGCTCCAACACGACCATCGTCGTGCTCATGGGGGTGGCCACCCTCGGCGCCATCGCCGACGAGCTCACGGTCCACGGCCTCCCCCCGGACACGCCTGCGGCCGTGGTCGCCGACGCGGGCCTGCCGAGCATGCGGTCGGTGCGAGCCCCGCTGTCTCGCATCGCCGAGGTGTGCGTCTCGGAGGGGATCGGCGCCCCTGCGGTCGCGGTCGTCGGCGCGGTGGCGGCTCTCGACGTGCTCGCAGGCCCGTGAGCCGCGCGCTCGGCCTGGCACTCGGCTGGGCGGCCGACCAGGCCCTCGGCGACCCGCGCCGCTGGCACCCCGTCGCCGGATTCGGCTCTGCCGCAAAGGCCCTGGAGCATCGCACGTATGCCGCACGGCGGGCTCCGGGCGCGGCCCACGTCGCGCTGCTGCTGGGGGCCGTCGTCGCGACCGGAAGCCTCGCGGAGCGCGTGACGCGCGGGCGGCCGCTGGCCCACACGCTCGTGACCGCCGCTGCCACCTGGGCGGTGCTCGGTGGTCGCTCCCTGACCCGGGAGGCGGCGACCATCGAGCGACAGCTCGCCGCAGGGGATGTGGTCGCGGCACGGGTGCAGGTGCGCAACCTCGTCGGTCGCGACACCACGAGGCTCGACGCCGACGAGGTGGCCCGCGCCTGCATCGAGTCCGTGGCAGAGAACGCGTCTGACGCCGTCGTGGCACCGTTGCTCTGGGGAGCCGTCGCCGGCGTGCCGGGCCTGCTCGGCTATCGCGCGATCAACACCCTCGACGCGATGATCGGCCACCGTAGCCCGCGTTATGCCGAGTTCGGCTGGGCGGCAGCGCGACTCGACGATCTCGTCAACTGGGTGCCAGCACGGGTTGCCGCGGCACTGGCGATCGTGGCCGGCCCCGGGGTCGGGGTCGGTGACGGGTCAGCGGCACTGCAGGCGATCCGGCGCGACGCTCCGGCTCATCCGAGCCCGAACGGCGGGGTGGTCGAGGCCGCCTTCGCCGGGATGCTCGGGGTGCGCCTGGGCGGGTCGAACGCCTACGACGGGCGCGTCGAGCACCGCGGCACCCTGGCGTCCGGTCCGCCGGCCACCGTCCGCCACATCGCACGGGCCCGACGGCTCGCCCGACGCGTCTCGGCCGGCGCCGCCCTCACCGCCGTCGCCCTCGCCGCACTCACCACTGGACGGAGAGGGGCGGCGGGAACTGGGCACTCGACCTGATCCACCACATCGAGTGCTCAATTCCCGACAGGAGCTGGCGTCGGAAAGTGGGCACTCGACCTGATCTGGCGTCGGGAAGTGGGCACTCGACGCAGATTCGGCGTCGGAAAGTGGGCACTCGACCTGATCCACCCCATCGAGTGCTCAATTCCCGACAGGAAATGCGTCGGAAAGTGGGCACTCGACGCAGATTCGGCGTCAGAAAGTGGGCACTCGACCTGATCTTCCCCGGGCCCGTTCCGTCCCACCTGAGCAGGCCTGTGCGACAGTCGTGCTCAGCCTGCGGGTGTCGGGGGGACCGGGGGGATCGTCAGCCCCGGCGGCGGGGCGCCGTGATGGCGTTCGTACCACTCGGCATACGCGACGACGGCCGCCGGCAGGGTGGGGAAGATGCGGTCGTCGCCGACGGCCTGGACGAGGCCGCCGGCCTCGAGCGAGCTGCGCAGGTCCTGCTTGACGCGCGCCATCGCGAGGACGATGCCCTCGTCGGACAGGCCCCGGCGCAGCTCCTCGAGCGCATCGATCGCGGTCAGGTCGATCTCGCTGATCGCCTCGGCGTTGAGCAGGAGCCACTCGACCGGCGCGGCGCTCTGGGCGTCGGCGACCGCTCGGCGGGCCCGCGTGAGGAAGTCGTCGGCGTTGGCGAAGAAGAGCGGCGAGTCGTAGCGATAGACGACGAGCCCCGGCACCTGCACCGAGCGGGGGTGGTCGTCGATGTCGTGCATGCCGGCAATGCCCGGCACGTAGCCGAGCACCCCGTCGTGCGGGTGGACGATCCGCCGCAGCAGGTCAAGCACCGACAGCGCGATGGCCACGCCGATGCCCGGGAGCACCCCGAAGAGCAGCACCGCCGCCGTCGTCGACAGCGCGAGCACGAGCTCGCTGCGCCGGAAGGCGGCGAAGCGGCGCAGCTCGGCGATGTCGATGAGTCGCAGCGCGGCATAGACGACGACGGCCCCGAGGGCGGCGAGCGGGAAGAGCGCGATGAGCGGCCCGAGCCACAGCAGCGTTGCGATGACGAGGAGGAGCGAGACGAGCGAGTGCAGCTGGGTGCGGGCGCCGAGGTTGTCGGCGATGACGGTGCGGCTGCCGCTCGAGCTGATCGGGAAGCCCTGCACGAGCCCCGCCCCGATGTTCGCCGCACCCAGCCCGAGGAACTCCTGGTTGCTGTCGATGGTCTCGCGGTGGCGCGCGGCGAACGCGCGGGCGGTGAGCACGTTGTCGGAGTAGCCCACGATGGCGACACCGAGCGCCGCCGGCGCGAGCTGCCACAGGTCGACCTCGGTGAAGGTCGGCACCGAGAAGGGCGGAAGTCCTTGTGGCACAGGGCCGACGAGCTCGATGCCGCTCGTCTCGGCGAGCCCGGTCACGGAGACGACCAGGGTCGCACCGAGCATGCCGATGAGGGGGGTCGGCCACGTCGGCCGGAGCCGCTGGAGGAGGAGCAGCACGGCGAGCACGAGAAGGGAGAGCACGAGCGTCGGCACGTGCACCTCGGCGAGGTGCGTGACGGCATACCTCAGCTCCTGGAGGAAAGAGTCGCCCTCGACCTCGATGCCGGTCACCTTGCCGAGCTGGCTGACGATCATGAGCGCGGCGATGCCGGCCATGTAGCCCACGAGCACGGGCTTCGACAGCAGCTCGGAGAGGAACCCCAGACGCGAGACCCAGCCGATGAGGCAGACGACGCCGACGGCGATGGCGAGCAGGGCCGCCACCTCCTCCCGCGCCACGAGACCGCCGGACGCGGTGACGATCGCGCCGACGCCCGCCGCCGTCATGAGCGCGGTCGTCGACTCGGGGCCGACCGACAGCTGCCGCGACGACCCGAGCACGGCGTAGACGAGCAGTCCGGGCCCGACGGCCCACAGCCCGGCGATGGCCGGCAACCCGGCGACCTCGGCGTACGCGAGCACCTGCGGCACGAGGTAGGCCGCCACGGTCACTCCCGCGAGCACGTCACCTCGCAGCCACGCCCGCTCGTAGCGCCGCAGCACCGCAACCCCAGGGAGGAAGCGCTCCCAGGTGGCCGGCGGGGACGTCGTCATGCCTGCACCCCGCGCGCGCGGTCGTCGATGGCGCCCATGGCGTCGAGGGCGTCGAGGGTCGAGACGGCGTCGTCGACCGTCTCGACCACAGCGACGTCGACGGGCTCGGGTGGTCGGCGCACGACCACGACGGGCAGGCCGAGCGTGTGCGCGGCCTCCAGCTTGGCCACCGTCAGCGGGCCGCCGGAGTCCTTCGTGACGAGCACGTCGATGTCTCGGCTGCGCAGGAGCGCGAGCTCGGCGTCGAGGGTGAAGGGGCCGCGAGCCCGGAGCACCTCCCACGTCGCCGGCACGACCCAGTCGGGCGGGTCGACGACGCGGGCGAGCACGTAGCGGTCGGACCACGGGGCGAAGGTGTCGAGCTGCTGGCGGCCCGACGTCAGGAAGGGACGCCGGCCGAGCTCCCCTGCCACGTCACGGGCCGCCGCCACGTCGGCGACCCAGGTGAAGTGTGCTGCGAGCGGGTGGTGCTCCCAGCCCGGCCGCGCCAGGCGCACGAGCGGCTGGCGCAGTGGCGCCAGGGCGGCTGCAGCGTTGGCGGAGATCTGCGCGGCGAAGGGGTGTGTCGCGTCTATGACGCCCGAGAAGCCCTCTGTCACAACGAAGTCGCGCAGACCTTCGACACCACCGAAGCCTCCGGTGCGCACGTCGCCGACGGGCAGGGCTGGCGACGTAACCCGCCCGGCCAGGCTCGAGACCACGTCGTCTCCCCGGTCGAGCAGGCGGGAGGCCACGGCGCGGGCCTCCGCCGTGCCACCGAGGACGAGCACCCGCATGACTGCCTCCCGTCCGTGCCGCCGCGACGTGCGCTGGAGCCGTCCTCCGCGCCGGGGTCGCCGTGCGCACGAGTATGCCGGGTGGGTCGGCTGGATGACTGCCAGATCACACTCGTTTGGGTGGCGGCTGTGCACCACCTACTACTACGCTGTGTAGTACCGACAGAGAAGCTGCCGGAACCCACCTGAGTTCTGGAGTTGAGAAAGATGACAACCCTCCCCCGCGACAGCCGCAACAGAGCCGACGCCTCGACCCACGACCCGACCACCGGCGTCGTCACCTACCAGGAGGAGGTCGTCCGCTCGAGCGTCGCTCGCAAGCTGCTCGCCGCCCTCCGCATCGCCATGGGCTTCATGTTCCTCTGGCCGTTCTTCGACAAGATGTTCGGCCTCGGCTACGCGACCCCCGCGGCCCGCGCCTGGGTCAACGGCGGCACCCCCGCCCAGGGCTTCATGAAGAACTCCGAGGGCCCGTTCGCCGAGTTCTTCAAGAACATCGCCGGCCCGTGGGCCGACTGGCTGTTCATGGCCGGCCTGTTCGGCATCGGCATCGCCCTCCTCGCCGGCGCCGGTCTCAAGATCGCCGCCTGGACCGCCGCGCTGCTCCTCTTCCTCATGTACCTGGCCCAGTTCCCCCTCGGCGCCGAGGGTATGACCAACCCGCTCATCGACAGCCACTGGATCGAGGCCCTCGCCATCGGCGTGCTGGCCGCGACCCTCGCCGGGGACACCTGGGGACTTGGCAAGTGGTGGGGCCGCCACGTCGGTAACGGCATCCTGAGGTGATGCGGGTCGGTGGTCGAGGGTCCTCAGGACTCACTCCCCTCGACCACCACCGTCCAGACGTGACTCGCCAACGGCGACGACACCGTCAGGACGACAGCAAGGCGGTCCTTCTCCGGAAGGGCCGCCTTCCTGGTGTGCCCCCCCACCGCGCGGTCGGGGCGCGGTCAGGGCGTGGAGCGGGTCACGGCGTGGAGCGTGCCCCGGGAGTGGCCCGGGGTCTCGCGGGTCTCACGGGCCAGCATCGCGGCGATGGCGGACGACGGCTCGATGCCGAGCTCCTCGACGAAGGTGCGGCGGCACAGGTCGTAGGCACGGCGCGCCTCGGCGACGTTGCCCTCGGCCAGGTGGATCGAGATGACGGCCCGGTGGGCGCTCTCGCGCAGGTCGTCAGCGCGCAGTGCCGCGAGCGCCGACTCGAGGGCGAGGCCGTAGTGACCCTGCTCGGCGAGCTGCCCGGCCGCCGCCTCGAGCACGTGCAGCCGCAGCTGGTGGAGCCGCTCGCGCTCGGCGTCGAGCCACGGGTCGTCCCAGTCGGGCAGCAGCTCGCCGGGCCCGACCCCTCCGTCGACGGGGGCCAGCGTGTCGGTCGTGCCGTGCAGCACGGCGCGCGCCCCGTCGATGAGGTCGGTCACGTCGACATCGGCGGTCAGTCCGAGCTCGACGATGCCGTGCGCCGAGACGACGAGTCCGGGCGCGGCCTGGTTGACGCGCCAGATGCCGGTGCGCAGGCTCGCGAGCGCGCGGTGCTCGGTCGTGCCCGACCAGAGCAGACCGGCCAGGCGGCTGCGGCCCGTGCGACCGCGCAGAGCGAGGAGCGCGACGAGTCGCTGCGCTCCCGCCGGAAGTGCGACGGGTCGACCGTCGACCTCGACGGCGAAGGCGCCGAGCAGGCGGATCGACACGACGGGTGTTGCCCTGGGCCCTGGCAGACGCACCCCCGAGTGCTCTGTCACGACGTCACCTCCTGCGCATCGCACGGGTCGTCTCGCCGAGGTCGACGTCGCCGCAGGAGACTGCGTGCCGCCCACGCCGGGCGTCAACCGTGGTGCAGGTCAAGAGCGCACAGCGGGCGCGCCTGATACCTCACCGTTTCCGACGGTACGCCGTTCCTGCGCGCCCCACTGCCGGTCCGCAAGAACTCGCCCACTCCCGTGCCGAGTCCGCCGCACACCGAGTTGGCCGGACACCGGCTCGTCGCGGCAGGCGTGACAGGGGTGTGACACCGACGTGACGTGACCCGAGCACCATCGCCGACATGAGCAGCTTCCCGGGAAGCCCGCGCACCATGCCGGGCGCGATCGTCGCCGTCGACCCGCTGAGCCCGCTCGCCCGCACGGTGATCTTCCAGTACAACCCCGACGAGGTCACCCGCAGCCTCCGACCGAGAGCCGCACCGAGCGGTGGCAGCTCGGCGTCCGACGCGCACCGCATCTGGGGGGCGCCCACCGAGAGCATCTCGATGACGGTCGAGCTCGACGCGACGGACGGTCTCGAGCGCGGTGACCCACTGGCGGCGACGATGGGGGTCGCCGGACGCCTCGCGACCCTCGAGATGCTGCTCTATCCCAACACCGTGACCGTCGTGACGAACGCCGCCCTGCTCCTCGCCGGCACGATCGAGGTCCTGCCGCCGGAGGCTCCGCTGACGGTGCTGGTCTGGGGCCCCGGGCGGGTGGTGCCGGTGCGCGTCGAGAGCCTCACGATCCGCGAGCAGGCCTTCAACACCGGCCTCATGCCGATCCGGGCGAGCGTCGACGTCAATCTCGACGTGCTGTCCTACAACGACCTGTCACCGACCGATCCGGGCTTCGCCCTCTTCCTCGTGCACCAGGTGCTCAAGGAGACGATGGCCTCCGTGGCGGCCGTGGCCTCGGTGGCCGGGGCGGCCGCGAGCGCCGTCGGTGGCGCAGCCGGCGGATCCGCCAGCGGCTCGGTCTCGATCGGGGGCTGACCGTGTCGCGCTACTCCGACGTCGAAACCACGACCTACGAGGCCATCGCCGACGACGGCACCCGCCGCCTCGTGCGCCACTACCGCCGCCGCTTCCCACCCGACCCGGCCGACCACAGCACGCTGGCCCGCCACCTCGTCGTGCCCGACGACCGCCTCGACCTGGTCAGCTTCCGCTACACCGGGGACCCCCTCGGTTTCTGGCGGATCTGCGACGCCAACGCCGCCCTCGACCCCGACGACCTCGTCGACGCCGAGGCGGTCGGCACCGAGATCGTCGTGCCCGTGCCGGGGGTGACCGGCTGATGTCGCTGCTCGGTGTGCACCTCACCGTCCTCGCCGGACCGACGGTGCCCACCCCGCTGCCGCCCGACGTGACCTCCCGGGTGCGCTCGGTGACGGTGACCGAGTCCGACGGGGCGCGATCGGCCTTCACCATCACCCTCGACGCAGGGCGGTCGGGGCCGACGGCCGCCTTCGACACCCCGCTGCTCACGACGTCGCCGCTGCGCGCCAATGCCCGGGTCGTGCTGCTGCTCACGATGGGAGCGGTGCCGCAGGTGCTGCTCGACGGCATCGTGACTGAGACCGAGCTGACGCCGGGCAGCGCCTCGCGGCACGCCGAGCTGCGGGTCACCGGCCACGACGTGTCGCTGCTGCTCGACCGGCACGAGGTCACGACCGAGCACATCGGCCTCGACGACGCCCTCCAGGTGCAGGCCATCGCCCTGCCCTACCTCGCGCGAGGCATCGTCGCGCAGGTCATCCCCCCGCCCGTGCTCGACCCCCCGCTGCCGATCGAGCGCACCCCCACCCAGCAGGCGACCGACTACGCGCACCTGCAGGCCCTCGCGGCCTACCACGGCTACGTCTGCTACATCAGCCCCGGACCGGTGCCGGGCCTGTCGACGCTCTACTGGGGCCCCCCGGTGCGGGTCGGCCTGCCGCAGAAGGCGCTCTCGGTCGACCTCGGACCCGACACCAACGTGACGGGCTCGCCCACCTTCCGCGAGGACGTGCTCGGGCCGGAGCTCGTCGAGGGCCAGGTGCAGGACTCGCGCCTCGGCAGCGTCGTGCCCCTGCGCACCGTGGGCTCGCTGCGGCCGCCGCTCGCCGCCCTGCCGGTGTGGGCGGTGCACCAGGCCGACGTGCGCACCCGGCAGTTCCGCGACACCGGGCTCCCGGCGACGACGGCCCTGGCCCGCGCGCAGTCGATGACCGACCGCAGCGTCAACTGCGTCACCGCCAACGGCAGTCTCGACGGCGGCTCCTACGGCGCGGTCCTGCGTCCGCGCGGCCTCGTCGGCCTGCGCGGGGCCGGCTGGTCCAACGACGGGCTCTGGTACGTCCAGCAGGTCGTTCACCACGTGCGGCCCGGCAGCTACACGGCCGACTTCACCCTCGCCCGTGAGGGCTACGGCGCCACCGTCCCGATCGTGAGGGTCTGACATGCCGATCGAGATCGACGAGCTCACCACGTCGACCGCCCCCCGGTTCTATGGCAAGTACCGCGGCACGGTGGCAAACAACGTCGACCCGCTCATGCTGGGTCGCGTGCAGGTCTCCTGCCCTGCCGTGCTCGGCAGCGGGCAGCTGAGCTGGGCCCTGCCGTGCACGCCGTATGCCGGCAACGGCGTCGGGCTCTTCCTCGTGCCTCCCGTAGGAGCCAACGTGTGGGTCGAGTTCGAGGCCGGCAACCCCAACGTCCCGATCCTCGGTGGGTGCTTCTGGGGCACGGGCGAGGTGCCCGCGGCGCCGGCGCTCGCGGAGATGAAGGTGCTCAAGACCGACTCGATGACGATCGAGCTGAGCGACCTCCCGGGTGCCGGCGGCATCACGGTCTCCGTGTCGTCTCCAGCCGTCGCGGCGAGCATCTCGATCTCGGCGACGAGCTCGGGCGTCGAGGTCTCGGTGGGCGCCTCGAAGATCACCCTCTCGCCCGTGTCGGTGTCGATCAACGACGGCGCGCTGGAGGTGATGTGATGCCGGGCTTCCTCCTCAGCCAGGGCTCGCGGGTGAGCTGCGCGCACCAGGGCAGCGCGACGCCCACCGCAGCGTTCCCGCGGGTCACCGTCGGCGGCCAGGCGGTCATCCTGCTCAGCGGTCCGTGGTCGATCGCCGGCTGCCCCTTCCCGCCGCCGCCCACGAGCAACGGCCCGTGCGTCACCGGCACCTTCACGTCCGGCACGGTGCGGGTGACAGCGAGCAAGCAGCCGCTCGCCATCCAGGCGGCGCCGGGCACCTGCGTGCCCACGGGGGTGCCACTCCTCGTGATGCAGACCCAGACCCGGGTGCGTGCCTCATGAGCAGCGAGCTGTCCCCGCAGCGGGCCTACGCCCCGCACCACGTCGGCTTCCCGCTGCGACTCGACCTGCGGGGCCGCACGACCCTCGCCGACGACGAGGACTACCTCAAGGGCCTCATCGAGCAGGTCCTCTTCACCGGCCCCGGCGAGCGGGTCAACCGGCCCGACTTCGGCAGCGGGGTCGCGCGCCTCGTCTTCGCGCCCAGCGGCGACTCCCTGGCCGAGTCCACGCAGGCCCTCGTGCACGGCGCGCTGCAGCAGTGGCTCGGCGAGCTCATCCGCGTCGAGAGCGTTCGCGTGACCGCGGTCGACGCGCGGCTCGAGGTGGTCGTCGACTACCTGCCGTTGCACGCGACGAGCCCCGACCAGCGGCGCCGGCTCAGCGTGACCGGCACCGGTGGCCCGACAGGCGCAGGGGGTATGCCGTGACGCCCCCCGACGCTCTCCCCTTCGTCGCGGACATCGACCTCGAGACCCGCCGGGCCCTCGTGCGCGACGTCGCCGGCCTCGACGGCATCGACGTCGTGGAGGTGCTCTCCAACCACGAGGGCAGCCCCGGCGAGGTCGCCGACGCGCCGGCCCAGCGCACCCTGCTCGTCCACCTGCTGAGCGGGCCCGTCCCCGCCGGCTGGACCGCCGACGTCGTGCGTGTCGTCGGCGGGGTGCGCGAGGACGCGGACCTCAATCCCGTGCGGGTCGACTGGGCCCACCCCGCCGTTGCCGTCGTCGGGGTGTCGGGCACGCCGGCCACCGACCCGCTCGACGGGGTCGGGGCGGCCGACCGTCAGCTCGTGCAGCAGGCCCTGCCCGGTGACGACCAGCGGCGGCAAGCCCTCGTCGTGCGCACGAGCTCGAGCGGTGACTGGTCGACCTACACCCTGCGGCTCGTCGGTCCCGGAGGGTCCGGGGCGCCTGCCGGCATCGACCTGCCGCTGTCGGCGGCGCCCTTCACCTTCACCGTCGACTGCCCCTCCGACCTCGACTGCGCACCGGCGACCGAGCACCCGCCGAGCGTGGCCGACCTGCTGCCGGGTGACTACCTCGCCCGCGACTACGAGGCCCTGCGCAGCCGGCTCCTCGACCGGCTCGCGACCCTCCTGCCCGACTGGACCGACCGCAACGCGGCCGACCCTGCCGTCATGCTCGTCGAGCTCTTCGCGGCGCTGGGCGACCGGCTCGCCTACTGGCAGGACGCCGTGGCGGTCGAGGCCTACCTCGGCACGGCGCGTCGGCGCACCTCCGTGCGGAGACACGCCCGGCTGCTCGACTACACCGTGCACGAGGGCTGCTCGGCGCGCACGCTCCTCGCCTTCACGACCGACTCCGACCTCACGTTGCCGCGTGGCACGCCCGTCACCGACCTGCCCGTGCAGCCGGGGGTCGAGGTGCGCTCGCCCCTCGATGCGGTCGAGGTCGGCGGCACGGTCTTCGAGACGGCAGCCGACCTGGCCGTCAGCCCCGAGCGCAACGCCCTGCCCCTGCACGCCTGGGGCGACCCGTCGCACTGCCTCCGGGCCGGAGCCACGGCAGCCTTCGTCAGCACCCCGTCGGGCACCGACCCCGGCCTGCTCGCCGGCGATCTCGTGATCCTCGTCGACCGCCCGATCGGGGGCACCCCCCGCGAGGGTGACCCCTCGCGCCGCTTCGGCGTGCGCCTCGTCGAGGACGCCCGCGCCCACACCGATCCGCTCGCGCCGTCGCTCGCGGTGTGGGAGCTGCGCTGGGGGGCCGCCGACGCGCTGCCCGCGCCGCTGACGGTCACCACCCCGGGCACCGACGAGTCGACCGCCGTCGCCCTCGCCAACGTCGTCGTGGCCGACCACGGCGCCGGCGTCGTGGATGAGGCGCTCGTGCCTCCGACGGTGCTCGAGGCGGACGACTACCGGCCCCGGCTCCAGCGGCCGGGCCTCAGCCGGGTCGACCGCTCGCTGCCCCCGACGGCGTCGGCCGCCGAGCTCGCGCTCCCCGAGGCGCGATCGGCCGGTCCGTGGCTCGATCTCTACGACGGGCAGCGCACGTGGACCCCGCGACCGGACCTGCTCGGCAGCGGCCGCCTCGCGACCCACCTCGTCGTCGAGCCGGAGCCGGGGGGGGTCAGTCGATTGCGCTTCGGCGACGGGGTGAGCGGCCGCGCGCCCGTGTCCGGCACGACCGCCCTCGCCACCTACCGCGTCGGGGGTGGCGTCGCGGGCAACGTCGCACCCGATCGCCTGGTGCGGCTGCTGGGCCTCGCCGACGGCCGCGACCCCGTCGGCGCGGGCGCCGTCGTGTCCGTGTGGAATCCACTGCCCGGCACCGGAGGCACCGACCCCGAGCGGCTCGAGCAGGTGCGCCAGCTCGCCCCGGCAGCCTTCCGCCAGCAGCTGCGCGCGGTCACCTCGGCCGACTACGCCGCGGTCGCCGAGCAGGACGCGGGGGTGCAGCGGGCCGTGGCGCGGCGCCGGTGGTCCGGCTCCTGGTATGCGCAGGAGGTCACGGTCGACCCGGTGGCGGCCCACGCCGACGACCCGGCGCTGCTGCCCCGCATCATCGCCGCGCTCGAGGTGCGCCGGATGGCCGGCATCGACGTCGAGCTCGAGCGGCCCGTCTACGTCGCGCTCGAGCTCGGTCTCGGCGGCTGCGTGCTCCCCGGTCACCTGCGGGCCGACGTCGAGCAACGGCTGCATGAGGCGTTCACGTCGGGGCTGCGCCGCGACGGCCGCCGCGGCTTCTTCCACCCCGACCGCTTCACCTTCGGCCAGCCGCTCCGACTGTCCGACGTCGTCGCCGCCGCGATGGCGGTCGACGGGCTGGCCTGGGTCGAGCTCACCCGCTTCGCGCGGGCCGGCGCCTCGGCCTTCGACGCCGCCGCGTCGCTCGAGGCCGGCGAGCTGCCGATGGCGCCCCGCGAGCTGCTGCGCTGCGACAGCGACGTCAACAACCCCGAGGCGGGTCGCATCGAGATCACTCTGGGAGGTGGCTCATGACGACCGACTGCAGCAGCTGCGCGTCGGGCTCGGGTGGCGCGAGCGACTCCGGCTGCGCGGACCACAGCGACGCCCTGGCCGCCGCCAACCTGCCCGGACAGTCCGAGCTGCACTGGCGCACCACGCCGCACGGCGACTCCCTCGCCCGGATGCGGTCCTGGCTCGCCGGCGACTCGCAGCCACTGGCCATCCGGTCGCTCGCCCACCAGGGCACCGACGACCCCGCCATCGCCCTGCTCGACACGTGGGCCGTCGTCGCCGACGTCGTGTCGTTCTACACGGAGCGGATCGCCCAGGAGGGCTTCCTGCGCACGGCCACCGAGCGCGACTCGGTGCGCCAGCAGGCCCGCAGCCTCGGCTACGAGCTGCGACCCGGCGTCGCCGCCCAGGCCGAGCTCGCCTTCGACGTGGAGACGGCAGCGGGCTCACCGGAGGTCGTCGTCGTGCCCGAGGGCACGCCCGTCCAGACCGTGCCGGCGCCCGGCAAGCTGCCGCAGACCTTCGAGACCACTGCTGAGCTCGAGGCGCGCGGGGTGTGGAACTCGGTGCCGGCGCACGACCGGGTGGCGCAGCCCTTCGGCTACGGCGTCGACACCGTGTGGCTCGACACGACGACCGCCGGTGTCAGGGTGGATGACCGCGTCCTCGTCGTCGGCAGCGAGCGGGCGAACGTCACACCGTCGGAGGCGCACGGCGACGACCACGAGAAGTGGGACCTGCGGCGCGTCACCGCGGTCGACGTCGATCCGGCCCACTCCCCGGGCTGGACCCGCCTCACCCTCGACCGCCCCCTGGGCTACCGCCGCTCCCGCCACCTCGTGGCCGAGAAGGACGTGCGGGTGCACCGGATCGCCCAGCGACTCAACCTCTTCGGCTGGAACGCTCCCGACCCCGCCCTGCTCGACAGCGCCAAGACCACCTCGTGGAAGGACTTCGACCTCAAGCCGGGGTCGCGCACCCTCGAGATCGACGGCGACGTGCCCGCCATCCTGCCGGGCTCGTGGATGGTGCTCGAGCAGCCGGGGCACACCGAGGCCTTCCAGGTCGAGTCGGTGACTCCCGACGGCGCGACGAAGTATGCGCTCTCGGGCAAGCTGACGCGGGTCACGCTCGACATCGCTGAGCACCTCGACGACTTCGACCGCAACCAGGCCCTCGTGCACGCCGTCTCGCACGAGCTGCCGGCCGCCTGGATGCCGCGCCCCGACCTCGTCGGCCTGCCGGCGGCAGGCGACGGACACCTGCTCGAGCTCGTGGCGACGGAGCCGGCGCTGCCCAAGGGGCGTGACGTCGTCGTCACCGGCGTGACCGATTCCGGTGCTCCGGCCGTCGAGGCCACGAGACTCACCGCGGCCGCCGCGGTCGACGCCGGGGCAGGGGTCATGACGGTGACCCTTGAGCCACCCCTGCGTCACGCCTACCACGCGGGCACCGTGCGGGTGCGGGCCAACGTCGCCGTGGCGACCCACGGCGAGACCGTCGAGCAGGTGCTCGGGAGCGGCGACGGCCGGCGCGCCTTCGCCTCCTTCGAGCTGCGCCGTCCACCGCTGACCTTTGTGCGCTCGACGACGACCGCCACGGGTGCGGTGCCGGCACTCGAGGTGCGCGTCGAGGACGTCGAGTGGACGCGCGTCGACTCCCTCTTCGACGCCGGGCCCCGGGACCGGGTCTACGTCGTGCGCCAGGCGGAGTCGGGGCAGACCACCGTCACCTTCGGCGACGGCGTGCACGGGTCGCGACTGCCGACCGGGGCCGAGAACGTGCGCGCGTCCTACCGCGTCGGCATCGGCGAGGACGGCGCCGCAGAGCCCGACCAGGTGCGCCTGCCCGTCCGCAAGCCGCGGGGCATCGCCGCCGTGACCAACCTCGGCCCGGCCCACGACTGGGCTCCGCCCGAGACGCTGGAGGAGGCGCGGCTGACCGCGCCACAACGCGTGCGCACCCTCGACCGCGCCGTGTCGGTGACCGACCACGAGGACTTCGCCCGCGGCTATTCCGGCATCGGACGGGCCCGCGCCGACCTCGTGTGGGACGGCCGCGTCGACACCGTCGTCGTCTCGGTGCTCGCCTCGACCGGTGAGACGCCGAGCGACTCGCTCGTCAGCGACCTGCGTACGACCCTCGACGACGCGCGCGAGACGAGGGCTCCCCGGGTGGTGCTGCCGGCCGAGGTCGTCGACGTCGGAGCCAGCCTGCGCATCGAGGTCGACCCGCAGCACGAGGCGTCGCTCGTGCGACCCGCCGTCGAGGCCGCCCTCCTCGCGGCCTTCGGGTCGATGGAGCTCGCGTCTCCCCTCGCCGCCTCGGCCGTCCTCGTCGTCGCGGCGGCGGTCCCCGGCGTCGTCTCGGTGACGATGCCGGTCCTCACCGGCGGCGCCGACGACGACCTGCTCGTGGCCGAGGCCGGTCGCTGGGGGCCGCCCCCCGGCAGCCCGTCGTCCCCCGCCCGACTCCTGCCCGCCCAGGCACTGCGGCTGACGGCGGACCTGCTCGACGTGACGGTGGCGACATGACGACCTCACCTGCCCGCCGGGCCGACCGCACGGCATACCTCGAGGGGTTGCTGCCACCCCACGTCATCGAGCGCGACGCCGAGACCGGCGGGCTGCTGCGCGCCCTGCTCGAGGCGGTGGCGGGAGAGCTTGCCGTTGTCGAGGACGACGTGCAGCGGCTCTACGACTCGTGGTTCGTCGAGACCTGCCCCGAGTGGGTCGTGCCCTACCTCGCCGACCTCGTCGGGCTCGTCGGCCTGCCGGGTGACCTCGGTGCGGGCACGGGGGGTGGCGTCAGCCGGCGGGCGGTCGTGGCCAACACCGTCGCCTACCGCAAGCGCAAGGGCACGGTCGCAGTCATCGAGCAGGTCGTGCGCGACGTCACCGGCTGGCCCACGCGGGCGGTCGAGGAGTATCGCCTGCTCGCCGCGACGACCCACGTCAACCACGTGCATCTCGAGCGACCTGCGCTCGGCTCGGTGCGCGACGCCGCGTCGGCCGAGCTCGAGTCACCGCGGCTCGCAGGGGGCTCGCTGACCCGCTTCGCGCACACCGGCGAGGTGCGCTCCATCGACCCGGGCGCGACCGGCGGTCGCGGGCGCTTCGGCATCCGTGGCATCGCCGTCGTCGTCTTCCCGGCTCAGGTCCACGACGCGACCAAGGTGCCCGCGCGCCGGCTCGCCGACGCGTGGAGCGTGCACCCGCTCGGCGCCGAGGCGCCGCTCTTCGCCGTGCCGACGACCGAGGAGGCCATCGAGCACCTCGCGGCCGAGTCGGACCTGCCGGTGCCGCTGCGCCCCCGCCGCCTGCTCGCCGCGCTCGTGGCTGCTCGGGCAGGGCTTGCCGGCGAGACGCTGCCGCTCGCGGTGAGCGTCGAGGGCGACGGCCCGCTCGCGCCCGAGCGGATCCGGGTGTGCGGCCTCGAGGACCTCGCCACGAGTGGCGGCTCCCCGCTCTCGGGCTGGCAGGTCATGGTCGACGCCGTGCGGGGCCTGCTCCACCCGCACCACGACGGGGTGCCCACCGACCCGGCCGCCCTGCACCTCGACCACGCCTACGGGGCCGTCGCCGACGTCGGCGCCGGTACCTTCGACCGCACGCTCGGCCACGACACCGCCCTGGCCGCCGACCCCTTCACCGGCGACCTCGACCGCATCGACGAGGGCGCGGGCGCGGTGCGCGACCGCGTCGGCGCGCAGCTGCTCGTGCGCACCGGTCCCGCAGCCCCCGGCGTCGAGGTGAGCATCAGCGACGCGCTCGGCGAGGTCGCGGCCGGGTGGGCCGACGCCGCCCGGCGGCTCGTCGGCGTCACGCAGGTCGTGTCGGTGGCCGACAGCGAGACGTATGCCGCCGACCTCGCCGTCGCGGTCCCGGCCGAGAGCCGCGTCGTGCTCGTGGCGGCGCACTGGCGGGGGCGGCAGCTCGTCAACGGTGACGTCGAGGCTCCGGTGCCGGGCGTCTACGCCCCCGAGGGGCTGCGGCCCCACGTGCTGGGCGACGTGCACGTCACCGGCGAGCGCGGAGCCAGCGTGGTGCTCGACGGCCTCGTCGTCGAGGGCGACGTCGTCGTCGAGCCCGGCGCCCTCGGATCGCTCACCGTGAGCCAGTGCACCGTGGCCGGCAGCGTGCGGGTGCTCTCGGGGGCGGGCGGGGCGAACCGCGAGCTCACCGTGGCGATCCGCCGCAGCCTGGTCGGGTCGCTCGACCTCGCCGAAACCGTGCCCGAGGTCGTCGTGGTCGACAGCGTCGTCGACCCTGCTCTGGCGGCGGCGACCGTTGCCGTCGAGGCCCCCGGGGCACACCTCGACGTCAGCGGGTCGACCCTCTTCGGTGACGTCGGTTGCCGCTGGCTCGAGGTCACCTCGAGCATCTGCGACGGCACGGTGACCGTCGTCGACCGCCAGATCGGGTGCGCGCGCTTCAGCTACCTCGCGCCCGGCTCCCGGGTGCCACGGCGCTTCCGGTGCGTGCCTGCTTCCGACGCCGCGACCGCGATCTCACCCAGCTACCTCTCCACGCAGCCGGGCTCACCGTTCTATCCCAGCCTGGCCCCGAGCGCCCCCGTGTCGATCCGGCACGGCGGCGAGTTCGGGTCCGAGATGGGCGTCCACCACCACCTCCGCCGTCCGCAACGGATGGACGCCGCGCGACGCCTCGTCGCGCCCTACGTCCCCGCGGGCATGCAGATCGGAATGTTCGGGAGCTGACCATGCACGCAGACCTCACCCGCTGGACCCACGATCCCGCCAACGCCTACCGGTCGGTGCTCCTGCAGCAGGGGCGGGTGCTGCTCGACGCGGACTGGAACGAGCAGGCCGCCATCACGGCCCACCACGACACGGCCCGCACGGCCGACATCGTCGGCGCCGACGGTGGCCCGGCGTCGCTGGACGGCGGGCCCGGGCCCTTCGCGATCGTCGACCTCGCAGACGGCTCGGAGCCGGCGGGCGTGCCGTGGGCGCGCCTCGGCGTGACGCCCGGGCACTACTACGTCGACGGCGTGCTCGCCGAGTCGGCTGCCGACCCCGATGCCGCCGCCGCGGCGGGCGCGTGGGCGCTCGCCGACCAGCCGCACCGGCCGACGATCGGCACGGGTGGCGGGGCGAGCCCGGGCCTCGAGGAGCCGCCGGCGGGCGAGGGGGACGGACGGTATGCCGCCTACCTCGACGTCTTCGAGCGGACCGTCAGCCCCGACGAGCGTCCCGAGCTGCTCGAGTCGGCGCTCGGCGGGCCCGACACCGCGATGCGTCAGCAGACCGCCTGGCAGGTGCGGCTCGCGCGCCTCGACGGGGGCGAGGTGTGCTCGCAGCTGGACGACGTGGCGGAGCGCAGCCCGCGCACCATGGTCGCCGGACTGCGCGAGGCGGCGGCCGATGCCGACCCTTGCCAGATCACGTCGGGCGGGGGCTACCAGCGGCTCGAGAACCAGCTCTATCGTGTCGAGATCTGCTCGGTCTCGCCCCAGCCGCGCTTCGTGTGGTCGCGTGAGAACGGCTCTGTCGCAGCCGGACTCGTGCAGATCGGGGTGACGACCGAGCCCGGCATGGAGGCGGCCCTGACGCTCGACCGCGTCGGTCGCGACGAGGAGCTGAGCATCCGGCAGGGCGACCTCGTCGAGGTGACGAGCAGCGACCGCCAGCTGCGCGGACTGCCCGGCTTCCTGGCCCGGGTCGGGCCGGTCATCGACCTCGTCGTCCACGTCGACTGGCTCGCCGGCGCCCCCTCGAACGTCCCGTCCCTCGGGCGCGCGCCGGTCGTGCGCCGCTGGGACGGCGGACCGAGCACGGTGTCGACCGGCCCGACCGACCTCGAGGGCGGCATCACCGTGGCCTTCCCCGCGGGCGGCACCCCGAGCGTGGGCGACTACTGGCTCGTGCCGGCACGGACGGCCCGCCTCGCCTACGGCACGAGCGCCCGGCAAGGCACCCTCGACTGGCCCTGGGACGCGGCGACGCCGACGCCCCGCCCGCCCGTCGGCCCCGTGCACCACCACGCCCCGCTCGGCATCCTCACCCGTGCCGGCTCCGCCTGGACCCTCGAGTCCGACTGCCGCCACCTCTTCCCGCCGCTGACCGGGCTCGTCACCATCGACCTCGTCGGCGGAGACGGGCAGGAGGCGATGCCCGGCGACGAGCTCGACGCCCCCGTGCGGGTGGTCGTGCGCAACGGCGGCCTGCCGGTGGAGGGTGCGACGGTCCGCTTCACCGCGGCCGGGGGCACGCTGCGCGAGGAGGTCTCAGGTTCTCCGCCCGCAGGAGGAGTCGTCGCGACCGGGGCCGACGGCGTCGCGGCCGTGCGGTGGACACTCGACGCCACCGGTTCCCCGACCCAGACGCTCACCGCCCAGCGCCTCGACGACACGAGCACCCCGGTCGACGTCGCCGTCGTGGTGAGCGGCCGGCTGAGCATCGCGTCGCAGGTGCAGTGGGACCCAGCCTGTGACGCCTTCGCGCGCACGCGCACGGTGCAGGACGCACTCGCGCAGCTCGCAACGACTCCCACGCTGCGACTGCTCGGGGGCGACGGCCAGGAGGTGTCGTCCGAGGGGGTGACGGTGCCGCAGCTCGTCCGGGTCGCCGTCGACAGCCCGTGCGGACCGGCGCGGGTCAAGGTCGTCGCCCAGGCCAGCGAGCAGGCCCTGGTGCTCGCTGCGCAGGACGGCTCATCGGTGCCGCCGTCGCTCACCGGCACCGGTGCCGGGCCGACCGACGCCGTGGAGACCGACGCCGCGGGCGTCGCGGCCTTCGTGTGGCAGCCCGCCTTCAAGGGTGGCAGGAGCGACGTGCTGACGCTCACCGTCGACGGCCTCGCCCTCGCCCCCGTGCGGGTGTCGGCGCAGCTCGACGTCTCGGTCGGGGGCACGCTCGGCATGCACGTCGTCGAGACGGCCTTCCGCAACGGGTCCACCTTCGAGAACGACGCCGTCGTCGACGTCGCCGACCTCGTCTCGGGCATTGTCATCACCCTCGACGCGCTCGTGCTGACCGAGAGCGTCAACGGCAAGCCGGTGGGCCGGGTGCTCATGGACCTGCCGTGGCCGACCCCACCCGAGCTGGACCTGTGGAACGACCAGTCCTTCGGCCTGCACACCGTCGAGCTGCTCGGCGAGCTCGAGGCGCGCAAGAACGTCATCCTCTGGCGCAGCCGGTTGCCCCTCGACAGCGTGCTGCTGCGGATGCGCGAGCGCCTCATCGGCTTCGAGAACGACCAGCGGCTGGGCTCCCCGGCGATGCCGGTGCGCATGCGCTTCCAGCTCGACGGCTGGGCGATCATCGACGCGGACGACCCCGAGCGACACCTCAACGGTCACGCCGTGACGCAGTCGGTGCAGGGCCAGACCGTGCTGCGGCTGCCGACGACCGACGAGGTCGCCGGTGGGCGCTTCGAGATGTGGTTCTGGTTCGGCGGCGACAAGCCGGGCCCCAACTTCACCCGCTTCCGCATCGAGGACTTCACCGGGTCGACCTTGACCAAGATCACCCGCCTGGCGACGGACGCGGGCGTGCCGGTCACGGTCATCGAGGTGGACGCACCCGGCATACGGAAGAACACCGTGCTCGGCACGATCCCCCCGAGCGGCACTCAGCTGCTGCCGGGCCAGCCCCTCACGATCCGGGTCTCGAGAGGGGTGGGCGGCTGACCGCCGCCCGGTGCCAGCCATGCCGGTCTTCTCGTGGTCGTCCCCCGAGCGCACGACCGAGCCCGCCGTCGGTCGCGGGGTCGACATGGCCGCGCGACGCGGCGAGGGGGTGGCGCTCGACCCGTCGCTGCGGGCTGCGATGGAGCGCGGCTTCGGGCACGACTTCGGCGCGGTGCGCCTCCACGCCGACGAGGGGGCGTATGCCGTGACGCGGGCTGCGCGCGCCCGTGCCCTAACGATCGGCAGCGACGTTGCCCTCGGACCGGCGGTCGCACCGGCCACGGCACGTGGGCGGCACACCCTGGCGCACGAGCTCGCGCACGTCGTGCAGCAGTCGGGAGGCGCGCCGGGCGGGCCGGGCCCGAGCGCGCACCGCGCCGCCGAGCGCGAGGCCGATGACGCCGCACGGCGCGTGCTGGCGGGCGGACGGGCGCACGTGCGCGAGCGGCAGCCCGTGGCCGCCCAGTGCGAGGGCGAGGGGGCCGCGCCGGCGGCGCCCGCGACCGACCCCGGACAGGTCATCGCCGGGGGCCTGTCGACGGTGGCGGGGCAGGCCAAGGACAACAACCCCGAGGTCAAGCGCCTCCTCATCCAGCCACTCACCCTGCGGGCGGAGCGCGAGTGGGGGCGGCTGCCCGTCGGCGAGCGCGCCGGGCTCATCGGCTTCGGGGCGGGCACGCTCGCGCTCTCCGGGGGCGCGCTGCTCGCCGACCCCAACGGTCGCTGGGTCCTCTCCGGCGTCAACCTCGCCACACCACTCACCCTCATCCCCGGAATGCCGCTGACCCACTTCAGCTACACGCTGCCGACGGGCGAGGGGGCGACGCAGCGCACCTACGGCTTCCGCACCAGCTTCAGCTTCGACGCCCTGCTCGAGCCGGTGCGCCGTCGGCTCGGCTGGCAGGGCCTGACCCTGGGCGCCGAGATGACCTGGGCCTTCGACCCCGTCGACGACCAGCTGCGCATCCGCGAGGCCCGAGCCACGCTCGGCATCCTGCCGGGCGTCACCCTCTCGGGTGGCACCTATCCCGACCTGCTCGCGCCACGGCAGGTCTTCCCGACGTCGGGCGGCGGCACGGTCGAGTCGCGCCAGTCGCTGCCGGCCGCGCCACACACGCCGACGCCCGACGTGCGGGTGATCCTGTCGGTCGACCTGCTGCAGCTCGGCCGGTCGGGCGTCATCCCCGGCCTGCGCGGGCTGATCGGCAACTTCTAGCCCGGCTCGCGCAGCGCGACCTCGCCGCGGTTCACTGGACCCATGAGCTCACGGGGCGACGGCGCAGACAGATCCACGGCGAGGGGCTCGGGCTCCCCCACCCGCGTGCAGCTGCCCGCCCCGCTGCCCACCAACGACGCCATCGAGTGGACCGGCCAGCGCTACGGCCTCAAGCCCTACCTCGACCAGCCCGTCCTCGACCAGCACGGCCTCGAGACGGCCGGCACCGACGAGGTTGACGAGGTCGCCGCGGTCGCGCCCACACTCATCGAGGCCCTCGATGACCCCGACCGCTTCGTCGTCGCGCACGTCCTGCTCACCCGGCTCTCACGGGTCAGCCACGAGACCTTCCCCGGCTGGAACGGGCTCGCGGTCGAGCTCGCCGTCGACGGCACCTCGTGGGTCGACCCGGCGCAGCGCGCGGGCCTGTCGCGACGGTGGCGGGCGTGGCTCGACACCGATCCGCACCCCGCCGAACTGCCCGCCGAGCTGTCTCCCGATCAGGGGAGCGGCATCCCGTAGAGCGCGGCCCAGTTGCGCCAGTCGAAAAGCGACATCGCCCCCCGCTCGGCACTGTCACGCGACGCGGATGCGGCGCCCGAGGCCGTGCTCTGCGTGCGTGAGGCATTGGACGAGCCCCGGGCCGCGCCACCGCGCTCCGCCGGGTCGGTGGCCGGCAGGGCCGCACGCCCGGCGGCCGGGTCGGAGGCCGAGCGGGCCCCGTGGTCGGCCATCCAGCGCCGCAGGGCCGCGGAGGTCGACTCCCCCTCGCGGCTGCCGACGTAGTCGTCACCGAACGACGCGCCCGCCGCGTTGCTCGGGGTGTCCTCGGGCGAGAAGCCGCTGCGGTAGTCGTCGCCCCACTCCGTGATCCACTGCATCCCCTCGTTCGCGAGGCCCAGCCCCTCGGTCGCCACGCTGCCGAGCGAGCAGGCCCAGCTCGCGGCCGCGCCGAAGTGCCGCAGGTCGACCCAGCCGTAGGTGTCGGTGTAGACGTAGCGCCGGATGTTCTCACCGCGGTCGTCGCTCAGGGCCGTCAGCACCTCCGACGCGCTCAGGCCCTCCTCGTGGCTCGCCACCCAGCTGACGGCCTCCTCCGGGTCGGTCGTGCCGGCCTGGTTGGGTGCGCGCAGCAGCCGCGCGGGGCCCACCGCACCGCCGGGGTATGCCGTCCGGCCGGCTCCCGACAGCTCGTCGGCGACCGATCGCCCGGAGGCCGCGACGTGCGCGAGCCGGTCCGCCTGCGCCTCGGCGACCGGCTCGGACTGCCCGCCGCCGAGGCGGTGCTGCACGACATGCACGGCCTCGTGCGCCGCGAGGGCGACGGGGGCGTCGGCAGGCAGCGAGACCCGCTCGCCGAGGGTGAAGGCGCTGCTCTGCACCCGGCGCCGGGCCTCCGCGTCGCCGGCCGAGCCAGCCGAGTCAGCCGAGTCAGCCGAGTCACTGACCCGGATCGTGCGCAGGTCGTGGTGCCCGAAGAGGGGCTGCAGCCGCTCGTGGTGCGGTAGGGGCCTGGTGGCCGACGACAGCGACGCCGCGGCGACCTGCTCCACGGTGGGCGGCGGCATACGCCCGGGGTCGGGTCGTCGGGCGCGGTCGGATCCGCTCATGCGCTCCTGCCTCCTCGGGTCGTCGAGCGCGGTGCGCTCACGGCGGCGCGGCCGGTCTTGGCGAGCTCCCAGCGCACCGCGCGGGTGAGCTGCTCCATCGTCAGCTCGCCGCCGTCGTCGGCGGCGAGGTAGGCGGCCTGGAGGGCGGCCGAGGCGATGCCGCCCCCGGAGAGGTCGGCCTCCGAGAGGCGCACGAGGTCGAGGTCGGCGTGCGGCAGGGCGGCGGGCAGCGCCTGCGACCACATGCGCAGCCGCGCGGCGCGGTCGGGGTAGGGGAAGGTGACGATGGCCGAGAGACGGCGCGTGAAGGCCTGGTCGAGGGCGCTGCGCGCGTTGGTCGTGAGCACGGCGAGGCCGGCGAAGGACTCGAGCCGCTGCAGGAGATAGCCCACCTCGACGTTGGCGTAGCGGTCGTGGCTGTCCTTGACCTCGGACCGCTTGCCGAAGAGCGCGTCGGCCTCGTCGAAGAGCAGCACCATGCCGCCGTTCTCGGCGGCGTCGAAGAGGCGCGAGAGGCGCTTCTCCGTCTCACCGAGGTATTTGTCGACGACCTGGCTGAGGTCGACGTGCACGAGGTCGAGCTCGAGCTCGTGGGCGATGACCTCAGCGGCGAAGGTCTTGCCCGTGCCGCTCGCACCGGCGAAGAGGGCCGCCGTGCCGAGCCCCCGGCTCGTGCGAGCCGCGAAGCCCCAGTCCTCGAGCACCGTCGAACGGTGGCGCACCGCGGCTACGAGCGCCCTCAGCTGGTCGAGCTGCGGCTCCGGCAGCACGAGGTCGTCCCAGCCGGCGCGCGGGATGCGCACGCGGGCGAGGTTGCCGACGTCGGCGCGTGGCCGGCGGCGGCAGGCCGACCAGAGGCGGCGGCCCTGGGCCACCTCGGCCGCGACGACCTCGACGTCGGCGACCGAGAGGTCGAAGGCGCCGGCCGCCGAGGCCACCTCCTGCTGTGGCACCTCCGCCCCCACGCGGTCGAGCGCGGTGGAGAGCGCCCGGTGCCGGTCGCCCACCCCGAGGCGCGGCACCTCGAGCACGGGCAGACCCATCCCGTCGAGCGAGGCGCCCCCCGGTCCGGTCGAGGCGAGCAGGACGAGGGGGGCGTCGCAGGTCGTCAGCGCCCGGCCGAGCCCGGTGACCGACACCCGGGCGTCGTGCAGGTCGTCGAGGTCGACGAGCCATGCGACGCGGGCGAGCACGGTCTCGCGCACGAGGCGGCGCAACAGCACGACGAGGTCGTCTGTGGTCGCGGCGAGGTCGGCGGCGCCGAGGAGCCGCGGGGTGAGGCCGACGGCTGCGCACGCTGCCGCCGCGACGGCCCGGGTGGTCGCGGGCTGCGGACCGTGCAGCACGACCGGCCCCGAGGCGGCCCACCGCGACACGACCTCACCCGCGACCGCGCCGAGCGTCGGGGGCAGCCAGCCGGGCGCCGCGACGGGCTGGCTGAGGGCCGACAACCGCTCGTCGAGCGCGGCGACGCCGACGAGGTGGTGCACGATGCGCTCGTCGGGCACGAGCGGACTCGACAGCAGGGCGTCGGGATCGGTGAGGCGCAGCATGCCCCAGTGGCGCAGCGGCGCCTGGTGCGTCAGGGCGTCCCAGTGGGCGTCGGGCAGGGTCGACAGGGCGGTGCCGAAGCAGATCCGGGGCTGCCCCGTGTGCTCGAGCAGCTCGCGTGCGACGTCGCCGACGAGCTCGGGGCCGCAGGCCAGCAGGAGGGTCTGGCGCTCGAAGGCGGACAGCCCGAAGCCGGCCTCGATCTCGTCGAGGGCGCTCGGGCCGGGGATGGCCCGGCGCCGCTCGGCGAGGCGGGTGCGCGCAGCCTCCGCGTCGCCACCGGTCACGAGGGCCCGCACGACGTCGAGCTCAGCGACGACGAGGTCGCGCTGCGCCTCGGCGGAGGAGGCCACCCCGCCCGCGCCTCCGACGTCGCCCGAGGCGTGGCCCGAAGCGGGGACGGGTGCGGGGACGGTTGCGTCGCCTGACTCGGGGCCCGGTGCGTCGCCCGACGCGGGGCCCGGTGCGTCGCCTGACGAGTCGGGCGCCGCACCACTCACGGCATCGCTCGCACCATCACTCACGGCAGGGTCACCGAGGGGCCGTCGTAGGTGTCACCGCTCGACGTCGGCACGCTCTCGGCGCCGTCGACGATCACCCGCACGAGCCACGTGCCCGCCGTCAGCTCGGTGCGGGCGACGTCGAGCCGCGTGACGGGTGCATCCGCCGCCGGCACCGGGCCGAAGCTCGCCCCGACGAGGGTCGGGTCCTCCGGCTGCCCCCCGGAGAGCCGCCCGAAGGAGACCGTCGCGCGCTGCCCCTCCTGCAGGGGCGGGGTCACCGGCACCCGCACGAGCGTGGCGGTCGTCGTCACCGGGCCGGCGGTCGGCACCACCATGAGGGGCAGTCCCGAGGACCGGTCGGTGACCCGCTCCGGGGTGCCGGCGACCGGGTCGGCAGGCTGGAGGCGGAGCACCTGCACGGCATGGGCGCCGGCCGCCACCTCAGGGGTCAGCACCACCGTGAGGCGGGTCGTCGTCGAGTCGGCCTCCGGCACGAGCCGCTCGCCCCCGACGGAGACGACGGTGTGCGCCGCGAGCAGCCCGCCGCCGGTGAGCACGAGTGTCGAGCCAGTGACGGCGGGGCCAGCGCCCTCGACCTCGAGGCCCTCGAGGCGGATGCGGGTGAGCGGCCGCACGTCCACGACCCGCTGACGCACGGGCAGCGCACGCCGGGGCACGGCGTCGGCCTCGATGAGCACGACCGTCGCCGTGTAGGCGAGCGAGAGCAGGTAGGGCGTGCCGAGCACGCCCCACAGCTTCGACATCTCCTCGAGCGAGAGCGGCGTGGGGCTCACCTTGACGACCTCGGCCTGGTCGGCGAGGTCGGCGTCGGCGAGGAACCCCGTGGGGTCGGCGTCGTACTTGTCGATCGCCGCCTGGATGACCGCCTTGGTGAAGACGGGGGTCGAGGCGAGCGCGAGCGCCCCGCGGGCGAGCAGCCGTTGTGGCTCGAGCGCCTCCTCGTCGCCGTAGGCGGTGACGAGGTAGTGCAGGTCGAGCGCCGCCACCGGCCGGCGGGCGAGCGAGCCGTCGCCGTGGCGGGTCGGCAGGTCGCTGAGGTTCCAGGCGTGGTTGGGCGTCACCTGGTAGAGGTAGACGTTGAGCCCCGAGGCGTCGTTGCCGACCGTGTCGGCGTCGCTGAGCTGGCCGGGCCGATAGGTCGTGACGTCGGCCCCGCCGACAGGTCCGGGCTGCGCGCCGCCGAGCGCCTCGTGCAGGACGTGGCGCATCGTCGAGGTCACCGCAGCGATGGCGAGCGTGTTGCTCATGCGTCAGCCCGCCCTCCCCCGCCGCCGCTGGCGGTCCAGGTATGCCGTGTGGTCGACGGGGCGCGACCCCGCGGGCTCGCGGGTGGCTCGGGCCGACGGTGATGAGGCCTGCGGGGCGGGCGGGCGGCGCACCTCGAGGTGGTCGATGTGCAGGTGCACCTCGGCGGTGGCCGGCACCTCGACGGGCTCGATCGCGACGGGGGTGCGGCCGTCGCGCCGGGGTCGGTCGCGGTCGGCGGGGGCGACGGCGACGAGGCGGGCCACCTCCGTGTCGGTGAGCGCGCCGGCCTCGACCAGGGCGGGGCCGAGGTGCTCGGTGAGCACGGTTGCTGGCGTGATGGTGCGCATCGCCGGGGCGCGAGAGTCGTTGCGCGCGAACGACTCTCGGCCCGTGTCTCGTGAGTACCGTTCAGACGCAAACGGTTCCGGGTCCGACACCGGGGGCGGCGACCCTGCTGCTGGGGGCGCCGGCGTGGGCGCGGAGGCCGGCGGGCGTGCCGCCGCCGTCGCGGGCGGGAGGGAGGTCACGGCAGGGGCTGCGGGCGGCCCGGGACGCTCGGTTGGAGTGGGGTGCCCGGCTGCGGTGGCGGCGGGCGGGACGAGGTGCGCGGCCGGGGCGTGCCGAGGCTCCGGCGCAAGCACTGGGCGGCCGACCTCCACGCCGTGCTCGGCAGGCGGGGCGGCGGTCCGGGCTCGCGCTGACCCGCCGGGCTCGGGGAGCGGGCCGGCGGTCCGGGCTCGCTGCGGCCCAGCAGGCGGATGCGTGGAGGGCGCACCCTCGAGCCCTCCGTCGCTCGCCTCCGACACCAACCCCTCCGATCGAGAGAGCGATCCGCGCGGCCGCCCACCCGTCGTCCGGGGCTCGCCCGCGCCCTCCGTCTCGCTCCCGGGCAGCCAGCCAGGCTCGGGACGTGTCACCGTGGCCGCCTCGAAGCGGCTCGGGCGACGTGACACGAGCACCGGGGCACGATGGGTCGCGCGGGCGACGAGCCGGTCGAAGACGTCGCTCATCGCGCACCGCCCTGCCGGGCGAGGTCGAGGTAGGCACGGCGCCGGGCGTCCGAGAGCTGCAGCACCTCAGTCTCCGACCAGCCGAAGGCCGCGGCGAGCTCGGCGACGTCACCGAGGAGGTCGCGCACCTCGTCGGAGACCCGGTCGGCCAGCAGGGCGACGGGGTCGACCTCGGCCGCGACCTCGTTGCCGCAGTCCGGGCAGGAGAGCCGCACGGCCAGGGCCGATGCGCCGGCGAGGTGCTCGGCGGCCTCGCCCACCCGATCCCGGACGGCCGGGTCGAGGGTGGCCGCGTCGACCCCGACCGGCCAGGTCACGCACCGCTCGCGCAGGGCGACCGAGGGCTGTCCGCTCGCGAGGGCGACGAGCAGGTCCTCCGTCGTGGGGCACCGCACGACGGCCCCCTCGACCGTGACGCGGTCGACTCCGGACGGGTCGGCCGTCGCCGTGAGCAGGTCGTCGAGGGCGAGTGGCACGTCGAGCACGGCGGCGCACTCCGGGCACGGGAGCACGGTCTGCACCTCGGGGCCCGCCCGCTCCCGCAGCTCACCCAGCGCCGCCCGCGCGGCGGTGGCGAGCGGCATACGGACGGCATCGGTGAGCGCGCCGGCGGCCCCCAGCGCGACGAGCACGGCTGCCCCGCGGGCCACGGGTGACGTCGACGCCAGGGCCTCCCACAGCGCCAGCGTCTCGCCGGGCCGCGCGGGCATCACGGCTCGGTGAAGGACGGCTCGGTCGGCTCCGCGACGGCGTAGTCGCGCTCCCAGCCCTCGTTCTCGAGCTTGATCGTCTGGATCGCGACACCGTTGGCGTTGGCGTCGAGCTCGGGCATCGGCTGGTACTCCGAGACCCAGCAGCGGAAGACCTTGTAGGCGATCGCGAGCTGCCCGGCCTCGTTGTAGACCTCGATGATGATGTCCTTGCGGAAGTCCTTGAGGGAGGTCTCGGCGCCGAGGCCGCTGCCGAAGTTCCACACCTTGTTGGCCCACTGCTCGAAGTCGACGTCGTGCGTGACGCCGCGCTCGAGGGTGATCGACTCGTACTCCGTGCGGCCCGGGGACTTGCGGCTGCTCGACGGGTCGCCGCCGTTTCGGTGCTTGACCACCTCGGTCGTCTTCTTCAGCGCACCGACCTTGCTGATGCCGGCGACGTAGCGGCCGTCCCACTTCACGCGGAACTTGAAGTTCTTGTAGGGGTCGAATCGTGTTGCGTTGACCGAGAACTCAGCCATGGGAATGCCTCCTAGACGGTCGCCGCAGCGGTCTTCTGCTGGATCGAGATGATGACGAACTCGGCCGGCTTGAGCGGGGCGAAGCCCACCTGGATGTTGACGATGCCGCGATCGATGTCGTACTGCGTCGTCGTCTCCGCGTCGCACCGCACGAAGAAGGCGTCGCGGGGCGTCGTGCCCTGGAAGGCGCCCTTGCGGAAGAGGTCCTGCATGAACGCGCCGACCGAGAGCCGGATCTGCGACCACAGCGGCTCGTCGTTGGGCTCGAAGACCACCCACTGGGTGCCGCGGTAGAGGCTCTCCTCGAGGAAGAGGGCCAGGCGCCGCACCGGCACGTACTTGTAGTCGTCGGAGAGGGTGTCGGAGCCGCGCAGCGTGCGGGCGCCCCAGACGACGGCGCCGACCTCGCGGAAGGTGCGCAGACAGTTGACGCCGACCCGGTTGAGCGAGCCGTTCTCGTCGTTCGTGAGGTTGACCGAGAGGTCGACGACTCCCGTCAGGCCGGCCTCGAGCCCGGCGGGTGCCTTCCAGACGCCGCGCGAGCCGTCGGTGCGGGCCATCACGCCTGCGACCGCGCCGCAGGGGGCAAAGGTGTCGATCGAGCCGCCCCGCAGCGGGTCGGCCCGCCGGATGCGCGGGTAGTAGAGGGCGGCGTTGCGGGTCGCGATGCCGGTGAGCCCGTTGGCGGCGGCCCAGGTCGCCGCGTCGCCGACGGTGAGCACGGCCGGCGGATCGACGACGAGGAAGGCCCGGCGCGTGACGGCATAGGCCGCGGCGGTGGCCCACAGGTCCGGGGGCAGCTCCCCGCCCGGTGTCGGCGGTGGCAGGCAGATGAGGTTGACGAGGTCGGTCTTCTCCAGGGCGAAGAGGCCCCGCTTGCCGCTGTCGAAGCCGGCTCCGGCGTAGTCGTCGGCATCGACGGCGCCACCGTCGTCACCGACGTCGGCGGCGGCCACGGTGACCGTGCCCTCCGGGGGCCGCGCGCCGCTGGGGGCGGCTGCGGCACGCACGAGGAGTGACGACTCGAGCATGCGGTCGACGCGCTGCGGCCCGTCGACCATCGTGACGTTGCGATAGACCTCGGCAGGCGCCCCCGGACCCGATCCCTCGCGCACCGTGAGGGTGAAGAGGTCGTCCGCCTCGACACCGGCGCCCTGGCCCTCGGCGATGTCGGCCGCGTCGGCGGGCTCGGGGTGCGACACCTCGACCTGCAGCACGTCGGCCCACGAGCCGGGCCCGGTCGCCTCGAGCTGGAGACCGCCCACGGCGAGCCGCGCGGTGGCGGCGTCGGAGTGGGCGACGCGGACGACGAGGGCTGGGCCCCCGCCGTTGAGATAGAAGTCGCGGACGGCATACCCCATGCCGCTGCCGCGCCACAGCCCGCCGAAGCGTCGCTCGAACTCCGAGAAGCTGCTGATCGGCACCGGCTCGTCGACGGGCCCGCGCGGCGCCACCCCGACGAAGGCGGCGATCGCGGTCGCCACCCCGGTGACGGTGCGACTGCCGCTCGGCACCTCGGTGATGTAGACGCCCGGATAGGTGGGGGTGATGGTCATGAGAGCTCCTTCGACGCCCGCGGTGCGGTGACCTGTCGTGCCGAGCATCTCCGGCCTGCGTCACCCACCCGTCACCCCGCCGTCACGACACCCGCACCCACCGGTGGCGTCTTGAGGGCGCGGGCGTTTGACGCTGCGGTGACCCGGCGGTGACGCGGGGGCGGCACTCTCGAGGTCGACGGCCCGATGCGGCCGAGCCTCAACCTGGAGAAGGGGATCGTCATGGTGCAGGTATCCGTGAGTGCCACCGTCAGCGTCCACGACGGGCCGATGCTGCCGGTCGGCGCGGAGCTGGAGCCCGACTCGTACGTCGTCTCGGGGGCCGACCTCGACGCGGCCGGAGGCACCGACGACTCGGCCGAGATCGCGCTGCTGCCGACGACCGGCGCCGTCGCGCTGCTGGCGCTCTCGGCCACCGGCGCCGACGGCGGGGCGGCCACCGTGACGGTGACGCCGTCCAACGGCGCGACGGACGGTGATGACCTCACCGTCGAGGGCAGCCTGCTCGTCGCCAACGCGAGTGTGCTCGCCGGGCTCGTCGCCGGCGGCCCTCGCACCCTGACGGTGACGAACACGGAGACGACCCCCACCCACGTCGAGGTCGTCGCCTGCCTGGACTCCTGACCCACCCCCTCCCCCAGTCGAGTGGGCACTTTCCACCCATCTCACCCGTCGAGTGGGCACTTTCCACCCGCTCAGCGCGTCCGAAACTGGGCACTCGACCTTGAGTCCCGTCGAGTGGGCACTTTCCACCCGCTCAGCGCGTCCGAAACTGGGCACTCGACCTTGAGTCCCGTCGAGTGGGCACTTTCCACCCGCTCAGCGCGTCCGAAACTGGGCACTCGACCTTGAGTCCCGTCGAGTGGGCACTTTCCACCCGCTCACCCCGTCCGAAACTGCCCACTCGACCTTGAGTCCCGTCGAGTGGGCACTTTCCAGCCGCTCACCCCGTGCGAAACTGCCCACTCGACCTTAAGTTCCATCGAGTCAGCGCTCAGGCGGGGACGCGCAGGCGCCTCACCATCTCTCCGACGGCCACGGTGATGGAGTGCCCGAGGTGGATGCCACCCTCGACGGCGTCCTGCTGACTGCCGCCGAGCCCGATGACGAGCTGCGGGCGCTCACGGCGCAGAGTGTCGACGATCTTCTGCGCCGGGGTGATGTCCTCGGGGCGCGGCACGGCGAGCACGATGCCGACGGCGTTGCGGGCCTCGACCGCCGTGACCCAGTCGGGAACCGGCAGGTCGGCTCCGACGTAGACCGTCGAGAAGCCGACCCGCCGCGCGGCGACCGCAAAGGCGAGCAGCCCCAGCTCGTGCCGGGCGCCGGGGGGCAGACCGATGATGAGCGAGGGTCCGTCGGCCCGGGTGGACGCTGCCTCGTAGGCGGCTGCGAGACGGCGCTGCACGGCATACGCCACGAGGTGCTCGCCGGCGACGGTGAGGCGCCCGTGCGCCCACTCCTCACCGACCCGCTTGAGCGTCGGCATGAGCCAGTCGTCGATGACGTGCTCGAAGGTGCCGAGCGCGAAGCGGGCGTCCAGCACCGCGGACGCCGAGGCGCTGTCGAGGCGCTCGGCGGCGCGGATGAGCGCCTCTGCGTCCTCCGACTGGATGCCGGCACTGGGTGGGCGCAGCGTCGAGACGTTGCCGTTGCCGTTGCCGTTGCGCGCGCGCTCGCCGGGGTCGCGCGAGGCAAGGCGGTTGAGCGTCTCGGCAGCGGCCTCGCGGGCCGACCAGCCTTCATTGACAAGGGAGTTCATGATGGCGAGGGCCCGCACGTCGTCGGGCCCGTAGAGCCGGTAGCCGCCGTCCGATCGTTGCGGGTGGACGACGCCGTAGCGGCGCTCCCAGGCGCGCAGGGTCGCGACGCTGATGCCGGTCAGCTCGGCGGCTCGTTTGATGGTGTACATGGCGCTCCTAGTCCCCCCGGCCCAGCCGGCCGAGGGCATCCCGCATCCCCGCCTCCGCCTCGTCGCCAAGCTTCTTCAGCGCGGGGGCGAGCAGGGGTGCAACGAACTTGGCCACGCCCTTGAACTCGAAGGCGGCGTGGTAGGTCACGGTGGTGCCCTCGCCCTGACCGTCGACGGAGTGGCTGCGCATGAACGTCATCGTGTCGTTGGCGACCACCGTCGAGTTCTCGCCCCGCAGGGCGAACCGCTCGCCGGGAACGTGCTCGATGACGAGGTAGTCGAGCTCGGTCTCGCGGCCGAGGAACGTCGAGACGTTGTGGTAGCGCGTACCGAGGCCACCGTCGCCCGAGACCCGCTCGGTGCGCACCGTGCCGGGGTCCCACTCGTTGGTCTTCGTGAAGTCGCTGAGGTAGGCGAAGACCTCGTCGAGCGGCCGATCGACCGTGACGCTGCGAACGATGTCCATGCTTCTCCCAACCTTTGACAGACCTTCGACAGCCACCTTACGGTGAGCGCGCAGGTTGGACAACGTCCGCGGCACGTCCCATCCGCCGAGGCACCCGCGCCGAACTCCATCTGACCCCTCCCGGACCGTCCCGGTGCCCTCCAGACGCCTGTCTCGACAGCCCTCGACAGCACCTGCGGCGACCCGGCCCCCTTCGACGAGGAGACTCGGTGACCCGCCCCATCCGCTCGAACCCCGCCCACGGATCGACCCGACCCACCGTGGCCGTGATCGGCGCCGGCGTGTCCGGGCTGACGGCGGCCCACGTGCTCTCGGCGACACACGACGTGACCCTCCTCGAGGCCGACGACCGCGTCGGCGGTCACGCCCACACGCACGACGTGGCGGGCCGTGACGGCGCGCTGCGCATCGACAGCGGCTTCATCGTGCACAACGAGCGCACCTACCCCCACCTGCTCCGCCTCTTCCGCGACCTCGACGTGCCCACCCAGCCGACCGAGATGAGCATGAGCATCGACTGCCGGGGCTGCGGGCTCACGTATGCCGGTGGGCGCGGCCCCAAGGGCATGTTCGCCCAGCCGTGGCGGGCCGCCCAGCCGCGCTTCGTGCGCCTGCTGACCGAGGTGCCGCGCTTCCACCGCGAGGCCAGGGCGCTGCTCGCCGACGACACGCGGCAGCCGACGTGGGGCGAGTTCCTCGCCGATGGCGGCTACTCCCCCTACTTCGTGCGGCACTTCGCCATCCCGCTCGTGTCGTGCGTGTGGTCGTGCGGCGACCTCGACGCGTCGTCCTACCCGGCCAGGCACCTCTTCCAGTTCCTCGACCACCACGGCATGCTCACGGTCACCGGCACCCCGCAGTGGCGCACCGTCACCGGCGGGTCGGCGACCTACGTCGACCGGCTCGTCCAGCGCCTGCCCGACGTGCGCCGCCAGAGCCCCGTGACCGCCGTGACGCGGCACGACGACGGTGTCGACGTGCGCGTCGCCGGCGGCGCCACGACCGGGGGCGGCAACCACTCCGGCGGCACCAGCCAGGTGACGACCTACGACCGTGTCGTCATCGCCACCCACGCCGACCAGGCCCTGGAGCTGCTCGCCGACGCGACGCCCGACGAGAAGCGCGACCTCGGCGCGATCCGCTACTCCCGCAACGAGACCTGGCTGCACCGCGACTCCTCCGTGCTGCCCCGTCCGCGCCAGGCCAAGGCCTCGTGGAACTACCGCATGGAGGCCTGCGACGCCCCCGCCCCCGACGTGACGGTCAGCTACTGGATGAACCGGCTGCACGGCATCGACGACGGCGACGACCACGTGGTCACGCTCAACCCCGCAGGCCACGTCGACCCCGCCACCGTGACCGCGCGGATGAGCTACGACCACCCGATCTTCACCGCCGAGGCCGTCGAGGCGGCCGGGCGCCTGCGTGACGCCGGCGGCGACCGCCTCGCCTTCGCCGGGGCGCACCTCGGCTGGGGCTTCCACGAGGACGGCTGCCGCTCCGGCGTCCAGGCCGCCGAGTCCTTCGGGGTGCGCTGGTGACCGCAGTCCTCGCGCCACCCCCGGTGCCGGCCCTCGTCGACGGCACCGTGGCCCACTCGCGGCGCACGCCGATGGCCAACACCTTCACGCACGGCCACTACCAGTGGCTCGTCGACATCGACGACCTGCCCCGGTTGCCTTGGCCGACAAGGCTGCTCGCACAGTTCGACGCCCGCGACCATCTCGGCGGCGGCCGGCTCGGCGGGGGGCTGCGGGGTGACGTCGAGCGCTTCCTCGCCCACCGTGGCGTCGCGCTCGCGGCCGCGGACCGCGTGCTCATGCTCGCCAACGCGAGGGTGCTCGGTCACACCTTCGACCCGCTCTCGGTCTTCTGGTGCCTGCGCCCTGACGACAGCCTCGTGGCGGTCGTCTTCGAGGTGCACAACACCTACGGCGAGCGCCACGCCTACCTGCTCGACCTCGACGACTCCGGCTCGACGACCGTCGACAAGGCCTTCTACGTCTCGCCGTTCAACGACGTCTCGGGCACGTATGCCGTCCGGCTCGTCCTGACGCCACAGGCGGTCTCCGTCACGGTGCGTCTCGACCGCGACGGCGAGACCGTGATGACCGCCGTCACCCGCGGCACCCCGGAGCCGGCGACCCCCCGGGCCCTGCGCCGTCTCGTGCGCCGCCACGGCCTGATGACCCAGCGCGTCACGACCCTGATCAGAGCCCACGGCATCTCGCTGTGGCTGCGCCGGCTGCCCGTCGTGCCCCGGCCCCGACACCCCGAGGAGGCTGTCCGATGACTACCCTGCCGACCACCATGACCCAGCCGCTGTGCCTGCGGCGCCCGGCGCTGCGCCATTTCTGCGTGCGCGCCCGGCTGGCGCGCAGCGTCCTCGCGCAGGTCGCCAAGCGGGTGCCGGTCGACGTCGTCATGCCCGACGGCAGCCTGCTCGGCGGCGCGACGTCGACGGCCGCCGGACGGCCCGCCATCGAGATCGTGCGCCCCACAGCCCTCTTCGAGCGCCTCGCCCACCACCCCAAGATCGGCATCGGCGAGGCCTACATGGCCGGCGACTGGCGCGCGGCCGAGGGCACCGACCTCGTCGACGTGCTCATGCCCTTCGCCGAGCGCATGACGACCGCCGTGCCGCCGTGGCTGCTGTCCCTGCGCGGTTTCGTCGACCGGCGCATCCCGGCCGGCCAGCGCAACTCGCTGCTCGGCTCGCGCCGCAACATCGAGGCGCACTACGACCTGTCCAACGACCTCTTCGCCACCTTCCTCGACGAGACGATGAGCTACAGCTCGGCCCTCTTCGATGCGGCCCACCCGCTCGAGACCCAACCCCTCGAGGAGGCGCAGCTGCGCAAGGTGCACGCGATCCTCGACATGGCCAAGGTCGGCCAGGACACCCGCCTGCTCGAGATCGGCACCGGTTGGGGCACGCTCGCGCTCGAGGCGGCCCGGCGCGGGGCGCTCGTGACGAGCGTGACGCTCTCGCGCGAGCAGGCGGTGCTCGCCCGCCGGCGGGTCGCCGACGCCGGCTACGCCGACCGGGTCGACATCCGCATCCAGGACTACCGCGAGGTCGAGGGCGACTACGACGCCGTCGTCAGCGTCGAGATGATCGAGGCGGTCGGCGAGGAGTACTGGTCGACCTACTTCCGCACCATCGACGAGCGTCTCGCCCCGGGCGGCGTCGCCGCCGTCCAGGCGATCCTCATGTCGCACGAGCGGCTTCTCGCGACCAAGCACTCCTACGGCTGGATCCAGAAGCACATCTTCCCTGGCGGCCTCATCCCCAGCCTCCAGGCGATCAACGAGACGGCCGAGGCCGAGACGAGCCTGACGATGACCGGCGTCGACGCCTTCGGTGCCGACTACGCCGAGACGCTGCGCCGTTGGCGCGCAACGTTCCTCGCCCGCTGGCCCGAGGTCAACGCGCTCGGCTTCGACGAGACCTTCCGCCGCAAGTGGGAGTTCTACCTCGCCTACTGCGAGGCCGGCTTCGCGACCGGCTACCTCGACGTCGCCCAGGTCCGCCTCGAGCGCGGTGGTGCCGCGGCAGCGGCGGCGTGATGACCGACTCCCCACCCTCGATCCTGTGGTTCCGCCGTGACCTGCGGCTGAGCGACCACCCGGCGCTGCTCGCCGCGTGCGAGGCCGCGTCGACCGTGCTGCCGGTCTTCGTGCTCGACCCGCGCCTGCTCGAGACCGACACGCCACGCACCCGCCGCCTGCTCGCCTCCGTCGCCGCGCTGTCCACGGACACGAGGGGCGCGCTCGTCGTGCGGCGGGGCGACCCCGTCGAGGTCATCCCCCGCCTCGCCGCGGAGGTCGGCGCGCAGCAGGTGCACATCTCGCGCGAGACGACCCCCTACGGCCGGCGCCGCGACGAGCGGGTCGCAGGTGCGCTGGGCGCCGACGGTGTCGAGCTGGTCACCACCGGCACGCCGTATGCCGTCGGGCCGGGTCGCATCGTCAACCAGTCCGGCACGCCCTACAAGGTCTTCACCCCCTTCTCCAGGGCGTGGCACCAGCACGGCGCGCCCGCTCCGGCGGAGCGACCCGCGCGCCTGCCGTGGTTCCGGGGCGAGGTGCGCAGCGACGACCTGCCCGAGGGACCGGACACCGCGCCCGGTACGCCTCGGGGCAAGAAGGCGGACGAGAAGGTGGGTGAGAAGGCGGCCCTCGAGCGGTGGGCCACCTTCCTCGAGAGCGGCCTCACGGCATACGGCAAGGAGCGTGACCGACCCGACCTCGACTCGACGAGCCGCATGTCGGCGGCATTGAAATACGGCGAGATCCACCCGCGCACGATGCTCGCCGACATCGCCGCCCGGCCAGGTGGCCGCTCGGCCGGGGCCGCCACCTACGTGACCGAACTCATCTGGCGCGAGTTCTACGCCGACGTGCTGTGGCACCACCCCGAGTCCGCGTGGCACGACCTGCGCCCCGAGCTCGCGAAGCTGCCCTACGACGAGGGCCCCGAGACCGACCGGCTCGTCGACGCGTGGCGTGAGGGCCGCACCGGCTACCCCATCGTTGACGCCGGCATGCGCCAGCTCCTCGAGGAGGGCTTCATGCACAACCGGCTGCGGATGATCACGGCGAGCTTCCTCACGAAGGACCTCCACGTCTGGTGGCCCGTCGGCGCGCGCCACTTCCTCGACCACCTGATCGACGGCGACATCGCCTCCAACAACCACGGCTGGCAGTGGGTCGCCGGCACCGGCACCGACGCCTCGCCCTACTTCCGCGTCTTCAACCCTGTGACCCAGGGCAAGAAGTTCGATCCCGACGGCGACTACGTGCGACGGTGGGTGCCAGAGCTTCGCCATCTCACCGGAGCGGGGGTGCACGAGCCGTGGAAGCACGCGAACGGGTACGACAACGACTATGCCCGTCCCGTCATCGACCACGACGAGGAGCGCAAGGAGACTCTGGCGCGCTACGAGTCGGCGCGACGGTGAAGGCCACACGACATCGCGACCCCGCCCTGCGGCATACCGACGATCACGAGGAGTTGCGGTGAGAGGCCCGATCGGCGAGCTGCGCGCCTTCATCGACGCAGCCCTGCTCGACCCCGTCGAGGGCCAGCGTGAGGACCCGCCCGAGGCGCGCACGCGGCGCCGGGTGGTCGTCGCGCTCACCTTCGTCGTCGGCTCGATCGTGCTCGCGTGGACGCTACGGATCCCCGCGGGTGACCCGCTCTTCTACCCGGCCTCGATCACCCTGGCCGCCGTCTGGGGCGTGGGAGCCCTGGCGTCAGGCCCGCTCCACTTCGGCCGGGGCCACACGCGCGGCGGCGAGCGCAAGGCACGCCCGATCGTCCAGTCGCTCGCCCTCGGCACCCTGCTGCTCGCGATCTTCCTCGTCGGGTCGCTCGTCGTGGCCCGCATCCCCGTGCTGCGCGAGCCGGTCGACGACCTGCTCGACCACGCCCGCTTCGGCTCGCTGCCCGTCGTGCTCGCCATCACGATGATCAACGGCGTCGTCGAGGAGCTCTACTTCCGCGGCGCCCTGTATGCCGCCCTCCCGTCGCACGCGGTCACCGTGACGACGGTGCTCTATGCCCTGACGACGATCGGCAGCGGCATCCCGCTGCTCGTGCTCGCGGCCGCCATCCTCGGCCTCGTCACCGCCCTGCAACGCCGGGTCACCGGCGGCATCCTCGGACCGATCATCACGCACGTGACGTGGTCGACCGGGATGCTCCTGCTCCTCCCACCCGCCCTCGAGCTCACCAGGTGATCGCATGACGTCCTCCCCGACAACTCCCACCGACAACACCGGGCGCACGGCCCTCGTGACCGGCGCCTCCGGCTACGTCGGCGGGCAGCTCGTGCCGCGACTGCTCGACAACGGCTGGACCGTGCGGGTGCTGACCCGCCACCGGTCCTCGCTCGACGACCGCCCGTGGATCGACCGGGTCGAGGTGGCCGAGGGCGACGTGTCGAGCGGGAGCGACATGCGCGCGGCCCTCTCGGGCGTCGACGCGGCGTGGTACCTCGTCCACTCCATGGACGACCGCCCCGACTTCGAGCAGCGCGACCGCGACGCGGCGACCACCTTCGCGCAGGCCGCCGACCAGGAGGGTGTCTCGCGCATCGTCTACCTCGGCGGGCTGCACCCCGACGACGAGGAGCTCTCCCCGCACCTGGCGTCCCGGGTCGAGGTGGGCCAGATCTTCCTCGACGCGCCCGTGCCCGCCGCCGTGCTGCAGGCCGCCGTCGTGCTCGGTGACGGCTCGGCGTCCTTCGACATGCTGCGCTACCTGACCACCCGGCTGCCGGCGATGGTCGCGCCGAAGTGGCTCGAGAACAAGATCCAGCCGATCGCCGTCGACGACGTCCTCACCCTGCTCGCCGGGGCGGGCGAGCTGCCGCCCGAGCTCAACCGCACCTTCGACATCGGCGGCGACGAGGTGCTCACCTACCGCGAGATGATCGCCCGCTTCTCCGACGCGACGGGGCGCCGTCGACCGGTGGTCGTCACCGTGCCCGTGCTGACGCCGCGCCTCGCGAGCCACTGGGTCGGTCTCGTCACGCCGATCTCGGCGGGGCTGGCCAAGCCGCTCGTCGGCAGCCTCGTGCACGAGGTCGTGGCCAAGGAGCGCGACATCGACGACTACGTCGAGGTGCCGGGCGGCTACATCGACTTCGACACCGCCGTGCAGTCGGCGATGCGCACGGCCAAGCCCGACACGGCGCTGCGCAACCTCGCGCTGACCTCTGCCGCGACGGTCGCGACCGCGGTCGCGGGTTCGCTGGCGACGAAGCCGAACTCCACCTGGTATCGCTCTCTCGACCTGCCCGCCTGGCAGCCGCCGCCCGCCGCGTTTCCCGTCGTGTGGACGGCGCTCTACGCCGACATCGCCGCCAGCTCGGCTGCGGCGCTCAACGCCTACGACAAGGCGGGTGACGCCGACGGTCGCTCGGCCTACCTCAAGGCCTTCGGCACCAACCTCGCGCTCAACGCCGCGTGGAGCGCGATCTTCTGGCGCTCCCGCCGCCCGTGGGTCGCGGCCGCGCACGCCGCGCTGCTCACGGCGAGCTCGGCCGACCTCGCCCGCCGGGCCGGGCAGTCGAGCAAGGGCGCCGGCATCGCCCTGTCCCCGTATGCCGTGTGGTGCGGTTTCGCGACCGTCCTCTCCGCCGCGATCGCCCGCCGCAACCCCCGCGCCTGACCCCCTCCAATAATCGAAAGAGCAATCCCGCGCACCCTCCCCCATCGAGAGAGCACTTCGGCGCACCGTCTCTAATCGAAAGAGCGATCCCGCGCACCCAATCTCAATCGAGAGAGCAATACGCGCGCTCCGAGTGGCGCGCGCGGACCCCGGCGCGCGGATTGCTCTCTCGATCGGTTGGGCGCGCGGGACTGCTCTTTCGATTAAGGCAGGAGGGGGCCTGGGTGCGCGGAAGTGCTCTTTCGATTGGTGGGGCTAGGGGTCTCTAGGGCCTTGCCTAGAGAGCGCGATACGAGGCCATCGTGGGGTCAGGCGGTGGCCGGGTGGCGGGTGAAGGTGCGGCGGTAGGTCAGCGGCGCGACGCCGACCTGGCGCTGGAAGTGGTGACGCAGCACGGCCGCCGTCGCGAAGCCGCTCTCGCGGGCGATGCGCTCGACGTCGAGGTCGGTCGTCTCGAGCAGGTGCCGCGCGCGGAGCACCCGCTGCGCGGTCAGCCACTGGTGCGGCGTCGTGCCGACCTCGGCGCTGAACCGTCGCGCAAAGGTCCGCTCCGACATCGCCGCCCGCCGTGCGAGCGAGGCCACGGTGTGGTCGCCGTCGAGGTGCTCGAGCACAGCATCGAGCACGTCCTGCAGGCTGTCGCAGGGCTGCTCCGGAACGGGGGTCTCGACGTACTGTCGCTGCCCACCAGCACGATGCGGGGGCACGACCATGCGCCGCGCGATGCGCGTGGCCACCTCGGAGCCCAGCTCGGTGCGCACGAGGTGGAGGCAGGCGTCGATGCCCGCCGCCGTGCCCGCGCTCGTGACGATCGGCCCGTCCTCGACGTAGAGCACGTCGAGGTCGACGTCGGCGCCGGGGCACACCTCGGCCAGCCGAGCGGCATACCGCCAGTGGGTGGTGCAGGCGCGACCGTCGAGCAGGCCGGCGGCGGCGAGAGTGAAGGCGCCGGAGCACACCGAGAGGATGCGCCCACCGCGGTCGACCGTCTCGCGCAGCACCTGGAGGATCTCCGGCTCGAACGGACCCTCGACGCTGCCCGCGGGCACGGCGACGAGGTCCGCGTCGCGGGCCGCGTCGAGCCCGTGGGTGGCGACGACCCCGATGCCGCTCGTCGAGGCGATCACCTCGCCGGGACGGGCGGCGCACACCCGGAAGTCGAAGGCCGGCACCCCGTCGTCGGTGCGGTCGATGCCGAAGACCTCGCACAGCACCCCGAGTTCGAAGGCGGCGACTGGCTCCTGCACGACGACGGCGATGGTGCGCAACATGGAGCCATCGTGCCACGACTCTGGCAGGAAATCGATGGAGGACGACAGATCTGCCACTGGTGGCGAAAATCATGTGAGCGCAGACTTTCTGCCATGGACATCATCCTCGCCTTCGTCGCACTGATCGCCCTCGTTGCCGCCCTCGGGCCGCACCACCGCCGCACCTCCGGCCTCCCCCGCGCTCCCCTGGGAGCCGACCTCGACGTCGACCACGACGTCGACCGCGTGCTGCACGACACGCTCGCTCGACGCGTCGACGCGCCCTGACGTCGCACCGTCCAAGCCCGTTGCGCCATCGCATCCACATAAGTTAGCGTTGTGATCATGCAAAGCCTTGGTTATGTGACAGCTCGCCGCGGGAGGCGATGTCGCCCGGCCGCCTGACCGGCCCGACGACCTCGCCCTCCCCAGCCCCGCTTCCTCACCTGACCGAAAGGCACCCCATGTCCCGCGGCGCCCAGCGCACCACCGTCCACCTCGCCGACACCGCCCGCCGCCTGGCCCGCCAGCGCCCGCTCTGGCAGGGCCTCGTCGACTTCGACCCGATCTCGCGCTACTACGCCCGGCTGCACGCCGACGCCGACCACGAGGCATGGTTGCTGACCTGGCTCCCCGGCCAGGGCACGCCGTGGCACGACCACGGCGGCAGCGCCGGCTCGTTCGTCGTGCTCCAAGGAGTGCTCACCGAGGAGGTGGCCGGCTACCGCCAGGCCGCCGACCTCGACGGCACCCGCCGGGTCTCCGGGCCCGGAGTGCGCCTCACGCCCGGCGACCAGCGCACCTTCGGCACGCGCCACCTCCACCGTGTCACCAACATCGGCCCGGACCCCGCCGTCAGCCTGCACGTCTACGCCCCCAAGCTGACCGCGATGACGAACTACCGCGAGGTCGACACCGTGCTCCAGCCCGTCGAGGAGTCGCACGTCGGGGTCGACTGGTGACCGCCGACGCACCGGGCCGCACTCGCACCATCGACGAGGTGCTGGCCGGCGCCCGCTCGCACCTGCGGCGCCTCACCCCGGCGGAAGCCGACGCCGCCCAGCACGCCGGCGCCGTGGTGGTCGACATCCGTCCGGCCGCCCAACGTGCCGCCGAGGGTGAGCTGCCGACCGCGGTCGTCGTCGAGCGCAACGTCCTCGAGTGGCGCTTCGACCCGACGGCCGACGCCGCGCTGCCGTGCGCGTCCCACGACCTCGAGGTGATCGTCCTCTGCCAGGAGGGCTACACCTCCAGCCTCGCGGCTGCTGCCCTGCAGGAGCTCGGCATCCACCGCGCCACCGACGTCATCGGGGGGTATGCCGCGTGGCGCGCGTGGCAGCGCACCCTGGCTCGGGCGGTCGAGCACGCCCGCTAGGCGCTCGAGCACGCCCGATAAGCAGTCGACAGCCGGCGCGGGTGCTCGTCAGGATCACGGGATGACGAGCAGCGACCTGTGGGACGAGGCCACCGCCCAGCGCTACGACGACGACGCCGCCGACATGTTCGGGCCGCAGGTGCTGGGTCCGACGGTCGACTTCCTCGCCCGGCTCGCGGGTGCGGGTCCGGCGCTCGAGCTCGCCATCGGCACCGGCCGGGTGGGCGTGCCGCTCGCTGAGCGAGGCATCCCCGTGACGGGCATCGAGCTGTCGGCGCCGATGGTGGCCCGGCTGCGGCAGAAGGTCGACGAGGCCACCCTGCCCGTCACCGTGGGCGACATGGCGACGACGACGGTGCCCGGCTACTTCACCCTCGTCTACCTGGTCTTCAACACCATCGGCAACCTGCGCACCCAGCAGGAGCAGGTGGAGTGCTTCCGCAACGCCGCGCGACACCTGCGCTCGGGGGGCCGCTTCGTCATCGAGCTCTGGGTGCCGCCGTTGCGGCGCTTCCCCCCGGGGCAGGCCGGCGTGCCCTTCGACATCACCGCGCGCCACCTCGGCTTCGACACCTACGACCTGGCGACGCAGCAGGGCACCTCGCACCACTACACGACGGGGGACGACGGCCTGATCCGCTACGGCGCCAGCAACTTCCGCTACATCTGGCCGGCCGAGTGCGACCTCATGGCCCAGCTCGCGGGGCTGGAGCTCGAGGAGCGCGTGGCCGGCTGGGACCGCAGCCCGTTCACGTCCGACAGCGAGAGCCACATCTCGGTCTGGTGCAAGCCGTAGGGGCTTCAGTGCCCGGGGCCGACGACCATCTTGGCCCGCTCGGACTCGTGAGCCCCACCCTTGGCCGCAAGGGTCGTGCACGCGTCCTCGATGTCGCGGGCCAGCGTGTCGACGTGCTCGCGGCTCATCGTCTCCTTGACGAGAGCCCGCATGATGGTGACGTCCTGGGCGTCGGGAGGCAGGGTGTAGGCCGGGACCATCCAGCCGCGCTCGGCGGACAGCTGCCAGGCGATGTCGAACTCGTTGTAGGCATGGTCGCCGGCCAATCGGAAGGCGACGAGCGGGAGCTGCTCCTCGCCACGGCCGATCAGCTCGAAACGGCCCATCGCCTCGAGCTTGTCGCCGAGCAGGCGGGCGTTCTCCTGCATGTTGCGCATGATGTACGTGTAACCCTCGCGGCCGTAGCGGACGAGGTTGTAGTACTGCGCCAGGACCATGGCCGAGCCCGTCGAGAAGTTGAGCGTGAAGGTCGAGTCGGTCTTGCCGAGGTAGTTCTCCGTGAAGACGAGGTCCGGTGCCAGGTCGGAGACCTCACGGAAGATCAGCCAGCCGATACCCGGGTAGACCAGACCGAACTTGTGTCCCGACACGTTGATCGAGCGCACCTGCTCGAGTCGGAAGTCCCACGGTGAGTCCGGGTAGAGGAACGGCCACACGAAGCCGCCGCTCGCCCCGTCGATGTGCAGGGGCACGTCGAGGCCACGCTCCTGCTTGATCTGCACGAGGAGGTCGTTGATGCCGACGATGTCGTCCTTGTGCCCGGTGAAGGTCGTGCCGAGCACGGCTGCGACGCCGATGGTGTTCTCGTCGACGTGCGGCGCGACGTCGTCGGGACCGATCGTGTACTTCCCGGGCTGGAGCGGAACGATCCGCGGCTCGACGTCGAAGTAGCGGCAGAACTTCTCCCACACGACGTGCACGTCGCCGCCGAAGATGAGGTTCGGCTGCTCGGTCGACCCGCCCTCGGCCCGGCGACGGGTGCGCCAGTTCCACTTGAGTGACAGGGCGCCCAGCATGATCGCCTCGGACGAGCCCTGGGTGCGCGCCCCCGTGGTCTCGCCGGGTGCATGGAACAGGTCGGCGAGCATACGAATGCAGCGCTGCTCGATCTCAGCCGTGCGCGGGTACTCCGCATGGTCGATGAAGTTGCGGTGCAGGTTGTCGGCGATGATCCGCTGCGCCTCGGGCTCCATCCACGTCGTCACGAAGGTCGCGAGGTTGCGGCCGGGGTCCCCCTCGATGGCGAGGTCCTCGGCCACGAGACGCATGGCGTCGACCGCGCTCATCCCGGCGGCCGGGAACTCCCGGCTGGGCACCTCCTGGGTCACGAAGCGGTTGCCGTAGAGCGCTGCGGCGGCGTTGATCTCGGACGGTGTGGACATGCGCTTCTCCTCGATGGACAACGGTGTTCGGGTCAGGGGGATGCCGCGGCCGCTTGGGCTGGGAGTGCATGGCGCCACGCCGGCAGCATGAGGGCGGCGCCGGCGAGGAAGCACACGGCACCCCAGAAGGTGCCGGCGACGGCGAGGTGCGCCCCCAAGAGCTCGTCGGTGCTCGGCACGACGTAGCTGGCGATCGCCGAGGCCATGAAGAGCACCGAGCCGAGCATGTTGAGCCACGCGATCCGCCACGGGAACGACCGCGGCCGCAGGCTGAGGAACCGGGGTGAGACGGCGAGCACGGCGAAGGCGCTCGCCACGAGGAAGAGAACCGACCCGAACAGGTCCGGCCGCCACACGTAACGATCGGACTCGGCGGCCGTTGCGTTGTGGGTCAGCGCAGCGATGGTGCTGATGTTGAAGAACAGCGTGCCGGGGAACTGGGTGGCCGCAGCCAGCCAGTTTCGGTCGTGCGGCAGCCAACCCAGGAGGCGCACGGGGGCGGGCGCGTGCTGCGTCACCTCGTCGACGTGGGTCATCTCCGGGCTCTGCGCCTGGACGAGCTGGGCATAGGAGGCGCTCGTGAAGAAGATCGACCCGATCACGTAGGTGGTGCCGTCGACCCAGCCGCCGACGGCATTGAGGTAGGCGGGCACGGAACCGAGCACGAAGCACGCGGAGCCGACCATGAACAGCCACGCGATGTTCGCGTTGAGGCGTTCAGGTCGCGCGGTCATTCGACGACCTCAGTCAGCCTCGGCCGAAAGGGACGGCCCTGGGGTCGGGAGCACGGCCGTGACGACGAACGACACGACGACAGCGACGACGACCTGCGGGGTGATCAGCAGCCCGTCGGTGCCCATCAGCAGCGTCGCGAGCAGGACGGACGTCAGGGGCAGCCGGAGCATCGCGCAGCACGTGGCGCCGATGCCCGTGCCGATGGCGGCCGCCAGCTCCATGCCGGTCAGACCGCTGACCGTGATGCCGAGCACGGCCCCGATGAACATCGCCGGGAACACCGGGCCACCGCGGAAGGCGCTGAGCGACAGCCCGTAGGCGATGCCCTTGAAGAGGCCGAGGAGGAGCAGCACGCCGAGCGAGTAGCCGGCGGCGTCAGCGACGAGCTCCGGCAGCGCATCCTGCCCCGAGAAGAGCACCTGGGTGAACGAGTGACCCGTCGTGACCTGGAACATCGTGGCGCACAGGCCGATCAGCACACCGAGTGCCACCGTCACGGGCACGCGGTTGCGGTGCACGTAGGGACGCACGGACAGCCCGACCCACCGGATGGCCCAGCCGAGCACCGCGCCGAGAATGCCGACCGGTATCGCCCACAGCAGCGACGAGATCGTGGGCGTGGCCCCCGGCGGCACGATGGGCAGCGCCAGCGAGAACGTCCCGAGGCCGGTCCAGGCATCCATCCCCACGAAGACGAGCGCCCCGATACCGGAGGCGAGCAGCCCGGGAAGGGCGACGAGGCTCAGGGTCGCTCCCGCGATGCCGGCCGCCTCCATGATGAGGAAGGCGCCCAGCAGCGGGGAGCCCAGCAACGTGCTGACGGCGGCAAAGCTGCCGGCGGAGGCCATGATCGTCACTGCCATCGGCGGCGCGTCCCGCTTCACGAGGCGCACCGTGAGCGCCGCCAGGCCGCCGCCGATGGCGATCAGCGGAGCCTCCGGGCCGAGGACCGCCCCGAGTCCCAGGGTCGCCAGGGCGGCGACGAGGATCCCCGGCAGGTCGCGGCCCGCGGCCGGTCCGGTGCCGGTCTGGAAGCCCAGTGAGGGCGGGTGGCCCGCCGTGCCTGGCAGCCGACTGATCGTCAGCGCCACGAGCAGCCCGCTCAGTGCCAGCCAGGGCACGGGCCACCAGGCCGGGGTGGTGCCGTCGAAGAGCCCGGACGGGAGGTCGCCGAAGAGGTAGGTCTGGAGCCAGCCGGCGAGCGCGAGGAAGCCGTAGGCGACCACGGAGATCGGGATGCCGATCAGTGCGGCAAGCACCAGCGCGGACAGGTAGGCCTTGGACCGGACGATGCTCGCTGGGTCGAGCGTGGTCGGTGGGTCGGTCGGCGAGGTCGCGTCTGTCACCCCCGTGGTACCTCCTCACACGAGCGAGTTCAGCGCTCGCGGTGGGGACGTGTATGCAGGGTCAACCTAGCGCCACACCGGTGTCCCGCGGGGAGGATCGGCAAAGACCCAGGTCGGCCGCGGTAGCCGTGCGGCTCACCCCCCGCGTCGTGGACGCAGGCCGGCCAGCGCCGACTCGCGGCGCACGAGCTCGCTCAACCGATCGAGGGCCGCTGACGGCAGCCGCCAGCGCTGCCAGTAGAGCGGCACGTCGACGCGGTCACGCGTCCCGAGGCGCACGAGGTCGCCGCTGGCGACGAGGGGCGCCAGCTGGGTGGTGAGCAGCGCTCCCCAGCCCAGGCCCGCAGCCACCGCGGTGACGAACCCCGCACCGTCGGGCACCTCGTGGGTCGGCGGTGGCGTCGTGACGCCGTGGCGGTCGAGGATGCGCTGCTGGAGGTCGTCCTTGTCGTTGAAGCGCACGACCGGCATGGCCGCCCAGTCCACTCCCCGGCCCGCCCGGTGCCGCTCCACGAGCGTCGGTGTCGCGGCTGGCAGGTAGCGCATCGTGACGAGTGGCTCGGTCGAACAGCCTTGCACGGGAGAGGGATCCGACGTCACGGCCCCCAGCACCTCCCCCGAGCGGAGCAGCTGCGCCGAGTGGTCCTGGTCCTCGACGTGCAGTCGCAGCACGATGTCGTCCCACCCCGCGCACGCGGCGATCACGCCACCGAACCACGTCGACATCGAGTCGGCGTTGACGGCGATGGGCAGGTCGATGCGCGACCCTCCCCGGGGCCCTCCGCGCGGTGCGAGCTCGGCCATCGTCTCGGTCGCAAGGAGCGCCTGCTGGCGCGCCAGTCGCACGAGCGACTCCCCGGTCGCCGTCGCCCGGCACGGTGAGGTGCGCACGACGACGACGTGACCGACCTCCGCCTCGAGGGCCTTGACCCGCTGGCTGACGGCAGACGGCGTGATGTGCAGGCGCCGGGCTGCGGCCTCGAAGGTGCCCGTGTCGATGATGGCGAGCAAAGCGGCGAGCTGGTCGGGCTGCAGGCGCATGAAGTAATGCTAATCAACCATCAGCAACCTTCGCTTCCCTGAAGCACACGCCGACGCCTACCGTCGTGGCGTGACCTCCTTCCTGCCCGGCTTCCTCACGATGGCCTCCCTCATCGTGGCCATCGGGGCGCAGAACGCCTACGTGCTACGCACCGGACTGGCGCGACAGCACGTCGGACTCGTCGTCGCGGTGTGCGCCGTCTCCGACGCGCTGCTCGTCGTCGCCGGCGTGCTCGGCGTGGGCCGGCTCGTGACGGCGAACCCCGCGGTGCTCACGTGGGTGCGGTGGGTCGGGGCGGCATACCTCATCGGCTTCGGCATCTCCTGCCTGTGGCGCGCACGCCGACCGAGCACCCTGACACCCGGCGCCGCGGTGGCCAACCGGGGCAGCGTGCTGGCGACGGTGCTCGCCCTCACGTGGCTCAACCCGCACGTCTACCTCGACACCGTGCTGCTCGTCGGGTCGCTCGCCAACCAGCACGGGCCGACCGGCCGCTGGTGGTTCACGGCCGGGGCGGCCCTCGCGAGCGTCGCGTGGTTCACCGGGCTCGGCTACGGCGCGCGCGTGCTCGCGCCGGTCTTCGCGCGACCGGTCACCTGGCGCGTGCTCGACGTCGTCATCGGGCTCGTCATGTTCGCGATCGCCGCGGTCCTCCTGCTCGGCTGAGGTGCCTCAGCCGGCTACCTCATGGGGAGGACACGGCAGGAATACGTCGTTCTCCCGATGTGGCCCCCTACCTCAGCCGCCGACTCTGGAGTGGTCAGCAGAAGGCACGAGCAGAGGAACCACCATGATCACCACCTGGACCGACTACCGCGTCGTCAAGACCGAGATCGCCACCCGCTACCCGGCCCGCCGCCGGATCCGCCGCGACTCGTCGCTCGAGATCATGCGACGCACGCTGGCGCGCAGCAGCCGCGAGGAGCTGGACCCCGGTCACCGACGGTGAGCGTCGCAGCAGCGGTCCCGTCGGCAATGCCGGTGCCGCTGTCGCCGGGTTACGCGATGATTTCGCGTATGCCGCTGCGCACCGGCTCGCTGATCGGCCGCGACGCCGATCTCGCCCACCTCACCGACGCCGTCGGGCTCCACCCCGCAGAGGGTGCCGAGCCCGGTGGCGTCGTCGTGCTGTCCGGCGATGCCGGCATCGGCAAGTCACGGCTGCTCGGCCAGCTGCTCGCCGACGCTGCTGCAGCGGGCTGGTCGACGGCCGTGGGGCACTGCGTCGGCCAGGCCGGCAGCTCGCTCGCCTACCTCCCCTTCGTCGAGCTCGTCGGCGTCCTCGACGCCGCCCATCCCGAGGTCGTCGACCGGGTGATGGAGTCCCATCCGAGCCTGCGCCACCTGCTGCCCGGCCGCCGCTCCGAAGGGCTGGCGGACACTCCCGCGCCGCCTGCCGCGCCGCCCGCCGCGCCGGGTCGCGGTGCCGGTCCGGGGGGCCCCACCGACCCGGGCCAGGTGGCCGAGGCGGTCCACGCCCTGCTCACCGCATGCGGAGGCGCGCAGCCCACCCTCGTCGTCGTCGAGGACGTGCACTGGGCCGACCACTCCTCCCGCGACCTGCTCACGCTGCTGCTGACGCGCGGCTTCGGCACAGCGGTCGGCCTCGTCGTCAGCTATCGCTCCGACGACCTGCACCGCCGGCACCCGCTCCACGACACCCTCGCCGTGTGGGCGCGCATCGCCGGCCTCCAGCACGTCGACCTCGCGCCGCTGCCGACCGCCGCCGTGCACGAGCTCGTGGCCGGCCTCGAGGGCGCACCCGACGACATCGTCACGCTCGAGGAGATCACGCGTCGCGCCGAGGGCAACCCCTTCTTCGCCGAGGAGCTCGTCGCGAGCGCCGCGGCCGGCCAGTCCCTCACCGGTGGGCTCAGCCGCGTGCTGCGCGCCCGCGTCGACCAGCTCGACGAGACGACCCAGCGGGTGCTCCGGGTCATCGCCCTCAAGGGCGGCCAGCACCTCGGGCACGACCTCCTCTCGCGCGTCTCCGGCCTGCCCGACGAAGTGCTCGAGACCGCCGTCGCCGAGGCGGTGGAGCGCCACGTCCTCGAGGCGTCGTGGCCACCGGCCTACACCTTCCGCCACGCCCTCCTCGGGGAGGCGGTCGCCGACACGCTCCTGCCGGGCGAGCGGCTGCGCCTCCACCGGGCGTATGCCGCCGTGCTGGCCGAGCGCCCCGACCTCGGCCCTGCCTCCGAGCTCGCCCGCCACGCCGCTGCGGTCGGCGACCTGCCGACGGCGGTCGCCGCCAGCCGTGCCGCCGGCGAGGCCGCGATGGCCGTCGGCGGCCCGCAGGACGCGCTGCAGCATTTCGAGCGGGCCCTCGACTGGCTCGGCGAGGACGACTCCGACCGTGATGCCCTGACCCTGCGGGCCTCGGCCGCGGCGATGGTGGCGGGTGAACCGGTGCGGGCCATCGACCTGCTCCGTGACCGCCTCGACCACCCGGGCACGACGCAGGCCGCCGAGGTGCGCGCCGACCTGCTCGCCACGCTCGTCATCCGGGCCCGCATCCTCGACCTGCCGATCGACGCCCTCGCCCTCACCGACGAGGCGGTGGCGCTCATCGGCGAGGTGGCCGACGAGCGCCGGGTGCGGGTGCTCGTCGCACGGTTGCAGGCCCTCGTCGACATCGGCCGCTACCAGGACGCCGCCGTCGTCGGCACCGAGGTGTCGATGCTGGCCGAGCGGCTCGGCCTCCAGCGCGCCCAGGCCGAGGTGCGCACGATCCTGGCCCGCGTGCTCGAGGCGCAGGCCGACCTCGACGCAGTCGAGCAGCACCTGCGCGCGCTCGCCGCCGAGCTGGCGGACGACGACCCGCTGCGCCTGCGGGTGCTCCACCAGCTCGCCGCGATCGCGCACCGGCGAGGTGACCTGCCCGGGGCGCTGGCGCAGTACGACGCCGGGGCTCGAGCGGCCCGGAGGATGCACCGCGAGTGGGCGCCGTGGGGCCAGGAGTGCCGACTCCTCGGTGGCCTGACCGCGTACGAGCTGGGCGACTGGGACGGCGCGACGCGACGCCTCGACCTCGGCGGGGCCTCGGCGCCGCAGCCGGGTCGTGCGATCTTCACCGGAGCCCTGCTCTCGGTCAGCGCCGGCCGGGGCGAGCCCGTCGACCCCGCGCTGCTGGCCGAGCTGCGCGAGTGGTGGCCGGTCGACGGCCTGTGCGTCGTGCTGACCGTCATGCCGGGTGTCGACCTGCTCGGGCAGGCCGGTGACGTCGAAGGGTTCCTCGACCTCGCCGAGGCCGCCGAGCGCAGCCTCGACCGGGCCTGGGGCGACTACTACGCGATCGTGCGCATCGCCGCTCTCGTCACCGGTCAGGTCGCGAGCGCCTGGGCGCGGCTCGACCCTCCGCTGCGACGTCGGGCCCTCGAGGTCGCGCGACGGCTGGGTGCTCGCGCGGTGGCCTTCGCCCAGACCGACCACGACATCGAGCTGCAGCACCGGCCGGTCTTCGAGCGGTCGGCTCGCGCCGAGCTCGAGGAGACCGGGCGTGAGGCGTGGGCCTGGTTGACCCGGCTCGAGGCCGAGCTCGTTCGGCTCGACTGGGTGGCCGGCAGCGAGCCTGCCCCGACTGCTGCCGACCTCGTCGAGGCCTGGCGCACCAGCGTGGCGGCCTTCGACCGCTACGGGCACGTCTTCGAGGCCGCGCGCTCGCGGGCCCGCCTCGCGGCTGCGCAGCACGCATCCGGCGACGAGGCGGCCGTGCGCGAGACGGTCGCTGCGGCTCGCGAGGTCGCGATCAGGCTCGGCTCGACGCCGCTCCTCGCCGAGCTCGACGCGGTGCACCCGGAGGCGGCCGGGTCGAGCGACACCGAGGCAGCGCTGACCCCGCGGGAAGTCGAGGTGCTGGCGCTGGTGGCGCAGGGCCTCAGCAACGGCCAGATCGGGCGCCAGCTCTTCATCAGCACCAAGACGGTGAGCGTGCACGTCTCCCACCTGCTCGCCAAGCTCGGAGCAGCCGGGCGCACCGAGGCTGCCGCCATCGCTCGCCGGCGTGGGCTCGTGCCCTGACCCGCGCGTCTGGCACCTCCCGACTCGCACGGGTGCCAGACGCACAGCAGGTCGCGCGTTCGACACCTCCTTCGCCCCACGGGTGCCAGCCGCGCGTCAGGTCGCGCGTTCGACACCTCCGCGGCCCGACAGGTGCCAGGCGCACACCCCATCGGCGCCACGCGGACGGCACATCACGTCGAGTGCCCACTTCCCGACGCCCGGGCTTGGGCTCGGCCAGCGTGGCAACTGCACACTCGACCGGGTTATCACGTCGGGAAGTGGGCACTCGACGTTCAGGACGTCGGGAAGTGGGCACTCGACGTTCAGGACGTCAGGTCCCATTCGAGACGGCGTCGACGTCGGGACGGGCAGCTCCCGTCCGCGGTTGAGACGGCCTGCCCTCGATTTCTCGTCAAAATCTGCACAAGATGGATCATGGACACTCACACGCCGTCCCCCGCCCCCTCCTCACCCCGCCTCTCCCGCCGGGCGCTGCTGGCCACCGCAGCCGCCTCCACCGTCGTCGCCCTGACGGCACCCCCGTCCTCCGCCGCCCGGCGTTCTCCCGCGCCCGAGACGGTCGCCCTCCCCGACGGCATCCGGCCCGAGGGCATCACGTCCGGTCCGGGCACGACCTACTACGTGGGGTCGCTCGCCGACGGCCGCATCGTCACGGGTGACCTGCTGACCGGCTCCGTCGCGACCCTCCTACCCGGGGCCACCGGGCGGGCCCTGCGCGGCCTCTTCTACGACGACCACTGCGGCATGGTCTGGGCCGTCGGTGGCGTCACCGCGAGCGGCGTCGCCGAGGGTCACGTCTGGTGCATCGATGCCACGACGGGTGCCGTGATGCACGACATCGTCGTGCCCGGCGCGGTGTTCCTCAACGACCTCGTCGTCACGCACGACGCCGTGTGGGTCACCGACTCGCGCGTCGACCGCCTCACGGTCATCACGCACGACCACGCGACCATGACGGCGAGCGGACCGACCTTCGTACCCCTGAGCGGCGCCTGGCCCGGCAACCCCACCGGAAACGCCAACAACGCCAACGGGATCCGCCTGCTGCCCGATGGTGACATCGTGCTCAACAACAGCCGGGTCGGCGGCCTCTGGCAGGTCGACCCCGCGACGGGAGTCACGCAGTCGGTCCCCGTCAGCGGCGGCCCCGGGATCACCGGCGGTGACGGCCTCGAGACCGACGGCTCCGTGCTCTACAACGTGCGCGGCAGCGGTCAGTACGAGGTCTCGGTGCTGCGGCTGTCGCCGACGGCGACGGGTTGGGCCGCCAAGTGGGTCGGCCGGCGCACCGACGAGACGCTCGACATCCCGTCGACGGCGACGCTCGCGGGCGGTTGGCTGTGGGCCGTCAACGCCCGCTTCGGCGTGCCCTCGCCCGGCACGGCGTCCTTCTGGATCACCCGCCTGCCGGCAGCCTGAGGCACGGCCACCCCGGGAGAGCCTGTCAGCCCACGTCCACGCGGTCGCCTGACAGGCTCTCCTCGCGTCGCGCGTCCCGCAGGGAGGACGCGTGCAGGGAGCGCGCGCCGTCAACGGGGTTGCCGATGACGAGCTGCGCCTCGCAGAGGGAGGCGAGCTCGTCGTTGGCCCCGGGCCCGGCGATGTGCACCTCCGTGACCCGACCGAGCCGGCGAAGGGCCGGACCGTGAGCGGCGAAGGCCGTGCGGCGGTGGGCCGAGAGCACGACGGCCCGGGGCCGGAGGGTGCGCGCGGTGTAGGCGATCTCGGCCGTTGGCGTGTTGGCGCCGAGGTAGCAGATCTGCCAGTCGAGGCGCGCGAGCACGAGGGCCAGGCCCATCAGACCGAACTCGTGCTGCTCACCCGGCATGCAGGCGAGCACCGCGACCGGCCCGTCGCCCCCGCGCTCGGCGTGCAGCATCATCGACAGGCGCACCCGCAGCACGTTGCTCGCGAAGTGCTCCTGGGCGACGCCGATCTTGCCCTGCTCCCAGCGCTGGCCGACCTGGTGGAGGTAGGGCAGCACCACCTGGGCCAGCCCGTCCTCGACGTCGAGCTGCTCGAAGACCTTGCCGAGAATGCGGTGGCCGCCGGCCTCGTCGAACGACTCGAGGGTGGCTTCCAGCTGGTCGACCCACTCCGGCGGTGAGGTGTCGCGCTCGGTCATGGTGCTCCGATCATGTGGTGCGCGCCGCGGACCGCCGGATTCTCGACGTCTGGACGTTTCCCACTCAATCATCGCTCATCGAGGGCGCAGCTCCTGCACGCCGACCGTGACCCAACCGTTGCCGGGTGGGCGCGAGACCGTTCGGCGCAAGCGCGAGCACGGGCATAAGGCCCCATCCACGTCGCGCGCGGGTCATGCTGTGCGGCATGAGCGTCAGGCCCGGAGCGTCAGCACGGCGCGCCGACATCCAGGGCCTGCGAGCCGTGGCCGTGCTTGCCGTCATCGGCTTCCACGTGGCCGGTTGGCCGCGTGCTGGCTACCTCGGCGTCGACGCCTTCTTCGTCGTGTCGGGCTTCGTCATCACGGGCGTGCTGCTGCGCGAGCGTGACCGCACCGGCCGCACGTCGCTGCGCGCGTTCTGGGCCAGGCGGGCGCGCCGCATCCTGCCGCTGGCCCTCGTCGTCATCGCCGCGGTGGTGGCCGTCGCCCCGTACGCCTGGGCGGGTGCCAAGGCGGCTGCCGTGCGCACCGACGCGATCTACGCGACCTTCTTCGCCGCCAACTGGCACTATGCCGCCGAGGCGGACGACTACTTCGACCTCGGCGCCGAGCCGTCGCCGCTGCTGCACTACTGGTCGCTCGGCGTCGAGGAGCAGTTCTACCTCGTCTGGCCCGTCCTCGTCGTGCTCGCGCTCGCCCTCGCCGGGGCGTCCCACCGGCACCGCCCCGCGCTGGCCCTGCTCGCCGCCGCGGTCGGCATCCCGTCGCTCGTCTGGGCGATCGCGCAGGGCGCCGCCGATCCCACGACGGCCTACTACTCCACCTTCACCCGAGGCTGGGAGCTCGCGCTCGGCGCCGCCCTCGCCACCATCCCCGCAGGCACCACCCAGAGCCGGTATGCCGTCCGGCTGGCTCCCGCTGCGCGTGCGGCACTCGCCTGGGCGGGTCTCGCCATCCTCGTTGCCAGCTTCGTGCTGTTGTCGCCCGAGACCGGTGTGCCCTATCCCGCCGCCCTCGCGGCGACGGTCGGCACCGCTCTCGTGCTGGTCTCCGGCATCGGAGCGCCAGTGGGCGGCCCGGTCGACGGTCCGGTGGGCGGCTCGGTCGGTGGTTCGGTCCTGCTCACCAACCGGGTGAGCGGTTACCTCGGTGACATCTCCTTCGGCCTCTACCTCTGGCACTTCCCGCTCGTCGTGCTGGCGCCTGTCTTCCTGTCGCTGACCGGATGGGCCACCGTCGCCGTCGTGCTCGCCGGCACGCTGCTGCTGGCCGTCATCTCGCACCACCTGATCGAGAGGCCGGCGCTCGATGCCCCACGGGTGCAACCCCGGGCCATGCTCGCCTCGGGTCTGGCGCTCGTGATGCTCGTCGTCGGGGTCGGTGCCGCGGCGTCGGCCCGGCCCGACCTCTTCGCCGGGTCCACGGTCACCGCATCAGCGCCGGGGGTCGAGGGTGCGGTGCCGCCTGCGGATGGTGACGGGGTGACGCCCGAGCCGGCCCCGACCAGCCCGGCCGAGACCAGGCCCGCTGCGTCACCGACCACACCTGCGCCCTCGGTCACGACGAGCACGCCTGGACCCTCGGTGACGACCACCGCCGCTCCGCCCGGATGGACGCCGACCCCTTTGGGCGCCACCGGCACCCGGGTGCAGGACGGCCTGCGTCGTGCGCTCGCCTCGACCTCGTGGCCGGCGGGGCTCAACCCGTCACCCGACGAGTGGCAGACCACCGCCGACCAGCGCAAGGCGATGAGTGCCTGCACCGCCACCGATGCCGACGACCCCGACTCGTGCACCTTCGGCAACCGCAAGGGCCCCGAGATCATCGTCTTCGGCGACTCGATCGGCTTCCCGCTGCTCGCCACCGTCGAGAAGGCCTACGGCTCGGAGTTCAAGGTGCGCGGCATGACCAAGATCGCCTGCGCGGTCAACGGCGTCGACGCCGACTACGGCAAGGACGAGTGGGCGGTGCCGTGCGTCAACCACCGGCAGATGGTGCTCGACTACGTGCGGCGGGTGAAGCCCGAGGTGCTGATCATGACCGAGAGCTACTCGTGGGCGGTCCGTCTGAAGTCGGGTGCCAAGGGCGCGGCATCCGCCCGGGAGTGGCTCGCCGCCGACCAGGCGTTCGTCGACGCGGTGCGGGCGAGCGTCGGCTCGGTCGTCATCGTCGCGCCGTCGATGCCCGGGGTGGCGTTCCTCGACTGCTACCGACCGGGCGGATCCCCGCGACGGTGCGTCACCGGCATACCGAGCTGGTGGGCTCGCACCCGCGATGCGGAGAAGAAGGTCGTGGGCGCGACCTTCATCGACACGACGCACTGGTACTGCGTCGACGGCCGCTGCCCGATCTACACGCGCACCACCGACACGGTGCTCAAGGGCGACTACCTGCACACCTCGGTGCAGTACGCGCGGCAGCTGGCGCCCGACTTCACCTACCTCATGAAGGCGTCGGGCGTGCTCCCGTGAAGGCCGACGACGGCAGGTCCCGCTCGTCGTCCGTGAGGGCCCGCACGAGTCGGTCGGCCACGGCGTCCGGTGCCAGCCCTTGGGGCAGCTTGGGCGCCTCGCCGGCCACGGGCCGGGTCGCGAGCCCGGTCTCGGTGTGGGGCGGCCGCACGTCGAGCACGCGGATGCGGCGCCGCCGCAGCTCTGTCGCGAGGGCCGCGTCGAAGGCCGTGAGCCCCGCCTTGGCTGCGCTGTAGGCCGCCATGCCGGGCATCGGCTTCTCGGCCACGACCGCGCTGACCTGCACGAGGAACCCGCCCTCCGGGAGCACCTCGAGCACCGCACGCGCGAGGCGGATCGGTGCGACGAGGTCGAGCAGGAGCACCTCATCGAGGGTGTCGTCGTCGAGCTGCTCGACCGACCCGAAGGCGACGACGCCTGCCGCGTTGACGACGCCGGTCAGGGGCGCGGCGTCTGCGGCGGCGCGCACGACCGAGGCGGGGCCGTCGGGGCGCGTCAGGTCGGCTGTCACCGTCGTGACGACGGAGGTGCCGAGCTCTGCCGCGAGCGCCTCGAGGCGGCCCGGGTCCCGGCCCGAGAGGGTGACCTTCGCTCCGACGGCGGCGAGCTCCCGCGCGATCGGGCCACCGAGGCCGCCCGTGGCGCCGAGGACGAGGACGTGGGCAGAGCCGAGGTCGGTCACGCCACCATCCTCACCCGCGGCGCGCCAGGGCGACAGGGCAGCCGCTCTGCGCTGAGCCACGACACGACTCAGCGCAGAGCGGCAGGAGGCTCCCCGGACCCGCTCAGCCGATCAGGTACTCCTGCGTCTGCGGGTTGAGCATCGGCAGCTTCTTGGCACCTGCCACCGCCTTGTTGCTGAGGCGGAGCGTGTCGACCCCACGCGAGATGTCGTTGGCGACGATCAAGCCGTTGTAGAAGTAGGTCGACCACTGGTTGGACCGCATGTCGTAGAAGGCGATCTCCTTCGGCGCGGCCGGATCGGTCAGATCGACGACCGAGGTGCCCGAGCCGTAGGCCGAGGAGACGAGGACGTAGCGATCGGCCAACGGCACGTAGTTGAAGTTGTGGTACGTGTTCGGCTCGGATCGAGGGATCCGGTAGTGGCTGATCGCCGTCGACGGATCGGCGACCGCGTAGGTCCACAGCGCACCGAAGGGCTCCTTGGCGGGCCCGAAGTACTCGTCGCCGAAGGTGACGTACTTCCCGTCCGGAGTGAAGGCGGCCGAGTGCCAGATGTCGACGCCGGTGGTGTCGATGTCGGCGGTGACGACGGGCTGGAGCGGGTTGGAGATGTCCCACAGCTGTCCCTGCGAGAGGCAGGCGGCAGCCGCGATCTTCTTCGGGGACAACACCGTGATGTCGTGGCAGGCGTAGAACGGCGTGACGCCGTAGGCGGCCCCGAAGTAGTCGACACCCTTGATCGTGGGCTCGGCCACCACTCGGGCTCCTGCCCCGGCCGCGGCATCGTCACCGTCCACCTGGATCACGGAGATGCGCTCGAAGGGAGCTTGGCAGTCCGGCCCGATGTTGCTGGCCGACAGCGGGTAGGAGGCGACGTAGACGTAGGCCGTGTCGCCTTCACCCGGCACAAGCGTGTTCGTGTGCGAACCGCAGTCGGTGCGCACGGCCTTGACGAACGTCGGGTCGGCAGGGTCGCTGATGTCGAAGACCCGGATGCCTTCGAAGGCGCCGGGGGTGGATGCCGTGACGTTGCGCGACCCCTCGCAGGCCTCGGTGCTCTGCGGCGTGTCCACCGAGAGGAAGAGGAGGTCGCCGTGGATCGTGACGTCGCCCTGGGGTCCGTTGCAGTGCACGTCGGCGAGCTCGACCGGCGATCCGGGCTCGGCGAGGTCGATGACGCGGAAGCCGCCGTAGTGGCCGGCGAACACGAGGGAGCCCTTGAAGGCCAGGTCGGAGTTGACCCCGCCCGTGTGGGCGGACGTGCTGAGCAGGTGCATGTCCTTGCTGTAGCCGTCCGCCGCGCTCGCGGGCGGCGGGGGCGGGATGCTACCGTCGTCCCAGGGTTCGTGGGCTGCGGCGGGCAGAGCCGTGGCCATGGCGACGGACGCGGCGGCGACCGCGACGAGTGCACGGAGTTGACGCATGGGTGAGCCTCCTGTGAAGGACCGCTCTCCCCCGAGTCGGGAGCGATCGACGATGCCCCGGCGCCAGTCGGCTCCGGCCTCGTCATGCTGGCAAGAATCGGACATACCGGCGCGCTGAGATGTCGACCGGCGACATCGCCTCGACCCTCGAGGTGAGGAGACTAGGCCAAGGCGGCCACGGCCTCGATCTCGACGAGCTGATCGGGGTAGCCGAGCACGGTGACGCCGTGCAGGGTGCTGGGCACCTCGTGCGCCCCGAAGCCCTCGTGCACGACGGTCCACGCCGCCACGAGGTCCTCGCGAGCGGTCGTCGCCACGAGGACGCGGGTGTAGGCGACGTCCTCGAGGGTCGCACCGGCTGCCGCGAGCGCGGTCACGAGGTTGGCGACGCACTGCCGCGCCTGCGCCGTGACGTCACCCGGGGCGACGGTCTCGCCGGCCTCGTCGAGGGGGCAGGCTCCGGCCGCGAAGACGAGCTGGGCGGCGGCGTCCACGGTCGCTGCGTAGGCATAGGGCGCGGTGTCGGTGAGCGCTGCGGACCGGATGAGACGGACGGCGCTGGTGGGTCGGCTCATGGTCAGGACGGTAGTGCGCCGCCAGGCCGGAGCAAGCCGGACCGGCCCGACCCGCCCGGCGGCATACTCGCGACATGCGACTGCACCCTGAGGAGACCGAGGCTGGCCCGTGGCGCCGTGTCGACGACCACGAGCTCAGGGCGCTCCTCACGCGACTGCTCACACCGGGGCGCGGGGTGCTGCTCGTCGACGGCAGGTCGGGCGGCGGCAAGTCCACCTTCGCCGAGCGCGCGGCTGCGCTCCTCTCGGGCGTGGTCGTGCACAGCGACGACCTCGCCTGGCACCACGACCCCGTGGCCTGGGACGGTCTCGCGGTGGACCACGTCATCGAGCCGTGGCGCCGTGGGAAGGAGGTCGACTACCGTCCGCCCGGCTGGGTCGCGCGTGGCCGCGACGGCTCGGTGACGGTGCCGGCCGACGTCGGCGTGATCGTCCTCGAAGGAGTCGGTGCGGGTCGCGCGTCGCTCGCGGCCCACGCGGACGCGGTGGTCTGGGTGCAGTCAGACCGTGACGAGGCCCGCGAGCGAGGCCTGCGCCGAGACGTCGAGCTGGGTCGCACCCGCGAGGAGGCCGAGCGCTTCTGGGACGAGTGGATGTCGGCCGAGGAACCCTTTCTCGCCCACGACCGACCGTGGGACCGCGCCGTCCTCCTCGTCAACGCAAGCGCGGCCGAGTGGGCGGCGGACCGCACGACGCTGGCGCCGGGGCCGCGGTCGAGCGACCTGCCCCGCTGAGCGTCTCAGGCTCGGGCGGGCCCGACGAAGCAGGAGCGGCAGCGGGCCTCGTAGGTGAAGGTGCCGTCGTCGGGGAGCGCCTCGGAGCCCCCGAGGTTGTCGAGGAACGGCTCACCCGAGCGCAGCACCTGGGTGTGGGTGGCGCTGAAGTCGCGGCACTGGTCGCACACGGCGCGGCGGTAGCTCACGGTGTCGGGGCCGAGCTCGAGCAGGGCCCGCACCGGGGCGAAGAGCTCGCCGCGGTGGTCGAGGTCGATGCCGGCCACGACGACGCGGGTGCCGCGCCGCAGGAGCCGGCCCACGACGGCGATGTCGTCGAGGTCGAACATGTGCACCTCGTCGACCGCCACGACGTCGAGCTGCTCCTCGAGGGCGGCGTGCAGGGAGGCGACCTTGGTCGTCGCGAGCACCCCTCCGCTGCGGGAGGTGACGCCGGAGTCACGCACGTGACGCTCCGACTGGTAGACCCGGTGACGCACGCGGGTGAACTGCAGGGGCGACAGCATCGAGATGAGCGCGAGGCTCTTGCCCGACTTCATCGGCCCGAGGACGACGTCGAGCGACACCCCTGACACCCCGGTCGAGGTGCGGGCGCCGTGGCTGAGCTCGTCGATCGTGGTCACCACACGACCGTATCGACCTGCGCCGACAGCCCCACGCGGCGACCCCTTCCTGACCTGCCGAGGACGCCGTCGGAGCGCTCCCGCAGAATCCGCCCCCATGTCTACTCGCGGGTCAGCGCCTCGGGGTGGAAGGCTGCGGGTGTGGCGTGACGAGCGCCACTCGCCCACGGGCGGTGGCACGACGAAGGAGACCTGCCGATGATCTCGCGGATCGCGATCGTCAACCGCGGTGAGGCCGCCATGCGCCTCATCCACGCCGTACGAGACCTCAACGCTGCCGCCGGCCCCGACGGGCGGCGCATCGAGACGATCGCCCTGCACACCGAGGGCGAGCGGCGGGCGATGTTCGTGCGCGAGAGCGACCACGCGTACGACCTCGGTCCCGCGTCGGCCCGCCCCTACCTCGACCACGCCGTGCTCGAGCGCGCCCTGCGCGAGTCCGGTGCCGACGCGGCCTGGGTCGGCTGGGGCTTCGTCGCCGAGGACCCCGCCTTCGCCGAGCTCTGCGGGCGGATCGGCGTCACCTTCATCGGCCCGAGCCCAGAGGCGATGCGCCAGCTCGGTGACAAGATCGGCAGCAAGCTCATCGCCGAGGAGGTCGGCGTCCCGGTCGCGCCGTGGAGCCGCGGCGGCGTCGACACCCTCGAGGACGCGAAGGCCGCGGCCGCACGCATCGGCTACCCCCTCATGCTCAAGGCGACCGCCGGCGGGGGCGGGCGCGGCATCCGCCGGGTCGACTCCGACGCCGACCTCACCGATGCCTACGAGCGCACTCGAGACGAGGCGCAGCGCGCCTTCGGCTCCGGCGTCGTCTTCCTCGAGAAGCTCGTCACCGGGGCGCGGCACATCGAGGTGCAGGTCATCGCCGACGGGCAGGGCAGCGCCTGGGCGGTCGGGGTGCGCGACTGCTCCGTGCAGCGCCGCAACCAGAAGGTCATCGAGGAGTCCGCCTCGCCCGTGCTCGGCCCGGAGCAGGAGCAGGAGGTGCGCACGAGCGCCGAGCGCCTCGCCATCGCCGTCGGCTACGCCGGTGCCGGCACCGTCGAGTTCCTCTACCACCCCGGCGAGAAGTTCTTCGCCTTCCTCGAGGTCAACACCCGCCTGCAGGTCGAGCACCCGATCACCGAGGTCGTCACCGACACCGACCTCGTCAAGCTCCAGATCCACGTCGCCGACGGTGGCCGCCTCGACGACCTCCCCGACGGCCGGCCCACCGAGCGCGGCCACGCCGTCGAGGCGCGGCTCAACGCCGAGGACCCCGACCGCGACTTCGCGCCGTCACCCGGCCGCATCGAGCTGCTGAACTTCCCCTCCGGCCCCGGCATCCGGGTCGACACCGGCGTGGGAGAGGGTGACACGATCCCCGCCGACTTCGACTCGATGATCGCCAAGATCATCGCCCACGGTCGCGACCGCGACGAGGCCCTGGCCCGGCTGCGCCGCGCGCTCTCCGAGACGACGGTCGTCATCGACGGCGGCTCCACCAACAAGAGCTTCATCCTCGACCTGCTCGACCAGCCGGAGATCATCGACGGCTCGGCCGACACCGGCTGGATCGACCGTGTGCGCTCCGAGGGCCGGCTCGTCTCGGCTCGGCACTCCGGCATCGCCCTCGTCGCCGCCGGCATCGAGGCCTACGAGGACGCCGAGGCCATCGAGCGCGCTCGCCTCTTCGAGTCCGCCCGCGGCGGGCGTCCCCAGGTGCAGCACGCCGTGGGCCGCGCCATCGACCTCAAGCTGCGCGGCACGGCATACAAGGTCATGGTGCTGCGCACGGCGTCCGACCGCTACCGCGTGTCGATCCAGAACGGCGGCGACGCCCACGTCGTCGACGCCTCCCTCGACCGCATCGACGACCACGCGGGGCGGATCACCGTGGAGGGCCGCACCCACCGCCTCATCACCGCCACCCACGGCCCCGTGCACCTCGTCGAGGTCGACGGCATCACCCACCGCGTCTCGCGCGACGAGGGTGGCGTCGTGCGCTCGCCCGCCCCGGCCCTCGTCGTGGCGACCCCGGCGCAGGTCGGGGCGGAGGTCGCGGCCGGCGCACCCGTGCTCGTCCTCGAGTCGATGAAGATGGAGACGGTGCTCCCGTCTCCCTTCGCCGCGCGGGTGCGCGAGCTGCTCGTGGCGGTCGGCAGCCAGGTCGAGACCGGCGCCCCCCTCGTGCGGCTCGAGCCGACGGGCGACGAGGACGAGGCCGCCGAGACGGCTGCCTCGGAGACGGTCGACCTCGACCTGCCCGACTCCGGGGCGCACACCGCGACGCCCCGTGAGCGGGCCGACCGCGGCATCGGAGACCTGTCGGCGGCCGTGCTCGGCTTCGACGGCGATCCCGCCGACGAGCGGCGCCTGCTCTCGTCCTACCTCTCCGCGCGCGACGAGCTCGCCGCGCAGGACCAGGTGCCGATCGGTGAGGAGATCTCCGTCCTCGAGCTCGTCGCCGACTTCGCCGAGCTGAGCCGCAACCGGCCGGTCGACCAGGAGCGGCACACCGAGCTGCTCGTGCACAGCCCCAAGGAGCACTTCCACAGCTACCTCCAGAGCCTCGACGCGGAGCGGGCCGGGCTCCCCGACGAGTTCCGCGACAAGCTCGCCCGCGTCCTGCGGCACTACGGCGTGACCGACTTCGAGCGCACGCCGCAGCTCGAGGAGGCCGTCTTCCGGATCTTCCTCGCCCAGCAGCGCTCGGCCCCCGAGATCAAGCTCGCCACCTCGATCCTGCAGCGCTGGCTCGGCGAGCCCGCGCCGGGCGAGGAGGAGGCGGCCGCCGCACGCGACGCGCTCGACCGTCTCGTGGTCGCCACGCAGCTGCGCTTCCCCGTCGTGGGCGACCTCGCCCGCGGCGTGCGCTTCCGCTGGTTCGACCAGCCGCTCGTCGACCAGGAGCGCGCGAGCGTCCTCGACGGCGTGAGCGACCGCCTGGCCGCCCTGGCCGCCGAGCCCGACGCACCCGACCACGCCCAGCGGGTCGACGAGCTCGCCTCGATCCCCGAGCAGATCGTGCGCTTCCTCGCCGACCGTCTGCACGGGGAGCCCGACGGCGGCCTCCCCGAGCACGAGCCGATGCTCGAGGTGCTCATCCGGCGGCACTACCGCGAGCACGAGCTGCACGGGCTGCACACCTTCATCGCGGGCGGCCGGCCCTTCGCCACGGCCGACTACACCCTCGATGACCGGCCCACCCACCTCACGTCGACGATAGGCGCGACCTCGGAGCTCGCGCCCGGCAGCGTCCTCGACACGGCCGTCTCGGCCGACGTCTGGGCCCGGCCCGAGGGGCACCACTCCGTCGTCGACCTCTATCTCAGCTGGCCCGAGGAGCCCGAGTCGCCCGACGAGGCGAGCGAGCAGCTCGCCGGACTGCTGCAGGCCCTGCCCTTCACCCACGAGACCCGCCGCGTGGCGGTCGCGACGAGCCCCGGCGGGGGTCGTCCGATCTCCTACTTCACCTTCCGTCCCAGTGAGGGGAGCCTCGTCGAGGACCGCCTCGTGCGCGGGGTGCACCCGATGGTCGGCCGCCGGCTGAACCTCTGGCGCCTGACGGCGTTCGACGTGACCCGGCTCGAGGCGCCCGAGGACGTGCTGCTCTACGAGTGCGTCGCCCGCGACAACCCCGAGGACCGGCGCCTCGTCGCCCTGGCCCAGGTGCGCCAGGTCGTCGTCGTGCGCGACGACGAGGGGCACGTCACCGGCCTGCCGCACGTCGAACGGGCCATCGCCAACTGCCTCGAGGCGGTCCGCCGGGTGCGGTCCAGCCGCGGCGCCCGCGCGTCCAAGCTCGACATGAACCACGTGTGGGTGCAGATCTGGCCCACGATCGAGGCCGACCTCGGGCAGCTCACGGCGCTGCAGACCCGCATCGCCCCGCTCACCGCCGGCGCCGGCATCGAGGAGGTGCTCGTGCAGGCCAACGTGGCGACCGCCGCCGACCAGGCTCCGCTGCCGATCGCCGGCCGCTTCTACTACCAGCCCGGCTCCGGGGTGGTCGGCACCGTCGGCGCCCCGCCGACCGAGCGGCTCAAGCCCCTCGACGACTACGCCTCGAAGGTCGTGCGGGCTCGCCGGCGCGGCCTCGTATACCCCTACGAGCTGCAGGCGATGATCGCCGGCGACGGCGGCACGGTCGTCGAGCACGACCTCGACGACACCGGTGCCCTCGTGCCCGTCGACCGTCCCTTCGGCCTCAACAAGGCCGGCATCATCGTGGCCGTCGTCAGCTCACCGACCGTGCGCCACCCGCAGGGCGTCACCCGGGTCGTCCTGAGCGGTGACCCCCTGCGCTCGCTCGGCTCTGTCGCCGAGGCCGAGTGCGCGCGGGTCATCGCGGCGATCGACCTCGCGGAGCGGATGCAGGTGCCGCTGGAGTGGTACTCCCTCTCCGCCGGCGCGCGCATCTCGATGGACTCCGGCACCGAGAACATGGACTGGGTGGCCCGTGCCCTCAAGCGCATCATCGAGTTCACCCAGGCGGGCGGCGAGATCAACATCGTCGTGGCCGGGATCAACGTCGGCGCCCAGCCCTACTGGAACGCCGAGGCGACGATGCTCATGCACACCAAGGGCATCCTCGTCATGACTCCCGACAGCGCCATGGTGCTCACGGGCAAGCAGTCGCTCGACTTCTCCGGCGGCGTCTCGGCCGAGGACAACTTCGGCATCGGTGGCTACGACCGGGTCATGGGGCCGAACGGCCAGGCGCAGTACTGGGCCAAGGACCTCGCCGGCGCCCGCGACATCCTCATGGCGCACTACGAGCACACCTACGTGGCCCCCGGCGAGTCAGGCCCGCGTCGGGTGAGCACGAGCGACCCGGCTGACCGAGACGTCACGCTGTCGCCGCACTCCGCCCCCGGCTCGGACTTCACGACGGTCGGTGAGATCTTCTCGAGCGCGACCAACCCCGACCGCAAGAAGCCCTTCGACATCCGCACGGTGATGCGGGCTGTCAGCGACGCCGACCACGAGCCCCTCGAGCGGTGGGCCGGCATGGCCGACGCCGAGACGGCCGTCGTCTTCGACGCGCACGTCGGCGGCATCCCGGTCTGCCTCCTCGGCATCGAGTCGAAGTCCGTTGCGCGACGGGGCTTCCCGCCCACCGACGGCCCTGACACCTACACTGCCGGCACGCTCTTCCCCCGGTCGAGCAAGAAGGTGGCACGGGCGATCAACGCGGCCAGCGGCAACCGGCCCCTCGTCGTGCTCGCCAACCTCTCCGGCTTCGACGGGTCGCCGGAGTCGATGCGCGCGCTCCAGCTCGAATACGGCGCCGAGATCGGCCGGGCCATCGTCAACTTCGACGGCCCGATCGTCTTCACTGTCGTCTCGCGCTACCACGGCGGCGCGTTCGTCGTCTTCTCCAAGACGCTCAACCCGCGCATGACGGTGCTGGCCGTCGAGGGCTCCTTCGCGTCGGTGCTCGGCGGTGCCCCCGCGGCGGCCGTCGTCTTCTCCCGAGACGTCGACGCCCGCACTACCGCCGACCCGCGCGTCGCCGAGCTCGAGAGCCAGCTGGCCTCGGCGTCCGGGGTCGAGCGAGCCCGTCTCGCAACGGAGCTCGCGGAGGTGCGCAGTGCCGTCCGCTCCGAGAAGCTCGGTCAGGTCGCCGCCGAGTTCGATGCGGTGCACAGCATCCAGCGCGCCGTGACGGTCGGCTCGGTCGACGCCGTCATCGCGCCCCACGAGATCCGCCCGCGGATCATCGCCGCGGTCGAGGCGGGCCTGCAGCCCTGACCGACGACACAGCCCGGGTATGCCGCCCGCCGGGGTGGGCGGCATACCCGCGCTGGGCGGGTGGCACGGGGCCGTGTGCTACTCGGCGGGGAGAGCGGCACACGACCCCGTGTGGCGCCGCCCCGTGGAGGGGAGGGCGGCGTGCGGCAGCGGCAACGGCGAGCCCCAGCGTCAGGGGTTCACTTGGGGCACAACGTCGTTGCGGCGCCTGGGCAAGTCTGGACCCTGCACCCCCCGGCGCGGGGCTTTGGAACCTTCCGATTTGTCTGTCAGTCCGCTGAGGGAATGCACAACGAGGTCAGGCCCCCGAGGTCGAGCCACACGGCGTGAGGCGTCCGAACGATGCGCAGCAGCACGTCGCCGCACCCGGGGCACCGCCCGACGAGCCCTGGCTGGGGGCCATGGACTCGCAGGGTCGCGATGGCCCCGCTCGACCCACACCCGCGGCACCGCCCCACGGCGGTCGTGATGTCGACGGCGAAGATCTCGGAGAGCGGGCCTGCGAGGACGTTGCCGTCCCACACGGTCGTGCCTCCGTCGCCGGCGTCGCTCGTGGGATCGCTGTCGCTCTGCATCACTGCCTCCTGCTAGGGGCCGCTGGGGCCGAATCGCTCGGTTCGGATGCGAGCCGGGTCGTGGCCCGCCGCCGTGAGAAGGGTGGCCGCGGCCTCGACGAATCCCGTTGGACCGCAGACGTAGCAGGTGGGCGCATCGGCTGCGGTCCACCCCGACCGGTCGAGGTCGTCGCTGCGCAGCCGGCCCGGCGCTCGTTCGACGCCGTCGGGTGTCCGGCGGGTGAAGACGAAGCCGACGTCGACGACTCCGCGTGCTGCGAGACGGCCGAGCTCGTCGCGGTGCAGCACGTCGTCTGGCTCGCGTGCGGAGTAGACGAGACGGAACGGCGGTCCGTCGGCCGGACGGGTCCGGATCATCGCCATGAGCGGCACGACCCCGGAGCCGCCGGCGACGAGCAGCACGGGACCGGGCTGACCCGGACGCCAGACGAACCAGCCGCCGACGGGCCCCCGCAGCCGGATGCGGTCACCGACCTGCAGGTCGTCGCAGAGGAAGGTCGAGACCTCCCCGTCGGGGACGCGCTGCACGGTGACCTCCACGCGGTCGCCCACAGCCGGGCCGGCCAACGAGTAGCTGCGGGTGGCGGTGTAGCCGTCGTCGGCAGTGAGGCGCAGGTCGACGTGCTGGCCCGCAAGGTGGCCCGGCCAGCCGGTCACGTCGAGGACGAGCGTCGTCGCGCTGGGCGTCTCGGCCCGGCGCTCGACGAGCCGGGCCTCCCGCCAGGCGCGGCGGGCGCTCAGTCCCCCTGGTAACGCTGCTCGCGCCATGGGTCTCCGTAGTCGTGGTAGCCGAGCTGCTCCCAGAAGCCCGGGGTGTCGTCGAGCATCAGCTCGAAGCCGCGCACCCACTTCGCCGACTTCCAGAAGTAGAGGTGCGGCACGAGGAGCCGCGCGGGCCCGCCGTGCTCGGGATGCAGCTCGTCTCCCTCGAATTCATAAGCCACCCAAGCCTTCCCGTCCAGCAGGTCCTCGAGGGGGAGGTTGGTCGTGTAGCCGCCATAGCTGTGCACGAGCACGTAGTCGGCTGCCGTCTCGACGTCGGCGAGGAGCGTGTCCAGCGACACTCCACGCCAGGTCGTGTCGAGCTTGGACCATCTCGTGACGCAGTGGATGTCGACGGTGGGCTCGTCGGCAGCGAGCGACATGAGGTCGGTCCAGGACCACGCGTGACGGGTGCCGTCCTCGGTCGCGACCCACAGCTCCCACTCGTCGTGCGAGATGCGCGGGGTCGGACCCGCCGACAGCACCGGGAAGTCGCCGGTGAGGTGCTGCCCCGGCGGCAGCCGCCCGTCGTCGTCGCGGCGCCGGCCGTGGAAGCCTCTCGTGACGAAGCTCATGCGCTCTCCTGGGTCGACGGGTGAGGAGCGGACTCGCTGCCCAGTATTCAGGGCAGTCTACGCCGTGGCGAGGGGAGCGGGCGCCTCAACCGACGATCACAGCAAACGTGAGGAAGGCGCTCAGTGCCGCCCACGCGCCGAGGCCGAGGGCGTTGACCCACGGGTGGTAGGTGAGCACGGCGGCGAACTCGCGAAGGAACGCGCTGGGCACGAAGTACCACGCGGTGCGGGCGCCGGTGACGTCGGCGTCGAGCCCGAGCCGCCGCGCGATGAGCGCCGCGCGACCGACGTGGTAGCCGCTTGTGACGACCCGCAGGTGGCCCGTCACCCCCCGCTCCTCGAGCAGCGCGCGGGAGAAGAGGAGGTTCTCCTCCGTCGAGGCGGCGCGGTCCTCGGTGACGACGTCGTGCGCGTCGAGGCCCCGCTCGAGCAGGTATGCCGTCATGGCAGCACCCTCGGACGTGGGCTCGTCGTCGCCCTGGCCCCCGCTCGGCACGAGGGGAGGACGCCGGCCTGCGAGCTCCTCGGTGCGTCGCAGGGCGATGGCAGCGTCGAGGCGCCGGGCGAGGAGTCGTGGGATCGCTCCTCCGATGAGTCCGGATCCGAGCACGACGATGGCGGCCGGGGTCGGCCGCGTGCGCGGACGCAGGTAGTCGAGGCAGTAGAGCAGGTAGCTGAGGAGGGCGAGCGCCGGATAGCCGGGCAGGAGCAGGATGACGATGCCCACCGCTGCGAGCGCGGTCGTGCCGGAGAGGAAGAGCGCCACTCCGACGACGGTCGACCCCACCATGCCGAGGCCCATCAGCAGGGAGAGCAGGTTGCCGAGGCTGCGCCCCTCTTTGCGCACCATGCGGACTCCGTTGAGCAGCAGGAGCACCCCGAGCACGATGGCGCCCAACCAGGGCAGGGCCAGCAGCACGAGGCCGACGTCGTAACGGTCGAAGCCGAGCCGGCTCACGACCTCGCCGGCGATGAGATCGGCCCCCGCCCAGAGGACCACGAGGAGCAGCACGCCGTTGCGCCAGCGCCGCGGCTCGGCACGGGAGGAGACGACGTAGAGGCCGGCCGCGACGGCCATGACCACCAGGTGGATGAGCAGTCTCATCCCTCGGCCCCCACCGTCACGTGCACCCCTGAGCATCTCGCTGTGCCAGCACGCCGGCCCGGCCCTCAGTATGCCTGCCCTGGGTGCACGCGCCGCGTCGGGGTCGTGGGGTCAGACGAGCGCCGTGACGATCACCCAGCCCACGGTGCCCGCCACCAGGCCCGCGGCCAGGCTGCCTACGGCGTTGGCGGCCGCCGCCAGGATCGACCCCTCCTCGAGGAGCCGCACGGTCTCGAAGCCGAAGGTCGAGAAGGTCGTAAGCGCGCCGCAGATGCCGGTGCCGACGAAGGCGACGACCGAGGCGGGCACGGCCCACGACGACGCGGCGCCGAGCACGAGACCGAGCACGAACGACCCGATGACGTTGACCGTGAAGGTGCCCCACGGGAAGACGCTGTCGTGCCGCGCCTGCACGAGCAGGTCGGTCAGATAGCGCAGCGGCGCGCCGATGAGACCGCCGGCGACGACGAGCAGCAGCGTCACGAGGCTCCCTCGGGACCGACGTATCTGACCACCTCGACCGGGTCGATCATGACGAGGCCTGCGGCGACGATCTCGTCGAGCTGCGGCAGGAAGTCCCGCACGCGCTGCTCCTCGTCGACGATGACGATCGAGACCGGCAGGTCATCGCTCAGGGAGAGGATCCGGTTGGTGTGGATGTGGCTCGAGCGGCCGAACCCCTCGACCCCCCTGAAGACGCTGGCTCCGGCGAGCCCGGCGGCGTGGGCGCGGTGGACGATCTCGGTGTAGGCCGGGCGGTGGTGCCACTGGCTCGACTCCGTGATGACGATGGTCAGCCGGACGGCAGATCCGTGCAGGGTCATGGCAACCTCCTGCCCTTGCGGGCGTCGCTGGCCTCTGAGTCGGTGCTCTCAGTGCCGGTGGTGCTCTCGGTGCTCTCGCTGCTCTCGCTGCCCTTGGTGCGCTCGGTGCGGCCCGGGCCGGCTCTGCGCCCCCGGGTGCGCAGCACGGCGGCCGCCCCCCGACCCGCGACGATGCCCAACCACGCGGCGACCAGCCCCACGACGAGCGTGCCCAGCAGATAGAGCAGGGCGATCGTCGGGCGACCGGCCACGAAGATCGCATGGGTGTCGAGCATGTAGGTCGAGAACGTCGTGAAGCCGCCGAGCACGCCGACGCCGAGGAAGGGGCGCACGTAGCGGTGCGGCGGCCAGACGTCATTGACGAAGACCATGAGCAGCCCGAGCAGGAAGCCGCCCACGACGTTGACGGCGAAGGTCGACCAGGCGATCTGCGACGGGTCGTGAGGCCAGAGCACGCCCGCCGCGTAGCGCGCCGCACTGCCGATGGCTCCCCCGACCGCGATGACCGCGAGGATGTCCCAGCGCTCGCGGATGACGCTCGAGGCGTGACGGCCCAGAGGCAGGCGAGCGGGCAGGTCGGAGTCGATCGACATCAGCCCGAGATTACCTCCGAGCCGCGTCGCGGCGACGGGACCCGTCGCCGAGCCCGCCTGCCGCACGTCGCTCAGGGCACGGCATACGCGCTGTCGCGGGCGTCGGTGATGAGCATGTGCCCCGGCGCGTGGGTGATCGCGATCTCGGGTCGCGACTCCATGACGACCGCCTGCGGGGTCACGCCGCACGCCCAGAAGACCGGCACGTCGCCCTCCTCGATGACCGGAGGGTCGCCGAAGTCGGTCCTCGCCAGGTCGGCGATGCCGAGCGCCGCCGGGTCACCGACGTGGACCGGCGCCCCGTGGACCGCGGGGTAGCGCGAGGTGACGCGGACGGCGTCGGCGACGAGGGCCGGCGGGATGGCCCGCATCGAGACGACGAGCGGCCCCGAGAGTCGCCCCGCGGGCCAGCACCTAGTGGAGGTGACATACATCGGCACGTTGCGCCCCGCGGTGAGGTGGCGCACCGGCACCCCCGCCTCGAGCAGCGGGTGCTCGAACGTGAAGGAGCAGCCGACGATGAAGGTGACGAGGTCGTCGCGCCAGTGCTCGCGCGCATCGGAGACCTCCGCGACGAGCTCGCCGCGCTCGTAGACGCGGTAGCGCGGAATGTCGGTGCGGATGTCGGCGTGCGCCGTGGGGTCGTCGCCACCGAGGACCCCGCCGCGCACCTCGCCGGCGTCGAGCACGTCGAGGATGGGGCAGGGCTTCGGGTTGCGCTGCGCGAAGAGCATCATGTCGAAGGCGAGCGCCTGCGGCAGGGCGATGATGTTGGCCTGGGCGTGGCCTGCCGACCACCCCGTCGTCGGCACGCTCAGCCCGGCGGCAAAGAGCCGTCGCGCCTCACTCGGCGACACCGAGGCCGGGTCGCCGGGCATGGCCGGGACCGCGCTCTCCAGCGGCGTGCCGTTTTGCAGGTCAAAGGGTTTCGTCATCTCTGCTCCCATCGGAATCGCACTGTCTGCCCGGGTTGGAGCTGGGCGGCTCGGTCGACGTGGGCGGACCGCACGACCCCGATGACGGGGTAGCCGCCCGTCACGGGGTGGTCGTTGAGGAAGAGCACCGGCTGCCCGTTGGGGGGCACCTGGATCGCTCCGCGCACCATGCCCTCGCTCGGGAGCTCGGCGTCACGCCATTGCGTATGCCGCTCGATCGGCTCACCCTCGAGACGAATCCCCTTGCGGTCGCTGCGTCCCGAGACGGACCACTCCGTCGCGGCCAGGCGCTCGGGGCATGCGAACCAGTCCATCCGGGGCCCGGGCAGCACGGCAAGCTCGACCGGACCGGTCGGCGGATGGGCCACGCCGGCCACGTCGACGTGCGGCAGCGCCTCCGTGCGCCGGCCGATCTCGATCGTCTGGCCCGCCCGGACCGGCTCCGGACCGAGGCCCGACATCGTGTCGGAGGCCGCCGATCCGAGCACCCCCGGCAGGGCCAGCCCACCACGGAAGGAGACGTAGGTGCGCAGCCCGCTGGACGGCATACGGAGGGAGAGCACCTGGCCGTCGCGCAGAGTGAACGGTGCGGCGTGCGGCACCGCCCGGCCGTCGGCCTCACCCGGGGCGTGCGCGCCGGTGAGGCAGACGAGCAGGTCGCCGAACGCCTTGAAGCGCAGGCCACCGAAGGTCACCTCGAGCGCGGCCACGCCGTGCACGTTGCCGACCAGCCGCCCACCGAGGAGGTAGGAAGCGACGTCGGCGGCTCCCGCGCGTCCGACTCCGACCGCGAGGTGGCCGACCCGGCCGAGGTCCTGGACGAGGGTCAGCGGTCCCGGCTCGACGATTTCGATGCGGCGCGTCATCGGTCTGCCTCGACGAAGCGGACGGTCGTGCCCGGGATGAGCAGCGCCGGAGGTTGCCGGTCGGCGTCCCACAGGACGACGTCGGTGCTGCCGATGAGCTGCCACCCGCCCGGCGACTCGCGCGGATAGATGCCGCTGAACTCGCCTGCGAGACCGACGGATCCGGCCGGCACACGCGTGCGCGGCTCGGCCCGGCGAGCCACGACGAGCCGGGGGTCGCCGCCGACGAGGTAGGCGAAGCCCGGGGCGAAGCCGCCGAAGCCGACGCGCCAGGCCGTGCCCGTGTGGCGGGCGACGACCTCGTCGGGAGTCAGCCCGGTCAGCTGGGCGACTTCCTCGAGGTCGGGTCCGTCGTAGCGCACGGCGATCTCGGTGACTCGCTGGTCGGCGGAGGTGGTCGCGAGCGCGGCACCGCGGGCGGCGCCGACCACGGCCCGACCGAGCTCGTCGAGGTCGGTCGTCGGACGTGCGACGACGAGGAGGGTGCGGGCGGCGGGCACGAGGTCGTCGACGTCGGCCCAGACGCCGTCGCCGGCCTCGGCGAGCGGCGCGAGCACGGAGGCCACGGCGAGCACGGCGTCGATGTCGTCGGTCTCGAGCAGCAGGGCGGCGTCACCCATCGGCAGCAGCCGCAGGCTCGGTGCGTTGGTGGTGCTCGACTCGGACATCGCGGCCTACCTGACGAACGGGGCGATCTCGATGCCCGCCCCGGTCAGGGCGGTGCGCAGCGCGCGCGCCATCTCGACGGCGCCCGGCGAGTCACCGTGGGTGCAGATCGAGTCGGCCCGCACCTCGATCTCGGTGCCGTCGACGGCGGTGATGCGCCCCTCGGTCGCCAGACGCACCATGCGCGAGGCGACGAGCTCGGGGTCGTGCAGCACCGCGCCCGGCTCACGCCGCGACACCAGATGACCCTCGGGCGTGTAGGCGCGGTCGGCGAAGGCCTCTGCGACGGTGCGCAGCCCAGCCTCCTCGGCGAGCCGGAGGAAGGCGGAGCCCGGCAGGCCCATGACGTGCAGGCTCGGGTCGATGGCGACGACCGCGTCGACCACCGCGGCCGCCTGGTCCTCGTGGTGGACGATCGCGTTGTAGAGCGCGCCGTGGGGCTTGACGTATTCGACCCGCACGCCGGCCACCCGGCACATCGCCTCGAGCGCGCCGATCTGGTAGATCACGTCGGCGGTCAGCTCGGCCGCCTCCATGTCGATGAAGCGGCGGCCGAAGCCGGCCAGGTCGCGGTAGCCGACCTGCGCCCCGACGACGACGCCCCGCTCGGCGGCCTGGGCGCAGGTGCGCTGGAGGGTCAGGCTGTCACCGGCGTGGAAGCCGCAGGCGACGTTGGCGCTCGTGACGATGTCGAGCATCGCCTCGTCGTTGCCGAGCTCCCAGTTGCCGAGGGACTCCCCGAGGTCGGAGTTGAGGTCGATCCGCTGCGGTGTCATCGCCGGCTCCCTCAGGCCCACAGGGCCTGCAGGCCGGTGATCGACTGCCAGCCGAGCCAGAGGGTGAGCAGCCAGGCGAGCACGCCGATGCCGAGCAGCCACCGGGGGTAGGCGTAGCCGCGCAGCAGGTCGCGACGGCGCCAGGCCACCCAGAGGATCGCGGTGAAGCCGATCGGGAGGATCAGCCCGTTGAAGCCGCCGGCGAAGATGAGCAGCTTGACCGGGGCCTTGCCGAGCACGAGGAAGAGCACGGTGCAGATGACGATGAAGGCGACCGTCATCAGGCTGCGGACGCGGGCGGAGGTCTGCTGGGTCGTGAGGAAGGAGACCGTCGTGTAGCTCGCGCCGATGACGGAGGTGATGGCGGCAGCCCAGAAGATGATGCCGAAGGCCCGGAGGCCGAACTGGCCGGCCGCCTGCTCGAAGGCGCTCGCCGCCGGGTTGTCGGCCGCGAGGGTGGCGCCGCCGTAGACGACGCCGAGCACGGCGAGGAACAGGATGACGCGCATGACGCCGGTCACCATGATGCCGAGGACCGAGCCCTTGGTGATCTCGTCGACGTGCTCGGGGCCGGTGCGGCCCGACTCGATGAGCCGGTGCGCACCGGCATACGTGATGTAGCCGCCGACGGTGCCGCCGATGAGGGTGGTGATGGCGAGGAAGTCGACCTGCTCGGGCAGCACGGCGTTCTTGAGGGCCGTCCCGACGGGCGGGGCCGACGTGAAGGCGATGTAGGCGGTGAGCACGATCATGACGAGCCCGAGCCCGATGACGATCTTGTCGAGGGCGGCGCCGGCTCGCTTGACGAGGAAGATCGCGATGGCGAGGCCCGCGGAGAGGACCGCACCGATCCTGGGGTCGAGGCCCATCATGGCGTCGGTGCCGAGCCCGGTGCCCGAGATGTTGCCGATGTTGAAGACGAGCCCGCCCATGAGGATGAGGGCGGCGAGCGCCCACCCGAGCCCAGGGGCGAGGCGGTTGGCGAGCTCGTTGGCGCGCAGTCCCGAGACGCCGATGACGCGCCAGACGTTCATCTGCACGGCGATGTCGACGAGGATCGAGACGACGATCGCAAAGGCGAAGGCGACGCCGAGCTTGACGGTGAAGCCTGTCGTCTGGGTGATGAAGCCGGGGCCGATGGCCGAGGTGGCCATCAGGAACATCGCTCCGAGGAGGGCGGTGCGCCCCTGGGCGGAGGGCGGGGCCTGTCGCGGCGCGGCCTCGACCTCGGTCGTCTTGTCTTCCATCGCTGCTCCGAACTGTCGGGCGCCAAGAGTGCTGACGGCGGGACGGCCACGCCAGTGTGACCGATCTCAGCAAGGTAGCGGATTGCTCAACAATCCTGCAATAGGTCAATCCGACAAATTTTGAGGTCAGGCGGCCTAGAGTGCTGCTGTGCCCAACCGCGTCCTCTCCGAAGCCCTTCGCCACATCCCGGCCCACGTGTCCGCCCAGCCCTCGGCGGCCGAGCGGGTCGCGGACGCCCTGCGCGAGCAGATCGTCAACGGCGCGCTCCGCTCGGGCACGCGGCTGACGGAGGAGACGATCGGCGCCGCGCTCGGCTTCTCGCGCAACACGATCCGCGAGGCGTTCGCCCTGCTCATCGCCGAGCGGCTCGCCGCCCGCGAGCCCAACCGGGGCGTCTTCGTCGCGACCCCCACCCCCAACGACATCCGTGACCTGTATGCCACGCGCCAGATCATCGAGCCAGCGGCAGTCGAGCACGCGCCGGGCTTCTCCGACGAGGCCCTCGGCCGGCTGCGCGCGATCGTCGATGCCGCCCGCGCCGCTCGCGAGTGCGGCGACGCTGCCGCCGTCGCCCAGGGCAACCAGGAGTTCCACCGATCGCTCGTGCGGCTCGGCGGGAGCCGTCGCATCGACCACCTCATGGAGGGGGTGCTCGCCGAGATGCGGCTCGTCTTCCACCTCATGGCCGACGACTCGGGCTTCCACGAGCCCTACCTCGACCGCAACGACGCCATCCTGCGCGACCTCGAGCGCGGTGACCGGGCCGGCGCAGCGGCGGCACTTCGCGCCTACCTCTCCGACGCGGAGGAGCACCTGCTCTCCGACCTCGGCGCGGCCGGCGCGGTGGGCGCGGTCGCGGGTCGGGCGGGTCGGCCCGGCCGGACGGGGGCACGATGACGGCGCGCAACCCCGACGTCCCCGACGCGTTCGACGTCTACACGGTGGCCGTCCTCCGGCGGCCCGCTGACGCCCCGGAGATGTCGGACGAGGACCTCGAGGCGCTGCAGGCTCGACACCTCGCCTACCGCGCCGAGCTGGGGCGTCGAGGGCTGCTCGTCGCGAACGGCCCTTTCGACGAGCAGAGCGACCCGGCATACCGGGGCATGTCGATCTTCGCGTGCGACGGCGCCGAGGCTGCCCGGCTGTCTGAGGGCGACCCGTCCGTCGAGGCCGGCCGGCTCGCCTACGACGTCATGCAGTGGTGGGTCCGGGCCGGCTCCCTGGCCTTCCCCCTCGCCGAGGGGCCTGTCGGCCAGCGCCGCTCGATGCCCGAGGACTGACGCGGCCCACCTACGAGGCCAGGCGCTCGCGCGTGGCGCGATCGGTGCGGGTCGGCTCGACCTCGTGCTCGGGCCGGCTGATCTCCGCCCAGACCGCGTCGAGCGACAGGCCGAGTACGTCGGCGATCGCCGCGATCGTCGGGAAGGCCGGCGTCGCGACGCGGCCCGTCTCGATCTTGCGGAGCGTCTCGGGCGAGACGCCGGCATCGAGTGCCGTCTGGAGCATCGAGCGCTCTCCACGGGCGCGACGCAACAGCGCACCGAGGCGCTGTCCGCGCTCCAGCTCTGCGGGGGTGAGCGGCAACCTGACCATCTTGCGATTCTAATACCGGGATAGCATTGCCGGGATAGTTATTGGAACCCTGAGGAGGGCCCTGCATGATCGAGATCCTGAGCCCGACCCAGCTGCCCCGAGCGCGGGAGGCGGGCGCCTTCGTCGCCGACGTCCTGCAGACGCTCAAGCAGCGCAGCGTCGTCGGCACCAACCTCATGGACATCGACGAGTGGGCCAAGGCCCTGATCCTCGGCGCCGGTGCCGAGTCGTGCTACGTCGACTACGCGCCGTCCTTCGGGCGCGGGCCGTTCGGCCACTACATCTGCACCTCCGTCAACGACGCCGTGCTCCACGGTCGGCCCCACGACTACGCGCTCGCCGACGGCGACCTGCTCTCCCTCGACCTGGCCGTCTCCACCGGAGGCGTCGTCGCGGACTCTGCCGTGAGCTTCATCGTCGGTGACTCGAGGCCGGCCGAGAGCGTCGCGATGATCGAGGCCACCGAGCGTGCGCTGTCCGCCGGCATCGCGGCTGCCGGGCCCGGGGCCCGGGTCGGGGACATCTCGCACGCCATCGGCGGGGTTCTCTCCGAGGCGGGTTATCCGGTCAACACCCAGTTCGGCGGGCACGGCGTCGGCTCGACGATGCACCAGGACCCGCACATCGCGAATGCCGGACGGCCCGGTCGTGGGTATCGGCTGCGGCCCGGGCTGTTGCTGGCCCTCGAACCGTGGGTCATGGCCGACACCGCCGAGCTCGTCACCGACGCCGACGGGTGGACGCTGCGGAGCGCGACCGGCTGCCGCACGGCACACAGCGAGCACACGATCGCCATCACGGGCGACGGCGCGGAGATCCTCACCCAGCCGACTTCGCGGCCTCTGCCCACCAGCGCGGATGCATGAGGTCACGGCCTCGCTGCCCCTCAGCGCACCGAGCGACGGCCGTTGGTCACTCGCTGCGTCGCAGGTCGCAGACCTCGGCGTAGGGCGTGAAGCCCGCCGACGCATACGTCGCGACGGCACCCGCGTTGGAGCTCTCGGCGCAGACGATCGCACTGGACGAGCCCATCTCGCGCAGGGCTGCTGCAGCCGCGACCGTGATCGCCCGGCCGTGGCCGAGGCCCCGGTGCTCATGGTGCACGCCCATGGGCTCGAGCAGCCCCGGGCGCCCGGGGCCGGCCGACCAGACCCCGACCACCGCCACGGCGTTGTCGTGCTCGTCGAACGCCGCGAGGCAGCGGGCGTCCGCGAAGGGGGCGCTCCCGGCCATGGAGTGCCAGCGATCGACCGCACGCCGGCGGTCGTCGTCGCCGGTCATGGGCGAGCCGCGAAACGCTGACCAGTGCACGGCGACCCACGCCTCGGCGCGGTCGGCGCCGATGGTCTCGATGCGCAGTCCGCGGTCCTCGACCGGGTCGCTCAGGTCGCGGTGACACGGAGTCCACGGCTCGTCGAGCTGCCAGCCACGGTGCTGAAGTGCGTCTGCGAGGAGCGGGCCGCACCGGGCTTCGACCACCGCGCTGCCCGGGTCGAGCACGCCGCGCTCGGGCGCGGTGATGTCGTCGACGAGCCGCCCGACCAGGTCCTCGTCCAGCTGCAGCTCCGGGTCGACGGCCAGGCGCAGCAGCTGCGGACCGTCGATCAGCCCGAGGGCGACGACCCTCCCGTCACGCGACCACACGCGCAGGGCATCCGCCGTCGCCTGGGCGCCGTCGCGCCAGTGAAACCCGAGGTCGCCCGGGTGGAGCTGGAGGGGCGCACGGTCGCGCTGCCACCCGCGGAGGGCGGCGACAGCCTCGTGGAGTCCTGCCACACCGGGTGTCGTCGTCACGATGCTCATGAGTCGATCCAGCCCGAGAGACCCGCCGACCGCAACTGCATTTACCGACGCCCAGGGACCTCACGAGCCGCGCACCGGACACCCCTGGCGCGCCGCGTGACCGCCACGCGCGGGCGTCCGAACTCGCGAACCATGCGCACCGCGGCAGTCGGCCGCGATCCTCTCGGTCTCACCGTGCTGACCGCTGCCAGGGCTGGCGAATCGGCTGGAGCGATCCCGGGTGTGGGGGTGTGGCGGGTCAGCTCCGGCCCATCTCGCTCACCGAGAAGACGGGCCAGCCGATCTCGGTGCGCCACTGCGATGGATCGGCGGTGTCACGAGGTCCGATGAGGTAGGTCTCCCGCACCGGCCCGGCCACACTGAGCGCGTTGGCGACGACCCAGGCGCCGACCTCGCCGTAGGTCACGTCGATGTCGTCGTGATCGCCGACGTGGGTCGCGACAGCCAGCTCCACGGCCGGCAGCACCGCCGGGTGCACTCGTCCCCTGTCCGGCGGGTCCGCGGATGGCCGGTGCACCAGCACGTGTCCGCGGCCCCCTTCGAACAGCGCGTTGTCGTACACGCCTCCGGGCGGGCCGGCGGGCTCCCCCAGGGTCGCATCGAGCTCGGCCATGGCGCCGGCATACCAGCCGAGGACGTCGTCCAGCTCGACGTCACCCTCCACTGCTGCGACGGTCATCCGCGGAACGGGCCGCACCTCAACCTGCACCGGTGCGGGGTCCGGTGCCAGCAGCCGACGGAGCGACCGGACGGCAGCTCGGGTCCGGTCGAGCTCGGACTCCAAGCGGAGGAGGTGCTCGGCGACGAGTGCGGACCGCGCTGCGGGCTCCGTCGCGTCGAGGATGCGCCTCACGGTGGCGATCGGGACGTCGAGGTCCCGCAACCGCTGGATGACCTGAGCGGTGGGGATCTGCTCCGCGGTGTAGTAGCGGTAGCCGCTTCGCTCGTCGACGTGGGCCGGGACCAGCAGGTCGGCCTCGTGGTAGCGACGCAACGTGCGCACGCTCAGGTGGGTCAGTCGGGCGAACTCTCCGATGCTGAGGTTGGTGTGCACCCGCGCAGTCTGCACTCTCTCCCCGGGGGAGAGTCCAGTGCTTGACTCTCCGCCATGTGGAGGCGGGACCGTCGTCCCATGACGACCAACGCCACTCCCACGACCATTCGCCCCATCGAGCTCCCCACCGTGATCCGCTCGTTCCTCGCAGCCCACTCGGCCAAGGAGGCAGGCGCCGCCGTGCGGACCTTCACCCACGACGCCGTCGTCGTCGACCAGGACGAGACGTTCCACGGCGCCGAGCAGGTGCTCGACTTCCTCCAGAACGCCGGAAGTGAGTTCACCTACTCCACGGAGCTCCTCGCCGCCCGACGTGATGACGACGCCCGCTGGACCGCCGTCATCCGCATCGAAGGCGACTTCCCCGGCAGCGTGGCCGACCTCGACTACCAGTTCACCGTCACCGATGACCTCATCAGCGAGTTGATGATCAGGGGCAGCAGCATGGAGCGATGAGCACCGATCGGGCGAGGACGGGTTCCGCCCGCTCCCGGGGCTGGATGCCTAGGGTGGGCGGATGGCGACCACCTTCGGCTTCACGCCCGGCAAGCCACCTGTTTGGGACCTCGAGAGCTTCCTGCGCGGAGACGAGGTCGCTACGGCCGTGATCACCTTGGAGCGCAACCGGCGCACGTTCGCGTGGAAGTGCGCCGCCGTGGACGCCGACGGGCTGGGGCTGCGGCTCGGGCCGTCGTCGGTGACGCTAGGGGGCCTGCTCAAACACCTGGCGTGGGTCGAGGAGCTCTATTTCCAGCACCGGCTCGCCGGTCGCCCGTCCATGGCGCCGTTCGACCGGCTGGATCTCGAGCGGGACTGGGATGACTGGCCCTGGAGCACGGCGGCCGACGACACCGCCGATGCCCTGCGGGCGCTCTGGGCCGAGTCCGTGCACCGATCCCGCGACGCGCTGGCCGAGGCGCTGGTCCGCGGTGGGCTGGAGCAGGCGACCCACGACGGCATGAGTCTGCGCCGGCTCCTCGCCGACCTCATCGAGGAGTACGCCCGGCACACGGGGCACGCCGACCTCCTCCGCGAGCAGGTGGATGGAGCCACGGGCGAGGGCCCTCCGATGGACTTTCCGGTGCCGTGAGCGCCTCCGCATCGACGCGGCGGAGACGGGCCGTCCGGGCGGTCATCCTCGCCGAGGATGACCGTGTCCTGCTGTGCCGCTTCAGGTTCCCGCATCCGGCCGTGCCGACGGACGCAACAGTCGTGTGGGCGGCCCCCGGTGGCGGCATCGAGCCCGACGAGCTGCCGCTGGAGGCGCTGCGCCGAGAGCTGATGGAGGAGACGGGCCTTGTCGTCGACACGGACCCGCCTCATGTCTGGCACCAAGAGGTCGCGACTCCCGACCGGGCAGACGGCTACGACGGGCTGGTCAACGACTACTACCTCGTGCGCACCACGCGCTTCGATCCCCGCGGCGCGCTATCCGATGACGACCTCGCCGCCGAGTACATCAGCGGTATGCGATGGTGGCGGCTCGCAGACATCGCCGCATACGGCGGGACTGACCTCTTCTCACCTCGTGACATCGCCACCCCGCTGGCGGCGCTGATCGCCGGTGACATCCCGGCGACGCCGGTGATGCTCGGCCTGTGATGTGCCGAGGACCGGACAGTGCGCAGCAACGAGCCTGCCCGCGTAACGCCGCATACCCCGGGTGGCCCGGCGGGCGATTCCCAGTGGCCAGATGTGAGCCATGGCTGCTCAGAGGTCGGAGCACGCTGTAGGAGCAGATGCTGAGGTCTGGTCCGAGACTGATCCTGCGATCGGCGCCGATCGTCCTCGGGCGAGGGCGCCAATCGCACAGATAGGACATCCCAGGGAGCTGCTTCCCATCGCGAACAGTAGGCGCCCCACTTCGCCCAGAAAGGGCGCCGCGGCTCGGCTCCGCGGGCGCTGCGTCGCCCATCGCACTGAACGCTGCGGCCCGCTGTTGTGCGGGCAGAAGGGGGTCGACGTCCAGTCCGAAAGGACCCCTTGGCATGGGATGTCGGCCAAGACGAGGCCAAGACCGGACCAAACCCGTGTGCTGCTTCTCGCGATCTGGTAAGCATGTTGGAAGTAGGCGTCGTGGCGGAGCCCATTCGAGCGAAGGAGCCGTTCGTGCCCCGACTCTTCATTAGCCATTCCTTCAGGGATGGCGTGAAGCATGCAGCAATTCTGACTGAGGCCCTGCAATCCATTCCCGGCGTCGACGTCTTCTCACCGACGGATCACATGCGCCTCGGCGCCAGCTGGGTTTCTCAGGTCGGCACCAATATATCGGGTTCAGAGGCGGATATCCTCGTCATGACCAAAGATTCGCTTCGCTGGGAAAGTTCATGCAGATTGGAGTGCGTGGTCGCACAGGACCGCGGGATCCCTGTAATCCCCGTACGCATGGAGGCTGGCCTGAAACTCTATCCACAGTTTGTGTGGCCCAATGTGGTGTGGGTCGACTGTGCAGTTGATTTCGCCGAGGGGCTGGCCAAACTATCAAGGGAAGTCGCTGTCCTTTCGAAACGCGGAGCTGTCGAGCATGCGATACCGCAACATGCTTGGGACGTGAAACGAGGGCCGTTCTCGGACGACGCGGCTCTTTACCTCGGCCAATGGTTCGTCGAGGTTAAGCCACCGAAGCGCAGGATAAGTCTCGTCAAACATCACGTGCTGAAGCTCTTTCCCAACAGGTCATTCGAACAGCAATTGGTGATCGACAGGAAGGGTTTGTCTCGCGTTCGGGGCACATGGGGTTTGGACCCCGACAAAGTCACGCTGAGGCTGGCAGCAGGCAAAGGCCAGATGCTGGAGTATCGAATCGACGGCAGCGCCGGGCCCAATTGGTTCGCCGGAAGTTGGAACGAGACCCGTTTCACGGCAAGAAGGATGCTCGAGTTAGACCGATGACTGGCCGATCCAAACCATTTCGTGCACGTGTCACCGTCGTTTCCCAACTCGAAATGCCAACTCGGATTGCCAAGGATTAGGTCAAACTCATGAGAAATATCCGGATCTGCCTCTACGGAGGAACAGACCTCAAAGGCACGCCCACACCATTCGTCGAGCAGCTCGCGTACGAGCTCCTCACGAGAAGGCCTTCGGTTCTCGTGACGGGAGGGTTCGTCCACAATGATCGCCATCCCACGGCCGACTCGACGGATTCAGCGGCGTTACGAGGCGCTCGGCGCGCCGCGGACGATCTACGAGAGCCGCTCGATGCGTTGTTTGAGGCCTGGGTTCCACAAGGCGATGAAGCCAGGGTCACAAGAATGACAGGCGACCTGGGGATACGCGTCCGTGTCGCCGAGGGACAGACTCCCTTGGGTCGGCGCCTATCGATGGTGAAGGGTGTCGATTTGGTTGTCACCATTGCGGGCAGCAGACACACCGAAGTTGTTGTGGAGCAGGCGGTTGAGCTCGGCGTGCCGGTGCTGCCTCTTATTCAGGCAGGCGGGGTCTCCAAGAAGATGTACGCATCGCACAAGCGACGGATAGACGCTGCTTTCGCCCCGGGTTCGGTCAATGAGTGCTTCAAGCTGCTCGCTGGCCGGTTGGACGGTCAGCAGGCTCCCAGGTGCGTCGTCGATGTGATTGAAACGGCTCGCCTGGGACAATGCCTCGTCCTCCAACCCCACCGCACGGAGTCAGATGAGGAGCTGTATGATTCAATCATTCGTCCCAGCGTTGCAGAGCACATGGTGCCCGTCAGGCTCAAGGACGAAGGTGGCAGCGAGCTGATCCATTCGCTGTTCTACGATACCATTGCGCGGAGGGCCACTGCCGTCATCGCGGATATCACGGACTTGAACGAGAACGTCATTTACGAGATCGGTTACGCTCACGGACGAGGGGCTCGTCCGCTGCTTTTCTCCCTTCGGTCGCTAAGCCCCGACAGCCTTCCCCTTTACCTTCGGACACTTCGATTTCACACGGTATCCCGAAAGGATCTGCCCCGTCTCATCAGCAACCACCTCGCGAAAGTCAAACATGCCCCGAGGGGCAACGAACTCGAGGGAACATGAGACGGACGCTTCGATGTCTGAGAGCCATCCATGCAAGGCGAGCAGTACTCACCCGCACACTCCTGACGCTCGTCACGGCTGACGCCGGCCCGGGCTCGACAGCCAACGTTCTTGCTCCACGGTCGGGCGCATGTTGCTACCGTTGTTCGGTGACCGCCCGGAGAAGAGCACGCCCGAGCAGCGCGCACGGTGGCTCGACGTGGGGAGGGGAGATGAAGCGGGCCCTGGTCGTGGGCATCGACTATTACGACAACGTATCCAGGTTGCGGGGGTGTGCCAACGACGCCGAGGCTTTGGCGCCGCTGCTGGCGCGCAACGACGACGCGGACTCGTCCAAGAACTTCGACGTGCAGCTGCTGGTCGCCCGCGACCGCTACTCGTCCGTGAGTCGAGGGCAGCTGTTACGGGCGCTGCGTACCCTGTTCGCTCCGGGTGCGGATTTGGCCTTAATGTACTTCGCCGGGCATGGGGCGAAGCTGGCCGACACCGATGCCGATGTGTGGCTCGTGACCAGTGACGGGACCGAGGACACGCTCGGGGTGAAGTACAGCGAGATCGAGCCGATGATCAGCAGGTTCCCGGGTGAGGTGGGCGTCTGGCTGGACTCCTGTTTCAGCGGCGGCGCCGCGACGCCACCGTTGCATGGTGCCAACCTCGCCCACATTCGCACCGGGGTGTCCATCCTCACCGCCAGCCGGGCCGACCAGCCCGCGGTGGAGACGCCTAGCCGGCGGGGGGCGTTCTCGACGTATCTGGAAGGTGCGCTTGAGGGCGGAGCTGCTGACGTGCTCGGCCAAGTGACCGTGGCTGGGCTCTACGCGTACGTCAGTGAGGCGTTCGGCGCTTTTGATCAGCGGCCGACGTTCAAGGCCAACGTTGAGCGCCTCCAGCCGATTCGACAGTGCCCGCCGAGTCCGAGCCTGTCCCTACTGCGGCGGCTGCCAACGTGGTTCCCGACACCGGAGCATGTGTTCGCGCTGGACCCGAGCTACGAGCCCACCGCAGAGCCCAGCAACGAGGAGCACGAGGAAATCTTCGCCGGTCTGCAGAAGTGCGTGGCCGCCAAGCTCATCGAGCCCGTCAGTGAAGCGCACATGTACTACGCCGCGATGAACTCCCGCGGGTGTCGGCTCACCCCACTGGGGCGACGGTACCGCCGCCTGGCCGCGGACGACCGGTTCTGACGCAATGCGGGTAGGTATCACGGGCCACCAGCGCATCCCGCCGGCCGCCCACGCCTTCATCATCGACGCGATCACGCGTTACCTGACCGGCGTTCCGGACCTGGTCGGTGTGAGCAGCCTGGCCGCCGGAGCGGACCAGGAGTTCGCTGACCTCGTGGTGGCAGCCGGGGGCGGGCTCGTCGTCGTCGTCCCGAGCGTCGACTACGAGTCGAGTTTCGAGTCCCCCGACGATCACCGCCGCTTCGCGCGGCTCCTCGCCGTGGCCGAGCATGTCATCCAGATGGGTTACGACGCCCCCACTGAGGCGGCCTACCTGGCCGCGGGCAGGCGGGTCGTGGACGAGTCCGACCATTTGCTCGCGGTGTGGGACGGCCAGCCCGCCCGGGGCCTGGGTGGCACCGCCGACATCGTCGCGTACGCCGCGCAGCGCGGTAAGCCGACCCACGTAGTCTGGCCCCAGGGCGTGCGCCGATAGAGCCGACACCGAGGCCACGTAGCAGCGCACCGGAACTGCGGCCGGGTGCATGGTGGAGGAGTGTCGGGCTCACGGAAGTCAAGAAGTCGGGTCTCATCCAAGCCGCCGACGGCCTTCCCTGGATCCCTCAGACCTGACCGCAGCACCGCTGGCGCCTCGCACTCGGCCGAATCAGCCGGGTCATCTCGCAGCTCGCGGGCGTCGGCGGCATGGCGAACGCCGGGTGGCGGGTCGACTGCCGGCGAAGGGACGCGGGGCGAGGGGCGCACCGGTAGCCGGATCCGGTCGGCAGTCCTCCCGCCGGCAGCTGGTGTGTGGGCCGTGTCCGTGGTTCGCCTTGGGGGTTGGTGCGCCTGGCTTCGTGAGCAGAGGCGCAGGCGGTGGATGGCCGCGCGTGATCGCCCGTCTTGGGAGCACTCCTGTCGAACACATCACCCGCCCCATCAACCTGCTCACCTCCGTCTCACCCTCACATGACGAGTCTGCCGACCCCCTGGTCTTGGGGTGCGCGAGCCAACTTCCTCGAAGTTGAGGTTGCCCAACTCAATGCCGTGCATTGGCCCGGGTCAGTAGTTTTGGGAAGCGGCAAGTACATACTCATAACGTTGGACCTCCCCGTGATCCTCGTAGCTCACCTCGAAAGGCACATAAGTCATAAACCTAAAGAGTTTCTTGTCAATACTGAAGTAAGCCGATGCAAAAGACTGAAGAAAGCCACGCTTCCTTCCGCCGAACGCCTCACGTGCAGCCCGCAGGGCGGCTTTATCCGCCGGATCAAGCGGCGGGGGCGTATCGGCGTGACGAGATACGACAACGACGAGATCCTCGATAACGTGACTCCCGGCATTTCTAACCTCTACCCGACCTGACTGTCTATCAAAGCCAACGAGAATCGAACTGCTCCCGCTGGCCCTCACCGCCACCGGTTGTAGCCATGCGCCGCGGGACGTATCCCTCAGGCGAAGCTCAGAAACATCGTGATCGAGGGCGGTCATGATCTGCTTGTGCAGGGAGCCGGGAGACTCGTAAATACCAACCAGCCCTAGAGGCTCGACTTCTTTGCGAAACGCAAGTAGACCTGGTTGGAACTCAGCGCCGCCTCGAATCTGTTCAGAGAAGTACAGGTGAATGATCTTGTTTAGTCTGAGCGCGCGTTTGATTTCCTCGGCACTTCCTGATGCGGCACGAGCCGTCTGAGTTCCCAGGCGTCTGTGAAAGATGCCCAACACGACTTGAGAAGTGTCGACAAGTTGAGCGTTAGTAACGCTCTGAGCATCACCTCGCCCAAGTATCGGAATCGCGTCCTTTCGATAGTAACGGCTGCGGAATTGAACATTTTCTGCCAACCCGTGTTCCCGGTTCCAATCCTCCATGGCAGTTTCAGCCGCAGCGCGAGCTTCGACGGCGTCATCGGGGCTCGCGAGAAACACGTCGAAGATGGTCTTCATTCACCAAAGTATGCTACGGCGTAACTGGATAGGTGTCGGTTTTCGTGCAGGTGACCCCTACCGCCGCGAAGCGGCAGTGTCCTTCCGCCGCAAATCGGGGGCATCCTGACGCATAGGTCTACGCCGGCCGTTCCAGGGAGGGCTGCCTCGGCTAACGCGGCCGTGATGGTGAGTCGCTCGCCCTCTGTAAGGGCGGGGGCCCAGCTTCTGCTACCCCGGCTTTCATGCGCAGTTGCTGATGTTCTCCTGGGTCATCGACCAGCGCCACTGCCCGTCCTCTTGGTACATGTGCGCGGTGACCGGCACCTTCGCCCCCTGCACCGCCACCTGAACGGTGACCTTCGTCGAGGGCAGCGACGCGTTCGTGCCGGGGATGACGTCCGCACGGCCGTCGGTGACCGACAACACCTTGAGCCACTTGAATTCTGGCGCGGTGGTCTTGGACCGGCAGGCGACGTATTCATCCTTGGAGACGACGGCCCGCTGGGCGCTCACTAGGGTGTCGTACTGCGCAGCCCAGTCCTTGGCGTTGAACCGCTCTACCCACTTCTTGAAGGCAGCTTCGGCAGACCCGGTAGCCGCCTGAGGAGCCGCGGCCGACGAGCTCGCTTCCGCAGGTGGCGTCCCCTCGCCGTCCCAACTCACGTCGGGGCCGACGTAGGGTGAGCAGGTGGATGGCTTGCCGGACACCAGTACGTCGGTGTCGACCTTCACCTTGCCCGATGCGGGGACGAGCTCCGGGTACGAGCTGCCGCCGCCGACGATGGCTCCGCTGGGGTTGGTGCATACGACCGCGACCCGGGGTGACTTGAGCGCCACGGTGAGCGGGTTCGACAGCTCGAAGGAGGCGACGGTCTGGCCGTACTCGCCCGTGCGGACCGTCACCGGGCCGGTAGGCGCGGCCGGGAACGCCTTGTCGCTAAACGCGCCGTTGGCCTCGACGTCCAGGGACGCCTCGACCTTCGCCGCTTTCTGCCCAGGGTCCAGGCTCACCTGGGTGCCCAGCGCGTGGTCCGCGCTTGGGCGGTAGAAGGCCTCGACCTGAGAGGCCGTCTTCAGCAGGGTGCCCTTCTCGTCGAGGACGTTGAAGCTGACCGTGACCGCCTGTCCGACGTACGTGCTGTTGTTGTGTACGACCGCGGTCACCCACACGTACTGGTCGTGCTGGCCGAACCCGCTTGCCTTGATAGTCCCCAGCTCCTGTGGCGCCGATGACGTAGCCGCAGGCAACGGTTCCGCGCTCGGACCGGACGTACCCGGACTGGAGGTCGCGACGTCGGATGGCGGTGTTGACCCGCCGCTGCACGCGGACAGAGCAAGGACAAAGACGGCGCAGGCAAGCGTTGAACGGCGCATCAAGTGACCCCCGTGAAAGAGTGAGTTTGTTCGGCGAGTTGAGGACACGCTATAGGCCAGTACGCACCCGACTTCCACTGGCCCGATACGGGTGGCGCAAAAGGACATGTGTCGACAACCGCGCCGGCGGGCGCGAACAGCCCCGCCCCGCAGCAGCCCACCGACAGGCTCGCGTATTCGGCGCACCAATGCCGGCTCTCCCCCACGCGCCACCGTTCTGCCCGGACCGGTCGGCATCGCTCCCCAGGGCAACCCGTGCTAGGCGCCCATTTCAATGCGCTGGCGCCGCTCACCCCGGAACTCGGAGTACGCGAGCGCGTGACCTGTCATTCTGGATGCACATGTTGGCCGAATGGAGTTGCTGTGGATACCCCAACGAGCGGCAGTGAATCTAGCGTTACGACCCCAGGCCAAAGCGGTAGCAACACCCCACCAGGGACATCCGACGTGGACGTTGCGAAGCTGGCCGTTGCAGCCATCGGGGTGGTGAGTGTTTCTGCTGCCCTGGTGGGGGGTTTCACCGGAGCTATAGCCCGGGTTGCGCGCAACGGTCCGTGGTGGCTCCCGGCCATTGTCTTTCTTGTGTTCCTGGCGGCCGCCATGGCCTTGAAACCGACCGTCACGGACTGCACAGCCAAGGTTCGTGGCCGACTCCTGATTGGAGCGCTCAGCACGTTCGGGCTCGCGTCCGTCGTTGTGGCCTTGGCGCTCTCGCAGTCACTCGCGAAGCCAGATCGGCCAGTGATCGACGTGGTCTGGGCCAAGACGGACGGGGGATGGTCGCTCAAGGGGACCGTCAGGGCCTCCGGTCTTCAAACGGGCGACAAGCTCACCGTTCAGGTGAATCGTATTGTCACCAGCACGAACGAGGCCCCTCCGACGACCCTAGTGGCGACTCCAGGAATGACCACCAGACCGGCGTTCAACCCACCACCGCACTTCGCCTATTACGCGGGCACAGTCTACAAACAGGTGATTGGAGCGGATCTGGACGGCAACGCGACGCTGAATCTGCAGGTGCCCCTGCCACAGGACTATGACGGTCTGCAGGTCAGCGCCAACCTGGGTGACGCCGCGCAATGCCCTCAGGACGACAGGCGCTTCAGTGAATCGCAGCTCGCCTGCATCGTCTTGGATGCCCCTTCGTGGTCTGCGGCCACAGTGACCACACCGCCCCCGACGTCCACGATGACGACCACGGCGGTCCCTACAGTAGGTTCGTGACCCGCCTTGGCGCCGTCACCCGCTTCGTTGAGACGCCAAATACCCGGCCGAGATCAAGGTAGGTCTTTCCTTCGCCTGCCGACGCGAGAAGTGGAACGGGCCTAGCGTCGAGGAGCCCCTCATGGCCGGTCGCGTCGGGCGGCGGGGTCTGGTCCCGGCAGCGAGCCGCCGCGTGAGGTTACCCCCATGTCCGCTCCAACTCGCCTTATTCCATCTCAGCCGGCGGCCATGTCGACGGCGCAACTCGCCGCGGTGTCGTACCTGGCCCGGTACTCCGGTCGCACACACGCCCTGTACTCGTTCCAGCTGCGGGAGTGGTTCGCCTGGTGCGAGAGCAACGGGCTCGACGCCCTGACCGGGATCCAGCGAGCCCACGTCGAGCTCTACATCCGCCAGCTCGGCGACCGCGGGCTGATGGACTCCTCGGTCAACACGATGATGCACGCCGTCCGCGGTTACTTCCGCTTCGCCCACATCGAGCGCCGCATCGCCGCGGACCCGGCCGTCTACGCCCACCTGCCGAAGATCCACCGCGACGAGTCCCGCCACCCAAGGACTGGACCGGCTTGAGCTGATCCGGTTCCTGCAGGTCGCCCAGACCATCACCGTCCACCACGGCGCCCTCGCGTACCTGCTCGGCATCAAGGCGCTCCGCGCGTCCGAGGCGGCCGCGGTGCGGATCGAGGACTACGCCGACACCCTGCGCGGACACCGGGTGCTGCACCTAATTGGCAAGGGAAACAAGCCCGCCACCATGCCGGTCACCGTCCCCGTCCTGCGAGCACTCGAAGCGCGCCGCGGCCAACGCACGACCGGGCAGCTCGTGCTCCGGCCGGTCTCCGGCAAGCCGATCGACAGGCGCGACGTCTACCGGATGGTCGCCCGGATCGCGAAGACCGCCGAGATCCCGCGGCACATCAGCCCGCATTCGCTGCGGCACGCCGCCATCACCAACGCCCTCGACGCCGGTGTCCCACTGCGCCACGCGCAGATCCTGGCCCGGCACGCCGACCCGAGAACCACCGAGCACTACGGCCGCGCCCGAGGCAACCTCGATCGGCACGGCGTGCATTCCCTCACCGCCTACGTCGCCGGCGTCTGACTTGCGGGACACCAACAGCGTCAACTCCGCCCAGAAAGGGCGCGTCCAAAGAGCCGTCCGGAAGTCTCGGGCCTTCCCCTGCGTCCTTCCGCCGCCTGCGACGCGAGAACTCCTGCGGGTCTAGCGTCCGCGCGTAGCTCCTTGACCTCACGCTCCAGCTCAGCGATCCGTCTCGCCTCCGCGGGCATCACGCCAGGATGGTGGGCCTGGTCGGCCTCAGCCTGCTGGACCCAGTTGCGCAACGTATCGGGGTTGATCCCGAACTGCTCGCCGACCCGCTTCACCGCGCCAGCTTTGGTGTCCGGGTCACGACGTAGATCGACCGTCCGCCTGATCGCCCGCTCCCGAAGCTCCTCCGGGTACTTCCTCGGTGGTGCCATGACCCTCATCCTTCCGTGGAATGAAACCCTCCATTAGACCCGGCACAGGACAACGCGGAGAGGGGCCAGGTCACCACATCGGTCGACATCGCGTCGTGCCAAGGTCTTCCGCGTCTTGGCATCTGGCGCGTCGCCGACCGCAGTGGACATGGACGTGACAAAACCCGGTCATGAGGGCTGGCCTTGAGGCTGCGGCCGCGATTCTGCTCTTCGGCACCCTCCTCGACGCTAAAATGGAGAATCCCCCTTCGCGAGAGTGAGGGAAGAACGTGTCTCAGCGCGCGCGGCTCCTTAGCGGGTCCGAGCAGGCCAAGCCGGAGCAAGCTGCTCTTCGCACCCGACTTTCAGTGGACAGGCAGCAAGCAAGCTCCGCTGCAGTCGCAGGGCAGCCGCTAGATTCGTCCTTCAGGCTGGAGATGGAATCGCGGCTACGACACGACTTCAGCGCTGTCCGGGTCCATGCCGGAGCCCATGGGGACGCAGCCGCCCGTGGCTGGGGTGCAGAAGCGTTCACCGTTGGACGCGACATCTGGGTGAGGAATGGAGCCGGCAACGCGACCACAGCAGCGGGGCGCCGCTTGCTGAGCCATGAACTGGTTCACGTCGCCCAGCAGGCGTTGTACCCCAGCATTGATCCGCAGAGCCGTGGACATGAGGGTGACGCCTGGGAACAAGCCGCTGAGTCCTTTGCCGAGGGCAATGCGGCCCCGCCCATCCCCAGGGGACCTTCTCCAGCACTTCAGCGGCAGCCATCGCGTCTGGACCGTGGCTTTGCGGGGGAACAGCAGATGGCCTTCTCCCAATATCGCCTCCAAGATGGCTGGATCGTCCTCCGCGGCCCCAGCGGCGCCGCTGGTCATGCGGCGAACGCCGCCGGCGAGGACGGGCTCTTCTACAACGTGCGCAATGGAGTACTTCGTATCGCTGACAATAAGGCGTTTGCCCGTGCAGGCAACGTCGCATCTGCCACGGCGATCGATCCGCACGTCAATCTCCTTCGAAATCTTGACGACATGATCGCCGACGTCGAAGCAATGGGATCGACAAGGGATGCCACCTTCCGGCAGGACGTCCTACGGCTGTTACGGCAGACCAGGGCGGCCGTACGCGACGGAACCCCCCTGCCGGGCCGAGTCCAACTCGTGGTCCATAACGAGATCGGACGGTCAACTGGAGTGACCGCAAGGCTCCGTGGACTCGGTGTTCGATTCATCGATGGTGCGGTTCCTCCAGTAGCGCCCGACGGTAATCTCCGTCCCCATCTGGGTCTCCGGAGTCAGGCAGCAGCGCCGGGTACGTCGACCGCCGTGTCGCCACAAAGCCCTCTAACTGTCGAAACAGCCGCCGGCACCAGCTCGCGGGCGGTTCTTGTTGCAGAGGAAACCGCCGGGGCGGGGGCTGCGGGCCGCGCGCTTACCATGGCAGGCCGGGTCGGTTCCGCTCTAGTGCGTGCAGCGATCATGGCGGTGATCGTGCTCGGCCTCGACTACCTCAGGAGGGGGGCTGAGGCGGAGAGGTTCCAACGGAAGATGGCCACCGAGCAGCCCCGCCTCGAGGCAGCCGTGCGCGGCCTTTCCTCGCAGGTCGCCACCCTTCAACGTACGTCAGGAGGTGCAACCGTCTGGGCTCATATGTCCATCTGGATCAGGTCACAGACCGTGACTATCAGCAGCATGTACGGCGGCGTCTTCTTCGACACCAGCTTTGAGGACGCAGGATTCGGTGGTGCGACCGTCGGGCTCGACTATCACTCTTCGCGGTCCCACTCGTACGGCGAAGCGATGCACCTCCCCTCGAGCGGCGCGGTGTCGACCTACACGCCGTCAACCGAGACGGTCATCTACTCAGTACCGCTGCCGTACGACATTTCGACGCTCGATATCGCCACTCGCGTGCAACGACTTGCGGCGATCGAACGAGATGCTGCACGACCGGGATTGCCGGACCCAGCCCTCGAACTCCTATTCCAGGAGCGCGAAGCGCTGATCGGTACTCATCCGCGCTAACAGTGCTCAGGACACCACTCGGGCGGTACACATGTGTGAGGGCGGCGTAAAGCAACTTCATACCTGCGCGCGTATGGTCGCGCCCAGAGACCCAGGTGGTTCAACCCCAGTTGGGCTGACCCCGTGGCTCTACCCACATATCAAGCGGCTGGACAAGCGCCCAGGACTGCCAGTTGCTCACCCTCTGTCCAAGACGCAGGACGTCATGTCCACCCCAAATCCCGAGCGCACGTCAGTGCCAATTACGGGCACATCACCCAGCAGGCTCACCACTAGCGCCGCAGCCGCAGCTGCGACGGCGGCCCATGCTCGCAATCATTCGCTGGGGTGGCCGTGGCATGTGAGCCGACCGATGACCGGTGGTGGGTGATGGAGCACCTCGCGCTGGAACGCTCCGATATCTCTGGTGTGCGTGCAGCCCGGCCATCTCGGCCTGGATGCGAATACCGAGGTCCTGACAAGCGACAAGACAGACGAAAGGATGCGGTCCTGATCGCCCGTCTGAGCGGTCATTCCCGCTGCTACGTGCCGGACCGGTCGACCAGACCTCCCATCGAAGTGATCCAGTCCGTGACGTATCTCGGGGAGAGACCCAACCCTCTCCTTCGATATCCCAGCTGAGAGGAGGCCGCCATGAGCCCGGACCCCGATCACCGGCCTTTCGGCGGCGACCTGTCATCGACCACAGACTCCATCCTCTTATCGAATGGCGCCACCTGGACCTCCGCCTGGTGCCACACCGAAGCGCGAGTCGACATGCGGGCATCGTGCTTCTTGAACGTGCCTCGTGATGGCCGGGCTGGACAGTGGATCGGCGGTTGGAGTGCAAGGACTGCTCCGCGAACACGGTCAGAACGACTACGTCATGCGAACGGGTCTTTCGGAGTCGGGCGATGTGGCTGAGCTTCTGGGTGGCGGTGTCCTTCGGCATCCTCTTCTTGCTCGTAGAGATCGTTTTCGACTGGCCGTTGCCCATTGGAGTCGGCCTTATCCCAGCGACCGCTATTTCATTCATGACGAACGGGTGGGAAGGGTTTTGGCACTGGAAGGTTCACTTCCACGACAAGCTTTGCGTCCAGGCTCCGAGCGGAGGAGAACTCAAGTGTTGGGACGCCACAAGCCAACAGATTCCTGACATGGCCCGTCCACCAGAACCCCCTGGATGGGTCGAGGTGGTCATGCCTTGGTACGACGACCGGTACGTCGGCGAGTGGCTCCTAACCGGCGTGCCCCTGGACCTGGCAGCTTCCGCTGTGGCCGCCGGGGTGCTTTGGCTCGCCTTGAGGCCCTTCGGGCGGCACCATACGGTTGAGCGCGCTGTCGATCCCTTCGACTGAGGCGGGGCATTGGTAGGCCCTTGACTCCTGGAGGCGGTCCGGCCCAGAACGCAGATGCGCCAAACGACTTGGAGGCACGGAGGTCGCTTCCCAGCACGGAAGGGCCTCCCCCCGGCTCTAGTTGAGACGGCACTGCCGGCTGGGGGCAGTGGGATCCAGCAGGTCCGGTAGATCTCGGTCCTCATGAGGTGGCCGTGCGAGTCGGCAGGGGCGCGAAACACGTTTCCTCTTTTCGCCGCGTGCGGACACGGCCTCGACATGGACCCTGTCTTGTAGCCGCAGACGTTCGCGAATTGGAGGTCGTACGTGTGCGCGCCGGCTCGCTAGCCTCTGCTGCATGACCGTAGGCGGCACCCGACACCTGATCGACGTCACGTTCAACGTCGAGACCGATGCGGGCGGCGGGGATCCCGACCGGACCAGCCCCACCCTCCGTCGCTACCACCAGCTGCTCTGGAGTAAACCGCTCCCGGACGGAACTGAATTCACCCTCGACACCACGACCCCGTACTCCTACCTTCACCATGCCTCTGCCGTGGGCGAGTTCCTCATGTCCAGCGATTCCATCGTTCACTCCTACCGCGGCGCCTACCTGAACCGCCTCGGAGCAGTGATGAAGCAGGTGCCGCCCGAGCACGCAGCTCAAGTTCATGACGAGGGCTCGACCATCGGCGGCTACCTCCTGTTCCCCGGCGACGTGCGCGATCGCAAGCCGACGATCAACGGCGTCCGCGGGATGCACCCAAAGATCTGCGACCGCATCGACCTCACCTTGGAGTGCATCCGCCGTCACTACGCGCAGGAGGAGAGTCCGCTGGCCGGGGCGCTGCGCAGGTACCAAGACTACTTCGCGCTGTTCGGCGACTTCCGCCGCTACGTCGAATTCTTCCTGCTCGAGGACCTCGTGAATGAGACGTGCGTCGAGGTCCGGTGGTATCTGCCATTCGACGGCTTCGGCAGGTCGCCACTGCCGCAGACCCCCGATGAGTACGAGACCTACCGGCAGGCCTCACCGCACTTCGTTCGCGGCCGCAACCTGCGAATCCTCGACTGGGCGTCGAAGAATCTCGCCTGAGTGGCCCGCAACATGCGTCTATCCGCCGCGTAGAAGGCCGTTGGTTCTCTGGAGGTACCGGGCTGAGATCCTTGGCGTCGGCTGCGCTGGCGGAGAGGCAGGTACGAGGTTCGTAAACGCCCGCTGTGCTGAAGGGTGGGGTCCTGCGCTTCCGCTTAGGCTCCTATTATGCGACCGATTCCGCTTGCTTCGCTTCTGCCCTCGGGGTTCGACCCGAAGACCTGCAAGCTGCACTGCGCGGTCTTCAATGGTGAGAACTACCCCATCGACGTCCTCGCCAACGATCCGGCGGAGTGGCAGCGCTGGAACTCGTGGCGCGCCGAGAAGAACGACTTCAACCGACAGTTCATCTTCGCGCTCGCCCAGGATCGCCACGATCCGACCCTGTGGCTCTTCGGCGGAACGTGGGAGGTCACCGGCCGGCGTCCTGAGCCGAGGACCTACTCCTACGACGTCGTTCCACGCGACGACTTGATGGGCCCGTTTGTACGGCGTCTCTACATCAGGCTGCACCTGGCCGGGCGTCAACGACGGCGGACGATGGAGTCCTGTCTTGACGAGATGACCGTGTCTTCGATCCTCGAGGAGGCGTTCGTGGGTGACCCTTTCCCGGGCCACGACCGCATCAACCACACGCTCGCCGACCTCCAGATCATTGTCAGCCAACAGCGCCCCGACTGGCGGATTGCCCTCGAGCACATGAAGGGCGTCTACGTCATCCACGACCAGACGACCGGCGCCCGGTATGTGGGGTCGGCCTATGGCGATACTGGCATCTGGCAGCGCTGGAGCACGTACGCCGCGACCCTCCACGGGAACAACGTCGGTCTCAAGGAGCTCGTCCTAGACAAGGGCGATGACTACTTCCGCATGAACATGAAGTTCGCGTTGCTGGAGTTCTGGTCGATGCGCACCGACGACGCCCACGTCCTGCAGCGAGAGTCATATTGGAAGGAAGTCCTCCACGCGCGCTCGCTTGGCCACAACAAGAACTAGGTCCATTCGTGCGCAGCGCCCGCCTGCCGCGCCCCACGTCCGTCGTCCGCTGAAGTGCGCCACGACAACGACTATCGATTCCGCCGCGACTGGGCGCGTGGTGATTGAGCCACGATCTGGGATGTCTTGCGTCCTAGGTGCGCGGCAACTCCTTCCATGCCAGCATTCCTTCATGGTTGGAAGCGCAAGGCTAAGGGTTGGGGGCGCAGCAATGCTCGCCTTGATACTTTCGGGGTGCTCGGCAGGCGAGCAGAGCTCACCTGAAGCGGCGCTCAAGGCGGCATACGGGGCGATCAGCGACGGCAATTTCGCCGACGCCTGCGAGTTCATCGATGAGCGGGCCAAGCAAAGCCTTGCAAACTTCGGCTCCACCTGCGAGGTGGCCATGGCCAAGGAATATCCGCCCGAGACGCGCGCGAAGATGACCGACGTTGAAATTGACATGGATGGGGTGGACACCTCAGCCGACGTGGTCAAGATCCCCGAGAAGGCTGTCTCCTTCGGTGGCCGGGCCTCGGACGACGGAGACACGACGCTCGTCAAACGCGATGGAAAGTGGTGGATCACAGCGAGCAGGTGAGGGCCGCATGAGCTGCGTCCGCGATCCTTGCTCCCGGCTTGCTGGTGGCGGAGCCGACCTCCGATCGCGTCCTGCCCGATGCGTCTATCCGCCGCGAGTGGGTGTCCTCGAATCTTCGGGAGGGTGAGCATTGAGGCTGTCGCGCGCCGCGCTCGATCACCTGCTCAGCGACGGCGACCATCAGGTCGGCACCCTGTTCGCGAAGGTGCCGACGACGACGTCCTGGGTCCGCGTGACGTCTAACCGGGGTGCGGGACCGGTGCGCCAGGCGCTACAACGGGACGGTGACCGAGCTATGGACCGACCCCGAGTGGCTTGCCGGTGCCCACGCGTGGGTCGAGGAGCAGACCGACGCGCTTGGGCTGGTGCGCACCGGCGACGTCGAGCAGCCGCACGTCCGGGTGTGGTCGACCGTGCTCAAGATCCCGACGACCGCCGGTCCGGTGTGGTTCAAGGCCAACCACGGCCCCCTCCAGCACGAAGCAGCACTGGTCACGCTGCTCGCCCAGCGCGTCCCCGACCAGGTCGAGCCGCTCCTGGCCGCCGACCTCGACCGCGGCTGGATGCTGATGCGCGACGCGGGGACGCGGATGCGTGAGCTGGTGGTCATCGAGGCGAGCCTGGAGCGGTGGCACCCCGTCCTGGACACCGTGGCGCGGATCAGCATCGCGATGGAGGACGACGTCGCCGCCCTCCTCGAGGCGGGCGTCCCCGACCTACGGCTGGCCACCCTCCCGGCGAGCTACGCCGCGCTCATGGAGCAGATCGACGCCGCGCCCCGCTTCCGCGCCGCGACCGACCGGGTGGCCGAGCTGTGTGATCAGCTCGCGGCCTACGGCATCAGGGAGTCCGTGCAGCACGACGACCTTCACGACGGGCAGGTTTTCGTGCGCGATGGTCGCCACTGGGTCGTCGACTGGGGGGACGCCTGTGTCTCCCACCCGTTCTTCGTGCTGGCCGTCGCGCTGGAGGGCCAGATCGCCTGGGGCCTGGACGACGTGGAGAATTCCGTCGACACCGAACCGTTCCGCGACACCTTCCTCGGGCCCTACGAGGCCGCCTACCCCAACCTCTCGCACGCCGAGCTGGTGGAGGCCGCGCGCCTCGCAACAAGGCTGGGCTGGGCCGCCCGAGCTGTCAACGGGCATCTGTCCGTCGACGAGCAGAGCACCCTGCGGCGGCTGGAGATGTTCGTCGACGGCCAGGTGCAGGATTGAACCCCGATCAAATCACCGTCGGTGGATCAGGGATGATCTGCGCTGAAGACGGATGCCTGTGTTGGACCTGCGTCTCTTCGCCGCGTAGAGCGATAGGCCCAGATGTGACTACCCCGCCTGGGCTTAGACGGAACCGACCGTCAGGACGGCGCGCCGAGTCGGTGTCGCACCACCCTCCGGCGCAGGGTGGGCGACGCCTCGACCTCGTAGCCGGCGTCGAGGAAGACCTGGAGCAGCCCGACCGACGCCTCGTCCCAGATCACCGTCTTACCCGGCGGCGGCTCGGTGGGGTAGCCCTCGAGGACGCGAGCGCCGACCTGCCTGCCGTACTCGACGGTTGCGGCGGCGAGCTCGTACATCAGTCCCTGTCGACGGAACCCCTTGCGCACGACGAAGCAGGTGACCGACCAGACGCCCTCGAGGTCGGGGTCCATCCGCATCCACGACTTCTGCCGCGCCCAGATCCTCGGGTAGTTCTCCCGCGGCTCGATCGCGACCCAGCCGGCCGGCCCGCCGTCGAGGTACCCGACGAGGCCGGATGTGGGGCCGCTCGTGCCGCAGCCGGCCTGCTCAAGGAGTGCGGCGTCGCGCTCCTGCTGGGTCGTGTCGCGCCAGATCCAGCCCGGCACCTTGAGCGCCTGGCAGCGGCACTTGCCGGCGCCGCCGGCGTCGAACACGGCCTCGACGTCCTCGCTCGTCGCGTGGTTGGCCGGTCGCCAGCTGAACTCGGGCACACCGCGAGACTAGTGGCGGGTCGCCGCCAGTAACGACGCCGTGACCATCAAATCCGTGACCTCGTCGATGGGTCACACCGCCGCCTTTCGGGCGCACGCCTGTCTCTCACCCACACGCCGATGCGCGGATGTGTACGTACACACGAGTTGTTGGCTGCCGGTCGAGACGTTGTACTCGACGCAGCCGGAAAGTATGCCCTGCCACCTTCAGCCGCCGTCCTAACGTTCGCCCGGCCCGGGCTCGCCTGGTGGCCACGGGTCTGGGAGGCCGAAGAAGTCCTCCGCCGTAAGAGTGGTCGGGCTCTCCGTCAGCTTCCCGGATGCCCTGCTCAGGGCGGACGGCCAGCAGGTGGTCTGCAACTTCGTCGCCCGCGGGCAGTTGAGGTCGATGGGTGCCGACCCGGCCGTCTTGAACCTCTCGACGAGAACGGGATCTTTGCGTTAACCATCTTCCATGACCCCGTACGCACACCTGACTGAGCAGCAGGCGGCGGCCGCCCTCGAGGAGTTCCTGCAGGAGCGGTCCCCCGCCCTGCGGCATCTCGAGCTCGCCGTGGGCGATGCTGTCCACCTGGACCACTCGGTCGAGAGCCTCGGACCGCTGTGGGTGTGGGCGAAGGAGAGGCTCCGGCTCGGTCCGTCCGGACATCAGCCGTCCTGGTCGAGGCTGGGGCTCGGGGAGCACGAGCGACTCGACGAGGCCTCCCTCCAGCTGCTCGACGGACTGATCTCCTACGTGATCGACATCATCACGAGCGCCGTCCCGGAGGCGAAGTGGGAGGTGGCGACTGACCCGCATCCGCGATACCTCGACCAGAACAAGCCGATGCTGAGAGCCGGGGCCTGGGAGCAAGTGCCAGCTTCGACGATCGGCAACCTGGGGCGCCAAGTGTTCAGCGACTGGCCACCTGCCGAGGACCGACTCGCCTCGATCGTAGGTTCCTGGCTCACGGAGGTTGCCGACACCCGATGACCGTCGGGGTCGCCGTGGAGCCAGCAGCGCCGGACTCATCCGGTCATCGCCTTCCTATGCCGCTCCTCGTGCGGGTCCTGTCGGTGGGCGCTGGCGTCCTGAGGCGCGCACTGCTGGTCCAGAACGATCGTTTCTGAGGGCCAGCGTGGCCACCGTCAGCGCGACTTTGACCATAGACAACGACCGAGCCGGTCATCGCTGCTTGAATCGAGCTCATGCCCGACGATGTCGCCCTCGTCCTGGCGTGGATCGAGGCGAGCCAGCGCGCCCGGAACTCGCAGCAACCCGAAGACTACGAGGCCCTGCGCCGCTTCCTCGCCGACGACGTCCAGGTGAAGCTGGCCAGCGCGTGGACGGACTCGCCCTGGCGGATTGCGTACACGAGCGCCGACCAAATGGTCGAGCGGCTCGGTGCACCGATCAACGCGGGATCCGTCCTCAGGACCGAGAACACGAACGTGGTCCAGGCCGGCAAGGACGTCCTGGTCGAGCAACTGTCCACCATCAGCCGCGACGGAAACGACTACGTCAGCACGGTCTGCCACATCTTCGCCGTCGAGGACGGCCGGATCAAGCGGTTGCGCACCTACCGCAATGACCACGGCATCCCGGCAGGCTGAGACCTGAAGGGCCCCCGCGTACCGCCGATGCGGATGGCGGCGCAATCTGAGGTGCGGCTGACTCGTTGCCGGGGACGATCTCACTCACACATGTTCATGGGTATCGAACCCGGTCGGCCAGCCAATGGGGGCCGCTGGCATTGGTTCCGAGAGACGGTAAGGAGTGGCCGCTCGCGTTTCGCGAGAGGGCAGCCTTACACGCTTCCTGATGCCCTCGCCGCGGTGAGCAAGGCGCGCGTCGCGGATCGCCAAACAACCACCCGGGACACCGCGACTTTGCAGCTCATGCTGATGCGAGCGGCTGCGACTAACTTCCGGATGATCGGCAATGAGCGCGTTCGCGACGTGCGTCACACCGCCGCGTTTCGACCAACAGAACTACCTGAGCTACGGGCGGGACCCCGCCGCGCGGGTCGCTGATGCGTTCGCGACGAGTCGATCCATCGCAGCGAGAAGGCAGCCCGGCGACTCGTGCCAGACGAAGTGGCCCGCACCGGGCTCGATCCGCGACCAGGCACCCGGGATGCGGGCGGCACTGTCAATGCCGGCGCTGGCTGGCATCGGGCTCAGCTCGCCGACGAGCACGCCGACCGGGACCCTGATCGCCGGCAGAGACGCCTCCAGCACGGGCAGCCGGGCCGTCAGGTCCGTCCACAACCCCTGGCTGGCCGCTTGGGAGAGCTCGAGGTGCGGCATCGGCGGGGCGGAAGCCGCATCGGCGAAGTACGACCTCCAGAACAACGACAACGCCTCGCGCACCTCCTCGGGCGTTGCTTCGCCTGCGGAGTCCTTCTCGTCCAGGTCGCGGGCACGGTCCCGGGAGGCTTCGGGCACTCGTGCGAGCATCTCTGTGCCGAAGGCCTCTGCCCCGCCGTCACCGACCGCGCCGAGCGGATCCACCGACAGCACACCGGCGAGCCGCTCTGGGATGCCCGCCGCGGCGTGGAACACCAGATGGCCTCCCCACGAGTGGCCCATCAGGTAGGCCCTGTCCCAGCCCAGGCCGTCGAGCACAGCGGCGATGTCGGACACGGCCTCGGCGATCGTGAACTCGCCCTGATCCGTGGACGGAGCCAGACCCCGCTGCTGGTAGGTCGCCACCCGATAGCGGCCAGCCAGCTCCTCCACGGCGTCATCGAGATAGGTGAAGCCCATGCCCGGCCCGCCGTGGATCGCGAGCACTCGCGGCCCGCTGCCAGTGACCCATCCCGAGAGCTCACCGCAGCTCGTCCCAGCCGCAAACGGCGTCCGGTCCATGAGAGCAGGGTACGACTCCGGGAGGCCCCACCATATGCCGCCGACGGATCTCGGCCACAGCCACCCGTGCGGACACCGATCAGTCATCAGCAGTCTCCGCACAGGCTCTTCCGACAGGCGGCCCGGCGGTCATAGGCTCGGTGCATGGCGAAGCCGTCGCCCGTCTCAGAGTCCTCCGCCCACGTGGGTCTGCTCCACGCGCTGCCGGTCGTAGCCGAGTCGACAACCTCGCGGGTCGTTGTCACGAACGACGTGCTGCGGATCGTGCAGTTCACCTTCGACGCCGGGGAGATGCTCACCGAGCATGCCTCGCCGCGCGCCGTGGCGGTGCAGCTGGTGAGCGGCCGGATGCGGTTCACCGTCGACGGCACCGAGCACACCCTGGAGGACAGTGACGTCGTCTACCTCGCGCCGGGTGCCTCACATGCCCTGGTCGCCGAGACAGCGTGCCGGATGACCCTGGTGATGGTGGATCCCCCGGCCTAGCTCAGCCCTGGCGCGGAGAGTGCGGTCAGCCGAATGGTGTCCACCGTCGACCTGGCGTACCCGTTCGCGGGCCGCTGGCTGACCCAGAACAGCCCTGCGAACCGAGTGCCCAGTCACGGCACCGCCCTGTTCGCTACGTCTTTCGCGATCGACTTCGTCCCTGTCAACGAGGCAGGGCGAGCGTCACCCATCACGTTCGGGTCGCTGCTGCGCCCCGAACCTGCAGAGCAGTTTCCGGGCTTCGGGCGCCCCATCCTCGCGCCCGTCCATGGCCTGGTCGTCGGCGTGCACGACACGGCGCCTGACCACCACGCCTTCCGTGGGCTGCCCTCCGTTGGTTACGCCATCACGCAGCGCCGCCGGGCAGCAGCGGGTTGGGTGGCGTTGGCCGGCAACCACGTGATGATCCAAACGCGTGACGGCTCGGTGATCGCGGTGTGCCACCTGCAACACCGCAGCGTCCAGGCACAGCTTGGTCAAAGCGTTCGGGTGGGTGAGCCGATCGGGCATTGCGGCAACTCCGGCAACAGCACCGAGCCGCATGTCCACCTTCAGGCCATCGACCGCCTGGACGTGCTGCACGCCTCCGCCGTCCCCATCACCTTCGGCGGCCACCTACCCCGCAACGGCGAAATCATCGACGCGGCATAAAGGCACGTGCGTCTGGCCGCCGCGAACCGGCGTCGATCTGCAAGTCCAGGCCCCTGACCTGCCAGGGCCGCTCGCTCAACCGGTGCAGTCTGCGCTGGAGCACTGAAGGGGCTTCTAACGGTCGGCCCATATCGCTTTCGCTCCGGCTACCCAGAGGTAACACTGGGTGACAGGAGGCGAGGTCAATGAACAGTGACGTCAGGCAGAACCCGTCCACCGAGCAGGCCGACCGCACCGGTCGTGTTGACGCCACCGAGCGGGAGTCCCGCGCGGTCGTCGAGGCGGCGCGCGATAAGGGGTGGGAGCGACCGAGCTTCGCCAGGGGCCTCTACCTCGGCCGCTTCGACCTCGACCTCGTCCACCCCCATCCGCGGGCCGACGCGGCAGACGACGCCCGCGGTGACGAGTTCCTGGTCAGGATGCGCGAGGTCTGCACACAGATCGACGGCGCCCGCATCGAGCGCGAGGAACAGATCCCTGACGAGGACGTCAAGGCCCTGGCGGACGTGGGCGCCTTCGGCATGAAGATCCCTCGCGAGTACGGCGGGCTCGGTCTGACCACGTCGTCCTATGGCAAGGCCCTGATGCTGGCCAGCTCCGCCCACCCGAGCATCGGGGCGCTGCTGTCGGCCCACCAGTCGATCGGGGTCCCGGAGCCGGTCAAGCTCGTCGGCACCCCCGAGCAGAAGGAGGCGTTCCTGCCCCGCTGCGCCGCGGGCGCCATCTCCGCGTTCCTTCTGACCGAGCCCGACGTGGGGTCTGACCCGGCCCGGCTGGCAACCACGGCCATCCCCACGACGGACGGCACGGCATACCTCGTCGACGGCGTGAAGCTGTGGACGACCAACGGCGTCGTTGCTGAGCTGCTCGTGGTCATCGCGCGGGTGCCCGCGCATGACGGCCGCAAGGGAGGCATCACCGCGTTCGTCGTCGAGGCAAGCTCCCCGGGGATCACCGTCGAGCGTCGCAACTCCTTCATGGGGCTCAGGGGGATCGAGAACGGTCTGACCCGCTTCCACCAGGTGCGGGTCCCCGCGGAGAACCGGCTGGGCAACGAGGGCGACGGCCTCAAGATCGCGCTCACCACCCTCAACGCCGGGCGGCTGGCCATCCCCGCGATGTGCGCAGGGGCGGCCAAGTGGGCGCTGAAGATCGCGCGTGAGTGGTCCTCCGAGCGGGTGCAGTGGGGCCGGCCGATCGGCGAGCACGACGCCGTCGCCGAGAAGATCGCGTTCATCGCCGCCACGACGTACGGTCTGGAGTCGGTGCTGGAGCTGTCGGCGCAGCTCGCCGACGCGGGCAGCAAGGACATCCGGATCGAGGCCGCACTTGCCAAGCTGTGGGCCAGCGAGATGGCGTGGAAGATCGCCGACGAGCTCGTGCAGGTCCGTGGAGGCCGAGGGTACGAGACCGCCGAGTCCCTGCGCGCCCGCGGCGAGCGCGCCGTGCCCGCCGAGCAGGTGCTGCGCGACGTGCGGATCAACCGCATCTTCGAGGGCTCGAGCGAGATCATGCGTCTGCTCATCGCCCGGGAGGCCGTTGACGCCCATCTCAAGGCGGCCGGCGCGCTCGCGGACAAGGACGCGACGTTCCAGCACAAGGCGCGGGCGGCGGTGGGAGCCAGTGGGTTCTACGCGAAATGGCTGCCGCACCTCGTGGCCGGCCGCGGCACCGCGCCGATGTCGTATGCCGCGTTCGGGCCTCTCGCGGAGCACCTGCGGTTCGTGGAGCGGTCCAGTCGCAAGCTGGCTCGGCACACGTTCTACGGCATGTCCCGCTGGCAGGCGAAGCTGGAGTACCGGCAGGTGTTCCTCGGCCGGATCGTGGACATCGGCGCCGAGCTGTTTGCCATGACGGCCGCGTGCAGCCGGGCGGAGATGCTGCGCGTCGACGACGAGGTGCGTGGCCGCCACGCCTACCAGCTCGCCGACGCGTTCTGCGACCAGAGCCGGCTGCGCGTGGAGACGCTGTTCGCCGCCCTCTGGACCAATACCGATGCCACCGACTCACGGCTGGCGCAGCGTGTGCTGGCCGGCGACTACACCTGGCTCGAGGAGGGCGTGCTCGATCCGAGCGAGGGCACCGGACCCTGGATCGCCCCGTGGTCGCCGGGGCCCAGCGAGACGGAGTCAGTCTGGCGCCCCCTCCGGTGACGTCGTCGAGGTGAGTCCTCCTCGCTGGGAGGCGCAAGGAATCGTTGAGATGGCGCGGGGCTGCAGGCATGAATCGGTGCATCCCACCCGCTCGTCAGCACCGGGGTAGACAATCAGGCATGGACGACCCGCCCTCCGTCGTAGCCCGCTGGCTGGCCGCCGGTGACTCGGGGGATGTTGCGGCCTTCGACGCCCTCCTGCATCGTGACGTCGTCGTCCACGCACCGAGGGGCCTCTCAAACTGAGGACCTCGAGTCAGAGAAACGGGTGTGGCTCCAGGCACTGGCCGCCATGCCCGACCTTCGCCACGAGGTGCAGGAAGTCGTGACTCAGCAAAACGTGGAGATGGCCCGAGTCATCGTCACCGGGACCCTGCGCCATGACTTCGCTGGAATCCCGGGAACGGGGCGGTCCTTCCGGATGGATCAGGCCGTCATCTGCCACCTCCGGGACGGCAAGATCGCCGAAGCGTGGGAGATCGCCGACGTCAGCTCGTTGGACGACCAGTGAGCCCGTGACTGCGCCGCATCCGCACGGTCCCCAGCCATCCGTTCTGCGTCGGTGGAGTGCAGATGGCCGGCCCCGTAGTTCTTCGCGGCGTCTGCCAGACAGTCGGCGTCAACCCTTCCGAGATGTCACCGCCGGTCGTACTGTGCGATGACAGGGCGCTGGAGAGGAGCGGCAACATGAGCCAGGTCGACAGGTCCCCCGGGCCAGTGAGATGGATGCTCCGTTTGGAGGGGCTCAGGGGCCTCGACGACGCGGTGGCAGCCATCGAGCCGACCATCCGCACAACTTTCGCGAGCGGTGTTCGTGGGCAGGTGCTGCGCGGCGACTGGATCGGGCATGCCCTTCACCCGGCCCTGGCCAACTTCGTGCTCGGCTCGTGGACGTCGGCGACGGTGCTCGACGTCATCGGCGACCAGGGCTCACGTCGTGCAGCACGGCAGCTGGTCGGCGCGGGCCTGCTCGCCGTCGGACCAACCGCGTGGTCGGGGTGGGCCCAGTGGGCCGAGGCGGGGCCGCGTGGCCAGCGGGTCGGTCTCGTCCACGCCGTGGCCAACGGTCTGGCGATCGGCTTCTACACGGCGTCGTACCTGTCACGACGACGCGGTTCTGATGCCGTTGGTGCGCGCCTCGGCTTCGCTGGAGTCGCCACCGCTGGTGTCGCTGCGTATCTGGGCGGGCACCTGTCGACGGCGCGCAAGGTGGGCACGAGGCACCCGGCCTTCGTGAACACCGGTGATGTCGACTGACCGCACGTCGAGTCACTCGAGGAGTATCTGGTACCGCTCTGGTACCGTTGGTGCATGGCTATGAATCTTCGGCTGACCGACTCGGAGAGCGAAGCCCTGCGCGCCAAGGCCGAGCAGGAAGGGCGTTCGATGCAGGAAGTGGCCCGGACCGCCATCGCCCAGTACGTCTCTGACCGCCCGCAGCGGCTGCTGAGCGCGATCCAACGGGTGCGCACCGAGGACCGTGAGCTGCTCGAGCGACTGAGCAAGTGAGTGCCGAGGCGGTCGACTACCTGTCGGTCGAGGATCTCCTGGAGATCGCCGGTGGAGTGATGGACGAGGTCGCGATCAGAGACGCCGGGCTGTTGGCCGCGGCCGCGGCGCGCCCCGAGGTCACCGTGTTCGGTGAGGACGCCTATCCGAGTTTCGAAGAGAAGGTTGCAGCGCTCCTACACTCCTTGGTCCGCAATCACGCACTCGTGGACGGGAACAAGCGCCTCGCATGGTCCGCCGCCCGCATTTTCTGCCTTCTGAACGACCGGGACCTGACGTACACCGTCGACGAGGCCGAGGACCTGATGCTCAGGGCGGCATCCGGCCAGATCGACGTGCCGGATATCGCTGCTTGGCTGGCCATCCGGCTGACACCTACGTCCTAGCGCCCGTGTCGGGCGGCCCGTCCTCAGCAAGACATGGAGGAGGCAGTCGGCACCGTTGATCAGGCTCCTGCGGTCACCTGTGTTCCGGCATCCCCACTTGGGGCCAACTGCGTCCCGCGGGCCCAGGGTAAGGCGGGGCCGGCAGTCGGACCCCCAGTCACTTGGGTTGCCTCAGCCCCCGATGACGCCCGCGGTGCCCGTGTTGACGTACTCCTTGCCGCAGCGAGCGCAGGCGCGGTACAGCTGACCATCCGTGGTGTGCGTCGTCTTCCACAGGTGGCGCGTGTTGGTGCGGCAGCCAAGAGGATGTCGCACGGCGGGCTCCGGCTGCGGACCGCCGTCGGTCAGGGCGGTATGCATCGAGGACCTTGACGCGGCGACACCCACCGCATACCGCCACGCGGCGATGCGCCCGAGCTCATGCATCTCGGCGACTAGCTCGTCGTGGTAGCGATCACGCGTCTCGGAGGGCACGCCCTCGGTGGCCCGCTCCATTGCCGCCGCCGCGAAGCGGATCGACGCCCTCTGCTTCTTCCTTCTCATGACAAGCCTTCCTTCGGTATCGGAACGAAGCCAAGCTGCGGCCGGCGGGAGGAGGCCAGGGCGCGTCCCGCCTGGGTGGCGCCCGACTCGGTGAGTCGGTAGTACCTGCGCGCCGGGCGTCCCGCCGCGCTCGGGTCGATGTCCTCCCACCGGGACTCGAGCCAGCCGACCCGCTCGAGGCGCGCCAGGATCGGGTGGATCGTGCCGCTCGGCAGACCCGCGAGCTGGCCGATCTGCGAGCCGTACCAGTCGGCTGACAGATCGCTGAAGAGGACGTCGAGGACCAGTCGAGTGGCCATGGTCATCCGCGGAGGCATAGTCGTAGTCTACCTAGCCACGGCTTGCCAGACTAGATCCTGTCGGCATGCTCCAAGGAGGTGATCGGGCGGCGAGCACTTGCCAAGCTCCTCGCAGAAAGTGGCCCCGACGTCACCGGGAAGATCGGTCACTCCGGTTGCGGCAATCCCCTGGTGGCCACGCCCCCTGCTCGGACTCGGACCAGCGCCTGCCACCCACGACTTAAACGCCGCCGCCGCCGCCTCCGCCATCGCCCATGGCGGTCACGCCACCACCTCCGCCGCCCCAGACGCCACCACCCGGCGCATCCGCCGGACGGACGTGCACCTCCGCGCTGAGCTGAGCCGCCTCGGGCGAGTTGTCGAAACCCTCCAGCAGATGCGTCGCGCTGTCCGACGCGACAGCCGCTGCTGCAACTGGGCCGAGCACCGACCCGGCGAAGAGCAGACCGCCGGAAGGTGCGGCAGCGGCCTCTGTCGCGTAGCGGCCCTCGCTCACACCATGGCCGGGACGACGCAACATCCGGACGAGATACCCCTGATCACCTTGATGGGCGGCAACGGCGGCGCGCGCCAGCTGGCCCGGCTCACTCGTCGTGGGCCGAGAATCCTCGGGCAGATCCAACCGCAACCGCAGCAGCAGCCGCTCGCGCGCCTCCGGGGCCAAGGCTGCGAACGCCTCTCGGTGCGCCTGCTCCAAGACGCCTGGCGTCGCGACGCGCACCAGGTACTTGTACTGCGCCACGTCCTTGGCCGCGTCTGCCGATGCCGCCTGATCTCGAGTCGCATCTCGGTCGCCATCGCGCCCGACGGTCTTGTTGGTCAAGCGCACGACCCTGTCGCGAAGCCCCATCGCCACTCCTCTCGCGGCCCCTGATCAACAGTCCTCCCACCCAGACTCGTGGTCAACGTCAATCCGCGTGCTCCCGCTGACACCAGGGCCGCGGGGCTCAGCCGGCCAACGCGTTGGTGCGCAGGTAGCGCCCGAAGTGCGGCACCGTGAAGGCGATGAGCCCCCGCTCGCCGGAGTAGATGAGCCCCTTCTTGATGAGGGCGTCACGCGCCGGCGAGAGCGACTGCGGCTTGCGTCCCAGCACCTCTGCCACCGCCGACGTCGGCACCGCCTCACGCTCACCCACCATGCCGTATGCCGCCGCGCTGGGTCCGTCGGAATCAGCACTCCCCGACGGGGAGCCTTCTGTCGCAATCGGATTGAGCAGCGCAGCATCAGCCATGGCCCGGAGGTACTCGCGCTCGGCCGGCGTGGCGCGCTCGTAGCGCGATCCGAAGAAGCCGACGGCCAGCTCCGACTCCGCCTCGGGCGCGGCCACCCGGATGTCCTGGGCGGTCACCGGTGAAGAGGGCGCGACGTCCCAGACCACCTTGCCGTAGGCCTGGATGAAGTAGGGGTAGCCCGCCGTGATGGCATACATCTCGTCGAGCGCCTCGGCAGTGAACTCGCACTCCTCCTCGGCTGCTGGCCCCACGAGTGCCTGGTCGGCGGCCTCACGCGGGAGCCGGTCGATGCGGGAGTAGCGGAAGAGCCTCTCGGAGTAGGACTTCGACGCCGACAGCACCGCCGGGAGGTGCGGCAGGCCCGCCCCGACGACGATGACGGGCAGCCCCGACTGCGAGATCTCGTGGCAGGCCGCGCAGAGCGCGGAGACGTCCTCGGGGTCGAGGTCCTGCATCTCGTCGATGAAGAAGGCGACCCCCTTACCGACGTCGGCCGCGAGCCCACCGATGTCGGTGAAGAGCTCGACGAGATCGATCTCGATGTCGCCGGAGTCGGCCCGTCCGGTCACCGCGGGCACGTCGATGCCGGGCTGCCATCGGTCACGCAGCTTGGCGGCCGCCGGGGCCTCGCGCAGCGCGAAGGACTTGACGATGCCGAGCACCTGGTCGACCTCGCCGCCGCGCGGGTGGCCGAGCTCTCGCACCGCCTGGTGCGCTGCCGCTGCGAGGGGGCGGCGCAGTCGCTGGTCGGGGCGCGCCTCGAGCTTGCCCGTGCCCCAGTGGGCGCGCACGGCCGAGCTGCGCAGGGCGTTGAGCAGGACAGTCTTGCCGACGCCGCGCAGCCCGGTGAGCACGATCGAGCGCTCGGACCGGCCTCGCGCGATGCGCTCGAGCACGACGTCGAAGGTGCGCAGCTGCTCGTCGCGGCCGGCGAGCTCGGGCGGGCGCTGGCCAGCGCCAGGCGCATACGGGTTGGTGATCGGATCCACGATCGGAGGCTATACGCGTCTCTACCGAAATCCTGAGACATCCGGATAGACACCGATCGGCGCGTCGCACCCATCCGATCCGCCCGCCCGCTCCGAACAGTGACCGTCAGGGTCAACTCACCTCGGGGGCACCACCGAAAGGCACCACCATGGCTTCATCGCACCGCAGGTTCGCCGTCGCCGCATCGGCTGCATCACTCGTCCTGCTCGTCCCCCTCGCGCCCGCCTTCGCCGGGCACACCAACACCCTGCTCGAGGCCTCGCTGACCGGCCGCGCCGAGGTCGGCGCGACCAAGGCCCTGGCCGGCGATCCCAACGGTCGCGGCGAGGCCTACGTCAACGGCGTCGACGGCGACCCCACGACGCTCTGCTACGTGCTGACCGTCAGCAAGATCGCCCCCGCCACGGCCGCTCACATCCACAAGGGCGTGGCCGGCACCAACGGGCCCGTCGTCGCCAACCTCGCGGCCCCCGCCGACGGCAACGCCGCCGACTGCCTGACCGAGGGCGAGGCGGGCAAGTTCGTCGGCGGCCAGACGGTCGCCGACATCCTCGCCAACCCGGAGCAGTACTACGTCAACGTGCACAACGCGGAGTTCCCGGGTGGCGCGATCCGGGGCCAGCTGAGCCTCCAGCACTGAGGTCCAGGGCGTCGCAACAGTCACCGACTCGATGGGAACCGCCGTTGTTTGATGCGGATTCCACCGAATGAGGACATGAAAAAGCGCCGTTCCGCACGGTCAGGGGTGGTCATGCGGAACGGCGCGTTGCGACTATAACGTGACCGGCAGCCCAGCGGTCAACTGGTAGCAAAGATTTCAAAAACCTCGTCGGGGCTGGCGATGGAGTCCTGCTCCTGGACGAGCAGCATCTCCTCCGAGCCCGCTGCGTGGGTGCGCTCCAGCACGGCATACATCGTCGCCGCGGTGCGGGCGAGCGCCGCCTGCGGCCCGTCGGTGAGCAGGTGGGCGAGGAAGACCGCGGCCGTCACGTCACCGCCGCCGCGCACCGTCATCGGGAGCATCGGCGTCGTCACGAGCCACGAGCCCTCACCCGTGACGCAGGCCATCTGGATGGATCCCTCCGGGGTGTCGGTCGTCAGGGCGCTCGTCACGAGCACGACGTCGGGGCCGACCGCCCGCAGCTGCTGGGCCGCCTCGAGCAGGCTCTCCTGGGTCGTCACGGTGCGCCCGACGAGGTGCTCGAGCTCGAACTGGTTGGGAGTCACGATGTCGGCCCGCGGCACGACGTGGTCGCGCATGAACTCCGGGATGCCGGGCCGCACGAAGAAGCCCCGCCCCACGTCACCCATGACGGGGTCGCAGCAGTAGACGGCGTCCGGGTTGGCCGCCTTGACCCGCGCCACCGCGTCGAGGACGACGTCGGCGACCTGCTCCGCGCCGAGGTAGCCCGAGAGCACGGCGTCGATCGTCGGGAAGGCGCCGCGGTCCTCGATGCCGCTGATGACCTCGGCGACGTCGGACGGCGCGATGAGCGGCCCGCGGGTCGCGCCGTAGCCGGTGTGGTTGGAGAAGGTCACCGTGAGCACGGGGTAGACCTCGTGACCGAGCCGCTGCAGCGGGAAGACCGCGGCCGAGTTGCCGGCGTGGCCGTAGGCGACGTGGGACTGGATCGACATGATCTTCACGAGTCGCAAGGTTAGTGCTACCCCGGGTGACGCGCCGTTGCCCGTGCGAGGATGAAGCATGAGCACGATCCCCACCACGACCGTGACCGAGCTGCCCGACGACGCCGTCATCGTCGACGTCCGAGAGGCCGACGAGTGGGCCGCCGGGCACGCCCCCAACGCCGTCCACATCCCGCTCAGCGACCTCCCGGCCCGCCTGGGTGAGCTGCCCGACAGCGACGACACCATCCCGGTCGTCTGCCGCAGCGGCGGACGCTCCGGCCGCGCGGTGGAGTGGCTGGCCCAGCAGGGCTTCGACGTCGCCAACGTCGAGGGCGGCATGCGCGCCTGGCACTCCGCAGGCAAGCAGCTCGCGGGCTCCGGAGAGCCCCGCATCCTCTGACCCACCCCGGGCCGTATGCCGTGCGGCCCCTTCGCGAGATGACGACCCTCCCGAGATGACCGATCACCGAGACAGCTACGACGGAACCGACCCGGACCCCGACGCCGACCGCTGGTCGGCTTGGCTGCCTCCGCTCGACGCGACGAGCGACCGCACCGGGGCGGCCGATCCGGGGCCACAGTCCGCGGCCCCCCCGCCGCCGGCTCCGGGCACGAGTCTCCCGCAGAGTGCGGGTCCGACGCTGCCGCAGAGCGCAGGCCCCGCGGTGCCGCCCCCACCCAGCCCGGCGACGTGGTCCTACACCTCCTACCGGTCCGCGCCGCCACCCACGCTGCCTCCACAGGTCGTGGCGGGCCCGCCACGTCACCTCGGACTGGCGATCTTCGCCACCTTCTTCGGCTTCCCGCCCCTCGGGCTCATCGCCATCGTGCTGGCCCTCTCGGTCGCCCGGCTGCACCGGTCGGGCCGGATCGCCGAGGCCGCGCGCGCGTCACGCCGGGCCCGCTCCTGGGCCATCACCGCCCTCGTGATCAAGGTGCTGTGGATGGCCTTCTACGCGTTCGTCGTCGGGTCCTGAGCCCGTCAGGGCTCCGTTGGGTCGCCGTGGGAGCTCGGTCCGGACCTCGGCAGGGGCACGGTCGGGCCTAGATCAGGGCGCATCCAAGGCGACCGGATCGGTGCAGACGAGCTCGTCACCCTCGGGCGCGCGCACGGGGGCCTCGAGCACCCCGTCGAGGGCGGTCGAGGGTCGCATGCTGTCGAGGCGCTCACCGACCTGGACGCAGAACTGCCACGTGCCGGGGTCGGTCGGAAGGGGGTCACGGGGGGCGGCGAACTCCGCACCCGGGACGTCGAGCTCGGGGGGCGACAGGGCATACGCCCGGCCCTCGAGGGCGCCGGAGGCCGGAATCACCCGGACCCCGGTCGTCGGGGCGGCGATGAACGAGACACCCGGAGCAGCCGCGAAGGACTGCTTGCTGATGCGCACGGCGTCGCCGTCGGCATAGACCCAGGCGTGCTCGGGGTTGACGTCGGGCGGCAGGCCGGCCGAGCCGAGGCTGTCGGGCACGACGTCGTAGGCGACGAGCTCGCCGCCCGCGTTCCCCCCGCCGCCCTCGCGCGTCAGGGTGTAGGTGACGACGACACCCGGCTTGCGGCGCACCCCGGGGTCGACCGGCTGCTCCGAGAAGCCGATCTCGAAGGTCGCGTCGAGTCGCACGCCCGCTCCGGTGACCGACGCGCGCGCCGAGGTCGCGCCGGGTGCCGGGGTCTCAGGTGCAGGGGTCTCGGGTGCGGTGCTGCTGGCGGAGCCTCCGGGCGACCCCGTTGTGCCGGCGCCGGCGGGGGTCGCCCCACCTGACGGCGTGGCCTGGCCGCAAGCAGCCGCTGAGCCCATGACGAGGATCAGCGCGAGTGTCGGCAGCGCCCGAACGCGCAACGTGGAAGTGCTCATGTCCATGAGAGACACCCAACGCGGGGCAGACGTTGCATCCCAGGTGGCGGTGGCGCCGGACGCGCGCTCACTTGAGCAGCCGGCTCATCCGTCGGTCGGCGAGCGGCTTGCCGCCCGTCTGGCAGGTCGGGCAGTACTGCAGCGACGTGTCGGCGAAGGACACCTCGCGCACGGTGTCGCCGCACTCGGGGCACGGCTCACCGGTGCGGGCGTGCACGCGCATGCCGGCGCGCTTGGCGTCCTTGAGCTCCTTGGCCGGCTTGCCCGACGCCGTGCCGACGGCGCCCTTGAGCGTGTCGCGCAGAGCGGCATACAGGCGGTCGACGACCTCGGGACCGAGCGTGCCGGCGAGCGCGAAGGGGCTGATCTTGGCGACGTGGAGGATCTCGTCGGAGTAGGCGTTGCCGACGCCCGCGATGAACTCCTGGTCGCGCAGCAGGCCCTTGATCTGCGTGCGGCGCCCGTCGAGCAGCGCGCGGAAGCGCTCGAGGGTGAAGTCGTCGGCGAGCGGGTCGGGGCCGAGCCGGGCGATGCCGGGCACCTCGGCGGGGTCGGTGACGATGTAGGCGGCGAGCGACTTTTTCGTGCCGGCCTCGGTCAGGTCGAAGCCGGAGCCGTCGGACAGCCGGACGCGCAGGGCGATCGGCGACTTGCCGGGGCGCACCACCGTGATCGGCAGCTGGTCGGACCAGCGCAGCCACCCGGCGCGGGCGAGATGGAAGACGAGGTGGGTGCCGTCGGCGTCGATGTCGAGGAACTTGCCGTGCCGGTGCACCCCGTCGATGGGGCTGCCCTCGAGAGCCTGCGGCGGCGGGTTGAAGGTCTTGAGCACGCTGAAGGAGGCGAGCTCGACCCCGGTGATGGCGAGTCCGTCGGTGCGCTCGGCGAGGAAGTCGACGAGCGCCTGCACCTCGGGCAGCTCAGGCATGGCCCCAGTCTGACATCCGGGAGCGTCAGCGGGTGGGCTGACGCTGGGGTCGCGAGGGCTGCTCGTCCTCGGCCACCGCCGGGCCGACGCGCCCCTGCCCGTCCAGTGTGCGCAGCAGGGAATGGCCATCGGGCGCCGAGAAGGTCGGCACGCTGCGCGGGCCCATCATGCGCGCCGGCGCGTCGATCTTCATCGGGTTGCTCAGCACCTGCTCGGTCGGCGAGAGGTGTCTGATGCAGATCGCGTCGACCCGGTCGGGACGCGCCTCCGCGAACTCGGCATAGAGCTGCGGGTCGTGCTGGCCGTCGTCACCGACGAGCAGCCACTTGATGTCGGGGAAGTCGCGCGCCAGCCGGTGCAGGCAGCTGCGCTTGTGGTCCTGCCCGCTGCGGAACCACCCGGTGTTGGTGGGGCCCCAGTCGGTGAGCATCAGCGGCCCCAGCGGGAAGCCGTTCTCGAGGAGGAAGCGGTTGAGCGTCGCCGCGGTGTTCCACGCCCCGGTCGAGACGTAGACGATAGGGGCTCCGGGGTGCGCCGACAGCAGGCGGCGATACATCGGCGCCATGCCGGGCACCGCGTGACGGGCCTTGGCCCGCCGCACGAAGGTGTTGAAGGCCGCGATCATGGGTCGAGGCAGCATCGTCGTGATGACGGTGTCGTCGATGTCGCTGACGAGGCCGAAGCGCACGTCGTCGGCGACGATGAAGACGTCGGCCGCCACCGGGTCGGTGCCCTGGGCCTCGACGACGACCTGCTGCCAGCCCGGCTCGAGACCGTGGTCGCGGGCGACGATGTCGACGTGGCCGCCACGGTCGGAGCGACCGAAGATCTCGCGGTCGCCTGCCGTGACCTTGACCGGCACCCCCGTCGCGGGCGAGGTGAGGAAGGCGCGCCAGCCGCGGTCGTAGTGCGCCGGGCTCAGTGCACCGGTCGCGTCCTGTCGGCTCTCGGGGCCCTCGGTGCTCTCACGACCCTTGCGCCCGAGCAGGATCCGCGCAAAGACCCTGACGAAGGAGGGCGAGCCGTAGCCGACGTGGGTGATGACGCGGTTGCCCCACCCCCGGCCTCGGAGCACGCGCTCGATCTGCTCGTGGACGGTGTCCTCGACGATGGCGGCCGCGTGCGGTCGTGACATGTGCTCAACCTACCCGGAGCAGGGCCACCCCCGTCGGTTGGCGCGTGGCCGGTGAGTGGCCGGAAGGTGGGACCGGGAGGCACGCCGGGTGTCGTCCGTTGTTGGATGGTGGCCGTGCACCCCATCGCGCAGGTCCTGAGCAACGCCGCCCGCGGCGAGTTCCCCGACGTCGACGGCGCGTGGGAGCGGGCGGAGCCGTGGCACGACGGGGTCGAGGGCGTCGTCGCCCTCACCGGCCATGCCGTGATCGCGGTCGGCGAGGACGTGTCAGCCGAGCGCATCAATGCCTTGGGGGCCAACGGATTCGGCGGAGCGAGCAATCCTCGGCTCGTCGCCGCCATCGCCGGCGACGGCTGGATCGACGCTCTCGACATCGTGCTCGTCGCGAGCGGGCTCGGCGGCGAGCCGCAGCTCGTGCCGCGCAGCGACCTGCGCAACCACCCGCGCGCCGAGCACGCCACCGTCGTGCGCACCGGCGTCGTCACCTTCGGGTATGCCGCGGCCGACGACCACACCCTCGTGACCCTCGCGACGGGGCTGGGTGGCCTGCCGGAGCTCGGCATCGAGATCGACCCCAGCAAGGGCCACTCCGGCGCGGAGGTGACGCGGGCCGCGCTGACCCTCGTGCCCCGCGACGAGGTCGTCGTCGCCGCCTGTGCCCCCGGCAACGCCCGAGCCCTGCGCGCCGCCCTGTCGGCGGGCTTCGAGCCGGTGGCCTCCGTGCAGCTCTGGCGACCCCAGCGCAGTTGAGCGCCAGGATCGTTGACCCTCAGCACCGTTCACCGTCAGCACCGTCGAGATGCAGCACCGCCATGCCCCATGACCGTTGCCCACGGTGATGGCTCGGCGCAGACGTCGTCGACTGGACGATGTCGCCCCCTCATGATCGGATCTGCGGGTGGACGACGCCGTCGAGGTCCCGGACGACGCGATGAGCCGACCGGCTGATCGCCGGGTGCACCCACCCCTGCGCCAGACCTGGGGCCGACGGGTGTGGCCGATCGTGCCCCTCGCCTTCGTGGGCTGGTGGCTCGTGGGGGCGCTCCCGTGGGTCGTCACCGGCCTCGACCTCACGCCGCGCCTCACGACCGCACGCGACCGGCCACCCGAGCCCTACCTGTCGACGCTCCCCTTCCTCACGGGCCAGCTCCCGCTGCTCGTCGTGCTCACGATGTGTGCCGGTGCCGTCTCGGCCTTCGCGGTGCTCTGGACGCGGCCGCACGACGGCAGGCGCGTGCGCCGCGCCCTCGCAGCGCTCACGGGGGCCCTGGCCGCGACGGCCTACACGGTCGTGCAGTCGGCCGGCGCGGCCCGCCAGTCGGCCGGCACCTTCGACGGCGACGCCCGAGTGCTGCGCCCGCTCGTCGCGATCGCGGTGGCCTGCAGCCTCGGCGGCTTCGTCCTCGGGCTCTGTGTCGCTTACGGCCGGCCCGTGCTGCGCGCCCTCGCCACCGCGCCCCTCGCGGTCCTGACCGTCAACTGGCTGTCGGCGCTCACCGTGGCGCTGCTCGGCCCGGCCGCAGCCCCGCTCCTCGTCGGCCAGACCCGCTGGCTCGTGGGCATCCTGCTCGGCCTGGCCCTGGCTACGGTCGGGCTGCGGCCCGCTCGGCGCATCGTCACCTGGGTAGTCGCGCTCGCCTCCGTCTGGGTGCTCGACGCCGCCATCACGGCGCTCGCCTACGTCACGGTGCTGCTGCGCCCGGGCGCGGGGTTGCCGGGCAACGTGCGCGAGGTCGCAGATGCCGGCCGAGACGTCTTCGTGCAGGCGCTGCTCGCCTATCGTCCCGGGCCGCTCGTGCTCGCCGTCGTCGTCGGCCTCGCAGGCGCACTCCTGCTGCCCCGACTGCGTCCCCGCGGCGACGGACCCCGCTCGGCTGCGCACCCGTCCAGCGAGTCCGGACCCTCGCCAGTCGCACCCAGGGACCACGCGGCCACCGGGCCACGGGCGCCCGAGCCGGCCGCACGGCATACGGACGACGCGGCAGCGCGATGAGCCCGTCGCTCAGGAGCGGCACGTACCGTGGGCGCATGGTTGGCACCCGACGCACCCGACGCCCCCGCTCGACCGTGGCCGCCGTGCTCGGTGGCGTGCTCGTGCTGGGGCTCGGCACCGGCTGCTCGCTCCTCGAGCAGGCGCCCGCGCCCGAGGACGCCGCCCGGGCCCTGGCCACCGGACTCGCCAAGGCCGACCTCGCGGGGGTCGCCTTCGCGGGGTCGACGACACCGGCAGCGGCGAGCGCCTTCGTGACGAAGGCCTACAAGGGGCTCGGCACCCTGCGGCCCGAGGTCACCGTCACCGCCGTCAAGGCGAGCGGCGACGGCGAGGAGGCGACCGCGACCCTCCAGACCCGGTGGGACATCTCCGTGTCACCCACCGACTGGACCTACGCGACCACCGTGCCGATGCGCCTCGTCGACAACGTGTGGCAGGTGTCGTGGTCACCCGGCGTCGTGGCTCCCCAGCTCACGGCCAACGAGACGCTGGCGCTCCAGCGCACCTGGCCGCGCCGCGCCGACATCCTCGACGCCAACGGCACCAAGCTGATGACGGAGCGCGAGGTCGCCGTCATCGGCATCGACAAGACGAAGGTGTCCGGCGCCGCTGCCGCCGCGTCAGCGAAGCAGCTCGCCGGCCTCGTTGGCATCGACCCCACCCGGTATGCCGCGAAGGTGTCGTCCGCCGGCGCGAGGGCCTTCGTCGAGGCGATCACGCTGCGCTCCGACGACCCGGTGCTCGCGAAGCAGGGCCCGGCGATCGCTGCGGTGAAGGGGTCGCTGACAGTGCCGGCCCTCAAGGTGCTCGGGCCGACCCGCACCTTCGCCGCGCCCATCCTCGGCAGCGTCAGCGAGGCGACCGCCGAGCAGGTCAAGGACTCCGGCGGGGTGCTCGCGGCCGGTGACGAGGTCGGGCAGAGCGGTCTGGAGTTCCGCTACGACGAGCGGCTGCGGGGCACGCCCGGCCTCGCCGTGCGGGCCGTCGAGCGGGGCGCCGACGGCAGCGTCGTCGACCAGCGTGAGCTCTTCGCCGAGGTGTCGACGCCCGGCGAGCCTCTGCGCACCAGCCTCGACTCCCGCGCCCAGACCGCCGCCGAGAGCGCCCTCGCCAAGCAGACGGCCCGGCCCACGGCGCTCGTCGTCGTCAAGGTCTCGACCGGTGAGGTGCTCGCCGCCGCCGTCGGGCCGGGAGCCAAGGGCTCCACCCTGGCCCTCGCCGGCAAGGCCGCCCCGGGCTCGACGTTCAAGATCGTCAGCTCGCTCGCGATCGCCCGCAAGGGCGCGACGGCGGCCACCACGCTGCCGTGCACCGAGACGCTCACGGTCAACGGTCGACGGTTCAGCAACTACACCAACTACCCCGCCGACAAGCTCGGCGACATCTCGATGCAGACCGCGCTCGCCTACTCGTGCAACACGGCCTTCATCAGCCAGCACGAGAAGGTCAGCCAGGACGACCTCACCACTGCCGCGCAGTCGCTCGGCATGGGCGAGAAGCTCGACCTGCCCTTCACCGGCTTCCTCGGGTCGGTGCCGGCGACCGACGACGTCGTCGAGCACGCGGCGTCCTTCATCGGCCAGGGCCGGGTCGAGGCCTCACCGCTCACGATGGCCCTCGTCGTCGCCTCGGTGATGAAGGGCCAGACCGTGCGACCGACCCTCGTCGCCGGCGCGCCCGCCCTGCCCGCGCCCGCGACCCCGCTCGACCCCACGGAGGCGGAGCTGCTGCGCCAGGAGATGCGGGCCGTCGTGACGGAGGGGTCGGGCACCGTGCTGAAGCCGGCCGGGGTGGAGTTCGCCAAGACCGGAACGGCCGAGTTCGGCACCAAGAGCCCGCCCGACACCCACGCGTGGATGGTCGCCGGCCGCGGTGACCTGGCGATCGCCGCCTACAACGAGGTCGGCGAGAACGGCGTCACCGGCGCCGCGCCATTCATCCTCAGCTTCCTCAAGGCCTACAACCCCAGCTGACCGATCGAGAGAGCAGTTGGTCCCGGGGCCCAGGCTCTCGTCGAGTGCCCATTTCCCGACGCCGTATGCCGGTCGGCAAGTGAGCACTCGACCGACCCTTTGCGTCGAGTGCCCATTTCCCGACGCCGTATGCCGGTCAGAAAGTGAGCACTCGACTCACCTTTGCGTCGAGTGCCCAGTTCCCGACGCCGGTTGCCGGTCAGAAAGTGAGCACTCGACCGGACCTTCGCGTCGAGTGCCCATTTCCCGACGCCTTGGCTTCAGATCGTCTGCGCAACACGAATCGTGTGGAGGCAGATGATGGCTGGAAGGCCTGGGCGGTACAGCGTGGTGCAGCGGCAGCAGGCGTTGGGGCTGTTGGAGCAGGGCCTGGCGGCGTTGGAGGTGGCGCGGCGGCTCGGGGTGGACCGCCGCGCGGTGGGCCGGTGGGCCAAGGTGGCCGGTATGACGTTTCGGATGGGACCGGTCGGTGGCCTGCTGCGCCCTGCCCCGGCGGTGAGCGAGGGCGACTGGACCGACGCGCGGGGCAGGTTGACCGAGGCCGGCCGGGGCGTGATCGCGCTGCGGCTGGGTGAGGGCCGCAGCCCGGCGCGGATCGCGGCCGAGCTGGGCGTGCACCGCTCCAGCGTGTCGCGGGAGCTGACCCGTAACCGGGTCGGCGGGGTGTACTCGGTCCGGGTCGCGCAGCACCGCACCCACGCCAACCGGGCCCGGCCCCAGCCGCGGAAGCTGGACCGGCCCGAGCACGCCGCGCTGCGGGCCGAGGTCATCCAGGGGTTGAACGCGCACTGGTCCCCGCAGCAGATCCAGGGCGAGCTGGCCTTGCGCCACCCGCAGGATGAGTCCATGCAGATCTCCCACGAGACGATCTATCAGGCGCTGTACGTCCAGGGCCGCGGCAGCCTCCGCGCTGAGCTGGCCCGGGAGCAGGCGCTGCGCAGCGGCCGGACCCACCGGGTACCGGCCTCGAAGCTGGCCGCCCGGCCCCGGGGCAAGTCCTGGGTCGGGCAGGCCACCATCACCGCCCGCCCGGCCGAGGCCACCGACCGGGCCGTGCCCGGACACTGGGAAGGCGACCTGATCCTGGGCGCCGGGAACCGGACGGCCGCGATCACGCTGGTCGAACGGAGCACCCGGTACACGATGATCGCCCGGCTACCCGCCCGGCACGACGCGACCACCGTCACCGACCGGCTCATCGACATGGTCACCGCGCTGCCCGCGCACCTGGCCAAGACGCTGACCTGGGACCAAGGGTCAGAGCTGGCCGAGCACGCCCGGTTCACCGTCGCGGCCGGCTGCAACGTCTACTTCTGCGACCCGCACTCACCATGGCAACGCGGCACCAACGAGAACACCAACGGCCTGATCCGCGAGTTCTTCCCCAAAGGCATCGACTTCACCACCGTCACCGACGAACGCGTCGCCGAGGTCGAGGCGCTGCTCAACACCCGACCACGAGCCACCCTCGGCTTCCACACCCCCGCCGCTAAACTCAACCAACTACTCACCGTTGCGCAGACGAGTTGAGACCGCCCGCCGTATGCCGGTCAGAAAGTGAGCACTCGACCGGACCTCTGCGTCGAGTGCCCAGTTCTCGATGCCGTATACCGGTCAGAAAGTGAGCACTCGACCGGACCTTCGCGTCGAGTGCCCAGATCCCGACGCCGTATGCCGGTCAGAACGTGAGCACTCGACCGGGCTTGGTCGAGTGCTCACGTCGTGACGATCGGTGGTGCTACTTCGCCGTCATGACCTCCACGTCGGCCGCGCGCACGAAGGCGAAACGGTGGCCGAGCGAGATCTGGTAGTAGCGGTCCTGCCCGACGACGTCGACGTGGTCGTTCGGCGTGTCGAGCGAGTAGGTCACCGCGCGGTAGTAGTTCGTCGGCACGGTGAGGTCACCGACGGCATACCGCTGACCCGGCGTGAACGCATACTGCAGCGGCGCGAGCGCCTGCACCGGGATGCCGGCGGGGTAGGCCGACGCCTCCGGGTAGGCCCTGCCGTAGACGGGCACCTTGGCGAGGCCGGCCTTGGGCACGACGTAGGAGCCCTTGACCGGGATGGCCGTGGGGTCGCTCGCCGGGTTGTGGAACCAGCCCTTGACGCCGTTGAACCAGATCGCGGTCCAGTCGCCCTGGCGCTCGGCCACGGCGAACGTCAGACCGGCCTGGGCACGGGCGCCGATGTCGGAGACCCGGGTCGTCGCGGGTGCCCCGTTCGGGCGCAGCGCGATGTCGTTGATGTAGGGCGCACTCTGCGACGGCGACTGGTGCAGGTAGACGAAGTTCGTGCCCTGGGGCTCGCACACGACCCCCGTCTTGGTGCACGACATCAGCGGCTGGATGTTGTCGTCGAAGCCGGGCACGATGCGCACGAGGTCGACGGCGCCGTCGGCGGCGTGGGAGTTGAGCGGCGCGCCGAGGAGCTGGAAGTAGCGCTCCCAGTTCCAGTAGGGGCCCGGGTCCCAGTGCATCCCGGCGACGTTGGCGGCCGTGACACCCGGGATCTGGTCGTGGCCGAAGATGTGCTGCATGTCGAGCGGGATGTCGTACTTGCGCGCGAGGTACTTCACGAGGCGCGCGGAGGAGCGATACATCGGCTCGCTGAACCACTGGGCGCCGGTCGCGGCGAAGCCCTCGTGCTCGAGGCCGATCGAGTGGCTGTTGACGTACCAGTTGCCCGCGTGCCAGCCGACGTCCTGCGGCTCGAGGTGCTGCGCGATGTGCCCGTCCGACGAGCGGAGCGAGTACTGCCACGAGACATAGGTCGGGTCGGTGACGAGCTTGAGGGTCGTCTCGTAGCTCGCCTCGGTGTTGTGGATGACGATGTTGGTGATCTTCGGGGACGCGGGACGGCTCGCGAGGTCGTGGTTGCCGTAGTCGCCGGGGTCGGAGCCGAGCTTCTCGTAGGGAGCCGGGATCCACTCGCAGTCGAGACCGGGCGGGCAGTCGATGGGTGCGCTGTTGGCCTTCTTCAGCAGGCCGAGGCGGGCGAGCTGGGCCTCGTCGGGGCTGACCTGTGCGGGCAGCAGCGACACGTCCTTGCCGTCGACGGTCTGACGCGAGGCACCGGTGGCGATCACCGCGAACGTGTCGTCGGCGAAGGCCGCGGCGACGTCCTCCTGGGCGGAGCCGGAGGACTCGGCCACGGCGGCATACCAGGCCCCCGGAGCGGTCGAGGATCCCAGCGGCAGGCCGAGGGAGCGCTGCTCGGCGGCCAGCAGGGCGGCGCCGCCGCGGATGTTGGCCAGCTCGTCGGTGCGCAGCGCCTCCTCGTCGATGCCGGTGAGGGTGGCAGCGCGCGACAGCGTGTCCGCGACGGGGGCCGCGGCTGGGGCGGCCGGGGCGCCGAGGCCCTTGGCGTCGGCGGGAGAGCCGAGACCGGCATCCACCAGGTGCATCGGGCCGTAGCCGCCCGACGTGCTGTGGCCGGGGTTGAAGTCCCAGCGGGTCTGCGCGTAGGAGACGGCCTCGAGCACGGGCTGGGGCACGCCGAACTCGGCGGAGGCCGCGGCGAAGGCTCGCTCGCGGCTGCCCGCGTCGTCACCGACGGACGTGACCTGCGCCTCGGCGGAGGGGCCTGCCGCCAGCGCCAGGCCGCCGAGCACGGCCGCGGCCGAGGCGAGCGCGGCGATCGAGCGCCGACGCGCCCGACCCCGGGGGAGCGTCATCGTGGCGACGGAGTCGGGTGGCGACCCGTCGAAGGTTCGTTGGTCGTGGTCGTGGGGTATCACTGAATTTGTCCCTTTCGTATCCCGGCTGGGGTGGGTCGCGCCGCGGCCCTGCGACTCGGCCCACGCGGTCGAGCCAACACCCCCGTCCCGAGGTCTGCCACTTGAAACGTTCACCGAAGTGTTGTCAGGAAACCCGCCTGTCCCACGTGCACCAGCGCGCAGATGGGCGCAAGATGGACGTCATGTGGCGCGCAAGCGTGTGCGCGGGGGTGGCCGTCAGTGCACTCCTGCTCGGGGGGTGCGGGGTCTCCGTGTCCGCAATCGGGTCAGCACCAGCGACCCAGAACCAGCCGTCCGGCGACGGCGGGTCCACCAGCGACGCCACGGGGGGCTCCGGCATCGACGCCGGCAACGACGTCGACCGTGCCAACGGTGACGGCGGCGTCGGCAGCGGTCCCGACGAGCCCGGACCGACCTTCCCAATGACCCTGCGCCGCACCGGCGGCATCGCCGACTTCGATGACCGCGTCGTCATCCAGGCCGACGGGCGGGTCGTCGTGGAGACCCGACTCGTGCGCGGCCGCACCTGCACCCTGAGCGCCACCCAGCGCCAGCAGCTCATCGGGGCGCTCACCGCGCTGCGCGCGACCCCCGTCGAGGCCACCGACCCCTCCACCGACGGCGCTGTGCCGATCCCGCCCGCCGAGGACCCCGCCGACGCCGAGAGCGCGCCGATCACGCTGGCGGTCACCGACGACCTCGCCCGCACCTTCGACCTCACCGACCCCTCGCTCGGCGGGGTGTCCGACCTCGTCGGCGCCGTCGTCATCGACGTGACGCTGACAAGCCCCGCGAACGCGAAGTGCTCGACACCCACCACGACGACGCCGACCGGCGTCGCGGCCGCGGGCTGACGCACCAGCTCTCCACGCGCGCCATCTGGTCTTGCGCCAGCTCTCCGCAGCTCGCGCCCGTATCGTCCCCAGCCGCACGGCAACGGCCGGTATGCCGCCAGGGAGCGGGCGGCATACCGGCCGTGGGTCTGTGGTGCGTCGCGTGACGCCGTCGGTCAGAAGTTCGTCGCGACGTCGTCGATGACGAAGCTCGTCTGGAGCGACGAGTCCTCAGTGGAGGCGAACTTCAGCGTGACGTTGGTGCCCTTGTAGGCCGTCAGGTCGATGCTCTTCTGCACGTAGGACGACTTGGGGGTCGACAGGTTGGAGTAGCTCTGCTTGGTGACCCCGTTGAGCTGCACGGTGGCCTTGTCGTACTGCGACGACGTCGTCGTCTCGGCGGTGTCGATCCGGATCCAGTAGGTGAGCGTCGGCGAGGTGGCCGTCGACGGCACGGCGAAGGTCTGCGACTCGCTCTCGGAGGCCGTCGAGCCGTTGCCGCCGAGCCAGAGCTTCCAGGAGCCGGTGCGTGCCGGGCGGCCGGTGTTGCTGGTGATCGGGCCGGTCGTGCCGGTCCAGCCGGTCTGGCCCGACTCGAAGCCACCGTTGGTCAGCGAGCTGCCGGTCGGCGGCGGGGTCGTGCCGCCGCAGGTCTCGGTGCCGGCCGGCACGGAGATGCCGCTGAAGGCCTTCTCGACGCCGAGGCACTCGGCGCTGCCCGCGCCGTAGAGGTCTTTGGCCGACTTGATGGCGCCGGTGCGGGCCGCGGCGTAGTTGCTCGAGGAGGTGAGGTAGGTCGAGAGCGTGCGGTACCAGATCTTCTCCACCTTGAGGTGGCCGATGCCGGTGAAGGTCGTGCCGTTGCAGGCGGTGCTGCTGTAGCTGACCCCGTTGATCGACTTGCTGCCGGTGCCCTCGGAGGCCAGGTAGTACCAGTGGTTGAGCGGGCCGGACGAGTAGTGCGGGTCGAGCCCGCTGACGGTCGAGCTCCAGCAGTCGCGCGAGGCGCCGTCCTTGCTCGGCTTGTCCATGTAGCGCAGCGGCGTGCCGTTGCCGTTGATGTTGATCTCCTCGCCGATGAGGTAGTCCGGCGTGTCGGCGGCGTTGTTGGCATACCACTCCGTGGCGGTGCCGAAGATGTCGGACGTCGCCTCGTTGAGGCCGCCCGCGTCACCGGAGTAGTTGAGGTTCGCCGTGTTCTCGGTGACGCCGTGGCTCATCTCGTGGGCGGCGACGTCGAGCTCGACGAGCGGGTTGGCGTTGCCCGAACCGTCGCCGTAGGTCATCTGCGTGCCGTCCCAGAAGGCGTTGACGTAGTTCTGGCCGTAGTGGACGCGGCTGCGGGCGCCGGTGCCGTTGTTCCAGATGCCGGCGCGGCCGAGCTGGGTGTTGTAGTAGTCGTAGGTCTTGCCCGCGCCGTAGTGCGCGTCGACGGCGGCGGACTGGCGGCTGCTCGTGCTGCCGTTGCCCCAGATGTCGTCGGCGTCGGTGAAGGTCGTGCCGGTGCCTGACGTGCCCTGACCCAGGTCGGTGGCGTAGTTGCCGTGGCTGTCGCGCATCGTGTAGCTGCCCGAGCTGCCGCTCGTCGCGAGGGAGACGCTGCCGACGTAGATGCCGTTGCCGGTGCCGTGCTTGATGTCGTCCCAGCTCGTCAGGGTCTTGCCGGTGGTCGCGTCGACGATGGTGTGCAGGCGGGTCGGCGTCTGGTCGGCCTTGATGCCCTCGGTGACGACCTCGTAGGCGAGCGTCGGGGCCTTGGCGCCCTGGTAGACGACGAGCTCGCCGGCGGATGCCTTCTCGTTGTTGGCCTTCGCAGCGGCGAGGCCGGCCTGCTGCGCCGCGCCCTTGGAGATGGTCGGGGTGGTCGTGGCCGGGGTGACGCTCTTGCGCACGTTCCACGTGACGCTCTTGACGGCACCGGAGGAGTCGCGGTGCGAGACGAGGTCGCCGCCGACGACGCGCAGTCCGTCGATGGTGCGCTCGTAGCGCACGTGGGTCGCCCCGTCGGGGTCGGTGATGACGGACTTGACGGTCAGCTCCTCGCCCGCGGCGAGGCCGAGCGCCGTGGCGGAGCCGGCCGCCTTGGCCTGCTCGACGGTCTTGAGGCTCTGCGACTCCGGTGCGGGGCCCTTGTCGCCCGCAGCCGTGGACGCCGTGGGTGCTGCGGAGGCCACGCCCGCCGGGATCGCCGGCGAGATGGCCAGCGCGAGGGCCAGCAGGCCCCCGGTCGCGAGCCCAGACTTCAATCGATTCACTGATTGCTCCTGTCGACGTGCGGCATCCGCCGCTGGTGGAGTCCGCCGTCTCAGGTGATGAGACTCATGAGGGGGGACGGCTGACAGTCGCAGCAGCCCGAAATGTCGGTCAACGTCCCTTACCAAGACTTTGCCAACTGCGGTCCAAACTCGGAGTAACGCTTGGCCGCAACAAGATTCGTGGCAGGGGCTCACTTGGCCGATCTCCCAGCCTTCGACCGGGCCTCAGGTGGGCTGGGCCTCGTCGCCGTGACGTCGGCGTGCACGCGTGAGGTCGTCCGGCGTGTCGACGTCGTCGGCGACGTGGTCGGTGTCAGCCACCTCGACCGGTCGCAACCCGGCCGCGAGGTCGCGCATGCTGCGCCCGGCGGGGTCGCCGAGGCGGTCGATCGCGGCCTCGAGGGCGGCGCGACGCCAGGCCGAGCAGAGCCAGTTGAGGCGGCCGGTCGCGTCGGTCGTGACGGCCGGCCCCTCGGTCGGCGGGTGGTGCAGGACAGCGCTCACCAGCCGGTCGAGGTGGACCGAGGTGACGAAGGGCAGGTCGGCCGCGAGCACGACGACGACGTCCGCCCCCTCCGGCAGGTGGCCGAGCCCCGCGGCGATCGCCGCCACCGGTCCGCACCCGGCCGGGTCCTCCACGAGCACCGGTATGCCGTCCGGCACGTCATCGTCTCGCCCGACGACGAGCACGGGGCGGGGTCGCGCCGCGGCGAGCACCCGCACGACCATCGGTGCCGCGCCGACCCGCAGCGAGGGCTTGTGGCTGCCCATGCGTCGCGAAGCGCCACCGGTGAGCACGAGGACGCTCACGGCATACGGCGGGATGGGTGGGCTCGGATCCACGGGGGGAGTCTGGCACGCTGGCCTCATGGGACGGGTGACGGTGCGACGCAAGGTCACCTCGATCGACCTCGCCACCGCGTCGAGCACGACGCGCCCCGACACCCTGACCGTCGAGGAGCCGCTCGAGCTGCGGGTGGGCGGCAGCCCTCTGACGGTGACGATGCGCACGCCCGGCCACGACATCGAGCTCGTGCACGGCTTCCTGCTCAGCGAGGGGCTCATCCGGTCGGCCGACGACATCGCGCTCGCCCGCTACTGCGAGGGCGCCGTCGTCTCGGGCGAGAGCGGCTTCGACGAGAACACCTACAACGTCATCGACGTGACGCTGAGCCCGGGAGTGGCGCCGCCCGCGGCCTCGGCCACGCGTTCGTTCTTCACCAACTCCTCGTGCGGCGTCTGCGGCAAGGCGAGCATCGAGCAGCTGCGGGCGCAGTCGGCCTACGAGGTGCGCTCTGACACAACGGAGTTCGCGGCCAAGGTCGTCGCCGAGCTGCCGCACGCGCTGCGTGCCGAGCAGCGGTCGTTCGACAAGACGGGCGGGCTGCACGCGGCCGGGCTCTTCACCGCCGATGGCGAGCTGCTCGTCGCCCGTGAGGACGTCGGGCGGCACAACGCCGTCGACAAGGTGGTGGGCTGGGCGCTGCAGCACGGCCGGGTCCCCGGTGTCGGGTGCGTGCTCGTCGTCTCGGGGCGGGCGTCGTTCGAGCTGACACAGAAGGCCATCATGGCCGGGATCCCTTGTCTCGCAGCGGTTTCGGCGCCGTCGTCGCTCGCTGTCGAGTGTGCGGACGACGCCGGCATGACGCTGATGGGTTTTGTGCGAGGCTCCCGCCTCAACGTGTATGCCGGCGCACACCGCGTCACCACCACCTGACCGGAAGGACGACCGTGGCCATCTTCGCGATCCACTACACCTACCCCGACGACGCGTCGGAGATGATGACGATCCGTCCCGAACACCGCGAGTGGCTCAGTGGTCTCCACGGACTGCTCGTCGCAGGGATGTACCAGGACGGCATCGACGAGCTGAGCGAGGGCGAGCCGACGGACCAGGAGCCGGTCAACGCCGCGCTCATCGTCGTGTCGGGCGAGTCGGTCGCCGAGGTCACCGAGACCTTCGACCAGGACCCCTACTGGCTGGGCGGGTACGTGCTCCGCCGCGTCGTGCGCCGGTGGGACCCGCCGCTCGGTCCGTGGGTCGCCGACGAGACCCAGTCACCGGGCTGAGGCGCTACCGAGCGGGCCGGCGGCGGACCCAGCCGACGGACCGCCACCAACGGGCGTATGCCGCCGGGCTGAGCGTGCCGTGGCCGCTGCCCGGGCGTTCGTGGCGGTCCGTCGGCGCACCGACAACCGTCAGAGACGGGTGACCTGGCCGTCCTCGACGTGCCACCGCTCGTCGAGGCGGACGTTCTCGAGCAGGCGGCGGTCGTGCGAGACGAGCAGCAGCGCGCCGTCGTAGGAGTCCAACGCCTGCTCCAGCTGCTCGATCGCGGGCAGGTCGAGGTGGTTGGTCGGCTCGTCGAGGACCAGCAGGTTGACCCCGCGGGCCTGCAGCAGCGCCATGGCGGCACGGGTGCGCTCGCCGGGTGAGAGGCGGCCCACGGCGCTGCCGACCTGGTCGGCCTTGAGGCCGAACTTCGCGAGGAGCGTGCGACGCTCGGCCGGCACGAGGTCGGGCACCGCCTCGCCGAAGGCGTCGCCGAGCGGCAGGTCCTCACGCAGCCCAGTGCGGGCCTGGTCGATCTCGCCGACGGCCACGCTCGCCCCGAGGGAGGCGCTGCCCTCGTCGGGCTCGAGCCGACCGAGCAGCAGTGACAGCAGGGTCGTCTTGCCCGCACCGTTGGGTCCGGTGATGCCGATCCGGCGTCGCGCCTCCACCTGCAACGACGCCGGCCCGAAGGTCCAGTCACCGCGTCGCACGACTGCCTCGTTGAGCGTCGCGACGACCGAGCTCGACCGCGGCGCCGCCCCGATCGAGAACTGCAGCACCCACTCCTTGCGTGGCTCGTCGACCTCCTCGAGCCGGGAGATGCGCGACTCCATCTGCCGCACCTTGCGGGCCTGCTTCTCCGCCGAGTCGATGCTCGCCGCGCGCCGGATCTTGTCGTTGTCAGGGCTCTTCTTCATCGCGTTGCGCACGCCCTTGGACGACCACTCGCGCTGGGTGCGGGCCCGCGACTCGAGGTCGGCCTTGGTGCCGGCGTAGGCCTCGTAGGCCTCGCGCGCGTGACGCCGGGCCACCTCGCGCTCCTCGAGGTAGGACTCGTAGCCACCGTCGTGCACGGAGACCGCGTTCTGGGCGAGGTCGAGCTCGACGATGCGGGTGACACACCGGGCGAGGAACTCCCGGTCGTGCGACACGAGCACGATGCCGCCGCGCTGACCCTCAACGAAGGCCTCGAGCCGCGCGAGCCCTTCGAGGTCGAGGTCGTTGGTCGGCTCGTCGAGCAGCACGAGGTCGAAGCGGCTGAGCAGCAGCGCCGCGAGCGCGGCCCGCGCCGCCTGACCGCCCGACAGCGAGGTCATCAGCGCGTCGGGGCCGACGTCGAGGCCCAGCTCCGCGAGCATCGGCGGGATGCGGTCGTCGAGGTCGGGCGCTCCGCTGGCGAGCCAGTGGTCGAGCGCGACGGCATACCTCTCGTCGGCCTGGGGGTCGTCGCCGCCGAGCGCAGCGGCCGCGTCCTCCATCGCCACTGTCGCGGCCGTGGCGCCGGTGCGGCGCCCGATGTGGTCGGCGACGGTCTCGCCCGGCACGCGCTCGTGCTCCTGCGGCAGCCACCCGACGAAGGCGTCGGAGGGTGCCGTCGTCACGGTGCCCGCCAGGGGCTCGTCCTCGCCCGCGAGCAGCCGGAGCAGGGTCGACTTGCCGGCGCCGTTCGCACCGACGACCCCGACGACGTCACCGGGGGCGACCGTCAGGTCGAGGTGCTCGAAGAGGGTCCGGTGGGCGTGGCCCCCGGCGAGGTCCTTGGCCACGAGGGTCGCGCTCACGGGGCCAGCCTAGGTGCGCCGGCGGGCGCCTCCGGCCACGGTCACAGCAGGTGAACGGTGACGACGTCGCCGTCGATGAGCTGGTCGACGCCCACCGGGACCTCGATGAGGCAGTTCGCGGCGGCCAGCGCCGTCAGGTGCCGGGCGTCCGGCGCCGTGACGGTGCCGTCGTCGTGCAGCACGCTCGTGACGAACTGGACGCGCCCCGCCCGGGTGCGCCTCGGCTTGCCCCGGTATGCCGCGTGGCCGGGTGTCGTGGGCGGCGCGCCGTGGCGCCGGTCGAGTGCCGGACGGACGAGCACCTCGAAGGCGACGAACGCCCCGACCGGGGTGCCCGGCAGGCAGACGACCGGTGTCGAGCCGAAGCGGCCGAGCCCCTGCGGGCCACCGGGCTGCATCGCGAGGTGCACGAAGTCGAAGGTCGGCAGCGGCTCGCAGACCTGGCGCACGACCTCGTAGGCGCCGGCGCTCACCCCTCCCGTCGTGATGACGAGGTCGACAGCCGGGTCGGCGTCGAGAGCCGCCAGCAGGTGGTGCAGCTCCTCCGGCTCGTCGGAGCACACCTCGACGCGGCGCACGTCGCACCCGGCGCCCGCTGCGAGGGCGGCGACCATGTCGGAGTTGGACTCGTGGATGCCCCCGGCGCCGGGGTCGACGTCGGGAGGCACCAGCTCGGCGCCCGTGGCGATGATGGCGACCCCGGTGCCGCCCCGCACCTCCACCGTGGTGCACCCGGCCGAGCGTCCGAGCGCGACCAGGGCTGCGGTGACCGCGGATCCCGTTGCGGCGACGAGGGATCCGGCGCGCATGTCCTCCCCGCGGGCCCGCACGTGGTGGCCCGGGATCGGGTCGACATGCAGCGCTACGTGAGACGGAGCCGGTCCGGTCGGCGACGCGTCGGTGACCTCGACGGGCACCACGGCGACGGTCCCCTCCGGCAGTCGGGCGCCCGTCATGATGCGGGCGGCCTCGCCGGGCGCGAGCGCTGTCTGCGGGGCCGATCCGGCGGGCACGTCACCGACCACGGGGTAGCGGCGCTGGCCCGGGTCGGCCGGGTGGACGGCATAACCGTCCATCGCCGAGCCGTCGAAGCGTGGGAGGTCGTCGAGCGCGAGCAGGTCGGCCGCGAGCCGCCGCCCCACGGCATACCGGTCGAGGGCGATCCGCTCGACCGGGGCCTCGCCCACGAGCCGCGCCACGGCGGCGCGGTGGTCGGCGACGGAGACGTGACCCATGCGGGCCAGTCTGTCGCATGACCCGCGCCCCGAGCGGGCGGGCGCGGGCCGGGCGCTCGAGCTCAGCCTCGACAGGGCGCGTCTGGGCTCGGTCCGCGTCCCTGCGTCACGCAGTGTCCGGCGCGAGGTCTGAGGGGCGGATCACCACGGGGAACGGTCTCGTCGCCGCAAAGGTCTCGTCGCGGCCGACCGAGGCCACCTCGACGAACCGGCCGTCGTGCAGCTCCCAGGCGACGAGCGTGAGCGCATCGGGGTCGATGCACCAGTAGGCGCCGCACCCTGCCGCCTCGAGCCGGTCGCGCTTGAGCGTGAGGTCGATCCGACGCGTACTCGGCGAGTGCACCTCGACGGCGAGCAGCGGAGCCACGGGCAGCTCCTTGGGCGTGAAGTCCGCCCGCCGCGCCACGATGAGGTCAGGCTGGAGCTCGGTGTCGTCGGCCAGGGCCACCGCGAAGGGCGCGAAGAGCACGACCAGCTCGCGCGGGCATGCCGCCTTGAGCCGGTCGTAGAGCTCGGCCAGCACGGCCTGGTGCTGGAAGCCGGGCGCGGGCGTCACGATGAGGACGCCGTCGACGAGCTCGTAGCGGTGCCCGTCATCGGGCATCGTCTGCAGGTCCGCGCGCGTCAGCGGACGCGAGCGCGGCAGCGTCGTCATGGTCACCATCGTGCCCCCTCCGTCCCACGCGGACCAGCCTGACAACGTCGGGCCGTCCTCAGCGAGGGTTGTCCACAGGCTCGGCCACCCGGCATACGTCAGCGGTGAGGGCGGGGGCGCGTCAGCACTCGATGACGTTGACGGCGAGGCCGCCGCGCGCGGTCTCCTTGTACTTCACCTTCATGTCGGCGCCGGTCTCGCGCATCGTCTTGACGACCTTGTCGAGCGAGACGACGTGCGAGCCGTCGCCGCGCAGAGCCGTCCGGGCGGCCGTGATCGCCTTGACCGAGGCGATCGCGTTGCGCTCGATGCAGGGGATCTGCACGAGCCCGCCGACGGGGTCGCAGGTGAGGCCGAGGTTGTGCTCCATGCCGATCTCGGCGGCGTTCTCGACCTGCTCGGGGGTGCCGCCCATGACCGCCGCCATCGCGCCGGCCGCCATCGAGCAGGCCGAGCCGACCTCGCCCTGGCAGCCGACCTCGGCGCCCGAGATCGAGGCGGTCTCCTTGTAGATGACGCCGATCGCGCCCGCGGTGAGCAGGAAGCGGACGATGCCGTCGCGGTCCGCGCCCCGCACGAAGTTGGCGTAGTAGTGCAGCACCGCGGGGATGATGCCGGCCGCCCCGTTGGTCGGCGCGGTGACGACCCGCCCTCCGGCAGCGTTCTCCTCGTTGACGGCGAGCGCATAGAGGGTGATCCAGTCCATGCCGCGCAGGGGGTCGTCGCTGCCCTCCTCGAGCTGCAGCCGGCGGGCGAGCTCGGGGGCGCGGCGGCGCACCCGCAGACCGCCGGGCAGCACTCCCTCGGTCGCGATCCCGTTGCGCACGCACTCCTTCATGACCTTCCAGATATCGAGCAGGCCCTCGCGCACCTCCGCCTCGGTGCGCCACGAGAGCTCGTTCTCGAGCATGATCCGCGCGATCGACTTGCCGGTCTCCTTGCAGTGCGCGAGCAGCTCGTCGCCGGTGCGGAAGGGGTGCGCGACGGGCGTCGAGTCCTCGACGATCTTCGTCTCGCCGACGGCGTTCTCGCCCACGACGAAGCCGCCGCCCACGGAGTAGTAGGTGTGCTGCGACAGCGTGGCACCGGCCCCGTCGAGCGCCGTGAACGTCATGCCGTTGGGGTGCAGCGGCAGCGTCTTGCGGCGGTGCAGCACGAGGTCCTCGTCCTCGACCAGGTCGATCTCGCGCTCGCCGAGCAACGACAGCCGCTTCGTCGCGCGGATCTCGGCAAGGCGCGCGTCGACGGCGCGCGGGTCGCACAGCTCGGGCCGCTCACCCGTCAGCCCCAGCAGCACCGCCTTGTCGCTGCCGTGCCCGTGGCCCGTCGCACCGAGCGATCCGAAGAGCTCGGACCGCACCCGCGCCACCTGCGCGAGTCGCCCCTCGTCACGCAGCCGCTCGGCAAAGAGCACCGCGGCCCGCATGGGGCCGACCGTGTGCGAGCTCGACGGCCCGATGCCGATCGAGAAGAGGTCGAAAACGCTGAGCGCCATGGTGTCCTGACTTCGTGTCGTCGTTGACGGCGACCGCCGCGGGGGTGGTGGGCGGCCGCTCCGAGCCTACGGCTCGGACGAGCCCCCACGCACACCCCTGAGGTATGCCGTCCACCCCCGCCCAGCCCACCCCCGCACTCGAGCGCCCCCTCCGTCCCACCCCCCCCCAAAGTCGAGTGGGCGTTTCTTCACACGCCCCCAACGTCGAGTGCCCACTTTCCTCACCGCTCGGGTATGCCGTCCGCCCCCTCCCCGAAACCCCCTCAGTCGAGTGGGCACTTCGTCGCACCCCCCACAGTCGAGTGGGCGTTTCTTCACACGCCCCCAACGTCGAGTGCCCACTTTCCTCACCGCTCGGGTATGCCGTCCGCCCCCTCCCCGACACCCCCTCAGTCGAGTGGGCACTTCGTCACACCCCCACCAGTCGAGTGGGCGTTTCTTCACACGCCCCCAACATCGAGTGGGCGCTTCTCACCGGGCCGGACGGCATACAGTCTGGGCGGTGATGACGGAGCAGCCCCGCTGGGTCGACGCGACCACCCTTCGACATGCCGTGTCCGCGGACCGGGCACGGCGTCTCATCAGGCAGGCACTGGCCGACGGCCTCGACCCCTCGGCCGACCCCGCACGGCTCGCGGTGCCGGCCGGTGACGGTCAGCTGCTCGTCATGCCGTCAGCCTCCCGGCGGGCGGCGGGCGTGAAGGTGGCCTCCGTGGCGCCGGGCAACCCAGCCCGGGGACTCGAGCGGATCCAGGCGCTCTACGTGCTTTTCGACGCCGCCACCCTGACCCCGTCGGCAGTGCTCGACGGAGCCGCCCTCACCACCCTGCGCACTCCTGCCGTGTCGGCCGTGGCGATCGACTGCCTTGCGGCACAAGAGCTTTCGCACGTCGTCATCATCGGCAGCGGGCCGCAGGCCGTCGGTCACGCCGAAGCGATCCTCGCCATCCGCAGCCCCACGTCGATCACGGTGGTGGGGCGCGAGGTGGAGCGGGCACGGTCGGCCGCGAACCGCATCCGCGGGCTGGCCGGCTCCCCGCGGGCGGAGGCGCTGGCCGTCGCCGACGGTGCGGCAGTCGAGGAGGCCGTGCGCGAGGCCGCCGTCATCGTGACCGCGACGTCGGCAGCGACCCCGGTGATCGACGGGGACTGGGTGGCCGACGGTGCCTGCGTCGTGGCCATCGGATCGCACGAGCCGGACCGTCGCGAGCTCGACAGCGACCTCGTCGGCCGCTCCCTCGTGGTCGTCGAGGACATCGGCACCGCCCAGCGAGAAGCGGGTGACGTCGTCCTCGCGGTGGCCGACGGGCGGCTCGACTGGACCGACGTCGGCACGCTCGCCGACCTCGTGCTGGGCCGCCGACAGCGGGCCACCGACCGACCGAACGTCTTCAAGGGCGTCGGCATGGCCTGGCAGGACCTCGTCGTCGCCGAGCACGTCACACGGATCTAGCCAGGGCGGCTGCCGTCGGTGCAAAGTGCCCACTCGACCGAACGTCACCATCGAGTGGGCATTTTCACCCGGTTACCCACAGGGCGAACTGTGGATTTCTGGGTGCAAAGTGCCCACTCGACCTCGAGGGGGCGGTGGAAAGTGCCCACTCGACGGGGGAGGCCGGCGTCAGTCGGTGCGCGGGTGGATGACGTCCTCGATCGGGGTGAGTCCGTCGTTGAAGGCGATGATGCGCCGGCTGGTCGTCTCGGGGTGACCGATGACCGACCGGATCACGTGCGCCACGTTGTCGCGCGACACCGACCCGGGGGTGACATCGTCGCCGGTCTCGATGTGACCCGTCGCGGCCTCGAGCGTCAGGGCGCTCGGTCGCAGGATGGTCCACGCGAGCGACGTGCCCTGGAGGTGCTCGTCGGCAGCCGTCTTGGCCTCGGCGTAGGCGTGGAACCCGTTGTCCTCGGGCACTCCGTGGTCGGGGCCGGCGCCGAAGTAGCTCACCATGACATAGCGACCGACCCCCGCCTGCGTGGCGGCCTCCATCGAGCGGATCGCGGCGTCGCGGTCGACGGCGTAGGTGCGCTCGGGGCTGCCACCTCCCGCTCCGGCCGACCACACGACGACCTCACTGCCACGTAGCGCGTCGGCGATCTCGTCGGTGCTGGCGTGCTCGATGTCGAGCACCGCAGCCGTGGCACCGGTGTCCTCGACGTCGGCGACGTGGTCGGGGTTGCGCACGACCGAGGTGACCTCGTGGCCCTCGCCGACGAGGAGGGGAGCAGCGAGCAGGGCCACCTTGCCGTGGCCGCCGATGAGCGTGACGCGTGACATGCCTCCACCCTCTCAGAGCCAGCCCCACCCCGCGCCCCAACCCCAATCGAAAGAGCGATCCGCGCGCTCCCTGGGGCGGACGAATCGCTCTTTCGATGGGGTGGGTTGCGCTTTCGATTGCGCGGGATTGCTCTTTCGATCAGGGGGTGGGGGTGCCGCGGCGGCCGAGGAGGACGCCGATGACGAGGCCGACGAGGGCTGCGGCGGCGTAGCCGGCGTAGCGCTTCATGAGCACCGGCATGACGGCCGACCCGAGGTCGAGCGCGTCGTCCTCCTCCACCGCCGAGGTCACGAGCCGAGGACCCGGGGGGTATGCCGCCGGGCGGGTCGGCGCTGCCGGCTCCGTCACCGGGGTGGCCGCGGTCGCGGTCGGGGCTGCCTCCGCCTCGGCAGGCACCGCCGTGCCGTCCGTGGTGGCCGCCCCCTCGGCCTCAACGACACCGGCACCCTCAGCAGCACCCGCACCGTCGGCGTCCACTGCCGCGCCTGCCTCGCCGGGCTCGCCCTCACCGAGCCTGGTCTCGATGCAGGCGATGAAGGCCATGAGCAGCTTGTCCGACACGTCCTGCATGACGCCCCGACCGAACTGCGCCGGCTTGCCCGTCACGGCGAGGTCGGTGACGACGTCGGCCCGGGTGCCGGTGCCGTCGGGTGAGAGCTCGATGGTCACCGTCGCCCCGGCCGTGCCGTTGCCACGCTTGTCCTTGCCCTTGGCCTCGATCACCGCACGGTGGGCCGTGTCGTCACGCTCGACGAACGACCCGGTGCCGGTGTAGAGCAGGGCGATCGGACCGAGCTTGACCTTGACCGTGCCGGCGAACCCGTCGTTGCTCACCTCCGTCACGGTCGCCCCCGGGAAGCAGCCACCGACCTTCTCGAGGTCCATGAAGAGCGCCCACGCGTCGTCGACCGGGGTCGGCACGGAGAAGGAGTGCGTCAGCTCCATCCGGCGATCACGCCCCTGCCGCGGCGAGCACCGCACGCCGCGTCAGCACCGTGGCGAGGTGCTTGCGGTAGTCGGAGTCGCCGTTGAGGTCGGAGGGCGGGTTGGTGCCGTCGGCCACCGAGGCAACCGCAGCGCGCACGGCCTCGTCGGTGGCGGGCTGACCGACGAGGGCGTCCTCGACCGCCCGCGCCCGCAGGGGAGTCGAGCCCATGTTGGTCAGGCCGACCCCGGCCTCGGCGATCGTGCCGCCCTCGCTGCGCACCGTCGCCGCAATGCCGACGATCGACCACTGGTGGCTCACCCGCACGAACTTCTCGTAGTGCGCCCCCCAGCCGGTGTGCTTGGGCACCCGGATCTGCGTGAGCAGCTCGCCCTCGCCGACGGCCGTCGTGAAGAGGTCCTCGAAGAAGTCGTCACCCGCGACCGTGCGGGTCGCCCCACCGGGCCCGGCGATGACGAACTCGGCCCCGAGGGCGAGCGCCGGCGCCCCGACGTCACCCGCTGGGTCGGCATGCACGAGTGCGCCGCCGATCGTGCCGCGGTGGCGGATCTGCGGGTCGGCCACGGTGTGGATCGCCTTGGACAGCAGGGCTGCATGGGTCGACACGGCCTCGGAGGCCAGCACGGCGGCATACGTCGTCATGGCGCCGATGACGAGGTGGTCACCGTCCTCGCTGACGCCCTGGAGCTCGGCGATGCGCCCGAGGTCGATGACGACCCCGGGAGCGTTGAGGCGCATGCGCAGGATCGGCAGCAGGGACTGGCCGCCGGCCAGCACCTTGGCCTCGTCGCCGTGCTCGGCGAGCGCGCTGACGGCCTCCTCCACCGACGATGGCGCGAGGTAGTCGAACTGTGTGGGGATCACTGGTCGCTCCCTTCGGTCGTCGAGCTGGGACTGCCGGCGGCTGGGTCCTGGTTGGGCGTGGCCTCGTCGAAGTGCGGCGCGGCCTCGCGCTCGCCCTCGTAGGACACGGCCTGCCCGGCCTGGATCGCCTTCCACACCCGCTCGGGCGTGCACGGCATGACGACGTCGTCGACGCCGAACTGTCGCACCGCGTCGACGATCGCGTTGACGACCGCGGGGGTCGAGGCGATGGCTCCGGCCTCGCCGACTCCCTTGGTGCCCAAGGCGGTGTAGGTCGACGGCGAGGTCGTGTGGTCGGTGACGAAGCTGATCGTGTCGGCCGACGTGGGCAGGGTGTAGTCGACGAACGAGCCCGTCACAAGCGTGCCCTGGTCGTCGTACTCCGCGCCCTCCCAGAGCGCCTGCGCGATGCCTTGCACGAGTCCGCCGTGGACCTGGCCCTCGACGATGAGCGGGTTGATGATCGTGCCGATGTCGTCGACGCACACGTACTTGCGCATCGACGTCGCCCCGGTCTCGGTGTCCACCTCCATGGCGCACAGGTGGGTGCCGTGGGGGAAGGAGAAGTTCTCGGGGTCGAAAGTGGCGTCTGCGTCGAGGCTGGGCTCGACGCCATCGGGGAGGTTGTGGCCGGTCCACGTCGCGAGCGCGACCTCGGCCATGCCGACGCCCTTGTCGGTGCCCTTGACGCCGAAGCGCCCTGCCGTGAACTCCATGTCGTCGACGCTCGCCTCGAGCAGGTGCGCGGCGACGATCTTGGCCTTCTCGATGACCTTGTCGGCGGCCCGGACGACAGCCTCGGCCCCGACGACGAGCGAGCGCGATCCGTAGGTGTCCATGCCCTTGGACGAGATCTGGGTGTCGCCGTGCAGCACCTCGACGTCCTCGAACGGGACGCCGAGCCGGTCGGCGACGATCTGGCTCCACGCCGTCTCGTGACCCTGACCGTGGGGCGACACCCCGGTGAGGACCTCCACCTTGCCCGTCGCGAGCATGCGAATGCTGGCGCTCTCCCAGCCGCCGGCGCCGTAGTTCAAGGCACCGAGGATGCGCGATGGAGCCAGGCCACACATCTCCGTGAAGGTCGAGATGCCGATGCCGAGCTGCACCGGGTCGTTGCTCTCGCGGCGGCGCTGCTGCTCGGCCCGCAGCTCGTCGTAGCCGAAGAGCTCCTTGGCCTTCGCGGTGGCCGCTTCGTAGTTGCCGGAGTCGTAGGTCATGCCGGCGACCGTCGTGAAGGGGAACTCGTCGTGCGTGATCCAGTTCTGCTCGCGCACCTCGAGCGGGTCGCGGCCGAGCTCGGCAGCGAGCTCGTCCATCATCCGCTCGATGGCGAAGGTCGCCTCGGGGCGACCCGCGCCGCGGTAGGCGTCGACCCAGGTCTTGTTGGTCAGCAGCGTGCGCACGGTGAAGTGGTAGGCGGCGAACTTGTAGATGGAGTTGAACATCCACGCGCCCAGCACCGGCACTCCTCCGCCGACGACACCGACGTATGCGCCAAGGTCGGCGAGCAGTTCGACCTTGAGCCCTGTGACGGTGCCGTCCTTGCGAGCGCTGAGAGTGAGCTTCTGCCACTGGTCGCGCCCGTGGTGTCCCGAGAGCAGCGACTCCGACCGGGTCTCGGTGTATTTGCAAGGCTTGCCGAGGCGGCGCGCGACCGCGATCGTCGCGAACTCCTCGGGCGTCGTCTGCAACTTGCCGCCGAACCCACCACCGACGTCGGGTGCGATGACGCGCACCTTCGACTCGGGGATGCCGGTGGTCGCCGCGACGAGGAAGCGCAGGATGTGGGGGACCTGCGTCGAGCTCCAGACCGTCATCTGCTCGCCCGTCGGGTCGCACACGGTCGAGCGCGGCTCCATGAAGGCGGGGATGAGGCGCTGCTGGCGGAACTCCCGCTCGATGACGATGCCGCCGTCGCGTGCCGTGGCGATCTCTTCCTCGACGTCGGTGCCCGACCCCTGGGCCGCCGAGTCGAGGGTCCAGATCGCGGAGGTGTTGGTGCCGAGGTCGGGGTGGGCGAGCACCTCGTCCTTGGCGGCCTCCTTGAGGTCGAGGACGGCCGGCAGCTCGTCGTAGTCGACGTCGACGAGCTCGGCGGCGTCGCGCGCCTCGGCTGCCGAGCGGGCGGCCACGACGGCAACGATCTCGCCGGCGCACGCGACGTGGTCCACCACGACGGGCAGGTGGTTGGGAGTCTTCTGCTCCCCGTTGAGCGGCCAGGCGTTCGCGATGGCGCCCTGCACGTCCTTGATGTCCTCGCCGGTGACGACGTCGATGACGCCTGGAGCAGCCTTGGCCTCGGCCGTGTTGATCGCGGTGATCCTGGCGTGGGCGAAGGGGCTGCGCACCATCGCGAGGTGCAGCATGCCGGGCAGCTGGATGTTGTCGGTCCACCGGGTGCGCCCGGTGATGAGCCGCTGGTCCTCCTTGCGGCGCCGGGACTTGCCGATCTCGAGCTCGGGTGCCGCGGTGTCGGGACGGTCGTCGGTGATCGTCATGACGACACCGCCTGCGAGCTCAGGTCGCCGGCCGCCTGCTGCACGGCCTTGACGATGTTGTGGTAGCCCGTGCAGCGGCAGAGGTTGCCCTCGAGACCCTCGCGGATCTCCTGCTCGCTCGGGTCGGGGTTCTCCTTGAGCAGGTCGCAGGCCTGCATGATCATGCCGGGCGTGCAGTAGCCGCACTGGAGGGCGTGGCACTCGTGGAACGCCTTCTGCATCGGGTGCAGCTCGCCGTTCTGGGCGAGGCCCTCGATCGTGGTGACCTCGTGCCCGTCCGCCTGGACGGCGAGGACGTTGCACGACTTGACGCTGGTGCCGTCGAGGTGGACCGTGCAGGCCCCGCAGTTGCTCGTGTCGCAACCGACGACCGTGCCGGTCTTGCCGACCGTCTCTCGTAGGTAATGGACCAAGAGGGTCCGGGGCTCGACCTCGTCGGTGTAGCTCACACCGTCGACGATCACCGTGATTCGACTCATGCTTGATGTCCTCCTGCCGCGCTGCAGTGACTTCCCCGCCCTGAGTCTCGCTCCCCTCCAACTACCTGACAAGGGCTGGGGGCAGACTGGTGCCCATGACGCTCCACGCCGACGACTACCAGGCCCTGCGCTCCCGCTACGACTCCATGACCTACCGCCGCACCGGCCGATCCGGGCTCGATCTGCCGGCCGTCTCCCTCGGTCTCTGGCACAACTTCGGCGACGACGTGCCGCTCGATCGACAGCGCGCGACGTTGCGCCGAGCCTTCGACCTCGGGGTCACCCACTTCGACCTCGCCAACAACTACGGCCCTCCCTACGGCAGCGCCGAGCGCAACTTCGGCGCGATCTACGCCCAGGACTTCAAGCGCTACCGCGACGAGCTGATCCTCTCGTCCAAGGCCGGCTACGACATGTGGCCGGGCCCCTACGGCCAGGGCGGCGGCAGCCGCAAGTACGTCCTGTCCTCCCTCGACCAGTCGCTCGCTCGGATGGGCGTCGACTACGTCGACATCTTCTACTCCCACCGCTTCGACGAGACGACGCCGCTCGAGGAGACGATGGGCGCGCTCGACACCGCCGTGCGCCAGGGCAAGGCGCTCTACGTCGGCATCTCGTCCTACTCCGGCCCACGCACCAAGGACGCCATCGCGATCCTGCGCGAGCTCGGCACCCCGCTGCTCATCCACCAGCCGAGCTACTCGATGCTCAACCGGTGGGTCGAGGAGGACCTGCTCGACGTGCTCGGCGAGGAGGGCGTCGGCTGCATCGCCTTCTCCCCGCTCGCGCAGGGCATGCTCACCGACAAGTACCTCAAGGGCGTGCCGGCCGGCTCGCGCGCGTCGCAGGGCAAGTCGCTCTCGCCGAAGCTGCTGAGCGACCAGAACCTCAAGCACATCCGTGCCCTCAACCGGATGGCGAAGGCGCGCGGGCAGTCGCTCGCCCAGATGGCGCTCGCGTGGATCTTGCGCGACCAGCGCGTCACGTCGGTGCTCATCGGGGCCTCGTCGGTACAGCAGCTCGAAAACAGCCTCGGCTCCCTCGACAACCTCGACTTCACCTCCGAGGAGCTCGACAAGATCGACACGCACGCGGTCGAGGGCGGCATCAACCTGTGGAAGGGCTCCAGCAAGCACTGACCTCCCCCGGCATCCAGCCACACCCCACGCCGGTATGCCGCATGGCCGGCTCCCCGAGCCCGCACTCGTCCCGCACGGGTGCACCCTCGAACGGATCGACCCGTCTACGAGTCGCATCCTGCTCCGCCTAGCGGAGCAGGATGCGACGCGCGAAGGTCATGGAGCTGCGGACGCGGCGGATTCCAGTGGTTGTCGCAACACCCGTCGAAAGGGTGTTGTCAATGGTGGATTGCCGCGGGGCGCGTCAGGGGCGTCCTCCAGCACGTCGTGAGGTATGGCGCGGGTTCTGGGAGCTGACCCGGGCCGGGGCCTCGGTGGAAGCCGCCGCCGCCGGGGTCGGGATCACCCCGACGCCGGCGTGGCGCCACTTCCGCAAGGCTGGCGGGGTGAACCCGCAGCTGAAGCCGTTGTCCGGGCGGTACCTGTCGTTCCAGGAGCGCGAGCTGATCTCGGTCTGGGCCGCGGAGAAGGCCGGGGTGCGAGAGATCGCCCGGCGGCTGGGCCGGTCACCCTCGACGGTCAGCCGCGAGCTGACCCGCAACGCCCGGTTCGCGGTGCCCGGCCCGTCCGCGCCGCCGGGGACGCGCCCCTCGCCTCGGCCGTACCTGGCCTCGGTCGCCCAGGCCCGGGCCGAGGCCCGCGGACGGCGGCCGAAGCCGGGCAAGCTGGCCAGCAACCCGCGCCTGGCCCGGTACGTGCAGGACAAGCTGGGCGGGCCGTCCCGGTGGAGCCCGGAACAGATCAGCGCCACGCTCGCCCGGACCTTCGCGCACGATAAGACCATGCAGGTCAGCCACGAGACGATCTACCAGGCGTTGTACGTCCAGGGCCGCGGCGGGCTGCGCCGTGAGCTGGCCAGCTGCCTGCGGACCGGGCGCGCGGTCCGGCGCCCGAACCGCGACCCCGGCCAGCGCCGCACCCGGGTCCCGGACGAGCTGCTGATCAGCAACCGCCCGGCCGAGGCCGCCGACCGGGCCGTGCCCGGGCACTGGGAAGGAGACCTGATCATCGGCGCCGACAGCGGCTCGGCGATCGCCACCCTGGTCGAGCGGACCACCCGCTACACGATGCTGCTGCACCTGCCCGGCCGCCACGACGCGGTCGCGGTCCGCGACGCGATGAGCCAGGCGATCACCGCCCTGCCCTCGCACCTGTGGCGGTCCCTGACCTGGGACCAGGGCTCGGAGATGGTCGGCGCCCACACCGAGATCCGCGTCGCGACCGGGCTGCCGATCTACTTCTGTGACCCCCACTCGCCCTGGCAGCGCGGCACGAACGAGAACACCAACGGGCTCCTGCGCCAGTACTTCCCCAAAGGCACCGACCTGTCCACCCACACCGCGACGGACCTCCTCGATGTCGCCGCAGCCCTGAACGCGCGACCCCGGAAAACCCTCGGCTGGGACACCCCAGCCCAAGCCCTGGCCAAGCTACTCTCAACCACCAACGAGTCACGTGTTGCGACAACCCCCTGAACCCGCCCGCGGACCGATTGCTCTTTCGATCAGGGTCACCGAGCTGCGGCGCGGGTGGGCCGAGCGGGTCTCCGGTCCACAGCGGCGCCGCGCATCGGCGCGCACCGGGCCACCCGGCATACCGGCTCGGCTGTCTGACTGTCGATCAGCCGGCGGTCAGCTGGTCGCGTCGGCGAGCGCGGCCCACGTGTCGACCGCCTGGCTGAGGATCGCGTCGGCGAGGTCGGCGGCGCGCTCGACGTCGCGCTGCGCGATGGCCTCCGCGAGCGGCGCGTGCGGGAGCAGGTCGGCGCGGTCGGCGGCCAGCACGGGGTCCATCGAGTCGGGCCACGAGTCCACGGCGCGCTCGAGCGAGTTGAGCGCGAGCCGGAAGGCGAAGTTGTCGCTCGACTCGACGATCTCGCGCCAGAACGAGCGGTCGGCGTCGGGGTGCGCGTCGTCGCCGTAGTCGATGCAGCTGGCGATGATGCGCGCGTGCGACTCCGCGGTGCCGCGGCTCGCGGCGAGGCGAGCCGCCTCGCGCCCGATGGAGCGCCGCATCTCGAGGCCGTCGCGCACGATCGAGGGGTTGGGCTCACCCGCCACGTCGGCGAGGTGCGCGAGCAGGTCGAGGCCGGCGGTGGCGCGCACGTCACGCACCGTCGTGCGCCCACCGGGGACGATGCGCACGAAGCCCGCGTGCTGGAGCCGGTGGAGGGCCTCGCGCACGGAGTAGCGGTTGACGCCGAACGACAGGGCGAGCTCGCGCTCGGGCGGCACGTTGTCTCCGGGCGCGAGGCGGCCGGTGAGGATGGCGTCGCGCAGCTCGGAGAAGACTTCCTGCGCCACCGGCTGGCGGATGGCGGGCCCGAACCCCGATTGACTCACGGGGGGTGAGCCTGCCACCGGGTGGTCACATCTTCAAGTGCCTGCCGTTTCCGGGAGACCGGTGATATCCGTCGGCCGGGCGTGTCAACCTTCGAGGAGGACGAGCGACTTCTCCTTTGACACGGCTGTTGGTCGGAGGTGAGACGTGGTCACGGGAGCTATCCGCATGGATGCAGCGGCAACGCAGGAAACGCGAGGGACGCGAGAGCAGGTGCTGACCGGGCTCTTCCGATCGCACTGCGTCGAGCTGGTCCGGCTCGCCTACTGCCTGCTGGGCGACCGGGAGCGCGCGGAGGAGGCGGTCCAGGAGGTCTACCTCTCGCTCTTCCGTCACTGGCCACCACGCGATGAGCGGTCGGCCCTGGCCTATCTCCGCGCGGGGGTCATCAACCGCTGCCGCTCGGACCAGCGACGGATCTACAGCGCGAGGCGCGGGGAGCCCCTGTTGCGGGTCAGCGACGTCGGCGCCCAGGCCGGCACCGACGCGGCGACCGACGTCGTCGCGCGGGACGAGGCGAGCCGGCTCGCGGAGCAGGTGCGCGAGTTGCCTCGTCGTCAGCGGGAGGTCATCACCTGCCGCTACTACCTCCAGCTCACCGAGCGGGAGACGGCCGAGCTCCTCGAGATCGGGGTGGGCTCCGTAAAGCGCCATGCGCATCGTGGCTTGGCCACCCTGCAGTCGCGTCTGGAGGGATCACGGTGAACGACATCGAGCGCAGGGTTGCTCAGGGGCTGCGCGCCTATGGGGAGGGACTCGTCATGACGACGGAGGAGATCGACCAGCTCGAGCGCGGGCTCGAGACCAAGCAGAAGGCGTCCCGGAAGGAGCTCCGCCACAGGATCTGGCAGGGAGCCGTCGCCGCGTGCGCCGTGACCGGGGTGGTGCTCGGCGCGCTCGCCCTGCGCAGCGACCCCGCACCGCCGAACGTGCCCGCGGACTCGCCGGCGTTGACGACGACGGAGCTCGCCGGGATCTGGTCGTTCGACAGCTGGCTGTGGACCTTCCACTCGGATGGCAGGCTGACGCAGACCCAAGATCCCTACGATCCCGAGGCGCACCACTCGGACGACGCTGTTACCTACGCACCGGCGCCGGGCGGCTTCATCGAGCGCATCGCGTCGGCCGGCGCGGTCTGCGACATCACCTGGGCCGCGACGATCTCGCCTGAAGGGCTGCTGCGCGCCACCCCGACGACGGAGAGCAGTGCCGGTTGCGGGGCAGCCGCGCCGACCGACTCCAGTGCACCGGCGGAGATGTGGGAGTTCACCCGGGTGTCGCCGGTCTCGGTGGCAGGGGCCAACCTGGCGCTCCTGTGGCCGACCGCCGCGCCCGAGCCGGTGTCCGACCTGTCGAAGGTGCGTGGGACGTGGCTGCTCCGTGGCACGGACAAGGTGCTCTCGATTGACGACTCGGGTCGCTACGCCGTCCGGACCTTCGACTCACTGGACCAGCCGGAGCAGGCGGGCCGGGCGACCGTGACGGGTCCGGGGTCGCTCGTCTTCACACCTGCCAGTGGCCCCACGTGCACCGCTCACTACGAGCCCGTCACCTCACTGAACTCGACCATGGAGGCCACCCTGGCCGCCGGGAGCTGCTGGCGTCTCGGCGGGGGCAACGACACCTGGATCCGCATCAACTGAGGTCTGCTGGCCGAGGGGGCGTTTGGCCGTCACTCGTGGTGGTGGTGATGGTGGATCGGACCCTCGGTCGTCGCCAGCCGCTCGCCCTGCCCGCCCCAGCGCAGCGCGATGATCTCGGCGGCGATCGAGACGGCGGTCTCCTCGGGGGTGCGGGCGCCGAGGTCGAGGCCGATCGGTGAGCTCATCCGGGCAAGCTCCTCGTCGGTGAGCCCGGCCTCGCGGAGGCGCTCGAGTCGGTCGTCGTGGGTGCGGCGTGAGCCCATCGCGCCGATGTAGGCGACCTCGGGCAGGCGCAGCGCGACCTCGAGGAGGGGCACGTCGAACTTCGGGTCGTGGGTGAGCACGGCGATCACGGTGCGTCCGTCGACCCGGCCCTCGTCGACCTCGCCCTGCAGGTAGTCGTGCGGCCACTTGACGATCACCTCGTCGGCGCCGGGGAAGCGGGACTTCGTCGCGAAGACGGGCCGCGCGTCGCACACCGTGACGTGGTAGCCGAGGAAGCCGCCGACCCGCGCCACCGCAGCCGCGAAGTCGATCGCGCCGAAGACCAGCATGCGCGGCTTGGGGGCGTGTGCCGCGACGAAGACCCGCATGCCCTCGCCCCGCCGCTCGCCGTCGGGACCGTAGGTGAGGATCGCCGAGCGGCCCTGCGCCAGAAGGCCCCTCGCGTCGTCGCGGACGGCGTCGTCGGCGCGCAGGGAGCCGAGAGAGCCGCTGCCGTATGCCGTCTCCCACACGTGCGCGTCGGTGCCCTCTGCCGACCCGTCGGCCGGCTCGTCCTCGGCGTCGTCCTCTTCCGGGTGGACGACGAGGCGGCGACCGAGCCACGACGGCTCGGGGTGCTCGATGACGGTGACGACCGCGACGGGCCGTCCGGACTCGATGTCGGCAGCGACCTCGCCGAGCTCGGGGAAGGTCTCGTTTGAGACCTTCTCGACGAAGACGTCGAGGATGCCCCCGCAGGTCAGCCCCACGGCATACGCGTCGTCGTCACTCACGCCGTAGCGCTGGAGCACCGGCCGTCCGGACTCGACGACCTCCTGGGCGAGCTCGTAGACGGCGCCCTCGACGCAGCCGCCCGACACCGAGCCGACGGCCTCGCCGCCGGGGCCGACGAGCATCGAGGCGCCGGGCTGGCGGGGCGCCGAGCGCCACGTGCCGACGACGGTGCCGACGCCGACGGTCTCGCCGGCCGACCACCACTGCATCAGCTCGTTCATCACCTCACGCATGGGCGACCACCTCGATCAGCTCCTCGAACGTCGCGAGCGAGTGCCCGGCGACGAAGTCGTCGATGTGCGGCAGCGCCGCGACGATGCCCTGCTGCACGGGCGCGTAGCCGGCCTTGCCGCGGTGCGGGTTGGCCCAGACGACACGGTGGGCGAGCGCGGCGAGGCGGCGCATCTGCTCGCCGAGCACCTCGGGGCCCTCGCGCTCCCAGCCGTCGGAGAAGACAACGACCACGGCGCCGCGGGCCATGCCGCGCCGCCCCCATCGGTCGAGGAAGGCGCCGATCGAGTCACCGAGGCGGGTGCCGCCCGACCAGTCCGGCACGACGCGTCCCGCAGCGGCGAGCGCACGGTCGGGGTCCCGCTCGGTGAGCGCGCGCGTCACGTGCGTGAGGCGGGTGCCCATCGTGAAGACCTCGACGTGCTCAGCCCGGCGCACGAAGGCGTGGGCAAGACGAAGGAGGCTGTCGGCATACGGACTCATCGACCCCGAGACGTCGATGAGCAGGACGATGCGGCGCGGGCGGACGCCGCGGTGGCGGCGGTGGATGCGGCCCGGCTCGCCCATGCGGCGCAGCTGCTCGCGGAGCGTGGCGGGGCCGTCGATGGCGCCGGTGGACGAGCGCACGTGGCGGCGGGCCCGGCGCTGCGGGCAGCGCGGCTGCAGGGTCGCGAAGAGGCGAGCGGCTGCGGCACGGTCGGCGGGGGTGAGGCTGGCGACGTCGCGGTGGCGCAGCACCTCCTGGGCGCTCGCCTTGGCCTGCACGGTGTCGGCGTCGCCGTCGTCGCCGCTCTCACCCTCGCCGCTGTCGAGCGGTGCCTGCACGACCGGGGGACGCACGACATCTACGCGCTGGCCCGGCTTGATGGTCTCGCCGCCGAACCACCGCTCGAAGACCTCGTCGTATGCCGCGAAGTCGGCGGGCGTGCTTGTGAGAGTTGAGCGCCCGGCCCAGTAGACGTGCGAGCGCTCCCCGATGCCGACCGTCGCGACGGCGACGAGGAAGGTGCGCTCGCGGTCGGCGGTGACACCGACCCCTGCCGCGCGGAGGGCGCGGGCGAAGCCGAGCAGGAGCTCGTCGGGCGCCGGCTCGGCGGTGGGCCGGGCGTTCAGGGGGGTGGTGCCGGGGCTCATGACGCGCTCACGCGGTGAGCAGCTTGTCGAGGGAGGCGCGGATGCGCTCGGAGTCCTCGCGATATTTCAGGGCGGCACCGAGGGTGGCGGCGGCGACCTCGGCATTGAGGCGCGTGGCGCCGACGGTCTCGAGCGCGCGGGCCCAGTCGAGCGTCTCGGCGACTCCCGGGGGCTTGATGAGGTCGCCCGAGGAGCGGAGGCGCTGCACGAGGGTGACGACCTGCTCGGCGAGGGCGGCGCTGACCTCGGGGAGCCGGGTGCGCACGATCTCGAGCTCGCGGGCCAGGCCGGGGTGGTCGATCCAGTGATAGAGGCAGCGTCGCTTGAGGGCGTCGTGCAGCTCACGGGTGCGGTTGGAGGTGAGCACCACGAGGGGCGGGGTGGGGGCGCTGATCGTGCCGAGCTCGGGGATCGTGACCTGCCACGTGCTCAGGACCTCGAGGAGGAAGGCCTCGAACTCGTCGTCGGCGCGGTCGATCTCGTCGATCAGCAGGACGCAGGGGGCTTCACGGAGAGCCTGGAGCACCGGGCGGGCGAGGAGGAAGCGCTCGTCGAAGAGCTCGGCTTCTAGGGCCGCGGTGTTGGCCGGACTCGCGTCGTGGTGCTCGTCGCGCGCGAGTGCCTCGACGGTGCGCAGATGGAGGATCTGGCGCGGGAAGTCCCAGTCGTAGAGGGCCTGCGTCGCGTCGATGCCCTCGTAGCACTGGAGCCTGATGAGCTTGAGGTCGAGGGACTGGGCGAGGGCTTCGGCGAGCGCGGTCTTGCCGGTGCCCGGCTCGCCCTCGAGCAGGATCGGCCGGTCCAGCCGGGTCGCGAGGAAGGTCACCGTCGCCAGCGCCTCGTCCGCCAGATAGCCCGTGCCGCCCAGGGCGGTCGTGACGTCGTCGGCGCTGTTGAACAGGTGATCCATTCCCTGAGCATCACTCATCGGCGGGGCTTGGGGAAGCGGAAGTGCGTCTAGCGGGACGCGTCGAGCTCATCCGGCGTGTCGACAGAGTGAGATCCCCACCGCCCAGCGAGTGCTCCCAGCCATGCATTGCGTAGACGACAAGACGTGACTAGGTGGAACGTTGCAAGGCCAAACTGGCGCTGACGAAGGCGCACGAGCAAAATCATCTCGAGAAGGGGAGATACGCCCCACCATTGGTCCATTCTTGATAGAGCGTTATCGCAACAGCGCTCGAGAAGAACCATGCCAGACCTAGCACCCCAATGAGCGCAATTCGTGACCCATAGAGTTGATACTTGGTCTTGGGCGCCCAGTGCCGAACAAGCCATGACGGAGCCTGGTCCGGATGACTGCAGGCTCGCCTTGCGGCCGCGATTGCAGCGAGGATTCCGATCTGATGTTGAATGATGTTCCACATCACCACAACGATGAATAACACCGCGGATAGCTGGAGCAGGGTGAACAGGATTAGCGCCCGCTGCTCCGCGAACAGGACCTCAATTCCCTCAGTCTCAGCCACACTCTGGACTTGGTCATACGTTCCAAAGGGCGTGGTTCTAGTAGCAAGATGCCAAAGAAGAAGTGACGCGATGAGCACGGCAATCGTATTCAAAATCAAGCCCGCATTGAAACCCTTATCGCCCAGTCTGAAAACTAAGGCGGTGCTCACAATGGACATCACAAGGGTTACGACGATCGCCCCAGCCGTGAAGCCAAGAGCCCATTCGCGATACTTGAGATATAGGACGCAAACCAGAAACCCGCCGAGGATCCGAGCAATCAGTTTGGGCCAGACTTGATCATCCTCATCATCCTGGGAGTACTTTCCACCACTTGAGACTTCTGCACTTTGCGGCGGCGCATGGACAATAGTGGGCTGGGTGTCGCGCGCCGCGCCTTCGCAGCCGCAGCGGCGACACCACTGGTCGGATGCCACGACCCGGCAGGCCAGCACGGCCCGGTCAAGCTCGAGGCGTTGTCCCGTGACCTCCAGGCCGAGCTCGTCGAGGCGGACGAACGTGGTCAGGTCAGGGCGAGCAAAGGTAACGTCTCGCACGTCGAGGTCTTCTGGATGGTCGGTGTAGGAACCTCCATCATCGGAAGACCTCGACGCCTACCCAGCCACCACCCCCGCTACACCCTCAACTGTGATGAGCCGGTAAACACGACGGGAACACCGCCTCAAGACGCGTTCACTTGAGCCGCGGCGTACTGCTGCAAAGCCAAGACCTTCTCCTTGTCCACGTCGCCATACTGCAGGTTTCTAAGTGAGAACGCACAGATGGTGCAGTACAGATCTCTCTGTCCCACACGGACCTTCAGGGCCCACTCCCTGCATGCGCGGACAAAGGTTGGGTAGGGACAACCCGCAAGGTAGGCCTCCAGATCTGACCACCGCGAAAGATCTTGCGCCGATGGCCAATCGTGGTGGCGGAATGGTGAGTCGGGATGCATGAAAGCCGACAACTCGAGTGTGACAGCGTCTAGCGGGCTTGGCCCGAAACCAACCCGTCCATAGTCGATCAGCACGGGACGAAGCGAGTCGTCAACTAAGACATTGGCACCATGGAGATCGCCATGCTGAGAAGTCCAGACGGTTTGGACCCGCCTTTCGCCATGTATTGCCACTACGTCGTAAGCCCGGGTCACGTCCTCGTAGTCTTCATCGGCGATCAAATTGCGGCGAAGGTCCAGCCAGGACCGGTCTGACCAGGGAACCCCGTTCAACCAAGGCGAAAAGACTTCCGAGACGGTGCGAACTACGGCACCGGCCGCCTGCTCGTCCTCCCGGAGCACTGAAAAAATGTCGCGCCCGAAGTTGTCGGCCACACTATAGAAAAGGCCGGCAGAACTACCGCACCCTGCCATCACCTCATCACTAAGGTCAGTGTATGTAGCAGCAGCTAATCGCCCAGCGATATGGTTTCGGTAGCGCTCCTTCTCCTCAACCGCCCGCGAAACAGTAGTCAACTTACCTACTGCATGGGCCGTTTGAGCACCCCCTTGGCTTCGCACTGTTACAAGTCCTGTTTGGGCGCCAGAACGTCCCCCAGCCAGACCTCGATACTCGACAACAGATCCGGCTCGACGACGCGCGAACAGGCGGATAGCACGCCGGTAGGCATCGGAAAGATCTGGAGCGTACAGTTCGACCTGGTCAATCTGACGCAACTGCTCATTAGCCTCCCCGATGGCCTGAATAACGCCCTTGATGTTCGCCTTTTGCCAGAAGCGCAGCATCGGGCGCTCAGAGCCATCACCATATAGATCGACTTGTCGCGCTCCAAGCAACATATCTGAGACGACATCAACAGTGCCGAACGCGGACAGAACTATAACAGGAACGCCTGGACATTCTTCCTGAAGTCTTCTCAACACTGAGAGGCCGTGCGCAACTTCCTCGTCCACACCCCCGTGAGAGGTTGGAATCTTTAGGTCACATACGGCCAGATCAGCATTGATCCTGCCCTTATCCAGCACGGCCTCAGCACCTGAAAGGCTTGTCGCGACTGAGAGCCTCACCCCCTCCCTTTCACAGGCGAGCTGAAATATCTCGATGACACTGGGTCGATCCTCAACTAGCAGTACGTGCACTGTCACTCCGACCAATTGGAAAGGTGAGTTCAAGGCGGGTGACGGTTGAGTCACTCACCAACCTCAGATCGCCACTGAGCGCTCGAGCCGCCTCCGCGGAGAGGGCGAGGCCCATGCCCAAGTGGTCCTGCTTCGTCGACGTCCCCATATCGAAAAGGACTTGGGAACTTCCAGATGGCAACCCGATCCCATTATCCTCGACAGTGATCCACACCTCTCGATCGGAAGCTCCGAATAGGAGAACTACCTCGGTAGACCGATCAGATATCTGGGACACGGCCTCACAGGCATTCTTAAGCGCGTTGCCGACTATCAACCGCACCAAGCCTGGGTCTGTGGGGACGGTGACAGCAGTTGGGCCATCCATTTGTACTTCCCTATCGAAGTGTGCTCGTTCCGCCTCGACCACGTCACTGAGAAGGCGACGCAACTCCACATGCTCAATTCGGGGCGTATTGGATATCTTCCCCAAAGTCTCGATAGCGCGCAAGAGCGCTGCGAAGCGTTCTATATGTAGCCGCGTCTTGCTATTGGGATAGTCTGACAACTCATCCGCAGCGTAATACTCGATAGCACCAGCGATTGGCTCCAGTTCGTGTACGACAGTACGCGCAACTTTCGCTCGCGCAATGGCCGCCACGTCCGCCGATGACTCGCTCTCGTTTTGGCTCAAGTCATCTAGGTCCACGATCCGTGAATGCTTGTCACCTAGGCGCTCCAGAGCTGACTCTAAGGCTCGCCGAACCCAACCGACGGGCTCGGTATTCATATGAGAGCGGAGTAATGGGATATCGATCGGCAATGCCCAAAATTGCAGATATCTGGCGCCTGTCAATCGCTCAGCCGCGACCTCGCTGCCGAGCGCGCTCAGCGCCTCCTCTCGCATCATGCCCGCCGCTCCCCCGCACCGTAGAACTGCACGCGTTTAGCGAAAGCGTCCGCACCGCCCTCCATTAATTCACTAATGGCACGGACAACGTTAGCATCGAGCAAGGGTCCCCCATGACGGACATATCCCCGCCTGCCATCACTCTCGAGGACCAGCACCAAACCGGCATCCCCCAACACGGGGATATTGGCATTATGCGTCGCCACAATCGTCTGAGCCCCCCGATCCGAACGCGCGACTAGCGTCCTCACTGTGTTATCTACAAGGTAGGCGTTGTCAAGATGATCCTCAGGCTGGTCGAGGAGGAGTGTGCGCTGCGCGTCAGAAAGCAGGAGTGGAAGAACCACGGCACATCTCTGACCCGTGGACAATTGCTCGCTGTCTCGATAATCCCGACCGACCAGCAATGAGAAGTGCACCAGATCATCTAGCTTGGCGGTCAACACTCGCCCCAGGCTCTCAGCGTCTGCCAAGAATGTCGCCAGTTTCTCGACACGTGAGCTGGTGATTTCTCCCATAATGGCCAGCCTTGCCGCGTCCCCATCCTCAACTGCCGAGACGAGTTCTTGTGGACTCAACCTGTCGGCCAGCCATTCCGCCAATTGATTGTATTGCAGACCACTACCTCGAAGAGCGCTTGCCAGCGCGCCTATATATCCACTACGATTACCATAGTGTTCCATTTCAATTCTTATGCGCGGTCGAAACTGGGAGTTCAACCGCTCAGCGGCCGCTAGACGTAGACTCCAAAGTTGTTCTCGACTCTGATCTATCAGATCCATTATGGCCTTGCGCTGTGCAACTATTTGAGACAGTTGCGAATCGAGTGCTCGAGCTCGGTCTACGCTCTCTTCAATAGCCTTGAGTTGCTGTTCCAGTTGCGCGGTTCTTTGCGCCGCCGCCGCCGCTCCCACCTCGTACTCGTCAAAGTTTCGGCGCACCGGACGCATCTGATCGTTCAGGCGAGCAATTTCGGCGCGAGCGGCTGAAATATCAGCCTCGATGTCTTCCTTTAACTTGGCGAGCGAACGCGATACGTGCTGCTGTTGTTCCACAACGCCAGCGACGCGCGTCGAATACATCTCTGAACGGCCGCCATGAGATGTCAGCGTGGCTCTGGAAGCCTCGAGCGACTCCGCGGACGCATGGGAGCTCGATAGGAGCTCCTGAAGAATTTCATGAGACTCCTCAAGCCCAACAACGTGTCTCGTCAACTGCACGGCGTGAGCCGTCGCCGAGGCCAATTGCTGGCGCAATGCCGCGGCTTCAGCACCCGCGCTGCCAATAAGTGAAGCTTCTTCTGCGCGGGCAGAGGATAGGTCCTTTTCAATTGCGGGGCGAACCAGCTCCTGTTGACGGAGGTTCTCTCGCTGCTGTGATATACCCCGCATTTGCGCTGTCAAAGACTGCGCTTGGGCTCCGTATCGATCGATAACTGATTCGACAGTTCTCGGCTCTATGCCCGCGTGGGCGTCGATGAGGCGCAGTCTGCTACCGGGGTCGAGGCCAATGCCTTCCAGCTCGTTTTGACCCAGCATCAGTGGCGGGTTCGTGGAAGGGACAAGATCATTTACCGCCTGGTCCGCGGCAGATCGTCGAAGAGTCAGGCGCTGACCTGCGTCGACGAAGGTCACGAGCACTTGGCCACCAGCAAGGATCGCCTCCGCATGCTGAGTCGCCGCCGCCGCCCGACGGTCGTCCACGTGTTGCAGGCGCAGCGCGTAGCGGATCAGCTCGAGGATGCTGGTCTTGCCCACCCCTCGCGCCCCAATGATGACGTTGAGGCCAGGCGAGAAGGTTATGTCCAGACCATCGAGGAATCCTTCTTCGACCTGCAGTCGTTCGATCCACATACCCACATCATGTCGGACCTCGCCGTCAGGCTCCCCAGACATGCCGGTGCTACCCAGCCGCAGTCAGATGGCAGGGTGAGAGCGAAGGCGTCGGACTCGCGAGGCTGCATGCATGTAGTTGAGGCATGTCGGGGAATCTCCGTTGGGGTGTGCGGCCGCACTGACGGCGCCGGGGTGCAGCCGGACTGCCCCCGCTCCCCCTACGTACTGCGCCGGTACCTACGCCTTTAGGGCGCGGTGATGACTCGGCTCGCGGGTCTGGCGCCACTCATTTGAACCGTTATGACTGTCCAGCCAAACAGACCGACCCGAACGTTCATAGCCGTATGCCTCCCCGAGTGACAGCGTCCCGAGGCTCACGACTGTCATCCCGGCGGCTGACGCCCGATCCAAAATGGCCAAGGCCGCAGCGGCTTCCTCTAGGCCGATGACTTGGCCGACGAGGTTGGCTGGGCGGGGGGTGCCGTTGTCGATCAGGGCGAGCATTACGGGGTAGTCGCGGGCGGCATGCCGTGGGAGCCGTAGATCTCAAGCTCCTGGGAGATGACGAGGTCCATCGGGAGTGCGGGGTCGACTTCGGTCCGAGCAGCAATCCCGCCTGCACGTGTCGGCCACGGCGGCGCAGGCTGCACACCGAGCCCACCGCCAGCTCGGGCGAGCCGAACGCGTCGATGGAGACGTGCGCACCGCCACCCGTGACCTGCCGGATAGCCGCCACGACGTCAGTAACGTCGCCAGCGTCGACAATCGCAGCAACTCCCAGCGCCGAGGCCCGCTCCCGCGCAGCCGGATTCACGTCGACAGCAACGACCCGCGCACCGAGAGCCAAACCGATCATCACCGCAGACAACCCGACCCCGCCACAGCCATGCACGGCCAACCAATCGCCAGCCCCGAGCCGCCCGTGTGTCGTCAGAGCCCGGAACGCCGTCGCTAACCGGCACCCCAGCGACGCCGCCGTCACGAAGTCGATCGAGTCCGACAGCCGCACAAGGTTCGTGTCGGCTCCGTGGATCGCCACGAGCTCGGCGAACGACCCCGGCCCCGTGAATCCCGGCTGGGTCTGGTCAGGACACACCTGCGCCTCGCTGGCCAGGCATCACGAGCACGCACCACACCCACACACGAACGGCACCGTCACCCGGTCACCGACGACCCAGTCACGCACCCCAGCCCCCACCGAAGCCACGACACCGGCCAGCTCATGACCGGGGATGTGGGGCAACGACACGGGGCCGTGCCCCTTCCACGTGTGCCAGTCCGAGCGGCATACGCCCGTCGCCTCGACGGCGACGACCACACCGCCGGGAGCACACGGAGGCTCGGGCACGTCCGCAGCTCCGGCATACGCCCGCAGTCGCCGTGGGCGACAGCCATCACGACGCGCGCGGGTCCGTCAGGACGTCGCGCCACGAGTGCTGCGGCTCGTAGCCGAGCAGACGACGCGCCTTGTCGATCGAGTAGAAGGTCTCGTCGCGCCCCATGGGCCGCCGCAGCTCCACCCCGTCATAGAAGCGCTCGCGCACCTCGTCGGTCGTCGCGGCGACGGACATGTCGGCATTGGCGACGTTGAAGACCTCGAAGCCGAGCCCGTCGACCTCGAGACACCGCTGCACCATGAGCCCCAGGTCGCGGGTGTCGATGTAGGCGAAGATGTTGCGCCGCCGCAGCGCCGGGTCGTCGAGGAACGGCGGGAAGAGCTCGGCATACTCGTGCGGCTCGATGACGTTGTTGATGCGCAGGCCGTAGATGTCGGCGCCGGTGCGGGCCTGGAAGGAGCGCGCCGTCACCTCGCCCGCCACCTTGGACATCGCGTAGGAGTCCTCCGGGACCGTGGGGTGCTCCTCGTCGACCGGCACGTAGAGCGGTCGCCGCTCACCCTGGGCGAAGCAGACGCCGTAGGTCGTCTCCGACGACGCGAAGACGATCTTGCGCACGCCCAGCCGCGTCGCGGCCTCGAGCACGTTGTAGGTGCTGAGCACGTTCGTCGCATACGTCTTGGCCTCCGACGTGAGCAGGATCGCCGGCACCGCGGCGAAGTGCACGACGGCGTCGTATGCCGGCTTGGCCGCAAGCTCCAGCTCCTCGAAGCGCGCCAGCCCCGCCAGGGCGGAGTACGTCTCGCCGACGTCCGTGAGGTCGACCGTGAGGTCGGAGACGTCCGGGTGACGCAGCGGCACGAGGTCGGCGTTCGTGACCTGGTGACCCTGCTCGGCGAGGAACGTCGCGACGTGCTTGCCGGCCTTGCCGCTGCCGCCGGTGAAGAAGATGCGCATGCGTCGATCCAACCACCGGTGCGCCCTGCGGCAGCGGACCATCCGCCTCGGGCTACGGCAGCCGGACGGCGACCACCTGAGGTCCGAGCTTGGCGGCGTCGAGAGCGAGCTCCTGCGCCCACGGGTGCTCGTCGGACGTCTGGCCGCCGAGGTCGACCCGGAAGCTGACGACACCGGGTGACCGCACGACGTCGGCCGACGCCGCCTTCGCGTTGAGCATCGCCTGCACGCGGTCGGCGGCACCGGGGCGCACGCTGATGACCATGCGGTCGGACGCCGCCGGCGCCGACGTCGCCCGGGGGGCAACCGTCCGAGCCTGCACCGACGCTGACGGGTCCGGCCCGACGATGGCGTTGAGCAGCATCTTCACCGTGCCGCCGGTGAACGCGCGGTAGTTGGGGTCGAAGCCGAACATCACGACCCGGCCGTCACCCACCTTCTCGTCCACGACGGCAGACTTCCCGTGCAGCTGCTCCTCGCCCTCGGCGAACCCCGAGATGAACCAGTCCGGGTCACCCGCCGCCGGGTAGCGCACGGGCGTTGCGCCCGCAGCAGCCGTCCAGACGAACTCGTACTCGTACATCGCCCACGCGGTGTCGCCCACGCCAGCAGCGAGAGGGCTCGCCGGGTCGACCTCCACCCGGATCAGCGAGCCGGGGATGTCGGAGGTCGCGGCCGTGTAGGACGCGGAGGTCAGGCCGAGCCGGGTGGCCAGACGTGAGCTGTCTCGCAGGGTGATGAGGCGGCCGCCGTCGCGGACCCACTGGTCGAGGGCCGCCCGCCCGGCGGCGCCGAGGGCGTTGGAGGCCGTGGCATCAGAGCCGTTGGGCACGACGAGCACGTCGATGTCGGCCAGGGCGCCGGCAGCGATCTGTGCCGCGGTCAGGTCGGTGAAGTCCAGCCCGACGCGGTTGTCGAGCCACCAGCGCAGCCAGCCGGCGGACTCGATCGAGCCGGTCGCGGTGGCAGACACCTGCCACACGCCCAGCCGGGGAGCCGCACCGGTCACCGCCGAGGCGGGCTCGGCCTGCAGGGCCAGGGGAGCGGCCTGGGGCTTGAGGTCTGCGCCGGAGCGACCACCCGCGATGTTCTCGAGCAGCGGCGAGCTCCACGCCGTCACGTCATAGAAGTAGGGGAACGGGACGTAGGTGTCCTCGTTGAGCATCGCCTGCACCCAGTGCTTCTGCCCCTGGGCCATGGGGATCCAGTAGGTCCCCGCCGGCATCGTCGTCGGAGCAGCGGGCCGGCCGTAGGCGGTGTAGTCGGGCACCGAGAGCGGGCGCACGAGCCGGTAGACCTCGACGTCCATCCGCTGGAGCCGCCGCACGACGCGCTGCACCTCCTCGGCCTTGGCCGGGTCGTCGGTGCGCAGGAAGTAGTGCTTGATGGTGATGTCGGGCACGGGGTTGGTGATGGCTGTGCCCTCCCAGTAGAGCTGGTTGGGCTCGAGCTCCCCGGCCACGCCCTGCTGATAGGCCTTGACGTGCTCGGCGCGCCACTGCGTCAGCAGCTCGTCGTCCTTGGCGCCCGCCGCGCTCAGCGTCGCCCAGATCGCGACGTACTGCTCCTGCACCCGCTGCGCGGTCGGGTCGCCGTTCGCCTTCTCGAAGGTCATCCCGGCGGCGTTGAAGCCCGTGGCCGGCACGGTGTCGCCGTAGCCCATGTAGAAGAGGTCGTAGACGTCACCGTTGAAGAAGGGGATCGAGAACCGCCCGAACGCCTCCTGCATCGACGTGCCGTAGAGGTTGTAGATCCAGTCCAGCGGCGTCTCCCCGATGTCGTGGTAGACCGGGTCGGCGTTGGGCGGGAAGAAGTAGGTCGCGCGCCCCATCTCGTGCGCGTCGATGAAGAGCTGCGGCGGCAGCTTCCGGAGCATCTCCACCTTGCCGTCGGTCTCGGGCTGGGTCCGCGCGAACCAGTCGCGGTTCATGTCGAAGCCGTATGCGTTGCGCCGGGTGTCGGCCTCGCGACCGTCGGGGTTCTGCGTCGGCAGCACGACGACGATCGCGTCGTCGAGGATCTCCTGGGACGCGCAGTCGGTGCGCGCAGCCAGTTCGTAGAGCACCCGCAGCGCGGCGTCGGTGCCGCTCTCCTCACCACCGTGCACGTTGCCGGCGACCCAGAGGATCGACGGCATCGAACGGATGATCTGGCGAGCCTGCGCCTCGGGCGTGCGGGCGTCGCGCAGCCGGGCGAGGTCTCGACCGATGCGGTCCAGCCCCGAGGGGGTCACCCACTTCTCCTGCCCGACGACGGCATACCTCAGGGGGCGTCCCTCGACCGACGTGGCGAGCACACCGTCGACGACCTTCGGGCTCGCCGCGGCGACGGCGGCCAGGTAGGAGTCCGACTCCTGCGTCGTGACGTCGCGGTCGCCGAGATCGATGCCGATCACGTCGCGCGCGGTGGGGACGCTCGCATCCAGCGCCGGGGCGGTGAACGGGTCACACGCCGCTGCCACAGCCGACGAAACCCCCGACGCAGCCCCCGGCGGTGACGCCGGCCGTGCCCCGGCGCTCGGGGCAGTGACGAGCAGCGCGGCTGCGAGCGCCAGCGCGGTCAGCCCGCCAGTCAGTCGGACCAGGTGAGCAGTGCCCCTGCGGTGCATGACAACCCCCATCGAGCGGACGGGAAAACCTGAGAGTTCACTGAACCACCGAGCGGAGAAGTCCGTCAATGGGCCCACAAGGCCGGACATACCACCAGATCTCGGACACGGGCTCGGCGACGCGCCTGCCCGCACCCCGCTAGAATCAGTCACGCAACACCCTGTCCTCTCGCCAGGACGGGGTGTTGTTCGTTGCTCATCGGTCTCGGCCGCACTGCAAGGCACGCACCGTGACCGGCGGACCGTAGGCTCGAGGGGCCAACTGACCGCCCACCAGCCTTCGGCTGGCACCCACTGGCCTTGACCAGCATGCCGAGGAGGCACCGTGTCTCAGACTTCATCCCGGATCCGGACGATCCTGCCGACGTCGAGTCGCACCGCACTGGGTGCGACCGTCGCCACCGGTCTGCTGACCGCACTCGCCTCGGCGCCCGAGCGCATGAGCCGGCTCCTGCGCGACCGCTACCCGATGGTGGCCGTGACCGGCATGACCGGCGTCGGCAAGAGCCAGCTCGTCGACCGGCTGACGCGACGCTCCTCCGACGAGGCCGTGGCCGAGGTCGGCTCGGCCGTCATGGAGCGCCGGACCCGCCGCGGCGCCAAGCTGCACGGCTTCCGCTTCCTCGTCGTGCCGGGCGACAACGCCGCCACGCGCCTCGGCGCCCTCGACGAGGTCTTCCACGACCAGCCGGTCGCCGGCGTTATCCACGTCGTCGCCAACGGGCACGCGACCCCGCGCCGCGCCGCCGGCACGACGGGCGTGGCCACCTCGACGCGCGAGGAGCAGCTCGCCGCGGAGCTCGAGGACTGGACGATCACCTCGCACCGCATCGCCTCCATGGCGGTCCGGCGCAACAAGCCGATCTGGCTCATCATCGCCGTGACGAAAACCGACCTCTACCCCGACGACGTCGACGAGGTCGTGCGCTACTACTCGCCGGGCAGCGGCTCGCCGTTCGCCGAGCGGGTCGACGCCCTGCGCGCCCTGGCCGGCGGCGCCAAGCTCTCGATCGACGTGCTCCCGGTCTCCAGCCAGGGTGGCGACCGCAAGTCGCCCCTTCCCGAGAAGCGCGCCGGCGCCATGGTCGACGCGCTCGCCGACCGCTTGGGCCAGCTGAGCGGCCACGCCTGAGCCATACTCGGGGAGATGCCGATGCCCACCGGTGACTTCCAGCTGACGATGGACGAGCTGCGCTCCGTCGCCGCGTATGCCGTGTCGTGCGCCGAGCCTGTCCTCGTCCTCTTCGAGAGGGCTGAGCCGGACGACCCGCGCCCGGCGGCAGCGCTCGACGCAGCGCGAGTCTTCGCCGAGGGTGCGCCCCGCTCCCGCCTCCAGCGGACAGCCGCCACCGACGCCCACCGCGCGGCGAAGGAGGCGTCGACCGAGCCCGCCCGGCACGCAGCGACCGCGGCAGGCGATGCGGCCGCGGCGGCATACCTCCATCCGCTGGCGACGGCGACGCAGGTGCGTCACATCCTGGGAGCGGCGACGCATGCCGCCCGGGCCGCTGAGCTCGCTCGGGGCGACGACCCCGTGGTCGCGGAGTACGTCCTCACCGCCGCGGCCAAGCGAGCCACGCCCGTCGTCCTCGACGTGCTCGGTCGCTACCCGCGAGCGCCCCACGGTCGCACCAGGATCGCGGCCCTCATGGGCCGTCTCGACAGCCTGCTCCGCGACCCGCCTCCGACACCCCGTGTCGTCGACGACCCGGGTCCGTTCTTCCACGGGACGAGGGCCGACGTGGCGGTCGGCGAGCTGCTGACGCCGGGATGGCGCTCCAACTACGGCTCCGGTCGCCAGTCCCGGCACATCTACCTCACGGCCAGCCGGGAGGGCGCGCCGCTGGCTGCCGAGCTCGCCCGCGGCGACGGGCCGCCGCGCGTCTATCGGGTCGAGCCGGTCGGCACGATCGAGGACGACCCCAACGTCACCGACAAGCGCTTCCCCGGCAACCCGACCCGCTCCTATCGCACGACGGAGCCGCTGCGCGTCGTCGAGGAGGTCGTGGGCTGGGAGCCCCCGCCGCGGGAGCTGGTCGAGCACCTCCGCGAGCGCCTGGGCGAGCTGGCCGAGCTCGGCATCGAGGCGATGGACGACTAGCCACCGAGCGACGAAGCGGCGAAGCCGGACCACGGCGTCAGGGCAGCGGCGCACCGAGCAGCGCTCCAAACACGCCGAACTCGACCGATCTTGCGCACGGTCCCACCCTTGGTAGCGTCGACATCGCCTACCTGCCTTCTCGTCGACGTGCTCCGCCCTAGGCTCCCTCGACTCGCGCATCACGAAAGGCACCTCATGCGCCACAGGCCTTCGCCCGGACCCGCCCTGCTGGTCTTCGTGCTCTACCTCATCGTCATCGTCGGCGTCTCGAAGCTGCTCGGCGCCGACTACGACGACATCGGCAAGACGGCAGACGCGACCCTCAAGGGCGCCGTCATCCCCGTAACCTGCTCGTCGGTGCTCGTCGCTGCCGCCACGAGCTATCTCGGCTGGTGGCGCCCGGCGCTCTACGACCGGGAGAAGGCCACCTCGCGCCTGCCGTGGATCGCCGTGGTGCTGGCCGTCATCGGCGTCATCCTCACCGCCCTCAGCACTGTGTGGTCCAAGCTCGACGTCAGCGTCGTCCTGCTCGTCGCCGTCGCCGTGATCCTCGTCGGCTTCTCGGAGGAGCTGATGACACGCGGCCTGCTGCTCACCGGCTTCCGCGGGCGCTTCCGCGAGGGCATGGCCTGGTTCCTCAGCAGCCTCTGCTTCGGCCTCATGCACGCGTCGAACGTCATCAACGGTCAGGCCGTCGGCACCACCATTCAGCAGGTCTACACGACCTTCATGGCAGGCACCCTGCTCTACATCATCCGGCGCGTGACCGGCACCCTGATCTGGGCCATGGTCTTCCACGCCATCTACGACTTCGTCTCGCTGAGCTTCTCCGCCAGCGGTGGCACCGGCTTGGCCGCTGCGGTCGTGTTCGTCGCCAACATCGCTGCCGTCGCGCTGGTCTACTTCGCCATCAAGCACGCTCGCGAGGGCACGGGCGCCGACCGGGGCGTCGCATCGGACGCCGCCGCCCAGCCCGCCTGACCTCGTGAGCACCGTCACCTACGTCGTCGCCCTCGCCGTCGGCGCGTGGGCGTCGCCCGACTGAGTCAGGCTCCGTCCGACCGCAGCCGGCCCAGCTCGGTCGGGGTGTCGGCGTCGCGTCCGGTCGCGAGGTCGCCGCACTCGATCAGGTCGTGCGGGTGGCTGCGGAAGTAGCCGCGCGCGCCCTGGTCACCACCGGCCTCGCGAGCCACGGCCTCCCAGTGGTCGCGCCCGATGAGCGCTGGGTGGCCGGGCAGTCCTCCGTATGCCGCCCGCCGCAGCTCGCGTCGCCAGTGACCCGGGGTGCCGGGCTCGGCCGGCGCCGCGGAGTCGAGCACGCGGGCGACGACATCCGGCGTGACGTCGGGCAGGTCGACGAGCGTCACGAGCACGGCCTCGGTCACTCCCTCGCCCTCGTGGGTGGAGGCGGCCAGCGAGGCGAGCCCGGCTCGCAGTGACGCGCCCATGCCGTCGTCCCAGTCGGGGCAGTGGGCGATGGCGACGTCGCGCCCGAGCGACCGCACGAGCGTCTCCACCTCGGCGCCGGCTGCGCCCACAACGACGGTGACGCCGTCGCAGCCTCCGACCGTGAGCAGGTCGACGGCGCGCTCGACGAGGGTCGGCTCGTCAGGGGTCACGCGCAGGAGCGCCTTGGGGCTACCCATCCGGCGGCCGGCCCCGGCCGCGAGCACGAGCCCGCGCACGTGGGGCACCCGGCCGTGGCGGTGCAGGGCGGTGAGCTGCGAGTCGGTCGGCTGTTGGGGCAAGGTCACGGTGGCGACGCTACCGCGCCCCCCACCAGCCCCGACAGCAGTCAGGAAGTGGGCACTCGACTTTGGCTTGGTCGAGTGCCCATCTCCTCACGACCAGAGCCGAACCCACGCGGTGACCGTCGGACCCACAAACCGCGTCCCAGGTCCGGCCGTTACGCAGGGACCGTCGGGGCGGCAGGCACTTTGTGGGTCCGGCCGCCCGGCTCGAGCGGGCGTCGGGAACTGGGCACTCGACTTTGGCTTGACCCGAGCGGGCGTCGGAAACTGGGCACTCGACGTCGGCTTGGCCCGAGGGGGCGTCGGGAACTGGGCACTCGACGTCGGCTTGGCCCGAGGGGGCGTCGGGAACTGGGCACTCGACATCGGCTGGGTCGAGTGCCCATTTCCTCACGCGGCGGGGTCAGCCAGTCGGGGGGCGCCAGGCCGGGTCGCGGCCGATGAAGCCGAGCAGCCGGTCCTGTGACGAGGCATGGTCCGAGACCGGGACGGCCGGGCCGTACTGCCCCGACGCCCTCATGAGGTCCTCGATGGGCTGCATGCCGGCCAGCATCTCTGCGCAGGTCGCAGCGTCGAGGGTGTCGTCCTGACCCGTCGACCGGGCGAGGTCCCACGTGTGCAGGAAGGCGTCGGCGGTGTAGAAGCGGTCGGTGGCCTGGTCGACGGGCAGATCGCCGGTGTGCGGGCTGGAATACATCCCGGCGGCCGCAACTGGGTCATCGAGCACGGCCTGGACGGCGGTCGCATGGGTCTCCCAGGCAGCGACGGGGTCCTCGTCGACCGACGGACCGCGCTGCAGGCGCACGTCGCTGCCCGACTCGAGGAAGCCCGGGAACCACTCGACGAGGTGACGCACGACGTCTCGCGCCGCCCAGTCGGGCACGGGCGTGGGGGCATCCCAGTCGGTGACACCCCGGACGAGCTCGGTGAACCGGCCGGCGACGGCCCGGTGTCGCTCGGCGGGATCGGAAGGCAAGGAGGACACGGTCGCCATGAGTTCACAGCGTACACATGGGGTGGCTCAGGAGACGGCGGCTTGCACGAGAGCCGCAACCTTCTCCTCCACGGCCGGGCTCCACCTCGCGACGGCGAAGGAGGCGGCCCACATGTCGCCGTCGTCGAGGTTGGCCGCGTCCTGGAAGCCGAGCGTCGAGTAGCGCGTGTTGAACTTGCCCGCTGCCTGCAGGAACACGACGACCTTGCCGTCGGCGTTCGCGTAGGCGGGCATGCCGTACCACGTCTTGGGCGTGAGGTCCGGGGCGTTGGCAGTCACGGTGACGTGCACCCGCTCGGCGATCGCCCGGTCCTCCGGCGGCATCTCGCCGATGGCGTCGAGCACGGCCTGCAGCCCGTCGGCCTTCTTGGCCCCCTTCCGGCCCTCGGCGCGGAGCTCGGCTGCGCGCGCCTTCATCGCAGCGCGCTCCTCCGCGGTGAAGCCGTCAGACGTCGACGGCTTGGACGTCGCCCCGGCCTTCGACTCAGACGTCGACTCGGTCTTGGCCTTGCTCGTGGGCATGGGCGGCATCCTCTCGACACGGCAGGGTCGGTGCGGTGCCGACCTCAGGAGTCAGGCTAGGCCCACGCGACCACGACGGGGGCTCAGCGCACCCGGGCGAGGTCGAGCGTCCAGACCGGGTTGGTCGGCAGCTCGCTGACCCGCTGGCCGTGCGCCAGGTGGCTCGACGGCTGGAAGAGGGGGACGAACGGGCCCCGGGCGTCGAGCGCCTGCTGCCACACGGCATACGCCACGGCTCGGTCGGCTCCGATGGACGCCCGCGCGTCATCCGTCAGGGTGTCGACCTCGGTGTCGACCCCGAGCGGCCACCCCGCGCGGAGGCCGACGAGGCCGCCGGGGGCGAAGGCGAGGTAGTTCTCGGGGTCGGTGTAGTCGGGGTTCCAGCTCCACAGGCTGAAGGCGTCGCGGCCCGCGCGGTAGCGCTCGAGCGCAGCCTCCGCCGGCAGCGGCGTCGGGGTGACGGTGATGCCGACCTCGGCGAGCTGCGCCGCGACGAGCGCCGCGACCGAGGCGGTCGGGACGCCCTGGATCGGCAGGTCGCGGGCGAAGGTGAGCGGCAAGCGCTGGCCCGCGTAGCCGGAGCGCGCGAGCGCCGCGCGGGCACCCGGAAGGTCGCGGGCCGGCACGACGGGCGGGGGTGCGACCGTCGTGGCGCCGGGAGTGGGCGTGCTCTCGCCCGGGCCCGGCTCGGTCACAGGGGCAGGCGCCGCGGCAGTCGAGGCGGGCGTCGGGGCGGGAGCCGGGTCAGGGTCGGTGGTCACCGGCGTCGTCCCCGCCGGCGCCGGGGTGGTCGGGGTGCCGGAGGGGGTCCCGTCGGGGGCGAGGAGCGACCCGACGATGCCGACCGGGATCACCCCCGCGGCCGGGATCGCGTCGCTGACCGCTGTCGCCAGAGCCTGGCGGTCGATGCCGAGCCGCACCGCCTCGGCGAAGTCGGGGTTGGCGGTCCAGGCGTTGACCTCAGGGTCGCGGTGCAGCAGCACGAAGGCGGTGGTCGAGGACAGGGCGGCCATGACCGTGACGGCGGCCTGACCCGAGCCGGCCGCTCCTGTCGCGGCCTCGGCGATGCGGTCGGCCTGCGCGGGCGAGAGGTCGAGCACGACGTCGGCCGCGCCGGAGGCGACGTCGGTGACCTGCTGGTCAGGGTCGGTGTCGCGCAGGACGACCTCGGGGAAGGCCGGTCGCGTGCCGGCCCACGTGGGGCTGACGGTGAGGCGCACCTCGTCGTCGTCGGCACCGGAGAGGACGTAGGGTCCCGAGCCGGCCGAGTTGGTCGCGAGCCACCGATCGGCCGTGTCGCCGGGGCCGATGGTGCCGCCGTTGGCCTTGACGGCTCGCGAGTTGAGGATGCCGAAGGCGGGGTTGGCGAGGATGGCCGGCAGGGCGAAGTTGGCGTCGGGCGAGGTCAGGATCAGGGTGCGGTCATCGACCCGGCGCATCGTGACGTTGCCGAGCATCGTCGCGGCCGCGCCCCCCAGACCCTTGACCCGCTCGAGGGTGAAGACGACGTCGTCGCTCGTCACCGCGCTGCCGTCGGAGAAGACGCGGCCGCTGCGCAGCCGCAGCGTGAGCCAGTTGCCCTCGGGCGACAGGGTGTATTCGGCCAGCCCGGCCTGGGGCCTGGTCTGGTCGGCTCCGTCATAGGTCGTCAGGGTCTCGTAGAGCGCCTTGGACACGAGCGCTCCGCTGCGGTCGTACTGCCTCGTCGGGTCGAGCGTCGAGTGGTCGAAGACGGTCTCGACGACAAGGGGCTCGGGCGGTCCTGTGGTCGTCGGTGTGGGCGTCGAGGTGGCCGTGCCCGTCGTGGAGGTCGGCGCGACCTCGGGGGTGGTCGTGCAGGCAGCCGTCGTGAGCAGGGCCGCGACCGTGAGCACACCCATCGCCCGAGCCGCGCGGTGGGCGCGGCGGGCGGCGGGACGGCGCATGGGGCTCCTCACGGGGTGAGCGCCCTCCGTGGTGCGAGCTGGGCGCGACTGGTGCCGGCTGACCACCCGGACGCGTCACGCGCTCCCAGCCGTCGAGGCAGTCTATCCAGCCGAGCCCGCGACGGTCGCTGCGCGCTCGACGCCCGGTGCGAGCACGAGGTAGCCCTGGGCCAGCAGCACGACCCCGATCGCCACCCACTTGCCGAGCGGCAGCTCCACGCCGTAGACCCAGCGGTCGATGAGCACGAGGCCGACCTGCAGCATGACGACCCAGCCCATCGTGACGAGGGCGAGCTCGGCGTACTTCAGCGACGACGCATACACCCAGAAGAGCACGACGAAGGCCCCCGCGCCGAGCACGAGCGCCCGGATGCCGCCGTGCTCGGCCCACTCCTTTGCGAAGAGGGCACCGACGAGGTCGAGCCCGGCGAGCATCACCATCGCCAGCGTCGCGACGACGGGCACGGGCCACGCCTCGGGGGCCTTGATCAGCGGGAAGACGTCGGCAGTGCTCATGGCAGGGGACCTCACGGGGAAGGGGCCCACGCCGCGCGGGCCCGTTCCTGTCAGAGCAACCTTCCACCCGCCTGATACCCCGCTCACAATCGAGAGAGCAGTTCCGCGCGCCCTCCCTGCGGCCGCCTACCTGATCGAGAGAGCATTCCGCGCGGCCCTCGTCTTGGAGGAGGCCGCGCGGATCGCTCTTTCGATTGGGGTGGTGGCCTCACGGCATACGCCGGGGGTGACCGGGGGAGGGGGAAGCGTCAGGGGAGCAGGTCGTCGAGGTAGAGCGGGAGCATCGCCCACCACGTCGGCCAGTCGTGGTCGTAGGCGGTGCCCCAGTCGTCGACCCGGTTGGGGATGCCCTTGGAGCCGAGCAGGTCGGCGACGGCGCGCGACTCGCCGACGTCCTCCCAGCGGCCGCTGCCCGACGCGAGCACGATCATGCGGGAGCGGAGGGTGTCGAGCGCCGGCCCCTCGAGACCACGCAGGAAGTGCAGCGGCGAGCTGAAGTAGAGGTCGTCGTTGACGACCCCGCCGACGAACTGCTCGATCGCGTAGGTGCCGCTCATGCAGACGGCGGAGCGCACGAGCTCGGGATAGCGGCAGGTGATCGCGAGCGCGTTGAAGGCGCCGATCGACGCCCCGGCGACGGTGACCGGGATGTGCTGGCCGCCGAGGTCGGAGTGGATCGCCGGGATCACCTCGCGCGCGATCGCCTCGTGGAAGCCGTTGAAGAGGGCGAGCTGGTACTCCGCCGAGCCGCGCTTCTCAGCCAGGGCGCGCCCGGCGATGCTGTCGACGGAGTAGACCTTGGCGCGACCGGCCGCGATGAGCGGCTCGAGGTGGGAGATCATCTTGTGCCGCTCCACCTCCTCGGCGTCGCCGCCGGCGGTCGGGAAGAGCAGCACCGGGCTGCCGTAGGAGCCCCACCGCGCCACGGTGAGGTCATGGCCGAGGCGGTCGGAGTACCACCGGTCGGTCACCTTCATGCGCACTCCTTTGTCGATCTCATTCGTAGACGAACTTCTGGGGTCCTGGGAAGAGCCAGGAGAGGCCGTCGCCGAGGCGGTCGCGCCAGTTCTCCCAGTTGTGGCCGTCGCGCGACTCGACGTAGCGCACGCGCATGCCGGTGTGACGGAAGACGGGCACCATCGACCGGTTCGGCGTGATGAGCGGCTCGTAGACGCCGCACGTCATGAAAATGCGGTCGACGACCGCCGTCGGCCGGAGGCGGTAGCGGTTGACGAACTTGACCACGGGGTCGAACGCCGGGCCGCCGCCGTGCTCGAACCCGATGTCGGTGAAGACGAGCGACGCCGACTGGAGCAGGAGCGAGCCGAAGTAGCCGGGGTAGCGCACCGCCGTCGAGAGTGAGGCGACGCCGCCGAACGAGCTGCCCATGAGGCAGCGCGCCTCCGGGGTGTCGATGAGCGGCAGTCGCTCGTTGAGCAGCGGCACGAGCTCGCGCGCGATGAAGCGGGCGTGCGGCGCGTGGTGCGGATACTCCTTGAGCCGGTCGCGCGGCGGCACGAAGACGGCGATGAGCGGGTCGACGTCGAGGCGGTGGATGAGGTTGTCGAGCACGATCTTCATCGCCGCGAACTCGAGGTAGTCGGTGCCGTCGTGGACGACGAGCAGCGGGTAGCGCTGGGCCCGGTTGAAGCGCGCGGGCAGGTAGATCTGCACCGGCTGGTCGCGGCGCAGGGCCCGGCTGCGGACCTGCTCCTCGACGAGGGTGCCCTGACGGGCCTCGGGGTCGTAGCGCGCCCACTCGGGCACCCGGTAGCCGATCGCCGCGCACACCGACGACGAGCCCATCGGGCTGTGCGCGAGCCGGCTGTTGAGCGGGTCGTTGAAGCGCTCGTAGTGCTCGCCCTTGCGGATCTCGATCTGGTATTCCACCCGCGATCCCTCAGGCAGGACCGTCGTGCCGGCCCAGAGGTCGGACTCGCCGATCCGCTTGAGCGGCAAGGGATCCGGGAGCCCGACGACCCGGTGGCGCACCCACGCCTCGTCGACGTCGCCGCGATAGAGGAAGGTGGCGCGCTCGCCCTCGATGATGGGCGAGCCGAAGCGGGTGATGAACCGGTCGATGGTCGGGCCGTCGAGCGGCACGCGCTCGCGCAGGCGGTTGACGGCCAGACGCTCGGGAGGGCTCATGAGGCGGCCCCCACCACGGCGACATGGCCGTCGAGGCCGAGATAGCGCGCCCCCGCGGGCAGCTCGCTCGACCCGTCGGGGAAGCGCACGACCGTGCTGTCGTCGAGCAGCGTGAGCCGGTGGTCGGGGAAGCGCCGCGCCATGACGCTCATCCGGTCGAACTCGTCGAGGCGGAGCCGCCGCTTGGCGTGCGGCAGCGCGATGACACCGGGCAGCCGTCCGAGGCCGGTGTCGAAGACCTCGGCCGCCGTGACGCCGTGCGGCGCGTGGTCGTGGAAGAGCACGATCTCGTCGCTCAGCACCATGGCTCCCGCCGACCAGGCGACGATGGGCAGGTCGGCACTGATCTGCACGTCGAAGACCCGCAGGGTGCGCAGCAGGGTGCGCACGTTGCCCCCGGCGATGACGACCCCGACGCAGTCGTCGAGCAGCGCCCCGATCTCGCCGCGGTGCCAGCCGATCGTGCCGCTCTCGTCGCGAGGGGCCGTGGCGCGCACCGAGCGATAGAGGTCGGCGAGCTCGGCGACATACCAGGCGTCGACGTCGCGCACGGCCTCGATCGCGGACTGGAGGGCCACCGGCCCGATGGCGTGGAGTGAGGAGCGGTGCGCCACCGCCTGCACGGCGTCGATGGCCGCCTGCAGGCGGATGCCGTAGAAGGCACGCAGCTCGTCCTGCCGGTCGCGGAAGAGCCGTGCGGCCGCAGCGAAGTGCTCGTCCTTGTCGAGCACGTCCATCATCCGGTGGTGCAGCTGCAGGTTGACCCCGCGCCCCTCGAGGTGTCCGGCGAGCTCGGCGTCCTCGCTCTCGCGCTCCTCCCAGCCGGAGTTGATCATCGCGATCGGCCCGTCCAGACCGAGGGAGCGCACAGTGGCGCCCACGGTCGTGGTGAACCGTTGCGGGCCAAGGAGGATCGTCGTCATCAACGCGCGTGCATGCGGATCGTCTGGCCGATGTCGTCGAGCACGGCCCGCGCCGTGTCGTAGTCGTGGTGGCGCACGCGCACCCAGGCGTTGGCCATGTAGCCGGCCTCGACGGACTGCGTGCCGTGCCCGACGGGCGGGAAGTGCGAGTCGATGATCGAGTCGCCGTGCCGGGCCTGCATCTCCTCGATGCCGGTGTAGCCCGTCACCGACCCGTCGTGGTCAGGGCGCAGCGCGACGATCCCGGCGGCATACGTGCGTCTCATGGGCTGCTCCGGGCGGCCGTGCGTGATGACGTGCGCCCACTCGCGATAGACGTCGACCTCGTTGGCGGCGGAGTAGAGGTCCCACGCGCCGACGCCGGGCGGGCGCGCGCCGATCTCGCTGAACTTCAGGCCCTTCGGGCCGTAGAACCACTCCATGTGGGTCGCCGAGGTCTCGATGCCGAGCGCCTCGATGACGCGGTGGCCGAGGGTGCGCACCTCCTGGTAGAAGTAGTTGCCGGGGTCGTCGATGCGGTTGGTCGTGATGAACTGCGGCGAGATCCAGCGGTGGCGCATCGCCTCGAGGACGTTGGGGTAGTAGTGCGTGGCCCAGTCGTGCACGACCCTGCCGCCCACGGTGATCGTGTCGTAGAAGCCCTCGTGGCCCTCGACGAACTCCTCGATGGCGATCGACGTGGCGCCCTCACGGGCGTAGCCCTGCAGCGCGTGAAGCAGCTCGTGCTCGTCGTTGACGCGGACGGTGCCCTGGGCGCCGGCGCCCGCGCGCGGCTTGAGGATGAGCGGATAGCCCTCGCGGTCGGCGAATTCGTGTGCCTCTGTGGCGGATTCGACGGCAGCGCTCGCCGCGGTCGGCACGCCGGCCTGGCGCAGTGCCTCCTTCATCGAGGGCTTGTCGCGGCACAGCCACGTCGTGCGCACGCTCGTGCCGGGGATGCCGGTCGCCTCGCGCACCTGTGCAGCAGGCATCGTGTGCGCCTCGACCGTGGCCTCGAGCCCGTCGATCCAGACGCGGTCCTGGAAGTAGCGCACCGCCTCGACCATCTGCTCGACGTTGGTCACCGAGCCGACGCGGTAGTAACCGCTCAGCTGCCCGCGCAGCTCACCGTCGAGGTGCCCCTCCTCCGTCTCGCCGATGCCGTAGACGTTGGCGCCCACGGAGGCGAGCGCGTGCACGAAGCGACGCTGGTTCGCGGGGAACGAGGGCTCCACGAAGATGATGTTCACGGGCCCGACGCTATCGGTCGGCTCGGAGCGACGCCACGGAACCATCGGCGCGGCGACGTCGCTCCGGCTGTATGCCGTGCCGCGGGCTCCCGCGGTCAGGTGCCCTCAGGCGTGGCCCTGGGCCAGATCGATGGCGTGCGCTCCCTGCGTCTGCTGGATGTCGTCGGGCAGGTCCTCGAACTCCATGACCCGGCGCACCTCGACCGACACCTCCTCGAAGAGGCTCGCGAAGCGCTCACCCAGCGCGATCGCCTGGTCGCGGGAGTCGACCTGGAGCACGGCGAAGCCGCCGATGACCTCACGTGCCTCGGTGAAGGGTCCGTCGGTGACCGTCGTGCCGCTGGCGCGCTTGCGGATGAGCGCCCCCTCGGAGCTCTCGTGAACCCCTTCGGCAGCGAGCAGCACGCCCGACTCGGCGCACTCCGTCATGAAGGCACCCATCGCCTCGACGAACTCGGTGCTGGGGTTCCAGGCCTCGGGCCGGGTCTCGTCGAGCTTGTGGATGAGCAGGTAGCGCATGTCGTCTCCTCGGACGTCGGTGGTGGGTGCGGCTCTGCAGGTGGCTCTGACTGCCAGCCTGCACCCCCACGTCGATCGACGTGCCCTCACCTCGACACCCCGTTTCCCCCAAACCCGATCGAGAGAGCAATTCCGTCCGGTCAATCGGGGTCACAGCGAGCCGCGCACTGCGGCATTCCGGCTCTCGTCCTACGGTGGATCCACGTCGTCAGGGAGGCAGACATGGATCAGGGGCCCGGGCGCCCGCAGTGTGCCCTCATCTCCGGTGCCGGCATCGCCGGTCCGGCTCTCGCCCACTGGCTCACCCGCTACGGCTGGGAGACCGTCGTCGTGGAGCGGGCGGCGAGCGTGCGCCCGGGAGGTCAGAACATCGACGTGCGGGGAGCCGGTCGTGAGGTGACGCGCAGGATGGGACTCGAGCAGGCCATCCGCGACGCGACGACGGGCGAGGTGGGCACCCGGTTCGTGACCAGCGACGGTGGCGCCATCGCCGAGTTCCCCGCGGGCACCTCACAGAGCGGTGGCACGACCGCCGAGGTCGAGATCCTGCGCGAGGACCTGGCAAACCTGCTGGTCGAGCAGACGCGCGATCGGACCGAGTACGTCTTCGACGACCACATCGTCGCGCTGAGCGACGAGGGTGGTCACGTGCGGGTGGCCCTCGCGAGCGGCGCCGAGCGTGACGTCGACGTGGTCGTGGCGGCCGACGGGCTGCACTCGGCGACACGCGGCCTCGTCTTCGGACCGACAGCCACGATCTCCCCGTTGGGGTTGCAGATGGCGTGGCTCACCATCGACCGCACCGACACCGACGACCAGTGGTGGCGGTGGTACAACGCCCCCGGCGGGCGCGTCGTGACCCTCCGCCCCGACAACGCGGGCACCACTCGGGCGGCGCTGTCCTTCCGCGACGCACCTGAGGGAGCGGAGCTCCTTCCCCGCGACCAGCAACGGCAGCTGCTCGAGGACGTCTTCGCCGGCGCCGGGTGGCAGACGGAGAGAGTGCTCGCCGGAGTCCGCGACGCCCCGGACTTCTACCTCGAGGCCGTCGCCCAGGTGCACGTGCCGCAGTGGAGTCGCGGCCGGGTCGCCCTGCTCGGCGACGCAGCCTCCGCCCCGTCACCCGTCAGTGGCATGGGCACGAGCCTCGCGCTCGTCGGGGCCTACGTGCTCGCCGGCGAGCTGGCGTCGCACGTCCACCACGTCGACGCCTTCCGCGCCTACGAGCGCGTCATGCGCCCGTACGTCGAGCAGGCGCAGAAGCTGCCGCCGGGGGTGCCGTGGATCGCGCACCCCCGCACCGGCGCCGGCATCGCTGCGATGCGCACGGCCCTGCGCCTCGCCTCCAGCAGGGTCGTCCAACGAGCCGGCGACCTCTACTCCCCGCCGGCCGATCGCATCGAGCTGCCCGACTACGCCCACCTCGAGACCTGACACGGCCACCCCTCCCCACAATCGAGAGAGCGATTCGTCCGGCCAAACCAGCGACAACGGCCCACCGTCCCGCACGCCGAGCGCGCGGAATCGCTCTCTCGATCAGGGACGCGCCTGCGGGATTGCTCTCTCGATCAGGGAGGCGGGTGCGCGGGATTGCTCTCTCGATCAGGGGGACCGCGCGGGATTGCTCTTTCGATCAGAGCCAGCCGCGGTCTTGGGCGACGCGGGCTGCCTCAGCGCGCGTCGACGTGCCGGTCTTGCCGATCGCCGAGCTGAGGTGGTTGCGCACCGTGCCCGCGGAGAGGTGGACCACGGCGGCGATGGACGCGACCGTGCCCCCGCCCAGGGCCACCGCGAGCACCTCGCGCTCACGCTCCGTCAGCGGGTTGGCGCCGTCGATGAGTGACTCGGTGGCGAGGGACGGGTCGACGACGCGCAGGCCGGCGTGCACCTTGCGCACCGCGTCGGCGAGCTGACGTGCCGGGGTGTCCTTGACGACGAAGCCCGACGCCCCGGCCTCGAGCGCCCGCCGCAGGTAGCCCGGCCGACCGAAGGTCGTGACGATGAGCGTGCGCACACCCGGCAGCTGGTCGCGCACCGCCGCTGCGGCCGCGATGCCGTCGAGGCCCGGCATCTCGATGTCGAGCAGGCAGACGTCGGCGCGGCTCTCGCGGGCCCGGGCCACCACCTCGTCGCCCCGGCCGACCTCGGCCACGACCTCGAGGTCGCTCTCGAGAGCGAGCAGGGCGGCGAGCGCACCACGCACGAGCGCCTGGTCGTCGGCGAGCAGCACGCGGATCGTCGTGCTCACAGGACCACCTCCAGCACGGTGCCGTGGCCCTCGTCCCCGGTCGTGAGCGAGAGCCGCCCACCGGCCGCCTCGACTCTCTCGCGGATGCCGCGCACGCCGTTGCCCTCTGGCCGCCCTTCCAGCCCACGACCGTCGTCGCGCACGACGAGACGGTTGCCCTCCAGCTCGACCCAGCACTCGTCGGCGTCGCTGTGGCGCACGACGTTGGTCACCGCCTCGCGCAGCACCCAGGCCAACACCGTGCGGTGGCGCGGGTCGACCACGTCGACCGCGCTCGCCTCGTCGGGCAGGTGCGCCGCGATGCCAACCCCCGCGAGCGCCCTTCTTGCAGAGACGATCTCGTCGCCCAGACGTGCTGCGCGCAGGCCACCGACCGTCGCCCTGATCTCGGCGAGCGCCTGACGGCTGAGGGTCTGGATCTCCGCGAGCTCGGCCTTGGCGCGCTCGGGGTCGAGGTCGACGAGCCGCTCGGCCAGCTCGGCCTTGACGGCGACGACCGCGAGCGAGTGGCCGAGCACGTCGTGCACGTCGCGGGCCACCCGCTCGCGCTCGGCGACGAGGGCGAGCTCGCGCGACATCGCGACGTACTGCCCGCTGCGGTCGGTGACGAGGCGGATGCCGGCGGCCATGGCCCCGACCGCGAAGGCGATGATCGCCACGACCCACGTGCCCTCGCCGGGGTCGACGACGAGGCCGACGAAGGCCGCCACGGCCACGCTCGCCACCCAGAGGCAGATCCCCCACGTCATCGGCAGCGCAAACATCCCGAACGACACGAGGAAGGGCAGGAAGCTGAGCGCCGCCACCCCGATGAGGGGCACCGTGCCCAGCCCACAGGCGATGAGCGCGAGCACGTAGCCCGCCCCGAGCCCCGCGGTGGGCTGGCACCGCCGCTCGCGCCGCTCGAGACGCTGGGCCCCCAGCACGAAGATCGCCGTGAAGGCCCCGATGAGCACGATTCCGATGCCGACCTGCCACCACGCCAGGTCCGAGCTGAGGAGCGTGATGAGGGGGAAGACGAGGAAGACGAGCCAGACCGCGCGGATGACCCAGCCGTAGCGCTCCCACGGGTCGCGACCCTGACCGCCGCCGGCCCGCAGCGGTGGCATCGCGCTCGCGTCAGGCCCGCCGGACACAGCGGGCCCGCCGGCCATGGCGGGCCCGACCGCCGAGCCACCCGCGCCGGTCATTGCCGCTCCCGACCCCGCCGCACGAAGTAGACCGCGCCGACACCGAAGATGGTCAGCCACACGACGACGTTGAGCACCGGCACCCACAGCGGGTCCTGAGACCCGTCGGTGAGGTAGCCCTCGGTGAGCGGATAGCGCGCCAGGGCGGCATACCCGTAGAGCGGAGTGAACTTGGCGAACGTGAGCAGCGCGCCCGAGAGCGGGATGAAGAGGTTGCCGAGGAAGGCGAAGATCACCATGGTGCCGCTCGCGGCGCCGACCGCGGCCTCCGACCGGAAGACGGTGCCGACGAGCAGGCCGTAGACGGCGAAGACCGCGGAGCCGAGCAGGCACAGGACACCGCTGAAGACCCAGTCCGACGCGGTGCCGCGGGCTCCCGTGGCCGCGCCCAACGCATACGTCAGCAGGATCGGCACGGCGGCGACGGTCATCGCGATGGCCGCCTTCATGGCGATGTAGGACGAGTCGGGCAGCGGCGTGAGCCCGAGCTGACGCCCCCAGCCCTGCTGCCGCTCGATCGCCGACTGCCCGCCGATGCTCGTCGTGGCGGTGAGGGCGCCGTAGGCGGCCATGCTGATCATCACGTACATCGCGACGTTGCCGCTGCCGATGCTCGCGTCCTTGTTGTCGACGGTCGCGCCGAAGATGAGGTAGAAGAAGGCGGGCAGCACTGCGGTGAAGAACATCCCGCTCCAGTCGCGGGTGATGCGGCGCATCTCGAGCAGCGTGAAGGTGGCGTTCATCGGGCCACCTCCTCGGTCTCGGCGCCCACCCGAGCCGGTATGCCGTCCGGCGGGCCGTCGCTCGCAGGCTCGGCCACCGTGCGCCCGGTGAGCGCCATGAACGCCTCCTCGAGCCCGGCGCTGGTGATCTCGAGATCATGGACGCCGCGCTCCGCGAGCAGCAGCCGGGCCACGTCATCGGCGTTGCTCGTCGTGACGACGACGCGATCACCGCGGCTCGTGACGGTGCGCACCCCGTCCAGGCGGCGCAGCGACGCGCTGATCGAGGCGATCGCCTCGTCAGGCACGACCGCCGTCACCGTGCGGCTCGTCGCCTGCGACCGGATCTCGGCGGTGGTCCCGTCGGCGACGACCCGGCCACCGGCCACGAGGACGATCCGGTGCGCGAAGGCGTCGGCCTCCTCGAGGTAGTGCGTCGCGAAGACGACGGTGCGCCCGGCGCTGGCGTCGGCGTGCATCGTCTGCCAGAACTCGTAGCGAGCGCTGACGTCCATGCCTGCCGTGGGCTCGTCGAGGATGAGCAGGCGCGGGTCGGGCAGCAGGGCGAGCGCGAACCGCAGCCGCTGCTGCTCGCCTCCGGAGCACTTCGACACGCGGCGGTGCGCCAGAGCTGCCAGCCCGGCGCGGTCGATGACCTCGTCGACGGGGGCGGTGACGGCATACGTCGACGCGATCATGCGGACGGTCTCGCGCACGGTGAGGTCGCGCAGCAGGCCACCCGTCTGCAGCACGGCCGACACCTCGCCGGCCACGACCGCGTGGCGCGGCGGACGGCCGAAGACCCGGGCGGTGCCGCTCGTCGGCTCCGTCAGGCCGAGCACCATGTCGAGCGTCGTCGTCTTGCCGGCGCCGTTGGGGCCGAGGAAGGCGACGACCTCGCCGTGCCCGACGGTCAGGTCGATGCCGTCGACCGCGGTGACCTCGGTGTCGGCCGAGCCACGCAGCGGTCGGAAGCTCTTGACGAGGTTGCGCAGCTCGATCGCGGGCGCTCCCGGGCGGCCGACGGTCGGGGGCGGTGTGGTGTGCATGGCCCCAGCCTGCCGGTCCGGGCGCCTTCGCGTCGGCAGCAGGCGTCACGACCTGCCCATGACAGGTGTCACGACACGTCACCACCGCGGCGCCATCGCGGCGGGATGGCGGCGGGATCGCGGTAGCGATCGTCGCGAAACGCCTGAGCCGGCGACGTTCTGCCCGTTAGGGTCGAGCAACCGACGAGGAGAGCCCGATGCCGATCACTCGCCACAGCACCCCGACCACGACGATGACCGGTGCGGTCGCGAAAGGGTCGGCGAGGGCCGGGAGCCCGCGGCCCGTCGCGCACCACTGGCGCCTGCGCCAGCGAGCGCCGCTCGTGCTGCTCGTCGCGGTGGCCGGCGTCCTGTCGCTCGGCGCCTGCGGCGACTCGACCCCCGACCTCAACGGTCAGTCGTACACGTCGACGGAGGTCCGCGGCCACGACCTCGTCGCGGGCAGCACGGTGACGCTCGCGTTCGAGGACGGGCGGATCTCGGCCAACGCCGGGTGCAACACGATGAACGGCTCGGCGACCTGGGACGGCGGCACGCTCGTCGTCGCCGAGCCGCTGGCCTCGACGATGATGGGCTGCGAGGACGACCTGGCCGCGCAGGACCAGTGGCTGAGCTCCTTCCTCACCTCCTCCCCGGCGCTGAAGGTCGAGGGCGACACCCTCACCCTCGGCGACGCCAGCTCGGGCATGACGCTCACCGCCAAGCAGTAGGGCGGCCCCACCGGCTCGGCAGCCACCCCTGCCGGTTCGCCGGCGCAGGGGGCATGATGAGCGCCATGGCGGCCTTCGACGTGCACCTCGACACCGACCTGCCGGCCGCCGAGGCCTGGCGGCGCGTGCTCGACCTGCGCGGCCACAGCGAGGTGATCCCGCTGACGACCGTGACCGGTGAGCAGATGGAGGCGGCGGCGCTCGTGCCGGGCTCGCGCTTCGTCGGACGCACGGCCCTCGGACCAGTCGGCTTCGACGACGTCATGGTCGTCGACTCCATCGAGCAGCCCACCGACGGGTCAGGGGGTCGGGCCCGAATCCACAAGCAGGGCAAGGTGATCCGCGGAACGATCGACCTCCGGGTGACACCGCACGGCCCGACCTCGACGGTCGACTGGTCGCAGCAGATCAGCGTGCGATGGGTGCCACGCGTGGCCGAGCCGGTGGTCGCCCGAGTGGCCCGGACGGCATACCGCAAGGCCTTGGTCGAGCTCCTGCGGCGCGGCTGACGTCCATCGCCGGTCGGGGGCGGGCGATTCGCCCGAAACGCCACCTCGCCCCACACGGCGCTGCCACGATGGACGCATGAGCGACGACTCCGCGGAGGGCGAGCGAGCCATCTTCAGGGTGGGCGGTCAGTCGGGCGCCGGCGCGGGTGGTGCCGGTGCGGGTGGAGGCGGTGCGGGCACGCCGCCCACGGGCGGTCCGGCAACTCATACGACAACGACCACCACCCCCGCTGACCCACCGACCATCTGGCACAAGGGATTTGCCATCACCAGTGCGATCGTGATCGCGCTGCTCCTCGGCGCCTTCGTCGTCATGTCGCAGCTCTTCGCCGACAACCTCGGGCTCGACGCCGCAGAGACGGCCAAGCTCGACGGACGCGCGCTCATCGGCGCTCGCGTCATCGGGCCGGTGACCGTCGTGGGCGTCGCCGTCACCCTCTTCGGCGTCTGGATGGCGATGACGGAGTGGCGCGGCCGCTTCACGAAGGCGCCGACGGCCACCGGCGAGCGAGAGATCCCCGACCCGTCCAGGATCATCGAGGCGCTCGGCAAGCTGCGCGGTGCCGCCCTCGTGCTCGTCAGCGGCATCGTCATCCTGCTCGGCGTCGCGTGGATGACGAGCGCGACGGCGTCCGCCCCACCGGCACCGTCGCCCACCTCCACCGCGACTGCGAGCCCGACGACGTAGGGCCGCAGCGCCCAGGCCCGAGGGGGCAAGCCAATCCGCCGGGCACGCGGGTGACGAACCCCGTGCATGATCCGCATCAGACTCGCCCTGAGCGGCATCCTGGCTGCCGCCGCCGGGATCGCTGCCGGCCACCTCGTGGCCGGCTTCGTCGACCCCGCGACGTCGCCCGTGCTCACCATCGGATCGACGGTCATCGACCTGACGCCGACCCCCGTCAAGGAGTGGGCGGTGGCCCGCTTCGGCACGGCGGACAAGCCGATCCTGCTCGGCTCCGTCGTGCTCGTGACCCTCGTGGCAGCAGCCCTCATCGGACTGCTCGCGCGTCGGCGGCGGGTGCTCGCAACGAGCCTGCTCGGCGTGCTCGTCCTGCTGACCGGCGCCGCGGCCCTCACCCGGCCGACCTTCGCCCCGGTCGACCTGGCACCCACCCTTGTCACGCTCGTCGCCGGCCTCGGAGCCTTCTGGTGGCTGACGGGCCTCGCGCTGGCCGGTGACCGCGATCGCGGTTCTGCCACCGAGCGCCAGTCTGGAGCGCGCCCAGCCGGTCGCCCGGCCGGTGGCTCGGCCGATGGCTCGACTGGCCGCCGGGCATTCCTCGGTGGCGCCCTCGCAGTCACGGCGCTGTCGGTGCTCGCGGCTGCCGGTGGGCAGCTGCGCGCCGGCGCCCAGGCGGCGAAGCGGCTCGTGCTGCCACGCCCTGCCGACCCGGCGCCGGCCTTCCCCGCCGGGCTCGAGGCCAAGGTCCCCGGCATCACCCCGCTGCGCACCCCCAACGACACCTTCTACCGCGTCGACACCAACCTCGCGGTGCCGCGCGTCGACGTCGACGGCTGGACCCTCGAGGTCGACGGCATGGTCGAACGCCCCTTCAGCCTCACCTTCGACGAGCTCGCGGCCATGCCCCTCATCGAGCGCGACATCACGATGACCTGCGTGTCCAACGAGGTCGGCGGCGGCTACGTCGGCGCCGCCCGCTGGCTCGGGGTGCCCCTGCGCGACGTGCTCGACCGCGCCGGCATCAGCGGCGCGCCCGACCAAGTACTCAGCACCGCGGTCGACGGCTTCACCATCAGCACGCCCCTCGACGTCGTGCGCGACGGTCGCGACGCGATGATCGCCATCGGCATGAACGGCACCCAGCTGCCCGAGGCGCACGGCTTCCCGGCCCGCCTCATCACCCCCGGCCTCTACGGCTTCGTCGGCGCGACGAAGTGGCTCACCAAGCTCACCCTGACGACGTATGCCGCCGAGCAGGCCTACTGGACCCAGCGGCAGTGGGCGACGGACGCCCCCATCAAGACGAGTGCCCGCATCGACACCCCCCGACCGCTGTCGACGATCAAGGCCGGCAAGACCGCCATCGGCGGTGTCGCGTGGGCCCAGCACCGCGGGGTCGGCAAGGTCGAGGTCCGCATCGACGAGGGGGACTGGCAGCAGACCGAGCTGGGCCCGGAGGTCAACATCGACTACTGGCGCCAGTGGTATCTGCCCTGGGACGCCGAGCCGGGCCTGCACCGCATCGCCGTCCGTGCCGTCGACCGCAAGGGCCAGCCCCAGATCGTCGAGCGGGCCACGCCCTTCCCCAGCGGCTCCAGCGGCGTCCAGGAGGTGGTGGTGACCGTCGAATGATCGCCGATGACTGTCATGAACCGCGAAAGAAGTTCTCGCACAGACCAATCCGGCACGACGCCGGCGCCGAACCACCGATGACCGTGCACCACACAGCCACAAGGAGTGACTGACATGATGAGCATGAAGACCCGCACCACCTTTGCCGCCCTCGCGATCGCCCTGCCCCTGAGCCTCGCCGCCTGTGGCAGCTCGACCGACACGGCGACGACCTCCCCGGGCGCCGGCTCGACCCCTGCCGCCACGAGCTCCGACTCGATGACGAGCTCGACCCCCAGCGACACGATGACCTCCTCCGAGTCGATGGACGCGATGTCGGCCACCTTCGGTGAGGGCTGCGCCGCCGTGCCGAAGGACGGCAAGGGCTCGTTCTCCGGCATGGCCACCGACCCGGTCGCCACTGCCGCGAGCAACAACCCGCTGCTCTCGACACTGGTCACCGCCGTCAAGGAGGCCGGGCTCGTCGACACCCTGAACTCGGCTCCCGAGATCACCGTCTTCGCGCCGACCAACGACGCGTTCGCCAAGATCCCGGCCGCCGACCTCAAGGCCGTGCTCGCCGACAAGCCCACCCTGACGAAGGTCCTCACCAACCACGTCGTCGCGGGCAAGCTCTCGCCGGACCAGCTTGCGGGCGACCACAAGACGCTCGCCGGCACCACGATCACCGTCAAGGGATCGGGCGAGAACTTCACCGTCGGCACGATGGACGCCAAGGTCATCTGCGGCAACGTGATGACGGCCAACGCCACGGTCTACATCATCGACTCGGTCCTGCTTCCCTGAGCGTCGACTGACCCTCGACCGACCCTCACTGACGCAGACTGACGGACTGGGCGACACAATGGATCCCATGTCACGCTTCTCGGTGGTCCCCTCCGGCGACAGCTCGCCGGAGGGGCCCGCCCGCATCGATCTCGAGCGCCTGCTGCGCAGGTCCGCGGCCGGTGACGAGGACGCGTTCGCCCAGCTCTACGACGCGGTCTCGTCGAGGCTCTACGGCCTCGTCCGCCGCGTCGTGCGCGATCCGGCCCAGTCGGAGGAGGTGGCCCAGGAGGTCTTCCTCGACATCTGGCGCCACAGCGCCCGTTTCGACCCCACCCGCGGCAGTGCCCTCTCGTGGATGCTCACCATCGCGCACCGCAAGGCCGTCGACCGGGTCCGCTCGGCCGAGGCCGCCCGTCACCGCGACGACAACTACGGCACGACCAACCAGGACGTCACCCACGACTCCACGTCGGAGGCCGTCGTCGAACGGCTGGATGCGGAGCGGGTTCATCGGGCTCTCGCGACCCTGACCGAGGCGCAACGACAGGCCCTCGAGCTCGCCTACCTCTCGGGCTACACGCATACGGAGGTGGCGACGATGCTCGACTTACCACTCGGCACAGCGAAGACCCGCATCCGAGACGGACTCATCAGACTTCGAGACACGTTGGGGGTGACCTCATGAGCGACGACATCCACGCGCTCTCCGGCGCATACGCCGTTGACGCCCTCGACGACGTCGAGCGGGAGCAGTTCGAGCGGCACCTCGCCGGCTGCTCGGCCTGCCAGGCCGAGGTGGCCAGCCTCGTGGCCGCGGCGACCGCACTGTCCTCGCTCAGCGACGTGGCTCCGCCGCCGTCGCTGCGGGCCAAGGTGCTCCAGGGCATCACGACCGTGCGGCCGTTGCCCCCGGTCGTCCCCGCCGATCGCGAGCAGCGCGACCTCGGCAGCCAGCCGCCCGCCGCCGCGGGAGCCACGCCGTCGGCGCCCGAGCCGGCCCCAGCGCCCGCTCCCGTCGCCGCTCCTCAGGCCGCGCCTCAGACCGCACCTGAGACCGAGGCGGAGGAGCAGCCCGCGCCCGACGAGCTCGCCGCCCGTCGAGCCGGTCGGCACGCCGACACCCGCCGCAGCCCGCTGCGCTGGCTCGTCGCCGCAGCGACGGCGGCCATCCTCGCCATCGGCGGCTTCACGGTCTGGCGCTCCACCGACGGCGGGTCCACCCCACCACCGACCGTCGCCGAGCAGGTGCGCACCGCCCCCGACGCGAAGACCTCGTCCGACGTCGCCCTCCCGGGCGGCGGCACGGCGACCGTCGTGCGGTCGGCCTCGCTCGGCAAGGCGGTCGTCATCACGTCCGACCTGCCCAGCGCCCCGGCCGGCAAGGTCTACCAGCTGTGGCTGCAGGACACCGAGGGCCAGTTCACCTCGGCGGGCCTGATGGCAGCAGCGGGCGACCAGACGGTCGTGCTCCAGGGCGACGCAGCAGACGCCCAGGGGGCCGGCATCACGGTCGAGCCGGCGGGCGGCTCGGAGCAGCCGACGTCCAACCCGATCGCGTTCTTCTCCTTCGCCTGACAGCCGTCGGGCGGTCACGGGCACACTTCCGGCTTCCCCAGCTGGCGCCCGCGACCGCCCGACCCCATCTCTCACGTCGAGTGCCCAGTTCCTGACGCTCGCCAAAGTCGAGGTCGGGAAGTGAGCACTCGACGTGCCGCTTGGTCGAGTCCCCATTTTCCGACGGGGTATGCCGGTCGGGAACTGGGCACTCGACCGGGCATGTCGTCGGGAACTGGGCACTCGACTCCCCACCCGTCGAGTGGGCAGTTCTTGACACCCCCCACGGTCAAGTGCCCATTTTCCGACGGGGTATGCCCGTCGGGAACTGGGCACTCGACTGGGTTGGGCGCGGGTATTGCGGAGTCGCAGTTAGTGCGGCACGATGGAGTCATGGACCCCGCCCGCACCACGACGCAAGAGACGATCGCCGACGCCCTCCGGGCCGCGTCGGCGGCGCTCGCAGCGGCCGATCCGGCGACGCCCGCAGCCGCCCTGCCGCTGCTCCGCGAGGCCCAGCACCACCTCACCGTGGCCACCGACGAGGCCATGGCCGCGGTGCTCGTCACCGAGGGCGGCTCGATCCGCACGACGGGGGCGCTTGCCGGGCTCTCGGAGAACGCCGTCGGACCGCGCCTCGCCCGCACGCGGCTGCTCGCCGCTTACGGCTCTGAGTCCGGTCGCGTCACCGCTGCCGGCGTCGAGCGCGCCCGCTACGACCTCGAGGAGGGTCGGCACCGCGACGGCACCGACCTGCCCGAGCCACCCGCGCCGATGCGCTTCCGCGCACGCCGCACCACCTGAGCGAGACCACCTGAGCGAGAGAGGCACCCCATGACCGACCCGAACCTCACGCACCTCTACTTCCTGCTCGACCGCAGCGGCTCGATGCAGTCGATCAAGGGAGACACCGAGGGCGGCTTCGACGCCTTCATCGCCGAGCAGCGCACCCAGCCGGGTGAGTGCCGGGTGACGCTGGCGCAGTTCGACGACACCTATGAGCAGGTCTACGCCGACCTGGCCGTCGCCGAGGTGCCCCCGCTCCAGCTCCACCCGCGCGGCACGACAGCCCTGCTCGACTCCATCGGGCGGCTCATCGGCGAGGCGGGCGGACGCCTGGCGGCGCTGCCCGAGGACCGTCGGCCGGGGGTCGTCATCGTCGGCATCATGACCGACGGGCACGAGAACGCGTCACGCGAGCTCACCCACCCCCAGGTCAAGGCCCTCATCGAGCGCCAGACCCGCGACTACTCCTGGCAGTTCCTCTACCTCGGCGCCGACCAGGACGCGATCGAGGTGGGCGCGAGCATCGGCGTCTCGGCCGCCAACTCGATGACCTACGGTCGGGGGCGTGTCGCCGAGGCCATGGCTGCGACGTCGCGCAACATCGGACGCACCCGATCGGCCGTGGCCGCCGGCGCCACCCCCACCGAGGCAGCCCTGCACATGGCCTTCGACGACGAGCAGCGCGTCGCCGCAGCCGAGTGAGCGGCCCGGGCGGCCCGGGCGGCGCGCGGCGAAGGGCGCGTCGCCCCGGCAGGGTCGGGGGTACGTTGTCGCCATGAGTGACGACCGGGGCGAGGGCCCCGACCCGGCTCCCGCGGAGGAGCAGTTCACCGTGCCGATCCCGAGCGCCGCTGCACCGCAGTCCGTCCCGGGCCCCGGGCAGCCCCCGCCGCCGTCCGCTCGATCTGCCTACCCGCCGCCGACCTCGCCGCCGCTGCCCTATCCGCCACCGGCCCACGACCGGCTGCAGACCCAGGTCCTGCCCGTCGCCGAGCCGACCCGGCAGCTGCCGCGTCCGCCGTGGGAGGGCGGGCCGCCCGTCGCCACCCCGGGCCTCACCGGGGCCCCCGCCCCCGCCACCGCGGCGACGCAGGACCCCGACGCGGTGCCCGACCCGCTCCTCGCCCAGATCGGCGCCGCCCTCTTCTGGATCACGGTCGGCTGGTGGGTCACTGTCGTCGTCAGACTCCTCGGCACGCTCGTGCGCCAGGGCCCCATCTCCACGCTCTTCATCGAGAGCGTCGGCCGCTGGCCCGAGGAGATCATCGTGGCCGCGGTGATCTCGGTGCTCGCGGCCCTCGTGCTCCTGCTCGGGCGTGGTCCCCGCGGCCGTGACCTGCTCGGATGGGCCTCCGCAGCACTCGCCGTCGTCACGGTCGGGGTCGCCATCTGGCGCCTGCTGCCGTGATCGCCCAGCGCCCCCGTCACCTGCCGTGCTGAGCGCCGCCGACGCCGACGCGGTGGCCGTCGCCTTCGCGCTCGGGCACGACGCGCGACTCGAGGGCCCGGTCGCGCGCGGGCAGCTCGGGCAGGTGTGGCGCCTCGACACCAGCACGGGCCCGTATGCCGTCAAGGAGTGGTTCGCCGAGCCTGACCTCTCAGAGGTGGCTCGGGACGCAGACTTCGTCGCTGCCGCCCGCTCCGAGGGCGTGGTCACGCCGGCGATCGTCCGGGCGACCGACGGAGCAGTGAGCGCCGTGATCCCGGACGGCTCCGCGCGCGCAGGCACGGCGATCCGGGTCTTCGAGTGGGTCGACCTGCTGCCCCGCACCCGCCTGCTCGACCCGAGCGCGGTGGGCTCGACCCTGGCCGCGCTGCACCGAGCCGGCGCACCCACCCGCGAGTCCGTGGACAACTGGTTTGCCACCGGCGTCGGCGAGTCGAGCTGGGTCTCCTTGCAGCAGAGGGTCGCTCGCGAGGGAGCGCCCTTCGCCCCGGTGCTCGGCGCCCTGCTTGGCGACCTCATCGCCGTGGAGTCCGTCATCGAGCCGCACGAGGCGCCGATCGTGTGCCACCGCGACCTGTGGGCCGACAACGTGCTGCCCACCGCAGACGGACGGGTCTGCGTCATCGACTTCGAGAACCTCGGTCCGGCTGACCCCAGCCAGGAGCTCGCCATGGTGCTCTTCGAATTCGGGGCAGACGACCCGGCGCGGTCGCGGTCGATCCACACGGCATACCTCGACGCCGGTGGACCCGGGCGGGTGACCCGGCGCGGTCACTTCACAATGCTCGTCGCGGAGCAGGCCCACATCGGCCAGCTCGCGTGCTCGCGGTGGGTGGGAGCGTCGCACGCCACCGAGCGCGAGCGGCTGGCTGCATGGTTCCTCGAGATCCCGGACGACCCGGTGACCCTCGCCCGCATCGACCGGATCCTCGCCGCGGTCAGCTGACCTGCGGCTACCCGGGAATACCCCATGGGGGTATGTCGTTGACGTCGGTATGAACACATCGATGCCGGATCTGGCCCCATCCGCACCCGAGGGGCACGACGCACACACGGGCCACCCCACGCACCAGGGCGGCCACCACACCCCCACCCACGACGGGACCGATGGGGGCGGCAGCGGCGCCCACGCAGGCCACGCTGGTCACGGGGCCGACCACGCGGCGATGTTCCGCCGGCTCTTCTGGCTGATGCTGGCCCTGGCCGTGCCGGTCGTCGCCGCCTCCGGGATGTTCGCGATGATCGTCGGCTACTCCCTGCCCGACCTCGCCTGGGTGGCGTGGGTGTCGCCCGTGCTCGGCACGGTGATGTATCTCTGGGGAGGCCGGCCGTTCCTCACGGGGGCGATCGACGAGATCCGCGCCCGCCGCCCGGGCATGATGCTCCTCGTCGGGCTCGCCATCAGCGTGGCCTTCGTCGCGTCGTGGGGCGCCACCCTGGGGGTGCTCGACCACCAGCTCGACTTCTGGTGGGAGCTCGCCCTGCTCATCGTCATCATGCTGCTCGGGCACTGGCTCGAGATGCGCTCGCTGGCCCAGACGACCTCGGCGCTCGACTCGCTGGCGGCGCTGCTGCCCGACGAGGCCGAGCGCGTCGAGGACGGCGAGATCGTGACCGTGGCACCGGCCGACCTGCGCCTCGGCGACGTCGTCGTGGTGCGACCGGGCGGCAGCGTCCCCGCCGACGGAGTCATCGTCGACGGTCGGGCCGAAATGGACGAGTCGATGGTGACCGGCGAGTCGCGCACCGTCGCCCGGACCACCGGCGAGCGGGTCACCGCGGGCACCGTCGCCACCGACTCCGGCCTGCGCGTCGAGGTGACCGCCACCGGTGACGACACGGCGCTGGCCGGCATCCAGCGGCTCGTCGCCGCAGCCCAGAGCTCGTCGTCACGCGCCCAGCGCATCGCCGACCGTGCCGCGGCGTGGCTCTTCTGGTTCGCCCTCGGCGCCGCGGCGATCACGGCTCTCGTGTGGTCGGTCGCGGGGAGCCCCGACGAGGCGGTCGTGCGCACCATCACCGTGCTCGTCATCGCCTGCCCCCACGCCCTCGGTCTCGCGATCCCGCTCGTGGTCTCCATCGCCACCGAGCGCGCTGCCGCCGCAGGCGTGCTGGTGAAGGACCGCCTGGCGCTGGAGAGCATGCGGACCGTCGACGTCGTGCTCATCGACAAGACGGGCACGCTGACCACGGGCCAGCCCACGCTGGTCGCCATCGAGGCCGCCGACCCCGAGCACCTCGACGAGACCGCCGTCCTCGCGCTGGCCGCGGCGGCTGAGACCGACAGCGAGCACCCCCTGGCCAAGGCCATCGTGCGAGCAGCCCGCGACCGCGGGGTGTCAGTGCCCGAGTCGACCGGCTTCACCTCCTCCCCCGCCGTCGGCGTCACGGCCACGGTGTCCGGCCGCGAGGTCAGGGTGGGTGGCCCGAGGCTGCTCGACGAGGCCGGCCGCACCGAAGTGGCCGTTGCCGACGCGTGGCGCGACCACGGTGCGATCATCCTCCACGTGCTGCAGGACGGCGTGGTCGTCGGCGCGCTCCGGCTCGAGGACGCTATCCGTCGCGAGTCGCGACAGGCCGTGGCTGAGCTGAAGGCCCGCGGTGTCGAGGTCGTCATGGTCACCGGTGACGCCGAGGCGGTCGCCCGCTCGGTCGCCGACGAGATCGGCATCGTCCGGTGGTTCGCTGGGGTCCGACCCGAGGACAAGGCCGCCACGGTGCAGCAGCTGCAGGACGAGGGCAAGCGGGTCGCGATGGTCGGCGACGGCGTCAACGACGCCCCGGCCCTGGCCCAGGTCGACGTGGGCATCGCCATCGGTGCGGGCACCGACGTCGCCATCGCCTCGGCAGGCGTCATCCTCGCCAGCGACGACCCGCGCTCGGTGGTGTCGGTCATCGACCTGTCGGCCGCGAGCTATCGCAAGATGAAGCAGAACCTCTGGTGGGCGGCGGGCTACAACCTCGTCTCCGTGCCGCTCGCAGCGGGCGTGCTCGCCCCTGTCGGCTTTGTCCTGCCGATGTCGGTGGGTGCGGTGCTCATGTCGCTCTCGACGATCGTCGTGGCGCTCAACGCCCAGCTGCTGCGGCGCCTCGACCTGCGGCCGGACGCCCGCTAGAACACCCGGTGGCGCCGCACGACCCTCCGCCCAGGACGGTCGTGCGGCGCCGACAACCCCGGTGCACCAGAGGGGCTCGCGCTGGCAAGGTGGGCGGCATGGACATGAAGGCGACCCTCCACGACTACCTCAAGGGCCAGCGCGAGACCGTGCTGTGGAAGCTCGACGGCATCTCGGAGCGTGACCAGCGCATGCCGATGACGACCTCGGGCACCAACCTGCTCGGCATCGTCAAGCACCTCGCCGGTGTCGAGGCGGAGTACTTCGGCGGCTGCCTCGGCCGGCCCTGGCCCGAGCCGATGCCCTTCTGGGACGACGACGCCGAGCCGAACGCCGACATGTGGGCGACGGCAGAAGAGTCGCCGGAGGCGATCGCCGACCTCTATCGGCGCGTCGTCGCGCATGCCGACGTCGGCATCGCGGAGCTGCCGCTCGAGGCACCTGCGACGGTGCCGTGGTGGAACCCCCAGGAGACCACCCTGCACCGGCTCCTCGTGCACATGCTCGCTGAGACGGCCCGCCACGCCGGGCACATGGACATCCTCCGCGAGGAGATCGACGGACGGCGCGGCATGCTGGCCGCCCACCCCAACCTGCCCGAGGGCGACGCGGCCTGGTGGAGCGCCTACGTCGACCGGCTGCGGGCCGTGGCCGAGCAGTCAGGCTGACGGTCGGGCCGACGGCCACTCGGGGCTGAGGCGGACGACATCGCCCACGACGATGACCGCCGGTGCCCGCACGCCGCGCTCGGCCGCAAGATCGGCGATGGTCGCGACCGTGCCGACCGTCGTGCGCTGGTCAGGCTGGTAGCCGCGCTCGACGACGGCCACGGGGCAGTCGGCGGATCGCCCGTGGGCCACGAGCAGGTCGGTCGTGCGGTGCAGCTGGGTCACGCCCATGAGCAGCACGAGGGTGTGGTCGCCGCCCGTCGGCAGGGCGGGGATGTCCTCGTGACCGGTCACGACGGAGAAGCCGCGCGCGACGCCGCGGTGGGTGACGGGGATGCCCGCCGCCGCGGGCACGCTGATCGCGCTCGTCACGCCCGACACGACCTCGACCGGTATGCCGTGTGCCTCGCACGCGTCGCGCTCCTCGCCTCCGCGCCCCAGCACGTAGGGGTCACCGCCCTTGAGACGCACGACGCCGAAGCCGCGCTGGGCCTCCTCGACGAGGATGTCGTTGATCCGTGACTGCGGCACGGGGTGGTTGCCCGGCGTCTTGCCGACGTCGATGACGCGCACCGAGGCGGGCAGCCGGTCGACGACCGCGCGCGGAGCGAGCCGGTCGACGACCACGACGTCGGCCGACGCGAGCAGCTCGCGCCCGCGGGTCGTCAGCAGCCCGTCGATGCCCGGACCGCCGCCGACGAGCGCGACCCAGCCCTTGCGGCCGTGGGTGCGGGTGCGTCGGAGGTCGAGGCCGCCAGTGGCTATCGCCTGCTCCACCCCGTCGCGCACGGTCACGGCGAGACCGGGGTCGCCCGCGGCATACGCCGAGACGGTGACCCGGCCGTCCGGGGTGGTGACGTCGGCACGTGCGGTCATGCTGGCCGACGTCGCCGCGGCATCGGTCGCGTCGATGCACCACAGGCGCAGGGCCTCGGCGTCGGCCGCGACCTCACGGTCGACGGACGGCTCACCGGTCGCCGTGTGCACCAGCCACGCGCCGTCGAGGTCGGAGGGGCCGACGTAGTCACGCTCGACCCACTCGACCCGCCCGGCGTCAGCCAGGTCGCGCAGGTCCTCGCAGAGCCACGGGGTCACGACGCGCACGACGGCGCGCTCGTCGAGAAATGCCCGCACCCGGCGGGCAGACACGGGACCGCCGCCGACCGCGACGACCAGACGTCCGCCCAGGTCGAGCACGACCGGCAGCGCCGCCTTCGGCGCAGCAGGCTGGTTGCTCGACCCAGCCGCGCGGGTCTTCGGGGGGGACACGGGGGGCGGAGCCCCCTGTGCGTCTAGATCTCCCATTCCTCGTCACCCTCCGGCTCGGTGGGGGCAGGGGCCGCGGTGGGCAGGGTTGCGCCGACCATGCCGGCGGCGACGGTGCGGCCGTCATGGGCGTCGATGAGCAGGAAGGAGCCGCCGCGGCGCGAGACCGAGTAGTTCTCGACCGGCAGCGGGGCCGCCAGCCTGAGCGTCACGAGCCCGATGTCGTTGAGGGACAGGGCTTCTGCGGGCACGGCGTGCAGGTTGTCGAGATCGAGCACGCCGCTCAGCGAGCGCACCGCGGTCTGCACCGTGCGCGAGCCGTGCTTGATGAGCAGCCGCTGCGCGGGCCGCAGGGGTGCGTCGCCCAGCCAGCAGACGACGGCTTCGATGTCCTGCGTCGGCTCGGGGGCGTCGGCAGCGGCGGCGATGACGTCGCCGCGCGAGATGTCGATCTCGTCGGCGAGCCGCAGCGTCACCGACTGGGGCGCGAAGGCCTCCTCGAGCGAGCGCTCGCCGAGGTCGATGCCGACGACGGTCGTGCGCCGACCGGACGGGAGCGCCACCACCTCGTCACCGACGCGCACGACGCCCGACGCCACCTGGCCGGCATACCCCCGGTAGTCGCGGTGCGCCTCGTCGCGCGCGGCGCCCTGGGGGCGGATGACGAGCTGCACGGGCAGGCGGAAGGACTCGTGTGCGGGGTCGTCGGACGGGGGCAGGGCCTCGAGCAGCTCGAGGAGGCTCGGACCGGCATACCAGGGCGTGAGCGTGGAGCGCTCGGCGATGTTGTCGCCCTCGAGCGCGCTGACGGGGATCGCGATGGCCTGCGAGACGCCGAGCTCGCGGGCCACGGTCTGCACCTCGGCCTCGACGCGCTCGTAGACCTCCTGCGAGAAGTCGACGAGGTCGATCTTGTTGACGGCGACGACGACGTGGGGCACCCGCAGCAGCGCCGTGACGGCGAGGTGCCGGCGGGTCTGCTCGAGCACCCCCTTGCGGGCGTCGACGAGCAGCACCACGACGTCGGCCGTCGAGGAGCCGGTGACGGTGTTGCGGGTGTACTGCACGTGGCCGGGGCAGTCGGCCAGCACGAACGAGCGCTTGGCCGTGGCGAAGTAGCGGTAGGCGACGTCGATGGTGATGCCCTGCTCGCGCTCGGCGCGCAGGCCGTCGGTCAGCAGCGCGAGGTCGGCGGCGGTGAGGCCGCGGTCGCGGCTCACCCGCTCGACGGCGGCGAGCTGGTCCGAGAGCACCGACTTCGTGTCGTGGAGGAGGCGCCCGACGAGGGTCGACTTGCCGTCGTCGACCGAGCCGGCGGTGGCGAGGCGCAGCAGGGTGCCGTGGGCGGCACCGGCGACGGCGGCCGGGTCGAGGGTGGGCGTGGCTGCGGTCGCGGTCTGCGCGGGAGCGCTCATGTGAGCTGGTCCTTGTCTAGGGGCCCTCGCGAAGTATCGGAGCGAGGAACGAGCGGAGAACTTCGTGGGGAGTTCAGAAGTAGCCCTCCTTCTTGCGGTCCTCCATGGCTGCCTCCGAGATGCGGTCGTCGGCGCGCGTGGCGCCGCGCTCGGTCAGCGTCGAGGCGGCCACCTCGAGGACGATCTCGGCATTGGTGCGGGCCGGTGACTCGACGGCCCCCGTGCACGACATGTCACCGACGGTGCGGTAGCGCACGAGCCTGGTCTCGACGGTCTCGTCGTCGCGTGGCAGGCTCACGGGCCCGACGGCGAGCCACATGCCGTCACGGTTGAAGACCTCGCGCTCGTGGGCGTAGTAGAGGGGCGCGAGCGGGATGTCCTCGCGGTCGATGTAGCGCCAGATGTCGACCTCGGTCCAGTTGCTGATCGGGAAGACGCGAACGTGCTCACCCGGCCGGTGCCTCGGGTTGAAGAGGTTCCACAGCTCGGGGCGCTGGTTCTTGGGGTCCCACTGCCCGAACTCGTCACGGAGAGAGACGATGCGCTCCTTGGCGCGCGCCTTCTCCTCGTCGCGCCGGCCACCGCCGAAGACCCCGTCGAAGCGGTTGTCGTTGATGGCGTCGAGCAGGGGCAGCGTCTGCAGCGGGTTGCGCGTGCCGTCGGCGCGGTCGCGCAGGCGGCCGTCGTCGATGTAGTCCTGCACGCTCGCCACGACGAGGCGCAGCCCGAGCCGCTCGACCGTCTCGTCGCGGTAGGCGAGCACCTCGGGGAAGTTGTGACCCGTGTCGACGTGCAGCACGGGGAAGGGGATCGGCGCCGGCCAGAAGGCCTTGGCCGCGAGGTGCAGCATGACGACGGAGTCCTTGCCGCCGCTGAAGAGCAGCGCGGGGCGCTCGAGCTCGCCGGCCATCTCGCGGATGACGAGGATCGACTCGGCCTCGAGAGCGTCGAGGTGGCTGAGCCGCCGGTCGTCGGCGCTGCCCGCGAGTGCGCTCAGGAACGCCGGGTCGCCCGCGGCGCTGTCGTCGCCGGTGACCCGGGTGGCTGGGGTGCTGGTCGTCGTCATGTGTGGAGTCCGCACTCGGTCTTGGCGAAGCCGGCCCACCGGCCGGCTCGGGGGTCCTCGCCGGGCTCGACCCGGCGGGTGCACGGCTCGCAGCCGATCGACGGGTAGCCGTCGGAGAGAAGGGAGTTGACCTCGACCTGGTGCTCGCCGGCGTAGGCGAGGAGCTCGTCGAAGGTCCACGCCGCGAGCGGGTTGATCTTGACGAGACCGTTCTTGTCGTCCCACGTCACGAGCGGTGCGTCAGCCCGGGTCGGGCCCTCGTCGCGCCGCACGCCCGTCACCCACGCCTCGTAGAGCGGGAGGGTGCGGGCGAGGGGCTCGACCTTGCGCATCTGGCAGCAGAGCGCCGGGTCGCGCTCGTAGAGGCGGGGGTCGAACTTCTCGTCCTGCTCGGCGACCGTGAGCTCGGGCATCACGTTGACGAGCGTGATCGGCAGGTCCTCCGCGACGATGTCGCGGGTGACGATCGTGTCGGAGAAGTGGTAGCCGGTCTCAAGGAAGAGCACGTCGACGCCGGGCGCGAAACGCGAGACGACGTGGGGCAGCACGGCGTCGGCCATCGAGCAGGCGACCGCCAGCGTGCCGTCGAAGTGGAGGGCGGCCCAGGCCGCGACCTCGTCGGCGGTCGGCTCGTGCTCGGGGTCGGCCGCCAGCGTCGCGTTGAAGTCGTCGACGATCGCCTTGAGCTCGGTCTCCGAGCGCCGCTTGCGCGGGACCTTGGGGGTGGCCAGAGGGACTGCGCTCACAGGAGTGCTCCTTCGTCTGCTCGACGGGTCCACGACGAGAACGTCTCGCCGGACTCGCGCTGGTCGAGGAAGGTCCGCACGACGCGCTCGACGTAGTCGGGCAGGTCGTCGGCAGTGACCTTGAGGCCGCGGACGGTGCGGCCGAGGCCCGCCTCGTCGCGGTCGACGGAGGCCAGACCGCCTCCGAGGTGCACCTGGAAGCCGGGCACCTGCTCGCCCTCGATCGTCACGAGCTGACCCTTGAGACCGATGTCGGCGACCTGGATGCGGGCGCACGAGTTGGGGCAGCCGTTGACGTTGAGGCTGATCGGGGTGTCGAGCTTCGGCGCCACGTCGGCGAGCCGCTGCTCGAGGGCTGCGATGGTCGTCGCCGCCGTCGCCTTGGTCTCGACGATGGCGAGCTTGCAGAACTCGATGCCGGTGCAGGCCATCGTGTGCCGACGGAAGGGGCTCGGCGCCGTCGAGAGTCCGAGCTTCTCGAGTCGGCTCACGACACCGCGCACCCGGCGGCCGGGCACGTCGAGCAGCACGAGCTTCTGGTGCGGCGTCAGGCGCAGCCGGTCGGAGCCGACGGACTCCATGATGTCGGCCAGACCGGCGAGCACGTCGCCGCTGATGCGCCCGACGGTGGGGGCGGCGCCGACGTAGCGGTTGCCGTCCTTCTGCAGGTGCACGCCGACGTGGTCGCCGGGCCCGCTGGCCGGGGCCGGGGGCGGGCCGTCGGGCAGCTCGCGACCGAGGTACTCGTCCTGCAGCACCTGGCGGAACTTCTCCGGGCCCCACTCGGCGAGGAGGAACTTCAGGCGCGCCTTGTTGCGCAGCCGGCGGTAGCCGTAGTCGCGGAAGACGCGGATGACACCGTGCCAGACCTCGGCAGCCTCCTCGGGCCGCACGAAGACGCCGACGCGCTCGGCGAGGCGCGGCGCCGTCGAGAGGCCACCGCCGACCCACAGGTCGTAGCCGACGCCCAGCTCGGGGTGCACGACCCCGACGAGGGAGATGTCGTTGATCTCGTGCACGACGTCGAGACTCGGGTGCCCGGTGATGGCCGACTTGAACTTGCGGGGGAGGTTGGCGAGCTCGGGGTCACCGATATAGCGATCGAGGATCTCGTCGATCACCGGCGTCGGGTCGATGAGCTCGTCCTTCGCGACCCCGGCGAGCGGGCTGCCGAGGATGACGCGGGGGGTGTCGCCGCACGCCTCGGTCGTCTGCAGCCCGACGGCCTCGAGGCGGCGCCAGATCTCGGGCACGTCCTCGACGCGGATCCAGTGGTACTGGATGTTCTGACGGTCGCTGATGTCGGCGGTGCCGCGGGCGAAGTCCTGGCTGATCTCTGCGAGAACGCGCACCTGGGCCAGCGAGACGGCGCCGCCGTCGAGCCGGACGCGCAGCATGAAGTACTCGTCCGACAGCTCGGTGTCGTCGAGCTGGGCCGTGCGGCCGCCGTCGATGCCCGGCTTGCGCTGCGTGTAGAGACCCCACCAGCGGAAGCGGCCCGAGAGGTCCTGCGGCGGGATCGAGGCGAAACCCTCGCGGGAGTAGATCTGCTCGATCCGCTCACGAACGTTGAGCCCGCCGTCCTCCTGCTTCCACGTCTCGTTGGCGTTGAGCGGGTCGGTGCCGTCGACCTTCCACTGCCCGTTGGAGCGTCCGGCGCGGGGCGGACGGGTCGCTGCCCGGGTGGGCGCGGACGCGGAGTCGGTGACGGTCATGTAATCGAATGTATAACCGTCGCTTATCTACGCCCAAACGGGTCCGGCATCCGGCCCATCCCCACCCATGACGTGGGATATGCCGCGGGCAGGCCCCGAGGGCCGGGTCAGACCGCCGGCGCACCACCGCGGGCCCGGAACACGTGCCGCCCGTCCGGTGCGAACGGGAGCAGGTTGACCGCATGATGCACGACGACGACGAGGCCGGGGAGGGCGAGCAGCGGCCACGACACCGCCATCGCCGCACCGACGACGCCCACGAGGGACAACCCCGAGACGGCCCCGGCAACCGGGCCGGCCAGTGCGATGACACGGGTGTCGACGGGCGCCAATGCGGGGGCCAGCACCGCGAGCCCGGCACCGCGGCGAACGAGCCGCACGCGAGACGACTCCGCCCCCCGCGCGACCGCCGCGGCTGCGTGGCCGAGCTCGTGCACGGCATACGACACCCAGACAGCGACCGTGAGCGGCACGAGGGGCCTTGTCTGCGGGAAGACCGCGGCGATGAGCACGGCGGTGACGACGAGCGGGCCGCCCCACCACGACGTCCACCAGAGCGCCCTGCCCAGCAGGGCGAGCCCCCACCACCGCGTGGGGCCGGCAGCGCTCATGCCACGGCCGAGCCGCGGCGACGGGCGAGCGAGAGGGTGGCCAGGCCGGCCACCAGCAGCAGGCCGAGCGCCAGCGGCTCGAAGACCGACGCCTCGATCGGGAGCCGCTCGGCGAGCAGGACACCTCCGACGACGACGAGAGCGGAGGTGACCACGGCGAGCACGTCGACGGCCACCCAGGTCGAGGACTCCCCCCGCACCACGGGGGTGACGTGCCCCCAGAAGAGCGACGCCGCGAAGACGATGGCGACGAGGGGCCACTGGACGAGCTGCGGCGGGAGGCCGACGAGCAGCCCGACGACGACCTGGAGCGCGACGGCCCCGGCGACGAGCGCCCCGGCGGCCAGCAGCTGCGAGACGACATCACGTCGCGTGGCCGGAGCAGCGGCGGCGCGCCACTGTCGCGCCCCCCGGGTCACCCCGAAGGGATACGCCGCCGTGAGCGCCGGCAGGCCGATGGCATAGACGGCGAAGATCTCGGCCGGCAGCTGCGACACCCAGGAGGCGCCGCGCAAGAGGGCCGGAGCCGAGGCGGCGAAGCCGAGCCACATAACGACACTCGGCTCGCGCAACGTCGCCACGAGGGTCACCGTGCCGAGCCCGAGCGGCCCGCGCCGCGACGGTCGGCGCAGCCACGCCGCCGGACGCTCGACCACGGTGCGCTGCTCCCCGGCCGGGAGCCGGACCAGCGCCCACAGCGTCAGCGCGATGAGCACTGCGAGCGTCGCCCACATGACCGGTGTCAGCCAGCCCGGCACGAGTGCGGACCCCACGAGTCGGCGCCAGACCGGCGGTGAGGTCACATCGGCTGCCGAGGGCTGACTGAGCTTCATCGTGAGCCCGCCGAGGACGACCGTCACGGCACTGGCGAGACCGGTGGCCAGCATGCGGGAGGCCCGGAGGTGGCTGAGCAACGCGACGACGGCAAGGCAGACGGCGCGACCGACGAAGAGGCCCGAAACCGTGAGCGCGAACGCGCCGACGAGCCGGGTCGCCACGATGCCCACGGTGAGCTCGCCCTGGAGCACGTTGACCGACATCGGGATGCTGAGCACCGCCCCCGCGACGGCGAAGAGCCCGAACATCGGCAGCTCGGTGCCGAGACGACGGACCCCGCGAGAGAGGCCTGAGGGAGCGATGAAGACCCCGAGGTCGTCACCGTCGGGCATCGTCAGGCCGAGCAGCGCCGCCATCACCAGCCCGATGACGAACAGCACGATGCTGAGTGACGGTGCGAGCGCCAGCATGGGCTGGGCGCCGACAGGGGTGGCGGCACCGGCACTGACGACCACCGCGGCCTCCACGGCCAGCACCCCCACCGCGAGCAGGGCGGCGACGGTCCGGAACCGGGTCCGCCCTCCACAGATCACGGAGGCGCGGTTGACCCACGTGCGCACGACGGCGCGGGAGAGGCCGAGGAGGGCGCGGCGGTCGCTCATCTCGTCTGCGGGCGCGCCCCGCCGCCCAGGCTCTCGTCCGCGGTGCGGCCCCGCCGACCCCAGGGGAGGGAGCCGAGCGCTGTCAGCACGAGCCAGAGCAGCAGGGTCTCGACCAGCGAGAACCCGAAGCCGATCGAGGAGGCGTCCGCGGTCTCGGTGACGGTCACCGAGAGCAGTCCCCAGATCGACAGGTCGGCGCTCAGGACGAGCGCCACGATGAGCTGCACGACCATGGCCACGAGGATGGCAGCGGCGGAGAAGGTCGCGGCCGCAATGATCCGGCGGCCCGTCGTGGTCGTTTTCATTGGTGCCTCCAGAAGTGTTGCGTGCATTTCTTTGACGGGCGTCTGCCATTCATCGGTGTCCCTTTCGCAAGACAATTCGTGCCGGCCCTTTCACGAGACGAGGTCTCGGGCCAGGTGCAGGTCTGCGATGTCACCCTTCGTGCGTTCGACGACGACGTCGAGGCAGGTGAGGATGAGGTAGCGCGCCGACAGGTCGGCCTCGCCGTCGAGCACCTGCTCCAGCGGGCCCGAGCCGACGAGACGTCCACCGTCGACGACGAGCACGTCGTCGGCGAGCTGCTGGGCCCGCAGCAGGTCGTGCGTCGCGATGAGCACCGTGCCCGCTCGGGCGAACTCCGTGATGAGGTGCGAGAGCACCGAGGTGGCCACCGGGTCGAGGCCGCGGAAGGGCTCGTCGAGCACCCAGACGCTGGGACGGTGACCGAGCGAGCCGATGACCTGGAGCTTGCGCTTCATGCCGTGCGAGTACTCGGCGACGAGACGGTCGAGGGCGTCGCCGAGGCCGAGGAGCTCGGTGAGCTGGTCGACGAGGGTGACGTCCCATTCGCGGTGCGAGGACTGCAGCAGATCGAGTGCCTCGCGGCCGGTGAGGTTGACCGGGAGCGGAAGGTCGTCATAGACGAATCCGATCTCCTCACAAGCGTTTCGGGAGCCTGACACCTCGCCGTCGACGGTGATGGCGCCCTCCGTCGGGGTGATGAGGCCGACGATGCAGTGGACCAGGGTGGACTTGCCGGCGCCGTTGGGTCCGAGCAGGCAGGTGATCCGCCCGGGGGCCACGCGCGCCCTGACGTCCGTCAGGGCGGCGTGGCTCCCGTAGTGATGGGACACCCGGTCGATGCGGATCTCGGTCATGGCGGGTGTCCCTTCAGGGAGTCAGTTCAGGCGGAGTGACGCGGGATGCGAGGCGAGGGCCTCAGACACACTTGATCTCGACGCGGATGCCGACCGGGATCCAGCCCTTGTACCAGCGGGAGACGTTGAAGTCGATGACGCCGCCGCTGCGACCGCGGCTGATGCAGTAGATCGCCAGGGCCGCGGCGCCGATGATGAAGATGCCGAGGATGAAGACGACGATCCAGATGGCGCGGTACTCGCTGTCGAGCCGCCGACCCACCGCCGCCTGGGCGCGCAGTCGGGCCCCCAGAAGGGCGCTGGTCGTGCTGAACTGTGCTTCGGTGACCATGCTCATGTCTTTTCCCTGCTTTCTCGCTTCTCGTGGCCAGAGCCGTTTCCCTGAACCCGAGAGAAAGGTATGGAGCGGCCTCGCTGGAGCTCCAGCACCTATTTGATATCCGAATGCGGCGCCTGCGCGGCACTCTTGCTGAGTCGCTGGCCGAGCATGACGATGGCCTCGGCGACCATGAGTCGCTCACGGCCCTCGGGGGTCAGGCGCAGCGGCAGGGAGTCGCGGTCGAAGAGCGGGACCCCGAGCTCCTGCTCCATGTGGCGGATCTGCTGCGTGACCGCCGGCTGTGAGTAGCCCAGATAGGTGGCGGCCCGGCTGACCGAGCCGGTCTCTGCGACAGCGATGAAGGCTCTGAGATGGCGCTGGTCGAACATGGATCCCCCTGTGGCGAACGTCGGGAACCAGAGCCCGACACCTCTCGCAACCTAGGACCTCACGCGCGCCTCTGACGGTCGGCGGTGTGGCACCAACTGGTCATGGCACCTTCTGTCCCGGTCAGCCCGGTCAGCCCGGTCAGCCCGGTCTGCCCGGTCTGCCCGGTCAGGGTGCCGCGTCGGTGCCGGAGGTCACCCGGTCCATCAGGCCGGTGACGGTGGCCAGGTAGCGCTGCGAGCCGTTGTAGGACAGGACGGCCCGGTCGAGGTCGGACCGGCGGGACAGGTCCCTGCCTCCCGCACAGAGGTAGCGAGCCGCCGAGAGGGTCGCGTCCTCGATGTTCTGGGGGTCGGCCACCCCGTCGCCGTTGCCGTCGCTGCCCCACGCCCGCCACGTGCCGGGGATGAACTGCATCGGTCCGACCGCGCGGTCCCAGACGGGGTCACCGTCGAGCCTGCCGCCGTCGGAGTCACGGATCGCGGCGAAACCGCTGCCGTTGAGCGCCACCCCGATCACCGGGGGCACCACGTTGTGGCGAGCATCGAGCGAGCGACCGCGCAGGGAGGACGACTCGACCTCACCGATGGCAGCGAGGAGAGCGACCGGCATACGGCAGGAGGCGGGTGCCGCCTTGGCGGCCCACGTGTAGGCCACCCACAGCAGCTGCTCCTTGGTCAGGGCGGCAGGACTGTTGGCCGCGTCGGCGGGCACGCTGACGGCCGTGGGTGCGCGGAGGTCGGCCGGCGGCTGCCAGGCGGGGCCGTCGGCACCCGTCACGCCCGTCGCGCCCTGCGCCGGAGCTGGGGGAGCGGCTGTGCCGGCGGGGCTCGGCACCCCGCCGGGCTGGGTCGAGCCGACGACGTAGGCGGCCGCGAGGCGCACGTGGTCGAAGAACGGGGCGACGACGGCGCCCGTCACCTGGCCGACCGTGGAGGCACCGCCTGCCTCGGGGTCGCCCGCCGACCCGGGCGTGGGGCCGAAGGGGTCGGCCCGCTCGGGCTCCGCGGTCGGGGTCGGAGTCGGAGCGGGCGCAGGGGAGCCGGCTGCCGTCGCCGGGGCGACCCCCAGCACCGCGCTCGCCGCCAGCGCGGCGCAGGCGAACGACACGCTCGTCGCGACCCCGCCGCTGCGCCTCATGCCCTCACCACGCTCCGTGCTCCGGTCCCCGGTCCGTCACCTCCAGTAGAGCCCCCATCGGCGCGGAGCGCGAGAGGAATCCACAGACCGGTCACGGCAGGGCGGCCGGGCCGCCCGCCGGACCGGGACGTTCAGGACGCCTTGACCGCCAGGACGCTGCACCCGGCGTCGAGCAGCACCTGCTGGGCCGTGCTGCCGGTCACGAGCTTGCCCACCGGTGAGCGACGCCGGACGCCGATGACGACGAGGTCGGCGCCCACCTGCTCGGCGACGCCGAGGATCTCGTCGGCCGCCACGAGCCCCGAGGTGGGCTGGCGCACGTCGTGCGGGATGTCGGCGTTGGCGAGCTGGAGGTCGATGGAGTCGATCTCCTCCGCCGAGGCGAAGGTCGCGTCGGCGTAGTTGCCGGCGCGTCCGGTGTTGACCACCGTCAGGTGCCCACCACCCTCCTTGGCGAGCGAGATGGCGGCCTCGAGCGCGGCGAGGCCCTCGGGGGTCGGGATGTAGCCGACGACGATCTGCGTGAACATGCTGCTCCTAGGGTCGGATCCTGACGAACTCTTGCACGGGACGGGCGAGCCGGCCCGCCGGAGCGCCTCGTGCCGAGATGGGCGACGCGGCCCGGGCACGCTGCGGCCTAGCAGAAGCGGGCGTAGAAGTCGGGCAGAGCCCGCCTGTAGCCGGCGAGCAGCTCACGTGCCACGGTGACGGAGTCGACGAGCGGGTGCAGGGCGATGGCCTGTGCCGCAACGGATTTCGACCCCTCCACCACGGCGCGGATCACGAGCTCGTCGACGGCCTTGACCTGCAGGGCCAGCCCGAGGGCCGACCCGGTCAGCGGGCTGACCGGCAGCGGGGTCGGGCCCGAGGAGTCGACCCGGCACGGCACCTCGACCACGGCGTCGTCGGGCAGCCCCGGCACGGCGCCACCGTTGCGCACGTTGAGGATCAGCCGGGCCGGCTCGTCACGCGCGATCGCCGCCATCAGGGCAAGGGCGACTCCCTCGTAGCCGCCACCCTCGACGTCCGCAGCCGCCCGCTCCGCGCCCTCGCCGTCGGTGGCCTCGCGGGTCTCCTGCATGTAGGTCGCATTGCGCTCGCGCCGCACCGCGTCCCAGCGGTCGAAGGCACCCGTGGGCGAATTCGCCACTGCTGCATAGAAGCTCGTCTGCTGGGCGAGAAGGAACTCGCCACGCGTGCTCTCGCCAGACCTGATCTGCGCGATCGCGTCGCGGGTGAAGTAGTAGTAGTAGAGGTACTCGTTGGGGATCATCCCGAGCGACTGGAGCCAGTCGGTGCCGAAGAGGTGGCCCTCCTCGATCGATCCGAGCGCGCGTGCGTCCGCCAGCAGCTCGGGCAGCAGGTCGCGGCCGTCGAGGCGCAGCCCCGAAAGCCAGCCGAGGTGGTTGAGCCCGGCGTAGTCGATCTCGAGGTCGGCGAGGTCGTGGCCAAGCGCGCCGGCCGCCCGCCGCGCGAGCCCGAGCGGCGAGTCGCAGATGCCGACGACGCGGTCGCCGAGCACCGACTGCATCGCCTGCGTCACGACACCCGCCGGGTTGGTGAAGTTGATGACCCACGCCTCGGGGGCGAGCGCCTGCACCCGGCGGGCGATGTGCAGGGCGGCCGGCACGCTCCGCAGCCCGTAGCCGACCCCGCCCGCGCCCGTCGTCTCCTGCCCGAGCAACCCGAGACCGAGGGCGAGCCGTTCGTCGACCGTGCGCCCCTCGAGGCCACCGACCCGGATCGCCGAGAAGACGAAGTCGCCGCCGTCGAGCGCCCGGTCGAGGTCGGTCGTGACGCTGACCGCCGGGGCCCCCTCGCGACCGGCGCTCGCGGCCTCCAGGACGTGGCCCATGACGGCCAACCTCGTGGCGTCGGTGTCGTGCAGCACGACCTCGGTCACCCGTCGCTCGGACGTGTCGCCGAGCAGGGCGCCGTGCACGAGGGGCACGCGGAAGCCGCCGCCGCCGAGCACCACCAACCTCATGACGCCACCACCCTCGTGACGGTAGCAAGCAGCGGCACCCGGGCGGGCGGCATACCGGCGTCGGCCTCGTTAATCCGCACGTGCCCGGGGCGGCGGTGCGCGATCATGGGGGCGTGCCGCACCACAGCTTCGACCCGCTCGCGGGTCGGCGGACCGACGCCGACCCGGAGATCGACGTGTTCGTGTGGGGCACCGTCTTCCTCGACATGATCTTCGCCGGGCTGCCGCACGCGCCCCGGCCCGGCACGGAGGTGTGGGCCGAGGGGCTGGCGTCCTGCCCGGGCGGCATCGCCAACCTCGCGGTCGCGACGCGGCGGCTGGGGCTGCGCACGTCGCTCGCGGCGGCCTTCAGCGACGACGACTACGGCGACTTCTGCTGGCGCACGCTCGAGGAGCAGGAGCACATCGACCTCGGTCGCAGCCGGCGCTTCGCCGACTGGCACAGCCCGGTGACCGTGTCGATGTCGGTCGACCACGACCGCAGCATGGTCTCGCACGGCCACCCGGCGCCGGTGTCGGCGAGCGAGCTCATCGGCACTCCGCCGCGCTCGCGCGCCGTCATGGTCGACCTCGCCGAGGACGAGGCCTTCGGCGGCTCGGAGGCGACGTGGGTCGACGTCGCCCGCTCGCAGGGGGCGCTCGTCTTTGCCGATGTCGGCTGGGACCCGCACCAGCGGTGGCCCCGGCACGTGCTCGACCGCCTCGCCCGCGTCGACGTCTTCATGCCCAACGCCGTCGAGGCGATGGCCTACACCGGCACGAGCTCGCCGGTCGAGGCCGTCTATGCCCTCGCCGACCGCGTGCCCGTCGCCATCGTCACCGACGGCGCCGACGGGGCCCTCGGCATCGACGCGCGCACCGGCGAGGAGGCGCGCGTGCCCTCGTTGCGCGTGCACGAGGTCGACCCGACGGGGGCGGGGGACGTCTTCGGGGCGGCCCTGCTCGTCGGCACGCTCGCCGAGTGGCCGCTCGAGCAGCGCATGACGTTCGCCAGCCTGTGCGCGGGGCTCGCCCTGGAGCAGTACGGCGGTTCGCTCGCCGCACCGGGCTGGGGCGACCTTTCCGACTGGTGGACCGCCCTCGTCTCCGACCCGAGCGGCGACGCCTACCATCGCTCGCTGCGCCGCCGCTTCGCGTTCCTCGACGACATCGTGCCGCGCGTCCCCGTCAGCGCGTGCCGCCGGGCCAGCGCCACGATCGCTCGCCGCGCCGACGTGCCGGCGCTCGACTGAGCACACCGACCCCGAGCCCGTATGCCGTCCGGCCCGGTCACGCTGCCGTGCGACCGCTGCGTGGGGCCGCCGACAGGCGACGAGGGGCGGGCGTCAGTCGACCACGTCGATGAGCCGGCGCAGCGCGGCGACGTGGTCCCGCACTGCCTTCCGGCCGGCGGGGGTGAGGCCGATCCAGGTCGTCCGCCGCCCTGCCCGGCTGCCCTTGCGGATGTGCAGGTAGCCCGCCTCGGCCAGGGCCGACACGTGCTTCGACATCACCGAGTCGCTGACGTCCAGGACGTCGCGCAGCGCCGAGAACTCTGCCTCCGACACCGCGGACAGCGACGTCACGAGCTGCAGGCGGGCCGGGGCGTGGATCAGCGGGTCGAGCTCGGCCATCAGCCGACGACCAGCAGTGCCGCGAGGCCCAGACACGCGAGCACGGCGAGCGCAGCGAGCATCCGCGGCGAGACTCCGCCGGCGTGCGCGACCGGATCGCCGCGGTAGGCGTGCCACCACTGGCGGGCGCCGAGCGCGTAGCCGGCTCCCCCGACCACGGCTGCCACCGCGACGACCCACCACACCGACTCGAAGGCTGCCCACGTGGCAGCGGCGAGCGCAGCGAGGTAGACGACCGACGAGGTGGCGTTGGTGCCGAGCAGCACCTGACTGGCGAGCCCGTCGACCCTGACCCCGTTGATCCGGCGGAACCGGTGCAGTGAGACAGCGGCCACGAGCAGGAAGACCGCCAGCCCGGCCAGCAGGACCGCGAGCCCGGCTGCGGTCTGCTGCGCGATGCCATAGGCAGCCGTGCCGATCTGCAGCGCGACGGCGACGCCGAGCAGGGGATGGAGTCCGGTCGGCAGCCGAAGGTCGGCGGTCAGACGCCGGGGCGACTGGTCCGCCACGGAGAGCAGGGATCGGGCCTCGTCCGGGTCCGGCTGGGGCTGCATACTTTCCATGTCGGAAAGTATGCGCGCAACTTTCCAGATTGGCAAGTAGCCCGCGTCGTCGGGGACACCTACGCTGCAGGGGTGGCGGTGAACCGGAGTCGCAGAGCCGTGGCAGCCCGGCGACGCAAGCGCCGGATGGATCGCGTCGAGCACGACCTCAGCGACGAGCAGTGGGCAGCGCTCAAGGTCCTCTGGGGCGGGTGCGCCTACTGCGGCGCGACCGACAGACCCCTGCAGCGTGACTGCGTGCTGGCCCTCTCCCGCGGTGGCCGCTACACGCTCGACAACATTGCTCCTGCCTGCAGCTCCTGCAACGCCAGCAAGTGCAACGACGAGGTCACCGGCTGGCTGCGCCGCAAGCGTCTGGACGAGCGCGCCTTCCTCGAGCGCCACGTGGAGATCAGGGCGGAGCTGGCCGTGCGATTCGCGGCGCCATGACCGGGTCGACCGGGTCACCGCGGGGCGTGCCGGCACGACCCGACCTCCCCGTCGACGTCCAGGGCCTCGCCGCCGTCGACCTCGTCGGCGCCCAGCTGCAGGACTGGCTCTTCGAGCGGGACGCCTTCTCGTGGACGCTGCTCGTCGGAGACGCCGAGCGCGGTCACGAGCTCGTGGCGATCACCTACGTCGGCGCCGTCGTGCTCCATGCCAACCGGTGCGACCTCGATGCGGCGGTCGCCGACGCCGCTGAGGTGGCGCGGTCGGAGGTGGGGCCCGCCGAGGAGGGTGGCTACGAGCACCACGTGACGGTGCGCGCGGCATACCGCCTCGTCGTGCGCTTCTGGAGCGTCGACGTGCGTCGGATGCCCGCCCCCGACCACCTCCGCCGCCCCTGACCCCCCAATCGAAAGAGCAATCCGCGCGCCACCCCAATCGAAAGAGCGATCCGCGCGCCACCCCAATCGAGAGAGCAATTCGTCCGGACGCAGACGCGGACGAATCGCTCTCTCGATCACGAGGTCAATCGAAAGAGCGATCCGCGCGGACCCGGACGCGGACGAATCGCTCTCTCGATCACGAGGTCAATCGAAAGAGCGATCCGCGCGGACCCGGACGCGGACGAATCGCTCTCTCGATCACGAGGTCGATCGAAAGAGCGATCCGCGCGGACCCGGACGCGGACGAATCGCTCTCTCGATCACGAGGTCGATCGAAAGAGCGATCCGCGCGGACCCGGACGCGGACGTATCGCTCTTTCGATCAGAGGGGGAGGCGGTCGGCGAGGAGGAGGAACCAGTGGCGCGAGAAGCAGCGGATCTTGACGTGCCCGCCGTCGCTCCACTCGACCCAGGTCGGCATGCCGCACTCGGGGCAGTAGAGGGCGACGGACTCGTCGGCGGGGAGCGGCGGCGCAGCCGGAGCGGCGTGGTCGCGCGGGTGTCGCTGGTGCTGCGTGGCCATGGCCGTCCTCCGTCCGCGTGTGCTGAAGGACAGAGACCCGGGAGGAACGGCTGATACCGCCACCATCAGCCGAGGAGGGCGGTCTCGTCCCAGTCGCAGCCACACGACCCGCGCAGCATGAGGCGCGTCGGGAGCACCTGCGGGTGCACGTCGAAGGTTCGCCCCTCGATGCGCTCGTGGAGGCGGATCGCCGCCCATCGCCCGAGCTCGCGCATCGGCTGCTGCACCGTGGTCAGCCCCGGTGCGAGGTAGCGCGAGGTCATGATGTCGTCGAAGCCCACGACCGCCAGCTCGTCGGGCACCGAGCGGCCGGCCCGCGCCAGGAGCACCATCGTGGCGAGCGCGAGCTCGTCGTTGGCGCAGACCAGCCCGTCGACCGTGGTGCCGCCCGCCTCGATCGCCTCGATCGCGGCGAGCACCGTGCGGCCGTGCATCTCCTCATAGCCCACCCGCACGGGGGGAGCCACCTGGGACCCGCGGCGCCGGGCGAGGGCGTGATGGAAGCCGCGGTAGCGCTCGGAGATGTCGTGCGAGCCCTCGGGGTCGCCGACGAAGACGAGCGAGCGCCGGCCGTGGTCGAGCAGGTGGCGGGTGAGCTCGGCCGAGCTGATGAAGTTCTCGACCTGCACCGCGTCGCAGCCCTCGATGGCGTCGCGCGCCACGAGCACGGTCGGCGTCGACCGCGACACCTGGCGCACCATCGCGTCACTGATCGTGTCGTTGCCGATGACGATGCCGTCGATGCGGCCGAGGATCTTGCGGACCGCGGCCTCCTTGTCCTTGGAGGCGTCGCACACGACGACGACCGTCGACTGCCCGTCGGCGGCCGCGGTCGACTCGAAGCCGGAGAGCAGCTCGGAGTAGTAGGGGCCGCGTAGCCCTGGCAGCACGAGCCCGAGGGTCTCGTGGGTGGGTCGGTCGACGGGCCTGGCCGCGCGGAGCGGCACGTACTCGAGCTCCTCGACGGCCCGCAGCACCCGCTGCCGGGTGCGCGCCGACGCGGGGGTCGAGCCGTTGAGCACCCGCGAGACGGTCGCGATGGACACACCAGCGCGCTCGGCCACGGTGTAGATCGTGACCGGGCGCGCGTCGTCGTGCTCGAGGGACACCGGGCTCCTTCTTCCGGGGTCCACTGTGCACGGCGCCGTGCCCTCCCACAAGCAGAGCCGAGGGCTCTGCCCCGCAGGGGTATGCCGTCAGAACGGGTTGGGGATCGCGTCCAGCAGGGTGCGGGTGTAGTCGTCCTGCGGGTCGCGGATGACATCGAGGGTGGGCCCCTGCTCGACGACCTTGCCGCCGTTGAGCACGATCACCTCGTCGGAGAGCATCCGCGCGCTCAGCAGGTCGTGGGTGATGTAGAGGATGCCGACGTTGTTCTCCTTGACGAGGTCGTTGAGCAGCTCGAGCACCTCCGCCCGGATCGACACGTCGAGGCTCGAGATCGGCTCGTCGGCGACGATGACCTCGGGCTCGACCGCAAGCGCCTTCGCGATGATGACCCGCTGGCGCTGGCCTCCGGACAGCTCGTAGCCGTAGCGGTTGATGAAGCGGTCGGCCGGGGTGAGAGCGACCCGCTCGAGCAGCTCCTTGACCCGCTCGCGCAGCTCCTCGCCCTTGAGGCCCTGGTAGTTCACCAGCGGGCGAGAGAGGACGTAGCCGAGTCGCTTGGCCGGGTTGATCGAGCTGTAGGGGTCCTGGAAGACCATCTGCACGTCGCCGCGGTAGGCCCGCAGGGCCCGACCCTTGTAGCCCGAGACGAGCTTGTCTCCCTCGGGCCCGTGGAAGACGATGCGACCCTCGGTCGGGGCCTCGACCCCGGTGATCATCTTGGCCAGGGTCGACTTGCCGCTGCCGCTCTGGCCGACGAGCGCCGTCACCTCACCACGCCGCAGCTCGAAGCTGACGTCGCTCACAGCCTCGGTGCGGGTCACGGTGAAGCCACGCCGACGCTCGAAGACCTTCGAGACGTGCTCGACGGACAGCACGACCTCGTTGTCGAGGGCGCTGCGCGACTCCTCGGCGGTCTTGACGAACTGCGGCCCCTCGAAGCCGCGCTTCGGCTCCCCGAACTCGGCAGCCCCGGCTTCCGTGCGCTGCAGGACGGCGACGTGGCACGCCGCCCGTCCGCCGCTGAGCGGCACGAGGGGAGGGTCGGTCGTGACGCAGCGGTCGATGCGCTCCGGGCAGCGCGGCGCGAAGCTGCACCCGACGAAGTCGCGGCTGAGGTCCGGTGGCCGCCCCGGCACGTAGGTGATCTTGATGGTCTCCTCGCGCGGATCGCCGTAGGAGCCGAGCAGCCCCTTGGTGTAGGGGTGCAGCGGCTCCCGCAGCAGCGCGGCCGTGCTCTGGTCCTCGACGATGCGACCGGCATACATCACGAGCACGCGGTCGGAGAGGTCGAGCACGGTGCCGATGTCGTGGCTGATGAAGAGCACGGCGAAGCCCTGCTCTGCCTGGAGCCGGCGGACGTTCTCGAGGATCGAGTGCTGCACGACGACGTCGAGCCCCGTCGTGGGCTCGTCGAGCAGGATGAACTTCGGGTCGAGCGCGAGCGCGAGCGCAAGGTTGACCCGCTGGCGCATGCCGCCGGAGAGCTCGTGCGGGAAGGCCGTCATGAACTTCGGGTCGATGATGACCATGTCGAAGAGCTCACGGATGCGCCTCGTGACGGCCTCACCGCGCAGGCTCGAGTGCTGCTCGATCGCGTCGCGGAACTGCCCCTCGATGCGGACCACCGGGTTGAGGGAGTTCATGCTGCTCTGGAAGACCGTCGAGATGTCGCGCCACCGCAGCGCGCGCAGGTCGTCCTCGGGCAGGTCGGTGATGTCGGTGCCGTTGAAGCTGATCGACCCGCCGCTGATGCGGCCGGGACGCTGCAGGAGGCGCAGCAGCGCGGTGCCGAGGGTGGTCTTGCCCGAGCCGGACTCGCCGATGAGACCCACGAACTCGCCGGGCTCGATGGCGAAGCTGACACCCTGGACGGCGTCCAGTGGACGCGAGGCCTTGGGCTCGTAGCGGACGCTCAGGTCACGGACGTCGAGCAGTGTCATGCGTCCTCCCGCAGGTGGGGGTTGCTCAGGAGGTCGACTCCGAAGTTGATGAAGGTCGTCGCAGTCATGAGGATCGCGAGGACGGCGCCGGGCACGAAGACCCAGAGCCACAGCCCCTGAGCGATCGCCCCCTGGGCGTTGGACTGGTAGAGCATCGTGCCCCACGAGACGCTCCGGCTGTCGCCGAGACCGAGGGCAGCGAGGCCAGCCTCGGCGGCGATGGCACCGGTGGCGGCGCCGACGAAGCTTGCGAGCACGAGCGAGCTCATGTTGGGCATGATCTCGCGGAAGACGACGCGCCACGTGCCCTCACCCGAGAACTTTGCGGCCGTGACGAAGTCGCGGTTGCGCAGGGTGATGATCTGGGCGCGCTTCGCCCGGGCCGCGCCGGCCCACGACGTGATCGACACGACCCCGACGATGAGCCAGAGCCCTCGCACCTCCGAGTAGGCGACCAGGGTGATGATGAGCGGGAAGACCGGGATGACGATGAAGACGTTGGTGACGAAGGAGAGCAGGTCGTCGAGCAGGGTGCCTTCTGCATAGCCCGAGATGAGGCCGACGACGGTCGCGATGATCGTGGCAAACAGTCCGCCGAAAAGTCCGACGAGCAAGGAGATTCGCGTGCCGTAGATGAGCTGCGACGCGATGTCCTGGCCACTCGTGGTGGTGCCCAGCCAGTTCGTCGAGCTCGGACCCGCGAGCGGCTCGAAGGAGGCGTCAAGGGGGTCGTGGGGCGCGATGAGCGGCGCGAAGACGGCGACGAACACATAGATCGCCAGGATGATGATGCCGACCCGGGCCTTCTTGCTGCTCCAGATCACCTGCCACCACTGGTCCGGCTTCGCTGCGTCGCTCACCTGCTCGACAGCGAGCTCCTGCCCTGGCTCCCCCGCGGCCATGAAGTCCTCCCCCGGGGTTGGCACAGGGGTCATGTTGCCGGTCATCCTTCAGCCCTCCTTGCACGCGGGTCGAGCACGCCGTAGAGCAGGTCCGCGACGAGGTTGGCCACGAGGGTGGCCACTGCCGTCAGCAGCATGAGTGCCTGAAGCAGCGGGTAGTCCCGGTATTCGACCGCCTCACCCATGAGGCGTCCGAGGCCGGGGTAGTCGAAGACGGTTTCGACGAGGATGGCCCCGCCGAGCACGCCACCGAGGGCGAGCGCGAAGCCGGTGACGCTCGGGAGGAGCGCGTTCCGCGCTGCGTACTTCAGCGCCACGTGACGGTCGGGCAGGCCCTTGGCCTTGGCGAGCCGGATGTAGTCCTCACCGAGGTTCATGATCATGGTGTTGCGCATGCCGAGGATCCAGCCGATCGGCGTGACGATGAGCAGGGCGAAGGCGGGCAGGAACGCGTGCGAGATCGCCTCTTGGATGAAGGGCCAGTTCCAGCCCGGGGTGGCCTCCTCGTAGCCTCCCGAGGTCGGGAACCAGCCGAGGGTGTAGCCGAAGACGTAGAGCAGGAGCAGGCCGATCCAGAACGGCTGGAGGGTTCCGAGGAAGGTGGAGCCGAGAGTGACCACCGAGTCGAAGCGCGAGTTGCGGCGCCACGCGGCATACGCCCCGAGCACGACGCCGACGACGAAGGAGATCACCTGGACGATGGTGACCAGGACGACCGTCCACCAGAACGCCTGCGCGATCACCTCGGTGACGGAGTACGGGTAGTAGGTGTAGGAGAGCCCGAAGTTGCCGTGCACGAGCTCACCGAGGTAGGTGACGTACTGCTCCCACAGCGAGCCGTCGGGCGCACCGAGCATGGCTCGCATCGCCTCGACCTGGGCCTGGTCGAGGGCGGCGTCCTTGCCGGCCAACCGCTTCACCATGATCTCGGCGGGGTCGCCGGGCTGCAGGCGGGGGATGAGGAAGTTCAGGGTCACGACCGCCCACAGCGTGGCGACGAAGAAGCCGAACTTCCTTGCGACGTAGATCATGTGGGCCTCCCGACCCGGGCCGGGGCGGCTCGTCGAGCCGCCCCGGCACGCGTGGGGTCGGTCACTTCGGGGCAGTGAGGTGGGTCATCCAGAGGAGCCGGTCGTCGGACGGGTTCGCGTACGGGTCCTCCTCGCTGGGCCAGCCGACCGCCTTGTCGGTGCGGTAGAGGATGCGAGCCGGCGCGTAGATGAGCGCCGTGACGGGGTAGCGCGTCATCATCGTCTCGACCAGGGGCTCGAGCGCTGCCTTCTGCGCCTCCTTGTCGGTCTGCGCGGCGAGCTTGTCGACGGCGGCGTCGACTGCCGGGTCCTTGAAGCGCTGCACGTTGGGCAGGATCTCGGTCTTCGTCGGGATCTGCGTGCTCAGCAGCTTGGTGCCCATGTTCTTGGCCAGCTCGCAACCACCGTGGAGGTACTCGAGCATGAGCTGGAACTCACCGGTCTTCTTCTGGCCGTCGACCGAGTCGGGGGCCGAGGCGGTCACCTTGGCGTTGACGCCGGAGTCGTTGAGACCCTTGACGACCACGTCGGCGATGGCCTGGTAGTCGATGAAGCCCGCCTGCACCGAGAAGTTGACCGCGAGCGGCGAGCCGTCGGGGTTGGTGCGCTTGCCGTCGGCGCCCTTCGTGTAGCCCGCCGCGTCGAGCAGCTCGTTCGCCTTGGCGAGGTCGAAGGGCACGACCGTGTCCTTGCCGGCGTACTTTGCCGGCATCAGCGACTCCATCGACGGCAGCTTGAGTCCCGTCTGGCTGGCCGGCTTCATGACACCGTAGGTCGCCTTGAGGGAGATCTCCTCCTTGTTCATCGCGTATGAGATGGCCTCGCGGAACTTCTCGTCGTTGAACGGCGCCTTCTCGGTGTTGCCCGTGAGCACGGTCATGCCGTTGGGCGCGTAGTAGAAGTGGTTGTTCTTCGGGTCGACGTCGACGAAGGTCTTCTTGGGGTTGGGGACCTCGCCGAAGTAGGCGTCGAGCTGGCCGGAGCGCAGCTTGAGCGCCGCCTGCGCCGCGTCGTACTGCCCCTCGAGCACGAGCTTCTCGACCTTGACCTTGTCGGCCTGCCAGTAGTCGGGGCGCCGCTCGAGGACGAGCTGGCGGCCGTTGTAGCTGCCGACCTTGAAGGGGCCCGTCGCGACCGGGGTCTTGTCGACGTACTTCGTCGGGTCGCCGACCTTGGAGTAGATGTGCTCGGGCAGCATCTTGGTGCTGATGATCCCGTCGTACTTCGGGGCGGCGTTGCCCGAGAAGGTGATGACGACCTTGTTGCCCTCGGCGACGACCGACGTGGCCGGCGCACCGAAGGTGTCGTTCCAGAGACCGGCCTTGTCGAAGGCGGGGTACTGCTTCATGAGGTTGAAGGTGAAGGCGACGTCCTTGGCCGTGAAGGGCTTGCCGTCACTCCACTTGACCCCCTGGCGGATGTCGAAGGTGAGCTTCTCGCCGCCCTCCCACGTCGCCTTCTCGGCCAGCCACGGCGTCTCCTCGCAGGTGAGGTTGTTGCGCACGATGAGCGGCTCGTAGAGCCACGTCGCGGTGAGCGGCTTGGGCGAGTTGGGGTTGTAGTTCACGAGTCCCCCGACGGCCGCATCGGCCTCGGAGGGGAACGTCAGCTGGGCGATCATGCCGTCTGCAGACGCGGCTGCATCCTTCTGCGCCGCGCTTCCTGCGCAGGCGCTCAGGCCGAGTGACACGGCAACTGCCAGGACGAGGGGCGTGGATCGAGTGCGCATCGTTGCGTCCTCCCATGTGGTGATTGGGGCCCAACGTAATGGCCGAAAGGGGTCTGTCAACGGGTCGGACGGCATGAAACTACTTTCATGGCCCGACCGTGGGGGACAGCCGCTTTCATTTGTTTTCAAGGGGATTCGAGGGGGCGAAGGTCAGAGCCTCCTGATAGGAAGGTGTGGTGCTCGACGAAGACGCCGTCCTGACCGCCCTGTCGCACCAAGTGCTCACGAGCCCCTCCGGTGTGACGGCAGAGGTGCTGCACCACGGCGCCCTCCACCGGCTCGAGGCCCATGGCCTGAGCCTGCTGCTCCAACCGGCCACCGTCGCCGAGGCGGGCCTGACCAACGTCCACCTGCGGGTGCACGGACCCGACGGCCTCAGCCGACGTCCGCTCCTCGGACCCGGCAGCGGCTCGACAGTGCGGCTCGGGGACCGCGAGGTCATCGTCGAGGGCACCCACGCCGACGTCGACTACCGTCTCGCGCTGCGCCTCGGGTCCGAGCAGGCGACGTGGCACTGGCTCCTCGAGGTGACCAACACCCGCGCGACCGCCGTGACCGTCGACGCCGTGCTGACGCACGACCCCGCCCTCGCGCCGATGGGCGCGGTGCGCACCAACGAGTACTACGTCAGCCAGTATCTCGACCTCTCGCCCGTGCAGACGGCAGAGCAGGGCGTCGCCGTCGCCGTGCGGCAGAACATGCCGGGTGAGCGGGCGCCGTGGCTCATGGTCGGCACGCTCGGCCACGGTGAGTCCTGGGCGACCGACGCGCTGCAGCTCGTCGAGCGCACGCCCGAGGGTGTCGTCTGGCGCGGTCTCGACGCCCCGTCGCTGCCGAGCCGCCGCCTCCAGCACGAGCACTCGCTCATCGCCGTGCAGGACCAGCCGACCGAGCTCGCCCCCGGCCAGACCCACCTCACCGGTTTCTGGGGCATCGCCCTGCCCGACCACCCCGAGGCGACCTCGGACGCTGACGCGCGCTGGGCGGAGGTCGCCCTGCACGATGCCCCCTCGACCCGCGAAGACGAGCCCGTCGTGGTGGGCACCGACGCGGGCACGCTCTGGTCGTCGGCTCCCGCGCACGCCGCGACACCGCTCGACCACGACGCCCTCGACCGGCCCGGCCTGCTCACCGAGCGCACCCACGTCGAGACCGACGCCGACGGCAACGAGATCGCGTGGACGGTCAGGGGTGGCCAACTCGTCACTGCCGCAAAGGATCTCGTCGTCCTTCGACCCCATGGCCACATCCTGCGCACCGGCGACACCCTGACGCCCGACTCACGCGGGCTCACCTCCACGGTGTGGATGGCCGGGACGTTCCACTCCCAGATCACCCGTGGGCACGTCGGCCGCGACCCCGTGGCCACCGGCCGCCGCACCTACCTCGGCCTCCAGCGCGCGCACGGCGTCCGCGCCTTCGTCGACGACGGGTCAGGCGGCTGGCAGCTGCTCGAGACCCCGAGCGCGTGGTTCGTCGGTCTCGACCACTGCACGTGGTGGTATGCCGCCGCGTCGGGTGACACGGTCGAGGTGACCTCGAGCGCCCCGGCCGACGACGACGCCCTCGGGCTCCGCATCACCCAGAGCGGCGGTCCTGCACGACGGATCCTCCTCGCCTGGCAGGTGGCCGACGACCTCAGTGACCCGCCGACCGTGACCGTGACCGGGAGCGGTGCGCACCTGCGCTCCGCCGGTGCGCCCCACGCCTGGGACCTCACCTGGTCGGCCCCCGGTGATGCCGAGGTCGGCGACGCACGCCTCCAGGCCGACGGCACCCTGCGCGGCCCGGGCTGGCTCACCGTGCTCTTCGACCCCGTCGACACCATCGCGCTGACGCTCGTGGCCGGCCCGCCCGAGCCCGCCGGGCTCGAGGTGCACTCGCCGACGCCCGGCCTGGGGCAGGCCTTCTGGTCACGCACCGCCGAAGCCGTCTCGCTGACGAGCACGACCGACGAGCACCGCTCCCGAGCCGAGCAGCTGTCGGCCGCGCTGCCCTTCTTCGTGCACAACGCCCTCATCCACTACCTCTCGCCGCGCGGGCTCGAGCAGTTCTCCGGCGGCGCCTGGGGCACGCGCGACATCAGCCAGGGGCCCGTCGGGCTCCTCACCGCCCTCGGTGACCAGGACTCGGTGCGCGACGTGCTGCTGCGCCTCTTCCGCGCCCAGAACGCCCGCGGCGACTGGCCGCAGGCCTTCGACTTCCTGCCGCCGCTGCCCTCGTCGGGGCAGCAGGACTCGCACGGCGACGTCGTCTTCTGGCCCGTCCTCGCGGCGGGTGACTACCTGCGCACGACGGGCGACGTCAGCCTGCTCGACGAGCGACTGCCCTTCGTCGGCGACGACGGGCTCACCGGCGACGCGTCGGTCACCGAGCACCTGCGGCGGGCGATCGCACGCATCACGGAGTGCACGGTCCCGGGGAGCCCGCTCCCCGCATACGGCCACGGCGACTGGAACGACTCGCTCCAGCCGGCCGACCCGGCCCTCGCCGCACGCCTGGTGTCGACGTGGACCGCGGTGCTGCAGACGCAGGCTCTGCGCACGCTCGCCGAGGGGCTGCGCGCCACCGGCGCACCGGGTGCCGAGGCCACCGACCTCGCGGCCGAGGCCGATGCGCTCGCGACCCGCACCCACGAGGCGATCAGCGCCCGGCTCGAGCTCGACCCGGTGCTGCCGGGCTACCTGCTGCACCACGACGACGGCACCGTCGAGCCCCTCGTGCACCCCAGCGACGAGCGCACCGGGCTGCACTACGGCGTGCTCCCGTGGATCCACGCGATCAGCGCCGACCTGCTCACCCCGGAGCAGGCCCGCCACCACCTCGACCTCATCGAGGAGCACCTGCTCGGCCCCGACGGCGCGCGGCTCTTCGACCGGCCGGTCGGCTACGTCGGCGGACCGATGGCGATCTTCCAGCGCGCCGAGGCGAGCACCTTCTGGGGCCGCGAGATCGGTCTGATGTACGTCCACGCCCACCTGCGCTACGCGGAGGCGCTCGCCCGCGTCGGCGACGGCGACGCACTGCTCACCGCGCTGGCCAAGGCCAGCCCGGTCGGTATCGAAACGCTGGTGCCACAGGCCCGCCCGCGCCAGACCAGCTGCTACTACTCCTCCTCCGACGGCGCCTTCACCGATCGCTACGAGGCACAGGAGCGCTACCCGGCACTCCTCGCCGGTGACGTGCCGCTCGAGGGCGGCTGGCGGGTCTACTCCTCCGGTCCGGGCCTCGTGCTGCGCCTCGTTACGGAGGTGCTGCTCGGCTTCCGCACGCGCGGTGAGCGCATCGAGGTCGACCCGGTGCTGCCCCCGGGCAGCGAGCTCGTCGCCCACCTGCCGGTCGGCGGTCGACCCGCCGTCGTGCGCTTCACGGCCGGCCCGCTCGGTCACGGGGTGCGCCGCATCAGCGTCGCCGGGCGGGACCTCGAGCTCGAGCCGCTGACCAACCCCTACCGTGAGCCCGGAGTCGCCGTCGCAGCCGCTGCCCTCGTGGGCGGCCCAGCGGCGCCTGCGGACCCCGAGCACCTCGTCGAGATCGTTGTGGAGACCCACTGACATGACTTCGCCCACCGGCCCCGCCCACCCGGCGGAGCGGCCGTGGCTCGATGCCGCGCTGCCCACCGAGACCCGCATCGACCTGCTCCTCGCCGAGATGACCTTGGCCGAGAAGGTCGCCCAGACCCACCAGGTCGCCAACATCGACCCCGAGGCCGACGCCGAGCAGCTGCGCGCCGGCCGCATCAGCTCGAGCCTCTACGCCTCCGGCGCCACCGCGGGCAACGAGCGCGACGCCGGAGTGCTCGTCGGCAACATCGACGCCGCCCAGCGGCACGCCGTCGAGGGGAGCCGGCTCGGCATCCCCGTGCTCTTCGGCCGCGACGTCATCCACGGCCACCGCACGGTGTGTCCGATCCCGCTCGGGCTCGCCGCGTCGTTCGACCCGGCCCTCGTCGAGGAGGTCGGCACCGTCGCGGCCCGCGAGGCCGCGGTCGACGGCGTGGCCTGGACCTTCGCGCCGATGGTCGACCTCTCCGAGGAGCCGCGATGGGGCCGCGTCGCCGAGTCGCTCGGCGAGACCCCGGTGCTCTCGGGCCGCCTCGCGGCCTCGCTCGTGCGCGGTTTCCAGGGCGACGACCCGAGCGACCCCGACCGGATCGGCGCCTGCGCCAAACACTTCGCCGGCTACGGCCTGGCCGCCGGTGGCCGCGACTACGACACCGTCAGCGTCGGCGAGAACACGTTGCGCAACCTGCACCTGCGCCCCTTCAAGGACGCCGTCGACGCCGGGGCGCTCACCCTCATGGCGGCCTTCAACGACGTCGACGGCACCCCGATGCACGCCCACGAGCACCTCATCCGCGGGGTCCTCAAGGGCGAGTGGGGCTGGGACGGCATGGTCGTCGCCGACTGGAACGGCGTCGGCCAGCTCGTCAACCAGGGCGTCGCCGCCGACCTGCGCGAGGCCGCGGCGCTCGCCATCCGGGCCGGCGTCGACCTCGACATGTGCGGGGGCGCCTACCTCGCGCACCTCGAGGAGCTGGTCGAGTCGGGCGAGGTCGAGGTCGCGCTCGTCGACGACGCGGTGCGCCGCGTGCTGCGGGTCAAGCTGCACCTCGGTCTCTTCGAGCGCCCGTATGCCGCCCGGCCGGGTGTGTCGAACGCGCCCACTCCCGAGACGCGGGCCGTCGCCCGCCGGGCCGCTCAGGCCGCTCACGTCCTCGTCAAGAACGACGGCGTCCTGCCGCTCACCGACGACTCCGGAAGAGTCCTGCTGTCAGGCCCGTTCGTCGACGACGGCGACGCACTGCTCGGCACGTGGGTCCTCGACGGCCGCGGCGAGGAGGTCACGACTCCCGAGGCGGCCCTGCGCGAGCGCCTCGGCGACCGCGTCACGGTGGCCGACGGCCGCTTCACCGACGTCACCCTGATGCAGGCGCGAGCCGCCGACACGTCGGTGCTGCTGCTCGGCGAGCACCGGTCCCGCTCCGGCGAGGCGCAGTCCGTCGTCGACATCGGCCTGCCTCCGGGCCAGCTCGAGCTCGTGCGCGCGGTGGCCTCGTTCGGCAAGCCGCTCGTTGCCGTCGTCTACACCGGTCGTCCGCTCGACCTCACCGAGCTCCTCGACCTCGCCGATGCGGTGCTCGTCGTGTGGCACCCGGGCACCGAGGCCGGCACCGCCCTGGCGGACCTCCTGCTCGGCGACGCCGAGCCGCACGGCCGGCTCCCGATGACCTTCCCGCTGTCGACGGGGCACATCCCGACGAGCACCCACCAGCGGCCGACCGGGCGGCTCATCCGCGCCGACGTCGACCACCAGGAGGGCCGCTACATCGACGCCCTCACCTACCCGCGGCTGCCCTTCGGCTTCGGCCTGTCGTACTCGACCGTCGACTACGGCGCACCCGCCCTCTCGTCGCCGACGATGACGACCGACGGGTCCGTGACCCTCACCGTCACGGTGACCAACACCGGCGAGCGCCCGTGTCGCGAGGTCGTCCAGCTCTACTTCCGCGACCCCGTCGCCCAGGTGACCCGCCCGCTCGTCGAGCTGACCGACTGGGCGCTCGTCGACCTCGAGCCCGGCCACTCACGCGAGGTCAGCTTCGACGTGCAGGCCCCGCGGTTCGCATACGCAGGCCGTGACCTCACGACGCGCGTCGACGAGGGCGAGATCGTCCTGCTCACCGGGCCCGACGCGGCCCGCCTCCAGCCCGTGTCCGTCACCGTCACGTCCCCGAAGGCCTCCTCATGATCGAGACCGTCCGCCGCCAGATCCGCATCGACGGCGAGCCCGTCGTCGTCATGTCGGGGGAGGTGCACTACTTCCGCGTCGCGCGCGCGGAGTGGGGCCAGCGGCTCGACCTGCTCGTCGAGGCCGGCTGCGACACCGTCGCCTCCTACATCCCGTGGCTCTTCCACGAGCTGCCCGACGGCACGCTCGACGTCACCGGCGAGACCCGCCCCGAGCGCGACATCGGCGCCTTCATCGACCTCGCCGCGTCGAAGGGGCTGCGCTTCATCGCCCGTCCCGGGCCGTTCATCATGGCCGAGCTGAAGAACGAGGGCATCCCCTTCCGCGTCTATCGCGACCACCCGGAGATCGTGCCCGTGGGCTGGGACGGGCGACCCGCCGTGTCCCGCACCATCGACTACCTCGCGCCCGCCTTCCTCGAGGAGAGCGGTCGCTGGTTCGACGCGATCATCCCCGTCCTCACGCCTCGCCTGCAGCCCGCCGGTGGCCCGATCATCGGCGTCCAGCTCGACAACGAGGTCGGCATGCTCGCCTGGGTGACCAACGCCCCCGACCTCACCGACGACCTCGTGGCCGCGTTCGGCGACTTCGTGCTCGAGCGTCACGGGCCCCTCGCCCGCACGAGCGCCGCGCCGTATGCCGTGTGGCCGGGTGACGACGGCTGGGCCGACCTCGTGCGCTCGCCCTCCGAGGACGCGGCCGGCATGCTCCGGCTCGACCTGGGCCTCTTCATGCGGCGGCGCTTCGGCGACTACGTCGCGACGCTGCGTCGGATGTGCGAGGAGCGGGGAGTCGGCGGCGTGCCGTTCTTCGTCAACATCCACGGCACCGAGGGCGGCAACGGCGCCCCCTTCCCGATCGGCATCAGCCAGCTCGTCGACACCTACTCCGGCATCCCCGGCATGGTGTCGGGGTCCGACCACTACCTCGGCGAGGCCACGCTGGGCACGATGACCGACCTCTACGTCATCAACGCCTACATGGCCGCGGTGCACGACGACGACCAGCCGCTGACGTCGCTGGAGTTCGAGGCCGGGTCGGGCGACTACGGCGCGGGGTCGGAGATGCAGTACGACCCGTCGACCGCCGACCTCAAGACGCGGCTCTGCCTCGCGCAGGGCAACCGGCTCATCAACTACTACCTCTTCGCCGGCGGCATCAACCCGCCGCTCGACGAGCGGGTGGGCGACGGCAACGACCGCATCTCCTTCACCGGGGAGCGCCACGGCACCGCCGCCCCGGTCGGGCCCGAGGGCCAGCGCGGCTACGCCTACGAGGCGACCAAGCGAGCGGTGCACGCCGTCAAGGCCAACGAGCCCTGGCTCGCTCGAATGACCGAGGACCATGACGACATCGCGCTCGGGCTGACGCTCGACGCCTACATGACGGAGTACCACCACCCGGACTCAGACGTCATGACCGAGGTCGTCGACGATCTGACGGCGCACCGTGGCGCGGGTGAGCGCAAGGCACTCGCTCGCTCTCTGCTGCTCAGCGGATTCCGTTTTGGGGCAACGCATCTCGAGCGTCACGACCCTCGGCCCGGCAGCACGGTGCTGCTCGGTGCGGGGCGACACGTGTCACGCATCGTGCAGGAGCGACTCGTCGGCCACGTCGTGGCGGGTGGCAACCTCGTGCTCCTCGGCCCGCTGCCGGAGCGCGACCTCGACGGCTCGCCGTGCCTGCTGCTCGTCGAGGCTCTCGGGCTCACGGCCGGCGCCGTGCGCCGCGACCACGGGCACTACTTCCCCTCGCTGGTCGCCCACGGCTGGGCGGCACCCTGGCCGGAGATGCGGGCGGGCTGGGTGCAGCCGCTGACCCATGACCGCGGTGACGTGGTGCTCACCGATGTCGAGGGCGCCGTGTGTGGCGTCGATGTCGACCTCGGGCGGGGCCGGGCCGTCGTGCTCGCCGCCCAGCTGCCGTCGTCGCCGGCGCTCTTCACCCGAGCACTCGACGCCCTCGGCGTGCGGCCCGGGCTCCGCCTCGAGACGCAGTGGCCGGGCCTCTTCGCCACGACGACGAGCACCGACGACGGTCAGCGCGCCCTGCACCTCATCAACACCTCCGGCGCCCCCGCAGCGGTCACCGTGGCTCTCGACGGCACGGCCATCGCCGACGGGGTGAGCCTGAGCGTGCCCGCCCGCAGTGGGCACGTCCTGCCTCTCGGCCTCGAGATCGCCGGGCGCCGGTTCGACTGGGTGAGTGCGGAGTTCACGCGCGTGGACGATCGTGGCGCGCCGGTGTTCGGTGTCGGCCTCGACCCCGACGGCGGAACGACCGTCGTCGTCGATGGTCAGACGACACGGCTCGGGCGCGACGACTGACGAGCACGTCACCATCTGCCGCTGCAGGCCCCGAGCGCGGCCAGACTGGAGGTGTGTCGCGACCACAGCGGCTCCGCGCCCTCGATGCGATCTTCCTGCCGATGGAGACCAGCACCCAGTCGCTGCACGTCGGCTCGGTGCTGATCCTCGAGGGTCGGCCGCCCGACCCGGCGGCCTTCCGCGACCACGTCGTCGGGGCCGTGGCGCGCGTGCCCGTGCTCGGCAGGCGCGCGATGCGGATGCCGCTCGACCTCGGCCGGCCCGTGTGGGTCGACGCTCCGGAGATCGACCTGGCCGAGCACGTGCACCACGCTCGCCTGGACGAGCCGGGTGGCGACGAGCAGCTGCGGGACGTCGTCACCGAGGTCATGAGCCGTCGGCTCGACGCCGACCGCCCCCTCTGGGAGCTGTGGCAGGTCGATGGGCTCGCAGGTGGCCGCTGGGCCGTGATCGCTAAGGCGCACCACACGATGGTCGACGGGCAGTCGGGCGCCGACCTCGTGGCTGCGCTGCTCGCCGATGCACCCACGCAGCCGCAACCCGTGGCCCGACGCGACCCCCAGCCGGTGCCCACGCCCGTCGCCCTCGTCGCAGACCTGCTCGCGTGGCTCGTCCTGCTGCCGCTACGGGCGATCCGGGTGCTGCTCCGCTCGGTCGTCGACCCGGGCGCGGCGCGGCAACGAGCCGCTCGGGTCCGCTTCGGATTGCGACAGGTGCTCGTGCCCGACCTCCCGCCGTCACCCCTCACGGGGCCGCTCGGCGCTGAGCGCACCTGGGGGTGGACGTCGACCGAGCTGGCCCCTGTCGCCCAGGTCGCCCATCGGGCCGGCGCCACCGTCAACGACGTCTTCCTCGCCGCCCTGGCCGGGGGCCTTCGGCGCTACCTCCGGGGCCGGGTCGAGGCCGTCGACTCGATCGTCGTGCGCGCCATCGTGCCCGTGTCGCCCCGCACCCCGCAGCAGCCCCGGCGGACCGGCAACCTCGCCTCGGCGATGTTCGTCGTCCTGCCCACCGACCTGGACGAACCCGCGGCCCGACTGAACGCCGTCAAGGCGCGAACGGCCGACCAGAAGGCGCGTGGCGTGCCCGCTGCCACGGCGGCCGTGGTGCGGATCGCCGACCACCTCCCTGCGGTCCTGCTCGCCAGGGGAGCCCGGGCCTACGGCCAGTCAGGTCAGGGACGGGTCAACCTCGTCGCGTCCAACGTGAGAGGCCCGGCGCAGGAGCAACGGCTGCTGGGCAGCAGGCTCGTCGAGCTCGTGCCGTGGGCGCCCACGGCCGAGGAGATCAGGGTCAGCACGGCGATGGTCACCTGCGCGGGCCGGATGACGATCGGCATCACCACCGACGCCGCGGCGCTGCCCGACGTCGACCGGCTCATCGACGCCGTGGGGCGCGAGCTCACCGACCTCGTCTCGCTGGAGGCCCCGGCCTGAGCGGCGTCGACCCGGGGAGGAGCCCGGTGGAGCGAGCTACTCCATCGCCAGCGTCACGGCCTGCGGCACGACCATCCGCCACGCGTCGAGGACGATCTCGCGCATCCGCTCCTCGTCGAGCGCCTCGAGACGCACCTCGACCCAGTTGAAGCGCAGGTCGGACCGGCGCGGCATGAGGAAGACGTCGGGCTCGCTGGCGACGAGCACGTCCCGCTCCTCCTTGGGGAAGGCGAAGCCCATCTGGGTCTCGTCGCGCGAGAAGGCGAGCCAGACCACCTTGCCGACCCGGAACTTCACCCGGTCGCGCACGAGCACCTCGTAGGACCGAGGCAGCCCCATCGCCACCTCACGCACCTGCTCGATCGTCACCGGCACCCTTCCACCTTGTCACGCACGCCCCCCGACCGCACCGACCGAGCCGCGCCGCCGCGGCCGCGAGCCCTTCCGCGGAGCCCGCCGGACGGCATACCCTCTCGGTGTCGCGACCTCGACGGCGCTGGGCCGGGCGGGCTGAAACGTCGACCCGACGAAGGAGCGACGGATGTCCGGCGACGCCATGAACCCCACCCCGACCGACCCCACGACCGACCCCACCCGCGGCCCGGCGGAGGGCATGCCCGCGCGGCTGATGGCCTTCCTCGGCCGGCTCGGTGACGTGCTCGCGGAGCGCGGTGACGCCGTGGCGCTGCTCGGCCTCGGCTCGGTCGGCCGCGACCTGCACCGGCTCGACGAGCACTCCGACGCCGACTTCTTCGTCGTGGTCGACCACGCGGCCGCGCGCCAGCGCTACCTCGACGACATCGACTGGCTGGAGGCCGCGCACCCGGTCGCCTGGTCGTTCGAGAACAGCCCCGTCGGGCGCAAGGCGCTGCTCGAGGGCGGGCTCTTCGCGGAGTATGCCGTCTTCTCCGTCAGCGACCTGGCGACCGCCGGCTACCCGCCGGGTCGCGTGCACTGGCAGCGCGCCGATGCCCCCGCAGGCCTCGCGACCCCGACCGCGCCGCTGCCCGGCACCCCCCGGCTCGAGGAGCAGGTGGGTGAGGCGATCACCAACCTCTACGTCGGGCTGCACCGCGACCTGCGCGGCGAGCGCCTCACGGCGACCCGCTTCATCCAGGGGTATGCCGTCGACCGCTGGGTGACGATCCTGGGCCTGCTCGGGCTGGGGAGCGGCCCCCAGCAGGATGTCTTCGCCATCGACCGGGGAGCCGAGCGGCGCTTCGCGCCAGACCTGCTGCCGCTGGCCGACCTCGTGCCGGGCTACGAGCGCAACGCGCACGCGGCGCGCACCCTCCTCGGGTTGCTAGAGCGGCACGTCGAGCTCGACCCCGCGATGCTGGCGGCGGTGCGCCAGGTCCTCGCCCGGTCAGAGGCATCGTCGGGGGCCGTGGCCGCCGACTGACCAGCACGCACGAGGCGGCGGCTCGGATGCGAGATCCGAGCCGCCGCCTCAGTTGCTCAGGAGGGACGAGCTGTTCAGCAGAACGTCTTGGCGGTCTCGTTCTTCATGGCGCCGCCACCGGAGGCCTTGACGAGCTGCCCGACGTTGTCGATGCCCTCGACGCCGCCGCTGTTGACGAGCTTGTGCACCTGGCCGAAGCAGGCGGCCTCGGCGGACTCGGCGCTGGCGCTGGCTGCGGAGCCGAGCAGGGCGAGAGCTGCGATGGACCCTGCGGCGAGAATGCGCTTCATTGGACATCCCTTCTGTTGGTGGGTGCTTGATCACCCGTCGCTCCTTCTTCTGCACGGGCGCGGCGTTTGGATGCAGACCGGGTGAAGTTTTTTTCTGCGCCGCCGCGAGGCATCGAGGGGAGGGCGCCGAGGTGGGGGAACCGAAGGTCGACAAGGCGCTTGCGGGCCCGGGGTCGCCCACTGCAGAGTGACCTCACCGACCGAGGAGCGCGCAGATGTCACTGACCCGGATCCACAACTTCTCCATCTCCCTCGACGGCTTCGCCACCGGCGAACCGCAGACCGCCGAGGCACCCTTCGGCCACGCCGGCCAGCGGCTGCACCAGTGGATGATGGCCACCCGCTTCTGGGACGCCGGCGGGAGCGACGGGGTCGACAACGCGTTCGCCGAGCGCCACAGCCACGGCATCGGCGCCGAGATCATGGGCGCCAACAAGTTCGGCCCGCCCGCATCGCGCGACGACCTGGACTGGAAGGGCTGGTGGGGCCCCAACCCTCCCTTCCACACACCGACCTTCGTGCTCACTCATCACCCCCGGCCGTCGCTGCCGATGGAGGGCGGCACCACGTTCCACTTCCTCGAGGCTGCCCCGGCCGAGGCACTCGAGATCGCCCGGGCAGCAGCCGACGGGCAGGACGTGCGGATCGGGGGTGGCGCCACGGTCGTGCGCGACTTCCTCGCTGCCGGGCTCGTCGACCACGCACACCTCGTCCAGGTGCCGATCGTGCTCGGCCGAGGTGTCCGCGTCTGGGACGGTCTCGAGGCCCTCGAGGACGGCTACGACGTCGAGGCGGTCACCTCGCCCAGCGGCGTCACCCACCTCACCTTGACGCGCAAGGCCTCGTGAAGCCCGACACCGGAAGAGCGAGACCACCCGTGCTGGCGGAGGAGATGCCGGCGGGAGAGGTGGTCCTGATCGTCGACTGGCTCACTGCCGCCGGGGTGACCTATCAGGTCAACGGCGGATGGGGTGTCGACGCCCTCGCACGTCGCCAGACCCGCCCGCATCGTGATGTCGACGTCTTCGTCGACATCACCGCCACGCCCGCGCTGATGGCGTGGCTCGGTGAGCGGGGGTATCGGATCACGGAGGACTGGCGCCCGACCCGGGTCGAGCTGGCCGGTGAGCGGGGCCGCGTCGACGTGCACGCCATGGCGATCGACGCCAACGGAGACGGGGTGCAGCGCGGGTTCGGGGACGAGGTCTTCGTCCACGCCGCCGAAGACCGCACTGTCGGCACGATCGGTGGCCGCGAGGTCGTCGTCGCCTGCGCGGAGCGGCTTCGTCAGCTGCGCTCCGGATACGAGCCCCGGCCCGTCGACCTGCTCGACCTCGCCGTCCTCGATCGCCTCTGACGCCGTCGCAGGCCGCCTGCCGTGCGTGGCGCGAGACCGCGCGAGGTGCGGTGCCTGCGCTGTGGGATCGCGCACCATCCGCTGCTCGGCACCCGCTGCGGGCGTAGCGTCGAAGGTGCTGGGATCGCGCACGTCGATGCTGAGTCCGTGCCCCAGCAGGGAAGGGAACGGCCTGCCGGCCGGATGCACCATGGCACATCGGACGTCCATGACGACCACCTCCGCCGCGCCGTCGGGGACCCCATCCCCGCCGCCGCACCGGGTCGCGTCCGTGCTGCGCCACCGGTGGGTCGCGACCATCGGCCTGGCCGCCCTGTGGGGGGTCGTGGCCGGCGTGCTGACCCCCCGGACGCCGCAGACCACAGCCGCGGCCCTCGTCTCGATCCTCGTCAGCCTCGCGGTCGGCGTCGCCGCCGGTCTGCTCACCCGGTCGCGGTGGGCGATGCTCCTGGCGCCCGTCGTGTTCGCCATCGCCTTCGAGCTCGCCCGTATGCCGGTGGGTGGCCCGACCGTCGACGCCCCTCACCTCAGCACCTACGGCGTGTTCGCCCTCGTCGTCGGGCGAGGCTTACATGCCGCGCTCTCCCTGCTGCCGATGGCCCTCGGCTCTGCGTGGGGCGCCTTCGCCGTTGCCCGTCGGAGCGGGCAGCTGCCCGGGGGCCGCGTCCGCGGAGCCCTGCGCTGGACGGCCCTGACGGCATCCGTCGTCGTCATGGCCGCCATCATGCTGGCCGTCGCCCGACCCGCCTCGACGGCCCCGATCACCGGAGCCGACGGTGCAGCGGTGCCGGGGAGCGTCGCCGAGCTGGCGTCGATCGACGTCAACGGTCGTGAGCTGGGGCTGATGATCCGCGGGCACGACATCGACAACCCCGTGCTGCTCTTCCTCGCCGGCGGCCCGGGCGGGTCGGAGCTGGGGGCGATGCGCAACCACCTGCCACCCCTGGAGGAGGACTTCACCGTGGCCACGCTCGACCAGCGCGGCACCGGCACCTCCTACCCGGCCCTCGACCCGACCGACACCTACACGCTCGAGTCGGCTGTCGATGACACCATCGCGACGACGAACTACCTGCGCGAGCGCTTCGCCACCGACCGGATCGTGCTCGTCGGCCAGTCCTGGGGAACCATCCTCGGCGTGCTCGCCGTCCAGCGGCAGCCGGCCCTCTACTCGGCCTTCGTGGGCGTGGGCCAGATGGTCAGCCCGGTGGAGACCGACCGCCTCTTCTACGCCGACACGCTCGCCTGGGCACGGACGCAGGGGCAGACCGGGTTGGCCACCGAGCTGGCGGCCATCGGTCCACCGCCCTACGCCTCGATGCTGGACTATGAGACCGCCCTGTCCTCCGAGCACGAGGTCTACCCGTACGACCACTCGGGCAACAGCGAGGGCGAGGGCGGCTTCTCGGAGAACTTCCTCGTGCCCGAATACACGCTCGTCGACCAGGTCCACCTGCTCGCGGGCTTCATGGACACCTTCGGGACGCTCTACCCGCAGATCCAGGGCGTGGACCTCAGGAGTGACGTGCCGAGGCTCGACGTGCCGGTGTTCTTCGCCCAGGGGGCGCACGAGGCGCCGGGTCGCTCGGAGCCCTTCGGCCAGTGGTTCGCCCAGCTCACCGCGCCCACCAAGGAGCTGGTGGTGCTCGACCGGTCCGGCCACCGGCCGCTCTTCGAGCAGCCTGACGAGTTCGTCGCGTTCATGGCCACCCGCGTGCACCCCGTCGCCCGCTGACAGCGGCTCACGTCGCTGGGGGACCCAGCCCCCCGGCATACGGCCTGCGGCAGCTGCCGGACCTAGAGGAAGTCCACGGGGTCGAAGTCGTCGATCGCGATGATCCGCACGCGCGGCAGCGGCTCCTTGAACGCCTGCACCTCGTACTCGAGGTCGTAGGTCGCCAGACCCTGCTCCTTGAGCGCCAGGAACGCGTTGCTGCGGAACTCCTGGAAGCCGACCACCCCGACCCGACGGCCGTCCAGCAGGTCGCGCACCTGGTCGACGAAGTCCCCGTCGTTGCTGACCAGGAGCACGTCCGCCTCACGACGACGGATCTCGGCCAACGTCCGCTGGATGGCGATGTCGACCACCTTCTCGCCCGGGGCGCCGGAGAGGGGGACCGGTCGGTAGCCGATCGCCATCAGGGCCTGGACGAAGGGCATCGGCAGCTCGTTGTTGGCGGCGAGGAAGAAGAGCCCAGCCGCCGGCTGTCCCCACAGCTCCTGCGCGAACTGCAGCAGGCGCTCCCACCTCGGGCGCTCCTCAGGTCGCGGACGCCGACCGAGGATCGACGTGCCGAGCGTGGCGTCGATGTTCTCCCCATCGATCAGGACGTACGTGATGCGAGGTTCTCCACCCATGGGGCGAAGCCTACGGTCGCAGCGGCCGGAATCATCCGTTGCGGGGGAGGTGGAAGGACCGCCCGAGGCGAAGGCTGGATGGCATGACGACACCTCGGCAGATCGCAGCTTCGGTCCTGTGCATGCTCGCGCTCGGGGCGGGGGCCTCGGCCTGCAGCAGCCAGGAGGGTGCGACCCCATCGGGCGGCACCGCCACCTCGAGTGCCTTGACAGCCAGCACGACAGACAGCCCGACGCCCAGCACCACGGACAGCACGACGCCAGCGGTGTGCGCCGACGTCACGGCGCTGCGCGCGTCCGCTGACAAGATCGCCTCCATCGAGATCGGCCAGGGCGCGCTCGCGACCCTGACGACGGAGCTCGCCACCATGCAGGCCACCCTCCAGCAGCTGCCGGCCGATGCCTCGGCGCAGTACTCGAGCCAGGTCGACGCGCTCAAGGCCGCGAGCACTCGCCTGCAGTCGAGCCTCCAGGCGGCGGTGCAGGCACCATCGGCCACGACCCTGGCAACCGTGGGCACCGATGCCCGGGCGCTCGGTGACGCGGTCCGCGCCCTGAGCGCCGCGGTCGGCGACGGCTGCTGACACGACCGCCGGCGAGGCCCGCAGGCCTCGGCGTCATGGTTGTGCCTTCTGTGAGGCGGGTAGGACTCGAACGACCTGCCCACTGACCTAAGGAGCGCACATGTCGGATGACGAGAAGGTTGCCAAGGACCTCGTTGAGACCCTGAAGGACGGCGAGCGGGGTTTCGCCTCCGCTGCCGAGAAGCTGCGAGACAGCGACCACCCCGCGTGGGCCACGACCCTGCAGGGTCTGTGCGAGCAGCGCGCGGGCTTCCGCCGCGAGATCGTCGCTCTCGGAGATGCCTACGGCGATGACGTCGACGAGAGCGGATCGGCCGTCGCGGCCCTGCACCGCGGGTGGATCTCGCTCAAGGACGCGCTGACCGGTGACGACGCCGGCAGCGTCCTCGGCGCGGCCGTCACCGGCGAGGACCACGCGGTGTCGGAGTACGAGAAGGCCCTCGAGCAGGACCTCAGCGCGGGTTTCCGCGAGGTCGTGAGCCGTCAGCACGCCGCGGTCGTCGCCGCTCGCGACGAGGTCAAGGCGCTGCACGTCGCGGACTGACCTCGCCCGCACTGCAACGCCGCGGCGTCGCGCCATCACCGACGCTCGAGGCTATCGACACCCCTCCACGGGCCCAGCCCGTGGAGGGGTGTTCGCGTGTCCGCGACGGAGCCAGAATCGGTGTCTGCTTCCCGGTCCAACCGTGTCGTATGCGGGTGGTGCCGTTCGTGGAGTGGGTGAGCGCGGTCCACGGGGGCCGTCCGAGCAAAAGGAGTAGTCGTGGCCGAGTACCTCTTGTACTTCAACCAGCAGTGGGTGGGCGACCACACCGAGGAGTGGTTCCGCGGACGCGGACCGCTCGCGATGGGGGTCGTCGGTGAGATGAAGGAGGCCGGTGTCTACGTCTTCGCCGGGGGTCTGGAGGAGGAGGACGGCCCGGTGTTCAGCGCCGACCCCACCGGCGGCTCGGTGGTCATCACCGACGGACCCTACGTGGAGACGAAGGAGTTCCTGGGCGGGTTCGCCGTGGTCGACGTGCCCGACGACGAGGCCGCGACGATGTGGGCGGGCAAGATCGCCGAGGCGTGCGGCTGGCCCCATGAGGTCCGCCGCTTCAAGCCCCAGCCCCAGACACAGACCCAGACACACACGGAGCCACGGACGGAGCCACGGACGGAGCCACCGAGCCCGGCCGAGTGAGCGACGGGCTCGGCTCGGCCGAGCCGAGCGGCGAGCGCTCGGCGGGCCCGGCCGCGAGCGGTTGACGGCAAACCGGCGCGCGCGGAGGATGGCTCGAGCAGGGACCAGGTGCGGTCGCGTCCCGAGCCTGGGAGTCCGCTCACCGATGGAGGTCGTGCATGCCACCCGCGTCCCGGTCGTCCGCGCGAGAGCCGATCAGCTTCGCCGCCGAGCTGTGCACCATCGAGGACACGGTCATCGTCCGCCTGCCCCAGGCAGCCAGCGAGCAGCTGCCGTCGCGTGGGCAGGTCGCCGTGCAGGCCTCCCTGGCGGGGCACCGCTTCGACACCGTCGTCGAGCCGGACGGCCGCCGTGGCCACTGGATCCGCGTCGACGAGGCCCTCCAGCGGGCTGCCGGAGTCAGCCCGGGCGACATCGCCGAGGCATCCCTCCACGTGGTGCCCGACTGGCCGGAGCCGGAGGTCCCCGACGATCTCGCCTCGGCCCTCGCCGACGCGCCGGCGAAGATCCAGGACGTCTGGCAGGACATCACGCCGATGGCCAGGTGGGAGTGGGTCCGCTGGGTGCAGGCGACCGCGAACCCCCAGACCCGGCAACGGCGGGTCGAGGTGAGCCTCTCGAAGATGGACGGCGGCAAGCGCCGCCCCTGCTGCTTCGACCTCGCGTCGTGCACCGACCCGGACCTCGCGAGGAGCGGCAAGCTGCGCGAGCCCTCCTGAGCAGCCGACTAGGAGCTCGTGGTGGTCGTGGTGGTCTTGTCCGGGAGGTAGGGCTCGATGGCGCCCGCGAGCTTTGCCGGAGTCATCGACTGCAGCCATACGTGACCGGGCCCGTGGATCTGCGCGAGCAGGAGCGAGTCGCCGAAGAGCTTGTTCTTGACGCCCTTCATGGACGCGAACTCGAAGTTCATCTCCGCGCGGAAGAGCGCCAGGTGCCCGGGGTGGATCAGCATCGACTGGCCGGCGGCGAGCTCGAGCTCGAGGACCTCGCCGGAGAGCTGCACCCAGGCGGTGCCGCTGCCGGAGAGCTTCTGGAACACCAGGCCGGCGCCGCCGAAGATGCCCGCGCCGAGCTTGCGCTGCAGCCCGACCGAGACCTCCACCCCACCGGTGCTGCAGGTGTAGGAGTCCGACTGCACCATGAAGGCGTCGGCGGCGTCGATGCGCAGCTCCTTGATGGTGCCAGGCAGCCGGGCTGCGAACGTCACGGCGCCCCCGGAGGACGGCGCGGTGTATTCGGTCAGGAAGAGCTGGCCACCACCGAGCACTCGCTTCAGGCCGCTCATGAACCCGCCGCGGCCCCCGGACCCGAACCGTGTCGAGGTCTCCATCTCGAAGCCCGGCGTCAGCCAGGCGACCTCGCCTCCCTCGGCGATGATCTGCTCACCCCCGCTCAGAGTGACCTCGAGCAGGGGCATGACGCTGCCGGTGATCTGTGTCCTCATGTCTTGAAACCTAGCCCGGACGTCCCTCGGCCGCTGGTTCAGCCGGCCGGGTCGGGTCCGTCGCGCCGCTCGAGGACGACGACGGCGGTCTCGGTGGGCCGCCGCGCGGCGAAGTCGTCGAGGTCCTTGTCGATCTCGGCCCACCTGGACCAGAGCCGCACGCGCTCCTCGCCCTCGGCGCGCCGAGCCCGGACCGGTCGCGCTCCGTCGCGGGTCTGGGCGACGGCGTCCGGATGAGCCTGCAGGTTCAGCCACCACGCGGGTTCGGCCGGGCCCCACCCGTTCATCGCCATCGTGACCAGGTTGCCGTCGTCCTCGACGTAGCCGAGGACGACGCGTCGTGGCGCCCCGCTGCGTCGGCCCGTCGTGGTGAGCCACAGCGTCCCCCACCCGCCCGGCTTCGGCCTCCACAGACCGAACCGGCCGCCGGTCAGGCGCAACAGCGCGCGGTGGCCGTGCCAGAACGCCACGATGAACCACCGCGGCTGAAGTCGTGCCCGCCCTCGACGGGTCTGCGCTGCGTGCCCCTCACGATCACCGGTCATGAGCTCAGGGTGACGCCGAGGCACCGTCCTGCGCCAGGGCCAGAGGTCCGGGTGTCGAAGCCTGCTGGTCGCCGTGCCTCCGGGTGGGAGACTGCGTGATGGACACCCACCCCCTGGAGCTGCACACCCGATCCGTCGACGTGGGGACCAACCCCGCCAAGCGCCTGCGGATCTTCAACGTGGTCATGGGACTCCTGCACCTGGCATCCGCCTCGGCCATGGTCGCTCTCAGCAACGACTTCACGCTGCCCGTGTCGACCTTCGCCCTGGGCGGACCGCCGGGGACGCCGCTCTCCCAGGGCGTCACCAACCTCGTCTTCGACCTGCCCTTGGGAGTGGCGACCGCATCCTTCCTCTTCCTCTCGGCGTTCTTCCACTTCCTGATCGCCTCGCCGTGGGGCTTCCCGCGCTACGTCGACGAGCTGTCCCAGGGGCGCAACCGCTTCCGCTGGGTGGAGTACAGCCTCTCCTCGACGCTCATGATCATCCTCATCAGCCTGGTGCTGGGGATCTCCGACGTCGCGGCGCTGATCGGGCTCGGCATCGCCAACGTCTCGATGATCCTTTTCGGCTGGCTGATGGAGATGTCCAACAACGGCTTGATGCACGGCAAGGAGGGGCAGCCGGCCCGCGGGCACCGCGCGTGGTGGACGCCCTTCTGGTTCGGCTGCATCGCGGGAGTGGGCCCGTGGCTCGCCGCCGCCACCTACCTCTTCGTCAACGTGGCCGTCCTCGACGGCCCGGGCCCGCCCGGATTCGTCTACGGGATCATCGGTTCGCTCTTCGTGTTCTTCAACAGCTTCGCCGTCAACCAGTGGCTCCAGTTCAGGCAGGTCGGCCGGTGGCGGGACTACCTGACGGGGGAGCGCACCTACATCGTCCTCAGCCTCGTGGCGAAGAGCCTGCTGGCCTGGCAGGTCTTCGCCAACGTCCTCATCGGGTGAGTCAGCGTGCTGTGCGGTGCGTCAGGTCCTCAGCACCTTGTCCATCGGCCGGCCCTTGGCGATCTCGTCGACGAGCTTGTCGAGGTAGCGGATCTTCTGCATCAGCGGGTCCTCGACGTCCTCGACGCGCACCCCGCACACGACGCCGGTGATCGAGGTGACGCGCGGGTTGAGCGACGCCTCGGCAAAGAAGTCCTCGAACGTGGTGCCTGCCGCGAGATGACCGGTGAGGGCTGCCTCGTCGTAGCCGGTGAGCCACTCGATCACCGCGTCCAGCTCGGCCTTCGAGCGACCCTTTCGCTCGACCTTGGCCACGTAGTGCGGATAGACCGAGGCGAAGCTCGTCGTGAAGATCCTGCTCATCTGCGTGAGGGTAGTCCCGAAGCGCATGGCGGCGAGGCCGTGGTAGCAATGGCAGGGTGCCGATCCTCTCGACAGAGCGCGACCCCCGGCTGATCACCATCCGGCGCGGTGGCACGCTGACGGACGAGCACCACCGGCTGCTCGCCGAGTGGGCGCTCGCGTGCGCCGAGCACGTGCTGCCGCTCTTCGAGCAGCACCGACCCGACGACACCCGACCCCGTGACGCTCTTGAGATCGGTCACGCCTGGGTCCGGGAGGAGGTGCGTATGCGTGATGCTCACCAGGCGGCCTTCGTGGCCAACGCTGCGGCTCGGGGGATGCCCGACCCGGTGAAGTTCGCTGCGCTGTCGGCAGGTCAGGCGGTCGCCGTCGCCCACGTCGCGGCGCACGATCTGGGCGCCGCGGCATACGCCATCAGGGCGGTGGGTGCGAGCGTGCCGACCGACGCCGCCGACCTCGCCCGCGCGCAGGAGCGGCAGTGGCAGCGCGAGCGGCTCCCACCCGCAGTGCGCGAGCTCGTGCTCGACGACCAGCGACGCCGCAGCGCCATCTGCTGGAACGCCTTCGACGACTGACCGTCCCCCGGCACCCGCGGCACCCGCGGCGCGCAATGCCGTTGCCGGGCGCTCGCCGACCGGCCTAGCGTGGGCACGGTGACCGTTCACCTCGTGGCGCTCTGCGTCGATGCGATCGACCCGCAGGCCCTGTCCCGCTTCTGGGCGGGGTTGCTCGACCGCGACGTCTCCGATGACGGGATCACCCTGCCGCCGAGCGACGACCCGGGCTTCGAGCTCACCTTCCGGCCGACCCGCGCGGAGAAGTCCGGTCGCAACCAGATCCACCTCCACCTGACGAGCACCTCCCTCGACGACCAGCAGCGGATCGTGGCTCGCGCGCTGGAGCTCGGCGGCCGGCACCTCGACGTCGGGCAGCTGCCCGAGGAGGGTCACGTGGTGCTCGCGGACCCGGAGGGCAACGAGTTCTGCGTCATCGAGCCGGGCAACGCCTACCTCGCCGGGTGCGGCTTCCTCGCAGAGCTCGCCTGCGACGGGACGCGGGACGTGGGGCTCTTCTGGAGCGCGGCGACCGGCTGGCCTCTGGTCTGGGACCAGGACGAGGAGACCGCGATCCAGTCACCGCGCGGCGGTGCGAAGGTCGCGTGGGGCGGCCCGCCCGTCGCGCCCAAGACCGGGAAGAACAGGCTGCACCTGCACCTCGCCCCGGGGCCGGACGGCGACCAGGCCGCCGAGGTCGACCGCCTCGTGGCCCTGGGCGCCAGACGTCTCGACCTGGGCCAGGGCGAGGTCAGCTGGGTGGTGATGGCCGACCCCGACGGCAACGAGTTCTGCGTCCTGACCCCACGCTGACGCCCTTCGTCCGCCGAGGGCCGCGTCGCCGCCTGGCGCTCAGCTGTGGGCGAGGTCGAGCTCGTAGGCCATCAGCATCAGCCCGGGCACGGGCGACCAGTCGCGACCCGGCGCCCTCCTGAAGCCGGCGCGCTCGTAGACCCGCTGGGCGGCATACATCGTCGGTTGCGTCGACAGCACGAGCCGGCGGCGGCCGAGCGCCCGGGCACGGTCGATGCACTCCTGCACGAGGGTCGCACCGACCCCGCTGCCGCGCCCGGCCGGCGCGACGGCGAGGGTGCGGAACTCCGCCTCTCCCTCGCGGGCGAGGTCGGCGAAGGGGCCCGGCCCGGGCACGAAGGTGACGCCGCCCAGCACCCGCCCGCCGGCATCGACGGCGACGAGCACCTCACCGTGCGCAGCCCGGTGGGCCACGTCGCGCAGCACCGCGAGGTAAGGGCTGTCGCGGCCACGCATGAGCAGCCCGTCGTCGAGGTAGGCGGCCGCGGTCAGCTCGCCGAGCTGGTCGTAGTCACCGGGCTGCGCGGCCCGGACGGTGTGCTCCATGCCGAGCAGTCTGCCCGGGCGCCCGCTCAGCCCGCGAGCTGCCAGGCGACGAGACCGAAGAGCACGCCGAGCGCGTTGGTCGCCCAGTGCATGCCGACGCTCGCGAAGAGGCTGCCGGTGCGCCGGCGCAGCTCGCCGGCGACGAGTCCCCCGACGGCGGTGAAGAGCACCGTGCCGACGATGACCCCGATCTTGGCGAACGGGCCGAGTGCGGCGAACGCGCCACCGATCGCGGCGTTGCCCGTCGCGGACGCGGCCGCCGGCAGCACGTGCCACAGCCCGAAGAGGAGCGAGGAGCCGACGAGCACCTGCCACATACGGGCGTGACGCGACAGGAAGCCCCAGAGGACCGACCGGAAGGCCACCTCCTCGAGCAGGATCGTGCCGACCGGGATGAGGACGAACGCGGTCACCAGGGCGCCGGCGGGCGGCAGGTGGTAGCGCGCGTCGAGGAAGGCCGTGCGGGTCGAGGGGAGCAGCACCCCGACGAGATAGACGGCGGCGACGACCGCGATGACGCCCAGCCCCCACCGGATGCCCTTGGCGTGGGTGTGCCGGGCGAGGCCGAGCTGCTGCCAGGACAAGCCCTGCCAGCGGGCGAAGAGGAGCAGGCCCACGGCGCCCGCGGGGCCGAGCCACATGGTGTCCCAGCCGAGCACGTGGTTGGCGAGGTTGACGCCGACGAGGGCGAAGACCACGGCGATCGTCGAGACGAGGCGGCCCCTGCGACCGCGGGCGATGAGCGCCAGGCGCCGCTGCGTGACCGCGGCGTGGTGATGGGCGTCCGAACTGACGACCGTGCTTCCGACCGAGCCGCCGACCGAGCCACGGGCCGGTCCGCCGCGCGGGTGGGCAGCAGCGGCGGGGGTGGCGGAGGCGGTCAGGAGAGGCGTCGTCATCGCTTCCATCATCCCACGACAACCTGTGGACGGCCTGTGGCCGAGGCCTCGCCAAGCCCTCGGCACGCTGGAAGGATCGTCGCGTGACCTCGCCGACGAGCCCGCCTGTGACCAACGCCACCGTGCCCGCCCCCGCCGACCGTCCCGCGGACTGGTGGCGCAGCGCGGTGGTCTACCAGATCTATCCCCGCTCCTTCGCCGACAGTGACGGCGACGGCATCGGCGACCTGCCGGGCATCACGTCGCGGCTCGACTACCTGGCCGAGCTCGGCATCGACGTGCTGTGGCTCTCGCCCGTCTACCGCTCGCCGATGGACGACAACGGTTACGACATCAGCGACTACCAGGACGTCGACCCGCTCTTCGGCACCCTCGCCGACCTCGACGCCCTCATCGCCGGCTGCCACGAGCGCGGGCTGCGGCTCGTCATGGACCTCGTCGTCAACCACACCTCCGACGAGCACCCGTGGTTCGTCGAGTCGCGCGACCCGAGCTCGCCCAAGCGCGACTGGTACTGGTGGCGGCCGGCTCGCGATGGCCACGAGCCGGGCACTCCGGGCGCTGAGCCCAACAACTGGGGCGCAGCGTTCTCCGGGCCCGCCTGGCACCTCGACGAGCAGAGCGGGGAGTACTACCTCCACCTCTTCTCGCCGAAGCAGCCCGACCTCAACTGGGAGAACCCCGAGGTGCGCCAGGCCGTCTACGCGATGATGCGCTGGTGGGTCGAGCGGGGCGTCGACGGCTTCCGGATGGACGTCATCAACTTCATCTCCAAGGACGTCTCCCTGCCCGACGGACCCCAGGCACCGGGCCAGCCGCACGGGTCGGCCTTCCCGGGCTCGGCCAACGGCCCGCGGCTCGACGAGTTCCTTGCCGAGATGAACCGCGAGGTCGGCCTCACCGACCAGCACCTGCTCAGCGTCGGCGAGATGCCCGGCTCGACGATCGAGGTGGCGCGCCGGGTGACCGACCCGAGCCGAGACGAGCTCAACATGGTCTTCACCTTCGAGCACGTCGACCTCGACGTCGCCCCGGGCGGGGTGAAGTGGGACCTGGCCGACCTGCCCCTGCCGGTGCTCAAGCGCAACCTCGAGTCGTGGCAGGTCGGGCTCGCCGACGTCGGCTGGAACTCGCTCTACTGGAACAACCACGACCAGCCACGAGCGGTGTCGCGCTTCGGTGACGACAGTGAGGAGCACCGCGTCCACTCCGCCAAGACCCTCGCGACGGTGCTGCACCTGCACCGTGGCACGCCCTACGTCTACCAGGGCGAGGAGCTCGGCATGACCAACGCCGCCTTCGCCGAGATCGAGCACTACCGCGACATCGAGTCGGTCAACTACCACGCGGCCGCGCTCGTGCTCGGCGTCGACCCCGAGACCGTGCTGAGGTCACTCGCCGTCAAGAGTCGCGACAACGCTCGAACGCCGATGCAGTGGGACGACACGGCACACGGCGGCTTCACGACCGGCGAGCCTTGGCTCCCAGTCAACCCCAACCACACGACGATCAACGTCGTTGCGGCACAGGCAGATCCGCGCTCCGTTCTGGCGCACTACCGGGACCTCATCGCGCTCCGGCACACCCACCCCGTCGTCGTCGACGGCCGCTTCGAGCTGCTGCTGCCCGACCACGAGCAGCTGTGGGTCATCACCCGCACCCTCGGACGTGAGCGACTGCTCGTGCTCGCCAACTGCTCGTCGTATGCCGTGACGGCCGTTCCCGACGACCTCCCCCCGCTCGCCGGCGCTGAGGTGCTGCTCGCCACCCACCCCGGCCGCACGGGGCTCGATCTCGCTCCGTGGGAGTCGCGCGTCTACGCGTTGCAGGACTGAGCCGGGACCGGCACCTCTCGCGCCGGCGACCCGATCTGCAGGAGGGCCGGCGCCGGGGCACAGCAGCCACCGCCGGCCGAGTCGGTGGAGCCCGCGAGCAGCGAGTCGTCGGCGTCGAAGAGCCCCGCCCCGCCGCATACCCCGGTCTCGGGGAGCGTGAGCTCGACGCGGCGCGCGGCAGCGTCGTCACCGGCGAGCGCTGCCGCGACGGAGCGCACCTGCTCGTAGCCCGTCATCGCGAGGAACGTCGGGGCGCGGCCGTAGCTCTTCATGCCGACGACGAAGACGCCCTCCTCGTCGTGCGCGAGCTCGGCAGCGCCGTGGGGATAGACGGTGCCGCACGAGTGGACGTTGGGGTCGATGAGAGGGGCGAGCGCGAGCGGCGCCTCGAGTCGGGCGTCGAGACCGAGGCGCAGCTCGGACATGACCGAGTGGTCGGGGCGGAAGCCGGTCAGCCCGACGACCTCGTCGAGCCCTTCGATGCGCCGGCCGTCCTCGCTGACCAGGGTGAGCGTCGGCGCGGAGGTCGCCGGGTGGCCGGCATCGCCGGCACCATCGACACCGGCGCCACCGCCGGACCGGCGCTCGAGCGCCTCGGTGCGGAAGCCGGTGACGACCTCGATGTGCCCGGCCGCGACGGCCTCGCGGGCCCGCACCCCGAGCGCACCGCGCGCGGGCAGCTCGTCGGCGTCACCGCCGCCGAAGACCGACCCGACGGCGCCACGGCGCAGCACCCACACGGCGGTCGTGCCGGGCACCCGCTCCGCAAGGATCGCGAGCGCCACGAGGGCGGTCAGAGCGGAGTGGCCCGAGCCGACCACGGCCGTTCGCCGGCCGCCGTAGCGGGCGACGTCGGCGGGGTCGTCGATGTCGGGCACGAGGTAGGAGACGTGCTCGCTCTCGGAGCGCTCGCCCGCGGCGGGGTAGCCGTCGCTGCCGAGGGGGTTGGGGGTCGTGAAGGTGCCGGACGCGTCGACGACGGCACGGGCCTGCAGGCGGCGCTCGCCGCCGTCGGCTGACCGCAGGTGCACGGTGAAGGGCTGCTCGGAGCGCCCGGAGTCGACGACCCGGTCGCGACCCCGACGCGCCACGCCCGTGACGGCGCTGCCATAGCTGACACGGTCGCCCAGGGCGTCGGCGAGCGGCTGGAGGTAGAGCTCGGCCCACTCGGCGCCGGTCGGGTAGCCGTCGCCGTCAGGCGCGGTCCAGCCGGTCGGCTCGAGCAGGCGGGCCGCTGCGGGGTCGACGAGCTCGGACCACCGCGAGAAGAGGCGGACGTGCCCCCAGGCGCGCACCGACGTCGCGGCGTGGGGGCCGCGCTCGACGACGAGCGGGTCCTGCCCGCGCTCGAGCAGGTGGGCGGCGGCGGCCAGGCCGATCGGGCCGGCGCCGATGACGAGGGTGGGCAGCGGTGGGGCAGCGGTGTCGGTCACGATGACTCCCGGTCTCTGATTAGACGAACGTCGATGCCACGATCTTGCCTCCGGTTTCGATGGGTGTCAAGATAGACACATGTCGAATCTGGGTCTGGTCGAGGTCTCCGCTCCGACGGTCCCGTGCTGCCCCCCGGTCACCGCCGGCGCGCTCACGGCGAGCGACGCCGAGGTGATGGCCGGCATGTTCAAGGCACTCGGCGACCCCGTGCGACTCCGCCTCTTCGCCAACGTCGCCTCGTCCGACGACGGCGAGGCGTGCGTGTGCGACATCCAGGACGTCGGGGTCTCGCAACCGACCGTCTCGCACCACCTCAAGAAGCTGCGCGAGGCGGGCCTGCTCACCTCCGAGCGCCGCGGCAGCTGGGTCTACTACCGCGTTGCCCCGGGCGTGCTCGACGCGATGGCCACCATGCTGTCGCCGGCCCGCTGAGGTCCGCCGTGGGCAGCCGCCCGGGCCCGCCGGGCGTCGACCCGGAGCGTCCGCTCGACGTCGTCGTCATCGGCGCCGGCCAGTCCGGCCTGGCGGTCGCCTACTACCTGCGCCGGGCGGGCTTCGCGCCACACCGCGACGTCGTGGTGCTCGATGCCAATGAGCGACCGGGTGGTGCGTGGCAGCACCTGTGGCCCTCGATGCGCCTCTTCTCGCCACCCTCCTTCTCCTCCCTGCCGGGCTGGATGATGCCGGCCGCCGACACCGACTACCCGCCGGCCACCCACGTCGTCGACTACCTCGCGCGCTACGAGCAGCGCTACGACCTGCCCGTCCTGCACGGGCACCCGGTCACCTCCGTCACGAGGGCCGACGACGACCTCTCGGGCCTGCTGCTCGTCAGCACCGCGGGTGCGGCCGACCACCCCGCAAGCTCGTGGCACGCGCGGACGGTTGTCAGCGCGACCGGCACGTGGGGGCGCCCCTTCGTGCCCCGCTACCCGGGCATCGAGAGCTTTGCGGGCCGGCAGTGGCACAGCGCCGACTACCGCGGCCCCGAGCCGTATGCCGGTCGCCGGGTCGTCATCGTGGGTGGCGGCAACACCGCGGCGCAGCTGCTCGCCGAGATCTCGCTCGTGGCCGAGACGACGTGGGTGACGCTGCGTCCGCCGAAGTTCCTGCCCGACGACGTCGACGGGCGCGTGCTCTTCGACGTCGCCACGGCGCGGCGCCGAGCCCTCGATGCCGGCGAGCGCGACCCCGGGGGAGTCGCCGGGCTCGGTGACGTCGTCATGGTCGAGTCGGTGCGCGATGCGCGGGACCGCAGGGTGCTGGAGGCCGAGGCGATGTTCGAGCGGATCACCCCGACCGGCATCGAGTGGGGCGACGGGTCAAGCCAGGAGGCCGACGTCATCCTCTGGTGCACGGGCTTCCGCCCGGACCTGCCGCACCTCGCCCCGCTCGGGCTGCGCCGCGACGGCACCCACCCGGCCACCACCGGCACCCAGGCGATCGACGAGCCTCGCCTGCACCTCGTCGGCTACGGCGACTGGACCGGGCCGGCCTCGGCGACCCTCATCGGGGTCGGGCGCACCGCGCGCGAAGCCGTGCGTGAGATCGCGACCGACCTCGCCCGCCCCGGCATCACCCCCCGCTGACCCTCAGCCGGCGCCCCGTCTCAGTCGAGTGCCCACTTCCCGACGCCACCCCCGGGCGTAGGCCGTGTCGGAAAGTGAGCACTCGACGGAGTCGTTACTCGAGTGCTCAGTTCCCGACGCCACCCCGCGCGTATGCCGTGTCAGAAAGTGAGCACTCGACGGTCCGTTGCGTCGAGTGCCCAGTTCCCGACGCCACCCCCCGCGCGTATGCCGTGTCGGAAAGCGAGCACTCGACGTGCCGTTGCGTCGAGTGCCCAGTTCCCGACGCCACCCCGCGCGGGCGGTCTCAACTCGTCTGCGCAACGGTGAGTAGTTGGTTGAGTTTAGCGGCGGGGGTGTGGAAGCCGAGGGTGGCTCGTGGTCGGGTGTTGAGCAGCGCCTCGACCTCGGCGACGCGTTCGTCGGTGACGGTGGTGAAGTCGATGCCTTTGGGGAAGAACTCGCGGATCAGGCCGTTGGTGTTCTCGTTGGTGCCGCGTTGCCATGGTGAGTGCGGGTCGCAGAAGTAGACGTTGCAGCCGGCCGCGACGGTGAACCGGGCGTGCTCGGCCAGCTCTGACCCTTGGTCCCAGGTCAGCGTCTTGAGCAGGTGCGCGGGCAGCGCGGTGACCATGTCGATGAGCCGGTCGGTGACGGTGGTCGCGTCGTGCCGGGCGGGTAGCCGGGCGATCATCGTGTACCGGGTGCTCCGTTCGACCAGCGTGATCGCGGCCGTCCGGTTCCCGGCGCCCAGGATCAGGTCGCCTTCCCAGTGTCCGGGCACGGCCCGGTCGGTGGCCTCGGCCGGGCGGGCGGTGATGGTGGCCTGCCCGACCCAGGACTTGCCCCGGGGCCGGGCGGCCAGCTTCGAGGCCGGTACCCGGTGGGTCCGGCCGCTGCGCAGCGCCTGCTCCCGGGCCAGCTCAGCGCGGAGGCTGCCGCGGCCCTGGACGTACAGCGCCTGATAGATCGTCTCGTGGGAGATCTGCATGGACTCATCCTGCGGGTGGCGCAAGGCCAGCTCGCCCTGGATCTGCTGCGGGGACCAGTGCGCGTTCAACCCCTGGATGACCTCGGCCCGCAGCGCGGCGTGCTCGGGCCGGTCCAGCTTCCGCGGCTGGGGCCGGGCCCGGTTGGCGTGGGTGCGGTGCTGCGCGACCCGGACCGAGTACACCCCGCCGACCCGGTTACGGGTCAGCTCCCGCGACACGCTGGAGCGGTGCACGCCCAGCTCGGCCGCGATCCGCGCCGGGCTGCGGCCCTCACCCAGCCGCAGCGCGATCACGCCCCGGCCGGCCTCGGTCAACCTGCCCCGCGCGTCGGTCCAGTCGCCCTCGCTCACCGCCGGGGCAGGGCGCAGCAGGCCACCGACCGGTCCCATCCGAAACGTCATACCGGCCACCTTGGCCCACCGGCCCACCGCGCGGCGGTCCACCCCGAGCCGCCGCGCCACCTCCAACGCCGCCAGGCCCTGCTCCAACAGCCCCAACGCCTGCTGCCGCTGCACCACGCTGTACCGCCCAGGCCTTCCAGCCATCATCTGCCTCCACACGATCCGTGTTGCGCAGACGATCTGAAGCCAAGGCGTATGCCGTGTCAGAAAGTGAGCACTCGACGGTCCGTTGCGTCGAGTGCCCAGTTCCCGACGCCACCCCCCGCGCGTATGCCGTGTCGGAAAGCGAGCACTCGACGTGCCGTTGCGTCGAGTGCCCAGTTCCCGACGCCACCCCGCGCGTATGCCGTGTCAGAAAGTGAGCACTCGACGGTCCGTTGCGTCGAGTGCCCAGTTCCCGACGCCACCCCCCGCGCGTATGCCGTGTCGGAAAGTGAGCACTCGACGTGCCGTTGCGTCGAGTGCTCGGTTCCCGACGTCACCCCCGCGCGTATGCCGTGTCAGAAAGTGAGCACTCGACGTGCCGTTGCGTCGAGTGCTCACTTCCTGACGTCAGCGACCGACGGGCGTGACGTCGAGGGAGTCGAGCAGGCCGAGCACACGCTGCCTGATCTCGTCGCGGATCGGACGCACCGACTCGAGGCCCTGGCCGGCCGGGTCCTCGAGCTCCCAGTCCTCGTAGCGCTTGCCGGGGAAGATCGGGCAGGTGTCGCCGCACCCCATCGTGATGACGACGTCGGACTCCTGCACGGCATCGGTGGTGAGGACCTTGGGGACCTCGGCCGTGATGTCGATGCCCTCTTCGGCCATCGCCGCGACGGCCGACGGGTTGACCTGGTCGGCCGGGGCCGAGCCCGCCGACCGCACCTCGACGGCGCCTGCGGACAGGTGGGCCAGGTAGGCCGCGGCCATCTGGGAGCGGCCGGCGTTGTGAACGCAGACGAAGAGGACGCTGGGCTTGTCGGTGGGCTTGTCGGTCATGGGGTTCCTCGCATCAGGACGGGCTCGAGAGTGTCGGGTCGGGGTGCAGATCGGGTGAGGCCTGGCTCAGATGCCGAGGTCGCGCAGCAGGACAGTGACGCGGGCCTGGATGTCGTCGCGGATGTCGCGCACGACCTCGATCGGCTGGCCGGCCGGGTCGGCAACGTCCCAGTCGAGGTAGCGCTTGCCGTGCAGGACGGGGCAGGCGTCGCCGCAGCCCATCGTGACGATGACATCGGAGGCGTGCAGAACGTCGTCGGTCAGGGGCTTGGGGAACTCCTCGCTCAGCTCGACGCCGCGCTCGGCCAGGGCCTGGACCGCCGTCGGCAGGATCACGCCCGTGGGGGCCGACCCGGCCGAGCGCACGTGCACGCGACCTGCAGAGAGGTGCGCGGCGAGCGCCGCCGCCATCTGGGAGCGGCCGGCGTTGTGCACGCAGACGAAGAGCAGCTCGGGCACGGTGCGCGCCACGTGTCCCTCGTTCTTCGCGGCCGCGAGCAGCTGGTCCCTCGCGAAGCGCTCGACGAGCACGGGGAGGAAGTCAGGGATGCGCGAGACGGGCTCGAGGGCCGCCCGTGCCGACATCACGGCCGCCGCCACGCGGTCGCGGTCGAACGTGCCGGCATACCGGTAGGTCAGGTCGTCGACGATCTTGTCGTAGGCCTCTTCGGGCACGGTGCGCCGGGCGTCACGGACATTCATCGGGGTGGTCCTTCGGTCGTCAGCGGCCTGGCGCCACTGCAGGGTCGGTCGTGGTGGCGGTGCTGAAGCGCTTGCGGAGCGCGAGGCTGACGTAGACGAGAGCGACGAGCGCCGGCACCTCGATGAGCGGGCCGACGACGCCGGCCAGCGCCTGACCGGAGGCGGCGCCGAAGGTCGCGATGGCGACCGCGATGGCGAGCTCGAAGTTGTTGCCGGCCGCCGTGAAGGCGAGCGTGGCCGTGCGCTCGTAGCCGAGCCCGAGCCCCGCACCGAGCGCGAAGCCACCACCCCACATGAGGGCGAAGTAGACGAGCAGCGGCAGCGCGATGCGCACGACGTCGAGCGGGTTGGAGGTGATCGCCTCTCCCTGCAGGGCGAAGAGGATGACGATCGTGAAGAGCAGGCCGTAGAGCGCCCAGGGAGCCACGCGCGGGATGAAGGTCGACTCGTACCACTCCCGGCCGCGGCGCTTCTCGCCGATGCGGCGCGAGAGGAAGCCGGCCACCAGCGGGATGCCGAGGAAGATGAGCACCGAGCGCGCGATGTCCCACGGCGAGGCGTCGATACCGGTCTGCTCGAGACCGAGCCACCCCGGCAGCACGGAGAGGTAGAACCAGCCGAGCGCCGCGAAGGCGATGACCTGGAAGATCGAGTTGAGGGCGACGAGCACCGCGGCCGCCTCACGGTCACCGCAGGCGAGGTCGTTCCAGATGATGACCATGGCGATGCACCGGGCGAGCCCGACGATGATCAGGCCGGTGCGGTAGGCCGGCAGGTCGGGCAGGAAGATCCACGCGAGTGCAAACATCAGCGCCGGGCCGAGCACCCAGTTGAGGAAGAGCGAGCTCACGAGCAGCCGCTTGTCGCCCGTCACCGAGTCGAGCCGGTCGTAGCGCACCTTGGCCAGCACCGGATACATCATGACCAGCAGGCCGAGCGCGATCGGCAGCGAGACCCCGTCGATCTCGACCGCGGCCAGCCCGTCGCCGAGGCCGGGGACGGCCCGGCCGAGCAGCAGGCCGACGACCATCGCGACCCCGATCCAGACCGGCAGGAAGCGGTCGAGGGTCGACAGGCGCGCTGCGACGGCGTCGTGCCCGTCGGTGGCCGCGTCGGGTGTGCTGGTGCTCGGGATGGTCACCGAGGGCCTTCCTCACGTCAGGGTCCACATCGACACGAGTCGATGTGGGCGAATGAGGCAAGGTTGGCAGCCACATCAACCTGTGTCAATGTAGGTGCCTCGACACACGGCAGCACCGGCGACCGAGAGGCGGACCGCATGAGCGTCACGACGCTGAGCACGACTCCCCAGCGCATCGACGACGTGTCCGTCACCGAGTGCGCGCCCGCCGGCGCCGAGCCGCTGGCCCACGACGAGGCCACCCGCAGGGCAGCCTTGCTCAAGGCGCTGGCCGACCCCGTGCGGCTGCAGCTGCTCAGCATCATCTCGGGCTCCCCGGGCCAGGAGGCCTGTGTCTGCGACATGACCGAGCTCGTCGACGTCGCGCAACCGACCGTCAGCCACCACCTCAAGGTGCTCGTCGACGCCGGCATCGTGACGCGCGACCGCCGCGGCAACTGGGCGTGGTTCCGGCTCGATGCCGACCAGCTCGCCGCGATCCGCGGCTTCCTGTCCTAGCACCCAGCCACAATCGAAAGAGCAGTTCGTCGCCGCCGAGCGCGCCCGCACGATCGCGTGGAAGGGCGACGAACTGCTCTTTCGATTACCGAGGGTGGCCGGGAACCTGACGGAATGCTCTTTCGATTGGGCTTACGTGCGGCGCCCGATCAGGCCCTTGACGTACTCCGCCTGGCCCAGGTGCTTGGCCGCGTCGTCGAGCACCGAGATGATCCGCACGCCGACCGTGACCGGCGGGTCCCAGCGCTCGTCGATGACCCTCCCGTATGCCGCTGCGTCAAGGCCCGCGAGGTAGCGCACCGTCCGCTCGTGCACCGCCTCCTGATAGCCCGCGAAGAGCGACGGGTCGGCCACGCTGAAGCGGCCGACGTCTGCGGAGCTCATGCCCCAGCCGTGCGCCGACGGGGGATAGGGCAGCCCGAAGCGCTCGGACCAGCCGCCCGACTGCCACACCGGCTCGTCGTCCACGAGCGCCGCGACCTGGTCGTCCTGCTGGCGGGTCAGGTGCCAGAGGAGCCACGCCACGTGGTTGGCATCGGCATCGGGCCGCCAGAGCAGCTCCTCCACCGAGAGGCCGTCGACGACCTCGGGCACGCCGTCTCGGATGCGGTCGAAGCCGTCGGTCAGCAGCTCGCGGGCCAGGTCTGTCGTCATGTCGTCCACCTACCCAGCATCGCGTCGACGGCCCTGCGCCACACGGCATACGGCAAAGGGCGTCGGGAACTGGGCACTCGACCGGGAACTAGCGCCGTCGGGAACTGGGCACTCGACCGGGAGGACCGCCACCGTCGGGAACTGGGCACTCGACGAGGAGGGGGGCGAATGCGGATGGACCGGACGACTTCGGGGAGGCGTGTATCTGGCGCGGCCCCAACGCCCTCTGAGCCCTCGCGTCCGTCACCACGGACAGCACGAGACGAGAGGGAGAACCACCGATGTCCATCCACCTCACCCCCACCGACCTCCGGGCCAGCACCCTCGGCGGACTCTGCGACGGTGCGGTCCACCTGCCCGGGGACGCCGCCTACGAGACCGCGCGCCTGCCGTGGAACGTCGCCGTCGACCAGCGGCCGGCCGCGGTCGCCCTGCCGAGCACCGTCGCGCACGTGCAGCAGGTCGTGCGCGCCGCAGCCGACGCCGGGCTGCGCATCGCCCCGCAGACGACGGGCCACAACGCCGGGCCGCTCGTGGCCCAGGGCCTCGACGACGTCGTCGTCGTGCGCACCGAGCGCCTGCGCCAGGTCACGATCGACCCGGCACGCCGCACCGCCCGCGCCGAGGGCGGGGCGGTCTGGCTCGACGCCACCGAGCCCGCGGCCGACCACGGCCTGGCCGCACTGCACGGCAGCTCACCCGACGTGGGCATCGCCGGCTACACGCTCGGCGGCGGAATCGGCTGGTATGCAAGGAAGCTCGGCCTCGCCAGCAACAGCGTCACCGCGATCGAGCTCGTGACTGCTGACGGTGAGCACGTGCGCGCCGACGCCAGCGAGAACCGCGAGCTCTTCTGGGCACTGCGCGGAGGCGGTGGCAGCTTCGGCGTCGTGACGGCCATCGAGTTCCGGCTGCACCCCATCGAGACGGCGTATGCCGGCATGCTCGTCTGGGACCGCGACCACGCCGAGCGCGTGCTGCGGCGCTGGGCCGACTGGGCGCCCGGGGCCCCCGAGTCGGTGACGACCTCGCTCCGCTTCCTCAACCTGCCGCCGTTGCCGGCCATCCCCGAGCCGTTGCGTGGACGGTCGGTCGTCGCCATCGACGGCGCGGTGCTCGACTGCGACGCGCAGGCCCGCTCGATCCTCGGCCTGCTCCGCGGCCTCGGACCCGAGATCGACACCTTCGGCCGCGTGCCGGCACGGTCGCTGACCCGGCTGCACCTCGACCCGGAGGGCCCGACGCCCGGGGTGTCGGACGCGAGCCTGCTCGGCGAGCTCACCGACACGGCCATCGACACGCTCCTCGCGGAGGTCGGTCCGGGGTCGACGACGTCGCTGCTCTCGACCGAGCTCCGTCAGCTCGGCGGCGCGCTCGGCCGGGCACCCGAGGGCCACGGTGCCCTCGGGAGCATCGACGCGGCATACGGCCTCTTTGCGGTGGCCGTGGCGGCGACGCCCGAGATGGCGATGCAGGGGCAGCTCGACGCCCACCAGGTCACGGCGGCGCTCGAGCCGTGGTCGACCGGGCGGAGCTATCTCAACTTCGCCGAGAACGCCGTCGACCCGCGCACGGGCTACGACGAGTCGGCGTGGTTGCAGCTCAAGGGGATCCGCTCGGCCTACGACCCCGACGACCGCTTCGTCGGCAACCACCGGGTGCCCCGGCTCTTCGAGCACGGAGCCGTCACGCCCTGACGCGCCCGCGTCACCAACGCAATCGAAAGAGCAGTTCGTCGCCGCTGAGCGCGCCCGCACGGTCGCGGAAAGGGCGACGAACTGCTCTTTCGATTGCCGAGGGGGTGGCGGGGACCGAAACACGTCGTTCACACGACGGTGAACTGTCGGTGACACGCCCTCCCTACGCTGACGCCCGTGAGTGAGGACCTCACCGTCGACCCGCCCCACGGCACCGACCCGCCCGTGGGTGCCCTCTTCGACGGCTACGACCCGAGCCGCGCGTGGGACGAGATGCTCGCCGACGCGGGGAGCCCTCGCACGACCTACAAGGCCGTGCACCACACGCTCCGCTCGATGACCTCGACCTCGCTCACCGAGCGCGTCGAGACTCTCGCGCGCAACTACCTCGACCAGGGCGTCACCTTCGACCACGCTGGCGAGGAGCGACCCTTCCCCCTCGACGCGGTGCCGCGCGTCATCTCGGCCCTCGAGTGGGACGTCATCGAGTCCGGGGTCATCCAGCGGGTCACCGCCCTCGAGGCCCTGCTCGACGACATCTACTCGCGCGAGGGCGACATCCCCCGCGCCGTGCACCAGGGCATCCTGCCGTGGCAGCTCATCGCGAGCTCGAGCCACTACCACCGCGCCGTCATGGGTATCCGGCCCGTCAACGGCGTGCGCATCCAGGTCGCTGGCGTCGACCTCATCCGCGACGAGCACGGCACCTTCCGCGTGCTCGAGGACAACGTGCGGGTGCCCTCCGGCGTCAGCTACGTCATCGCCAACCGGCGCGCCATGGCCAACGTCTTCCCCGAGGCCTTCGCGACGATGCGCATCCGGCCGGTGCACGACTACCCGCGGATGCTGCTCTCGGCCCTGCGCGCGTCGGCGCCCGACGGCGCCCACGACCCGACCGTCGTCGTGCTGACCCCCGGCGTCTACAACAGCGCCTACTTCGAGCACGCGCTGCTCGCCCGGATGATGGGTGTCGAGCTCGTCGAGGGCCGCGACCTCGTGTGCACCGGCGGCCAGGTGCGCATGCGCACGACCTCGGGCGACCGGCCCGTCGACGTCATCTATCGCCGCGTCGACGACGAGTTCCTCGACCCCGTGCACTTCCGCGGTGACTCGGTGCTCGGGGTCGCCGGGCTCGTCTCCGCGATGCGCTCGGGTCGGGTGTCGCTCGCCAACGCCGTCGGCAACGGGGTGGCCGACGACAAGCTCGTCTACAGCTACCTGCCGGACCTGATTCGCTTCTACCTCGACGAGGACCCGATCCTGCCCAACGTCGACACCTACCGCTGCAACGAGCCGGGCGCCCTCCAGCACGTCCTCGACCACCTCGACTCCATGGTCGTCAAGCCCGTCGACGGCTCGGGCGGCAAGGGGATCGTCATCGGTCCGCGCGCCGACGGGCCGACGCTCGACCGGCTGCGCACGAGCCTGCGCGCCAACCCGCGCAACTGGATCGCCCAGCCCGTCGTGCAGCTCTCGACGGTGCCCACCTTCATCGACGGTCGCCTCGCCCCGCGGCACGTCGACCTGCGGCCCTTCGCGGTCAACGACGGTGACGAGATCCGTGTGCTGCCAGGGGGACTCACCCGGGTGGCGCTGCCGGAGGGCGAGCTCGTCGTCAACTCCAGCCAGGGCGGCGGCTCCAAGGACACCTGGGTGCTCGCCGCGCGCGGCACCCCCGTCGGGGGCCCGACGAAGCGCTCGCAGGACGGCCGCGAGGTCATCGTCATGACACCACCGACCGCCTCCTACGAGGACTCGCTCCGCGCCCAGCAGCAACAACAGCAGCAGACCCAGCGCCAGACCCCGCTCCACACCGCGCCCGAGGAGCCGTCGTGCTGAGCCGCATCGCCGAGTCGCTCTTCTGGATCGGGCGCTACGTCGAGCGCGCCGACGGCACGGCACGCATCGTCGACGCGCTGCGCCTCCAGCTGCTCGAGGACCCGACGGCCGACGAGTCGGCTTCCGCCGCAACGGTGCTCGGCGTCATCATGGGTATGCCGGTGAGCGGGCCCACCGGGGTCGCCGACGTGGGCGCGCGGCTCGTCTTCGACCGGTCGTCGACCGGCTCGATCACCGGATCGCTGCACGCCGCCCGCGAGAACGCCCGGCGCGCCCGCGAGACGCTCTCGACCGAGCTGTGGGAGAGCATCAACACGACCTGGCACCGGTGGAACGGCTTCGGCCGGCACAGCGTGACGGAGCGCCACCTGTCGTGGGTGCGCGAGCGGGCCTCGCTCATCGCCGGCATCGCCGACTCGACGATGAGCCATGACGACGCCTGGCAGTTCCTCGTGCTCGGACGGGCGCTGGAGCGGGCCGACATGACGGCTCGGCTCGTCGCCACGGGCGGCCTGTCAACGGGAGGGCCGCCGTGGTCGGCCGTGCTCTCGAGCTGCGGCGCCCAGCAGGCCTTCATGCGCAGCCACCGCGGCATGCTCACCGACGAGCGGGCCGCGGCGTTCCTGGCCCTCGACCGGCAATTCCCCCGCTCGGTGCTCTTCGCCCTGACCGAGGCGGAGCAGCGGCTGCGCTCGCTCTCGCCCAAGGTCGAGCGGCTCGGCGTCTCCGACGAGGCACGACGCCGGCTCGGCAGCATCCGGACGGCCCTCGAGTACGGCATCACGACCGACGTCGTCGCCAGCCTGCCCGTGCAGATGCAGGCCGTGCAGGCCGCGGTCACGGCCGCGTCGGCCTCGATCGCAGAGCGCTACTTCCAGTCCGGCCCGCTGCCGACGTGGACCGAGGAGCTCATCTGACATGCGCCGCTTCCGCATCGTCCACTCGACGTCGATGGCCTACGACCACCCGGTGCGCGCCTCGCACAACGAGCTGCGCATGAGCCCGGTCAACGAGGCCGGCCAGACCACCCTCGACAACCGGGTGCGGGTCAAGCCGCTGACGTGGAGCCTGCTCTATCGCGACCACTGGGGCACCCAGGTGATGGCGCTGGAGTCGCTGTCGCAGCACACCCACCTCGACATCGAGGCGACGAGCACCGTCGAGCGGGTGCCCGTCGACGCTCCGCCCGAGTCGGCCGGCTGGACGACCCTGCAGGACCCCGCCGTGCGCGACCGCACCTTCGAGTGGCTGATGCTGTCGCGCCGCACCCGGCCAGGCGAGGGGGTCGACTCGCTCGCCGACTCGGTGCGCGGTCTCGCGACACCCCGCGAGGCGGCATACCGGCTGTGCGAGCTGCTCCACGACGAGATGACCTACGAGCCCGGGTCGACGGCGGTGCACAGCAGGGGCGAGCAGGCCTGGGCCGAGCGGCGCGGCGTCTGCCAGGACTTCGCGCACATCGGGGTCGGCGCGCTGCGCAGCCTCGGCATCCCGGCGCGCTACGTCTCCGGCTACCTCGCCCCCAAGCGCGACGCGGAGGTCGGCGAGAGCAGCGTCGGTGAGAGCCACGCGTGGGTCGAGTTCTGGGACGGCGCGTGGCTGCCGGCCGACCCGACGAACGCCCGCCCGGTCGGGCTCGAGCACGTCGTCGTCGCCCGCGGCCGCGACTACGAGGACGTGCCGCCGCTCAAGGGCGTCTACTCCGGACAGGGCGTCGCCACCCTCGACGTCGCGGTGCGCTTCACCCGGCTCGCCTGAGCCCTCCAGCCCGAGGTGACCCCGGCACAGGGGCGGGTGCCGGGGTCACCTCGATCCGCCGACCGATCCGGGAGAAGATCGGGGCATGACCGCTGAGAGCTATGACGTCGAGCGGATCCGCTCGCACTTCCCCGCGCTGCGCGAGGGCGCCGCCCACTTCGACGGGCCGGGCGGGTCGCAGACCCCCGAGGTCGTCGCGCGCGCCGTCGCCGACACCCTGACCTCCGCCATCTCCAACCGCGGCACCGTCACCCCGGCCGAGCGCCGAGCCGACGCCGTCGTCGCCTCGGCGCGGGCCGCGATGGGCGACCTGCTGGCCGTCGACCCGCAGGGCATCGTCTTCGGGCGGTCGGCCACCGAGCTCACCTTCCACCTCGCCCGCACCCTCGCCCGGTCGTGGGGGCCCGGCGACGAGGTCGTCGTCAGCCGGCTCGACCACGACGCCAATATCCGGCCCTGGGTCATCGCCGCAGAGGCGGTCGGAGCCACGGTGCGCTGGGCCGAGTTCGACGCTGCCACGGGCGAGCTCACGCCGGAGGCCGTGGAGTCGGTCGTCACCGACCGCACCCGGCTCGTCGCCGTCACCGCCGCCTCCAACCTCATCGGCACGCGCCCGGACCTGCCCGCCATCGCCGCCGTGGCCCACGACCACGGCGCCCTGCTCTGGGTCGACGGGGTCCACGCCACCGCCCACGTGCTCACCGACGTGCCCGCGAGCGGCGCCGACTTCTGGGTGTGCTCGCCCTACAAGTTCCTCGGCCCGCACCACGGGGTGCTCGCCGCGAGCCCGGCCCTGCTCGAGACGCTGCACCCCGACAAGCTGCTGCCCTCGAGCGACGCCGTGCCCGAGCGCTTCGAGCTCGGCACGCTGCCCTACGAGCTGCTGGCCGGCTCCACGGCGGCCGTCGACTTCCTCGCCGATCTGGCTGCCCCACCGTCGGATTCGCGGCGCGACCGGCTCGTCGCATCGTTCGCCGCGCTGGAGGACCACGAGGACGCACTCCTCGCCACGCTGGAGGAGCGGCTTCGGGCGATCCCCGGCCTCACGGCATACAGCCTCGCGAAGCGACGCACGCCGACGCTGCTCGTCACCGTGGAGGGGCACGACCCGCAGGCGTTGCGCGCGGGGCTCGCCGAGCGCGGCGTCAACGCTCCCGCCGGCCACTTCTACGCGTGGGAGTGCAGCCACCACCTGGGGCTCGGTGCCACGGGCGGGCTGCGGATGGGGCTCGCGCCCTACACCAACGCGTCCGACATCGACCGGCTCGCGCGGGGGCTCGAGCAGCTCTGCGGGACAAGCCGATGAGCCGCCCGGTGCCGCTGCCCGCCGGGCCCGGCCAGGAGTCCGTGTGGGACTACCCGCGCCCACCCGCGGTCGAGGCGAGCGGCGAGCTCATCGAGGTGCACCTGGGCGGGGCCGTCATCGCGAGCACACGCGCCGCCCTGCGGGTGCTCGAGACGAGCCACCCGCCGACCTACTACCTGCCCGTCGACGCCTTCGTGCCCGGTGCGCTCGTGCCCGTCGAGGGCAGCACCGTGTGCGAGTGGAAGGGGCGGGCCGCCTACTTCGATGTCGTCGGTGGGGGTCGCCGGGCTCCCCGTGCCGGGTGGACCTACCCCGAGCCCGTGCCGGCGTATGCCGTCCTGGCCGGTCACGTCGCCCTCATGCCGGGTCTCGTGGGCGCGTGCTTCGTCGACGGCGAGCGGGTGCGGCCTCAGGAGGGTGGCTTCTACGGTGGGTGGATCACCGACCGCGTCGTCGGGCCGTTCAAGGGCGGCGCCGGCTCGTGGGGCTGGTGAGGGTGGGGCTGGTGAGGGTCCGGTGGTGACGCCCGTGGCGCCTCGGGATGCCGGCCACCTGCTCGGGCCCTCGGTGCGCCTCGCGACCGTCGACGACGCCGACACCGTCGGCGGGCTGCTGCGCGACTTCAACGACGAGTTCGAGACGCCCGGCCCCACGGCCGAGGAGTTCGCGACTCGGTTCCGGTCTCTGCTGGGGCTGGACGACGTGCTCGTCCTGCTGGCTGACACCGACGAACGACTCGACTCGACCTCCGGCCCGGTCGGCTTCGCGCTCATCACGCTCCGACCGACGCCCTACTACGACGGCCCGCTCGCCCAGCTCGAGGAGCTCTATGTGCGACCGGTCCTGCGAGACAGGGGGATCGGCACGCTCATCCTCACCGATGCGCTGCGCCGGGTGCGCGAGCGTGGCGCGGGAGAGATGCACATCAACGTCGACGAGGTCGATGTCGACACCCGCCGCTTCTACGAGCGGCACGGCTTCGTCAACATCGAGCCCGGCGCCGACTACCGGATGCTCTTCTACCTGCGCGAGCTCTGACCTCGCCCTCAGCGGGGCAGCTGCTCGATGCGACCGTCGACGAGCGCCCCGTCCTGCACGTCGAGGAGCGCGAAGGTTCCGGCCGGCTGACGTCGACGGTCGGTCGGCGACCCCGGGTTGAGGATGCGCAGGCCGTCGCCGGTCTCGTCGAGCGGGATGTGCGAGTGCCCGAAGACCACGAGGTCGGCCTGCGGGAAGCGTCGACGCAGCCGGGCCGTGCGCCCCTGACGCTGCCCGCTGTCGTGGATCATGCCGATCCGCACCCCCTCCAACTCGACCTCGAGCGTCTCGGGTGCGCCCCATGCGGCGACCTCGGGCACGTCGTTGTTGCCCATGACGACGTGCACCGGAGCGAAGCTGGCGAGCAGGTCGAGCACGTCGGGTGTGCACACGTCACCGGCATGCAGGATGACGTCGGCGGAGTCGAGGTGCGGCAGCAGGGCGGGTGGGCAGTCCCTCCACCGGCGCGGGCTGTGGGTGTCGGAGAGCACGAGGACCCTCATGACAGGGCGCCCTCGACATGGTCGCCTCGCCGCTCCGTCACGACCGCACTCGCTCGAGGACCTCGCGGACCGTGGCCTCGACGAGGTGCACCTTGTAGCCGGTCTCGGGGAGCGGGTCGGCCCCCTCGGTGGCGGCGTGGGCCGCCGCCGACACGGTGTCGTCGTCGAGTCTCGACCCGAGCAGCAGGTCCTCGACTGCCCTGAGGCGCAACGGGACCGGCGCCACCCCACCGACGGCGACGCCGCACGACGTCACCGCTCCGGCATCGTCGCGCACGACGCGGCACACCGCCTCGACGAGCGGCCACTCCGCCTCGAACCGGCTGATCGAGCGGTAGTAGGACCCCCGCTCACCCGGCACGGGGGGCGGCAGGGTGACGCCGGTCAGCACCTCGTCAGCGGCGAGCAGGTGGTCACGGCTGGGGTCGGACCCGTCACCGAGGACGTCACCGACCGCGAGACTCCTCCGGTGCGTCGTGTCGATGGTGGCGGCATACGTCAGCAGGGCCATGGCGAGGGACGACGGGTGCGGGTGGACGCAAGGCGCCGTGTCGAAGGCGACGCCGTAGAGGTGCCGGCCGTCGCGCGCGGGGCAGCGGTCACCGCCCGACTTGAAGCACGACGTGTGCGGGTGGCGGTAGTACCAGCAGCGGGTGCGCTGGAGCAGGTTGCCCCCGATCGTCGCGGTGGCCCGCACCTGTGGGGTCGCGAGACCGGCGGCGGTCAGCGCGAGCGCGGGGTAGTCGCCCACCAGGTCGCGAGCCACGGCGGCCACGGTCGTGCCTGCGCCGAGGGTGGTGCCGGCGTCGGTGCGCTCGACCCGGGCGAAGCCGGGCACGCCGGTGAGGTCGAGGATGTGCGGGGTGGCGCCGGTCGTGCGCAGCCGCTCCTGCAGGTCGGTGCCGCCCGCGCGATAGACGAGATCGCCTGTGCCATCGGGTCGCTCGTCGTATGCCGTGAGGATCGTGATGCTCATCGCGTGGCCTCCGTCCGCAGTCCCTCGAGCAACCGGTCAGGGCGCACGGGGAGCGTGAGCGGTCGCCAGCCGGTCGCGTTGAAGATCGCGTTGCCGACGGAGGCAGCCGGGCTGATGGTCGCGACCTCGCCGAGACCGACCCCGCCACCGGGCACACGGTCCCAGCCCTCCTCGTGGAAGTGGATGTCGATCTCGGGGGTGTCGCCGAGCTGGGGGATGCGGTAGTCCTCGAGGTTGGCCGTGAGGGTGAGGCCCGTGTGCGGGTCGAGGACCTGCTGCTCGTAGAGCGCGAGGCCGATGCCCTGGATGACCGACCCCTCGCACTGGCTGCGCGCGAGCACGGGAGCGTGGATGCGGCCGACGGCGATGCCGCCGTGCACGCGGAGGACCCGCGTCCTGCCGGTGCGGGTGTCGACCTCGACCTCGCTGATGTGCACGGCCGCCGAGAAGCCGCGGCCGATCTGGATGCCACCCATCGTGACCGGCACCGCACGCACACCGCGATCGCCACCGCGGGTTGCCCGAGCGCTGGCGCCGGCGGGGGCCGTGCCGAGGTCGGTGCCGACGCGGTCTCGCAGGGTCGTCGCTGCCTCGACGGCCGTCGACCACAACGACACCGTCGTGCGGCTGCCGCCCGAGGTGGGACCGTGGGTCGCACCGCTGTGCGCGTGGCCCAGGCGGACCTCCACCGCGGTGGGGTCGACGCCGAAGACGCCGGCCACGGCGCGCGCCAGCACCGTGCGGCTGCCCGTGCCCATGTCCTGGACGGCGGTCGAGACGACGAGCCGCCCCGACTCGAGGGAGACGACGACCTCGCAGTCGGGGTCGACGAAGTACATCCAGTTGGCGGCCGCGACGCCGACGCCGCGGCGGAAGCGCCCGGTCCTGCTCCCCGTCGCCGGGCGTGCCTGCCACATCGGCAGTGCGGCCGCCCACCGGTAGAGGGCCTGCCGCTTCGGGTTGCCGTCCCACTGGGCGCGCAGCTCGATCGGGTTGCGACCGGAGCGGTGGGCCACCTCGTCGACGGTCTGCTCGAGCGCCCAGGCGATCGTCGGCCCGCCGGGGCCACGGAAGGGAGCGCCCGGCGGCGCGTTCGTCACGATGTCGACGTCACGGGCCAGGCGCGGGGTGCGGTCGTAGACGAGCATCGCCAGGGCCGCGACGCTGTTGCCGACGGCGACGCCCGCGTGGCTGTCGGTGTCGACGGTGAGCGCCCGGATCGCCTGGGTGTCGTCGTCGACGAGGAGCGAGATGCGGGTGCGGCTGCCGGGACGGTTGCCGGTGCCGGTCAGCTCCTCGTGCCGGTCGAGCACGAGGCGCACGGGACGGCGGGTGAGGCGGCTCAGCGAGATCGCGCCGATCGCCTCCATCGTGAGACCGAGCTTGGCACCGAAGCCGCCACCGACGTGCTCGGCGACGACCTCGACCTGCTCGGGGTCCAGGTCAAAGTGGGCCGCGATCTCGAGGCGCATCGCCTCGGCGGCCTGGGTGCTGAGCCAGACCCGCAGCCGCTGCGGGTCGCTCCAGTCGGCGACGCAGGCGTGCGGCTCGAAGGCGGTGTGCAGCTGGACGGCGGTGTGGAACTCGAGGTCGACGAGGCCGGGTCGTGCCTCGGAGCGAGCCGACCGGAGGCGCCGCTTGGCGACGGTGCCGAGGAACGGGCTGCGCGTCGGCCCACGGCTGTTGCCGTCCCACGGGGCCGGCAGGGCACCGCCCTCGCTCGAGCTCGGGGCCTGCTTGCGCTCGGCTCGCGTCGCATAGACCTGGGGCGCGCCGGGCCGGACGGCCTCTGCGGGGTCGAGGACGAAGGACCGCGGGGCGATGGGGACCACGAGCTCGCGGGCGAGGCGCCGAGCCTGCTCGACGCTCTCGGCCGCGACCACGGCGACGGGTTGCCCGGCCCAGCGGACCCGGCGGTCGTCGGGCAGCACGTCGATGCCGGCGACGCCGTCGGGGAAGGTGATCCGCCCGACGAGGCCGGCGGCGACATCGGAACGGCGGATCGCGGCATACAGCATCTGCGGCAGCACAACGTCGGTCGTGTAGACGGCGGCGCCGGTGACCTTGGCGGGGGCGTCGACGCGCTCGACGCTGCCCGCTCCGCCGTCGTGCTCACCGCGGCAGGCGGCGGCGACGGCGCGGAAGATGCCCTCGTAGGAGCCGCACCGGCAGAGGTGGCCGGCGAGCGCCTCGGCGATCGTCTCGCGGTCGGGCGGGTCGTCGGTGTCGTGGTGCGCGCGCCAGCGGTCGTGGAAGGCGACGGCGTCGACGACGAAACCCGGTGTGCAGTAGCCGCACTGGAGCCCGTCGTGCTGGACGAACGCACGCTGGACCGGGTGCAGGTCGTCGCCGTCGGCGAGGCCCTCGACCGTGGTGACGGCCGAGTCGCGCAGGCTGGTCGCGGGCGTGAGGCAGCCGAGCACGGGGTCGCCGTCGACGAGCACCGTGCACGCGCCGCAGACGCCGCTGCCGCAGACGAGCTTGGTGCCGGTGAGCCCGAGACCGTCGCGCACGACGTCGACCGCCGACTCCGTGCCGTCGACCTCCACCACCCGTGTCTCGCCGTTGACCGTGGTGGTGAGCTCCATGCGACCTCCTGCAGCCGGGCTGGCGTCTCGACGAGACGATGCTCACCGACGCTACCTCCGGGACGACCTCGGCGCGATGATGGTGTCGAGGGTCCCTCGAAGCCTCGGGGGCCCCGTGCGACGAGGAGGCGCGGCCATGCGCATCGCGGTGCTGGGCACGGGTGGGATCGGCGGCTACTTCGGCGGGCGGCTCGCCGCAGCAGGTCATGACGTCACGTTCCTCGCGAGAGGCGCCCACCTCGAGGCGATCCGCGAGCACGGCCTCGTCGTCACGAGCGTCGCCGGCGACTTCACGGTCGAGTCGGCGCGCGTCACCGACGACGTCGCCTCGATCGGCGAGGTCGACACGGTGCTGCTCGCCGTCAAGACGTGGCAGCTGGGGGCGCTGCTCGAGTCGCTGCCCGCCTTGGTCGGCCCCGACACCGCGGTCGTCACGACCCAGAACGGCGTCGAGGCCCCCGACCAGGTCGCCACCGTGGTCGGGCGGGAGGCCGTGCTGCCCGGCATCGCCAAGATCTTCGCCTTCATCGAGGCACCGGGTCACATCACCCACGCCGGTGGCCCGGCCTCGCTCGTCTTCGACGAGTGGTCGACGCTGCCCGGCGCCCCGTCCGCGCGGGTGACCAGGCTGCGCGAGGCCGTCACCGCCTCCGGCGCCGTGTCGCCCGTGCCCGACGACATCTGGGCCGAGCTCTGGTCGAAGATGCTCTTCGTCGTGCCCTTCGGCGGGCTCGGCGCCGCGCTCGACGCGACCATCGGCGAGCTGCGGTCCAAGCCGTCCAGCCGCGCCCTGCTCGAGGACGCCATGCGCGAGGTCGAGGCGGTTGCCCGAGCGCGGGGCATCTCCCTGCCTCCGGCGGTCGTCGCCGGCACGATGGCCTTCGTCGACGACCAGCCCGCCGGTGCCACCACCTCACTGCAGCGCGACCTGCTCGAAGGCAGACCCTCCGAGCTCGACGCCTGGACCGGCGCCGTCGTGCGGCTGGCAGGCGAGTCTGGCGTCGATGTCCCCCTGCACCGGCTCCTGCTCGAGGTCCTGACCTCCCGCCACCCCGGCGCCCTCCTCGGCTGAGTCGGGCACCCGACCGGCCGACCCGATGTGCAGACTGATCCGCAGACTGATCCCGCCGCACGACCCCACCCGCAGACTGATCCGCAGATTGATCAGTCCAGGCGATCAAGCCGCGGATCAGTCTGCGTCTGCTGTCGCCTGAGCAGCACTCCACGCAGACTGATCGGCAGATTGATCGATCCCCGGGATCACGCTGCGGATCAGTCTGCGGTTGCTGCAGGTGGACCGGGCTGACCCGGGTTGCGGTCGGCCACCTCGGCGCGGTGGCAGCGTCGCGGAGGCCGGGGCTGGGGTGACAGGGGCGTCGGCTAGGTTCTGCTGTCCGTGGACTGGTTCGAGGCGATCGCAGACCGGGCCCGCCCTGCTGCGGGCGAGGTCGCGCTGAGCGCACCGCAGGTGACGGTCGTGCTGCTGCTCGCGCTCGTCGTCGTCATCACGCCACCGATCTGGCAGGTCGTGCGGCTCGCGGTCACCCTCGTGCACGAGCTCGGGCACGCCGTCGTCGGGGTCGTCGTCGGTCGGCAGTTCACCGGCTTCGTGCTGCGGGGTGACATGTCGGGACACGCCGTGACGCGCGGCCCAGCACGAGGGCCCGGCCGCATCGCCTCGACCTGGGCGGGCTACCCGGTGCCCGCCCTGCTCGGGGCCGCGATGGTGTGGGCGGCCGGACGTGGCTGGTCGGCGCCCGTCATCACCACGCTCCTCGTCATCCTGCTCTTCGCGCTCATCCGCGTGCGCTCGGGCCTGACCGTGCTCGTCGTCCTCGCGGCGCTCGGTGGGCTCGGTGCGCTGTGGTGGTGGCGCGACGACGTGCTCCAGCCCCAGGTGATGCTCGGTCTCGGCTGCGTGCTCGTCGTCGGAGCATGGCGGCACCTGCTCGCGGTGCTCGGTGACCACAGCAGCGGCAGCGACCCGGGAGTGCTTGCCTCGCTCAGCCACGTGCCACGGGCCGTGTGGAACGCGAGCTTCGTGGTCGTCTGCGCGGGCGCGACCTGGCTCGTCGGGGTCGAGGTGCTGCACGCCCTGCGCTGACGGGAATCACACCACTCGGGTGACGCCGGTCCGGACTCGGGCGAGCACGCTGATGGCATGAGCTCCAACGGCGACACCGTCCCGGTCCCCACCACGGGGCCAGCGACCACACCCCCCGCCGGTGCCCCCGCCGAGCCACCCGCCGAGACCCCCGCCCAGTCGGAGGCCGCGCACCCCACCCAGCCGGTCACCACGCCCCCAGCCGCGCCCCCCGCCCAGCCCGTCACGCCACGACGGCGGTGGCTCTCGATCCTCTCGGCGATCATGATCGTGCTCGGCTGCGTGCTCGTGCCCGTGACGGCGACGTCATTCTGGGTGCGCGGCACGATCACCGACACCGAGTCCTACGTCGCCGTGGTCGGCCCGCTGGCGAGCGACCCGCAGGTGCAGACCGCCGTCGAGGAGCAGCTCACGGCCCGCGTCATGACGGAGCTCACGCAGCTCGACGTCATCGGTGCGCTCACCGAAGCGCTCGTGGCGCAAGGCATCTCACCGGAGCTGGCCAGCTCGCTCAGCCTGCTGCAGTCACCGCTCCAGGACCGCACCGAGGCGCTCGTGCGGCGCGTCGTCGACCGGATCGTGACGAGCGAGCGCTTCGCCGCCGTCTGGACCAACGCCAACCGCATCGCGCACACCCAGCTCATCCGGCTCCTCGAGGGCGACACCACCGTGCTGACCCAGCAGGAGGACGGCCAGCTCGTCGTCGACCTCTCCGCCCTGTCGTCGACGATCCGCACCGCCCTCGAGAACGCCGGCGTGCCGGGCGCCTCACTGCTGCCCGACGTCGCGGGCGCCGTCGTCGTCGGTGACGGCACGCGCCTCACCCAGGCGGAGACGGCCTACCGGCTCGTCAAGGGCCTGCCCTGGGTGCTGCTCGTCGTCACCATCGCCCTAATCGTCATTGGGGTCCTGCTCGCGAGGCGCCGGTGGCGCGCCAGCATGCTGACCCTCGGAGGGGTGCTCGTCGCCGCCCTCGTGACGATCGTCGCGGCGCGCGTGGGCGCCGACTACGCCATCTCGGGGCTCGAGCCGGCCAACCGCGGCGCTGCAGGCTCGATCGTGGAGGCTGTCACCGACCGGTTGCGCCAGATCCTGCGCGTCATCGGCTGGCTCGCGCTGGCCGCGCTGGTCGTCACCGCGCTGACGGGTGGCGGGCCACGGGCCACCGCCCTGCGCCGCTCCGTGGGCGACACGGCCAGCCAGACGTGGAGCGCTGCGGTGGCGTGGCGGCATACCCCGTTGGTGGCTGGTGCGGTGGCTCTCGTGTGCGTCGTCGTGATGCTCGCCGCCGACCTGCCCGTGGGCGTGTCGATCGCGCTCGTGGCCGTCGTCGTCATCGCGGGCACGCTCGCCTGGCGCAGCACGAGGCCCTCCGAGGTCACCGGCTGACGCCGCCACCCCGAGGCCGTATGCCGCCCACCCCCTCCGCGACACACCGAGCAGTTGTCGGGTCGGCGGGGCACACCACGCGGAGTTGACGACTACTCGGTGTGTTGCGGGGGCGGGGGTTCGCTCGGGTCGCGGTGCTGCACGAACTCCACCGGGTTGTCGTCCGGGTCGAGCACGTAGGCGATGCGCAGGCCGCGCACGTCGTGCGGCTCCTGCAGGGACCGGGCGCCGTGGCGCATGGCGAGCGCGAAGGCGGCGTCGACGTCATGCGTCCAGAGCACGACCTCGGCGCCGCGGCCGCGCTCGTGGAGTCGGATGTCGAGCCCGTGGTCGCGGATGCCGGCCGCGGCGGACCCGACCCCGAGGGTGAGCCCCTCGAGCTTGAACTCGACGTGGTCGGCCGCCCCGTGCATCGGAGTGCGAAACGACTCCACGAAGCCGAGGTGGGAGTAGAACGCCGCGGTGCGCTCCACGTCACTGGAATACAGGTTGACCTGAGGGGTGGTGAACACCCATCGACCCTACGACGTCGGCCACCACCGAGGGTGGGTGAAAGGGTCGAACTCAGTTGAGGTTCATCGGCGGGTGGGGCGGCTGCGACACGGCACCGAGCGCCGTCGCGAACTCGCGCTCGCGACGCACGAGCGAGAGGCCGAGGCGCAGGCGCGACTCCGTGTCGGAGCTCTCGAGGAGGGCCTGGCGGTCGGGCACGTCGAGCGGCACGGTCTGCGGCACGGCATACGACAGCAGCCGGTCGTCGTCGGGGAGGTCGGGCTCGTCCTGGCCCAGGAGCGCGGCATAGCCGAGGACCTCCTCGCGCACCCGCTCGGCCAGCGCGGTGACGCGCAGGTCGTCGCCCTCGGGCTCGTCGAGCCAGGTGATGTCGCCGGTGGCGTAGGGGGTGTCGGCCGCCGGGTCGATCCCGTCGAGGCGGAAGCGGTCGGTGCCGACGGACACGACGAGGAAGCGCTCACCCTCGAGGGCTGCCGCCTGCGTCAGCAGGGCCGCGCACCCGACCGGGTGAAGCGCCCGCACGCCGTCGTCGCCGACCTCGAAGCCCTCGCGGATCGCGACGACCCCGAAGACCGGCGATCGCTCGTCCTGCCCCGCGAGCAGGTCACGGAGCAGGGCGACGTAGCGCGGCTCGAAGATCTGCAGCGGCAGCTGGGCACCGGGCAGCAGCACGGTGCCGAGCGGGAAGAGCGGCAGGGTCGCCATGACTCCAGCGTAGGTCGAGACGGCAGCAGCGCCAGCCCCCCGACCGACCGACGGGTGGGTCAGTCGCGCGCGGGGCTCGGCATGAGCTGGGTGGCGCCGAGCTGGTCCTCGAGGTCGCCCGACGCACTCGTCAGCGCCTGCGCGAAGCCGAGGGCGAGGCCCATGGCCTCCTGGTCGCCGAGGCCGAGGCGCACGGCGACGTCGTTGGCGTTGGCCGGCCGCTTCTCGGGGTCCTTCTCGAGGCAGTCGGCGATGAGCTCGCGCAGGTCCTGCGGGATCTCGTCGGGTAGCGCGGGCGGCGGCTCGTTGACGTGCGAGAGCGCCGTCGCGATGGGGGTGCCGCGGTCGAAGGGTCGCTTGCCCGAGAGCATCTCGTGGCCGACGACGCCGAGGGCGTAGAGGTCGCTGGCGCCGGTGGCGGCATGGCCGAGGGCCTGCTCGGGGCTGATGTAGTTGGGCGTGCCGAGCATCTCGCCGTGCTGCGTGTGGCCGCTGGCGTCGAGGGCACGCGCGATGCCGAAGTCGGTGAGCTTCACGACCCCGTCGGGGCGGACGAGGATGTTGGCCGGCTTGACGTCGCGGTGCACGACGCGAGCCTCGTGGGCGACCCCGAGCGCGAGCGCGGCCTGGCCGAGGATGGAGCGCACCTCGCCCGAGTCGAGGGGGGCGCGCTCGGCGAGGATCTTGGAGAGGGGCTGGCCGTCGACGAGCTCCTGCACGAGGAAGGCGAGACCGTCGTCCTCGCCGTAGTCGAAGACCGTGGCGATGTTGGTGTGCATGAGGCCGGCGGAGTGCACGGCCTCGTCGCGGAAGCGCAGTGCAAAGAGCCGCTCGTGGTCGGCGTCGGGACGCATGATCTTGATGGCGACGTTGCGCTGCAGCACGTCGTCGATGCCGGCCCAGACATCGGCCATGCCACCGGAGGCGATCCGCTGCTCGAGGCGGTAGCGCTGGCCGAGGACGAATCCTTCCTGCAACCGGTTCATCACAGCACCCAGGGCCTCTCGGACAGAAGGTGCACGTCGTTCGACATCTCGGAGGCCTTCGTCAGCAGGAATGGTACGGGAACGTGTGCGGTGGTGGCCGCATCGCGTGGGCGGCACAGTGCCGCCCGTGCCCCCGAGGCACGACCCGTCTATACCCGCAACGGGTCCCCCGCGAACACCCGCTCAGCCGTCGCCGAGCTTCTCCTCGAGTCCGTCGAGGATAAGGCTGAGGCCGAAGTCGAACTCGTCGCCGTAGGAGTAGCTCTTGCCGAGGACCTGCTCGGTCATCATCTCTGCGAGGTGGGGGTAGGTGTCGGTCGGCAGGCTCATCTCGGCCACCAGCTCGTCGGCTCCCTCACCGGCATCCATGGGCAAATTGAGCTCGGTGAGCACGAAGCCGTAGACGTAGGCGTCGATCGCCGAGAAGGCGTGCGCCGCGAGCTCGACGCTGAAGCTGTTGGTGCGCAGGCAGCCGAGGACGGTGTCGTGGTGGTGCAGGAGCGCGGGGCCCGGGTTGCGGCGTGACTCGATGAGGCCGAGGGCCCAGGGGTGCGACGCGAGGCGGCTGCGCGAGGAGGTGGCGCGCGCGACCATCGCCGGTCGCCACGGCTGGTCGAGATCGGGCAGCTCGATGCCGGTGAAGACCCAGTCGGCCAGGCCGTCGAGCAGGTCGTCCTTGCCGGAGATGTGGTGGTAGAGCGACATCGCCTCGACGCCGAGCTCCGTGCCGACGTTGCGCATGCTCACCCCAGCGAGCCCGCGGTCGTCGGCGACCCGGGACGCCGCGTCGATGATGCGCTGGCGACTCAGGGCGGGGCGGTCGGTCATGGCACCTCGGGGGTCTTGTGGAACTTACGGGTGTAAGGCTACCGTAGTCGCAACGCAGACTTACAGATGTAAGGGAGTCATCATGAGAGCCGCCGTCAACGATCGCTTCGGCCCGCCGGCCGTGGTCCACGTGACCGAGGTGCCGGCGCCGTCGCCACGCCCCGACGAGGTGCTCGTCCGAGTGGCCGCAGCCGCGGTGACCGTCGCCGACTCCCGCATCCGGGGTGCGCGTTTCCCGAAGGGCTTCGCTCCCTTCGCCCGACTGGTCTTCGGGCCGTTCCGCCCGAGGCACCCGGTCCTCGGCGGTTCGTTCTCCGGGGTGGTCGAGGCGGTGGGGCCTGAGGTGACCGGCCTCGCCGTCGGCGATCAGGTGTGCGGCATGACGGGCGTCTCGATGGGCGCCCACGCCGAGCTCGTGGCCGTCAAGGCGAAGCGCCTCGTCCTCAAGCCCCCGGAGGTGACGCACGACGAGGCGGCGGGAGTGCTCTTCGGCGGGACGACCGCGCTCTGCTATCTGCGCGACAAGGCCGCGGTGCGCTCTGGCCAGACCGTGCTCGTCAACGGCGCCTCCGGAGCCATCGGCACCAACGCGGTGCAGCTCGCGTCGCACTTCGGCGCGACCGTCACGGGCGTCTGCAGCGGGGGCAACGCCCAGCTCGTCAAGGAGCTCGGTGCCGACAGCGTCCTCGACTACGCGCTGACGCCCCTGGCCGAGGTGACCGAACGCTTCGACGTGGTGCTCGACACGGTCGGCAACGTCTCGATCTCGTCGGGCAGGCGCCTGCTCAAGCCGGGCGGGGTGCTGCTGCTCGCGGTCGCCGACCTGTGGCAGACGATCGGCGCCCGGGGCCGGGTCAAGGCCGGACCCGCACCCGAGCGCGCCGAGGACGCACAGCTGCTGCTCGAGCTCGTGGCCGAGCGCGCGTTGACCGTGGTCGTCGATGCCACGTTCGACCTCGACCAGATCGTGGCGGCCCACGAGCGCGTCGACTCCGGGCACAAGGTCGGCAACGTCATCGTCCACCCCTGAGCGCGCACACCACCGCACGCACCGCGGCGCAGCCGACGCTGCGACGATCGCGCCTCGACCCCACCGGGCCCGGACGACCTGCGCATGTGATCCGATCCTGCGCGTCGCGGGGGCGCGAGGGGGGAACCGTCGCCTCCGCTTCGCTCCGACTCCTCCCAAATCCGCCTGTCCATACGCGATGACGAAGGGCCCCACGACAGCGCAAGGGCCCCAGTTCCATGAACTGGGGCCCTTCGTCATCGCGTGCGCGAGGGGGGATTTGAACCCCCACGCCCTTTCGGACACTGGCACCTGAAGCCAGCGCGTCTGCCATTCCGCCACTCGCGCGTGACAGGCACACAGTCTGCTGTATGCCGCGCCCGATCGCCAAACCGGCCAGGCCCGAAGACGCCCCATGGCGGTCACCACGGTCCGCGCCCCTGCGGCTCTGATCGTCAGGCGATCGCGGCCATTGGCAGCGCCATAGAATCGTCGGATGGAAGGTCCGTCAAGCAGTGGCGCCTCCGGGCGGCCCACGCATGCCCCGGAGACGACGGCGCTGCGGGACCTCGCCACCGCCGGCTCCGAGGCCTCGGCCGCCCTCGCCCGTCGCATGACGATGCACCCCACCGACCTCGCTGCCATGAGTCACATCGCGTATGCCGTCGAGCAGCTCGGGCCCGGAGAGCTGAGCTCTCGCCTCGGCATCACTCCCGCAGCGACGACCGACCTCATCGACCGCCTCGAGGCGGCCGGTCACGTGCTGCGCGAGCGCCACCCGGACGACCGGCGCCGCGTGCGGCTCGTGCCGACCGAGACCGCCAAGGCCGAGGTGCGCCGCCAGCTCGCCGACCTGCTCGACCGCCTCGACGAGGTGTCGCAGGACTTCACGCCGACCGAGCGCGCGGCCATCCAGCGCTACCTCGAGGCGGCTGCGGCGGCCTACCGCGAGTTCGCCCAGCAGTCCTGACGCGCCACCGAGCGCCGCTAGGGTCGCCCGGCCGAGCCCCCGTGCGGCTCCCCGAGCAGGTAGGCGTCATCGGCGAAGACGCCACCGAGCAGACCGGGTGAGCCGGCCGGATCCTGGGTTTCGATCCCGGCGGCGTGGAACTCGGCGTGGACCTCGGCGTCGTCCTGCGGGTCGTAGCCGATGACGAGTCCTGGACGCAGATCGACCCGGCACCGAGTGTTGCGCGACACACCCCAGACGACGTGGTGCCCGACCGCCTCCGTCGTCAACGTCGCGAGCACGAGCCGCGTCATGTCGGGCGCCGAGAGCCACCACTGCAGGCAGTAGGGCCCGTCGGGGCAACCGGTGAACGCCATGATGCGCGCGCTGACAACCGTCATCGCGAAGCGCCCGGCATAGAGCCCGCCGAGAGCCTCCACCGCCGCCTTGCTCACGCCGTAGTACGTGTCGGGGGCCGGCAGCGGCATGCCGTTGCGGGCTGCGGTCGAGTCAGCAGGCAGGTAGCCCGCCGCGTGCACGGAGCTGGCCAGCAGCAGTCGGCCGACGCCGGCCAGTCGGGTCGCCTCGCACACCGCGCGGGTGCCGTCGATGTTGACCGCGAGCAGGTCGGGCCAGGGACGCTCGTCGGCCAGACCGCCGAGGTGCACGACGAGGTCGGCCCCCGCGAAGGCGGCTACGTGCGCCTCGATGTCGCGCAGGTCGGCACGCACCACCCGCTCGCCCGGCATCACACCTGACACCTCGACCGCGTCGCACAGCACGAGCGAGTGCCCGGCCTCGAGCAGCAGCGGCCGGATGGCCGTGCCGATGCGACCGGCAGCGCCGGTCAGGGCGATGAGCGCCACGGATCGCTCAGAGGCCGTCGACGACGACAGCCGCCATCTCCATGCACGCCTCGTGCGTCTTCTTGGCGATCTTGAGCGGGTCGAGGTGCAGGCCCGGTGAGAGCATCGGGTCGTAGGGGATGTCGACGACCGCGCGCACCCACTGCTCGAAGTGCTCACGGGTGTGCACGCCCGCACCGACGTCGTTGCCCTTGGCCGAGGTGTGCGAGATGACGCAGACGGCGTTGCGCACGAGGTCCCCCCGGCCCATCGTCACGAGCGCGTCGAGGTTCTTGGCCGCGACGACAGACGTGTCGTCCTTGAGCGAGGTGGCGAAGACGAGCAGGTCGGCTCGGGCCGCCGCCGCCAGCCAGTTGGGCGAGAGGCGGTTGTTGCCGGTGTCGACGACGATCATCCGATAGAAGCGGGACAGCTGCGAGTGCAGGTCCTCGAACTCCTGCTCGCCGATGATGCGCATCGCCTCGTCGTCGTCGGCCGAGGCCAGCACGTCGAAGCTCAGGCCGCGCTGCTCGCGCACCCAGTGCTCGAGCTCGCTCGTGCCGGCGTTGGGGTCCCGCGCGATCTGCGGCAGCGCGGCGAGCAGGTCGACGACCGTGCGGTGGTGCGGCTGCGACGGAGCACGCATGCCGAGCGTGCCCTCGGTCTCGTTGTTGTCCCACGCGAGCACGGAGCCCGAGCGGTAGCGCCCGAGGTAGCTCGCGAGCATCATCGTGACGAGCGTCTTGCCGCCGCCGCCCTTGGTGTTGATGACCATGATCGTCTTGCGCCCGTTGAGCGGTCGGGCGATGCGGTCGACCCGGTCGCGCTCGAGCAGCTCCTTGACGCTCGGGCCGAGGCCGAAGGCCTTGCGCAGCCCCGAGTTGGCCTTGACCTTCTGGCGCTCGCCCTTGGAGCGGGCCGTGATGAGGTCCTCGGCGCTCGGCCGGTCGGAGCTGCCGCCGCGGGAGGCCGGGGCTGCGTCGTAGGCCGACGGTTCGCTGACGGAGGCTGACTCGGCCGACGCGGCGGCCACGTCGGGATCGACAGCCGGCCGGGCGGCATACGCCTGCTGTGCTGCTGTGTGGTCGGTGGAGTCGATCGTCGGCGCCACGTCGTCGGAGGCGTAGCCGGCGGGCGTCCAGCCGGAGTACTCCTCCTGCGACGCGTCGGAGACGTCGGCGTCGTGCTGTCGGTCGGCCCAGTGGCTCGTGCTCACGTGCGTGTCCCCCTCGGTCGAGTCGCCGGGCGACGCCCAGGACTCCCAGTTCGTCGCCGGCTCGGTCGTGCTGTGGCCGTTGATGCCGCTCGTTCCGCTCGTAACGACACCGGCGGAGTCGTCGTGCCGGGCGAGCTGGCCGTAGTCGGCGGCATACTCCCCGCCGAACTCGTAGGAGTCGGTCCAGTCCGTGCCGTCGGCGCTCGCAGTGCCTGCGGCCGTGAGGTCGACGTCATCCGCCACGGGCGCGTCGTTGGTGCTCTCGTCGCTGTCGGCGTTGACGTGCCACGAGGTGTCCTCCCAGGTCGACGACCACGGGTCGGCGGGCTCGGGCTCGTCGAGGTGCTCCGGCGCGGGTGCCATCGGGATGGGCAGCGCGAAGCCGCTGGGGATCGAGTTGTTGGCCGGGTAGCCGGGCAGGCCCCGGGCCTCGTCGCTCCCCGTCTCGTCCTTGCTCATCGAGCCCTCCTTGCCGTCTGCCGCAGCTCTGCCGGGCCCACCGCGGACCTGACCTGAGCCGGCCACCCCGGTTGCGGGCACCCGAGTGATCGTCCCACGACTGCCGCTCGCATCAAACCCGCTGCCCGCGGGCGCGAGCCCCGCCCGCCTCCCTCCACAGCCGGGGCACAGACCGCCGCACCGCCGAGCAGGTATGCCGTCCTGCGGGCTTGTCGGTGGGAGCTCCCGGCTGCCCCGCCCGTTACGATGAAGCGCCCAGAGGGAGAAGGAGCACCACGGTGGGGATCATCAACCGAGTCGAGCACGGGCTCGCCAAGGCTGTTCATGGTGCCTTCGCCAAGGCGTTCAAGTCCGAGGTGCAGCCGGTCGAGATCGCGTCGGCGATCCGGCGCGCGATGGACGACCGGGCCGCGCTGCTCGGCCACGGGCGCGCCATGGTGCCCAACCTCTACACGATCGAGCTCAGCGAGACCGACTACGAGCGCCTCGGCGACTACGAGGACGAGCTGTCCGAGGACCTCGTCGCCGCGGCCCAGGAGCACGCCGACTCGCAGGGTTACCAGCCGCACGGCCCCCTCGAGGTCAACCTCATCGAGGGCGAGGGTCTCGAGACGGGCGTCTTCCGCGTGCGTCCCGCGACGTCCAAGCGTGGGGGCCAGGAGTCACCGCAGGCGCAGGTCGCGGCGCCGCGCGCCAGCACCGGCACGGCCGTCGACGAGCGGCCGGTGGCTCCGCGCCCGGCCCCGCGCACCAACCCGTCGTCGCGCCCGTGGCTCGACATCGGCGGCGACCGCTACCCCCTGCTCGGCAGCCTGACGACGCTCGGCCGTGACGACACCGCCGACATCGTCGTCGACGACCCGGGAGTCTCACGGCGGCACAGCGAGATCCGCGTGACGACCGACGGCCCGCACCTCATCACGTCCATCCGTGACCTCAACTCCACCAACGGAACGTTCGTCAACGGAGACCGCATCACGAGCCAGCGCCTGCAGGACGGTGACCGCGTCACCCTCGGCCGCACGTCGGCCACGTTCCGTGCCGGGCGGCGGTGACGGATGAGTGAGCTCACCCTCACCCTGCTGCGGCTGGGTCTGCTCGCGCTGCTGTGGATCTTCATCTTCAGCGTCGTCGCCGTGCTGCGCACGGACCTCTACGGCACCTCGGTGAGCCGGCGCGGGCAGCGCAAGGCCGCCAAGCGCGAGGCCAAGGAGCAGCGCAAGGCCGCCCGCACGCCCCAGGCAGCAGCGGTCGGGGCCGGCGGTGTCGCGGCCGGTGCTGCCGGTGCACCCGCCCCCGCACCCGCTCCCGTGAGCGCGCCCGCCGCCGACGGCGCGCCCGCCCCCCGGTGGGGTCGGGGCCGCGGCAAGGGTGTGCCGACGACCCTCGTCGTCACCGAGGGCCCGCTCACCGGCACGACGCTGCCGCTGCGCAGCGGCGGGCTGCTCATCGGCCGCAACCCCGAGTGCGCCCTCGTGCTCGACGACGACTACGCGTCGGGCCGGCACTGCCGCATCTATCCCGACCCGACCAACCGTGGCGGCTGGGTCGTCGAGGACCTCGGCTCGACCAACGGCACCTTCATGGGCCGCGACAAGCTCACCTCCGCACGCCCGGTCGAGATCGGCACCACCCTGCGCATCGGCAAGACCGTCCTCGAGCTCCGGGGCTGAGCGGTGGCCATCGCCCTGCGCTACGCCGCGCGCTCCGACCTCGGCCTCGGGCCCAAGGCCCGCAACGAGGACTCGGGGTATGCCGGCCCCAACCTCCTCGTGCTCGCCGACGGCATGGGCGGGCACGCCGCGGGCGACGTCGCGAGCTCGATGATCGTCGGGGAGCTCGCTCCCCTCGACGCCGAGGACGTCACCGCCGACCAGGCGATCGGGCTGCTCGAGGACGCGCTGCGCAGCGCCAACACCAAGCTGACGACCGCGATGCGCGACAACGCCGACCTCACCGGCATGGGCAGCACGACGATCGTCATGCTCCGCACGGGCAACAAGCTCGCGATGGCCCACATCGGCGACTCGCGCGCCTTCATGCTGCGCGGCGACACCTTCAGCCAGATCACCAAGGACCACTCCTTCGTGCAGCAGCTCGTCGACGAAGGCCGCATCTCCAAGGAGGAGGCCGGCCACCACCCGCAGCGCTCGGTCGTCACCCGCGTCATGACCGGTCAGCCCGACGACGAGCCCGACACGTCGCTGCGCGAGGCCAAGATCGGCGACCGCTTCCTGCTGTGCTCCGACGGGCTGTCGGACTTCGTCGGGGCCGACGTCATCGAGGAGATTCTGCGCGAGGCCGCCACGCCCGCCGACGCCGCCGAGCGCTGCATCGAGGTGGCCCTCAAGGCGAGCACCCGCGACAACGTCACCGTCATCGTGGCCGACGTCGTCGACGCCGACGGTGACGACCTGCCCCCGACCGTGCCGCAGGTCGTCGGGGCCGCTGCCAGCCGCAGCCTGCGCACCCAGACCCGCCCCATCCCGACATCACCGGCGGCCAAGGCGGCAGCCCTGTCGCGCGAGGCGACCGGCCGTGGCGCCGCCGCGGACGCCGATGACGAGGTCGAGCTCGCCGAGCAGGCCCCGCGCTCGCGCCGCTCGCGCATCATCCGTCGGGTGGCCGGAGCCGTCGTCATCGTGGCCGTGCTCGCCGCCGGGGGGTATGCCGCCTGGGCCTGGTCCCAGCGCCAGTTCTACGTCGCCGCCGAGGCGGGCAGCGTCGCGATCTTCCGCGGGGTGTCACAGGACCTCGGGCCGATCAGCCTCTCGCAGGTCGAGATCCAGAGCGACGTCGCCGTGTCCGACCTGCCCGTCGACGTGCAGGGGTCGGTGGAGCGCACGATCCCGGCGCGCGACCTGGCCGACGCCGAGGCCAAGGTGCAGCAGCTGCGCGTCGAGGCCATCCGCTGCCAGCTCATGGCGGTGACCGGCACGCCGTGCGGCACGACCCCGGCACCCACGCCGTCCGCGACGACGCCCACGCCCGGTGCCACGACCCCGCTGACCCCGGGCACCGGCATACCGACCACGTCGTTGCCGAGCACCCTGCTGCCGAGCCTGCCGGTGCCGACGATGACCACCCCGCTGCTGCCGAGCACGCCCCTGACGCCGCCGCCCGTCGCGGCGGGCGGTCAGGATGCGCAGCCGGCGCTCAAGGGGATGACGTCATGACAACCACCGTCGAGCAGCTGATGCCGCGCACGCGGCGCAACGCCGAGCTGCTGCTGCTCATCCTCGCCATCGGCATCGTGCTGCTCGCCTGGGTGACGACCGACCTCAACCGCAACGGCACCGTGCCGGCCAACATCATCCCGATCGCGGGCGGCTTCACGGTGCTCGCGCTCGCCGTGCACCTCGTGCTGCGCTGGAAGGCCGCCTACGCCGACCCCGTGCTGCTGCCGATCGTCACGGTGCTCAACGGCTTCGGACTCGTCATGATCCACCGCCTCGACCTCGCGCGCGGCAAGCTCGGCACCGACGGCGACGCCTACCGCCAGATCATCTGGACCGCGCTCGCCGTCGCGCTCGCCATCGCGGTCATCGTCGTGCTGCGCGACCACCGGCTGCTGCGCCGCTACACCTACGTGTCGATGGCCGTCGGCTTCGTGCTGCTCCTGCTGCCGCTCGTGCCCGGCCTCGGGCAGACCATCAACGGCTCGCAGATCTGGATCAGCCTCGGGCCTCTCAACTTCCAGCCGGGCGAGTTCGCCAAGATCGCCCTCGCGATCTTCTTCGCCGGCTACCTCGTGCAGACGCGAGACGTGCTCTCGCTCGCCGGCAAGCGCGTGCTCGGCTTCACCTTCCCACGAGGTCGCGACCTCGGGCCGATCCTCGTCGCGTGGCTGCTGGCGGTGCTCATCCTCGTCTTCCAGAAGGACCTCGGCTCGGCGCTGCTCTTCTTCGGCCTCTTCGTCGCGATGCTCTACGTCGCCACCGAGCGGGTGTCGTGGATCGCCATCGGTCTGCTGCTCTTCGGTCTGGCCGTGGCCTTCGCGCTGTCGGCCTTCACCCACTTCCAGAAGCGCGTCGACCTCTGGCTCGACCCCTTCTCGCCCGACAACCTCGAGCGCTCCAACCAGCTGGCCAACGGCCTGTGGGGGATGGCCTCGGGCGGTCTCACCGGCACCGGGCTCGGCGCCGGCCGGCCGTGGCTCACCTCCTTCGCCGAGAGCGACTTCATCTTCTCGAGCCTCGGCGAGGAGCTCGGCCTCTTCGGGTCGGTCGGCATCATCGTGCTCTACCTCATCTTCTGCGAGCGCGGCATCCGCACCGCGCTCGGCGTGCGTGACGGGTTCGGCAAGCTGCTCGCCGTCGGCCTGACCTTCTCGGTGGCCTTCCAGCTCTTCATCGTCATCGGCGGCGTCACCCGGGTCATCCCGCTGACCGGCCTCACGACGCCGTTCATGTCGCTCGGCGGCTCCTCGCTGCTCGCCAACTGGGTCATCGTCGCCCTCTTGCTGCGCATCTCCGACCAGGCCCGTCGGCCGATGCCCGAGATGCCGGTTGGCATCGCCTCCGACGACCCGTCGCCCGCCGAGGTCACCCAGGTGGTGAGGATGACGTGAACACCCCCATCCGCCGCATCTCGGTCCTCATCGCCGCGCTCTTCACGGCCCTGCTCGTCGCGGCGACGGTCGTGCAGTTCGCGCAGGTCAAGACGCTCGGCTCGATGGCCGCCAACAAGCGCACCCTGCTCGACAACTACTCGCGCGAGCGCGGCTCGATCATCGTCGGGGGCCAGCCGATCGCGAAGTCCGTGCCGGTCGACGACCAGTACCGCTTCCTGCGCACGTATCCCCAGGGCGACCTCTACTCGCAGGTCACGGGCTTCTACTCCTACCAGGTGGGGGCTCCCTACGGTCTCGAGCACGCCTCCGACGACCTGCTCTCGGGCGACTCCGACACCCTCTTCGTCCGGCGCGTGACCGACCTGCTCACCGGACGCCGCACGGCCGGGGCAACGCTGGAGCTGACGATCGACCCCAAGGCGCAGAAGGCGGCCGACGACGCCCTCGGCGCCAGCAAGGGCGCCGTCGTGGCTCTCGACCCCAAGACCGGCGCGATCCTCGCGATGGTCAGCCACCCGCAGTACGACCCCAACCCGATCTCGAGCCACGACCTGGGCAAGGCCGCCAACGCGTGGGAGAAGCTCTCGAGCGACCCTGCCAAGCCCTACCTCAACCGCACCATCAACCAGCTCTACCCGCCGGGGTCGACCTTCAAGGTCGTCACGGCCGCCGCAGCCCTCGAGACCGGGCTGCTGAGCGACGAGAACTCCGAGGTGCCCGGACCCGCCGTGCTCGACCTGCCGCTGACGAGCGCGACCCTGCCCAACGAGAACCGTCGGCCCTGCGGGCCCAACGACAAGACCACGCTCATCCGGGCTCTCGAGATCTCGTGCAACACGGCCTTCGGCTCGCTCGGCCTCGAGCTCGGCGGCGAGCAGCTGCGCGCCCAGGCCGCGAAGTTCGGCTTCGGCGACTCGCTGACCATCCCCATGCGCGTCTCGACGAGCACGGTGCCGGCCGACCTCAACGCACCCCAAGCGGCGCAGTCGGCCATCGGGCAGTACGAGGTCAAGTCGACGCCGCTGCAGATGGCGATGGTGGCCGCCGGCATCGCCAACCAGGGCCGCGTGATGACGCCCTACCTCATCGACTCGGTGCGCAGCGCCAACCTCGACATCATCGAGTCGACCCCCGACCCGGTCGAGCTGTCGCAGGCGACCTCCCCCGAGACGGCGTCGACCCTCACGAAGATGATGGTCTCGGTCGTCGACAACGGCAGCGGCGTCCGGGCGGCCATCCCGGGCGTCGAGGTGGCCGGCAAGACCGGCACCGCCCAGCACGATCCCAAGAAGCCGCCGCATGCCTGGTTCATCAGCTTTGCGCCGGCCAACGACCCCCAGGTCGCCGTCGCCGTCGTCGTCGAGGACGGCGGTGTCACCGGCAGCGAGGTCGGCGGTGGCCGCGTGGCCGCACCGATCGCCAAGGCCGTGATGCAGGCGGTGCTCCAGTGATGTCCAACCGGAAGGTCCATGCACCATGAGCCACGACGAGACGCAGGCACTGCCCGGCGGTCCGACAGGACCGCCCGCAGACCGCGGCGACACGGGATCAGGCCCGGCGACCACGCCGCAGGGCTCCGACGAGCCGACGTCGGTCGATGCGGGAGAGGGCGCCGGCCTGGTCACCCCTCCCCGGATCCTCGGCGGACGCTACGAGGTCGGCAAGCTCATCGGTCGCGGCGGCATGGCCGACGTGCACCTCGGGCACGACAATCGGCTCGGTCGCCAGGTCGCCATCAAGATCCTGCGCTCCGACCTCGCGCGCGACGCGAACTTCCTCATGCGCTTCCGCCGCGAGGCGCAGTCGGCGGCCGGCCTCAACCACCCGTCGATCGTCGCGATCTTCGACTCCGGTGAGGACGAGACGAAGGTCGAGGGCCCGGGTGGCACGACGACGACGCTGCCCTACATGGTGATGGAGTACGTCGACGGCGAGACGCTGCGCCAGCAGCTGTCGGCGCGCCACCAGTTCGAGCCGGGCGACGCGATCCTCGCCACCGAGAGCATCCTCGACGCCCTCGCCTACAGCCACCGCATGGGCATCGTGCACCGCGACATCAAGCCCGCCAACGTCATGGTGACGAGCACCGGCGCCATCAAGGTCATGGACTTCGGCATCGCCCGCGCGATCGCCGACACGGCGGCCACGATGACCCAGACCCAGTCGGTCGTCGGCACGGCCCAGTACCTCTCCCCGGAGCAGGCCCAGGGCCAGACCGTCGACGCGCGCTCCGACCTCTACTCCACCGGCTGCCTGCTCTTCGAGCTGCTCGCCGGCCGGCCGCCCTTCGTGGGCGACTCCCCGGTCGCCATCGCCTACCAGCACGTCGGCGAGCTGCCCCAGCCACCGAGCGTGTGGAACGACGCGGTCGGCGGTGACCTCGACGCCGTCACCCTCCACGCGTTGGAGAAGGATCGCGAGGTGCGCTATCAGGACGCCGCGGCCTTCCGCGTCGACCTCGAGAACGTCAGGCTCGGCCGCCCGATCAGCGCCGCAGCCCTCGCCACCGGTGCCGCCGTCGGTGCCGCGGCCACCCAGACCCTTCCGGCGTCGTATGCCGTCGCCGGCACCCCGACCGCGGTGCAGCCCGCGCTCACCGGGACGGGTCTGCCCGCGGGTGTCGACGAGGAGGAGCAGCGCGGCAGCGGCAAGCGCACCGCGCTCATCGCCGTGCTCGCCCTCCTCGTGCTCGGCCTCATCGGTTGGGGCGCCGCCACGTGGTTCAGCAACCAGACCACCGAGGTCGTCAACGTCTCGGTGCCGCGCATCACCGGCATGGACGAGGAGACCGCGCTCAGCACCCTGCGCACCGCCAACCTCCAGGGGCAGAAATCGAGCGCGGCGAGCACCACCGTGCCAGAGGGCGACGTCATCTCGCAGGATCCGGCCGCCGGGGCTCAGGTCCCCGAGAGCTCGACGATCCGCTTCGTGGTGTCGCGCGGTCCTGACAACGGCGCCGTGCCCGATGTGACGGGCTTCGACAAGAACGATGCGCAGAAGGCCCTCGAGGAGGCTGGCTTCAAGGTCTCGGATTTCGTCGAGGAGAACAGCCCCGACCAGGCCAAGGACAAGGTGACCAAGACCGACCCGCCCGCCAACTCCCAGCTGGCTCAGGGCAGCTCCATCAAGGTCTTCTACGCAACCGGCAACGTGCAGGTGCCCGAGGGCCTCGTCGGCCGCGACTGGGCCATCGCCGCGTCCACCCTCAACGATGCCGGAGTCAACCCGGTGCGCGAGGACGTCGAGTCCGACAAGACGCCGGGCACGGTGCTCGAGGTGGCCCGCGAGGGCGCGGTCGTCAAGGCCGGCAGCGACATCGCCGTCAAGGTCGCCAAGGCCAAGGAGACGCCGATCCCGACGGTGACCGTGACGGAGACGGCAACGCCTCCGCCCACGACGGAGCCCGCTCCCCCGACGACCGACCCCGCCACGGCCCCGCCGACGACCGACGACTGACGTTCAGGACGGTGGGCACTCGACAGTGAGGGATGAGTCGAGTGCCCACTTCCCGACAGGTAGCCACACCCAAACAGGCCGTAGACCGGACCTGAGCCGTCGGGAACTGAGCACTCGACTGGGAGGGATGAGTCGAGTGCCCACTTCCCGACACCCCCACCAGCCCCGAGGCCGGGCCCGAGCCGTCGGGAACTGAGCACTCGACAGTGAGGGATGAGTCGAGTGCCCACTTCCCGACGTCTGGGTCCTCCTCCGCGGCCTCGCGGTCAGACGGCGGCGGTGACGAGGGGGCTGAGGCCCTCGGAGCGCGCCACGGCGTCGGCGTCGCCGCACATCGCGAGGAAGTTGGCGAGCATGCGGTGGCCGCCCTCGGTCAGCACGCTCTCGGGGTGGAACTGCACCCCGTGGAGCGGCAGGTCGCGGTGGCGCACCGCCATGACGAGCCCGGAGTCGGTGTGCCCCGTGGCCACCAGCTCGTCGGGCATCGTCGCCGGCTCGATGGTCAGGGAGTGGTAGCGCGTCGCCGTGAAGGGGTCGGCCAGTCCGTCGAGCACGCCGGTGCCGTCGTGGTGCACGAGGGAGGTCTTGCCGTGCAGCAGCTCGGGTGCGCGGTCGACGGTCGCGCCGCAGACGACGCCGAGCGCCTGGTGACCGAGGCAGACGCCGAACATCGGCTTGGCGAGGCGGGCGCACTCCTCGATGATCGCCATCGAAACCCCCGCCTCCTCGGGCGTGCCCGGGCCGGGAGAGACGAGGACGCCGTCGTATGCCGCGGCCTCCTCGGGTGCCACGGCGTCGTTGCGCACCACGGTGCAGTCGGCACCGAGCTGCTCGAGGTAGCCGACGATCGTGTAGACGAAGCTGTCGTAGTTGTCGACGACGAGGATGCGGGTCATCTGGCTCTCACTCGGGAGGTCACTTGAGGGGCGAGGCGTACTGGAAGTCGACCGAGCCCGAGTAGGCCGGGAACTCGACCGAGCCGGGCGTCTGGACCGACCAGCCCAGTCCCACGGCGTCGACGTACTGCCTGTAGATGGTGATCGCGGCGTCCTCGTCGAGGCCGCGCTGCATGCGGTCGACGTCGCCGATGGCCGTGATGCGGTAGGGCGGCGCATAGACCCGGCCCTGGAGGATGAGGGTGTTGCCGACGCACCGGACGGCGCTCGTCGAGATGACCCGCTGGTCCTGGATCATCATCGCCTCGGCGCCCGAGGCCCAGAGCGCGTTGACGACGGCCTGCACGTCCTGCTGGTGCACGACGATGTCGTCCGCCGTGAAGCCGTCGGGCAGCGAGTCGACCGTGCGACGCGCATCGTCGAGGGCGACCTCGATGGCAGCGCCGCGCACCTTCGTCGTCGCGGCGGCCTGCGCGAGCGCGTCGGCCCGCTTCGTCAGGCTGGCGAGCCGCTCGTCGGAGGGCGCACTCGCCTGCGAGAGCGTGTCGACCTCGCGCTGGAGGGCGTCGAGCTGGGCGGCCTTGACGGCGACCTGGGCGTCGCCGTCCATGATGAGCTGCGGCAGGTCGCGGTCGGCGCGCAGGTCGCTGCCCTGGGCGGCCTGGAAGCTCATGGCGAACATGACGCCCGCGGCTGCGGTGACGACGGGCACGACGAGGCGCCAGGTCAGGCGTGGGCGCGGCGCAGCGACTGCGGGCTGCTGCCCGACGGCTGTCGTGTCCGTCTCCTCCTCGGGGGAGTCGACGGGCGGGGTGGTGCTCGTCATCGTCGTCCTCGCTCGGCCCGGGCCCTCCGTGCCGACACCATTGTGCCTTGTGGCGTGACACGAGGGGCACCGGCATTGGTTACCCTTGGCACACCTCAGAGCAAGGAGAGTGCAGTGCCCGAGTCGAAGGGTCGAGACCACAAGTCGACCGCCTACACCCCGCCGCCCCGCAGCAAGGCGACCGAGCCCAACCCGACGTGGTGGGCACCGGTCTTCATCACTCTGCTCGTGCTCGGTCTGCTCTGGATCGTCGTCTACTACGTGACGGCCTACAAGTACCCCATCGAGGCGATCGGCGTCTGGAACCTCGCTGTCGGGTTCGCGCTGCTCATGGGCGGCTTCATCATGACGATGCGCTGGCGCTGACGCGCTGCCCCTGCACGCGAGGGCACCGGTCGTCCACACCCCGATCGACAGGTTGTCCACAGGGTTGTCCCCAGCCTGTGCATGAATGACACGGCTGTAACTACGTCCACAGGGTTGTCCACACCGGTGGACAACCCGCGTCCCTGCCCCGGTCACTCGCGCGGTCACCCACGCGGTCACTCACGGGGTCACCGACGCGGGAGGCCGAGGGCGTCGACGATGCGCTCGGCCGTGCGGGTGGCGTCATCGTGCTCATTGTCGAAAGCCAGGTGCGACAGCCAGGGCCACGGCCAGCCGCCCTCGGCGGCCGGCGCCTGCGGCGCCGTGTTGAAACGCGCCCGGGCGTCGAGCTCGCGCACGTGCTCGCGAGCCCACCCGACGTCACGTTTGCTCGGCTTGTGCTCGACGCGGTCGGGCAGGCCCTCGCGGGCGAGCCTGACGTCCAGCGGGGCAGACAGCTCCACGGCGTCGACCCGGATGCCCGCCTCGAGCACCGGCCCGATGAGCCAGCGCAGGTGCTCGAGGTCCTCCGGGTTGTCGAAGTCCGCGGCATACGTGAAGACGAGGCCGGGCAGGTCGGCCGCCACGGCCTCGACCATGACCTCGCGGCGGATCAGGCTGTTGAGCCGGGTGAAGGACGGCGTGCCGTAGCCGAAGAGCGTGATGAGCGGCTCGATCGTCACGTGATTGTGGAAGAGCCGGTAGCCGGTGAGGTCGCAGACGGCCCGGCCGACCGTCATCTTGCCGACGGCCGGCGGCCCGAGGACGCACAGCAGGTGCATCGGCTCAGGTGAAGGTGCTCGAGTCGATCATCCGGATGATGTCGGGGATGCTGAGGTACTTCGCGACCGTCACCGCGACGAGCAGCACGACGACACCGCCGAGGCCCGCCCAGACGAGCTGCTGCTTGCCCCGCCCGCGGAACGCGACGACGACGCCCGCGCAGGCGAGACCGGCGAGGAAGCCGCCGAGGTGCGCCTGCCACGAGATGTTGGGGTAGAGGAAGCCGAAGGCGGCGTTGATGGCGATCACGACGTACATCGCCGCCGACGAGCGGCCCAGGTGGCGATTGAGGATGAGCAGCGCCCCGAAGAGCCCGAAGATCGCGCCCGAGGCACCGACGACGGGCGTCAGCCACGCGTCGTCGAGCCCGGTCTGCAGACCGATGACCGTCGGGGAGCCGGCGAGCAGCGTCACGGCGACCTGGCCGCCGAGGCCGCTGATGAGGTAGATCGCCGCGAAGCGGGCCCGCCCGAGCATCGGCTCGAGGTACTGCCCCAGCGACCACAGCGCGAACATGTTGAGCAGGACGTGGAAGTAGGTCGACGGCGAGTGCAGGAAGGCGGCGGTGAGGAAGCGCCACGGCTCGGTCCAGCCGAGGGCCGGCATGAACGCGTAGTTGGCCGTGACGGCGGAGTCGACCCGCTGGAGGAGGTAGACGACGGCGCAGATGCCGATGATCGCCAGGGTGACGACGGGCCGGCCGTCGGTGGCGCGGCCACCGAAGACGGTGCGGGCGGCCGGGCTCGTGCGGGCCGCGTCGCGCACGCAGTCGACGCACTGGATGCCGACCGGGGCCGGGCGCTGGCACTCGGGGCAGGTCGGCCGGCCGCAGCGCTGGCAGCGCACGTAGGACTCGCGATCGGGGTGCCGCGGACACACAGGCGGGACGGCAGGGGGGTTCATCGGGCCACTACCCACCGGGGGCGGGCCAACTCCACTGTCGGACAAAGGAATCCCTGCCGTCTCGTCTGTGTCGAGAGGCCCGGCCATCGGCCGGGCCTCAGGGTGGTTCGGGGTCGCTCAGTCCTCGATGGTGACCGAGTTGATGATGACGTCCTCGCGCGGCTTGTCGTTGGGACCGGTCGGCACGGCGCCGATCTTGTCGACGACCTCGCGCGACGGACCGTCGGCGACCTCACCGAAGATCGTGTGCTTGCCCTGCAGCCACGTCGTGGGCGCGGTCGTGATGAAGAACTGCGAACCGTTGGTGCCCTTGCCCATCCGCTTGCCGGCGTTGGCCATGGCGAGCATGTAGGGCTTCGTGAAGTCCTTGTCGGGGCTGATCTCGTCGTCGAACGTGAAGCCGGGGCCGCCGAAGCCCTGACCGACCGGGCAGCCGCCCTGGATCATGAAGTTGGGGATGATGCGGTGGAAGATGAGCCCGTCGTAGAACGGCGTCGGAGACGTGCGGCCCGCCTCGTCCTTGTAGTCCTTCTCACCCTTGGCGAGGCCGACGAAGTTGTCGACCGTCTTGGGAGCCTGGTGAGGGAAGAGCTCGACGACGATGTCGCCGTGGTTGGTGTGCAGGGTTGCCTTCATGCCCCAATCCTCGCACGACGAGCAGGTATGCCGTCCGGTCGGGCACGCGGGCCCGCGGCGGGTCGTTGCCCAGAGAGAGACACACCCGCAACCATGGGTGTGGCCGCGCCCGGCACCACCGGACGCCCGCCACCTCACGATCACCGCATGACCGACTGCACGCCGAATCGCTTGACGAGAGGACCCGGATGTCGTTCCTGGACAAGATGAAGAAGAAGGCCGAGGAGCTCGAGCTCGACAAGAAGGCCAAGGACCTGCAGGCGGCAGCGACCACGGCTGCCAAGCAGGCTCGCGAGAAGGCGGGTGACTACACCGCCGAGAACCGCAGCAAGATCGACGGCTACGTCGAGAAGGCCGCGACGACGATCGACACCAAGACCGACGGCAAGTACGCCGACAAGGTCGCCAAGGCGAAGGAGCAGGTGGGCAAGGGCGTCGACAAGGTCGCCGAGGGCTCGCCCAACGCGACCGGCGCGCCCGGCACCGCGCCGACCACCGGACCGCCGATGGGCACCCCAATGGGATCTCCTGTGGTAGAGCCGGATTCAGCCGCTGCACCGACCTTCCCGGTCGACCCCGACGCCCCCCAGCCGCCGCCTCCGGGGGCACCGGGCGCCACCCCGCCACGGCCGCACGGGATGTGATCTCGGACGCCACGACACGGCATACGGCAAGGGCGGTGTGTCGCGTGGCGGATGTTGGCAGGATGGGTAAGGACGAGTGGACCTAGGAGGACGCATGTTTCGCACCAAGCAGTCCCGCACGGAGGCGGCTGTAGACCAGGCACGCACGGCGGCAGCAGATGTCAGCAGTGCGGCAGGGGAGCGCCTCGACGCCCTCAAGAGCACGACCGCAGAGCAGGCGAGCGTCGCCTCGGCGGCAGCGAAGGACCGCCTCGACGCCGCGCGCGCCGCAGCCGGGCCGGCGGCCAGCGACGCCGCCGTTGCCACCAAGGAGAGGATCGTCGCCGCCAAGGACGCAGCGACGCCCGTGATCGCGGAAGCCGCCGGCACCGCCAAGGAGCGTCTGACCGACGCCGCCTACGTCGCGCGTGACGCCGCGGGCGAGGCGCTGCACGATGCCGCCGACCGCGCCAAGCCGAAGGTGGAGGCCGCACAGGCGACCTTCTTCGACGAGGTTCTGCCCAAGCTGGGCACCGCCATCGCGACCGCGACCGCTGCCATCGCGGCGGGCTCGCACCAGGCCATGGACGCGGCCGCACCGCACCTCGAGCAGGCCAAGGAAGCGGCCTACGTCGCGGGCGACCGCGGCAAGGACGCCTATGCCGTGCTGACCGGTGACGCCGTCGCCAAGCGTCGTCGCAGCCGCACGAAGTGGCTCATCGGCATCGGACTCGCGGCTGCCGGTGTCGCCGCCGTGGCTGCCTTCCGCAAGCAGCAGCAGAAGGCCGACGACCCGTGGGCCACGCCCCTCGAGGCGTCGACCGGTGCAGGCACCTCGGGCTACGGCACGAGCGGGTCGGCCTCGCTCAAGGACAAGGCGGCCACTCAGGTCGAGGCGGCCAAGGACGCCGTGACCGATGCCGCCGCCAAGGCCAAGGAGAAGGGCGCCGAGATCGCTGACGCCGCCAAGGACAAGGCCGGCGACCTCGCGTCCAAGGGCCAGGCTGCCATCGCCGACGCCAAGGACCACTCGGGCGAGGCGCTCGAGGGAGCCAAGGACGCCGCGACGGACGCCAAGGACAAGGCCGTCGACGCGGCGGCGGACGCCAAGGACACGGCTGTCGACGCGACGCAGGATGCCACGGACGAGGTGAAGGACGAGTTCGACGGTCAGGTGACTGCCGTCGACGCGAGCCCTGACTCCGACGCCATCACCTCGGACGCTGTCGAGGGCGGCACCATCAACGGTGCCTCCACGACCACCTCGCCCCGGGGCTCGGCGAAGGCCCGCCTCGCCGAGGAGGGCGACAGCGCGAGCTGATCGCCGAGGGACGCCGCGGCAGACCTGCCGCACACAGAGAAGGACCCGGGTGCCGATGGCATCCGGGTCCTTCTCTGCGTGAGCTGGCTCGCACCGACAGGGGGACAGTGCGAGCCAGCACAAGCAGAAGGGCTGGGCGCGGTTCGTGCGGGCCCAACCCTTCGCTACCCACCAGTCTAGGCAGACAACGGGTGCTTGCGCGAGGGGTTCGGTGAAGATTGCATCACATCGGGCTGATCTGAGACGACCTTTCTTCGCAAAACGCCCACGAGCCGTCGATCCTTGCGTTGTGCGCTGGGGCACGACGGCCGTCCTGCTAGCCCTGCTTGCATCGAGCATGACACCGCCGGGTGCCGTGCGCCAGAGGAATCGGGCTATGGAGTTGCTGTGAGGCGGTCGTAGACGCGCAGGGCGTTGTCCCGGGCGAGCAGCCGGATGACGCGACTCGCGTCGGAGCGGGACCACTCCCCGGCGTCGACGAAGCCGCCGAGGACCCGCGCCATCGCGGTGCGCCAGAGCCGCGCACCGAGGTAGTGCAGGTCGGAGGGGCCGCACGCGTCCGAGCTGTAGAGCACCTTGTCGAAGGGCGCGAGCTCGAGACTGCGAGCGACGAGGGAGGTCGAGCGCGCGCCGACGAAGTTGACCGACAGGCCGACGTCGAGGTGGACATTTTGGAAGGCCTGCGCGAGATAGCCGGCCTCGCGCTCGAAGGGGTAGCAGTGCAGCAGGAGCACCGGCACCTCCCGCACCTCCGGGAGGCGGAGGAAGTCGGTGAGCAGCAGCGGGTCCGACCGGCGCAGGTCCAGGTCGCGGTCGCCGAGGCCGACGTGCAGCTGGAGCGGCAGGCCGGCCTGCACCGCCGCGTGGATGCCAAAGGCGATGAGGCGTGCGTCGGTCAGGCGCACCGACCTCGTGCTCGCGACGTCACGCGCCCAGGCTGTTGCGTGCTGCACGACCTCCCCGTCGCTCGGGCGGCTGAGGTCGACGTCGAACCCGGCGCGGTAGGCGAGGACCGACTTGACCGCGACGGCACCACGCGCCCGCTCGGCGAGCAGCGCGCGGAAGTCAGCGGCATACCGCGTCGGCTCGATGCCCTCGGAGGCGAGCTGCTCGGCGAGGGACTCGAGGCGCACGACCTCGTGGGCGGTGGCTCCGCTCGAGGATACGAGCTCCTCGGGGCTCAGGAGGTCGTCGGCGCGGTGGCCGGTGTCGACGAGCCAGTGGCTCACGCCGGCGGCCGCGAGGAAGCGACGGTTGACCTCGTCCTCGCCGAGCTGCGCGCGCCGGGCCCAGTAGTCGTCGGGCCTCGCGTGCCGCTCGAGCCCCAGCACGGGCGCGCACCAGGCGCGGATCGCGAAGCCGACCTGGCTGTCGAAGGGGTCGACCCCCACCGGCAGCGGGTCGGTGTCGGCCTCGTTGAGGGCATTGCCGTATGCCGTTCGGCTGGGGGAGACGCGGAAGGCGCCGTGCACGTGGTGGTCGACGAGCGGCGTCTCGTCGAGCTCGGCGAGGAGGTCGCGGGCTGCGCCGGCGAGTCCGGGGGCGGGGACGGGGGGTGTCATCTCAGATCGACCAGCCGAGGCGGAGTCGCTCGCAGAGCTGCTCGGCGCCGAGGTCGGCGAAGGCAGTGCCCTCGTGGCGCCGGACGGCGAGCAGGGCGGCTGAGGCCTGCTCGCCGAGGACGCGCTCGGCGACGGAGCCGGTGAAGGCGTCGAGGATGGCGGCCTGGTCGGTGAGCACGAGCGACAGGCCGGCGTCGGAGCGGGCCTCGTCATCGAACTGGCCTGTGTCGCGGACGATCTCGGGCGGGAGGGGGAGGGCGCGGTCGATGCCGTCGAGGGCGAGACCGAGCAGCACCGCGGAGGCGAGGTAGGGGTTGGCCGAGGGGTCGATGACCTTGACCTCGATGTTGGCGCCGTGGGGGTTGGCGGGGCCGGCGCGGAGGTAGCGGACGGCAGCCTCGCGGTTCTCGGTGCCCCAGCAGATCGTCGCGCCCGACCAGTGGCCCGGCTCGAGCCGCAGCCCCGAGACGACCGAGCCGCAGAGCACGGCCTGGGCGCCGACGAGCCCGTCGAGGATGCCGGCGATGGCGTGGCCGCCACGCATCGTGATCCGGTGCTTGGCGTTGGGGTCCTGGGCGGGGGTGGCGTCGTCGAAGAGGTTGGCGCCGTCGGCGCTGAGCGACAGGTGCTGGTGGGCGCCGTTGCCGACGGCCCCGGCGAACGGCACCGGCGAGAACGACGCGGCCAGGCCGTGGGCGCGGGTGACGACGCCGATGAGCGTCTTGAGCAGGATGACGGAGTCGGCGGCCTCGACCGGCGGCTGCGGGGCGAGCGACACCTCGAGCTGGTGGGCGCCATATTCGGCATGCACCTGCTCGATGCCGAGCCCGGCCGTCGCCCCGGCCTCGACGATCTCGGCGATGAGCGCCGACCGGTCGATGATGGCCGACAGGCCGTAGGGGGTCCACGCGCCGCGTGGGAGGGCCGAGCCGTCAGGTGCCACGAGGACGAACTCGAGCTCGTGCCCGACGAGCGCGGTCAGGCCCGAGTCGGCGAGTCGCTCGACCGCTCGGGCGAGGACGTGGCGCGGGGAGGTCGGGTCGGGCTCGCCGTCCTGGGTCACCACGTGCGTGGGTCCGGCGGCCAGGCCACCGGGCAACACGCGTACGGCCTCGGGGACCAGACGCAGGCGCAGGTCACCGACGGCGTCGTAGAAGGGGGTGAACTGGATCGTGCCGTCCATCGCGTAGCCGTGGTGCACGGGCGACATGCCGGCGCCGGAGGCGACGAAGGCGGGGGTGCGCGCGACCGGCATCGACTTGGCGTGCACGAGGCCCGCGGCGTTGGTCGCCCAGCCCGCCACCACGCGTACGCCCTGCCCGATGAGCACGTCGGTGAGGTCGGCGTGCGACGTGACTTCGCTCCCAGTCATGACGGAAGTCTGCCGTCGCGGGGGTGCGGGCGCAGGCTCAATGACGGCTGAGGAAGGTGCGATCCGGACATTTGCCGGCTGTCCGAGAGGTCGCACGCCGGTATGCGAAGCCAAGTCGTGTCCGTCGGTGCGGCGTGGCGACTCCCGGAAGGGTGGATGATAGGGGGGATGAACACTCCACGACGCCGCCTCAAGACCAGCCCCTTCGCCGACCGCGTCGCCGATGAGGTGCTGGCGCTGGCCGTGGCCGACCGGGTCGCGCACGACAAGTACGGCCTCGGTGAGGTCAAGGCGGTGGGTGGCGGCTGCGTCATCGTCGCCTTCGGCTCCGAGCGCGTGCGCATCGCCAGCCCCTACGCCAAGCTGACGCGGCTCTGACGGTCCAGCTGTGACACCTGCCGTGCTCTGAGGGGGACGGCGGGATGAAGCACTGACTCCCGGGACGGCTCCCGGGCCGGGAGTGCGACACGTCCGGAGCCACGGCCCGGGTCACCACACGCGTGTGCGAGACGTGCCGGACGACAGGCTGGCAATCGGGCCAGCCGGGTAGGACGCGTCCCAGTCCTTGTGCACACCGAGCAGGTCGCGGTCGATCGTCACGGGCGAGCCGTCACGCTCCTCGAAGTCCGCGTCGACGAAGCGGACCCGGGGCAGGTCCGCGCCAGTGACGACACCGACCTGCAGCCCGTCGAACGACTCGGGCAGGTCGGCCTCGAGGAAGACGGCGTCACCCTCCTCGACCACAGCGAAGGACGCTGAGTCGAGTCGGAGCGGAGCGTCCTCAGCGGCATACGGGATGGCGGCGCCGGCATACGCGTTGTGGCGGATGTAGACGGCCTGCGGCACGTCCGGGAAGCGGTTGTGGTCACCCGGCGGCTGGGCATCGATGAGCGCGAGGTAGTCCTCGAAAGTCGACGGGTGGCCGTCGTAGCCGGCGGTGCCGACCCAGGCGCCCTCGTAGGTGTGGGCGTCCGTGTTGTATGCCGCGTCGACCTCGCCGCCGGCGAAGATGTTGCCGATCCAGCGGTCGTCGGCGCCGTAGATGACGGCGTAACCGGCGACCTGGGTGCTGTGGGGACGGTGGTACGGGGTGGCGCGGTCCATCACCCGGATCAGGCCGAGGGTGCCGGCGACCAGGTTGCCGACGTAGGCGCCGCCCTGGCTGAAGGACTCGATCGAGACCGGGGAGGCGAGCACGTTGTGGTCGATGACGTAGGGCCCGTGGCTCACCTCGACGAAGAGGTCGCGCGAGTTGCCGTAGAGGACGTTGCGCGCGACGCGGGTGCCCTGGGTCTGCCAGTCGAGCCAGATGCCGAGCGAGCACGCGTGGATGCGGTTGTGGGTGATCTCGACGTCGATGGCGGCGTGCAGCTTGATGCCGGCGATCTCGTGGCCGTAGAACTCGCGCTTGAGCGCGATGCGGTGGATGTGGTTGTCCTCGATCGTGGAGAACACGCAGCCGAGATGTCCTGCGATGGCGCACTGCCCGCAGTCAGAGATGGTGTTGCGGCGGATGACGTGGCTGCCGATGTGCTCCTTGTCCCAGCCGATCTGCTGGGCGGAGAAGACCGACTCGAGCTGGTACTGGTAGCCGGGCTTGTCGCCGCGGTGCGTGTAGTTGTTGTCGCCGGTCGAGGCCTCCTTGCCGATGGAGATCGCGACGCACTTGGCGTCGTGGATGACGTTGTCCTCGATGACCCAGCCCTGGGCCCAGTTCGGTCCGATGAGCCCCGGCTGGTCGGCGGTCGGCGGCGCCCAGGGGGTGGCGGCCTGGCACAGCTCGAAGCCGCGCACGGTGATGAAGTCGACGTGGTGCTCGGTGGGGTAGAACACCGACCGGCGCACGTTGATCTCGACGAGGCGCTCGTTGGGGTCGGCGTCGTGGAAGTTGGCCCAGATCGTCGTCGTGTCGGGGCCGACCTGGGCGTGCCAGACGTATGCCGTCTGGTCGGGGTCGTGGACTGGGACCGAGCGTGCCGTCCAGTCGTCGAGCACCTCGGTGCGGCGGGTGGGGTTGCGGACCTCGTCTGGGCTGCCGACCTCGTAGAAGCTGCGGCCGTCGAGGTAGACGTCACCGAGATGCTTGCGCCGGCCGGCCTCGATGGGACGGACCACCCAGTCGCCGACGATCTCCTGCGCGAAGGGGTTGAAGGAGCCGAACAGCTCGTTGGGCACGTGCGCAGTCCAGACCCCGCCTCCCTCCTGCTGCCAGTCGGTCACCCGCTCGGAGCCCTTGATGACGACGTGCTCGCCGGGTGCTGCCTCGTAGATGATCCGGCGGGCGTCGCTGAGGCCGCCGCGTGCTGGGGCGACCCACTCGCGGTAATCACCTTCGTGGACGACGACCGTGTCGCCCGGCCGGGCCAGCTGCGCTGCATGGTTGATCGTGCGGACGGGGGTTGCTTCGGACCCGTCCGCCTGGTCGGAGCCGGTGGTGGCGACGTGCAGCACGGTGGTCACAGCGGTGTGTCCTCTCGAGGGAGCGGGTGCGCTCACGACTCTACGACCGGCGTGTGGCGGTGGAGGCTGGGACCATCGGACCGTCGACCGTCGAGCCGAGCGGGGATGACCCCGCGCTCTCCCGTGGTCATGCTGCCCGTGTGAGCGACCGCGCGAACCGGGTGGTTGGAACCCTTGGTGACATCACTGGTCGTCCGGCGGTGCTCAGGCCTCCGCGGCGCGCGTCACGTCCTGAGCGACCTCGTTGCGCCGGAGGAACCACGGCTTGTACGGCGGGTCGAAGCGCGCATACCGCGGCTCGCCCGTCGGGCGCAGGCCCGCCGACTCGATCCCCGCAGCCAGCTCGGCGAGGTGGGCGCGGTAGGACGACTCGCTCCACCGACCGGAGAAGCGCACGACCGCGGTGAGGCGTTCGGGCACGGCGCGGACGTGCACCTTCGGGTTGGTCGGCACCGGCGCGGTGTCGGGTGTCACCGACTCAGGCAGGACGAACGCGATCCTGTGCTCGCCCTGCGACAGCTCGGTCTGCTCGACCGGGGCGGTCATCGCCAGCTTCTGCGAGCGCGCCCGCTCCTGGACAACCGGCGCCGTCATCTCGACGGTCTGCACCGACTCGTTCTGGCCGGAGATGTAGCCGAGGAGGGTCCGGAAGGCAAGGTTGCCGGCGTCCTCGAACGCACCGGTCACGGTGACCTCAGCCACGACGTGAGCCGGGTAGCGGCGCAACTCGAACACGGCATACCGCTCAATGACGCTGTATGCCTGTTGCTCGGTCACCCCGCCGACGCTACACATCCACCTGGCTGCGCGGTGCCCACGCCGCGCCTGCGCGACGTGGGCAGCAGGCGCTCGCTCAGCTGATGCTGCGGTGGCGCTGGGCGATGCCGGCGGCGCCGTAGGGGTAGTCGTCCATCTGGGGCGCGCTGACCTCGGAGAGGTGAGCGAGCTGGTCTGCGGTGAGGTCGAGGTCGGCGGCGGCGAGGTTGTCGTTCAGCTGCTCGACGGTGCGCGCGCCGAGGATCACCGAGGTGACCGCGGGCTGCGCCGCGACCCAGGCGAGGGCGACCTGCGCGGAGGTGACGCCCTGCTCCTTCCCGACCTCGGCGACGGCCTCGATGACCGCCCACGTGCGCTCGTCGGAGTTGCGCGGCCCGTAGGCCTCCATGCCGCGCTTCGGGTCCTCGCCGAGGCGCGAGGCTCCGGTCGGGGTGGTGTCGCGCTGGTACTTGCCGGTGAGCCACCCGCCCGCGAGCGGCGACCACGGCAGTAGGCCGAGGCCGCCGTCGAGGCAGGCCGGCACGACCTCGTGCTCGATGTCGCGGACGAGAAGGTTGTACTGCGGCTGCAGCGTGACCGGCGGGGTCCAGCCGTGCTCGCGGGCCGTGTGCACGGCCTTGGTGACCTGGTAGCCGAGGTAGTTGGAGAAGCCGTAGTAGCCGATCTTGCCCGCGGTCACCGCGTCGTCGAGGAAGCGCAGCGTCTCCTCGAGCGGGGTCACGGCGTCCCATGCGTGCATCTGGTAGAGGTCGATGTGCTCGACGCCGAGCCGGGTCAGCGAGGCGTCGAGGGCCAGGCGGAGGTGGCGTCGCGCCAGGCCGACGTCGTTGTGCCCCTCGCCCATCGGGAAGCGGCCCTTCGTCGCGACGACCATGTTGGCGGCGTCTTCCGGGTGGGACTTCAGCCACCGGCCGGTGATCTCCTCGGAGACGCCCTTGCTGTAGACGTCTGCCGTGTCGAGGAACGTGCCGCCGGCCTCCGCGAAGGCGTCGAGGATGCGGCCCGAGGTCTCCTCGTCGGCCTCCGCCCCGAAGGTCATCGTGCCGAGGCACTGGGTGGAGACGATGGTGCCGCTGTTGCCGAGAGTCGTGTATCGCATGTCTTCCACCGTATGCCGGAGCCTCGGCGCTCTCAGCAGCACCGCCCCCCGGGTCACAATGTCAGCGCGGCTGAGCGTCATATGAGACCTGTGGTCCTGCATGGGCCGCGGTGACCTGGCAAGCTGCGTCAGGTGAGGGACGAAAGTGAGAGCCTGCTCGAAGGCCTGTACGAAAGTCTCATCACGCAGGCTTTGCAAAAGCGCTTGTCTGGCCTGGCCGATTTTGAGGTTCACCGTGGCGCCATCGATGAAGCCGATGCCCCGGATGTTCTCGCGCGACACGTCCGGGACGTCACACTGCGAGCGCTGCGCATGGAGAAGAACCCCAGCCGGCGTCTCGAGCTGGTGAATGAGCTCGTCGAGGCCCTGGGCGCGTCCGAGGACTCGGTCGCATCCGCACAACAGCTTCTCTCCGTGACCCCGCCTCGCAGGCCCGGCGCCCCGGCCAGAATCACCAGAGGACGTCCGACTACCCCTCTGTCCGAGGCGGCGCTTCTCACCAATGCCCCGGGTGAGCCGGGTGTAGGCCACGAGATTGCGGCCGAGCTCGCGAGCGCCGATCGAGTTGACGTCATCATGGCATTCGTCAAGTGGTTCGGTTTACGGCTCTTCGAAGATCAGCTCACCGCCGCGCGGGATCGAGGCGTCCCCCTCCGTGTCATCACGACCACCTACATGGGCGCCACGGAGCGTCAAGCACTCGACCGGCTGGTGCGCGATTTCGGTGCCCACGTGAAAATCCAGTACGACGCCCAACGAACGCGGCTTCACGCAAAAGCGTGGCTGTTTCGCCGTAACACTGGTTTCGACACCGCCTACGTGGGATCAAGCAACCTGTCACGCGCGGCAATGCTCGATGGAGTGGAGTGGAACGTGCGCCTTTCGGCCGTTTCCACGCCTCCACTGCTGCGCAAATTTCTCGCCACGTTCGACAGCTACTGGAACGACGCGACGTTCGAGGAGTACGACCCCGACACGGACCGCGACCGTCTGGACGACGCTCTCGCCGAAGCGAGCGGGAGGCGTGTCAACGATCGGGTGACGCTGACGCTCTCGGGCTTGGACGTTCGCCCGTACTCCTACCAGCAGGAGATGCTTGACCAACTCGAGGTGGAACGGGTTGTTCATGACCGCCATCGAAACTTGCTGGTGGCAGCCACAGGCACCGGTAAGACGGTCGTGGCAGCTCTGGACTACCGGCGACTGGCCATAGATCCGGCGCAGCTCCCGAGTCTGCTCTTCGTAGCCCATCGGCGCGAGATCCTGCAGCAGTCACTACGGACCTACCGTGAGGTCCTCGGAGATGCCGACTTTGGGGAGCTGTACGTGGACGGGCATCGACCAGAACGTTGGCAGCATGTCTTCGCGTCGGTTCAGTCTCTCTCTGCGTACGGCATCACCAACATCCCTGCTGCCGCCTACGACGTCATCGTGATCGACGAGTTCCACCATGCCCGAGCTGAGACCTACCGCCGCATGCTGGATCATCTGACACCGGTCGAACTGCTCGGCCTGACGGCCACACCAGAACGAGGCGATGGCTTCGACGTGAGGGAGCTCTTCGGTGGGCGCACCGCGGCAGAGCTACGTCTGTGGGATGCGCTCAAGGCAGACCTGTTGACGCCGTTCCATTATTTCGCGGTCGCGGACGGGATGGACATGACCCGGGTCGACTGGAAGGCGGGCGCCTATGACGCAGGAGAGCTTTCGAATCTCTTCACCGGCAATGACGCGCGGGCCCTCCTCGTCCTCAAGGCTCTTCGAGACAAGGTCGCTGACCTCACGACCATGAAAGCTCTCGGATTCTGCGTCTCCCGAGAGCATGCGCGATACATGACCCAAGTCTTCAACGGGGCGGGCATCCGGTCCGCGGCAGTGCTGGGGGACACGACGTCACATGATCGTGACGGCGCGATTCGTGACCTTCGTGAGGGCATCGTCCAGGTGCTCTTCACCGTCGACGTGTTCAACGAGGGTGTCGACGTGCCGGCCATCAACACCGTCCTCTTTCTCCGACCCACCGAAAGTTCGACGGTCTTCATTCAGCAACTCGGACGAGGTTTACGTCGCGCCAGAGACAAGGCGGTGCTCACCGCGCTCGACTTCGTCGGTCACCATCGCAAGGAGTTTCGCTTCGACCAACGCTTCAGGGCAATGACGGGCAGCACCCGGACGGAGCTTGAGCGCGACATCGAGCACGGCTTTCCGTTCCTCCCGGCAGGCACTCAGATCGTGCTTGACCGCCAGAGTCAGGCGCTCGTCCTCGACAACATCAAGAGCCAGGTCACCAGGCGCTGGCCGAACATCACGTCGGAGCTGAGAGCCCACCCGACCGACGAGCTCGGCACCTTCCTCGAGGAATCTGGCGTTGAGTTGGCTGACGTCGTGACAGGGAACCGGTCCTGGGCCAGGCTTCGCCGCGAAGCTGGTCTCGAGGTCCCCACCGAGGGTCCTTCAGAGGTCACTTTGATGAAGCGAGTTCGCGCCCTGTGTCACGTCGACGACGGCGATCGGGCGAGGGCGTACCTGACATGGCTCAGTGACGACGCGCCGGCCTATGCCAGCGCTGACCCGGTTCTGCAGGCATACGGACGGATGCTGTTCTTCTCGCTCTGGCCAGACGGCGGTGGCTTCGAGTCCTACGATGCCGGACTGGAGTCCCTGCTGCGCGAGCCAGCAGCGCGGGAGGACCTCAGATCAGTCGTCCGGCTGAGTCAATACTCTGCCGAGCGCGTTGCCACGCGACTGTCAGGCGAACTGGGCATGAGGCCGCTGAAGGTGCACGCGCGCTATACGCGGGAGGAGATCGTCGCAGCGCTGGACTACGTGTCGATCGAAGGACGCAAGCCGAACAGCTTCCGTGAAGGGGTCCTTTTCTCGCCTGACGCCAACACCGATGCCTTCCTGGTGACGCTTCACAAATCGGCGTCCGACTACTCGCCGACAACGATGTACCAGGACTTTGCCCTCAGCCCGGAGTTGTTCCACTGGGAGTCTCAGTCCGTCACGAGCATCGCCTCGAGGACAGGTCAGCGATACCTCAACCATCGGGCGATGGGGAGTCACGTTCTCCTCTTCAGTCGAGAACAGAAGGTCACGACGTTCGGAACCGGCGCGCCGTACCTGTTCCTCGGCGAGGCCGATTACCTGGAGCACCGCGGGGAGCGGCCCATTGCCATCACATGGCGACTCCGGACACCCATGCCGGCCGCTGATTTCGCCGCCGCCAGCGTGGTCCAATGACTGGTCGGCCCGGTCTCGCCCGAGGGCCTTGGCGAAACTGTGGTGGAGCCAAGGGGACTCGAACCCCTAACCCCCTGCTTGCAAAGCAGGTGCGCTACCAATTGCGCCATGGCCCCTGGGTGGTGCTGTGTCGTGCTGGTTGGTGCGGCCTCCGGGAGACCCTCGGCTCAGGACGAGGCCGGTGCGTCGTCGCCCTCTGCAGCGACCTCGGCGGGCACGTCGACCTGCGTGACGGGCGGGGCGGCCGGAGCAGCCGGAGCCTGCACGTCGTCGGTGGCCGCGGTCCAGAGGTCCTGCTCGGCCTGCTGCTGCTTGGCCTTCTTGCGCACGAGGACCGCCCCGGCAACCGCTGCTCCGATGACGACGAGTCGCTTGAGCATGGGATTCCTCCTGGTGCAGTGACGGTAGGTGATGGTGGGCCTAGGAGGACTTGAACCTCCGACCTCTTCCTTATCAGGGAAGCGCTCTAACCGTCTGAGCTATAGGCCCATCGTCACCGTCTCGCGCCGCTCGGACCAGCAGGATCCGATGACTGGACGCGAGGGGAAACGTTACCCGATGCCCCGTCCCTCGCACAAAACGGCCCGGCCTGGGCACGGCGTCGGCGCCGGCGCTGTCGGCACATCTCGGGATCAACTGGCGGATCAACCGGTGTGCAGTGTCGTCAGAGCAGCGCCGGGGGCGAGTTGATCTGCCAGTTGATGCGGGAGGCCCATCGCCCCCCGCTCGACCGCTCTGCCTGCCGGCCGCGCCCACAACCCGACCACCCCCAGACGCACGTATGCCGGGTGGCGGGCCACCCGGCATACGTGATCGCCCCGACAGGGCTGGGAGTGCTGGTTGCTCAGTCGTCGGTGAGCGTGAGCTGCACGCCGCCGACGAGGGCGGAGCAGATGTTGTAGAGGAACGCCGTGACCGTCGCGATGGCGGTCAGCAGGATGATGTCGATGACCCCGATGACGATCGAGAGCGACACGACGCGGCCGAAGCCGACGTAGTCCTTGATCGAGAACGGGTCGGAGGTGGTCGTCTGCAGCGACTGGAGCACGCCCTCGACGTCGGTGAAGACGTTCATCGTCGACAGGATCATCCAGAGCACCGCGGTCAGGATGACCCCGGCGATGCCGAGGGCGACCGACAGCAGGAAGCTCATCTTCATGACCGACCAGGGGTCCATGCGCGCGACGGCGAGACGGACCCGGCGCGGGCCTTTGGCCTTGCGCGTCGCCGGGCGAGCGGCAGCCGGAGCGACCTTCTTCGTCGGCGCGGTCTGCGTCGTCACGGCGCCACGCGTCAGGGGCGTGCCGCCCGTGTCGGCGCCCGACGTGTTGGGCGCCGAGCTCGAGGACCCGACGGCAGCCTGCGACCCGGAGTCGAAGCTGGCGCCGTTGCTGCCGTAATAGGTCGTCGACCCGCCGGACGAGCCGTTGGACCCGCTGGAGGTGTCCGACGAGGTGCCCCTGGCCTGCGTCGAGCCCGAACTGCTCGACGAGCCACCGCTCGTCATGGGGGCCGTCGCGTCAGACCCCCACTGGGTCGTGCCGCGTGACCCGCCCTCGCTGGTCGTGCTCATTCGTCACCTCCGCTGTCGCCCTCGGACGAAGCGTCGTTGGTCCCGGTCTCGTCCGACGGTACGCCATCGGGGCCCGGAACCGTAGCGGGCGCACCATCCGCGGACACGTCCGACACGCCGGTCGTGTCGCCATCGACGCCTGCAACGCCGGGCTCCGGAGCGTCGCCGGTGGCGTCCTCCAGCTCGGCCTCGGTGGCCGACTCGGCGTTGCGCGCGACGGCGACGATCGAGTCACCCTTGTCGGGAGCCGCGAACCTCACGCCCTGCGTCGAGCGCCCGGTGTGGCGCACTTCGCTGACGCGCGAGCGCACGATCTTGCCCTTCTCCATGACGACCATGACCTCGTCGGTCTCGCTCACCGTGAGGGCGCCGACGAGGTCGCCGCCCTTGTCGGAGAGCTTGGCGACCTGGATGCCAAGGCCGCCGCGGCCTTGGAGGCGGTACTCCGCGACCGGGGTGCGCTTGGCGAGACCGTTCTCGAAGACGACGAAGACGTCGGGGCTCTCGCCCTCCTCGACGACGGCCATCGCCAGCAGGTGGTCACCGGCGCGGAACTTCATGCCGGTGACACCCGAGGTCGAGCGGCCCATCGGGCGCAGGGTCGCGTCGGTGGCGGTGAAGCGCACCGACTGGCCCTTGCGCGACACGAGCAGCAGGTCGTCGCGGTTGGAGGCGAGGCCTGCCCCGACGAGCTCGTCACCGTCGCGCAGGTTGATGGCGATGAGGCCACCGGAGCGCGGGGAGTCGTAGTCGGAGAGGCGGGTCTTCTTGACGAGGCCCGCCCGAGTGGCGAGCACGAGGTAGTCGCCCTTCTCGTAGTCGCGGATCGCGAGCACCTGAGCGATCTGCTCACCGGGCTGGAAGGCGAGCAGGTTGGCGACGTGCTGGCCCTTGCTGTCGCGCGAGCCCTCGGGCAGCTCGTAGGCCTTGGCGCGGTAGACCCGGCCGAGGTTGGTGAAGAAGAGCAACCAGTGGTGGGTCGTCGTCGTGAAGAAGTGCTCGACGACGTCCTCGCCGCGCAGGCTCGCGCCGCGCACGCCCTTGCCGCCGCGCTTCTGCGAGCGGTACTGGTCGACCCGGGTGCGCTTGGCGTAGCCGCCGCGGGTGATCGTGACGACGACGTCCTCCTCGGGGATGAGGTCCTCCATCGACATGTCGCCGTCGAACGGGAAGATCTCGGTGCGTCGCTCGTCGCCGTACTTGTCGACGATCGTCTGCAGCTCCTCCGACACGATGTCGCGCTGGCGCTGCTCCGAGGCGAGGATCGCGTGGTACTCGTCGATCATCTGCTGCAGGGCGTCATGGTCCTGCTGGATCTTCTCGCGCTCGAGGGCGGCCAGGCGGCGCAGCTGCATGTTGAGGATCGCCGCAGCCTGCAGCTCGTCGATGTCGAGCAGCTCGATGAGGCCGTCGCGGGCGACCTCGACCGTGCGTGACGCGCGGATCAGGGCGATGACCTCGTCGAGCAGGTCGAGCGCCTTGAGGTAGCCGCGCAACAGGTGGATGTCGGCCTCGGCCTTGTCCAGGCGGTACTGCGTGCGCCGGACGATGACCTCGATCTGGTGGTCGACCCAGTGCCGGATGAAGCCGTCGAGGGGCAGTGTGCGCGGCACCTCGTCGACGAGCGCGAGCATGTTGGCGCCGAAGGTCGTCTGCAGCTGCGTGTGCTTGTAGAGGTTGTTGAGCACGACCTTCGCGACGGCGTCACGCTTCAGCGTGATCACGAGGCGCTGACCGGTGCGGCCGGAGGTCTCGTCGTTGATGTCGGCGATGCCCGAGACCTTGCCGTCCTTGACGAGGTCGGCGATCTTCATCGCGAGCATGTCGGGGTTGACCTGGTAGGGCAGCTCCGTGACGACGAGCGCCTGGCGGTTGCCGATCTCCTCGACGTTGACGACGGCCCGCATGATGATCGAGCCGCGGCCGGTGCGGTAGGCGTCCTCGATGCCGCGGTGGCCCATGATGAGCGCGCCGGTCGGGAAGTCGGGGCCCTTGATGATCGTCAGCAGGTGCTCGAGCAGCTCCTCGCGGCCGATCTCGGGGTGCTTGAGGTAGTACTCGGCGCCGGCCGCGACCTCGCGCAGGTTGTGCGGCGGGATCTGCGTCGCCATGCCGACGGCGATGCCGGCCGACCCGTTGACGAGCAGGTTGGGGAAGCGGCTCGGCAGCACCGACGGCTGGAGCGTCTTGCCGTCGTAGTTGGGCACGAAGTCGACGGTGTTCTCGGCGATGTCCCGCACCATCTCCATGGCGATCGGGGCCATCCGGCACTCGGTGTAACGGGGCGCGGCCGCGCCGTCGTTGCCGCGCGAGCCGAAGTTGCCCTGCCCGTCGACGAGCGGGTAGCGCAGCGACCAGTCCTGCACGAGACGCACGAGGGCGTCGTAGATCGCCGAGTCACCGTGCGGGTGGTAGTGGCCCATGACGTCGCCGACGACGCGCGCGCACTTGTTGAAGCCGCGGTCGGGGCGGTAGCCGCCGTCATACATCGCGTAGACGATGCGTCGGTGCACCGGCTTGAGGCCGTCGCGCACGTCGGGCAGGGCGCGGCTGACGATGACCGACATGGCGTACTCGATGTAGCTGCGCTGCATCTCGTTGTTGAGGTCGACGGCTTCGACGCGGTCGGTCTCGTCGTCGCCGCGCTCCACCGGCGCGGTGCCCTGGTCGACAGCCTCGTCGGGCTCGGTCGTCTCGTCGGGCGTCTCGTTGACGTCGTCTCCGTCGATGGGAGGCAGGTCGTCGCTCACGTCAGTCCCTTTGTCTCTCGGTCAGTTTCAGTCACAAGCAGGAGGTATGCCGTCTCGTCGAGTGCTCGTGTGCAACGAGCCACCCAGCCGTGCGGGCTTTCGGGGGTACTCGGGGGCGCAGGCCCGCCAGGGCCGTGAGCTCCCGAGTGTCTAGATGTCGAGGAAGCGCACGTCGCGGGCGTTCTTCTGGATGAAGCTGCGCCGCGACTCGACGTCCTCGCCCATGAGCACCGAGAAGACCCGGTCGGACTCGGCGGCGTCGTCGAGCGTCACCTGGAGCAGCGTGCGGGTCTTGACGTCCATCGTCGTCTCGCCGAGCTCGGCGTAGTTCATCTCGCCGAGGCCCTTGTAGCGCTGGACCGGGTTGTCCTTGGGCAGGCGCCAGCCCTTGCCCTCGCCGATCTGCTGGAGGCCGTCACGCTCGCGGTCGCTGTAGGCGAACTGGTGCGGGGCGTTGCTCCAGCGCAGGCGGTAGAGCGGCGGCTGGGCGAGGTAGACGTAGCCGGCCTCGATGAGCGGACGCATGAAGCGGAAGAGGAGCGTCAGCAGCAGGGTGCGGATGTGCATGCCGTCGACGTCGGCATCGGCCATCAGCACGATCTTGTGGTAGCGCGCCCTGGCGATGTCGAAGTCCTCGCCGATGCCGGTGCCGAAGGCCGAGATGAGCGCCTGGACCTCGTTGTTGGCGAGGATCTTGTCGATGCGCGCCTTCTCGACGTTGAGGATCTTGCCGCGGATCGGGAGGATCGCCTGGGTGTGCGGGTTGCGCGCCTGGGTGGCCGAGCCGCCGGCGCTGTCGCCCTCGACGATGAAGACCTCGGAGATGCGGGGGTCCTTGCTCTGGCAGTCCTTGAGCTTGCCGGGCAGGCCGCCCGACTCGAGCAGGCCCTTGCGGCGGGTGGCCTCGCGCGCCTTGCGGGCGGCCATGCGGGCGGCAGCGGCCTGCACCGACTTGCGGACGATGTCCTTGCCCTCGTTGGGGTGGGCGCCGAGCCAGTGGCCGAACTCGTCGGTCATGGCGCGCTGCACGAAGCCCTTGACCTCGGAGTTGCCGAGCTTGGTCTTGGTCTGGCCCTCGAACTGCGGCTCGGCGAGCTTGACCGAGATGACGGCGGTCAGGCCCTCGCGCACGTCGTCACCGGTGAGGTTCTCGTCCTTGTCCTTGAGGAGGTTCTGACGGCGGGCGAAGTCGTTGATGAGCTTGGTCATCGCCGCCCGGAAGCCCTCCTCGTGGGTGCCCCCCTCGTGGGTGTTGATCGCGTTGGCGTAGGTGTGGACCGACTCGCTGTAGCCGTTGGTCCACTGCATCGCGAGCTCGAGGCTGAGCGAGCGATCGGTGTCCTCGACCTCGATCGAGATGACCTCGGGGTGCACCGGCTCGCTGCGCTTGCTGCCGTTGATGTGGTTGACGTAGTCGACGAGGCCGTTGTCGTAGCGGTAGCTGACCTTCTTGGCGGTGACGGTCTTCTTGACCGCGTGACCGGAGGGGTCGACCGACTGGCCGCCGGCCGTCACGGCGTCGTCCTCGTCGTCCTGCTCGACCTCGGTGATCTCGTCGTCGAGGTCGTCGAGGTCGACGTCGTCGTCACCGACCTCGGGGCGCTCGACCCGCTCGTCGACGAGGTTGATCGTCAGGCCCTTGTTGAGGAAGGCCATCTGCTGCATGCGAGCGCGGATCGTCTCGAAGTCGTAGTCGACGCTCTCGAAGATCTCGTCGTTGGGCCAGAACGTGATCGTCGTGCCGGTCTCGTCGGTCGCCTCCATCTGCTCCAGGGGGCCGTCGGGCACCCCGTTGCTGAAGCTCATGCGGAAGACGTGGCCCTTCTGGCGCACTGCGGCCCGGAGCCGGGTCGACAGCGCGTTGACCACCGAGCTGCCGACGCCGTGCAGGCCACCGGACACCTTGTAGCCGCCGCCGCCGAACTTGCCGCCGGCGTGCAGCTGCGTGAGCACGAGCTCGACGGCGCTGATCTTCTCGATCGGGTGGATGTCCGTGGGAATGCCACGGCCGTTGTCGCGCACGCGGACGCCGCCGTCGGCCAGGAGGGTGACGTCGATGGTGTCGGCATAGCCGGCCAGCGACTCGTCGACCGCGTTGTCGACGATCTCGTAGACGAGGTGGTGCAGACCGCGAGGACCCGTCGACCCGATGTACATGCCCGGACGCTTGCGCACGGCCTCGAGACCCTCGAGCACGGTGATCGCGCTCGCGTCATAGTCGACGCCGTTGGGGCGGACATCGGCCGGGGTCACCGGCACGCCGGTCGCCTCGTCGACCACCGGGGCGACGACAGGGGGGACGGCGGGTGGGAGACTCGGGGACAGGCTGGGGTCGGGCTGCTGGTCGGGCGTCTGATCGGCCTCGGACACGTTTCTCCTCGGTTCGTGCACGGCAGGCCCGGGCGCAGTGGCCCGGGCGCGCGGTCGCTGGTGTGGCGACACATGGACGGCTCGAGCGAGATGACGACACGCTCGAGCCGAGTCGCTCTCATTCTAACGGTCTGAGCGGGCTCGACGTGCCTCCTGACGCACAGGAGAGCCACTTTCCGGCCCCGAAACCCTCGGATCCGAGGGGAGGATCACGAAAGGGGGCCTCGGCGCCCCTCCGGCGCTTCCTCGGGTCTACCGTTTCTCGTCGCTGAGTCGCTGCTCGGTCGGCCCTCAGTCATCCCTCAGTCGTCCCGAAGGGTGCGCTCGAAGAGGGAGTGGATCGCCTCGGGAAGGTGCGGCTCCTGGATCGTCACGTCGCACCCGGCCTCGTCGCAGACCACCGAGTAGGTGTAGGCGTCGGGGTGGGTGCCCTCCGTCGAGGCCGCGATGCGCTGGAGCGTCGGGGCCGCGAGCAGGTGCTGCCAGTCCTTGGCGTCACGCTCCGAGAGCTCACCGATGGCCACGCGCCGTTCGCGCACCAGACCGGCGAAGCCACCGGTGCGCCGCAGCAGTACCCGCGCGCCGGCACCCGGCTCCCCAGGCTGGCCCCGCTCCCCAGGCTGCTCCGGCTCGGACGGCTCACCCGGGGACGGCGGCTCGGTGCTGGCCGTCAGCACCCCGACCTGCTCCCACGCCGAGCGCACGGCCACCTGTTGCGATGAGCCGTCACCGTGCACGTTGCCAGCGGCCGCCACGGTGAGGCCGGCGAAGGTCGCGAAGTCGCAGTCGGCCCTGATGCCGTCACCGGACAGCACGGCATACCAAATGGCGCCCGGGGCCTCCCACGCGTTGCCGCCGATCGCGAGCGCCGAGAGCACGAAGGCCCGGTTGGGGATGCCGGAGTTGATGTGCACGCCGCCGTTGTCGTCACGGGTGTTGACGTAGTCGTCCATGTGCGCCGGCTGGGGGTCGGTGCCGAGCCGGGGGTCGTCGTAGGCGGTGCCGGGGTTGCGCATGTCGCGCAGTGCACGCCCCTGCACCGACGCGTTGAGCAGCTCGGCGCCGACGAGCCAGTCGGCCTGCGCAGCGCTCTGCCCGAGGCTGCGCTGCTTGACGAGCACGCCGAAGACGTCGGAGACCGACTCGTTGAGGGCGCCGGACTGCCCCTGGTAGAGCAGTCCGGCCGTGTGCTCGGTGACGCCGTGCGCGAGCTCGTGACCGATGACGTCGAGGCTGCGCGTGAAGCGCTCGAAGATGACGCCGTCACCGTCGCCGAAGACCATCTGGGTGCCGTCCCAGAAGGCGTTGTCGTAGTTGCGGCCGTAGTGCACGGTTGCGAGCAGGGGCATGCCCTTGCCGTCGAGCGAGTCACGGTCGTACGCCTCGGACCACAGCTGCCACGTGGCCCCGAGACCGTCGTAGGCCTCGCTCACCGCAATGTCGCCGGTCTCGGCCTGGCCTTCGGTGCGCACCGTCGTGCCCGGGAGGCGCTGCGCGCCCCTGGCGTCGGAGATCGTTCGGTGCGGACCCGTGCCGTGCGCGCCGGGGGCCTGGTCGCCGAGGTCCTCGCGGCGGGGGGCGCGGGTCGAGGTCGGCCGCGCCGTCGGGGTGCGCCGCGAGGCGCGCAGCTCGGCGTCGAGCTCGAGCGCCTCGCGCGCGTGCCTGGCCAGCTGCGGCTCGTCGCTCTGGGCCATCGCCTCGAGCATGTAGGGCGGGATGATGGCGCAGCGGTGGGCGTTCAATCGGGTCATGGACGACAGTCTGCGACGGATCACCGACACCCGCTCGATGGACAACAGCTCCCACTCAATCTAAAGAGCAACTCGTCCGCCTTCGCGACGGTCACCGGGCCGGGGAGGCGGACGAATCGCTCTTTCGATCAGGGTTTCGGGCCTCGCAGAGCGGACGAACCGCTCTTTCGATCAGAGATCTCCTGCCCGCAGAGCGGACGGAATGCTCTCTCGATCAGGGCGTCAGCGTGCGGATCGCTCTTTCGATTGGGGTTAGCCGTAGGTGTCGCGGGGGCCGCGGGAGTCGGGGGAGCGGCGGGTGCCGCGGTTCCATGACGGCGCCGACGGGCCGACGACCCGCAGCTCGGTGACCGCGCCGGCGCCGATCTCCTCCTCGACGCGCGCGAGCAGCGAGGAGGACAGCAGCCGGATCTGCGCCGCCCAGGCGCTCGAGTCGGCCTGCACCGTGAGCACGCCGTCGGTGAAGCTGACCGGCGTGACGTGCGCCGCGATGTCGCCACCGACGATCTCGGGCCACCGTCCCATCACCGAGCCCACGGCCACGTCGACCTTCCAGCCGCGGTCGACGAGCAAGCGGTCGAGCTGGTCACCGAGCAGCGCCGGGTCACGGCCGTCACGCGCGCTGCCCGAGAGCGTGGCCCCGTCACCCTGGACGCGGCGCCGCTTCTTGGGCTTCATGCCCGGGCGCAGCCCCTTCTCGGCGGCACCGGCGCGGGCCCGGGCGAGGGCGGAGGCCGCGGCGTCGGCGATGCGGGTGTCGGCGTCGGTCGGCTCCGGAAGGTCCGGCTCGGGCTCTGGTTGGGTCGGCACCTCGGGGGGCGGCGCGTCACTCATCGGTCTCGACCTGCTCCGGCTGATCGGGCGCATCGGTCACGGGGAGGGTGGGAGCCGGGACGATCTGGCCCAGCTCGACCGTGACGGTGGTGCCGCTCTCGCGCAGCACGTCGGGCACGTCGGCTCCCACGGCGGCCGTAATGAGCACCTGCTCGCAGTCGCCGACGAGGGCGGCCAGCCGCTCGCGCCGCCCGGAGTCGAGCTCGGCGAAGACGTCGTCGAGCACGAGCACCGGGTCGTCGCCCAGGTCACGACGCAGGAGCCGGTATGCCGCGAGCTTGAGTCCCAGGGCGAAGCTCCAGGACTCGCCGTGGCTCGCATACCCCTTGGCCGGCAGGTCGCCGAGCGAGAGCACAACGTCGTCGCGGTGCGGGCCGACGAGCGAGATGCCGCGCTCGATCTCGTTGGCGCGCACGGCGTCGAGCGTCTGGAGCATCCCCCCGCGCAGCTCGTCGACCTCGGGCACCACGCCGTCGGCGATGCGCGCGGCGAGCTCCTCGTGGAGCGAGCTGCGGTAGGTCGCCCGCGCGTTCGAGGTGGCGGCGCTCACCGCGTCGTAGCAGTCGGCGAGGTCGGGGACGAGGTCGCGCAGCAGCCGGAGCCGGGCATAGAGCAGCTGGGAGCCGACCGTCGCGAGGTGGTCGTTCCAGACATCGAGGGTGTGCAGCGCCGACTCGCGGGCCTCGTCGGGTGGTGCCTCTCCGTCGCGCGGCGGGCGAGGTGGTCGCCGAGTTCCCTTGCGCAGCACCGGCGCCGCCGACTTCAGCAGGGCGTTGCGTTGCTTGAGGATCTTGTCGTAGTCGGAGCGCACCCCCGACCAGCGCGGCTGGCGCTGCACGAGCAGGTCGTCGAGGAAGCGGCGGCGCTCGGACGGGTCGCCCTTGACGAGGGAGAGGTCCTCGGGGGCGAAGAGCACAGTCCGCACCGTGCCGAGCACGTCGCGCGGGCGCGCCACGGGAGAGCGACCGAGCCGTGCCCGGTTGGCCCGGCCGGGCGTGATCTCGAGCTCGACCATCGTCTCGTGCTCGTCGCGGATGATGGCGCCGCGCACGATCGCCTGGCTCGCGCCGAAGCGCACGAGCGGCTGGTCGGTGGCGACCCGGTGCGACCCGAGGGTCGCGAGGTAGCCGATCGCCTCGACGAGGTTGGTCTTGCCCTGCCCGTTGAGGCCCACGAACGTCGTGACCCCCGGCGTCAGCGCGAGCTCTGCGCTCGGATAGCTCCGGAAGTCCTTGAGGGTCAGGTGGCGGACGTGCAAGAAGGACCGGAGATCCCGCTCAGGACTTCGTCGTCTTCTTCGCGGCGCGCTTCTGGCCGCGGGCCGAGTCGACGGTGTCGGTCGCCTTGGTCGCGTTCGCACGGCCCGTGGCCACGGCCTTCTTCGCAGCGCCGACGTTGGCCTTGGACGCCGTCGCCTGGGCACCGGCACTGGCCTTCTTGACGACGGCGCGCTTGGTGGCCTGCTTCGTCGGCGACTCCTTCTTGGCAGAGCGCTTGGCCGTCGCGGGCACGTCGCCGGCCCGCAGCTTGTCGCCCTCGGCGATCGTCATGACCTGGTGTCCGCCGAACTGGCCACGCAGAGCGGCAACGGCCTGCATCGTCGGCGAGTTCGGCTGGCGGGAGGCGAACCGGGCGAAGAGCGAGGCCGAGATGACGGGCATCGGCACCGAGAGGGCGATGGCCTCCTCGACGGTCCAGCGACCCTCGCCGGAGTCGTTGGTGTAGTCGGAGACGTCGTCGAGGTGGGGGTTGTCCTCGAGGGCGTCGACCATGAGGTCGAGCAGCCAGGAGCGCACGACGGTGCCGCGGCTCCAGGCCTTGAAGGCCCCGGGGACGTCGGTGACGATGTCCTTCTTCTCGAGCAGCTCGTAGCCCTCGGCGTAGGCCGCCATGAGGCCGTACTCGATGCCGTTGTGCACCATCTTCGTGTAGTGCCCGGCGCCGACCTTGCCAGCGTGCACGAAGCCCTCGTCTCGCGGGCCCTCGGGGCGCAGCGCGTCGAAGATCGGCATGGCGCGGGTGACCCACTTCTTGTCGCCGCCGCACATCAGGCCGTAGCCGTTGTCGAGGCCCCAGATGCCGCCGCTGACGCCGCAGTCGACGTAGCCGATCTTCTTGGCACCCAGCAGCTTGGCGTTCTCGAAGTCGTCGGTGAAGCGCGAGTTGCCGCCGTCGATGACGAGGTCACCCGGCTCGAGCAGGTCGGCCAGCTTGGCGACGGTCTCGCGGGTCGGGTCACCGGCGGGCACCATCACCCACACGACACGCGGGGCCTCCAGCGCCTTGACCAGGGCCGGCAGCGTCTTGACGTCGGCCACGTCGGGGTTGCGGTCGTGGCCGACCACCTCGTGCCCCGCGCGGCGCAACCGCTCGCGCATGTTGCCGCCCATCTTGCCGAGACCGATGAGACCGAGCTGCATGGCGTGCCTTTCTGCGGAAGGAGCGGTGCGGGGCTGTTCGAGGCTACGCCAGCCGGACGGCATACCGCAGCGGGTGTCTGAGGTGGTGCGAAGGAGGTGACCGCGGGCGAGGGTCAGCTCGCGAAGCGGACCGGCATGAGCACGTAGCGGTAGGTCGCGTCGGCGTCGCTGTCGGCCTCGGCCTGACCGCTGAGCACCGCGGGCCGGCTCGGCTGGGTGAAGGACAGCCGGCTCCACGGGGTGCCCACGGCGTGCAGCCCGTCGAGCAGGAACTGCGGGTTGAAGGCGATCTGGATCTCGGGACCGGTGAGCGTGGCCTCGACGGCCTCGGAGGCCTGGGCGTCGTCGCCCGTGCCGGCCTCGATGGCGACCTGGCCGTCGGTGAACTTCAGCAGCACGGGGGTGTTGCGCTCGGCGACGAGAGCGACACGCTTGACCGCCTCCTCGAGAGCAGCGGTCTCGATGACCGCCTCGGTGTCGACCGAGCTCGGGAAGATGGAGGTGACCTTGGGGTACTCGCCGTCGAGCAGGCGCGTCGTGGCGCGGCGCTGCCCGGCCTCGAAGCCGATCAGCCCGTCGCTGCCCGAGCCGAGCGAGAGCTCGATCGAGCCGGAGGCGCCGAGGGCGCGGGCGGTGTCGGAGAGCTGGCGGGCCGGGATGAGCGCGACGTGGCTGGCGTCGGTGGCGGCCGGCGACCACGTGAGCTCGCGCATGGCGAGGCGGTAGCGGTCGGTCGCGAGCAGGGTGACCTTGTCGCCGTCGATCTCCATGCGCACGCCGGTGAGGATCGGGAGGGTGTCGCCCTTGTCGGCCGCGACCGAGACCTGGGCGACCGCCTGGGTGAAGACGTCGCCGGCGATCGTGCCGCTCACCGCGGGCGAGATCGGCAGCGTCGGGTAGTCGGCGACGGGCATCTCGCGCAAGGCGAAGCGGGAGGAGCCGCAGGCGACGTTGACCTTGGTGCCGTCGGTGCTGACGTCGATCGGCTTGTTGGGCAGGTTGCGCGAGATGTCGGCGAGGAGCCGGCCCAGCACGAGCACCTGACCGGCCTCGGCGACATCGGCCGCCACGGTGATGCGGGCCGAGACCTCGTAGTCGAACGCCGACAGCGTGAGGGTGCCCTCCTCGCTCGCCTCGATGAGCACACCGGCGAGCACGGGCACCGGCGGGCGGGCCGGCAGGCCCCGCGCCACCCAGGTCACGGCCTCGGCCAGGACGTCTCGCTCAACGCGGAACTTCACAGTGCACTCACTTCGACGAGGAACGACAGATCGGGGGACAGACACTAGTGCCTGCCGCCATGGTGCACCACCGCGTCCGCCGGGGCGCGTCAAGCACGCCGGGAGGGTGGTGAGGTGCTCGTCGGGTCGTGCCCTCGTTGTCGGGGCTCATCTACTTCCGGAGAGGTTCGTCATTGTCGTAGGTGCTGTGGACACTGTGGACAACGCACGTTCGGGCTGGTCACGTCGCGCGGCGTCGTGTGCGTTGCCTGTGGGCGGCGGACGAGCCAACTCCGGGTGGGGTGTGGACGGGCCGGCCGTCCCCACACGGTTCACACAGGCAACGGTGGAGTTGTCCGCAGGTTCGGGCCCTTCATCCACAGTTGTCCACAGCTCTGTGTGGACAACTGTGGGCTGGTCACGCCTGCGATGCCACCAGCTGAGGACGTCCTGTGGAGAAACTGCCCTCTCAACGTCCACATGGTTATCCACAACCCGTGGACAACGCGCGAGGTGTCGTGCTCGTGACGCGCTGGTCTCGGGAAGGTCACGCTGTGCACACAGGTGTGGATGGACCTGTGGACGGCTGTGCACGACCCGGGGGTGCCGGTCGGTCCGGTCGAGTCCGGGCGGCGGCGCAAGTCAGTTGAGGGGCGGCTACGGCTGCTCAGGACTGGCCAGGATGGCGGACCGCCCAGCGGCCAATATGACGGCGAAGAGCGACTCGGCGTCGGGGAGGGGCCCGAGCTGACCGAAGATCTCGCTGCTGACGGCGCCCAGCAGCAGGGTCCAGGCGCACAGCCCCTGGGCCAGGGCCATCGCGTCGAGGTCGGTCTCGGCAAACATCGGGTCGGCCAGCAGGGGGCTGACGGCGGCCTCGACGTCGGCAGCGGGCAGCTCGAGGTGCCCGGGGTCGGCCAGGACACCGGCCCGGCGCGCGTCGTCGAGGAGGCCGACGAGGATGGCGAGCACGGCCGTGCCTGCCTCACCGGTGCGCTCTGCAGGCGCCTGGTAGTCGGGCACGGGAGAGCCGTAGAGCAGCGTGAAGTCGTGCGGGTGATCGAGCGCCCAGCGGCGCAGCCCGTGGCCGACTGCGTCCCACCGGCCGGCCAGGTCGTGGCGCGACACGGCGTCGTGCGCCGACCGGACCGTGTGGGCCAGCGAGGTGTAGGAGTCGACGATGAGGCGGGTGAGCAGCTCGTCGCGGCTCTCGACGTAGCGATAGATGCCGGACGACACCATGCCGAGGTCTCTGGCGACCGCCCGCAGGCTGAGGGCCGCCGCCCCCTGGGTCGCGAGGTGTTCGCGCGCCACCGTGAGGATCTGCGCCTCGACGACGGCCCGGTTGCGGGCGCGCTTGCCGAGCTCGGGTGCGGCATCGGTGGTGGCGGGCATGAGGCGAGCCTGCCACAGAACGGGAATGAATGTGAGCACTGCTCTTGCTTTTCTCGAACCTCCCCGGCATCCTTAGAGTGTGAGCGGTGCTCACACTTCACCTCAGGAGACCACCATGACCCACCACCTCGTCCTCGGAGCCGGCGGCGTCGGCCGCGCCACGACGGCCGCCCTCGTCCGCCTCGGCCACACCGTGACGCTCGCCTCCCGCTCGGGGCGCGTCACCGAGCGCCCCTGGGAGGCCACCCACCCCGGCGCCGTCGAGGTCATCGCGCTCGACGCCGGCGACACCACCGGCCTCACTGCAGCGGCCCACGGCGCCGCCAGCATCGTCAACGCGGTCAACCCGCCGAGCTACCTCACCTGGCAGACCGACTGGCCGCCCGTCGCGGCCGCCACCCTGGCCGCTGCCGAGGCGACCGGCGCCGGGCTCGTCATCGTCGGCAACCTCTACGGCTACGGGAAGGTCAGCGCCCCGATGCGTGAGGACGACCCCCTGCGGCCCGCCGGGCACAAGGGTGCGCTCCGTGCCGACATGTGGACGGAGGCGCTGGCCCGGCACGAGGCCGGCCGCCTGCGGGCCACCGAGCTGCGGGGCAGCGACTACTTCGGTCCGGGCACCACGCCGCGCTCGAGCTACCTCAACGACATCGTCATCGACGCGATCCTCGCCGGTCGCACGCCGATCGTGCCGGTCGGCCGCGCCGATGCTCCGCACTCGTGGACCTACGTGCCCGACGTCGGTGCCCTCGCCGCCCGTCTCGCCACCGACGACCGCGGCTGGGGCCGGGCCTGGCACGTGCCGACCTCACCGGCGCGATCCTTCGACGAGGCTGCAGCCGACGTCGCCCGCCTCGCCGGCACACGGGCCCGCCGGGTGCGCACCCTGCCCCGCGCGCTCGGCACGGCGGCAGGCGTGGTCGTGCCCTTCATGCGTGAGCTGCGCGAGACCCGTCACCAGTTCGAGCGGGCCTTCGTGCTCGACTCGAACCTGACGCAGCAGACCTTCGGGCTGGCGCCGACCCCGTGGGAGGAGGCCCTCACGGTGACCATCGCCGCCCGGCGGTCTGCGACCCCCACCAGCGCGGCCGTCAGCGCGTGACGACGAGCCCGGCCCGGCGGCATACGCCCTCGGTGCTCGTCGACGCGCAGCGGGCACCACGCGGCGGCCGCTGCCCAACCGACCCCTCCCCACACGACCGCGGAGCGAGTGGGCCTCAGTGCGACTGCTGGCGGATCCGGTTGGTCAGCTCGGTGACCTGGTTGTAGATCGCGCGGCGCTCACCCATCAGCTCGCGGATCTTGCGGTCGGCGTGCATGACGGTGGTGTGGTCGCGGCCCCCGAAGTGCTGGCCGATCTTGGGCAGCGAGAGGTCGGTCATCTCACGGCAGAGATACATGGCGATCTGGCGGGCCGTGACGAGCTGGCGCGAGCGCGACGACCCGCAGAGGTCCTCCATGCTCACGGCGTAATAGGCGGCGGTGACCGCCATGATCGTCGCCGCGGTGACCTGGTTGGGGGTCTCGTTGGGCAGCACGTCCTTGAGCACGATCTCGGCGAGCGGCAGGTCGATCGGCTGGCGGTTGAGGTTGCTGAAGGCCGTGACGCGGATGAGCGCGCCCTCGATCTCGCGGATGTTGGTGCTGAAGTTGGTGGCGATGTACTCGAGCACGGGGTCGGGGACCTCCATGCGGTCCTGGATCGCCTTCTTGCGCAGGATGGCGATGCGGGTCTCGAGGTCGGGCGGCTGCACGTCGGTCAGCAGGCCCGACTCGAAGCGGGTGCGCATGCGGTCCTCGAAGCCGGAGAGCTCACGCGGCGGCAGGTCGGAGGTGATGACGATCTGCTTGTTGGAGTTGTGCAGCGTGTTGAAGGTGTGGAAGAACTCCTCCTGCGTCTGCAGCTTGCCCTGGAGGAACTGGATGTCGTCGATGAGCAGCACGTCGACACTGCGGTAGCGGGCCTGGAAGGCGCTCGCCTTGTCGTCGCGGATGCTGTTGATGAAGTCGTTGGTGAACTCCTCGGAGTTCACGTAGCGCACGCGCACGTTGGGGAACATCGTGCGGGCGTAGTGACCGATCGCGTGGAGCAGGTGGGTCTTGCCGAGCCCGGACTCGCCGTAGACGAAGAGCGGGTTGTAGGCCCGGGCCGGCGCCTCGGCGACGGCCACCGCGGCCGCGTGGGCGAAACGGTTGCTCGCCCCGATGACGAAGGTGTCGAAGGTGTGCTTCGGGTTGAGGCGCGTGTCGCTGGAGTAGGCCGCCGGCTCGGGACGCTGCTGCCGCTGCGGCCCGCTCTCACCGCCGGAGGTCTGGCCGTCGCGGTCGAGCGACCCGGGCGGGAAGCCCGTGGGCCGCCCCGTGCGCGGGCCGAAGTGGTCGACGCTGTGCATCGGCTTCATCGGCTTGGTGCCCGGGTCGTCGAGGTCGGCGCCGTCGAGGTCGGGGGCGCTCTCCTCGAGGTCGCGCAGCCGGTTGGAGGCCGGGGCCCCCGGCGGGTGGGCGCCGTTGCGCTCGGTGTGCCCGGTGTGCCCGGTGGCATCGGTGTGCTCATCGCGGTCGTTGCGCTGGTTGCCAGACGTGCCGTGAGTGTTGGGGGTGCCGTGGCGTGAGGCCGGTCCGGTCGGCTCGTCGCTCAGCAGACCCATCTCGGACTGCAGGCTCTCGTCGACCGAGACCGCCAGCTGCACCGGGTGCCCCAGCTGCGAGCTGAGGGCCTGGTGGATCTGGTCGCGGACGCGGGTCTCGAGGAACTCCTTGGTGTAGCCGTCGGGCGCTCGCACGAGGGCGGTCTGGTCGAGGACGCCGACGAGCTGGCACAACCGGACGAAGGCACGCTCCTGGGCCGATAGCCCCGCCTCGAGGTCCAGCAACGTCCTGCGCCACACCTCTGGATAGTCGACGCCTACGTCACTCACGTGCTCCACCTGCCCCTGACTGTCCTCGACGCCCCCGGCCTCGGCGCGCCCTGTGATGAGCTCCGCCGGCCTCTGCGCGGTGCACCCTGCCCTGTTGTCCACACGTTTGTCCACAGCCTGTGCAAGGAGGGGCCACGATCGTGAGTCGAAAACCTAACAAGTCCTGCAGGCACCCACAACCGAATGATCCACAGATCTCGTGGGCGTCGGCGTGTCGGCTTGCGTTCGCCGTCGTGCCCCACCATAGGGGGTCAGGGCGGGCTGGTTTGACCGGTCTTCCACGGCTCCCGTATCGTTGACCGAGCGTGTCTGCGACCGCTTTCGCATGCCCATGGCACCCGAGCTCGCGCGCTCCCCGGATCAGCTCCGACGGAAGCCGCCTCCCCGGACCTCCACGGGCCTGCCGATTGCGGTCGCCGAAGACCAGCCAAAGCCCACCACCCGGGTGCGGGACCGATTCTCCTCGGCCTGCACTCGCAAGCAAACGGAGATTCTCGTGAGCAAGCGCACCTTCCAGCCGAACAACCGCCGTCGCGCCAAGACGCACGGCTTCCGTCTGCGCATGCGCACGCGCGCCGGCCGTGCCATCCTCGCCGGCCGCCGCCGCAAGGGCCGCGCCGAGCTCTCGGCCTGACGCCTCCAGGGCCGCGGCATGCTGCCCGCCCGTCATCGTCTGCGTGAGAGCGCGGACTTCACGGCGGCAGTGCGCGGACCCGGCGCCACCAGAGCAGGCGGGCGACTCATCGTCGTGCATGCCAACCGGACCGATGCGCGTGCGGAGCTTCCGCCGCGCGTCGGTTTTGTTGTGTCCAAGGCCGTCGGCAACGCGGTGGTGCGCAACCTGACCAAGCGCCGCCTGCGCGCGAGCATCGCGACCCGGCTGCCCGGCATACCGGCTGGGGTCGACCTCGTCGTGCGCGCCAACCCGGCCGCGGCGCAGGCGTCGTATGCCGACCTCGACGTCGCGCTCGAGCGCCAGCTCACCAAGGTGTGCCGAGCATGAGCGCCTCCCTCAACCGGGCGCTCGCAGCGCCACTCGTGCTGCTGGTGCGGCTCTACCAGCGCTTCGTTTCCCCCCTGCGCCCACCGACGTGCCGCTTCTACCCCAGCTGTTCGGCGTATGCCGTGACCGCGCTCGAGCGGTTCGGCCCGCTCCGGGGTGGCTGGCTCGCCGCCCGCCGGCTCGGTCGCTGCCACCCGTGGACCGCCGGTGGGGTGGACCCCGTCCCGATGACCTGGGACACCCGCAATGACGTGCGTCCGGAGGACTACCGTCCGGTGGATCTGGGCGCCGACCCAGCGCCCGACGGGCGCACCGACGACCGGCGTGACGAGCACGAGCACCACACGACCTGACCACCCGGCATATGGTGTGCCGACTGACGGTGCACGCGCCCGCGAGCACCTGAGCACTGAGGACTGACGTTGATCGACTTCTTCAACACCCTGCTCTATCCGATCAAACTCGGTGAAGCCTGGGTCATGTATGGCTGGCACTGGTTCTTCGACAAGATCGGCCTCAACGGCGATCTCGCCGGCTGGGCCTGGGCGCTGTCGATCGTCGGCCTGACGGTCGTCGTCCGCATCCTGCTCATCCCGCTCTTCGTGCGCCAGATCCACTCCTCGCGGCGGATGCAGCTCATCCAGCCCGAGATGCAGAAGATCCAGAAGAAGTACAAGGGCAAGCGCGACCCGGAGTCCCAGAAGGCGCAGCAGGCCGAGATCATGGATCTCTACCGCCGCACCGGGACCAACCCGTTCAGCAGCTGTCTGCCGATCCTCATCCAGAGCCCCTTCTTCTTCGCGCTCTTCCAGCTGCTCAACAACCTCAAGGCGCAGGCCGAGGGGGTGCAGGGCTACGACGCGATCGGCCCGATCACCCAGGAGGTGGCGGCCCAGATCGAGAGCTCGACGATCTTCGGGGCCAAGCTCTCCGACGCGTTCCTGACCAGCGACGACATCAGCGTCAAGATCCTGACCGCGGTGCTCATCGTGCTGATGTCGGCGACGACGTTCGTCACGCAGTACCAGCTGATGCGCAAGAACATGCCGCAGGCTGCGCTCGACAACCCCTTCGCCAAGCAGCAGAAGGTCCTGCTCTACCTGATGCCGATCTTCTTCGCGATCTCGGGCATCAACTTCCCCATCGGCGTGCTCATCTACTGGCTCACGACCAACCTCTGGACCATGGGGCAGCAGTTCTACGTCATCCGCAACATGCCAGCGCCCGGCTCTGAGGCCGAGGAGCGGCGCCGCAAGCGACTCGAGCGCAAGGGCAAGAAGATGGAAGAGCTCGTCGTGCCCGGTCTCGAGACCGATGGAGACACGGTGCCCGACGACGCCCCCAAGACCGGCCAGCGTCAGCAGCCCAAGGGCAAGAAGAGGGCCAAGACCTCCACGCCCAAGAGCCGGCGCTGACCCGCACCCCACGCCCCACCCACCTTGCCTGAGGGCCGCTGACCTGCGACGACGTCACACGTCGACCCGTCACCGGACCTGTCGAACGAAGGAGCACCACACTGATGAGCGACACCACGTCCACCGAGGACCTGACGGCCGAGCAGCACGACCAGCACGACCAGCACGATCAGGACGCGGACCAGCAGGGCGACACGGCCGGCAACGAATCGTCCGCCGCCGGCGAGACGCCCGCATCTGCCGAGGCTCCTGAGGCCCCTGAGGCTGCTGAGGCTGCTGAGGCGGTTGCTGGCACGCCTGACGTCGACGCGGACCCCGACGGCCATGCCGAGTCCGAGCCCGACGCGCAGGCGGAGGCGCAGGGGAGCACGGAGTCGTCGGTGAAGCCCGAGAAGGGTTCGCGGGTGCGTCAGCTCGAGCGTGAGGGTGAGGTCGCTGCCGACTTCCTCGAGACGCTCCTCGACATCGCCGACCTCGACGGGGACCTCGACGTCGACGTCGACGGTGACCGGGCCGCCGTGGCCATCGTCGACTCCGAAGAGGGCCGCGTTCCCCGTCGGCTGGTCGGTCAGGACGGCAAGGTGCTCGAGGCCCTGCAGGAGCTCACCCGACTGGCGGTGCAGGTCGAGACCGGTGAGCGCAGCCGCCTGATGCTCGACATCGCCGGCCACCGCGCCGAGCGGCGTGAGGCGCTGGTCGAGCTTGCTCGCGTCGCGATCGCCGAGGTCAAGGCGTCGGGCGAGAAGAAGTCGCTCGACGCGATGAGCGCCTTCGAGCGCAAGGTCGTGCACGACGAGGTCGCAGCCGCGGGTCTCGAGTCGGAGTCCGAGGGCGTCGACCCGAAGCGGCACGTCGTCATCCTCCCGGCCTGACCGTCCACCGCTCTCGGTGTGTTTCACGTGAAACACACCGCCTGCTGCCCGCCTGATCGCCCCCTGCCGGCCCTGTTGGACCTGCCGGAAAGGATCTGCTCGTGACCGACGTGCCCGGCACCGACCGCAACGGTGACGGAGTCGACGGCAACCACGGCCACGGGGGGCCCGATGCCGGTGCGGTGGTCGTGCCACCGACTCCGCCTGAGGCCGCAGTGGTCTTTGGCGCACGACTCGGGCTGGCCGAGCACTTCGTGCGGGTGCTGGCCGACACGGGCATCAGCCACGGGCTGATTGGTCCGCGTGAGGCGCCGCGGCTGTGGGACCGGCACGTGCTCAACTGCGCGATCGCTCATCTGGCTATCCCTGAGCACGGCGCGAGCCAGGACGTCATCGACGTCGGAAGCGGGGCCGGCCTTCCGGGCCTCGCCTTGGCCATCGCACGACCGGACCTGCACCTGCACCTCGTCGAGCCTCTCGCGCGCCGCACCGGCTGGCTCTCCGGGACCGTTGCCGAGCTCGGCCTGACCAACGTCACCGTGCACACGGCGAGAGCCGAGTCGTTGTGGGATCGAGTACACGCCCCGTGGGTGACGGCTCGGGCGGTGTCCAACATCGTGCAGCTGGCCGAGTGGACCCTGCCGCTGCTCGAGCCGCGAGGGACGCTCCTGGCCCTCAAGGGGTCACGGGCTCAGGACGAGCTCGACCAGGCTCGCACGGCGCTGACCCGCCTCGGGGTCGTCGATGCATCGGTGCGCGAGCTCGGCGTCGACCTGCTGGAGGCACCGACCACCCTGATCACGGTGACGATCGGCGATCAGCTCGACCGGCGCCGCTTCCGGTCACGCCCGCCGAGCAGCGCCGGCTCCGCGCGTCGCCGTGGCGACCGCCGCGGAGGTAGCCGACGTGGTCCCGGTGCATCCGGCGGGCTGGGCCTGCGGGCTCCCTGACACTCGACGCTCCCACCCCCATCCATGCCGTTCATTCGTGCCACTCATCCGGACCGACCCGCACACCACTCTCGCCGAGACGGCTAGGGTCGGGTCACGTCCCCCTTCCGTGGAGGTGCTGTTCCCGTGACGTTGTCGACCAACCTCGGTTGGCCATCAGAGCCTGACCCGACGCCCGAGCACCGGCGCCTCGGATGGCTCGCGAAGATGCTCAAGGCTCCACGTGAAACGGGTGACACCGAGCCCTCGCTGCAGCCCGTCACCACGCCGCTGGTCGATGCTCCGCAGCCGGCGCAGGACGACTCGGCTCAGGTTACGGAGCAACGCGAGCCCGTGGACGCGACCCTCGCGGGAGCGGGGGACGAGCCGTCCACGCCTGTGGACAACGCAGTGGACAACACCGGCGTGAGAGCGGTCCCTGAGCATGAAAGCGGCCCGGTCCGGTCTGGGGACAACGCTGTGGACGAAGGGGCGGCACAGGTCGCCGAGGTGCCGATCGACACGAGCGCTGCGGGGGAGCGTGACGCCGTGGCAGCTGCCATCCCGCTGGCTGGAGATGACACCCCGTTGGCTCGAGACCTGGCCGACAGCACGAGGCGCCGGATCAAGCTGACCGGTCGGGAGTTCCCCCGTCCGGCGGTCCCGAGGGTGCTGACGGTCGCCAACCAGAAGGGTGGAGTCGGCAAGACGACGACCACCGTCAACGTTGCGGCCGCCATGGCGCAGGCCGGCCTCACGGTCCTCGTCATCGATCTCGACCCGCAGGGCAATGCCAGCACTGCCCTCGGCATCGACCACCACGCGGAGGTGCCGTCGATCTATGACGTGCTGGTCGACGGCGCGCCGCTGCTCGAGGTCGTGCAGGCGTGCGCCACCGTGCCTGGTCTCTTCTGCGCCCCGGCGACGATCGACCTCGCCGGCGCAGAGATCGAGCTCGTCTCGCTCGTGGCTCGCGAGTCGCGTCTCCAACGAGCCATCCAGGCAGCGACGCAGACCGGCCACGCCTACGACTACATCCTCATCGACTGTCCGCCGAGCCTCGGCCTGCTCACCGTCAACGCCATGGTGGCGGCGAGTGAGGTCTTCATCCCGATCCAGTGCGAGTACTACGCGCTCGAGGGGCTCTCGCAGCTGCTCAAGAACATCGAGCTCGTGCGGGCTCACCTCAACCCACCGCTCCACGTCTCGACCATCCTGCTGACCATGTATGACGGCCGCACCCGCCTGTCCGCCCAGGTGGCCGAGGAGGTGCGCGAGCACTTCCCTGAGCAGGTGCTGCGCACGACGGTGCCACGGTCGGTAAGGGTCTCGGAGGCCCCCAGCTTCGGCGAGACGGTCATGACCTACGACCCCGCGAGTAGCGGCGCCCTGGCCTATCTCGAGGCAGCCGGCGAGATCGCCGACCGAGGGGCCAGCGGTCCGCAGTAGACCGCCCCTTGGCGGCGCGCCGTTTCACGTGAAACAGCTCTTGCGCGGCGATGACGGTGGTCCACCGCATCCGCCGAGGAACCCGCCCCATGTTTCACGTGAAACCAGCCGTGGCTTCGGCGCCCGCCGACGACAGGTGGTGCCGTTTCACGGGAAACACCCGTGAGTGCGCCTTCACGGGGCGGGTGGCAGTGGCCACCCGCGCGTGCCCACCGCCTACACTGACCCGGGGCGCGATGGCCGCGCCGCACGGGGCAGGTTGGGCAAGGGGTAGGAATGGCGGAGAAGCGTCGAGCACTGGGTCGGGGTCTCGGGGCACTGATTCCGAGCGCACCCAACGGCGGGGCCAACCGTCCCGTTGACGTCTTCTTCACCGAACAGGTGCGACCTGAGGCCGCCAGCACCAGCGTGCTCACAGACGACGCGCCGCACGTGGACTCGCCCACCGGTGGTCCTGACGGCCACGCTGGTGACAGGGCTGGGCTGTCACCGGCCGTCGCCGAATCCAATGACACCGGCACCAGCACCGCCGTCGACGGCGTGGACCAGGCGCCTGCCGACGCACAGGGGAGCGCTGACGGCGTCCAGCAGCCGGCAGGGCCGATCCTCGCGCCGGTGCCCGGCGCGGAGTTTGCCGAGCTGCCCGTCGACTCGATCCGCCCAAACCCCAAGCAGCCGCGCACCGTCTTCGACGAGGACCAGCTTGCGGAGCTCGTCCACTCGATCCGCGAGATCGGTGTGCTGCAGCCCGTCGTCGTGCGCCGCATCGCCGAGGCGGAGCTCGCCGAGGCTGACGGCAAGCAGTTCGAACTCATCATGGGCGAGCGGCGATGGCGCGCCACCCGCGAGGCGGGCCTCGCCGTCATCCCGGCCATCATCAAGGACACGCACGACGACGACCTGCTTCGTGATGCCCTGCTCGAGAACCTCCACCGCAGCCAGCTGAACCCGCTCGAGGAGGCAGCCGCCTACCAGCAGCTGCTCGACGACTTCGGCTGCTCGCATGACGAGCTCGCGACCCGCATCGGCCGCTCCCGTCCCCAGATCTCCAACACCCTGCGGCTGCTCCGGCTCCCGCCCCTGGTGCAGCGCCGGCTCGCTGCGGGCGTGCTCAGCGCCGGCCACGCCCGAGCCCTGCTCGGCCTGAACGACGGCGCCGCGATGGAGCGGATGGCCCAGCGCATCGTGGCCGAGGGGCTGTCGGTGCGCACGGTGGAGGAGCTCGTGTCGCTCGGCGACGAGGACACCCCTGCGAAGCCTCGCCGGCCCCGTGCCGGCAGCCGGCACCCGCAGCTCGACGACTTCACGTCGAACCTCTCCGACCACCTCGAGACCCGGGTCAACATCGCCCTGGGTCAGCGCAAGGGCAAGATCACCGTGGAGTTCGCGTCGATCGAGGACCTCCGGCGCATCATGGGCCTCATGGGCATCGAGGGGCAGCACTGATCCCGCACGTCGTCTCCGGCGAGACCCGCACCGGGGGGCGTAGCGACACCTCGGGCCGTCATGCCTGAGGGGCACACCATCCACGCGCTGGCGGGCCGGCTCGAGCGCGCCTTCGCGGGTCGACCCGTCGAGGCGTCGAGCCCGCAGGGCCGCTTCGCCGACGAGGCAAAGCGGCTCGACGGGGAGGTGGTGCAGCTGTCGCGAGCCGTCGGCAAGCACCTCTTCGTGGAGTTCCCGGACGAGACGTTGCACGTGCACCTCGGGCTGATCGGCTCGTTCCCCGTCCGGCCGCTCGAGGGTCAGCCGCCGCCGGAGGCCAGGGGCGCCCTGCGGCTGCGCCTGCTCAATGACGACTTCGTCGCCGACCTGCGCGGTCCGATCTCCTGCGAGCTGCTCGACGACCCCCAGGTGCGCGCCGTCGAGGCGGCGTTGGGGCCAGACCCTCTCGACCCGACGGCAGACGGTGATCGCGCCTGGGAGCGAATTCGGCTGCGCCGCAAGACGATTGCCGAGCTCTTGATGGACCAGTCAGTGCTCGCCGGGGTGGGCAACGTCTATCGCTGCGAGGTGCTGCACCGGCACCGCACCAATCCCTTCACCCTCGGCACCCAGCTCAAGCGGGCGACGTGGGAGCTGATCTGGGCCGACCTCGTCGCCCTGCTGCCTCTCGGAGTGGCGTTCTCGCAGATCCTGACCCTCGACGACCAGGTCGAGGAGGCCCAGCTGATGGTCGCCGACGGATCCGCGCAGCACATCACGCGCGCCTCCACGGGCGAGCGCCTCGGCGGCCATTTCGAGCGCCGCTTCGCGGTCTACAAGCGCACCGGTCAGGCCTGTCCTCGCTGCGGCAAGACCGTGCGTGACAAGGACGTGGCCGGTCGACGGCTCTACTGGTGCGCCAACTGCCAACGCCGGCACTGAGCACTCCCCCTCCCGCCCAGCGGCGTGCCCCCGGGCGACGTGCCGCCACCCCTAGGCTGTGCGCATGGCCCTCAGCGGCGGTCGGCCCGCGCCGACGCACGTCATCGCCCATCTCTCCGACCCACACCTGCTCGGCTCGCCACAGGGGAGACTGGCCGGCCGCATCGACACGGCCGAGCAGCTCCGGCGGGCTCTGGCGAGGCTGGAGTCCTCGGCCGAGGCCGTCGATGCCCTCGTCATCTCGGGCGACCTCGCTGACAGTGGGGAGCCTGCCGCCTACGAGCTGCTCCTCGAGATCGTGCGTCCGGTCGTCGATCGACTGGGATGCGCGCTCGTGCTCACCGGGGGCAACCACGACGAGCGAGGCCCGCTGGCGCAGGTGCTCTTCGGGGTGGACGGAGACGACCCCCAGGACCGCATCACGACAGTGCGGGGGCTGCGCATCATCACGCTCGACTCGGCTGTGCCCGGTTATCACCACGGCGGCCTCTCTGATGACCAATATGCTTGGCTTGCAAGGGAACTCGCGGCTCCCGCCGAGCACGGCACCATCCTCGTGATCCACCACGCGCCGATCACCTATCGCTCGCCGGTCATGCAGCTGCTCGACTTCGACGACGTCGACCGGCTCCGGGAGGCCTTGGTCGGCACCGATGTGCGGGCCGTGCTCAGCGGACATCTGCACGTGACGAGCTTCGGGCAGCTGGGACAGATCCCGGTCATCGTGGCGGGGGGAGTCAGCTATGTCGACGACGTCGGGGCTCCCCGCCTGCTGCTGATGGGGGTCGACGGACCGCAGTCGTGGAATCTCGTCGAGGTGCACGCGAACGAGGTCGTGGCCACCGTCGTGCCCGTCAGCCAGCACGAGACCTGGCCGGCCCTCAGTGACGCGGTCATCGACTACATGTCGACGGTGCCGCCCCAGGACCAGCGTGAGGTCTTCTCACGCAAGCGCACCTGACGAGAGCCGACAGCTGCGATGTCGAAGCCCGACCCCACCGTTCGACGTGGACACGAGAGCCCGACGAGCGGGCCGGACCGAAGGAGTGGCCATGACCAGCGAGACCAGCACCGACACCACCACACAGACCGACGCTCAGACCCACGCTCAGACCCAGACAGAGCGTGGCCCCGCGGAGCAGACGACGTCGGCCGACGGCACGACGATCGCCTACGAGCGCTACGGGTCGGGGCCGGTCGTCGTGCTCGTCGGGGGAGCGTTCTGCGACCGCGGCGCCCTGCGTGACCCCGCTCGGGCACTGGCCGAGCACGGCTTCACCGGCGTCACCTACGACCGTCGCGGGCGAGGTGACAGCGGTGACACCCAGCCCTACTCCGTCGCCCGCGAGATCGACGACCTCTCTGCCGTCGTCGAGGCGAACCGTGAGCAGTCCTCTGCCGCCTACGCATTCGGCGTGTCGTCCGGAGGCGCGCTCGTCATCGAGGCCCTGGCTGCCGGCGCACCGCTCGACAAGGCGGCGGTCCTCGAGGTGCCCTACCGCAACGCGTCCTGGCCGCCCGTCCCCGCCGACTACATCGGCACGCTGGAGCGCTTCGAGGCGGCCGGCGACCGCGAGGGCATCCTGCGCTACTTCAACCACCAGGTCGTCGGCATGCCGGACGAGATGGTCGAGGGCATGAGGGGCACGCCGATGTGGGAGCCGATGCTCGCCCTGACCTACACCGTGAGGTACGACGGGTGGTGCCTCGGCGGGGACGACCACAGCCTGCCCGACGAGACGCTGGCACGGGTCGCCGCGCCGGTCCTCTCGGTGTGCAGCAGCGGCACGGCGATGCCCTGGCTGCACGACTCGGCAGAGGTGCTGGCAGAGGCGCTGCCGCACGGTCGCGCCGTCGAGCTGCCGGGTGGCTTCCACGAGGTGCCCGCCGCCGTGCTGGCTCCTGTCCTCGCGGAGTTCTACCGCTCCTGAGCCGCCACCCGAGTCGCCCGGTTCCCTTGTGCCCCAAGGGAACCGGACGGCATACGGACGGTCAGACAGCGAGCATCGCGAGCACCGGGTTGTGCTCCGGCGCCACGACCTCACGCGGAGGTCCGGGCGGCGTGCCGTCCCCGAAGGGCGACCCGCCGAGCGACTCGCGTCCGTGAGGAGTCGCCCAGTTGTCGAGGGTCGGGCCGAGGGGCACGATGCCCGTCGGGTTCACGTCCTTGTGGACGACGTAGTAGTGCCGCTTGATGTGGGCGAAGTCGACGGTGTCGCCGAAGCCCGGGGTCTGGAAGAGGTCGCGTGCATAGCCCCACAGCGCCGGCATCTCGATGAGCTTGTTGCGGTTGCACTTGAAGTGGCCGTGATAGACCGGGTCGAAGCGCACCAGGGTCGTGAAGAGGCGCACGTCGGCCTCGGTGATGTGGTCGCCGACGAGGTAGCGCTGCGTCGACAGTCGCTCCTCGAGCACGTCGAGGTGGGTGAAGAGCCGCTCGTAGGCCTGGTCGTAGGACTCCTGGGTGCCGGCGAAGCCGCAGCGGTAGACGCCGTTGTTGACCTCCGTGTAGATCGGCTTGCTGACCGCCTCGATCTCGTCGCGCAGCGCCTCGGGGTAGAGATCGGGCGCGCCCTCACGGTGGAACTGCGACCACTCCGTCTCCATGTCGACGGTCATCTGCTTGAAGTCGTTGGTCACGACGGCGCCGGTCGTGACGTCGACGAAGGCGGGCACGGTGATGCCGCGGGGGTAGTCGGGGTCGCGCCTGAAGTAGGCGTCCTGGATGCGCGGGATGCCGAGCACCGGGTCGACACCGCCGGGGTCGAGGTCGAAGGTCCAGCTGCGCTTGTCGTGCGTGGGCCCGCAGATGCCCATCGACATCGCGTCCTCGAGCCCGAGCAGCCGCCGCACGATGATCGCGCGGTTGGCCCACGGGCACGCCCGCGCCACGACGAGCCGGTAGCGCCCCGCCTCGACGGCGAAGCCGTCGCGACCGTCGGCCGTGATGCGGGTCCTGATGTAGTTGGTGTCGCGCTCGAAGGACTTCTCGACGTAGGTGCCCTGCTCACTCATGGCGCCACCCTAATTCGGTATGCCGGGTGGCGGGCCATCGCGTGTCGCCGACCGCCGCTGGGGTGAGAATGGGGGCATGCCAGACCTGCGACTGCTCACGCCCGATCGGGTGGGAGACCTCGTCGGGTCGTGCGCACCCTGCACCTTCTGGCAGACGGTTCCCCGCAACGGGCACGGCGGGCCGTCGGACGCCGAGGCGCACCTTGCCCTGCTCGCCGAGTGGGTCGAGCAGGTCACCGACGACTGGGGGCCACCCGGGCGGATCGCGTATGCGGACGGCCGCCCGGTGGGGCACGTCGTGCTCGCGCCGCTGCGCCACGTGCCCCGCCTCGCGGCCTTCGCGACGGCGCCGAGCGACCCTGCCACCGTCATGCTCGTCACCGCCGTCACCACACCGGATGCCAACGGCGACGGCCGCGGCCTGCGCAAGACCCTCCTGCAGACGGCGGCCAAGGACGCGCTCAAGGCCCACGTGCGGTCCCTCGACGTCATCGCCTCGCGCCCTGCGGCCGTCGCCCCGCACGACTGCGTGCTCGAGGCGGGCCCGCTCGAGAAGTTCGGCTTCCGCGTGGAGCGCGACCACCCGGCATACCCCCGCCTGCGGATCGACCTGCGCACCGCGGTGACGCTGCGTGACGAGGCGGCTGCCTACGTGGCCCGGGCGCTCGCCCGCATCCCGGGCGTGCACCCGGCGCCGGAGGCGCATCCCCGCGGCTCGAGCTCGGCGCGGGCGGTCGACCAGCCCTGAGGAGCGCTGAGGCCGTGAGTCAGGGCCGGTCGGTCCGCGTGCCGAAGACCTCGGAGACCCGCACCCGCCGGCCGGTGATGACGAGGGCGCGGCGATAGATGGCCGAGGCGAGCCAGACGAGCAGCACGGCCGCGGCTGCCGTGAGCGCCATGGCGAGGAGCAGCTGGGCGACGGGGACCTGCCCCCCGGCCCACCGGATCGGCATCGCGATGGGAGCGGTGAAGGGGAAGATCGAGGCGAGGACCCCCCACGGCCCCTCGGGGTCTGCGGCGACGACGGTGATGGCGACGAGGTAGGACGCGGTGAGGACGAGGGTGACCGGCAGGACGGCCGAGCTCACCTCGGTGATCTTGTCGACGAGGGAGGCCGAGGCGGCGAAGAGGAACGCGTAGAGCGCGAAGCCCAGCACGAACCAGATGACCGCGATGGCCAGGTCGCCGCCGGCGACCGGCGGCAGCTCGATGTCGTCCATCACCTGCACCGCGACGGCCACGGGGGTGACGAGCACGAGCAGCTGCACGAGGGTCACGGCTCCCACCGCTGCGACCGTGCCCACGAGCGCCTGGCTGGGCCGCAGGACCGCCAGCAGCACCTCGGAGATGCGCGTGGACTTCTCCATGGCGACCGTCGTGGCGATGGCGTTGCCCGCGAACGTCAGGGCGAGGAAGAGCACGATGCCGACCGCGAAGCCGACGACCGCCCGCGCGCCCTCCACCCTGCCGACATCGACCTGTCGCGGCGGCTGCACCGACTGCACCTCGGCGATCTGGGCGGGGCTGAGCCCCGCCTCGACCAACCGCTCCGACGCCTCGAGCGCGACCAGCGATTGCGCGACGAGGACGGGGAAGGTGCCGCTCGCCATCGACGTGTAGAGCGTGTCGCCGACCAGGCCGGCCGTCGCGTCACCGTCTCGGACGGCCTGGCGCACCGCCGCGTCGTCGGCGCGCACGTCGTAGCTGACCGTGAAGCCGCCCGCCGAGCCCGCCGCCTCCAGCGCCTGGGTGAGGCCGGCCGCCGCCGGCTGGGTCGTTGCGAGGACGTAGGTCGTCTCGTCGCTCCTCAGCAGCTGGGGGAGGATGACGGCCGCCGCCGAGAGGACCAGCAGCAGCCCGGTGACGACCTTGAACGTGCGCGACCTGACGTTCTCGACGATGCCGCGCTCGGCGACCAGGGCGGTGCCGCGCCACCACGCGCGCATCAGCCTGCCCCCGCTCGCTCGTGGGTCGGCAGGGCCGCGGCGAGGAACAGCTGCGACAGGGTCGGCAGCTCGAGCCCGAAGTCGATGACCGGCCCGGCTGCCCGCGCAGCGTCGAGCACCTCGAGCGGTTCGACGCCGGTCGGGAGGTCGAGCCTCAGGTCATCGGCCTCATCGGCGATGACCCGCACCGCGGGGAAGCCGTGCAGCCACGCCCGGTCACGGGTCCGGAGGTGCAGGCGCAGCTGCCGCTGCCCGGTGGCGGCGCGCAGCTGGGCCACCTCGCCCTGCAGGACCGTGCGTCCGTGGTCGACCATGACGATCTCCTCGCAGAGGTCCTGCACGAGGTCGAGCTGGTGACTCGAGAAGAGCAGGGTGCACCCCGTCCGGGCTCGCTGCCGCAGCGTGGTGGACAGGCTCGCCACGGCGACCGGGTCGAGGCCGCTGAACGGCTCGTCGAGCACGATCACCTGCGGTTCGTGGACGAGCGAGGTCGCCAGCTGGAGGCGCTGCTGCATGCCGCCCGAGAGCTTGTCGGTGCGATCGCTCCACCGGTCGGCCAGCTCCAGCTCCTCGAGCAGGGCGCGGGCGCGGCGCGTGGCGTCGGGGCGGGAGAGGCCGTGAAGCCGCCCGAAGTGGATCACCTGGTCGCCCACCGGCATGCCCGGGTAGAGGCCACGCTCCTGCGGCATGTAGCCCCAGCGGCGGCGGTCCTCGTCACCGACGGGGCGGCCGTCGAGGAGGACCTCACCGCGGGCCGGTCGTAGAACGCCCAGCAGCACTCGCATGAGGGTCGTCTTGCCGGCGCCGTTGGGTCCGAGCAGTCCGGTGAGCACGCCCGGAGTCACGTCCAGGCTCACCTCGTCGAGGGCGACCCGGTCGCCGAAGGCGTAGGAGACCTCGCGCACTGCGAGCCTCATGCTCCCGACCTTACGCTCGGCGGCCGCCCCGCCCCGGCGCTATGGAGGAGCCGGGGGGTCGTCGTCAGGAGACGGTGCGGTCGCCCGCCGGGACGCCCTGCATCGAGGCCAGGTGGCGGCGCAGGTCGTCGAGGCGCAGCATCCCGGTGCGTGAGGTGTCGGCCTCGCCGAGGTAGACGCGCTGGAGGGCGACGACGACGGCCTCGGCGATGTGGTCGAGCGTCTGCGGGTCGGACAGGGCCGCGGCGTCGCCCTCGTGGCTGAGGTAGCCGACGTCGAGGCGAACGGCGGGCATCCGGGTGCGTCGCAGCAGCGGCCACGTGCGGGCGTGCGTGCGGCAGTCGGTCAGGCCGGTGCGGGCGACGACCTCGCGCAGGAGCAGGTCGGCGAAGTGCTCGCCCATGTTGGACCAGCCGGCGTGGTCGGCGGCGCCGTAGAAGTAGGTCGCGACCCCGTGGGCCGAGCCGGTCTGCGAGTGGTCGGTGTGCAGCGACAGCACGAGGTCGGCGTCGCACGAGTTGGCAAAGGCGGCGCGGTCCTCGTCGCTGCCCCCGTCGGTCGCCTCGGTGTGCGTGAAGACGACGCTCACGCCGTGGGCGGAGAGCCGGCCCTCGACGCGGCGGGCGAGGTCGAGGGCCAGGCGAGCCTCCTCGAGGCCGCGGTGACCCCGGGCCCCGTGGTCGGTGCCGCCGTGACCGGGGTCGACGACGACGGTGCGGCCGCTCAGGCTGTAGCCGCTGCGCCGGATGCTCTCGCGCTCGCGCAGGGCGTTGGCCGAGCCGCCCACGACCGAGCGCCGCAGGCCCGCGAAGGCGCGCATCGTCTCGGGGCCGACGGTGCCGTCGGTCTCGAGCCCCAGAGCGGCCTGGAAGGCGCGCACGGCCGCGTCGGTGGCCGGGCCGTGGATCCCGTCGACCTTGCCGGGCGTGAAGCCGAGCTCGGCGAGGCGGGCCTGCAGGGCGACGACGTCGTCACCCTCGACGAAGTACTCGGGGATGTAGCGCAGCACGCGGTCACCGAGCGTCCAGCGCGCACCGTCGAGCACGGCATACGTCTGGCGGCCGACGATGCCGTCGACGAGCAGGCCCCGGCGCTGCTGGAAGGACTTGACCGCCTGCTCTACGCGCTCGTCGAAGACCGGGTCGCCGAGGTGATCGGCGTCGGCGCCATCCGGGAGGTCACCGCGCAGGTCACTGGGCAGGTCACCGGTGAGCACGAGGCGCTCGCAGACGGCCGCGACAGCGGGCCCGGCGTCGCCGCGGCGGAGCGCGATGGCGGGTGGTGGGGTCATCTCGGCTCCCTTCTCGAGCTGGTTGCCGACAGGTCACGGTGGCGTGGCTGGCCGTGTGCAGCGTAAACGGCGCAGGGGTGGCCCCGCATCCCAGTGGGACACGGACCACCCCTGGCAGGGTGCACGTGGGTGCGCCCGGGTGCGGTCAGCACGCTCAGGCGATGAACTCCTCGAGCTCACGGAGCAGCTTGGGCTTGGGGTGCGCGCCGACGATGGTCTTGACGACCTGGCCCTTGACGTAGACGTTGAGCGTCGGGATCGAGACGACGCCGTAGCGGGCGGCCGTGTCGACGTTGGCGTCGGTGTCGAGCTTGACGACCTCGATCTTGTCGCCGTACTGCTCGCTGATCTCCTCGAGGATGGGGGCCACCTTGCGGCACGGGCCGCACCACGTCGCCCAGAAGTCGACGAGCACGGGCTTCTCGCTCATGAGGACGTCGTCGGCGAAGGTGGCGTCGGTCGTGTTCTTCAGGGCCATGGAGGTTCCTTTTCGGTATGCCGCGGGGCTGGGTGGGGCGGGCTGGCTGGAGGGAGTGCGGGCGGAGCGTCTGCGTCGAGGCTACGCGGAGGCGCCGACGGTGGTGCTCGGCACGGAGATCTCACCGGCGTCGGTCTCGTCGATGGCAGCGGCCACGGCAGCAGCCTCGTGCGGGCTCGAGGTGTCCTCCAACGCGGCGAGGTAGTGCTCGGCGTCGAGCGCGGCGGCGCAGCCGGAGCCGGCGGCCGTGATGGCCTGGCGGTAGGTGTGGTCGACGAGGTCGCCGGAGGCGAAGACGCCGGGCACGTTGGTGCGCGTCGAGCGGCCGTCGACCAGCACGTAGCCGGCGTCGTCGAGGTCGATGACACCCTTGACCAGCTCGTTGCGCGGGTCGTGCCCGATGGCGACGAAGAGACCCGTGATGGCGAGCTCGCTCGTCGCGCCGGTGACGGTGTCGCGCAGCGTGATACCGCTGAGCTTGCCCTCGCCGTGGATCTCGGCGACCTCGGAGTTCCAGGCGAAACGGATCTTGTCGTTGGCGAGGGCGCGGTCGGCCATGATCTTGCTGGCGCGCAGCTCCGAACGGCGGTGGATGATCGTCACCGTGCGGGCGAACTTCGTCAGGAAGGTCGCCTCCTCGATGGCGGAGTCGCCACCACCGACGACCGCGATGTCCTGGTCGCGGAAGAAGAAGCCGTCGCAGGTGGCGCACCACGAGACGCCGTGGCCCGAGAGCTCCTTCTCGCGTGGCAGCCCGAGCTCGCGGTAGGCGGAGCCCATCGCGAGGATGACCGAGCGGGCGCGGTGCACGGTGCCCTCGCCGTCGGTGACGGTCTTGATCTCGCCGGTGAGGTCGACGGCGGTGACGTCGTCGGTCACGAGCTCGGCGCCGAAGCGCTCGGCCTGGGCGCGCATGCCGTCCATGAGGTCGGGCCCCATGATGCCGTCCTTGAATCCGGGGAAGTTCTCGACATCGGTCGTGTTCATCAGCGCGCCGCCGGCCGTGACGGCACCCTCGAAGACGAGGGGGGCGAGGTTGGCGCGGGCCGCATAGACGGCGGCGGTGTAGCCGGCCGGGCCAGAGCCGATGATGATGACGTTGCGCACGTCGGACATGGTGCTGCTCCTGTTGCTGCTCTCGGGATGGCGACCCGACCTGCCGGCACACCGGGTGGTCGGGGCTGCATTGGCCTCAACCGATCCTAGGCGGTCGTTGTTCCCACGCACGGGAGCTCACGGCCGCGGGCGGCCTGCGCCCCCGTGGACCCCCGAAACCCTGCGCGGGAGCTCACGGCCGCGGGCGGCCTGCGCCCCCGTGGACCCCCGAGCCGCCGCGCGCGGGAGCTCACGGCCGTGGCCCGCCCCTTCGTCAGGCACCCGCGTCAGGGCACCGGGGTGGGGCCCGCCAGCGTGGTGACGTTGCCGGGGGAGCAGTTGCGCTCCACGGCATACGCCGTGTTCGTGCTGGTGCCCGCGTCGGTGACGACGATGATCGCGGCGGGACGGCCCCCGAAGGTCGCGAGGTCGGCCGTCACCGCGCCAGCGCCGAGGGCTCCGAGGGCCTCGAGGCAGGACGCGAGGCCCACGGGAGTCGCGATCGGGCCGAGGGAGGGCGACTCGGCCGCGAGGTCGGCCAGCGGGGTGGCCGGGTCGTCGAGCAGGGCGCGCGCCTGCGCCGCGAGCGTGGCCGCGGTGTAGTCGGTCGTGCTGAGCTGGATGTGGGGCGTGGTCGCGGGTGCAGCGCTGGTCGCGGGTGCAGGGCTGGTCGCAGTCGGTCCGACGGTGCTCGTGTCGCCGACGACGACCGCAGCCGGGTTCGGCCGCTGGGTGACGTGCAGGGCCGACACGCCCACGGCCACCACGGCCGCCGCTGCTGCCACCGCGGCGGCCGCGACCCACGGACGGGGCCGCCGGCGCACAGGCAGGCGCACCACGCCCTCACCCCGACCGGCCATGTCGGCCACCGGCTCGCCGCCTGCAGCGGGCAGCGGTCCACGAGCCACCCGCAGGCGGGCCTCGTCGGCCAGGGCGAGCTCGATCCGGGCCGCCACGTCGGCCGGCATCGGCCCCGAGTCGGAGGGCGCGGCGAGCAGCGCTCTCACCCGGGCATCCACCTCGGGGTCCAGCTGGGTCTCGGGATCGGTGTCTGGCTCGGTGTCTGGCTCGGTGGCGCCGGGGAGGCGCGGTGTCGGGTGCTCGGAGTCGGTCACGGGTGAGGTCCTTCGTGCGGTGCTCTGGGGCGTGCGGGGTGAGTCGTCCGGACGGCGCGCCCGGGTCGTCCGCTCCGACCCGCACGGGGGCAGGTCGACGATCCCGGGGTATGCCGGTCGCTTCGTCTCCGACGACGCGTGGCGGTCGGCGGTTCCGCCGACTCCACCCGACTCCACCCGGTGCATCCCGCTCACCGAGGACGGACGACGAGCCCGAGGTGCTCGGCCAGCGCGGCCCGGCCCCGGGCGCACCGCGACTTGATGGTGCCCTCGGCCACGCCGAGGATCACGGCCGCCTCGGCCACCGACACCGCGTGCATGTCGACGAGCACGAGAGCCGCGCGCTGCCCCTCCGGCAGCGTGGCGAGGGCCTCGTGGATGTCGAGGCGCACCTCCGTCGAGGCGTGGTCGTCGTGGCGGTCGGGCAGACCCAGCTCCGGCAGCTCGCTCGTGGGCCGGCGCCGGCGGAGCCGGTCGAGGCAGGCGTTGACGACGATGCGGTGCAGCCAGGTCGTCACGGCGGCCTCACCGCGGAAGGAGCCGGCCCGGCGGAAGGCGGCGATGAAGGCGTCCTGCACGCAGTCGGAGGCGAGCTCGGGGTCGCGCACCGTGCGCAGGGCCACCGCCCACATGCGGTCCTTGTGGCGGCGGAAGAGCTCGCCGAAGGCCGTGTCGTGACCTTCAACGTGCAGCTGGAGCAGGTCCTTGTCGGTGAGCGCGGTCAGGTCGGTCAGCTCGGTGAGCGGCGCGGCGGTGCCCTCCGGCACGGTCAGCGGACCGTCACTTCGTTGATCTGGGCGCGGTAGCGGGTCGGCTCCTCGGCCGCCGCGGCCCTCGTGACGAAGACGATGAGGGCCGTGCCGGGCTCGAGCTTCTTGTCGGCCTTGATGGTCACGGTGCCCTCGGCGCCCTTGGCCGACCCGACCCGCTGGGCGCCCTCACGGGAGGTGCCGTCGGTGAGGTAGACGGTGACGTCTTGCTTGGCCGGCAGGACGAGCTCGACCTCGCTGACGGCGGTGGGCTGGCTCAGCTGAAGGATGACGCCGAGGCCCTCCTTGTCGCCGTTGTAGGTGGGCGTGCCGTACCACCGCGACCGCCACCCGGTGCTCGGGTCGCCGTCGAAGACGTTCTTGACGTTCTGGTCGGCCTCGTTGCCGTCCTGCTCGTCGTAGCCCTTGCCGCCCGTGATCGACACGGGGGTGGGCGGGGGAGCGGAGGTCGACGTCGGGGCGGGCTCGCTCGTCGTCTCGGGGGGAGCGGAGGACTGCGTCCGGGTGGCTGTGACGGTCACGACGGCGTTGGCCGAGCCGTCACCGTCGCTCTGGCCGATCTTGGCGACGTTGTTGACGCCGATGAAGAGGGCGACGAGCACCAGCACGCCGACGATCGCCAGGGCGATGCGTGACTGGGCACCCGACGGGCGCTCGGGAGCCTCGCGGCCGAAGACCGGCAGCGGCGGCTCGATCTCGGTCTCGGGGGCGTCGTCGAGCGCGTCGGTGAGGGCGATCTCCTCGCCGTCGTAGTCGTCGCGGTCATCGCGATCACCGTGCGAGGCATGCGCGGCGCGGCGCTCGGCGGCACGGGCTGCGGCCTTGTCGGCCGCTGCACGGGCGAAGGAGCCGACCCGGTCGCCGATGGCTGCAGCGGCACCGGCGGCTGCCGCCCCTGCAGCGGCGAGTCCGGCCGTGCCGCCCGCCCCGCCGGTGGCCGCTCCACCACCGGCACCCGCAGTGGCACCAGCACCGCCCGCGGTGCCCGCGTAGGACTCGCTGGGCTCCTGGTCGGCGCCGACCGTGGGGAAGACGTCGGTGGAGCCCGCCGAGGCACGAGCGCCTGCACCCGCAGCACCTGCGCCGGCGGCACCGACGACGGGCAGGACCCGGGTCGAACCGGACTGCCCGCGCGACGCGGGCAGTCCGATGCCGCTGGCCCCGTCCGACTGCGGTGGGCCGGAGGGCCAGGGGGCGATCTGCAGGGCGAGGTCACCGGGCGAGATCGGCCCGCGTCGGCTGTCACCGAGCGTCATCCGGCAGATGAGGTCGAGGTCGTTGGGCACTCCGGTGACGATCTCGGAGGGTGCGACGACGCCGCCCACGACGGTGGGGGCGTCCTCGAGGCCGGTGCCCGACGCGGGGCCGGGGCCGACGAGCCCGCCGTCGACCGCCACGGCGGGCCAGCGGGAGGTGAGACCGGCATACGCCACCTTGACGAGCCCGACGGCGTCGGCGCGCGAAGCATGCTCGTCGGAGACGCGGTCGGCGCCGGTCAGGACGGCTTCGGTGGCCAGGCCGCGCACCTTGACCGAGCCGTCGGGCATGCGCAGCACGGTGCTCGGCGTCAGCGCGAGGTGGTGCAGGCCGCGGTGGCTCGCCTTGTCGAGGGCGCTCGCGGTCTCTCCGGTGAGCCGGCGCACCTCCTCGGCCGGGAGGCCGCCGGACTGCAGCAGGTGCGACAGGGGCACGGCCCCTGTGAGCGGCTCCTCGACGACGAAGGCGATGCCCTGGTCGGTGCCGACGTCGAGCACCCGCACGAGCCGGGGGTCCTCCACGCCGGCGGCACGGCGGGCCGCGTCGAGTGTCGCGGCGGCGATCGGTGACGAGGCGGGGAAGCAGACGAGCACGACCTCGCGCTCGAGGGTGTGGTCACTGGCACGCCAGCGCTCGTGGGAGGGGGCCTCGGACGTGCGGAGGGTGACGGCATACCGCCCGCCGAGTAGCGTTCCTGGTCCGACCCCGTGCACGTGCGTCACCCCTCCCTGGTGTGCCTGCGGCTGACGCTGCCGCTGGGTTTGAGCGTCATCCTAGGCGGAGTCAGCGCGGATCCCCGCCCTCGCCGGCGGCGTGTGCGGCAGTGACCGCCTCGATGTCCTCGATCTCGTCGATGCGCGAGGTGCCCTTCAGCACGGTGCGGGCGATGCCCGCGATGAGCACGATCCCGGCCAGCACGCCACCGACCCAGTAGATCGTCGCGTCGAGCGGGTTGGCCTGAACCTTGATCGCCGCCGACGTGCCGATGATCGTGCCGTCGGCGGTCGTCAGGTAGGCGTTGATCTCGGCCCGGCCGGCCGCGACGGCCGCGACCTGCACCGGCACGATGGCCCGAGACCCGGGCTCGATGGTGATCGGTCCAGGCTGCTCGACGATCTGGATGCGCGGGTTGTTGGGCACGAGCTTGAGGCGGATGTCATCGACGACGTAGTCGAGACCGTTGACGACCGTCACCTGCAGGGTGCCCTGCTCGGCGAGCAGGTTGATGCTGCGCGACACGACGCGGATCGCGCGGGTGGCGGCGGTGATGTCGGCGGAGACGGCGGTGCCGAGGGTGGTCCAGCCCTCCCGGTTCCAGCGCCACCGGGCGCTGGCCAGCTCGTCGAGCAGCTCGCCGTAGGTGGCGGCGAACACCTCGCCGTCCTCGAGCACCTCCGAGACCGAGAGCATCGTCGACCGCTGGGTCGTCATCTGCGAGAGCCGGGCGGTCGTCAGGGTCGGGGCCGGCGCCGCCGACGCGGGCTGCTTCGCCGGCCGCTGCTGCGCCACGGCCCGCTCGGAGGGACGGTCGGTGAGCAGGCTCGCGGCGTCGACCGTCTCCAGCCACGGCACCGACGCCGTCGTCGCGAGGAAGGAGGACAGGGCCTGCGGGTCCGGGTCGTAGGTGCGGGGGGCCACGACGAGCGCCGAGCGCGGGGTGCCGGCGCGTTCGCCGAGCAGGACGAGCGTCTCGGCGAGGTAGCGCTGCGTCGCGAGCACGGGCGTGGGGTCGGTGCGCTGCGGCAGCAGGGCGGAGAGCCGGGCGTCGTAGCCGAGCAGGCGGGTGCCGCCGGCAGCGACCCGGCGCGCGGTGGGGGTGTAGGAGGAGACGCCCGTGACGGACCGTTGGTCGACGACGATGCCGGCCACCTTCTTCACGGTCGACCCGCCCCAGATCGTCTGCAGCTGCTTCTCGCGTCCGTTGGGCAGCAGTCCGTCGACCGGCCAGGCGATGTCGGCCCGCGCGGGCTTGCCGAGCACCTCGGCGACGACTGATGCGCGACTGACGAGGCTGCGCACCGGGGCGTTCGCCGGGTTGATCGCCCCACTCGCCGCGACGTCGGCGTCGGCGTAGGGCAGCGCCACGACGGTGCGGTCTCGCAGCGTCGTGGCGAGCCGGTCGGCCAGCTCGGAGACGACCGCATCGGGCCCGGCCGCCCCGTCGGTGCCGCCCGAGTCACCGTTGCCACCCGTGTCACCCGTGCCGGTGGTCGCGCTCCCGGTCGGGGTGGCGGTGGTCGCGCTCCCGGTCGGGGTGGCGGTGGGCGCGGCCGTCGCCGTCGGTGTGCCTGTCGCTGTGTCCGAGGGCGTGTCTGAGGGCGCCGTGGGTGTGGCTGTCGCTGACGGCGCCGTGGTCGTCGCGCCGGGAGCCGGTGTCGTCGGCGTCGGCGTCGGGGTGCCCGACGGCGCCGACGGCCCGGCCGTCGCACCGTCGACCGCCGGCCCGAAGACGGCGGGGTCGACCGCGAGGGTGACGCGCGCGCCGGCGGTGCCCTCCACGAGCCGGGTCAGTCGTGACGTCGGTCCGATCACGCTGCGCCACGCCGGGTCGCGCACCGCCTCCTCCTGCGAGAAGAGGTCGACCACCGGGTCGAGGGTGACCGGCAGCATGGTGGCGACCTGGATCGGCTCGAACTCCTTGCGGGAGTTCCAGGCGAGGAAGGTGCGGGTCATCCCGATCGATGCCGACGCCCCCTCCTGCACGACCTCGATCGAGAGCGGCAGCGCGGCGAAGGCGTCGGGGGAGCGCAGCTCGTCGGCGGGGACGACGACGGAGAAGGAGCGCTCGGTGCCGGCGGGCACCGTCGCCAGGGTGGCCCGCGCCACGGTGGGGCCGGAGGTGGCCGTGCGGCCGGAGGCCCAGGCGTCGAGGGCGGTGCGCGTCGCGATGTCGGCGCGGCCGAGGCGCACCTGCACTGTCGGTGAGCTGAGCGGTCCGGTGAGGGGTGCGGTGACGACACCGGTGATGGTCACGTCGGTGCTCGCCTTGACGACCGCGGGAGCGACCTGGGTCAGGGTGACGAGCGCTCGGGTCGGGTCGGGCGTGATGGCCGGGGTGGCGCCGGACGCGCTCGCGGCCGACCCCGCCGCCTCGGCCCGCGCGACCGAGCCAGCCGCCGAGATTCCCGACATCCCAGGCATAACGGGCAGTCCCAGCAGGGTGAGCAGCACGACGACCGCACCGGCCGCGACACGCGGACTCCGGCGACGCCCCCTCGTTCCCGGACGCCGCGACCTGCTCGTGATCACGCCGTGCCTGCCAGCCGGTTCCACGCCGTCTGCGCGATGCGACGCTCGTTGGGGAAGGTCAGCCTGCGGTGCACCTCGTCGAGCCGCATCCAGGCGACGTCGATGGCCTCGTGGTCGGGGTCGTTCTCGATCGAGAGCTCGCCGCCGAGGGCCTCGAGAAGGTAGTGGTGGACGTACTTGTGCACCCGCTTGGTCGACGTCGCGAACCAGTAGTCGATGGTGCCGAGCTCGACGAGCACCCGTCCGACGATGCCGGTCTCCTCGGCGACCTCGCGCGCGGCCGTCTCGACGAGCGTCTCGCCGGGCTCGACGTGGCCCTTGGGGAGGCACCACTCGACGCGGCCCGCGCGGTTGCGCCGAGCGATGATCGCGATGAGGGCGTAGCCGTCCCTGACGTCGACGACGATGCCCCCCGCGGAGCGCTCCTCGACCGCGGGCAGACGCCTCCCCTGCACCGGGGTGGGGAGGGGCTGCGCGCTCACCTCGCCACCATAACCGGGTGTCGCCGCCACCGCCTTCGTCCCAGTGCACCGACGCCGCCTCCGACGGGGCCCCGGTATGCCGCGTGGCCGGGCCCGTGCCCCCCGGCGCCCCCCGGCGGCACCCGGTGCCCGTCGGTGCGGCGGGGTGGGCTCGCCGCTCGCCTACGCTGGTGCGGTGCCCGACCGCTCCTCCGCCGTGACCGCGACGACGCCTCACCGTCCCCTGCTCGAGGCGGCGGTGGCGCGCCTGGCCCCCGTGCTGCCGATGCTCACCGAGCTCGGCGAGCTCTTCGCTGCGGCCGGGCACGAGCTGGCGCTCGTCGGGGGGCCGGTGCGCGACGCCTTCCTCGGGCGGGTCTCTCCCGACCTCGACTTCACGAGCGACGCCCGCCCCGACGAGATCCTCGAGATCGGCGCCGGCTGGGCCGACGCCCACTGGGACATCGGGCGCGACTTCGGCACCATCGGCCTGCGCAAGGGCGCCCTCCAGCTCGAGATCACGACCTACCGCGCCGACGTCTACGACCGCACCTCCCGCAAGCCCGAGGTGATGTTCGGCGACACGCTCGAGGGCGACCTCGTTCGGCGCGATTTCGCCGTCAACGCCATGGCGATCCGGCTGCCGAGCCTCGAGTTCGTCGACGTGCACGGCGGCCTCGACGACCTCGTGGCCCGGCGCCTCATGACCCCGGCTGCACCCGAGGAGTCCTTCGCCGACGACCCGCTCCGGATGATGCGGGCCGCGCGCTTCTCCGCCCAGCTCGGCTTCGACGTCGCGCCGCAGGTGCGCGCCGCGATGACCGAGCGGGCCACGACGCTCGAGATCATCTCGGCGGAGCGGGTGCGCGACGAGTTCAGCAAGCTGCTGCTGGCGCCGCAGCCCCGCGTCGGGCTGACGCTCCTCGTCGACACCGGCCTGGCCGACGTCTTCCTGCCCGAGCTGCCCGCGCTGCGCCTCGAGGTCGACGAGCACCACCGCCACAAGGACGTCTACGACCACTCGCTCATCGTGCTGGAGCAGGCGATCGACCTCGAGGGCCCGCCCGACGGGCCGCCGGAGTCGGTGCCCGGGCCCGATCTTGTGCTGCGCCTGGCCGCCCTGCTCCACGACATCGGCAAGCCGGCGACCCGGCGTTTCGAGCCCGGCGGCGGTGTCTCCTTCCACCACCACGAGCTCGTCGGGGCCAAGCTCGTCAGCAAGCGGCTCAAGGCGATGCGCTTCGACAAGGACACCACGAAGCAGGTGGCGCGGCTCGTGGAGCTGCACCTGCGCTTCCACGGCTACGGCGACGGACAGTGGACCGACTCCGCCGTGCGGCGCTACGCCACTGACGCCGGGCCGCTGCTCAGCCGGCTGCACCGGCTGACCCGCTCGGACTGCACGACCCGCAACGTGCGCAAGGCCCAGCGGCTCTCCCGCGCCTACGACGACCTCGAGCGGCGCATCGACCGCCTCGCCGCCGAGGAGGAGCTGGGCAAGGTGCGCCCCGAGCTCGACGGCAACGAGATCGCCGCGGCGCTCGGCATCAAGCCCGGCCCGGTGCTCGGCCAGGCCTACTCCTACCTGCTGTCGGTGCGCCTCGACGACGGGCTGATCGGCAAGGACGCCGCCCGCGACAAGCTGCTCGCCTGGTGGGCCGCCCGGGCCGAGTGACGCCCAACCGGTCACCCGACCGGGTCACCCGACCGGTCACCCAGACCCCACCGACCGGGCAGACACCGGAGCGGGCATGGTGGGGTCATGAGATATCTCGATGTCCCCGGGGTCGGCCTCGTCAGCAGGGTCGGCCTCGGCACCTGGCAGTTCGGCTCGCGCGAGTGGGGCTACGGCGACGCCTACGCGCAGCGCTCCGCCCACGACATCGTCCGGCGGGCGCTCGAGCTGGGGGTCACCTTCTTCGACACCGCCGAGGTGTATGCGTTCGGCCGCAGCGAGCGCATCCTCTCCGACGCCCTCGGTGACGACCGCCACGATGCCGTAGTGGCGACCAAGCTCCTCCCCGTCGCGCCCTTTCCGCCGGTCGTGCGCCACCGTGCGCACGCCAGCGCCACCCGGCTCCGGCTGCCCCGCATCCCGCTCTACCAGGTGCACCAGCCCAACCCGCTCGTGCGCGACAGCGTCATCATGCGCGGCATGACGCCGCTGCTCGACGAGGGGCGCATCGGCGCCGTGGGCGTCTCCAACTACTCCCTCGACCGGTGGCGCGAGGCCGACGCGGCCCTGGGACGCCCGGTCGTCAGCAACCAGGTGCAGTTCTCGCTCGCGACGCCGGGGCCGCTCGATGACCTCGTGCCCTTCGCCGAGCGCGAGGACCGGGTCGTCATCGCCTACAGCCCGCTCGCCCAGGGCCTGCTCGGCGGCAGGTATGACGTCGACCACCGTCCGAGCGGGGTGCGGGCGGCCAACCCGCTCTTCGGCACCGAGAACCTGCGGCGCATCGAGCCGCTCCTCGCCACCCTGCGCGAGGTGGCCGACGCCCATGACGCAAAGCCGGCCCAGGCCGCCCTCGCCTGGCTGCTCGGCCTTCCGCAGGTCGTCGTCATCCCCGGGGCCTCGAGCGTCGAGCAGCTCGAGTTCAACGTGGCCGCGGCCGACCTCGACCTGGCCCCCGACGAGCAGCAGGCCCTCACCGCGGCAGCCCGCACCTTCACGCCGGTCTCGGCGGGGCGCACCTTCCTCGACAGCCTGCGCGAGCGCTTCTGACCGGCGGCGCGAGACGGGGAGTGCTCCCCATCGCGCTGGAGGCACGGTCGACCTAGGCTCGGGCCCGTCCCCGCCGACGGTCGAGGATCTGACATCCGCCGAGCACGATGGTTGACTGGCCGCGCCCGTCCTGAGCAGAGGGCGCCCTGCCCAGACCCAGAGGACCCCATGAGCACGCTGGCCTACCCGAGCCCCGACTTCCCGGGGCCGCCGTCGGTGACCCTCGAGGTCGACGACGACTGGGAGCCCGTGCACGCCCCGGGCACGATGCTGGCCGCCCGCCTGCCGCGGGCCGACGGCTTCAGCCCCACCGTCGTCGTCACCCTCGAGCCGTGCGCGCCCGACCACGCCGTCGAGCGTTCGCTCGAGCAGGTCGTGAGCATCGCCGGCTCACGCGGGGGAGGGGTCTCCGAGCCGTATGCCGCCGAGCTGGGTGGCGCCCGCTTCGTCGGCTGCGACGCCACCTGGCCCGACGTCGACGCCGTCGACGTGCTGCACGCCAACCTCTTCCACGTCGCGCCTGCCGGCGACACGGCATACCTCGTGCAGCTCACGGGAGCGGTCGGGGGGCCGGCCGCGGAGGCCGACTACGACCTCGTCCGGAGCGTGCTGACGACCGTGCGCGTGCAGCCGTGGACCCTGCCCGACCCGACGACGACGGAGCACGACGCATGAGCACGACCCTGCCCTCCATCGAGAGGGGTCTCGCGAGCGATGTCGGTCGCGTGCGCCAGCACAACGAGGACACCGCGGCCATCGAGGGCACCGTCTTCGTCGTCGCCGACGGCATGGGCGGTCACGCCGCCGGCGAGGTCGCGAGCCGCATCGCCGCCGAGGCCGTCGTCGAGCTGGCAGCACGTCCGAGCCTGCAGGTGCGCGACATCGTCGCCCAGCTCACCGAGGCCAACCGGCGCATCCTCGAGTCCGCCGCCCGGCACCCGGAGCAGACCGGCATGGGCACGACGGTCGCGGGCCTCGCCGTCGTGTCGGTGGGCGGGTCGCGGCACTGGGCGGTCTTCAACGTCGGGGACTCCCGCGTCTATCGCAGCGTCGACGGCGAGCTGAGCCAGGTCACGGCCGACCACTCCGAGGTGTGGGAGCTCGTCGAGCGCGGTCTCATCACGCCCGAGCAGGCGGCTCACCACCCGGCACGCAACATCGTCACCCGCTCGCTCGGCCGGGAACCGATGGCCTCGGTCGACACGTGGGTCTTCCCGCCCTACCCCGGCGAGGTCTTCGTCATCTGCTCCGACGGCCTCTCCAACGAGCTGACGCGCGAGCGCATGGAGGAGATCCTTGCCGAGCACCCGCACGCCGAGGCGGCGGCGCAGGCCCTCGTCAGGGCTGCCGTCGACGCCGGGGGTCGTGACAACGTCACTGCTATCGTCGTCCAGTCGCCGGGGGACGAGCTCGATCTCGACATCGACGAGGACACCACTCCCCGCGACCAGGTGAACGGCTCGACAGGGGAGAGCAGGGCATAGCAGGTGAGTGGTCCGTCGGTTGTTGTCGACTGGGCCCCCGAGGGTTGGACGCACATCGGGGGGCCCGGCATGCACCTGCTCATCGCCCTCGACGAGGACGACGAGCAGACGCTGGTGGCGAGCGACGCCGCTGACGGCGGTGACCTCGACGACGTCCTCGACGTGCTGACCACCGGAGGCATGCGCAGGGCCCGGCACTTCGTCGGGGTGCACTGGCAGCCGCGCACGCGCCTGGTCGCCCACGGCCCCGTCGCCGTCATGCTCACCCTCGCCGACGGCTCCGAGCACGAGGTGCGCGCGACGAGCCCGCGCGTGTGGACCGACGTCGAGCTGCCCGAGCACCCCACCCACGTGCGCCTGCGGGTGCTCGACGAGACCGAGGCCAAGCAGCCGCCGTCCCCCGCACTCCCCCCCGTCGAGTGGCCACGTCCTCCCGCACACCCCGTCGAGGGGGCACTTCCCACCGAACACCCCGTCGAGTGGGCACTTTCCACCGGACACCCCGTCGAGTGGGCACTTTCCACCGACCCTGGCAGCGACCCAGCGACCGATGCTGCGGAAACGACCGTGGAGACAGCCGATTCGGCTGCTCCAGTCCGGTCCGCTGCGCCCGCCGCACCCGCTGCATCCGTTGGACCAGTCGTGCCGGTCCCCCCGGTTGCTCCGGCTGATCCGGTTGCGCGAGTCGTGCCGACGTTCGGCGGATCGGCAGCGACGGGCTCGACGGGCTCGAGGGTGACCTCACCCTGGCAGCGCAGCTGGGCACAGCACTCGCCCTCCGCCGCGACGACAGCCAGCGCTGCCGCGCCGCCTCCACCACCGCCCGCACCATCGCCGCCCGCACCAGCGCTGCTCACACCCGCGCCGCAGCCGCCGACACCCGATCCCGTTGCGCCCCAGTCCAACTCGTCGGCGATCGTCGCGCCGCCGGCGGTCGTCTCCGAGACCCCGCGCGCATCCGGGCCCGACGCCATGGCTGTCGAGGTCGACGTCGAGTCGACGCTGTCGGGCCGACCGCTGCCCGAACCCGACTCGCAGCGCGAGCACAGCGACATCGACGACGGCAGTGACAGCGGCGAGGTCGCGCCGCCGAGCTACGACTACCTCTTCGGCCTTACGACGACCGTCGACGAGCACCGGCGGGTGCTCGCCGAGCTCGAGCGACCTGCAGACGACGAGCAGGACGATGACGGGCACCCCGCTGTCGCCGTCGCTGAGCCACCCGTCTCTGCCGACGCGGGGCCAGCGGCTCTGCCCGAGGCGAGCCCGGCTGTGGGGCAGGCACTTCCGGCTGCACCGACGACTCCCACGGTCGCAGCCGAGCCGGTGCCGCCAGCGGACGGCGGCCTCATCTCGTCGGTCCCCTGGGCCAGGCCCGCAGCGACCGGAGCCCCCGGCGAAACCTCCGACACAGCCGACCCGGCCGACCCGCAGCCCGCGCCCGAGGTGCCCACCTTCGCCGGACGGCATACGCCACCGCCGGCCCCGTCGCTGCTGCCGCCGGCCATCGCAGCCCCGCCGGGCACCCGTCCGCCGACGACCGCGCCGATCATCACGACCGGTCCCCCTCCCCCCGCCGAGCCCGCCGAACCCGCGACCCCTCCGTCCGCGGCGACCCCAGTGGGTCACGGTGACACCCCCTCCGAGCGAGAGAGCGATCCGCGCGGTCGCCCGGCGTCGCAGGGGGACGCGGCCGAGGCCGCCCGCGCTGCCGCGCCGGCCGGTGACACCCCCGCTCGCACCCCTGAGGTCACCCCGGCCCTTGCCGCCGACACCCCGGCTGTCGACGGGGCCGGCGCCGGCGACGAGGCGGAGCTGACCGTCGACCGGAGTGCGCTGATCCAGGCCCGCGAGGCCGCCCGTAGCCGGGTCTCCACCGGCCCCAGCGTGCTCGCCGTGCTCTGCTCGGCAGGTCACCCGACCCCACCCCACGGCGAGCGCTGCCGGGTCTGCGGGTCCGGCATCCCGCCCCAGGAGCCGTTTGCGATGCCGCGCCCCCCGCTCGGGGTGCTCCGCCTCTCGACGGGTGACGTCGTGACCCTCGACCGGAGCGTGCTGCTGGGCCGGGCCCCTCGTCTCTCCGAGAGCCACAGCGCCGCCGAGCGACCGCATGTCGTCAAGGTGCCGAGCCCCGAGCGGGACGTGTCACGCAACCACGTCGAGGTCGTCCTCGAGGGCTGGCACGTGCTCATCCGCGACCTGGGCACGACCAACGGCACCACGGTGACCCTGCCCGGTGAGACCCCGGTGCGGCTGCGGGCCAACGACCAGCAGGTGCTCGAGGCCGGCTCACTCGTCTCGATGGCCGACGAGGTCTCCTTCGTCTTCGAGGCGGCACCCTGATGGCCGGGTCGAGGCGCGGGGCCGCGGGCCGCGGCAACCCCCGCACGCCGCCGAAGATCCCGGGGCTCGTCTTCGTGCAACCGCTCGGCTCTGGCGGCTATGCCGACGTCTTCCTCTACGAGCAGCAGAGCCCGCGGATGCCCGTCGCGGTCAAGGTGCTGAAGGCCGAGGGACTCACCGACACGCTGCGCCAGCAGTTCGTCGAGGAGGCCGACACGATGGCCGCGCTCGGCGACCACCCCTACATCGTCCAGGTCTTCCGCGCCGGCACCTCCGACGACGGCCGGCCCTACCTCGTCATGAAGTACTACCCGCCGCCGAACCTCGCGATGCGGGCGCGCGCCGAGCGCTTCTCCGTCGAGGAGGTGCTGCGCACCGGCATCCAGCTCGCGAGCGCTGTCGAGACCGCCCACCGGGCGCACATCACCCACCGCGACATCAAGCCGGCCAACGTGCTCGTCAGTGCCTACGGCGCCCCCGGGCTCACCGACTTCGGCATCGCGGGTCGCGGTGCACGCGACGGCGAGACACCGCCCGAGGCCACCGACGACGTCGGGGTCTCCGTGCCGTGGGCACCGCCCGAGGTGCTCTACGGGCAGAGCAACGGCGACGAGCGGGCCGACGTCTACTCCCTTGCCGCGACCCTCTGGCAGCTGCTCGTCGGGCGCTCGCCCTTCGAGGTGCCGGGCGGTGACAACTCGGCCTACGCGCTGATGCCCCGCATCCGCAGCACGCCCCCGCCCGCGACGGGTCGGCCCGACGTGCCGTCGGGGCTCGAGCGCCTCCTCGGCCAGGCGATGGCCAAGGACCCAGCGCGCCGACCGGCCAGCGCTCTCGAGCTCGCCCGGGCGCTTCAGTCGGTGGAGCAGCACCAGCGCCTCGCGCGCACCCCGATCGTCGTGCTCGACGAGCAGGGCCACACGACGCTCGTCAGCCAGACCCAGGGCTCGCCGACCGGGCTCTCCGCCGACGACGAGGATCGCACCCGGGTCAAGGCCCCGCAGCAGGTGCTCGCCCAGCCGGTCGCGCCACCGTCGACACCCTCGGCCCCGGCGGCCCCTGCGATCGACGTCGACGACGAGACCCGGCGGCGTGGCCTCGAGCCCGCTGCCGGGCGGCCCTCTCCGGCACCGATGCCGGGTCCGCTGACCGCGCCCGCAGGAGCGGGCGTCACGGGCGGCTCGCTCCGGTCGCGGGCGACGACCGAGCCGACGACGAGCCACACGACCCCCCTCGGCGCTCGGGGCGACGACGACTCCGACGGTGCCACCGTGCGCCGGGCCCCCGCCGTCGCCGCGGAGGCCGGGGCGCCGGGCGCTCCGCCGTCAGCCGGCGGTCTGCTGTCGCGACCGTCGGTCCTTTGGGCCCTCGTCGCGGGGGTCGCGGTGCTGCTCGGCGTCGTGGCGGTGCTCCTGCTCCGACCTTCGGCGAGCAGCACGGCCGCGCCTGACGACCAACCGGCCCCGAGCCCCACCGTCTCGATGCCGGCCGACAGTGCAGCGGTGCCCGACGGCCTCTACACCAAGCCGGTCGTGGTCTCCCGCTCCGGCAAGGGCGTCGTCACCTTCACGTGGACCTATCCCGAGGCGGCCGCGGGCGACACCTTCCGGGTCTTCCTCGGCGCCACGCCGTCCGACGCCGACAACCCCGAGCGCGCCCGGCGGGTGGGGTCCAAGGCGCCGACGTATGCCGTCGAGGCACCCGCCGGATCACCCGTGTGCGCGGTCGTCATCGCGGTGCGCGCCGGACAGTCGTCACCTGCCTCGGAGCCGGAATGTGAGACTGCGCAGTAGACAAACCGCGGAAAACCGGAGTCAATCGTGCGGGACCGCGCAGCGGGGGCTGCCAGCGCGAGGCCCGGGAAGCGAGCCCGCACCACCGACGTCATGACCATCGAAAGACCATCGAACGAGCATCGAGCGACCATCCAGCGTCGTCGAGCGACCATCGAGCGCTGAGGCGCTGTCGACAGGGATACAGGGGACCTGATCGTGATCCACAGCAAGGTGACCGTCGTGTTCTGCGGCGAGGAGCACTCCGTGTCACCGGAGGCCGGCCTGACCATCGGTCGCTCCGGTGACCTCGAGATCGACGACAACCCCTACTTGCACCGCACCTTCCTCGTCGTCTCGTTCGACAACGGCTTCTGGTGGCTCAGCAACACCGGCTCGACCCTCACGGCCACGGTCGCCGACGAGCAGGGCCTCTTCCAGGCCTGGCTGAGCCCCGGGGCCCGCATCCCGCTCGCCATGAAGACGCTCGTCGTGTGGTTCACGGCCGGCCCGACGACCTACGACTTCGAGATCCACGTCGCGAGCCCTGTCTTCCAGTCCGTGACCTCCGACCCGGTCGAGACCGGGCTCGACAGCGCCGACGACGTCGGCGCCGCCACGGTCGGGCGCGTGTCGCTCACCCCGGACCAGAAGCTCCTCGTCCTCGCCCTCTGCGAGCCCTTCCTGCTGCGCCGCGAGGCCGGCACGAGCCAGATCCCGTCGTCGTCCGCCGCCGCCGAGCGGCTCGGCTGGACCCTGACCCGCTTCAACCGCAAGCTCGACAACGTCTGCCAGAAGCTCGCCGACGCGGGCACCCGTGGCCTGCACGGCGGCGTCGGCAAGCTTGCGAGCAACCGCAAGGCCCGCCTCGTCGAGCACGGCCTCTCGACGAAGCTCGTCTCCGAGGACGACCTCGCCCTGCTCCAGGGACTCGGCACCACCGACGTCGCCACCGGCGACGCCAGCACGACCAGGACCCACAGCACGACAGACAGCACCACCGACAGCGAGAAGGTGGCCGGGACCCCCGTGGTCGCGGCCGAACAGGGGAGAACATGAGCACCGCCGCCACCAAGCGACGGATCGGCGTCATCTCGACGGTCGTCGTCGCGCTCGTCGCCAGCCTGCTGGTCTGGATGGCCACGCGCAGCGAGGGCGAGGTCGTGCGCAAGGCCGACCTCAACGACGGCGGTGTCTGGGTCACGAGCACCGAGCAGTCCCGCTACGGCCGCATCAACAAGGCCGCCGCCCAGCTCGACCTCGGCATCCTCGACGAGTCGTCCAACGACTCCGGTCTCGACGTGCTGCAGGACGGCGCCGCCGTGCTCGGCCTGTCCAAGGCGGGCAACCAGATCATGCCGATCGACCCGATGGCCGGCACGCTCGCCGCCGAGCAGGCCGTGGCGCTGCCCAAGGCGAGCACCGCGACCGGCAACCGGGTCTTCACGGCGCCGGTCGTCGACCTGCGGGGCGGCACCGTCGCGCTGATCGACCCCGCGACCGGCACTCTCAAGGCGCAGCGCGTGCAGACCCAGACCGGGATCTCGAGCCTCGACGCCCTCCAGACGCAGGCCAAGCCGCTCGCCAAGGTCGGCGGCAACGCCGCGGTCGCCGTCGGGGTCGACGGCAGCATCCACGCCCTCTCCGCCGAGAAGGGCACCATCACCGTGCTCCGGCCCGAGGGCACGGGCTTCGCCAAGCCCGTCACGACCACGCTCGGCTTCACCTCTAAGTCGGCCCAGGTGACGGCGGTCGGCACGCACTGGGTGGTCTGGGACTCCGGCACCGGCAAGCTGTGGTCCGACACGCTGCCCGAGCCCGAGCAGCTCTCCGTCGGGGGCGCCCAGCCCGGCAACCCGGCATACGCCGCCCTCCAGCAGCCGGGACCCGACGCGACCACGGTGCTCATCCAGGACGAGTCGCAGCTGACCCAGGTGCCGCTCACAGGCGAGGCGCCCACGAGCGGCGGCGTGACCCTGTCGCAGGGAGGCTCCGGGCGCCAGATCTTCCTCTCGCAGCCGGTGCGCCTCGCGTCGTGCGTCCACGCGGCCTGGGCCGCGCCGTCCAACGCCTACTACGGCCGCAACTGCGGCTCGCCCGGCGAGAGCGACACCGCCGACCTCGGCGCCATGAAGAAGGGCGTGCGCACCGACGGCGTCAAGCTGCGCGTCAACCGCGGCCTCATCGTGCTCAACGACCTTGACTCCGGCGCTGTCTGGGACGTCGACCGCGACCAGGTCAAGATCGACAACTGGGACTCCGTCATCCCGCCGCCGACGACCGATGACAAGAACAAGAAAAAGGACGAGAACCTCGTCGACGACGAGCAGAGCAAGACCCCGCCCAAGGCGCAGAACGACGTGATGCAGGTGCGGCCGGGCCGCACCTCCACCCTGCACGTGCTCGACAACGACTCCGACTCGCAGGGCTCGATCCTCGCCATCTCGCCCGGTGACGTCGGCCGGGCCAGCATCGGCGAGGTCGCGACCAGCGCCTCGGCCGACGGCCAGACGGTGCAGGTCACCGTGCCCAAGGAGCCGACCTCCGACACGTTCACTTTCGACTACACCGTCAACAACGGCACGACGGCCAAGAACGGCCGCGCCACCGCCAAGGTCACCGTCAAGGTGGTCGGCTCCGGGGTCAACACGCCCCCCAAGCTGCGCGCCGGGCAGGGCAAGCTCGCCACCTCGACCTACCCCGTCGTCGCCGGCAACCCCGTGCGCGTCGGGGTCGTCGCCGACTGGCGCGACGCCGAGAACGATCCCATCCAGGTCGCTGCCGGCGACCCCGTGACCACGGGTGTCGACGGCTCGGGTGCCCTCACCATCAAGGCCCGCAGCGAGAAGGGTCAGCAGGTCGTCGACTACGTCGTCGACGACGGGCGCGGCGCGTCCACCCCCTCGACGGTCACGCTCGACGTGCTCTCCGAGGACGAGACCAAGGCCGTTCCGCCGCGCACCCAGCCCGACGTGCTGCGCGGCGTCGTCGGCAAGCCGGTGCAGCTGCAGCCGCTCGGCAACGACATCGCGGGCGCCGACCCCACCGACCCGCAGGCACGGATGCGCCTCGCCCAGGCGGTGCGCGGCCCCGGCCAGCTGACCATCGACACCAACCTCGACACCAACGTGCTCACCGTGACCGGCCAGTCGCCGGGCACCACGACCATCACGTATGCCGCCCAGGTCGGCTCCGGGGTGAGCGTCGGTCGCGTGCGGGTCGACATCCTGCCCGCCCAGGGCGGGGACCTGCCGCCGGTCGCCAGCCCCGACAGCGCCGTGCTGCGCGGACAGACACCGGTCATCGCCGACGTGCTCTCCAACGACTACAGCCCGCGCAGCGACGTGCTCGTCGTGCAGCGCGTCGTCGCCGACGCCTCGTGGCTGCGCGCCTCCATCGTGCAGGGCCGCTGGATCCGCCTCGAGGCGACCGCCCCGGTGAGCGGCGACACGCCGCGCCGTGGAGTCGTCAACTACACGATCAGCGACGGCACCAAGGCAGCCGTCGGCCAGGTCTCTGTGGTGCAGAAGCCGCAGCCCAAGGACAAGGTGCTGCCCACGGTGCTCGACGACGTCGCGACGGTGCGGGTCGGCGACGCCGTGACGATCGCCGCGCTCGACAACGACTCGATGAGCGAGGGCATCCCGCTCAAGCTCGACCCCGCCGCGGTCAAGGTCGTCTCCGGCGGGGGCCAGGCCTTCGCCTCCGGCACCGTCGTGCGCTACGTGCCCGAGCAGGCCGAGCTGACCGGCCCGCGCACCGCGCTGCTGGAGTACGCCACCTACCCCGAGGGCCTGCGCGCCCGCTCGGTCACCGGCCGCATCCAGGTGACCGTCAACCCCCTGCCCGACCCGGTCAAACGGCCCAACCAGGCACCGACGGCCCGCAGCTTCTCGGCGAGCGTCACGGCCGGCGACACGATCTCGATCACCGTGCCGACGAGCGGCGTCGACCCCGACGGCGACCTCGCCTTCGTCGGCGGCATCGTCGGCGAGGACGGTCAGGCGGTCGACCTCAGGCTCGGCCGGGTGCTCGGCTTCGGCGCCGCGACGATCCGCTACGAGGCCTACCCGCGCAGCTCCGGCACCGAGGTCATCCGCTACCAGCTGCGTGACCGCTTCGGGCTGTCGAGCGAGGGCTTCATCCGCGTCGGCGTCGTGCAGCCGGGCGACCCGCAGCCGCCGGTCGCCGTCGAGGACGACATCGTCGCGGCGCCCGGCCGCACGGTCCTCGCCGACGTGCTCGCCAACGACCTCATCGGGGCCGGCGACTCGGTGACCTTCGAGGACTTCGGCAAGCTCAACGACGACGACGTGCTCGGGGAGTTCCAGCGCCAGAAGGACGACTCCTTCAAGGTCATCGCGCCCCAGGAGGACAAGGCGAAGGTCCTCACCTACGGCATCACCGACGGCCTCTTCGACGCCTCGCGCTCGACGTTGACGGTGCGCGGCCAGAAGGACTTCAACAACCCGCCGATCGCGGTCGACGACACCGGCACGGCCAAGCAGGGCGAGACCTCGATCCTCGTCGACGCCCTGGCCAACGACCGTGACCTCGACGGCGAGCGCTCCAGCCTCTCGATCACGAAGTTCATCGGTGACGGCGTGAGCGCCGAGGGGAAGAAGCTGCGCATCCAGCTCCGGCCCCAGGCCCGGGTGGTGCCCTACGTCATCGAGGACGCCGACGGCGCGGTCGCGATGGCGCTCATCTACGTGCCGGCCGGCAGCAACGGGCTGCCCTACGTCGTCGACGGCAAGACCATCAAGATGGGCGCCGACTCCACCGTCAAGGTCGCCCTCGGCGACTACGTCGCCGACCCGCGCGGGGGCACGGTCGCGGTCACCTCGCCCGACACCGTCTCGACCTCGCCGGCCGACAACCTCCAGTCCGAGGTCACCTCGGCCACGGAGCTCAGCCTCACCTCCACGGGCGGCTACGTCGGCCCGGCCGCCCTCATGCTCCAGGTGACGAACTCGACGGGGACGGGTGACAAGGCGCCGCAGAAGGCCTACGTCACGATCCCCGTGCAGATCGGGCCCGACATCCCCGTGCTGCGCTGCCCCGACCACGAGGTGGTGCTCGCGGCCGACGGCCCGGCCCGCTCCTTCGACATCACCCGGCTCTGCCGGGTGTGGTGGCCCGACGGGGCCGACCAGGGCGCCGCGCAGTTCGAGGCGGCCTGGGACCCGGGTGTCGACCGTGTCGACCTCAGCCAGCAGGGCTCCGGCGGCCGTCAGGTGGTGCTGCAGGCCCAGCCCGCCGCGCAGGCCGGCGCGACCGGTGCGGTCTCGGTCAAGGCACGGGGGGGCGCCGAGTCCTTCAAGATCCGGGTGCGCGTCACCAGCTCGCCGCCGCTCGCGACGCTGCGTCCGGCCACGATCGAGGGCCTCATCGCGGGCACGAGCCAGACCGTCAACCTCGCGCAGTTCCTCGACAGCCCGCTCACCTCGCCGCAGTGCGCCATCGCCTCGGCCACCGTGGCGAGCGGAGTGGGTGTGTCCGTCACCCAGAGCGGCTGCCAGCTGACCGTCGCCGCCGCCGGCAACGCGCGCGGTGACGCCCGCGTGTCGGTGTCGGTCACCGACGCCCCGGGCCGCTCGCCCGCCCTGGGCGAGGTGTCGGTCACCGTGCGGAGCAAGCCCGACCCGATCGCGGCCCCGTCGGCGGTGGCCGACCGGGTGCTCGGCAGCAGCGCCCGGGTCGACTTCCGGCCGCCCGCCTACGACGGCGGCCTGCCGATCCTCGAGTACGAGGTGACGGGGATCGGACCCGGAGGCGGCCCCCGGGCCTGCCCGTCGAGCCCGTGCACCATCGACGGCCTGACCAACGGCAAGGACTACACCTTCACGGTGCGCAGCCGCAACGGCGTCGGCTGGTCGGACCCGAGCCCGCCGAGCAACACGGCGCGCCCCGACACCAAGCCCGAGGCGACCGCGATCAGCGACGTCACCCCCGGCGACCGCAAGCTCACGGTCAACTGGACGCCGCCCGCCAACAAGGGCAGCGCGGTGCTCGAGTACCGCGTGCAGTGGACCAACATCGGCAGCGGGGCCGGAGGTGGCGGCATCCAGTCCGTCCCGGCGCCGACGACGACGAAGGTCATCTCAGGGCTCGTGAACAACGACGCCTACACGGTGCGCGTGCAGGCGAGGAACGAGGCCGGCTGGGGTCCGTTCGGGCCCGAGGTCAAGGCACAGTCCTTTGGCAAGCCGGCGGCCGTGCCCGCCCCGACTCTCAGCCCCCGCGAGCCGGTGCCGGGCGAGCCGAACGCGCAGGTGGCCGTCTCCTGGCCGGCCACCGACGCCAACGGACCGCCGATCACGAAGTACGACGTCTACCGTCGGGTGGGCGGCGGTGCCTGGACGCTCATCGACACGGTCTCCGGCGGCGCCACCCGCGTCAGCAGCGACACCGTGCCCTACCAGGGGCAGAAGCTCGAGTACGTCGTGACCGCCACCAACGGTGGTCCGGCCACGAGCGACCAGGCCAACTTCAGCTCCTACGTCGCCGACGGCATACCGGAGACCCCCAACCTGCGGGCCGTCACGACGCCCAACCCCGACTACAAGGCCAACGCCAGCTTCTCGCTCGGGGACTCCCGGTCGCGCGGCTACGACAAGGTCAACTGGCGCACGAGCGCCGGTCGCTCCGGGTCGTGGGACTGCTCGGCGGGCTGCTCCGGCGGCACGGCCGGCAACCTCGGCATCAGCACCCAGTCCATGGACCTGCAGGCCTGCAACGTCGCCGGGCGGTGCTCGCCCTGGTCCAACAACGTCTCCTTCCAGCCCTACGGGCCGACGAAGGCGATCCGCAACCCGGGCGAACGCCACGACGACAACAGCATCACCTTCACGTGGAACGCCCCGGCCACCAACGGCCGCGACATCACCCGCTACGAGGTCGCCGGCGACAAGAGCGAGACCTTCGCGGCCTCGCGTGAGTCGACGACGATCGGCGGTCTCGGCTTCGACACGACCCGCACGATCAGGGTGCGTGCTTTCGCGACCGATGCCGGGTGGGGGCCGTGGACCTCCATCAGCGGCACCACCAACCAGGCCCCCAAACCCTCGGTCGACCGGGTCTACCAGGGCGCCCAGTGCGGCGCCACGAGCGGGTGCCGGATGGACAACGGCGTGCAGTGCGGCACCAACTGCAACTTCGTCGCCTACAGCCTGTCCAACTTCGCCGGCCCGATCAGCTGCGCCGTCGACAGCAGCGACGGCGGCTGGCCCGACCCCGACGACGGGGGCGGCTGGCGCATCGAGCCCAAGAACGGCGGCAACCAGTCGACGAAGTTCTACGGCTTCGCCGGTGGGTGGGTGAGCGTCACCTGCACCGGGCAGGGCGCCGACGGCAGGACCTACTCACCCAGCGGCTCGCTCAACCCGTGGGGCTGACCGCAACCACGCCACCCGGCATACCCCGACGTTTGTGAAACACCCGACAGGAGAACGACACCCATGACGGCCACCCCCGCCACGAGCCAGATCACGCAGGAGCAGGTGACCTGGTTCGCCCACACCTTCGACCAGCTCGTCGGCAACATCGAGAAGGCCGTGCTCGGCAAGCAGCACGTGACCAGGCTCGCGCTGACCTGCCTGCTGTCTGAGGGGCACATGCTCCTCGAGGACTTCCCCGGCACCGGCAAGACGCAGCTGGCCCGCGCCCTCTCCGCCACGGTGCAGGGCACGCACAGCCGCATCCAGTTCACGCCCGACCTGCTGCCGAGCGACGTGACCGGCGTCACGATCTACGAGCCGACGAAGCAGACCTTCGAGTTCCACCCCGGCCCGATCTTCGCGACCATCGTGCTCGCCGACGAGATCAACCGCGCCTCGCCCAAGACGCAGTCGGCGCTGCTCGAGGTGATGGAGGAGGGCCGCGTCACCATCGACGGCAAGCCGCACTCCGTCGGCGAGCCCTTCATGGTCATCGCGACGCAGAACCCCATCGAGCAGGCCGGCACCTACCGCCTGCCCGAGGCGCAGCTCGACCGCTTCCTCATGAAGGCGAGCGTCGGCTACCCCGACCACGAGGCGACGATCGCCGTGCTCGCCGACGCCAAGACCCGCGACCGCGCCAAGACGCTCAGCCCGCTCATCGCGAGCAACGTCATCGTCGAGATGAGCAAGCTCGCCGACGAGGTGCACGTCGACCCGGCGATCCTCGGCTACGTCAGCCGCATCGCCGAGGAGTCGCGGCGCCACCCCTCGCTCAAGCTCGGCCTCTCGGTGCGCGGCTGCCTCGCCTACGTGCGCTGCGCGAAGACGTGGGCCGCGAGCCAGGGCCGCACGTACGTCGTGCCCGACGACATCAAGCTGCTGGCCGAGCCGGTGCTCTCGCACCGGTTGCTGCTCAACGCGGAGGCCCAGTTCGCCGGGACCACCGTGCTGCAGGCCATCGACCAGATCCTCGGCGACATCGCCCCCCCGGCCGAGCGCGCCTCCGCCTGAGGCGGATCCGCACACCCACAGCACCACGCACGTGTGAAGGACAGCGAATGACGCTGCAGCAGGAGCAGACCCCCGCGCCGACGCCGCGGTCGTCGGCGACCCCGACGTCCGCCGGCGGAGCGGGCTCCACCGGCCCGCGCGCGGTCGTCGCCGACCTCGCGTCGTCGACGAGCCGCGGCATCCGTCAGGTGACCCAGCCGCTGACCCGCTCGATCGGCCACGTCGCGCAGGCGTCCGAGGGAGTGTGGCGCCCGGTCGCCGGGGTGGTGCGCTGGATCTCGCCGCTCGGCTGGACGATCCTCGCGCTCGGGGTCGTCTGCTGGGCCGTCGGTGCACGGTGGGGGTGGACCGAGCTGCTCATGGTCGCCGCGGCAGCCCTCGTGCTCGTCGCCATCTGCTTCGTCCTCGCCGTCGGGCGCACGCGGGTCAGCATCCTCGCCGAGGTCGACCCGCGACGGGTCGTCGTCGGCGAGCCCGCCACCGGTCGCATCGTCGTCACCAACGAGGCGCGCACCCCGATGCTGCCGATCCTCGTCGAGCTGCCCGTCGGGCTCTCGGCCGCGCGCTTCGTGCTGCCGCCGCTCACCCCGGGCGACGCGCACGAGGAGCTCTTCGTCGTGCCGACCTCGCGCCGCGGCGTCATCCAGGTCGGACCCGCGACGACGGTGCAGGGCGACCCGCTCGGCCTCATGCGCCGCACCCTGACGTGGACCGAGCGCACGGAGCTCTTCGTCCACCCGCGCACCGTCGCGCTCGAGTCGCTCGGCGCGGGGCTGCTGCGCGACCTCGAGGGCAGCACCACCGAGGACGTCTCGATGAGCGACCTCGCCTTCCACGCACTGCGGGAGTACCAGCCGGGTGACGACCGTCGCTACATCCACTGGCGCAGCTCCGCCAAGGCGGGCAAGCTGCTCGTGCGCCAGTTCCTCGACACCCGCCGGTCGCACGTGACGGTCATCGTCGACCCCGACCCGGAGCAGTACCGCTCCGGCCGCGGCAAGACCGGCCGCACCGACCACGAGGCCCCGCGCGACGTGCTGTCGGCCAACGCCCCGACCGCAATCGAGGCCGATGTCGAGACCGCCATCTCGGTGGGCAGCTCGATCATGGTCCGCGTGCTGCTCGACGAGCAGGACGCCACCCTCGTGTGCCGTGACCAGAAGGTCAGCAAGACCGGCCCCCAGGTCGCCCTCGACGCGATGGCTCGCGTCGTGCCCGGGCCCGTCGACCTGCTGACGACCTCGCTCGACGCCGTCGATCTCGCCCCCGACACGAGCACCGTCTTCCTCGTCACGGGTCCGCACCGCCCGCTGCTCGACCTGCAGCGGGCCGCCGGCCAGTTCGCCCCCGAGGTGAGCAAGGTCGTCATCGTCGTCGACCCCGGCGCGGAGCACGGCATCCGCCACGGCGGCGGTCTCACGATCCTCACCGTCGGGCGGCTCGAGCAGCTGCGCACCCTCCTCGTCGCGGGGGTGGCCCGATGACGTCACCGACGAGCTCGCCCGGCTCGATCCCCGCCCCGCCGCCCTCGGTGTTCGACACGCCGCCGACCTTCCGCGAGCGAGCGCTCACCCAGCTCGCTCGCCTGCGCCCCACCACCACTCAGCTCGTCGACGCCGGTTTCACCGTCGCGCTCGTCGCGCTGGCGCTGGTCGGCTTCCGCACGACCTTCTTCGGGCTCGGCTGGCTCTGGGTCGGGCTCGCGGGCCTGGTCGTCGGCCTGCTCATCAGCCACGTGACCGCGACCTACCGGGCACCCGGGGTGGTGACGCTGGTGGCCGTCGCGGCGGCATACCTGCTGCTCGGCGGGCCCATCGCGGTGCGCGAGGACCTCATCGCCGGCGTGCTGCCGTCGGTCGCGACCTTCGCGACGCTCGTGCACATGGCGGTGCCCGGCTGGAAGGAGCTGCTCACCGCGCTCACGCCCGTCGACTCCGAGGGCCCCTACATGGCGCTCGCCTTCCTCTTCGGGCTCGTCGGCTCCGCCGTGACGTATGCCGTCGCCCGCCGGTGGAGCGGATCCGTCGTCGCGCTCATGGCCCCCGTCGCCCTGCTCGTCGCCTCGATCGTGCTCGGCACCCTCACCCCGGCCGCGGTGCTCCTGCAGGGCGCGGTCTTCGCGCTCGCGGCCATCGGGTGGGCGGCGGTGCGCAGCAACCGCAACCGCCCGGCCCTGCAGAACGGCGCCGGGCGCACGACGCGCGCCGTCACGACCGCAGCCCTGCTCGCGGCAGCGACCCTCGGCGGCTTCCTCATCGGCCCGCACCTGCCCGGTGCCGACGACACCCAGCGCACCGTCTTCCGCACCGCGCTGACGCCGCCCATCGACGTCACCCAGTTCGCCAGCCCGCTGGCGGGCTTCCGGCAGTACACCGAGCCCAACCCGGCCAAGCTGTGGGACCGGACGCTGCTGCGCGTCGAGGGCCTGCCGGCCGGGGTGCCCGTGCGCTTCGCGGCCCTCGACTCCTACGACAACCTCGTCTGGGGCGCGGGCAACGCCGCGAGCCGCGGGGAGGGCGACGACGCCGCCTCCGGCTCGAGCTTCCGCAAGGTCGGCAGCCACATCGCGTCGGAGGGCGCCGGCCAGGAGGTCACCGCGACGGTCACGGTCCCGGCCGACGGCTACCGCGACGTCTGGCTGCCGACCTTCGGCACCGTCACCGGCCTCGACTTCGGCGGGCCGCGCGGCGACACGCTCGCCGACGAGCTGCGCTTCAACGTCGACACCGACACGGGCGTGCTGCCGACCCGGCTCGCCGGCGGCGACTCCTACACCGTCACGGCCCGCGTCGCCGCACCCGCCAAGACGCTGCCCAAGGAGCTCGACGTCGACGACGGCCAGGTCGACGTCGACCCCGGCGCCCTCGGCTTCCTCGACGACAAGGTCGGCGCGTGGACCGACCGCGTCGACGGCCAGTGGGAGAAGTTCGCCGCGATGGCCCGCGCCCTGCAGGACGGCGCCTACACCGACGGCGGCGCCCCGGGCGACTACCAGAACACCTTCCTCCCGGGCCACGGCCTCGCCCGGCTCCAGCGCTTCATGAAGTCGACCCAGCTCGCCGGCAACGACGAGCAGTACGCGTCGGCGCTCGCCCTCGCCGCCAACCGCCTCGGCATCCCGACCCGCGTCGTCGTCGGCGCCATGCCGGCGCAGGACGGCACGGTCAAGGGCAAGGACGTGCACGCGTGGGTCGAGGTGCGCACGTCCGACGGCGCCTGGCAGCCGGTGCTCCAGACGGCCTTCCTGCCCGACCGCAACAAGAAGCCGCAGCAGCTGCTCACGAAGTCGGAGGAGAAGAAGACCGGCGCCCAGGTGCCCCCGCCCGCGGCCAACAACCCGCCGAGCGTGCTCCAGGGCCCCGACCAGGCGCAGAACGCGACCCAGCTGAAGAACCCGCCCAAGGACGACCAGAACCCGCTCGACCCGAGCACCTGGCCCGACTGGCTGCGCTACCTGCTCTTCTTCGTCGTGCTCCCGCTCCTCGTGCTGCTGCTCGTCTACGGGTCGATCCGCTTCGCCAAGTGGCTGCGCCGGCGTCGCCGGCGCTCGCGCGGCGCCACGGCGAGCCAGGTCACCGGCGGGTGGCGTGAGCTCGTCGACACCGCGCGCGACCTGCGGATGCCCTTGCCCGTCAAGGGGACCCGGCTCGAGCAGGCCCGTGCCCTCGAGGAGCACGTCTTCGGTCCACCGCCCGTGAAGCCGAGCCCCGTCGTCGACGGCGCCCTCATGGGCGCCCCCGTCCCGTCGAGTGCCCACTTTCCCCCCAGTTCTGAGCCCACGCCACTGTCCCTGGTCGAGGGGAAAGTGGGCACTCGACCGGCACGTGAGCTCGGGCTCGTGCCCCTCGCGGCGTCGGCCAACGGCCACGTCTTCGACCTCGACGAGCCGACCCCCGACGAGGTCGAGGCCTTCTGGGCCGACGTCGAGACCGCTCGCCGGCGCATCCGCGGCGAGCAGGGCTTCTGGCAGAAGGTGCGAGGCGACGTGTCGCTGCGCACCTTCCGCGACCACCTGCCCGACGGGGCCGGCCTCGCTCCGGCGCTGCGGCGCACGTCGCGCAGCCAGGGGTCGTCGCGCAGCCAGGGGTCGTCGCGCAGCCAAGGGTCGGCCACGCCACGGCGGGGCAAGGACACCAAGGCCGGCATCGGCACGACCGCCCCCACCGCCCAGAGGCGTCGACGTGGGCAGAAGGGTGAGCCGTGAAGCTCAAGTTCGTCCTCAGGTCCGGGGACCGCGAGACCGACCTCGTCGCGACCACCGACTCGGCCACGACGGTCGGTGACCTCGCCGCCCATCTCGCCGCGTCCGACCCGCACCGGTCGAGCGCACTCGGCCGTGGGGGAGCGGATGCGTCGATGACGCTGGCCCTCGTCGACCAGGACCTGCGCGCCCTCGACCCGCGGGCCACCGTCGCCGAGAGCGGCCTGCAGTCCGGCATGCGCGTCACCGTCAGCCGGGCCGGGGAGGGCTTCGTCGACCGCGGCCGCCCCGCGGCCGTGGCCGTGATCCGGTCGGGCCCCGACGCCGGCCAGCAGGTCCCGCTCGCCCGCGGCACGGCATACATCGGCCGTGGACGCGGCTGCGAGGTGCAGCTGCACGACGAGTCGGTCTCGCGGCGCCACGCCAAGCTCGTCATCTCCGAGGTCGTCGAGGTCGTCGACCTCGGGTCGGCCAACGGCATCACCGCGGGGGGGCAGCAGGTCACCCGGGCCCACCTCAAGAGCGGCGACGTCGTGCGCCTCGGCGACACCGAGCTCGAGGTGCACCTGCAGGGCGACGGCGTCCTCACCCGTCCCGGTAGCGGCGTGCTGTCCGGCGACGCCGGCGTCGTGGCGTTCTCGCGGTCCCCGCGCGTGGCACCGCTCTATGCGGGCCAGGAGTTCCAGGTGCCCGACCTGCCCGAGCGTGGCCGTCCGACGCCGATGCCGCTCGTCGCGATGGTCGTGCCGCTGCTCATGGGTGCCGTGCTCTTCGCGATCACCAGGAGCCCCTTCTCGATCATCTTCATGCTGATGATGCCGGTCATGATGGCGGGCACCTACTGGGAGGCGCGCCGCCAGCAGAAGAAGGACTTCGTCCAGGCGATGGAGGACTTCCGCGAGGATCTTGCGATCCTCTCCGCTCGCATCCGCGGCGCGCTCGACCGCGAAGGCGACGTGCGCCGCGGCGAGCACCCGAGCGGTGAGCAGTGCCTGACCGCCGTGCGCGACCGCAGTGCGCTGCTGTGGACCCGACGCCGCGACGTGCCGGGCTACGGCGAGCTGCGGCTCGGGCTGGGCACCCGCCCGTCGCGCTCGTCGATCCGCATGCCCATGGTCGGGCGCTCCAAGGCCGAGGCGTGGATCGAGGTCTCGGAGCAGCTGCACGGCCTCGAGGTCGTGCCCGACGTGCCGGTCGTCGCGACGCCGCTCGCCGACGGTGCGGTCGGCGTCTGCGGACCCCGCGGGGGAGCCCTCGGTGCCGCCCGCTCGCTGATCACCCAGGCGACCGCGCTGCACTCGCCCGCCGAGCTCGTCGTCTGCTCCTTCGCCTCGGGCTCGTCGGCCGCGGACTGGGACTTCCTCAAGTGGCTGCCGCACACCACCTCGCCGCACAGCCCGATCGAGGTCGGGCACCTCGCGGCCAGCGCACCGGCGTGCTCGGCGCTCGCCGACGCCCTCGAAGACCTCGTCGCCGCCAAGGGCGGCGCGGGTGGGTCCGGGGGGTCCGGTGGGTCTGGTGGCGCGGCCTCGCCGAGCGCCCCGGGGTCGGCGGTCGCCGACCGTCCCACCGTGCTCGTGCTCGTCGAGAGCGACGCGCCGATCGACCGCAGCCGCCTCGTCGCCATCGCCGAGCGCGGCCACCGCCACGGGGTCGTCGTCGTGTGGGTCGCCGACACCCAGACCCTCCTGCCCGCGGCGTGCCACACCTTCCTCGTCGTCGGCGACGACCTCAGCTCCCTCGCGGGCTACGTCCAGGTGGGCGAGCAGGTGCAGCCCGTTGCCGTCGACCATGTGAGCGCCCCCGAGGCGATGGCCGCGGCCCGGCAGCTCGCTCCCGTCGTCGACGCCGGGGTTCCGGTCGACGACGCGAGCGACCTGCCCCGCGCCGTCTCGTTGCTGACGCTGACCGGCACCGACCTCGCGAGCTCCGAGGAGGCGGTCGTCGAGAAGTGGGTCGAGTCGCGCTCGGTCCTCACCGGTCCGTATGCGCCGGCGGTGCTGCCCCGCAAGCCCGGCAACCTGCGCGCGGTCGTCGGCCAGTCGAGCCAGGGCACGTTCTCGGTCGACATCCGCAGCGACGGCCCGCACGCCCTCGTCGGCGGCACGACGGGCGCCGGCAAGTCCGAGCTGCTCCAGGCCTGGATCCTCGGCATGGCGGCGGCGCACTCGCCGCAGCGCGTCACCTTCCTGCTCGTCGACTACAAGGGTGGCTCGGCCTTCCGCGACTGCGTCAAGCTGCCGCACACGGTCGGCCTCGTGACCGACCTCTCGCCGCACCTCGTGCGCCGCGCCCTCGCGTCACTCGCCGCCGAGCTGCACCACCGCGAGCACCTGCTTGCCCGCCACAAGGCCAAGGACCTCGTCGAGCTCGAGCGCCGGGGCGAGGTCGATGCCCCGCCGTCGCTCATCATCGTCGTCGACGAGTTCGCCGCGCTGGTGCAGGAGGTGCCGGAGTTCGTCGACGGAGTCGTCAACGTCGCCCAGCGCGGGCGCTCGCTCGGGCTGCACCTCATCCTCGCGACGCAACGGCCTGCGGGCGTCATCAAGGACAACCTGCGCGCCAACACCAACCTGCGCATGGCGCTGCGGATGGCCGACGAGAACGACTCCGACGACGTGCTCGGCTCCAAGGAGGCGGCCTTCTTCGACCCCGCCCTGCCGGGTCGCGCGGTCTCCAAGACGGGCCCGGGCCGGCTCGTCCCCTTCCAGACGGGGTATGCCGGTGGGTGGACCTCCGACGTGCCACCGCCTCCCGACATGAAGGTCGAGACGCTGACCTTCGGGTCCGGCATCGAGTGGGAGCCCGCCCGTGACGACGGCGCCGAGGGGGACGACACGGCCGACCTCGGCCCGACCGACATCCAGCGACTCGTCGCCACCCTGGGCCGGGCGGCCAAGGTCGCCCAGCTGCCCAAGCCGCGCAAGCCGTGGCTGCCCGACATGCGACCCGTCTACGACCTCGCCACGCTGCCGACGCAGCGGCGCGACGACGAGCTCGTCTTCGGCGTTGCCGACGACCCCGACCGCCAGGCCCAGCCCGAGATCGCCTTCCGCCCCGACAAGGAGGGCAACATGGCGGTCTACGGCACGTCGGGGTCCGGCAAGTCGGTCTTCCTGCGCACCATCGCGGTGGCCGCCGGCTACACCGTGCGCGGCGGCCCGTGCCAGGTCTACGGTCTCGACTTCGGCAACCGGGGCCTGTCGATGCTCGAGGCCCTGCCGCACGTCGGCTCCATCGTGCCGGGCGGTGACCACGAGCGGGTGACCCGGTTGCTGCGCCGGTTGCGGGCCACGATCGACGAGCGGGCCTCGCGCTACTCGTCGGTCAGCGCGTCGACCATCACCGACTACCGGCGCATCGCGGGCCGGCCGGAGGAGCCGCGCGTCATCGTGCTCATCGACGGCATGACGGCCTTCCGTCAGGCCTACGAGGTCGGTGGCCGCTTCCAGTGGCTCGACCTGCTCGCGGGTCTGGCGGCCGACGGGCGGCCCGTCGGCGTGCACTTCATCATCGCCTCCGACCAGCGCACCGGCCTGCCGACCAACCTCGCTGCGGCGGTGCAGGGCCGGCTCATCCTGCGCATGAGCAGCTCCGACGACTACTCCGTCTTCGGGGTGCCCGGCGACGTCCTGACGATGGCCTCCCCTCCCGGACGCGGCCTGATGGCCGGGCAGGAGGTGCAGGTCGCGGTGCTCGGCGGGTCGACCGACGTCACCGTGCAGGCGGCAGCGGTCGTGGCCTTCGCCGACGCCACGCGCAAGGCCGGTGTCCCCGAGGCCCCGCCCATCGAGAGCCTCGCCGAGGTCATCCCGCTCGGCGACCTCCCCTCCGAGTCGGGCGGGCGACCGGTCATCGGTGTCGCCTCGTCGTCGCTCGAGCCGCACGGCTTCGACCCCAAGGGCACCTTCATCATCACCGGGCCCTCGGGCTCCGGTCGCACGACGGCGCTCGCGGCGACGGCGGCCGCCCTCCACCGCTTCAGCTCGGCCTCCGAGCTGCACCTCATGACGCCGCGGCGGCAGTCCGAGCTGCTCGACCTCGGGGTGTGGGCCGAGACGGCCGTCGGCGGCGAGGCGGCCACGGCGCTGGCCACGCGGCTCGCGTCCGATATCGAGGCGGGGCGCATCACCCGGCCCGTCGCGGTCTTCGTCGAGCGCGTGGACGACCTCGCCCCGGCCGGCGTCGAGAGCGCGCTGACCGCGCTCGTCAAGGCCTGCGTCGACAACGACCAGCTCGTCGTGGCCGAGGGGGAGTCGGGCTTCTTCACGACCAACTACGGCCTGCAGTCGCTGCTCAAGACGTCGCGCTCGGGCCTGGCCCTGCACCCCGACGGCAACGAGGGACTCTCGGTCTTCAAGGCCAACCTGCCCGCCCTCAACCGGGCCGAGCTGCCGCCGGGCCGCGGCTTCGTCATCGAGAAGGGCAAGTTCGAGCTGATCCAGATCGCCCTCCCCTGAAGTCGAGTGGCCACAATCTGCCGCCCCGTCCACGTCGAGTGGCCAGAGTGTGCCGCCCGTGCGAGTCGAGTGGCCACAATCTGCCGCCCGTGCGAGTCGAGTGGCCACACGTGGTCAGCGACCAAAACTGGCCACTCGACGTGGGGGAGGCGACCAGGGGTGGCCACTCGACGTGGGGGAGGCGACCAGGGGTGGCCTCTCGACGTGAGGGAGGCGACCAGGGGTGGCCTCTCGACGTGGGCATGGGGAGTGCTCCCCATCGACACCCCTGCGGGGGTCGCCTACGGTCGTCACTGTTGCACCAGGGGACGGCCACCGCGGCTGGTCCGAGACCATCCGGCACCAGTCGGGCACGCACGAAGACGCACGAGAAGGAGAAGTCATGGCTTGGCTCGGTATGAACGACGATGAGGTCAACGCCCAGGGGAACGTCCTGCAGCAGCAGGCCGAGGCGATCCAGAAGCTCATCACGCAGGTCGACCAGGAGGTCGAGTCGCTCAAGCAGAACTGGCAGGGTGACGACTCCAGGCAGTTCGAGCAGGAGTGGACCGGGACCCACCGTCCGGAGCTCCAGAAGGCCCAGAAGCTGCTCACCGAGATGAAGACGACGATCGACCACGAGGTCCAGCAGCAGCGCGAGACCTCCTCGCAGTACTGATCGCTCTCACCACCATCACGACCGCAGACTTCTGAAGGGAACCACCATGGCTGTGTACAAGAAGGGCATGAACGCCGAAGCGGTGTCGGCCTCCGGAGACAAGCTCGTCGGCTACAAGGGCGAGCTCGACGGCATCGTCGAGGCCGTCAACAGCGCCGTCTCGCAGATCAAGAGCAACTGGGGCGGCACCGACGCCGAGCGCTTCCAGAGCGACTGGCACGGCCAGCGCCAGGTCGTCTCCGCCGCCGGCGACAAGCTCGACGCGATGGGCAAGAAGTGCAAGACCAACGCCGAGCTGCAGAAGTCGGCCTCGGCCACGTGACACACCTCCCGGCCTGACCGTCGGGAGCAGCGCGAGGGTGGTCGCCCCCTGGGGGCGACCACCCTTTCTGCGTCCCATCGGCAGCCAGACGCAACGAATTGGCGTCCAACCACCATTGGCCCGTAGATTCTTCTGTGGGAGTGCATTCGCACGCCTGATATTCCTGACAGGAGGACGACGTGATGGGCATCTTCCCGACCGTCTCGGTCCGCTCGACCACCCCCAGCCTGGCCGAGGCGCTCGCGCACCGCGGTTGCGTCGTGCTCGACGTGCCCCAGGATGTCGACGTGGTCGTCGACCTCCGGGGCGCCGTCACGCCCTCACCGGAGGCCCGCGACCGCGGTGGCGAGCTGGGGAGTGAGCCCGCGAGCGAGATCGACCCGGCGGAGGACCTCTACGCGCGCGTCGACCGCTCGCTCCTGACCCCCGCCGAGGGTGTCGTTGTCACCGGCCGGCACACGGGTCGCTCCGTGGCGCTGCCCTTTGCCCCGGCGGACGGCGACCCGGCGGCGCGCAGCTTCGCCGAGCTCGTGCACAACGCCGTCTGCCACGTCGCCGCCCGCCCCACCCGTCGCCAGGCCGTGACGGTGCACCCGCTCGTGCAGACCCCGGCGTGGACCGACCTCAAGGCTGCCGTCACCAGCCTGCGCGACCTCCAGGCCGTCGACGGGTCGGTGCCCGAGACGGCCGACCACGCGAGTGCCGCCGCTCACGTCGGCCGCATCGTCGCCGGCATCGAGGCCTTGGCCCCCTCGCTGCCGCACGACGCCGACTACCTCGAGGCGCTCGTCAAGGACTTCGGCCGCTGGGCCGACGGCGGCTTCGAGGTCCCCGACTTCTACGACTCCATCGTCGCCTTCGCGCCGGCGCAGCACCGCGTCGACGGCCTGCCGCACCTCGTCGTCTTCCCGATGTACACCCAGAACGGCAACCCCGGCCGCCAGGTCGAGGCCGTGCTCCTCGAGGTGATCTGGCCCGACTTCGTCGCCGACCTCGAGGCGGGCCACTACTCCAACAAGCTCTTCCTGCCGATCCGCTTCCTCGACTTCACGGCGGGCTACGACACCAACTCGGCCGTGCTCTTCCCCGAGACCGTCGCGATGCGCGAGGTGCCGGCCTTCACGTGGGGCGGCATCTTCGCCGACCGCGAGGCGGCCCGCTTCCGCCGCGTCGTCACCGAGGCGGCCGCGGTCACGCGCCTCTCGCTCCCGCCAGACGCCGCCCGCCTCATCGCCGACCAAGAGCTCGCCGAGCGCGCCTTCGTCATGTGGGACCTCATCCACGACCGCACCCACATGCACGGCGACCTGCCCTTCGACCCGTTCATGATCAAGCAGCGCATGCCCTACTTCCTCTACTCCCTCGAGGAGCTGCGCTGCGACCTCACGGCCTTCCGCGAGGCGGTCGCGCTCGAGGCCGACGGCCACCCCTACGCTCGGTCGGTGCAGTATGCCGTCCTGTTCGACCGCATCTTCCGCTTCGCGATCACGGGTGACCGCACCCGCAACTACGACGGGCTCGGCGGGCAGCTGCTCTTCGCGTGGCTGCACCAGCGTGGCGTCCTGCACTGGACCGACAACCGGCTCTCGATCGACTGGGCCGACGTGGCCGAGCCGGTGCTCGAGCTGGGTCGGGCGGTCGAGGAGCTCTACTGGCGCTCGATCGACCGGCCCAAGACGGCGCACTGGCTCGCCGCCTACGCGCTCATCGCGTCGGTGCTGACGCCGCACCCGCTCTCGGCCTGGGCCCGGCACCTCGCCGGCGACCTCAGCGCCCTGCCGCTCGACGGCCCGCCCAAGGGCCTCACCGACGCGGTGCTGCCCGACGAGTTCCCGCTCTCGATGTTCTACGAAGCCCTCGCCAAGAAGATGAAGGGCGTCATCGAGTCGACCGCCGGCATCACGGCCGCGTCCGCATGAGCACGTATGCCGTCCGGCCGGGTCAGCGCGTCGTCGTCGTGACCGGCGCGACCGGAGCTACCGGACGCGCCACGTGCGCCGCGCTGCTCGCCCGCGGCGAGCGGGTCGTCGCTGTCGGACGCGACCCCGAGTCGCTGCGTGAGCTCTCGGACGCGCTCACGGCCGGACTCGACGACCGAGACGGCGACCGAGACGGCGACATGGCCGCCCGGCTCGACACGCGGGTCTGCGACCTGATCGACGGCGAGGCGGTGCGCTCGCTCGCCGAGGAGGTCGTGACGGCATACGGGCGCGTCGACGGTCTCTTCCACCTCGTCGGTGGCTGGCGCGGGGGCACGAGCTTCACGGCGTCAACCGACGACGACTGGCGCTGGCTCTCGGGCAACCTCGTCGACACGCTGCGCCACACGACGCTCGCCCTGCACGACGCGCTGCTCGCGTCGGGTCGTGGCCGGGTCGCCATCGTCAGTGCGGAGGCGGCTGCGAAGCCGACCGCCGGCAACGCCGCCTACGCGAGCGCCAAGGCGGCGGCGGAGACGTGGGTCACCGCCCTGGCCGACTCGTTCGGCGCCGAGGATGCGACCCCGGGCTCCGCAGCCGTGATCGGTGTGGTGAAGTGGATCGGCGAGGGGCGCACGGCGACCGCGCCGGCCGAGGTGGCCGACTGGCTCGTCGGGCTGCTCGACGCCGACGCCGAGGGCCTCAACGGCTCACGGGTCGACCTTGCCGCCCGCCCCTGACCGACCCTGACAGACCCCAACACGCCCCATCCCCCACACCCCATCCCCCACACCCCATCCCCAATCGAGAGAGCGATCCGCGCGCCGCGACGCCGTGGCCGGACCGCCTGACAGCCAGACGACCGACCGAGTGAGGACACCGTGAGCACGCTGCACGACCCGACGTGGCGCGGCTTCGCGTCCGACAACTACGCGGGCCTGCACCCCGAGGTGCTCACTGCCCTCGCCGAGGCCAACGGCGGCCACGACATCGCCTATGGCGAGGACGCCTACACCGCGCAGCTGCAGGAGGTCGTCGCCGGCCACGTGGGTGCCGGCGCGGTGACGTGGCCGGTCTTCAACGGCACCGGCGCCAACGTCGTCGCGCTTCAGGCGCTGCTCCCCCGGTGGGGGGCCGTCGTCTGCGCCGAGACCGCGCACATCCACACCGACGAGGGCGGTGCGCCGGAGCGGATGGGCAGCATCAAGCTGCTCACCGTGCCGACGCCCGACGGCAAGCTCACGCCCGAGCTCATCGACCGGCAGGCCTGGGGCTTCGGCGACGAGCACCGCGCCCAGCCGCTCGTCGTGTCGATCACGCAGACGACCGAGCTCGGCACCTGCTACACCCCCGACGAGGTGCGCGCGATCAGCGACCACGCCCACGCGCTCGGCATGCGCGTCCACCTCGACGGCGCTCGCATCTCCAACGCCGCCGCGACGCTCGGCACCGACCTGTCCGCCTTCACCGGCGATGCCGGCGTCGACGTGCTGAGCCTCGGCGGCACGAAGAACGGGGCGCTCGCGGCCGAGGCCGTGGTCGTCGTGAATCCCGAGCTGGCCGCCGACCCTTCGCTCGGCTTGGTGCACCTGCGCAAGCTGTCGATGCAGCTCGCCTCCAAGATGCGCTTCGTGTCGGCGCAGCTGCTCGCGCTCTACGGGAGCGACCTGTGGCTGCGCTCGGCCGGGCACGCCAACGCGATGGCGGCCCGTCTCGCCGCGGCCGTCAACGGTGTCGACGGGGTGCGCATCACCCAGGCCGTGCAGGCCAACGCCGTCTTCGCCGTGATCGACCGAGGCGTCGCCGAGGCGCTGCGCGAGAGCTTCCGTTTCTACGACTGGAACCCCGCCACCGGCGAGGTGCGCTGGATGTGCGCGTGGGACACGACGGAGGCCGACGTCGACGCCTTCGCCGCCGAGCTGCGCCGCCGCCTCGCCGCTGCCTGACCAAGTCGAGAGGCCACTTCCTGTCGCTCCCCCCGGGTCGAGAGGCCACTTCCTGCCGCCGTGCCCCTTTCGGCGACGGCATGATGACGCGATGACCGACTACACCGACGTCCGACACGCCTACGACACCGTCGCTGCGGACTACGCCGAGCGGCTCCCCGACACGCGCGCCGAGACGGCGCTCGACCTCGCGATGGTCGACGCTTTCGCGAGCGCGGTGCTGGCGGACGCGACGGAGGCGAGCACAGCACCGGTGCTCGATGCCGGGTGCGGCGCCGGTCGGATGAGCGCCTACCTGGCCGCGCGAGGGGTGGCCGTGCGCGGCGTCGACCTCTCGCCGGGCATGGTTGCGATGGCGCGCCGCGACCACCCCGAGCTCGACTTCGCCGTCGGCTCCCTCGACGACCTGCCTTGCGGCGACAGCGAGTTCGCGGGAGTCATGCTGTGGTACTCCATCATCCACACGCCGCCGCCGGGCCTCGACCGGGTGCTCGCCGAGGCGGTCCGTGTGTTGCGGCCCGGAGGTCACCTGCTGGTCGGCTTCCAGTCCGGCACGGGCACGCGCGACGTCGCCCCGGCATACCGGCGCCTCGGGCACGAGGTGCACCTCGAGCGGCAGCTCTACAGCGCAGACGAGGTCGCCAGCCGGCTGGCGGCGGTCGGCGTGCACGAGGTTGCGCGACTCGTGCGCCGAGCCACCGCCGACGAGCGCGACGACCAGGCGGTCGTGCTCGCCCGCCGCACCTGACGCGTCTGCGGGTCGGCGCGGCGGCATGCGGACGCGCGGGAGCGCCGCACTCGTGGCGCTGGGCTCAGGCCGGAGCGTTGGTGAAGCGCAGGTAGGGCTTGACCTCCTCGACGGCGTCGTCGCCGAAGCGCTCACGCGCGTCCGCGGTCGACACGGTCGGGGCGACGATGACCTTCTGCCCCGTGCGCCAGTCGGCGGGGGTCGAGAAGGGGCCGCTGTCGGTGAGCTGCAGCGCGTCGACGGCGCGCAGGATCTCGTCGAAGTTGCGCCCCACGCTCTTGGGGTAGGTGAGCGACAGGCGCACCTTGTTGGCCGGGTCGATGATGAAGACCGACCGCACGCCCGAGGTGTCGCCCTCGCCCGGGTGGATCATGTCGTAGGCCTCGGACACCTGCCTGGAGTCGTCGGCGATGATCGGGTAGCCGACCGTCGTGCCGCTGACGTCCTCGATGTCGCCCTTCCAGCGCTCGTGGTCCTCGAGCGGGTCGACCGAGACGGCGAGCACCTTGACGCCGCGCTCCGCCCACTCGTCCTCGAGCGCGGCGACGCGGCCGAGCTCGGTCGTGCAGACCGGCGTGAAGTCGGCGGGGTGGCTGAAGAGCACCGCCCAGCTGCCGGCCTTCCAGTCGTGGAAGCTGATCGGGCCCTCCGTCGTGGCGGCCTCGAAGTCGGGGGCGATCTCGCCCAGTCGCGGTGTTGCCATGGCTCGTCCTCTCGCGGTCGGGCGCACGTCGCGCCCCTGCTGCGCCCAGTGTGGACTCACAACCATGCATCGCGTTATGGGTGTCCAAATGTTGTGACGCTGACACTGCAGCTGGCCACGGTGTCAGCGCTGATCTCGACGCTTCTCTCGGCGCCTGGCCCGGAGGGGAGCGACGTCGGCGACGACGGGCAGGTGGTCGGACGGGTGCACCCCACCGGCTGCCACGTCGGTCACGACCCGCGCCGCGATGACCTCGAGGTCGCGGCTCACCAGCACCCAGTCGATGCGCTCCGCCCCCACGACGGGGTCGGCGAAGTCGGTGAAGGTGCCGACGCTGACACCGCCCCGAAGGTGCAGCGCGACGGCGTCGCCGAGCCCGGCTGCGGTGAGCACGGCATACGGCCCCTCCGGGTCGCTGGGGTCGGCCGGGGCGTTGAAGTCGCCCAGGACGATGGCGGGCCCGTGCGGCAGCGACGCCGCGATGAGTCGGGCGCCCTCCGCCCGGGCGCGCGCGCTGACGTGGTCGAGGTGGGTGTCGACGACGGTGTATGCCGCGTCGTCGGCGCGGTCGCGCAGCCTCAGCGTCGTCGCGGTGCGGGGGAAGGCCGACCCCCACGACAGCGTCCCCGCCACGTCGGGCTGCTCGGAGAGCCAGGTGGTGCGGCTCGTGAGCAGCTCGAGGCGGGACGTGTCGTAGAAGACGGCCGTGAACTCGTCGTCGTGCCCACCCCGTCGGCCCTCCCCGACCCACGCATAGCGGTCGGGCAGGCTGGCGGCGAGGTCGTCGAGCATCCGTGCCGAGCCCTCCTGCGTGCCGATGACGTGAGGGGCGAGGTCGGTGAGCACGCGTGCCACCTCGGGCAGGCGGTCGGGCCAGTGCGGTGGCTCGGCCGCGGTGTCGGTGCGCAGGTTCCAGGTGACGACTCGCATGAGGCGATCCTCGCGCGGGGCGACCATTGATGACGATTTGGGCACGGCCCCGGATTCGTCGATGGACCTCCCGCGAGCATGGGATGCTCCCGCGGTGACCGATATGCCCACGTCCGCCCCGACCGAGTCGTCCTCGACGTCGGACCCCACGAGCGCGCCCGACCCCACGAGCGACTGGACGCCGACCGACGACACCCAGGCCATCCACGGGCAGGACACGGTGCCCGTGCCGCACGACCTCCCCGTGTCGCACGACGTGCCGGTGCCGCCCGCTCCGACCCCGCCCGCGACCGCAGGTGCAGGGCCCGCCGGTGCGGACCTCTCGGCTCTGCCGCCGCCGTTCCTGCCGCCGTATGCCGTGGGGCCGGGCGGGCAGGCAGCGCCGGGTCAGCTGGGTGGGCTGAGTGGGCAGGGTCAGCTGCCCGGCACCAACGGTCTGGCCATTGCGGCGCTCTGCTGCGGCCTGGCCGCCGTCGTGCCCGTGGTCGGCGTCGTCGCGATCGTGCTGGGTGTGGTTGCTCTGCACCAGCTGCGCCAGGTGCGTCAGGCGCCTCAGGTGCACGGCTCGGGCCAGCGGGGCCGGGGCATGGCGATCGCGGGCATCGTGCTCGGCACCATCGGCACGCTCGTCTGGGCGGGACTGCTCGCCCTCGGCATCATCAGCGCCGTCAGCGGAACATCGCAGGGCACCTCGTCCAGCGCCACGGCCGCCCCTGGCGGGTCGGCCGGTAAGCCGGAGATCTTCGTCGACGACCTCGAGGCCGGCGACTGCTTCTCGGGGGGCCGCACCGACCAGATCGACCTCGTCAACCCGGTCCCGTGCACCTCCGCGCACGAGAGCCAGGTCGTCACGATCTTCGAGCTGCCCGAGGGGGACTACCCCGGCGAGGACGAGGTCATCGCCGCCGCCGAGGAGGGCTGCGCCGACAAGGCCGATCCGCTGTTGACCGACGCCGCCTTCGGCGACCTCGAGCCGTCCTTCATCTACCCCGACTCCTACACGTGGCGCGGGGATCGCACCGTCCTCTGCCTCGTCGAGGCCCCGACCGGCACGACGACCGGCTCCGCCCTGAAGTAGCCCGCCCCGCACCCCGCCGCCTCGGCAACACACCGAGAAGTCGCCAACTCCACGTGGTGTGCCCCGCGGGGTTGGCAACTACTCGGTGTGTTGCCGCTCGGGGGGTGGACCCCGGGTATGCGTGAGGCCCCCTTCCGCCTGGAAGGGGGCCTCACGGCATACGTCATCGGTCGTGACCGGGAAGGTCAGCGCTCCTCGGTGCCGGCGATGAAGGCCTCGAGCTTGGCGCGGCCGAGGTCGTCGGGACGCTGCTCCGGCGGGGACTTCATCAGGTAGGACGAGGCGGACAGCAGGGCGCCGCCGATGCCGCGGTCCTTGGCGATCTTGGCCGCACGGATGGCGTCGATGATGATGCCGGCCGAGTTGGGCGAGTCCCAGACCTCGAGCTTGTACTCGAGGTTCAGCGGCACGTCACCGAAGGCGCGACCCTCGAGGCGCACGTAGGCCCACTTGCGGTCGTCGAGCCACGCGACGTAGTCGGACGGGCCGATGTGGACGTTCTTGCTGTCGACGAGACCCGCGAGCGGGCCCGTCAGGTTGCTCGTGACGGCCTGCGTCTTGGAGACCTTCTTGGACTCGAGACGCTCGCGCTCGAGCATGTTCTTGAAGTCCATGTTGCCGCCGACATTGAGCTGGTACGTGCGGTCGAGCACGACGCCGCGGTCCTCGAAGAGCTTGGCCATGACGCGGTGCGTGATGGTCGCACCGACCTGGCTCTTGATGTCGTCACCGATGACCGGCACGCCGGCAGCCTCGAACTTCGCGGCCCACTCGGGGTCGGAGGCGATGAAGACCGGCAGGGCGTTGACGAAGGCGACCTTGGCGTCGATGGCGCACTGCGCGTAGAACTTGTCGGCCTGCTCGGAACCCACCGGGAGGTAGGAGACGAGGACGTCGACCTTGCGGTCCTTGAGCACCTGCACGACGTCGACCGGCTCGGCGGCCGACTCGTCGATCGTGAGGCGGTAGTACTTGCCGAGGCCGTCGAGCGTGTGGCCGCGCTGCACCTCGACACCCGTCGTGGGCACGTCGGCGATCTTGATGGTGTTGTTCTCGGAGGCGTTGATGGCCTCGGAGAGGTCCTTGCCCACCTTCTTGTCGTCCACGTCGAACGCGGCGACGAACTCCACGTCGTTGACGTGGTACTCGCCGAACTTGACGTGCATGAGGCCGGGGACGCCGGTGGTGGCGTCAGCGTCCTTGTAGTACTCGACGCCCTGCACGAGCGAGCTCGCGCAGTTGCCGACGCCGACGATGGCGACGCGTACTGATCCCATGGATCACTCCTTGATGTTGGTGGTGCTGGTGTTTGTGGTGGTGGTGATGTCTGTGGTCGTGTCGTCGTATGCCGTGGGGCCCGGGTCGAGGGTCGCGCGGCGTTCGGCGACGATGAGCTCCTCGAGCCAGCGCACCTCGCGCTCGGCCGCGTCCTCGCCGTGCTGCTGGAGGGCGAGGGTGTAGCCGTCCATGCGCTCGCGGTTGCGGGTGGAGGCGTCACGGATGTTGGCGAGGCGCTCCTCGAGCCGGGAGCGCCGACCTTCGAGGATGCGCAAGCGGACCTGCGCCTCGGTGCGCGAGAAGAAGGCGAAGCGCACGTCGAAGTCGTCGTCGTCCCAGGCGTCGGGGCCGCTGGCCGCGACGAGGTCCTGGAAGTGCTCCTTGCCGTCGGCCGTGAGCTCGTAGGTGATGCGAGGGCGCTTGCCGGCCGTGGTCGGCTCCTGCGTCTCGTGGATCCAGCCCGCGTCGACGAGCCGCTTGAGCGCCGGGTAGAGCGAGCCGTAGGACAGGGCCCGGAAGATGCCGAGAGCGGTGGTGAGCCGCTTGCGCAGCTCGTAGCCGTGCAGGGGACCGTCGTGGAGCAGGCCGAGCACCGCGAACTCGAGCAGCGCAGCACGGCGGCTCTGGGGTCGGTCGGTCTTCGGCACGTCCTCACCCTACACGCAGATATATCGCTGCGATACATCGCCGATCGAGAGAGCAATCCGTCCACGACCCGCGGCACCGCGCGGTTGGCCGCCCCCGGACGGATTGCTCTCTCGATCGGCAGGGGAACCTCAGAGCGCCTCGGGACGCTGATGGGATGTGCCGGTCGCGTCCGTCGCGACGGGGTGGCGACCCGGTGGTGGGCCTGTGTGGGTGCTGTGAGGACCGGCGTCTCGTTTGGCTGGTTGGACGCGCGTCAGGCCATACTGATAGGCGGCTCGGGAGGACTCCCGGGCCGAATTGATCGCATGTCGACGTGTTGTCGGTGGAAGTGGAGTGGGTTGCAGTGAGTCAGAGCAGGCACGAGATCCGTGCTGCCCAGCTGGCGGGGTCGAAGGGCCGGGCGTCAGGTGGCAGCGGGACCGGGGCACCTGACGGACCTGGCGACTCCGGCTTCGCCGAGGGCGGGGCCAACGGAGACGGCGGCGGACGCACCGGCTGGAAGAAGTGGGCCCTCGGCACCCTCAAGTGGGGCTCCATCGCGGGCCTCGCACTTCTCGTCATCGGGGTCGTCGGCGTCTTCTTCGCCTACAACCAGACTGCCATCCCGCAGCCCAACGAGCTCGCCGACAAGCAGGTCTCGATCGTCTACTACGCCGACGGCAAGACCGAGCTCGACCGGATCGCCGTCGCGGAGGGCAACCGCGAGTCGGTGCCGCTGTCGAAGGTGCCGAAGTTCGTCCAGGACGCCCACATCGCCGCCGAGGACCGCACGTTCTACGAGAACAACGGCATCTCGGTCGGCGGCATCCTGCGCGCGGTCAAGACGAGCATCACGGGCGAGACCCAGGTGGGTGGCTCGACGATCACCCAGCAGTACGTCAAGAACTACTTCCTCACGCAGGACCGCACCCTGACGCGCAAGGCTCGCGAGATCCTCATCGCCGTCAAGATCGACGGCCAGCTGAGCAAGGAAGAGATCCTCGAGAAGTACCTCAACACCATCTACTACGGCCGCGGCGCCTACGGCATCCAGAGCGCCGCGAAGGCCTACTTCGGCAAGGACGTCACCAAGCTGACCGTCGCCGAGGGCGCCGTGCTGGCGTCGGTCATCAACGCCCCGTCGCTCTTCGACCCGGCCAACGGTGAGAAGGCCCAGGCCAACCTCGAGAAGCGCTACGCCTACGTGCTCGACGGCATGGTCGAGGAGGGCTGGCTCTCGGCCGCCGACCGCGCGAAGTACGACGAGCTGCCCAAGATCCTCGACTACAAGGGCAACCGGTTCTCGGCCGGCCCCAACGGCTTCATCACCGCTGCCGTCAAGAAGGAGCTGCTCTCGACGGGGCTCACCGAGCAGGACATCGACAAGGGTGGCCTGCGCATCGTCTCGACGATCGACAAGAAGGCACAGACCGCCGCGGTCGCCGCGGTGAAGGACAACCTGCCCAAGGAGGTCAAGGGCGGCCTCGTCGCCCTCCGCCCCGGTGACGGTGCGGTCGTGGCGATGTACGGCGGCGCCGACTACGCCAAGGACCAGTTCAACACCTCGACGCAGGCCATCATGCAGGGCGGGTCGAACTTCAAGCCCTTCGCCGTCCTGGCCGCTGTCCGTGACGGTATCTCGACGAAGACGAAGTTCGACGGCGACACCCCCCAGACCTTCGGCGACACGAAGATCAACAACTACGAGTACACCTCCTACGGCGAGGTCGACATGCGTCGGATGATCGGCCGCTCGATCAACACGGCCTTCGTCGCGCTCAACGAGGAGATCGGGCCGGACAAGACCCGCCAGGCGGCCATCGACGCCGGCATCCCCGAGCGCACTCCCGGTCTCGGCACCGACCTGACCAACGTCCTCGGCACCGCCTCGCCCCGCATCATCGACATGGCCACCGCCTACTCGACGATCGCGTCCCAGGGCGTGCGCGCCAAGCCGTACTTCGTCCAGAAGGTCACCTCGAGCACCGGCGACTTCAGCTACGAGGCCAAGCCGGAGACCGCGCGGGCCTTCGACAAGGACGTGACCGCCGACGTCACCGACGCGATGACCGCCACCGTCAAGACCGGCGGGACCGCCACCAAGATCGGGCGGACCCTGGACCGTCCGGTCGCCGGCAAGACCGGCACCTCGGAGCAGAACCGGTCGAAGTGGTTCTCCGGCTTCGTCCCCCAGCTCGCCGTCTCCGTGGGCATGTACAAGCCCACCGCTGACGGCAAGAGCAACCTGGAGCTGAGCCCGGACGAGTCCTCCCTCCCCGACGGCTCGACGATCCCGGCCAACATCTGGCTCGACTTCATGAAGGTCGCGACGGACAACATGGAGGTCCAGGACTTCCCGAAGCGCGCAGGCGTGGGCGACAACAAGATCTCGACCCCGACCCCGACGTTCACGCAGACGCAGACGGCGACCCCGACCGAGACGCAGACGCCGACGACGACGGTCACTGTGCCGCCGTCCACGACGACGACCGAGGCGCCGCCCACGACGACGCAGGCGCCACCGCCCACGACGACGGCGCCGACGAAGACCAACGGCACGGGCAAGCCGACGCCGACCCTCCCGACGGTCGAGCCGACGCCCACCCTCGCCGCTCCCACCCCGACAAAGCCCGGCAACGGGCCGTGACGCGGCCGGCCGACCCGGTCGCGCGGGCGGCCTCCGAGGTCATCGGAGGCCCCCGCGGCCGGTATGCCGTGTCGCGCGAGCTCCCGTGGGTGCTCACCGCCGCGCTGCTGTCGGCCCTCACTGCCGTCACGGCGGGCTTCGGCATCCTCCTGCGCATCCCCTGCCTGCGCACGGGCTTCGCCGGCATCGACCAGTTCTGGAACGCCTGCTACGCCGACCTGCCCACCACCTACCGTGACGCGAACGTCAAGGCCGGCCTCGCGGCATACCTGCAGGGGGGTGCCGACGCCCCCGAGACGGGGCAGCCGCCGCTGACCGGGCTGGCGCTGACGGCGGTCGCGAGCCTCGTGCCCGACGGGTCGCTCAACTCCCGCGCCGCGTGGTTCTTCGCGCTGTGGTCGGTGCTGCTGACGCTGCTGCTGCTCGTCATCGTGTGGCTCGTCGCGTCGAGCGCGCACCCGCCCATCTCGGCCGCGCACGTCGCGCTGTCACCGGTGGTGGCGCTGACGGCGTTCATCTCGGCCGACCTGCTCGGCGTGGCACTCGCGACCGCGGGCCTCTGGGCCTGGTCGCGGCGCAGCCCGACGCTCGCGGGCGTCCTGCTGGGCCTCGCCATCTCGGCCCGCTCCTACCCCGTGCTCCTCCTCGTCGCGATCGGTCTGCTCTGCCTGCGCTCCGGACGGTTGCGCGAGTTCGTCCGCACGGCCGCGTATGCCGTCCTGACGTTCGGCGTGGTGCTGTCGGCCGTCTGGCTGGTCAACCCCACTGCCGCGGCGAGCGCCTACACCAACTGGGTCTCGGCGCCGGCGGGCTACGGCTCGCCGTGGCTGCTGCCCCAGCTCGCCGGCAACGCGCTGCCCGAGGGGGCCGTCACGGCGCTCGCGGTGGCGGGCTGGTTCGTGGCCCTGCTGGCGGGCGCGGTGCTCGCGCTGTCGTCGGCCCGTCGCCCGACGGTGGCCGAGGTGTCGCTCGTCATGGTCGCGATCGTGCTCGTCACGGGCAAGTCCTTCACGGTGCAGAGCTCGCTCTGGCTCGTGCCGCTCGTCGCGTGGTGCGCGGTGCAGTGGCGCGACCACCTCATCTGGGCCGGCGCCGAGGCGCTCAACTTCGTCGCCGTGTGGCTGACGATCGCCGCGACGACGGTGCCCGACCGGGGGATGCCGGCGGCCTGGTACTCCTTCTTCTCCATGCTCCGTGTCGTCGCGGTGCTCTGGCTCGCCGCCGTCGTGTGGCTGCGGGCGCGGGAGCGCTGGGACCGGCCCGTGGCCGCCGGGGTGGCCGACGGGGTCGACGCCGGGGTTGTCTCTGGAGTCGACGACACGGTTGCCGAAGACGCTGCCGACACGGTCGCGCCTGGGGCTGGCGACCGGGTGCCCGAGGTCGACGACCTCGCCGGACCGATGGCCGGCGCCCCCGACCGCGTCCTCGTCCGCTTCAGCTGAGACGCCGCGAGGCTGCGGGCCCTGAGCCGCGGCACGCGTCGTAGGGTCGAGCATGCGCCCTGCCGACCGTGCCCTCCCCGGCTGGCTCGCCGCCGCCATCGTCTTCGGCTCGTCCGCGGCGGTGCTCGTGCTCGAGATCACCGCCCTGCGGCTGATCGCGCCCTACGTCGGCATCACCCTCGAGACCAACACGAGCGTCATCGGGCTGGCGCTGGCCGCCATCGCCTTCGGGGCCTGGTCCGGTGGGGCGGCCGCCGACCGTCGCCCGCCCCGCTCGATGATCGGGCCGCTGCTCGTCGTCGGTGGCGCGCTCGTGCTGCTCGTGACACCGGCGATCCGGCTGGCGACCTCGGTCGTCGGCCCGTCGGCGGCGCCCGTCGTGGCACTGATGCTCGCGGCGGTCACCGTCTTCGCCCCGGCCGCCGTGCTGTCCTCCGTCAGCCCGATGGTCGTCAAGCTGCAGCTCTCCAGCCTCGACCAGACCGGTGCCGTCGTCGGGCGGCTCTCCGGCATCGGCACCCTGGGGGCGATCCTCGCGACCTTCCTCACCGGCTTCGTGCTCGTTGCCGTCGTGCCGACGAGCGTCATCCTGCTCGGCACCGGAGGGGTGCTCGTCGTGGCCGGAGTGGCCCTCGTCGTCTTCGCCCGGAGGCGCGGGGATGCGCCGAGTCCGGGCACCGCCGCGGCCATCGCCGTCGCCCTCGTCGCCGGCGCCGGAGGCGTGCTCGTCGCCTCGCCCTGTGACGTCGAGACGAAGTACCACTGCGCGTCCGTGCGTCCCGACCCCGCCCGTCCCGGCGGGCAGGTGCTGGTGCTCGACACGTTGCGTCACAGCTACGTCGACCCGGGCGACCCGGCATACCTGGAGTTCGGCTACGTGCGCACCTTCGCGGCGGCGCTCGACACGCTGCCGAGCGGCCCTCTGTCGGTGCTGCACGTCGGTGGGGGCGGCATGACCCTGCCGCGCTACCTGCTGCAGGCGCGTCCCGAGGCGACGAGCACGGTGGTCGAGATCGACCCCGGCGTCGTCGAGGTCGACCGGTCACGGCTCGCCCTGCCCGACGACCCGCGTCTGCGCGTCGAGGTCGCCGACGGGCGGGTCGCCGTGGCGGGCTACCCCGACGACTCCTTCGACGCCTACGTCGGCGACGCCTTCGGCGGCATCGCGGTCCCGTGGCACCTGACGACGCGCGAGACCTTCGTCGACGTCGAGCGGGTGCTGCGCCCCGGCGGTCTCGTCGTGCTCAACGTCATCGACTTCCGACGGCTCGACTTCGCCCGGGCCGAGGTGGCCACGCTCGCGTCGGTCTTCGACCACGTCGCGCTCGCGGCCGCCCCGGGCGCCCTTGCCGGACCCGGCGGCAACCTCGTCCTCCTCGCGTCCGACGAGCCGATCGACCGCGCCGCCGTCGAGGCGGCTATGGATCGCCAGGAGTCGCCGATGGAGCTCGTCGCGGCCGACGACCTGCTCACCTTCGTGGGCGATGCTCCCCAGGTGCTGCGCGACGACTGGGCGCCGGTCGACCAGCTGCTCACCACCGGGCGCTGACGCGGCTCCCGGGACCCGACGGGTCGGCCCCGGTGGCCCGGTCCCGCCGATTTCGGTGTATGCCGGATGGCCCGGTAGTCTTGCCGGGTTCGCCGTGTGCCTGGCTGTGGATCACTCCGACCCCGTGTCGGTGCGGTCTGTGATGCTGGGGCCCGGTGGGACGAATGCAACCCTCCTGTCACGGGAGAGACCCGTGACCGCCAAGACCAAAGGAGGTGGGTTAGAAGCATGCGTCAGTACGAACTCATGGTCATCCTCGACCCGGAGACCGAAGAGCGCTCAGTCGGCACCACGATGGAGCGTTACCTCGCCGTCATCAAGAAGGACGGTGGCACCGTCGACAACGTCGACATCTGGGGCCGTCGTCGCCTCGCCTACGACATCAAGAAGAAGTCCGAGGGCATCTACACCGTCGTCAACTTCACCGCGGAGCCGGCCACGGCCCAGGAGCTCGACCGACAGTTGAACCTCAACGAGTCGATCATGCGGACCAAGCTGCTCCGTCCCGGCGCCTGAGTCTCTCCTCCCGGCGCCCCTGGGCGCCATCGCAGGTCACCCAACGATCCGCCCCTTCCACCCGCTCGATCACCCAACGAAGGACTGGTCCATGGCAGGCGACACCGTCATCACGATCATCGGCAACCTGACCGCCGACCCCGAGCTGCGTTTCACGCCGTCGGGGGCTGCGGTCGCGAACTTCACCGTGGCCTCGACGCCGCGGCAGTTCGACCGTCAGAGCAACGAGTGGAAGGACGGCGAGACGCTGTTCATGCGCTGCTCGGTGTGGCGTGACGCGGCGGAGAACGTCGCCGAGTCGCTGCAGCGTGGCACCCGTGTCATCGTCTCCGGTCGCCTCAAGTCCCGGTCCTACGAGACCAAGGAGGGCGAGAAGCGCACCGTCGTCGAGATGGACGTCGACGAGATCGGCCCGTCCCTGCGCAGCGCGACCGCCAAGGTCAACAAGACCCAGCGCGGTGGCGCGGGTGGCGGTGGCTTCGGTGGCGGCCAGGGTGGCCAGGGCGGCAGCGGCTGGGGTGCCCCGGCCGGTGGCGGCCAGGCCGGTCAGGCCGAGGACCCCTGGGCGACCGGCGGTTCCACGCCGGCTGGTCAGGGTGCCGGCGGTCAGGGTGGCCAGGGCGGTCAGGGCGGCGGCTGGGGACAGCCCGCCGCTGCGCCGGGCGCTCCTCAGGGTGGCCAGGGTGGTGGCTGGGGCGCTGCTCCCAGCTACGACGAGCCGCCCTTCTGACCGACCCGACAGGGTCGGCTCCGCCGCCCGGTCCGCCGGACGGCATACGAACAAGACATCAATGACCCATCCCGGGGCCTCTAACCCCGGGCTCTCATCACGAAGGAGAGCACCACGATGGCAAAGCCCGTTGTGCGCAAGCCCAAGAAGAAGGCCAACCCGCTCAAGGCGGCGAAGGTCGAGAACATCGACTACAAGGACACCGCGCTGCTGCGCAAGTTCATCTCCGACCGCGGCAAGATCCGCGCTCGTCGGGTGACCGGTGTGTCCGTCCAGGAGCAGCGTCTCATCGCCACGGCCGTCAAGAACGCCCGTGAGATGGCCCTGCTGCCCTACTCGAGCTCGGCTCGCTGAGCCGGATTCGAGAGAGGAACACCACCATGAAGCTCATTCTCACGCACGAGGTCACTGGCCTCGGTGCTGCCGGCGACATCGTCGAGGTCAAGGACGGCTACGGCCGTAACTTCCTCATGCCGCGTGGTCTCGCGACCCCGTGGACCAAGGGCGGCCAGAAGCAGGTCGACGCCCTGACCAAGGGCCGCGAGGTCCGCGAGATCAAGGACCTCGACACCGCCAAGGGTGTCAAGGGCCAGCTCGAGGCCACGTCGGTCAAGGTCCCGGCCAAGGCCGGCCAGTCCGGTCGTCTCTTCGGTGCTGTGAGCAACGGCGACATCGCCGCTGCCGTCAAGGCTGCCGGTGGCCCGGAGCTCGACAAGCGCAAGATCGAGGTGAAGCAGGCCATCAAGACGCTCGGCTCCTACGAGGCGACCGTCCGTCTGCACCCCGAGGTCGCGGCGACCCTCACGTTCGAGGTCGTCTCCGCCTGACACACCGCGAGGGGCCGGCATCCGCACTCAGCGGAGGCCGGCCCCTTTCGTGTGCCCCCGCCACCGTCGAGTGGGCACTTCCCACCGAAGCCCCAGCCCAAGGTCGAGTGGGCACTTCCCACCCCAACGTCGAGTGGGCACTTCCCACCGCGCGTGGAGGCCGTATGCCGTCCAACCCCGGATGTGCCGTCCCTCCTTGCCCGTCGAGTGGGCACTTTCCACCGCCCTTGAGGCCGTATGCCGTCCGCCCCCGGGTTGTGCCGTCCCTCCTTGCCCGTCGAGTGGGCACTTCCCACCCCAACGTCGAGTGGGCACTTTCCATCGTTTGTCCACACCCCGTGATGCCGTAATGGGGTTCATCCACAGCCTGCACAGCACCGCTGTTGTGCTCCGTCGCCACCCCCCACCGTGGAGACATCGACAACGACGGACCACGGAGGGTGCATGAGCGACATCACGACGGAGCAGTGGCTGGAGCAGGAGGATCGAAGGATCAGCCTCACCATCAGGAAGCATGGCTGCGCCCTCCAATACGTCCAGCCGTGCAAGGACGACGGCCTGGTGACCCCGTTCTGCTACACGATCGGACTCTTCGGCCTCGGACACCCTGAGCTGCTCGTGTTCGGTCTCGACTTCCCGAGCGCAACCGGCTGCCTCAACCACCTGCACGGTCTGGTCCGGGCGGGCCGTGACCTCGTGGCAGGTGAGGTCCTGACGTTCCCCGGCCACGACGAGAAGTATCTCGTCGAAGAGGTGCCGAATGCCGGCCAGATCGTCTTCGTGGCCAACCGGCACTACCAGCGGCCGAGCACCGCGTCCGTGCCAGCATTTCAGCTCACCTGGTCCGTGGGCGGCGTGTTCCCATGGGAGGACGGCTACCCCTACCGGCCCGAGTCCCAACCGCGGCCGGGCACCTTTTCCGCTGTGCTCGACGGTGCCGGTGACAGCGGGCCCGCTTCCCGCGCCGGGTGACACCGTGATCCTGCCTGACGGGATCATCCTGCCACCGAACCCGTTTCTCTCTTCGTCCATGCGGTTGGCAGGCGTCCCCCAGCGGCTCCTTGACTCACCCCTGCTGCTCCGTCCCCACAGAGGCGTGCGCGCCCTGAGGCCGCCGGAGTCATTGGTCGAGCGAGCGTCCGGTCTCGCCCCGGTGCTCCCTGACGGTTCCGCCTTTTCCCACATCACCGCCGCGATGCTCCACGGACTGCCGTTGTCGTACGCGATGGAGCAGGACGAGAGGCTGCACGTCACCCGTCCCCTGGACGGTCGCCGCATGCGTCGACCCGGCGTCGTTGCCCACCGGGCTCTTCATCCGCGCGCGCTCACACACGTCGAGGGTCTCCTGGTGGTCGATCTCGCTGACACGTGGGTTGATCTCGGTGAGCTGGTCGGGCGGGGCAAGCCGGTGGGGCTCGACGACCTGATCGTGGTCGGAGACGCCATCGCCACGCGGCTTGGCTCGACGGCTCCTCTGAGGGCGGCGGTCATGGCGCGAGTCCGTCCGCGGGGCAAGGTGACGCTGCTCGAAGCCCTGGAGGAGATCAGGGTAGGGTCTGCCTCCCCTCGGGAGACGCTTGCCCGGCTCGTGCTGGTGCGGTGCGGTCTGCCCGAGCCAGCACTCAACGCGCCGGTGTTCGACGCGGGAGGGCGTCTCCTCGGCTTCGCCGACCTGCTCTGGGAAGAGCAGCGGTTGGCGGGCGAGTACCAAGGCAAGGAGTTCCATGACGAGCCCGACCAGCGCGTGAGGGACGCGCGGCGGGGCCATCGCTTCAAGCGAGGTGCAGGCTTGTCGATGGAGGAGATCTGGAATGCGGACATGAAGGACTCAGAGGCGCGTCGGGAATGCGTGCTGCGCTTCGCCGCCGCACTCGGGGTGGCAGAGTCCTCGCTCGACCTGTCGCAGGCCGACCCGCGCTTCTTCTCAGCGCGCGCCATTGAGATGGCCATCCAACGTGACATGCAGCGGAGTGCTCGTCGGAGGGACTGAGCGGAAGCGTGGCAGTGTCCTCCGCTAGTGCCAACCACATTGAGTGGGCACCTTCCCGCGCACTTCGAATCTGGTGGGAAGTGCCCACTCGACGTTGCACAGAGAGGTCGGGCGGGCGGCGAGCCGCGCCGGGGCTGGTGGAAAGTGCCCACTCGACGTTGCGGGGAAAGTGCCCACTCGACTTTGGGGTGGGAAGTGCCCACTCGACGGGGCGGGGGAAAGTGCCCACTGGACTTTGTGGTGGGACGTGCCCCGACGTGGGGGCACGGCGTCAGGTGGAGTCGCGCACGACGAGGCTGGTCTCCATCATCGTCACGTGCTCGACCTGCTCGCCCGCGAGCAGACGCAGCAGGGTGTCGGCCATGACGACGCCCATCTCGAGGGAGGGCTGCGCGACGGTCGTCAGCCCGATCCGCCCGCGCGTCGCATACGGGCTGTTGTCGAAGCCGACGATCGCGACGTCCTCGGGCACCCGCAGCCCACGCTCGGCGAGAGCGAGCAGGACCCCGCTCGCCATGAGGTCGCTCGCGACGAAGATCGCGTCGAGGTCGGGGTGCTCGTCGATGAGCGTCAGTGCAGCCCGTATGCCGCCCGCTTCCGTGAAGTCCCCGTGCGCGATCCTCGCGTCGCTGAGTCCCGCAGCCAGCACGGCGTCGCGCCAGCCCATCTCGCGGTCGACGGCCGCGGGCATGTCGGCGGGACCGGTGATCGTCGCGATCCGCCGCCGCCCTCGCTCGATGAGGTGCTCGACCCCGTGCCGCGCGCCGAGCCGGTTGTCGACATCGATGTAGTAGTCGCCGGGGTTGGCGATCTGGCCGAGCGGGCGACCGCCGAAGACGACGGGTAGCGAGCGTCCGAGCGAGGCGAGGAAGTGGTCGCCCGAGTGGTGCGACACGACGATCGCACCGTCGACGTTGCCGCCGAGCAGGTAGCGCCGCGTCTTCTCCGACGGGCTGCTCGGGTGGGTCAGCTGCAGGTTGAGCACGTAGTCGCTGTCGTCGAGCCGCTCGCTGATGCCCTGCACGACGTCGGCGAAGTAGGGGTCACCGAAGAAGCGGTGCGCGTTCTCGGGTACGACGAGCGCGATCGACATCGTGGCCCGCGCCGCGAGCGACCGGGCTGCCCGGTTGGGCACGTAGTTGAGCTCGGCGATCGCCTTCTCGACGACGATGAGCACGTCGGGGCTCACGCGCGGCGACCCGTTGATGACGCGTGACACCGTGGCGCGCGAGACGCCGGCCACCCGCGCGACCTCCTCAAGGGTCGGTCGGCCGACGGGGGCCAGCGTCCCTTCGCTCATGTCCGCGTGTCTCCTGGGGGATCGGTGTGCCGCTCGAGGGCGATGAGGTCGGCGTCCGGCGGCGGCAGCTGCCGGGTCGCGATGACCCGGGCGAGGTCGAGCGCGCTCGCCTTCGGGGTGCGCACCTGTGTGTCGTAGTCCACACGGACGATACCGAAGCGCTTGGCATAGCCCCACGCCCATTCGAAGTTGTCGAGCAGCGACCAGTAGAAGTAGCCGCGCACCGGCACCCCCTGGTCGATGGCGTCGAGGATCGCCCCCAGGTGGGCACGCACGTATGCCGTCCGGTCGCGGTCCTCGACGAAGCCGCGGTCGTCTGCCACGTCGTCGAAGGCGGCGCCGTTCTCGGTCACGTGCAGGGCGACCCCCGCCGGGCCGGCATACTCCGCCTGCAGCCGCACGAGCAGGCGGGTGAGGCCGTCGGGCTGGATCTCCCAGTCCATGTCGGTGACCGGCAGGCCGCGCGGGTGGCGGTGCGCGTCGTCGGCGGCGGGGAAGGGCGACCGCGTCTCGCGACCCCCGTTGACGCTGTCGTCGAGCGCCGACGCCGGCGCCTCGTGCCCGATCGCCTCGCCGTTGTAGTAGTTGACGCCGAGGACGTCGATCGGCGTGGAGATGACGGCGAGGTCGCCATCTCGGATGTGGTCCTCGAGTCCCAGGTGGCGGACGTCCTCGAGCAGGTCGGCCGGGTAGGCCCCGCGGAAGATCGGGTCGAGGAAGATCCGGTTCATCTGGGCGTCGATGCGGCGTGCGCCGTCGACGTCGCGCGGGTCGTCCGGGTCGAGGGGGTCGGCGACGGTGAAGTTCAGCGTCAGCCCGAGCTCGAGCGACGGGTCGCGGTCACGCAGCGCCCGCACCGCCTTGCCGTGGGCCAGCATGAGGTGGTGGGCAGCGGCGAGGCCGTCGGCGGGGGAGGTGCGGCCCGGCGCGTGCATGCCGGCGGTGTAGCCGAGGAAGGCCGAGCAGAACGGCTCGTTGAGCGTCGTCCACGTGCGCACCCGGTCGCCGAGGCGGTCGTGCACGGCGAGCGCGTAGTCGACGAAGCGGTCGGTCGTCTCACGCACCGTCCAGCCGCCGCGGTCCTCGAGCGCCTGGGGCAGGTCCCAGTGGTAGAGCGTCAGCCACGGAGCGATGCCGCCCTCGAGGAGCGAGTCGACGAGTCGCTCGTAGAAGTCGAGGCCCGCGGCGTTGACGGCGCCGCCGTCGGGGCACACGCGCGGCCACGAGGTCGAGAAGCGGTAGGACTGCAGACCGAGCGTCTTCATGAGAGCCACGTCAGCGGCATACCGGTGCACGTGATCGCACGCGACGTCTCCGGTGTCGCCGTCGACGACAGCGCCGGGGGTGTGCGAGAAGGTGTCCCAGATGGAGTCGGTCCGGCCGTCCTCGTGGCGGGCGCCCTCGATCTGGTAGGCCGCGGTGGCGGCTCCCAGCACGAAGTCTCGGGGCACGGGGCGCGACCCGGGGACGATGAGCTGGGGTGTCACCGTGGTCGCTCCTCTCGTCTCGGGCTGGTGCCTCGGGTGGGTCAGGTGGGCGGTCATCCCTTGACTGCTCCTTGCATGATGCCGGACACGAGTTGCTTGCCGGCGAAGGCGAACAGGACGATGAGGGGGAGCGCCATGAGCACGACCCCGTTGAGCACGAGCGAGTAGTCGACGAAGTAGGCCGCCTGCAGCTGCTGGAGCGCGACCGGGAGCGTCGGGTTGCCCGGGTCGAGGATGATGAACGGCCAGAAGAAGTTCGTCCACGTCGCGATGAAGGTGAACAGGCCGAGCATCGCGGCGCCCGGCCGGGCGGCCGGCAGGGCGATCGACCAGAACGTGCGCAGCGTCGACGCGCCGTCGACCCGCGAGGCCTCGATGAGCTCGTCGGGCAGCGCCTCCTGGAGGTACTGCGTCATCCAGAAGACGCCGAAGGCGCTGACCGCGCTCGGGATGATGACGGCCCAGAGGCTGCCGATCCAGCCGAGCTTGCTCATGACGATGAAGAGCGGCACGATGCCGAGCTGCGTCGGCACGGCCATGGTCGCGATGACGAAGACGAGTAGGCCGTTGCGGCCGCGGAAGCGCAGCTTGGCGAAGGCGAAGCCGGCCAGCGCCGAGAAGAGCACGACGAGCAGCGCGACCGTCGAGCTGACGAGGATGCTGTTGCCCAGCGCCTTCCAGAACGGCACCGTCGTGACCACGGTGGCGGCGTTCTGGAAGAAGTGCCCGCCGGGGATGAAGGAGTAGGGGTCCTGCACGATGGCAGCGGAGTCCTTGCTGCCGATGACGAAGGACCACCAGAGCGGGAACGCCGAGGCCAGCAGCACGACGATGAGGAAGACGTATGCCGTCGGGCTGGCCTGGGTGCGGCGGATGACCTTGGTTCTCATCGCGGTCCCTTCGAGGCGATCCTGCGCGTGACGAGGAAGTTGATGACGGCGAAGACGACGATGATGAGGAAGAGCATCCAGGCGACCGCTGCGGCCCGGCCGAAGTTCTTCTGCGTCCAGCCGAGCTGGTAGAGGTAGAGGGTCAGCGTCTGCCACTGGCGGTCGGCGCCGCCGAGGCCGTACTGGTCATACATCCGCGGCTCGTCGAAGATCTGCAGGCCGCCGATGGTGGAGGTGATGATGACGAAGATGATCGTGGCCCGCAGCTGCGGGATGGTGATCGAGAAGAACGTGCGGATGCGTCCGGCGCCGTCGATCATCGCGGCCTCGTAGTAGTCGCGGGGCACCGCCTGCATGGCGGCGAGGAAGATCAGGGCGTTGTAGCCGATCCACCGGAAGTTGACCATCGTGGCGATGGCGACGTGGCTCGGCACCACCTCCTTGTGCCACTGGATCGGGTCGATCCCCACGAGCCCGAGCAGGTGGTTGACGAGGCCGAACTTGTCACCGAAGAGGTCGCTGAAGATGAGGGCCACGGCGACGGGGGCGAGCACGTAGGGCAGCAGCACGCCCATCCGCCAGAACGTGCGGGCCCGCAGGCCGCTGTCGAGGGCGGCGGCGATGAGCAGCGCGATGATGATCTGCGGCACGCTCGAGAGCAGGAAGATGCTGATCGTGTTCTTCAGCGCGTTCCAGAAGTAGGGCTGACCGAGCACGTCGGTGTAGTTCTTCAGCCCGACGAAGTCGCCCTGCCCGCCGATGAGGCTCCACTTGTGGAGGGAGACCCACGCCGTGTAGAGCAGCGGGAAGAGCCCGACGACGGCGAAGAGGATGAAGAACGGCGAGATGTACGCGTACGGCGAGGCCTTCTCGTCGGCGCGGGTGAGGCGTCGGCGCCAGGCGGGCCGCGGGGCCATCGGCGTCCGCTCGACGGAGGCCTCCGGGCCGGGCTCCGGGCCGGGTTTCGGGCGAGGTGGGGACTGGACGGTCACGGTCGGATCCGCTCGTCGGGCGGGCGGCGCGGTGCCTGGTGGGAGGTCACCGCGCCATCCGCTGGTCGGCGCTCAGCGGCATACCGCTGGCTTGTGCTGGTGGCCGGCCTGCCGGCCGATCTGACGGGACCCGGGACGTGTCGGGCCCCGTCAGAGCGGGTGCGCTCGGCTCAGCCGAGAGCCTTCACGTCGTTGACCCACTTCTCCCACGACTCCTGCGGGGAGCTGCCCTGCTCGACGCGGGTCAGCGCCTGCTGCATGGCGTCGTTGATGGCGAAGTAGTGGGTGCCCTTGAACGGGGCGATGGTGACGGCCTTGGCCCGGTCGGCGAAGATCTGGCCGGTGGGGGCGTCGTTGAACGCGGCGACCTTGACCGAGAGCAGGTCAGGGCTGCTGAGCGCCTCGACCTGGCTCGGGAAGGCACCGACCTTCTTGAAGGCCTTGATCTGCTGCTCGGGCGCGGTCAGCCACGCGGCGAGCTGCTGGGCCTCCTTGGGGTGGGCGCTCTGCTTGGGGACGGTCAGGTAGGAGCCGCCCCAGTTGCCGCCGCCACCGGGGAAGGTGTTGGCGACGTCCCAGCCCTTGACGCCCTTGGCGTTGCCCTCGATGACTCCGACCATCCAGCCGGGGCAGAGCATGGTCGCGAAGCCGTCCTTCTGGAAGCTCGCGGTCCAGTCGTCGCCCCACTGCTGGAGCTTGGCCGAGAGGCCGTCGGTGATGCCGGCCTGGATGACGGCGTCGTAGACCTTCTTGACCTCGGGGTTGTCGGTCGCCGTGATGGCGTCGTCGGCCGGGTTCTCGTAGGCGGCCTCGAGCTGGTTGACCATGCCCTGGTAGGTGGCGCCGATGCTGTCGAAGAAGGGGACCTTCGACTTGGCGGCGAACTGCTTGCCGGCGGCGAAGTAGCTGTCCCACGTGTTGCCGAAGAGCTTGGCGACGGACTCGCGGTCGCTCGGCAGGCCGGCGGCCTTGAAGAGGTCGCTGCGGTAGCAGATCGCCTCGGGGCCGGAGTCGGTGCCGTAGCCGATGAGGGCACCGTTGGCGTCGGTGGCGGCCTTGGCCTTCCAGTCGAGCCAGCGGCCGGCGACGTCGGCAGAGTTGAGGTCGTTGAACTTGTCGGAGTACTGGAGCATCTCCGGCAGCCAGTCGACCTCGACGGCCTCGACGTCAGCCATGCCGCTGCCGGCCGAGAGGCGGGTGAAGAAGTTGTCGCGGGCCTCGTTGGAGGTGGCGGCCTTCTTGTGGGTGACCTTGATGTTCGGGTATGCCTTCTCGAACTCCGGGATGAGCTCCTCGTAGCCGAACTGGTTGAAGGTGGCGAGGGTGAGGGTGACCGGTCCGCTGGCGGAGGTGGCGGAGGCATCCGCCCCGCCGGCGGTGTCACCGGAGCCGGAGCTGCAGGCCGTGAGGGCGAGGGCCCCGACGGCGATGGTGGCGAGCGCGATGGATCGCGCCGATGCGCGGCGGCCGGTGAGGGCGCCGGAGCGGGTGGAACGGGTCATTGGAGAGCTCCTTTGGTCTCTTCCCAGGATGGGTCGTGGGAGCGCTCTCCGTGCGTGGAACCGGGGTGTGAGAGCGCTCTCACGGATGACAATGGGGGTCGGGCCCGGCTCCGGTCAAGTCCCGTTACCAACCCGTGATCTGTGCTGAGTTGGGTGGGCCCACCTGGTTGACCCTGTGTCCGGGGGTGCGGTGGGATGGAGCCAGCGACGCTCCACGACGAGCGAGAGGACCGGTCATGACGGCGCACGACCCGGCCACCGAACGCGCCTACGACCTGCTGGCGATGGGCAGGGTGGGGGTCGACCTCTACCCCCTGCAGCACGGCGTCACGCTCGATGAGGTGCGCACCTTCGAGAAGTTCCTCGGGGGCAGCGCGGCCAACGTCACCGTCGCGGCGGCACGCCACGGGCGCAGCTCGGCGCTCATCAGCGCGACGGCCGACGACGCGTTCGGGCGCTTCGTGCACCGGCAGCTGCTCCAGCTCGGCGTCGACGACGCCTACGTCGCCACGATCACCGGCGGCCCGCCGACGCCCGTCACCTTCTGCGAGATCATGCCGCCCGACCACTTCCCGATCTGGTTCTATCGCTACCCCACCGCGCCTGACCTCATGATCAGCGTGGATTCGCTTCCGCTGCAGGCGATTCGCGATGCGCGAATCTTCTGGTCGACGCTCACCGGGTTGTCGCAGGAGCCGAGCCGCGCGGCCCACCTCGCCGCGTGGGAGGAGCGCAGCCGCCGGGTGCCGACCGTGCTCGACCTCGACTACCGGCCGGGCTTCTGGGACGACCCGCTCGAGGCCCGCGAACAGGTGGCCCGCGGGCTGCGCGAGGTGACCATCGCGATCGGCACGGTCGAGGAGTGCGAGCTCGCCACGGGCGAGAGCGACCCGGATGCCGCGGCCCGCTCGCTGCTGGCCTCGGGCGTCGACCTGGCCGTCGTCAAGCAGGGCCCGCGGGGCGTGCTCGGGGTCACCGCCACTGAGCGGGTGCAGGTGCGCGCCTTCCCGGTGACGGTCGTCAACGCCCTCGGTGCCGGCGATGCGCTCGGCGGCGCGCTCGTGCACGCCCTGCTCGAGGGCTGGGACCTCGAGCGCGCACTGCACTTCGCCAACGTCGCCGGGGCGATCGTCGCGTCTCGGGCCGAGTGCTCCACGGCGATGCCGACGACCGCCGAGGTGCAGCAGATGCTCTCCGACATCGAGGTGACCGACGGCGCCTGGTGAGGAGTCACGTCCGCCGGAATGCCTTGCGGGACAAGAGAAAACCCGCCCCCACTGGTCACGTCGCCGAACTTGACCAGCAGGGGCGGGTGCCCTTTGACCCGGTGATCCGACAGGGGAGGAGATCACCGAGTCGCACAGGAGCAACTCACGAGAACGACTATGACCCGCGAACCTTAAAGAAGGCTGGGAGACGCCTAGCAGTTGGGTGGGGCGCGGCGCCTGGGGGCTAGCGGACGCCGACGACCATCCAGGCGTCGTGGCGGGCGCGCCAGCCCAGCACGAATGCCCGGATGACCATGAAGCCGGTGAAGGCCGCCCAGAGGATCGCGACGTCGTGCGCGGGCGACGCCGAGGGGCCGGCCGACCGCACCGCGAGCAGGATCGGCAGGTAGGCGACGAGCGTGACGAGCATGCCCCACGCGAGCCAGGTGCCGTCCCCGGCGCCGATGAGCACGCCGTCGAGCACGAAGACGTAGCCCGACACCGCCTGGCCGAGACCGACGACGACGAGCGCCGCCGACAGCGCCTCCTGAACGGCCGGGTCGGGCGTGAAGAGCGGCGGGATGACCCCGTGCAGCGCGACGAGCGCGAGCCCGAGCCCGAAACCACCCCACACGCCCCAGCGCGTCATCGTGCCCATCGCCTCGCGCACCCCCCGCCGGTCGCCGGCTCCGAGCGCTCGGCCGACGATCGCCTGTGCGGCGATCGCGAGCGCGTCAAGGGCGAAGGCGAGGAACGACCAGATCGTGAGCGCCACCTGGTGCGCGGCCAGGGTGACATCGCCGAGGGAGGCCGCGACCCACGTCGTGAGCAGCAGCACCGCTCGCAGCGCGAGGGTGCGCACGAGCAGGGGTATGCCGGTGCGTGCGGCCGCGAGCACGCGCCCCGGGTGCGGGTGCAGTGAGGCCTGCCGGGCCCGTGCCTTGACGACGAGCACCGTGACGAGCGCGACCGCCATGCCGGTCTGGGCGATGACGGTGCCCCAGGCGGATCCGGCGATGCCCCAGTGCAGCCCGTAGACGAAGAGGAGGTTGAGCGCGATGTTGACGCCGAAGCCGGCGACCGACGCGACGAGCGGCGTAATGGTGTCCTGCAGGCCGCGCAGCACCCCGGTGACGGCGAGGATGACGAGCATGCCGGGCAGGCCGAAGGCCGACACCCGCAGATAGATCGTCGCCTGCTCGAGCACCGCCGGAGAGGCGCCGAAGGCGGCGCAGATCGGCTCCGCCCAGATCGCCACGACGGCTGCGGTGACCGCGCCGAGCCCGAGCGCCAGCCACAGGCCGTCCACGCCGGCGCTGATCGCCGACCGCTCGTCACCGGCTCCGAGGTGGCGCGCGACGACGCTCGTCGTGCCGTAGGCGAGGAAGACGAAGATGCCGGCACCTGTGATGAGCGCGGCGCTCGCCACGCCGAGACCCGCGAGCTCGGCCGTGCCGAGGTGGCCGATGATCGCCGAGTCGACGAGGAGGAAGAGCGGCTCGGCGATGAGGGCCAGGAAGGCCGGCACCGCCAGCCGGAGGATGTCGCGACGTTGCGTGGTCGCGCCCCTCAGGCCAGAGCCGCTCGTCGAGCCGCTCGTCGAGCCGCGTGCCGAGTCGCCCGTCGAGCCGCTCGTCGAGCCGCCCGCAGAGTCTCGCGCGGCCTCGTCGGGCCCCGCCTCGTCTCGTCCGACCTGGTCGCGCCTCTCGCTCACGACAGCGCCCCGAGGTGCTTGAGCGCCTCCCGGCGCGAGAGGCCCGACAGACTCGGGTGCGTCGCGACAAACCCGCGCACCCAGTCGGGGTCGTGACGGGCGCGGTCGCGCAGCGCCCAGCCGATCGCCTTGCGGCTGAAGAAGTCGGGGTGGTCGATGTTGGGCTCGATGACGTCGGTCAGCAGGTCGGCGTCGAAGCCGTCACGGACGCCGATCTGGCTGAGGATCGCCGCGCGCCGCACCCACAGCGACTCGTCGGCCGCCCACTCGCGCATCCGCAGTCCCTCGACGTCGGGGGCGGCCGCCACGGTGTCGCGCACGAGGTGCGTCGCGATGTCGTCGACGACGTCCCACCACGCGCCGTTGCGGATCAGACTCTGCCACAACGGCATTGCGTCGCTGTCGACCCACCTGCGATAGGTGCGGTGCCGCGCGAGGGCGATGGCGGCATACCACTCCTCGCGGTGCGTGGCGCCGTGCCACAGCGCCTCGATCGTCGCCTCCCACTGCTCCCGCGACGTGAGGCGCAGACCGGGGTCGGCGAGCAGCGGTGCGAGCGCCCGGCGCAGCTGCGGCGTCGTGAGCCCGCGGTAGGGCATCGTCGACTTCATGTAGCGCTGTTGGCCCGCCGCGCGCTCGGGGTCGGCGTGCTGCTCGAGCGCGGCGCGCAGGGCGCCGACGAGCTCGTGGTGCACCCCCTGCTCGACCATGCGGCCAACGTAGCCGGGACGGGCGACACCCGCGCGGCCCGTCTAGCCCGCGAGCAGCCGATCGCTCCGGCGGGCTCAGACGCGCCGGGCCCGCCCGAGGTAGCCGTAGACCCACGGCCGCATCGGTCGGGGAGCCGGCGCGTAGGCCCGCTCGATCCAGTCCACGACGAGCCCCGACCGCTCGACGAGCTCGTCGATCGAGCGGGTGAGGTGGCACCCGTCGAAGAGCCGCTTCTGCAGCGGCTCGAGGCGGTGCTGCCAGCGCACGACGTCGTCGTCGGGGGCGAGGCCGTGCTCGAAGAAGTGCAGGCTGCCCCCCGGGCGCAGCACCCGCACGACCTCGCGCAGCGCGGCGTCGGCGTCGGCGATCGTGCACAGGGTGAAGGTCGAGAGCACCGCGTCGGCGCTCGCGTCGGGCAGGTCGAGCCGCTGTCCGTCGAGGCCGCCGCGCTCGACGGCCACGCCCGCCACGCCGGCTGCGTCCCGGCGCTGCTGCGACAGCTGCCACGCCACGTCGGACGGCTCGATGGCCACGAGGCTCGTGACGGTCGCCGGCAGAGCCTCGAGGTTCGCGCCGCTGCCGAAGCCGAGCTCGACGACCCGCCCGGTCAGCCCCTCGCAGACCCGCCGACGGTAGGCGAGCATCTCCACGCCGCCGGTGCCGACCTCCACGAGGCGCGGCACCACCTGCCTCGCCCACAGACCCATGGCCCCGAACCTACGCTCCGCTCATCCTCGACGCAGCGTGATGACGGGGATCTCGGGTGGGGCGAGCACGCGCACGGGCGGACCCCACGCGCCCGCGCCGCGCGAGGTGAGCACCGGCACGTCGCCGACGAGGTTGAGACCGTCGATGACCGGCTGCTGGAGCCGCACGGCATACCGGAAGGGCCAGACCTGACCACCGTGGGTGTGCCCGGAGAGTTGGAGGTCGATGCCGCGCCCCTGGGCGTCGAGCGCCTGCTGCGGCTGGTGCGCGGCGAGGAGGGTGAAGCCGCCCGCGGGGGCGCTCCCGAGGGCGCCATCGACGTCGGCCGTGTCGGCCCCGGTGCCGGTCTCGTCGTGCACGCCGGCGAGCCGGATCGTGTCGGACTGCCGCTGCAGCGCGACGTTCTCGTTGCGCAGCACCGTGATGCCGAGCGTCTCCCAGTGGTTGAGCCAGGCGTCGGCCTCCTGCGAGATGAACTCGTGGTTGCCGCTCACGGCAAAGACGCCGAGGGGCGCGTCGAGGTCGGCGAGCGGCGCCATTGCGTCGGCGACCTGGGTGACCTTGCCGTCGACGAGGTCGCCGCCGAGCACGACGACGTCGGGCCGCTGCGCGTTGACCTCCTCGACGACGCGTTGGGCGAAGGACGCGTCACGCACCGGGCCGAGGTGCAGGTCGGTGACGAGGGCGACCCGCAGACCGTCGAAGCCCTCGGGCAGCTCGCGGCTGGTGACCGTCACCGGCGTGACCGTCGGCATCGCCGCCTCGTGCAGCCCGTATGCCGTCGCGCTGAGTGAGGCGACCACGACGAGGGGGGTGCCCACGCGGAGCAGGCGGCGCCGCGGCTCGCGGCTGCTGGAGAGGCTGGCAAGCAGGGCGAGGAAGCCGAGCACGAGCGTGCCGAGCATGAGATACCAGGCCACCACGAGCCAGGTCATGCCCGCCCACGCGAGCCAGCGCGCGCGATTCGGGTCGATGACGCCGGCCTGCATGGCGAAGGCCGCGAGAGCGGCCCCCCACATGACGGCGAGCACGAGCGCGACGGCCCACCGACCGCGGGTGGACAGGTCGGGGGCGACGGCGAGCCGGCGGTAGAGCAGGAAGGTCAGCAGCGCGAGGACTGCCGCGACGACGATGACGAAGATCGACACAGGGGGTGGCCGGCCTGGTGCCGGTCAGGCGGGCGTGCCGAAGCGGACGGCGTTGCGCTCGCGGGCCTTCTGGCGCTCGAGGTCTCGGTCCTTGGGCGGCGCGGTCGTCGTCAGGTGCTCGAGCAGGTGGGCCGTCGCGTGGGCCACCGCCTCGACGGCCTCGTCGAAGGCGGCCTGGTTGGCCTGGCTGGGCTTCGTGCTGCCGCTGACCTTGCGGACGTACTGCAGCGCAGCGGCGTGCACCTCGTCAGAGGTGGCCGGTGGCTCGAAGTTGTGGAGCTGGCGGATGTTGCGGCACATGGACTGACTCTAAGCGGCGCGGCCCGCTCACGGGACTGCCGAGGGACTTGCCAATCAGGAGTTAGTAAACTTTACTAACTCCTGTGACCACCCCTCCTCGCGCTCGCCGGGCCTCGCCGCGCACCGTGATGCTCCCCACCCACGGCCGCCGGCACAACCTCTCGCTCGCGCTTCAGGTGCTCTACACCTCCGGTCCGATGAGCCGGGCCGACCTCGCCCGCCGGCTCGGCATCAGCAAGGTGACCGTCTCCGACCTCGTCGCCGAGGTCATCGAGAGCGGCCACGCGGTCGAGCTCGGCCCGTCCGAGCAGGTGCGCCCCGGCAAGCCGGCCACCCTCGTCGACGTCAACCGCACCGGGCTGCAGGCGATCGGCGTCGACCTCGCCGCCCACGAGGTGCTGCGCGCCGCCGTGCTCGACCTCGACGGCAACATCCTCGTGCGCGCCGAGCGCCGCATCGCCGACGAGACGGGTGAGGACACGGGCGAGGCGATCGTCGCGATCGTCCTCGAGCTCGTGCAGGAGATGGTCGCCGCCGCGACCGCGCCGATCCTCGGCATCGGCGTCGGCACGCCCGGCATCATCGTGGCCGGCGGCGTCGTCGACACGGCCCCCAACCTCGGCTGGCGTGACGTGCCGCTGCGCGACCTCATCGCCGACGCGACCGGCCTGCCGGTCTTCGTCGTCAACGACGCAGACGCTGCCGTGCACGCCGACTACACGCTCGGCGACGGAGGCGACGACGTCGTCCTCGTCAAGATCGGCCGCGGTGTCGGCTGCGGGCTCATCGTCGGCGGCCAGCGGGTGCGCGGGGCGCACTTCGCGGCGGGCGAGATCGGGCACGTCACGGTCGGCACCGACGGAGGAGCCGTATGCCGGTGCGGCAAGACGGGCTGCCTCGAGACGTGGGTCTCGGCGCCCCGTCTCGAGCAGGCGCTCGCGGCCTCCGGTGACGACGCCCCGCTGCGCGAGGCGGGGGAGCGGCTCGGCATCGCCCTCGCCCCCGTCGTCGCGGTGCTCGACCTCGCCGAGGTCGTGCTCTCCGGGCCCGGGCACCTGCTGGACGGACCCCTGCGCGACTCCGTCGAGCAGACCCTGCACGACCGGCTGCTCGCCCGGCCCGAGGCCGAGCTCACCGTGCGCATCGCGCACGACTCCGACGACATCGTGCTGCGCGGCGCTGCCGTGCTCGTGCTCTGGGACCAGCTCGGCGTCGCCTGAGCACGAGCACCCGCCCCGCCACCCGGCATACGCCGGCGGGGCCCTTGAACTGCAAATCCCCTCCACCTGCACCACCTCACCGGTCCGCACCGCGGCCACCCCGAAAGGAAACAACGCAATGAAGAAGACCCTGGGTCTGGCCGTGGCCACGACCACGGCGGCGCTCCTGCTCACCGCCTGTGGCGGAGGGGCGACCGGCTCCTCGTCGTCGGCGACGACCGCGAGCAAGGCCGACAACGCCGGCAAGACGATCACCTTCTGGGTCGTCGGCGGTGACACCCCCCAGGAGCTGCGGACCTACCTCCAGGACACCTTCAAGGCCAAGACCGGCGCGACCCTCAAGATCGAGGAGCAGGGCTGGGGCGACATCGTCACCAAGCTGACGACCTCGCTGCCCGACGCGAACAACACGCCCGACGTCACCGAGCTCGGCAACACGCAGGCCCCGACCTTCACCAACGTCGGCGCCTTCAGCGATGTCTCCGACCTCTACGAGGAGCTCGGCGGCGCCAAGCTGCTCCAGTCCTTCGTCGACGTCGGCTCGGTCGACGGCAAGAAGTTCGCCCTCCCCTACTACTTCGGCTCGCGCTACATGTTCGCCCGCTCCGACGTGTGGAAGGAGGCCGGCGTCAAGACGCCGACCACCCTCGAGGAGTTCAACACCGCGGTGAAGACGATCACGGCGAAGAGCCCCCGCGAGATCAAGGACTTCTCGGGCTTCTTCCTCGGCGGCCAGGACTGGCGCAACGGCATCTCGTGGGTCTTCGCCAACGGCGGCGAGCTGGCCAAGAAGGAGAACGGCCAGTGGGTCTCGACGCTGAGCGACCCCAACACGATCAAGGGCCTCACCCAGCTGCAGGACCTCTTCAAGAACGCCTCGAAGGCGCCGGCCGACGCCAAGGACGCGACGCCGTGGCTCTACGTCAACGACTCGGACGAGATCCTCGACGAGAACCAGAAGGTGACCGGCAAGACCTCCCTCGCCGCCGCGACGATCATGGCCCCGGGCTGGGCGCACTGGTCGATCGGTGACCTCGTCGAGAAGGACGGCAAGAAGGTGCGTGAGTGGAACGACGCGAAGTTCGCGGCGTTCGTGCTGCCGGGCAACGACGGCAAGCCGGCCCCGGTCTTCGCCGGCGGCTCCAACATCGGCATCTCCAAGGCGAGCCAGAACCAGGAGCTCTCGCGCGACCTGATGAGGATCATCTTCTCGCCGGAGTACCAGCAGATGCTCGGCAAGGCAGGCCTCGGCCCGGCCAACGCCGACTACGTCAGCTCGCTCGGCACCGACCAGTTCGCCAAGTCGCTCATCGAGTCGGCGTCCAACTCCAAGCTGACCCCCGCCGCCCCCGGGTGGGCCGCCGTCGAGTCGAAGATGATCCTCGAGGAGTTCTTCGGCAAGATCCGCGACGCCTCGGACCTGACGGCGCTCGCCGCGGAGTACGACGCCAAGATCACGCCGATCCTCAACCTCAAGTGACGCCTCGCCCCTCGGGCGAATCGCACTGAAGGCAGGCAGGGCCCGGTGGTCGGACCCCTCCACCGACCACCGGGCTCCCCGTCGAAAGGTCCACCATGTCCACGGCCAGGCGCGTGCCCCTCGCGCTCATCGTCCCGACGCTGCTCATCCTGCTCGTCGCCCTCGGCTACCCGATCGGGTGGCAGCTCGTCACGAGCTTCCAGCACTACGGCATGCTCCAGCAGTTCGGGCAGCCCCCCGAGTGGGTGGGCCTCGACAACTACGTGGCGCTCTTCACGGACTCCTACCTGTGGATCGTCATCGCCCGCTCGATCGCCTTCTGCCTCGTCTGCGCCGTCAGCACGGTCGCGATCGGCGGCGGCATGGCCCTGCTCATGCGGGCCGTCAGCACGCCCGTCCGGCTCATCCTCCAGATCGCGCTGCTCGTCGCGTGGGCGATGCCCGTCGTCACCTCGATGACGGTCTGGATCTGGATCGTCGATTGGCGCCGCGGCGTGCTCAACTGGCTGCTCACCCGCCTCGGCGGTGACTTCCAGGGCCACAACTGGCTCGTCGAGCCGCTCTCGTTCTTCGCCGTCGCCGCCGTCATCGTCATCTGGATGAGCGTGCCCTTCGTCGCCCTGTCGATCTATGCCGGGCTGACGCAGGTCTCGCCCGAGGTGCTCGAGGCGGCCGAGATCGACGGCGCCAACGGCTGGCAGCGGGTGCGGCACATCATCCTGCCGCTCATCGCGCCCGTCGTCTCGATCGTCCTGCTGCTTCAGCTCATCTGGGACCTTCGGGTCTTCACGCAGATCAAGCTGCTCCAGGACGCGGGGGGCTTCGCCAACGAGACCAACCTGCTCGGCACCTACATCTACCAGCTCGGCACGGGCGCCGGTGACTTCGGCGCCGCAGCCGCGGTCTCGGTCATCATGCTCGGCCTCACCGTGGCGATGAGCTGGTACTACGTCCGCTCCCTCATGAAGGAGGAGTCCTGATGCGCGCCCCGAAACTGCGCCGGTGGCTGCTCACGCTCCTCGCCGTCGTGCTCGCCCTCGCCTGGGCGTTCCCCGTCTACTGGATGGTCAACTCGGCCTTCCTCGACAAGGCCACGCTGCAGTCGACGCGGCCGACCTTCCTGCCCTTCGGCGGGTCGCTCGACAACTTCACGACCGTGCTCGGCGACCCGGCGTTCGGTCGGGCCCTCGCGATCTCGCTCTCGGTCACGCTCATCACCGTGGCTGCGGCGCTCGCCATCGCCTTCCTCGGCGCGCTCGCGATCAGCCGCTTCCGCTTCCGTGGCCGCGCCTCGTTCGTGCTGGCGCTGCTGCTCATCCAGATGCTGCCCGCCGAGGGTCTCTTCATCGCGCAGTACAAGATGATGAGCTCCGTGGGACTGCTCAACAACGTCATCGGCCTCGCGGTGCTCTACACGGCGGCGGTCGTGCCCTTCACCATCTGGATGCTGCGCGGCTTCGTCGCCGGCGTGCCGATCGACCTCGAGGAGGCGGCCATGGTCGACGGGCTGTCACGCACGCAGGCCTTCCTGCGGATCACCTTCCCGTTGCTCGCTCCCGGGCTCGTGGCGTCTGGGGTCTATGCGTTCCTCCAGGCGTGGAACGAGTTCACCGTCGCCCTGGTTGTGATGACCGAGGAGCAGGCGCGCACCCTGCCGTTGTGGCTGCGCGGCTTCATCCAGGCGAGCGCGACCCGCGAGACCGACTGGGGCCAGGTCATGGCCGCATCGACGCTCGTCGCCATCCCCGTCATCGTCTTCTTCCTCATCGTGCAGAGCCGGATGAGCAGCGGGCTCGTCGGCGGGGCGGTGAAGGGCTGACATGGACACCACCAGGGAGGCGCTGCGTCGCCTCGTCGTCGGCACGCTCATGCCGGGCTTCGTCGGCACGACCGTCGCGCCGTGGGTCGTCCGCGAGTATGCCGGTGGGTTGGCGGCCGTCTGCCTCTACGGCGCGAATGTGGCTGACCCCCAACAGCTCTCGCGCCTGTGCGCCGACCTCCGAGCCGCGGCGCCCGACCTGCTCGTCTCGGTCGACGAGGAGGGCGGAGACGTCACGCGGCTGCACTACCCGACGGGGTCCGACCAGCCGGGCAACGCGGTCCTCGGCCGCATCGACGACACCGCCCTGACGCGGGACTCGGCGGCTGCGATCGCCCGCGAGCTCACGGCATACGGCATCAACCTCGACCTCGCCCCGGTCGTCGACGTCAACTCGGCGCCCGACAACCCCGTCATCGGGGTCCGAAGCTTCGGCGCCGACGCCGCCCACGTGGCTCGGCACACGGTCGCGGCGATCGAGGGCCTGCAGTCGCAGGGGGTGGCGGCGTGCGCGAAGCACTTCCCGGGGCACGGCGACACCGTGACCGACTCGCACCTCGCGCTGCCGCGGGTGGACGCACCGGCCGACGTGCTCGAGGTGCGTGAGCTCGAGCCCTTCCGGACGGCCGTCGCCGCAGGGGTCGCCTGCGTCATGACCTCGCACGTCGTCGTGACGGCGATCGACCCCGACCGGCCGTCGACCTTCTCGCCGACGATGCTCGGCGGTGTGCTGCGCGGGCGTCTCGGCTTCGACGGGGTCATCGTGTCGGACGCGCTCGACATGGCCGGCGCGAGGGCCGAGACGGGCATCCCAGAGGCCGCGGTGCGTGCGCTCGACGCGGGCTGCGACCTGCTCTGCACGGGGTCGGAGACGACGGAGCAGTACTACCTGGCCATCGTCGACGCGGTCGTCGCCGCGGTCGAGTCGGGGCGGCTGCCGCACGCGAGAGTCGCCGACGCGGCAGCGCGGGTGGAGCGGCTGCGCAGGGACTTCGCGCCAGCGGGGGTCACGTCGGGCCCTGTGGCGGGTGACGTGGGTCTGTGGTCGGATGACGTGGTGCAGCAAGCCTTCTCGGTCAGTGACGCCGCCCGCGAGTGGTTGGCGCTCGATGCGTCTCCCGTGGTCGTGCAGGTCGCGTCCGAGCCCAACCTCGCGGTCGGACGGGTGGCCTGGGGGCCCGATGCGGCCGGCTTGACGACCGCCGAGGAGGCCGTGCCCGCACGTGCCAAGGTCGCGGTGGCTGGCCGGTCCCTTGCCCCCTCCCACCCCGCGTGGGCGGTCGTGGATCGGCTTCGTGCCCAAGGCCATCCGGTGATCGCCGTCGAGTGCGGCTGGCCCCGCGGCGATGCAGACGTCGTCACCTACGGCGGCTCGCCCGTCGTCGCCAGGGCCCTCGGCCGGCTGCTCGGGGTGACCGCGCCGTGAGCGAGCAACTCCTCCTCGGCATCGACATCGGCGGCACCAAGACCGCCGTCGCCGCGGTCAGCCGAGCCGGTGCGGTGGTGTCGCTGCGCAGCGCGCCGTCGGGTCGCGGCGGGGCCGAGGTCGTCGAGGTCGCCGCTCGCCTCGCCCGCGAGGTCGCCGGCTCGGTGGGCGGCCTCGGGCGCATCAGCGCGGTCGGGGCCTGCATGCCGGGGCTCGTCGACCCCCGCTCCGGCGTCGTGCGCCACGCCGTCAACCTCGACGTCGAGTCGCTCGACCTGGCTGGCGCGCTGACCCGGGCACTCGGACTGCGCGTTCAGGTCGACAACGACGTCAAGGCGGCTGCCCTCGGTGCCCACCACCTCCGCCAGCGGGCCTGGGGACTGGACCCTGAGGGTCGCGAGACGCCCGAGACGCCCGCGACAGACGGGTCCGAGAGCGGCGGGGCCGGGACGGCACCCGACCCCGCGACGGGCGACACGGCATACCGGAGAGCGCCGGTCGACACCCTCGCCTATCTCAACCTCGGCACCGGACTCGCCTCGGCGGTCGTGCGCGGCGGCGTGCTCGTCCGCGGGATCGACGGCGCCGCAGGAGAGATCGGGCACTTGCCCGTCGGCGGTGACGTGTCGTGCACGTGCGGGCAGGTCGGCTGCCTCGAGACCGTCGCGTCGGGCACGGCACTGGCCCGGCTGTGGCCGCCGTCGCGCGGTGGACGTGACCCCTTCGCCGCGGCCGCGGCCGGCGACGCGATGGCCGCCGCAGCCGTCGACGTGCTGTGCGACGGGGTCGGACTCGCGATCCAGCTCCTCGTGCTCGCGGCCGGCGCCGAGCACGTCGTCATCGGCGGCGGGCTGACCGGCCTCGGCGAGCCCTTCGTCGAGGGTGTGCGCGCCGACCTGCGCCGCCGCGCCCGGTCGGCGCCGATGATCGCGGCGCTCGACCTCGAGTCGCGCTTCGAGCTCGTGCCCGCGTCGGTGCCGGTGGCCGCCATCGGCGCGGCGCTGCTGCCTGGGCGCTTGCCGGGCCCCGTCCTGCTGACCGACGAGCTGGTGGGCTGATGGAGGTCTTCGTGCTGCCGACGGCGCAGCAGGTGGCCGAGCGGGCCGCCCGGGTCGTCGTCGACGGGGTGCGCGCCGCGCTGGCGTCGGGTCGGACGGAGCCCGTCATCGGCCTCGCGACGGGCTCATCGCCCCTGGGGCTGTATGCCGTGCTGTCGGGTGCCGTCGCGGCCGGCGAGGTGAGCTTTGAGCGGGCTCGCGGCTTCGCGCTCGACGAGTACGTCGGCCTGCCGGCGGGCCACCCGGAGTCGTATCGCGAGGTGCTGCTGCGCGAGGTCTGCGGACCGCTGGGGCTGCCGCCGGACCGGCTGCACGTGCCCGACGGTTCGGGCCGATCCGAGGAGGAGCTCGCGGCGGGGGCCGCCGACTACGAGCGCCGGATGGCCGACGCCGGCGGCGTCGACGTGCAGATCCTCGGCATCGGCGCGAACGGCCACCTCGGCTTCAACGAGCCCGGCTCGGCGCTGACCTCGCGCACGCGGGTCAAGCGGCTCTCGGAGCGCACCCGATCCGACAACGCCCGCTTCTTCGACTCGCTCGACGCGGTGCCGACGCACTGCGTGACCCAGGGGCTGGGGACGGTGCTCGACGCCCGGCGTCTCGTGCTCGTCGCGTCGGGAGCCGGCAAGGCTGCGGCGGTGGCGGCCGCGGTCGAGGGTCCGCTCTCGGCGTCGTGCCCGGCATCGGTGCTGCAGTGGCACGCCGATGCGGTCGTCGTGCTCGACGAGGCAGCCGCCGCGGGCCTGGCCAACCGCGACTACTACGACGCGTCGGCCGCCGGGCTGTGAGCCGGCAGCCGACCGCGGCCTGAGGGTGTTCTGGAGCGGCTCTGTGGCGGCTGTGTGCAGGGTCAGGACGCGCCCTGCACGAAGCCTGAACGTGCCCTGAACGAGGACTGGGCGTCGGCTGCGGAGCGGGCCGAACGGCATACGGGAGTGGGTCGCTGGGTTGCGCGCGCCGCCCGCCGTGTCGGGGGTGCCCTCCGTGCGCGCGCGCCGATCGTTGCTTAGCATGACGGGAAGTGCGTGCCTGCGCGCTCACCAACCCGGGGGGGATGAGTGCCCAGACCTGTCGACCGATCGTCGACCTACCTGCCCGGCCTCGACGGGGTGCGCGCCATCGCGGTGGTGGTCGTCTTCGGCTACCACCTCGGCGTCGCGCGGCTCCCCGGAGGGCTGCTCGGGGTCGGGGTGTTCTTCACCCTCAGCGGCTTCCTCATCACCTCGATCCTGCTGTCCGGGTGGGAGCGCACCCGTGAGGTGGGGTTGCGCACCTTCTGGCTGCGACGGGCGCGGCGGTTGTTGCCGGCGCTCGTCATGGTGCTGCTCGTCGTGCTCGTCGCCACCGTGCTCGTCGACCGTGACGCCATCGGCGCCCGGTGGTGGCAGAGCGTGGCGGCCTTCTTCTACGTGGGCAACTGGGCCACCATCGCGTCCGGGGAGTCCTACTTCGACCGCGTCAACGGCCCCGGCCCGCTCGACCACCTCTGGTCACTCGCCGTCGAGGAGCAGTTCTACCTCGTGTGGCCGCTGCTGCTCCTGCTGCTCGTCGTCGTGCTGCGCGGCAACCTGCGGGCGGTGGCCCGGGCCACGCTGGCGCTCGCTGCGGTGTCGTTCGTGCTGCTGTGGGTGATCGCCGCCCCGGGCTTCGACAACACCCGTGCCTACGAGGGCACCGACACGCGCGCGGGGGGGCCTGCTCATCGGGGCGGCCGTCGCGCTCGTGTGGCGGCCGGGGCGTATGCCGGCGTGTGACACCCCGCGCGAGCGTGCCCTGCTCGACGGGGCGGGCGTCGTCGGCCTCGTCGGCATCGGGCTGCTCGTGCTGCACACCGACGAGTACTCGATGTTCCTCTATCGCGGCGGCATCCTGCTGCTCTCGATCGCGACCGTCCTTGTCGTTGCTGCGGTCTCGCACCCGTCGTCCCTCGTGGGGAAGGCGCTGGGGGTCGCTCCGCTGGCGTGGATCGGGGCGCGGTCCTACGGGATCTACCTGTGGCACCTGCCCGTCGTGGCCTTCACCCCCAACGGACTGCTCACCGACCACCCGGCCTGGCGCGGCGGCATACAGCTCGCGTTGACGCTCGCCCTCGCGGCGCTGTCGTGGGCGATCCTCGAGGACCCGATCCGCCGGCACGGCTTCCGCGGAGCCCTGCGGCTGGGGCGGCCGTCGCCCGCCCGACCCGGCGTGCTGGCGCCCGCGGCTCCCGCGATCGTTGTGGGGGCCGCGGTGCTCGGGCTGGTGGGCGTGACGGCGCTCAGCGCGACCGCGCTCGCTGGCGGCGGTCACCACCCCGAGACGGCGCTCCTCGACGCGGGCAAGCCGCCGCTGCCGCCGGACGCCGGCGCGGACGGCGGTGCCGACGGCGGCGACGGGGCCGAGCCGTCGGCGAGCGGCACTCCATCGGCGGGCGCGTCGGCGGGGGCATCGGCGGGGCCGACCCCGACCGACCTGCCGGCGACGCCGACCGCGCCGACCGCGCCGGCCACGACGGCTGCGCCGGACCTGCGCACCTCGTGCACCCAGCTAGTGCATGTCGGCGACTCCACGTCGACCGGTCTGGTCGACAAGAACTACCTGCCCGCGGCGAGCAAGCGCATCGACGCGCAGTATCGCCGGATCGGCGTGCGCGACTTCTCGCCCGACATCCTCGGCGCCCGCTCCATCGTCGAGCGCTACAAGGACCAGCCGAACGCCGAGCAGGCGGTCGTCTCGCGCGTGTCCGACGGCTACGACGGCTGCTGGGTGCTGGCGATGGGCACCAACGAGGTGGCGAACCAGTACGTCGGTGGCACCGTGCCGCTGGCGCAGCGGATCGACCTGCTGATGGAGCCGATCGGCAACCACCCCGTCATGTGGCTCACCGTGAAGACGCTGCGCTCCTCCGGCCCGTGGGACGACGCCGAGATGCGCAAGTGGAACCAGGCGCTCGTCGACGCCTGCTCCCGCTACCCCACCATGCGCGTCTACGACTGGCGGTCCGAGGTCAAGGACTCGTGGTTCATCGACGACGAGATCCACTTCACGAGCGCCGGCTATGCCCAGCGCGCCAAGCGCATCGCCGATGCGTTCGCCCGCTCCTTCCCGGCCTCGGGGGAGCGTGCGTCGGGGTGTGTGGTGCGGTCCGGCGACTGAGCGCGACGGGTCTCTGGACCGGGGCGCCGGGTGTCGGAGACGGGTGTGACGCGTGGGACGAACTCGATCTGTGGACGACGCACAGGGGTCAGGAGTTTGTTCTCCACACCCCGTGGACGGGCATCGATGCAGGTCGCCACGCACGAAACGCGATCTCGCCGGCACCGGCCCCACAGTTGTTCACACAAGTTGTCCACACCTGTTGACGGCGTGTCGAGGGGTGTTGTCCACGGGTTGTCCACAGGCGGCGTCTCGACCTCGTCCGATCGGCTTGGTCCCCCGGAGGGTGGGGCCTAGGTTGGCGTGGTGCTCCCCCGCCGGGTGGGTCGGGGAGCAGAGGACGCGGGACTGTCGGTGGCTCGGGGTCTACTTGAGTTGCACCGATGTCATTCGTCGACACAGGGGACACAGGGGAAGGGGAGCGCGTGTCGCTCGATGAGCTGAGCACCAGCGCGTTCGCGGCGTCGAACCGCGAGGGCGGTCCCCCCGACGACCGGCTGCCGCCCCAGGACGTCGGCGCTGAGCAGTCCGTCCTCGGCGGCATGCTCCTGTCCAAGGACGCGATCGCCGACTGCGTCGAGCAGCTCAAGGGCACCGACTTCTACCGCCCGGCGCACGAGCTGATCTATGACGCGATCCTCGACCTCTACGGCCGCGGCGAGCCGGCCGACGCGATCACCGTCAGCGACGAGCTGACCAAGCGCGGCGACCTCTCCCGCATCGGGGGCCAGGCCTACCTCCACCAGCTCATCGCGTCGGTGCCGACGGCGGCCAACGCCGGCTACTACGCCCAGATTGTCGGCGAGCGGGCCGTGCTGCGCCGCCTCGTCGAGGCTGGCACGCGCATCGTGCAGCTCGGCTACGCGCAGGGTGGCGGCGACGTCGAAGACATCGTCAACGCCGCCCAGGCCGAGGTCTACTCCGTCGCCGACAAGCGCGGCGGCGAGGACTACCACCGCCTCGGCGAGGTCATCGAGGCCACCGTCGACGAGATCGAGTTCGCCTCGGGTCGCTCTGGCGAGATGACGGGTGTGCCCACGGGCTTCACCGACCTCGACGCCCTCACCAACGGTCTGCACGCCGGCCAGATGATCGTCATCGCCGCTCGTCCCGCGATGGGAAAGGCGTTGGCGCTCGACACCCCGCTGCCCACGCCTGAGGGCTGGACGACGATGGGCGAGGTCCGCGTCGGCGACCTCGTCATCGGTTCGGACGGGCGCCCGACCCGGGTCATCGCGGCCACGGAGGTCATGCACGACCGCCCTTGCTACGAGGTCGAGTTCTCCGACGGCTCGGTCATCGTCGCCGACGAGCACCACCAGTGGCTGGTCTCCCTCGACGCCGCACCTGCGCAGGTGGTGACGACGGTCGAGGCAATGTATGCCGCTCGGCGGGGTCGCGTCGTCAGCATCGACCGCGCACCCGCAAAGGGTGTCAGCCGGATCCGGCACGCGCAGTGGAAGATCGAGCAGATCCGTCCTGTCACATCGGTGCCGGTGCGCTGCATCGAGGTTGCCGCGGACGATCATCTCTACCTCGCCGGTGAGGCGATGATTCCGACGCACAACTCGACCATCGGGCTCGACATCGTCCGGTCCGCCGCGATCAAGCACAAGATGGCGGCCGTGGTCTTCTCCCTCGAGATGAGCCGCACCGAGATCACGATGCGTCTGCTCTCGGCCGAGGCGGGCATCCAGCTGCAGCATATGCGCAAGGGCACGATGCGCGAGGAGGACTGGACCCGTCTGGCCTCGACCATGGGACGCGTGTCCGAGGCGCCGCTCTTCATCGACGACTCGCCCAACATGTCGCTCATGGAGATCCGCGCCAAGTGCCGCCGGCTCAAGCAGCGTGAGAACCTCAAGCTCGTCGTCATCGACTACCTCCAGCTCATGAGTTCGGGCAAGCGTGTCGAGTCGCGTCAGCAGGAGGTCTCGGAGTTCTCCCGTGCACTCAAGCTGCTCGCCAAGGAGCTCGAGGTGCCGGTCATCGCCATCTCGCAGCTCAACCGTGGCGCCGAGCAGCGCACCGACAAGAAGCCGGCGATGAGCGACCTGAGAGAATCGGGCTCGATCGAACAGGATGCGGACATCGTGATCCTCCTCCACCGCGAGGCCGCCTATGAGAAGGACTCGCCCCGAGAGGGTGAGGCAGACCTCATCGTGGCAAAGCACCGAAACGGCCCCACCGACACGATCGTCGTCGCGTTCCAGGGCCACTTCAGCCGGTTCACCAACATGGCGACCAACTTCTGATCCACCACCCGGACTCTTGGGGCGGTTACTCCGCCCACTGTGGGCGCCCCTATCGCCGCATGACGGGCGCCGGCGTAGCACTCGTGGCGAATTCAGGACGTTCAAGGTCGTGCCGGTGGGGTCCCATCGCCCTCCGCCCGCGGGCGGGCACTGGATCAGTTTCGCGCCGTGCCCGTCGCGCATTCGAGGATCCGATGTGGGCTGGCCGACGGGTTGTGACCCTGCGAATCAGCCGATCGCGCCGACGATGACGGCGCAGTAGTCGATTTTGAGGCCCTCGTCCTTGAAGTTGAAGGGGCGCCCTACCTTGAAGTCGTCGGACGGGTCGGACGGAGTGCCTGCGTAGTTGTAGACGACGTTGTAGCCGAATATGCCGGCTGAGCGCACGAGCACGACGCCGTCGTCCGAGTACAGGACGTGGTGGCCCTTGTTGGAGACGTGGCGGGTGAAAGTGCCGTCGCCGTTGTCAATGAGGCGGACGTCCTGACTCACGGCTGCGAAGGCATCAGTGACCGTCTCACCGGTGGCGACGTTCGTGTATAGCTCCTCGGCGGTATAGAAGGAAGTCTCATAAGGGAAGCCGTCGACGCCGAGGGTGCGAGAAGTCCGGACCTGAAGGACTCCGCCGTACGTGTAGGTCACCGTCAGACCGGGGACGTCACAGTAGTCCTGGATGGTGTCGGTGAACGGTTCCTCGTACAGGGTGTGCCACGGGCCGTTCCCGGCGGGCGCGGCTGAAGCCGGGGCCGCCGGAGAGAGCGCTGGAAGGGTCAAGCCGGCCACAAGTGCCGCCGCCAACGCCATGCCACGTAATCGGATCATGAGTCCACCTCCAGAGGGTGGGTTTTGGGGCCAAGTCGGCGATGGCCCTCGTTCCGGCATACTCCCCATGTGGCGATTGCACAGCGGAACCACAAAGTCCGGTTCGCGCTACTTGCGAGTATGGTTCGCGTTGGACCAAATGCCCTATTGCGCTCAGTGACCCCACCGGAGGTCAGCGGTGGACGTGCGCTCGTGCCGCAATCCGTGATGGTGCGTCTAACCGCCGCGAAGCGGCAGTGTCCTTCCGCCGCGAAGCGGCAGCGGGAACCCGATCGGGCTAGCGTCGGGCTGTAGGGCTGTGTTGCTTGTCTGGCCTGAAGCCACCCGGCAGCGCTAACCGAGCGCACGACAGCGGTCGGCCACTGCGCACGACCTGGTCAACCAAAACCGCCGTCGAACCCTCCGTCGAATCCACCGTCAGAGAGGAAGTGTGCGGGAGCAGGACCCGAGGCGCTGACGGCTCCGCTGCCTGCCTCGTGGTCCGGGTGGATCGAGGCGTCGAAGCGGGAGCTGCCGCAGTCGACGCAGATCCGTTCGTGCATGCCTGCAATGGGGGTGGGCTGCCAGCGGTGCCTACCGATGGCGCATCTGATGCTCTTGTTGGTGTTCATGCCATGAGGGTGCGCTTCGGGCGCGGTGCTGTCTGTGCGCCGGGTGACACAGGGGGAGAATGCGAGGAGCGCCGAGTCGGTTCCCGCGAGATTTCCTGGCCGTGCGTCGCCGGCGGGTCCCGAGGTGGGCAGAAGGTCCCGCACGTCGCCCGGACCATCGTTCCCGCGCCGACCGCCCTGCGGCGGTCAAGGCAGCCGCCCGGCTCCTGCTGAGGCACCTCTCCGCTGTCTGGTACGTCGTCGCAATCAGGTCCCGGATGGCCTGGCAGGTTTCCGGATGAGCCGTCCTGCCAGCGAATGTAGGTCCCGCGCGAGACCGCGAGTGCCGGAATTCGGAAGCCTCGTGGCTGGCGGCGGCGGATGCGTCTAGCCGCCGCGTAGTGGCGCACCACGTCCCGTTGCAGCTCAGGCAGTTCTGTTTGGTGCCGCTCAAAGGCTTGTCGGATCCACGCGAAGGTCGAACGGTCATCAACGTCCGCACGGCGCTTGACCTCGACGAGCCACTCGGAGCCGAAGGACGCACGAGTTGCAGGCTGGCGCATCTGCAGGAAGCTTTCTCGGATCGACCGCACGGAGGAAGGTGAACCTGAGACGCCCACGCGGTCGTAGGCTCACTAGATGGCGAAGCCGTCCCCCGTCTCAGAGTCCTCCGCCCACGTGGATCTGCTCCACGCTCTGCCGGTCGTAGCCGAATCGACAACTTCGCGGGTCCTTGTCACGAACGACGTGATGCGGATCGTGCAGTTCACCTTCGACGCCGGGGAGATGCTCACGGAGCACACGTCGCCCCGCGCCGTGTCAGTCCAGCTGGTGAGCGGCCGGATGCGGTTCACCGTCGATGGCACCGAGCACAGCATGGGGGACGGTGACGTCATCTACCTCGCGCCGGGTGCGTCACATGCCTTGGTTGCCGAGACAGCGTGCCGGATGACCCTGGTGATGGTGGATATCTCGGCGTAGTCCGAGACCGAGTGGACAGCGGCCCAACCAGCCCTGAGCCGCTCTGGTGTGTACGGTGTGAACACATCTCGGTGATCCCCGTTTCCGGTCGACCAAGCCAGCCCTTTTGGGGACCGCTCAAGACATCTGGAGGCAAGCGATGAGGCTTCTGCTCACCTCAGGCGGCGTCACGAACCCGAGCATCCGCGATGCGTTGGTCGATCTGCTGGCCAAGCCGATCGGCGACTCGAGCGCTCTGTGCATCCCCACCGGGATGTACGGACACCCCTGGGTCGGCCCTGGCGTCAAGGCCTGGCAGTTCATCAGTGGAACCTCCGAGAACCCCATGGTCGACCTGGGCTGGAAGTCGGTCGGCGTGCTCGAGCTCACCGCGCTGCCCAGCATCGATGAAGAGCGCTGGGTGCCGCTGGTCCGGGAGACGGACGTCCTGCTGGTGGCGGGCGGCGATGTCCTCTACCTGGCCTACTGGATGCGAAAGTCTGGGCTGGTGGACATGCTCCCGTCGCTGAGCGAGACGGTCTGGGTGGGACTGAGCGCCGGGAGCATGGTGATGACCCCCGAGGTCGGGGAGGACTTCATCCAGTGGAGACCGCCGACCGGGGACGACAGCACGTTGGGCGTCGTCGACTTCTCGATCTGCCCCCACCTGGCTCCCGACGGCATGCCGGGCAACTCCATGGACGAGGCGGAGCAATGGGCGGCGGGCATCTCGGGTCCGGCGTATGCGATGGACGACCAGACGGCCATCAAGGTCGTCGACGGCGCGGTCGAGGTCGTGTCAGAAGGGCACTGGAAGCACTTCCCCTCCTAGGACCTGAACGGTCAGCTCACGTGCCGGATCGACCCCGGCGGTGGCCGGGTGTCAGGAGACCGACGGGGGCCAGCGATGCCTGCGCCACTCGTCCCAGGTCGCGAACCCGGCCGGTGGCTCGTCGATCAGTTCGCTGCCGTCGAGCTCACCCGGGGTGGGGATCTCGATGACGGCCGCCCACTCGGCGAGCTCCTCGTCGGACATCGGCCACGTCGTGTGTGGCGCTTCGGCTTGGCGGCGATCGAGTCGTCTGCGCTGCTCGGCCGGCGTGATCTCGAAGTACTGCATCTCCACAAGTGCGCCGCGCTCTGCCGCCGCCTGCCGGAGCGCGGAGCGTTCGTCCCTGCCCCACAGGCCGAAGTCGATGACGACGTTCGTCCCGAGCTCGAGTGCCCGCAGACCGATCTCGATGAGCCGCCCCTCGATCACGTCCTGCGCTGACGCCGGATTCTCTTGGCCGTAAAGGGCCTTCACCCATTCGTCCTTCGTGAGACGAAGCGCGTCGCGCTCGATCTCGATGCGGCGCGCGGCCGTGGTCTTGCCCGTCGAGGGGAGCCCGACGGTCAGAAACAGAGTTGGTTGTCTCGTCATCGCTCTCCATCGGTCGGGGAGCGCGTGACCGATCGCGTCCGCTCGTGCGGCGACGTCGCCGTCCGACAGGTCATAGGCGCACGACCGTCATGCCGGTGGCCGACGGGTGGTCCATCGCCGCGAGGGCCGCTCCGGCGTCCTCCAGTCCAATGACCTGGCCGACGAGGTCGCCGGGTCGGAGCGTGCCGTCCTCGATCATGCGGAGCATCGCGGGGTAGTCGCGGGCAGGCATGCCGTGGGAGCCGTAGATCTCCAGCTCCTGCGACACCACGAGGTCCATCGGCAGCGGTGGCGTCGACGAGGGGCCGAGCAGCAGCCCGGCCTGCACGTGCCGGCCGCGCCGACGCAGGCTGCGCACCGAGGCCACCGCCAGCTGGGGCGAGCCGAACGCGTCGATGGACACGTGCGCGCCGCCACCGGTGACCTCGCGGATCGTCGCCGCCACGTCCGCCACACTCCCAGCATCGACGAGCGACTCAGCTCCAAGCGCCGAAGCCCGTTCCAGCGCAGCGGGATTCACGTCGACAGCCACGACTCGCGCACCGAGGGCCACCCCGATCATCACGGCTGAGAGCCCGACCCCGCCGCACCCGTGCACGGCCAGCCAGTCACCTGCCCCGAGTCGCCCGTGAGTCACGACGGCTCGGAACGCCGTCGCGAACCGGCACCCCAGGGACGCCGCTGTCACGAAGTCCACCGCCTCCGGCAGCCGCACCAGGTTGGTGTCGGCGCCGTGGATGGCCACCCGCTCCGCGAACGACCCGGGGCCGGTGAAGCCCGGCTGGGTCTGCTCGGGACACACCTGCGCCTCGCCGGCCTCGCACCACGTGCACCGCCCGCACCCACAGACGAAGGGGACCGTGACGCGGTCGCCCACTTGCCAGTCGCGCACCCCGACCCCGACCTCGGCCACGACACCGGCCAGCTCGTGACCGGGGGTGTGAGGCAACGACACGGGATCGTGGCCCTTCCACGCGTGCCAGTCCGAACGGCATACGCCCGTGGCGCGCACCGCGACGACGACTCCGCCCTCGGGACAGTCTGGCTCGGGCACGTCGGTCAGCGCCGGCACACCGCCGTACTCCTCATAGATGACAGCCCTCACCCGACCCATCCTGTCGTGCCACCGGTTGCTCGTGGGCGCTCGCTCGGTCCGATCGCCGCAACACTCGAAAGTGCAAATGCGTCCCGCCACTCAGGGTGGAGCCGCGCCCTCGGACCAAAACAATCGAAACCCTGCATACGCGTCCGACGGCGCTGTTACCTTCAGGCCCATCAACAGGTGGACCCACGAGAGGGCTGCGCATGTTTGACATTTCGAAAGGCCTGCTGAGGGGCGCTGGAGCCACGGGCGTGGCGATTGCGATGACAGCGGCCGCGGCCATTCCGGCCTCAGCAAGCGTCTCCGCGTCGGTGAGCCTTTCGTTCCGGGCCTCGCAATGCAGCAGCACCGTGTCGTGGGCGGGCGCCAATCCCTCGACCTCGTATGCGTCTGCCTCGTGGCCGCGCGGCTCCGTGAAGTTCTGCGCGTACAAGTACCGCATGGCAGACAGCGACCCCTACTACGACTACTACCTGGTCTACGGGTCGTCCGACTACAGCCGCTCGGCTGGCTCCGCCTCCCTGTCCGCGCCGGCCTACCAGCAGCTCAACTCGAACCGAGCCGCGTCCGGCAACGTCTTCGGCTCCACCAAGTCCTACACGAGCAACAGCTCGTGCAGCTCGTCCTTCCAGGTGGGTGTCTCGGCTGGGCCCTTCTCCGCGTCGGTGACGCCGACCGTGTGCAGTGGCTACACCGTCAGTCGCTACTACAACGGCGCTTCCGGGGCCGGCTGGCATGCCGCGAAGGTGGGCGGTGTGTCCGACATGCAGTCGACCTTCTACCAGAAGGTGCCGCAGGGCACCGCGCCTATCTTCACCGTCAACTTCTACCGGCCGACCTACCAGCACGCCTGGTATGCCAATCTCTATTGGAAGGAGACCGCGGGCTCCACCAAGTGGACCGCGATTCTCTGACCCCGGTCGCGGAATAGCAGGGTCGACTTCGAAGTCTGTCTCGATTCAGTCGAGACAGAACTCGTTGCCCTCGATGTCCTGCATCACGATGCACGACTCGTTGAAGCCATCAGCGCGCAGCAGCCGCACGCGCGTCGCGCCGAGCGCGATCAACCGTGCGCACTCCGCCTCGAGTGCGTCCAGACGCTCGGCGCCCACCAGGCCCGTGCCGACCCGGACGTCGAGGTGCACCCGGTTCTTGGCCACCTTGCCCTCGGGGACGCGCTGGAAGAACAGGCGAGGCCCGACCCCCGAGGGGTCGACGCACGCGAAGGCCGACCCCTGCCGCTCCGCCGGCAGCTCACGATCGAAGTCCTCCCACGAGGCGAAGCCCTCCGGTGGCGGTGGCACGACGTAACCCAGCACCTCGCACCAGAAGCGAGCCACGCGCTCAGGTGCTGCACAGTCGAAGGTGACCTGGACCTGCTTGACCGACGCCATCGATCCACCATAGGGCGCTCGCCCGCCGGGTTGCTGCGGCTTGGTCGCCCGCCTTGACATGATGACGCGCATGACGCGACACCGGTCCAGCGCCAGCCGAGAGCACTCGGCCGGAAGGCTCGCATCCGTCCACGTCGCCCACCCGGCACCGTCGCCGATGGCGCGCTGAGCCGTGACGTCCCCACCGAGCGACTCCGACGCGCACTCCACTGACGCCCGCTCCGCCGACGCCACCAAGAGCCACCCCACGGTCGACCACGACACCGAGATCCGCGCCCTGCTGGCGCACCTCGGCACCGCCATGATCGCGACCGGCCAGCCGGTGCAGGAGATCGAGGAGGAGCTGACCGAGGTGGGGGTGCACCTCGGCTACCCCGACGTGCAGACGGCCGTCGGCCCCACGGGCCTGGTCGTCACCCTGACCGAGGGAGGCGCCTCGACGCAGCGGTCGGCGCCGCCCGGTCTGCGCCTGCACCAGTCCGCGAGCGTCCGCCGCATCCGCTACCAGCTGGTCTCGGGCGATCTCTCGCCCGCCGCTGCCCGCGAGCAGCTCGCCGAGGTCGCGCGTCGTCCGGTCCGGCACCCGCTGTGGATGGTCGCCCTCGCCTGGCCCGTGCTCGCCGTCGGCATCGCGCTCATCCTGCAGCCCGGCTGGGCCAACGTGGTTGCAGCCGCCGTGGGGGCCGTCATCGTCTTCGGTCTCGTCCAGCTGGCCGAGCGCTACCAGGTGGTCAAGGCGCTGCTGCCGACCCTGGCCGCGTTCCTCGTGTCGCTGGCCGTCTTCGGAGCCGCCAACGCCGGCCTGCTCGAAGGCCCCCTGCGCACCGTCCTGCCGCCGCTGGCGGTCCTGCTCCCCGGAGCGCTCGTCGTCAACGGCATGTCAGAGCTCGCTGCCGGGCACATGCAGGCGGGGTCGGCCAGGCTGACCTACGGCCTCGTCCAGCTGGGCCTGTTTGCCGTCGGGCTGCTCATGGCCACCGCCCTGCTCCGCGTGCCGTCCTCGACGCTGACCAACCTCCGCGTCGACGAGATCGGCTGGGTGGGCGCTCCTGTCGGCCTGCTGCTCATCGGGTCGAGCATCTGCCTCATGGAAGGCGTGCCGCTGCGGATGCAGGGCTGGGTGCTGCTCGTGCTGAGCCTCGCCTTCGGCGCCCAGGTCGCCGGGCAGCACTTCGGCTCGATCGCCCTCGGCGGCTTCGTCGGGGCGATCGCCGCCAGCCTCGGGGCGAGCGTGGTCGAGCTGCGTCGGCCTCAGCTGGCCCGTCTCGTGCTCTTCCTCCCGGCCTTCTGGCTGCTCGTGCCCGGCAGCCTTGGCCTCGTCGGCGTGACCGAGCTCGCCGCCGGTCGCGAGTCGGCCACCGACGTCGCCCTCGGCGTGCTCGGGGTCGTCATCGCGATCTCGCTCGGCCTGCTCGTGGGCTCCGCCCTGGGCCGGTCGCTGCGCGGCTGGCTGTCCGCACCGGCCACCTAGCGCAACGTCACGGGTCGCATCGTCGTCGGCCCCTGTCGGCCCGAGACCCGGCGACTCACGCCTACCGAGCCCCACGGCATACGGGCGAAGAACGTCAGCCCTGCTGGGCGTCCACCCAGGCATCGATGGCCTCGAGCACGGTGTCGGTGACGCTGTGCTGCGGCACGAAGCCGAGCAGCGTGCGGGCCTTGTCCATCGAGAACATCGGGGCCCGCCCGATGTGCTCCAGCGTCGTGTGGGCATCCTCCGCCGGCACCCGGGTGACGAACTCGGCCCAGGGCACGAGTTCCAGCCGGGGCTCGTGACCGAAGTGACGCGCGACGAGCTCGGCATAGCCGCGCAGCGTCAGCGCCTCCGTGCAGACACTGTTGAAGCTCTCGCCGGCAGCGGCGTCGGGCTGCTCGAGGCAGGCCTGGTGCAGACCGGCCACGTCCTCGGCGTGGATGTGCTGGATGGTCTCGAGGCCACGGTCGGGCAGCACGCACGAGCCGTCAGCTCGGAGCCCGTCGACGACGGCCGGGTCGACGTTGCCGGCGGGGCCGATCGGCATCCACCCGGGCCCGCTGATGTGCCCGGGGTGCACGACGCTGGCGCGAACCCGGTCCTGCCCCATGAGGTAGCGCTCGATCGCGAGCTTGGCGACGCCGTAGTCGCCGTAAGGGTGCTTGGGAGAGGCCTCGCTCATGGGCACGACCGTGCTGGGCCCGTAGGACCAGATGCTCCCGGTGTGCACGACGTGCTGACCGTCCAGCGCCTCGACGAGCTGCCGCGCCTGCTCCACCGTGAAGCACGTGAGGTCGACGACCGCATCCGCCCTCAGGCCGGCCACGAGCGTGCCGAACGCGCCGTCGCTCTCGGCGGCGTCTCGGTCGCAGGTCACCATCTCGACCTCGCGCCAGAGCGGGTCCTCACGGTAGGGCCGCCGCGACCCGCGGCTGATGACGACGGTGTCGTGCCCTGCCCGGACGAGGCTCGGCACCAGATAGGTGCCGATGTGGCCGGTGCCACCGATGACCACTGTGCGCATGACCTCGCAGTAGCCCGCGCAGTGGCCCGCACCCGGCATCGGCTCCCGCCCGGGCCAGAGCGCCCGCGTCTAGGTATCCGATACCAAATCAGTGCCCGCGCCGTATCACCCCGAGGCCCCAGCGCTCCTGCCGATGGTGCCGGATGACGGACATCCGGCCGATCCACGGAAGGGAAGCATCATGAAGCAGCTCGCACCGATGGCCGCACGTTTCACGCGCAGCCACAAGGGATACCAGCACCCCGCCAAGCTCGACGCCTGGGAGCGCGCCGTCATGGGCCCGGAGCTCGAGGCCATGCGCTGGCCCGGCGGCTCCATCTCCGGCTCGGACGACGGCTGGGACGACTGCGACGAGTGACCTGAGACCCCGGCGACAGAGAGACGACAGGAGAAGGACTTCATGCACAAAGTAGCGATCGTCACCCTTGCAGGCGACCTGCACGCTCGCGTCATCCGCAGGCAGCTGCAGGAGGTGCACGACGTCGACGTTGCCGTCGTCGCCTCCGACACTCTCTCGGCCGCCGGGGGACTCACGTGGAGCAACGTGGCAGGGGTCGACCTGACCCTGCCCACCGAGGACGGCGGGACCATCGCGGTCGCCGACCTCGACCTCGTCTGGTGGCGTCGGTGCCACGGGCGGCCGACCGTCCCGGACGCCGTGACCGACCCGCAGATGCGCAAGCTGGTCGTCAAGGACAACCGGGCCGGCCTGCGTGGCCTGCTCCTGGCCGGCTTCACCGGCACGTGGATCAGTGACCCCTACGCGACCGAGCGCGCGCAGAACAAGATCCTCCAGCTCAGCGTCGCCCGCAGTGTCGGGCTGACGGTGCCGCGCACGCTCATCAGCACGGACCCCGCGGCCGTGCGCGACTTCACCCGGGCCCACGGCGGCACCGTGATCGCCAAGACGCTGACCGGCCTGCTCGGCACCTCGCTCGAGGCGGGTCGCGTCACCCTCGACTCGCTGGGCGACGACGACGAGATCACGGTCTCGGCCACCGTCTACCAGGAGGAGATCCCCGGCACCGACCACCTGCGCGTCATGGTCTTCGGCGACAGGGTCCACACTGCCCGCATCCGCAGCGGTGAGCTCGACTGGCGCCTGGCCGGTGACATGGAAGTCGAGCCCGTCGTCATCGACGCGCGTCTCGGCGACCGGCTGCGCGAGGTGACCTCGCGGCTGGGGCTGCGCATGGGCGTCTTCGACGTCAAGCTGCGGCCCGACGGTGAGCCGGTCTTCCTCGAGGTCAACCCGCAGGGCCAGTTCCTCTTCGTCGAGGGCATGTCGGACATGCCGCTCGGGGAGGCCTTCGCCGAGTTCGTCGTGGGCGAGCTCGCGGCCGTGCGTGGTCACGCGTTCGTCTGAGCTCCCCAGCGCAGCCCTGCCGGGCCCGATGGCGTATGCCGTCGGGCCCGGTGGCGCGTGCCGCCCCCTCTGCGCCGCGCTCGCTCTCGAGTCGCTGCTCCGCCCCCGTCACGAGGGGCCCGCGTGGTAGACAGGCGCACGTCACGAACGTGACAAACCACCGCAAAACCAGATCAGGGGAGATCATGAAGACGAAGAGAGCAGCGGCAGCAGGCGCGAGCGCGCTCCTGGCCATCGGCATCACCGCCGCAGCAGCACCGCCGGCCCAGGCCGCCGACTTCTGCGCGAGCAGGATCGCCGGCAACGCCTACTTCCAGAGGAGCTTCAGCCACGGCGGCCGCGTGGTGGCGACCCTCTGCGCCCCGGTGCACAACGTCGCGGGCAATGCCACGCTCTACGCCCGCGGGCCCTACGCCGGTGTCGTCAAGTACATGAAGCTCACGGTGAAGACGCTCAACGTCGGCACCCGCACGGTCGATGGCAACTATGCCTACAGCGTCTACACCTACCGTCCCCCCGGCCTGCACGACTACCACGCCGTCATGTTCGACGGACAAGGCAACAAGATCGTCGATCGCGGGGCCTACGACTACAACTGACGCTCCGAGCGTTCATCCGTGACCGCAGCGCCCGGGGTCCTCGACTCCGGGCGCTGTCGTCACGTCACCCTCGCTCACCGTCGCCGTATGCCGCGAGGCGGGGGATGGCGGCATACGGCAGCTGGGTCTCGGGGCGCCGAGCCACGACGAGCAGGGCGACCGCCGACGCTGCGGTCAGCACGATGACGATGAGGGCCATGGGCACGGCGGTGCGGTCGCCCCCGAGCCCCGCGATCGGGGCGACGACCCCGGCCGCGCACCACTGGCAGAAGCCGAGGAGCGCCGACCCGGTGCCCGGGTGAGCCGGCACCGCGGCCGAGGCCAGGGCGCCAGCGTTGGCGCCGACAAGGCCCTGGGCGCTCATGAGGACGAAGAAGCCGACGACCGCCACCGGCAGCGGCATGCCCCACCAGAGCGCACCGGCGAGGAGCAGCAGGCCGGCCAGGCCGGTCGCGACAAGACCGACCCCGATGACGACGCGGGTGCGCACGCGACCGGCCAGGCGGGCGGCGGCCAGGGTCGCCAGCATGAGGCCGACTGCGTTGGCAGCAAAGACGATCGAGTAGGCGATGGGCGACAGGCCGTTCATCCCCTGGAGCAGGAAGGCCGACGTGGCGACGTAGGCGAACGTCACCCCCATCGACAGCGCCATGACGACGAGGTAGCCGACGAACTCGCGGTTGCCGGTGACGCGACGGGCCGACCGCGCGAGCGCGATGAGCCCGCCCTGGTGGCGTCTGTCGGCGGGGAGCGACTCCGGCAGCCAGGCGGCCGCCGCCGCGAGCATGACGGCGCCGAGGCCGGCGACCACCCAGAACGAGACCCGCCAGTGGGTCAGCTGGAGGATCACCGCGCCCACCAACGGGCCGACGATGGGGGCGATGCCGCCGACGCCGGCCATCAGGTTGAGGCTGCGGACCATCCGCTCACCCTCGGTCAGGTCGACGACGACCGAACGGGCGATGACCATCGCCCACCCTCCGCTGAGGCCCTGCACGAAGCGGGCCAGCATCATCAGCTCGATCGACGGGCTGATGGCGCAGGCGAGCGACGCCACCGTCAGCACGGCCAGCGACACGAGCAGCTGTGGGCGCCGTCCCCGGGCATCCGACACGGGCCCACCGACGAGCTGTCCGAGGGCCATCCCGACGAAGAAGGTGGTGAGGGTCAGCTGCACCTGGGTGGCCCCGGCGCCCAGGTCGGCGCTGACCTGAGGGAATGCGGGAACGTACATGTCGGTGGCGAGCGGCGCGATCGTGCTGACGAGCACGACCGTCGCGAGGACGGCCCTGGACAGGCCCACGGTGCGGTGCTGAGACGTGGCCGAGGACGTGGAGGGCGTCACCGGGTGCGGTGGCGCGAGCGGTCGGTCGACGGTCATCGGCTCGCCTTCGGGAGTGAGGGAGGGGGGCACCCCGCCATGAGATCGCGCGCCGCGCACACGAGGAAGTCACTGCTCTGACGTGTACCGACAGGGCATCCCTCGGCGCCGAACCACGCCCTACCGTGGGGTGCATGGACAGCCGAGCCGAGGTGCGCGAGTTCCTCACGACGCGCCGTGCGAAGGTCACCCCCCGCGACGTAGGACTGCCCGACGTCGGGCAGCGCCGCGTCCCCGGCCTGCGCCGCGGCGAGGTCGCCGCCCTCGCCGGGGTCAGCGTGGAGTACTACTCCAAGCTCGAGCGGGGCGCGCTCGGCGGCGTCAGCGCGTCGGTGCTCGACGCCATCGCCCGGGCCCTGCAGCTCGACGACGCGGAGCGGCTCCACCTCTTCCACCTCGCGCACGCCGCGGACGGATCCAGCGCCCTGCTGCGTCCCCGCCGACGACGTCGGCCGTGGGCGCCGCCTCCCGCGCTGCAGTGGGTGCTCGACGCCATCACCGGCGGCCCGGCCATCGTCCGCAACGGCCGGATGGACCTGCTGGCCACCAACGCGCTCGGCCGGGCGATGCACTCCTCGCTCTACGAACGGGCAGCCGGGCCGGTGCCCAACTTCGCGCGCTACACCTTCCTCGACGATGACTCCCAGCGGTTCTATGCCGACTGGGACACCGCTGCCGACACGTGCGTCGCGATCCTGCGCACCGAGGCGGGCCGCGACCCGCACGACCCGCACATGCACGACCTCGTCGGCGAGCTGGCGACTCGCAGCCGCGACTTCCGGCGCCGGTGGAGCAACCACGACGTGCGGCTGCACGGCGCCGGCAGCAAGCACTTCCACCACACCGCGGTCGGCAACCTCGACCTGGCCTACGAGAGCGTCGACATGATCTCCGAGCCGGGCCTCACCCTCACGATCTATGCCGCCGAGCCCGCGTCGCCCACCGCCGACGCGCTCGCGTTGCTCGCCTCGTGGAGCGCGACGAACGCGGCAACCTCTGCTGCGGCGGCTGCAAACGAGACGAACGCGACGACCGCCGAGCACGAGGGCGCCCGCCCCACGCGTTGAGCTCGAAGTCGAGGGCCAAAGGCCCGACGGGCCTCGCGCCGCTGCCCTAGCGTGGTGACGTCGCGCTTCGTCGTCGTCGCTGGGGGCCCGTCCATGGCAGATCTGACCGCTCTTGCCCGCTACTTTGCCACCGAGCTCGGGCCCGCGCTGACCTCGATCATGCAACCGCTGCAGATCGTCGGCGTCGAGGTGACCCAGGCGATCCAGCACTGTCGGGCCCGTGAGCACCTCACGGACGAGCGCGACCGCCGCCCCGACAACTCCCTCGCGCTCGTCGCCGACAAGCCCGCCGTCGTGCGCGTCTACGTGCGCGGTGGCCTGCGCGACCTCACCGGGGTGCGGGGCACGGTCATGGTGCAGCGGCAACGCCTCGGCCTCTGGGTCGACACCGACCACCTGGCCGTGATCGCGCCAGGGGTGACCACCGCGTTCCGCGACGCACCCTTCGAGAGCACCCGCGGCTCGATGCTCGGCTCGCTCAACTTCTCGGTGCCGGGCCGAGACATGCAGGGCCGGATGCGCCTGAGGGTCAGGGTGGAGCAGACCGCGCAGCCCGACGTGCACGACGAGCTGAACGTGATCGTGCACGCGACGCTGCGCCAGACCCTGCGCCTGCGGGGTGTGCCCGTGCGCTACTGGGGCCCTGACCCTGCGGGCAACCCGACCCGACTGGCGGCGCCCACCCAGGCCGACTTCGAGCGGGAGTGCGCGTGGATCTGCAACGCGTGGCCCGTCTCCCCGCGCCCTGACGTCACGCTCGCCGGCACCTTCACGTGGAGCAACCCGCTGACCGGCAACATGGCCGGGGGCGACTGCCCCGACAGCTGGAGCGACCTGCTCTTCTGGCTCGCCATCGCCCGCTACCTCGACGGCGACCTCGACGACCGCTTCTACTACGCGCTGCTGCCCAACGGGGTGCCCGTCGGCGACACCGGCGGGTGTGGGGCGCCGGGCGCCGTCGGGGCCGGCTTCCTCGGGGGCAACGGCGGCGTGTCCCTCGCGCACGAGCTCGGGCACGTGCTCGGCTTCGACCACGTGCGCGGCAGCCTCCCGCCCGACGACGACGAGTGGGACCCGGCCTACCCCGCCTACGAGCCCTACGACTCCGAGACCATGCGGACCGGCACCATCGGGGAGTACGGCCTCGACGTCACGACCACGTCCGTGCGCAGCCCCAACTGGTGCACCGACTTCATGGGCTACGGCCCGGGCCGCTGGGTCTCGCCCTACCAGCACCGCCGCCTCATCCGGCACCCCATGCTCCACCCCGTCCACGTGCCGCTCCCGGCAGACGCCTTCCCACCCGTCATCGAGGAGGGACCGGCCGAGTGGCCTCCCGGTCTGCCGGTCCCACCCGACGACCCCTGGGGTCCGTTCGTCGACGCCGTGCGCCCCCCGACCCGCGAGCCGGCCTGGGTCGTCGTCGGCATGCAGACGGCCGGCCGCGTCGACGTGCGCCACGTGCTGCAGCTCGACCTGCTGCCGGGCGTCACGGGCCCACGGCTGAGGGGTCAGGTCGTCGAGTTCGTCGACGACCAGGAGCAGGTGATCGCTCGGGCGCCGGTGCACGTCGTGCCCACCCGGGCGTGCGGCGGCGACCACGGGCAGGACGGGACGCCCCACGGCAGCCGCGGCTGCGGCTGCGGCGGGTGTGGAGGCTGCGGCGGGACCGCCCGCCGCCAGACGGACGGCGACCCCGCCCGCATGGTCGTCGCCAAGGTGCCGCACCCCGGGGCCGAGCAGGCCGCTCGGGTCGCGGGGGTGCGACTGCTCGAGCACGGCAGGACCGTGTGGAGCAGGCAGGCTCCTGCGCGGCCACCCGAGCTGGGAGGGGTCGAGGCCGGCGTGGACGGTGACCAGGTGATCGTGCGCTGGCAGTCGAGCGCCGCTGACGATGCCGCGCGCCTCGATCGCTTCGTGCGCTGGTCGGGCGACGACGGTGAGACCTGGCAGACTCTCGCCCTCGGGGTCGACGAGGACGAATTCGTCGGCGCCGCAGGCCCGTTGCCGCCCGGTCCGGTGCTCGTGCACGTCGTCGTCAGCGACGGCTTCCACACCGTGACGAGCGAGCCCGCGTTCATGGAGGTGCCGTGGCGCCCGCCCAGCGCCGCCGTGCTCTGGCCGCGGGCCGAGGCGCCTGTCGACCCCGCTGCCCCGCTGCGGCTGTGGGGAGTGGCCACGTCCTGCGACGGCCACCCGGTCGACGACGAGCGACTCGAGTGGGCACTCGACGGCGACACCGTCGCCCGTGGCGCCGACGCGTGGGTGCCGGCGCCCCTGTCGGTCGGTGAGCACCACCTGGTCCTGCGCGTGGACGACGGTCACAGCTCTGCCGAGTCCGAGGTCGTCTTCACCGTGCGCGAGCCGCGCCACGGCTAGCACGCGCCACCCGTTGCCGGGGTGACCATCCCGCCAGGACCCGAGGCCCGGATCGTCCCGTTGTGGCTAGGGTGTGCCTGCACGACCCACCAACAACCTCAGGGGATCTCACATGAAGCGACGGATCATGACCATCGCAGCCGCCTTCGCGGTTGCGCTCGCCCTCCCGGTGGCAGGCGCCACGCAAGCGCAGGCCGCCACCGGCAAGTCGAGCATCTACGACTGCTGGAGCCGCACTATCTCCTCCGACCGTCACCAGATGAGCGTCGTCTGCAACCCGCCCGGCGCGAAGTACTACTTCCAGGTGCAGTGCTCCTGGTACAGCGCCGGACAGGGCGGCAGCTTCTGGCGCTCCTCGTCCTGGACCAGTGACGGCTACCGCGCCACCGCCAGCTGCGGCGCCAGCGCCTACGTGACCGGCGTCGGCGGCACCGTCTACTGGAGCAGCTGAGTCCGCGCAGCACCCGAGAACGCCGCCGGGCGGCATACCAACGCAGGAGTATGCCGCCCGGCGGCGTCGTTTCCGGAGGCTCAGTCCTCCATGCGGAAGCCGAGCTTGACGGTGACCTGCCAGTGCGCGACCGCGCCGTCGACGAGCTGGCCGCGGATGTCCTGCACCTCGAACCAGTCGAGGTGGCGCAGCGTCGAGCTGGCCTTGGTGACGGCGTTGCCGACGGCCGCCTCGATGCCGTCGGGGGAGGTGCCGACGACCTCGGAGATCGCGTAGACGTGGTTGGCCATGGTTCCTCGATTCGGACGAAGCACCCGGACTCTCCGAGTCGCCACGTTCACGCTAGCCCCGGGGAGGCCTGCTGACACGCGGTCTGCGCCACGTCACCGGACGATCTGCACGCCTTCGGGGAGCGCGGCCAGGCGCCGGGCCATGTCGGGGGGCGGGGCGGCGTCGCTGACGACACCCGTCACGGCGTCCCAGCCGCAGAGCAGCACGGGCGCCGAGGTCGTGAACTTGCTGGCGTCGACGAGCAGGACGATGCGCTCGGCGATGCCCATGAGGGCCAGCTTGGTCGGGCGCTCGTTGTCGGTGGAGACGTAGATGCCGTGCTTGTCGACCGCGGCCGCCCCGAGAAGCAGCGTGTCGACCCGCAGCCCGCTGGTGGCCTCGACGGTGCGCGGACCGACGAAGGCCTGGCTGCTGGGCAGCAGCTCGCCGCCGAGCCCGACGACCCGACCGAGGCCGCGCGTCAGCGCGAGCTGCATGACGGGCACCGAGTGCGTCACCACCGTGCCCTGGAAGTCCGGGGGCAGCGCCTGCATGGCGGCATACGTCGTCGTGCCCGCGTCGATGGCCACGGTCGCCCGCGCGTCGAGGCCCCGCACGGCGGCCTCACCGATCGCCTGCTTGCTCTCGGCGTGCTCGCCGGCCCGTCCGGTGAACTCCGGCGAGTGCAGCGCGGGGCGCAGCGCGCTGACGCCGCCGTGGACGATGCGCACCCGGCCGTCGACGGCGAGCTTGCGCAGGTCACGCCGCACGGTCATGTCGGAGACGCCGAGTCGGCGGGTCAGCTCGCTGACGGAGACGAAGCCGGCGCCCTCCACCGCGTCGAGGATGCTCTGGCGACGCTCTGGAGCCGTGTCGTAGCGCAGGGAGGAGCTGTCGCTCACTGCGTCGATGGCCGGGTCTCGCACGTCCACAGCATACGGGAGGACGCGAAATTCTCCCCACGAAGGTGTTGACTTTCCAACATTTGCTGTTAGCGTATCAACATCCCCAATGGAGCGGCCCGAAGGAGCGCAGCAGCGCATGACGTCACGACACGACATCGAAGCGGTCTTCGTCGGAGTGGCCACGCTCGACGCCATCGCGCTCGTCCCCTCCTTCCCCAGCCCCGACGAGCGGCTCGTCGCCGACGAGGTGTCGTATGCGGGTGGTGGCCCTGCCGCGACCTCCGCCGTGGCCGCTGCCCGACTCGGAGTGCGCACGGCCTTCGTCGGCACCGTCGGCGACGACGCCAACGGACGCGCGGTGCTCGCCGGCCTCGAGGCCGAGGGCGTCGACGTCACCGGGGTGAGTGTCGCTGCGGGGGAGTCCACCGCCGCCAGCGTCGTCATCGTCGACCGCAGCCGCGGCACCCGCGCGATCTGCAACCGCCCCGCGCCCCGCATCGACGTCTCCGCCGGCGCCGACCTCATCACCGCAGCTCCGCTCGTCCACGTCGACCACGCGGGCTGGGAGCCGGTGCACCGCGCCGGGCTCGTCCGCGACCAGGGCGTCCTGTCCGTCGACGCCGGCAACCCGATCCCGGGCTTCGACCCGCGCGGGGTCGGCCTCTACGTGCCGACCGTCGAGGCCCTGCGCCTCATCCACGGGGAGTCGCTCTCGGTCGACGAGCTGCTCACCGCGAGCATCGCGCAGGGGTGCCGCGTCGTCGTGGCCACCGACGGCTCCAAGGGGTCGTATGCGTTGACCGCGGACGGTGACCGCGCCCACGCCCCTGCCCACGCCGTCGACGTGCTGAGCACGCTCGGTGCGGGCGACGTCTTCCACGGCGCGCTGGTCGCCGCGGTGGTGCGCGGACTGCCCCTCGCCTCCCGGCTCGCCTTCGCCAACGCCACCGCCGCCCTGTCGTGCCGCGGGCTCGACGGCCGCTCGAGCATCCCGCACCTCCCCGAGGTGCTCGCAGCCATCTCGCCCGACCCGGTCGACGACGCGACCGGCGTGACCGTCGCACCGACCCGCTGAACCGCCGAACCACCCACCACCCGTCCGAGCCGTCCACCTCAGCAGGAGAAGCCCCGTGACCGACATGACCGACATCACCGACGAGACCCCGACGAGCAGGCGCTACGGCCTGGCCGACGTGGCACGGCCGAGCGGCGGCTTCGCCATGCTGGCCGTCGACCAGCGCGAGGCCATGCGCGCGATGTTCGCCGAGCACCAGAGCGCACCGGTCACCGACCAGCAGCTGACCGACTTCAAGGTCGCCGCCACGCGGGTGCTCACTCCCTTCGCCTCCGCGGTGCTCGTCGACAAGCAGTTCGCCTTCGACGCCGTGGTCGACGCCGACGTGGTCGCCCCCACCTGCGGACTCATCGCCGCCGCCGACCACTTCGTCGCCGGCAACGGCGAGTTCGTGACCGCCGTCGATATCGACCACGACGTCGACCCGGCCGCCGTCCGCGAGCAGGGCGCCGTCGCGATGAAGCTGCTCGTCATCCACCGCCCCGACGAGGCCGCCTCTGGGCGCATCGAGATGGTGGAGGAGTTCGTCGACCGGTGCCGCGCGGCAGGGCTGGTCAGCATCATCGAACCAGTCGCCAAGGCACCCCGGGCCGGCGGCGCGTGGGACGCGGAGGCCTGCATCATCGAGGCCGCGCAGGAGCTCGGCTCCCTCGGCGCCGACCTCTACAAGGCCGAGGTGCCCTACAAGGGCCAGGGCACGGAGGAGCAGATCCGCCGGGCCTGCGCCCAGATCACCGAGGCAGTCTCGTCCCCGTGGGTCGTCCTGTCGTCCGGCGTGCCGGCCGACCTCTTCCCGCGGTCGGTCGAGCTGGCCTGCCGCGAGGGCGCCTCGGGCTTCCTCGCCGGTCGCGCCGTCTGGGCGTCGGTCATCGGCAGCGACGACGTCGAGCGCGACCTGCATGAGGTCTCGATCCCGCGCCTGCAGCGCCTCGGCCAGATCGTCGACGAGGTCGTGCAGGCATGAGCACCACCGCCGACACCACCACCGCCCGCACCACCGGCCCGCGCGTTGTCCTCGTGCCGACGGCCCGGCCCACCTTCGCCGTCGACGTGGCGCGCCGCCTCGCCGACGAGGCCCGCGCCCTGCTCGTCGAGCTCGGCGCCGAGGTGACGGGGCCCGACGAGCTCGTCATGACACCCGAGGACGTCGCGGCAGCGAAGCACTTCGTCTCCGGCGAGGCCGACCTCGTCATCAACGTCTGCGCGTCCTTCTCCGACGCCACCCCGGCGCTCGAGCTCTACGGCGACCTCGAGCAGCCGGTGCTGCTCTGGTCCTTCCGCGAGCCCGGACCCGTGGGCGACCGGCTCTGGCTCAACTCGATGTGCGGGGCCAACCTCTTCGGCCACGCCCTCGTGGTGCACGCCCAGCGCACCCCGCGCCTGCTCTACGGCAACCCCGACGAGCCGGCCACCCGGCGCACCCTCGAGGCGGCCCTCGCGGGCCAGCTCCCTGCGGCCGTGCCGGCACCCACCGCCCAGGGGCCGCGCGCCGACAGCGCCGACGTCGCGACCGCCCTCGGCGCGCTGCGCGGTCGCCGGCTCGGGCTCGTGGGCGACGCGCCCCCCGGCTTCACGCCGAGCCAGTACGACGGCGACCTCGTGCAGCGACTCTTCGGCATCGAGATCGCCCAGACCCCCGTCGAGGCGATGTTCGACCGCGTCGAGGACGTGGCCGACGGCGAGGCCGAGGCCGAGCACGACGCTGCTGTCGCGGCCCAGCCCTCGCTGGCCTCGGTCGACGGCGGGCAGGCGCTCACCTCCGCGCGCATCACGACGGCCATGCGCGGCTGGCGCGACGGGGAGTCGTTGTCGGGCATGGCGATCCGCTGCTGGCCCGAGTTCCCGACCCAGCTCGGAGCCTGCCCGTGCTCGTCCCTCTCGCGTGTGGCCGACGAGGGCACCCCGACCGCCTGCGAGCGCGACGTCTACGGCGCGATCACCATGCTGCTCATGGAGGCTCTCGGGTCAGGCACCACCTACCTCGTCGACACGGTCGACCTCGACGGCGAGAGCAACGTCGTGCGCCTCTGGCACTGCGGCGCGGCCGCCACCTCCCTCGCCGCGAACCCCTTGGACGCAACGCAGTTCACCCACTGCAACCGCAAGCTGGGCGTGGCGGGCAACTTCCCGCTGCGCACCGGGCCGGTCATCATGGCCCGCCTCACCGAGGACCCGGCGCAGCCGGGCAACCTCCGTCTGCTGCTCGCCTCGGGCGAGTCGATGCCCGAGCCCAACCGCTTCCAGGGCAACACCGCCGCCGTCCGGCTCGACGGCGACGCAACGCAGTTCGTCACCGGTCTCGTGACCGGCGGCTTCCCCCACCACACCGTCCTCGCGTGGTCCGACGTGCGCCCGCAGCTGCGTGCCGCCGCCGACCTCCTGGGGATCACTGTCGTCGACTGGTAGTCCCAGCAGGATCTGAAGGAGAGACAACGATGTCTGACCAGAACACCACCATCGGCCGCCGCCGATTCCTGCACGGGCTCGGGGCCGTGGGCATCGGGGGCGCGCTCAGCGCCTGCGTCGGGCCGACGATCACCTCGCGGGGCAGCGGCTCCGCGTCGGGCGGCGCGGACGCGCAGGTGCTGCCCGCCGTCAACGGCTCGCCGGCCACCGGCAAGGTGTCCTTCGCCCACTGGCGTGCGGAGGACAAGGAGGTCTTCGACAAACTCATCGAGTCGTTCGTCAAGGCCAATCCGCAGGCCTCCGTCGAGCAGGACATCGCGCCCTCGAACGACTACCAGAGCACGGCTCTGCAGAAGGTCAAGGGCGGCACCATCGGCACCGCCTTCGTCGCCTTCCGCGGCGCGCAGTTCACCAACATGAACAAGGCCGGGCTCTACGCCGGCCTCGGCGCGCAGCCCTTCGTCGACGGCTACTTCGCAGAGCTCATCAAGGCGGGTCAGGCTCCGAGCCGGGCCCAGATGGGCCTGCCCTACCAGCTCGTCTTCAACATGCCGATCTTCAACGAGGACGCCTTCGAGGCAGCCGGCGTCAGCTCGCTCCCGACCGACTGGGACGGCTTCCTCGCCCTCTGCGAGACCCTCAAGGCCAAGGGCCTGACCCCCATCGCCTGGCCCGGCGGCGAGCCGGCCAACTCCGGCCAGCTCATCAACTCGATGGTCATGAACAACATGCCGACCGACACGGCGTTCGCCGACATCGAGGCCGGCACGCGCAAGGTCACCGACGACTGGTTCCTCGAGACCCTGAAGCAGTACCAGCAGCTGGCGCCCTTCTTCGAGGCCAACTCCACGGGCACGAGCTCCGAGCCGCTGCAGCAGCTCTTCGCCAGTGGCAAGGCCGGCATGCTCGCCACCGGGTCCTTCCACATCAGCGCCGTCCGCAAGCTCGGCGCAGAGTTCCCGATCGGGCTCATCGCCCCGATCACGGTGGCCGCCGACAAGGCGAAGTACGAAGGCATCTACAACGCGACCTTCATCCTCGGTGTCAACAGCGCGGGCACCGGCCAGGACGCCGCGCTCAAGTGGGTGGAGTTCCTCTCCGACCCGGTCAACGCGGCCGTCTATGCCAACGGCACCTCGCAGCACGTCACGGTCAAGAACGTCGACTACACCAACGCCGACCTCAAGCACAACGCCCCGTGGCTGGCCAAGAAGACGCTGCTCGCTCCGCGCTTCCAGTTCAACAACCTCGACATCCGGGCCGCCGTCGAGGCGTCCTGCGTCGCGGTCGTCGGCGGCACCTCGCCGGACCAGGCCGCCGAGCAGGCCCAGGTCATCATCGACCAGAGGAAGTGACCATGTCGACCACCCTCACCCCGCCGAGGCCCCCCGAGGCGGAGCCCAACCCGACCGTCGAGGCACCCTCGGCCGGCCGCGGCCCCATGGCGGCGCACCCGGCGCTGTGGCTCTTCCCCGTTCCGGCGCTCGTGCTCTACGTCGCCTTCTTCGTCATCCCGACGATCCAGGGCGTCGTCTACTCCGTGACCGACTGGGACGGCTTCAGCCCGACGGCGGAATTCGTCGGACTCGACAACTTCGTCACGATCTTCACCAACGACGACCTCTTCCGCAACGCGCTCGGCAACAACCTCAAGTTCATGCTGGTCGTCGTCATCTTCCAGACGATCTTCTCGCTGGTGCTGGCCGTCTTCCTCACCAAGAACTCGAAGTCGTCGGTTGCCCTGCGCTCGATCTTCTTCTTCCCGACGATCCTCTCGAGTGTCTCGGTCGCCTTCATCTGGAAGTTCGTCTACGACCCCAACTTCGGGCTCATCAACTCCGTGCTCGACTACGTCGGGCTCGACCAGTTCCAGAGCGCTTTCCTCGGCAACGACTCCCAGGCCATCTACTGGGTCGCGATCACGCAGGTCTGGTTCCACGTCGGCCAGATGATGATCATCTACATCGCCGGGCTCCAGCAGATCCCGCAGGAGCTCTACGAGTCGGCCCAGACCGACGGCGCGAGCAGGTGGCAGCAGTTCCGCCACATCACGCTACCGATGGTGGCCCCGGCCACCGCCATCGTCATGGCCTACACGACGGTCCAGTCGTTCAAGGCCTTCGACCTCATCCTCGGCCTCGGCGGCAACCCACCCAAGGGGTCGCTGGACATCCTGTCGACCCGCATCTACTCCGGCTTCGCCAACTCCCAGTTCGGTTATGCCGCAGCGGAGTCGCTCGTCTTCATGGCGTTGATCGCCGCCATCACCTGGATCCAGCGTCGGGCCGTCAAGGCCAGCAACCCGGACGCGTGAGGAGAGCACCATGAGCTACCAACTGACCCGCCGCACCGTGCTCGGCATCTATGCCGTGCTGGTGATCGTGCCGCTCGTCGTCGTGATCTTCGGCAGCTTCAAGACCAGCCAAGAGCTGTTCGCCTCGCCGTTCGGCCTGCCCACGGACTGGCAGGGAGGCAACTACCAGCAGGTCGTCGGCGAGTCCGGACTCGGCGTCGCCTTCCGCAACAGCGTCATCGTCACCGGGCTCTCCGTGCCGCTGACCCTCTTCATCGCGAGCCTCGCCTCCTACGGCATCGCCCGCACGACGGGATGGAAGAGCGCGCTGCTCTTCGGCTTCATCGTGCTCGGCATGGCCGTGCCGGCCCAGGCCAACATGATCCCGCAGTACGTCCAGTTCGAGACCTTCGGGCTCACCAACTCGCTGCTCGGCCTCGTGCTGATCAACATCGTGACGACCCTGCCGATCGCGGTCTTCATCATGACCGGCTTCCTGAAGACCCTCCCCAAGGAGCTCTTCGAGGCTGCTGCCGTCGACGGCTCGGGGCCGTGGCGCACCTACCGCTCGGTGGTGCTGCCGGTGTCGGTGCCGTCGCTCTCGGCGACCGCGATCTTCCTCTTCGTCATCCACTGGAACGACCTGCTCTACCCGCTGCTCTTCATCAACGACGCAGAGAAGCGCACGATCCCCGTCGCGCTGCTGTCCTTCCAGGGCGAGTTCCTCACCGACTACCCGCTGCTCTTCACGGGTGTCGTCGTGGCCTCGGCGCCGATCGTCCTCGCCTACGTCTTCCTCCAGCGCTACTTCGTCGCCGGCATCACCGCCGGCGCGGTGAAGGGGTGACCATGCACGAGTCCTCATCGACCCCGACCCAGACCCTCCTGCTCCGCCGGGTCCAGCAGGTCCAGCAGGGCACGCAGGACACCGTCAGGCTCGCGGTCGACGCCCTGCCGGGTGTGCAGCTCGGTGTCATGCCGGGCTGGCTCACCGGGGAGCCCCTCGAGGCACAGGGCGTCGAGACGCAGATGCCCAACCTGCCCGACCTCGAGCTGCCGCCGACCGACGTCACGGCCTTCGAGCTGCGCATCAGCGCACCGCAGCCCGACTGCCTGAGGTTGACCCTCGCTCCGGCCGGCGCGGCAGTGCTGGGCGACGACGGCACCGGGCTCGGCATCGTCGTCGACCCGTCGCCCGCGCCCGAGTCGCTCACCGTCGAGGAGGCCGACACGCACGTCGCGGTCAGCACGGGGTCACTGCGCCTGGAGGTCGGCCGCGCGCCGTTCACCCTGCGCCTGGTCGACCGCAGCAGCGGCGCGACCCTGCTGCGCACGGCCGACCGGCTCCGCCAGGTCGCCGGCCTGCTCACCGCTCCGTCGGTCGTCGTCGACGACGAGACGACGACGCTCAACCTCGAGCTCGCACCCGACGAGGACGTGCTCGGCTTCGGCGAGCAGTTCGGCCGGCTGGTCAAGAACGGCCAGCTGCTGACCCTGCGCAGCGAGGACGCCTGCGGCACCGGGACGGGCCTGGCCTACAAGCCGGTCCCGGTGTGGCACTCGTCGCGCGGCTACACCGGCTTCGTCAACACCGGAGCGGTCGTCACCGCCGACGTCGGCCACTCGTTCCCGTCAGTGCTCTCGCTGGGTCTGCACGACGCCGCGATCGACCTCTACGTCTTCGCCGGCGCCGACCCTACAGCCCGCCTCACGGCATACACCGCCCTGACGGGACGTGCCGACGTGCCCCAGCCCTGGGCCTTCGGCTACTGGATGGGCCGGTGCCGCTACCACACGAGCGAGGAGATGCTCGAGGTCGGCCGCGCCGCGCGCGCCCACGGGGTGCCGATGGACGTGCTGCACCTCGACCCCGACTGGCTCGTCGTCGACCGCCTCAACACCGACTTCATCTGGAACACCAGCCGATTCGGCGAGCGCAAGCAGTTCGTCAGCGACCTGGGCGAGCTCGGGCTGCGGCTGTCGGTGTGGGAGCTGCCCTACCTCGACCCCGCGTCGCCGATCTTCGAGGAGGCCGAGCGCGAGGGCTATCTCGTGTGCCGCACCGACGGCAGTCTCGCGGGCATCCAGAAGACGCCGACGCCCGACGGCCGGATGCGTGCCCTCATCGACTTCACCAACCCTGCTGCCAAGCGGTGGTGGCAGGAGATGCACCGCGACTTCCTCGACGACGGCGTGGCCGTCTTCAAGACCGACTTCGGCGAGGCCCTGCCCGACGACGTCGCGCTCTTCGACGGCACACCGGCCAACCAGGCGCACAACCTCTACCCGCTGCGCTACAACGGAGCGGTCTCCGACGCGATCCGCGAGTTCACCGACCGCCCGCCGCTCGTCTGGGGCCGCAGCGGCTGGGCGGGGTCGCACCGCTACCCCGGGCAGTGGGGCGGCGACGCCGAGTCGACCGTCGCCGGCATGCAGGCCACCGTCCGTGGCGGCCTGTCGTATGCGATGAGCGCCCCGGGCTTCTGGAGCCACGACATCGGCGGGTTCTTCGGTCCCGAGCTGACCCCCGCCCTCTACGTCCGCTGGACCCAGCTCGGTGCGCTCTCGCCGCTCATGCGGGCCCATGGCCTCCGGCCGCGCGAGCCGTGGGCCTTCGGCGAGGAGGCCCTCGACATCTGCCGGGACTGGGTGCGCCTGCGCTACTCCCTGCTGCCCTACCTGTGGCAGGTGGCGCGCGAGTCTGCCTCCAACGGCTGGCCCGTCCTGCGCCCCCTGGGCCTGCACCACCCCGACGACCGCGTCGCGCGCAGCGTCGACGACAGCTTCCTGCTGGGCCGCGACCTGCTGGTCGTGCCGGTCTTCGACGACGGCGCCGCCCCGGTGCAGCGCACGTTCTACGTGCCCGAGGGTGAGTGGTTCGACCTGCACGACGACACCCGCTACGAGGGTCCCGGCTTCCACACCGTCGAGGTGCCGCTCGAGCGCATGCCGGTGCTCGTGCGCGGCGGCGCGGTCATCCCACGGGTCGAGGTCGACGAGACCGTGCGATCGGTGGAGGACCTGCACGGACGGCCCTGGACACTGCACGCCTACGGCGACGTCGTCGGGTCCGGGTCCGGGCCCGAGCTCCTCGACTTCGACTCCCGCCCCGCGGTCGTCGCGGACGAGGTGGTGCGGCATGGGTCCTGATGTCGTGGCGCCTGAGGGCACGCGCTGGATCGACCTGGGCGACAAGCTCGCCCGGCTGGCCGACCTCGCTCGCACGCTCGACCTCGACACCGTCGTGCTGCGCGAGCCGGCCAACCTGGCCTGGCTGCTCGGCGCCCGCGTCAACGTGCCCCAGACCCTCGACACCGCCTGCCTCGACGTCGTGGTGCACCTCGACGGCGGGCACGCGCCCGCCGCGCTGACCGTCGTCACCAACGCCATCGAGGCGCCGCGGCTGCGCGACACCGAGCTGGCCGGGCTGGGCGAGGCGTGCGACCTGAGCTGGGCGGTCGTGCCGTGGTGGGAGCCACGCGACGGGCAGCTGCCGACCGGGCCGCGGGTCCGCTGTGACCGAGCGCTCCCGGACTCTGCTGCCGTGGGAGCCGACCTGGCTGCGCTGCGTCGCCGGCTCACCACCCACCAGCAGCACCTGCTCACCGACGTATGCCGTGACGCCGCCTCCGCCGCAACTGCCGCCGCGCTCACTATGACTCCCGGCACCACGGGCTATGCCGCCGCCGGCGAGCTGGCTCGCCAGCTGCTCGAGCGACAGCTCGACCCGATCGTGCTGCTCGTGGGCGGCACCGACCACCTCGACGCGCACCGCCACCCGCTGCCGCTCGCCGAGCCCGTCGGCCCGCGGGCCCTGCTCGTCGCCTGCGGGCGCAGGCACGGCCTCGTGGCCAGCGTGAGCCGGATCGTCTCGTTCGCCCCGCTCAACGACGAGCAGCGCGACGCCTACGCCCGCCTGCTGCAGGTGGAGCAGGTCTTCCTCGACGGCTCCCGCGTGGGAGCGCGCCTCGGCGACGTCGCGGCAGCCGGCTGCGCGGCATACGGGGAGCAGGGCTTCGACCCCGACGAGTGGCACCGGCACCACCAAGGGGGACTGAGCGGCTTTGCCCCGCGCGAGTTCCCCGCGCACGCCTCGAGCGACGTCGTGCTCGGTGACGGCGCGGTCGTCGCGTGGAACCCCAGCGGCGCCGGTTGGAAGGTCGAGGACACGACCCTCGTGCTGCCCGACGGTCCGCGCCCACTCGTCGCCGACGGGCGCTGGCCCAGCGTCCAGGTCGGCGGACGGCAACGCCCCGACGTGCTCGTGCCCTGACCTGTCCGACGCATCACTACAGCCGACTCGCCTGCGCCGCAGGCTGACCCATCAAGGAGACGCAGTGACCACCATGCCCAGCCAGCTCATCGACGGCGCCTGGGAGGACGGAGACTCCTCCCTCGAGGTCACCAACCCCGCCGACGGGTCGACCGTCGGCCACGTCGCGTGGGGAGGCGCGAAGGACGCCCGTCGGGCCGCCGATGCGGCCGCCCGCGCGTTCGGCGAGTGGTCCGACCTGCCCGCCCGGCGCCGCTCCGACATCCTCATGGAGGCGGCCCGCCTCATCGCCGAGCGCGCCGAAGACCTCGGCACGCTGCTCGCCCGCGAGGCCGGCAAGCGGCTGCCCGAGGCGGTCGGTGAGCTGGCCTTCAGCGCCGAGTACTTCCGGTGGTTCGCCGAGCAGGCCCGCCGACCCAGCGGGCAGGTCATCCCGCACGAGGCCGGCGACCGGCGACACGTCACCGTGCGCCGCCCGGTCGGCGTCGTCGCCTCGCTGACCCCGTGGAACTTCCCCTGCTCCATCCAGGCCCGCAAGCTCGCTCCCGCCCTGGCGGCGGGCTGCACCGTCGTGGCCCGCGTCTCGGAGAAGGCCCCGCTGGCCGCCACCGAGATGATCCGCGCGCTCACCGACGCCGGAGTGCCCGCCGGGGTCGTCAACCTCGTGCACGGGCCGGCCCGCGAGGTCACGCAGGCCCTGCTCGACCACGAGGCCGTGCGCGCCGTCACCTTCACCGGCTCGACCCCGGTCGGACGAGAGATCATGGCGGGCGCGGCCCGCCGGGTCGTGCGGCCGCTGCTCGAGCTGGGTGGCGACGCCGCCTTCGTCGTCCTCGACGACGCCGACCTCGACGCCGCCGTCGAGGGGGCGATGCTGGCCAAGTTCCGCAACACGGGTCAGTCCTGCATCGCCGCCAACCGCTTCCTCGTGCACGAGGACGTGCACGACGCCTTCGTCGAGCGACTCACAGCACGGATCGACGCCATGAGCATCGGCGACGGTCTGGCCGAGCAGTGCCCCGACCTCGGGCCGGTCATCGACACGACGAGGGTCGAGGCCGTCAACTCCCTTGTCGACCAAGCGATCTCGCTCGGCGCGACCAGACTGACCCGGCAGCGTGAGCTGCCCGAGCGCGGCACCTTCGTGGCACCCACGCTGCTCACCGACGTCCCCGACACGGCCGACATCGCCACGCAGGAGGTCTTCGGCCCCGCGGCCGCCGTCTTCCGCTTCCGCGACCTCGACGAGGCGGTCGCGCGGGCCAACCGCACGGAGATGGGGCTCGCCGCCTACGTCTGGTCGCGTGACATCTCGCGCTGCTGGCGCACGGCCGAGCGGCTCGAGGCGGGCATCGTCGGGGTCAACAACGCCCTGCCGTCGGTGGCCTTCGCCCCGATGGGAGGCGTCAAGCAGTCCGGCCTCGGGCGAGAGGGTGCGGACCTCGGCCTGGAGGAGTTCGAGGACGTCCGCTACCTCTCGCTCGGTCTGTGACCGGTCGCGACGAGGCACGGCGGGAGAGGACGACATGACGACCGAGCTGGTGCTGCTGCCCCTCGGGGTGGTGGCCGGCGCGCTCACCCAGCGGATCACCGGGATCGGATTCGCGCTCGTGTGCGCGCCTCTGCTGGTGCTCATCGCCGGGCCGTTCGAGGGTGTCGTGCTGTCCAACCTGCTCGGGCTCGCCGTCAGCATCGTTGTCTTCGTGACGCTGTGGCGTGACACGGAGTGGCGCAAGGGCCTGCTTCTCGTCGTCCCAGCCCTCGTCGCGATCCCCTTCGGTGCGTGGGTCGCTCGCAACGTGCCGCCCGCACCGCTGATGGTCATCATCGGCGTCACCGTCATCATCGCGCTCGGGGCCGTCGTGCTGAGCGAGCGCGCCCGGGTGCTCCGCGGCACCGGAGGGGCCGTGGTCGCGGGCGGGGCGAGCGGCTTCATGAACGTCACCGCGGGCGTCGGCGGGCCGGCCATCGTGCTGTATGCCGTGAGCACCGCCTGGGAGCACCGCAAGTTCGTCGCGACCTTCCAGTTCTACTCGATCTTCGTCAACGTGGCCTCGCTCGCCGCCAAGGGTGGGCTGCCACAGGTCTCGCCCGCGGCGCTCGTCATCTCCTTCGGGGCGCTGGCCGTCGGGCTCGTCGGAGGGGAGTTCCTCTCGCGTCGGGTCGACCACGAGCTCGCCCGGCGCCTCGCCATCGGGCTGGCGCTGGCCGGCGCCACCTTCACCGTCGTCAAAGGAGTCCTCGCATGGTGACCGCTCCACCACGGCCGGCCCTGAGCTCAGGACGGTCCTTCGTGGCCGCCATCGACCAGGGCACGACGAGCACCCGGTGCCTCGTCGTCGACGACCAGGCGCGCGTGGTCGCCACCGCGCAGGTCGAGCACGCGCAGCACTACCCGCAGCCGGGCTGGGTCGAGCACGACCCCCTCGAGATCTGGCGCAACACCGTGCACGTCGTCGAGCAGGCCCTCGAGAACGCCGGGCTGCAGGCCACCGACCTCGCGGCCTGCGGCATCGCCAACCAGCGTGAGACCGTCGTCGTCTGGGACCGCGTCACGGGCGAGCCCGTGCACCCCGCGATCGTCTGGCAGGACACGCGCACCGAGGCGACCTGCACACGGCTGGCCGCCGACCCCGAGACCGACAGTCTCTTCCGTGCGGTGACGGGGCTGCCGCTGTCGTCCTACTTCAGCGGACCCAAGATCGCCTGGGTGCTCGACCACGTCGAGGGCGCCCGGGGGCGCGCGGGAAGGGGCGACCTGCTGGCCGGCACGGTCGACTCGTGGCTCATCTGGAAGCTCACGGGCGGGCCGGAGGGTGGCCAGCACGTCACCGACGTCACCAACGCCTCGCGGACGCTGCTCATGGACCTGCGACGGCTGGAGTGGAGCCCCGAGCTGGCCTCCCGGCTCGACGTGCCCGTCGAGGTGCTGCCCCGCATCCACCGCTCGTCCGAGGTCTATGGGCTCGGGCACGGGGACGGCCCGTTGCCGGGCGTGCCGGTGGCCGCGGCGCTCGGCGACCAGCACGCGGCCCTCGTCGGGCAGGGCTGCTTCGAGCCGGGCTCGTCGAAGAGCACCTACGGCACCGGCGGCTTCCTCCTGTGCAACACCGGTGAGGAGATCGTGCGCAGCGAGCACGGCCTGCTCTCGACGGTCGCCTACCAGCTCAACGACGGGCCGCCCTGCTACGCCCTCGAGGGATCGGTCGCCGTCGCCGGATCCCTCATCCAGTGGCTCCGCGACCGCCTCGAGCTGATCCGCGACGTCGCGGAGGTGGAGTCACTGGCCGCGAGCGTGCCCGACAGCGGCGGCGCCTACGTCGTGCCCGCCTTCTCCGGCCTGTTGGCCCCCCGCTGGCGACCCGACGCCCGGGGCGTCATCGCCGGCCTCACGGCATACACCTGCAAGGCGCACCTCGTGCGCGCGGCGCTCGAGGCCACCTGCTTCCAGACCCGCGAGGTCGTCGAGGCGATGCGCGCCGACACCGGCCACCCGATCGACGAGCTGACCGTCGACGGGGGCATGGTCGCCAACTCGCTGCTCATGCAGCTGCAGTCCGACACGCTCCAGGTGCCCCTCAGCGCGCCCGCGGTGACCGAGACGACGGCGCTCGGCGCCGCCTTCGCCGCGGGCCTGGCCGTCGGGGTGTGGGACGACCTCGAGTCCGTCGCGGCCGTGTGCCACCGCGGCCGCCGCTGGCGACCCGACCCCGCCTCTGCCCTGCCCACGACCGGCTGGCGCGAGTGGAACCGCGCCGTCGACCGGTCACTCGACTGGGCCCCGTCCGACCAGCTCGTCAAGGAGAACGCGTGAACGCCCGAGACACCATCGACCGTGCCCACCACGAAGCCTCGTGGGACCAGCTGCAGGACGGCGCCTACGACGTGCTCGTCATCGGCGCCGGGGTGACCGGCGCCGGGGTGGCGCTCGACGCCGCGACCCGCGGCCTGCGCACCGCCGTCGTCGAGATGCGCGACTTCGCCAGTGGCACCTCCTCGCGCTCGAGCAAGCTCTTCCACGGCGGCCTGCGCTACCTCGAGCAGCTCAACTTCCGCCTGGTCCGTGAGGCCCTGCACGAGCGCGAGCTCATGCTCACCCGCCTGGCGCCGCACCTCGTGCGGCCGGTGCCCTTCCTCTACCCGCTGAAGGGTCGGGTCTGGGAGCGGCCCTACGTCGGTGCGGGCCTCGCGCTCTACGACGCGCTCGCCGGGCGCAGCAGCGTGCCGCGCCACCGGCACCTGACCCGCACCCAGGCCCGGGCCCTGTGCCCGGCCCTGCGACCCGACGCGCTGGTCGGGGCGCTGCAGTACCACGACGCGCAGGCCGACGACGCCCGTCACACGATGATGGTGGCCCGGACGGCGGCGCACTACGGCGCCGTCGTGCGCTCCTCGACGAAGGTCGTGGGGCTCCAGCGCGACGGCGGGCGCGTCGTCGGCGCCGACCTGCTCGATGTCGAGACCGGCCGCACCGCGTCGGTCCGCGCCTCCGTCGTGATCAACTGCACCGGCGTCTGGACCGACGACGTGCAGGAGCTCGCCGACACGCGTGGTCGCTTCCGCGTGCGGGCCTCCAAGGGCGTGCACCTCGTCGTGCCGCGCGACCGGATCAACTCCGAGACGGGGCTCATCCTGCGGACCGAGCAGTCGGTGCTCTTCGTCATCCCCTGGGGCAACCAGTGGCTCGTCGGCACGACGGACACCGACTGGATGCTCGACAAGGCGCACCCGGCGGCCAGCCGCTCCGACATCGACTACCTGCTGTCGCAGGTGAACTCCGTCCTGACGACGCCGCTGACCCACGACGACATCCTCGGGGTGTATGCCGGGCTGCGGCCCCTGCTGTCAGGCGAGTCGGAGGAGACCAGCCAGCTCTCCCGCGAGCACGCGGTGGCCCGGCCGCTGCCCGGTCTGATCAGCGTGGCCGGGGGCAAGTACACGACCTACCGCGTCATGGCCCGGGACGCCGTCGATGCCGCGGTGGGCGACCTCGGTCGACCGGTGGCGCCGTCGGTGACCGACCGCACCCCGATCCTCGGGGCGGAGGGGTTCGAGGCGCTGAGCAACTCCGTCGAGGCACTGGCGGCCGAGTGGTCGCTCAGCCCGTGGCGGATGCGCCGGCTGCTCGACCGCTACGGCAGCCTCGTGACCGAGGTGCTCGAGGCCACCCGCACGGATGCGACCCTCCTCCAGCCGCTCGAGGGTGCCGACCAGTACCTCCGGGCCGAGATCCGCTATGCCGTCACCCACGAGGGTGCCCTGCACCTCGACGACATCCTCACCCGGCGGACCCGCATCTCGATCGAGGTCGCCGACCGGGGGCTCGAGGCCGTTCGTGGGGTCGCTGCACTCGTCGGCCCGCTGCTCGGCTGGGACGACGACGCTGCCGAGCTGGAGGTCGGCGCCTTCCGAGAGCGGGTGCGGGCCGAGCGCGAGTCGCAGACCCAGGTGGAGGACCACGCCGCAGACTCGGTGCGACGCTCGGCGGCCGACATCCGCGCGGGCCTGGCCTCCGTCGAGGGGGCCCGGTCGTAGGGCAGGCGCGCCCGTCGGCAGGCGCGCCCGCGCTGCCGATCGGGCGGGGTCAGCGGGCCTCGAGCACCTGCTTCAGCCTCGCGAGGTCCTTCGTCATGGCGCGGCGCATAGCGACCGCGACGACCGGTGCGCCGAGCCGGGCGAACCCCTTGGGATCGCCGGTGTTGCGCAGGGTCATCCGGGTCCGGTCTGCGCGCTGGGCCTCCCAGGTGTAGGTCGTCTGCATCGGGAAGGGACCCTCGGCCGTGCGCATGACGAGTCGCTGCTCGGGGACGAGCTCGGTGACCTCGTAGGTGTAGGACAGCGTGCGCCCGAGGAAGGTCGCGACGAACGCCATCCGCGAGCCGGGTGCGACCGGCGGCGGCGTCTCCCACTCCACCGATCTGATGTTGGCGTACCACTCCGGGGCGTTGCCGGGGTCGGAGGCGAAGGCCGCGACCTCGGCGATCGGGCGGTTGATCACGGTGTCGGTCATGACGTCGACGCTCACGGTCGGGTCCTTCGTGGTGGGGAGTTCGGTCGGGGGCTCGGTCAGGTGGTGGGTGGCGTGTCGGCGTCGATCTGGTCGCGCAGCTGCTGGTTCTCGTCCTGGAGGTCGAGCAGCAGGCCGATGCCGGTGAGGTTGACGCCCGCGTCGAGCAGGTCGGAGATGCGACGCAGCCGGGTCAGGTCGTTGGCACTGTAGCGCCGGGTGCCACCGTCGGTGCGGGCCGGCTCGAGCAGCCCGCGCGCCTCGTAGAGGCGGAGGTTCGCCGCGGGCAGGCCGACGAGCTCGGCGGCCACCGAGATGCCGTAGACGCCCTGGTCGCCGTCCGGCGTCGGGGGGCTCGCTGCCATGGCTCCTCACCTCCTCGGGAAAATCTACGGATGGCTCTTGCACCAGCATCCTCGCAGTGATACAAAAAATCTACAGCGCATGCCACAGATCGTGAGATGCGGTCGTGGCCACTTCGGAGCATCCCAGGACACGATGGAGGTGAAGACGATGCTGATGCGCACTGACCCTTTCCGTGATCTCGACCGATTCGCCCAGCAGATGCTGGGCACGAACGGCACCCTCGCCCGACCCTCGGTCATGCCGATGGACGCGTGGCGCGATGGGGACACCTTCCACGTCGAGTTCGACCTGCCGGGGGTCGACCCCGCCTCGATCGATCTCGACGTCGAGCGCAACGTCGTGACGGTCAGGGCCGAGCGGCCGAATCGGGCCAGCGACGCCGAGCTCATCGCCGCCGAGCGCCCGCGGGGCGTCTTCAGCCGGCAGCTCGTCCTCGGTGACAACCTCGACACCGAGCACATCGAGGCGAGCTATGACACCGGCGTGCTGACCCTGGCCATCCCGGTGGCCGAGAGGGCGAAGCCGCGCAAGATCGCCATCTCGACCAAGGACGAGCCGAGACAGGCCATCGGCGCCTGAGGTCAGGTGACAGCGATGTCCACCGAGCTGCTCGAGCCCCTGGTCGGGCCTCGTGACGAGGTCTCGGGCGAGGTCGCAGCCGAGGTCCTGCGCGACACGGACGACGCGTTCGTCGAGCTCGTCTGCGCCGACGACGACCTGCTCCGTGCCGAGTTCGAGGCGATCATCGAGGCGAACTGGCCCGCGACTCCACGCTCGTCGGCGGGGCTGCCGTGGCCCGAGCGGCCGAGCCCGCGACACGGCCGCCGGAGGACGGTGGCGCCGATCGCACCTCCGGTGCGCCGCGGCCCCGCAGCCGAACGCGGGGGACGGCAGCGCTCACCCCCGCGCGCTCCTCCCGGTTCGAGGTGATGCCGGGCCCGACGTAGGTACCGCGATCACCTCGAACCGGAGGGGAAATCAGCCTGGTTCGAGGTGATGCCGGGCCCGACGTGGGTGCCGCGATCACCTCGAACCGGAGGGGAAATCAGCGTGGTTCGAGGTGATCACGGGCCCGACGTGGGTGCCGCGATCACCTCGAACCGGGTGAGGGTCAGGTCAGAGGGGGAGTCGGCGCGCTCGCACGACGAGGTCGTGATGGTGGTGCGCGCCGGCTCCCTCGGTGACGTCGCGCTCCCGCTGCTCCTTCACCTCGATGACCCAGCCGTCCCCGAGGGCGGCGACGACGTCGTCGTGGCCGACGTAGTCGTCGGGGTCGAAGCCGTGGCTCTGCGCCACCGCCCGGTCGATCTCGGCGTGGTGCACGACGAGCAGCGTGCCGCCCGGGGCGACGGCGCCGAGGAGTGCGGCCTCCGCCGAGCTGTCGGGCGTGCGCATCAGCGCGGGGTAGAAGACCGTGACGAGGTCGAAGCAGCCGTCCCGCTCGGGCAGCTCGACCAGCCCCGACGAGACCCAGTCGACGTGGACGCCGGCCGCCTCGGCTGCAGCCCGGCTGCGCCCGAGGGCGTTGGTCGCCACGTCGATCGCCGTCACGCGCCAGCCGCGGCTCGCCAGCCAGATGGCGTCGGCGCCCTCACCGCACCCGACGTCGAGGACGCGACCGGGCGCCAGGTCCGAGACCTCGGCAACGAGGGCGACGTTGGGTTTGCCGCTCCACACGGGTGCACCGGCATACCGCTCCTCCCAGTCGGCGTGGCCGTGACCCGGGCGGTCGTTGCCGACGGGCCGCTCTGCGGCAGGGGCGTGCTGGCTGTCATGAGTGCTCACCCGTCCATCCTGAAGGTTCGCCGCGGGGTGAAGGCAACTGTCGTCGAGAGCGACAGCACCATAGGACCCGCTCAGCGCCTGTCGGGGCCCAGCTCGACGAGGCAGGCGCCCGGGCGGGCGAAGGGGACGAGGCGCAGCCCGACGCCGCCGTCGCCGGCCCGGTCGAGCGCCGACCGGAGCATCTCCTCGTGCATCGTGCAGACCACGCCAGGGTGCGCCCGCGCCGAGGCGAGCACGGGGCACGTGCGCAGCTCGATGCCGCCGTCGGGAGCGAGCTGTGGCGAGAAACCCGCAGTCGTCAGCAGGCCGACCACCGTCTCGACCGGGGTGGGGTCGCGGCGCGCCGGTCCGCCCGAGCCCTGCGCACGCCGTCCGGGGGACTGGCTGCCGGACGGGGCCTCAGTCAGCTGGGCCGCCCAGCGACGACCGATCGCCCGGGCGTGCACGTCGGGGTCCGTGGTGGTCTCCAGGTGCTCGGCCATCGCCGTGACGAGCTCGTCGGTCGCGACGGGACGGGCCACGCGGAGGGACTCGAGCACCAGTCGCCCCCGGTCGGTCAGCTGGTGGCCGAGGGCCGGACGGCCACGGGTGCCGGCCTCGAGCGCCGTCCGCATCACGAGGCCGTTGTCGACGAGCCGGGCCAGGTGCGCGCGCGTCGTGTTGGGGTGCCCGCCGAGCACGTCGACGAGGTCGCCGATCGTCGCCGGCCGGAGCGGTTCCTGCCACCCACGAGCCGTCGCCGACCCCTCCCCAGCGCTCGCCGCAGGCGCGCCGTCCATGCCGTGGCTCGCGAGCGCCTCGAGCACGCGCTCGCGGGCGGCAGGCACCTCCGGGAGGGCCGTCGGACCGTCGACGGGTGTCGGCTCCGTCACCCGGGTTGGCACCGAGGCAGCACGTGGGCTATTTTTCACATGGGCAGTGTATTAAATCGCTGCCGCCGACGCACCCCGAGGAGCCACCGTGACCATCCACGACCCGATCCCCGTCTCGGACGTCAGCGTCGCCGAGTGCTCCTGCGGCTGCGTGGACGCGGGTGAGCCCGAGCTCGACGTGCGGTCCATCCCGCACGCCATCCGCCACGCCACGGTCTTCGGCGCCCTCGGAGCCGTGCCGGCCGGCGGGACCCTGCGGCTGGTCGCACCGCACGACCCGCAGCCGCTCCTCGGGCAGATCGCCGAGCGCGAGGCGGGCACCATCGAGGTCACCTACCTCGTGCGCGGTCCGGAAGCCTGGACCCTGCGCCTCACACGCCGCAGCTGACGACGCGACGCCCCCGACGCCACGACGCACCGTGACCTCCCCATGAGCAACGCGTGAGCCACCCGTGAGCACCCGTCAGGTCGAACGGCCGGCCGCCTCCGCCCTGACCGGGCGTGGGGCGTGGCCGCTGCGCGACCACCCGACGACGCTCTGGCTCACGGCCGCCCTCGTGGTCGCTGCCGTCGGTCGCAGCCTGCCGGCGGCGGACTGGCTGGTCCTGCACCTCGTCGTCCTCGGCGCAGTCACGCACGCCGTCATGGTGTGGAGCACCCACTTCGCCCAGGCGCTGCTCAAGACGCCGGCCACGCTCGACAGCCGCCGACAGCAGGGCCGGCGGCTGGCGCTGCTGCTCGCCGGCTCGACGCTCGTCTTCGTCGGCGTCCCGTCGGGCTGGTGGTGGCTGACCCTGGCCGGCGCGACCTGCGCAGCCGGGGCGGTGGTGTGGCACGGCCTGCAGCTGTGGCGCCGTCTCCGGTCCGCCCTCCCGGGACGCTTCCGCATCACCATCCGCTACTACCTCGCCGCCGCCGCGTGCATGCCGGTGGGCGCCACCTTCGGGGTCCTGCTCGCCCGACAGCCCGCAGACCCGTGGCACGCCCGGCTGGTCGTCGCGCACTCGCTGATGATGGCGCTGGGCTGGCTCGGTCTCACGGTGACGGGCACCTTGGTCACCTTCTGGGCCACGATGCTGCGCGCTCGCATGGACGACCGCGCCGAAACCCTTGCGCGCCAGGCGCTTCCGATCCTGATCGGTGGGGTTCTGGTCTCCGTCGCCGGTGCCCTCATCGGGCTGAGCCCGCTGACCGCACTCGGGCTCGTCACGTATGCCGGTGGGCTGGCTTGGTGGGGAAGGGCGCTCATCGCTCCCGCTCGGCGCAGCCTGCCGCGCCGCTTCACGACGGTCTCCGCGGCGTGCGCGCTCTGCTGGTTCGCGGCCAGCGTCCTCGGCGTTGCCGTGCTGGTGGCCGTCACGCCGGACTGGGCCGGTGTCGGCGCCCGCTACGACCGTGTCGCGGCTGCGCTCGCGGTCGGGTTCGCGCTGCAGCTCGTGCTGGCCGCGCTGAGCCACCTCGTGCCCAGCGTGCTCGGCGGTGGGCCGGCAGCCCTGCGGGCCGGTCTCGACTGGTTCGAGCGGGCCGCCCCCTTCCGGGTGGTCGTGCTCAACCTCGGACTCGTGCTGTGGCTGCTCCCGCTTCCCGAGCCCACCCGGGTTGCGCTCGCCGTCCTCGTGGGGCTCGCCGTCGCGAGCTTCCTGCCCCTCGCCGGGCTGTCCGTGCGCGAGTCGGTGCGAGCGCGCCGGTCAGCTGCCGCCGCCGGGTCTGCCGGATCGGCCGGAGCCGCTGCTCCGCCCGAGCTCCTGACGATCGGCCGGGGCCCCGCGCCCGAGCGCGCCTTCTGGACGTCCACGCAGCTCGCCGTGGCCGGGTCCGTCGTGGCGCTCGTCGTCGCGACCAGCCTCGCCCTGTCTGGGGCCTCCGCCGGCGCAGGGGCAGGGGACGTCGCCCCCACCGGGCACACGACGACCGTCGACGTCGTGGCCGACGGGATGGCTTTCACCCCGGCCTCGGTGACCGTGCCGGCGGGCGACCGGCTCGTCATCCGGCTGACCAACCGCGACCGCACCACGACCCACGACCTCGTCCTCGACGCGGGCCAGCACACGCCCCGACTCGCCCCCGGGGCGACGGGGCAGGTCGACGTGGGAGTGGTCAGCGCCCCGATGGAGGGCTGGTGCTCCGTCGTCGGCCATCGGCAGATGGGGATGGTCCTGCAGGTGCTCGTCACGGGTGCCGCAGCCCCCCCGGGCACGGCGCAGGGTGCGATGGGCGGCGCGATGGGCGGCACGACCGGGCAGTCGGCGCAGGAGCCCGCCCCGTCGGGCCACGACGCCACCGGGCACCTGGGCCAGGGCGACCTCAGTGCCGACTTCACGGCATACGACCCTGAGCTGGCGCCGCTGACGCCCGAGCGCGTCCGCCGCGTCACCCTCACCGTCGAAGAGGTGGAGGTCGAGGTGGCGCCCGGCACGTGGCAGCGGCGCTGGACCTACAACGGCAGGTCGCCCGGACCCACCCTGCACGGTCGGGTCGGTGACGTCTTCGAGGTCACCCTCGTCAACCACGGCACGATCGGGCACTCCATCGACTTCCACGCCGGAGCCCGCGCACCGGACGAGGTCATGCGCACCGTGCCACCGGGGGCCAGCCTCACCTACCGCTTCACCGCGGCCCGGGCGGGCATCTGGATGTATCACTGCTCGACGATGCCGATGTCGGCCCACATCGGCGCGGGCATGGCAGGAGCCGTCGTCATCGAGCCCGCCGACCTGCCTGCCGTAGACCGCAGCTTCCTGCTCGTGCAGTCGGAGCTCTTCCTCGGTGCGAGCACAGCCCGTGGCTCGGCGGGCGAGGTCGACGCCGACAAGGCGCAGGCCGCGACCCCTGACGGGGTCACCTTCAACGGCGTTGCCTACCAGTACGACTCGTCGCCCCTGACCGCGCGCGTCGGCGAGCGCGTGCGCTTCTGGGTGCTCGACGCCGGACCCAACCGCGCCACGAGCTTCCATGTCGTCGGCGCGCAGTTCGACGCCGTCTGGGCCGAAGGGGACTGGCGGCTGCGGCCCGGCTCCTCGGGCGGCAGCCAGACCCTGGCCCTCGGTGCCGCCCAGGGCGGCTTCGTCGAGACCCGCTTCCCGGAGGCGGGTCACTACCCCTTCGTCAGCCACGTCATGGCGGACGCCGAACGCGGGGCGCACGGCATCGTGCGAGTGCGCCCGTGACCACCCTCGACGATCGGACCCGATGATGTGCAGCTACTGCGGATGTGCGGACTTCGAGGTCGTCGGTCGCCTCATGGCCGAGCACGAGCACATCGTCAACCACCTCGGAGCGTTGCGCGGAGGTCTCGACGACCCCGTGCGCCGTCGGGCAGCGGCGGAGGCGCTCGCAGCACACCTCACGCCGCACGTCGACGCAGAGGAGGCCGGCATCTTCACCGTCATGGCGCGCGACGAGCTCTTCACCGATCACATCTCCCGGCTGTGCGCCGAGCACGACGAACTCGACGAGCTGCTCGCGCGCGTGGCCGACGGCGAGGTGGCGCTCTACGCCCGCTTCGAGGACGCGCTGCGCGAGCACATCGACCGCGAGGACAACGGGCTCTTCCCCGCTGCCGCGATCCACCTCGGAGGCCCCGAATGGGACGAGGTCGATCGCCTTACCACGACAGCCCGAGGAGTCGCCTGATGAAAACTACGTGCAGTCGTAGGTCTAGTCACACGCGTCACAGCCGTGCCATGGTGCTGGGCATGGCAAGCGACGCGGGTGTCCTGTCAGTGCAACGACGCACGGGGAGGGTCGACCATGGCTGAGCGAGCGCGCCCGTCTGCGGGCTCGGCACCGGGTGTGGACGGGTCGGCCTCGGCGGCCCTGCTCAAGGCCGGCCGTTTCTTCACCCGGTGGGACGAGTCCGCCGACGGCAGAGCGGTCTACCGCGAGGGCGGCCGCGCCGGCGATGTGTTCTACCGAGACCGCTGGAGCCACGACAAGGTCGTCCGCTCGACCCACGGCGTCAACTGCACCGGCTCCTGCTCGTGGAAGGTCTACGTCAAGGACGGGATCATCACCTGGGAGACGCAGCAGACCGACTACCCCTCCGTGGGCCCCGACCGCCCGGAGTACGAGCCCCGTGGCTGCCCGCGAGGTGCCGCCTTCTCCTGGTACACCTACTCGCCCACCCGCGTGCGCTACCCCTACGTGCGCGGCGTCCTCCTCGAGATGTATCGCGAGGCCAAGGCCCGCCTCGGCGACCCGGTCGACGCCTGGCACGAGATCACGACCGACCCCGACAAGCGCCGCCGCTACCAGAGCGCCCGCGGCAAGGGCGGGCTCGTGCGCGCGTCGTGGGGCGAGGCCGTCGAGATCGCCGCCGCCGCGCACGTGCACACAATCAAGGAGTACGGCCCCGACCGCGTCGCCGGCTTCTCGCCGATCCCCGCGATGTCGATGGTGTCGCACTGCGTCGGCACCCGCTTCATTCAGCTCATCGGCGGCGTCATGACGAGCTTCTACGACTGGTATGCCGACCTGCCCGTTGCGAGCCCGCAGGTCTTCGGTGACCAGACCGACGTGCCCGAGTCGGGCGACTGGTGGGACGCGACCTACCTCATGATGTGGGGCTCCAACGTCCCCGTCACCCGCACGCCCGACGCGCACTGGATGGCCGAGGTGCGCTACCGCGGCACCAAGGTCGTCACTGTCAGCCCCGACTACGCCGACAACACGAAGTTCGCCGACGAGTGGATGCCCGCGCAGGCCGGAACCGACGCGGCGCTGGCGATGGCGATGGGCCACGTGCTCCTCAAGGAGTTCTTCGTCGACCGCGAGGTCTCCTTCTTCACCGACTACGTGCGCACCTACAGCGACCTGCCCTTCCTCATCCGCCTCGACCCGCCGGAGGAGGGGTATGCCGCCCCGTGGGGTGACGGGGCCACCGCACCTCTCGTGCCCGGTAAGTTCCTCACCGCCGCCGACCTCGCCGACGAGGGCGCGAGCGTGCCCGACGAGGACGCTTGGAAGACAGTGCTGCTCGACGATGCGACCGGTCAGCCGGTCGTGCCGAACGGCTCGATGGGCTTCCGCTACGCCGACTCGGGCAAGGGGCTGTGGAATCTCGACCTCGACGGCGTCAGCCCCGCACTGACGATGTCAGGTGAGGCTGCCGAGCCGGTCGAGGTGCTGCTGCCGGCCTTCGTCGAGCCCGACGGCACCAGGTCGGTGCTGCGACGCGGCGTGCCGGCTCGGCGCGTCGGCGGCTACCTCGTGACGACCGTCTACGACCTGATGCTCGCGCAGTACGGCGTCGAGCGTCCGGGCCTCCCGGGCAGCTGGCCCACCGGCTACGACGACGTGACCGCGCCCTATACGCCGGCGTGGCAGGCCGAGATCACCGGTGTGCCCGCCGAGCAGTGCATCCGCATCGCCCGCGAGTTCGCCACGAACTCCGAGCAGTCGCAAGGCCGCTCGATGATCATCATGGGCGCGGGCATCTGCCAGTGGTTCCACGGTGACGCGACCTACCGCGCGATCCTGTCGCTGCTCATCCTCACCGGGTGCATGGGCCGCAACGGCGGCGGCTGGGCCCACTACGTCGGCCAGGAGAAGTGCCGGCCGATCACCGGCTGGATCTCGCTCGCCAACGCCCTCGACTGGGGGCGGCCGCCGCGCACGATGACCGGCACGTCGTACTGGTACATGCACACCGACCAGTGGCGCAACGACGGCTACTCCGCCGACTCGCTCAACTCTCCTCTGGCCAGAGGGCATCTGGCCGGAAAGCACACCGCCGACACCATCGCGCAGTCCGCCCGCATGGGGTGGATGCCCTTCTACCCGCAGTTCGGCACCAACCCGCTCCAGGTGGCGGAGGACGCCCAGGCCGCCGTCGACGCGGGCACCGCCGCCAGCCCGGCGGCATACGTCGCCGGTGCCCTCCACGACGGCACGCTGACCGCGGCGATCGAGGACGTCGACGCCCCGGAGAACTGGCCGCGCACCCTCGTGCTCTGGCGCAGCAACCTCATGGGCTCCTCGGCCAAGGGCAACGAGTACTTCCTGCGCAACCTGCTCGGCACGCACCACAACGTCCTCGGTAGCGAGAACCCCATGGCACCAAGGCCCTCCGAGGTGAAGTGGCACGAGGAGGCGCCCGAGGGCAAGCTCGACCTGCTGCTCTCGGCCGACTTCCGCATGACGTCGACGACGCTGCTGTCCGACATCGTGCTGCCCGCGGCGACGTGGTACGAGAAGCACGACCTCAGCTCGACCGACATGCACCCGTTCGTGCACGCCTTCACGCCCGCCATCGACCCGCCGTGGGAGGCCAAGAGCGACTTCGAGCTCTTCCACCTGCTGGCCGAGAAGCTCTCCGACCTCGCGCGCACCCACCTCGGCGTGCGCAAGGACCTCGTCAGCGTGCCGCTCATGCACGACACGCCCGGTGAGACCGCCCAGCCGGGTGGACGAGCGGTCGACTGGCGCGCGTCCGGCCGGCCCGGCACGCCGGGCAAGACGATGCCGGTCTTCGCGCTCGTCGAGCGCGACTACACGGCGATCAGCGAGAAGCTCGCCACCGTGGGCCCGCTCGCCGACACGCTCGGCTTCACGGTCAAGAACGTCACCTACCGGGTCGAGGAGGAGGTGGCGCGTCTCGCCGCCAAGAACGGCGTCATGCTCGGCGGCGCCGGTGACGGCCGGCCGGCGATCGACACGGACGAGAAGATGGCCGAGGCGATCCTCACCTTCTCGGGCACGACGAACGGCCACCTGGCGGTGCAGGGCTTCCGCACTCTCGAGGAGCGCGTCGGCAAGAAGCTCGCCGACCTCGCCGAGGGGTCGGAGGAGAAGCACGTCACCTTCGCCGACACGCAGAGCGCGCCGGTCGCGGTCATCACCTCGCCGGAGTGGTCGGGCTCCGAGACCGGCGGGAGGCGCTACGCCCCCTTCACCGTCAACATCGAGCGACTGAAGCCCTTCCACACCCTGACGGGTCGGATGCACTTCTACCTCGACCACGACTGGATGCAGGACCTCGGTGAGGCCTTGCCCATCTATCGACCACCGCTCGACATGCATCGCCTCTTCGGCGAGCCGAAGCTCGGGCCCGACGGCTCCAAGCAGGTGACGGTCCGCTACCTCACGCCGCACTCCAAGTGGTCGATCCACTCGGAGTACCAGGACAACCTGCTGATGCTCTCGCTCTCACGCGGTGGGCCGACGGTGTGGATGAGCCCGCAGGACGCGACCTCGATCGACGTCAAGGACAACGACTGGGTCGAGTGCCTCAACACCAACGGCGTGCTCGTCGGGCGGGCCATCGTCAGCAGTCGTATGCCGGAGGGCGTGGTCTTCGTGCACCACGCCCAGGAGCGCACGATCGACGTCCCGAAGTCCGAGGCGACCGGCCGTCGCGGCGGCATCCACAACTCGGTGACGCGGCTGCTCGTCAAGCCGACCCACCTCATCGGCGGCTACGCCCAGCTGTCCTACACGTTCAACTACCTCGGACCGACCGGGAACCAGCGCGACATGGTCTCGACGGTCCGCAAGCGCTCGCAGGAGGTGACGTACTGATGCGAGTCATGGCCCAGATGGGCATGGTGATGAACCTCGACAAGTGCATCGGGTGCCACACGTGCTCGGTCACGTGCAAGCAGGCGTGGACCAACCGCGCCGGCACCGAGTACGTCTGGTTCAACAACGTCGAGACGCGGCCGGGGCAGGGCTATCCGCGGCGTTACGAGGACCAGGAGACGTGGAAGGGCGGCTGGACGCTGACCAACCGCGGCAACCTCAAGCTCAAGGCCGGCGGCCGGGTGCAGAAGCTGCTCGGCATCTTCGCCAGCCCGGTGCAGCCCAAGCTCGCCGACTACTACGAGCCGTGGACCTACGACTACCAGACGCTCATCGAGGCGCCGCTCGGCGACGACTTCCCGGTGGCGCGGCCGAAGTCGCTCATCACCGGCGAGAACACGAAGATCACGTGGTCGGCCAACTGGGACGACAACCTCGGCGGCTCGAGCGAGATGGGTGAGCTCGACCCGATCGTCGCCAAGCTCAACGCCTCGGTGCGGCGCGAGTCGGAGGAGAAGGTCCGCTTCGAGCTCGAGAAGACCTTCATGTTCTACCTCCCGCGCATCTGCGAGCACTGCCTCAACCCCTCGTGCATGGCGTCGTGCCCCTCCGGCGCGATCTACAAGCGGGAGGAGGACGGCATCGTCCTCGTCGACCAGGACCGCTGCCGCGGCTGGCGCCAGTGCATCACCGGGTGCCCGTACAAGAAGATCTACTTCAATCACAAGAGCGGCAAGGCCGAGAAGTGCACCTTCTGCTACCCCCGCGTCGAGGTGGGCCTGCCGACGGTGTGCTCCGAGACCTGCGTCGGGCGGCTGCGCTACCTCGGGCTCTTCCTCTACGACGCCGACCGGGTCACGGCCGCGGCGGCGACCCCCGACGAGGGCGACCTCTACGAGGCTCAGCTCGACCTGCTGCTCGACCCGAGCGACCCCGCGGTCATCGCGGCCGCCCGGCGCGACGGCATACCGGACGACTGGATGGACGCGGCGCGGCGGTCGCCCGTCTACGCGCTCGCCAAGACCTACCGCGTCGCGTTGCCGCTGCACCCGGAGTACCGCACGATGCCGATGGTCTGGTACGTCCCGCCGCTGTCGCCGATCGTCGACGTGTTGTCGTCGCAGGGTCACGACGCCGAGGACCGCGGCGTGCTCTTCGGCGCCATCGAGAGCCTGCGCATCCCCGTCGACTACCTCGCCGAGCTCTTCACCGCGGGCCGCACCGACATCATCACCGAGGTGCTCCAGAAGCTCGCCGCGATGCGCGCCTACATGCGAGACGTGTCGCTCGGGCGTGACGGTGACCCCGCGATCCCCGCGGCCGTCGGCATGAGCGAGGAGACGCTCTACGAGATGTATCGCCTCATGGCGATCGCGAAGTACGCTGACCGCTACGTCATCCCGACCGCCCACGTCGAGCGTGCCCACGAGCTCGAGGAGATCGGCTGCTCGCTCGACTTCGACGAGGGGCCGGGGATGTACGAGTCCGGCCCGTTCGGCGAGGCGAGCGGCCGGCCGGCGCCGGTGGCCGTCGAGACGTTCAACGCGCTCAAGCAGCGCCAGACGTCCGACTCCGCCATGACGACGACGTCCAGCGGCGAGCTGCGCGGCCGCGTCAACCTGCTCAACTGGGACGGCAACGGTGCGCCCGACGGGCTCTTCCCCGGCACGACGGAGAAGACACCGGAGGGGCAGCAATGATCGGGCTGAAGCGCCGGGCCGAGCGTCGCCGCGAGCAGCAGGACCACCGCGTGGTGCACCTCGTCGCTGCGCGCTGCCTCGACTATCCCCGTGAGGAGCTCGTCGCGTCACTGCCGACGTTGCTGAGTGCCCTTGCCGAGCAGGGGGATTCGCCCGGAGCACGCGAGCTGCAGCCGCTGGTCGAGCACCTCGGCTCCCGCCCGCTCGAGGACCTGCAGCGCGCCTACGTCGACACCTTCGACCTCAGTCGCAAGCACGCGCTCTACCTCTCCTACTGGACCGACGGGGACACGCGCCGACGGGGCGAGGTGCTGGGACGGTTCAAGACGGCATACCGCCGCAGTGGTTTCCTCGTCGACACGCACGGTGAGCTGCCCGACTACCTTCCCATGGTGCTCGAGTTCGCGGCGTGTGCTGACGCAGCCGCCGGAGCGGAGCTGCTCCAGGACTATCGAGCGAGCCTCGAGCTGCTGCGAATCGCCTTGCTGGAGAAGGAGAGTCCGTATGCCGCCGCGACCGTTGCCGTGTGCGCCACCCTCCCCGGGCCGTCCCCGGTCGACCGCGCGGCGGTGATGGAGATGGTCGGCATGAGTGGGCCGCACCCGACCGAGACCGTGGGGCTCGACCCCTACGACCCGAGACTCCTTCCGCTGCAACCGGTCTCGTCGGCTGGGGCCGTGGGGGTGACGTCATGAGCACCTTCCTCTGGGGCGTCCTGCCCTACCTCTGCGTCGCGAGCCTCGTCGGCGGCACGATCTGGCGCTACCGCTACGACAAGTTCGGCTGGACGACCCGGTCGTCGCAGCTCTACGAGTCGCGCCTGCTGCGCATCGGCTCGCCGCTCTTCCACTTCGGCATCCTGCTCGTCTTCTTCGGGCACGTCGGCGGGCTGCTCATCCCCGAGTCGTGGACCGAGGCGGTCGGCGTCACCGAGGGGATCTACCACTTCAACGCGCTGCTCTTCGGCGGCATCGCGGGGGTGTGCACGCTCGTCGGCATCCTCATCCTCGTCTACCGCCGGCGCACGACCGGGCCGGTCTTCATGGCGACGACGAAGAACGACAAGCTGATGTATGTCCTGCTCGTCGCCGCCATCGTGCTCGGTCTCTGGACGACGCTGGTCAGCGTCGGGGCCGGTCATGACGCGCACAACTACCGCGAGACGGTCTCTCCGTGGTTCCGGTCGGTGCTGCTCTTCCGGCCCGACGTGGCCGCGATGGCGGCGGCACCCATCCAGTTCCACATCCACGCGCTCGTCGGCATGCTGCTCTTCGCCCTCTGGCCGTTCACGCGGCTCGTGCACGCCTTCACCGCGCCGCTCAACTACCTCTTCCGGCCCTACATCGTCTATCGCTCACGCGACCGTCAGGTGTCGGGCTCGCGCGAGAGCCGGCCCGGCTGGAGCGGCATCGGCACCTCCGACCGCGACCGGCAGCGCTGAGCTCGTCTGAGCTCGACTGAGCACCGACCGACCTACTGACCCACGCACGCACGGACCCACGCACGGATCGAGGAGAGCCATGAGCAGGAGCGCACCGACAGCGGCCGCGCCGCGAGTCGACCTGAACGGCCAGGGCAAGAATCTCGCCCTCGCGACCTGGGCGTTCGCCGTGACCTTCTGGGCGTGGAACCTCATCGGGCCGCTCGGCGTGCGCTACACCGCGGAGATGCAGCTGAGCAGCAGCCAGAAGGCGCTGCTCGTTGCGACTCCGGTGCTCGTCGGCGCGGTGGGCCGCATCCCCGTCGGGGCGCTCACCGACCGGCACGGCGGTCGCATCATGTTCCCCGTCCTGACGCTGCTGAGCGTGCCGTTCGTGCTGCTCGTCGCGCTGGCCGGCAACCTCAAGTCGTTCCCGCTGATGCTGCTCTTCGGCTTCTTCCTAGGCATCGCCGGCACGACGTTCGCCATCGGGGTGCCTTTCGTCAACGCGTGGTACCAGGCCGATCGGCGCGGCTTCGCCACCGGCGTCTTCGGCGCGGGCATGGGCGGCACGGCGCTGTCGTCGGCGCTCACCCCGCGCATGGTCACGTGGTTCGGCTACACCATGACGCACGTCATCATCGCCCTGATGCTCGTCGCGACCGCAGCCCTGTGCTGGTTCGCGATGCGCAACTCGCCGGTGTGGAAGCCCAACAACGACCCCGTCGTGCCCAAGCTGGCGGCGGCGATCAAGCTGCCGGTGACCTGGCAGATGTCGCTCCTCTACGCCGTGGCGTTCGGTGGCTTCGTCGCCTTCTCCACCTACCTGCCGACGCTGCTCAAGGACGTCTACTCCTTCGACCTCACCGCGGCGGGCACCCGCACGGCCGGCTTCGCCATCGCGGCGGTCGTCGCGCGCCCCATCGGCGGCATGCTGTCGGACCGCATCGGCCCGAGGGCGGTCGTCGCCATCTCGATGGCCGGCACCGCGGCGCTGGCCGCCGTGCTCGCCTTCGAGCCCCCTCTGGAGCTGCCCGCCGGCGCGGCGTTCGTCTCGATCGCCTTCTTCCTCGGCCTCGGCACCGGTGGCGTCTTCGCCTGGGTCGCCCAGCTGGCACCACCGGAGCGAGTCGGCAGCGTGACCGGACTCGTCGGTGCTGCCGGTGGGCTGGGCGGCTACTTCCCGCCGCTGGTGCTCGGCGCCACCTACGGCCTGGTGTTCGAGCACTACGGCTTCGGCCTGATGCTCCTGTGCGTGGTCGCCCTCGCGGCCCTGGCCTTCGCCCTGCTCGGCGTCAAGGAGGCCAGGCGCAAGCCGGCCACCCCCTGACCGCCCCTCCCTGATCGAGAGAGCGATCCGCGCGCCCGAAGGGCGCGCGGATCGCTCTCTCGATCAGGGTTGAGTGGCGACCGGCTCGAGCGCGTGCTGGCGGGCGATGCCTTCGCGGACGTGCTCGCCGAGCGTCAGCCTCTCGAGGGACAAGCCGGCGCGCACTAGTCTGCGCAGGTGCCCACCGAGCCCGTGCCCCCACCGCTACCCACCCCCGATCGAGAGAGCGATCCGCGCGCCCCCGGAGCGGACGAATCGCTCTCTCGATCGGGGTTGAGTGGCGATCGTCTCGAGCGGGTGCTGGCGCACGATGCCTTCTCGGACGTGCTCGTCGAGCAGGTCGCACCCGGGGAGCGGGTGGTCGCCGGCTCGCCGACCGCTGCCGTGACGACGCTGGGTGAGGTCGGCGACGGGACGGGCGCCGGGACTGGAGCCGAGGCCGGGCTCTGGGAGATGACCCCCGGCACGGCCACCGACGTCGAGGCCGAGGAGATCTTCGTCGTGCTCTCAGGTCGGGCGACGCTGACCTTCGAGGCGGACGGGGAGACGATCGAGCTCGGTCCGGGCGTCGTCGTGCGGCTTCGCGACGGAGAGCGCACCACCTGGACCGTCCACGAGACGATCCGCAAGGCCTACCTCACCCCGCGCACCTGAGCTCGCGCCACGACCAGAGCCACCACCCCCAGACCCCCGCCCCCGCAACACACCGAGCAATCGCCAACTCCACGCGGTGTGCCACGTCGAGTTGGCGATTGCTCGGTGTGTTGCGCAGCGGGTCGGCCCTCGGCGGTGGGGCGGGCGCAGCGAGGCGGGTCAGGCGCGGCGGGCCCGGGCCTGCGCCTTGGCCTTCTTGCGGCCCAGGAAGCGGCTACCGGACTGCAGGGCGCGGCTCAGGGTGCTCGGGCCGTTGCGACGCTCGAGCGTGGTGCCGAGTCGTCCGAGGACCATGCTGGCCAGGGGTGCGACGAGCACCGTGATGAGCCAGAGTCGGGCGCGGCGGGAGAAGAAAGCCCACATGGGGAGGTCCTTTCGGCGAGGGACGCGCCGGTTGACGACGCCCTCACCCCATGCCCGATGGGCCCGTGTCTGTCACACCTCAGCCTCGACCGGGCGGGGCCCACCGCGGCTCAGGGACCTGCCACTCGCCACGCGAGCGAGCAGCTGCGGACGGAAGAGGGCCGATGGCGGGTCGACGAGCGACGTGACTCGGAGGAAGGCACGGCCAGCCATCGGGTCCTCCTCTGCGGCCGCCTGCACGCGATCCACGTAGCGGCTGAGAAGTCCGTTGGCGATGTGTCGATCTCCGGCGACCCCGGGAAAGGTGAGGTCGGCTCCGGTCGCGAGGCCCCAGGCGACGCCGGCGATGCGGGAGGCGTGGCGCTGATAGCGACGGGTATCGAGGGGGCCGGTGCGGCTCAGGTGCGCGCGCAGCGCTTCTGCCTGGAGCGCGGCGACGGTCATCCCCTGGCCGTAGATCGGGTTGAGGGCGCACAGCGCGTCGCCCAGGACGACGACACCGTCCGGGAGCTGGTCCCGCCGCTCGTAATGGTGCCGCCGAGAGACCGGGTGCCGGTGCGGAACGGGGTCATCGAGCGGCTCGGCCTCGCGCACCAGCTCGCCGATCTCGGGCAGGGCCAGGTCGGAGGCGAAACGGACGAAGCCCCCAGCGTCAATGGGTGGGTGGTCTCCCAGGACTCCCATCAGGGTGACGAGCCATCGGTCGCCCTCGACGCGTGATGCACCACCCCCGCGGGGGACGTCAGGGGTGGGTCCAGACAGCACGACGAGGTCAGAGCCGAGTGCGCCGACCGGCACGCGGTACTGGCGGGTGGTGTAGCCGACATCGACCCGGACCTCGTCCGTGTCCAGCTGCGGGTAGCCGAGCTCGCAGAGCCAGACGGGCAGCCGCGACCCGCGGCCGGTGGCTTCGACCACGAGGTCCGCACCGAGCACCTCGGCGGAGCTGCCGTCGTCGCGCCCGATGGCGCGCACGCCGGTCACCCGGGTCCAGCTCCGGTCGGTCGTCAGACCGACGATGTCGCGCCCGTCGAGCACCCGGATCCCGGGCAGACCCGTCACCCGGCGCCGGATGGCTGCCTCCAGGGCTGGCCTGCTCACGCAGAGGGCCGTGAGCTGCGCATCCCCCCGGGCGAAGCGGTGCCCGCCGAAGCAGAGTCGAGTGTCGCCGAGCATGTCCCCGATAGCGGCCCCCTCGGCGACGAGCTCGGATGTCAGTCCGGGAAGCATGCCCTCCAGGACGGAATGTCCACGGGCCAGCAGGCCGTGCAGGTGTCGGGCTTGCGGGGTGCCTCGCCGCGGCGCCGAGCCGTCTGCGAGATGGTCCCGCTCGACGATGCAGACCTCACGGTAGGAGGTGGTGAGCACAAGGGCGGAGACGAGGCCCGCGATGCCGGCTCCGAGCACCACCGCGCGATCGCGGCCGGCGGGTGTTGTGGTCATGGTCAACCTCCTCAGGACTTTCCTCGAGGTTGCGTCTGCATGGTGCTCACTCACCAGTTCAGTTGGTGCTCACTTCTGCTCAGCTCCTGCCCGGGTGCTCTGCAGCGGCGGGCCGAGCTCACGTCGCCACAGCGACTCGACGACGCGCTCGACACCGCGCGCAAGGTGGCGGCGATAGGTGCTGAAGGGCACCCCCATCGCCGCAGCGGCGGCCTCCTGGGTCCTGAACTTCGCGAGGTAGGTGCAGCGGAGCGCCTGCAGCAAGGGGTCGTCCCGAGGGTCCTCCGCGAGTTCTGCGACGGCTCCACGCAAGAGGTTCTCCAGCCCGGTGGAGGTCGTCGAGTTGGGGTCCACGGCGGAGTCGTCTCGTGTGCTCGCCGTCTCCGCGAGGAGACGGGTCCGCTGGAGCGGGTTGCGTGCCAGCAGGTCGGGGCGGTGCAGGTCGCGCAGGCCCTGCCGGACCGCATCGCCGAACTCCTCGCGAGCAAGCACCAAGAGTTCGGTCGACGTGTCTGCCGGCGTCAGCATGGCGTCGTCAGCCAGGGCGCGCTCGGTCCAGCGACGGACCATCGCCTCCACCGGCACGCGGCGGAAGTCGTGGGCGAACAGGCCCGACCGACGTCCGTCGACGGTGAAATCGGCCCCGCGCGCCCGGGGGAGGTCCGCAGCGAGGAAGAACTCGTCCCACTGGTCCGGATCGGCCAGGGTGACGAAGTCCCACGCCAGGTGGACGAGTGAGAGCTGTCGCTGCAGGGTCAGGATCGGCACCGCGTCGAGGGTCGGCGAAGGGCCCTGCCCGGCGACGATGTCGGCGATGAACCGGCATTGGGTCACCATTTCCCCCGGCCGCGCCGGGGCCTGCGCCAGGGCGAAGGCCCAGGCTGCTGCGGTCCCCGGATCGGAGGCACGCTCTGTCGCCGTCGCCCGGGTGAGGTCGAGTATGGCGACAACGCCGCGGACACGGCGCCCGGCCTCCCGGATCACCCAGAAGGCTTCCGGCTGGCGGTCCCACCACTCGGCGGCGAGGGACGCGGACTCCGGGCCGTCCACCGAGAGCAGGACCTCGAGGACCTCCCGACGGTCCTCGGGCCGGGCCGGGTCGGGGTAGGTGTCCTGCCACTCTCCCCACGAGACGGGGGCCACGACGCTGCGCACGTGGCGGAAGCAGAACTTGAGGTCCGCGACGGCGCGCTGCTGGTCGGTGCCCTTGAGACCGCGAGCGCGGGCGAGCGCGTGCTCCTGGACCGCTCGGAACCGTACGCGGTAGCCGTCCCGGTCGCGCCAGCGCGCCTCGGCATCCAGCAGGTCGCGCACGAGGTCGTGCGGCGCGACCCCGTCCCTCACCGGTTCCAGGTAGGCCTGCGAGGCCAGCCAGCCGAATCGGTCGTGCGCAGCCTCCGCGTCGGGCAGCACGTGACGCAACAGGTCTTCGTCTGTCGAGCGGGCGATCGCCGTGGTCTCGAGGGCTGCACGGTAGGACGCCGAGGGGACCTCGGAGACCGACGCCGCCAGCAGCATGCGCACGACATCGCCCGGCAGCGGGTCGAGCGAGAAGGACGGGTCACGGGCGACGAGTGCGCTCACCATGGAGAGGGCCAGCGGGTGTCCGTAGGTGACGTGCAGGATCTCGTCACACCGTCCCGGCGGCACCCCTCGCCGCTCCAGGTAGTCGCGAGCATCCTCTGCGTCGAGGTTGCGCAGGGCGATGGCGCGGAGCTGTTCGGACCACGCCGGGTCAGCGCGCCAGCCCGGCCCCGGTGGGCCGCGACCGGCCAGCACGACCACGGCGTCGGACGGCAGCCGTGGGAGCAGCCCGTCACGCACCCAGTCGTCGAGGGGGAGGAGGTGCTCGTAGCCGTCCACCAGCAGGATGAGGCGTTGGCCGTCGCGCGTGGTGATGGGGCCGTCGTCCTGGGGGACGTCGAGCACCTCTGCAAGGGCCGCCAGCACGGCGACGGGAAGGGGCTCCACGTCGCGGCCAGAGAGCTCGACGACGCGATCGCCGCCGGCCCGTGCGGCATCTGCGAAGGCCCCCAGCAGCACGGTCTTGCCGATGCCACCCGGCCCCGCCACGTGCAGGACCCGGAAACCTGGATCCTCGTCGTCGAGGGCGGCTCGCCACAGGGCGACCTCAGCGGCGCGCCCCACGAAGAGGCGTCGCCGTCGAGCTGCCAGCTCTTCGCCGATGGTAGGCCCGGTCCCGCGGCTCACCTCGCCATCGTGCCAGCGAACCGGCAGGGAGGCGATAGTCACCGGTCCGTGTGCGGTCGACCAGACGTCAGCGCCCGTCAGGCCCTTTCGTGGGCGGCCCAGAGGCGGGCCTCAGCCGCGGCGTCCATCGGCGTCCCGACTCGGCCCTTCGGACGCTCGGGCAGCCCCTCGCGCTGCAACCAGGCCCACGTGTCGGCCACCGTCTGCTCGATCGGACGGCAGCTCAGCCCGGCAGCGAGGGCTGCGGACACGTCGCAGTCGTGCAGGCCGGCATACTCCCCGGTGGGCGGCAGCCAGATCGGCAGCTCGGTCCACGGCTCGACCCCGGCCGCCTCGATGGTCTCGGGAGTGAGCCACACGAGATCCGCCTGGGCCCCCGTCACGTCGTTGGAGGCGTCGAGCACCTGACCGATGGTCGCGTGACCCGGCCGGCTCACCGTGTTGAAGGTGCCCACGGGCCGCGAGCCCAGCACCCAGTCGGCGATGTCGCGGCAGTCGATCAGTTGCAGCGGTCGGTCGCGGGGGCCGGGTGCGGGCACGCGCCCACCCGGCCCGGCGGCAGCGATCCGGTTCAGCCAGAAGGGCATCCGGCCGACGATCTCGTAGGGCCCGAGGATGAGGCCGGCCCTCGCGAGAGTCACGTCGCCGTCGAACTCCGACAGCACGGCCAGCTCGCCGCCGCGCTTCGCCGCGGCGTAGTCGTCGGCGTCGGTCGAGCCCGGGTCGCCCTCGACGACCGGGGCGCTCTCGTCGGACCCCACCTCGAGCGGCCAGGAGTAGACCGATCGTGAGGAGATGTAGCAGTAGGAGCCGGCTCGCCCGCTCAGCAGCCGGGCCGACTCCTGCACGGCGACCGGCGCGAGCGACCACGTGTCGACGACCGCATCCCACTCGTCGTCACCGAGCGCCTCGGCGAGCGAGTCGGCCACGAGGCGGTCTGCGTGGCGGGTCTCGGCGCCGGCTGCGTCGGGGCCGGTGAGGCCGCGGTTCACCGTCGTCACGTCGTCTCCGCGGGCCAGGCCTGCCTCGACGAAGGCGCGACCGACGTGGTGGGTGCCTCCGAGCACGAGAAGTCTCATGGAGCGATCCTGACCCTGACCACCATTGGCTGCCAACTGTTTCCGCTCTCGGTGGAACGCGCCGGGGGAAGGAAGATCAGAAGTGCCACTCGTCGGGCCGCACGGACGGCGTGCGCCCCTCGGTGAGGTCGGCGACGAACCCGGCGAAGCGCGGGCAGGCGACGATGTCGTGTGCCCGGCACCGCAGGGCGTGCTCCGTCATCTCGCGAGACCGCTCGATGGCCCGGGTGCGCTCGTCGAGGTCGCGCAGATGCGCCTTCAGCACCTCCTGCCGACCCTGGGCCTCCCCGTCGATGAGCACCCGGATCTGCTCCAGCGACATGCCCGCCGACTTGTTGCGCACGATGACGGCGACGCGCACGAGGTCGTCGCGGGCCGTAGCGGCGGTAGCCCGAGGCGTTGCGCTCGGGGGCGAGCAGACCGATCGACTCCCAGTGCCGCAGCACGTTGGTCGGCAGGTCGAATCGCGCCGCCAGCTCGCCGACCGTCCACGTCGTCTGCTGCTCATTTGCCTTCATGTTGACATGAAGGTACACGCTGGCGTCAGACAGCAGAAGCACCGCAGGAGAAGACCTCAGAAGGAGACCCCATGCACACCGACGTCGCCATCGTGGGCGGAGGGCCAGCAGGCCTGCAGGCCGCCCTCAGCCTCAGCCGCATCCACCGACGGGCCGTCCTGCTCGATGACGGCACCTACCGCAACGCCACCGTCAGCCACATGCACAACGTGCTCACCAACGACGGCACCCCGCCGGCGGACTACCGCGCGACGGCGCACCGGGAGCTCGCGGCATACGACACCCTCACCGTGCTGCGGACCCGCGCCGACGAGGTCGAGCAGACCGGCGACACCTTCCGGCTGCATCTCGCAAACGGGTCCACGCTGACCGCCGCCGCTCTCGTGCTCGCCACCGGCGTGCGCGACGAGCTGCCGGCCATCGGCGGCATGGCCGAGCTCTGGGGAGACCTCGCGGCGCAGTGCCCCTTCTGCCACGCCCACGAGTTCGCCGGCGGCCGCATCGGGATCGTCGGCACCGCGCCGGCGGCGCACCTGACCGCCATGCTCGGGCCGATCGCCTCCGAGGTCGTCGTGCTGGCCAACGGTGAGGCCCTGCCCGACACGTGGCACGGGGGAGCCGATGTCCGGCCCGAGCGCATCCTGTCGGTCGAGCGCCACGGCGGGGGAGTGCGGGTCACCCTCGCCGGGCCGGACGGCGTGCGGCAGCACGAGCAGGTCGCCGTGCTCTTCGTCATGCCCACGCTGCACCAGTCGGCGCCCTTCGCCGCGCAGCTCGGCCTCGAGCTCAACCCGTCGGGCGGGGTGCGCATCGACGAGTTCGGGCGCACGAGCCGCCCGGGGGTGTATGCCGCGGGCGACATGGCGCACCAGCCGGCCTTCCCGATGCCGATGGCTTCCGTCGTCGTGGCCCAGGCCATGGGGCAGCTCGCCGGGATCACGGCGCACGCCACCCTGATGGCGGCGGGACGCTGAGGCGCTCGCATCCTGCTCCGCGAGGCGGAGCAGGGTCAGATCGCACCGGCCGTCGCCCGCACGCGCGCTGAGTCCTCGGCCGGGCAGTCGTAGGTGCGGGCCGTGAGCCGGCGCCGCGCACCGGCGCCGAGCACGACGGCGAAGCCCAGCGGCTCCACCGCGGCGCGCACGTCGTCCACGTGCAGCGAGCCGTGCCGCTCGATGACGAGGGCCACCCGCCCGTCGGGAGCCGCCTCGGTGCGGTCGAGGGCGAGCACGGTCGTCGACATGGGCGCGTGCCGTGGGTAGCGGGCCAGCGCCGCATCCTCGTCGTGCGTCAGGAGCACGACGCCCTGCTCGACACCGGCCTCGCTGGCGAACTCGGCGCGCAGGGCCGACGCCCTGCTGTGCGCCGGCTCGTCGGTCGCTCCCGTGACGTGACGGGAGCGGTTGGCTGACGTGATGTGCAGGAAGGGGCTCCGCGACCGCGCGAGTGCCGCGGCGAGGAAGCGGTTCGACGGACACGCATACCCCGGCGCGATGAGCTGGACGGTGGCCCGACCACCGCTGGCGCTCGTGAGGTGCCGGGGCACCTGCTCGGCGGCGGGTCCGCGGAAGCCGCAGGGCCCGAGCCCGTAGAGCGCGTCGAGCAGCGCGTGGACGGCGTCGATCGGCAGGTCCCGGGGCAGGGCCGTCAGGTCCCAGAGAGTCGTCATCCGCGAGGGCGTCGTCGTGACGCTCCCGACCTGAGCCGCGGGACGACCCTTGAGGACGTTGGTCGCGCGCACGGTCGTCGCGTCGGGCAACGTCGTCAGGGCGTAGAGGTTGGCGAAGCCGTGGGCGACCACGTCACCCCGCGAGAGCCGGGCGGCCGCGCGAGCGACGTCTCGCGGAGACTCCAGGTGCAGCGTCGGGCTCGCGTGCGCCACGTCGACCACCCCCTTTCCCGATCAGGGTCCAGAGTCGGCAGCCTGCAGCGGTGATACGTGCTGTCGCGCGACGACAGCTGAGACCGGCGTCAGGCCCAGACCGCGATGAGCACGCCGAGCGGCGGGATGCTCGACACTGTCACTCCAGAGGATGTCGAGAACGCCGCGTCGGCTCCGACGTCACCTCTGAAGCCGCACCCGCGGCCGTCACCTGACGAAGGAGAAGTCGTGAAGTACGTCATCCTCATTCACTCCAACCCCCAGCCGTGGGGCCACCCCACCAGTGACTTCCTCGCCGAGCAGCAGGCCCGCTCTGCCGAGGAGCGCCAGCAGGGCGACGCCGCGTTCGAGCAGATGCTGACCGAGCTGTCGGCCTCGGGGGAGCTCGTCGGCGGGGAGGCGCTCGCTGCCCCGTCCGAGGCGCGCCTCTACCGCTGGGACGCGGGCCAGCGCGTCGCCACCGACGGGCCCTACTCGGAGACCAAGGAGCACCTCGCGGGGTTCTTCCTCATCGACGTCGCCAGCCAGGAGCGCGCGGAGCAGATCTGCGAGAGCTTCTCCGGACCGGGTGAGACGGTCGAGCTGCGCCCCGGGTGGACCGGCGACGCGGCCTGACCCACACCCGCGCCCGCACGCACACCCGGGTGGAGGTGATTGCGGCACCCACGTGGGTGTCGCAATCACCTCGGACCGGTGGGGGTCAGGACTTCCTGCCCTTGAGCTGGACGGTCTGGTCGGCGAGGTACTCGCCGCAGCCGGTGACGTTGCAGGCGACGCCGACCGTCACGTTGACCGCCTTGCCTCCCTTGAACGTGCCGTTGTCACCTGTGATGAAGACCGTCCAGGGCTCGGGCTCGCCCGTGCACACGGCCTCGGTGCCGCCATAGCCCCTGATCAGCAACCGGCCGACCCGCTGGGTCAGCTGGAGGTCGACGAACGCGAGGTCCGCTCCCTCGTCGCACGTCACCGTGCCAGAGAGGTAGGCGCCACCGGTGGCCGAGTCGAACTGCCCGACCGGGTCGACGGTGACATCGATGGTCGGCGGCGGTGGGGCGACGTCGACGGTGATCTGGAGCGTGCCGCCGTTGCCCGCCTCGTCGAGCTGGTCGTCGAAGGCGAGAATCGTGTAGGTCTGGCCGGCGACCACCTCGAAGGCGGTGCCGCCCGACCCGCAGGTGAGCCACGTCAGTGCGCCGGGCGTGCCCTGCCCGACGCTGACGCCGGCGCTGTAGTTCGAGTCGCTGACGTCGGCCGCCAGGTAGCCGTCCGCGGGTGCGGTGACGGTGAACCAGACGCTCGCGTCGGTGGCAGGGGCTCCGCACTCGTCCGGGTTGAGCTGTGCGTCGTCGGCGTCGGTCGTCGCGTCGCTCGTGATGATCGTGGCGCTGTAGGGCAGTGACCCGATGACGTCCGGGCTGCCGCTGGTGTCGTTGCCCGGTGCGGCGGCCAGGGCCGGAGCACCCGACAGGACCAGACCGGTGATCGTCGCGACCGCAGCCGCGCCCCACCTCGTTGTGAGTCTCATGCGTCGTTCCCCTTGTCGTTGGACGAAGAGAGCTCGCCCAGCCCGTCCGACCCTGGACGACCCCTGTGACCCGGCAGCGCCAGATCATCCATCGACGGTAGCGAGACAGCACGCCACGTTCGGGCGTTTCGCGCAGATCGTCAGCGGCCGGAGGTCAGGACAGGTGCTTCTCGAGGAACGCCTCGGTGCGGCGGATCGAGGTGTCCCACTGCGGCGAGGTCAGGGTGTGCCGACCGCCCTGGTAGATGCGGAAGTCGACCTCCTTGCCCTTGGCCTGCAGCGCTGCGACCGACTCGCGCGACCAGCTGAGGGGGCAGTCCTCGTCGATCGTGCCGTGGTGGATCATCAGCGGCTCGGTGATGCGGTCGAAGTAGGTGCGCGCGCTCGTGGCGGCCCACCGTGCGGGCTGCGCCTCAGGGGTGCCGAGCCGGTCGATGACCTTGCTCGCGGCGCCCGAGCGCGACGGGTCACGGCGCACCCACTTGTTGAAGTTGTCGACGCTGTCGGAGCTGACGGGTGCGTAGGCGACCGCGGCCTGGAAGACGCCCGGCTGGGCGACGATGGCGTTGTAGACCACCCCTCCGCCCATCGAGCGACCGATGAGGGCGACGCGCTCGGGGTCGACGGCGGGATGCGCCTTGAGCGCCAGCGCGGCGTTGATGGCGTCGATCGTGTAGCCGTTGCGGAGGTTCGCGTCGTTGCCCGGGTCCTTGCTCGACTGCGCGTGGTTGCGGTAGTCGATGTGCAGCGTGACGTATCCCTGTCGCGCGAGGTAGTCGCGCTCGCGCAGCATCGTCTCGCCGTTGGTGTACTCCGCCGGCGGGACGTAGCCGTGGGCGAGCACGACCGCCGGGAAGGGGCCGTCGCCGCGCGGGATGTTGATCCGGCCCGAGATGGTGAGGCCGTCGCCCTGGTAGGTCGCGTAGTACTGCCGATAGGCGCTCGTGCTCCCGCGCTCCGCACCGAGCTTGAGGTTGCGGCCGTCGTAGGCGTGGTCGATGAGCGCCTGGATCGAGGCCGGGTCGGCGGCGGGCGCGGCCGTCGTGCTGGGCGACGGGCTCGGGGTGGCCGATGTGGCGGCACTGGTGGACCCGGAGGGCGTCGGGCTGAGCGGCGCGGCCGTGGAGGTCGCGGCGGACGACCCGCCCGTCGAGGCCGACGACGCCACGCCAGACCCCGATGGCACCGTTGTCGTCGGGGCCTGGCTGCCCGTGGAGCACGCCCCGGCGAGGGCGGCCACCAGTCCCGTGGCAGCAACCACGCGGCATACCCGGGCGGTGGTGGACAGGTGAACGGCACGTCGGAGGTCGCTCATCACCCGAGTGTCACCCGCAGATCACCCGAAACCGCCACCCCGTCGCGAAGACGCGACCCGATCGTGACCTGCGGCCCTGCGGCCCTGAGGCCCTGCCCCGTCAGCCAGCCGACGGCGCCATGGCGCGCGTCGCATAGAGCCGCCGGGACCACAGGTAGCCGAGCAGCGCGATCGCGAGGCACCACCCGACCGCGAGCCAGGCGGTCGACGCCGGCACCGGCTCGCCGGCGAGCAGGCCGCGCACGGTCTCGATGATCGGCGTGAAGGGCTGGTGCTCGGCAAACCACGCGAGCCCCGCCGGCATCGACTCCACGGGCACGAAGCCGCTGCCGAGGAAGGGCAGGAAGATGAGGAACATCGGCAGGTTGCTCGCCGTCTCGACGCTCTTGCTGACGAGCCCGAGAGCCACCGAGAGCCAGGTCAGCGCGAGGGCCGTCAGGGTGAGGAGGCCACCGAGCAGCAGCCAGTCGCGGGGACTCGCGCCGGGCCGCATGCCGAGCGCGATCGCCACGAGCAGCAGGGTGGCCATGCTGAGGAGCGACTGGATGACGGCGCTGACCACGTGGCCGGTGAGCACCGATCCGGGCGAGATCGCCATCGACCGGAAGCGCGCGACGATGCCTCCGGTGACGTCCATGGCCACGCTGATCGCCGTGCCCTGCGCGGCCGAGGCCGCCGCCATCGTGACGATCGCCGGCGTGACGTAGTCGAGGTAGGCCGCGCGCCCCTCCGGGCCCGAGGCGACTCCGCCGGGCAGTCCCGCGCCCAGCGTGCCTCCGAAGACGTAGACGAACAGCAGGAGGAGCAGGACCGGGATGCCGATGAGGAGCACCGTCATGCTCGGGTAGCGCACCATGTGGATCAGCTGGCGCCGGGTCATCGTGCGAGAGTCCTTGAGGGACAGAGAGATCGGCTGCTGAGCAGACATCATGAGGCCTTTCGCGTGTCGGAGGTGAGGGCGAGGAAGACGTCGTCGAGGTCGGGCGCGGTCACCTCGAGGTGGGTGGCCTCGACGCGGTCGCGCTCGAGCCGGTCGAGCACCGATCGCAGCCCCGGTATGCCGTCCGCCGCGGGCACGCTGAGCGTCAGCGTCTCGTCGTGGCGGGTCCCCTCGGGGAAGGTGTGAGCGGCCTGGTCGAGCCCGGCGGCAGTGTCGAGGTGCAGCAGGATCGCGCCGCCGGGCACCTGCCGCTTGAGCTCCGCGGGAGTGCCCTGGGCGACGATCCGGCCGCCGTCGAGCACGGCGACGGTGTCGGCCAGGCGGTCCGCCTCGTCGAGGTACTGCGTGGTCAGCAGGATCGTGACCCCGTCGGCGACGAGCCCGCGCACGAGGTCCCACAGCCCCCGGCGACTCCGGGGGTCGAGACCCGTTGTCGGCTCGTCGAGGAAGATGACTCGCGGCTCGCCCATGAGCGTCATCGCGAGGTCGAGCTTGCGCTGCATGCCGCCCGACCAGGTGGCCACCCGCTCGCCGGCGGCGTCGGCGACGTCGAAGCGCTCGAGCAGCGCCGCCGCGCGAGAACGGCTCTCGGCGCGGGGCAGGTGGTGCAGGTCACCCATGAGGAGCAGGTTCTCGGCGCCCGTGAGCAGGCCGTCGACGGCGGAGAACTGCCCGGTCACCCCGATGACGGAGCGCACCGACGCCTGGTCGGTCGCGACGTCGTGGCCGCAGACGGTCGCCCGTCCGGAGTCGGCACGCAGCAGGGTCGACAGCACGTTGACCGTCGTCGTCTTGCCGGCGCCGTTGGGCCCGAGCATGGCCAGGACCGTGCCCTCGGCGATGGACAGGTCGAGGCCGTCGAGCACGACGTGGTCGCCGTAGGACACGCGAAGGTCGGCGATCTCGACGGCGGCGGTGCGGGTGGTCGTGGCGGAGCGGGTGGTCGTGGACATGACGGATCTCCTTGGGGTGCAGATGGTTTGGGGCAGGCTGCCGCCAGGCATGCGGCATACCGCGTCGTCCCGGGTACACGGCACCCGGCGTGCGCACGGTGCGCACCATGCGGACGGAGCGGTCGCTCCGGGTCAGCCCGGCGAGGGCCGGCGGACGGCTGCGGTCAGGGCGTCGGTGATGCCGGTCAGATGTCGAGGTCCTCGACGATGGGCTCCTCGGCCGCTGCAGCGACGAGGACGTAGAGCTCGGCGGGGAGCAGGGCGCGCAGCTCCTCGACCGTGTCGACGATCTCGAGCGTGCCGGTGGGGGCCGTTGTCCCCCAGGTCTGCTCGCTCGAGAGGTGCTTGCGCCACCCGGTGGCTGTGCCGTCCGGCCCGCCGGCGTGAAACCACTCCTCGGGCTTCGTCGTGTGCAGCACGAGCTTGCCGGTGCGACTGCGATAGACGCGGAAGCGCTCCTGCCCGCCCTGCTTGGTCGTGCGCTCCCACTCGACGAGCAGCACGCCCATGAAGCGCTGGCGCTTGCGCAGGCCGGGGCCGACCGTGACGGTGATCTCCTCGAATCCCTCCAGCTTGCCCTCCTCGAGCTCGACGAGCCGCTTGAGCCCGCGCGTGATGGCCTGGGAGAGGTTGCCGCCCGTCAGCTCCTGTGCCCGCTCGTAGAGCGGCAGGTCTGACTCCGACACGTAGATCGTCTTGTTCGGCACGGGCATGATCCTAACCTCCAGTGCAACTATACGCATGCATATACGTATAGGCAAGAGCAAAGGCGATCCCGCCCGGCAAGAGGGCTGGCAGCGTGGGGGGGAGCGGCTCAGCGCGCCGATCCGGCGGGCTCGGCCGTGACGACGAGGTTCTCGGCATAGCTGCGGGTCACCGGGTCGAAGTCGCCCGTGCACGTCATGAGCACGAGCCGGTGGCCGACCCGCTGGTCGAAGGGCGGGCTCGCCGCCGAGAGGGCGTCCTTGCGGACTGCCTCCACCGACACCACGCGGTATGCCGCCCGGTGGCCCTCGCCCTGCACCGTGACCGTCTCGCCGGGCGTGATGCGCAGCAGCCGGGCGAAGTAGCCGCGGCCCTGGCGGGGGGCGTCGACGTGCCCGGCGATGACGGTCGAGCCGAAGAGGTCACCGGCGTAGGCGCTGCCGTCCCACCAGCCGACGGTGCGGATGTCGTCGGGCACCACCAGCTCGCCGCCGACAGTGCGCGCGGGCACGACGGGGGCCGACTCCCCGCCGGGGAGCACGACCTGCTCGGGCTCGAACCGCACCCGCTCACCGGGTGCCGTGCGCCCGAGCCGCGCAGGCTCGGGCGGGGACGTGTCGCCGGAGGTCGCCCCCGTCGCCGTCGTGGCCTGACCCGCTGAGCCGGCCGGAGCGTCCGAGGGGCTCGACCCGCCAGCGCATGCCGCCGTCGTCAGAGCGAGCAGCAGGCCCGCGACGACAGAGCGTGCGCGTCTCATCTGCGCAGGGGCACCCGGAGCAGGGCGTCTGCGGGGTCGCCGGCCGCCTGGCCGCCCGTGCCGGTGTCGACGAGGTCGGGCGCCGGGGAGCCGGTGGCCGTGAGCGGCAGCACCTGCACGACGGCCCGCATCGACGAGCTCGTCGGGTCGCCGACCGCGAAGACCCGGTTGAGGGAGCCGCCCTTCACCTCGAGGTCCAGCGGACCGAGCACCACGGGGGAGGAGGCGCCGGCGGGAACGATGTCCACGGCATACGTGTCGGCGGGGACGACGAGGTTGAGCGACTCCCCGTTGGCGACGTTGGCAAAGAACACCTTGCCGTTGACGCGAATGTCGGCCGGCGGCACGGCGGCCGTGTGCGCGACCGTGACCGAGGCCTTGTCGGCGGTCACCGGGGTGCTCGTGTTGTCGAAGAGGGTGACCACGGGGGCGCCCGCGGGGTCGACCGGGAGGTGGAGCACGACGTCGGTGCTTCCACCCGACTTGATCGTCAGGCTGCGCTCGAGGAGCCGCTTGCCTTCGGAGGTGAAGGTGATGGTGTGCGAGCCCGAGTCGATCCGCAGGGCATCGGTGAGGGTCGCGCCCTTGACGCCGCTGGCCACGGTCTCGCCGTCGATCGCGACGTCGACCGTGCGGCCGGGCAGACCCTGCACGACATAGACGACGCCACCGTCGGCGGCGGCGCCCGATGAGGCACCGAGCGTGACGGCCGCGGCTCCGGCGACGAGCGCGACGGCGCCGGTCAGGCAGGCGCGGCGAAGCAGGGAGGTGCGATGTGGGTATGACACGCGCCAGTCATACCCAGCGGACGAGGCGACCTATCTGTCGCGGGGTCGTGCCGCTGGGCTGTGGATGACGACCCGGGGGCACGAGAGGAGCTCGAGGTGGGCAACGACCCGCGCACGCGTGCACGGCACCTGATGGGCATCGCCGTGCCCGCCGTGCTGTGCGCGAGCGCCGTCTGGGTGTGGGGGCAGGCGCCGACCGCGGCGAGCGTGCAGGCAGATGCGCGAGCGCGTGCCGCGAGCGCACAACAGGCCGCCTCGGGAGGCGCGAGCGGATCGGACGGCGCCGGCGTCTCCGACGGCGCCGGCAGCTCGGACGGCTCTGGCGGCTCCACCCCCGGCCAGACCGCTTCGCCGGGCGCGACTCCGGGGCAGCCGGACAGCGCCGACGGCGGGTCGTCCGGCGGCCCGGCGACCCCCACCCCGCGCGGGCCCGGCGTCGACGAGCCCGGCGCGACGCTGTCGGTGACCGCCACGGCGACGGGTGACCTCGAGGTGTCGGAGCGGGCCCGCACGACGACCGAGGTCACGCGGGTCGTGCTGCGCCCGCCACGGATCGTGAGGGCAGGCTCTGACTTCGCCGACGCACGGCCGGTGCTCACTGAGGTGCAGCTCACCGCCGACGGACAGCCCGTCGTGCTGCCGAGCGAGCGCGTGACCGGTCGCATCGTCGTCGACCTGCCGACCCCGGCGATGGCCTACGAGCTGCGCTACGTGCTCGAGGGAGCGACGGTGCGCAGCGTGCCCTCGACCGCGGGTCGCGCGCTGGCCGCGCTCGCGCCGGCGAGCACGACGTCGGTGACCGGCGCCGACACCCTCGTCGCCGTGCGCACGAGCGGCGACTCGGTGCGCAACCTCACCTGCCCCCTGCTCTCGGGCGACGCCCGGGCGTGCGCCGACGGCGCCCCGTTGGCCATGAGCACCCGTCGCCCCCTGCCGGTGAGCGACGCCCTCGTCGTGCTCCAGCTCGACCTGCCGAGGCCCTGATGACCGCGATGGACCCCGACCTCGCCGACCTGCTCGTCGGTGCCCTGCGCACCGTGCTCTATGCCGGCTTCGTCCTGCTCGCGGGCACCCTCGCCTTCTGGACGCTCGTGTGGCCCGACGGGCCCTACAACCGGCGGCAGCTGCTGCTCGTCGACACCGGCCTCGCGGTCCTGGGGGTCGGCACCCTGCTGGTGCCGGTGGTCGCCGTCGTCACGACCGGGCTCCCACCGCTCGACGCGCTCTCACGCGAGGGCTGGGTGGCCGTGCTTCTGCGACTCGCCGTGCTGGTGGCCGTCTGGGCGTTCCTCTCCGAGCTCGTCGACGCGCCGATCCGGGGCCGGCGCCGACTGGCAGCCGCGGTCGCCGTCGTCGCACTGACCGTGACGATGGTGCTCGGCTCGGAGGCTGTGGCCCTCGCCCCCGTGTGGTTGTCGGTCGTGACGTCCTTCGCCCACCTGCTCGCGATGGCGACGTGGCTCGGTGGGCTGCTGGCGCTCGCCGTCGTCATCCTGCCCCGTCAGCAGCCGACCGACCTCGAGGAGCTGATCCCCGCGTTCTCGCGGCTGGCGCTCGACTGCATCGTCGTGCTCGTGGTCACGGGCGCGGTGCAGGCGGCCCAGCGCATTGGGGGCGTGGATGCGCTGACCTCGAGCAGCTACGGCGTCGTCCTGCTCGTCAAGGTCGCCATCTTCGTGGGCCTGCTCGTGCTCGCTGTGCCGGTGCGCCGCCGCACCGACGCGATCCTGCTCGGCCGCCTCGACGTCGAGGCACCCTCGACCGGCACCCAGACGCTCGCCCTGCTCATGGGTGCCCAGCTCGCCACGGCCGCAGCCCTCCTCGCCGCGACGGCAGCCCTGGTCGCCGTGGCGCCGCTCTAGGCGGCGCATCGGTCGCGAAAGTCGGGCGTCAGCCCCGCACGGCGCCAGGCGCCGGTCCCACCGCCGCGGCGGCCTCGAGCAGCATCCAAGCCTGCACCTGGGTCGACAGCTCGATCGGGGCGCCCGGCGGCTGGCCCACCCGCGCGTCGACGCCGGGGTCAGGCGACCACACCGACACGGCGCCGGCCCGGTCGCGCCCCCTGCGGTCTCGTCCACGCCAGAGCGCGTCGGCCGTCGACGTGACGAGCCCTGCCGCGGTGTCGCGCGCACCTTGGGCGAGGCCGTCGGTGGTCGCGGCGAGCGCGAGGTAGCGACCGAGGATGCCCGTGAAGAGCCCCCCGTCCCCGCCGCCGTGAGTCCGCAGCAGCCGTATGCCGTCCGCCTCCGTCGTCAGCCGATCGCTCACTGCCGCAACCAGATCGACCGCCCGCTGGAGACTCTGCTCATCGCCGAGCGTGACGAGCGCCCCGAGCACGGTGCCCTGGTTGTAGGACCAGATGTCGGGCACGACCACCTCGGTGCGCGGCGCGCGAGGGCCGGGGCTGCCTGCCGCGCTCGCGGCTGTGAGCCGCACCCCGTCGAGGAAGAGCCCGCTCTCCGGCGACCAGAGCCGGGCATAGAGCCAGTCGACGATGCCGCGCGCCTCGTCGGAGCGACCGAGGCGGGCGAGGTGCAGGGCTGCCGGCGCACTCGCCGGCACGTTCTTGAAGTCGCGCTCGACGTTCCAGAAGAGGCCGCCGCCGAGCTCGCTCGTCAGGGCAGAGTGCAGCTGTCGCGTGAGGTCGCGCTCGGCGGTGCGCAGGCCTCGCCTCGGCCGCGGGCGACCGAGGGCTGCATGGAGCAGCGCGAGCCGTCCGGCGGCCAGCGCGAGCCACGCCATGTCGTCGTAGTAGTCGTTGACCCAGCGGGCGCGGTTGCGCAGGCGGATCGTGCGCAGCAGCCGGTCTCCGGTCCGGGCGCGCTCGCGGGCGCCGGCCGTGTCGCCGCCTCGCAGGCAGCGCAGGCCGGCGTCGACGACGGCGTCGAGGTAGTGCGCCTGCCACCAGTAGTGCCACGGGGCCCCGCCGCCCGCGGGGTGCACGGTGCGCGCGAGGTGCGTGAACGGCATACCGAAGAGGCGTCCGCCGAAGAGCGTCGTGACCGACCGCTCGGCCTCGGCGGCGCGGGCATCCCAGCGCGCGTCCTGCGGGTCGGGAGGGGCGGGGCGATCTGCGGGTGGCACGCGCCGACGCTACCCCGCGATGATGGCGGGGTGGAGGGCGAGCAGCAGTGGCGCGCGCTGGCGCCCCAGGTGCTCGGCGCCCTCGTCCGACGCTACGGCGACTTCGACCGCGCCGAGGACGCCGTGCAGGAGGCGCTGCTCGCCGCGTCGACGCAGTGGCCCCGCGACGGTATGCCGCACGACCCCCGCGCGTGGCTCGTGCAGGTCGCCTCGCGCCGGCTCATCGACCACTGGCGCAGCGACGCCGCGCGGTCGCGCCGCGAGCGGGCGGACGCTGACGCCCTGCCGGCCGATGCCCTCGTCGAGCCGGGCGCCGACGCGTGGGTGGAGGGGAGTGACGGTGCCGCCTCGCCGGACCCGCACGGTGACGACACGCTGACCCTCCTGCTGCTCTGCTGCCACCCCGCCCTCACCCCGCCGAGCCAAGTGGCGCTGACGCTGCGTGCGGTCGGGGGCCTGACGACGGCCGAGATCGCGAGCGCCTTCCTCGTGCCGGAGTCGACGATGGCGCAGCGGATCAGTCGTGCGAAGCAGCGCATTCGCGAGGCCGGAGCGCAGTTCCGCATGCCCGAGGCGGAGGAGCTGCGGCAACGGATGGCGGCCGCGCTGCACGCGCTCTACCTCGTCTTCAACGAGGGCTACACGACGAGCCACGGCGCGGACCTGCAGCGCGTCGACCTGACGCGCGAGTCGATCCGGCTCACCCGTGCTGCTCGGGAGCTGCTGCCCGAGGACGGCGAGGTGGCAGGCCTGCTCGCGCTCATGCTGCTCACGGAGGCCCGTCGGCCGGCTCGGGTGAGGGCCGACGGCTCCCTCGTGCCGCTCGCGGAGCAGGACCGGTCGCTGTGGTCGGCGTCGCTCATCGAGGAGGGCACCGCGCTCGTCACCTGGAGCCTGGCGTCGACACCCGTCGGCCCCTATCAGCTGCAGGCCGCCATCGCGGCGGTGCACGACGAGGCGCCGACGGTCGAGGCCACCGACTGGCAACAGGTGCTCGCGCTCTACGAGCTGCTCGAGCGCACGGCCCCTGGGCCGATGGTGACCCTCGGCCGGGCCGTCGCGCTCGCCATGGCCCGCGGTCCGGAGGAGGGGCTGGCGCTCGTCGACGACCTCGAGCAGTCGGGCTCCCTGAAGCGGCACCACCGGCTGCACTCGGTGCGCGCCCACCTGCTCGAGCAGCTCGGCGACCGGGACGCCGCCCGGGCGAGCTATCTCGTGGCCGCGGGGCTGACGACGAGCCTGCCCGAGCGGGAATACCTGCAGCGCAAGGCCGCTCGCATGTGACGGCCTGGTCCCTTGCGGTCGCACAGACACGCCGCCGGGCGTGCCGGCGGCGTGTCCGTCGTGCGGGTGGTGGGTGCACGATGGTGTGTGGAGGGATGGATCAGTGCTGCTTGCCACGCGGCGAGACGAGCAACGGCTCCGGGTTGAAGGCCCAGAGGGTGTAGCCGTCGAGCCAGTGGACGATCGACCTGAGTCGGGTCACGGCTGCCTCTCCTTGTCGTCGACGGGTGCTGACACCGGCAGCCACGGCGGCCCCGTCGCGGCAACCGGGTGGCAGCCGAGACTCCAGCGTGGAGCCTCGCTGTTTCCCGGGCATGAGAGCCACGTGAAATCCGTGTTGCGTCGTGACGCCCCGTGCCGTCGCGGGCCGTCGCGGGCTGTGAGGGTCCCAAAGGGCCCGACGATCCGTGAGCGCCCGTCAGAGGTCGCGGGTCATGAAGGTGCTGAGCGGGTCGGGGCAATAGGGGCCGAAGGGTGGGCACTCGGTGAAGCCGTGTGCGGCATAGAGCGCCCGCGCGGGGGCGAAGAACGCCTCCGACCCCGTCTCGAGGCTGAGCCTGCGCAGGCCGCGGCGCCGCGCCTCGCCGAGGATCTCGACGAGGATGAGCCGGGCCACCCCGCGTCGCTGCGCGACCCGGGCCGTGCGCATCGACTTGATCTCGCCGTGCCCCGAGGTCAGCTCCTTGAGGGCGCCGCAGCCGAGCACGACGTGACCTTCGCGTGCGACCCAGACCGTGACGTCGTCGCCCCGGAGCTCGGAGAGGTCGAGGGCGTGCGTGCTCTCGGGCGGCGACAGCGACCGCAGCTCGCTGACGTGCTCGTCGAGCAGCGCGACGACCGCAGGGTCGGTGAGGTCGTCGATCGTGATCCGCATGGCGTCCATGGTGGGACTCGCTGCCGCCGGGCGACGGTCAGGCCCAGATCGCGGCCGCGATGCCGTCGCTGAAGCGCTCCGGAGGGTCCGGCAACGGCTGCGCCAGCCCGACGGTGTGGCGCGCAGCCGTCCACGCGACCGCGCAGGCGTCGAGGACGTCGTCGGCGGCATACCCCTGGCCCTCGAGCACCGACGGACGCGGGACGCCCCCGGCGGCGAGCGCCGCGAGCCGCTCGGCGCGACCCTCCTCGGTCTTCTTGCTCGCGAGGATCGGGCTGCCCGCCATGACGGCGAAGGACACCTCCGGGTGCACCTCGAGCACGGTCACCGTGGGGCGCGTGCGCAGCCACCCGTCGACCTCGACGATCTTGTCGCGCAACGCGAAGGCCTGCGCCCCGACACCTTGGCCCACGAGACCGCGATTGACCTCGTCGGCCGCCAGCCGGCTGTCCGCGGCGTAGGCCGCTCGGGTGAGCGTGGAGAAGATCGAGGCCGCCTTGCCCGGGAGCGCCTTGCGCGCAAGCACGTCCGCCCTCCGAATCGTGTTGTCGGGCAAGCCGATCGGGATGTCGATGCCGACCACGACGATCCCCAGCGACTCGCGCACCATCGACACGAGCTCGGCGATCGTCGGCGCGACGACGACGCGCGGCCGGGGGGCGCCAGGCTCGAGCACGGCGCCGACCCAGCCTGCCTTGCACCCGTCGACGCCCAGCACCGGCAGCGTGACCTCGATCGGTGCGGGTCGCGCCGGACCGCCCACCGCGAGCCCGGGCGCCTTGGCACTCGACCCCCGGGAGGTCGCGACCGGGTAGCGCGTCGCGTTGCGCTCGGCCTTGCTCGCCATGGCGGCATCGAGGTCGAGGTCGAGCACGTCGGCGAGGCGCAACAGGTAGGTCATGACGTCGGCCACCTCGTCAGCCACGTCCTGTCGCCGGTCGCCCCGCATGACCGCACGCGACTCCTCGGGGCTCAGCCACTGGAAGATCTCGGCGAGCTCGGCCACCTCGACCGACAGCGCCATGGCGAGGCTCTTGGGGTCGTGGAACTGGCCCCACTCGCGCTCCTCGGAGAACTCGCGGATCCGCTGGCGCCACACGTCGGTGTCCATGGCGACACTCTTCCGCAGGGCGCCCCGGGTGTGGTGAGGTGGGTTGGGCCATGAAAGGCGAACGGCATCGGCGGCGGCCAGATCCGCTGGGAGCCGGCCTCACCGCATACGGCCGCCGACGCTCCACGCCGCGCGCACCACCGCGTCACCCCGCGCACCCCGCCGGGGGCTGGTGACCCCCAACCCGCTCGCACACTGCTCCTCTGAGCGGAGCAGGGCGCGAGCCCGCCGCCGACCCGCCGATGGCCGACCGCCGGCGACCCGCGGAGTCCTCGTCCGAGGGTCCGCGGCACTCCCGGGCGCGGCCCCATCGTGAGACAGACCCTTCGACACCGGGCGGATCCGGACGTAGCGTGAAGCGGTGAGTCACCCTCTCAGCGAGACGAACCAGGGCCGAGACGCCCGCCCGACGACCCTCGGCGGCCTGCGGGCCACCGGCCACAGCCGCCGCAGCGTCAAGGCGGAGGTCCGCGACAACCTCCTCGCCCGGCTGCGTGCGGGAGAGGACGCCTTCCCGGGCATGGTCGGCTTCGACGAGACCGTGCTGCCCGAGCTCGAGTCGGCGCTGCTCGCCGGCCACGACCTCGTCCTCCTCGGCGAGCGCGGCCAGGGCAAGACCCGTCTCATGCGCACCCTCGGCGGGCTGCTCGACGAGTGGAGCCCGGTCGTCGAGGGCTGCGAGATCGGCGACGACCCCCTGGGCCCGACGTGCACCCGCTGCCGCCGACTCGCGGCCGAGCTCGGCGACGACCTTCCCATCACCTGGCGGCACCGCAGCGAGCGCTACACCGAGAAGCTCGCGACGCCCGACACGAGCGTCGGCGACCTCGTCGGCGACGTCGACCCCGTCAAGGTCGCGCAGGGCCGCACCCTCGGCGACCCCGAGACGGTGCACTACGGCCTCGTGCCGCGCTCCAACCGCGGCATCTTCGGCCTCAACGAGCTGCCCGACCTCGCCGAGCGCATCCAGGTCGCGCTCTTCAACGTGCTCGAGGAGCGCGACATCCAGATCCGCGGCTACTCCCTGCGACTCCCCCTCGACCTGCTGCTCGTCGCAACCGCCAACCCCGAGGACTACACCAACCGCGGCCGCATCATCACCCCGCTCAAGGACCGCTTCGGCGCCGAGATCCGCACGCACTACCCGACCGAGGTCGCCGACGAGATCCGACTCATCGCGCAGGAGGCCCAGCTCGTCGCCGACGTGCCCGAGCACCTCCTCGAGGTCGTCGCCCGTTTCACCCGCGGCCTGCGTGAGTCGTCGGCCGTCGACCAGCGCTCCGGCGTCTCCGCACGGTTCGCGATCGCTGCCGCCGAGGGCATCTCGGGCTCCGCTCTGCGTCGCGCCGCCCGCGCCAACGAGGCGTATGCCGTCGCGCGGGTCTGCGACGTGCCCACCGTCCTGCCCACCCTCCTCGGCAAGGTCGAGTTCGAGATGGGAGAGGAGGGCCGCGAGCGCGACGTGCTCTCGCACCTGCTCCGGCTCGCGATCGCGGAGACCTACCGGTCGCGCCTCACCGGGCTCGACCTCACCGGCTTCACCGACCTCTTCGCCGAGGGGGCCGTCGTCGAGACGGGCGAGCTCGTGCCGGGCGCCGACCTGCTCGCCCAGGTCGGCCCGGTGTCAGGGCTCTCCAAGGTCCTCGACCGGCTCGGGCACGCCGACGACGCCTCGCCCGGGCAGGTCGCCGCAGCGGTCGAGTTCGTGCTCGAGGGCCTGCACCTGACCCGCCGCATCGACAAGGACTCGGTGGCCGGCCGCACCGTCTACGGAGCCTGACCCCATGCCTTCCCACCACCCCACCTCGCAACACACCGAGCAATTGCCAACCGCGCTCGGCACACCCGCCCACTTTGACGATTGCTCGGTGTGTTGCGGGATCGGACGGGTGGGGGTGGTCGGCGCATGACGCCTCGCGACTCGGGGGACGCGCACGGGCGGTTCCGCTACTCCCCGTGGACCGGCGGGGCCGACCCGCTCGCCCCGCCCTTCGACGTGCGCTCGGCCCTCGACGAGGTCGGGCGCGACGTCATGGCCGGTGGCAACCTGCGCGAGTCCCTGCGCGAGCTCATGCGGCGCGGGCTCGACGGCCGACGGGGGCTCGACGACCTCGCTGAGCGGGTCCGGCGCCTGCGCGAGGCCGCCCGCCGCCGCGGCGACCTCGGCGGCACCCTCGACCAGGTGCGGGCGATGCTCGACCAGGCGCTCGCGATGGAGCGCGACCAGCTGGCCGGCGAGGAGGGTGACGACGCACGTCTCGCGGAGATGGACCTCGCGACGATCCCCGACGACGTCGCCGGAGCCGTGCGGGCCCTGAGCAGCCACGAGTGGCACTCGCCCGAGGCCAAGGCCACCTACGACCAGATCGCGCAGATGCTGCAGCGCGAGGTCGTCGGTGCGCAGTTCGAGGGGATGAAGCAGGCGCTGTCGGGCAACGACCCGGAGGCGATGCAGCGGGTCAAGGACATGCTCGCCGACCTCAACGACCTCCTGGCCGCACACGCTCGCGACGAGGACACGACCGACCGCTTCCGTGACTTCATGGACAAGCACGGCGACCTCTTCCCCGAGCAGCCCCAGAGCGTGGACGAGCTCATCGACGCCCTCGCCCGCAGGCAGGCCGCGGCCGAGCGGCTGATGGCCTCGCTCTCGCCGGAGCAGCGCGAGCAGCTCGCCCAGCTCATGGCCGACGCCCTCGGCGACCCGGACCTCGCGTCGCAGATGTCTCAGCTCGCCGACAACCTGCGCGCCCTGCGGCCGGGGCTCGACCGGCGCGGCCCGGTGCAGCAGGGTCGGGGCGGCGAGTCGCTCGGCTGGGGCGAGGCCGTCGACGCGGTCGCCGAGCTCGCCGACCTCGAGCAGCTGCAGGAGCAGCTCGGTCAGGGTTACTTCGGCGCCACCCTCGACGATGTCGACATCGAGCGCATGGAGCAGTATCTCGGCGCCGACGCGGCCACCGACATGGAGGCGCTGCGCCAGCTCGAGCGTGAGCTGGAGCGCCAGGGCTTCGTCTCCCGCGGCGACGACGGCCTGCGGCTCACGCCCCGGGCGATCCGGCGGCTCGGCGAGACCGCGCTGCGCCGCGTCTTCCAGCAGGTCGACGCCGCTGGCCGTGGCGACCACGACGACCGCGCCGCCGGTCAGGCCGACGAGCCGACCGGCCTCACCCGGCAGTGGGAGTTCGGCGACGAGCTGCCCCTCGACACCGTGCGCACCGTCTCGAACGCCTTGCAGCGCAACGCCCGAGCGGGTGAAACTGCCCACTCGACGGGTGGAGAGGCGGGTGGAACTGCCCACTCGACTGGGGTAGGGGCGGGTGGAACTGCCCACTCGACCGGGGTAGGGGCGGGTGGAACTGCCCACTCGACTGGGGTAGGGGCGGGTGGAACTGCCCACTCGACTGAGGGAGGGGCGGGTGGAACTGCCCACTCGACGGGGAGAGAGGCGGGTGGAACTGCCCACTCGACGGGAGCAGCGCCCTCCACCACGTCGAGTGGGCACTTTGCACCGGGGGTCGGACCCGAGCCACGGTCGAGTGGGCACTTTGCACCCGGCGGGGAGCACGCGGCATACCGCGGGGTGGAGCTGCTCGTCGAGGACTTCGAGGTCGCCGAGACCGAGCGACGCGCGCGGGCGGCGGTGGCGCTGTGCGTCGACATGTCGTTCTCGATGATGCAGGCGGGTCGGTGGGGCCCGATGAAGCAGACGGCACTCGCGCTCTCGCACCTCGTGCAGACGCGCTACCGGCACGACGCGCTGCAGATCATCGGCTTCAACCTCGCGGCGCGGCGGCTCTCGCCGGTCGAGCTGGCGGAGGCGGAGCCGGAGTGGGTGCAGGGCACAAACCTGCAGCACGCGCTGATGCTCGCGTCGCGGCACCTGCGGCGCCACCCCGACGCCGAGCCGGTGGTGCTCGTCGTCACCGACGGCGAGCCGACCGCCCACATCGAGAGCGACGGGCGCCCGACCTTCCACTGGCCGGCGACCCAGACGACGCTGCGGGCGACCGTCGCCCAGGTCGACGAGCTGCGCCGGGCGGGGGCGCAGCTCAACATCTTCATGCTCGGCGACGACCCGGGGCTGGCGCGCTTCGTCGACGTGGTGGCTCGGCGGGCCGGAGGGCGGGTCTTCACCCCCGACATCTCTCGGCTGGGCGAGTACGTCGTCTCGGACTACCTGCGCGCGCGCCGGGGCGGACGCTGAACAACGCAGGCACCAACGAGCTGACCAAGGAGCGAAGGAGCAGCATGACCAAGGTCGTGTCGTCGGCATCGATGTCACTGGACGGGTTCGTGGCGGGGCCCAACGACGAGGTGGGTCCGCTCTTCGACTGGTTCGAGGCGGGTGACGTGCCGTGGACGTCGGCGGCCGGTGACCTGACCTTCCGCCTCACGGAGCGCGACGCCGAGCACTGGCGGGGATGGTCCTCTCGGCTCGGAGCCCTCGTCGTCGGCCGTCGCCTCTTCGACATCACAGACAGGTGGAAGGGCACGCACCCGCTCGGAGTCCCGGTCGTGGTGCTGACGCACGAGCAGCCCGAGGGGTGGGGCTATCCCGGAGGAACGGTCGAATTCGTGACGGGCGGCATCCACGCCGCGGTCGCCCGGGCGCGCGAGATCGCGGGCTCCAGACGTCGGTGTCGCGGCCGGTGAGATCGCGAGCCAGTGCCTGGCCGAGGGGCTGCTCGACGAGGTCGCGATCGACCTCGTGCCGTGCTTCCTCGGGGTCGGGCGACCGTACTTCACCGAGGCCGCCGGCCAGGTCGTGCTCGCTGACCCGACGACCGTCGCCCCGGGCGAACGCGTCACACACCTCGTCTATCCGGTGCGGCGGGGCTGACCCGGGCAACGCGGGTGACCCGGGCGACGCGGGGTCACGCGCGTCCGACGTGCCCCGTCAGCCCCCACGGCGCAGAAATGGGGTGCTCGGCCGTCGGGCCACCTGTCATCGTGACGGCATGAGGACCCTGCGCGACCGGCGTCTCGACCGCGTCGAGGACTACTACGACGAGGTGCCGCGTGCCGTCACGACGGTCGAGGAGCTCGGCCCGTTCACGCTCTTCGTCGCCGACGAGGGCACGGGCTGGCAGTTCTATGCGAGGCCCCGCCGCGGCGGAGCCGCGTCGTTCGACGAGCACGACGTGCGGCAGGTCCTCGACCGCCAGGCCGAGCTCGACGTGCCGCGTGCCATCGAGTGGGTCGACGAGGTGACCCCTGAGCTGCTGCCTGCCGTGCGCGCGGCGGGGCTCGAGCCGCACTGCTACCCGCTGCTCGTGCTGCCTGCCGACGTCGTCGTCGAGGCCGATCCGCGCGCCCGGTCGCTGCGCCCCGCCGAGCCGCACCTGGCGCTCGCGATGGGGGCCGTGTCGGCCGGCTTCGGCGGCAAGGACACGGTCGAGCCCAAGGACCCGGGGCGGCGGCCCGAGCTCATCGAGCGCGGAGACCTCATCGTCGTCGCGTCCTTCGAGGACGGGCGGCTCTGCGGCGCAGGCTCGGCCGCGCCGCGGGGTGACGTCGCCGAGCTGATGGGCATCGCCGTGCCGCCCGGTCACCGCCAGCGTGGGCACGGGACCGCAATCACCCGCTCGCTCGTCGCCGAGTGCCGCTCTCGCGGAGTCGACCTCGTCTTCCTGACGGCCGGGTCCGACGCCGCGGCCGCGATCTATCGACGGGTCGGCTTTGTTGACATCGGCACCGCCTGCGTCCTCGAGATCGACTGACGCCGCGGCCTCACCGGGCGGATCGCCCGCGTGGGACCGATGACTCAGCTTCGCGGCATCCGGCATCTCGTCCGTGCGGGAGCTCACCACGAGACTGCGTCACCTGTCCCGTAAGGGTCGGGCAGGGGTCAGACCTTGGCGGGGCGGAAGCCGGCTGCGATCGCCGAGCTCATCGAGCTGAAGCACTGCTCGGGGTTGGTCACGCCGTAGTAGCGGTCGCCCGGCTCGTGGGCGATCATCGAGTCCTCGTTGCCCTTGACGGGCCGCGACTGCGGGCACGGGTGCCTGTCGCCGGCCAACGGCCACGCGCCTCCGGTGCCCCCCGCGGTCGAGCCACCTCCCGAGGTGCCACCTGAGCTCGGCTCCGCGCAGGCGGCCTTCGGGCTCGCGGCGTCAGCGTTGACGTATGCCGTCTCGCGGGCGTGGGTGCCGTAGCCGTCGCGCGAGTCGTAGCGGGCGACGGCCTGCCCCTTCTTGACCTGGCGCAGGCCGGCGTCGACACCGTTGACGTCGACGTACCGCAGCAGCCGTCCGTACTGGTCCATGTCGTCCTGGGCGCCGGCCGTGAGCCTGACCCGCTGCCCGCCGATGATGCCGCGCAGGTTGCGTGTCGACTCCGTGAAGCCGCACTGCCCCGACTCGGGGGTGTCGATCCCGATGAGGCGGACCTTGCGCGAGATGCCGTCCCGGGCGACCCAGATGGTGTCGCCGTCGACGACCTTCGTCACGGTCCACAGGGCAGCTGCGGCCTTGGCCTTCGCATCCGCCGCAGCCTTGGCCCGAGCCGACCTGTCGGCGGCCTTCGCGGCGGCCGCCTTGGCCGCTGCGGCGCGGGTGGCGGCTGCCTGGGCATCGGCGGCCTTGGCAGCCTCGGCCTGGTCAGCAGCCGCACGGTCGGCCACCGCCTTCGCCTCGGCCGCCCGGCGGGTCGCATCGGCATCGGTCGTCACCGCGGGAGGCGCCGGAGTCTGCGTCACGGTCACGACGGGCGCGGCCCCCGCACCCGCGAGCGCGATCTCGTCCGAGCCCCGTGCAGCGTTGCCGCCGAGCGCGGCGAGCGCGACGAGGGCGGCGACCGCGAGCAGGCCGTTGGTCCTGCGACTGCGCATCGTGCTCCCTGTCCGCCTGGTGATCGGCTCACCGTAGGTGATCGCCACCGCCCTGTCCGGCGAATCGACCACGGCGCCACTTCGGCCCCACGACCCGTCGTCGGTCAGACTGATGGCACCGACGTCCCGGCCGACGGGGTCAGGACGGCGTCCCACGAGGGGGAGCGATGAGCGAGCCGGAGACCGCACCTGACCCGAAGCGCACGACGGCGCCGACGACCGTGGAAGCCTACGTCCAGGGCTTCCCCGACGGGCCGCGCGAGGTGCTCGAGCAGGTGCACGCGGCCCTGCGCCGAGCCGTGCCCGGCGGCGAGGAGAAGATCCGCTACGGCATGCCTGCGATCATGTTCGCCGATCGCTACGGCATCCACTTCGCGGGGTGGAAGAAGCACGTCGGCCTCTACCCCGTCGGCCAGCTCGAGCCCGACCTCGAGGCCGAGGTGGCGCCGCACCGGGCGAAGAAGGACACGGTGCAGTTCTTCTACAAGGACCCCGTGCCCTACGACCTCATCGAGCGGATCGCCCGCTCGCTCGCGGCGCGACACCGAGAGTGAGCCGCGAGCGCCGACCTCAGTCGGTGACGGTGACGCCGCGCCAGAAGGCCACGCGGTCCTGGATCTGCGCAGCCGCGCTCTTCGGCGTCGGGTAGTACCAGGCCGCGTCGCGGCTCATGCCCCCGTCGATGGCGAGGGAGAAGTAGGACGCCTCGCCCTAGACACCCCCCACCCGACCGCGGGGGACGGATGACGCAGCTTCACGGCATACCCCCGCGTGTCCGTGCGTGCCCGTGCGGCACGTCGTGACGAAGGGGCGTCAACCGTCCCTGTGCGGCGGGCGGTCAGGCGGTGCGGGCGGCGGCGAGGTCACCGACGGAGGGTGCCGGTTCGGCAGGACGACGCCCGTATGCCGCGTGGCGGGCGAAGTCAGCCACCACCTGGGCGGCCCTGCGGCGCGACGGCATGAAACGCAGGAAGAAGGTCAGCCGCAGCACCCACGCCAGCCACCCCGTGAACGGGATGCCGTAGAGCTCAGAGACGGAGCGGCCGAAGCCGAACGACGCGGCCTGCCCGAGCCCGCGGTAGGCGAACGGCCGGGTCGGGCGACGGCGGAGCGTGCGCGCCAGGTTGCGCCCGACGTGCTCGCCACCCTTGATCGCCCAGAGCGCGTTGGCCGGCACGGGCTCACCGCTCGTCGGGTGCACGACACAGGCGGCGTCACCCGCTGCCCACACGCCGTCGACGACGGAGAGGTCGGGCCGCGTGACGAGGCGTCCGCGCGGGTCGCGGTGCATCTCGAGCCCCGGCACCTGCACGGGCCGCTGGCCGATCGTCGCGATGACAGTGCTCGCGGGCAGGCTCGTCCCGTCGGAGAGGTATGCGTGCTGCTCGGTCACGCGCGCCAGGCGCACTCCCAGCCGGACGCGAACGCCGAGGCGCTGGAGCTCCTGCTCAGCCCGCCGGGCGAGGCGCGGCTGGTGGTCGCGCAGCTCGGGGAGGATCGCGTCGCCGGAGTGCACGAGCTCGACACGGACGCGCGCACCGCCGAGGTCGGCCACCGCTGCAGCCATCTCGACACCGGCCATGCCGCCACCGGCGACGAGCACCGTGTGCCGGCGCAGCCCGCGACGGGCGGCGGCCAGTCGGACGCGCTCGGTGAGCACGGCGATGTCGCCGGGCGCGCGCAGGGTGAAGCCGTGCTCGGCGAGTCCGGGCACGGCGGTGGCCGGCTCGCGGCCACCCGTGCCGACGACGAGCTCGTCGTAGTCGAGGGTGCACTCGCGGCGCGGACCGGACTGCTCGTCGAGCAGCTCGTAGCGCACGACCCGGTGCTCGGCATCGACCGACGTCGCGCGACCGAGGATCACGTGCGCGTGCGGCATCGCCTCGGCGAGGGGAGTGCGGGTGCGCTCATAGGGCAGCAGACCGGCGAGCACCTCGCCGGTGAAGCCGTGGAAGCTGTGGGCGTCGTCGGCGCTGATCACGACCACCTGCACCTCGCCACGACGGACGGCGCGGCCGGCGTGACGCATCAGACCGGCATACGCGTGGAGCGTGACGTAGCCGCCGCCGAGCAGGACGACGCGGTGCTGTGCGACCGGGAGCCGGGTGCCCATCACGCCACCGCCAGCGTGCGGGTCGCGAGGTCGACCGGTCGGCCGAAGCTCGTCGGTGCGGCGGCCTGGAAGCCGAGGTGCGACTGCTCGGCGGCCAGCGCACGGGTGTGGTCGACGAGCTCGAGCGAGGGCACGCCGATCGAGAAGTGGCCGTCGTGCCCCGACAGGGCGAGCAGCGCCGTCTCGGCGAAGCAGGCGTAGGCGTGACCGTCGGGCAGGCCGATGTTGCCGCCGACGAGTCGCAGCGACGGGATCGCCACGACCCCGCCGTCGACGACGAGCACGTCGGGTCGCACGGTGACGAGGTCGGGCGAGGTGTTGCGCGGCTGGGTCGCGTCGAGCACGACGGCGCCCCCGCGCAGGTGCTGTGGCGCCAGCAGTGCGTCCGCCGAGGCCGTGAGCAGGATGACGAGGTCGGCGTCGGCGACGGCCTCGATCGAGGTCGCCGCGACCGCCGGCACCTGCCGTCCCACCTCGGCCGCGAGGGCGTCCAGGCGCCCGGCCGAGCGGGCGACGAGGGTCAACCGGCCCGCCGCACGGTCACGGGCGAGCAGCCTGGTGACGGCCGAGCCGACGCTTCCCGTGGCGCCGACGACGGCGACGTGAGCGCTGCCCAGCTGCCCGACGTGGTCGAGGAGCATCCGCGCCTGATCGTCGACGATGGCGGCCGTGAAGGCGTTGCCGTTGGTGACGCCGATGTCGGTGCGGGCGCGCAGCGAGACCCCGCCGCCGGTGACCGTCGCGGTCAGGGCGCCGAGTCCGACGGTGCTGCACCCGAGGCCGCGGGCCTTGTCGACGGCGCGGTGCACGCGGTCGCGACCCGCGCCGGGCTCGGCCAGCAGGTGGCGCGCTCCGAAGGGCACGAGCACGACGTGCCCGACCTGCGACCCGCCGATGTGGATCGCTGCCATCGAGATCGGCGGCACCGGCAGGCGCCGCAGGGCCGTGGCGTAGACGCGCTCGGGGACGTGTCCGAGGGGCGCCCAGACGCGGGCCATGTCCTCGCTGAGGCGGGCGCGCGGGTGGACGGTGAAGGCGAAGGTGCGGGGGCTGCTCATGCTGCGAAGGAGGCCGCGCGGGGGCAGGTGATACGGCGCGGGGGCCCGCAGGACGGCGTAACCCGGGATTTTGGGTATGCGTGCCTAGCTCAGTCGGCGAACTCCACCTCGCGGGGTGGCTCAGGGGCCGGTGACCTCGAGGCCGAGCCACGCGGCGAGGTCGGCGATCTCGCGGTCGACCGCGGCCCGCACGGCCCTGGTGAAGCGGACGTCCTCGTGGATCGCGTTGACGACGAGCGTGCCGGCCTTGCGGTCGGCCTGGGCGTCGAGCTTCCCGACGAGCCGGTCGTGGTGGAGGATCGGCAGGGCGTAGTAGCCCCAGCGTCGCTTGTCCCTGGGTTTGTACATCTCGAGGATGAACTCGAAGTCGAAGAGCTGCTCGGCGCGCACCCGGTCGTGGATGAGCCGGTCGAACGGGCTGAGCAGCGCCGTGCGTCCCTCGCGCTCGGGGAGGTCGAGGTATGCCGGGTGGACCCGCCACGTGCCCGGCACCCCCTCGACCTCGGCGGGCTCACCGGCGTCGCCGGCGTAGGGGTCCTCACCCGGCATGACGGTGCCGCTGGCGCGGGCGATGCCGAGGGCGGAGAGGCGACGCTCGTTGCGGTGCCGGATCGCCTCGTCGAGCGTGAGCGTCGGCAGACCCGGCGGGTAGACGCGCTCGGGGAGGTCGAAGTAGCGCTGGCGGCCCTTGCGCCCGGCGATGGCGACCTCCCCGCGGAGCGCTAGCGCCTCGAGCATCTTGGTGATGTTGCGGTTGTTGGTCCATCCGGTCGAAGGCCAGGGCACGACGCTCGTGTCAGGGATGTCGCGCGAGAGCAGCGGGCCCTCGGCGTCGAGCCGGGCGAGGATGTCGCGACGGAACGAGTCGTTGGCGGTCAGCCAGTCGGCCATGTAGGGGTAGGGCTCGGCGTCGCGCACCTCGGCGATGACGGCGGGCACGTCGAGCGGGCTGCGCACGAAGGCCACCGTCTCGACGAGGGTGTGGTCGTGCTCGAGGGCGCGCGTCAGCTCGGCCGGGTCGTAGGCCCCGCCGAGCCGGCTCCACAGCACGAGGTCGGCGCTAGGCGCGATGGCCGCGGTCGGGTCGATCTGCAGGAGCGTCAGCCGCTCGACGACGGCGACGAGGTCGGTCGGGCGCGGCAGGTCGAGCAGCTGCGCGTGGATCGCGATGCGACGCGCCTGGTCGACGCTGAGACGGTGGACCATGCCAGAGACGCTAGCCGAGCGGTGCGACAGGGCGGCGGGTCCGCAACCTCCCAACCATGGCTGGATCGTCGCGGCCCCGGGCCGATCCGGCCACGACATTCCATCCGTGGCTGGATGGTTGCGGAGTCGGCGGCGATCCTGCCACGACGACCCATCCGCGGCTGGATGGTGGTGGCCTCGCCGTATGGCGCCACTACGCTGACGCCATGGCTGGTCAGGTGTCGTCGCCGTTCTGGGTCAAGGTCATCGCGACCTTCACGGGGTGTGGGTCCATCGGCGCGCTCGTCGGCCTGCTCGTGGGCGCTATGACCGATGACGTCGGTCGCGGCCTCGCAGGCGGCGTCATCGCCGGTCTCCTCGTCGCCCTCGCCCTCGTCGTCTTCAGGCCGGACCTCATCCGGGGCAACTGACCGGCCCCCGAGGCATCAGCCGAAGCGGGCACCGCCTGCCCGGCGCACGATCAGCGCGGTGTGCAACCGCGCCCGGCCGCGGCCGCTGGTGACCTCGAAGCCGAGGTGGTGCGGCAGGTCGGCGAGCCTCGCCTGCAGCGTCGAGTGGTGCAGCCCGGCAGCGCGCGCCACCGCCCGCACGCTCTCGGCGTCGGCGAGCGACTCCAGCGCCCCGACCGACCACCCGTGGGCCACGGCGCGCTCGACCCCGGCCACGTCGGCCGGCGGGATCGCCGTGTGGTCGGCCGCCTCGACGGCGTGAGCCAGCAGGCCGAGGTCGCCGACGCGCACGACCGGGTCGCGCTCCGAGGTCACCCGCAGCGCGAGCAGCGCACCCGCCCACGACTCCGGCAGCCGGTCGGCCGTGACGGGCTCGCCCACGCCCGCACGCACGTCACCAGGTCCGGCTCCGGGTCCGGCTCCGAGACCGAGGTCGTCGGTGACGTCACCGCGTACGAGCACGGCGGTGACGAGGCCGTATGCCGTCGCCATCCTCGCGGATGCCAGTGCAGCGGGCTGGAGCGCGGTCAGGGACGTGCTTCGCGCGGCCGCCACGACGGTGAGGCGGGTGCGTGGCTCGAGCCCGAGTCTCGCTGTCGCGCGGTCACGCTCGCCGGCGGCCGAGGTGGCGTCGAGCAGCACCTCGAGCGACTGCTGCCCCGCGCCGTCAGGCGCCCCCGGGCGGGTCACCGTCACCGAGTGGGCGAGCCGCTCGAGCACCATGGCGTCGTTGGCGTGCGCGGGACCGGAGCGCTCGAGCCACACAAACGCGCCGTCGCCGCAGTCACGCTGCGGCCACGCGGACGAATCGGTAGCAACCGCAAGCTCGCCCGCCCCCGCCGGAAGCCGCGCTCCGGCCGGGTCGACACGGATGGCCGTGCCACCTCGGGCGAGACCCGCAACCGTGCCGGACAGCAGGGCTGCCCCGCGCACCATCGTCTCGACGCCGACCCGACCCTCGACGAGATGGTCGAAGTACGTGATGACCTTGAGGGTCTCGCTGGCCTCCGGGTCGAGGGAGGTCAGCCGGCCGACGAGCTCCTGCACCTGGCGTCCTTGGGGTGTGGGTTCTCACCATCGTAGGCGCAGAGTCTCAGCGAGGCCGGTGCGCGAGCGGGCCCGGCGACGGTCGCCGAGCCCGCCGGACGGCATACCTGCTCAGGCCTCGCCGGCCACGTGGCCGAGGATGCGGTCGAACCAGTCGCGATGCGCCTCGACCGACTGGCGTGCGACGGCTGCGGCGCCTCCCATCATCTGGAAGCCGTGGAAGCCGCCGGGCCACACGTGCAGCTCCGCGACGCCGCCGTCGGCCCAGATCTGCGTCGCATAGGCGACGTCCTCGTCGCGGAAGACCTCGGCCGAGCCGACGTCGATGAACGCCGGGGGCAGGCCCGAGAGGTCGGTCGCCCGCGCGGGCGCGGCGTAGATGGACACGTCGTCGGTGCCCCGGCGGTCGCCGAGGTAGGCGTTCCAGCCGGTGTCGTTGGAGCCGCGGTCCCACACGCCGACGCCGACGAACTGGTGCGAGCTCACCGTCTCGTTGCGGTCGTCGAGCATCGGGCACATGAGGAACTGGCCGATGAGCGCCGGCCCGCCCCGGTCGCGGCACAGCAGCGCGACCCCTGCCGAGAGCCCGCCGCCGGCGCTGCCACCCGCGACGACGACACGCTCGGCGTCGAAGCCGAGCTCGTCGCCCTGCGTGACGAACCACTGCAGGGCGGCGTAGCAGTCCTCGACCGGCACGGGGTCGGGGTGCTCCGGGGCGAGGCGGTACTCCACGCTCGCCACGACGGCGTCGTAGCGCTCGACCCAGTCGACCACTGCCTCGACGCCGGTGAAGCGGTCGCCGATGATCATGCCGCCGCCGTGGATGTGGAAGACGGCCGGACCGCCGGCGACGTGGTCGGTGCGGCGGAAGATCGACACGATGAGCTCGGCGCCCTCGTAGCCGGGAGCAGTCCGCTCCTCGTGGGTGATCGGGCGCCCCTCGAGCACCTGCTCGAGCGGGACCGTCAAGGGAGCCGCCCGCATCAGGGGGATCATGTCGGGCGTCAGCGTGGGTGGCAGGTTCTCGCCGATGACGGAGAGCACGGCTGCCATCTCCGGGTCGAAAGGCGGTCGGCGAAGGGTGTCGGGGGTCGTCACGGGGGTCCTCCTGGGTCGGGGCCACCTCGTCGTGGCCACGCAGCCATCGTCGTATGCCGGCCGGCTCGCCCTCCACCGCCGCGGCGACGCGATGTGGCCGGGTTGACCCGCCGCGTGGCCAGCCCCGCTGACCAGTGGCCGGCGCGGGTGCAGCGGCCAGCCCGGTGGACCAGTGGACGGCCCGGATCAGCAGCGGCCGGTCGGCTCAGTGCAGCGGTGTCCAGCGCAGCGAGAGACCGAGTCCGAGCAGGAGAGCCATCGCTGCGAGGGCGGCGAAGCCGGCGCTGAGGTCGATGTCGCGCTGCTGCACGGTGACGTGCTTGGGCAGGTCGCCGAGGACGGCGCCGAGCTGGTCGGCGTCTGTGGCGCCGAAGTAGGCGCCGCCGGTCGTGGTCGCGACGGACTTCAGGGCCTCCTCGTCGACGACGAGGTAGTTGCGGCCGCCCCCACCTCCCCCTCCGCCCCCACCGCCGAAGCCGCCCCCGAAGCGTGGTGGCGCGAAGCCGCCGATCTGGTCGCGCGAGCAGGCCATCTGGGTCGGGTTGCGGGTGCCGAAGCCGATCGGGTAGACCCGCACCCCGCGCGCGGAGGCCTGCTCGGCGGCCTGCGCCGGGGTGACGCCCCGGGTGTTGGCGCCGTCGGTGAGCAGCACGATGATCTCGGGTGCGAAGTCTCGCTCGCCCCCCGACGGCGCCGGCGGGGCAGCCGGAGTCGGGGTCGGCGTGGTCCCGTCGGAGGTGCCCGGTCCGTCGGTGCTCGGCTCGTCGACGAGGTCGCTCGGTGCCACCTCGGGGTCCAGCTCGGCGATCGCATCGATCGAGGTGAGGATCGCGGCACCGATGGCCGTGCCGCGCCCGGTCGTCACGGCCTCGAGCTCGGTGAGCAGGGCCTCCCGCTCGGTCGTCGGCGGCACCGCGAGCTGCGCGAACCCGGAGAAGATGACGAAACCGACCTTCGTCTCGTCGTCGAGGCCCTCGACATAGCTCCGGACCGCGGCCTGGGCGGCCCCGAGACGGTTGGGCTCGACGTCGGTCGCGCACATCGATCCCGACACGTCGAGGGCGAGGATGATCGTCGCGCTCGAGACCGGCACGTCGGCTCGCACCTGCGGTCGCGCCGCCGCGATGCCCAGCAGGGCGAGGGCGGCCAGCACGAGCCCGATCGGCACGTGCCGGCGCCAGCGCCGCACCGGACCGGCCGCCACGCGCACGAGCGCGACGTTGGAGTGCCGCACCGCTTGGCGCCGCCGCCGTCGCAGCTGCCAGAGGTAGGCCGCGAGCAGCAGCGGCACCGCGATCAGCAGGACCAGCAGGAGCGGTTGGGCAAAGGACACCTCAGATCACCCGACCCTGCCGCAGCACCGACACCGTCGCCCCGGCGAGCAGGAGCAGCGCCGCCAGTCCCGCGAAGAGAGAGGTGATCTCGCGCGGCACGGTCCGCGTCACCCACTCCACCTGGATCGAGTCGTAGACCTGCGCGAGCGAGGAGGCGTCGTTGGCCGCGTGGTAGGTGCCGCCGGTCGTCTCCGCGATCCTCTGCAGGGTCGGGGCGTCGAGGGCGGTCGCGATGCTGAAGCCGTCGACCTCGATGACCGTGCCCTGCGGGGTGCCGAGCCCGATGGTCTCGATGCGCACGCCGGCCGTCGACGCGAGGTCGGCGAGCTCGGCCGGGTCGGGACCACCCGTGTTCTCGCCGTCGGTGAGCAGCACGACGGCCGTGCCGCCGTAGTAGCCGATCGGGGTCTCGTCGGCGCCCGTCTCGGCGTCACCCGGAGCAGCGATCTGCCGGCCGGCGATCGCAGAGAGCGATCCGAGGATGCCCTCGCCGAGCGACGTGTCGCCTTGCGGTTGAAGGCGGTTGATCGCCGCGAGCACGGCAGCCCGGTCGTCGGTCGGGCGAGCGGTCACGATGGCCGTGCCGCCGAAGGCGACGACGCCGACGCGCACACTCGCCGGTTGCTGCTCGACGAAGCCGCGCGCCGCGGCCTTGGCGGCGTCGAGCCGGGTCGGTCGCACGTCGTCGGCCGCCATGCTGCCCGACACGTCGAAGGCGAGCACGACCGTGCCCTCACGGTTGGGCTGGGCGACCGCCGCGACGGGTCGCGACAGGGCCACGACGAGCACCGCGAGCGCGGCGAGCAGCAGCACCGGCGCCACGTGCCGCGCCCGGTCGCGGGGCCGACCGCCGAGCACGAGCCCTTGCGCGGCCAGCTCCGACCGCCGCCTCGCCTGCGTCCGCAGGAGTCGGCGGTAGGCCACGACGAGGGCGGGGATCGCCAAGAGCCCCAGCAGCGCCCACGGCCAGGTGAGGGTCATCGCCGCCTCCGCCGCCGCAGGGTGGAGACCCGCACCAGGGCGAGCACGAGGTCCTCGTCCGTGCCGACGCGGTGCAGGTCCACGCCGGCACGGGCCGCGAGCGAGAGCAGCTCGTCCTCGCGCGCCTCCGCGGCGGACCGCAGGCGGGCGCGGAAGGCGGGGTCGCTCGTGTCGACGAAGATCTGCTCCCCCGTCTCGACGTCCTCGACCCAGATGGAGCCGGCATCGGGCAGCTCGACCTCGCGAGGGTCGGTGACCTGCAGCGCGACGACGTCGTGTCGCTGCGTCAGCCGTCCGAGCGGCGCCTCCCACCCGGGCTGGGCGATGAAGTCACTGACGACGACCACTAGTGACCGCCGGCGAGCCAGCCGGGCGACGTGGTCGAGGGCCGGACCGAGGTCGGTGACGGCATACGGCTGCGTGGCGCCGCGCACCCTTGCCTGTCGTCGCTCACGACGCCGCTCGCGACGGCGCTCACTCCACGAGCTCCCTGGTGTCTCGGTCGCTTCCGCCGTGGCGGCATCGCGCTTGGAAAGGAGCGCGCCGGCGATGCGCAGCACCTGGGTGCGGCCCGACGCCGGCGGGATCACCTGCTCGACGCCCCGGTCGAGCAGCACCGCGCCGACCCGGTTGCCCCCGCGGGTCAGCACGTGCGCCAGGGTGGTCGCCACCTCGGCGAGCACGAGGTGCTTCTGCCTGTCGACGGGCCCGAAGGCCATCGACGCCGAGTGGTCGAGCACGAGCCAGGCGGTGAGCTCGCGGTCCTCGACGTACTCGCGCACCCACGGCTCGTCGAGGCGCGCCGTCACGTTCCACTCGATGTGCCGCGGGTCGTCGCCGGGCACGTACTCCCGCAGGTCGGTGAAGTCGAGGCCGGACCCGCGAAACAGGCTGCGGTAGTTGCCTTGCAGCAGTCCGTCGAGCCGCCGGATGACGCGCCACTCGAGCTGGCGCAGCAGCCGCTCGGGGCGCAGCCCCGCCTCGGCGCCGCCCGGTCCTCCAGAGGCGTCGCCGAGGGGGTATGCCGTCAGGCCGGCTGACCCGGCCACCCTGACCTGCCGTGGTCGGCGGGCATGGCACGCTCGCGCAGCGGCACGGAGGGCACCGGCACGGCGTCGAGGATCGGGGTGAGCACGTCGTCGGCTGAGAGGTCCTCGGCAAGCGCCTCGTAGGAGAGCACGATCCGGTGCCGCAGCACGTCTCGCGCCAGGTCGCGCACGTCGGTCGGCAGCACGTGGTCTCGGCCGCGGAGGAACGCGAGCGCCCGAGCCGAGAGCACGAGGTTGATCGAGGCGCGGGGGCTCGCACCGAAGGTGAGGAAGCGGGCGATGTCGGCCCGGCCCACGGACGCCGGCGAGCGGGTCGCCATGGCCAGCGCGACGGCATACTCGATGACGGCGGGGTCGGCATAGACGGCGTCGGTCTGACGCTGGAAGTCGCGGAGCAGGTGGGCGTCGAGCACGCGTGCCGTCGCGACAGCCGCGGCGATCTGGCGCTCGACGACGACGAACTCCTCTGCGGCAGAGGGATAGCCGATGAGGACCTTGAGCATGAAGCGGTCGACCTGCGCCTCGGGGAGGGCATAGACGCCCTCGCTCTCGATGGGGTTCTGCGTCGCCATGACGAGGAAGGGATCGGGCGCGGCATACGTCTCGCGTCCGATCGTCACCTGGCGCTCCTGCATGACCTCGAGCAGGGCGCTCTGCACCTTGGCGGGGGCGCGGTTGATCTCGTCAGCAAGCACGAGGTTGGCAAAGACCGGCCCCAGCGAGACCTGGAACTCGCCGTCGCGCTGGTTGTAGATGCGGGTGCCGACGAGGTCGGCGGGCACGAGGTCGGGTGTGAACTGGATGCGCTGGAACTCCCCGCCGATGACCTGGGCGAGGGTCTTGATCGCCATCGTCTTGGCGAGGCCCGGCACACCCTCGACGAGCAGGTGGCCCCGGGCCAGGAGCGCCACCATCATCCGCTCGAGCAGCACGTCCTGACCGACGATGGTGCGCTTCACCTCGTAGAGCGCCTGCTCGAGCGCCTGCCGGCCCGTGGGGGTGGTCTCGGGATCCATGGCTCCTCCAAGGGTTTCGGCTGGGCGGGTCGGTCGGCGGTGCGGGTCGGTCGAGTGGTGCAGGTCGGGCTGAGGTCTTCGGTGGATGGGGGGCGGTCAGTGAGGGGGCGCGCCGGCGCTGCCGCCGGCCGTCGCGATGGGCACGGCGAAGCCGATGCCCACGAAGAGCGCCTGGTCGCTGGGGTTGGCCAGGCCCGTGACGATGCCGACGACCTGGCCGGCCTTGTTGAGCAGCGGCCCACCTGAGTTGCCCGGGTTGACAGCGGCATCGAACTGGATGAGGTCCTCGAGCTTGCGGTCGCCCTCGACGGTGACGGTGCGGTCGAGGGCCGACACGACCCCGGCGGAGAGGGAGTCGGTGAGGCCGAGCGGGTGACCGACGGCAAAGACGGACGACCCGACCTGCACGCCGCCGCCGAGCACCGCGGGCACGACCGTGTCGGGCAGTCGCTGCGGACGAAGGGTCGCGATGTCGCTCGCGGGGGTGCTCTCCTCGATGGTGGCGGCGGAGTTGGTGCCGTCGCTGAAGGACACGGTGATCGACTCCGCGCCGTCGACGACGTGCAGGGCGGTGAGCACGGTGCCGTCGGCGTTGACGACGACACCCGCGCCGCTGCCGGCCCTGCCGGACTCGCCGCTGCCGGAGCGGGTCGTGATGAGCACGAGGGAGGGCGCGACCGCGGCATGGGCGAGGGTCGCGTCGGAGGGCCTGGCCGCGTCCTGCTCGGCCTGTTGCTCGAGGCCCGCCTGCACGCCCGCCGTGACGTCGGCCCGGGTCAGGTCGGCGGGAGGCGGCGGGCGGGTCAGCGCATACGAGATGGCGAGGGCGGCCACGGCCAGCACCGCGATCGAGGTCCACCACAGCCGGGCGGGAACGCGGCGCGCCCGACGGAGCAGACGGGGCAGACGGGGCGAGCGGGGGGCAGGCGGGGCGGGGGCACCGCCCGCGGGGGCGGCACCGGACACCTGCTGGGGAGCGGTGACGCGTGCCACCTTTTCGACTCTACGTTCCCGGCGGCCGCAGCGGCAGGGGTGCGCGAATCTCGCTCGCCCGCCCGGTGCCCTGCCCGCCCGGGGGCTGCCGTCCCACCCATCGGGTGAGGCGCGCCCGGGTGGGGCGGGTGGTGACTCCGCCGGCGGCGTCCTATACAACTAGGGGGTGCCGACCGCCGCGACCCTGCTGCACGACCGGCTCGCCGAGCAGCAGCGCGACCTCATCGCCGCGGAGGCCGCTGTCCGGCGAGGAGATCCCGAGGGCATCCACGACCTCCGGGTGGCGATGCGCCGCATCCGCTCGGCGCTCGCGAGCTTCCGGCCCATCGTCGACGCCGGCGTCACCGATCCGTTGCGCGATGAGCTGCGGTGGGCGGCCGGACGCCTCGGCGAGGCCCGTGACGCCGAGGTCGTCGCCGACCGCATCGTCAGCCTCCTCGACGAGGTCGCCGCCGACACCCCGCCGCAGGTGCTCGACCGCCTGCGTGAGCGCGTGCACGCCGACGCCGCCTCCGTGCGCGACGTGGCCGTCGAGACGCTCGACAGCGAGCGGTATGCCGCCGCGCTCGTCCTGCTCGACGTGGTCACCGCGCGCCCGCCCTTCACCGACGAGGCCGAGCGCAAGGCTCGTCCGCTGGCACGCCGCCGGCTGCGCCGCGAGGCCCGTCGAGTGCTGCAGCTGGCCGAGGAGGCTTGGGCGACGACCGAGCCCGAGGTGCGTGCCGAGCGGCTGCACGACGTGCGCAAGCGTGCCAAGCGGCTGCGCTACGCCGCCGAGGCCTGCGTGCCGGTGCTCGGCAAGCACGCGACCCGCGTCGCCAAGGCCGCCGAGCGCATCCAGTCCACCCTCGGCACCCACCACGACGAGATCGTCACGCGTGCCGCCCTGCGCCGCATCGCGGAGGCCGACGACGGCGACGAGGCGAGCGCCTTCCTGCTCGGCCGCCTCGACGCGCTCGAGGAGCAGGCCGAGGCCCGTGTCGAGCACCGCGCCGCCAAGGACGTCGCCCGACTCGCCAAGGTCGCCGCCAAGCAGCTCGGCTGACACCTGCGAGGGGTCGAGCTAGCGGACGAGGTGCGGCACGGGTTGGTCGGGGTGGGGCTCGTCGCCGAGCGCCTTTTGCGCCAGCCACATCCGCGCCTCGAGATCGGCGCGCACCGCGGCATACGCCGGGTCGTCGGCGACGTTGACGAGCTCGTCCGGGTCGGCCTCGAGGTCATAGAGCTCCCACTCCTGTGCGAAGCGTCGGTCCGAGCAGCCGGGCAGCCCGAGCCCGTCGTTGTAGAAGAAGATCAGGGTGTGGCGGTGCGTGCGGTAGCCGTAGTGCGCCCCGACCTGGTGACTGCCGTCGTCGTGCATCCAGTAGCGGTAGTAGAACCCCTCGGTCTCCCTATCTCGTTGCGCCCCAGCCGGATCCGTGAGATCACCCCAGAAAGACCGGCCCTGCATCCGCTCCGGCACGACCACCCCGGCTGCGTCGAGCAGCGTGGCTGCGAGGTCGACGTTGGTGACGATCCGGTCGAGCGCCTGTCCGGCCGGCACGCCGCGCGGATAGGACAGGACGAAGGGCATCCGGATCGACTCCTCGTACATGAAGCGCTTGTCGAACCAGCCGTGGTCGCCGAGGAAGAAGCCCTGGTCGGAGGAGTAGATGACGATCGTGTCGTCGAGGTCACCGCGCTCGCGCAGCCAGTCGGTGACACGTCCGACGTTGTCGTCGATCGATGCGACGCACGCGAGGTAGTCCTCCATGTAGCGCTGGTACTTCCACAAAGCCTCCTCGTCGGCCGAGAGCCCTTGCGGCACAGGCTGCTTGAGGTCCTCGGCGGTGAGGTGGTCGGCGACGCGCATCGCGGCCCGGCGTGCGGTGTCCGAACGGCCCGCCAGGTCGTCGGTGAACGTCGCCGGCACCGGGATCGCGCCGTCGGCACCCGGGCCGTCGACGGCATACAGCCCGGCGTGGGCGGCATCGGGCTCCCACGGGCGGTGCGGAGCCTTGTGCCACACGAGGACGCACCACGGGTCGCCGCTCGCCGAGGCGTCGAGCGACTCCACCCAGTCGATCGCGAGATCGGTGATGAGGTCGGTCGCGTAGCCCTCCTCGACCCGCAGCCCGTCGGGCGAGAGGAAGCGCGGGTCGTGGTACTCGCCCTGGTCGATGAGCGCGTCCCAGCGGTCGAAGCCGTGGGGGTCGTGGTCGACGCCGTCCGTCGACCCCTGCCCCAGGTGCCACTTGCCGACGAACGCCGTGCGGTAGCCCGCCTCCCGCAGCGCCGTGACGAAGGTCGGCTGCGCAGAGTCGATCGGGGTGTCGAGCGTCGTGACCCCGTTGACGTGGCTGTAGGTGCCGGTGAGGATCGACGCCCGGCTCGGCGCGCACAGCGAGTTGGTGGCAAAGAGGTTGTCGAGACGCACCCCTGCCGCCGCGATGGCGTCGATGTGCGGCGTGCGGTTGACGACCGAGCCGTAGGTGCCGATTGCGTGGGCGGCGTGGTCGTCGCTCAGCATGAAGACGATGTTGGGCCGGCGCGCGCTCACGAGCGGGCCGCCTCGGGTCGGTCGGCGTTCACGCCGACCACGCTAGCCTCACGAAGATCCCGACACCGCTGGCACTGCGCCCATATCCTTCGAGACGACGGCCTCCGGCCGCCTGACGCACCGAGGAGGACACGCGATGGCCGAGGGTGATGGCGCTGACTCCGGTGCCGCGGCCGACACGGCCCGTGCACGGCGTGGTGCTCGCGCCGCCGAGAGGGTCAAGGCGCTGCGGGAGCCGCCGGCCATGCTCGACCGCTTCGAGCTCGTGCTCCTGCTCGTCGTGGCCACGATCGCCGTGCAGGGCCTGATCGACGTGCGGGGGTCGGCGATCGCCCAGATCTTCACGCACGCCATCAGCGGGCTCGCGCTCATCGCGGCGGCTCGAGCCTCGGGGGCCCGCCGCCGCTGGCGCCGTGCCGTCGACGTGCTCGTCGTCATCGTCCTCATCGCCAGCCTGGCGACCCTCTCGTGGCGCCGTGCGTCAGGCGACGCCGAGGTGCCGCCCGAGACAATGTGGCTGCTCGCAGCCTCCCTGACCCCGGTGCTCATCGCCCGCAGGGTGCTGCAGCACACCGTCGTGACGCTGCAGACGATCATGGGTGCGGTCGCGGCCTACCTCCAGATCGCCGTCGCCTACGCGTTCCTCTTCCAGACCATCGACGCCTTCACCTCGTCGGCCTTCTTCGGCGAGGAGGTCTCGACGACGACCTACATGTACTTCAGCCTCATCACCATCTCGACGGTCGGCTTCGGCGACTTCGCCGCGGTCACCGACCTCGGCCGGATGGCTTCCGCCAGCGAGGCGGTCGTGGGTCAGGTCTTCCTCGTCACCTTCGTGGCCCTCATCGTGTCCCGCTTCGCCGCGGGTATGCAGCGTGGCCCGGTGCGCGGGGACGACCCGGGAGCGCCGGGGGCGGGCGATGAACCCCAGAGCCTGCTCGCGGCCCTCGACTCCTCGCAGCAGCAGCCGCTGCCTCCGGAGGACCCTGACGACGTCGTGAAGCCCCGACCGCCGGCGTAGGGAACGTGACCCGGCGAAGGCGCCTGACCTGGCGAGAGGTGCCTGACCTCAGCTTGTCGTGCCCACCTCGATGCGCTCGCCGACCGAGCGCTCGACGACGACGTCGATGTTGGCCGGCAGTGCGGCGCTCAGGTCGGTCATGAGGTTCGAGACGGGCGGGAGGTCGCCGGGCGCCGAGACGCGGATGATGGCCGTGAAGCCCTGGTGCTCCACATCGACGATCTCGGCACCCGGCGTGCCGGTGATCCACCGCTCCGAGCTGACGCGGACGCTGTCGACCAGCCGGGCGTAGGCGTAGCCCAGGGCGGAGTTGACGACGAGCGGCACTACCACGAGCACGACGAGCACGCCGAAGGTGACCTTGGTCGAGCGCCGTGACCGTCCGGCGCGTGCGCCGGCCTCCGTCGTGTAGCCGAGGCTCGTGAAGACGAGGCTGCCGGCGAAGACGAGCGCGAGGAAGTTGGACAGGAAGAGCACGAGCGCCCCGAAGGCGAGGCCGAACTCGCCCTCCCCGAGCGAGATGCCGACGACGCCGAGCGGCGGCACGAGCGAGATCGAGATGGCCACGCCCGGCAGGATCGCGGCGACGTCGCGCCGCGCGAGCGCGATGGCTCCCGCGAGCCCGGTCGCGAGGGCCGCGATGAGGTCGATGATGCGCGGGCTCGTGCGACCCGCGACCTGGCTGTTCTCGAGCAGCACCGTGGTGCTCGGCACGATGAGCGAGAAGGCCGCGCCGATCGCGATGACGAGCAGCGCGCCGAGCACGACGAACTTCACCCCACCGGTGCTCTCGCGCTTCACGAGGGCGAGGGCCGTGCCCATGATGGGGGTCGAGAGCGGGGCGATGATCATGGCGCCGATGACCGTCGCTGTGGAGTCGGCGAGGATCCCCGCGCAGGCGATGCACGACGCGAGGGCGAGCATCGTCCAGAAGGCCGAGCGCTTGGATCGGGTGTCGCCCTCGTTGAGATCGAGGTCGGAGGTGAGCTCGTCGAGCGTGCGTCGCTGGTTCTCCGGGAGCACCCGTGCCCGCAGTCCGATGTCCATGGCGTCAGTGTGTCGGAGCCGCCGGGCATCGACCCCCGGTTCGCGTCGATGACGCCCGCGCGGCCTACGATCCGGGGATGCCCGCCCCTCTGGTCCGTGACGCCACTGCCTCCGACGCGGCGGCGTGTGCGGCGATCTACGCGCCCTACGTCACCGACACGGCCGTCACCTTCGAGACCGAGCCGCCAACGGTCGCGGAGATGGTGCTGCGCATCGAGGGGGCGCAGCGCCGCCACGCCTGGCTCGTGATCGAGCTGGACGGCGCGATCGCCGGCTACGCCTACGCGGGCCCGTTCAAGGAGCGCGCGGCCTACCGATGGTCCTGCGAGGTGTCTGTCTACCTCGACCCTGACCACCACGGGCGCGGCGCGGGTCGGCTGCTCTACGAGGCGCTGCTCACCCGGCTGGCCAAGCGCGGCTTCCGGATGGCCGCCGCCGGCATGACCCAGCCCAACAAGGCCAGCGGCCGGCTGCACGCCGCCCTGGGCTTCGAGACGGTCGGCACCTTCCGGGCCGTCGGCTGGAAGCACGGGGCCTGGCGCGACGTCACGTGGGTCCAGCGCCCCCTCGCAGGCGCGCTACCGGATTTCGGGGACCCTCCCGAGCCGGTGTGACCCCGTCACGAAGTGAGCACTCGACACCTAGCGAGTCGAGTGCCCATTTCCCGACGAGACGAAAATGGGCACTCGACCCCCACCCCGTCGAGTGCCCACTTCCCGACGAGACGGAAATGGGCACTCGACCCCCACCCCGTCGAGTGCCCACTTCCCGACGAGGCGAAAATGGGCACTCGACCTGTGTTGAGTCGAGTGCCCATTTCTCGACGGCGAGAATCAGTCGAGTGCCCACTTCCCGACGTCGGAAAGTGGGCACTCGACGTCTGGCGACGTGGGATGGGGGGTCAGCCCAGCGTCGGGTAGTCGGTGTAGCCCTTGGCGCCGCCGCCGTAGAAGGTGGCCTGGTCGGGCTCGTTGAGCGGGGCGCCCTCACGCCAGCGGCGCACGAGGTCGGGGTTGGCGAGGAACTCGCGGCCGACGGCCACGAGGTCGCCGAGGTCGCGCTCGAGGATGTCCTCGACGTCGGCCAGCTGCGTCACCGAGGAGAAGCCGGTGTTGAGGATGACCGGGCCGTCGAAGCGCTTGCGCAGGTCGCGCACGAGGTCGGCCTCGGGGTCGCCGAGGATGCTGAGGTAGGCCAGACCGAGCGGCGCGATGCCCTCGACGAGCGCCTCGTAGGTCGCGGCGGTGTCGGCCTCGTCCTGCTCGAGCACGCCCTGGATGTTGTGCGCGGGCGAGATGCGGATGCCGACGCGGTCGGCGCCGATGGCCTCGGCGACGGCGGTCGTGATCTCGATCGTGAGGCGGGCGCGGGCCTCGGGCGAGCCGCCGTAGGCGTCGGTGCGCTGGTTGCTCGACGGGGCGAGGAACTGGTGCGGCAGGTAGCCGTTGGCGGCGTGCACCTCGACGCCGTCGAGGCCCGCAGCGACAGCCTGGCGCGCGGCGTGCACGAACTCCGCCACGAGCGCGGGGATCTCGTCGGTCTCGAGGGCCCGCGGGACGGCATACGCCTGCTGACCCGTGGGGGTCACGATCTCGCCCGGCGCGGCGATGGCACTCGGGGCGACGCTCTCGAGCCCACCCTTGTTGTCGGGGTGCGCGATACGGCCGGCGTGCATCAGCTGGACGACGACGTGACCGCCGCCCGCGTGCACGGCGTCGGCGACGAGGCGCCAGCCGGCGACCTGCTCGTCGGAGTGCATGCCCGGGGTGTCGAGGTAGCCCTGGCCGACGGCGCTGGGCTGCGTGCCCTCGGTGATGATCAGCCCGGCGCTCGCGCGCTGGCCGTAGTAGGTGGCGTTGAGCTCGGTCGGCGCCTGGCCGGCACCCGCGCGGTTGCGGGTCAGGGGCGCCATGACGAACCGCTGGGGGAGGTCCCAGCGGCCGATGCGGATGCTCTCGAAGGCCTTGGACACAGGTCCAGCTCCTTGGGGTCGGAATCAGTTGGTGATGCTTCAACTACCCAGAGGACAAGCGAAGGGCACGGTCGCGCATTCCCGGCCGGACGGCATACCGGCGCGGTGACCGTCGACGAGCGCGCGGGCACGACGAAGGGCGGGAGGGATGGCAACCATCCCTCCCGCCCTTCGACTCAGAGCATCCGCGTCAGAGCGTCTGCGTCACCGTCCGCGTCAGATCACGGGGCGTAGATGTACTTCATGCCCGGACCGTCGGTCAGGGTGCGCGTGTTGTAGTTGTACGCGCCGGCGAGGGCGTTCATCTCGATGATGGTGACCTTGCCGCCGCTGACACCCGTCACCCAGGCGACGTGACCCACGCTGGAGGAGCCGTGCACGCCGGGCTCCATGACGAGGATCGAGCGCGTGCGGGGAGTGCCGCTCACGGTGTAGCCGGCAGCAGCTGCGCCGGTGTCCCAGACCATCGCGTTGCCGGTCCAGCCGCCGGGGTAGTAGCCCTCGGACTGGTACCACTTGGACAGCGCGCCCCACGTGCACTGGCCAGCGGTGGCCCAGTTGCGCGATGCGCGGCTGCCGGAGGAGGCGCTCGGCGTGGAGGTGTTGGTCGTGCGCTTCGTCGCCGAGGTGCTCGAGGTGAGCGAGCGGCGGGTCAGGTCGCGCGACGCCTTGGCGGCGGTCGCCTTGCGCTGGGCAGCAGCCTTGGCGGCGGCAGCCTTGCGCTCAGCGGCAGCCTTGGCCTTGGCGGCAGCGGCCTGGCGCTCGCCCTTGACCTTGACGTCCTCGATGACCCGCGGCTTGGCCGGGGTCTTGGCGGTCGCGGCCACAGCCTGGGGCTGGGTCGTGAAGCCGATCGTGGCCAGCGCGCTCGAGGCCGCGGGAGCCGCGGTCGTGGCCGGGCCGACGACTGCCGGAGCAGCGGCGGCGGCAGCCTGCGGGGCGGTGCCGATGTTGGCGATGTTGGCGCTCACGGCACCGGAGTTGCTCACGGTCTCGGCGCTGGCCGAGCCTGCGAAGCTGGCCACGAGGCCACCGGTGGCGGCGACGACAGCCGCGCCCTTCATCGCCGGCTGGGCCGACTCGCGGGCGAGAAGCTTGAGTTCGTTCAGGGGATTGTGACGCCCGGGCGCTCGGTGGCGTCCGCGGATGATCTCGTTGCTCAACGTGTACCTCTCCGCGCCTACGAAGTTAGCTGTCGGGTTCGGGCGGGGAGGTTGATGCCCGGCTCGCACCCAGCTCACGGTTGTGCGTGATCTGGGTAGGAACTTCACCCCAAGGACGTCCGAAGTCGTTGCGTCGGACGCCCGGAGAAACCTGTGGTTCCTCCGCTCCTGTCACAAGGTCTGCTGTGCCCCACGAGATGGTGACAGGACTAGGCGGTCCATCTCACGAGTGTCCTGGCCGGATGGCTGGACGAGGGGAACGATAGACGAATCGACTGGCAAATGTCACGCCACGGTAACGGCGACGCGCGGGCGAGGTCTTGAATGTCCCTTTTCCCCCGCGTGACCTGCACTTTGCCATCCCTTTACTGAGACACAGGTCACACGATCGGAGTGGCGTCAGGGCAGCGGCGCGGCACCCGGATGGGGTATGCCAGCCCGGCTGGCTCCGTGACGCCGGTGGCCTTCGCGGGAGGGCCCGAGGAGGGCGCGAGCGCGGAGAAGGGCGGGGCGCGGAGAGGGCGCGGGATTCCGAGGGGAGGGCGCGGGGACTGGCGCAGGACTGCGAGGGGGTGGCACGCGGCGGGTCCCCTCCTCCCGCCGCGAGCCACCCTGTCTGTGGGCCGAGCGCTAGGTCGTGCTCGTCAGGTGGCCGAAGACCACGACGTTGTCTCGGTACTCGTTCTGGCTGTCGACCGGTCCGCCACAGGTGACGAGGCGGATCTCGCTCCGCGTGAAGTCGCCCTTGTAGACGAGGTCGGTCGGGAACTCGGCCTTGGGATAGGCCTTGACGCGGTCGACGGTGAAAGTGGCGGTCGTGCCGTCCTCGCGAGTGATGTCGATGGCGTCTCCCGCACGGACCTTGCCGAGGCTCCAGAAGATCCCCTTGCGCCCCTCGGGTGAGTCGACGTGGGCGCCGAGGACCGCGGGTCCGAGCTGGCCGGGCGTCGGGCCGGCCTGATAGAGGCCCACCTCGTCCTCGGTGCCGGGCACCGAGAGCGTGCCGTCCTGCTGCACCGTGAGGTCGACGAACGTGGTGGACGTGAGCCCGATCGACGGGATCGCGATCCGGGTCGGCTGGGAGGCGCCCAGGAAGTCGCGAGAGGGGTCGGTCGTGGACGGCGCACCGCCGGCCGCCGGCTCGGCTGGCGTCGAGGCGGACGGTCGCTGGGGGGCTTGCGGCTGGGTGCTCTCGCGGCCGTCGGTGGGCGGGCCGTCCCGGGAGCTCGTGGCCGCGGCCCCGGGTCCCGGAGGGGAGCCCTGGCCGCCCTCGCCCCGGAAGCCCAGGAAGAGGGCGACCGCGGCGATGACGAGGAGCACCACGGCCGCCGCCGCGACGGCGATGACGCCGCGGCGGCCACCCGTGGCACCGGTGGTGCCGGTCGGGCTGAGTGTCATCAGCCCCGGGCGCGTGCGCGACGCGCTGCGACCGCGCCGGAGCCGGCAGCCGCCACGAGGGCGACGCCACCGACGGCGAGGAGCATGCCGTTGTCGTTCGTCGTGCTGCTCATGCCTCCGCCGGTCTGCATGCCGCCGGCGGGCGCGGCCACGAGCACGCCGCAGAGCGCCGGGTCGGTGGCCTCGGTGGGCAGGGTGGGGTCGAGGTCGCTCTTGGTGTCGCCGGAGTACTTGCCGTCCTTGTTGTAGTCGACGCCGTGGATCACGATGGCGGCCTCACCGGAGGCGATGTCCTCGGCGACGGCGGAGGTGACGTTGATGCGGCCGCGCTCGTAGCTGATCTTGCCGCCGGGAGCGGTGTCGAAGCGGTCGACGGCGAGGCCGCTCTTGGGGCTCGTGTCACCAGTCTTGGTCAGCGACACGACGATGTCGCCGTAGGCCGGCCCGCCCTCGGTCGTGTTGAGGTGGTGGTCGTCGTTGGTGTCGTCACCGAGCGTCGGGCACTCGTGCCGGGCGGCCTCGCCGTAGTGGATGTGTGCCGCGTGGGGCTGGTCCGGCAGCAGGCCGGTCGCAGCCATCTCGACCTTGACCTCGGTGCCGGAGATCGTGACCTGAGCGGTGCCGCTGCCCTGCACGCCGTTGCCGGCGACGGGCTTGAGGTTGGCGCTGACCCAGGAGTCGGCGGCGAAGGCAGGGCCGACGGCGAGGGCGAGGGAAGCTGCTGCGGCGATGCTGGCGCCGGCAATTCGGGTGGTGGTGCGCATCTGAGTCCTCCTTTGGACAGGAGACGAACCGTCGCGCGGCAGCTGCTTGACCACGGCATTGACGGGTGTCTGATGACCATCTCCACCTCGGGGTTCGTCGCCCCGCGCCAAACGGATTGCACCGACGTCAGGACGCCCCGACTCACGCCCCGGACTCACGCCCCGGACTCACTCCCGATTCGAGGTCATGCCGGGCCGCACGTGGCCTCCGCGATCACCTCGAACCGGGGTGGAGCGGGTGTGGCCGGGGGGCGGGTGGTCAGCCGCGCGAGCGGAGGCGCAGGTTGGGCAGCTCCGGGGCGGGGAGCGTCGTCGACCACGCGTCGGGGAAGGGGCCGTAGTCGCTCCGGTCGTCCTGGTCATTGCGGGCGCCACCGCCGGTCTCACGGGCCCGCTGCCAGCGCTCGCGGAAGTCGACGATCTCGTCATGGCTGCGGCCGATGAAGTTCCACCACATGACGATCTGCTCGCCGAGGGGCGCGCCGCCGAGGACCAGCATTCGCGCCGGCTCGTCGCCGGCCTCCACCGTGATCGAGGTGACGCCGGTCGGCACGTAGACGATCTCCCCGGGCTTGGCCGTTGCACCGCCGACGCTGACGGTGCCTGTGTCACAGAGGAGTCCGTGCTCATGGGCCTCATCGACCGCGACCTCGAGCGCCGCGCCAGCAGGCAGGGTCACCTCGGCCCCGACGAGCTCGGAGTGCATCGACACCGGCGAGACCTGGCCGAAGAGGCTGCCGAGGAAGACGAGCACCCGGGCTCCGTCGACGTCGACGACGGGAGGTGCGTAGTGCTCGAAGCCGGGCTCCACGAAGCGGTGGGCCTCGGGCAGGGCGACCCACAGCTGGGCGCCGTGCAACGTCGTCGTGCCGGGGGTGGAGAACTCGGAGTGCGCGATGCCGCGACCGGCGGTCATGAGGTTGACCTCGCCGGGCCGCACGAAGGCATGGGCGCCCGTCGTGTCGCGGTGCTCGATCTCTCCGGAGAAGAGCCACGACACGGTCTGCAGCCCGGTGTGCGGGTGGCCCGGCACGACCATGCCGCCGGTGAGTGAGACGTCGGCCGGCCCGTAGTGGTCGACGAAACACCACGCCCCAATGAGCGAGCGCTCGCGGTGGGGGAGGCTGCGCCGCACGAGCATGGCGCGCGGGCCTCCGAGCGGCACCTGTCGGCTCGGCAGCACGATCGGGCCCTGGCGGCCGTTTTCACGTCCGTCGCAGGTCACTTCGGTGGGCTGGCGATCGGGGTTGCTCACCCTCGCCAGCGTAGTCAGGAGCCGGGGTGTCGTCAGGGGCCCAGATTCACCGCGCGCGCTCCAACCGGCCGACCTAGCATCGAGGCACCAGTGCTCGGGGGGACATTCGGGAAAGGTCAGTGCATGTCAGGAACGCACCGACGGGGGCGCTCGGCGCTCGCCGTCAGCTCGATCGCGACGACCTCGGTCGTCGCTGCGATGGCGGTCGTGCCGCTGTCGCTCGTCTCACCGACGGTCGCCACCGCGGCCGACTCGGGCACGGAGTCCTACATCGTCCAGATCGCGGCGGCCCCGCTCGCCAGCTATGCGGGTGGCACCCAGGGTCTGGCCGCGACGAAGCCCCAGGCCGGCAAGAAGGTCGACACGACCGGTCCTGCGGCCCGGGCCTACGAGGCCCACCTCAAGGCACAGCGGGAGGCCGCCATGCGCTCGGCGGGTGTGACGCCCTCCCGTGCCACGAAGACCTACGACGTGGCGTTCAGCGGCTTCACGGCCTCGCTGACCGCGGACGAGGCCACCCGCCTCGAGAAGACCCCGGGAGTGCTCAACGTCTGGAAGGACGAGGTGCGCACGGCCGACACCGTCTCGACGCCGGAGTTCCTCGGACTCGAGGGTTCGACCGGGGTCTGGCAGCAGGAGTTCGGCGGCAGCAACCGGGCCGGCGAGGGCATGATCATCGGCATCATCGACTCGGGCATCTGGCCCGAGAGCGCGTCCTTCGCCGCACTGCCCGAGCCGCGGCCCGACGCCTCCACCATCGCGGCGAAGTGGAAGGGCACCTGCCAAGCCGGGGTCGCGACCAACGCCGCCCCCGTCACGTGCAACAACAAGCTGATCGGTGCCCGCTACTACGACACGGGCGCGACGGTGCAGAGCTTCGAGTTCCGCTCACCCCGCGACTACAACGGTCACGGCAGCCACACGGCCTCGACGTCGGGCGGCAACCACGCCGTCCCGGCCACCATCAACGGGGCACCGGTCGGTGACGTCAGCGGCATGGCCCCGCAGGCCCGCATCGCGGCCTACAAGGCACTCTGGGCCACCCCGGACGGGCGCGCCTCCGGCTCGACGTCCAACCTCGTCAAGGCCATCGACGACGCCGTCGCCGACGGTGTCGACGTCATCAACTACTCGATCTCCGGCTCGACGACCTACGTCGTGACGGCAGACGAGCTCGCCTTCCTCGGTGCCACCGAGGCGGGTGTCTTCGTGGCGACCTCCGCCGGCAACAGCGGTGACACCGTCGGTGTCTCGAGCGTCGCGCACAACTCCCCGTGGACGATGACGGTCGCCGCGAGCACCCACGACCGAGGCGTCAGCAAGACGCTCACGCTCGGCAACGGCGCCACCTACCAGGGCCTCGGTGTCGGTGCGGGCGCCGGCCCGGCCCCGCTCGTCGTCTCCTCCGCCGTCGGACTCGCCGGTGCGAACCCCACCAACACCACGCTCTGCTTCCCCGGCACGCTCGACCCGGCCAAGGTGACCGGCAAGATCGTCGTCTGTGACCGCGGCGTCAATGACCGCGTCGCCAAGAGCCTGGCGGTCAAGCAGGCCGGTGGCGTCGGCATGGTCCTCGCCAACACCTCGGCCGCCCAGTCGCTCAACGCGGACTTCCACTCCGTGCCGTCGATCCACGTCGACAGCGCGGCCGGCACGGCGACCAAGGCCTACGTGACCTCGGCCGGGGCCGCGGCCACCGCGACCATCTCGGCCGTCGACCCGACGCCGATGCGGGCGCCCGAGATGGCCGGCTTCTCGTCCTACGGTCCGGCGATCGCCGGCGGCGGTGACCTGCTCAAGCCCGATATCACCGCTCCGGGCGTCGACGTCATCGCTGCGGTCTCGCCTGCCGGTGACTCGGGAGGCAACTCGTTCAACGCGCTCTCGGGCACGTCGATGTCCACCCCGCACATCGCGGGCATCGCAGCGCTCATCATGCAGGCGCACCCGACGTGGACGCCGACGTGGGTCAAGTCGGCCCTCATGACGACGGCGACGACGCTCGACAACCAGGGCAAGCCGATCCAGCGTGCCGGCAAGGACGCGACCCCGCTCGACTACGGCTCCGGCCACGTCCGTCCGGCGCCGGCCTTCAACCCCGGTGTCGTCTTCGACGCCGACTCGAGCGACTGGATCGCCTACGGCTGCGCCATCGGCCAGGTCCAGCTCGTCACCGACGCGGGGTTCTGCGACACCCTGCCCGCGATGGACCCGAGTGACCTCAACTACCCGAGCATCGCCGTTGGCCAGCTCGCCGGGCAGCAGACCGTCACCCGCACGCTGACCAACGTCGAGGGCCGTGCGTCGCAGTACGCCCTGTCCGTCGACGCGCCCGCCGGCTTCACGGCGACGGTCAGCCCGTCCAAGGTCACGATCCCCCCGGGCCAGTCCCGCTCCTTCAAGGTCACGCTGACCCGCACGACGGCGGCCTTCGGCACCTGGGCCTTCGGCTCGCTGACGGCCAGCGGCAACCGCGGGCAGGTCGCCACGAGCCCGATCGCCGTCAAGCCGGTCTCGGCTGCGGCGCCGACGGAGATGACGATCCCGCAGAGCGGCGGCTCCATCACCGTGACGCCGGGCTTCGGCGGCACGCTCTCGACCTCGGTCAAGGGCCTCGCCGCCGGGCAGGTGCAGACCGTCAGCACCCCGAAGGCGACCAACACGACCGCGACGGTGGTCATCCCGGCCGGCACGACGGTGGCACGCTTCGCCACCTACGACGCCGACTACCCCGCCGGCACCGACGTCGACATCGTCGTGCGTCGGGGCGCCACGGTCGTCGGCGAGAGCGCCGGTGGCACCTCGGAGGAGACGGTGACGCTCACCAACCCGGTCGCCGCCACCTACACGGTGACGATCGACTACTTCGACGGAGCCACCGACACCCTGCCGGTCAAGCTCGTGTCGTATGCCGTCCCGTCCAGTGCCGTGGGCAACCTCACCGTGTCGCCGGCCAGCCAGGCGGTGACGGTGGGTCAGCCCGCGACCGTCCAGCTCGTGACGTCGGGCCTCACTGCCGGCACGCGCTACCTCGGCCGGGTCGACTTCTCCGACGGCACCACGGACGTGGCGCGCACGCTCGTCAACGTCTCCCCCTGACGGGCAGCCGCCAAGGAAGCACGACAGCGCGACAGCACTGAAGAACCCAGCGAACGAAGCGGGGCCGACCCACCAGGGTCGGCCCCGCCGCTGCTGTGCGGCCGGTGTCGGGCAGGGGCGGGGGTTGTTAGGTTGGCCGCCGTGACGGACCCGCCGGCTCGCGGCCCCAGCGCCCCGGGCGCGCCCACCGGCAGCTGGTCGGCGTGGCGGGTCGTGTGGTGGTTCGGCTTCGTCAGCCTGGCGGCCGACATGGTCTACGAGGGTGCCCGCTCGGTCTACGGGCCGCTGCTCGCTTCGCTCGGGGCCACGGCCACGGTCGTCGGACTCGTCACCGGGGCGGGGGAGGCGATGGCCCTCGTGCTCCGGCTCGTCTTCGGTCCACTCGCCGATCGCACCGGTCGCTACTGGACCCTCACCGTCGTCGGCTACGGCCTCACCGCCGTCTGCGTGCCCCTGCTCGCGATCACTCCCTTCATCGGGGGCGCCGGGCTCGCCGCCGCCGCGGTGCTGATCCTGCTCGAACGCTCCGGCAAGGCCGTGCGCAGCCCGTCGAAGTCGGCACTGCTCGCGCACGTCGCGACCGCGGTGGGCCGGGGCCGGGGCTTCGGCGTGCACAAGGCCCTCGACCAGGTCGGCGCGCTCGCCGGCCCTTTGCTCGTCGCCGCGGTCATCGCCGCGGCCGGTGCCATCTCGCCGGCCCTGGCCGTGCTCGCGATCCCCGGGGCCGCCGCGATGGTGCTGCTCGCCGTCCTCCGCTCCCGGGTGCCCGACCCATCGGTCTACGACGAGACGACGCAGCCACCCGGTGCCGCTGCCGCTTCCACCGGGGTGCGCGGCCGCGGTCTGCGGGGCTGGCTGGCCGACGCCGTCGGCGCCCACCTGCCGCGCGCCTTCGTCGGTTATGCGCTCTCCGCGGGCCTGACCACTGGCGGGCTGGTGACCTTCGGCATCATCGGCTTCCACCTGACGGTGTCAGGGCTCGTCCCCGTCGCAGGTGTGCCGCTCGTGTATGCCGCAGCGATGGGTGTCGAGGCGCTCGCGGCTCTGGCGGTCGGCCTCGTCTACGACCGCCGCGGCGGCGCCATCCTGTATGCCGTGCCGGTGCTCGTCGCGCTCGTGCCCCCGCTGGCCCTGTCGGGTCGCCTCTGGGTCGTGCTCGTCGGGGTCACGCTTTGGGCGCTCGCCTACGGCGTGCAGGACTCGACGGTCAAGGCGCTCGTCGCGCAGATCGTCGAGGCTCCGAAGCGCGCGACGGCCTACGGCGTCTTCGCCGGCATCCAGGGAGCCTTTGCCATCGTCGGAGGCGTCGGGGCGGGCTGGCTCTACGAGCGCTCGCTCCCCGCGCTCGTCGTCGTCGTCGCGGTCACCCAGCTCGTGGCCCTGGCCCTCTTGTCGCGGACCCTCCGCTCGCTGCGCGGCGACCACCCGCAGCCCGTGTGACGACGAGGCCACTCGAGCAAAACACAGTCGAGTGGCCGCGTGGTCACAGGTCAGTGGCCCGGCATCGTGTGACGACGGGGCCACTCGAGTGAGACAACCGTCGAGTGGCCCCGTGGTCACAGCCGACCAGCCGACCAGCTGACCCACCCGACGAGTGGCCGCGTCGTCACAGTCGGGTGGCCGCGTGGTCACAGGCGAGTGGCCCCGGCGTCCTGGGACGACGAGGCCACTCGAGGGTGAAGCGGGGTGGCTCAGCTGACGGCGTCGAGCGCGTCGACGACGCCCTCACCGAAGAAGCTGTTGTCCTCGACCGGGCCGACGCAGACCGGGCCGCCGGTGGCCGTGCCGCAGGCCTTGTCGTCGGCCTGGGCCCGGAGCTTCTCGATCATCTGCGCGGGCGTCCAGGTCGGGTGCACCGACTTCATCAGGGCGAGCACACCGGCGACGTGCGGGGACGCCATCGAGGTGCCACTCTTCGGGCCGTAGCCGTTGTTGTTGACGATGGTCGAGAGAATTGTCGAGCCGGGGGCGGCGACGTCGATGACGCCGAGGCCACGGTTCGAGAACGACGAGAGGCGGCTCTGCAGCGTGCCCGTCGGGAAGCGCTGCATCGAGCTGACCGTCACGACGCCGTCGAGCTCGGTCGGGATGTCCTCGCAGCCGCTGTTGAGCGTGCGGGTGACGGCCACACCGTCGTCGGGGCTACCGGTGTCCTTGAACGACGACTTGTCGGCCAGGTCACGCGCCGAGTTGCCGGCGGCGGCCGCGTGCACGACACCCTGCTTGGTCGACCACTCGACCGCACGACGCACGGCCTCCTTGGCGGCGTACTGGTCGGGCTGGTCCGAGCAGTAGAACTCGAACGGGTCGACGTAGTAGCTGTTGTTGGTCACGTCCATGTGCTTGAGGCCGGCCTCGACGAAGCCGCACACGGCGTACTCCGGGTAGATGAAGCCGCCGTCGTTGACGACCTTGACCGAGGCCATGCGCACGTTGGGCGCGACGCCGACGATGCCGACCCCGTTGCGCGCGGCGGCGATGGTGCCGGCGACGTGGGTGCCGTGGTCGCTCGTCGTCGGTGCCCACCCGGTGCTGGCGGGCCGTCCGGCATCGCTGCAGTTGACCGAGTTGGCGACGTCGAGGTTGGCGACGAGGTCGGGGTGGTCGGCGTCGATGCCGCTGTCGAGCACACCCACGAGGACGTTGCGGGAGCCGTCGGTGATCCTGTGGGCCTGGTCGGCCTTGATCATCGTCATGTCCCACTGCTCGGCCTCGCGCGGGTCGGTCGCGCCGGCCGGGGTCGGCTCGGCCTCGACGTCGCCGTTCCAGTCCTTCGTGGCGCCCTTCATCCAGCCGGAGGCGCCCCTGCCCCACGACGCCCCGGCCGCCTCCGGCGTGCCCTCGGAGACGGCGACGCTGCGGCTGGCCCCGACGGACTCGACCGCCTGGCCACCTTCGGCGACGACGTCGGCGCGGAAGGTCGAGACCTTCGAGTGCGCGACGACGACCCCGATCTGCGGCCAGGACTGCACGACGACACCGCCGGCGGCCTTGACCGCCATCTCGACGACGCGGGTCTGCCCGGGGGTCGCGAGGCGCGCGTTGACGATGTAGCTCATCAGCAGACCGTCAGGGGTGTTGATCGTGACAGGGGTCGAGACGGGCTCTGCTGTGGTGCTGGCAGAGGCCGTCTGCCCGCCGCAGACGGCCGCGGTGGCCAGGGCGGCGGCCGCCACTGCGATGGTGCCGCGGCGGCGGATGAAGGCAATCGGCATGGGTCTACTCCGTGGGTGGTGAGTGGTCCGTCGCGGCCGGTCTGGCCGCACTCTCCCCATCCTTGGTCAGCAGACCCCTTCTCGCGCGCCGGAGCACCTGACCAATTCGGCCAGTTCGCCCGATCCGTCCCTCGGCGCGGTCTGCACCGGCGCCCGGCCCCACGGCGCTCCTCCGGGCTCAGCGAGCGAGCAGCGCCTCGTCCGGTACCCGCGTCAGCGGGGCGAGCGAGATGAGCAGCACGAGCGCGCCGAGCGGCTCGAGACCCAGGGGGAGGGCCAGCACGGCACCCGCGAGGCCGCTGAGCGCGAGCGAGCCGGACGGCATACGCCCCTCGGCGGTCTGGGCGACGAGCGTGAGCCCGAGAGCGAGCGCCGCCAGCACGGCACCGCCGGTCGACAGCGCAGCGGGCAGGGGGTCGACGAGCCACCCGGTCGAGCGGCCGAGCCACACGGCCGCAGTGGCGCCGGCACCGAACGCGCCCAGCATCGTCACCGGCACCACGAGCTCCGAGCGCTGGGTGCGCGACGCGAGCGCGCTTGCGAGAGAAGCGAACCCACCAACCGCCAGCACGAGTATGCCGCCCGCGACGACCGCGAGCACGCTGCCGGTGCGCTGGGCGGGGTCGACCGCGCCGAGTCCGTCGACCCAGCTGAGGATGCCGTGGGTGAAGAGGAGCAGAGGCGCGACGAGGGCGAGCAGCCGCGCGCGGTCAGGCGTCGGGCCCGGCGCCACGTCCCGTGCCAGCTCCCGAGCGACGCCCGTGGCCGGGCCGGCCGCGACGTCGACGTGCGCAGCGGCGGTGCGGGCCGGGAGGGTGCTCGTCGTCATGGCTCCAGCGTGGCGCGCCCCCGAACCTGCGCCCATCGGGGACGACCCCCAGTCACCCCCGAGTCGCCCCTGAGGGTGATCAGGACGGCAGGGTGCAGGCGGCAGTCTGGCCCTGCTGGGCGATGGCGGTGTAGCCCGGCACAGTGGCCAGGCCCTGCTTCCACTTGACTCGCCACGCGGCCTCGGCGGCGGCGGGCGTCATGCCGCCGTCCTTGAAGTGCGACTGGTCCTTGAGGTGGATCTCCCACGGGGCGATGGCGATGCGTGCCTTGGCGAGCACGTTGTCGACCGTCTTCATCGACGCCGCGCACCGGCGCACCGCGTCGGCCGCGGGGCCGCTGGCCGCTGCGTCGACCGCACACCGGTCCTGCAACGCAGCCCGCGCCTTGTCGGTGGCGCGGAACGCGGCGACGTGCTCCTCCGCCTTGGCGGTCGTGGCCGGCCACGCGGCCTTCGCCTCGGCGAGGGTGATCTTGTTGGCCTGGAGGTCGTTCATGATCTTCAGGTGCCGGTCCCACTGGCCGAGCGCGCGGTAGGCGTCGGCGCGCGCGGCCGACTGGAGCTTCCACGCGGTGCGGCAGGACGCGACGGCCGCGATGACGGGGTCGGGCTCCACGGTCGGCTCGCTCGTGGGCTCCGAGGTGGGCTCCGTCGTGGGCTCCTCGGTCGGCGTCGCCTCGGTCGTCGGGGCCGTGGCCGTCGCACCGGCGATCGCCGAGGGCGAGCCGGTCGGGTCCGCCGAGGTCAGCATGCCCTTGCCGAGCCACACGGCTCCGCCGAGCACCGCCACCGCGAGCACGCCGACGAGCGCGGGCATGAGCCATCTACGCCCCCGCTGTGCTTCCTTCATCTCACGCCGCGTCTGCGGTTGCTGGCCCATCGGCATCCCTCGCTGTTGCCATCGCGCAGACGTCACGGCCCCCACCGTCCCGCGCAACTCGGCTCAACGATAACGCGCCCCCGCCTGTCGTGACCGATCTGCGTGCTTGATCCGGGTGCGGCAGTGGTGATCGCTCATATGCGGGGCCCGATGGGCGCTATTCTCCGGGCGGATCCTGTTGGGTCCTGGAGTGGGTGCTGAGTCTCGGGGAGTGGGGCTGGTGATCGCCGTGGGCGTGCTTCCTGCCAGCGACCCCGCGCCACCGGGCCGTCCGGCTCGCTCGTCCCGCCGCTACGACGACTCCTTCCGCCGGTATGCCGTCAAGCGGGCCCTCGAACCTGACGTCCGGGTCGCCGACGTGGCTGGGGAGCTGGGCGTGAGTGCCAGCACCTTGCGCCGCTGGGTCAAGGCCGCCGAAGGCGTCGACACCGGAGACGCCGGAGACACCGAGACCCGGCGGGACGCGGCCGGTGAGACCAGCCGTGACGCGTCCCTATCGCTGGATGGTCCGGACCCGTCCGTGAGCACACCCAGCCCCGCCAGCCCCGTGGGTCCCGTCAGCCAGGTCAGCGTCGACGATCCGGCCGATCCGGCCGGATCGGCCAGCCTGTCAGGTGAGGTCAGCCTGGCCAGTGAGGCCGGTGAGGTCAGCCTGTCCGGTGAGGCGGGTCCGGTCAGGGCTGCCCCGACGGTGGTTCCGGCCAACCTCGTCAGCGCTGCCGGTCCGACTCCGGCGACGGCATCGGAGCACGACGCGCCGCACGTGATCGCGATGCTCGATGCGATCCTCGAGATGTTCCCGCACCCCGCCCGGCTGCCCCTCGAGGCCGACCTGACGGACCCGGGGCCGGGAGCACGCCGCGAGGCCGAGCCCGTCGCCGACCGCATCCCGTTGCACCCGGGCGACGACATCTTCCCGCGGCTGTCGACCTTGCTGCCGGCCTATCGCTTCCCGATCATCCTCGCCGGCCTGCTGGCTGCCCTGCTCGTGTCGACCGTCGTGCCTGCCGACTACGCGCTGCGCCCCCTCGCGCTGTCGTTGCACGTGCTCTCGCTCGTCGTCTCCTTCGGGGCCGTGCTCGTCATCGACTGGCACGGCCTGCTATGGCTCGCCGGTCGGCGCGGGCTGACGGAGTCGACGCGGCTCGCGGCGGGCGCCGGGCCCCTCATCTGGGGCGGTCTCGCCGGGCTCATGGCGACCGGCGCCCTGCTCCACCCCGACCTTTCCTCACCCCTGACCCTCACCAAGATGGTGCTCGTGCTGGCTGTGGCCTGGAACGGTGCCGCGATGTCAGCCCTGCGTCGCCGCATGGCCCAGCTGCCGGCATACGTCAAGCCTGCTGACCTGCCCCGACGCGACTGGCGGCTGATGATGACGGCGACCGTCATCTCCCAGGTCGGGTGGTGGGGCGCGATCCTCATCGGCTTCGTGAACTCGTCGACATGACGAGCCCGGCTCACCGCACCACCGGGCTGTCCCCGGCCGCCACGCCTCTGGTCGCGGTCGCCGCGGGACTGCTCGCGTGCGCCGTGGCGGCGTGGTCGACGGGCGCGATGGAGCCGCTCGTCTTCGTCGAGGATTCCGGCCCGCTCGTGCGGTGGGCGGTGCCGCTCGTGCGGGTGGGGCATGACGTGGCCGCTGCGGTGACGCTGGGCGCGCTCGTCTTTGCGGCGTCGATCATCCCGGATGCCCGTCCGACCCGCCGCGGACAGCGCAGCGATCGGGGTGCCGGCGGCGCCGGTCGGGGAGCCAGCGGGGGTGCTGGGGGAGCCGGGGCGGATCGTGCCGGGGGAGGCGCCGCGACGGACCCGGCACTCCGGCTGGCGACGCTCGCTGGTCTCGTCTGGACCGTCGCTGCGCTCGCCGGGGTCGTGCTCACCTTCGCCGACGCGGCGGGCCTGCCCCTGACGAGCAGCGCGCTGGGTCCTCAGCTCGCCGACCTCGTCTGGCAGATCGACGCGACCCGCATCGGCCTCATCAGCGCGGCCTGCGCCCTCGTCGTCGCGAGCGGTGCGGCGCTCGCCCGCACGAGAGCGGCCGCGGCGTGGCTCGCCGCCCTCGCCGCCGCGGGCATCCTCGTGCTCGGGCTGGCCAGCCACACCGGCACCTCCGACGACCACGAGACGTCGGTCAACGCCATGGGGCTGCACCTCGTCGGGGCCACGATGTGGGTCGGTGGGCTCATCGTCCTCGTGACCCTGCACCGCACGTTCGCCCGACGGCTCGCGGTCGTGGTCCGCCGCTACTCGACGCTCGCGCTCTGGTCCTACGTCGCGGTCGGGGCGTCGGGGGTGGTCGCCGCGACCACCCGGCTCGCCGCATGGTCCGACCTCGGCACGCCCTACGGCCTGCTCGTCGTCGCCAAGGTCGCCCTCTTCGTCACGCTCGGCGTGGCCGGATGGTGGCACCGGCGCTCGACGATCGCGGACCTCGACGCGGGCCTGCAGGGTCGTCCGTTCCTGCGCCTGGCCGTCGTGGAGGTCGCGCTGATGGGAGCGGCCTTCGGCATCGCGACGGCCCTCTCACGCAGCGCCCCGCCCGTTCCCGAGGACTTCCCGGACCCCACCCCGACGCTGCAGATCACCGGCTTCCCTGCTCCGCCCGACCCGGGCACCACCGCCTGGTGGGAGGTGTGGCGGGCCGACTGGCTCGTGCTGGGCGCCGTCGCTGTCGCCCTCGTGCTGTATGCCGCCGGCGTCCTCGCGGCCCGCGTCGCCTCCGCGCACGCGCTCGTCGCGTCCCGCGGCGCCGGGGGTAGTGGTGCGGGTGCTCGTGGTCCGCGCGTCACGACGGCGGCCGACATCGGGTGGCCTGCCGGGCGCACGGTGGCCTGGGTCGCCGGATGGCTGCTCCTCGCCTGGGCGACCAGCGGCCCGCTCGGGGTCTACGGCAGGGTGTCCCTGTCGTGGCACCTCGCCTTCCAGCTCGTGCTTGTCTTCGTCGTCGCGCCGCTGCTCGTGGCCGGAGCGCCCGTCACGCTGGCTGAGCGCGCGCTCGACGCTCGCACCGACGGCACGTTCGGCCCGCGCGAGATCGTGGTGGCCGTGACCGGCTCGAAGGTCGCCACCGGTCTGCGCCATCCGGTCGTCGCAACCGGGTTGCTGCTCTTCGTGCTGCTCGCGTCCATCGGCTCCGGGATGCTCGAGCTCGCCCTCACAACGCATCCGGGTCACCTCGCGATGCTCGTCGGCTCGCTCCTCGTCGGGGCTGTCTGGGCGTCGGCGATCCTCGCACCCTCCGAGTCGGGGCCGCGTCAGGCGTTGCTCTGCCTCGCGGCCGTCGCGGTGACCGCCTTTGCGGTCGCGCTCTGGCTCGGCCGCACCTCGGTGCTGCTCGCCGGCGATGTGTTCGCCCGCCTCGACCTCCCGTGGCTGTCTGACCTCGCAGCCGAGCAGGCCCGCGCTGGAGCCGTGGTGCTCTTCGTCGTCGTGCCCGCCTGCGTCGTGCTCGCCGTCGTCATCACCCTGCGCCCCCAGCGCCACGCCCCTCGGGTGCCCTGACCTCTCCCGGTCGAGTCCCACCCTCCGACGTCATCCAGCGTCGAAACGTGGGCACTCGACTCACCCCGATCGGGCGGCGCTCGGTCCCCGCCGCGAGGGGTCGGGGCCAGTGCGAGGCCGGGAGGGCGGCATACCGGATCGGCTTTGGAGGGCCCCGGCGGACGAAACGCGCGTTACGCTGCCCCCACGCTGCGTGCGCGAGGTCGACGGACCCCGACCACGCGGCGACTGATGCGCGACGACGCCTGCGGGGGTGGGCCACGAGGCGTGGCGAGGGGACCTGCCGTGACCGTTCGATTCAATCCGCCGCCCGGGTGGCCTGCGCCGCCGGCCTCGTGGCTGCCGGGCGACGACTGGCTGCCCGACCCGGCCTGGCCGCCGCCGCCCGCCGACTGGTCGTGGTGGACCGTCACCGCCCGCCCCGCGACCGCCCCCGGTCCGCAGCCCCTCGGCCGTCTGGGCCGCCCGTCCTTCCCCGTCGCCACCCGTGCCGCGCAGTCGACGGTCTCGCTCGCGGCGCTCTTCCCGGAGCGGGCGCGCGAGGGTGCGTCCTACGGCGCAGCCCCCTCGGGGTATGCCGCCGGCTTGGCTCCCGCACCCGGGGCGCGCACCAAGGCTGGTCGGGAGTACTACCGCCCGGCCTCGGAGCGGGCCGAGTCGCGGGCCGAGTCGCTGCTCGACGACTCGGCGCCGCACCATCTCGCGGCAGGGGCCCTCGACGAGCGCGAGATCGCCCACGCGGCGGCCGACGTCGCGGCTGCGAGCAGTGCGGCAGCGGCTGGTTCGCCCGGCATCCGGCTCTCCCCGCTGCTGCGCCTCGTGGGGGACGGGTCGGGCGTGCGGGCGCAGTTCGCTGTCGGAGGGCCGGCCGCGGCCGCGATCTCCGACGTGCTGGCTCCTGCCGTCGAGGCGGCGGTGGGGGCGGCGGTGAGTCGCTCGGGCCGGGCCGGCGACAGCTCGGGCGCGGCGACGCCCCCTCGTGGCAGACGGGGTTTCTTCCGGAGGCGGCGCGATCGGAGTGACGCGGGCTCTGGCGACGTGGCGGCTGGCAGGCCGGCGGCGGGTCTGGGCGGTGTGGTCGGCCCCGTTGCCGGAGTCGACGTCTCGGCGCTGACGCGGCGCGCCCTCGAGGCCCGTCGGCTCAAGGACCTGGACGCCGCGCTCGCCGTCGAGCAGGACCTGCGGTCGCTCCACCGGAGGTCCTTCGCGTCGATCCGGCGCCCGGTCGTGCAGCCCCTGCCGCCGCTCGACCGCGACGAGGAGGCTGAGGTGCGCCAGCAGTGTCTCGAGGCGGAGCTGCACGGGGTGGAGCGGCCGTCTCGGGGCGAGCTCGCCGCTGCCAAGGCCGCCGCGGAGCCCCGGGCGGAGGAGCTGCTCCGGGCCAGTCGAGTCGCGCGCGAGGTGCAGTCGCAGCGTCGTCAGGCGCTCGCCGATGCGGCCTGGACGCTGCTCGGGGCGCATGACCCGGCGACGGTCGTCGCGGTCGTCGACGAGGCGCTGCGCCTCAGCGGGTCCGACCTCACCTGCCTCGACGCCGGCACCGACGTCACGACGCAGCGCGCCTATGTGACCGTGCTGCTGCGCTTCGCCCCGCTGGTTGTCATCGCGGACGAGGTGGTCGAGGGTGGCAACGGCCGCGGGTCGCGTCGCCCTCGCACCCCGCGTGAGCGACAGCTGTCGTATGCCGCTGGGCTGGCCTCCGCGGTGCTCGCTGCCGTGAAGCAGGTCGACAGTGTCGCGCCCGCGGCTGACGACGTGCATGTCGTCGTTGTGCGCCCGACCCGCAACCACGCCTCGGTCGAGCCCATCTACGTCGGCACGCTCGATCGTGAGGACGTCGCGCTGCGTCATCCGGAGGCCGACCCGCAACCGCTGCTCGTGGGCTCGGCTGCACCGGTCGGCATACGGCTGATGGGGCCTGATCGTGAGGTCGCCGCGCTCGACCCGGCCCGCGACACCGACCACTCGCTGCACGAGATCGTCGCGGCGTGCCGAGCCGCGCTCTCGTCCGAAGCGTCCTGAGCCGGCACTCGCCCCAGGTTGCGGATCAGTCTGCGCATTACGCTGCGGATCACGCTGCAGTGAGTGCTGTTAGGGCAGCAGCGGGTGCAGTCCGATCCGCAGGCTGATTGGGTCCGGATCAAGCGGCGGATCACGCTGCAGTGAGTGCTGTCAGGGCTGCAGCGGGTGCAGTCTGATCCGCAGATTGATCGTGGTCCCGCTGATCTGGCTGATCAACTGGCGGATCAGTCGGCGTCTGGTGTCGTGTGGGCAGCACTGGGCGCCAGTTGATCCACCAGTTGATCCCGCGGGAGGATCCGAACCCATCGCTCATCCGGCTGCCCGGCGCGGGAAGTGCGCTCGGGTCAGCGGCGAACGAGCCGGGTCAGGGCGAAGCGCGCCACCGGGGCATAGCCGAGGACGAGTGGCGCCGGCCCCGTGATCGCCAGGTCGGTGCGGCAGCCGTCGCCGTCGGGGGTGACGGAGTGCTCGAGGGTCAGCTCGGCCGAGGCTGCGCGCACCCGCCAGGTCCAGGTCATCGCCGGCTCGTCGACCGCGATCACCTCGAAGGGCACCTGCACTCCGACCGGTCCGACGACGACGCCGCGCAGGCCGGGCGCGATGCGACGGGGCGCGGGGTCGGTCACCGACGGGGGCTGGGTCGACTCGAGCTCGTCGAGCGCCTCCTGCTCCTCGTCGTCATCGGAGTCGGAGTCGTCGTCCACCCCGACGTCGTGCACGGGGCCGGTGTCGACGCGCCGGATCTGCGGTGACCACTGCGTCCAGGCGTCGAGGTCGGCGTAGCGGTGCCAGGCGGTGGCCGGGTCGGCCTTGCCGGTGACGTGCATCGAGAGGCGCACCGCTCAGCCCGCCATGCCGGTCACGGTCGCGGGTCCGTCGACGTTGACCGTCGGCGTGCCGGAGCCACAGCGCACGATGACGGCGTGCGAGGTCTCGTCGCCGGGGTTGGACTCGCGGTGCACGGCTCCGGCGGGCACCCGCAGGAAGTCGCCCGGCCCGGCCTCGACCACGTGCGCTCCGCCCGGTCCCGACTCGAGACGCATCGTGCCGGAGACGATGTAGAGGGTCGTGTCGTGGTCACCGTGGTGGTGCCAGCCGGTCACCGCGCCCGCCGCCGTGTCGACCGTGCCCGACCACATCGCCTCGGTGTGCAGCGCGACCTGCCGGCTCATGCCGGGAGTCGGGTCGGCCGGTGTCAGCGCATCGGCGGCGACGCGTGTGCACGGCTGGGCCGGGTCGGACTGCTCCGTCATGCCCCCATCCAACCGCGATTCACGGCGCCGGGAGGGAACTGCCCTCCGGCAGCCGAGATTCGGACGTGTCGCGAGCCGCTATCGAGATCGACGTATGACGATCGAGATGGATCGGCTCCTCCCCGACAGGAGGTTGGCCTCGCGTCGCCACTCGTGGGGATCGGCCCGCCGGAACACCGCCGGAGGGGTGACCGCGCGGTCGTCACCGGCTCGCGTCTTTGACAGGGTGGACGCATGAGGACCGATCACTTCATCCGATTCGAGCACGTCGACTCCGTCGAGCAGACGTCACGCGGCCTGCTGGCCCGCCTGCACGGTGAGCAGCTGCGCATCGACGCGGTGCGCGCCGACGTCGTGCGCCTCCAGCTGAGTCGCGGGGGCGTCTTCGACGATCAGCCGACGTATGCCGTGTGCGTCGATCCGCTCGAGGGTGACGTCACGTGGCGGGCGGAGTCGGGTGACGACGCGTGGCGCCTCATCACCGACGACCTCGTCGTCACGCTGTGGCTCGACCCGTTCCGGGTCGACGTGCACCGCACCGACGGGTCGGTCGTCGTCGAGTCGGCGCCTGACGCGGAGGGCCGCTACTGGACCTACGCGACGCTCAACGACGCGTGGACGACCCGCCGCAGGATCGGCCGCGACGACGCGATCTTCGGCCTCGGCGAGAAGGGCGGCCACCACAACCGGCGCGGTCGCGACTTCACGATGTGGAACACCGACGTGCTCAACGAGCACGCGACGGCCGAGTTCCGGGCCGGCCTTGCCGCGGACGACGCTCGTGCCGACATGACGAGCGTCGAGTTCGACCCCTACTACGTGACGGTCCCGTTCTTCTACCAGCGCGACGCAGTGACGGCGGCGGCCGCCGGGTCCTTCGTCGACAACGGCTACCGCGGGGAGTACGAGTTCAGCCGTGACGACGAGTACCGCGTCACCTTCCACGGCGGGCAGTGGACCGAGTACGTCTTTGCCGGCCCGTCGATGGCGAGCATCCTCGAGCGCTACACCTGGCTGACCGGGCGGGCGTCGCTGCCCCCGATGTGGGCGCTCGGCTACCAGCAGTGCCGCTGGCACGCCTACTCGCAGGACGATGTCGAGCGGATCGCCAAGCGCTATCGCGACGACGAGTTCCCTTGCGACGGCATGTGGCTCGACATCGACTACATGGACGGCTACCGCGTGTTCACCTGGGACTCGGACCGCTTCCCAGACCCGGCGCGGATGCTCAAGGGCCTGGCCAACCAGGGCTTCCGCACGGTCTCGATCGTCGACCCCGGCGTGAAGCACGACCCCGGCTACGAGGTCTACGACGACGGCCTCGCTCAGGACGTCTTCTGCCGCACCGAGGGCGGCGACACCTACATCGGGCAGGTCTGGCCCGGCAACACGGTGTTCCCGGATTTCGCCACGGCAGAGGCGCGCTCGTGGTGGGGAGCGCTCAACGCCCGACACGTCGAGTCGGGTCTGGCGGGCATCTGGAACGACATGAACGAGCCGGCCACGGGCGAGATCGCACCGGAGGCGATGCTCTTCGACCGGGGCCGCGCGAAGCACGAGCGCTTCCACAACCAGTACGCGCTGCTCATGGCGATGGGCACGATCGAGGGGCTGCGCGCCGCACGCCCCGAAGCGCGCACCTTCATCCTGTCGCGCGCCGGCTTCGCCGGTATCCAGCGCTATGCCGCGAACTGGATGGGGGACAACCAGGCCCGCTGGGACCACCTGTGGGTCAGCATGCCGATGGCGTGCGGCTTCGGCCTGTCGGGCCAGCCCTTCGTCGGCGCTGACATCGGCGGCTTCCAAGGCAACACGAGCCCGGAGCTCTTCCTGCGCTGGATGCAGATGGGCACGCTGACTCCCTTCTGCCGCAACCACTCCGAGATCGGCGTCATCGAGCAGTATCCGTGGTCGTTCGGCCCCGAGTTCCACGACCTCGCCCGTGAGGCGGTGCGGCTGCGCTACCGGCTGCTGCCCTACATCTACTCGGCGTTCGTGCGGGCGACGGAGACGGGCGAGCCGGTGCAGCGGCCGTTGGTCCTCGACTACCAGGACGACCCGGCCGTCGTCGACATCGACGACCAGTACCTCTTCGGCCGCGACCTGCTCGTCGCACCCGTTACCGAGCAGGGCATGACCTCGCGCACCGTCCACCTCCCGGCCGGCGACTGGCACGACTGGCACACCGGCGAGGTGCACGCGGGCGGTCAGCGGATCACGGTGGAGACGCCGCTCGAGCGCATCCCGCTCTTCGTCCGGGCCGGAGCCGCGATCCCCATGTGGGCCGAGGCGCCGGCGTCAACCGATGGCTACCGCCCAGAGACCATCGAGCTGCACGTCTTCGAGCCGTCCGTCGACGGGCGATGGGAGTCGCTGCTCGTCGAGGACGACGGTCTGACCGTTGCCGAGGGCGAGCCCGAGCGACTCACGACGACCGTCGTCGTCACCCGCGAGGCCGGGCAGGTG